>NZ_AP025284.1:0-4804482 GCF_024347255.1 Amphritea atlantica | reverse complement strand
ATTGTGCATATCTGAAAATAACGCCTGAGAATAATGTTACAAAGGCCAGAAACGGCTTTATTATCTGTCTGAAAAAGATCGTCACAGCTTTTTTATGATTGATGTCAGGAATTGTTTGCAAAGCGGATATCTTTTCTCTACAATTTCGCGTCTGTTTTTGACCGTGGGATTCAGCCAACCTTACTGATACCACCACACTGTATGTTAGTAGGACTGACCAATGAAAAGAACATTTCAACCAAGTAACCTGAAGCGTAAACGCACTCACGGTTTCCGTGCACGTATGGCAACTAAGAACGGCCGTGCTGTTATTAACCGTCGTCGTGCTAAAGGCCGTAAGCGTCTGTCAGCATAATTTTTTGCCTGTCAGGCTCTCTGAATGAATGAATTCAGCTATCCCCGCCAGTTAAGACTTTTAACTGGCGGGGATTTTAAACAGGTATTCAGCCGAGCCAGCCTCAAGGTGTCAGATAAACATCTGTTGATCCTTGCCCGTCCAAACGATCTCGATCATCCCCGTGTCGGCTTTGTCTTCTCCAAAAAAAATATCCGTTTAGCTGTTAATCGTAACCGCGTTCGGCGTATCATTCGCGAGTCTTTCCGTCTTAATCAGCATAAGCTGCCTAATGTCGATATCGTTATTCTGGCCAGACAGGGTCTGGGAGATATCGAAAACAGCAACGTTCACGCCCTTATTAATAAGAGCTGGAACCGCCTGATTGGCCGAGCCAAGGCAAAATCTGACAAATCAACTTAAAACTTATAACTGAATGGTCCAGAAACCATGGATGTACAGCGCATTATATTGATCGCAGCACTGGCAATTATCTCCTATATGCTGGTGCTTCAATGGAACCAGGAATACGGTGCTCAGCCGGTAGCGGTTGCCCAGACCGAGTCTGTTTCAGCCTATCAGTCCAGTAACGAAACTGCGGCTCCGCAAGCGGGTGATCTGCCTCCAACGACAACTGAGGTGGCTGCTAACAACGATCTGCCGGAAGCTCAGGCCGTTGCGACAACAGCACAGCAACAGCTGATCTCTGTTAAGACCGATGTTCTGGAGCTGCTGATCGATACTAAGGGTGGCGATATCATCCAGTTGACGCTGCCAAAGCACAAAGCAGCGCTGAACGATGATAAACCCTTCGTGTTGCTGGAGCAGAATGGCAATCGTACCTATGTATCTCAGAGTGGTCTGATCGGTAAAGATGGTCTCGACGCTAAGAAAGAGGGTCGGCCGCAATACACCACAGCCAAAAACAGCTATCAGTTGGAAGGCGACAAACTGACCGTTGATCTGGTGCATACCGGTGATGACGGCGTTGTAGTCACCAAACGTTTCGTCTTTACCAAAGGCAGCTACAAGATTGAACAGGATTTCCTGATCAACAACGGTTCTGCTGAAGTATGGCAGGCTAAGCTGTTTGGTCAGATCAAGCGTGACGGTTCAAAAGACCCTTCGCAAACCACCAGTATGGGGATGCAGGCATTTCTGGGTGCAGTGTTCTCTACCGCGGATGAGCACTACGACAAATTTTCCTTCAAAAAGCTGGATGAAGCCAACGTTAAGAAAACCAGCTTGGGTGGTTGGGTTGCTATGTCCCAACACTATTTCCTCAGTGCCTGGATCCCAGCGCAGGATCAGGAAAATAACTATAGCAGCCGGGTAAGCAACGGTAACTATATTGCCGGTTTTGTCGCACCTGAGTTTTCTGTTGCACCTGGTGAAACAAAAACCGTTAGTGCAGGTTTCTACGCCGGACCAAAAGAGACCGATCTGCTGGAACAGGCGGCACCGAATCTGGAGCTGACGGTTGATTACGGCATTCTCTGGTTCATCGCCACACCGTTGTCCTGGTTGCTGAAAACGATTCACAGCTTTGTGGGTAACTGGGGTGTCTCTATCATCTTTATTACCATCATCGTTAAAGCCCTGCTGTTCCAGGTAAATGCGAAAGCATTCAAATCGATGGCTAAGATGCGTAAATTTGGCCCCGAGATGACCCGTCTGAAAGAGCTGTATGGCGATGACCGTCAGAAGATGTCTCAGGCAATGATGGAGCTGTACAAGAAAGAGAAGATCAACCCACTGGGAGGCTGTCTGCCTATTGTTGCGCAGATGCCAATATTCATCGCTCTGTACTGGACGCTGATGGAGTCGGTTGAACTGCGTCATGCACCCTTTGCACTGTGGATCAATGACCTGTCGGTGATGGACCCCTACTTCATGCTGCCCATCCTGATGGGTGCGACCATGTTTATTCAGCAGTTGCTGAACCCGACCCCTCCCGATCCGATGCAGGCGAAGATTATGAAGATGCTGCCAATCGTCTTCACCTTCTTCTTCCTCTGGTTCCCGGCTGGTCTGGTACTGTACTGGCTGGTGAACAACATTCTGTCGATTACACAGCAGTATATAATCAACAAGCAGATAGAAGCTGAAGGCAGTAAGTAAGCCTTCACTAACTTAGAAAAAAGGCCTCTGATGAGGCCTTTTTTTCGCTTCGCTTAAGTAGCCAGAACGGAAACTCCGTTTCCTGCTAGTGGTTAGACGCGACTACGTCGCTTGCTAGAAAAAGCTTAAGAGCCTCTCAACGTTTTAGGCAATAGCACGATTGCAGGCTTTTTCTAACGATTAGCGAGCACGCAGTGCCGTTCTGGCTACTTAAGCGAAGCTGCGTCTGAGTTGTGATAAAATCCCATCTTCTCAAAGTATATAATAAAGCGCTTATATCAAAGCTCTTATATCAAAGCGCTTAAAAAAGTTTCCGAGGCTTCAATGACGCTGATTAACCAGGACACCATCGCCGCACAAGCAACGCCGCCAGGACGCGGAGGCGTGGGTATTGTCCGGGTTTCAGGAAAGCTGGCTGCAACGATTGCCCAGCAGGTGGTGGGCTTTGTGCCTAAGCCTCGCTATGCCCATTACGGGCCATTCTTTGACGCCGATAATAATCAGCTGGATCAGGGATTAGCACTCTATTTTCCCGGGCCGAACTCCTTTACCGGCGAAGATGTGCTTGAGCTTCAGGGCCATGGCGGTCCGATTATCATGGACTTTATCCTGCGCCGGGTGGTGGAGTGCGGTGCGCGACTGGCCAATCCCGGTGAATTTTCCGAGCGCGCCTTTCTCAACGATAAACTGGATCTGACGCAGGCTGAAGCGATCGCCGATCTGATCGATTCCAGTTCTGAACAGGCTGCCCGCTGCGCCCTGAAATCTTTGCAGGGAGCATTCTCCGAGCGGGTACATCAGTTGGTTGAAACGCTGACCCAACTGCGCATCTATGTCGAAGCCGCTATCGACTTTCCGGAAGAGGAGATCGATTTTCTCGCCGATGGCAAGGTCGCCGGTGATCTGCAGCGCATTATTGATAAACTGGCAGAAGTTAAACAGGAAGCACGGCAGGGCAGTATCATCCGTGAGGGGATGAGTGTGGTGATCGCCGGAAGACCCAATGCGGGGAAATCCAGCCTGCTGAATGCGCTGGCAGGTAAAGAGTCGGCGATTGTTACCGATATCGCCGGTACTACAAGGGATGTGCTGCGCGAGCATATCCATATCGATGGTATGCCACTGCATATTATCGATACAGCAGGGCTTCGGGATGCCCCCGATGAGGTTGAGCGGATCGGTATCAGCCGCGCCTGGGATGAGATTCAGAAAGCCGACCGGGTGCTGCTGATGGTGGATGGTACAACAACCGCCACCGATGACCCGGAACAGATCTGGCCTGAGTTTGTCAGCCGGCTTGAAGACAGAAGTAAGATCACGGTGATCCGTAATAAATGCGATCTGACCTCGGAACAGCCGGTTATTGGTGAGCATGATGGCCATACCCTGATCTCTCTCTCGGCCAAAGCGGATATCGGTGTGGATAACCTGCGCCAGCATCTGAAAGACTGTATGGGCTATGCCAATACCACCGAGGGTGGTTTTCTTGCCCGGCGTCGCCATATCGATGCCCTGAACCGGGCGGAAAGTTTACTCCTCACTGGCCAGGAACAGCTGATCTACGGCGGCGCCGGAGAACTGCTGGCCGAAGACCTGCGTCAGGCACAGCAACATCTGAGTGAGATCACCGGTGAATTCAGTTCCGATGATCTGCTGGGACGGATCTTCAGCTCATTCTGTATCGGTAAATAATCGGCTCAGCGATATTTGATAGGGTCTTCCATCGAGCCGACAGGCACATTTTTAAGACACTCCAGAAAGATGGAGAAGAGTTCTCCATGGGAGGTGATCTCAAGTTTCTGGTGGATACGTTTGCGATAAACCTTAACGGTTTCCGGGCTGATCTCCAGTAACCGGGCAATCGATTTACTGGAGTGTCCGCGAAGAATACACCTGACAATTTCGCATTCCCGGTCACTCAGGCATGAGGAGCCAAATAACTGAAACGCCTTTTCCAGATGGGCTCCAACCCGTCCGGTATCCTGAGACAGATCCGATCTGATCTCCGGCCAGTGACTTCGGATCAGTGATATAAACAGTGATTCAACCAGGTCTAAGCGATGCAGGTCATCGGTTGTCAGAGCTGATCGGTTATCTCTTAGCCCCAGGGACAGATGGATCTGAACGCTCTCATTGATATTCACAATCAGAGAGGTTTCATCCCGTAGCCGGGTAGGGACATAAAAGTTTTTAAAATAGTCGCTTTCAAAGAAGTCATCGGGCGCGATATCTCTGAGATGATAAAAACCATCTTCCACACGTTGTTTAGACAGCTCGTAAAAAGGATCGAGTAGATAAGCCCCCTCAAAGTAAGGAATCCAGCAGTTCTCTATCTCTCTTTTATGGAAATCATTAAACAGGGGGCGGGGCAGTTCACCAGGAATAAAGGCATAACCCATGACAGTGTCATATGCCGAGAGGTATTCACAGATTTGGCAGAGTAAACCCGGGAACTCATCTGTACCGATGGCCGCCACCGCCTTAGCACTGAGATCAAAAACCTCTTTTATCTCCTTATTACTGATCAGCGGTGTATGCATTGGGTTTCCTGAGTTTATAGGCTTCTCCTTAATAGTATAGGGTTCCGATAAAGATAAAAACGGGCCATATTAACGGCCCGGATGTTGTTAAAAGTGAGCAAAAGATAGTATTTCTTTATAGTGTTCAGGTCTGCGGTCTCTGAATAGCCCCCAGCCGTCTCTCTGTTTTGCTATCTGATCCAGATCGAAACTGGATAACAGAACCGTTTCGCTGTCACTATCACCATCAGCAACCAGTTCGCCTGTCTGATCGGCGATGAACGATGAGCCATAGAATTTTATCGGTGTGTTACCCTCAGTCTCCTGACCTGTTCGGTTGGATGCGATAACCGGCAGGATATTTGCGGCGGCATGCCCTTTCATCACATTCCGCCAGTGATCGGCGCTGTTATGATCCGGATCGGATGGTTCACTGCCTATCGCTGTGGGATAAAAAATCATCTCGGCTCCCTTAAGAGCCATAATACGCGCGGCCTCAGGAAACCATTGATCCCAGCAGATACCCACTCCAATCCTGCCATAGCGGGTATCATGAACCATAAACCCGGTATCCCCGGGACTGAAATAGTATTTCTCTTCATAACCCGGGTTTTGTGGAATATGCATTTTCCGATAGGTATCACTCACTGATCCATCGGCATCGATAACCACCAGAGAGTTAAAACGGGTATTTCCCGCGCGTTCGAAAAAAGACAGTGGTAACACCACCTCTAACGCTTTAGCCAGCTCAGAAAAGTGCGCTATCAGCCCGCTTTCTTCGACGGTTTTTGCCAGCTCATTGTGACAACTATGCTGCTCAGCACAGAAATAGGGGGTTTCAAATAGTTCCTGTAACAACACAATCTGCGCACCTTGCTGAACAGCCTGCCTGACCAGTTGTTCCGCTTTGGCCACGTTGCTCTGAATATCCCATGTGCAGGACATCTGAGTCGCTGCGACGGTTACTTTTCTCATTCTGTGTCTCACTAATCGTTGTTATTCAAAGCCTGCAGCCAAACCTGACTACAGACTGACAGCATTCAGAAACAGGTCTTCATCGTCCTGTTTTAATCGATGTCCAGGCACTGGTTAACCTGCGATCAAATTTTGCTGTATGCGCTTTTTGTGAGAAGAGATTCGCTTTCAGCTCTTCATCAGGATAGATCCCCTGATTGGTGCGTATTGCCTCATCCAGAAATGGCCCAACCTTGGTGTTCGGCACGGCATACATGACGAAGTTCGATATATCCGCAGCATTTTCAGGTTTCAGAAGGTAGTTAATAAATTGATGGGCCGCGTCGCTGTTAGTGCTATCAGCAGGTATCGCTACCAGGTCAAACCATGCAATAGTGCCCTCTTTTGGGATGGCATATTTAAGGGTTGATTTCATACCCGCCTCATCTGCTCGTTTCTGGGCACGGAGAAGGTCACCGTTATAGCCAATCGTCACACATACATCACCATTGACCAGATCCTTAACAAGGTTCCCCGAGTTAAAGTACTTTATATTCCCGCGCACTTTCTTGAACAGATCAGTCGCTTTACTCAGGTCTGCTCTGTCTTCACTATTGGGATCAAGTCCCAGATAATTTAAAGTAATCGCCATTATTTCTGAGGGTGAATCCAGTAAAGCGATACCGCAATCTTTCAGTTTCGAAGATATCTGCTGATCAAAAATCAGATCGAGAGTATTAAATGGACGGTCTCCTAAACGCTGCCTGAGCATATCTTCGTTGTAACCCAGTCCAATTGTCCCCCAGGCATAGGGGATACCAAAACGGTTACCCGGATCATTCATCTCTGCATTTTTAAGTAGCGCTGGATCAAGGTTGCGATAGTTAGGAAGTTTTGATCGGTCTAATTCCTGATAAATACCTGCTTTAGCCTGGCGCTCAAGGAATGAGCCGGAGGGTACAACCAGATCATATCCTGAGTTGCCTGCCATCAGTTTCGCTTCAAGTACTTCATTGGAATCATAAACGTCATAGTTAACTTTGATCCCGGTGTCAGCTTCAAAGTTTTTAATAACCTCCGGCTTTATGTAATCCCACCAGTTATAAACGTTGAGAGTCTGTGACTCTGCCGCCGCAAACCCTGAAAAACTTAACGCCAGGCCTGCGACTAAACTGATCTTTATTATTTTCATGATGTATCACCATTACCATTGATTGCGTTGATCTTTAGCCTAGAAGTATTTGAAAGTGCCCGGTATCCCCACTACGTGGTACAATTTTCCTGTTTATAATTCATCACTGACAGATATAGCAAAGGTGGTATCAATGGCCCTGAATATCAGCTGCCCGGGTTGTTCGACCCTCAACAAAGTGCCTGCAGAGCGTCTTCAGGACGGCCCGAAATGTGGTAAATGCAAACAGCCACTGTTTCAGGGCAAACCAGTAGATCTGACAGCAGCAAACTACCAGAACATGGTGACCCGTAATGATATTCCGGTTCTGGTTGATTGCTGGGCCAGCTGGTGCGGCCCCTGCAAGCAGTTTGCTCCGGTATTTGAACAGGCTGCCGGGCTGTTTGAACCGAAACTAAGACTGGCCAAGCTCGACACTGAAGCTGAGCAGACCATTGCCGCACAACTACAGATCCGTTCCATTCCCACCCTGATTCTGTTTAAGCAGGGCAGAGAGAGTGCCCGAATCAGTGGCGCTCTACCTCTGGGACAACTAAAGCAATGGCTGAACCAAAACGGGGTTGATCTCTGATCACCCCCTGATTTTCTCATCTAAACCTGCCGTTTCCTCTCCAGCATCACCCAGCCCGATTTATCCCCAACGCTACTGCGCGCTGTATACAACACGCCAGCAAAAGTTATAAACAGTTATTAAAAATCCACACATTAGAAAATAGTTATATTTTTCATACTCTTACATTAACCATCTTCAAGAGGAATAAAATTTATCAACACTTTTCTGTGGATAAGCTTTGAATTAACAGCGTATAAACTGTGCAGAGCCGGTGCTTATCTTATGCCACTTGAAAATTTAGCAACTGAGTCATCATTCGCTCATCGGTAAAACATTGTTGCTCCGGGCAGGTGAAACAACTGATAGCCCCTGTATAGAATCACTAATATGGCCAACATCAGGCTGATTCGCTTCAGATCGGTTATCCAAACGATAGATCAGCCGTCGCCACACCATTCTTTACAGCAGAGATGTTCTGGATAAACCTGCCTGGCAACAGAATTTATCCACTAATTCCTGTGTATAAACTGTATAACTGTATGGGAACAACCGCTTAGCAAAACTGTGCATAATAGTGTCTGTGCATAAACAGCCTGGTTATACACAGCTCTGTGACACCCTGTTCAGAGGTTAAACGCAGCTATACAACAGGGTTATATGATCATTAATCTATTGATAAATAAGTAATAAAATTGGTTATCAACTGAAAAACGCTGCCTCATTAATAGAAGTAAAAATAAAGAACATATCTTAAGAACATATTTAACTTATATATAAAAGATTAAAAAAAAGTAACCGATTAAAAGGTGTACAAAGTTTAACCATTTCTATATTGACCCCTTAGGTTTATACTTAGCGCCTTTTTCTGAGCCACTGCCTTCAGGCATAACAACCCGGGCTCTCTTCAATTAGATAATGAGGTTAAGTGAGTGGACTATCCTGACCACTTTGATGTGATTGTAATTGGTGGTGGCCATGCCGGTACTGAAGCTGCATTAGCTGCAGCCCGGACAGGCGTTAAAACCCTGCTGTTAACCCATAACATTGAAACCCTGGGCCAGATGTCCTGTAATCCGGCGATTGGTGGTATCGGTAAAAGTCATCTGGTTAAAGAGATCGATGCGTTAGGTGGAGCGATGGCGATTGCCACCGATAAGGGGGGGATTCAGTTCCGTACCCTCAACTCCCGTAAAGGTCCGGCAGTACGTGCCACCCGCGCGCAGGCAGATCGTATTCTCTATAAAGCGGCGATTCGTGAAATTCTGGAAAATCAGCCAAATCTACAACTGTTCCAGCAGGCAGCGGATGATCTGATTGTGGAAGGCGAGTCGGTCAAAGGGGTGGTAACACAGGCGGGTCTGCGTTTCTTTGCCAATAATATTGTGCTTACTGTCGGTACTTTCCTCGGTGGTAAGATCCATATTGGTCTGGATAATTACTCAGGCGGACGTGCAGGTGATCCTCCCTCAATCGCGCTGGCTGACCGGTTACGGGAGCTGCCATTACGGGTTGACCGGTTGAAAACCGGCACACCACCGCGCATTGATGCCCGCAGTGTCGATTTCAGTGTGATGCAGGAACAGCCGGGTGATACTCCGACTCCTGTGATGTCGTTTATGGGTTCTCTGGCAGATCACCCCCGTCAGATCAGTTGTTATATTACCCATACCAATGAACGTACCCATGATATTCTGCGTTCCGGACTGGATCGTTCACCGATGTATACCGGAGTTATCGACGGCGTCGGTCCGCGCTACTGTCCATCAGTGGAGGATAAGATCGTCCGTTTCGCCGACAAAACCAGTCATCAGGTATTTGTTGAGCCGGAGGGTCTGACCACCCATGAACTGTATCCGAATGGTATCTCCACCAGTCTGCCCTTTGATATTCAACTGGCAGCGGTTCGCTCTATCAAAGGCTTTGAAAACGCTTTTATTACCCGTCCAGGGTATGCGATTGAATACGATTATTTCAATCCGCAGGATCTGAAACATACGCTGGAAACGAAACTGATCAACGGTCTTTACTTTGCTGGTCAGATCAATGGCACTACCGGTTATGAAGAGGCCGGTGCCCAGGGATTGCTGGCGGGGGTTAACGCCGCCTTGCGGGCACAGGAGAAGGAGCAATGGTATCCCCGTCGGGATGAAGCCTATCTGGGAGTTCTGGTGGATGATCTGATCACCATGGGCACCTCAGAGCCTTATCGTATGTTTACCAGCCGGGCCGAATATCGCCTGATTCTGCGGGAAGACAATGCCGATCTGCGTCTCACAGAGAAGGGCCGTGAACTGGGCCTGGTGAGTGATGAACGCTGGCAGCGTTTCTGCGATAAGCGCGAAGCGATTGAACTTGAGAATCAGCGCCTCAAAGAGACCTGGATTCAACCGGGTAGCGCTGAAGCGGAGCTGCTCAACGGGCAACTGCAGCAACCGATTAGCCGGGAATATAATCTGCAGGATCTGGTTAAGCGGCCAGAACTGAATTACGCCGCGGTTGCCGGGCTGAAAGGGGAGCCCGTGAGCGATCCCCAGGTAGCGGAACAGGTCGAGATTCAGATCAAATATGCCGGATATATTGATCGTCAGAAAGAGGATATCGATAAGGTTCGCCGCCAGGAAGATACGCTGCTGCCGGTTGACTTCGATTACGCCTCGGTGGGTGGTCTGTCCAATGAACTGACCGCCAAGCTGGAGCAGGTCCGACCTGAAAGTATCGCCCAGGCAGCCCGGATTCAGGGCATGACACCGGCGGCGATCTCGCTGTTGTTGATCCACCTGAAAAAGAAACAGATGACCAATAAAAAGGCTCAGGCTTGATGCAGCAGTATCGAAACTTACTGGAACAACAGTGTCATCAGATCGGCCTTCAACTGAGCGATGCGCAGTATGAGCAGCTATTGCAATATCATGCACTGCTGATCAAATGGAATAAAGCATTCAACCTGACGGCGGTCCGCTCTCCCGAAGAGATGATCAGCCGGCATCTTATCGATAGTCTCAGCGTGCTGCCCTATATCGATGTTGAGCGTCTTATTGATGTCGGTAGTGGCCCGGGATTGCCGGGTATTCCCCTGGCGATCTGCCGTCCGGATCTGCCGATCACTCTGCTGGATAGCAATATTAAAAAAAGCCGTTTCCAGTTTCAGGCTAAAGCCGAGCTGAGACTGGACAATGTTGCAGTAATCCATGAGCGGGTGGAAAAATATCATCCGGATACCCTTTTTGATGGGGTTATATCAAGGGCATTTGCCTCATTACAGGATATGATTCACTGGACTTCACATCTGTGCTCTGACACGGGTGTTTTTCTTGCAATGAAAGGAATGTATCCTGAAGAGGAGATTGAGTTATTACCCGAGTCGATTAATCTGCGTCAGAGTATCCGGCTAACCGTACCGGGCACCGATGGCGAGCGGCATCTGCTGATGTTAGGGAGAACTTCAACGTGACCAAAATATTAACCATCACCAACCAGAAAGGTGGCGTGGGTAAAACCACAACCTGCGTGAATCTGGCAGCTTCACTGGCAGTCACCAGGAAGCGTGTGCTGATGATTGATATGGACCCTCAGGGCAACGCCACCATGGGCAGCGGCGTGGATAAGCACAACCTGAAAAACTCCGTTTATGAAGTGCTGATTGGTGAAGCAACCCTGGAAGAGTCGATTATCAGAAATGCTCCCGCGGGCTATGATATCGTCGGTGCTAACGGCGATCTGACCGCCGCTGAAGTTGAGCTTCTGCAGCTACCGCGGCGCGAATTCCGGATGAAAATGGCGCTGGAGAAAGTCCAGGATCAGTATGACTTTGTACTGATCGATAATCCCCCCTCGCTGAACCTGCTGACGGTTAACGCGCTGGCCGCTTCCAGCGGTGTCATCATCCCGATGCAGTGTGAGTATTATGCGCTGGAGGGGATCAGTGCACTGGTGGGAACGATCAATAAAATCAATAAGCGGCTCAATCCTGAACTGAAGATTGAAGGGATTTTGCGCACCATGTTCGATCCCCGTATGAGCCTGACCAAAGATGTCTCTGACCATCTGGTGGAATATTTTGGCGATCAGGTGTATCGCACCGTGATTCCGCGCAACGTACGTCTGGCGGAAGCCCCCAGTCATGGGCTACCGGCACTGATGTATGATAAAAATTCCCGGGGTTCGGTGGCCTATCTGGCGTTGGCGGGGGAGCTGATTCGCAGATCGGCTCAGAATGATAAACAGGCAGACAAACAGGAAGGCTGATCGATGGCGGTTAAAAAGCGTGGTTTAGGGCGGGGGCTGGATGCACTGTTATCAACCAGTACTAAATTTGCTGAGGACGCTGTAACCGATGCGAAGTCGGAAGGTGGCGATGGCTATCGGCTGATGCCGATTGATCAGATTCAGCGGGGTAAATACCAGCCCCGTCGGGATCTTGAACCTCAGGCACTGGAAGAGCTGGCAAACTCTATCAGAGCTCAGGGGGTGATGCAGCCCATCGTGGTCCGCCCGGTGGGTGAAAATCTGTATGAGATTATTGCCGGCGAACGTCGCTGGCGGGCCAGTCAGATGGCAGGGCTTGAGGATATTCCTACCGTAATTCGTGATGTGCCCGATGAAGCGGCAATTGCGATGGCGCTGATCGAGAATATTCAGCGGGAAAACCTCAACCCGATGGAGGAAGCGATCGCCCTGGATCGCCTGAAAATCGAGTTTGAACTGACCCAGCAGGAGGTTGCTGATGCGGTGGGTAAATCCCGCTCTTCGGTGACCAATCTGCTGCGTCTGATGCATCTCACCGATGAGGTGAAAAAGATGCTCGAATACGGTGATCTTGAGATGGGTCATGCCCGGGCATTGCTAGGTATGGATGGCCCGGATCAGATTATCGCTGCCAAAGAGGTGGTGGGTAAAAATATGTCTGTGCGGCAGACAGAAGACCTGGTGCGCAAGCTGCAGCAGAAAAAAAATGAGCCCGCTAAAGAGCCTAAAAAACCTGATCCACTGCTTAAAGATCTGTCAGATTCGCTTTCCAGCAGGCTGAACAGCAAAGTATCCATCAGCGAAAATGCCGCCGGTAAGGGGAAAATTACCATCGCTTATGAAAACCGCGAAAAATTTGAAGCGATCCTTAAAGCCCTGCAATAATTAAGGTTTTTCTGCAGCGTAAGATCGCTGCAGATACCGCTACTAGGGTATTTACTTAGTTCTTCTACTCTGCAGGTCTAATACAAAAGTGCAAATCGGCCTGAATCGTGTTGAAGCTGATGCATTAAGCCCCTATAATGCGCTGGCTGTGAAAGGACGTGTTTACGGTTTTTTTACACAGATGAAGGGAAACTGAGGCTGTATTTATATGAGAAAAGGGCACCGGAAACCTGGCGTTCATACTCGTATCGCCTTGCAGCAGTTTAGGAAAGTCTTCCTGATTCAAGTAGTTAGTTTAGTAATAATTGCGGGAGTTTTACTTCTGCATAGCCTGAGTGCGGCCTGGTCATCCCTCTGTGGTGGTCTGATATTTTTGCTGCCCAGCTATGTGTTTGTCTATCGTGCACTGGTTGTGCAACAGACAAAAAGTACTCCTGGCGCTGTTATCCGGCAGCTGTATACGAGTGAAATATGGAAAATGGGCTTATCCATCGCACTCTTTATTGCGGTGTTTATCCTGATTCAACCTCTGAATCCATTTTCCCTATTTGGCACTTATATATGGCTTCAGCTGACCGGCTTTATTGCCCAGCTGAGGCTGAATAACAGTTTCTTAAAACTTTGAATGAGAGAGATAGTAATGGCTAGCGAAATGACTTCCTCAGCCTACATATCCCACCACCTGACGAACTGGACGTTTGGTGTGCATCCTGAACACGGACTGGGTTTTGCCCATACCGCTGAAGATGCTGCTGCGATGGGATTTTGGGCAATTCACGTTGATACCATGCTGTGGTCTGTAGGTTTGGGCCTGTTTTTTATCTGGATGTTCCGCAAAGTTGCTAAATCAGTAACTTCCGGTGTGCCAGGCAGCACTCAAAACTTTGTTGAAGTGATCATCGAGTTTATCGAGGATAACGTTAGCAGTATCTTCCACTACAAAAATGCGTTGATTGCCCCGCTGGCACTGACCATTTTTGTCTGGGTCTTCCTGATGAACACTATGGACCTGGTGCCAGTTGACTGGATTCCGTTCCTGACTCAGAAGATCGGTGAAGCGTTCGGAGCTGATCCACATCACGTCTATATGAAGGTCGTACCGACTACCGATATCAACGCAACCCTGGGGATGGCGATTGCGGTGTTTGGTCTGATTCTGTACTACAGCATCAAAATGAAAGGTATTGGGGGTTTCCTGGGTGAGCTGGCATTCCAGCCGCTGGGTAAATGGATGCTGCCATTCAACTTGTTCCTGGAGATCGTAGGCCTGCTGGCGAAGCCGGTATCACTGGCGCTGCGACTGTTCGGTAACATGTATGCAGGTGAGATGATCTTTATCCTGATCGCTCTGCTGCCGTTCTGGGCGCAATGGCTGTTGTCAGTGCCATGGGCGATCTTCCACATTCTGGTAATTACGCTGCAGGCGTTCATCTTCATGGTTCTGACGATTGTCTATCTGGCCATGGCGCATGAAGACCACTAAGTAGTTGTAATAACTGAATAATTAAACGATTTCTTTTTAAACTTAAACTTTAGCAATTAAATATCGGAGAAAAACTGATGGAAATGGCATTGCTGTACATCGCTGGTGCACTGATGATGGGTCTGGGTGCTGTAGGCGCCGCTGTAGGTATCGGCATCCTGGGTGGTAAGTTCCTTGAAGGTGCTGCACGTCAGCCTGAGCTGATCCCACTGCTACGTACTCAATTCTTCATCGTAATGGGTCTGGTTGACGCCGTACCTATGATCGGTGTTGGTCTGGGTCTGTACGTACTGTTCGCTGTTGCATAAGTAGAGCTACATACGTCCCTTTATGGGTAACTACTTTTTAAGACAACCGCGAGAGGTAATGGCGTGAATATCAATCTAACCATCTTTGGTCAGATCATTGCATTTGCCTTCTTCGTTGTATTTTGTATGAAATATGTCTGGCCACCAATTACTGGTGCGCTGGCAGAACGTAAGAAGAAAATTGCAGAAGGTCTGGACGCTGCAGACCGTGCTCAACGCGACTTGGAACTGGCTCAGGAAAAAGCCATGGCCGATATGCGTAAGAGCAAGGAAGAAGCAGCCGCCATCATTGAACAGGCTAATAAGCGAGCTAACCAGATCGTTGATGAAGCAAAAGAGAAAGCACGTGAAGAGGCTACCCGCCTTGTAACGGCTGCTCAGGCTGAAATCGATCAGGAAGCAAACCGTGCCAAAGAAGTTCTGCGCGCTGAAGTTGCTGCTCTTGTAGTAGCCGGTGCTGAGAAAATTCTTGAAGCGTCTGTTGACGCTAACGCGCACGCTCAGCTTGTTGAAAAACTAGCTGCTGAGCTTTAAGCGAGGTTTACGATGGCTGAACTCAATACAGTCGCTCGACCTTATACCAAAGCCGCTTTCGAGCACGCTGTGGCAAAGGGAAACCTGGACCAGTGGTCTGATATGCTGACTACTGCAACTGCAGTGGCGCAGCATGAGACGATGAAACTGGTTCTGGGTAATCCCGGACTGACCAGCGAGCAGAAAGCTGATGCAATGATTACCGTCTGTGAAGAACAGATGGCAGATCCGTCGGCAAAGAACTTTATCTCTTTACTGGCCGAAAATCAGCGTCTGGCTTTGTTACCAGAGATCTCTGCGCAGTTTGAACAGTTGAAAGCCAATCAGCAGCATTCTGTTGAGGTAAGTGTGACAACTGCCTTTGATCTGGGCGAGCAGCAGCAACAAAAATTAACTCAGGCACTGAGCTCCAAGCTGGGCCGCGAAGTGAGTCTGACTACCGAGGTGGACAAGTCCATTATCGGTGGTGTGATCGTTCGAACCGACGATATGGTTATCGACGGCTCTATTCGTGCTCGACTGGCTAAGCTAGCCGAAGCAATGAACTCCTGAGTGTGAGGATTAAACATGCAGCAACTGAATCCATCTGAGATCAGCGAGATTCTTAAGAGCCGCATCGAGAAACTTGATGTCTCTTCTGAAGCCCGTAATGAAGGTACTATCGTCAGCGTTTCTGACGGTATCATCCTGATTCACGGCCTGGCTGACGTAATGTACGGGGAGATGATCGAATTCCCTGGCGGTATCTACGGTATGGCGCTCAACCTTGAGCGTGACTCTGTAGGTGCTGTAGTACTGGGTGACTATCAGGGTCTGGTAGAAGGTATGACCGCGCGTTGTACCGGCCGCATCCTGGAAGTACCTGTTGGTCCGGAACTGCAGGGTCGTGTAGTAGACGCCCTGGGTAACCCGATCGACGGTAAAGGCCCTATTGAAACTAAACTGACTGACCCTGTCGAAAAGGTTGCACCCGGTGTAATCGAGCGTCAATCAGTTGATCAGCCAGTACAGACTGGTCTGAAATCTATTGATGCGATGGTGCCAATCGGCCGTGGTCAGCGTGAGCTGATTATCGGTGACCGTCAGATCGGTAAGACTGCGATCGCGATTGACGCTATCATCAACCAGAAAGGTACCGGTGTTAAGTGTGTCTACGTAGCGGTTGGACAGAAACAGTCCACTATCGCAAACGTTGTACGTAAGCTGGAAGAGCATGGCGCGATGGAACACACCATCGTTGTCGCAGCCGGTGCCGCCGATCCTGCAGCGATGCAGTTCCTGGCGCCTTATGCTGGTTGTTCTATGGGTGAATACTACCGTGACCGCGGTGAAGACGCTCTGATCGTATACGATGACCTGACTAAACAGGCCTGGGCTTATCGTCAGATCTCCCTGCTGCTGCGCCGCCCACCGGGCCGTGAAGCATACCCAGGTGACGTATTCTATCTTCACTCACGTCTGCTGGAACGTGCTGCGCGCGTTAACCCAAACTATGTTGAGAAGTTTACTAACGGCGAAGTTAAGGGCCAGACCGGTTCCCTGACTGCACTGCCAGTAATCGAAACACAGGGTGGTGACGTATCTGCATTCGTACCAACCAACGTTATCTCCATCACCGATGGTCAGATCTTCCTGGAAGCAGACCTGTTTAACTCAGGTATCCGTCCGGCGATCAACGCTGGTCTGTCTGTATCCCGTGTAGGTGGTGCAGCGCAGACTAAGGTCATCAAGAAGCTGGGTGGTGGTGTACGTCTGGCTCTGGCTCAGTATCGTGAACTGGCGGCATTCGCTCAGTTTGCATCTGACCTGGACGATGCAACCCGTGCTCAGCTTGAGCATGGTCAGCGCGTAACCGAGCTGATGAAGCAGAAGCAGTACTCACCAATGTCTGTCGCAGACATGGGTCTGAGTCTGTACGCTGCTAACGAAGGCTTCCTGAACGATATCGACCTGAACAAGATCCTTGATTTTGAAGCAGCCCTGATCTCTTACTTCAACAGCGAGTACGCTGATGTAATGGCTAAGATCAATGAAAGTGGCGACTACAATGACGAGATCGCGTCTCAGTTCAAGGCTGGTATCGAAAAGTTCAAATCTACCCAAACTTGGTAACAGCTCATTTGAGTGGGGGTCTGCATAAGTGATTATGCAGACCTGAACTAAGTAAAGGTTTAATAGGTGGAACTATGGCAGCCGGAAAAGAGATAAAGACGCAGATAGCCAGTATTCAGGGCACACGTAAGATTACCAGCGCTATGGAAATGGTGGCTGCATCTAAAATGCGTAAAGCTCAGGATCGTATGCAGGAAAGCCGTCCTTACGCCCGGATTATCCGTGGCGTGATTCAGCACCTGGCGAAATCCAACCCTGAATATAAGCATCTGTATCTGCAACAGCGCGAAGTAAAGCGTGTCGGTTTCATTGTTGTCGCAACCGACCGTGGTCTCTGCGGTGGCTTGAACATTAATGCGTTCAAGGCAGCACTTGCCAAGATGAAAGAGTTTAAAGACTCAAATATCGAGATCGATATCTGTGCTCTGGGCTCTAAGTCTGTAAGCTTCTTTAAAACATTTGGCGGTAATGTAACCGCAGCAAAATCTGGTCTGGGCGATAAGCCTGAAGCAGCTGAGCTGATCGGTACCGTTAAGGTGATGCTGGATGCTTACGATGAAGGCAAGCTGGATATGCTGTATGTGGTATCTAACGATTTCGTAAATACCATGACGCAGAAGCCACAGGTAGAGCAGATTCTTCCGCTGAAAGCAGAAGACGATGATGACCGTCTTAACCATCACTGGGATTATATCTACGAACCCGATGCACGCGAGCTGTTGAACGGCTTACTGGTTCGTTACATTGAGTCCCTGGTCTATCAGGCCGTGGTTGAGAACAATGCCTGTGAACAGGCAGCACGAATGCTGGCGATGAAGAACGCAACAGACAACGCCGGCGATCTTATCGATGAGCTCCAAATGGTTTACAACAAAGCTCGTCAGGCTGCGATTACTCAGGAAATCTCTGAGATCGTAAGTGGTGCTGCTGCTGTATAAGGCAGTTAACAGGTTTAAATGTTAAGAGGATCCGAACATGAGTAGCGGACGTATTGTTCAGATTATCGGCGCAGTTGTCGACGTGGAGTTTCCACGTGACAGTGTACCGAAGATCTATGATGCACTGACTGTTGAGGCCAAAGGCCTGACACTTGAAGTTCAGCAGCAGCTGGGTGATGGTGTGGTACGTGCAATCGCTATGGGTCAGACCGAAGGTGTAAGCCGTGGTCTGACAGTAGTTAATACTGGTGCGCCAGTTTCTGTGCCTGTGGGTACAGCAACACTGGGTCGCATCATGGATGTATTGGGTAACCCAATCGATGAGTGTGGACCTATCGGCGAAGAAGAGCGTATGCCTATTCACCGTTCTGCACCTTCCTATGCTGAGCAGGCAGCTTCTAACGAGCTGCTGGAAACCGGCATCAAGGTAATCGATCTGGTATGCCCATTTGCGAAGGGTGGTAAAGTTGGTCTGTTCGGTGGTGCCGGTGTAGGTAAAACCGTAAACATGATGGAACTGATCCGTAACATCGCGATCGAGCACTCAGGCTTCTCCGTATTTGCGGGTGTAGGTGAGCGTACTCGTGAGGGTAACGACTTCTACTACGAGATGAAAGAATCCAACGTACTGGATAAAGTATCTCTGGTATACGGTCAGATGAACGAGCCTCCTGGTAACCGTCTGCGTGTAGCGCTGACCGGCCTGACCATGGCTGAGAAGTTCCGTGACGAAGGTCGTGACGTACTGTTGTTCGTTGACAACATCTACCGTTACACCCTGGCGGGAACCGAGGTATCTGCACTGCTGGGTCGTATGCCTTCAGCGGTAGGTTACCAGCCAACACTGGCGGAAGAGATGGGTGTTCTGCAAGAGCGTATCACCTCTACCAAGACCGGTTCTATCACGTCTATCCAGGCGGTATACGTACCTGCGGATGACTTGACCGATCCATCACCAGCAACCACCTTCTCGCACCTGGATGCGACAGTCGTACTGTCTCGTCAGATTGCCGAGCTGGGTATCTACCCTGCGGTAGATCCGCTGGACTCCACCTCTCGTCAGCTGGATCCACTGGTTATTGGTCAGGATCACTACGACACTGCCCGTCAGGTGCAGGGTGTACTGCAGCGCTATAAAGAGCTGAAAGACATCATCGCGATTCTGGGTATGGACGAGCTGTCTGAAGAAGATAAGCTGGTAGTAACCCGTGCTCGTAAGATTCAGCGATTCCTGTCTCAGCCGTTCTTCGTAGCTGAAGTATTTACCGGTTCTCCAGGTAAGTACGTTTCTCTGAAAGACACTATCGCAGGCTTTAAGGGTATCCTGGCCGGTGATTATGATGATCTGCCTGAGCAAGCGTTCTACATGGTTGGCGGTATCGACGAAGTGGTTGAAAAAGCTAAGAGCATGTAAGTGCGCTTAGTTAACCTTTTAAAAAGGATAACAACATGGCTATGACTGTTCATTGTGACATCGTAAGTGCTGAAGAAGAGATCTTCTCTGGTCTTATCGAGTTCGTTTCAGTGACAGGTAGCCTGGGTGATCTGGGTATTTACCCGGGTCACGCTCCGCTTCTGTCGGAACTGAAACCAGGTCCTGTAGAGCTAAAGAAACAGGGTGGTGAGCAGGAGATTTTCTACGTTTCCGGTGGCTTCATTGAAGTTCAGCCACACAAGGTCTCTGTCCTAGCGGACGTTGCACTGCGTGCGGGTGATATCAACGAAGCGGCCGCAGAGGAAGCGAAGAAGCATGCTGAACATGTGATGGCTGATAAGAGCAGCGAACTGGATTACTCCCGTGCGACTGCTCAACTGGCCGAAGCTGCAGCACAACTGCGTACTATTCAGCAGATTCGTAAGAAGATGGGTAAATAATCCTCTCTTACTGAACTGCTACTCGAATAAAAAACAGCCTCCGGGCTGTTTTTTTTGGTTTTGAGGGAGGACAATTAACCTAAGTCTTTATCCGATCTGAAGCACACTTCGCTGCCTGCTGCAGATGAATTTAAAAAAGGATTTATTGTATGTTTATTAAACACAAAGGACTGGCTGCAAAATCAGCGGTTGTTCTCTTCAGCGCCGTTTTAGTAACCGGCTGTGCTACAGAGAGTCACCGACAAATTGAGCCACAGAAAGTCGAAACCTATCGCGCAACTTATCAGGGGCCGCGCACCACACTGGTGGTGGGTAATTTTGATAACCGTTCTAACTACCTGCAGGGGATGTTCTCAGCCGACAACAACCGGCTGGGTAATCAGGCACAAACTATCCTCAAAACACATCTGCAACAAACCAACCGTTTTAATGTTGTTGATCGCCAGAGTATGGCTGATCTCAAACAAGAGGCGGGCCTGAGTGGCGTGAAGCAGAAAATTCAGGGGGCACGTTATGTTGTTACCGGGGATGTCACAGAGTTTGGCCGCAAAGTCACCGGCGATAAGCAGCTGTTTGGTATCCTCGGCAAAGGTAAAACCCAGACGGCTTACGCGAAAGTTTCACTGAATATTGTCGATGTTGTTACCTCACAGATCGTCTACTCAACTCAGGGTGCTGGTGAATATGAGCTGTCAAACCGTGAAGTCATCGGTTTTGGTGGCGCGGCGGGCTATGACGCAACGCTGAATGGTAAAGTGCTGAATTTTGCCATTATGGAAGCGGTGAATAATCTGGTTACCGATATGCAGAACGGTACCTGGAAGATCGAACAATAAGGAGTGTCTGAGTGAAAATTTTTGCGCTGTTGTTCGTTAGTATCACTGTTTTACTGGGGGGCTGTGCAACCCAGGACAACAGCCTCTATTATTGGGGATCATACGAAGCGATGATTTACGAGATGTATGTTGAACCCGGTAATGCCCCGGCGGCATTGCAGATCACTAAACTGGAGGAGGATATTCAAAAGTCAGATGCGCTGGGTAAAAAAGTGCCTCCGGGGTTGTACGCCCATCTGGGGATGATGTACGCCGCCGAAGGTAAAGCAGGACTGGCTCAGCAAGCGTTATTGAAAGAGAAAGCAATCTATCCCGAGGCAACCGCCCTGGTTGATACGCTGCTGAAGAATCAGAAACAGGGAGTTAATCAGTAATGCTACGTTCTATCGTATCTGCATCGTTTATGCTGCTGGTGCTGCTCAGCAGCGGTTGTGCAACCCAGGAGCGTTATGATTATGCTGCGCTTGAAGCCAGCAAGCCCCGTTCTATTCTGGTGATTCCACCGATGAATAACTCCATTGAGATCAATGCGTCGAATATCTATCTGTCGACGTTATCGAGACCACTGGCAGAAAAAGGCTACTATGTATTTCCGGTTGCAGTGATCAATCAGTTTCTGCAGGAAAATGGATTGCAATCACCGGCTGATATGCACGATGTACCGCTGGAAAAGTTCGCCGAGCACCTTAATCCGGATGCCATCCTTTATGTGGTGATTGAAGACTGGGGACAGAAGTATGAGATTCTCTCTTCAACCACCGTTGTTAAAGCGAATATGAAGCTTGTGGATGCCAAAACCGGCAAGACCCTGTGGGACACTCAGGTTTCCTACGCTCAGGGCTCCGGGGATAACGGTGGTGGCCTGGTGGGTATGCTGGTGCAGGCTGTGGTGGACCAGGTGGTTGGCACGATTGTCGATCCGACCCCCGGGGTTGCCCGGACAGCCAATAATATCGCAATTAACAACCAGGGACGGGGGCTGCTTAATGGCCCGTACCGGGCTCAGTAATACTCTTAAATTGTTGACCGATTGATAAATAGCGTCGGTTAATTGCAGCTAAATAAAAACCACCTTTGCAGGTGGTTTTTTATGTCTGCAGATAGAGCAGCGACTCTAGGATCTAGTCAGTTCTTTGTCTGCCAGGGCTGAAGTTAAACCGTTCAGAGAATCGCCTTTCAGACCGATCTCTTCGAGCAACCCGTCAACCAGAGGGGCCTGGGCTTTGTACCGCAGGGCACTGCTAACCATCTGATCTGCCAGGCTGGAGGCGTTAGCTTCACCGCCTTCGGTCACGCTTGAACCCGAACCGTTCAAACCATCAACCTGAAAGATTTTAATACCATCGATCTGCTCCATCGGCTTAACACTTTCACGGATAATGTCCGGAAGCCGTTCGATGACTGCCAGTTTGATCTGACGGGTGATCTGCTCAGCTGCAAGCAGGTTCTCGGCTTCATTGAGGGCGCGCTTGCCTTCCGCATCGACCCGGTTGCGGATCTCAGCAGCTTCAGCGGAGAGTTTTTCAGACTTGTTCTGTGCTTCCGCACTGATCAGTTGCTTATCAGCATCGGCATGGGCTTGAATACGTACCGCTTCAGCATGATCTTCTGCAGCTTCCTTCTCAGCCTGAGCACCGACTTTGATACTGATAGCGTTGCGTTCTGCTTCTTTTGCCGCTTCCACCAGCTCGATCTGTTTATCACGCTCAGCAATCTCGGTTTCCCGCACAGTGATGACCTGTTCATCGGCTTTCACCGCTTCAGAGCGGGCACGACTTGCTTCGGCTTCGGCAACCGATTGCTCAGTAGATTTTTGGGCAATAGCGATCGATTTATCCTGTTCAGACAGTTCTAACGTGCGGCGCTTTTCAATTTCAGCACTTTCAATCGCTTTGCTTTTTTCAATCTCTTTCTCCCTCAACAGGCGGGCCATGCCGATACGGCCCTCTTCGACTGCCTGCTCGGAACTGATGCGGGATTGTTCTGTTTGCTGCTCGGCGACAATCTGGGCCTGTTCTGCAGCACGTTTGTTCTCTGCCTGTTCGCGCATGATCTCCGCTTCGATGGTCGCTTTACGGATTTCGACCTCGCGGGATTGTTGCAGTCGGGCATATTCCTGATCACGGGTGATCTCTAAACGCTGCTTTTCCGCCTCAAGGTTTTTACTGGCGATACTGACCTCAGTTTCCTGTTCGATCTCATTACGGCGTTTGCGGCGCTCTTCAATCGCCTCTGTCAGTTTGGTCAGACCCTCGGCATCGAAGGCGTTATCCGGATTAAAATACTGTTTACCTGTCTGGTCGAGACCGGTGAGAGACACGGATTCAAGTTCGAGGCCGTTTTTTAACAGGTCTTCAGAAACCACCTGCTGCACTTTTTGCACGAAGTCGACCCGCTGTTCATGCAGTTCGTACATCGCCATCTCGGCAGCTACAGCGCGCAGGGCATCAACAAATTTACCCTCAACCAGCTCTTTCAGAGCTTCCGGTTCCATGGTGCGCATACCCAGTGTCTGGGCGGCGTTGGCGATAGACTCTACGGTGGGCTGAACGCGGACATAAAACTCTGCCAGAACATCGACGCGCATCCGGTCGCGGGTGATCAGTGCCTGCTCATTGGCCCGTTTCACCTCCAACCGGAGCGTATTCATATTGACCGGAATGATCTCGTGCAGCACGGGTAAGACGATCGCGCCGCCGTTGACAATCACTTTCTGTCCACCAAAACCCGTGCGGACGAAAGAGGTTTCCTTTGAGGCACGACGATAGAGTCGTGCCATTATTAAGCCGATGGCGATAAGGCCAATAATTATGATGGCAGCAACAGTGCCAAGTTCAGTGATGTCGAAGTACATAATCTGAATAATTCCTTTTATTGATTAACGAGGTTTGGGTTGGTATTTGGGATCACGATAAAGGTACTCTGTTGCTGTTTAATGATAAGCACCTGGGACCCCTGAGGCTGATCTGGCTGGTGTTTGTCAGGCTCCACCATCAGATAATGGGTTTGCCCATGCTGATCTTTGACTTTAGCCTGAGCCGGGCTGCCCACCCGGGCTGTTCCGGTGGTGACCACGGCGACTCTGCCGATAAAGCTATCACTGGATACCGCTTCGGATTCATCTTTTGGCAATACACTGGCGACCCCTTTGACTGAAACCCGTGTCAGGGGAAGCGTCAGTAACGTTGCCGGAATGATCGCCAGCCAGTTGTACAGCAGATGCCCGGTAACAGCGCGATACATACTCTGCACAAACAGACCGGCAAGGCCGAAATAGGTGAGCAGGATAATCAGCAAAACCAGAAAGGGTACCTGGCCAATATAAAACCAACCGAGTATCCGGCTGATAAGGCCGCTATCGGGAATATCCGCTGCATCAACATCGACACTGAGATCCGGTAACAGTGTTTCCAGCATGGAGGAAAATGCCAGCCCGACAACAAGGCCGGCGCCTTCAAGCAGCGCCAGAATCACCATCACTGTCAGCGAGAGAGTGAAGGGGAAGTTGCCACTCAGGGTGAGAAACTCAAACATTACCGCTGTCTTCACTGTTTGACTTAAGCAACGCCAGGCGCTCTTTAATGCGATTGGTGCGGTTAAGTTCGTCCAGCTCCGCCAGTTTCGCAGCGTTTTCAGCGCTGTTTTTGTTTACATTGGAATAGGCGGTCTGTTTTTCAATAATCCGCTCAAATGCAGATTCGGCTTTAGCCACTTTGGCTGCAACATCGGAGCCGCTGTTTTCGGCGCTCTGATGGTCCGGGATAGCCGAGGCATTTTTCAACGCCAGCAGCTTTTGCAGTTCCTCTTTCATCTCGCGCTTTTTAGCCGCCAGTGCCTGGATATAGCCATCAAGCTCTTTCTCTTTTTCACCCGCTTCAGAGATCGACTTTTCCAGCACCGGAATCTGCGCTTCGATATCCAGCTGATGGGCTATCCCCGCTTCGGCAAGGTCCTCTCTGCCTTCGGCCAGCGCAACCTGTATTTTGCTACTCAACTCTTCATGCAGACCGCTGGTTTCCATCAAGCGGGTGCTGGCCTGGTGTTTTCTGGCGGCTATCTGCCCCAGCTCAACTCTGACCTGATCGATCGCGCTGTCCACCTCTCTCAGCGCCTCCTCCAGAATCATTTCAGGTGCCGAATCTTCTATTGAGTTAACCAGTGCATTGAGACTTCCACTGATTATGCGGCCAACCCGGCTGGTAATTGACTCATTCATCGTTCACTCCTTGGACGTTCATTAATTCATCTAGTTTGTGTCGCACGTTGTCTAGTATGTCTGGATTGTGACTGCTGCTCAGGGGTGGTTTCAGCTGGCGCAACTGTTGCCCGGTGGTATTCACCAGTAGCTTGAGACACTCACGTTCATACAGCTGAATGGCGTCGTCTGACTGTTTAATATTGCCCGCATGGAATAGCAGTGAGGACAGGGATCTTTCCAGCCAGTAGTGCTGGGTTGCCAATAGGGAGGATTGTTTCTGACAGCGGGATTCTGCCTGTTCAATAACTGCCAGGGCCGGAGCAAGATAGCCCGACGCTCTTTGTTTAGAGTCTGCCAGTGAGTGTGGTGCGTGTTCTTCTTTACGTACTTTGTTAATAATAAAGCGAAGTTTGTCACTGGGTGTAACCGCATCAGGTGCCGTAAAGTCAGCCAGAAATGCGGCTTCGGCAGGGGAGAGTCGAACACTGATAGGGATAGATTTCATTGCAAAGCTCCATTTGCATCAATTAGGTTCCATCCAAAACTGAGCTATATATATCAGTATACAATCGTAAACAGCAAGCAAAACGGAATTATTTTTTGCTTACAACAGTCCCCACAGGGTATCAAAGATGATCTTCTGGGCGGCGGCCACCTCTTTCGATTCAATCACCACTGCCGTTGGGTAGTTGGCCGATGCCAGGGAGATAATCGCGCATTTGGGGGGATAAACGGCGATATAGGCGGCATCAACCCTACCTTCAGTTTTAATCCACTTACGGGCGCTGAGTTCCGCATCTTCACCGCCGTCTCCGATGGCGATCACTTTTACTTCGATACCCTTCAGAATTCGCTGCGCAGTAAAGTTAGGAAACGGGCGATAAAGGTGGGGTCGTATCGGCTTTGAAGAGAATACTGAATAGCTCTTAGGTTGTTGCGTCTCGACGGTGTTGAGTATATCCCTGAGAACCTGTTCGATGCCGCTGTCCCCTTCGTAATAGCTGACATTGGCAGTATTAAAGTCGGGCATCAGGTGGTGCAGCTCCGGTACGACACGGTTTTTCAGCTGATCGATAGCCGAATTGAGAGAGTGACGTCGCTCCTCTGCCATCTGTAGCAATACCTCAGGCTCGCGGGCGGAAAACAGCCGACGTTTGCCTTTTGGCAGATAGGTGACCAGCCCTTTCTGCTGCATCTCTTTCAGGCAGTCGTAGGTTGTGCCGCGATTGATTCCCGCTTTTTCGGCAACGGTGCGGATCGCACTGGGGCCCAGAGAGAGCAGCGCGCGGTAAAGGGTGATCTCCCGGGGTGTCAGTCCCAGCAGCTTAAACAGTTCATTATTCATAATTGTCAATTTTTCTCTGACATTTAATATTGCATCTGAAACCAGTTAGATTAAAGTTCTGTTAAATTACTGTTTGTGTCAACAGCAGCGGGTCGCCGGATCGGCCATTGCTGTAATTAACCAGGGATACCTCTGTTTTGAATACTCTTGATATCGTTATTCTGGCCGCAGGCCAGGGTAGCCGGATGAAATCAACTCTGCCTAAAGTGCTGCACACCATTGGTGGCAAACCGATGCTGCAGCATGTGATCGATAGCGCCAAGGCACTGGAAAACGCCCGTACCCATATCGTTATCGGACATGGCGCGCAACAGGTAGAAACCGCGCTGTCAGGACAGGCTGTACAGTTTTCTTTGCAGGCTGAACAGCTGGGGACCGGTCATGCAGTGGCTCAGGCAATGCCAAATATCTCTGACAATGGGGTAGTACTGGTACTCTATGGTGATGTACCGCTTACCCGGCCTGAAACCATGGCCGAGCTGGTGAAGATCGCAGAGCGTGGACAGTTTGGTTTACTGACGGTGAATCTGGCAGATCCGACCGGTTATGGCCGGATTGTACGTAGCGATGCGGGCGATGTTGTAGCGATTGTAGAACATAAGGATGCCAGTGATGCGCAACGGGCAATCACCGAAGTGAATACCGGTATTCTGGCGCTGCCAACGGCGCTGTTAAGAGAGTGGATACCGCAGCTTTCCGCAAATAATGCTCAGGGTGAATACTATCTCACCGATATTATCGCGATGGCGGCAGAACAGGGCGTCCGTATTCAGGCGATTCAGCCAGCCACCGAACAGGAGGTGCAGGGCGTTAATAATCGTCTGCAACAGGCCGAACTGGAGCGTTGGTATCAGCGGCGTCAGGCGGAAGCACTGATGCTGGACGGGGTTTCGCTGGCAGATCCGGCGCGGATTGATGTGCGGGGAGAGGTCAGCGTGGGTCATGATGTGGCCATCGATATCAATGTGATTCTTGAAGGAAAGGTGGAGATTGGTGATAACGTTACCATCGAAGCCAACTGTATTATTAAGGATTCGGTAATCGGTTGCGGCACCCATATCAAAGCAAACTCCCTGCTGGATGAAGCGGTGGTGGCGGACAACTGTGATATCGGTCCCTTTGCCCGGCTGCGGCCCGGCAGCCATCTGGCAAACAACGCCAAAATTGGTAACTTTGTTGAGACCAAGAAAGCGAATATCGGTGAGGGTAGTAAGGTAAACCATCTGAGTTATATCGGTGATGCCGAGGTTGGGGCAGACGTCAATGTCGGTGCCGGCACCATTACCTGCAATTACGATGGCGTTAATAAGTCGACCACTGAGATTGGTGATGGTGCTTTTATCGGCTCAAACACGGCGCTGGTGGCACCGGTTAAAGTGGGGGCAGGTGCGACCATCGGCGCAGGCTCTACTATCACAAAAGAGGTTCAGGCGGATCAACTCGCTATTACACGCGCTAAACAGACTAATCTGAATAACTGGCAACGGCCGGTTAAAAAATCATAAGGAAGCAGAGTTATGTGTGGAATAGTAGGGGCGATTGCTGGCCGGAATATTTCAGCGATTCTGCTGGAAGGCCTTAAACGACTCGAATATCGGGGCTATGACTCTGCGGGTATGGCCGTTTTAAATAGTCAGACAGGCCAGCTTGATCACCTGAAGCGGGTGGGCAAGGTGGCACAACTGGATGCGGCCCTGACCGGATCGCCTCTGCCGGGTTATCTGGGGATAGCGCATACCCGCTGGGCAACTCATGGTAAGCCGGAACAGCGTAATGCTCACCCGCATCTGTCTGCTGACCGTATTGCTGTCGTGCATAACGGCATCATTGAAAATCATACCGCGTTGAAAGCAGAGCTGGTCGCTGACGGATATCAGTTTTTATCCGACACCGATACCGAGGTGGTGACCCACCTGATCTACCGGGAAGTGATGGCCGGTAAAAGCCTTGAAGTGGCGTTGAAAGAGAGCTTAAAGCGGCTGGATGGCGCCTATGCGCTGGCAGTTATCGATCAGCAGCAGCCGGATCTGCTACTGGCGACCCGCATGGGTAGCCCGCTGGTGATCGGAGTGGGCGTTGAGGAAAATTTTATCGCCTCTGATCCGCTGGCTCTGTTGCAGGTGACTGATCGCTTTATCTATCTGGAAGAGGGGGATGTTGCTGCCATTACCCGCTCAGATATTAAGGTTGAGAGCCTTGCCGGTGAGCCTGTCACCCGTGAGGTGCAGCGCTTTGAGCATGGTCATGATGCGGCAGATAAAGGCCTGTATCGTCACTATATGCTCAAAGAGATCTATGAACAGCCGGATGTGATCGCCCGGGTGCTTGAAGGTCGGATCCATCAGGGACATGTGCTGGAGCAGGTATTTGGCAGCGGTGCATCGGAGCTGTTTGATCAGGTGAAAATGGTGCAGATCGTCGCCTGTGGCACCAGCTATAACGCCGGTGTGGTGGCCCGTTACTGGATCGAAAAACTGGTGGGTATCCCCTGTATGGTGGAGGTGGCCAGCGAGTTCCGCTATCGCAAAACGGTGTGTATGCCTGGCACACTGTTTATCACCATCTCCCAGTCCGGTGAAACTGCCGATACCCTGTCCGCACTGCGGGAGGCGAAAGAACAGAGCTATCTTGGATTTTTGTCTATCTGTAATGTTGCTGGCAGCTCTCTGGTGCGTGAGTCCGATCTGGCGATCATGACCAATGCCGGACCGGAAATTGGCGTGGCGTCAACCAAAGCCTTTACCAGTCAGCTAGTGGTACTGATGCTGACCACCCTGGTGCTGGCGCGCCGCTACGGTTTTGACGATGAGCAGGAGATCGTTGCCCAGCTGGAGCAACTGATTGGCCTCACTGAGCAGGTGTTGGCGCTGGATCCGCAGATTCAGAAAATGGCTGAGCATTTTGTCGATAAACACCATGCCCTGTTTCTGGGGCGTGGCACTATCTATCCTGTTGCCGTTGAAGGCGCTCTCAAGTTGAAAGAGATCTCCTATATCCATGCAGAAGCTTACCCGGCCGGTGAGTTGAAACATGGTCCTCTGGCGCTGGTAGATGAGGATATGCCGGTCGTGGCGATCGCACCGAACAACTCCCTGCTGGAAAAACTGCAGGCGAATCTGGAGGAGGTGCGTGCAAGGGGCGGAAAACTGTTCCTGTTCGCCGATTCCAAAGCCCAGGTGAAACCCGGGAATGATCTCGAACTGATCACCCTGCCGGATGTACCCACGGTGATGGCACCGATTATCTACTCAATACCGCTGCAACTGCTGGCCTATTATGTCGCTTGTCTGAAGGGCACCGATGTGGATCAGCCGCGTAACCTGGCGAAATCGGTCACGGTGGAGTGATGGTTACCTGATAGCGCTGTAATTTTTGTCGTTAGGTTATAGGGAGAGAACCCGAAATACTGACGACAACGAGTCATCTCCGGGCCTGATTTCGAAAAACAGATCGTTTTAGTTTTCAGGCCCTGTCTTTCTGGCGGGTATTTTCTCCCTGCACTAACGTCGTTTTTGTTACCCAATCTGGTTGTCATACGAAAGTATAGTATGGCGGTTTCTGCCATAATCGCCTCCGTTACATGACCGATATCAGGCTGATTCGATCTTTAGCGGTCACGGATGATGTTTCTGACACAACAATAACGATTCCCCGAGCCGTACTATGAAAATTCGTACAAAATTGCTGGCCTTCATTACTGTATCGGTCATTGTGCCAATCCTTATTATCTCTTCATTTTCAATATATGAAGCCAGAGTGACGGCGCTGGATAACTTTGAAACCAGCAGTCGTAAAGAGATCACTCAGATCGATAATGCGTTTACCCTCTTTTTTAAAGCCATTGCCGATAATGTAACTTACGTGGCGGATCTTCCGCTGGTGAAAGATAACAGCTTCAATTTATCCAATTTTCTTAATGGGCCTGGTAGTTTCAAATCACATCTGAGTGCCGGGGGAAAGGAGGCGGAGCTGTTCCGTATTTACGAGAAGTTTGGTCAAACCCATCCCGGGCTGGCTTATGTGTATTCCGGTCGTGCTGACGGCGGTTACATTCAGTGGCCTGATGTTGCCATGAAAGATGCGTACGATCCCCGTCCCCGTCCGTGGTATAAAAAAGCACTGGAGCATCCTGGTGAGGTAGTGCGTACCGAGGCTTATTACTGGGCGGGTGACGACGCCACCTTCGTCGGTACCGCTAAGACGATTACTGACAGTTCAGGCAAGGTTATCGGGGTGCAGTCGATGGATGTCTCTGTAAAACAGCTGACGGAGATTGTGCAGCAGATCAAAATTGGTGAGCGTGGGCATATCCTGCTGATTGAAGACAACGGCACGGTGTTAGTTGATCCACTCTTTCCCGAGCATAACTTTAAAAAAATCGATGAGCTGAACAGCCCGCTGTTTAAGCAACTGGCATCGGTGGACTCTGGTTTACTGGAGGTGGAGCGAAACGGCGAACACTATCTCGCCAAAGTGGTTAAATCCTCTGCACTGGGATGGCGTTTTGTGGCGTTGGTACCCTCCAGTGAGGTTTATCAGACGGCCAATAATATTGCCTGGTTATCGCTGGTTATCGCCGCGCTTCTGATAGCACTGTTTATCATCATCGGTGCTTTCTTTTCCAAGCTGATTACCCGGCCGATCGACAGTGTGGCTGCGGTTTTGAAAAGCATCGCTGAGGGCGAGGGGGATCTGACTACCCGGTTACCGATCACATCAAATGATGAGGTCGGTGAGTTGTCCCGGTCATTCAATCAGTTTATTGAAAAGCTGCAATCGATCATTCAACAGATTGTCGGCCTGTCGGGTGATCTGAAAACCAGTGCTGATGCCGCAGCAGAGAGCGCCAATAACTCTATGGATGAGGTCAAACTGCAGCAGGATCAGATTACTCTGGTAGCGACATCAGTCGAGGAGATGTCGGCGGCGACGCAGGATATTGCCGCGAATGCTGAAAACACCTCCCATGCCGCCAGTGAAAGTGCCCGTTTTAGTCAGCAGGGTCAGGCGGTAGTGATGAAAGCCCGGGATTCGATTGGTGATCTGGCGGGAGAGGTGAGTACGGCATCGCAGGTCATCCTTAAGCTGAGTGAACACTCACAGCAGATCAACTCGATTCTGGGGACAATTCAGGGAATAGCAGAGCAAACCAACCTGTTAGCGTTAAATGCCGCAATCGAAGCGGCCCGGGCAGGCGACAATGGCCGTGGTTTTGCGGTGGTGGCCGATGAAGTTCGTAGTCTTTCACAAAAAACCACTGTATCCACCGCGGATATACGCAATATGATTGCGACACTGCAGTCAACCATGCAACAGGCTGTATCTATTATGGCCAGCAGTGAAGCGATGGCTCAGAGCTCTGTTGAAGAGGCGAACCAGGCTTATGAACAGCTGATTCTGATAACCGATTCAGTCAATAATATCAGCGATATGTCTGCTCAGATTGCAACCGCAACCGAGGAGCAGAGTATGGTTAACAGTGGTATTGCTGAGAATACCAGTCGGATCAAAATGATTGCCGATCAGATGTTGGAAAATGCCGATACCCGGCTGGCACGATCCCGTAAACTGCATACGCTTTCTGAAGGTATGCATGGCCAGGTAGGGCTGTTCAAAGTCTGAAGCGCTTAAACGAACGCGATACCTCAACAGGGTTATATCGGCGGAGCCGGAAAATGCATCCAGCACTCCACTTCGCCGATATCATAGCCCCGGCAGAACCGGGCACTATTCCTGAACTGATCATTCCGGCAGGTGTCTTAACCATGATGGCGCCGATCATTTATTCAATACCGCTACACAGATGTGAAACATAACCGGGCAGTATTACCGGTTTTTTGTCTGGCATCGCCGGCTTAATCTATTAAGCTGATAATCGATAAATTTTCTTCGCCCGCTTTACGTAGTGATCGCTTGCCTCAAACCATGGGAGAACCGGGGTGACAACATTTTCTCAGTATCGCGCTATGAACCGCTTTGGATTAGGTGCCGGGCCGTTAGATCTGAATGCTGCTACCGCTGATCCTAAGGGGTGGCTGCAGCAACAGCTCGAAGTCGAACAAGATCCGGGCCCTCAGGTTCCTGATGCAGCGACCAGCTTAAGCGCTTTTTATGAGTGGCGTAATGAGAGAAAGCGGCTGATGGGCAGTGAGGAATCTGAAAACAGGGCTCAGGAGCTTACGTTACTACAACGGGGATTAGCAGCGCAGGAACAGAGTAACTTCTTTAAGCGTTTTGAGTATGCAGCACATACCCGAACCCCTTTCAGAGAGCGGCTAGTCCAGTTTTATAGCAATCATTTCAGTGTTTCCCGTAAAGGCAAAAGGATGATTTCGCTGGCCAGTGTTGCTTATGAAAATGAAGCGATTCGGGCGCATCTGGATAGCTCTTTCGCCGATATGTTGCTGGCGGTGGTGTCCCATCCGGTGATGCTGTTTTATCTGGATAATAATAACTCTGTCGGCCCTGGCTCGCCTGCGGGTAAAAGGTCTAAGCGGGGGCTGAATGAAAATTTAGCCCGCGAGATTATGGAGTTACATACCCTGAGTGTTAACGGAGGCTATACGCAGCAGGATGTTCAGGCGTTGGCGAAGATGATTACCGGTTGGGGATTTGGTGGCTATAACAACAGGAACCCGGCTATTAAACAGGGAGAGTTCTTTTTCTATAAACAAAATCATGAACCGGGTCCTCAGGTTTTACTGGGCCGTCACTATGACTTTCAGGGATTAGAGCAGGGCAGAGCCGCATTAATTGATCTGGCGCTGGATCCTTCCACGGCGCGCTTTCTGGCAACAAAGCTGGCAACACATTTTATCTCTGATACCCCTCCGCCTGAGGCTATCAGTATTCTGGAGCGCAGTTTTCTGGACAGCCGGGGCCATCTGCCGACCCTGCACCGTACGCTGGTCAATCTTGAGGCCGCCTGGGACCCTGCGCATAAAAAATTCAAAACGCCTAACGAATACCTTCTGTCGGCGGTCAGGGTCTTTGATCTGCCGTTTAACGGACGTATCAGAAAGCTTATCAGGTCTGGTTTAGTCAACCTGAATCAGCGACCGTTTTTTGCCGGGTCTCCCGCCGGGTGGCCGGATGATACCCGCTACTGGAGTTCTGCCAGTGCTTTGAAAAAACGGATCGAATGGGGACTGGCAACAGGGGCTTCTGCCAATACCGGGCTGCATAAAATTGAGCAGGCCGTTGCAATGCTGCCAACAGATGCGGGTGACTTACAGCTGGCAATGAAGCGGGCAGCAAGTCCGGCACAGGCGGCCGGGCTGATGTTAGCCTCACCAGAATTTCAGTGGAGATAATCATGGCATCAGCAATTAACCGCCGTCAGTTTATAAAAGCCTGTGCTGTTTTAACACTGGGCTTCACGACGCCAATATCCTTTGCTCAGGACCACCGCGATCCCCGTATGGTGGTGCTGATCTTAAGAGGGGGGATGGATGGTCTGGCTGCGGTGCCAGCTTATGGTGATCCAGCTTATCGGTCCGGCCGCGGCAAACTGGCGCTGGGAACGCCAGATACGGTTGAAGGGGTGATCGATCTGGATGGATTCTTTGGTTTAAACCCGGTTTTTGAAAACCTTGCGCAGATGTACGCCGGGCGGGAGGCTTTGTTGTTTCAGGCGATTGCGCCACCCTACGCCAAACGCTCACACTTTTATGCGCAGGATGTGCTGGAAACCGGTCTGACTAACCCTGCAGGCAGTGCAAGTGGTTGGTTATACAGGGCTTTACAAGGTTTAAGTGAAGGCCGTAATCCCGAAAAGTATGGCTATTCTCTGGGGGCAGGCATCCCCCGTATTGTGCAGGGAGCAGTGCCTGTGGGGGCCTGGGCTCCGGATCGGCTACCCGATCCTGATGAAGACACCTTGCAGCGTTTAATGGCGTTATATGAACAGGACAGCTACCTTGGCCCCAAGGTGCGGGCGGGCTTCAACGCGGATGAGATGATTAACTCCATGGGGGGAAAGCTCAGGGGCGGTAACAACCTGAAAACAGTGGCTAAAGCGGCAGCCCGTTTTCTGATCCGTGACGACGGCCCCAGAGTTGCCGTGATGGACTGCGGTGGCTGGGATACCCACGCGTGGCAGGGCACCACAAAAGGCCGTTTGGCGAACCGGTTTCGTGAACTTGATACGGTGCTGGCAGGATTAAAACAGGATATGGGCTCTGTCTGGGATCAGACAGCGGTGGTGATTGTCACTGAGTTTGGCCGCACCGTTGCAGTGAACGGGACGTCCGGTACTGATCATGGTGTGGGAGGCGCGGCCTTTTTGCTGGGCGGTGCGGTTAACGGCGGGCGTGTACAGAGTGACTGGCCGGGACTGGCGAAACAAAACCTGTATGAAGGCCGCGATCTTAAGCCGACGCTGGATATGCGGGCGCTGTTTGCGGGTGTGCTGCATCAGCATATGGGACTGGATCGGGGCTTTATTGAGGAGCAGGTCTTTCCTGGCTACCGGGATCAGGTTAGTGGATTGGTTCGCGCCGGATAGTTCTCCTGATTGTTCTCTGAGTTGTTATGCTGATCCCTACTGTGACATCCGGTTAGCCTAAGGCAGAGCGGTCAATCCCATACTTACGTAGTTTGATATACAGCGTGCTTTTGGCGATATTCAGTTGTCGGGCTGCACGGGTGAGGTTGCCTCCCTGTTCCTGAATCACCCGGCAGATGACCTCTCTTTCCGCCTGATTCAGCGGGTTATCAGTTTCGTCTGCTGTTGCATCCGCTGGCGCGGTAACTGTTGTCGTGCCTGGCTGCAACATCAGGTTTGCCGGAAGGTCTTCGGGGCTGAGTTGTTCCGCATCGGTGAGAAAATAGGCGGCGGTGATCAGATTGCTTAACTCACGGATATTGCCGGGCCAGAGGTGTTTTTCGAGCAGTGACCGGAGTTCAGGACTGATCTGCTTTCTGATCCCACCATGTTGTTCTGCCAGCCCCGCAAGAATATGTTCTGCCAGCAAGACAACATCATCCCTGCGCTCTCTTAACGGCGGAATCGTCAGGGTCATCGACGAGATCCGATAGTAAAGGTCCATTCTGAAGCGTCCTTCAGCAACTTCCTGGGCCAGATCCCGGTTGGTCGCCGCAATCAGGCGGAAATTAACCTTGCGCGGTTGTGTCTCACCGATGCGGCAGATCTCTGATTCCTGCAGTACCCGCAGGAACATCGGTTGCAGATCCAGTGGCATCTCACCGATTTCGTCCAGGAACAGGGTACCACCGTTGGCCGCTTCAATTTTACCCGTCATGCCGCCCCGTCGGGCGCCGGTAAAGGCGCCATCAACGTAGCCAAACAGCTCTCCGGCGAGCAGGTCTCGGGATAAGCTACCGCAGTTAAGGGCGATAAACTTCTGGCTGCTGGCGGGGCTCATCTCATGCATCGCACTGGCGAACAGCTCTTTACCCACACCGGTTTCCCCCTGTAACAACACCGGAATCGGTGCTTTTGCCAGCCGGGCTGCCTGCTGAATCGATTTGATGAACATAGGGTTGCGGCCCACCAGTCTGGAAAAACCGCTGCCGGTATCCTGATTGGCGGCTGGTGGTCCGCTTTTTATCGCAACAGAGGGCGCGCGAGGCGCTGGGAAAGGGATCACTGCAATATAGCCGATCTGTTCCCCCTGATGTATCAGGGGTTCAATCCATTGCGGATCGAGCTGATCGAGGATAGCAGCTGAGCGTTCAGTAAATCGGCCCTCTTCATTGAGTGTGAGTATCGGATTGCTGGGGTTTAGGTCAATTTTAAGGCCGCGCGAGGCGAGTACGCGAACGGCCTGATGGTTAGTACGTACCAGGCGTCCATTCAGATCCAGCAACAGCAGTCCGTCGTTACCCGGGGCTCCGAAGCGATCCAGAGTGACCCCTAACAGCAGATCACGTTTAGCCATCTGTAGTTGTGCCAGCTGCCCCTCAATACGCCGGGCACCGGAAACCGCCAGCGCCAGGCAGTAGTCATGCAGGGTGTTTTTCAGACCGGAGATATTCACCGCCCCGAGTATTTTGTTTTCGAACGGGTCCCGGATCACTGCGGCAGAGCAGGTCCAGTTATTGATGTTTTCGCAGAAGTGCTCAAAGGCATGCACCTGTACTGCCGAGCCAACATTGAGGGCAGTGCCGATGGCGTTGGTTCCGGCCACACTTTCATTCCAGTTGGCACCGGGCACAAGGCTGAAATCATTGGCGAGATCGCGGGTATGGTCATCACCGTTTGAGCACAGAATCATTCCTGAAGGTGCCACCAGATGCATAATGGTGCCGGAATCCGCCAGCAACTCTTTGGCATCCTGCATAATCGGTTCTGAGGCGGAGATCAGTTCGCGGTAACTCTCTTTCAGAGACTCCAGCTGCTGCTCATCCAGTTCGATGGTTTGATTGGCCACCAGCGGATTGACCGAGTCTGACACGCAGCGCTGCCATGAGGCCCGGATCAGCGGGCGCACAGAATCATCAGAGAGTGAGCCCTGACTCAGGAGCGTCTCTCTGGCTTTGGCTATCTTCCGGGGATGCTCAACTGCAGCAGACCCTCGCAGGGTAGTTTTCACATTCGTGGCATTCATAGTTTTATTTTTATAGTTCTTGATGCGTTGTTTTATTCTGAACCTACCGCCAGGGTTTTTCAATTGTCTATTTTTTGTGCGGTTATTCCCCGGATGGATCTTATTCCCCTATCTGCGTCTGCAGTGATTCCGTTGTCTGGATAAGCGTCTGATTAACGGTCGATGACCGACCGATTATCGAACTGTTTATCTGTGCTTTTTCAGTCACATAGGCATATTAAAACTTTAACTTATTGTTTTGTATGGATATTTGTCTGTTGGCATGGCCGGTGCAATTTAACAATCCGATCAGTTGCGGCTGATTGCAGAACTTACACCGGCAGATCTCACCGGGTAAGCAGAAACAATAAAAATAACATGAGGATACGATCTTGAATCAATTAACTAATCCAGTTGAAGTTCTTGGGATAGATGCCGGCGGCACTATGACCGATACATTCTTTGTGCGGGCCGATGGGGAGTTTGTCGTTGGCAAGGCGCAAAGTAATATCAATGAATCACAGGCGGTACTGGAGTCCAGCACTGATGCGCTGGCGCACTGGGACCGTAAGGTTGAGGATGTATTTCCGGAGATGGTCACCTGTGTCTTTTCGGGTACCGCCATGCTTAACCGGGTGGTGGGCCGTAAAGGGCTGCGCACCGGTCTGATCGTCAGTAAAGGGTTTGAAGATTTTCATCGCATGGGACGGGCGATCCAGAGCTATCTGGGTTATGCCTTTGAAGACCGGATCCACCTGAATACCCACCGTTATGATGAGCCACTGGTGGATATTAAGGATACCCGCGGGGTGACCGAGCGGGTGGATTCTCAGGGCAATGTGGTGATTGCCGTGCGTCTGCATGAAGCCCGTGAAGCGGCCCGGGAACTGATTGAACAGGGCTGTCAGGCGATCGTTATTAGTCTGCTCAGTTCCTATCTCTACGAAGACCATGAGAAAGCGGTGCGCGATGCCTGTAAAGAGGTTGCCCGCGAAATGGGTGTGGATATTCCGGTATTCGCATCGGTGGATTACTACCCGGTACGGAAAGAGAGCCATCGCACCAACACCACCATTCTGGAAGCTTATGCGGCGGAGCCATCACGGGCAACGCTGGGCACGATTAGTGACAGCATGAAAGCGGTAGGCGGTCAGTTTGACCTGCGGGTGATGGCCAGCCATGGCGGCACCATCAGTTGGAAAGCCAAAGAGCTGGCCCGCTCGCTGGTATCGGGTCCTATCGGCGGGGTTATCGGGGCTAAATACCTGGGTGAAAAACTGGGTTATGAAAACATCGCCTGTTCCGATATTGGCGGCACCAGTTTCGATATGGCGCTGATTACTAAAAACAACTTTGCCATCCATAAAGATGGCGATATGGCGCGACTGGTGCTGTCTCTGCCGCTGGTGGCGATGGATACCATCGGTGCCGGTGCGGGTAGTTTTGTGCGTATCGACCCCCATGCAAATGCGATCAAGCTGGGGCCTGACAGCGCCGGTTATCGTGTCGGCACCTGCTGGCCTGAAGGTGGTGTTGATACGGTGTCTGTCACCGACTGCCATATTATTCTCGGTTATCTCAACCCGGAAAACTTCCTCGGTGGCATTCTCGAGCTGGATGTAGACCGTGCCCGGCGTGAAATTAAACGTCAGATCGCTGATCCACTGGGACTGTCAGTAGAGGATGCGGCAGCAGGTGTTATCGAGCTGCTGGATCTGTCGCTGCGTCAGCATCTGCGGGCGATGATCACCGGTAAGGGTTACAGTCCGACCGATTTTGTCTGCTTCTCTTACGGTGGTGGTGGCCCGGTACACGCTTACGGTTACACCAAAGGGCTGGGCTTTAAGGAAACCATCGTGCCCGCATGGGCTGCGGGCTTCTCCGCCTTTGGCTGTGCCACGGCTGACTTTGAATACCGTTATGACAAGAGTGTTGATATCGGTATCACTGATGAATCGACTCAAGGTGAGATCGCTGACGCCACTACAACCCTGCAGGCTGCCTGGAATGAGCTGCGTGACAAGGTGCTGGAAGAGTTCCGCATCAACGGCTTTAAGGATGAAGAGGTGACGCTGACACCGGGATACTCCATGCAGTATCTGGGACAACTGAACGATCTGGAGATCGATTCGCCGCTGACGGTGCTCTCCGGCGCTGAAGACTGGGATGTGCTGGTGCAGTCATTCAACGATACCTACGCCCGGGTATACGCCGATGCCGCCCGCTCTCCTGAGCTGGGATATGGCATTACCGGTGCGATTATGCGTGGCTCGGTGGTCACTAAGAAACCCAATATCCCAGAAGAACCGGATGCTGGCCCAACGCCCTCTGAGGAATCCCGTCAGGGTACCCGTCCGTTCTATTACGAGAAGGAGTGGGTCGACGCTGACATTTTCAAAATGGAGCTGCTGCAACCGGGTAATGAGGTTAAAGGGCCTGCGGTGATTGAGTCTGATGCCACAACCTATGTGGTGCCACCCGGCTTTGAGACCTTCCTGGACGTGAACCGTCTATTCCACCTGATTGAATCCAAGTAATCCGATAATAAATACAAGAAATTGAGGAAAACAGATGACTATTCAAGAAAAAATAAATGGGGCAGGTACCCGACCAGCCAGTTTGTTACCGAGCGGGCTGACACTGAATGACCATCGTAATCTGATTCTGAAAAGAACGGAAGAGACCGGTCATTATAACGGCCTGGAGACGCTGGAGTTCAAAGAGTCTGACCCGATCGGCTATGAGCGGATCTTCTCCAAGCTGCGTGCCGGGCTGGTTAACTCCCGCGAGGTCGCCAAGAAAATTGCCGCCTCTCCGATTGTCGAACAGGAGGGTGAGCTCTGTTTCACCCTCTACAACGTTGCCGGTGACTGTATTGCCACCTCAACCGGGATCATTATCCATGTGGGCACCATGGGGGCGGCCATTAAATATATGATTCAGAACAACTGGGAAGCTAACCCCGGTATTAACCCCGGTGATATGTTCACCAATAACGACTGTCAGATCGGTAACGTGCACCCCTGTGATATCGCCACTATTGTGCCGATCTTCCACGAAGGCAATCTGATCGGCTGGGTCGGCGGTGTTACTCACGTCATCGATGTGGGTGCGGTAGGCCCGGGCTCTATGTCCAATGGTCAGATTCAGCGCTTTGGCGACGGGGTGCAGATCACCTGCCGTAAAACCGGTGTCAACGATACTCCGCTACGGGACTGGTTGCATGAGAGTCAGCGCAATGTGCGCACGCCGAACTACTGGATTCTGGATGAAAAAACCCGCATTGCCGGTTGTCACATGATCCGTGATCTGGTGGAAGAGACGGTGCGTGAAGAGGGGATGGAAGCCTATGAGAAGTTCGCTACCGAGGTGATTGAGGACGGTCGCCGGGGTCTGGTGAGCCGGATCAGAGCGATGACCATTCCCGGTAAGATCAAAACCGTGGCTTTTGTGGATGTGCCTTATGCCCATGAAGATGTGGCGGTGCCATCACCGTTTGCCAAAGTTGACACCATTATGCATGCCCCCTGTGAGATTACCGTCAAACCGGATGCCACCTGGCGTCTCGACTTTGAAGGTTGCAGTCGTTGGGGCTGGCACACCTATAACGCCAACCCGGTCGCCTTTACCAGTGGTATCTGGGTGATGATGACCCAGTCGCTGGTACCCACCGAGCGGATCAACGATGGTGCCCGTTACGCCACCGAGTTCCGTCTGCCAAAAGGTACCTGGACCAACCCGGATGACCGACGTACCGCCCATGCGGATGCCTGGCACTTCCTGGTGTCCTCCTGGAGCTCATTGTGGCGCGGTATCAGCCGTACCTACTTTGGCCGTGGCTATCTGGAAGAGGTGAATGCCGGTAACTCAAACCCCTGTAACTGGCTACAGGGCGGTGGTATCAACCAGGAGGGCGAGATCCATGCGGTCAACAGCTTTGAAACCGCCGCCTGTGGTACCGGTGCCTGCGCAGTGAAAGATGGTCTGAACCATGCGGCGGCGATCTGGAACCCCGAGGGCGATATGGGGGATATCGAGATCTGGGAACTGGCTGAGCCGCTGCTCTATATGGGCCGCACCATCAAAACCAACACCGGTGGATACGGTAAGTATCGTGGTGGTCTGGGCTTTGAAACTCTGCGTATGGTCTGGGGATCTGCCGACTGGACTATGTTCTTCATGGGCAACGGCTATATGAACAGCGACTGGGGTCTGATGGGTGGCTACCCGGCGGCAACCGGATACCGTTTTGAAGCCCATAACACCGGTCTGCTGGAGCGGATCCAGGAGGGTAAATCACTGCCGCTGGGTAAAGACCGTGATCCGGGCCAGTGTGAGCTTGAGAAGCACCTGGGGCCTGATGCACTGGTGAAACGGGATAAACAGTGTATTACCACCGAAGCGATCTTTGAAAATGGCGATCTCTATCTCAACTATCTGCGCGGCGGCCCGGGATTTGGTGATCCGCTGGACCGTGCTATTGCCGATGTTGAAAACGATCTGAACCAGAACTTCGTCTTGCCGGAGTTTGCCGAAAAGGTCTACGGCGTGGTGATTTCGCAGGATAAGGATGGCACCTGGACGGTGGATGGTCAGAAAACCATTGCCCAGCGTGGCGCGATTCGTAAAGCCCGGATCGCCCGGGGTAAGCCTACCCGTCAATGGATGGAGTCTGAGCGCCAGCGCATTATCGATAAGGATGCTTCGGTGCAGGTGCAGCAGATGTTCGCCTCCAGCTTCCACCTGTCAGAGCGGTTCCTCAATGAGTTCAAAACATTCTGGGATCTGCCGGCCAGCTGGGAGCTGAAAGAGGAAGAGCTGGGTATTCCTATGTTTGGTGCCAAGCATCACATGGACCTGAGCGAACTGCCTGATGTACATCCTGTAATCATGACTGAGCAGTAAAAGATTGACGGAGGGGTGCCCGGCACCTCTCCTGATCACCTTAAAAAGCTATTAACTCAACTCTGAAACTCAGTTCTACAAACTCAAATCTAAAAACAATAAAGAGAGACCGATTATGTCAAATTTCACAAAAAAACAGGTGTCCGATCTGGTTAAAGGCAGCCTCGACTGGGATACCCTGCACATGATGCTGTCCATGCCTAAGGACAAAGAGCGTTATGCCAACTATATGTCCGTATTGCAGGATCAGGTGTCCTGGGACGATAAGATCATCATGGCGTTTGGCCCGCACCTCTATCTGGCCGAAACCACCGCCGATAAAACCCTGGTGACCAAGTGCTCCTGTGGTCATGACTTTGGTGACTACCGCACTAACTGGAAACTCAATGCGCTGGTGTATGTGCGCGATGATGAGGAGAAGATGCAGGAGGTTTATCCAAAGCTGATGGCGCCTGACACCAACTGGCAGGTCTACCGTGAATACTACTGCCCGACCTGTGGTGTGATGCATGATATCGAAGCGCCAACGCCCTGGTATCCAGTGATTCATGACTTCCAGCCCGATATTCCTGCGCTGTTTGACTGGCTGGATCTGCCTGCCCCGGTTAACGCGTAATTGAAGCGGCTTGGATAGGACACACTTCCGGTCGCAGTTGGCCGGAAGTTTTCCTCACCGCGCACATAAGTCACTCACTTTTCCCACCCTCTTAACTAGCAAGGGAGTATCCCATGTCAGATAACAACCAACAGCATCAGGGCGCAGACTCGCCCTTTTTTGCTCTGCAGAAGATCTATGTTAAAAACTCATCCTTCGAATCACCCAACTCAGCCAGGGTGTTCCGCTCAGAGTGGCAGCCCACGGTAACGATGGATCTCAACACAGCCTTTGAGCAGATTGAAGAAGGTCTTTATGAGGTGGTGCTGTCAGTTTCGGTCACGGCGAAAAACCAGGATCAACTGGCGTTCGTGGCAGAGGTTGATCAGGCCGCGATGTTTATGATTTCCGGTTTTCCCGCTCAACAGCAGGCGGAGGCGCTGGGTTCGGCCTGTCCCGCAGTGATGTTCCCCTATCTTCGTGAAACCATTGATCAGTTGATGGTGAAGGGCGGTTTCCCGCCACTGATGATGGCGCCGGTAAACTTCGATGCATTGTATGCCGAGCAGAATCGCAAATCAGCATAACCATCGGGTTATCAGAGAGTCTGTGGGAAACAGCTCTGAAGTACAGGCCATGGAAGGTATCCCTTTTATCTCTGTCGATCGGACCGGGGGAGGCACTCAATGTCAGAAAGCCGACGTCTGTTATTGCTAAACATTCAGTCCCGTAGTCATTTAGCTCAGTGGCAGGCTTGCCTTTGCCGAATGTTGTTGTCGGGTGTGTACCTGCTGCAAAGGGCCGTGAACTGCTTTGATCAGAAGCTTGCCGAGCAGATAAGCAAAAGTGAAGAAACAGATTCAGCCCGACATTGACACAGGCCATGTGAGCCGCGATGAAACGCCTCACCCGGCTTGATGTGGGCGCTCCATCTACGGAATAATCAAACAGATTTGTTGTGCAGATCTGTTATCCGGTTTTGAATATTGCTGCCAGAACCCTCTGGATATTGTCGCTAAATAGGGCGATCGCAATCAAAATGCGCGAAAATGATGCGCTCTTATCCGGACATCGTTCATCGTAAAATATAGTTTTTGTGCATAGTGCACTGTGAAGCTTTAATCAATAAAGTTCAGCAGGAACAGCACTTAAATTGGTTACCTATTTAACTTTAGGGTGGTATAAGCTTTGCTGCTAACAGGTTGTACAAAAAATTCAATCAACCTGAAAAGTTTAGCGGAGCCTGATATGGAACCATCGGATTATCCACTGAGTGAAGTGCCTGAAACTGATCGTAAAGGCCTGCTCTCTACATCTGTGCTATTGCTCGGTTTTACCTTTTTTACTGCCACCATGTGGGCTGGCGGTACCCTGGGTAAGGCCTTTTCTTTCGGTGAGCTGATGCTGGTGATTATGCTGGGCAACCTGTTGCTCGGCATCTATGCGGCGGCGCTTGCTTATATTGCCTGTAAAAGTGGTCTGAATTCGGTATTGATGGGGCGCTTCTGCTTTGGTGAGATCGGCAGTAAATTGTCAGATTTTATTCTGGGTTTTACCCAGATCGGCTGGTATGCCTGGGGTACTGCGACGGTATCTACCGTACTGGTTAAAACCACCGGACTGCCTGCCAGCTTTGAAACGCCCCTGATGATCGGCTTCGGCATGGCCTTCTGTATTACCGCCATGATTGGTTACCGTGGCCTGGACTGGTTATCCCGGTTAGCAGTCCCCTCCATGATGCTGTTTATTCTCATCAGCCTGTATACCGGGATGATCGATATCGGTGGTTTCGGAGGGCTGATGATGCAGTCGCCAACTGAGAGCCTCAGCTGGGCTGCGGCAGTCACTATGATTATTGGTACCTTCGTCAGTGGCGGAACGCAGGCAACTAACTGGAGCCGGTTTGCTAAAACACCGAAAATTGCCGTGATCGCAACGCTGGCAGCATTCTTCTTTGGTAATGGTCTGATGGTGCTGACCGGCGCGCTGGGGACCATGATCTATCAGCAGGCGGATATTGTTGATGTGATGATCGCCCAGGGGTTTGTGGTGCTGGCGGTGCTGATGCTGCTGATGAATATCTGGACCACTCAGGACAATACCATCTATAACTTCGCGGTGGCGGGTTGTAATCTGCTGCGCACCGATAAGCGCCGCCTGGTTACCGTTGTTGGCGCCGCCATCGGTACCGTGCTGGCCGTCGGGGGGATGTATAACCTGCTGATCCCATTCCTTATTTTGCTGGGAACCTTTATCCCGCCGATTGGTGGTGTGATTATGGCTGACTTCTGTTTTAACCATAAAGGCAACTACCCCAAACTGGCGACGCAGCCTTTGCCTGCGTTCAACTGGCTGGGGCTGGCGGCCTATGGTATCGGTTCGCTCGCAGCTTACAGCTCGCCGATTTTGCCGCCGGTGGTTGGGGTGCTGGTTGCGGTGATCAGCTACACCGCTTTGCTGCGGCTGCCGTTTGCCAATTCGTCCCCTGATATTGTGAAAAGCTAATGCCAATACTCTGTGCTGATATTCCCCGTTTGCCAGGCCTTGAGAGTATTTGCCTGGTCGCGGGGCTGCGTGGCAGCCAAATAACAGTTCGCTGGCCCTATGTGGCGGAAGATGAAACCCTGGGGCCGTGGTTGCGGGGTGGAGAGCTGATCTTCATTACCGGCATTAATCAGCGGCGCAGTGAGCAAAACCTGCAACAGCTGATTCGTGAGGCGGTTGAACACAAGGCCGCCGGCATTGTGATACTGACAGGATCTGAGTTCATTCGCTCGATTCCGGCCAGTGTCAAAGCAGTTGCCAATGAACTGGGGTTTGCGCTGTTTGAGCAACCCTATGCGCTGCCGATGGTGCAGGTGACCGAGGTAATCAGTAACGCCATTGTGCAGGATAATCTGATTGGTCAGTCGACCCGGTTGTTCCTCACCCGCCTGATCAATGGCTATGCGGATACGCCGGAGCTGATCCATCTGCGCGCGGCTGATCTTGGGTTGAGTGATACCCGGCCCTATGCGGTGCTGGCGTTGCGGCTGAAAGGTTTTAGTCAGCGTCTGAGTCGTGATGATCCGGCGGATCAGTGGAAGTTTATCCATGAGCGAGCGCTGCTCGGGGAGCAACTGACAGAGTTGCTGATGCGCAGGGGGATTGACTGGCCGGTGCTCGAGTATGAGCAGGACTTGTTAGCCATTTGGCCAACGACCGCGGCGCACTCTCCGGCACTCTCTGATGAGTTGACTCAGGCCCTTGAGCGATTAAAGCCCGATCTTGAGGTGTTTGCCGGTGTCAGTGATCTGCAACCGGGGCTGAGCACCATTGCGAAAGCTGCGGAACAGGCCCGGCATGCGGTGCAGTTTGCGGTGCAGCAGGGTCAGGCATTGTTTTTTTATGATCAGTTAGGGATTGCCCGGTTGTTTGATGCCATTCCTCAACGTAGTGTGTTAGCACAGTTTTGTCAGCAGCAACTGGGGTCTCTGTGTTTTGCCCGTGATCCCCGTTCGACTATGCTCAAGGAGACCCTGAGCCAGTTTATGAACTATTTTGGCAATCAGCAGCAGGCGGCTGAGTCGTTGGGAATTCACCGGAACACCCTCAGTCACCGGTTAAAACGGATTGAGCAACTGATCGATTGCCCGCTGAATGACCCCTTTGCCCGGCTGAATCTGCAAAGTGCATTATTGATCGAGCAGATTCTGTTTCAACATCACAATATAGAGAGTTAACGCGAGAATACCTATGGAGATTGTCAACGCTCGTCTGCGACAGAGTACGGCGCTGTATACCCTGGAGATCGATAATGGATATTTCACAGCGATCAGCAAACAGGACAACCGGGTAAGCGCGACAGCTGATCAGATTGATGCCGATGGCCAGCTGGCCTGCGCCCCGTTTGTAGAACCCCATATCCATCTGGATGCGGCCCTGACGGCGGGTGAACCCAACTGGAATCAGAGTGGCACTCTGTTTGAGGGGATCGAGCGCTGGGGCGAACGTAAACCGCTGCTTAATGAAGCGGATATCCGCCGCCGGGCTTTGCAAACTATCGAGTTGCTGGTGCAGAACGGCGTGCAGTACATCCGCACCCATGCCGATGTCAGCGATCCCAGCCTGGTGGGATTGCGTACCCTGTGTGCCTTGCGTGATGAGCTGGCCAGTAAGATAGAGATTCAGGTGGTGGCATTTCCTCAGGAAGGCTTACTCTCTTTTCCGGGCGGGCTCGGGTTGATGGAGGAGGCGTTGCAGATCGGTGCCGATGTGGTGGGGGGGATTCCCCACTTCGAATATACCCGTGAGCTGGGTGAAGCGTCGATGAAGAAGGTGATCGGACTGGCGCAGGAATATGATCGGCTGGTGGATGTCCACTGTGATGAAACCGATGACCCGAACTCTCGCTTTCTTGAAGTGTTGGCGGCCGAAGCGCTGTTCAATAATATGGGGGCGAAAGTTACCGCCAGCCACACTACCGCGATGGGCTCTTACGATAACGCCTACTGTTCAAAGCTGTTCCGCCTGCTGAAAAAATCGGGCATTAATTTTGTCTCCTGTCCCACTGAAAGTATCCATCTGCAGGGGCGCTTTGACAGCTATCCCAAGCGTCGTGGCCTGACGCGGGTGAAAGAATTGAATGAAGCCGGTATTAATGTCTGTTTTGGCGAGGACTCCATTTTTGATCCCTGGTACTCACTGGGAAATGGTAAGTTGCTGCGCAGCCTCGATTTTGGTCTGCATATCTGCCAGATGATGGGTTATGCCGACTTCAGTCAAGCGCTGGACTTTATCAGTGACAACAGTGCCCGGACACTCAATGTTGATCATCGCTATGGTATCGCCGTCGGTAAGCCCGGCAGCTTTATTCTGCTTGATGGTGAAGATGACTATTCGGTGATTCGACGTCAGGGTGAAGTGCTGTTATCGGTACGCAATGGCGATGTTATTATGCAGCGCGAGCCTGCCTATGTGGTCACGCCTCAATGGATTACCGGTGTTGACTGACGCTGATTGAGATTATCTACCCTCCATTTTGATTATTGTTACCGTAGGCAATGCCGGAATAACAGGATAGGATTGGCACTGGCATTTTTTGTGATGCGCGGATAAACATACTCAAGGAGTTAGGAAGATGATCGATCCCGTCAGTAGCTTTGCGATTGAATTCGTAGCAATTCTGGGCGGCATCCTGCTGTTGATCTTCGTCGGTGGGCTGATTGCCGCACTGATTATTTATCAGATCGATAAGCATCAGACCCAACAGACCATTCGCCGTAACTATCCGTTGTTTGGTCGCTTCCGTTATATGTTTGAACATCTGGGGGAGTTTTTCCGGCAGTACTTCTTTGCCATGGATCGCGAGGAGATGCCGTTCAACCGGGCGCAACGTAGCTGGTGTTACCGCGCTGCAAAGAATATCGATAATACTATCGCCTTTGGTTCATCCCGGGATCTGCGGGTGCCGGGGACCTATTATTTCCTCAACTGCCCCTTTCCGACGCTGGAGGAGGATGCAGCTAAAAATCAGCCGCTGCGCATTGGGCCCTATTGTCGTCAGCCCTACGATGCTAAATCGTTTTTTAATATCTCCGGTATGAGTTATGGCGCTATCTCAAAACCCGCTATACGGGCGCTGTCAAACGGTGCCCGTGAAGCGGGCTGTTGGATGAATACCGGCGAGGGGGGATTATCGCCCTACCATCTGGAGGGCGGCTGCGACATCGTTTGCCAGATCGGTACCGCTAAATATGGCATGCGTGATAATCAGGGCTTACTCAGCGACGATAAGCTGAGAGAGAAGGCCGCCTATAATCAGGTACGGATGTTTGAGATCAAGCTGAGTCAGGGGGCTAAGCCTGGTAAAGGGGGGATGCTGCCAGGTGAAAAAGTGACCGCTGAGATCGCCGCCATCCGTGGTATCCCCGAAGGGGTTGCCTCGATCAGCCCGAACCGCCATCCCGAGGTTGATAGTGCCGATGATCTGCTGGATTTGGTCTGCCATATCCGCGAGGTTACCGGGAAGCCGGTTGGCTTTAAGCTGGTGTTGGGTTCAACTGACTGGCTGGATGAGTTTTGTGAACGGGTGGTTGCCCGGGGGCTGGAACATGCGCCGGACTTTATTACCCTGGACAGCAGTGATGGTGGTACCGGTGCTGCGCCGATGCCGCTGATGGATAGCGTCGGGCTGCCGTTACGGGAGAGTCTGCCAATCCTGGTGAACAAGCTGATTATGCATGGCTTGCGTGAGCGTATCCGGGTGATCGCGTCGGGTAAGTGTATCAACCCCACTGATGTGGCTGCGGCACTCTGCATGGGCGCTGATTTCTGTGTCAGCGCACGGGGCTTTATGTTTGCACTGGGGTGCATTCAGGCGCTGCAGTGTAATAAAAACACCTGTCCTACTGGCATTACGACTCATGATAAGGATCTGCAGCGGGGGCTGGTGCCGGAGGATAAAGCGGTCAGGGTGACTCACTACCATGATAACCTGGTGCATGAAGTGGAGATGATTGCGCACTCCTGCGGTGTGCCGGAGCCGAGAAAACTGAAGCGCAAACATGCCGCGATAGTGATCGACAGTGGCCGCTCGGTACCCCTGGATATTCTTTATCCGGAGATGTAGTGGTGCCAAAGCAAATAAAAAAGCCTGCGCAGATCTGGCAGGCTTTTTTATTGTCAGGCTTCAGATATCATCAAACCAGAGTTCATCGTTAATCTGATATTCCAGCTCTTTGCGCTGTTTGTGTTCTTCGATTGCCCGTCTGACTGCCAGGCTTTTCTGGCTGGCTAGTTTTTGTTGAGCCTGCTTCTCTTGCTCCTCAATACCGACGATGATATCGAAGACCGTTGTTTGGATTTCATTCAGATCCTGATCTTTCCGTATAAGCATAGCATGTACTCCTATACCCTCTGTAAAGTCCACCTGAAAGCCCATAAATCTGACAGGCTAACAGACCGCCTCGCATTTCTGATTAACAGGGAATCTCTTTTTTATACCAGAAAAAAGAGAATTTCAATGAGTCAAAGGCCTTATAAGCGGCGATAACGGGGAAGATAGTGACGTAAAAATGTTACAAAAAGAGGAAATTCCGGGCGATTTATTCTTCTGGTTTGCGCAGAGGCAGGCGCTTATCGTTCTGACGCAGACTTTTCAGGCTGCGCTTGATCGTTTTCAGGTGGTCCAGCAGGCCTGGTCCCAGTTTCATCGCGACTCCCACTGCGAGAACATCGATCACCACCAGATGAACCACCCGGGATGACATCAGCGTACTGAGGTCTTTATCCTCTTCCAGATCGATATGGATGGCGATACTGGCCAGGTCGGACAGCGGGGTGTTGCTGGGGCAGAGCGAGATAACGGTGACACCGGCATCTTTAACCAGTTTAACCGCATGTAGCAGATCTTTGGTTCGGCCGGTCTGGGAGATCGCGATGACAACATCCTGCTCTGTCAGGGTGGTCGCTGAGATCATCTGCATATGCGGATCAGAGTAGGCAGAAGCGGCAATCTTCAGACGGTGAAACTTATGCTGGGCGTCGTTACACACCGGGGCGGATGCGCCAAAGCCATAGAGTTCCAGCCGGTTAGTGCTGGCGATGGCATTGATCGCTTCTTCCAGGGTATTGGCATCAAGCTCCTCCCGCACCCGCATCATATTGCCTACGGTTGAGTCGAAGATCTTTTGCTTGAACTCGCTGACGGTATCTTTGCTGTTCAGTGAGAACTGTTCAAAGTTGGCGTTGCTGGCAAGCCCCTGAGCGAGGGTCAGCTTAAAGTCCTGAAATCCATCGTAGTGGAGTGCACGGCAGAAACGCACCACGGTCGGCTCACTGACATTCGCTTCTGAGGCCAGATCGACAATACGCATATGGATGACATCCGATGGATGCTCCAGAACGTAATCGGCAACTTTCTGCTCTGATTTTCGCAGACTGGTTTTTGCGTCAGTAATAGATTTAAGAAGATTAAGCGGCTGCAAGCTGGTTTCCGTTCTCAGGTTAGGCGTAACGCAGGAGAGTATATCAGTAATTCAGCTTAATAGAATAAATGCGTCTCTTAATCCTGCTGCATTTTATCTTTGCTGATTAATCGATGGGGCTGTGCTTACTATTTGAAATTGCAGCCTTTATGACTTGGTGCTATGTTCAGTGGGTTATAGATAAAAAATACAATAACGTTAGACAGTTAGATAACTAAAATGACGATTAGGGAGAAGCCTTGTGAAACGTCGTGAGATTGTCAAAGTCCTTGGTCTGGGCGTTGCTGCTGCTGGCCTGGCAGCCTGTACCGAAGAGAAAAAAGAGGTTGCTGATTGTAAACCGGCAGCACCGCAACCTGCCGCACCGGCCGTTGCAACAAAGCCGGAAACCATTGAATGGAAAATGGTAACCACCTGGCCGAAGAATTTCCCTGGGCTGGGGACGGGTGCTAACTATCTGGCTGACCTGATTGGTCAGATGACCGGTGGTCGTATCCATGTGAAAGTTTATGGTGCTAAAGAGCTGGTGGGCGCGCTGGAAATTTTTGATGCGGTTTCCCGGGGAACCGCGGAAATGGGGCATGGCGCTTCCTATTACTGGAAGGGTAAATCTCGTGCTGCGCAATTCTTTGCTGCGGTACCGTTTGGTCTGACGGCGCAGGAGATGAACTCCTGGCTCTATCATGGCGGCGGTATGGAGTTGTGGGAAGAGGTGTATGGGGAGTTTGGGCTTATCCCTGGTGCGGCCGGTAACACCGGGGTGCAGATGGGCGGCTGGTTCAACCGGGAGATCAACTCGGTTGACGATCTGAAAGGTCTGAAAATGCGGATTCCGGGGCTGGGTGGTGAGGTGCTTAAGCGTGCCGGTGGTACTCCGGTGCTGCTGCCAGGCGGCGAGATCTTCCCATCGTTGCAATCCGGTGCCATCGATGCGACAGAGTGGGTTGGACCCTACAATGATCTGGCGTTTGGTCTGCACAAAGCGGCTAAATACTACTATTACCCTGGCTGGCATGAGCCAGGTACAACGCTTGAATGCTTTATGAACAAGGAAGCCTTTGAGAAGCTGCCGGAAGACCTGCAGGTTATCGTCCGGAATGCGATCCGGGTGGCTAACCAGGATATGCTGGCTGACTTCACCGCTAAGAATAACCGGGCGTTGGAGCAACTGGTGAATGAGGAGGGTGTCGAGCTGCGTCCGTTCCCTGACGATGTGTTGAAGCAGATCAGAACGCTGTCTGATGAGGTTGTAACTGAAGAAGCCGCTAAGGATTCTATGACGCAGAAAGTATTCGATTCTTTCGTGAAGTTCCGCGAGCAGGCGATCAAGTGGCATGCGGTTTCTGAGCAGGCTTACCTTAACGCCCGTACGCTATAAGCGCTTATTAACTTAGAAATGAAAGACTAAAAGCAGGCAATATGTCTGCTTTTTTATTCCCTAAAGAAAACATATTAAATATAAATGTTATAAGCAGAATTCTGATTTTCAGGGGTATTTCAGGAAGCCCTCATATATTAAGGCTGAACTAACGATATATGAGGAAGTAGACATGACTATTAAATTTTTAACAGGTATTACTCTGGGGCTAGTAATGGTCTCATCTGGCGTATTTGCTGCCAGCCCTACTTTGAATGCCCCTTATTCCAATGATGTATTCAACAATTTTAAAGTTAATTCCAACTACGGAGTTCATGGTTCAGAAATGCGGAGCATGTCTATGCCTGATCAATCTGTTGGTGTTGATAATGCAATGAGTAGCGACATAATGACTCCGATGTGGAGTTGGGATGCTGATTCATCAAGGTAAGTAAAACAGCCTTTTATATAAAAAAGCCTCATGGTGTATACCATGAGGCTTTTTTGACATTGGCTCTGATCTAACCATAAACCAGATGTGGCAGCCAGGTGGCCATCGCAGGCCATTGTGCAAGGGCCATCAGGGCCACCAGCTGAATCATAATAAACGGAATCACACCGCGGTAGATCTGCATGGTTGAGATAGTTTCCGGAGCTACTCCACGGAGGTAGAACAGGGCAAAGCCAAACGGCGGCGTCAGGAACGAGGTTTGCAGGTTGAGGGCGATCATCACCCCAAGCCAGATCGGATCAAGTCCCATTGCCAGCAGAATAGGGGCAACAATCGGTACCACGACAAAGGTGATCTCGATAAAGTCGAGGAAGAAGCCCAGCAGGAAGATCACCAGCATAACCAGTGCTACCGCACCAAACACCCCTCCGGGCAGATTAGACAGGAAGTGGCGTACCAGATCATCCCCACCATAGCCACGGAACACCAGCGAGAAGATTGATGCACCTACCAGAATAATAAACACCATCGAACTGACCTGTGTGGTGGTGCGCATCACATCCTGAAGGATGGACAGGGTGAAACAACGGCGAGCCATCGCCAGCACCATTGCGCCCACTGCACCGACTGAAGCGGCCTCTGTGGGAGTTGCCCAGCCTCCCAGAATTGAGCCCAGTACCAGACCAACCAGAAAAACCGGGGGTAACAGTGCCGAGATCACCCGTTTAAACATGTTATCCATGGCGTCCCGTTCATCTTTTGGGATCGCAGGCACGGTGTCGGGGTGGAAGATCGCCTTAAAGATCAGGTAGACGATATAGGCACCTACCAGCAACAGGCCGGGCAGCAGTGCACCAAGAAACAGGTCGCCGACAGTCACTGTTTTGGGGGAATAGATTCCCTGATCCAGTTGCGCCTGCTGATAAGCTGAGGAGATAACATCACCCAGCAGTACCAGCACAATTGAGGGCGGGATGATCTGTCCCAGCGTGCCCGAAGCACAGATGACCCCGGTGGCGACCTTCGGATCATAACCCCGGCGCAACATGGTGGGCAGCGATAGCAGCCCCATGGTGACCACTGTCGCACCGACGATACCTGTGCTGGCGGCCAGCAGCATGCCAACAACGGTGACTGATATACCCAAACCGCCCCGGAGCGGGCCAAACAGTGCAGCCATAGTATCCAGCAGTTCTTCTGCAATTTTGGATTTTTCCAGCATCACGCCCATAAAGACAAACAGGGGCACGGCGATCAGCACCGAGTTATTCATAATACCGAACAAACGGTTGGGCACCGCTTCCAGGAAGCTTGCCTCAAAGTGACCGGTCATTATGCCGATAGCGGCAAATATCAGCCCGGTGCCCGCGAGGGAAAACGCCACTGAGTATCCCAGCAGCAGAACAAAGATGGCGCCGACAAACAGCAGTAAGGGTAAAAATTCCATCATAACGGGTGCTCCTGAGCGTCGGCTTCAGTCAGATGTGCCTGGCCGGTCAGTACCAGCAGGTTGCGTAACAGTTCAGCAATGCCCTGTAACACCATCAGTACCGGCATCAGCAGCAGTGAGCTTTTGAGAATGTAAAGCGCGTCAATCCCTCCGGCCTCCTGAGAGCCTTCCATTGTATGCCATGAAAACATCACATAGTCCCAGGAGATCCAGAGAATAAACAGTGAAACCGGCAGCAGCAGAAACAGAGTGCCGACGATGTTGATGATCGCCTTGCCCCGTTCGCTCAGGGGGCGGTAGAAGATATCCACCCGGACATGGCCGTCATGCTTGAGCGTATAGCCTGCGCCAAGCAGAAAGACAAAGCTGTGCATATAGATGACGGATTCCTGCAACTGAATGTTGCCAATATTGAGGATATAACGCATTACAACGACAACAAAGGTCACCAACACCATCAGCAGAGTTAACCAGGCAATGCTGCGCCCGGTCCACTCGCTGAGACTGTCCAGTCCTCTGATGACCGCTACAATCGGATTCTTGTTATTCATGGTTTAACTTCCGCTAAGAGCTGACTTTGCATTTGAAGTATACAGTAAAAAAGCGAATCGAATCAGCGGATTAATCAAGGCTGCTCTGAACACCGAAACCGTCTGGAGTGTTGCAGTAAATCAAGTATAACTGCTGCAAAATGATTCCTGCGCGGTACAATAGGATCGAAATAGAGTCTGGGGGAGTATCTGATGTCACAATGGTCACTGGAAAAAGAGCTGCAAGCGCTCGATGGATGGCAACTGAGCGCCTTCTCCGTGGCGCTGACGGAGCGGATGTTTCCCAACTTTGCACTGTTTTCTACCCTGCTTGAGTTTGGTGATCGCGATCAGGTGCGCAGCATCCTTGATGGTGTCTGGAATAAGCTCGGTAATACCGGAGCGAAAATGAACTTCGAGGTGCAGCAGGCTAATGTGGAAGCCAATATGCCTGATCTTGACGAATTTGATATGTATGGCGCATCCCCGGCTCTGGATGCGATGGTCGCGCTGTATTCAACCATCAACTGTTTGTTGGAGCCGAACCGGACAGAAGCGGCCAGTGTTGGCAATCTGTCACTGGAGTGCGTCGCGACCTTTATCGAGGTGACTGCCGACGCCGATATGTCCGATGAAGAGCTGCTGGTCTATATCAGCCATCATGAGATGATGCAGCAGGAAGAAAGCTTTCAGGAAGAGGTGATTAACCGGCTGGCGGCGATGAAGAGTGCCTCGGCTGCAGCTATTCAAGACCTGAAATTGCTGGCTGCAAATGAGGGCGTCAGTAATATTGGAGTCAGTGAAGAGTAATGTTACGACTGGGTCTGATATTGCTGATACTCCCCGGTGTGGTTTTGATGGGGGTGTTCTGGTCTGAACTGAGCAGCGTCAATGAGTGTCTCTCTGCAGGAGGCTCATTTGATTATATGGCAGAGGTCTGCGATATGCAGGCATCGCATCCATTTATCCCCTTTGCTGTTCGTAATCCGCAGTTTGTAAATTTGACGATGCTGGCCAGCGCGGCTGGCTTTTGTTGTTGTCTGCTTGGACTCTATGTTCGCAGGCGTTGAAAAAGGATTTAAGAGTTATGCGACGTTTTTGGCTGGGTCTGCTATTGGCGATTATTGTGGGCGTTTTTTACAGCTGGCTGAACGCACCTGAATGGCTGGAGAGCTGGAATGAAGAACACCAGACGATGGTGGAGCAACAGCGTCTTGAAGGTATCTCGGCCGGCCAGCAAACCGATCAGCAAGGCTGTCTTACGGATGCGTTGCAACGGGTAGAGCAGTGTGATGACTCTGAATACCGCTGTACGGTCAGTGGCGGAACATACTTTAAAGCGTGCTGGGAAAGCAGCCAGCCAACAGTGGGTATCTGCAATAACATCCCTCCTTTTCATGAGAAGGCCACTGAAGATGATAAAGCCTGGGTAAAAGATCGCTGTACAGAGCTGGGCTTGCTGGCGAAAGGGTGTCGACTGATTATGCGACAACAACAACAGCTCTGCAGTGATGCGCCCTGATTGTATAGGGCTTTTAATGGCATATTACCCAGTTTGGGAGGTTGTTTTGCCGGCAGAAGCTGCGCCAGATCATTGACTTCCTGTTACTGTATTTTCTGGCTTAGTATTTGATTTTTAAGAAACCCTTCACCGCTGCTGCGTTCGTTTACAGAGATCTTAACTGGACGCTGCAGTCAATAAATCAATCCTGACTGACTGTCTTGGTCTTGTCAAAACCTTACATAAGCCGTAGTTTGATACAGCTGTTTGAACCCGGCGCTGACTGACCGGTTCAGCAGAAAAAGAAGCACTTGTTTTACAGACAATAAATATAACAAAGGTCAATTGGCGCTGCTTAAGATCAGGCGGGCCAGTTTGGTTTATGTAGAGCGTGATATCCGCAAAATCTAAAGTCGCTGAGGCGCTTAAGTAAACGGATAGTGTGTTGGTCTGAAGCGGTTTAAAGACTCTGTAACACTTTACCTCCATCATTGTTGCCCCCCTTTGTTCGAATATCTGTTAAGCGCTTTTTTGATTAGATAAAGCCGTTTTATGTTAATGCCCGCCCGCCGGGGTGGAATAGATGTTTTGCTGTAGTGGTTAATCAGGAAATACCATGAATATTGGAACTATAGGCTTTCCCGCCGATCAGCAGCAGAAGCTGGCCAGGATACTCGAACTATCGAGAAATCAGCGTTACGAACTGGTGGCCTTTGATCCACAGATGCCGCCGGATCTGTTATTACTTTTTGGTGAGGAGGCAACGGCTGATCCTGCTCTGGAGCAACTGTCCGCTGGCTATCGCTCGCGAATGATTCAGGTCAGTAAGGAGGTTCCATCGGAGAGTGGACTGGGACATATCCGCTACCCGCTGGTATCGTCGCGGGTCATCCGCACCCTGGATGAGATGACCTCAGAAAATGAAGAGTCGGATGATGACCTTCAGGCTGCCGCTGTCGCAGCAGAGGAACGTTTCAGAAAATATACAGAAGTAACGGCTGATCTGCCGCAACCTGTCACGCAACAGGATCACTACCGGGTACTGGTGGTGGATGACAATAGTGCGATGCAGCAGGCCCTGACGCTGGAGCTGGAAAAACTTCCCGCCGCCGTTGAACTTGCTTACGCCGACACCGGTGAGCAGGCACTGGACCGCGTAAACGATGGGCCATTTGATTTTATTTTTCTGGACGTGGTAATGCCCGGTATTGATGGCTTTGAAACCTGCACCCGGATGCGTGAGCTACCGACATTGAAGAAAACCCCGATTATTATGTTAACCTCGAAAACCTCGCCTCTGGATGAGGTTAAGGGGATTATGGCCGGCTGTTCCACCTACCTGACCAAGCCTATCGATCCGGAGGAGTTCCAGAAGGTCATCGGCCGGGTGTCCAGTTGGGTTAATGAGTTTAAGCGAAACTAGATAAGTGTTATGCCAGAGAGTCTGGCAACTGAATATTAAATGGAGTGGTAATGAGTAAGAAAATTCTGGTCGTTGAAGATGATCCCGTACAGCAGCAGCGTATCTGCACAGCACTTCAGGCTGTTGATGCTGAGATTATTGTGGCGGCGAATGGTCAGCAGGGGGTTAGCAAGGCCGTTGAGGAGAGACCGGATCTTATTCTCATGGATGTTGTTATGCCTGAAGTGGATGGTTTTGCCGCCTGTCGTCAGATCACTTCTGGCGATACGACCCGGGAGATCCCGGTCGTGATTGTTTCCAGTAAAAATCAGGAAGCGGATAAAGTCTGGGCACAGCTCCAGGGGGCCAAAGCGATGATTTCCAAGCCATTTTCCGATCAGGAACTGGTGGATCAGGTTAACGCCTTTCTCTGAGGTACCGATAGCAATGGAACAGCACAATATCACTGCGGACAGTGCAGCTGAAACACAGGGTCAATACGATCTTCGCCATGGATTCCGGGTTGGATTTCTGCAACTGCTGCTGCAGCCACAGGTCCGTTCTGAGTTACATCGCTGTGAGCGGCTGTGCGCTATTCCCGATACCCCCGACTGGTTTGTCGGGTTTATCAACCATCGCGGTGATGCTGTTCCTGTATATGACCTGGCAGCCTCTCTGGGGCTGGGTATAACCGATCCGAAAAAGGGATGGCTACTGCTGCTTGATGCACAGCCTGCGACCGCAGCAGTGCTGCTGCAGGAAACACCACAGGGGATCACCAATCCCGGCCGGGCCGATGCACCTTGCCCTGATCTGTTGGATGGCATCTCTAGTGGCGAATATCGCTATCAAAACTCGATCTGGTTTGAGTTTGATCACCGGGCCTACTTTTCCAGACAGAAGCAGCGCTTTATCAAGACCGATTCCGCTCTCCCGGCCTGAAACGCTGGATAAAGCAGATATTGACACGGGGAATACCACGTATGACTTCATTCAGGCAGATAAAAACCGATAACAGCTCGCATATGTGGGAGTTCCGCAATATACGGATGCCCCTTAAGTTCGCGATAGCTGGCATTCTGATGGTGATAGGCCTCATCTTTATGGGCGCGTCCTATTACCAGACCATTGTCATCGATGAGCAGTCTGAGGAACGTTCTCAGCAGGTAAATGCCTTCTTGCGGCTAACGGGGAATATTGATGCGAATATCACTCAGGCCCGCTATTACGAAAAAAGCTTTCAGATTGGTAATGATCTGATGCAGCTGACGCTGTTTAACCGCACTATGGCGACGGTGGATCGGGATATACTCAAACTGAAGCAGTATCTGCAGACGCCTGAAGACCTGCAGCGGGTGTTGAAGTTGCAGGCCGTTATCGATAACTATCAGGATACCCTTTACGATGCCTCAGAAGCGGCCATCGTTGCAGGTCTGACACCTGATGAGGGGCTTTCCGGGGAGATGAGAACCCTGATGGCCGCTACCGGTGATCTGGTAGCCAGAACCCGTCAGCCACATTTGATCAGTTCATTCACTGCTCTGAACAGCAATATCAATGACTATATTTTCAGCGCCGGACAGGCGGCCTCGAAAAACATGGTTAAGCAGCAGATTGAGCAACTGAAGCGAGCGTTGCAGACGGCTGCCTCTGAACAGATCTCCCAGAGCCGTAACGCTCTGGCTGATATTACTGACGCTGAACAACTTTTCACTCAGTTATCTGATGCGGTTGAGCGCAGAGAGAGTCTGTTTCGTCTGCTGCCAGCGATCATTGTAGCGCTGGATCCACATATTATTCGTATTATCAAGCTGGCGGATAAGCAGAAAGCAGACAACAGTGCGTTACAGGCTGAAGAGACGCTCACCATGGTGAGTTACTTCTTTTTCTCCATGGCGATGATGATTGTGGCTTTGGCAGTGGCGATGTCGATTATCAAGTTTGGGGTGGTCGATCCGGTGAAAAAACTGCAGGAAACGGTTAACCGGGTGCGGGAAGGTGATGTGGATGCCCGCAGTCAGCTTGAGTCCCGCGATGAGCTGGGGCAGTTCGGTCTGGTATTGGATACCCTGCTGGACGAGAAAGAGCAGGCGTTGCAAACCAAAGAGCAGGAAAACCGTCAGCTCAACGGTTCGATCATCGAGCTGATCAAGAGCGTATTTCAGATCAGTCAACGGGACCTTACCGTCCGGGTTCCGGTGGCGGAAGATGTTACCGGCGCGATTGCTGACTCGATTAACCAACTGACAACCTCGATTGAGACTGTACTGAACGATGTAAATGCCGTCTCCCTGCGGGTAAATAATGCCTCAGTGCAGGTGAAGTCTCAGTCTGAAACCGTATTGACGTACGCCAGCCGGGAGCAGGAGGAGATCGTTGAAACCCTGCAGGGACTGGACTCTGCTATCAAGGCGATGGAGCTGATCTCAAAACTGGCGGTGCTGACCAACAACGCATCCCAGAAAGCGATTAAAACCTCGGAAACGGCGATGAGCTCGGTATCCCAGACGATTGGCAGTATCAATAAGATCCGTCAGACCATTCATGAGGCGGAAAAACGTATTAAACGTCTGGGCGAACGTTCCCAGGAGATCGGCGGTATCGTCAGCCTGATCAACAACATCTCCGAGCGAACCCACGTATTGTCCCTGAATGCGAGTATGCACGCGGCATCTGCCGGTGAAGCGGGACGGGGCCTGATGGTGGTGGTAGATGAAGTACAGCGTCTGGCGGAGAACTCCCGCGAAGCGACCTCTGAGATCGAATCTCTGGTTAACAATATTCAGCTGGAAACCGCAGATACTATCAACGTTATGAACACCGTAATCGCGGATGTGGTGGAGGGTACCCGTCTGGCAGAGGAAGCGGGTGAGCGGATGGATGAAACCCGTGCAACCACCCAGACACTGGTAGAATCGGTCGTGCGCATCGCACAGAACTCGGCCAGACAGGCCCGGGTGGCGAAAGATCTGCGGGTACGTGCAGGTAAGATCGATGAAACAACCCTGGCGACCAACAAGGAGATGCTGCAGCAGGCTGAACTCTCTGATGAGCTGGTAAGCGCAGCACAGGAACTTCAGCGATCTGTCAGCGTATTCAAGCTGGCGGCTCCGATCGCTTCCTGAGTCACCTGACAGGCAGATAGCATGATCCTTGAAAGTATCACCGCAGCAGAGCAGTTTCTGGCCCAATTACAGCGGCAGATGGATGACCAGCCCAATGCTTCAGACCTGACTGAGGCATTGCAACAGCTGGTCGATCCCTTCAGCGAGGCCGGGTTACTGGGCATTGCCGATGGCCTGGCATTATTTGCCGAGCAGCTCGAACAGCTTGATCAGATTGAAGAACCTTCCGAACAGCGGGTGCTGTTACTGGATTTCCACAAAGCGCTGGATGATCTTATCCATCGGCCGGACAATGGTGTCTGGCAGTATCTTCTTGCCAGTCTGAGTGACAGCCACTGGCCGGAGCCGTTGCCGGAAGAGGATTGTGAGTTCCTGGCAGAGCTGCTGGCACAGGACTGCGATAAGCTGACCGCTCAGCTTTCTGAAGCGGTGTCTGCAACAGCGTTGGAGAGGGTGCCAGAAACCGTAGCAGAGGTTGAAGAAGCTACCAGCAATTCAATTCCTGGCCGTTGGGTAATACAGCTCAGTCAGCTTGCTGAACTGGATACTGATAGCGGCATAGTTCAGCTTCACCAGTTGGCAGAGGAGGCGGGTGATGAGGCGTATACCGGTTTTGCCGATCTGTTTGCCCTGCTGGCTGAACAGTGGCAATCGGAGTGCGACAATCCACAGCGCGCTGAACTGCAACAACAGGCAACCCAACTGCTGACCACGCTGCAACCGGACGCTGTGGCGACGTTGTTGTCACTGATGAGCGCTCCCTGCTGGCAGGAACCCTTGCCGGAGGATGACCGGGCGTTTCTACAGCCGCTGCTGATATCTGATCTGCAACAGCTGAATCCGCCCGCTCAGACTGTTTCCGATGCAGCTCTGTCCACTGATCCGGAGCCTCCGGTAGTGACTGTTGAGGTCGGGGCACTGCCTGAGCCCGCAGCTGTACCTTTCCCCGCAGAGCAATCCCCAGCAGAGCAACCTCCCGCAGAACATCCGCCGCAATTCTGTCAGGTGGCTCTGGAGCAGTTGCAACAACCGGGACCACAGCTGGATCCGGCGGTGCTGGAGATGCTTACCGGTTCGCTGCAACAGCTTGAATCGCTGTGGCAGCAGAACGGCGGCAACACTGATACGGCTGAAGCGCTGCTGGAAAAATCGCAAAAGCTATTAGACCCGGTGATTCGGGCGATGCATACGGTTCATCTGAGCGGTGCGGCGGACATTGTGCTGGGGTTACAGATCAATATCGACTGGTTACAGCGTTATCCGGCGCAGCTGCAGGGGCAAATGCTCTTGCAGATCAGTGCCCTGCTCAGTGATCTGGTCAGTTATCTGGACGACATTAACGATCTTTCCCGGCAGCAGGTGTTGCTGGATCAGCTTGAAGCGCTGGAGCTTCCCGCCAGTCCGACTGAAGAGCAGATCAGCTATATTGGCGGCTTATTGTCACTGGCAAGACTGCAAACTGCGCACAGTATTGAGCAGGAATGGGCTGACGACAGCGATATCCAGCTGGATATCGCCGCAGATATTGATCCCCAGCTGTTGGATATGTTGTTCAGTGAGTTGCCGGTTTTGTCTGAGCAGTTGTCAGAACAGCTTCAGTCTATAACCGAACGGCAGAACCCCGATGCGTTACGAGAGGCTCAACGTGCAGCACATACGCTTAAAGGTCTGGCCAATATGGCGGGTATCAGTGGTATAGCCAACCTGACTCACCGGCTGGAAGATATCTTTGAACTCTATACCGAAGCGGGACAACAGCCGGGTACACAGCTTTGCAATGACCTGACGGCGATAACCGATACACTGGCGATGATGTGTGAGTCAGTGATAAATCAGTCGGCCGCGCCTGAGAACGTCCGGGCCATGTTGCAGCTGTTAATGGACTGGCATTATCGCTTACGCAGTGAAGGGCTGGAACTGAGCGACAGCGAGGTTGTGCCAATACAGACACAGCCGTTAACCGCGCAGGGTCCGGATACTGAAACAGCGCTGTCTCTGACAGAGGAGGAGCCTCCCCAGGATGCTGCTGAGAGTTCCCGGGAACAGACCGTTTTCCGTGTTCCTCAGGCAACACTGGATGAGCTGATGCGTCTTGCCGGTGAAGGCACCACGCTGAATACCCAGTTAAATGAACAGATTACGCAGTTGCGCAGTTATGTCCGTCTCAGCCGCGATCGTCAGCGGATTTTGCAGCGGATTATGTTTGAGCTTGAGCAGCAACTGCACGAGCAGTTTACCATGCAGCCGGCAACCGATACCGACGACAGCTTTGATCCGCTGGAGATGGATCGTTATAACGAGATGCATACCAGTATGTCCCGGCTACAGGAGGCGGCTGCAGATATCCAGGAGGTAGAGCAACTGATGGACCGCCATATCCGTCGTACCGGAGAGCTGCATATTGTCCAGTCCGGGGTGCAGAAAGAGACGCTGGAGCAGGTGCTCAGTACCCGGTTGGTGGAGGTTAAATCGATCGCTGCCAGACTCCACCGGGTGGTCCGTCAGGCGTGTCGCAGTACCGGAAAACAAGCGGAGCTGATTATCGAGGGAGAGGCGGTCCGGATCGACAGTCATATTCTCAGTCAGCTCACCGACCCGCTGATGCATATTATCCGTAACGCGGTTGATCATGGTCTGGAAAGCCCGCAACAGCGGCAGCATCAGGGTAAAGCAGAGCAGGGGCGCATTGTGCTGCGCTTCTGGCTGGATCAGGATCAGGTCCGGGTGGAGTGTAGCGATGACGGCCGGGGTCTTGATGCCGAGCGGATTCGTGAAGTGGCTATTCAGCGGGGGCTGATCGGTACTGAGGTGCAGTTAAGCAAACGTGACGCTGAGCGGTTGATCCTGATCCCGGGATTCTCGACCCGGGATGAGATCAGTCAGTTATCCGGCCGGGGGATCGGCATGGACGTTGTGCATCAGCAGATCATGCGATTACAGGGCGTTCTGGATATCCACTCAGATGAGGGAGAAGGAACCACTTTCGCATTATCGATGCCCTCCAGTTCGCTGATGATTAAAACCCTGTTGGTGCGCGCCGGTGGACAGATCTATGCCCTGGCCAGCCATGGTCTGGAGCAGACCATGATATCGCTGGATGGAACGCTGAATGATACGGCTGAAGGGATGATATTTGAGCACAACGGCGAACAGTTTCCCGCTTACGGCCTGGAAGCACTGTTGGGTGAATACGGCACCCCCTACACCGCGGGAGAGGTTCACCCGGTATTGCTGGTTAATCTGGGGCAGGGTGAGAAGGTTGCGGTCATGGTGCGTGAGCTGCTCGCACACCGGGAACTGGCATTCAAGCAGATGGGGGATTATCTGCCTGACCTGCCGGGTATTCCCGGACTGACGATTCTCGCCAATGGTGATACCGCCGCTGTCATCGATCTGCCCGCCCGAATCCGTTATAAGCTGGCGAGTCAGCACAACCTGTTTAATCCGGTAGCGGTGCAGAGCGACCTGGGCCTGCCGAAGCTGCTGGTGGTGGATGACTCTCTCAGTGCGCGGGCTTCGCTGTCCACTCTGCTACGGGACACCGGCTATGATGTCAGTACCGCTATCGATGGCCTGGATGCGATGAATCAGATGCGTAAAAAACGTCCGGATCTGGTACTGACCGATCTGGAGATGCCACGGATGGGCGGCATGGAGCTGACCAGTACGATTCGTGGCCGGGAAGGGATGAGCGATATTCCGGTACTGATGATCACCTCGAGAAACACCCAGCGGCATCGTGATGAAGCTCAGAGCTCGGGTGTCAGTGTCTTTCTGACAAAACCCTGGACCGAAAATGCACTATTGGATCATGTGCAGACTCTGTTACAAACTACCACTCAAACAGCCTGAAGACAGTATTGATATGAAGACTAAAACAATCATCAAAGCATCAATCTCGACCCTACTAATGACCGTCTGTCTGGCGGGTTTAGCCCGGGCTGCAGAAATCAACACTCAGGCTGAGGCGATCGCTATGGCGGCACAGCAGCGGACGCTGACACAGGTGATGCTGAAAAGTTATCTGTTTTCTGCACTGGGGGTTCGTGCCCGTAACGCCGATGAGCAACTGACACAGGCAACTCAGACGTTTTCTGCGCAACAACAGCAACTGACCGATTTTGTTTCTGATAGGGCGGTGCAGCAACAGCTGGCACGGCTGGGGCAGAGCTGGCAGTCGACGCAAAAGCTGTATCAGCGCAAAGCCGATAAGATGCATTTTAAAGAGCTGTATTCCGGGAACGAAGCACTGCTTAGTCAGGCGGATGCCACTCTGGAAAAAGTTGTATTGGCGAACCCGGATGACAGCGCCCGGCCGCTGTCGTTGCTGGGCCAGCAAGAGCTGCTTTGTCAGCAGTTAGTGGTGCTTTACGCGATGACCGCCTGGGGCGTCGCGGCAGAGGCTGATACCTCTTATGACGCAATCTCCGGCGAGCTGCGCAGCAATATGGTGGCGTTGCAGGAACTGTCACAGAATACCCCTCAGATTAATCAACAGTTAGAGCAACTGAGTAATGCGCTGGAGCGGACCATTCAGGTATCTAAAGCCCGCCCCGGCGCTATGTTGCCCGCGCTGGTTGACCGTTCTGTGGTGAAGGTCGTGATGCAGTTAAAACAACTGCAGGCGGACTATCTCTCTCAAACGAACGCAGCAAACTCCTGAAGGCCGTTTAAGCCTGACCATTGACGGTCAGAATCAGTTTGCCGCAGACATGGCCGCTCTTGCTCAGTTCGAACGCTTCAGCGGCCTTTTCCAGCGGGAATGTCTCGCCGATGTGCAACTTCAGGTCCTCGTCGGCCACCAACTGCGCGATGCGGCTTAGCTGCTCTGCTGATGGTTCGCAGAAAATGGGCTCAACACGCCGCTTCTGAGCCGCTCCAGCGGCGATTACCTGCTCTTTGGTTACCGAGGGCAGGGTGACTAAGACGCCGTTGGGTTTGAGACAGGGCAGGGCTCCGATGCCGGTATCTCCCCCCACGCAGTCGATAATCAGATCCATGCTGTTGGTATACTCATTGAGACTCTGGGTATGGTAATCGATGGCACGTTCACACCCCAGTTCCGCAAGAAACTCATGATTGTGCATCGAGGCTGTTCCAGTGACATGGGCTCCGGCCCATTTAGCCAGCTGCACCGCAAGGTGACCCACGCCGCCCGCGGCACCCAGTACCAGCACCTGCTGGCCGGTTTGCAGTTCTCCTTTATTGAATAGTGCCTGCCAGGCGGTCAGACTGGCCGTGGCCAGACCGCCGGCCATGATCAGATCAACAGCATCCGGCAAGCGGGCGATCTGCGCGGCCGGTGCGGCGATATATTCGGCATAGCAGCCGGCAGGCTGAGGGAATCTGATCATACCAAATACTGCGTCATCGACCTTGTAACCCGTATCCCCCGGGTCGGCAATCACACCTGAAAACTCCCAGCCGGGAATAAACGGAAACTCTTCGATAAAGCCACTGGCACCTCCGCCGGAGCAGGTTTTCCAGTCAATCGGATTTACGCCTGTGGCGGTGGTCTTAACCAGCACCTCGCCTGGGTTAAGCTGAGGTTTGGCTTGTTTACTGTAAATTAACTCTTCTGTACCGCCAAACTGATGAATTGATATTGCATGCATAGGAGACTCCGGTGAATAAAAAGAAGAGGAAAAAAGGAACAGGAAAATTTTATATTCACATAAAGTTATAGGCTAAACCAGCCACTATTGCAGACTATTTCTGTTAATCTTAGCGCTCTGAATAGCAACGAATGGTGATGATAAAATGACTCTGGCAGTGGCGGAACAGCTGTTAATGATGGTCGGTCTTGGCGTATTTCTGGTGTCACTGATACTCTATGTGCTGCGCACCAGTGATTTCAAGTCGATAATTATATTCTGGCAGGCAACGATCAGTTTTACCAAACGGGAGTTTCTGATCAACCGGATAGGTCTGTCGATGATGGTGCTGGCTGTGATTGTGCGTTTTTATAACCACTTTTTTGCCTGATTTTGATCTGTTAACCCATTGAGGAAATGATGAAAGGAAATCCGTTACGCGGCGCAAACTTTTTTTTGCGTGGTCTGGCGATGTTGCCAGAGAAGGGAATTCGGCACTTTGTTGTGGTGCCTCTGTTGATCAATATTTTTCTGTTTACCGGCGCAATCTGGTTGCTGTTTGATCAGATGGGCTACTGGATCGACTATCTGCTCAGTTCAATCCTGCCGGACTGGGACTGGCTGCAGTTTTTACGTTATCTTCTCTGGCCTCTGATTGCAGCGTTGGTACTGATTTCGGTGTATTACAGTTTCAGTGTTGTAGCCAACATTATTGCGGCCCCGTTCAATGGCATTCTGTCCGAGAAAGTTGAGCAGCGTTTACGGGGGGTGACCATCACCGACTCCGGCTGGAAGGAGATTCTGGCGCTGATTCCCCGGACGGTGGCCCGGGAATTCTCTAAACTGTTTTACTACCTGCCGCGATTGCTGTTCCTGATGATTCTGACGTTTATCCCGGTATTGGGTATGGTGGCGCCGGTGCTGCTGTTTCTGTTCGGCTGCTGGATGATGGCGATTCAGTACTGTGATTACCCGATGGATAATAACCGGGTGAGTTTTCGCGATATGAAAGACTCCCTGAAGCAGCGTCGGCTGACCTCAGTGGGGTTTGGTGGACTGATCTCTGTCGGCATGATGATCCCTCTGCTTAATCTGCTGATCATGCCTGCGGCTGTAGTTGGCGCGACGATCTTCTGGGTTGAAGAGTATACTGATGGCGGTGAGATCGATCTTACAGGGTTAGCCGGTCAACGGCAGTTAAACGATAAGCGAGGCTGACGGGCTAAGCAGGCCGGGTGGGGGATTTTCTGAAAAACGTACCGATGGTGCGTTTTTTTACTGCCTGGCTCTGACTTTCTCGGCCGCGGGAATCACCAGTTCATGGGGAAAGTGACAGGTAAATGTGCTGCCTTTGCCCAACTGGCTGCTGATGGTGAGTTTGCCGCCGTGCCGCAGCATGACGTGTTTGACGATCGCCAGCCCGAGACCGGTACCGCCGCTGTCAGACGAGCGGCTTTCATCTACCCGGTAGAACCGCTCCTGTAAGCGGGGCAGATGGATGCTGTCGATCCCTGGTCCGTTGTCTTTGACGGCGAAATGCCCACCCTCTTTATCGGTCCACCAGCGTAGTTTGATATGGCCATCGGCGGGGGTGTAGCGCACTGCGTTGAACACCAGGTTTGAGATCGCGCTGTAGACCTCGGACTCCTGCCCCAGCAGGGCACTGTCTTGCTCCAGGTCCATCTCTATTATCTGATTCTTCTCCTGTCCCAGTACCAGGCCGTCTTCACGGATGCGCGCGATCATTGAGTGAATCGGAATTGGCAGTTCATCGGAGACATGGGCACTGGTTTCCAGTCGCGACAGCAGTAGCAGGTCGGAGACCAGGTTTTCCATCCGGCGGGACTGGCTTTCCATCTGGCTCAGGCCCCGGAGCATCGGCCGGGGAAGCTCCTGATCGAGAAAGGTCTCAAGGTAGCCCCGAATTACTGTCAGCGGCGTGCGCAGCTCGTGAGAGGCGTTGGCGACGAAATCCTGCCGGGTTTGTTCCAGTTGCTTGAGGCGGGTGATATCGCGGGCCACCAGAATCCGGTCACCGGCACCAAAGCGGGTAATGCGGTATTCCAGGACGGTATCTTTCTGTACCGGGGATGTCAGTTGCAGTGGATCATCGTACTGGCTTTTGCGGTAGTAGCGGACAAAGCGCGGATCACGCAGCAGGTTCATCACCGAGCGGCCCCGGTCGGTCTGGGTTTTCATCCCCAGGAGTTTTTCCGCGGCTCTGTTCCACCACTCCAGATGGTTCTGGGCATCGATAATGACGATGGCATCGCTGAGTGCGGCAGAGGATTGCTGAAACCGGTGGATCACATTACGCAGTGACTGGGCACGCTGAATCTGGCGTTTCTGATCCCGGGATATCTCATCAAACAGTTCCCCCCAGTAACCATTACTTTCCGGTACGTCGGTGTGGTCCTCGCGCATCAGCCAGCGCTGTAAGCGATTAAACTGTTTAACCTGATAGGCTCCCCAGAGACACAACGCCAGTGCCAGAGTCCAGCCGGGATAGCCGATAATAAACCCCAGAAACAAACTTACAACCACCGTTAGCAGGAGGTTGCCGGCTATTGTATGGCTGGAGTTGTACATAGGCTAGGCTCAGGCGACCTGGGAAGAGAATCGGTAACCGGTGCCGCGGACGGTCTGAATCAGGTAGTCGTGACGGTCACCCAGGGCTTTTCGCAGACGACGGATATGCACATCAACGGTACGTTCTTCGACGTAGACGTTGCCACCCCAGACCAGATCCAGCAACTGACTACGGGTGTAGGCGCGATCCTGATGGGTCATAAAAAACTGCAACAGGCGAAACTCGGTGGGGCCCAGTTCCAGTGGTTTCAGTTCTGAACTGACTCGGTGAGAAACCGGGTCCAGGGTAAGGCTGTCAACGGTGATCGGCTCTTCAACGCCTTTTGGCGTTGTACGGCGCAGCACGGTCTTCAGGCGGGCAACCAGCTCCCGGGGGGAGAACGGCTTGGTAATGTAGTCATCAATACCGGTTTCAAGTCCCTGAATCTTGTTATCCTCATCGGTTTTGGCCGTCAGCATAATAATCGGGATGTCAGAGGTCATTTCATCTTTACGCAGACGGCGCGCAAATTCGATACCGCTGATCCCTGGCATCATCCAGTCAAGCAGAACCATATCCGGTTTACGATCAACGATCATGGGATGTGCCGCCTGTGCGGAATCGGCTTCCATACAATCGTATCCCGCCATTTCGAGTGCAACAGCGATCATCTCGCGAATCGGAGCCTCGTCGTCAACAATCAGAACGCGTTTACCCGACGTCATGACCAATCACCTCATCTATTCATTCTATGTATTAGGACGGTCATATTAGATTATGAAACTGTTACAGAAATATGACAAAGTATCCTCTGTCGGGCTATTTGTCATCAAGTTGTCAGATAGTGGAGAAATAAGCCGATAAAAACCGACATTCCCGCGTAATTGTTGTTCAGAAAAGCAGTGAAGCATGCCTCCCGCTGACGCTCTCTGATCAGGTATTGCTGGTAGACAAAAAATCCGCCCATTCCCATCAGACCCAGATAGAACCAGAACGACAGGTTCAGGTTGATACCCAGCATGATAAAAATTGCCAGTGTCAGCAGTTGCAGCAATCCGATAATCGCTTTATCCATGTCGCCAAACAGCACGGCGGTGGATTTCACGCCGATACGGATATCATCGTCCCGGTCGACCATCGCATACATGGTGTCATAGGTAATGATCCAGAGAATGGCGGCGATATAGATCAGCCAGGCGATTTTTGGCACCTCATTCAGCGTCGCACTGAACGCCATCGGTATCGCCCAGGAAAATGCCATGCCGAGGACTACCTGAGGCAGATGGGTATAGCGCTTCATAAAGGGATAGGAGGATGCCAGTGCCACCGCAACGATGGACAGCCAGACCGTCAGTTGATTGGTAAACAGTACCAGTACAAATGAGGCTGCCAACAGTGCGGCAAACAGTATCAGCGTTTCCTGAGAGGATATTCTCCCGGATGGCAGGGGGCGTTGAGCGGTCCGTTTGACATGACCATCGATCTTACGATCCGCAAAATCGTTAATAACGCACCCGGCTGAGCGCATCAGGAAGGTTCCCAACACAAAGATAATGAGTAAACTGGCCGACGGAATCCCTGCTGCGGCAATCCACAGCGACCATAGCGCTGGCCAGAGCAGCAGGTAGGTGCCGATCGGTTTACTGACCCGCATCAGCTCGCCACAGGCTTTAAGTTTTTGCTGCCAGGCCGGGCTGATTATCTGTGTACCCAATTGCATAGTGATCAATCCGAATTTATTTATTGCCGTAGTGTACCTGTTGCAGGGCTGGCAGGAAAACCTCGGTTACCAGGAGTGGTTTATTCGCCAGGTAGAACAGTGAGCGTCGGGCCCAGGCTGTATCGCCGCAGTTCAGTGTCAGACGACTGATCTGCAAGGGGCCCCGTTTCATGGTTGGGTCGCGGAACAGAACACTACCCAGTGATCGGCACCCCAGTCCTTTCAGTTTTCGTTGCTTGCCGGTCAGCGTTGAAGCGGGAATGATGGTGCGGGCGAAGACCCAGGGCTGGTTATGGCCGAGTAACCGGACCTCCCGTATCAGCACTCTTTGCCGCGGATCAATATTCAGAGCCCGGGCTTCTGAACGGCTTGGGCGGCCCCACAGTTGGCGCACAACCTCGACTCTGAACTGACCCTGACTGGCCTGTACAAGATGTTGCGTTAACGATCCCCGGTCGAGCAGCCATCTGCGCCAGATCAGTGGCGCATCAGTAGTTGCAGGGCGTTTCAGGGTATACCAGCGGGTATTAAAACGGTTCTGACTCAGAGCGACAGGCACAATAAATTCTCGGCAAAAAAACTGGCCGTATAGTACCCTAGCTGAGGTGAAAAGTATCGGTTTCGCACCGTTCAGAATAGGGTAAAGGTTATGACTGAAGCACTGCGGGGCTATTCGCCCGCTGAGGTAGAAAAGATCACCCGGGAGTGGGTAGAAACGATGGTTGTTGGGTTAAACCTGTGTCCGTTTGCTGCACCGGTGGTGAGAGATAACACCCTGCGTTATGCGGTGACCACCGCTCAGGAGGGGGAGTCACTGGTGGCGGCGTTTCTGGCTGAGATTGAGTTGCTTCTGGCAGCTGACGAGAAGACGGTGTCGACAACGCTGTTTATTGTGCCCGACGGGCTGCAGGACTTTTACGACTATCTGGATCACCTGCGCCTGTTTGAAGAGTTGCTGGAGCAGGCCGGACTGGAGGGAGTGCTGCAACTGGCCAGCTTCCACCCGGCATATCGCTTTGAAGGGGTTCCTGAAGACGACCTGAGCCATTGGAGCAACCGCTCCCCCTGGCCCGCCTTTCACATCATCAGGGAAGCGGAGATGGGGCGTGCGTTGACCCACTATGCCAACCCGGAGCAGATACCGGAGCGAAATATTAAGTTATTACGAGAATTGGGACGGGAGGGGCTGATCAGGCGCTTTCCTCCCTTTGCGGATTACTGCTAAGCAGGATTTAAACGCCGTAATGGGGCGCTTAAGAGGTCAATCGTTCGACCCGGTTGCGGCCGTTATGCTTGGCTTTATAGAGGGCGCTATCGGCGTCCTGGAGCAACTGCCTGGGAGACAGGTCCCGGTTTGCTGGCAGTGCGGTGGCTATCCCCAGGCTGGCGGAGACCGGCTGATGAGCAAAAGCAGCCGCGTGGGGGATATTTAACGCGACAATGTTCTGGCGTATCTGCTCTGCCAGTACGCTCGCGCCCTCCTGATTGGTTTCTGGCAGCAGGATCACGAACTCCTCGCCCCCATAACGGCACACCAGATCCTGTGCCCGGCGGGCCGACGCCTGGATAGTACTGGCTATCTGCTGTAAACAGTGATCACCCTGGAGATGGCCATAGTTGTCGTTAAATGCTTTAAAGTGATCGATATCAAGCAGAATGACCGATATGGGTTGCCGGGATCGCTGGCCTCTGCGCCATTCGGTTTCAAAGTATCGTTCAAACTCCCGCCGATTGTACACCTGCGTAAGTGCGTCGATACTGGCGGCCCGGGAGAGCATATCGTGGGCACTTTTAAGTTGTAGCAGCAGGTTAATGCGTGCCCGGATAATATCAGGGGCCCGCGTCTGTATGAGATAATCGGCGATGCCCAGCTCGTAGAGTTCGACCTCCTCGGCGTCACTGATGGGAGGACCGATCACGGCGATGGGGACCCTCTGCTCTCGGACCTGGTGGGATATGGCGCGGCAAAGATCATTAAGGTCCCGCTGTTGTCCGGTATTATTCAGTAATATCAGGTCGGGGCAGCGCTCCTGTGATAACAGCATGTCGTGGAGTGCCTGCATCGACTGTGGCAGCAGAAGGTTGCTGTCATCCCGCAGTGTTGCAAGCACGCCCCACAGCTCTGTAATTTTTTCATCGCCGTAAATGGCTATCGTCATCTGATTCTGTTGCCGGGAGCGGCTGCTAAGCTCCTGATTTATCTCCGCCCCCCGGAGAAAGTCGAGTACCGATTTCTGATCCAGCAAGCCCGCCAGGCGGCGCCCGTCCTGGGCCTGTATCGTGGGGGTTTGCAAGCCGGGGTTGTGGGCTTCCCACTCGTTTTGCTGATATAGCAACGTCTCTTCACAGAGGCCATCGATATCCAGCTCGATGGGCAGGCCTGCCTCTTCAAGACAATCATAAATAACGGCAGGCGATGATATATCTTTGCCTTTGATCCAGAGTGCCCGGTACAGGCTGCGCAGAAAGGTGGTGGCCCGGTCGGGGTGCTTTAGTTGCACAGCGGTAATGCAGAGGGAAGGGAACAGACTGTTCCCCAGTGTTTGGGGCAGGGAGATGGTGATATCCGGCGCCCGGTGCCGAATAGTGAATATATCATTGGCCAGTTCGGCCATATTTTCTGCGCTGTCCTGATATGAACTGGCGATAGCGTCATGTTCCACCATGCGCCAGTCCACCCTGTGCATCAGGTTCTGAGAGCATAGCATTTCGTGTAATGCATAGCTGAAAGGGCAATTGATATCACCATGAACGATATATTCAGCCATCAGGGCTTCCCGTTATAATTTTTCTGACTTCCATTTGAGTCAATTAGCTATCGGCAGTAACCGTCTGAATCTGAACGATCTTCGTCAGTTTTCTTGTAAATCATCAAATACGTAGTACAACCGCTGTTTTAATTGCGATAAGATTGATCTGTAGCGCTCGAACTGGAACAGTTCGTGCTGTCTTTTTGCTGGCGGGCTGAGTGGTACGCAGAATTAAATGTAATAGATACAGGGTGGAAGCGTGTCAGTAGATTCAAAGAGGCAACCCCAGGGAGGGCTGGGGACTCGGAGTAAAAAACCGCGTAAAGCGGGTGAAGCGGTGTGCGATATGAAGGGTGACCTGTGGGATCTTGATGCGGTATTTCTGCTCTCGATGAAGCGGATTGCGCCCGGATGGAGTGGCGGTAACCTCCCCGAAGAGGTGATGTTTGAATTGAAGAATGCCGGGAGATATCAGGCCCACGATCTGGAGCTGACTGCCCAGCCGATCAGTGGCGGGAAGATCGCCCTGCGCATTTCTGAAACCGGTATCTGAGGTGTATTAAAAAGGCAGCTTTTCGCTGCCTTTTTAGTATCTGTCCGTCGTAGTCAGCAGATTATTTTTTCTGCTCAACTTCGCGTACGGTGCGTTTAATATCTTTCAGACTGCTATGGCGAACGTCGGTACCACTGACCAGATAGATCAGGTGTTCTGCCATATTGCGGGCATGATCACCGATCCGCTCCAGACCGCGCAGAATCCACATAACATTCATAATGCTGGTGATATAGCGCGGATCTTCCATCATATAGGTCATCAGGGAACGCATTGCGGTGCGGTATTCTGAATCGACCTCTTTGTCCTGTTTGGCCACCTTATAGGCCATCTCTGCATCGCTACGGGCAAACGCTGTCAGACAGTTTTGCAGCATATCGCGCACCAGATTACCAATGTGACGAACCTCCTGATAACCCCGGACGTTTTTGCCATCATTGGCCAGTTCTATTGCGTAGCGGCAGATCCGGCTGGTCTCATCGCCGATTCGCTCAAGATCGCTGGTCGCTTTACTGACAGAGATTATCAGGCGCAGGTCAGCTGCGGCGGGCTGACGACGGGCGATGATCAGTGTGCACTGCTCATCGATCATCATCTCCATATCATTGATCGCCTGGTCGCTCTTGCGCGCCTGTTCTGCCTTCTCGGTATCTCCGGCCACCAGCGCCTCAACGGCATCACTCAGCTGGCGCTCAACGAGGCCTCCCATGGTTAGCAATTCGGTACGGATCTGCTCCAGCTCTTCATTGAAGCTCTGGGAGATGTGATTGCTATGACGGTCCTGTTCGTAACTCACTATCGTTCTCCCCTAATTAACCGTAACGACCGGTAATATAATCTTCTGTTTGTTTTTTCGCGGGGTTGGTGAACAGGTGGTCTGTTACACCAAACTCGATCAGATCACCCATATACATAAATGCAGTGTAATCAGATACCCGGGCAGCCTGCTGCATATTGTGGGTTACGATTACGATGGTGAAATCTTTTTTCAGTTCATTGATCAGCTCTTCGATCTTCAGGGTTGAGATCGGATCAAGTGCTGATGCTGGCTCATCCAGCAGTAACACTTCAGGTTTGACGGCGATGGTCCGGGCGATAACCAGACGTTGCTGCTGTCCGCCGGACATACCGAGTGCACTTTCGTGCAGACGATCTTTGACCTCATCCCAGAGCGCAGCAGATTTCAGAGCCCACTCAACGGTTTCGTCGATAGTACGCTTTTTATTGATCCCCTGAATACGCAGGCCGTAGGCAACGTTTTCGTAGATACTTTTTGGGAATGGATTGGGTTTTTGAAACACCATGCCGACCCGTCGGCGCAGGTCGGCTACATCGACACCGCGCTCATAAATATTGTTGCCGTAGAGACTCATCTGTCCCTCAATACGGCAGCTGTCCACCAGATCGTTCATCCGGTTGAAGCAGCGTAACAGTGTTGATTTACCGCAACCTGATGGACCGATAAACGCCGTTACCCGGTTTTGCGGAATATCCATGTTAATGCCATGCAGAGCACGCTTCTCGCCATAGTACAGCTCGAGATCGCGTACTGTCAGAGCAATGGTTTCATCTTCCAGGCGCAGGCTTTGATTCTGGCGCTGCAGCGCGGAAATATCGATTGAATGGGTTTTAGCTTCCATAGTCATCATTAAACCTATCTAAAGTTCCGCTTACATCTCAAGCGCTTTGTATTTTTCACGTAAGTGGTTGCGGATCGCAATAGCAGACATATTCAGCAGTGCGATAACCAGAACCAGTAGCAGGGCGGTGGCATAGACCAGCGGCCGTGCTGCTTCAACGTTCGGGCTCTGGAAGCCCACATCGTAGATGTGGAAGCCCAGGTGCATAAACTTCTGATCCAGATGGATGAACGGATAGTTCCCATCCAGAGGCAGGCTGGGGGCCAGTTTTACCACACCCACCAGCATCAGTGGTGCAACCTCACCGGCGGCACGGGCTATTGCCAGTATAACACCGGTCATCATTGCCGGGCTTGCCATTGGCAGAACCACCTTCATCAGGGTTTCAAACTTGGTGGCTCCCAGTGCCAGGCTGCCTTCACGAACCGCCCGGGGAATCCGGCTCAGACCCTCCTCAGTGGCAACAATCACCACCGGAACTGTCAGCAGGGCGAGGGTCAGGGAAGCCCACATCAGGCCCGGGGTACCAAATGTTGGTGCTGGTTTTGCCGCCTGGAAGAACAGGTCATCGATGTTACCCCCCAGGAAGTAGACAAAGAAGCCCAGACCGAATACACCATAAACGATCGATGGGACCCCCGCCAGATTGTTCACCGCGATGCGGATCAGGCGGGTGATAAACCCCTGTTTGGCGTATTCCCGCAGATAGACCGCAGCGATTACGCCAAATGGTGTTACCAGCAGCGACATCAGCAGAACCATCATAACGGTACCGAAGATCGCCGGGAATATACCCCCTTCGGTATTCGCTTCACGGGGCTCATCACTGACAAACTCCCAGAGCTTCTCAGCGTAGTGGACCATTTTTTGCCCGATTCCCATCGCGTTGGGACGGAAAATGCGCACAATCTTGGCCAGCTGTACTTCAACAATCTGGCCGCCAGCGACTTCTGCGGTCAGAGAATCCCGGTTGATCTCGGTATACAGGTCCAGCAGGCGCTGCTGCAGGCCTTCATAATCGGCATCCAACTGCTTACGACGCTGGTTAATGGCTTCATAGGCGGCCGGGTCTTCAACATGTTTCAGTTGCAGGCCCCGCTCCTTCAGGCGCAGACGCTCAAGCTCGTAGTTGATCGAACCGATCTCATGCTTCTCAATTTTAAGGATATCCTCATGAATCCGCAGAGCCCGCTCGACACGCTTGTCCAACTCGTCCCACATCGCCATATATTCCGGCGATTGTTCATATCCATCGTAATGACTGATCTCTTTACCGGACTCTTTGAGTGAGCGCAGGTATCCATAAAGATTCCCCCACTCCCGGCGCTCAGCGGTAAACAGCATCACCGGACGGGTCTGGTCTTCGAAATAGTGCTCCAGTGCCCAGGTAAAGTCCGTGCCGTTGACATCACGGTTGCCTATTTTCAGCAGGTGACGAATGGAAAACTCATTGTCATCTGGTATTTTGATACCCGCTTCAATCAGCTGTTCGGTCAGTACTTCATGGGTTTCTACAATCTCACCAATGACCTTTTTTGACTGACCATCGATGGTGTAGGTGCCCTGCACAATGTCGGCAGGCCAGAAGTGGCTCAGACCGCGTACGGCGATCAGTCCCAACAGACCGATAACCATAATAATGCTGATAGCGACGGCTCCGGCGTTCAGCCACACCCAGGGTGAACCGGATTTAAACCACTCTTTTGCTGAGATGTTCATATCTGTTATTTCCTCACCAACCCAGGTTACAGGGAGCCATATTTGTTACGCAGCCGCTGACGGATCACTTCCGCCATGGTGTTTACCACAAAGGTAAACATAAACAGCACAAAGGCAGCCAGGAACAGAATGCGGAAGTGGGTGCTGCCGACCTCCGACTCTGGCATCTCCACGGCGATGTTTGCTGCCAGTGTGCGCATCCCTTCAAAGATATTAGCATCCATAATCGGTGTATTACCGGTGGCCATCAGAACAATCATGGTTTCGCCGACCGCACGACCCATACCGATCATAACGGCAGAGAAGATACCGGGGCTGGCGGTTGGCATCACAACGCGGGTGAGGGTTTGCCACGGGGTTGCGCCCAGTGCCAGTGAACCGTAACTCAGATGTTTTGGCACGGCGAAGATCGCATCCTCAGTGATTGAGAAGATGGTAGGAATTACGGCAAAGCCCATCGCGATACCGATCACCATTGCGTTGCGCTGATCGTAAGCGATCCCCAGGTCGTTAGTCAGCCAGTGGCGCATATTACCGTCAAACAGCGCCAGTTCCAGTGATGGGCTGATGGCGATACTGAACCAGGTGGCCAGGATGATAACCGGGATCAGCAGCAGCGCATCCCAGCCATCGGGTACCAGCCAGCGGATCTGTTTTGGCATCTGCGCCCAGAGGAAGGCGAAGGCGAGAATTGATAAAGGTAACATCAGCAGGGTGACAAAGATGCCCGGCAGATTTTCCTCCATAAACGGTGCCAGCCAGAGACCTGCGAGGAAGCCCAGAATAACGGTTGGCAGCGCTTCCATCAGTTCGATAAAGGGTTTTACCTTACGTCGCAGTGACGGCACCATAAAGTAGGCGGTATAGATTGCGCCACAGATCGCCAGCGGTGTTGCCAGGATCATGGCGTAAAACGCCGCTTTCAGGGTACCGAATGCCAGTGGCATCAGGCTGAACTTGGGTTCGAAGTCGTTGTTGGCCGCAGAGGACTGCCATACATATTCAGGCTTATCGTAACCTTCGTACCAGACTTTACCCCACAGTGAGCTCCAGGAAACTTCCGGATGCTCATTGTCGATATGCCAGAGTTTAAGTTTGCCGTTTTCTTCGATCAGCAGCGCATTGGCCCGCGGAGCCATGGTGATCATAGAAGCGTTTGCATCAGCGACTCTCTGCACCAGCACATTAACATTGGCGGTGGTGTTGTAAAGTCGCAGGTCGCCGGCTGTATCAATCGTGGCAAAGCCTTTGCGACGGTGTTCAATCGCCAGGTCAACCACCGGTGAAGTGCCGGTATCGAATGAGCGGATCTTAGTCATCTGCCAGGAGCCCTGCTCATCACGTACCAGAAACCACTCGGAGACTTCGCCCTTTTCATTACCCAGCAGGATTGCATTGCCACCCAGTAGCAGATCAAAGGTGGTGATCTTGCTGGAAGAGGCGTTCAACACCTGAGTGATGGTCGGATCATCATGATTACGCAGGCTGACAACCGCCATTTTGCCACCCTCTCCGGCAACAAATAACCAGGCAAGGTCCGGCATCAGCAGCATTTTCTTAATTTTGATGCCCAGGTCCGGTAGTGACGTTGTGGATTGCTCCAGTTCAACGTCGCCGGTAAACATATTCTCTGTCTGAGAGATAAAAACCGCTTTCAGGTTGCCCTCATTGCCCCCGATCAGTGCATAGCTGCCTTCATTTCCGCTGACGGTCAGTTGAGCGAGTGCAACGTTGGCAACACTGATAGGGTCCTTACCCAGAGGGTAGGTGATGGTGGGCAAAATCACCCGCTTGCCATCAGGATAGGTTGACTTGTATTCATGTTTGAAGACCAGCGCCTGACCGTTGCTCAGTCCCAAAGCGAAGGTGTGGCTGTTCTCGGACACCAGTGCAAAACTGGTGATGCTGGTATCGGCGGGTAGGGCTGCCTGAATACTCTCTATGACCTCACCGCTGGTGGTGCTGAAAAACAGCATTTCGCCGCGGTCAGTAACCCGTAAACCGATCTCTGCCTGCTCTTCCATCGCCATGTACAGGGTTTTACCCTTCCCGGGGACGGCGTAGGGTTCGACAACCTGGCCGTTCTGTTGCCACGGCTGTGCTTCAGCCGCACGAAACATCGGAATGACTTCATAGAGTAGATAGAAAAAGATCAAAAGGATCGCGATGATGACACTGACACCCCCCAGACCGATGCCAACGGTGGCAACCTTGTCTTTGAGGGCCCGGAATTTCCGTCCCCGACGGGCCGCCGGAGAATCAAAATCCAGATCAGGAATAACGGAACTGTTCTCAATATTCATGACATTTCTACAATTATAAAAAAGTTATGGCGCCACGATAAACTGACTTGATGACAGAAATGTTACAGAACTGTAATAAAACTTTTACATCATTAAAAAAGGAGCCATAAAGGCTCCTTTTTTTGGTGTGGGTCTGATAACCCGGGAATAAAAGTCTGTATTACAGACCCAGTTCCTTCATTTTCTTCTCAACCAGAGTGGCTGGCAGTGGGATGTAACCATCCTTAACAACCACTTCCTGGCCTACTTTAGACAGAACCATCTTCAGGAACTCACGCTCCAGTGGTGCCAGATCCTGACCAGGCTTCTTGTTCACATAGATGTACAGAGCGCGTGCCAGAGGGTAAGAACCGTTCAGAGCGTTATCGGGAGTCGCTTCAACAAATGGAGTACCGGCTTTCTTGGTCAGTGGCAGAGCACGAACAGAAGAGGTCTTGTAACCGATACCTGAGTAACCGATACCGTTCAGGGAAGTAGAAACAGACTGCACTACAGATGCAGAACCTGGCTGCTCGTTTACGTTGTTGCGGTAGTCACCTTTACACAGCGCGTGCTTCTTGAAGTAACCGTAAGTACCGGATACAGAGTTACGGCCAAAGATCTGGAAGCCCTGAGATGCGATAGCACCGGTAGCACCTACATCACCCCAGGTGTTAACGTCGTCAGTCAGACCACATTTACGGGTAGAAGAGAAGATCGCGTCAACCTGAGGAATGGTCAGACCTTCGATGGCGTTATCTTTGTTTACGAAGACTGCCAGAGCGTCGATCGCAACCGGAATAGCGGTTGGCTTGTAACCATATTTCTTTTCAAACGCTTCCAGTTCCTTGTCCTTCATCTTACGGGACATAGGGCCGACGTTAGACGTTCCTTCGGTCAGCGCGGGAGGTGCAGTAGAAGAACCGGCTGCCTGAATCTGAACGTTAACGTTTGGATAGTTACGTTTGAACTCTTCAGCCCACATGGTCATCAGGTTAGCCAGGGTGTCTGAACCTACAGAAGAAAGGTTTCCAGAAACACCAGAAGCTTTTGAGTAAGTTGGCAGGTTTGGATCCAGCAGGTCAGCTGCAGAAGCAGTTAGGCAGGTTGCTGTCAGTGCAACAGCCGCAAAAATTTTCTTCATTGGTTTCATTACAAGCTCCACAGAGTCGGGTTTGAATACGCTTTTAAAACGATCAGTATTAAATCGATGAGAGGAATATAAGGGCTATTTGTGACAAACATGTGACATATTGAAAAGTTTTCTGCTGCCGGGTTTGCTGGACTCACTTATTTTAGCTAGACCTGAGTTGGGTATTTGGTAGTAAAATATACCCAGCAAATATAAATACTATGCGGGAACACACCTGATATGAATACCGATAAGACTCTCTTAAAGCCCGAAGGTGAACTAAGCCTTCGTTGTCCTGCGTCCGGGGCAGCCGCCAATATGTTTGGTGATGTTTATGGTGGCTGGGTTGCTTCTCAGGCGGTTCTGGCGGCAGAGATCCGGGCGGCGGAAGCGGCAGAGGGCCGGGTTGCCACTGTCTCTATCGGGGCGATGAGTTTTATGGCGCCGGTGCTGGAGGGGACTATTCTGAGCTTTTATACCCGCATTAAAGAGCAGGGCACCAGCTCACTGCGAATCAATGTTGAGATCTGGGGTTGCTGTCCTGACGGCCGGGATCTGCGCAAAGTATCAGAAACGGAGTGTGTTCAGGTGGCTATCGATGGCCATGGTCATATCCGGGCGCTGGACTTTGGGCACTAACGCCTCGTTAGCCAAAAAACCAGTATCCCACCACAATTGCACTGATAATCCCTGCCAGGTCTGCGGTCAGTCCGCAGGCCAGGGCATGGCGGGTATGACGTACACCCACTGAGCCAAAATAGACCGCCAGTACATAGAAGGTGGTTTCCGTTGACCCCTGAATAATCGCGGCCATTCGACCGGCAAATGAATCTACCCCATGGGTGTTGATCGCATCCAGCATCATGGCCCGGGCCCCGGAGCCACTGAGTGGCTTCATCAGTGCGGTGGGCAGAGCATCCACGAAACGGGTATCCACCCCCAGCAGCGAGATACCCTCCCGCAGCAGCCAGATAGCACCATCCATCACGCCGCTGGCGCGAAACACGCCGATTGCCACCAGCATCGCCAGCAGATAGGGGATAATCATAATAGCGACTGAAAATCCCTCTTTTGCCCCCTCGACAAAGGTTTCATAGATATTCACTCCTTTCAGGTGGGCGGCCCCGAGAAAGCAGATAATGGCACTGAAGATCATCAGATTGCCGATCAGTGATGATTGCTGCTGCAACTGATCAACGGTGAGCGTGGCGAAGTAGCCGAGAAAGGCCAGCAAGAGGGCAAAGAAGCCTCCCAGATAGAACAGAGTTACCCGCTCCCACAAACGGATCTTCTGTACCCAGGCGACCGCCAGCAAACCCGCCAGGGTAGAGCAGCAGGTGGCGATCAGGATGGGAATAAACACCGAGGTCGGATCAGGCGAGCCCTGTTGGGCACGGTAGAGAAACACGGTGATTGGGAACAGGGTAACCGAGGATGTATTCAGCACCAGGAACAGAATCTGAGCATTCGTGGCACGTGCTTTATCCGGGTTGAGCAGTTGCAGATCCTGCATCGCTTTTAACCCCAGTGGCGTTGCTGCATTATCCAGCCCGAGTATATTGGCGGACAGATTCATGGTCATTGAGCCGATCGCCGGGTGCCCTTTGGGTACCTCAGGCATCAGCCGGGTAAACAGTGGGCTGAGACCATTGGCCATCTTTTCCACCAGTCCAGCCGCTTCCGCCAGCTTCATAATGCCCAGCCAGAACGCCAGTGTGCCGATCAGCCCCAGCGCCAGCTCCACTGATAGCTTTGACATATCAAAAGTAGATTGCACCATCCGCTGAAAAACGTCGGCATCGCCGAGTGCCAGCCATTGATACAGGCCGCCGAGAAAGGCGAGCAGGAAAAATCCCAGCCAGATTCTGTGTAGCATTGCCTCTCCCTCTCAGGCCGCTTATAAACACTGTATCGGCAGCCGTACCGGTTATAACAGTGTCGGCTGACCCTAATGCTCAGGGCTATGCCGGTTGCAGGTTCGCATAACCGACCACCAGCCATTTACTCCCTTCGGAATCAAAGTTGACCTGCACCCGGGCTTTGGGGCCAGAGCCTTCATAATTCACCACAATACCATCACCGAAAATCTGGTGACTGACCCGTTGCCCCAGAATAATCTGTGTTTCAGGCACCTCAGCGTGGTCAAACATTGATGGGCGTTGTGGTTGCCGCGCAGTCACCGGGCGGCTGACACTGGCGTTGAGGCGCACCTCTTCAAGGCAGCTATCCGGTATTTCGCGGATAAAGCGGGAGGGGCGGTTAAAGGTTTCATTACCGTGCAGACGACGGGATTCTGCATAGGTGATAAACAGTTTCTGCATCGCCCGGGTGATTCCTACATAACAGAGCCGGCGCTCCTCTTCCAGGCGGCCACCCTCCTCAATTGACATCTTGTGGGGGAATAACCCCTCCTCCATACCGGCCAGAAACACCAGCGGGAACTCCAGTCCCTTCGCCGAGTGCAGGGTCATCAACTGTACCGAATCCTGATGTTCTTCAGCCTGAGCCTCGCCGGCATCCAGCGCCGCATCATCGAGAAATGCCGTCAGCGGCGTGCTGTTCTCATTGCCTTCCAGGTCGGGTTGCCAGGTTGACAGGTACTGGCGCGCTGCGCTGATCAGCTCTTCAAGGTTTTCCACCCGGGCCTGGGCTTTCTCTCCTTTCTCTTTGAGGTGGTGCTCGATCAGCCCCGACCGTTTAATGGCATGTTCGGTCAGTTCGTGCAGATCGGTACCTTCGGTTTCCTGTGCGATCTGCTCGACCAGGTCGATAAAGGCTTGCAAAGCATTTGCTGCCCGGGCGGTGAGTTTATTCAGCTCAATCACCTCGTTCGCCGCCCGCCACATGGATACCCCCTCGGTGCGGGCATGTAAACGCACCTCTTCGAGGGTTTTGCCACCAATACCCCGGGTGGGCACATTGATCACCCGCTCCATGGCGGTATCGTCCTCCCGGTTGTTGATCAGGCGCAGGTAAGCGAGGGCGTTTTTGATCTCCAGGCGGTCATAAAAGCGTTGTCCGCCGTAGATGCGGTAAGGCATTCCGGCACGGATCAGCGCCTCCTCTAATACCCGCGACTGGGCATTGGAGCGATACAGAATCGCTGTCTCGCTGCGCAGATTGCCTTTTCTGACCCAGCTATCTATCTGATCAACAATAAAGCGTGATTCGTCCTGTTCATTGAAGGCCGCGTAGAGGGATATCAGCTCGCCATCTGCCTGATCTGTGCGCAACTCTTTACCCAGACGTCCCTGATTGTTGCGGATGACATCATTAGCCGCCTGCAGAATGGTGTTGCTGGAACGGTAGTTCTGTTCCAGCTTAACCACCATTGTTTCATGGAAATCCTGATTGAAACGCTGGATATTTTCGATCTTGGCGCCGCGCCAGCCGTAGATAGACTGGTCATCATCCCCAACCGCCATCAGTTTTTCCGGCTTCGGCTTACGTGGGTCCATTGGCTGGCAGAGCAGCTTCAGCCAGGCATACTGGATGGAGTTGGTATCCTGAAACTCATCTACCAGAATATAGCGGAAACGTTCCTGGTAATGTTCCAGCAGTGTGGGGTTGTGGTCCCGCAGCAGCTCCAGGCAACGTAGCAGTAACTCACCAAAATCAACCATACCTCCGCGGTCACAGGCATCCTCATAGGCGGCATAAACATTCAGCATCACCTGAGCATTAGGATCGCCACCAGCCTCGATATGGCGGGCACGCAGCCCTTCATCCTTCTGGGCGTTGATATACCACTGAAATTGCCGGGCCGGCCAGCGACTGTCGTCCAGATTCATCTCTTTAGCCAGCCGCTTAATCAGCCGCAGCTGATCATCGGAATCCATGATCTGAAAGTTTTCCGTCAGGCCGGCATCGCGCCAGTGAGCCCGCAGAATACGGTGAGCCAGACCGTGAAAGGTGCCAACCCACATGCCGCTGGGGTTGAGTCCCATCAGCTCCTCTATCCGGCCGCGCATCTCTTTGGCGGCTTTATTGGTGAAGGTCACCGCCATAATTGAGTAGGGGGAGAGCCCCTCGGTCTGCACCAGCCAGGCGATCCGGTGTACCAGTACCCGGGTTTTACCGGAACCGGCACCCGCCAGCACCAGCATGTTACAGACCGGAGCGGAGACCGCTTCCCGCTGGGCTTCATTAAGGGAATCAAGGAGATGGGATACGTCCATAGGGCTTCTTCAGATAGCTGTATAAATATTCAGTGGAGATTATAACGGCCGGGGCGGTCGGAGGCCAGACAGATCTTAAAGAGCCGTTGCTCGTCGCTCGAACGTCACAAAGAGCGTGACTTGCTCGTGACTCGAAAGAGCCTGCTTTACATTTGTAGGAGCGGCTTCCAGCCGCGATCAATATTGGAATATTTCCATTCGCGGCGGGTACGCAGAGGGCATGCTAAAGCCGCTCCTGGAATCAAAATTGTTATATTGGTTGTGCAGTCCAGGTTAATACCACGAGCTAGGGTAACGCCGCAGGGGTCTTAATCCGCTGTAGCAATATCCGGCGGAACTCTTCCGGGTCTTTGATCTTCTGGGTGGAGTTGGGGTCCAGCGCCGGGATCAGTCGGGATAACCAGAAACGCATCGCTGCGGTTCTCACCAGTTGGGGCCAGGCGAGGTATTCGTTGTCGTCGAAGGGTCTGACTTCGCCATAGGCGGTGAGCAGTGCCTGTTCCCGTTGCGGGTCAATCGAGCCATCCGGATTAACGCACCAATCATTGGCGACAATCGCCAGATCATAGAGCAGATAACCGGTGCAGGCATTGTAGATATCCAGAATCGCGCTCAGCTGATCGCCCTCAAACAGAGCGTTATCATGGAACAGATCCCCATGAATTGCACCCTGCGGCAGGTTCCAGGGTTGCTCCCTGAGTTGTTCAAACAGGGTTACTTCTGTGCGTAACAGTTGCGCATCTTCATCACTGAGCTTGCTGGCAATCTGCTGCGATTCCCGGCGCCACCAGAACACGCCGCGATGGGCCTGACGCTGCATATAAAAATCGAGACCTGCCTGATGAAACTGCCCCAGCGCGGCGCCTATCTGGCGGCAATGTTCCGGTGTCAGTTTCTCAATATGGTTGCCGGACAGTCTGGATTGCAGCAGCGCCGGGCGGCCATGCAGTGCTTTCAGGGCGATGCCGTTGCGATCTTTGAACGGAAAGGGCACCGGGCAACCTCGCTCAGCTAGCCAGGTGGTCAGTTCAACAAAATAGGGCATCTCATCATGAGTCAGCTCTTCAAAGAGAGTAAGTACATACTCATGTTTCCCGGCCCCATCATTCAGGGTGACAAAATAGTTGGTGTTTTCGATGCCGCCGTCGATCCCTTTGAAATCAACCAGCTCTCCGAGATCGAAATCCTGTAACAGGGTTTTCAGATCGGTGTTACTCACATGTGTATATACAGCCATAAATACCGCTTATTTTTTACCAGCTGAAAAGAATCCATTTAGGCAACATCAGACTGGAGTCTTCAAATCGCTGAAACTCCCCCTCTTCGGTGGGTCGCAGATAGTAAGTTTTGCCGACCACCGGCTTAACTTTTATCTCTTTCAGTTTACCGTTTACCCGATACTCAAAGTAGGTGGCCTTTTCTCCGTGGCGTATGGTGACCACCGGTTCATTGTCATCAAACTCTGGTAACACATCGGCACTGGCTGTTGGCACCAGAGAGATTGAGCACAGCAGGGTAAGCAGGATTAAAAATTTTTTCATAACCACTCCGTGAACTGAGACGCCCCTTCTGTGTCGGAGGCTAATCTAATATGATGGTACTTCCGGGCACCAAACCCGATAACAATATCTCCTGACGGACAATGACTGCAATACCATGACCGCAAATACTTCTCCTATTATCTTAGTCGATGGATCCTCATACCTGTATCGGGCATTTTTTGCTGCTCAGCAGGCCGATATGCGCACCTCTGAGGGAGTTCCGACCGGTGCCGTGCGTCTGGTCACCAGTATGTTACGCAGCCTGATAAAACAGTATCCCCAAAGTCCGGTGGCGGTGGTGTTTGATGCCAAAGGGAAAACATTTCGTGATGAGATCTATCCGGACTATAAAGCTCAGCGTCCGCCGATGCCGGATGATCTGCGTACCCAGATTGAACCGATCCACAATATTGTCCGGGCGATGGGCTTTCCGCTGGTCTGTGTGGAGGGGGTTGAAGCGGATGATGTGATTGGCACTCTGGCCCGTGAAGCGAGCGAGAAGGGGCTGCATACGATTATCTCTACTGGCGATAAGGATATGGCGCAGTTGGTGGACCAGCATGTCACGCTGATTAACACTATGAATGATTCCCATATGGATATCGATGGGGTCAATGAGAAGTTTGGTATTCCCCCGGAGCTGATTATCGATTATCTGGCGCTGATGGGAGATAAGGTCGATAACATCCCCGGTGTGCCAGGAGTTGGCGAGAAAACGGCTCTGGCGTTGTTGCAGGGAATCGGCGGGATTAAAGAGCTCTATGAAAATCTCGATAAAATTGCCGATCTGGGGTTTCGCGGCGCAAAAACGATGGCCAAAAAGCTGGAAGATAACCGTGAAGCCGCTGAGTTGTCCTACCTGCTGGCAACAATTAAAACCGATCTTGATCTGGAGTGTGGTATCGAGGATATTCCGCTGCCGGTAGCCGATAATGAGCAGTTGCTGCGGCTGTTTCAGCAGTGTGAATTTCGCAGCTGGATCAGTGAGCTGGATGCAGAGGCTGCCGAGGGAGCCAAAGCGTTAGAGAATGAATCGCAGCTGCCGGATGAGATCGTTTATGAAACTATCCTTACTCAGGATGAGTTTGATCGCTGGCTTAAGGTGCTGGAGGCCGCAGACCTGTTTGCTTTTGATACTGAAACAGACAGTCTCAACTATATGGAAGCAAATCTGATTGGTCTGTCGTTTTCGGTGGAGCCTGGAAAAGCGGCTTACCTGCCGGTTGCTCATGATTATATGGGGGCCCCGGCGCAGCTGGATCGCAATGAAGTACTGGCTCAGCTGAAACCTTTACTGGAGAGTGTGTCGCATAAAAAGGTCGGTCAGCATATTAAGTATGATATGAATGTGCTGGCCCGTTACGGGATTACGCTCCAGGGCGTTGCCTTTGATACCATGCTCGAATCCTATGCCCTGAACTCCACCGCTTCGCGCCATAATATGGATGATCTGGCGGATTTCTATCTGGGGGTGAAAACGGTTAAGTTTGAAGAGATCGCCGGTAAAGGCAAAAAACAGCTGACCTTTAATCAGATCGAGATGGAACAGGCGGCCCCTTATGCTGCTGAAGATGCCGATATCACGCTGCGCCTGCATCAGGTGCTGAATACAAAGCTGCAGCAGGATCCGACACTGGAATCTGTCTTCTCCGATATTGAACTGCCCCTGATTCAGGTGCTGGCGCGCATGGAACAGCAGGGAGCGATGGTGGATGCGACGCAACTGGCGATCCAGAGCCGTGAGCATGGAGAGCGTCTGGTTGAGCTGGAGAAAAAAGCCCATGAGCTGGCGGGCGGGCCTTTCAACCTGGGGTCTCCTAAACAGCTGCAGGAGATTCTGTTCGAGCAACAGAAGCTGCCGGTGATCAAGAAAACCCCCAAAGGGGCCCCCTCAACCGCTGAAGAGGTGCTGCAGGAGCTGGCATTGGATTACCCATTGCCGAAGGTTATTATTGAACATCGCGGTCTGAGTAAGCTGAAGAGCACCTATACCGATAAGCTGCCGCAGATGATCAATCCTGCCAGCGGTCGGATTCATACCTCATACCATCAGGCGGTGACCGCCACCGGTCGGCTTTCCTCGTCGGATCCTAATTTGCAGAATATTCCGATCCGTTCCGCAGAGGGGCGGCGGATCCGGCAGGCGTTTGTTGCTCCACAGGGTTACAAACTGGTTGCGGCCGATTATTCTCAGATAGAGCTGCGGATCATGGCGCACCTGTCACAGGATAAAGGCTTATTGAATGCTTTCGCCCACGGGGAAGATGTTCATAAAGCCACCGCCGCCGAGGTGTTTGGTGTGGCGCTGGACAGCGTCACCTCTGAGCAGCGCCGCAGTGCTAAAGCGATCAACTTTGGTTTGATTTATGGCATGTCTGCTTTTGGTCTGGGAAAACAGTTGGGTATCGGCCGGAATGAGGCGCAAACCTATATCAACCACTACTTTGATACCTATCCCGGCGTGCAGCGCTATATGGATGATATCCGTGCACAGGCCGCAGAGAAGGGCTATGTGGAAACCCTGTTTGGCCGTCGTTTGTATCTGCCGGAGATTAAAGCCAGCAATGGCATGCGCCGCCAGGCGGCCGAGCGCACCGCGATCAATGCGCCGATGCAGGGTACCGCTGCCGATATTATTAAGAAGGCGATGGTGAAGGTGGATAGCTGGTTACAAAATAGTGATAGTGGTGCCCGCATGATTATGCAGGTACACGATGAACTGATTCTGGAGGTTCCAGAAGACAATGTTGAGTCAGTGTCAGACCAACTGGTCGAACTGATGCAGTCGGCTGCGGCGCTGGATGTGCCTCTGCTGGTGGAAGCGGGGGTTGGTAATAACTGGGATGAGGCTCACTGATACTAGTAAGCTGACAGTGTTGTGTCTGGTGAGCAGTACTGCAGCAGTGAACTTTTCTTCTGAGTGTCACTCTTAATAGTATGAGAGTTATATTCTTTGCCCTGTGTTAATCACTCAGGGCCAGAACCCATGCCTGGGTTGGCTCTCATCATCAATGAAGCATATGAAAACAAATATGCCTTAGTGCTCTCGAAATCAAATGGTTCCCCTCCTGATGATTCCGGGAGCTTTTTTATGGCGCTGGCTTTGGGCTGTTACGGGGCAATGGCTGATGGCTCCAATGATCCGCTGAGCGACTATTCAGCCGCGCTATCTTCCTCGAGCAACCAGCGATTGAGGTGCTCGCGCAGTTGTTCAACCCCCGTGGTTTTCAACGCGGAAAAGGTTTGCACTGTTAACAATGGGTTATTTTTCACATCCAACTGTTGCTTCATCTTCAGCAGCGCATTCTGTGCTGCGCCACGGTTCAGTTTATCCGCTTTGGTCAGCAGAATGTGCAAAGGCATGGCGGCCTCACTGCACCACTGAATCATCATCAGGTCGAACTCTTTCAGCGGGTGGCGAATATCTACCATCAATACAACTCCGCGAAGGCACTCCCTGTTTTGCAGGTAATCGTCCAGATGTTTCTGCCAGTGCTCCTTCATGGCGATAGGCACTTTGGCATAACCATAACCTGGCAGATCTACGATGCGCACGCCTTCAACGTTGGTATCGAAGAAGTTGATCAACTGAGTCCGGCCCGGGGTTTTACTGGTACGGGCCAGCTTTGCGTTGGTCAGTGTGTTGATCGCACTGGACTTGCCGGCATTGGAACGACCTGCAAACGCGACCTCTGCTCCGGTGTCTTCTGGACACTGGCTAAGCTTGCTTGCACTGGTGTTAAAACGTGTCAGATGGTACTGAATTTGGGGTAAAGACATATACTTTTTGCCTATCAGCCTGTAAATACAGACATTTATCGTTCCAGTTTGTATGGATATTAGGTTATAATTCGGCCGGAATTCTACCTGTGGCTGTAATATTACACCAGCCCGGGTGTTGGTCAGGTCGCCCTGTTTCAGTCTGATTAGCTTCAGAGTGTGGCAGAAACCGTTAGCAATCTATAGCAAGAGTCTGGGTTAGTCGATGAATAAACTACTGATCGCCATACTGGCAAGCGTGAGTATCATAAGTGTTGCACATGCGGCGGGAGATGCTGCTGCAGGACAGGGTAAAACCGCAATTTGCGGTGCTTGTCACGGAGCTGATGGCAACAGTGCTGTCGGAAACTTCCCTAAACTGGCAGGGCAGAATGAGAGCTACCTGCTGAAACAGTTGCAGGATATTAAAGCGGGTAATCGTACCGTTGTTGAAATGACCGGTCTGCTGACCAACCTGAATGATCAGGATCTGGCAGACATTGCGGCTTACTTCTCTTCCAAGACCGTTCAGATTGGCGCTGCTAAGGCTGATCTGGTTGCCGCTGGCGAGAAGATCTACCGTGCCGGTGTCGCATCTAAAGGTGTGGCTGCATGTACTGCCTGTCACGGTGCACAGGGCAAGGGCATTGAAACAGCCGGTTATCCGGCTCTGAGTGGTCAGCATTCTCAGTACGTTGAAACTCAGCTGAAGAACTTCCGTTCCGGAGCACGGGCTAACGATCCTCAGGCGATGATGAGTACTGTTGCTGCAAAACTGAGTGATCAGGAGATCCAGGCGGTTGCCAGCTATATCCAGGGTCTGAATTAAGATTCAGCTCTGAGTCAGGAAAGGCAGCGTAAGCTGCCTTTTTTATTGGCAAAAAGATTTGCGCCGGGGTTGAACTTGACGCATATTGGCCGGTCATAAGAGTTTGATTTTCTGAAAGGTTGGAGAGAGATATGTTTAGAAAACTCGCCATCGGGTTGCTACTGACCCTCACTGCGGTTATCGCACAGGCTGAGGAATATAAAGCCGGCGTGAATTATGACGTGATTGCCATGCCAGTTCCTACCGCCGACAAAACAAAAGTGGAGGTGGTAGAGGCTTTTGGCTATCTCTGTCCTCATTGCGCCCACTTTGAACCGCTGCTTCACAGCTGGGTAACGAAACTGCCTGCGGATGTGGATTTTTCACGGGTCCCGGTGGTTTTTTCCCGCTCCTGGGAGCCGCTGGCCCGGGCATATTACTCCTCTGAGATTCTGCATGACCTTGATAAAACCCATCAGGCTACTTTTGATGCACTACATAAAGAGCGGCGGCGGTTTAATAGCATGGACGATCTGGTGAACTACTATGCTGATCTGGGGGTTGATAAAGATAAGTTCACCAAAATGATTCAGTCTTTCGCGGTGAATATGCGAATGAATCAGGGCGCTTCAAAGTTGAAGGGTTATGGTATTCAAAGTGTGCCGACCCTGATCGTAAACGGAAAGTATCGGATTACCGCTGATAAGGCCGGAGGGCATGCCGGTATGCTTAAAGTGGCCGAGTATCTGATTGAGCAGGAGCGCAATGCGCAATAACTGTATATAGATCAAAAAAGCCGCATTTAGCGGCTTTTTTATTGCATATTGAGTAGGGATCAACGCAGAGGCTCTGGCTTGTCGGTTATAAAGTGACATAAAATTGGGCCTCACTATTTTTATAGATTGGCTCTTCACAGGTATGAGAGATGGATCAGGACGACTGGAAAGAACGTTATAAAGCGCTTTCAGAGGAACTGGATCAGCTGCAGTCTCAACTCAATGATCGACCTCTTCAGCATCTGATATTACAGATGGCAGTGGTGCTGGATGGACAATCTGAACGGCTTGACCGATCGTTAACCGTGCTGTGTGAACAGCTCAAAGCGGATAAAGCGGGTAATCCCGAGACCATCAATCAGGTTGAAAAGCAGCTCAGAGGGTTGGATCTCGAACAGCAGCAACATCGTAAAGAGCTGCTGCAGGGGCTGCAGAAATGGATCTATCAGCTGCGCCTGAATCTGACCACTGATCTTAGTAATCAGCGCTTAAGCGTCATTGAGGAGGCGATGACGCCCTTCTCGGGACACCCCAGCGAAGTTGCCACTCTGATTAATGATCTGGTTGCCCTCCAGGCGCCGCTTCTGACTGACGATTTTACCGGCGGACGGTCGCAGGGCATTCTTGCAGAACTCGGGCATGAAGATGAGGAGCTGTTACAAAAAATCGCTTCCGAACTGCTCAGTCTGATGTCGGGTCTGCGTATTCCGCAGGGTGAGATGTCTCTGGCGCGGGAGTTAATCAGCCGGATTGAACGGGGTATATCGCTGAGTTGCCTGCCTGGTATTATTCAGGATCTCGTTGGGTTGGTGTCCCGCCTGAGCGCCTACAATAGCGAAGACTTTGAAGATTATCTGTTAAACCTCACCGGGCAGTTGGCTGAAGTGCAGGCCTATGTTGAAGCAAGCCAGAAGGATGGGCTACTGAATGAAGAGACAGCGCTTCTGAGTAACGGTATCCATCATGATGTGCAGGCGATTCACCAGGCGATGCAGGACTCAAATGACCTCCAGCAGTTAAAAAGTAATGTCTCATCACAGCTGCAGAATATTGTGAAATCGGTGGATCTGTTTAAGCAGAAAGAGGAAAACCGGGAGCGGCGGTTGCATGAACGTTACCTGCAGCTCCAGGAGCGCCTTGAGCAGATGGAGGAGCAAACTCAGCAGATGAAAGTGCATATGGAAGTTGAACGCCATAAAGCGTTGACCGACTCGTTAACTTCTCTGCCCAACCGTGCCGGCTATGATAAACAGATCGCCGCAGAATTTGATCGCTGGAAACGTTATGGCCAATCTTTTTCCATTGCGGTAGCGGATCTTGATCTCTTTAAGCGAATTAATGATTCCTATGGCCATCAGGCGGGAGATAAGGTGTTACGTCTGGTGGCCAGTATTCTTACCCGGCAATGCCGCTCTACTGACTTTGTCTCCCGCTATGGTGGTGAAGAGTTTGTGCTTCTCATGCCAGGGACATCGGCGGAACAGGCACTCACAGCCGTTGATAAAATCCGTCATGCGGTAGAGGGCAGCCCGTTTAACTTCCATGGTGAGCCGGTCAGAATCACCCTGTCGCTTGGGGTCGCAGAAGTACAGGCGGATGACACTGTTGAGACGTTATTTGGCCGGGCTGATAAAGCGCTCTATACAGCAAAACGCCTGGGGCGAAATCGTATTGAGCTGGGTTAACCTTTTCGGCTTCGGTGTGATGCAGCCCTTTACCTTGAGTGCCGAAGTGGGCAATATGCCTGCCTCACTCCAGAACAACTGACCACGGAACATAACAGCGGTGCGACGTTTACTCCGAATTTTCAAGATTGCACGGGTTTTTGCCCGATACCGGCTTGATACCCTTTTTGAACAACTTAACCTGCGTTGGTATGCCCGTGTCCTATTAATGCTCATGCTATGGCGCTACGTGATTCCGGTGGGGGGGCGTTCACAGGGCCAGCGGCTTCGTTTAGCGCTGGAGGAGCTGGGGCCGGTATTTATTAAGTTTGGTCAGATGCTTTCCACCCGACGTGACCTGTTATCTGATGATCTCGCTCTGGAACTGAAAAAGCTACAGGATCAGGTGCCGCCTTTTGAGAGTGCCTATTCGCAGCAGTTGATTGAGCGGGCACTGGGTGCCCCGGTCGAAGAGTTTTTTGCCGAATTTAATGCAACGCCCATGGCGTCTGCTTCGGTTGCACAGGTGCATGAGGCGCTGTTGTACAACGGTGAAGAGGTGGTGGTGAAAGTGATCCGCCCCGGCATCGAAAAAACGATCCGTAAAGATATGGCCGTGCTCTATACCATTGCTCAACTGGTGCAGGCGTTATGGGTTGAAGGACGCAGACTGAAACCTGTTGAAGTGGTGGCAGACTATGAGAATACGATCTTTGATGAGCTTGATCTGCGTAAAGAGGCGGCAAACGGTTCCCAGATCCGGCGTAATTTTGAGAACTCTCCGATTCTCTATGTGCCTGAGATCTACTGGGATCTGACTCGCCAGAATGTGTTGGTCATGGAGCGGATTCATGGTATTCCGGTGGCTGACGTTGAGCAGCTTAAAGCCCAGAATACCGATATGAAGAAACTGGCAGAGCAGGGGGTGGAGATCTTCTTCACCCAGGTTTTTCGCGACAGTTTTTTTCATGCGGATATGCACCCGGGGAATATCTTTGTCTCCCGGGAAAACCCCTCTGCGCCACAATATATTGCCGTTGATTTCGGCATAGTGGGCTCTCTTTCGCCGGAAGATCAAAGCTATCTGGCGCGTAACTTCCTGGCATTTTTCCAGCGCAACTACCGTCAGGTTGCACAACTGCATATCGATTCTGGCTGGGTTCCGGCGGATACCAATGTCCAGGCATTTGAAACCGCTATCCGCAGTGTTTGCGAGCCAATCTTTGAAAAGCCGCTGAAAGATATCTCGTTCGGTATGGTGCTGATGGGATTGTTCCAGACCGCCCGGCGCTTCAACATGGAGGTCCAGCCACAGCTGGTACTGTTGCAGAAAACGCTGCTGAATATCGAAGGGCTGGGGCGTCAGTTATATCCGGAACTGGATCTGTGGGAAACCGGGCAGCCGTTTCTGGAACGCTGGATGAAAGAACGAATGGGCCCCAAAGCGGTCTACCGTTCTATGAAACAGCAAGCGCCTGACTGGCTGGATAAGATGCCTCACCTGCCGCAGATGGCTTACGATGCGCTGAATCAGCTCAAGAGCCTGGATGATTCCCGGCGGCGGGATATGCTGGCTCTGAGTGTGGCCCGGCATGAATTGCAACAGCAACGCAGTTATAAATGGCGCTGGGTCGGGTTGATCTGCCTGGTAGCCGCGGCGGGTTTCTCTCTGGATGATCCATTCTTTACCATCCGGGAGTTACCGGCAATAAGCTGGCTGCTGGGTACGGCTGGCGTGGTGCTATTGCTGCGTCACTGAACTGAAACAATAAACTATTACTCTTGCGCCTCCCGTGATACGGGGATAGTAGTGTTACAGAGTATCAGGTATTCTTGCCTGCTTAGATTTTGAAGATTATCAATATGTCTGAACAATGGTTACAACAGATCAAATGGAACAGTGATGGCCTTGTGCCGGCAATTGCCCAGGACCACCTCACCGGCAAAGTGCTGATGGTCGCGTGGATGAATCAAGAGGCGCTGGCGCTGACGGTGCAGGAAAACCGGGCTATTTATTGGTCCCGCTCACGTCAGAAACTATGGCGCAAAGGCGAGGAGTCTGGCCATGTTCAGCAGTTACATGATATCCGTCTTGACTGTGATGATGATGTGATTCTGCTCAGTGTTGAGCAATTAGGCGGTATCGCCTGCCATACAGGCCGTGAACACTGTTTTTTTAAAACCCTCAAAGAGGGAGAGTGGGTCGCAGTTGAACCCGTTTTGAAAGATCCCAATACGATTTACGACAAGTAAGGCCTTATATGAGTGATGTATTGACACAGTTGGGCGACATCCTGGAGCAGCGCAAAGAAGCGACAGCTGAGAAGTCCTATGTTGCCAGCCTGCATGCGAAGGGACTGAATAAGATCCTGGAAAAGATCGGCGAGGAAGCAACAGAAACCATTATTGCCGCTAAAGATGCCGAATCAACCGGTGATACCCAGGATCTCGTCTATGAAACGGCCGATCTGTGGTTTCATACTCTGGTGGCGCTGTCTCATCTGGGAGTACGCCCTGAGGCCGTTGTGAATGAACTCGCCAGTCGGTTTGCGATGTCAGGTCTGGAAGAGAAGGCGTCCAGGACAGAGCAAAAGTAGTTTTAATGCTGTTCCAGAGCAGAGATAAAACGAGTAATCTGGAACAACCAAACATAATTCAATCAACGAGCGGATAGGCTCCGCCCAAGTAGTTAATCGGAGAACAATAATATGTTAGGTGGTATTAGTCTGTGGCAGTTAGCTATTCTTTTGGTCATTGTCGTACTGCTGTTTGGCACCAAGAAACTGCGTAATCTCGGTGGCGATCTGGGCGGTGCAGTTAAGGGCTTTAAGAAAGCGATGAATGAAGATCCCAAAGAGGAAGAGAAAAAACTGGAAAATGATGCTGACTTTGCTGAAACAGATAAAACTGAAGCAAATAAGCAGGCTAAAGAAGAGCCAAAAGCTGATAAATAACCGACAGGTAGCCGCAGATGTTTGATATCGGTTTTGCTGAGCTACTGATAATCGCTGTTGTTGGGCTGGTGGTGCTTGGGCCAGAAAAGCTTCCGGTTGCAGTGCGCACTGTAGGTCTCTGGGTGAGTAAAGCAAAAAGGACGCTTAGCAGTATTCAGTCAGAGATCAGTGAAGAGCTTCGCCTGGATGAGATGAAGCGTCAGATTGTCATGAAGCAGGATGAGCTTGACCGTGAACTTGACGAGATGCGTCGCCCCTCCTCTGAAGGTACCGCCGCAACACAAGTACAACAAACGACTCACAGCACGGTTGTAGACGATAAATCGGAGCAGGCGGGACAAACCCAACAATCTGAAGTAAAGCCTGAACAGGAAAATACCAAGGCCGATGATAGACCCTAACCAGACCCACTCAGAGGATGATCAGGAGCAACCTATTGTCTCCCATCTGGTAGAACTGCGTAGTCGCCTGATGCGGGCTTTGCTGGCAATTCTTATTCTGTTCCTCTGTCTGTTCTACTTTGCCAATAACCTATACGAAATCGTTTCTGCACCGTTGACCGCGCTGTTGCCAGCAGGCACCAGTATGATCGCGACGGATGTTACATCGCCTTTTTTTGCCCCTTTCAAACTGACACTGGTGCTGGCAATTTTTCTGGCGATGCCGCTTATCCTGCATCAGGTTTGGGGCTTTATCTCGCCGGGTTTGTATCAGCATGAGAAGCGTTTGGCGGTACCGCTCCTTGCATCCAGTATTGTGCTGTTTTATTCCGGTATCGCGTTTGCGTATTTTGTTGTCTTTCCACTGATTTTCGGATTTTTTACCAGTGTCGGACCTGAAAATGTTGCGGTGATGACCGATATCAGCAGCTATCTGAACTTTGTATTGAAGATCTTTTTTGCATTCGGCGTCGTTTTCGAAATTCCAATTGCTACATTGCTACTGGTGTGGAGTGGCATAACCGATGTTGAAAGCCTGAGAGCAAAGCGGGCATACGTGATTGTTGGCTGCTTTGTGCTGGGCATGTTACTGACCCCCCCGGATGTGATCTCGCAAACCCTGTTAGCAGTACCGATGTGGTTGCTTTTTGAACTGGGTATCGTTTTAGCAGTGATCGTTAAGCGCAAAGCGCCAGCAGAGGATGAAGCGGCGGAGTAGATTCAGGAGCTAGACGCTTCGCTTAATCAGGAGCTAGACGCTTCGCTTGCTAGTGGCGAGAACGGAAACTGCGTTTCCTGCTAGAAAAAGCAACGAAAAACATAAAACCGCCGTCAGGCGGTTTTTATGTTTTTGGATTCTGTTTTGCGGACGCTCTTACGAAGCAGGTTGTCACCGACCGATAAAGAAGGCTCTGCTAACCACTAGCAAGCGAAGCGTCTAGCAGCGGCGCAGCCGCGTTCTAGCCACTTGCTGTTAAAAACTCCAATACTGTTCATCAAATTGAAACTTTTTTCGCATCCCCTGTTGACTCCTCTGCCCCAGAATGTAGAATGCGCTTCCTCGCTTGAGACAGCCACCGGAAACGGTCTCTGAAACAGGTGAGGCTGTTGAGTTTAACGCCTTGATAAATCAGTGTTTACACGGTTTTTCAGGTGGCGATAAACAAAACAGGAAGTGGATCAGGCGGTTTGAAAATTTAGTTAAAATTCTCAAACAAAATGGTTGACTTCATCAGGGTGTTGAGTAGAATACGCACCTCGCTTGAGACGACTCACTGGCAACGGTTGAGAGTTGATAGCAACGCTCTTTAACAGATAGATCAGATAATTCGTGTGGGCGCTTGTTGAGATGAAGCACAAAAGCTTTATCAAAGTAAGCGACACCAAGTAAATTCATTTAAGTGTATTTGCAAGTTGTTTAATACTTTGAGCTAGATTTACCGAATGTCTTTTTCCGACATTCTTGATTTAAACTGAAGAGTTTGATCATGGCTCAGATTGAACGCTGGCGGCAGGCTTAACACATGCAAGTCGAGCGGTAACAGAGAGTAGCTTGCTACTTTGCTGACGAGCGGCGGACGGGTGAGTAACGCGTAGAAATCTGCCTGGTAGTGGGGGATAGCCCAGAGAAATTTGGATTAATACCGCATACGCCCTACGGGGGAAAGCAGGGGACCTTCGGGCCTTGCGCTATCAGATGAGTCTGCGTCGGATTAGCTTGTTGGTGAGGTAATGGCTCACCAAGGCGACGATCCGTAGCTGGTCTGAGAGGATGATCAGCCACACTGGGACTGAGACACGGCCCAGACTCCTACGGGAGGCAGCAGTGGGGAATATTGCACAATGGGCGAAAGCCTGATGCAGCCATGCCGCGTGTGTGAAGAAGGCCTTAGGGTTGTAAAGCACTTTCAGCAGTGAGGAAAGGTTGTAGCTTAATACGCTATAGCTGTGACGTTAACTGCAGAAGAAGGACCGGCTAACTCCGTGCCAGCAGCCGCGGTAATACGGAGGGTCCGAGCGTTAATCGGAATTACTGGGCGTAAAGCGCGCGTAGGCGGTTTGTTAAGTCAGATGTGAAAGCCCCGGGCTCAACCTGGGAACTGCACCTGATACTGGCAAACTAGAGTACAGAAGAGGGTGGTGGAATTTCCTGTGTAGCGGTGAAATGCGTAGATATAGGAAGGAACATCAGTGGCGAAGGCGACCACCTGGTCTGATACTGACGCTGAGGTGCGAAAGCGTGGGGAGCAAACAGGATTAGATACCCTGGTAGTCCACGCCGTAAACGATGTCTACTAGCCGTTGGGACACTTGATGTCTTAGTGGCGCAGCTAACGCACTAAGTAGACCGCCTGGGGAGTACGGCCGCAAGGTTAAAACTCAAATGAATTGACGGGGGCCCGCACAAGCGGTGGAGCATGTGGTTTAATTCGACGCAACGCGAAGAACCTTACCTACTCTTGAAATCCAGAGAATTCGCTAGAGATAGCTTAGTGCCTTCGGGAACTCTGTGACAGGTGCTGCATGGCTGTCGTCAGCTCGTGTTGTGAAATGTTGGGTTAAGTCCCGTAACGAGCGCAACCCTTGTCCTTATTTGCCAGCACGTAATGGTGGGAACTCTAAGGAGACTGCCGGTGACAAACCGGAGGAAGGTGGGGACGACGTCAAGTCATCATGGCCCTTACGAGTAGGGCTACACACGTGCTACAATGGCCGGTACAGAGGGCCGCAAACCTGCGAGGGGGAGCAAATCTCAGAAAACCGGTCGTAGTCCGGATTGGAGTCTGCAACTCGACTCCATGAAGTCGGAATCGCTAGTAATCGCGAATCAGAATGTCGCGGTGAATACGTTCCCGGGCCTTGTACACACCGCCCGTCACACCATGGGAGTGGATTGCACCAGAAGTAGCTAGCTTAACCTTCGGGAGGGCGGTTACCACGGTGTGGTTCATGACTGGGGTGAAGTCGTAACAAGGTAGCCCTAGGGGAACCTGGGGCTGGATCACCTCCTTAAACGATAGCGGATTCTTAGCAAGCGTTCACACGAATTATCTGATCACTGATAAAGAGAGCACATAATGGGGCTATAGCTCAGCTGGGAGAGCGCCTGCTTTGCACGCAGGAGGTCTGCGGTTCGATCCCGCATAGCTCCACCATTTTTTTGCTGACTCTGCGTTAAGTTCCTCGTCGTGTAGCAGGCTACACGTCCTCAGAACTTGCCTTGATTCAACAAAAATTGGTCGTGAAAAAGATAGCTTTAAACGACTGGTTGAACTTGCTCATGAAAGTCTTAAAACATACACATCACCTTGATGTTTATCTTTTAAAGCTTTTAGCTTTATCCGCTCTTTAACAATTGAATCCTGTAACAAAACGAGAAATATGTACAAGCGCTAATCCGGCGTAAATGTATCGTTACTTCAGCGTCATCGTTAGATGACAATGAAGTTTTATCAGTGACTTTGACAGACCCTTTTGGGTTATATGGTCAAGTGACTAAGCGTGCACGGTGGATGCCTTGGCAGTCAGAGGCGATGAAGGACGTGGTAACCTGCGATAAGGTTCGGTGAGTCGGTAAACAGACTTTGACCCGGACATTTCCGAATGGGGAAACCCACCCAGTATAAGCTGGGTATCTCTTAGTTGAATACATAGACTTTGAGAGGCGAACCCGGGGAACTGAAACATCTAAGTACCCGGAGGAAAAGAAATCAACCGAGATTCCCCTAGTAGCGGCGAGCGAACGGGGACCAGCCCTTAAGCTACTTTAACGTTAGCAGAACACTCTGGAAAGTGTGGCCATAGTGGGTGAAAGCCCCGTATGCGAAAGCGTTTTAGTAGTGAAATCGAGTAGGACGGGACACGTGTTATCCTGTCTGAATATGGGGGGACCATCCTCCAAGGCTAAATACTCCTGACTGACCGATAGTGAACCAGTACCGTGAGGGAAAGGCGAAAAGAACCCCTGTGAGGGGAGTGAAATAGAACCTGAAACCGTGTACGTACAAGCAGTGGGAGCGGTCCTTGAGACCGTGACTGCGTACCTTTTGTATAATGGGTCAGCGACTTAATTTTAGTAGCAAGGTTAACCGTCTAGGGGAGCCGTAGGGAAACCGAGTCTTAATAGGGCGTGCAGTTGCTAGGATTAGACCCGAAACCGGGCGATCTATCCATGGGCAGGTTGAAGGTTGAGTAACATCAACTGGAGGACCGAACCGACTACCGTTGAAAAGTTAGCGGATGACCTGTGGATCGGAGTGAAAGGCTAATCAAGCCCGGAGATAGCTGGTTCTCCTCGAAAGCTATTTAGGTAGCGCCTCGTGTCTCACCATTGGGGGTAGAGCACTGTTTCGGCTAGGGGGTCATCCCGACTTACCAACCCGATGCAAACTCCGAATACCAATGAGTGCAATCACGGGAGACACACGGCGGGTGCTAACGTCCGTCGTGAAAAGGGAAACAACCCAGACCGTCAGCTAAGGTCCCAAAGTTATGGTTAAGTGGGAAACGATGTGGGAAGGCTTAGACAGCTAGGAGGTTGGCTTAGAAGCAGCCACCCTTTAAAGAAAGCGTAATAGCTCACTAGTCGAGTCGGCCTGCGCGGAAGATATAACGGGGCTCAAACCATACACCGAAGCTACGGACGCTGTTTACAGCGTGGTAGAGGAGCGTTCTGTAAGCCGTTGAAGGGAAAGCTGTAAGGCATCCTGGAGGTATCAGAAGTGCGAATGCTGACATGAGTAACGATAAGGGGAGTGAAAAACTTCCCCGCCGGAAGACCAAGGGTTCCTATCCAATGTTAATCAGGGTAGGGTGAGTCGACCCCTAAGGCGAGGCTGAAGAGCGTAGTCGATGGGAAACAGGTTAATATTCCTGTACTTCTTGTTATTGCGATGGAGTGACGGAGAAGGCTAGGCCAGCACGGCGTTGGTTGTCCGTGTTTAAGGTTGTAGGCTGGGAACTTAGGCAAATCCGGGTTCCTAAGGCCGAGAATTGATGACGAGTCCTCTTTTGGACGAAGTGGTTGATGCCATGCTTCCAGGAAAAACTTCTAAGCTTCAGATAACAAGAAATCGTACCCCAAACCGACACAGGTGGTCAGGTAGAGAATACCAAGGCGCTTGAGAGAACTCGGGTGAAGGAACTAGGCAAAATGGTACCGTAACTTCGGGAGAAGGTACGCCGGTGCTGGTGATGGGACTTGCTCCCTAAGCTGGCGCTGGTCGAAGATACTAGGTGGCTGCGACTGTTTATTAAAAACACAGCACTCTGCAAACACGAAAGTGGACGTATAGGGTGTGACGCCTGCCCGGTGCTTGAAGGTTAATTGATGGGGTTAGCTTCGGCGAAGCTCTTGATCGAAGCCCAAGTAAACGGCGGCCGTAACTATAACGGTCCTAAGGTAGCGAAATTCCTTGTCGGGTAAGTTCCGACCTGCACGAATGGCGTAACGATGGCCACACTGTCTCCACCCGAGACTCAGTGAAATTGAAATTGCGGTTAAGATGCCGTATATCCGCGGCTAGACGGAAAGACCCCGTGAACCTTTACTATAGCTTCGCAGTGGACTTTGATATTACTTGTGTAGGATAGCTGGGAGGCTTTGAAACGTGGACGCCAGTTCATGTGGAGCCAATCTTGAAATACCAGCCTGGTACTATTGAGGTTCTAACTCAGGTCCCTGATCGGGATCGAGGACATTGTGTGGTGGGTAGTTTGACTGGGGCGGTCTCCTCCCAAAGAGTAACGGAGGAGTACGAAGGTGCGCTCAGCATGGTCGGAAATCATGCAACGAGTATAAAGGCATAAGCGCGCTTGACTGCGAGACAGACACGTCGAGCAGGTACGAAAGTAGGTCTTAGTGATCCGGTGGTTCTGTATGGAAGGGCCATCGCTCAACGGATAAAAGGTACTCCGGGGATAACAGGCTGATACCGCCCAAGAGTTCACATCGACGGCGGTGTTTGGCACCTCGATGTCGGCTCATCACATCCTGGGGCTGAAGCCGGTCCCAAGGGTATGGCTGTTCGCCATTTAAAGTGGTACGCGAGCTGGGTTTAGAACGTCGTGAGACAGTTCGGTCCCTATCTGCCGTGGACGTTTGAGATTTGAGAAGAGTTGCTCCTAGTACGAGAGGACCGGAGTGAACGAACCTCTGGTGTTCGGGTTGTCATGCCAATGGCATTGCCCGGTAGCTATGTTCGGACAGGATAACCGCTGAAAGCATCTAAGCGGGAAGCCCCCTTCAAGATGAGATCTCACTGGGGCCTTGAGCCCCCTGAAGAGCCGTTCAAGACCAGGACGTTGATAGGCTGGGTGTGTAAGCGTTGTGAGGCGTTGAGCTAACCAGTACTAATTGCTCGTGAGGCTTGACCATATAACGCCAAAAGCGTTTGGGTCAGCTGATAGAAAAAGATACATTGCGGCTGAATAAAACAGCCACGGATTAGAGTTTGTGCATAACTCTCCGATTACAGGATTCGAATGACGCTTTGAGCATAGGTTAACACTGATGTTCAAATCGTTAGAGCAACCAGTTTTGCTTGGCGACAATAGCGAGATGGAACCACCCGATCCCTTCCCGAACTCGGAAGTGAAACGTCTTAGCGCCGATGGTAGTGTGGAGCTTCTCCATGCGAGAGTAGGTCATCGCCAAGCACCTAATACGGAAACCCCAGCACTGTGTGCTGGGGTTTTTTCGTTTGTGGGCAAACGGAAAAATCAGACGCGACTGCGTCGCTTGCTAGAACGGCGCTGCGCGCCTGCTAGTGGTTAGAATAAGCGTAAGAGCAAGAGCAAGAGCAAGAGCAAGAGCAAGAGCAAGAGCAAGAGCAAGAGCAAGAGCAAGAGCAAGAGCAAGAGCAAGAGCAAAAGCCTTTTTAGCCGGGAGTATCGGTAATTTTCACAGAAAGGACGCTTTGTAAGCGGGTTGGAGCATGCCAGCGTGGCCCTGAAGAAGCCAAGGCCCTGTAGCGAGCGACGTCCCGTCGCGATGCTTTTTCTAGCAGGAGCCGAAGGCTCCGTTCTGGCAAGTGGCGTAGCCACGTCTAGCAGCTGCTTTGATTCACGCAGCCACGTCTGGCAACTGTCGTTATAAAAAAACGCACCCGAAGGTGCGCTATTTATGCGGATAAAAGCTAAACCCGGGTGACTTTGTATACGGCTTTGAGCGCTTTGAGCTTGCGCATCACTTTCGCTAAGTGGACCCTGTCCTTAACCGTCAGGTCGATATGGACGGTATTGAGGGCATCGTCTGTTTCGGTGATATCTATTTTCAGAACGTTTGCACTGGCACCCGATGCGGTGGTTGCCAGCGTGGCGATAAGGCCGCGCTTAGGCTCGACTTTGAGGTCCAGATTGACGATGAATTCTTCATCGATGCTGTTAGACCATTCCAGATAGACACACTTCTCAGCATCGTCTTTCATAAAGGCGATATTACGACAGTCGGTACGATGGATGACCAGGCCGCGGCCGGTACTGATATGCCCGGTGATGCTATCGCCCGGAATAGGGCCGCAGCAGCGCGCGTAGTGCAGTACCATCCCTTCGGTACCACGGATAGCCAGAGTTGCCTTATTGCTGTCAGGGAGCTCCTGAGGCTCATCCTCTTCATGCTCAACCGGGCGTAGCCGTCGGGCTACGACATAGGCCATACGGTTACCCATGCCGATATCCTGAAGCAGTTCGTCCAGTGATTTCAGTTCCGCTTCCTGTAACACAGTAGCCAGAGCTGCTGGATCGATCTCTTCTATGCTTGAACCGTAGTTAGACAGGAACTGAGTTAACAGTCGCCGGCCGAGTTCAATTGATTCTCCGCGATGCTGCACTTTAATAAAGTGGCGGATAGCGGAACGGGCTTTGCCGGTGATAACAAAGTTAAGCCAGGCCATGTTGGGCTGGGCGCTGGGGGTGGTAATTATCTCGACTGTCTGGCCGCTGTGCAGAGGCTGTGACAGGGGGGCTAAGCGCCGATTGATGCGACAGGATACACAGGAGTTGCCGATATCTGTATGGACCGCATAGGCAAAATCAACGGCAGTGGCACCCTGAGGTAGTTCAAAGATCCGCCCCTTAGGCGAGAACACGTAGACTTCATCAGGGAACAGGTCGGTTTTAACGGTTTCGATAAACTCCATCGAGTTCCCGGCCCGTTTTTGCATCTCCAGCAGTCCCTGCACCCATTTGCGCGCCCGGTTATAGCCATCAATTGCTGAACTTGAGTCACCGTAGATTTTATAGTGACTGTGTTCGGCGATCCCCTGGCTGGCCACTGCATCCATCTCTTTGGTACGGATCTGTACTTCAATGGTGATATCCCTGGCACCAAACAGGTCGGTGTGCAGTGACTGATAACCGTTGGCTTTGGGAATGGCAACGTAATCCTTGAAGCGTCCCGGCACTGGCTTATACAGGTTGTGTACAATACCCAGGGCACGATAACAGTCGTCTACGGATTCAGTGACAATCCGGAAAGCAAATACATCCATGATCTCGGCAAAGGATTTACCCTTTGTTTTCATCTTACTGTAGATGCTGTAGAGGTGTTTTTCCCTGCCAGAAACCGTACCGGGGAGGCCCTCCTGTTTAAGCCGGTTGCGGATCGCTTCCTCTATGGAGGTGATGACATCTTTACGTTGCCCCCGTGCCTGTACCACAGCCCGGCGGATATATTTGGCCCGCATCGGGTGGTATGACTGAAATGCCAGGTCTTCGAGTTCGAGTTGCAGATCGCGCATGCCTAAACGGGCGGCAACCGGAGCGTATATATCGAGGGTTTCACGGGCGATACGTCGCTGTTTTTCTGGCGGCATAGCGCCGAGGGTGCGCATGTTATGCAGGCGGTCAGCGAGTTTCACCAGTATTACCCGGATATCAACTGCCATCGCCAGTACCATCTTCTGAAAGTTCTCCGCCTGCGCTTCGGCGCGGGTTTCAAACTCCAGATGTGTCAGCTTACTGACACCGTCAACGATATCAGCGACAACTGTGCCAAACTGGCCTTCGAGGCCATCCCGGGAAACCGCCGTATCTTCGATCACATCATGCAGCATAGCCGCCATCAGACTCTGATGATCCATGTGCATTCCGGCAAGAATTGAGGCTACTGCAAGGGGGTGGGTAACGTAGGGTTCACCGCTTTTACGGCGCTGCCCGTCATGGGCTTGTTCAGCATAATAATACGCACGTCTGACCAGCTTGATCTGTTGCAGATCAAGGTAGCCGGTCAGACGATCAGAAAGCGCATCAACAGTTGGCATCAATTACTCCTATGCCTCTAGCGTAGTCAGATTTCTCAGGACTACAAAAAAACAGAAACTATAGTGATGATGCCTTATTCGGACGGATTGAAAAAGAGTTAATCTTCTTCCCGTTCATCCAAAATGCTTACGTCGATATACTGTTCTGCGATTTCACGCAGAGCAACGACTGTAGGCTTGTCATTTTCCCATTCAACTTTTGGGTCTTTACCACCCGTTGCGATCTGGCGAGCACGCTTAGAAGCGATCATTACCAATTCAAAACGGTTGTCTACATGTTCAAGACAATCTTCAACAGTTACGCGAGCCATTTAGCGACCTCGGATATAGGATTCAGTCATTCAGGCCAATTTTCAGACCTGATTCGGAGAGCCGGCCAGTCTACCTGAGCCGATCTATTCTGACAAGAGTCCGGTTAGCATTGCGGCATGCTTTTGTTGTTGTCGTCTGAGTTCCAGTCGGCGGGCAGTGAAGACAGACTGCAGTTCCTGCAACGCGGTATCAAAATTGTCATTGACCAGCAGGTATTGATATTCACGGTAGTGACGTATCTCATTAAGGGCTTCTGACATACGATGATTAATGGTCTCTTCAGAATCGGTGCCACGACCGGTGAGGCGTTTACGCAATTCGGTGATTGAGGGGGGCAGGATAAACAGGGAGACGCAGTCAGGCATCTGTTGGCGAACCTGTTGCGCGCCCTGCCAGTCGATTTCCAGAATGACATCCATTCCCTGTGACAGCTGTTCCTCAACCCATATCCGGGAGGTGCCATATTTATTGGTGAAGACGTTGGCGTATTCCAGGAACTGACCTTTCTGAATTTCAGCGTCAAAGGTTTCCATGGTGACAAAGTTATAATCTTTACCATCGGTTTCGCCTGGACGGATCGGGCGGGTTGTGTGGGATACCGAGACGCGAACCTGTGTGTCCTGCGCTAGCAGGGCTTTTACCAGGCTGGTTTTACCGGCGCCGGAGGGTGCTGAGATAACATACAGGGTTCCTAACTGGGTCATAAATCTGGTCGCTTTTCCGGGCTGTTATTTCACCGTGAATGACGGCATAAAATCTGAGGGGGAGAGTATAGCGCTTTCGCCCGCGATAGAGTATTCGCTGGGTGGAAAATAGCCGCTTAGCGGGGTTTTTTAGGTTGCACAGGTAGCTGTTTTTCCGCGCCGTATCAGGGATACCTGTCTGGGGCCACCGGCGTGGTCAACGTTATGATTGCTGATCTGTTGTGTGGTTTCAGGTCATCGGCGATATTCGGTTCTGCCAGAGAGCGTTGCCTCAGACCTGAGTGCATCAGATGTCTGGTTGAGCTAGTCTACCTGTCCAGCGCGAACCAGCACTGACCAAACTGCATATGCAGGTTCGCAAAGCTTAACTGCAGGTCATTGAGGTAATCGCTGAAGCTTTCATCCAGCTCGCCGGGTTCCCCGGCCAGTAAGGTTTTGAGTTTTGCCAGTTCCTCTATTTCACAGGCGGGCAGCAGATCGACGGCCGCTGCTATCTGATCAGCACAGAAGGTGATTGAGCGGGGGAAGTGTTTATCGTGTAACAGGAACTGACACACCCGGGTTCCCTCAACTGTAGCCCGCATGGTGCGCCGGTAGTTCATGGCGCCATCGCATGACCGTAATACGTTCCCCCAGATGATTTGCGAGGGATCAAGATCCTGTTCTACATCGCTACTGCTCAGCTGCGCGGTAATACCTGCATCGAGGATACGGCTGGCCATATCGGCCCGCTCCAGGTTACGGCCCAGGCGGATAAACTGCCAGGCTGCATCCTTGCTCATGTTGTCTGCCAGAAGACCGTTAATCTGTTGACAACCCTTAATCACATTATCAAGAAAGCCGTGACGATTGGTGCGGTTGATACCATCGCGAATATGTTCTGATACATACATGCACAGCTCATTGATCAGTTCCCACAGTGGCAGCGGTAAGACATCCCGGCTGGTGCGCACATTCTCCCGGGCCATCAGCAGGCTGGATGACATTGAGTTTGGGTTGGTGCTGTCCGCTAACAGCAGTTTGACAACATTTTTTTCATCCTTGACGGTATAACGTGCATTAAATACATCTTCGGATGAGTTGATGACCACCAGATTGAACCAACTGATATTGATTGAGCGGGGCAGGTCAAACAGGAGGTTGTCGTACACTCCGACCATCCGGGCGGTATTTTCAGCTCGCTCGATATAGCGGGAGAACCAGTACATCCGTTCAGCAACTTTAGATAGCATTAGCGTTTCTCCTCAACAATCCAGGTGTCTTTACTACCGCCACCCTGAGATGAGTTAACCACCAGAGACCCTTTTTTCATCGCCACCCGGGTAAGGCCTCCGGTGGTGACAAACAGGTTTTTACCCTGAAGAATAAAGGGGCGCAGATCCAGGTGGCGGGGTTCCGGTGTCGAACCGCACAGGGTGGGGGCGGTTGACAGGCTCAGGGTTGGCTGAGCGATGTAGTTACGTGGATTTTTGCTGATCAGTGTGGCGAACTGTTCCTGCTCTTTTTTGGTTGAGTGGGGACCGACCAGCATACCGTAACCGCCGGATTCATTCGCGGGCTTGACCACCAGCTTATCCAGATTTTCCAGCACGTACTGACGCTGCTCCGGGTCGGAGCAGAGGAAAGTCTCTACGTTTGGCAGCAGAGGCTCTTCCTGCAAATAGTAACGGATGATATCGGGGACATAAGCATAGACCACCTTATCATCGGCAACCCCTGCACCGGGCGCATTGGCCAGCGCTACATTGCCCGCTTTCCATGCCCGCATCAGGCCAGGAACACCCAGCATTGAGTCTTCTCTGAAGGTTTCGGGATCAAGAAACTCATCATCGATACGGCGATAGATCACATCAACCTGTTCCAGACCGCTGATGGTTTTCATATAGACACAATCGTCATCTTCCACCACCAGGTCGCTGCCTTCGACCAGTTCTGCCCCCATCTGCTGCGCCAGAAAGGCATGCTCAAAATAGGCAGAGTTGAATATTCCCGGAGTCAGGACGACGATCTCAGGCTGGGATATATCCCGTGGCGAAAGTGACGCCAGCATATCAAACAGGTGAGCGGGGTAGTTATTCACCGGCAGAATTGAGTCTTTGGAGAACAGCTCCGGCAGAACCCGTTTGGTGATCTCCCGGTTTTCAATCATGTAAGACACGCCGGATGGCACCCGAAGGTTATCTTCCAGTACATAAAACTGGCCATCCAGATCGCGGACCAGATCAGTACCACAGATATTAGCCCAGACACCATGAGGCGGGGTAACACCAACACACTCAGGGCGGAAATTCTTGGATTTCAGGACAATTTCAGCAGGAATGACGCCGTCTTTGATGATCTCCTGATCATGGTAGAGATCGTTGATAAACATATTCAGCGCTTTGAGTCGTTGTTTCAGACCTTTGGCGGTTTTCTCCCAGTGTGACGCTGAAATGGTGCGTGGAATGATGTCAAAAGGCCAGGCGCGGTCAATATTGCCCTCTTCGGTGTAAACGGTAAAGCTGACGCCCATCTCCTGAATGGTTGATTCGGCCATCTCTTTGCGTTTATTTATCTCAGCTGTACTTAAAGAGCCAAGGTAGTTTACCAGCCGGGTCGCCGGTTCCCTTGGGGAGCAGTCCTCTGCGATCAGTTCATCATAAAAGTTGCCGGTGGAATACTCTGTCCAGTCGATACTCATGTAGATACCCTCGGTTCCAGGAACCTTGTTGCACTTTTCTTGTGCGCCCTTGAGCGGCCAATTCAACCATGCCATATAACAGTGCAATATAGCACTAAAAATTGTCTGGAATGGTTGAAAACACTTTGCTATGAAGATTTAGCAATATGCAGGCCACAAGCTAACAGAAACCGTTATATAGCGCTTTGAAACAAACAATCAGGGCATGGTCAGCGGCTCCAATTAAGGGAGCTGTGTCAATGGTGGGGCTTTACTGCCAGTCAAGATCACAGCAGTAAACCTGCACGTGGTTACCCGCTTGAATCGCCTGTGACAGGGTGACACACATGCGCGAGTCGGCTATGGAAAGGTAGGGTTCACTAATAATGGTGGTGCCGGGCTGATCAATGGCCAGGTAGTGATAGGGGCGGTGAGACCAGTTGCCCTTGTCACCGCACAGAAGCGGCGCAAAGCGCAGTTCTATCTGTTGTCTCGGATGGAATGGATTCAGTGTACTGCTGGTCTGATGGCCGTTCTCATCCAGCAGAAAACAACGCACCGCGCGGGGGTCTCGGAAAAGTTGAGTACAGCTTTGCGGCAGGCTTTCATGGAGGATGAAGTCATTCAGTGCCTGTTGAAAAAGGTGCTTGATATGCCCCATATTGTCTGACTGAGCTTTAAACTGCATCGAGCGCTGATCCCTCTGCCTGAACAGCAGTTGGTCGATGATGTCGCAAGCGGTGTTCTCTGTTAACAACCAGGGGGCAGGGCGGGCGAAATAAAAGCCTTGCATCATATCCGCATTTGCGGCGATCGCTGCCGTCGCTTCTGCTTCAGTTTCAACTCCCTCAACCACTACCAGACTTCCGGTCTGGTGCAGCAAAGAGATTATTCCCGAGAGAATACTGGCTGCCCGTTTGCTTTGTGCGGCTTCGCGGATCAGGTTTCGGTCGAGTTTGACGATATCGGGTTTCAGTTGCCAGATACGATCAAAGTTTGAGTGGCCAGCGCCGAAGTCGTCAATGGCGATCAGGCAGTTTAGATGATGAATATAATCGATATAGTTTTTCAGGAGTCCGGTGTCTTTGACTTCGTTTTCCAGAATCTCAATAACCAGTCGGTGCGCGGCTAACCCCGTGTCTTCTAACAGTTGCTGGGTGAACCCATTTTGCGGGTTCTCACAGATCAGCGATTGCGCGTTGAGGTTTACGAACAGCCACTCATTGTTGACACTCTGCGGAGTGAAATTTTGCACATGCAGTGTGCGGCAAAGTCGGTCCAGCGTCAGCATCTGAGAACTGTTTTGGGGTAATGACAGCAGCTCTGCCGGCGGGATTGATAAGCCCGCTGCAGATCGGGCTCTGATCAGCCCCTCGTAGCCGATAGGGCGTCGATGTGCGACGCTGTAGATCGGCTGAAAGTGGCTTGAAAGCGAATAGTCCCGATACTGGCCAGGGGAAGCGATGTACTTCGCTATCCGTTTTTTTTCTGACCGATTCGCCGAGCGGGTTATCGCTTCGTATGGCGTGTCAGAACGCTTTGGTAACATGCTGTAAATCCTTTAACGCAGCATCCATCAGCCCCAGAAGGTTATTAATCGCGACGGTTGCCTGTTCGAAGTAGAGTTTGGCGTCTATTTGAGGGCGATCGCAGTTTAGCAGATCCTGCTCCAGGCATAACAGGAAACTATTCACGGTTGCCTGTGATTGTTGCAGATTAAGGTGGTCTGTTTTGCTTTGTTTCAGCGCGGTAAAAGCGGTTAACGATAGCTGTTTGATTTTTGCATGCAGAAATCTCAGGCGTACTCTCTGAGCGGCGCTGCTGGATCCTGCTGCTGCGATGCCGGTGCCAAGTGCCCGTGCCTGGCCGGTCCATTCTGCGGTTTGCACCACTTCCTGCCAGATGCTCTGCAGATAGTTCATCTCTTTGGGGCAGGAGCTCAGATCCAGTTCACTGGCTATATCCTCGATCAGAAAGATGGTGTTGCGGATCAGGTCATGATGATTGAGCAGATTGGTGTCTGCAGACGTTGTGCTCTGGCAAATCTGTTGCCACTGGGTAGTCAGTCTATGCCATTGGGTCTGATATCGTGTGCTCTGTTGTCGGGCTTTGGATATATGGGTTTCGAGTTGCTTTCTGGTGATATCCAGATCAGTCTGGAGGCTGTGGTCTCCTGAAAGCAGACCGGTGCTTAGTCCCCGATGCCGCTGAAAGTCAGCCAGCAGAAGCCGGAGTAACGCCAGTTGCTTAATGCCTGAGGTCAACTGGCGGTGTTGCTGCTTTCGCATCCGCCGGTGCAAGATAAAAAAGATCGCAGCAAGGCCCGTAAGTAGCAGGATACCGGTTAATCCTGGCCACTCTGGATAGAAAAATCCGGTCATCCTGATTACCCCGTCAGCTGTGTCAGATGGTGAGCGATGGTTCGTGCCTGGGCCGCTGCCTCGAGATTATCCCTGTTGCCCTGAGAGACCCGTTCAGCCAGAGCGGCTATTTCGGCAACCGCCAGGCTTTGTTGTTCTGTGCTGACGGCAACCTGTATAACCTGTTCAGTTAACGCCTGCGTACGACCACAAACGCTATCGAGTTGTGAGCGAACCCGCTCCGAACGCTGCAGGCTCTGGTTGGCACTGGCTGACAGGCGGGACATTTTTTCACCGGTTGAGGTGATATGGTGCTGTACAGACTCAATCTTGCGGGTGATCTCTGCCGCCGATTCCTGGCTGTGACGCGCCAGGTTACGGACCTCATCTGCCACCACGGCGAAACCTTTACCACTGGCTCCGGCCCGTGCCGCTTCGATGGCGGCATTCAGGGAGAGCAGGTTGGTCTGATCGGCAATGCCCTGAATCACCCCCGACATTTTGTTGATCGCTTCGGAGTTAGCACTCAGTTCGCGCATCAGCGCATTGGTGGCAAGTGCCTGTTCTGCTATATCGGCAACAGTGGCAACCAGCTCATTTAATTGCTGAATACTTTCTTCAATCTGGGTACTGGCATCCAGACTGGTGTGCCGGGAGGCATCTGCCAGTCGGGTGACCTCATTGATGCTGACATTCAGTTCTTCAACCGCAGCCGCCGCTGTGCCAGCGGCGTCACTTTGTTGTTCCGCGCTACGAGTGACACTAATGGCGCTTTGTTCCAGTTCCTGTGAAGAGTGGGAGATCTCATCCAGCCGCTGTTGCAGTAGCTGTTGTTTTCGGCCTGATGCTCTCAGCAACTGCTGAAACTGACGAAACAGTGGTTGTATCAGTAACCCACCTGTACAGTCAGATTGTTCTGCGGATACTGGGAGCGTTCTATCACTGAGGTGATCAACTTCTCTCAGAAGTAATCCGAGTGTCGCGCAGCCAAGGTATCCGGTTAATAGTAAGGGCCAGACAGGGGGGTTGGGTAGTATCAGGAATAAACCTAAGCCGGACAGAGTGGTGGCTGAAAGTAGCGCGATCACTCCTTTGATTCCAATCTGATATAACAATAAAAAAACCGGATAGGTTAACCACTGCATTGAGCTCTCTCCCTCAGAAACAAAAAAAGCCCCTATTTAGTCATCGGAGAGAGGACTAAAGGAGGCTTCATTGCCATGCCAAAATATTGTCAGAAAGAGATAGCAAAAAGTAAGCCGCTTTAGTGTATGGCTGAATATTCAGTGGATATCGCAAATAATGTGCTTAGTGGCCGCTATTTTTGCCCCCTTAACTACCGGTGATTCATTATTGTGGGCAAAAACGGTGCAATCAGGTGGTTGGATTATTCATTGGATGTTGCCCTTGTGGTTGTGCTGGCAACCTGCTTCGCTACCTGCTTTTCGGCAAACCGGTTTATCGGCTCAAAATCAGGCAGGGGGAAGGGGATATACGGGTTTAATCGCGAAGAGAAATAGACCGACAGGCGCGAAGAGTCTGCCGCAGCTTCTCCCCTGCGGTGAAAGCCGGAGGTATCGGCAATCACCAGCGTATTGGCGGGAACATCAAATGTCTGAATATGCAAAAGATCCAGTGAGGCCAGTTCACGCTCAGGAATGCGCAATGATCCTCGCGCCGCATAGCGTTCATTCAGCTGCCGCCCCTGAATGCTTTGTCGGTACTCCCAGCCAAGCCGTTTCAGCGTTAACCGGTGAGAACCTTCGACATACTGGAAGGGGCCTTTGTCGGCCGTGACATCTTCAAGAAACAACCAGGCTTTCATCGTTGGGTGAAAGGTATCTGAATGGAAGTGTTTCTGCGGGTCGCCGTTAACTTCACAGCCGCGGTTGCAGACACGCAGGAAGTGGGGTCAGGGACGGATAGCGGTTGAAGCCACGTAAGTCAGCAGATCTCTTATTGAGGATGACTCACACAGCATTCTGGCTGCAGGAAGCTGCTTCAGGGCCTCCTGATCAAGAAAGGTGATCCGGGTGGTGGTATTGCCCTGAATAAACTCCCGAATCTCTGGCCAGCAGTGCTCACCTTCATCCTGCAAACGTTTAAACAGTTCAGGCGGTAGAGCATTGCTGATGCGCAAATAATCCTTTTGACGAAACTCGCGGCGGTGTGCTGAACTGATGTTCCAGCTAAGAATCCAGCGGCGAAACCCTGTTATTAAACGAGCAATAACAACTCGCAAAACATGCAGCCCCGGGCGATTCAGAAGCCTGTTGCCCAGAATTGGGTTGGCTTCAAATGATTTAGCCTCGGTAAATATCTCGGCGATCCAGATCAGGTACTTAACGAACATGTTCTGTTTCAAAATAGGCTCCGGGGCGTTTACCGCTATCTGTTTTAATATAGATAAGCAATATCACTCAATATTCTGGATCTGTTCCCGCATCTGCTCAATCAAAACCTTCAGTTCCACTGCGCTTTGAGTGGTGTCCGATACGATTGATTTGGATGACAGGGTATTGGCTTCGCGGTTGAGTTCCTGCATCAGGAAGTCCAGTCGGCGGCCAACAGGGCCTTTGGATTTGAGCACCCGTTTTACTTCCTGAACATGGGTGTTGAGGCGGTCCATCTCTTCATCCACATCAGCTTTCTGGGCCAGGATGACCATCTCCTGCTCAAGACGGCCTTCGTCCAGCTCCGCTTTGAGGTCTTCCAGACGGGCTCTCAGGTTGTCGCGCTGGGCCTGCAGGATACCCGGTAACTTAGAGCGGACTTCAGTCACAATCTCAGTAATGGTGTCGAGGCGCTGATCAATCAGGGCGGCCAGTTCTACACCTTCGCGGCCGCGGCTGTCGATCAGTTCATCGAGCGCTTTGTGAAACAGGGTCAGGGAGGCTTTCTTGACGGCGTCCATGTCCAGCCTGGTATCCTGCAGAACACCCGGCCAGCGCAGCAGATCCATGGTGTCGATCGGTTTGGATACCGGGAGCAGGTTTTCCACCTGCTGTGCCGCTGCCAGCAGTTCCCGGGCAAAGGCTTCGTTTACGGTCAGCGTCTGCGACTGGGCCTCTGGTACAAACCGCAGTGTGCATTCTACTTTGCCGCGGCTGAGCTTGTTGCGCAGGGTTTCCCGCAGCGGACCTTCGAGATCACGCAGGCTTTCTGGCAGACGCAGGTGGGGCTCCAGATAGCGGTGATTGACTGAACGGACTTCCCAGATCAGGCTGCCCCACTCATGTTGCATTTCCTGGCGGGCAAAAGCGGTCATGCTACGTGTCATATTGTCGGTTCTCGTTTAGAATGCTGTTTTCGTTGCCGACACTGAACGGGTGTTGGCGGATTTGCGCTTTATTCTAACAGTCCTCGGCCGCTTCCACTATGCGTGCAGTCGGGGTTCCGAACAGGATTCCTAAGTACATGAGCTCAACAATTTCAGATCAGTTACAAAACCTTGGCGTCACAACTTTCCGGCCGAGTAATCGCAGGGCGGACCAGATGCGTGAGGTGCGTATCACCCGGAACTTCACTAAGCATGCTGAGGGCTCCGTGCTGGTGGAGTTTGGCGATACCAAAGTGATCTGTACCGCGTCGGTTGAGCGGGGTGTTCCACGTTTTCTGCGTGGCTCGGGTTCGGGCTGGGTTACCGCTGAGTATGGCATGCTGCCGCGGGCAACTGGCAGTCGTAACGGCCGTGAAGCCGCCCGGGGACAGCAGGGTGGTCGTACCGTTGAGATTCAGCGGCTGATTGGCCGCTCACTGCGGGCCTGTATGGATCTGAAGAAACTGGGTGAGAACACCATTACCATCGACTGTGATGTTATTCAGGCGGATGGCGGCACCCGCACGGCGTCGATTACCGGTGCGTATGTGGCTTTGCGCGATGCGGTCAGCTTTCTCAAGAAAGATAAGCATGGGGCGATGAAAGGGGATCCGATCAAGTATGGCCTGGCGGCAATCTCTGTTGGTGTCTATAAAGGTGAACCAGTGCTGGACCTGGATTATGCTGAAGATTCTGCTGCCGAAACCGATATGAATGTGATCATGACCGATAAAGGTGGTTTCGTTGAGGTACAGGGCACCGCAGAGGGTGAACCCTATTCACAGGAAGAGCTGAATGCGATGCTGGAACTGGCAAAAAAGGGCATTGCAGAGCTGTGTGAGCTTCAGGAAAAAGTTTTAGCCTGAGCCTAATCGAATATAAAAAGGGAGCCACGGCTCCCTTTTTTATGCGTCAGGCCGATCTCAGAGATCATAATCAATAATCAGCGGTGCGTGGGCGGAAAACACCTCACCCCGGTAGATTGAGGCTGATTTGATCGTTTTACGCAGGTTGGCGGTGGTGATCTGATAATCCAGGCGAGCTCCCTCGTTCAGATCCCGTGCTTTGTTGTAGTCCGGCCACCAGGTGTATTGCTGATCCACATGGTTAACCTGACGGAAAGCATCGACATACCCCATTTCGCCAAACAGCTCTTCCATCCATTCCCGTTCCTGAGGCAGAAAGCCGGACACCTTCTGGTTAACATACCAGTTGCTCAGGTCCTTTGGTTTGTGGGCGATTAACAGAGGCCCGCAGAAGATAAACTCACGTCGTTTGCGCAGGGTTTTGGTGAAGTGTCCCTTGAGCAGGTGAAGATATTCATCTTTGGCCTGTTGAGCTTCAGCGCCCTTGAGACCTGAAGGGACACTGAAGGATGCCACACTGACATTGTCAAAATCGGCCTGAATAAAGCGACCATTGAAGTCACACTGTTCAAATCCAAGACCGGTCATAATCGCTTTCGGCATCACCCGGGTGTAGATCGCCACGCCACTATAGCCATCTTCAAAGGCATCGAAGAAATAAGCTTCATAGCCATCCGGACGATAGCGTTTATCATCCAACTGATAATCTTTGGCACGCAGATCCTGCAGACATACCACGTCGGCATCCTGCTTCACCATCCACTGGAAGAACCCGTTGTCTGTTGCCTGTTCAATACCCTGCGTATTGAATGTAATGACGCGCATAACGTATAAACCTGTGAGAAACACAATTTGAGGCGAAAGGCGCATTGTACTGGGTGTTTAAGCAAAATTGAATCTAAAGCACCGACTATTAATGGTTCCGTGAAGAATTCAGAGTTTAAGTATTGTTCACAATGGAGGCACAGTAAGAAACCCTGTATTATACGCGCTACTTTTTACACAGCTTTGCGGAGACCCCGGATGCAGGACTATCAGAGAGAGTTTATCGAGTTCGCTATTGATAAAGAGGTGTTGCGATTCGGCGAGTTCACCCTGAAATCGGGCCGCACCAGCCCCTACTTTTTCAATGCGGGACTGTTTAACAGTGGTGCCGCGCTTGCCCGTCTGGGCGCCTGCTATGCGGCAGCCATTCAGCAGTCCGGTATTGAGTATGATGTCATCCTGGGGCCTGCCTACAAAGGGATTCCGCTGGCCGCAGCAACCTGTGTGGCGCTGGCGACTGAGTTTGGTCAGGATGTTCCCTACGTGTTCAACCGCAAAGAGGCAAAAGACCACGGTGAAGGGGGCAATCTGGTGGGGGCGCCGCTGGAAGGCCGGGTATTGATCATCGATGATGTCATAACCGCAGGTACTGCGATCCGTGAAGTGATGGATATTATCGATAAGGCAGGAGCAACACCGGCAGGCACCGTGATTGCGCTGAACCGGCAGGAGAAGGGCAAAGGAGAACTGTCGGCGATTCAGGAAGTGGAGCGCGATTACAATATGCCGGTTGCCAGCATCGTGTCGCTGAACGATCTGCTTGATTATCTGGCAGAAAAGGGTGGCATGGACGCTCAGATCGAAGCAATTTCTGCATATCGGACACAATATGGTATCTGATCGGTTACTTATTGATCAATAACATAATATTTCACAGGACAGTCTGGAAATTAAGTTGATTTTTATTGGGGGGCCGTGTTTAATAGGCGCCCGTTGCCCGGATAGCTCAGTCGGTAGAGCAGAGGATTGAAAATCCTCGTGTCGGTGGTTCGATTCCGCCTCCGGGCACCACTTATTTTTGATAGAGCCTCGCTTCGTAGCGGGGCTTTTTCGTATCTGGAAGTTGGTTAGGGCGTCCTCGAACCTGGTTCGATTATTTGCGTTTTCTGCTTACACCTAGGGCCATCATCAAAGAGCGACGATGTTGTAATGGCCTTCGGCCATCGCTCCGCCTCCGGGCATCAATGATTCTGATAAAGCCTCACTCATCTTTGTAAAAAGAGAGTTGGGGCTTTTTCGTATCTGGGACTTGGGCAGGGCGTCCTCGAACCGGTTCGATTATTTGCGTTTTCTGCTTACACTTAGGGCCATCATCAAAGAGCGACGATGTTGTAATGGCCTTCGGCCATCGCTCAGCCTCCGGGCACCACTTTTTTTTGATAGAGCCTCGCTCATCTTGTAGGAAGAGAGCTGGGGCTTTTTCGTATCTGGGACTTGGACAGGGCGTCCTCGAACCTGGTTCGATTATTTGCGTTTTCTGCTTACACCTAGGGCCATCGTCAAAGAGCGACGATGTTGTCATGGCCTTCGGGCATTGATCCGCCTCCGGGCCCACTTATTTTGCTAGATCTTCATTTATCTTGTTAAGGCCGGTTAGTTAACCGGTTGCTGAATGATCGTTAGACTGATCAGTTCACAAAGAGAGAAAACGGGAAGCATGGTCACTGCGTATGCCACAGTTTTTCATAGATGAAGATGATCTCTTCCCGGGTGGGAATGCGTGGATGGTTGTGAATCAGGTCGGATGCGATGACCTGTTCGGTCATCTGTTCGAGATGGGTATGGAAATACGCTTGTTCCACGCCGTATGCTGACAGGCTCGGAAGTTTTAGCTCCTGGTATAGGGTTTCCAGCGCAGCAATAAGTTTTTTAATGGCAGCCTCATCGCTGTCTTTATCGGTCGCTATACCCATGGTTCTGGCGCAGTTAGCGTACCGTTCCGGAGTAGAAGAGGCGGAAAATGCTGTGATGGCGGGTAGCAGCATCGCATTAGCAAGATTATGAGGCAGGCGACAAAAGCTTTGCAGCGTGTTGCTCATGCTCTGCAACAGAGCGCCTGAGGTGATGGAAAAAGCGCTGCCCGCCAGGTTGGCTCCCAGCATGATAGCTTGTCGCGCAGTGGTATTATTTTTCTGCAGTACTGCGGGACGCAGGTTTTGACTGATCAGGCGTATGGCTGTTAATGCCTGCAGGTCGCTATACGGCGTCGCGTTGCGACTGACGAACGATTCGATTCCCCGGGCTAATGCTGCCAGCCCGGAATCGGCGATCATTCGCGGGGAAAGGCTGCGATTCAGTTCAGAATCGACGATTACTGCAACGGGATTGAAGCCCAGGTCTGTGCAGGTGATCTGTGATTCTGCGTTGTTATCCTTAATAAAACTGTATTTTGATGTTTCAGATCCGCTGATGGCGGTAGGTATTGCGATAATTGGCAGGCCGTCGGTCGATGCAGTGTGATAGCGGGTATCCAGAGACGTGAATCCCGATTCTGCTACCCTGCCGATCGCTTTAGCGATGTCGATTGTGCTGCCGCCACCCAGGGCGATGATGCAATCAAAAGGCTCAGGGAAAAGGTCGTTATTTCCGGCCAGCGCTTTGGTTACCCCCGCGGTTATTGCAGTGATGGTTGGCTCTGTCTGTATTTCCTGAAAAATTTCGTGGCGGATACGATAGGTATCCAGCAGTTGAGAGACGCGGTTGGTAATACCCAGACCGGCGATGGCTATATCGGTCACAATCATCGGGACACGATAACCCAGTGAGCGAAGAATATGCGGTAGCTCTGAGATCGAACCGTCGCCTATCTGCATAATACGTGGGGATACGATACGATAAGACATGCAACCCTCCTGAAAAGTAACAGGCGGGGGACTCCCCGCCTGTTTGGTGCAATTAACTTGGCAGGAACTCTCTACCCCAGGCCAGGCCGGCAATTTTGCGTTCAATCATCGACTCGATTTCAATCTCGCTGTAACCCACCGAACGGAGTATTTCTCGGGTGGAATGACCAAAGCTTTCTGCGGGCGACACCGCTTTGATTCTGGCTTCAACAGGCCGGATAGCGTAATGATCAATCTGCGTCAGGCAGTGACCGCTGGGATGATCAGGGTGGATCGAGAAGGCATAGCTGCCCCGGTCGACTCCCACACTGCCATCGGCTACGCGGCTGTACTGATCGCGCAGGGTTTCGATCGAGTTAGGTACCGCCGCTGCGATATCGGCACTGTGCAAAACATCAACCCAGTATGCGCTAACGGCTTGTTTAAAGGCGGTTGTCAGGTAGTCTGAGATGCACTCAGCATGGACAATCTGCTCCAGCCCCTCGATAGCGCTAAGTTTATTGAGTTCAGAGATATCTGAGTCGAGGAATATCCAGCCATCGCTGGTCTCGTAGAAATGGGACAGCTCGTGATTCCCCTGTACATTACGACCGGAGGGTTCATCGAACGGTGCCCGACCTTCATAGTCGAACGCAAAGGGAATCTGGGCCAGGTTGGTAGCTGCTGACAACGACGTTCTGACACGGGATACGATGCCGGTTCTGAGTTTGTGATAGATCGCCACGGCCATCCCCAGACCAGCAGCAAAACCACAGTTTACATCCAGTGTCCCCAGGTGGGCGTGCTCCTCAGGGGTGTCCGGACCGCCAAAGCGACTCATGATACCGCTGTTAGCCTGAATGATATCGTCGTAACCGATATAGTTAGTTTTGGGGCCCGGACGTGGGCCGCCAAGGCAGTCGAGGCGACAGAACAGCACACCCGGATTGACGGCCTGCAGGCTGTCATGGTCCAGGCCCAGTGGTATCATCTGTCGGCTCGGTGCGTTGATCAGTACCAGATCGACTGAACGTACCAGGCGGTTGAACGCTTCGCGGCCCTCTGTCGTCATGATATCAACCAGGGCTTTTTTCTTGCCCATGTCAGTCTGGAAGCTAAACAGGGTGCCGATCAAAGGATCGTACAGTGGCGTAACCGGATCAAGCTTGATCACTTCGGCACCGAAACGGCTCAGGAAGGCGCCGGAGTGCGGACCGGCAATCACATTGGTCAGATCCAGAACCCGCAGACCGTCCAGCCACCCTTTACCGGATGCTGGCTGAATAGCATTACCCACAGGACGGGTGACCCTTTCTGCCTGAGCAACGGACTTCAGTTCTGCCAATGCCTCATCAAAGCTGACTTTTTTGCGTGGTTGTGGTGTCAGCATCTGCTCGGCATTATGTTCAAACCAGGTAAAAGGGCCTGGTTGTTTCATCAAACCGTATTCCGGATCATCAACTTCAACGATCAGGCCTGCGGCATTGGTGTGTTCATTGTTAACCCATTCCTGGGTGGTGCGATGCGGTGCCCCCGGAATCTGACCTTCGCCAAAGGCCACGCCCCACTCTTCAGAGGTCCTGGTCAGAAAAGCCTTTTTCATTTTTGCAGAGATAATGTCTGCCCACTTTTTCGGCAGTGGATAAACACCAATCGAGGTTTCCCCCTCCCATTCTGCAATCGGCTGGTGCAGGTCTTTTACATCGGGCAGGCCTTCGGCGACCAGCTCATCATAGATTCCCAGAACCTGCAAAGCCCGTTTGGCATGGTTGCGGTGGGATGGGCAGACACAGTAGAACTTGCGACTATCGGCACACTCATAAGTGCGATAGAAAGGATCCAGGTATTCCTGCAGATCATCATAGGAGAGATCCATTTTAATGTTGTTAGCTTTACGGTATTCGATCTCGTGTTCACGCATGGTTTTATAACGATCGGGTAGCCCTTCGACAACATAGGAGTTGTAAGACAGGCCTTCCATCAGGGCAGCACTTACCGGAACTTCGATACTGTCTCCACGGCCAGTTTTTTCCCGCTCCAGCAGGGCTAGCACGACAGAGCTGGCGGCCAGCGTAGTGGCGTAGGACGAACCCAGCGGCAGAGGTGAGAAGCTGGGCTCAATACCCATTAGTACCCGGTTGAAACCCATATCGGTGAAAGCGCCAGAGGTGGCTGCAACCACTGCTTCGGTGGCTTTCCATTCACGCCGCAGCTCATCATTGCTGGCAAAACCCGGTACGGAGAGGGTGATCAGTTCCGGGCGCTCAGCGCGTAGCTGCCCGAAATCGATCCCCAAACGCTGCATGACTCCCGGACGAAAACTTTCGATAACGATGTCGGCCTGTTCGATCAGTGACAGTGCTTGCTGCAGACCGTTGCGGGTCTTCAGGTCCAGATTCAGACAGCGCTTGTTGCGGTTAAGAATGGCATTAGCCGGATGGTTCCATTGAGGTCCCTGAGGTGGATCGATATGTATCACTGTGGCGCCGAGATCTGCCAGAGTCATGGCCGTCGCTGGACCGGCAATCTGTTGGCCAAAGTCTACTACGCGGACACCGGTCAGAGGTAATTGGTTGTTATTGTTCATCTCAATTTTCTTCCTAATCAGAAGCGGTTCCTGCCCGTAGCAACGCTTATCAAGGTGAGGAACGATCGGTTTCTACTGTTACATCCGGAAATGCCGGTTTGTATTCAAAGCGATCATGGCTACGGTCGCCTAAGGCGGCACTGGCCTGATCGCTGATAACGTTCCTCTGCCGACGGGACTGTTCGGCACGGGAAGGCTATCGGTTGGCAATGTTAGGAGTGAACCAGGAGCGGAACCAGCAATAAAAAAAACCGCTTAGGCATCATTTTTTTTATGGCTTTGTTTTGTGTCTTCAAGGTAATTGAGTGATCTATCTGTTTTTAATAGGTTTTTTATAAAATCTTATGAGACTGCCTGTCTATACATAAATATTTTATGGTCTAAGGGTGTTTTTTTTTTGCTTTTCAGTTCTGGGGCGATTCATAACAATGGCTGCCGAATTGCTTCTGCAGCCAGTCTGGAAGAAGTGGTCACTGCCACCGGGCTCGATTCAAAAACCTGAACCCTAAGCAAAGAGACGAACCATGAATAATAAATACAACAACATCGTCATACCGGTAGATCTGTACCACGAAAGCTCGTGGCGTTCAGCCCTGCCGGATGCAATCGAACAAGCGCAAAGCAACGGTGCAACATTGCATGTTGTCACCGTTGTTCCTAATGCCGATATTCCCGCTATCGCGGCTCATCTGCCGGATGGAATTGATGAACATATCCAACAGGAGGGCCTCGAATCACTCAAGCAGTTGATTGCACAGCAGGTTCCGGAAAGCATTACCGTTAATCCAATGGTTGGTCAGGGGAGTATTTACAAAGAGATTCTTCGTTTGGCGACTTCAGTTGATGCGGATCTGATCGTCATGGCATCCCATCGTCCGGAACTAAAAGACTACCTGATAGGCGCCAATGCTGCTCATGTTATGCGTCATGCTGATTGTTCCGTGATGGTAATACGCGAAAGGAGTGCGTCATGAATTATAAAGCGATGATGCCTGAAACGGGCCTGTTTGCTGGTACTCACCCTATTATGGCAGTCGGCTCAGGCCTGCTGGTAATGGCGTTTGTGTTATTTACTGTTATCGATCCGGAATATGCCAATTCGATCTACAGTGCTGCTAAAGCGTATATTGCGTCAGACCTCGGCTGGTACTATGTGGGGATCATGAGTGCGTTTCTGTTTCTCTCCGTATGGCTGATCTTTAGCCGTTATGGAGATATCCGGCTGGGGAAAGAGGGAGAAAAGGCTGAGTTTAGCCGTTTTTCATGGTTTTCCATGCTGTTTGGCGCGGGTATCGGCATAGGCATTCTGTTCTGGAGTATTGCCGAGCCCATCTATCACTTTCAGAGTAACCCGTTTATTGCAGACGGGCAGGCTAAGACTGTAGAAGCAGCTCAGGTAGCGATGCGAATTGCTATTTTCCATTGGGGTTTGCATGGCTGGGGATTATTTGCGGTCATCGGTCTGGCGCTTGCCTATTTCTCGTATCGTAAAGGCTTACCCCTGTCTATCCGTTCGAGCCTGTATCCCATCTTTGGTGACAAGATTTATGGGCCTATTGGTCATGCAGCAGACCTGCTGGCAGTCTTTGGTACGGTCTTTGGTATTGCTACCTCACTGGGCCTTGGGGCGCAACAGATGAATGCCGGCCTGAACTATCTACTCGGTCTGGAAGTGTCTATCACCAATCAGATTATTCTGATTGCCGTTATCTCGGTCGTTGCTACCGCCTCCGTTCTTTCCGGTGTGAATAAGGGAATCCGGATTCTCAGTGAGCTGAATATGCAGTTGACGATCGTGATTCTGCTGCTGTTTGTCATCTTTGGACCGACCGCGTACTTACTCGGCTCCTTTTTCACCAATACCGGTGACTACCTGTTCCATGCAGTAGAGCTGGGTTTATGGGTTAATCCTGACCCTGAGAGTCAGTGGCAGGGCTGGTGGACAATTTTCTACTGGGGTTGGTGGATCGCCTGGGCTCCTTTCTGTGGCATGTTTATCGCCCGTATTTCTAAAGGACGTACCATTCGTGAGTTTGTCCTGGGTGTGTTGCTGGCGCCGACTATGCTGGCGGCATTATGGATCACCATTTTTGGTAATACCGCGATGTTTATTGAGTTGTTCGGCAGCGGCGGTGTGACCGAGGCGGTTAACGATGATCTGACGATGGCGCTGTTTAAAACGATCGAGCTGATGGGCAATGGTGAGCTGGTGACCATGCTGATGGCCGGCATCTGTACCGTTTTGCTGGTGACTTATTTTGTAACCTCGGCTGATTCTGCGACGCTGGTTATCTGTACGCTGATCTCCATGGGTGATGAGCATCCGCCAGCGCGTTATCGGGTCTTCTGGGGTATCGCTATCGGTGCGGTGGCTGCGGTATTGCTGTTTGCTGGTGGACTTAAAGCCTTGCAGACTGCGTCTATTGTGGCTGCATTACCATTCTCGATTGTGGTCATTCTCGCGGCTTTTGGCTTGTGTAAATCGTTACGTAACGAGCCGCTTCCAGGGGCGCTGACTGTCTCTCCTAAGAGTCTTGCAAGCACTGTGCTGACGCCCTCCGTCAGTGAAAAAGATGTTGCTGTAACCGTTAACACATAGCCTGACCGGGCACCATAGCCCTCTGGTTGAGGTGCCCTAACAGCGCTTATTTATTGGATTTCCAGCTGGATAATGCTGGGATCTCAGAAAAGTGGAGTTCTTATGTCTACTCAGATAATTCTTCCCCGTGTCATGCAGGTTGGTGAAGGGGCAAGTCAGGAAATTCCGGCTATCCTCACCAGCCTGGGTTGCTCCCGGCCGTTGATTATTACCGACAAGATGATGGTCCAGCTGGGTTATGCAGATAGCATTCAAACCCGTTTAGCGGCACAGTCCATCACCGCCGAGGTCTTTGATGACACGGTACCAGAGCCGACTGTCAGCTCTATTCAGGCGGGTGTTGATACTGTGCGTCATGGTAACTACGACAGTATTATCGCCCTGGGTGGCGGTAGTCCGATCGACAGTGCCAAGGCGATCAGTATTCTGGGTAAGTTCGGCGGCACGATGCGGGATTACAAATTCCCCCGTATCGTCAATGAGGAAGGTCTGCCAATTATAGCGGTACCAACCACCGCCGGTACCGGATCAGAAGTGACCCGTTTTACCATCATTACGGATGAAACCACTGATGAGAAGATGCTCTGTGTCGGTATCGGTTTTATGCCGGTCGCAGCACTGGTGGATTTCAGCCTGACCCTGAGCCTGCCGGCGCGGATTACAGCGGATACCGGTATTGATGCGCTGACTCATGCGATGGAAGCCTATGTCAGTAAGAAGGCCAGCCCATACAGCGATAGTCAGGCACTTTCGGCGATGCGCCTTATCGGCCCTAATCTGCGTCGGGTGTTCCACGATGGCACTGATAAAGCTGCCCGGGAAGCGATGATGCTGGGCTCAACGCTGGCGGGGATCGCTTTTTCCAACGCCTCGGTCGCGCTGGTGCATGGCATGAGCCGGCCAATAGGTGCTGCTTTCCACGTGCCCCATGGCTTGTCGAATGCGATGCTGCTACCTGCGGTTACCGAGTTCTCTATCCCCGAAGCCGCAGAACGCTATGCGGATTGTGCCCGGGCGATGGGTGTTGCCACCGAGCAGGACAGCACCGATGTGGCCAACAGTAAACTGATGGATGAGTTGCGGGCTCTGAATGATGAGCTGCAGGTGCCGACACCGGAGCAGTTCGGCATTGCTCGTCAGCAATTCTTTGACCTGATGCCGACCATGGCTGAACAAGCGCTGGCGTCAGGTTCACCGAATAATAACCCCCGTGTACCCAGTGCTGAACAGATTGTCGAGATCTACAAGCAGCTCTGGTAACGCCTGAGCAATTGTCTCCCTTTGCTATACCGGCAGGCTAAGTCCTGCCTGATTCAACTTTGAGGAAAATCACATGAACACAGTTGGACATCTGATCAACGGTCAAATTGTCACCGACGCAGCACGGGTTCAGGATATATTTAATCCTGCCACCGGTACTGCATCCAAGCAGGTCGCACTGGCATCTAAAGCCACCGTCGAAGACGCCATCGCTGCGGCTCAGGCTGCATTCCCTGAATGGCGTAATACTCCGGCCATTAAGCGTGCCCGGGTCATGTTCCGCTTTAAGGAACTGCTGGAACAGAATGCTGACCGCATCTGCGAGATGATCGGTGAAGAGCACGGTAAAATCAGCCATGATGCGGCAGGTGAGCTACAGCGGGGGATTGAAAACGTTGAGTTTGCCTGCGGTATTCCAGAACTGCTGAAAGGTGAATACAGCAAGAATGTCGGTCCGAATATCGATTCCTGGAGCGAATTTCAGCCACTGGGTGTGGTCGCCGGTATTACACCGTTTAACTTCCCCGCGATGGTACCGATGTGGATGTTCCCGTTGGCGATTGCCTGTGGCAACACCTTCATTCTGAAACCATCTGAGCGTGATCCAAGCTCCACACTGTTTATCGCCCAGCTGTTGCAGGAAGCAGGCTTGCCGGATGGCGTACTGAACGTGGTCAACGGTGACAAGGAAGCAGTCGATGTGCTGCTGACTGATCAGCGTATCAAAGCCGTCAGCTTTGTGGGTTCTACACCGATTGCTGAGTATATCTACTCCACCGCGAATGCCAACGGTAAGCGTTGCCAGGCGCTGGGTGGTGCGAAGAACCACGCGATTATCATGCCTGATGCGGACATGGATAATGCGGTAAACCAGTTGCTCGGTGCTGCGTTTGGTTCATCCGGTGAGCGCTGTATGGCACTATCTGTTGCGGTTGCTGTTGGTGATGCCGCTGCCGATGCATTGGTTGCTAAAATGAGCGAAGCGATGCAGACCCTGAAAGTGGGTGCTTATAGCGATAGCAGCAACGACTTCGGCCCTGTAATCACTCGTCAGCATCAGCAGAAAGTGGTGGGGTATATCGACAGTGCGGAAGCTGATGGTGCGCGGGTCGTGATCGATGGGCGCAACCCTCAGGTCGCCGGTTATGAAGAGGGCTTTTTCGTCGGTGCCACCCTGATTGATGGCGTTACCCCTGCCATGCAGAGTTACCAGGAAGAGATCTTCGGGCCGGTGCTGCAGGTTGTGCGCGTCAGCAGCATGGACGAAGCGATGCAACTGATTGACGACCATGAATACGGTAACGGTACCTGTATCTTTACCCGTGATGGCGAAGCGGCGCGTTATTTCTCCGATCACATCCAGGTTGGTATGGTGGGTATCAATGTACCTCTGCCGGTGCCTGTGGCCTACCACAGTTTCGGTGGCTGGAAGCGCTCTCTGTTTGGTGATCTGCATGCCTATGGTCCGGATGGTGTGCGCTTCTATACCAAACGTAAGACGATTATTCAGCGCTGGCCTTCTGCAGGCGTGCGTGAAGGTGTTGAGTTCTCGATGCCAACCATGAAGTAACTTAGAGTCACCGTATTGGCCACATATTCAGCGACGGGTATGTGGCCTTTTTTGCGTTATTCTTATATACAATAGATCCTCTGGGATATCTGTTTTTATAGGTAACACATTGAAAAAAAGATTACCCCCCCTTAACTGGCTACGCTCCTTTGAAGTTTCAGCCAGGCATTTGAATTTTACCCAGGCAGCCACCGAGTTGAATATGACCCAGGCAGCGATCAGTCAGCAGATTAAGGGACTCGAATCGCAACTGGGGGTAACCCTGTTTAAGCGTTTACCCCGGGGGCTGGAACTAACGGAGGCGGGTATGGCCTATCTGCCCGCAGTGCATGAATCGATTCAGCGCCTGGCTGTCGCGACCGATGAGATTTTCGGCCAGGGGCGTACCCGTTTATTGACGGTCAGAACTAATCTGGTCTTCTTTACTACCTGGCTGGCGCCCCGGTTGGGGAAATTTCGTAAACTGCATCCCGATGTTAATTTGCGTTTCAGCAGTAATATCTGGCCCGATGAACGGGAAAAAGATACGGATCTGGAGATCCGCTACGGTAAAGGTAACTGGCGAGGTTTCAGGTCTGATCGTTTATCCTGGGATGAGCTGATTCCAGTCTGTAGTCCTGTACTTGATAGTGGCAGTGCACTACCGGATACCCCGGCTGCACTTGCTGGGCATGACTTGCTGCATGTGGTGGGCTATGAAGAGGGGTGGGGATACTGGCTCAGTCAGACAGGCTATCAAGATGTTAAATCTGATCAGGGTGTACAGTTTGATACTCTGATAACCGCACTGGAAATGGCTGCTTGCGGGCAAGGCATAGCGCTGGGACGCTCTGCACTGGTCGCTGACATGATTGAATCGGGTCGTCTGGTGGCGCCGCTCAAAGAGCGGGTTCCAACGACAGAAGCTTTCTATCTGGTCTCTCCCGATAATCAGTATGAACATCCCCACGCAGAAACATTTCGTTCATGGATCATTGGTGAAGCGGAGCTGGGACGGGAACAGATTATTCCCCACTTTATTGAATAAGCTGCTAATAATTATCAGCGGAACCCGTGACAAGCCGGTTTCCAGCTGGTTCTCTTGTTAAAAGCCCTGCGGCCTGTCGCAGGGCTTTCTGTTTCCAGATCAGGTCGACGGTTGTTCCGTGGTTGCTTCAGGTTGCGGCTGTTTTCGCCGCAGCCACTTGCGCTCTCCCAGTACCAGCAAGCAGGGGGTCAGGAAGAGGGTGAGTATGGTTGCAAACGAAAGACCTCCAGCGATAGCACTGGCGAGTTGGGTCCACCACTGGGTGGAGGGGGCTCCGAAGCTGATATCACGGTTGATCAGGTCGATATTCATCGACAGTACCATCGGCATCAGGCCGAGCACCGTGGTTACTGCGGTGAGTACGACGGGCCGCAGACGTAAGCTGCCGGTTTGCAGTGCCGCATCGTAGGGGGAACGCCCCTGCCTGCGCAGGTCGTTATAACAATCAATCAGTACAATATTGTTGTTCACGACGATGCCGGCTAAGGCGATAATACCGACACCGACCATCACAATGCCGAAGGGCTGTCCGGCCACCATTAAACCAATGAGAACGCCAGCGGTGGAGAAGACAATTGCCGAAAGCACCAGCCCTGCCTGATACAGACTGTTGAACTGGGTGACCAGAATCAGTGCCATCAGAAACAGGGCTGTGCCAAAGGCCTGAATCAGAAAAGCACCGGTCTCTTTCTGCTGTTCATCTTCTCCTTTGAACGTCAGGCGGATCTGCGGATCAAACTGATGCTTGGCTAAGCGCTGCTGCATAGCAACCACCAGGTCGTTCACCAGATGCCCCTCTTCAGCGTCGGCCTGAATAGTAATGACCCGGCGGCTATCGACCCGTTTCAAAACACCGGTTTTAGGGGCGGGCTTAAGCTCGATAAAGTTGGATATAGGCATCATTCCATAACGGGTGCTGAGTTGCATCTGCATCAACTGATCGAGATTTCGTTTATCCTCGGGGAAACGGATCATAATATCGACTTCATCATCGGAGGTTTCCGGGCGGTAATCGGTGACTTTAATGCCGTTGGTAATCAATCGGACCGCCTGGCCAACCAGGGCAATACTGGCGCCATAGCGGCTGGCTTCCTCCCGGTTGACGATGATGCGCCACTCGATGCCCGGCAGTGGCCGGTCATCTTCCGCCCCGGAGAAACCACCAATATCGTCCATCATCCGGCGGATATCGGCGACTGTTTGATAGATCACCTCACTGTCGTAGCCGCTGACAAACAGTTTGATAGGTTTACCCTCACTGGGACCGTTTTCCGCTTTGCGGGTTTCTATGATGACACCGGGCAGGTCGGCGGTCTTTTGCCGCATCTGCGCCAGGATGTGGGCGGCTTTGTCACGCTTATCCCAGTCATCCAACTGGAACTGTATCACCCCGACCACATCTTCAGCGGCATCATTGGAGGATTGGTTGAAACTACGGGCATAGACTGATTTCAGTCCGGGGATATCCATCACCCGTTCCTCGACCTGTCGCAGTAACCGGTCTTTTTCATAAATAGACAGATCACCTCTGGCATGCAGATTGATCAGCACCATTTCCGGCTCGATATCAGGGAAAAACTCAACCCCTTTACCAAAAACAGCGTAGGCTCCGTAACTACTGCCAATCGCTATTAAGACCACAATAAACACCCGGATGGGGTAGTGCAGCAGCTTTGCCATCAGGCGGGTATAGGCACGGTTAAGGGCTGTTTTTGGCAGAGTATATTCATCGCTGTCATTTTGTTTTACGTATCGCTTTCTGGCGCTGACGGCGCCCAGTACGGGCATGAAGATCAGTGCCATAAACAGGGATGCGGTCAGGCAGACGACAACGGTGGCGGGCAGGTATTTCATGAACTCACCAATCACGCCGGGCCAGAACATCAGTGGCATGAACACCACCAGGGTCGTGGCGGTTCCGGCAATCACCGGCCAGGCCATCCGTGACGCTGCATAACGGAAGGCTTCCCGGCCACTCAGTCCCTGACTCATCCGTCGTTCCGCCAGTTCGGCAACGACAATAGCCCCGTCGACCAGCATTCCGACGACCAGAATCAGACTGAATAGCACGACGATATTGAGGGTGAAACCCATTAACTTCAGGACCATCATACTGGCAAGGAAAGAGCCAGGAATAGCCAGGCCAACCAGCAAAGAGGTGCGCAAGCCCATCGCCGCTAATACCACCACCATAACCAGAATGATGCCACTGAGAACATTATTCATCAGATCTCTGAGCATGCTTCTGATCTGGGTGGACTGATCGAGAATATAGGAGTATTTCAGCCCCTGGGGCCATAGCTGACTGCGTTCGGTAACGATTCGCTGGACCGCTTCAATGGTATCGATAATATTAGCGCCAACCTTTTTCTTCACCTCTAATACCATAGCAGCGCCGCCATCGACACGGGCGAAGCCTTCAGGGTCTTTGTAGGTTTTGCGGATTTTGGCAATATCGCCAACGGTGACCACGGTGCCATCAACTGATTTGACTGGCATATTGAGCATATCGCTCAACTCGGAAACCACCCCGGGTACCTTCAATACCTGACGGCCACTGCCGGTATCGACCGCTCCGGCTGCAACCAACTGATTATTCCGCGCGACGCTATCGAGTACGGTTTCGAAGTCCAGTTGATAGCTCTCCAGTAACTGAGGCTCTATCTCTATCTCCATCAGCTCTTCACGTTCGCCGCCAATATCAACCTCCAGGACACCCGCGATCCCTTCGACCTCATCCTGAAGGTCTTTGGCGACTTTCAGTTTAATCCGTTCTGAGACCGGGCCAGAGATGGCGATGTTCAGCACCGGGAACAGTGCGACGTTAACTTCGTGAATCTGTGGTTCATCCGCATCTGCAGGCAGTTTGCCTTTAGCGATATCGACCCGTTCACGAACATCCTGCAGCGCTGTATCACTATCGAAACCGGCATCAAATTCGAGGGTGACCGATGCATGGCCCTCTGAGCCCACCGAGCGCATCTCTTTGACACCCTCGATTGATTTCAGCTCTTTTTCCATTGGCCGCACTAACAGACGTACCGCATCATCGGGTGAAATCCCTTCAAAGGGGATTGAGACATAGATGATCGGGATCGCGACATCGGGATCCGCCTCTTTGGGAATACTCAGAAATGCAGACATTCCCCCTACGAGAAAGAACAGTAAGATAAGTATGCTGGTGCGGCTGCGGTCTATTGCTGCGGCAACAAGAGCGGCAATCATTGATCAGTTCTCCTGCAGTGACAGGTTGCTGACCTGCTTTGACATCAGTTCGGTATCGCTGACCGGTTCTACCTCTTCACCCACCGCAACAAAATCCTGGCCAATGGTGATCACGCGGGCTTCGTCATTGAGGCCACTGAGCCAGAAGCCGTTGCTATCGGTACGGATGATCTCGACGACGGTCTCGCTGACACGGTTCTGAGCATCGACCAGCCTGACCTGCAGGTTTCCTGCTTCATTCAACCCCAGTACCGAGCCGGGCAACAGGTGGCCGGATTGCTCTCCCGCGGGGAGTTTTAATGTTGCTGACAAGCCGATAATCCGCTGGTGCTGAGGGTTGGGTATCTGTACTTCAACCCGGTAACTGCGGGTGACCGGGTCCGCAACGGGGGCGATAAAATTTAAGCGGCCGGTCAGTGTCGAACCATTGCTCAGCGCTACATCGACCGGTTGATTCTCCTCCAGCTGTCCAACGCTGTGTTGTGGAACCTGGCCGGTGATTTTCACGGTGTCGTCATCGACCAGCTCCCCCAGGACATCACCGGCTTGCAGGTAATCACCCAGCTCAACCAGGCGGCGGTTCAAAACCCCGGTAAAGGGGACGGTGACCTGAGTCTCACCCAGCTCGTGCTCTATACGTGCCAGTTGAGCTTGTGCCGCTTCGACTCCGGCCTGATCGGCAAATACCTTATTTTCCGATTGCAGACCCTTGTTCTTCAGATTAATGCTGGCGGCCAGGTCACTTTTGCGCTGTTTCAGCAGGGCCTGCGCTTCAGCCAGCTGGGCGGCACGAAAGTCAGCGGATATCTGTAATAACGGGTCGCCAGCCTGTAGTCGCTGCCCTTCATCTGCGGAGAGGGCTTCGACGCGGCCATCAATCTCAGCTCTGAGCTCGATGGTGCGATTAGCTTCCACCTGCCCCTGTACCCGCACAAATTGCTGAACTTTCCGGGCGCTGGAATCGATGACTTTCACTTTCATGAGGGGCTTAGCCTGAGAGGACGGCTCTGATACCTGCACGGGAGCCTTGTCGTCCTGCATGCCTGAAGCCATCCAGGCTGTCATTAGCAAAGCCACCACAACCGCCATTATTACGGATCTGTTCATCGTTTTTCCTGTTTATCTGCTGGCTGACGGATAAGCGCTGCGATCATGTAGTCAACCACGTGATTAATATAGGCATCTTTTTGTTCGGCTGTTTGCATCATCTGCTGTTTACAACAGCCGCCTTCCTGCAACATCACGATGGCGCCTTCGAATGTCGCGCTTACCCCTGCCATCATCGTTTCACGGGGGATATCCGGATTTACATCGCCCTCGGTAATCCCTTTATAAACGGCCTGTTCAAATGCTTCGATAAACTGCTCTTCAGTGTCATCTAACTGTTGCAGATAGCTGCTGCTGATCTGTTCGCGGAACGCTTTTTGTCTGAAATGAAGATGCATATGCTGGTGAGCAACGTTTTCACGGTGATACTCAAGCGTGTATACCAGCATGCCGCGTATCTGTTGCACTCCGGTTAAATGGTCATCCGCTGCTAAGCGTTTAAGCTGTGTCAGCATCTGCCGGTAGTTATCCAGCAGCAGATGCGCATAGATATCATTTTTGCAGTCAAAATGTTTGTAAACGGTACCTTTGCCAATACCGGTGCATTGGGCGATTTTATCGACGCTGATCGTTTGCCATTGTTCGCCGGTTAATAGTGTCAGTGTAGTGTCGAGAATGTCCCGCTCGCGGCGCTCAAACTCTCTCATCTTCCGATTAGGGTGCATCTTTATCTGTCCAGAAAACCAAGGGTCATATTGTGACCGATGGTCACAGAAAATAACAGAGGCATTTTGTAGGGTTATCTGGCTTAGATGTATACAAAAAAATATCAACTTGTATCTATTTCTTTGCACCATAAGTAAACATTTTAATGCTGGTGGTTGCATGATTGCCTTCGGATGATGCACTGCGAAAAACTGTGTAAACGCAGCTGATCTTTACAAATCGTTTATTAACTCATTGTTTGTTACGGGTAATTTAACCATCTTCTGTTTTTTCTGACCGGTTGGCCAGGTTTTTGCTGAAGTAGTGCTCATATGTCCTGTCGGACGGTTTTAATTTCTTTAACGATGGAATGGGATGATGACCACTATGAAACGAACACTCGCACTGGCCACGCTATTAACAAGCGCTTTTGTTGCTACACCCGCTGCCGCTGAGATGCTCTGGACCAATACCAGTCTGAGCTACCTGAAAGGTGATGACTATAAATTTACACCGACCGGCAATATGGATGTTGTGACGCTGGAAAATGCAACCGGGCATAACTGGGGCGATACCTTTCTGTTTATCGATCGCACCATGCCTGAGGATGGTAAAAGCAGCTATTACGGTGAGTTTTCCCCGCGTTTGAGTCTGGGCTATGTGACCGGAAGTGATCTTTCCTTTGGGCCGGTTAAGGATCTGTTTCTGACCGGCACCTGGGAAGCTGGCGATGGTTTCGATAACTATCTCTATGGGGTGAGCGTTAGCCTGGATGTGCCGGGATTCCGTTACTTCAATGCCAGTGTATACAAAGCCTATAACGATCTTGCCGATAATGATGAGCAACTGACGCTGACCTGGGCCTACCCGATTGAAGCGGGTAGTCAGGAGTTTCTGATCGACGGCTTTCTCGACTGGAGTACCAGCAGTAAAACTAATGAGTCTGAGATGAACTTTACCCCTCAGATCAAATGGAATGCCGGTAAAAACCTGGGCCTGAAATCGCCTCTGTATGTGGGTATCGAGTACGCCTACTGGAACAATAAGTATGGCAGTACAACCGATGAGCGTTGTGCGTCTCTGCTGCTGAAATGGCACTTCTGAAACTGACCGTGCACTGGCAGGGTCGTTTACCCTGCCACGAAACAAGGAGGCCTTATGTCGACACAGCACTCTAACGACCTGATCTATTCGCTGGATTCAAAACCCGGAGTTTTAGAATCAGGCTTTGCAGCTCTACAGCATGTTCTGGCAAGTTTTATTGGTATTATCACCCCAACACTGATTATTGGCGGGGTGCTGGGATTGGGCGAACATGTCCCCTATCTGATCAGCATGGCCTTGATGGTATCGGGAGTTGGCACCATTATTCAGGCTAAGCGGCCTCTGGGTATGGGCGCTGGGATGATCTGCGTGCAGGGCACCAGCTTTGCGTTTCTCAGCTCGGTACTGGCTGCTGGTTTTATTGCCAAAGGTCAGGGGGGCGGCCCGGAAGAGATTCTCTCCCTTATTTTTGGCGTGTGTATGCTGGGTGCTTTTATCGAGATCTTTCTCAGCCAGTTTATTCATAAGCTGAAGCGAGTGATCACCCCTCTGGTCACTGGTATCGTGATTACCATTATTGGGGCGAGCCTGATCAAGGTGGGTATGACCGATCTGGCGGGCGGCTTTAAAGCGAAAGATTTTGGTGCTCCGGCGAACCTGATGCTGGGGGGCATTGTGCTGGTGAGCATTATTGCCCTTAACCGTTCCAGCAACAGCTGGATCCGCCTGTCATCAATTGTGATCGGCCTGGTGATCGGTATGATCATCGCCGGGTTTATGGGCAAGGTCAGCTTCGCTCATCTGGGCAGCCTGTCCGCGATCAGTCTTCCTGTACCCTTTAAATATGGTTTCTCGTTTGACTGGAGTGCATTCCTGCCGATTGCACTGATCTATATGATCACCGCAATCGAATCGACCGGCGATATCACCGCGAACTGTATGGTGTCAAAGCAACCGATTGCGGGTGAGGAGTATATTTCCCGGGTTCGGGGCGGCGTGTTTGCCGATGGTTTTAACTCCTTTCTGGCAGCGGTATTCAATACCTTCCCCAACACCACCTTCAGTCAGAATAACGGAGTCATCCAGCTAACCGGTGTGGCGAGTAAGCATGTGGCTCTCTATATTGGTGGCATTCTTATTCTGCTGGGGCTTTTTCCGATGATTGGTGGGGTGCTGCAGCAGATTCCAAAACCGGTACTGGGTGGCGCAACACTGGTCATGTTTGGCACCGTAGCTGCTGCCGGGATTAAGATTATTGCCTCAGAACATCTCGATCGTCGAAAGCTGCTGATTATGGCGGTTGCCTTCGGTATGGGGCTCGGCGTGACCATGACTCCCGGGCTGCTTGACCAACTGCCGAAGATGGTTCAGAGCGTCTTTGGCTCACCGATTACCACCGGTGGTCTGGCGGCGATCATTCTTAGCCTGGTGCTGCCTGAAGAGTCGATCGATGAGTAAGCGATGGCACCTGGTTAATCTCTGTCTCAGAGATTAACCAGGCACTTTTCAGGAGGGAAAAACAGGCAGTATAGCTGGTTGCTCATCAGGCTAGTGCCGCATCGGTGCCCTGCACCGTTTTTTAGTGCACAGCGATTGTGCGCCTGCACCATTGAATGGCAAGAGGAGCGATGCTTTTCGAATACGCTTTTCTTAACTTGTTGATTAAATGTATTTTTTGAAATTATGGTACTGATTCTGCAATACGTTAATTAGTCGTAGCAGATATGCGGCGCATACAATTTAGAAAAATTCGGACAAAGGCGTCCATCCCTTATCACTACCAGGTGATAGAGGGGTGGGCGCTTTTTTTTTGCCCTGCAGAAAGCGGCAAACAGATGAGAAACTTTACTTAATTAAATGAGGCAAAACTATGGCTTACTTAGAACCAAGTGAATTTGCGACCAAAATGGTCGACTCAGGTGAGCAGAAAATCTTCATGTCCACCAAAGATACCTATGTCCGCGCATTTATGGCGGGCGCGATTCTGGCGTTGGCCGCTTTTTTTGCCATCACGGTCGCCGTTAAAACGGGTATCCCATTGGTAGGTGCGCTGCTTTTCCCCGTTGGATTTATCATGCTTTACCTGTGTAAGTTTGACCTGCTTACCGGTGTCTTTACACTGGTTCCTCTGGCACTGATTGATAAACGTCCAGGCTGTACCATGAGTGGTCTGATGCGTAACTGGGGTCTGGTATTCCTCGGTAACCTGTCCGGCGCACTGATGGTTGCGTTCTTTGCTTCGTTTATTCTGACTTATGGCTACCAGACCGATGGTGGTGTGATTGCTGAAAAAGTAAGCAAGATCGGTGAAGCCCGTACACTGGGCTATCAGGCTCAGGGTGTTGGTGGCTGGTTTACTATCTTCATTCGCGGCATGCTGTGTAACTGGATGGTGTCCATGGGCGTTGTTGGTGCGATGATCTCTACTTCTGCGGGCGCTAAAATGGCTGCGATGTGGATGCCGATCATGCTGTTCTTCTTCATGGGCTTTGAGCACTCAATTGTTAACATGTTCCTGTTCCCGTTCTCTATGATCATGGGTGGTGACTTCACTCTTATGGATTACATCATCTGGAACGAGCTGCCAACGGCTCTGGGTAATCTGTTCGGTGGATTCCTGCTGGTGGGTCTGCCTCTTTACCTGACTCATGTTAAAGAGAGCAAAAGCAGTAAAGCATCTGCTCATACCGTAGCTGCTCTGTAATCTGGGTATTTAAAAGTGGAATGACCAGTAGAAATCCCGGTGATCGAAACAATCACCGGGATTTTTTGTTCAGGGCAGACAACTATGTCGTTACCTTCTAAGTTAACCCCTGATTTCTGGAAGAATCGTAGGTTGTATGAATAGCCAACTTAAGCTCAGCCTGGGGCAGTTCAGTGATAAAGGCGTCAAAGAGATCAATCAGGATTTTCATGGCGCCGTTATTCCACGCGAACCGCAGCTCAGTCTCAAAGGTGCCGCATTGGTTCTGGCAGATGGTATCAGTACCAGTCGTGTCAGCCAGATTGCCAGTGAAACAGCGGTAAAAAGCTTTCTGAATGACTATTTCTGTACTTCAGATACCTGGACCGTTTACACGTCTGGCCTGAGAGTACTTGAATCGGTCAATGGTTGGCTATGCTCCCAGACGCAACGTAGTGAGTTTCGTTATAACAAAGATAAGGGTTATGTCTGCACACTGAGTGCGGCCGTTTTTAAGGCATCGACGGTGCATCTGTTTCATGCCGGTGATAGCCGGATTTATCGGTTGCGTGGCCAGGGTCTGGAGCAGTTAACCAAAGATCACCGCAGCTGGATTTCGAAAGAGAAAAGTTATCTCAGCCGGGCAATGGGTGTTGATCTGGATGTTGAGTTTGATTACCAGACGGTTGCACTAAAACCGGGTGATTATTACCTGCTTTGTACGGACGGAGTTTATGAATTTATTGACACTGAGGATGTTCTGGAAGTCCTCAGTGAACATGCAGATGATCTGAACCTGGCTGCAGAAACACTGGTTCAGCGAGCCCTGGCACAGGGGAGTGATGATAACCTGACGTTGCAGATTGCCAGGGTCGATCGGTTGCCTTCTATGGAGGCAAGTACGCTGCAGCAGCAGGTCGAAGAGTTGGAGCTGCCACCGGTTTTGCATGCCCGCCAGACGTTTGATGGTTATCTGATCCTGCGAGAGATGCATGCCAACAGTCGCAGCCATGTTTATCTGGCTGAGGATCTTGAGGATGGCTCACGTGTTGTCATCAAAATCCCCTCTGTTGAACTACGCAACAATCCCGCGTATCTGGAACGGTTTCTGATGGAAGAGTGGGTTGCGCGGCGGATCAATAACGCGCATGTGATGAAAGCGGGTTTACAGAACCGCCAGCGGAATTATCTCTACAGTGTTACGGAATATATCGAGGGTATTACCCTTAAACAGTGGCTGATAGATAACCCGAACCCGGATATGGAAACCGTGCGGGGTATCATCGAGCAGGTGGCGAAAGGCTTACAGGCGATGCATCGCATGGAGATTCTGCATCAGGATCTTAAGCCTGATAACGTCATGATCGACAGCAGCGGTACGGTGAAGATCATCGACTTTGGAGGTGTCAGAATCGCCGGTATTGTCGAAGCAGAGAACACACTGGAACAGGATGAGATGCAGGGTACCGCGTTGTATATGGCGCCCGAATATTTTGTTGGAGAGATCGTTTCCCGACGCTCGGATCAGTTTTCACTGGCTGTACTGACTTACCATATGCTGTCAGGGCGCTTCCCCTACGATACTCAGGTGGCGAAGTCGCGCACAGTTTCTGCACAGAAACGACTGAAGTACCACAGTGTGCTTGATGATGAGCGTGAGATCCCCAGGTGGATCGACTATACCTTGCGCAAAGCGCTCAATCCCAACCCGTATAAACGTTATGAAGAACTCTCGGAGTTTCTTTATGACCTCAGGTATCCAAACCAGAAGTTTCTTAGCGAAACCCGTCCACCACTGCTGGATCGTAACCCGTTACTGTTCTGGAAAAGTATCTCTCTGATGCTCGCGGTGACGGTCGTCGTGCTTCTGGGGCAAATCCATAATCTTACTCAATAAAACGATCATATAAGGAGTCATTATTATGATAAGTAGCCGTGAAGAAGTAACTGCGCAGATCCTCGCACAGAAAGTCGTCAAGGGGATCAAGTGGAGCACTGTCGCTGAAGCCGTCGGTTTATCAAAAGAGTGGACAACTGCCGCGTGCCTCGGGCAGATGGCCCTTGATAAAGAGCAGGCCTCCAAAATAGGTGAGATCTTTGAGTTAACTGACGAAGCGGTCGCCTGGCTGCAGATAGCGCCATATAAAGGTTCACTGCCGACAGCGGTGCCAACCGACCCTCTGATCTATCGCTGGTATGAGCTGGTTAATGTTTATGGCAGCACAATCAAAGAGTTAATTCATGAAGAGTTTGGCGATGGCATTATGAGTGCAATCGACTTCTCAATGGACATTCAGCGGGAACCCAACCCCAACGGTGACCGGGTGAATGTCGTTTTCTCGGGTAAGTTTTTACCCTATAAAACATACTGACAGTGACGCGCTGGATATAAAAAACACCGCAGTGCGGTGTTTTTTTTTAGCGTCAGTATTTAGCTTAGCCGACAATGCCTACACCGTGGTCGACATAGTGGATGCTGCCGGAAGTGCCTTTTGACAGGTCGCTGAGGAAGAACATTGCCGCATCGCCAACCTCTTCAATAGTGGGTAGCTGATGGTCTACGGCTTTATGCTGGTTGTATTCAAGCATGGTGGCGAAATCTTTAATACCGCCTGCTGCGCGGGTTGCAATGGTGCCGGGAGAGATGCAGTTGACGCGGATATGTTGTGGCCCCAGATCCCGTGCCAGATAGCGGGTAGCTGCTTCCAGTGCGGCTTTGGCGCAGCCCATAATGTTGTAATCCCCGGTGGTCAGCGCACTGCCCAGATAGGAGAAGTTGATCATCGAACCGCCATCTTTCATCAGCTCTTTGGCAAACGAAGCCATATGGATAAAGGAGTAGCAGGAGACATCCATTGCCTGGGCAAAACCTTCGCGGGAACACTCAGATATGGGCGCATGCAGGTCTTCCAGCGGGCAAAATGCCAGCGAGTGAACCAGGCCGTCGAGAGAACCCCAGGCTTCTTCGATCGCTTTAAACAGGTCAGCCATCTGTTGTTCCTGAGTCACATCCAGAGGCATGATAATCGACGCTTGCAACTCTTCAGCCAGCGGACGGACAAAACGCTCTGCTTTGTCATTCAGGTAGGTTATAGCGAGTTCAGCACCCTGTTCATGCAATTTTTTTGCAACGCCGTAAGCGATGCTTTTGTCGTTGGCGATTCCGACAATTAGTACTTTTTTCCCAGCCATCAATAAGTTAGACATCTTGGCTCACCCTTTTAAAAAATCAATTAGTTAGGTTATACGAGGCTGATTTCAGAATTATGAAAGGCTATTTTTATTAGTTGAATCTGTGTCGCTTCGAGAATTTGTGCTATGCACAATTGCTAGGGTTATTATAACGACTAAAGTCTAAATATGTAGAGGGGAATTCCCCTTAAAATGAGTATCTGCCTGCGCCGTAAACGCTTTGACAGTTTATGGGGGGCTCGATCTGGCCGACCGCTCAGGCCAGATCGGTTGAGAGGGGGTTAGTTGCCCAGTGCGGTGCCCTCTCTACGGGGGTCTGCCGCGCTGCCCCATGAGCCATCACTCTGGCGGAAAAATCCATGTAATCCGCTGTTCTGATCCCGGATCTTAATCTCATGACCCAGCGCTTTGAGTGGTTCGGCAAACCGTTCTGCAGTAGTGCCTGCTTCCAGTTCTGTAACACCATTGCGATTAACCACATGGGGACTGTTAAACGCCTGTTGCAGCGAAATATCAGAGCTGAGTTTACGATAGAGGTTTTCAGCGACATAGCTGATGATCCGGCTGCCACCGGGGGAGCCCAGTGCAGCGATTAACTGATTATTTTCATCAAATACCATCATCGGCGACATCGAACTGCGGGGGCGCTTGCCGGGTTGAACCCGGTTTGCCACCGGTTTCCCGTCAACCTCGGCAACAAATGAGAAGTCAGTTAACTGATTGTTCAGCAGAAAGCCGCCTGCCATCAGGGTGGAGCCAAAGGCCATCTCAATACTGGTAGTCATCGAAACCGCATTGCCCCAGCGATCAACGATCACAAAGTGGCTGGTACAGGGCAGCTCAGGAGAGCGATCATCGGCACGACTGATCTTGTTGGGTAACTCACCGGGAGCCGCTTTCCCCATATCGCGGAGAGGGCTGATGAGCTGGCTGCGCTGGCGGAGGTATTCGTCATCCAGCAGCTCATTCACCGGCACAGGGATGAAATCGCTGTCCGCCAGATAACGGGCCCGGTCGGCATAGGCCAGACGGCTTGCCTGGGTAAACAGGTGATAGAACTCGAGGCTATCCGGTGGCAACGCTTGCGGTTCAGCTAACGCCATCAGTGTAAGGATCTGCAGGGTGGTAACTCCGCCTGAAGTCGGTGGCGGAAAACCGCAGACCCGATACTGTCTGAACGGCCGGCAGATTGCCTGGCGTTCAACCGCCCGATAGTTTTGCAGATCGCTCAGGGTAAGTTTGCCCGGGTTATCCTTTGCCTGTTTTATCGCCGTGATGATTTTACCTGCCAAAGGCCCCTGATAGAGTGTTTTAGCACCCTGCTGTGCAATCTGCCGCAGAGAGTCTGCCAGTGCCGGATTAGTTAACAGATATCCTTCGGGCAGAGGTTCCCCGTCTGCGGTAAAGAAATATTGCAGGGCTTGCGGATAGCGTCCAAGCCCTGGATTGATCTTCGATGCTAACAGCTGGTGTAACCGTGGGGTTACGTTAAAACCGGCTTCTGAGGTCGAAATTGCGTCATCAAACAGTTTTCCCCAGGGCAGCTTGCCATACTTTTTCTGGCTCAGCTCCAGCATCGCCAGAACCCCGGGCGTACCGACTGAGCGTCCTCCCACCATGGCATCCCACCAATTCATGGGCGTGCCACTGGTTGTGAGAAACAGATCTTCAGTGGCAGCAGCAGGGGCTGTCTCCCGGCCATCAAATGCGGTGATTTTTTGCGCACTGTTATCCCAGTAGAGCATAAACGCACCGCCGCCGATACCAGATGACTGAGGCTCAACCATCGTTAGCATCGCCTGGACCGCAACGGCGGCATCCGCGGCACTGCCACCCTGTTGCAGTATGTTGTATCCCGCCTGCGTTGCGAGAGGGTGGGCGGAGACAACCAACTGCTGGCGGGCTCTGACCGTTGCCTGCGTCTGAACCCCTGTTGCTGACTCCGGGGCCAGATCTTCATTAACCGCATAAAGAAACGATGGGAACAGGGCGGTAGTCGTCAAAATGACACTGAGAAGCACGTTGCGCATAACTGAGTTCCTGATTCTGGTTTATCCGTCAGAAAGGGGGGCTGAGCTGTAATTAAAGCAGATATTCAATAAAAGGGGCTCGCTTTGCAAAAAATATCATATAACTCAAGTAGTTGACCTGTCGGTGAACAGACAACAGCGATTTCTCTGCACAGAGTAACCCGAAATGGTGAGCTTATTGCTGCTGGCTGGCTGGGCGCTAACTATACTGGAACCAATTAAAGATCGTACTTTTCAGGCCGATAGCTCTTCGATGGCCTGTGAATTGGAGAATGCCCTTTGTCTATAGCAGTTAAATCTATCTTCAGCTCGGATAAAGATTCCAGAGTAATCCGCATGGTGTTATTGAATGATCATGAAGGCAAGGCTCTGGTGCTGTTACCGGCGAATATGCTGTTAAATCTGGTGAGTATCTGGAAACATTCTGGCCGACATCTGCAACCTGTCAGATGTAAAGACGCTTCAAAATTTTTCAATCAGGCCGCCCTGAAGTCACAGGCCGGTCAGGAAAAACTGTTCCAACTGCCGGTATTTATCGATCAGTCGCTGGCGGATTATGAGCGGTTTGATGTGGTGGAGTCTTATACCGGGCTGGCTTTTGAGGCCCAGAGTGAGTGGTTTGGGGATCACATGTCCCTCTGCTCGTTGGGGCTGACCTCCCAGTCGATTGACCAGCATCAGCAGGACGGCAGTGATGAACAGGTGATTACCCGGGCTGTTGAGCGCTTTACCACGCTGCGGATTCAGCAGCGTCTGGAGGATACTCTTGGACTACCGCCGTTACCGCCGTCCATGAAACGCCTGGTAGAACTGCGTTCTGATCCCACTGCAGGAATTGATGATCTGGTGCCTTTGGTACGGGGGGATGCCAGTCTGGCGGCCCAGGTCATGAGCTGGGCAGCGTCACCCTATTATGCCGCTCCGGGCGAGGTGCATTCGGTTGAAGATGCTGTCATCCGGGTGCTGGGGTTTGATCTGGTGGTGAATCTGGCGCTGGGGGTCGCGATGGGTAAAACCCTCAAGGTGCCTGATGATACGCCGCGTGATGGCATTCCCTACTGGAAACAGTCTGTTTACCTTGCTGCCGCGACTGAGCTGGTGTGTAAAAAGATGCCTGCCGAGATCAGGCCAAAACCGGGGCTGGTGTATCTGGCCGGGTTGTTACAAAACTTTGGCTACCTGATATTGGCGCACCTGTTTCCGCCTCATTTCTCTTTGTTGTCCCGCTATATTGAAGCGAACCCTCATATGGCGCTGGAGTTTATTGAGAAGCAGGTGATGAATGTCACCCGCGAGCAGATTGGTGGCTGGCTATTGGATAACTGGGGATTGCCCGAGGTGGTGGTTGAGGCGGTACGCTACCATAATGATCTGAATTATGACGGGCTGGCGAGCCATGAAGCGAAGCTGATCTATGTGGTTAGCCGGGCGCTGCGCAGCAAGGAACTGGCGGATGGTCCGGTTGAGGCGATTCCTGATTCGGTGCTCAGTGAGTTACGCATAACGCAGGCCGATGTGGATGAGGTACTCGACCACATTGTGGCGAGTCGTGGTGAACTGGATGCCCTGGTGCATACCATTATGCACGCCCATTAAGCCAGGCTAAGAGGGGAGAGACTACGATATTGATCCGCTAATCATTGCGTTTCAGATCGCGGTCTCGCTCTCCAGTTGTTCCAGTTGTTCGACCTTTTCCATCCATTCGGATTCAATTGCATCCGCCTTCTGCTGCAGTTCGCCCTGGCGCTGCAACTGCTGTTTCAGCTGCTCTTTATTGCTCTCTTCATACAGCGAAACATCAGCCAGGGTGGTTTCAATCTGCTGTAGCGCTTGAGTGACGTTGTCTAAATCCGCCTCCAGCTTTTCAATCGCTTTTCGCAGCGGGCGCAGGGCGTTACGCCGTTCAGCGTCGAGTCGTTTCTGCTCTTTCTTTTCTGCAGCACTGAGGGAACGGTTTTCCTTCGGCTCCTCAATGACCTGATTCTGAGTCCGGCGCTGGGCTGTGAGCCACTGCTGGTAGTCGTCCATATCACCGTCAAAGGGGGATACCTGACCGTTGGCGACCAGCAGGAACTGATCAACGGTATTGCGCAGCAGGTGGCGGTCATGGGATACCAGAATCAGTGCGCCATCAAAATTTTGCAGCGCCAGCGTCAGCGCATGGCGAACCTCCAGGTCCAGATGGTTGGTCGGTTCATCCAGTAACAGCAGGTTGGGCCGTTGCCAGGCGATCAGTGCCAATGCTACCCGGGCTTTTTCACCGCCGGAAAAACGTTTCACCGGTTCCAGTGCCCGGTCGCCATTAAAGTCAAAGCTGCCCAGGTAGTTACGAATCTCCTGATCACTGGCTTTTGGTGATATTCGCTGGATATGCAGGGCGGGTGAGGCTTCCAGATCCAGGGCTTCGAGCTGATGCTGGGCAAAATAGCCAATCTTCAGATGTTCGCCAGCCTGATACAGACCATCAATCAGCGGCAGGTCCCGGGTAAGGGTTTTAATCAGGGTGGATTTACCCGCGCCATTCGGCCCCAGCAGACCGATCCGGTCTCCCGGAGAGAGTGTCAGCTTTACGTCGTTAAGAATCGGCTGGCTGTAACCGAGCTGGCAGTTATCCAGACTCATCAGGGGAAAGGAGATCTTATCCGATGACTGAAAGGAGAAGCTGAACGGGCTGTCCACATGGGCGGGAGCGATCAGCTCCATCCGTTCCAGCTCTTTAACCCGGCTTTGCGCCTGCTTCGCTTTGGTCGCCTTGGCTTTAAAACGGCGTACAAAGCTTTCAATCTCGGCGATTCTGACCTGCTGCTTCTCAAACTGCGATTGCTGCTGTGCCAGCCGTTCCGCCCGGCGCTTTTCAAAGTCGCTATAGCCGCCTTTATACAGTTCGGTTTTCTGCTGATGCATATGCACAATATGGGTGCTGACCGCATCGAGAAAGTCGCGGTCGTGGGAGATCAGCAGCAGAGTACCCTGATAGTTTCGCAGCCACTGCTCCAGCCAGATCGTGGCATCCAGGTCCAGGTGGTTGGTGGGCTCATCCAGCAGCAGGATATCGGAATGACTCATCAGAGCCTGTGCCAGGTTGAGGCGGATACGCCAGCCTCCGGAAAACGTGTTGACGGGTCGTTCGGCATCACGAGGGGCAAAACTCAGACCACTTAATAACTGATGCCCGCGGGCTTCGGCACTGTAGCCATTAATGGCATCGAGTTGAGCATGTAACTCGCCGATGCGGTGATGATTGTCGCTCTGCTCTGCCTCAGTCAGTGCCTGTTGAATGGCACGTAGTCGCTGGTCGCCATCGAGGACATAATCGATGGCGCGCTGGTCACTGTCGGCGACCTCCTGAGCCATATGGGCGATGGTCAGATTGCCTGGCAGCTGCAGGTCGCCTTCATCGGGCTGCAGCTGACCGAGAATTAATTTAAAGAGTGAGGACTTACCAACGCCGTTGGCACCCACAATACCGACTTTCTGATTGGCGTGAATCGTCAGCTGCGCTCTGTCTAGCAGGCGCAGGGGTCCTCGTTGTAAGCTAAGCTGGTTTAACTGAATCATGGCGGCGGATTTTATCACAGATGTCAGAAAATAATGCCTTTTGGAACTATGCCGTAGCGATCTATTCTGACCCGGCTATCGAACAGCTGTGTCTGCGGTTGCAAAACCGTTATCAATTGAGCGTAAACGATCTGTTGTTTGCCTTATGGCTGGCGCATCTGGGGCGGCAACTGCCTGAGACTCTGGATTATGCGGGTGTCCGGGAGTGGCGTATCAATATGCTTGAACCCCTGCGTCTGCTGCGCTATCAGCTGCGTCAGTCAAAGCGTTCAAGCGCAGAAGAGGAATGTTATCAGCGGTTGAAAAAAGCAGAACTGGCCGCAGAAAGAGTGGAATCAGGTTTGCTCTATGATCTGAGAGATCGCTGTCCTGATGTCTCTGGTACAGCAGGTGATATGAATCAACTGGGCTATGTTAATCTGTGTACTGCGGCGGGTACCGACCCTGTTATGACAGGAGATCTGCAGGCTCATTTTCAACAATTAGTTGAGAAAGCAATCGGGTGCGGTGGTAATTAACTGAACTTTTCAGTTTAATGGTTTACTAACAGCAGATAACTGACCCCTAGGGATTAAGGAATGACAATGAAGAAAACGCTGGTGGCCGTGGCCGTAGCAAGTATTGTGTTGGTGGGATGTGGCCCCGACAAAGATGATAAAGCCGTCGCAAAGGTTGAAAAACCATACTCTCTGGAGACTGATCAGCAGAAACTGGGATACAGCCTGGGTCTGATGTTGGGCGAACGGCTGAAAGCCGATGTTGCTGAGCTTGATGTTGATGCGCTGCGACGCGCAGTAGAAACGGTGTACTCTGGTGAGGAGCCGCTGCTGAAACCGGATGAGGTTGAAGCCACAATGATGGCCTTCCAGAAGAAAAAAATGGAAGAGAAGCAGGCCGAGTTTAATAAGCTGGCAGATGAAAACCTGAAGAAAGGTGAAGCGTTCCTGGCTGAGAATGGCAAAAAAGAGGGTGTTATCACAACCGAATCCGGGCTGCAGTATGAAGAGCTGACCGCCGGTGAGGGAGCCAGCCCTAAGCCTGAAGATACTGTGAAAGTACATTATCGTGGTTCGCTGATCAGCGGTACCGACTTTGATAGTTCCTATAGTCGTGGTGAACCGGTTTCTTTCCCTCTGAATGGTGTGATTCCGGGCTGGACCGAAGGGCTTCAGCTGATGAAAGTGGGGGGGAAAGCTCGCCTTGTACTTCCGGCTGATCTGGCATACGGCCCCGGTGGCATGGGTGACGCGATCGGACCCAATGAGACGCTGGTGTTTGAGGTTGAGTTACTGGATATTAACCCATCTGAATAACGCACTGAATATAAGCCGTACTTTAAAAACCACCCATCCGGGTGGTTTTTTTTGGTGCGTACCTATTTTTTCGTGATCGAAAATGTCAGTTTTTTTGACTGTTTTTGACAGTTTAATTGTAAATTTATTACAACATTATTTAAAAGCTGCATGAAAATAGTTAGTTAATTAGCTGCTTTCTGTACAGTCGGAAAACAGTTGCTACACTAATAGACTGAAAGTTAACTATATGGATTAAAAGAATAAAGAAGTGGAACGCTCTTTGCTTAGCATAGTGCTGTAGCTGTGCTGCTGAACATAGCCCGCTTTTGTTATTCATTAATTCGTTACAAAGAGGAAGCATCCAATGAAGAAAACCCTGATATCTGCTGCCGTCCTGATGGTTGCAATGACAGGTACAGCAATGGCTGGTACTTTGGAAACTGTGAAGGAACGTGGCGCACTTCAGTGTGGTGTAACGAGTGGTGTCCCTGGCTTCTCGGTGCCTGATGATAAAGGTAACTGGAAAGGTCTGGACGTTGACGTATGCCGGGCGGTGGCCGCCGCCGTGCTGGGTGATGCAACTAAAGTTAAGTATATTCCACTGAATGCTAAAGAGCGTTTTACTGCGCTGGTGTCCGGCGAGATTGATATGCTGTCCCGTGTGACCACCTGGACACAGACCCGCGATACTCAGCTGGGTATCAACTTTGCCGGTGTTAACTACTACGATGGACAGGGCTTTCTGGTGAAGAAAGAGCTGGGCCTGAAAAGTGTTAAGGACCTGGATGGCGCGACCGTCTGTGTCCAGTCCGGTACCACCACTGAGCTGAATATGGCCGATTACTTCCGTACTCACGGCATTACCTATACGCCGGTTGTATTCGACACCAATGATCAGGCGGCGCAGGCATTTGATACCGGCCGTTGTGACTCATTTACCACCGACCTGTCCCAGGCTGCCGGCCTGCGCACCCGGATGCAGGACCCATCAGCGGTCGGTGCACTGCCCGAGGTTATCTCTAAAGAGCCACTGGGGCCTGTTGTACGTCAGGGTGATGACACCTGGTTTAATATCGTCAAATGGTCTTTCAATGCGATGCTCAACGCCGAGGAACTGGGGCTGACATCGGCTAACGTCGATAAGATGAAGGCGGAAAGCACCGATCCTAACGTTAAGCGTCTGCTGGGTCTGGACGGACCTAAAGGCAAAGGCCTGGATCTGTCAGATGACTGGGCATACCAGATCGTTAAGCAGGTGGGTAACTACGGTGAAGCCTATGAGCGTAACGTGGGTAAAGACTCGCCACTGGGACTGGACCGCGGCCTGAACGCGCTGTGGAACCAGGGCGGTCTGCAGTACGCTCCGCCTATGCGTTAAGTTGTTGATCAACGGCTGGCCGTCAGGCTGGCCGTTTTTATTTCTGCCCTGGCCTGGTGTTTGGGCAGAATTATCTGTGTACTGACTTCTGGAGTTAACAATGTCCTCAGACATTTCGAAATCAGGTCACAAGCCTGACGGTGGCCCTGATCCACAAAAGGCACCACCGGTGAGTCAGCCAAAATTCTGGAATGACCCGAAAAAGCGGTCGTTACTGTTTCAGGTGCTGCTACTGACGGCACTGGGCTTCGTCTTTTACACCATCATTCAAAATACCCTGACCAACCTTGAACAACGGGGTATGACCACCGGCTTTGATTTTCTGACCCACGAAGCGGGCTTTGGTATCGCCATGAGCCTGATCGATTACAGCGAAGCATCCAGTTATGGTATGACCTTTGTTGTGGGGCTGTTAAATACCATTCTGATCGCCGTATTGGGGATTATTGCGGCGACTATCCTGGGCTTTATTCTGGGGGTGGCGCGCTTATCGGATAACTGGCTGATCGCTAAATTTTCTGCGCTGTATATCGAAATATTCCGCAACATCCCACTGCTGCTGCAGATCTTTTTCTGGTATTACGCGGTGCTGCGCACCCTGCCAACGCCGCGGCAGAGTCTCGAATTTTTCGGCTCTTTTCTCAATAACCGGGGGTTAATTGTGCCGGCTCCCGTGCCTGAAGATGGCTTTGGGCTGGTGATTCTCGGCTTCTTTGGCGCGATCATCGCCAGTTGGTTGATTGCCCGCTGGGCCCGCAAGCGTCAGGAACTGACCGGCCAGCAGTTTCCGGTCTTCCTCACCGGTATCGGTCTGATTGTCGGTGTACCGCTGCTGCTGTTCCTCTTCAGTGGTATGCCACTGGGACTGGACCATCCCGAACTGAAAGGCTTTAACTTCAAGGGCGGTATCACCGTGATCCCCGAGCTGATGGCGCTGTGGCTGGCCCTGAGTATCTATACCGCATCGTTTATCGCAGAAACCGTGCGCGCCGGTATCCTGGCGGTGTCTCACGGACAGACGGAAGCGGCCACCGCGCTGGGGATGTCAAAAGCCAAGACGTTACGGCTGATCGTGATTCCTCAGGCGATGCGGGTGGTGATCCCTCCGCTGACCAGTCAGTATCTGAACCTGACCAAAAACTCCTCACTGGCGACCGCCATCGGCTACCCCGATCTGGTTAACGTGTTTGCCGGTACTACGCTCAACCAGACGGGACAGGCGATCGAAGTGATTGCGATGACCATGGCGGTCTATCTGACTCTCAGTCTGCTGACCTCATACTTTATGAACTGGTATAACGCCAGAATTCAGTTAACGGAACGCTAGGAGGGGATGCTATGAAATATGATATTCAACCTACGCTGCCCCCACCGTCCAGTATGATTGGGGTGGTTGGCTGGCTGCGAAAAAATCTGTTTAACGGGCCTTTTAACTCAATAGCCACCCTGATAGTGGGCTATTTTCTGATCAGCTTTCTGGTGCCCACCATTCAATGGATCTTCATCGATTCAGACTGGGTAGGCACCAGCCGGGACGCCTGCACCAGCGGCGGTGCCTGCTGGGTATTTATCGCCAACCGGCTGGATCAGTTTCTTTACGGCTTCTATCCGGAAGCGGAACACTGGCGGCCGCAGCTGGCCTTTCTGCTGATGATCGGCTCGATTATCTGGCTGGTTGTGCCACAGACACCGAAAAAGGGGCTGGTAGCTATCTGGCTGCTGGTGATCTATCCCATCGTTGCCTACATCCTGCTGTATGGTAATTCATTCGGCCTGCCTCAGGTTGAAACGCACCTCTGGGGCGGTTTAACCCTGACCCTGGTGCTGGCGGTGGTCGGTATTGTGGCGTCACTGCCGCTGGGGATTGTCCTGGCGCTGGGACGACAGTCTGATATGCCGATTGTGAAATCGGTCTGTGTCACCTTTATCGAACTCTGGCGGGGAGTACCGCTGATTACCGTGCTGTTCATGGCGTCCGTCATGCTACCGCTGTTTTTCCCGGAAGGGATGAGCTTTGACAAGCTGCTGCGGGCACTGATCGGTATCACCCTGTTCCAGTCTGCTTATATGGCGGAAGTGATCCGGGGCGGCCTGCAGGCGATCCCTAAAGGACAGTATGAAGCGGCAGATGCCCTGGGACTGGGCTACTGGCAGAAGATGATTCTGATCATCATGCCACAGGCGCTGAAGCTGATGATTCCGGGCATTGTAAACACCTTTATCGCGCTGTTTAAAGATACCAGTCTGGTGCTGATTATCGGCCTGTTTGATGTCCTGGCGATCGGTCAGGCAGCCAACCAGGACCCCGACTGGATCGGTTATTCCACCGAGAGTTATTTGTTTATTGCCCTGTTGTTCTGGATGTTCTGTTTCAGCATGTCGCGTTATTCGCAGCATCTGGAGAAGAAACTACAAACCGGCCACGGCAACCGCGCCTGATAACAGAGAGATTTTGAGATGAGTCATTCACAAGCGACTGAAAAACTGATGGTGGAACTGCGCGACCTGAACAAATGGTACGGCGAGTTTCATGTCCTGAAAAACATAAACCTGGAGGTTAAACAGGGCGAGAAAATCGTCATTTGCGGGCCTTCGGGGTCGGGCAAATCCACCATGATCCGCTGCATTAACCGGCTGGAAGAGCACCAGAAGGGCGATATCATCGTCAACGATATCCCCCTGAACGAAGATATCAAAAATATCGAAGCGATCCGCAAAGAAGTGGGCATGGTGTTCCAGCACTTCAATCTGTTCCCACACCTGACGGTGCTGGAAAACTGTGTACTGGCACCGATCTGGGTGAAAAAGATGCCCCGCAAAGAGGCGGAAGCGAGGGCGATGGAGCTGCTGGAGCGGGTTAAGATTCCCGATCAGGCGCTCAAATACCCCGGCCAGTTATCCGGTGGTCAGCAACAGCGGGTGGCGATTGCCCGCTCCCTGTGTATGAACCCGGATGTAATGCTGTTTGATGAGCCCACCTCTGCCCTCGACCCCGAGATGATCAAAGAGGTGCTCGATGTCATGATCGAACTGGCGGGGGAAGGGATGACCATGCTTTGCGTCACCCATGAGATGGGCTTTGCCAAGACCGTGGCGGACCGGGTTATCTTTATGGATGGCGGGCAGATTGTGGAAGAGAATGAGCCTCATGAGTTCTTTAACAACCCGCAGCATGAACGGACCCAGCTGTTCCTGAGTCAGATTTTAGCGCACTGAAAGTAGTGAAAGCAGTCGCTAGACGCGGCTACGCCGCTTGCTAGTGGCTAGAAAAAGCATGAAAAAACCGCCTGATTGGGTGGTTTTTTTATTATTCAGAATGGTTAGCAGCGGCCTTTTTTTGCCTGGCCCGGAGGGCAGTGATACCCATTATTTTTAGGGGGACGCGTTTCGATCATATGCGTTTCGATAGTGTGGGTGTGCACCCCGGTTTCTGACCGTTGATAATCAGTGGATTTATCCGTATTGATTGCTGTGCCAACGGCCCCTCCGACGGCACCGCCAACAATGGCTCCATCGCGACCACCGACTTCATTGCCTATGGCTGCACCCACGGCACCACCCAGGCCGCCACCGATAGCAGCATCCAGAGTGGAGTTAGCGCTTGCTTCAACCGTGAAGAGCATCATCATTAAGATAAGATATTTAATATTCATAAACTTAGGACTCTGAGGAAACACCGTAAACATTAACTGCTGGTGAGCTAATGCCTGACTGAGTGGTTATGGTAAGCCGAGTTCAGCTGGCCACCATAAATCAGAGAGGATTTAGTGTGGCACAACAAAGCTTCCCGGAAGATCCGAGAAGCCTAAATGCAATGTCTTACTTAGCCTTGAGACACCTCATCGTATTCCGCCTCATCAAGCTGACCATCTTTATTCAGATCCGCTGTCATGAAGGCTTCTTCCAGTCCCTCAACGCTTTTGGCCTCTTCCAGACTGATAAAACCATCAGCATTAATATCGACAACCTGGAAATCGGGCATATCCGCCGCAAAAACAGTCGCTGAAGTAGCAGTGAGGGCGATGGCGCATAGGGTTTTGATATTCATTTTTAAAACTCCTGAGTTATTCCATTAAAATTAGAGATTGAATTGATCCGTCACACAAAAACATGCTTCGAATAGCAACGCCTATACAGCACTCTTTGTGCCATTTCTTTTTTTGTTATTTAAATCAATTGGTTATGGTTGTCTCAGCGTTGCTGGCTTAATATTACTGTCGCCATAGGCGGTCGGGTTATCCCGGGGTTATATTAAGTTATTGATTTTAAAGTTATTTAACTGTCTTATCTCGGAGACCTAAGCCGACAGACGCGGCTTCGCCGCTTGCCAGACGTCGCTTCGCGACTTGCTGGTTGCTATAAAAGTCGTTTAAAAACAATGTATTAAACTAAGCTGTTGCTATGGGAGTGATACTGGTATGCCCTCAGGGTATAGGAGTGGTCTTTTAGCTCTCTATTTCCTGTTTTTCTGGATATACAGTTAACTGGCATAACCCTTTAAAGTGGCGCAGAATCAGATAGATAAGGATATCAACAGGTGAGATTAGCTGCCGATTGCAAGAGCCAGATATTGTATGAATAAAGGGTAACAACACAGTTCACCCAGGTGAAATGCAGGATGAGGGTTTTGATCATATTGCTTTGAAGATGTCTGATCTTTGAACTCTCTCGTGAAGAAAGGCATGTCGGAGCCTAAAGAGCCAGAAGCACTATACACAATGACTCCAGTAGGGGCTGGAAAAAGTGTAGATACTCGCGATGGCAAATTGAAACCAAATAGAGATTAATAGAGCATTGCAACAGATAAGCCGCTGAATGCGGTGTTTGATTCCAAAGAGGACGAATGAAAATACTCGCCATTTCTGGTAGCGCACGCGCAGCATCCACAAATACGGCCTTGCTGAGAGCCATGAAAAATATTGCTCCGGCTGATGTCGAATTGTTGGTTTTTAATAGGTTAGATGCGCTTCCCGTTTTTTCTCCGGACTCTGAAGGAGAGGCAACTCCAACGGCAGTGCGCGAGTTTATGGAAACGGTTTCAGCTGTAGATGGCATCATTATATCGAGCCCAGAATACGTTCGAGCAATTCCAGGTGGTCTTAAAAATGCTATCGACTGGATGGTTTCTCGTTTCGAGGTTATAGGTAAACCCATCGCTTTGGTACATGCCTCACACCGAGGTGACGATATGCTTGCTTCACTAAGGTTGGTGCTTTCAACCGTCAGTGATCATTTTCTGGAGAACATATTTCTGCGTATTTCTTTGATCGGGAAGGCCCCAGACGAAATTGAAAAGCTCATTAGGATGTCAGTACATGAGTCGAAAATTTCGATGTTTCTGGCCGATTTTGTTGCGGAGGTCCGTCAAAATGACTGACGGCTGGCCTGACAAGTAGCAGCACTTCAACCTCTACGTGGCTTGGATCTCAATAAGTCACGCTTACTTTGTTCTGTGTAAAGCGTTGATATCTTTTTCTATCGACAGCAGAAATTAAAGAATACTTAAAATCAGCTCCGGAGTTCGCCGCCTTTTCTAGCAAGCGCAGCGTCTAGCCCCTAGCAAGTCGCGAAGCGACGTTCTGGCCTTTAAAAACTAAGGCGCCGGAAGCACCTATTTGTCTCGTCTTCGCATGGGAACGAGTGACGAGAACTCAACAGCATTTATTTTTCTGACTGATTGTCTAAGCCTTCTTTTAGCTCCTCATCAACATAACGCTGAATATATTCTTTGCCGTTGGATGTTACTTTATTAACCCAAAAACAGAATAGTGCGCCCAGGCTGATAACGATGATTCTGAATTCAGCAAATATCAATGACAGCAGAATCGTGGCGACGATGGCCACCAATATAGACCAGCGTTTTTTACGTTGAACATCAGCCTGTAAGGTTTCGGCTTGAGCAATCGTGGTAATTTCCGCCTTAATTAATGAAGCACGCAATGACTCGTACTCTTTCTGCCGGCGGGCCTGCGTGCGTCCAAAGGGGTCTGCTAGATTCATAGGGCACTCAATTGGATTAATACGAGATTTTCAGCGCAATTTTTATGGCTTTGACACGGGTAACCGTTTTCGTTTCAGGCTTGCCATTATACAAAAAAGACTCGATCTCGGCATGTATCTCAGCCTTTAGCCGTCCGGAATGAATTTTCGACGTTTGTAAATAAAAGCTTTGTATCGAGAGGAAACGCATTGAGCCGCTAAAATATTTCTCCGTACTTGTCTCGTTCCCAGGCTCCCGCGTGGGGACGAGTGATACATTTCAGGTATCAGCGCTTCTGCTAGCAAGCGAAGCGTCTAGCTCCTGGCAAGTCGCGAAGCGACGTTCTAGTGGTTAAAAACTAAGGCGCCGGAAGCGCCTATTTAAGCTCGTTGATAATTCCATTCGACCCAATCGCATAGTAAACCCCATCGCCAAACCCTACTGAGTAGACGCCGGTGCTGGTGGGGCCGTAGGGGTCGCGTTTATGGATCGCCCAACTGCGCAGCATTTCGCCGCTACTGGTGTTCCATAGCTGGACCGAACCAGAGGCGGTGCCGGTGAGTAGCTGGCTGTTATCCGGTGAAAAGCGGGCGGAGAGGAAACTGAGGCGTTTGCCAAACAGGTCCCGGTTGTCTGACAGGGTATGGAGAACCTTGCCATCCTGAGTGCTCCAGATCACAGCCCGGTCAAGGGTGCCCGAACTGAAGGCCAGTTGTTTGTTGGGTGAGAGTGCTACGGTATCGACAATATTGCCAAACTTGAGGCTGTGGATCACTTTGTTGCTCTGGACATCCCAGAGTTGTGCGTTATAGGCATCATCACCCGTCAGTGCCAGCAGGGCATCTTCGCTGAGGTCGACCGATTTTACCCGGGCATCGTGACGGAAGGTTTGTTTCACTCCGCCGTGTTTTATATCGAAGTAGACTGCGGTATGGTCGGCCAGTCCCAGCAGGGCATAATTACCATTAGGAGACAGGTCCATTGCCAGGATCTCGGCAGGAGAGCTCCAGAACCCTTCAGGTTTGCCGGTGCCCAGATTCCACAGCACCAGATCCTGCTGCTCGGCTGTGGCAGCGTACAGCTCGTCAGGGGAAAATGCGCTGGCGCTGATCAGGCTGTACTCGCCGGCTTTATGGTTCCAGTTATACAGCCGTTCGTGCTGGCTGACGTTCCACAGGCTGCCGCCATGGTTGAATGAGCCGATAACCGCATATTTGGACTGTGGTGACAGTGTCCCTGAATAGGCACCCTGAAGTGCGTATTCAACGTATTTAACGGGTTCATCACTGTCGCTGCAACCGTTCAGTATCGCTGCGGTTAACAATGCGCAAGCGACAGCGCTAAGCCTGTTCTGCATAGTGTGTCTCTAGCCTCTGCGCTCTTACCATACCCTGTTGATGCTATGCCTGGGCTTCAGCAAATACCTGCTCCCGATGAGCAGTATGGAGAATCTCAATCATGGTGTCTTCGAGTGAAAAACGCTCCTCGAGTGCCTCTCCAAGGGAGGATAGCTGGCAGGTCAGTTCATACATCTCCTGCAGAGTTACGCCCTCGAAGCCTGAGTAGATATCATTAAAATCGAGCGCAGCATCGGTGCTGGTCTGGATTTTGGGAAACAGTTCCTGAGCCTTTTCCAGACTGCCATCATTGAACTCGCTGCCCTGTTTCAGCAGCTGCTCGTAGACTTCAAAATGGCCGGACGAGATATAGTCCATCATTAACTGACAAAACTCCTGAATTTTATCATTCAGCGTTTCCTGAACATTCTGCTGCGGCAACGAGACAAAAAAACTGATCAGCTTGCGGCGTTCTTCAAGCCAGTTATCAATAATGTCACTGACACCTCCCCAGCGTTCCTGGGCATTATGGCATTTTTCTAGCATAGCAGGCCTCCTTTTATGTTCAGCACTTGCTGTCTGCGTGCCCCAATACTAATCCTAACGTTGTCACTTCGGCAATAGCCGAAGCGCTTTTCGCTGAGGGCGACGTAAACTTAGTTGCGGGACGCTGATATTTGCTGATAAAGATGATACAACAGGGTACAGGGCAGGTATAAAGGGCATTTCACCGGAGGAGTTCCGTGGTGGTTCAGTCGTAATACAGTCTTTTGAGTATCTGAATTTTTTATATTGTCTTTTCTTGCTAAGATGATGATTTTATTAAACCCACTGAGTTAAGCTCAGAAAAGCTTTCTGCTACCGGATAGGGAAACTGAACATGTTTAAACGCTTTTTACTGGTGCTGTTCCTGGGTGTCCTGATTCAGCCGCTCTGGGCTGCCGATGAACCCGCGCCCGAAGACTATGTTAACTACATTGAACTGAAACCGTTTGTGGCCAATTTTGTCAGCCCGGATAAACTACGTTTTTTGAAGTGTGAAATCACTATTCAGGTGACCAGTCCTGCGGCTCACCATGCGGTTAACTACCATAAGGCGGAGATCCGTCATGAAATACTGATGTTACTCAGTTCGAAGGAGGAGGATCAGCTGAAAACCGTCGATATGCAGCATATTCTTGCTCAGGAGGCGCTGCAAAAAGTGCAGCAGGTATTGCTGGCAGAAGAGGGTGAGGCCTATGTGGCTGATCTGTTCTTCACTAGTTTTGTGTTGCAGTAGCCTTTTATTGGATCAGATAGAAAAGCCCTGCATTTGCAGGGCTTTTTTGTGTTTGCAACAGCGGATCTTTATTGTGCGAGGTAGTTCGCAAGATAGGTGTCAAAGTCCAGCTGATCGCTCAGTTCTATCTGCTTTTGCTCTTCGAAGGAGCTGATCGCCAGCTTTTCCAGATACGTTTGCTGTTCTATCGCCAGTCCCATGCTCAGTATACTATCCCGGTGTTTGCGACTCTGCTGCAGGATAAATGCTTCATATCCCAACCCCGATGTTTTCATGCTGTCCAGAATCTGGGCGGACGGTGTCAGCTCAGGGTTGTCCAGCTTGGCCTGCTGTGCAGATACCGCGTCTGAATAGCGGCTATCACCAGCGACCTGATCCAGAACCGTTGCTGTTTTGAGGATATCACTGAGAATCAGGTGGCCCCACTCGGGGACCGTGATCTGCTGATCGCCACGGGTCAGTGTCAGTCCCGGTTCGCGCCCCCGGTTGACTACCAGGCTGTTGTTGCGGTTTATCAGCTCGCACTCAGGACTGTTGACATCGGTAGGGTCGGATAGCACACAGGTGACCAGAAAGGCATCCATGAAGTCCGCTTGCTGCTGATCGATACCCAGCGGTAACAGGGGATTGATATCGGTATTGCGGACTTCGATATATTCCACGCCCCGTTCTCGTAGTGCATGAACCGGCTTCTCTCCTGACAGACACACCCGTTTTGGGCGGATATCGCTGTAATATTCGTTCTCAATCTGCAATACGTTGCTGTTGAGCTGCTTATAGCCCTGATCGGTCTTTACTCCCAACTTTTCATAAGCCGGGTAGGGCGTATTGATCGCCTGGGTCAGGGTTTTAATATAGGAATCAAGGTGGTTAAAGCAGATATTCAGGCCTGACTGGGCTTTATTTGAGTAGCCCAGGTCGCTCATCCGCAGGGAGGTTGCGTAGGGCCGGTAGAGCGTGTTCTCATCCCACTGTTCCAGATCGTGCTCGCGGCCACGCATAAAGCTGGATGACAGGGCCGGTGATGCACCAAAGAGATAGAGCAGCAGCCATGAGGCACGGCGAAAGTTACGGATCAGCTTAAAATAACCGGCAGAACGAAACTGTTGCAGATCTTCCTGGCTTTGCTGTAATTCGCGCAATACTGGCCACAGTGTTTCCGGCAGGGAAAAGTTGTAATGGATTCCGGCGATCGCTTGCATCATCTTGCCATAACGGTGTTCCAGGCCAACCCGGTAGATAGACTTCAGGCGGCCAACATTGGAACTGCCGAAGCGAGCGATCTGAATCGCATCATCGGATTCAATCTGGCAGGGCATACTGGCCCCCCACAACTCTTCGTCGCCCAGATGCTGATAGGTGAAGCAGTGTAGCTGCTGCAAAAACTGCAGCGCATCAGCAGATTCTCTGAAGGCTGGCGTGATGAACTCAAGCAGGGCTTCGGAATAGTCGGTAGTTATGTGGCTATGGGTGAGCGCTGAGCCGAGTGAGACCGGGTGCCCTGTCTGGCTGATTGCCCCCCTGGAATCAGTGCGCAGCCCCTCCTTCTCAATGCCATGAAGGATGCCGTCAAGTGCCAGAATCTGACCCTTTTCGGTGATTAATTTCAGATTCTGTTCCAGTGCCTCAGACACATCAGGATACCTTTACCGGAGAAAAAGAGCGCTATTATAGCGCAGCATGGGCTAAACATAACCCCGTAAAGAATCGGTTATTCTGAACGCGACATTCTGGGGTAAAAAAGGCCCGCTAACGGGCGCTAGCGGGCCTGGCATAGCCGTTTACTCTCTGGCCTAAGGAACCTGTAGTACCTGCATGGAATTGGTGCTGCCGCTACCAATCACGGCACCCCGGGTGAGCAGTACCAGATCCCCACTGTTGAGCAGTTGTTTCGCTTTGAGATGATCTAGTACCTGACCGTTGAGGTCATCGTTATCGATCTCTGTGGCATCGAACAGCATCGGTTCAACACCGCGGAACAGTGTCATTCGGCTCATCGCTTTTGCACTGCGGGTGAGGGCGTAAATCGGTACCCCGGAGCGGATCCGTGACATCCAGCGGGGGGTGGAGCCTGATTCGGTAAGGCAGATAATCGCTTTCACACCGACCAGGTGGTTGGCCGTATACATCGCCGAGCGGGCGATGGTTTCATCGAACTGTTCGCACTGCTGAGTAATGCTGGTGGGGGCCGGGCGTGACAGCTGATGCTTTTCAGCACCCTGACAGATTTTGGTCATCGCCTGTACAACTTCGACCGGATAGTCACCCGCTGCCGTCTCGGCAGACAGCATCACGGCGTCGGTGCCATCGAGTATCGCGTTGGCCACATCGAAAACCTCTGCCCGTGTCGGCATCGGATTCTGAATCATCGTCTCCATCATCTGAGTTGCGGTAATGACGACCCGATTGAGCTCTCTGGCCCGGTTGATCAGGTGTTTCTGGACGCCGATCAGTTCTGCATCGCCGATCTCTACCCCCAGGTCGCCCCGCGCCACCATGACGCCGTCGCAGGCGAGAATAATATCGTCCAGCGCTTCTGTGGAGCTAACAGTTTCAGCCCGCTCAACTTTGGCAATAATCTCTGCACTGCTGCCGGCAGCATCGAGTAGCTGTCGTGCTTCATGCAGGTCGGCTGAGCTACGGGGAAAGGATACCGCGACATAATCCATATCGATATCTGCGGCCACCAGAATATCCTGCTTATCTTTTTCGGTCAGTGCTGCGGCTGAGAGGCCTCCGCCCTGGCGGTTGATCCCCTTATTGTTTGACAGGGGGCCGCCGATAATCACTTCGCAATTGATCCGGGTGCCCTCAACATCGATCACCTTGAACTGTACCCGACCATCATCCAGCAGCAGGATATCTCCGGGGCGGCTGTCTTCCGGCAGCGCCTTGTAGTCGATACCTACCTGGGTCTGGTCGCCGGCGTAGGTGTCCAGAGAGGAATCCAGTGCAAAATGATCACCCACCGCGAGTTTGATTTTCTGGTCGTCTTTGAAGCGGGCGATACGAATTTTGGGACCCTGCAGGTCTCCCAGTACCGCGACGGGAATTGCCAGCTGATTTGAAATTTCACGCACTTCCCGTGCCCGGCGGCGATGATCATCTGCGCTGCCGTGGGAGAAGTTAAGACGAACAACATTAACGCCGGAGCGGATCAGTTGGCTAAGGATGCCAGGTTTATCGGTTGAGGGGCCCAGAGTAGCGACAATTTTGGTGCGTTTTAGCATGATTAGGATATCCGGTAGACGGTGGATTATTACCTGTTAGACTTTAGATATGGCGCTATTGCAAGATAGAGCTCTGCTAATAGTATTTCAAGCATCTGGTTGGCCGGGTGTACGCTGTGCTGTTTGTCAGCAAGCTGTCGCCTGACGCTATAGGTGTTTGTAATTATATTACAGAATGGGTTTTTTAAAACCGTATTTTACGTTTATTTATCTTTTTTATTATGAGTGTTATTTGATTTTTGTAGTTAAATTACAGAGGTTGTCGTGGTAAGAACACGGTCTCGCCTGTTGTGGGCGCTGTTATTGACAGCATTATTTATTCTGGTGATCTATCAAACCGTTGCGATCAGTCGCTCGCGGGCGGTTGATGATCTGCAGCGAAGTGCGTCTGCCGACCTGAATCGTTATATTCTCAGCCTGCAGCAGGAGCTGGATCGCTATAAGGATCTGCCAAAACTGCTGTCCACACACTCTGAACTGGTAAACCTGTTGCTGCTGCCCGGCAGTGAAGGGATTCATGGTGCCAACCTCTATCTTGAAAAGGTTAACGATACCATCGGTGCTTCAGATACCTATCTGATGGATACTCAGGGTAATACACTGGCGGCCAGTAACTGGTCTAAACCGCAAACTTTTGTCGGCCGGAACTTTTCATTTCGTCCCTATTTCCGGGATGCCATGGAGGGGCGAGGCGGACGTTATTTTGCTTTGGGAACAACCTCCAAGAAGCGGGGGTATTTTTTCTCATATCCGGTTGAATACCGTGGCACTATTCTGGGTGTCATTGTGGTAAAAATTGATCTGAATGATATTGAGACCGACTGGAACGATCCGCTCACTGATATTCTGGTGACCGATGAGGATGGCGTTATCTTTATCAGCACCCGGGCCGAGTGGAAGTTTCGTACCCTTAAGCCTTTACCTCAGGAGGATCTGCAAAGAATTATCTCCAGTCTGCGTTATGGAGATCATCAACTGACATCTCTGTCGATCGTTGAGCGAAAAAAGTTTCAGGATAGTGAACTCGTCACTCTGATTGAGGGGGACACTATCGCCAATGGTGCGCTGGACGGTATTGAGACCCGTCAGTATCTGCAGCAGACCCGCGCAGTGCCCGAGGCGGGATTCAACGTGTCAATCCTGGCGGATCTGAAGCCAGTGGATAAACGGGTATTGAGTAACGCCCTGCTGGCCGGGTTTATCTATAGTGCGCTGGTATTTCTGGTGTTGCTGCTGCTGGCCCGGCGACGAATTGCCCGTGAGCGGGCCCGGTTTAAATTGCAGCAAACCCGGGCACTGGAGCGCAGTGAAGCCCGGGTGCGGGCAATTATTGATAATACGCACGCGGGGCTGATCACGCTGGATGCACATGGCCTCATCGAATCGTTTAACCCCACGGCGGAAAAACTGTTTGGCTATCGTTCCGATGTGATCGTCGGTGAATACTTCAGCAAACTGATCGGCTATCAGGATCGGGCGGTTTGCTGGCAACATATCTCTCAGGAGAGCGGTGCCCGTCAGCTCAGCGAACTGATGGTGGAGGTCAGCAGTGTGCGGGCCGATGGCTCGCAGTTTCCGGTCGAGCTGATTATTGGCCGGATGTCCGACAGTAGTGTCAATCGCTTTGTTGTGACGATTCATGATATTACCGAGCGTAAAGAGAATGAGGAACAGCTGCGCGAAGCTCGTGATCAGTTGGAACAGCGTGTATCTGAACGGACTGAGGATCTGACCCGGGCAAATGAGCGGTTGCTGCAGGAGGTTGAGGAGCATAAGCATACTCAGAATGAACTGATTCAGACCGCTAAGCTGGCGGTGATCGGGCAGATGTCTGCGGGCATCAACCATGAGCTGAATCAGCCGCTGACCGCGATTCGTAGTTACGCGGATAATGCTCTCTCTTTTCTGAAGCTGGGCAAAACTGAGAAGGTGAGCAGTAATCTGAATGAGATCAGCGGGCTGACGGTGCGAATGGCTAAAATCATTGCGCCGCTGAAAGAGTTTTCCCGTAAAACCAGTGGTCAGGCGACGCTGGTGAGCCTGAAAGCGGTGCGTGATGGTGCGATGTCTATTATGTATGGCCGCCTGGATCGGGAAAATGTGAAAATTGAATGGCCCGATAAGCTGGATCAGATCTTTGTCCTCGGCGATATGCTGAGGCTTGAGCAGGTGGTGGTTAACCTTATCAGTAATGCGCTGCAGGCGATGGAGGGCGGCACTGAAAAATGGATTGAGATCAGTATTCAGCGTCAGGATGACCGGTTGAACCTCTGTTTTCGGGACCACGGTCCGGGTATCCCTCAGTCTGAACTGGGAAAGGTGTTTGAGCCTTTCTATACCACGAAGAAAGCGGGGCAGGGGCTGGGGCTGGGGTTGTCAATTTCCCATCGGATAATCGAGTCGATGGATGGCGATCTGAGTGTGAGTAATCACCCTATGGGGGGCGCGGTATTCACTATCAGTTTGCCCGCAGCAGATGCGCCAGCATCGGTTGTCGGGTTAGAATGATGATTCCTATTTCAGAGATAAGAGCCCCCGATGAACCGTGAAACTTCGGCTGAACAGCTGCAACCGCACCAGATCCTGTTGGTCGATGATGAAAAGCATATCCGCCTGGCAGCGGCGCAAACGCTGGAGCTGGCGGGCTATGAAGTGGTCTGCGCCGATAGCGCTGAGAAAGCGCTGACCCTGCTTGACCGGGACTGGCCCGGAGTGGTGGTCAGTGATATCAATATGCCAGGGATTGATGGCCTTGAGCTGATGCAGCGTATCATCACCATTGATAACGACCTGCCGGTGATTCTGATTACCGGTCATGGCGATATATCGATGGCGGTCAGTGCCATGCGAGATGGTGCTTATGATTTTATCGAGAAGCCCTTCTCCTCTGAGCTACTCAATGATGTGGTCCGTCGTGCGGCAGAGAAGCGTCGGCTGACACTGGAAAACCGGGCCCTGCGTAAAGCGCTGGAAGCGCAGGGCGGCATCGGCCCAAGGATTATCGGCAACTCTCCCCGTATTCAGCAGCTGAGGGCGATGATTCAGCATATTGCGGATACGCCTGCCGATATTCTGATACAGGCTGAAACCGGTTCGGGTAAGGATCTGGTGGCACGCTATATTCATGAGCACAGCAACCGCCGGGAGAAGAACTTTGTTGCCATTAACTGCGGTGCGGTGCCGGAACATCTGATAGAGAGTGAACTGTTCGGCCATGAGAAGGGGGCGTTTACCGACGCGAAGAGTCGTCGCATCGGTAAGTTCGAGCATGCTAACGGTGGCACTCTGTTTCTCGATGAGATTGAGAGTATGCCGCTCTCCCTGCAGGTCAAATTATTGCGGGTTCTGGAGGAGCGGGCAATTGAGCGACTGGGGTCGAATGAGCTGATCCCCCTGGATATAAGGGTAGTTGCTGCCACCAAGGTTGATCTCAAAGAGCTGAGTGAGCAGGGGGACTATCGCGAGGATCTGTATTACCGCCTCAATGTTGTGAGTCTGGAGATCCCCCCTTTGAGGGAGCGGCGAGAAGATATTCCGATGTTGTTTCAGCACTTTGCCCTGATTGCATCTGCGCAGTATCAGAAAGAGGTGCCACAGTTGAGCGCAGAGAATATCAGGGCATTGGTGGCGCATCACTGGCCTGGTAATGTCCGCGAGTTGCGCAATATCGCCGAGCGTTATGTATTGCTGGGTCCCGCTTATCAGTTTGAGGTTGGGGCCGCAGGGGAGCACGTGGCGACGGCGCAGATGACGTTGCCTGAACAGGTTGAGCAGTTTGAAAAGCTGGTGCTGGAAGAGGAGTTATCCCGTAACAGTGGTTCGCTGAAGCTGACTCAGGAGAAGTTGGGGCTACCCCGTAAAACGCTGTACGACAAAATGAAAAAGTACGGACTGGACAAAAAAGACTATAAGTAGCGATCTTGTAAGTCAGAGATTCTGTGCTGACTGCAGATAAATAAACGGCGACCTTAAGGTCGCCGTTTTTGTAGGCTAAAAAGCAGGTGCCAATCAGAGTTTGAACTGGCTGGCGCGCTTTTCCAACTCGTCAGCCAGATTGTTGATCTGTACTGAGATCGCCGACAGGCGAACCACCCGCTCCTTAGCGTGGTCACTGCCTTCATTTATCTCATTTACTGCGCCTTCGATCTCCAGTGTGGCAGCACTGCTCTGTTTGACAGACTCGGAGATGCTATGGTTTGTTTCTGCGATCGACTCCATCTCTTTCTGAATGTTGAACAGTACAGCGGAGGTTTCCTGAATCTCTTTTACATTCGATTCGGTGGCTGCGCTTGCCTGCCCCATCACCTGGGCGGCCCCCTTAGCATTCTGCTGTAGCGAGCCTATAATGCCGTTGATCTCAACAGTGGCATTCTGAGTGCGCTGCGACAGGGTGCGTACTTCATCGGCAACCACGGCAAAGCCGCGTCCCTGCTCTCCGGCACGGGCCGCTTCAATGGCTGCGTTGAGTGCCAGCAGGTTGGTCTGCTCGGCGATATCCTGAATAACGCTGAGGACCGCATCAATGTTATAGCTTTGCTGCTCCAGCTGAACAATGACATCGGTGGCGTGCTTGATCTGTTGCTGCAGTGCCTCAATCTTTTTCACTGTGCCGGTGGTGATATCCACACCGCTACGGGTTTCCTGCAATGCTTTGTCAGACGCTTTGATCGTGACATCTGCGGTAGCGGAGACATTCTGAGTGGCACCGTCCATCGCGATCATCGCATTAGTGACCGCCTCGGCGCGGCTGATCTGCTTTGCCGTACCAATATTCGCCAGCTCAGTAACGTCCTTAATCTGCTGGCTGCACTGTCCCAGCATGGCGATCGATTGCACCACGTGATCGATACTGTCATGGAAGGTTCTCAGCATGCTATTGAACGATGCAGACATCTGTCCGATTTCGTCATTGGATTCGATCTTCAGCTGTTGGGTCAGGTCGGCATTCTGTTCAATCTCGCGGATAGTGTCGTTCATCGTATTGATCGGTTTTAGCACAATTCGGTGAATCATCCAGCCCACCAGAAAGAGTGCGATGATAAACATGCCCAGCTCGACCAGCGCAATATTGCGAATGTTGGCAAAGATATGTTTATCAATATTGGCGAATGAGTAGGTAACCCGCACGGCACCCAGGATCGTGCCCTCTTCAACCGGGTGGCACTGAAGGCAGTTAGTACCTTTATAGTCAGAGCTGGCGTGCATTGGTCGTACAACAGTCATGCGGTGGCCCTTTTCATCATCCAGTTCGACCGCAATGGTTTCACCATTCATCGCCCGTTTATCCAGGTCATCCTGAATGTGGGAGTCCGGCGTGCCTTCGCCGTACATAGAGCGAACTGGCTCGCCACGAATAATACGCGCTTCGGTGAGTTCCGGGTTGCCGAGAATCTTAGACTGCAGCGTCTGCCGGTTAGCCATCGCGCCACTCAGCATCATGATGTTAATACTGTCAAAATAGGCCTCGGCGGTATTTTGGGTGTTTTTCAGGGCAATATCAGAAGACAGATTGGTTTCACTTCGATAGATGACTGAGACGGAGGTGATAAGAACGATTAAAAAAACAAATGCCAGACTTAGGTTTACTTTAGTTTGGATCGCCATGTTGTATTATCCGCATGATTTTCGGCTCTGAATTCGTACTTAATATACCCTAACTGTTACCGTTGGTGCGACAGCCTGTGTCAGCATTTTGAGTATTATTTTGCGACACTTGCGGTTGGCATCTTGACTTTTTATCTGTAATCGCTTGTGACAGGTTGGGTGGAAACTCACCCGTGAAGAACTGTTATTTTGGGTGGATTATCACCCATGCGTCATGGGGGATTCTTTTGCTTGCACAGGAGAGTAGATAGTTAACTATTTGATTTATAAGCATTAAAAAAATATTTTATATCTATAGTAATAGTTGGCCTGCACATTGCTGCTATAAAGGTTGAGTGAATAACTGAGCGTGGGTTCTGCTGTTAGACCCAAAAAAAGCGCCTGAATAATTACAAAACTGGAGAAGCAATATGCGTTTATTTTCTGCTGCCGTTACGGCAATGGCTCTGACTCTTGGTGCAACCTCTGCAATGGCTGCCCCGATTGAAATTAAATTCTCACACGTAGTGGCTGAAAACACTCCCAAAGGCCAGATGGCAACCAAGTTTGCTAAACTGGTGGCTGAGCGTCTGCCGGGTAAAGTGGAAGTAAAAGTTTTCCCAAGTTCACAGCTGTTTGGAGACAACAAGGTTCTCGAAGCGATGCTGTTGGGCGATGTTCAGATGGCTGCACCAGCGCTGTCTAAGTTCCAGAAATATACCGATAGCCTGCAACTGTTCGATCTGCCGTTCCTGTTTAAGGACATGGCTGCGGTAGAACGTTTCCAGAGCGGTCCTGTAGGCCAGGAGATGCTGACTTCACTTGAGTCAAAAGGCCTGGTGGGTCTGGGTTACCTGCACAACGGTATGAAACAGCTGTCTGCCAGCAATCCGATCAAAGTGCCTGCGGATGTAAGCGGTAAGAAGTTCCGTATTATGACGTCTGATGTGCTGCAGGCACAGTTTGAAGCGGTTGATGCGGTACCTCTGAAGAAGCCGTTCTCTGAGGTATTCACCCTGTTGCAAACCAAAGCGATTGATGGTCAGGAAAACACCTGGTCAAACATCTACTCTAAGAAGTTCTATGAGGTTCAGCCTTACATCACTGAGTCAAACCACGGTGTACTGGATTACATGGTTGTGACTTCTGCTGAGTTCTGGAACAGCCTGGATGACGATGTGCGTGCTGAGCTGAAAAAAGCCCTGGATGAGTCAATCGCCTACGGCAATAAGATTGCAGCGCAGAAAGCCGAAGACGACAAGCAGGCGATCATCGATTCAAAACGTTCTGAAGTGATCGAGATGACACCTGCAGAGCGTGCCCAGTGGGTGACTGCTATGAAACCAGTATGGAAGCAGTTCGCTGGTGCGATCGGTCAGGACCTGATTGACGCGGCTGAAGCGTCTAACCAGTGATCTGCGTCCGGTCTCCCTCTGCGGAGGCCGGCACAACATTGCTGCAGTGGGAGTATAGGCCCCGCTGCAGCCCCTCTTCTCTCTAAACCACTTGTGAGGCAACACAGGAGAGTCACGTTGGCTCGGCGGGTCTTGCTGGTTTGCTGCAAGGCTGTCCTGTGGTGCATGCACAATAAAAAGATTTGCAGAGTGATCTCTGTTCGCTGAACGTTGCTCTGTGGCTCTAAGGGGGCCGTTATGGTTCGTAATCTGGTGACACAACTGGAAGAGGCATTCCTCTCCCTGCTGCTGGTAGCGATGACGCTACTGGTATTTGCCGAAGTGGTGATGCGCTTCGGATTTAACTCCGGGATCCACTGGGCTCAGGAGCTGACCCTGCTAATGGCCGCCTGGTTTGTCCTTTATGGTGCGTCATACGGTGTTAAGGTTGGCGCGCATATCGGTGTCGATGTCTTTGTTAAGCTTCTGCCAAGCAAGGCGCATCGTTTTTTTACGCTTCTGGCGGTCGTACTGTGTCTGATCTATTGCGGACTATTTCTTTATGGTTCCTGGATCTATCTGAGCAAGATGAAGATGATCGGAATCGAGCTGGAAGATATGCCGGTGCCCAAATGGTTGGCGATGAGCATACTGGTGTTCGGCTTTGTTATGCTGATTGTGCGCTTTCTGCAGCTGGGCTGGAAAGTGATCACCAGAGAAGCTGATGGTTTCCACTTCAGCGATGAAGCGGAAGAGAGTATGGAGCTTGCTAAAGAGCTTCAGGGGCTGGAGTCAAAAGATCAGCCTGATCCAGATGCAAACAATAAGGAGGGGCGGTCATGACTACAGCAGCATTATTTATCATCCTGTTTGCCTGTATGTTTATGGGCATGCCGATTGCTATTGCACTGGGATTATCCAGTGTGGCAACGATTCTGATGTTCTCCCACGATTCATTGGCGTCTGTCTCTCTGAAGCTGTTTGAAGCAACGTCAGAGCATTATACGCTGCTGGCCATTCCGTTTTTTATCCTTTCTTCCGCCTTTCTCTCAACCGGGGGCGTGGCGAAGCGACTGATCAACTTTGCTGTCGACAGTGTAGGGCATATCCGCGGTGGTTTAGCGATGGCTTCGGTGCTGGCCTGTATGCTGTTTGCTGCGGTTTCCGGGTCCTCACCTGCTACGGTTGCGGCGATTGGTACCATCGTTATTGCAGGCATGGTGCGTTCCGGTTATCCGGAATCGTTTGCGGCGGGGGTTATTGCCAATGCCGGTACTCTGGGTATTCTGATTCCACCCTCAATCGTTATGCTGGTGTACGCCGCAGCCACTGAAGTGTCGGCATCACGGATGTTTATGGCGGGCTTTATTCCTGGTCTGATGATGGGAGGCATTCTGATGATTGCCATCTATATCGCGGCCCGGATCATGAAGCTTCCCGCTGAACCGTTCCCTGGTGTGGCCCAGCTGGGCAAGTCATTTATGGTCGCCCTCGGCGGTCTGATGCTGATCATTATCGTACTCGGGTCTATCTACGGTGGTATTGCCAGTCCGACCGAGGCGGCGGCGGTGGCTGCAGTCTACGCGTATATGGTATCGGTGCTGGGGTACCGGGATATCGGTCCGATGAAAGGGATCGCCTGGCGCAACGAGGGTGAAGGGATAGCCGCTGCCGTCGCGCGTAACCTGTTGCAGATGCTTTGGGCTCTTCCAAAATCGATTCGTCATCCTGAAGTGCGTAAGGTGATTCTGGACGCCTCTAAAGTGTCCCTGATGCTGCTCTTCATCATTGCCAACGCGATGCTGTTTGCGCACGTACTGACTACTGAGCGGATCCCTCATCAGATCGCTGAAACCATTGTTCACTGGGGGCTGCCTGCCTGGGGGTTCCTGATCGTGGTGAATATTCTGTTGCTGATTGCGGGTAACTTCATGGAGCCTTCAGCGATCCTGCTGATTATGGCGCCCATCCTGTTCCCAATCGCGATGAAGCTGGGTATCGATCCGATCCATCTGGGTATTATCATGGTGGTGAATATGGAGATCGGTATGCTTACGCCGCCGGTGGGACTCAATCTGTTCGTTACGGCGGGCATAACCGGCAAGAATATGATCTGGGTTATCAAGGCCTGTCTGCCATGGCTATGTCTGTTGCTGATGTTCCTGATGCTGATTACCTATATACCGCAGATCTCTCTGTTCCTGCCGGAGTACATTGATCAGTTGAAGGGGTATTAACTTTTAATCCGATGGGTTCTGAGGAGCCCGGACATCGGTTGATAGTCAGTTGCTTATCCTCCCAATCCGGATAAGCTGCTGTTGCTGGCCGCGCATCGTCATCGATGTGCGGCCTTTTTTATGTCGTCAGAAAATCTTAAATCCATTATAATTGCCGGCCTGTTTATCAATCACTGATGGATTTATTGTGTTGGGTTATATCGCTGTTGTTTGGGGATTTATCGGCATCGCCTTTATCTTTGGCAATGCTATTGTACGCATCGGTACGATAGGTCTGGATACGTTCACCTATTCACTGAACTGGTACCACTGGGCGGCACTGGCGTTTAGTGTACTGTTTATGGGCTTTGCTGAGGGATACAAAGGCTTTCAGCGTGCCTATTCGCCCAGAGTGGCGGCGCGGCTACTCTACCTGCGGGACCATGTGACGCCGCTGCGACTGATTCTGGCGCCGCTGTTTTGTATGGGATTTTTTCATATTCGGCGTAAGCGGATGATTATCACCTACTGCCTGCTGTTGGGGATTATTGCTCTGATACAGCTGGTGCATCTGTTGCAGCAACCCTGGCGAGGCATTATTGATTTTGGGGTTGTGGTGGGCCTGAGCTGGGGAACAACATCGATTTTACTGTTTGTGCTGAAAGCATTTTTTACCGATAAATTCAGCCACTCGCCGGAAATGCCGTAAATAAACTGGCAGGCAGGTCCGGACAAAAAAACGCACCTGTTGAAGGTGCGTTTTTTTTATGCAGATTGTGTCAGCCCAGAAATAGTTTATATGCCGGGTTTTCGGTCTCTTCCCAGTAGTTGTAACCAATATCATCTAGAAACTGAGTCACTTGCAGACGCTCATCTTCAGGCACCTGCAAACCGACCAGCACCCGGCCGTAGGCGGCACCATGGTTACGATAGTGGAACATGGAGATGTTCCAGCGCCCCCCCAGCTTTTTCAGGAAATTCATCAGTGCACCGGGGCGTTCAGGGAATTCAAAGCGGTAGAGAATCTCATTGGTAACCGAGTTAGGAGCATGACCGCCCACCATATAGCGGACATGGAGCTTGGCCATCTCGTTGTCTGACAGGTCGATCACTTTATAGGCTTCGGATTTCAGCTCTGTGAGCAGCTCTGCGCGGGCATCGATACCGGACCGTAACTGTACCCCGACAAAGATCTGAGCATCATTATCATCAGCATAGCGGTAGTTAAACTCGGTGATGTTGCGTTTGCCCAGCGCGCTGCAGAACGCTTTAAAACTGCCAGGTCTTTCCGGAATCTTAACGGCGATAATCGCTTCCCGGTTTTCACCCAGCTCAGAGCGCTCGGCAATATGGCGCAGGCGATCAAAGTTGACATTGGCACCGCTGTCAATGGCGATCAGGGTCTGGTTTTTGGCGCTCTCCCGGGCGACATATTTCTTCAGGCCGGCAACCGCAAGGGCACCGGCAGGTTCGGTAATTGAGCGGGTATCTTCGAAGATATCCTTGATGGCAGCACAGATCTCATCGGTGTTGACGGTGATCACTTCATCAACAAACTGCTGACACAGCTCGAAGGTGTTCTCGCCGATCTGGGCTACTGCGACACCATCGGCAAAAATACCGACCTGGGGCAGAATCACCCGTTCACCGGCTTCCAGAGCGGCTTTAAGGCAGGCTGAATCTTCTGACTCAACGCCGATCACCTTTGTTTCGGGCCGCAAATACTTGATATAGACCGCGATACCTGAGATCAGGCCGCCACCGCCTACCGGAACGAAAACCGCATCGATAGGGCCGCTTTCCTGACGCAGCAGTTCCATCGCAATGGTACCCTGTCCCGCGATCACATCGATATCATCGTAGGGGTGAACGTAGGTTAAGCCCTGCTCTTCAACCAGTTTGAATGAGTGCCGGGAGGCTTCATCGAAGGTTTCGCCATGCAAAACAACCTTGCCGCCCCGTGCCCGGACGCTGTTAACTTTAATATCCGGGGTGGTTTTGGGCATCACTATGGTCGCTTTAACCCCGAGGATTTTGGCAGACATCGCCAGCCCCTGAGCATGGTTGCCAGCCGATGCCGCGATAACACCCCGTTTGCGCTCCTCCTCGGTCAGTTGAGCCATCTTGTTGTAGGCACCCCGGAGTTTGAAGGAGAATACCGGTTGCAGGTCTTCCCGTTTCAGCAAAACCCGGTTGTCCAGGCGGCTGCTGAGACTGGTTGCTTCGTCAAGTGGCGTTTCGATGGCTGCGTCATAGACGCGGGCATCAAGAATTTTCTTTATATATCGGTGAGCCATGGGGTGCTTTCAATCTGTTGCTGCGGTCCTGCGTAGGAGGCAGTGTGAATAAAGCGTTAAATGGTAATCTCTGAGAGAGTTTTCGTCTATAAGATATCGATCAATCAGCGTATAATCTCGCCAGTTAACGACATTTATACGGGGTTTCCCAAAATATGACACAGGATGAGATGAAGCTGGCAGTCGCCCAGGCTGCAGTGGCCTATATCCAGCCGAAACTGAGCCGCGATTCAATCGTGGGTGTTGGCACCGGTTCCACGGCAAACTTTTTTATCGATGAGCTGGCAAAGATTAAGCATCTGTTTGAAGCGGCTGTCGCCAGTTCAGAGGCCACTGCCGAACGTCTCAGAGGCCACGGTATCGACGTGTATGATATGAACTCAGTTGATCAGATGGAGGTGTATGTCGATGGCGCCGATGAGTTTGATGGCCGACTGAATCTGATCAAAGGTGGCGGTGGCGCGCTGACCCGGGAAAAAATTGTTGCAGAGGTGGCCAAAGAGTTTGTCTGTATCGTCGATGAGACCAAGAAAGTTGATCTGCTGGGGGCGTTTCCACTACCGGTGGAAGTGATTCCGATGGCCCGGTCACAGGTAGCCCGCAGGCTGGTGCAGCTGGACTGTATGCCGGTTTACCGGGATGGGTTTGTGACCGATAACGGCAATATCATCCTCGATCTGCATGGCCTGGAGATCGAACAACCGCGCGAACTGGAAACCGAAATTAATAATATCGTTGGTGTTGTGACTAACGGTTTGTTTGCCCGGCGCGGCGCCGACGTCGTGCTGATGGCAACTCCTGAGGGGGTTGAAACTCTTACCCGGTAAGTCAGATGGTAACCTGCGGACAATAAAAAAGGCCTTCAGAAGAAGGCCTTTTTTATGTTTAACCGTAACGGCTTCAACCGTAGTACAGCGCTTGAATTACATCGCCTGTACTACATGGCTCCAGCCAATAATGGCAGGCATGCAGATCCATGCCAGAGCGCCAGCGTTGATCAGGAGCCAGATCGGACCTGAGCTGTCACGGAAGTTTTTGTCATGGTTTGCCATGATTATTCACCCGTAGTCATTGATAGAACTGTTATGAACCGCACTGCTGCGTGCCTTAGGGCATCTTTTATAAACGGTCCGGGGCGCGATTCTACCAGCTAGTCGCTTTTCTGGGTAGCGATAATTGGTCTTAATCCTTATGGCATCCGTACACCCCCGGATTAATGGTTTCGGCACCGTGATTTTCAACGGGCTCAGTGCCCTAAGCTGGTCGCTGAATCAACGGCTTAGCAGCATTACTCGTAACGGGCGGTCTGGACAGATTCGCTCCCCGCCCCTGAGACAACCTGCTAATATCAATAGATATCGGATCAGAACTGCAGACGGACAGATAGTATGAGCGTGAAAAGGGTTGTACGTGGCATTGTCATTATCGTGTTGGTTGTTTTCTTAGGGCTGCATACTGCGATTCAACTGGGACGGGATTACGCCGTTCAGTGGCTGCTCGATCAGGGGGCCAGCAGTGCCAGGATCTACTCAATATCTGTCAACTGGTTTACCGGCCGGGTAGCGCTGCACGGAGTGTCGGTTATTACTCCTGACCAGCCGGCGCTGCGCCTCGATCAACTGGTGGTCGATCTCGATTATGCGGCGCTGATGCAGCAACGCATCCTGATCAGTGATCTGACCCTGCAGGGCGTGAATCTGTTTCTGCACGAACAGGCGGAGGTCGAACCGCGTCAGTTTTATCTTGGCCCGGTGGCGTTGCCGGGGGCCTCTTCTGACAAGCCTGAGGCGCCCCGGGCCGAACCTTCCGCCTGGCAGTTTGGCCTGGCACACCTGAATATTTCCGATCTTAGCTGGCGGTCACAACTGCAAGAGGGGGATCACCAGCTGCGTATCGATAGCGCGGAACTGGATACCTTTTATACCTGGCAGGAGGAGGCGATCACCCATCTGTCTATTCAGGGGGCTATCAATGGTGCCGGGTTTAATCTGGCGACACAGGGGCAACCGTTACCAGCAACCAAACGTTCCGAGCTGCACCTGAAACTGGAGCGGCTGCCGCTGCACTCTTTCACCGCCCCCTTCGTACCAGAGTTGCAGGCAACCCTCACCACCGATCTGACGCTCGCGGTTGTCGCCGGTGAGCAGATCAGTATCACCCAGAGCGGCAATGTTCAACTGGATGATTTTAGTTGGAAGCAAACCGGCCTGGATCTGGATCAGCAGACGCTTATCTGGAATGGCCAGACCGAGTTTAAGATGAGTGCCGGTAAACCCGAGTCCGTTATGGTTGAGGGGGAGCTGAATATGGCTGCGTTGGGGCTGGTGGCTGATGCACTGAAGCTGCAGCTTGGCGAGAGCCGCTGGCAGGGTCACACGGAACTGAGTTTTGGTGAACCGGGTATTCAGCAGGTGGGTGTAAAAGGTCAGTTGGATATGACCGCGTTGGATGTTGATAGTGAGGCCAGCAATCTGACGTTGCAGAGTGGCACGTGGCAGGGTGATACCCGTGTAAACTTCAGTGCTGATGGTATTGATAAGGTCGCAATGGATGGGCAGTTAAACATGGCTGCATTAGACCTCATGGGTGATGATGGCCTGAAGCTGCAGTTGAGCAGCGCGGCCTGGCAGGGAACAAGCGGGCTGGGCTTTAATCAGGCCGGGGCTGATCAGGTTGATGTGCAAGGGCAACTGAAAACCCGTCAGTTGTTGTATCAGATGGCTGATCGTATGCAGGCCAGAGTGAATTCGATTGATTGGCAGGGCGACGGTATCGCTTTGGCGTTGCAGCAACAGCCGATAACGATTAACGGTGAAAAAGGTCAGCTGAAGCTGGCGGGGGTCGAAGTGAAGGCGCTGCAGGGGGATCAGCAACTGGTCACGTTAAACCACGCGCAGTTCAGCGATATCGGTTTGTCGCTGCCGGAGAAACTCAGTCTGGGAGCGTTGAAGGCTGACGGGATCGCACTGTCTCCGCAGGCTGACGCGACTCTGGCAACATTGAACCTGAGGCTTAGTGATGTTGATTTGGCACCAGACAAAGCGGTCTCGATTAATCGGGTTGAGCTACAGGATTTACAGTTAAACGAGCAACTCAGTGCCGAGAAGCAACCGCTGGGTGTATCTCGTTTGCAGCAGGGAATTAACAATCTGCTGCCATCGGCAGAAGCCAGTAATACGACCGCCAGCAGCTCCTCTGCTGCGGGTGCCGAGCCGTCACTACGTGTGCAGGTGAAGGAACTGGTTATCAGCGGGGACAGTAAGGCGATGTTTACCGATAACTCAACCTCGCCCCCTTTTCATTCTGAAATTCTCATCGATAAAGCGCTGTTACAGAGGCTGGATAGTGGCAGCAAAGCTCCGGCAACCTTTGATCTGGCGCTGAAAGTGGGCGGCTTTACCACCCTGATGCTGAATGGTGAAACCGACCTTGTCGGCGGTGGCGAAAATGCCAGTTGGAAAGGGTCCCTGAAGCAACTGGAACTGCCCCGGCTGAGCCCCTATAGCATCGAGTATACCGGCTATTATTTGCAAAATGGACAGTTGCAACTGAACAGCTCAGGTAGCCTGGACGGTGGAAAGATCAGCGGTAAAAATGAGATTAAGATCCATCGTTTAGAGGTGGAGCCTGCGGATCAGCAGCAGATGGCAAAATTCAGTAAACAGTTGTCGATGCCGTTAGGTACTGCGATCTCTGTTTTGCAGGATAGCGATGACAATATCGATCTTGATGTGCCCATCAGTGGCTCACTGGAAGACCCGGATTTTGGTTTACAAAGTATTGTTAGCCGGCTTGCTGGCAAAGGCCTTAAACAGGCTGCTTTCAGTATCCTGCTCAAATCTCTGCAGCCCTACGGGACCCTTATCAGTCTGGCGGCCAGTGCGGCCAAAGACGGCAGTTTTATTACCCTTGATCCGGTAGTGTTTGCCCCCGGTCGTGCCGAGCTGGATGATTATGCACAGGGCTATCTGACGAAAATTGAATCGATGATGACTGAGCGTAAAGGGATGCGACTGAATATCTGCGGTCAGGCAGTGCAGCAGGATCAGGCGTTGATCCGTGCCGCCCTGGAAGCGGATAATAAAAAACGGGACAAACCTTTTACACCTGAGGAGTTGGCGGCTTTGGAGAGGCAACAGCTGGAAGCGCTGGCGCAACAGCGCTCGGACCGGGTGAAACAGCAACTGACGCAGAAGATCCCCGGAGAGCGGTTGTTTAGCTGCTTTCCGGTTCCCTCTCTGGATGACCCTCAGGCTAAGCCTTCAGCTACGCTTGGATTGTAAGCCAGGAGAGTGCGTCAGGAAGGAGCGTCTGGAAGGTGAGTACGGCTTTTTATGGCCCCGCGCGCTTTATCGGGAAAGGATGCCAGCATATTTGATATCCTGTGGAACGATACAACCGTTTAAAAGAGACTCACCACAGAGGACACTGAGAGCACAGAGAAAACCTTATAAATAGCGTTTCTCTGTGTCCTCTGTGCTCTCTGTGGTAAACATCTCCTTATACTTCTTAGCGTCACTGCAACGTCAGGAGCTTGGGCTTTTCCCGCCTGCAAGAGATTGCTTTGCAGAGATTTTACATATCTGGAGAGCGCACCAACCTGACTTAAACCGGGAAGATATCAATTCTTCCCCATAACACGCGAAGAATCTTTATATCCGGGCTCATGCACTCCAGACTTGATAGTCGGGGCTTATAGTCGTGCTTATATCAACTCTGTTGTAGTTGCCGGTAGCCGCTGTGACGGTGGCTGATCAGTGCTGCAAGGGTAAACAACAGCATCCCGGTTAGCGGCAGGATAAGCCAGATCCAGGGATGCAGCAGCAGAGGAAGATCCAGCAGCCGATAGCTGATCAGGCCGGTGATTATCTCCGTTAACACAGCGGCCATCGCGCCGCTGGCGCAGCCCAGCAGGGCAAATTCGAGAATGTCCAGTTGCCGGGTTTGTGCTGCGGTGCTCCCCAGCACCTGTAACAGGGCGTTTTCGTGGCGTCGTTGTTCCAGTTCCTGTGATACCAGCAGTTGCACCAGAACGATGCCGGCACACAGGGTTATGCCAAGGATCAGGGTCGATGCCTGAATCAGGCGATCGATCAGCTCACTCGCCTGATTGATCCACTGACTGACATCGATCAGCGTCAGCGAAGGAAAACGTTTGAGCAGTTCGCGGCTTAACCCCACCTGCTTATCTGATAACCGGAAACTGGTGATATAAGTCTGTGGATAGTTCTGCAGCACACCAGGGCTGAAAATCATATAGAAATTTGGCCGGAAAGAGCGCCACTCAACTTTACGGGTGTTGCTGATCGTCGCGCTAAACGAATCGCCTCCCACTTCAAAGGTGATTTTATCGCCCAGCTTTAAACCGAGATTGGCTGCCAGTTGCTGTTCGACGGAGATCAGGTTCTCCTGAGTATCCATGGGCCACCAGGAACCACTCACCAACTCATTGTGCGCTGGCGCTTTGGCTAACCAACTCAGGTTTAGCTCGCGCTTTAAAGCATTGTTTTCCAACTGATCCTGATCCAGAACCCGTTCTGGAGGCTGACCATTAATTGCGGTGATCCGACCCCGTATCATTGGATAGAGGTCCGTTTCTATCCCTGAATCCGTGAGAAACTGACTGAGCGGTTGCAACTCCCAGGGCTGGATGTTGATAACAAACTGATTGGGGGTGTTCACCGGTAGTTGAGCTCGCCAGCGGTTAACCAGTTCGGTCTGGCTGATCAGCAGGCTGCATAGCAAGGTCAGTAACAGGCACATGATACCCAGCTGCACCCGGTGCCACTGACGTTGCTGGTGGATGCGGTAACTGAGCAGGCGTCCCAGACGAAACCGTCGGGCTAGCAACCGGCCAGCCGGGGGCAGTAGCAGACTGGCACAAAGACCGGCCAGCAGGATGGTGATGACGCTTAACAGCGTGGCGGCAAGAGCATGGGTGACCGAGCCCAGATAGAGGGCAATCACGGCGCCTGACAAAAACAGTATAACCAGCCGGACGGGCCAGCTGAGCCCCTGATGGCTGAGCTGATCATGGCGCAGCAATCCCATCACCGGAATCCGGCTGATCTGCAGTAGCGGTGAATACCCTATAGCCAGCAGTAACGCCAGACTCAGCAATGGGCCGGTAGCGGTTAAGCGATAATCGGGGGAGGGCAGTCCTGAGGGGAGCAGCGGCTGTAGTACTGATCCGGTCAGTTGCAGCAACAGCAGGCTTGCGATCACGCCGATAAGGGCGGCCAGCAGCCAGCCAAGCAGCAACTTTATCAGATACAGCTGCAGTATCTGTCGTGGTTTCATTCCCAGGCTCTGCAGCAGGGCGCTGCGGCGATACTGTGCGCTGCTATAGCGCCTCAGGCTGAGGGTGATCAGCAGGCCACACAGCAGTATGCCAAACAGGGAGGTCATGCGTAGAAAGCCAGATGCGTTTTGCATCGCCCCGGATGCCAGCGGCTGATCTTCATAGACCGACCAGAGCCGCTGTTGTGGTGTCAGGGCTTGTTGCAGTCGGGCGTGAAAATCCCTGATCTGCTGTTCCGGGCCGCTGAATAGCGTCCGGTAGCCGATCCGGCTACCCGGCTGAATCACCCGGGTGGCGGCCAGGTCTTGCCGATTGATCAGAAGTTGCGGGCTGAAACTGCGAAATCCGGTGCCCCGGTCGGGTGAACTGATGACTGCCGCGGTGATTTTCAGCTGTGAATATCCCAGCGTGATGGTTTCGCCAACGCTGATCCCCAGCCGCTCTAACAGTTGCTGTTCGGCCCAGGCGGTTCCCTGAGCGGGTATCCGGGTCGATTGCGGTGGCTGGGTAACTATCTCCCCCCGGAGTGGATAGGGGGAGGCGACAGCCCTGACAGAGCTCAACAGCATCTGCTCATCGGTGCTCACCATGGTGGAAAACTGAATGACGTTGCTGTGTTGCAAGCCCTGTTCAGATGCTGCCGTCAGCAGGCTGGCGGGGATAGGCTGGCTGTCACTCAGGCTGAGATCGGCCCCCAGCATTAATGCGCTTTGGCGATTCAGCCCTTTTTCCAGCTGATTGCCCAGCAAGGTCAGGAAGCTGGCCAGGGTTGTTGCCAGGAACAGCGCCAGTAACAGCGCCCGCCACTCAAAGGTTCGCAGGTCGGAGCGGCTCTGTTTCAGGGTCAGACGGATAAGTTGTGATGATCTCATCCTATTGCTCCTGCAAACGTCCGTTATGCAGGTAGAGTCGCCGCTGGCAGCGTTGAGCCAGAGAGGTATCATGGGTGATCAGAATCAGCGTGGTGTTGAGTTGCTGATTGAGCTGAAACAGCTGCTCAATGATCTCGGTGCCGGTTTGTTCATCCAGATTACCGGTGGGCTCATCGGCGAATAACAGACTGGGTTGCGTGGCAAATGCCCGGGCGATCGCGACCCGCTGCTGTTCCCCGCCGGAGAGACGCGCGGGGGTATGCTGGTGTCGCGCCTGAAGGCCAACCCGGTCAAGCCAGTCTGCAGCCTGCTGTTCAGGGTTGGGGTGCCCCTGTATCTCCAGGGCTAACTGGACATTATCCAGGGCTGTCAGTTCCGGCAATAGCTGAAATGACTGAAACACAAAGCTGATATGGTTGGCCCGCATTTCGGCACGGGAGTGCTCATCGAGTCCGGCCAGTGGCTGACCCAACAGTTCAACAGAGCCTTTACTTGGTTCGTCTAATCCTGCCAGAATACTTAACAGGGTTGATTTACCTGCGCCGGATGGGCCGATAATAGCGATGCTCTCGCCAGCCTCGGCGCGCAGACTGATATCAGTAAAAATATCCAATCCACCGCTCTGGTCTGCAAAGGTTTTCGCCAGGGCATTGGCAATCAATACAGCACTGGGTTCGGGAGTCATCATGTCATCTCTTTTTGGAATCATCTTGTTACTGGTGTCTAGCTTAGCATGGAGCGGTACTGTTTTAGTCATGGGTGACAGCCTTTCTGCTGCATACGGAATCCCTAAAGACAGAGGCTGGGTCACACTGCTCGAACAGCGGCTGAACGACAGTCAGTTCGACTATCAGGTGGTTAATGCCAGTATCAGTGGAGAGACAACCCATGGTGGTATTACGCGTTTGCCCGACCTTCTGGATCAGTATCAGCCAGACATTGTACTGCTGGAACTGGGGGCCAATGATGGTTTGCGGGGGGCTCCTCTGCCGGTTATAAAGAACAATCTCAGCCTGTTGGTGAGTCAGTCTCAGTCCGCCGGAGCTCAGGTGTTGTTACTGGAGATGCGTATACCACCCAATTATGGCCCTCGCTACAGCGACGGTTTTAGCGGGCTCTTTGCCCAGGTGGCGGAACAGCAGGGCGTGCCGATGGTGCCGTTTTTTATGGCTCCAGTGGTATTGCAACCGCAACTGATGCAGGCGGATGGTCTGCACCCTAATGCGCAGGCTCAGCCGGCGCTTCTTGATCAGGTATGGCCCTTTCTGAAGCGCTTGTTGTCGCCTCAGAACCAAGCGGGATAACCACGATTATCCGGGTACCCCGGTCATGATTTTTACTGATCTGAAACACACCTCCCAGGGCTCTGACCCGTTCGCGCATGCCGATCAGACCAAAGCCCTTTTTGAAGGCATCCTGTTCGATATCGAAACTGCAGCCATCGTCACTGATCATAACCTCCAGACGGTCGCCACTGATCTCTTTGCGTTGTCCCTGTGAGGTTCTGTGAATATCGAGCCAGACGTTGCGCGCCTGAGCGTATTTGATGATATTGCTGAATGCTTCCTGCACCAGACGGAACAGTGTGATGTTGTAATCTTCCGACATCTCGTTGAGTGCACCGCGGTAGTCATGATGCAGGGTGATGCCATGTTCGGCTAAGCGGTTAGAGACAATACACTCCTGAATCGCGTCAATCAGGCCCAGATCGTCCAGCGCTGACGGGCGCAATGCCCGCATCATTCCATAGGTAACATCATAAATATTCTGAGCGATCGCATCGATCGATTCGGCTGTCTGGTTGACCAGGCTGTTCTCTTCCGGGTGCACCCGCTTAAGGATTTTGGCATCGGTTCTGATCGCTGTCAGCGATTGCCCCAATTCGTCATGCAGCTCGCGTGACAGGTTGCGCCGCTCCTTTTCCTGTACCGCCAGCACCTGATGGGTCAGGCGACGATTTTCCACTAACTGTTCCCGTAGTTCACGGGTGCGGGTATGGATTCTCACTTCCAGTTGCTGGCGCTCATTTTTCAGCGTCTCATAGATGGATGAGTGTTCGATAGCCGCTTTCACTTTCTGCCGCAGGTAGGCTGTCAGCATAAAGTAGACCGCGAGTGACGCTGATAACAGGATCAGCAGCATCCCCAGGTTGATGTTCTTGGGGCCGAACTTATGCACAATTTTGATCCTGAACGACTGGCCAAAACGAGTGACGGTGCGCTGCTCTTCAAGGGTGGGAAGCCAGATAGGCAATCTGGTTGTTGCCTCTGAGAGATGCTGATCAAGAATCTCACCGTTCTCATCCATCAGGCTGATACTGGCATGTTCGGAAAGGAAGCTGGTGTTTGGCAGCATCCCCTCTGTATCTATGATCAGTGATGCGATATAGAGGTTGTCGGCTGAGGGGGCCGTATTGCGTTCAAAGAACGCCAGGAACAGACCATATCCGGTTTTGTTGTTGTCCAGAGTGAAAGGAGGGGAAGTCACCGGCTGATGATATTTGCGCACGAAACGGATGGTTTCGGTAAACACCGGATCAGTCAGCAGATCTTTGTTCAGCAGATAGCGGGTATCCGGGTTGAGGGGTTCGATAAACGTGATGGGAAAGCGGACACTGAAGTCATCCCGGGTCGGGTCAATACGGAAATCTTCAGCTCTGCCAAAATTGCTGCCGTCCACTTTCTGCTGTCGCTGAATCTGCAGCCTTTCGATATGTGGGTAACGTTTGCGCATCTCGTTGGCAAAGCTACGAATCGATTCCTGATCGTTGGGTGATGATGACACCAGTACGGTAAAACTCTGGAGCAGCACTTCATTAATATAGGCTTTTTCGTAGATCGATGAATATACGAACTGCGCATCATTACTGAGATCTTTTTTGAGCCTGCTGTAGTCAGCATACAGGCTTAGCCCTGCCATCATAAGGGTCAGCATTAACCAGCCCGTGGTAATGAAGGGAAAATAGCTTCTTTGCATCGGTGTTGTTGTGTTCCGTGATCAGTTTATGAAATCCATATCATCGGCTAAGTGTAAACTATTTATTCCCAGAGCCAAAAAAAAAGCGCCGAAGCGCTTTTTTTGTGTGTGGTGACAAACCAACCTCAGATGCGGGTGAGCCAGCCGTGAGTGTCTTCTGCCAGTCCCCATTGAATATTGTTCAGTGCCTGACGCAGTTTCAGGGTTGTTGCGCCGATACCGCCATTGCCCACCGGGTACTCTTTACCCTTGTGAATCAGCGTGCCAACCGGGGTCAGTACCGCTGCAGTACCTGACAGGGCGGCCTCACAGCCCGGTTTGGCTGCACGTTCCAGTAACTCATCAATCGTCAACTGGCGCTCCTGAACGTCCATACCCAGATCCCGGGCGATGGTCAGGATCGAATCGCGGGTTACGCCATGCAGAAAGCTTTCATCCAGCGCTTTGGTAATCACCTGATTGCCATCGATGAGCAGGAAGTTTGCGGCGCCGGTTTCCTGAACATCGCCACCGGGGCAGAACAGCACCTGGTCAGCATTAAGTTCCTGTTTGGCTTTCATAATCGGGCGTAGTGCGCTGGCGTAGTTACCGCCACTCTTAATCATTCCCATATGGGCGGCGCAACGGGCACCATTCTCTTCCAGCAACAGGCGCAGGGTCGTGTCGCCACCGGCAAAGTAATCGCCCACCGGCGACAGCAGAATATACTGGCAGGAGGTGACAGAAGGGGTTGCAGCCTTACCTATCGCCGGCTCTGTGCCGAAATGGGTTGGGCGGATATACATTGAACCCGGAGGCTCAGGTACTTCATCTTTAAAGCGGCTAACAATATCGATAATCATCTGACCGGTGGCAGCTTTATCTATCTCTGGCAGAGCCAGTAACTGGCTGCTTTGAGAAAAGCGCTCGAGATTACGGTCCATGCGGAAGATATTGATTGATCCATCCTGATGACGGAACGCCTTGAGGCCCTCAAAACAGGTGCTGGAATAGTGCAATACATGTGCTCCCGGGTGCAGCTGCAGGCTATCGCTGCTGACGACCTCAGCTGCGCTCCAGCTGTTGCCATCAAACCAGGAGATTGCCATTTCCGGCATAAACACAGTTCCAAAAGCTGCCATTGGTTACCTCGAAAAGATAATAAGTTGATTGATCTGTTGCACGCAGCGTGATTCAGAGAAATTTTCAGGCCAATGATTGTAATCAGCAATGATTAAAAAGGGAATCGGCTACCGAATAATAAAGCGGGATAAAACGAAGAAAATTAACCTGAAAGCAGCGAAATCCTCTGTAATTCAGTGCCGCAGATCCCGTAGCTATCCCCCGGATGGGTGAACTGTGAATGATAAATGGTATACTGCGGCCTTATTTAACGCCTCTGAAACAGACAGGAATCCCCTTGAAAGTTCTGATTGTGAAAACCTCATCCATGGGGGATGTTATCCACACCCTGCCGGCGCTTACGGATGCGGTAAACGCTATCCCCGGTATTCGGTTTGACTGGGTCGTGGAGGAGGGATTTGCTGAAATTCCCCGGTGGCATTTTGCCGTTGATAAGGTGATACCGGTGGCGATCCGTCGCTGGCGCAAAAACCTCTGGAAGACATTTACCAGTGGCGAGTGGAAACGCTATCGCACGGCGTTGTCTGAGACGGATTATGATCTGGTGATCGATGCTCAGGGGCTTTTGAAAAGCGCGATGCTGGTGACCCGTTACAGTCGGGGGATAAGTTGTGGCTACGATAAACATTCGGCCCGGGAATCGCAGGCTGCGTGGTTTTATCAGCGCAAAATAAACGTCAGCAAAGATCAGCACGCGGTAGAGCGCACCCGACAGCTGTTTGCCCGGGCGCTGGGTTATGAGGTTCAGGGACGTGGTGACTTTGCCATTCGTAAACACTTTATGCCTGATCAGACTACCGCATCGGATTATCTGGTTTTTCTTCACAGCACCACCCGTTTTGATAAACACTGGCCGGAGCTCTATTGGCTGGAGCTGATCGATAAAGCGACTGCCGCCGGGTGGAAGATCAAACTGCCCTGGGGGAACCCTGACGAGAAAGCGCGGGCAGAGCGGCTGGCCCGGGATAGTCATGCCGTTGAAGTGCTGCCCAAACTAAACCTGGCTCAGGTGACGCAGGTTCTGGCAGGCGCTGCCGGGTGTGTATCGGTGGATACCGGCCTGTCGCATATGGCTGCCGCACTGGACCGCCCCAATGTGATTCTGTTTGGCCCCACTGACCCGGGGCTGGTGGGTGGTTATGGTAAGGATCAGATCTGCTTAGAGGCGAAAACTCAAACTGACAGCGGCCGCGATGTCGAGCCTGCCGTGTTTGCTAATCTGACGCCGGAGATTGTGTGGCAGACTCTATCGTTACAATGCCTGAACGCTGAGGATTAATTGTGAACTGCTCAGTCTATTTTGTATCAACGTTACTGCATCTTTTTACAGCGACTGCTATTGCAGGTGAGCGTGAAAATGAGAACGCAATACTGGTGTTTATCGATCAGCCTGAGGGAAAGGTACCGCAGATTTTCCAGCTTGTTCAGCAGTGGCAAAGCTCTCCCTTTGCTGAGTCGCATCTGTTCTATGGACGCCTTAAAGGCGGTTTGAGCAAACTGAAAAAAAGGCGAGTACTGTTTCGGAATATAAAGAGCTTAATTGAAAGGCTGGAGCCTGATCATATTTTTGTAGGGAATGACCGCCGTATAGAGTTTCAGTATGGGATGCATGTTGCCGGGTCAAACGGCAAACAGGTCGTGGGTCACTATATGGATGAAGGCACATTCACCTATGTTGGACGTGAAGCGTCCAGTGGCATTGGTGATGTGGTCGTGGATAACCTGCTAAAAAAACTGTTCTATGGCCTATGGTGGAAAAATCCCCTGACGGTTGGCGAATCTGCCTGGATAAGTGAGATTCATGTCGCCTTTCCGGAGCTGATCGACCCGCGTCTGAAAACTAAGGTTATCCATTGTCTGTCTGCAGAGAGCTTTCAGTCGGACTCTCTGAAGCAGCTTTCCCAGATGATGCTGCAGGTAAACGGTGTTAGTGAGGAACAGATCCTCAACCTTGATGTATTAATAACGTTGCCCCATGAGTCGCTGTTTGAGAAAAATAGTGGCTACAAAGAAAAGGTGTTGGCTCTGTTCTCTGAGCTGGAAGGGGTTGTTGCCGTTAAATATCATCCGCGTAATAGCTGTGAAGATGCTCTCGGATTAAAGCAGTATGGGGTTGATCTTCTTCCCTCCTCAGTGAGTTATGAGGCTATTTTACCTCTGTTGAAAAGCGAGGTCCGGGTTATTGGGGATGTCTCCTCTACCCTGTTACTAACCCGATGGTTGAGGCCTGAAATTGAAACGATCTCATATCGCAATGGCACAGAAAATAGCAAGTTTGAGCAACTGTTCAGTGATCTGGGCATACAGGTACGTTAACAGATCAGGCTCGCATGCAAACAGTATTTTAGAGAAAATAATATGATTGTTATTGGTTTTTATACAACGGATCCCGTTTACAGCTCGGCCTATGAATTGCTGGCTCGATCTCTGAGGAGGGTTGGGCATCAATATGATTTTCGTAGTTTTCCACCAAACGAATGGAAAATGATGACAGACCTGAAAGCCAGAATCGTTCTGGAAAGCCTGGAAAAATATAAAGAGCCTGTTCTTTATATAGATGCGGATGCTTTTGTTCATGAAAATATGGAAGAATATTTTAATGATATAAAGTGTGATATGGCCGTGAATGTTATAAATAAAAAAGACGGTAGTGAAGAACTTTTATCCGGAACAATTTATTTTGATTATAGTAGTAAGGTGATTGAATTCGTTAAACTGTGGATGCGATTGATAGAAGAGAATCCGAGTCTTATAGATCAGCAGAATTTACAAAAGGCTGTAGAGGAATATGATCATGGACTAAAAATACATCGATTATCTGCAGCTTATACCTATATATTCGATCGTCAGTATGTTGACGTGGATAAACCAATAATTGAACACCTTCAGGCTAGTAGAGAAATATATTGTCGAAAGGAAATGCAGAGCTTTAAGAACAGACTGAAAAAGCTTGTTGGTTTAAAAGTAAGTAAAGAGGAGCTATTGAATCGACGGCATAAACGTCTAGCTGAACTCAATGATATGTTTGAAGGCCATGAATAACTATTATCATTGTGAATAATTTAAAGAGGATGAGAGGGTTTATGTCTGGTAGCTGTTGCACTTATCTCATTCTTACTATTTAGAAATTAAGTTATGATGAAAAAAATATTATTGGTGAAAATGTCTTCATTGGGCGATCTGCTTCATACCATGCCTGCGGTTACTGATGCGCTGGCAAACATTGAGGGGCTGAAGATAGATTGGCTTTGTGAAGAACCTTTTGTTGATATTGCCAGATTGCATCCTGGGGTGAATGTTATCCCTCATGGACGCTTACGCTGGAAGAAGCGTCGTTTTGCCTTAGAAACTTTGACAGAACAGTACCACTTCTACAAAGCATTACGACAGACAAAGTATGATCTTGTTATTGATGCTCAGGGAAGGATCAAGTCTGCGCGTGTTGGGTGGTTGTCAGGTGCTCCTGTTTGTGGGCCTGATAAATACAGCGCTACGGATCCTGAGACGAGAGTATTTTATAAACAGGGAATATCAACCCTGTCCGTAACAAATGCAGTTGATAAGGTTCGCCTGCTTTTTTCCCGTGCTTTGGATTATGAACTGGCTGGTGACGCTTGTTTTGGGATAGAGGCCGGGAAGTTAGCATCCTGTCCTGAAAACTGGCAGGGAAAGTATGTTTTCTTTCATGGTACCACCTGGCAGTCCAAACATTGGCCAGAAAGAGAGTGGATACGTTTGCTTGAACTGGCAAAAAAGAGAGAGAAAGGTGTTCTTTTACCCTGGGCTAACGAAGAAGAACGGTTGCGCGCTGAGAGAATAGTTAGTCAGGCCGGTTGGGGAGAAATTCTGCCTAAAATGTCTTTATGGGATCTGTGCGGTATCATCGCCAGAAGTAATGGTGCCGTTGGTGTCGACACTGGTTTGATGCACGTAGCCGCCGCTATGGGCATCCCGACAGTATCGGTATTTGGTAGTACCAGCGTTGCCTTGACTGGAGCGCAGGGGAACAATGTTACCAATCTCCAGGCGCAATATGAATGCTCTCCTTGTAAAGAGAAGTGTTGTCCGCGTCTTGAAGAGGGGGAGCCCCCTTGCTATAGCAGTTTGCCGGGCGATTTTGTTTGGCAGCAACTCCAGAATCTAATAAGTAAACAGTAGCTTTTGAGTGAGCCGGTTCGCTAAGTGAGGGTGTGGAAGAAGAACCTGCCGCTAAATGATCAGCAGGCGTTACAACGTGCTTTTCAGCAATATCAGGATGAATTGAAAGCATACTCTCTCTGCCGCGGTTACTCATATTTTTGACTGCGTTCATGAGGCGGTTAAATGTCTTGTTATTGAGCTTCTACAAGTCAGTATATCAATTTACTGTAGAGAAAATATGAAAACACTTAAGAGTAGGTTTGGAAAGTATTTGAGGCTGAAGGTACAGCCTGCGGGACTATTAAAAAGAAGGTATCCGCGGATTTATGAGCTTAATCAAGTTTGTTCTGAAGTAATATAACAGGAAGTTAGTAATGGCTATGTTTTACAAGGAAGGCCTTGCGGGTCAGTTCGTTATTTATTGCGTACTATTCGCGTTGGTCATCTATCTTGCAGCAAATGAACTTGCCAATGGATTGCTGATTGTTGGGGGCCTGGTTTCGCTCTTTATTTTTGGTCGCAGATACCGGGTGCTGACCGATGGGATAGGGAAGGAGGATATCACGTGGATATTTACCCTTCTATTATATCCAATGTGTTTTTTATATGCTTTTATTCTGTATCAGTCAAAGATAGACGCTGAAACCTTTGTCGAATTCTTCAGAATATCACTTTTAGTTGTAATGGTGTTTCTGGTAGCAAGGAAAAGTCGGGTGTTAACCTTTACCACCCTTAAAGTGGCAATCTCTGTTTTTGCAGGGCTTACCGGCAGTCTGGGGATTATCGTCTGGTTTATACAGGGGGGAGGGAGGATATCAGTAGGTACTTCGCTTATTAATATGTATGCTTTACTGATAACCTGCGCCGCAGGAATGGTTATGCTTTTCTGTCTGATTGAGTCTGTCGATATGAAAAAGCTGTATTATCGGGCGTGCTTTATCACAGCTGTTGGTGGCGTTTTTGCTTCCGGTTCGAAGAGCGCAATACTGGCGCTGATCTGCGTGTTTTTGTGTTTATCTGTTTTTCACGTTTTCCGAAACAGGGGGCGTCTCAAGGATATCTTGATCTTGCTAATGCCTCTGATTCTGTTTGGTTCGATGATGAATCCCTTCAGTCGCATCGAATCGATGATTAGTAGTGTAGATATGTATGTGGAAGAACAGTCAGAGAGATCATCAACTGTCAGCTCGACAGGCCAGAGAGTGCAGATGTACCGTGCAGCGATAGTCGGTATTCTTGATGAACCCTTTTTAGGTAAGGGAACATGGCGGCTGGGAGAGATATTTCCCGATCGAATAGAGAGTGGATCCCTCGCTATCTCAACAAAGCGGTATGTTCATGTCCATAATGAGATTCTTCAGGCCTGGCTGACGAGAGGGGTTCCTGGGGTGCTACTGTTGCTAATGTTGTTTCTGGTGCCTATGAAGGCGGTTAAGAGCAGCGATCTTTTCCCCAAAGGGTGTATCTATATAACATTATTTGTCTACATGATATTTGCGATGTTTGAGGCCCCTTTGAACGCCAACGTCTCCTATGCTTTCTTTATGATTGTTATCTCATTGTTGCTTGCTTGTCGGTCGGGTGTCCAGGATTATATGGTTGAGTTTTCAGGGAGTTAATGTGGTTATTGTCAGATTGATAGGTGGTTTAGGTAACCAGTTGTTTCAATATGCGTATGCGTTGTCGCTCGTTGGAAAAGGTTATCGTGTTAAGTTGGATATATCTGAGTTCGATACCTATACACTACATGGAGGCTTTAGTCTGGGGGCCTATGGCCAGGGTATTGAGATTGCATCTGATGCGGAGGTGAACGCTCTAACCCGTGTGGGACCTCTATCGACAGTGTTACGGAAGCTTCAGGGCAAAAAAAGCAGACGTGTCATCAGGGAGTCTAACTTTTCCTTTGATGAAAAGATGCTGTTGCCGGAAGATAACCATTATCTTGTGGGTTATTTTCAGAGTGAGAAATACTTTGAAAATATAAGGGGTGAGCTGCAGGAGTTTCTGTCCCTGGAGTACAAACTATCTGATTACTCGCGGCGGGTATTTGAGGATATAAAAAACTCGGTTGTTAGTGTGTCAGTGCATATCCGTCGTGGCGATTATGTCAGCGATCAGTCTGCGTATAGGACTCATGGGGTTTGTTCGCTGGAGTATTACTCTGCTGCGATAAAGCACCTTGAGGAAGGCCATTCAGAGGTCGATTTTTATATTTTCTCCGATGATATTAATTGGGTGAAAGAAAATTTAAAGGTGAAGCGCGCGCAGTATATTGCCTCAGAGCAGAAACGCTTCGCAGGTGAAGATATCTATCTGATGAGTCAGTGTGATCATAATATCGTGGCGAACAGCTCTTTTAGTTGGTGGGGGGCATGGTTAAATGATAATAGTCGTAAAGAGGTCATTGCCCCTCAGCAATGGTATGCAGACCCTGAAATGCAAAGACTGAGTAAACCTCTCGTGCCAGCTGACTGGATAAGGCTTTAGGAATGAACGTGTCAGACCTGCCATTGGTTAGCGTCATTATTCCTGTTTTTAATGGTGCAGATTATCTGAGTGAGTCAATCATATCTATTACTGAACAGACTTATCCTAATATTGAAATTATTGTTATTGATGATTGCTCTTCCGATAACAGTGTTGCTCTTATCGAGAGTATGGGTGCGCATAATATTACACTTTTGCGAAACCAGAAAAATAGCGGTGTAAGTGCTTCACGCAATAGAGGTATAAGAGCAGCGAAAGGTAAATATATAGCCTTCATGGATGCTGATGATATCAGTGTTCCCCATCGTATCGAAAGGCAGGTTAGCTTTCTGGAAGTGAATTCGGATTTTGGTCTGATCAGTTCAGCCTATGAAACCTTTGAGGGAGACTCGCTGTCTGGCAAGAGAAGCCTTAAGGTGTTGCCTTCCGATCCGGATTATATTGCTGCCCGTTTGCTTTTTCAGTGTAATATCTGCTGCCCTGCGTCGATGTTGCGCACCGAGCTATTAATACATCATGGTTTGTATTTTGATGAATCATTATCTATGTGTGAAGATTGGGAATTGTGGTACCGAATGAGTCAGTTTACCCGAGTTTCTAATCTTGCGGATGTGTTGCTCTATTACCGCAAACATTCCAACAATGCTTCTAATAAAAGGGAGGAGATGCACAGGAGTAGAATGGGGTTGTTCCTGAAAAGCTTTCGTGATTACGGCGTTAATGTCGATGGATTATTTAATGACAATTTTTATCTGAAAGGGAAAGCCGAATTCTGTGCTTTTATCGAATCGGCTGAATGTTTTGCGAATCAAAACCGGGCAGGGCAAGAATTCAGTGAAAAAGAGATTATTGCAGCCACTGCCTATGCTTTATATGAGATCTTTAAAGCCAACGCCATGATACTGGGTTACAGTATCTATGATGATTTGCGCAGTTCATGGTTGTATCAGTACATGGACATTAGCCCAAAAAATCGGATTAGAAACTTTCTCCGTTGTAAGCGAGCTTCCCTGAAGTTTTAAGTTCTGATCGATTGATAAATATTCTTTTCCCCTAAAGGCGCTGTTTTAAAGCGTTTATGCACCCACATATATTGTGAAGGTGCTTTGCGGATACCCTCTTCAATCGCTTTGTTAATGAGCAACGCATCCTGCTCTTCTGAACCTGAAGGAAACCCTTTTACCTCACTGCATTCGAGGATATAACCCGAGTTATCGGGTTTCCTCCAACAGTCCAGTTTTACTAATGGGGAGCCATTCAGGCTGTGCATTTTTGTGGTTGCTATCGTGGTGGCGGCGGGGTGGCCGAAGAAAGGTGCAAACAGGGTTCCTTTTCGCCCAAGATCCTGATCAGGGGCATACCAGATACAGTGGTTGTTGCGCATCGCTCTGAGCATCAGGCGGGTTTTTTTACGTTCTACAGGGTGACTGAAACGTTTACGTCCGCTGGTAAAAAACCATTCAAGCATCGGGTTGTCATGTTTTCTGTACAGAGTGCTGCAAGGCTTGCCATGAAGCGAGAAAAGTAGTCCGGCGAGGTCGAGGCAGGAGAAGTGCCATCCCATCAGAATGACGCCATTGCCCTTTTCCAGTTCCCGGTCCAGCAGGTCGAAGTTGCGGAACTCCGTTATCTGATGGAAAAAACGTGTATCTTTCCAATAGGACCAGCCTGTTTCTATCAGGCCTGTGCCATTGTGCTCAAATACTTCTCTCACCCGTTGTTGCTGTTCTTCGGGAGAAAGTTCCGGAAAGCAGGTTTGAATATTGACAGTGGTTATATATCTGCGATTTTTCATCAGGTGGTAAAGAATTCGCCCCAGATGTTTTCCGATCCAGAGCCCCCAGTGGAATGGTAGGGCACAAAACAGACGCAGAAGCCCGATGCCGATCCATATCAGCCAATATCTCGGTGCAAGAAAATCTGACCAGCACGCTTCTTTATTGCCCACAATTCATCCAGATGCTGTAAAATCAGGTGATTATAATATTCAAACCTGGGTAACACTAGGGAAGCTACGATTAAGCGCCCCAGTTTTGCTTAATTGAGTGATTTTAGCGGACATGGTTAATATTTAGTCAGCTAAGCAGTCCTCTAATCTCATTGATTTCCCTGAGTGCTGGTGGATTTGCCTTACGTTCAGCATATGATCAACGTGTGTGATATTGGCATGAGCCGTTTTTACTATCGCTTTTCATCAAACCAGGATAACGCGTTTTTATAAAATCAAACGGGCACTGAATGATTCGGAATGGAGGCTCAGCTTTGACGCGGACACTAGCCTTAAGGTATTCAGTCCGGATTTTCAGCCTTTACGCTTCCTCTACAAACTGTCTTTATATGTAACATTGATGTGACCGACGATCATGGGTAATCAGGATATTTTATTTGTATGGCAAGGTGCGAATCTGCCACCTGCCATTGGCGTAGTGAATGTTTTTATAATCGATCTCTTGGAAATTTGAGTCTAAGTGATGTGTTGAGATCATCCTGGATAAACCGAGCCTCTTAAGTATAGGGACTTTTCTTATCTTTCTCAGGGCGTTGATTTTTTTAGCCGTGGTTATGACGTTTTGTGGGAGTTCTCTTTTCATCGCGTCAATGATTGGTAGCATCTCCTGGTGACATTCAGCTGCATTCTGAATAGCTCTGTTTTGATCGTGAATTCTATAACCTCCAAGGATAGCATCTATCGAATAGAGTTCAGCATGCTGAAAAAAGCGGCACCAAAGCTCTCCGTCAACCATGTATTTCTGACTCTCGTCAATATAGCCCCCAGCCTTTTGCCATAGACTTCTGCGCCAAAAAGTTGATTCTTGTTGAACCCAGTTATACTTTCCAGTTAGAAAGTCATAGATATTTTTTGGGTTCCTTTGGGCTGTTGTCATTACCCCCTCTTTATTCCATAAGCCATTAAAGCCTGTAATCCATTCTACTTCAGGGAATAACTCGAAAATTCTGGCTACGGTATGGAGGGCTTGTGGCGTATATTTATCATCTGAATTTATCCAGGCCATTATTTCACAATCGGTTTCAGCAAAACCTTTGTTCAGAGCATGGGCGTGACCGCGATCAGGCTCTGAAGTATAAAAATGTAGTTGGTCTGAGTATGCCTCGATAATATCCTGGGAGCCGTCAGTGCTGCCTCCGTCGATCACTACATACTGTAGTTCAGGGTACTGTTGGTTTACTACCGAGCGTATGGTTTCTTCAACAAAGGGCGCTTGATTAAAAGAGGGAGTAACAATCGCGATGGAGATGGGATTTGGCATAAGAAATCATCAATAGATGTTAGAGTTAGGTCGTATGTGTCAAAAACAACATTGCGTTGTTGGTAAGTTATACAGCGTTAAAGGGCCTTTGTTGTCCATATTTGATGCTAATGTTGTAAAATATGAAATTGTAATGTTTGTCGTCCAGCAGCACTAGCGTATCGCGCTGTAGATTTGTTATGGCTGTCTACAATAATCTGAGAATTTTTCAATAGTGAAAAGTGGGAATAGTTTGCAGGTGTATCTTCGCCTGCTCAGGTATGTCAAAAAATATTGGTCAGCATTTCTACTCAGCGTTGTTGGTTTTGCTATCTATGCTGGTTCACAGACGGCATCTGCAAAATGGCTGGAGGCGTTTGTCGATACAGTAGGGTCAGGCAAGCTGGACAATCGGGGCTTGCTGGCCCTGGCAGTGTTAGGAATCTTTTTTATCCGCGGTGTTGGTACGTTTCTCGGCAACTATGGACTCTCCTATGTGGCCCGCTATGTGGTTCACGATCTGCGTTCAGATCTGTTTAAACATCTGATGTTGCTGCCCAGTGCTTACTATCATAAAAACTCCAGCGGCGAGCTGCTGGCTAAATTAACCTATAACGTTGAGCAGGTTACCGGGGCGGCAACCAATGCGTTGAAGGTAGCTATTCGTGAGGGCTTTACTGTTATCGGGCTGTTTGGCTATATGCTTTATCTCAACTGGAAGCTAACGCTACTGTTTCTGGTTGTCGGGCCGGTGGTGGGTGTTGTGGTGGGCATTGCGGCACGCCGGATGCGTGGCATCAGTCGCAATGTGCAACAGAGCGTCGGTGATATTACCTCGTCCGCATCTGAAGCCATTAAGGGCTATCAGGTGGTGCGTATTTTCGGCGCCACAGAACTTGAGACCGAACGTTTTATCAAAGTCAGTCAACAGAATCGTCGTCAGGTCATGAAGATGGTGGTGACTCAGTCGATTACTACTCCCTTCGTGCAGATGATGGTGGCTGGAGTGATTGCCCTGATGACATTTCTGGCGATGGAGCCAGATCTGATCAGAGAGATGACGACCGGGCAGTTTATTGCCTTTATCTCTGCCGCTGCGCTGATGGCGAAGCCGGTACGTTCGCTCACAGAGATCAGCAGCATGATTCAGTCGGGACTGGCCGCATCTGAAAGTGTTTTTGAAGTGGTTGATACACAGCCGGAAAAAGATACCGGTTCATTGGAGTCTGAACGTTCTCAAGGGGCTTTGTCATTCCAGAACCTTGGATTCAGATATGACCCCGATGGTAAGTTGATTCTGGAAAATATCAGTCTTGATATTCAACCAGGCGAGACCATTGCGCTGGTGGGTAAGTCCGGTAGTGGTAAATCGACTCTGGCAGGTTTGCTGCCGCGGTTTTACGACGTCACTGAGGGAGAGATCCTTCTCGATGGGCACAATATTCAGGACTATACACTGGCTAATCTGCGCAGTCAGATCGCGCTGGTCAATCAGCAGGTCGTTCTGTTTAACGGCACAATTGCTGAAAATATCGCTTATGGTGGTATGGCTGAGTGCCCCCGCGAACGGATTGAAGCGGCGGCAGAGGCAGCCCATGTAGCGGAGTTTGTTAAGCACCTCCCGGATGGGTTGGATACCATGGTGGGTGAAAATGGAGTACTGCTATCCGGTGGTCAGCGCCAGCGTATTGCGATCGCCCGGGCGATTCTCAAAGATGCGCCAATACTCATTCTGGATGAGGCAACCTCAGCACTTGATACCGAGTCTGAACGCCATATTCAGGATGCGCTGGAAAATGTGATGCAGGGACGAACCACACTGGTGATTGCTCACCGGCTGTCGACTATTGAAAATGCTGATCGTATTCTGGTGATGGATGCTGGCAGAATTATCGAACAGGGTAGTCACGCTCAGCTACTGCAAAAAGGCGGGGTGTATGCCAATCTTCACAGCCTGCAATTTTCTGAAACTGCGGTCGCTATGGAAACCGACGAAACCACAAATCAGGAACCCAATCAATGAAACTGGTAATGCCCCGATTAGATAAAGCGCAGGTCTTAGTTGTCGGCGATCTGATGCTGGATCGCTACTGGCATGGGCCGACTTCGAGAATCTCCCCGGAAGCGCCGGTGCCAGTCGTCAAAATCGATCAGCGGGAAGATCGCCCCGGTGGCGCCGCTAACGTTGCACTGAATATAACCGCTCTGGGCGGAGGTGTTTCACTGGTCGGTATTGTAGGGCGGGATGAAGCGGGTCAGGCGTTGCAGCAGCAGCTTGAATCGGCGCAGGTTAACTGTCGTTTCTGTACCAGTGACAGTGAACCGACGATCACTAAACTACGTGTTTTGAGTCGTCACCAGCAACTGATCCGTCTGGATTTTGAAGAGCGTTTTACTGCTGACCACAGCGCAGCATTACAGCAGCAGGCTGAGATGATGCTGAGTAATGTCAGTGCTCTGGTGTTATCGGATTATGATAAAGGTACCCTGAGTAATCCTCAGGTGCTGATCAACGCCGCCCGTAAAGTCGGAGTGCCAGTACTGGTCGATCCAAAAGGCACCGACTTTGAACGTTACCGTGGCGCAACACTTCTTACCCCTAATATGGGTGAGTTTGAAGCAGTGGTGGGGTGCTGTCGCTCGGAACAGGAGTTGGTTGAGAAAGCGCAACTCCTGGTGGAACAATTGGATCTGGAAGCACTGCTGGTGACCCGCAGTGAGCAGGGGATGACTCTGATTAAACCGGGCCAGAACGAGGTCCATTTTCCTGCTCATGCCCGCGAGGTGTTCGATGTTACCGGTGCGGGTGATACGGTTATCTCGACTCTGGCCACGGCGCTGGCTGCCGGTGAAACCCTCGAGGTGGCTACCGGGCTGGCCAATATCGCTGCCGGTATTGTGGTGGGTAAACTGGGCACCGCCGCGATCAGTGGTCCGGAACTGCGCCGGGCGGTCAATCGGGCCCAGGGATCTGAGCGAGGTGTTGTTAGCGATGAGCAGTTGCTGATCGCATTGGAGGATGCCCGGGCCGCCGGTGAAAAGATTGTTTTTACCAATGGTTGTTTTGATATTCTGCACGCGGGTCACGTCGGCTATCTGGAGCAGGCGCGGGCGCAAGGCGACCGGCTGGTGTTGGCGATCAATGATGATGAGTCGGTACGCCGGCTTAAGGGAGAAGGGCGTCCTATTAATCCGGTTGAACGAAGAAAAGCGGTGCTGTCAGGTCTGGAAGCGGTCGACTGGGTGGTCAGTTTTGCTGAGGATACTCCCGAGAGGTTGCTGGAACAGATCCGTCCCGAGGTGCTGGTGAAAGGGGGGGATTATGGCCTTGAGCAGGTGGTTGGCGGTGAGTATGTCAAAAGCTATGGTGGTGAAGTAAAAGTGTTGTCTTTTCTTGATAACTGCTCAACCACAGCGATTGTGGAGAAAATACAGAGCAGTTGATTGGTTATATTAATCGTTTGACGGGCCTGCCTTCAGGCTCTCTACAGCGGCCATGACATTGGTGCGCAGATGGTCTGGGTTGATCGTGCCAATAATGGCACTGCTGACGCCCTGGTGGCCAAGTACCAGATCGAAACTGGCGTGCACTGGGTCCGCTTCACTTGCCTCGGCAATATGGCCTGATGCCAGAGCTTTCTTGATAAAGATCCCTTTCTGGGCTGCCAGAGCATAATCGATAACTGGCAGCTCATCCTGGTAATCCAGATTGTATGTGACCATGGCAATATCGGAACGTTTCAGCGTTTCGATTCCGCCCTCAATGGTCTTTGTGGACATCCCTCCCGCGCGAATCTTCCCCTCTGCTTTCAGTTGCTCCAGTTGCTCAAGAATACCGTAGTGATTGATAACGTCGAGATCATTACCATCGGAATGCACCAGCAGAATATCGATCACATCGGTGCGTAATCGTTGAAGGCTGCGTTCGATGCTGAAGCGCACGTGCTCCGGGGTGAAATTGAAATGAGATTCGCCAGTCTGCGGGTCAAACTCTTCTCCGACCTTACTACAGATCAGCCAGTGGTGGCGCTGGTGTTGCAGTAACGGCCCCAGTCGCGTTTCACTGTTCCCATAAGCAGGGGCGGTATCCAACAGGTTGATACCAAGATCGCGACTCAGGTCCAGCAGTCTGGCTGCCTGCTGATCGTCCGGTATGGTAAAGCGGCTGGGGTATTTCACCCCTTTATCCCGTCCCAGCTTAACGGTGCCAAGCCCAATGGGACTGACCCGCAACCCGGTGCCGGCGAGGTTTCTGAGTGTCAGCAAAACATGGTCTCCCACACCGGTTGGGCAATGTCAGGGTGGGGCAACTGACCGGTGACAAGGGTGTCGGCTTTGCTTGCTGGGGCAATATGCTGCTCATCCAGCAGGGTGAGAATCTGATCGCTGAGATCGGGTGCCAGCGCCAGTTTGGTTGGCCAACTGATGATACAGTTCCCGGCGGTCTGGGCAAAGGCAGAGTCCGGGCGGGTGAGAGATGACTGTTTGGGTTCTGCCCGGTTAATATGAAAGCTGGCCCAGCGCGGGTTTTTTAACTCGACCCAGGGGAGCAGTTCACGGATAAGTTTCTCGGCCTTTTGACACTGCTGTTCTGAGGAGAGCTTTATTCCGCTTTCCGCCAGATCTCCGCCCAGATACCACACATACTCGCCATGACTGGCGGGATGCGTGGTAATAGTGACCACTGGCTTACTGCCGCCACTGATGCAGTGGGCAAAGGTAGGCAGGTCTGATTGATGGCGTACCATGACCATATGCAGAGGTCTGCGCTGCATCTGTGGCTGTTGTATATTTAAGTGCTGCAAAAGTGCTTCAGTGCCTTCCCCGGCAGTGGTGATATAGCGTTGTGCTTCGATTCGCAGTTGGGGAAGTTGCAATGCCGTTACACCGCTATCTGCCAGTTCAAACTGAATATCATTGGCGTTAATTTTGAGTATCCGCTGAGTATGGGGCCTGGCCAGTGCGTCAATGACCGTTGGCACGTCCAGCACAATCTCGTTGAGTCGATAGAGATTACCGCGAAAGTCTGGGTGGCTGAAGGCCTCAGGCCTTTGATCGGGCGAAACCGCGTCAACCCGGCCTTTCAGTGCTTTACTGGCAAAAAAGCTGGTCATTTTTGCCCCCAGCGAGGCCTTAGACCACATATAATGGGCCTCAGAGAGGATCTTTGCTGAACTCAGATCCAGCTCGCCGCAGCCTTCGATACAGGCGCGCCAGCGGGATGGCATATCGGCAATGCTGCTGGATGCCTGGGTCAGCACACCATTGAGCGCATATTTGGTGCCGCCATGGATGATTCCCTGAGAGCGTACCGACTGTGCCCCACCAAGATCGGCGGTTTCCAGCAGGAGGGCATCATAACCCTGTTGTAGCACCCGGTTGAGCAGCCACAGGCCTGCAATACCACCGCCAAGAATAACCAGATCTGTCTTTATCGTTTGCATGAGCCGTTCCGCAACTTAACAGGGGTTATTATACCTTCGGTATCACAGGCTGATAATGGTAAACTGATGTTTTCTGATTGGAATCCGTTTATTCCCATGACCCGATTGCTCTATTCGCTGCTGTTTTACTGCCTGACACCGCTGATATTGCTGAAGCTATGGATGCGCGGACGTCAGAGTCCTGAATATCGTCATCGCTGGGGCGAACGGTTTGGTTTCATCCCCCGGTTAAGCGGGGAGCGACCGATCTGGATCCATGCGGTATCGTTTGGTGAAACCATGGCCATCATTCCGCTGGTGGACAAGCTTCTGGCTGAACATCCGCAGATACCGGTGTTTATCACCAGTATGACGCCAACGGGTAGTGCCCGGGTACAGACTCATTTTGGTGACCGCGTTGGACATGCCTACTGCCCTTATGATCTTCCCTGTGCCCTCAGCCGTTTCCACCGGCGTGTCAGGCCCCGCAGTTGTGTCATCGTTGAGACGGAGCTCTGGCCCAACCTGATTCACAGTTGTGCTAAGCGCGGGATTCCGGTTGTGGTCACCAATGCCCGCTTGTCAGCCCGGTCTGCCGAAGGCTATCAGCGCTTCAACTGGCTGACCCGGCTGATGTTGAGTGAGGTCAGCCGTATCGCCGTGCAAAACCGGGACGATGGTGAACGTTTTATCTCGCTGGGATTTGCGCTGGATAAGCTGCAGGTGACCGGTAGCATCAAGTTTGATATTGATACTCCCGCAGGGGCGAACGAGGAAGCCGCAAAGTTGCGTCATGCCTGGGGGAGTACTCGCCCGGTTATCATCGCGGCCAGTACTCATGATAATGAAGAGACGCAGCTGCTCGAGGTTTATCGTAATCTGAAGTCCCGCTATCACACTCTGTTATTGATACTGGTGCCCCGCCATCCGGAGCGTTTCCTGACGATCTACGATCAGAGTGTCAAAGCGGGTTTGCGCACCTGTCGACGCAGTGTTTCTCCCGCTCCCGCGCCTGATTGCGAAGTCTATCTGGGGGATACGATGGGTGAGCTGATGACGCTGTATAGCGCGGCCGATATCGCTTTTGTCGGCGGTAGTCTGATCGAAAGAGGGGGGCACAACCCGCTGGAGCCGGCGGTGTTAGGTAAGCCGGTGCTGATGGGCCCCCATGTGTATAACTTTCATCAGATAGTCGCGACGATGGAGCAGGAGCTGGCGCTACAGGTTGTCAGTGATGCTGAAGAACTGCAGCGAGCCCTGGCTGAGCTACTGGATCACCCGGAACAGGCCCGGGCGATGGGTATTCGCGGGCGCACCTGCATCGAGTCAAATCGGGGGGCACTGGATCAGCAACTGACACTGGTGAAACAGATGGCTGGCATTCAGTCATAACTCCCCGGTTTTATTCTGTGGTTGTCTCTTCAGTCGCTGGTTATTAAGAACTTATCTATTAAGAGCTTAGCTGCCGGTCCATCTCTTCGCAGAGCCAGTGTCCGATAAATATATGCGCTTCCTGAATCCGGGCGGTCTCGGTACTCGGTGCTTTTATCAGGTGATCCGCAATGGCATCTAACTTACCGCCACTCTCTCCGGTCCAGGCCCAACAGGTTGCACCGATCTGTTGTGCAGCTTCAATGGCGTTGATCACATTGGCGCTGTTGCCTGAGGTGGATAGCCCGATGACCAGATCCTCAGGGCGACACAGTGCCTCGATCTGTCGGGTAAACACCGAATCAAAACTGTAATCGTTGGAGTGGGCGGTCAGAATTGAGCTGTCTACCGTTAATGCAATAGCAGGTAGTGCCCGGCGTTCCGCTTTATAACGAACCACAAACTCAGCAGCAAGATGCTGACTATCCGCTGCGCTGCCACCGTTGCCGAGAAATAACAGTTTGCCACCATTAGTAAAGGTAGCTGAAATCTGGTTGGCCAGTTTCTCAACATCGGCCTGAATCTCTGGCAGGCGGTTGAAGGTTTGCAGATGGCGTTGTCGTGCGCTTTCAAATGACATCGGTTATTTATCCTTACAGATCAAAGTTGAACGGTTCGCCAGCCTGTTCAGAGAGAATCTCCTGCAGCACTCCATTCAATGGTGCCCCATCACTGTCGCGGACCCAGGTTTTACCATCAAAGTCGAAGTGAAAACCGCCGCTGCGGGCCGCCAGCCAGAGCTGTTTAACCGGGGTCTGGCGGGTAAGGATGACCTGACTTTTGTTTTCACAGATCACTGTCAGTACACCGCCGTTATTGATAACGTCGAGATCGGTTTCCGCCTCGTCCAGGACCTCCTCAATCTGCTCCAGGGTGTTATCAACGCGTTGATTAAATTCAGATTCGTTCATTGTCGTACTCACAGGCGGAAAATTATTGTTAGCTGAGAGTATATAGCAGTTTGTGCAGGTACTCATCATGGCAACGGCGCTGTATAATCGGACGATTAACTTAATATCGGGAATAAACGTCGTGAAAGCCTGTTGGATAGCTATTTTTTTCAGTGTGCTGTTGATCAGCGGTTGTGGGCAGAAAGGTAGTCTCTACCTGCCCGATGAGGCGCCGGAACAAACGCAGCAACAGTCTCAGTAGCATCCAGTTTAGTTGCTGTTGAACTCACCGGCTCAGCACTCCTGAGCAGTAACCCTATTGGATACAGAAAGAAGACAATGGATAATTTTCAATACCTGAATGGCCGTCTCTGCGCTGAAGAAGTTCCGGTTAGCCGGATCGCAGAAGAGTTTGGCACACCGACCTATATCTATTCCCGTGATGCCCTGGAACGCGCTTATCTCGATTACGCTCAGGCGCTGGAAGGCCGTGATGCGCTGGTCTGTTATGCGGTAAAAGCGAACTCAAACATCGGTGTGCTGAATGTGCTGGCCCGTCTGGGGGCAGGCTTCGATATTGTCTCCCTGGGTGAACTCGAGCGGGTTATCAAGGCGGGCGGTGATCCGGCGAAGGTCGTGTTTTCCGGTGTGGCAAAGCGTGAAGATGAGATGCGTCGTGCGCTGGAACTGGGTATTCACTGCTTCAATGTTGAGTCAGAAGCAGAACTGGAACGCCTGAACAAGGTTGCCAGTGAACTGGATAAAGTGGCTGCGATCTCCCTGCGGGTGAACCCTGATGTGGATGCCGGGACTCACCCCTATATCTCCACCGGACTTAAGGATAATAAGTTTGGTGTTGCTATCGATGATGCAGTACGTATCTATCGCTATGCCCATAGCCTGAGTCATCTTGATGTTCAGGGGGTGGATTGTCATATCGGTTCTCAACTGACAGAGATCGCCCCATTCCTGGATGCTCTGGACCGTTTGCTGCTGTTGATTGATACGCTGGCAGAGCAGGGTATCACTATTAAACATCTGGATCTGGGTGGCGGATTAGGGGTTTGTTATACCGATGAGGTGCCGCCTTCTCCGCAGGAATATATCGGGGCGGTGATCGATAAACTGGGTGATCGCCCGCTAAAACTGATCTTTGAGCCGGGCCGTTCCATTGCCGCGAATGCTGGTATTCTGATCACTAAGGTTGAATTTCTGAAGTGCACCGAACACAAGAACTTTGCCATCATCGATGGTGCCATGAATGATCTTATCCGTCCGGCGCTTTACAGCGCTTATATGGAGATTATTCCGGTGGATATTCGCGAAGAGGGCGAAGCCCGTTGTTTCGATCTGGTGGGCCCGGTATGCGAATCAAGTGACTTTCTGGGTAAAGACCGGCAGCTGAACATTGAGGCGGGTGACCTGCTGGCCGTCTGCTCTGCGGGTGCTTATGGCTTTGGCATGAGTTCTAATTACAATGCCCGGAACCGTGCAGCAGAGGTGATGGTGGATGATAACCAGGTGCATCTGATTCGCAAGCGCGAAACTATTGCAGATCAGCTGCGGGGTGAAGCTATTTTACCGGGGTGAAGACTGGCGTTAAGATTCTGGTTAAGCGATCGGATAAGATGATTAGCTAAACAAGCGTTACGCATAAGCCCATAGAAAAGGCAAAACACTGTCCGAACAGTGCGCCTGAAGAGATAACTATGTTAGTTAGATTTACTAAAATGCATGGCCTTGGCAATGACTTTCTGGTGCTGGATACCGTGACTCAGAAGGTAAAGGTTAATTCTGCGATTGTATCGCGTTTGGCGGACCGCAACTTTGGTGTGGGCTTTGATCAGATGCTGATTGTTGAGCCGCCAACCAATCCTGATATGGATTTTCGTTACCGGATTTTCAATGCCGATGGCAGTGAGGTGGAGCACTGCGGTAATGGTGCCCGTTGCTTCGCTAAATTCGTTCGTGATAAGCGCCTGACAGCCAAAGAGACCATCGCGGTTGAAACCCAGAAAGGGCCGATCTACCTGACAATCAATGAAGATCGTCAGGTGATAGTGGATATGGGGGTGCCGGTTCTGGAGCCTCAGCAGATCCCCTTTAGTGCCGATCATCAGGCGGCCACTTACCCGATCGATGTGGCGGGACAAACGGTTCAGATCAGCGCTGTATCGATGGGTAATCCCCATGGTGTGCTGGTGGTTGATGCCGTTGACAAAGCACCGGTTGAGGCCTGGGGGCCGGTTCTGGAGTCCCACTCCAAGTTTCCGGCTAAGGCTAACATCGGCTTTATGGAGATAGTCAGCGGCGCTGAGATCCGCTTGCGTGTATATGAACGGGGTGCGGGTGAAACCAAAGCCTGTGGCACTGGTGCCTGTGCGGCGGTTGTCGCTGGTCGGTTGCGCGGGTTGTTGGATGATAAAGTGACAGTTCACCTGCCTGGTGGCACACTGCTGATTGAGTGGGCTGGTGCAGGAGAACCTCTGATTATGACCGGGCCGGCCACGACTGTGTATGAGGGGCAGATTTTTATATGAGCGAGAATAAACCGGCAGAGATCAGCGCTGAGCAGGTGGCTGAATATCTGCAACAGCATCCGGACTTTTTCAGCGGTAACGAGTATCTGCTGGAGCAACTGTATGTACCGCACCAACGGGGTACGACGGTCTCTCTGGTGGAACGTCAGACCAGTCTGCTGCGTCAGAAAAATCGCGAGCTGCATGATTATCTGGGCGATATGATCGGTGTTGCCCGGGAAAATGATATCCAGTTCAGTAAAACCAAGAAGATGATTCTGGCGCTGATGGATGCGGAAACTCTTGACGATGTGGCGGTGGCTATCGATGAAAGCCTGTGTCAGGATTTTAATAGTGATACCACCGCTCTGGTGCTGTTCAGTGAGCAGCCGGAAGAGCAGAATAATCTGCGCTTAATGCCCCGCAGCGAAGCTTCGGCTATTGATGTACTGGTGGATCAGTCGCAGACCCGTTGCGGCAGTCTGACCGAACTGCAAAATCAGTTTATGTTCCGCGAACAGGCCTTTAAGGTGAAGTCTGCTGCAGCAGTGCCGCTGGTGAAGGGCGAAACCCTGGGGCTGTTAGCGATAGGCAGCTTTGATGCGAGCTATTTTCAGAGTAATCAGGGCACATTGTTCCTCGATTATATTGGTCAGGCGGTGAGCCGGGTGGTCTCGCCACTGCTGCAGGGTCGCAAGGTCTGATCAATGAGCTCAGGTAACGCTGCACTGGATGGGTTTTATACCTATCTGAGTAGCGAACGGCAGTATTCGCGCCATACCCTTAGTAACTACCAGCGAGATCTGGGCCGTCTGCAGGATTATCTGCAACACAGTACGCTGTTTCCCGACGGCCGCGTGGACTGGGCCCGGATTGAGCCAAAGCATATCCGTAATTTTATTGCCTGGGTGCACCGTGAGGGGCTGGGGGGCAAAAGTATTCAGCGATTACTCTCTGCCATCCGCAGCTTTTATAAATACCTTCACCGGGAAGGGCTGGTGCAGCAGAACCCTGCGCTGGGTATTCAGGCACCGAAGAGTCCCCGTCGTTTACCGCAGACGCTTGATGTTGATCAACTGAATCAGTTGCTGGAGAGTGACGACGATGAAACCGATCCTCTGGCATGTCGCGATCAGGCGATGCTTGAACTGATCTACTCCTCAGGTCTGCGTTTATCAGAGCTGGTCAGTCTGGATCTGCACAGCATAGACTGGCAGGATGCCAGCCTGAGGGTGGTTGGTAAAGGTGCCAAAGAGCGGTTGTTGCCAATTGGCCGTAAGGCGATGCAGGCACTGGACCGCTGGCTCGATCTTCGCGATAGTATGGCCCGACCGGAAGAGATGGCACTGTTTGTCAGTAAACGCGGCAGCCGTATCAGCGGTCGCAGCGTGCAGCTGCGGATCGATCGCCGCGCCAGAATGCAGCACACACAGGGCAAGGTTTATCCACACCGTCTGCGGCATTCGTTTGCCAGCCATATGCTGGAATCCAGTGGTGATCTTCGCGCGGTGCAGGAACTGCTGGGACACTCGGATATCTCCACCACTCAGATCTATACCCACCTTGATTTCAGGCATCTGATGGATGTGTACGATAAAGCTCATCCCCGGGCCCACAAACAGTCACCAAAGAAGGCCAGTAATGACGATGATTAAATGTATTACCTTCGATCTCGACGATACCCTCTGGGCGGTTGACCCGGTTATCGTCGAAGCAAACAAGACGTTATATCGCTGGCTCAGTGAAAATGCCGGACTATTTGTGAAATGTTATCAGTTACGGGATTTTGATCATCTGAAAAAAAAGGCGCTACAGCGTTTTCCTGATATCGGCCATAGCGTTACCCTGATTCGGTTGAAGCAACTGGAGATCGGGCTTGAAGATGCCGGCTATTCCCATGATCAGGCGGTGGCATTGTCCCGGCAGGCGTTCGAAGTGTTTATCGAAGCGCGCAATCAGGTTGAGTTGTTCGAACATGCGCGGGCGATGCTGGAACAGTTACAGCGGGCGGGATATCTGATCGGGGCGCTAAGTAATGGTAATGCCGATGTGCGCCGGGTAGGTCTGGGCGATCTGTTTGACTTTGCCCTTAACGCTGATGGTGTTGGTAAGGAAAAACCTCACCCATTAATGTTTCAACAGATGCTGCATCAGCATCAGCTGCGGCCTGAACAGGTGATCCATATTGGCGACAATCCCCATCACGATATTGTGGGGGCGAAAAATGCCGGGCTCTGGACCATCTGGGTCAACCGGGATCAGCAAGAGTGGCCAGAGGGTGATCCGGCTGACCGCAGTGTCATCTGCCTGAGCGAAATTCCGGATAAAGTGGCTGAAATTGCCGCACTTGCAGCCCATCGGGCAACCCTTTAGGTACGTCAATGACAGAGCAATCTCCTGCCACTGCAACGCCGCAGAATCAGATTAACCTGAGTTACAACTCTGTTGAGGACCGGATTCTGATCCGCGCCTGCGAAAACGGTAAAGAGTACCGGGCCTGGTGGACCCGAAGGTTAGCGTTGCGTCTTTTTAAGTTGTTTCAGGAACACCGTTTTCCCACTGAGAACAGTGCCAGCCATCTGCAACCGGAGCAGCAGCAGAGTTTAGGCGATATAGAAAAGCATGGAGCCGTTCAGCAGGCTGATTTTTCCACACCGTTCCAGGATGACGCCGAGCATTTTCCATTAGGAGAGAACGGTATTCTGGTACAGCGGGTGGATATTAAAACCGAGGGTAAAATTGTCCGCTTCGTTATGCTACCTGCTGAAGGGGAGGGGATGACTCTGTCATTACCCCCCGGCCAGCGCTACTCATTCGAACATATGCTGCAACAGGTGATGGTGGCTGCTGAGTGGATAGAAGCTAAGCCCGATGATCGGGCTGGTGTGCCCCATAAACCGATTCAGGCTCACTGACTTCAGCGCCCTGGCTGCGGTTTCGCTGATAGCCTGCAATCAGCGAGCCGCTGACAATGGCAAGACAAGCCAGCAGCAATGTAATATCCGCAGTCGCGAGGCCTGTCATCACCAGCAGCAGGGCAGAAATCAGTGGTGCCGAGTAGGCCAATACTCCTAATAGCTGCAGGTTGCCATGTTTGATACCGTAATCCCAGGTAAAGAAGGCGATCCCTACCGGGCCTAAACCCAGACCGATAACGCCGAGCCACTGGCTTGCCGATACCGGCCAGACTGTGGTTTCCCATAGCCCGTGACAGAGCAGGGCCAGCAGTGCGGTAGCACCACAGAACCATCCGGCGGCGTCGGTGGAAACCTGCTTGACCAGACGGCTTAATACCGAATAACCGGACCAGATAAAGGCGCAGCAGAGGGCCAGCAGATAGCCGCCGAGATAGTCTGGATTGAAACCATCGCTTCCCTGACCAATCAGTAGCCAGCAGCCATACAGCGCCAGCACTGCTCCGCTCAGGTGTCGTTTCAGCAGGTGTTCGCCGGGTAGCAGGCTGGCAAATAGAACGATCAGTAATGGCCACAGATAGGCGATCAGGCTGACGCTCACCGCCGGGGCTTTGGTCATGGCGAGAAAATAGCAGAAGTGATAGCCGAAATAACCGCCGACACCCAGAAACCAGGCCAGTTTAGGCTGGCGCAGATGGCGTAATCCCAGATGTCCCTGGCGCCACCAGTTCATAGACATCAACAGAAACGCCAGCGCGAAGGTCATCGCCATCATCTGAAACGGCGGTATCCGACCGTCGGTCAGGCGGGTCAGCAGCGCCAGGGTTCCCCAGAGAAAGATAGAAACGGAGCCGATCAGAGAGGCCCGCAGAGTGATCGTCGACATGAATGGATATCCTGCTATTGAATCACACCAGCATAGCGCCAGCGTGAGTCCGGAACTTTCTCATCATGGCGGAATTATTTGCCAACGCGGCGGAAATAGCTGGGAGGAATATCGAAGTGTCGGCGAAAGCGATCACTGAACGCTGCCAGACTGCTATAACCGACAGCGTCCGCTACCTGCTGAATCGACAGATGTCCCTGTTCAAGGAGTTGCCATGCCTGCTGCATCCGTTTTTCGATCAGGTATTGCTGCGGCGTCATCCCCAGCTGTTTACGAAACAGCTCGCCAAGCTGGCGGGGGCTCAGGCTGGCGACCGCTGCCAGTTGGCGTTGACGGATCGCGGTGTTGAAATGCTGATCAAGGTAGTTGCGGGCGACTGCGATACGCCGGTCCAGCCGTAGTTGATGTCCGCATTGCTCCTGAAGTAGCTGAATCAATAACAGCAGCATCTGCCGCTGGGTGCTGGCAGAGTTATACTGTTGCAGCTGCTGGTGAAGGAAGCGCACATACTGATTCAGCGCCGGACTCAGGTGGATGAAAGCCGGCAACTGTTCAAACTCAGGGGCCAACTGATCAGGAATATCGGCGACCACAAAACAGTTGCCTTCAGAGCCTGAAAAGCCGTGGTCTTTACCTGCACTGATAATGGCAGCCTGGTCTGAATCGACCCGACCGGACTGATTACCCACCGAAATATCCAACTGACCGCTGACCGGCAGAACCAACTGGTGATAATCATGCAGATGATTATCGGTCTCGGCGCTATAGCTGCGCAGATCAAGTGTCAGGTTGCTCAGTTGCATGTGCATATTCCCAGGAATGTATGGCCTGTTTTCTTGCCGCTCCCCAACGGTAATGGCCACTGTCGCCACTCTCGCGAATGACCCGGTGGCAGGGGATCAGATAACCGATACTGTTGGCGGCCAGGGCGCTGCCAATAGCGCGCTGTGCTTTGGGCGAACCGGTAGCAACCGCCAGTTGTGAGTATGAGCAGAACTGTCCCGGATGGGTATGTAGCAGTGCTTGCCACACCTTTATCTGAAAATTGGTTCCCCGCAGTAACAGATGCAGTTTGCCTGGTTGTGGTGTGGTTGGAAATATCTTTTCCATCATGGCTTCGGCGCCGCAGTCATCGGCAATGATGGTTGCATTTGGCCACTGCTGTAACAGCTCTGCCTGGCGTTCGCGCCGGTCTTCATCAAGGAAGGCCAGATAGCAGAGACCACGAGGGGTCCAGCCCGCGAGTGCGAGTCCAAAGGGGGACACTGCCACACCATAGTGTAGCTTGACCCCCGTCCCTCCGGTTCTGATCTCTCCCGGCGTCATCGCTTCGCAGCTGATCATCAGATCGTGAAGACGTCCACCGCCGGAGAGGCCGGCATCGTGTGCGGCAGTAAGGCTATCCGTGGATGCTTTCAGCGCACTGAGGGCATGTTCTTTAGTCAGATACTGGAGGAACCGTTTGGGTGAGATACCCGCCCAGGCACTGAAGATGCGTTGCAGGTGGTGCTCGCTCATATGAACGGCTGCGGCCACTTCGGCCAGTTCGGGTTGGTGTTTGGCGTGCTGGCGGATGTAACGGATCGCTGTGGCGACTGTTTTATACTGTTGAAGGGCTCGGTCAGACATATGAGGCTCCCCTGTTTCGCCATAGACTCAGTGGGTTGAAACCGGTCACGAGTACTACTCCGGTAAGGATAGTCAGCCCTCCTGTGATGGTATGCCAGCCTATCGGTTCATCCAGCAGCAGGTGTCCCCAGAGCACACCGAAGACCGGCACGATATAAACCACGGTAAGCGCTGAGGGGGCGCCAATCTCAGCGATCAGTCTGAAGTAAAATAGATAGGCGATACCGGTGCAGACAATTCCCAGCAGTAATACTGAGCCGATAATCTCCGGATCGCTGCTCGCCTTTGTTGGAAAGAAAGGCAGAAGCGGTAGCAGTAACAGGCTGGCAGCCCACATGCTCCCATGGGCATTGGCAAAGGGCTCTATCGCACTTTTCCCCTGTGCATAACAGGTTGCAATCCCATAACTGAGTGCCGCGCTGAGCGCCGCGCCAATGACTACCCAGGAGTCTGCGGCTAAAACAGCAGGGTCAAAGCCTACCAATAAAGCCACTCCACTGATGCCTGCTATGAGTCCGGCAAACACTTTTAAGGTAATCGGTTTTTTATATCGCAACGCCACCAGGATTGTCCCCCAGATCGGTGCGGTGGCATTGAGTATCGATAGCAGCGATGCGGAAAGTGTTTGTGCGGCGTAGGCAAACAGCAGAAAGGGAAGGGCTGAATTAAACCAGCCCAGTATGCAGTAATGTTTCCAGTGCTGCCGTAGCTGTAAATGGCGTTTGAGAAACGCAGCAACTACCAGCAGGAACAGAGCTGCCAGCAGCAGTCGTAACTCAATCAGAATAGCGGGGCCAATGACCGGAGCGGCTATCCGCATAAATAGGAATGATCCGCCCCAGAGCGCGGCAAGACTCAGTAATTGCAGCAGGTTCTTAATCGTCATTGTGCTGTTCCGAATAGGCGTTCATCCGTTTAGTGTTGACGATTTAAGTCGCCAGAGCCACCCGATTCTTGCGCTGATTGTCTATTATATTCGTTCAGACCGCCTGCAAAAACTCAGTCGTCGAGAAACTGTTCCAGCAGATCGTTAAGAAACAGCCGTCCCTGTGGAGAGGGGCCGAGAATCGCGGCGTCGGTTTCCATCAGACCGGACTGGCGACACCGCTCCAGAAGAGCCTGGATTGAAGGCAGTGGTACGCCGGTGCGCTGGGTGAACAGGTCGCTTTTGACGCCATGGGTCAGTCGTAAAGCGTTCATCATGAACTCAAAAGGGCGTTCCTGAGGCGTGATATCCTGCTCACCGGACAGAGGGTTCAGGGCATCCATATAGGCTTTTGGCTGACGCTGTTTCCAGCGTCGGCTGATGCGGTTCTGTTGCGGCCAGCTGATCTTCCCATGGGCGCCGGCACCGATGCCGATATAATCGCCAAACTGCCAATAGTTAAGATTATGCTGCGACTGACGCCCGGGCAGACTGTAGGCTGAAATCTCGTATTGATGATACCCATGGGTTTCCAGCAGGACCTGCCCCTGTTCCTGAATCGCCCATAGCGCTTCATCTTCTGGTAGCTCAGGAGGTTTGCTGAAAAACTCAGTATTGGGTTCGATGGTCAGTTGATACCAGGACAGGTGGGTGGGTTGCAGGTCAATCGCCTGTTGCAGGTCGGCCAGGGCAGCATCCGGGGTTTGTCCTGGTAATCCGTGCATCAGATCGAGATTAAAATTATCGAAACCGATTTCCCGGGCTTTGCTGGCAGCGAGCAGGGCATCGTTACGGTTATGAATCCGTCCCAATTGCTGTAGCTGGCCACTGTCAAAGCTTTGAATCCCAATGGAAAGACGGTTGATGCCGGCCTGGCGAAAACCCGCAAAACGCTCCTGTTCGAAGGTGCCGGGGTTGGCCTCCATGGTGATCTCGGCCGACTGGGACAGGGGCGTCAGTGCTTCGATGCCCCGGAGAATCTGTTGGATTCCGCTGGCATCAAACAGGCTGGGGGTTCCGCCACCGATAAAAATGGTTTCGATGACTCTACCCTGTACGGCGGGAAGCTCTGACTCAAGATCTCTTAACAGTGCATCGATATAGCGCTGCTGTGGAATCTCTCCGGTAACCGCATGGGAATTAAAGTCGCAATAGGGGCACTTACGCACACACCAGGGAATGTGGATATAGAGGGATAGCGGAGGCAGTGAGAGCATCAGCGACCGGCTCAAAGATAAGCCGGGATCATCTTGATCAGTTGCTGAACCGCTTGTCCCCGGTGACTGATTTTGTTTTTCTGCTCGGGGGGCAGCTGAGCTGACGCGATATCCAGCCCGGGAACCAGAAACAGCGGGTCATAGCCAAAGCCGTTATCGCCCTGGGGCAGGGGCAGAATCTGTCCCTCCCAACTGCCCTGACAGATCAGTGGAGTAGGGTCTTCTGCATGACGCATAAATACCAGAACGCATCGGAAACGCGCAGTTCGCTGTTCCGGAGAGGTGCCTTCGAGCAGCTTTAAAAGCTTCTGATTATTTTCCGCATCGGTGGCACCAGCCCCTGCAAAACGGGCGGAATAGATACCCGGGGCGCCATTGAGGAGATCTACCTCCAGCCCTGAATCGTCTGCCAGTGCCGGCAAACCGGTCAGTTGCGATGCATGACGGGCTTTAATAATAGCATTTTCAACAAAACTCAGGCCGGTCTCTTCAGCATCGGGGACGCTGAACTGTGACTGAGGAATCACCTCAACCCCCAGCTCCCCTAAAACCTGATTAAACTCTTTCAGTTTGCCTCTGTTGCCGCTGGCAAGGACTATTTGACGGGTCATTAACGGGCCTTTATGTTTTTGTTCAGGTCGTCAGCAGTCAGTCGACGTAGAAGCGCTGTTCAAAATTGATGGTATAGGCAGGCTGGTTTGGATCAGGTTGAACCTGTAAATTGAAACGCAGCACCTGATCATCGGTAAAACCATATTCGCCGATATAGTAAAGCGCATTGGTCTCCTCGATCTTCATAAACTTCAGCGTCTGCCGCTGGGAGATCAGATTGGTGACATCACCCGAAACAATGGCAGAAACCGGTTTAGTTGTGCCATCAGCCTGCTTTTTTAGCACTGAGATATTCAGCAACCCTTTGGTTTTGCTGCGCTCAATGCCATAGGCTGAAGCGATATCCGGTTCAATAAAGCTACTATTAAAGGCGTTATAGTGGATCATGTAGTCCCCATGGGAGACCATCTGCTCGGCAGAGGCGCTGCTGCTGAAAGTGGCACTCAGCAACCCCGCGAACATCAACAGAACCGCCGCGGTTGTTTGAAGAAATCCATGGTGCCTGGTTGGCGTTTTCATTTTCTCTCTCCCTATCGGGTGATCCGGTAGATTGCGATTTCGCCCAGCATATTGGGCCACAAACGGATCGACCAGTGATGTTTGTGTTCATTGTCCACCACCGTGCGATCAAGGATGTGAATGTTGCGTTCGACGCATAGTTGTTCAAAATCCTTGAAGGTACAGAAGTGGATATTGGGTGTATTGTACCAAGTATAGGGCAGGAATTTAGATACGGGCATTTTCCCGCGAAACGCCAGATAGCCCCGTGCCCGCCAGTGACCAAAGTTGGGGAAAGTGACAATGCACTCTTTGCCGATGCGCAGCATCTCATCAACAATCTGATCCGGACGATACATCACCTGCAGTGCCTGTGTCATGATGACGGTGTCGAAACTGCTGTCATCGATGCTGGCGAGTCCCTCATCGATATTTTTTTCGATCACATTGACCCCTTTTTCGAGGCAGGCGGTGATGTTGTCATGGTCCACCTCGACGCCGTAACCGGTGATCTGTTTCTGCTGCTGCAGAAAGGCCAGCAGCTCGCCATTACCACAGCCCAGATCCAGCACCTTACTGTTGGGCGCTATCCACTCCTGAATAATTTCCAGATCCGCACGCATCAGTTGTTCTCCTTACCGGTTGGGGGAATATCGCTGGCAACCTGCTTCATATAGGCTGAATAGATATCCATATAGCGAGGGTTCGGAATCAGAAATGCGTCATGACCATGATCGGAGTCTACTTCGGCATAGCTCACTTTTTTCTCAGCGGCTACCAGTGCATCGACAATCTCGCGGGAACGTTCAGGCGAGAAGCGCCAGTCCGAGGTAAAGGAGATCACCATAAACTTACACAGCGCATTGCGAACCGCTTCGGCCAGGTTGTGACCGTAGTCCGCTGCCGGGTCGAAATAGTCCAGTGCTTTGGTCATCAGCAGATAGGTATTGGCATCGAAGGCGGTGGAAAAACGCTCTCCCTGATAACGCAGATAGGATTCAACCTCGAACTGCGGGTTGAAATCGTAGCTGATCTTGCCCTCCCGCAACTCCCGGCCAAATTTTTCCCGCATACCGTCATCGGACAGGTAGGTAATATGCCCCAGCATCCGCGCCAGCATCAGTCCGGTTTTGGGGACGTTACCGTTCTCGTAGAAATGGCCGTTATTAAAATCTGGGTCCCGGGTGATCGCCTGCCGGGCAACCTCATTAAATGCGATGTTCTGGGCACTGAGTCTGGGGGCCGCTGCGATAATCAGGCAGTGGCGCAGCCGTTGTGGATAATCGATCGCCCATTGCAGCGCCTGCATTCCCCCCAGACTGCCCCCGACAACGGCTGCCCACTGTTGAATGCCAAAATGATCTGCCAGACGAGCCTGACTTTCAACCCAGTCGGGGACCGTCATGATGGGAAAATCAGGGCCAAAGGGTTTGCCGGTTTCGGGATTGATGCTCTGTGGTCCGGTGGAGCCATGACAACCGCCGAGATTATTCAGGCCAATGACAAAAAAAGTATTGGTATCGATCGGTTTGCCCGGGCCGATAGCCGAATCCCACCAGCCGGGCTTGCTTTCCTGTTCACTGTGAAAGCCCGCCAGATGATGGTTGCCTGACAGCGCATGACACACCAGAACGGCATTGGAGGCATCGGCATTCAGGGTGCCGTAAGTTTCTACAATCAGCTCGTAACTGTCGAGCTGACGACCGCAGGCCAGGGGCAGCGGCTGTTCAAAACGGATGATCTGTGGTGTAACGATACCGACAGAGTCTTGGGGAAATGATTGAGGCATAGTTCTCACTTATCGCTGATAATTTGAAATATGGAGCTGCTGATCTATCGGGTCGAGCTTCACATTTCGTACAGCAGAGACTGGCTATCCAGAATCAGATAGCCAGCGGGTCGGTAATTATGCAGGGATCTCAGTATCACTTCAGGTGCGCTCAATCGTCAGTTGTTCTGGAAATTTTTTCGGGTCTGCAATCTTCACCCGCTTTTGTCGACCCAGCTCGCCACTCAGGATTGTAACTGAGCTTTTCGCCACACCAAACTGTTTCGCCAGAAATTTTATCAGATGGGCATTGGCCTTGCCCTCTATCGGAGGCGCAGTGATACGAATTTTAACACTATCATCCAGTAAGCCAACAATTGCATCATTGCTGGCTTTGGGTTGCAGACGACAGCTGATAATCAGACAGTCGTCCTGCCAGGAGTAAAAGTCTGCCATCAGCGTCCTCAGAGCAGGAAGTGGGTCAGGCTACCCAACTGGGAGCGGGCGATCTGGATAACGAAAAAGATCAGTATCGGCGACAGATCAAGTCCTCCCAGAGAGGGAATTACCCTGCGTGCCAGGGCAAACAGCGGCTCTGTCAGCTGTACAATCAGCTGTGGTCCCGGATGATAGCTGCCGGGGGCTACCCAACTGATGATCACCGCGCCGATAACCGCATAAAAATAGATATCGAGAATGGTATTCAGTACCCCGATGCCGGAAAGCACCATCACGGGAGACAGGTTTGCACCCATGCTCTGGCCTTTGAGCAGCAGAATAATCGCCCAGAGCGCAACATTGATTAAAAACGCCAGTAACAGCGGTGAAAGGTCGATATTGGCGGGTCTTGGCATTACCCGCTGTAATGGTGCCAGCGGCACGGCGGTAATTTTAACGACCGCCTGACAGATCGGGTTGTAATAGTCAGCTTTAGCGATCTGTAGCAAAAATCGCAGCACGACAATGAAAACATAAAGCTGGCCGAAAAGCTGGATAATTGAACTGAGAGGATCCTGTCCCATTGTCTCTGTTCCTGTTGCAGATATCTGTTTGGGGTTGGTTCGTGTCTGACGCATTACAATGTGAGTAATGCATCAGCGTATAGCCCTGAGTATAGAGCCTTTCATGGTGACTATGAACCGATGAAAGGCTTTTTATATCATTTGCTTATTTGCCCAGCTCTTCCGCCAGTGCCGCAGAGCGGTCGCTGCAGGCCTGCATGCCGTTAGCAATGATCTCTGGCAGTCCCTGATCGATAAAAGTGAGTATCGCCTGTTCCGTAGTGCCTTTGGGAGACGTCACGCGGCGGCGCAGTTCAGCGGGCTCAACATCGCTTTGGCGCGCCATCTCTGCAGCCCCGAGAGCGGTTTGAATAGTGAGTTGCTGCGCTACTTCACGGCTCAGCCCCAGTTTTTCTCCTGCCGCGACCATCGCTTCCATTATCAGGAAATAGTAGGCCGGGCCGCTACCGGAAACCGCTGTGACCGCATCCAGTTGCGCTTCGCTTTCAACCCACAGCGCAATACCGGTAGCGGTCATGATCTGCTCGGTCTGACTACGTTGCAGGTCGCTAACCCGATTGTTGGCATAGAGACCGCTGGCCCCCTGCTGAACCAGTGCCGGAGTGTTGGGCATGCAGCGTACCACCGGGAGATCTCCCCCCAGCCACTGTTCCAGGCTGCTGCACAGAATGCCGGCGGCGACAGAGATCAGCAGCGGCCGGTGTTGCTGCACGCTGGCCGCCATATCCATGGCGACGCTTTTTAGCACCTGAGGTTTAACTGCCAGAATCACAATATCTGCTGCAGCCACCGCGGCATTGTTATCTGTAGTGGTGTTGAGCCCCTGCTGCTGCAGGTCGGCCATCTTGTCTTGCCCGGTATCACAGGCCCAGATGCTTGCCGCCGGATAACCGTTACTGATCAGTCCGCCCATGATGGCCCGGGCCATGTTGCCTGCGCCGATAAATGCTAATGTAGGTTGTGTGCTCACGTGTAATACCCGATGTTAAATATGGTTATAGATTGATGCTTACTATGACTGATGATGGCTGCTGTAGTCGCGGGGGCCAAACAAGGCAGTGCCGATACGTACAATGGTAGCACCTTCCAGAATGGCGGCCTCCATATCACCGGACATCCCCATAGACAGGGTGTCCAGTGGCTGGTCCGGCAACTGCCGTTGCAACGATTGCAGCAGATGATTCATCTGTGCAAAGGGTTTGCGTTGCTGTTCGGGATCGTCGCTACTGGCGGGAATGGCCATTAATCCCCGCAGACGGATATTGCTCAGCGTCGCCACTGCGGCGGCCAGTGCGGGCAAATCAGCCGGCAGAACTCCTGACTTGCTATTTTCCCCGCTGATGTTTACCTGCAGACAGATATTCAGTGGTGGCAAGTTTACGGGACGCTGATCGCTGAGGCGTTGCGCGATCTTAAACCGGTCTACGCTGTGAACCCAGCTGAAGTTTTCTGCTATTGCCCGGGTTTTATTGGACTGTATCGGACCGATAAAGTGCCAGATGATATTCAGATCTTGTAGCGCCTCAATCTTATCCAGCGCTTCCTGAAGATAGTTCTCGCCAAATGCCTGTTGCCCGCAAGCCCAGGCCTGGCGCAGTTCTTCAGCCGGACGAGTTTTGCTGACCGCCAGTAGTTTGATCGCTTGCGGCTGACGTTGCGCGGCGATGGCTGCTGCGTCTATCTGGCAGTGAACGTTTTTTAATCGATCTGTAATCTGTGTCATAGTGTAATAACTAGCGATTGGCTATGATGGGCGATTCTGATAAAACTGATATAGTGCAACCCATAAGGGGTGGCGACTATAATACCAGAGAACACCGGCTAACCCGCGAATATTTGCCCCGGGCCTGGGTGTTTCGCAACGCTCAGAGCTGTTTTTATGGTAAATCATAGCCAATGCTGCCCAAAATAGGCTTATAAAGACTTTATATCCCCGGTTGCAGCTTTTATTATCATTGAAGGGCCAGTTATACGGTATGCAAAGTCTTCAGTCGAAGGCTTTGTCGCTTACAGATAATCAATGGAACTGCTTGCAGATTCCCTATACACCTGAGAAGCCATGGATATTACAGAACTCTTATCGTTTACCGTTCAGCAGGGAGCGTCCGACCTCCATATAACCGCCGGTATGCCACCGGTTATCCGGGTTGATGGCGAGGTCCGCAGAATTAAGCTGCCCTCTCTGGAGCATAAGCAGGTTCACACGCTGATTTACGATATCATGAATGATAAGCAGCGTAAGGACTACGAGGAGCGGTTTGAAACTGACTTCTCCTTCGAGGTGCCCGGTCTGGCCCGTTTCCGTGTTAACGCCTATAACCAGAACCGTGGTGCGGCAGCGGTATTCCGGACCATCCCCAGCAAAGTTCTGACGATGGATGATCTGGGCATGGGACAGGTGTTCCGCAATCTTTCCAATAATGCCCGTGGCCTGGTGCTGGTAACCGGACCGACCGGCTCGGGTAAGAGTACCACCCTGGCGGCGATGGTGGATTACATCAATGAGACCCGCAACGAGCACATCCTCACGATTGAGGACCCGATAGAATTTGTCCATCAGAGCAAGAAGTGTCTGGTTAACCAGCGGGAGGTGCACCGGGATACGCTCGGGTTTGAGGAGGCGTTGCGTTCCGCCCTGCGTGAGGACCCGGATATTATTCTGGTGGGTGAGATGCGGGATCTGGAAACTATCCGTCTGGCGCTGACCGCTGCAGAAACCGGTCACCTGGTGTTTGGTACACTGCACACCACCTCAGCGGCAAAAACGATTGACCGTATCATCGACGTGTTCCCGGCAGCAGAAAAATCGATGGTGCGTTCGATGCTGTCAGAATCTCTCCAGGGGGTTATCTCCCAGACTCTGCTGAAGAAGCCGAAAGGCGGACGGGTGGCGGCCCATGAGATTATGGTGGGTACGCCAGCAATTCGTAACCTGATACGTGAAGATAAGGTAGCGCAGATGTACTCTGCCATTCAGACCGGTGCGGCATTTGGGATGGTGACTCTGGATCAGTCGCTCACCGACCTGATGCAGAAAGGTTTGATTACCCGTGAATCAGCCCGTGCTAAGGCACTGAATCCTAAGAATTTCTAAGACGGAGCGGAATTTTGGATATTACCCAGCTACTTAAGGTTATGACTGACCGACAAGCATCCGATCTGTTTATCACCGCCGGAGCCCGTCCCAGCATCAAGGTTGATGGTACGATTAAGCCATTAACCAAAGAAGCTCTGAAACCCGCTCAGGCACGTTCGCTGACCTATAGCACCATGAACGATAAGCAACTGGCCGAGTTTGAGGGCACCCGCGAGTGTAACTTTGCTATCAGTGCTCCGGGGATCGGTCGTTTCCGGGTGAGTGCATTTTTTCAGCGTAACTCACCGGGTATGGTACTGCGGCGCATCAACACCTATATCCCAACGATGGAGGAGCTGAACCTGCCGCCGGTGCTCAAGGATCTGGCGATGACCAAGCGGGGGCTTATCCTGTTTGTCGGCGGTACCAGTACCGGTAAATCAACGTCACTGGCGTCGATGATCGATTACCGCAATGCCAATACTGCCGGGCATATCATTACCATTGAGGATCCGATCGAATATATCCATGAGCATAAGCAGAGTGTGATCACCCAGCGGGAAGTGGGTCTGGATACCGATTCCTTTGAGGTGGCTCTGAAAAATACCCTGCGTCAGGCCCCGGATGTGATTCTGATGGGGGAGATTCGCAGTGCCGATACGATGGGCTATGGTCTGACCTTTGCTGAGACTGGCCACCTCTGTATGGCAACACTGCACGCCAACAACGCCAACCAGGCTCTGGACCGGATCATCAGTTTCTTCCCCCCTGAACACCATGCCCAGATCTGGATGGATCTGTCGCTTAACCTGAAAGCAATTGTGGCGCAGCAACTGCTGCCGACAAAGGATGGTAAAGGTCGCCGGGCAGTGGTGGAAGTGCTGATTAATACCCCTCTGATGCAGGACCTGATCCGTAAAGGCGAAGTGCATGAGCTGAAAGAGGTAATCAAAAAGTCCACTAACCTGGGGATGCAGACCTTCGATCAGGCGCTTTACAATGAGTATAAAGAGGGGACTATCACCTATGATGTGGCGATCGCCCATGCGGATTCACCGAACGACCTGCGTCTGATGATTAAACTTAATTCGGAAACCAATCCGGATATCAATGATGCATCGGACGACTCCGGCTTCTTCCTGCAGGATGACGATGATTTTCTGCAAAATGAAGGGTCGCTGGACGTTAAAGGGATGTAGGTCTCGTCACAGTAAAAAAAACGGCGCATCTGATGCGCCGTTTTTTGTTTCTGCTGATGGTGGCGAGATGTTGAATACCCGATCAGCGATGGGGTATCGGGTTGCTATTGCTGAAACACCACATTGCCTTCGAACAGGGTATAGCGCACCACCCCTTTGAGCGGGAAGCCCATAAACGGTGTATTCGCACCGGCTGAACGACGGTTTTCCTGGGTCAGTACCCACTCCTGCTCTGGATCAAAGATACAGATATCGGCACTGCTGCCGGGGGTGAGTGTACCCAGATCGACGTTGAGGACACGGGCCGGGCCAGTGGTCAGTTTCGCCAGCATCTGCGGTAGTGAGATCAGTTCCTGCTGCACCAGCATCAGAGACAGTGATAACAGGGTTTCCAGCCCCGTCATCCCGGGCTCGGTAGCGGCAAAAGGAGCCTGCTTGGCGGCCAGTTCATGGGGCTGGTGGTCCGAACAGATCGCCTGAAAGCCATCTGCAACCAGCGCATGGCGTAAACCTGCCCGGTCGAGCTGGCTGCGTAGTGGCGGAATCAGGTGGAAGTTAGGGTCAAAGCCACTGACATTCTCATCGGTTAATAGCAGATTCTGAATCGCGATATCAGCGGTCACCGGAAGCCCTCTTTCACGGGCATCCATCACCATTTTGACGGAACGTTCGCAGGACAGCTGACCAAAGTGGGCTCTCACGCCGGTCTGTTCGATCAGCAGCAGGCAGCGGGCAACTTCAATGGTTTCAGCACTTTCAGGAATCCCACTGAGTCCCAGACGGGTGCAGGTGGTATCGTCGTGCATGGTGCCGCCAGCGGCCAGGTCCGCATCCTGTGGCTGGAAAATAACCAGCAGGTCGTGGGTCGCCGCATACTCGAGGCAGCGCGCCAGTGTCAGCGAGCTATGGATCGGTTCCCGGGCGTTGGTGAAGCCGATACAGCCGGCTTTACTCAGGCCATACATCGGACTCAGCTGTTCACCTTTCAGCTCCTGGGTCAGGGCGCCCATCGGCAGGACCCGGGCGTTGCCAGCCTGTTTTGCCAGGTCTTCAATCAGATCGATCACTGCGGTGTTATCGGCAATCGGTCTGGTCAGTGGTGGCATGCACAGGGTGGTGATGCCACCCGCCGCCGCGGCGGCGGTTTCACTGGCGATGGTACCCTTGCGACTGTAACCGGGCTCACGCAAGTTAGCGCACAGATCGATCAGACCGGGGCTGACTACCAGGTTCGTGGCATCGATCTCCTGGTCGGCACTAAACGCTGCTGGTGGCTCGCCAATGGCAGCGATCTTGCCAGCGCAGATAAACAGATCAGTGATCTGGTCCAGATGGTTGGCGGGGTCGATGACACGGCCGTTCCTGATTGCAATATTCATCGTATTCACCTTATTCGCTCTCCCGCTCAGCCTGATGGTCAGTCATCTGGCCGCCCATCGCCATCGACATCACCGCCATGCGCACGGCAATACCGTTGGTCACCTGTTTCAGAATCATCGATTTCGGACCATCGGCGACCGAGGTCTCTATCTCTACGCCGCGGTTAATTGGTCCGGGATGCATCACAATGGAGTCAGGATGGGTGAGCTTCAGTTTTTCTTCGGTAAGACCGTATAAACTGTAAAACTCCGATTCGCTGGGCAGCAGGGCGCTTTGCATCCGCTCTTTCTGTAGTCGCAGCATCATCACCACATCGACATCTTTCAGACCCTGACACATGTCGGTGTAAACCGTGACGCCCAGCGCTTCTATATGACGCGGCAACAGTGTTGTGGGGCCGATCACCCGGATCTCTCTGGCACCCAGAGTGCGCAGGGCGTGGATCTGTGACCGGGCCACCCTGGAGTGAAGGATATCGCCGACAATCGCCACCGTGAGGTGTTCGAATCCCCCCTTGTGCTGGCGGATGGTGAGCATATCCAGCATCGCCTGGGTGGGGTGAGCATGGCGTCCATCACCGGCATTGATGACGGCTACATGGGGCGTGACATTGCTGGCGATATAGTGTGCCGCGCCGCTGTCTGAGTGACGCACGATAAACATATCAGAGTGCATCGCTTCCATGGTCATCAGGGTGTCTTTAAGGGTTTCGCCCTTAGAGGTTGATGAGGTTTTGATATTCAGGTTGAGGACATCCGCGGACAGTCGCTTTGCCGCCAGTTCAAAGGTGCTGGCGGTGCGGGTGCTGGCCTCAAAAAACAGGTTAACCACCGTTTTACCCCGTAACAGCGGTACCTTTTTTACCTGCTGTGCACTCATATCGACAAATGAATCAGCCGTATCGAGGATCTCTGTCAGCATCTCCCGGCTCAGCCCTTCGGTGGTCAGGAAGTGTTTCAGCTGACCGGCGCTGTTGAGCTGGATCAGGTTGGGATCTTGTTGTTCAAACATGTCAGATTCCGGCGGTAAGTTAGGGGTTGTCTTTTTTACGGATCTCCAGTGCCAGAGGCACCGGTCCGGTCAGTTTGACCTGCTCGTCATCGGCGAGTTGCAGCGTATCACCGGTAACATCCGCCTGAATCGGTAGCTCGCGACGGTTCAGATCCAGCAGTGTGACCAGGGTAATGGAAGCCGGGCGACCATAGTCAAACAGCTCGTTCATCGCTGCCCGGATGGTTCGTCCGCTCATGATCACATCATCCACCAGAATAATATGGCGGTCTTCGGTAGCACTGGGCAGCGCCGAGGGCTGAACTTTAGGGTTGAGGCCCGCGCGGCTGAAATCATCGCGGTAGAAAGAGATATCCAGGGTGCCCAGGGGGCTCTCGATACCCAGCTGCTGATGCAGGTGTTCTGCCAGCCAGACGCCACCGGTATGGATGCCAATGACCATCGGGTTGTCCAGCTGTCTTACTTTTATCAGTGTGATCAGATCTTCCGCCATCTTGGTGAGCAGGTGATCCACTTTAATTACGCCCGATACCATAGAGGTCCTCCAGTCGGGTTTCACTGGGTATCAGCTGGTCTGATGCAAACCAGCTTTCCAGAATCAGTTGTGCGGCGATGCCGTCAACAGAGTTTTCTTTAAAATTACTGCTGCCGCCCCGGGCAAGACTGATCTGCTTGGCTTCCCGGGTGGAAAGGCGTTCATCGATCAGATAGCAGGGCAACTGGCAGCGTTCTTTGAGACGGTTGGCAAATTTTCGCGCCCGGCGGGACATGTCGCTGATGGAGCCATCCATATTCAGGGGGATGCCAACGACAATGGCTGCAGGTTGCCACTCTGAAATCACCTTTTCGATCACCGACCAGTCGGGAACGCCATCCCGGGCGCTGACCGGAGGTAATGGGGTGGCCGTGCCTGTAATAGCCTGACCTGCGGCGATCCCGATCCGTGTGGTGCCAAAATCAAAGCCTATAATTTGACCTGAAAGTGTGATCATTCCGCTTCTTTGCGTGGGTTAGGGCTGATGAGCCGGATCAGGCGTGGCCGCTTTGTGACGTCAGCAGATCAAGGTTGATCCCCATCGTCGCGGCAGCGGCCTGAAGTCGCTCTTCAGCCGGGGTGCGGAACATTATATCTAAATTAGCCGGGCAACTTAACCATACATTATCAGACAGTTCCTGCTCCAGCTGTCCGGGTCCCCAGCCCGCATAGCCCAGCGCCACCAGAAACTGCTCGGGCCCGCTGTGTTCACTGATCGCCTGCAGAATATCCAGAGAGGTTGTCAGGGTCAGCTCATCGGTAACATCGTAACAGGATTCCCACTGATTGGCGGTATGCCGGTGAAGAATAAAGCCCCGGTCATTCTGTACCGGACCGCCGGCGTAGATCAGATCGTTGAGGTCGCTGTTATAGCTGAACTCCAGGTGTTGCAGTAGCTGCCCCAGGTCCATCTCAATCGGACGGTTAACAACGATCCCCATCGCGCCAGATTCGTTATGCTCACAGATATAGATAACGGTTTGGGCAAAGTTAGGGTCATCCATATGGGGCATCGATATCAGGAAATGCCCCTGAAGGCTGCCAGGGAGGTATATGGAGGGGGAGTCTGAGGTCATAATTATTACCTGCCCTTGTGACGCGAAATAGCGAGATACGGCACTGTATATCCTTATTTTGCGCGTAGCATTCTTACTATTAGTATATCCGGCTGCTTTTCTCAAACTTCCAGGTGCGGATAATCTCCAGTACGTCGGTGTTTTTACGCATCTCTACAGGGAACTTCTGAAAGGGAGCCGCCAGCTGCACAATGCGGACTGCGGCATCGTCGAGAATCGGGTTGCCAGAAGAGTGCAGAATGCTGATCTCCTTTACACTGCCGTCGGGCAAAACACTGACCATCATGCGCAAACTGCCATAGAGCTGATTCTGTTGTGCCTCTTCAGGATAGTTGAGATTTCCCACCGATTCGATTTTACGCCGCCAGTTGGCCAGGTAAACCGCATCACTGTGGCTTTTGGTGGCGGCAGAGGTCAGCCGTTTTATGCGAGGCCGCTTCGCATATTCCTGCCGTTGAAACTCCAGCTGAGCTTCCAGACTGGCGATCTCAAGGCTACGGGACAGCAGTGACTGAGAGCTACCCGGAGCGGGGGGCGGGGGAGTGGACTGCTGATGTTTTTCCGGAGCGTCGGTTACCCGCTTTTCCTGCTTGGCCTGGGTAATAACAACCTCTTGTTCCGCAGCGGTGGTGTTTTGCTGGTCGGCTACCTCGGCAATGGGTGCAGGCTCTGGTGTGGTGGCCGGAGTGGGTGTGGCGGCACTATTAGTCGGCGGTGTCAGCGGTTGCCGCGGTGCGGTTTCCTGTATATCCCGATGCTGAAAATCGGCTTTCTCCCGGGTTGCCGGCAGTGCTTTCTCTTCCAGCTGGCCACTGCCCTGTTGGTCCGCCTGAGCGATAAAATCAGCCTCTTCCGGGGGCTTGTCGCTCTTAAACTGAGCCAGGGTTATCTCCAGCGTTTGCGCGGGCGGCGTCTTCGGCGCCACGGCAAAACCGATCCCCAGTATGGCCGCAGCATGCACGGCTACCGCCAGAAACAGAGTGAAGCCGAGCCGATCAGCTGCGGAAACCGCGACAGCAGCCTTACTCATAGTATGTTCCTGCTAGGGCTGGGAATAACATCGCGCTTATGCATTACCCTGATTTAGCTTTGCTTCGATCACATCCATCAGTTGCATACCGATATCCAGACCAAACTGATTGTCCAGTTCGCGGATGCAGGTAGGGCTGGTAACGTTGACTTCGGTGAGGTAATCGCCGATCACGTCCAGTCCGGCAAACAGGATCCCCTGGGCTTTCAGTGTCGGGCCAACCTGCGCCGCGATCCAGCGTTCCCGTTCCGTGAGTGGACGACCTTCGCCGCGGCCACCGGCCGCCAGGTTACCCCGGGTTTCACCGTTGGTGGGAATGCGGGACAGACCATAAGGCACCGGCTCTCCGTCAATCATCAGGATACGTTTATCACCGTCGACAATCTCCGGCAGGTATTTCTGCGCCATAATGGTTTCGCTGCCGAATTTGGTCAGGGTTTCAATGATAACGCCGAGATTGACCCCCTGCTCCTGAATGCGAAAGATTGAGGCACCGCCCATACCATCCAGGGGTTTGAAAATGACATCTTTAAACTCGGCATGAAACGCGCGTAACAGGTCATCACGACGGGTGACCAGCACCGGCGGGCAGCACTGTGGGAAGTGGGTGGCAAAGATCTTTTCGTTGTAGTCCCGCAACGCCTGAGGGCGGTTAACCATCAGGGTTTTACCCTGTGCTGAGGCCAGCTCAAGCAGGTGCGTGGTGTAGCTGAATTCGTTATCGAAAGGCGGATCTTTGCGCATCAGCACGACATCAAGAGAACCTACTTCCTCAACCTGATATTCGCCCCGCTCGAACCACTTTTCGGGATTCATCTCGACCGTCATCGGAGCCATCTTGGCGAGGACTCTGCCATCACGCAGATAGAGATCTTTCTGCTCCATGTACCAGATCTCCCAGCCTTTACGCTGAGCTGCCCAGAGCATCGCCAGTGAGCTGTCTTTTTTGTAGCTGATGGACTCGATCGGGTCCATCACAATACCGACTTTTACTGTCATCGAATTGCCTTGTTAATCTTTTGATTAAGGGGATTCTACCTGCCCGGTCTGGTCATCACCAGTGTTACTGTTATAGCCCTGTCTGCGAACCTGTTTATCCAAGGTCCCCCCAGAGGTATTGCAGAACCGAAAGAGCCGCGACAGGTGCGGTTTCGGTGCGGAACACCCGCGGACCAAAGGCAACCGGCTTAAACCCCTTTGACAGTGCCAGCTCCACTTCAGTTTCACTCAGACCGCCCTCAGGACCGATCAGCAGGGCAACCGATGCGGGTTTGTCAAAGTTGCCCAAAGGCTGTTCGGTATGGTGGTGGAGCACCAGTTTCAGATCCGCTTCAACACTGTCCAGCCAGTCGTTCAGCGACTGTGGTTCGCTGATCTCAGGCAGGTCACAGCGCAGACTCTGTTCACAGGCGCTGATGGCAACCTGCTGCCAGTGCTGGCGACGTTTGTCCTGACGTTCACTGTTTAGTCGCACCTCACAACGTTCGGTAAACAGCGGCACCAGTTGATTCATCCCCAGTTCGGTAGCTTTCTGCACCGCGTAATCCATCCGTTCCCCGCGGGAGATCGCCTGTCCAATAGTGAGGTTCAGGGGAGATTTCCGGGCGGGCTGATCCGCGCCGGTAATCCGTGCCGTAGCATTGCGTTTAGCTACCTCTGTCAGCTCAGCGGAATACTCAAACCCATCACCATTAAAGAGGACCAGCGCGTCACCCGGACGCATTCTCAAGGCCCGGGACACATGTTGAACCACGTTGTCGCTGAGGTTGATTTCGCTGCCCTCAGAGAGGGACTGAGGTTCGTAAAAACGGGGGATTCTCATTCTATCTATCAATCAGGTTTAAAGTTTAAGGCGTTATTATGCCATGGCATAACGGGATCGGTTAGCGGGATCGTCAGACAATCAGGTTAAGGTTTGCTGAGACAATAAAAAAGGCCGGATGCGAATCCGGCCTTTTTTGTATCTGTGTTCCTGAACGCGGCTTACAGGCCTGCGGCAGCCCGCAGTTCGTCAGCCTTATCGGTTTTTTCCCAGCTGTAGGCGGTAAAGGTATCGTTACCGACGGTCATCTCAAATGGGTTTTTACCGAAGTGGCCGTAGGCGGCTGTTGGGCGATACATCGGGTGCAGCAGGTCCAGCATCCGGGTAATCGCATGTGGGCGCAGGTCGAAGTGGTTGTGCACCAGCTCGATGATCATCGCGTCAGAGACCTTGCCGGTACCAAACGTATTGATCGAAACCGAGGTTGGCTCCGCTACACCGATAGCATAAGACACCTGGATTTCACACTTATCGGCCAGGCCGGCAGCTACGATGTTTTTCGCTACATAACGGCCCGCATAAGCGGCAGAACGGTCCACCTTGGATGGATCTTTACCGGAGAACGCACCGCCACCGTGACGGGCCATGCCGCCGTAGGTATCCACGATAATCTTCCGGCCGGTCAGACCACAGTCACCGACAGGCCCGCCGATAACGAAGTTGCCGGTTGGGTTGATGTGGAACTTGGTGCTCTTGTCGATCCACTCTGCAGGCAGGGTGTGCTTGATTATCAGCTCCATCACCGCTTCTTGAAGGTCCGCCATGGAGACTTCCGGGTTATGCTGAGTCGACAGAACCACCGCATCGATACCCACTGGCTGGCCGTTTTCATAACGGAAGGTGACCTGGCTCTTGGCATCTGGACGCAGCCATGGCAACAGACCGGACTTACGCGCTTCCGCCTGACGCTCAACCAGACGGTGGGCGTAGCAGATCGGCGCAGGCATCAGTACGTCGGTTTCATTGCTGGCATAACCAAACATCAGCCCCTGGTCTCCGGCGCCCTGATCTTCAGGCTTCGCGCGGTCAACCCCCTGATTGATGTCAGGCGACTGCTTGCCGATGATGTTCAGTACACCACAGGTGGCACCGTCATAACCGACGTCAGAAGAGGTGTAGCCGATATCACAGATAACGCCACGAACCAGCGCTTCCAGATCGACCCATGCAGAGGTAGTGATCTCGCCGGAAACAATCGCGACACCGGTTTTAACCATGGTTTCACAGGCTACACGGGCGTATTTGTCTTCAGCAATAATTGCATCAAGAACCGCATCAGAGATCTGATCGGCGATCTTATCAGGATGGCCTTCGGAGACTGACTCCGAAGTAAACAGGCTGTATTCGCTCATTACGCGTCTTCAATCCTAGGTAAGGGAGATAAATATGGTATCGGACCGTCGGCCCGGGTATAAGAATGTCAGTTATTTTAATCGTCTTGCGCCCTGATTGCATGGGCGGTATTCCGGTTTTGGATGATTTTTTTACTTTTTTAGATGAAAACCACTCATTTTCATTAAATTTATCTGAAATAGGTTTGAAGCTGGGGGGCGGTTACGAGAAAATAGCCGCCTATTTTTTTATCGGTGCCGGTCTTCGTTATCTTCACAAGAGATAACACAGCCGCCGCAAACACTTTTTAATCTCAACTTGGGCTTGTTCGGCCCTGGAGTGAATGAATGTCCTCGCGTAGAGAACTTGCCAATGCAATTCGTGCCCTCAGTATGGATGCTGTCCAAAAGGCTAAATCCGGTCACCCTGGTGCACCGATGGGTATGGCGGATATCGCTGAAGTATTATGGAATGATTTTCTGAAACATAATCCGGCGAATCCACATTGGCTTGATCGCGACCGTTTCGTGCTGTCGAACGGCCATGGTTCAATGCTGATCTACAGTCTGCTGCACCTGACCGGTTATGATCTTTCCATCGATGATCTGAAAAACTTCCGTCAGCTGCACTCCAAAACCGCCGGTCACCCGGAATACGGTTATGCGCCGGGTGTTGAAACCACCACCGGCCCACTGGGTCAGGGGATCACAAACGCGGTCGGCTTTGCCATCGCTGAGAAATCCCTGGCAGCGCAGTTTAACCGCGAAGGTCATGAGATTATTGATCACCACACCTATGCCTTTCTGGGCGATGGCTGCCTGATGGAGGGTATCTCCCACGAAGCCTGCTCTCTGGCGGGCACCCTGGGACTGGGCAAGTTGATCGCATTCTACGACGATAACGGCATCTCAATCGACGGTGAAGTCGAGGGCTGGTTTACCGACGATACTCCTAAACGCTTTGAAGCCTACGGTTGGCAGGTGATTCCGGCCGTAGATGGTCACGACGCTGAGCAGATTAAAGCGGCCATCGAAGCGGCGCAGGACAATGAAGATCAGCCAACCCTGATCTGCTGCAAAACCATTATCGGTTTTGGTTCGCCTAATAAACAGGGTAAAGAGGATTGCCACGGCGCACCTCTGGGCGACGAAGAGATTGCACTGGCCCGCAAACAGCTGGGCTGGGAACATGAAGCCTTCGTTATCCCTGAAGATATCGCTGCCCAGTGGAATGCGCTGGAGTCCGGTGCGGTGCTGGAAAGTGAGTGGGAAGAGCGTTTTGCCGAATACAGCAAAGCTTACCCTGCTGAAGCCCGTGAGCTGATCCGCCGTTATAGCGGTGAGCTGCCAACGGACTTCTCCGATAAAGCTGATGCTTACATCAAAGAGCTGCAGGATAAAGGCGAAACCATCGCTTCCCGTAAAGCCTCTCAGAATGCCCTGAACGCCTATGGCCCGCTGCTGCCTGAACTGATGGGTGGCTCTGCTGACCTGGCCGGTTCTAACCTGACGCTATGGTCAGGCTGCAAGGGCGTGACGAAAGATGATGCGTCCGGCAACTACCTGTTCTACGGTGTGCGTGAGTTTGGTATGTCCGCCATCATGAATGGTATCGCTCTGCATGGTGGCTTTGTGCCCTACGGTGCGACCTTCCTGGTGTTTATGGAATATGCCCGTAACGCACTGCGGATGGCGGCACTGATGAAGCTGCGTGCGATCCATGTTTACACCCACGATTCTATCGGTCTGGGTGAAGATGGCCCGACCCATCAACCGATTGAGCAGATCGCTAACCTGCGTCATACGCCGAACATGAGCTGCTGGCGTCCGGCGGATGCGGTTGAATCTGCTGTCGCATGGAAGTCTGCACTGGAGCGTGCCGATGGCCCGACCGCGATGATCTTCTCCCGTCAGAACCTGCCACACCAGGCGCGTACCGATGAGCAGCTGGCGAATATCGCCCGCGGTGGATACATTCTGCGTGATACAGCAGGCACTCCGGATGCCATCCTTATCGCTACCGGATCTGAAGTGGGTCTGGCAATGGATTCTGCGGCAGCGCTTGAGGCGGAAGGTAAGCAGGTACGTGTGGTGTCTATGCCATCCACTGATCTGTTTGATAAGCAGGATGCTGAATACCGTGAAGCGGTGCTGCCGTCTGCTGTGACTGCCCGGGTTGCTGTTGAAGCGGCGCAGGCTGATTTCTGGTACAAGTATGTTGGTCTGAACGGTGCTATTGTGGGGATGACTACCTTTGGTGAGTCTGCGCCAGCAGGGGATCTGTTCAAACTGTTCGGCTTTACGGTCGAAAACGTAGTTGAAAAAGTGAAGTCTGTTCTCTGAGTGCAGGCTAAGAAAAAAGGCCAGCTGATTCAGTTGGCTTTTTTGTTTAACGAGGTGGTATGGCGTACCGGGTTGCAATAAATGGTTATGGCCGCATCGGACAAAGTGTCCTGCGAGCTATCTATGAGTGTGGCTACCGCGAACAGCTGCAGGTGGTGGCGATCAATGAGCTGTCTGACATTGAGACGGTCACCTATCTGACCCGCTATGACACCACCCATGGGCGCTTTCCGCTGCCTGTGTCGCATAATGGAACTGAGTTGCTGATCAATGGCGACAGGATCCGGGTGCTTAACGAAGCCTCCCCTTCTGCGATGCCCTGGCAAACGCTGGATATTGATCTGGTGCTGGAGTGTTCCGGTTCATTCAGTGACCGCCCGACCGCCCAACAGCATCTTGACAGTGGCGCCAGAAAACTCCTTTTCTCCCAACCTGCCGGCAGTGATGTTGATGCCACGGTTATCTATGGATTTAATCAGCAGTTGCTGGCCGCAGAGCAGACCATTGTTGCCGCTGGGTCCTGCTCGACCAACTGCATTGTGCCGATTCTGGATCTGTTACACCGGGAGTTGGGAATTATCAGCGGCTTAACCACCACCATTCACTCGGCCATGAATGATCAGCCGGTGATCGACAGCTATCATCAGACCGATCTGCGGCTCACCCGCAGTGCTATGCAGTCTATTATCCCGGTGAATACCGGGCTGCATCGCGGTATCGACCGTTTATTGCCTGAACTGGCGGGCCGCTTTGAGTCGCTGCATGTGCGGGTGCCTACCATTAACGTATCTCTGCTGGATATCTCTCTGAATGTCTCAGAGGAGACCAGTGCAGTGCATGTTAATCAGATCATCCGTCGTGCAGCGGAAGGTCCGTTAAAAGGACTTTTAGGTTATACCGAAGAAGCACACGCTTCGGTAGACTTCAATCGGGATTCCCGTTCCGGCGTTGTCGATGGTACTCAGACCCGTGTCAGTGGCGGCAAGATGATAAAGCTGATGTGTTGGTTTGATAATGAGTGGGGCTTTGCCAACCGGATGCTGGATGTTGCTCAGGCATGGCTTAACTGCCGGTCTGACTAATAGAGCTGACGTAATTTTAAGGTATGGTCTGCGAAGACGGTACTCTACTTTTTTAGATTAGAAAGCAGGAAATATTATGAGCGTATTGAAAATGACCGAACTGGATCTCAAGGGCAAACGCGTCCTGATCCGTGAAGACCTCAATGTGCCGGTCAGGGATGGCAAGGTCACCAGCGATGCCCGTATTCGTGCATCACTGCCAACCATTAAGCACGCTCTGGAAGCAGGTGCTAAGGTGATGCTGATGTCTCACCTGGGCCGCCCAACTGAGGGTGAATATGATGCAGCCAGCTCACTGGCACCGGTGGCTGCCCATCTGGCAGGCCTGCTGGGACGTGAAGTTCCGCTGATCAGCGACTGGCTGGCGGGGGGCTTTGATGTCGCTGAAGGCGGTGTCGTACTGCTGGAAAACGTGCGCTTCAATGTTGGTGAGAAGAAAGATGATGAGGCGTTGTCTAAGCAGATGGCAGCCCTTTGCGATATCTATGTAATGGATGCGTTTGGTACCGCGCACCGCGCTCAGGCGTCGACTCATGGTGTGGCTAAGTTTGCACCGGTTGCCTGTGCCGGCCCTCTGCTGGCCGGTGAGCTGGACGCGCTGGAAAAGGCGCTGGATAAGCCGGCCCGGCCAATGGCGGCGATTGTCGGTGGCTCTAAAGTGTCAACCAAACTGACGGTACTGGAATCGTTATCTGATAAGGTTGATCAACTGATTGTGGGGGGCGGTATTGCCAATACCTTCCTGGCTGCTGCGGGTAAGCCGGTCGGTAAGTCCCTGTGCGAACATGATCTGATTCCTACCGCAAAAGCGCTGATGGATAAGGTGAATATTCCCCTGCCGGTAGATGTTGTGGTTGCAACTGAGTTTGCTGAAACCGCTGCTGCGACCGTTAAGCTGGTCGATGAAGTTGCTGAAGATGATATGATTCTGGATATCGGTCCGCAGTCTGCTGCGAACCTGGCCGCGCTGCTGAAAGAAGCCGGTACTATTATCTGGAACGGTCCGGTCGGTGTGTTTGAGTTTGATCAGTTTGGTGAAGGCACTAAAGCACTGTCGCTGGCGATTGCTGAGAACAAAGGTTTCTCGATTGCGGGTGGCGGTGACACCCTGGCGGCGGTGGATAAGTACGGTATCGCTGATCAGGTGTCTTACATCTCGACCGGCGGTGGGGCTTTCCTGGAGTTTGTGGAAGGCAAGGTGTTGCCCGCGGTAGCGATGCTTGAATCCCGGGCATAATTAAAGCTATTGCGCTTGAAACTGCTTTGTTAAAAGTTGCCGAGAAATGCTCATTTACAACTGTAAACTCCGCTTTCTCGTCAGCTTTTGCCACGCACTTTCTGCGCTCATAACGCTTTAAGCTTATATAATAGAGCTTAATAGTAGAGCTTAATAATGGCGCTAAAATGGCTGTGCAAACACTGATTTTCAGTGCACTTCCAGCTTTAATATTTGCAATATAAAGTAGAGCAGCTGATCTATTCAGCTGCTTACGTTAGAATTTACAGCCGCAACCCGGCTTAATTTTTTAAAAGGTGAAGATATGGCTCTTATCAGTATGCGTCAGCTGCTGGATCATGCCGCAGAGAATAGCTACGGTATCCCAGCGTTTAACGTTAATAACCTGGAACAGATGCGCGCCATCATGGAAGCGGCTGACAAGACCAACTCGCCGGTAATTGTGCAGGCGTCTGCCGGTGCCCGTAAATATGCGGGCTCTAACTTCCTGCGGCATATGATTCTGGCGGCGATTGCTGAGTTTCCGCATATTCCGGTATGTATGCACCAGGATCACGGCACCTCACCAGCGATCTGTCAGCGTTCCATCGCGATGGGCTTCTCTTCCGTCATGATGGACGGCTCCCTGAAAGAGGATGGTAAAACCCCCTCTGATTATGAATACAACGTTGATGTTACCCGTCGTACCGTAGAGATGGCCCATGCGTGTGGTGTTTCTGTTGAGGGGGAACTGGGTTGTCTGGGGTCGCTGGAAACCGGACAGGCTGGCGAAGAGGATGGTGTTGGCGCTGAAGGCACACTGTCCCATGACCAGATGCTGACCGATCCGGAAGAAGCATCTGACTTCGTGGCTAAAACCGGTGTCGATGCGCTGGCGATTGCCTGTGGTACCTCCCACGGTGCTTACAAGTTCACCCGTCCGCCAACCGGCGATATTCTGGCGATTGACCGCATTAAAGCGATCCACGACCGCATCCCGAACACCCACCTGGTGATGCACGGTTCCTCCTCTGTTCCACAGGAGTGGCTGGCGATCATCAACGAGTTTGGTGGTGAGATTCCTGAGACCTACGGTGTGCCGGTTGAGCAGATCGTTGAGGGCATCAAGCATGGTGTGCGTAAGGTTAATATCGATACCGATTTGCGTCTGGCATCTACCGGTGCGGTACGTCGCTTCATGGCGCAAAACCCATCGGAGTTCGATCCGCGTAAATTCCTTAAAGTCACCATGGATGCAATGAGCGAGATCTGTGTCGCCCGTTACGAAGCGTTCGGTACTGCCGGTCATGCGGATAAGATCGTACCGGTCTCTCTGGAAGGCATGGCAGATAAGTACGGTTTGTAATACCGGTCTTCAGGTATAAAAAAACGCCCCTGTCTTTTAGAGAGGGGCGTTTTTTTTGTTGGGTTATTTACTCAGAGAGAAATAGTTCCAGTTGGTTTGTTCGCCAGCCTCTTCCAGCTCATACACTGAAGCCCAGTTGGGGTTAGTGTCGGGATCATCGGCCAGATCAATCAGGCTGTCAGTAATGCAGTTAGCCAGATTGACCATGTTGGCATTTCGCTCTTCCTTACGGAAAGATTTGCCAATCAGGAGTGCGCGAACGCCGAAAGTCGGCACCGATTGAATTTTTCCGTCTACCCGATAGCTGACGCTGGATTGAATGTAAAATGGAGCCTTTCCTGCCAGTTGTGCAAAGTCTATTGCGACCAGGTGGTATTTACCACTGGCAAGATACTGCTCTACCGGTTTGTAAGGGTGTCCGCCAACCAGCACTAATGGCATGTTTGGATTGCTGCGTTTATCTGCCGGAATCTCAACAACATTCAGATTTAAACCCATAAAGTAGCTCAACGCTTTGGCGCTGATAACGCTACCGCCCCAGGAACCGACGGTCTGGCCTTTTAACAGATTAAGCGAGATTGGTTTTGGCTTTTCATCTTTAATCAGCCCGCTCCACATCGCTTTCCAGCCGGCGTCATCACCCTCTGGCTGATAGCCTTTTGGTATCAGAAGGTGAAGGGATTCCATATGCATCCCGTCGATAACCTTCATGCGATTGCCGTTAACCTTGCGGGGCTCTGTTTTGGCGAAATATTGCAATACATCTTCCTGAACCACGCCCATAGAGAACTGTTTGCTATTCATGCCCAGCAGGTTCTCTACAGACCCGTCTGACTTCACTGGTAAAAGATGCGCATCATTTTCCAGCGCGTCATCACAATACGCTTTAATATCTTTCACCATGGAGTAGTAGTTACCGCTCTCAGAACCGGTGCCGACTTTTACGTCCGTAGCCGAGGCCATCGTGGTCAGTCCCAGCAGAGTTAAGCAGCCAAGCGCTTTAAATAGATTCATATCTACATCCTTGTTTTGATTAATAGGTTATTGAAAGGGGTTTGATTCCTGAGAGACGGGTTCTGCATCCCTACTCTGTGTGTCTGGATTGTCGATAAAAAAGGTTAGCAGACCAATAATGACAGCCAGTCCCAGAAGTCCGGTTAGTGTCCATCTCATAATTCGGGTGGAGGTGGTTTCCTGTTCGCTCATTTTTATCTCCTTTTCTGCCTAGTCGGCCATATCTACTGCCATATCCCGGGCACTGTTTTCAATCTCGACTAAGGCGGTATTAAAGTCTGTTTCGATCTGGCTGAATGCTTCCAGTGAGAGCATCTCTTCTAACTGATCATTACCGGTATGTTTTATAAATGACATCGCCTGACTTGCCTGGGCAGCAAAGGCTTCCATGTCTTTATACTCTTTAACTTTCTGCTCAAATTGACGGTTGACGGCTGCCGCTCGATCCAGCTTTTCAAGTATCTGTTGATAGGCTTCAGTGACCTGTGCCAATAACTTTTTTTTGCGTTCATAAATCGGTTTGCCCTGGTTTCGTTCATCAATCTGACTTTCCATTTTCCGAATCGCTGAACCCATCTGGTCCCGGGCGGCACGGGCCTGTTCTAATCGTTGAGCGTTAACCAGTACCTGATTATCAAGTTGTTCTGTGGCATTACGGCGGGCTTCCTCCATCATCTTCTTTATTCTGAAATTTTTCGTTTTCTGACGGATAACCGGGTCCATCGCCTTAAGAAAGCGCAACCCGTAGAAGCCACCGACTGCAGCGCTAACGGACAGAATCAGCGCAAACACTCCGGTGATGATTTGCAGGGCAAACATCCCTATCAGAAAAAAAACACCCAGCGTCATACCGGCAAATATAAGATTGCGCGGAAGAACCGAGATAGCAGATTTCCTAAACTGCTCAATCTTTGCTAATTCAGTTTTATTCTGTTGCAGGACTTCAGCAAAGCCGCTCGTCGCTATCCCTGTTACAGCGATTTCAGAGTTCATAGAACATCCCTTTATTTCTCACTATGGGGGTTGATGCAGCATCACCTGGATCGCATCAGCTCATTCCGCCTGGGCGGTACAGAGAAAGGAAAAATCAGAGGGTGAAGAAGAGGAGAAAAGTATGCAGAGTATTACAGCTCTGATCGAAACAGTGCTACTCCTTCAGCACAATACAGCCACCAGTGTGGGCCTATCTGAAATTCCTTTTTCGGGGCAAATCCTAACCTATTAATCAATCAAAGGCTATACCTTAGATGCAGCTTCTATTTGCACTGATGCCGGCAGGTTCTTTGACCGAGGTAATAGGGCAGGGCCTCAGTTCTGCAGGTTCAGAGTGATTTCTACTTTCATCTGAAACGCCAGTGGCAGTAAAAGCCGGAGGATTGATTCCCAACTGGGCTGAGACATCACTGTTGGTGTATGATTTTTGTCGTGTTATATGGACCCCGGCAACAAGGATGAATCTATGCCCACTCTGACCCGACTGTTTCAGCTAGTTTCTGTTATCTCTCTTTCCTGTGTTCTGATTCTCAGTGGCTGTAACAGCGAAGCTGATATCGTTGTTACCAGTGATGTTGTGTCTGCAGACAAGATTGCTGAGATACGGGCCAATATCCAAACACTACATCCCGATGCTGATAGTCAACTGCAGGCTCAGGTGCTGGATACCGTGGTGCGGGCAATCGAGGATATGGTATTTATTGAGGGCGGTCAGTTTATGATGGGGGATTTTGGTATGCCCTGTGATGCTGCCCCTGAACGGCCCGTCTGGCGCGAGACAGAGAATATGTGTAATGCCAGCCACTGGGCGGATACCAGCCCAGCCCATCCGGTGGAGCTGGATAGTTACTCACTGTCGAAATATGAGACCCGGGTGAAGGATATGGATCGCTATCTTCTGGCTCATAATGAGCCTCTACCGAAACCTGAAGTCCGGGAACGCAGGCCGGATAGTTTTCAATTTCAACCGGATAATCCCGCCAGTACACGGGGATGGCAGGATGCTAAAGATTACTGCACCTGGCTGGGGCAGTTAACGGGGTATGCATTTGATCTGCCCACTGAAGCCCAGTGGGAGTTTGCTGCCCGAAACCGCGGAAAAAAGATTTACTATGCAACGGATAATGGTTTTTTAGAGAACAAGAGGAATACAAGGCCGTATGATAAGGACTCAGGTAAGTTAGGAGATACCTATCCGGTGGATATGTTGCCGCCTAATCCACTGGGAATTTATGGACTGCAGAATAATGCCGCTGAATGGGTAAATGATTGGTATGACCCGGATTATTACAGTTATAGTCCAGTCAAAAATCCCCAGGGGCCTGAAAAATCGGTGCAAGTGAAGAAACAGTACCAGCCTCTTCAGGCCTATCGGGTGCTTCGTGGTAACTGGGCCTTTGAAGTTAATTCCAACATTTTGATTCGTCGTGAAATTGAAACAAACGAAGAGCCAATATATAGTCCTTGGGCGGGGTTTCGTTGTGCAACTCAGTCTAGAAAAAAGCTTTTTTAATCTGAGAGTGGTATTAGTTGATGGGGGGTACCCGATGGATAATCCCCAAACCTCATCCATATTGGCTACCACCTGCTTATCCTGAATGTTTCCCTTGGGATATTTTGGGGAAAAAGGGTTTGAGTTCGTTGCGACTGGAGTCCTGAGGTCCATTCAGGTATGATTTTGGGCGTTATGGACCCCGGCAACAAGGATGAATCTATGCCCACTCTGACCCGACTGTTCCAGTCAGTATCTGTTATCTCTCTTTCCTGTGCTTTGATTCTCAGTGGCTGTAAAAGCGAAGCTGATATCGTTGTTACCAGTGATGTTGTGTCTGCAGAAAAGATTGCTGAGATCCGCGCCAATATCCAAACACTACATCCCGATGCCGATAGTCAACTGCAGGCTAAAGTGCTGGATACGGCGGTGCGGGCAGTTGAGGATATGGTATTTATTGAGGGGGGTAAATTTATGATGGGGGATTTTGGTATGCCCTGTGATGCTGACCCTGAACGGCCCGTCTGGCGCGAGACCGAGAATATGTGCAATGCAACGCGTTCGATGGATACCAGCCCGTCCCATCCGGTGGAGCTGGATAGCTACTCGCTGTCAAAGTATGAGACCCGGGTGAAGGATATGGATCGCTATCTTCTGGCTCATAATGAGCCTCTACCTAAGCCAGAGTTAAGAGAGGTAGAGCCAGAAAACTTTCAGTTTCAACCCGATAATCCTGCCAGTACACGGGGATGGCAGGATGCTAAAGATTACTGTACCTGGCTGGGTCAGTTAACGGGGTATGCGTTTGATCTGCCCACTGAAGCTCAATGGGAATTTGCAGCCCGAAACCGCGGGAAAAAGATTTACTATGCAACGGATAATGGCTTTTTAGAGAACAAAAGAAATACAAGGCCGTATGATAAGGACTCAGGTAAGTTAGGGCATACCTATCCGGTGGATATGTTGCCACCAAATCCGTTAGGGATTTATGGACTGCAGAATAATGCCGCTGAATGGGTAAATGACTGGTATGACCCGGAGTATTACAGTTATAGCCCGGTCAAAAATCCCCAGGGACCTGAAAAAGCGGTGCAAGTGAAGAAACAGTACCAGCCTCTTCAGACCTATCGGGTGCTTCGTGGTAACTGGGCCTTTGAAGTTAATTCCAACATTTTGATTCGTCGTGAAAGTGAAACGAACGGGAAACCAACATATAGCCCTATGGCGGGCTTTCGTTGTGCGACTCAGTCTACAGAAAAACTTTTTTAATCTGATAGCGATATTAGTTGGTGGGGATTAGCTGATGGTTACTCCCCAGACCTCCTCAATACTGGCCACCACCTGCTTATCTTGACGTTTATCGACCGGATATTTTCTGGGGGTAAAGGGAGTTAGTTGATTATAAGCGGTTTGTTCTGGTTCTATTACCTGTAGAGACTTTATCCAGTTAATAAACTCCAGATATTGTGTGCCGTCCAGTATGGAGGTTAATCGTTGCATACTCAGATACATATCAACCGGCTCACCTTTTTTACTCATCCGCTCCAGTATCTGCATAAAGTGACGCCATGAATGTACATTATTCAATATCATCATAATGGCGGTTTCCTGTGATTATTCAAAGCTGAAAACGAAGGTAGAACTCAAGCAGTAGAGCATTGGACCAACTGTTTCTGGAGGCAGTGTTTCTAAATTTATAGCGAGATGCCCATTTTTGATATTCTCCGCGATGGCTTTAGCTTCATCCTCTATTCTTGCTCTTTCATCCCACCAATCAGTAATTTCTTTACGTACGCTATTAAGCGATGAAAACAGTGCTTTTATTGCTTCAAGCTGCATCTCTTCTTTAAAAACATAAACTTTATAGAGCCACTTTGACATAATCAAAAATGTTTGTTCATCAACAAATGTCAGGTGCCGATAATCACTCCGCTGCAGTGCTTTCAGAATAAACTCAAATAGTGTCAGCAGATTGTTAAGGTCTACTTCGGTTTCAAATCCGCCGGAGATGCCGAGGCCCCAGGCTGCCGAGGCGCGAAAGTAGACAATAACTTTGCCGTATTCCCAGGCGATTTTTAGATGGCTGCCTGCAGCGACGCCGACTGATGCGCCGGCTTTAACACCCGTTTTGGCGAGGTCAAGAAATTCATTGGCTTTTGGGGCGTCCTTAGCTCCATCTTTAATGGGCTTAGGTGGTGCCTGCCATTGGGCCGCCAGACTGACCGCTGCGCCCGCTTTTGCCCCCGCAAACACTTCGCCTTTCAGGTTTGCATAGACATTGCCTTCAGGTTCAGGACCATTGGAAACCGCCCGCTCTCCTTTCCATCGAGAGGCTGGTTGTGATTCAACCTCAAACTTAGGTATGAGTAATAACCCGGCACCCACTTCCTGTTCCAGTTGACGGCTGTCTTTTTCCATATCGGTAGTATTGTTATGTTGCTTGCGCTTGGAGGTTTTATATAGCTTACCTCCCAGAGAGCTCTCCAGGGTTCCTTCCACGCCAGCGAAAACACTCATAAGCACTTTGCCATGAAAGCGCATATAACCCATCTCTATGGAGCGTTCTTTCTTGTCGGCCCCGCGAAAGCTAACGTAGATCAGTTGCCCTTTCTCATTGGGGAAAATAGCACTACCCTCTATTTTGCCCTCAAATAAGCTGAATTTCGCTTCAGCTTTGGCCGCCAGGTTGACTTCGCCATCCATCGGGTTCCATTTAGCTTCGCCTATATTAGCGCCAGCGGCAAAACGGAAGGCCTGAGCCTCTGCTGATGCTGCAAAGACAGGACCGTCCTTCCCTAACTGACCTTTGACAACTTTTTTGGGAAACACGTCCTGATATAATGCGTTAAAGGGGTGACATTCGGTGCTCTCCCACTCCAAGTTGCCTGCCTCCTTGAACCAGGGGAGGCTACCCAGATTTGCGGTATCGTATTTCGGTTTGAGCTGTTGCTTAAAGTCCTCAATCATCGCGTCAACAATGTCGCTGAGTTCAGTTTTATTCTGTTGGGATTCTGTTTGAGGTTTTGCGGAGGTTTTATGACTCTTTTCAGTTGCGGTATTAAGGGATTCCATTAACTTTTGGGTTTCTTGCGAAAGCTTTATAGGAATCCAACCGTTTTCACTATTCTCTTTGAGTTCTCTTAGTTTCTTATTGGAAAGATAAAATAGCTTATCTGGCGCACTGAATCGCTGTAGTTCGGTAACGGTGATGCCGCCCTCTATTCCGCCCGTTGTTCCGGAAGGAACTAATGTATCGACATTATTTGTGGGCTCCACTACCGAGGTCGGCTTACAGAGCCCCCGACTTTCAAGTTCTCTTAGCTCTAATAGCTTTGGCTTTATGACCTGAAGATGGGCCATACGTAGCTTATTAATCGGACTCCGTTTAACAGATACCGCGCTGCGTCCCCGAATATTTTCCAGTGCCTGATTGACTTTAAGCTCTTCTGATTCCAGTTGAGCGAGCTGGGCTTTGCAGCTTTTCGATGTTGTCGATTTTTCAGGTGGGTGATAGTGTTCACCATATGTTGCGGTTTTATCAGCCACGTTTGGCCGTGGATCGACAAGCCCCATCTTCGTTGCATCTTTAATCCAGGCGATACGTTTTTTCAGCATAGCATCCCGCTCTTTTTGCGAGGGGAAGCTATCCGCTTCTGCACTGACTATTTCAGCAAACGTCTGCATCATGTCTGCTACTGCAGCACATTCCGTATGCAGTGTTTCAGAGGCCGCTTTAGTCAGAAAATAGAGTTGATTACGTGTGCCGGTAATATGAACTATTTCAAACAGAGGAGGAGTACAGCTATCTTGTCCAGTATTGCTGCTATTGGTGTCTGAATTGCCCGTCTGGGTCTTTTTAGGCAGACAGGAACCATTGGTTGGCGTTGTACTCATTATTCATCCCTGTTGAGTCACTTGAAAAGAAACCGGAGAGTTTCCCGCTCTCCGGTTGATAATGTGCCATTTTCAGGGCAGAAATACCAGTGCTGTCAGGCACAATCAGAGGCGATTACACCTCTTCCTCTTCGATCACTTCGTTTTCCTGTTGTGCCAGCTTCAGCCATTCCTGACAGGCGGGCAGTGCCAGTACCCGGTCGCAGTAGGCTTGTAGTTGCTCAGGCAGGCTGACGCCATAGCCGGTCAGACGGTACACCACCGGGGCATAGAAGGCATCGGCGATGGAGAACTCTCCATAAAGGAATTGTTCTGATGCACTCAGGTTGAGCGCACCGCTCCACAGCTGCAGGATACGGTCGATATCCTGTTGTACTTCGGATGAGATAACAACGTTTTCCACAGTACGGCGGCAGTTCATCGGCATTGCATGGCGCAGCGCCATAAAGCTGGTGTGCATCTCGGCGCAACTGCTACGGGCGTGGGCGCGCAGTGCAGAGTCAGCGGGCCAGCCTTTACCGTCAAGGTGCTGTTCACTGATATATTCGCAGATCGACAGCGAGTCCCAGATGGTCAGGCCGTTATCCAGCAGCACCGGGACTTTCCCCGCCGGGTTATAGCTTTTTATCTGTTCCGCTGCGCCGGGGGTAAACAGGGCGATACGTACCGTTTCAAAGTCCAGCCCGAACTGTCGCAGCAGCAGCCAGGCCCGCAGGGACCAGCTGGAATAGTTGTGATTACCGATAACCAGTTGCATAGCAAAATCCTTTTATTGTGTTGTTTAATAAGTTTGTTACGTCGATTGATTTAGACCTGAGTCTGGCGCTTAATTGGTTGTTCGACAAACGAATAAATCTGATAACAGGTATGAATACTGCTGATGCTTGATCATGAATTGCTCCGTACTTTTATTGCGGCCGTGGATACCGGAAGCTTTACCCGGGCGGCGGCACAGGTGTTTCGTACCCAGTCGGCGGTGAGTATGCAGATGAAGCGGCTGGAAGAGCAGCTCAATAAAAGACTGTTTCTGAAAGAGGGGCGAGAGCTGCAACTGACCGATGAAGGACTGAAGCTGGTGAGCTATGCCCGTCGGATAATGAAGCTGCATGATGAAGCGCTGGGGGTGCTGGGCGCCGATGGTGAATCCCGGCCGCTGTTGCTGGGTTGTCCGGATGACTATGTCACCGGGGTGTTGCCGCAACTGCTATCCGAGCTTCAAACACAGCTACCCGGGCTGCAGGTGCAGGTGCGAACCGGGTCATCGGCGCAACTGCGGGAGCTGATCGATAAGGGCGAACTGGATCTGACTATTCTCACCCGCCGCCCGGACCGGGAAGAAGGGTATCTGTTATTGCAGGACAAGGGCGTCTGGGTTGCCCCGACAGCCGATTTTGTTGCGCCAGACCGGACCATCCGGCTGGCGCTGGTCGAGCCTGATTGTAAATTTCACAGTACCGCGGTGGATGGTCTGATCAAACAGGGGCGTTCTTTTGAGGTGAGTTGTATCAGTGGTAACTGTGCGCTGCTGATTGAGCTGGTGCGGCGGGGCGAGGCGGTTACCACACTGTCATCCTGTTGCGTACCTGCGGATCTGTACCGGGTACCTGCGAGCCTTGGTCTGCCTGACCTGCCAACTGTTGAGATTGTGCTACAGTCCTCTGCCCGGCATCACCCGGACATAGGTTCAGACCGGATCGCAAGATTGGCACAACGTACCGCAGAGCAACTACAAGCTGCCGGGTAATGGCTATCGAAAGATAAAAAATCTGGCCCCCGGAAGGGCCAGCGAAAGTGATGAAGCAACAGCAGGCGTTGCTTCATGGGCTGAACGGTATAACGGGTGCGTTTGCCCGTTAGTCAAAAATCTCCGGGGTGATGGGTTCCAGCTCAATTATCCGCTGGCGATAGAGCGGCGGAACCTCAGCTTTACTATTTTTACGGTAGTTAACGCAAACGATAGTGCCTTCCCCCTCTGCGGCCACTGCGTTATGTTCCGGACTCCAGATCAGATGTTCCATGGTAAAGCGGTCATGCTTCAGCCGGGTGACCCGACAGGCCGAGATGACGTTGCCGGGAAATGTCAGGGGAATCCGGTAACGGATGCGGCTGTCACGCAGAATCGGGCCGACATCGGTTTCCTGCATCACGGTGGTAAAGTCACAGCTGCGAAAATAGTCGATCCGGGCACTTTCAAACCAGCGCAGATAAACCAGATTATTGACATGTTGGAAGGCATCCATATCGCCCCAGGCGATCGGAATCTCCATGGTTGTTGGAAAACGTTCCAGAATCTCACTGCTCATCTTAGGGTATACCTGTCTGTCCATCCGGCGAAGTGCCGGTGTAATGATTAATAATGTTGTGTTGATACTAGTGCGACAGGTCTATTTAGGTTTAATCTGGCAAATAAGTAAAATCTTTAATTATTATTCGATCTATAAATTAGAATTATAGGTGTTGGTGAGACGTTAGAATGTTTCAGCGGCGCTCAGCCTGGTCTGGCAGGGTCGCTGGAGTGATTACCAGAGGAGCAACCAGTTAATGGAGATTAGGCAGATTCGTTATTTTCTCGCGGTTCAGGAAACCGGCAGCTTTACCAAAGCGGCGGAGAAGATGTTTGTTACCCAGCCAGCCCTGTCTGCAGCGATCAAGACACTGGAGGAGGAACTGGGGGTCGAACTGCTGCACCGAAGGCATAAACAGGTTACTCTGACCCCCGCCGGGTCACGCTTCAGAGACCGGGCCTTCTCGATTCTGGCAGAGTGCAGTGCCGCTAAAAGTGAGCTGATGAATGCGCCCCGGCCACGGCAGTTAAGAATCGGTATGCTGGATACCCTGAACACCCCGCCGATCAATAACCTGCTGCATGAGTTTCATACCACCTACCCGGAAACGGAACTGCATCTGCATACCGGCAACAAAGTTGAACTGGCAAATAAACTGGGGCAGGGAAAGGTAGATATGTTGCTGACCTCGATGGGCGGCGATGACTTTTCCCGAACCCAGTTGCCGCTTTATCAGGAGCGCTTTCAACTGATGGTGTCCCGGCAGCATGATCTGGCTAATCGTGCCAGCATACGCCTGGCCGATCTGCATGGTTTGCCGATGGTCTTGCGTAAAAACTGCGAAGTGCTGCACGAAGGCAAACGGGTTTTTCTTGCCGAACAGGCACAGCCCCGCATTACCTGCCGCACCGATAATGACTCATGGGCACTGACCATGGTGCGCAACAACCTGGCCGCAGCGATTCTCGCGGAGACCGTGATCGAACCGGGAACGGTGAGTATTCCGATCTCCGATTTTGGCCTGACACGCACCGTCGCCTGTGTCTGGCGGGAACATTCTGATCAGGAGATGGTGCAACTGTTTACGGTGTTCGCCGCGCGTGACAGCTGGCGCGGCGGGCTTAACGTCGGCTAGCTTCCCGGCGGTTGCGATTGAATCATATCCAGACGGATGCGTTGTTGTGTGCCGTGCTCATCGACGGCGATCAGAAACTCTTCTCCGTTGCGGATATCGATGGTCTGATAGCGCAGCTTTTGCCGCAGGGTATGACCTTCACTGTCCTGCCAGATCACCAGATCAATAAGGTTGCGCATACAGGCCAGTTCATAACTGTCATGCAGGGCGCACTGGATAGGGATATAGTCTTTCATCAGCCGGGCATCGCCTGTGTTCTGTTGTGTCCTAGAGGGAGGAGGTAATTGTTGTTCCAGTTTAGCTCATCTGGCAGAGGCTGTACTGTTTCATATCAGAAACCGCAGATGGTGCTGAGCGAAGGTCATTGAACAGATTCTAAACGTCTGCCGACAAACATGTTTATGGGGGGCGACGCTGCCGGCGAGATCTGGTCTCGACTCAGGTGTGAACCAGATCGGCAGTGATTTGCATCAGTGCTGCAGGTTCGCTGATAACTTTCATGGTCGGCCACTCCAATAATTGAAGCGTGCCGTTGTCGGTTTCTACCAGTGCGGTACAGTGCTCGACCCAGTCGCCGTCGTTGCAGTAAAGGGTGCCTTTCAGGTGGGTAAAGCCCGCCTGATGTATATGACCGCCGATATAGCCATCCAGAGACTGGCGGCTGGCTTCGGTGCAGGCGGCTTGCTGAAAGTGTTCAATATAGCGCTGAGCAGTACTGAAACGCTGCTTTATCATCGCTGCCAGCGAGCGATAGGGCATATTCAGCCATTGACGCAGTTTGTTATAACTGCGATTCAGCCAGAGCAGCAACTGATGGCCCTGATCTCCCAGTAACAGCATGAGTGGATGGATGCGCACATGGCCATCGAACTCATCACCATGGGACACCAGAAAGCGGCGACCATCACGGGTTTTGTGGATCGCCTTACGTCGAATCTGTAGCTTGCCCAGTTTCAAACCACAGATTTTACGCATTGGCGCATCATGGTTGCCGGGAATATAGATAATCTCACAGCCATCTTTTGCCATCTGCCAGAACTGGCCGATCAGCAACTGCTGATCCTGGGGCAGAACCGCTTTTTTGCGCATCGCCGCCAGGTCGATAATATCGCCCACCAGATAAAGCTTTTTCGGTGCCAGTTGGGTCAGGGCTTCGCTCAGGAGTTTTGCCTGGCAATCCGGGGTGCCCAGATGTACATCTGAGATAAACATGGTGTGGATATTCTGCATATCACCGTCCATCAATCAGTTTGTGGGCAGTATGGCGGTTGTAAATGACAGGGGCCTTTAAAAAAGATGAACAGATCGTTACACAAGGCTGTGGATAAATCAGTTCAAAGCGCTAGGTCGGAACACTGCTGACGATTAGAATAGCGCCATGACAACATCACTCACATACAGCCAGCAGCGATTACAGCAACTCGATCAGCAGCTTGTTGCCACGGCACACCTGTGGCGGCCGCAGCCGTTCAAACTGCACCGGCCTGAGTGGTGTACTCACTATCCCGAACTGACAGAAGCGTTGCTGGCACTGGATGAACGGCAGTTGGCCGGCTTTAATCATGACTCCGAAGCGCTGCAGGACTGGATCGGCCACTACCTGCCGCAGATCGCATCCCTGCGGCAGTTATGCCGCTTACCTGAGCGTTCGTCAGCTGAATACTGCCTCCCGGAGAACCGCTTTTTTGATGGGATGCCCGGACGCAAACGGACGCAGATCGAAGCGTTTGCCCGGGGAATCGGGCCGGTGCACTCACCACTGCTCGAATGGTGCGGCGGCAAAGGGCATCTGGGTCGCCTGCTGGGGCGGAGCTGGCAACAACTGGTGACCACCCTGGAATGGAACACTGAACTCTGTCGTATGGGTGAACAGCAGGCCCGGCGCCTGAATATTCCTCAACAGTTCAGGGTGATCGATCTGTTACAGCCGGATCTTCAGCTGAACGCTGCGGGCCATCACGCTATCGCTCTGCATGCATGCGGTGAGCTGCATCGCACACTGGAACGGTTCGCGATTGATCAGCATCTGGATGCGCTGGATCTGGTGCCCTGCTGTTATGCGTTTGGCGTTGAACATCGATACCAGCCGAGAACCGCGGGCTTATCACTGCAGCTGAGCCGGGATGACCTGCGTCTGGCGGTTACCGAAACCGTCACCGCCGGACAGCGGGAAGTGGTCAGCCGCGATCGGGAGATGGCCTGGAAACTGGGCTATATTGAACTATGTAACCGGGTGCTGGGCAGTGACCAGTATCGCCCCATGAAACCGGTATCAAAACCCTGGCTACAGCTCAGTTATAGCGAATTTTGTCATAAACTCGCTGAGCGCGAACAGTTACAACTGCCTCTAGAAACCCAATGGGAAGCAGCGGAAGCACTTGGCTGGCAGCGCTATGATGTCGTGATGCGTTTATCACTGCTGCGCAACTGTTTTCGCCGGGCGATTGAGCTCTGGCTGGTGTTGGATCTGGCCTGCGATCTTGAGTCCTATGGTTATCATGTCGAGCTGGGTACCTTCTGTGATCGCTCCGTCACACCGCGTAATATTATGCTTTCAGCCCGAAAAATGGAGGCCAGAAGTGAAATCAGAAGCACTGACTGATGCGCAACTGATTGCCCGTATCAAGGCCTGCGATCTCTGTCTGCCCCATCTGCCGGATGGCGTGCGTCCGGTGTTCCAGTTTGATCCCCGCGCAAGGGTTTTAGTCGCAGCTCAGGCCCCCGGCCGGCGGGTCCATGAAACCGGCATCCCCTTTAACGACCCCAGCGGTGAGCGTTTACGGGAGTGGATGGGGATCGGTGCTGAAATCTTCTACGACCCGAAACAGCTGGCGATCCTGCCGATGGGGTTCTGTTTTCCCGGCACAGGGAAGTCCGGTGACCTGCCGCCACGCAAAGAGTGCGCCCCCCAGTGGCGCCAGCAACTGCTGGATCGCCTGCCAAACTTGCAACTGATACTGGTGATTGGCCAGTATGCCCAGGCCTGGCATCTGCAAGAGAAGGGTTCAGTCACAGAGATTGTTTCCCGCTGGCGGGATTATTGTTGTCAGGGCCAGTCCCCGGCAGTGTTCCCCATGCCCCATCCCAGCCCACGCAATAACATCTGGCTGAAACGCAACCCATGGTTTGAGGCGGAGCTGGTGCCAGAGCTGCAGAAGCGGGTGAGGGAAATAGTTGTAAGTGGTTAGACCGCAACGAAAAGCACGTTGCTCGCTAGAACGTCGCTGCGCGACTCGCTAGACGGGCTGCGCCCTTGCTAGAAAAAGCATCGAGCAAACAGGTCTATTGGTTTTATCTTTGCTATTGAGGGCGGCGCGCTAGCATGCCTTCTGGGTACCTTGCGGCGATTAGCGCTATGACTTATTTAAGTTGAATAGCGTTGGTAGAAGGCGGTAGCGCCCGTAGTACACAAATAAAAAGAGAGCCAATGGCTCTCTTCTCTTTATGCTTTTTTCTTTCCGCTTTTTCTAGCCACTAACAACTAGCAAGTCGCGAAGCGACGTCTAGCTACTGCTTTTAAACAGCGCTTTTTTGCTGCGTTCTAGCGACTCATAACGCCGTCAGCTTCGTCCCTTTCTGCGGTAGCGGCAGGGCTGGTAGTCCGCCGCCGATAACTCCCAGATGCTTATCCATCAACTGGCGCATTTTGTCCGTTTCGCCGAGGTTTTTCAGCAGTCTGGCCAGTTCGCTCAGGGTTTCGGCTCTGGGGCTTAGCTCCAGGCTTTGTTCGAAGTAGGTGATCGCTTTGCCCCAGTGCTGGTTGCGTTGTGACAGGCGGCCCAGGGTGAGCAGCAAGTCGGGGTTGAGCGGGTCATCTTTGAGCCAGCTGCGGGCAGTATCCAGCTGCTTCTTCGGGTTTTCTCCTTCGATGCGGCCGTACAGGTTGACCAGCTCGTTGTCCCAGTTGCGTTTGATCAGCTCACGGATCACCGGTTCCGCTTTAGATTCTGCGCCGATGCTCACCAGCAGACGGGTGTAGTGGCGGGCCAGTTGATCATCCTGGGTCAGTTGACCGGGCATGTTATGCCAGGTTTCGGCCAGGGCTTTGCGCTTCTCGTCGGAGGACGCGCTGTCCGGCAAGACAATACTCAGTTCCAGCAGCTTCTGGTAGCACAGCTGTTCGGTTTGCAGCAGCTTTTCAGGTTTCAGCGCTTTGTTTTTGCGCAGTTCTGGGATCAGTGCCTGCAGTGACTGCCAGTCGTTCAGTTGAATGTAAACCTTGCGCAGCAGCTTCATCACGTAGGTGTTTTTCGGCGCTTTTTTACGCAGGCTGAGCAGAGTAGCCAGACTGGGCTCCAGTTGTCCCCGGGCTAACTGGGTCTGCGCCTGATTGATACCGACCGTGATCTCTGCTTCCGGTGTGGAGGCTCTGGCTTTTTGCAGCAGTTCGTCACAGGCTTTTTCATCGCCCTGTTCCTGAGCTGCATGGGCAGCCGCCAGATAGTTGATCAGCGGCAGGTCGGCGTTATCTGCAGAGATGGATAACAGACGCTGGGCTTTCCACCAGTTTCCTTCAGAGAGGGCAATCAGGCCTTTAAGGGTTTTGTCATGGGCGATGCGGCTTTTACGACTGCCGCTCCAGAGACGCAGATGTGTACCTGATTTGAGAGAGCGCTTGAACAGGTTGATGCCCCAGTGCAGGGCGAAAAACAGCGCGACAATCAGTACCAGAAAGACCCACAGGCTCATCTCAACGGTGGTCTGGCCGTAGGCAAACAGGGTATAGCCGGAATCCTGGATCATCTTCTGACCGATCCAGGTGCCGGCAAACATAAATGCCAGCAGCAGGATAAATATGCGTTTCATCAGGCAGCCCCCTCTTTCAGCTTGCGCATCTCTTTGAGGTAACTCTTCAGGGCTTTCAGTGATCCGGAGATATCCGGCATCTGCGGAGCCACTTCAACCTGTTCCAGGTCTTTCAGGGCTTTCAGCAGGGCCTGGGTATTACTGTGGTTCTGTTCAAAGTAAGTCCCCACCCACTGTTGCGCCTTAGTCAGGCTGTTGAGGTAGCTTTTCGGCTTCCGTTGCAGCAGCGAAAGTTGAGCCTGCTCCAGCATCAGGTGCAGGTTTTGTTGCAGATAGTAACTCTGCTGGGGTGACAGCAGCGGTTCGACTGGCTCGCTGCGATCCTGAATAACGATCAGTTTGCTGGCTTTATCGGACAGTGTTGCCCAGGCCTGCTTGATATCGGCACTCCAGCTGGCGGCAAACTCCTCGCTGTTCACCTGATCCAGCAGCTCCGGCAGTTTGTGTTGTTCGGTCAGCGGGATCACCTGCAGCTGATCCACCTGTGCGCTGAGCGCGCCCAGGCGCAGGAACACGCCTTCGGTATCCAGTTGAGGCACCGCTTCCAGTGCGGCAATATCGGCGGCGACTGCTTTGCGAATATCGTAGATGGTGACATCGTCGGTTTCGCTGAGAATCTTATCGGCAGAGCGCAACAGTTGCAGTGCCCCGTTCGGGGTTTGCTCCATCAGCACCCGCTGGTTGGCCAGTCGCAACAGATATTCGACTTCGGCCAGCAGCCAGTCAGCCCGGTCATTCTTTTGTGCTGCGGTGACCTGTTGAATACTGCGGGTCAGGCGGTTCTGAAGCTCATTGATATTGGCCTGATCCTGGGTTGATTTACTCTGCAGGGCTGACAATTTCTGATTGAGTGCCCCGAGTTGCTGATTAAACTGCTGCTGGCTTTTCTCCAGAGTACCGCTCAGTTCAGCGGCGGCATCTTGCCGGGTCTGCTGCAGCTGGTTTTTTTCCTGCAGTTGCAGCCAGTAGAGATAGCCGACCCCGGCCAGGGCGATCAGTGCCAGCAACAGCGCGATGCGGCCGGCCCAACTGGCTTTCTGTTTTGGCTGCTCTTTTACCGGAGGTTCTTTCGCCGGTGCTTCAGTTGCGTGTGGCGCTTCCTGTTTTGGCTTACCCACAGTCGGTTTTTCTGGCTTCTCTGCAGCAGTTTTGTTTGTCTCTGATGTCTCTTCAGCTTGCGACTCTGCAGTATCAGGCTTATTGGCGGGGGCGTTCTCCTTTTCGATCAGCTCTCCCTCAATCACTTCTTCTGGCTTTTCTGAAGTGGCTGGATTGTTATTCCCGCTTTTTTTCATGTTCTGTCATCCATATCGATAGTCGATAAAACTGTTTCTGCCATGGCCTGATTATCCGGCCCGCTGGCGGTAATAACCCGAGTATAGCCTAACTCGTTTGCAATTCGGGCAACTCGCTCACTGGGTACCACCAATGTTGTACGCTGCAGCGTTTTGAGACCGTGCTCAGATATGAGTTTTGTCAGGTTGTTGAGTGCTTCTCCGCTGGTCAGTAACACCGCAGCAAAGGGTTTGTCTCCGATAGTACTGCTGATCTGTCCGGAGGTATAGGGGGGGAGACTGCGCCGGTAGAGATCAGCATAATCAACCCGGGCACCGCGCTGGCTGAGCTGTTGCGCCAGGGTTTCCCGTCCCCCTGCGCCACGCATAATTAATATCCGTTGTTCGCCAACCTGCTGCAGCTGGGGCAGAGAGAGCAGTGCCTCGGAGTCATAGCCTGCGGCTGACTGAAGGGCGGTAATACCATAGGCTTCCAGCTGAATTGCTGTTTGACGGCCGATAGCCAGCCACTGGATGCCTACCGGTAGCTGCGGCCAGTACTGGTCGATCAGATCCATCCCGGCGGTGACCGCATTGGCGCTGATGAAGATCACCGAGTGGTAAAGGTCCAGATCCATAATCCGGCTTTTTAAAAGAGCAAAGCCCGGATCAGATTCACTGACCGGGGTGATCTCCAGCAGCGGCAGCTGAACTGGGTCAAGCCCAAGACCGGCGAGCAATTCAGCCTGCCCCTCTGCCTGATGCGCGGGGCGGGTGACCAGTATCCGGGGGTTAGCCATTCTGCTGATAAACGTCTGCCAGAATCTTATCGGCACCGGCCGCCAGCAGGCGTTCTGCCAATTCGATACCCATCGCTTCAGCATTATCCGGGCTATTGCGTAACTCATCCCGCAGGACCTGGGTACCATCGGTGCTGGCTACCAGACCGCGCAGGTATAGTTCATCACTGGCTTCATTGAGGGTGGCATAACAGGCGATAGGTACCTGACAGCCGCCTTCCAGCCGACGGTTCATGGCCCGCTCGGCGGTAACGCGGTAGGCGGTTTGCTGATCATGCAGCGGTTTGAGCAGTTCGATAGTGGTTGCATCATCGCTACGACACTCGATGCCTACGGCGCCCTGACCACCGGCCGGAAGACTCTCTTCCGGGGTGATCTCGCTGGCGATCCGGTCAGCCATTTCAAGGCGCAGCAAACCGGCAGTTGCCAGGATAATCGCGTCGTACTGGCCTTCATCCAGCTTGCGCAGACGGGTGTTGACGTTGCCCCGCAGGGTTTTGATCTGCAGATCGGGGCGGGCAGCTTTCAGCTGTGCTTCCCGGCGCAGCGAGGAGGTGCCGACGACTGCCCCCTGAGGCAGTTCATCAACTGATTTGTAATGGTTAGAAACAAACGCATCGGTGGGCTTTTCCCGTGGGCAGATGACTGCCAGCCCGAGGCCTTCGGGAAACTCCATAGGTACATCTTTCATTGAATGTACGGCGATATCGGCTTCATTGGCCAGCATTGCGACTTCCAGCTCTTTAACAAAAAGTCCCTTGCCGCCAATCTTTGACAGAGGCGAGTCCAGCAGTACATCCCCTTTGGTGGTAAATCCCATGAGTTCTACTTTGATGCCGGGATGAAACTTCTCTAACTCAGCTTTAACATACTCTGCCTGCCACAGGGCGAGGGGGCTTTGACGGGTGGCGATACGGACTACTTTATCGGTCATACAGAATCCTGGAGGGCGTTTGCCCGGTCAACTACGCAAAATAATTACCGATTTTAACAGATAAGCGGACAGGTAACAGCTGATCGGGCATGCGGGAGGGGGGCAGGTTGCTGTATAATGCCCGCCATTGATTCAGGACAAGATCCGCTTGCCTTCGGCACGGATGACAGATTTGAGGTTTCAGCATGAGTGAAGAAAAAACCAACCAGCAATGGGGTGGCCGTTTTAATGAGCCAACGGATGCCTTTGTTGCCCGTTTTACGGCGTCGGTGCAGTTTGATCAGCGGATGTACAAGCAGGATATCCAGGGTTCAGTCGCCCATGCAAAAATGCTCACTAAGGTGGGGGTGCTGACCGAAGCTGAATGTGCCGATATTCTTCAGGGGCTCAGTGAGATTGAAGCTGATATTGAAAGTGGCAACTTCGAGTGGTCGATCGAACTGGAAGACGTGCATATGAATATCGAAGCGGCGCTGACGAAGAAGATCGGTATTACCGGTAAGAAGTTGCATACAGGGCGCTCCCGTAATGATCAGGTTGCCACCGATATCCGCCTCTATGTGCGTGATGAGATCGATAATGTGCTGGCTGAGATCAGTCGTTTGCAGCAGGGGATTGTGGGCCTTGCCCGTCAGGAAGCGGATACTGTGATGCCAGGTTTTACCCATCTGCAGACTGCCCAGCCGGTGACCTTCGGGCACCACCTGATGGCCTGGTTTGAAATGCTTAGTCGGGATTATGAGCGGTTTGTCGATTGCCGTAAGCGGGTTAATATTCTACCACTCGGCGCGGCGGCGCTAGCCGGGACGACCTATCCGATTGACCGTCATATGACTACTGAGTTGCTGGGTTTTACCGCTCCGACAGAGAACTCCCTGGATTCTGTTTCTGATCGTGACTTTGCTATCGAGTTTTGTGCGGCTTCCAGTGTGCTGATGATGCATATGACCCGTTACTCTGAAGAGCTGGTGATGTGGGCGTCTGCGCAGTTTAACTTTATCAATCTGCCGGATCGCTTCTGCACCGGCTCCTCTATTATGCCGCAAAAGAAAAACCCGGATGTGCCCGAGCTGGTGCGGGGTAAGAGCGGCCGGGTGTATGGCCATCTGATGTCACTGTTAACGCTGATGAAGTCTCAGCCACTGGCTTACAACAAGGATAATCAGGAAGATAAAGAGCCGCTGTTCGATGCGATCGATACGGTCAAAGGCTGTTTGCGGGCTTTTGCCGATATGGTGCCGGCGATTGAAGCGAAACGGGACAATATGCGTGAAGCGGCGTTGCGGGGATTCTCCACCGCGACCGATCTGGCAGACTACGTGGTGCGCAAGGGGATTCCCTTCCGTGATGCCCATGAGATTGTCGGCAAAGCGGTGGCTTACGGGATTCAGCAGAACAAGGATCTGGGTGAAATGAGCCTGGAAGAGCTGCAACAGTTCTCCGGTCAGATCGGCGAAGATGTCTTCGATGTGCTGACACTGGACGGCTCTGTCAGTGCCCGTGATCATATTGGCGGTACCGCTCCAAATCAGGTACGCCTGGCCTGCGACCGGGCTGAACAGATGCTGTCACAACGTAGCTAATAGTAATAATACCGCATTATCGAACCCGCTAAGGTGAGCCCTGGCGGGTTTTTTTGTAGCTTTATTACCCAGCGTGGGATATAGAGATAGGCCTTTAGTTGTATAACACGGTAGATTAGTCGGGTATCGGGTTGACCCTGAACTATATTTTCACGCGTTAACAGGCAAATAATAAATAATGGAATATTAACGGGCTGGCGGAGTTCACATGAGACTGAATATCACCCATAAAATGATTGTAGGCTTTGTCCTGATGGTCGTTTTTATCATCGTTGTGGGGGCCGGAGGTGTAGGCGCGATACAGCTGATCTCGCAGAAGTTTGAGAATGTCACACAGAATGTAGTGCCTTCGCTGACAGAGGGTTTACGGCAACTGGTACGGCTTGAGGAAGCGAACAATGAGCTGTTTGCCGCGCTGTCGGAAAAGCGCGTCAGAGAGCTTAATCTGCAGCGTGAATCATTTAAGCAGCAACTGGAACAGTTCAGGGTCGATCAGCAGGCATTAGCTGAGCGGGTGGCTCATGATGAGGTGCTGAGTGAGTCATTAAATCAGGTTGCTGCGCGGGTTGATCAGTACTTCTCCCTGGCCGATACCGTACTGCTTGAACAGAGGAGTATTCTGGACAATGAGCGGCATATTATTGATGCTGATATAAAGTTGCGTAAGGCCGACAATGCGCTTTCCACTTCATTGAGCAGGCTTCAGGTTGATTATAGTGGGACGCCGATTGCCGCAGCGGGTAAGGATCTGGCCAAGACCATAGGTATTTTCCGTTCCCGTCTGATGAACTTCAGCCGTACCCAGGCGATGGGACGGTTGGAAAAAGTGCTGGCCACCAGAAAAGGGGATATTCGCAAGGATTATGAGAAAATTATCCGCTTAGGTGGGCCGTTCCGCTCAGCGCAGGATGATCTTAATGTCTTTGAGCAACAGTTTTACGGGGAGGATGGGCTGGTCGCTTATCTGCGCGTGATGAATGCGGCGCAAAAGGCGCAGGGTGCCCGTCTGGAGCAGACTTATCAACTGATCGATGAGACTCGCGCAGCCGTTGAAGATTTTATAACGAAGAATAATCAGATTCTTAATCATGCCCAGGAACAGGCCAGTCAGGAGGTGTTTACCGGTCGGTTACTGATCATCGGCTTGTCGCTGGGCGCAGTGATATTTGCCCTGATCGTCGCGATTGTGCTGGTGCAGACTATCCGCTTGCCACTGGCGCATATCCGCAAGACGCTGGGTGCCGTGCGCGAAGGTAATTTGAATGTCACTTTTGACGTGAGCCGACAGGATGAGTTTGGTGATCTGAGCGGCTATCTCAATGAGGTGGTTGCGAGTCTGAAGTCAATATTACAACAGGTTGCAGATGGCGCTGAGCGGTTGTCTACTGTGGCCAATAAGAATGCCTCTATCAGCCAGCAGACAACGGAGTCGATGAACCTGCAGAGTATGCAGCTGGAGCAAACCTCCTCGGCTGCTGTGGAGATGGAACATAGTGTTTCTGAGGTGGCCGGACACAGTAAGACAACATTGAATGCGGTGCATGAGTTTGAAAACCTCAGTCATGATGTCAGCCAGCAGATGCGGGAGACCGTCGACAGTATTGAAAAGCAGGCCCGGGGAATCGATCAGGCGATGGGGGTCAGTCAGGAGATGGCTACGTTTGGCAATCAGATCGTGATGATTCTGACAACCATTAAGGATATTGCGGAAAAAACTAATCTGCTGGCGCTCAATGCCGCGATTGAGGCGGCTCGTGCGGGAGAACAGGGCAGGGGGTTTGCGGTGGTTGCCGATGAAGTGAGGGGATTGGCCGGGCGTACCCGGGACTCGGTGCAGGATATTCAGGACATGGTGGGGAATATGCAGAGTGCTATTCTGCGGGTCACAGAAGTAATGGATCAGAGTTATCAACAGACCCAGGCCTGTGTTGAGCATGCAGGGCGATCTCAGGGGGTTCTGCAGTCGATGAATGAAGCGGTAGCGCATATCCGTGCACTTAATGCCTTCATTGAAACCGCAGCCACTGAGCAGACGGATGCGGTGGCGGAGGTCAGTCAGACGCTGGTTTCGATCAGTAACGCTGCGGCAGAAACTACGAGAGGGGCGGAGAGTGCTGCTGAAAGCAGTCAGACGCTGCTTGATGTTGCTCGTCAACAGCAATCGTTACTGGCTCGTTTCTCTATATGACACGATTCCTGCGACGCTATAACCGCCCGGATTTTCCCGGGCGGTTAGCTATATTTAACTACTCAACCTGAGGAGAGCGGCAAAGACCTCTGATACACAACCGGGTAAATTGCCACACTGATTCGATACCTCACTATAACTATAATCATCACTAGCCTGCATAAAAGGCTGGATGCTGGAGCGCGTATGAGACTGAATATTACCCACAAACTAACGGCAGGCTTCTCTTTAATGGTGCTGTTTATTATCGTTGTTGGAGCGGGTGGTTTGTTTGGCAGTAAAACTATTTCGAATCACTTCTTCAATGTTTCTGACAATGTGATCCCTTCACTATCGGGTAGCTTTCAGCAACTGGTCTATCTGGAAGAGGTTAACTCTGAACTGTTTGCGGCATTGTCACAGGACCGGATTAAGCAACTCAACGAGAAAAAGAAGGCTGTAAAGGCGAGGATCGTTCAGTTTAATGATGCGCAGATTGTTGTGGCTGAAAAAGCGGCCGGTGATCCAGAGTTGAAAGCCAGTATCGATAAGGTTCAGACGGTTAGCAAAGAGTTTTTTGCCGTGACCGAAAAAGTGATGGCTGACCGGAAGCAGTCGCTGATTCTGGAGTTTCAGACCCGACAGGCAGAGATTGATTTTCAGGGGCTGGGGAATACTCTCAACCTGTGGGTAAAATCCCTGTACGAGAATCAGGTGGATCAGAGTGTGCTGGACAAAGCGGATGACCTGATGGTGGCGTTCAGTATGCACCGTTTTCATCTGGTGGATTTTCAGCGCACTAATGATATGGCCAAACTGGAAAAAGAGCTGAAAGACAATAAGGGAAAGCTGAAGCAGGCGCTGGCGGCGATCGACTCTGACGTTCCCAATTTCTATCTGTTAAAACGCACCATTAATTCAGTCAATAATCATCTCTATCAAGAGGGAGGGTTGGTTGACTATTACAAACAGAAGGCTGAGGCTGAGGCTGTGCTTGCGCAAAGCCTGAAAAAAACCGATAACCTGATTTCTCAGGCGCGCGCGGCGGTCAGTGCGTTTATCGCAGCCAATCATGAACTGGCCGGGAATGCCCGGAACGAGGCACAGCAACTGGTTAATTTCAGTCAGGTGGGCATATTAGCGCTCTCTGTGGGCTCCGTCGTGTCTGGCCTGATCGTGGCGATCATACTGATGCAGACTATCCGGGTACCACTGGCGCATATTCATTCGGGGCTGAGTGCATTCCGCAAGGGCGATCTGAGTGTCGTATTTGAGGTTAAGCGCGAAGATGAGTTTGGTGATCTGAGCCGTTACCTGAACTCTGTCGTTGAGGAGCTGAGGGATATCCTGCAGAAAGTCGCTTCGGGGGCTGACCGTTTATCCAGTGTGGCTAACCGCAATGCCTCGATTAGCCAGCAAACGACTGAAGCGATGAGTACTCAGGGGATGAAGCTGGAGCAAACCTCCTCGGCCGCGGTGGAGATGGAGCACAGTGTTTCTGAAGTGGCTGGTCATAGTAAGACAACACTGCAGGCGGTGCATGAGTTCGAAGCGCTGAGTCAGGATGTTAGTCAGCAGATGCTGGATACCGTTGCCAGTATCGAAACCCAGGCTAAGGGTATTGATCAGGCGATGGGGGTGAGTAATGAGATGGCAGCGTTTGGTAACCAGATCGTTATGATTCTGACCACGATTCAGGATATCGCTGAAAAAACAAATCTGCTGGCATTGAACGCTGCTATTGAGGCGGCCCGTGCGGGGGAACAGGGCAGAGGTTTTGCTGTGGTAGCCGATGAGGTCCGGGGGCTGGCCGGGCGTACCCGTGACTCGGTTCAGGATATTCAGGAGATGGTCGGTAACATGCAGAATGCCATCACCCGGGTGTCCGAGGTGATGAACCAGAGCTTCGAGCAAACCCAGAACTGTGTTGAACAAGCGGGTCGGTCGCAGCAGGTGTTGCAGGCGATGAATGAAGCGGTGTCGCATATCCGGGATTTGAACGCCTTCATTGAAACTGCAGCGACTGAGCAGGCGCAGGCGGTGGCAGAAGTGAGTCAGACGCTGGTGTCGATCAATGTCACGGCAGCGGAGACATCGCAGGGGGCTGTGGTCGCCTCTGAAAGCAGTCAGGAACTGCTGGATGTTGCCAGGCAGCAGCAGTCATTACTGGCACGCTTCTCGATCAGTTGAGAAGCAGGACTACCTTAGCAACAAAAAAGCCCGTCGCACTTTGGCGGGCTTTTTATGTAACTGTAGTCGGTATCAGTTCAGGGTGATATCCACCATCAGATCGTTGGCAATCGCTTCAAGTGATTGTTGTAGATCCTCCAGATCAACGCCTACAGGAACAGTCAGCTCAGCGTCTGCCTTGAACAGCAGCTCAGCGGACATTGAACCACTGACCAGCTCTGTGGATAACCGTTCAACATTGATGCTGTAACGATTAAGCGCCTGCGAGATCTCCCGGACAATACCGGGCTTGTCGTGGCCGATCAGTTCCAGCGTAATATTATTACTCTCACTGGAGGCGTCTGCTTCAGTGCTGCGCTCAGCGATCACCTTCAAACCCTGAGATTGCAACTGCTGCAGCGCCTCAATCAGCGAGTCTGCGTGGTTTTCCGGAACGGATACAATCAGTATGCCGGCAAATTTACCCGCCAGACGGGACATGCTGCTTTCCAGCCAGTTACCTTCATTGCTGGCGATGGTCTGGGACAGCAGTTCTACCAGTCCGGGTTTGTCCGGGGCGATCACGGTCAGTACGAGGGATGTCATTATAGTTACTCCTTTTATATAGCCAGGCCGGATCACTGTCCCCGTTGATATCGGCCGTCATTCCTGCCTGTGATGTACAGGCGTATCAAACTTTGCGAGTAGAGCTGATCGGGATATTACCGGATTTACACTCCTGATCTCTCTTCAGAAGAATAGCTGCCGCGTGCAAAAAGTGCTGACAACCAGGGTTGATCATCCCATAATTCCACAGATTATTGATTACTTTCGTATCGGTTGCTCTTATTGCCTGCCATCTAACCGCAGCTGTAGGGCAAAGATCTATTGGATTATATACACAGATGAGCGGGATTCTCACGGCTTTATGGCCGGTTTTTGCATTGTTATGTATTGGACATATTATTCGCCGGACTGGTTTTCCCGGCGATGGTTTCTGGGAGCCTGCAGAAAAGCTGATCTATTTTCTGCTGTTCCCGACACTGCTGGTTTACAAGCTGAGCCTTGCGGATGTGGGGGCTGTTCCGGTTGCAGAGGTTGCCCTGGCGGTGATTCTGCTACTGTTTACTGGCACGCTGATTCTGCTCGGTGTTCAACGCTTCAGACCGATGGCGAACAGCAGCTTTACCTCGGTTTATCAGGGAGGGATGCGTTTCAATACCTATGTGGGGCTGGCCTCGGGAGCCGCTCTGTTTGGGGATACCGGGGTGGCGGTTGCGGCGGTGATTATTGCGGTGATGGTGCCGCTGTTAAATCTTCTCTGTGTGTTGATTTTTAGTCTTTACACCCGTAAGGACGCCGGATACCTCAGCGCTTTGCTGGCGGTGGTGAAAAACCCGCTGATAGTTGCCTGCTTTGTGGGTATTTTTCTCAATCTGTCGGGCATTGGTCTGCCGTGGATGGTGGCTTCGGTGGCGGGCTTATTGAGCGGTATCGCTTTGCCCCTGGCACTGTTGGCGGTCGGTGCCGGACTGAATCTTACTGCTCTGCGTAAGGCGGGTGGCGCCGTTATCTATAGCAGCATCATTAAACTGGTGGTGTTTCCCTGTCTGATGTTGCTGATCTGTCGATTGTTTGTTGTTTCTCCCGAGGTCGCTCAGGTGTTGATACTCTTCAGTGCGTTGCCAACAGCGCCTTCTGCATATGTTCTGGCCCGGCAACTGGGGGGCGATGCAGTACTGATGTCTGCAATCATAACCGGCCAAACACTGCTTTCTATGCTGATAATGCCGGTGGTTTTGTCGATTTTCCCACTTTTTCTGTGAATTTCTGGGAAAAGATGGAACTTATGTCATGGAATTGCTGTCTTCTCTTAAGCTTTTAAAGCATTTGTCGATAAAGCGTATGTAACGTCTTAAAAATACATGGTAAAAATGCTTGTGTTTTTTCGTTTTTATGGAAGAATGTGCGCGCTTTTGACTTAGTGAAATAAACTTTCCGAGCAGTAAAAAAATGAAAAAAGGACCCGATCTGGTTGTCGTGTTAATCGCTGTGTTTGTACTGGGAACCGTTTTTACAGGTGTCAGTCATGCCGATATCGAGTTTGCCTCGATAGTCGGGCAGGTGTTTAATAACTAAATCCGGTTATTGGGCAGCGTTATAGAAGCGCTGCTCGGTGGCCACTCCTTCCAGTGGTATATCCCAGCTTTCGGTTGTCAGCTGGTCCACTTTCTGCAGGTCATGAGCCAGTCCGATCAGGCGGGTTCCCCTGTCTTTACGCCAACTCTGTTTAAATGCAAAGGTACGGTCGTAGTAACCCCCACCCATACCCAGCCGACCGCCCTCATCATCAAATGCCACCAGCGGCAAAAGCACCAGGTCCAGTGCCCAGGCCGGGCGGCGTGGCGCCCGTATAACTGAGGGCTCTTTGATACCGTAGATGTTTTTCGTTAACACCGTCTCTTTTTTGTATTCAATAAACCAAAGGCGGTTATGACGAACCGGATGGAGCACGGGAAGGAAGCACTGTTTACCCCGTTTGCGGCAGTAATCGATTACCTGTTCGGCACTGATCTCACCATCGCTGGCAAGATAGAGCGCGATGGTGCGACTGCGGCGGAACTGAGTTAGCCGTCGTAAGGTTGCGAGTAATCCGTGCGCGTGCTGACGTTGCTGTGCGGGAGTCAGGCTTCGCCGCGCTTTGCGCATCTGACGACGCAGATTCTGTTTAAAATCTGTGGCTTTATTCATAGGTTGGGTGCAGAAGAAAAAGAAAAGACTCCCCAGGGTTGCGGCGCTGATATCGGCCCTGAACCCGAAGGTTCAAGGTGGCAGCCTCCGGAGAACATTAGGCTTTCCGTCTGGCGGACATGCACATCAGTTAACCAGGAAGCTTCCAAAAGTGTGATTATCGGCTCAAGGGACTAAATCAGACTACCAATAACCTCAGGGAGCTGGCTCCATTATACCGCTCCGAAACGGAATGTCAGCCTTGAAATAAAACTTAACTGTGCTAACAGATAAATTGGCTGGTCAGTAACCTTATGAAAAGCAAGTCTATTAATTAAAGATGAAAAATATTCATGGCAGGATCAGGGGGTATCCGGCAGTGTCTGCTCAATCAGTTGGCTCAGCTGATTGAGTCGGGAGTGGGTCTCGTTGCGTTCTGCCGCCTGGTTTGTTTGCAGCTCATAGGTGATATTCAGTGCCGCCATTACGGCAACCTTTTCGGAGCCGATGATGCGTCCTCCGGCTCGTATCTCCTGCATCTTTTTATCCAGATAAGCGGCTGCTTTCAGTAGCTCCCCCTCAGCTTCCGCCGGACAGGCGACTACATACTCTTTGCCCAGCAGCGTGACGGAGATATTTCGCGGGGAACTGCTCATGCCTGCTGCTCCAGTGTTTTAAGGCGACTGATCATCGCTTCGATTTTCTGCTCTGTCTGCCCGGTGATCTGAAGGCGCTGGTTGCGCTCCTCTTTCAGTGCTGCGATTTGCAGGTGCAGATCCCGGTTTGACTGCTCAAGTTGCTGGCAGTGCCGGATCAGCTCATTGATCTGTTGTTCCAGTTTATCGAACGCTTGCGCAGACATAGGTATAAGACTCAGTTATCAGAGACAGTATGATAAGCGGAAAATGGTTGGTAATCGAGTGCTGTTTCGTGGTGCCACCGTAGTTGAAGTGCTAGGATATGAATCCAGAAAAGTTAAGTCGATACAGAGTAGCTCCGCCATGCCCGAAACGCAGTCCCCCGAAGATTACCTCCCCGAATATTATGAAATGTGCGATGTGCTGGTCGCCGAAGACAGTATGACCAGTAGCGCTGCTGAGTTGCACGGTTTGTTGTGCGGCTATCTGTCCGCTGGTGCCCGCTTCAGTCACGAAGCCTGGCTGAAGCTGGCCGCTGAGCTGACCGATATTACAGAATTTCGCCATGAGTCCTCTAAGCTCGCATTTACCGACCTCTATGACGGCGTGGTAGCGCAGTTGGAGCAGGGCGATTTCGGCTTTCAGCTGCTGCTACCCGATGATGATCTGTCCATGGCTGAACGGGCCGAAGCTCTGGGATGCTGGTGTCAGGGTTATCTGACTGGTTTTGGTCTGCAGGGTGGACATACCAATGAATCGCTCTCGGATGAGCTGAAAGAAGCGCTTGCCGATATGGAGCAGATCGCTCAGATTGAGCTGGAACCTGAAGCAGACGAAGAGAGTGAGGCGGATCTGATGGAGCTGCAGGAATATGTCCGTATCTCATCGATGATGATCTTTGGCGAGTTTAATGCTCCGCCGTCACCGGAGGAGGTTGCACCGGGTGCAACCCTTCACTAACAGGAGTGACTACCGAGATGCGAATCAGTCAGTCAGGTTTTGCCGCCCGTCGTCAGCAGTTGATGGATCAGATGGCACCGGGCAGTGTTGCGATTATTCCGGCAGCGGCAGATGTGCCACGTAACCGGGATGTTGAGTATCCCTTCCGTCAGGATAGCGATTTTTATTATCTGACCGGTTTTAATGAGCCGGACGCACTGCTGCTGCTGATACCGGGGCGCAGTGAGGGGCAGGTGGTGATTTTTTGTCGTGACCGGGACCCTGAGATGGAGATCTGGAACGGTTATCGCGCCGGACCTGAAGGGGTGTGTAAACAGTATGGTGCCGATCAGGCCTACCCCGTTGCCGAAATGGATGAGCGGATGGCTGAGCTGCTGGAGGGCAGGGCACGGCTCTATTACTCCATGGGAAGCAGTGAAGCGCTCGATGGCCAGGTGCGTGACTGGCTCAACAGTATCCGTAAGAAAGCCCGTCTGGGAGCGGTTGCGCCATCTGAAATTGTTATGCTTGATCACCTTCTGCATGAGATGCGGCTGTTTAAATCAGCGGAAGAGATTGAGGTGATGCGGGCTGCGGGACGGATCTCAGCAGAAGCCCATGTCCGGGCGATGAAGGCGTGTCAGCCGGGATTGCTTGAGTATCAGCTGGAGGCGGAGATTACGCATCATTTTGCGATGAACGGCTGCCGCCTGCCTGCTTACTCCTCCATTGTCGGTGGCGGTGATAATGCCTGTGTGCTGCACTATACCGAGAATCGGGATGAGCTGAAAAACGGTGATCTGGTGCTGATCGATGCGGGCTGTGAGCTGGACTACTATGCCGGTGATATTACCCGCACCTTTCCTGTCTCCGGGAAGTTCAGTCCGGAACAGCAGGCGGTTTACGAGCTGGTGTTGAAGTCTCAGTTGGCGTGTATCGAAGCGATTCGCCCCGGGGTGCCCTGGATCCGTATTCATGATCTGTCGGTTGAGATATTAACCCAGGGACTGATTGATCTTGGGCTGCTCAAAGGTGATCTGGAAGGCTTGATTGAAAGTGGCGCCTATAAAGCGTTTTATATGCACCGCATCGGCCACTGGCTGGGTATGGATGTGCATGATGTTGGTGATTACAAAGTGAATGGCGACTGGCGGCCTCTGGAGCCGGGTATGGTAATGACCGTGGAACCGGGCATCTATATTTCACCACAGAACGAACATGTGGATAAGAGATGGCGAGGTATCGGCATCCGTATTGAAGATGATGTACTGGTGACCGAAAATGGCTATGAGATTCTCAGTGCCGGTGTACCAAAAAGTGTGGCTGAGATCGAGCAGTTAATGGCTCGCTAAGCCTTATGTACAAGTATCTTTTCACGCCTGTTGCAGGCGGCCTTACGTGTTAATAACCCGGACGACTATGAAGCAGCATTACGATATTTTGATCATTGGTGGTGGTATGGTAGGGGCCAGTCTTGCTGCGTCGCTGATCCCTGCCGGGAAACGGCTGGGGCTGTCTATCGCGGTGGTTGAAGCGTTTCCGATGACTGATGCCGGCAGTGTTGAATACCAGCCCAGTTATGATGCCCGGGCGACGGCGCTGGCCTATGGCAGCCGTCTGATCTACGAACAGATCGGTATCTGGGAGCAGCTGTGTGAACATCTCTCTCCCATCACTGATATCCATGTGTCAGATAAGGGGCGATTTGGTGTGTCCCGACTCAATGCCGGGGAGGAAAACGTCGCTGCGCTGGGGTATGTGGTAGAAAATCACTGGCTGGGCCGGGTACTGATGAATCGCTTAGCTCAGCCGGATGCGGCGCATATTGATCTGCTCTGCCCTGCTGAGGTAACCGCAGTAAGCTACCAGCAGCAGAATATGGCGGTGACACTGAGTGCCGGGGGATCTGAACACTCGCTGACAGCTGAATTAGTGGTGATGGCCGATGGCGGCCGTTCAGGGTTGCGCGAGCAGCTGGGGATCGGTTATCAACAGCAGGGCTATCATCAGCATGCACTGGTCACCAATATCAGCCCGGAAACCAGCCATCACCATATCGCCTATGAACGCTTCACCGATACCGGGCCGATGGCGCTTCTGCCCCTTGAAGATCTGCCCGCAGATTCCGCTAGCGGACAAACCGGAGTTCGTCACCGGATGGGGCTGGTGTGGACCGTGCCCGATGACCAGATAGAGGAACTGATGGCGCTGAACGACCGGGCGTTTATTGAGCGGGTGCATGAGCGGTTTGGTTACCGGGCCGGCGTGTTTGTTAAAGTGGGGGAACGCTACAGTTACCCGCTGAAGCTCAGTGTCGCCGATGAGCAGGTGCGGCAGGGGTTGATCGTGCTTGGCAATGCCGCCCATGCGCTGCACCCTATCGCCGGTCAGGGCTATAATCTGGCGCTACGGGGCGTGGTGTCTCTGGCGGCTGAGCTGATCCGGGCCCGGGAGGCGGGTATCGGTCTGGGGGATGTCAACCATCTGACCCGGTTTGCCCGGCAGGTGCGTCAGGATCAGCAAAAAACCATCGGTTTCAGTGACAAAACCATGAAACTTTTCTCCAACAGTAACCCTCTGCTGGCGCTGGGACGCAGTGCCGGTTTACAGTTGCTGGATATCTGCCCGCTGGCGAAAACAGTGTTTGCCCGCAGTGCCATGGGACTTGATCAGCCCACCCCGGATCTGCGCTAATTTACCCTGCATCTGCCTGCTGCATAGCGGTGTGAGAGGACTCGAATGACACACAATAACGAAACAGATCTGGTGATTGTCGGTGCCGGTATGGTGGGGCTGACACTCGCGGCTTTACTGGCAGACAGCGGTCTGCGTATCCGTATTCTTGAAAGCCGGGAGATCGATCCGGTGAGTGCGCTGGCGTGGGAGCAAAGTCAGCGGGCAAACGGCTATGATCCCAGGGTGAGCGCGTTGACGGTAGCCTCGCAGCAGGTATTAACAGTGGCCGGTGCCTGGCAGCAGATCGAACAGATGCGCTTGATGCCCTATCGGGCAATGGATGTCTGGGATGGCGAGGGTAGCGGGGCGATCCGCTTTGATTGTGCTGAGCTGCACGAACCCTGTCTCGGACATATCGTGGAAAACCGGGTGACCCAGACCGCACTGCTGAATCGGGTGCAGGATCAGGAAAACTGTGAACTGTCTGTGGCTGTACGGTTGCTGGAACTCTCTGAACCCGACGCAGATGCCGTGCGTACCCTGACACTCAGCAATGGTGAAGTGATCCGGGCGCGCTGTGTGGTGGCGGCCGATGGCGCCCTGTCGAATACCCGTCGGCTGGCGGGAATCGGCATGTGGGAGTGGGATTATGGGCATCACGCCATCGTCACCACTGTGACCACGGAAAAGTCTAATCAGGCGACCTGCTGGCAGCGTTTCACTGAGGATGGCCCGCTGGCGTTCTTGCCGCTACCTGACACTCACCTCAGCTCGATTGTCTGGTCAACCTCTCCGGACCATGCCAAAGCGCTGATGGAGCTGGATGATGTCGAGTTCTGTCAGGCATTGGGACGCGCTTTTGAAGAGCGCCTGGGGGCGGTGCAACAGACCGATCAGCGGTTCGTCTTTCCGCTGCGCCAGCGCCATGCAAAGCAGTACGTTAAGGCAGGTTTTGCCGCAATCGGTGATGCGGCGCATACGATCCATCCGCTGGCTGGACAGGGAGTCAACCTGGGGTTGATGGATGCTGCGGCGCTGGCGGAAACGATTATCGATGGTGTGACGGACGGAGTGGCCTGGAATTCTGAATATCATCTGCGTCGCTTTCAGCGCGCGCGGCAGAGTGAAAACCTGCAGATGGCGGCAACAATGGAAGGCTTTAAGCGTTTGTTTAACACCCATAATCCGTTACCGCGATTGCTGCGTAATAGCGGTATGAGCCTGCTGAATACCCTGGCACCGGTGAAAAATCATATCGTTCAGCAGGCGATGGGGCTCAGTGGTAATCTGCCTCGTCTGGCTCGCAGACCTGTCAGGGATTAAGCGGCTTAATTGCGCCTGGTAACAGCGATAGCGCAGCAGCAGAGTCTTATCGATAGCGGAAAAACGTTATATAGACTAATTGATCCGGGTGAATCTGAGAGCAAAATTTGCACTGTCAGATAATTCTATATACATTGTCTGCCCTTTTCAGATATAGCCCTTAGCTTTAATGCTGAATAACAATTAATAGTGTCAGTTACAGAGTGACGACAAAGTCGCTCAGGATAAAAGAGTTAAGAATATGGGACAGCAAACCGCGCTTTACCAGAAACACCTGCAGATGAATGCTAAGCTGGTCGACTTTGGTGGCTGGGATATGCCTATAAATTATGGTTCTCAGGTTGAGGAACATCATAAAGTACGTACCGATGTGGGAATGTTTGATGTATCCCATATGACGGTGGTTGATGTCACCGGCGCCGATGCCAAAGAGTATCTGCGCTATCTGCTGGCGAACGATGTGATACGGTTGAAGGAGCGCGGAAAAGCACTCTACAGCGGTATGCTGAATGAGACCGGTGGTGTGGTTGATGATCTGATTGTTTACCTGATGACCGACCCGGATGTCACTGGAGAGTGGTTTCGCGTGGTGGTCAACTGCGGCACCCGGGAAAAGGATCTGCGCTGGATGGCAGATCATACCGCGGGCTTTGATAATGTCGCGCTGACCGAGCGTCCGGAATTGGCGATGGTGGCAATTCAGGGGCCCAATGCGCTGGCCCGGGTAATCTCGGTTGTGAGTGAATCCAGAGGCAAGCTGATCGAGAATCTGAAGCCTTTTCAGGGGCTTGAATCTGAAGGCTGGTTTTTTGCCAGAACTGGCTATACTGGTGAAGATGGACTTGAGGTGATGGTGCCGGAGGAGTATGTTGCAGACTTCTGGCAGGCGCTGGCGGATGCCGGTGTTGCTCCCTGTGGACTGGGTGCGCGTGATACATTGCGCCTTGAAGCGGGTATGAATCTGTATGGTTCGGATATGGACGAGAAAATTTCTCCGCTGTCGGCTAATATGGGTTGGACAATCGCTTGGGAACCGGCCGATCGCGATTTTGTCGGCCGTCAGGCGCTTGAAAATCAGCGCAGTGCTGGTGTAAAACAGAAGCTGGTGGGGCTGGTACTTGAAAGCCGGGGCGTTCTTCGCAGCCATCAGAAAGTGATGATTAATGGTGAGGAAGCGGGTGAGATCACCAGCGGTACTTTCTCTCCGACCCTGGGTTGTTCTATCGCAATGGCCCGGGTTTCAGCTGAAATTGCTGATACATGTCATGTTGATATGCGTGGCAAACTGGTAGAAGTAAAAGTGGTAAAACCGTCATTTGTGCGCAATGGCGCGAAAGTGTTTTCATAAACTCTCACTGTAGGAAAGAGAAAATGAGCGATATCCCAAGTGATCTGAAGTATGTTGCCAGCCATGAATGGATCCGTGACGAAGGTGACGGCGTGGTTACTATTGGTATTACCGATCATGCCCAGGATCTGCTGGGTGATGTAGTATTTGTTGAGCTGCCAGAAGTCGGCGCTGAATTTGCTACAGGTGATGATCTGGGTGTAGTCGAGTCGGTTAAGGCTGCTTCGGATGTATACGCGCCGCTGAGTGGTGAAGTGATCGCCATCAATGAAGAGCTGGAAGATGCGCCTGAGCTGGTGAACAGCGACCCTTATGGCGATGGCTGGTTTGTCCAGATCCGTCTCTCCGATGAGAGCGAAACCGACGACCTGCTGGATGCGGATGGCTACGCGGAACTGTGCGAAGCTGAAAGCTGATCAGAACTCTGATCATAGATATTTAAGCCCTGCCCCTGCGGGGCTTTCTGTTTTCTGGGGACACAGGATATTGCTGTGGTTGCCCGACACTATAACTGCAATTCTGAAGGTAACTCTCCTTGCAACAACTACGTTTGAATCCCGGCGCTGATAAGCGTCTTCGCGGTGGCCATGTCTGGATCTACAGCAATGAAGTGAACACTAAGCTTACCCCGTTGAAGCAGTTTACCCCGGGCGAGCAGGTGGTGGTGGAGAGTTCTTCAGGCAAGCCGCTGGGGCTGGCCTGTGTCAATCCTAACTCGCTGATCTGTGGTCGTCTGGTGAGCCGCAGTGTGAAGATCCCGCTGGATCGCTCGCTGATTGTGCATCGTCTGAATATTGCGTTGTCACTGCGTGAAGCCTGCTTTGACACGCCTTGCTACCGTCTGGTGTTTGGTGACAGTGATGGCTTGCCTGGCCTGGTGATCGACCGCTTCTTCGATATTTTTGTGGTGCAGATTTCGACTGCGGGTATGGAGTTGCTGAAAGAGGATATCGTTGCGGCACTGGAAAAAGTGTTTAAACCGCAGGGCATCCTGTTCCGTAATGATGGCAAGATGCGTCAGACCGAGGGGCTGGAAAGTTATACCGAAGTCGCCTTTGGTGAAGTGCCGGAACTGGTGCCATTTGAAGAGAATGGTGTGTCTTTCGTGGCGCCGGTACACAAAGGTCAGAAGACCGGCTGGTTCTATGATCACCGTCTTAACCGGGCGCGGATGCAACAGCATGTTGAAGGTAAGCGGGTGCTGGACCTGTTTAGCTATATCGGTGGCTGGGGCGTGCAGGCACTGGCGGCGGGTGCGGAGCACGTTACCTGTCTGGATGCCTCTGAGTTTGCGTTGGATATCTCCCAGGAGAATGCGGTTCTGAATGGCGGTGAGGAGCGTTTTACCACCATTCAGGGCGATGCCTTTGATGGCTGTAAAATGCTGCTGGAGGAGGAAGAGAAGTTTGATGTGGTGATCGTTGATCCGCCGGCCTTTATTCAGAAGCGCAAAGATATTCGTAATGGTGAGCAGGCGTATAAGCGGATCAATCAACTGGCGATGCGACTGGTGGCCAAGAACGGTATTCTGATATCGGCATCCTGTTCGATGCATCTGCAGCGAGAGCGGCTGGTGGATATCATCCGTTCGGAAAGCCGTACGCTGGATCGTCAGGCACAGATCTTTGATCAGGGGCATCAGGGCGGCGATCATCCGGTGCATCCGGCGATCCCTGAAACCGACTATCTTAAATCATATTTTGTACGACTGTTGCCAGTTACCTGAGCTGGCAGCGAAAAGAGGGGAAAGGGTATGGAGTATAAGTTACTGGGTAGCAGCGACCTGAATGTCAGTCGTATCTGTTTGGGGACGATGACGTTTGGGCAGCAGAACTCCGAAGCAGAGGCGCACCAGCAGCTGGATTATGCTGTCGCCCAGGGAATCAATTTTATTGATACGGCTGAGATGTATCCGGTTCCCCCTATGGCTGAAACTCAGGGGCGTACGGAGCAGTATATCGGTAGCTGGTTAAAGGCCCGGGGTAACCGGGATCAGGTGATACTTGCCACTAAAGTGGCCGGCCCTGCTGATATGGCTCAGCATATTCGTCCCGGCCTGTGCCTGGATGGCAACAATATCCGGGCTGCGGTGACCGCCAGCCTGCAACGGTTGCAAACCGATTATATCGATCTCTATCAGCTACACTGGCCTGATCGGGCAACCAACTTTTTTGGCGAACTGAATTACCGTCACCAGCCAGAGCGGGATGGTACACCGCTACTGGAGACGCTGGAAGCATTAAAAGCGCTGGTGGATGAAGGCCTGATACGCTACGTGGGGTTGTCCAATGAGGTGCCCTGGGGGGTGATGAAGTTTCTCAGTTATGCCGAGTCTCTCGGGCTGCCCCGGGTGGTGTCGGTACAGAACCCTTACAATCTGCTGAATCGCAAAGATGAAGTTGGTCTGACCGAGGTACTGCATCGCGAAGGTGTAGATCTGCTACCCTATTCGCCGCTGGCCTTTGGCACCCTGAGTGGTAAATATCTGGATGGCAGTGCAGGCCCTGATGCGCGCATTAATCAGTTTCCGCGCTTCTCCCGTTATTTTACGGAACAGGGGCTCAAAGCCACCGCGGCGTATGTGCAGCTGGCCCGTGATCAGGGTCTGGATCCGGCACAGATGGCGCTGGCGTTTGTAAACAGCCGTCCATTTGTGGGCAGCAATATTATTGGTGCGACCACTATGGCGCAACTTAAGAGCAATGTTGACTCTATCGACCTGACGTTGTCCGCAGAGGTTCTGGAGCAGATCGATCAGATAGGGGTTCAGTACTCAAACCCCTGCCCCTGATATTGCGAATCATCACTGCGCTCTTACCCTGGTTATCTGCAGGGAGGAGCGCTGTTTTTTTCAGGCCACTCTGCAACGCTTCAGTTGCTGATTCAGTGCCGCCATCACCTGTCCCCGCTTAACCACACCCACCAGAATCCCGTTCTCTACCACAGGGTATATTTTGGGTTTATTAATCGCCATCATCTGCGCCAATTCAAGAGCGGTATTGGTTGGTTTTACGATGAGTGGATCACGTCGCATCATATCTTTTACCAGAACATGGCTATCACAGTGGTAACTGTCACCCAGCAGGTAGGGGATGCAGTCCTGTTCTGACAGGAATCCGGTGACATGTTTTTTACCATCCGTTACCGGCAGCCCGAGCATATTGCTGGCGAGAAGGTGATCTACGGCTTGTGGTAACGACATCTCTTCATTTAATGGAGTCATGTTTTCAGACATGATCTCTCTAACCAGAATCATCGTCTTGCTCTCCTGTTGTTGAGTTAGCATATGGCTTTTTGCGTACATGCTATTTACACAGTTTTGCAGTAAAACGCGGATTTAACCAATCAGAATTGACTATTTAGCGGATAGTGAAAATTAAATAGGGGGGAAGGGGGCGATCCGGGCAGAGGAGAGGCTCCGCCCCGGGTCAGAAGGGGCGGATGGATTAACGCAGGCTGATAATGGGCCAGCCTCTCTCTTTGGCGGTCTGCTCCAGTAATGCATCCGGATCGACGGCAATAGGGTTGTCGACCAGTTCCATTAGCGGCTTATCGTTGATTGAATCGCTGTAGAAATAACTGTTCTCCATGGAGTGGCCGGTCTGTTCAAGCCAGGTCTGGAGCCGCTCAACTTTACCTGACTGGAAGCAGGGGGTGCCGGCAATCTTGCCGGTATAGCGTCCGTCAATCTGTTCCGGGTCGGTTGCCAGGGTGGCGTCAACGCCCAGGGCAGTTGCGATAGGGGCGGTGACAAACCGGTTGGTGGCGGTAATAATCAGCAGAAAGTCGCCCTGTGCACGGTGTTTTTGCAGCAGGGTAGCTGCTTTATCCAGCATCATGGGTGCTACTTTGGTTTCCATGAACTCCCGGTGTAGCTCTTCCAGTCTCTCAGGCTCATGTTCGCTCAGAGGCTTCAGGGCAAACTCCAGGAACTCATAGATATCCAGCGTGCCCGCTTTATACTGCTGGTAAAAATAGTCATTTGCCCGGCGGTATTGTTCCGCATCGACAAGACCTTTATCGCACAGAAACTCGCCCCAGGCATGATCGCTATCGCCGTTCAGCAGTGTATTATCCAGATCAAAAATGGCCAGACTCAAAGTGACCTCTCCAACTTAATTCAGGGAAGCGCCTAGAATAGAGGCTTGCTGTAAAGGAGGCAAATGCTAATCTCTGGCAATTGATGGGTTAATTTGCTGAAAGACCTGAAGTTGTGGAACAATAGCGAAAAAGAGTTTGTAAGGAATTCACCGTGATAGATTCAGATGGGTTCAGGCCGAATGTCGGTATCATTCTGGCTAACTCGATGGGTCAGGTGCTTTGGGCAAGACGTATAGGGCAGAATGCATGGCAGTTCCCCCAGGGGGGCATTAACGCGTCAGAATCGCCGGAACAGGCGATGTATCGGGAACTAAAAGAGGAGATCGGGCTCTCACCTGAGGATGTTGAGGTGATCGCTGTTACCCGAGGCTGGCTTCGTTACCGGCTGCCCAAACGCATGATAAGGCACCATTCCCATCCGGTTTGTGTCGGACAGAAACAAAAGTGGTTTTTGCTGCGAATGTTGAGTGATGACAGCGCAGTGGTTATTGATTCAACTAATTCGCCGGAGTTTGATGGCTGGCGATGGGTCAGTTACTGGTATCCTCTGGGACAGGTTGTGGCCTTTAAACGGGATGTGTACCGCAAAGCGATGCGGGAACTGTCGCCTAAACTGACGCGTTTGGTACTGGGTGGCTGGTATTTAAAGGAGTAAGCATTACATGCTGGAAACGCTGCGCAAAATTGTACAGGAGGTTAACGCCGCACCTGATCTTGAGTCGGTGCTGGATGTTATCGTCCGTCGGGTGCAGCGAGCCATGCGTACAGATGTATGCTCTATCTATCTGATAGATCAGCAGCGTGAACGCTATGTTCTGATGGCGACTCAGGGGCTGAATCGAAAGTCAGTGGGGCAGGTATCCCTCTCTCTGGATGAGGGGGTTGTCGGTATGATAGGCCAGCGCGCTGAGCCTATCAACCTGGAGGATGCTGCCACCCACAGCGCATTTACCTACCTTAAAGGCACGGGGGAGAAGAAGTTTCATGCTTTCCTGGGTGTCCCCATTATTCATCACCGGACGCTGCTGGGGGTTCTGGTTGTCCAGCAAAAGCTGATCCGTAAGTTTGATGAGTCGGAAGAGGCGTTCATGGTGACGATGTCAGCTCAGCTGGCAGGTGTCATCGCCCATGCGGAAGCCACAGGCTCAATTCTGCAGATCTCTGATCATACCAAAACGGAATCTGACCGAAAGTTCGAGGGCGTATCCGGTTGTATCGGGGTGGCTATCGGACCTGCAGTGGTGATGACACCGCTGGCCGATCTCAATGGCGTACCGGATCGTAAGATAGACGATATCAAGGCTGAAGTTGCGAAGTTCAAGAGCGCGCTGGCTCAGGTTCGTCGGGATATCAAACGGGTGGGGCGCAGTCTGGCCAAACGGCTGCGATCAGAAGAGCGTGAGCTGTTCGATGTCTATATCAGGATGCTGGATGATAATGCCCTGGCGGGTGAGATTATCTCGCGTATTAAAGAAGGGAGCTGGGCGCAGGGAGCTTTAAGGCAGGTTATTGGCGAGCATGTGCAGCAGTTTTCCATGATGGATGATCCCTATCTGCGAGAGCGGGCAACCGATATCCGTGACCTTGGTCGTCGAATGCTGACCTGTCTGCAGGAGTCGGGCCCCTCTCTGTCAGAGATCGAATTTCCTGAAAATACCATCCTGGTTGCCGATGAACTGACCCCCGCGATGTTGGGTGAAGTGCCCACAGAGAAGCTTATCGGTCTGTTATCGGTGCATGGCTCGGGTAACTCCCATGCTGCGATTCTCGCCCGCTCGATGGGAATTCCGACAGTGATGGGGGTGGTTGACCTGCCCTATACCCGGATTGAGGGGCTGCAGGTTATTCTCGATGGCTATTCCGGCCGGGTATTCGTTAACCCTTCGCCGGATCTGAGTCAGTGTTATCGCGATATTATCCGGGAGAAAATGAGGTCAATGCCGGGCTTGAAGGGCTGAAAGAGCTGCCAGCGGAAACGACCGACGGTTATCGAATGCCGCTGTGGGTGAATACTGGTCTGATTACTGATGTGGCGCGTTCGCTGGACCGGGGGGCTGAGGGAATCGGCCTGTATCGTACCGAGATCCCTTTTATGATCCGGGATTTTTTCCCCAGTGAACAGGACCAGATGGAGACCTATCGTAAACAGCTTGAAGCGTTTGCGCCCCGTCCGGTGACCATGCGAACTCTGGACATTGGTGGCGACAAGCCGCTGCCATACTTTCCGATTGAGGAGGATAACCCCTTTCTTGGCTGGCGGGGTATCCGGGTCACGCTGGATCACCCGGAGATCTTTCTGGTGCAGATCCGGGCGATGCTTCGTGCTGCTGAGGGACTGAATAATCTGCGTATTATGCTACCGATGGTCACCAGTGTGCATGAGGTTGATGAGTCCACCAAACTGATTGCTCAGGCCGTGGAGGAGTTGCGCGAAGAGGGGCATGTGATTAATCAGCCGCTGATCGGGGTGATGGTGGAAGTGCCTGCCGCGGTGTATCAGGTAAGGCGGTTTGCCCGGCGGGTTGATTTTATCTCGGTGGGTTCTAACGATCTGACCCAATATCTGTTGGCCGTTGACCGCAATAACCCCCGGGTGGCGAGTCTCTATGTACCCTATCATCCTGCGGTTCTGAAAGCGTTGCAGTTTATTGTGCATGAAGCGCACAAGGAAAATGTCTCGGTCAGTATCTGTGGTGAGATGGCGGCAGACCCCGGTGGGGCTATTCTGCTGATGGCGATGGGCTATGATGTGCTCTCTATGAACGCAACCAACTTGCCGAAAGTTAAGTTCGCCCTGCGAGGCATCAGTTTTGATCGTGCCCGGGAACTGCTGAATCAGATTATTGTGATGGATGATGTGGATAAGATCCATATGACGCTTCGCAATGCACTCAAGGAGCTGGGGCTGGGGCAGCTTACCCGGCCGACCATTCCCGATTAAGCTCTCTTTCCAGCCGAAACCGGATGCTCCTGCGTCCGGTAGCTCCCTGATCGTTATAGTTTTGCTCGACAACCTCAACCTCACCATTATGTTTAATCAGTAATGCCGTCGTCGCCCGGGTGCCATAGTTGTCTGAGTGAATAAAGCTGGAGGAGAGTCGCCGTTCCAGTTCTATGTCAATGCCGGTATCAGGCAGCAGGGTGTCAGGATATGTTTCTCTGTCAGCCATCAGCTGTATGAGGTTTTCGCCGCTTAACTCACCGGCGTCGATACAGGTTTTTAATGCTGCTTTACGGGCTTCAAGCTTGGGCCAGGGGGTATCGAATACCGCATTGCTGATACCGTGTATGCCTGGGGGAACCGGTTGCAGTGGTTCGCTGCGGTTTGACAGATAGCAGAGCTGGTCGCCATCATCGATCAGTTGATTGAAGCCGTCAAAGTTATCGATGGCGGTGTTGCGGATAAAAGCATTACAGCTGTCGTTACTCAGCAGAAATGCCAGTGGCAGGTTGCCTCGGGAGAGGATGCCCTGTTGTGGTCGCCGGCCATCCCGGTGGTTGGTCAGCGCAGAGAAACGACCGTTGCGGGTTAGTCCCAGCCAGGTGCCGCCCTGCTCCAGATCCTGACCTGCCAGCAGTTGTGGCTGATCGGGCCAGTATTGCATCGGTCGGGTAGGCCGGTGGTAAAACTCATCCCGGTTAGCGGTGAGGATCAGTCGGTAATCCGGGTGGTAGTTATAGGCGAACACAATCAGGCACACGGTCAGCTCTCTTTTTTGATGGGCGGGTTAGTTATATAACAGCTTCATTTAAAATCAAAATCTGTCATTTATCTATTGTAGGATGCGTTGCAGGCGTGGTTATATCTGGGCTGATTTAAAGTAAGGGAAGAGCGTTTTGATGTGGGTTCACAATATTGATCCGATTGCGGTGGCGTTAGGGCCGTTAAAAATTCACTGGTATGGGCTGATGTACCTGGTTGGCTTTGCCTCCGCCTGGTACCTCGGCGGCAGGCGTGCCCGGCGCCCGGGCTCCGGCTGGACCGAGGAGCAGATCTCCGATCTGATCTTCTGGGGCGCGATCGGGGTTGTGCTGGGTGGCCGGTTTGGTTATGTGGTGTTTTATAATTTCGGTCAGTTCCTCGACGATCCGTTGTGGTTATTTGCCGTATGGGAGGGGGGGATGTCATTCCATGGCGGCTTGCTGGGGGTGATCGCCGCAATTGGTTATTTCGCACATAAATACCAAAAGAGTTATTTTGATATCGGCGATTTTGTCGCGCCGCTGATCCCTATAGGTCTGGGAGCGGGGCGGATAGGCAATTTTATTGGCGGCGAACTCTGGGGGCGGCCAACGGATCAAAGCTGGGGAGTTATCTTTCCCCGTACCAGGGATATGATCGCCCGCCACCCTTCGCAGCTTTATGAGTTTGCGCTGGAAGGGGTGGTGCTATTTGTTGTTTTATGGCTTTACTCGGCTAAACCCCGGCCGAAAATGGCGGTGTCGGGGATGTTTTTACTGCTCTACGGTATCTTTCGTTCCAGTGTGGAGTTCTTCCGTCAGCCGGATGTCCAGCTAGGCTTTGTCGCGCTCGACTGGATGACCATGGGTCAGGTGTTATCACTGCCGATGATTGTGATCGGTGCAGTGTTGCTGTTGCTGGCTTACAAAAAGGAAGCAAATCATTAGAGAAGTATCAGGCCGGTAACGGGGAGGGTTGAATATCCAAAGGTGATGGCCTGTGAAAGGATGCCGTGCCGGGCAGTATCTCCCGGCACCGGGTGTCCTTAATGGTATCGACTGCGATTAAATTAAAGACAGCTGCGTGAGTGCGGTTTCAATTTTCTTCCGGGTCGTTGCAGAAGGGGGCATTATTGGTAACCGCACTTCATCCTGGCAGATGCCCGTCAGCGACAGCGCATACTTTATCCCGCTGGGGCTGGGTTCTTCAAACAGAGCCAGATGTAGCGGCATCAGTCGCTCGTGAATCGCTAACGCTGTTTGATAATCGCCGTTCTGACAGGCTGACTGCATCGCTGCGCAGAGCGCAGGTGCCACATTCGACGTGACTGAAATACAGCCCCGTCCCCCCATCGCATTATAGGCAACCGCTGTTATATCCTCGCCCGACATATAGCTGAAATCTCTCTTTATCAGAGATCTTTCGCGGCTGATGCGTGACAGATCCATGGTGGCATCTTTTACCCCTGAGACTCTTGGAAGGGCAGCCAGTTGTGCCATCGTCTGTGGTTGCACATCGACAATGGTGCGTGGTGGAATGTTGTAGATGATGATCGGGATATTAGTTTGATCATGGATCAGTTTAAAATGCTCATAAAGTCCCGCTTGCGAGGGACGATTGTAATATCCCGCCACGCAGAGAATGCCATCCGCGCCCGCCTGTTCAGCTGTTTTTGCGTAAACCAGAGCCTCGGCCGGGTTGTTCGAACCCGCTCCAGCAATCACCGGTACGCGGCCAGCGGTTTCCTCTACGACTATTTCAATAATGCGCTTGTGTTCGGCTTCGGATATTGTCGGAGACTCCCCCGTGGTCCCCACGGGTACTAACCCCTGAGTGCCCTGATCTATCTGCCAGTTAACCAGTTGCCTGAGTGCCGCTTCATCAACGTTTCCCTGATTGAATGGGGTGATTAGCGCCGTATATGAACCATAAAACATAAAAACTCCTGAGATTGTATAGGCATAAAAAAAGCCCGGTCACATTGCTGCGACCGGGCTCTTGTATGAAATTGTTTAGTCAGTAATTACACACGTCCACCATTGCCGCACAGAGCAAACTGTTTACAGCATTTTTGTTTAGGCAGGTGAGAAAGTGTGTACATTAAAGAAAACTCTTAAGTGACATGTAATTGTGTAGGCCAATGTAACACGCTGTGGCGATATTACAAGACAGCGGATGTCAATATGTCAGCGTAATCAAGTCAGTGTTGGCCTTTATAGGGAGGTACTGAATAACCTCAGCTTTGGCGGGTTAATCTGGTTGTTGACGAACTAACGCCAGTTTAAGTAGTGCTGCTACTGACATAGCATCGGTGATCTTCCCGTTCATGGCCATCTCGATGGCTTCGTTGACAGGTACTTTTATCAGTTCGATATCTTCTGTGTCTTCCAGCTGCTGTGTGCCCTGGCTGAGGCCGGTTGCCAGAAAGATATAGGCGATCTCATCGGTGACTGAGTTTGATGTCCGTAACTCCATAAAGAGTTGCCAGTGTTGTGCGATGAAGCCGGTCTCTTCACGGAGCTCCCGTCTGGCTGCCTCCAGGGGTGGCTCATCCAGCGGACCACCTCCTTCAGGGATCTCAACCGTGGTTTCATTATTGGGATAGCGGCTTTGTCTGACGAGGCAGATCATATCGTCATCATCAATCGCCAGAACGCCAATGGCATGTGATTTGAAGTGAACCACCCCATAGATCCCTTCGGTGCCGTTGGGGCGGATCACCTCTTCATGGCGCACCTGTATCCAGGGGTTGTCGTAGACGACTGACTGGCTCTTTTGCTGCCAGCCGCCAATTTTTAATTTCGGCATAATGGCCCTTTAAAGGTCAGCGGTGGGAACGACTCACTATCTGATCAGGATCAGACTGAAAACGGGTATTGAATCGGGTCGTGATACTGATAGCCTTCCACTTCGAAGTCGTCGGTGCTGACCCAGGTCTCCAGATCTTCCAGGGTTTTGATATCCGGGTTGATCCTGAAGGTGGGGAGCGGGAAAGGTTCACGGGTCAGTTGTACATCACGCATCAGTTTCAGCTGATCTTCGTAGATGTGAGCATTGACGATCTTGTGATAGGCCTTGCCCGGTTTATTGCCGGTTATCTGAGCGATAATCGCCAGCAGAAAATAGACCTGAACCATATTAAAGGTTAACCCCAGGGGTACATCACAGCTTCGTTGCGTGCTGTTGAGGTGGAGGGTGTCGCCCAGTAGCGAGAAGTGATGGCTGTACATACAGGGCCGCAGGCAGCCCATGTGGAATGCCCCGGGATGATAAAAGGTATAGATCTCGCCGCGATCATCGATACCATTGCTCAGGTCATCGACAATTTTACGTAGCAGATCGACGCTGCCGCCGTCCGGCTTGGGAAAGTTTCGGCCAACCTTGCCATAGATAAAGCCACAATCGTCGGTGCCTTGGCGGTAGGGGTTCGCCAGCCACGCAGGATTATCGTTGGCATTGGCATCCCAGGTTTTTGTGCCGATGTTTCTGAAGTCTGCGGCGTTATTGTAGCCACGAATATAACCCAGCATCTCGGCAATGGCTGACTTATAGAAACTTTTACGGGTCGTCACCAGTGGGAATTCGCCGGCAGCGACATCATAGGTAAGATCGGCATTAATAACGGTCAGGCAGCGCTTGCCTGTGCGTTCATTTTCTACCCAAACGCCTTCATTAATTAGCCTTTGGCAAAGATCGAGATACTGTCTCATTGGTTTGTTATTAACACCTGTGGTTAAATTCAGCTTGCAATGTTAGCAAACAGCAAGGCGCTGGTACCAGTATTAAGGAGATTATATGAACCTGGCGATCATTGTTGCCCAGGCCGAAAACCGGGTGATCGGGATCAACAATAACCTGCCCTGGCATCTGCCGGAGGATCTGCGTTATTTCAAACAGGTCACCATGGGTAAGCCGATTATTATGGGGCGCAAGACGTTCGAGTCGATCGGCCGACCGCTGCCGGGGCGAACCAACATCGTAGTCAGCCGCGATGACGCCTATCAGCCGGATAACGTTAAGGTGGTCAACAGCCTGCAGGCGGCCTGGGATCTGGCTGAGAGTATCTGCATGATTGATGGCTGCGATGAGGCGATGGTGATTGGTGGTGCACAGATCTATGAGCAAGCGCTGCCCCTGGCGGACCGTCTCTATCTGACACAGGTGCATGCTGAGGTGAAGGGGGATGCCTGGTTTCCTGAGTATCATCCCGGTGACTGGGCTGAAGTTGGTCGCGAAGATTTTTCAGCTGCAGACCATAATCCCTATGATTACAGCTTTATTGTTCTCCAACGGATCTCCTGAAGGGTGCCGCTATGATTGAGCCGCTATTGGCCGTGCTTGCGGATGGTAAGTTTCATTCCGGGCAGGCTCTGGGTAAGGCGCTGGGCGTGAGTCGCAGTGCTATCTGGAAGCAGATTAAAATTATTGAAGAGTCTGGACTGGATATCTATAGCGTCAAAGGCCGGGGTTATCGTATTCCCGGGGGGCTTGATCTGCTGAATCGTGAGTTAATAGAGGAGGCGTTGTCACCTGAAGCCAGTCGCAGTCTCAGGCTGATCGACCTCAACCTGATTATACCCTCAACCAATGCCAAAGCGATGGAGGCGGTGTACCGTGATGGGCATGGGTCACTCTATCTGGCCGAGCAGCAAACCTCAGGGCGTGGCCGGCGGGGGCGCAGCTGGGCCAGTCCGTTTGCCAGCAACCTTTACTTCTCGCTCACCTGGCAGTTCAGTAACGGTGCTGCAGCCCTTGAGGGGCTGAGTCTGGCAGTTGGGGTTGCGTTGCTGCGGGGGCTGGCGCGTCTGGGGATCGATGGTGTCGAGGTCAAGTGGCCCAATGATCTGTTGTGGCGTGGCCGTAAGCTGGCAGGGGTGTTGCTGGAGATGAGTGGTGATGCCGCCGGTGACTGTTTTGTTGTGATCGGAGTGGGGATCAATGTGAAGATGCCTGAAGCGGCTGCTGAAGCAATTGACCAGCCCTGGGTTGATCTGCAGCAGGCTCAGGGGGTTGCTCCCTCGCGAAACCGTTTGCTGGCTGAACTGATTAACGAGCTGGTGCCGGTTTTGCTTCAGTTCTCCGAAGAGGGGTTTGTGGCATTCCAGGATGAGTGGCAGGCAGCTAATGCGCATCGTGATCAGGTGATCAGTCTTAATCTTGGCAACCGGCAGGCGCTGGGGGTTTGTCGTGGTGTTGATCAGAGCGGTGCCCTGTTGCTGGAAACGGACGGAGAGTTGCAGGCCTATCATGGTGGCGAAGTGAGTGTGCGTCTGGCATGAATATTCTTGATCTGGATGCAGGTAATACCTTTGTAAAGTGGCGTATAGCGGGAACGGTGTTGGGTGGTCGGGCTCGCCATAATGAACTGGATAGCATCGACTGGCCTGAAAGTGTGGGTCGCATAAGGATCGCTTCAGTTGCCGGTGATCGTATTAACCAGGCATTGCGTGAATTTGTGCAGCAGCGCTGGCAGTTGCAGCCGGAATTTGCAGAGACTCAGGCGGCGGCCTGTGGCGTAGTGAACAGCTACTCCGATCCGGCCCGGATGGGGGTTGACCGCTGGCTGGCGATACTCAGTGCCTGGCAGCAGGCGGGTGCTGCTTGTTGGGTGGTGGACTGTGGCAGTGCAATAACCATAGAACAGCTGGATGACTATGGCCGCCATCTGGGGGGATACATCATGCCGGGGTTGCAACTGATGGGGCGTAATCTGTTGAGTAATACCGCGCAGGTGATTGTTGATCACTCGATAGAAGGGTTCTGCTCGGCACCCGGTGTCAACACGTCTGAGGCGGTTCAGCATGGAGTTAATCTGTTGCTGCAGGCACTGGCGGAAAAAGTGATGCGTAGCGCTGCGGGGCAGCCGGTGTTTGTCACAGGTGGCGATGGAGAGCTGTTCTGTTCGCTGGTTGATGGCGCAATCTGGTGCCCTGATCTGGTGTTGGATGGTCTGTCGCTGGCGCTTGGAGAATAGCGGTGCGCTGGCTGTTTCTCCTGCTATTGCTGGTAAACGCGCTATATCTGGGCTGGCAGCTACGCAAGCCGGAAGTGAATGACACTTTTGTGATGCCTGCTAATGTCTCTCGTATCCGTCTGCTTACAGAAGAGGATGCTTCTCTATTACTGCCGCGGCAATCGGGAGTGACCCCCCCTGAATCTGAGTCGCTGCAGCAGGAAGTGGAGTCGGCTGCTGAGTCGGCAACAATCTCAGAGCCATCGTCTGCAGATGAAACGGCGACCCGCTGGTGTCAGGTGATCAGCGGGATTGAACAGGCGTCGGTTGCTACTGAATTGCAGGGCCGGTTGGCGCAGCAGGGACTGGAGTCAACGGTGGTGCCGGTTGAGGTTGAGCGGGTGCTGGCGTATGAGCTGACGCTGGAAAAGCCTGTCGGATTGCGGGGGCAGCAGGCGCTGCTGGAAAATCTGGCGGCGCTGGGGCTGAGTGCAGAAGAGTCACGGGTGAAGATGAAGCCTGTCTATATTATTGGGCGTTATGGTAGTCGTGCGGAGCTGAATCGGGCGCGCAATGAGCTGATCGGATTGTTTCAACCTGATGAGTATCAGGTGGTCAGTCAGGACAGGCTGTATGATGTCTGGGTGGAAACCGATAGCTCAGTTGAAACCGGCAATAAAATCAAAGAGGTAGATCAGTTTTTTAATTCTGCCATAAAAATCGAAAAAAAATTATGTAAAGGGGTTGCAAGCACAGGGGTGCGTGATTAATATATGCGCCACTTCGCAGCTGATGCCGGTATAGCTCAGTTGGTAGAGCAACTGACTTGTAATCAGTAGGTCCCGAGTTCGACTCTTGGTGCCGGCACCATTTAAGCGGTGAAGTATTGGTAGGGTGGGGTTCCCGAGTGGCCAAAGGGATCAGACTGTAAATCTGACGCGCGAGCTTCGGTGGTTCGAATCCACCCCCCACCACCAATAGCTGCAAGGCGGGTATGGTACAATGGTAGAACCTCAGCCTTCCAAGCTGATGATGCGGGTTCGATTCCCGCTACCCGCTCCAGTTTGATGTGCTCATGTGGCTCAGGGGTAGAGCACACCCTTGGTAAGGGTGAGGTCGGCGGTTCAAATCCGCCCATGAGCTCCATTTTTTCAGAGGGTAGATATAGCGATATGTCTGCCCTTTGTTGTATGTGGCAACGTGGTTAATCACACTTACTTTACTCAAGGTAAATGGCAATGGCTAAAGAACAATTTGAACGTAATAAACCGCACGTTAACGTTGGTACAATCGGCCACGTTGACCACGGTAAAACTACTCTGACAGCTGCACTGACCCGTGTATGTGCTGAAGTTTTCGGTGGTAAGGCTGTCGCTTTTGACGGTATCGATAATGCACCGGAAGAGCGTGAGCGTGGTATCACTATCGCAACCTCTCACGTTGAGTATGATTCAACTATCCGTCACTACGCGCACGTAGACTGCCCCGGACACGCTGACTATGTTAAAAACATGATCACCGGTGCGGCACAGATGGACGGTGCGATTCTGGTATGTGGTGCGACTGATGGCCCTATGCCACAGACTCGTGAACACATCCTGCTGTCTCGTCAGGTGGGTGTACCTTACATCGTTGTATTCCTGAACAAAGCTGACCTGCTGGCTGAAGATTGTGGCGGTGTTGACTCTGAAGAATACGCTGAGATGCTGGAGCTGGTTGAAATGGAGCTGCGTGAGCTGCTGGATACTTACGAGTTCCCAGGTGATGACACTCCAATCATCGCTGGTTCTGCCCTGATGGCACTGAACGGTGAAGATGACAACGAGCTGGGTACAACTGCTGTAAGAAAACTGGTTGAAGCGCTGGATACTTACATTCCAGAACCAGAGCGTGCAATCGATCAGCCATTCCTGATGCCTATCGAGGACGTATTCTCAATCTCTGGTCGTGGTACTGTAGTAACCGGTCGTGTAGAGCGTGGTATCGTTAAGACTGGTGAAGAGATCCAGATCGTTGGTATCCGTGACACTCAGACTACTACCTGTACTGGTGTAGAGATGTTCCGTAAGCTGCTTGACGAAGGTCGTGCAGGTGAGAACATTGGTGCGCTGCTGCGTGGTACTAAGCGTGACGACGTTGAGCGTGGTCAGGTACTGGCTAAGCCAGGTACTATCACTCCTCACACTCGTTTCGAAGGTGAAGTATACGTACTGTCTAAAGATGAAGGTGGTCGTCACACTCCATTCTTCAAAGGCTACCGTCCACAGTTCTACTTCCGTACAACTGATATCACCGGTGCTTGTGAACTTCCAGAAGGCGTAGAAATGGTTATGCCAGGCGATAACGTTAAAATGGACGTTACCCTGATTAACCCAATCGCGATGGAAGAAGGTCTGCGTTTTGCGATCCGTGAAGGCGGTCGTACTGTGGGTGCAGGCGTTGTATCTAAAATCATCGAGTAATTGATGATTTAGGCAACTTAACGGTTGCCACCTAGTAGGGATGCGTGTAACATACGCGTCCCTAGTTAGCACTAGGCCAGTGGCTCAATTGGCAGAGCAGCGGTCTCCAAAACCGCAGGTTGGGGGTTCGAGTCCCTCCTGGCCTGCCAACTCTAATCTGAGTTGGCATCTAACAAGTCATAGCAAATTATCGATAACCGAGGCCCATCGTGAATTCTAAAGTGTCTTCCGAAGGTTCAAAGCTGGATGGCCTGAAATGGGTCGTAGTGGTAGCAATTGTAGCTGCTGGCGTAGTAGGTAATTCTGTTTATTCAGAAGAGTCTCTGCTGTATCGCGTAATTGCATTATTAGTTCTTGCTGGTGTTGCAGGCTTTGTTGCGCTGCAAACAGCTAAAGGTCTGGCTTTCTTTACTCTGTTTAAAGAAGCGCGATCTGAAATTCGCAAAGTTGTATGGCCAACCCGCCAGGAAACACTTCAGACAACTCTGATTGTTACGGTGGTGGTTTTGATTGTAGGTTTGCTTCTGTGGGGTCTTGATTCTTTGTTGAGTCTGGGCGTTGCAGCTGTAATCGGATAAGAGGGAAGAGGCATGGCTATGCGATGGTATGTTGTACATGCGTACTCCGGTTACGAGAAGCGTGTAATGAACTCTCTGAAAGAACGGGTTGAGCTGCATAATATGCAGGATGGCTTCGGCGATATCCTCGTTCCAACAGAAGAGGTTGTTGAGATCCGCGAAGGCAAAAAACGTAAGTCTGAGCGTAAATTCTATCCGGGCTATGTTCTGGTTCAGATGGAAATGAATGATGATACCTGGCACCTGGTGAAAGATACGCCACGTGTCCTCGGTTTTATCGGTGGTACGGCTGATAAGCCTGCGCCAATTACCGAAAAAGAAGCACAAGCCATTCTGCAACGCGTTGAGAGTGGTGTTGATCAGCCGCGTCCGAAAACTCTGTTCGAGCCGGGTGAAATGGTGCGCGTTATTGATGGTCCGTTTGCCGACTTTAATGGCGTAGTTGAAGAAGTGAATTATGAGAAGAACAGGCTGCATGTTGCAGTGCTGATCTTCGGTCGTTCGACTCCGGTCGAGCTGGAGTTTGGTCAGGTCGAAAAAGCCTGATAGCAGTATGTCAGGAATTAACCTCGGTGCTTGAATAGGTGCTGGGGTTTTTCCGTCTTTAAACCGGGGAGCCGAAAGGCGCTACTACCCACCAGGAGTAAAACATGGCTAAGAAAATCCAGGCTTATATTAAGCTGCAGGTTGCCGCCGGTCAGGCGAACCCAAGTCCACCCGTTGGTCCAGCACTGGGTCAGCATGGTGTTAACATCATGGAATTCTGTAAGGCGTTTAACGCGGCTACACAGGGTATTGAGCCGGGTCTGCCGACTCCGGTTGTGATCACTGTTTATGCTGATCGCAGCTTTACTTTCATTACCAAGACTCCTCCGGCTGCTGTTCTGCTGAAGAAAGCTGCAGGCCTGAAGAGCGGTTCTGGTCGTCCTAATACTGAGAAAGTCGGTACTGTTACCCGCGCTCAGCTGGAAGAGATTGCTACCACTAAAATGGCTGATCTGACTGCTTCTGATATGGATGCAGCGGTTCGTACCATCGCAGGTAGTGCACGTAGCATGGGTCTGATCGTGGAAGGAGCTGAGTAATGGCTAAGCTGACTAAACGCCAAAAGGCGATTGCTGAAAAAGTTGAACCAGGTAAGCAGTACTCTGTTGCTGATGCTGTTGCGCTGCTAAACGAACTGTCAACTGTTGGCTTTAAAGAGTCTGTCGATGTGGCAGTAAACCTGGGCGTTGACCCACGTAAATCTGACCAGAACGTACGTGGTTCAAGTGTTCTGCCTAGCGGTACTGGTAAAGATGTTCGTGTTGCGGTATTTGCGCAGGGCGAGAACGCAGAGAAAGCTAAAGCAGCGGGTGCTGACGTTGTTGGTTTTGATGATCTGGCTGAACAGATCAAAGGCGGCGATCTGAACTTTGACGTTGTTATCGCGACTCCGGATGCGATGCGCGTTGTGGGTCAGCTGGGTCAGGTTCTGGGTCCACGTGGTCTGATGCCAAACCCTAAGGTAGGTACTGTAACCCCTGATGTTGTGACTGCGGTCAACAATGCTAAGGCGGGTCAGGTACGTTTCCGTACTGACAAGAACGGTATTATCCACGCTGGCGTTGGTAAAGTTGGCTTCGAAGCTGATGCTATCAAAGCAAACGTTGAAGCGCTGCTGAGCGAGCTGAAAAAGCTGAAGCCTGCTTCTGCTAAAGGCGTTTACATGAAGAAAGTTACCCTGTCCACCACTATGGGGCCAGGTCTGGCAATCGATCAGAGCTCACTGAGCGTTTAATCGGTTTTCAGAAAGAATTGAGGGTCTCTGCGGCGTTGCTGCAGAGGTCGTCAAAGACCGCAGGTGAGAATGGTGCACGTAACCGGACTCTTAATCTATCAGCCTGCGCAGACGGTGTGATCCCCTTAACAGGATCAATTGAACCACCGTACTCGGCGCTTCAGTGATCGATGCTGAAGTGAATGGTAAACAGTCGAAAAGACTAAACCCAGGAGTAAATCGTGGCATTAGGACTCGAAGATAAAAAAGCGATTGTCGCTGAAGTCCAGGAAGCTGCCAAGGGCGCTCTCTCTGCTGTAGTTGCAGATTCTCGCGGTGTGACCGTTGAGAAGATGACTGAGCTGCGTAAGCAGGCACGTGAAGCGGGAGTATGGCTGCGCGTCGTACGTAATACGCTGGCACGTCGTGCAGTAGAAGGCTCTGATTTCGAATGTATCACTGATTCATTCGTAGGTCCGACTCTGATTGCATTCTCTACTGAGCACCCAGGTGCCGGTGCGCGAATTCTGAAAGATTTCGCCAAGGGAAATGACAAGCTGGAGCTGAAGACCGCTGCTTTCGAAGGACAGATCGTTGATATCTCTATGCTGGCTTCACTGCCAACATACGACGAAGCGATCGCCAAGCTGATGGGCTGCATGAAAGAAGCTGCAGCAGGCAAGCTGGTGCGCACTATCGCGGCTGTTCGCGAACAGAAAGAACAAGCAGCTGCTTAATACAAGCCGCTTAAGAACGAGTTTAAGAGCCTCTGGCTCGAATATTTTAGGAATTAAACATGTCCGTATCTAAAGAAGATATCTTGAACGCAATCGCTGAAATGTCTGTAATGGACGTTGTAGCACTGGTTGAAGCAATGGAAGAAAAATTCGGTGTATCTGCTGCTGCTGTTGCAGTTGCTGGTGCAGCTGGCGGCGACGCTGGTGCTGCTGCTGAAGAGCAGACTGAATTCGACGTTGTACTGACTGGCGCTGGCGACAAGAAAGTAAACGTAATCAAAGCTGTTCGTGCAGCAACTGGCCTGGGCTTGAAAGAAGCTAAAGGTATGGTTGACGGCGCTCCTGCTACCGTTAAAGAAGGTGTTAGCAAGGAAGACGCAGAAGCACTTAAAGCTGCTCTGGAAGAAGCTGGCGCAACTGTTGAAGTTAAGTAAGCGGCGCGATGCTTCGTATCAGACTATTTAGTAGCTGATACATCTACGGCTGGTGGCAAAGTGCCACCGGCCTTTTTCCGTTATTAGTAAGAGCAAATAATAACGGTTCACAGGCCGAGAAATTTCCTTCGGTTTGTTTGAATTTTTCAGGTGCAGATGCTGGGGAACTTAGATGGCTTACTCATATACTGAAAAGAAACGCATCCGTAAAGACTTCGGAAAGCTGCCGGAAGCGATGGATGTGCCATATCTGTTGGCAATCCAGTTGGATTCTTATTTGAAATTCCTGCAACAGGGTGCTGATTCTGCAGAGCGTAAAGATATCGGGCTGCATGCGGCTTTCAGTTCCGTATTCCCGATCGTTTCCTATTCCGGAAACGCCGCATTGGAATATGTAGGTTACCGTCTGGGCGAGCCGGTTTTTGACGTTAAAGAATGCCAGATGCGTGGTATTACTTATGCTGCCCCGCTGCGCGTTAAAGTACGCCTGGTAATCTATGATCGCGATTCTTCAAATAAAGCGATTAAAGATATTAAAGAACAAGAAGTATACATGGGCGAAATGCCGCTGATGACCGACAACGGTACTTTCGTTGTCAACGGTACTGAGCGGGTTATTGTCTCTCAGCTGCACCGTTCGCCGGGTGTATTCTTCGACCATGACAAGGGTAAAACGCACTCCTCCGGGAAGCTGCTGTATTCTGCCCGTGTTATTCCTTACCGTGGTTCATGGCTGGACTTCGAGTTTGATCCTAAAGATAGCCTGTTTGTACGTATCGACCGCCGTCGTAAGCTGCCAGCAACTATTCTGCTGCGCGCGCTTGGCTATACCACTGAAGAGATCCTCGATACCTTCTTTGACAACACCGAGTGGACCCTCAGTGCAGATGAAATTCTGATGACACTGGTTCCGTCCCGTCTGCGTGGTGAAACGGCTACTTTTGATATTAAAGATTCCAGCGGCAGCGTGCTGGTTGAATCCGGCCGCCGGATTACACCTCGCCATATCCGTCAGCTGGAGAAAGAGAATATCACTCAGCTGGAGGTGCCGGTTGAGTACCTGCTGGGCAAAGTATTAGCGAAAGATATTATTGATCCGACCACCGGTGAGCTGCTGTGCGAAGGCAACAGCGAGATCACTGAAGAGTTACTGGAGCAGATTCGCAGCCGTAATGTTACTGCTTTTGAAACCCTGTATACCAATGAACTTGATTGCGGTCCGTTTGTATCTGATACCCTGCGTATCGATACCACCCGTAACCAGCTGGAAGCACTGGTAGAGATCTACCGCATGATGCGCCCTGGTGAGCCGCCAACCAAGGAATCAGCAGAAAACCTGTTTGAGAACCTGTTCTTTACCGAAGAGCGCTACGACCTGTCTGCGGTTGGCCGGATGAAGTTCAACCGCCGCCTGGGCCGCGAAGAAGAGACCGGTTCTGGCGTGCTGGATAAAGAAGATATCCTGTCGGTCATGAAAACGCTGATCGATATCCGTAACGGTAAAGGCGTTGTGGATGATATCGATCACCTGGGTAACCGTCGTATCCGTTCCGTTGGCGAGATGGCCGAAAACCAGTTCCGCGTGGGTCTGGTGCGGGTAGAGCGTGCCGTTCGTGAACGTCTGAGTATGGCAGAGTCGGATAACCTGATGCCTCAGGATCTGATCAATGCCAAGCCGGTTGCTGCCGCGGTGAAAGAGTTCTTCGGTTCGTCTCAGCTGTCTCAGTTTATGGACCAGAACAACCCGCTGTCAGAAGTGACTCACAAGCGTCGTGTTTCTGCGTTAGGACCTGGCGGTCTGACCCGTGAGCGTGCAGGCTTTGAGGTACGTGACGTACACGCAACTCACTACGGTCGCGTATGTCCTATCGAGACACCTGAAGGACCAAACATCGGTCTGATCAACTCGCTGGCGACCTATGCCCGCACCAACGACTATGGTTTCCTTGAGACGCCGTATCGTAAGGTAGTGGATTGTAAGGTGACCGATGAAGTTGAATACCTGTCAGCCATTGAGGAAGGTCGTCATGTCATCGCCCAGGCATCTGCTGCCATGGACGAGAACCGGACACTGACTGATGAACTGGTTGCAGTACGTCACGAAAATGAATTTACCGTTATGCCGCCGGAAAAAGTAACCTACATGGATGTATCTCCACGTCAGGTTGTATCGGTGGCAGCGGCACTGATCCCGTTCCTGGAACACGATGACGCGAACCGCGCATTGATGGGATCAAACATGCAGCGTCAGGCTGTACCAACCCTGCGGGCTGATAAGCCGCTGGTCGGTACCGGCATGGAACGTTATGTTGCCCGCGATTCCGGTGTGTGTGTGGTTGCCGATCGCGGTGGTGTGATTGAGTCAGTTGATGCGGCGCGTATTGTCGTCCGTGTTAACGACGAAGAGACGGTTGCCGGTGAAGCGGGTGTGGATATCTACAACCTCACTAAGTACACCCGTTCTAACCAGAACACCTGCATCAACCAGCGTGCGATTGTGCGTCAGGGTGAACAGGTTCAGCGTGGCGATATCATGGCTGACGGCCCGTCCGTTGACCTGGGTGAGCTGGCGCTGGGGCAGAACATGCGTATCGCATTCATGCCCTGGAACGGTTACAACTTCGAGGATTCCATCCTTATCTCTGAAAGGGTCGTTCAGGAAGATCGTTTCACGACGATCCATATTCAGGAACTGACCTGTGTGGCACGTGATACCAAGCTGGGTTCTGAAGAGATCACGTCAGATATTCCAAACGTGGGTGAATCTGCACTGGCTAAGCTGGATGAAGCCGGTATTGTCCATATCGGTGCTGAAGTAGGCCCGGGTGATATTCTGGTGGGTAAGGTGACACCTAAGGGTGAAACTCAGCTGACACCGGAAGAGAAGCTGCTGCGTGCGATCTTCGGTGAGAAGGCGTCCGATGTTAAGGACACCTCACTGCGTGTTAAGACCGGTACTATCGGTAAGGTTATCGATGTTCAGGTGTTTACCCGTGACGGTGTGCAGAAGGATGAGCGTGCAATCTCTATCGAGCAGTCCGAGCTGAACCGCATCCGTAAGGATTTGAACGAAGAGTTGCGTATCGTTGAGCAGGCGACCTTTGAGCGTCTTGGACGTGCTCTGTGTGGTCTGAAAGCTGAAGGCGGTGCGAACTTCAAGAAGGGTGAAGAGATCACCGCTGAGGCCCTGGCTGAGCTGAAGAAATCAGACTGGTTCAAGATCCGCGTTGCTGATGATGCGACTCAGGAGATGCTGGAGAAAGCTCAGGAGCAGCTGGAAGAGCGCCGCGTTGAGCTGGATGCCAAGTTTGAAGATAAGAAAGACAAGCTGCAGACCGGTGATGACCTGGCCCCTGGCGTACTGAAAATTGTTAAGGTTTATGTGGCCACTAAACGTCGCGTACAGCCGGGTGACAAGATGGCAGGACGTCACGGTAACAAGGGTGTTATCTCCGTTATCATGCCGGTTGAAGATATGCCATACGATGAGAACGGCGAGCCGGTCGATATCGTACTGAACCCTCTGGGTGTACCGTCACGGATGAACGTAGGTCAGGTACTTGAGACGCACATGGGTATGGCCGCTAAAGGTCTGGGCGTGAAGATCAATAAGATGCTTCAGGCTGAACGTGATCGTCTTGAAACAATCAAAGAGCTGCGTGAGTTCCTTGACCGTATCTATAACAGCGAACTGGGTGGTTACAAGTCTGGTCGTCATGAAGATATCGACTCTCTGAGTGATGACGAAGTGCTGGAACTGGCGAAGAACCTGAAAGGTGGTGTACCTCTGGCAACTGCAGTATTTGATGGTGCTAAAGAGGCGGAAGTGAAGGAGCTGCTGCGGATGGCAGACCTGAGCGACACCGGCCAGTTCACTCTGTTCGATGGTCGCACCGGTGATGAGTTCAGCCGTCCGGTAACCGTGGGTTACATGTACATGCTGAAGTTGAACCACCTGGTTGACGATAAGATGCACGCACGTTCTACCGGTTCCTACAGCCTGGTTACTCAGCAGCCGCTGGGTGGTAAGGCGCAGTTCGGTGGTCAGCGCTTCGGTGAGATGGAGGTCTGGGCACTGGAAGCATACGGTGCTGCCTACACCCTGCAGGAGATGCTGACGGTTAAATCCGATGACGTGAACGGCCGTACCAAGATGTATAAGAACATCGTGGATGGTGATCACCGCATGGAGCCGGGTATGCCAGAATCGTTCAACGTGCTGGTGAAAGAGATCCGCTCGCTCGGTATCGATATCGAGCTGGAAAACGAGTAACCCTTTAACAGATAGTTTACTGCGCAGCTGATTAACCGCTGCGCGGTCAACTCCCCCGAGGAGCTGAATGAAATGAAAGATTTACTTAATCTGTTGAAATCCCAGGGACAGAACGACGAGTTCGACTCGATCCGTATCGGTCTGGCATCGCCTGAGATGATCCGTTCCTGGTCTTTTGGTGAAGTTAAAAAGCCAGAAACCATCAACTACCGCACCTTTAAGCCAGAGCGTGATGGTCTGTTCTGTGCCAAGATCTTCGGTCCTGTTAAGGATTACGAGTGTCTGTGTGGTAAGTACAAGCGACTGAAGCATCGTGGTGTTATCTGTGAGAAGTGTGGCGTTGAAGTTGCACTGGCTAAGGTTCGTCGTGAGCGTATGGGTCACATCGAACTGGCCTCTCCCGTTGCTCACATCTGGTTCCTGAAGTCACTGCCATCCCGTATCGGTCTGATGCTGGATATGACCCTGCGTGATATCGAGCGGGTGCTGTACTTCGAATCATTTGTTGTTATCGATCCGGGTATGACGACGCTTGAGCGTGGTCAGCTGCTGAACGATGAGCAGTACTTTGAAGCGCTGGAAGAGTTTGGTGACGACTTTGATGCCCGTATGGGTGCTGAAGCGGTTCAGGAGCTGCTGAAATCGATCGATCTTGCTGAAGAGATCGAAGTGATGCGTGAAGAGCTGCCGGCGACTAACTCTGAAACCAAGATTAAGAAGCTGTCCAAGCGTCTGAAACTGCTGGAAGGTTTCCACACCTCTGGTAATAAACCCGAGTGGATGATTCTTCAGGTTCTGCCGGTTCTGCCACCCGATCTGCGTCCGTTGGTTCCCCTGGATGGCGGTCGTTTCGCAACCTCAGATCTGAACGATCTGTATCGTCGCGTTATCAACCGTAACAACCGTCTGAAGCGTCTGCTGGATCTGAGTGCTCCGGATATCATCGTACGTAACGAAAAACGTATGTTGCAGGAATCTGTTGATGCGCTGCTGGATAACGGTCGTCGTGGTCGTGCTATCACCGGTTCTAACAAGCGTCCTCTGAAATCCCTGGCTGACATGATCAAGGGTAAACAGGGTCGTTTCCGTCAGAACCTGCTGGGTAAGCGTGTTGACTACTCCGGTCGTTCGGTCATCGTGGTGGGTCCATACCTGCGTCTGCATCAGTGTGGTCTGCCTAAGAAGATGGCGCTGGAACTGTTCAAGCCATTTATCTTCTCTAAGCTGGAGCTGCGTGGTCACGCGACCACCATTAAAACCGCTAAGAAAATGGTTGAGCGCGAAGAGTCACTGGTTTGGGATATCCTGGATGAAGTTATCCGCGAACACCCGATCATGCTTAACCGTGCACCAACCCTGCACCGTCTGGGTATCCAGGCATTTGAGCCGGTACTGATCGAAGGTAAAGCGATTCAGCTGCACCCGCTGGTATGTGCGGCCTACAACGCCGACTTTGACGGTGACCAGATGGCGGTACACGTACCGCTGACAATTGAAGCGCAGCTGGAAGCCCGTGCGCTGATGATGTCAACCAACAACGTACTGTCTCCAGCCAACGGTGAGCCAATCATCGTACCGTCTCAGGACGTGGTACTGGGTCTGTACTGGATGACCCGTGACCGTATCAATGCCCTCGGTGAGGGTATGGTCTTCTCTGATATTAAAGAAGTTCAGCGTGCTTACGGTGCTAAGCAGGTTGACCTGCAGGCCAAGGTAAAAGTTCGTATCAGCGAGACTATCCGCGATATCGAAGGCAACGAAGAGCACCGTACGACCATTCAGGACACCACTGTCGGTCGTGCCATGCTGTTCAATATCGTGCCAAAAGGGCTGCCGTTTGAGCTGGTCAACCAGGCGATGACGAAAAAGGCGATCTCCCGCCTGATCAACACCGCGTACCGTATCGTTGGTCTGAAAGATACCGTTATCTTTGCTGACCAGGTGATGTACATGGGCTTCCGTCAGGCAACCGTATCCGGTTCTTCTATCGGTGTTAACGACTTCGTTATCCCGGATGAGAAGGTCGATATCATCACCTCAGCTGATGCTGAAGTGAAAGAGATCGAGATGCAGTACGCCGACGGTCTGGTTACCCAGGGTGAGAAATACAACAAGGTTATCGATATCTGGTCCCGTGCCAACGAGATTCTGGCCAAGAAGATGATGGATAACCTGAAGAAGGAAGAGGTGATTAACCGTCACGGTGAGCTTGAAGCTCAGGACTCTTTCAACTCTGTATATATGATGGCCGACTCCGGTGCCCGGGGTAGTGCGGCGCAGATTCGTCAGCTGGCGGGTATGCGTGGTCTGATGGCGAAGCCGGATGGCTCTATCATCGAAACGCCCATCACGGCTAACTTCCGTGAAGGTCTGAACGTACTGCAGTACTTCATCTCAACCCACGGTGCTCGTAAAGGTCTGGCGGATACCGCACTGAAGACTGCAAACTCTGGTTACCTGACCCGTCGTCTGGTTGATGTGGCACAGGATCTGGTTATCACTGAAGATGATTGTGGTACTGAAGAAGGTCTGATCATGCAGCCGCTGATTGAAGGTGGCGATGTGGTTGTCGGTCTGGGGTATCGTGTTCTGGGTCGTGTTGTGGCTCAGGATGTGATGGATCCAACCGGGAAAGAGGTGCTGATCGAAGCGGGCACCCTGATGGACGAGGCCTGGGTTAAGCGTCTGGACGATGAAGAACGTTACTCATCAATTGATGAGATCATTGTTCGCAGTGCGATTACCTGTGAAACCACCTTCGGTCTCTGCTCTAAGTGTTATGGCCGTGATCTGGGTCGTGGTCATCGGGTTAACCCGGGTGAAGCGGTCGGTGTTATCGCAGCACAGTCAATCGGTGAGCCTGGAACACAGCTGACCATGCGTACCTTCCACATCGGTGGTGCGGCATCGCGGGCAGCCGCGGTTGACAGCATTCAGGTTAAGAACTCCGGTGAGATCCGGATGCACAATCTGAAGTCTGTAGAAAAAGCCGACGGTTCACTGGTGGCAACTTCCCGCTCCGGTGAGCTGGGTGTAACCGACGAACACGGTCGTGAGCGTGAGCGCTATAAGCTGCCGTACGGTTCTGTGATCAAGGTTAAGGATGGTTCCCGTGTTGAAGCCGGCTCCATCGTCGCCAACTGGGACCCGCATACTCACCCAATCATCTCCGAGGTGGCGGGTAAGCTTGAGTTTGTCGGTATTGATGACGGTATTACTGTTAAGCAGCAAACCGATGAGCTGACCGGTCTGTCGACTATTGAAATTCTCGATCCGGCACTGCGTCCGGCGGCGGGTAAAGATATTCGTCCGATGATCCGTCTGGTCGATGCCGCTACTGGTGATGATCTGTTCCACCCGGGAACTGACTCTCCGGCGCAGTATCTGTTGCCAGCGAAAGCGATTCTTAACCTGAGCAACGGTGCTGAGGTGGGCATTGGTGACGTACTGGCGCGTATCCCGCAGGAAGGTTCTGTGAACAAGGATATCACCGGTGGTCTGCCACGGGTTGCTGACCTGTTTGAAGCGCGTAAGCCAAAAGAGTCCTCTATCCTGGCTGAGATCTCCGGTACCATCACGTTTGGTAAGGAGACTAAGGGTAAGAAGCGTCTGGTTATCAGCCCGCAGAATGCTGATCCAATGGAGATCATGATTCCTAAGTGGCGTAACCTGAACGTCTTTGAAGGTGAAACGGTGCAGAAGGGTGAAATTATCTCCGACGGACCGTCTAACCCGCATGATATTCTGCGGATCAAGGGTGTCGCCGAGCTGGCGAAATACATCACCTCTGAGATTCAGGACGTTTACCGTCTGCAGGGTGTAGGGATCAACGATAAGCATATCGAAGTAATCGTACGTCAGATGCTGCGTAAGGTGGATATCACCGCCAGCGGAGACAGCTCGTTCATTAACGGTGAGCAGGTTGAATTCCATCAGGTGGTTGAAGAGAACAAACGCCTGGAAGCGGAAGGTAAGATGCCGGCTAAGTATGATCGTGTACTGCTGGGTATTACCAAAGCCTCTCTGGCAACCGAGTCCTTCATCTCTGCGGCGTCCTTCCAGGAGACAACCCGTGTACTGACCGAGGGTGCGGTGTGTGGTAAGAAAGACTTCCTGCGCGGTCTCAAAGAGAACGTTGTCGTGGGTCGTCTGATTCCGGCCGGTACTGGTCTGGCATACCACAAGGCCCGTAAGCGTCAGGCGGTTAAGGCTGATGATAGCATGTCTGTCAGTGCAGAAGATGTTCAACTGGCGCTGACTGCAGCCCTGAACCAGGCATCAATGCCTGATTCAGAATAATGAACCTGGGCAGGCTCTGATACTCATTGGAGCGTGTCCGTAAGGTGCATATACAGATAGTACCTGATGGTGATTGAAAGAAAGATCCAAAAAGTACTATCTATTATCTGGTCGAATATTGACCTGATGGGCCGGGATTGAGTACAATCTCGGCCCTTTCGTGACAGGAGTGAAAAAAATCCTGTTTTTTAGTGCTTAAATAAAAGCGTGGAGTTTGCTTAATGGCAACTATTAACCAGCTGGTACGACAGCCGCGCAAGCGCAAAGTGGTAAAGAGTGATGTACCTGCATTGCAGGCATGTCCTCAGCGCCGTGGCGTTTGTACCCGCGTCTATACAACAACCCCTAAGAAACCGAACTCAGCACTGCGTAAAGTGTGCCGTGTTCGTCTGACAAACGGATATGAGGTTACTTCCTACATCGGTGGTGAAGGTCACAACCTGCAGGAGCACTCTGTTGTTCTGATCCGTGGTGGTCGTGTAAAAGACTTGCCGGGTGTTCGTTACCACACAGTACGTGGCGCACTGGATACCAGTGGCGTTAACGACCGTAAACAGGGTCGTTCTAAGTACGGTACCAAGCGTCCTAAGTCTTAAGCGTTTCCGGGACGGCGACAGAAGTCCGGCACAGCTGTTTAAACAGCCCGCTATACAACTAGAGCTAGACCGCAAGCAATAAGAGTAAGGTCAGGTATCAATTCCTGAAATAACCTGAAGACCTGTAGATAAAGGGGCTTATCATGCCAAGAAGAAGAGTTGCGGCAAAACGTGAAATCCTGCCGGATCCTAAATTCGGTAACATTACACTGGCAAAATTTACTAACCACCTGATGATCAGTGGTAAGAAATCTGTTGCTGAGAAGATTGTTTACGGTGCGCTGGACACAGTTGGTCAGCGGACTGGTGAAGATCCAATCGAAGCATTCAACAAAGCACTGGAAGCGATCCAGCCAATGGTAGAGGTTAAATCTCGCCGTGTGGGTGGTGCTACCTATCAGGTGCCTGTAGAAGTTCGTCCTTCCCGTCGTATGGCTCTGGCTATGCGTTGGTTGGTGGATGCTTCCCGTAAGCGTGGTGAAAAATCCATGGCGCTGCGTCTGGCCGGTGAAATCGGTGATGCAGTTGAAGGTCGTGGTGCAGCTGTGAAGAAACGTGAAGACGTTCATCGCATGGCTGAAGCGAACAAAGCATTCGCTCACTACCGCTTCTAAGCTTTTAATAAAGCTTTTGATGTAAGTTCCGAGGATTGAGTTTTGGCTCGTAAAACGCCTATAAACCGGTACCGTAATATCGGTATCTGTGCCCATGTCGATGCGGGTAAAACCACGACCACTGAGCGCGTTCTGTTCTACACCGGGATGTCCCATAAAATCGGTGAAGTACACGACGGCGCAGCGACCATGGACTGGATGGAGCAGGAACAGGAGCGTGGTATCACTATCACCTCCGCTGCGACCACCTGTTTCTGGAGTGGTATGAGTCAGCAGTTTGATCAGCACCGGATCAACATTATCGACACCCCCGGACACGTAGACTTCACCATTGAGGTTGAACGTTCGCTGCGGGTGCTTGATGGTGCGGTTGTTGTGCTGTGTGCCTCTTCCGGGGTGCAGCCTCAGACTGAGACTGTCTGGCGTCAGGCCAATAAGTATGAAGTGCCGCGCATGGTGTTCGTCAATAAGATGGACCGTGCAGGCGCTGACTTCTTTATGGTGGTGCGGCAGTTAAAAGAGCGTTTGGGCGCTAATGCTGTACCGGTCAACTTCCCGATCGGTGCAGAAGATGAGTTTAAAGGTGTTGTCGATCTGATCCGTATGAAAGCCATCATGTGGAATGATGCTGATCAGGGGATGACATACGAGCTTTACGATATTCCTGCTGAGCTGCAAGAACAGGCTGATACGCTGCGTGAGCAGTTGGTAGAAGCAGCAGCAGAGGCATCCGAAGAGCTGATGGATAAATACCTTGAAGAGGGTGATCTATCCAACGAAGAGATCAAGGCGGGTCTGCGTCGTCGCACCCTGGATAACGACCTTGTTCTAATGCAGGCAGGTTCTGCATTCAAGAATAAGGGGGTTCAGGCCGTGCTGGACGCTGTGATCGAGTATATGCCATCGCCGGTTGAAGTTAAGGCGATTGAGGGTACCCTCGATGATGATGAAACCCTTGATACCCGTGAGGCGGATGACTCTGCTCCATTTGCGGCGCTGGCCTTTAAAATTGCCACCGACCCGTTTGTCGGCACCCTGACATTTATCCGGGTGTACTCCGGCGTACTGGCTTCCGGCGACAGTGTGGTTAACACTGTTAAAGGTAAGAAAGAGCGCGTTGGGCGGATGGTGCAGATGCACGCAAATAACCGTGAAGAGATCAAAGAGGTTCGCGCAGGCGATATCGCGGCTCTGATCGGTATGAAAGATGTAACTACCGGAGATACCCTGTGTAATCCTGATCATAAGATCATTCTGGAGCGCATGGAGTTTCCTGAGCCGGTAATTTCTGTAGCGGTTGAGCCTAAATCACAGGCTGACCAGGAAAAAATGGGTATCGCGCTGGGCAAGCTTGCTCAGGAAGATCCCTCTTTCCGGGTAGCAACCGATCCGGAAACCGGTCAGACCATTATCTCTGGTATGGGCGAATTGCACCTGGATATTCTGGTGGATCGTATGAAGCGTGAATTCAGCGTGGAAGCGAACATCGGTAAGCCGCAGGTAGCCTATCGCGAGAAAATCCGTCAGTCTGTTGATGCAAACCATAAGTTTATTCGTCAGTCTGGTGGTCGTGGTCAGTATGGCCATGTAGTCATTGAGTTTAGTCCATCTGACAAGGAAGGGCTGGAGTTCATCAATGAGATCGTAGGTGGTGCTATTCCTAAGGAGTACATCCCGGCGATCGAAAAAGGTATCGAGGAGCAGATGAAGAACGGCGTAATTGCCGGCTATCCGCTGATCGGCCTGAAGGCCCGTCTCTATGATGGATCCTTCCATGAAGTTGACTCTAACGAGATGGCGTTTAAAATTGCTGCCTCCCAGGCGCTTAAGAAGTTTGCACAGGACGCAAGTCCTTGTCTGCTTGAGCCGATGATGCAGGTAGAGGTTGTAACGCCCGAAGATTACATGGGTGACGTGATGGGTGACCTGAACCGTCGTCGTGGTCTGGTTCAGGGTATGGATGATTGCAGTTCCGGTAAGATAATCAATGCACAGGTTCCACTGGGCGAGATGTTTGGTTATGCTACCGACCTGCGTTCGGCTACTCAGGGTCGTGCAACATACTCAATGGAATTCTTTGATTATGCTGAAGCGCCAAATAATGTCGCTGAAGCTATAATCAATGCAAGATAATTTGCCCAATATATTAATGAGGAATTAATCGTGGCTAAAGAACAATTTGAACGTAATAAACCGCACGTTAACGTTGGTACAATCGGCCACGTTGACCACGGTAAAACTACTCTGACAGCTGCACTGACCCGTGTATGTGCTGAAGTTTTCGGTGGTAAGGCTGTCGCTTTTGACGGTATCGATAATGCACCGGAAGAGCGTGAGCGTGGTATCACTATCGCAACCTCTCACGTTGAGTATGATTCAACTATCCGTCACTACGCGCACGTAGACTGCCCCGGACACGCTGACTATGTTAAAAACATGATCACCGGTGCGGCACAGATGGACGGTGCGATTCTGGTATGTGGTGCGACTGATGGCCCTATGCCACAGACTCGTGAACACATCCTGCTGTCTCGTCAGGTGGGTGTACCTTACATCGTTGTATTCCTGAACAAAGCTGACCTGCTGGCTGAAGATTGTGGCGGTGTTGACTCTGAAGAATACGCTGAGATGCTGGAGCTGGTTGAAATGGAGCTGCGTGAGCTGCTGGATACTTACGAGTTCCCAGGTGATGACACTCCAATCATCGCTGGTTCTGCCCTGATGGCACTGAACGGTGAAGATGACAACGAGCTGGGTACAACTGCTGTAAGAAAACTGGTTGAAGCGCTGGATACTTACATTCCAGAACCAGAGCGTGCAATCGATCAGCCATTCCTGATGCCTATCGAGGACGTATTCTCAATCTCTGGTCGTGGTACTGTAGTAACCGGTCGTGTAGAGCGTGGTATCGTTAAGACTGGTGAAGAGATCCAGATCGTTGGTATCCGTGACACTCAGACTACTACCTGTACTGGTGTAGAGATGTTCCGTAAGCTGCTTGACGAAGGTCGTGCAGGTGAGAACATTGGTGCGCTGCTGCGTGGTACTAAGCGTGACGACGTTGAGCGTGGTCAGGTACTGGCTAAGCCAGGTACTATCACTCCTCACACTCGTTTCGAAGGTGAAGTATACGTACTGTCTAAAGATGAAGGTGGTCGTCACACACCATTCTTCAAAGGCTACCGTCCACAGTTCTACTTCCGTACAACTGATATCACCGGTGCTTGTGAACTTCCAGAAGGCGTAGAAATGGTTATGCCAGGCGATAACGTTAAAATGGACGTTACCCTGATTAACCCAATCGCGATGGAAGAAGGTCTGCGTTTTGCGATCCGTGAAGGCGGTCGTACTGTCGGTGCAGGCGTTGTATCTAAAATCATCGAGTAATCTTCGCTGATTTGAAAAAAGGCTCCCTCGGGAGCCTTTTTTTGTTTCTGTTGTTTGTCTTTTTGATATGGCTGGAATCTGGTGTATTTCTGGCTTCTGTGCGGCCATATCAAAAGTCGCATTGTAAATCCTGGCGCAAAGGGACTTTGCTTGGATTTGCTCGCTCGCATTTGCGTCCGCAAATGGTGGGATGGATAAGCACTTCGTAGTTTCTTGTTTGTTCGTGTTTGATGTATTTCAAGCATGTGTGCGGCCATATCAAAAGTCGCATTGTTAAGTCAGGCGCAAAGGCGTTTTTTTTAGCTGATATGGCTTAAGGTTTCGGCTTCTTTGCTCGTGATGGTGCGGCCATATCCGCTGTCGCATCGTAAATCCTCGCGCAATGGAACATTGCTTGGATTTACTCGCTCGCATTTGCGTTCGCAAATGGTTGAGCGGATGATCGCTTTGTTGTTCTGTTTCGTATATTTCAATTCTCAGTGCAGCTATATCCGATATCACATTGTTAAGTCAGACGCAAAGGAGCTTTGCTGGACTTAACTTGCTCGCATTTGCGTCCGCAAGTGATCTGGAAATTAAAGTTTTGTGCCTCTCTTCTTCTTGAATGCTGGCCCTTTAATTTGCTTTTTCTTTATCAGGCTTACCTGGTGAGTCGCTGCTGAGAAATCGGGCTGTATAATTCGTAACCGATACACGCTTGACTTGGGGGTATGAGGTAAGTAGAATGCGCTACCCCGTTAAATGGGGTTAGGTGGCGAAAGCCTTTTTTTAATTCTAGGAATTGTGGTCAAATGCAAAACCAGAAAATCAGAATCCGTCTGAAGGCTTTTGATCATCGCCTGATTGACTCTTCCGCTCAGGAGATCGTTGAGACTGCTAAGCGGACAGGTGCTCAGGTGCATGGTCCGATCCCGCTTCCTACTCGCAAAGAGCGTTTTACCGTTCTGATCTCACCACACGTGAACAAAGATGCACGTGATCAGTATGAGATCCGTACTCACAAACGCGTTCTGGACATCGTTGAACCAACAGAAAAAACTGTTGATGCTCTGATGAAGCTGGATCTTGCTGCGGGTGTTGAAGTGCAAATTAGCCTCGGCTAATTAGACGATTGCGCAGATGAGTAAGTCTGCGTGTGGAATGCCTTTTAGGCAGCCATAGCGGGTTTTAGCCCCGTACACAACTGGCAATGTGAGGTTTATAAGATGTCTGTATCTTTAATCGGACGTAAAGCAGGTATGACTCGTGTCTTCACAGAAGACGGCGTGTCAGTGCCAGTCACTGTCATCGAGGTGGAACCGAACCGCGTAACACAGGTTAAGACCGAAGAGACTGATGGTTATTCTGCTGTGCAGGTAACTGTAGGTACTCGTCGTGCTAGCCGCGTTACAAAAGCTGCTGCTGGTCACTTTGCGAAAGCAGAGACCGAAGCAGGACGTGGTTTGTGGGAGTTCCGTCTGTCAGGTGACGAAGAAGTAAATGTTGGTGATCAACTGACTGTTGAACGCTTTGAAGCGGGTCAGAAAATTGATGTAACCGGTCAATCCAAAGGTAAAGGTTTTCAGGGCGGTATTAAGCGCTGGAACTTCTCCATGCAGGATGCGACGCACGGTAACTCTCTTTCTCATCGTGCTCCTGGTTCTATTGGTCAGTGTCAAACTCCTGGTCGCGTGTGGAAAGGCAAGAAGATGGCCGGACACATGGGTGCTGAACGTGTAACCGTTCAATCCCTGGAAATTGTTCGCATCGATGCCGAGCGCAATCTGCTGTTAGTAAAAGGTGCTGTACCTGGTGCTACCGGCGGCGACGTAATCGTTAAATCAGCTGTTAAAGCTGGTGCCTGAGGGGGTTTGAAATGAATCTGAATCTTGCAGGAGCTGGAGGAAGCGTAGAAGTTTCCGATCTGGCGTTTGGTAAAGAATTCAATGAATCACTGGTTCATCAGGTTGTTACGGCATACCTGGCCGGTGGTCGTCAAGGCACCAAGGCTCAGAAAAACCGCGCCGCTGTAAGCGGTGGTGGTGCTAAGCCATGGCGTCAAAAAGGTACTGGCCGTGCACGTGCCGGTACTATTCGTAGTCCTCTGTGGCGTACTGGTGGCGTAACTTTCGCTGCTCAGCCGCGTGACCACGCTCAAAAAGTTAACAAGAAAATGTATCGCGCTGCGATGCGTTGCATCTTGTCTGAGCTGGTTCGTCAGGAGCGTCTGGTTGTTGTTGAAAACTTCCAGGTTGACGCGCCTAAGACCAAGCAGTTTGTTGCCAAGCTGAACGAGCTTGAGCTGACTAATGCACTGCTGATCACAGAAGACGTAGAGCAGAATCTGTATCTGGCCGCACGCAACGTACCGCACGTTGACGTTCGCGATGCAGCTGGCATCGATCCTGTCAGCCTGGTTGGTTTTGAGAAGGTTGTTGTGACTGTTGCTGCTCTCAAGAAAATTGAGGAGGCGTTAGCATGAATCCAGGACGCATCTATCAAGTACTGCTAGGGCCGCATATCTCTGAGAAAGCAACGATTGTTGCTGAAGGTTCTCAGCAGGTTGTATTCCGTGTAGCAACTGATGCAACCAAGCCTGAAATCAAAAAGGCTGTTGAACAGTTGTTCGACGTAAAAGTAACTGGCGTGAACATCGTTAACGTTAAGGGCAAAACCAAGCGCACACAGCGCGGTATGGGTAAGCGCTCTGACGTTCGCAAGGCATATGTATGCCTGGCTGATGGACACGACATCGACTTCATCGATGGCGAATAAGAGGGGTTACAAGAATGGCTATTGTTAAATCTAAACCGACCTCCGCTGGACGCCGTCACGTAGTCCGGGTTACTACTCCGGATCTGCATAAGGGCAAGCCACATGCTGCTCTGGTCGAGAAGAAAAGTAAAACCGGTGGTCGTAACACCTACGGTCGCATTACGACTCGTCACATCGGTGGCGGTCATAAGCAACATTACCGTGTTATCGATTTCCGTCGCAACAAGCTGGATATCCCTGCTGTTGTAGAGCGTCTGGAATATGATCCAAACCGCTCTGCGCATATCGCTCTGCTGAAATATGCAGACGGTGAGCGTCGCTACATCATCGCCCCTAAAGGCGTGAAAGCTGGTGATTCTCTGATATCTGGTCAGAATGCTGATATTAAACCAGGTAACTGCCTGCCACTGCGTAACATCCCGGTTGGTAGCGTGATTCACTGTATCGAGATGAAGCCAGGTAAAGGTGCACAGATTGCACGTTCTGCTGGTACATCTGCACAGCTGATTGCTCGTGAAGGCGCTCACGCGACTCTGCGTCTGCGTTCAGGTGAGATGCGTAAAGTGCTGGTTGACTGCTGCGCGACACTGGGTGAGGTCGGTAACTCCGAGCACTCTCTGCGTCGTCTGGGTAAAGCTGGTGCAACGCGCTGGCGTGGTGTTCGTCCTACCGTTCGTGGTGTGGCGATGAACCCGGTAGATCACCCGCATGGTGGTGGTGAAGGTCGTACATCTGGTGGTCGTCATCCTGTGACACCATGGGGTGTTCCGACTAAAGGTAAGAAAACTCGTTCGAACAAGCGTACCGATAAGATGATCGTACGCCGTCGTCAAGCGAAATAATCAGAGGATACAGCTGTGCCACGTTCACTGAAGAAAGGTCCTTTTATCGACCTTCACCTGTTGAAAAAGGTAGAAGCTGCAATTGAGGCCAATGATCGTCGTCCGATCAAAACATGGTCTCGCCGTTCTACAGTTTTTCCAAACTTCGTAGGACTGACGATTGCAGTTCATAATGGCCGTCAGCACGTACCGGTGTTTGTCACCGAGGATATGGTTGGTCATAAATTAGGCGAGTTTGCTGCTACCCGTACGTATAAGGGTCATGCTGCAGACAAGAAAGCTAAACGCTAATCGGGAGTTAAGAAAATGGAAGTAGCCGCTAAGCATAAAGGCGCCCATATCTCCGCTCAGAAAGCGCGTTTGGTTGCCGATCAAATCCGCGGAAAGGCGGTGGGTGAAGCCCTGAATATTCTGGCTTTCAGCCCGCAAAAAGGTGCGGTGCTTGTTAAGAAGGTACTTGAGTCTGCTATTGCTAACGCTGAGCATAACGAAGGTGCTGATATTGATGAGCTGCGTGTTTCACAGATCTTCGTTGACGAAGGTATGACTATGAAACGCATTAGACCGCGTGCGAAGGGTCGCGCTGATCGTATTTTGAAGCGCACCTCCCACATCACCGTCAAGGTAGCTGACTGCTAGGAGATACCACATGGGTCAGAAGGTACATCCAACAGGTATTCGTCTTGGGATTGTTAAAGATCACACTTCCGTGTGGTACGCAGACAAGAATGAATACGCTAATAAGCTGTTGAACGACCTTCAGGTACGTGAGTATCTGGAAGGCGAATTAAAAGCAGCATCTGTAAGTCGCATCGAAATCGAGCGTCCTGCACAGAATGCTAAAATCACCATTTTCACTGCCCGTCCAGGCATTGTTATTGGTAAAAAAGGTGAAGATGTAGAAAAACTGCGTAACGCTTGCTCCAAAATGATGGGCGTTCCGGTTCACATCAACATCGAAGAGATCCGTAAACCAGATCTGGATGCCAAACTGGTTGCACAAAGCGTAGCGAGCCAGCTGGAACGTCGTGTTATGTTCCGCCGTGCTATGAAGCGTTCTGTACAGAACGCGATGCGCCAGGGTGCTGAGGGTATCAAGATTCAGGTCGGTGGTCGTTTGGGTGGTGCAGAGATTGCACGTTCCGAATGGTACCGCGAAGGTCGTGTGCCACTGCACACCCTGCGTGCTGATATCGATTACGGTACTTATGAGGCGCACACTACTTACGGTGTGCTTGGTATTAAAGTCTGGATCTTCAAAGGTGAGATTCTGGGTGGCATTGAAGAAGTGCGTGCTCAGAAAAATGCTCAGCCTAAGAAGAAAGGTTCAAAGTAGGGGTAATTATCAATGCTGCAACCTAAGAGACTTAAATTCCGCAAGGTTATGAAAGGCCGCAACCGCGGTCTGTCAGAGCGCGGTAGTGCAGTAAGCTTCGGCGAAATTGCGCTTAAAGCGACAGAGCGTGGTCGTATCACCGCTCGTCAGATCGAGGCTGCTCGTCGTACTATGACTCGTCACGTAAAACGTGGTGGTAAAATCTGGATTCGCGTGTTCCCGGACAAGCCGATCACAGGTAAGCCACTCGAAGTGCGGATGGGTAAAGGTAAGGGTAGTGTTGAATACTGGGTATGCCAGATCAAACCAGGTAAAGTGCTGTTCGAAATGAGCGGTGTGCCTGATGAGCTGGCAACTGAGGCATTCAATCTGGCTGCGGCGAAACTGCCGCTGGCTACCACCATTGTTAAACGGACGGTGATGTGATGAAAGCAACTGAACTGCGTGAACAATCCGCCGAAGAACTCCAGCAGACTCTGCTGGGTCTTTTGAAGGATCAGTTCAATCTGCGTATGCAGAAGGCAACTGGTCAGCTGGCTCAGAATCATATGCTGGGTCAGGTGCGTCGCGATATCGCGCGCGTTAAGACCGTACTGAATCAGAAAGCAGGTAACTAATAATGGCTGCAGAAAAACGTACACGTACTGTGACCGGTAAAGTTATCAGCAATAAAGCTGACAAAACTATTACCGTTCTGGTTGAGCGTAAAGAGAAGCACCCAATTTATGGGAAATTCGTAACTCGCTCCACTAAGCTGCATGCGCATGACGAACAGAATGAATGTCAGATGGGAGATACAGTGACTGTTGCTGAATCCCGTCCGCTTTCAAAAAGTAAGTCTTGGACGCTAGTTAAGATTGAAGAACAGGCAGTAAAGGTGTAATATAACGCACCTTTGCTTCTGGCAGGCTATTTTTGAGCCCGAAAGAGCAAAGAAAATAGTCTGAATTTTGGAGTAGAGACCCATGATTCAAACAGAATCTATGCTTGATGTTGCTGATAACAGTGGCGCCAAGCGAGTACAGTGTATCAAGGTCCTGGGTGGCTCACACCGTCGTTATGCCGGTGTAGGTGACATCATCAAAGTTACCGTTAAGGAAGCAATTCCACGCGGTAAGGTGAAAAAAGGTCAGGTCCTTAATGCTGTTGTGGTACGTACCCGTAAAGGTGTTCGGCGCCCGGACGGTTCAATTATCCGCTTTGATACAAACTCAGCGGTTCTATTGAACGCCAACTCCGCCCCTATCGGTACTCGTATCTTTGGCCCAGTAACTCGTGAACTTCGTACTGAGAAGTTTATGAAAATCATTTCCCTGGCGCCTGAAGTGCTATAAAAAATCCCGACCGTCGCAAGTCAGGATTTATGCAAAAACGCTAAGCTCGAAAGGGCTTGGCGTTTTTAAGCATGAGAGGGTAGTAGGAAAGGATGGAAATTAATGCGTAAAATCATTCGTAACGACGAAGTAATCGTTATTGCAGGCAGAGACAAAGGCAAGCGCGGCAAAGTGTTGCGTGTTCTTGCTAATGATCGCCTGATCGTGTCTGGCATCAACATGGTTAAAAAACACACCAAGCCTAACCCAATGCTGGGTAAAGCTGGCGGTATCGTAGAGAAAGAAGCAGCGATTGCAGTATCTAACATCGCTATCTTCAACTCTGCTACCGGTAAAGGTGACCGTGTTGGTTTCAAAGTTCTGGAAGATGGCAACAAAGTCCGGATCTTCAAATCCAACGGCGAACTTATCGCTAAGTAATAGGAGTTGATGCCATGTCTAGATTAAAAGCACTCTATAACGAGTCCGTTAAGCAGCAGTTGAAAGACGATCTGAGCTGCCCTAACGTGATGGCTGTTCCACGCCTGACCAAAATCACCCTGAATATGGGTGTTGGTGAAGCGCTGGGTGATAAAAAGCAGCTGGATAATGCCGTCGCAGAGATGCAGGCAATTGCAGGTCAAAAGCCTGTTGTAACCCTGGCCCGCAAGTCTATTGCTGGCTTTAAGGTTCGTGAAGGTTGGCCAATTGGTTGCAAGGTAACCCTGCGCGGTGAGCGTATGTGGGAATTCCTGGACCGTCTGGTTGATATCTCGATCCCACGTATTCGTGACTTCCGTGGCCTGAACCCGAAATCTTTTGATGGTCGTGGTAACTACAGCATGGGTGTGAAAGAGCAGATCATCTTCCCTGAAATCGAATACGATAAGGTAGATAAGCTGCGTGGTATGGATATTACCATCACCACCACTGCTCGCACTAACGACGAAGGTCGTGCCCTGCTGGCAGCCCTCAACTTCCCATTCAAAAAGTAAGGGTAGAGTAATGGCTAAGGTATGTATGAAAGCGCGCGAAGCTAAACGCGCAAAAATGGTTGCTAAGTATGCTGAAAAGCGTGCTGCTCTTAAGGCAATCGTTAAGAACCCTGCTTCTTCTGAAGATGAAGTTTGGGAAGCTCAGGTAGCGCTTCAGAAGCTGCCGCGTGACGCTAACCCGGTTCGCCAGGTGCGTCGTTGTCAGGTTACTGGTCGTCCACACGCCGTTTACCGCAAGTTCGGTCTGAGCCGAATCAAACTGCGTGAAGCTGCAATGCGTGGTGATGTACCGGGCCTGAAAAAAGCAAGTTGGTAAGCACAGTGGTCTGGGCAGGGTGATTCCCATCCTGCTACCGCATTGCGCTGCACATAGGAAAATAAACCATGAGTATGCAAGACACTCTTGCGGATATGCTAACCCGTATTCGTAATGGTCATATGGCTGAGAAATCAGCTGTAACTATGCCTGCTTCTAAACTGAAAGCATCTGTTGCTGCAGTTCTGAAAGAGGAAGGTTACATTGCTGACTTCGCTGTTGAAGGCGAGGGCAAGCCAGTGATGACTGTTGAACTGAAATACTTTGAAGGCAAGCCGGTTATTGAGTCAATCCAGCGAGTTAGCCGTCCAAGTTTGCGAGTATATAAAGGCGCGTCTGATCTGCCTAAAGTTGCTGGCGGTCTGGGCGTAGCTATCGTTTCCACCTCTAAAGGTGTGATGACTGACCGTGCTGCACGTGCTGCCGGTATCGGCGGCGAAGTCATCTGCACGGTATTCTAGGAGCTGGAAATATGTCTCGAGTTGCTAAAAGTCCCGTTGTCCTACCGGCAGGTGTTGAAGCTAAGGTTGATGGTCAGCAGATCAATGTAAAGGGCGGTAACGGTGCCCTGGGTCTGACTGTTCACCCGTCTGTAGAAGTAACCACTGAAGAGAACACACTGAAGTTCGCAGCACGTGATGGCAGCAAGTCTGCTAATGCGCTGGCTGGTACTACCCGTTCTCTGGTTAATAACATGGTTGTTGGTGTAAGCACCGGTTTCACTAAGAAACTGCTGCTTCAGGGTGTTGGTTATCGTGCTGCCGTTAACGGCAAGACACTGAGCCTGACTCTGGGTTTTTCACACCCAATCGATTACCAACTGCCTGAAGGCGTTACCGCAGCAATGGAAGGCCAGACTACTATCGTGCTCAATGCAGCCGATAAACAAGCTCTGGGCCAGGCCGCTGCAGAAGTTCGTGCTTTCCGTCCACCAGAGCCTTACAAAGGCAAGGGTGTCCGTTACGCTGACGAATTTGTTCGCCGTAAAGAAGCTAAGAAGAAGTAAGGTAGGGTCATGAACGAAAAGAAAACATCTCGTATTCGCCGTGCCCGCCGTGCCCGTTACAAAATGCGTGAACTGGGCGCAGTACGTCTGTGTGTAACCCGTACACCACGTCACATCTATGCGCAGGTTATCTCCGCTGATGGTGGTCAGGTTCTGGCTGCAGCTTCGACTGTAGAGAAAGACCTGCGTAGTGAAACTACCGGTAACACTGATGCCGCTACTAAAGTAGGCACACTGATCGCTCAGCGCGCAAAAGACGCTGGCGTGACTAAGGTTGCTTTCGACCGTTCTGGTTTTAAATACCATGGACGTGTTAAAGCGTTGGCAGATGCAGCCCGTGAAGGCGGCCTGGAATTCTAAGGGGTTTGACAATGGCAAATCACGAACAGAAAGACGGTGACCTGCAAGAGAAACTTGTACAGGTAAACCGTGTTGCCAAAGTAGTTAAGGGTGGTCGTATCTTCGGTTTCACCGCTTTGACTGTTGTTGGCGACGGTAATGGCCGCGTAGGCTTCGGTCGCGGTAAGGCGCGTGAAGTGCCTGCGGCGATTCAAAAAGCGATGGAGCAAGCGCGTCGTAACATGATCACAGTTGAGCTGAACGGCACAACTCTGCAGTACCCTATTAAAGCCCGTCACGGTGCTTCTAAAGTGTACATGCAGCCAGCTTCTGAAGGTACCGGTGTAATCGCCGGTGGTGCAATGCGTGCCGTACTGGAAATCGCTGGTGTTCACAACGTACTGGCTAAGTGCTACGGCTCTACCAACCCAGTCAACGTTGTTCGCGCAACTATCAACGGTCTTGCTAGCATGACATCTCCTGAAGATGTTGCTGCTAAGCGTGGTAAGTCCGTAGAAGACATTCTGGGGTAATCAACGATGGCATCTACTCTCAAGGTAACACTTGTACGCAGCACCATCGGTATCCTGCCTAAGCACAAATTGTGCGTCCAGGGTCTGGGTCTGCGCCGTATCGGTCACTCCGTTGTTGTGGAAGACACTCCTTCCGTACGCGGTATGATCAACAAAGTTAACTACATGGTTCGTGTAGAAGGCGAATAAGGAGTCCGTTATGCGTCTTAATACACTGAGTCCTGCCGAAGGTTCTAAGCATGCTCCTAAGCGTGTAGGCCGCGGTATTGGTTCCGGCCTGGGTAAAACCGGTGGTCGTGGCCATAAGGGTCAGAAATCCCGCTCCGGCGGTTCTGTGAAACCAGGTTTCGAAGGTGGTCAAATGCCACTGCAGCGTCGTCTGCCTAAGTTCGGTTTTACCTCTCGTCAGGCTGCTTTCGTTGCAGAAATTCGCCTGAACGAGCTGGCTAAGATCGATGCTGAAGTGATCGACCTGGATGCACTGAAAAAAGCGGATATCATCAAAGACAGCATCAAGCGTGCGCGCGTGATCCTGTCCGGTGAAATCACCAAGGCAGTTACCGTTAAAGGTCTTAAAGTGACCAAAGGCGCTCTGGCTGCAATTGAAGCTGCAGGCGGAAAAGTCGAGGAATAAATGGCTAAGAAAGGACCAGTACCAGCAGGAAATCAGAACGGCTTAGGCGAGCTTAAATCCCGTCTGCTGTTTGTTCTGATTGCGATCGTTGTATACCGTATCGGTGCACATATTCCGGTACCTGGTATCAATCCTGATCGTCTGGCAGCACTTTTTGACCAGAACCAGGGCACCATTCTGAGCATGTTTAACATGTTCTCCGGTGGTGCTCTGGAGCGGATGAGTATTCTTGCGCTGGGTATCATGCCGTACATCTCTGCATCAATTATTATGCAGCTGATGACGGTGGTGAGCCCATCACTTGAGCAACTCAAGAAAGAGGGTGAGGCTGGTCGTCGGAAGATCAATCAGTATACTCGTTACGGCACCGTAATTCTGGCGACTGTTCAGTCGTTCGGTATGGCGGTTGGCCTGGCGAATCAGGGTGTAGCGTTCACTGCAGATGTCAATTTCTACTTCGTAGCGGTTGTCACTCTGGTGTCCGGTGCCGTATTCCTGATGTGGCTGGGTGAGCAGGTAACTGAGCGGGGTATCGGTAACGGTATTTCGATACTGATCTTCTCTGGTATTGTGGCCGGTTTGCCTCGCGCTATCGGTCAGTCCTTTGAATCAGCACGTCAGGGTGATCTGAATATCCTGGCGTTGCTGGCCATCGCTGTGCTGGCGGTTGCCACTGTTGGTTTTGTAGTGTTTATGGAACGCGGCCAGCGCCGTATCACCATTAACTATGCGAAACGTCAGCAGGGGCGTCGTATGTACGCTGCACAGACCAGTCATCTGCCGTTAAAGGTCAACATGGCTGGTGTTATTCCGCCGATCTTCGCTTCAAGCATTTTGCTGTTCCCTGCTTCACTTGGTCAGTGGTTTGGCCAGACTGATGGCATGGAGCTGCTACAGGATGTCGCACTTGCGCTGGGCCCGGGTCAGCCGCTGTACATCCTGCTGTTTTCGGTATGTATCATCTTCTTCTGTTACTTCTACACTGCGATTGTTTTCAATCCAAAAGATGTGGCTGATAACCTGAAGAAGTCTGGTGCATTCATCCCGGGTATCCGCCCAGGGGAGCAATCTGCTAAGTACATCGATAACGTACTGGGCCGCCTGACACTGTTTGGCGCTCTGTATATCACTGCGGTATCTCTGATGCCTCAGTTCCTGGTTGTAGCCTGGAATGTACCTTTCTACTTCGGTGGTACGTCACTGCTGATCGTGGTTGTTGTTGTGATGGATTTCATGGCACAAGTACAGTCGCACCTGATGTCCCATCAGTATGAATCCCTGATGAAGAAGTCGAATCTTAAAGGAGGCGGTGCTGGCCTGCTGCGCTAGCACTCCTGCTATTTGGAGTTGATCATGAAAGTACGTGCATCTGTTAAGAAAATCTGCCGTAACTGCAAGATCGTACGTCGTAACGGTACTCTGCGGGTTATCTGCAAAGTTGAACCACGACACAAGCAGCGCCAGGGTTAATTAACGCCTGGTCTGGGAGTGGTTGGCGCGAAGCCTTGATTTATTTTTGATCAAAGTGTAGAATCTCGCGCCTTCCATTAATAGAAGAATTTGCAGTACCTGTGAAAAGCACAGGTGCATGCTAATGAGTTGGAGTAAATTGAATGGCCCGTATAGCTGGCGTCAATATTCCTGACAATAAGCATGCGGTAATTTCATTGACTTACATCTTCGGAATTGGCCGCACTACAGCGAAGGACCTCTGCGCTACTTGTGGGATTGCAGAATCCACTAAGATTGCAGATTTGTCAGAAGAACAACTGGACATCGTACGTGGCGAAGTCGCCAAGATGACAGTTGAAGGCGATCTTCGCCGTGAAGTATCCATGAACATCAAGCGCTTGATGGATCTGGGCTGTTATCGTGGTCTGCGGCATCGCCGTAGTCTGCCTCTTCGTGGTCAGCGCACTAAGACTAATGCGCGTACCCGTAAGGGCCCACGTAAGCCAATCCGTAAGTAATGGTAAGCGATAGGAATTTCCAGTATGGCTAAGCCAGGTAATCGCACACGTAAAAAGGTTAAAAAGCAGGTTGTTGACGGATTCGCTCACATCCACGCTTCATTTAACAACACGATCATTACTATTACTGATCGTCAGGGCAATACCCTGAGTTGGGCAACCGCAGGCGGCTCCGGCTTCCGTGGTTCTCGTAAGAGTACACCCTTCGCGGCACAGGTTGCAGCGGAACGTGCAGGTGTAGCTGCTCAAGAGTATGGTCTAAAGAATTTAGACGTTTTTGTTAAGGGCCCAGGCCCAGGCCGTGAATCCGCTGTACGTGCATTGAATGCATGTGGATACAAGGTTAACAACATCACGGACGTAACACCGATTCCTCACAACGGTTGTCGTCCACCGAAGAAACGTCGCGTTTAATCCGGAGACAGTAATAATATGGCTCGTTATTTAGGACCAACATGTAAGCTGTCTCGCCGTGAAGGTACCGACCTTTTCCTGAAGAGCGGTGTTCGTGCTCTGGACAGTAAGTGTAAAGCTGAAAATGTTCCAGGTGTACATGGCGCTCGTCGTGGTCGTTTGTCCGATTACGGTTTACAGCTTCGTGAAAAACAGAAAGTTCGTCGTACCTACGGCGTACTTGAAAAGCAATTCCGCAGCTACTACAAGGAAGCTGCCCGTCGCTCTGGAGCGACTGGTACCAACCTGCTTCAGTTGCTGGAAGGGCGTCTAGACAATGTTGTCTATCGTATGGGATTTGGATCTACCCGTGCTGAAGCACGTCAGGTAGTTTCTCATCGCCAGATTACAGTTAACGGTCAGTCCGTGAACGTTCCCTCTTACCAGGTACAAGCTGGTGATGTGGTTGCCGTTCGTGAAAAGTCTAAGACTCAGCTGCGTATCAAACACGCACTTGAGCTGGCTTCTCAGCGCACCTCTGTTGAATGGGTAGAAGTTGATGCTGCTAAGATGGAAGGTACTTTCAAGTCCCTGCCAGAGCGTAGCGATCTGTCTGCTGATATCAACGAGCAGCTGATTGTCGAACTGTACTCTAAGTAAATATTGACTTCTTAATTGGTGGAACTATGCAGCGTTCAGTAAACGAGTTTCTAAGTCCCCGTCACATCGACGTTCAGGAAATTAGTGCAACTCGTGCAAAAGTTACTTTGGAACCACTGGAGCGCGGTTTTGGCCATACGCTGGGTAATGCGCTACGCCGTATCCTTCTCTCTTCTATGCCTGGCTGTGCCATCACTGAAGTAGAGATCGAGGGTGTGCTGCATGAGTACAGCACCATCGAAGGTGTGCAGGAGGACGTTATTGAAATCCTGCTCAACCTGAAAGGTGTTGCAGTCGCGCTGCACAATGGTGACGAAGCAACCCTGACTCTGTCTAAGAGCGAAGCGGGTCCTGTTACTGCAGCTGATATTCAGCTGAACCAGGACGTTGAAATCGCAAATCCAGAGCATGTCATCGCTCATCTGAGCGAAGGTGCGAGCCTTAACATGCAACTGAAGATCGTGCGTGGTCGTGGCTATGTGCCAGCTGATGCGCGCGTATCTGATGAAGACGAGTCACGGACCATCGGTCGCCTGCAGCTCGATGCTACCTACAGCCCGGTTCGCCTGGTTTCGTATGTGGTTGAAAGTGCACGTGTTGAACAGCGTACTGACCTAGATAAGTTGGTTATTGACATTGAATCCAATGGTACTATCGATCCGGAAGAATGCATCCGTCGTGCTGCAACTATTCTGCAGCAGCAACTGGCTGTATTTGTAGATCTGGAAGGTGGTAAGGATCAGGTTAACGATGAACCGGAAGAACCAGAGATCGATCCGATCCTGCTGCGTCCGGTTGATGATCTGGAGCTGACTGTACGTTCCGCCAACTGTCTGAAGGCAGAGCAGATCTACTATATCGGTGACCTGATTCAGCGTACCGAAGTAGAACTGCTTAAGACTCCGAACCTGGGTAAGAAATCGCTGACCGAGATCAAGGACGTTTTGGCGTCTAAAGGTCTGTCGCTTGGTATGCGCCTGGAAAATTGGCCACCGGCGAGCATCAGAAACGACGATAAAGTCGCTTCCTGATCTGCGGTTTTAAACCTAACAGTTTGGCAAGGATAAAAAGATGCGTCATCGTAAATCAGGTCGCCACTTTAATCGTACAAGTGCGCACCGTAAAGCAATGTTCAAGAACATGGCTGTCAGCCTGTTCGAACATGAGCTCATCAAGACCACGCTGCCTAAAGCTAAAGAGCTGCGTCGTGTTGCTGAGCCTCTGATCACACTGGCAAAAGTAGACTCGGTTGCAAACCGTCGTCTGGCCTTTGCCCGTACCCGCAGCAAAGAAGCTGTCGGTAAACTGTTTAACGAACTGGGTCCTCGCTACGAAGGTCGTCCGGGCGGTTATGTTCGCATTCTGAAATGTGGATTCCGTGCAGGTGACAACGCGCCGATGGCTTACGTTGAACTGGTTGACCGTCCAGCTGATGCTGTCGCGGTAGAAGATTCTGAAGATTAATCTCTTCGACTCTTACAAAAAACCCGGCTTATGCCGGGTTTTTTTTATCTTGAAAATAGTTGAGCTACGCCACTAATCGCTTTTCTAATATTTTAAGTACGATCGTAGCTGCTGCTCTGTAGGTTTGTGTTTCAGGCGTCAGCGTGCTTAGTATTGTTCAGCTTTTGACTATTCAGTTTGGAGCTAGTGTTAAGTAAACGTCATTAAGTAAATTTATACTAGGGGCATTATCGACGTTTTGAAATAGAACAATGAAGTCAGAAAGCTGCGATGTTTGTCGAGAGGTAGTAAAGGATCAGCCAATTGCCGTACCGACGGATTACATCGGATGAAATAAAAAATTTTACGAGACAATCTATCTGTGTGAAAGCTGTTAAGTGATAGTTCGGCTTACATCGATCCTCCATAAGTGGAGTTTGCTGACACCTTAATGTGCTTTTCGGCTTTTTAGAGTGGCTCTTGGTGTTGGTTTACGATTGGCTCAATGGCCCATCTAGGTGTGTCAGTTCTTCGCTTACCTTATTCCTTAAAAAATCCCGTAATTGCAGGACTGCCGGCGTTACCTGTTTTCGACTGGGGCAGATGAGCCACAGACCAACCGGTTTTGATTGGTATTCCGGCAACAAGCGGATGAGTTTTCCGCTATCCAGTTCACGCTTCACATCCAGTTCTGATTTAAATGCAATCCCTCTGCCAGCCCGCGCCCAACGTCTGACGATCTCGGCGTCGTCAGACTCGCGATCACCGCTTACAGGAATACGAAATTGCTCTCCGCCACGCACCATATCCCATCTATCGTAGGCACGGTTACCGAGCCGAAAAACTAGGCAGTTATGTTGGCGTAAATCTTCGGGATGTTGGGGGGCGCCAAAGGCCGAAGTGTATTTGGGCGAGGCGATAATAATGCGGTCGATGGACGCAATCTGAAACGCAATCATGGATGAATCTTGTGGTGCGCCATAACGTAGCGCCACATCCACCCGGTCGAGATAAAAATCCGACAGGTTGTCACTGATATGGAGCTTGATCGATAGCTCGGGATGCCTGGACATCATTTCATCAATCCAAGGGACCACTATATTACGGCCTAAATCAGACGGCATGGATAGGCGAAGCTCACCGGAAATTTTACCTTTTATGGCATGCAGCGATGCCTTGCCTTCCTCTAGTGCGATGAGTGCTTGGCGACAGAACATCAAAAAGTGTTCCCCTTCTGACGTTAGCCGTAGCTGTCGGGTCGATCGAATGAATAATTGGCTATCGAGTTGTTTTTCCAGTCTTTTAAGGGCCGCACTAGCCGTAGCTGGTGATAATCCCAGTTGTTCAGCGGAGGCGGTAATACTGCCGCAGTCAGCGATACGGGTAAATAATTCTAAGTCAGCCGTATTCATTATCAAAAATATATTGAAACTGATTGAGTGATTAGCATGTTTTTAGTTTATGCCTATCGGTTCACAATGTCGCTATCAATTTATGGAGGTCGAAAAAATGAAAGCGATAGGTTATTTAGTGTCACAGGGAATTACAGAGCAGGATTCACTGGTTGATATCGAGCTGCCGATGCCCGTTGCAGCGGGACGCGATCTGCTTATTAAGGTTAACGCTATTTCTGTTAACCCTGTGGATACTAAAGTTCGCCAGCGAGCACAGCCTGAGAATGGTAAATACAAAGTATTGGGCTGGGATGCAGTAGGTGAAGTCGTCGCTGTCGGTGAGCAGGTTGAATTCTATCAACCGGGTGATCGTGTCTGGTATGCCGGTGATTTGACTCGCCAAGGTACTAATGCTGAGTACCACCTTGTTGACGAGCGTATTGTCGGTCATGCACCTAAGTCTTTGTCTGATGGCGAAGCGGCGGCGATGCCGTTGACGACCATTACCGCCTGGGAGGTATTGTTTGATCGCCTAGGGATACAGCAGAAGAGCGTTAATGGTGGAACTTCAAAGCCAGAGCAGGTATTGGTTATTGGTGCAGCCGGTGGTGTGGGTTCCATTATTGTGCAGTTGGCAGTCAAACTAACGGATGCTGTCGTGATCGGTACGGCATCCCGTGCAGAAAGTCAGCAATGGGTTAAGGATCGTGGCGCTGATTTTGTTATTGATCACCGTCAGCCGTTGAATGAAGAGCTGAAGCGTATCGGATTGGATACGGTATCGCATGTCGTCAGCCTAAACGGCACCGACCAGCATTTCGATGCGATCGTAGAGAGCATTGCTCCTCAGGGTAAGTTGGCGCTGATTGATGATCCAGAAACACCATTGGACATCATGAAGTTGAAGATGAAGTCTGTGTCACTGCATTGGGAGTTTATGTATACCCGTTCGATGTTCAATACCCCTGATATAGCCAAGCAGCGAGATCTGTTGAATGAGGTCGCCGGACTTATCGACGCAGCAGAGATTAAAACAACACGGGGTGAGCACTTCGGACCGATCAACGCAGAGAATCTTAAACGTGCCCATCTTGCAGTCGAAAGCGGCACAGTGATAGGTAAGATCGTACTTGAAGGGTTTTAATGTCAGAGTCGCTTTTAAAGGGGCCTCTATGAAGGCAGCACTGACAATCATTGCATGTATCTGAGTCAGACAAGAAGAAGTTCTACGGGTAAAAAGCTGAGCTGATTACTTTGATTGAACCGAAATCGGCTGAACAGGGGGGATCGAGTATGACCCTTCATCAGGATAAGGAAAATGCGCAGGTCTTTGACTTCTATGTAAGCTGGGAATCCCGTGAATTATGGTTGAGGCACATGGAAAGTGATCACCTGAAACGCCATTCGGTAGTCATTGAGCGCTATCCCAAGCTCTATTTTGAATGAGATGAGCCGCGTAGATTGGCATATTAAAGGCTGATGCAACAAGCATCAGCCTTTCTGCTTTTATATTCTTTCTACATCTAGCAACTTTTCCGCTTTGTATTTGCCAAGGGGGTCCAACAATTTTGAACCGATCAATAAAGCTTCTTTACTGAGCTGATTATAGATTCCCGTGGGACAGGTCCCAGGTAGCGGCTATCGAACGAAGCGGCAGTGTTATCGCCGAGGATAAAGTATTCGTCAGGGCCCGTTTTATGAGTAACTATTTTGCCCTCTTTCTTTGTACGGAACTCATCCGCCGCGCGGTACCTGATGCCGGCCTGAGCTAGTTCGGTGGGAATAGGCTGGATTGCGTCATGAATATAGAGTTCCCCGTCGATAAGCTGGATGGTTTCCTGAGGCATACCCACAACTCGGCCTATGGAATTATCTCCACCCTTATTCTGGTATAAAACTACATCCCAGCGTTCTGGCTGATAGGAAAATGCTGCATAGGGTAGGAAGGTTACGGTCGAACCTTTATGAAGTGTTGGTTCCATATTTGTGCTGCCAATATTGATCAGCTTAGGGGTCAAGAATAGATAAGCTAATACGAGAAGCACAACGATAATAATGATCGCCAGCAGAGCCAATATGAGCTTGAATGTAGATATTTTCCTGATCTTTTGCACGGTCATAACGTCCCTGTTTACCAATATAGTTTATCAATAATACCGTATCTTTGTTTCTATTTGACCTCTGCTCCTGGTGTTCGACTAACCTCTATCCAGAAACCTATAAAAAGGCCGATGCACAAAACATCAGCCTTTCTGTCCTTACGCTTTTTCTAACAACTAGCAAGCGGCGCAGCCGCGTCTAGCGAGTCGCGAAGCGACGTTCTAGCAACTTCTTTGCTTTTCAAGCAACGGCTTAAGAAACTCGCCGGTATAAGACCCGGGAATCTCCGCTACGCTTTCTGGAGTGCCGGTGGCGATGATCTGTCCTCCGCGGGTGCCGCCTTCCGGACCTAGGTCGATAATCCAGTCGGCGGTTTTAATCACATCCAGATTGTGTTCGATAACCACAATGGTATTACCGTGATCCCGCAGACGATACAGGACATTCAGCAGTTGCTGGATATCGTAGAAGTGCAGGCCGGTGGTCGGTTCGTCGAGGATATAGAGGGTTTTACCTGTGTCCCGTTTACTCAGTTCCTTAGCCAGTTTTACCCGCTGGGCTTCGCCGCCGGAGAGGGTGGTGGCCGCTTGTCCCAGACGGATATAGGAGAGACCCACATCGATCAGGGTTTGCAGGCGACGGGCAAGGGCTGGGATGGCGTCGAAAAATTCACGACCATCTTCAACGGTCATCTCCAGCACCTCATGGATACTTTTGCCTTTGTATTTAACTTCCAGGGTTTCCCGGTTGTAACGCTTGCCCTTGCAGACGTCACAGGGGACATAGATATCCGGCAGGAAGTGCATCTCTACCTTGATAACGCCATCGCCCTGACAGGCCTCACAGCGGCCGCCTTTAACGTTAAAGCTGAAGCGTCCCGGTTTATAACCGCGGGAACGGGCTTCCTGAGTGCCGGCAAACAGTTCACGGATCGGGGTAAAGATGCCGGTGTAAGTGGCAGGATTGGATCTTGGTGTCCGGCCGATCGGGCTTTGATCGATATCGATCACTTTGTCCAGCAACTCCATCCCTTTCAGTTCTTTATAAGGGGCGGCATCCAGGGTTGTGGCACCATTCAGTTCGGTGGCTGCAATCGGATAGAGGGTGCCGTTGATCAGCGTGGATTTGCCTGAGCCGGAAACGCCGGTGACACAGGTCAGCAACCCCAGCGGTATATCGAGATTGACGCTGTTAAGGTTGTTGCCAGTAGCACCATGCAGCTGTAACCAGCGGCCATCCGGCTGATGACGCTCAGTTGGCACTTCAATCCGGCGTCGACCCGACAGATAGTCGGCGGTCATCGATTCGCTGCACTGCATCAGCTCTGCCGGGGTACCCTGGGCGATAATCTCACCGCCATGAACACCCGCACCGGGGCCGATATCGATAACATAGTCCGCCAGACGGATCGCATCCTCATCATGCTCCACCACGATGACGGTATTACCCAGATCCCGCAGGTGGATCAGCGTTTTCAGCAGCCGGTCGTTATCACGCTGGTGCAGGCCGATAGAGGGTTCATCAAGTATATACATCACCCCGACCAGGCCCGCGCCGATCTGACTGGCCAGGCGAATCCGCTGTGCTTCACCGCCGGACAGGGTTTCGGCACTGCGCTCCAGCGACAGGTAATCCAGGCCAACATTGACGAGGAACTCAAGCCGCAGGCGGATCTCTTTGAGAATTTTCTCAGCGATCTCTCCCTGCTTACCGGTCAGATGGAGGTTGTCGAAGTAATCGCAGCTGTCCCCAATGGACAGACGTACCAGTTCCGGTAGGGTTTTCTCATCAATATACACATGGCGAGCATCGCGTCGCAGTCGGCTACCATCACAGGCGGGGCACTCCTGCATATTGATATATTTGGCCAGATCCTCACGCACCATATCGGATTCTGTCTCGCGATAGCGGCGTGAGAGGTTGTTCAGTACCCCTTCAAATGGGTGAGATTTGCTGATGACATCGCCACGGTCATTGAGGTAACGGAAGGCGATATTATCCTTTCCGCTACCTTCCAGAATCACCTTTTGCTGTTTGGATGTCAGCTCCCGAAACGGTGTGTCCATATTAAAGCCGTAATGCTCGGCCACCGCTTTGAGTTGCTGGAAATAATAGAGTGCCCGGCGATCCCAGCCTCTGATAGCCCCTTCGGACAGTGTCAGCGAGTCATCGGAAACGACTTTTCGGGGGTCAAAAAATTGCTTCACGCCCAGGCCGTCACAGGATGAGCAGGCACCGTGTGGGTTGTTGAACGAGAACATCCGGGGTTCCAGTTCCTGAATGCTGTGGCCACACTTGGGGCAGGCGAAGCGGGCAGAGAATACCAGCTCTTCACCATCGCCATCCATATAGCTGATGGTGGCGATGCCGTCGGTCATCGCCAGAGCCGTCTCAAACGATTCCGCCAGGCGGATCTGCAGATCATCGCGCACCTTAAAGCGGTCAACCACCGCTTCAATATGGTGTTTTTTATTCTTATCCAGTTCTGGGATGCTATCGATATCACAGACGATGCCGTTGACACGGACGCGGACAAAACCCTGAGCCCGTAGCTCACTGATAGTATGTAAGTGCTCACCCTTGCGCCCCTGAATAACCGGTGCCAGCAACATCAGCTTAGTGCCTTCCGGCAATGCCAGCACCTGATCGACCATCTGGCTGACGGTTTGGGCTGCCAGCGGCAGATCATGATCCGGACAGCGGGGCTCGCCGGCACGGGCAAACAGCAGACGCAGGTAATCGTAAATCTCGGTAATGGTGCCGACAGTGGAGCGGGGGTTGTGGGAGGTTGATTTCTGTTCGATTGAGATGGCCGGAGAGAGCCCCTCAATATGATCAACATCGGGTTTTTCCATCATTGACAGAAACTGCCGGGCATAGGTAGAGAGGGATTCAACATAACGGCGCTGGCCTTCAGCGTAGAGCGTATCGAATGCCAGTGACGATTTGCCCGAGCCGGACAGCCCGGTAATAACAACCAGTTTATCCCGGGGGATCTCAAGGTCGATATTTTTCAGGTTGTGTGTTCTCGCGCCGCGAACCACTATCTTGTCCATCGTTGTTTCCGTGTCCAATGCAAAAGCACAAGTATAAAGAGTTATGCCGGTCGCCAACACCTGATCTGAAGATATTTTCCACGGTTATTTATGATATGCTTTACCCCAATGCATTGGCTGTAAAAAATGTGCAGCAACCGTTGCGAAAAGTTAAAGAAAATTGGAGAAATCAATGGCACGCGGTGTTAATAAAGTCATCCTGATTGGTAACCTGGGCAATGAGCCTGAAACAAAATATATGCCCAGTGGCAATGCGGTGACCAATATCACGGTGGCGACCTCTGAGTCATGGAAAGATAAGCAAACCGGTCAGCAGCAGGAACGGACCGAATGGCACCGGGTGGTATTTTTTAACCGTCTTGCGGAGATCGCCGGGGAATACCTGCATAAAGGCTCTAAGGTCTATCTGGAAGGTTCGTTACGCACCCGGAAATGGCAGGATCAGCAGGGCCAGGACCGTTACACGACAGAGATCGTCGCCAGTGAGATGCAGATGCTGGATGGTCGTTCTGACGGCGGCAGCGGCGGTGGTTATCAACAGCCTCAGGCCGGTGGTTATCAGCAAGCACCGCAACAGGCGCCACAGCAGAACTATCAGCCACAACAGGCACCACAACAAAATTATCAGCAACCCCAGCAGCCGCCACAACAACCACGGCAGAATCCTGCACCGCAGCCTGCTCCGGGGCTGGATGATTTTGATGATGACATCCCGTTCTGAGTTGCACTGATCAGAAGAAAAAACCCGCATCCGCGGGTTTTTTTTATCTGTTGCTCAGGCCTTGTCCTACAGACTCAATAACCCGCAGTTTGGCGGCAATAAAATCCGTGTGTGTAACATAGATCAGGTCGGCGATGCGCCGGATTACGTGCTCTTCATAGTGATGTAGTTCACCATCGGCATAGGCCACCCGCCAGAGGTTCTCGATCAGTGAGATCTTCTCTCCAGGGGTGCATATCTCATTAATCTGTGAGGTAAAGCGGAAGTAATCGGTGGCATCCCGCTGTGCTTTCTCTGCCTGTTTCAATAGCTCGTCTGCAGTGATCTGATCCAGGGAAAAACTTGTTTTCAGAACTTCCAACAGCGTTTTTTGCTCTTCAGGTTTGCGCTCATAATCTGACAGTAGCACTTCAACCATCAGCGCGGCCGATGCCAGAGAGATAACCGCCTGTGGATCGCTGGGAGCGTCGCTCTCTGGTGGCAGGAAGGTTTCCAGAAAAGACATGAACTTTGTCATCATCGTACATTCTCCATTACATCGGGTAGACAAGTGAACCTCCGACTTAGTTCATTGTGTTGTTCGGATCGGTTTCGTGGCTGCTTCTTTTGACAAATATTAGCTGCCATGGCAGTATTTGTCATTACAATGTCTGCCTAGGCAGATATATCGGTTTTTTTTGAGAGAGCAAACGATGATCCACTACACCGAAGACAGCGTACCCACCCGCCTGAGTATTGCCCATCTGATCTTTTTGTTGAACCAGCATAAGGACCGGTTGCTGGAGAAATACCTCAAACCTTTCAATATCACCGGTGCTCAGTTTCGGGTGATGCGGCTGATTATGGTGGAACAGGTGGATACCCCTTCAGAGTTGACCCGTTTGCTTTCGATCGATAGTGGTGCCATGACCCGCATGCTTGACCGGCTTGAGCAACGCAACTTGCTGGTTAGGGAGCGCTGCCCCAATGACCGGCGACAGGTACGTCTTAAACCGACGCAAGAGGGCATAGAGCTGAGTCAGGAAGTGCATGGGCTGGCTGCGGATCTGCTGAATGAACTGACTGGTGAGCTGAGCAGTGATGAGCTGAGTGAACTGTATCGCATCATACGCAAAATTCTGGAGCCTACCGGGTTGATGGACGAGTGGAGTAAAGAGGCCAAGCCTGAGTGACGCTGTTCGAAGCGCTAGCGTCAGAGTTAAGAATTAAGTGGAACAGATGAGATGAGTGAAGCGATAGAGCAGGCGGAAAAGCAGCCTGAGTCTGTAAAAAAGAGCCGCCGGGTGCTATTGAGCAGCCTGTTTTTGATGGTGCTGGTAGCTGCTGCAGGGGTGTTTGGTTATGAGTACTTCTATGGCCGTTTTTATGAGGATACAGAAGACGCCTATGTTGATGGTGACCGGGTACAGATCGGCTCGCAGATAAGCGGTACGGTGGTACGTATCAATGTCGATGATGGCGATTATGTGGAGCAGGGGCAGGTGTTGGTTGAGCTGGACCCCAGCGATAAAACGATCGCTCTGGAGAAGGCCAAAGCCGATCTGGCAACCGCGGTACGCCAGGTGCGTGGTCTGTTTGCCAGTGTCGATAATTACCGTGCGCAGGTGAAAACCCGCAAACTCCAGTTACAACAGGCCCGCAGTGATTTTAACCGGCGGCGTAAACTGGGCTTGGCGGGGGCGCTGTCAGAGGAGGCGATGTCGCACTCCCGTGATGCGCTCGGTGAGGCGGAAAATGCTTTGACCAGCGCTCAGCAACAGTTAAACAGTACGCTGGCGCTGGTAGAGGGGACAACCGTTGCCACTCACCCTTCCGTGCAGACAGCGACAGCCGCGCTGCAACAGGCGTATATCAATCATGCCCGCACGCATCTGGTGGCACCGGTGAGTGGTTATGTGGCGATGCGTAATGTCCAGCCGGGTTCCCGGATTGAACCGGGTCAGCCGCTGATGGCGGTGGTTCCACTGAATCAGTTATGGATCAGCGCAAACTTCAAAGAGACTCAGATGAGCAAGATGCAGATAGGTCAGTCTGTTGATGTGGTTGCCGATCTGTATGGCGATGAGGTCCACTATCAGGGACGGATCGAGAGCCTGGGGGTGGGTACCGGAGGTGCCTTCTCTCTGTTGCCGGCGCAGAACGCTAGCGGTAACTGGATTAAAATCGTTCAGCGGGTACCGGTGAGAATTGGTTTGAAAAGTGATGAACTGCAGCAGCATCCGCTACGTATGGGGATGTCGACTCAGGTACAGGTTGATCTGCGCCTGCAGGATGGCGAGGTGTTGGCAACAACGCCCCATCGCCAAGCCCGTTATACCACCGATGTCTATGAACATCTGCTTCAGGAAGCAGATCTGTTGGCGGCTCAGCTGATTCGGGACAATAGTGCTGACCTGCACCCTGCTGCTGAGGTGACACAGGCCCAATGAGTAACGCCGGATTTATGCCGTCAAACCGGGTGCTCTGCACCATCGGACTGGCGCTGGCGACCTTTATGCAGGTGCTGGACACCACCATCGCCAACGTTGCCCTGACATCGATTACCGGCAACCTGGGTGCCAGCGGTGAGCAGGGCACCTGGGTGATTACCTCATTTGCGGTGTGTAATGCGATAGCACTGCCGCTGACGGGGTGGATGGCGCGGCGTATTGGTGAGGTCCGACTGTTTATTGGCTCGGTATTTTTGTTTATCTTTACCTCCTTTTTGTGCGGGATCGCAACATCGCTGCCCGAACTGGTGTTTTTCCGTGCATTGCAGGGGTTTGTTGCCGGTCCCCTCTATCCCATCGCCCAGACATTGCTAATATCGATCTATCCGCCAGCCCGGCGGGGAATGGCGCTGGCACTGCTGGCGATGGTGGCCGTTGTGGCACCGATTCTGGGGCCTATTTCGGGGGGCTGGCTTACCGATAACTATTCCTGGCCGTGGATCTTCTTTATCAATCTGCCCATCGGCCTGTTTGCCATGCTGGTTGTCTGGTCGCAGCTGGGCAAACGTCCGGATGAAACCAAAAAAGTGCCGATTGACTATGTTGGACTGGCGCTGTTAGTGCTGGGAGTCGGGATGCTGCAGGTGGTGCTGGATAAAGGTAACGACCTGGACTGGTTTGAGTCAGACTTTGTGCTCTATGGAGCGGCTGTCGCCGTGGTGTCACTGATCGCTATGGTGATCTGGGAGCTGACCGAAAAGCATCCGGTGATCAATTTGCGCTTATTCCGTCACCGTAATTTTACTTTTGGCACCATTGCTCTGGTGCTCGGCTATTCCGCTTTTTTTGGTCTTAATCTGTTGTTGCCCGTATGGTTGCAGACGCAGCTGGGTTACACCGCGGTGTGGGCCGGGCTGGCCGCGGCCCCGATTGGTATTGTGCCGGTCATTCTGTCACCGGTGGTGGGCCGTTTTGGTCACCGGGTGGATATGCGCTTGCTCACCAGTCTGGCGTTTCTGGCGATGTCACTGTCGAGTTTTGCCAGGGCGGCGTTTTCCATCGATATCGATTACTACCATATCGCTATGGTACAGCTGGGGATGGGGTTGGGGGTGGCGCTGTTCTTTATGCCAGCGACAACCATTCTGCTCTCCAGTCTGTCACATGATGAGATCGCTGATGGCTCGGGGCTGGCGACCTTTTTACGGGTACTGGGCGGGAGTTTTGCATCATCGCTGACCACCTGGTGGTGGCACCGTCAGGCGGCGGTTGAACATGCGCTGCTGACAGAGCATGTCACCGCTTATAGTCCTCAAACCCAGCACTATCTGGATCTGCTCGGCGGACCCTCGCTACAAAACTATGCCCGTATTGAACGGTTGATTGAGGGGCAGGCTTATATGATCTCGACCGTGGATTATTTTGCTCTGTTGGGATGGATCTTTCTGGCACTGATGGCAGCGGTCTGGTTTGCCAAACCGCCGTTCAGTTCTGCCAGAGGGCGTTAATCTTACCGCGGCAGAAGGATCACACCGAAGATCACTTCAGGCGGTCTCTTCAGCCCGGTAGGCGTAGGTGTTGTTGAAGCAGTAGATCATCCAGTTACCGGCGGAAATCGGCTCATACTTCGGCGTCTCGCCCGGGGCACAACAGTTTTCCAGACAGCTGACATCGGTATCAAAATCTGGTTCGACGAAGAAGGGCATGGAGTAGCGTTCCCGTCCACTGGGACTGAACACCCGGTGGGCGGTGGATTTGTAACGATCGTTACTCCAGCGGGCCATCATATTACCGATATTGATAACAAATGCGCCCTCAATGGGTGGTGCGTCTATCCATTTACCGGTTGTGTCCTGTACTTGCAGTCCGCCAGTTTCATCCTGCCAGAGAATGGTAATGCAGCCATAATCCGTATGGGCGCCTGCGCCAATATGTTTTTCGCCATTAACCTGCGGTACTTCCGGATAGTGGATAAAACGTAGTACGCTCAGTGGGTGCTCAAACTTGTTGGCAAAAAAATCCTTGTCGATGCCTAAGGCTATTGCCAGGGCGCTGAGTACCGTTTTACCCAGTTCCAGCATATCCCAGTAGTGGCGCTCCATTTTTTGCTGAAAGTCAGCCGGCTGTTGCGGGTACTGGTTGGGTCCATAAAGTGGTCGATCAGGTCCGATCAGCGGATGGTCTGGCGCAAGATTCAGCCCCATATCAAAGGTCTCTTTAATATCGCCAGGACGCTCTGGATCCAGCTGCTCTGCTTTCATTTTGCCATAGCCGCGATGGTTGGCAGACAGGGTGATATCGATTTTTACCTTCTCCGCCTCCGGGAGTGCAAAAAACGCTTTCGACAGCTCGCGCATCTCGTTTATGCGGGCGTTGCTGATAGGGTGGCCCTGAATATAGAAAAAGCCGCTGTTCTGACATGCGGCATCGATGGCCTCAGCTACTTTCAGTTTCTCGGTCTCATTATCAGAGTACAAACTGGATATATCGATCAGAGGAATATTCATAAGGGTTTGTAAACAACGGTTGGTGAGTCCAGCCCCCCGCTATCGGTGATAGCGGGGGATGTTGTTGGTGTCGCTATTTAATAATCAGGCGGGTCTTACTTCGGGATCTCAGAGGTGATGCCCTCAACGTACCAGTTCATTTTTTCCAGATCTTCATAGTTCAGGCGTTCGCCCTCAGCAACAACCAGCTCGCCTGCCTGATTTTTGATCGGTCCGGCAAACGGATAAACGCTGCCATCTTTGATGCCTGCAATCAGCTCTTTTGCATGGGTAACAACATCTGCTGGGATGCTTTCATTAAACCCTGGGATAACAATCGATCCCTCTTTCATCCCTTCGACATTGGCTTTTGCTTCCCAGGTACCATCCATAACGGCTTTAACGGTTCTGATGTAGTGAGGGCCCCACTCATCAACTACCGACAGCAGGTGGGCGTGGGGGCCGAAGGAGGACATATCAGAGGCCTGGCCTACCGCGTAGATACCACGGCGTTCTGCTGCCTGCATCGCTGCCGGGCTGTCCGTATGCTGCAGAATAACGTCAACTCCCTGATCCATCATGGCGTTGGCCGCGTCAGCCTCTTTACCCGGATCAAACCAGCTGTTTACCCAGATGACTTTGAGTTCCGCTTCCGGGTTGTATTTGTTCAGTGCCAGCTGTACCGCATTGATATCGCGAATAACCTCTGGAATAGGGAAGGAGGCAATATAGCCGATCTTATTGCTCTTGGTCACCTGAGAGGCGACGTAACCGGCAACATAACGTCCTTCGAAAGTCTTGGAGATATAAGTGCCCAGGTTCTTCGCCATCTTGTAGCCAGTGGCATGCTCAAAGACAACATTGGGGAACTGCTTAGCTACTTTCAGCGTCGGGTTCATAAAGCCGAACGAGGTGGTGAAGATCAGGTTGTGGCCTGTTTTCGCCAGATTATAAATCACCCGCTGCGCATCAGCTCCCTCGGCAACGTTTTCCACATAGGTGGTCTGCACTTTATCACCAAACTCCGCTTCAACGGATTTACGTCCCTGATCATGCTGATATGACCAGCCGTGGTCACCAATCGGGCCGACATAGACAAAGCCAACTTTGAGCGGATCGGCGGCCTGAGCTGAAAGGGTGGAGAGTGCTGACAAGCACACACCGGCAGCAAGACCGGTAACCAGTTTGTTAAATTGACGACGTTTCATGCGTCCATCTCCTGTTGAGTCATTTGGTTTGACTGGCAAAAAGTTGACCTATTGGTCAGTTGTAACTGTTTAAGCAAAAATCTGACCAATTAGTCATATTTTGGTTATCCCGTTGTTATCCTCTCATCCTGCTGAATCGGATCTGTCGAGGGTATCATCGAATAGGTAAAGTTGCCTTATTCTGGTGCATGGGCTCTGTGATTGCTTTAATTCAGATCACAAAAACAGAGCGCAGCTAAATTCAGACGGTCAGCCTCTGGCATGGAACGGATTCCCCAACGACATCGGTGCCACCAGGCGGCTACGGGTCTGATTGCTTGACAGAATCACCAGTACCACCACTGTAGCCAAATAGGGGAGTATCGCCAGCAGGTTTGGCGAAACCGCAAAGCCGAGTCCCTGAAATACCAGGTGCAGGATGCTGGCCAGACCAAATAGCCATGCCCCTAAGAGTACGCGTTCCGCTTTCCAACTGGCAAACACTACCAGTGCCAGGGCGATCCAGCCGCGTCCTGCAGACATGTTTTCGGCCCACAGAGGCGTATAGGCCAGCGAAAGATAGCCGCCTGCCAGCCCCGCCATCGCCCCGCCAAAGATGATCGCCAGATAGCGGGTTTTAAAGACCGGCAGACCGATGGCATTGGCGGCGTGAGGGTTCTCTCCCACCGCTTTGAGGACCAGCCCCGGGCGGGAGTAGTTGATAAACCAGTAAACCGCACCAAACAGAATAAAGGAAAGGTAGACGATCAGGTCCTGGCCAAACAACATCCGGCCGATGATGGGCAGGTCGGTCAGTACCGGGATAAAGACAGGGTCCAGACCCTCAATGGGTTTGCCAACAAATTCACTGCCGATAAATGCTGACAAACCGGTTCCAAAGATGGTCAGCGCCAGTCCGGTAGCAACCTGATTAGCGCTGAGTTCCATGGTGATCAGACCGAAAATAAGTGACATCAGAACACCTGCCACCATCGCCAGAATAAATCCAAGCAGGAGGCTGCCAGACAGCAGGGTGACGATAAAGCCGACCACGGCCCCCATCAGCATCATGCCCTCCTGGCCAAGATTCAGCACGCCACTTTTTTCACACACGAGCTCTCCCAGCGCCACGATTAGCAACGGTGTTCCCGTACGGATCATGGCGTAGAGTATATTGGTAATCAGATCTATATCCATGGGGTTATCCTCGGGTCTCAGACGCTAAAGGTGTTAAGGGCGTACTGGTTTTTACTTTTCTGGGTTTGAGGCGTATCCGGAATGAGATCAGTACATCGCAGGCCAGCAGGTAGAACAGCAGCATACCCTGAAACAGTCCGGTGAGTGCCAGAGGTAATCCCAGACTGATCTGTGCCATCTCGCCACCCATATAGAGCAGAGCCATGAGCAGACTGGCTAACAGAATGCCCAGAGGGTGAAGGCGGCCGAGGAAGGCAACGATAATGGCGGCGTATCCGTATCCGGGAGAGATCTGCGGGATCAGTTGGCCAATGGGGCCGGTCACTTCGCCGACGCCCGCCAGGCCTGCTAGTCCACCGCTCAGCAATAGCGCAAAGTAGGTCAGTCGTTTCTCTTTAAAGCCCGACAGCCGTGCGGCTCCGGCATCCATCCCCATCACTTTGATCTGAAAGCCGTAGAAACTGCGACTCATCAGAACCCAGACGGCAACCACTGCGAACAGCGCCAGCGCCATCCCAAAATGTACCCGGGTGCCCTCAATTAAAACCGGTAACAGGGCAGAATCACCAAACAGTGCTGATTCAGGGAAGTTGAATCCTTCCGGGTCTTTCAGTGGCCCATGAACCGCCCAGAGCAGAATATTGAGGGCGATATAGTTCATCATAATGGTGGTCAGGATCTCATTGGTATGGAAGCGTACTTTGAGGATTGCCGCGATACCCGACCAGAACATACCGCCCAGGATCCCGGCGATCAGGACGATGGGGAGAACCCAGAAGCCCTCTGCTTCAATCAGCTGCAGGGCGATATAACTGCCGAACAGTCCGCCCATCAACAGTTGCCCTTCGGCACCGATATTCCAGATTTTTGCTTTGAAAACCACCGACAGGCCGATGGCGCAGAGCAGTATCGGTGCGGTTTTAACACAGAGCTCGGCAATCCCGTGGGTATCAGAGATCGGAACGTAGAGAATTGTGATCAGTGCTTCCACAGGATCAACGTTCAGCAGGGTGAACAACAGTAAACCGGTTAGCATTGTCAGTAACGCCGCCAATACCGGTGAAAGATAGGCCATGGTGGCAGAGCGTTCGCCGCGGGGTTCGAGTTTAATCATAGGGTAGCACTCCCCTCATGGGCGGACTGGCTAAAATCGCCGGCCATCATCCGTCCCAGCTCCTGTATTGATGATTCGGGTGTGGGCTTAACCGGAGACAGGGCGCCATTGCAGATTGCACCGATGCGGTCTGATATCAGGAACAGTTCGTCGATATCTTCCGATACCACCAGAATGGCTGCTCCCTGATCACGCAGGGTAATCAGAGCTTTGTGAATGGCGGTTGCTGCACCGATGTCGACCCCCCATGTGGGGTGGGCTGCGATCAGAATTTTGGGGTTCTGCATGATCTCCCTGCCGATAATAAATTTTTGCAGATTACCGCCGGACAGACTATCAGCCTGAGCATGGCGGCCAGCGGCTTTGACTCGGTATTGATCGATAATCTGGTCGGCAAATGTTTCGGCTTTTTTCCAGGCCACCATCCCTTTGCTGAGCAGTCCGGAGAGAAACCCTGTCAGTAAGGCATTCTCGGTCAGGCTCATCTCCGGTACAGCGCCACGGCCAAGGCGCTCTTCGGGGACAAACCCCAGTCCCCACCGGCGTCGTTGATCCGGCGGAAGGTCAGCCACAGCATCTTCTGCAAAGGTGATGGTTTTCCCATCCGGGCAGAGGTGTTCGCCACTCAGGCTTGCCAGCAGCTCCTCCTGGCCGTTACCGGCGACCCCTGCGATGCCCACTATCTCACCGGCATTCACTGTCAGGTTGATATGTTTCAGATGCACCCCAAACGGATCATCGCTGTGCAGATTCAGGTCAGAGATACAGAGCAGCGGTGTACTCCCCAGTTTTTTGGGGTAGGTGGTGCTGACCGGTGTATCATCGCCAACCATCAGCTTAGCCATGCTGGTGGTATCTTCTTCTGCGGGAACGCACTCGCCGGAAACGCGGCCCGCCCGCAGTACGGTGGCGTTATGACACAGTGCTTTGACTTCGTTCAGTTTATGGCTGATGAACAGGATTGAGCAGCCTTCACTGGCCAGTTGTCGCAACGTAATAAACAGGCTATCCACCTCCTGAGGGGTTAATACGGAGGTGGGTTCATCCAGAATCAGCAGTTTGATGTTCTGAACCAGGCAGCGGACGATCTCTACCCGTTGCCGCTCACCGACCGACAGGGTATGTATCTCCCGTTCTGGATTGATCGTCATACCGTATTTTTCGGACACCGTACGAATTTTTTCTGCCAGTTGATCCAGTGCGCCGGCATCATCACCCAGTGCCAGGGCGATATTTTCAGTCACGGTCAGGGTTTCAAATAGCGAAAAGTGTTGAAATACCATGCCGATACCCATCTTGCGGGCCTGAGCCGGGTCCTTTACTTCGATGGGTAAACCATCCCAGAGCACCTCGCCACGGTCCGGTTTGACCAGCCCGTAGATCACTTTCATCAGCGTGCTTTTGCCTGCGCCATTCTCGCCCAGCAGGGCGTGAATCTCTGCGGGTGCGATATCCAGGTGGACATCATCGTTAGCCAGACAGCCGGGGTATTGTTTGGTAATGCCGCGCAGGGAGAGTCGTGGGGGCGGTGAATGCTGCTTCACGTGGGCTACCTCGCCGATGATAGAAGAAAAGGAAAACTATACTCAAACAAGCCGGTTGAGTCTTGTATATCTTACAGTTAAGCAAAAACCTGGCCAGATGGTCAGTATTTGTTTCACTGACCGATCACTATTCGCACTGAACAATCCTGTGGGGAGTGGTGTGTGGAACAGTGACAACATGCACTGTCGCAATGCACCAGACCGGTTCGTCAGTGTCATAACGCTGCACTCTTGTAAGGCATGCAAGCAGAGGCGTGACGCAGGAGGGCAGCCTCACAGATCCCTGGTGATGCCACTGCCTTTGAGAATGATGTGGCAGAGGGTGTTAATCGCTTGTTCGTAGTCCTGATCATCCAGGCTTTTTTTGCCCAGTGCCGACGAAACCTGCAGGGCAAAATCAGCGTAGTGCTGAGTGCTGGACCACAGCAGGAAAATAAGATGGCTTGGGGTGATGTTGGCATCCAGTTTTCCCTGTTGTTGCCACTGCTCGAATACCGCAGTCCGGGAGCGGAACCACTCCTCATAGCCTTCACTGAAGTAAGCCTGTAAGTTCGGACCGCCACTGATAATTTCGCTGGCAAAAATTCGCGAGGCCAGAGGGTGATCGCGGGAGAACTCAATTTTTTTGCGGATATACTGCGTCAGGCTCTGAGCTGCGTCATCCTCCGCTTTGAGATTGCTTAATGTGCTATCCCACAGGTCGATAATATCGCTGAGCACGGCGAAATAGAGTCCCAGCTTATTTTTAAAGTAGTAATGAATATTTGCTTTTGGCAGCTCAGCCCGGGCGGCGATCTCCCGCATACTGGCCCCTTTGAAGCCACAGGCAGCAAATTCATGCTCGGCGGCTGCCAGAATCCGTTGTTCATTGCGCTGGCGAATTCGCCCTGCAGGTTTTTCGCTCTTATGTGAGCTGATCTCTAACAGCATGAATCGGTCTCGTATTACCAAACGTTGCGTCAGAATTATAACGTAAAAGAATCTTTCGTCCGGTGATATATTCTGACTCTTTGCAACCATAGCCGAAACCGTGCTCCCGGTTCTGATCTTTTTGAGAAAACTTTATCATCCCGGTCGCTTTTTTTGGTTTCGCTATGGTTTTGATATGGTATCGTTGATTTGAAAGCAAAACTGCTGGAGTTGTAACTTAATGACACAGGATTTTCTGACCACGCCGGCGAAAATTTTAATTACCGGAGCGGATGGACAGATTGGCTATTTTTTAAATCAGGCAACCCAGAATGATCCGTTCTTTTCTGTGGTGGCCTTCACCGATGCGAAACTGGACATCAGCAATCGTCAACAGGTGCAGAAACGGCTGGATGAGCATCTGCCGGACTATGTGATCAATACCACCGGGTTTAATGCGGTTGACCAGGCTGAAGCTCAGTCTGAGCGCTGCTATGCGCTGAACCGGGACGCAGTAGAGAATCTGGCGATGGCCTGTGGCGAGTTATCTATTCCGCTGATCCATCTCTCCTCAGACTATGTTTTTGATGGGCACTACGAGAGTGGTTATAAAGAGGATGACCAGGCACGCCCCCTGGGGCTCTATGGTGACAGTAAATGGGAGGGTGAAGAGGTGTTGCGCGCCACGCTGCCGCGCCATCTGATTCTCCGGGTCAGTTGGGTATTCAGCACTATTGGCGATAATTTTATGCGCCGGGCGCTGCTTCAGGCGCGCCAGGAAGAGGAGATCGTTGCCGCGGATGACCGCCGGGGCTGCCCGACTTCCGCCAGCGATATTGCCCGGGTGATCGTTGCGATACTGAAACAGCTGCATAATGGTGCCGAAAACTGGGGTACCTATCACTACTGCTGTGCAGAGATCACCACCCGATACGGTTTTACGGAAGCGGTGCTGGCCGCTGCCGGCCAGTATGAAAAACTGAAAGTCGAGAAGCTGATTCCTATCAGCTCTTCCGAGCTGGGCAGTGATGCTGAACGCCCGGCCTCCTCTGTACTGGTCTGTACCAAGCTGCTGAATCACTTTGGTATCCGCCAGTTGCCCTGGCGCAGTCAACTGGTGGCGATGATTCGTGAGCAGTATCAGAATGAAGAGATTAACGATATCACCGCATAGCCGATCTCAGGGAAACGCAGCGTGGTGCAGTGCTACCCAGACGATATAGGCTGCACAGGTCAGCGCCAGAACAAATGCCAGTGTGCGGATTCCTTTAGTTTTCCCTCGTTTCAGGGCGATTGTGCCCAGCACTATATAAGCGATCAGTGCGATCAGCTTTGCTGTCAGCCAGCTATGGGTAAAGGGATACTGGCTGATGGTAATGGTGAGGGCGATGGCGCTTATCAGCAACAGGGTGTCGATAATATGTGGTGTAATTCTGACCCAGCGTTGTTGCAGCTTTTCCGGTGTTGAAAGCATCCAGTACCCGCGCAGGGTGAAAAAAAGTATGCTCAGAGCGGCAAAGGTGATGTGGGTGTGCTTAAGTGCCATGTACATTGCTTGAAAACTCGCCTAACAATTGATTGAATAACTGACTAAAATAATCAGGTATATTCTTACCTAAATACGCAAGAGATACTACCCAGGTATGCAGATAAATCAGAACAGCAGAGCCACTCAACTGGTCGACCGGTTTGGCCGGAAAGTTGAATATATCCGTCTGTCGGTCACCGACCGGTGTGATTTCCGCTGTGTTTACTGCATGGCTGAGGAGATGCAGTTTCTACCCCGCAGCGAGGTTTTATCGCTGGAAGAGCTGTATCTGGTGGCCCGGGCTTTTGTCGAACTAGGGGTGAATAAGATCCGTCTTACCGGTGGTGAGCCGCTGGTACGGCGGGGGATCCTGACGCTGGTGGAACAGCTGGGTCAGCTACCGGCTGAGTTACTGATCACCACTAATGGTTCACAGTTATCTGGTATGGCTGCTGATCTCAAGCGGCTGGGAGTGGATCGGCTGAACATTAGTCTGGATAGTTTGCAGCCGGATAAATTTAAACGCTTAACCCGCACCGGGCGGCTTGAACAGGTATTAGCGGGGATTGATGCGGCGATAGCTGCAGGGTTTAAGCGGATTAAACTCAATGCGGTGGTGCTGAAAGGGCGTAATGATGATGAGGTACTGGATCTGATCGCGTTTGCCCGTCACAAAGGTGTGGATATTACCTTTATCGAAGAGATGCCGCTGGGGGCGATCACCGAACATGATCGTGCCGAGATGTATTGCTCCAGTGATGAGTTGCTGGAGATGATCTCGGCTGAGTATGCACTGATCGACAGTGATGAGAAAACCGGCGGGCCTTCCCGCTATTACCGTATGGCCGATAGCGACAGCCGGGTAGGTTTTATCTCCCCTCACAGCCACAACTTCTGTAGTGAGTGTAACCGGGTGCGGATGACCGTGGAGGGGCGACTGCTGCTCTGTCTGGGCAATGAACACTCTATGGATCTGCGCCGGGTGGTCCGGGAGCATCCCAACGATATTGAGGTGCTGAAACAGCACCTGATACAGGCAATGGAGCTGAAACCCGAGCAGCACCATTTTGATCTGGCTGATGAAACACCACAGATTGTCAGGTTTATGAATATGACCGGAGGCTGAGCTGGATCGATTAATTTAAAGAATTGGTAAAGTGCGCTGAAATTATTCCTATCTCCCTGTAAAATACCCGCCTTAATATTCGCAGTGCCTCAGGAGGCAGAATGGCAGCCAGCTCTATCAATGATCCATTTCAGAATATCCGCCCCTACCATGATAGCGAGGTAAGTGATGTTCTGAACCGGCTGATCCATGACGATGAACTTATCTCAGTATTGACCCGATATCAGTTTCCCCAGATGGCATCTCTGTTTGGCTGGTTGCTGAAACCCGCAGTACGTATATATCTGGCGCAGAAAACCGGAGAGATCGAAAGCATTCAGGACTTCCAGTTGCTGATTGCCGGCTATATGACCAAGATGATTGGACGTACCACTAGCCGTCTTTCCTGCAGCGGTATTGAAAATCTTGAACAGGATGAGGCCTACCTGTTTGTGTCAAACCACCGGGATATAGCGATGGACCCGGCATTTGTTAACTGGGCTTTGTATCAGAACGGCTTTGATACACTGCGTATCGCTATTGGTGATAACCTGCTGCGCAAGCCCTATGTGTCTGATCTGATGCGTCTGAATAAGAGTTTTATTGTCAACCGTTCGGCGAAAGGGCGGGAGGTGCTCACCGCTTTAGGTCAGTTGTCCGCTTATATTGACCATTCGTTGGTGCAGGATGAGGCGAGTGTCTGGATTGCGCAGCGGGAAGGGCGGGCTAAGGATGGTAACGATTTTACCGACCCCGCTATCCTGAAAATGTTCTATATGGCGCACCGCAAACAGCGTAGCTTTGCAGAGTTTCTTGAGCGGGTAAAAATCGTGCCTGTTTCAATCTCCTATGAGTATGACCCCTGTGACCGGGCCAAGGCGCAGGAGCTGGACTGCAAGTCCCAGGGGGGGGAATATCAGAAAGCTCAGTTTGAGGATATCGACAGTATTGTTACCGGGATTACCGGCAACAAGGGTCATGTGCACGTTGCGTTTGGCGACGTAATCACCGCTAAGAATACCCCCGAAGAGCTGGCAGCGGAGATCGACCGGCAGATTATTGACAACTATTATCTGCATCCCTCCAATTTATTGGCAGCGGGAGTCGATCAGGACAGCATCAGCGATGAGCAGAAAACGCTGTTTACAGCCCGTACCGAGGGACTATCCGAGTCTGCGGCAAAAATTTTGCGACAGATGTATGCCAATCCGGTATTGAATAAACAGAAACCGCAGGAGGTTGCATGAGCCGTCTGACGCACCTGGATGAGAAAGGGCATGCGAATATGGTTGATGTGTCGGATAAGGCCGTCACCACCCGCGAAGCGACAGCTCAGGCTGTGGTTAAGATGCTGCCCGAAACGCTGCATATGATTACGGCGGGTGAGCATAAAAAAGGTGATGTGCTGGCGGTGGCCCGAATCGCCGGTATTCAGGCGGCCAAACGCTGTTCTGATCTGATCCCTTTGTGTCATCCGCTGATGCTGAGTAAGGTCTCTGTTGAGCTGACGCCTCAGCCGGAGTCAGATGCGGTGCTGATTCTGGCGACCTGTAAACTGGCAGGCCAGACCGGGGTTGAGATGGAAGCGCTGACCGCTGCATCGGTTGCCGCCCTGACTATCTATGATATGTGCAAAGCGGTGGATAAAGGGATGGTTATCTCTGAGGTAAAACTGTTAGAGAAACGTGGCGGGAAAAGTGGCCACTGGCAGGTGAACCCTTGAAACCTGTTGTAAACATTGATGAAAGTGCCCAAAAGGAAGATCAGGCGATGATGCGAAAACCCTCACTGTTTTTATACCTGCGGGCGACGCTCTTTTATATTGTTTTTTATCCGGTCACCCTGGTGTTTGCCGCGTTCTGTCTGCTGGTGGGCTGGGCGTTACCTTTTCGTCCCCGTTTTAAGCTCTTCACGCTGATGAACTACTTCACCATGTTATGGCTCTATCTCACCTGTGGCGTCAGATACCGGGTTGAGGGGCGGGAAAACCTGCCTTCAGGGAGTGAAGGGGCCTATGTGGTGGTTGCTAACCACTCCAGTGAATGGGAGACATTTTTTTTGCAGACCCTGATTCGTCCGCAGAGTGCGGTGTTGAAGCAGGAGCTGTTAAAAATTCCTTTTTTTGGCTGGGCTCTGGGGATGTTAAAGCCGATTGCGCTGGACCGTAGTAAACGTCGGGGGGCTTTAAAACAGTTGCTGACTCAGGGTAAAGAGCGTCTCGAAGAGGGGATTAACGTCGTTATCTTTCCTCAGGGGACCCGGGTCGAAACCGGCAAGCTGGGTAAGTTCAATAAAGGCGGTGCGATGCTGGCGGCCAGTGCTCAGGTGCCGGTTGTGCCGTTAGCGCATAATGCCGGGCTCTTCTGGCCGGGCAAAAGTTATATCAAATATCCGGGGACAATTACGGTTCGGGTGGGCACTCCTGTGCCGGTGGCGGATCGTTCCGTTGATGAGATTCACGCTGACTCAATCGGCTGGCTGGAAGCGCAGATGCGAGACCTGAAGGTGGTCGATGAAGAGTCTGTTTAACAGACAGGAATAAATAAAAAACCCGCCGGAAGGCGGGTTTTTTTATCGGCTAAAATACTCAGCCGGTGTATTTCTGGAACACCAGAGTCGAGTTGGTACCGCCGAAACCGAAGCTGTTAGACATCACCCGTTGCAGATCAACATTGTCACGACGTTCGGTGACAACCGGCAGGCCTTCTGCTGCAGGATCAAGCTCCTCAATATTGGCTGATGCACAGATGAAACTGTTTTCCATCATCAGCAGGCTGTAGATCGCTTCCTGAACACCGGTAGCGCCCAGAGAATGACCGGTCAGTGACTTGGTAGAGCTGACAGGTGGCATCTGATCACCGAAGGTCTCTTTCATCGCCTTCAGCTCCTGAATATCACCCGCGGGTGTAGAGGTGCCGTGGGAGTTGATGTAATCGATGCTGCCATCAACGGTGCTCATCGCTTGCTGCATACAGCGCACAGCGCCTTCACCAGATGGGGCAACCATGTCATAGCCATCGGAAGTGGCACCATAGCCGACCAGTTCGCCATAGATCTTGGCGCCACGGGCTTTGGCGTGTTCCAGCTCTTCCAGAACCAGCATGCCGCCACCGCCAGCGATAACAAAACCATCACGGTTGGCATCATAGGCACGGGACGCTTTCTCCGGAGTGTCGTTATATTTGCTGGACAAAGCGCCCATGGCATCAAACATCACACTCAGGGACCAGTGCAGCTCTTCACCGCCACCCGCGAAAACAATATCCTGCTTGTTCAGCTGGATCTGTTCCATCGCATTACCGATACAGTGGGCGCTGGTAGCACAGGCAGACGTAATGGAGTAGTTAACACCCTTAATCTTGAAAGGGGTTGCCAGACAGGCCGAAACGGTAGATCCCATGGTGCGGGTTACCCGGTAAGGTCCAACGCGGCGAACGCCCTTAGTACGCAGAATATCTGCCGTTTCAACGATATCAGCAGAGGATGCGCCGCCGGAACCTGCCACCAGGCCGGTGCGCACGTTAGATACCATATCTTCGCTCAGGTTAGCGTCTTTGATCGCCTGCTCCATAGACAGATACGCATAAGCTGCAGCATCACCCATGAAACGCACCAGTTTGCGGTCTATCAGGTCTGTGTAATCCAGATCAATACTGCCAGCTACCTGGCTGCGAAACCCCATCTCTTTATACTCTTCCTGAAATTTGATGCCGGAACGGCCCTCTTTCAGTGAGTCCAGGACGGCTTCTTTATCAGTACCCAGGCAAGATACGATACCCATTCCGGTAACAACGACACGTCTCATAGGATGCCTCTTTTATTCAGTAAAAACATTGTAAGTATAGATCTACAGCAGAGCTAAAGCCTGCATTCAGGCTTATAAGATTAGAAGCTATCGGTAGATACGAACAGGCCTACACGCAGATCTTTCGCAGTGTATATCTCGCGGCCATCGACTGAAACGGAGCCATCAGCGATACCCATCACCAGTTTACGTTCAATAACCCGTGACAGATCGATACGGTAGGTCACTTTTTTTGCTGTTGGCAGAATCTGGCCTGTGAACTTCACTTCACCACAACCCAGTGCACGACCGCGACCTTTATTGCCACGCCAGCCCAGGAAGAAGCCAACGATCTGCCACATAGCGTCCAGGCCTAAGCAACCAGGCATTACCGGATCAGTTGGAAAGTGACAGTCGAAGAACCACAGGTCAGGATGGATATCCAGCTCCGCTTCGATATAGCCTTTGCCATATTTTCCACCTTCGCCGGTGATCATAGTGACGCGGTCCATCATTAACATGTTGCCGACGGGCAGTCGTGCATTGCCCTCGCCGAACATTTCGCCATGACCGCACTGAAGAAGTTCTTCTCGATTGAATGAGGAAGGTTTTGTCATTTGAGCTGTATATCCACTTTTTTTTAGCCAAAATATCGGGGGATTATACCGGGTTAGTGGTCTGGGATCACGACCTGTATCACCAAAAACGGAAAATTCGGCCAGATTAGGTCGTTTTTGAGGGCTTTAAAGAAAATGCACAGCGAATTTTGGCACGAACGTTGGCGTAGCGGCCGTATCGGTTTTCATCAGTCGCAGGTTAACCCCCTGCTCAAACACTGCTGGTCTGAATTACAGGCTGATGGTGCGGGACGAGTCCTTGTGCCGCTGTGCGGTAAAAGCATCGATATGCTCTGGCTGCGGGAGCAGGGGCATGAGGTGACCGGTGTCGAGCTGAACGAACTGGCCTGTCAGGCGTTCTGGGATGAGCAAGAAGTGCCCGTAACGGTGCAGCAGACAGGTGATTTTAGTCTGCGAGAGAAAGATGGGTTGCGCTTGCTGTGTGGTGATTTTTTTACCTTGCCCGCCGCAGAGTTTAAGACAATCAATTGGGTCTATGATCGCGCCGCGCTGGTGGCATTCCCCGAACCGATGCGTAAACGCTATGCCCAGACGCTGACTGAGCAGCTTCCCGCAGGCGTCGGCATGTTGCTGATAACCCTTGAATTCGATGATGCTGAAGGCCCGCCCTTTTCCGTAACCGAGGAGGAGGTTCAGGCACTTTATGGTGATCGCTTTAGTATTGAAAAGCTTACGGCGCAGACGGGGATGGGGCGGAGCGGACGTGCAGAGGTGGAGTCGGTTTATATCATGAGGGATAGGAGATAGGGGCTAGATCGTCACAAAAAACGTGACTAGCTAGACGCTTCGCTTGCTAGAAAAATCAAACTCAAAGCAGCTATCAGGCCGCTTTGAGTTATAAGAGCAAATCAGCCGTGCCCACTTACTATGCACGTTATCATTAGAGCTTGTTAAGAAGGTTTTTTCTGACAACTAGTAAGTCACGTTTTTTGTGACGTTCTAGCTAGACGCTTCGCTTGATAGAAAAATCAAACTCAAAGCAGTTATCAGGCTGCTTGTAAGTTATAAGAATAAAGAGCGACCATCCTCACTTACTATCCACGTTCTTATCAAAGCCCATTAAGAAGGTTTTTTCTAACAACTAGCCAGTCGCGCCTTTTGCGACGATCTAGCCACTGCTCTTAACTGCTCCGCTTAACTGCGAGGTCTGCCAGTTGAATCATGGTCTGTTTGAATGAGCTGTCCGGCAAGACATCCAGTGCTTTAATCGCTTTATCCGCCTCGCCGTAAGCGATATCACGGGCGTAATCGATTGAGCCGGTAGCATGGACGATCTCCATGATCGGTTGCAGGTCGTCGAGTCCGCCTTTGCGGATCGCCTGGCGGATCAGTGCGCGCTGCTCGTCGTTGCCTTCGCGCATGGCGTGGATCAGTGGCAGGGTTGCTTTGCCCTCGGCCAGATCATCACCGACATTTTTGCCCATCTCTTCAGCGCTGCTGAGATAGTCCATCACATCATCAATGATCTGAAAGGCGATACCGATATGGCGGCCATAGAGGCGCAGTGCCTCCTGTTGCTCTTGTTCTGCGTCCGCCAGAATGGCACCGGTCTCGGTAGCCGCTTCAAACAGCATTGCGGTTTTCCCCAGAATAACCTGCATATATGAGGCTTCGGTGGTGTCTGGGTTGCGGGCGTTCAGTAGTTGCATCACTTCGCCTTCGGCGATAATCGTGGTGGCGTTGGAAATCACTTTCATGATCTCCATCTTGTTGATCTCAACCATGATCTGAAAAGCACGGGAGTAGAGGAAGTCACCCACCAGAACGCTGGGGGCGTTGCCCCACTTGGCATTGGCGGTATCATTGCCACGCCGCAGCTCTGAGTTATCAACGACGTCGTCGTGTAGCAGGGTAGCGGTGTGGATAAACTCAATCACTGCCGCCAGTTGAACATGATGCTCGCCTTTATAACCGGCGGCATTGGCTGCCAGTAGTACCAGTAGCGGTCTGATCCGTTTGCCGCCGCTCTCTACAATGTAATGTCCGATCTTCTCAACCAGCGGTACACCTGAGTGTAAGTGGTTGATAATATAATTGTTTACCGCTTCGAATTGCGGCTCAATAACTGGATTTAACTGATGTGGCAGCATGGGGACTGATACTAGACTCTGAAATTTGTATGGGCGCATGCTAGGGGGTGCTTATCCGGGTGTCAAGAAAGTCAGGTTATTATCTATATTTATACTTGAGTCGTTTGTTATGTTTCTATATAATCTCGCGCCCTAACCCATCCAAATTCGCTCCCTACCATATGGTTATTAATATCCATTAGAAGTAGGCGTCTTATTTAGTAGCAGGGCGGGTTTTAAACTGGAGATTAAAATGTACGCAGTAATTGTGAGCGGTGGTAAGCAATACCGAGTTCAGGAAGGCCACACGCTGAAGCTGGAAAAGCTGGCTGTAGAAGCTGGTTCAAATGTTGAATTTGACCGTGTTTTGCTGGTAGCTAACGGTGATGATGTTAAGATCGGTGCGCCGGTTGTTGAAGGTGCTAAGGTGACAGCTGAGGTTGTTAGCCACGGTCGCGCTAAGAAAGTTCATATCATGAAGTTCAAGCGTCGTAAGCACCACATGAAGCAGATGGGTCACCGTCAGCACTTCACCGAAGTAAAAATCACTGGCATTAATGCCTAAGACTGTTTGAGAGGAGAGTGACAAATGGCTCATAAGAAGGCGGCAGGTAGTACCCGTAACGGTCGTGATTCCGAGTCGAAACGCTTAGGTGTTAAGCGTTTCGGTGGTCAGGTTGTAACAGCAGGTAACATTCTGATTCGTCAGCGCGGTACTAAGTTCCACGCTGGTGAAAACGTAGGTATGGGTAAAGACCATACTCTGTTTGCAACTGCAGACGGCGTTGTTAAGTTTGTTGTTAAAGGCCCGCAAAAGCGTAAATACATTACTGTAGAAACCGCTTAATAAGGCTTTTATGCTAAAAAAAGCTCCGCGGTTGCGGGGCTTTTTTTGTTTTTAGTGGCTGATTGAGCTAGTTGTTGAAAAGGTCTTCGATACGGGTCTTATCAACAGCCAGTTTGTTGGCAGGTGGTGTGCACAGATTACCAGTATAGCTGGGGGTGTAGAATGAAGTTTGTAGATGAAGCGACGGTCACAATAGAGGCGGGTAAGGGCGGCAACGGCTGCATGAGCTTTCGCCGGGAAAAGTTTATCGCTAAGGGTGGCCCTGATGGGGGTGACGGTGGTGATGGCGGGTCGGTTTTTGTGGAAGCGGACGAGTCGCTGAATACACTTATAGATTATCGCTTTCAGCCCCGTTATAGCGCTCAGAATGGTAAGGGCGGGCAGAGTAGAAACTGTACCGGTGCCAAGGGTGACGACCTGATTATGAAGGTGCCGGTAGGCACCACCGTGGTGGATATCGATACCGATGAGGTGTTGGCAGATCTGACTAAGGTAGGTCAGGTTGAGAAGATTGCTCAGGGTGGCTTTCATGGCCTGGGTAATACCCGCTTTAAGAGTAGTGTCAACCGGGCACCGCGTCAGACAACCAGCGGCAGTCTGGGTGAGACCCGTAACGTCAAGCTGGAGCTGAAAGTGTTGGCGGATGTTGGCTTGCTGGGGTTGCCGAACGCGGGTAAATCGACCTTTATCCGTTCGGTCTCTGCGGCGACCCCTAAAGTTGCTGACTACCCCTTCACAACCCTGGTGCCAAATCTGGGGGTGGTGAGTACTGAGAAGCATAAGAGCTTTGTAATTGCCGATATTCCCGGCATTATCGAGGGTGCTGCAGAGGGGGCCGGACTGGGGATTCAGTTTCTGAAGCATCTGGCACGTAACCGTATTTTGCTACATCTTGTTGATATGGCGCCCTGGGATGGTGTGGCGCCAGCTGATTCTGCTCAGGTGATTGTCAGAGAGTTGGAAAAGTTTAGTCCGACTCTGGCGGCACAGCCCCGCTGGCTGGTATTGAATAAGCTGGATATGGTGCCGGAAGCTGAGCAGGAAGAGCGCTGTCAGGCGGTGGTTGATGCCTTGGGCTGGGATGGTCCTGTCTATCGTATATCGGCGATCAACAAGATGGGGACTCAGCAGCTGGTACGGGATATCCAGGTGTTTCTTGATCAGTTGGCGGTGCAGTTGGCGGAAGATTCAGAATTGGCTGAAGCTGAGCTTCAGGTGCGCCGGTCTATCGACCGCGAAGGTCGTGAGCGGATCGAGCAGATGCGTGCTGAGATCCGTGCTAAGCGTCGTGGCGATGATGATTTTGATGACTTTGACGATGATGATTACGATGTTGAAGTCGAATATGTGAAAAATTAATACCTGCTCAGGTTGTCCTGGCTGAGGCTGGAACCCAGGATGGGGCGGGTCTTTCAAGAGAGTGAAGTCAGTGAGTCAAGCGCGTAATAGGCTAAAAACCTCCCGGCGATGGGTGGTGAAAATTGGTAGTGCGTTACTTACAAATGATGGTGAGGGGCTTGATCTGGCGGCGATTGGTCGCTGGGTTGATCAGTTGGCTCAGCTGCGGCGTGAGGGAGTTGAGATCGTGCTGGTCTCCTCTGGTTCTATTGCGGAGGGTATAGTTCGTCTGGGCTGGAAAAACCGTCCCCATGAAGTCTACAAGTTGCAGGCTGCAGCGGCGGTGGGGCAGATGGGGCTGGTGCAGGCCTATGAGGCCAATTTTAAGCGGCATAACACTCTGACGGCTCAAATTCTGCTCACCCATGAAGATCATTCCAATCGTAAGCGTTATCTTAATGCTCAGGCGACTTTGAAGACGCTGCTGTCGGTGGGTGTGGTGCCGGTGGTGAATGAGAACGATACGGTGGTCACTAAAGAGATTCGCTTCGGTGATAACGACACACTGGGTGCCTTGGTGGCAAACCTGGTCGAGGCTGATGCGTTGATTTTACTCACCGATCAGCGCGGTTTGTATACCGCAGATCCCCGGAGTAATCCTGATGCGACATTGATCTCTGAAGCGATGGCGGGTGATAGTACGCTTGATGCTATGGCTGGTACGGGTGGTCGGCTGGGTCAGGGGGGGATGGCGACTAAAGTGCGGGCTGCCAGGCTGGCAGCGCGTTCGGGTGCTGTCACTGTGATTGCCAGTGGTCGTGAGGATGATGTTTTACTGAAGTTGCGGCAGGCGGATCATCTGGGAACGGTGCTGGTGCCTGAGCAATCGCCGATGGCAGCCCGTAAGCAGTGGATTGCAGGGCATTTGCAGGCACGGGGTACGCTGACTCTGGATGCGGGGGCAGTGACCGCTCTGGTTGATCGGGGTAAGAGTCTGCTGCCGGCGGGAGTGCGTGCAGTGACCGGTTCATTCTCCCGTGGTGAGATGGTGGTGATATCGGATGAGCATGGTCGGGTAATTGGCCGGGGCTTGGTGAATTATGGCGTTGAAGATGCGCAGAAGATTATCGGTCACCCCAGCTCATATATTGAGACAGTGCTTGGTTTTGTCGGGGAGCAGGAGTTGGTGCACCGGGATAATCTGGTGCTGGCATGAGTCTGGTCTCATCGATGTAAGAAGCAAAAAGTAAGAAACAAAAAAACCGGCCATGGCCGGTTTTTTTATCGCTACTTACGTCTTAAAGGCTTACGCCTCAAATCGAATCTCTGGGAGATTAGGCAGCCAGTTTCTTGATAGAGGCATTCAGGCGGCTCTTCTTGCGGGCAACCTGGTTCTTGTTGAAAATGCCTTTAGTTACAGCGCTGTCCATTAATGGCTGAGCGGTAACGAATGCTGCAGATGCAGCTGCGTGGTCGCCAGATTCGATAGCTGCCACTACTTTTTTAACGTAAGTGCGAACCATGGAACGCAGACTCGCGTTATTTTGACGGCGCTTCTCGGCTTGGCGAGCGCGTTTACGGGATCCTGCGGAATTTGCCACAATCCGACTCCTCTAAACTAGGTAAAAGTTAATCGATGTAAGTTAATCGATATTGTGATGCCCCGGCGTTCATTTATAACTACTGAGCATCGAAAATTAAGACGCGAGATTATTCATGTTTGCCCGGCAAGTGTCAATAGCTAAGTGTGAATAAATCGGTGGCGATTGTCCGGGTGCTGTAGCGGAGGGTCCAGGGCGGGGCTATATTTACGAAAGGTTTACGCAAGCATTTTGCCCACTTAATCGGTATTATCTGCACCATCGACTTGGCTGGCAGGAAAGCACCTCTTGAGCAATACAGAAACATCGCCGCAAGGCTCTCAACCCGATACCCCTGGCCCTCATAGCCCAGAGCCGCCAGACGCAGCTCCCAAAGCCCGCGGCTTGCTGCGTTCCAGTGCGCTGGTCGGGTTGATGACTATGCTTTCACGGGTTATGGGGCTGATCCGGGATGTCGTGGTGGCGAATTATTTTGGCGCTGGCAGTAGTGCTGATGCCTTTTTTGTTGCCTTTAAAATTCCTAATTTTCTTCGCCGTCTGTTTGCTGAAGGAGCGTTTTCTCAGGCGTTTGTGCCGGTATTGTCGGAATATCGTAGCCTTAAAGATCTGGCTGCGGTCAAGCATCTGGTTGACCGGGTAGCCGGTAGTCTGGGGCTGGTGCTGATTGTGGTGACCCTGTTGGGGGTTTTGGGCGCGCCGGTATTGGCGGCGATCTTTGCGCCGGGTTTCTATATGAACGATCCGCTACGCTACGGGCTGGCGGTCGATATGCTGCGTTTCACCTTCCCGTATCTGCTGCTGATATCCCTGACCGCTCTGGCGGGCAGTATTCTGAATAGTTATGAGCGTTTTGCTGTACCCGCTTTTACTCCGGTGCTGCTGAATCTCTCGCTGATCGGTGCGGCCATCTGGATGCAGCCACTGTTTCAACAGCCGGTGATGGCGCTGGCGATTGGAGTGTTGATTGCAGGTTCTGCGCAGTTATTGTTTCAGCTGCCGTTTCTCTGGCGGATTCAGTTGTTGCCTGCGCCAACCCTGGGGTTCAGGGATGAGGGGGTCAGGCGGATTCTTAAATTGATGATTCCGGCACTGTTTGGGGTATCGGTCAGTCAGATCAACCTGCTATTGGATACGTTGCTGGCTTCTTTTCTGCAGACCGGCAGCGTTTCCTGGCTTTATTATTCTGATCGTCTGGCGGAGCTGCCGTTGGGGGTGTTTGGCATCGCCATTGCGACCGTTATTCTGCCCAGTCTGTCACGCAGGCATGCGGAGAAAAGTACTGAGCATTTTTCCCGCACTCTGGATTGGGCGATGCGGATGGTGCTGCTGATCGGGCTGCCCGCCGCGATGGCGTTGCTGGTGCTGGCTGAGCCATTGATTGCAACCCTGTTTCACTATGGTGAGATGGCTGACCGGGATGTGACCATGGCGGCGATGAGTCTGCGCGCCTACGCCTGTGGTCTGCTGGCGTTTATGTTGATCAAGGTGCTGGCCCCTGGCTATTTTTCTCGTCAGGATACCAAAACCCCGGTAAAGATCGGTATTGTTGCTATGGTGGTGAATATGGTGCTCAATCTGATACTGATCTGGCCTCTGGCCCATGCCGGGCTGGCTTTAGCGACCACGCTTTCGGCATTTCTGAATGCCGGACTGTTGTTGCGGGGGTTGCTGAAAGAGGGAGTGTTTACCTGGCAGTCAGGCTGGTTTAAGTGGTTGCTGCAGGTTGGTGTGGCCAATCTGGCGATGATCGGTTTTCTGCTACTGCTTGCGGGAAGTGCTGAGCAATGGCTGCGGTTTGATATGTGGCAGCGGGTCTCGCATATGGCGGTATTGGTGGGCGGAGGTGCGACTGTGTATCTGTTGGTTCTGCTGATAACAGGGATGCGACTGCGGCATCTGCGCCATTAATCGGCCAGTATTGGTGCTGACGGATGGCGGATATTGCTCTAACTGAGGTATAATTTCGCGCTTATTTTTATTTGCTGATGAGATTGAGGTGATATGGAGCTGATTCGGGGTCTGCATAATCTGCGTGACAAGCATAAAGGTTGTGTTGCAACGATCGGCAATTTTGATGGCGTGCATCTGGGGCATCAGCAGGTGTTAGCCCAGGTGCTGCGCAAAGGGCGGGAACTTGGGCTGCCGGCCGTGGTGATTATTTTTGAACCTCAGCCAAGAGAGTTCTTTTCCGGTAGTCAGGCCCCCCCCCGGTTGACCCGTTTTGATGAAAAGGTACGATTGCTTAAAGCCAATGGCGTGGACCGGGTGCTTTGTCTGACCTTTAACGAACGTCTGCGCACCATGAGTGCAGATCAATTTGTCGATGAGCTGTTGCTGAAGGGACTGGCAGTCAGGCATTTTGTCGTTGGTGATGATTTCCGTTTTGGTTGTGATCGCAGTGGTGACTACAACATGCTGCGTCAGAGCGGTGAGCGTTATGGTTTCAGTGTGGTGAATACTGAAACCTTTGATGTGGATGGTGAACGGGTCAGCAGTACCCGGATCAGGACTGCGCTGCAGAATAATGATCTGGTACTGGCGCAGCGACTGCTGGGCCGCCCCTACCGGGTGACTGGACGGGTGATGCATGGTCAGAAGCTTGGGCGTACCATCGGTGTTCCCACGGCAAATGTGCGGATGCATCGGTTTCACTGCCCGCTCAACGGTGTCTATGCCGTGACAGTGACGGGTAAAAATCTGACTGCAGAAGGGATTGCTAATGTTGGAATGCGCCCGACCGTCAATGGCAAACAGCCAGTGCTGGAAGCACATCTGTTCGATCTGGACAGCGATCTTTATGGTCAGCTGCTGAGTGTCGAATTTAAAGCCTTTATTCGCCCTGAAAAGAAGTTTGAAGGGCTGGAAAAACTGAAGCAACAGATAGATAACGATATTAAACAGGTCAGAAACTATTTTCTGACAGGTGCCTTGTAAGCAGGGCCAAAATTAGACGATCCAGAAGCGATACGACAATGACCGATTATAAACCGACCCTGAACTTACCGAATACTAAGTTCCCGATGCGCGGCAATCTGGCTCAGAAAGAGCCTCAGATGCTGAAACAGTGGCAGAAGATGGATCTGTATCAGAAGATTCGTGAAGTCAGCGCAGGTCGTGAAAAGTTTATTCTGCATGATGGCCCTCCCTATGCTAATGGCGATATCCATATCGGTCATGCAGTGAATAAGATTCTCAAGGATATCATTGTTAAATCCCGCACCCTGGCTGGCTTCGATGCCCCCTATGTACCGGGCTGGGACTGCCACGGTCTGCCGATTGAGCACAATGTTGAGAAAAAGATCGGTAAAGCAGGCGTTAAAGTATCTTACGGCGATTTTCGTAAAAAATGTCGTGAGTATGCGGCCCGTCAGGTGGAGGGTCAGAAGAAAGACTTTATCCGTCTCGGGGTGTTGGGTGACTGGGATAACCCCTACCTGACCATGAACTTCGAAACCGAAGCCAACATTATCCGTGCGCTGGGTAAGATCGCAGAAAACGGCCACCTGGTGAAAGGCTATAAGCCGGTTTACTGGAGCGTGGTAGGTAGTTCTGCCCTGGCGGAAGCGGAAGTTGAGTATCAGGATAAGACCTCTCTGGCGATCGATGTGCGTTTTGCGCCGGTTGATCAGGAGGCGTTTCTGAGCTGTTTTGACGATCTTTCCGGTGAGGGCGAAGCGTCGGTTGTTATCTGGACCACGACTCCCTGGACACTGCCTGCTAACCAGGCGGTATCACTGAATGCTGAGCTCGATTATGTGCTGGTGCAGGTGGGTGGTGAACGACTGTTGATTGTCGAGGCGCTGGTTGAAGATGCGCTGCAGCGTTACGGTGTGGAAGAGTACAAAATTGTTGGTCACTGTAAGGGCGAAGCGCTGGAGCATCAGCAACTGCATCATCCGTTTTATGATAAGCAGGTGCCGGTTATTCTCGGCGATCACGTGACCGTTGAAGCGGGTACCGGTGCGGTGCATACGGCTCCTGATCACGGTGTGGAAGACTTCAGCGTGGGCCGCGCTTACGGTATCGGTACCCTGAATCTGGTAGGGCCTGATGGTGTTTATACAGAAAATGCCGGTGAGTTTGCCGGACAGCATGTATACAAAGTCGAGGGTGCGATCGTCGCGGCACTGGAAGCAAACGATCGTCTGATTCTGAAGAAACAGTTCAGCCATAGTTATCCACACTGTTGGCGTACCAAAACGCCATTGATCTACCGTGCTACGCCGCAATGGTTTATCAGCATGGAAGAGAAAGGGCTGAAAAAAGACGCTCTGGCTGCGATCAAAGGGGTTGAATGGTTCCCTGGCTGGGGCCAGAACCGCATCGAGTCGATGGTTGAACAGAGTCCTGACTGGTGTGTGTCCCGTCAGCGTACCTGGGGTGTGCCAATCGCGCTGTTTGTGAATAAAACCACTTCAGAACTGCACCCTGAAACCCCTCGCCTGATCGAAGATGTGGCGCTGAGAGTAGAGCAAACCGGTATCGATGCCTGGTTTGATCTGGATGCAGCAGAGTTGCTGGGTGATGAGGCGGATCAGTATGAAAAAGTACTGGATACTCTGGATGTGTGGTTTGATTCCGGTGTGACCCACTACTCTGTGCTGGACCGCACCGACGGCCTGCAGTTCCCGGCGGATATGTATCTGGAAGGTTCGGATCAGCACCGTGGCTGGTTCCAGTCATCCCTGAAAACCAGTATCGCCATCAAAGGCTGTGCGCCGTATAAGCAGGTGCTGACCCATGGCTTTACGGTGGATGGTGATGGTCGCAAGATGTCTAAATCAGTGGGCAATGTGGTTGCGCCCCAGGATGTGATGAACAAGTACGGCGCTGATATTCTGCGCCTGTGGGTTGCTTCCACCGATTTCAGCTCAGAGATGACTGTGTCTGATGAGATTCTGAAACGGACAGCAGATGCGTATCGTCGGATCCGCAATACTGCCCGCTTCCTGTTAGCCAACCTGGAAGGGTTTAATCCGCAAACCGATATGGTGGCGCCGGCTGATATGGTGGCGCTGGATCGTTGGGCGGTTGATCGCGCTGCGCGTCTGCAGGACGAGCTGGTGGGACACTATGATCAGTACCAGATGCTTCAGGTGTATCAGAAGGTGTCGCACTTCTGCTCGCTGGATCTGGGTGGTTTCTATCTGGATATTATCAAAGACCGTCAGTATACCGCTAAGGCTGATTCGGTTGCCCGTCGTTCCTGCCAGACCGCGTTGTATCATATTGCCGAGGCGATGGTGCGCTGGATTGCGCCGATTCTTAGTTTTACCGCCGATGAGATCTGGAATGAGTTGCCGGGTGAACGCGCTGAGTCAGTACAGTTGGTGACCTGGTATACCGAACTGGCCCTGCTTGAAGAAGATGCTGAATTAGGGCGTGAGTTTTGGTCGATAGTAAAAGAAGCTAAAATTGCAGTAAATGCAGAGCTGGAATGGTTGCGAAGGGATAAAGTAATTGGTTCAGGTTTGGATGCTGAAATAACCATTTATTGCGATGAGCGCACTAAGGCATGTTTGGAGCAGTTAGGTGATGAGTTGCGTTTTGTAATGCTTACTTCTGCTGCATCTATTGATGACTTCAAGAATGCTCCCAATGAAGCAAAAGTTGTAGGAGCATCTTCTGAAATGGAGACGCCTGCAAGTATTCAAGTTGTTGTTACTCCTTCTGAATATGCTAAATGTGGTCGTTGCTGGCATCACCGCGAAGATGTGGGTAACCATCCCGAACATCCAGAGCTGTGTGACCGCTGTGTTGAAAACGTTGCGGGTGCCGGTGAACAGCGCAGTTTTGCGTAAGGTTATCGTTATGGGCAAGGCAGGTACTGCTCTCAGCTGGCTTTGGTTGGTGGTTTTAGTCGTCGTGCTGGATCTGTTTACTAAGTATCAGGCCAGCACGCTGCTGTCTTATGGCGTGCCTCATCCTCTGCTGCCAGTGTTCGATCTGACGTTACTGCACAATACCGGTGCTGCATTCAGCTTTCTTGCTCAGGCCGGGGGCTGGCAACGCTGGTTTTTTGCTCTGATCGCTGTAGTTGTCAGCACTGTACTGCTGCTCTGGATGGCCCGTACTCCACGCGATAAGTACTGGCTGGGGGCTGGTCTGGCGCTGGTGCTGGGGGGCGCGCTGGGAAATTTATATGACCGGGTCGTACAGGGATATGTAATCGATTTTATTTCGTTGCATTATAACGGCTATTATTTTCCAGCATTTAATCTGGCCGATAGTGCTATTACCATCGGGGCAGGCATGCTGATTATCGATATGCTATGGTTCAGTGATAGCCGTCATAAATCCAAATAAAGGTCTGCATTTATGTCAGAATTTACTTCTCAAGAGACGCCACAACAGGCCATAGCGCCCGATGCTAAGGTAACCCTTCATTTTGCGATTAAACTGGAAGATGGTCAGGTAGTCGATTCCAACTTTGAGGGCAATCCGGCAACCTTTGTTGTTGGGGATGGTCAGTTGCTGGACGGTTTTGAGAACTCTCTGTTAGGGATGCAGGCCGGTGATGAGGCGGTGATCGATATCCTGCCTGAACAGGGCTTTGGTATGGCGAATCCGAACAATATGCAGCGCTTGCCACGCAGTCAGTTCGGCGATATGGTGCTGGAACCTGGCCTGGTGGTCTCCTTTGCTGATGCAGCAAACGGCGAATTGCCCGGTGTTATTGCCGAGTTTGATGAAAATAAGGTGACCGTGGATTTTAACCACCCACTGGCGGGCAAGAAACTGAAGTTTGAAGTAAAAATAATCGCTGTCGAATAGAGTGAACTTGCTCTGGATCAGTAAAACGGATGATCTGCTGGTAAATTACTTTTTCATTTTGTAATCTGTTACTTCTTTGATACAACATGGATGTTGTCATGAGCAGACAGGGATGTGGGCTCGCCCCCGGCGCGTGCTCGCGCACTTTTTTACCTACCTATATTATTCCCCGTCGTCAGTGCGGAACCTCTCTTATAGAAGTGCTGGTGACTCTGGTGCTGGTCGCTATCGGCATGGTCGGCATGATGACTATGCAGGCGCGTGGCTTGCAGCAAAATCAAAGTGCTTATCTGCGTACCCAGGCCATTGCGATAGCCAATGATATGGCAGACCGTATCCGGCTCAATAAGCAGGCGGGGCTGGACGATTACTATGCTTTAACGCTCAGTCAGGATGCCCAGAGCTTCTCTACCGCGGGGGTGACCGATAGCGCTAAGAAACTGGCCTACTCTGATCTCCATAACTGGCTTAGCTGGGTGGCTGTCAGTCTTCCTGAGGGGGATGCTGAAATTAAACGGTCCAGTCAGCGTATCACTATTGTCATCAACTGGAACGGTCGTCGGGATCAGGGTGGCATATCCCGTTATCAGCATGAGGTCGATCTATGAAGCGGCCTGTGACGTCCAGTTTGCTCACTCAATCAGGTTTTTCATTGGTTGAACTGATGATTTCAACCGTCATTGGTTTATTGCTTATTTCAGCCATGCTGGCCGCGTATGTGGCTTCCGCACGTACATATCAGGTGCAGGATGCAATGTCTGAGGTGCAGGAAAGCGGTCGCTATGCCATGACTGTTTTACTGACTGATTTGCGGCAGAGTGGTGTCGGTGTGGACAGCGACCTGCTGATAGAGGGGGTTGAAAATGACACCGATAAGATCGAGGCCTTTGAACTGGCTCACGCAGATAATACGCTGATTATTACTCCGGACAATGTGCGTAGTGAGATTGTTTATCTTCCCGGGCTTACAACCGCGGGTTCCGATGGCCGGGCATACTATATTGGCAATTCCGGGGGGAACCCCTCCCTCTACAGAAATAACGCAGCGCTGATTGAAGGCGCGACTGCTTTGGTGATGGAGTATGGCGTTGATACAGATGGCGATCGGTTGGTGGACAGCTATCAAAAGCTTGGTGCTATGTCCGCCTCTGACTGGGCGTCAGTGATCAGCGCCCGTTTTTACCTTTTGATGCGAAGTTCTGGCAGCGGTGTTACCGGTCAGGCGCAGGTATTACCTGTGCCATTTGATGCTATCGATACCTCTGACCGGCGACTGTATCAGGTCTATACAGCGACCGCCTTGCTAAGGAATGCATTAACCGTGAAAGGAACGGGTGGATGATCAGTTTAAGGGGAGTATACAAAGGCCAGCGGGGTGCAGCGCTGGTGGTAGCGCTGATTCTGCTGTTAATGATGACGTTGATAGCGTCAACGGCGATTCAGAGCAATCTGCTGCAATCGAGAATGACTGCCAATCTGCAGGATCAGGCTGTGGCATTTGAAGCGAGTGAGACTGCGCTATTGTATGCAGAAGAGTGGCTTGCCTCGCTGAAAGCAGAACCTGAGCTAACTGATTATGATGGCTGGAGCTCCGGTGACACTGAATTTGTGTTTGATAGTCGTAGCAGCTCATCCAGCAGTGCGACACTGAAAGATCAATTGGAAAAACTCAGCACCGTGGATGACTGGGTAGCCAGAGCTAAACCTGCCAGTGACTTCAATTCTAATAAGATCGCCAGGGTGTATGAGCAGCCAAAAGTCAGTCTGGAGTTGGTACAGCTTACCCCGGATGATAAAACCCTAGGCTATGTCTATGGCGAGGGTAGTGGTGTGGCAACCTTTCGTCAGTTGAGCCGAAGTACCGGTGTGACAGGGAATAGCGAAGTCGTACTGGTCAGCGAATATCGCAAGCGTTTCAGGTGATAAAAGTGAAAAAAACAGGGATGTTCAAACTAGTCTGTCTTGTCGTTTTTGTCAGTAGGTCGGTGTTGTCGGCTGAATATACCATCAGCCCAATACCGATTGGGGCCGCGGAAACTGCTGAGCCGAATGTCATGATTCTGATGGACACTTCCGGCAGTATGGATGATCCTCCTGCGGGACAGCGCCGAGGAAAGAAAAAAATCGATCAGGCCAAATCGGCTGCCCGGGCGGTGATCGAATCGGGCTCCGGAATGCAGTTGGGGCTGGCAAGCTTTAACTACGAAGAGGGGGGTAAAATCGACCAGGTTTGTGGCAGCAAAAAGGCCGACCTGCTAACAACCCTTGATGGCTATGGTGCAGATAACTGGACCCCGATGTCTGAAGCATATTATGAGGTAACCCGTTACTTCAGGGGAATGAAGGGGCACTTTTCGCACACCGGCAGTCGTTACTCCTCGCCGATTACCAGTCAGTGTCAGAAGAATTTTACGATTGTCATTACCGATGGCGAACCGACCAAAGATGGTAACTTTAGTCAACTCAACGACGCTGACGCCGGTAGCAATCTGCCGAACTGGGATACCAGCGATGATGACAGAAAGTTCACGAGAGACCGGTGGGGCAGGACTAGCTTAGCCAGTACTGAAAAATGGTACTACCTGGATGACCTGGCAAAATTCGCCTGGGACACCGATATGAGTGATCAGGCCGGTATGCAGAATATGTACACCTATACCATCGGTTTTGATATTAACTTTCCCATGCTTAATGATGCTGCTGTGAAAGGGCATGGAGACTACTTTACGGCAGGTAATGAGGCTGAACTGCTGACGTCTCTTCAAAAGGTGTTTGCTGATATCAGTCGAAAAGTGTTCAGCGATACACAGCTGAGCGCCAACAGTGGTTATATTACCAGCGGCCTGAATATCTATCAGGCCAGCTACAATACGGGTGGCTGGAGCGGTGAACTGTCGGCTTTCAGTACAGCCATCAACGCTCAGACCGGGCTTCTTGAGGTCAGTGATGTCCCGGTGTGGAGTGCTTCGTCTGGTATTCCCTCTGCTAATAGTCGGATGGTCATCACTAACAGGGGCTCAACCGGCATCGGATTTCGCTGGAACAGTTTTACTAGTGAAGAAAAAACGCTGTTATTTAATAATGACTCCTCACAGGTGGACTATATACGTGGCGAAAGCGTAAGCGATTTTCGTGCTCGTCAGAGTCAGTTGGGGGATATTATTCACTCGAATCCGATCTATGTCGGCCCACCGCAGAATTTTAACAGTTCCTCCTCCTATCGGGCGTTTAAAAAGACATATGCAGATCGCGAGCCGATGATCTATGTCGGAGCTAATGATGGCATGTTGCACGGCTTTCGGGCCTCAGATGGTGAGGAGTTGCTGGCGTATATTCCCTCTGTTCTGTTACCAAAACTTTCACTGTTGTCTAACACTGACTATCAGCATCAGTATTATGTCGATGGCACCCCGACAGTACAGGACGTATATATCAACAATCAATGGCACACCATGCTTGCCGGTGGTCTCAACGGGGGCGGTCAAGGGGTCTATGTGCTGGATGTTACCGACCCTGATGATTTTAGCGAAACGGAGGCTGCGAAGGTTTTCCGCTGGGAGTTTGACGACAGTGATGATGTCGATATGGGGTATAGTTATGCCCGCCCGGCGATAGCCAGACTGAAAGATGGCAACTGGTATGTGGTGTTTGGCAATGGTTATAACAGTACCGAAGCAGATGATCATCAGAGTTTAACCGGGGATGCAGTAATCTATCTGGTTGATCTTGCAACGGGTCAGACAGTGATTAAGCTCTCCACCAATACAGGCTTAGATGAGGCACCGGCAGGACTGAACAGACCTAATGGTATGTCCACGCTATCCCCCGTCAGTGATGATGGCGCTACGGTAAACGTGATTTATGGCGGTGACCTGTATGGTAATATCTGGAAGTTTGATCTGTCTGATAGTAACCCGGCCAACTGGAAGCTGGACTATAAGCTGTTTCAGGCTTGTCGAAGCTCAAATAAGGGCTCAACCCTCAGCACTCCATGTGCTGCTGGCGATATTCAGCCGATTACCTCACGACTGGCGGTGTCAGAAGATGTCTACGGACATAATATGGTTTTCTTTGGTACCGGCAAAGATTTTGAAATAGCAGATAAATCAGATATGGGCGTGCAGAGTTTCTATGGTGTGATCGATAGCGGCTCAGCGATCACGGGGAGTCGGTCACAGTTACTGGAACAGTCGATCTATTATCAGGGTAGTCATGACTTTAATGGTGTGACCCGCAACCTGCGCCTGACAACCAACAACCGTTTAACCGGCAGTCAGGCCGGCTGGTTTATCGATTTGAAAACACCCGATGGTAACGGGGGCTGGCTGCAGCTGGGTGAGCGCGTGCTTAACCCTCCCGGCATAAGAGATCGTCGTGTCTTGCTCTCAACCCGGACTTATACCTCTGATCCCTGTAAGGCGGGCGGAAATGGCTGGACCATGGAGCTGGATAAAAGCTCAGGTAGTCGCTTCTCCTATGTCACCGTTGATAATAATCGGGATGGCCAGTATGACGACGATGATAAGGTCACCGATGCAAATGGCGATAAGGTGAACGCATCAGGTCAGCAGCAGGGTAATGGCAATGGTCCGTTAATTCTGACGGATGGCATTGAGGATCAGATCATCAGTACAGGTGATGACAGTGACCCTGATAAACCGGGTGACCCGGATAAGCGTCAGCGTGACCCCAACGCAACGGGCCGATCCAGTTGGCGCTATCTGGAGGAGCGTGACTGATGAAGCTGAAATCGGATAACCAGGGATTCTCGTTGATTGAGCTGATGATCACCGTCGCAATTATCGGTTTGCTAGCTGCCGTTGCATACCCCTCCTATCTGCAGCATATCCAGGACAGCTGGCGTGAGTCAGCGAGGCTTTGTTTGTTGAATATGACGCAACAGCTCGAGCGGCAATATGCAGCGGATCTGACGTACAGCGGATGGGGTGATGCGGATGGCGATGGCCGGGATGATCTGCTGACCTCCGATTGTGCATCAGATGGAGATATGGCTACCCGTTACCGGTTTCAGGGCGATGTTACCCTGTATAGTTTGCAAGCGGTTCCTCTGGGTTCTCAGGTTTCAGACCAGTGTGGTCAGCTAGGCATTGACCGGCAGGGGCAGAAAACGGCAACGGGCACTGCGGGAGCACAGGAGTGCTGGTAACCCTAGGGAGAGATGGAGTTATGAGTTATGAAACAGAAACGGGTGTGACGCTGATCGAACTGTTGGTGGCATTAAGTGTATTGGCGATTTTGCTGACCGTGGGAGTGCCCTCTCTGGCGGGGTTCGTATCATCTCAAAAGCTCGATACGACGGTACAGCTGTTAAAAGACAGCTATAGTCAGGCCCGTTACGAGGCAGTTACCCAGCAACGTCCCGTGTTTCTCTGTCCTTTAGATATTGCTACAGGCGGTTGTGGTAATAACTGGAGTGACGGAGTAGTCAGTTATCACGATCTGGATGGTGATAACAGTTATGATCCACTCAAAGATACCAAGTTACTTCAGAATGAGTTTCCTGAAGGGGTGGTTATTGAATATAAAAAGAACTGTTTCCAGATAAAGCTGACGGCTAAAGGCACAACCGGAGATAATGGAACTTTCGCCATGACCGTTTCTGAAGAAACAAAAACACTTGTTGTTTCCGGTATGGGGCGCATCAGAAACGGCTGATTCCAGCTGATTTCCTAAAAATAAGATTCAAATCAGTTACAGAGCCTGCTGATTTGGTTTAATCTTATCCTTTTCTTACAACTGTTTGACTTAAAGTAACTGTTTTGGGTAGTTCTTGCGTATGGATAGTTGCAGGAGTGACTAAAATATAGTCAATACAGAGTGCAAATGGATTTGCTTCTATAATTCTATTCAATATTCAATGATGAATGGGTGGGGTGGTCTTTTTGCGTATTGTAAAGCAGCGCGGATTTACACTGATTGAGTTGATGGTGGCACTGGTCGTGCTGGGTATTCTGCTGGGCATCGGTATTCCCAGTTTTAATGCGGTTATTGAGTCAAACCGGCTTCGGTCAGTTGCCCATGATTTGAACACGGCAACCCAGTTGGCTCGTTCGGTAGCACTTACCCGAAGAGAAAACGCAGCTATTTGTCGTGCTAACGCGGGGTTTACTGCCTGTGATTTTGATTCTGACTGGAGTAATGGTTGGGTTGTGGTTGCGCAGACTGGAGCGGATTTAGAAACGATTGCCGATGTAGAGGTTATCCGGGAGTGGGGGGCGGTTGATCTTGTTGTTTCCGGTGCGACGAATGGCTTTGTATTCAATAGCTCTGGTCGGGCTACGACTAATGGAAGTATTGAGATACAAAATAATAATGATAGTCGCTGCCTATCAGTTAACGTCAGTGGACGGGCCATTGTTCAAGAGGGTGGGTGTTGATCATGCCGTGCTATAACGATAGAGGGCGCCAGGGTGAGAGTGGGACAACTCTAATAGAGGTGTTGATCGCTGTTGTAGTTATATCGATAGGATTGTTATCGGTTGCTGCCCTTCAGACTATGGCGCTGAAGAGTAATCAGGGGGCCTATTATAGATCCCAGGCCACTTTTCTGGCCTATGATCTGGCTGACAGAATACGAGCAGCACCTGATTCCGCCTTGGCTGGCGATTATGATGATGGCCAGGGAGGAGATCGGGCTTTATGGGATGCTGATGTTGCGGCTAAATTAGTCTCTGGGGCTGTGGGCACGCTAGTTTTGGATAAACCTAACAGAACAGCGACTATTACAATTAAATGGAACGATAATCGCGCCCGGATTCGGGCTGAGAATGAAGCCGACAATGGTGACACCAGTTTTATTTATAATATGGAGTTTTAATTAATGTCGACTCTGTTACTGAAAAAGCGAGAAAAGGGCTTTAGCTTAATCGAGTTAATGATCGCTCTGGTTCTGGGGCTGTTTATTATCGGTGGCGTCCTGGCTGTGTTTATAGGCAGCTCAGCAAGCTTTAACAGTAATGAATCTCTCTCCCGTGTACAGGAAGATGGTCGCTTTGCACTAGAGATTCTGACTGAAGATCTGCGTAATGTAGGTTATAAAGGGAATTGTTTTGTTAAGGTGCAGAACCTTATTGACACGGCCGATGCTGACTATGAAGCAGATGTCTTTGATCTGAACGCTCCGATAAAAGGCTGGACTGATGCCACCGGAAAGTTTTTTGAAAACGATTTAATTGGTTATACGGCCGGTACAGATATTGTCGTTATCAAACATGCTGTAAGAGAGGCGTCCGCTGAATTGAATATGGACCTCGAAGTGGATGATGAGACTTTTCCGACCGTTGGTGGGGAAGAACCGGGAGCCATTCTGATTATTTCTAATGGTGAAACCTGTGATCTTTTTCAGAATACAGCGGCAAATAACACTGCTGACCTGAAACGAGGCTCTGAAACGGCTGCTGCAAAAATTGGTAATGTGTCCGTAGCGGCTCAAGGTCTTGGAAGGCCCTATAAAGCTGATGATTATACTGATATATCTTTGTTGTCCAGCACGCTTTATTACGTGGGGCAAGGGCAATCTACACCAACCGCGTTACGCTTTATTAGCTATGACAATGGTGTTTCCGATAACGGTACGGCTGGAGGTGGTGATGATAACGTACTGGTTGAGGGGGTTACTGGCCTGACAATAAATTATGCTGTGGTATCTGGAGCAGGTCCGGCACTGGATTACTCTGCGGATGCTGATGGTATTGGTGATTGGGGTGATGTGGTCGCAGTTAGGGTGACAGTATCTGTGACAGAGGACAATATTAGTCAGGACTTTTCTGCAACGGTAGCGCTGAGGAATCGATTGGAATGATCAATAAGCGATTAATGATGCCTAAAAACAGGGAGCAGGGTGCCGTTCTTATTATTGCGCTTATCTTCGTATTGATACTGACGTTGATTGGCGTCAGCTCAATGCAGGGCACAACCCTGCAGGAAAAAATGTCAGGAAATCTCCGTGACCGTTCAGTTGCATTTAATGCTGCTGAGGCAGCATTAAGAGAGGGCGAGAATAGTGCTTATGATAGCTACGATAACGGAACTTTAGAATATATTGGTGACTCAGTCAGTGGTTCTTATGGCGATGCCAACTGGACTGCTACATTGGTTAGAATACTTGAAAATACCACCACTTTACCTGCTGCCAAGCTGGGCGTGGTTATCAGAGTTACCGCGTCTTCAAATGGGCTTTCTGATCAATCAGATGTCCAGTTAGAATCAATTTACGTAGTCAAAGATTAGGTTATTCAGTGGGCTACGGAGGACTAATAATGAAAGATCTAGAATCAGCATCCAGATATTGGTTGGCATTGGTATTTATTTCTATTGCGGGAACCGTTTCTTCCTCCTCGCTAGCCTCCACAGTTGCGCAAACACCTCTGTTTCTGGGACAGGGGAATGTTCCGGGTAACCTTGCTCTGGTTCCCTCGGTTGAGTGGCCGACAGTTTTAAGCGCAGCGAATATTGGCAGTTATGATGAAGATAGTGAAAGTATCGGTTACTTTGATCCAAAAAAATGTTATCGCTATCAGTATGATGCTGATGAAGCTGAGCGGCACTTCTATCCTGTTAGTATCAATACTAATTATAAATGCCCAGGTGATGTCTGGAGCGGTAATTTTTTAAACTGGGCTACTACACAGACGATTGATCCGTTTCGCTGGGCACTGACCGGTGGTTACCGGGTTAAAGATACAGCGACAGAGACCTGGCTGGAAAAAGCCCGGCATAGTGGTCAGAACAACTATTTTGATGTACGCAGTATCAGTGGTTCTACAGTTGTTAACAATGCGACGCCTTTCTCAACATCCTCTTTCGAAACAAAAATTGGTGGGCTAGGCAATAAGATGCAGTTTACCCTGCCCTCAGGGCATGGTTTTAGCAATACTACTGGTGCTGCGTCTTTCTCCGAGTTACTGAATGATACCGATTTTAGCTCGGGCTGGAGCGATTATTCCAGTGGAGCCGTGATCCGTAGCTCAACTGAATCGTTTGAGTCTGGCGGATATTCACTGAAAAAGATCAATAATAATGACCCTCATGGTGGTTATAAAGATCTTTCATCATCAGCCAACTACGATAACTTTGTGTTTGAAGGCTGGATCTATCGTCCAACAGTAGGCACTCAGAATGGTCAGTCTGACCGGCTGGCGTTGTCTGACAATAGTGCCAATGGATATGGTATTAATATTTCTGCGGGCACTATCAAGATTGAGAAGCGAAACGGTGGTTCAGCCAGTAATATGGAAACTGCCTCATGGACCCGGCCAACCGATCAGTGGTACCGTTTTGTATTTGAAAGTGTGCCAGGCGATAAATTCAAACTGACGGTGTACGATAACGGTGGTACAGAGTTGGCGTCTGTTCAGACAACCAGTGCAGATACCTCTTATAACACCTTTAACCGTCTCTATGTTCATGGTGGCCATGAGTACTATGTTGATAAATTACGTGTGGCTTCATATTCAGGCGGCGGAACTATCGCCTATGATCCGATTTCAACTAATACCTTTGGCACATCTGTTCGGATAAAAGTGTGTGACCCTAGCATTGGCGTTGAAGCTAACTGTAAACAGTATGACAGTGGCTGGAAACCGGAAGGGTTGATTCAACGCTATGCGGATAATATCAGGTACAGTATTTTTGGTTATCTGAACGATTCCAACTACCGTCGGGATGGGGGCGTTTTAAGAGCTCGTCAGAAGTTTGTTGGACCCATACAGCTGGATCCATCTGCCGGTGAGATTGCCAATTCGAATATGGAGTGGGATCCTTCTACCGGTATTCTGGAGCGTAATCCAGACCCAACTGATGCGTCGGATACAGCATCCTATTATGGTACAACGGTTTCTGATAGTGGCGTCATAAACTACCTGAATAAGTTTGGACAACTAAATAATAACAACTTTAAAAGCTACGATCCGGTTAGCGAACTCTATTACACCGCCCTGAGATATTATAAGCATCAGGGTAACGTCGACGAATACTACACCAAGTCACCGGCGCATAACTCCTCCCCTGGGAATACTGAAATTGCAAAATGGGTTGATAATTTCCCAGTGATTCGAAGCTGGAATGATCCTATTCAGTACGCCTGCCAGAAGAATGTTGTACTGGGTATTGGTGATGTGAATACTCACCGGGATAAGAACCTTCCAGGAAATACCAGTGGAACAGATGAGCCAACAAAGCCTACGGAGGTGTCCACTGATCTCTCGGTGAATGTGAGGACAGCCACAGATAAGATTGCAGCACTGGAAGGTATTTCCATTGATACCGGGGCCAGCAGCTATTCTGGACGGAACAACTCCGCTTTTATGGCGGGTCTGGCATACGATGCAAATACCATGGATATCCGCCCGGTAGACTTTGCCGGTACGCAAACAGTGCAAACCTACTGGGTTGATGTGCTTGAAAACCAGTATCTTCGTAACTTAAGAAATAACCAGTTCTGGTTGACTGCTAAGTATGGTGGGTTTGTAGTACGTAAACATCCAAGTTGTTCCCTGGCCAGTTACACTCCGACAGGTACAGAGTGCGACGATCAGAGTTTGGGAGATCCTTATCTGCGTACGGACCCGTTACCTGAATGGTGGTGGTACACCAATACAGATATATTAAACCCCGATGAGTCTGGCAGTGACTACAAAAGAACGGATAACTTTTATACAGCAGGCGATGCCCGCAAGATGGTGGATGGTTTAACTGATGCGTTTGCCTCTATTTCTGCATCGGTTAAGGGGTCTGCTGCTGCCTTGACGGCTAATAGTTCGAGATTGGATACGGATACAGCGCTATTTAATGCCCTGATGGATTCGAGTTTATGGTCAGGTGATCTTGTTGCCCGAGAGGTTGATTCTAATGGCGCTCCATCACTTGTTGAGCTTTGGAGCGCTGCATCGATTCTGGATGCGCTTACGGATGCTGATATGACCAGCCGTAATATTTTCACCAGCACATATGCTGCGGAGGACGTTCTGACGGGTATTACACTGAATAGCAGTGGCGCTGACTTTATCTGGAGTGACTTGTCCGCTGAACAGAAATTGATGCTACGTTCAACACCTGCAAGTGGTGCCCCAACGACAGAAGCTGTTGCACAACAGAGGCTGGATTATTTACGAGGTAGCCGGGCACTTGAGCAAACACTTACAAATAGCTCTAAACCATTCAGGCGTCGCGGTAGTCGGCTTGGCGATATAGTGAATTCATCTCCTCAATATGTATCCAACAAGAGTAACTTTGGCTATAGCCGATTAGGGACATCATTCGGTACGGCTGTAAAAACGGCTTATAAAACTTATCGGTCTTCCTCTGACTATGTAAATAAGCCTCCTATTCTTATAGTGGGTGCAAATGATGGGATGCTGCACGCGTTTGATGCTACCGCGGATTCCTCGACAGCAAATAATGGAGGAAAGGAGCTGTTTGCCTACGTACCTTCTGGTGTATTCGGTAATCTGTACGAGCTGACCGATCCGAATTATGGTCATCGTTATTATGTTGATGGTGAGCCCCGGGTCTCTGATGCATGGTTTGCTCCTGCAGATGTGCCGACAGGCGTTTCATCAGGTTGGAAAACTGTTGTGGCTGTCACACCTGGAGCTGGTGGAGCAGGTGTTTCATTGTTGGATATCAGCAACCCTGAAAGTATGACGAAAGAAGATATTCTCTGGGAATTTAAACATAAAGACATGGGCTCTTTGATTCAACAGCCAACCATAACAGCTTTGCCTAATGGAAAGTTTGGAGTTGTTATAAGCAGTGGTTTTGTTCATGGGGCATCGCAGGGGTATATCTGGATTTTAAATGTTGCAGATGGTTCGATCATCAGGGAACTGGTTGTGCCTACAACGGGGGGCTTGGGAGAGCCCGCAGTAATAGATCTCAACCAGGACCGTATTGCTGATCGGATTATTGTTGGAGATACATTGGGGAATTTATGGAGGTTTGATATTAAAGGTGCTACTTCTGGCAACTGGGCTCCACCAACAGCCTTGCTTAGTGGTACGACTCCGTTGCCGTTCTTTGTTGCCAAAGACGCATCTGGCGTGCGTCAACCGATTACAGGCGCGATAAGGACTACCTATGATAGCCGGGGACGCCATATGGTGTTGTTTGGTACCGGTAGTTACTACCTGAGTGGTGATAATGAAGTGGCGGCTTCACCTCAGGTGCAGACTCTGTATGGTGTAAGGGATATCGGGGTGGCCATAAGCGATCGTTCGAACTTATTGAAACAAGAGATTGTTTACGAGGGGAATGTGGGGACAAATGGCGTAAGAGTAACGAGTAATAACTCCTTGGGAGGGACAGATAAAGGTTGGTATTTAGATCTGGAGTGGTCAACAACGCAAGGAGGCCCTGGGGCTCTTGGGGAGCTGGTTAATACTTCTCCCGTATTGTATGGATCACAGGTTCTCTTTGCCACAAAAATCCCTTCTGCTGATCCTTGTAGTTTTGGCGGAAGTAGCTGGATTATGGCTCTGGACTTGGAGTCAGGATCTCGATTTGGCTACTCAAGTTTTGATTTTAATGGTGATGCAGCTATCAATGATTCTGATAAAGTAACAGTGCCTGCGAGTGGTGGTAATACAGCTTATGTGGCGCCTGGTAGCGGGGTTATGATTAATCAGGGGGATGGTGGATTTTCCAATATCTCAGATAGTGTTGTAACCGGAGTGGGTGGTAAGCCTGATAATCTGTATGTAACGGAGAGCGCTGGAACAGAGCCTGTTCAAATGTTATTGAATTCTGGTTTTGAGCAGGGCCGCAAAGGCTGGAGAGAGATCAGATGAATCAGATGAAGTACCAGCGGGGATTTACCCTAATCGAGCTGATGATTGTTGTCGCTATTATCGGCATTATTTCCGCAATAGCCTACCCCAGCTATCAGGAGCAGGTGGCGCAGAGTCGACGTGTTGATGCGCAAGGGAGTTTGCTTTCGTTAGCTCAGTCACTGGAAAGGTATTATACGGAAAATGGGTCCTATACCGGGGCGGTTTTGCCCTATACGCAATCGCCAAAAGATGGTACTCCTAAGTTTTATGACTTATCAGTACCCGCGTCTACGGCGACGACCTATACACTTCAGGCTGCGCCAATAAATGGTATGGTGGGGGATCGCTGTGGCAACATGACAATCACCCATACTGGGCAAAAAGGCACGACTGGTGATCCTGTTGATGATTGTTGGTAACCCGCTGTTTTCTTGCAATAAATCAGCATTTGTCTAAAAAAAACGCGCCCCTGGCGCGTTTTTTTATATACTCAACCCTCTTTGTACCAACCATAAGGCTCAACTATGTCTGACTACCTGATAATTGGAGCAGGCGTGATCGGGATGCTGACCGCCAGAGAGCTGGCGCAGTCGGGTGCTGAGGTCACGCTGGTGGATATGAATAACTGTGCACAGGAAGCTTCCTGGGCCGGAGGTGGGATCGTTTCACCGCTTTACCCCTGGCGTTATTCTGATCCTGTGACGGCGTTGGCGACCTGGTCGCAAACCAGTTATATCCATTTGGCGCAACAACTGTTGGAAGAGACCGGGCTGGATCCGGAGTTGCGCCTGAAAGGGATGTTTATGGTTGGGGTGGATGATGCGGATGATGCGCTGGCCTGGGGGCGGCGGTATCAGAAACCGATGGAGCAGGTCGGAGCTGATTTTATCTACCAGAAAGAACCCAGCCTCGCGCCCGGATTAGACTCTGCACTGTGGATGCCGGAAGTGGCCAGTATCCGTAATCCACGTTTAGGCCGTTCGTTACGTCGCAGTATGGAGATCACCCCGAATATCAACCTGATTGAGCAGGGACGGGTAGAGGGGCTGAGCATAGAAAACTATGCGGTCACCGGGGTGCGTCTGGCCGATCGGGTGTTACAAGGCGATCAGGTGATTATCGCCGCAGGAGCCTGGAGCAGTGAGCTGCTTGCGCCTCTGGAGGTGGAGCTCCCGGTTGAGCCGGTAAAAGGGCAGATGATGCTGTTCAAGGCGCCCGTGGGGCTGATCAACCGGGTGGTGCTGATGCAGGGGCGCTATCTGATCCCCCGAAATGATGGCCGTATTCTGGTGGGCAGTACGCTGGAGCGGGTGGGTTTTGATAAACAGACCACCGAAGAAGCGAAAGCGTCGCTGTATCAGACTGCGTTGCAGATCTGTCCAGAGCTTGAAAAATATGAACTGGAACACCATTGGGCTGGATTGCGCCCGGGCTCGCCTGAAGGTGTTCCCTACATTGGCGCAGTGCCTGGATATGACAATCTCTACCTGAACGCCGGGCATTTCCGGAATGGTTTGGTGCTGGCACCAGCATCAACCCGCTTGTTGGCCGATATTTTGCTGAAGCGTCAACCGGTCATTGATCCGCTGCCCTATGAGCTGTTCGGACGGGTATAGCGCTGATGTGAAAATTTAGCTATAGAAAAGGCCTCATATGAGGCCTTTTTGAATGTTAAAGATCAGTTGTAGATCGTTGGAATAGGCTGTCGTTTATGCTGGGTACGGCTGTAGATTCCAATCAGCTTATCTTCGACTTCAGGGGTGACTGGCTTACCCTCGAGAAAGTCATCAATCTGATCGTAGGTTAATCCTAGAGCCACCTCGTCCGCCAGTTGTGGTGTATCACATTCCAGATCGGCGGTCGGCGTTTTATGAATCAGTTGCTCCGGGGCCCCCAGTGCCGCTGCTACCGCTCTGACCTGGCGTTTGCTCAGGCCAAACAGAGGCGCCAGATCGCAAGCGCCGTCCCCATACTTGGTGTAAAAGCCGGTGATGTTTTCCGCGGAGTGATCGGTCCCCAGAACCAGCCCGCCCAGCAGGCCAGCAATCTCGTACTGAATCGCCATACGGATGCGGGCTTTGACATTGCCTTTGGTAAAGTCGATGTGGGCCGGACTACCTGCATCAAGCCCGGCTGCTTCCATGGCGCTGAGGGTGGCTGAGTGGACACCATCAGCGCCCGGCTGAACGTTTGCTGTGACACAGGCTGAAGGGGAGATGAAAGCTACAGAGGTCTGGGCGTCTGCTTCATCCTGCTGGGTATGGTAGGGCAGTCGCACGGCGATAAACCGATAGTTCTCATGGCCTGCTTCACGGTTAAGTTGCTCAACGGACAGCTGCGCCAGACGACCGCAGGTGGTTGAGTCTACACCGCCACTGATTCCCAGAACCAGATGCTTACAGCCACTGGCCAGCAGGGTCTTTTTAATGAAATCTATGCGCCGTTGAATCTCGGTAGCGGTATCAATCTGCGGCTGGACCCGCATCGCAGCAACAATTGAAGCTCTGTCCATGGTTAACTCTCGTGGTTTGTAACGTTGTCTGCTATTCATTCTAAGGGAAAGTCCGGGAGGCTGTGAAGTGCTTTTCTGTAACGCGGAATGTTTGCACTATGATCGGGCGCAAGCAGAGAGAAAAAAGGCGCCAATTGGCGCCCTGATCAGAGTTGGTGCAGTTATTTGTCGCTCTCTGCTTCGTTGTCAAAGATGCCGAAAGTCAGCCGGCTGAACCATGAGCGTTCTTTTGTTTCTGGCTGGTCCGGTTTAGCGGTCTGAACCGGACGGGGAGAGTCATTGCTTCCCAGCAGGCCAAATGTAGCGGTGCTCAGCAGCGATTCTTTTTTCGCCAGTTGAATATTGGACTGATAGCCGGGAAAGTTCGCATCCAGTACTGCTTGTGAATCGGCGGCCAGATCGGTCATGCCCAGCTCATTATAAGCCAGCACCATCACTGAAAGTGCATCCGGTACGGCAGGCGTTTGCTGGTAGTTTTCAACGACATAACGCCCCCGGTTGGCGGCTGCAACCCAGGCTTCACGTTTAACGTAGTAACGGGCTACATGCATCTCGTAGGTTGCCAGGCGGTTTTTCAGATAGGTCATCCGTTTTTGTGCATCGGGTGCGTACTGGCTGTTGGGGAAGCGGGAGACCAGTTGCTGGAAACTCTGGAATGATTCCAGTGCACTGCCCGGATCACGCTGGGTTTCATCGATTGGCAGATACTTCTCGAAGAAAGTGCGGTCTTTTTCGAACGCAGTCAGACCTTTCAGGTAGAGTGCGTAGTCCAGATTTTCATGGTTTGGATTGAGTCGGATAAAGCGATCAGCGGTCGCCCGTGCGGCTTCAGACTCATAATTTTTGTGATAGGCGTAGATCAGTTCCAGTTGTGCCTGATCAGAGAATCGCCCGAATGGATAGCGAGCTTCCAGCAGTTGCAGCTTTTCAATTGCAGCAACATAGTTGGCGCTTTCAAGCATGTCCAGGGCTTCCTGATAGAGTTGCTGTTCAGGTACATCCGGAGCCTCTTTTTCGTCACCACCAAACCATGAACAGCCAGATGCAATCAGAGTGATCGAAACAATTGCGAGCAACTTTGCCAGGCGCATAAACATTTATCCTGCTATAAGTGAGAGTTTCCCGTTAGTTAACAGCGGCTACTGTTTGTTTCGGGTATACTGTGCAAAATTAATTCGGCCTATTTAACCATAACCGGATGGCAAGCCAAAGCGTCTCTGCGTTTTCCTTGCGATAAAGCTTATATTTTCTTAATTTTTCCGAGACTTAGATAAATCATGACTGAGAAGGTTCAACTTAATGCAACAGTGTCCGATGATCTGATCGGCAAGCGATTAGATCAGGCCGTTGCCGAACTTTTCCCCGATTATTCCCGTTCACGGCTGCAGGGCTGGATTAAGGATGGTCAACTGACTGTCGATGGTGAGGTTAAGCGGCCCCGGGATAAGCTGCTGGGGGGCGAGTTGCTGGTGATCGCTGCTGAACTGGATGTCATTGATCAGTACAAAGCGGTCGAGATGCCGCTGAATATCATCTTTGAAGATGACGATATCATCATTATCAATAAACCTGCGGGGCTGGTAGTGCATCCCGCTGCGGGTCACTGGGAAGATACCCTGCTCAACGGGTTGCTGCATTACTATCCGGCAATCGCACAGGTGCCGCGGGCGGGTATTGTTCACCGGCTGGATATGGATACGACCGGACTGATGGTGGTTGCCAAAACCATCCAGGCACAGACTGAACTGGTTTCACAGCTGCAGGACCGTTCCATGGGGCGTGAATATGAGGCGGTTGTCGGTGGCGTTATGACTGGGGGGGGGACCGTTGAAGAACCATTAGGTCGCCATTCACGCAACCGTCAAAAGATGGCTGTGGTGGGTATGGGTAAGGAAGCGATTACTCACTATCGGGTGTTGAAACGGTTCCGTGCACACACCCATATCCGTTTGAAGCTTGAGACTGGCCGGACGCATCAGATTCGCGTGCATATGTCCTATATTAATTATCCCCTGGTAGGCGATCAGCTCTACGGAGGGCGGTTCCGTTTGCCAAAAGGGGTCAGTCCGCAACTGCTGGAAAAATTAAAGGGCTTTAATCGTCAGGCATTGCATGCCAAACGATTAGAACTGTTTCATCCGGTCAGCGGTGAATTGATGGCCTGGGAAGTGGACCTGCCGGATGATTTGCAGAGCCTGCTTAATAGCCTTAAACGCGATGCCGCGCAACAGGAGAGCGAAGAGTGAAACTGATTACTGCCGATTGGTTAGCGCCTGAGCATATCAGGGCGTTTACCACTACCCGGTTGGGTGGCTGCAGTAAAGATGTTTATGGCTCTTTAAATCTGGGGGATCATGTGGGTGATGCTCCGCATCTGGTCAGTGCGAACCGGCAACTGCTGGCTGAGCATTGTAAGTTTTTAAAACAGCCGCAATGGCTTTCTCAGGTGCATGGCACCACGCTGGTTAAAGCCTGCCATAATGGACTGGTGATTGAAGCAGATGCATGCTGGTCCGATGAGTCGGGGCAGCCCTGTGTGGTCATGACTGCGGACTGTCTTCCGGTTTTCTTTACCGATAAACAGGGGGGGCGTGTTGCGATAGCGCATGCCGGTTGGCGTGGGCTGTTGGGTGGCGTGCTGGAACAGACCCTGGCAGTGTTTCCTGATCCCTCTGAGGTGTTAGTCTGGTTTGGACCTGCTATCGGTCCCCTGGCGTTTGAAGTGGGGGATGAGGTCAAACAGCAGTTCTGCGATGTGATGCCTGCCGCCGAGAGTGCTTTTGTTGCCACGCAACGACCTGGAAAATGGCTGGCTGATATCTATCTGCTTGCCCGGTTGCGCCTTAAACAGGCAGGGGTACAGAACGTCTTCGGGGGGGAGTATTGTACCTTCACTCAATCTGATCTTTTTTACTCCTATCGTCGCGATGGTGTGACTGGACGGATGGCGAGTGTGATCTGGATAAATTGATCTGTGTCAATAAAATCCACCGGGTCCACTTGATTGATTTTGATTACCATATAATAATGGTTCTCATTAACTTTTGAGGTGTTCGATGACACTTACCCAACTGAAAGCCCGTCAGCAGGCAAGAATTAAAGCAATCGCAGGCCCTGAGCCTCTGCGTCAGCGACTTGTTGCCCTGGGCGTTCTGAAAGGGTTGCAGGTTTCAGTTTCAGCCACCTCTTTGCTGGGTAATCCGCGAATATACTTCATTGGTAAACAACAGATCTGCCTGCGCAGTGCTGAAGCGGGTTATATCGAGGTGGAGTTGCAATCCTGATGTCCGATACCCGTTCCTCATACAATGTTGCCCTGATTGGTAATCCGAATTGTGGCAAAACCTCTCTCTTTAATCAGCTAACCGGAGCGCGACAGCGTACCGGGAATATGGCCGGAGTAACAGTCACCAGTCGGGAAGGCCATAAAACGTGGTGCGGCGTTGATTTTCACTTTATCGATCTGCCGGGTATTTACTCGCTGGCGAACAGCCGGGTTGAGGAGATGGTGGCCCGTGATTATCTGATAGAGACCCCTCCGGATCTGATTCTGAATGTTGTCGATGCCAATAATCTGGCCCGGAATCTTGCCCTGACCAGCCAGCTTCTGGAGCAGGGGTTGCCGGTAGTCATTGCGCTGAATATGTTGGATGAGCTGGAAAAACAGGGTGATAGTGTTGATCTGAGCGAGCTGAGTCTTGGTTTAGCTAAGCCAGTGATTGGCAGCGATGGACGGAGTAATAGCCATATCTCTGCGTTGATGGATATGCTGCTGGAGAATGTGGATCAGCAGGCAGAGCCGTTACTGATTAACTATGAGCCTCATCTGGAGCAGGCTATCACCTCTCTGGAACATGCGGGACTGACCCGTTGGCAATCTGTCAGGTGGCTGGAGTCTGCGGGCGAGGGAGTGGCGCTGCTTAGTGATGACCAGAGAGAAGAAGGGCACAGGGCGCTGGCTCAGCTTGCCAGCCGACATGACGAGTCTCCTGCTGAGATGGTTGCTGAAGGTCGCTACGGCTATATCCATGGTCTGCTGCATAAGAGCAGCAGTGAGCATCAGGATCAGTCTGCAGCCGATCACTGGCTCGACAGTATTGCGCTTAACCGCTGGTTGGGTATTCCGGTTTTTATTCTGTTGCTATGGGTGATGTTTGAAGCCACCTTTACGCTGGGCAGCTATCCCGCTGACTGGATCGATGCGGGTGTCAGTTGGATTGGGCAGCAGGTCGGCGCTTTCATGCCAGAGTCGTTACTGAAAAATCTCTTGGTGGAAGGATTGATTGCTGGTGTCGGCGGGGTGTTGGTGTTCCTGCCGAATGTGGTTCTGCTATTCTTTTTCATCGCCTTGTTGGAGCAGAGTGGCTATATGGCCCGGGCTGCGTTCCTCACTGATAATCTGATGAGCAAAGTTGGTCTGCATGGCAAAGCATTTGTACCGCTGGTGATGGGGTTTGGCTGTAACGTGCCTGCCATCATGTCAGCGCGAACCATCGAAGAGCCCCGGGCAAGGCTGATCACGATTCTGATCAACCCGTTTATGAGTTGTTCTGCCCGCTTGCCGGTGTATGTGCTGTTGGCGGGAATCTTTTTTACCGAGCATGCAGGTACTGTGCTGTTTGGCTTATACATGTTGGGAGTTCTGGTGGCGTTTGCCATTGCTGCACTGCTGGCCCGGACGATTCCTGAGCAACATGATGAGGCGTTTATTATGGAGTTGCCGCCCTGGCGGTTTCCCTCTCCTCGTTCAATGCTGCTGCATGTGTGGGACAAGGCTGGTGATTTCCTGCGCAAAATTGGTGGCGTTATTCTGGTCGGTTCAATCCTTATCTGGCTGCTGCAGAGTTTTCCGCAGCAAGGTACGCCATGGCTGGAGCAACTGGGTCACTTTGTTGCGCCCTTGTTTGCTCCGATGGGGTTTGGCTGGCAGGAAACGGTCGCCCTGCTTTCCGGATTTATTGCTAAAGAGGTGATTGCCGCATCGCTGGTGGTTGTTTATCAAACCGATATGAATGACATGGCCGGATTGCAGGCGGCTCTGGGTAGCGCCCTGGCTCCGGCATCCGGTTTGGCGCTGATGGTCTTTACCCTGCTGTATATGCCCTGTCTCGCAACTATCGCAACCATTCGCAGAGAAACTGGCAGTTGGCGCTGGGCAGGTGTATCGGTCATGATGGGGTTGGTGTTGGCCTGGATCGGTGCCTGGCTGGTCTATACCCTGGCCTCTCTGTGGATATAGTGTCTAAGGTGAATCTATGACTGTGTTTGACTGGATAGTGCTGGTGGCGGTTGTAGCCCTTGTGGTTCTGTGGTTCTGTCGCTATCTCTACCGCACCTTTAATAAAAAGTGCAGTGGTGGAGGGTGCAGCAACTGCTCTGGTTGTGGTGTGAATGACCGGTCTTCCTCTAAGTCACGATAAATACATAAGCAAATGCTGATATAGCCTTGAAATCCGCCCGATCTACCCATACTTATAGGTAGTATGAATCAAGCAACCCGCCGTCCGCTTTAATGAAAGCTCAAAACCGGCAGGGTTAAACAGATCAGGAGGGGATCATGCAACCCGAACGTTTTACCAGCAAATTACAATCAGCCCTGGGGGATGCTCAGTCCCTTGCTGTTGGCAAAGATCACAACTATATCGAACCGGTGCACCTGTTATTGGCGTTGCTGGATCAGCAGGGGGGCTCGGTCAGACCTCTGTTGTCTCAGTCTGGCGCTAATGTGAATCAGTTACGCTCATCGGTACAGCAGCTTTTCAACGATCTGCCGCAGGTGGCAAACCATGATGGCGAGCTGCGTTTCTCGCCGAACATGGGCAAACTTTTTAATCTTACCGATAAGCTGGCGCAGCAGCGTGGCGATCAGTATATCGCCAGTGAGCTGTTTGTACTGGCGATGCTGGATGATAAAAGCGGCGTAGGCAAACTCCTTAAAGACGCAGGTGTTACTAAACCGCAGTTGGAACAGGCGATTACTCAGATGCGTGGAGGAGATGGCGTGAATGACCCTAATGCGGAGGAAAGCCGTCAGGCGCTGGATAAGTTTACCATTGATCTGACTGAGCGCGCTGAATCGGGCAAACTGGACCCGGTGATTGGCCGTGATGATGAGATCCGCCGTACCATTCAGGTGTTACAGCGCCGGACTAAAAACAATCCGGTATTGATCGGTGAGCCCGGTGTAGGTAAAACTGCGATTGTTGAGGGGCTGGCGCAGCGCATTATTAACGGTGAAGTACCAGAGGGGTTGAAGAATAAAAAGGTTCTCTCCCTTGATATGGGAGCTCTGATTGCGGGTGCTAAGTTTCGCGGAGAGTTTGAAGAGCGCCTGAAAGGGGTGCTCAATGAGCTGGCCAAGCAGGAAGGTCAGGTGATCCTCTTTATTGATGAGCTGCATACTATGGTGGGTGCGGGCAAAGGTGAAGGCTCAATGGATGCCGGAAACATGCTCAAGCCCGCGCTTGCCCGTGGTGAGCTTCACTGTGTCGGTGCTACCACCCTGGATGAATATCGTAAATACGTCGAAAAAGATGCCGCGCTTGAGCGCCGTTTCCAGAAAGTTCTGGTGGATGAGCCCAGCGAAGAGGACACCATTGCTATCCTGCGTGGATTGAAAGAGCGTTATGAGATCCATCATGGTGTGGATATTACCGACTCAGCCATTATCGCTGCAGCCAAACTGTCACAGCGTTATATCACCGACCGTCAGTTGCCGGATAAAGCGATCGATCTGATCGATGAAGCCGGTAGCCGGATTCGTATGGAGATCGATTCCAAACCTGAAAGTATGGACCGGCTGGAGCGCCGCCTGATTCAGCTGAAAATGGAGCGTGAAGCGCTGAAGAAAGAGAAAGATCAGGCTGCGATAAAGCGTTTGGAAGAACTGCAAACCAATATCGAATCAGTGGAGAAAGAGTTCTCTGACCTTGAAGAGATCTGGAAAGCAGAGAAAGTTATGTTGCAGGGGTCGCAGCAGATTAAAGAAAAACTTGATCATGCGCGTACCGAACTGGAACAGGCAACCCGCTCGGGTGACCTGAGTCGTATGTCCGAACTGCAGTATGGCGTCATTCCAGAGCTGGAGAAGCAGTTACAGGCTGCCGCGGATGTTGAAGATCAGCCTCAGCAGAATCAGTTACTGCGTAACCGGGTTGGTGAAGAGGAAGTGGCGGAAGTTGTGTCTAAATGGACCGGTATTCCTGTATCAAAAATGCTCGAAGGTGAGCGGGACAAATTGCTGCGTATGGAAGATGCCCTGCATAAGCAGGTGATCGGTCAGCACGAGGCGGTGTTGGCGGTGTCCAATGCGGTGCGTCGATCCCGTGCTGGGTTGGCCGATCCCAACCGGCCTAATGGCTCGTTCCTTTTCCTGGGACCTACCGGCGTCGGTAAGACCGAGTTATGTAAAGCGCTGGCGGGCTTCCTCTTCGATACCGAAGAGGCGATGGTGCGGATCGATATGTCTGAGTTTATGGAGAAACACTCCGTCGCCCGGTTGATCGGCGCGCCTCCCGGATATGTGGGTTATGAGGAAGGTGGTTATCTGACGGAAGCGGTTCGTCGTAAGCCTTATTCTGTATTGCTGCTGGATGAGGTGGAGAAAGCGCATCCCGATGTATTCAATATCCTTCTGCAGGTACTGGAAGATGGCCGACTGACTGATGGTCAGGGACGCACAGTCGATTTCCGCAACACGATAGTGGTCATGACGTCCAATCTGGGCTCTGATCTGATTCAGAACTTTAGTGATGATGAGGATTATGAACTGATGAAAGCATCAGTGATGGAGGTTGTGGGCAATCACTTCCGTCCAGAGGTGATCAATCGTATTGATGAAGTGGTGGTCTTCCATAGTTTGCGTAAAGAGCAGGTCAGAGGTATCGCAGAGATTCAGCTTAACCGTCTCCGTAAGCGTCTGACTGAACGTGAACTGACGTTGACGCTGACATCCACTGCGATGGATAAACTGGTCGATGTTGGTTTCGAGCCGATCTATGGCGCACGACCACTGAAGCGGGCAATCCAGCAATGGATAGAAAACCCCTTAGCGCAGGAGCTACTAGCGGGTAAATATCTCCCAGGATCAATAATCGGAGTAGATGTCGAAGCCGGGAAGTTTACGTTTCGGTGAAGAGCAGTGGCTAGACGAGACTTCGTCGCTTGCTAGTGGCGAGAACGGAAACTGCGTTTCCTGCTAGAAAAAGCAAAGACAAAACATAAAAACCGCCGCGAGGCGGTTTTATGTTTAAGGTTTAAGAGATTTTATTCTACGGACGCGCGTACGAAGTGGGTTTTCACAACACTGATAAAGAAGGCTCTGCTAACCACTAGCAAGCGAAGCGTCTAGCAGCGGCGCAGCCGCGTTCTAGCCACTTGCTGTTAAAAACTCCAATACTGTTCATCAAATTGAAACTTTTTTCGCATCCCCTGTTGACTCCTCTGCCCCAGAATGTAGAATGCGCTTCCTCGCTTGAGACAGCCACCGGAAACGGTCTCTGAAACAGGTGAGGCTGTTGAGTTTAACGCCTTGATAAATCAGTGTTTACACGGTTTTTCAGGTGGCGATAAACAAAACAGGAAGTGGATCAGGCGGTTTGAAAATTTAGTTAAAATTCTCAAACAAAATGGTTGACTTCATCAGGGTGTTGAGTAGAATACGCACCTCGCTTGAGACGACTCACTGGCAACGGTTGAGAGTTGATAGCAACGCTCTTTAACAGATAGATCAGATAATTCGTGTGGGCGCTTGTTGAGATGAAGCACAAAAGCTTTATCAAAGTAAGCGACACCAAGTAAATTCATTTAAGTGTATTTGCAAGTTGTTTAATACTTTGAGCTAGATTTACCGAATGTCTTTTTCCGACATTCTTGATTTAAACTGAAGAGTTTGATCATGGCTCAGATTGAACGCTGGCGGCAGGCTTAACACATGCAAGTCGAGCGGTAACAGAGAGTAGCTTGCTACTTTGCTGACGAGCGGCGGACGGGTGAGTAACGCGTAGAAATCTGCCTGGTAGTGGGGGATAGCCCAGAGAAATTTGGATTAATACCGCATACGCCCTACGGGGGAAAGCAGGGGACCTTCGGGCCTTGCGCTATCAGATGAGTCTGCGTCGGATTAGCTTGTTGGTGAGGTAATGGCTCACCAAGGCGACGATCCGTAGCTGGTCTGAGAGGATGATCAGCCACACTGGGACTGAGACACGGCCCAGACTCCTACGGGAGGCAGCAGTGGGGAATATTGCACAATGGGCGAAAGCCTGATGCAGCCATGCCGCGTGTGTGAAGAAGGCCTTAGGGTTGTAAAGCACTTTCAGCAGTGAGGAAAGGTTGTAGCTTAATACGCTATAGCTGTGACGTTAACTGCAGAAGAAGGACCGGCTAACTCCGTGCCAGCAGCCGCGGTAATACGGAGGGTCCGAGCGTTAATCGGAATTACTGGGCGTAAAGCGCGCGTAGGCGGTTTGTTAAGTCAGATGTGAAAGCCCCGGGCTCAACCTGGGAACTGCACCTGATACTGGCAAACTAGAGTACAGAAGAGGGTGGTGGAATTTCCTGTGTAGCGGTGAAATGCGTAGATATAGGAAGGAACATCAGTGGCGAAGGCGACCACCTGGTCTGATACTGACGCTGAGGTGCGAAAGCGTGGGGAGCAAACAGGATTAGATACCCTGGTAGTCCACGCCGTAAACGATGTCTACTAGCCGTTGGGACACTTGATGTCTTAGTGGCGCAGCTAACGCACTAAGTAGACCGCCTGGGGAGTACGGCCGCAAGGTTAAAACTCAAATGAATTGACGGGGGCCCGCACAAGCGGTGGAGCATGTGGTTTAATTCGACGCAACGCGAAGAACCTTACCTACTCTTGAAATCCAGAGAATTCGCTAGAGATAGCTTAGTGCCTTCGGGAACTCTGTGACAGGTGCTGCATGGCTGTCGTCAGCTCGTGTTGTGAAATGTTGGGTTAAGTCCCGTAACGAGCGCAACCCTTGTCCTTATTTGCCAGCACGTAATGGTGGGAACTCTAAGGAGACTGCCGGTGACAAACCGGAGGAAGGTGGGGACGACGTCAAGTCATCATGGCCCTTACGAGTAGGGCTACACACGTGCTACAATGGCCGGTACAGAGGGCCGCAAACCTGCGAGGGGGAGCAAATCTCAGAAAACCGGTCGTAGTCCGGATTGGAGTCTGCAACTCGACTCCATGAAGTCGGAATCGCTAGTAATCGCGAATCAGAATGTCGCGGTGAATACGTTCCCGGGCCTTGTACACACCGCCCGTCACACCATGGGAGTGGATTGCACCAGAAGTAGCTAGCTTAACCTTCGGGAGGGCGGTTACCACGGTGTGGTTCATGACTGGGGTGAAGTCGTAACAAGGTAGCCCTAGGGGAACCTGGGGCTGGATCACCTCCTTAAACGATAGCGGATTCTTAGCAAGCGTTCACACGAATTATCTGATCACTGATAAAGAGAGCACATAATGGGGCTATAGCTCAGCTGGGAGAGCGCCTGCTTTGCACGCAGGAGGTCTGCGGTTCGATCCCGCATAGCTCCACCATTTTTTTGCTGACTCTGCGTTAAGTTCCTCGTCGTGTAGCAGGCTACACGTCCTCAGAACTTGCCTTGATTCAACAAAAATTGGTCGTGAAAAAGATAGCTTTAAACGACTGGTTGAACTTGCTCATGAAAGTCTTAAAACATACACATCACCTTGATGTTTATCTTTTAAAGCTTTTAGCTTTATCCGCTCTTTAACAATTGAATCCTGTAACAAAACGAGAAATATGTACAAGCGCTAATCCGGCGTAAATGTATCGTTACTTCAGCGTCATCGTTAGATGACAATGAAGTTTTATCAGTGACTTTGACAGACCCTTTTGGGTTATATGGTCAAGTGACTAAGCGTGCACGGTGGATGCCTTGGCAGTCAGAGGCGATGAAGGACGTGGTAACCTGCGATAAGGTTCGGTGAGTCGGTAAACAGACTTTGACCCGGACATTTCCGAATGGGGAAACCCACCCAGTATAAGCTGGGTATCTCTTAGTTGAATACATAGACTTTGAGAGGCGAACCCGGGGAACTGAAACATCTAAGTACCCGGAGGAAAAGAAATCAACCGAGATTCCCCTAGTAGCGGCGAGCGAACGGGGACCAGCCCTTAAGCTACTTTAACGTTAGCAGAACACTCTGGAAAGTGTGGCCATAGTGGGTGAAAGCCCCGTATGCGAAAGCGTTTTAGTAGTGAAATCGAGTAGGACGGGACACGTGTTATCCTGTCTGAATATGGGGGGACCATCCTCCAAGGCTAAATACTCCTGACTGACCGATAGTGAACCAGTACCGTGAGGGAAAGGCGAAAAGAACCCCTGTGAGGGGAGTGAAATAGAACCTGAAACCGTGTACGTACAAGCAGTGGGAGCGGTCCTTGAGACCGTGACTGCGTACCTTTTGTATAATGGGTCAGCGACTTAATTTTAGTAGCAAGGTTAACCGTCTAGGGGAGCCGTAGGGAAACCGAGTCTTAATAGGGCGTGCAGTTGCTAGGATTAGACCCGAAACCGGGCGATCTATCCATGGGCAGGTTGAAGGTTGAGTAACATCAACTGGAGGACCGAACCGACTACCGTTGAAAAGTTAGCGGATGACCTGTGGATCGGAGTGAAAGGCTAATCAAGCCCGGAGATAGCTGGTTCTCCTCGAAAGCTATTTAGGTAGCGCCTCGTGTCTCACCATTGGGGGTAGAGCACTGTTTCGGCTAGGGGGTCATCCCGACTTACCAACCCGATGCAAACTCCGAATACCAATGAGTGCAATCACGGGAGACACACGGCGGGTGCTAACGTCCGTCGTGAAAAGGGAAACAACCCAGACCGTCAGCTAAGGTCCCAAAGTTATGGTTAAGTGGGAAACGATGTGGGAAGGCTTAGACAGCTAGGAGGTTGGCTTAGAAGCAGCCACCCTTTAAAGAAAGCGTAATAGCTCACTAGTCGAGTCGGCCTGCGCGGAAGATATAACGGGGCTCAAACCATACACCGAAGCTACGGACGCTGTTTACAGCGTGGTAGAGGAGCGTTCTGTAAGCCGTTGAAGGGAAAGCTGTAAGGCATCCTGGAGGTATCAGAAGTGCGAATGCTGACATGAGTAACGATAAGGGGAGTGAAAAACTTCCCCGCCGGAAGACCAAGGGTTCCTATCCAATGTTAATCAGGGTAGGGTGAGTCGACCCCTAAGGCGAGGCTGAAGAGCGTAGTCGATGGGAAACAGGTTAATATTCCTGTACTTCTTGTTATTGCGATGGAGTGACGGAGAAGGCTAGGCCAGCACGGCGTTGGTTGTCCGTGTTTAAGGTTGTAGGCTGGGAACTTAGGCAAATCCGGGTTCCTAAGGCCGAGAATTGATGACGAGTCCTCTTTTGGACGAAGTGGTTGATGCCATGCTTCCAGGAAAAACTTCTAAGCTTCAGATAACAAGAAATCGTACCCCAAACCGACACAGGTGGTCAGGTAGAGAATACCAAGGCGCTTGAGAGAACTCGGGTGAAGGAACTAGGCAAAATGGTACCGTAACTTCGGGAGAAGGTACGCCGGTGCTGGTGATGGGACTTGCTCCCTAAGCTGGCGCTGGTCGAAGATACTAGGTGGCTGCGACTGTTTATTAAAAACACAGCACTCTGCAAACACGAAAGTGGACGTATAGGGTGTGACGCCTGCCCGGTGCTTGAAGGTTAATTGATGGGGTTAGCTTCGGCGAAGCTCTTGATCGAAGCCCAAGTAAACGGCGGCCGTAACTATAACGGTCCTAAGGTAGCGAAATTCCTTGTCGGGTAAGTTCCGACCTGCACGAATGGCGTAACGATGGCCACACTGTCTCCACCCGAGACTCAGTGAAATTGAAATTGCGGTTAAGATGCCGTATATCCGCGGCTAGACGGAAAGACCCCGTGAACCTTTACTATAGCTTCGCAGTGGACTTTGATATTACTTGTGTAGGATAGCTGGGAGGCTTTGAAACGTGGACGCCAGTTCATGTGGAGCCAATCTTGAAATACCAGCCTGGTACTATTGAGGTTCTAACTCAGGTCCCTGATCGGGATCGAGGACATTGTGTGGTGGGTAGTTTGACTGGGGCGGTCTCCTCCCAAAGAGTAACGGAGGAGTACGAAGGTGCGCTCAGCATGGTCGGAAATCATGCAACGAGTATAAAGGCATAAGCGCGCTTGACTGCGAGACAGACACGTCGAGCAGGTACGAAAGTAGGTCTTAGTGATCCGGTGGTTCTGTATGGAAGGGCCATCGCTCAACGGATAAAAGGTACTCCGGGGATAACAGGCTGATACCGCCCAAGAGTTCACATCGACGGCGGTGTTTGGCACCTCGATGTCGGCTCATCACATCCTGGGGCTGAAGCCGGTCCCAAGGGTATGGCTGTTCGCCATTTAAAGTGGTACGCGAGCTGGGTTTAGAACGTCGTGAGACAGTTCGGTCCCTATCTGCCGTGGACGTTTGAGATTTGAGAAGAGTTGCTCCTAGTACGAGAGGACCGGAGTGAACGAACCTCTGGTGTTCGGGTTGTCATGCCAATGGCATTGCCCGGTAGCTATGTTCGGACAGGATAACCGCTGAAAGCATCTAAGCGGGAAGCCCCCTTCAAGATGAGATCTCACTGGGGCCTTGAGCCCCCTGAAGAGCCGTTCAAGACCAGGACGTTGATAGGCTGGGTGTGTAAGCGTTGTGAGGCGTTGAGCTAACCAGTACTAATTGCTCGTGAGGCTTGACCATATAACGCCAAAAGCGTTTGGGTCAGCTGATAGAAAAAGATACATTGCGGCTGAATAAAACAGCCACGGATTAGAGTTTGTGCATAACTCTCCGATTACAGGATTCGAATGACGCTTTGAGCATAGGTTAACACTGATGTTCAAATCGTTAGAGCAACCAGTTTTGCTTGGCGACAATAGCGAGATGGAACCACCCGATCCCTTCCCGAACTCGGAAGTGAAACGTCTTAGCGCCGATGGTAGTGTGGAGCTTCTCCATGCGAGAGTAGGTCATCGCCAAGCACCTAATTACAAAACAGCCCCGATCATGAAAATGATCGGGGCTTTTTTCGTTTAGACGCCGCTACGCGGCTCGCTAGAACGGCGCTGCGCGCCTGCTAGTGGTTAGAATAAGCGTAAGATCAAGAGCAAAAGCCTTCTTAGTCGGGAGCATAGGTAATCTTCACAGAAAGGATATTTCGTTCTCTGAAGAAGCTAAGGCCCTGTAGCGAGCGGCGCTAGCATGCCCTCTGGGTACCCGTCGCGATAGTTTTTGCTAGCAGGAGCCGAAGGCTCCGTTCTGGCAAGCGACGCAGTCGCGTTTAGCGAGCTGCGAAGCAGCGGTCTAGCGACTGTTTTTATCAGTTGCTCGTCTTAAATTGCTCTAATAGTTGCATCAGGCTGTTTCCGGTGTGGTTGACCTGTTGGGCGTATTGCTTGTTTTTCTCGGCTTCTTCTGCTGAATCATGGGCATGTTCGAGGGTCATATTGATGATTTCTGATATCTGGCCGGTCACAGCTGACTGTTCCTCTGTTGCTGAAGCGATCATGCTGCTCATGTTGTCTATTTCATCGATCGAAAGACGGATCTTCTCAACGCTTTTTCTGACGTTTTCAGCAAGGTTGACGGTGTTATGGACATGTTCAGCCTGTCGTTCTACCTTGTCGGACATCTGATCGATAGCGCCATTGAGTTTCTTTATAATGAGACCGATATTGTCGGCTGCTTTTGCAGTGTTGACAGCAAGGGACCTGACCTCATCAGCAACCACTGCGAATCCCCGGCCACTGGCTCCAGCGCGAGCTGCTTCAATGGCTGCGTTAAGCGCCAGCAGGTTTGTCTGTTCAGCAAAATTCTGTATTACGTGGAGCGCCGATCCAATCTCCTTTCCGTCCTCTTTGAGCTGTAGAAGTGTCGCATTAGTGGCTTCGGTCTCTTCTTCCAGCTGATGGATGCTGGCTCGGGTATGTTCCATATCCTCAACGCCATTGACAACGATCTCTGTGGCCTGGCGGGTGGCGGTCGATGTTCGTACAGCGTTTTCAGCGACCTCCTGGTATGAACTGCTAAGCTGTTGGATCTGAACTGCTGCCTGCTCAGTTGAGAGTTGCTGTTTGTTGACGATCAGTGTCAGCGTATCTGAGCTGTTATTCAGCCCTTTGCCAAGCAGATTCAGAGCATCGCTCTCGGTGTGGATCTTGTCGATCAGTGTCATAAAGTACTGACGCAGGCTGGTGATTGAGTTGCTCAGAATTTTTAGTTCAACAATCTTACTTGGTGTATTGGGGTGACCATTAAGCTGGCCGTTTGCCAGCGCATCAAGTTGTTGGCAGGTGTTGCTTATAATCTGGCTAAGGCGGGTGTTCAGAATCCCCATAATGAACCCGATGATCGCGATTAACAGAATGCTGGTGATCAGCAGTGTGTTTGCCTGCTGGCCGGTAGTGTCGTAATGTTTTTGCAAGCGGCTCTGGTTTATCTGCAACTGTTCGTTGAGTTGATCAACCAGTGAGGTTGTTTGTTCTATAGATGTTGTCCGTTGTGTATAGATCTTCTCGATATTACTGAGCTCTTTGCTGTATCGTCGAACCAGGCTCTGCAGTTCCTGAATCAGCAGGTTTCCCTGTTCATCCTGACTCGTTTGGACTTCCGTCATGCTGTTGCCCAGTAGTGTTGCCAGAGTGTCGCTGCTGTCAGTTTCCTGATAGATGCCAAACCGTGGTAGCTGATCGAGTTGTTTGCTCATCTGCGTTAATTCATCAAGGCGTATATTAATATCCGAACGGTTTGGCTGGCTGGATGAAAAATAACGCTGACGGCTATGGGCCAGACCTGAGATAGTGGCAATGAACTTGCTCAGGATTGAGGTGTATTGCTGTTTTAGTGCTGGCTGATCGTTGCCTCCGTTAGCGGCGTAATCCGCTAGCTGGCTCAGGGTCGCGAGAATTTCGCGCTCATTGTTGATCAGCAGTTCCTGTGGTTGTCTGAGTTTGCCTGCGGCCCGAAGTTTCAACAGGGCGGTTGTCTGTAACTCAGTCAGGGTATTTTGTATTTCCGGTGCGCCACTGTCTGTCAGGCTTTTAACCTGCGGGTCTTTCTCTATGAGGCGGCTAAGGGCGTTATCGATGTCGGATAGCAGTGACGCATTACCTGAACTCAGATAGATAAGGATTGGCCGGTTTACCTGGGTGTTAATCTCTTGTTGGAGTCGCTGATAGTCACGGGTTTGGTTGAAACTGTTTTCCAGACGCTGTAGCGACCAGAGCATTGTGCTGGCCATTGCGGTAACAATAACTAATAAGGTAGCCCCGGCTACCAGGTTGATGTGGGATATTTTCATCGCTAACTGCCCGGATATTTAAAACCGTCATTTATATTTCTTTTATGTTACTGAGGTGTTTCGGGGTTTTTCTGAGATACTCAGAATGGTGGGTCAGGTTACATAGACAAGGCCGGTCAGATGGACTAAAATACCGCCGATTTGCATGCTGGAAATGCACTAGAAGAATTCTCTACAGAAAAGCGAGGCGGGCTTATGGTTCTACCTCGCTTTTTTGCAACTTACAGTTTTATTTATTCTGTTTAGATTTTCGCACTAAGCGGGGAGGTTAATTTTGACAAGACCAGCCATTCTGGCCCTTGAGGACGGCAGTATCTTCCGGGGAGTAGCGATTGGCGCGGATGGCCAGTCCAGCGGAGAAGTTGTATTCAATACTTCTATGACTGGTTATCAGGAGATTCTGACGGATCCATCGTATTGCCGTCAGATTGTAACCCTGACCTATCCACACATCGGTAACGTGGGAACAAATACAGAGGATGAAGAGTCCTCTCAAACATGGGTTGCAGGTCTTGTGATCCGGGATCTGCCGCTGACGGCCAGTAACTGGCGAAGTGAGCAGAGCCTTGATGACTATCTGAAAGCGAAAAACATCGTCGGTATTGCTGACATCGATACCCGCAGATTAACCCGTATCCTGCGTGAAAAGGGTTCGTTGAATGGCTGCATCATGGCCGGTGATATCGACGAAAATACCGCTCTGACAAGTGCAAAAGCGTTCCCAGGTCTGAAGGGAATGGATCTGGCCAAAGAGGTGACCACTGATGAGCAATATCAGTGGACCGCAACAACCTGGCATCCCGTTGATGGGCATCAGGATCTGTCTGAGGCCGAACTTCCGCATCACGTTGTTGCGTATGATTACGGTGTTAAGCGCAATATTCTGCGGATGCTGGTTGAACGGGGTTGCCGTCTGACGGTGGTGCCTGCGAAAACGCCAGCGGCAGACGTGCTGGCACTCAACCCTGATGGTGTATTCCTCTCCAATGGCCCCGGGGATCCGGAACCCTGTGATTACGCGATTGAAGCGATTCAGGAGATCTGTAAAACCGACCTGCCGGTATTCGGTATCTGTCTGGGACATCAGTTGTTAGCCCTGGCTTCCGGAGCACAGACCATGAAAATGAAGTTTGGTCATCATGGTGCAAACCACCCGGTGCAGGACCTTGAAAACAAGCAGGTGATGATCACCAGCCAGAACCATGGTTTTGCTGTTGATGAAAGTTCATTGCCTGACACCCTGCGGGCGACACATAAGTCGTTATTTGATGGTTCCCTGCAGGGGATTGAACGCACCGACCGTGCGGCTTTCAGTTTTCAGGGGCATCCTGAAGCGAGCCCCGGCCCGCGCGATGTTGCGCCGCTGTTTGATCGCTTTATTCGCGACATTGAAGCGCGAAAGGCCTGATACGCCTGATTTAAGGTCAATACGTACTGCCTGTGAGCTATCTCCGGGCAGCTTTTAAAGAATTAAAATTTTCGATCGGTTATTTACACATGCCAAAACGTACGGACATAAAAAGTATTCTGATCCTCGGTGCGGGTCCTATCGTTATCGGTCAGGCCTGTGAGTTTGATTACTCCGGTGCCCAGGCCTGTAAAGCTCTGCGTGAAGAGGGCTATCGCGTTATTCTGGTTAACTCTAATCCAGCGACCATTATGACAGACCCATCGATGGCGGATGCGACCTACATCGAGCCGATTCAGTGGAAAACAGTTGCAAAGATCATTGAGCAGGAGCGTCCTGATGCGCTGCTGCCGACCATGGGTGGTCAGACAGCGCTTAACTGTGCCCTTGATCTGGAACGCGAAGGCGTCCTGGAAAAGTTTGGCGTTGAGATGATCGGTGCGAATGCAGATACCATCGATAAAGCCGAAGACCGTGACCGTTTCGATAAAGCGATGAAGTCTATCGGCCTGGAATGCCCCCGTGCTGCGATTGCGCATAGTATGGAAGAGGCGTTGCAGGTGCAGTCGCAACTGGGTTTCCCATGTATTATCCGGCCATCATTTACGATGGGTGGCACCGGCGGCGGTATCGCTTATAACAAAGAAGAGTTTATCGAGATCTGTGAACGGGGATTGGATCTGTCGCCCACCAACGAGTTGTTGATCGATGAATCCCTGATCGGTTGGAAAGAGTATGAGATGGAGGTGGTTCGTGATAAAAACGATAACTGCATCATCGTCTGCTCGATTGAAAACTTCGATGCCATGGGGGTACATACCGGTGACTCAATCACCGTTGCTCCGGCACAGACACTGACGGATAAAGAGTATCAGTGGATGCGGGATGCTTCCCTGGCAGTACTGCGTGAAATCGGCGTTGAAACCGGTGGCTCTAACGTTCAGTTTGGCCAGTGCCCGAAAACCGGGCGTTTCGTGATTATCGAGATGAATCCCCGGGTATCCCGCTCATCCGCTCTGGCTTCCAAAGCGACCGGTTTCCCAATCGCTAAGGTAGCGGCGAAGCTGGCGATTGGTTACACCCTGGATGAGTTGCAGAACGATATTACCGGCGGTGCGACTCCAGCCTCATTTGAACCGGCAATCGATTATGTTGTTACCAAGATTCCCCGCTTCACCTTTGAGAAGTTTCCACAGGCAAATGACCGTCTGACAACCCAGATGAAATCTGTGGGTGAGGTGATGGCGATTGGCCGTACTCAGCAGGAATCTCTGCAGAAGGCTCTTCGGGGGCTGGAAGTGGGGGCGACTGGCTTTGATCCGATTGTGGATCTGAGCAGTGAAGACGCCCGTACCGAGATCGTGCGTGAGATGAAACAGCCGGGCGCTGAGCGAATCTGGTATCTGGGTGATGGATTCCGTCTGGGCATGACAGTGGAAGAACTGTACGAACTGTCTGGCATCGATCCGTGGTTTCTGGTTCAGGTTGAAGATCTTATTAAAGATGAGCTGCGGGTGTCTACCATGACGCTGTCTGAGCTGGATAAGACTGAACTGTATCGCCTGAAGCGCAAAGGTTTCTCTGATGCGCGTCTGGCTGTTCTGCTGGGTGTGTCTGAGAAACAGGTACGCAAGCAGCGTCACAAGCTGGATATCCGTCCGGTGTTTAAGCGTGTGGATACCTGCTCCGCTGAGTTTTCTACCGATACCGCTTACATGTACTCCACCTATGAGGAAGAGTGCGAAGCGAATCCTACCGAGCGAGAGAAGATCATGGTTATCGGCGGTGGTCCTAACCGCATCGGACAGGGTATCGAGTTTGATTACTGCTGTGTGCATGCGGCGCTGGCGGCGCGTGAGGATGGTTACGAAACCATTATGGTTAACTGTAACCCTGAGACCGTGTCTACCGACTACGATACGTCTGACCGTCTCTACTTTGAACCGATTACCCTGGAAGATGTGCTGGAAATTGTACATGTCGAGAAACCTAAAGGGGTTATCGTGCAGTACGGTGGCCAGACTCCGCTGAAGCTGGCGCTGGCGCTGGAGCATGCCGGTGTGCCGATTATTGGTACCTCTCCGGAAGCGATCGACCGGGCTGAAGACCGGGAGCAATTCCAGCAGATGCTTAAGCGTCTGGGGCTGAAGCAACCAGAGAACGCCACCGTGCGCTCTCTTGAGGAGGCGGTTATCGAGGCTGACAAGCTGGGTTATCCACTGGTTGTTCGTCCATCTTACGTATTGGGTGGTCGGGCGATGGAGATCGTCTATAAAGAATCTGAACTGCGTCAGTATATGACCTCTGCGGTTAAGGTATCCCACGATGCACCAGTATTGCTGGATCACTTCCTTAACGCCGCAGTAGAGGTCGATATCGATGCGGTGAGTGACGGCGAAACCGTGGTGATCGGTGCGATCATGCAGCACATTGAGCAGGCCGGTGTTCACTCCGGTGACTCAGCCTGTTCATTGCCGCCGTACAGCCTCCCCGAAGCTCTCCAGAATGAGATGCGGGAGATGGTGCGCAAGATGGCACTGGAGCTGGGTGTAGTGGGCCTGATGAATACTCAGCTGGCTTATCAGGACGGTGAGGTTTATGTCATCGAAGTGAACCCGCGTGCATCCCGTACCGTACCGTTTGTCTCGAAGTGTATCGGTGTCTCGCTGGCGAAGATTGGTGCTCAGGTGATGACCGGTAAAACCCTGAAAGAGATCGGTTTCACCGAAGAGATCGTTCCGACGCTGTTTAATGTTAAAGAAGCGGTGTTCCCGTTCAATAAGTTCCAGGGTGTTGATCCGATTCTGTCTCCGGAGATGAAATCTACCGGTGAAGTGATGGGTGTGGGTGAAACCTTTGGTGAAGCCTTTATGAAGGCGCAGTTGGGTGCAGGCGAGAAGATGCCAGCAACCGGTAAAGCCTTTATCTCGGTTCGTGAGGTCGATAAGCAAAATGTTCTGCCAGTTGCCCGCGATCTGGTCAGTCTTGGTTTTACCCTGGTTGCTACCCGCGGAACAGCGGCCTTGCTGAGAGAGAATGGGCTTGAGGTTGAGGTTGTCAATAAAGTGATGGAAGGGCGTCCGAACATCGTCGATATGCTGAAGAACGACGAAATTGTTTACGTCATTAACACCACTGAAGGCCGTAAGGCGATTGCGGACTCGGCTGAGATCCGGCGTTCAGCGTTGCAACATAAAGTGCCATACAGCACAACCCTGGCGGGTGCTGAAGCGATGATCATGGCGATGCAGTACGGCGAAGAAAAAACAGTACGCCGTTTGCAAAACCTGCACTAAGGAGCTGAGATTATGCAAAAATTTCCAATGACTGTTAGCGGTGAGAAAGCGCTGCGTGAAGAACTGGATGATTTGAAAACAGTACAGCGTCCTGCCGTGATCGCATCCATTGCGGAAGCGCGTGAGCATGGTGACCTGAAAGAAAATGCTGAATACCATGCTGCCCGTGAGCAGCAGGGGTTTATTGAAGGGCGTATTCAGGAACTTGAAGGTAAGCTGGGTTCCGCTCAGGTGATTGATGTAACGCAGATACCGCATACCGGAAAGGTTATTTTCGGTACCACGGTCGATCTGATTAACATGGACACTGACGAAACAGTGAGTTATCAGATTGTCGGGGATGATGAAGCGAACATCAAAGGCGGTAAAATTTCTATCAGCTCACCGATTGCCCGGGCCTTGATTGGCAAAGAGGAGGGCGATGTCGCTGTTGTGCAGACGCCTGGTGGCGGTGTTGAGTATGAAATTGATCAGGTGCACCATATCTGATCCTGAAGGATAAAAAAAACCGCCTATCGGCGGTTTTTTTGTTGTTGATCTGTTCCGGTCACATTAACGTAGCAGGTTAGACAGTTTGGGGTCCGGATGTTTGGCCGCCCGATAGAGCAGTGCAACATTACCGATCTCCTGAACGATGGTGGCCTCGACGATCTGGGCCATCTCGCTGATCAGTAATTTCTTAGCTTCGCGGTCACCCACGGCAAATTTTACTTTGATCAGTTCATGGTCTTCGAGGGCGCGGTCAGCTTCCAGAAGAATGTTTTCACTCAGGCCATTTCCGGCAACAGTGATGATAGGGTTAAGGCTGTGACCGATTGTTCGGAACTGCTTCTTTTGCGTAGGGGTTAAGCTCATACTAAAATACTTGACCTTTAAATTTTGGAGCGGAAGATCCGCTTCGAACCATAATGTAGAGATTTTACCTGAGTTAGTGTGTAGAAAGTAGACATTGACTCAAATTCCGGACGGGGATGTTGGTGGCAAGATCAAAAAGCAGCGGTCGATGGCTGCAGGAACACTTCGACGATCAGTATGTGAAGAAATCCAGAGAGCTGGGGTATCGTTCACGGGCAAGCTTTAAGCTGCTTGAACTCAATGAAAAGGATAAACTGATTCGTCCCGGGATGACGTTGGTTGACCTGGGGGCCGCTCCGGGAGGGTGGTCTCAGATTGCTGCAGAGCTGGTTGGTGATCATGGTAGGGTGGTATCATCTGACATACTGCCAATGGATCCACTGCCCGGCGTACAGTTTGTTCAGGGAGACTTTACTGAGGAGTCAGTGCTCAATGAGATTCTGCAAACATTGGGCGATCAGCTGGCAGACCTTGTAATTTCAGATATGGCCCCCAATATGAGTGGTATGAATGCTGTTGATCAGCCTGCGGCGATGTATCTGGTAGAATTAGCACTGGATATGGCGCGTCAGGTGCTCAAGCCCGGCGGTGATTTTGTTGCCAAAGTGTTTCAGGGTGAAGGCTTTGATGAATATATGAACGATATGCGCAGCAGCTTTACTAAGGTTTATAGCCGGAAGCCGGACTCTTCCAGAGCCCGTTCGCGTGAAGTCTATCTGATTGGACGAAACTTCCGTCCCTGATATAGTCAATACAGTGTAACTACTGTAGTTTTGTTTGTTTTCGGACGGACACTAATTTTGAGAAAACAGAGGGTTTACCTTTGAACGATATGGCAAAGAATTTGGTACTGTGGCTGGTTATCGCGGCAGTACTGTTAACCGTTTTCAATAACTTCAACAGCGAAAGCACCTCGCAGAAGCTCAACTATTCTGAATTTATCACTGCGGTGAAGAATGATCAGATTCGTCGGGTGGTTATTGACGGTTATACCATTGAGGGTGAGCGGACCAATGGCGAGCGTTTTGCCACAGTTCGTCCTGCACTGCAGGACCCTAAGCTGGTTGATGACCTGTATAACCACAAGGTGGTTATCGAAGGTAAGCAGCCAGAAAAACAGAGCGTCTGGACGCAGTTACTGGTTGCCAGCTTTCCAATCTTGATCATTCTTGCCATCTTTATGTTCTTTATGCGGCAGATGCAGGGCGGAGGTGGCGGCAAAGGCGGTCCGATGTCCTTTGGTAAGTCTAAAGCCCGCATGATGGGGCAGGATCAGATCAAGACCACTTTTGATGATGTCGCCGGTGTTGAAGAGGCGAAGGAAGAGGTTAAAGAGCTGGTTGATTACCTGCGTGATCCGGGCAAATTCCAGCGCCTGGGGGGGCATATTCCCCGCGGTGTATTGATGTCAGGTAACCCGGGTACTGGTAAAACCCTGCTGGCAAAAGCGATCGCCGGTGAAGCGAAGGTTCCGTTCTTTACTATATCGGGTTCCGATTTTGTTGAGATGTTTGTCGGTGTTGGTGCATCCCGGGTTCGGGATATGTTTGAGCAGGCGAAGAAAAATGCCCCCTGCATCATCTTTATCGATGAGATTGATGCGGTAGGTCGCCACCGTGGTGTTGGTATGGGTGGTGGTAATGATGAGCGGGAGCAGACACTGAACCAGTTGCTGGTTGAGATGGATGGTTTCGAAGGCACCGAAGGTATTATCGTTATCGCGGCGACTAACCGTCCCGATGTACTCGACCCCGCGTTGCTGCGTCCCGGGCGGTTTGACCGTCAGGTGCATGTTGGTTTGCCTGATATTCGTGGTCGTGAGCAGATTCTTAAAGTGCATATGCGCAAAGTTCCGCTGGGCGATGATGTCAAACCTGAACTGATTGCCCGTGGTACGCCTGGCTTTTCCGGGGCGGATCTTGCTAACCTGGTCAATGAGGCGGCCCTGTTTGCTGCCCGCTCCAGCAAGCGGACCGTGGGAATGGAGCAGTTTGAGCGAGCCAAAGATAAGATAATGATGGGTGCGGAACGTAAATCAATGGTGATGTCTTATGAGGAGCGTCTAAATACCGCTTACCATGAATCCGGTCACGCCATTGTAGGTCGACTGATGCCTGAGCATGATCCTGTGTATAAGGTCTCTATCATCCCGCGTGGCCGGGCCTTGGGTGTCACTATGTTTCTGCCTGAGGAAGACCGTTATAGTCACAGCCGTAAACTGCTGATCTCCAATATTTGCAGTCTCTATGGCGGCCGTATCGCCGAAGAGATGACGTTGGGTAAAGATGGCGTGACCACTGGCGCGTCTAACGATATTCAGCGCGCCACCAGTCTGGCCCGTAATATGGTGACCCGTTGGGGTCTGACCGATGAGCTGGGGCCAATCCTCTATGATGATGAGGAGCAGGATCCGTTCAATCGTGGTTATGGTCAGCCGGGCAAAGCGATGTCTGAAGAGTTGCAGGGTAAAATTGATTCTGAAACCCGCAAGATTATCGATGAGTGTTACGCGAAAGCTTATAAGATGCTGGAGGATAACCGGGATATTCTCGAAAATATGACTCAGGCATTGATGAAATACGAAACGATTGATAGCAAACAGCTTGATGAGCTGATGGATCGTAAGCCGGTTACGCCGCCTGAAGGATGGCAGGAGGCTGACTCAAAAGCAGCAGAAGATGAAGCGGCTGCGGCAGATAAAAAAGAGGAGTTTGATCTGGATGATGATCATAATAGCGACCTGAAAAGCGCTAAGAAGGACGACCCCTCTTCTGATTCAGATGCATCGGATAGCAATCTGCACTAAGCGATTTATGTCAAATGATAAGGCCGGTCCCAGACCGGCCTTTTTTAATAAAAAACCGAATGGAAGATACTGTGAACGACTTTTCCACTTACCGTTTCGGTAGCCGCACACTGGACCTGAGCCGTCCTCAGGTGATGGGTATTGTTAATGTGACGCCCGACTCCTTCTCCGACGGCGGGACCCTTTATGAAGCGCGTAAGCTGAGTGTTGACCAGGCCGTTGAACGGGCCCGACAGATGGTAAAGGATGGCGCAACGATTATCGATGTTGGTGGCGAGTCCACCCGGCCAGGTGCTGCTGCAGTCTCGCTGCAGGAAGAGCTGGACCGGGTGGTGCCGGTTGTGGAGCGGCTGAATGCTGAACTCGATGTGATAATTTCGGTTGATACCAGTGCGCCTCAGGTGATGACTGAGGTTGCCAGGCTCGGGGCTGGACTAATCAATGATGTGCGTGCTCTGGGACGTGAGGGAGCGCTGGAAGCCGCAGCCGAGACAAATCTGCCGGTGTGTGTGATGCATATGCAGGGAAGTCCTGCCACCATGCAGAATGCGCCCCACTATGATGATGTGCTGGATGATGTGAACTACTTTTTGCAACAGCGGATCACAGCTTGCAACGCCGCAGGTATAAGCAGTGACCGGATCATTCTTGATCCGGGATTTGGCTTTGGTAAAACTGTTGAGCATAATCTGCGTTTGCTGAATAATCTGCGTCAGCTTCATCAACTTGGTATGCCCCTTTTGGTGGGTACCTCCCGTAAAAGCATGATTGACCATGTGCTTAGCCGCCCGGTAGATCAGCGGTTGGCAGGCAGTCTGGCCACCGTCGCTATCGGCGTTCAGCAGGGCGGACAGATATTCCGGGTTCACGATGTCAGGGAAACGGTGGATGTGGTGCGGATGACCGAAGCCATAATGAATGAGGGCAGGATTGCAAATGACTAAACGATATTTTGGTACGGATGGCATTCGCGGTAAGGTCGGTACGGCGCCGATTACACCTGACTTCATGCTCAAGCTGGGGTGGGCTGCCGGAAAGGTGTTTGCCCGCAAGGGACGCAGCAAGATCATTATTGGTAAGGATACCCGGATCTCGGGTTATATGTTTGAGTCAGCACTGGAGGCGGGGCTTTCGGCTGCGGGGGTTGATGTGCTGTTGCTTGGGCCGATGCCAACACCGGCAATTGCCTACCTGACCCGCACTTTTCGCTGTAATGCCGGTATCGTGATCAGCGCCTCCCATAACCCCTATTATGATAATGGCATCAAGTTCTTCTCCGAACTGGGGACCAAACTGCCCGATGATATTGAGCACGCCATCGAAGCGCAGATGGATATGGCGATGACTACCGTAGAGGCGGCGGAGCTGGGCAAGGCGCGGCGGATCGAAGATGCTGCCGGTCGTTATATCGAGTTTTGTAAAGGGACAGTCTCTGGTGATCTGAGTCTTAAGGATATGAAGATTGTCGTTGATTGTGCCAATGGCGCCACCTATCACATCGCCCCCAAGGTGTTTCGCGAACTGGGTGCAACAGTGGTTGAGGTTGGTGCTTCGCCTGATGGCATCAACATTAATGAAGAGTGTGGTGCCACTGCGACGGCGCTGTTGGAAAAAACGGTTATTGCAACCCAGGCAGACCTGGGGGTGGCGCTGGATGGTGACGGTGATCGGCTGATCATGGTTGATCATAAAGGCGAATCGGTGGATGGTGATGAGTTGCTCTTTATCATCGCTATGGCGTTGCATCGCAGGAATCAGTTGAAAGGTGGAGTGGTTGGCACGCTGATGAGTAATTTTGGCCTTGAACAGGGGCTTAAACAGGCTGATATTCCATTTATCCGCGCTCAGGTAGGGGATCGCTATGTGCTTGAACAGTTAGTGGCTAATGACTGGCTGTTGGGTGGAGAATCTTCAGGCCATCTGGTCTGTCGTCAGTTGACCTCAACCGGCGATGGTATTGTTGCTGCGCTACAGGTTCTCAAAGCGATGACTGACGATCAGAAATCACTGCATGATCTTAAATCAGGCATGCGTAAAATGCCGCAAACGATGATCAATGTGCGTCTTACTGAGAAAGTAGACCTGGCTGAGCTGCCAGCAGTGCAGTCTGCTGTGGCGGATATTGAGGCGCGTCTCGGAGAGCGTGGCCGGGTACTGCTGCGTCCTTCCGGCACTGAACCGGTGGTTCGGGTGATGGTTGAGGGAGACGATGAGGCCTGGGTGGAAGCGCTTTGTGAGGAACTGGCCGAGGCTGTTCGTCAGGCACTTTAATATTATTGGGCGGGTGCGAAAATTTATTCGTTACCAGTGGATAGCTGCTTGTAACTTATCAGGAAACTGGGTACTATGTGCGCCGCTTTGCACAGAGGGAAACTCATGCGTAAGACGATAGTCGCCGGAAATTGGAAAATGAACGGAACCAGTGAGTCGATCAGGGCTTTGCTGGATGGTATCACCGCAGGTGTACCCGTTGTTGATGGTCTGGTGACGCTGGTCTGCCCACCTGCTGTTTACCTGTCGCAGGTTAAAGAGCTGCTTGGCAATGCTCCGGTTGTTGTCGGTGCTCAGAATGTATCCGCTCAGCCAAAAGGGGCGTTTACCGGTGAGTGGTCACTGGAAATGCTTCAGGATCTGGGTTGTGAGTATGTTATTCTGGGGCACTCTGAGCGACGTAGTCTGTTTAAAGAAACGGATGCTGATGTTGCAGATAAAGTTGATGCAACCCTGACTGCCGGGCTGACTCCGATACTGTGTGTTGGTGAAACGCTGACACAGCGTGAGGCGGGTGAAACCCTTGCGGTTGTGGCGACGCAGGTTGATGCAGTTGTTCAGCGGGTTGGTATTGAACGTTTTGCATCGGTTGTGATTGCCTATGAGCCGGTCTGGGCGATCGGAACGGGTCTGACCGCGACGCCTGAGCAAGCTCAGGAAGTGCATGCTGCAATCCGTGCCCGGTTGGCTGGTAGTGGTATGAAGGTAGCTGATAAACTGTCGATTCTGTATGGCGGCAGTATGAATGCCGGTAATGCGGCTGAGCTCCTGGCTCAACAGGATATTGATGGCGGCCTGATTGGTGGCGCATCTCTGAAAGCTGATGAATTCCTGACGATCTGCGCTGCGGCGGCAGAGAGTCGTAAGTAAGTGGAAAAATAATGGAAACTCTGGTTCTTGCTGTACATGTTCTGCTGGCTATTGCCATTATTGCTCTGGTGCTGTTGCAGCAGGGTAAAGGCGCTGAGGCTGGTGCATCTTTTGGTGCAGGTGCGTCTCAGACCGTATTTGGTAGCCAGGGCTCCGGCTCGTTTCTGAGTCGTATGACTGCGATTATTGCAACCGGACTGTTTATTACCAGTTTTGTGCTGGCTGTTTATGCAAAAGATAAGGCTGTATCGGTGAGTGATGCCGGTGTGCCTGCGGCAGAACTGATTCAGAGTGCTGCTGATAATGCTGAGCAGGTGCCGGTTCTGGAAGAGAATAAATTGCCAGCAGGGGATGCGGACGTACCGCCTGCTGAGTGATCCTTGTTTAATGCCGAAGTGGTGGAATTGGTAGACACGCCATCTTGAGGGGGTGGTGACCTAATGGTCGTGCGGGTTCAAGTCCCGCCTTCGGCACCATATCTAAGGAAGCGCATCTTTGATGCGCTTTTTTTTTGGCCTCGGCGTGACTACGTCCCGCGTTGGTTCATCTTCGATGAAGTCCTTCGGCCCGTCGTCGCGGGCTCCGACGCCCAATATGTATCCATATAGTCGGCACCCTATTTAAGGAAGCGTATTGTTGATGCGCTTTTTTTGGCCTCGGCGTGACTGCGTCCCGCGTTGGTTCATCTTCGATGAAGTCCTTTGGACCGTCGTCGCGGGCTCCGACGCCCAATATGTATCTATATAGTCGGCACTCTATTTAAGGAAGCGTATTGTTGATGCGCTTTTTTATTTCTGTCTGAGCGGGGCTTCTTTTAGTAGAGGCTCTTATCTATCGCTACGCTTATGAGCAGATCGGGCCGCTTGCTGGTTGGTTTGGAAGGTGTCCGGCGGTATGTGTCGCGTGCTAATGTAGTGTAAGGGTGAAATGTTGATGCGCGTCGGGTAATCCCGGGAAGGTGTCCTTGAACTACTCAGACAGGAGGAGTATAATTCTCGCCGATTTCTGATGCGGGGTGGAGCAGCCTGGTAGCTCGTCGGGCTCATAACCCGAAGGTCGTCAGTTCAAATCTGGCCCCCGCTACCATTGTTAGGATGATAGATCAGAAGCAAGAGATTCGTGTAACGGCCTCTTGAGGGTTAATAAGATTCAGCATCATCTTTCGTTGTTATGTTCTTTCGGGAAAGTAACGGCAGATGCTGATTCCCGCTACCAATTCCAGTGGGTTGCTGATTTGGCGACCGGTCTGGGATTGTCGATCAAGCAGTACGTTGATTGGCCCCTTTTTAGGGGCTTTTTCGTACTTGCGGCCCATCGGGGTCGTATGTTGAATGGGTCTTTGACCCATTTTTTGTTTGCCTAAGAAAGTGCGTTTAGAGGTTTTTGCGTGTCAGCAAAGTTGAGTGTGTTACAGGAACTGATTGAGCCATCTGTGGTGGCTCTCGGTTATCAGTTATGGGGTATTGAGATGATATCCCAGGGGCGTCACAGCATGCTGCGGATCTACATTGATGCCGAACAGGGCATCGGGGTAGAGGATTGCGCCAGCGTCAGTCGTCAGGTGAGCGGGATTCTGGATGTAGAAGATCCGATTAGCGGTGAATATACATTAGAGGTTTCCTCCCCGGGGATGGACCGCCCGCTGTTTACTCTGGAACAGTACCAGGCGTTTGTCGGACATGTGGTGCAGCTGAAGCTGCGCATGCCATTTGAGGGGCGTCGCAGGTTTAAAGGCATCCTCAGTGGTATTGAAGATGAAGATATTGTGCTGGTTGTCGATCAGGAAGAATACCTGTTACCGATTGACCATATTGAAAAAGCAAACATAGTTCCTCAGTTCTGAGTGTAAAGAATTGAATTTTGAGGTTGGGGCAGTTGTATGAATAAAGAAATTCTACTGGTTGCAGAAGCAGTATCTAACGAGAAAGATGTTTCTAAAGAGGTGATCTTCGAGGCGATTGAACTGGCGCTGGCAACAGCGACCAAAAAACGCTACGACGAAGAAGCGGATATCCGTGTAGTCATTGACCGTGCAACCGGTGATTACCAGACATTCCGGCGCTGGGCTGTGGTGAGCAACGAAGGTGTGCCTCTGCTGGGCACTGAGCTGACCATGCAGGAGGCGGAAGAGATCGATGCAAGCCTGCAGCCTGGCGATATCTACGAAGAAGAGGTCGAGTCGGTTAAGTTCGGCCGCATTGCTGCGCAGACTGCTAAGCAGGTTATTGTGCAGAAGGTACGTGAAGCGGAGCGCGCTAAGGTTGTTGCACAATACAGCAGCCGTCTGGGTGAGCTTATCTCGGGTACCGTAAAGAAAGTGACACGGGACAACATTATTGTTGACCTGGGTAACAACGCAGAAGCTGTTCTGCCGCGGGATCAGTTGCTACCACGGGAAACCTACCGTATGGGTGACCGGGTGCGGGCAGTGCTGAATGAGATTCGCACCGAAGGACGTGGTCCACAGCTGGCGATGAGCCGCAGCTGTCCTGAGATGCTGATCGAACTGTTCCGTATCGAAGTACCTGAGATCTCTGAAGAGGTGATCGAGATTCGTGCAGCGTCCCGTGACCCGGGTTCGCGTGCCAAGATTGCCGTTAAAACGAATGATGGACGTATCGATCCGGTGGGTGCCTGTGTAGGCATGCGTGGTGCTCGTGTTCAGGCCGTTTCTAACGAACTGAGCGGCGAGCGTGTAGACATCATCCTCTGGGATGATAATCCGGCACAGTTGGTGATAAACGCGATGTCTCCGGCAGAGGTGGCTTCTATTGTTGTGGATGAAGATTCCCGCTCAATGGATGTTGCTGTCGCTGAAGAGAATCTGCCGATGGCGATTGGCCGCAGCGGTCAGAACGTTCGCCTGGCGTCAGAGCTGACCGGCTGGAAACTGAACGTCATGACCGAAGATGAGGCTGCAGAAAAACAGCAATCTGAAACCGGTTCAATCCTGGAGCTGTTTATTAAGCACCTGGATGTTGATGATGATATTGCGGGCATCCTGGTAGATGAAGGCTTCACCTCGCTGGAAGAGGTCGCCTACGTTCCCGCTGATGAGATGCTCGAAATCGATGGTTTCGATGAAGAGATTGTTGATGAACTGCGCAATCGCGCGAAAGATGCTCTGCTGAATCTGGCACTGGCGAATGAGGAGGCTCTTGAAAATTCTGAGCCGGCTCAGGATCTGCTGGAGATGGAAGGTATGGAGCGTCATCTGGCCTTTGTTCTGGCCAGTAAAGGTATCGTGACCATGGAAGATCTGGCTGAGCAGGCGGTTGAAGACCTGCTTGAGATTGAAGAGCTGGATAGTGAAAAGGCAGCAGCGCTGATTATGACTGCGCGCGCCCCATGGTTTGCGGACGAAGAATAAGTCAACGGAGGAGATAAACCCAGATGGCAGAAGTCACAGTAAAACAACTTGCCGAAGTAGTTGGCGTTCCCGTTGATCGTCTGTTAACGCAGATGAAAGAAGCAGGTATTGCAGGCAAAAATGAAGCCGCTTCAGTTACCGAAGATGAGCGTCAGAAACTGCTGAACCACCTTAAGCGCAGCCACGGTGAAAAATCCGATAGCGAGCCTAAGAAGATTACCCTGAAACGCAAAACAACCAGCCAGATCAAAGTGTCCGGTGCGGCGGGTAAGAAAACGATCAATGTTGAAGTGCGTAAGAAGCGTACCTATGTCAAACGTGCTGATGTTGAAGAGACTCCGGTAGCAGAAGTTAAAGGTAAGAATCTTCAGGCTGAGCTGGAAGAGCAGGCTCGTCGGGATGCCGAGCTGCAGGCCGCGCAGGAGAAACAGCGTGAAGAGGCACGCCTGAAGGCTGAAGCCGAGGCGAAAGCCAAAGCGGAGCGTGATGCGGCAGAGAAGCAGTCTGAAGCTAAACCCGCGGTGTCTAAACCGACAATGGCTAAGCCTGCTGCGGTAAAAACCGCGGCTCCTGCGGTGGCAGATGTTGAGCCTGCGACAGCTGCACCCAAGCAGGATCGTAAACAGACCCGGGAAAAGAATTTCCGTAGCCAGGATAAGCCTGCTGCGGGCCGCAAAGGCGGTGATAACAAGCGCTTATCCCGTAAGCCGGGTGGCCGTGATGGTGGCAACCGTCGAGGTGGCGGCAAGCCTGCTCAGCGGGGTATGACCAGTTCCAACGTTCAGGCGTTTGAGCGGCCAACCGCCCCGGTGATTCATGAAGTGGCGATTCCGGAATCGATTACCGTGGCTGAACTGGCGAAGAAAATGTCAGTCAAAGCGGCCGACCTGATCAAGGTCATGTTCAAAATGGGGGCGATGGCGACCATCAACTCCGTGATCGATCAGGACACCGCAACCCTGGTGGTTGAGGAGATGGGGCACACCGCTGTTGCGATGCAGGAAAATACCGTTGAAGATCAACTGATCGAAAGTGCCGGTGCTGCAGAAGAGATTGCCGGTGAGCAGGTTGAGCGTGCGCCGGTCGTGACGGTAATGGGTCACGTTGACCATGGTAAAACATCGTTACTTGACTATATTCGTGAAACCCGGGTGGCTGCCGGTGAGTCCGGAGGCATTACCCAGCATATCGGTGCGTATCACGTTGAAACCGGTCACGGTATGGTGAGCTTCCTGGATACACCGGGACACGCCGCCTTTACCGCAATGCGTGCCCGTGGTGCTCAGTTGACCGATATCGTTATTCTGGTGGTTGCTGCAGATGATGGTGTGATGCCACAGACTGAAGAAGCGGTGAATCACGCTAAAGCGGCAGGAGTGCCTCTGGTTATTGCGGTCAACAAGATCGATAAAGAGGATGCCGATCCCGAGCGGGTCAAGAATGAACTGGCCCAGCGTGATGTCCTGCCGGAAGAGTGGGGCGGTGATGTTCAGTTTGTTAACGTCTCAGCTAAAACCGGTGAAGGTATCGATGCACTTCTGGATGCGGTTCTGCTGCAGGCTGAGATTCTGGAGCTTAAAGCGATCCCTGAAGCGCCTGGACGTGGTGTTGTTGTTGAATCCCGTCTGGATAAAGGGCGTGGTCCGGTTGCCACTCTGCTGGTGCAGAACGGAACCCTGAGACAGGGTGATATCGTGCTGGCTGGTCTGCAGTATGGCCGTGTTCGGGCGATGCTGGATGAGAATGGTAAGCCCGTTAAAGAAGCGGGCCCGTCTATCCCGGTTGAGATTCTGGGACTGGATGGTACACCAGGAGCGGGTGACGAGTTCACCGTGGTCTCTAACGAGAAGAAGGCCCGTGAAGTTGCCTTATTCCGTCAGGGTAAATACCGCGAAGTGAAACTGCAGCGTCAGCAGCAGGCCAAACTTGAGAACCTGTTCGAAAATATGCAGGCCGGTGATGTTAAGACACTGAACATCATCATAAAAGCGGACGTTCGTGGTTCTCTGGAAGCGCTGACCAGCTCGCTGACGGATCTGAGCACCGACGAAGTTAAAGTCAATGTCGTTTCCGGCGGTGTCGGTGGTATTGCTGAAACCGATGCCAACCTGGCGGTAGCGTCCAGTGCGATCATGATCGGCTTTAACGTCCGTGCGGATGCACAGGCGCGGGCTATCGTCGAGCGTGAAGATCTGGAACTGCGTTACTACAGCGTTATCTACGATATCATCGATGATGTTAAACAAGCGATGACCGGTCTGCTGTCTCCAGAGTTTAAGGAACAGATAGTTGGTATCGCAGAGGTACGTGATGTCTTCCGTGCACCTAAGATCGGTGCAGTAGCGGGCTGTATGGTCACTGAAGGTTCAGTCTTCCGTAACAAGCGTATCCGGGTACTGCGTGAAAACGTGGTTATCTATGAAGGTGAGCTGGAGTCTCTGCGTCGCTTTAAAGATAACGTGGCTGAAGTCCGTCAGGGCATGGAGTGCGGTATCGGTGTTAAGAACTACAATGATGTGAAGGTCGGCGATCAGATCGAAGTCTTCGACACCATTGAAGTTGCGCGTACGTTGTAAGAGTGAATTAACAGACAATTATGGCAAGAGAATTCAGTCGTACACAACGGATATCTGACCAGGTCCAGAAGGACCTGGCACAGCTGATCCAGCGTGAAATTAAAGACCCCCGCCTGGGGATGGTGACTATCAGCTACGTAAAGATTGCCAAGGATCTTGGCTACGCTGATATCTATATCACCGTGATGGCGATGGGGGGAAAAGATGAAGCTACGGCGGTGAAGGAATCCCTTAAGGTTCTGAATAACGCTGCGGGCTTCCTGCGTGGACAACTGTCCAGCAAGATCAAACTGCGGGTGATGCCGCAACTGCGCTTCCATTTTGATGAGAGTGTTGACCGGGGCCGTCGCCTCAATGACCTGATTATTCAGGCCTCACGGGCGGACAGCAAACACGGTCAGGACGACGGGGAGTAACCTTTGGCAAGGCGGGCAAAAGGCCGGCCGGTCAACGGTATTTTTCTGCTCGATAAACCGGGTGGAATGTCGTCAAACCGGGCGCTACAAATAGTAAAACGGATCTATGGGGCCGCTAAGGCGGGCCATACCGGTGCGCTGGATCCACTGGCAACCGGGATGCTGCCACTTTGTTTCGGCGAAGCGACCAAGTTTTCCCAGTTCCTGCTGGATGCTGATAAGCGGTACGTCACGACGGCTAAACTGGGGCAGCGAACCGATACCAGTGATGCCGATGGGGAGGTCGTTGAAGAGCGGCCAGTACCGGAAAAGCTGACGGCAGAGCAGGTTGATGAGCTGTTGCAGCGCGAGTTTACCGGCCAGATCACTCAGGTGCCTTCGATGTTTTCGGCGCTCAAGCATAATGGTCAGCCGCTCTATAAACTGGCGCGTCAGGGGATTCAGGTCGAGGTGAAAAGTCGTCAGGTGACGGTTTTCAGTATCGATTTGCTGGATTTTCGCGGCGATGAAGTGGATCTGGATATCCGCTGCAGCAAAGGCACCTACATCCGTTCCATCGTTCAGGATATGGGCGAGATGCTGGGCTGCGGCGCGCATGTTAAAATGCTTCGCCGTCTCGATTCCGGCCCCTATAAAGCGGCGAGTATGATGCCGTTGGCTGATCTCGAACAACTGGTGGAAGAAATGGGCAGTGAGGCGACTCCGGAACGCATACAAACGCGTCTGGATGAGTTATTATTGCCGCCCTGGAGTCCGGTAGCAGATACCCCTGAGGTTATTCTGACCGGGCAGCAGACCCGCACCCTCTGTTTTGGACAGACGGTGGTGCTGGACACATCGGATGGCGCGAACCCGGCACAGCCGCTGGTACGTTTGCTTGATGGGGACAGCGGACGCTTTCTGGGTATTGGTGAGATCGATGCTGAGGGGACTTTGTTACCCCGGCGGCTGATGAGTACTCAGGAAAGTTAATTGAATTTGTGAGTGTGGCTCAGGCGACACTGACAATATGACGTTGAACTGAAAATATGCTCGGTACAACGCGACTATTAATCCACCACACAGATGCTGTGGTGTGCATATTATTTTTGGAGTTATTAAAATGGCATTATCTGTTGAAAAGAAAGCTGAGATCGTTGCTGAGTACGCTCGTGGCGAAGGCGACACTGGTTCACCTGAAGTACAGGTTGCTCTGCTGACCCACAACATCGTTGGTCTGCAGTCTCACTTCAAAGGTCACATTCATGACCACCATTCTCGTCGCGGTCTGATCCGCATGGTAAACCAGCGTCGTAAGCTGCTGGATTACCTGAAGAAGAAAGATGTAACTCGTTACGCTGATCTGATCAAGCGTCTCGGCCTGCGTCGCTAAGATAATGTTCCGGGGCCATCTATGATGGCCCCGGTGCTTTAAGATCGGCTGAAAAGCGATCTCTATATGCGTCTGTACAACGTTTTACACCAACCAGCCTGTACTCTGGTGCGTTCTTTAGTGACGGAGAGCCCAGCAGAGTACTGGCTATAAAGAGGCCGGTGTGACGTCGCACAGACATTTTTTTGTTTTGCATAAAGATAAGGAATTGTATCGTGCCACAAGCAATTACAAAGACATTCCAATACGGTAAACATGAAGTGACCCTCGAAACCGGTCGGGTTGCCCGTCAGGCGAGCGGTGCTGTACTGGTGACTATGGCTGGCGTACAGGTACTGTGTACGGTGGTGGGGGCTAAATCTGCCCGCGAAGGTCAGGACTTCTTCCCACTGTCTGTTCACTACCAGGAAAAGTACTATTCAGTCGGCCGTATCCCGGGTGGTTTCTTCAAACGTGAAGCGCGTCCATCTGAGAAAGAAACGCTGACCTCCCGTCTGATTGACCGTCCTATCCGTCCACTGTTCCCTAAGGGTTACATGAATGAAGTACAGGTTATCTGTACTGTTATGTCTGCGGATAAGATCAACGATCCTGATATCGCTGCCATGATCGGTACCTCTGCAGCCCTGGCTGTTTCAGGTATTCCGTTCCAGGGGCCAATCGGTGGGGCCCGTGTGGGTTACACTGAAGAAGCGGGTTACATGCTCAACCCAACCTACGAAGAGCTGGAAGGCTCTATGCTGGACATGGTGGTTGCCGGTACCTCTGATGCAGTGCTGATGGTTGAATCTGAAGCTCAGGAACTGTCTGAAGATGAGATGCTGGGTGCGGTTGTATTTGGTCACCAGCAGATGCAGGTTGCTATCAATGCAATCAACGAGCTGGTTGCTGAAGCGGGTAAGCCACGTTGGGAATACACCCCTGAAGCGAAGAACGAAGCCCTGATTGAACAGGTTCGTGGTGTGGTAGGCGAAGATATCAACAACGCTTACCTGACAGCTGACAAGATGGAGCGTCAGAACGCTCTGAATGCGGCCCGTGATAAAGCGGTCGAGGCTCTGTGTGGTGAAGAGGGTCAGCCTTCTGCCGGTGAAGTGTCCGGTATCTTCAAATCACTGGAGAAAGAGATTGTCCGGGGTCGTATTCTTGATGGTCAGCCACGTATCGATGGCCGTGACAGCAAGACTGTCCGTGGTATCGACGTAGAGATTGATGTACTGAGCGGTACTCACGGTTCTGCACTCTTTACCCGGGGTGAAACTCAGGCGATCGCTACCTGTACACTGGGTACTGCCCGTGATTCCCAGATCATCGATGCGATCGAAGGTGAGCGTCGTGATCCGTTCATGCTGCACTATAACTTCCCTCCATACTCTGTTGGTGAAGCGGGTCGTATGGGGGCAACCGGTCGTCGTGAGATCGGTCATGGCCGTCTGGCGCGTCGCAGTGTTGCTGCGGTTCTGCCAACCCAGGAAGAGTTCCCATACACCATCCGTATCGTGTCTGAGATCACTGAATCCAACGGTTCAAGCTCTATGGCGTCTGTTTGTGGTGCGTCTCTGTCGATGATGGATGCGGGTGTACCTCTGAAAGCGCCCGTTGCCGGTATCGCGATGGGTCTGGTTAAAGAGGGCGAGCGTTTCGCTGTCCTGACCGATATCCTCGGTGACGAAGATCACCTGGGCGACATGGACTTTAAAGTGGCCGGTACTGAAGCGGGTGTTACTGCGCTGCAGATGGATATCAAGATCACCGGTATCACTGAAGAGATCATGGAGATCGCTCTGGAGCAGGCGTATGAAGCACGTGCTCACATTCTGAAAGAGATGGCTAAAGTGATCGGTTATGCTCGTCCAGAGCTGCCTGACAACGCGCCAGCGATGACGCTGCTGGAGATCAACCCAGAGAAGATCCGTGACGTTATTGGTAAAGGTGGTGCAACCATCCGTGCGCTGACCGAAGAGACCGGAGCCACTATCGATATCGAAGATAACGGTACTGTCCGTATCTACGCAGCTGATAAAGCTGCCGCGAAAGCGGCTGTTGATAAGGTTCGCGAGATCACTGCAGAAGCTGAAGTCGGCAAGATCTACGAAGGTAAAGTGGTACGTCTGGAAGAGTTCGGCGCATTCGTTAACATCCTGCCGGGTAAAGATGGTCTGGTTCACATCTCTCAGATCGCTAACAAGCGTATCGAGAAAGTCACCGACTACATCAAGATGGATGATGTGGTTAAAGTTAAAGTGATGGAAGTTGATCCTCGTGGTCGTATCAAGCTGACCATGCGTGATCTGGAGCAGGATGAGTCTGTAGAATAAGATTCTGTTCCGCGGTTAAAAAAGCCCTGCTGATGCAGGGCTTTTTTGTTTATAGCCCCAGTTTCAATTGACTGGAATTTCATAGAGGATTGAAGATGAAAGCGATCACCGCTGTTATATTAACCCTGCTACTGGCCGGTTGTGGTGGCGATGAAGTAGGGGATGTCTCACTGGGATTACTGACCACGAAAGATATTAAGCTGAATGTGCTGGTAGATCCGGTGGTCACTGGAGTCACCTGCCATATCGCCAGTATTGAAGCGGATCTGGATTTCTCCGACCCCAGTGATTCTTCGATCGCCTGCCGTCAGACCGGGCCGATAACGCCAGAGATGATCGCTGCTATCGACCGCTCCAAAGATGGTGAAATCGTGTTTCGGAAGTCGAAAAGTGTATTCTTTAAGACCATGAAGGTCCGACGCATCTTTGATCCTGAATCACAGACACTGATGTATCTGTCTTACTCCACCAAAGAGACCAACGGCAGCTTTAAGCACAGCTTGTCGACGGTGCCGTTATGGGGGACACAGGCCTATAACAGCAGTCGCTAGACGTGATGGCGTCACTTGCCAGACGGCGCTTCTCGCCGTGCTAGAAAAGCGTTCTTTATTCAGTTTTTTGCGTTGAGTATTTATTATCCGCTACCCCGAAGCCCAGCATTGATGGTGCTCAAGCTAGTTGTCCCAACGTTATGCACAGGCTTGTTCTGGGGGATCTGGGGATAACATGGCAGCCACGAGTTAGTTACTCATCGACTAAATAATATTAGCTTGCGGATTGGTATAGTGTCAGACCTGCAATGGAAGGCTGCTCCTGGTTGTCACTGTGTGCCAGCGCCTGCAACAGGCGACCGGTAATGCAGGTGAAACATTGCGGGCCGTTGCTGCGACAGAGTGAGTTTGCACAGGCGTTGAGCAGCAGTTCATGGGCTGCTTGTTGCTGCACTCTGCGATCAGTTGAAAAGAGCTCACCGCAGGTGACAATCCCCTGCTCGATCAACTCGCACACGGCACTGCCGCGCCACTCAGCGATCAGATTTTCAGACAGGCCACTGTGCAATTTGATAACAGGTTCGCGGCGTTCCATCCAGGCATCTATTCTGAGAACATTCATCAATACATCTCCATATTTAAATGATAATGATTCTCATTATGTTTGTTCCGGCTGAGAATGCAACAGTTTTTTACAGGTTTCTCATCTGAAGAGTTATCAGCGAAGTCATGGGGCAACGCTTTATACCTTTTGCTCTAGACTGGAGTGGCACAGCAGGGGGGCGATGATGAACTTGAAGGTGTGGCACAGGTCTTAATTAAAACGGGAGTAGAATATGAATGGGATTGGCCGGACGTTTTTGCTGGCTTTTTTAAGCCTGAGTGTAAGCTTCAGTGTATACGCTGGGAAGTTGGATACCCCTTTGCCTGCTCCTGAGTTTAGCCAGACCGATGCCGATAGCTGGTTTAACAGTCCGCCGCTCTCGCTGAAGGCGCTGCGGGGAAAAGTGGTGATGCTGGATTTCTGGACCTTTGATTGCTGGAACTGTTATCGCTCTTTTCCCTGGATGCATGAGCTTGAGCAGACACTTGCTGACGAGGCGTTTACTGTCATTGGTGTTCATACCCCGGAATTCCCCCATGAGCGTGTCAGGGCTAATGTGAAGGCTAAAATCGATGAGTTTGAGCTGCATCACCCGGTGATGATGGATAATAACTTTACCTACTGGCAGATGATGGGTAACAAATACTGGCCGACCTTCTATCTGATCGATAAGCAGGGCCGGGTGCGTTCCATCTATATCGGTGAGACGCATGCGGGGTCGACGCAGGCAAGGGCGATCGAAAAAGATATTCGCGAATTACTTCGTGAGTAGTTAGACGTCGCTTCGCTTAAAAGCAGTAGCCAGAACGGCGCTTCGCGCCTGCTCGTGGCTAGAAAAGGCCTTCTTAACTAGTGTATGACAATCTGCGTGGTAAGCTTGGTTCTGTGCAATTATAAACCGGTTATCAGAAGTAGGTTGGGATGAGGCCCGAATCCCAACAGCAAAGTTATACGTGACGGCGTCACTTTCGAGCTGTTAATAGATTCCTTTTTGATACCAGGCTTTAAGATAGTTTCCAGAGTATAAAAGGGCATCAGAATAGTCTGAATATAATTGAGTTATTAAGGGCTCGTAGCTATATACAGTTGACTGGTTGTTTTCGGCCTTAATGTAAGTTTCGAAGGAGTTCCCTATGAGCACATATATTTATCGAGATTCAATGTTTTACGCTTTTTCTAGCAAGGGAAGCGAAGCTTCCCGTCTAACCACTAGCAAGTGACGAAGTCACGTTCTAGCCACTTTGTTTTTCCCGCATAACGCAGTACAGTCTGAATCCATAAATCGTGTAAAGACAGTTAAGAAAACCGAAGACGATATCAAACAGGGCGCGGATGATCAGTGAATCGATGCCCATAGCCTGTAGCAGGGTTTCGATTAACAGGTTGCCGCCCAGCAGCACGACAAACAGAAAAGCCAGTCCGTTAAGCAGCGGCCAGAAGTAGTCGGAGGTGTCCTGCCAGCTGTTTTTGAGGGCATCAGCCGGAGCCGATCGTTCGATAATGCTGTGATATTCAGCGAAGCCCAGACGGATCAGGACAAACACTCCAGGAATAAAAAACAGCAGCAGGCCAATGGCGATAGCGAAGGCGCCTAGCAGTTTGGTGATAAACAGTGATCCCCAGCGCTGGAGGCCGATTTTCAGGGCTGCAGTAGTGCTGATCGGAGCATTACTGACCACTGACTCCAGGTAGGCGATGGTGGCGCCCGCATAGAGGGGCAGGAAGATCAGGCTGGCCAGATAGAACATCAGGACTGAGTTGTTTAACTCCGGGTTTTCCGGATCGACCGATTGCATCGCGCTCATGCTGATCAGGGTTATCAAAATGATAAACGGCAGCTGTATACGCATTATCGGTTGCATATTGGCGCGGAAGAAAAACCAGGTTTGTTTAAGGTAGGTGGAGACCATGCTGTGTTTTTAACTCATCTCTTATTTCGGTTGGGCCAGTAATATCAGCTTAAAACTGCCATTATCGGCGATTGTTTCTACGATTGAGAACCGCTTTTGGGCTTTTCGTTCAAGGGGAATGTGCAGGTTTACCACAAAACAGGCGACACCATCAGTCTGCAGATGTTTACGGGCAGCCTCCAGAAACCGGTCGGTCATGTCACCCTCGATACCGAAGCCCTGATGGAACGGGGGGTTGCAAACGATCAGTGGGAATCGCGCCACAATTTCCTCTGCACAATCGGCCGCAATGACCTCGGCATCGATTCCCTGCTGCTTAAAGTTTTCCTTGCAGGCCTGCAGGGCGCCGGCGTTGTTATCGGTGGCAGTGATCCGGCAGCCTGTAGGGGCACAGTTCAGCGACAGATAACCATAGCCGCAGCCCAGATCAAGGGCGGTTTGCGGTGGGCCTGGTAGTCGTTCGATAAAGCGGGGTAGTTCGGCGACCAGAAAAGCGCTGCCTTTGTCGATCTTATTCCAGCCGTAGACCCCGGGTTTGCTGATATAACTGAAATTTTCGTCAGCCGCCACTTCTCGAAGGCGGGTGTAATCCTGATCTTCGAGCAATTCTGTATCAGGGACTCCCGGTGACGTCAGCACACCCATCCAGGTATTTTTGTCTGACTTGGACTGTTCCATCTGTCCGGAAAACAGTTTTTTTGCCTTATCCAGATAGGTTTTAATCCCTTCGTTTTTCAACCCGGAGATGCATAGAGTGCCGCCGGGCTTGAGGATGCGGATCGCCTGGTTGATCACATGGTGCACTACCGGTTTTTCTTTCGAGATCCGGTAGATAATTTTGTCTACGCTATGATTTTCATAGGGGCTGAAATCAAAGTCAGAAAACTGGCTGTTCCAACCGGCTTCTTGCAGTTGTTGGCAGAGATCAAAGCGGTTGCTGATAACGGTAACGGTCGGGTTAACCCGGCTGGTCTGATTCAGCAGGTTTTCATCGGCAATCCATAGTGCGATGCCGTGGGCGCTGTCCAGCTCGGGTTTTACCAGAGAGAAGGCGGTGTCAGTCATCAGAAAGAGTTGGCCTCTGCTTCGGTGAGAAAACGAAATTCGCCGGGTTCCAGTTCTGCATCCAGGATGATCGTGCCGATCTGTTCACGGTGCAGGGCGATGACTTTATTGCCCATGGCGGCAAACATCCGCTTAACCTGATGGTAGCGGCCTTCGTGCAGGGTCACCCGGGCCTGAGTCTCTGAAAGCACTACCAGTGTGGCTGGCAAGGTGGGGTTATCCTCATTGCGCAGCAGGATGCCATTGGCAAATGCTTCGACGTAGTCCTCGGTGATAGGGTCTGCCGTGGTGACAAGGTAGACTTTATCGCAACGATGTCGGGGCGAAGTGACCCGGTGTGACCACTGACCATCGTTGGTGATCAGTACCAGCCCGGTGGTGTCAATATCCAGTCGTCCGGCGGGGTGAAGGTCACGGATGTTGTCCAGCTCCAGCAGATCGATCACTGTTGGGTGTTCTGCATCTTCAGTAGCACATACGGTGCCCTGCGGTTTGTTCAGCATCAGATATCTGGGGCCCGGAGGTGAAACTTCCCGGCCCTCAAGTGACACCTCATCATCGCTGCTCACTTTATACCCGTGATCCTGACAGATCTGACCGTTGACCTCGACATTCTTGCATTTGATCTGTCGTTTAATAAGACTGCGGGGTAAACCGGTTGCCTGACTCAGATATTTATCCAGTCGCATCGAATTTCATCTGCCTGTTATCAAAAAACAGCTAGTATACCGGTAGCAGCCGGAATGCAATAGAGCTGGTAATCAGCTAATATACGCCGCCCGTCTAATGACTAATTTAAACTGACCGTGTGACTGCCTGTGAAGCTTTTTGTAGATAACCTGACCAACGTTGACTTTTCTTACCTGCACCCGCAAAGAGGTCTGCTGGGAGAGTCCTGGCTGGTCCAGCTGGTGCTGGATGGCAACCTGAATGAGCAGGGTATGATCTGTGACTTCGCTATTGTAAAAAAAGCGGTAAAGCAGTGGTTTGATAACTGTATCGACCATGGCTTAGTGGTGCCCACCGCAATGGCTAACCTGTCAGCCATTCAGACCGGTGGGGAAACAACCGTGACCTGGCAGTACCCTGATGGCGGAGAGTTTTTCTGCCGTTCACCCAAACAGGCGATAGTGCTGGTGGATCTGGAACAGGTGACGGAGACCAGTCTGGCTAAGTGGTGTAAAGATCAGCTGCTGGCGCTGTTTTCTGATGAGGTGCAGGGGCTGGAGATCAGTTTTGTGCCTGAGTCGATCAGTGGCGCCTTCTATCACTACAGCCATGGTTTGCAGCAGCACGATGGCAACTGTCAGCGCATCGCCCACGGACATCGCTCGCGGATTGAGATATATCTTGATGGTCAGCGTGATACCGGCGTAGAGCAGCACTGGGCTGAAATCTTTCATGATATCTATATCGGTACCCGCAGCCACCTGCTGGCAGAACCCTCCACAGAGCACCACTATCAGTATGATGCGCCGCAGGGCCAGTTTGAGATCAGATTACCGGCAGAGCATTGTTATCTGATCGATACGGAAACGACTGTTGAGCAGATTGCCTGTCATCTGGCGGGGCAGGTAAAAGCGGAATACCCTGATCGTGACGTGATGGTGAGAGCTTTTGAAGGGGTCGGCAAGGGCGCCATTGCCACCGCCTGAGTGATGTGGGAGGTGCGTCCTCGCGGCGATTGGGCCACCAGAGTGCAGGACACCCCGCGATAAGGCAAAAAAAGCCCCGACTGGTCAGTCAGGGCTTTTCTGTTTTCAGTCGGGTATTAAGCGCGTTCGATTGCCAGCGCAGTACCCATACCACCACCGATACACAGAGTCGCCAGACCTTTCTTGGCATCGCGACGAGCCATCTCGTGCAGCAGCGAAACGAAGATACGGCAGCCTGAAGCACCGATTGGGTGACCCAGAGCGATAGCACCACCGTTCACGTTGACGATGTTAGTATCCCAGCCCAGGTCTTTGTTAACTGACATCGCCTGTGCCGCAAACGCTTCGTTGGCTTCAACCAGTTCCAGATCATCAATAGTCCAGCCCGCTTTTTCCAGCGCTTTCTGAGTGGCGCAGATTGGGCCAGTACCCATGATAGAAGGGTCAACCCCTGCAGACGCATAGGCTTTGATAGTCGCCAGAACCGGCAGACCCAGTTCAGCGGCTTTCTCTGCAGAGCAGAGGATTACCGCAGCAGCGCCGTCATTAATCGTAGAGGAGTTACCCGCAGTAACGGTGCCGTCTTTCTTGAATGCTGGGCGTAGTTTGCCCAGCGCTTCAGCAGTAGCGCCGTGACGTGGCTGCTCATCTGTATCAAAAACGATTGGATCACCTTTGCGCTGAGGAATAACCACGGGGATTATCTCATCAGCAAATTTGCCTGCTTTCTGAGCGGCTTCCGCTTTGTTCTGAGACGCAGCGGCAAAGGCATCCTGCTCTTCACGGGTGAAACCGTATTTCTCAACGATGTTTTCAGTGGTGATACCCATGTGATAGTCGTTGAACGCATCCCACAGGCCATCTTTGATCATGGTGTCGACCATCTTCCAGTCACCCATGCGGGCACCGTTGCGGGAGTTAGGCAGGATGTGCGCAGAGGCGCTCATGTTTTCCTGGCCGCCAGCAATAATCATCTCAGCATCGCCACAGCGGATCGCCTGAGTGGCCAGTTGCAGTGCTTTCAGGCCGGAACCACAGACTTTGTTGATCGTCATGGCCGGGACATCAATCGGCAGGCCGGCATTGATCGTTGTCTGACGGGCAGGGTTCTGGCCGCAGCCAGCGGTCAGCACCTGACCCAGAATAACTTCATCGATCTGGTCAGCCTGGATGCCGGATTTTTCCAGCAGACCTTTAATAACGGTAGCGCCAAGATCGCTGGCAGGAACAGATGCCAGAGAACCATTAAAATTACCTACGGCCGTACGGCCTGCAGCTACAACAACAACATCACGCATGATCATTCCTCTTGCTTGTAAGATTGCTGCGGTAGTGTAGTCACGTACTGTGACTATTTAATGGCAGGTCAGCCAGTAACCTGTCACGAAACACTCTGCAGCTTTTTTTGTAGTAATCATCTTTGTGCAGTGCAGTACAGCATAGTCGAAAGCCAACTGCAATGGGGTTTCCCCTAATCTGGCGGCATGAAGAATAAAAAATGACGCCAGATCGTTCAATTTAGCAGTTGTTTAATCGATTACCAAGCCGACCAAAGGTGAAGATGCCACATAAGGGTTATGTTCAGAGATCAACAACCATATTATCAATCAGACGGGCTTTGCCCAGATAGGCGGCAGCCACCAGTACTAACTGGGTATCGTCCGGGCCGGCGTGTTGCAGATCCTTGCGGTTGCAGATGGTGTAGTAGTCCCGCTTAAAGCCTGCCTGCTCGAGTCGCTGCTGAGCTTCTTCCTGTAATGCGGCATAGTCGCGGCGCCCAGCGCTGATCTGGGCAATAGTCTGACAGATCGTCTGGTTCAGAATAGGAGCCGTCGCTAATTCTGCTTCGGTCAGATAGCCGTTGCGCGAACTCAGGGCCAGGCCACTCTGGGCCCGGGCAATTGGCGCGCCAAGGATTTCAACCGGCAGAAACAGGTCTTCAGCCATACGACGGATAACCATCAGTTGCTGGAAATCTTTTTCGCCAAAGATAGCGACATCGGGCTGGACGATTCCAAACAGTTTACACACCACGGTGGCAACCCCGCGAAAATGTCCTGGACGGCTGGCACCGCAGTGGATATCGGAGATCCCTGGCACTTCGATCAGTGTCTGGATTACCTGACCGTTGGGGTACATCTCATTGATATTCGGCGCAAACAGATAGTCGCAGCCTGCGGCTGTCAGTTTTTCCTGATCTGATGTCAGGGTGCGTGGATAGGCATCCAGGTCCTCATTCTCACCAAACTGCAGTGGGTTGACAAAGATGCTGGCGACGGTGATGTCGGCATGATTGTTCGCCTGGTGAATCAGTTGGATATGCCCGGTATGGAGATTGCCCATGGTTGGAACAAAACCGATTTTTTTGCCCGCACGACGCTCTTGGCCGAGGGCTTCACGCAGCTCAGCGATAGAATAGATGGTTTTCATGATGGTTAGAATCCGTGTTCAGGTCCGGGGAAGGTACCGGCCTTCACTTCGTCAGCATAGGCTTTGAAAGCGGCGGCGATATCATTGTTGTCAGCCATAAAGTTTTTGACAAACCTGGGGCTGCGGCCCGGAGTGATTCCCAGCATATCGTGCATCACCAGCACCTGAGCATCTGTGTCTGCACCAGCGCCGATACCGATAACCGGAATGTCTACCGCTTTAGTGATCTCGCCTGCCAGCAGTGCGGGAACGCATTCCAGCAGCAGCATCGCTGCGCCAGCCTGTTCCAGACGTACGGCATCTTCGATCATCTTTTTTGCGGCACTGTTATCACGTCCCTGTACTCTGTATCCCCCCAGGACATTGACCGCTTGTGGTGTGAGCCCAAGATGGGCGCATACCGGAACTCCGCGTTCTGCCAGAAGGGTAATTGTTTCGTCCAGCCAGGCAGCACCTTCCAGTTTGACAATATGGGCGCCGGCCTGCATCAGCGCGGCGGCGCTGTCCATTGCCTGCGCGGGGGTGCCATAGCTCATAAAGGGCAGATCGGTCATGATCATCGAACCCTGATTGCCTGCTTTTACGGCGGCGGTATGGTAAGCCATCTCTTCTAGGGTGACCGGCAGAGTGCTGTCATTGCCCTGCAATACCATGCCCAGGGAGTCGCCCACTAATATCACCTCAACACCAGCGGTGCTGATAAGGTGGGAAAAACAGGCGTCGTATGCGGTAAGCACCGCAAACTTTTCACCGGCCTGTTTACGAGCCATCAGTGTATGAAGGGTAATGCTGCTCATAAGAGAACCTGCTTATTTATTACTCAGACGGGGGGATTATACATAGCCCTTTTCCGTTTAACTATTATCTATTGTGCATAGCAGTAAAAAACGATTTATATTATTGTTTTTAAAGAATTTTATGTTTTATTAAATTCGTTCGAGAGTGCCTTTTTCGCACTGCTTAATGCATTCGGCGAGACTTTTCTGCTGTGCAATAGTCAGGTCTGGGTTGATTTCTGCCAGAGGATAGAGCACAAAATTGCGCTCATGAAGGTAGGGGTGGGGGACGGTTAATCGTTCATTGCTGATTAACTGATCACCGTAGAGCAGCAGGTCCAGATCCAGCGTGCGGGGACCCCAGTGCTGAACTCTGACCCGCTGATGCTGTTGTTCCAGTGCCTGTAGTGCATCAAGCAGCTCAAGCGGAGACAGGCTGGTCTCCAGGCTGGCAACTGCATTGATATAGTCGGGCTGACCGGGCGGACCAACCGGATCGCTGCGATACAGGCTGGAGTGGATCAGATGGCGGCAGTTGTCTAAACGTTGCAGCTCCAGCAGTGCGGTGGCTACCTGTGTCACCGGATTTTCAAGGTTGCTGCCCAGCCCTATGTAGCAACGGGTCCAGGGGCTGGATGCGGGAGACTCAGCCATTATTCTGCTCATGCTTTTTTGCTGGTGAGCGGCGTCTGCGGCGTCGTTTGGGGGCCTCGTCTTTGGGGACTTCGCGGGACATATGGCTGCGTATCTGCGGGTTCTGTGTCTGATAGTCAGTCCACCATTTACCCAGGCCTTCCAGATCTTCACCGCTGTTTTCGCGCAACACCAGCAGGTCATAGGCGGCCCTGAAACGTGGATGTTCCATCAGCCGGTCGGCCCGTTTGCCCTGACGGCGGGGAAGGCGGAACTGCAGCTCCCAGATCTCTCTGATCGGTGTGGAGAATCGCCGTGGAATAGCGGTCTGACTTATCTGCTCGCCAATTACCTGATTGGCCGCTTCATGCATTGCCGGCACCGTATGCAGCCCTTCCTGCTGTTGCAGTTTACGCATCCGTTGCTGCATTGGATACCAGAGCAGGGCGGCAAACAGGAAGGCTGGAGTGACGCTCTTGTCCTGCTGCAGCCGGCGATCGGTATTCTGCAGGGCATTCAGTACCAGTTGTTCTACCGGAGCCCCTTGCGGGTTATCAAGACAGTATGCGGTCTGGCTGAAGATATGTTCCAGCAAACCGTATTTACGGAACTGATGGTAAGATTCCACACCATGGCCAGACTGGAATATTTTCAGTACTTCGTCAAACAATCGGGCCGGCGCGATATCTTTCAGCAGATAGCCCAGCTCATACAGCGGGGCTTCTGTTTCTGGCTCAATGGTAAACCCCAGTTTGGCAGCAAAGCGCGCTGCTCTGAGCATCCTTACCGGGTCTTCCCGATAGCGGGCGTCAGGATCGCCAATCATCCGCAGAGTGCGGTTTTTCAGGTCGTTGTAGCCGTGCGTGAAATCATAAACACAGTGGTCTTTAGGACAGTAGTAAAGTGCATTGACGGTGAAATCGCGCCGTAGTGCGTCCTCTTCAATGGTGCCGTAGACGTTATCGCGCACGATCATACCGCTGTCGTTCTGACGGCCATGCTCGCCATCGCTATTTTTGGGGTGACTGTCATGGCTGGCGCGGAAGGTGGCTACTTCGATCATGTCCCGGCCAAACCGGACATGCAGTAGTTTAAAGCGCCGGCCGATCAGGCGTGAACGACGGAACAGCGCATGTGCCTGCTCCGGGGTGGCATTGGTGGCAACATCAAAATCTTTGGGGTGCTTATTCATCAGCAGGTCGCGGATACATCCGCCCACCAGATAGCCTTCGTAGCCTTCATCCTGCAGGTGATAAGCGGTCTTCATCGCTGCGTCGTTCAGCTGTCGGCGAGGAATTTGATGAACCTCTTCGGGAATAAGCTGAGGGCCGCTGGTTTGCGGGCTGGCTTCGCCGGCTGAGCGTTTTCGATGACTACCGAATAGTTTACGGATAAACGAGCCTATTGGTGATGAGTTTTTGTCCATATAACACTGAGAAACTTGCGCAGAAATAAGAGCGCAGAATAATAGCATGAAATCTAATCAAAAACGCAGTTAAAGCCGCAGTTTTACTGATCTATAGTGCAAAGGGTGTAGGAAATATAACAGGACAAAAGGAGATGGGTAAGCTGACCGCTTTTAGACAACAACTCTGTCTTAGCTTGTTGTTTTTATTTCTAAGAGCACTGTTTCGGGACCGTTGTATTGGGTGTCAATTCAGCGATCAGCTTGTAGAGCCTCATTTTTATTTTTATTCGAGGCGGTGTACTTATCGACCATAATCTGGGTTTTATTTTTATTATGATTATTGGCGGTAAGTATTGTTCTTCTTCTTGTCCGTATATACAGCAGTAGTTGTGCCAGTTTTGTTAACTATATGTTTTTATTATATTTATTGTTTTTGAGAGCTGTTTGTTACCCTGTTACCGCAATAGAGGGTAACAAAAAGTGTTACCTTTTTACTCATGCTGCATCTGCTCAATGGGGGATAAGTAACACTTTTGCTCCCGTTCTGATGGCAGTCTTTTCAGACCTTGTTATGCCTCTTTAGACTTTCGTGGAATACCCAGCTTCTGGCGGCGCTCCCATAAACACTTGCGACTGATGCCCAGTTTTTTTGCCAGCTTGGTTTCACTCATGTTGTCCTGATTTTCCAGTACGAAGCGCTGGAAGTAATCATCCAGAGAGAGGTTCTGGTCCGGGCGGCGCTCACGGAGATCGATCTCTGTTTCCGCGACAAGTGAGTGACCACTGGCAAAGCTGGATTCCAGTTCTGCCAGAGAATTGGACTCGATATCGAGCCCCAGCAGGTCTGTGGTGATGTGGTGATCATCCGCCAGAATAACCGCCCGTTCAATGGCATTCTGCAGTTCGCGGACATTGCCTGGCCAGTTATACCGTATCATCGTGTCGCAGGCATCGGCACTGAAACTGAGCAGCGGGGAGCCGAGTTTTTCGCAGCTTTTCTGCAGGAACTGCTGAGCGATCTCGATAATATCCTCACCGCGTTCCCGCAGTGGCGGCATTTGCAGCTCCATGACATAGAGCCGGTAATAGAGATCTTCGCGGAACTCGCCCGTTTTGGCCAGGGCTTTCAGATTGCGGTGGGTGGCGGCAATCAGCCGGACATCAACGTGGGTCGATTTGACCGCGCCTACTCTGCGGATCTCGCCCTCCTGTAAAAAGCGGAGCAGTCGGGCTTGTGCTTCCAGAGGCAGTTCGCCAATCTCATCAAGGAACAGAGTACCGCCATTAGCGGCTTCGATCAGGCCGTTGCGGGCCGAATCTGCGCCGGTAAATGCCCCTTTCTCGTGGCCAAACAGCTCTGATTCGATCAGGGTTTCCGGGATCGATGCACAGTTTACGGATACCATGGGCGAGCCTGAACGGTCGCTCTGCTGGTGGATAGCTCTGGCTGCCAGTTCTTTACCGGTGCCAGATTCGCCCTGAATCAGAACGGTGGCATCGGTGCGCGCCACCTTGTGAATCCGGCTGAAGAGGTTTCTCATCGCGGCACAGTTACCGACCATCTGGTTTTCCGGCAGTTGTGCTCCTGCACTACGGTCAGCGGTTTTGTCATCGCCCCCGCGCAGCTTGATAATGCTGGCGATGGTTTCCAGAATCTCTTCGTGATCAAACGGTTTGGCAATATAGTCAACGGCCCCCAGCTTCATCGCATCCACGGCGGAGCGCATGCTGGCGTAACTGGTCATAATGACCACCGGGACCGCTTTGGCCAGGTTGATCAGGTCAGTGCCCGGGGCACCGGGCAGGCGCAGATCACTGATGATCAGGTTGTAATCATTGAGATTGAACTGGCTGGTTGCTTCGTCAACGGACCCTGCGTCGTCGACACTGTAGCTGTTGCGCTCCAGCAGTCGCCGGAGGGCAGAACGTATAATAGACTCATCTTCTACGATCAGAATGCGGCTCATTCGGTTTACCTTTGCTTCTTGTCCTCTGGTCGGCAGGTGTTTGTTATCTTACAAACTTAATCCTGCAACGTGACCGGGAGGGTGATAACCACCTGAGTGCCATTGTTCTGATTTTTATTGGCGGGACTCACTATGCTAATACTACCATAATGCTCTTCAATGATGTTATAGACCAAAGGCAGCCCTAATCCAGTGCCTTTACCGGGGTCTTTGGTGGTAAAAAAGGGTTCAAACAACTTGTTCTGGTGTTCCGGGGCGATCCCGCTGCCCTCATCCGTCACCGTGATCTCGATGGAGTTGCTGTTGCGTTTGGCATCCAGCCATACCCGGCCATGGATTGGGGTCGCATCACAGGCATTATTGATCAGATTGACAAACACCTGCATCAGCCGCTGTGGGTCGCCGCTGATATTGACGGTGGCATCGATATTGTTGATCAGATTAATCTCGCGTCCACGGCTGTCCATCGACACCAGGTGAAGTGCCTCATCGGTCAGCGCTTTGAGGTTGATATCTTCCTGCAGCTGTTTGCCCTCACTCTGACCGGTATGCGCAAAGCGGATCAGCGACTGCACTATACGGGTGATGCGGTTAGTCTGGGCAACAATCTGTTCGCCGCTTTCAAGGATGATCTCATCATCGGTTTCATATTTCAGGTTCTGCGCCAGGCAGGCGATTCCGGTGACCGGATTGCCAATTTCGTGTGCTACTCCGGCAGCAAAGCGGCCGATTGAGGCGAGTCGTTCGTTGTGGGATAGCCGGTTGACCAGAATCTGGTTTTCGGTTTCATTTTCCAGCAGGATCACCATCGATTCTGAGTTTTCCGCCAGACTGGCTTTGTGCAGACTCAGCCAGCAGTTCTCTCCGTTGATCAGCAGGTGGTGAGAGAGCAGATGGTTTTGTTCCTGTGTTGAAAAGTCATGCAGCAGCGCCCCCCAGGGCTCAGGCAGGTTGATTAATCTGCGAGTCAGCACTGATGAGGTTTGTAAGCCGGTAAACTGTTCCATCTCCTGATTCCAGAAGATAATCTGGCCTTTTTCGTCCAGCGAACAGGCGCCCACAGGTAAGCGTTGCAGGGTCATCCGGTGGTGGCGGCGCAGGTTATCCAGTTCAGCTGCCAGGCCGCTGAGCCGGGTTTGATAGTTTTCCAGTTGTCCCTCCAGCAGATGGATGTCCCGGGTGCGGTACTGATCCAGGGTGTCTTTGTGAATCTGCTGGTTTAACAGTGTGCTGGCTTCAACCGGTCCGAACAGAGCGCTAAGCCGGCTCTCAATCAGGGTCCTGAGGCGCATCAGGTCGATAGCGTTAAGCTCGCCGCGGTGCAGATTCAGCTCCTGTAATGCTTGTTCAACCTCCTTCTGGGCTGTCGCTTTTCCCAGTCGGGCACTGAGTAACGTCACCAACTCGTCGCTGTGACTGATGTTTAACTGAGGGCCAACCGGACGTTGCAGGCTGTTATGCAGACAGGCGCTGGCGCTGGCGATCTCTTCCGGTGAGCTGCGGGTAATGATGGAGGCCAGCAGGAAGACGATAATATTGGCTGTCAGCGCATAGATGGCGATGTGGTGCCAGTTCTGATGATACATAATCGATGCGTCATCGCTGATCGTTCCATTCAGCAGGGCGGTGAGCATCGGGAAAATCCAGGTGCTCATGCCAACAATCAGTCCGAGGCAGAAGCCCGTGCGGTTGGCTCCCGGCCAGAAAAGTGTTGCGAGGATGCCCGGCAAAAACTGCATAAAGGCGATAAATGCCAGGGTACCAAGCCAGTGGATATTGTAATTCAGGCCGACCTCAGCATAGAACAGATAGCTGCTAACCATCATCACGATAATGAGTATCCGTCTGAGCCACAGCAGATGGGAATATAACCGCTGTGTTGATAGCGGCGGAACCAGTGGCAGGATCAGATGGTTCTGTAGCATCGAGGCGATTGAAATGGTCGCTACAATGATGATTCCGCTGGCTGCGGTCAGGCCGCCGATAAAGGCCAGGGTGGTGATAAAGCCGGATTCCAGTTTAATGCCCAGATTGAGAATCAGGAACGCGGGCTGATCTGCAACCCCCAGGCGGATGCCCGCCCAGAGAATAGGGGGCACTGCTAACGCCAGTATCAGCAGGTAAAGCGGTACCCCCCAACTGGCTTTGTGCAGACTGTTGGAAGAGGTGTTTTCGGTAAACATCATATGGAAGGTGTGCGGCATCACGATGATGGCTGAGAAAAAGCCCAGCAGCATGGTGCGCCACATATCGCTGTCCAGTTGTGTGTCGAATACCGCCAGTTCTTCAGGGTGTTGCTGCAGCCATAACTCCAGTCCGCCAGGACCTCCCATCACATTGAACAGAGCGTACAGCGCTATGGTCGTGAGGGCGAACAGCTTGATCAGTGATCCCGTTGCCATCGCCACAATCAGACCGGTACGGTTATAGCGCAGAGAGGGGTTGCGGGCCCCCACCAGAATCGAAAACAGAGCGATCAGGGTGCAGAAACCCACCGCGATCTGATCTGAAGAGAAGTCCTGATTAAGAATATGCAGTGAATCTGAGACCGCCTGAATCTGAATCGATATGAGTGGCAGAATTGCGATCAGGGAAAAAATCGCTGTCAGGGCGCCGGCCGTGGCGGAACGAAAGCGGAAGGCAAACAGGTCGGCCAGCGAGCTTAGCTGGTAGGTGCGGGTGATCCGCAGAATCGGAATCAGTATCACCGGCGCCAGAAAGAAGGCGGCAGACGCACCGAGATAGGATGCCAGAAAACTGTAGCCAGACTCTTTGGCAATGGCGAAGGTACCATAAAAGGTCCAGACACTGGTGAATACCCCCAGTGACAGCACATAGGTGACCGGATGATAGATGATGCGTTTGGCAACCCAGCCCCGTTCAGTGATGTAAGCAGTACCAAACAGGGCGGTCAGATAGGCGATGGCGATCAGCAGCAGGCCAGCCAGATTAAAATTCATCGCTACGCCGTCTCCTTTCCAGTATGGCGACAATCAGGATCAGAGCAGCCCAGATAATATAGGGCCTGTACCAGGGCGTGGAAGAATCAGGCCACCACTGATCGAGAATAGGAGACAGCAGGTACCCTCCGATGACCAGGACGATCAGGACGCGGTAAAAATGCATCAGCTATCCTCCAGAATAATGCCTGTTTGTTTTGGCACAGCGGTGATATCCCAGTGCGCAGAGGCCCAGCTAAGACACTCTTCAATATTGCTGTCGGTTAATTCTGCCACGGGTTGCTGACCAAGAAAATCCAGGGCGCGGATGATCAGCTGTAGTGCCTGATCTTCATCCAGTGCCGGGGCCAGGGTTTGTTTACTGAGCTTCTGCCCCCCGATGTTGGTTGCGACAGGAATATGGGCATAGGCTGGCTGAGGGTATCCCAGTTGTTGTTGCAGCTGTATCTGCTTCGGCGTTGAATCAAGCAGGTCGGAACCGCGGACGATATGGCTGATCTGTTGCGCGGCATCATCAATTGTGACCGCCAGCTGATAGGCAAAAAAACCATCCCGGCGGAAGATGACAAAATCCTCAACCTGATCTCCGAACTGCTGGTGGCCCTGAATCCGGTCATCGAACGGGTGATCCTGATCACAGCGACTGCGAATGGCACAGTGCGCATCGGTCACAGGTGGGTGGTTGCGACAATAACGATCATAGAGTAAGCCGCCGCTGCGTTTGCGAATCTGCTGTCGGGAGCAGCTGCAGCGATAGGCCGCGCCACTTTGAATGAGCTGTGACAGAATATCGCTATAGATCGCGTGTCGGTCACTCTGACGAATGACTTCGCCATCCCAGTGCAGTCCAAACTGTTCCAGTGTTTTTAAGATGCTGTCGCTGGCACCCTCAACCTCGCGGGGAGGGTCAAGATCTTCGATGCGTAATAGCCAGCGACCCTTATGTGCGCGGGCGTCAAGATAGCTGGCAACAGCAGCCAGAAGGGAGCCGAAATGGAGCGGGCCAGTGGGTGAGGGAGCGAAGCGACCGGTATAGATCATTGCAGAAGCGGCTGACAGGGTCAGCCGCGAACAGATCAGATACCCAGCTGTTTCTCTTTGATCTCAGCCAGTGTTTTGCAGTCAATGCAGAGTGTTGCTGTCGGGCGTGCTTCCAGACGTCGCACACCGATCTCTACACCGCAGGCTTCGCAGTAGCCGTAATCATCTTCGTCGATGCTTTCCATCGCTTTAGATATTTTGTTGATCAGCTTACGCTCCCGGTCCCGGGTGCGTAGTTCAAGGCTGAACTCCTCTTCCTGGCTGGCGCGGTCGCTGGGATCAGCAAAGTTGGTTGCTTCTTCCTGCAAATGGTTAACGGTACGGTCTACCTCTTCCATTAGCTCCTGTTTCCAGGCGTTCAGAATTTGGCGGAAATGATCTTTTTGAGCTTCGTTCATGTACTCTTCGCCATCCTTGATAGGATAAGGCACAAAGTGTGTGAACTGTGTTTCTTGATTCGGCATAGTTCTGCCTCGCTTCTCTCTCAACAGGTCGGGCAATGGTGCCCGAACGCTTCTACCAACGGCCATGATGCTGAAGGTGTTTAAACCAACCATCAGAAGGGAGCTGAAGTTACCAGAACCTTTGAGTTTTCACCAGCCCCAAGATCAAAAAACTGTAAATCATCTGAAACGGCCACATTTTTGATTTTTTTCAATCTGTTGTGTAGTCCAGAGTCATTCAAAGCGGCACAACGACTAACTATAGCAGCGATTAGTTGTTTTATCGCAATCGTTACGTGGCTGATGTGGTGATTCCGGGGAGTGACGTTATTCTTTCAGGCTATGACTAATGTATAATCCTGACCATTCAAAAACGGTCAACAGAGGGAGCCGCGTGTGATGAATCACTGGTCGGATCGGGTCGCTGATATCGAATCCTTTAAAGTTATGGATCTGCTCAAACGGGCCAAAGAGCTGGATGCTCAGGGGCATGATGTTGTGCATATGTGTGCCGGAGAACCCGACTTTGCCACCCCGGCGCCGGTTGCCGAGGCGGGGATCGCGGCGATTCGTGATGGCCACACCCAGTACACTCCGGCGGCCGGAATTCCCCCGCTTCGTGAGGCGATCGCCGGGTTTTATCAGCAACGCTATGGTCTGAATATTCCGGCGGAACGGGTGATTGTTACGGCGGGTGCTTCCGGAGCATTGCTGATGGTGTTTGCGACCCTGACTAACCCGGGGCAGACCTTTATGATGGCTGATCCCGGTTACCCCTGTAATCCCCGTTTCCTGCGTTTGTTGGAGGCGCGGGGACAACTGGTGCCGGTTGGCACAGATGACAACTACCAGTTAACCCCGGAGCTGATCGAGCAGAACTGGAACAGCAATACTGCGGGGGTTCTGCTGGCTTCCCCCGCTAATCCAACTGGTAGTGTGGTGCACAGAGAGCAACTGGAGCTGATCTCGCAGACGGTCAAAAGCAGAGCGGGTCACCTGATAGTCGATGAGCTGTATCACGGTCTGACCTATGGTTTTGATGCCCCCACGGTACTGTCGGTAGATCAGGATGCGTTTGTTCTGAACAGTTTCTCAAAGTATTTTGGCATGACGGGCTGGCGACTGGGCTGGACGATTGTGCCCGACGCAGCGGTGGCGGATATTGAACGGCTGGCGCAGAATCTGTTTATCTCGCCTCCGACTATTGCGCAGCACGCTGCTCTGGCGGCGTTTCGTCCTGAGACTATTGATATCCTCGAACAGCGCCGCGAAGCGTTCCGGGAGCGGCGGGACCTGCTGGTTGACGGCCTGCGGAAATTGGGTTTTGAGATCCCGCTGATGCCTGAAGGCGCGTTTTACGTCTATGCCGATGCTTCCCGGTTTACCGACAATACTTTCGATTTCTGCTGGGAACTGCTGGAACAGGATAAAGTGGCGGTCACCCCGGGCATCGATTTTGGTGAGTACCGGGCCAACCGCTATATCCGTTTCTCTTACACCACCAGTCTGACACAGATCGAAAAAGCCCTTGAACGACTGCGAAAAAGGCTGAGCTGATGCTACTGGACAATATGCAGCCCGGCCGGCTGATCAAACGCTACAAACGGTTTCTGGCGGATATCGAGCTGGATAATGGGCGACAGTTGACAGTCCACTGCCCGAATACGGGGTCAATGAAAAACTGTGCTGATCCTGGCAGTCAGGTCTGGATTCAGGACTCCGGCAATCTGAAACGTAAATACCCCTTTGGCTGGGAGCTGGTGCAGGTTGAGGGGCGCTTCTGGGCCTGTATCAATACCGGTCGGGCGAATGCGCTGATCCGGGAAGGGATTGAAAACGGAGTGATTACTGAATTGCAGGGGTACAGCTCAATCCGGCAGGAGGTCAGGTATGGCGATGAGAACAGTCGTATTGATCTGTATCTGGAGGATGAGCAGCGGCCCCCCTGCTATGTGGAGATCAAGAATGTCACCCTGCTGGAACAGAACGGTATCGGCACCTTTCCCGATGCCGTCACCACCCGGGGGGCCAAGCATCTGCGGGAGCTGATGCTGATGGTCTCAGAGGGATATCGGGCGGTGTTGATGTTCTGTGTCCCCCACACCGGTATTGAACAGGTGCGTCCGGCGGATCATATCGATCCGGCCTATGGTCAGTTGCTGCGCGAGGCGGCCGCTGCGGGCGTTGAGGTTTACGCCTATGGCGCCTCGATTTCGCCACAGCAGGTGGTGATCAGTCAGCCGTTGCCGGTCTGTCTGTGACCCCTATTCCGGGATGCAGAGCTGCCCGTCGATAATCTCATAGCTAACCGGGATCAGGCTGGCTCCGGCGCAGGGGCCTGCGATGCATAGCCCCTTGTCGATGGTGAATAGCGCGCCATGAGTGGAACACTGGATAAACTGTTTTTCCACATCGAGAAATGTATCGGGCAGCCACTCCAGCGGAACACCTTTATGGGGACAACGGTTTTCATACAGGTAGATGCGCCCCTGTCGACAGACCGCAAACAGCTTGCGCTGATTCAGTTCTATCCCTTTCGCGCTGTTTTCAGTCAGCTCACTGATGTCGAATAACGGGGTAACGGTTGGCATAGTGAATCCGGTTAATCTTCGGTTGAGAAAATATCAGGTCGTTGTGCTGATACTGCTATTATAATCGCCAACTTTCATTGCCAATGATAGCGTCTTATTAAAAAGAGGGTGCCCTTAATCTGTGAATAGCCTGCTGGCAACTCTGATTGAGTTGCGTGTTTTTATAATTACCCTGTTAGTGTCGGGTGCTGTTCATCTGACACTGATCGGTAGCGGCTGGCTGTCTTCACCACAACCGGTTCGTCTGGGCGGACAGGAGCTGAATGTCCGGGTGACCGCTCCCCGCAGCGACAACGGCAGTGAGGAAAGCAGCCGGGAGGTGAATGAATCACATGAGCGTAGTGCACCACATGAAAGCAGCGCGCCTGTTATTGCAACGGCAACCGATCAGCCGGCAGTGATGTCTGCAGCCAAACCGCCTGTCAGGCCTGCAGCTCAGCCGGTTGCGACCTCCCCCGAACGGGTGCCTGATCATGTTCCCCCCGCCGCTGAGCCGGATTCGAAAGCTGACTCCGCTGAGACTCAGCTACCCAAAGCCGAGGCTCCTGCGGTGGTTCGGGAACCGCCTGAGAAGCCACCGGTAACGCGTCATCAGGCAGAACTGCTGTCCTCTCAAAGCACACCGGTGTATCAGAACCACCCGGAATTCAGGGTGTCGCCAGCGCCGCCTCAGTATCCACGACTGGCACGTAAAAGGGGGATTGAGGGGCAGGTGGTTTTGCGGGCTGAAATCGGCCGGGATGGCGCTGTCGAGGGGGTAAGGGTGGAACACAGCTCAGGCTCTGACTTGCTGGATCAGGCCGCCCGGGACGCGGTGCAGCAGTGGCAGTTTGTTCCGGCCAGACAGAATGGATTAGCGGTGGCGTCTTATGTCCGGGTGCCGGTTGATTTTGTTCTGGAGAAACGCTGATGAGTCATCGCACGATAGTGATTGGATTATGGGTGTTATTGCTAATATCGGCGCTTTTTTCACTGATGACCGGTCCCGTGGCTGTCGATCTGAGTGGCGTGCTTGATGACTCTGTCGCCAGTCAGGTGTTCTGGCAGTTGCGTCTGCCACGCCTGATGCTGACGTTGCTGGCCGGAGCGCTGCTGGCGATCACCGGAGCGGCTGCACAGTCGTTATTTCGTAATCCGCTGGCCGATCCCGGTCTGATCGGTATCTCCGCCGGGGCGGCCCTCAGCGCGGGGGCGATGATGGTGTTGCTGGGTAGTTCGGTCTACCTGCTGGGGGGGCTGATGTTACCACTGGCGGCGTTTGCCGGAGGAGTGCTGACCACTTTGCTGGTGGCGCGGTTATCGGTCACCCTGCAGGGGGTGTCAGTCACCAATATGTTGCTCTGCGGTATCGCGATCAATGCGATTGCCCTGGCCGGTCTTGGCGGGCTGAAATATCTGGCGGGTGATCAGCAGCTGCGTCAGCTGAGCTTTTGGTTACTGGGCAGTCTGAATCATAGTCGCTGGCAGGATTTGCTGGTGCTGCTGGTGGCTGCAGTACCGGTATTATGGCTATTACCCCGCTATGGCCAGAAACTGAATCTATTGTTGCTGGGGGAGCAGCAGGCCGGCTTGTTAGGGCTGAATGTGGTGCGTTGTAAGCGGCTGATGATTCTGCTGATCGCTCTGGGAGTCGGCGCCGTTGTGGCACTCACCGGTATTATCGGTTTTGTCGGTCTGGTCGTCCCCCATCTGGTACGTCTGTTAACCGGCCCTGATAACCGTCGTCTGCTGCCTCTGTCGGCGCTGCTGGGGGCGGTGTTGCTGACCGTTGCCGATAGTGTATCGCGACTGCTGGTGAGTCCTGCTGAGTTGCCGGTCGGTATTGTCACCGCGCTGGTGGGCGGGCCATTTTTTCTGTTGCTGTTAACCCGGCGTAAGCGGGAGTTGAACATATGTTAACCGCTACCGGTCTCTGTCTGAAACGCAATGGGCAAACGCTGCTGGACGATATCTCTGTAGAACTGCCGCCGGGGGAGATAACGGTATTGCTCGGACCAAATGGTGCAGGTAAATCCACTTTGTTAGGGATGCTCTGTGGGTTGAACCGGGCGGACAGTGGCCGGGTTTGTCTGGCTGGCGTCGAGTTGTCCGGGATGGAGCCGCAACTGAGAGCGCGTTATCTGGCGATGTATACCCAGCAGCAGCCGCTCAACTTTCCTTTCCGGGTGGCGGAGGTGGTGGCACTGGGCTGCTACCCGTTGCTGTTGGACCGGTCAGCGACAGCGGCAAGGGTGGCAGCCTGTTTACAGCAGTTTCAACTGGAATCGCTGGCGCAGCGCGATTATACCTCCCTCTCCGGTGGTGAACAGCAGCGCGTGCAGGTTGCCCGGGTGCTGGCTCAGGCGGGGCCCGATTGTCAGGTGTTGTTGCTGGATGAGCCGGTCAGTGAGATGGACCTGAGGTATCAGCAACTGCTGCTGCAACAGATCAGAATGGTCGCCGCGGCGGGGGTATCGGTCTGTTGTGTGCTGCATGATCTCAATCTGGCGGCGCAACTGGCAGACCGGGTGGTGCTGTTACAGCAGGGGCGGATGGCCGCCGTGGGGCCGGTGGACAGTGTGATGACTGAACGACAGCTCAGCGATCTTTATCAGGTGACTGTGCGAAAAACCGACACCCTGTCTGGTCCTGTCTTTATCAGCCAGTCCGGCCCTTAATCGTTTAATGATAAACTGATTTGCGGATCCCGCCGGATCTGCTCAAAGAGACTTTCGACTGGATCTGCGCAGTTGGTATCCACTTTATAGCAATAGCGTTGCTCTGCCTGGGTTAATGGCTGTTTGGTTTTCTGCTGCTGCCGCATGATCTGTACATCGGCATCGGAAGGGTCTGCAGCCTCCGCTACGCGGCGTTCCAGACGTTGCTCCATTAAGGTCTGGTTGCAGGTACAGGAGATAATGCGCATCTCAACCCCCAGTTTTTCAGCAATGCGGCGATAACTCTGACGGGTACGTTCGCGGATAAAGGTGGCATCAACGATCACTGTTTCTCCCACTCTGAGCAGCTTCTCGGTGAGGGCCTTGAGGTGGTTGAAGGTATGCACATTCATCTCGTTGCCATACAGCTGCAGTTTTTCCCCTTTCAGGCTCAACTCCCGATGCAATCGTTTACGTTCAACGTCTGAGCGGATTCGGATAGCACCACTGCGCTCCAGCAGCTGCTGGCTCAGGTAGCTTTTGCCGCTGCCTGATACACCATGCATCAGAAACAAAACCGGGGAGGGCTTGTTGGCATAGCTCAGTGCCAGCCTGATATAGCGGCGGTATTCCGCAAGGTCGACTTGCTGGCCAATCACCGCAACTTTGGCGCGTACCATTGCCCGATAACCTTTATAAAAGTTAAGTAACCGGGTGCCGTCGTAGTCACCGGTAATTTCCAGATAGCGGTTCAGACAGCGATTGGCAAAGGCATGCTGTTGATTGGCTTCCAGGTCCATCAGCAGGAATGCCAGATCGCAGATGGTGTCGATCCAGCGAAACTCCAGATTGAATTCAATGCAGTCAAACAGCCTGACCTGGTTATCCAGCAGGGTGGTATTGCCCAGGTGCAGATCGCCGTGACACTCACGAATATTGCCTTCGCGCTTGCGTTGTTCAATCTTTGAAGACAGACTGCGGAACTGCTGACTGACCTGATAGGCTAATTGCTGTAGTTCCAGCCAGTCATCGAGTGAATGCAGATGCTCGCCGGTGTGGGTGAAATTATCGCTGACCACCTGCCAGACCGTGTCAGTTTCGCCCCAGGGGCCATCGTTACTGGCGTGGGGTACAGCAAGGTGAAAGTCTGCAATCTGCTGACTCAGCGCGTCAATGTGAGCGTTGGTCAGGGCGCATTTTTGTAACAGCCGGTCCAGCCGCAGGCCGTCATCAAACTGGCGCATTTTTACCGCATACTCGAACGGTTCCGCCGAACTATTCGGTTCAGAGTTGTCTGTATCAGCAGCAGGTGCGTCGCTCTCCACCGGTGAGGCTGTCACTGAAGATGTGTTGGCCGGTTCAGGAATGGTTAATTCCACAGCGGTTAGTGTGGGGCTGGCCGGCGAGCCGCAAATGGCGACGACCTCCTGATATATATCCGGAGCTAATCGTTGATTCAGGCGGAGTTCTTCATAACAGTAGTGTTTGCGACTCTCCAGACTGGTAAAATCAAGAAAACCAAAATTGACCGGTTTCTTGATTTTATAGGCGATCTCGCCGGTCAGAATTACCCAGGAGATATGCGTCTCAATCACCCGGATCTCAGCGACCGGATGAGGATAATTGTTTGGATCTGACAGGGCTGTGATCAGTTCTTGAGTCATATATTTTTTAGTAGTTGCCGGAATTCACAGAGGATTATACGTAGCCAATGGCAAAAAAGAGAGGGGCAGCTGCATCCCGTTCCCAAAAGAGTCGCAAAACGAAGTCAAATAAGCCCTCCTGGAAGCGTCGGCTGTTTAAACTGTTTCTGAAAGTGTCCCTGGTAATGCTGGTGATTGCCGCTGCCGGGCTGGTATATCTGGATGCTCAGGTGCGGGCGAAGTTTGAGGGTAAACGCTGGGCGCTGCCTGCGAAGGTGTATGCCCGGCCTCTGGAGCTGTTTCCCGGTCAGCAGCTGAGTCGTGACGATCTGAAAATCGAGCTGAAAGGGTTGGGCTATCAGTTTACCTCACGCGCCACTCAGCCGGGCAGTGCCGAATGGGCAACCTCGCGGGTGCGGCTGTATACCCGTGGGTTTGATTTTCCCGACGGTCAGGAGAGCGCCCGTAAACTACTGATCGATTTCAGTGGCGATACGCTGACCCGTATTCGTGATGAGTCGGGCAGTCAGTTGCCGCTGGCACGCTTAGAGCCTGTATTGATTGGCGGTATCTACCCCAAAGACAATGAAGACCGCGATCTGATCCAGCTCTCTGAAGCGCCCCCCCATCTGGTGGATGCTCTGATCGCCATCGAAGACCGCAACTATTACAGCCATTTCGGTATCTCCCCGCGGGGGATCGCCCGGGCGATGGTCGTCAATGTTAAAGCGGGTCGTTTTGTACAGGGTGGCAGCACTCTGACGCAGCAGTTGATTAAAAACTTCTACCTCAGCTCAGAACGTTCGCTCAGCCGTAAGCTGGCCGAGATTCCGATGGCGGTGCTGCTGGATCTGCACTATAGCAAAGATGAGATTCTCGAGGCGTATCTCAATGAAGTTTATCTGGGGCAGGAGGGTTCCCGGGCGATTCACGGTTTCGGTCTGGCCAGCCAGTATCTGTTTGCACAGCCGATTCGGGAACTGAAGCTGCATCAGGTTGCGTTGATGGCGGCGCTGGTTAAGGGACCTTCATTTTATGATCCCCGTCGCCACCCACAACGGGCCACTGAGCGGCGAAATCTGGTGCTTAAAGTGTTGCAGGAGCAGGGCAGCATCACTCTGGAAGAGCGGCAACAGGCGGAGAAACAACCGCTGGGGGTGGTGAAACAGCAGAGTCTGCTCAAAGGCGCTTATCCGGCATATCTGGATCTGGTGAAGCGGCAATTGCGACAGGAATACCCCGAAGAGGCGCTTAACAGTGAGGGGCTGAGGGTGTTTACGGCCCTGGACCCGATCGCCCAGACACGGGCTGAAACCAGTCTGGTCAGTGTTATCGGTAAGCTACAGCAACGTTACGGCAAACCAGTTAAAGAGCTGGAGGGCGGGATGGTGGTGAGCAACCCGCTGAGTGGTGAGGTGCTGGCTATTGTGGGTGGGCGCAATACCCGCTACCAGGGGTTTAATCGGGCGCTGGATACGCTGCGTCCGGTGGGATCATTGATTAAACCGGTGGTATATCTGGCGGCGCTGGAGGGAGACTATACCCTTGCTTCGATCATAGAGGATGAACCGCTCGAAGTGAAACTGCCCAATGGTGACGTGTGGCAACCACAGAACTACAGTCGTACCAGTCACGGTCCGGTGCCGTTGCACACCGCGCTGGCACACTCCTACAATCAGTCATCTGCGCGCCTGGGGCTTGAGATTGGCACCGCTAAGGTGGTGGATATGCTCAGGCGACTGGGTTTGCAGCGTGATGTTGATGAATACCCTTCAATGCTGCTGGGGTCGACTGCGCTATCACCGCTGGAGGTCGCTCAGCTGTATCAAACCATCGCCGGAAACGGCTATCAGGTGCCGATGCGGGCGATCCGGATGGTGACCGATAGCAACAATGAGGAGCTGTCCCGATACCCTTACAACATCCTGCAGACGGTGGCATCCGGCCCGGTACACCTGATCCAGTATGGTTTGCAGGAGGTGGTGCGCGAGGGCACCGCCCGTTCGGTGTATAATCGCTTACCTCAGGATCTTATTGTGGCGGGTAAAACTGGCACCACCAATGATCAGCGGGATAGCTGGTTTGCTGGTTTTGCCGGTGACCGGCTGGCGGTTGTCTGGCTGGGACTGGATGATAACAAGCCGTTGCCGCTGACCGGTAGTAGCGGCGCGCTGCGGGTATGGACCGAGTTTATGGCGCAGACCCGACCGCAGCCTTTCATGGCGGAAAGACCGGATACAATCAAGTACCATTGGGTAGAAGATAGCACCGGGCTGATGTCGGGTGAAGGGTGTGAGGGAGCCCGGGAACTACCCTTTATCGAGGGCACTGAACCTAAGGAATCATCCGGGTGCGGTGACAATGTTATCAGTAATCCGCTTGATCTTCTCAAGCGCTGGTTCAGAACGGAATAAACAGATGAAAAAAGTGATATCGACAGGTTGTGGGCTGCTCTTAACATCATTACTCGCCGGTTGTATGGGCGGTAATGCCAATATTAACCCGATTGTGGAGGACCGTTCAGAATCCGGCAGCGGGGTCGCGGTTGATCCGAATGTCGGTTCAGATACTGCTGTGGCGACGCCGGTTGATACCGGTCAGGGCTTCACGGTGGTGAACCGTCAGGTTGCCGCGCCAGCGCCTGTATCCAGCAGCAATCCGGCCGTTATCGCTCTGCTTCAGGGCGCACTTGAACAGCAAAAACAGGGCGAGTACAGTGCAGCGCAAAGCAGCCTTGAGCGGGCTCAGCGGATAGCACCCCGTGATCCCCATGTATATATGCGGCTGGCTGATCTGCGTCGTCAGCAGGGACAGTATCTGCAGGCAGAACAGTTTGCCCTCAAAGGGCTGACCCTGGCCCGTGGACAGTCGGCCATGGAGCGCAAATTCTGGATTCTGATTGCGGATATTCGCAGTGAGGGTGGAGATCACAGCGGCGCGGCGGTGGCCCGGGATAAAGCGAACATGTTATGAAATCCAGCGTTATCGCTGGCAATCGCTGTTGAGTTAAACCGGTTACGAACCGCCATTGCCGCTATGATTGAGTAGCGGTTTAGGCGGCTTTTAATCTTCACAGTGTCTGAGTCATAAACCGGTTTATCAGATACGCCGAACAGTTACCGAAACGTTCACCTCAGCTTTATATGACCCTGACAGGAAAGTTGTGTGCCGGTTAAAAAGTTGAATATTGACTCTGGTTGTTGGCAAAACTCCGGTTATGATAGTGCTATTCGTTGTTCAAAAATGAGTAGCTCTACCATGTCAGAATCCAGGTTGCAGGCGGTTATCGGTGATCACTTCCTGTTTTCATCGTTATCGCAACAGGCCCGTGAAACACTGGTGCAACACTGTCGCACGATTAAATTGAAAAATGATGAAACTCTGTTCAGTCAGGGGGGCGAAGCTCATAGCTTCTATCTGGCACTCAGCGGTGCAGTGAAACTGTTTCGGGTGTCCCCGGATGGTCAGACCAAGGTGATCGAGGTGATTCATGCCGGCGAGACCTTTGCTGAGGCTCTGATGTTTATGGATCAGATACGTTACCCTGTCAATGCGTCAGCGATGGGGAGTGCCGAGGTGATGGTGATCCCCAATAAGCTTTATAAAGAGATGCTGCTGGCCGCCCCCCAGAGCGCGATGAAGCTGATGGGCACCATGGCGGTTAAACTGCATCGGCGGATCAAAGAGATCGAAACCCTGACACTGCAAAATACCCGTCACCGGCTGGGCAACTATCTGTTCGGGCTGGCGCCGGATCCGGCGGCAAAACAGAGTGTCTTCCAACTGCCGATGGCGAAACAGCTGATCGCATCGCAGTTAGGCATGCAACCGGAAACCTTTTCCCGACTGATCAAAGAGATGAAGACCCAGGGGTTGATTGAGGTGAACGGGGCTGAGGTACAGGTGCATGATCTGCAGGGGCTTCGGGCGTTTGGTCATTGACGATTCCCGGCAGCTGAGCCCGCGATATTACAGAGATAAAAAAAGGGCTGGCCCTGCAGGGTCTGCCCTTTTTTACATCTGGCTATCGATCAGATAGCGACAATATTTTCAGCCTGAGGGCCTTTAGGACCACTGGTGACAGTAAACTGTACCTGCTGGCCTTCAGCCAGGGTTTTGAAACCATCGCTGACGATTGCGCTGAAGTGAGCGAAAACATCGGGACCGGAGAGCTGCTCAATAAAACCAAAACCTTTAGTTTCGTTGAACCATTTAACCGTGCCGGTTGTTGAATTAGACATAATAATATCCTGAAATTTAAATAGAGTAGTGCCTTCAAAAGGCTTGAATCGCATCAAAATGTAGACTGAGACTTAGAAACTGCAGGACGTGGTGTTACGAATAAAACAACGAAATGTAGGATGTAAATATGAGACTTCTTTCTAGCTGCCGATCACTGTATAGAGTTAGTGCGGACTTGTATATAAGTTTCTGAGTTTATCTGTGATCCACGGAGGGGAGGTTACCAGTATTCAGCTTTATCCGGCCCAGCGAGTTGGCAAAATACTTCTCGGAGAAATAGACCATGAAGCCGAGCATTGCCAGAACGGTTGTTAATAGCAGTGCCCGGCTTTGCAGTACCACGCAGGCATAGAGACCCGAGGCGGCTACGGCCAGATAGAGCAGTGCTGCTCTGGTATTCTGCACCAGATCGAACAGACCGCAGTAGACCATGATCGAACCGAGAAAATAACCGAGAGCAACCAGACGGGGATAACGCCTCGCCTGATGCATGCCAAATGCGGTAAAGGTGATACACAGACCTGTGATCAGTGGTGGGTCTAAAGCACAAAGGGCAGATCGGTTACACCAAAATCGATACCCAACTGACTCAGGGCCGTGGTGAGCTGTCCCCGGTGATGAGTGCTGTGGTTAAACATATGGGCTGCCAGCAACCATGCAGGTTTAGTCCTCGCCGTTCCATCGATTTTACTGATATAGGAAAAATCACTCTCCAGCCAGCTTTGCTTCAGACGATCCGCCCAATCGATGATTTTCTGGTCCCACACTTTTCTAGTGTCAGCGAGTTCGGAGAAATCCGGGTAAAGAATGCCGCCGAATTCCGGCACCTCATCTTCCTTCCCCATAAAGCGGGATAACCAGGCAATATCGCCATACATAAGATGATCCAGAGTGCCGTGGATCGATTTGAAGAACAGTTTCATATCCGTCCGGCGTTGTTGATCCGGAATGGTGGCGCAGGCGTTGTAGAGCTGATCATTCATTCTGGCGTTGTAGCGGGCCATGGTTTGACAATAGCTGGGGCTAATCATAAGTGTTCCTTGTCTATTGCGACAGAGGTAAAGTCTCACTATCCAATCGAACTGATAGTGTATCAGATCAGAGTGAGATTCCAGTGGCCCGTCGTGAGGGAGAGCTCATCCCGGGAAGGTGAAGCCTGACCGGCTTTTCTGACGTTCGCTTTTGTCAGCTCTGTCAGGCTTGTTGCTGATTAAACCGAACCATCTGTTTAATCGACATCGCGCAAAGGGGCAGACCTGCTGCCAGAAGTAGGGTGTTGATTCCACGATCCACGGCGGTTTCACCGACCCCAGGCGGGGTATCACCAGGCGCCATCCTCTTTTTATCTGTCTAAGCTGCTAGCCCGAGAGCAGGGAAAAGAGGCAGAGTAAAATATAAAAAACGAACCTTACTCTGCCTTATACTCTATTTACTGCATGACCCCTTTTTGGCCATCTCTAACTGTGCGACCTCATTTTTCCCCTTCTCTTCGTCGACTAATTCCAATCCAGCACCACCGACAAAGGCCCCTAATTTTATATATTGTCTAACAAAATAATTCTTTCCGCCCTCTGTTTTAACCAAGAGATCGTTAGGAGAGAACTCCGATTCAGTTGATACTTTATGTTCTTCACCTCCACCTACCTCTTCGTAGAAAAACATATCGGGTGCTGTCTCTCCAATACATTTTCCGTCAACCCACACATCTTTTTTCAGAGCTGCACCAAATACACCAGCACGGTAAATATATAACCCAGCATTTTCTTTGTTTGATGGGGGATTGAACTGCTTAGCCACATCCGCTTTTTCTTTGCTTTCCATGGGGACTGAGGCACATCCAGCTAATAGAGATGTTGCTACAGCTGTTGCAATAAGGAGTTTATTCATTGCTCTTCCTTGTTTATTGATAAGTAAGTGTTGCTTGTTAAGTTAAACCTGCTTTTTGAATTTGTCAGAAGTTTGTTCAGAATTAAACCGAATCATCTGTTTAATTGACATCGCGCAAAGGGGCAGAGCTGCTGCCAGAAGTAGTGGATACAGATAGCTGCTATCTGCCAGCGGATTGACGACCAGATTGCCCGGGCCGGTCAGCATCAGGGCGACCGCCATATTGATTGCAGCCAGCAGGGTAATACTGCGCAGTTGCTTCTCGCCGGTCATGAAGGCTGAGGCGAGCATGGCCGCGCTGACGGCAACCGCAACCATCTGTGTATAGATCTCGCCATGCTCCATCCGCCGTAACAGTTCAAACAGAGCGAACAGGCCGATCAGCCAGCGTCCCCAGGCGGGGCGACTCCAGTGATTGTTGCGGGCGCTGACCAGCATAGCGCTGGCCAGCAGCGGGATGGCGGCATAGTAGGCCAGATTGCTTAGCAGGCGCTGGAAGGTTTGCAGGTCCATGCCGCTGCTGGCAACCAGCTGCGTGGTCAGCAGGTCAGCAAGGGCGGCAACGCCGATAAATGCCAGACTCAGGGATGCGGCTTGGAGTGTGGCTTTAGGCTGATCATCAACAAGGGGCTGCGCGGCGCGTTTAAGGAGCAGAGCCGAGGCCATTGAGCTGATGATCAGCGCAACCAGTGTCAGGGTGAGCAATACAGATTACTCCGCAGCCAGTCTGGCAAATACCCGGCCAGCCGCTTCGATGGTGGCGTTGATATCCGCTTCGGTGTGAGCCTGAGACATAAAGCCTGCTTCAAACGCAGACGGTGCCAGATAGATACCCTCGTCCAGCATGCCATGGAAGAAACGGCCAAACTTATCGGCATCGCACTTCATCACTTCAGCGAAGCAGGTGACCTGTTCCTGATCGGTGAAGAACAGACCGAACATACCGCCGACCTGGGTGGTGGTGAATGGCACGCCGTGACGCAGTGCCATCGCTTCGAAGCCCTGCGTCAGCAGTTCGGTTTTAGCGCTGAGTTTCTCGTGAAACCCCTCCTCTTGAAGGGCGGTCAGCATCGCCAGACCAGCCGCCATCGCCAGTGGGTTGCCGGACAGTGTGCCAGCCTGATAAACCGGTCCCAGAGGTGAGATGTGTTCCATAATCTCTCGTTTGCCTCCGAAGGCTCCGACCGGCAGGCCACCGCCGATAACCTTGCCCATGGTGGTCAGATCGGGAATGACACCGTAATAACCCTGTGCGCCTGTCAGGGAAACCCTGAAGCCGGTCATCACTTCATCCAGAATCAGCACGGTGCCGTACTGGTCACAGATATCACGCAGTCCTTCCAGGAAGCCTGGAACCGGTGGAATGCAGTTCATATTGCCGGCAACCGGCTCAACAATAATACAGGCGATCTCGTTGCCCGCTTCGGCAAATGCTTCACGGACATTGTCGAGATCGTTGTAGGTGAGGGTGATGGTGTGTTCAGCCAGACTGGCGGGGACGCCGGGAGAGCTTGGTTCGCCCAGGGTCAGCATACCGGAACCGGCTTTCACCAGCAGCGAGTCGGAGTGGCCGTGGTAGCAGCCTTCAAATTTTACGATCTTGTCTCGGCGGGTATAGCCACGGGCCAGGCGGATCGCGCTCATGGTGGCTTCGGTACCGGAGTTAACCATCCGTACCAGATCCATGCCCGGCATCATCTCGCAGACCTTGTCCGCCATGTCGATCTCAATCGCTGTGGGCGCACCAAAGCCCAGTCCTGAGTCCATGACGTTGCGGACAGCATCCATAACCGCTGGGTGTGAGTGACCCAGAATCATCGGTCCCCATGAGCCAACATAGTCGATATATTTATTGTCATCCTCATCGAACAGATAGGCCGCTTCACCGCGCTTGAAGAAGATCGGTGTACCTCCGACACCTTTAAAGGCGCGAACCGGTGAATTAACGCCACCAGGAATATGGGCCTGTGCGGCCTGAAATAAAGATTCTGAACGGGACATGATGAACTCTCTTAAATTCGTGTCGTGAGCGGATCAGTTAAACAGACTGTCAAACTGTCCGGCCCGGGCGCAAATATCATCGCAGGCAAACAGACTGTGGATCACTGCGATCATATCCGCCCCGGCTGAAATTACCTGCCCTGCATTATCCATATTAATGCCGCCAATCGCTACCACCGGAACGGGTAGTGTTGATCCAGCTTCAGCTAACAGAGAAATGGGGGCAGGCGTGGCATCGGGTTTGGTACTGGAGGGGAAAAAGGCGCCAAAGGCAACATAATCAGCGCTTTGCTGACAGGCGGTCTGTGCCAGTGTCAATGAACTGTGGCAGGTGTTGCCGATAATAGCTTCCCTGCCCAGATATTCACGGGCCTGGCTGATGTTCCCGTCACTCTGGCCCAGATGAACACCATGGGCACCACAGGCCCTGGCTAACTCAGTATCATCGTTGATCAGCAGAGGGCGATGAAACTGATTACACAGATCCACCAGTGCCAGTGCCTGTTGCAGACGTTTTGCCTGATCGGTTGATTTGTCCCGGTACTGAATGATGCGGGCACCACCCCGCAGAGCCTGCTCTACCTGGAATAGCAGGCTGTCGGTATCCGGCATAAGAGTACTATCGGTAATGGCGTACAGGCCATGTAATGGGGGTTTTGTCATCGGTGGATCGCTGCTGTGTTGTGGGTTAATCGATTTTCTGGGTGTAGAACTGTTCCACCTGTTCCCGGGTCAGGGTGCCGGTAATCTCCTTGCTGTAGTTCTGTATCCAGAGGGCATCCAGACGTTCACTGTTCATCCGGTCCAGAGCCTCTTTCAGGGTTGCGTTGATGCCCAGAGAGACAATATCTTTGCGGATGGCGGGCACTTCCATAAGATCCAGTTCCAGCTGTGGGTCAAAGCCGTTCAGTTCGCTTTCCCGGTCGATAAAATACTGTAAATCGGCCGGTAACATCATATAGCGGGGAACCCCCGGACGATCCTCCAGCACCAGCCATTCAGGCCGTTGCTCCAGTGCTTTTATGGCGGATTCACAACCGATAGTCCGATCGCAACAGACAAAGCTGGTATTCATCACACTGGCTACTCCCAGGCGGGACAGCACCTGAGTCAGCGGTTCCTGACGGTAATCCAGCCCCTGTGCTTTGAGAGAACTGAGGAAGATCGATGGTTGATTAAAAAAGAACCGTACAGTGGTGCTGGCGACCACAATGGCCAGCATCCCGGGGAAAATAATATTTGGATTACCGGTCAGTTCCAACAGTGCGATCAGGGCCGCCAGTGGTGCATTCAGTACGGCTCCCATCATCGCCCCCATCCCCAGCATGGCGTAGAAGCCAACACCGGAATGACTCTCGCCACTATAGTAACCGATCAGCATGGCAAAGGTGGCGCCGGTGATTGCGCCGATATAAAGCGTTGGACCGATCAGCCCGCCGGGGATGCCCAGGCCGAGAACGATGGGTGTCAGCAACCATTTAGCGATGAGTAATCCTGCCAGTAGTGCCAGGCTGGAATGGCCCTGTAAAACTTCTGAAATGGTGTCATAACCGAGCCCCATGACCTGTGGATACCAGATCGCAACCAGACCCGTTAGCGCGCCTGAAATCAGAAGTTTGATCCCCAGAGGCCAGCTAACTGACTTCTGCGTTTGTACCATAATGCGGATAAATCCCCCGGCGAGCAGCGCACAGATAATGCCCAGTAAAATTACAAAAGGGATTTCGGCGACCGACTGAATCTGCAATGCCGGGATAGTGAACGCTGACTCCACACCATAGGTCACCCGGATCAGCAGAGCCGCGGTGACAGAGGCAACCAGCACCGGGGTAAAACCGATCACGGTATACTCCATCAGAATCACTTCCATGGAGAAGATCACCCCGGCCAGCGGTGTATTAAAAGCGGCGGATATCGCGGCGGCCACCCCGCATCCGACTAATAATCGCAGCGTGTTATTGGGCAGTTTAAGCACCTGACCGATAAGACTGCCGCAGGCCGCACCCAGATGGATGGCCGGCCCCTCCCGACCAACGGAGTGGCCGGTTAGCAGTGCAATAGCAGCGCCGAAAAACTGCACCAGCATATTTTTCGCAGGCAGCTGTCCCTGATGGTAACTGAGTCGTTCGAGTACATGGACAACACCGATTTTGCGGCTGGAGGGGAGTAATTTCCATAGCAGCATTAAGATTGCGATGCTGCCACCAAGCGGCAGGATAATGCGCACCCAGGTGGGTAAGCCCTCAAAGTTTTCACTGTTATGATCCGGTAGCCAGAACTCCAGAGGGATATCTATCACCAGTCGGAAGGCGAGAATGAACAGACCTGCAACCAGGCCTGACACAATTCCCAGCAGTACCAGTTGCGGTAAAGCTTCAGCATGGGCCAGCCGGTTGCGAAAGTGAGCGAATGAGAGGGAGTCTTTGAACATCCGGAACGAGTCAGCCTGTATTTAAAACCGCTTTAAAGAACGACGTGGCGGGGCTTTTCGTGGTGTATTTTACTGATACCCAATAGTAATGCCCCTCAAGGGTTTGTATCATACGCAGACAGAATAGAAAACCGTAGAACGATTTGTGAGGTCAAAGTGATCAAAGTAGGTATCGTAGGTGGCACCGGATATACCGGCGTAGAGCTGCTCAGGCTGTTGGCGAACCATTCCCAGGTGTCGGTCGAGGTCATTACCTCCCGCTCTGAGGAAGGGATGCGAATCGACGATATGTACCCCAACCTGCGTGGTCACTATGATCTGCAGTTTACGGTTCCGGATGTGGAGACCCTGGCGCAGTGTGATGCAGTGTTCTTTGCAACCCCGCACGGGGTGGCGATGAAAATGGCTCCTGAACTGGTCGAACGGGGCGTTCGGGTGATCGATCTGGGGGCGGATTTCCGCATTAAAGATCTGGAACTCTGGTCTAAATGGTATGGCATGGAGCACACCAGCGCAGAGCTGGCGGCGAAAGCGGTGTATGGTTTGCCTGAGGTGAATCGTGAAGCGATTAAGACCGCGCAGATGATCGCCTGCCCGGGATGCTACCCAACAGCGACTCAGCTGGGTTTTCTGCCACTGGTTGAAAATGGTCTGATCGATCATCGTCGTCTGATTGCCGATGTGAAATCTGGTGTCAGTGGTGCCGGTCGTGGCGCCAGTGTCGGTTCGCTTCTGTGTGAAAGCAGTGAAAGCATGAAGGCTTATGCAGTTGCCGGCCATCGTCACCTGCCAGAGGTGAAACAGGGATTAAGTGAAGCTGCAGGCCGCCCCGTTGGTCTGACGTTTGTACCCCACCTGACACCGATGATCCGGGGTATTCATGCAACCCTTTATGGCATTCTGAAAGATCCGGTTGATGGTTTGCAGGAGCTGTTTGAACAACGATATGCGAATGAGCCGTTTGTGGACGTGATGCCTGCGGGCAGTCTGCCTGAAACCCGCAGCGTCAAAGGTGCCAACATGTGCCGGATCAGTGTTTTCCGGCCACAGAACGACGATACCGTGGTGGTACTGTCGGTGATTGATAACCTGGTCAAAGGGGCAGCAGGACAGGCAATTCAGAATCTCAACATTATGTTTGGCTTTGAAGAAACAGAGGGCCTGCGTCACGCTGGGATGATGCCATAAACAGGAATTATCTATACTTGACTAATTTACTTGGTTAATAAGATAATAGCGCCTGAACAGGCAAAATCGATTTAAGTGGAGCAGATATGACAGAGATGACTGACCAGCAGCCGGAGATGGTTTTTTCCGATTCCGCAGCGGCAAAGGTAAGAAGTCTGATCGAAGAGGAACAGAACGATAACCTTAAACTGAGGGTATTTATTACCGGTGGTGGGTGTGCTGGGTTCTCTTATGGCTTCACATTTGATGAGGCGATAGCCGACGATGACACCGCAATAGAAAATCATGGCGTCACCATGGTGGTAGACCCGATGAGCTATCAGTATCTGGTGGGATCAGTGGTGGATTACAAGGAGGGGCTGCAAGGCTCCCAGTTTGTGATTAATAACCCAAATGCCACCACTACCTGTGGCTGTGGCTCCTCTTTCTCCATCTGATTGCACATCTGTTACCACAGTTAAAAAGCCAGCATCTGCTGGCTTTTTGCTTTTTGGTCATTGGGTGATTAACCCAGCACGTGGGAAATATATATTTTTGCTGTCAGACCAAACAGTGTCAGGCCCCCTAATATTCCGAGAAAAATAGTCCGCCCTTCACGGTTAGCTCCCGCTTTCAGCGATACGTGCCAGACGCTCCAGAGCTTAAAAACAATCATTCCGATAACTGCAATAAAGACACAGATTTCGCTTGTAGACCAGATAACCATTGTCTGACTCTCCAATAATATTCATTTGACATGAATATTATATCTGAATAACATTCATTTCAAATGAATATTAAAGGGTCTGTTCAGGAGTCAGGCAATGAAAAGATCAGCGCTTCTTAAATCTCTTAGCCGTGAGCATCATGGCGCATTGATTTATGCCAAACGGTTGCTGGATCTCTCGCAAAAAGACACCCGTTTAATGCAGAGCTACTGGCGGGATATTTGTGAGGCTGTGCAAGCAGAGCTCAAGACCCATTTTGCCGAGGAAGAGAAGCTGGTTGAGGGGATCAGTGAGCCGCTGTTGGCGCGCTTCAGAGATGAGCACCGGCAGCTACGAGCGTTATTCAAGAGTGAGGATGCCGACCAGTTGAAGCGATTTGCTAACCTGCTCAGAGAGCATATTCGTTTTGAAGAGCGAGAGCTATTTCCCTGTTTAGAAGCGCGTTATTACGAGGTCTTGCAACAGAATCAGATGCGCTGAAGTAGTGATGCAGCGTCTGGTAATACATAAATCAAATTAAAGCTTTGTCAATCTAAAGGGTGGTTATGCAAACAGAAACAATAGCTATTGTGAAAGCGACAGTGCCTGCTATTCAGGCGTCGGGAGAAGCGATCACACAACATTTTTATCGGCTGCTGTTCGCCGAGAATCCGGAACTTCAGCATGTGTTCAATATGGCCAGTCAGGCAAACGGTCGGCAGCAGTCAACCCTGGCCGCTGCGATTCTGGGATATGCCGCGAATATCGACAATCTTGCTGCGCTGGGTGGTGCGGTTGAGAAAATCGCCATGAAGCATTTTAGTCTGGATATAACCCCGCCACAGTATGAGACTGTCGGGCGTAATCTGCTAAAGGCGATCAGGGCGGTGTTAGGTGAAGAGGTTGCTACAGACAGTGTTTTGCAGGCCTGGGCAGAAGCGTACCAACAGTTAGCGGATATTCTGATTGGCCGCGAACAACAGCTCTATGCCCAGGCTGAAGCAGAGGGATGGTCTGGTTTTAAAGCGTTCAGTGTTACCCGTATCGTCGATGAGAGCGATGAAATCCGCTCCATTTATTTGCGTCCAGTCGATGGTAAACCGCTGCCTGTATACCTTCCTGGTCAGTTCATCAGTATGAAAGTCGTCAACCCGGACTGGGAACATGAAGAGATACGTCAGTATAGCCTGTCTGACCGTCATACCCCCGAGGGGTATCGCATCTCAGTTAAGCGGGAGCCTGCGCCTGTTGCTGGCATTCCTGAAGGGCGGGTGTCTAATTATCTGCATACACAGATCAGGGAGGGGAGTCAGCTGGCGATCCATATGCCCGGGGGTGATCTGTTGCTGCAGCAGAATAGGCGTCCCGTGGTGCTGATTAGCGGAGGCGTGGGGATCACCCCGATGTTGAGTATGCTGAATGAACTGATGCTCAATCAGGATGACCGAAAAATTGTCTGGCTGCATGGTACCCGTAACCAAAAGAGTCATGCATTTGCAGAACATATTCATTGTCTGAAAAGGGACTACCCTGATCTGACCGCAGCCACCTTTTATGATGCCCCGGCTGGTGTCCGGCAAGGGGTTGATTATGACCACCAGGGTTATATCACAGCGGACTGGCTGGCGCATTATTGCCCGGAGGATGCAGAATACTATTTTTGCGGCCCCGTCCCCTTTATGAAAGCGATCTATCGGCAGTTGAAAGCGCGAGGTGTCGAGGATGAAAGACTTCACTATGAAGTCTTTGGACCGGGGGAAAGCCTGGCTTAAACAGATGAAACTGATTCTTAAGAGTGCAATGGTTGCCGGAGTGATGTCGCTGTTCTTCTGTTTCAGTACTGATCAGTTGGGCGTGTGGAGTAAACTTTATCCACAAGCGGCGGCACTCGCGGCATGCTGCAATTTGTTGTTACGGCGATTATGATTGCTTCCGCTATGGCGAGGGAATTAAACGGGGTATAGTTGTCTATGCCCCGTTTTTTATTGTTTCTGACTTGAGGAGTGGCTATGAGACTAAGCGCTTTTACCGATTTTGGCCTGCGAACATTGATGTATCTGGCTACTCTGGAAGAAGCGCGGTTGAGTAGCGTGGCAGAAGTGTCCGCCGTCTATCAGGTGTCTCAGAGTCATATGGTGAAAGTAATTGGGCAACTGGCTAAACTGGGGTATGTGCAGACGATTCGCGGTAAGAATGGCGGCATCCGGCTGGCGCAGTCTCCTGAATCGATCAATATTGGCGATGTCATCGAACAGTTGGAAAACCATCTGGATGGTGTTGATTGTCTGTCAACGTCCTGTCAACTGCTGCCTTGCTGTGAATTAAAAAAAGCACTGATGGAGGGGATGCGGGCGTTTATCAATACCATGCGTCAGTACACGCTGGCCGATCTGATGGTGAATAAGCGGCAACTGATCCCGTTGCTGGCCGCAGGCTGATTCTTTGCCCAATGATGTGCCAGTTCAGAACGGCTTTTCAGTCGGGTAAGCTGAATCACGCTTTATCCTCTTCATTATTAAACGATCTCCCTCAATATTGCAGTCGCTGACCGGCCCGATAGCGAATATTTAATGATTTCATCACTGTTTATTCAAATGGTGATTTTTTTGCTGAAATATATCGATAAATCCCTCTTTTAAATAATGATATTTTTAATTTGATTCATTTGTAAGTCGCTGAATTTTAATTGATTTTATAAAAACTGAAAGTGCTGTTCTTCTGGAGCGTTTCTTGCTTTTTCACGACAGGATGCTTGCGTCCTGAAAAGTCATAAAAACACTAATAAGAACAGGAACTATTTTATGAAAAAGGGTGTGTTGAGACCGGGCCATGTACAGGTTCGGGTATTGGACCTGGATGAGGCCGTTAAGCATTACACTGAGGTGCTTGGGCTGATTGAAACAGATCGTGATGATCAGGGGCGGGTGTACCTTAAAGCATGGACAGAGGTGGATAAATACTCGCTTGTTTTGCGGCAGTCCGATGCTCCGGGGCTGGATTATGTCGGCTACAAGTGTCTTGATGAAGCCGCCGTTGAGCGTTTACAACAGGAGCTGACTGAGTTTGGCTGCCATGTTGAGGAGATCCCTCCCGGTGAACTGAAGGGGTGCGGTAGACGAGTCCGGTTTGATTCACCTACCGGCCATCTGTTCGAACTCTATGCCAGCAAAGAGCAGACAGGCCGTTGGGGGGTGGGTAACCATAATCCTGAAGCCTGGCCCCGGGGGCTGAGAGGGATGAAAGCTCAACGCTTTGATCACTGTCTGCTCTATGGACCCGATATTGCCGGAACGATCCAGCTGTTTGAGAAGGTGCTGGGGTTCGATCTGGCGGAACAGGTTGTTGATAACCAGGGCAACCGTCTGGCAGGCTTTCTCACCTGTGGTATGAAAGCTCATGATGTTGCCTTTATTGAGTGTCCGGAGAAGGGGAAACTGCATCATATCTCCTTCCTGCTGGAATCCTGGGATGAGGTGCTACGCGCAGCGGATCTGATAAGCATGACCGATACATCCATTGATATCGGCCCTACCCGCCATGGCATTACGCACGGTAAGACAATCTACTTCTTTGATCCTTCAGGGAATCGGAATGAGGTGTTTGCCGGAGGCGATTATTTCTATCCTGATCATGGCCCGATCACCTGGGATGCTGAGCAATTGGGTAAGGCGATTTTCTATCATGACCGGGTGCTGAATGACGCTTTTCTAAGCGTCCTGACCTGACGTATTCAGATGAAAAAGCGGTACTGCAACGGTTGTTGTACCGCTTTTTACACCGCTTTTTATCGTTCGATCCTGTTTTACTGACGTTACAGCTTGAGAGTCAGCGTCGGGGTGAGTGCGCGGGAGCAGCATGGGGTAAAGTGCTGGTTTTGCTGGCGCTCTTTATCGGTCAGAAACATGTCCTGATGATCAGGAGTACCCTCCAGAATCTCCAGGACACAGGTTCCACAGACACCCTGCTCACAGGAGCAGGGTATTTCATAGCCACTTCGGACCAGAGCATCCAGAGCTGTTTCATCTGCAGCGACATTGATGACATCGCCGCTGCTGTTAATCACCATAGAAAAGGGCTGACCCAGACCGCTGGCAGGAGGAGCCGATCGCTTGAACAGTTCATAATGGATACGTTCCTCAGCCCAGCCCGCCGCTAACGCAGTGTTGGAAATAAACTGGATAAAGCCTTCGGGGCCGCAGACAAAAAGCCGCGAATCGTCACTACGGTGTGCGAGTGTCTGTGGGGCAAATGCCTGCTTTTGTTGGTCAAAATAGATGCGGCTATGTTCAGCAAAGGGCGAGGCTTGTATCTCTGCCAGAAATGCAGCACTGCGGTCGGAGCGGGCGCAGTAATGCAGTTCGAATGACTTTCCCTGACTGTGCAGGTACTGAGCCATAGAGAGGATGGGGGTGATACCTATCCCTCCGGCGATCAGTACCGTATGCTCACACTCCTGCAGTGGAAAGTGGTTTCTTGGTTCACTGATGGTGACCGTGCTTCCCGGCGTCAGGCTGTCATGCAGCTTAATCGATCCTCCACGTCCGCCGGCTTCACGCAGAATAGCAATCTCATAGGTTTTGCCTTTATCCAGACTATTGATCAGCGAATATTGTCTGATGGTGTTGTTATCGATATGCAGATCGATGTGTGATCCGGGGTCAAAGGCTGGCAGGCGGGTGCCGTCAGCGCTGGCGAGTACCAGCGAAACGATATTTTCGGCAATCATCTGTTTTTTTATCAGAGTAACTTCAATCATGATCATTATCTCACAGGGTTAAGCCAGGGTTTGTGTAAACCCTGGCTCTGGATTTAAGCCGATTCGATTTCAAGCAGTTCGCTCAATTTACGTCTGACCCTAATCCCCCCGGCATCGCTGGATAGCAGTACTGGCTGCAGTTCCCAGAATCCAGATTCTCCCATCTCCTGCTGCTGGGCTTCGATCATCGGTTTATCCTCCTCGATAAATGCCTGTTCCATCCCTGCCATTTTTGCCGCGTTGTATTCCCCATCCTCTTCCAGATAGTTGCGGGCTGAGGCAAAAAAGTAGTGGGTGGAAAACTCGGTTTCCGGGGTCATGATATGAAAGTCATAAAGTTCCAGACCATCATTTGTGTAATCGGTGCTGTCCTGAACGGCGGCGACTTTCAGGTGCATGTTTGAAGGCGCGTGCCAGTCAACCTGAAAATATTGATTGGCTTCATCTTCAGGGCGTGGCAGGTGCACCGCAAACAGCTGCATGGCAGGCTCTGCCAGCCAGTCCCAGCGTACCGAGATCACCTCACCCTCTTCCTGTACATTTGGCAGTAACGGGCTGAGTTTCCCCCCGGTATTGATCAGCGGGCCGTGCAGATGATCGATGTGACTCAGATCCATGATGTTGTCGGTCAGCAGCTGGTAATTGCATTTGTTATACATGTAGATATGTCCGACAGCGGTGTCCGGCTTTTGGGACAGTACCGAGCAATCCATTATTTTGCTGCGATCAGCTTTACTGCGGTTGCCCATCCAGATCCAGATAAAGCCGTCCCGTTCCTCTATCTCATAACTTTTTACGGCGCAGGCTTTGGGAATTTTGCCGTTGCCGTGGGGGTTGTGGGTGCACTCGCCCAGCTCATTAAACTTCAGGCCGTGATAGAGACAGGTGATCTCATCGCCGCTGCGGATGCCTTTACTCAACGGCGCAAACCGGTGGGGGCAGCGGTCACGCAGTGCCGCGACAGAACCATCTTCCTTGCGGTAAAACAGCACCGTCTCGTCGATGATTTTGCGGGTTAATAGGGTTTCAGTGTCGAGTTCGGTTGTCAGGGCGGCGACATACCAGGCATTTTTCAGAAAGGTGAGCTTTGTCTTGGTGATCAGTTCCATGGGGTTTGTTCTCTTTTTATTTTTAATGAATCGAGGCCGTACCAGAATACGGACTCCCTAAACGCCCGGGATTACCGGGTGAATCGTTGGTCTGTGATCGGGTCGATCAGAGTGAACAGATCAGCTCGCCTGATGTTGGCAGAGCGTTCTGTGGCGCATTCGCTTGGTGGCGAGCGGCCTGTCCGGAGAGATCAGTGTTTTCTTTTGGGGTGCTGAGACAACCCTGTGAAGAAGGCTGCCCGGGGCAGCCGGGCGTGGAGATGGCTTTTTGATGATCAATAGTAGGCATAGTAACTGTCTTTGTTTATTTTTTTAATTGACAGTAATGACAAAGCATATGGCAGGCCATTTTATTAAAAAGGTAATAAAAACAGGATATTATATGGTTTGTAGGCGATACGTTGAACGCCTGTGTCGAACGGAGTTGAATAAATAAGGAATATTTTGCTGAAAGTTTTCTACAAATCAGGAAGTGCGCGGCCACATAGCAGAGCAAGCATAAGAGGGGAGATCAGCATCCTTGCTGAGTTTGACGCTTAGTCAGTATCACCGCTTTGATGCTTTTTAAGCCGGTATTCGAACTGCCCGCGTCTGAGATTCAGATATCGGGCTGCAGCTGAAATATTACCGCCATTACGGCTCAGTGCATGCTGCAGTATCAGGTGTTCAATTTCATCAAATGAGCTGATTCCCGACAGTATCTCCTCGATGGCAGCCCCGGTTATATTTGTCTGTTCGCCCGGGTCGGTGGTTGAGCTGTTGCGTGTATCGGCGGAAGTCAGGACCCTGTTGTTTGCGCTAAGGGTATAGTCTTCATCAATCAGCAGATGTTCGATATCAATATTGCTGTTCTCCTCTGCCAGAATAACGGCCCGCTCGCAGACATTCTCAAGCTCGCGCACGTTGCCTGGCCAGCTGTGGTTGAGCAGTTGATTGAATGCCTGTCTGGAAATACCCGTGACCGGCTTCTGCATCTCTGCGGCAAAGCGGTTTATAAACAGATTGATCAGCAGGGCGATATCATCGGTTCTTTGCCGTAGCGGCGGAATCTTAATTGGGAAAATATTGATCCGATAGTAGAGGTCAGCCCGGAAGTGACCGTTGGCAACGTCTTCGGTCAGATTAGTATTGGCTGCGGCGACGATACGAACATTCACCCTGATGATTTCGGTGCCTCCGACCCGCTCGACCTCTTTCTCCTGCAATGCCCGTAGCAGTTTACCCTGCGCGGCTAATGGCAGGCTGCTGATCTCGTCGAGAAACAGGGTTCCGCCATCAGCCCTTTCAAACCGTCCGGGCCTCGACTCCACCGCTCCTGTAAAAGCACCTTTCTGCACTCCAAACAGTTCTGCTTCTACCAGGTCAGCAGGGATGGCTGCACAGTTGACCGAGATAAATGGCCCGGTGGCTCGCTGGCTGATCGAGTGCAACGCCTGGGCAAAGCGTTCTTTACCGACACCGCTTTCCCCAATTAACAAGACCGAGGAGTGAGTGGCTGCGACTTTTTTAAGCTTGCTGGCCACCGCATTGAACTGTTGTGAAGAGCCCACCATATCGGGAAGAACGGTGTCCGGGGCTGCTGCAGGCTCTGTTAATGGTATGCAGTTGCTGGATTTTGGCCGGGAGATAAAGGTTTCAATCTGCATGAAGCCGAGATGTTCATCAATATCATCGGCTTCCTCCAGTGGGGTAGCGACAACACGGCAGTGCTTATGTCCCATGCCGACACACTCAGTCTCTTTCCAGACGATAGGGCGTCCCATCACCGTGGTGGTGTAACCACAGGCATAGCCGGTCATCAGCCAGCATGCGGGAGATCCACTGACGCCCAGGTGTTCCAGATGGGCTTTGGATTCCCAGGACGACTCCCAGATATAATCGCCCCAGAAGCGTCCGGTATCTTCGTCGTAATGCATCTTTTTCACCGCCCGGTTAAGAACAAAGCCTTCCAGCTCTCTTATCTTAGGGCCGAAGGTGAACAGTTTATCGAGGGCGGTGATCCCCTGCTTTTTCAGCTGCAGGGCATCCTGAGTACCCTGCTGATAACCCAGGCGGGTAAAAATCTCACGGGTGGTTTTAAGGCCGATTCTTTCAATAAACTCTCTGCGAAGGCTGGCCAGGGTATAACCGTGTAACAACAGCATGCGCTGTCCCAGCAGATAGATCTTTCCCTCTGCTGTTTTATCGAGAATCTCATTTTCTAATAAGAAGGGGGTTTCAATGCTCTCATCTTTGTGCATTTTTAGTGTTCTGCGTATTTATTGTTTTTTTATCTTACGGCGTTATTTTGGCGCGGGCAAACAGGCCGTGGTAACGGTTTCTGGCAGGAAGAGAAATGATTGATGGTGTCCGGAATGTCGATCTGGTGTCAGTTTGGTGACTGGGTTGCCCAACAGATTGTGCCCAGGGGGCGGTATCCTGCCGCGCCGGTCACCTCAGGAATGTTACCGCTCAGTCGGTTGAGGGTGCGGTAGGCCAGCCAGGCAAATGCCGCCGCTTCAACCCAGTCCGGGTCGAGGTTTAATTCTGCGGTGGTGCTCAGGTAGTGCGGTTCAAGCAGCTCAGTCAGGCGGGCCTTCAGCCGGCTGTTATGGCTGCCTCCGCCACAGAGAAAGACCTGCAGATCGCTCAATTGATGGCTTTTGATGGCATCGGCAATCGACACAGCGGTCAGTTCCAGCAAGGTGGCCTGAACATCTTCTGGCGGAGGGCTTACTGCGAGGGCATTCACCTTCTGCTCCAGCCAGTGCCGGTTAAACTGCTCGCGGCCAGTGCTCTTCGGGGCTGGTTCACTGAAGTAAGGCAGCGCCAGCATCTGCTGCAGCAACTGAGGGACTATTTTCCCCCGGGCCGCCCAGCGTCCATCCCGATCATAGCTTTCATGCTTGTGTTGCATTATCCAGCTGTCCATCAGCACATTGCCGGGACCAGTATCGTAACCCCTGATGGGTTTGTCTTCAGCGGCTTCGAGAATGGTGAGATTGGCCATACCGCCGATATTCACCAGAACCCGGTTCACTGTTGTGTGACGAAACAGGGCGTTGTGAAACGCGGGCACCAGCGGTGCACCCTGACCGCCAGCGGCCATATCACGGCGGCGGAAGTCTCCGATGGTGGTGATGCCGGTGCGTTCGGCGATCAGATTCGGATCACCGATCTGCAGGGTAAAGTTTGCTTCGGGTCGGTGACGAATGGTCTGCCCGTGGCTGCCGATCGCAGCAATCTGCTTCTGCTCCAGATGGTGTGTGCTGATCAGGTTATTAACCGCGCTGGCAAACAGTTCGGCCAGTTGAAGGTCAAGCCGCCCCAGCCGTTCAATCTCATTATCACCGGGGGTTAACAGGGCCAGGATGGCCGCATGGATCGCTGAAGGGATCGGTTCACTATGGCTGGCGAGCAATTCAAATTGGGGCTCAAAGCGAACCGCCACCGCATCGATACTGTCGAGACTGGTGCCCGACATCAGGCCTATATAGATGGGTGCACAGATGGAGCCGTTCATCAATATATCTGCCTGTCGCTTACGAAGATCAGTGGGCTGCTGAGGCCAGCTGGGTTGCTTTAAACGATTCCAGCTGAGCCAGTGTCTGTTTCGCCACGGAGAAGAATTGCTGCCGCTCCGCTTTATCTATTGGTGCCGCGTGGGGCAGTTTAACTGTCTGCGGATTTTTGTGTACCCCATTAACCCGGAACTCATAGTGCAGATGGGGGCCGGAGGCGAGTCCGGTCTGGCCGACATAACCGATCACATCCCCCTGACTGACCCGGCTGCCGGTTTTCTGACCTTTGCGGAAACTGTTCATATGGCCATAGAGGGTGGTGATATTACCGCCATGCTGGACGATAACGCAGTTGCCGTAGCCGCCTTTTTTGCCGCGCCAGATAATTTTACCATCGCCCGCCGCCTTGATCGGTGTGCCGGTGCGAGCGGCATAGTCGGTGCCCTTATGGGCTCGTGTCAGGCCAAGCACGGGGTGTTTTCGACGTGCTTTGAAGCTGGAGCTGATGCGGGCAAAGTCCACCGGGCTGCGCAGAAATGCCTTACGCATACTGTCACCTTCCGGGGTGTAGTAACTGCTATTGCCATCGCTGTCGGTATAACGGATAGCGGTGTAGGTTTCTCCCTGATTGATAAACTGGGCTGAGAGAATATTGCCTTCGCCGATCTTTTTACCCTCGAGATATTTCTCTTCGTAGACCAGGTTGAAACGGTCGCCCTGGCGCAGATCGAGAACGAAGTCGATATCCCAGCCAAAAATAGCCGCCAGTTCCATAATCATCTTGTCAGACAGGCCCGCCGCAGAGGCATCCAGAAACAGCGAGTTTTCGATGCTGCCTGAGGCAAAGCGGGTCTCGATGTCTGGCTGCTTGGTTATCTCTTTAACACTGAATCCCTGATCAGTGGCGGTGAGCAGTGAGCTTTCCAGCTGATTGCGGATATGCTTTAGCTTTATCAGCTGTTTATCTTCGATGACAAAGCTCAGGGTTTGACCGGGGTAGATCCGTTTCAGAGCCTCAGTGCCTTTCACGGCAGTGCTGACCAGAAAAGCATCCCGACCGGTAAGTCCCGCGCGTTTAAAAACAGAGGTCAGGGTGTCGCCACTGCGTACGGTCACATCCTTCCATACATCCGCTTTCTGCGTTGCTGGCTGAGCGGGGGACGTTAGCTTTGAGGGGACCATCATGGCGACCTGAGTGTTCCCTGCGTCAGATGGGTGCCTGTTGTCAGGATCAGATTGCTGCGCTGCCGAGGGTAGCGGTTGTGGGTCGTTGATATGGGGTTGAGTAAAGGTTATTGGTGCATCCGAAGCGGGTGCTTCCGCAGAGGGCATCAGCATCGCTGTCAGGCCGATGATTACCGTACAGATAATGACCGCCATCAGGTGGGTGACCGGAAGATGCTTTTTTAACCGCTCAACTAGAAACACGGCAGTTTACCTCAGTATTGTAAAATTCGATGAATTATACCGGATGCTGTCACATAACCGAAATATTCACTCTGTATCGGCGAAAATCATTACAAATTAAGCGAATATTCGGCTATCCACAGACACGATTGTCTCTTTTTTATATCAGCCCGGCAGGTCTACCCGCTCGGTAAGTCTGGATCAGAGCATCTTTTGTCAGAAAAGTTCTGTTTTGCCCGTTGCTTTATTCAGGCGCAGGCAGTCCAGAAAAAGTGACGGTTATCGCTCTATATCAGCATCATAGGTTTGTCGGATCTGATGTGGAAGGGTAGAATACGCCCCCAATCCATGATGACTACTTATTTTGAGAAGGTAAATAGAAGGCAATGACAGACAAAACACTGCTACAGGATCTCAATGCGCGCGGACTGATCGCGCAGATGACCAGTGAAGAAGAGCTGGAACAACACCTGGCTGAAGGTTCTGTCACCCTCTATTGTGGCTTTGATCCCACCGCCGATAGCCTTCACATCGGTTCGCTGGTGCCACTGCTGGCGCTGAAACGTTTTCAGCAGGCCGGTCACAAGCCGCTGGCGCTGGTGGGTGGTGCCACCGGTCTGATCGGTGATCCGAGCTTTAAAGCTCAGGAACGCAAACTCAACGATGACAGCACCGTGGCGGGCTGGGTTGAAAAACTCAAAGGTCAGGTGAGTCAGTTTATCGACTTCGACTGTGGTGAAAACAGTGCGGAAGTGGTGAATAACCTCGACTGGACCCGGGGGATGGATATTCTCACCTTCCTGCGGGATGTGGGTAAGCATTTCTCCGTTAACCAGATGATTGCTAAAGAGTCGGTCAAACAGCGGATCGACCGGGAAGGTGAGGGGATCTCCTTTACCGAATTTACCTACATGATTCTGCAGTCATACGATTATCAGCAACTGAACGCCAGTCACGGCTGCACCCTGCAGATTGGGGGTTCTGACCAGTGGGGTAATATTACCGGTGGTACCGAGCTGACCCGACGCATGAATGGCAACAAAGCCTTTGGTCTGACCCTGCCGCTGATTACTAAGTCTGATGGTACTAAGTTTGGTAAAACTGAGTCCGGTACCATCTGGCTGTCCTCTGCAAAAACATCGCCTTACGCCTTCTACCAATTCTGGCTGCAGACTAATGACGCTGATGTGTATAACTTCCTCAGATACTTTACCTTTTTATCGATTGAAGAGATCGACGGGCTGGAAAAAGCAGATGCTGAACGTGAAGGTCGCCCTGAAGCGCAGTCTGTTCTGGCACGGGAAGTGACCCGTCTGGTACATGGTGAAGAGGGGCTGGTAGCCGCCATGCGCATCACAGACGCCCTGTTCAGCGGCAACCTCTCTGATCTGAGTGAAGCGGATTTTGAACAGCTGCAACTGGATGGACTGCCTTCATCAAGCCTGACGGACGTTGATCTGGCAGAGACGCCCCTGACCACACTGCTGAGTGATGCAGGTCTGGCGGCTTCCGGTAAGCAGATCAAAGATGCTCTGCAGCGTAATGCGGTGATCGTCAACGGTGCTGAGAAGGGGATGGATGACAATATGAAAGCGGCTGAACTGTTTGCCGCGGCAAACGGCACTTTCGGTCGCTTCTTCCTGGTGAAACTGGGCAAGAAAAAGCACCACCTGTTTGTGATCTGATTGTTTACCTGACTACTAAATAAAACGCGCTACCCGAAAGAGTCAGCGCGTTTTTTTATGACCAGAATCAGTGCATATAGAAGTCAAAATCCTCGACGGACTCTTTTAGTGCTTGAATAGCGTGTTCATAGTGTTTGATTTGCCGCGAGACAGATAAAACCGGGAATATGAAAATAATGACAAATGCGTAAACCGGTAGGTAGGGAAAATTTATCATCGCGAAGAGTGTGAACGCTAATAACAGATAAGCGAACAACCGCTGGTACTTAAGACGGTTCAGGTTTTTGTTTAACCTGTCCATCTTCTCATTGTATTCACTGGCTTTGGAAAAACTCAGATCTTTCAATACAGAATGATTCATCGGTTACACCTCCATGTGTTAACTACTATGACAGTCAATGCAACGCTGCTCAGGCTTGAGTGCCACCATTCGGCCTATTGATTGTATTTTCTACATTAAAGCGGAGACACTGTTTTCAATAAGAAGCATCTATAACTCGTACAAGCACATAAATGATAAAGGCTGAACATATTAGAGTAATCCTCCAGTCTGACTCTTCCTCTGGTTCAATTGAGTCGTCAATTTCTTCAACTGCTTTTTCGATAGATGATAGAGTAAACAGTTCCATAGTCCCCTGACCAATGGAGTCAGGAGGCACGAAGAGAATATTATCAGTGACTGAAACGTATATGGATGGTTCGTTGTCTCTGACAAACCTTCCTAAGCCTATCTCAGGCCCTGAATCATCGAGATGATACGGCTCCCAGTCTCCAGCTTCCACTAAGTTTATAAAGGTATCTCCTTCTTTTTTTATTGCCACGTAAAACTTTAATGTGATTTCCATTCGCCTGGCTTCTTCCATTGTAAGCCCGTCACAATCCCTGTTCATAATGCTTGTAGATTTCCTTTTCAATAATATTAGAAGAATAGAGTGCCAACGATTGCTTATATCTATGTCATGGATGTTTGAACTCCACTGTTAAACATATCAATTTCCGGGCCCAGGGTGGGCTTAAAGTGCTGTTCGGCACGCAGTTGATTTATCGCCTCTTCAAACTCGTCATCATCCATTGAGAACCAGTAATCGGGTTTACGATTAGTTTTAGCATCGTAGGCGGCTGTTGTGGGGTCGCGGGGCCGGGCTAGCTCCAGCTCTGGCACATCGGGCATCGGTTGGCTGGTGTCCATATAGCGCTGAATCAGGTTCCAGATCCGCTCAAACTCCTCAGGTTGCTGGCTGGAGCTGAAACCGTGCAGGGGAATACTGTCGAAGTAGCGATGATAGCGGTGCACCAGATGCAGCTGATAGCTGAGTATGCCCTGATGGCTGGGGCTGCTAACCAGATAACAGTCGAACTCCGGAAAAGGATGGCTATAGAGCTCTTTATTGTTTTTATAGCGGATGACCATGCCGGTGCTGCGGCTGAACGAAAAATGTTTGACCGCTTTCATAAACCAGGGCATGGGGAGGTAGCCGCGGCCCGAGGCTTCGAAGTAGCCCCAGATCAGGCCTGAAGGAAGAAACACATAAACGCTATATATATATAAAGTCGAGTAGTCCATTTAAATCTTCAGGGTCATCAAAATATAGATATATGGTAATGAATGGAAAAAGTGGGCCCAGGAAGACGCAAAAACCTTTCGCAAACATGGTGATGTAAAAGTAGATTAATCCCCAGCGATTAAGTGAGCCTATGGTGCACTGATTTTCATCCCAAAAAGTTTCGCCTTTATTGTCTTTGATGCGCTGTTTAATTTCTGCGGGTGTTGGCTCCTGGATCATACTGATGGGAACCGTTTCGTTGGCCCGGTTCCAGGGCAGGGGATTGCCGCCCTGCAGTAGTTTAATCAGCGAGCCCTGTTCCGGGCGTGGTTTCTGCCTGGAGTAGCGCTCGCTGTTCCAGGCCGTGCTGCTATAGGGCGTTATCTGTTGGAAGTCCATTTCTATCTATTCAGTCCGTTAGTGTGCTCAGGCGTTATCAGGCTTGTATGCCGCCATTAAACAGATCGATCTCCGGGCCCATACTAGGCATAAAACGTTGCTCGGCGCGTAGTTGATTGATTGCCTCTTCAAACTCGTCATCATCCATTGAGAACCAGTAATCGGGTTTACGGTTGGTTTTAGCATCGTAGGCGGCTGTTGTGGGGTCGCGGGGCCGGGCGGGTTCCAGTTCCGGGATATCGGGCATCGGCTGGCTGGTGTCCATATAGCGCTGAATCAGGTTCCAGATCCGCTCAAACTCGTCCGGTTGCTGGCTGGTGCTGAAACCGTGCAGGGGAATACTGTCAAAGTAACGGTGATAGCGATGTATCAGATGCAGCTGATAGCTGAGTATACCCTGATGGCTGGGGCTGCTAACCAGATAACAGTCGAACTCCGGGAAGGGGTGACTGTAGAGCTCTTTGTTGTTTTTGTAGCGGGTGACCATGCCAGTACTACGGCTGAAGGTGAAATGTTTGACGGCTTTCATAAACCAGGGCATGGGGAGGTAGCCGCGGCCAGAGGCTTCGAAGTAGCCCCAGATTAGGCCTGAAGGAAGGAACACGTAAATGCTATATATATATATGGCCCCAGCTATTTTTGTAAAGCCCCAGCCGTCAAAAACAGCAAAAGAAAGTAATACAGCAATAAACACAGGTAGTAATATGGTACATATTCCTTTGGCTATAGCAGTAAGATAAAAGTAGATTAATCCATATTTATTCAGTGACCCAGCACTATGCTGGTTCTCATCCCAGTGGGTTTCGCCTTTATTGTCTTTGATGCGCTGCTTGATCTCGGTTGGGGTGGGTTCCTCAATCATACTGACGGGAACGGTTTCGTTGGCCCGGCTCCAGGGCAGTGGATCGCCTCCCTGCAGAAGCTTTGTAAGGGCTCCCTGTTCCGGCCGGGGTTTCTGGTTGCGGTAGCTCTGGCTGTTCCAGGCGGTATCTCTATAGCGACTCTGTGGTGTTTCTGCTCTATTCATCATTTATCCTGTTACTGTTCCCAGCCAAACTCATTGGCCCACCAGTATTCTCCTTTTGTAAAGTTCGGGGTGCTAGTAGGGCTGCCAGCCTCTTCCTCTTTGCTTAACGGTGGGGTGGGAAAGGTATGTTCGCCGATCTGTAACTGGGCCCGGGTATGGAAATGGGCGTTGTAGTCATAGATATAGGTACTGCCTTGCCACACTTTGTATTCGGCATCTGAGCGAGGGATTGATTTTCTGTAACAGTAAAAATAAATAAAACCGTTATCTACTTTGTGTTTATAGATGGATTGTGCATCCTGATGCTCTATCTTTTCAGCGGTGAAAATTGGTTTTTTTCGGCCGTTACGTGTGACTTTTACGGTGCTCTTTAATACTGCCTGTCGGGCATGGAAGCGCAGTGCTTGCTGATCTGGATTGCTCAGGCCAAACAGATTGCTGGTGACCCAGACGCCGTGAGTGACTCCAAGATTTTCCAGATGCAGGTGTAGTTTAGTGGGCAGTTCGATCTGCTGTATCGGGTAGGTTTTAATCCGCAGATTCATAATCAGGTTGATAAAGTGCTGCCAGGCTTTGTCCTGCTTTTGCAGATACTTATAGTCGCCGGTCCGGTCGGGACTTGCGCCAAAAGGGCCGTTTTTAAGCCAGGTCTCCATCGGACTGTCTTTAAACAGCATGTAGAGGCCGTAACCTGCCAGGGCAATGGTCAAACCTATCCAGCCTAGTGGACCCAGGAGAGATGTGGTGGGGTAAAGACCAGCAAAGGTCGAAACAGCGGTCCCTGTGGCGACCATTGCCATAGCGAATGCAGCATCATTGTCCTGGGCTGCTATTAGCAGGCTGGTATCCCATACAGCGACTGCTGTGGTAAGCGCGCCACCGATGACTCCGGCTATCAGTAAGCGGGACATAGTAGCGGTGAGCTGGAGATTCATAGAGGGGAACGATAGGAAACGAACAATTCCGGCTGGTAACTTAATAACTGTTTTAGTTGAATAAGCAGCTACACGGCCAGCTTCTTGCGTCAGAAAATTCGAGGCATTTACTATAGCAACTCCTAAGTCCAAGACTGCGCTTGTTCGTGAAGTCAATTTATAGTAGTCACTATGTTTTTCATCAAATCCAGCCGAAGTTCTCTGTAGGTTCATAATTTCCAACACCACAATAAAATAGGGCATGCCTAACCGGTAGTAGGCTTTAGCTGCAATCTTTTCCCCTTTGCTTTGGGGTTTTATTTCGTTGCCCAGATCCGCTTCTTGGGCTAACTGTTCGACCTTCATCTGGGTGATAAGGTTATCCTCGGGTACCATCAGTACTCTAAGGTCGGCTTTGCTGCGGGCAGTGGCGCCCTGTCTTAGCTCGGTGCCTTTGAGGCTGCGCTTGTTGGTGGAGGCCAGCAGTCTGCCGTTGCTTTCCTGAAGTATGCCAGTGCGCTTTGAGGTGGTTTTTTGACGCTGCCCTTCGGTGAGACCGAAATGCAGCCCGGCTTTTTTACTGTGTACCCCCACCACATAGGCGCCCGCAATCGATTCGCCGGAGGTGGGAATAAAGGTGGCTTGCCCGAAACTGTCCGGCGCTATCAGTTTGCCCAGACGGATATTGTCGAGGTAGGCGGCCTTGAATTCGATAGTTTCTACAAGCTGGCTCAGGCTGGCGCGGGCGCTGGCTTTGTTCTGCAGCGCCAGCATAGCGGTAAAGAAACCACTCAGGACTCCGTCGGCGGTATTGAGGATACGGCGGCTGCCGGCAAATCCATCTTCATTATTTTCGGCCAGTAGCGTCGCGTGTTCCATTATTTCGATATTGTCGCTGAGTAGCAGGTTATCACCTGCCCAACGGGCGATGTTTTCCGTGGTTGCCAGGCCACTGCCGTCGTTCACTGGCACGGGTGCGGTGTAGGCGGTGTCCAGCGGCACCTGATCGGCAGGGGGGTAGAGCAGGGCATGCAGCGGATGGCTGGTGCCCCGGGTGTAGAAGTTGGATATGATATCGTGACCGGGCCAGTCTGTTGTTTGCGTTTTATCCTGTAATGGATCAATGGCGGCTAAATTCTGACTGAGAGCCTGCATGGCGTTGCCGACAATGACGTAGGCCCCGGGGGCGCCGCAATCGAGACTGGTTATATCCCGGATGACGGCTGCCGTGGCTGGATTATCCAGTGTTTGCCCGAGGGCTTGTTGAAACAACGCCATATCCTCTCGGCAGCGACGACGTTCAATGCTGCGCAGTGTGCGCTGGAATACCCCGATAGGGCTGTAGTTAAAGCTGTCCAGGTGCTTGTGGTTGGGGTTTTCCTGGCCGTTGGGCAGTTTGTCTGGCACCACAAAGCGTTGCACCAGCTCGGCATTTTGAAAATATTTCTGCTGGCCCGCATCTTCCAGTATATGAAACAGGCAGGCGCTGGTCTGCATCGCCATCTGAGTATGGTGGCGAAGTTCGAATAGCGGGTCGGGCAACACCATGAGTTTGAGTTGCCGGGCTTTGGCATCGGCCAGATAATCGATCGAGCTGTGAGCCTGCCAGAGGCTGTCCTCCTGGCTGGCGTTATTCATTTTCCGGTTGTACTGGGTTGCACGGGCGCCATATTCCAGCCGTTGGTGAGTGCTATTCTCCAGTGTTGATAGCAGGCTGTTGCTGTTATTGCGCAGCGAATCGACTTCGAAGCTTAGGCCGTCGTAAAGATAACGCAGATGGTTGCCACTGAGGTCTTGATTATAGCGACTGGGGTCGGCCAGCTTGTGTTCAATCTCCGGTTCGCGCAGGCGCATCGTTTTGAAGGTGGTGTTCAGTTTTTCTCCCAGCACATTAATGCTGCGGTGAGTAATCAGGCTGGTACGTTGTTGCAGGATCGTTTGATTATCGGGGTGTTCGAGAAAGTTGAGGTAGGCAGCGCTCCACTGAACTTCCGAATATGCGATATGCAAGCGTTGAGGGCTGCCATTGGCTTTGGTGGGCAGCCAGATATCTTTGAGTGGTTTGCCGACGGCTTTGCGAGGGCCTTTTTTGAACGGTTTGTCAAAGCCTTCCCGGTGGCGATAAAGATGGGTGTCACGAAACTCTGCGCCGCTGTCTTCTCTGTTTTTTATCTCGATCTCTCGCCACAGCTGATTGCCCTGAAAAATATAGATATAGCCATTACGTACGGGCGCCATATATTGCTCTGGGTACTGTTGTGGCTGATAACTGGGTAGCAGCGTGAGGGGAACGACCGCTTGCAGATGATAATTCTGTTCGTAATTTTCATCCCGATATTGATATTCCTGTTTGTCGACCGCTTTGAATAATGGCAGTTTGATTGGCCCGCCTTCGTCGCATTCGATGCTGAGCCAGACGTTGCGTTTTTCGGTTTCAGGTGTCCAGTCCCAGCTAAAAATACTATAGCCTGATTGTTCCATCCGTTGCTGTTTGGCTTCGATGTATTCCTGCTGCACCTGATCATCGCTGCTATAGAATTGAAATGTCTGCGTTGAGCTGTGATGGGTGCCATTGACGCTGATGAAAAAGTAGTTGTCAAAACAGGCGGTTTTTGGACGTGACATCTGAATTATTCCTTTAATTCCCGGGGTCATGAATTGTGAGTGCCGTGCTGGATGAAACGGAGGTGTGGCACTATTGGCTATTGGTATGTGGCTTCACTGCCTTAGATGTGGGGAGTTTAAGTTATACCGTCAGTTATGTTAAGGGGGGGGCTGCTTTTTGAGGAAAAGGCAGGCCCTTTCGGGCCTCTGTTATTGGTTTAAGATGTGACTGGTACGGCCTTCTTAATACAGCGCGCTCTTTATACAAAGCTCTTAATACAACACTTGTAATACAAAGCTTTTAATACAAAGCTTTCTCGTCCCGTACCAGATCTTTCAGCATCTCCAGAAACAGGGTGTCTGCCTCGCTGTGTTCTGCGGGGATCTTAATGCTGGTGGTGGCGGACAGCTCATCCGCTATTTTTACGTTGGCGTGCTTATCGTCTATATATTTGCGGGTGATCTCCAGTGCCGTTTCACAGATGCTGGGTTCAACCATTATCTTGCGCAATACCAGTACAAACTCATTGAGTGCGCGTTCCTTGTTTTTAATTTCCGCAGTGCTCATGCAACGATCTCCGACTCAAAAAATGATAAATGCTTTTTCACCACTATAGCACTCTCCTCCATCGCTCTGCAGCTATCCGTTTCAGCATCTGAAAAATATAGTATTTATCATGGATGATCTCTTGATCAATTCCTGTACTGCTGGCAGAATGGCGGCACAATTTAGTTGTTTCTGCGCTAAGTAGGTCACCCCGAAGCAGAAACCTGATAAGCACACCCAGCTTATTTTCCCGGGTTTACAGTGTGTACCCACACTTAATCACCGGATGAAGAGTTGCTTTTGCCTTTCTCTGACCGTACCGGTCATCTTCGCAAAAGCCTGCTGGTTGATGTTATTACACACCAGTAGGCGCGTCATAACATCCTCCAGTATCAGAATTTTTATACATGCTTTGATGCGTGTAATTTGAGGATACTATTGTGGAACAACTTTCAGGCGGCGAAATGGTAATTCGCGCCCTTAAAGATGAGGGTGTGAAACACATCTACGGCTATCCGGGCGGAGCGCTGCTGCATATTTATGACGCTCTGTTTCAGCAGGAAGATGTACAACACGTGCTGGTTCGCCACGAGCAGGCCGCTACCCATATGGCTGATGCGTATGCCCGTGCAACCGGTAAAGCCGGTGTGGCACTGGTGACTTCCGGCCCGGGTGCTACCAATGCGATTACCGGTATTGCAACAGCATATATGGATTCGATTCCGATGGTGGTGATTACCGGCCAGGTCATGAGCTTCCTGATCGGTGAAGATGCGTTTCAGGAGACCGACATGATCGGTGTCTCCCGTCCGATAGTGAAACACAGCTTCAGTGTGCAGAACCCTGAAGATATTCCCTCCATCATTAAGAAAGCGTTCCATATTGCGGAAAGTGGTCGTCCGGGACCGGTTGTGGTTGATATTCCCAAGGATATGACTAATCCGACCGATCGCTTTAATTACGAGTATCCGAAAAGTATTAAGCTGCGCTCATATAACCCGGTCACCCGGGGGCATAGCGGCCAGATTAAGAAAGCGATCGATATGGTGCTGGGTGCCAAGCGTCTGGTTCTCTATACGGGTGGTGGTGTCATTATGGGTGATGCCAGCGCGGAGCTGACCGAACTGGCTAAGCTGCTGAATGCGCCGGTAACCAACACCCTGATGGGGCTGGGTGGTTATCCGGGTACCGATCGTCAGTTTATCGGTATGCTGGGGATGCACGGTAGCTATGAAGCGAATATGGCGATGCACCATGCGGATCTGATCCTGGCGGTGGGTGCCCGTTTTGATGACCGGGTAACCAATGGTGTGGATAAGTTCTGTCCAACCGCGAAAATTATCCACGTGGATATTGACCCCGCTTCGATTTCGAAGACTATCCAGGCCGATGTGCCAATTGTAGGCCCTGCCAAGCATGTATTGCAGGAGATGGTCGAACTGGTTAAAAGCAGCAAAAAACAGCCTGGCAAAGAATCGATCGATGCCTGGTGGCAGCAGATCGATGAGTGGCGTGGCCGTCACGGTGGCCGTTTCCGCACCGATGATTCGGAGCTGATGAAACCGCAACAGGTTATCGAGATGCTGAGCAAGGTCACTAAAGGTGATGCTTATGTTTGTTCTGACGTCGGTCAGCACCAGATGTTTGCGGCACAGTATTATAAGTTCAATAAACCGAATCGCTGGATCAACTCCGGTGGTCTGGGCACTATGGGCTTTGGTCTGCCTGCGGCGATGGGTGTAAAGATGAACTTCCCGGATGAGGAGGTTGTCTGTGTCACCGGTGAAGGCAGTATTCAGATGAATATTCAGGAGCTGTCGACCATCAGTCAGTACGATATTCCGGTTAAGGTTATCTGTTTGAACAATCAGTCTCTGGGCATGGTGCGTCAGTGGCAGGATATGAACTATGAATCACGTCACTCGCAGTCCTATATGAAGTCCCTGCCGGACTTCGTTAAGCTGGTTGAAGCTTATGGACATGTCGGGATGAAGGTTGAGAAGTATGAAGACCTTGAAGCGGCAATGACTGAAGCGTTCTCCCTGAAAGATCGCATGGTGTTTATGGATATCGCTGTAGATCCGTTTGAGCATGTATACCCGATGCAGGTACCACGTGGCTCTATGCGGGATATGTGGCTGAGCAAGACGGAGAGAACCTGATCATGAGACATATTATTTCTGTGCTGATGGAAAACGAGCCAGGTGCGCTGTCCCGGGTTGTGGGTCTGTTCTCCCAGCGTAACTTCAATATTGAGTCGCTAACGGTAGCACCAACGGAAGATTCCACTTTGTCACGCCTGACGGTCACCACGATCGGTAGCGATCGGGTGATCGAGCAGATCACCAAGCAGCTGAATAAGCTGATCGATGTGGTGAAGGTGGTTGATCTGACTGAAGGTGATCATATCGAGCGTGAGCTGATGATGATCAAACTGAAAGCCAGTGGCCAGATGCGTGCGGAGATCAAGCGTACGGCGGATATTTTCCGCGGTCAGATTATCGATGTAACGCCGACCACCTATACGGTTCAGCTGACCGGTGCCAGTGATAAGCTGGATGCTTTCATCGAAACCCTGGGCACCAGCCATATTATGGAGGTGGTACGTACTGGTGTCTCCGGTCTGTCCCGTGGTGAAAAGGTGTTGAGCCTGTAACACTTTCGAACTGTTAAAAAACCGCTCATTGAGCGGTTTTTTTTGGTCTCTGTGAAGGGTGGGAAACAAAGAGGGGCTAATTTTCTGGTGAATCGTTGATTCCGACTATACTAAGTATTCCCCCGGCAGAAAAAGCTAAAAACCGGGGAAGCAGACCGGCGTCACAGGGAATCTGCAGTCTTCTGGCGCACAGAGAGCCAGGATGGCCTATCAACAGAGTTCCGGTCTGAGGAGGTTATTATGATCCGTTCAGTCAGGCTGATCGCTCTGTCGTCGATCGTCGTGGTTGCCCAGCTGGGTTCGTTCAATACAGTCGAGTATCAGGACGCTAATGCCAGGAGCGGCACTGTCAGCAGCGTTGTCAGTTATATGTCCAGTGATTTGACCAGAGATTTTAGCCAGTATTCTCAGCAACCTTTATGGTGGCAGACGAGTCTGTTCCCACGCTGGAACGATACCTATGTTGTTGTATTTGAGCAGAAGATGCTGGCCTGAGGTTTTGTTCGCCACGAAGATGGTGCCGGGTTAATCAATACTGGTGTTTCTAATTTAAGCGTATTACTCTTGGTCTCACAATAACTGGTTATAGTACTCAGAGATCATCCTATGAGTGGAAAACTGCTCTATCTGGTGGGCGCTTCTGGCAGCGGTAAAGACAGCTTGCTCGAGGGGTGTCGTCGGCGCCTGCAGGCAAATCATGGCTGCTTTGTGGCTCATCGTTATATCACCCGAGCCCCGAATGTCGGTGGCGAAAATCATATCCACCTCTCACCGGAAGAGTTTGATATGCGTGCCAGCATGGGGATGTTTGCCATGCAGTGGTACTCTCATGATTACAGCTATGGTATCGGTTCAGAGATCGATAACTGGTTGTCGAAAGGGGTTAATGTGGTGATCAACGGCTCCCGTGAATATCTGCAGATCGCAATGCATGCTTATCCCAATCTGATTCCTGTGCTGGTTGAAGTTGAAGAGGATATTCTGCATCAGCGGCTGACAAAAAGGGGCCGGGAGAGTGAAGCCGAGATTATCAAACGGCTGGCCCGGCATCGTCAGTTTGTTGATAGCCTGCCGGACAATATTCAGCTGATTGATAATAACTCCAATCTGCAGGATGGCGTTGATGCATTGCTGAAACTGATTGAGTCGCTGGCACCCGAGTCGGTTAAACCGGCCCGTTCTACGCATTAATCCGACCTTAATTACACAGTTATCTGAGGGTGCTATGATCGCACCCTCTTTTTTTGTCGGGGAAGTAAAATGTTCAGTATCGAAATGAGCGTAAGGGATTATGAACTGGATATGCAGGGCATCGTCAACAATGGCGTCTATTTTAATTATCTGGAGCACGCCCGCCATGAGTTTCTGCTTAGCAGCGGTGTTGATTTTGCAGCATTGACCGAAGCGGGTATCCATCTGGTGGTGATCCGTTCTGAACTGGATTACCAGTCTTCATTGAAGAGTGGCGATCGTTTTCGGGTGGAAGTTGAGCTGGAGCGGATCAGTAAAGTGAAGTTTGGTTTCCGTCAACGGGTTGTGCGAGTCAGCGATGACAGGTTGTGTGTAAACGGCCTGGTGATCGGCACGGCACTGAATGAGCGTGGCCGCCCCTATATCTCACCTGAGCTTGATGCGCTGTTCAGTGCATGATTAAAACCGCTTTTGATAGCCCGGCCATTGTACTATTGATCGGGCTCTGTATGTTATTCGGCCTGAATCAGACGGTGGTTAAGTTTGGTCTGGAAGGCATCTCGCCGTTGATGCAGGCCGGTCTGCGTTCTGTTGGTGCATCACTGCTGCTGATGTTGTGGATGACGTTACGTGGAGAGAAGATCTTTCGTGACGACGGTGCTTTCTGGTGGGGGGTATTACTGGGGGCGCTGTTTGCCATCGAGTTTCTGCTGATCTATATCGCTTTGACGCTGACTACCGCATCCCATACCACCATATTTCTCTATACCTCGCCCTTTATTGTCGCCCTGGGGACCCATCTGTTTGTTCCGGATGAGTCACTGAAACGATCACAGGTGGTAGGGTTGCTCATTGCGTTTGCCGGGGTTTTCTTCGCCTTCCGAGATTCAGTCGATGGTGAGGCTTCCCTGTTGGGTGATAGTCTGGCGCTGGCCGCGGCGTTTTTCTGGGGTGCCACGACGGTGGTGCTGAAAGCCTCTCCCCAGCGACACCAGTCGCCCTCCCGGGTGCTGCTGTATCAACTGGTGGTTTCGGCGCTGGCACTGCCTTTGCTTTCGTGGCTGATGAATGAACCGGGTATTACGCAGTTGTCGTCATGGGTGGTTGGGTCGCTGCTGTTTCAGACCGTTTTGATGGCGTTTGCCGGGTATCTCGCCTGGTTCTGGTTGCTCAGCCACTATCCGGCAGCGAAAATTGCCAGTTTTACCTTCCTGACGCCTCTGTTTGGCGTGCTGTTTGCCTGGATGATTCTGGATGAGCAGTTAACATACGATATGCTGGGAGCACTGTTGCTGGTGGCACTGGGCATCTATCTGGTTAATAAGCCGGGTCGGCGGGTGTAGCTGAGGCTAGCGGATCTGTGACCAGAAAGCATCGATCAGCGGGCTTTGCAGTTTCTTTTTCAGGGCAAACAGGCCTACGTCGTAAGCTTTTAGTTGCGGCTCAATGTCGAGGATGCGTACCCGCTCTGCCAGCGGACTGTTGTCCAGTACGATTTTGGGCACGACTCCAACCCCAAACCCCAGACTGACCATGCTGACAATCGCCTCATTACCGGCCACCTGCGCATAGATAAGGGGTTTGCTCTGGCGTGCTTTGAACCACTGATCTATCCGTTTACGTGACACACCCTCCTCCGACAGAATCATCGGGATGGCCGACCAGTCGGGTGAACCTCTGAGCATCGGGTCAAGCTGGAGATCTTTCTGTGGAGCGATAAACAGCAGTGGTGAAGTGGCAATATGTTTGAAGGCCAGGCTGGCGTTCAGGGTGTCAGGTTTAGCGGCAATGGTGATATCGTCGGTGCCAGCCAGCACCCGCTGAATGGCGTTTTCCGGATCGCCGGTATGCAGTTTCAGTTCAATTCTGGGGTGCTGTTTGCGAAAATCACTGAGAATATCGTAAAGAAAGCTGTAACTGGCGGTGACGGAGCAGTAAACACTGATCTCCCCCTGCAGTTCCTGTACCCCTTCCAGCAGAGAGTTACGTACCACATCCCACTGGGTCAGCGCTTCCCGGGCATATATCTGAAACCGGGCTCCCTCACGGGTCAGACTGACGGTGCGGTTGTCCCGTTCAAACAGTTGCACGCCCAGCGATTCTTCCAGCTGCTTTATCGCCCGGGTCAGTGCTGAAGGGCTGATATGACAGGCTTCGCTGGCCCGGCCAAAGTGAAGGGTGTCACAGAGACTAATGAATAACTTCAGCGATCGGGTGTCCATGCAGAGGGTTTCCAAAGAACGGTTGGCTGGGCGGATGCAACGCTGTCGTCGGCAGACTTTGTTGCAGTATTAGAAATGTATTTTTTCATATGTTTCTGAAAGTGCAATATATTCAGGCGGGGTAACCCTGTTTTTGTGTATTCATCTTTGATCTGGATTAGGGAAATCTGAGGCTATAGAGGGTAGTGTTTGCGGTCATATTCACGTTGCAATGGCGCGCTGTCGCCCTGAGGTCTGATATGAAGTATGACATCGTAATAATTGGCGCAGGCCCGGCCGGACTGAGTTTTGCCCGGTCACTGGGGGAAACATCCCTGAAAGTGCTGTTGGTAGAGCGTTCATCCCTGACGACGTTGCGTGAACCCCCGGAAGATGGTCGTGAGATCGCCCTGACCCATCTGTCGGTAGAGATGATGAAAGCTTCGGGAGCCTGGCAGCAGCTTGCGGATAAAGATGTATCACCGATCTGTGCCGCAAAAGTTCTGGATGGTAATTCCAGCTATACCCTGGATTTCGATAATGATGATGCCGATCTGGATGCTTTGGGTTATCTGGTGCCAAACGACAAAATACGCAAAGCCTATTTTGAGGTGGTTGAAGGTATCGACAATGTTGAGCTGTTAACCGAAACCTCCGTTGAGGAGGTCGGCAGTGGCAGTGATAGCGCCTGGGTTATCCTCTCTAATGGAGAGCGGGTTGAGTGTGATCTGCTGGTGTCTGCGGACAGTCGTTTCTCAGAAACCCGCCGGAAAATGGGTGTTCCGGCCACCATGAAGGATTTCTCCCGTACGGCGATTGTGTGTCGTATGGAGCATACACTGCCTCATAATCAAACCGCTTTCGAGTGTTTCCACTATGGGCGTACTCTGGCGATTCTGCCAATGACCGGCAATCTCTCCTCTATCGTGGTGACTGTTTCAAGTGCTGAGGCCGATACCATTTTCAATATGAGTGAAGAGGCGTTTGCTGCGGATATTGAGCAGCGTTTGCAGGGCCAACTGGGCAGTATGAAGCTCTATGGTCGGCGCCATCTCTACCCGCTGGTAGCGGTGCATGCCAACAAGTTTATTGGTCGCCGGTTTGCGGTGATAGGTGATGCTGCGGTGGGGATGCACCCGGTGACCGCTCACGGATTTAATCTGGGATTACGCAGTCAGGAGACCCTTACCAAAGAGATTAAACAGGCGCTGTCTAAGGGAATGGATATCGGCAGTTATACGGTGTTGGAAAAATACCAGAGCAACCATATGCGGGTCACTAAACCGCTTTATATGGGCACTAATCTTGTGGTTGGTTTGTTTACCAATGATAACTTTGCGGCCAAGATTGCCCGCAAGGCGACTTTGAGAATTGCTAATAACTTTTCTCCATTGAAGCAAGTGATCACCCGTAAGCTGACTGAGAAGCGGATCGATATCCCTTTCTTTCTGCCAGGGCTGAAATAGTAGCTGCATTCTGTTAACAGCATCGCTTTGAGGGCTGTATCGCTGTGATACCGCCCTTTTTCTATTGAGTCTTCAATCGGGGAAGGTATTCTTAGAACTGCGGTAACAACAAAGTTGCCTGAGCAGAGGCCTGTTATGAAAACCCGTGAACAACTGAAAATTCTGCTGTTGCAGATCCGTGATGGCGAGCAGGTGCGTCGGGAAGAACATCATAGCTTTGCTGAGTACAGTGGTTTGAAGCCGCAACAGATAGCGATTCTCAATGTTTTTGATACGCCGGATTTTCCGCTCACGGTGGCTGATGATTACGATGCTTTGCTGGTGGGCGGTGCCAGTGAGGCGGACGTTCTCAAACCTGATCAATATGGTTTTATCCCCCGGTGTGAGTCGCTGATCCGTCACTGTGCAGACACCGGCAAGCCTGTATTTGCCTCCTGTTTTGGTTTTCAGTTAGCGATACTGGCGTTGGGAGGGCAGATTTTTCACCGGGATACCGGCTTTGAAATGGGGGCTATTCCGATTACGCTGACAGAAGCTGCCACCCATGATCCGCTCTATTATGATACACCGGATCAGTTTGCTGCCGTTTCAGTACACCGGCAGTACGCCAAAACCCTGCCGCAAACCTGCCAGTTGCTGGCTTATACCGATCAGTGTGTTCACAGCTTTAAACTCAGGGGGAAGCCGTTCTGGGCTTTTCAGTTCCACCCTGAGGTCGATAAAGCCACCCTGATTGAGCGACTGACTTTTTATAAGTCACATTATACCGAGGGCGATGGTCAGCTGGAGCAGGTGTTGAGTTCGGCGGTTGAAACCCCGGAGTCGAATATTCTGGTGCGTAAATTTGTTGACCGGGTGCTGCTGGGAACCTGACCCTGTTTCTGTCCCCGGCTGTCGTGTAGACATAGCTTTCCCGGATTCGGAAAAGTAGAATGTCGTTACATTTTGTTAATCCATTGGTGTAAATAGCTCTATGAATGACCCACAGGGAAACAAACCAGAACCATCTGAACAGTCCGATCAGGAACAGTCATGTCCTGATCAAACGGGGCCTAAGCCTCGCAGCAGAGGGATCTACCTGCTGCCGAACCTGTTTACCACAGGGGCGCTGTTCTGTGGATTTTATGCTGTAGTGGCTGGTATGAACGGGGTTTTTGATAATGCCGCCATCGCAATTTTTGTGGCGATGGTGCTGGACGGCCTGGATGGTCGTGTTGCCCGTCTGACCAATACCCAGAGTGCCTTTGGCGCGGAGTATGATTCATTATCAGATATGGTCTCTTTTGGCGTGGCGCCGGCGTTAGTAACGTTCAGCTGGGCGTTGAGTGGTGCAGGTAAATTTGGCTGGTTCTGTGCCTTTATCTATGTTGCCGGGGCAGCCCTGCGACTGGCGCGTTTTAATACCCAGATCGGTTCGGTTGATAAGCGCTACTTTATCGGGCTGCCAAGCCCGGCAGCTGCGGCCTCGGTGGCGGGTTTAGTCTGGGCCTGTGTTGAGTTTGGCATCGATGTCAGCGGCTTTGTTTACCCTATCGCTATCTATGTGGCCTTAATGGGTGTGCTGATGGTCAGTAACGTGCTCTATTACAGTTTCAAAGATGTCGATCCCAAGGGAAAAATTCCCTTTATGATTCTGCTGGTGATCGTATTAACGATCGGTGTTATCTCTATCAGCCCGCCTATCTTCCTCTGGCTGCTGCTGTTGGCTTATACCCTTTCTGGTCCGGTTCTCTGGTTGCTGCGTAAACGTAAAGCACTTAGCAGTTAGTTGTTGTCCAATACAGGCAGGAGGTGGTTATGGTGAAGCGGTATAAATCTGGCGGATCGCAACCGGTCCTGCCATCTGAGATCACGCCCGAGTCAGTGTATCGTGACCGGCGTCGTTTTATGCAGGCGGCGCTGTCTGTCGCGGCACTCCCTGTGGTGGGGCTTCCATCCCTGACAGAGGCGGCCGGATATGATATTCCGGCGGACCTGCCGCGATATAAAGGGCCTGACTGGCTGCAACCTAAGCTGGCAGAGGCTGGCCGTAATGCAGAGTTATCAACCCGTGAAACCCTCGCACCCTACTACAATGTAATCACCCACAATAACTTCTACGAGTTTGGTACGGATAAGCGTGATCCGGTGCGCAATGCCCAGGAATTTAAAACCGACCCCTGGATGGTTGAGATCAGCGGTGAAGTGGCTAAGCCGGGCAACTATCATCTGGAAGATATTCTTGCCCCCCATGCACTGGAGGACCGGGTGTACCGTCTGCGCTGTGTCGAGGCATGGTCGATGGTGATTCCCTGGCTGGGGTTCCCGCTGGCGGATCTGATTAAACGGTTCGAGCCCACCTCGAAAGCGAAATATGTGCAGTTCACCACGCTGCTGGATAAAGAACAGATGCCGGGACAGCGGGGCTTTTTTAGCACGATAAAGTGGCCCTATGTGGAGGGACTGCGAATGGATGAGGCGATGCACCCGCTAACACTGATGGCGGTGGGGCTTTATGGTAATGCTTTGCCCCCTCAGAATGGCGCACCGTTAAGGCTGGTTGTGCCCTGGAAGTACGGTTTTAAATCGATCAAATCCATTGTTCGGATCCATTTCAGTGAAACCATGCCGGCAACCAGCTGGAACATGACTGCGCCGGATGAGTATGGTTTCTATGCCAATGTTAACCCTGAAGTTGACCACCCGCGCTGGTCCCAGGCGACCGAGCGGCGTTTACCCTCTTCACTGTTAACACCCAATATTATTGATACACTGCCCTTTAATGGCTATGCCGACCAGGTTGCCCATCTCTATAAGGGGATGGATCTGACCCAGTGGTTCTGATGGTGTCAGTGGCACCCATGAGGCTTTTTCGCTGGTGGTTATTTTTCTTATTACTGTTGCTGCCGCTGGGGATGCTGGTTGAAGGTTTATTGACCAATGACCTGGGGGCTGATCCTGCTAAGTATATTGTTAAAGAGCTGGGGTTCTGGGCGCTGTGTTGGCTATGGCTGACGCTGGCGGTTACGCCGTTGAGAAAGTTTTTCGGCTGGCGCTGGCTAATGGCTTATCGGCGCATGTTCGGGCTGTATGCTTTTTTCTATGCGGTTCTGCATCTGCTGGCATTCGCTACGTTCCTGCTTGGCTGGCGCTGGGATATGCTGATGACTGAGCTGACAAAACGTCCCTATATTGTCATGGGATCACTGGCGTTATTGTTATTGCTGCCCTTAGCCGTAACGTCCACGCAGAAGATGCAGCGCCGGCTTGGCAGACGCTGGAAAAAACTGCATTTGCTGATCTATCCTGCCAGTCTGTTGGTGCTGTTTCACTTCGTCTGGCAGATTCGCTCAGACTTCTTTCAACAACTTATTTTTGCAATTCTGTTGGCTATTTTGCTTGGCTATCGACTATACCTTAAGAGGCGCAGTTAATAAGAGGGGTGGTTCTTATGTATCCGAACCTGTTCTCAGAAAAACTGCTGCTGTTAATAAGTTGGATCGCCAGAATTCACAGATCGTGGTGCATGGTTTTTACCAAGCCACCCGATGAAAGGGAAAGGAAATATAATATTCCTATGCAATCGATGTGGTTAGGGCTGCTGGCTTCAGCAGTGTTTCTGATTGCACTGATTTCGTTACTGTACTGGCTTTTAACGACGTTGGCAGGATAGGCAGTTTTCAGAAAAATTTATCGGTTTTTTCTCTCCTACAGGGGCGGCATTCATGCGCCCCTGTCCTCTGTTTAGCGACGGAACTTTCCCCTTGCACTCTGAAATCTGCTGCTATACTGGCTTATAACCAAGTGATCGACTGGGATATTGGTTTGGACTAAAAAGGATCATTTTAGGCTTGGTATGCAGCTGTTGAGTATTCAACAGAAAGGAGGCCTGAGAATGAGACGACGTATTGGAAGGGTCCTGTTTTTTGCGGGGCTTTTTTATGCGCCGCTGGTGACAGCGCAGTGGCAGGTAAATCTGGTTGAAGGGGCAACTGAGATCAGTCGATCTGTCTACAACCTGCATATGATCATTTTCTATATCTGTGTGGCCATTGCTGTGGTGGTGTTCGGCGTGATGTTCTGGTCGATCATCTGGCACCGCAAATCCCGTGGAGCGAAAGCTGCTCATTTTCATGAAAGCACCTGGGTCGAGATCATCTGGACCATTGTCCCTGTTGTGATTCTGGTTTCGATGGCGGTGCCCGCCAGTACCACGCTGATTCAGATGTACGATAAAAACAATGCGGACATCGATATTCAGATAACCGGATATCAGTGGAAATGGCGGTATAAATATCTCAATCAGGATATCGATTTTTTCAGTACCCTGGCGACTCCCCGCGAACAGATCAGTAATGAACAGCTCAAGGGGGAACACTATCTGTTGGAAGTGGATAATCCTCTGGTCATTCCTGCCGGTAAAAAGGTGCGTTTCCTGTTGACGTCAAACGATGTCATTCACTCCTGGTGGGTGCCTGCACTGGCGGTTAAGAAAGATGCCGTTCCCGGTTTTGTTAATGAGTCCTGGACCCTGGTTGATGAACCGGGTATCTATCGCGGCCAGTGCGCCGAGCTCTGTGGCAGGGATCACGGTTTTATGCCGATTGTGGTCGATGTTAAATCTCCTGAAGATTATCAACTATGGGTTGCAGAGCAAGCCAGCCTTAAAGCTGCAGAGGCAGTATCGGCGCAGAAGGAGATGAGTCAGGCTGAGCTGATGTCCCGGGGAGAAGAGGTTTACAAAGGCACCTGTGCCGCGTGTCATCAGCCGGAAGGACAGGGGCTCCCAGGTATCTTCCCGGCACTGGCAGGAAGCCCGTTAATGACAGGAGATCCTGCTGAGCATATCAATGTGGTACTGCATGGCCGCTCCGGTACCGCGATGCAGGCGTTTGGTGAACAGCTCAAAGCGGTCGATCTGGCGTCAGTGATCACTTACGAACGTAATTCATGGGGTAACCAGGGCGGTGTGGTTACGGTTCAACAAATCAGTAAGTTGTTGAAGGAGTAGGGTGATGGGTAGCTTAGAGCAATCAGTCCATAGTACAGGTCACCATGGCCCTGCCACAGGTATCACCCGCTGGCTCTACACGACCAATCATAAAGATATCGGTACGCTCTATCTGTTCTTCAGCCTGACAATGTTCTTTATTGGTGGCTGTATGGCGCTGACCATTCGTGCCGAACTGTTTCAGCCAGGATTGCAGTTGGTCAGACCCGAGTTTTTCAATCAGATGACCACCTCTCACGGATTGATTATGGTGTTTGGCGCGGTGATGCCCGCTTTTGTCGGTCTGGCAAACTGGCTTATCCCAATGATGATCGGTGCCCCGGATATGGCGCTGCCGCGGATGAATAACTGGAGCTTCTGGATCCTGCCCTTTGCTTTCACCATGATGCTTTCCACGCTGTTGATGGAGGGTGGTGGCCCCAATTTCGGCTGGACTTTTTATGCTCCGCTGTCCACTACATACGCTCCGCCCAGTGTGACGTTTTTCATCTTTGCCGTGCATATGATGGGAATCAGTTCGATTATGGGGGCGATCAATGTGATCGCCACGATTCTTAATATGCGCGCCCCTGGCATGAAGCTGATGGATATGCCTCTGTTTGTCTGGACCTGGTTGATAACCGCTTTTCTTCTGATTGCGGTAATGCCTGTTTTAGCCGGTGTGGTGACCATGATGCTGATGGATATCCATTTTGGTACCAGCTTTTTTGATGCTGCCGGTGGTGGTGATCCGGTGCTGTTTCAGCATGTGTTCTGGTTCTTTGGTCATCCGGAGGTGTATATCATGATTCTGCCCGCGTTTGGGGTTGTGTCTGAAATTATTCCCACCTTCGCCCGTAAGCGTCTTTTTGGTTATACCTCAATGGTGTATGCCACTGCATCGATAGCGATACTCTCATTCATTGTCTGGGCACATCATATGTTTGCTGTAGGGATGCCGCTGGCCGGTGAGTTGTTCTTTATGTTTACCACGATGCTGATAGCCGTGCCTACCGGGGTGAAGGTGTTTAACTGGGTTGCCACCATGTATCGGGGGTCAATGACCTTTGAAACGCCGATGCTGTTTGCGCTGGCTTTTGTGGTGCTGTTTACTATTGGCGGCTTTTCCGGCCTGATGCTGGCGATCGCACCAGCGGATTTCCAGTATCACGATACCTACTTTGTGGTGGCGCATTTTCACTATGTACTGGTACCCGGCTCCATTTTCGCGCTTATGGCAGCGACCTATTTCTGGTTACCTAAGTGGACCGGGCATATGTATAACGAGTCGATGGCTAAGCTACATTTCTGGCTCTCTTTTATCGGTGTCAATATCACCTTCTTCCCGATGCACTTTCTGGGTCTGGCGGGGATGCCCCGACGCATTCCCGATTATGCGCTGCAGTTTGCTGATTTCAATATGGTGGCCACCTTTGGCGCGTTCCTGTTTGGATTTTCCCAACTGGTGTTTGTGTATAACATCATCAGTTGCATCCGCTCGGGCAGGCAAGCAACAGACCGGGTCTGGGAAGGTAGTCATGGGCTTGAATGGACGCTGCCTTCGCCACCGCCCTATCACTCGTTCACTGAGCCGCCAGTATTTACACATCCCTACAAAGAGAATGACCGAGGTGTGTGATGAATCAGCTGCAGCAACGTAATCGGTCCCTGTTAATAAAGCTGTTAGCCGGGACCGTGCTGATGTTTGGTTTTGGCTTTTTACTGGTGCCTTTGTATGACGTGTTTTGCGATGTGACCGGCTTAAACGGCAAACTGCAGAACACGGGGGCTCTGACACAAGAATATAAAGTTGATAGCAAACGCCAGATACGGGTGCAGTTTCTGGCGGTCAATAATGAATCGATGCCGTGGCGTTTGCGACCCGAGCAGGCGGAGATCTCGGTCCATCCGGGACAGATGACGCAAACCGCTTTTTTGGCATTTAATCCAACCGAGCGGAATATGGTCGCTCAGGCGATACCCAGTGTGGCTCCCTCTGAAGCTGCTCCCTACCTGCACAAGGTGAACTGCTTCTGCTTTGAACAGCAACCGCTTGCTGCCGGTGAAAAGCGCGCCATGCCGCTGGTGTTTATGGTGGATGATCAATTGCCGGGCTATATCTCCACCATCACGCTCTCTTATACCCTGTTTGATATTACCCCCGAATCCAGCCCGGTCAGCGGTATTGCTGTTGCACCTGCAAGGAGTGTTCTATGAGTACTCAGGCTTACTATGTACCCGCTCAAAGCCGCTGGCCAATAATGGCTTCGGTTTCCCTGTTTCTGATCGCCTTCGGGGCCGGAACACTCATTAACGCACTGAGTGCTGATGCCGGTGGCGGACTTGGACTAACACTGTTGCTGGCCGGTGCGCTCTGTATGGGGCTTATTCTCACCGGCTGGTTTGGTCATGTTATCGATGAAAGCCGTCAGGGGCTCTACTCAGACCAGATGGATCGTTCGTTTCGCTGGGGAATGAGCTGGTTTATCTTCTCTGAAGTTATGTTTTTCTCAGCCTTTTTTGGCGCTCTGTTTTATGTCAGAAATCTTTCAGTGCCCTGGTTGGGAGGGGAGGGAGAGAAAGGCGTGGCGAATATGCTGTGGCAGGGCTTTGAAGCCACCTGGCCGCTGATGAAAACCCCCGATATGACTGCCTATCCTGGCCCTGGTGGGTTGATCGATCCGCTACATCTGCCACTGGTGAATACTCTGTTACTGTTAAGTTCCAGTGTTACAGTCACCTTTGCTCACTATCGCTTAAAGCAGGATCGCCGGCCTCAGGTGATACTGTGGTTGCTACTCACAATCGCCCTTGGATCGGCATTTCTGGTGTTCCAGGCGGTGGAATATATCGAGGCTTACCACGAATTAGGGCTCACACTTCATGCCGGTATTTATGGTGCCACATTCTTTATTCTGACCGGGTTTCACGGCATGCATGTGACGCTGGGAACGCTGATGCTGATAATTATTTTACTGCGGGTGATACGGGGACATTTTGAACCAGACCATCATTTTGGTTTCGAGGCGGTTTCATGGTACTGGCATTTCGTGGATGTAGTCTGGGTTGGATTATTCCTGTTTGTCTATCTGTTGTGAATGGGCTGTTGTGACGTGGGCTGTTGTGATGATGGCATCAGCGGGAACGGGGTGCGTAGTTGCAGTTCGCCACTGTAAAAGCCAATCAGAATGATAAGCAGAAGGAACGCCGCCAGGGATACCCGTAAAACCAGCGATTGCACGGTACGTCGTGAGCGACTTTGATCCTTCAACAGAAAATAGAGGCCTGCAAAAAGACTGATAATGATCAGAGCAAAGATGATAACAATGATGATCTTAAACATATTCAGTACTCGGTTTCGAAATGAGTAAAACTGTTTTAAAACACGCCTCTATGAGTAAAGTCCAGAGGCTCCCGCTTAGCAAGTGGGTGATCGTTACGTTGACAGTGTTGCTGATCCCTCTTTTGTTATGGCTGGGGGTATGGCAGTTGCAGCGGGCGGCCGAAAAGCAGCAATTGCTGGATCGTTGGAACAGTGCCCGTACCAATCTGACAGCGTTGCCAGAGTCTGTGACTGACTCTGTAGGTGTGCATCTGAGAGGCCGATTTGTTCCTGAGGTGATTTATTTGTTGGATAACAGAACACGAGAGGGACGGGCAGGTTACGAGGTGGTTGTGCCCTTTAAAGCGGAGAAATCGATGCGAGAGGAGCGGTTGGTGCTGGTTAATCTGGGCTGGATAGCGGCCAGTCAGTATCGCGATCAGTTGCCTGAGATTGATCTGCCGCAGAAGGTTGTCAGTCTGAGTGGCCGGCTGGTTACTCCGTCAGCACCGTTACAGCTGCTTCCTGATACCTGGTCGCAGAGCGGGTTGGTAAGAATACAGCAACTGGATATGACCCGGCTGAGGCTACGACATCCCGGATTGTATCCGGCGGTGATTCGACTGGAGAAACCGTTATTGCCCGAATTGAGGGTCGGCTGGCCAGTGGTAACAATGTTACCCGAAAGGCACATCGGCTATGCCGTTCAATGGTTCGGTCTGGCGCTTGTGCTGATGGGTGGGTGTGGCTGGCTTATCTGGCATCGCAGGCAGGAGGTGTTATGAGCAACACAGGTTATCCGCGTACTGTATTCTGGCTGGTATGGGCGGTTGCCCTGTTACCCCTGTTGGGTGCGTCACTGGCATATTTCTCGGGCTGGCGGCCTGCAGAGCACATTACCCAGGGTGAACTCTACCCTCCGGGTGTGACGCTGAGTGATCTGCAACTGGGCGACCCGGCGTTAACCGCAGAGGGAAGTTGGCGGTTGATTTTGCTGGTAGGTGACAAGTGTGGTGACGAATGTCATCGTTGGCAGGCTTTGTTGCCAAACCTGCATGCCTCACTGGGTAAGGACAGGGATCGGTTACTCTGGCAGCAGGTTGAAAACAACCAGCAGGGAGTGGGACTGTTGCTGGCTGATCCTCAGGGATTTATGGTTACCCGCTACAGTCTGTCACTGCCGCCGCAATCGATTATCAAAGACCTGAAACGTTTACTACGGATTTCTAAGGTGGGATGAGATGAATACCCGGCGCCCACTGATTATCTGTTATCTGGCCATTGTTCTGGCTGTGCTGGTGATTCTGATGGGGGGCTGGACCCGGATTATGGATGCCGGACTTGGCTGCCCGGACTGGCCCGGTTGTTTCGGGCAGATGACTGCGCCCATCTCTGCAGCACATATAGCCGAGGCACAGCAAAAATTTGCCGGCGTCGAGGTTGATGCTGCAAAAGGCTGGCTGGAGATGATCCACCGTTATATGGCGTCCACACTGGGACTGCTGATTCTGCTGCTGGCGGTGGTTGCCTGGCAAAAACGCAAAGAGTCAGGATATCCGGTGGGTCTGTCTCTTTTTCTTCTGGTGCTGGTGGTCTGCCAGGGCGTGTTTGGTATGTGGACGGTTACTCTCAAATTGCTGCCACCCGTGGTCTCCGGGCACCTGCTGGGAGGCTTGCTGACCCTGATGATGCTTATTTTGCTGGCGGGCAAACTGCGTCAGTCTGCTAAACCAGCGAAAGTTGTTTCAGGGCGGTGGATTATGCGGTTGGCAGTGTTGGTGTTGTTTATGCAAATTCTGCTGGGGGGATGGACCAGTGCGAACTACGCTGGTTGGGCCTGTACTCACTGGTTAAGCTGTGTCGAAGGGCAGCGCACGGAACTGGATTTCAGGTCAGGTTTCAGTCTCAGTTTTGATATTGGTCAGAATCATCAGGGCGGAACCCTTTCCCAGCCAGCCAGGGCTGCGATACAGATGACCCACAGGGTTGGAGCGCTGGTGGTGGTGGCGACTATGTTCCTGGCCGGAGCCCTGGCACTGCGCCACAGCGCCAGCAGAACCCCGGCCCTGATTCTCTTCACTCTGCTGATTGTGCAGATTTTTATGGGAGGGGCTAATGTGGTTTATGGGGTGCCCACCTGGCTGGCGTGGTTGCACCATGTGGGAGCTGTATCCCTGCTCTTGTGCTTGTTATGGCTTAAGGCGCGTTACGAATCGGAGGTTTACTATGAATAATAGTCTGCAGCGAGTATTCCATTCACCCTTTGCTCTGTGCCGTGATTACCTTGAGTTGTGTAAGCTCAGAGTCGTGGCAGTGATGTTGCTCACCGCTATTGTGGGGATGTGTCTTGCAACACCGGAGCTCCCTCCGATAGCAACCATGATCAGTGCAACATTGGGGATAGGCCTGATGGCCTCGGGAGCAGCAGCGGTTAATCATGTGATGGACCGGAATATCGATGCCAAAATGGCCAGAACTCACCGCCGACCATTACCACAGGGAAAGATTGATGAGACCCGGGCGCTGCTGTTTGCCGCCCTGCTATCCCTGTCTGGTATCACAGTACTGATATTCTGGACCAACCTGTTAACCGCATGGCTGACGCTCGGGGCACTGATCGGTTATGCCTTGATCTATACCATGCTGCTAAAACGGGCGACACCGCTGAATATCGTTATCGGAGGGATCGCGGGGGCCGCCCCGCCACTGCTGGGCTGGGTTGCAGTAACTGGCCGGATCGAGCCGGATAGTCTGCTGCTGGTACTGATTATTTTTGCCTGGACGCCACCGCATTTCTGGGCGCTGTGCATCCATAAAAAAGATGACTATGCCCGGGCAGGCGTGCCTATGTTGCCAGTGACTCATGGGGAGGGCTATACCCGGCTGCAGATTCTGCTTTATACCGTGCTGATGGTGTTGACGACACTTTTCCCCTTTATGACCGGTATGAGTGGTCTGATATACCTTATAGGGGTGACGCTGCTGAACCTGCGGTTTTTCCAGTGGGCTGTAAGAGTGTATATGGCGAATGATTCAACAGCGCCGATGTCGATGTTCTGGTTCAGTGTGAAATATATTATGTGGTTATTTGTCGTGTTATTGGTCGATCACTACGTAATAGGTCTACACTGATTAAAATAGGACACACAATTTCAATCGATTTGATTTTCTGATTTTTAAAGACTGTCAACGACAGATGAAAACCGGACGTTAAGGAGAGTGCGGTTACCCAAAAACAAGAGTAAGGCCGGGAACGAATCCGAGCCTTGGGAGGAATGACCTATGTTTCTGCAACATATGTGGGGTGTCATCTACGACCCTAAACATGAGTGGCGAGATATACGTAAAGAGCATTACTCAATGATGCACTGCTTCTTGTCACAGATAAGCATTCTGGCAGCTATCCCGGCCCTGTCGCTTTTTATTGGTACAACCCAGATAGGCTGGAGTATTTCCGGGGGAGAGTTCGTCAAACTGTCTATACAGAGTGCAATGATGGCGGCTATCGCATTTTACGTTGCGATGTGGATAGGCGTGGGCTTTATTGCTTATGTTATCCACTGGATGGAGCGAACCTATGGCGGGAAAGCCAGCCTGGATGATTGCATGGTGCTGGCGACATTTACCGCGACACCTATGTTTATGGCGGGTATTGTCGGTTTATACCCGGTTCTGTGGCTGAATGTGATCGTAGGGATGGTGGCACTGGCCTATACGGTCTATCTGTTGTTTACAGGAGTGCCTGAAATCATGCAGATTCCTGAGGACAGAGCATTTTTCTTCGCCTCTTCAATTCTGACTGTTGGTCTCTGTGTTCTGGTGGGGCTTCTGGCGGTAACGGTTATTATGTGGAGTACTGTCATCCCTCTCAACTATGTAGGCGGTTAGTCTATTTTAGGAGCTAGACGCGACTTCGTCGCTTGCTAGTGGTTAGAACGGAAACTGCGTTTCCTGCTAGAAAAAGCAACGAAAAACATAAAACCGCCGTCAGGCGGTTTTTATGTTTTTGGATTCTGTTTTGCGGACGCTCTTACGAAGCAGGTTGTCACCGACCGATAAAGAAGGCTCTGCTAACCACTAGCAAGCGAAGCGTCTAGCAGCGGCGCAGCCGCGTTCTAGCCACTTGCTGTTAAAAACTCCAATACTGTTCATCAAATTGAAACTTTTTTCGCATCCCCTGTTGACTCCTCTGCCCCAGAATGTAGAATGCGCTTCCTCGCTTGAGACAGCCACCGGAAACGGTCTCTGAAACAGGTGAGGCTGTTGAGTTTAACGCCTTGATAAATCAGTGTTTACACGGTTTTTCAGGTGGCGATAAACAAAACAGGAAGTGGATCAGGCGGTTTGAAAATTTAGTTAAAATTCTCAAACAAAATGGTTGACTTCATCAGGGTGTTGAGTAGAATACGCACCTCGCTTGAGACGACTCACTGGCAACGGTTGAGAGTTGATAGCAACGCTCTTTAACAGATAGATCAGATAATTCGTGTGGGCGCTTGTTGAGATGAAGCACAAAAGCTTTATCAAAGTAAGCGACACCAAGTAAATTCATTTAAGTGTATTTGCAAGTTGTTTAATACTTTGAGCTAGATTTACCGAATGTCTTTTTCCGACATTCTTGATTTAAACTGAAGAGTTTGATCATGGCTCAGATTGAACGCTGGCGGCAGGCTTAACACATGCAAGTCGAGCGGTAACAGAGAGTAGCTTGCTACTTTGCTGACGAGCGGCGGACGGGTGAGTAACGCGTAGAAATCTGCCTGGTAGTGGGGGATAGCCCAGAGAAATTTGGATTAATACCGCATACGCCCTACGGGGGAAAGCAGGGGACCTTCGGGCCTTGCGCTATCAGATGAGTCTGCGTCGGATTAGCTTGTTGGTGAGGTAATGGCTCACCAAGGCGACGATCCGTAGCTGGTCTGAGAGGATGATCAGCCACACTGGGACTGAGACACGGCCCAGACTCCTACGGGAGGCAGCAGTGGGGAATATTGCACAATGGGCGAAAGCCTGATGCAGCCATGCCGCGTGTGTGAAGAAGGCCTTAGGGTTGTAAAGCACTTTCAGCAGTGAGGAAAGGTTGTAGCTTAATACGCTATAGCTGTGACGTTAACTGCAGAAGAAGGACCGGCTAACTCCGTGCCAGCAGCCGCGGTAATACGGAGGGTCCGAGCGTTAATCGGAATTACTGGGCGTAAAGCGCGCGTAGGCGGTTTGTTAAGTCAGATGTGAAAGCCCCGGGCTCAACCTGGGAACTGCACCTGATACTGGCAAACTAGAGTACAGAAGAGGGTGGTGGAATTTCCTGTGTAGCGGTGAAATGCGTAGATATAGGAAGGAACATCAGTGGCGAAGGCGACCACCTGGTCTGATACTGACGCTGAGGTGCGAAAGCGTGGGGAGCAAACAGGATTAGATACCCTGGTAGTCCACGCCGTAAACGATGTCTACTAGCCGTTGGGACACTTGATGTCTTAGTGGCGCAGCTAACGCACTAAGTAGACCGCCTGGGGAGTACGGCCGCAAGGTTAAAACTCAAATGAATTGACGGGGGCCCGCACAAGCGGTGGAGCATGTGGTTTAATTCGACGCAACGCGAAGAACCTTACCTACTCTTGAAATCCAGAGAATTCGCTAGAGATAGCTTAGTGCCTTCGGGAACTCTGTGACAGGTGCTGCATGGCTGTCGTCAGCTCGTGTTGTGAAATGTTGGGTTAAGTCCCGTAACGAGCGCAACCCTTGTCCTTATTTGCCAGCACGTAATGGTGGGAACTCTAAGGAGACTGCCGGTGACAAACCGGAGGAAGGTGGGGACGACGTCAAGTCATCATGGCCCTTACGAGTAGGGCTACACACGTGCTACAATGGCCGGTACAGAGGGCCGCAAACCTGCGAGGGGGAGCAAATCTCAGAAAACCGGTCGTAGTCCGGATTGGAGTCTGCAACTCGACTCCATGAAGTCGGAATCGCTAGTAATCGCGAATCAGAATGTCGCGGTGAATACGTTCCCGGGCCTTGTACACACCGCCCGTCACACCATGGGAGTGGATTGCACCAGAAGTAGCTAGCTTAACCTTCGGGAGGGCGGTTACCACGGTGTGGTTCATGACTGGGGTGAAGTCGTAACAAGGTAGCCCTAGGGGAACCTGGGGCTGGATCACCTCCTTAAACGATAGCGGATTCTTAGCAAGCGTTCACACGAATTATCTGATCACTGATAGAGAGAGCACATTGGTTCTGACCGATTGAAGGCTTGTAGCTCAGCTGGTTAGAGCGCACCCCTGATAAGGGTGAGGTCGGTGGTTCAAGTCCACTCAGGCCTACCACTTTCCCTGGCAATAGCTTGAGTAGGTGGTTAGTTAGAACTGAAGATAGTCGCTCAGCTGGTTAGAGCGCACCCTACTCTTGGTTTAAAAGAAGGGGGGTGAGGTCGGTAGTTCAAGTCCACTCAGGCCTACCAATTTCTCACAATGCTGCGTTAAGTTCATCGTCGTTTATGTACCATAAACGTCCTCAGAACTGGCCTTGTAAGAAATAGTCTTATCCGGGTTTATGGCTCAGCTGCTGAATTATCTGATTGCTCGTCTGAAAGTCTTAAAAAATACACATCGCTTTGATGTTTATCTTTTAAAGCTTTTAGCTTTATCCGCTCTTTAACAATTGAATCCTGTAACAAAACGAGAAATATGTACAAGCGCTAATCCGGCGTAAATGTATCGTTACTTCAGCGTCATCTTAGATGGCAATGAAGTTTTATCAGTGACTTTGACAGACCCTTTTGGGTTATATGGTCAAGTGACTAAGCGTGCACGGTGGATGCCTTGGCAGTCAGAGGCGATGAAGGACGTGGTAACCTGCGATAAGGTTCGGTGAGTCGGTAAACAGACTTTGACCCGGACATTTCCGAATGGGGAAACCCACCCAGTATAAGCTGGGTATCTCTTAGTTGAATACATAGACTTTGAGAGGCGAACCCGGGGAACTGAAACATCTAAGTACCCGGAGGAAAAGAAATCAACCGAGATTCCCCTAGTAGCGGCGAGCGAACGGGGACCAGCCCTTAAGCTACTTTAACGTTAGCAGAACACTCTGGAAAGTGTGGCCATAGTGGGTGAAAGCCCCGTATGCGAAAGCGTTTTAGTAGTGAAATCGAGTAGGACGGGACACGTGTTATCCTGTCTGAATATGGGGGGACCATCCTCCAAGGCTAAATACTCCTGACTGACCGATAGTGAACCAGTACCGTGAGGGAAAGGCGAAAAGAACCCCTGTGAGGGGAGTGAAATAGAACCTGAAACCGTGTACGTACAAGCAGTGGGAGCGGTCCTTGAGACCGTGACTGCGTACCTTTTGTATAATGGGTCAGCGACTTAATTTTAGTAGCAAGGTTAACCGTCTAGGGGAGCCGTAGGGAAACCGAGTCTTAATAGGGCGTGCAGTTGCTAGGATTAGACCCGAAACCGGGCGATCTATCCATGGGCAGGTTGAAGGTTGAGTAACATCAACTGGAGGACCGAACCGACTACCGTTGAAAAGTTAGCGGATGACCTGTGGATCGGAGTGAAAGGCTAATCAAGCCCGGAGATAGCTGGTTCTCCTCGAAAGCTATTTAGGTAGCGCCTCGTGTCTCACCATTGGGGGTAGAGCACTGTTTCGGCTAGGGGGTCATCCCGACTTACCAACCCGATGCAAACTCCGAATACCAATGAGTGCAATCACGGGAGACACACGGCGGGTGCTAACGTCCGTCGTGAAAAGGGAAACAACCCAGACCGTCAGCTAAGGTCCCAAAGTTATGGTTAAGTGGGAAACGATGTGGGAAGGCTTAGACAGCTAGGAGGTTGGCTTAGAAGCAGCCACCCTTTAAAGAAAGCGTAATAGCTCACTAGTCGAGTCGGCCTGCGCGGAAGATATAACGGGGCTCAAACCATACACCGAAGCTACGGACGCTGTTTACAGCGTGGTAGAGGAGCGTTCTGTAAGCCGTTGAAGGGAAAGCTGTAAGGCATCCTGGAGGTATCAGAAGTGCGAATGCTGACATGAGTAACGATAAGGGGAGTGAAAAACTTCCCCGCCGGAAGACCAAGGGTTCCTATCCAATGTTAATCAGGGTAGGGTGAGTCGACCCCTAAGGCGAGGCTGAAGAGCGTAGTCGATGGGAAACAGGTTAATATTCCTGTACTTCTTGTTATTGCGATGGAGTGACGGAGAAGGCTAGGCCAGCACGGCGTTGGTTGTCCGTGTTTAAGGTTGTAGGCTGGGAACTTAGGCAAATCCGGGTTCCTAAGGCCGAGAATTGATGACGAGTCCTCTTTTGGACGAAGTGGTTGATGCCATGCTTCCAGGAAAAACTTCTAAGCTTCAGATAACAAGAAATCGTACCCCAAACCGACACAGGTGGTCAGGTAGAGAATACCAAGGCGCTTGAGAGAACTCGGGTGAAGGAACTAGGCAAAATGGTACCGTAACTTCGGGAGAAGGTACGCCGGTGCTGGTGATGGGACTTGCTCCCTAAGCTGGCGCTGGTCGAAGATACTAGGTGGCTGCGACTGTTTATTAAAAACACAGCACTCTGCAAACACGAAAGTGGACGTATAGGGTGTGACGCCTGCCCGGTGCTTGAAGGTTAATTGATGGGGTTAGCTTCGGCGAAGCTCTTGATCGAAGCCCAAGTAAACGGCGGCCGTAACTATAACGGTCCTAAGGTAGCGAAATTCCTTGTCGGGTAAGTTCCGACCTGCACGAATGGCGTAACGATGGCCACACTGTCTCCACCCGAGACTCAGTGAAATTGAAATTGCGGTTAAGATGCCGTATATCCGCGGCTAGACGGAAAGACCCCGTGAACCTTTACTATAGCTTCGCAGTGGACTTTGATATTACTTGTGTAGGATAGCTGGGAGGCTTTGAAACGTGGACGCCAGTTCATGTGGAGCCAATCTTGAAATACCAGCCTGGTACTATTGAGGTTCTAACTCAGGTCCCTGATCGGGATCGAGGACATTGTGTGGTGGGTAGTTTGACTGGGGCGGTCTCCTCCCAAAGAGTAACGGAGGAGTACGAAGGTGCGCTCAGCATGGTCGGAAATCATGCAACGAGTATAAAGGCATAAGCGCGCTTGACTGCGAGACAGACACGTCGAGCAGGTACGAAAGTAGGTCTTAGTGATCCGGTGGTTCTGTATGGAAGGGCCATCGCTCAACGGATAAAAGGTACTCCGGGGATAACAGGCTGATACCGCCCAAGAGTTCACATCGACGGCGGTGTTTGGCACCTCGATGTCGGCTCATCACATCCTGGGGCTGAAGCCGGTCCCAAGGGTATGGCTGTTCGCCATTTAAAGTGGTACGCGAGCTGGGTTTAGAACGTCGTGAGACAGTTCGGTCCCTATCTGCCGTGGACGTTTGAGATTTGAGAAGAGTTGCTCCTAGTACGAGAGGACCGGAGTGAACGAACCTCTGGTGTTCGGGTTGTCATGCCAATGGCATTGCCCGGTAGCTATGTTCGGACAGGATAACCGCTGAAAGCATCTAAGCGGGAAGCCCCCTTCAAGATGAGATCTCACTGGGGCCTTGAGCCCCCTGAAGAGCCGTTCAAGACCAGGACGTTGATAGGCTGGGTGTGTAAGCGTTGTGAGGCGTTGAGCTAACCAGTACTAATTGCTCGTGAGGCTTGACCATATAACGCCAAAAGCGTTTGGGTCAGCTGATAGAAAAAGATACATTGCGGCTGAATAAAACAGCCACGGATTAGAGTTTGTGCATACTCTTCTCGACTAAAGAGTTACAGGATTCGAATGACGCTTTGAGCATAGGTTAACACTGATGTTCAAATCGTTAGAGCAACCAGTTTTGCTTGGCGACAATAGCGAGATGGAACCACCCGATCCCTTCCCGAACTCGGAAGTGAAACGTCTTAGCGCCGATGGTAGTGTGGAGCTTCTCCATGCGAGAGTAGGTCATCGCCAAGCACCTAATTACGAAACAGCCCCGATCATGAAAATGATCGGGGCTTTTTTCGTTTAGACGCCGCTACGCGGCTCGCTAGAACGGCGCTGCGCGCCTGCTAGTGGTTAGAATAAGCGGAAGAGCAAAAAACTGATTAATCGGGTATGGTGTGATCTTTGGGCAGAGAGGATTCGTAAGTGTATAGTTCTCAGCGCTTCGTATCACTCGGCCATGCTTGTTCTGGATACTAGCAAGTGGCGCAGCAGCGGTCTGGCGACTGCTTTTATGACTGCTTTTAATGTAGGTACTTTATGTCTGAAACAACGCTATATATTTTAATCGCGGTAAATCTGTTTATTGTGCTGGCTCTGGTGTACTACATTCTGCGGTTAGTACAGCAGCAGAAACAGAAGCGTATGGATGCTGAAAACAAATTAAAGAAGATAGCCGCTGAGGTCAGGGATCATCGGTTGCATATTATTGAGAGCTTACAAGTGATTGGCCGGGCTATACTGAGTGATGAGATACCGCTTACTGAGGCGAGTATCAGGTGTAAAGTGTTGCTCGATAACTTAGACCCGCAGTTAGCTCAGTCAGAAGCCTATATTGTGTTTAATGAGGTCTTTGAACAGAGTAAGCATATTCCGCGTAAAGAGGCCTGGAAGAAGCTCAAAGGGCCTGAAAAGCTAGAGTATATTGCACACATGGATGTATTGGAGTCTGACTATAGCGATCAGGTTATCAGGGCTGCTAAATGTTTACTCTCTCAGGATTTCAATCGTTATCATTGAGGTGTAGATGGAGTTCTTCGTTGTTTTTCTGGTGAGTCTTTTCATACTCATGTTGCTGGTTGTTGGGCTACTCTTTGGTCGTCCACCGACTTATCGGCCCGATAGAGAGTATGTTCTTAAATTGATGCAGGGGGTTGAGGACCGCTCGACAACGGAGCAGGCCTGGAGTCTGTTTGTGCATACCCCTATTACCCATGATGCTGATCTCGAAGAGTTTCGTCGTCGCTGTTATAAGCTGGATCAGGGGGAGGTGGACAACATCGCTTCAGGGCCGGGCTTAAATGGCTATCTCTATGACCTTAAGGGCCGAGACTATATCAAACAGCTGGCGGCAGAGTTACAGGAGTTTATCCGTAATGCTCCTTTGACGGTCAATTTCTAATCTAATCAAGGTATTGTTGGTGCATTATCAGCCGTCGCAAACGGGTCAGGGTCTCCCATACCAGTCTGGTGTCGCCGGCTTTTGCAGCATTGTTTAACGCTATACTACAGTTTTCCAGCTCTGGTAGCTCAAACAGTCCGGCAAGTCCGATAAGTTGATGGCTATGATCCCGTATACCTCTGTTGTTGTTATGATTAAAAGCCTGCTGTAACCCTTCTATCTGTGTTATCAGTTCTTGATGAAGATCCTCTTTGCTCATCTGATACTTGTGCAGGTTCGTGCTCGCCACCGGTTCGCTTTGCGAGGGAGTGTTTGCATTATGGTTCTGATTCTCTTTTGCGCAGAGCATCTTCAGCAGCTTGATCAGGCGCGTGTCATTGATCGGTTTATATTCAATGCGGGTTACCCCTGCCTGGCGTAGTGCGTGCTCTTCGCTTGAGATAACATCGGCGGTTAGCGCTATAATCGGCAGGTCGGGAAAGTTCTCACGTACCGAACTGGTTGCTCTGATACCATCTATTCTGGGCATGTGTACGTCCATAATAACAATGTCAGGCTTTATTTCATTGATCCGTTTGATCGCTTGCTCACCGTCCCGTGCTTCGAACACCGTGGCGCCGGTTGACTCAATGATCTTTCTTAATAGTAATCGGTTAAAGTCATTATCTTCAGCAACCAGAATGACCCGGTCGGCCAACAGGCAGTCATCGCTGTGCTCTGTTTTCAGTCGCTGATGATTGACGGGGGCATGCTGTAGCCATTTTTTTAGCATTTCCCGCTGCAAAGGCTTGCTGTTAATTGTGAGGCGAGGGTTATCGATGAGGTGGGAAAACTCATCGGTATTACCCGCAAGGGCGGGCGTCAGTAGCAGGATATTGCCTTTAAAAGAAGCGAATATTGTAGTGATTTTAAGCTTTTGCTGATTGGCTATATCCACATTGGCACTCAGACCGAAGATCAGTCCGGCTAAATGCCCTTCAATACCTGATAGTGTCTTTTCAAGATCCTGGATAGTTGCACAGGTCTGTATATGTGACGCGAGCGGCTGTGCCATATCGCTGAGTGCATGGAGGCTTTCGGGGTGTCTGTCAAAGATGATCAGCCTGGTTTCAGAAGGTTCAAATGCAGAAGCAGGCAGTAACTTATGGTCTGTTTTGACGGTAAAACTGCAACAGATCTCCGTTCCAACTCCCAACTTACTGGAAAGCTTAACACTCCCCTGCATCAGCTGTACCAGCTTTTGTACAATAACAAGCCCCAGGCCGCTACCGCCAAAACGGCGTGTTATCGATGAATCCGCCTGAGCGAATGCATTGAAAAGGAGTGTTTGTTGCTCCTCAGAAATACCGATGTCGGTATCTTTGACGCACAGCTGTAACTGTTTTACTCCATGGGCTTCTTTCAGGGTTCGCAGTGTAACCTGGATCTGCCCTGTGTCGGTAAACTTTATGGCATTGCTGATAAGGTTTGTTGCGATCTGGCGCAGTCGGGTTGGATCGCCTAACACATCAGCATAGGCCGTTTCATCAACCTGATAAGACAATTCAAGTCCTTTAGCCGCTGCGCTTTGGGACTGCATCTCAATCGCTTCAAAAATGACCTGCTCAGGATTGCACTGTATACGCTCCAGTTTTATAGCATCGGATTGCAGCTTGGCAAAATCCAGTATGTCATCGATGATCGATAACAGCATATTGGAGGTCTGGTTGATAATCCGGCAATGTTCCTGCTGCTCAAAGCTAAGGTCTGTCTGGCGCAGAATATTGGTGAAACCCAGAATAGAGGTTAGTGGCGTTCTGAGTTCATGACTCATGCGTGCGAGAAACTGATCTTTCGCCATATTGGCCTGATCTGCCCGCTGACGGGCTTTTTGCAGGGCAATATTCTGGTTTTCAAGGTGGTGAAGGGTCTTGCGTAAGCGTTCAGTGGCTTTTTCTACCTGGCTTTCCAGAATCTGGTTTGAACTCTGCACCTGCTCACCCAGGAGATTCACTCCTTTCTCCAGAGAGCCCAGTTCAGCGTAAGACTGAATATCCACCCTGGCGTCGAGGTGTCCCTCCTCAAGCTTTTTGACCACGGCTGTCAGGCTGATGATCGGTTTAGTCAGTGTTTCTGCAAATCGTGCCGCGATGATAAATGTGCAGACCAGACCTCCCAGCAGAATCAACAGGCTATTGGTAATAATCTGGTTTTCACGGCTATGCATGGGCTGAGTCGACATGGCAACCACGACCCAGCCAAGAAGCTCCCTCTCGGCCAGGGTAGAACTGGTCTCGGGGGAATCGCCAACGATGATTCCCTGGGTGGTCACCGGTGTGGTGAATAGCCAGACAGAAGTATCAGTCTGATGACTGGGCTGTGGTTGGAGATTGGGTTTCAGGTGGAAATCGTTGGAGCGGTAAAGCACTCGTTTATCGCGATTAATAAAGATGACATCGGCGACATCGGCTTCCTGTATAGGCCCCTGACTGAGCGCCGATAACTGATGGGTTAGTTCTGATATCAAACCAAACTCAGACGCCTGAGCCAGCAGGCGTGACATGGTTTCTCCCCGTTCAATCAGGGCAGACTTATTATCTGCTATACGGGTTGAGACAAAATAGCCTGCTAAAATCAGCGTCATGGCGACCAAGGGGATCAGCGCTATCAGTAATACCTGCTGGCGAATCCCGTAACGATTTTTCCGGTCCTTTGTCACTGGATTTCTGCCTCCATAATCTGTTTCTGGAGTTGTTCTGCTGTTTGTATTGACAGGTTTAACTGTCTGGCAATTCGTGGATTAGTGATCACTTTGAAATAGGGGCTGAAGGACGGCGGCGGTAGTGTGCCTCCGGCGATCAGGTGCAGCTGTTCAGCGGTGAAGCGGCCGATATCCTCCGGGGTGGTGATGCATGCGGCGATAGCTCCTGCCTTAACGTAGTTCTGCGAGAAGGCAAGTAGGGGCACCCGGTTGCGTAGAGACATATATAACAACCACTTGGCGGTGGTTTTGTTGAATGTGCTCTGGTCTGGAATGACGAGAAAAAGATCAGAGCTCTCCATGATTGGCTGGATACGCTGAATAGGGTTGTCTTCAAGGCTCAGTGTCTGATAGTTAAGGGTGAGCCCCATGCTGGCTGCCGCGTCTTTAAGTTGCGGTAGCATATACAGCGAGTCAGGCCCAAGAGTGAACCCCAGGCTTTTTAGTTCCGGCTTTATATGCGAGGCGAGTTTGAGCTGACGCTGCAGCGGTTGATCCAGATAGATAGCGGTTATGCTGATTTTTCTCTGTTTCAGTTCAACAGCGTATTTCTGTGATAACTGCTGGAATCGCTGACTGGGGATAAAGGTGCTGACGATAGTACTGTTTTGCTGGGCGAACTGCAGGGCAAATTCAGTCGCCTGGCTGCCGACAGTGATGAGCAACTGGTAAGCGGCGAGGTGGGCTGTGGCATTCTCCGTCAGGTGTTCCGGATACGATGTATCCATGCGGATGGTTGGCCCCTGGCTGATGATTGTCGATGCAACACTCTGATAGGCAGGGTTATCGCTGCTGAGTAACAGCAGCGAGTCAGCCGCCCTCACATTACCGCAGGCAAGCACAAGAGCTATCAGTAAACAGATGATCTGACAGTTGTGAAAGGTGTTTTTGACTACTTCCTGTGTCGCGTTCGGCATAATCCGTTTTGACAGAAAATCAGAAACTTAGCTGGGCTTGTAAGTAGGTTCGTTGTTCAAACATATTCTCAGCATAAAACTCAGAATAGGGTTTATCCAGTAAGTTCTGCACAATCAGCGCAATACTTAGCTCATTTTGAGGAGAGAGTCTGAATCCCTTAGAAATTTTCAGATCGGTTCGGTGGTAGGGGGCGTTAGGAGGATCAGTGTCCTTTACTCCTTCTTGCCAGCGTACAGAACTAAGATAGTAATGGCTAAGACTGAAATTCAGATTGTCAGGCAGTGTAATACTCGCCAGGATGGAACCTGTGTGTATCGGGTTGCGGGTCTCAAGTCGATCAAAAACATCGGTGACACTACCTTGCTGGTTGCCATCATTCCGATATCCATTGCTGTCTATATAGCCGTAGTTGATAACGAGCAGAGGCTTAAGGCTTTCTTCTGATTGATATTTATACTGGAATTCAATGCCCTGGTTGCTCCATTCTGCCCGGTTCATATAACTACGATACAGATGGTCTGGATCAAGGGGGGCTGAGGCGATCATGGCTGCGTCCTGCAGTTGATAGCTGGTTGTTATGCCATCCTCAATTTTTTCATAATAGACGCGTGTATCCAGTTGAGCGTTTAGTTCTGGCCATTTGAAGATGATGCCCAGATCGATGGAATCAAGCTTTTCCGGTGAGAGATCTTTGTTGGCGATAAAATCATAATCATAAACATCTCCGTATAATCCAGTGTAAGGCGGTGGAATATAGATAATATTTTCGAAGTTGGCTTCCAGAAGAGAAGGCATACGATAAGCCCGGTTTACGGACGTTCTTATAGTACTCTGGTTGGATAGCTGATAGTTCGCAGCGACGCGTGGAGATACTCGGGTACTGCCATTGCTAACATGCTCAATTAAAGCTCCCGTATTTATTGTCCAGTCCGTAAATCCAGAATATTCCCAGTTTGTAAACAGCCGTGTACTTTCCTCTTTAATCCATTCACGGGTATTCAGGAGTTGACGATTCTGAGCGCTTGCTGATCGGTAAGCGAGTCCTGATATTAGTTTTGAGTTATATGAAGGTTGTTGTTTTAATGCTATTTCAACGTCATGTTGCTCCATATTGCCGGTTTCAGCAGTGATTGAAATCGGTGCATTGGTATCAAGAAACTGCTGAGCAACGCTGATTGGTTGTTGTATGAGCTGGGCTGCTTCGGCTGCAGATAATAATCTTGCGTCGAAGTTATTGACCGCGCGGGCGTAACTTAGCTTGAGTTCATCAGTATTCTGAAGGGTGTGAGTCCAGGAGACTTGCTGGAAATTAGTTTCAAATTCCCGCCGTTTAAAATTCCAGCCAGGTTTTGGTCTGATATCCCCCACAGAGCTATAACCATCAGAGTAACCCAGATCAACAGTGATGGTATCGAGCAATGTTGGTGATGATGTGCTTTCGAAACTAAAATATCTTTTTAAATATGGGTCTTGAGCATCGTATTCAAAAGAATAACCGTCATTGCCAAGTATGCCAGCAGCAACCCGATAATGACCGTGAGATGTTTTCTGGTTATGTTCAGCTTGAGCATTCCGGGTATTAAATTCACCCTGAGTGTAGCGGATAAATCCCCCCTGATCGCTCAGAGGTGTATGGGTAATAATATTGATTGCCCCAAGAAACGCATTTGATCCCTGGGTAACAGTGTTTGTGCCCCTGATGACCTCAATACGTTCGATATCTGCCACCGATATTGGCAGACTCTCCCAGATAACTGCAGAGAAAAGCGGAAGGTATACAGATCTACCATTGATCATAACTTCCATTCGGGGGGGGAATTTATCACTCATACCGTGGTAGGCCACTGCTGAAGCATTTGTGGCGATATGGTATGACTGCATACCCGGTACCAGCCTGAACAGTTCCGGAATCGTGGTGGCACTGGACGCCTCAATCATCCGGCGATCAATAATGGTAACAGAGGCAGGAGCCTCGCTCAGGGTTTGCGGTAAACGTGTGGCTGAAAAGGTAACCGGAATATCATTCAGATAATCCAGCTCAGACAGTTCGCTCTGATCGGCACATAATGCAGAAGTGGGAGACAAGATGACTACAGACAGTGTAGCGACAAACCTGCGTATATTTACAAATGACATGGTTGTGGTTTTAACCTGCAATTAGGTTTGATCAGATCCGTGTACCAACCCAAATAACAATAACACCCATCAATATTGCTTCGATAATGAAACCATTGTGTTCGATTATCCATTGCATACTCAAAACCTACGACATGTTTACCTGTTCCTGATAAACAAATGGTTAGAAAAATCTGGGAAAATAAAGGCTACGAATATACCTGATATCACCTTGCCGGTCGATTCAGATTCTGACGAATATTCTCAGAAAATGTAAACATCTGTTTTAAAAATGAAGCATCTTCCCGTTAAAACCGCTTTATCGCTATCACGCTTTGTCTTGTGGCTGATACTCATGGGCCTGATACGACAACAGACCCGATGCTTAGCGCTTGATTGCTTTCAGAATAACAAACTTAGTATTGCTGGCGATGGTTGAACAGTTGCCGAAAAGCTTTTTCAGCTTGGCGTGGTAGTTAAGATGACGGTTGCCTATCACCCAGAGTTCGCCGCCTGATTTAAGAATAGTTTTGGCTTCGGTGAACATCTGCCAGGCGATAAAGTCTCCGATAGCATTCTGTTGGTGAAAGGGAGGGTTGTTGAGGATCAGATCACTGCTATCAGATGGTATACCTTTCAGGCAATCGGTTACCTCGAACTGCGCCTCTCTGTCAGGAAATGCAAGGCTGAAATTTTCCCTGGCAGACGCTACTGCCATATAGGATTCATCAACAAAGCGGAGGGATGCTTGTGGATTGGCCGCTGCCGCCATCAGACCGACAATACCATTACCACAGCCCAGGTCGATAATTTGTTGAAAACGGTTATCTGTGGGGAGGTTTTCGATCAAAAAACGGGTGCCAATATCCAGTTTTTCCCGTGAAAATACGTTGGCATGGTTGAGAATCTGATACTCAGTGTTTGCTAGTCTGTAAGATCGTGGATAGCTGTTTTCAGGCGGAATCAGTTCTGGATCGAAGTGGGCAAAAATCAATCTGGCTTTTTTGCGTGCCAGTGAGGTTTTCGTCTGACCGATGATCGTTGTAAAAAGCTGCAGAGTCGATGTGTGAATCCCCTTTGCCATGCCTGCTGCGATAATTCGACTGTTGTGCGTTATATAGGGACGGATGCGATGCAGTTGGTCTTCCAGTTGTGCCAGGCTTTTAGTGACCTTGAACAGCACTATATCGTAAGGCTTATCTGCCTGACCGTAAGCCATCAGTGAGTGCCTGAATTCTACTGCATCCGGGTCAAGCTGGTTCTGGTTGAGGTTTAGTTGCATCCCTTGCTGGGCAATAAATGAGTCACTCACCGATACGGTGTCATAACCTGAGAGGGCGCAGGCCAGCGCGCCGAAACTATCATTCACAATCAGTATATGGCAGTTGCTGTGTAGCAGCTGTTCATCATTCAGGTAGTCTAGGAGATACTCATCAGCTGCATCCCAGGCGCGCAGCGTCTCCTGTTGTCGGACCGGAAAGCGAGACAGTTTAAAATTCCCCTGAGGGACCGCAAGGGTTTCCATCGTAATCCTGTAACCTGAAAAGTGGGAAGCTGATTATAAAGCATCAGCTGCGCGAAACCAGATAAACTCCTGCTCCCATCATAATACCCCCGGCACACTGATTCAGTCGCTTGGTTGCCGTAGGGGATTGCAATCGTTTACTGGCCCAGTGAGCGCAGAGCGCGATCAGCATCAGCCCCAGCATCAGGGCTACCAGTGTCAGTCCCGCCGCCAGGGCAATGTCCCTGCTGTCGAGTGAGGACAGATCCATAAAGGTGGGCAGGAAGGCGATATAAAACAGTATAACTTTGGGGTTGGAGGCCGAGATAAGAAAGCCCTGCATAAACTCCATCGATGAACGTCTGGCGATAGATGTGGCTGCGGGATCAATACTGGGTTTGCTGGTAAACAGTTTGAAGCCCAGCCAGATAAGGTAAGCAGCACCAATCCACCGGATCAGAGTGAACAGCCCCCCCCAGTGTTCGGCGATAGTAGCCAGCCCCAGGCAGGCAAGGGTCAGGTAGATAATGTCGCTGCAGGTCATCCCCAGTGCCAGCATAAAACAGCGTCGGGAGCCTTCTACCATCGCTTTGGCCAGGATAGCAAACACGCCGGGGCCGGGGGTGATGCCAAAGATAAATATAGCGATAAAAAAGGTGATAGCACTTTCCAAAGACATGAGTGTCTCCTTGGTATAAACGGGGATCAGTGTACTATTTCGCCTTCTTTAAGGCTATTGTCATCAATGGTTTCCCTGCAGCTCTGCAACGGTTTTCCTTTGATTCCCCTGAGCCTTGCAAACCCGGTTTTTACCTGAAGACTTGGCCCGGTAAAGAGCCTGATCAGCCCGGTCAATAACGCTGTTAATGGTGTCCCCCGGTTCGAACTGTGCAACACCAAAACTGCCGGTGATCTGCGCGGCCGTAGATAATGTGAAATCATGTTCCTCTATCGCCCGGCGTAGTTTTTCAGCGCTGGATTGCGCATCTTTCAGCGTTGATTCGGGCAGAACAATCAGAAACTCCTCTCCTCCCCAGCGGCCATAATGATCACTCAACCGACAATTACTGTGTAATATATCGGCGACCACTTTAAGTACCCGGTCTCCTTCATTATGGCCAAACCGGTCATTAATCTCTTTAAAGTCATCCAGATCGAAAAAAACAATCGAAAACGGGCGTTTATAACGTCTGGATATCTCAATACTGTCAGTGAGCGCATCGTTGAGCATGCGCCGGTTATACAGGCCGGTAAGCTGATCATGGCGGGCGATTTCGCGCAGTTGCTGGTTGTGCATATGGATCAGCCGATAGCGATAAATAAGAAACAGAAGTGCAATGCTGATGATGGAAACAAACCGCCAGAGCAGCGAGTAATCGGTTTCATGCTCAAAGGTTATCCTGATCCAGCGGTTGCGTATCTCATCTCGCTCCGCTGGGGTAATCGAGTTGATCGCCTTGTTGATGATCGAGAGTAACGGCGTGTCCTGATAGGAGCGGTTGATTGCAACGCTGATATCCCAGGTGTCTCTCACCTGATCGATCACTTTTATCCCGGATAGCTGACGTTGGCTGATAGCAGAGCTGAGACCATCGGGGGTATTCAGCAAGGCAAAGACCTCGCCGCTCTGAATTCGCTTAAGGCCATCGGTAACCGATGCAACCGGCACGATATGGGCGTCAGGAATACGCCCGCGAATAATCTCGATAAAGGCTGATTCTTCGATGATTGCTACCGGGTGGCTGAATATCTCCTGTAGCGGCATATCTGCTGGCGTATCCGATCTCACCGCCAGTACCGCTGGCATGCTCAGATAGGGGTGGGAAAATTGCATGTATTGCGCCCGGTTCGGGGTTTGCATCGCCCCGGCGATAATATCGCATTTAGCCGCTTTCATGGCGGCAATGGACTGACTCCATACCTGAGAGGTGATGGTTTCAAAGCGGAGACCGGTGCGCTCACTTATCAGTTGCAGATAATCAGGGATTACCCCTTCGTAACGGTTGAATGTCAACTGACTATAGGGTTCCCAAAGAGGATCGCCACAGACTTTAAAGGTTGGATTGTTAGCCAGAAACTGTTGTTCTCGATGGTTCAGTGACAGCCGGTTATGATCTTTCGGCTGGTAGATAAAGTTGCCAATGGTGTAATCGGATGGGATTAAGTTAAAGAGCAGATAAAGCTGTGATATTGCGTTAAGCTTCTCTTCATTAATCGATCCGAATCTGCCCTCCTGATCAAATGCCAGGGTTGCCAACTGCTCTCCTTCATAGACCAGAGCTTCTTTTGAACGATTCTGGCTGTTGTATTCTGCGAGAATCAGATCTGCGGTTTCCTCAATATGGCTGAAAGCGTAGCGCCAGCCTTTAATGGTTGCCTGTCGGAAGGCTTCAACCAGTTCAGGCTTCTCCTGTAATAGGGTGTCTGAGGTGAACAGCAGATCTGAGTACATACTGAAACCGAATTTTTCCGGCCGGATCATGGTGTAGCTGATCCCTTTTTTCATTAGCTGAAAGGGTTCATTAGACCGGTAGGACGCCATCGCGTCGGTTTTCCCGTCGATCAGATCGTTGATGTCAAAACTATGATTCTGACGTTCAAAATCCGCTTCAGTAATACCGGACTGATGTAACATTGCCAGCAGCTCAACCTGTTTCTCTGCATCGCTGGTCATCATGATACGTTTGCCCCTGAGGTCGGCAGGCTTTGAGATTCCAGACGCCGTGGTGGTCAGCAACATCAGCGGGGAGCTTTGAAAGGTGGCGAACAGGGCGGTAACTCTGGCTCCGTTGATACGTTGCGCCAGAATAGTTGAGCGGCCCAGAGCAAAATCCCGTTTGCCACTTAGCACCGTGGCGACAGGGTCTTCATCATTTTCAAATTCGTGAATGGAAACATCGAGCCCTGCCTGTTGGTAAAACCCTTTGTGTTTCGCCACATAGTATCCGGCAAACTGGAACTGGTGTTTCCAGATAAGCTGCAGACTAACAGGGGTCAGATTATCGGTATTACTTTCCGCACTATGGCTGATACTGGCCAGCAGTGATAGCAGTAAGAGTGAAAGCAGTTTTAACGCATGATGCAGCATATAGTATATCCGGCGCAGGTGTTCAGGCCCTGATACAGCGAGGGGAGCGACTTAAGATCAGATGAATATTAACGCAGTCTGCTTCAAACCCGTATTCGTTTTCCCAGGCTAATATTTGTTACAGGGTGGTAAGCCTCCTTTCAGCATAGACCGGGAGTTATTATTTTATGTGTTTAAAAAGTAAAGTTTATCAAACAGGTGTTTGTATTTTTCATTGATTTTCTATCTGCATTGCTTAAACAAGCTGCATTATCATGGGGGAGTGTGCGAAAATAGCCGCCTTAACTTTACTGATTATTCAGGAATGAAAAAATGCTCAGAATATTGATCCGTGGATTGTTTTTAATGCTATTAGCGGGTGCTGTTAATGCTGCCCCGGTCTTCGTTTTTACTGCCATTCCTGATCAGGACGAAACTCAGCTGAAGCAGCGGTTTCAGAAAGTGGCTGATTATCTGCAACAGGAGCTGAAAACTGAGGTGCGGTTTATTCCGGTTAAATCATATGCCGCTTCGATAACCGCATTCAGAAATAATCAGGTGCAACTTGCCTGGTTTGGTGGGTTGTCCGGTGTGCAGGCCCGGGAGTTGGTGCCAGGGTCTCGTGCTGTGGCTCAGGGGGTTGAAGATCCCGAGTTCAAATCGTTTTTTATTGCCAACACCAGCACCGGTATCAGTCCGTCTGATCATCTGCCGGAATCTCTGCGGGGGCTGACCTTTACCTTCGGTTCAAAAGGCTCAACATCCGGGCGCCTGATGCCTGAATATAACCTGCGGGAGCAGTTTGGTATCAGCCCTGATGAACTGTTCAGCCGGGTCGGTTTCAGTGGTAACCACTCACGCACGATTGCGCTGGTCGAATCCGGAGCCTATCAGGTGGGTGCACTAAACTATAAAGTCTGGGAAACGGCTGTGGCTGAAGGCAAAGTGGATACCTCTAAGGTACAGGTTATCTGGGAAACCCCCACCTATCCTGATTATCAGTGGAGCGTGCGCGGCGATCTGGATGCTGTCTATGGTGACGGTTTCACCGCCCGCTTGGAAAAAGCGCTGTTGGAGATGAATGATCCTGAACTGCTGAATAGCTTCCCCCGTTCAGGCTTTATTCCCGCATCGAATGATGATTTCGAGCCGGTACGTAAAGTGGCCAAGCAGGTGGGTTTGCTGGATTAATGTCCCTGCTGGCGATACAAAGCGATGCGCTGGGCTACGGCGATCAGCGGGTTTTGGGGCCTGTCAGCCTGGATATCCGGGCTGGCGAGCATCTGATTCTGCTGGGTAAAAGTGGTTGTGGTAAATCGACTCTGCTAAATCATATTTATAGCGAGAATCGTAGCGAATGCGCCCTGATCCCTCAGGGCCTGGGGTTAGTCGAGTGTCTGAGCGTGTTTCATAATGTTTATATGGGACGTTTACCGCGCTACACCGTCTTGCACAACATTCGCAACCTGATCCGCCCTGCTCAGGCCCGGGTGGCTGAAGTACAGCCACTGCTGGAGCGGCTGGGGCTGGCCGATAAGTGCTTTTCGCTGGTGGCGGACCTGTCGGGAGGTCAGCAGCAACGTGTCGCCGTCGCCCGGGCGCTTTTTCAGGATGCCCCGGTGTTATTGGCAGATGAACCGGTATCCGCATTAGACGGACCGGAAGCTGATCGGGTGATGTCACTGCTTGGCCAGAACTTTTCCACCGCAGTGATTACTCTGCATGATGTTGACCGGGCATTACGCTATGGTCAGCGGATTATTGCCATTCAGAATGGTGAACTTGTCCTTGATCAGCCATCCGGGCGTTTGACTGCAAGTGCGCTGAATGAATTCTATTAAGCCTTTGCCGCTGCCGCGCTACCGCTGGCCCGGAGGTGTCCGGACCGGGGTGTGGTTTTTATTGGTTGCGCTGTTCTGTTTGCCCTTCGCTGATCTGGATGTTTCCAGCCTGGATCCCTGGCGTGAGATAGGCCGGATGCTGCAGGGGGTTATCTCTCCACAGCTGATGGATCCCGCCCTGGTGATCGAAGCGTTGCTGGCAACGCTGGCTTTTGCCTTCGCTGGTGTGGCGCTGGCCGTGATCTGTGGTTTTCTGTTAGCACTGATGTTTCAAAACCTTATTGTCCGTGCTGTCTGTGCGCTTATCCGGTCGATCCATGAACTGTTCTGGGCGCTGATCTTTTTGCAATTCTTCGGTCTGCATCCGTTAACCGGTTTGCTGGCTATTGCGGTTCCTTATTGCGGGATTTTTGCCCGTATGTATGCTGAAATTTTTGATCAGGTGGAAACCCAGCCAGAAAAAGCGCTACCCGTGGGCAGTGGCTTTCTCAGTGCGCTTCTCTATACCCGGTTGCCGCAAGCCTGGCCCCATCTGGTCAGCTACACCTCCTATCGCCTTGAATGTGGTATCCGCAGCAGTGCGATTCTGGGGTTTGTCGGTCTGCCAACCCTTGGATATTATCTGGAATCCTCTTTCTCGCAAGGGTACTACTCCGAAGTTGCGGGGCTGATGATCCTGTTTTACCTGTTAATAGCGACGAAAAAACTGTGGCTCAGGCGCTGGACGCTGCCGCTTTTTTTGCTGGGGTCTCCTTTTTTTATGGGCTCGGGGATGCCGATTATCTGGGGGAATGTCGGACGCTTCTTTTCTCAGGATATTATCCCGTCCCCGTTGCGCAGTGACGATGCATCTCTGCGCTCTCTGGCGGACTGGGTGGGCACTATTGTAATGGATCAGGCGCTGCCAGGGGTGTGGAATACACTGCTCCTGTCACAGATAGCACTGGTGGTGACGGGCCTGTTTGCGCTGCTGTTTTTCCCCCTGATCAATCGTTATTGCTTTGGTACGGTGGGACGGCTTCCCGGCCATATTTTTCTGGTGATTGCCCGTTCTACGCCTGAATATCTGCTGGCTTATATTCTGTTGCAGTTACTGGGGCCTTCGATGTTACCGGCGGTGATCGCACTGGCGATTCATAATGGCGCCCTGATCGGCTATCTGACCGGGCGAAATAGCAATGAAATACAGCTTAGACCCGATGCTCCAGAGAGACGCACAGACCGCTATTTTTATGAGCTGCTGCCCCGCAGTTATCCGGCATTTTTATCCTTTATGCTCTATCGCTGGGAAGTGATTATGCGGGAGACCGCTATTCTGGGTATTCTGGGTATTCAAACGATCGGTTTTTTTGTCGATAGCGCGATTCAGGAGATCCGCTTCGATGTGGCTCTGCTGCTGATTCTGATCGCGGCGATGATGAACATCCTGGTTGATCTGCTGGCACGCCGGATTCAGCTGCATCCCTGATTTTATCCCCCATTTTGTTGGCTTAAAGCTGCACAAACCTGATCAGACGCTATGATGAAAGGCAGGCTTACCGTTACCGGGCGAGTACCCAACGTGGAGAGAGGCGTTGTGCCAGTTATGTCAGAGCAGCTTTCAAATGCTCCAGGCTTCAGTGCTAAGGGGCTGTTAAACCGACGAGACACACCGTCCGACAGTGATGCAACCGTCTCAATGAGGGTGTTGCTACTCTCTGTATGCTGCTTGCTGGGGCGTTGCGAGTGAACCTGCTGACCAAAATCCTGCTCTGGATGTTTCCGGTCGCACTACCGGTGATGGGTTTTACCTGGAGCTATTATCATGTGCAGCTGGATGCGAGCGCCGAACAGATTGGCAATATTGGTTCTCTGGCATCAACTTCAGGTGCTCAGCGGCTTAACGACTTTCTCCGTTTAAGAGTCAGTGAGTTCGAGCTTCTGGGTAGCAGTATTAACAGCTGCGATAACGTGGGCAGCACTGATAATTTTGTCTTGTCAGTGCGCAATGTGTTGCAACAGAGTCAGGGTTTTTCGGCGCTGATCATTGCCGATGAAAAGGGCAAAGTGGATATCAGCCTGACAGCCCGTGCCAGCAGTTCTCAATCCGAGCTACCACACACTCTGCAAGGGAGCTGGCTATTTGATGCCTGGCACTTTGAGCATATAGACGCATTATTTCAACGCTGGCGGGATGACTTACCTGAACTACAACAGCAAAAGAACGAACTGTTTATGCAGGCGCTGGAGATGGAACGCAGAGGCGATGCCGATTCTGTTGATTACCGCCGTTTGCAAAACCGAATATTCAGGCTGACCTCACATATCGCCCGACCTCCGATTCATATTGACTATGCCGGGGGGCAGGAAGCCGCACTTCTGGGGTTGTTGTTTGAGAGGGATACATTCCTCTTTACCCAGCCTCTGCTCTCCTGTGATGGGCATCTCAAAGGTTATGTAACGGCTTTTCTGGACCGCAGTAAGATCGATGAGATCCTTAATGATCTGCGCAACAGTCTGGCAGACCGGGGTATCAACACGGTGGATGTCGTGCTGCTGAGAAATAACCCTTTACGCTTTGAATCTGATTACCGCTATCTGAGTGTCGCAGCATTGCAAAAATCGGGTCTGCCATCGGGGGCATTCAGGCATCAGTTTGATGGTTTTGTGGCATCAGCCCCCGTTGCCGATGAACAGGTGCTCAATCAACTGATGGAGCAGGTGAGTACAACGACTCTGAATGTGTCCGCTGCAGAGTATCAGAAGGCTATCAACCAGTTATCATCGTTATCCCTGTTGGTGTTTATCGCCGATCACGGCTGGCGGGAAGGGGGAAAAAAGCTGCTGCTGGAAGCGTCTACATGGCTGCTGGTGAGTATGTTTCTGCTCTTTGTTCTGGTCTTTATGCTGGCGCAGAACATTGTCGCCCCGGTTGTCAGACTGAAACAGTCGGTGGCTAAAGTTGAGGCGGGAGATCTTTCGGTAAAAGCCGAGGTGAGTTCATCCGATGAAATAGGTCAGTTGGCCAGCGCTTTCAATCGTATGACCAATGCTTTGCAACGCAGTGAAGACAAACTCACCCGTTTGGCCCGGGAGGATGCACTGACCGGGCTCATGAACCGCCGGGCCTTAAATGAGGAAGCGATCAAAGAGCGCCACCGGGCGCAACGGTTAAACACCACAATAGCGATTGCTATGATCGATCTGGATCATTTCAAGGAGATCAATGATCGCTATGGTCATGCTGCCGGAGATTGGGTGCTGAAAGAGTTTGCCCGAATCATGCAGGGAGTATTGCGAAAAACCGACCTGTTTAGTCGTATTGGCGGAGAGGAGTTTGTATTGCTTCTGCCTGATACGGATCTTTCGACAGCCCACCGGTTGGTGGAGACACTGCTGATCTCTGTGCAGCAGAGTCAGATAGCGCTTGAAAACGGCGCAGTGGTGCAGCTGACGTTCAGTGCTGGAGTGGTCACCTGGCCAGGAGACTGTGGCATTGATGAAGTGCTGCACCAGGCCGATGATAAACTCTATCAGGCTAAGCTAACCGGTCGAAATCAAGTGGTTAGCTGAGCACTCTGGCCCGTAATGGGTATCCTATTATTTGATTTATTAAGCGGGCAAGTGATAGATTGCTGCTCAAAGAATAATTTAAACACGCGTTTGGTTTCTATTATCTGAGAATTAACCCTGGCAGAGCACATGCGATACTATATCAACCTTTGGTTGTCGGCAGCGGACAGGTCAGGGGGATTTACAGGCAATTATCCTGACCGGTCTGATATAGCCTGGCTATGGATATGGATATGAAGTACCTAACCCATACCCCCGGAAACCTGATATGAACTTAGTTCCGTTTGTGAAGTACACATCATGCGGTAACAACTTTGTCATTGTAGATGCAACGGAGCACTCGTGGCTCACCGAAGCTGAGATGTCCAGGTTTGCCTTTCAGGCGACTAATACCAGCTTCGGTATAGGGTGTGACAACCTGCTGGTTATCCAGCGTTGCAATGCGGCAACACTGGAATCGATCGCGGTTGCAAGGCGCTATTGGCACACGCTGCCGAATGCTGACCAGGCGGAATATCTGTTTCGTATGTTTGAGCCAGATGGCGAAGAAGCTCTCTGTTGCGGCAACGGCTTAATGTGTGTCGCCAGCCATCTTTTCAATCAACATGGTGTGTCATCCGCTTCGATTATGACGGAAGTGCCATTGCAGACCCCAAAAGTGATTCAGATCGGTGCCGGTGATGATCCGCAGGGTGGCTGGGTTAACCTTGGGCATCCCCGCCGAACGCCTGTTGAACTGGCGGGGGCAAAGCATTCGACCCCTTTGACCGCGACGATCGACTTTTACCCCGAGATGACCATCAGGTTTCGTGAAGGAGACCTGCGTGGTTTTACCCACGCAACGCAATTGAAAGTCAGGGCGCATCTTGTATTTACCGGTGAACCTCATCTGGTGATCTTTCCGGACCGGGATTTCTCACTGCCCGAACTGGCGGACTGCATCTTCGGTAGCACTGCCCCGGGAGGGACTAAAGAGCGTCGAGAGAACTTTGGTACCTGGCTGGTAGAGCATATCGGGCAGTATTTCAATCAACGCTATAGCTCGATTTTTCCGGTCGGGATCAACGTTAACCTGGCACGACAACAGAGTGAAACAGTGATTGAAAACCGGTGTTTTGAACGGGGGATTAACAGGGAAACACTTGCCTGTGGTACCGGGGCCCTGGCGGTAGCCTATATCCATCATCATATCTGCCAGCCTGATCTGGTCGAGATCGATATTTTACCGCATCGCTGTCGCTGGCATGATAAAGAAGCCCGGATCCGGATCCATTGTTCTGATGGCGGCTGGTCCCTGGCGAGTGTTCCGGTCATGCTGTTTGATGGAGTTTACCGGTTGTTACCCGATAATCATCGGGTGGTGGGCAAGCTTTCCCCTTCACTGGATGAGTCAGTTGAGCTTAAAAGGCTGATAACATGACGGCACAATCAGGTCAGGGGCAACGGTTCAGGGCATTACTGTGGGGCGGTTTGCAGCTCTACGCTGTTCTCCTGTTAGCCGCTTTACTGCTGTTTGCTGCCTATCAGCGGGCAGGATTTGGCGTAGGTTTAAATGAGATCGTTCTCTGGGGGGCCGCCGCTGCCTCCACCTCGCTGTTATTGCTGTTTTTGTTGGTTCTGGGGTTGCCAGGCCGCAGTGGCGCGTTAACAGGTAAAGCGATGAGCCGGATGATGATGGGGCTTAGTGGTGCCGCTCTCGGGTTGCTTTGTTGGCAGCATTTCTGGTTGGGGAATAAACAGTTGAGCCTGTTTGATCTGGCCACTGTACTCCTAATTGCCTGTCTGGTATCGCTGGAGCTGGCTGTGTTGCAGCAGAGCCGCTGTCGCCAGAGGCGGATTGAACCTCCTGAACGTTACAAACAGATGCGCCCGGCTATTTTTCTGTTTCTGTTTGGTATTGACCTGTCGATGGCGTTTATTCCGCTGCATATGGAAACATTGCCCCAGAGCTTTAGTGGTTTGAGTCCGGATCTGTTAATCGGCCTGCCGATATCGGTTGAGTTTCTCTGTGTCGGCGTGGCGATCCTTTGCTGCGGTGTCTGGTTAGACCGAAGCGGCTGGAAGCCTCCCTTCTATACCGGTCTGGTGCTGACGGGGCTGGGGTGTTTCTATTCCTGGCTGGCTCCGGATGCGGTGCAGTTTATTCTCTCCCGCGGGGTACTGGGGCTGGGTTATGGATTGACGCTGCTGGCATCGCAAAGTTATGTGATCCGGAACACGGATAGCAGTAATAAATCCAGAGGACTGGCGCATCTGTTTGCCGGGCTGTATTCGGGCAGTATATGCGGTGCTGCAACCGGAGCGGTGCTGGCGGAGCAGTTTGGTTATGGCCCGGTATTCCTGACAGGTGCGGTTATCGTCTTCAGCGTTATCGTCTATGGCTGGGTTACGTTTGGGGAAACACCTGAACCGGTGACAATCACCCAAGGGGCACATCCCGACCCTCAAAAGCCACGGCCGATCGGCGGTTTTCTGACCTTTCTGGGAGATCGGCAGGTGTTGGCGGCGGTGCTCTTCAGCAGTATGCCGGCATCTATTGCTGTGGTGGGTTTTCTAAACTACTTCAGCCCTCTCTATCTGAATCGTGCAGGGGTTAATGACGCCGCCATTGGTCAGGTGCTGATGTTGTTTGGCGTGATACTGGCGCTGTTTGGGCCGGCGATAGGTCGCTTTGCCGATCTGAGCGAATCAAAGCGGGCGCCGATCATTCTGGGCTGTATGCTGGGTGGGTTTGCTTTTCTGGTCTTCGCTATATTTGATGGCGTTATCGCCGTTACCCTGGCAATTCTGTTGCTGGGGTTGTCAAACTGTCTGGTGCTTTCTGCCCAGAGTGCTTTTGTCCTGAAACAACCCGTGACCGCGCAGTATGGCGAAGGAAAAGCGATGGGAATATTCCGTTCCAGCAGCCGGGTCGGTCAGATGCTGGGACCGGTTCTGTTTGCCGCTATTATTGCGATGACCGATATAGAATCCGGAGTGATGCTGTTTGGTTTAGCGTATTTGATGACAGCGGTACTGTTTGCTTTGCTCACCTGGGTTCCAAAGCGTGTTGAAGCGGCCTCCAGAATTAAGGTGGTTGTCAATGAATAGAGGCGAGGTTGGCGCCGGTATGGCTGAGCAGTTGCTTGGCGATGTTTGTCATCGGGTGCCGGTGGTTGATCGGGTGTTGCGGTTATCGGGCGACAGCACACTGTCTGAATATCTTCAGCAGGTTTGTCAGTTCAGCCCGCAGAGCTATCAGCCTCGCTCAGATGTGGCTGATGTTATTTACGAGTATGTCGCCCCCTTGTTGGGGGTACAGATAGCAGAGCGGACCGCAGCAGATTTTCTTCAGCATCCGATCGCCTTGACGACGAATCACCATGGAGTTGATTTTTTTGCCCAATCCGTTCAGGGCAGCTTGCTGTTTGGGCTGGCTAAACTTCAGGTTGAAGGGGTTACAACACTCCCGGTTTTTTCCTGTGCCAATATTCCATTGGATAATCTCACCTATCCCCGGGGGGCTCTGCTGTATGCCTGCAACTGGGATGCCGGGAGCTGGCCGCTGCGAATTCCTGCTTTCTCCAATAAATATAGGCGTCAGTTGGTAGCCCGGGTTAAAGGGCTGGACAGGCCGATGTTGCAGCAACTGGTTAAGCGTGTCCATGATTTGATGGGAAATGGGATTAATGCTGCTTTACTTGAAACGTTGCTTGAGCTGATTGAAGCAGAGTATCTGTCTGAAGATGTCTTGTCGCAGCAGGGGTATGCTGCCCAATCTGTGATCTTAAACCAACGGATCTGGAGTCGACTCTTTTGTTCCTCTGCTAGTATGCCAGACTTGGTTACGATTGAGCTTGAAAAACTGGCAGAGGGATTGTTTCTTAAAGACCTTCACAACGAAGCCAGTCTGGTTGCACAATTATTTAATGATCCGCTGATAACGGCTGTCTGTAAACGGCTGAACTCGGTGCCTGGTTGTTGGAATCAGGCTCTTTTAGAACAACGTTGGTCCCATAGGCGTGAGCTTAAACAGCTGCAAACATCGGGTTGTGGAACCTTCTGTTTCTGGGGGATTGATAAGCGCTTTCGCCGCATTCCACTGATGCTGACAGAGATCTCAGGTGGGTTACAACTCTGTGGTTGCGATGATAATGGAGAGGAGTATTACTTTTGCTTCGAGCCTGCTGCACTTTCTCAAGCGATTCGTGACGGCCGGCTTTTACCATCGGTGTTCGGCTGCTTTCTTGTTATTGCACTGGCGCGGGGGGGGACCTGCCTGGGGGGGTATTATCAGGGAGACTACCTGCCACAGATACAGGCAGGTATTGTTGAGGTATTGCAGCAGAATAATTTACCGGAACTGGCTGCGGTGATTCATGACAGTGTCACCAATGGTTATCTTTCGGGTATGCAAACGATCTTGGTGGAGCAGGGTGAGTTTTTGCTGCCGGCCGGATTACTTGAGATACTGGCCAGCGGCAGCATTAGTGCTGCAGAGCTTGAGGTGATTCTGAAAATATCTCTGCGGGACGCGCACTTAGCTTCGCTGACCGAAACCGTTGCTGATGTAATGCCTGGGGCATTACAGATGGAAAACCGGTTTACGCAGCTATTGAGGTCTCAGCGAGAGCAGCTATCTGAGAAAATCACGATAAGGCATCTTTAATTGATGCGGGCCTGTTTTAAACAGGCGTATAAAAGAGTGTAATGTTTCTGTAGTCCTAGTTAGGAGAGAATAATGCGATCTGTTAAACGTCTGTTGCTGCTGATGATCTGGATGCTGGCTGTGCCTTTAACCCAGGCGGGCGGGCTCACTGATAATGGTGAATTTTCTTCTGCTCCGGTAATGAATCAGGGTGAACGCTGGCGTATTGGTTATTTTGAAGGTGGTGAGTATGTTGATTATCAGAAAGTACTCATTGAAACGATTAAAGGGCTAATGCAACTGGGCTGGATTGAAAAGACTGAAATCCCGCAACAGCAGGGCGAACAAACAGATCAGCTCTGGCAATGGCTGCAACAGGGCATACACAGTGAATATATTGAGTTTGTGCCCGATGCGCACTATACCGCGAAGTGGGACGAAACAGTGCGTAGTCAGTTAACTGAGACGATCATTACCCGGCTGAACCAGAATGATCTTGATCTGATGATTGCGATGGGTACCTGGGCGGGGAAATCGCTCGCTAATAATCGCCATCATACTCCCACCATGGTGTTGTCTGCCAGCGACCCCATCTCCACCGGTATTATTAAGAGCGTATATGACTCTGGATATGATCACGTTCACGCTACGGTTGATCCTAACCGTTATGAGCGTCAGGTGCGGGTCTTTCATGATATTGTGGACTTTAAAACGCTGGGGGTTGCGTATGAAGATACTGAGAACGGCCGCAGTTACGCTGCACTAGATGTTATCGAAAAGCAAAGCCGGCAGCAGGGCTTCAAAATAGTCAGCTGTCATACCCTGAGTGACATTAGTGACACCGCTAAGGCGGAGGCCAGCGTCATCGATTGTTTTCGCAAACTGGCTCCTCAGGTCGACGCTATCTATGTGACGGTTCAGGGAGGGGTTACCGCTAATAGCATCGGTCAACTGGTGAAAATTGCGAATGAAAACCGGGTACCCACGTTTTCTCAGTCCGGATCAGATGAGGTTCGCAAAGGTTTGTTGCTGAGTCTGTCCCAGGCTGGTTTTCGCTATATCGGTGAGTTCCACGCCTCCACCTTTGCCAAGGTATTTAATGGTGCAGAGCCTAACCAGCTAACCCAGTTGTTTGAAGAGCCCCCTCGCATGGCGGTCAATCTTAAAACGGCTGAGATTGTTGGCTTTAATCCTCCTTTACTGCTCCTGGGTGCCGCGGATGAGGTGTATCGGGATATCCCTTCAGAGTAAAGCCAGAATAAAAAAATAAGGATATATGCGCGAGTGATACTTATAAAATCAGGGAAAATGAGAAGGCTGACATGGCTGGTGGGGATGCTTTTGTTGTTATCAACGGGGTGGCTTCAGGGGGCTGAAGCAGACACCTCGCCTGTGTTGAATCATGGGCAGAAGTGGCGGGTGGCGTATTATCATGGTGGGAAATACTACGAGTACTATCAATACCTGAAAGCCACTACGGAGGGGCTGATGGCACGGGGGTGGGTGACCCCCCAACGGATCCCTGAACACCTGACAACCGCCCGGGAATTGTGGCGTTGGTTAACTGAGAGTGCTCACAGTGATTACCTCGAATTTTTGCCGGACGGCTTTTATAGCGCAGGCTGGGACCGGAGTAACCGTGCGGCGTTGCGCGAAGAGGTTATTGCCCGGTTGAACCAGGCCGGTGAGATTAATCTGCTTATAGCGATGGGGACCTGGGCCGGGATCGATATGGCTGTTGATCGCCATAGGGTACCGACGATGGTTATCTCCGTTAATAACCCCCGTAATATCGGGCTGATTCGGGATTCGGAGCGCTATCAACATATCTATGTCACTGAAGACCCTCAGCGTTATGAGCGTCAACTGACCCTGTTTCATGACCTGATCCGTTTTAAAACCCTGGGGGTTGCCTATGAAGACAGTGTTGAAGGCCGCAGTTATGCGTCTATCGATACGGTTCAACGACTCGCGAGAGAGCGAGGTTTTCAGGTAGTCAACTGCTATACCCAGAGTGATGTGGCCGATCAGTCGCTGGCCAATCGCTCAGTGATTAACTGTTTCCGGGAACTGGTAGAGAAGGTCGATGCCATCTACGTGACCGCTCAGGGGGGGATTAATCATGACACCATTCCAAAGCTGGTTGAGATAGCCAATCATCGCCGTATCCCAACCTTTTCACAGTATGGACAGGATCAGGTGAGACTGGGGTATCTGATGAGCCTGTCTCAGGCGCAAGGGTTTCCGGAAGAGGGACAGGCTCTGGCTGACGTGGCAATAGGCATTTTTAAGGGAGGCGTGCCGGCATCATTGGCGCATCGCTCTGCGGAAGCAAACCGAATCACCCTGAATCTGAAAACGGCTGAGCAGATAGGACTTTACCTCAATGCAGATCTGTTGGCTGCAGCGGATCAGCTTTATTGGCAGATAGAACAACCCTGAGTACTGAGTATGTTGTCCAGTTTCAAGTTTAAAATTATCGCCCTGATTGTCGCAGTATTGCTCTGCACGGCTGCAGGTGTGATGTATTTCACCCAGCGTGATGTGGGGCAGGCGATGCTGGATGCTGAACAGAAATCAGCCCGCAACGTGCTGCAGCTGGCAGATATGAATATCCGTGCTGGCTATGAACAGCTGATCAGTGAAAAGGTCGATATCCTCAGTAAAATTAAAGCGGATATGCGTCAGCTCACCCGTCTGGGGCAAACGGTCCTGGACAGTTATGCGACCGTCTCAGCACAAGGACTGCTGAGTGAGGAGGCCGCGAAACAGGTGGCCCGTCAATGGCTTTCAGATGTTGATTTTAATAACGGCGACCTTATCCTGTTTGCCCCGGACGGGGTGATTGTTGGTTCAACTGATCCAAAACTGACCGATACCTCAATAGCGGGGTTGCGTGACCTGAAAGGGCGGCAACTACATCAGGCGATGCGTTTCGATCAGCTACCGCCTGATGGTGATAGTGGTATTTTCTTTTGGCATAAGCCAGGCGAACCCGAAGGGGGACGTTATATGGGCTATTTTCTCCCTCTGGCAAACTGGGGCTGGACGATGGGAATCATTGTCAGTTTTGCCGATGTTGAGGAGGAAAGTCAGAAGCAGATGAATCGTATTGTCGATACGCTGCGGCTGACCTTCAATAAGCTTCAGGTGGCTGAGACAGGCTACGCTATGCTGTTTAGGGGTGACCGGGAGATACTGATAGAGCCGCCTTCGCAGCGGTTGAGCGACACGATCACAACGGATGATCTGGATTGGAACAAAGCGGGGGTTCTGGAACAGATAATCAGCGCCTATCAGCGGGGAGAAAGCTCGATCAGTCATCATAGCGCGTTTACCGGTGGGCGCGAGGTGCAGATCTATTTCAGTTACTTTAAAGCATTTGACTGGTACTCCGCTGTGGTGGTGCCGGTTTCTGAAATTGCGGCCCCTGGCCGGGCGGTTGTCGCGCAGCAAAGTCTGATAATCGGGTTGATATTTCTGGGCAGTATCAGCGCTGCATTTATTCTCGTATACCGTATGGCTGCTCCTCTGAACACACTGGCCTCTTATGCCAAATCCCTGCCAGAGCAAGACTTTATCCGTCAGGGGGAGCAGAGTCAGAAAATTCTCAACCTTGTCCGGGACAAGCCGGACGAGATTGGTCGCCTGGCCGAGTCATTCCTGTTTATGGAACAGGCGATCAGATCCACCATTCAGCAGGTGCATAAAGAGAAAGAGATCGCCATCAGTGCCAGTAAAGCCAAAAGTGAGTTTCTGGCCACCATGAGTCATGAGATTCGCACTCCCATGAATGGTGTGCTGGGGATGACTGATCTGGTACTGGATACCCAACTGAGTAATGAGCAGCGTAGGTTTATGCAGATGATCCGCTATTCCGGAGAAGGGTTGCTGGATATCATCAACGACATACTGGACTTCTCAAAAATTGAAGCAGGTAAGTTGCAGCTGGATTACCGGCCTTTGAATCTGACAGAGCTACTGCGGACTCAGGTCTCCATCCTCAATCTGCAGGCACAAAAGAAAGGGCTGAAACTGACCTGCAACCTGCCAGATGAGCTGAATACCGTTGTAATGGGGGACCCTGTACGGCTGCGCCAGGTGCTGACCAACCTTATCGGTAATGCTATTAAGTTTACCCGCGATGGCTCAATTGAAGTGACCGCAGTGCTGTTTGAAGAAACCGAAGAGAATCTCTCTTTTCAGATTCGTGTTGCGGATACCGGTGTGGGGATTTCACCCGAGCATCAGAGTGTAATATTTGAATCTTTCGCTCAGGCTGACAGCACTACCACCCGCAACTATGGCGGCACAGGGCTAGGGTTGGCTATCTCTCGTCAACTGGTTGAAATGATGGGCGGCCTGATCGATTTTTCCAGTGAGCCGGGTAGAGGAACGACCTTCTGGTTTGGTCTGACACTGGCCAAAACTGATGCTCAGCCCGAGGCTGAACCCTCTGAGTTGCAACTGTCCGGGGACCGGGAGGTCATTGAGGGGCATATTTTGCTAGTGGAAGATCATCCTGTGAATCAGGAATATGCACTTCAGGCACTAAAGGGGTTGGGGGTCAGGGTTGATCTTGCCGCCAATGGTGTTCAGGCACTGAAAATGATCAGTGAGAACGATTATCAGCTGGTATTGATGGATTGTCAGATGCCGGAGATGGATGGTTATCAGGCTACCGCAGAGATTCGCAAGCAGGAGCAGGCTGAACAGCGGGCCCACCTGCCCATAATAGCCCTGACGGCTAATGCGATGTCAGATGACCGGCAGCGCTGCCTGGATGCGGGTATGGATGACTATCTGGCGAAACCGTTTGGCAAAAAACAGATCGCTCATATTCTCAGGCACTGGCTGCCTCAGGGGGTAACAGAGGACAGTGGTGCCGGGTTGACAGACTATGTCGCCGGAGAAACCCTGTTAAATGACCGGGAGTTCCAGCTGGACAAAGCCGTTATCGATGAGGGGGTTATATCTCAGTTGATCGAAATGGATGCCAATGGCGCTTTTCTGCGTAAAATTATTGATGCCTATCTGGAAAAGTCGCCGGACGATATCAAGCGGTTGAAGCAGGCACTGGCAGCACAGGATGGACAGATGCTGAGGATTGCTGCCCATAGTTTTAAATCGAGTAGCTATAATTTGGGGGCCATGACACTGGCCGAGTTATGTAAGGCCTTAGAGCAGGTAGGCAGGGATGGCATGCTGGACCAGGCCCCGACACTGCTGACAGAGATAGAAGAGGCCTACCTGAGCGCCCGGGAGATATTAATAGCGATCAGACATGCAGAGGGCAATGATGACAGTCACGCAGGTGAGTAAACCCGCAATCTACCGGGTGCTGGTGGTGGATGATGACCTCACTGCCCGGATACTGGCGAGTCACTCCCTTGAGCATGAGGGGTTTGAAGTGTTGCTGGCTGAAAATGGTATTGCCGCGCTGCAGATTTTCCAGGAGGCTCAGCCGGATATTGTTCTGATGGATGTGGAGATGCCCGGCCTGAACGGTTTTGAAGTTTGCCGTCAGCTACGCAATATGCCCTGTGGCAAGCTGGTTCCTATTCTGATGGCGACAGGACAGGACGATATTGACTCGGTGCGCGAGGCTTATGCGGCCGGCGCTACCGATTTTGTTTCCAAGCCTTTCAACTGGAAAATACTGGGGCACCGTCTCAGCTATATGATCCGGGCCAGCAATACCACTGAGCAGTTGCGCCAGTTGCAGAAGAGTGAAACCCGACTGGGTAACGCTCAGCGGATTGCCCGGCTGGGGAACTGGGAGTGGCATCTGGAAAGTGGCGAAGTCTACTGGTCTGATCAGTTTTTTCAGCTGTTGGGGGGACGGCGAGGAGTGACTGATACCGGCATTCGCAGCTTCTTGCGCTGCGTGCCCGCCAACGAGAGGCCGCAGATGCGTCACTGGCTTAAACAGCTGTTGAACTGCGGTTATTCCGGGTTTATGTCCGGGATCAATCACAGTATCAGTGTACCCGGACAGGAGATTAAGAATGTACAGCATCAGGCAGAGGTGTTTTGTAATGATCAGGGTAAAGCCACCATCATTGCCGGAACCATGCTGGATGTGTCTGAGCTGAAGCGGGCTCAGGATCAGGTCTTAAGGCTGGCGCGGTTTGACAGTCTGACAGGGCTGTCAAACCGGAGTGTCTTCTGTGACCGGGTGCAGCTGGCTATCGATCAGGCAGAACGTAAAGGCTGTCTGGGCGCGGTGCTGTTTCTGGATCTGGATAACTTCAAGCGGATAAACGACACCTTTGGACACGGAATCGGTGACCTGCTGCTGAAGGAGGTGGCGCAGCGCCTGACGGAGAGTGTCCGCCTGACTGACCGACATGCTGACCACTCTGCAACAGCGGGTCTGAATGATCACTTCACCAATACTGATGAGGATCTCTTGCCCCCGCTGGTGGCCCGGTTTGGCGGGGACGAATTTACCGTTTTGCTGCCTGAAATTAATCAGGTGATGGATGCCGAAAATGTTGCCCGCAGAGTGCTCGACTCTATCGGTCTGTCGATCGACCTTGCCGGGCATGAAGTCGTTATAACGCCCAGCATTGGGATCGCTGTTTTCCCCCATCATGGTGAGGATGTAGACAGCCTGATGAAAAACGTTGATGCCGCTATGTACTATGTAAAACATGCGGGCAAAAACGGCTATGAACTATTTGTTAAGTCGATGAATGTCGTGGCAAAACGACGGTTGGAGCTGGAAAGTCATCTGCGTCACGCGATAGCTGAGAATGAATTGTCACTGAACTATCAACCTCAGATCGAGATGAACAGCGGTAAAATCGTCGGTGTCGAGGCACTGCTGCGCTGGAACAGCAAACAGCTGGGCTTTGTTTCGCCGGTTGAATTTATCCCTATCGCCGAAGAAACCGGGCTGATTGCACCGATTGGTGAGTGGGTGATGCGGGAAGCCTGTCGGCAAACCCGTCAATGGCAACTGGAAGAGCTGCCGCAGATCAGGGTTGCGGTGAACCTTTCGGTGCGCCAGTTTGCGAAGCAAAACCTTGAAAAACTGGTGTACCAGGTGCTGCTGGACACCGGCCTGCCGGTGCACTGTCTGGAGCTTGAGATCACCGAAAACATGCTGATGGATGATGTTGATGGTTCGGTTGAAACCCTGCACCGCTTAAAGGCGTTGGGGGTACAGCTGGCGATTGATGATTTCGGCACCGGTTATTCCAGTCTCAGCTATCTGAAACGCTTCCCCATTGACCGCTTGAAGGTTGATCGCTCCTTTATCACTCATGTGACCACGGATCCGGGAGATGCCTCAGTAACCCAGGCTATTATCGCGGTGGCCCATAATCTGGGGCTGAGTGTTACCGCAGAGGGGGTGGAAGATGAATCGCAACTGGCATTTCTGCAACAGCATGACTGTGAAGAGGTGCAGGGGTATCTCTTCAGCCGGCCGCTGAGTGCGGATGACCTGGCAGGGTTACTGCGGGCCTCCAACGGCTATATGCCACTTAAAAAGTCTGAACACTGATCAGAATCAGTGGTTTCTTCGCCGGGGGAATCGCTCCCGGTCTTTCAATCAGTCTATGCAATGCTGCGCCACAATGATTAACCTGTGGCCGCTATTTTCTCTTGTTTTTCGCGTATTTATGCGTTTTTTTATACCTGTATTGCATTGCCTGTCTAAACTGTCATTAAATAAACAAAGGCTAAAGGTCGGAATGCGTTCTCTTATGACAGGCGGGGGGATGGCTGTTTGTTTCATCCCTGGTGCTGGGTTTCCGATGCGAAGGGTAGTTTGATCCTGGCTATACGGTTGAAATTTATAGAGCAGAGCCTGACGCTTTTGACCTGTTATTGACTCAGGCCCTCGACCGGATAGCCGATTCTGAGCAGCAGAACGAGAGACGGTTTACGGGGGCATTGAAATGGATATTGTGGTGTAAACCTGTTTGCACCGTTTACCCGCGAGTGTGTAAGGAACGATTGAGGAGCGTAGTGACCACATGAGGTTTCTGATCATAGCGAATAGCACCAGTAAGACTCAGCCATTATCTGTGCTGAAGCGGGCTGCCGGATGGAATACCCTTAGTCGCCAGGCTGAGGGGGTTGGCTCGTGAGCCGGGAAGAGACGTCTTTAGAAAAGAAGATCCGACGGGGGCTGATGCTACTGATGGTACCTGCGTTTGTCTGCCTGTTATTGTTGTTGCATCTGACGATGGCACGCATTACCGATGAGTATGTTGGTTCGCGTCTGGGGGATGATGTTGAAAATATTCTCATGGCATTGCAGTGGACTGATGCCGGTTGGCAGGTCGATGAGAGCCAGGTTGGCGAAGCCTTTAAACGGGTCGGCAGTGGCCATTACTTCATTATCCGCTGGGATAGTGGTCAGTTGCGTGCAGGCAGTCTGTCGGATCCGGCGCCTGACGTAAGACTGTTACCCCCGGGTCAACAGTTGCAGTTTCAGATTGCCGGGCCCGCTGAGACACAATGGATGGTACGGCAACAGGGTGTTCGTAAAGCGGAGCGGGATCTGACCATCTGGGTCGCTGAAGATATCACAGCGTTTATTACTAAACAGAACGAATATGAGTATTCGCTGTTAACCATCTTAGTGGGTTTAACCCTGTTAATTATGTTGTTGCAGCGACGCATTTTACATTGGGGTTTTGCCAGCCTTAAGCCGATGCAAACCGCCTTATTAAAGGGAAAAATTGATGGTGCGCTGGATCTGCCACAAGGAATTCCTGTGGAGGTAAAACCTTTGGCGGATGCCATTGAGCGTCTGATTGAACATTCAAGAAAACAGTTAAGCCGCTCAAGGAGTGCCACCAGTAATCTGGCCCATGAGATGAAGTTGCCACTGGAACATCTACTGTTGCTGGCTGAAGCGACAGAGGTGGAGGATAACCGTGACAATCTGAAGCAGATATACAGCCAGTTGCAGCGTCGTATTGAGGGAGAGTTACGACGCGCTAAAATTTCCGGTTCACCTGCGCCGATGGAGCTGTTTAACCCTCAGGAAGAGCTGCCCTACCTGGTACAGATATTAAATCGTAAACGGGAAGGTCAGGAGATCGAAGTGGTTCAGCATATTCCTGACTTTGCCATTCCATTTGACCGGGATGACATGTTGGAGCTGGTGGGTAATCTGCTCGATAACGCCTGGCGTTATGCCAACTCCAGAGTGTTACTGAGTATCAGGGAGAACCGGGGATTCTGGACCATTATCGTTAGCGATGATGGTCCGGGGATTGCTCCGGAATGTATTGAAGATATGATCCCGAAAAATCAACAGGATACTTCCGATGGCAGCAATAACCATAGAATGGGGTTATCAATATGCCACTCCGTGGTCAGCAGCTATGGTGGCAAAATGCAGTTGCATGCAGCGCGCTTAGGCGGTTTGCAGGTAATTATCGATATTCCACTGGCGGGTAGCGAATCCCAGGAAGGTGACAGCGACAGGGACGGATGATGGTGCGCTTTTCACTCTTCAGACTAAATGGGCTGCCAGATGATCAACCAGCATTCTGACTTTGGAGGATAAGTGACGGTTATGGGGGTAAACTGCCCAGACCCCCTCGCTTGAATGCTGGTAGTTTTGTAGTAACGAGATCAGCCCTCCGTCTTTAATATAGGGTTCGACATAATAGTCGGGTAGCTGCACTATGCCGATCCCTTTCAGCGCTGCATCCAACAGTGCCTGACCACTGTTACAGTGCAGGTTACCGCTGACCCGGATATTACGTTCATGTCCCTGTTCCAGAAAACGCCAGTACTCCAGCGTGCCCAGCAGACAGTTATGGTGACTTAGTTCATTCAGGACATGGGGTTCACCATGGGTTGCCAGGTAGGCAGGAGAGGCGCAGACATATAACTGCCGGGAGATCAGTTGCCGGGCGATCATGCTGGAGTCTTCCAGCTTACCCAGACGGATCGCCAGGTCATATCCAGAAGCCACCAGGTCCACGGTCTGATTGGTCAGATGGCACTGTACCTCCAGCTCCGGATATAGATTGATAAAGTCGTTGATCAGCGGGGCGATCTTTTGCTCACCGTAGGTGGCTGGAGCAGTGACCTTCAACTTACCCCGTGGCGTGTTCTGTAGATTGTTGACGGCCCGTTCGGCTTCTTCCAGGCCATTCAGCAGTTGCCGACAGTACTGATAATAGGTTTCCCCCGCCTCTGTTGCAGTCACCCGACGGGTGGTGCGGTAGAACAGTTTGGTCCCCAGACGGTTTTCCAGCGAACTTATCTGACGGCTGACCTGTGCCGTAGAGATACCCAGTCGCTTTGCGGCGGCCGTAAAACTGGTTGTTTCCGTGACCGCAATCAGTTCAGACACCCCTTCCCATCGGTTCATTATTACAGTCTCGTAAAAGTATATTGACAAAAAGGTAGATTATCCTGATTTCATAAACAACTACAATGGTGACTTAACTGACTATCCCTCGTCATAAATACAACCCAGAATGAGAGTTGAAGAGAATGACTATGATTAAATCTAGAGCGGCTATTGCATGGGGGCCGAATCAGCCCCTGTCTATTGAAGAAGTGGATGTCATGCCACCTAAGGCAGGCGAGGTGCTGGTGCGCATCGTCGCTACCGGTGTTTGTCATACGGATGCTTTTACACTGTCGGGTGAAGACCCTGAAGGGATTTTTCCGGCGATTCTGGGCCATGAGGGCGGCGGCATTGTTGAGCAGGTTGGTGAAGGCGTTACCAGTGTGGCGGTTGGCGACCATGTTATCCCGCTGTACACCCCTGAGTGTGGCGAGTGTAAGTTCTGTAAATCGGGTAAAACCAACCTGTGTCAGAAAATCCGTGAGACCCAGGGTAAAGGTCTGATGCCTGATGGTACCACCCGCTTCTATAAAGACGGTCAGCCGATCTATCACTATATGGGGTGCTCTACGTTCTCTGAATACACTGTTTTGCCGGAGATCTCGCTGGCTAAGGTGAATAAAGAAGCGCCGCTGGAAGAGGTCTGCCTGCTGGGTTGCGGTGTGACCACCGGTATGGGGGCTGTCATGAATACCGCCAAAGTTGAAGAGGGTGCCACGGTCGCAATCTTCGGTATCGGTGGTATCGGCCTGTCGGCAATTATCGGTGCAACGATGGCAAAAGCCAGCCGTATCATCGCGATCGATATCAATGAGTCTAAGTTTGATCTGGCACGTAAGCTGGGCGCCACCGACTGCATCAACCCGCAAAATTTTGATAAGCCGATTCAGGAAGTAATTGTTGAGCTGACCGACGGTGGTGTTGATTACTCCTTCGAGTGTATCGGTAACGTTAATGTGATGCGCTCTGCCCTGGAATGCTGTCACAAAGGCTGGGGTGAGTCTGTCATCATCGGTGTCGCCGGTGCTGGCCAGGAGATCTCTACCCGTCCGTTCCAACTGGTAACCGGTCGTGTATGGCGTGGTTCCGCCTTTGGTGGTGTTAAAGGCCGTTCTGAGCTGCCTGAGATTGTTGAACGTTACCTGCAGGGTGAGTTTGCACTGAATGATTTCATTACCCACACCATGGGTCTGGAGGATATCAACAGTGCCTTTGATCTGATGCATGAAGGTAAGAGTATCCGCAGCGTTATTCATTACGACAAGTAACCATCAGCGATAGCGGCTGCTGTTTCAGCATGGCAGCCGTTGAGGACAGGATCTATGAGTCTTGAGCTTGTAAGTCAGACCAAAAGCTTTGGTGGCTGGCACAAACAGTATAACCACCAGTCATCGGCGCTGGGTGTGACGATGCGATTTGCCATCTATCTGCCACCACAGGCGCAGAGTGGCGAGAAGGTGCCGGTCGTGTACTGGTTGTCCGGCTTAACCTGCACCGATGAAAACTTTATGCAGAAAGCCGGTGCTCAGCGGGTTGCAGCAGAACTGGGTATCGCCATCGTCGCGCCGGATACTAGCCCCCGGGGAGATAATGTTGCGAACGATGAAGGGTATGATCTGGGACAGGGCGCGGGTTTCTACGTCAATGCCACAGAGGCGCCCTGGAGCGAGCACTACCGGATGTATGATTACATCGTTGAAGAGCTGCCTTCGCTGATTGAAGCAACTTTTCCGGTGTCTTCAAAGCGAGCGATTGCCGGTCATTCAATGGGGGGGCACGGTGCCCTGATGATCAGTCTGCGTAATCCCGGGCGTTATACTTCGGTGTCCGCTTTCAGCCCGATCAGCAATCCGGTCAGTTGCCCCTGGGGGCGTAAAGCGTTCACCGCCTATCTGGGCAGTGATGAGAGCAGCTGGCAGCAGTACGATACCACGGTTCTGTTGCGCAACAATCCGGTTCACCTGCCAACCCGGGTGGATCAGGGGCTGGCAGATGATTTTCTGGCAGAGCAGTTACAGCCGGAAAAACTGGCAGAGGCGGCGGCTGAATCAGGCTATCCGCTACAGCTTGAACAGCATGAGGGCTATGATCATAGCTACTACTTCATCGCCAGTTTTATTGAGGATCAGCTAAGATTTCACCAGCGATACCTGCTGGCGGAATGATAGCGATTAAAGTTGTTTGTTGAGGTATGTTTTGGGGCTCTTTATGAGCCCTTTTTTTTAGCGATTTTAAAACACCGATAGCAGCGACAGCAGCGAATCGTTTTGATACTGATCTGACAGCAGCTTAGCCGACATGATCAGCGTGATAATGACCACCAGAGGTCTGATCAGGCGGGCGCCCTGATTAACCACCAGATGAGCGCCTATCTGGCCTCCGATCAGCTGTCCTGCCGCCATGATAAAGCCTGCCAGCCAGAGGATATTGCCTCCCAGAGCAAAGAAAATCAGTGAAGCCAGGTTGGAGGTAAAGTTCAGGATCTTGGTGTGAGCGGTTGCCCGTGACATGCTGAAGCCGAGTAGTGATACAAAGCCTAGCGCGAAGAATGTTCCGGTGCCGGGCCCGAAAAAGCCATCATAAAACCCGATGGCGGTGCTGAACAGCAAGGCGAACAGCGCGTGACTGATTTTGCGGTCGCGATCCAGATCACCAACCCGCTTTGAAAACATAAAGTACAATGCGATGCCGACCAGCAGGAGCGGCATAATGGATGCCAGCAGTGAGGTGTCCAGCTGCTGTACTATCAGTGTACCCGTAACGGCCCCCGTGAAAGTACAAAGGATCATCAGCTTCATCTGTGTCAGATCGACCAGCTTTTTACGGATGAAGTAGACAGAGGCGGCAAAGGTGCCAAAACTGCCCTGCAGCTTATTGGTCGCCAGCGCCTCCACCGGACTCATACCGGATGCCAGTAGCACCGGCAGGGTAATCATACCGCCACCACCGGCGATTGCATCGATAATGCCTGCGCCCAGACCGGTCAGTATAAACAGCAGGATAAGTGTCAGGTCCAGCTCCATCGCTACCTCTTTATTTAAATTTCATGGTTTAACAGAAGGCACTGTAACAGCTGTTTTTGTCTCCGCGATAGTAAAGTTCTGAAGCAGATCAGGGGTACTATCCGTAAAACTACGGAGAGCTTTCTACGTAGTCTTTCATCTCTGGTTGCGCACTTTCACGAATAGTGGCCATCGTCCTGTTTTGTCAGACTGTTTGCTATGCGAATACCGCTTTATGGCGGTTATCGGCGTTGATAAATCTGCCCTTAATCCTGAAGGGGTGGTGCAAACAGAGGAAGATAATAACAATGTTAAAACTGAACTTTGCGAAAAAGTTACTGGCGGTTGCAGCCTGTGCATCACTGCTGGCGAGCCCCCTGATGGCCGCCGAGAAAGTGTACCGGCTGAAGCTGGCTGAAACCTGGCCAACTAACTTCCCTATCTTTGGTGATGCGCCAAAAAATATGGCGGCGTTGGCAGATAAAATGTCGAATGGCCGGCTTAAGATTACCATTGATTCCAAGAATAAACATAAGGCGCCGTTCGGGGTCTTCGATATGGTGCGCGCGGGGCAGTATGATATGGGCCACTCCGCATCCTACTACTGGAAGGGCAAGATCCCGAATACCCTGTATTTCACCACGATGCCATTCGGTATGACTGCGCCGGAGCAATACGGCTGGTTCTATTACGGTGGTGGTCAGGAATTGATGGACGAGGTGTATGGTAAGTTTGGCGTCATGTCATTTCCCGGCGGTAATACCGGCAACCAGATGGGTGGCTGGTTCCAGAAAGAGATCAATTCAGTTGAAGATCTGCAGGGGCTGAAGATGCGGATTCCCGGGTTTGCCGGTGAAGTACTGGCGAAACTGGGTGCCAAACCGACCAATATCCCCGCAGGTGAGCTCTATACCGCCCTTGAACGACGCACTATCGATGCACTGGAGTGGGTAGGTCCATCGCTGGATCTGCGGATGGGCTTCCATAAGATCGCACCGTTTTACTACACCGGTTGGCATGAGCCTGCGACAGAACTGCAGTTTATGATCAACAAGAAATCCTATGACAAACTGCCTGCGGATCTGCAACAGATTCTGAAGACGGCAATGCGCACTGCTGCCTATGACATGTATATCCAGTCATACCATGAATCGGGCGTGAACTGGGATCGCATGAAAAAGGAGTTCCCGAATATTCAGGTGAAATCCTTCCCGGCTGATGTGATTGCCGCGATGCGTAAAGCGAATGACGAGTTGCTGGCTGAAAAAGCGGCGGCCGATCCACTGGCCAAGAAAATTCTCGATTCTCAGTCCGAGTATATGAAGAAAGCCCGTGTCTGGACCGAGATCTCCGATAAGGCTTATCTCGATAATATGAGCGAATAATTCGGCGTCATTAACTCATTGACGGCCTGTCCTGTTATTCAGGTCAGGTCGCTTTTATTACTGTTTCAGGAGCTGTGATGTTATTAATCAGACTCGAGCAGATGATTAACAGTTTCTCGGAGTTGTTAGGTAAGACCTCTGCCGTACTGTTTGTTGTCATGCTGTTTAATGTCTTTGTCGACGTCGTCATGCGATACCTCTTTAACGATGTCTCTATCGGCATGCAGGAACTCGAATGGCATCTCTATGCGTCGGTATTCCTGCTGGGTGTGCCCTATGCCCTGAAGACCGGGGGGCATGTACGGGTCGATCTTATCTATGAACGTCAAACGGCGAACACCAAAGCGTTAATCGATATGTTTGGCTCTGTTTTTTTGTTGATGCCCTTTTGTGCACTGGTTGCCTGGTATGGCTTTGATTTCGCTAAAGAGTCCTTTCTCTTGGGAGAGACCTCCGGTGATCCGGGTGGCTTGCCGTATCGTTGGTTGATTAAAGCGATGATTCCCCTTTCTTTTCTGGCGATGCTGATCAGCGGCATCGGCATGTTCCTGAAATCGTTGAATATTCTGCTGGGCAATCGTCAGGCAGATAACTATCAACCCCCACAGCATTAAGAGGCGTATACGATGATTGGTATTGTGATGTTCGCGGTGGCGTTGTTGATGTTGCTGCTGGGCTTTCCCGTAGCGTTCACGTTTGGTGGCGTCGCGTTGGCTTTTGGTGTTTTCGCTGAAGGCCCTGAAATTTTTGCCTTTATGCCGTTCCGCATTCAGAGCATTATGGAAAACACCACGCTGATGGCGGTACCGCTGTTTATTTTTATGGGGATTGTGCTGCAAAAGACCCGGTTGGCAGAGCAACTGCTGGAGGCGATGGGGAAGCTCTTTGGTGGCGTGCGAGGCGGTCTGGCAATCTCAACGGTATTGGTGGGCGCGTTATTGGCGGCATCGACAGGCGTGGTCGGCGCTTCTGTAGTGGCGATGGGACTGATCTCGTTGCCGGTGATGCTGAAATACAACTATGACAAATCTCTGGCCTGCGGCACCATCTGCGCGTCGGGTACCTTAGGGCAGATTATTCCGCCCTCGATTATTCTGATTATTCTGGGTGATGTGCTTGGTATCCCCGTGGGGGATCTGTTTAAAGCAGCCGTTGGCCCCGGATTTATTCTGATCGGCGTATATATTATCTATATTCTGTTTTACGCCTGGCTTAAACCGGAAAAGGCACCGGCGTTACCTCTGGATAATGACGGCAGCAGTAAGCGACAGCAGTATGTTAAGGCGTTGATAGCGATTGTCCCACCACTGACTCTGATTCTGGTGGTGCTGGGCTCTATCTTTGCCGGTATCGCGACACCGACTGAGTCCTCAGCGTTGGGCGGGGTAGGGGCTATTATACTGGCGACTCTGTATCGTCAGTTTAGCTGGAAGATGGTGTTAGATTCAGCGTCTGAAACCGTCAAAGTGACCGCCATGGTGTTTGCTATTCTGCTGGGTGCGACCGCATTCTCTATGGCCTTTACCTATACTGGTGGTGATTACATCGTTGAGGAGATTCTGACCGATCTGCCGGGAGGCACAACCGGGTTTCTGATATTGTCGATGCTGGCTATTCTGGTGCTGGGTTTCTTTATCGACTTTGTTGAGATCAGTTTTATTATTGTGCCTATTCTGGCGCCTGTAGCGGATGCGCTAGGTATTGCGCCGGTGTGGTTTGCGATACTGATTGCGATGAATCTGCAGACCAGCTTCCTGACGCCGCCGTTTGGCTTCAGTCTGTTTTATCTTAAGGGGGTATCACCTCCAGAGGTGCGAACAATCGATATCTATCGCGGTGTGATGCCCTTTATTCTGATGCAGGTGGCGGTGCTGGTTTCTATTCTGTTATTTCCAGGTTTTTATGGGTTAACCTAATAAACACTGGAGGGGGCTGAAAGGCCCCGGTTTTCCCCTGACCTGTATTCAGGAAAGGTTTAAGGAACGTTGCTATTAAATTAATCAGACTGTGAACGCATGAAAACGCCTGCCACATCGTTGAAAACAAAGATGCTGTTGCTATCCATTATCCCTCTGATTCTGGTGACGGTGGCGATTACGCTTATCAGCCTGAGTCAGGCTCGACAACTGTCGGAGCAGGAGATTAAAACATTCGAAGAGAACCTGCTGCGTTCCAAGCGACAGGAGTTACAGCACTATGTTGAATTAGCGATGACATCCATTGCCCATATCGTTGCTGAAGCGGAACCGGGCGATAAAAAAGCGGAAGCTGAGGTTAAAGAGATCCTGCACAGTATGACCTATGGCGAGGATGGCTATTTCTTTGTGTATGATGCCGGGGGTGTCAATCTGGTACATCCGATCCAGCCGGAACTGGTCGGTAAAAACCTCTATGACCTGCAGGATCGTAATGGTAAATATGTGATTCGTAATCTGCTTCAGCTGGCGAGTGAAGGGGGTGGTTTTTATCGCTACATCTGGCGTAAACCCTCCAAGGGTGGTTTAGAAGATAAGCTGAGTTATGTGGTGCAGATCCCAAAACTGAACTGGATGATGGGCACCGGATTATATATTGATGATATCTCTAAAGAGGTTGCTTCAACCCGCCTGAAAGTGACCCACAATATTCGCAATACATTTTTGACCGTCGTAGCAATTCTGGCGGGTACCGTCATAGTAATCGCTCTGCTGGGATTCGGGATCAATATACATGCCTCGCAGCTGGCGGATGCCCGGTTGCGGCAAGTGGCACATCGATATGTGCAGTTTCAGGTCGCCCAGCGCCGCAACTTTGCCCGTGAGCTGCATGATGGCATTAATCAGTTAATGGTATCGGTTAAATTTCGCATAGAGCTGGCCCGGAATAAGCTACAGACCCATGACACCAAAGCAGATATCGAGCTGAGTAAAGGCAGTGAAGCACTGAATCAGGCGATTCAGGAGGTACGGCGACTGTCCCATGATTTGCGGCCTATTTTGTTGGATGATCTGGGGCTGAAATCGGCCCTGCATAGCCTGCTGGATGAGTTTTCCGAACGCACCGGGTTAAAAGTGTCAGTTCATCTGGATCTGCCGCAGCAACGGCTACCCGATGATATTGAGATCACGCTGTATCGTATAACCCAGGAAGCATTAACCAATATTGAACGTCATGCGCAGGCAACGTCCGTTGCACTGAGACTCTGGAAAGAGGACGGGATGATCTGGGTGGAGATCAAAGATGACGGGCAGGGGTTTAACAAGCATGATAATGTGGGTGAAGGGATCGGTCTACTAAATATGCGCGAGCGTACTGAACTTCTCAGTGGTCATTTTAGTGTCCGTAGTAAGCCCGGAAGCGGCACCCGTATCCGGGCGGGGTTCACTCTGGTGTAGCGATGGCAGAGGAGGGTATATGAGCACTGAAAAAATCCGCATTGTGTTAGTCGATGATCATCCTTTGGTTCTCGAGGGAATTATTGCGCGTCTCGAAAATGAACCCTCTTTAGAGGTTGTTGGCTCGGCTAATGACGGTGCTCAGGCGTTGACGCTGATTGCTGAGGTGCAGCCCGATGTGGTGTTGATGGATATCTCCATGCCGGTGATGAGCGGGTTTGAAGCAACAGAACGACTGCGTGCTGAACAACCCAATGTCCGGGTGTTGATTCTGAGTATGCATGAGAGTCGTGAGTATATCCTTAAGCTGATTCAGTGTGGTGCGGCAGGTTATGTGTTAAAAGATGTATCCTCTGACGAGCTGATTACCGCTATCAAGACAGTCTACAGCGGCGCGACCTATTTTAGCGCGGGGGCGTCTCAATCCCTGTTTAGTCAGACCGATTTTCAAACGCCGGCCCCGGCCTCTGAGTTAAAAGAAGCGTTGACCTGCAGGGAGCAGGAAGTTCTTCGGCTGCTGGCGCAGGGGGCCAGTAATAAAGCGACGGCCCGGCAACTGGATATATCGGTCAGGACGGTTGAAACCCATCGTCAGAACATCAAAACGAAACTGGATATTCAGACAGCGGCGGGTTTGGCCCGCTATGCGATTGAACATAATCTGATTGACTGATGCGGGTCACAAGTGTCCGCGAGTGGTTAGCCCCTGCTTCCCCCCAGAGTGATCGGTTTCAGGTGTTTTAGAGCGCAAAGGTTCGCAGTCTTAAAACTTAAACCGGCTGATTAACTGATTCTGTTCCCGGCCCATCTGGGTCATCTCATCGCTCAGTGTCGCCGACTCTTTCGCCAGGTCGGTGACCTCTTCAGCAACCGTACGAATTGTTTGCAGGGTCTGGCTGATATCCCCGGCCACCATGCTCTGTTCTTCGGCTGCGGTCGCTATCTGGGTCGATCGATGGGTGATCTCCTCCACTGCGGTGGCGATCGTATCAAACATCTGGCTGGCATCGAGTACCTGAACGGCGGAGTCTTTAGCTAAGGAAGAGCTTTCCTGGATACTGCTGACCACATAGTGGGTGGCTTTTTGCAGGTTGTTTATCACCATTTCTATCTCGCTGACAGAGGTTGCCGTGCGTGCCGCCAGGGCTCTCACCTCATCGGCGACAACGGCAAATCCACGGCCCTGATCGCCGGCCCGGGCGGCTTCAATTGCGGCATTGAGGGCCAGCAGGTTAGTCTGCTCAGCCACCGAACGGATAACCAGCAGCACTTCAGCAATATTTTCACTGTCAGCGGCCAGCCCCTCAACCCGGGACATTGATACCTGCATCTGTTGCGCCAGTGTTTCAATGTTATGGGTGGTCGTCTGGATCGATTTCCGCCCCGACAGCGAGGCTTGTTCTGCCCGGTGAGAGGCATCGGCGGCGTGCGCTGCATTTTTTGCCACATCAACCGACGACTGGGACATCTCCTCCGACGCGGTGGCAACCATGACAATCTGTTGCTGCTGTTGTTCCACATCATCGTTGGTTTTGAAAGCGAGCTTTGTGGCATGTTCGGATCGGTGCAGCGCCTCTTTTATGGAGTGGGCCATACTCTGTATCATATCCGCTAACTGACCGGCGAACTGGTTAAAATGTCCTGCCAGAATGCCGACCTCATCCTGTGATTGCACTCTTATGCGCTGGGTCAGATCGCCCTCGCCACTGGAAATCTGTGCCAATGCATCGGTCACCTGACGCAGCGGTTTGGTAATACGAATAGCCAGCCAGATGACGATCAGTGAACCAAACACTACGATCAGCAATCCGGCTATGATAACCCCGGTGGTCTGTTTGTTTTGTCCCTGTTTCAGTACTGAGATAACACTATCTACCTGTTGCAAAACATGGCTGGTGGGTACCTCAATATAGAGCTTCCAGGTGGCCAGTTTATTCAGATCGAGGTGTCGGATCAGGGTGTAGCGCTGATCATCCTGTTGCGTCAGGGGCTGGTTGAGCTGAACATTGTCCGGCAGCAGCTCGGCAACATTCTGTCCGGCAGTGCCTTTATTCTGACTGTCGGCTACCAGAGTGTCTGACGCAGAGATCAGCATCACCCGGCCCTGTCCTTCTGCCAGTTTACGACCAAAGGCTTGCGCCGATGCCTGCATCTGCGACAGCGGCAGATCGATACCGATTACCCCGACCAGACGGTCTGAAAAATAGATCGGTACTGAAACCGATGTCATCAGCGTTTTTATACCATCCACTTCATCGGTATAGGGATCGATAATGCAGGGACCCTGACGCTCAATAGGACAGCTAAACCAGCTATTGTAAGGGTGTCCGCTGCTGCTGGGGGTTGTGTCGCTGAGCGCCTGTTCAGGGAGCACCTCCTGAACCGCTTCGCCTTTAGCGTTGTGGGCCCAGTAGACAGCGAAACGCCCGGCGTCATTGGAGGCGAGGTCGGTTTCACCTTTATGGGTTTCATCGGCACCATCCAGAGCTTTTGGGAGGAAGACGGCGTAGACGCCGAGGACATCCGGATTATTCTGCAGCGTGCCGGCGATATACTGGTTGATAATATGGCGAACATCATCCGACGGGATATAGAGTGAGCGAAACTGCGTGCGCAGAAACGCTATATCACGGGCATAGCCTGTAGCGGCCAGTACGTTGGAGGTAAAGAGTTTTTCTATACGTAACTTCTCGGCACTGGCAAAGGTTTCCATCTTATCCTGAGCGGCATCACTCAGGGCCGGTTCGATGGTGTTACGCAACTGTTCTGTTGTGGCGTTGATCAGCAGGGTGGATATGATCAGTTGGATGATGACGGTCAGTCCCAGTAGCAGTGCCACTGGCAGGGATATTTTGCGTATTAAAGAGGTCCAGCTCATAGATCACCCGCTTTTATATTAAGCACGGGATCGTCTTATGTAACGGCCGGGGATTCAATACCTATCAGGAGGTAGAACGGGGGCGGGGGCACTACTTCAGCATTAGCGCCGCAGGCTTTCTCCCGCTTCCAGACGAAATGGAAGATCGATTATCTGTCGGGCTATGGGGCTGCCCTGTAAGCGGGCCAGCAGGTTTTCTGCCGCCAGTCGTCCCATCTCCTCGCGGGGGGTAACCACCGTCGCCAGCCGCGGAACCATCGCACCTGATATATCGTGGCCGTGAAAACCAGCGATGCCGATCTGCTCTGGCACCGGTATTCCCTGACGCTGACATTCATAGAAAGCGCCGATGGCCAGGTCATCATTGGTGCAGAAGATACCGTCCAGAGACGGGCGCTGTTGCAGTGCCTGACGCAGTAGCAATGCGCCGCGGGTAAATGAGGAGGCTTCCTCTGTCTGCAAACTGAAAGGCTCAAGGTGGTGTTTGTGCATCGCCTGTTCGTAGCCTTTTATTTTAAGCCGGGTACGGGCATCCATACGGGCGGCAAAATAGACAATGTGGTGGTGGCCCCGACTGATCATCAGTTCAGTCATCGCAAGCGCTGCTGCGCTGTTATCGAAGCCGATCGCCTGCTCAATTGCCGGTGAGACGGAGTCCATCAACTCGATAACAGGTACTCCGGCGGTTTTGATCATCCGTCGCACCCGCTCGGTATGAACACTCTCTGATAGAATCAGGCCATCAACGTTATATCCCAGCAGTGTGGCAATTCGTGCCTCTTCGGCGCTCTGGCTATAACCGTAGTGGGCCAGCATGGTCTGGTATCCGGCGGGCTCAGTCACCGATTCAAAGCCGCGGATCACTTCGGAAAAAACCTGGTTGGTCAGCGAGGGAACGAGTACACCGATAGCATGGCTCTTCGCACTGGAGAGCATATCCGGCACTTTATTGGGAATATAACCCAGTTCATCCAGTGCGCTCTGGATCTTTTCATGCAGAGCAACCGAGACCTGTTCAGGTTTTTTCAGGTAACGACTGACGGTCATTTTGGTGATGCCAACCCGGTCGGCGACATCCTGCAGGGTGGGTCTTTTTTTCTTCGTTGTCATTATTCGCCCGGAGTTTCCGTTACCCGTAACATATTACCCTGATCGGTCAATCAGGCAAAGTCTGATTAACCGATCCAGTGGCGTTAGCTGACCGTCTCACTGCTGATGGCGAGGGCTTTGAGAATATCTGCGAGTACCCCTTCGGCAGACTGATCGATACTGATTTCAATCGCTTCGCCGGGCTGTGGGGCAACCAGCTGCTGGAACTGATTTTCGAGCATCTCCCGGCCATTGAAATAGTGGCCTTTGCGGCTGCTATGACGTGACCAGATGGTTTCGATATCGCCCTTCAGGTAGATCAGTTGGGCATCATTGTTGCTGCATAACAGCTCACGGTATTGTGGTTTCAGGCCTGAACAGGCCAGTACCAGACTGGCTTCGCTGATAATCAGTTGGTTCAGGGTCTGCAGCCAGCCGTGACGGTCCTCATCATTCAGAGGGCTTCCCTGACGCATCTTCTCAACATTTTCCGGCGGGTGAAAATCGTCGCCATCGAAGAATGGCACTTGAAGTTTTTCTGCCAGCAACGCACCGATCAGCGATTTGCCGCAGCCGGAAACACCCATGACGATATATTTCTTGTTCATCGTGTCTCCTCCTATTTCCACCACAACGCCAGTTGAGGAAACGCGATGACCAGTCCCAGCGCCACTACCTGCAAAGCGATAAAGGGCACCAGGGCAGAGAAGATCTCCCCCAGACTGATATCTTTGGGGGCAACCGATTTCAGGTAGAAAGCGGCAGGGCCGAATGGCGGTGACAGGAACGAGACCTGCATATTGAGACAGAATACGACGCCAAACCAGATCGGATCGAGTCCCAGGTTGGTGATGATCGGTACGAAGATCGGCATGGTCAGCAGGGCAACTCCTACCCAGTCCAGGAACATCCCCAGCACCAGCAGGATCGCCATCATGATCAGCACCGTCGTCATCACATGGCCATCGCTCAGTGACAGAATGACAGACTCAACAAAGTCGATACCGCCCATCAGATTGTAGACACCGACCAGCGCACTGGCACCGATGCCGATCCAGATGATCATGCCACAGGTCTGCATGGTGGCTTTGGCGCTGTCTTTAATCATCTCAGCATTCAGCTCACCCCGGATCAGCGCACTCAGCATAATGCCGACCACGCCCAGTGCTGAAGCTTCAGTCACCGATGCCACTCCGGTGTAGATGCTGCCGAGCACGATGGCAACGGTCAGGCCCGGGAAGAACAACGCTTTGAGATAGTTGATATCCCGCTCATCATCGGCGGCAATCTCCTCGGCACTGGGCAACGGTGCCAGTGATGGATTGAGATAACAGCGGATCAGTACATAAGCGACATAGAAACCTGCCAGGATCGCCGCAGGCAGGAACGCGGCCTTAAACAGTTCACCAATCGAGACACTGGCGGTCATACCGTAGATGATCAGCACGATACTGGGAGGCATCATGGTGCCCAGAGCGCCGCCAGCACAGGTGGTGCCGATCGCCAGTTTACGGTCATAGCCCAGACGCAGCATCTGCGGCAGTGCGAGAATTCCCAGCAATACCGTTTCGCCGCCAATAACACCGGACATTGAGGCCAGAATAACGGCGACAACCAGGGTCTGTACCGCCACTCCGCCGCGCAGTTTACGGCCCACTTTTTTCATCGCATCAAACAGATCCACAGCGATACCGGAACGGTCCAGCAGCGCTGCCATCAGTACGAACATCGGTACCGCCAGAAAGACGTAACCATTCACAAAACTGTACATGCGGCTGGTGATCAGCGGCATCGCATCGACACCAAACCAGCCGATGGTGAACACCAGTGCGACCAGTCCGGTGACGAACGCCAGCTGCATACCGGTGAGGAGAAGAAATATCAGCAGCCCTAACATCAACAGACTGCCGTAGGCGATACCGATTACAGAGAGATCAAACATCGGATACCTCTCCACGATTGATCCGTCCCAACTGACGGAAATCGTCAATCAGATGGAGCAGAAACTGAATAAACATAACGCATACAACTAACAGAATCAGCGCCTTCGATAATGCCGGAAATATCGGGTTCCAGGCAGAACCAGAACTTTCCGGATGCAGCTCGCCCAGTGGTGTTAACCAGGCATTGGTGGTCATCATCCAGGCACCGTAGGCTAGCATTCCGGCGAACAGCAGCCCCCCCAGTGCATGAAAGATATTCAGGAAGCAGCGGGTTCGGGGTGAGACCACATCATAGATCAGCACCACCCGGACATGTTTGTTGTTAGCCAGCGCATAGGCGCCACCGATGATGAACAGCGAACCGCCAATAAAGGCTGCTGATTCATGCACCCAGATGGTGGGGGCGTTGAACAGATAGCGCATCAGAATTTCGAAAAACGAGATCGCGACAGTGAATACGAACAGCAGACTGAGCAGGTTGCCCACCCGGAGAATAGCGCGGTCCAGCCAGGTACGGCCGGGCGCGTCCGCTTCTCGAACTGCTTCTTCGTGAATGCGTTCTTGAGCTTTCATAAAGTCATCCAGAGAATTAAGTGGGGCTGAACGCCCCACAGTCAGTTAACGGACAGTGCGGTGATAACCGCTTAGAGCAGGCCGTTTTCTTCGAGATATGCTGTGATCGACTGATACACTTTCATTGCGTTATCCGACCCCTTGGCAAACTCTTCCCACTGGGAACGGGCGATCGCACGGAACTTTTTGCGCTCTTCAGCAGACCAGTTGTGAATAGTGATATCAGGGGTGCTTTGCGCTTCCTTCACCGCCTGTTGATCGGCGATACGCAGCTGGGTGGTGATATCCTGAGCAAAATCACGTACGGATACGGTCAGGATCTCCTGCAGATCAGCGGGCAACTTGTCCCATTTCTTCTGGCTGACAGAGACATCGATCAGGGGCAGTGAATGGAACCCCGGCTGTACCGGATGGGGGGCGATATCATTCAGGCCGGCTTTCTGGTTAGTCGAGAACACCGTGTAATCGGCGGCATCAATAACCCCTTTGCTCAGCGCAGTAAATACCTCGGAACCCGGCAGGTTAACCGGCGCTGCACCGGCCGCCGCAAACACTTTCTGCACCAGGCCTTCCGGTGCACGCAGCTTCAACCCCTTAAGGTCATCAACACCATCGACCGGTACTTTAGAAACGAAAGATTCAACACCGGTGGTCGATCCCCCAACAAATTTCACGCCATAGGGGGCATAGAGATCGGTCATCACCTGATAACCACCGCCATAGTTGATGTATTGCAGCAACTGAGAGGTGTCAGACCATGCGCCAACCGTATTACCGATCAGACCGAATGCGGGATCTTTGCCGGAAAAGTAGGCGGTGGCCGTGACGTGACCATCCAGAATCCCCATCTTAATCGCGTCGAGGGTTTCGGTGTGTTTGATAACGCTGCCCACGGGCAGCAGCTTGATCTCAAGGCGTCCACCGGACATCTTGCCGACCCGCTCTGCCCACTGTTGCTGAATCTGGAAGTTCTTGTCACCTGATGGATCTGACGATTGCACTTTAAAGGTAAAGTCAGCGGCGAAGGCCGAGACAGAGATCAGACCGGACAGCGCTGCGGTCAGCAGCTTGGAAGAGAGTTTCATCTGTAGGTTCCTGTGTTTTTTATTTTAGGGTCAGTGTGAGTGAGCAAGTGCTTAATTGATTTTTTGCTACATTGTTACCGGTAACATAATTAACTTTACCGGTAACATTGGTATAAATCAACTGAAAATATTTCGCACAATCTTTTCTGTTTCAGGATAACTATGTTTGCAAAGGGGGTTCGCAAAGGGGCGATCCGTGACGCCTGTCGACAAACAGGAGTAGCACTTTTGCAGGTTAGTGGTAGTTCTGTGGCGGATAGGGAGGTCCTGCCGTTTTCAGGCTCTCAGGGGAGAGCAGTGAACAATATCAGACCGGCTGATCGCACTAAAAGCAGGCAGTCTTAACCGGCAAAATCACACTTCAAGGCCAAAGGTTGAGCTCTGCTGATCGAGTTGCTTCACAAAGTCGCTGATCAGCGCCTGAACCTTGAGCACTTCGGGACGCTCGTTGTGTTCCAGCGATGACCACAGTGCTATATCCCGTCGTGAGGAGGTGACGCCTTCCACCCTGAGCATCTGCCCGGGAGCGATCTGCTCTGTCATCAGGGCTAAACGGGCAGGCAGCCAGACCAGCATATCGGTTGTGTTCAGTAGGTGAATTACTGAGCGGATACTGCCGGTAAAGGCCATCTGAGCAGCATTGGCTCCGGTCACTTCCGTCTGGCTCTCGAGAAAACCGGCGCTGGCCCCGGCGATAAACCACTTTTGCCGGGCGATATCCTCTTTTGTCACCGGCGTGTTTGAATCGATCAGTTTTGATTTCTTGCCTGCAAATATGCCTGAGCGGTCACGGAACAGAATCTGACGGTCCAGCGATTTCTGTGATACCGACAGGTGTGCCGGCGCCAGCAGGAAATCTAACTCACCGTTCTGTAACAGGTTGATTTGTGATGCAGCGGAGCCGGTGCGGAAGTGAAATGCGTAGCGTTTCTCCTGCAAAAAGTAATCGGTCATGCTGCTCACCGTGGCAAACTCCCAGAGTGGATCGATGCCGATAACAAACTCGCTTTTATAACCGCTGTGAAACTGGCGGATAACCTCTTCGCCCCGGACCGTTTCTGCCAGAATCCGCTCACCAATCTGCGACAACCGTGCCCCAATTTCTGTGGGAATAACACCATAGCGGGTGCGCTTTAACAGAGGAGCCCCCACCTTCATCTCCAGTTGCTGAATACTCCGGGTGAGGGTGGGTTGGGTCACATGCAGCTGTTCACAGGCACTGGTGAGCGATCCTTGTTTAACGACGATGGCTAATTGTTTCAACAGGTTAGGATTCATATATACGCATTCTTTGTATCTGGGGCTAAAAACTGATTATTCCTTATATTGTCTGTGGTTTAAAGTGATCATTCTAATAATAAGAATGGCAGATTAACGATGCAGCTTTATGTTGAAAACGCTTATCGGGGATATCCCCGTTTCTCTGATCCTCTGGTTTCTGTTGTGGTGGCGGTTTTAAGGCCAAACCCGACACGGAACAATATCCCGGTTTCCGGCTTCAGGTCCGCATGTTGCAGTGAGTGTTGAGCCGTACTCGTCAGTTTATAACACCTTTTGGATATATTATTTAAATCAATTGGTTATAAATGTTATGTCCTGAAAATAACAAAACAAAAATAATCTAAATGGAATCTATGCAATGAAAAAACTAATTTTAGGCAGCGTTCTGGCTATGGCAGCAGGCGCAATGGTTCAAACTGTTCAGGCGGCAGACTTCACCTTGCGTCTGGCGCATTTTTTTCCTCCGGTGGCGGCGATACATAAAAATGTTGCTCAGGCGTGGGCAGATAAAGTGATGGCTGACTCCAACGGGCGTATTGCGGTAGAGGTGTATCCCTCTTCAACACTGGCTAAACCCCCGGCGCTGTATGATGCCGTGACCAGTCGCATCGCCGATGTGTCACTCACCGTACAGGGTTACACTGCCAACCGTTTCCCGCTGACCCAGGTGGTTGAGCTGCCCGGCATTACCAAGAGTGCAGCCCAGGGCTCCTGTATTATTCAGCGCCTGTACGATGAAAAGCTGATCAGTGACGAATATAGCGATACCCGACCGCTGTTCCTGTTCACCCACGGCCCCGGTCATATTCATACCACCGAAAAAATGATTAAAGAACCTGCTGACTTTGAAGGGCTGAGAATCCGTCGCCCTACTGCGGTTGTGGCAAAACTGTTGGAAGGATTAGGGGCACAACCTGTCGGTATGCCTGCGCCGCAGGCGTTTCAATCGGTTCAGCGGGGAGTTATCGATGGCGTTGCATTACCTTGGGAGGGACAACTGACCTTTCGTATGAATGAGCTGACACCGAAACATACTGAGGTGGGTGGTTTGTACACCCTGTCGTTTCTGGTCACTATGAACAAGGATGTGTACAACAGTATGCCTGCCGATCTGCAAAAGGTCATTGATGATAACTCCGGTGAAACCTGGTCTCAGATCGCCGCCGGTGTGTTCGATGACGCGGATATTAAAGGGCGTGCGCAGGCGGTAGCGCTGGGGCATGAGATCTATACCGTTGAAGGCGGCAGTGAAAACCCGGCCTGGAAACCGGTGTTGGATAAAGCGTCTGAAGACTATCTGGCCGAACTGGAAGCGAAAGGACTACCCGCACGAGCCGTCTATGCGCGTGCTAAAGAGTTGGCAGAAAGCTGCAAATAACCCGCTAACGTCAGCGTCAGTGAACCGGTGCGGTCTGTGATATCAGGGCGCATCGGTTTATTTCTATAACCGGGTAGGATGGGCCCTACTGTCAACTGCTGTGATCAGAGGTTAACCGCAGCACTTTTTGTATTTCTTGCCGCTGCCACAGGAGCAGGGTGCGTTTCTTTCCGGTGTTTTTTCAACCTGCACGGTCTTCGGTGTCGCCAACATCGCCGTCAGTTCAGCGATATTCTCTTCAGCATCACCATCCACAACAATCGTTGCGACCAGTCCATGTTGTGCCACCAGTGCGGCAACTTCCTGCTCGCGCGCTTGCGAATTGACCGTCAGCGATAATGGGCTGATGTCGCTACCCGGCTTAACCTTCGCTTTGGTGTTATAACCGCTTTTACCGTAGTGGCCCATTATATCGGGAGTACCTTTATAGAAACATTTAGACATGGGTGACTCCTGATCGTGTTATTTCGCTGACCGTTGCTGATCGTAGTGAAAGGGGCGGCATTCTAGCAGGAAAACGGGGACGAGCGGGAAAATTGATTGCACCGCCTATCTGATTGGGTCAGCTTTGATCGTATAGTTATGCTAGTCTTTGGTACTGTAAAGAAAGTGCTCCCGTTTCTGACGTTTTTCCCACTCATTTTCTCCAGGATTGTAGTGTAAACCCGGCTGCATTCATCGATTCTTAATGCTTTTCGCGGTGAATGATCCATTATGCGTGGATTCTTCGGGCATTCTGCATGGGCCTTTACGTTCAAAGCCTGACGTTTTACCCTTTTCTTTGTCTATTCAATTTCAATACACAGGATCTGATATGAGTGAAAAGATGGACGAAGATGCACTGAAGGCATTAAAAATAGCCTTTACTTATATGCCCAAAGCAATTGAAGTGACTCAGTATGAGTACGGTGATCGCTACCAGGCTGTTCTTGCTCATATTGAAACTGTCAGAGAGATCCTGCTGCTGAATGATGTGGACCCTGAAGAAGTATATGGAGAGGTTGATCCTGATAATACGCCTAACTCCTGTTATTAAGGGAAATCATTGTTCTGGCTGCATTATGAGGTACCCCTATGAACAATCGAAAGACCGAGGAAGCCTCACCCGTTGTTGCGACCCTTGACGATCTCGCACCGTTGGCAAACTACTCGCTCATGGACAGGCTCAACGCCGACCCTGATGCCAAAGCCGATGGCGCTGACCACGCGCCACGCCAAGTGTTTACGGGCCACTATGTCCCGGTAAAACCCACGCCCATCGCCGATCCCGAGTACATCACCCACAGTAAAGCGCTGTTTCGCGAACTGGGTTTCGCTGACAGTCTGGCACAGTCAGACGACTTTATGAGGATGTTCTCAGGCGATCTCTCTCAGGTGCCTGCGCCTCTGCGCAGGGCCGGTTGGGCCTGTGGTTATGCACTGTCCATCTATGGCACTGAATACGATCAGCAGTGTCCGTTCCGAACCGGCAACGGCTATGGCGATGGTCGGGCTATCTCAGTGCTTGAGGCGGTGATCAGGGGGCAGCGCTGGGAGATGCAGCTCAAAGGTGGCGGTCGGACTCCGTACTGCCGCGGCGCGGATGGGCGCGCGGTGCTGCGCTCCAGTGTCCGTGAGTTTCTGGCGCAGGAGCATATGCACGCCCTGGGCGTGCCAACCTCCCGCTCGCTGAGCCTGTACGTATCTACCATTGAGCAGGTTCAACGACCCTGGTACACAGAGGGTTCGCACTCGATGGATCCCGACACCATGGTATCGGAGCCCGTCGCTATCTCGACCCGGGTCGCACCATCGTTCCTGCGGGTTGGACAACTGGAGCTGTTCGCTCGCCGGGCCCGTAAACAGGCGCATCCCCATGCGCTGCAGGAGCTGGTGATGATCGTGCTGCATCTGATCGAACGAGAGTACGCCGACGTTATTGACAACGCCCAGTCCCTCGCTGAGAAAGTGGTGTTGCTCGCGGACGCGTTCCGCGACCGCCTGACCTCGCTGGTGGCGAACTGGATCCGCGTTGGATATTGTCAGGGCAACTTTAACAGCGACAACTGTGCTGCGGGTGGTTTCACCCTCGACTATGGCCCGTTCGGATTCTGTGAGCAGTTCGATCCGCAATATCAACCCTGGACCGGCGGCGGCCAACACTTCTCCTTTCTGAATCAGCCCGCCGCTGCTGAGCGAAACTACCACATGTTCTGGACCGCATTGCGGCCGCTGCTGGCCGCAGATGAGGCGGCTTTGCAGCAGCTGGACGATATTCGCAGTGGTTTTGCTACCGTGATGCAGGCGAAGCTGGAAGCGATGTGGGCCGCCAAACTCGGGCTGGAACACTTTAACAAAGAACTACTCAATGAGCTGGGCGGGTTGATGGTGCAAACACCGGTGGATTACACCATCCTCTTTCGCGAACTATCGAATCTGCCTGACGACATCAGTTCACTCAAGAAAAGCTTCTACAAAGGCGCGGTCTACCAGGCCGATCCGGAAACGATGGATCAGCGCTGGTCAGCGTGGCTGGCAAAATGGAATACCCTGATCGACAGCCAGTCCGGTTCCCGTGAGGAGATTGCGCAGCAGATGAAACAGGTTAACCCGAAATACAGCCTGCGGGAGTGGTTGGTTGCTCCAGCTTATCAGCAAGCCGCAGAAGGCGACTACGCGTTGGTGCGGGAACTGCAGGAGGTGATGACCCAGCCCTATGATGAGCAATCACAGGAGGTTGAAGATAAATACTATCGGCTGAAACCGTCCGAGTTCAGAGAGCTTGGCGGCGTATCTCATTACAGCTGTTCGTCGTGAATTTTTAGCAGCGGGTGGGTGGGCTGTTAGCGCCAGCCCTATCTCTTTCTTATCTCAATAAATATATATATCTTTTTATTTATATTGGGTAGTAAGCCGAAATGCAAAACTCAATACCTGACCCCAAAGATGGAGTAGGCAAGACGGGGCGACCAAAGAGATTTATTGGTTAAAAGGGCTTTGACCCCTTTATGTTGATTTCTTCTGAGACGCAATAATTGCTTTAGCTTTTTCTAGTTCGTCCTCTAAATTATTTTTCATCTTATAATGTATAGAATAAATCAAGGTGGAATTTCCGATAAGAAAGTGTTCCCACTCTTGCCATTCTTCTGGAGAATACATCTCTTCGGAAATTTTTAATGCAGGATGACCATATATAGTCATAGGAAGGTCTTGAACTATCACTCCACCAACCATTGTTAATGACATCGCCTTCAAGGCTTTTACTTCTTCCAAGTTGAGCATGTTTGCTATAACCATCAAATACATCTTTGATGTTACTTGGAGGCTCTCATCAGATAAGTGGGAAAATTTATCATTCACAGAGGAGTTTCCAATTGTTCGAGAGCGTAAATCTTCTAAGGTTATACTTCCCATCACAGGCCAGAGCACTTCGTTGACTATTCTTAGCTTCTGTTGATACAGGCTTTCTTTTGCATAGGCGCTATGGTTAATAGCTATCAATACTAATATTGAAGCTATAAAGTATTTCCACAAATTTTTTATGGAAATCATTTCTCGTCCTTTGAGTTAGGCTATGGTATTCACGGAATCTGAAATTGGTGAATATCCAAGCTAACATAGCACTAATGACATTTCTACTTTGTGTCGATAGCCAGTCATAGACTATTGCACATTCTTAATGTCTGCATCGGGTCAGATAGTGAACTTCCGCGTTTCAGTTTTATATTGGGAAACGGATGTAGGGGAGGCTTATATGAAAGATAGACAGGCTTGTATCGTCAAACGACGCTCAAACTCCGATGTTGGATAGAGTTGCCTTCCGATGGATATCCTTGGATGAAGTGACGCAAAGAAACCGTGCAGACGAAAGCTAAGATATCGACTTGGGAGGAGACACAAAAACTGTTAAGAAACAAAGCTTAATTGATGTCGTTCATGGTGTCAGAGACCACTGAATCGGGTTCATGAACGGCACGCTTTTAAGGGCGGGCGATGATCTTTTAGAAAGCGAATCCCCTATATCGCTCTACCCAAACGGCAGGCACAAAAAAGCCCTGCTTTTCTATTTATGAAATAGCAAGGCTTAATTGATTTCGTTCATGGTACCAGTGGCCGCTGATTCCAGAGCTCGAATCGGCACGCTTTTAGGGGCGGGCGAAGATCTTATAGAAAGTGAATCCACTATGTCTTTTCTGCCCAATCTCCAGATACAAAAAAGCCTCGTTTCTTTAGGTTAAAGAGTAACGAGGCTTAATGTCTTACGATCATGGTACCAGTGGCCGCTGATTCCAGAGCTTGAACCGGCACGCTTTTAAGGGCGGGCAAAGATCTTTTAGAAAGTGAATCCCCTATGTCATTCTGCCCAAACCTCAGATACAAAAAAGCCTCACTAAGTAGCGAGGCTTTCTCTTTACGTTCATGATACCAGTGGCCGCTGATTCAAGGTCTTGAACCGGCACGCTTTTAAGGGCGGACCAAGATCTTTTAGAAAGTGAATCCCCTATGTCGTTCTACCCAAACGCAAGGCACAAAAAAGCCCTGCTTTTCTATTTATGAAATAGCAAGGCTTAATTGATTTCGTTCATGGTACCAGTGGCCGCTGATTCCAGAGCTCGAATCGGCACGCTTTTAGGGGCGGGCGAAGATCTTATAGAAAGTGAATCCACTATGTCTTTTCTGCCCAATCTCCAGATACAAAAAAGCCTCGCTTCTTTAGGTTAAAGAGTAACGAGGCTTAATGTCTTACGATCATGGTACCAGTGGCCGGACTCGAACCGGCACGCTTTTAAGGGCGGGGGATTTTGAATCCCCTATGTCTACCAATTCCATCACACTGGCACAAACGTGGAGCGTATTATACGGCTCGTTTGCAAACGGTCAATGCGATTAGTGAAATATCTTTGAAATCGTTGCGTCACAACCGCTGCATTCAATCAGACGGTTGTTCCAACGTTCCTGTTTCAACGTTCCACAAAAGCCCGCTCAATCACATAGTGCCCCAGATCGCCGTGGCGGGCTTCGATAAAGCCCATCTGGTCGAGGATATTCGTGGTGTCTTTCAGCATGCTCGGGCTGCCGCAGATCATAAAGCGGTCATTCTCAAGGCTCAGGTCGGGCAGGCCCAGATCGCGTGTCAGCTTGCCGGTAGAGATCAGGTCGGTCAGCCGGCCCTGATTACGGAACGGTTCGCGGGTGACGGTGGGATAGTACAGCAGCTTGTCGCTGACCATATCGCCAAAGTACTCGTTGCTGGGGAGGTGCTCCTGAATCACATCGGCATAGGCCAGTTCCGACAGTTGTCGCACCCCGTGGGTGAGGATGACTTTGTCGTACTGTTCATAAATTTCCGGGTCTTTGATGATGCTCATAAAGGGAGCCAGTCCGGTACCGGTGCTGATCAGGTAGAGGTGTTTGCCTGGCAACAGGTGATCATTGATCAGGGTGCCGGTGGGCTTGCGGCTGATCAGGATCTGGTCGCCGGGTTGAATGCGCTGCAGCTTCGAGGTCAGAGGGCCATCCTGTACCTTTATGCTGAAAAATTCCAGCTGATCTTCATGGTTAGCACTGGCGATACTGTAGGCGCGCATCAGGGGGCGGCCTTCGTGCTCCAGACCGATCAGGGTGAAGTGACCGTTCTTGAAGCGAAATCCGGGATCCCGGCTGGTGGTAAAGCTGAACAGGGTATCGTTCCAGTGGTGTACGCTGAGAACCTCTTCACGACCGATATTTGACATGGAACTACCTCATACTTATGCAACTGATAACACTGTTGATTCAGGTTATAAAAAAGGGGCTATCTATTTCCTGAGTGCATAGTAGATCGGTCTGCTATATTGTTAAAGACGATTATTATGGTAACAGTTATCGGAAAAACAGGTTATGAAGTATAGCTTACGACAGCTGGAGGTATTTCTGGCGGTTGCCCATTTTGACAATATCTCCCGCGCGGCGGAGAGTCTGTCGATGTCGCAATCGGCGGCTAGTGGTGCATTGCGGGATCTGGAAGCGCAGTTTGATATCCAGCTGTTTGATCGGGTGGGTAAGCGGCTGAAGATCAATGAGCTGGGGCGGTTGCTGCGTCCCCGGGCAGAAGCGCTGTTGGAACGGGCCCGCAGTCTGGAACAGGATATGGCGCAGCATGAGGCGGTAGGGCAGCTGAAGATCGGCGCCACCATGACCATCGGTAACTATCTGGCAGTAGGGCTGATCGCCCGTTATCTCGACGAGCAACCCAGAGCGAAACTGGATCTTCAGGTGGCCAATACCTCGGCCATCGCTGCCCGGCTGGTCAATTTTGATCTGGATATCGGCCTGGTGGAAGGGGAGGTGCAGCACCCCGACCTGGAGGTGATCCCCTGGCTGAATGACCGCCTTGAGGTGTTCTGTGCCCCGGATCATCCGTTGACGCAGAAACCGCAGTTGAGTGATACCGATCTGCTGTCAGCCCGCTGGATTCTGCGGGAACAGGGGTCGGGTACCCGTCAGGCGTTTGACTGGGCGTTGCACGGACTGTTGCCCAATCTGAATGTGTTGCTGGAGCTGGAACACGCCGAGGGGATCAAACAGGCGGTGGCGCAGGGATTGGGGATCGGTTGTCTGTCGCGCATCGCGTTACAAGAGTCGTTTGAGCTGGGAACCCTGGTGCCCTTGTGGGTCGCCGGACGAGATTTCAGTCGTCAGCTGTATCTGGTGATCAATAAGCATAAGTACCGTAGTGCCGGGATCGAGCGCTGGATTGAGCTGTGTCATCAGGCATGATTAAACAGTCCGGCGGTGTTTGAAGATAAGCACGCAGACCGGACTGCAATAACATCGCCAGGTATCAGTTGTTTTCCTGCTGCGCCAGACGCTCCTGCAGTTTACGCTGCCGGCGTTTGCTGCTGGTCTCGTTGGCATCGGCTCCCAGGTGGGCCTCGCCCCGCTGCTGTGCCAGTTGCATCTGCTTCTGTCGTTCGATAAAACGCTCACGCTGTTCATCGCTGAGGCTGTCATAGCAGTTGGGGCAGCTGATACCGGCCTGGTATTGATCGCTCTGCATCTGCTCGGCAGTGAGGGGCAGGCGGCAGGCGTGGCACTGATCGTAGCTGCCCTTTTCCAGTTGATGATTTACCGTCACCCGGTTATCAAACACGAAGCATTCCCCTTCCCATAAGGAGTTGTCCTGGGGCACCTCTTCGAGGTATTTCAGGATGCCGCCCTCCAGATGATAGACCTCATCGAAGCCCTGCTCTTTCAGGTAGGCGGTGGATTTTTCACAGCGGATGCCGCCGGTGCAGAACATCGCCACCTTGCGGTTTTTCTGTGGATCGAGATGCTCTTTTACATACTGAGGAAACTCGCGAAAGGTCTCAGTGTTGGGGTTGATCGCCCCCTTAAAGGTGCCCACCTGAACCTCGTAATCGTTGCGGGTATCTACCAGCACCACTTCCGGGTCTGAGATCAGCGTGTTCCAGTCGCGGGGTTTAACGTAGGTGCCGACCACCCGTTTCGGGTCGATCCCTTCAACGCCCATGGTGACGATCTCTTTTTTCAGCTTCACCTTGGTGCGGTGAAACGGATTGCTGTCGTCCAGAGATTCTTTGTACACGATATCGGCCAGTCGGGGATCGTTCTGCAGCCAGGCCAGCAGGGCATCAATGCCTTCGCGGCTGCCAGCAACGGTGCCGTTAATGCCTTCACTGGCCAGTAGCAGGGTGCCGCGGACGCCGTTATCCAGCATCACTTGGTGCAGCGGTTCGCGCAGGGTTGCAAAATCTTCCAGCGCGACAAACTTATACATTGCGCAGACGATGGTCTGTGACATTTTTGTTCTCCTCAGCCGATCGGAACGTAAATCCGGAGCCTTTGGGTTTATGGGGTGTAGGGTATTACATCAGGGGCGTCATTGTACCCGGATTAACGACGCAGGAAGACGGACAAACTGTAAGGGTTAGCGGGTAACGCGGCGGGCTTGCTGTGTGGCCAGAGTGGTCGCGCAGCTGCACAGCCGATCAATATGGTCATAGTGTATAGCCGGTTCATTTGGCTTCCGGGTTCGCACTTTCGGCGTTTATAGGCTTAGCTGTAGCGTAAGGGTTTAAAAAAGGAGAGGGGGGACTCTGCTATATCAACTCAGAGAGAGGATTAAGCTATGCGAAGCTTTATGCAAACTCCAGCAGGTTATATAGGGTCACTGGTACTACTGAGTGGCGCCGCTTTAAGTTGTGCGCTAAGTAGTGCCGTGCAGGCCGCCAACGAGACACTGACCAGTGTAAAGACTGATACCACCATTATCCTTGATGGCATGGCTGAAAGCGCATGGGATAAAGCCCCTGAGTTGAGTATTCAGCTTGATAACCTGCCCTATAAAGCCGATAACTATGGTGGTATGAGCAGCGTTAATGTGCGACTGAAATCCCTCTACGATGAACATTTTATCTACCTCCTGGTTCAGTATAATGATCCGACTAAAAGTCTGGCCCGCTTTCCCTGGGAAAAGCAGGCTGATGGCAGTTGGAAACAGCTGAAGGGGAAGGATCAGACGGGGCACGACAACGTTTTTTATGAAGATAAGCTGGCGCTGTTGTGGAACATCAATGCCCGGGGATTCGCCAAGAAAGGCTGTGATGTCGCCTGTCATATGCAGGATGATAGCGGCAAAATTAATGGCTTTGATCAAACCGGCAAAGCACCGGGACGGAAATATACCCGCGACGGTGAGACCATCGATATATGGCACTGGAAAAGTGTGCGTATGAATCCGCTGGGGCTGATTGACGATCAGTACATCGACAGTGTAAATGACCCCGCAGTGAATGGTGAATGGGGCCGTCATGGGGATAGTAAAACCGGTGGTGGCTACGTTGATAATGTGAATGCCGAAAAGACCGGACCTGCTTTTATGAATCGGACACAGGGCAATGTGGATGGCTATACCATTACACCTTCGCAGAAAACGCCGTTCGTTGATACGTTTAGAGAGGGTGACCGGATTCCAGGCATTATGTCTGAACCCTTTACCGGGTCCCGCGGGGATATCTGGGCAAAAGGGGATTGGCGGGATGGCCGGTGGACTATCGAAATCAAACGGGCGCTGGTGACAACCGGAGAGAATGCCGGGGTTCAGGATGTTCAGTTCAGTGACCTGAGCAAAGCTTACAGTTTTGGGGTTTCGGTGTTTGATAATTCACAGATTGATCACCTCTACCATGAAGGTGCCTATGATCTGATCTTTAAGTAACAGCATTGATGCTATGACCGGCGTCTCAACAGATGGTCTCTTCTTCCGGCGGGGGAAGAGACTCCGCTTATGTGGTGCTACTTATCAGAGGTTAAGCTATGCGTATCTCGGTACTTAACGTTTCGGCAAAACTGGCACTTTCCGGCTTTCTCATCACTGTTATTTTGGCGGCGCTCAGCGCGACCACCCTGATCGGTCTACTCTATTCATCCCATGATCGGGGCTTCAATATCCCGGAGATGGACAGGGTTCAGTCACACTACAGTGATTCACGCCTGATAGCGGCGATGAAAGGCCCGATGTATCAATATGTCACCGAAGATGGTGATATTGATGTGATTGCGAAATGGATTGCCGACGGCGCGCAGGATGATGGCTTCTTTAAAGATGAGGTGATGTATATCATCAGCGAGGACTGCCAGAAGTGCCATAGTCGCAATTCGCAGATGAGCAAGGCGATCACCTCTATGCCCTTCAGCAGCTACGAGGATATTGTGCAGTATACCGAAGGCGGGTACAGCTGGACCCAGATGGCAAGAACTGCACATATACATCTGTTCGGTATTGCTGTGTTTCTGGTGATCGTATCGATGATAATGGCCTACAGCAGTTTCCGCCCATGGATGAAAAGCCTATTGATCTCTGCAGGCTGGATCGCCTTGTGGCTGGATATTGGCTCCTGGTGGATGGCCAGATTCTACAGCGGTTTTGCCTATGTTATATCGGTGGCGGGCACAGTTGAAATTGTTGCGGTGTGTGCCATGAGTGGACTCTGTCTGTTGAATCTCTGGTGTCGGTTGCCCGCGATAGTGCTTGAGCCTGCGGAACAATGAGTTGAGTCACATCCTTAAGCTGTCTATCTGCCTGGCTGAACACTCTGTCAGAGTGACATAGGCCTACTGAGCCCGGGTAATGCCTGTGCCGGTTATCACGCGTTATTTCGTCTCTCTTTGGTCGCGCTGACACCGCTGACGCCCTTTTCCCCTCTGTTTTACCGGTGACTGATGCCTGAGATCATTTTTCATCGTCTAATTTAGCTGAATTTTGACCGCAAATCGGGTAGAATACGCACCCTTTTTATCGGCCGGTCAGAGAACAGGTGGCCGGTTTCAGCTAATTTATTGCGTCTCAGGTTAACGTTTATCTATGCAGGTAAAAGATTTTCATTTTGATCTTCCCGACGAGCTGATCGCCCGCTACCCCCTGGAAAAGCGCAGCGACAGCCGTTTGTTCTGTGTGGATGGCAATAGCGGTGAGTTTCAGCACCGGCAGTTTTTTGAGGTTCTGGATCTGCTGGAACCCGGCGATCTGGTGGTGTTTAACAACACCCGGGTGATTCCCGCACGGATGTTTGGTGAGAAAGCCTCCGGCGGCAAGATCGAAGTGCTGATTGAGCGGGTGCTGGATGAGCGTTCAGCTCTGGCTCACATCCGCTCCAGCCGGTCGCCCAAGCCGGGGGCCGAGCTGACTCTGGAGGGCGGCCTGAAAGCCACCATGGTTGCCCGTCATGATGATCTGTTTGAACTTGAGTTTGATCTGGCAGAGGGGCATCTGATTGAAGCGTTAGAACAGTTCGGACACATGCCGCTGCCCCCCTATATGAAACGGGAAGATGAACTTTCTGACCGGGAACGCTATCAGACAGTGTATAACGAGAAACCTGGGGCGGTGGCCGCACCAACGGCGGGGCTGCATTTCGATGATGCACTGTTAGCCAGTCTGGAAGAAAAGGGCGTTAATAAAGCCTTCGTGACCCTGCATGTGGGCGCAGGCACCTTCCGGCCGGTCAAGGTCGAGAATATTCAGGATCACAAGATGCATGCTGAATATATCGAAGTGCCGGAAGCAGTGTGTCAGGCGGTGCGTGAGACCAAAGCCCGGGGCAACCGGGTGCTGGCAGTGGGTACGACCTCGGTACGCTGTCTGGAAACGGCCAGTCAGGCGGGAGAGATTCAGCCGTTTTTTGGCGATACCGATATCTTTATCTTTCCCGGATATCGGTTTCGCACCGTGGATCTGCTGATCACCAACTTCCATCTGCCGGAGTCGACCCTGCTGATGCTGGTGTCGGCGTTTGCCGGTTATGAACAGATGATGGCGGCATATAAAGAGGCGGTGGCGCAGTGCTATCGTTTCTTCAGTTATGGCGATGCGATGTTTTTGTCGAAAAAGACCCGCCAAAATGGTGCGGACTGAACCGAAAAACAGTGATGAGCCTTTAATTTATATTATTCAGCCTTATATAGGGAGAAGACCGCAAAACTCCCCAGGCGAAACCTGAGTTCAGGTAACTTATTTAGGACCGATTGTGACCAGAGAATGTTTTATGACGTTTGAGCGTCTGGCGACCGATGGCAAAGCCCGGCGTGGCCGCTTAAGCTTTCCCCGGGGGGATGTCGAGACGCCGGCGTTTATGCCAGTGGGGACTTATGGCTCGGTAAAGGGGATGTTGCCGAAAGATATTGAGGCGATCGGTGCGCAGATCATTCTGGGCAACACCTTTCATCTGATGTTGCGCCCCGGTACCGAGGTCGTCAAAGCTCACGGGGATCTGCATGACTTTATGAACTGGAAAGGTCCGATTCTGACCGATTCCGGTGGTTTTCAGGTGTTCAGTCTGGGGGCAATGCGCAAGATTACGGAAGCGGGGGTGCATTTCCAGTCGCCGGTGAATGGCTCCAAAGTGTTTATGGGGCCTGAGGAATCGATGCAGGTTCAGCGCGACCTGGGCTCTGATATCGTGATGATCTTCGATGAATGCACCCCATACCCGGCCACTGAAGTTGAAGCCGCGGATTCGATGCGGCTCTCTCTGCGCTGGGCGAAACGTTCTAAAGAAGCTCATGGTGATAGCCCGTCGGCACTGTTTGGTATCGTGCAGGGGGGGATGTATCCGCACCTGCGGGATGAGTCGATCGAGGGACTGAATGAGATCGGCTTTGATGGTTATGCCATTGGCGGTTTGTCGGTGGGCGAACCGAAAGAGGAGATGGTGAAAGTGCTGGATCATCTGGCGTATAAGATGCCAGAGGATAAACCCCGCTACCTGATGGGGGTGGGTAAGCCCGAGGATATTGTCGAGGGTGTGCGCCGTGGTGTGGATATGTTCGACTGCGTGATGCCGACCCGCAACGCCCGTAACGGTCACCTGTTTACCCGTCACGGGGTGGTGAAGCTGCGAAACTCCGCCAATAAAACTGATACCCGGCCGCTGGATGAACAATGCAGCTGCTACACCTGTCAGAATTTCAGCCGTGCTTATCTGCACCATCTTGATAAGTGTAAGGAGATCGTGGGTTCGCAGCTGAACACTATCCACAACCTGCACTATTATCAGGAGCTTATGGCTGGATTGCGTCAGGCGATTGAACAGGGTAAATTGGACGACTTTGTTGACCAGTTCTACCATTTAAAGGGGATGGAAACACCGCCTCTTGATAGTGAGATTTGATTTTAATTTATTGATTTTATTAAGTATTAGGAGAAGCCTTGATGAGCTTTTTTATCTCTCCAGCTTACGCTGAAGCAGCTGCCGCACCGGGTGGTTTAGATCCAAGTATGTTCAACCTGATCTTTCTGGTTGGCTTCGGTGTCATTTTTTACATGTTTATGTGGCGTCCACAGGCCAAGCGTGCCAAAGAGCATAAAGCACTGCTGAGCGGACTGAGTAAAGGTGATGAAGTGATCACCGCCGGTGGTCTGATCGGTAAGGTTGTACGTCTTAATGAAGACTACGTGGTATTGAGCGTGAATGACACGACTGAGCTGACTTTCCAGAAAACTCATGTCAGTGCTGCGCTGCCAAAAGGCACCATTAAGCAGATCTAGTAACAAATCCATAACCAAACGCCACTATCGTGGCGTTGTTTTTATGTGATTAGAGCCGCGATAGCGCAGGCTGTCGTCTGCGCTGGTTAAAACGTTAAAATCTAAACATTGGTGCCCGGTCAGAACAAACGTTTGCAGGCATAAGCGTTTGATCTGATAGCCGGGCTAGTTAGGGACAGAGCGCCATGCTCAATAAATATCCACTGTGGAAAAATGCGCTGATCGTGCTGGTACTGCTGGTTTGTGGTCTCTATGCCGCGCCCAACCTTTTTCCTGACGATTATGCTGTTCAGCTTTCCGGTACCCGGGAATCAAATGTAGTCAATCAACCGTTGCTGGATCAGATGACAGAGGTCTTGCAGCAGGCCAATATCAGCGTTAAAGGTGAAGAGCTGACAGAACAGGGTGGTCTGATTCGTTTCAAAGACAGCCGCACTCAGCTTGAGGCAAAAGAGGTTATCAGCCGTACGCTGGGTGATAAGTATATTGTGGCCCTCAACCTGGCGCCAACCACGCCGGAGTGGCTCAGATCGATTGGGGCAGGCCCGATGAAACTGGGTCTCGACCTGCGCGGTGGTGTGCACTTCCTGCTGGAAGTGGATATGGTGTCCGCAGTGGCACAGCGTCTGGATGTCTATGTCAGTGAGATTAAAACCAAGCTGCGTACCGAGAAACTGCGTTATCGCTCGGTAGAGCATCGTGAAGATGGCAGTCTGGAACTGAAGTTCTCGGCGGCCGATGTGCGCGATCGGGCGGCGACTCTGCTGCGTAAAGATTATTCCGAATTTCTCATCAACACCGAGGACAGGGATGACGCTTTCTACCTCTCTATTACTCTGGTGGAGAGCAAAGTCCGTGAGATCGAAGACTATGCCATCAAGCAGAACCTGACCACCCTGCGTAACCGGGTGAATGAGTTGGGTGTTGCTGAGCCGCTGGTGCAGCGTCAGGGACGTAACCGTATCGTGGTTCAGTTGCCGGGTATTCAGGATGCCGCTGCGGCGAAACGGATTATCGGTAAGACTGCGAACCTTGAGTTCCGTCTGGAAGCGAAAACCGATGCGCCCCGGGTGACCACCGAAACCTACGAGTTCCGTAATGAGAACCGTGAGGCGACCCTGGAAAAAGATGTCATTATCACCGGTTCCAGCGTGTCTAACGCCCAGTCATCCTTCGATGAAAATGGTCAGCCGCAGGTGAATATCACTCTGGACGCCAAGGGTGGCCAGCTGATGAACCGTACCACCCGTAACGCGATCAAACGGCGTATGGCGGTGCTGTTTGTTGAACATAAGAGCCGTACCCTCTCTGAAACCGTCGATGGTGAGCAGGTGACCAAGCGGATCCCCTATGTCGAGAAGAAGATTATCTCACTGGCAACCATTCAGAGTGTTCTTGGCAACCAATTCCGCATCACCGGACTGGACAGCGCTACAGAATCGTCTGAGCTGGCGTTGTTGCTACGGGCTGGTGCGCTGGCGGCACCCATCTACTTTGTCGAGGAACGTACTGTCGGTCCAAGCCTGGGTGAGCAGAACATTGAGCTGGGGATGATGTCGGTGCAGATCGGTTTTGCCCTGGTGCTGCTGTTTATGCTGGCGTACTACCGGGTGTTTGGTCTGCTGGCCAATATTGCCCTGACACTTAACCTGGTGATGCTGCTGGCAGTGATGTCGATTCTATCGGCTACCCTGACGCTGCCGGGCATCGCGGGTATCGTACTGACCGTGGGGATGGCGGTGGATGCTAACGTGCTGATTTTCTCGCGAATACGGGAGGAACTGAAAAATGGTATGCCTCCACAGTCGGCGATCAACGCCGGTTTTGACCGCGCATTCTCCACCATATTTGACGCCAACATTACCACTCTGCTGGCGGCGGTGATTCTGTTCGCGATGGGCTCCGGCCCGGTGAAAGGGTTCGCGATTACCCTGTCGGTCGGTATCCTGACCTCCATGTTCACCGCGATCATGGTTACCCGGATGCTGGTTAATCTGACCTACGGCGGTCGTACGCTGAAGAAACTGTCGATCTGACGGAGTAGAGTAAGATGACGACTGAAAAAATTTATAACTTTATGGGGCTGCGAAAAATCGCTGCTGCATTTTCGATCACCCTGTTGCTGATCTCGGTTGGCTCACTGGCGGTCAACGGACTTAAGTTTGGTCTTGATTTTACCGGTGGCTCACTGATCGAAGTGGGATATCAGCAGGAGCCAGACCTCAACGGCATCCGCGATAAGCTGAAGAATGCCGGCTATGAAGATGCCATTGTGCAAACCTTTGGCTCTCCGGTCGATATTCTGATCCGTATGGGCGTTGCTCACGATCCGAAACTGGGAGATATGGTTCTTCAGACGCTGCAGAGCGGTGAGACTCAGGAACTGACCCTGCGCCGTAACGAGTATGTGGGCGCTCAGGTGGGTGAGGAGCTGCGTGAACAGGGCGGCCTGGGTATGTTGCTGGCGCTGTTTATGGTGATGGTCTACGTCGCCTTCCGCTTCCAGCTGAAGTTCTCTATCGGCGCGGTAACCGCGCTGGCCCACGACGTGCTGATTGTGCTGGGCTTCTTCTCCGTGCTGCAACTGGACTTCGACCTGACGGTGCTGGCCGCTATTCTGGCGGTAATCGGTTACTCGCTGAACGATACTATTGTCGTGTCTGACCGTATCCGTGAGAACTTTCGTCGGATGCGTAAGAGCGAGCCGATTGAGATTATGAACGTCTCACTGAGTCAGACCCTGGGTCGTACGCTGGTCACCTCCCTGACCACTCTGCTGGTGCTGGTGGCGCTGGCGGTGTTTGGTGGTGAGATGATCTTTGGCTTTGCGGTTGCGCTGCTGGTGGGTGTCTTTATCGGTACCTACTCCTCTATCTATGTGGCGGCGAACATCCTGATCATGCTGGGCATCTGTAAAGAGGATCTGATCCCGCCAGAGAAGCCGGATGGTGATGAGATCGACGAAATGCCATAAACCGCATTTTTAGTGTTAAAAAAACCGGCTATCAGCCGGTTTTTTGTTAACCGCTCCGGCCACCTCCGGGCTACCGGTTTGCAACTGGTTGACTAAACTGCAGGAACAGGAAAACGCTCCAGATTCAGTAATGGTTGGAGTATAGTTATTCAAAACGGATATAACAGAAGATCATTAATGTCTGATTCAAAGAATTTTTCTGAAGACCCTTATGCCGACCGCGAAGCGGAAAAATATGATCGCCCGATAGCCAGTCGCGAGCTGATAATGCAGTTGCTGGCAGAGCAGGGAGAGCCTCTCACCCGTCCCCAGCTGGAGGTGTTGCTGGAGATCGGTGATGAGGACAGTGCCGAAGCGTTACGCCGTCGTCTGAGGGCGATGGAGCGTGACGGACAACTGATGCGCAACCGCAAAGCTCAGTATGTGCTGCTGAGTAAGCTTGATCTGGTGGCCGGGAGGATTACGGGGCATCGGGATGGTTTTGGCTTTCTGGTTCCTGATGAAGGCGGCGATGATATCTTTCTCTCGGCGCGGGAGATGCGCCAGGTGTTCGATGGTGACCGGGTGCTGGTGCGGGCCACCGGTGAAGACCGTAAAGGACGGGTAGAGGGGGCGATTGTCGAAGTCCTGGAGCGCAAAACCCGCAAGCTGGTAGGGCGTTTTCATGGTCATGGTGGGTTCGGTTATATGACCCCGGAAAACCAGCGGATTACCAATGATATTCAGATTCTGCCCGACCCAGATAGCGGCCTGGAGTATAAGCAGGGGCAACTGGTGGTGGTTGAACTGATCACCCCGCCTTCGAAGCGTGCCAAAGCCACTGCGCGGGTCACCGAGGTGCTGGGAGATCATATGGCACCGGGTATGGAGATCAAGGTTGCCATCCATAACTATGATATCCCCAATGAGTGGACCGATGCGATTCGTCAGGAGGTCAGTGAGTTTGGCCCGGAAGTACCCGATTCTGCGGTTGAGAATCGTGTTGACCTGCGCGATCTGCCGCTGGTAACCATCGATGGTGAGGACGCTAAAGATTTCGACGATGCGGTCTACTGCGAGCCGAAACGCGCCGGAGGCTGGCGGCTATGGGTGGCTATTGCCGATGTGTCCTCCTATGTGCATCCCGATAGTCAGCTGGATATTGAGGCGCATAAGCGGGGCAATTCGGTGTATTTCCCCGAGTTTGTGGTGCCGATGCTGCCGGAGATGCTGTCCAACGGGCTGTGCTCGCTGAACCCCGATGTTAACCGGCTGGCGATGGTGTGTGAAATGACCATCAGCGCCAGTGGTAATCTTAGCGAATATACTTTTTACGAGGCGGTGATCCGCTCCAAAGCACGACTGACCTACACCAAGGTGGGAGCGATGCTGGAGGAGCCCGATTCTGATTTCGGTGCGGCGATGCGTCAGCAGTATGCTGAGGTGTTGCCCCATATTGAAGATCTGCATGAACTCTATTGTGCCCTGCGCACGGCCCGGGAGGAGCGGGGCGCGATCGATTTTGAAACCACGGAAACGCGGATTCTGTTCAGCGAAGACCGCAAGATCGAGAAGATCGTTCCGGTGGTGCGCAACGATGCCCATAAGATTATTGAAGAGTGTATGCTCTGTGCCAACGTTGCTTCCGCGCAGATGTTGCAGAAACTGAAACAGCCGGCGCTGTTCCGGGTGCATGATGGGCCGAAAGAGTCTAAGTTGCAGGCACTGCGCACCTATCTTGGACCGCTGGGGCTGAGCCTGGGCGGCGGCGATGAGCCAACCCCGCCAGACTATCAGGCGCTGTCTGAATCGCTCGAAGGGCGGATTGATAAGCATGTTATTCAGGTGATGATGCTGCGCTCTATGTCGCAGGCGGTATACAGTCCTGAACATAAGGGGCATTTTGGCCTTAACTATCCCGCCTATACGCACTTTACTTCACCGATCCGCCGTTATCCTGATCTGCTGGTGCATCGGGCAATTCGCGGCCTGATCCACTCCGATAGTGATAGCCAGCATATTACCCGGCCAGCCAACTTCCGGCCTGATAAGCGTTTTATACATCGCTATACCATGGAGCAGATGGTCGAGCTGGGTGAACACTGTTCTATGACCGAACGGCGTGCCGATGATGCCACCCGGGATGTGATGGCCTGGCTGAAGTGTGAATATATGCAGGACTGTGTTGGCGAAGAGTTCAGCGGTGTTATCTCAGCGGTCACGGGTTTCGGGGTATTTGTCGAGCTGGAAGAGGTCTATGTTGAAGGCCTGATCCATATCTCGGCGTTGCCGGGGGATTATTATCACTACGATGCCGCACTGCAGCGTCTGTATGGTGAACGTAGTGGGAAGTCTTTCCGTCTGGGTGACCGGGTGCAGGTTCAGGTGGCCAGAGTGGATCTGGATGATCGCAAGATCGATTTTGATCTGGTGAAAAAACTGGATGCTGCCGATAAGCAGGCTGTGGGGTCTGCGGAGCCTGGGAGCGAAGCAGAGGCGAAACCGAAACGGCTGAGTAAGCGTGAGTTGCTGCGCACCGGTAAGATAGCCATGGCTGAGCTGGAAAGCCGCCAGGGGCGCAAACCTTCAGGGGGGCGTCGCTCAGACAAGCCGGGGTCGGGCCGCTCTGAGCCGGAAAGGACTGGTTCAGCCAGACCGAAGCGGTCATCACCGCGTAAGGACGCTGAGAGCGAAACGCCCTGGGGAGGTTCTGCCGATCGCAAAGCCTCTGCTAAGCCCGCCCGTAAACGCTCACCTGAGCCGAAAGCGGATAGAAGCTCGCGGCAAAAGTTAGAGGCGAAGCCGGGGAATTCTGGCGGCGCACGGTTAAGCGAATCTGAACTGGAAGTGATCCGGCTGTCGAGGAAACCCTCCAAAGGCCTGAGCAACCGGGCTAAAAAGCGTAAGCTTAAAAAACTGCGCGGTAAAACATCACGCTAAGGTTTCATTGTAATTGCGGTTTCAGTAGGAATTTTAGTACGTCTTAACTAAGGCAGATATCAGTCCCGATGATATCTGCCTTTTTGTTTATTCGTATTAAGTGCTGTCGGGAAAACGGCAGTCTTGTATAGAAATTGATCAGTAGCTTACTGTTTGTCATTGAGGACACTAATGTCTCTGTATTATTCGGCTGTTTGAAAACTAGTATTGCTCATTATGAGTAGTTATATGGTAGGTAGTTAACATATTGTTTTAAATGTTTTTTGTTTCAATTATTTGAGTTAAAGTGGCTGATTTTCTGGTGAAAATGTTCAGATCTGTTGACTTTTTTTTTGTTTGAATGTTGCGTGAAATGTAGCCATACTCCGTGGAGGAAAAAAATGTTCTATGCGGTTTTATAAACTAATAACAATGAATAGCAAAGGATGCTGACTCTCCTGTATGGTTGCCAGGCAGAGATTCCTCAGGATGAGGTCGAGGGGGAACCATGGAAAACAAAAAAATAATCCGTGCCATTGCCAGCGCGGGTTTATGTTCTGTATTGCTCAGCTCAGTTCAGGCACAGGCTGAAGATTTGATTGATATTTGGAAAGTAGCTGAAAAGAACGATTCTAAATACCTGTCTGCATACCATAAATTCCGATCTGATCAGGAAATTGTCAATCTGAGTCGAGCAGACCTTCTTCCTACCATCTCCTTCCAGTATGAGCATAAAGAGACCAGCCAAACCATAAACGAGTCAGATAACGCTGTCTTTTATGGTAACTCTGCTGATTATCCCACTGATAGCTATGGCCTGACACTCACCCAATCAATATTTGACTACTCCCGATGGCAGCGTTATGACCAGTCAAAAATCAGTGCCAACCGCGCTGAGATCGAATATAAGCAGGCCAGGCAGCAATTGTTGTTAAGATTGTCAGAAAGCTACTTTCTGGTTCTCGAACGAAGCGATCAGCTAGAGGCGATTGCAGCTGAAAAGAAAGCGATGCTTAAACATGTTGAAGTGTCCGAAAAGAAACATAAAACGGGGCTGGTAAGAACCGTTGATCTGCAGGATGCTTCTGCACGTTATCTTAATGCGTTGAGTAAAGAGACCGAACTGCAAAGTCGCTTAATGGATAGTCGGTATGCACTGCGAGAATCTCTGGGCTCTATGCCGGGCAATCTGTCCCGATTGCGAAGTGATGTCAAACTTGAGATGCCCGTACCATCTGATCCAGAGGAGTGGGTCAGGCTTGCTGCAAAGAACAACCCCGAATTACAAGTGCTTAACCTCTCTCTAAACGAGGCTGATAAAGAGATCAAGGCGTTGCGCGGTGGCCACTATCCCACTCTTGATCTGCTCCTGACCCATGGTAATGAAGCCAAGGAGGGGTCTCCCTTTGGTGGTACCAGTGATATCGATACAACTGAGGTGACCGTTCAGTTGAATGTCCCTCTTTATTCTGGCGGAAAAACCTCTGCGAAAGTTCGTCAGGCAATTGAGAAGCGTAATAGTGTGCTTGAGGATCGGAATGATAAGCAGCGCTCTGTTGAACGTTCCGCTCATGATGCTTATCGCCGTATCAATGAAGCCATTGTACAAATCGACGCTCTTGAGAAATCTCTTCAGGCGCAGGAACTCCGTTTGAAATCTAAGTCAGCAGGCCACCGTAGTGGTCAGAATAGTCTGGTGGAGGTTCTGGATGTTGAGCAGGATCTTTCCGATGCCAGGCAGGCGTTGATCAAAGCACGATACGATTATGTATTGAACGTTTTGCGGCTGAAGTTTGCGGTTGGTGCTCTTCAGGAAGAAGACCTGTCAGCAATCAATAACTGGCTTACAAACGATCAGTCTTAGTCTGCATGTTGCTCTGGCGCATTGTTTATTTTCGTTCTGTTGCCCTGAGCCACCCGCATATCTCCTGTATCAACTGAAAAAAGCTTACTGGTGCGCGGCTTTTTTCAAATGACAACATCATTGGATGAACATTATGTCGTATATATTTAATCGTCTATTCAGAATGCGTTATGACAAATTCCGCAATTTAAGACAATTCATATGGAGCAGTCAGGGGATCACTGCCCGGCGACGTAATACCTATCTGATGGAACAGATGGAAAATCGTTACCTGCTCTCAGCGGATGCGGCACCGCTTGCACTAAGTGCAGAGTTGCTCAACGAAAAAGTCGTTGTAGAACAGTTGATTGACGCTGGCTTAGCTGAAGCAAGTAACTCACAGGAACTGCAGTTAGTTCGTCAGCATGATTATGATCTGGATGGTGCAGATAGCAACAGTAATACCGGGATTGAGAATCTTCAGCCTGCTGAGTTTCAACCAGAGCAGCTTCAGTCAGAAGAGCCTGAGGCGGAGGAATCTCAGCCAGAAGCGCTCCAGTCAGACTCTGATAGTGAGGTTGAAGCGGTTCAGCCTAAAGAGGATGCTGCTGAGGTCGCTGTTGATGCGACGGCTGATACGGAAGCTCAGACGGCAAAATCGGCTGCTGCGATTCGACATATTCAGCAATTGTCTGGGCATCAGTTTGTTGTTATCGATCGTTCAGTTGAGGATTATCGCGCCCTGTTAAGTACCTTTATGGGCGAGACCGCCAGTGGGCTTGAATGGCATGAAGAAACCACCAGTGCGGGTAATGTTCTGGTCGCAGACTGGTACCCTACTGATGAAAATACCGATGAGAGCTTAACCACTGATAACGAATTGAGCGATGTTTTATCTGAGGTGCCAACCAAGCGCACCCAGGCGGATCGTGTCACGGTCGTCTTGCTGGATAGCGAAGGAGATGGTGTTGAACAGCTAGCGAGTGTGCTGTCGGCGTATGACGATATTGCTGCATTGCATGTGTTATCCCATGGGGCGACAGGTTTGCTGCGCCTGGGTACTGCGACCCTGGGTAGTGCTTCGTTAGAACGTTATCGTCAACAGCTGGAAGCCTGGGGCAGGGCATTAAAGTCAGACGGCGATATTCTTATCTACGGCTGTAACGTTGCCCAGGGTGAAGTGGGTATCGCATTTGTTGACCGGCTGGCGGGCGCCACGCAGGCAGATATTGCCGCGTCTGATGACCCGACGGGTAATCGATTTATCGGCGGCGACTGGATACTGGAAACCGAGTCAGGGTATGTCACTTCTACCCTTGATATGATGCCCTCTGAGCAGTTGTTTTTTGCATCGAATGATCCTCTGTATGCGGGGCTTTTGGCTGCCGATAAATCTGTTAGCTTAGGTGAGCTGAATGGCTCGGTGACACCGGTAATTTTTGCTGCGGGTACCGATACCATCAACTTTACCGGTGTGAGTAGTGACATCCGCATTACTGTGACGGGCAAAACCGCCACCACTCCGTTCAAAATCACGGCACAGTCAATCAATGAAACCACCGGTGCCCTGGTGCCTAATACGTTGCGCACTTTCCAGTTTGCCGACGGTGATGATTCCACTATTAAAAATATTAAAGTGGGTCGGGTTGGCTATAAAACTGAGCTTGAATTGCAGACCAAAATAGATGTTCTGGATACATCCGCACTAGCTGCCGCGCACATCGCTATCAGCAAAAAAGGCACTGCGCTATCGAGTGATGATGCCTTTAAATGGGTTAAAGACTATGCGGCGATGGGAATTGACCCAGCCGCTGCCGATGCCGCTGCACAACTGAATGCTAAAAGTACGGTTGCGGTGGTAACCACCGGAACGGGCGAAGTAGGCAAGTTATCGATTGGTAAGACCCTGGATGCGGCAAATACCCGGCTTATTATCGATGATACTGGTGCACCAATAGACATCAGTAAAGCCAATGCCAATTATACCGGCAAAATTGATCTGCTGTATAACTCTGGCAGTTCAGGCACTGTGCTGACCAATTACGTCAACCTGTCAGCGAGTAATATCATCAAAGGTGTGGGCACCTTAACAGGCTTTACTACTGCATCATTCGCATCCTTTAGCGCCGACAAAGGCGCTCAGAAATTTGATGTCACCGGTTTAACTGGTGTGACTGTGGATGCCGGTGCGGGTGAAGATTACCTTGTTGGTGGCGCGGGTACACAAACCTTAGTGGGTGGTGCTGGAACCGATACTTACGTGTTTAAAGACAGTTGGGGGGCGGATCAGGTTATCGAGAAAGCCGATACCAAAGATGGCTTAACGGTGATTAAGGGCGGCGATGCTGATGCCCTGGATTTCTCTGCGCTGACTCAGGCGATTACTGTTGAGTTTCACCCTTCAGTTAAGTCGACCAAACCGCTGTCAACCGCAACGGTTCCGGGTATTCCGGTGGTCTCTGGAGTGTCGGATACCGACCGGACATCGGCCGATAAATATGGTGTTCAGGTTTTTCAGGGGCAGAATGTAACCACCAGCACACACTCGGTCAAAAATGCCATCAATGTTGAAAAAATCATCGGTGGCCTGGGGGATAATACCTATAAATTCAATAATGACTGGGGCCAGTTTTATCAGGGCGCAACACCTGCACTGACAGAAACGGTTAACTTTTTTATTGATGACACACAGTCTACCAGCAAAAAGGGGACGCTTGATTTCCGTGAGGTCACTCACGATCTGATTTTTGAGCTGGATAGTGTCAGCACCACGTCGACCGGGACTCCGGCGATCACGACGATAACGACAAAAGTGAAAGTAACGGCTGTCGTCGAGAAGCAGATCAATATTGGTACAACGGCAGCACCTGTTTTAAAAACGGTCACTTACACCTATGTCGTTAACGCAGATAATATCGCTAACATCATTGGTGGTCAGGGCAAGAATACCTATATCATCAAAGACCAGGATGCCTTGCAGGGCAAGATTCTGACCGCTAAGACAACGGGCACCCTGGCCGAAGGTTTGGTGACCGGTAACGTCTATGTGGCAGGCGCCAATATTGCTAAAACCGATGGCGTTAATATTCTCGATTACTCGCAATACAAGTCTACTAACACGAAAGATGTGATTGTGGATCTGGGTAAGTCGACTACGGGTGTCATTAATAAAGCGGTCACTGGTATTTTAAATACTGGCGATGGTGTAGTCGCCCCAGCGGCCACCAACGAAGTACAAAAACTGACCATCCCAAAAGTGAAAACCGCGCCAACGGTTGCTCAGGAACTAAGCAACATACAAAGTTTCAGGCTGTCTTTGGGTGGGGTAGAAACCAGAGAGATCAGCAACTCAGGCAGTGCCGCTTCGATTGCTGCTGAGATGGCTGCAGCGCTCAACTCTCTGGCGTTGAAAGCAACGCCGGTGACGACTACCAACACGACCGCGACGCCTCCCCCGGCACCCTCGCTTCCGCTGGTGACTGTGACAGGAAGTGGCTCGGCTGCCGGAACTACTCCTTACGAGTTCACTATCACCTTCCAATCTTTATCCGCTGGACTGAATATCCCGGAAATTAAGCTGATAGCGGAAGCGCGTCAGGAGAAAAAAACCACCGGAGGAACCACTCAGGCCACGGTGATTTTAAGTGCAGAGACTGAAACGAATCCTGATCCGCTGACGATCATAAAAAAATACACCTCCAGCGGTCCTGCCCCCGAAGACCGTTACACACTGACCACCACCATTAAGACCATCATCATTGATGCGGTGGAATTTACCGCAGCCCGTACGGGATTAAAAGCGGGTGGCATAGACCGCATCGATGGTTTGAAAGGCACCACCGATACAGGTGCTGGTACGGTTAAGAGTATGACCGTACTGGGTGACTTTGGCTTATTGGTCAATGGTACCGGTAGTGGCGACGACCTTATTTTTTCTGATAACTACACTCAGGCGGTCAGTGTTAAAACCGGACGAGTCTGGGATGGCGGTGCTGGTCAGGACATTATCACTGGCACGCTACAGGGCGACACTCTGTATGGTGGCCTGGGCAATGATGCCATTGGTGGTGGCGAAGGCGATGATAACCTCAGCGGTGGCGCAGGTAATGACCGCATCAGTGGCGGCCAGGGTGATGATGTTATCAACGGTGGAGCAGGCAATGACCATCTGAGTGGTGGTCTGGGTGATGACAGCATCGTGGGGGGCGCTGGCCATGATGTCCTCTATGGAGGCATCGGTGACGATACCCTGATTGGTGGTAAAGGCTACGATCACTATGTGTTTATCAATGACTGGGGCCAGGACGAAGTTATTGAAAGCCAAAAAGGTAAAGATGATAAAACCACCGACGAAGGGCTGAAAACCCGTGGTGATGTGCTCGATTTCTCCAATGTTACTCAGGAGATGACCTACCTGTTTAACAGCAACAGCTTATTGGCAGGCACCGGTACTTTCATTAAAGATAAAACCAGCTGGACTAAAACCCTTTCCGGGTTTGGTGACGTGTCTGGTCATTTTGCGCTGACAGCCAATACGGTCCGGGTTAACAGTGAAGGTAACGCCAATGACGTTCAGAGAATATTTCTGGGTGGCGCTACATCTGGCAATTTTACGGTAAAACTGAACAATTTTCCTAAGCCGGATGGCTCGGTTGAAACAACTGCGCCGATTACTATAACGGTAGGCAGCACCAAAACGGCGACGGCGACCAATATAAAAACCGCACTGGAAGCTAAGCTCAGGACCCTGCTGACTGAAAACGGGGTAGCCCCGGTCGGTGATCTGGTGACAGTTAAATCCGCAGGCACCGGGACCGGAGCGTTTGATGTCGAGTTCAAAAAACCGATCTACACCAACATCCCATTAATGACGATTGTCAGTACCACCGGGTTGACCTATGCTGCGCCGGTGGTTGGCTCCGTGGAGCCAGGTTCTAACATCATCGATGCGACCACGGGGCTGATTACTAAACACACCAACGGTTCAATTAATATCGACCTCGGACTGGCCGAATCCGGCAGCTTTACCTTCGGTTTCAAATATACTAAAACGGTTGCCGGGGTAGAAACGCCCAACCTGGCTGTCTCTGTTACTGTACCGATTGCATCGGGTTCAACCCCCAGCGATGTTGCAGCCCAGATTCAGCAAAAACTAAACGAACACAATCCACAGATATTTGCCAATGTCGTTGTTGCCGGGGCAGGCAATAAGTTTGAAATTACCGTCTTAAACCCTGAAATCAGTGGCCTGAATACCGCTACGATTACTAACGCTTCAACGCTTAAAGGTAAGCCTGCTATCTGGACAACAGTTGAGGGCTCTTCTGTTCGTGAAGTTAAGCAGCTAACACTCAACAATGTTACTGAAGGTAGTTTTGTTTTAAAGATTGGTAAGTATTCCACCGGCCCTATTACCATTGATACAACGGCCGCGACAGCTGAACTGAAAAAAGAAAATACGCGCTTAGCTATTCAGACCGCATTAAATAATCTGAAGCGTAATTTTGTCCAGAAATACACGGTTGAGGTGCAGACTGAGAGTTTCACCGCGGATCTGAAAGAGTGGAAAATCACCTTTAAAACCCCGGGTGAAAATGATGTCACGGATATGTCTGTCGATGTGACAGGCTTAACCGGGACGAATAATTTACAGGGACGGGTGACGACTCTGGCCGATGGTAGTCTGCCTGGCAATATCCACGCATTTGAGACTATTCTGGCCCCCAATGCTGATGCGACCTTTATCTTTGGCTCCGCGTCGATGGCCGACATGCTGGCGGCGATTGCGGTGCCTGAAGCGTTACGTAAAGCCAATAGTGTAACCATCGACACCAGTACACTGACCGCGAATGGTCATGTACTGGATATCGATTTTAGCCAGGTTGCAGATGAACTGAATTTCAATTTTGAACAGGTGGGTGCGGTTAAAGAGGTACAGCCGCTCATTATTGATAACACGACTGAGGGTGAGTTTGCGCTGGATTATAAGATTCAAGAGGTGCAGCGACTCGCGTTTACCGGTGCTGAGCTGCCCACCGGGACTTTCAAGTTAAGCTTTAAGGACCCAGGTGGTTCTAATGCGCTGAAAACCACCGCAACACCTATTCAGATTGTTACCGATGCCGCGACTGGTAAGGTCGACGTTAAAGCCACCGCTTTAAAAATCCAAACCGAACTGAATAAGCTTAAGTTTACGTCGGCGACAGGCTCTCAGGTGAATCTCGCAGTGAAAGTGACAGGTGTGACCGTGGATGGTTCACCGGTCACCGCCGAAACAACAAATGAAAGCTTCAAAGCCAATAGCTGGAATATCACCTTTACCAATAAAGAACTGGTCAATGTCGATCTTTTGCAGGTAACCGCTGCATCGGTAACGCCCACTGTGACTACCGTCAGAGACGGGGTGCACAAAGTAACCGATATGATTACTTTTGTTGCGGACAATAAAGAGGCGAATATTGTCGAGCTGAAGAACAAACTTAGCGAGATGCTGGGTGAAGGCTCGGTGAGCGTTAAAGAGCCGCGCTTTGGCAGTACGGCGGCTAACACGAAGTTGAATATTACCTTTAATGATCCGGGCGATGTTGTATTAACTAAAGCGCTTAAGAATCTGGATGGCTCAGCGTTGAGTTATACCACGACGGCGGTAAGTGGCAAATTTGAACTGGCTACAACGGCTGCAAAAGGCAAGGTAGAGGGTAATGCCGGCCAATTGTCGCTCACTGTCGAGCGTGTAGCGCCAAGGCCCACCGCGTTAAGTACCGATGCTCAGGCATCAGGCTTGGTGGACAAGTTGCTCGGTGAGAGTGTTTTCGAGACCTTTGTCTTTACCGATGTCGGTGAAAATACCATCGTGCGTGGTGGTGTAAATGCCAATACCTTTTCCATCGCGGGTAAAACGACCTTTAAGGGAACAGTGATCGGCGGTACGGGCATCAAACCGCTGTCAGCACAGCTACTCAATGTTGATGGCCTGGTGGGAATGTTATCGTTAACCGCGCCTGATTTTGCGGTGAAAAATACCGTTGATATATCCGGTGGGACGTTCGCAGACCTGAGACAAATTTCATACGTTAATCTGGCGAACACCTCGAAGTCATCCGTCGCGGTTGATACCGTGGTCGATGGTCATCGGGGGGCTGAAGTTCAGCGCCTGTCTATTCCCGAAGCTCAGCGTGGCAGCTTTACATTAAGGGTGCAGGGTGACACTACATCAGTCACCACCGCCCCCATCTATCTGACCCCTCCGATACAGCAGCAGCTGTTGGTAACCGATTCGACTGACTTCAATCTGAACTATGTCACCACCTCCACCGCAGGCGTTCAAACCATTGAAACCATTACCGGTTTAAGGACCGGCACTGCAGCGGACGATATATCGACGACCATTGCCAATAAAATAAACGCGAAGTTAGCGACAGAATTTGGTCTGGCTGCGGGCTCAAAAGTTGTTTCGGTGGCTAAGAATGAGGCAGGCTACCTCATCACCTACACCAATCAGAACAACATGGTTGAGTTCACCGGTGTGCTGCCCCCTGCCTCTGTGTCAGGCAGTGTAGCAGTCTTTACTAAAGAAACGACGGCCCCCCTTAACTATGCTGCCGTAGCGCAACGTATTGAAAATGCTATATACAAGGCGATGGCGCTGCCTGCCGGAACACCAAAAACTGTTTTGGTCAGCGCCGGTGAGACTGCGGGAACATATGATCTGCGTTGGCGTGTAGCGGGTGATAAAGCGATCACCACGCTGACTGATATTTCGCTCTCGGCGCCAGCGGTTGATCTGGTGTTAACGCCCTCAACTACCGCAACGCCACAGGTTCACGAGATTACCATTACTCATGGTGCCAATTCAGATCCTTATAATTTATATATCGGTACCTATAAGACAGCAGACTTAGCCCAGAATGCCGATAAAAATGCTATTCAGGCCGCACTACAGCAGCTCATTAATCAGCAACCGACTCTAACGGGTACGGTGACCGTTACCGGCACCGGCCCGTTCACCATTAGTATTGCGGGTGGCTCTGTGCCATCCATTGTCGCTAAGAATAGTATCTTTACCGGTACTGTTCTGGGCACATCGACGATTACAAGTCAGCTTACCAATGGACAGGAAGTTCAAAGTCTCAACATTAACGGTGCTTCGCAGGGAATCGTGGGGCTGAAGTACAATCTGAGGACTGTGACGGATAACAGTTTGGTAACCGGTTCCGTCTTTGTGGATGTTGCGCTGAGCACAGCTGAAACGGCTGATACGCTGCGCGGACGTATCGAAACCGCACTCAATACTCAGCTGGCGGGCAAAGCGACTGCAGCGGTGACGTTGAGTGGTGATAAGTTCATCATTACATTGACCTCACTGACCCATATTGTCGAGTCTATGGGGGGCACCGGTTACGGCTTATCAGCGGCCACAACCGATCAGTCCTTAACACCGGTTAAGGTGGGTCGGATTGATGCCTATCTGGATCGCACCGATAGTAGTAATCCCACTCTGGTTGAAACTAACCGGATCTATAAGTTTTCAATGCCTCCCGTGGTTGCCGGTGAAACCATCAGTGGAACATTTACACTTAGTTTTGGTGGTGTAACCACAGATCCCATTGCCTATGACGGTGACAATAATGTGTTGCTGGCGAGTATTAATGCGGCGCTTGACGCATCGGCTATCAACACCCAGGCCGCTACCCTGGTGGGTAATGAGTTCCGGGTTGAAGTAGTGGCGGATATCAGCGCGGCTGAGCAGCCTTTAATCGTTGATGGCACAGCCCTGCAGATTGTTAAAGACACCGCCATTGCTGCCCCGGGAGTGGCAGCCAATATTGTCACCATTGCCAATGGCAGTGCAGTGAATGTGGCAGAAAAGCAACGTGTCACCTTAGTGGATCAGTCTCTCACTACGTTCCGTTTATCTGTCAATGGCGTCAGCACCCTTGATATCCCGGTTAACCAGAACGATGCAACCACCAGGGGCGCCATTCAAAGCGCACTTGATGCGGCGCTGGGTGCAAACAAAATTACGGTTAGTGTGAATCCGGATAGCAGTAAGACTAAGTCCTGGATACTTGAGGTCACCGCTGCCAGCCGCCTTAACGATACGGATAGCCTTGTGATTGGCGATAACGCTAATGCTCTTACTGGCTATGCCAAAGATGATTTCACTCAAACGGTTTTAACCAGTCTGTTAGGTAAGAAGGCAGGTTTTACCGGGCGCATCCAGAATATCGATAATGTAACCTACGGCGCCGGTTTAAACATCGCTTTAAACACCACCCTTAACCCTGTTGCGGCGTTGGGTAATGCCTCATTAGGCAGTAATCTGTTTGAGGTGGGTGGTAATCTGATTGAAAACACGATTGCTAACCCTTATGCGCAATTTGTTGCCAATGCAGTGGTTTCCACGGCGATCAACGGTGAGCCTTCACTGTTCTCAGAAAATGTTGTTGCCCCCGGTATTCATGTGCTAGCCGGTGGCTGGGGTGCAGATACCTATAAGTTCAGTGGCTTGTGGGGTGCCACTGCAGTTATTGAAGCCCCCGATATTAAGGTCGCAGGTGTCAGCGACTTCTTTGACACCTTAGATCTTTCCGAGGCGGGCTATGGCCTTAAAGGCCAACTGGGTAGCAGTGATGTAAAAAATACCCTGCATTATGATATCTGGGAAATTACCACCGATAACATTAGTGAACTTACCGACCTGATCAGTATTGGCCGGGATGATGCCGAAGTGCCTCTGTTAACCATTGGTGCCAATTTTATTATGGTCCGGGACGAGGTCTTTGGTTCAGCACTGAAACGATTCGGTATTCCCCTGTCTGACGACGTTTTACTGGGTAACTACGTTTTTGCCACAGGGATTGAAAATATTGTTGGCGGTGGTGGTGACAATATCTTCACCTTCCACGGGAATGCCCGTTTACGGGGGGTGATCTCTTCTGAGGGTGATATTACCCTGAATTATCAGGATTATGACAATAATACCGATGCTTCAGATACCGTTACCGGGGTGGCAGTAGATGGCACCGCCGGGGTTAATTATACCTTATGGAATGCGGTTGAGGTGCCGGTGTGGGGTGAGATTGCCGAGTCTAAAGTGCTGTTTGGCAGCGCGACCTCGGTACTGGGTGAGCGCTGGAACTCGTTGTCCGGTCTTATCAATGCAGCGGTCGCTGCAGACTCACAGTTCAACCTGTCTAATAACGCTGTTGCCGGTTTTACCAAAGTGATCGGTTCCAGCGGTGATGACACCTTTGTCGGTAACGACAATGACAATATCTTTGTGATTGGTCAGGGCGGCGTCGATACGATAGATGGTGGCGAAACTGATGAGAATGGCAACACCCTGAGTCTGGACGGTCAGACCGACAACTATTCTGTCGATCTGACACGGGGTACCGCCTTGCGGGAGCAGGGAGATGAGCAGCAGTCTATAGCGCTTAATGCGGTTGCCGGCGATCAGTTTACCCTTGAACTGCCCGTCAGTGATTACTCAGCGGTTGGTGGCTTCACCACGGCGGATATTACCGTGGCGGCAACCGCCACTGCCACCGCTGCGAATATTAAAACTGCGCTTGAGTCTTTTCTCGGGGTGAATAATGTCAGTGTGACGCCTGATGCGGCGACGCCGGGTACGTTTACGATCACCTTTTTGAATCTGGACCGGTTTGATAACCCCGGGAAGTTAATCTTTACGCCAACCCATTTAACGGCTGCAAGCGATAGTCTGGTTCAGGCCGCCGTTGCGGCGAAGGACCCATTAGATGGTACCGAGCTAAACTATATCCATCAGATTACCCTGGGTAATCAGATAAGTGGTGGTGAGTTTACGTTCACATTTGATCACCCTGATGGCACAACCGGCGCGGTTTCAGTGAATATTGCGGCAGTTGCTGATTATCAGCAGATGATGCAACAGATCGAAACCAAGCTGAATGAAGTTGCGGGTCTGACGGTTAATGTCACTCAGCCCGATCCTGCTGCGGCAGAAGATCAGCGTAACTTTACTTTCAATATTGAGTTTACCAGTCCGGCTTATACCGATGTGACCGGTATTGCTCTGAATACGGCTAATCTGGAGATGGGATCGGGCATTACTACGATCCTGGATGGCGCTGTTATTGTTGCCAACTACAAGAATATTCAAAACCTGGAAAGCGGTTCCGGCAATGATATTTTCAGAGGCAACAGCGGCGGTATCGTGATCACCGATCTGTCGACCGCTTCGTCCTTGTTTGAACTGGATTTAACCGCCAGCTCTTTTGCCGAAGGCGAATTAATTACGCTGTCATTTGCCAATTTTGAACTGTCTGCCGGTGTGACTCCCGACCCTGCCCGTCTGGAGGCTGCTTTTGCTATTGGCGCTGATAATGCAGCAACGCTCGCCAATATTGAAACGGCACTCAATGGGTTGGAGGGTATAGCGGTAGCGGTAACCAGTGCGGTTGATGATAAGTTCAGCATTGAGTTTACGACTGCCCCCGATCTGGTGGCCGACTTTAAAGTGGACGTTGCTAAAGCGACCTTTAGTTTTAATGAAAAGTTTGGTCAGGATAAGGTGTTCTCTACCGGGTCGGCAGATATCCTAGACTTTTCATCTATCTCGGAAAAAATTACTCAATCGGCGCCGCAAACCGATGCCGATGGCGAGTACACCGCGTACTCTTATACCGATGAATCCGGCACTTTACATGAGGTCAAAGCCTACGGCTCCTTCGCAACCAAAGGTTTGGATGCGGTTGCTTCGGGTGAGGGGCTGTGGACTGCCTTTAAAACATCCCAGGGCTTTGGTGATTTTGTTACTACGGCTGAGGTCGGAACGGGCGCGACAATTGATGCGACCACTGATGCCGCTGCGCTAGAGGCGCTGAAAGCTGAAGCGATTGCCCGCTGGACCGCAGTCTTGCCTGCGGCAGCACTGATCAACTTAGAAAATGTTACGGTTACCGTCGGAGACATTGGTGGCAATGTCATCGGTCGGACGACCAGTGCGGCCGGTGCGAATGGCCTGGAATACACCATTACCCTTGACGACAATGCCGCGGGTGCGACCTGGTATGTCGACGCCACTGCAAACAATGACACTGATGACGGAGCCTATGACAGCATTGACCTGCTGACCGTGCTGATGCATGAGATGGGTCATGTGATGGGTATGAGTCACCCTGATTTCGTCACCACCGATCTGATGATGGAAGAGGCGGTTAAAGGGCAGCGCTTGCTGCCGACCTCCGATCACTTTAAGAGCTTGTCGGATCAAACCAAGTTAAGTATCGGTCTGGGTGAGCTGGCGACCTGGTCTTCGCATCTGGGTAGCAAAATCGATAACTATCTGGACGATACAACAACTATTCCGTTTACCGATCTATCCTTGTCTGATCTGCTGGGTGATAAAGTCACCAACTTAGACGGCACTATTCAGACTAAAGTGCAGGCGTTTGTCGACACGATTGATGCCTATCTTGAAGTCAACAGTTCTGCCACCACCAAAGACCTGCTGCAGCACCTGCAAACCACCGGCTTGAATGATGGTTTTGCTATTAATGTCGCCTCGTCGTCGAATTTAAAAGAGTACAGTGTTGCCCTGACACTGGAAAGCTTCAGCGAACTGGTCAATCTGGATCTGAATGAACTGATCTCGTTTGGTGACTTTAACTTTGACCTGCCTATCGATATTACTCAGTCTCAGCCGCTGGTGATCAGTGGTGGCATCGACTTCATGTTCAACTTTGGTGTTGATGATGACGGTGACTTCTATGTGCGTGATCCGGGTCTGGATGCGCATTTCAATTTCGGCGAAGAATATATTGATATTACCGGTATTACTGCCGGTTCTGCTGATACCACGCCTGCCACGATTACTATTGCAGGTAATCATATTGGTGCGATAAAAAGCACCAGTGCCGGTAAGCTTATGGTCGGCGACACTTTCTATCTGCAAGGGTCTGGCAATACCGATGAACTCTATACCGTTGCGGCTATCGAATTAAGCCCTGATGGCAACTCTACGATCATTACGGTCGCCGAGGAAATTCTGGCCGCTGATCTGGCGGATGAGGTTGCCGGTAATCTCATAAAAGCCTTCGATTTTGGCGTGAATTTAGGGCCCGTTGGTTTTGAGGTGAATGATGCGGCGCTATCCGTGGGCGCCTCTGTCGGTATGGGCTTCGATGGTGTGCTTCATTATCAGGATATGCTGAGTGATAGCTCCGCATCGCTGATGGGCTCGCCTGGCTTGGAGGGCGATGCTCACTTTGAGGTGTTGTTGCCTGTCTCGCTCTCGGGTGCGCTGGATGGTTTCAGCAATGAGGTTGGGTTTATCACCGCCAGCAGCAGTAGCTTGCCAGAAAATGCGTCAATGTCGCAGTTCCTCTCCAGTATCCCCAGCTCTGTTCAGTTTGATAATTTAGAAGAAGTTTTCTCATTAGGCGGCTTGTCACTGGATATGATTATCGGTGGGGTCGATGAACTTCTTAAAGATATTGTTGGTACCGATCGTGAAGTACTGGGCCAGCAAACCGGTAATGTCGTCAACTATTATGAAGAGCGTTGGGGGGCTGGCGCTGTTCTGGCAACCGATAGCTATGCTATCTCTCCGGCGGGAGGGCCACAGGCCAGCCGCTACGAGATCCTTGAAGACGGAACCGGCATCACGCTGCTGGAGTGGGAAGATACGGCCACCTCGGATACCTTCTGGGGCGTTGAGTTGTTCCAGAACAATGTGCGTGTTGTGCAAACATACTCCCAGACATCATGGGAGTTAATGGGCAGCTACGATGCGAACGACGTATTGATAGAGACCATTATCGATGATGAGATAACGGGCGCGACCTTTATCGACACCACCGGTGTCAATCCATCGACGACCGGAGAAAGTCTGTCGCGCTTCAATATCAAAGATGGTGTGCTGTATGACAAGATCGCCTTAATCGATGCCAGCCTTGCCGATATTCTCGGTGATGGCGGTGTCAGTTTTGCCGCAGGCCTTAGCAATGCTGTTAGCACCGTTCGAGATGCGGCGCGTAACGTCCAGCAGCTGGAAGATATGCTCAATGAAGAGCTGCGTATCTTGTTAGCGCCTCTGGGCATTGCTCCAGACGCCGACATGGTTGATATGAGCTACGCCAACTCTGCGTTTGATTTCGATCTGAACCTCGATCTGATTGCTGAAAAGCAGTTTGATCTGGCGCTGGATATTGATGCCCTGGGTATCGACACCTGGTTAGGCCTGCCTGATGGTGCATTAGACGCTATCAACGTTGAAGCGAACGGGAAAATAGATCTGCGGGCGGAAGCTGGCCTCGACCTCGGTTTCGGTTTTGATCTGAGCGATGTTCGTACACCTCTGTTCTACATTGATGAAGCGACAGGCATCAATGCATCGCTTCACGGAGGGGTCGATGATCTTGATATTGCGCTGGGCTTCGACGCAGGTCCATTAGGGACCATCGGTTTACTGGGAAAACACGGCAGCGCTAATATCGATCTGGGTTTTTACGCCAATATGGGTAACCCAGGCGCCGACGCCAATGGTAACGGCTATTTAGACTTAACCGAAGTGAAAGACGGCTTCCAGGCGTCGGCTTATGGTTCAGCCGGTCTTAATCTGCCGATGTTCTTCCCAATTGAGGCACTGCCGCTGGGCGGCACAGATAAAGACCTTGATGCGGATGGCGTTGCGGATAATGTCCTGTTTGCCAAAGCGGCATTCAGTGTCGATCAAAGCCAGAACTTTGTCAGCACCTTCGATTACAACCTGCCGAAATTCAATATGAATTTCGACGTTATCGTGTTGCTACTGGATCTGTTGAATGACCCGAAAACCGTTCGCGAAGGTTTGGAAGGCGCATTCTCGGCCATTAACGAAGTGGCCAATGGTATCGATAATATCGAACTGCCGCTGGTGGGTGGTGAGCCGTTTGATGATCTGGCGAATAGCCTGCGTAGTCTTGAGACCAGTGTCCTGGGTGAAAAGGATGCCAGCGGCTATATCAATGGGCTGGGTAAGAAATTACAGGATCTTGAAGCCGTTGGCGGCAAAGTGTTTGAAGCGCTGCTGAACGAAATCCGTCAGGGGCTTTATGACGGGCTGAAAACGATTAATAGCCCGCTGTTCTCCTTTGTGGTGCCATTATTAGATGCTTCCGGTGCGGTTCAGTACGATGAAAATGGCAAGATAAAAACACGCTTGCCCACCAGTGCTGACGACATTGAGTTAACTTTCTCAGCTAATGGCTTATTAAGTTTTGATATCAAGTTTGGCGGAGTGTTGGTCGATGGTGAGCTGCCGGTTGATTTTGCCGTGGGCATGCCCGGATTAGGTTTGGATGTTGATGCCTCCCTGATTGCTGAAATCGATTACCTGATGGGGTTGGGTATCGGCTTAGGCAATATGGCTCCGTTAGGCAGTGGCCCTGATTTTGGTTTGTTCCTCAATACCTCAGGTATCAACGCTAAGGGCGAAGAGATCGCTCTGGATGTCGACGCGCGCCTGAAAAACGGTTCTACCGCGCAGGGTACTCTGGGCTTCTTAAAGGTCGATGTGACTGACGAAACCGGCGGTAAGGTGCTGCAATACGACAGCGCCGGGAATGTTATCAACGACAAAGGGGCAGGTATCAGCGGCCACTTTGGTTTTGATATTAAAGATATTGGTGGAACAACCGGCACCGTTGCCGCAGACGGCCGTTTAGAGCTGGGCGAAAAAGTTGAACTGGTCATCAATGCCAACGCATTTGCCGAGGCGAAGTTGTTTACCAAGGTGTCGACGTCGGCGGCAGATGTGTTGCCGTCTATTGATACAACCATCGTTTACTACCAGGATTTAGCCAGCGGCTCCCTCTCTACCAAAAGTGGTGCGAGCATCTCCTTTGGCGACCCGAATATCACTTTACAGAATGTCCGCTTAGATGCGGGCTCGGTATTTGAAAGTTTCCTGGGTGATACCTTCGACACTATCTCCGATATTATTCTGCCACTTAAGCCGGTTATTGATCTGCTTAATACCGAGATAGATATGGGCGTTGCGAAGCTTAAAATCCTCGACATTGCCTACCTTCGATTGCCTGCCACAACGGTTGATACTGCGAAGAAAGTGATTGCCGCTCTGGCAGCCACCATCGACTTTCTGGACAAAGCGAAAACGTTAAAATCTGCCGGTTATATCGACTTTGGTGACTTTAATCTGACCGGAGGCTATGCCACAGATACCTCCGCGCCGGTCACCTCTAAAAATACCGCCGGCGCAAAATCAGAGACCGATCGTAATGCCCAGCTGGGTTCCCACGCGTCAACTATCGCCGGTCCGTCGCAGGATGGCGTAGAAGGTGGCAAGTCCAGCGCGAATAAACCAACCAATAACCGGGCAACCTTTGGTAATCCTCAGGGGCAGAAGAACTTCAGAATTCCGATTCTGGAAGATCCGGCCAGCCTGCTGCAATTTATCACGGGCCGGGGTGAGGTCGATCTGTTCTGGTACGACCTGCCTGATCTTGATCTGTTTTTTGAATATCAGAAGACCTTCCCGGTTTATCCTGGTTTTAACGTCGGTTTCTTCGGTGAGATCGGGGCCAGTACCAACTTTGATTTCGGCTTTGATACCCGTGGCTTCCGTGAATGGATGAATACCGATTTTGATGTGGCTGAATCCTGGCGCTTATTTGATGGCTTCTATCTGGATGATCACGGTCTGGAAAATACCGTTGATGATAAAGCGGAAGTCACACTGCGCGCTGCTGTGGGTGTTATCGCCAGTCTGGGGCTGGGTGGCCTGGTTGAAGCGGGTGTCAAAGGGGGTATTGAAGCGATTATTGGTTTTGATCTCAACGATAAGGAAACCAATTTCCTTGATGATCTGCCGGTGGGTGATGGCAAGCTCTATGGTTCAGAGCTGGTTGAGCGGATTACCCATGGCCCGCAGTGTTTGTTTGATATGTCGGGCACCCTGAACCTGTTCCTGGAGGCGTTCCTGTGGGTCGGTATCGATGCTGGTCTGACTAAGATAACCCTGTTTGAAGCACGCAACCGTTTCGTCAATGAGGTGTTGGCAACCTTCGAACTTGAATGTATCCATCATGCACCAGATCACATCGCTTCCTGGGAACGTGATGATCAGAGCACTGGCAACCTGATTTTAAGCTATGACAAGGGAGCCGATGCGGATGCCCATAGCTATACCGTTGATGTTATTACGCCGGATATTGATTTAACCCTGCAAAAGCTGTCGGAAGAGGGTTATCTCGATACCGAGTATTACACCAAAGCGGAAGAGACCGCCTTGCGTGACCGTATACGCAGCCTGAAAAGCAACAACCCTGGTGAAGATATCATTGTTGTCAGTACCGGGCTGGTCGCTGAGGTCTATCTGGCTAAAAATGTAAATACCTTAACCATTGCCGGTACATCAGGTAATGACCGCTACAGCCTGAAACGTCTGAATGGTCGCGTGGATCACATCGACGTTGAGCTGGGTGGCGGTAGTGACTTCATTGAGATGATTGCCGATCCTGAAAATACCGCGGTCCTCGCGGGGCTGTATATAAATGGCGGAGCAAACACTGGTAACGCATTGGAAGCGGGCATCGAAGACGATGTTATATCCATCGATACCGGTTATCTCGGTGCAGGAAATGCGAACGATACCTATCTGATTGAAACTGGTGATGGCAATGACCAGGTGGTGGTTAAAGGCGAGAACTTCACCTATGACGGACTGACGGTCCGTGGTAACGCCGGTGACGACATCATTTTCACCGGTGACGGTCATGACCGGGTCTTCGGTGGTGACGGTTTCGATACCATCGCAACCTATGGTGGTAACGATTACGTTGAAGGTGGCGATGAGGATATTACCACTGATATCGCAACCTTTATCGACCCGGATGGTGAGGTGCGGATAACGCCAATTTACCAATTGGATGGTACCCCTTACGCGCATTACAACGATCAGGGTATGCCCACTGATGGTGCGGGTGGTCCTGTGTTAACCATTACCAAAGAAAACTCTCAGTTCAGAACCCAGTTTGGTGATTTCATCGACGGTGGTTTAGGCAATAACACCATCAGAGGTGGTGCGGGTAATGATGAGATTTCCGTGGGTGGTGTGGATGAGAATGGTAACCCTGTCCTGGGTGGTGTGAATGATATTCAGGGTAATGCCGGAGACGATATCATTAATGCGGGTACCGGCTCTGTCAATGTCGATGCCGGTGATGGTGATGATACCGTGGTCTGGCAGTATGCGCCGCTGGCGGCGGGTGCCAATCTGCTGATGCTGGGTGGTCTGGGTACCGACACCTTTGATATCACCGTTAATGACGATGCCAGTCATGTCGATCTGCGCAAGCTCAATGCTGCGCTCTTCTTAGCAGATGGTGTAACACGGGATACCCGGGCTAAATTAACTATCGATTTTGCGTCTGACTATATTGTTATGGACGATATCGAAGCGTTAAAACTCGATACCCAGAAAGAGAGTGACGATATTGCCATCGGTGACCTGATGGATACCTCGCTGCTGAGTGTGGATATCACGCTGGGTCGGGATAAAGCCCGTGAATGGCAGCCAGACCGGGATGTCGACGGTAATTATCAGGTGTATCCTGCGGATTACTCCGCCTTCCTTGCACAAACACCGCAGTTGGATGAAAACGGCGATGTGGTCAAAGATTCCAATGGCCATGTGATTTATGTACCGCAAGAACCTCAGAGCTATATCACCAACGTGCGTCAGGGCGAGTACTTCTATCGTTATGATCTGCAGGAGGGGGGCAAGTACCTGACCACATCTAACGGGGCTCCGATACTCGAATCCATCGTTAATGTGGCAGACTATCAGGCGTCATCACCGCAAAACAACCAGCAGGAACTGTGGCTGGCGGACGGACTGGATAACGTCACGGTCTTTTACGGTTACGATGACACGAAAACCGATGATGGCCGAACAGTGGGCAACTCAGTAACGATTACTGCCGGTATGAGTGCGGCTGAGGTGCAGGCAGCGCTGGAGTCTATCACCGCTATCGGCGTGGGTAATGTCACCGTTACGCCAGCGGCGCCAGCCACCGAGAGCACTCATGGTACGCAAGCCAATCCATGGGTGATTACTTTCAATGGCGCGACGACCGATCTGAACAGTAACTATCTGATCCTGGCGCACCAGTACTACGTGCAGAAGCATAGCGGCCCAATGACTGAACGCAACGATACGCGGGCGCAGCAGTATCTCTATCATCTGGATGTGTTGGGTGCTGAGTATCTGTCTAACGCGGATCACGCCCCGAATGTCACCACTATCACCGATAGCATGAGCGAAGTCCCGCGCAATGGTGCCCAGCTGCTGGCATTTGACGTACTGGACTACAACGAAGATGCTCCCGTCAATGTAAATGGCATTGTCTGGTACAACAATGAAGGTGTTGCGCTATCGTCAACAATGACAACCGCAGAGGTGCAGGCAGCACTTGAAAGCCTCAGCGGTATTCCCGCTGGAAGTGTCGGTGTGAGTGGTCAGGGAACAATCAATAACCCCTGGCTGATTCGCTTCTCCGATAACCCGTCCGGACCTGCTGCTGATGAAGCAGCCAAAGGCGCGGATGGTAATTTCCATACCCTTGAATTTGTTGTCGGTGGCAGCGCCCTGGGGGCCGGAATCATCACCAGAACCACGGTGCTGGGTGATGATATTAATCTGCCGACCAATATAGAGCAGTCGTTTACGGTTCCTGCGGGTAGCAAAATCACCTCGGTCAGTTACGGTGGCGGCACCGTTGCTGTCGATGCTGATGCGACGCAAGCGTCGATAGAAGCAGCGTTGTTAGCGCATTTCGGTATTGACGACGTAGTGGTGACGGCCGGTGATACCGCTGGCAGTTGGGTGGTGCAAATACTGGATGCTATCAAGGATGCGGATGGTAACTATAGTCTGTTGAGTTTTGATCTGGTCGACAGCAGCGCGGCCGTCAGCACGCAGACGGCAATCTCTTCGACGGTAACCGATCATGTGGTTTTCCCGGGGAATGACCGTCAGGCCCTGAGTGTACCGGCCGATGCGTTTAAAGCTGAGTTTTCCTATAACGGCCAGACGGTTGAGATCTCCCTGGACCTGGCCGCGTATAGCTTTGTTAATGGGGTTGGCGAGACCGTACAGGTGTCGTTGGCAGAGGCAACGGCTGCGGCCATAGAAGCGGCGCTGCTGAACCATCCGGATATCAGTGCGGTGAAAGCTACCATGGGCTCTGAACCGGGTCAGTGGATTATTCAGTTGCTGGATGCCACAACAGATACCGATGGCGATTTCTTTGACCTGAACCTGACCGTAGTGGAAAAAATCACCGATGCGCTGGCCGTTTCTGCCAGCGACACTACGCTGCCTAACCCAGGCTATGTCGACGGTGTGAGCGACCCTGCAGATGCTGTGTTCACTTTCACCAATGGTGAACAGCATCTCAATTTCAGCACCGACTCCGCGATGGTCTGGTACGGCACTGAGCGGGTATTACTCAACAGCACAATGACCGAGGCCGATATTGTGGCCGCGTTTAATACTATTGATGGCTTACGAGCCTCGACTGTTGCTGTTGTCATTAATGGTGTGGGTGACTGGAGCATCAGTTTCACTCCGCTGGATACGGTTAATACGCCTTATGAAGTGATGAAGCTGGCTGAAATTTCCATGCTGGCGGTGGCCGATCAGGTGGTTATCCAGTCACAGGAGATGAACAACAACGGGCGAGTGCAGAATTTAACCCTGGCCGCTGGCCCGGTATCGCTTTGGTATGGCGATAAAGCGATTGATATCAGTGTATTGAGTGCGGCGGGAATAGAAACCGCCCTTGAAAAGCTGGATGCCATTGACGATGTTCATGTGACCGGAGCGGGCTCTGCGGCTGATCCGTGGCAGGTCACTTTCTTGCAGGCCGGGCAAACCGAAGAGGGTGCTTATCTGCAATTGCGTGCAGAACAATACTCTCTGGGCGGCTCCGTGGTGCAGACGACTGAGGCATTCTCCCGCAACCTGAGTCATGGGGTTGTTGCCACGCAAGAGCTGTATCTGGAAGACTGGCAGGACCATGCTTACTTCACCTATAACGGTGAATCGGTGGTCTTGCAGCGTGACATGAGCGCCCTTGACGTGGAGTTGTATCTGGAATCGCTGGATACCATTACCGATGTCTGGGTCGGAGGTTCGGGGATTGAAAATGATCCATGGACCGTCGCCATTCTGGATGCAGACCAGAACAGCGGTGCCAACTATGTTATGGATCGCTTCATCAACATCCAGAATATGGAAGTCAAAGCGGATGTTAATACGGCGGATAACAAACAACAGCAATACATCAATAAGACAGATGTGGTTGCCGGAACCTATCTGTATTACGGCGATTTCAGTGTTGAACTGACAGCTGCTGATCTGACGGCGGCGGGCTTACAGACGGCATTGATCAGCGGTGGTGTGAATGTGCTGGTGTATGATGAGGCCAGCGTTTACCGGATTGAGTTCGTTAATCCCGCGAGCCAGGCGATTGTGGTCAACCCTGGTGGGGGCGGTTCACTCGAAGACTTAACGGTGGCTCAGGACATTAATGTCAGTATGACGCTGCCTCTGGGAGTCTCCAGTACAACATTCAGCCACCCGGATTACCCATCCATTACGGTTGATCTAACCACGCTGAATGCCGCCAGGAGCGCGGCCGAAGCTGCTGCAGAGGCGGAGACTTTAGCGATTGCTGCGGCAGCCGCAGCACCGACAGATGCTGCACTGCAAACGGCGTCTGCCGCTGCCACAGCGGCCGCGACAGCCGCTGCAACGACCGCTTCTGATGCGGCGCAGGATGTTGTGTCAGAGCTGCAAACAAAATTTGCCGCCTGGAACGCGGTTGACCAGTTGGGTAATGCGACTCAGATTACGGTCAATGGTGATGGCTTAAGCCGCAATACGCCTTTCACGATTGCGTTAGACGGATTCTCATCCACGCTTGCGATCACCCAGACATATGACTTCAGTGGTGCCGGTGTACAGGCGCTGATTGACAATATTTCATCCAGCTACAAGGTGATTGAACGGGTAGATGCTGCGGGTAACTGGCATATCGAGCTCAACGGCGCAGGTGATTATGCGGTCCTGCCGCTGAATTCACCGACAGGTGCGGCGGAGGGATATTTGTCATCGTTCCAGACTATTGAACAGAATGTGCCCCGCATGATCGAGAAGCCTACCTGGTCCATTCCTGAGGGCGGCGGTGAAGCGGTTCTGGATGGTGGCACCGACTGGTTTGAAGACCCGACCTACAATACCGATAACGCCAACGACAGCGTGTTAATCGAGGGTGGCGACGATGCCAGTATCCGGGATTACTTTACTGTGGGTCACGAGTTACAGGATACCGGTCTGGTTGATGCCAGCCTCAATCCTGTTCTGAAGAAAAACACCGAAACCGTGCAGGTTGTGCACCGCCGGGTGGATGACACCCAGGCGGATCACTTAAGCGAGCGGCAGGTGACGATTACCGTTCGAGGTATTGATCGCAAAGCGAATGAGTCGGATACCACAGACAAGTTCGACACTATTAATATCGATGCGCTGGGCGGGGATGATTTCATTATTGCGGGCTTTAGCCCGAATGACGAACCGATTCTGGGCAACACCATTAATTCTGATGCGGTCATACTGTCACGGGCTGTGGATAATCTGGGCCTCAGCGGTGGTGACGGCGATGACCGTCTGATCGGCAGTCAGTACAACGACCGTATCAATGGTGGCGAGGGTAATGATGTTATTACCGGTGGTCGTGGTACCGATATCTTCGAAGATATCGATGTCGATAATAATGATATCGATACCCTGATAGAGCAGAGAGATCTCAATTTCAGCTTGTCGGATGCTTCCTTCAAGGTCACGGGGCAGCAGCAATCCTTGCTGGACCCAACCAAAGATGTCGCCATTAATGAAGATGAGACAACAGTTGGGGTGTTTGAGCAGTTTGAAATATACGGTGGCGCCAGTGGTAACGACTATGGCGTGAGAGATTTCACCAAGAGCGCCTATTTCGATGGTGGCTTTGGTTCTGATAACTATGTGATGACCCTGAGTGGCACTGTCGATGATCAGTCCAACATCCATATCATGGATAGTGGGACCGGCGCGACAGAGAGCGATGTGCTTGAAATTCGCGGTGCTGATGATGCCGATGACCTGATGCACTTAGATGTTGATACCCAGTATCAGCTGTTAGAACGGCACAGAGACTCAGCCACTAATGCGTTGAGTGATTTTGTGCTCAGCTATTACGATAGCAACATCAATGTCTCTGCGACAGATACCGCTGCCACCATCCAGTCGAAACTGGCGGGTGCCGGTATTGTTGCCCGGGTGGCTTCTGTGGGTGGCGATGCGCTGATGATCGAGCTGGTGGATGCCCCCCAAACCTCAGAGAAGAAATTTATGCGCTTTGAGGTTGATGATGCGACGGCGGCGTCGGTCTCTGTTATTCGCTCCTTTGTGGAACGTCTGGCGGAAGATGGTACCGGTGCTGCCCTGCTGGCGGGTAAACCAGATATCGACGCGATGTTTGAGCGTAAAGATAATGAAATTCAGGTTTACAGTCTATTGCCCGGTCAGACCGGTAGTTACACCCTGAGTTATGATGGGGTGGCGACCAGTCTGTTAAACAGCAGCGATGATGCAGCCACTATTAAAGCGGCGCTGTTAGCGCTGACCGATCCGCTGACCGGTGAGAAGAAGATCACCGATGTTAATATCAAGGGGACAGGTACTAACCGTGACCCCTGGTATATAACCTTTAAGGGCGCGACTCAGGATGTGCAGGGTAACTTCCACTTATTGCAGTCCAGCAACCCGGCTCTGATCAATAAGCCGGTTGATATTGCGGATGCGATTGCCAGCACTACACCGTCAATCTCCATGGCAGACCCTGAATTCTATCAGCGGGTTTACTACAACGATGGCCTTGGCACCGTGTCTGTGCACGGTGGCGGTGGCAACGATACCTTTGTTGTTGATGGCACCATGGCGTCGCTGAATGTTTCCGGTGATGCCGGTGATGATAACTTCCTGATCGGACGTGTTATCGAAACCCACTTTGTGGATGATGGCCATGGCGAGCTGATCGAAGTGGTTAAAGGCCTCAACGGTATTACCGCCGGTGTGAATAACAATAGCTTCTTCTACGGCGGTACAGGTAATGACTACTTTGAGGTCAACCATAATATTGGCCAGCTGTCTTTGTATGGTGAAGCGGATGACGACACCTTCTTCCTGAAATCCCATCTGCAAAGTGGGGTATCCCCGTCGAGTGCCGCGAGCGATACGGGCGGTGGCGGTATCGTTGCCGGTGCTGGCGATGAGAATAATCTCACCGCCGAAGATGAAAAAGACACCATGATTAACTACGTGCAAAATAATCGCGTATCTATTTTTGGTGGTTCTGGCTTCGATACCCTGATTCTGTCGGGCACACGTCTTGGCGATGAGTTTAATATCTTCACCGATGAAAACGATAAACAGTACATCTACGGTGCGGGTCTTAAGGTTGAGGGGGTTCAGGGTATTGAACGTCTGGCCCTGCTGACCGGTGCAGGTGAGGATGTCATTAACCTGTACGGCTTGAATGCCGATATCACCCTGTTGCTGAGTCTGGGGTCTGGCGATGACCATATCAATTATGGTGGTGCAGGTGGAACCTTTAACGTTACTTATCCTGAATCCAATGCCACCTATACCGTTGAGCAGAACATACTTGATGACGTGCTTGATACGCAAACTATCACCGATAATAAGGTGGTCTTCAGCAAGCGGGAAAATAGTTATGATGCTGCCGCGTGGGAAGCGTTCTTCCAGAAATGGGTGAAGGCCGATGCCAACCCTGTGATTGATGAGGCTCACTGGCGTCTGTTTGAAGCTAACTTAACCGTTGCGTTAAAACTCTTTGCTCAGGGGGTTGAACGGGCACGCTACAACCCCGTGCATGGGGTTAGTTTGTCCAGTCTGGTGCAGAAACGTTTTGGCAATTGGATTTTTAATGTCCGCCAGGACAATACTGCGGCTGTCGATGCCTATGTGGCGAATACCAACTCGCTGGAACAGGCGCTGAACTTCGCTGGCCAGGAGTGGGGGCAAAACTATCCCGATGGTGACTGGGAGAACTACTTCGCCACGGATGTTGCCCTGGAGGGTAAACCCGGTGGTCGTTCTATCGTTGCACCCAAACTACCCGATGAGATCGATTTTGATCTGTTCAATAGCCTGGCTGATAGCGGATCTATCAAAGCGGGCAATATGACGCTGGACGATGTTTTCTTCGGCACCTACTTAAACTGGGTTATCGGCCAGACGGTCACCGGCAGTATTATTCAGAGTGATCAGGTACGTCAGGGCTCGTCTAACAGCGCGCCTGAAATTGATAATTGGGGATACGATCCGGATCTGTTTCTGACGGATGTCTACGTGCGCAATGTGCCGGTTTATCACCAGGCGAGTTACTGGTTCTTTGGTACGCATCATTACACCTATACCACTGACTGGGGGGGCGTGACTGGTGTAGGCGATGAAAAATACGCTTCATATGACCGCGTTGGTGTTGCCGGATCGACGCCTGGCAAAGATCTGTTCTGGGATATGATCTCATTGTTCTACGATGTCGAAGCGAAGAAGGAGAGCGATACCACGATTAATGTCGTGCAGAACTATAGTGCGGCAGAGATTACCGGCACAGCGGCGTATAAATTTGACAACCTGCCTGAACGGACCGTGGCTAAAATACTGCCTGAAAACTACGATATGTCGCGTATTGCCGGCCTGGTTCGGGTTGTGGGTGGCGCGGATACCGACACGGTGACGGTTAATGCCAGAGATAATGCCGGTCTGGACATTACCTTAGCGAAGCAGCAGCTGGAAACGGTTGATTTTGATTTCAATCTCACCAAACTGGCTGAGCTGACCACCGGTACCGGCTTTACACCGGATGATCTGAAGAGCGCGTTAATCCGCGCCCATAAAGATACTCAGGTGGGGGTTCTTGACGATCTGCTGAATGGCGATGTGGCAGAGGCCAGTGTCACCTTATCGAAAGATGTTCTGGTCGAGAAATTTACCGCACTCGAATACCTCAATCCTTTGCTAGGGGCTGTTACCGCACTGGCAGATTCAAACCCTGTGGTATCGGACACAACCTTTATTGATCGCTTAGATGGTTTTGTGAAGCGGGGTCTGCAGTTGATGGGTGAGAACCTCATCAGCACCTATGACTTCTCTATGGATGTACTGGATGCCCTGCTGATCGATCCAATGCTGGATGAGATATCCGATGCTACCGGCCTGGTGACCAATGTGGTGACGGCGCTTGAGAATCTGAGAAGCTATCTGGATCTGTCGGGGGTTCGTGACCAGCTTAAAAATGGCAGCTTACCGGATGGCCGGGTTTATGACATCGCCTCTGACTCCGCACTAAGGGTGTATAAGCAGACTCAGCTGGACACATCGATTCGTTCGACCAGCTACGAGTACTCTCAGAATATCTGGGATAACGATACCTGGGATGCGGCGTATGACTGGAATGCCTCACTGGGTGATTATGTTGGCCGTTTAGACCCTAATGCGGATGATGTGCAGGCGCTTACCCGTAACGATAATGGTTATGGGGATGGACCGCAGGCCGATAGTACCGCGGGTAAAACCAACTATAACGTGGTGCGTGAAATTGATACCCGTGAAATTCTGGCGATCAATTACACCGTTGGTGATACGTCTGGTGTTCAGGGGGTTAACTGGGTCAGCGGTACGGTGGGTAATAGCGATGCGACCCGGGGCAAAGAGATTCTGCTCAATACCCTGTATGCAGAGATAGTCGATAATCTGGATCACTCCTATTACAGCTATTCCTACTACGGTGTGGGCGCCCAGCACCAGGAAATTCTGGAAGCGGTCGCCCTGCGTCGCTTTAATCAGGACAGTGCTGCCAACGATGTTGCCGCCAGTCATGTGCTGGATGACGGTGTTTATCTCACCGCGGCTAACTGGAAAGCTTACGCCAATGCCGTTGGCCAGAGCGCTATCGGTGATCTTGAATTCAATGATGCCAACGTCACCCGCTTAATCGAAACGCTGGATGGCGGTCAGGCTCTGCGTACCGATGTCGAAGCGCCACTGCTTGATGGTTTAATCATTACCCGTGATATCAATGGCCAGGCCGTGGATCACGAGATTAATATCAATGGTGTGCAGGATGACTATGGTTTCTATTTAGCTGAGTCGGTAGAAGTCCTCATGACGATCAGTGAAACGCTGGTGGTTACAGATGAGTTTGTGACCGGTAAAGGTGCAGTTGAGAACGTGGTATCGTTTGATACGCTGCAAGGCCTGGGGGAATACGCCGTGCGTATGGTGGGCGTCGAAGATATCGTCCTCAACCTGAATGCCGATGATGCCAATGACAACAGTCAGATTGTCGTGGATAGAGTCTCAATTGAAAGTCTGCACCATGCAACCGACGTTACGGTTAATACCGGTGCCGGTGGTGACAAACTGTTTGTTTCCGCTGCAGGCGCTGCGAATATCGAACTGAATACGGGGGCGGGCAATGATTCGGTTACCCTGTCCGACACCGGGGCCTATGCTGAAGTGAATGCGGGGGCCGATGACGATACGATTCGGGTTAACTACAACGCCAGTGATCTGCAAACCAACCGCGATGGCATCGGTGGTGAACTGGTGCTGCGGGGTGAAACGGGTTCTGACTGGTATTACATTGGCCTGGCCAGTGAAGGTGAATCCGTCATCACGATCGATGATGATGCCGCTGACACCGGTTTTGACCGGGTTGCGATTCAGGGAACCGATCAGGCGGATAGCTTCCTGTTCCGGCCGGATAGTATCTTTGCCCTGCAGGTGGATGCCGCGGGTAATACGGTGGTCGGTGCACCTGTCCAGCGTGTTAATTACAACATCGATAATAACGACGAAATCAACGTCTATGGCCGTGATGGTAATGACAGCTTCACTTTCGATGACACCACCGCGAAGATGTCGGTGTATGGTGATGCCGGTGACGATACCTTCCAGGTAGGACAGGTATTCAATTCGGCCCGGGATAATGTTGAATCGGGTCTGAAGCCGGAAGACTATTTCGCGACGACACTGGTGTCACAGGGCTATATCAGTAACGGTATCAGCTACGATGCGTCTCTCAATGGTGGTATCGGAGAGGACAATTTTATTGTCTATCGCAACGTTGCCTCTGTTGATCTGAATGGTGATGAAGATAACGATACCTTCTTAGTCCGCAGTTTCGTGTTGGTAGATCCTGACGATGAAAACGCACCGGTCGCCAATATTAATGGTGGTCAGGGTGCCGACTTCATCAACTACGCGATGAACGCTCCGGTCAATATTCGCGGTGGCGATGGTCTGGATACTGTGACTATTCTGGGTACCGAGTTCGGTGATGATTATGTGATTACTGAAGAGGGGGTTTACGGTGCCGGTCGCTTTATCGGCTTTGAAGGGGTTGAGCGATTAATTATTAATGGCATGGAAGGCAACGATAACTTCTATGTTTACAGCACCAGTGAAAACCTCGATCTGAACCTGATCGGTGGCTTAGGCAGCGACACCTTTAATACGGCGGGTGGCAACGATGGCAAGCCGGTCACCGTGGTTGCGGATGACCTGCAGGGCCACAGTGGCTTGCTGGAACACACCCTGACGACCGGTGATGCACGCTTCCAGGCACTGACTAAAACCATCTCCGCCGATGTCATGGACGATGATGAAGCAGGTGTCATTATTCGCCCTGTCGGTTCATCTATCCGTACATTTGAACATGCCGCGGGTGTTGTACTGGCGGACCGGAACAAAACCAACAATACCTATGAAGTGGTTCTGACCCGAGCGCCGCAGGATGTTGTGCGGGTAACCGCCAGTGCCGTTCTGGCAACTGAACTGGAATTGAAGCAGGGCGGTAAAGGCGTTGCGCTGAATGGCAGCGAAGACTCCACCACGCTGCTGTTCGATCGTACCAATTGGTTTATTCCGCAGCTGGTCACCGTCACCGCTCCGGATGATGATCTGGCTGAAGGTGTGCGTAATGTGGTGATCCGCCATGCGGTTCAGGAGGGCGATACTGATCAGGATGGTGATGGATATGATCGCCTTCAGGTAAGCCAGATCTCTGCAGAAGTGGTGGATGATGATCTGACGTCCCATAAAGTGATTGATGATAATCCTGATGTGGCAGTGACCCTGATGGCTAATAACCGCTACCAGGTGGCGTTGTCGCAGGCACCCACAGCGGACGTTAAGATTGAAATTGATGCCCCTGATTCGATGGTGACGGATAAAACCGTTTTAACCTTCACGGCCGCGGACTGGGGACCACAAATCGTCTCCTACAGTGCCGCGAATGGTGGCGATCCGGATGGTCTGATCTCCCACTTAGTGATCACCGATGATGCCTTCTATAGCGGGCAGGTCATGGGCAGCATTGATGTGCGTTCAGTGTCTCCGACGGTTCTGATTGCTAAGAGCAGCAGTGAACCACTGGTGGCTGAAGCGGTTGCATCTTTGCGTAGTGACAGTTATGAGCTGATGTTAAGTCATAAGCCGTCAGCTAATGTGACGATCACCATCGCCAGCGATGGACAGTTATCAACCGGCGGTGTCACGACACTTACGTTTACGCCGGACGACTGGTATAAAGCACAAACCGTTACCTTTACGGCTATCGATGATGCAGAGGTTGAAGGCATTCATTACGGTCGTTTAAGTCATACAGTGACCAGTGATGACCCTTATTACGATGGTCTTACCATGGGTGTGGTTGATGTCACTATCGCCGATGATGAATCACCAACGTTACTGATCCTGCAAAACAATGGTCGTGCACAGGTTACTGAAACCGGTGCTGAAGCGGTGCTGGGCGAAGGCATGGTTCTCGTGAGCAGTTCCGGCAGTTCGGCTCAGGCGAGTTTTGGGCTGGCTGAGGTGGAAGAGTTGCAAGGCAACGACACCGTTAAGTCGGCTCAGGATGTGAGTGCCGCACGCTGGACCACCGCCACTGATCCGACGATTTCCAACTCTAAAGCGGCACCGCACATCACCGTTAATGGTCGTGGCGATGGCTCGAAAGATTACTTCAAATTCACCGTTACCCAGCCGATGATTGATGCTGCGGGGGCTGCCGGAATTAGTTTCTGGGCGGATGTGGATTCGGATTATGCTGCTGGTGACAGCGTCTATTGGCAGAGCAAAACCAACCTGCTGAAACTGGATCAGGGGAAAACCTCGGTTCTGCCCGCTACCTATTACAACAACAGCTACATTAATTACAAAATCACCGAAGCAGGCACTTACTATGTCGAGGTTGAAGGCAATACCAATCGCCTTAATCCGGTATGGGAAGGTGTACCCGAAGGGACCGATTATAAGTTGCATCTCAGCTTGCCGCAGCAGGTTACCACGGAGTTTGACTTCACCCAGTCACCGCTGCTTGAAGATGAAGATGCAACCGGCTTCGCTAATGGCACCGGTGGTCAGATCATCAGTGACACTGATGGCGTAGCCGGTACGGGGAGTGACAATAAGGGTTGGTATACAGAGTCCAACATTCTGATCGGCAACTCCGAAGTGGGAGGGGCAATTAACGACTCCATGTCGCATATCACCATTGAAGGGGGCGGCTCAGATAAAACGGATAGCTACCTCTTTGAAGTCACCGATGAGATGCTGTTCAGCGCTGCCGGTTCTGTTAATAGTGATTCTAAAGCCGGCAGTACAGGCGGTTGGTACACCTCCGCGGGTATTAATTTCCCAGCTACCGTTACTGTGGGTGATCGGTGGCATGTCACTGTCTCCGGTGAGACCTATGACGTAGAGGCTACTAGCACCAGTGGTGCTGACCTTGCTACGGCGCTACTGAATAAGCTGAAAGATGCCAATACCGGGCTGGATAGCTTCTTTAGTGCGGCTAAGGGAAGTTCCGCCGACGATGTTGTGATCACCAATGCTGACAACGGCTTTAAGTTGTCGATCACCCATGAAACGACCTATTCTGCGGTGCAAACATCCACCGCATTGCAGCAGACCAGTCTGGTTCTGAAGGCGCCTTCATTCGGCATTGCCAATGGGCAGGACTGGATTGTTACCATTGATGGTCAGGATTACACCTTTGCTAAGTCTTCCGGTGCTAATAACCTCAACACGGTGGGTACAGGCATGGTTGGCGCTGTGAAAGCAGTGTTGGGGCAGGACTATCGGATCACGTATGACAATGCCACTAAAACCCTGATTATTACTGACGATGCCAGTAAAGCGATCAGTGTCAGGGTAGTTGATGATCGTGCCGTCGATACAGGCACCACTCAGCTGGTTGAAGCGACCTTTACGGTATCCGGGCCAGTCAGTACCGCTAAGACCTGGTGGGTAGAGGTCGATGGTCAGCGAGGCAGCTATACCAGCAGTTATACCAAAGCTGCTGACGCGCCCAGCCTGGCAGATATCGCTGCGGCTATCCAGACCGATCTGAATACTAAGCTGCAGGCGTTGGCTGCTTCAACCTATCAGCTAACGGCAACCACCAATGGTTTCAGTGTCAAACAGCTGAAAAATCAGGATATGACCACCGCTGACAGTGGCACTGGTGGTACAGGGGCCGTGGCCCGATCCGCAGAAGTTATTCAGCAAACACTGGTTCTGGATAGCTCGCTTACGGCTGAAAACTGGCGTGTTCTGGCTGGCTCAACAGCCGTGGCCAGTAACCTCAGTGCGCCTTCCAGCGATGCTGAACTTGATGTTGTGGGCGCAGATCTGGCCACTCAGCTGACATCAGGTGCGTATACCGCTGATTATGTGACAGCAGATAATACCCTGAGGATTACCCGTGATAGTGGTACGACCAGTCCGGGCCTGACCCTGAATGCCGTGGTGACTGAAAACACTGAAGCCTCCCGCAGCAGCGCTAATGTGACAGTTTATTCCCAGGCGCTGACCATTGATGCCGGATACAGCTACAGCAGCAGCGATGTCTGGACTATAACGGTTAAGGACGCTAATGATAATGACGTGGCCTACACCGGCAGTTCATTGTCGACGATTTATGGTACCGCCGGAGCAACCGGTGGATTAGCGGGCGTTGCCACAGCACTGACCAATGGATTGGCGGGCATTACGGTGACTGTCGATGCGGGAGCCTTAGTGTTCGTTGCGGATGATGAAAGTAGTGTCTCTGCCAGCCTGACGATTACAAACAATGAAGCGGTTAATCTGCCACAGGCCGATACCCGGGATCGTTGGGACCTGTACGTACTGGATATTGATTCTGATGCATCACCCGCCGTGGGGGATGCGTGGTCGATTACGGTGAATGGCATCACTTACACTCATATCGTGAGTCAGAGTGATATCGATGCCGCTGATCCGATCAATGATGTCGTTGCTGACGGCTTGATGAGCCAGCTTTATGCGGCGGGTCTGAGTGACAGTGCTACCGCAACCGGTCATCAGGTGTTGGTTAATAACAACATCGATGATGCGCTTATTTCCAATGGGCGTAAGACTCAGGTTCAGGGCCTGTTCGATATCGATTATGGTCATGCCTATAGTGATGTCACTACGAGCATCACCAGCAGTAAATCGTTGTCATCTTCAGGCAATATCCTGACGGGGGCCACCACGACCCTGCGTGTGGTGGAAACACAAGTGACTTCCACACAGTCCTATGTGCCGTACATGAAGGTGTTCGACATGACATCCGGCGCCGTTAACGGCACCGAGATGACCTATGATAAAGACTTTAGCTGGTTGGCGGATAACGGCAGCAGCAGTAGGCAGGATCCGATGCTGGAATTCCTGTTTGCCAATAAAGGCAGCTATCGTGTCGAAGTGGGCTATTCGGTTACCTACACCACCGATACTAACGTGCGCACGGAAGTGACGACCTTAAAGCAATCTCTGTTTAGTAGCTCTACCAGCACGACGGTCACCTACGACAGTAAGACCGCTTCAACAACCTATCTGGAGGGAATGACAGAGAACTACAAGCTGAATATCTCACTCGATGGCCATGCGACGGACAGCAACTATGTGAAAATGGATGGCATGTTACTGAAGGTAACCAGCGGAACCAATGCCGGGAAGGTCGCGATTATTGAGAGTTATGACCCGCTCACCGATAGCTATCGGTTTAAGGATGCTGCTGGTGTACTGGCTGATCCGAACTACGCCGAATATGCCCAGCGTCACGGGGCAAATCTGGTGTCCAGTCTGAGCCTGAGTGCAGGTGACCGGTTCGAAGTCAGCTACCTGATGACCGATGTCGATGGATATGTCGATCAAACCTGGCAGGATGACTCCTATCAGGTGGTGCTGTCCGGGGCGCCAATGGTACTTGATCCTGCCACCGGTTTGCTGGTGCCAGATCTGCTGACCGTTGATTTCGCCGGAATTGAAACCCGTACCTATCATAGTAACTACGCATTCGAGGACGGTAAAACCGCCGAGCATAATCTGGTTCAGGTCAACCCAGGCAAATCCAGTATCACCTTTGCTGCGGGTACACCAGGTGCTGGCCAGGTGGCCTGGGATGATATTCAGACGGTTACCCTGTCCGCCGTTGATGACAACATTATTGATGGGGGGGATGCGCAGGTATTCGAACCGTTAGGCGAACGCCTCAACCGTATTCGCGGGCCGATCTCTATCGACGGTGGTTTGGTTGAGAGTGCCGGTCAGAGCCTTAAGGATCCACTCTTATTACCGGAGGAACATAACTGGTATAAAACCGAAGGCACGCTCACCTCGATTACAGAGGTCGGCGGAAAAATTGTGGTGACTGACACCGCCTCAGAATACTGGGACAAAGACAGCTTCACTCACAAACCGGGCTTTAATCTCGACCTTGAGAACGGTCTGTTTGAACTGGTTGTGGTTGATAACGCCACCGGCGAAACTGTCACCATGGAGATTGAGTCTCAAAATGGCCAGAGCTTTACCTTAGTCGGTGACTGGCCAAATGGCACGGTGCCAGCGGCACGCGACTATTACATTAATCCGGTTAACATGAACACCCGGGTGACCGAAGAGACCCAGGTGGATGTGTTCAATCTGTATAACGGCGCCAGCCCGGCTGCGGAAAGTGGCACCTTAACCTCTGACACCATCACCGGTTTTGGTATGGGTGATGACATCAGACTGGGTGATGAATTAATCCCCGGTGGCATCCGTTATGCCAATATTGAAGCGCTGTCGATTGAACTGGGTGAAGGCGTTGATGATCTGACGATTGAGTCGACTCATACCGGCAGTACCACGATTGATACCCAAGGGGGAGATGACCGGATAGCCGTTGAGACGGTGGCAGGCGCTCTGACCCTGAAAACCGGTGATGATGACGACAGTGTTACTGTGGGTAGCCAGCAACAGTTAGCCGATGAAATTGCGGCGTTGCTGGTGGTTGATGGTGGTACCGGTAATAACCAGTTGATTGTGAATGATTCTGGTGATGCCGATAGCAATGAAATGCAGCTGACGTATGACAGTATTACCGGTCTGGATATGCCGTCCCTGTCAGAGGTGCAATCGCTCTATATACGCGCCGTATCGGGCCATTACACACTGGATATCGATGGTGTGGCGATCGAGATCGCTGATCTTGAGGAATCGACTCTGCTGACTGCACTGAAGACTCACTTCAATGCGGGGCCTGGTTTGCTGGTAGAGCGGCAGGAGATCGTGAATGGCTATACCTTTACCATCACCTTTGGTGGTGAATTGGCTGGTGAGTCTGTCCCTCAGTTGCAAATTACCGATATAACCGGGTTGAACGCAGCAGCGGACGCCACCGTAGAGATTAAAACCAGTACCCTTAGAGAGGGCGCTCTGAGCGCACAAACCGGCCGGATTCAAACGCTGACTCCGGCATCAACGGGTGCCTATCAGTTAGAAATTCTGGGCCAGTTAACCGCTTCAATTGCGGTCACGGCCACTCAGGCGGAGATCATTGAAGCGCTACGGCCGATTCTGAACCCGAACAACAAGCCTGCATCCTATGTAAACAGTGACTTGTCGGATCAGCAGGATTACCTGCCTTACACTGACAATGTGTCGGTAACCCGGGTGGGTGATGAGTGGCTGATTCAGTTCCAGGGGGCATATGCCGATGTTGAAATTACCCGGGTGATTGGTGATGCGACCGTTGAAACCCGCATGGAGGGTATTAACTACTACAACATTGGTCAGCTTGAAATTAATTTAGGCAGCGGCAGCGATACCGTGAATGTGCTCTCGACTCATCAGGACACGGAAACCAGTATCAACACCTTTGCCGGTGAAGATTCAATCTACGTCACCAGTGATGCAAACGCTGATCTGAGCAATCAGGACACGGCTCACGGCACTCTGGATGGTATCAACGGCCTGCTGAATATAGATGCAGGCAGTGGCTCTAACGCGTTGTATATCAGTGACTTTGATGACACCGATGCCGATAACGCCACCTTAAGTGATGGCCGCATTGTCGGTATGGCGGCCGGGGATATTACCTACACCGCCAGCCATGGTGATTACAATAATGATCTGGTTATCTGGGCAGGTCAGGGTGCGGATCAGATCACCATTGATGGTGTCTATCTTGACGGGGTTAGCGTGACCTCCTTCTATGCCAACGCTGGCAACGACAGCATTACGATCACCGCCACTGATGATCTGCTGAGTCCGGCTCACGGAGTACTGGCTCCATTGGGTGATAGTGAGGCCCGTCGTCTGGATATCTTTGGTAATACCGGTGACGATGAAATTTATGCCGGTGCTGCCACGCTGGCGATCCGTGTTCATGGTGATGAAGATAATGACCTGATCTTTGGTAGCCAGGGGGATGACATACTCTATGGCAATGACGGTGATGACCGTCTCTATGCCAACGGCGGTGATGACTTCGTTTACGGTAATGTGGGTCGCGATACCCTGGAGGGTAACGACGGTAGCGATACCCTGAGAGGTGGGTTCGGGGACGATATTATCAGCGGTAATGCCGGTGATGACTTTATCTTCGGCGAAACCGGCAACGACATCCTCTTCGGTGATGACGGTTCAGTACAGGACGCAGCAGGCAATGCACTGCTGGCCCGTGAACTGGACAGCCTTGCACTGATCACCAGCGATGACATCACTGCTGCTGGCAAAGATAGCATCGAGGGTGGTGAAGGCAATGACCGTATTATTGCCGGTCTGGGTGGTGACTCTGTCACTGATGCCACCGGCGACAACGTGGTGCTGGGCGATCTGGGGTCAATCAGTTATACCGGCGTCAGTGCCACCAGTGCGGGTATGGTGACCCGGGTTAATGCCGGTAACACTCACGGCGGCGATGACACTATCGCGGTCGGTACTACCTCCGGTAACAATATTGTTATCGGTGGTCAGGGCAGTGATGCGATCACCACTGGCAGTGGCTCGGATGTCGTGCTGGGTGATAACGGTGAACTGGTATACAGCAACGCTATCCTTACGCGTGCAAGGGCGACTGAGACCAGTATCGGTGGAGCTGACCTGATTAATGTGGGTGAAGGTGATAACACCGTTATCGCCGGACAGGGTGCTGATACGGTCAGAAGCGGAAGCGGTAATGACCGGGTGATTGGTGATAACGGTGAGATCGTTATTGGCAGCAACGGTGTGGTGCAGACGATTCAGACTACCGATATCGTAAATGGTGGTAATGACATTATTATCCTTGCCGATGGTCATAATACTGTTCTCGCAGGTCAGGGTGATGACACCATCACGACCGGAGCCGGTGATGATGATATCTTTGGTGACAATGGTCTGATTGAATACACTAACGGGCTTGCCGTACGACTGGTGTCTACGGATGTCGACGCAACCAGCACCGGTGTGGATATCATTGATGCCGGTGAGGGCAATAACCGGGTGATCGCAGGCTTTAACGCCGATACGGTTACCTCTGGTGCTGGCACGGATGTCGTGCTGGGTGATAGTGGTGAACTGGTATACAGCAACGCTATCCTTACCCGTGCAAGGGCGACTGAGACCAGTATCGGCGGAGCCGACCTGATTAATGTGGGTGAAGGTGATAACACCGTTATTGCCGGACAGGGTGCAGACACCGTCAGCAGCGGAAGCGGTAATGACCGGGTGATTGGTGATAACGGTGAGATCGTTATTGGCAGCAACGGTGTGGTGCAGACGATTCAGACTACCGATATTGTAAATGGTGGTAATGACATTATTATCCTTGCCGATGGTCATAATACTGTTCTCGCAGGTCAGGGTGATGACACCATCACTACCGGAGCCGGTGATGATGATATCTTTGGTGACAATGGTCTGATTGAATACACTAACGGGCTTGCCGTACGACTGGTGTCTACGGATGTCGACGCAATCAGTACCGGCGTGGATATCATTGACGCCGGAGAAGGCAATAACCGGGTGATCGCAGGCTTTAACGCCGATACGGTTACCTCTGGTAGTGGCGTTGATGTGATACTGGGGGATGCGGGCGAGCTGATCTATCTCGATGATGTTCTCCAGCGGGCCACCACGGCTCAAACACCTTTAGGTGGTGCTGACACGATCAGAAGCGGCGATGGCGATAACCTTATTCTGGCAGGCGCCGGGCCGGACAGCGTTGAGACCGGAAACGGTGCTGACGTTGTTCTGGGGGATACCGGCGAAGTCATATACGAAACCGGTCAGCTGAAGAGTGTTATCACCAGTAATGAGGGTAACGGTGCTGACAACATCAGTACCGGTGCTGGCGATGACGTTGTCTTTGCTGGTTTGGGCAGCGATCTGATTAATAGCGGCGCCGATAACGATATCGTCATTGCTGATACCGGTATCCTGAATTATAACTTTACCTCTGAACCTGCAATCCTGATCAGAAATGATGTTGATCCGACGCTGGGTGGCGATGATATTGTTTATCTGGGTGCAGGTAATGATATTGGTCTGGGTGGTGCGGGTTCCGACACGATCAGCGGTCAGGATGGCGAGGATGCGATCTTTGGTGACTTTGTTGAAATTACCATATCGGCCACCGGGCTGAGGGACTTCCAGTCTACCTTACCGACCTTTGGCGCGAGTGATCTGCTCTCTGGTGGGGACGGCTTTGATATTATGGTGGGGGGTAGTGGTTTTGACTATTACGACGGCAGTTTCACCACCGATGTCATTCTGGGTAACTATGCCCGGATTCAGGACTCCGCTGACTTTACCTCGTTGTTGATTGTATCCGACCCAACTGACCGGGAGGTTATATCTGCCAGCCTGTTTAATATCTATGGGGCAGGGTCTGGTCCGTTTGCTGAGCGACCAGATGATATCTTTGTGGATCGGGAGAGTTCTGACGAATCGCCACTAAGGACAGATACCGCCTTGCGCTTAATGCCACTGCTGAATGGTGAAGAACTTTCCCGCATGACAGACAGTGAGCTGAAAGAGTTTTTACGGAATCTGCCATTACTTGGGGTAGAACACAGAAGACATTCCGGTCATATGGCCAAGCCTGGGCCTGAGCCAGAAGAATCGAAGCAACCGGCTGTACCTGTTGCAGCAGAAGATGCCATAATCCCAGCCACTGCGGTTAATCAGGCGGCAGAGACGTATGGATCATGGACGCCTGGGGATAACTATTCTGAGAACCGCTCTCAGGAGGATATTGCTGAAGAGGGAGGTGACTATTCGATAACCTCGAATGCATCCCTGTCGGATTCACTGGCGGTCGGACTTCTGTTAGCAGCCAATGTGGCGGGTCAGCGAGGATGGAAGCTGGGACGCTTAAGTGATGAAGAGGGTGTTATCCAGGGAGACTTGCAGGACTTGCGTAAAAAACAGTCCAGCCGGAAGTATTCGATCTGGCAGAAACAGGACTTTTAATTAAATCTTTCAAACGGAAAATATTGGGGAACATAGATGTCTGGCGATACTGTAGATAATAAAAAAGCAAGTGGACCTAAAATCCGGTGGGACGACAGCAAAATGCGTAGCACTTACGCAAATGTCTGTAATGTCTCGAGCACACGCGAGGAAGTGACTCTGTTATTTGGCACTAACCAGGCCTGGCGTGCAGGACAGAAAGAGGTGGGTATCGAGCTGACAGATCGTATTATCGTTAGCCCCTTTGCTGCTAAGCGTTTATCACTGCTGTTAAACAACGTCGTGGAGGAGTATGAAAAGCGTTTTGGTACCCTCGATGATGCCGGCATCAATAGAAATTAAATAACCGGAGTTGGCTGACGTCTGAACGCTTCGGTATGTTTGACATACCGGGGCATTTTTATATTTATAGAGATAACAAAGAATGTATTTATGGGTGTGATAACTGCTTCGTTGCCGGATTCTGTTCAGCAACTGAATGGGTTGCTGGATACCCATCATGAGAACTGGCATTTTACCTGGCTGGAGTGGCTGTGCAGTCAACTGCCTCAGGTACGTGTAGCATTAGTCGTCGCCGATGAAGCGCAAAGTGGACAGTTTCACTCGGTTGCTGTCTGGCCTGAAGAGGGGGGGCAGGACAAGTTATTACTGGATGCAACGGAAGAGACCCTGAAAAAAAAGCAGCCGCTCATCCTGCCTTTAAATGATGGTAAACATCATATTGGCAGTTACCCTGTTTTTGTTGATGGTGCCTTGCGGGCGGTTGTCACCCTGATGCTCAGTGCCGAGGATGAAACTGAGCTGCATAAAGCGTTGGCGCTGATCGAATATTGTGCCGGATGGCTTGAGTTACGCCTTTCCCGCAACCTGTTAAGTGTGGTTGCCCGGGATAATCAGCGTCAGCATATTGTCATCGACAGTATTGCTTATGTTCTCGGCGAACGTGATTTTGAACATGCGGCGCTGCGTTTTGTTAATCTGATGGGACAAAACCTGGATGCTGAGAGAGTGGTCCTGGGATTTGTAAAAAACGCTGAGTTAGAGGTTCATTCCCAGTCAGATAGTAGTGGTCATAGTAAAAAGCATGAGTTGGTGAAACTGACAACTCAGGCGATGCAGGAAGCTGTCGATCAGCAAGAATCCATTTTATGGCCCGAGCTGGATGATCATAATCGCGTCACCCATGCGCACAGTCAATTAGCCAGTGAAAAAGGCCAGCGAGCACTGATGACGGTCCCGCTGGTGGATAAGGAGTCATGCTATGGTGCGGTGCTTTTCGACCGCCCCTCAGAACACCCTTTCACCCGTGAAGAGCAACTGACGGCAGAAGCACTGACTAATTTCGTCGGGGTAGTGCTTGAAGAAAAGCGCCAGTCCAGTTTACCTCTGTATGCGTACATTTTCCGAAGCATTAAAAACCAACTGAGTCTTCTGCTGGGCCCGGGGCATCTGGGGCGCAAGATTACCCTGTTTTGCCTGCTGCTCTTATCGATCTTTTTTAGTCTGATGCCGGGGCACTATAACATCAGCGCGGATGCTGTTATTGAGGGCGCTGAGTTACGTTCTATCGTCGTACCCTATGATGGTTATTTACAGAAAGCTACGCTGAGGGCAGGCGATACCCTGAAAAAGGGAGAGCTGTTAGCCGAACTGGATACCCGCGAATTGCGCTTGCAGCTGATGAGCTGGGTAAATCAGGAAGCAACATCCCGGCGTAAGTATGAAGAGGCCCTGGCGCGAAGTGAGCGCACACAAGTGCAGATCAATAAGGCCCAGAGTCAGCGAGCCCGGGCTGAAATAGAGCTGCTCGAATACCAGATATCGCAAGCGGCAATGAAGGCTCCCTTTGATGCTCTGATTGTGTCGGGGGACCTGAGTCAGCGGATAGGCACGCTGGTTCGTCAGGGCGATGTGTTATTTGAGTTATCACCGCGTAGCGATTTCAGATTAGCGATGTATGTCGATGAGTTTCGTATCAATGATATCCGTCAGGGGCAAACTGGTCAGTTGGTGCTGTCTGCGCTGCCTGATCAGAAGTTCTCTTTCAACGTCACCCGCATAAACCCCATGGCGGAGGTGATTGAGGGGGCAACTGTTTATCGTGTGGAAGCCGATTTTGAAAACCGGGATGAGATGTTACGCGTTGGTCTTGAAGGTGTATCGCAGATATATGTTGACGACCGTCTGCTAATCAGTATCTGGACTCGGGGTCTGATTGACTGGATGAAACTCTGGTTGTGGCGTTTCTGGGGATAGTGCACTTGTATCAGCTGACTGACACGGAGTTATCATGAGCGCTAACCTGTTTTCCAGCGACTGGTATCAGATTGCCGAACTGAAGCCCCACCTGCGTCATCATGTGACGGTCAATGCACACCGCTACAGAGGACGACGCTGGTATGTCCTCGAAGATCATGTGACCGGTCAGGTACGCCGCCTTTCGCCGCAGTCTTATCTGATCGTGGGCCTGATGAATGGTGAACGGACCATCGACCGGCTATGGGAGTTATCGTCGCAGCGGCTGGGTGAAGAGATGCCGACCCACGAAGAGATGCTGCAGCTGCTGGCCAGTCTCTATCAGGCCAACCTGGTCAGCATGGATACCAGTGGTGATATCAGTGAACTGTTTGAGCGGGGAAAAGAAGCCGAAAGAACACGCTGGATGGCCAAGCTGAAGTCGCCACTATCAATTAAGATCCCTCTGCTCGACCCCGAACGTTTTTTAAGTGCAACGCAGAAATATCTGCAGCCACTATTCTCCATGGCTGCGCTATGCGTCTGGTGTGTAATGGTGATTGGCATGCTGGTGATGGTTGGCCAGCATTGGGATGAGTTAACGTCCAACGTGACTGACAGGGTATTAGCGGCGGATAACCTGCTACTGTTATGGTTTGTTTATCCGGTGATAAAGCTCTTACATGAACTGGGACACGGCTACTGCGTAAAGCGTGGTGGTGGCGAAGTTCATGAGCTGGGCGTCATGTTGCTGGTACTCCTGCCGATGCCCTATGTCGATGCCTCGTCAACCAATGCCTTCGCTGATAAGAAACAGCGTATTTTAGTCAGCTCAGCCGGGATTATTGTTGAGTTATTTATTGCTGCCGTGGCGATGTTTATCTGGGTGAATTCTGAACCCGGCATCGTTAAATCTATTGCTTACAACGTTATTTTCATCGCCGGATTATCCACCGTCATGGTGAATGGCAATCCGCTACTGAGGTTCGACGGTTATTACATACTGGCGGATTGTGTTGAAATTCCCAACCTGGGGCAGCGTGCTAATCAATACTGGGGATGGCTGACCAAGCGGTTTATGTTTGGAGTGAGTGGCCTGGCCTCCCCCGCGTATGACCGGCGCGAAGCGATCTGGCTGTTTGTTTACGGTTTTGCCTCCTACATCTATCGCATGTTCCTGATGGTCACCATTGTGCTGTTTGTGGCACAGAAATATTTCTTTGTGGGTATTGTCCTGGCGATATGGGCGCTGGTTGGGACATTAATTGTGCCAAACTTCAAACTGTTGAAAAAAGCCTGGCAAGACTCCGATATCCGGTCGGGACGGCGGAGTCCTTCAGTGATGATTCCAGTGACTGCCGGCATCGTATTGCTGCTGTTATGCGTACTGCCTTTGCCGTTGACCACCAGTGTTGAAGGTGTGGTGCAGATGGACAAGCAGCGTCGTGTTCTGGCTGAGGAGAGCTGTTTTGTGGAACAGTTACATAAACCCTCAGGTGTCACTGTTCATCAGGGCGACTTGCTGGTCAGTTGCACTAACCCTCAGCTGCGTAAAGAGCAATTAGTGTTACAACAGCAGTTCGCAGAGGCAAGTGCCGAACGGCAAGGTGTCTGGAACGACCCGGTTCAGTTAAAGATATACGATAATCAATTGTCGCGTTTAAGGTCGGAACTGAAAGAGAACGAAACAAGGCTCGCGTCCTTAAATCTATATGCTCAGGCGGACGGAACCTGGTCTCTGAGAAATCCTGCAGACCTTCCCGGGAGATTTGTGCGGCGGGGCGATCTGATCGGCTATGTCATAACCGATAATGATATTTCGATTCGAGGAATGGTACCGGAAGCCGATATTGAGCTGGTTCGGGACAGATCTGAAGCGGTATTTGCCCTGCAAACATCTGATCTGAATACCCGGTTGAAGCCGCAGAGCTGGTTTGTCTTTCCTGCTGCGACAAAAGAGCCCGTGAGTGGAATACTGACGGAATCGGCCGGGGGAGATATTATTATGGACCCTTCCAGCGCCTCAGATACCCCTCAGGCGCTGAGGCGATACTTCATCGTTGCGCTTGAGTTTGAACATTTTCCCTCAGTCTATGTTGATGAACGTATCCATCTGAAGTTTGAGCACCCGCCTGAGGCGATCATCTACCGGCTCTATCGTTTAGTGCGTCGTACTTTCCTGGAGTACTTCAGTGTCTGAGTATGCGAGTAAACAGCCGGTGATTGCCGGTTTACGTAACGAGTATAAATGGCAGGACAGTAATCGCCTCGATACCTTTCTCAAGCGATCAAAAGAGCTTGCGAATAAGCTCAATAATAGGCTGTTAAGGCGCAACGAGCGTATCGTCAACTCAATACTTAAACGCTCGGCAGCGCTTGAGCGTTGTACCGCTGATGAACTTGATCAGGCACTCATCAGCATTCGTCAGACACTGCGCCTGGAAGGGATCAGTACAGCGACCATTATCGAAGCCTTTGCCGTTATCCGGGAGGTGAGTGGCCAGGTGCTTGGTATGCGCCATCACCATACGCAAATCAGGACCTCACTGGCGATGCTGCGTGGCGGAATTGCCGAGATGGCAACGGGGGAGGGCAAAACTCTGGCAGCGACGCTGGCTGCTGCGACTGCGGGACTTGCTGGCATTCCTGTGCATGTGGTGACCATTAACGATTACCTTGCGGAACGGGATGGAGAAGAGATGTTACCGCTGTATGAGGCTCTGGGGTTATCGGTAGGGGTTATTGTTCATGAAAAGGAGTTACAGGAACGGCGGCAGATCTACGCCTGTGATATCTGCTATTGCAGCAATAAAGAGCTTACCTTTGATTTTCTGAAAGACAGCCTGGTACTGGCTCATAGAAAAACAACGCGCATTCAGCAGGCATCGTTACTGACGGGGGATTTATCCTGGTCAGACAATTTATTATTACGCGGTTTACATTTTGCCATCGTGGATGAGGCCGATAGCGTTTTTATTGATGAAGCCAGAACACCACTGATTATTTCCGGCCAGGAAAAGTTTGGTCAACGGGAAGAGCGCCTGTTGAAGACCGCCATGGATATTGCCGCAAAGTATGAAAAAGAGATCCATTTTAAACAGGATGAAAACTCTCAGATTCATCTTACTCCGGCTGGTCATGCGTTATTAATTGAGAGTTGTGAACCGCTCGATGGTCTGTGGAATAGCAGCTTTTATCGTGAACCGCTGGTGAAACAGGCTCTGTCGGCCCTGCATGTCTACCATCTGGACAGGGATTACATTATCGATGAAGAGGGTGCGGTGCAGATTGTCGACCTGTATACCGGTCGTGTCATGCCCGGACGCAGCTGGGGGCAAGGCCTGCAGCAGATGATCGAAATGAAAGAGAAGTGTGAACTGACCAAGCCCAGGGAAACCAATGCAGAGATCAGTTATCAGAACTTTTTCAGAAAGTATCATCATCTATGCGGTATGACCGGTACCGTCCGTGAGGTGGCCGGAGAGTTATTGGATGTTTATCGCCTGCGCAGTGAAACGATCCCCCTGCTGAAAAAAAGCCAGCGAAAGAAAGGCTTTCGTGAAGTGTATCTGACGGAAGCGGAAAAGTGGCAGCGGGTTGCACAACTCACCCATGAACTTGTGTCACAGGGGCAAGCGATACTCATCGGTACAAACTCGGTTGCATCATCAGAAGCGATCAGCGAGGTGCTGACCCGCGAGTCTATCAAGCATAAGATATTAAACGCACGCCAGGATAAAGAGGAAGCGGAGATCGTCGCTGTCGCCGGTCATCCCGGAGCCGTCATGGTGGCGACTAGCATGGCCGGGCGGGGAACAGATATCAAGCTGACTGAAGAAACACGGGCTTCAGGAGGGTTACATGTCATTATTACCGAGCTGCAGGATGCCGCCCGGATAGACCGGCAGTTAGCTGGGCGAAGTGCGCGCCAGGGGGATCCTGGCTGTGTCAGTGAGATCTTATCATTTGAGGATCAACTGGTTAAACGGATGGCCGGTCCGCTGCTGAGAAAGTTTTTAAAGGCCGTGAGCACGACCGGCATCAAGCTGCCTCATCGGTTGGGTTATCGCATTCAGCTGAGTTGCCAGAACAAACTATCGCGCAGTCATTACCGACAGCGTATGCAACTCATAAAAGTAGATACGCAGCGTCAGCGGACGCTGGCATTTACCGGGGATAAAAAATGAACAAACAACATGTCATGTTGATGCTTGCTGCAGGCCTTATTTTCACTCAGTTCGACACTGCTCACGCAGAAGAGCTGACCCTGTCAACGCTGGGTTGCATGTTAGAACCGAGTGAGAAAGTACAGATAAGTTCACCCGTCACCGGTGTTCTTGATGATGTGCAGGTTAAACGGGGTGACAGTATTAAAAAGGGTCAGTTGTTATTCCAGTTAAAAGCCGGTGTAGAAAGGGAGGCAGTTAAACTGGCAAATGTAAGAGCGGAGTTCGCTAAAAGAAAGCAGCAGCGCAACAAGGACCTGTATGACGAAGATATTCTGACCGCAAATGAGCGCGATGAAATTGAAACAGAGGTGCTGATTGCAAAGTCTGAGCTACGTTTAAAGCAGCAGGAACTTAAGCTGCGCAAGGTTTCCAGCCCCATTAACGGTGTCGTTGTTAACCGTTTCAACAATGAGGGCGAGTACGTGACGACAGACCCTATTTTGTCACTGGCCACATTAGACCCACTGCATGTGGATCTGCTATTACCCTCCAGCTATTTTGGCAAAATTTCGCTGCAGCAGGAATTTCTGATCAAGCCTGAGTCTGATGTGCTGGCTGCCAGCTCCGCCAGAGTGGTTATTGTCGATCCTTTAATTGATTCCGCCAGTGGTACATTTCGGGTGCAGCTAGTGATGCCGAATCCTGGAAATAAAATTCCTGCCGGTATCCGTTGTTCAGTTCAGCCGGTCAGTAACCCTTAAGGTCACCATGAGCTTCATGACGTGGACTTTAACGCTGCTGAGGTTCTGCCTCTTTCGGTATAAAGTCCACTATCCGTTTCGATCTTTAACAGCAATAAATTATAGCGATGGTATAATCCGCCCATCTTTAGCACGCAATGCGAATAGGTCATGAAAGAGATCATCCTGCTCAACATCTCCGGCCAGGACAAGCCGGGCGTTACCTCCTCAATTACCAGTATTCTTGCCCAGTTTGAGATCGATATTCTCGATATTGGCCAGGCGGTTATCCATAACACCTTGTCACTGGGGATTCTGATCGGTGTTCCGGCCCGGGCCGAAGCGTCCAGTCTGCTTCGGGATATCCTGTTTAAAGCCCATGAGATGGATATGAATATCCGCTTTGAACCGGTCACCGAAGCTGAATATACCGGTTGGGTCGGTGAACAGGGTAAGTCGCGCCATATTATTACCCTGCTGGCGCGTAAGATCACCGCTGAGCATATCGGTAAGGTTACCCAGACCGCTGCCGACCACGGTCTGAATATCGATAATATCAGTCGCTTGTCGGGGCGGGTGTCTCTTGATGCAGCCTCGCAGGAACAGAGTGGCGAAAAGACCCGCGCCTGTGTTGAGTTTTCCGTTCGTGGCGCACCGGCCGATTCGGCCCAGTTACGTGAAGATTTTCTCCGTATTGCCAGCGACCTGGATCTGGATATTGCCTTCCAGAAGGATGATATCTATCGCCGTAATCGTCGGCTGGTGGTGTTCGATATGGACTCTACCCTGATTGAAGCGGAAGTGATTGATGAACTGGCCAAAGAGGCTGGAGTTGGTGAGCAGGTGGCGGAGATTACTGAAGCGGCGATGCGCGGGGAGATCGACTTCACCGAGAGTTTTAAACGGCGCATGGCGCTGCTGAAGGGGCTGGACGAGTCCGTTCTCGAACGGATCGCGCACAGTTTACCGCTTACCGAAGGTGTTGAAGAGCTGGTGTCAAAGCTTAAGGCGTTGGGCTTTAAAACCGCGATACTGTCAGGTGGCTTTAACTACTTCGGTAACTATCTGCAGCAGAAGCTGGGGTTCGATTACGTCTATGCCAACGAACTGGAGATTGTTGACGGTAAAGTCACCGGCAACGTTACCGGCACCGTCGTCGATGGTAAGCGTAAGGCCGAGTTGCTGCGCAAAATCGCCGAGAAAGAGGGCGTGAGTCTGGAACAGACCATCGCCGTCGGCGATGGAGCCAATGACCTGCCGATGCTTTCCATCGCTGGCCTGGGCATCGCTTTCCGTGCCAAGCCACTGGTACGCCAAAGCGCCAAGCAAGCGATCTCAACGCTGGGGCTGGATGGGATTCTCTACCTGATCGGCTTCCGGGATCGGGATACGTTATAAAAGCAAAGAAGTCGCTAGACGCGGCTTCGCCGCTCGCTAGTTGTTAGTTGCTAGAAAAATCAAGAGCTTAAAGCCCCGCCTTCTGGCAAGCTATTCCACTCGTTCCCACGCTCCCGCGTGGGAATGTATACGCTTCTTCGAGCAAGGAAACGAAGTTTCCGTCGAGCCACAAGCAAGATGCGAAGCATCGATCTAGCAACGGCCTTTTATGCTTTTTCTAGCAGTCGCGAAGCGACGTTCTAACCACTAGCTAGCCGCGAAGCGGCGATCTGAAGTTATCAGAGAAGCCGCGATCTAGCCACGGCTTTTCATGCTATTCAAAAAAATCGTAGGTCATGTCTTCGGCAGGGGGTTGCAGGTAGTAGCCCTGAATATAATCGACCCCCAGTTTCCAGAGTTTACCCATCAGACGGGTGTCTTCAACCAGCGGGGCGATACTGCCGATGCCCGAACCTTTCAGGTCTTTAATCAGGGCCGCGAAGGCTTTGTCTGATTCCGATGAATTACTCAGATCCTGGATGTAGAAACCGTCCAGTTTAACCAGATCGGGTTTCAGTTTTTTGCGCAGCAGCTCACGGTTTTCAGACACTCCGAAATGCTTGATGCAGAACTTGCAGCCAAGCTTTTTCAGGCCAAAGCGGAACTGTTCGGCCTGTACCTGGCTGGTACTCAGGTCCGACTCGCTGGCCTGAAACACGATCATCTCTGCTGGGATACGGTGTTCCTTAAGCTGATCTGCAATCCAGTTCAGAGCATCTGCATCCTGATAAAAGCCTGTGGTCAGGTTGATAAATAACCGGCTTCGCTGATGCTGCTTGAGTTGCTCTGCGACACGGACAAAAGCGTGTTGAATAACCCACTGATCGATTCGGATACTGATATCGGCGTTGTCCATGGTCGCCAGGAAAACGTTGGGCGATAAGCCCTCCTCACCCTCGTTCTCCTGCAAGCGCAGGAAGACTTCATAGTTACCCCAGCCATTGGCGGAAGCGAGGGCGACTATGGGCTGGAACAGGATACGGAACTTGTCGTTTTCCAGTGCATCGACGATCATTTTGATCGATGAATCATCGATATCATCATGATCTTCATCTGCCAGTTCAAACAGTTTGACGCCGTTACCCCGCTGACCATTGTTAAGCACTTCATCTGCAGCAACTCTGGCACGGTCTATCAACTCGATGTAGTGGGGGGCATTATCATTGATTGAACAGACCCCGATGCTGCAGGTGGTCTGTACGCTGCTGCCGGTGACATCAATATTCAGCTGCGCGATCGATTGACACAGCAGGTCGGCAAGTTTCATCGCTTTATCGGGGCTGGGGTCATGGAACAGAATGGCAAATACATCCTCTTCCAGGCGGGCGCAAATATGGGTTTTGTTGATCTTCTGTTGCATTAACTCGGCGACATCTGCCAATACGATATCGCAACCGCTGGTCCCCAGTTCAGACTGCAGAGCGCTGTAATTATCAAATCTGATATACAGGAGATGGCAGTCCGATCCACCGGTGAGTGCCCGGTGAACGGCTTTTTCAAGGGCACTTATAATGTAGTTGGCATCAAACAGGCGGGTGGTCGGGTCGAGGTTTTCGAAACTCTCTTCATTGCCCCTGATCTCCGGGCTGATAATGACCTGAAGGCAGTCCTGATTGAGATAACGCGTCTGCTGGATATTGAAGTGCGCCTGGAAGTTTGTGCCATCGACACGGCGTGCTTTCAGCTCGGTTTTAACGCCGTGACTGTTACTTTGCAGAGCGTCCTGTAGTGCTGTTTTTAACAGATCACGGTCTTTTAATACGGTGAACTTATCCAGCGGTTCATACTGCTGGTCGTTATTGTCATCCAGACCAAACAACTCAGAGAATGCCGGGTTGCTATACAGGGTTACCAGATCAGAGGTGAGATAGATAACCGGTAGTTTTGACAGTTCTGCCAGTTGCTGACAGCGCTTGTCAGATTCGGCCAGTTGTGCCTCAACAATGCGCAGACGTCGCCGGTTTTCCAGGTGCTCCAGTTGTCTGCGAATCTGAATCAGCAACAGCTCCTGCTCCTCCAGCGAGATCACCGTTGCCATCCGGGCCTTCAGCCCCTGCAGCAGGGCCTGACTGTTGCTTTTGGGTACCAGTTGAATAATCGGGATATCTTTGTTCAGCCGGTGAAGAATCTGTACCGCCTCTTTGGCGCCGAACTGGCCTTCAACCTGAGGGCTCAGGATCAGGTCCCAGGAGCGTTCGCTGAGGGCCTGGTGAAACTCTTCGGCTGACTGTGCCTGCTGGCCTCTGGGGGCGAGACGTGCGCCCCGTAACAGTGTGATTATCGGATCCGCTTCCTCTGCGGTCAGGCCGAGAAACAGGATATGCACATTTTTGCGCAGTCGCTGTCGCTTTTCAGAAATAATCCTTTTTAACAGGCCATCAGGCGCGCCTGTTGCTGCTTGTCCGCTCATGGTTTTCTTCTGCAGTTAAAACACTCTATGGATCTCTGAGTGTATCCGCTTTGAGTTGATCTGTCAGCGGGAAGGCTGTTAAAAAACAGTAGCTCGTAGCTTATCTTGAAGGTGATAAGAGCCGTCGCTCGTTGCTCGACGTCACAAAGAGCGTGACTTGTTCGTTGCTCGGAAAAGCCTTCTTAGTTGAATATGTGATGATTGAAGGAGTAAGAGCCTTGTAAGAAAGTTATTCTATCTGTCTGGCAGGATCAATTATTTGCTTTTCCTAGCTACTAACAACTAGCCACTTATCGTTTATGTGCCAGGTGGTTGTGTGGACTTGGGATTATTTTAAGAACTGAGTAGCTTGAAGCCAGAAAAGAATGGCTGGGGTAGGAGGATTGATCCTTAACGTCTTCGACGCTAAGTCCCCTGCGGGCTTCGCTGGCGCTCGTCTCAAATTGCTGCGCAATTTGTCGAACCTCGAGGTTCTCGTACAAACTGGAAGTCAGGGAGTTTTGTTGAACATTGCAGAGAAACAAAAGAATGGCTGGGGTAGGAGGATTCGAACCTCCGCATGACGAGATCAAAACCCGTTGCCTTACCGCTTGGCGATACCCCAGCAAAAGAATGGTGGCAATAGCGGGACTCGAACCTGCGACCCTCGCATTATGAATGCGATGCTCTAACCAGCTGAGCTATATTGCCATCTATATAACAGTGGGTTTAATAACCGTTATATAAATTGGCTGGGGTAGGAGGATTCGAACCTCCGCATGACGAGATCAAAACCCGTTGCCTTACCGCTTGGCGATACCCCAGCATTACCTGATAAGTGAATGGTGGCAATAGCGGGACTCGAACCTGCGACCCTCGCATTATGAATGCGATGCTCTAACCAGCTGAGCTATATTGCCTTAGCACTTATCAAGGCCGCGAATTATTCTCTTTTTTACCAATCATGTCAACCAATTGGCGGGAAAAAACCGGTCAATTTCGCTGCCTTTTGTCAGGCAAAAAAATAGCCATCCTGAATGACTTCAGAATGGCTATTTTTTGTACGAAAAACAGGGGAGGAGTCGTAAATACTCTCCTGTTTTCGTATTAAACGTTAAAGCGGTAGTGAACTACATCGCCATCTTTGAGGATGTAGTCTTTACCCTCAAGACGCCACTTACCGGCATCCTTGGCACCCGCTTCCCCCTTGTACTGAATGAAGTCATCATAGCCAATCACTTCGGCGCGGATAAAACCCTTCTGGAAATCGGTGTGGATTACGCCAGCACCTTCAGGCGCCGTTGCTCCCTGTTTGACTGTCCAGGCACGCACCTCTTTAACACCGGCGGTGAAGTAGGTGTGCAGCCCCAGCAGGGAGTATCCGGCACGGATTACCCGGTCAAGACCTGGCTCTTCCATGCCCATCTCCTGCAGGAACTCGAGCTTTTCTTCATCTTCCAGTTCGGAGATCTCGGCTTCCATCTTGTTGCAGATGATAACCACCTCAGCGCCTTCCTCTTTGGCCAGCTGGATCACTTTGTCCAGATGAGGGTTGTCTTCAAAGCCATCTTCGGCAACATTGGCGATATACATGGTTGGTTTAACGGTCAGCAGGTGGAACTGACGGATCTCTGCCTGCTCTGCCTCATCCAGGTCCAGCGCCCGAACCGGTTTCCCCTGTTCCAGCTGCGCCAGAATTTTTTCCAGGATTACTTTGGATTTCAGCGCATCTTTATCGCCGCTTTTGGCAACCCGCATCACCTTATTCAGTTGTTTTTCAACTGATTCAAGATCTGCCAGTGCCAGTTCGGTATTGATGATCTCAATATCATCGATCGGATCGATCTTATTGGCAACGTGAATCACGTTTTCATCTTCAAAACAGCGAACCACGTGTGCGATGGCGTCGGTTTCGCGGATGTTGGCGAGAAATTTATTGCCCAGTCCTTCGCCTTTGGAGGCACCGGCTACCAGACCGGCGATATCGACAAACTCCATGGTGGTTGCCAGAACCCGCTCAGGTTTGACGATCTCTGCCAGGGCATCCAGACGGGGGTCTGGCATAGGAACAACGCCAGCGTTGGGTTCAATCGTGCAGAAAGGAAAGTTTTCCGCGCCAATGCCCGCTTTGGTCAGGGCGTTAAACAGAGTCGATTTGCCTACGTTTGGCAAGCCAACGATGCCGCATTTGAAACCCATGGCTGTAATCCTGTCGTCAGTTGTTCGGCTTAAAAGAGTGTAAGGTTGTCATCGCTTTGTGCCAGTCGCCACCGGCGGCCTGTTCCAGTACCCGCATTGCTTCATCGCAAGCCGCTTGGGTCATGCTGAACTCGGACGCGGGGGCTTTTTTCAAGACAAAGCCGGTGACCTCGCCTGCGCTGCCGGGGTGTCCGATGCCGATGCGCAGGCGATAAAAATTCTTGTTGTTGCCCAGTTTGCTGATAATGTCGCGTAACCCGTTATGTCCGCCGTGACCTCCGCCTTGTTTAAAGCGGGCAACACCGGGGGGCAGATCGAGTTCGTCATGGGCGACCAGTATCTGTTCAGCAGGAATCTTATAAAAATTAGCCAGAGAGGCAACCGCCTGGCCACTGAGATTCATAAAAGTGGTTGGGATCAGCAGGTGAACGGGGTTGCCATTCAGTGTGATCTTGCCATACAGGCCGTGAAACTTCGTTTCGGGCTTGAGTTGGATAAGGTGTCGGGCAGCAAGCTGCCCGACAAAGTCGGCTCCGGCATTGTGACGGGTCTGGTCATACTTCTGGCCTGGATTGCCCAAGCCAACGATCAGTTGTATCTGGTCTTGCATACCGGAGCCTGTGGTCAGCTATTACTTGCCTGCTTTAGCTGCGCGAGGTGCGTAAGCCTGAGCGATACCCTGGTCACGGTCAGCACCACGACGCAGTTGTACAATCTCAACACCTTTTGGCAGAGTGATGTCAGACAGGTGGATAACCTGGTCCATCGCAACGCCAGACAGATCAACGTCCAGTGCTTCTGGCAGGTTTTCTGGCAGGCAGAGAACTTTCGCAGTGTTTTGCTGGATAGTGAATTTACCTGACGCTTTACCGGCTGGAGACTGGTTGAAGTTAACAAAGTTCAGCGGCACGATGATTTCGATAGGCGTAGATTTGGTGACGCGCTGGAAGTCAACGTGCATCACAGAGCTTTTAGCCGGGTGACGTTGCAGGTCCTTAACGATCACTTTTTCTTCTTTACCTTCCAGTTCCAGAGTCAGAATAGAGGAGAAGAAGCTTGGATCTTCGATCTGTTTAACCAGAACGCGGTTTTCCAGGGAGATAGACACAGGCTTTTTACGCTTGTCACCGCCATAAACTACAGCAGGAACAAAACCAGTATGACGCAGGCGGCGGCTCGCACCTTTCCCTTCGTCAGTACGAGGCTGTGCATTCAATACAAAATCGGTCATTTTAATACCTTCAGTAAAAACAAAACTGCAAACACCTTGCGACCAGGTACTTGCAGTTATTTCAGTAAGCCCATAATGGGCACGTTTTCCCGTTTGGGATATGTATCAGCTACCGTTAAGATCGCGGCCTTAACGGAACATTGCGCTGATAGATTCTTCGTTGCAGACGCGGCGTACCGCTTCTGCCAGCATCGGTGCCAGAGTCAGCTGGCGGATCTGTGAACAGTTTGCTGCCGCTTCACTCAGCGGGATGGTGTCAGTGACAACCAGTTCATCAAGATCAGAACCTGAGATATTGCTGATTGCTGCGCCGGATAGTACGGCGTGGGTTGCATAAGCAACTACCTTCTCGGCGCCATTCGCTTTCAGGGCTCCGGCGGCTTTACACAGCGTGCCTGCGGTGTCACACATATCGTCGACCAGAATACAGGTACGACCGCGCACATCACCGATCAGGTTCATAACCTGCGCCTCGTTGGCCTTCTCACGACGCTTATCGATAATCGCCAGGTCACAACCAAGCTGCTTGGCAACCGCTCGGGCTCGTACCACACCGCCAACATCAGGCGAGACAACAATCGGGTTGTCATAGCTCTGACGAGCGATCTCATCCAGCAGTACCGGAGATCCATAAACGTTATCAACAGGGATATCAAAGAAACCCTGAATCTGGTCCGCATGCAGATCGACGGTCAGTACCCGGTCGATGCCTACACCGGCCAGCATATCGGCAACCACTTTGGCGCTGATCGCAACCCGGGCGGAACGAGGCCGGCGGTCCTGACGGGCGTAGCCGTAATAGGGGATCACCGCTGTAATCCGGCTGGCAGAACCGCGACGCAGTGCGTCAGCCATGACGATCAGTTCCATCAGGTTGTCGTTGGTTGGCGCGCAGGTGGACTGGAGGATGAATACATCCTTGCCACGGGCGTTCTCGAGAATCTCAACGCTGATTTCACCATCGCTGAATTTTGTTACTGAGGCTTCGCCCATGGGAATATCCAGGCGCTCTACAACTTTCTCAGCCAGCTGGCGATTTGCATTGCCAGTGAAGACCATCATTTTAGGCACAGTGTCTACCTTCTCGGATCTGCAGTCGTTAAATTGAGATTCGTACTTTGTTTGTGACGGGGCTTCCACTCTACTTAAACCTCATTAAAAAGGGTCAGGAGCCGTTGCCCGGCCAGGTTCTTTAACACCCCCGGTCAGGGGCAGGTTAAAGTTGGCTGGGGTAGGAGGATTCGAACCTCCGCATGACGAGATCAAAACCCGTTGCCTTACCGCTTGGCGATACCCCAGTAACCCAAATCTACGAGCTGAGCCCGTAAAAGAGGCGCACATTTTCCCGGAACAGGAAGTTAAAGTCAAACATATGGCGCTTAAAATCGGTAATTTCAGAGTTGTATCTGCCACTCTTTGGCGATGATGGTCAGTCGCAGATCGTTGCGGCTGATAGTCAGCTTCTCCGGGAGCATATATCCGTTCTGGTTGGTGAATCTTAAGTAGTTGATTTCCCAGTTGTTCTGCTGCAGTTTTTGCAGATGTTGCTGCTTCATACTGAGTTCGAAGGGGTGACCCGGTGCGGGAACTCCCCTGATCCAGTAGGGCAGATCCCGCACCGGGAACTGCCACCCCAGAGTTTGTTCCATCAGTTGTTCAGGGGTCGCGGCCCAGAGAGGCTCCTCTCCGGCGATATCGATGGTGATGCCATCATCGTCACCTTCGATGCGGGCGCCTCCCTGACCCAGTGGGCCGGTCAGCTCAATCTGATAGTGCTGTTGCAGCTGCTGCCAGAACAGGCTGGCGTTGTTGTTCTCACGGGCGGTACGGATCGCGATTTTGCCTTTCAGTTGCCAGCTGTCCGCTGCTAACAGAGCGGGGTATTGCTCCTCCCAGGGACGTTCTGTAGGCGCCACCTGGTCTTTAGGTGTCAGTCCGGTACAGCCGCTCAGTAGCAGGACCGCGGCTAAGATCAGTAAACGTAATCGCATGGTGTTATCCGGTCACTTTTTCCAGAGCTTAATCCAGATCTTAATCCAGAGGAGCGTTAATAGAGGTGGCCGCTTCGATTAAGAACTCATTATCCGGGTGCTTCAGTTGCTCCTGTTTTAATAGCTGCAGCGCCTGTTGCTGCTGTCCCGCGGCATGGTAAGCCTGAATCAGATGGGCGCTGACCTCCGGATCGGGAAACTCGTCGTAGGCCTGTTGCAGGAAGCCCACCGCTTCAGCGGCTTTGCCCTGTTTCAGCAGTATCCAGCCCATGCTGTCGAGGATTGCCGGATCGTCCGGGGTAAGCGCTAAGGCTTTGCTGATCAGCTCAAAGGCTTCATCAAACCGGTCGGTGTAGAGCGTCAGTGTATAACCCAGCGCGTTCAGTGCCATACTGTTGTCCGGTTCCAGCGCCAGTACCTGTCGCAGATCTTTCTCAATCAGGCTGATATCCTGGGGATCAAGGGTCATCGCCCTTGTGTAGAGCAGGTTGGCATCATCCGGATGCAGCTGCAGGGCTTCATCAAGAATACTCAGCGCGGCATCCTTAAAATCATGCAGGTTGAGCCATTCCGCCTCCATGACGTATAGCTGAATATCGATTTCGGGCATGCTGCCGCGTGCATCCTGCAGAATATTCTGCAGTCGGGTGCGGTTGTTGGGGTGGTCGAGCAACGCCCCGATACGCCGGTAAGCCTGGAGGATATTGTTAGGGTCTTTGACTTTAAGGAAATGGCTGATCGCCTCTTCTGTATTGCCTTCATGCTGCTCAATCAAGCCCAGATAGTAGTGGGGCGTGGTATTGTCCGGGTAGCGCTGTAGCAGGTCCTGCATAATGCTGCGGCTCTGTTCCACCTGTTCGTTTTCCAGCAGGAGCAGGGCGGTGTAGAAGGTTAGCTGCGGTTCATCCGGGAAAGTATCCACCAGTAGCAGGGCCTGTTTTACCGCTTTTTTCGTTTGTTTTGACTGGAACAGCAGCTGGACATAGAGGGTGAAGATTTGCTGATCAGGCTGATCGGCGGCCAGCTGTGGCTCAAGCACTTTGATCGCCTGACGGTAATCCCCTTGTGACCGCAGTAGTTCCGCTTTCTGTATCACCGCTTCCTGGTGATCCGGGTCTTCAGCGATGGCCGCGTTAAAGCGCTGTAAGGCCTTGATATTGTTGCCCTGAACTCCGTAGAGAATCCCCAGGGTTGTCAGCAGGGTGGCATCGGTCTCCTTGCTGGCGTGCTCTTCCAGAAGCTTAATGTAGGCGTCGGCTTCTTCCGGACTGAACTTGTCAGCCTGGGCGCTGATGATCATCAGTGTCTGTTTATCGGAGTGGTGTAGCGCTTTGCGCAGCAGCGGTAGGGCAGCGGTGAAATCGCCTTTGCGCAGTAACAGACTGGCAGAGATCAGGTAGGGCTCGGGGTTGTCCGGCTCTGCTTTTTGCCAGAGTTTGCTGGCTTCCAGCAACTGATCATCCCGTTGCAGGTACTGGGCAATATAGGTCGCGCGCTTGGCGATCTCCGGATCGCCGGTCATCTGTGCCTGATGCAGGTAGTTGTTCAGCGACAGATCAAACTCCTTTCGCTGTCCGGCAATTTCCGCCACGATCAGCTCGTACAGGGTTTCCCGGTTGAGCTCTCCCGGATGGTATTCCACCGGGGCGAGAGGGGGAACCTCAGTGTCGGGTCCAGGTTTGCTAAACTTGCCGGTGCAGCCACTTAACGTCATCAGTGCGGCTATTAAGGTAACGGCAACCGATGTTGCGGCTGTTTTTACAAGAGTAGGTGCTTTCATTTTGCTGATTTTATCTGTCGCAAAGAGATTGATGGCTCCACTATAGATGAATCGCAGGGGTGTTGTCATATATGGAAGTAAATCGTAAAAAATTGACCTGATGCGGCACGGGTATTTTAACCTTTCAGTGAATAAAGTGTATTATTACGCGCTATTTCAATCTGGGTGATATTTTCCTTTATGGCTTTGCTCGCATTAGGCATCAATCATAAGACAGCTTCGGTCTCGGTCCGGGAGAAGGTCGCTTTTGCGCCAGAGCAGATGGCCGATGCACTGGCGCAGGCCTGTGAACTGGCGCATCTGAAAGAGGTGGCAATTCTCTCGACCTGTAATCGAACTGAGCTTTACTGCTCCACAGAGCTGGAAGGAACCCGTGCGCTGTTAGAGTGGCTGGGCAGTTATCACAGTCTTGATCCGGATGAGTTGCAGCGCTGCAGTTATGCCCATTGGGGGCAGGAAGCTGCTCAGCACATGATGCGGGTAGCCAGTGGTCTGGATTCTCTGGTGCTGGGTGAACCGCAGATTCTCGGGCAGCTTAAGTCCAGCTATGCGGTGTCACAGAATGCCGGAGTGGTGGGGGCGGAACTGGATCGGCTGTTTCAGCAGACCTTTGCCGTGGCTAAGAAAGTCCGTACCGATACGGCGATTGGTGAGAACCCGGTCTCGGTGGCTTATGCATCGGTGAGTCTGGCGCAGCATATCTTTGCCGATCTGAGCCAGAGTAAAGCGTTGTTGATCGGTGCGGGGGAAACCATTGAACTGGTCGCCCGGCATCTGTCCGAAGCCGGCGTTAAACAGATGACCGTAGCCAACCGGACGCTGGTACGGGCCGAGGCGCTGGCGGAAGAGTTTAATGCCCGGGCTATTCTGTTGGGGGATATTCCTGACGCGCTTGAAGATGCCGATATTGTTATTGCATCGACCGCCAGCCAGCTACCGATTCTGGGTAAGGGGGCGGTTGAGTCAGCGCTGAAAAAGCGCAAACACCGTCCCATTTTTATGGTGGATATCGCGGTTCCCCGGGATATTGAGCACGAAGTTGCTGAGCTGGATGATGTCTATCTCTACACCGTTGATGACCTGAAAGAGGTGATCGAAGAGAATGTGCGCAGCCGTGAAACCGCCGCGCAGGAAGCGGAAACCCTGGTAGAGGCGGGTGCCTCGGAGTTTATGCGTCAGCTGCGCGCTCTGGGGGCCGTAGAAACCGTGATGTCGTTACGCCAGCAGGCAGAACAGCTGCGCGATGTCGAGCTGGAAAAAGCGCTACGGCAACTGAACAATGGCAAAGATGCGCAAATGGTGCTCAACAATCTGGCGCGTGGTTTAACCAATAAATTAATTCACAGCCCCACCGTACAGCTGCGTAAAGCCAGCGCCGAGGGGCGTGATGACTATCTCGAGATGGCGCAGGATCTGTTTCAGCTGTCTCATAATGTAAAAGAAGACTGATTAGTGATGAAAGAATCGATTGCCCATAAACTGGAAAGCCTGGCCGACCGTTATGAAGAGCTGGCGGCGTTGCTGGGGGATGCCGGGGTTATCTCTAATCAGGATAAGTTTCGTGCTTATTCTATGGAATATTCTGAGCTGGAACCGGTGGTTAAATGCTTCCAGTCATACCAGGCTGCTGAAGCCGATCTGGAAGAAGCACGGGTGATGCTGGATGATAGTGATCCGGATATGCGGGAGATGGCGAAGGAGGAATTTTCCGCCGCGAAGGAGAATATTGAGACGCTGGAGCAGGAACTGCAGATTCTGCTGTTGCCGAAAGATCCGAATGACTCCCGTAACGTGTTTGTTGAAGTGCGGGCGGGAACCGGTGGCGATGAGGCTGCTATCTTCTCTGGCGATCTGCTGCGAATGTATACCCGCTATGCAGAAAATCAGGGCTGGAAACTGGAGATTATCAGCGCCAGCGAGGGGGAACACGGCGGTTATAAAGAGGTTATTTCGCGCATAGTTGGTAAAGATGTGTATTCGCGCCTGAAATTTGAATCCGGTGCGCATCGGGTGCAGCGGGTCCCGGAAACCGAATCCCAGGGGCGGATTCACACGTCCGCCTGCACCGTGGCGGTGATGCCTGAGATGGATGAGGTCAGTGATATTGAGATCAATAAGGCTGATCTGAGAGTTGATACCTTCCGCGCCTCGGGGGCCGGTGGACAGCACGTCAACAAAACTGATTCTGCGATCCGTATTACGCATATTCCCACTGGCGTCGTGGTTGAGTGTCAGGATGAGCGTTCACAGCACAAGAACCGCTCAAAAGCGATGTCTCTGCTGGCGTCACGTTTGCAGGCGGCAGAGCAGGAAAAACATGCTGCGGCTCAGGCCAGCACCCGTAAGTCACTGGTGGGCAGCGGCGACCGCTCTGAACGGATTCGCACCTATAACTTTCCGCAGGGGCGGATTACCGATCACCGTATCAATCTGACCCTGTATAAACTTCAGGAAGTGATGGAAGGTGCTCTGGGTGCGGTGGTTGATCCTCTGGTCAGCGAGTACCAGGCGGAGTTACTGGGTGCCCTGTCTGACGAAAGCTGATGATGAAGATCAGTGATGCTCAGGCCTGTGCCGGGCAGCTTGCCGCGACCAGCGATAGTCCGGCAGCCGATATTGAACTGCTGCTCTGCCATACCCTTGAATGCAGTCGTACCTTTCTGTTTACCCATCGGGACGATCCCCTGACTGCACAGCAGCAGGCAACGTTTGAACGGCTGATTCAGCGCCGTATTCAGGGGGAGCCTGTGGCGCACCTGACTGGCAGTCGCGGCTTCTGGACACTGGACCTGGAGGTGAATGCCACTACCCTGATCCCCCGTCCCGATACCGAGTGCCTGGTAGAAAAAGCGCTGGAACTGCTGCCGTCGCAGGCTGCCAGAGTCCTGGATCTGGGCACCGGAACCGGTGCCATTGCACTGGCGCTGGCATCGGAACGCCCCGCCTGGAGTCTGGTTGCCGTTGACCGGGTGCCGGAGGCTGTTGCCCTGGCAGAAAAAAACCGGCAACGAATCGGGCTGGAGAATGTCATAGTATCAGAGGGTAGCTGGTTTGAGCCGGTTGCTGGGCGGTTTGAGCTGATTGTCAGCAACCCGCCCTATATCGATCCTGATGACCCACATCTGGGGCAGGGGGATGTACGCTTTGAACCGCTGAGTGCGCTGATTGCAGAGGATCATGGGCTGGCAGATCTTCGCTATATCGCCAGCGAAGCGCGCAATTATCTGGTGGATGGTGGCTGGCTGCTGTTTGAACATGGCTATGATCAGGCGGTGAAGGTGCAGCAGCTGCTCGCTGATCTGCACTACCACGAGATCGGAACGGCACAGGATTATGGGGCAAATGACCGCATCACCTGGGCCCGCTGGACAGAATCAGTGAAACAAGAGAAGAGATGTGATGCTGAATGATGATCAGCTGTTGCGCTACAGTCGCCAGATTATGCTGCCTGAGGTGGATATCGCCGGACAGGAGTCCTGGTTAACCGCCTCTGTGCTGATTATCGGCCTGGGAGGGCTGGGCAGTCCGGTGGCGATGTATCTGGCTGCAGCGGGTGTCGGTCGTCTGGTGCTGGTGGATGACGATCAGGTTGAGTTAACCAATCTTCAGCGGCAGATTATCCACCGTACGGCGACCATTGGGATGGCCAAGGTTGATTCGGCGAAAGCGACCATTGCCGGGCTCAACCCCGATACTGAGGTGGTGGCAATCAACACCCGGCTGGATCAGGCTGCGCTGGAAAAGCAGGTGGCTGAATGCGATCTGGTGGTCGATTGCTGTGATAACTTTACTACCCGTTTTGCGGTGAATGCTGCTTGTGTAAAGCATCAGACTCCTCTAGTTTCAGGGGCGGCGATACGCCTCGAAGGGCAGGTGGCGGTGTTTGACCCCCGTCGTGAAGATGCCCCTTGCTATCGCTGTCTCTATCGGGATGGCGATGATGAAAATCTGACCTGCGCCGAAAGTGGCGTGCTGGCACCGCTGGTTGGTATTATCGGCTCGGTGCAGGCGATGGAAGCATTAAAAGTACTGGCGGATCTGGGTGAGCCGCTGGTGGGCAGGTTATTACTGCTGGACGGTCGCCATATGGACTGGCGAACACTGAAGCTGCGACGGGATCCTGAGTGCCCCTGCTGCGGCGATAAAAATAAATAAGAGGTACCGTGTTTCATGGACACAATTCGTCAGATATTAACCAATACCAAAACTATTGCGATGGTGGGAGCAAGCCCTAAGTCACACCGTGCCAGCAATCAGGTGATGCATTTTCTGCTGGCCAAAGGTTATAACGTGATTCCGGTGAACCCTCTCAAAGCGGGTGAGCAGATTTGCGGTCGGGAGGTGGTTTCCTCGCTGGCGGATATTAAAGAACCGATCGATATGGTGGATATCTTCCGCAACTCGGCTGAAGCGGGCGATGTGGTCGACGAAGCGATTGCCGTGAAAGCCAAAGCGGTCTGGATGCAACTGGGCGTGATCAATGAGCCTGCGGCAGAGAAAGCAGAGGCGGCCGGCTTGCAGGTGGTCATGAACCGTTGTCCTGCGATTGAGATTCCCCGTCTCTGAGCCGACAGGCAGGTTTTGGGGTTAGCTGTAGTATTATTTTCTGATATTTTTTCGACTTCCTCTCTTTTTTCCGTCGATGCTCCTGAATTCAGGGGCATCTGGCTGGTGTCTCCATGGTGATTCACTACAATATCCGGTTTACATAAAGGGTGAATACTGATGTCAATTGAACGCCAGGAGATCGGCCAGCGGATGAGCCGTATCGTGATCCATAACGATACGGTATATCTGTGTGGTCAGGTGGCTAAAGATGCCACTGCCGGAATTAAAGAACAAACCTCCACCATGCTGGAAAAGGTTGATGCACTGCTGCAACAGGCGGGCAGTGATCGTGAACATATCCTTTCAGCGACCCTGTATATTCGTGATATGAAAGACTTTGCGGATATGAATGAGGTGTGGGATAACTGGGTACCGGAGGGTCATGCGCCTGCCCGTGCCTGTGTTGAAGCCCGTATGGCACGGCCCGAACTGCTGGTGGAAGTCTCCGTTATCGCAGCGCTTAAAAAGTAATTAAGCCTGCGCATGCTGATTAGCCCAGCATCATCTGTCTGATTTTAAGGTCATCGGCCAGTCTTCTGGCGTAGCCGATGATCTCTTCACTACAACAGCCCTGCGGAATTTCATCCGGCAGCTCGGCTCCACTGTTTATCAACATCTGAACCAGTGCTTTATAGTCAGATTGCAGCGCCATCAAAAGCGGTGTTTTACCCTCAGCATCGCGCCTATTCAGATCCGCGCCGTACTCATTCAGGCGACTCAGGTGCAGCATCAGTGTGTCGTCAGAACAATATCTGAAACAGGCAAACAGAGCCGACCCGGGGTCGTTATCCGGGTAGTCAACAGGGGCGTCAGCCTGAAGCAGCACCGTCATCAATGCCAGACTCTGTTGCGGGTGTTGCAGTGCCTGATAGAGCAGTGGGTCACTGTGAGTCGATTGGCGAGTACAGCCGGCCTGTAGCAGGTGAGCCAGTGACTTTGGCTGTCCCGAGCGGATCGCCAGTTCTGGCAAGTTACAGACGCTGTTGTCATAGTTGAATCTGTGTTCAGTCAACAGCGTCTGATCCAGTTTAGTAAACTGCTTTTTCAGCAGAGTGAGGTCGCCCGAGATGACGGCTTGTTGGAGTTTGTTGAGGCTGCGACGGGTAAAAAAACTCATGTGCAGGTTGCTGCCTCTGTTTTCCAGAAAATCTGCCGCAGGGGTTTAACGGCAAGCAGAAACAGGATGATCGCAGCGATCCACTTAATCGCTACATAAGCCTGAGAATCGTGATGCTCCATGGCAACGCCAACGGTGAGTGACTGACTGGTCAGGATCGCATCGGTTGCCAGTCCTAAGGCGACCGCGCAAACACTGATTCCGCACAGATAGATAACCACCGCCCTGGCACCCAGTTCCCGGGTAAGAATGCCCAGCGATGCAATATTCGTGGCAGGGCCTACCAGCAGAAATACCAGAATCGCACCGGGCGACATGCCAGCAGCCAGCAGTGCTGCTGCCAGCGGTGTGGAGGCGGTAGCGCAGATATAGAGTGGCAGGCCAACAACCAGCATCAGCAGCATCCCCGTCAGTCCGCTGCCCCACTGACTCAGGCTGGCAGGCTCGACCAGTGTCGCAATGACCGCCGCCAGCACCAGGCCAAAGGCAAGCCATTTAGAAATATCATCGAGGATATCGACCATTGCAAACTGCAGTCCGGCCAGAATCCCTGCTTGCTCCGGCACTGTGGTTTGCTCGCCGCAACAGCCTGTTTTCCCAGCAGTTTCGAGTTTGTCAGTTGTTTCCGATGGGGCGCTACAGCAGCTGGTTTCGGTTTTTGCTGGTTTGCTGCAGCAACTTTTGCTCACTGCTTTCTCTTCGTCACAGGCACTGCTGATGGTTGTTTCTTTGCTGCTACAGCAGCTGGAGACGCTCTCTTGCGCAGGACTACAACAGCCAGACAGGGCTTTTTCTTTGCTGCTACAGCAACTGCTCGTGGGTTTGGTGTCGGTTGTCTGTTGCGGTGCGCTATCATCACGATCAAACATAAGGATCATAATGCCGCTGACAATAGCACTGAAGATGGCTGATACCGGTCGGATGATCGCCATGGCCGGGCCAAGAAGGGCGTAGGTTACCGAAATTGAGTCAACCCCGGTTTCCGGTGTGGCAACCAGAAAGGAGACCGTGGCGGGCTTGGATGCGCCGGAGCGACGCAGGCCTATGGCGGTGGGTAGTACGCCACAGGAGCAGAGCGGTAGTGGCGCGCCAATAAAGGCTGCCCGGATGACGCCGCCTGGCCCTTTGCCGCTAAGCCATTTTCTGACCAGTGCGGATGGGATCCAGCCTTTGAGTATCGCAGCCAGAACCAGGCCTAACAGCAGCCAGATTGCCGTATCCAGAAAAAGGTCCAGTAGATTGTCGAAAAATTCCTGCAGCATCACAGTCCCTCTGTATTGACTACTGGATATGTTATCAGAATCAGATCAGGTTCCATAAACGTAATAGATAGATGCCGCTGCTCAGGGTGATCACCGAACCCAGGGTGGTGGTCAGAATGATATTGGCGGCCAGTTGGGCATTACCACCCATCGCTTTGGCCATAATAAAGCTTGCTGCCGCAGTTGGGCAGCCAAACAGAACAAACAGGATTCCCAGTTCCTGGCTTTTAAAGCCATATAGCCAGGCTCCTGTGGTCAGCACCAGCGGCATGATGACCAGTTTAATCAGGGTTGACCAACTAGACTGGCCAGAGGTATCTCTGAGGCTTCTCAGGTTGAGCGAACCGCCGATCGCCAACAGGGCCAGCGGTAACGTCAGGCTGGCGAAGTAGTTGCCGATCTTGTCTCCCACCGCTGTCAGTCCCCAGCCAAAATAGGAAAAAGGCAATGCCAGCAATACCGCGATAATCAGTGGGTTGCGGGCAATCTCTTTGATCGGGCGGGTGATGCTGGCGCCACTGGTTTGCTGCGTCGGCAGTGAAAGTGCGAGCACTGAGAGAATATTGTACAGAGGGATCACGCAGACCAGCAACAGAGATGCCAGCGCCAGACCGCTGTTGCCGAACATGTTAAAGCTGACCGCCAACCCGATAATGCCATAGTTGCCCCGAAATGAACCCTGAATAAAAACGCCCAGGTCTTCGGGTTTTTTGATGAAATATTTACTTGTCTGCCAGAGAATCGCAACGCTGATTAGGGTGCTGATGATGAAGTAGCCCAGCAGTTGTGGATTGAACACGGCCTGAAAATCCATCCGGGATATGCTCATAAACACCAGAACCGGCAGGGTGATGGTAAACACCAGCTTTGACGAGGTATCAATAAAGCCCTGATCAATAATCCTCAGCCGCATCAGCAGATAGCCCAGTGAGACAATAAAAAAGATCGGTGCCACAATGTTACTGGTGAATAACAGGGTATCAATATAAAGGTTCAACGGGATGTTTCCATTTCACGGGTAGAGAGATGTCGGTGTTGAGACAGTATATCACCTATGCTGCAGTTGCTCTCCAGAGAGGAGGGGATTATTGATGCAGTTTCGGATAATCCAGGGCTTCGAGGCTGCCGCAGGATTCCGAGAGTTCTTCCCAGCAGGTAATGCTCAGCGCGATCTGCATCACCCCACTGGTGGGGAAGTGGGGGATATTTTCATCGGTGAGGTAGTGGCCGGTCATCTCCAGTGTCGGGTTGTGTCCCACCACCATCAGATGGCGGTAGTGATCTGATTGCCCCTGTAACAGGTTGATCAGGGTCTCTACCCGGGCGTGATACAGTTCAGGCACTTCAATGATCTTGCTGACTGGATACTCCAGCGCTGTAGCTATCTGTTCGGCCGTGGTGATCGCTCTGCGGGCGCCGCTGCTGAGGATCAGGTCAGGTTCAATCCCCATAGCCAGCAAACGGGATGCCATCAGGGGCAGGTCCCGTTTGCCGCGTTTGTTGAGCGGGCGGTTAAAGTCGGACAGTTCGGGGTTTTCCCAGCTTGATTTAGCGTGCCGTACCAGCGTCAGCATTTTCATAAACTGTCCTTAAACTGCGGGAATGATAACCTCAGTATTAACTAAGCTGGATAGAAAAGCTAACCGCTAACTGGCAATACAACTGTCCAGCTCCCGGGTTTGCTCCTCTGCGCCGGTGACCAGCTGCGACCAGAGCTTGCGCATATGACCGGCTGGGTGGCTGCCACTATGTTGCAGGTTCATCGGCCCTTCATTAAACAAACGAGGGTCCATCAGCACCAGGTTATCGTCGATAACGGGTTGGAACTCCATCTGGTCGAGAATATCGCTTTGCAGATCGACCCCCGGGGCAATTTCGGTGAGCCGGAGTCCTTCGGCGGTGAGCTTAAAAACCGCCCGCTCGGTAATAAAGGTGACGGAATGGCCCTGCTTTACCGCATACTCACCATTGAAGGTGATCTGTTGAACCTGCCGCAGAAATTTTTTCACCGGCCCGTTTTTAATGACCTGTAGCTGACCGTCATTGATCTCAATCTGCTGAGGTCCTGAGGTGAAGGTGCCGAGAAAGTAAAGGTCACGAGTGTTCTGGGTAATGTTAATAAAGCCACCGGCGCCAGCCAGTTTGTTACCAAAACGACTGACATTAACATGCCCCTCAGAACAGGTCTCTGCCAGCCCCAGAAAAGCCTGATCCAGGCCGCCGCCATCGTAGAAGTCAAATTGTGCCGGCTGATCGATCACCGCCGCGGCATTGCTGACGGCGCCAAAGCTGAGACCGCTGGCTGGTTGCCCGCCGATACCGCCAGGCTCCACTGTCAGGGTGAAATCATTGAGCATCTTCTCTTCCGCTGCCACGGCTGAAACCATTTCCGGCATGCCGATACCGAGGTTTACCACCGCGTGTTTTTGCAGGGCTATCAACGCTCGTCTGCCGATGATTTTTCGCGAAGATAGTGGCTCTGTTTCCTGGCTGGCCGGGGCAACAACATCGCCACAATAAGCTGGATTAAAGGGCTCGGCAAATGTCTGGGGATGGTCAGCCGGGTCTGCAACGACATAATGATCGACCAGTATGCCGGGTATTTTAACCCGGTCGGGTGTCAGATGGTGCTGGTGGGTGGTGCGTTCCACCTGAACAATCACTTTTCCGCCGCTGTTATGGGTCGCCTGGGCAATCGCCAGAGCTTCCAGCGGCAGAGCTTCCCGTTCCATGGAGATATTGCCATCTGCATCGGCTGTCGTGCCGCGCAGCAGGGCGATATCGATAGGGAAAGCTTTGTAGAACAGGTACTCCTCGCCATGGAGGCTGATCAGTTCAACCTGATCGGTGCGGCTGCGGCTGCGGCTGTTGATCTTACCGCCCCCCAGGCGAGGGTCAACAAAGGTGTGCAGGCCTACTTTGGTGAGCGTGCCGGGTTTGCCTGCGGCAATATCCCGGAACAGGTGGCAGATCACGCCCTGAGGCAGATTGTAGGCTTCGATGCGATTATCCGTTGCCAGTTTACCGAGGCCCGGCGCTAATCCCCAGTGACCGCCGATAACTTTACTGACCATCCCCTCGTGAGCAAAGTGATTCAGTCCCCGGTGTTGCGCATCTCCCTGGCCCGCAGCGTAAACCAGTGCAAGTTTCTGCGGTTGCTGGCAAGCGATAAAGCGCTGCTCTACTGCTTTGGCGATCGCTTCAGCGAAGCCGATGCCAATAAAACCTCCGGTGGCGATGGTTGCGTTGTCTGGGATAAGTTGCGCGGCTTGTTCTGCACTGATCTGCTTAGACATAAATCGATCCTGACGTTGTTATTTTTTTAATATAGACAGATATATAGCAAACGCTGGGCCATAGCTTTAAAGCTCTTTTTAATCAATTATTTATAGTGATTTATATCAAAGATTGATAATAGATTTGTCTATATTTTTAAACAAAGTGTAAAGATATGTCTATTTTGAGTTTTATGATTTTACAGTTTTAGACGCTTTATCCGGTTGTAAAGTGTCGCACGGGAGATGCCCAGTAGTTTAGCGGCCTGGGTTTTATTATGCTGGCACTGCTGCAGTGCCTGTTGCAGAGAGCTCACTTCTGCCTGGCTGCGAATCTGAGACAGGCTGTTAGCTGAAAACGCCGGTGTGGTCTGGGCAATATCATCGGCACCCAGGTCATCCGGGTAGATCGCATTCTGTTCCGCCATAACGCAGGCGCGTTCCAGCCGGTTGTGCAGCTCTCTGACATTGCCGGGCCAGTGGTACTGCTGCAGCCAGGTGATCGCCTCACTGCTGAGCTCCTGTGCAGGCAGGCCTGAGTCCCGGGCGATTTTCTGCAGCAGATGGCTGCACAGTGCCGGGATATCGGATCTTCTTTCCCGTAGCGCCGGGAGTCGTAGCGGCAGAACATTTAACCGATAGTAGAGATCCTCCCTGAAGCGTCCCTGATCAACCAGCTGTTTGAGGTTGCGTGAGGTCGCGGCGATAATTCTGACATCAATCTTCTCTAAGCGGTTGGAGCCCAGCGCTTCCACCTCCCGCTCCTGGAGCACCCGTAACAGCTTTGCCTGAATCGCAGCAGAGATGTCGGCGATCTCATCGAGAAACAGGGTGCCGCCAGCAGCCAGCTGTATTTTGCCTTGCCGACCGCTTTTTGTCGCGCCAGTAAAGGCGCCGGCTACGGCACCAAACAGTTCAGACTCCACTAGTGTTTCCGGTAGTGCCGCCATATTGATCCCGACAAAGGGGCCGTCCCTGCGGGGCGATGCGTTGTGAATGCCCTGAGCCAGCAGTTCTTTGCCGGTACCGGTCTCTCCCAGCAGCAGAATGGTGGTATCCAGTTGCGCTGCCCGCAGTGCCTGGCGTCTGACTTTGAGAAGTGGGACTGAATCCCCCACCAGATCATCCAGTTCATACTTACTGGTACGCAACAGATTTTCCGAGACCAACTGCTTTTTCAGGCGCGCGAATTTATCAAACAACGGTTGCAGATTGTTCAGATTGTCATAGAAGATAAAGCCGATAGCACCAAACACTGAGCCATCGGGATTTTTCAGCGGCAGGCGGGTGACTGCGCACCAGCGATTATTAATCTGCATCAGATCCAGAAAGCTTGGCTGACCAGTTTTCACTACACGGGGAAGCTGGGTGGTAGGCAGAATCTCTTCAACCGGTTGTCCGGTAAGAGGTGCATCCGAGGGGAGGTTAAGAAACTCCCGGTATTGTTCGCTTAGCCAGACAACCCGGCATTGCTGATCGATGGCGATAGCGCCCTGGCAGAGGCTGGAGAGCAGGGTAAGCAGGTTTTCGTCGCTGCTGTTAATGAGGGTTTCAAGCTGGCTCATCGGTATCGGCACTTATACTTAGATGTACGCAGGTATGCGCGCAGGGACATGTACACACCAGTGTGCCAGATTTTACTGCTGAATGGCAGAGCCGCTGTAAGACTCCTGTTCGAGCGCCAGGCCTGGCGCTCAAAATAAAAAATCAGGCGACGCGCTGATTTTCGGTATACGGCATCAGTTGCCAGCTGTGAGGCACGCTTACCAGCCCAATCTGCGCTGAGCAGTCTTTGCAGATATAGAGGGTGTTGTTGTGTATGTGCTTAACTTCAACCAAGCCACTGTGGAGACTGATGCTTTGATGTTCCAGTAGTGACTTGCACTGTGGGCATAGACATCTCATGTGTGTTACCTCAAAACTGTATTCTGGACGTTTACTTCAAAATCCTTAACAGTACTTGCTGTGTTTCTGTTGCTTCTGTGTGACAAAAAACAGTCTCAGAAGAGTGTTTTTGTGTCGTTTATATGCGACTTATATTAGCACAATAATGATGGATTAAAAATGTTGACGTAAATCACTGTAGTGTAAGCAAAAATTGCTGTTTTGGTTGATTTTAGTCAGTTTATTAGGGTGATTCTGAACATTTCTCCGACTAAAGAACGAAAAAAAACCAGCCAACAGGCTGGTTTTGTATCTTTTTGGAGACGCTTCTAGCCCCCGAGATAGGCCTTTTGAACCGATTCATCGGTGAGCAGGTTAGCCCCGGTATCGGTTTTAACGATTCTGCCATTTTCCAGAACGTAGGCCCGGTCGGCGATTCGTAAAGCCTGGTTAGCATTCTGCTCCACCAGAAAGATGGTGACCCCCTCATCCCGCAGACGTTCGATAATATCGAAAATCTGTTTGATGATGATCGGTGCCAGCCCCAGAGAGGGTTCATCCAGTAGCAGTAGGCGGGGTCTGCTCATCAGTGCCCGGCCAATGGCAAGCATCTGTTGTTCGCCGCCCGACATGGTACCTGCCCGTTGTTTAAACCGTTCTTCGAGACGCGGGAACAGCTTAAGAACATATTGAACCGTCTCTTCAGCCTGCTCTTTGGTGCGAAAATAGGCCCCCATTGAGAGGTTCTCTTCTACCGTCATCGAGCTGAACACCCGGCGTCCTTCGGGGACGATTGCCAGCCCTTTGCGCATGATCTCAGGGGTGTTGCAGTGTTCCAGCTCCTCCCCTTCAAAAACAATCTTGCCGGATGAGGCTTTGGGGTCGCCGCAGATGGTCATCATCAGGGTTGTTTTGCCCGCGCCGTTGGCACCGATGAGCGTAATGATCTCCCCCTGACGGATCTCAATGCTGACATCATGAAGTGCCTGAATCTGCCCGTAATGGGTGTTTACATTTTCGATCTGCAGCATCTTATTCCTCTCCGAGATAAGCTTTGATGACATCGGGGTTGCCTTTGATCTGCTCGGCGGTTCCGTTGGCCAGAGGGGTGCCCTGGGCAATCACATAGATGTGATCGGAGATGCCCATAACCAGGCTCATATCATGCTCAATCAGCAGGATCGAGATCTCATGCTCATCACGCAGCTTAATGATCAGCTCGTCCAGCTCTTTGGTCTCATTAGGGTTCAGACCTGCGGCGGGCTCATCCAGCATCAGCAGTTCGGGCTGGGTTACCATGCAACGGGCAATCTCAAGGCGGCGTTGCTGCCCGTAAGCGAGGTTGCCCGCTTCCCGGTTGGCATATTCCAGCAGTCCCACCTCTTTCAACCAGTGTGCGGCATGTTCCATCGCGTCTTTTTCAAGGCGACGATAGTTCGGCGTTTTCAGCAAACCGGAGAACAGGTTGGTATTCAGATGCCGGTGCTGTGCAACCAGCATATTCTCAATCACGGTCATCTTCTGAAACAGACGGACATGCTGAAAGGTGCGTACCAGACCCTTGCGTGAAATCTGATAATCTTTCAGGCCGGCAATCTGCTCATTTTTGAGCATGACACTGCCTTCCGTGGGAATATAAAAACCGGACAGGCAATTAAAAACGGTTGTTTTCCCGGCACCGTTCGGGCCGATAACTGAAACGATCTGGCGATTTTTTACCTTCAGGTTTACCCCGTTTACCGCTACCAGGCCGCCGAAGCGCATGGTCAGACCGTTTACATCCAGCAGTAACTGACTCATTGTTGTTTCAACTCCAGATTCGGTCGTTTCATCGGTACCAGTCCCTGAGGGCGCCAGCGCATCATCACTACCATCAGCAGGCCGAACAGCAGCATCCTGTATTCAGAGAACTCCCGTGCCAGTTCCGGCAGAATAGTCATAATAATGGCGGCGAAGATGATGCCCATCTGCGAGCCCATACCGCCCAGTACCACAATCGCCAGAATGATGGCTGACTCGATAAATATGAATGATTCCGGGCTGATAAAGCCCTGCCGGGCGGCAAAAAAGCAGCCTGCAAATCCTGCTGTTGATGCCCCCAGAGTGAACGCTGATAACTTGATGGCGGTGCGGTTCAGTCCCAGAGAACGGCAGGCGATCTCATCTTCCCGCAGCGCTTCCCAGGCGCGACCAATCGGCATCCGCATCAGACGGTTGATCAGATAGATGACACAGATCACCAGCAAGACTGCGATCAGATAGAGAAAGATCACTTTGTAGGAACTGGAGTAATCCATATCAAAGTATTCATGGAAGGTCATCGCGCCTTCCTCTTTGGCTCGGCGGTTGAACTCCAGACCAAACAGGGTCGGTTTGGCGATGCCTGAGATCCCGTTGGGTCCGCCGGTCAGGGAGGTCCAGTTGTTTAGCAGAATGCGGATTATCTCACCGAAACCGAGGGTGACAATTGCCAGGTAATCACCTCTGAGACGCAGCACCGGAAAGCCCAGAAGGAAGCCAAAGGTGGCCGCCAGCCCCGCTGATATTGGCAGGCAGGCCCAGAACGACATACCGAAATACTGGGATAGCAGGGCATAGGTGTAGGCGCCAACCGCGTAGAAAGCGACAAAGCCCAGATCCAGCAGGCCGGCAAGGCCCACCACGATATTCAGTCCCAGCCCCAGCATAATGTAGATCAGTGTCAGGGTTGCCAGGTCAACCGACCCTCGGGAAACCATAAATGGCCAGATCATCATTACGACAATGATCGCTGCGATCAGCCAGGGCTTCAGGGTGGCAAACTTTTGCTGTTGCGGCAGCAGCGCCTGGATATCAGGTTTGGGAATGGCGCGGAAGAGGGCGTCAACCTGGGTACTGAACAGTTGCGACAGAAATACCACCGCGATACCGCCAATAATCCATGCCCACTGTTCGGCGGTGGCGCCTTTGACAGCCAGTACGGTACTGTCGGTATCCAGTTTAACGCCGATCATCAGGCAGGCGAGGATGAAGGAGATACCGGCGGCAAAAACTGCATTATAAAGCTTACTGGAATTCATACTTTTTCTACCTCCGGCTTGCCCAGGAGTCCGCTTGGACGGAATAGCAGGATAAGCACCAGCAGACCGAATGAGACAACGTCTTTATATTCTGAGGGGAAGAATGCGGAGGTCATCGCTTCGGTAACGCCGAGGATCAGGCCACCGAGCACTGCGCCGGGAATTGAACCGATCCCTCCGAGTACCGCTGCAGTAAATGCTTTGAGACCCGCGATAAAACCAACAAAGGGGTTGACCACTCCATAGTAGAGCCCCAGCAAGAGGCCTGCGATGGCAGCCAGGGCGGCGCCGACAATAAAGGTGAGAGCGATAATCTTGTTGGTATCGATCCCCAGCAGGTTGGTCATCCCCAGATCCTCTGAACAGGCGCGACAGGCGCGACCCATGCGGGAGCGGGAGATAAACAGCGTCAGCAGAGTCATGCTGATAAAGGTGATGATGAAGATCAGTACCTGCATATAGGAAAGGGAAACCTCAAAGACACTGGGGTCACCAAAGTTCCAGCCACCGGTAATCTGCGGAGGCAGGGCAACATCCCGGGAACCCTGGGACAGGACGACAAAGTTTTGCAGGAAAATTGACATGCCGATCGCGGAGATCAGTGGAATCAGCCGGTTTGAGCCCCGCAGGGGGCGATAGGCGACCCGCTCAATCGTCCAGCCATAGGTGCTGGCGATAAACATGGCGACCACGAGGGCGATTATCAGGATGATTGGCAGGCTTACCATACCCATGCCCAGCAGACCTGCGATAACAATAAAGGTTACGTAGGAGCCGATCATGTAGATCTCGCCGTGGGCGAAGTTGATCATGCCGATGATGCCATAAACCATGGTATAGCCGATGGCGATCAGGGCGTAGGTAGAGCCGATGGTTAGCCCGTTAATGAGCTGTTGCAACAGATAAAGCGAGAATTCTGACATTTGCAGGGACCATATAAAACGAATCCCCGATGCCGGATCGCGGCATCAGGGAATCGGGATTGACGAATTGCAACAGGGTGCGTTGCAGTTCGATAATCTATTGATATTACAGTAATTTACTCAGCAGGAGTCTTAGAGCCATCCTTGTGTAAGCGGTATACCAGGAAAGTTGACTCCGTCAGGTCGCCTTTCTCGTCATACTTTACTTTACCGATGGCTGTATCGAAGTCGTGGCTGCGGATATAGTCAGCCAACGCTTCAGAATCAGTCGATTTTGTCGCTTCCATCGCATCGGTCATTACTTCAACCGCAGCATAAGCTGTGAAAACAAACGGACCGGTTGGGTCTTCGCCTTTGGCCTTGATGGCCGCAACGCGTGCTTCGTTGACCGGGTTCTGGTCAAAGCTCTTCGGTGCTGTGGCCAGCACGCCTTCAGCTGCGTCGCCAGCGATCTTAGCCAGATCGGAGTTAACTACGCCTTCGGGGCCCATAAACTGTGCATTGAAGCCTTTTTCAGCAGACTGACGCAGGATCAGACCCAGCTCTGGGTGGTAGCCACCGTAGTAGACAAAATCAACGTTCTCTTTTTTCAGCTTGGCAATCAGGGCGGAAAAGTCTTTGTCGCCGGGGGTGACACCTTCAAACATAACCGCTTTGACGCCGTTTTCAGCTAGCTGATCGCGAACCGCTGTTGCCAGTCCTTCACCGTATTGCTGCTTATCATGGATAACGGCAACACGGGCCGGCTTAGCTGTATTAAGGATGTACTGAGCGGCCATACTGCCCTGAAGACTATCCAGGCCGATGGTGCGGAAAACCATCTGGTAGCCCTTCTCGGTGATCGAAGGTGAGGTGGACGCGGCGGTAATCATCAATACGCCTTCCTCTTCGTAGATATCTGCGGCAGGTTCAGTGGAGGAGGAGCACAGATGGCCAACCACCTGAGTGATACCATCATTGACAATTTTGTTCGCAACGGCGACGGCTTGTTTGGGATCACAGGCATCGTCATAGATAACGCCTTCCAGCATCATACCGTTCACACCGCCTGCTTTGTTGATATCGTCAATCGCTGCCATAACACCGATTTTTTGCATATCACCATACTGGGCGACAGGGCCTGTCGCCGGGCCGGCCAGAGCGATTTTCAGGGTGTCGGCCTGTGCAGCAGCGGTTAAACCCATTATGCATACGGCGGTGCTCAGACCGAGCAATGTTTTGCGGAATTGATTCATCGAGCTAATCTCCATTTATTGTTCTTTGCAGAGGTTTTTGAGTGCACCATCTGAGAACAGCCGGTTGTTGATTGAATTCGGGTCTGTTCACAGATGTTATTACCTCTGTCGCAGTGGCTAACTCTACCTCTGGCCGTCTACAAATTGCAATCTAAGCAGAGGACTTTTATACATTTATGTTGATCTGGAATGCTTTACTCTGTGCTGTGGCGAAAGTGTTAACGAAATTGCCACTATTTGTTATTGAGCATCTGACCGTTTTTGTTAATGATTCCAGCCTAAGCGATTTATTTCGGACGGTTGCTGAAGGATGCGGGCGTCGGAGAAAAAATTAATTCCTGCATAATGATAATAACTGGGAAACGTATGGATCTGATCCGGTCACTCACTGGCTTTATTATAGTATCGGCTACTCTGATGGCGGGCGCTGCTGCGGCGCAATCTGGAGTGGATCGGCTTACTACCCCCGCTTTACCCTCCTATCGTGCTGCTCAGACGCTGTTGCTGGATATAGCCGCCAGCGGTAATCAGTTGGTTGCTGTGGGTGATCAGGGCGTGGTGATGCGCTCAACCGATCAGGGACAAAGCTGGCAGCAGCAGTCAACTCCGTTCAGCGTGATGCTGACGTCGGTCTGCTTTGCTGATGCTCAACATGGGTGGCTGACCGGGCACGATGGCCTGCTGGCCGAGACCGACGATGGTGGTGTCAACTGGCACTTGTTGCTGGACGGTAATCAGATCAATCAGCTGCGCTTGCAGCGGTTGCAACAGAAGATGGCAGAGTTACAGGCAGCGCTTGATGCCCAGCCGGATAATGCCCAACTGGCTGAGCAGCTGGACAATGTGTCCTGGCAGGCGGGTGACGCTGCTGCGGCGGTGGATGATGGGGCGGGGGTGCCGCTGCTGGATATCTGGTTTGCCGACTCTCAGCGCGGCTTTGCTCTGGGAGGCTATGGCCTGTTACTGAAAACCGAGGATGGTGGTGACAGCTGGGCATACTGGGGTGATCGGCTGGACAATCCGGATAACTTTCACCTGAACGCTATGAGAGCGGATCATCGGGGAAATCTGTACATCGTGGGTGAGGCCGGGTTGCTGTTTCGCTCAGAGGATGGCGGCGATCACTGGCAACGTATAGAGACTCCTTATGATGGCTCTTTTTTCGGCATCACCGAATTCAACAACCAACTCTATCTGATGGGGCTGCGAGGCCACCTCTTTCGTTCGACCGACGGGCTGGAATGGCTGCCGGTGGAGACCGGGCATGCAGCAACTCTGGTCAGCGCGGTGACTCAGGCGCAGCAACTGGTATTACTGGGGCAGGGGGGGCTGATCCTGCAGAGTGCCGATGGTCAGCATTTCTCGCAGCTGCCCAGTGGTGGACGGCACTCTCTGAGTGCCGGGTTGGCGTTGAATGGAGGGTATATTCTGGTAGGTGAGGGCGGTTTGCATACGCTGGAGGTGGCCCATGAATAAGCTCTCCCGGCTCCTGTTAGCACCGATCAAAGGTTCTGAAGAGTTCGCTGAACGATTTCTGTTTCACCACCGGTTACCGGTATTGCTGGTGTTTGCGGCCCTGACCCTGTTCCTCGGTTGGCAGGCGGTGCAGATCCGTCCTGATGCCAGTTTTGTGAAGATGATTCCGACCTCTCATCCCTACGTTGAGAACTATCTCAAAAACCGGGATGACCTTGCCGGACTGGGTAACAGTGTCCGGGTTGCGGTCGCGGTACGAGAGGGGGATATCTTTACCGCTGAGTTTCAGCAGACACTGCAAAAGATTACCGATGAGCTGTTCTTTATTCCCGGCGTTGACCGGGCGGCACTGACCTCAATCTGGACCCCCAATGTCCGCTGGACCGAAGTCACCGAAGAGGGGTTTGTGGGTGGTCCGGTGATTCCGCCGGATTATGATGGCTCGCCCGAGAGTCTTGAACAGATTAAGCTGAATATTCTGCGTTCAGGGCAGGTAGGCCGGTTGGTGGCGAACGATTTCCGCTCGGCGATTGTGCAGGTGCCGCTGTTTGATAAGCATCCGGATACCGGTGAAAAACTCGACTATCAGGTGTTGTCTCAACAGCTGGAAACCCTGATACGGGACCGTTATCAGTCTGACAATATCAGCATTCATATCACCGGTTTTGCCAAGATCGTGGGGGATCTTATCGAGGGTGCCGCGCAGGTGGCGGTGTTTTTTGCTATCGCCCTGCTGATCACCCTGGTACTGCTGTATCTCTATTCCCGCAGTATTACCGGCACGCTGGTGCCGCTGGCCTGCTCTGTGATAGCGGTGATCTGGCAGTTAGGGCTGCTAAAGCTGCTGGGTTATGGGCTGGACCCCTATTCGATGCTGGTGCCGTTTCTGGTATTTGCTATTGCGGTGAGCCACGGAGTACAGATCGTTAATACTATCGCTCTGGAAAGTGCCCGGGGCGCAGATCGATGGCTGGCAGCACGGCGGGCGTTCCGGGCATTGTATATTCCGGGCCTGACGGCGCTGTTATCGGATGGTATCGGATTTGTCACCCTGATGGTGATTGAGATCCGGGTAATTCAGGATCTGGCGATCGCTGCATCGCTCGGGATTGCCGTGATTATTCTCACCAATCTGTTTCTGTTGCCGGTTATCATGTCGCTGTTAGGTATTGGCGAAACGGCGACCCGGAGAGCCCGGGAAGCGGAGCAGAAACAGCACAGTGGCTGGCAGCTGCTGACCTGGTTTGCGACCCCCTCCGGTGCCCGGGTTGCTGTGGTGATTGCGCTGATGATGTTGCTGGGTGGCGTGTATCAGGGGCAGAAGCTACAGATCGGTGATCTTGATAGCGGTGCTCCGGAGCTGCGTCCGGATTCAAGATATAATCTTGATAACCGCTTTATCACTCAGCACTATTCGACCTCCAGCGATATCTTTGTGGTGATGGTCAGTACCGATAAAGATCAATGCTCCAGCTTTTCCACGCTGTCGCTGGTGGACCGGTTTCAGTATTACCTGACCAATATTGCCGGGGTGCAGTCCAGTGTATCGCTGGTGGATGTGTCCAAACGGGTGACATCCGGGCTCAATGAGGGCAGCCTGAAGTGGCGTACTGTGAGCCGTAATCAACTGGTGATCAACGCCTCTCTCTCCTACGTGCCCGCGGGACTTATGAACCCCTCCTGTTCATTGTTGCCGGTGATCATCTTTCTTGATGATCATAAGGCCGCAACCCTGAATAACCTGACCCGCCAGATCGCGTCGTTTGCCGCGGAGTATGGTTCGGACCGGATACAGTTTGAGATGGCAGCCGGCAACTCCGGTTTTGAGGCCGCCACCAATGAGGTGATCGGTACTGCTCAGTATCAGATGCTGGCCTGGGTTTACGCGGTGGTGGGTTTGCTCTGTCTGCTGACCTTCCGGTCACTGAAGACTCTGGTGTGTATCATTGCACCGCTGGCGCTGACCTCGATTCTCTGTCAGGCCTTGATGGCCAGCTTTGGTATCGGCGTCAAAGTAGCGACCCTGCCGGTGATTGCTCTGGGGGTAGGCATTGGTGTCGATTACGGCATCTATATCTATTCCAAACTCAATACCTATCTGGTGCAGGGGATGCCGTTGCAGGAGGCTTATCTTAATACGCTTAAAACAACCGGTAAATCGGTGGCTTTCACCGGCTTAACGCTGGCGATTGGCGTGGTGCTGTGGGTCTTTTCTCCGATTAAATTTCAGGCGGATATGGGCGTGTTACTCACCTTTATGTTCCTCTGGAATATGCTGGGTGCTCTGGTGTTGCTGCCCGCGCTTGCCTGTCTGCTTAACTGTGGAGCGAAAGCTACTGTTACAACCCCTCCGGAGGTAAAAAATGTTGTTAAATAAACGGTTGTTGCTGGTGCTGGATCAGCAGGATCAGTCGTGCAATGCATTGCAGCGTTGTCGTCTGATCGCCGGACGTTTGCATAGTCAGGTAACCCTGATCTGGCTTGGCGACAGCATTGAAAAAGCGGAAGCCGCTGTGCAGCAGCTGGAGAGTGATGGCATCTCTGTGGCGCTTCATGTCGTCGCCAGAGATAAGCTCTTAAAGTTACTGGCTAAGTTTCTGCAACAGCAGCCTTTTGGCTTGTTAATAAAGAGTTGTGATCCCCGCAGTAAAGGCTTTATGACTTCGGTGGATGGTCAGATTCTGCGGGAACTTCCCTGTCCGGTATTGATGGTTAAGCGAGATCTGCTCTGGCAGGATGGCGTGGTGATGGCCGCCGTTAACTCGCTGGCTAATGATGCTCACCAGCGACGACTCAATGATGATGTCCTTAAAGTTGCAGCTCAGATTGCCCTGGCGACCGGATCAACCTTAGCCGCTGCGGTTGCCTGCCCCTCTGCGATGATGGGCGCTGATCCTGTGATGCAGTCAGAGGAGTTGATTCAGAAGAAAGCGCATCAGGCTCTTGAAGCACAGTTAAGCCGGTTGCAGTTGCAGGCACAGGATGTTGCTGTAGGAGAGGGGCCTGCTGAATACTGGATTCCTGAAGCTGCAGCGAAGCAGTCTGCGCGGTTGGTGGTGATCGGTACCCGGGCCCGCGGCGGCTTAAAGGGGGCGTTGATCGGGAATACTGCCGAACGGATATTGCCGCGGCTGGATTGCGATATTCTGGTACTGCGGATCGGGTTGTCTGATCAGGTGGTTCCTGTGTTACAGCAGTAAATAGACTTCAGTCCAGAAGCCCGGTTTATCCGGGCTTTTTTGTTAATAAAAAATACCTATCTATTATTTTTTAAGTTTATGAAAAATAAGGATTAAATGGTTTTAAATATCGATATGATTTTTTGTGTTAGTGATAATGGAAGGTTTTGTTATTGGTAATGTGGGGTATTTGATAGATCCTCATGGCATACAATAATTAACACAAGATACCTGTGTCCCTGATGCAGGTGCGATACAGGATCTGTCGAGGTGTCATCATGCCGGAATATAAAGCGCCCTTAAAAGATATACAGTTTGTACTGGACGAAATGCTGCACAGTGAACAGCACTACCAGAGCCTGCCGGGCTGTGAAGAGGCGACCCCGGATATGGTGGCCGCTATTCTGGAAGAGGGGGCAAAGTTTGCTGAGCGGGTGCTGGCACCCCTGAATCAGGTGGGTGACCGGGAAGGCTGTCAACTAACGGATGGCGAGGTGAAAACGCCTACCGGTTTTAAAGAGGCCTATCAGCAGTTTGTTGAAGGGGGCTGGCCCTCTCTGGCCCATGATCCTGAATGGGGTGGGCAGGGGTTACCGGAATCGATCGGTATTGTACTCAATGAGATGGTTGGCTCCGCCAACTGGTCCTGGAGTATGTACCCGGGGTTGAGCCACGGGGCGATGAATACCATTGAAGCTCATGGTACAGAAGCGCAGAAACAGACCTACCTGACCCGGCTGATCAGTGGCGAGTGGACCGGTACTATGTGTCTGACCGAATCCCATTGCGGTACCGATCTGGGGATGCTGAAAACCAAAGCGGAACCCCAGGCCGACGGCAGCTATAAAATCAGCGGCACCAAGATCTTTATCTCCGCTGGTGAGCACGATATGGCAGATAACATCGTTCATATCGTGCTGGCCCGTCTGCCGGATGCTCCCCAGGGGACCAAAGGTATCTCGCTGTTTATCGTACCCAAGTTTCTGCCCAATAGTGATGGTAATGTCGGTGAACGGAATAACCTGAGTTGTGGTTCACTGGAACATAAGATGGGGATTCATGGTAACGCTACCTGTGTGATGAACTTTGATGGCGCTACCGGCTATCTGATCGGACCGGAAAACAAAGGCCTGAACTGTATGTTCACCTTTATGAATACCGCACGTCTGGGTACCGCGCTGCAGGGGCTGGCCCATGCGGAGTGGGGCTATCAGAACTCACTGGCTTACGCCCGGGACCGTTTGCAGATGCGGGCGCTGAATGGCCCTGCCTGTCCCGACAAGCCTGCTGATCCGATTATTGTTCATCCTGATGTGCGCCGCATGCTGCTGACCCAGAAAGCCTTTGCTGAAGGCGGACGGGCGCTGATCTATTACTGCGCGCAGCTGGTAGACAGAGTTAACCTGACCACCGATAGTGATGAGCGGCAGCAGGCCGACACTCAGCTGGCTTTCCTGACACCGATAGCTAAAGCGTTTCTGACTGAAACCGGCTTTGAATCAGCCAATCTGGGATTACAGATCTTTGGTGGGCACGGTTATATCAGTGAGTGGGGGATGGAACAAAACGTTCGTGATAGTCGTATCTCGATGTTGTATGAAGGCACCACCGGGATTCAGGCGCTCGATCTGTTAGGCCGTAAAGTGCTGATGACTCAGGGCGAATCCCTGAAATCCTTTACCAAAGTGGTACATAAGTTCTGCCAGTCCCAGGCTGAGAATCGTGCCATGCAGGAGTTTATCAGTCCGCTTGCCCGATTGAATAAAGAGTGGGGTGATCTGACCACGCGTATCGGCATGAAAGCGATGATGAACCGGGAAGAGGTCGGTGCCGCTTCTGTGGATTACCTGATGTATTCCGGCTATGCAACGATGGCCTATTTGTGGGCCAGAATGGCCGTCACTGCGCAGCAGAAACTGGATGCCGGTGAAGGCGACCGGAGCTTCTATCAGGCGAAACTGAAAACCGCTAGGTTCTACTTTGAGCGGATTCTGCCCCGGACGAAAACCCTGGAAGCGACCATCGATTCCGGTGCGGATAATCTGCTGGCGATGGATGAAGCAGAGTTTTCCTGCTGAACCGGGCCGTTGAAATAACAATGAAACTATTTGCCACCAAGTTGGTACGAAGCAAAGCCGGTCAGGCATTACTGACCGGTCTGATCAGAGTTAATCATCGCGTGCGGCGTCAGGGTTCACGCATGTCGTCGCAGCTAAAAGCAACAGAGGAGAGGGATATGTCAGAGATTCAGGGGCTGTTTGAAACCATGGCCGGGCGCTTTAACAGCGATGCCGCGGCAGGCCTGGAGGCGGTGTTTCAGTATAAGTTGGATGAAGGCGATGCCTATTATGTGGCTATTTCAGGTGGGGAGTGTGCGCTGGATAAAGGGCTGCATGATAATCCCAGTGTGGTTCTGATGATGGACAGCGAGACCTTCAAAGAGGTGCTGGAGGGAGAAACGAACGGTATGCAGGCGTTTATGGCTGGTCGCATCCGTGCTGAAGGCGATGTGATGCTGGCAACCCGCCTGGAAGCCCTGTTTCCTGCCGGTTAATCCGTAAATCAGCAGTACTGCGTCACGGTTACTGCTGATTATATTAGACTTTTTCCTCTGAGCACTTATGCTGAGAGCAACGGGTTTAACGCTGCACCCGGTATAAAAAACAGCTTAACAACAATAACAATGACAGTAGACGGGATCTGAATATGGATCAAAAAGTACGCGGTAGCTGGATTCCAGAAAGTCTGAATCCAAAAGGCTATAACACGCTGACCGATGTTATCCAGCGAATCGTCAGCGAATATGCCTCTAAAACCGCCTTTACCAGCTTTGGCAATGCGATGAGCTATGCCGAACTGGGGCAGTTGTCGGATGCGTTTGCCGTTTACCTGCAGCAGGAAACCGATCTGCAACCGGGTGATCGTATTGCGATTCAACTGCCGAACCTGAATCAGTATCCGGTGGTGCTGTTCGGCGCGCTCAAAGCGGGCCTGATCATCGTGAATACGAACCCGTTGTACACTCCCAGGGAGCTGGAAAAACAGTTTAATGACTCGGGCGCTAAAGCGCTGGTGGTCTACAAAGGGGTTGCACATAATGTTGATAAAATTATTGCTAACACCCCGATAAAATATGTTTTTACCACCCAGATTGCCGATCTGCACCCGCCTTTAAAACGGCTGCTGATCAACTCGGTGGTGAAATATATCAGGAAGATGGAACCTGCGTACCATCTGCCCCAGGCGATCGAACTGCGGCATGTGTTAAAGCAAAAGGCAGGTCAGAAGCCCCAGGTGGTGCCTCAGAACTGCAGCGATATTGCGGTGCTGCAATATACCGGCGGCACTACCGGTGTCTCCAAAGGTGCAATGCTGACCCATGGCAACCTGATCTCCAACTTCCTTCAGGGGGTTAAGCTGATCTCAGATGCCGATAAGCACTGGGCGGAGATGGTGGTCGCGCCGTTACCGCTTTATCATATCTATGCCTTTACTATCACCATGGCGGTGCTTGAGCTGGGCGGTAATAACCTGCTGATTGCCAACCCCCGTGATATATCTGGCTTTGTCAAAGAGCTGCAAAAGCATGCGGTATCGGCGTTTATCGGACTGAATACCCTGTTTGTTGCGATCTGTAATCATAAAGACAGCCATCTGATCGATTTCAGCCATCTTAAAGTCACTCTGTCCGGCGGTATGGCGCTGACCTTAGCTGCGGCGAAGGCCTGGGAGAAGCTGACCGGTTGCCAGGTGCTGGAAGCTTACGGCCTGACGGAAACGTCGCCGGCGGTGGCGATGAACCCGCCGCGAAATATCCGTGTGGGCACAATAGGCCCACCGGTGGCGGAGACCGAGGTAAAAATTGTCGGCGCTGAGGGCCAGGCTCTGGGTGTCGGCGAGCCAGGGGAACTTTGTGTTAAGGGGCCTCAGGTGATGCTGGGATACTGGCAGAAAGAGCAGGCTACCCGCAGTTGTTTTACCGATGATGGCTTCTTTATTACCGGTGATGTGGCGATTATTGAGGCGGATGGTTATCTGCGAATCGTTGACCGGGCAAAAGATATGATCAATGTGTCCGGCTTTAATGTGTATCCCAATGAAGTTGAGGATGTCGTCACTCTGCATCCTGCGGTGGTTGAGTGCGCTGCAGTGGGAGTGCCTGATGTTCACAGTGGCGAGATCGTAAAGCTTTTTGTGGTGACGAAAGAAAAGGTCACCAGCGAAGAGATTCGCGACTGGTGTAAAGAGCGCCTGACCCCTTATAAAGTGCCTAAGATCGTCGAGTTTGCCGATGAGCTGCCCAAATCAAATGTGGGCAAAGTGCTGCGGCGTATGTTGCGCAACGAGAAGCCCGGTAGTCATGCTGCCTGAAATATTGTCGAAATCAGATTCTGACTATACAGGAGTCGGCTATGAGTGAACTGCTGAGTATCACCACCCAGGGGCATCTGTGTCATATTCGCCTGAACCGTCCCGAGAAGAAAAATGCCCTCACGCTACCGCTGTATGAGGGGTTAACTACAGCACTGATCAGTGCGGATGAGAACCCTGATGTCAGAGTCATCGTGCTGGGTTCCACTGGCGACAGCTTTTGCTCCGGTAACGATATTGCTGATTTTATCGCGGCAGCAGGGCGTCCGGATGCCGTTAAGATACCGTTGCTGTTTTTGCATACTATCGCTTCCCTGAAAAAGCCGATTATTGCCGTGGTGCCCGGTGCTGCGGTCGGTATCGGTACTACTCTGTTGCTGCATTGTGATCTGGTGATCGCCAGTGATCAGGCCCGTTTTCAGCTGCCCTTTGCCCGTTTGGGGTTGGTGCCTGAAGGTGGCTCTAGCTTGCTGATACCGCAACTGGTGGGGCATCGTCGGGCATTTGAACTGCTAGTGATGGGCGAGTCTTTCAGTGCCGCAACCGCCCGGGATCTGGGGCTGATCAATCAGGTGGTTATGCATCACAGTTTAGAGGATCTGGCAATGTTGCAGGCGGAGAAGCTGGCGGGTCTGGCACCTGAAGCGGTACGGCAGAGTAAGGCGATGCTGCGCAGCTATACCCAGTCTCAGCTGGAGGAGGTAATGGTGGCGGAGGTTGAACAGTTTGCTGCCCGGTTGGGTTCAGCCGAAGCTGCCGAAGCGTTACAGGCGTTTATAGAGAAGCGTGAAGCGGATTTTTCCCGTTTCTGAGGAGCGTCTGTCAGGTGAGTTCACGCGAAAGCGTTATGATTTACTGATTTCCCTTATGGCGTAATAACAGGTCGCCATACAGAGCTTTAATTTCCTCAAGGTCTTTATCGATATCACCACTGGTTGTATAGCTGCAGTAGATACCGGCTTTACGGGCTCGCAGGTCCAGATAGGCGGTCAGAACCGGAACCCCGGCCTGATGGGCGATATGGTAGAAGCCGGTTTTCCACTCGTCGACCTGCGAGCGGGTTCCCTCGGGAGCGATCACCAGATAGAGTTGATCCGCATGGTCAAACTGAGCGGCTGCCTGGGAGACCACATTGAGGGATTTTGAACGGTCGATGGGAATTCCACCCAGCCACATCATCAGGTGACGGAAGGGAAATCTGAATATCTGTACCTTGCCCATCCAGTAGATGGGAAGTTCCTGGCTGAACGCCAGCATCAGTGCGTAGGGCAGATCCCAGTTACTGGTATGGGGAGCTCCGATCAGCACGCACTTATCGATCCCCTGAATGGCGCTAAAATCCAGTTGCCACTTGTTCATCTTCAGAAATTTGCGGGAAACCCAGCGCAGCGCGGGTTGTAGTACCGGATTGTCAAAAATAGTCGAGTGCATGAGATATCTGAAAGTGTCGCTGTTTTGACGTTATTGTAATGTTAATTGTCCCTGTCTGATACGTAACAACCCTTTAGTCCGTTGGCGGCTGTCCCGCATTACTGATCGAGAAACACTATAAAAGCCGTAGCCGATCATTTTTTTGCTCATAATTGTGATTCAGTTGTTTCTTGTAATCTTTTGTTTTTAAACGATATAAATTAAATATAGACGATTTTGTTACTGATAAAGGCTATTTTTGTTATTGCTGGAAAATCCCCCGCGACTAGTATTAAAAAGTCTGTACTGTACGCAGTGTTATCTCCCTGTTTCTGATTTGGCAGTCCGGCGTACAGAGAAAGAGTCAGATGTTTACTATGACGAACAATAATTATCCTGAGTATGGAGTGCACCATGCAATTTGAAGGAAAGGCTATTCAGGTTCGGGAGATCGACAACGGCTTGTATGAGCTGTGTTTTGATCTGAGCAATGAACCGGTGAATAAGTTTAATCAACTCACCCTGGGGGAGCTGAAAGATGCGCTGACCCAGCTGAGTGCGGTTGAAGACATTAAGGGTGTGCTGTTCAGCAGTGCCAAAGAGAGTTTTATTGTCGGTGCCGATATTACAGAGTTCAGTTCGCTGTTTGAACAGGGTGAGGCGGGACTGATCGCTAAACTGCTGGAAACTCACGGGATTTTCAACGCGGTGGAAGATCTGCCCTGTCCGACGGTTGTTGCGATTAATGGTCTGGCGCTGGGAGGGGGATTTGAGCTGTGCCTCTCCACCGATTATCGGGTGATGGGCGAAAAAGCCAAAGTGGGGCTGCCGGAAGTGAAGCTGGGGATCAACCCAGGCTGGGGCGGTATTGTGCGCCTGCCCCGGATTATCGGGATCGACAATGCCAATGAATGGATCTGTACCGGTGCCGAAAAACGCGCCGATGCGGCACTGAAAGATGGTGCAGTGGATGCGGTTGTAGCCCAGGACCGGGTACGTGAGGCGGCGCTTGATCTGCTGCGCCAGTGTGCCGAAGGTAAATTCGATTATGCTGCCCGACGTGTTGAAAAACAGAGTCCGGTGAAACTGAATCAGATTGAACAGATGATGGCCTTTGAAACGGCTAAAGGGATGATTGGTGCCAAAGCTGGGCCTCACTATCCTGCGCCGTTACAGGCAGTGAAAACGATTCAGAAGTCCTGCGGTATGGATCGTGACAGAGCGATTCAGGCTGAGGTTGAGGGCGTTGCTAAACTGGCCTCCGGACCCGTGGTGAAAGCCTTGGTCGGCCTGTTCATGAAGGACCAGTATGTGAAAAAAGTCAGCCGGGGCTATGAAGCGAAGGCTGAAAAGGTGACCCAGGCGGCTGTTCTGGGGGCTGGTATTATGGGCGGCGGCGTTGCCTATCAGTCGGCCTCAAAAGGGGTGCCGATTCTGATGAAGGATATCAACGAAGCGGCGATTCAACTGGGCCTGGATGAGGCTAACAAGCTGCTGGGTGGTCAGTTGAAACGGGGTCGCATCGATGCGGCGAAGATGGCGCAGACGATCAACCGGATTCGTCCGACCCTCAGCTATGGTGATTTCAACACCGTCGATCTGGTGGTTGAGGCGGTGGTTGAAAATCCAAAAGTGAAGGGGATGGTGCTGGCAGAGACCGAACAACATATCGCCAGCGATGCGGTGCTGGCGTCAAACACTTCAACGATCTCTATTACCGAACTGGCCAAATCGCTCAAACGGCCGGAAAACTTCTGTGGTATGCACTTCTTCAACCCGGTACATATGATGCCGCTGGTGGAGGTGATCCGCGGAGAGAAAACCTCTGAAGCAACCATCGCCCGCACCGTGGCGTATGCTACTGCGATGGGGAAAACGCCGATTGTGGTGAATGATTGCCCTGGGTTCCTGGTAAACCGGGTGCTGTTTCCCTACTTTGGCGGTTTTAATGGTCTGTTACAGGATGGTGCGGATTTCCGTCAGGTAGATAAAGTGATGGAAGGCTTTGGCTGGCCGATGGGCCCCGCTTATCTGCTGGATGTGGTCGGTATCGACACCGCCCACCATGCGGATCAGGTGATGGCCGCGGGCTTCCCGGAGCGCATGGCGCACGAAGGTGAGTCGGTGATTGACCGGATGTATAGTCTGGAGCGTTATGGTCAGAAGAACAGCAAGGGCTTCTACCGTTATGAGTTGGATCGCAAGGGCAAACCTGCCAAGCTTGCTGATGAGGACGTCGATCAGTTGCTGCAGGGGGCTGTTGGCAGTGCCAGGTCGTTTGAGGATCAGGAAATCATTGAACGGATGATGATCCCGTTGTGTATCGAAACGGTTCGTTGTCTGGAGGAACAGATTGTTGCCTCACCGGCAGAAGCGGATATGGCGTTGATCTATGGTATCGGTTTCCCGCCGTTCCGGGGCGGAGTCTTCCACTACCTGGATGAGATGGGGCTGGCCGCATTCTGTGAGATGGCTGATAAGTATGCTGAGCTGGGACCGCTGTATCAGCCAACCGAAACGATGCAGCAGATGGCGGCCAGTGGTGCCACCTACCTGAACGCTCAATCAAACAAGCACGCTAACTAAGGAGGAATCGAAGATGAGTCTGAATCCAAATGATGTAGTCATCGTCGATGCGGTGCGCACCCCGATGGGCAAGTCAAAAGGGGGTTCCTTCCGTAATGTGCGGGCTGAGGAGCTGTCTGCCAGGGTGATGAACGCTTTGCTGGAGCGTAATCCCAATGTCAATCCGGCAGAGATTGAAGATGTGATCTGGGGCTGTGTTAACCAGACCAAAGAGCAGGGCTTTAATATCGGCCGTAATGCAGCGGTGCTGGCAGGGCTGCCCCATAGTGTGGCAGCGCAGACTGTTAATCGCCTGTGTGGTTCCTCTATGGCGGCACTGCATACCGCGGCCCAGGCGATCATGAGTGGCAACGGTGACCTGTTTATGGTTGGCGGGGTTGAGCACATGGGGCATCTGGACATTCTTCACGGTATCGATATCAATCCGCAGATGAGTAAGCAGGTGGCTAAGGCTGCGATGATGATGGGCCTGACCGCAGAGATGCTGGGGCGGATGAACATGATCAGTCGTGAAGAGCAGGATGCCTTTGGTGCCCGTTCTCATCGTCTGGCTGATGAGGCCCGCCGTGAAGGTCGTTTTGATAATGAGATTGTGGCCGTTGAAGGACACGATGAAAACGGTTTCAAATCTCTGCTTGAGCAGGATGAGGTTATCCGTCCGGAAACAACCGCAGAAACGCTGGCAACACTGAAGCCGGTCTTTGTACCCAAGGTAGGTACCGTCACTGCCGGCACCTCCTCAGCCTTCTCCGATGGTGCATCGGCGATGCTGATGATGTCGGCAGCCCGGGCTCAGGCGCTCGGTCTGAAGCCCCGGGCGAAGATTCGCTCAATGGCGGTGGCTGGCTGTGATCCTTCTATCATGGGTTACGGGCCGGTACCTGCTACTCAGAAGGCGCTGAAACGGGCTGGTCTGCGAATCGAAGATATCGATTATGTTGAGCTGAATGAAGCCTTTGCTGCTCAGGGACTGGCGGTGTTGAAAAACCTTAAACTGATTGATCAGATGGAGGAGAAAGTTAACCTGAATGGCGGCGCCATCGCCCTGGGCCATCCTCTGGGATGCTCCGGTACCCGGATCTCTACCACCTTGCTGAATGTGATGGAGCAGAATGATGGTAGCCTGGGACTGGCAACCATGTGTATCGGTATGGGGCAGGGGATCGCGACCGTATTTGAACGACTCAACTGATCACCGCGGCAGCGGTGGTTGCCGCTGCTGATAAAACCCCGGATACTGTGACCTGGTGTTACATGATCCGGGGTTTTTTATTTGAATTTTTTCGCGCATCTGGTGTTGGCTGACACAACGGTGGAGTCCCGGGTAGGCAATCTGCTGGGGGACTTTGCCCGTGGCATCGATCAGCAGATGCTGCCCGCGGAGGTTCTGCAGGGGCTGATTAATCATCGTCGGGTCGATCAGTTTACCGATCAGCATGCTGAGGTACAGCAGATGAAGCGTCTGTTTAGTCGACAGCGGCGTCGGTTTGCCGGTATCGCACTGGATGTTTTGTTCGATCACTACCTGCTGAATCACTGGCAGCAGTTCAGCTCTCAGTCTAAGACCCGGGTGGTCGATACTCTGTATGACGATCTGATTGCCGGACAGTCGCTGATGCCACCGCGAATGCAACAGGTCACCCAGCGTATCGTCGGGTCTGACTGGTTTGGCAGCTATGAGCGCCTGGACGGGGTGAGCTACGCGCTTGACCGGATTGCCGGACGGATCAGGTTTAGCAATCAGTTTACCGGAGTGGGGGAGGAGCTTGAACGCCATTATCCCCGGTTTGAAGCGGGCTTCAGTGTCTTTTTTGCAGATCTGGTGCAACAGTTCCCATCACCGCTGATCGACTCCGGGAACTGACAGATTGGCTGCCCTTTAGCGGTTGCGCTGGGCTAATCTGGCCTGCAGAGTACTGATCAGTTCCTGCTGACCATGCCCTGTTTTGCTAACTGCAGGTTCTGCAGTATTGCGGTAACGGGCAATGGTATGGGCTATCTTTTGTTCTTTGTTAAGACCGGGGCGCGCATTCAGACGGGCGGGAGTGGTCTGTTTCTGTGTCAGAGAGAGCGCTGTCGTAGCGCGATTTTTTTCCTGCTGTAACAGGGCAATTTCGGCACTTTTAACGCTATCCCGGTCCAGTTCCAGCCGGCTATCGCGGAGGGCTTCCGCCGGTTTCTTCGGTGTCAGGCTCAGACTACTGCGGATCGCTGATTTGGGTTTGGTTTTGGGCGCGGTTTTACGCATCCCCTGAGCGCGGGCATCGATACGCGCCATCACTGCTGCCATCTCCTGAGCTTCCGCTTTTTGCTTTGAAAGTTTGCTGCTTTCGCGATTTTCCCGCTCCAGGGCAATCTTTTCCCGGATCAGTTTTTCCTGTTTTGCGGAGGCTACTTTACCGCTTGCCAGCTTCGGAGCGGTGGACTGACTGGCCGGCTTTACGGCGGCTTTTTTTGCTTTTGTTTTCGCGCCGCCACCACGTTTACGGGAGTCCATTGCGGCAAGCACCTTGTTCATCGCCCTGGTTTCCTGCCGTTCACGCGCGATGCGTGCTTCCAGTTCGGCATCCCGCTGTTGGGCCAGCAGTTTCAGGTCAACTTCACCGGAGGGCTTGGCGACCTCGCCTTTCAGCAAGGCTTTCTGTTCTGCTTCTTCCAGCAGGGCGAGTGCGGCTTTGCGCTCTTCAGCGCTCTGACGATGCACCTTGCTGGGTTTGGGTTTGGTGATCAGACCCTGCAGGCTTTTACCGTTGAAGGTTTCCAGTGCATCCGCGGTCAGCTCGCGGGCCTCGCTGAGGTTTTCAGCGAAACCGTACTCGCTCAGTGCGAAGCTGTGGGCTCCGGCATTACGAATGTCATTATAAAGTTCGGCCTCAACGCCAGACTCTGCTGCGATCAGCAATGTCTCCCAGTGGCTATCGATATCGTTTCGGGTGGAGCCGACATAAACCTGTTGTGAAACTGTGTTGGTGATGGTGAAAATAATCAAGATATTACCCGGTACCGCTGGCAAAAAGAGGGCGTATTATAGAGATCCGGGAGGCAAAGGTAAGACTTGAAATTTTGTTTTTTTTCAGACAGAAAAATGAGTCGGGCTATCTGACTGATTTCATGGTTTATTCAGCCGATGAGCAGAGCGTCTGCTGGAAAAAAAGTTTAAAAAAAATCCCCTCAGCGGTTCAGCTGGGCGATCCGCTCCGCCAGTTGTTTGTACTCTGAATAGGTGTCGATAGTGGTTTTTCGCAACGAATAAGGGACCTCGGCGAGGGGGTTGATGTTGCCTTGCGGCAGTAGCAGTTGCCAGGCCCGGGTAAACTGGGGTTCCTCATTCAACAACAGTCGGCAGGCAGAGCTGTTCCAGAGGGTCGTTAAATTGTTGCTGGCATCAGCCTGCTGCCGGCAGGCGTTGATCAGGGGCCGCAGCTTGATGATGTAAACGGCTGCGGATCGCGGATCGGTCAGTTGCATCGCGATGGCCGATCCGGAGATGGACAGCAGCATAGCAAACGCCAGCGCTGACAGATAACCCGTGGTATACCGTTGCCTGTGGGACAAACTGCTGCTCCTGTTGAAGGTCTTTAGCGCAGTTTATCCTATTTTTATCGATCGCTCAGCTATGATAGTCACTGTCTGAGCGTTATCCATTGTATTACTCGCTAAACAGACTGAGCAGTTCACCATATCCCTCGGTAACCAGTTGCTCCCGCGGAATAAAACGCAGTGCTGCTGAGTTGATACAGTACCGCAGCCCGGTGGGTTGCGGACCATCGCTGAACAGATGTCCCAGATGGGAATCAGCATACTGGCTGCGCACTTCAGTACGGGTCATAAAGAACTTAGTATCGGTATGCTCCGTCACCGCAGTGGAGGTGATCGGTCGGGTAAAGCTGGGCCAACCGGTACCGGATTTAAACTTGTCTGTGGACGAGAACAGGGGTTCACCGCTGACGATATCCACGTAGATCCCCTCCCGTTTCTCATTCCAGAACTCATTATGAAACGCCCGCTCGGTGCCCTCCTCCTGAGTAACCTCATATTGCAGTTCGGTTAGGGTGTTGCGCAGCTGCTTTTCAGAGGGCTTTCTGAATTGCGCGAAACGGCTGGCCACTGCGGCCTTCTGAGTAGTATCTTTCATCGGGGTTGATGCCTGTGGCAGGTCACGGCCGAACTGAGTAAAGTCCGGGTGCAGGTCATCGCCCCAGGTTTTCTCCAGATACTGATCGCGACCGGAACGGAAGCGGTAGTATTTATACCTGAGGGGATTATGCTTGTAATAATCCTGATGATACTCCTCAGCCGGGTAAAACCGGGTCAGTGGGGTCAGCTCTGTTGCTAACGGTTTGCTATAGCGGCCAGAGGCTGCCAGCTCCTGCATCGACTTTTCTGCAATCAGGCGTTGCTGTTGGTTGTGATAGAACACGGCCGGACGGTACTGATTACCCCGGTCAACAAATGAGCCATCGCCATCGGTAGGATCCATCTGACGCCAGAGGGACTGCAGTAAGCCAGCATAGGTAATCACTTTGGGGTCATAATAGACCTGCACTGATTCTGTGTGCCCGGTGGTGCCGGAGGAGACCTGTTTATAGGTTGGGTTAATCGCCTGACCGCCGGCGTAACCGGAGATCGCCTCTACTACCCCGGGTAGTTTTTCAAAGCCCGCTTCGGTACACCAGAAGCAGCCTCCGGCAAAGGTGGCGACTTTCAGACCCTGTTGTTCAAGATCTTCGCGCACCACGGTCTCCGGACCGGCGGTTACGCTGAGTACGGTTATGCCCGTCAGGGCGACCAGAAACACCGCTATCTTTGTTCTCATCGTTCTAATACTCCATAAACACTGAATGATCTAAGCCTACCGCCGGGCAATGAAATCAAACTGAAAATTCCAAAATGGTGATGTTTGCTTTGACCCCTGAACAGTGCTGTAGTATTGATTGACCTGTAAGCACTAAGATAAATGGAATACTGATGCCAAGTAGAAATGCGAGTGTCATCCTTGATGAACTGCCAGCGATTGAACAGGGATGTGTGATACAGGTTAGTGATGCTGGTGGAGGTCTTAAATATATCTCCCGTTTCTTTGGTGTTGATGGCAAGGTGGTGATCACCCGTTTACCCGCGGTCTCGCAGCTGAAGAAAAGCGGTATGGGGACCGATGAACTGACCTACCGGGATACGTTTACCAGTAAAAGAAAGCTGGTGATGCGGATGATCTCCCATGGTCGGGTTTATGCCTTTGAAACCGAAGTTGTTGATCTCTTCCTGCAGGGCGGCAGGTTGCTGATGACAACCTATCCAAACAAGATTCAGTCGCGGCTGTTGCGCAAGGAACCACGCTATCCCTGTGCGATTCCGGCTGAGCTGGTGATTGGTGAAAACAGTATCAGCGGCATTATGGTCAACTTTAGCAGCGGCGGCGGGCTGCTGAAACTGACCTCATTGGAGGATTCTGAACTGTTGCAGACTGCCCGTAGCGAACAGCAGGAGTGTATTCTGAGGCTGCAGCTGCCCTTTGATGAGCAACTCTCGGAAGTGCACTCCAGGGTGATGTCGTTGTCGGTGGCAGATCAGCAGGTGGGGGTTGCGTTTACCGCTGATCGTGATGTGATTCTGCGTTACATTACAGCGCTGAAACTGGAGTCTATCAGGGACCATTTCTGATCCGGGTATTGTCTGTCGCCACTAGGTTCCGTGCTATCTGTTAAACGCCTTTATCCTTCTACATCAGGGTAACCGAACCGTTGCCCTCGGGTCTGATACTGCCGATGGCGCAGGCTTCGGGGTAGCCTGCTGCCTGGAGTTCGGCAACCACCGCATCCGCCTGATCTGAACTGACCGCTGCGAGCAGTCCGCCAGCGGTTTGCGGGTCAAACAGCAGCTCAGTTAGTGTGTCACCACTGAACTCATCCAGGTTATCCAGGACCGGCGAAAATTTTCGGTTTTGAGGGTGAAGAGAACTGAATAGCCCCGCTCGCAGGCAGGCCAGGGCACCTTCCATGACCGGCAGCTTCTCCAGCCATAGCCGGGCACCGAGGCTGGAGCCATCGAGCATCTCATGCAGATGACCCAACAGGCCAAAACCGGTGATATCGGTACAGGCATGCGCTCCGGCAGCGGTGAGAATTTCGCTGGCGCGGTAGTTGGAGTGCAGCATATGTTGCAGCGCCTGACTTATCCAGCGTCCCTGCGCCTGGCTGCGCATGTCGCTGGCAAACAGCGTGCCGGTGCCCAGGGGTTTGGTGATGATTAACCGGTCTCCCGGTTGCAGTCCCTGTTTGGTGAGCAGTTGCTGACGTTCGGCCAGCCCATTAATGGTGAAGCCCAGCGTCAGTTCGGCACCTTCCGATGTGTGGCCGCCGATCAGGCCGATGCCGCATTCGGTAAACACCTTACTGGCGCCGAGCAACAGATGGCGCAACCGCTGTTCAACAATCTCATCGCTGGCATAGGGCAGGCAGACAATCGCCTGAGCACTCTGCGGGATAGCCCCCATGGCAAAGATATCCCCCAGCGCATGGTTTGCCGCAATCTGACCAAACAGATAATCGTCGCTGACCAGTTGGCGAAAACTATCGACTGACTGCACCAATAGCTTGCCCGGCGGTACCGCTATCACTGCAGCATCATCGGGGCGGTTCAGACCGATCTCAATGTCGTTGGACGGTGGTGGCAGCTGTTTCAGCACCCGGTTGAGAATACTGTGGCCCACTTTGGCGCCGCAGCCACCACAACGCATATCCGGATTTTCGATTTTCAGCTGAGCGCCGGGAACCTGGTCCGGCAGTTGCGTCAGATCGCTGAAACGTTGCATGAATTTCTGATCAATATGGTCTTTCCAGCGCCACACCCAGGCACCAGCAAAACTGAAGGGCCCACGGGAGGCAACTGCATAGCGATCGCCAGTGCTGATCAGACTGAGAAACTGTTGCTGTGGCCGGAAACGGATCAGGGGTTGCCCGGCGAGGGCGGCCAGCAAGTTGCGTAGTAGCGGGGCTCCCTGACGTACCGCAAACACCCCCGCTTTGGGGCGCGGGTGGTTAACCATATCGGCAATATCACCGGTGGCAAATATCTCTGGATGGGAGATCGACTGCAGATAGTCATTGACCCGGATACAGCCGTTATCAGAGCACTCAAGTCCTGCCCGGGCAGGCCATTGGGCACCGCTGGCGGAGGTTGCCCAGATTATCTCGTCCAGTTCGATAACCTCTCCGGTGTCACTGATCACCCGCCCCTGTTTTACCTGAGCGACGCGGAACCCGGTGTGCAGCGCAATGTTTCGCTGTTTCAACACGTTCAGATAGCGTTTTTTTACCCGGTTATTGTGGCCCGTCAGAATCTGCTGTGGGCCGCAAATAATATGGAAATGCAGATGGCTGGTACGTCGCTGCTCTTTACTGAGTAACTTGTGCAGTTTGTACTGCATCGCCAGCATCACTTCAACCGCACTGGCACCACCACCGACTGTGCCGATATGAATATCCTGCTGGTCATCCCCCTGCAGTACACGGTTCTGCAATGCGTCCCAGTAATCCAGTAACGGTTTAACCGGTTTAACCCCGGTGGTGAACTCTGTTGCGCCGGGAATAGTGCTCAGATCGGGGGTTGAACCGGTGTCGATACTCAGCAGGTCGTAACTGAAATCTGGGTGGTGAAGGCACTGCACAGTGCGGTTGAGCGGATCGATACCGGTCACCCTGTCTTCGATAAAGTCGATTCCGGCATAGCGGCAGAAACGGCCCAGGTCGATATGCACCTGATCGAAACTGTAATGTCCGGCAATTAATCCTGGCAGCATGCCCGAATAGGGTGTCTGCACCAGGTTAGAGATCAGGGTAATGCGCACTCCAGCGGGCTTGTTCATTGCCATCATGAGCAGGGCAATAGCGTGGGCGTGTCCACCTCCGATTAAGATCAGGTGTTTACTGGCGGGGGTAGGGTCCTGTTGCATCGGTGCTCGGCCTGTGAAAAAAGTTTGCTATATATTAGCGAATAAATGGCCAGAGATAAGAAAAAAATACCGGGTGATTGCACCCGGTCAATATTAACAAGAGCCTGATATTACCAGCGGGCATGCTGGTAAGCGCTGCAAGGCCAGCGTTTACCATAAACATGATCCCATCGCTGCATATCATTGCCCGTAAGCAAGACGCAGGGACTGGCCAAATCAGTCTCTGCGCCGCAGACAGATAACCGGTGAGGTGAGAGTCATCTGCCAGTACTTACGGACAGAGCTGATATTAATGTAAATGAGAATGACTATCAATATTATTTGTTGGTTTTGTTGCTTATAAACTGACCCGGCCTCACAACTGCCGTTTTTGCAGGGGCTGAGAGGAGTTATAAGTTGCTGTGCAAAGGTTTTCCCAAAGGATATCCACAGAAACCGGGGATAAAAACTGATCCTGTCGTTGCGTATTAACATTGAAGAATAACCGGGCTGCGTCTTAACTGAATGTAACCAGGCACCGGAGTGGAACTGATAATGGGACTTGAGATTAAGAAATCTGAATTTACCCGGCAGGACTATGAGCGTTTTACCCGCAGGCTGTTTGCTAATCTGGATGAGTTGGCACAGTTACTACGTGAGCCTGGTTTCGGTCTGGGGGGGGCTACCCTGGGGGCCGAGCTGGAGCTCTACATCGTTGATAAGCTGGGGCGGCCGCTACCGGTGAACAGTGAGGTCCAGAAACAACTGGGAGACCCGCAGCTGACACTGGAGCTGAATCGTTACAATCTTGAATATAATCTGACCCCGGTCGGGATAGAGGGCAGGCCATTTTCAGCTATCGAGGCTGAAATCCGTACAATACTGGAACGGCTCAATGAGCTCGCTCAACCTTTCGATGGCCGGGTGCTACCGATCGGTATTCTGCCGACACTGCAGCGAAAAGACTTTGGACTGCATGCGATGACCGATCTGTCCCGTTATCATGCGCTGACCCGGGCGCTGGCTGAGATGCGGGGAGAGACCGTCGCGATTCGCATCGATGGTGAAGATCCGATCTCCCTGCGCGCTTCGGACGTCACCCTGGAGGGGGCGAATACTTCGCTGCAGATGCACTATCGTGTTACTCCTCAGCAGTTTGCCGATAGCTATAACGCGATTCAGCTGGTCACCCCTCTGGTACTGGCGATCTCAGCCAATTCACCGTTCCTGCTGGGCAACCGGCTCTGGCATGAAACCCGGGTACCACTGTTCAAACAGGCTATCGATGGCAGCGGTAACTGTTCGGTGAAAACCGGAGAGGCTGAGCGCGTGAGTTTTGGTCATGGCTGGGTCAGGCATGGGGTTCATGAGCTGTTTGCCGAAGCCGTCTATCTGCATAAGCCAATTCTGCCGGTGTGTGAAAGCGGCCATCGCCGTACTGCTAAGACCGTTGGAGATGCCGATAACCACTCTCTGTTTGAACTGACGCTGCATCAGGGGACCGTCTGGCCCTGGAATCGTCCGGTGTACGATCCGGTTGATGGCGGGCATCTGCGTATTGAGATCCGTTCATTACCGGCGGGACCCAGTCCCTGCGATATGATGGCAAATGCGGCGCTGATTATCGGCCTGGCCGAAGGGCTGCGTGGCCGCATCGAGGAGATTATTCCGGCGATGCCCTTCAAAACCCTGGAGTATAATTTTTATCAGGCCGCCCGCTTTGGTATGGGCGCGCAACTGATGTGGCCCAGCGGCCCCCGTGAACAGTTAACCCGGCGTGCGGCGGTGGATATTGTGGCTGCACTGTTGCCGGTGGCCCGGAAAGGCTTACTGAGGGCGGGAATCGATGCTGCAGAAGCTGATCACTATCTGAGGATTATCCGTCAGCGTTTGCAGGCGAAAACCAATGGCGCCTGCTGGCAGTTAAGACAGTTTGAACGGTTATCAGCATCACTGGTAAAACGACGGGCGTTGCGATCTATGCTGGAACACTATATTGATCACTGTGGCAACAATCGTCCGGTGGCTGAATGGGAGGATATCTGATGCCACGACAATCACACCCGATACAGTTTATTCATAATCCAGACCCGGCTTCTCTGCCACCGGAGGTGGAGCTGTTTCTAAGGCGGCTGGGTGGCCCCACTCTGATTGTGGTGGATGGCCGGGATAACAGCCGCTGCCGGGCTGTTGCTACCCTGCTGCATGGCAATGAGCCTTCCGGCGTTAAAGCTCTGCTTAAATGGCTGCGCACGGGTGAGCGTCCTGCGGTTCGGTTGATCTGCCTGATCGCTTCCGTGCAGACCGCCCTGCATGAGACGCTTTTCTGTCATCGCCAGATGCCGGGACAGCGGGATTTAAACCGCTGCTTTGCTCCTCCATTTGAGGATAATCCGGGACATATTGCCCGGCACTTCATCGAACTGCTGGCGCAGTATCAGCCAGAAGCTCTGCTGGATATCCATAACACCTCCGGCATGAGCCCCGCCTTTGGGGTGGTGGTCAGTGAAAACCCTGAACATGAAGCGCTGGTGGCACTGTTTACCCAGCGGATGATCGTCACAGAGCTGCGTTTAGGGGCTCTGATGGAGTTGAGTTGTCAACAGATGCCTGTCGTAACCATTGAGTGTGGTGGTGCCGGACAAGCCGGGTCGGACCGGGTGGCAGAGGAAGGGTTACAACGATATCTGTTCAATGAGCAGGTGTTACATCCGCCATCCGGGCTGGTAATGGATCTGTATAAAGATGCAGTGAGACTGCAGTTGTTACCCAGTTGCCGGATAGCCTTTGCTGAGCAGCCGGTTGCGGGGGCTGATCTGACCGTTCCTCCTGATGTGGAGAGGTTTAATTTTGGTACGATACCGGCGCTGACCCGGTTGGGCTGGCTTGGTTCTGAGGGGATGTCGGTATTCCGGGTGCAGAGCGCTACGGGGGAGAACCTGCTGCCACACTATTTCCTCAGCCGGGCATCAGGGCTCTATTCTGCCCAGCAACTTAAACTGTTTATGATAACCACTAACCCGGCGATTGCGCTCAGTGATTGCCTGTTCTACGCCTGTGCCGATATTGAGCTTGAGCAGATGGTTGATCCCAGAGCTGACAATGAGCACTGACCAGAACCTGACCAGCTTTGAAAGGGCCCGGCCTGACAGGCTCTGGCGAACCATTAGGTGGGTTATGCAGAGTTTTCCCCAGAGGTTATGCACAGATTCTGTGGGTAACTTTTCACACCAGCTCTGCACGTTTCAGAGGCACTTTTTAAGTATCGCAACGCCCTGTTTATACCCCAGTCCGCCATTACCATGAACCGCGCCAACCTGATGATCGGGGCTGGCGGTGAGCTGCTGATGCATCTCGATCAGACTGTTGAGGGCTGGATTGTTCCACGGGCCTTTTGCCAGGTTCATCCCGCCGGTGATGGTGATCAGATGCTGTTCCAGAAAAGCGGGCACCTGCTCCAGCAGGTCGACCAGCCCACTGGTCAGTAAAAAGGCGATCGGCACCACCGGATAGCAGGTGTAAACCTCCAACAGGGCATCACCATTGCGAAACCGTTGGGCGAAGTCGGTATCTGCCTGTTCACAGGCGGCTTTGTAAGCGGTTTCAAGATGGGTGTAACTGACAATGTCTTCTACATGCTGCTGACCATCAGCGGGCAGGAAGCCCAACCCGACTCCGGCGACCTCAAGGCATTCCTCAGGGGGCACCAGCTGTTGGGCGATCGCTGCACTGCAGAGCAGTAACCGGCCGGAGAAATCGATCAGCGGATTGGCGCAATCGACCCCTCTGAACAGGGGAGTGATATGGTTATACCAGCGCTCATCGGGTAGCTGTTCAGCTAATAACTGGTCTGAAACTACGTTTCGGTAACTGCATTTATAGTTTTCAAACAGGTGGTGAGCCAGTTGCTGAAATAGCTGAGCATCGGCGCCATGGCGGTGGATAAACTGTTCCGCCAGTTGATTATAGGCAGTGGTCAGGGGGTAGTCGTCACCATAAATTGCCATCAGATCAAGCCGTTGCTGACGCTCATAGCCGCTACGCAGCATATCTTTACCGCTGATCACTACGGCATCGGTTGAGCCGCTGATAATCATCTGCCGGGCATCGGCCAGTGCTTCAATCGGGCCGCAGCCGCTGCGGTAGTGATGTTGTTCCAGTGCGCTGTGCCAGGGAGTGCTGAGCGGGTCGATGATCAGCTCAGTTAAGCGGATGCCCTGCTGATGCAGGGTCGCTTCCAGATCCAGACAGTGCTTCAGAGAGCCGCGAGCATCTACGGTTTTTGCGGCGGCAATTATCAGGGCCTGTGTCATAGCGCTACTCCTCGGGTCGGGGAGGCTATCTTATCAGGGTTTTCCTGTATTTTGTAAGCGCCAGATGAGGAATCCCCCTCGCTGACTACTTTTTCAGCAGGCGGATACCATCCGCTTCTATCGCAATACGGCGCTCTTTGTAGAGGCGCCCGATCGACAGTTTGAACGCTTTTTTACTGCAGCTGAACAGACGTTTTATCGTTTCCGGTGAGGTTTTGTCATTGGCGGCAATATAACCATCATGCTCTTCCAGCAGGTGCATGATACGTTTACCCAGATCATCGGTTTTGCCATACCCCAACTGCTGCAGGCTCAGGTTGATCTTGCCATCCGGGCGGATCAGTTTGATAAAGCCCTTCATGCGCTGACCATAGCGCACCGGCTTGAACAGATCATCATCGTAGATCACGCCCCAGTGCTGACCGTTGATAATCGCTTTGTAACCGATGTGGGTATGTTCTTCGATGATCAGGTCTACCTGCTGGCCCTTCTCGTAACGGTGCGGGTAGTTATCGAGAAATTTGTTCAGCTTAGTGGAGCCGGCAATGCGGTCGGTTTCCTGATCCAGATAGAGATAGACGATCTGTTCCTGACCCTTCTCTACGGTTTTCTTCTGTTCGCTGAAAGGTACCAGCAGATCTTTTGGCAGCCCCCAGTCGAAAAAAGCACCGGTGCGGTTCAGGTCGACCACTTTGAGACAGGCAAACTCGCCGATCTGTGCTTTTGGCGTTTCGGTGGTGGCGATCAGCAGGTCATCGGAATCACGGTAGATAAACACCTCCAGTCGATCTCCTGGCTGAGTGTTATCGGGCACATAGCGCTGAGGCAGCAGAATATCCCCCAGTTCTTCACCATCAAGATAAACGCCGAACTTAACCTGCTTGGTTACTTCCAGAGTGTTGAACCGGCCGATCATTGCCATGGTTTGTGTTGCCTCTTAGTCAATAAAAAACGGAGCCATACTCGCTTTAGCCTGGCTCCGTTCCGGATCAGAAATCTGCGCTAATCAGGAGTGAGACTGCAGAAACTCAGGATCAAGTTTCAGTTCATCATTGCTGTTAACGCCCACGCCACGCTGGCGGATAGTGTCAGCGATCGCTTTAGCCTCATCCAGAGAGTGCATATGGTAGGTGCCACACTGATATTCGTTCAGTTCTGGAATCTGGTTCTGTTGTTCAACCTTCAGTACATCATCCATCGATTCCAGCCAGGCGCCAGCGACACTCTGCTCTTCCGGGGTGCCGATCAGGCTCATATAGAAACCGGTGCGGCAGCCCATAGGGGAGATATCGATAATCTCAACGCCGTTGCCGTTCAGATGATCGCGCATAAAGCCGGCGAACAGGTGCTCCAGCGTGTGGATCCCTTTTTCACTCAGGATCTCTTCATTCGGACGACAGAAGCGCAGATCAAAAACCGTAATGGTATCGCCACCGGGTGTTGTCATTTTTTTAGCAACACGAACCGCCGGTGCATTCATTCGGGTGTGGTCAACAGTAAAACTATCTAGCAGAGGCATGTCTGAATCTCTCGCTTGGGTAAATAACAGGAATAACCATAGTATAGTCGCCGATTATCCCAGTATTACGCTGGGAAATTAACCCTTTCTCCGGATTTCTTTTGTGTCGCCCGCCGTTCAGATCTCCTGTAGCCGGTTCAGTAGTTTGCGGGCGGGAAACCCCAGCTGCTTCTCCAGCTTTTTAGCACCATTAAGCAGTACTCTGGGGTTTGATTCCGGCTTGCCGCTCTTGAAAGCAAAGGCGATCAGGTTGCCGCTATCGACGGTACAGCAGAGCCAGTTATCACCAAACAGGTCTGATAGTTGCTGGTTAGCCAGCGGATGATAACCGTTACCCTCATCCCACAGGTTGAGCACCAGTACTCCATGATCCGTCAGCAGACGGTAGCACTGTTCAAGGTACTCTTTTTGCAACTGCTGATGCTGCATACCGGCATCGCTGAACAGATCGGTAAAGATCAGGTCGCAAGGGGTGGTTGCTTGACAGAGGTATTCCAGGGCATCGCTGATGGTGATGCTCAGGCGGTCGGTGTCCGGCAACAGGAAATGCTCGCAGGCGATATTCAGCACCTGTTGCCGGAGTTCCGCAACACAGATCGACAAGTTGGATGAATAACTCAGCAGTGCGTGTACCAGTGATCCGCCCCCCAGACCCAGCATCAGTGCCCGTTGTGGGTCGGGCTGGTATAACAGGCCCAGCAGCATCGCTTGCAGGTATTGATAGACCGGGTATTCCGGACGGCTACGATCGATCCGGCTCTGTTCACCGCCGGAGCCAAAGCTCATGTAACGATAGGGGCCATCATCGTAAACGTAGATCGGGCCATACTCATCAAAATGGCGGGCGATCTCAGTACCCTGCATAGTCACTGTCCGGAATGGTGTTCAAAGGTTTCTCCCTAAAATATTCGTGCTATTTGCTGCATCGCACAACAGGTATTGATCTGGATCATGATTTTGTGGCTGAAGTGTAGATCTGTTCAATGATTCTCTCAGCAGTTGATTCTTTTTCATCTCAACTAACTACTTAGTTGAACGGAAAGTGGAACGGGTTTGATCTATTATTACCTGCTTGCAGTAAGGATAAAAACAAAAAAGTGGGAGAAACTCATGAAGCAGAGTGAGCTGGTGCTGGCCCATTGTATCGGCTGCGGCTGTGATGATCATCACAGCTGTGATACCGATTATGGCAAATGTACCTGGATTATTGTTGACCGGGAACTGAATGTTGGCGTGTGCAGTGGTTGTGAAGATGCTCTGGCTGCCTGGCAGCAGGGGGCAAGAAGCGCTGCGGCCGTTCAGGCGCGAGCGCTGCATCGTCACGGTTAATGGTTCAGACAGCAGATAATAACAATAAAAAAGAAGGAGCCTGAGGGCTCCTTCTTTACTTTCTGCAGGCGGATTAACGAATGCCCATGCGGCGGATCGCCTGTGGCGTAAAGTCGCTGTGCTTAAAGCGCGCTTTAAAGTCGAATCCATCGCCCTCCTCATTGGTCAGACTGCCCACCAGATAGCGCCCGGACTGCAGGTCATAGAGTGCTTCAGCGGTTAACCAGGGCACCTGAGCATCCTGATACTGCATCTCATGAGCTTCACCGACGCGCCACAGCTGACCCCGACCATCATAGTGGTCAACAATCGCTGCCTGCCAGGTATCTTCATCAATATAGAAGACCCGTTTCGCATAGATATGTCGTGCCCCCTCTTTCAGGGTCGCTTCAACCTTCCACACCCGGTGCAACTCATAGCGGGTATAGTCCGGGTTCATATGACCTGGTTTCAGAATATCGTTGTATTTCAGGTTGCGGTCCGCCAGTTTATAGCTGTTATAGGGGATGTAGATCTCCTCCTTACCAGCCAGTTTCCAGTTGTAGCGGTCGGGCGCGCCGTTAAACATATCCAGATTGTCTGAGGTGCGCTGGCCGTCTGAAGCGGTGCCCGGTGCATCATAGGCGATCTGCGGAGCGCGACGAACCCGGCGCTGCCCGGCATTGTAGATCCATGCCTGACGGGGTTTGGCGATCTGATTCTGTGCTTCATGCACCAGCAACACATTGCCGGTCAGTCGGGCGGGTGCCTGAATCTCCTGTACAAAGTAAAACAGAATATTATCATCCTGCTCCGTACGCCCCTCTTTCAGGTAGCTGGGCCAGGACATCTTCTCGGTAATCTTCACCGGCACAAAGTTGCCATTCTCATGCACCGGCACCTGTACGAAGGTGCGCTCAAGGGCTCCGCCGCGGTAACGGGACATATGGTTCCAGATAACTTCCAGGCCATTCTGAGGAATTGGGAAAGGGATTCCCTCAAGGGTATTTGCACTCAGTCCGTTACCATTGTCTACCAGTTCCGACTGCACCGCATTTTGACGGGCGTGATCATACTGAGACTGGGGCAGGGAGGCACTGCGATGGGTTGGATAGATGTTCATCCGGAAGCTGTCCGGGTATTTGGCAAACAGTGCTAACTGGCCCGGCGTCAGATGTTGTTTATATTCAGCAGCGTTTGCCGCCGTAATCGTAGCGAGAGGTTGTTCATCACCATAAGGGTCATTAAAACGCTCTCCACCCGCGGGCAAACCACCATCCCACGCAGGGATGGTGCCGTTTGCGTTGCCGGCTTTTTCAGCCCCCATAGGGGTTAATGATGCACCCAGCTTGGCGGCTTCTGTGTCTGAAACAGCGGCCAGTGTCTGCAGGCTTAAACTTAATCCCAGGGCAGAGCCAAGGATCAGGGCAGTCGATTTAAACGTCATAGAAAATTCTCCTGTAATCCTTAACTGTTAGAAAGAGACCGAAGCGCTGAGAGACAGAAAGTCGCGGTCGTCAACCGGGTTATAGTCACCACCAAAGAAGTTGGTATAGCCTAGTTGAACCTGATACTGGTTCAGGTAATCGGCGGTCAGGCTGATAGTGGCTGTTTTTTCGCCTTCGTTAAAGGCTGCGCCTGGTTGAGGGCCATAACCGTTAATACCATGTTTAAAGCTGATTTCAGGTTTGAGGTTAACCCCGGCAAAGGCATTCGGGTAGGTGAGATTTGCCCGGACAACGTAACCGAAGGAGTCCTGGGTTACAAAACCTTCAGTATCCCCCGGAGTATAACCAAAGATACCGTTTCGACCATACTTCAGTGCGGTTGCACTCTCATCAAGGTCGTGCACATGGGTCCAGCCCAGTTCACCAATCAGTGTCATCCGGCTGGCGCCCATCACCTGATCAACAAATTTTACAAAGCTGGTTTGTACCTGAGTGATATCAAAAGTACTGTAGCCATGAATATCTTCGCCGAAGCCGGTTGAAGCTACCAGTGAGTTGGCAGGGTTGTTGCCGGATACTGCCGGGTTACCTAATGAAAGCATTGCGGCAACCAGCATCGGTCCATTCATTTGTAGAGGGACATCCATCTTATGGCTGACCTCTCCCGACCAGGCGACATCACCCAGGCTGGTGCTAAAGCTAAGTCCGATCAGTTTGGTATCTTCCGGGTATTCAACAAAATACTGCGACTGGAAGACGCCCAGCTGGCCCAGTGTACCCAGTGAAACAAGATCGGCCTTAATACCACTGATCAGCGGTAGCCGGCTGTGATATTGCGCCAGATACAGACCAAACTCCGTACTGTTTAGCTCTTCGGCAAAATAGCGGAAGGCAACACCAAACTGACCACTGTCATCGGCTTCTCTGATGCCATCTGCAGCTCTGTTTACCACCAGATCGGTACTAAAAGGGGGGCTGCCGTCAAAGGTGTTGAAATATACAGAGTCTGGGCTATTCGTCGCTGCCAGCGCAGGGTTATCACTGCGGATGCGGATGCCGTTACAGCCTTCAGCGGTGAAGTCATTAGTTGAGAAATATGTGCCGCAACCATCAATCGCGGTTTTTTCCCATTCAAGCTGGTAAAAACCCTCAACACTAAGATTGTCGGTCAGACCCAGTGAGGCAAACGCCATGTTAACCGGTAACAGTCCCTCTTTTACTTCAGCGCCTGCCCGGCGAAATGCACTTACGTCGAATGGGTTAATGACGTTGATGCCGCCCTGTATGAACGTGCTTTCACCCCAGTTTACGACCTGACGGCCGAGGCGGATGTCGAGAGGCTTATCACTGAGGTCAAATGAGCCAAAAACGTAAGCGTCGAGAATTTCTGCCCCGGAAAACTGAGCATAATCATTAAAGCCGTTGTCATCCAGTGGGGTATTTGACACATAACCATTTGGGATATTGCCGTGGTTCGCATTGCCTTCATTCAGGGCATAGTCGTACCAGTATTTACCGCGGATAAAAACGCCGACATTGTCCTTGCTCAGTTGAAGATCATGTACGCCTTTTAGAACAGTCGAAAAGGCATCACCTTTGGAATAGTTCTGGGTACCATCATCGTATGAACCTGAGCCTGCACTGGTACCACCGTTAGCCTTAGAGATCAGACCCTCGTTCGGGTTGCTCATCCGCCAGCTCGAGCCAACCGACAGTTGAGAATCAAATCGCCCTTCGATCTCTCCAAGGTTAAATTCTACAGCGGATGCCGGTCCGGCGATTGAGGCTGTCAGCATTGCAAGGGTTACACTTCGCGCGAGTTGATTGCGCACAGGAGTGGCACGCCAGGGGGCTGACGTCCTTATCGATCTCTTTGCCATTTAGTTCACCTTCTCGGTAACTTGTTATTTTTGTTTGTTCAGCCTGCCCGTCCCTCGGACCGGGTTGCAGACTTCAGGCTTGCTTCATCTGAAATTAAGGCAGAATAGATAATCCTTCAATTCAACCTGTTTGCTCAATAACAATAGCTGTCATTTTCACTGACAAAAAATGTCTCGGCTATTTTTTTCGTTTTTCATGATATAAGTTAAAGGAATACTATCTGAAGTTCTTAAAATTACAAAAATATTAGCAGAGCAGAGATAAAACGATGGAAAAGACCATCACCGTTCCAACAGGTTATGTCCGTTACCTTCTGACGCAGGTTGAGAAGCAGGGCTATAATCTTGATGAACTTCTGGCTGTCGTCGGCATAGATCCAACTGAAATAGAGCAGCGAACTGAGTTTTCTGCTATCAAATTCGGTCAGCTATACCAGAGAATTATGTGGACTGCTCAGGATGAGTCGTTTGGTATGGTGTCTGGAGGGCGGGTGCCCAATGGTACTTTCCGGATGATGTGCCATGCCATTATTCACTGCCCGACGCTGGAACGGGCGATCTATCGCTGCAGCTCTTTTTATGAGATCTGTCGCGGCACTAAGGTAAAGCCTTATCTGGTGCGCAAGGGGCGCTACGCCAAGCTCTCCTTTGCACCGGTCAGTTCCGTACCCGAAAAAGAGGTGCGCGAGATGCTTCAGAACGAAGCGCCGGGAGTAGTGCGGACCGGACTGTCGATGTGGCACCACTTTATCAGTTGGCTGATTGGTTCACGCCTTGATCTGAAGGCGGCTTACTTTACCTTTCCACCGCAGGACGACAGTTATCATTATGAGACACTGTTTCAGTCGGAGATAAAGTTTGGTCAGCACGACAATGCCATCGTGTTTCCGGCCCGCTACCTTGATTATCCCATTATCCAGAGTGATGAAAGCCTGCGTGGGTTTCTGCAAACAGCCCCCTATCAGCTGATTGTCATGGTGGATAATGATCAGAGTCTGCGTTCGCAGGTTAAAGCGATGCTGGGTAAAGATTTCAGCCGCGAGTTGCCCGGCGCGGAAGAGGTGGCTTTTAAACTGAATATGTCGGTATCAACCCTGCGCCGCCGTCTGGCGGAGGAGAACAGCTCATACCAGAAGATTAAGGATGAGTGCCGTAAGAAAGCGGCGATTAACTATATGGACTCGCCGCAACTGTCGATCAATGATGTGGCAGCCCTGATGGGGTTTGATGAGCCGTCGGCGTTTTTCCGTTCTTTCAAAAAATGGACCGGCATGACACCGGGGGAGTATCGGCGCAGTGAGACCTATGGTGAGAAGTACAGTCTGGGAATGAGCTGATGGCTGACGATATTTGCCGGGATTGCGATCCGATAAAATTCTGCAAAAAATTAATTTTTTCCCTTCTAAAGTATTGACACAAACACGGAATCCTTTAATATACGCGACCTCACTGGAGGGGTGGCTGAGTGGTCGAAAGCACTGGTCTTGAAAACCAGCGAGGGTTGATAGCCCTCCCAGGGTTCGAATCCCTGCCCCTCCGCCATAGTGAGAACGTTGTTCCTCGATAGCTCAGTTGGTAGAGCAGTAGACTGTTAATCTATTGGTCGCTGGTTCGAGTCCAGCTCGAGGAGCCACAGCGGGTCGTTAGCTCAGTTGGTAGAGCAGTTGGCTTTTAACCAATTGGTCATAGGTTCGAATCCTATACGACCCACCACTCTCTCTCAGGAGAGTAGTGGACAGGGGAAAAAGAAGTTTGGTGTGGGTCGTTAGCTCAGTTGGTAGAGCAGTTGGCTTTTAACCAATTGGTCATAGGTTCGAATCCTATACGACCCACCACTTCTAAATTAAGCCGCTACTCTTGAATAAAGATTAGGCGGTTTTTTTGCGTCTGTAGAAAAGTAATATGAAGTTGATCGTATAGGATGAGAACCTATAGGTTCGATTCGAGCCGCTTTTTGGCGAGAAAACATCGGAGCCTGCGACGATGGCCCGAAGGGCGTGGTAATCCTATACGACCCACCACTTCTAAATTAAGCCGCTACTCTTGAATAAAGATTAGGCGGTTTTTTTGCGTCTGTAGAAAAGTAATATGAAGTTGATCGTATAGGATGAGAACCTATAGGTTCGATTCGAGCCGCTTTTTGGCGAGAAAACATCGGAGCCTGCGACGATGGCCCGAAGGGCGTGGTAATCCTATACGACCCACCACTTCTAAATTAAGCCGCTACTCTTGAATAAAGATTAGGCGGTTTTTTTGCGTCTGTAGAAAAGTAATATGAAGTTGATCGTATAGGATGAGAACCTATAGGTTCGATTCGAGCCGCTTTTTGGCGAGAAAACATCGGAGCCTGCGACGATGGCCCGAAGGGCGTGGTAATCCTATACGACCCACCACTTCTAAATTAAGCCGCTACTCTTGAATAAAGATTAGGCGGTTTTTTTTACGTCTGTAGAAAAGTAATATGAAGTTGATCGTATAGGATGAGAACCTGTTCTTAAGAAATAGGGTTCGATTCGAGCCGCTTTTTGGCGAGACAACGCCGGAGCTTGCGACGATGGCCGGCAGGGGGCAGTGATCCTATACGAGGCTCAAGTAAGATCTGTGACTTCTACATTAAGCCGCCACTCTTGATTAGAGATCGGGCGGTTATTTGCGTCTGAATTTTGTACATCAACGTTTATCTTTACTGTTGATCTAAGTACGAGGCTGATCAGTCTCGTTACTCTTTTTTCTTTTCTCTGTGTTCTCAGAGTCCTCTGTGGTAAAAATGCTCTCCTTATCTCTGATCGTTGAGCCAGTCAGTTAATGCAGCTGTCTGGCGTGTGATTCTGTACGCGATAGAGGTTATTGATGTGAGGGTGCTAAAAACCGATGAGAGCAAGATTAATTACCCAGCAAGGCTACGATAAGCTCAAAGAGGAACTGGATTTTCTCTGGCGCAAAGAGCGCCCGGAGGTGACTCAGAAGGTTACCTGGGCGGCCAGTCTGGGAGACCGTAGCGAGAATGCTGATTATCAGTACAATAAAAAACGTTTGCGGGAGATTGATCGTCGGGTCCGCTACCTGCGTAAATGTATCGATGAACTGGGTGTGGTCAATTATGCGCCGGAACAGGAGGGCAAAGTGTTCTTCGGTGCCTGGGTTGAGATTGAGAACGATGCCGGTGAGATAAAACGTTTTCGTATTGTCGGCTATGATGAAATTTTTGAGCGCAAAGACTACATCTCTATCGATTCACCAATGGCCAGAGGCCTGTTGAAAAAAGAGGTGGGGGACGAGGTGCTGATCAGAACGCCGGCCGGTGAGGCGTACTGGTATATTAATAAGATTGAGTATATTCAATCCTGACGGTACCGACAGCGCTCTGGCCAGTACTGCTGTTGTATTAAAGTCTGATCAGCAACAGGTTGAGAAAATAGCCGCCGACAATCAGTATCAGGAACAGTATCAGTGCCAGCAGCAGGGGTTTCGCTCCCGCCTGTTTGATGGTGGCCCAGCGGGTTTGTAATCCCAGTGCGGCCATCGCCAGCGCCAGACTGAACTGACTGCACAGTTTGATCAGCTGTAGCGCAGGCTCTGGAATCGCTGTCAGGCTGTTAACGGCGGTTGCAGCGATAAAACCAAAGACAAACCAGGGAATAATGATCGTCCCGCCTTCGGCCTTTTCATCAGCAGTGCGGTTCAAGCGCGAGCTGAGCAGCAGAATAAAAGGGGCCAGCATCATCACCCGAATCAGTTTTACCACCACGGCGGTTTGCAACGCCTCGCCACTGATCGATCCTCCCGCTGCCACCGCTTGCGCGACTTCATGCACGGTGCTGCCAATATAGATACCAAATGCAGATTCACTCATGCCGGCAAACTGATAGATCAGCGGGTAACTGAACATTGCCAGCGTGCCGAACAGGACGACGGTGGCTACCGCCACTGTGACATGTTGCTGCTTCGGTTTAAGTACTGACTCGGTGGCCAGCACCGCAGCAGCCCCACAGATTGCGCTGCCAACCGAGGTGAGGATGGCGACATCGCGATGCAGTTTGAAAAACCGTATGCCGATCCAGGTGCCGACACTGAAGATGCAGACAATGGTTACCGCATCCAGTAACAGTGCCTGCCAGCCAACTGCGAGTATCTGTTCCAGACTCAGACTAAAACCAAACAGTACGATGCCGGTGCGCAGTAAACGCTGCTGACAGAAGAGGGTAAAACGATTGTCAGCGAAGCTGAGTACAGGGTGATCGAAATGCCCCCAGATCATGCCCATCAGAATGGCCAGCGGCAGGGCGCTGAGCCCGATACTGGCGACAGGTTCCAGGTGGGCCAGTCCAAGTGCCAGAGCGGCAATAATGGGAAGCAGTATAGATCGTGGCATAGTTGGGCTCAGATTGGTTGTTAGCGCAAGGGTTGTGACAGGCGCTATCTTCCAATTTTAATGATATTAAGTAAAATGGATGTTTCTAACATTAGATATAAGAAAAACCGAACAATGAGTCTGTCCCTGAGACAACTGAGAATATTCGAGGCAACTGCACGTCTGGGGCGGTTGACGGCGGCGGCTGATGAGCAGGCGCTGAGCCAGTCCGCGGCCAGTCAGGCGCTCAAGGAGCTTGAGGTGTCGCTGGGATACCGCCTGTTTAGTCGTAACAGTCGTGAGCTGGTGATAACTGAGATGGGGCGGGATATTCTGCCCCGGGTACGGGATATACTGATCAATGTTGAACGCCTTAATACTCCTCGGGGCGGGGGGATCAGTGGCTCATTCCGGGTAGCGGCCAGTGTCACCATCGCCAGTTATCTGTTTGCACCACTGATGGCTGACTTTATCAGGCAGTATCCACAGGTTGAACCCGATCTGCAGATCGCTAATACCCGGCAGGTGATCGCAGGGCTGGAGAAGGGGCAGGCACATATCGGTCTGATCGAAGGCCCGGCTTCCCACTCTCAGTTGCAGATTATCCCCTGGCGCAGCGATGAGTTGCTGGTGTTCTGCAGTCAAACCCATCCGTTGGCGCAGGCAGGTCACCTGAGTGTTGAGCAGATGTCGCAACAACGCTGGATTCTGCGGGAGCAGGGATCAGGTACCCGCGAAGTGTTTGACCGGGCACTGCAGCAGGTGAACGGGAATGTCGCTATGGTGATGGCGCTCAACCGCCAGGAGGCGATTAAGCAATCGGTTAAGGCGGGTCTGGGGATAGGTTGTCTGTCACGGCTGGCGGTTGCTGAGGAGCTTCGCAGGGGCGAGCTGGTGGTGTTACAGACGCCGTTGCAGCTGTCCCGGCAGTTATCAGTGGTAGTGCCCAGCGACACCTGTAGCAACCCGTTGGTTCAGGCATTCCTTCACTTTCTGCAGCTACCAGAGGCTGCGCCGCTTCAGACTCATCCGGTGGCATCGTCTGCTCCGATAAGCCGATAATAAGTGTCAGAAAATACTCAAGAAATACCGCTTCAGGCCGAACTATAACTGACGCGATAGTAACCCGGGTATTGTGGTTTTCAGATGCAGATAGAACGGCTTGAACAGTTAGAGCAGCGAATTGAGGGCTACACCTCTTCGTTAACCCATGCGGTTAATGAGGGGCGTGGTGCACAGTTCTCTATGCTGTTAAGTCTGATCACTGCTACCGAATATCAGACGCAGAAGGGCCGGACCACATCCGAAGGGTTTCGCCTGCCGGAACCCGAGACGCTGGAATACCCTGATACTGACTCGTTGCATACCGCCGAGGTGGTAAGCCGTCTTAACAGTGCGGTCAATGAACATCATGCGGGGGATTTCGCCTACCTGCTCAGTCACCTTTCGGTGCAGGAGAATACACCGGTCAGAAGTGTGTCTGCGGCGGATGATTTTGCCCGGATCGGGCTGGCTTCTGCGGGTCGTCTGATGCTGGATGAGATCGACCGTTCCGGTCAGCAGTTCAGTGCCCGGGCCTGAGGGCGCGTGTCGCTGGCTGGATCTGCAACCGCGTTTACTGAGCGTTGGCAGTATTACGTACGCCAGTGAATCTTTTCAACCGTATCCCCCTCGATCCGCCACCACTCATCCGGATCATCCCCTGAGGTCCAGCCGCTGGCGATACAGCGTATTTCGGTCTCCAGTTCACGGGCAGCCTGTTGCGCACAGTCCAGATCTTTGATCCAGGGAGTCTGGTCGGAGTTAAACCAGATACTGCTCCAGGCTTTGCCTGAGACCTTTTCATGGATCATCACTGGGATCTCGCAACCACTGATTCTGGCGTTGAAGTGGTGCACCTGGCCCTGCTCGAAATCTCGCTGCAGCGATTCGCAGAGGCTCTCCAGCCACTGGGTTATCCGTTCGAGAGAGCGGTCTTTAATGTAGATCTCAATATCGGGGTGGCGTTGGTCTTCAGTCATGGTTTTGGTCAGATTTCAGGTCGGGTTGGCTGTCGGTTAGCAGAAAGCGGAAAATCCGCAGAACGCTCAGGCTAATATAGCCGAAGGCGGCGGTTATTGCTCCGCAAATTGCGACAATAAGTCCGACCAGTGCGAGAATCTCCCGCGGCAGGCTTTGCATCAGCAGAAACTGGGCAATCGCCAGGGCGATAAAGCCGATCATAAAGAGACCGATGCCGAGCAGCAGAATGGTCAGGTTCTGCTTGACGTTGTCGGCACGGCGGATAAGACGTAAGCGCAGGCGTTGTTTTAAGTTGCCCCGGCGCATCGCTTAAATCCGCCGGAAACGCGCCAGGCAGACATCCAGAGTCAGTTCTAACTGGCTCAGCGCAGCCAGTCGTTCACGGGCACTCTGATTGATCCGCCAGCCATGGGGCGTCATCGCCAGTAGCTGGCTGATCTGGGTCTGGTCAGGCAGGGAGAAACGATATCTGATCGCTTCAGTGGAAATATGCTCAAACGCTTCGCCGAGCACGGTTGCCGGATCAAAGCCTGAGTGACGCACCTCGTCGTAGATCAGTTCGCGCAGCTCGATCAGGTGGTCTTCGCCAGGGTAGGCGATCAGCAGCTCCGCGCCTGGCTTCAGCGTGCGACTAAACTCATCCGGCATCAGTCGGCTGAACAACACTGATATCAGCTCCAGAGAGTAGTCCGCTACCGGCATCCGGGCACCGGAGGCGACCATCCAGGTAATGCCTTTACTCTGGCTGCAGGCTGCTTTGACGGCGTGTTTTGAAATGTCGAGTCCGGCCAGTTGATAATCGACGCCGCTTTGTTGCAGCTGCTGCTCCATCCGGCAGGTGTAATAACCCTCACCACAGCCCATATCGAGAATGCGGGGTGATTGATGCTCTGCCGCACGCTCAGCCAACCGGGTAGCGATAGTGTCAGCCAGTTGCTGGTAATGCCCCAGGGCAAGAAAGTTGCGCCGTGCCTGCACCATTTCGGCATTGTCGCCGGGATCCTTAGAGCGTTTCTGATTGGCTAACAACAGATTCCAGTAGCCCTGTCGGGCCGCATCAAAGCTGTGGCGATCCGGGCATTCAAGGTGCTTGCTATCGCCTGATAAGGATTGCAGACAGACGGGGCAGTTCAGGTCAAAGTTCATTCCGCTTACCGGGTCAGCAGTTTTGCCATAATGTTTTCATACAGTGATGACAGGGTGTCCAGATCATCCGCCTTAACCCGCTCGTTGACCTTATGGATAGTCGCATTGATCGGTCCCAGCTCGACAACCTGGGCGCCGGTGGGTGCGATAAAACGGCCATCAGAGGTGCCGCCGGAAGTGGAAAGCTCTGTCTCCAGGCCGGTAACCGCTTTGATTGAATCGATACAGGCGTCTACCAGATCACCGCGGTCGGTAATAAAGGGGTTACCGCTGAGGGTCCAGTTGATATCAAAATTCAGGCCGTAGCGGTTGAGAATCGCATAGGTCCGCTCCTTGATCTGCTCTGCGGTGACTTCGGTGGAGAAACGCAGGTTAAACTGCACATCGATATGGCCCGGGACCACGTTGGTTGCACCGGTACCGGCATGGATATTGGAGATCTGCAGGCTGGTTGGCGGAAAAAACTCATTCCCCTCATCCCAGACTTCAGACGCCAGGTCGTTCAGTGCCGGAGCGGCCAGGTGGATCGGATTTTCCACCAGATGAGGGTAGGCAACGTGGCCCTGCACGCCGCGTATGGTCAGGTCACCGCTGATTGAGCCGCGGCGCCCATTTTTGATCACATCGCCGACCTTCACGGTGCTGGAGGGTTCGCCAACAATACACCAGGTGATCTTTTCATTGCGTGCTTCCAGATGATCGATTACCCGGGTGGTGCCATTCACAAACGGCCCCTCCTCATCGCTGGTGATCAGCAGGGCGATCGAGCCATCATGGTCGGGGTGATGCTCTAAGAAGCGTTCCAGCGCGGTAATAAACGCCGCCAGGCTGCCCTTCATATCGGCGGCACCACGACCACACAGAAAACCGTCCTCTATTACCGGATCAAACGGTGGATGGTCCCAGTTGGCTTCCGGGCCGGTGGGCACCACATCGGTGTGTCCGGCAAAACAGAACAGCGGTCCTTTGCTGCCCCGGCGTGCCCAGAAGTTTGTCACCTCTTCAAACTGCAGGCGTTCGATATGAAAGCCCAGCGCTTCCAGCCGTTCGATCATCAGCTCCTGACAACCATCGTCTTCGGGGGTGACGGAGCGACGGGAGATCAGTTGTTTGGCAAGTTCGAGGGTGGCACTGAGTTGAGACATGGAGGTTACCTTAACGCCGGATGGCCGTTGCAGGGGTGGATAATGGGGTGCTGCGGTGAGCAGCACCCTGACACTGGACGGAGAACGCCAGGCTTAGTTGTGCGCGTGCAGCTCTTCGTTCAGCTCGATTGCAGACTTGTTGGTCTTCACTTCGACGCGACCGGTCTGAGAGTTGCGGCGGAACAGCAGATCCGGCTTACCGGCCAGTTCGGCGGCTTTCACAGTGCTGACCTCGTTGTTCTGGTCATCCAGCAGTGTCACTTTGGAGCTGGCAGTGATATACAGACCCGCTTCAATAGTACAGCGATCACCCAGCGGCAGACCCAGGCCCGCATTGGCACCCAGCAGACAGTTTTCACCGACGGAGATCACGACATTGTTGCCACCGGACAGGGTTCCCATAGTGGAGCAACCGCCGCCGAGATCAGATCCGTTACCGACCACAACCCCGGCTGAGATACGGCCCTCGACCATGCTTACGCCCAGCGTACCGGCGTTAAAGTTAATAAAGCCTTCATGCATCACCGTGGTGCCTTCGCCGACGTGGGCGCCGAGACGGACGCGGGAGGTCGCTGCGATCCGGGTGCCGGCAGGGATAACGTAGTTCGCCATTTTCGGGAACTTATCAACTGAATGGACATCGATAATCCGTCCCTGAGCGCGGGCTGCCAGTTGGCGTTTAGGCAGGTCCGCCAGGGAGATGGCTCCCTCACTGGTCCAGGCAACGTTAGGCAGCTTACCAAACATGCCGTTCAGGTTCAGACCGTGAGGCTTCACCAGACGGTGAGACAGCAGGGTCAGTTTCAGGTAGACCTCCGCGGTGGACTCAGGGTCAGCATCGGTTTCCAGAATGGTCAGAATCATCGGTTGCTGAGTACCTTTACAGATCTCAACGATCTCGGCCTGATCCTCTGCATCGATCGCCAGAAAAGCCGCTTCCAGTTCGCTCAGCTGAGAAGTTGTCAGTTCGATCGCCTGATTGCCACCGTTATAGCCGGCGATATCCTTAACCGCGGTGATCAGTTGTGCGGATGGATTCAGCAGCGGGCTGTTAAAATAAACTTCCAGCAACTCTCCCTCTGATGATTTTGTGCCGATACCCAGGCCGAATGCAAATGTACTCATTGTTTGTAACTCCATAGAACTTTTAAGAATTTATTTGAACAGAGCGCTGTAGTCACTCTCTTTGAAACCCACCTGAATGCGGTCGCCGAGGTTCAGCACCGGACGCTTGATCAGCGTCGGAGTGGCCAGCATCTCGCGAATGGCGGTGGTTTCATCAATACTGTTTTTTATACTGTCATCCAGAGCACGCCAACTGGTGCTGCGCTTATTTAACAGCGCCTCCCAGCCGAGGCTGGCAACCCATTCCTGTAACTGGGCTTCTGTCAGCCCGTCTTTGCGGAAATCATGGAAACTGAAATCCACCCCGTTGCTTGTCAGCCAGCGCTGCGCTTTCTTCACTGTATCGCAGTTTGAAATACCATATAGTGTCGTCATGTTCTGCTCCTCAGGCGGTGAGTGATTCAACGTAGCGGCGAATCCGCTGCGCACCTTCAACACACTCTTCCAGGGTTGCCACCAGTGCCATCCGCACAAAGCCCGCGCCCGGCAGTTCGCCTGTCTGGTCCTCCCTGGAGACGTAGCTACCTGGCAATACCGTAAGGTTTTGCTGGGCAAACAGTCCCTGAGCAAACTGGTCGTCAGGAATCGGTGTAGCGGCCCAGAGATAGAAACCGGCATCGGGCATTCTGACATCCATAACAGGCTCAAGAATTTCCAGCACTGCGGCAAACTTCTCCCGATACTTATCGCGGTTCTCCAGCACATGGGTCTCATCGTTCCAGGCCGCAATACTGGCCAGCTGTACCGGAATTGACATGGCGCTGCCGTGATAGGTGCGGTAGCTGGTGAACGGTGCAATCAGACGGGCATCGCCAGCCACAAATCCTGATCTCAGGCCCGGCAGGTTAGAGCGTTTCGACAGGCTGTGGAACACGACACAGTTTTTATAGTCGTGACGGCCCAACTGGGCACAGACTTCCAGCAGGCCTACCGGCGGATTGGCTTCATCGAAATAGATCTCTGAATAGCACTCATCGGAGGCGACAATAAAATCATACTGGTCAGACAGAGCAATCAGTTTAGCCAGCGTTGCGGCGTCTGTAACTGCCCCGGTGGGGTTACTTGGTGAGCAGAGAAACAGCAACTGGCAGCGTTGCCAGACCGCTTCGGGCACCGCATCAAAATCGGGCACAAAATGGTTTTCAGCGGTGCAGCTCAGATAATAGGGTTCGGCACCGGACAGATAGGCCGCGCCTTCGTAGATCTGATAAAACGGGTTCGGTGATAACAGCAGCGGTGTTGCCTCGGTGGCAGGCACCCGGTTGATGGCACACTGGGTGAAGGCGAAGATCGCTTCCCGGGTGCCGAGCACCGGTAGTACATTATCGGCACCGGTCAGGCTGCCAGGCTGCAACTTAAAACGCCGGATGGCCCAGTCCGCAATGGTCTGACGCAGTTCAATTGTGCCGGCGGTGGTTGGATAGTTGGCCAGTTTGTCCAGATTCTGGCTCAGTTCATCGATCACAAAAGCGGGTGACGGGTGCTTCGGTTCGCCGATGGAGAGCGCGATATGTTCAAGCTCGGTGGGAGGGGTTACCCCGGCTTTCAGCTTAGCCAGTTTTTCAAATGGATATGGCTGAAGCTTCTGCAGATCTGAATTCATTGAAATGCCTTGTAATTGCCGCTGACAAAAGAGCGGAAATTATACCGGATGGAAGCCAGCAGGCCAATGAAAGCCACCATCTATTGACGTTTATATGCAATGGCGGATGAGATAAGTGACATTCTGCCGTCTACGACATAACCTTAAGAAACAGGAACAAACGGGGGAGTTGGTAAGCGTGCTTACAGATAGTCGATTACACCCTAGGGTTGACGCTGATTTTGAGGTCCGGGTGGGCATCCCTGGCGATAATACCGGTGCCCGGATTATCAATATTAGTCTGGGTGGTGTTGCCATTCAGGGTAGCCAGGCGCTGGTGCAGGTGTTAAAAAACGACAATGCTAATCCCAAAGGGGTGAGTGAGCATGTGGTCAGTTTTAGCATGCCTGACGGTGAACTGAGTGAAGTTTGCCGGTTAATCCATATCCGGCGATTGTCTCAGAGCCGGTTTGAATTTGGTATGAAGTTTGTCGATCTGAACCCGCAGGATGAGCAGATCATCGCCAGCTATGTTGACCGCCATGTGGTCTGATCTGCCAGAACAGTAGCGCAATCACTGCCCGGTGAGACCGCCGGGCTCTCTGCCTTGCATCGCTATCAGGACTGCAGGGGCGCCTTTTCACGGCGGATAGCTGATCTGAACAACTCTTTGCCATTCTCCAGCATCACCAGCAGGGCTGGTACAACCAGCAGAATCAGCATGGTGCCAAACGCCAGCCCGAATACCAGTGAGGTGGCCATGGGAATCAGGAACTGCGCCTGCAGCGAGGTTTCAAACAGTATGGGTGTCAGGCCTGCAATGGTGGTGAGAGAGGTCAGCAGCACCGCCCGCAGACGCTGACAGGCCGCTTCCACTATCGCGTTGTGAACACTCATCCCCTCTTTGCGCAACTTCTGGAAAAAGGTGATCAATACGATGGAATCATTAATGACGATGCCAGAAAGGCCAAAGCAGCCAAACAGTGACAGTATGGTCAGGTTCTGCCCCGTTAGCAGGTGTCCGGCGATGGCTCCGGTCAGTCCCAGGGGGATCGCCAGCATCACTGCCAGAGGCCAGCTGTAGGATGAGAACACCCAACTGAGAATGATAAAGATCAGCAACAGCGCTATTAACAGACCCATCTTCATATCCGCCAGGGTTTCCCGCTGGTTTTTATTACGCCCTTCAAAACTGGCCTGAACGCCATATTCTGAGGTGATCTGCTGTAGTTTGCCGGCGTTCAGGTCAGCGATAATTTCATTGGCATTGGCGACTGCTTCATCAAGATCGGTGGTCACCTTAATCGCCAGCTGACCGTCGACCCGCTGTAGCCGGTCAAGCCCCTGCTTATCGGTGAACTGCACCACATTGGCCAGCGGCGCAGTCTCGCCATTGGGGAGCAGAATCGGCAGGTTTTCCAGGGCGCTGAAACGATCCCGTTCGCTGTCTGGCAGTACCACTCTGACCTCGACCTCATCCTCTCCCCGGTTGAATATCTGTACCAACTGGCCATCAAAAGAGGAGCGTAGCTGGCGGCCAACCGAGTTGAGAGTCAGTCCGGCGGTCTTGCCTGCCGGTGTCAGTTGGTAGATCAGCTGAGACTTACCAAAGGGCAGATCATCATCGACGTTGCTGACGCCGTTGTACTGACTCAGTGCGTCCTGAACCGCGAGCGAGGCTTGCTTCAGCTGTTCAACATCGGAACCGACCAGTTTAACTTCAAGCGACTTGCCGGGTGGGCCGGAACGATTCAGGTCGATGGTGAATTTTTCAATACCGGCGGGCAGTGTGATCTTACTGCGCCACTTTTTAATGATCTCCCCGTTGGTGATCTCCCGGCTGTCGATTGAGGTCAATTGCACATAGAGCGCACCAAATTCATCGCCCTGACTGGACCCCTGACTGGTGCGGCTGCTATTGGTTTTGCGGTGGATCTGCAGTGCCATCTTAATCAGATTGCCGCCCAGCTCCTCCTCGGTCTGGTGCAGCGTCTGATCCAGATGTTGCAGGAATTTATCCACCTGATCGGGACTACTGCCCGACGTGAACTGAATGTTGGCGTTCAGGGTTTCCATCTCAACCGCCGGGAAGAAGGTGAACTTTATCCGTCCACTGCCCACCAGCCCGATGGCAATAATAAACGCTGCCAGGGCGATTGTGACTGTCACCCAGCGAAACCGGATGGCGCTTTCAACCCAGCTGCGAAACCGGCCGTTCTTAAAATTATTGAACGCGGCATCGAGTCTGATACGGGTTTTTGAGGGGTGCAGATCGGCCGCTTTATGCAGACTGTGGTGCAGGTGGCCGGGCAGAATCAGGAAGCACTCCACCACCGATGCCATGATGACACAGATAACCACGGTGGGAATATCGATAAGGATATTGCCGATAATGCCGCCAATTAACAGCAGCGGCAGAAACGCGGCGATGGTGGTGAGAGACGAGGCCATGACCGGTGCCAGCATCCGGTGGGCTCCGCCGATGGCTGCCTTGAGCCCCGGTTCCCCCATCTGCAGATGGGTCAGGGTGTCTTCACCGACCACAATGGCATCATCAACAATAATACCCAGTGCCATGATCATACCGAACAGGCTGATCATATTGATGCTGCCCCCAATACCGTAGAGAACCGCCAGCGTCGCCATAAAGGAGACGGGAATCCCTACCGTTACCCAGAAGGCCACCCGGGCATTGAGAAACAGAAACAGGGTGGCGATCACCAGAATCAGTCCGCCGACGCCGTTTTTGATCAGCAGGTTAATGCGGTCCTGGATCGCTTCATAGCCTTCATCAAAGGCGATGAGCTGGATATCCGGTGGCAGTGTGGGTTGCCTTTCACTGAGCCAGTCGCGCATTATTTTAGCGGCTTTCAGGGTATCTTCATGCTCTGTGCGGCGCAGCAGTAACTGGATTGCCGGTTGGCCGCGATAGGTGAGATAGGTCTGGTTGTCCCGGTTGCGCCAGTCAAGGGTGGCGATATCTCCCAAACGCAGCAACCGGCCATCTTTGGCGGTAATCAGGGGTAGCTGACTAAAGCCCTCAACATCGCGCTGCTGACTGAGACTGCGGATCTGACGGGAACCATCCCCCTGTGCAGCGGTACCCGCCGGCAGATCGACGCTGCGCTGATTGATAATCTGGGCGACATCGCTGAGACTCAGCCCCAGTTCATGCAGGCGGCTGGAGGGGATCTGAATGGCGATCTCCTCTTCTGGTAAACCAACAAAATCGATTTTGCGGATACCCCGCTGCAGCAGTTCCCGTTCATACTGACGCGCCAGAATCCGTAGTTCCTGTGCGGACGCTTTGTCGCTGGTAATCAGGATCCGGGCGATATCATCATAGCGGATCACCCGCTGTACGATCGGCTTTTCCGCATCCGACGGCAGGTTGGTGATGCCATCGACCTTCTGTTTTACCTCATCAAGAATATAAGCAACATCACTGTTTTCCTCCAGCTCCAGGCGGATGGAGGCGGAACCCTGGGTGGCGGTCGAGTAGATTGCATCGATACCGTTAACCGATTTCAGCTCCCGCTCTATGGGAAGGATGATCGAGCTTTCCACATCTTCTGCGGCCGCACCACTCCAGGGCACGGCGATGGTGATAATATCCAGCTCGAAAGTGGGAAAAAACTGGGTGTTAAGCTTTTTTAATCCCCAGACGCCCGCCAGGATCATCAGCATCATCAACAGGTTGGCGGCCACCCGGTGTTCGGTAAACAGAGTGATCAGGCTTTTCAGTGGCCCCTGGCTGGTCGGCATAACTTACTCCGTCCCGGCGGCTGATGCGGGTTTGGTATCAGGCGTTGGCTCAGCCGCAGCCTGACTGCCTGCAACCTCAACCAGCAGTCCGGTCATCGCATTGGGGAGCTGCGTGGCCAGTATGGGTTCGCCGGGCTGGATCGTCGCGCTGCGAACCAGCACTTTCGACTCGCCCTGACTGTCGCGAAGGTCGCCTACCCGCTCAATGGTGACGCCCTGCAGACGATTGTCTTTTACGGTGTAGATCCGGTCGGTGCCAAAAATCGCCTGCGGCGGCAGTGCCAGCAGGTTATCCTGCTCCGGCATGGTCAGTCTCAGCGACAGAGAACGCCCCGGCTCGCCACGATAATCCCCGGAATCGATGCGGAACAGTGCGTCTACCCCGGCACTGCCGCTCTCGACTGCGGCGGCAAAACGCGCCAGTGTCAGTTTAAGGGGCTGACCATCGAGGGTGGCTGTGGCGATAATCTGTTTGCCATGTTTCAGCTGTTGGTGTAACTGCGGCAGGTAGCGACTGGGAACCTGCGAACGCACTTCAAGGGTGTCGGTTGCATACAGTGTCAGCAGCGGGTCTCCGCTGCGAACCCGCTCACCGGCGGCGATGTTAACCTCAGCGACGCGGCCACTGAAGGGGGCGGTTATCTGGCTGCGTTCCAGGTCGAGGGCGGCACTGTCTCGCTGTGCGGTTGCCTGCTTCAGCTGGGCCTCCAGCTGGGCCAGCTGGTTAGGGTAGTCATCGATCGACTGTTGACGGCTGTTAAGGGACAGCGCCTGCTGCTGCTTGGTTCTGCGGGCATCATCCAGCTGGTTCTGGCTGGCCAGGCTGCGGCTGCTAAGGTCCTGATAGCGTTCCAGGGTGCGCTGAGTAAGTGAGACCAGTTCCTGCTCTATTTTCAGTGCTTTCAGGTTGGCCTGGTAACGCACCTTTTCTGCGTCAATCAGCGCTTCAATCCGGTCAACCTCGGCCTGTTTCTGCGACAGCAGTAATGACGCATCGCGGTTATCAAGCTGAATCAGTAGCTGCCCCGCATCGACAGAGTCCCCTTCGGCGGTGAGGCGTTGTTCCACATAGGCGTTGATCGATGAGGAAAGGGTGCTGCTGGAGGGCGATTCTATCCGGCCATACAGTGACAGCTGAGGCGAGTAGTGTGCGGGTTGCGCCTCGATAACCCTGACCGTCCAGACCTTCTCTTTGGCCGGGCGGGAGGGGGCGGTTGGCCGGGTGAGTATCAGCGTCAGAAATATCGCCACAGCACCCAGCAGAATCAGCACAGACAGTAGCCAGTGCTTGTGTTTTTGGTAAAACGATTGTGTCTGCTGTTCAGCCATTACCCGTCCATCTGTAAGCCGTAGTTATTAGATTAGCAAATCATAATACATCTGTTCTGGTCAGTAAGCAGGTTTGTGTGGCTCTTTACAATTCTTTACCAGATGTTAGCTTTACGTTATTGGCTGCGTTTCAGATGACAGGAGAGAGTTATGCGAACCCGATCAGTAATGGCGCTCAACCCTCAGGGGTTTCACCGGGTGGTGTATCACGAATGGGGCAGTGCTGATAATGACCGGGTGCTGGTGTGTGTCCATGGACTGGCGCGTAACAGCCGTGATTTCGATGAGCTGGCCCGGGCGTTAGCACGGGACTATCGGGTGGTGTGCCCGGATATGCCCGGGCGGGGGGAAAGCGACTGGCTGGCACCGGGAATCAATTATGATATCCCCCGTTACATGAGCGATATAACGACCCTGCTGGCCCGGCTGGATGTCGACCAGGTTGACTGGATTGGCACCTCGATGGGGGGCATAATCGGTACCTGCCTGGCGGCACTGCCTGATTCGCCGATTCGTTCGCTGGTGTTGAATGATGTGGGATGTTTTATTGGCAAAGCCGCACTACAACGGATTTCACAGTATCTGGGTGATCATCGTTTCAGCTCGCTGGCAGAGCTGGAACAGTATATGCGCACCACCTATACCGCTTACCAGGGACTGAGTGACCGGCAGTGGCAACATCTGGTCCGCTATGGTCACCGGACGCTGGCAGAAAATCAGTACGGGCTGCACTACGATCCCAGGATTGCAGAGCAGAGCCGCGAGATAGAGGACCAGGATATCGATCTGGAACCCATCTGGCGGCAGGTAAACTGTCCTCAGATGCTGATCTGGGGCGATCAGTCGGATGTGTTGACCCCCGACACTGTGACACGGATGCAGCAGCTGCGTCCTGATCTCCATCTGTACCGGATTAAGGGGATGACCCATGCGCCATCACTGATGGAAAGTGAACAGATAAACGCGATACAGCAGTGGTTACGAGACAACCGGATTAAACATCAGGGAGCAACATAATGAGTTCACTTTGTAGCTGGCCATCGGACCAGCTGTGCCTGACAGCGGAGGCCCGGGAGCAAGCCGTGCGTCGGGTTGAAAAAGCGTTCGCCCTGACGCTGGAATCACTTAAGGTCGATATTGGGCTGGTTGAACTTCTGGAGTCGATCTATGTGCCGCTGGGCGCCTGGCTGGTAGCGCGCAAAAATCAGCAGCAGGGACCGCTGGTGGTGGGTATCAATGGCGCCCAGGGGGCCGGTAAATCCACCCTGTTCAATCTGCTCGAGGTGATTCTCGAAGAGGGCTTCGATCTGAAAGTGGTGGGTCTGTCGATCGATGATCTCTATAAGACCCGGGAGGACCGCGAAGCACTCGCCCATGCGGTACATCCATTACTTAAAACCCGCGGCGTGCCCGGCACCCACGATGTTGAGCTGGGTATCGAACTGATTCGCGGGTTGAAAGGAGAGTTTGGCGATGACGGCCGCAACGTCAAAATTCCGGTCTTCGATAAATCGATAGATGACCGCTGCCCAACTGCATTATGGCAGGAGTGGCAGGGGGAAGCGGATGTTATCGTGCTGGAGGGCTGGTGTGTGGGTGCCTCCGCCCAGTCGCAGAGCCAGTTAGCCGAGTCGGTTAACGATCTGGAGCGTAGTGAAGATCCCCTGGGGTTCTGGCGGGGCTATGTTAATCAGCAGCTGGAGAGCAGCTACAAAGAGCTGTTCGATATGATCGATGTGCTGATTATGCTGAAAGTGCCGAGCATGGAGTCGGTGTTTGAGTGGCGCTCGCAGCAGGAGAAAAAACTGGCGGAAAGAGTGCGCTATTTTTACGATACTCAGCAACCTACACAACACCTGCGGATTATGAACGAGCGGGAGATCCGGCGCTTTATTCAGCACTATGAACGACTCACCCGCAATATGCTGGAAGAGATGCCGGGCCGGGCCGATGTCTGTCTGGAGCTGAATCAGAACCATAAAATCGGTAATATCCGCATCAACAAACCGTTGTAAAACAGTGTTAAGGGAATCAGATGAAACGTATTGTGCTGGCCTGTGTGTTGCTTCTGCCACCGCTCGTACTGAGTGGCTGCCAGAGCGCCTATTATTCGGCGATGGAGAAAGTGGGGATTCATAAACGGGATATTCTGGTGGACCGGGTTGAAGATACCCGGGCGGCTCAGGATGATGCTCAGGCGGAGTTTGTCTCTGCACTGGAGCAGTTCCGTACTGTGGTGAACTTTGAAGGGGGCGAACTGGAGTCGGTGTATAACGATATGCAGTCTGCCTATGATGATAGTGAAGCGGCGGCGGAGTCGGTCAGTGATAATATCCGTCAGGTAGAGGATGTTGCCGAAGCGCTGTTTGATGAGTGGCAGGGGGAGCTGGATCAGTACACCAATACCAAACTGCGTAATCAGAGTGCCCAGACCCTGAAAGAGACCAAATCCCGTTATCACGCATTGCATACAAGTCTTAAACGTGCGGAAGCCAAAATGCAGCCGGTATTGGCCGCCCTGAAAGACAACACCCTGTTCCTCAAGCATAACCTCAATGCCCGGGCGATTGGCTCGCTGAAAGGGGAGTTTGGTGGCATTAAACGGGATATCGACCGCTTGCTGGCCGAGATGCAACGCTCCATTAAGGCATCAGATCAGTTCATCAGAGAGATGCAGCAATAACCGCCGTTGTCGGTGCGTGAAAGGGATGTTGTGCGCTTGATACACCCCTCAGATAGGCAAAAATGTCATTGAGGCGGCACTCTGCACCACCCGGGTAATATTACGGTTGGTGGTGTCTGCGATCAGCAGCGCCATCATATCCTGCAGGCTGATCAGCTTTCCAAACAGACGCTCATAACTGAGATTGCGGATACCATTCTCAGAAACGCCATTACTGAGAATATAGCGTTCCCCCGTGCTGTTTCTGCGGTTGTTCAGTTGCCAGGCAACTGTCTCCAGGTTCCGGGCACTGTTGTACAGTTTCTGCTGATCGATCTCGTCGAGCAGGAAAAATTCATCCTGATAGTTGTAGGCGGCAAACAACATACTGCTGAGTCCTGCCATTAGTGCGAAGACCCGGTCGCCCGGGTACTCTTCACTGAAACTGAGCGTGATCGCCTTAGTACTTTTAGCGCCATTAAGCTCGGTAAAGCCTTTGATTCGCTGATTGCTGAAGATCTGTGCGATACGCTTCTTTACCGTGGTGCCCGGAGGGGCTTTTGCCAGCTCCCGGGGGTTACGTTTATACAGTTTTATCGTCAGCTCACGGCAGAGTTTGTGAACCTCTTTGATATGCATGTCGGTGACACTGTCGATATCACTTTTCGCCAGATTACTGAGTTTGAAGTTGCTGGCAGAGTTGGTTGCGCAGCCGCCCAGTAATAGCAGCGAGCTGATCAGACAGGCCAGTAGCAGTGAGTGAAGTCTCACGTGTCCGGCTCCTCTTCAAGCAGTTCAAACTGATAGCCGGAGCTGACCGGCTGGGCATTATCCTCCGGTGTACTGAAGGCGATACCGCCCTGAACCAGGCTTTCCAGATTGGTGGTTTCCACTTTTAATCCCTTAAAAATTCCAAACTCAGCATCAATGCCGCCAATATTCCAGAATTTGCTGGCCTTGGTTACCAGCTTGCTATAGCGGCTTTTAATATTCACAAAGAGCTTCACCCGGTGACCGTCATCGCTCAGTTCATAACCGGATACATAACCAACCGGCATGCCCCGATAGTAGATATTACTATTGATATCGATAGCGCCGAGTTGTTCCGTTTGCAGCACAATATTCAGGCCCGGCAGGTTGCGCTCCGCCGGGCTCTCCGGTAAACCGGTGAAGCTAAGCTGTCGTTCGCCGCTGCCTGGTAGCGCCTCGATATGGTTTCCGGCAATCAGGGTTTCCGGATAATCCACGCCGGACAGGTTGATCCGTGCGGCGGCGATCCAGAAACGGGAGCCCTGGCGGGCCAGCAGCGCCCCCTCTTCGGTGAGAGCGATCTTTGTTTCGGCACTGCCCTGACTATCGAGCAGCCGGACCTGTTCGACCCTGCCCATTATCAGACCTTTGAAGTAGACATTTGCGCCGACGGTAATATTGGGCCCCGCCGGAAAAGTCACGGTGATATCGGGCCCCTTTTGCAGCGCTTTACTGCGGGTGTTATAGAGTTTAAACAGCTGACGGCGGACGGCGGCTTTGCCATGGTCGCTGAGATTGTCAAAGGCGATTCCACCCCGCAGCAGCGTCTGCATCGATTCACTGTGTATCTTTACGCCACTGCGGCTGAGGCTGGCATCCACGCCACTGGCATTCCAGAAACGGCTCTGGTCGGTGACCAGGTGGCGGTAGGGTTTATCGATCAACAGGTGAACAATGACGCTGTCATCATCTGCCAGGGCGTAGTAACTGATAGTGCCGACAGGGAGTTGTTTATACAGCACTGGCGCTCCGCTGGTGAGCGAACCGAGCGTGTCGGCTTGCACCCGAATCGCCAGCTTATCTGCATTCTCCTTATACAGTAGACGTCCCTGTTTACTGGCATTGTCAAAGTTGCGAAACAGATGAAACGGGTGCTCCTGACCGACGCTTTGCTGATCTTTGGTATCGGGGGTGAAAAATCCGATGCCACCATTGATTACACTGCTCAGCGAGCCACTTTCGAACTCAACACCATCAACATCCGCTTTCAGATGGATGCCACTTTCTTCCCAGAACCGACTGTTGTGTTTGACCAGACCGGCGTACTGCTCTTTGATGGTGGCATAGATCAGAACTTTGGTTCCATCCGGGTTGAGCTCATAGCCGCTGACCTCACCCACCGGAATCTGACGGTACATTACCGGAGAGCCGTAATCGAGGGACCCCAGCCGATCACTTTCCAGGCGGATATTGAGGCCGGAGATCGCGGGCCGGTGGGCCGGCGGCGTATTCAGGGCGGTGAAGTTAAACTGCGCTTCACCGGTGCCCGGTTGCAGGATGATGGCGGACCCCTGAATCAGGTCGCCAATGTTTTGCAGCCGGGTGAGTGACAGCTTGGGTTTCGGCAGCCAGAACTGACTGCCGGAGCGTAACAGCGGTCTGGCTCTGGGATCGATCAATAGCCGGGCATTGAGGGTTTGCAGGTCTTCGCTCAGCTGCAGACTTTGCACCCGGCCAATCTGAATCCCCTCACTGATGACCCGGGTGCCCTCATGGACACTGGTACGCGCCGGAAACTGAACATTGACCACAATACCATCCTCCGCCGCTTCGAAATCGGCAAACAGGTGGAACTTATGATCCGGCGTCAGCACCGATGTGTCATCCGGTGGCGTGTAGAAACTGATCCCTCCGGCAATAATTGCTGCCAGAGAGCCAAAGCGCAGGTCTACCCGTGACAGGTTGGCTTTGAGGCTGATACCACTGGCGTTCCAGAAACGGGTGTTATCGGTGATCAGATGACGGTATGGCGGCTCGATAAACAGTTCGATGCGGATCTGTTCGGCATTGTCGGTGAGACCGAAATTGATCACCTCGCCGACCTCTATCTGGCGGTAATAGACTTTTGCGCCGCGCTGTATCGACTGTGCGGAGTCGGCTAGTAATGACAGGTAGAGCCCCTGGCGGTCTTTGAGGGGCGGGGCCGGTTCATTATCAGCGATAAAGCTGAAACGCTCTTTACCCTGACCCGGTTGCAACTCGATATAGTAACCGGACAGTAGAGTATCCAGGCCTTTTACGCCGCTGAGGGAGATCTGTGGCTTGACCAGCCAGAAACGGGTGCCATCGACCAGGATCTCAGATGCCTCCTTCTCCATCTCGATGATGGCGGTAACACTTTTCAGGTCTTCATTCAGTTTCAGGCTTTTAATTTTGCCTGTTGGCAGACCCCGGTACATCACTTTGGTAACACCGGCCTCAAGGCCTTCAGCCGTTTCAAACTGTACCTCAATCATAATACCGGCGTCCTGATAGTTTTTTACTACCAGCCAGCCGGCGATAATGGCGGCCAGGAAGGGTAGCAGCCAGACTACAGAGGGGCCACGGTGGCGCTTTATCGATGGCGTTACAGGCGCATTATCCGCTTGAGGGGTGCTCATTGTTCATCCTTTTTATCGCTCACGCCGGAGGGCAGATCCGGCTTCCTGTTATCCCAAATCAGCCGTGTATCGAAGCTGAGTGCAGAAAACATCGTTAACAGCACAACGACGGCAAAGGCGGTGGCGCCATCGTTACCTTCAATATGGGCAATATTCCCCAGTTGCACCAGCGCGACCAGTATACCGATAACAAAAATATCCAGCATTGACCAGCGGCCTATCCACTCGACGATACGGAACATAATGGTTTTCTGGCGCAGGTTGGTCTGCAAACGAAATTGAACCGTGCAGAGTAAAATCGTCATGGCAATAATCTTCAATACCGGCACCACAATGCTGGCGATCAACACCACCAGACCGATCAACAGCATATCCTGTTCCAGCAGATGGAGTATACCGCCGAGAATGGTGTTTGGCTCGCCCTGGCCGAAGGATTTGAAGGTCATGATAGGTAACAGGTTGGCGGGCAGGAACAGCAATACGGCGGCCAGCAGGCTGGCCCAGCTAAGGCTTAATGAGTTAGGAATACGACTGTGTAAGCGGGCTCCGCAGCGATCACAGTGGGCTCCCTCCTGGCTGATACTGTGCAGTTTTTCACAATCGGTGCACAGCAGATAACCACGCTCACGGGCTGAATGGTACTGGGGCAGGTGGTCAGCCATCGGTATTGTCCTGCTGGCGATGCTGATGGATCTCATGCCAGATCTGGTGGGGGTTAAAAAAAATACTGTTGAGGGTGATCACCAGAATCAGTGCGCCGAGGCTGTAAAGCCCCAGGCCGATATCCAGGTCAGCGATATCTTTCAGTTTGATAATGGATATCAACACCCCGAGCAGGAAAATCTCCAGCATCCCCCAGCCCCGCAGATGCTGATAGCTGTGCATCGCCTGCCGTAACAGTCGCCCTTGCCATCGGTAGTGCAGAGTGAAACTGATGTAGAACAGGGCGATTAACTGGAACAGAGGCACGACCACCGCGAATAGCAAAATCAACAGGGCCACCAGTGGCAGACCGCCTTCGTAGAGCGACATCGCACTCTGGAGAATAATTTCGCTCTGGCTCTGGCCAAATACCTGCAGGCTGAGAATGGGAAACAGGTTGGCGGGAATAAACAGAATCAGACCCGCGACGGATAGCGCCAGCAGGCGTTCAATGCAGTTGTTGGTGGTGTAATATAAACGGGCATGACAACGGGGACAGATAACATCCTCGCCGGGCTGACTCGCGACCCGTTCCAGCAGCAGATCACATTCGTGACATGCGATCAGTTGTTCAGGTGTGCCATGCATAGAGGTATAGACCGTTACTAAAACAGAACTCAGAGTATGCCAGATTTGTTACCTGAACCCATAGTCAAATGGATCAAGCAGCAATCGTTACAGCTAACCTCAACTCAGGCGCTGTCGGGTGGTTGTGTTGCCGATATTCGCAAACTGACTCTGCACAGTCAGCAGGGGGACTGTCTTGAGCTGGTGTTGAAGCAGATGTCGGGCAGCTCAGCGGAACAGCTGGCGGCAGAGGCGTCCGGTTTGCAGGCGCTTCGTCTGCCCGGTGACGCTGCGCTAAGAGTGCCGGAGGTGGTATGGCAGGAAGGGAACTGTTTGCTGCTGGAATACCTCCCGACGGCTGTTCCGGCTGAGGATTTTGCGGTTCAGCTGGGGATAGGTCTGGCGTTGCAGCACCGGTCAGGCAGCGTCAACAGGGGATTTGGTTTTGACACCGATACCTTTTGTGGTGGCACCCGGCAACCCAATCGCTGGCAGGCGGATGGCACTGTTTTCTACGCACAACAGCGTTATCAGGTGCTGGCAGAGCAGAATTTGCAACGCAATCGTATCTCATCGGGGTTGTTTGAGCAGATGTTACGGCTGTGCGACAGACTTTCTGAGCTGGTGCCTTGTCAGCCTGCGGTGTTGCTGCATGGGGATCTCTGGTCGGGGAATGTTATCTGCGGTCCCAGGGGCGAACCGGCGCTGATCGATCCGGCGGTTTATTATGGCTGGGCAGAAGCGGAACTGGCGATGACCCGGATGTTTGGCGGTTTCAGTGAGCGTTTTTATCAGGTCTACGAGGCTCATAGTGATGTTCTGCCAGACTGGCGAGAGCGTGTTGAGCTTTATAATCTCTATCACTATCTGAATCATCTGTTGCTGTTTGGCGATGGCTATCACCGTGATGTTGAACGCATTGTGAAGTACTATAGCGGCTGAAGTGCCTGTATCAGCCTGATCTGATACAGGGGGATGACACCGTCAATTAATTTTCAGGTTCTCTATGAGTCAATCCGATCAGGGCGATTTTAAAGCCCTGCGCCGTGAATATGAGGCGCACCCTCTTAACCGTTCCGATCTGGCCGCTGATCCGGTGCAGCAGTTTGCTGACTGGATGCAAACGGCTACCGAATACCGTCCCGATGATGCTACCTCGATGACTCTGGCCACCGCTAGTGCGTCGGGTATGCCCTCTGCACGAATCGTTCTGCTGAAGCATTTTGGCGCTGAAGGCTTTGCCTGGTATACCGACTATCGCAGCCACAAAGGGCAGGAGCTGGCAGACAATCCACAGGCGGCGTTGATGTTTTACTGGTATGGGCTGGAACGGCAGGTGCGGATTCAGGGTCGGGTAGAAAAACTTTCTGCTGCAGAAGGGCAACGTTATTTTAACGAGCGTCCGGTTGGCAGCCGTATCAGTGCTGCGATTTCTCATCAGAGTGCCGTTGTCGATAGCCGTGAAACACTGGAGCAGGCCGTCACAGAGTTACAACAGCAGCATCCAGAGGGTGATATCCCTTATCCTGAATTCTGGGGTGGCTATCGTCTGATTCCCAGCTATTTTGAATTCTGGCAGGGACGGGCAAGCCGCCTGCATGACCGCTTCAGCTATACGCTGGTGGACGGTCAGTGGCAGATCGATCGTCTCTCACCCTGAACCCCGACGGAGCTTAACGGATGACAGAACAACGACTCTCCTGTGTTGAAGTCGAACCCGCGCAACCCGCCGTTGCCAGTGTGATCTGGTTGCATGGGCTGGGTGCCGACGGACATGATTTCGAACCCGTAGTACCGGCGCTTAATCTGCCGGATACTCTGCCGGTCAGGTTTGTGTTTCCTAATGCGCCGGTGCAACCGGTCACCGTGAATGGGGGCTGGGAGATGCCCGCCTGGTATGACATTCTGGAGATGAAACTGGAGCGTAAGATTGATGTGCAGGGGTTACTTCACTCTGTCAGTCAGATTGAGGCTCTGATCGAGCGCGAAATTGCCCGGGGAGTTCCCTCCGAGCGGATTGTGCTGGCCGGTTTCTCTCAGGGCGGTGCCGTGGCGTACCATACCGCGTTATGCTGTGACAGGCCGCTGGCGGGTCTGTTGACCCTGTCTACCTATGTGGCCACTGCCGGGCTGATTAAGCAGCATCAAAGCGATGCTAACCGGACGATACCCATTGCGATCCATCATGGCAGTGAAGATGACGTGGTGCCCATCACTCTGGGGACTCAGGCTGTTGAGCTGTTGCAGCAACTGGCATATCAGCCGGAATGGCATCGCTGGCCTGTTGATCACGGTCTGTGTCTGCCCGAGGTAGAAGCGATCGGTATCTGGCTGACAAACATATTAACCATGGAAACGAACTAAATGAAGATCAGCGATAATTGCTATGTTGAGATCCACTTCACCCTCAATAACGAGGATAACGAAGTGGTGGATAGCTCTCTGGGCGGCGAACCACTGCCTTATATCCATGGCATGAAAAATATCATTCCCGGCCTGGAGCAGGCGCTGGAAGGGCGGGTTGCAGGCGATAAATTCAGCGTCACAATCAAGCCTGAACTGGGCTATGGCGAGCGGGATGAGGATAAGGTCAGCATTATTGATGCTGAATCTTTTGCCGGTTTTGACCAGATCGAGGAGGGGTTGTTGTGCCAGATTGAGGGTGAAGATGGTTCGCCTCAGCTGGTGACAATCACCCATATCGATGAAGAAGAGGGTGAAGTGACGATCGATGCAAACCACCCGTTTGCCGGTCAGATACTGAACTTTTCAGTCGAAGTGATGCAGGTGCGTAGCGCTACAGAAGCGGAGCTGCGGGACGGCTTAACCGGTTAACATTCACTGTACAGAGTAAGCGAAAAAAGGAGATTTAATTATGCGATTGTTGTTAGCGCTGTTGCTGCCCTGGCTGCAGTTCTTCACCATTGGCCGCCCCTTTGCGGGTATCATCTGTCTGGTCTTGCAGTTGACGCTGGTCGGCTGGGTACCGGCTGCGATCTGGTCGGTCTACGCCCTGAGTCAGTACAACACCGATAAAAAAATAAAGTCCGCACTCGGCGACAAATAACCGTCGCAGGCCCCTGCGGGTTACCTCCGCGGGCCGGTACCTCTTTATATCTCGTTATTATTGAGGTACCGGGCCATCTACAGTCCTCCGGGCCCCTTCCCCTGCTGTTCAGCGTCAGATCTGCCTGGCAAACCTGTACGCAACAGGACGGCATCCGCCATTCCCGGAGACTGCATTGTGCTAACCGTCTCTGAACGCGACGGTTTGGCAAACTATACTTTTTCCTGCCACTCCATTTCACCGATCTGAACGTTTAGCCACTCAAATCCGATACGTTTGGCCACTGCGGCCGCTCCATCCAGACTTTTGAACTCCCGTTCTTTTCTTGAGCGTTGCAGGTCAAGGGTGAGCACCTCGTTCTGTTTGGTAATGAATTTCAGGCGCCAGCCCCGGGCAATAGAGACCGGAGCAGCCTGACAGGAATCAAACACTCCAGCTTTAAACAGAAGCTTAATTTCTCTCTCTTGCATGATCAATACCCTTTAATTGAAGGTTCTAAATACGATTAAGATTATTATATAACAATTATTGAATAATCAAAAGTTATTTTAGCTATTTTTATATGTATAAGTTGTTGTTTTGAAAGGTTTTTATTTTTGTTTTTCAGGAGGTTTTTGAGCGACAATAGACTTCTTTTAAGGTATTGATTTTATTAGATTTTATTTCTTTGTTCAGGCGGGGGTTGTGATTGTATTTTTCTATTCTTATTTAGTTAAAAATATGTTTTGGCTATTAGTTATGAGTTTTTGATAAGTCATAAATAAATTTAGATTTTTAGCGGTTGATTTGTGTATCCCGGTGACCAATCTGCCGACCCGCGAGGTTGTTGTCTGAGACTGTCTGGCTGAATAACGCTGTGCTGAATGGCGCTGTTATCGCAGTCTGGTGCTGCATGATCAGGCAGCACCAGACTGCAGTGACGTGTATAGCGGGACGTGTGCCTGTCTGAAAGAGTGACCTGAGGGCAGGGGATAGTCAGGCCGCCCGTGAGGGGGCGTTTGAGGAAAATGGTGAATCAATCTACTTATTGAGTTATATCAATATTCGCGAATCGCATCAGGAGTAGTATCAATACCAAGTTTGAAACACAAAAAAGGTAACTGTTATGGATCCGTATCTGTTCGAAACGCTGTGGCCCAGCCTGCTGGGGGTTGCCGGAATGGCTGGCGCCATGATCTGGGCGTTTATCAAAATTCGCAAACTGATGAGCGATGACAGCAAGAAGTAATTCGTTATATCGACAGTAAAGAGGCCGCCATTGCGGCCTTTTTAATGCCTTGAATTCAGAGTGATGGCTGAGCGGTTCTGATACAGTTGCGGCCACTTTGCTTGGCCAGGTATACACCGTTATCGGCGGCTTTTATCAGGTCATCCGGTCCGGCCATTTCCGGGGTGCGGCTGGATATTCCCACACTAACACTACCTTTCCATTCACCCTCTTTTCCGGCCGGTACTCTGAGAGCATTAACGGCCAGGCTCATTTTTTCTGCAACCTGTAACCCGCCTTTCAGGTCTGTATTCGGACAGATAATCAGAAACTCATCACCCCCCAGACGTGCGGTTATATCATCGTTTCGCACCGCGTTTTTCAGTGTATGTGAGAGCTGTCGCAGGACTTCGTCACCAGCATCATGCCCATAAGTATCGTTAATCTGCTTGAAGTAGTCAGCATCGATCATCATGCAGCAAAGCGGGGAGTTGTTTTTATCACTTTCCCCCCAGAGCTGCTCAAATGCCTGCAATGCATGGCGCCGGTTTGGAAGGCCAGTAAGGGCATCCGTGAGAGCGATAACTTCCAGTTTATGATTGGCGTTTTCCAGTTCCCGGGTTCGCTCCTCTACCCGCTGCTCAAGGGTTTGGTTTAGCTTGTACAGTTCATGATTGCGTTCAGAGACCTGTTGAAACAATCCAGTCAGAGCTGCAAGCAAAGGACCCGTCGATGATTCCTGATGTTGTTGCTCTTGTTCAAAGGCATCAGCCGGAGATACGCCTGCTTCAATCTGGCTGATCTGGCGAGCCATCGATTTATCGGTCCCAAGTATATGGTAAGCCAGCCAGTGCACCAGAAACTTCATCACCTTCTCGCAACGGTCCATGGTTGCCGGGGTAATAGACGTGCGCATTTTTTCTACTTCATTGATAAAGTGCTGGTGTGATTCTTTATGAGGAATGAGGTAGCGGGGATCTAAGTCAGCAGCGTCCATAAAGGCCTCTTCTTCGCTGAAGTGGTAATGGGTGTATTCTGTCAGTTCACTGAAAAGCGCTTCAACATCGCTATAGTTTGGAGCTTCCCTTCCAGAAATAAGCTCGCCAAAGCTGTTAATGACATCCACGAGGTGGTGGTGTTGATCATCGATATCGGCAATGCCTGTCAGAAACCCCTGGTCCCAATGAAAAGATTCCATAGTTATGCCCTGAAAGTGTTCTGCTATTAAACTTAAACAAATATTACTCTGATCAGGGGATGGTATATATCCACCAGAAGTCTTGGTATCAATGATCTGAGACGGTTGGGCTGGTTATGTTGAATAATGACTGCAGCACTTTTGAACAAATTAACGGATAGAGATGCGCTATGGGTTGTAAAGGCCAGCGTTATTGGCTGGCCTTGTTGGTGGTTTTTACGCTACAAATGCAGCGAATCGTTCATCGATAGGGGTATCTGCCAGGTGATTGATATAGTTGCTCATTATTTTTTGTGCCAGACCGAGAATGATCTCCAGCAGATGCTTCTGTGTATAACCTGCGGCGTAGAAGGCAGCGATATCCGCTTCATCGACGCGGCCACGATTACGGACAATCAGAAGGGTTGTATCATGGAGAGCCTGGAGCTTTGAGTTCGGCATCGGCTCACGATTACGAAGTGCAGCCGTTAGCTGATCATCAACCTTCATCATCCTGGCAATAGCGGCATGGGCTGGAACGCAGTAGTGACATTCATGCTCAACATTGATCGTTTGCCAGACGACTGTGAGTTCTTCTGCATCAAATGAACTTTCCTGAAACCATTTATGAAGCATCTGGTATGCCTCAAGCACGACAGGAGACTCGGCCATTACTCCATGAAGACTGGGAACAGAGCCAAAGTTTTTTATCGAATTCTGTAAAAGAGGCTGGCTCTCTTCAGGGGCTGTTTCCATGGTATGTATTTTTAAATCGTTCATTTGATCATCCTCAACGGCTGGAATTTATATTTTGAGCAATTGCTCAAAATTAAAGATTATTTGATATTGAGCGATTGTTCAAGTTAGAATTTGAGCAACTGTTCAAATTAAGGTGGCCAGTATGGCGAATGTTGCAAAGTTCAACCGTGAAGATGTTATTCGCAAAGCGATGCTGCTGTTTTGGGAAAAGGGGTTTAATGGCGCTTCAACCCGGGATTTGCAGCAGGCGATCGATATGCGTCCGGGAAGTATTTATGCTGCGTTTGGCAGTAAGGAAAAGCTCTATAGCGAGGCATTAGAATGTTATTCAAAAGAGATGTCGGATATTCTGATGCGTCATATTGCAGAACAGAGATCACCTTTGGCGGGGCTGGAAAGGTTCTTCCAGAATGTGGTGGTTGACCAGCGGGATTCAAATCCAAGTGAAGTGTGTATGCTGGTGAAAACGTTGTCAGAAGTTAATGAACAACATCCTGATTTATTGCAGCTGTCCCGCGAGTTGCTGAAGCGTACTGAAGACCGGTTTACAGACATTTTACAATTGGCACTAAAGCAGGGTGAGTTAGCAGGTCATCCAGATCCACGAATGATAGCGAAGCAGCTTCAGGTGCAGATGATTGGATTGCGTATCTATATGAAAACCAGTGGGAATATGGCATCGGTCAGCGAGTTAATTGCGGGTTTATTTAAATCTATCTCAACCCGGTCAGACCTGAACTGATACGACGACTCCCCTGTTATCATGTTTAAGTACTCAAAATATGTATAGTGGTAACGTCATTCAGGAGCTAAAGGGGCTATAGTTGTTGAAAAATTAGATAGTGTTGTTGGTTATGGTTATCTCTGTTGTCTCTTTTCGTTCTCGTCTTGCCATTCTTCCTCTTTTGTTGGTTCTTTTTGCGCTGTCAGGCTGTAGTGATGAACAACAGGGTGATACACCTACCATTATTTATGAGCAGTTAGAGCCCTCGAACCAGCAAGCCTTCATCCAGCAGATGGTGACTCGTTATCTGATGTTAAGTGACCGTCTGCAACAACAGTATCTGGCTTATAAGGCTGCTAATGATGCTGATGGATTCATTCTGTTCCGTAATAACGAGTGGACGCCGGAATATATAGAGTATAAAACCCACTATGATCAGGTTTTTTACGAGCAGAAAGCCTACATCTATCGGCATCAGCTGGATGGCCTGTTCGATCTGTTTTTTGGCTTGCACAAGTTGTCAGTCCATCTGAAACACAGCCTGCTTGAAAAAGACTGGAAACTGGAACAACAGGTACTGCAAAAGCTGACCGCAGATCAGGCCGCCATAAACCGCTACCTGCTGGTGACACCATAATCAGGGCGCCAGGCAAGGTTCTGCCTGATCGCTGTGGCAGTGTTTAGAATTGACTTTAGCCAATGACCTTATTACTTTGATTAAAGGTAACTGTTGTAGAGGTTACTCTGATCACTCCTTACAGGCTGGCGGGACACCGATAATGTCACTTGCTGGCAAAAGCCATAATATATAATGGTCTGGAGTCCTGATGCATGTGATTGATGGTGTTAAGCAGTTGTTTCAGAGCGCGAACTATAATCGTTCGACTCAGACAGACTATCATCGTTTACAGGTTATTCTTTTTATTGCGCCGATAGCTGCACTGGTGCATATCCTGCTTATCCCTTTTTTTTATTTTACCGGTGTTGAGTTGCTCGCCGGTCTGAATTGTATCAGTGTCCTGTTATGGGTTTACGGCATCCGCTTGAGTAAGCAGTACCGGATTGATCTGGCGATCCAGATTTTCTGCTGCGAAGTCTTGTTACACTCGGTGGTTGTGTCCTACTACCTGGGGCCAGATCCCGGCTTTCAGTATTATCTCTGGTCGATGTCAGCCCTGGCTGTTATGGATACCAGCAGTAGTCGTATTCGGGTGTTTATCACCGCGATTCTGCTGGTTCTGGTTTTTGCGCTGTTGAATGTGGGCCTGTTTGAACCCCTGTTTGAGTTTCCGTTTAGCGAATATCTGCTTTATATGAAACTGGTGAATATGCTGGTGTCGGGCATGCTGTCGATTCTCGCCATTATGATTATGCGGGGATTTCATCTGAATCAGCAAGCCGAACTTAGAAAACTGGCTGACATCGATAGCCTGACCGGTTTGTATAATCGAAGACAGGGAGGAGTACTGCTGGAACAGGCATATCTGCAGGCGCTGAGAAAGAAGCAGCAAATTACTGTTGTCATGGCGGATATCGACCGCTTTAAACAGATCAATGATCGTTATGGCCATGCCGTCGGTGATATTGTGTTGTGCCAGATAGCTGATGCCCTTAAAGCCACTATCCGCAAAAGTGATGCACTGATTCGCTGGGGTGGGGAGGAGTTTCTGATACTGCTATCAGATGCATCCGCCGGGGATGCAGAAACGCTGTTAGAGAAGGTTTATCCGCGGCTGGAACAGTTATATGCTGATGATGAGATTCTCGATTCGCCCGTCACTCTTAGTTTTGGGATAGCGCAATGGTCTGCAGATGAGCCGATTGAGCAGACCATTATGCGCGCGGATAATGCGTTATATGTGAGTAAGCAGGAGGGGCGGAACCGGATCACTCTGGCGGACGGGATGGGGTGTGATAATCCGTTTGTAAACTTAGTGCAAAGCGGTAAGTGAGGCTCAGACTTAAAGATATCACTGCCGGGGGGGCTGCACATCGTCTTTTCTGACTGCGGTTATTCTACCTCCTTAAGGCTGGGCGGTGCGGCTTCATCGGTTAGCTGAGCGATCCAGCCCAGTTCAAGCCAGCGCACTAAAATGTTGAGTAACTCCGCGGCTGCGGTTGCTTCGCCGACCTCGGCTGCTGTGAGTTCTGCCGCTGTGGTGAAGTTGTCTCCCTGAAAGAAACTATGTATTAAGCGTTGTTCCAAAGGGGGCGCGGAGCGAAACTCTGTGAGTCTCTCCCGGTTACGCCAGATGACCCAGCAGGCCGGTTGTGGTGTCGGATCAGGAGGACGCTGTTCGGCCTTGATCGCCTGCCAGATCTCAACACTATTATAATAGCTGGTGAACAGTTGCAGGCTGGGATGAAAGCGCAGCTGCAGCTGAGGCCAGATCTCCGGGGGAAGTTGTTGCAGCGAGCTGACTGCCGCGGTGTCCCGGTCAGGGGCATCGAACGATGATAGTAAGCTGCGTTCAAATTTTGCCAGTTCAGCGATATGGGGGTATTGGCTGAAAAATGAATCCTGCTGCAGATATTCCGGTAACGGGTCACAATAATGGCGGAGCGAGCGGTATCGGCTAGGCACGGCTTCGATATAACCATCCACCATCTGTTCAAACAGATCATCCCCCAGATAGCTGCCCAGCACCGGGTGATCATTATCGATGACTTCCCGCAGGCGCAGTCGGTAGCCACTTTGGTAGATAGACAGACGTTGCTCCGCATTGAGGTTCTGATCGCCGGCGATATGTTCAGTAATCGCCTGATCGCCTGCCAGCAGTGCCGCCATCATCTGTTGCTGGCGCAGATGTAAACGGGTTGAGTGGCTCATCGTGCCTCCAGTGCTGCGACTGGCTTGCCGGACTGTTGGCGGGGCAGTATCCCGGCGGCAATATCGCGGGCGATCTGCAGTTCTTCCACCAGTTGATTCAGCGGCGGAATATTATCGTCCCGCTCAATCATCGTACTGACGGCACCAAAGCGATGCAGGGCCTGGCGATACAGTTCCCATACCGGATCGCAGATATCATGGTCATGGGTATCGATCACATGGGTGCCATAGTCGCTATGACCGGCGAGGTGAAACTGGCGCACCCTATCCGGGTTGATCGAGTTCAGGTAGGTCTGTGCATCAAAATTATGGTTGCGTGAACTGACATAGATATTGTTGATATCCAGCAGCATCAGGCAGTCTGCCCGTTCAACCACCTCACTGTAAAACTCCCACTCGGACATCGCTGATTCGGTATAACTGATATAGCTGGAGACGTTTTCCAGCAACAGCTGTCTGCCCAGTGTTTCCTGCACCTGCATGATTCTTCCGGCGATATGCTCAATCGCCTCTTCAGTGTAGGGCATCGGCAGCAGATCATGACTATTAACGCCTTCCAGACCGGTCCAGCAGAGGTGATCAGAGAGCCATTGTGGTTGTACCTCATTGGCCAGCAGTTTCAGGCGTTGCAGATACTCTTTGTCCAGTGGTTCGGTGGAGCCGATCGACATCGACACGCCGTGCATTACCATCGGGTAGTGCTCTCGAATGGCGTGCAGATAGTATTTGGGTTTGCCTCCGGCAACCATGAAGTTTTCTGAGATAATCTCAAACCAGTCGACATCGGGGCGGGTTTCAAGCACATCATTAAAGTGCTGGGTTCGCAGCCCCAGGCCAAAGCCCAGAAAATGATCGTTCATGGCAACTCCATCAGGTAACTAGATACGCCCCTTACTCGTTGGGAAAGGGGCTTCAGGTAAAGCGTTTAGTCGTAGAGCTTCGCTTACTTAGTTGTGCCACCGATATCCGCACAGGATTTTGCAGTGGTCAAAACAAAACCAGTGCCTTTGCATGAACCGTGACCGGCACAGGCGTTATCTGCTGTTTTGCAGTCATTATGGCCTTTACAGACGTTCACGCCAAAGCATTGGGTAAGCTCTGCTTTAGCAATCTGATCCCGCCAGTCATCCCGCACCTTACCACCGGCATCGGTACAGGCTTTAGTTGGCATGGTAACAAAACCCTGTCCTTTACAGGACCCCATCCCTTTACAGGCATTGTTAGCGGTTTTGCAATCGTTATGGCCCTTACAGCTGTTGATCCCGTAGCAGTGCCCAAGTTCGACAGTATCGGTTGGTGCCGCGGTAGACGAGTTTGCGGCATTTGCCCCCATACAGCCGGCCAGACCTGCTGCCGCCATGGCGATAGCGGCACCGGAAAGTTTGGTTTTCATATTGGTGATCATTGTTATTCTTCCTCTGGTTTTGTGGTGGCCTCCTGCCTGGTCGGGCTGATCAGATCACTGATCACGGAGGCCCGTAAAAAGTAGTTTCTCAAACGGTGAAATCCAGACACCTTCAATGGATGCCAGACCAGTATTGATGATTAACTTGAAATGAACCTGAAAATCCGGCATCTGATTTCTGGTTTATGAATTTTTAATAACAGGGGCCTGTCATTGTTATCTGAAGTCGCTACACTATTTAGCCGATCCATCCAGTCGATAACATCGTGGGCATCAGCATTCCCCCCAGACCAATATCCGGAAGTGCTGGTGATGTTTTTTGTGTCAACGTGATCAGAATTTTAGGGCATCATGCAACCGTCAGACTCAGATAAGCAGGCAGTAGGCGAAGCGGATATTCAGCAGGCGGTTGTCGCAGGTATCCAGACGTACTTTCAACAGTGCCGGAAACGGGTTCCAGGTTTCATCGAACGACATTTTAGCTATCCGGCGGCGCTCGAAACCAACCGGGTAGCGTTTGGCTCTGATGTTTTACGAGCACCGGTGAATCTGTTCTGGGCACCGCTGTTTGCTCTGGTGAGTCTGATTCGCTTTTGTGTCGGCCGGTTTCCCCGGCTAGGCTGGTTATACCGTTTGCTGGGACGTTTCCCGGCGGGGTTTACCACCCGGGTGCAGACCCATATCAGTGAGCTGGTGCTCAGTGATCTGTTGCAGCACAATCAGCCCCACGCCTCGCTGAGCTGGTGCATAACCGAAGAGCTGAGGACGCTATATCAGCGGGGCGGTATGTCGTGTGTCAATATTGAACAGTTTCATACCCGGATGGAACCGGTTATCGAGGAAGCCCTGACCCAGTATCGCATCACCCGCACTGCGTCGGCTGATATCACTAACACTCTCTCCTGCACTGTGCTGGGCGCGTTTGCCTTTCAGAAATTTACCCCGGGAGGGATCGGTATCGCGCTGATGCTGGCGACGATTATCAGCACAAAACTGGCCGCCAGTGAGTTTATTCTGGGGGAAACCCTGGGCAATCTCTATTACAGTGTATTCCCGCCATCACCCTCTTTAGGGGTGACGGTGGCCACTATTGCCGGGGTGTTGTCCCTGTTATCTGCACTGGCTGCACTGTCCGGTGTTATCTCTGATCCGGTACAGGCGGCCACCGGGTTGCATCGTTACCGGCTTAATAAGATGCTCGGTCATATGGAGCAGGACATGTTGCAGCATAGCAGCAACAGCTTCCGCCCGAAAGATCAGTACCTTGCCCGGATTATGGAGTGTTTTGATCTGATTCGGGCAGGGGTGTTATGAATTGTTTAACTCTGACAGTTGAGATTCCACTGAGGCGCAGAGTTTCTGATAAAACTGTTTAGCATCGAGTGGTTTGGAAAACAGATAGCCCTGAAAACAGTTACAGCCCAGCTCCATCAAGGCGCTTCTTTCATTCAGGGTCTCTACACCCTCGGCGATCACCGTCAGATTCAGCCGGTCAGCGGTGGCGATAATCACCTCGACAATAGCAGCCAGTTCCGAAGAGGGACGCAGGCCCGTAACAAAAGAGCGATCAATCTTCAGGATATCCAGCGGCAGGTAGTGCAGGTATCGCAGTGATGAATAGCCGGTGCCAAAATCATCGATCGCAAAGGAGATGCCCCGCTGTTTTAACAGTTTCATCTTGTTGCTGGCGATCTCAAAATTGTTCAGCAACATATTTTCAGTAATCTCCAGCTCTATCTGAAGCCCGGGAATGCCTGTCTGGTCCAGCATCTCCAGTACACGATCAACAAAATCAACCTGCATAAACTGCAATGGGCTGATATTGATAGCCAGGCGTTTGAATGACTCCGGTAGTCCCTGCTCACGCCAGGCCGCCAGCTGTTGCAGCGCTTGCAGTAAAACCCAGTTACCGATCTCAACTATCTGACCACTCTCTTCAGCGATATGGATAAAACATCCCGGTAAAATAATACCTTTATCCGGGTGTCTCCAACGCAGCAGTACTTCGGCACCGAGAATCTGGTCCGCGCTGTTAACCTGGGGTTGAAACCACAGTTCGAACTCATGGTTGTTAAGCGCCTGATGCAGCCCTTTTTCCACCTCCAGCCTTTCCTGTGCGGAGGATTGCATCTCCGGGTCGAAAAACTGAAAGCTGTTACGTCCCAGCGTTTTTACCCGGTAGAGGGCGGTGTCGGCATGGCGCAGGGTTTCTGCCGCACTGTTATGTTTATCCGGAAAAACGGCGATGCCGATACTGGTGCTACAGAATAGCTGGTGGTTATCCACTTCAAACGGGACTACCAGCTCTGCCAGAATTTGCAGGGCACAGTTGGCGGCGGTCTCAGCACAGAGTTCGGCTGAACTCCCGGTATCGGGCAGTAGCGCCACAAACTCATCTCCGCCAAAGCGGGCACAGGTCGCATTCTCAGGCAGTATCTGAATCAGTCGCTTTGCCACCTCACAGAGAATCGCATCACCGATCGAATGCCCCAGCGAGTCATTGATGGTTTTAAAACGATCCAGATCCAGATACAGCACCGCACCATAGCGCTGATTGTCCTGATGGAATTTCATGGCGGTTTTCAGTCGGTCGATAAACAGTCGGCGGTTAGCCAGCCCGGTCAGGGTGTCAAAGAACGCCAGCTCATAGATCTGTTTTTCCGCTTCTTTTCTGACCGAAATATCCCGGGCCAGAATCAGAATATAGTCGTTATCATCGAGGCACATCCGGATGCAACGGGCCTCAATGGGGAAGGTGTCACCCTGAGTACTGATCTGAATATCTTCAATTGTACTGACCTGTTTCTCTTCAATCGTTGTAAACAGGATCTGCAGTGATTCGGTTGAATAGTTGTTGCTGAATTCCGCCAGGGAGCGACCGGTAAAGGCTGCTTCGTTACATTTGAGGGAGTCCGCTGCCTGATGGTTGGCCCGCACAATTGAACCATCAGGCAGACAGAGAAACATCGCATCACCAGCATTATCCATCAGTGAACGGGACAAATGTTCACTTTTGGAGAGACGCTCAATTGTGTCGTTGAGTTGATCCGTTTTATCTTTTCGCTCCTCCCAGAGGCGGGCAAAGCCTGTGGCCAGCTCACCCAGTTCGTCGGGTTTATCATAGGGCAGGGGCGGGCAGCTCTCACTTTGCCGCAGTTGATTAACCCAGTGGGCAATATCCAGAATAGGCTGAGACAGATAACGATAGATTAACAGTAAAAAAATAGTTGCCAGAATCAGGCTTGAAATCAGGCCCACGGAGAGGCTGGTCATGGCGCGGCGAACATAGTTATTAGCGATATGGGCGGTGTCCAGGTCAATCACCAGCCGGGCATCATCCTGATCAGACGGGTTGATGCTTAAGGGTTCCTCGATGTGACTGTTGATCTGAAACAGATGGTTCCCCAGCGAGGCTAGCCATGTTTTCGCGACTGGCTGACGGATCCTTTCGGCGAGCTTGTCGCCAAAGTCATCGATGATTGCAGCATGGTAGATAAAGGGGTTGGATATCAGCGTTGAGGTAATCTCTTCTGCCTGGGCATCATCCAGATTATACACAGCACGGGCGGCAGACTCTTTATGTAACTGGGTAATCTGCGAAACGGTGAGCTGGAGATGATGTTTTTCCAGATCAAAATCATTGTAGATCTGCCAACCGGTGGAGATCATCCCCAGTACTAAGGAGATGAGTAAAACAGACCTTGCCTGCTTAAAGGCGAGACGATGAATAAATTTAAAACGCAACATTACACCCCCGGTAATGGCAGCAACAAAATTGCCAATCCGTTTAGCGCCTGATCAGTTATATTTTTTATATATCGCATCAAACTCTCCAGAATGTTTAATTTTATTGAGCCCACTGTTGAACTGTTCTAACAGTGTCTGGCTGTCAGGGTAAAGCCTGCTGAGACAGAGGTGTAAGGGGGTGCTCTCAATATCCTCAAACCGGTGGAAAGCAATCTTATCCTGCAGGCCGAGGTTCTGGGCATGATAGAGGGATGGCAGTTTGCCGTTATAAAACAGATCAACATTGCGGTACACCACCGAACGGATGCCGCTGTCTATATCGGGGGTGACGGAATGACGCAGGTTGTGTTGACTAAGCTGCTGAGACTGACCCCAGTCAGCCACGGCGATCACCTCATAGCCCTGAATATCTGATAAGTGAGACAGGTTGTGGGAATCAAAATCCCGGGAGGTTACTGCTCCCCAGATATTTTCACTAATCGGCTCGCTAAACAGCATGAATTTCTCTCTGGGTGCATTTCGGGCACAGGAAAGGGTGCCGGCCACTCTGCCGTGTTCCATGTTTTTAAGGATGCGTTTCCAGGGGGCTTCGGTGATGATCGCTTCAATGCCTACGGCGGCAAACGCCGCAGTGACAACCTCTACATCGATACCGCGGATAGTGTTTTGCGGCTCAATAATGGTATAGGGGGGGAAATTAACCGTATAAAGCTCTAGCTGATGACCACCGGCAGCAGCAACGTAGCTCAGTGATGTCAGTAAGACAGCCAAAACCGATTTGTGTAAACGTGAAAACATTCAGATCCCTCTCAAATGTAAACAGATGCTTGTTTTGTACCTATATATTCGGGGCCTTTTGATGACAAAACAAGACTGACCGGGCTATAAAGTGACCAGAATGGCTGTTTACTACAGGCTATATACATTACATCGATATAGGTCTGCCTACGGTTTACAACCTGATCTTTGAGAATAGTCGCTTAAGCGACTTTTGGCGAATGCAAAGCCCTAAGGGGGCTGAACGAATTAACAGCGTCAGCCCACACCCGTTGCCCGGCCGGGCTTACTCTGTTGAGGTAAACTGCTGCCAGCCATCAATAATCTCAATAAAATCATCCAGGCCACAGCTGGCCGTTGACTGTTGGTCATAGAACACCAGATTATCTTCCGGTTGTTGCTCTTCAAATGCTGAATCCAGTGCGTGAGCTCGCACCACGGCTTCATCCCGGGTGAGCAGGAGGTTGTATTCCGCCCCCTCCATCAGATAATCGATTCGCTGATGGTTTTTCAACTCTGCGATAATCTCCAGCAGCTCAGTAATAACTGGCTGGCGGCTGCGTAACTCATAGGTCAGCCAGTACCCCAGTGCTTCATGACCCATCGAAAACTCAGCCCGGAAAGCACCGTATATATCGTGGGTGAAGTCGTAGTCCACAGTATTACTCTCCAGGCTCATTTTTTATAGATTAAATTAGTAATAGATTGTGCTTTAGTCAGCATGACCCATCGAACATCTATTTAGTCGGAATGGATGGGGAGCATAGCACAGGCTACCAGAATAGAGCAGCGGTAAGCCTGCTGTCGTGTCGTTGGACATATCTGCAGCACGCGTTTCTCATTCTGATAGTAAAAAATATATTTAGGTCCCAGTTTAAGTTTTTGAACGTTTATCAGAGACAGAGCTGGGGTATATTTGGAGCCTGGGTTTGTTGTTAGCTGGTCGGGGAACGCACTTGCCAGCTTTGAGGTTTTCAGGAGTTTGACCGCATGATAGAACAGGATGACGACATATATAGAACATTGCTCGAATCAACGAAGGCGATCCCCTGGAAAATAAACTGGGAAACCAAAGCTTTCGAGTATATAGGCCCTCAGATTGAGACGTTGCTGGGCTGGCGTCAGGATAGCTGGACGAGTGCCCAGGACTGGATCGATCGTATCCATGAGGAGGACCGTGAACAAACTGCTCATAACTGCATCAATCTGTGTGAAAACGGGATTGATCATGAAGCAGACTATCGCGCTCTGACCGCAGATGGCGAGTATGTCTGGGTGCGTGATGTTGTCCATGTGATTCGCAAGAATGGCGTTACCACCGACCTGGTAGGGTTTATTTTCGATATCTCTGAGCGTAAAGCGATGGAGGAGGCGTTACAGCAGGCCAATGAAAAGCTCGAAGCGCTCTCCTATCTCGATGGGCTGACCGGTGTACCCAACCGCAGACTATACGACAAAACGCTGGAGCGTGAATGGGAGCATGCAGTACGTACGGCAACCGCGGTTTCGTTAGTCGTTATCGATATCGATCACTTTAAAGACTACAACGATCAGTACGGTCATATTCAGGGCGATGAATGCCTTAAACAGGTGGCTGAAGCGCTACAGAAGGTTGCCGTCAAATCAACCGATTTCTTTGCCCGTTATGGCGGTGAAGAGTTTGTACTGCTGCTGCCTGATACCGGGCAGGATGCTGCCCGCGATATAGCAGAACAGTGTCGGCGCAGGGTTCTCGAACTGGCGATAGAGCATCCGGCATCAACGGCAGGCCATCTGCTCACTATCAGCGCCGGAGTCGCTTCAATGATACCAACCGAAGACGATCCGTTAGACGACCTTTTTTCGACCGCTGATCGTATGCTGTACCAGGCTAAGCGCAATGGTCGCAACCGGTTTGCCTGCAGCTGGTCGCAAGGTGTGGCGCGAAAAGAGCGTGAGAGTTGTTAGAACGTTTCTGCCAATGGTTAGATGTGACTGCGTCGCTCGCCAGGAAAAGCTGAAGCCCGGCAGAGCCACAAATTTGGGAAATTTGTCTTTGGTTTGTTATTGAACAGATAAAAGCACAGTATCACTCTCGAGTTCTTCGCTTAATCTGACTGCTAGCCAGTCGCGTAGCGACGTTCTGGCAACGACTTTTTTCTGTTCACATTCTGAGTAATATTCTGGAATCTTTATCTTGAGCTTGCCCCGGGGCGGGGCTAAATTTAAGGCCTCACTCTGCACCAGATTGTAGGCAGTCAATCAGTTGTTGGTCATGGAGACCTTTGGAAATGAGGCGCTGATCGCCTTATCAATAGGGAGTTACAACGGATATGTACTCTGACAATGGTTATTTTTGGCAGGCGGTGACGCGTCTGAGTCAACGCACTGCACACACTCTTTATCTGGCAAAACTCAGTCTGACCTGCGGTGCTCTGGCCGTTTGTTTTTCTGCGCCGTTAAGCGCCACTGAATATTTTGAGAGCTTCAATACCTTCAAAAAGACTCTGGTGCCGCAATCCTCTTCGGTACCACCGTTGCAAAAGTCTCAAAGTATTATATTGAGATATAATAATTCTATTGTGAGTTTTGAGTATGATAACTGGCAACTGCAGCCCGACAGCGTTTGCTATGCGGTTAAGTTCTGCAGTCAGGCTAAACTTACGCGCTGTATGCAGGCCGCGGGTAGTTTTTTTCGTGAGACCTGTGAAACGCTGAAGCAAACCGATAGCCAGCTGCAACCAGCTCCAGAGCTTCAGCAGCTTTACTGTCAGGGAGTAAAGCAGGTCGATCGTGTTGACCCAAACGCTATATCTAACCACTAGTAAGTGCGAGGGTTGCTTGGCAACGGCCCTTACTGGTGAAGCCTCCTGATTAGCCACCGCTCTGAATATTCAGCAACAGGGATCAGGATTCTGTCCCGGCTCAGTGCGATCATCTCTCCTGCAATGAATACCGAGGAGTTTGCATGAGTCTGAAAAGGGAAGACCCGCGCATCAGCCGGGTGTGTGATTATATAAATCAGAATCTGGATATTGAGCTATCGATAGAGCAGTTGAGCGGCGTTGCTGCACTGTCGAAATACCACTTCCATCGGCTGTTTTCGGCGTTTACCGGCGTCAGTGTGGTGCGCTTTATTCAGCTGATGCGTTTAAAGCGAGCCTCATTCCGGTTAGCCTTCGAGCCGCAGCTGCGGATTATTGATATCGCGTATGAAGCGGGGTTTGACAGCCCTGAAGCATTTTCCCGGGCGTTTAAACGAACCTTTGGACAATCTCCCAGCGGATTCAGAGCATCACCGGAGTGGCCAGAATGGCACTCTAAATTCCAGTTTGATATGCCTTCAGGAGGCGTGCTGAAAATGAATGTTGAGATTGTGGATTTTACAGAAACACCGGTTGCCCTGGTTGAGCATAAAGGCCCCAGAGAGCAGGTGTTAGATACGGTGGGTCGCTTTGTCGCCTGGCGTAAAGAGACCGGATTGTCCCCGGTGAAAACCAGTCAAACCTTTGGTGTCCCTTACAGTGACCCCAATACGACAAAACCGGAAGATTTCCGTTTCGATGTGTGTGGCTCTTTTGCGGGAGAGGTGCCTGACAATAGCTTTGGTGTGAAGTCCGGGGTTATTCCGGGAGGTCGCTGTGCGGTGGTTCAACATCGCGGTAGCCACGATAATATTGATGAGAGTATCTATTACCTGTATCGCAACTGGCTGCCCGATAGTGGTGAGGAGCTGCGGGACTATCCCTGCTTTTTCCAATACCGGAACTTTATCCACGAAGTGGATGAATGTGACCTGTTAACGGATATTTTTCTGCCGCTTAAATAGTCAGACCCGATATTTACTGAATAAAAAGCCCGGTAGAGATACCGGGCTTTGATAAACGAGTCGTCTACTCCAGTAGATTCAGACTCGTTATTCTACTGCCCGGACATCACCCCGGGCAGTAGCCCCCTCAAGTCGAATCTTTAGCGTTGTCTATTATGCTCTTGCTAGCCACTAACAAGCGGCGAAGCCGCGTCTAGCCAGTCGCGTAGCGACGATCTAGCCTCTGCTCTATCAAGTATCCCGTCCGGCAAACAGCACATCCACCACTTCACGGAAATTGGAAGCCCGTTTGGAAATCTCCACTGGCACTTTCAGCCGGCGGGCAATATCACTGGAAGAGATGACGCCACGAATTTCGTGATTCAGCTGATTGACTACCAGCATATGCGGGGTCCCGGCGTGCTGTAGTGTCCGCAACAGGTCGCCGATGCTGGCATGGGTTATCTCAGAGAGAGGGATCGCATGCAGTTTTTCACGGTGCGTCATCACCTCTTTGATGGAGATATCATGACGTTTCAAACCGGCAGAGGTTGCAATACTCATGGCCGAACGGCTTTCAAGATCAGCAATGGTCAGCAGACCACGAAAGTTTTCATCTTTATCGATTACCAGAACGGAGCGAACATGGACCTTACGCATCATCTGGCGGGCTTCATCGATGGATACATCCTGTTCCATCATCAATGGCTGAACCTTTTCAAAGTCGGTCATCACTTCGATGGCCGGAGTGTCCAGCGTGTATTCAAGTAGTTCTTCCGGACGTGCGATATGGTCGGAAGCACCCAGCAGAATAGTTTTTAGTTCGTTATAGTTATTCATAGCATAATCCTGTCTCAAAAAAGACCTGTCATCAGGTATATAAAAACGATGAATATTAGCTAAAAGCGGGTGGAGCTCTGGTTGATGGGATTGTCCAGCGAACGCTGGAGGTTAGGGGGACTTCAATCGAAAGCGGGAAAAATCCGGGGCTTTGCAGAGCGATGTTAGTCTCAGTAACAGGCAGTAGGTCACAGGGCTGGTCGCCACTATCAACATCTGTCAGCAAGAGCTGCTCACAGCCAATACCATCATTAACTGAAATAAGTTGTTCAGCTAACGGTTCAAACAGCTGTATACGTGATTGCATCGCCATCAGCACCAGCAAAAGTAATAATGCAAACCACCGTTGTCTGGAGTGGCGCATAGCGCTGGATGAGGAAATACTGAGTGCGTGCTTCATGATCTCAGTGTAGGCCAAAATCTGAAGCGGGGGAATCCTGAAATGAAAAATTATAGTTCTGAATTAGCTCGCAAAAAGCGCGAGAGTGGCCAGAACGGGCTCGCAAAGAACGCGAGAGTGGCTAGAACGGAAACTGCGTTTCCTGCTAGTGGTTAGACGCGACTGCGTCGCTTGCTAGAAAGAGCCGTCGCTCGAACGTCGCTTCGCGTGCTCGCATAAAGCGCGAGAGTGGCTAGAATGGAAACTTCGTTTCCTGCTAGTGGTTAGACGCGACTGCGTCGCTTGCTAGGGAAGAGCCGTCGCTCGAAAGAGCAAAAGCCTGCGCAGGTTCTTCAGGGATCAGTTGGTTGTGGCCACTCTGCAAAGCGCTCGGAGTTATGATAATAGCGATAACAGCAAGGTCACCTGACAACCAACGCCGACCAGAAAGGCGACTGTTCTTAGTGGGATAGGAAAGCCAAATATACTAAAGCCATAATGGCCAACCCGGGTGAAAAAATAGACCATACAAGCCGTTTCCGTCGCATGGCTGCTGACGCCACTCAGATGAACCAGAATCACCAGAGGCGCAAAAATAACTAAGTTTTCAACCGCATTATTATGTGCCCTCATCGCTCTGTCGGCCCACCGGGCTTTTGGTGGCGGATCAGGCAGAGGGAACCAGGCTAAAGAGGGTGGTCCGAGCTCCTTGATACGGTTCCCAATGTAAGGAATCCAGAGAGTTGCCGTTAATGCAATGGTTAATGTCAGCCAAAATAGTTCAGTGGTCATCATATTTCCCCATTAATATCGAATAAAAATCATCGTTTAATCATTGGCATCGTGCCTGATTACTGTGTTCTGAAGAGCAGCCATATATTGGCTAACACAGAATATCGACAGCACCTGAGTACATAGCTTCCAGTGAGGTGCGCGACTCACCGCCTCTCGCTCTCACCGCCAGACTTTGCAATGTCGCGTGCAGGAGTTTAGCTACATTGTTGGCATCGCGATCTTTTGGCCAGCTTCCGTCTTGCTGGGCAGCCAGCAGACGCTTCTCAATCACGGAGTCAATTCTGTTAATAACAACTTCGAGGTCCTCCCTGATCTCTGGATGTGCCGCGGCCTCAACAACCGCTGTAGAGGTGACAAAGCAGCCAAGGGGGGCCGTACCGGTAAAATAAGTATCCAGAGCTGTGCGATAAAACTGCTTCATCGCTTTGTTTAAATCAGGTTCACCGAACAGCTCCCTATCTAACTGCTCACCCAGCTCAGCAACAAACCGGGCAAACGTCTTGCGATAAATAGAGGTTTTATTCCCAAACGCATTATAAATACTGGGGCGGTTCATCTTCATTGCAGCCGCCAGATCATCCAACGACGTGGCTGAAAGGCCTTTCGTCCAGAAAACCTGAATGGCGCTATCCAAAGCCTCGTTGTGATCATACCCAGGAGGGCGTCCACGTTTTTTCATAATTCAGTACTGCCAGAAATAAGTGATTGACACGTTTTTAAGATTGTTAATATATTATTATGCGAATCAGTACAAAAAAACAAGAGGGGATTCAATGACACTCACAAATACAAAGGCTTTGCCATCAAAGCCCTGTTTGATCTGTCGTTTTATATCAGCCGATATAACTCACGCTTATCAGCGAACACGTCGATTTATCTCGCGTGAGCAGATCCGGTATGTTGCAAGAGAGGCATACCAGGTGCCCGACTCTCAACATTGTCAGAAGGCGTTAGAGCTGGTCATGAAGTACAGCCCGGATCATCTGGTTAACCACTGCCTGCGAAGCTACGCTTTTGGTGTGGCAATGGCGCACAAGGTAAAGCAGCCCTTCGATAAAGAGGTTTTTTTTCTTGGCGCGATAATGCATGACCTTGGATTAACCCCCAAATTCGATACCGGAGACACTTTTGAGATTGATGGAGCAAAAGCCGCGAGATCATTCTGCATTGAACATCAGCTCAACACCGAAAAAGCCGATTTAGTCCACGAGATGGTTGCTCACCACAACACCGTGGGCGTTGCTCATAAACTCGATCCAGAAATTGCACTGTTACACTATGGTGCCGGGGCGGATGTCGCCGCCCTGTGGATTCGTGATATTCACAAAAAAACATTAACCGAAGTGCTATCAGAATATCCCAGACTGGATTTTAAAGAGGGGATGATCAAGCTTCTCTCCGACCAGATTGAGAGAAAACCGAACAGCTATATGGCTCCACTGATTGCGCTGGGTTTTTTGAAAAAAATTGAGAAAACACCGTTTTAGGCTCGCGCAAAGGGCGAAAGCTCGCAAAAAGCGCGAGAGTGGCTAGAACTCGCAAAAAGCGCGAGAGTGGCTAGAACGGAAACTGCGTTTCCTGCTAGTGGTTAGACGCGACTGCGTCGCTTGTTAGAAAGAGCCGTCGTTCTAAAGAGCAAAAGAAAAATCAAAACGCGTGGTCAAATCGTCTTCTGGATAAAGTTTGTGATGATTGGATACATAGTCTGGGTGATGGTGTGTGGGGTGGCTGGCAGCAGGTGTAGTTCGCTGTTGATGCCCAGTTCGGATAAGTGCTGATGGCTCTGCTGTGACTGGGTCACACTGATCACCTGATCGGCTTCACCATGAATCAGGCAGACCGGCAGAGGGTTGTCGGGGGCAGAGCAGGCGGGTGCGTGTTGGGGTAACTCGGCAAAGCGGCCGGCGATGCCGATAATACCGGCAACAGCTTCACTGCTCTGTTTCAGCCATTCCAGTGACATAATAGTGCCTTGTGAAAAACCCATTAACACAACCTTATCGAGTGGTACGCCCGCCGACGCTGCCTCATCGTGAATTAACCGATTAAATGCAGGCATCGCTTCCTGTACTCTGGCAAGCCGGTTCTCCTCGGTGACACCGATCACATCAAACCACTGAAACCCTGCAGGAGAGATTGTCGAAGGGGAGAAGCCCGCTGGAATCCGGATCTCCAGATCAGGATTGTACTGGTGCAGAGACTCACCCAGCGGCTGCAATGATTCCGGATTGGCACCCACACCGTGAAACATCAGTATCAGGGCTGCAGGTGTGGCGGTTAGAGATTCAAAACGGATAGATGGCATAGGATGGCACTTAAACTATTAAGGAACAGGGGAGTATTCTGGCATTTGGGAAGAGAGGGAACAAGTTGCTTGGAAGAGCGGTGGCTTCGCGTGCTCGCATAAAGCGCGAGAGTGGCTAGAACGGACTCGCAAAGAACGCGAGAGTGGCTAGAACGGAAACTGCGTTTCCTGCTAGTGGTTAGACGCGACTGCGTCGCTTGTTAGAAAGAGCCGTCGCTCGAACGTCGCTTCGCGACTTGCTCGTTGTTCGTGGCTCGGAAATCAAGAGCCTGCGGGATTAAGTTTTGTAGGAGGCACGCTACATGCCCTCTGGGTACTATCATGCCGATGGGAGAGCAGCCGTGGATTGAAAGAGCGATGTGAGACTGCGTTTGAATAGCCTATGCGGTTAGTTTTTCGATGGATGCATATTTCTCTGCATCGATTCCTTCATGTTCAGATTCCCACACATCAATAGCTGTTTGCATGTTCAGCCAGCTTTCCATACTGGTATCAGTGGCTTTACCCAGGCGGGTGGCCATATCTCTGGAACAGGGGATATGACCATTGATGAATAGTGACAGGTGTTTACGAGATACACCAAGCTTTCGGGCGGCATCACTGATGTTGGTTTTTAGGGGAACCAACACATCATTCAGTAATACCTGACCCGGATGGGTGGGTCTGCGATTGCGTGCTCTGCTCATTGCTTCGCTCCTGTAACCAGTTTGGTAACAATTCTAGTTTGTGTATTTGTAGACTACAACCCAATTGGTAACGGGTAGGCTCGCAAAGAGCGCGAGAGTGGCTAGAACGGAAACTGCGTTTCCTGCTAGTGGTTAGACGCGACTGCGTCGCTTGCTAGATAAGAGCCGGGGTCCGAATGTCACTCCGTGACTTGTCTGAAGTCCGACGTCTGGAAAAAAGGCCATCCCCGTTTTGGGAGGTGGGTAGTGGTTTTGTGGGCTTTCGGGGTTGAGCAGAGTATTGTCTGAGAGTAGATTCAGGCTATAACTATTCGTTCGTTACCAGATTGCGGCGGCAATCATGCAGTTGGTCATGAAGACCCAAGGATCGAAGGCGCATAGCGTCTTGTTGAAATGGATGTAATATGGAAGAAGTTCAAAGCCCTTATGCGGCTCCTCAGTCAGATCTGACACTCCCTGCTGAAGAAACTATCCCTGTTGCTGCCAGCAAAATGCGGCGATTTTTAAATTACCTCATCGACATTTTTCTAATGCAGCTTGTCCTTGGCTTTCTGATTGGGGCAGTCACAATGCTGCTCTTTGGTAATGCCGGTCTTGATTACATTGATTCGATACCCGATTACCTCTTTGGGGTCACCGTTATGGTGATCTATTACCTTATTTTTGAAGGTTTTTTTGGGGTCACTATTGGCAAACTAGTAACAGGGACCCGCATAGTAAACGACACAGGGCTCCCTCCAACTTTCGGCCAGATCCTGGGCAGAACTGTCCTCCGGATAGTCCCATTCGAACCGTTTTCATTTCTGGGTAAAACCGGCCGAGGCTGGCACGATACCGTATCGAATACTTATGTGGTCTGCATACGGGAACCCGAAAAGAAGAGGTCTGAAAACGTTGAAAGTAAAACAGACCCGACACCCGATCAACCTTCAAACGTTGTGGAAAGCCCAACGGGCAGGTAGCTTAAACAATAACAACCGTTACCATGCTGCGATGTGCAGCGCTGTTGGTCTGGACGGCCCAAGGAATGAGACGCTGCGCGTCTCGCTAAAATGGATGCAACATGGATACCTCTCTAAAGAATCGCTGTTTTTGGCTCGCGGTTCATCGTTCAAAAAAACATGACACTACTTATTTATTGCGTCAGCATTGTTTGCTGAGCCTGATAAGCTGCCTGTTTATACCGCAGGCCGTCTCAGCTAATCCGTTGATTGATAGCTATGTACAGTTTAACGAGAAACTGTCCTACGCTATTTTGAAGCCGATGCGTGAGGGGATGGGGGTTGAGCTTGAATCGGTTAATGTGGACTACCACGACCAGCCGGTGAGTTTTCAATACCAGATGTGGCGGCTTCGCCCCAACAGCGTCTGCCTGCCTCAGAAAAACAAACTGCTTGAATACTCCGCCTGCACCGAAGCTGCCAGTCAGTTCTTCCGTGAAACCTGTCAGACTCTGCAACAGAAGCCCATCAGAGCAGCCCTTTATTCAAACTATAAACGCCTCTACTGCAACGCCGCCGCCAGCTACCAGCCGGTGGTCGCCAAAGTCCGTCGCTCAGAACCGATGGATGAAACCACCGCGCAGCGCCAGCAATGCTCAATGCTGACCATAAAAGCCGCCCGCACCCGGAAAAATATCGATATTTACGAACGGGATAAGGCATGCGAAGGGGATAGTTAAAGAGCCGTGGCTCGAACGTCGCTTCGCGTGCTCGCATAAAGCGCGAGAGTGGCTAGGGCTCGCAAAGAACGCGAGAGTGGCTAGACGTCACTGCGTGACTTGCTAGTCGTTAGACGCGACTTCGTCGCTTGCTAGGGAAGAGCCGAGGCCCGAACGTCACTCCGTGACTTGTCTGAAGTCCGATGTCTGGAAAAGAAAAAGCACATGCTCGTTTTGGGGAGAGGTAATCGTTTTTATTTTGGCTTAGGCTTGAGCGGAATGCTGTCTGGGAGTACATTCAGGTAATAACTATTCGTTCGTTACCAGATTGCGACAGCAATCATGCAGTTGGTCATGAAGACCCGGGGAACGAGACGCACAGCGTCTCACTGAAATGGATGTAATATGGATGCGCTGCTCTTCCCGCTACTGCTGTTAATTGCTGTGGTTATTCTGGCAGGTTTCCTTAAAAACCTGAAAGGCACTGGTTCACCTGCTAAAGATGACAGCTCAGCATTAAGCTATCGAAAAAAAGGCCCGCTATTCACCCCTGCGGAACGCTCCTTCTACGGCGTACTGCTACAAGCCATAGACAGTGACACCTACCAGTTGTTCGGCAAAGTACGGGTCGCTGACCTACTGGAACCCCAACCCAGCCGCAACCGCAGCCAGTGGCAAAAAGCCTTTAACGCGATATCTGCCAAACACTTCGACTTCGTTATCTGCAAAACCGACGACCTGACCCCCGTCGCCGCAATCGAACTCGACGATAAAACCCACAACCAGAAACACCGCCAAAAACGCGACGAACTCCTGAAAACCATCTGCAAACAAACAAACTTCCCACTCCTGCGAGTCCCCGCGCAATACGCTTATAAAACGGAAGTGTTGAAGATGATGTTGGCTAAAGAACTAGGCGGCGGTGTAGAGACGAAACAAGATGATGCTGGACTAAAAGCAGAAGGAGAGTTGGCGTGACTAGTTTTATACTGACCCCATTTATCCAATTGGTGTGTCTATTTTTAAAATTCCCCATTTGTTTTGAAATTATCACACTTTTACCGGTGTAAATCTTTTATTAAATATAGGGTTTTATATGTCTCTAATAATAGTTCATTTAAGTGATATCCATATTAAAACGGATAAAGATGGGATATTAAGCAAAGTAGAAAGCCTTGCAGATGTGGTAAGAAGCTATCAGAATAAAAAAGATTCTTGTGCGATTGTTGTTTCAGGTGATATTGCATTTAGTGGAAATAAGAGTCAATATTTGTTGGCTGCATCCTTTTTTAATGGAGTTATTGATAGAACTAAAGGCTGTTTTAGTCGAGATGTGTCTTTTGTTTTCGCCCCTGGAAATCATGATTGTGATTTTTCAGATAATCCTGTTCGAGATGTTTTGATAGATAGTTTAAAGAGCCTAGAACCAGAGTCAAATGTTAAGAGCGCAATAATTGATCAGTGTATTGCTGTGCAAGATGAATACTTTAATTTTCGAGATGCTTTTCGTGATGGTTTAGTGGAAGAAAATAAGCTGTGGTCAAAATATATCTTCAATTTTGAAGGAAAGTCAGTTTGTTTTGAATCGTTAAACTTTTCATGGTCGTCTCAAATTAGTGAACAGCAGGGAGGGTTGATATATCCGCCTTCTTTGTTTAATGGTAAGGCTGAAGAGAGTTTTGATTTGCGAATCTTTGTTTTTCATCATCCGCTTAATTGGTTTAAGCAGGGACAGTACCAAAGTTTGAGGTCTAAAGTTAGAAATTTAAGCGATATAACTTTGAGTGGTCATGAACATGTTGATAGTGTTTCTTCAACAGATGATGCGAGAGAAGGCACATCAGTATTAATTGAAGGTTGCTGTTTTCAAGAGACGGGGGATTCTAGCTTTTCTGAATTTGGAGTATTGAGTATTGATTTAAATGAATACGTTTTTTCATATGAAAAATATAGTTTTCATGATGAGAAGTATGTGAAAGTTGATACTAATTTGGCGAGGAAAATTTTTTCTAAAACCTCTGTTAATAATTCTAATAAAATTAAATTGAAAGATGAATTTATAGTTTGGCTAACTGATCCAGGAGCTAACTTCTCACATCCTTATAAAAATAAATTATTATTGTCTGATATTTTTGTATATCCGGATATTGAAGAGTTTTCTACCTCGATAGAAAGTGAAGGCTATTTTAAATCTTCCGTATTGTTGAATTATATCGAAGAGGAGGAAAAGGTTTTTATTAAGGGGTGTGAGAAAAGTGGTAAAACTTCTTTAGTTAAGTCGCTGTATTTTTTGTTTTACGAAAATGGCTATTATCCATTATTTATTGATGCAAGCAAAATAAATAGAGTGGCATCAAAAGACCTGGGGAAACTTTATGATGAAGTTATATCTGATCAGTATGGAATCGATTCTTCACAGGAGTATAAATCTCTTTCTAGAGAAAGTAGAGTAGTATTTATTGATGGGTTTGATAAAGCGAGGGTGTCAGATCGATATCAAATAAAAGTGCTTGAATATTTTTCTGATTTATTTGATAAGATCATAGTTACTGCAGATGATTTGATGGATGTGGGAGAAATTTTAATATCTGAGAGTACTGAGGTTTTGTCAGATTTTAAGCACTATAAAATTCGTCACTTTGGTAATAAATTAAGGTATGAGTTAATAAAGAAATGGAGATCTTTAGGTGATGACTATAATTTAAGTCAAAAGGAATTGTTGGTAAGAGTTGATTCTGCTGAAAAAACTCTTAATTCGGTTATTGGTAAGAATTTAGTTCCAAAAATCCCAATTTATATACTGACAATACTTCAAAGTTTAGAAAGTGGAAATAAATCAGATTTTCATAATGGAGGTCTGGGACACTATTATCATTACTTAATAACTGAGGCCCTTGGGAAAGTAAAAGTCTCTTTGGAAGAACTTGATGAGTTTTTTGGATATTTAGGCCAGTTGTCTTGGTTCTTCTATAGTCACCCTACTCCAGATTATGTTGCTCGAAGTGATATTGAAAAGTTCACAGATGTTTATTCAGAAGAATATACAAAGATTTCATGTGATGAACGAATTAGAATTTTGGTTGACGCTAGAGTTCTTATAGAAAATGGCGGCGGGCTCTCATTTTGTTATCCATATATATATTATTACTTTTTGGGGCAGTATATAGCTCAAAACATAGTGGGTAATGAAGAAATTCAAGGTGTTGTTTCAAAATGTTGCAACCACCTTTACATGAAAGAGTATTCTAATATAATTTTATTTACAATACATCATACTAAAGATAGAGATCTTGTATCTGATATAATTTCAAATCTTAAAAATATATTTGATGAACACTTACCAATTTCCTTTGATGGTGATACGGAATCTATTAGTAAATTTGTTGGTGATACTGCTTCAATGGTATATCAAGAATTAAATCCTGATGATGTTAGAATGGAAAAAAGTGAGTTTAAAGATAAGATAGAAGATAAACTTGATACTCTTGATGTTAAAGAGAGGGAATGTGAGAATGAATTAGATATTTTATCAAAAATGAATAAGATGTTTAAAATTATTGATATTCTAGGGCAGATGCTTAAAAGCTATTATGGGACTATTAGAAACTCTGATAAAAAAGATTATATGTTTGAAATTTTTAATGCGCCGCTGCGTGCTTTAAGAGATTTTTATCTATTTTTGGAAACAAATAACGATACCTTGGTTATAGAGATAGAAGAATATTTAAGGTCCAAAAATGGAGATTTGGATCCTGCTGAACGAAAAAAATTGGCTGAGATGTTTTCTTATGAAATTGTTGGGATGGTTACGACCTCATTCATAATGAAGCCCGCTGCGTCAGTTGCTTCTACAAATCTTAGATCTGTTATTCATGATGTTATTGATGAAAACTCGACCACAGCGTTTAAATTGATAAAAGTGGCGTCTGATTTAGAGTTACCTGGGTTAATTCCATTCGATCAAATATCAGATTTATCAAAAAGCACAAATGGTGATATGTTTGCGAGAAGAGTTTTGCAAACAATTGTTTTGAATCATTTGTATTTGTTTAAGGTTTCTGAGCCGGATAAGCAGAGAGTTTGCTCTATTCTTGATATTGAAATTAAGAAGCAGAGGCAGATTGAGTTTAATAATAAAGGTTCTAAAATAAAGTGATATCTGTAATTTAAATGTTGATTTTATTTGGTTGGATAGTAAAAAAAGTTTGATAATAAATTCTGATTGAGCTTGAATAAATACAAAAAGCCCAGCATCACTGCTCGGCTTTTTGCTTTTTCTAGCTACTAGCAAGCGGCGGAGCCGCGTCTAGCGAGTCGCGGAGCGACGTTCTAGCTACTTAAAATAGAATCCTCAGAGGGATTCTATTTTTCCATACTGCTCACTCAACTGCCCCAGCGAAGCCTTATACTCCGCCAGCTTCTCCCGCTCTTTAGCAACAACCGCCTCCGGCGCATTAGCCACAAACTTGTCGTTGCTCAGTTTACCTGCCAGACGTCCGGCTTCTTTCTCCAGCTTGTCCATCTCTTTCTTCAGACGGGCCAGTTCGGCGTCTTTGTCGATCAGGCCAGCCATCGGTACCAGGACCTGCATATCGCCAACCAGCTGTACCGCTGACATCGGTTCTTCATCGCCCGGGTTGAGCCAGGTGACGGAAGCCAGTGAGGCGAGTTTGGCGAGGAAGGCTTTGTTGGCTTCGAGACGGGTTTTATCGTCGGCGCTGCCGTTTTTGATCAGGATATCCAACCCTTTGGCGGGTGAGATGCCCATCTCGCCACGGATGTTACGGACGCCGGTGATAACGCCTTTCAGCCAGTTGATATCGGCTTCAGCGGCGGCATCATGTTTCGCTTCATTGGCAACCGGGTAGGGTTGCAGCATGATGGTCTCACCGTCGACACCGGCCACTCCTTTAATGGACTGCCAGATCTCTTCGGTGATGTATGGCATGATCGGGTGGGTCAGGCGCAGGATCACTTCCAGTACCCGTACCAGGGTGCGGCGGGTGCCACGCTTGGCTTCCGCTGAGGCGTTGTCATCCCACAATACCGGTTTGGACAGTTCCAGATACCAGCCACAGTATTCGTTCCAGATGAAGTCATACAGGGTCTGGGACGCCAGATCGAAACGGTATTCGTCCAGGTGTTTGGTCACTTCGGCTTCGACTTTCTGCAGCTCGCTGGCGATCCAGCGATCGGCCAGAGATAGCTCGATTTCACTATCTGATGCGAGTTGACCGCAGTCTTCACCCTCGGTGTTCATCTGCACATAACGGGCAGCGTTCCAGAGTTTGTTACAGAAGTTGCGGTAACCTTCCAGACGCTTCACATCCCAGTTGATGTCGCGGCCGGTGGAGGCCAGCGCCGCCAGGGTGAATCGCATCGCATCGGTACCGTGGGCCGCGATTCCCTCAGGAAACTGCTTTTCGGTCCGCTTGGCGATCTTCTCCGCCAGTTGTGGCTGCATCATATTACCGGTACGTTTCTCCAGCAGTTCTGGCAGGCTGATACCGTCGATCATATCCAGCGGATCAAGCACGTTACCCTTGGACTTGGACATCTTGTCGCCGTTTTCATCCCGGATCAGACCGGTGACATAAACGGTTTTGAACGGTACCTGGGGCTTGTCGTTTTCATCTTTGATCAGATGCATGGTCATCATCATCATCCGGGCAACCCAGAAGAAGATGATATCGAAGCCGGTCACCAGCACATCGGTGGGGTGGAACGTCTGCAGACGCTCGGTATTTTCCGGCCAGCCCAGGGTGCCGAAGGTCCACAGACCGGAGCTGAACCAGGTGTCCAGTACGTCATCGTCCTGACGCAGCTCTGTTTCCAGATCCAGGCCATATTTTTCCCGTGCAGCATCGGCATCTTTGGCGACGTAGACATTGCCTTCGTTATCGTAGAATGCCGGAATCCGGTGGCCCCACCACAGCTGACGGGAGATACACCAGTCCTGAATATCCCGCATCCAGGCGAAGAACATGTTTTCGTACTGCTTCGGTACAAACTTGATATCACCGTTTTCAACCGCTTCAACGGCAGGGCCGGAGAGGGTCTTGGCATCGGCAAACCACTGGTCGGTGAGCATCGGTTCGATCACCACACCGCCACGGTCACCGTAGGGGATGGTCATTGCGTTTTCTTCGATCTTCACCAGCAGACCGGCGGCTTCCATATCGGCAACGATCTCGCGACGGGCGGCGAAACGCTCCATGCCACGGTATTTTTCCGGCAGGGTTTTGTCGATCTCGTGGTTTTCGCTGCCATCGGTATTGAAGGTCTCGGCCTCATCACGGATATCGCCGTTGAGGGTAAGGATGTTGATCATCGGCAGCTTGCAGCGCTTGCCTACTTCATTATCGTTGAAGTCGTGGGCCGGGGTGATCTTCACACAACCGGAACCTTTCTCCATATCGGCGTGTTCATCGCCGACAATGGGGATGCGACGGTTAACCAGCGGCAGGATGATCTCTTTGCCGATCAGGTCTTTAAAGCGCTCATCATCCGGGTTAACGGCGACACCGGTATCACCCAGCATGGTTTCCGGACGGGTGGTACCCACCACCAGATAGTCATCACCGGCAGCGGTTTTAACACCATCCGCCAGCGGGTAACGCAGATACCACATCTTACCTTTCACTTCGCGGTTCTCCACTTCCAGATCGGAGATCGCGGTGTGCAGTTTCGGGTCCCAGTTGACCAGACGTTTGCCACGGTAGATCAGGCCTTCGTCATACAGGCGGATAAACACTTCCTGCACGGCGTTGTAGAAGCCGGAGTCCATGGTGAAACGTTCGCTTGGCCAGTCAACGGAGTCACCCAGACGGCGCATCTGGTTGGTGATCATGCCACCGGATTCCGCTTTCCACTCCCAGATCTTTTCGATAAAGGCATCGCGGCCGAGATCGTGGCGGGTTTTCTGCTCTTCGGCGGCCAGCTTACGTTCAACCACCATCTGGGTGGCGATACCGGCGTGGTCAGTACCGACCTGCCACAGTGTGTTCTTACCCTTCATCCGCTGATAACGGATCAGCGCATCCATGATGGTGTGCTGGAAAGCATGACCCATATGCAGACTGCCGGTGACATTCGGCGGCGGGATCATAATGCTGTAGGCCTCGCCTTCACCGGAGGGGGCAAAGTAACCTTTCTCTTCCCAGGTTTTGTACCAGGATTTCTCGATCTCGTGCGGCTGGTAAGTGGTATCCATTAAATGACCGTGCTCTCAAGGCTTGAATTAGTGCAAAAAAATAGTCGCATATTATAGCGCCGGGGGGCTTAAGTAGCTAGAACGGAAACTTCGTTTCCTGCTAGGAGTTAGGTACTTGCAAAAAACGCGAGAGTGGCTAGAACGGAAACTTCGTTTCCTGCTAGTGGTTAGACGCGACTGCGTCGCTTGCTAGGAAGAGCTAAGATTAAAAGCTTCTGGTGAATTGGCCGGGTATGGGTTTTATCTTTTTCTAGCAAGCGCAGCGTTCTAGCGACTAGCAGTCGCGCAGCGACGTTCTAAGGATCGGCCGCTAGACGTGCTTCGCACTTGCTAGAGGCTCGCACAAAACGCGAGAGTAGCTAGAACGGAAACGTTGTTTCCTGCTAGGAGTTAGACGCGACTGCGTCGCTTGCTAGGAAAAGCTAAGATTAAAAGCTTCTGGTGAATTGGCCGGGTGTGGGTTTTATCTTTTTCTAGCAAGCGCAGCGTTCTAGCGACTAGCAGTCGCGCAGCGACGTTCTAGCCACTTAATTACCGAATGGGATTCCCATTGTGAACTGCGTGTTTTTTTGAACTAGACTCATTGCCAGAAACAACAAAAGGAATTGTTATGAGTTATGAAGACCTGGATGTATGGAAGCGTGCTTGTCGATTGAGTTGTGAGGTGTATACCGTTCTTTCCCGCTGCCGGGATTTTGGTTTCAGGGATCAGATAACCCGCAGTAGTTTGTCGATACCCAGTAATATCGCTGAGGGGTTTGAGCGGGGATCACTCAAGGAGAAGCGGCAATTTCTCTACTATGCCAAGGGTTCGCTCGCTGAGCTGAAAACCCAGGTTTATATCGGTCAGCGAATTGGTTACATCCATACGGAGCGAGGCTGTGACTGGCGAAAGGAGCTGGATGAGATTCAGAAAATGCTGGCCACACTGATTAAATCAACGGAGCCCTGAGCGCGGTTGCTTTTTTTAGCTGCTGGCAAACTACGTTATGACGCGCAGAAGCTAGACGTGCTGCGCACTTGCTAGTGGTTAGGTACTCGCAAAAAAACGCGAGAGTGGCTAGAACGGAAACTTCGTTTCCTGCTAGTGGTTAGACGCGACTGCGTCGCTTGCTAGGAAAAGCGAAGATTAAAAGCTTCTGGTGAATTGGCCGGGTGTGGGTTATATCTTTTTCTAGCGTCTAGCTGCTCTGGCGTTTTATGTGAGCTCTGCTTTTTTATCGCCGCGAGGGAGCGCCTCCTACGAACACGTATTACGAGCCATAGCGAGATTTTGCTTTTTCTAGTGACTAGCAAGCGACGAAGGAGCGTCTAACAAGTCGCGCAGCGACGTCTTGCCTCTGCTTGTTAAATCGCTGCAGGATGCAGCTCCTACATAAGAGTTTTAAAACCGCAGTGAGTGTTGTTGCTTTTTCTAGCGACTAGCAAGCGACGCAGGAGCGTTTGGCAAGTCACGCAGTGACGTCTGGCCACGGCTTTTTAATCGCTGCAGGATGCAGCTCCTACATAAGAGTTTTAAAACCGCAGTGAGTGTTGTTGCTTTTTCTAGCGACTAGCAAGCGACGAAGGAGCGTCTAACAAGTCACGCAGTGACGTCTAGCTACTGCTCTTACGCATATCATGCATCTTCGGTGTGATGCCGTTGTTTTTGTAGAGGGCGAAGTTTTTCCGGGTGGCGGCGAGGATGTCGGGTTGCTGAATAACGATCTCGAGGATGCGGTCGAATTTCAGGGTTTCTTCTGAGGCATCCAGCGCCAGGTTGATGTAGACATCGCGGTGTTGCGGTAGCTGATCGCCCCAGCCGATCTGCACCGGGGCGTCGGGTTTGCTGTTGAGCAGGCCGTGGGGGATGAAGGCGTCGGCGCGATAATCCCACAATAGCTGATCCAGACGTTCCGCCTCGGTTTCACCGGCGACGTGGATATAGGCGTTGAGGCCGTGGCCCAGCACTTTATCCGCCAGACGGCAGAGAAAGGCGGTGCGACTCTCCGGGTCGGCATCCGGCAAAACATAGAAATCAGCCTGGCTCATATTAACTATCCCGCTTGAATCGTTGAACAACGATGAATTCGCTGGATTAGCGGCGCAGGCAGCGCTGAAATCATTGAAAGCCGCTGCCGTTTTGCAAGGGCTTTGCAGACAATGATCAGCACTGCCGTAACCGTTAAACGCTGGATTTATTCGTCGTCAGCCAGATCATCTACCTGTGCAATCAGGTGCTGACACAGCAGTGGTACACAGCGGCCGGTGGCACCTTTCGATTTACCGTTGCTGTTCCAGGCGACGCCGGCGATATCCAGGTGTGCCCAGCGATACTTTTTGGTGAACCGGGACAGGAAGCAGGCCGCAGTGATGGTGCCAGCGGCGGGTCCGCCAATGTTACCCATATCGGCAAAGTTGCTGTCCAGCTGTTCCTGATACTCATCCCAGAGGGGCAGACGCCAGGCTTTATCCGCGGCAAATTCACCGGCGGCCAGCAGATCGTCCGCCAGCAGGTCGTCATTAGAGAGCAGGCCGGTTGCATGGTTACCCAGGGCAACGATACAGGCACCGGTCAGGGTGGCGATATCGACGACGGTTTCCGGTTCAAAACGTTCGGCGTAGGTGAGCGCATCACACAGCACCAGTCGTCCTTCGGCATCGGTATTCAGAATTTCAACGGTCTGGCCGGACATGGTGGTGACGATATCACCGGGCTTGGAGGCGTTGCCGGAAGGCATGTTCTCTGCAGCGGCGACAATGCCGACGACATTGAGATCCAGCCCCAGTTGCGTCAGTGCTTCCATGGTGCCGATGACACTGGCCGCGCCGCACATATCAAACTTCATCTCATCCATCTTGGCGCCCGGCTTCAGACTGATGCCGCCGGTGTCGAAGGTGATCCCTTTGCCCACCAGTACGTGAGGCTGTTGATCCGGCTCGCCGCCTTTGTATTCCATCACAATCAGTTTGGATGGCTCAGAGCTGCCTTTGCCGACTGACAACAGGGAGTGCATACCCAGTTTTTCCATCTCATCTTCGTTGAGGATGGTGGTGCTCAGATCTTCACAGCTTGCCGCCAGTGCCAGCGCTTTTTCAGCCAGATAAGAGGGCGTGCAGATGTTGCCTGGCAGGTTGCCCAGTTCGCGGGCGGTGTCGATACCGTTGGCGATAGCTGAACCGTCGCTGATAGAGAACTCCCCCAGTTCGGCATCATCCTGACTCAGCAGGAAGGCGATGCTTTCCAGATTGAGTGGATCAGCTTTTTTGCTCTTGGTAGCGTCATACTGGTACAGCTCTGCGCTGGCCCATTCGGTGTTGTGACGCAGTTGGCGGTAGAGGTCCTGATCGGCACTTTCCAGTCCATCCAGAGCGATCACTGCGGTCTTGCAACGAATCGCTTTGAGGCTGGCCATGATGCTCTTGATGATCTTCAGCTGATTACGGTCGCTGCGCTCATCGGCTTTACCAAGGCCCACCAGTAGCACCCGGCTGGCGCTGATACCGGGAACCTTATGCAGTAGCAGGGTTTCACCCGCCTTGCCGTTGTGATCGCCGAGCACCTCTTTGAGGTAGCCCGCTGATGCCTTGTTGACCAGATCAGCAGAGGGGGCTAGCTCGCCATCAGGGGCAACGCCGACGATTAAACAGTCAGTTTCAAGGGATTCTACTGAACCGGTAACGATTTCAAATTCCATGCTTTCTCCACACAAGACATCGTGCTTGGTTTATAAGATAATGACGCACCGGCGCAACCTGTATCTGTTGCCCGGTTTTTAATTTGATACCCGGATTTTATCCTAATGCCGCAGAAACAAAACCCTGTTTTCGGTATCAGAGAGAATTCTTTACCTGCAATTACACAGGATATGGCAGTTTGATTATCTTTCGCTACCTGGCCAAAGAGGTGTTGATCAGCATGGCCGCAGTCACTCTGGTGCTGCTGTTGATCATTATGAGTGGTCGTTTTATCAGTTATCTGAGTATCGCTGCGGCCGGTGAGATACCGATGGAAGCGGTATTTTACTACCTTCTGTACCGAATGCCCGGTTTTCTTGAACTGATTTTGCCGCTGGGACTGTTTCTGGGCATTCTGCTGGCCTACGGTCGTCTCTATCTGGAAAGCGAGATGGTGGTGCTGCAGGCCACCGGTATGAGTCAGCGCCGTTTGACCATGTATACCCTGGGGCCGGCGCTGTTTACCGCTCTGCTGGTATCACTGATGAGTCTCTATCTCTCGCCTGTGGGCGCTAATCAGACCGAGATTATGCTGCAGAAACAGCGCAATATCGGTGAGTTTGATGTGATTACCGAGGGGCGCTTTCAAACCATGCCCAGGGGCAACCGGGTCACCTATATCGAAAATCTGGATAGTCTCAGCGGCACCATGAGGGGGGTGTTTATCTCTGAGAAGGTTAAGGTGGATAACCGGGAGCAGGCGGTGATGGTGGTGGCTGAGAAGGGGCGCAGTTATACCAATCCTGACACCGGCATACGTTACCTGGTGCTGGATAATGGCTATCGTTATGAGGGCAACCCCGGAGAAGCGGACTATCGTCAGATTCAGTTTCAGGAATATGGGATCCGTCTGCCGGATCAGCAACCGATTCAGCAGGTAAATGAACTCTACTCCCTGCCGACCACTAAGCTGTTTGATGGCAGTGCCGCAGAACGGGCGCAACTGCACTGGCGCTTGTCGTTGCCGATGCTGACGCTGATTGTTGCGCTGCTGGCGGTGCCCCTGAGTAAAACCAATCCCCGACAGGGGCGCTATGCCAAGCTGATACCCTCTATTCTGCTCTATATGGCTTATCTGATGTTGCTTACCAATATACGTAAATATATTGAGCGTGACGGGGGAGAGGTGATACTGCTGTGGCTGGTACATCTGCTGTTCTTTGCGCTGGCCATGGGGCTGTTATATGTCGATGGTTCATGGAAAAAACTGCTGGGACGGCGGAGGGCTGATCATGCTGTTTAAGCTGGATCGTTATGTCGGTAAGCAGGTTTTACTCAGCATTATGGTGGTGATGCTGATTGTGGTTGGTCTGGACTTTCTGTTCCAGATTATCGATGAGATGTCGGAGCTCAATGAGGGCTATACGCTGATTATCGCACTGGGGTATTCCGCCCTGAATATGCCCGCCGCGTTTTATGAATATCTGCCGCTGGGATGCCTGGTTGGCTGTCTTCTTGGGCTTGGCGGACTGGCAAACGGGAGTGAGCTGACGGTGATGCGGGCTGCCGGGGTGTCGGTGTGGCGTCTGGTGCGGATGGTATTAAAGCCGGTGATTGTGCTCGCGGTAGTGGCGCTGTTTCTGGGGGAATATGTGGCACCCTATGCCGGCGCACTGGGGGAGAGTATCCGCGCTCAGCACCTTAATCGCGGCACTATCTCCGCCCGTACCGGGGTGTGGCATCGGGAGAATGGCGAGTATATCCATATCAACGTGGTGACCCCTGCCGGCGATATACAGGGCGTTACCCGTTTGGGTCTTGCCCCCGATAGCAGTCTGTCGTTCAGCAGCTATGCCAAATCGGGCCACTACCAAAACGGCGTCTGGGTGTTGAAGGATGTCGCTGAAACCCGCTTTCTGGAAAATAAGGACCAGACTCAGGTCCAGCATTATGACTCTCAGGAATGGAATATCGAACTGAACCCTCAGCGACTGAAGGTGTTGATGGTCAAACCGAAAGAGATGTCCACCAGCGAGCTGTATCAATACAGTCAGTATCTCGGTGATCAGGAACTGGATAATGATCGCTATATGCAGAGCTTCTGGCGCAAAGCGTTTCAGCCGCTGGCCATTATCGGACTGGTACTGGTGGCGGTGTCGTTTATCTTTGGCTCATTGCGCAGTGTGTCCTCAGGACAACGTATCATCACCGGCGTGGTGGTGGGGATGATCTTCAAAATCAGTCAGGATATCCTCGCACCGATGAGCAGTCTCTATAGTATTGACCCGGTCTGGGCTGCGCTGGTGCCGATTATGATCTGTATGATGCTGGGCAGCTGGTTGATTAAACGAGCAGGATAAATTGCGCAGCAATTTATCCTGCTCGTCAGACCGCCGAACAAGTTCGGCTAGCTAGAACGTCACTGCGTGACTTGCTAGTGGTTAGAACGCTTCGCTTGCTAGAAAAAGATAAAGATTAAGAGCTTTCAGGGGCATGGTTGTCAGCTTTTTATGTGTTTTATGTGTTTTATGTGTTTTATGTGTTTTATGTGTTTTGTGTGTTTTGTGTGTTTTGTGTAGGAGCGGCTTCCAGCCGCGATCGGTCATTCGCGGCTGGAAGCCGCTCCTACAAGGAGAGACCTTACAAAGCCACTCCGTGCTATTGCTCTTAATCTTTGCTTTTTCTAGCAAGCAACGCAGTTGCGTCTAACTACTAGCAGGAAGCGAAGCTTCCGTTCTAGCTACTTTCATATTTCGAAGCTACAAACATCCAGTTAACCCCCGAAAAGCGTTCTTACTTCAGTTTTTGGGAAGGAGAACAATCTGCGTTTCTGAGAAGCTGTCATGCCAGGTGGCTTTGTTGGATGAAAACAGCATCCAGAAGAAGCCCAGGCCTAAGCAGGCGAATGAGACGATGGCGGTCATAAAGCGGATCAGCGCCTGGCGCAGGCTGATATGGCGACCATCGAGGGTTTGCACCCGTAGTTTCCACGCTTGCATCCCCAGGGTCTGACCCAGGCGGACCCAGAAGTAGGCGAAGAAAGCGAAGGTCAGCAGGAACAGGACTGATTGAAACAGCGGACCGCTGACCGCTTCACCATGATTTAGTCCGACGGCTGCGAAACCGGTACACATCCAGATGGCAACCACCAGAAAACCGTCATAGATCATGGCTGCGAAACGGCGCATCAGGCTGGGCTGGCGCAGTTCGCCTTCAAGTTCGGGGAAAGGTTTACTCATTGTGATTCTTACAGTCTCTGGCTGAAAATTACTACCGGTCAGGCATGTCGGGATTGATGCTGGCAAGCCGTGACCATCTAACAGCCGCAGACTATACCATCAAAACAGGCCCGGTTGTTACGGCCCGACAATAAAAAAACCGGACACAGGGCCCGGCTTTTCAGTTGTGCGGTGGTGTTATTTGAACGGTGTAACAAACTTCTCTTTGTATTCCGCCGCCAGTGCTTTGGCTTGTTCCAGTTCGCTGTCAGAAAGTTTCATGACGATACGGGACTGGATCGCTGTCGCAGTCTGGTTGCCCAGTTCCAGCGCGTTCTGTAACCAGGCATAGGCGATGATGTTGGTTTGCTGATCAGCCTCTTCACCGTGGTTGTTGGAGTACAGCGCACCGAGGAAGAACATGGCATCCATATGCCCCTGCTCTGCGGCTTTACGGTACCATTTCTCCGCCATGGCGAAGTCCTGCTGAACACCGGTGCCGAAGTTATAGGCCCGTCCCAGGTTGTGCTGAGCGACCACCAGCCCCTGATCAGCGGCCAGTGAATACCATTTGAATGCCTGGGCCGGATCGCGTTTGACACCATAGCCAAACTCATACATCTCGCCGAGGCGGTTCTGAGCGGTGGCATCGCCGGATTCAGCGGCTGGTTCTACGGTTTTCAGTTCAACTTTGTAACCTTTATCTTTGTACGCCCGCAGACTGTTGACACAGGCCAGGTGTCCCTGAGCGCTACAACGGTTATAGAGCTTTACGGCGGCCTGTTCGTCGGCTTCAACGCCCAGACCGAATTCATACATCTGCCCGACAAGATTCATCGCGTCCAGATTGTTGTCATTGATCAGTGGCTTCAGCTCAGTCATGGCAGTGCTGTAGTCCTTGGCTTCAAAGGCTTTCAGGCCTTTTGCCAGACTGGCGGCATATGCGGAGGCTGTGTTGAGAGTCAGTAGCAGCCCGGTCATGGCCAGTAGTAGTTTCTTACTCATCGAGTTACGCCCGTAGTTAAAGATAAAAAATTGGCGCCTATTATAACGGCCTGCTTTCCGAAGTTGATAGGGACAAAACGGATCTTTTTGGCCGGCACTGTTGGCGCAGATCAGTGAAATGCTTAATTAGCAATATCTAATGTTGGGCGTATTCTACACGATACCTGTGCAAAAATCATGACGTTGACCGGGCAGATTCTCTCTCTCGGGATGATCGGTTGGTCAGTCGCTCAGCAGTTCGATCATATAGCCGTCGGGGTCGCGGACAAAGGCCAGGATGGTTGAACCGTGTTTCATCGGTCCCGGCTCTCTGACGATCTGTCCGCCGAGGGATTTTATCTTTTCACAGGCGTCGTAGACATCTTCCACTTCGATGGCGATATGGCCGTAGGCGTTACCCATATCGTAACTGCTGGTTTCCCAGTTGTGGGTCAGCTCCAGTACGGTGTTGTCTGACTCGGGACCATAGCCGAGAAAGGCGAGGGTGAACTTGCCGTCGGGAAAATCTTTGCGACGTAACAGTTTCATATTGAGGATCTCAGTATAGAATGAGATCGATTTCTGCAGATCTGTCACCCTGAGCATGGTATGCAATAGTCGCATTTTGAGGTCTCCTGTTTGTGGCCTGATGGTTGTTCATCGTAAACTATCCATCTGGCAGATCAAATTAATCTATCTATATATTATTGGGGTTCAGACACCCGGCCGGGTGGCGAGCAAGGATATTGTTATGTTTCAAGATATGTCTAAAGTACTGAGTCAGTCTATGGGGCCGTTTAAAGAGTTAGTCAATATTCAGACAAAAATGCTGGAAGAGCTGACCCGGCAGCAGATGGAATGCACTAAAGCTTGTATTGATGCAACGGTGGCGCAGACGCGGCAGATGCAGAACTGTACCTCGGCAGAGGAGTTAATCAGGTCGCAACAGGAGTATGCGGAGCAGCTGGAAGAGATGCTCAGGCAGGCGAACGACAAAAATATGAAGGCGCTGCATGAGGCCCGGGAGTCGGTTGAAAGGCTGGCCGGTGATGCGTTTGATGCGTTTGCTCCAAAACGATAATGTTTCTGGTCTGATTAATTAAGTGAGACATAATGAGTAAGGAAGTGGGGCTTTTTTACGGATCAACAACTGGCAATACGGAAAGCTGTGCCGAACTGATTGCGACGCATGTTGGTCCTGAACGGGTTGATCTGCATGAGCTGGCGACAGACGGACTGGCGGGGCTGGGCAATTATAATTATCTGATTCTGGGGATCCCTACCTGGGACTATGGCGAGCTTCAGGAGGACTGGTCTGATGTCTGGGCGGAGCTGGATGAGGTAGATCTCAACGGCGTCAGATGTGCGCTGTTTGGTCTGGGAGACCAGGTTGGTTATGGCGAATGGTTTGTGGATGCAATGGGTGCACTGCATGACAAACTGGTGAGCCGGGGCGCGCTTATGTGTGGTTACTGGCCGATCTACGGCTATAACTTCGAGGCGTCCAGGGCGTTGAATGAGAGTGAGGATTATTTTGTCGGTCTGGTGCTGGATGAAGACTGTCAGAGTGAGCTGACCGCGGACCGGATCGCGCAGTGGGTGCCCCAGGTGATGACTGCGTTTGAGCTCTGAGAAGCTGGCAAACTTACGGCTTAATAGCCATTGATCCACAGGTGGGCGGTGATGCTGAGCAGATAGCCCAGCGCGATCGCCCAGCTCCACTTCAGATGGGCGTAAAAAGTATAAACCCCTTGTGCCTGCCCCATCAGCGCAATCCCGGCGGCTGAGCCGATGGATAGCAGCGAACCGCCGATGCCGGTTGTCAGAGTCACCAGCAGCCATTGATTGGTGGACATCTCCGGCTGCATAGTCAGCACCGCAAACATCACCGGAATATTATCAATCAGGGCGGAGATCACCCCGATCATGCTGTTTGCAAGGGTCGCTCCCAGGGTGCTGTAGATCAGGTCCGACAGTAACGCCAGATGTCCCAGGGTGGATAAACCGCCCACGCATAACACTACCCCATAGAAAAACATCAGCGTATCCCAGGAGGAACGTTCAACCACCTGAAAGATATCGAAACGACGGATAACATCGGTATGATCGCCTTTCATCTGACTGATATCGGTCAGGTTATCGATATGATGGTTATGAATATGGCCGGTATCCCGGATGTGAGCTTCAAAACGGCTCAGGTAGTAGCCATACAGTTTTAAGATGCCCAGTCCGGTCATCATGCCCAGCACCGAAGGCAGGTTTAGCAGGCTATGGCTGGTGACGGCCAGCATTATGGTGAACATAAACAGCAGCAAAATCGGCAGCGCTCCGCGTTTCATCCGACGTGGCTCGTTGCGGCGTTCCGCTACCGGGTTGCCTTTTTCAATGACAACCGACATCAATACGGCTGGTACCAGCCAACTGACTGCAGAGGGGATAAACAGCGCGAAAAAGCCGCCGAACTCAATCACCCCTTTCTGCCAGACCATCAGCGTGGTGATATCGCCAAAGGGGCTGAATGCCCCGCCAGCATTGGCAGCGACCACCACATTGATACAGCCGACGGCAACAAATCTAATGTTGTGCTGACCCACCGCCATCACTACCGCACCCATCAGCAGGGCGGTCGACAGGTTGTCCGCCACCGGCGAGAGGAAAAATGCCAGGGCTCCGGTTGCCCAGTATATCTGTACCAGCGTCAGTTCGCAGGACACCAGCCAGGCACGCAGGGCGGCAAATACCTGTCTCTCCTCCAGGGTGGTGATAAAGGACATCGCCGCCAGCAGGAAGAAAAACAGCTCAGCATATTCAAGCAGGTTATGCCGGAAGGCGATCGCCGCGGTTTCGCTATCCCCATCCAGGGTATAGGCCAGCCCGATTAGCAGCCAGATCAGACCGGCGGCGACAATTACCGGCTTCGATTTGCGCAGATGAAAAAACTCCTCTCCCAGCACAAACAGATAGCTGATCAGAAAAATGACAACGCAGGCGATACCGATAAATGTATCGGCATGGGGGGGGGCGGTTTCTTCTGCGGCCATCAGGGGCGGAGGAAGTAACGCAAAAAACGTGCAGAAGATGATCAACAGTCGATACATTTTATTATTGGTTATCTCGCAGTTCCCTGGGTTATATCCAATTCTTGCTGATAAAGGGGGGTAAAGTCGAGTTTTTTCAGCCGTTTGGATACACAGCCGCAGGGGAATCGGGTAAAATGTGCTGCTTTTTTAAACGGCTAATTCAGCCAGTCCCGGTACCGATCAGATAGAACGCTGCCAGCGCAGATAGAGAGAGTAAAGCGATTACGATGGAAATCAATCCGATCATCAATAGCCTGAAAGATATAACCGAGCGAACCGAGGTGTTACGTGCTTATCTGGAATACCCGGAGAAGCAGGAGCGCCTGGAAGAGGTCAATCGTGAGCTGGAAGATTCTGCCGTCTGGAGTGAGCCTGAGCGGGCGCAGGCGCTGGGCAAGGAACGGGCGATGCTTGAAGGTGTGGTGCAGACTATCGATGATCTGACCGCTGGTGTCGCTGATGCCCGTGATCTGCTGGACATGGCGGTTGAAGAGGATGATGAGGATACCGTTGAAGAGGTGCGCAGCGAAGTTGCAAATCTCGAGGGGCTGCTGAATCAGCTGGAGTTTCGCCGGATGTTCTCCGGTGAGGCGGATGCTAACAACGCTTTCCTCGATATTCAGGCCGGTTCTGGTGGCACCGAAGCGCAGGACTGGGCTGAGATGATGCTGCGGATGTACCTGCGCTGGGGTGAGGATAAAGGGTTTAAAACCGAACTGCTTGAGTGTTCTGCCGGGGATGTGGCGGGTATCAAATCCGCCACCATCCGTTTTGAGGGTGAATATGCCTTTGGCTGGCTGCGCACTGAAACCGGGGTGCACCGTCTGGTGCGTAAATCACCGTTTGACTCCGGCGGCCGTCGTCATACATCGTTCTCCTCGGTATTTGTTTCTCCTGAGATCGACGATAACGTAGAGATCGAAATCAATCCGGCTGACCTGCGGGTGGATGTATACCGGGCCTCCGGTGCCGGTGGTCAGCACGTTAACCGGACCGAGTCTGCGGTGCGTATTACCCACGGACCTTCCGGCATTGTGGTGCAGAGCCAGAGTCAGCGCTCGCAGCACCAGAACAAAGACACCTGTATGAAGCAGCTGCGGGCCAAACTGTACGAGATGGAGATGCTGAAGCGCTCCGAGGCCGCCCAGGAGCAGGAAGACAATAAAGCGGATATTGGCTGGGGCAGTCAGATCCGTTCCTACGTACTGGATGATCAGCGTATTAAAGATCTGCGCACCGGGGTGCAGAGCAGTAACTGCGATAAGATTCTCGATGGCGATCTGGATCTGTTTATTGAGGCCAGCCTGAAGGCCGGACTTTAAGCTTTAAATACTGTGAAAGCTATTGCGCTCATCACGCTTTCACCGCGTTTAAGCGACTGCGCTAGCCAGCGCAACGCTTAAACGATTTAGAAAATATGAAGAGATTGCTCAGTGGCGATCTCTGAAATTAAAGAGTTAACCATTAAAGGTTCCACATAACATGTCTGATAACACTCAGCAGCAAGATGAAAACCGCCTGATTGCGGAGCGTCGTGAAAAACTCAACGCGCTGCGTGAAGCGGGTAACGCTTTCCCAAACACTTTCCGTCGTGACAGCTATGCTCAGGATCTGCAGGATCAGCATGGCGATAAATCGAAGGAAGCGATTGCTGAAGAAGGCATTAAAGTCAGTGTTGCTGGTCGGGTGATGCTCAACCGCGGTGCTTTTGGTGTCATCCAGGATATGTCCGGGCGGATTCAGTTCTACGTGAACAAAGAGGCGCGTGCTTTCGCTAAATCACTGGATCTGGGCGATATTATCGGTGTCACCGGTACGTTGCATAAGTCAGGCAAGGGCGATCTGTATGTCGATCTGGAACAGTATGAACTGCTGACCAAGAACCTGCGTCCGCTACCGGATAAGCATAAGGGGTTGCAGGATACCGAGATTCGCTATCGTCAGCGCTATGTGGATCTGATTACCAATGAACAGTCCCGCAAAGTGTTTGAAACCCGTTCAAAAATTGTTGCCGGCATTCGTAACTATCTGACTGAAAAACGCTTTATTGAAGCGGAAACGCCGATGCTTCAGGTGATTCCTGGTGGCGCCAGTGCCCGTCCCTTTATCACGCACCACAATGCGCTGGATCGGGATATGTATCTGCGGATCGCTCCGGAACTGTATCTGAAACGTCTGGTGGTGGGCGGTTTCGAGCGGGTGTTTGAGATCAACCGTAACTTCCGTAACGAAGGCTTGTCGACCCGCCATAACCCTGAGTTCACCATGATTGAGTTCTATCAGGCGTATGCTGATTACCATGACCTGATGGACCTGACTGAAGATATGCTGCGTACCGTGGCGCAGAATGTGCTGGGGACGACGACCATCGTTAACACTGTGCGCAATGAAGACGGAGAGGTGCTGGAAACCTTTGAGTACGACCTTGAAAAGCCGTTTACCCGTCTCAGTGTGTTTGATTCAATCCTCCACTATAACGACGATATCACCGCTGAAGCGCTGGCCGATGACCATGCTGCCCGTCAGATCGCAGAGCGTATGGATATCGATGTGAAAGATAGCTGGGGGCTGGGTAAGGTGCAGATCGAGATCTTCGAGAAGACCGTTGAGCACCGACTGCAGCAACCGACTTTTATCACCGAGTATCCGACCGAAGTTTCACCGCTGGCCCGGCGTAGCGACGCCAACCCGTTTGTGACTGACCGGTTTGAATTCTTTGTTGCCGGACGCGAGCTGGCGAACGGCTTCTCCGAGTTGAATGACTCTGAAGATCAGGCGGAACGTTTTCAGGCACAGGTGGCAGAAAAGGATGCCGGTGATGATGAAGCGATGCACTACGATGCAGACTACATCAATGCGCTGGAATATGGTTTGCCGCCCACTGCTGGTGAGGGTATCGGTATCGATCGTCTGGTGATGTTATTCACCGACTCTGCATCGATTCGTGATGTTATCCTGTTCCCGGCGATGCGCCCCCGGGGCTGATGCGTCTTTGAACCGAACCGGTTAATCTATAAGGGCTGCCCACGGGTGGCCCTTTTTGTCTTCAGGAATCTCTGTATGAGCTGGTTAATACCGCAACAGAAACGCCATCTGCCCGGTAAACGCTGGATCAGTATTATGCTGCGTTCGCTGCATCTGGTGGGAATTGCCGGGCTGGCGGGTGCTTACCTGTTTCATCAGCCGCAGACTGCCTGGTTTCCCTATCTGTTGCTGGCTGTTGGCAGTGGTGTGCTGATGGTGGTCAAGGAGCTCTATGTGGACTCTATCTGGCTGTATCAGCTGCGGGGCCAGTTGATACTGTTTAAACTGCTGTTGCTGAGTGCCGCAATCTACTGGTTTGCGCAGCCGCAGGCCTGGATCTATATCGTGGTGATTCTGATTTCCGGCGTGATCTCCCATGCCCCGGGTAAGGTGCGCTATTACTCGATTATCTATGGCAAAGTCCTGACCCGTGATGTGTGGCAGGGGCGGTCTGATGCGAGGATTCGTGACTGTGGTGATAACTGAATGAGTGAGGAGAGTGTGATGGCACTGGACAATGCCCCGAGCTGGCAACCCTGGTTAAACGCTGAGTTTGAAGCGCCCTATATGCAGCAGCTGAAACAGTTTTTGCAGCAGCAGAAGGCGGCTAAAAAAAAGATCTATCCCCATTCGACTCACTGGTTTCATGCCTTGGAGGCAACACCGCTGGATCGGGTGAAGGTGGTGATTATCGGTCAGGACCCCTACCATCAGCCGGGTCAGGCGCACGGTCTGTGCTTCTCGGTGCGACCCGGTATCAAGACGCCTCCTTCGCTGGTGAATATCTATAAAGAGCTGCACAGCGATCTGGGGGTGACCCCGGTGGATCACGGTTATCTGGAAAGCTGGGCAAAGCAGGGGGTGTTGCTGCTGAATGCGGTACTCACGGTTGAGGATTCACAGGCCGCCTCCCATCAGGGGAAAGGCTGGGAGCAGTTTACCGACCGGGTGATCGCCACGGTGAATGAGCAGTGCGAGCACGTGGTGTTTCTGTTGTGGGGCAGTTATGCCCAAAAGAAAGGCGCTGTTATCGATCCGCAACGACATCTGGTGTTGAAATCGGCCCATCCGTCGCCACTGGCGGCCTATCGGGGTTTCTTTGGCTGCAAGCATTTTAGTCAGGCGAATGAGTATCTACAGAGTTGTGGGCGTGATCCGATAGATTGGCAGCTCCCGGGGGAAATTAGCAGCTAGACGCGACTTCGTCGCTTGCTAGAACGGCGCTACGCGCCTGCTAGAGGCTAGCAAAAGAGAGAGTTTGAGCAAATATTAGTAGAGTAAACTGCTGATTGTGTTACGCTTTTTCTAGCCACTAGCCACTAGCCACTAGCCACTAGCCACTAGCCACTAGCCACTAGCCACTAGCCACTAGCCACTAGCCAAGCCGTATCTGTCGACTGAAAGGAGACTCTCCCATGAATGAAACCGTGCGTTTGAAAGTATTTCATCTGGATACCGATGCTCAGGAGACACTTTCCCAGTTATTTGATCTGCGTCTGGATGAGATCTGGGCAGGAGGACTGCATACCTGTCTGGGGCAGGATATGAACCGTGCCTGCTGGCTGCGATTTCGTTTGAGTGATGAACAGTGGATTGAGGTGAGTGTTGCCCGACACCCGTTTGCCGATGGTTTTACGGTGGGTTGTCTGGCGGTTAATGAGGTTGAAGCGGAGGTGCCTCGTCCTGATCAATGCAGCTGGATCAGTCTGCCTGCAGCCGCTAGTATTCTCTCTATCGAGATCTATGAACAGAGGGAACTGATCGACATTGTGGCGGCAGAACTGAATATCCCCTCTGAATCCCTTAACTACGACGCGCTGCTGATTCTGCATCTGGATAACGGTTCTGCGATTATGCTGGGGATGGAGCAGGATTTCGTTGATGGTGAACTGGTGATACTTCAGACTGACCAGCCTGAGGCGCAGGTTGGCCCCGGCTTACGTTTGCGGCGTAAACTGGAAAACCGTGACAATTGAAATTCAGGGCTCAGAGCGGCCTTAAGTGATGCCTAAGGAGGTGAACTATGAGTGATACATTAACGGTAACGGGTCAGTGTCTTTGTGGTGCGGTGTCGATGAGTACCGGATCGATGTCTCCTTCAATGGGGGCCTGCCACTGCAGTATGTGCCGGACCTGGACCGGAGGGCCGTTGCTGGCGGTGGATTGTGCAGCTGATCTGCAGATCTCAGGGGCTGAGTATATTAGCCGGTTTCAATCTTCGGACTGGGCTGAACGGGGGTTCTGCAGTCAGTGCGGCACACATCTGTTTTACCATTTAAAGCAGCAGGACCAGTATATTGTTCCGATCGGCTTTTTTGCGGTTGATGAAGGGGTTACGTTCAGTCATCAGGTCTTTATCGATGAGAAGCCTGAGTACTACTCTTTTGCCAATGTCACAAAGGATATGACCGGGGCGGAGGTCTTTGCTCTTTATGCTTCTGAATAAGCATCACCGATAAAAAAACCGCCTGAGTTGGCGGTTTTTTTATAAGCTGTGTTAATTATGCACGGCCGGTAAATTTACGCTCTTCCACGTTGACCCTGATGCGGTCTCCGGTGGAGATATGTTCCGGTACCTGTACCACCAGTCCGGTGGACAGTTTGGCTGGCTTGGTGCGGGCAGTCGCAGAACCGCCTTTGATTGAGGGGTCGGTTTCGATGATCTCAAGCTCGACAATACCGGGCAGGTCCAGCGCTACCGGCACATCATTTAAAACCATGACATGCATTCCCTGCAGGTCTTCGGTGATAAACGGTAGTTCATCTTCGATGGTTTCTTTGTTCATGCTGTAGGAGGTGTAATCTTCGCTGTCCATGAACACATACTCATCACCGTCGGTGTATGAGAATGTGGCTGCACGACGGTTCAGGTCGGCCAGGGTCAGCATATCCGAGTCTTTGAAGGTTTCATCTATCTTAGCGTTGGTGGCAACATTGTACATCCGCATACGATAGAGACTGCCTCCGGCGCGCCCTTGTGGAACCGAGCGTTCAATATCCCTGACAATATAGGCTTCGCCATTAATCTCGATGGCGGCATTTCTTTTTATTTCGCTAGCTTTAGGCATGGTCTGATGTTCCAGGATAAAAATGTTAGCGTAGTATAATCAGGTCTTCGGCCGGAAAAAATGGGGCGACAGACATTTTCTCTATAAAGATGATGCTAGCCCGGCAACCGCCTGTCGGGCAATCGTTATTTTCAGCGCTATTGCGACCCGGCGTTCATGAATCAGAGCCGCTGAGGGCGCTCAAACAGTTCCGGATCGAGTTCATAGGGCAGTGTCAGACGCTGCAATGGCTGATCACCACCTTCCAGTGTCAGTGCGGTATCGGCATCATCAAAACTGGTTTTCAAAATGACGGCCAGCAGTTCTCCCTGCTGCTCTGAGGTCATGGCGGCACTGACAACGGTGCCAACACCGGCGCGATCCGGCGTGCTGATCGCTGTGCCGGGCGCGGGAGCCTGGTCAGCGCTGAACGCCAGACGGTACATTGGCCGGTTGAGTTTGCCCCGATGTTGCAGGCGGGTGACGACTTCCTGACCGGTATAGCAGCCCTTGCTGAAACTGACGCCGTCGAACACCTGAAGGTTGGTCATCTGAGGGATAAAGGCTTCCAGGGTCTCGCTGTCCAGTGATGGGATGCCGCTACGGATATCCTGCAGCTTCCAGTTGTTGGTATCCGCCAGTGTGGCCTCTTTCAGCAGTCCGCTGAGCAGAGTTTCGGCCTGTTCAACCGGCAGCCATAACTCAAACCGTTCTCCCGGAACCCTGATTAGTAAGCCGTTGCCATAGATGGAGAACTCACCGGTTTCTGCCGGGAGGGTGAAACCCTCAGCCAGGAGTACCCGGTCCGCCTGTGCACCACTGATGCCCAGCCCCACAATCTCTTCTGAACGGTCATGGCTTTCCGCTTTGGAGAAGATCATATATTTCTTCAGGTTGGTCATCGCGGTGTCCAGAATCGACCGTTCGGTGCGTAGCCAGAAGCCATTTTCAACCGGCATCAGGCGACTGAGGCTGATCATGCCTCCTTTGATATTACAGTGAGAGCCGAGCAGACTTTTACCTGCGCTGACCTTTTGGACATCGCAGGAAAGTTGTCCCTGAAGAAATTTCTCTGCATCGGGACCGGTGACACCGAACAGCCCCAGATGGGTCAGCGGGGTAACCGTGACCGCCGCATCGCGGCTCTCTGCTGCTGAAACCTGGCAGTTTCCCAGCTCATCAACCTGAACACCCAGCGCATTAAGCGTTTCTAACCAGCTCATAATATAACCTGAAAAAGTGAAGTTCTTGTATTAAGTTCTTGTATTAAGTTCTTATGCAAGCTCTTGTATGTAAGCGCTTGCTAACTCGCAGTGGCCTGCTTAATCTTTTTCTAGCCACTAGCCACTAGCCACTAGCCACTAGCCACTAGCGAAGCCGCATCTGGCGAGTCACGCAGTGACGTTCTTGCACGGCTCGTTCACGAGCCACTGATCGCCTGCCCAAGACGCACCGGATCATCCGCTTTCAGTGTCCCTGACCATTCTATCGCATCTTTACCAAATAGCAGCACAACGGTCGACCCGAGCTTAAAGCGGCCCATCTCGTCGCCCTGTTGTAGCACGACCGGCTCAACCGGTTTGTGATGGTCTGTACGCCAGCCGTGTTTCTGCGGTGGGGCCACCTGACCGCCCCAGACCGTTTCAATACCCGCGACAATCATCGCTCCGACCAGTACCATCGCCATCGGCCCCAGCTCTGTATCAAATATAGCGATCAATCGCTCATTTCGGGCAAACAGATTATCGACCCCTTTGGCGGTGGTCTGATTGACTGAGTAGAGATCGCCCGGAACATAAATTGTTTCCCGCAGGGTGCCGGTAACCGGCATATGCACACGGTGGTAATCACTGGGGGACAGATAGATAGTGGCAAAGTGACCATGGATAAACTCCTGTGCCAGATCTGCGTGGCCGCCTAACAGGGTACTGAGACCGTAACCCCGGCCTTTCGCCTGCATAATTCGGCCATAATCGATACCACCGATCTGACTGATCGCGCCGTCGGCAGGAGATACCACGGCGGCGTCATCAAGTGGGCGCATTCCGGGTTTCAGGGCGCGGGTAAAGAAGGCGTTGAAGTTGTCAAACTGATCCAGATCCTCAATCAGTGCTTCACTCATATTGACCCGGTAGTGTCTGGCAAATGTCTTAATAAAAGGGCGCTTGATCCAGTTGCAGCGGCTCTCAGCCAGATAACCTACCGCCCGGGATAGCAGGTGTTGGGGCAGTATGTGTTGCAGCAGAATAAACAGGGAGTCTTTCACAGTCAGGTTTCCGAAAAATAGGTCAAATAGTTCTGTTAAATATTATCGTTGAACAGAGGTGTGGATGATCGCGGCGGTAGAACAGCGGCGTTGCTAACATCAGGTCTCAATCGGCGTATCATCCCGGTTACCCCATTCAAACCAGGAGCCATCGTAGCAGCGTACCTTGTCGAACCCAAGGTGTTTTGTGAACAGATAGCTCAGGCCTGAGCGGCGGTGAGTCTGGCAGTGGGTGATGATGGTCTTATCCGGGGTAACACCCAGGGCGTTGAGTTCTGCCATTATCTCCGCGGCAGGTCGCAGTTGAGGCTGTTCGCTGGACACCAGGGCGCGGGTCCATTCATAGTTTACCGCGCCGGGAATATGTCCCCCCCGTTTGGCGTTAATGATCTTCTCGCCCGTGAACTCTGCGGGGGAACGGACATCGAGAACGATATGGTCACTGGCATCCAGATGGTCGTAGATATAGGCGATATCTGCCAGATACTCTGATGTTAAGGTTACCGGGTAGAGGGTTGGGGTCGGGGTGTTTATCTGGGTTTCCAGTGGCAATCCCGCTTCAATCCAGCCCACCAGATGGCCATTCACAAATGAGCAGCGCTGGTGGCCGATACTGTTCAGGGTCCAGATCATCCGTCCGGCCCAGGGCCCCATCTGGTCATCGTAAACAACCACATGCCGTTCAGGGGTCAGACCGATCTCCCCCAGCAATCTACTGAGCTGTTCAGGCTCAGGGATTTTGTTTGGCACCTCGCCATGACCCCGTAACAGTCTGGCCGGGTCCATATGTATGGCGCCGGGGATATGCCCCTTGTGATAGTTTTCTGCTGAAGAGAGATCAAGAATCAGCAGATTTGCGGTGGATAGTTGTTCTGATAGCTGCTGAGGGGAGATAACTAGTGGCAGGCTCATTTTTTGGCTCCGGCGCGTAATTTATAAACATGGTCCAGACAGCGTCCGGCGCTATTACACAGATCTTTAAACTTTTTATGATGAAAGGTCTGCACCCCATCGGCAGTGTTATCCCGGTCAGCGTAGATAATAACCACCGAGCGGTTACTGGCGATCAGTGACATCAGCAGATAGTCCTCCTGACTGACATGGCGGCTGAAGGTGGCCGGCAACATTGTTCTGACCTGTTCTCGGTTGGTCTGGTTAATCAGCAGACATCCCGGTTTTTCATTCAGACGGCTGAACAGACTCTTGGGCCCCAGAATATGGGTCGAGTGTGGCAGGGGGTGGTCATCGGCAAAACCGGTGGCTTTAACAACTTTCAGGGAGTTACTTTTCGGTGGCAGGATAATCAGTGCAGCGCGTTGCATACCCAGCCCGGCAATGAGCGCTTTTAGCAGATCATTAAGCACCTGGGCGCCCTGGCTGTAGTAATCCCCTAACTCATTGAATCGCTGCAGATACTGCCGGTAGAGGTTCTTATCGAGAAAGTCAGCATCGGGCACAGAGTCTCGTTCAGCTGTTCTGATCGCCGGCTGAGTTTCGGGGCCGCCGACCGGCTCATCCTCTGCCGGGTTTTGCGCTTTAGCCGGGATCTCCAGCGTTGCGGCTTCCTGGGCCGGGTTCTGTTGATGACCCTTTGACGCGACCTCATCTCGGCTGATACGACCCGCATCAGGTTGATCGGTTGCGGCTTCAGCTGCCACACGTTGGGGTGGGGTCGGCCGGTTAACCGTTGTGGTTGCGTGGGTTTTGGCGGACTCAGATATTGATTTATCATGAGGCAGTTGAAAGAGTTTTCTGTCTGTTGCGGTCAGTCTGTATGTGGGAGACAGATCCGATTCAAGCATCAGCATCTCGGCGGCAGGGGCGAGTGTTCCGGCGACATGATAGTTGCGCGAAGCCATAACGCAGTTTCGATGCAGGAACGCGAAGGTACGGTTGAGTTCGCCTCGCAGGTAATCATTGATGATGTCGATCAGGTGGAGAGTTGCTTCTTTACCCCAGCCATAGTTGGCCGTCAGCGCCAGCAGATTACCCAGTTTGACCGGGAAAAACTTTTGCTGTGTCAGATGATTTAACTGGCGCAACTGGTCACCATCCAGTCGGGGATCACTCAGGGCGCGCTGGTGTAATTGCAGGATCATCTGACGATTCAGGGGGGTACTGTTCTCCAGCGTCACTCTGGCCAGTGACGAAACTGGCCAGAGGCTCAGCAGTCGCTTGGAGATGCCATCAATAGTGCAGCCCAGTACCCGGGTTTCAGCCAGTTCAGGACCGACATCTTTTTCGCGGATCATGATCTGGATTTTAACCATATGCTGAGGGGCAAAATACCACAGCAGCCAGTGACCTATGTTGTAAAACAGCGCGGCGAGATAGCTCTCTTCGGCAAACATACCGCCACGGCACTGTTTCAGCCACTGATGCACCTGAGTTGCAGCATGATGACTGTTGGCAACGGCCCGGAAATACATTTTCTGCGCGGTACTGGCTGGATTCAGGCGGAGGGTGGGCAGACTGTTGATCAGCTGTTCCAGTTTATGCATCCCCAGTGAGCCGATGGCGTGATCGATACTGGTGATCTCTGACTGCTTCTCATCATGCAGCCTTCCCGCCGCCAGTGCCACGTGAAAGCAGAGCAGAGGATCGCTTTTGATCAGCTTGCTCAGATGGTTGACTGAGCAGTTCGGGTCGGCCAGTTTTTTTTGTAGCCGTTTGATGATGCTGAGTCTGACCGGTGGCTGTTTTTCACTGAGAAAGTGGTACCACTGCTCAGCATTCTGCGGAATCTGTTGTTCGGTCATTGGTCCTGCTGCCCCGTCAGTCCTGATTCAGGGTATTCAGAATATGCTTGTAGCTGTTTACCCGTTGCTCACTGATCTTACCCTCTTCGATGGCCTGTTTGATAGCGCAGCCGGGCTCCTTTTCATGGTTGCAGTCCCTGAACTTACAGTAGCCGATAAAAGGGGCAAACTCGCGAAACCCATCGAGAAGATTATGTTCATTAATGTGCCACAGGGCAAACTCCCGGATTCCGGGGGAGTCGATCAGGTCGCCCCCATCAGGAAAGTGAAACAGCCGGGCGGTGGTGGTGGTATGGGTGCCTTTGCGGGTGGCCTCGGACAGAGCCCCCACTTTGAGATCTATTCCCGGTAGCAGGGCGTTAATCAGTGATGATTTGCCCACTCCTGACTGGCCGACAAACACACTGATACGGTTATTCAGCTGTTGTCGCAGAGGAGCCAGCCCCTCTTTGTCCATCGATGAAACCTGCATCACCTGATAACCGATGGAGCGATAGAGGTCGACCATCGTGTCTACCCGTTGGCGATTTTCATCGTTTAGCAGATCGGTTTTGTTGAGCAGGATGACCGGTTCGATGCCACTGAGTTCGGCAGCCACCAGATAGCGATCGATCAGATTGTAATGGGCCAGCGGTTCAACGGCGATGGTGATCACGATCTGATCGATATTGGCTGCTACCGGCTTGAGTTCACCGTGGTTGTTTGGCCGTTGCAGAATCGTGCTGCGTGGCTGGGTGGCCACCACCACACCATATTCAGCTCCGGCGCGCCAGATTACCCGGTCTCCGGTCACCAGCGTGTCGAGATTGGTGCGCATATGACAGCGAAAGATCTGCCCGGCAGCATCGCCTTCCTGCGCTTCAACGTCGACCTGCCGGCCAAAGTGGGAGATGATCTGGCCGTGTTGTTCCGGCCCCAGATCACCGCCTTCCAGTTGCTGATCGATATCTGAATCTTTGCGCGCTGCTCGCTGGGCGCGCTCGTCCTGAATCTTCTGTACGCGCCAGGTCTGGCGTCGGGTAAGCTTACGTTTCGACATTTATCAGCTAATTCTGGTATAGGGGTGAATTTTCACAGCATGCTAAGGTATTCTATTAAGCACTAATTTTACAGTACTGGTACTAAGGAATACTAATATGTCACGGCAGAATAACCTGATCTGGATCGATCTTGAGATGACCGGTCTGGATCCGGAGCATGACAGAATCATCGAGATCGCCACTATCGTAACAGATTCGCAGCTGAATATTCTGGCAGAAGGGCCAAATCTGGTGGTTCATCAGTCTGATGAGTTGTTAAACGGTATGGATGAATGGTGTACCAGGCAGCATGGTCAGTCTGGTCTGACGCAGAAAGTGCGCGACTCTCTGATTAGTGAGCGGCAGGCTGAACTGGATACTATTGAGTTTGTTCTTGAGTATGTGGATAAAGGCGCGTCACCCATTTGTGGCAACTCAATTGGTCAGGATCGCCGTTTTCTGGTGAAGTATATGCCGGAGCTGGAAGCGTTTTTCCATTACCGTAATTTGGATGTCAGCACTATCAAAGAGCTGGCCCGGCGCTGGGCGCCAGAGGTGCTGGATGGCGTGGTAAAAAAAGGCAGTCATCTGGCGCTGGATGATATTAAAGACTCAATTAATGAGTTAAAGCACTATCGTGAAACATTTTTTAAGTTATAAGGTATAGGTCTGAAGTACGCTCCCATTATGGGGGGAGAGCTCTGAGTCGGATGAAGACTTAGCCCTCTTTCTGTCATATGCTTACTGGTGAACCGGAACCTGGACACTGCTCATGATTGATGAAATCGATAGTGTAAACTCATTTGACCAACCGCCTGTTGAAGAGCGGGCGATGTCGGTTGAAGAGCTGGATAAGATCCTCAGGTTGCAACAATCTATTTTTGCTCAGGTAGCTGGCAACGCTGAGTACATCGATACCCTCAACGCTTTGTGTAGCATGGCGGAGCAACTGCTACCAGATTCTGTCGCTTCAGTGATGTTGCGCGATGAACAGAGTGGTCTGCTCAATGTGCTGGTTGCTCCCAGTGTACCGCAGCAGGGGGTGGATGCGTTACAGGGCCTGGCCCCAGGGCCTGGCAGCGGATCCTGCGGCAATGCGGTGATGCGCAATGAGCCGGTGTTCGTCAGAGACACATTCAATGATCCCCGCTGGCAGGATCTCAGGCAACTGGCTCATGATTTTAATCTGCGCGCCTGCTGGTCGATGCCGGTGCGCAATAATGATGGCAAGGTCATCGGTTCGTTTGCGCTCTCCTCTTTTGAGCAGCGCGCGCCATCGGCTTTTCATATTCGTTTGCTGGATGTCGGTGCCTCGATGGTGAATATCGTGCTGGCGAAACAGTATCAGGAGCAGGCGCTGGAAGAGCAACGAAAGCAGCTGATAACGGCGCTTGAGTGCGACAGCCTGACAGCCCTGCCGAATCAGTCAAAACTGAAGGTGCAGCTGAAAAACTGTATCGCTATGCAATCTCTGTTGTTGATCAATCTGGACAACTTCCGTTTTATCAATACCGCTTATGGTCCCTCCTTTGGTGATCTGTTTCTCTGTCAGGTGGCCCAGATGCTGCAGCAGCAGTTTCCCGAGGCTGAGTTATACCGTATCAATGCGGATGAGTTTGCCCTGTATTACCGGCTGCCGACCGATCTGCAACAACAGATTGAGCGGTTCAGGGAGTATCTGTTCGGGCACCCGTTGAAGATTGACGACCAGCTGTTCAGTGTCACCTTTACTGCGGGCGGAGCATCAGGGCGTAAAAACCTGCTGGAACAGGCCGTTCAGGCGATGAGCCAGGCAAAAGCACGGGGTAAAAACCGTTATCACATCTATGATGCCGAACGGGATGAACCTGATCAGGCATTGCGCCGTGAGTATATCCGCTGGAATGCTATGCTGCATCAGGCACTGAATGAGGGGCGGGTGAAACCGTACTTTCAGGGGGTTCGAGATAATAGTAGTGGCGACATTGTCAGTTATGAGGCGCTGGTGCGTCTTGAGGATAGTGGCAAGGTCTATACCCCCTACCATTTCTTTAATGCGGTCAGGCTGTCCGGTCTGTTTCCCACCATTACCCGTCTGGTGATTGATAAGGGGCTGGCTGAGATTGCCGGTAGCGGATTGATTCTGTCGGTTAATATCACCGAAGATGATCTGCTGCTGGAGTATCTGGAAGCCTATCTGACAGAGAAGACGGCCGCCTACGGGGTGGCGCCGGAACAGGTTGTCCTGGAGATTCTTGAGGGAATCAGCTCTTCAGGCAAGAAGAATCACATTGCTCAGTTAATCCGGCTTAAGGATCTGGGGTATAAACTGGCTATCGACGATTTTGGCACTGAGTATTCCAATTTCGAACGCCTGCTTGAGTTACACGTCGATTTTGTCAAGATCGACGCGAAATATATCAAAAATATCGCTACCGATAGGAAAAGCTATGAGATTACCCGGGCAATCGTCTTTTTTGCCCGAAACGCTGGCATCAAAACAGTTGCTGAATTTGTGCATAATGATGCGGTGCAGCAGGTGGTTGAATCATTAGGGATCGACTATTCTCAGGGCTATCTGTTTAGCGAACCAGTCGCTAAAATTGCCCATGATCACAAGTAAATAGTAAGAGTCGTGTTCCACTTACCCTTCTGAGCAAGCGAAAACTATTCATCTCTAATTCATCTCCCTGATGTTATTTTTGTGCATTGCACAATAATATCCGGGAGGTGTGTATGAAGCCTGTTTCTATCAATCTTGCATTGCAGGGAGGTGGTGCTCACGGGGCATTTACCTGGGGCGTGCTGGATCGTTTGCTGGAGGAGTCCTGGATCAGCTTTGATGGTGTCAGTGGCACCAGTGCCGGAGCTATGAATGCGGTAATGCTGGCTGAGGGCTGGCGCAAAGGAGGTCGTAGCGGCGCTAAAGCGCAGTTAGCGTTGTTCTGGCTGGCGGTTGCTTCCAGTGATTTTTCGATTCGTTTGCCGGAGCAACTGGAGGGAGCGGTGACCCGTTTCTGGCTGCATGCGATGCGCTACCTTTCCCCCTATGATCTCAATTTGCTGGATATCAATCCTCTCGAAGATCTGTTACTGGGGCAGGTGAATTTCGAACAGCTGAGGCAGAACTGCCCGTTTAAGCTGTTTATTGCGGCCACCGAAGTGGCCACGGGAAAGTTAACCCTGTTTAATGAGGCTGAACTGGATCTGCCCCATCTGCTGGCGTCGGCCTGTCTGCCTAATATCCATAAAGCGATTGAAATTGACGGAGCGTTCTACTGGGATGGTGGATTTTCCGGCAACCCCGCAGTGTTTCCGCTGATCTATGAGTGTGCTGCGGATGATGTGCTGATTGTTCTGTTGCAGTCGTTGCAACGGGACCCGTTGCCGGTTTCCGCAGAACATATTGCGGCGCGGGTGACAGAGCTAGGGTTTCAGAGCACCTTTATGCGGGAGATGCGAACCATCACCAATATCCGCAACTACAGTTCCGGCTGGCGCTGGCGGCAGGGCTGGGCGGAACGTAAGGTAAACGGCATGCGCTGTCACCTGCTGGAGAGTGATCCCCTTTTAGCGGGACTGGATGGGGCCAGTAAGTATGATAACAGTAAGCAATTTCTAACCGGACTGATGGAGTCTGGCCGGGAGGCAGGTGAACACTGGCTGTCTGCCCATGGTGCCCAGTTAGGAAAGCGGGAAAGTTGTGATCTTAACGCCCTGTTTAGTTAAGCAGATCCATGAGTATGTGGGGCTCTTTATTCAGTCCGGCAGTGTTGCTGACCGGCGGTGGCTCAGGATGGGAGGTTGCTGGTCTGCATTGCGGCTTTGCAGATGCTGGAGTGCCCAGAGGGCGTGCTCCCTTACCAGTGGATCATCTCCATCGATCATGCTCTGTAGCGCGTTCAGTACCTGTTCGCCGCCGCGGCTGTTACCCAGAGCAACGGCGATATTGCGTTGCCAGCCGCTGTAGCCGGTGCGCCGGATCGCTGACCCTTCTGTGCGTTTCAGAAAGGTCGCTTCACTCCACTGCTGAAGCTCCAGCAGCGATATGCGGTCAAGGTTATGGCGTGGCGTAAAATCAGTCTCGTCGCTGTGCTTTGCAAAACGGTTCCAGGGACAGATCAACTGGCAGTCATCACAGCCGAAGATCCGGTTGCCAATCAAAGGCCGGAACGCGGTAGGAATAGAGCCCTTCAGTTCGATCGTCAGGTAAGAGATGCAACGCCGCGCATCCAGTTGATAGGGCGCGACAATCGCCTGGGTCGGGCAGATATCGATACACGCCTGGCACTGGCCACAGTGTTCCTCTTCGTAGGGGGGATCGACCGGCAGTGGCAGATCGACAAACAGTTCCCCCAGCAGAAACCAGGAGCCGGCCTGACGATTTAAAATCAGGGTATGCTTGCCCTGCCAGCCCAGACCGCTGTTGCGGGCCAGCGGCCTCTCCAGTACCGGGGCGCTGTCGACAAAGGCACGATAACCGAACTGACCGATCAATGTTTCCATCTGTTTGCCCAGCTGGGTCAGCTTTTTGCGCATCACCTTGTGATAATCCCGTCCCATGGTATAGCGGGATATATATGCCTGATCCAGGTTTTTCAGCACGCTGATGGTTTTTGTATCGGGGGGCAGGCAGTTCATGCGGACACAGATAATACGCTGAGTGCCCTCGGTGAGCAGTGCCGGGTTGATCCGTTTATCGAAGTGGTTTTCCAGATAGCCCATCTCTCCCTGATAGCCTTTATCGAGCCAGGCTTTAAGGGGCGCTGCTTCCGCACTCAGGTCGGTGCCGGTGATGCCGCACTGCTGAAACCCCAGGGAGATGGCCATCGCTTTGATCTGATCCGCCAGGGTTTGCAGTATTTCAGGGTCGTATTGAGTCATCGGCGCTATATAATGAAGTTAGGAAAAGCCTTTCAGAGAATATGTTATGTCACATTCTGACCTGCCAGCATCATTATACACAGCGAAACAGACCCGCGCTCTTGATCAGACAGCGATAGCGTCGGGTGTGCCGGGTTTTAAACTGATGCAACGGGCTGGGCATGCCGCCTTTGACCGTTTACGGCAGCGCTGGCCCGACGTTCGGAAGCTGACGCTGTTGTGTGGCGGTGGCAATAATGGTGGGGATGGCTTTGTGGTGGCGGTGCTGGCGCAGCGTTTGGGTATGCAGGTGCAATTGCTCTGTGTCGGTGGCGATGATTTTGCCGCGCGGTTGTCCGGTGAAGCATTGCAGGCCTGGGAGTGGTTGCAGGCGGAATCTGTGGCGTGGCAGCTGTACCACGGGCAGACTTTCACCGGCGAACTTATCATTGATGGGCTGTTGGGGACCGGGATTAGCGGTGAGGTACGCGACCCATTCCGCACTGCGATTAAACAGATTAACCGGGCGGGCCTGCCGGTTGTGGCGCTGGATATCCCATCGGGTTTATGCAGTGATACCGGCGCAGTTCTCGGCGTTGCTGTGCGGGCCGATATGACGGTGACCTTTATCGGTGTTAAGCGCGGATTGCTGACCCATGAGGGGCCGGCGTTTACCGGAGAGCTACTGTTTGACGGATTGCGTGTCAGTGATGATGTTTATGAGTCGGTGGATGTCGCTGGATTTATCACCGGTGCAGATGATCTCAGCCACCTGTTACCGCCCCGGAATAAAACCACTCACAAGGGTGATTGTGGTCATGTGTTGGTGATTGGCGGCGATACCGGTATGGGCGGCGCGGCAATTATGGCGGCCCAGGCAGCCGGGCGCTGTGGTGCCGGGCTGGTGACGGTTGCGACCCGGGCTGAACATCTTTCGGCACTGTTGTCCCGCTACCCTGAAGCGATGGCGGTGGGGGTTCGTTCAGGTAGCGAGCTGGAACCCTTTATTGAACGGGCTGATGTGCTGGTGGTGGGACCGGGTCTGGGGAAAAACGCCTGGGGGGAGCAGTTGCTGATGCAGGCGCTGAGCGCTGACAAACCGCTGGTGCTGGACGCGGATGCGTTGAACCTGCTGACGCTTCGCCGGGAGTTTGGCCAGCGCAATGGTGAGCGCTGGGTAATCACGCCACATCCGGGGGAAGCCGCCCGGCTGTTGGGCTGTAGCGTTGCCGGATTGCAGGCTGACCGGTTTGCCGCGGTGGTTGAGTTGCAGGCCGCATTTGGCGGGGTTGCGCTGTTGAAGGGACCGGGAAGTCTGAGTTTTGATGGCGACGCGCTGCATCTGAATCCTACCGGAAACCCGGGGATGGCCAGCGGAGGCATGGGGGATGTATTGAGCGGCGTGATCGGCGCGCTGATCGCTCAGGGGTTGTCTGCTGCCGATGCGACCCGCCTGGGGGCCTGGTTGCATGGTGCTGCAGCAGACCGTAGTGCTGCACTTTATGGCTCCCGAGGTATGCAAGCGACCGATCTGTTGGCACAATTACGCCTGTTGGTTAATGGTTTGTAAGGAAGGGCAGAGTGCCGCAGAAATCTGATTACAGTGTGTTTATTGCCGATGAAGCGGCAATGGTTATGTTTGGGCAGCAGATTGCCCGTGCAACCACCGGCGGAGAGGTAATCTTTCTTGAGGGAGACCTGGGTATGGGTAAAACCACCCTGAGTCGTGGTGTTTTGCAGGGCTTTGGTCATCAAGGCTCGGTTAAGAGTCCGACCTATACACTGGTTGAACCCTATGAACTGGGCGATATAACGGTGTTTCATTTTGATCTGTATCGGCTGGGAGACCCTGAGGAGCTCGAATACCTGGGTATCAGGGACTATTTTACCGATCAGAGTATCTGTCTGATTGAGTGGCCTGAACGGGGAGAGGGGGCGTTGCCGCTGGCGGATCTGATACTGAATATTACGGTGGAACAACGGGGCCGTCGGATAAACTGGCACCCGCAGACTGAAAAAGGCCGGCAACTGGCCGATAAGCTGATAGTCAGTTGATACGTTTGGCAGGCAGCCTGTCAGCAGGTATGTTGTAATGGATATATTCAGAGCGTATGTGAGCGCTTGATTTAGGGGCTTGGGTTGTAACAGTACGATGAGAAACCGAATGATACGACGGGCGGGACTGATAGTATTGCTTTTGAGCTGCTGGTTGAGGGCGGCTGGTGGCTATGCGGCTGAAGTTCATAATGTGCGGGTGTGGATCGCTCCGGATCATGCCCGGTTGGTGTTCGATCTGTCCTCGGAAGTACAGCATAAGCTGTTTACTCTGAAGAAGCCTGACCGCATCGTATTGGATGTCTCCGATGCGTCGCTGCAATCCAATCTGGAAACCGTTGACCTGTCTGGCAGTCCCGTATCACTGATCCGTTCCGGTTCCCGTAATGGTGGTAAAGATCTGCGCATCGTGCTTGATCTTAAAGAGCATGTGAAGCCGAAGAGCTTTGCCCTCAAACCGAATGATCAGTACGGGCACCGGCTGGTGCTCGACCTTTATCGTGATGTGGCGCCTGAAGCCCCGCAGAAAACTGCAGTGGCGTCTGCAGACGATCCGGCAGCGTTGCGGGATATCGTGATTGCCATTGATGCCGGGCACGGCGGTGAAGACCCCGGGGCTATTGGTCCCGGACGGGTCAAGGAGAAAACCGTGGTGCTGGGGATCGCCCGGGAGCTCAATGCGCTTCTGCAAAAGGAGCGGGGGTTTCAGCCTAAACTGACCCGTGATGGGGATTACTATATCAGTCTGCGCAGCCGTACCGAACGGGCGCGTAAGATGAACGCAGATATGTTTGTCTCGATCCATGCGGATGGCTTTCGCGATCACCGTGCCCGGGGGGCTTCGGTCTGGGTGCTCTCCCCCCGGGGGGCCAGTAGTGAGATGGGACGCTGGCTGGCGCAGAAAGAGAACAGTGCCGATCTGATTGGTGGCGTGGGCGGCGTGAGTCTGGAGGATAAAGATGATGTGCTGGCCAAGGTGTTACTGGATATGTCGATGACCGCCAGTCGCAGTGATAGTCGGGATATCGCCCGCAGTATCCATAAAAATATGAGTAAGTTTGCCAAAATGCATAAAAAGCGGGTTGAACAGGCGGGATTTGTGGTTTTGAAGTCTCCTGATATCCCCTCTATTCTGGTCGAAACCGGTTTTATCACCAACCATGATGAGGCGGCCAAGCTGAAGTCTAAGGCGTATCAGCGAAAGATGGCCGAGGCCATTTTTGCCGGCATCAAAGCCCATTTCTCGGCTAAGCCCCCTGCGCTGACCTGGCTTGCCTGGCAAAAAGAGGGGCGGGGCACCACCAGGGCAACACCCTCCAGCTACAAGGTGGTGCGGGGGGACACTCTCTCTGTTATTGCCAGCAGGAACGGTGTATCGTTGTCCGCACTACGCAAGGCGAACGGGCTTAGCAATGCTGACCAGATACTGGTTGGTCAGGTGCTGAAGATCCCTGCCAGTTAAATAACTATTTGTAATCTGTGATATGTCCCGAATACACCTGCTGACCCCCCGGCTGGCGAACCAGATCGCCGCCGGTGAAGTTGTTGAACGTCCCGCCTCGGTTGTGAAAGAGATCCTTGAGAACAGTCTTGATGCGGGAGCGGGCCGGATTGAGCTGGATATCGAGCAGGGCGGAGTCAAGCTGATCCGCCTGCGGGACGATGGACAGGGGATAGAGAAAGATGATCTGCCGCTGGCGTTGAGTCGCCACGCCACCAGTAAAATACTCAATCTAGACGATCTTGAAGCGGTCGAAAGTCTCGGCTTTCGCGGCGAAGCGCTGGCATCGATCAGTTCGGTGTCCCGTCTGACGCTCACCTCACGAACCGCGGATCAGGAGGCGGGCTGGCAGGTGCAGACGGAGGGGCGGGATATGGTCGCTGAGGTGTCGCCCGCAGCGCACCCTCAGGGCTCTACAGTCGAAGTGCGGGATCTGTTTTTTAATACCCCGGCGCGGCGCAAATTTCTGAAAACGGAAAAAACTGAGTTTAAACACCTGGAAGAGGTGGTGAAACGGCTGGCACTGAGCCGCTTTGATGTTGGATTTACACTGCGACATAACCAGAAAGTGATCCATCAGTTGCGTCCCGCCATCAGCGAAACCGAACAGGAACGGCGAATTTCGACCCTGCTGTCGCCGGCATTTATTGAAAATGCAATGAAAGTGGATGTCAGTGCCGAAGCCTCCGGGCTGCGTTTATGGGGCTGGGTGGCGCTGCCTACCTTCTCCCGCAGTCAGGCGGACCTGCAGTACTTTTTTGTCAATGGCCGGATTATCCGCGATAAAGTGGTTGCCCATGCATTGCGCCAGGCCTATCAGGATGTCCTCTACCATGGGCGGCATCCGGCTTATGTTCTTTATATGGAGCTGGATCCGAAGCTGGTGGATGTCAATGTGCATCCTACCAAGCATGAGGTGCGCTTCCGTGAGACCCGTCTGGTGCATGATTTTATCTTCCGCACCACTCATCGGGTGATAGCCGATATCCGTCCGGAGCAGGGCAGTGAACCGGCGATCTCCGGTGCTTCCGCCAGTCACCTGTTGAATGCTGCCCCGGGACAGCCCTTGGCGCAGCAGAGTTTTGAGCAGGGCCGCATGCCCCTGCATCAGTTGCAGGGTGGTTCTGGCAGCACTGCCGGTGCCGGATCCGCCTTTCGTGGTACGTATCAGTCAGATCGCCCGGCTGCTGGCCAGATTCGCGATCAGATCTCCGCCTATGGTGCGCTGCATCCTCAGGGAGATTCTGCCACTGGCATGCAGTCGGCCTCTATGCCGCAGGCGGATGATACCGAGTGTCCGCCGCTGGGATACGCTATTGCTCAGCTGCACGGCGTGTTTGTTCTGGCACAGAATGATGCCGGTCTGGTGGTGGTGGACATGCATGCCGCCCACGAGCGGGTGGTATATGAACGGATGAAGCAGGCGTATGAGATGGAGGGGGTTCGCAGTCAGCCGTTGCTGGTGCCCGTGAGTATGGCGGTCAGTTCTATGGAAGCCGATTGTGCTGAGGAGCAGGCACAGGTGTTCTCGAAGCTCGGTTTTGAGATCGCCCGGATGGGAGAGGAAACTCTGGTTGTGCGCCAGGTGCCGGTGGCACTGGCCAGCGCCGATATCAGTAAACTGATTCTCGATGTGCTGGGGGATATGGCGCAGTTTGGTACCAGTCAGAAGATTCAGCAACACACCAATGAGTTGCTGGCGACCATGGCTTGTCACGGTTCTGTGCGGGCCAACCGGCAACTGACTATTCCTGAGATGAACGCATTGTTGCGGGATATGGAGAGTACCGAACGCAGCGGGCAGTGTAACCATGGCCGACCCACCTGGACACAGATGTCGATGAATGATCTCGACAGTCTGTTTATGCGGGGACAGTAAATTGGCTGATCAGTTGCCGCCAGCCATCTTTCTGATGGGGCCGACCGCGTCCGGCAAAACAGATCTGGCGATGGCGCTCTGTGATCGCTTGCCCTGCGACATTATCAGTGTTGATTCGGCGATGATCTACCGGGAGATGAATATCGGCACCGCGACGCCGGATGCAGAGTTTCTGTCCCGTTACCCCCACCGACTGGTGAATATCCTTGATCCGGCTGAGAGTTACTCAGCGGCTGATTTCAGAACCGATGCTCTGCGAGAGATGGCTGAAATCACGGCAGCAGGGCGGATTCCGCTGCTGGTAGGTGGCACCATGCTCTATTATCAGGCACTGCTCAAAGGTCTGGCTACCCTGCCGCAGGCGGATCAGTCGATCCGTGAGCGTCTGGTTAAGGAGGCTGAACAATCAGGCTGGGAGGCGCTGCATCAGCGTTTGCAGCAGGTGGATCCGGTGGCCGCGCAGCGTATCCATCCGAATGATCCGCAACGGATGCAGCGGGCGCTGGAGGTGTATGAGCTGACCGGACGTTCGATGACTGAGTTGTGGCAGGAGCAGGAGTCACAACGGTTGCCCTATCGTGTCACCCAGCTCTGCGTTATGCCGGGTGAACGTAAAACTCTTCATGAGCGGATTGAACAGCGCTTTCATATTATGCTGGAACAGGGATTTGAGGCTGAGGTCAGGGCGCTCTGGGAACGTGGCGATCTCAATCTGCAGATGCCTTCGGTGCGCTGCGTTGGTTATCGGCAGATGTGGGAGTATTTCGAGGGCGTTTGGGATTACCCGACAATGATCGAAAAAGGTGTCATCGCGACGCGACAATTAGCAAAACGACAGGTCACCTGGCTGCGTAGTTGGGATAATCTGCATCATTTTGAATCGGCAGACCCTAATTTAACTAATAATGCCTTGAAATTGTTGGATGGGATCATTATATAATGCAGTACTGAAAATAACTTTTGGGCTGTCCGGCTTTTTAGAGGCAGCATTTTGTATCGCGGGCTATAAAATATAGCTGACCAGCGCTGCATTACTTAGTCTTAGGAAGGAGCTTCCAATGTCAAAAGGGCAATCTCTACAAGACCCTTATCTGAACGTACTGCGTAAAGAACGGGTACCTGTTTCGATTTTTCTTGTAAATGGTATCAAACTTCAGGGACAGATTGAGTCCTTTGACCAGTTCGTTATCCTGCTAAAGAATACTGTCAGCCAGATGGTATACAAGCACGCTATTTCTACTGTGGTTCCAGCCCGTCCGGTAAAACTACCGCAGGGTGACGAATCGACCGACTGAGGTATTCATTGTTCTTTGAGCGCCCTGAGTCTGGCGAATGCGCCATACTAGTTCATATCGATATGGCAGATGAGGTGGACCGAGAAAGTCCTAAAGAGCTCGAAGAGCTTGCCCTGTCTGCTGGTGCAGATCCGGTAGCCTTTCTCACCGGATCTCGCAGTCTCCCAAATCCGAAAACGTTCATCGGCTCTGGTAAGGTAGAGGAGCTGAAGGATCTTGTGCACCTGCATCAGGCTGAACTGGTGATTTTTAATCACAGTCTGAGTCCCGGGCAGGAGCGTAACATCGAGCGTGAGATCGAATGTCGTGTACTTGACCGTACCGGCCTGATTCTGGATATTTTTGCCCAGCGGGCACGCACCCATGAAGGTAAGCTTCAGGTTGAGCTAGCTCAGCTTGAGCATATGTCGACCCGATTGGTGCGCGGCTGGACCCACCTGGAACGACAGAAAGGGGGGATCGGTCTGCGTGGTCCGGGTGAAACCCAGCTGGAAACCGACCGCCGGCTGTTGCGGGCGCGTATAAAAAGCATTCTTAAACGGCTGGAAAAGGTGCGCAAACAGCGCGAGCAGGGGCGTCGTGCCCGCAGCCGCTCCGAGGTGCCAACAATCTCATTGGTTGGTTATACCAATGCGGGTAAATCAACGCTGTTTAATCGTATTACTGATGCTGAGGTTTATGCTGCAGATCAGTTGTTTGCGACGCTGGATCCTACCCTGCGCCGGATCGATCTGGCGGATGTGGGGGCCGCAATCCTGGCTGATACTGTGGGCTTTATCCGTCATCTGCCCCATAAGCTGGTTGAAGCGTTCCGTGCTACTCTGCAGGAAACGACTGAGGCAGACCTGCTGCTGCATGTTATCGATGCCTACGATGAAGATCGGCAGTCACATATGGACGAGGTGCACTCTGTCCTGAAAGAGATCGGTGCCGATGAGGTGCTGACTCTCGAAGTTTATAACAAGATCGATATGCTTGAGCGAGCTGAAGCACGTATCGACCGTAATGATGAGGGAAGGCCTGTACGGGTCTGGTTATCTGCAGTCTCAGGTGAGGGGATCGATCTGCTATTTCAGGCGATCACTGAGCTGCTGGCTGGCGATATCTTCCATGAACAGCTGAGCTTACGACCGGAGGAGGGTGGTTTGCGTGCCCAGCTTTATGCTCAGGGGGCTGTTCTGAATGAAGTGGTGGATGATCAGGGAGTTATCGATCTGGAGGTTCGTATTCAGAAAAAAGATCTGCTGCAGCTATTAAGTCGTATGAACATAGCACCAGAGCGCTATCTTGGCGTTAATGTCAACAAACCCGAGTGGTTGCATAGTTAAGTTATGCTGCTTACAATTTTTTAATGGTTTAAACAGTTCTAGACGGAGTACAGTATGGCTTGGAATGAGCCTGGTGGTAACGGGAATAATCAGGACCCCTGGAATAACGGCGGTGACCGTCGCGGTGGTGGTAAAAAGGATCAGGGACCGCCTGATCTGGATGAGGCTCTGCAGAAACTGCAGGAAAAGCTGAACGGTATATTCGGTAAAGGTGGTGGCAATAAAGGCAGCGGTGGTTCCGGTTCCGGCCCTTCGGCGGGCTCTTCCGCCGGTATGCTGGTGGTGGTTGCTGTTGTGTTGCTGGTTGGCTGGGCGGCGATGGGTTTCTACACCGTGGACCAGCAGGAGCGTGGTGTTGTGTTGCGGCTGGGTAAATATCACGAAACCGTGATGCCGGGCCTGCAATGGAATCCGCCACTGATTGATGATGTTACCACTGAAAACGTGACCCGCGTCAGTGCCTATGAGCACCGTTCACTGATGCTGACTGAAGATGAAAATATCGTCGATGTCAGTATGACTGTTCAGTACGTCATCTCTGATCCGGTCAAGTATGTGCTTAAGGTTCGTGACCCTAAGTCCAGCCTGGAACATGCATCTGAATCTGCGCTGCGTCATACCGTTGGCTCCTCTGAAATGAACTCAATTCTGACCGCTGGTCGTGAGGTGCTGGGTAATGATGTGAAGGAGCGGCTGCAGAACTATATGGATGGTTATCAGACCGGTCTGCGGATTACGCAGATCAATATCAAGGAAGCGAAAGCGCCGTCCCAGGTTCAGGATGCTTTTGATGATGTGATTAAGGCCCGTGAGGATGAGCAGCGCTCTATTAACCAGTCTGAATCTTACCGTAACGGTATTGTCCCTGAGGCGCGTGGTAATGCACAGCGGATGAAAGAGGAAGCGAACGGTTATCGTGAGCGGGTTGTGGCGCAGGCTGAGGGTGATGCAAAGCGCTTTACTTCGCTGCTGACTGAATATCAGAAAGCCCCTGAGGTGACTCGTGAGCGTCTCTATCTGGATGCCATGGAATCCGTGTATGCCAGCAATGCTAAAGTGCTGGTCGATGTAGAGGGAGGGAACAATATGATGTACCTGCCTCTGGATAAGCTGACAGAGAGCCGGCCCCGTACGGCAACCGGCAGTAGTAACAGTCGTTTAAGCAGTTCTGAACTGCGGGATGTGACTAATCAGGTTATGGAACAGCTTCGTCAGCGTCAGCAATCGACATCACGGGAGGTACGCTAATGTCAGGTAAATCTATGACGGGATTGGTAATCGCGCTGTTAATTATCGTGGTTGGCTATAACTCCCTGTATATCATTAAAGAGACTGATCGGGCGGTACTGCTGAAGTTTGGTGAGATCGTTAATCCGGATATTAAGCCTGGCTTGCATATCCGCTGGCCAATTATCAATAAGGTGCGTAAGTTTGATGGTCGGGTGCAGACGCTGGATGCGCAGCCGCAGTCGTACCTGACGGTTGAGAAGAAGCGACTGATTGTTGACTCATTTATTAAGTGGCGTGTCATCGATCCGCAGAAATACTATACCGCCACCTCGGGTGACGAGTATAAAGCGGCAGAGCTGTTGTTCCCGAACGTTGATGCAGGTCTGCGGAATCAGTTTGGTGAGCGTACCCTGACCGAGGTGGTTTCCGGTGAGCGCGATGAGTTGATGCTTGAACTGGTCGACTCCCTGAGCGTTCAGACCAAGGAAGAGCTGGGTATTGAGATGATCGATATTCGCGTCAAGAAGATTGATCTGCCGCAGGAGGTGTCTGCCTCTGTTTACGAGCGGATGCGTACTGAGCGTGAACGGGAAGCCCGTGAGTTGCGTTCCCGTGGTAAAGAGCTGGCTGAGGGTATTCAGGCGGATGCCGATCGTCAGAAAGCGGTTATCGAAGCGAATGCTTATCGTGATGCGCAGCAGGTTCGTGGTGAGGGTGATGCCATGGCGGCCAAGATCTATGCTGAAGCCTACAATAAGGACCCCGAGTTTTATGCCTTTTACCGCAGTCTGAATGCGTACAAAGAGGCGTTTAATCAACAGGGCGATATTATGGTGCTCAAGCCTGACAGTGATTTCTTCCGCTATCTGGGAAATTCCAGCGGAAAGGGCAAGTGATCGCAATGCGCCGATTGTAGTATAAAAAATCCACGGAATAGGCTGCACTAACTGCCCTGTTCCGTGGTAGAATTCCGCAACCGGGTTTTGACCCGGTTTTTTTATGTGGCGGCCGTGCCGCTGTGTTGAGGTGGGTAATGCATTCTGAACTCTGGCACCAGTTACTGATCGGCTTCTGTCTGATGCTGGTGATGGAAGGGATTCTGCCTTTTCTCTATCCACAGCGCTGGCGTAATCTGGTTCATCAGCTGGCTTTGGTGAGTGACCGGGCGCTACGTATAACAGGTTTTGTAAGTATGATGGCTGGCGTCATCCTGCTTTATATATTTAACTGATCCACTGTATTTCGGAGAGTTACATGTCGTTGGCAGAACGCTGGTTGTTACCAGACGGCGTCAAAGAGGTGCTGCCGCCTCGGGCACAAAAGGTCGAGACAGCGCGGCGGCGTTTGCTGGATCTTTATGATACCTGGGGTTATGAGTTGGTGATGACCCCGCTGATTGAGCATCTGGATTCTCTGCTTGTCGGAGTGGGACGCGATCTGGAGCTGGATACCTTTAAGGTGACAGATCAGCTGACCGGACGGATGCTGGGTATTCGCGCAGATATTACTCAGCAGGTAGCCCGCATCGATGCCAACCATCTTAGCAATCAGGGGCCGGTCCGTTTCTGTTACTGCAGCACTATATTACACACTCTGCCGGCTAATCCTTTAGCGTCGCGAAACCCTTTGCAGGTGGGGGCTGAGCTGTTTGGTCACAGCGGTGTCGCCAGCGATGTGGAAATCATCTCGCTGATGGTGGAAACTCTGAATGCGATGCAGGTTAATCAGGATCTGAGTCTCGATCTGGGTCATGTAGGTATCTACCGTGGCTTGATGGGCGAGGCGGCACTGACTGCAGATCAGGAAGCTGAGTATTTTGAGTTGTTGCAACGTAAGGATCTGCCTGAGATAACGCGCTTTCTGGCGGGTTCCGGGCTTCCTGAGAGTGTTAAAACTCATCTGACTATATTGCCAACACTGCATGGCGGACGTGAAGTGCTCAACAAGGCACGCACCTGCTTTGCCGACGTTGAAATGATTAAGGATGCGCTGGATTATCTGGATGCCGTTGCAGATCAGATCACCCGGCGTTACCCCCAACTGGATCTGTATTTCGATCTGAGTGAGTTGCGGGGCTATAACTACCACACGGGTGTGGTGTTTGCTGCTTATGTTCCGGCATTCGGACAGGCGGTTGCCAAGGGTGGTCGTTATGATGAAGTGGGGCGCGATTTTGGTCGTGCCCGTCCGGCAACCGGATTCAGTGCTGATCTGAAAACTCTTGTAGAGTTATCTGCCCTGGAAGATAAGCCTGCGCGTAAAGTGGTGCGGGTTCCGGCTGTTGAAGATTCTGCAGCGCTGGATGCTGTGGCTAAGCTGAGAGCTCAGGGGGAGCGTGTTGTACCGATGCTGGATGAAACGGTTGTGGAAGATGCGCAGCAGTTTACACACCAGTTGGTGCAGCAGGATGGAACTTGGGTTCTCGAGAGCCTGTAAATTTTTGATTGATTAATCGCTAGAGACAACCAATGGGCAAAAACGTAGTTGTTTTAGGAACACAGTGGGGCGACGAAGGTAAAGGCAAAATCGTTGACCTGTTAACAGATCAGGCATCTGCCGTGGCACGCTTTCAGGGCGGGCATAACGCAGGTCACACGCTGGTAATTGATGGTGAGAAGACGGTACTGCACCTGATTCCGTCCGGTATCCTGCGTGAGAATGTACTTTGTCTGATCGGTAACGGTGTGGTGTTGTCACCGGAAGCGCTGTTGAAAGAGATTGATGAGCTGGAAGGCCGCGGTGTGCCTGTACGTGAGCGACTGCGTCTGAGTCCTGCATGTACATTGATTCTTCCATATCACATCGCACTGGATAAGGCGCGTGAGCTTGCGCGTGGTGAGGCCAAAATTGGTACCACCGGTCGGGGTATCGGCCCTGCCTATGAAGACAAAGTTGCACGTCGCGGTTTGCGCGTCGATGATCTGATGCATCCGGAGCGTTTTGCGGTGAAACTGAAAGAGGTGATGGAATATCACAACTTTATGCTGCAAAACTACTATAAAGCCGAACCGGTCAGCTATGAAGCAGTGCTGGAAGAGGGGCTGCGGATGGCTGAAGTGATGCGGCCGATGGTGGCTGATGTCACCGCTAAGCTGCATGAGTATCGCGAGCGTGGTGAAAATATCATGTTTGAAGGCGCCCAGGGCTCTCTGCTGGATATCGATCACGGTACTTATCCTTATGTAACGTCATCTAATACGACTGCGGGCGGCACCTCGACCGGTAGTGGTTTTGGTCCGCTGTATCTGGATTATGTTCTGGGTATCACTAAGGCTTATACCACCCGGGTAGGGTCTGGTCCTTTCCCAACTGAGCTGGGTTGTGCGGTAGGTGAGCGTCTGGCTGAGCGTGGTCATGAGTTCGGTGCAACCACAGGGCGTGCCCGTCGTTGCGGCTGGTTTGATGCTGTTGCACTGAAGCATGCGATTCAGATTAACTCTGTATCCGGTATCTGTCTGACTAAGCTGGATGTGTTGGATGGTCTGGAGACGATTGAGATCTGCGTCGGCTATAAAGATGCTCAGGGCAATGTGGTGACCTCGCTGAGCGGTAGTGAGGCGTATGAGGCAGTTGAGCCGGTATACGAGTCTATGCCGGGTTGGAGTGAGTCCACTCTTGGCGCGAAAACGCTGGACGAGCTGCCTGCCGCTGCGGTTGCTTATATCAAGCGTCTGGAAGAACTGACCGGTGCGCCGATTGATATTATCTCAACCGGCCCGGACCGGGTGGAGACGATTGTCCTGCGTCATCCGTTTGATGTCTGATCTGCTTTTCTGAGATTCACAGACAAAATAAGCCCGGCACTTCGCTTTGCCGGGCTTTTTTGTGTCTGATGTTATTTTTTTGAGAGTAAAAAAAACCAGGCAATGCCCGGTTTTCTGTTAGCTGCTGATGTGAAAGCTGCTTTAGTGATCCGTTTATTTCAGTTCGTCATTCAGTGCCGGGCGGATATTCTGCAACAGTGCTTTCAGAATTTTCGGATTGCCAGCGACCAGGTTGCCTGAGCTCATGAAATTGTTGTTGCCGGTAAAGTCGGATAGCAGGCCGCCTGCTTCCTGGATCATCAGGATACCCGCTTCCATCTCCCACTGGTTGAGTCCGATCTGGAAAAAGCCATCCAGTCGTCCCGCTGCTGTGTATGCCAGGTTCAGGGCAGGTGAGCCGCCGCTATAGATGCTGCCGCTTTCCAGGGTGATGTTCTTGAAGATCTGCTGGAAGCTGTCCAGGTGGGCTTTGTCACTGCTGCGGCCAAAGAAACCGCTGCCGATCAGGGAGTTGTCCAGGAGTTTTCGATTGCTGACCCGCAGACGTTTACCGTTCAGTTGCGCCCCTCTGCCCCGGCTGGCGGTGAACTCTTCACCGGTAATCGGATTGAGGATAATGGCGTGTTCAAGTTTGCCGCGCTGGTGGCAGGCGATGCTCAGAGCAAAGACTGGCAGGGCGTTGGAAAAGTTGGAAATGCTGTCGATCGGATTCACTGTCCAGATGACATCACAAACCCGGTCTTCAGGTTTGTGTGTACCGGTATATTCACAGTTGATCTGATGCTCGGGATACGCCTTATGGATCGCGTTAACGATAGTGCGTTCAGCTTGTTTGCAGGTGTCTTCGAGAAACTCGATAACACTTGATTGTTCAGATTTGATCAGATCGAGTCGTTCGACTGAACGGGTGATCTGTTCACCTGCGACGCGAGCCCCGCGCAGGGCGATATTAACCATCGGTTGCATCTGTAAATACCAGTAAGGGAAGCAAAACGCGCATTATACAAAACAGTTGTCATATAAAGAACAGTCCGGGATTAATAGTTGTAAAATATCTGATAAAATACGCCCTTTTTTTCAATGGGTGGGTTAAAGATGCTGGAAAATGTCCGAATCGTGCTGGTGAATACCACCCATCCGGGAAATATCGGCGGTGTTGCCCGGGCGATGAAAAATATGGGACTGTCTGATCTTTGCCTGGTGAAGCCGAAACTGTTCCCCCATGCTGATGCAGAAGCGCGGGCATCCGGTGCTGGTGATATTCTCACCCAGGCGAGGGTGGTTGAGAGTCTGGAAGATGCCCTGGCTGATTGCCATCTGGTGGTGGGAACCAGCGCCCGGAGTCGGACGATTCCCTGGCCTTTGGTAAATCCGCGGGAACTGGCGGCGATTGTCGCGCCTCTGCCTGAAGCGACCCGGGTTGCGATTGTCTTTGGGCGGGAAGACCGGGGGTTGACAAATGATGAGCTGCAGCGCTGTCATCAGCATGTCCATATTCCGGTAGATGAGCAGTTCAGCTCGCTCAATCTCGCCGCGGCGGTGCAGGTTATCAGTTATGAGCTGCGCATGGCGAAAGTGTTTGGTGCCGATGATGTTAAGCCGCGCTGGGGCACTGAGTGGGATGTGGAGCTGGCTGAAAACCGCGAGCTTGAGCTGTTGTTTGGCCATCTTGAGCAGACTCTGACAGAGATTGAGTTTCTCGATCCGCAAAAGCCGCGTAATCTGATGCCAAGATTGCGTCGTCTGATATTGCGGGCGGTGCCTGATAAGGTCGAGGTGAATGTGCTCAGAGGAATGTTGACGGCAGTACAAAAACGTAGCCGCCGCTAAGCATCGTGCAGAGGGTTGTTGTTGATCGGTTTATAGTTGACTATTTTAGTCGGTTTAATAGTTGACCAAAATAGTTGGTTATTGCATAATGCAATCAGCTTCGTTGAACCACGAAGAATGACGGAGAGATTGGTAATGCGATTAACAACAAAAGGCCGCTATGCGGTGACAGCAATGCTTGATCTGGCAATACATGCCGGAAAGGGACCTGTAAGTCTGGCAGATATTTCCGAGCGTCAGGGTATCTCCCTGTCCTATCTTGAGCAGTTGTTTGCCAAGCTGCGCCGCAACGAGCTGGTGCGTAGTGTACGCGGTCCTGGTGGTGGTTACCAGCTTAACCGTGAGCAACAGGATATAGATGTGGCGCAGGTGATTGACGCCGTAAATGAATCAGTTGATGCCACAGGCTGTGGTCACACCGGCAGTTGCCATGATGGTAATATCTGCCTGACCCACCATTTGTGGTGTGATCTGAGTAGTCAGATCCATGACTTTTTAAGTCAGATATCACTGGCTGATCTGATGGCAAGAAATGACGTTCGTAGTGTTGCTGAACGGCAGGAGCGCGGTCATATGGCGTCATTCGAAGATTCACTTATTTCCGCAAAAGTAACAGCCTGAGCCGCGATTCAGGTTTTGGAGAAGTATAGACAATGAAATTACCAATCTACTTTGATTATTCTGCAACTACGCCGGTAGATCCCCGGGTTGCGGACAAAATGATTGAGTGTCTCACTATGGACGGTAATTTCGGTAACCCGGCATCCCGTTCACATGTGTACGGCTGGAAAGCCGAAGAGGCTGTTGAAACGGCGCGTCGCCAGGTTGCTGATCTGCTCAATGCCGATCCCCGGGAGATCGTCTGGACCTCGGGTGCCACCGAGTCTGATAATCTGGCGATAAAAGGTGTTGCACACTTCTATCAGAAGAAGGGTAAACACATCATTACCTCCAAAATTGAGCATAAAGCGGTGCTGGATACCTGTCGTCAGTTGGAGCGTGAAGGGTTTGAAGTGACCTATCTGGACCCGGATAAAGAGGGCATTATTCAGCCGCAAGCAGTAGCTGATGCGCTGCGTGAAGACACTATTCTGGTTTCACTGATGCATGTCAATAATGAGATCGGTGTGATCAACGATATCGCGGCAATCGGTGAAATTACCCGTGCCAATGGTTTACTGCTGCATGTCGATGCGGCGCAGAGTGCCGGTAAAGTCGATATTGATGTCGAGAAGATGAAGGTTGATCTGATCTCTCTGTCTGCCCACAAGATGTATGGGCCAAAAGGGATGGGCGCGCTCTATGTTCGCCGTAAACCGCGGGTTCGTCTTGAGGCGCAGATGCATGGTGGTGGCCATGAGCGGGGCATGCGTTCGGGTACCCTGGCGACTCATCAGATCGTAGGTATGGGTGAAGCGGCGGCCATTGCCAAAGCTGAGATGCACCAGGAGAAAGAGCGGATAACCGCGTTGCGCAAGCGTTTCTGGGAGGGGCTGTCCGATATGGAGGAGATCTACCTGAACGGTTCTGAGAATCAGCGCTATATTGGCAATATGAATGTCAGTTTCAACTATGTTGAGGGTGAATCTTTGCTGATGTCGCTGAAAGATCTTGCGGTCTCTTCCGGGTCCGCTTGTACCTCTGCCAGTCTTGAGCCCTCTTATGTGCTGCGAGCTCTGGGGTTGAACGATGAGATGGCGCATAGCTCTATTCGCTTCTCGATCGGTCGTTTTACCACTGAAGAGGATATTGATCAGGCTGTCGAAGAGATTCGCACAGCGGTAGGTAAGCTCCGTGAACTTTCTCCTCTGTGGGATATGTATAAAGACGGTGTGGATTTAACCAAAGTTGAATGGGTTCACCATTAATCTTTATCAGGTGAATACTGCTTTAGGAGGTCGTTATGGCTTATAGTGAACAGGTTATCGATCATTACGAAAATCCTCGTAATGTCGGCAAAATGAATGATCAGGATGATAATATCGGTACAGGTATGGTGGGTGCACCGGCTTGTGGTGACGTTATGCGTCTGCAGATCAAGGTCAGTGATGACGGTATTATTGAAGATGCCAAGTTTAAGACCTATGGTTGTGGTTCTGCTATCGCTTCCAGCTCTCTGGTGACCGAATGGGTAAAGGGGATGACTCTGGATCAGGCTCAGGAACTGAAAAATACTAAGATTGCAGAAGAGCTGGCGCTTCCGCCGGTAAAAATCCACTGCTCAGTTTTGGCCGAAGATGCCATTAAAGCAGCGGTTGCCGACTACAAAGAGAAACAGGCGAAAAAGCAATAACAGAGCTAAGGGCTCAATGGAGAAATCGGATTCATGGCAATTACAATGACACCGGCAGCGTCTGATCATGTCAGCAAATACCTCAAAACCCGGGGGCACGGGTTTGGCATCCGTCTGGGCGTGCGGACATCGGGCTGCTCTGGTATGGCCTATGTGCTGGAGTTTGTTGATGATATTCAGGATGAAGATAAGGTGTTTGAGTCTGACGGTGTAAATGTTGTCATTGATCCGAAAAGTCTTCTCTATCTTGATGGTACTGAGCTGGACTTTGTTAAAGAGGGGTTGAATGAGGGGTTTAAATTTAATAACCCTAACGTCAAAAACGAATGCGGTTGCGGCGAAAGCTTTAATATCTGAGCCTTCCCTCTTTACGCCACTGTTATCTGAGCGCTTGTTTATTAAAGCGCTTTGATAATGTATAACACTTCTTTTTTTTTCACCTGCTGGTTAGATGATGGATATTACCCAGAACTATTTCGAATTCTTAGCTCTGCCGGTGACGTATCAACTGGACCTGCAGGCGCTGTCTGAACGCAGCCGGGAGTTGCAGAAAACCCTGCACCCGGATCGCTTTTCACACTTGTCAGACCGGGAGCGCAGGCTCTCGGTACAATATACAGCCTATCTGAATGAGGCTGTATCGACGCTGAAAAATCCTCTTTCCCGTGCGCAGTATCTGTTAAAGCTGGAAGGATTTGATACCTTCTCTGAAAGCCAGCGGCAGCTTGATCCGATGTTTCTGATGCAGCAGATGGAGCTGCGCGAATCGCTGGCAGAGATTTCGGCTACATCAGATCCTGCAGCTGAGCTGGATGCCCTGAGGGCAACGGTTGAACAGGAGCAGGCGTCTTTGCGTGAGCAGTTTGATAAATATTATCAACAATCGACACCATCATCTTTTGAGGCTGCTGCGGTCTGTGTCAGAAAGATGCAGTTTTTTGATAAGCTGGGCCGAGAAATTGAGGCTCTGGAAGATCAACTATTCGACGAATAAGCAAATACTATGGCGTTATTGCAGATTGCAGAACCGGGACAAAGTCCTGAGCCCCACAAGCGGAAGCTTGCGGTTGGCATCGATTTAGGAACAACCAACTCGCTGGTTGCCGCTGTGCGCAGTGGTGAATCAACCACGCTGCCGGATGAGGGCGGGAGTCACCTGCTCCCCTCCGTTGTGCGGTATACCGAGCAGGGTGTGGTGGTTGGTCAGGCTGCCCTGTCGAAAGCATCGGTAGACCCGTTTAACACCATTGTATCGGTTAAACGCCTGATGGGGCGCGGTGTTGATGATCTTAAAGGTCTGGAAGGTGAGGCGGTGTATCGCTTCACTGAGCACGAGGGTGGAATGCCCTATCTGCAGACAGTCGCCGGGGATAAGAGCCCGGTTGAGGTGTCTGCTGAAATTCTGAGAACACTTAAGGCGCGGGCGAGGGCTTCACTGGAAGGTGAGCTTGAAGGCGCGGTTATTACCGTTCCGGCGTATTTTGATGATGCCCAGCGGCAAGCCACTAAAGATGCGGCGCAGCTGGCGGGTATCAAGGTTCTGCGGTTGCTGAATGAGCCTACGGCGGCTGCGGTGGCCTATGGTCTGGATAAAGCTGCCGAAGGTGTGATCGCGGTCTATGATCTGGGTGGCGGAACCTTCGATATCTCTATCCTGCGTCTCAATAAAGGCGTATTCGAGGTGCTTGCCACCGGTGGTGATAGTGCGCTGGGCGGTGATGATTTTGACCTGGCGCTGGCAGGATGGTTTCTGGAGCAGCTTGGCGGTAAAGAGGTGGTTGCCGGTGAATCCCGTTATCTCACTGAAAAAGCCCGCTGGGTGAAAGAGAAGCTGACCGATAATCCGGCGGTGACTGTGGATCTGGATCATGCGGGTCAGAAGATCTCGCTGGACGTTTCGCGGACGTTGTTTGATGACCTGGTTGAGCCTCTGGTGAGTAAAACAATTCGTGCCTGCCGTCGTACGCTGAAAGATGCAGGTGTCGCTATTGGTGAGGTGCAGGATGTGGTCATGGTCGGCGGCAGCACCCGGGTGCCGGCTGTGCGTAGCCGGGTCGAAAGCTTCTTCGAGCGTGCACCGCGGATCGATATCGATCCCGACCGGGTTGTGGCCGTAGGTGCGGCGATCCAGGCTGATGTGTTGGCGGGTAACAAGCCGGACAGTGAGATGCTGCTGCTGGATGTTCTGCCGCTCTCGCTGGGACTTGAAACGATGGGCGGGCTGGCAGAAAAGGTGATTCACCGTAATACCTCGATACCGGTTGCCCGGGCGCAGGAGTTTACCACCTATCAGGATGGTCAGACGGCGATGATGATTCATGTGGTTCAGGGTGAGCGGGAGCTGGTTGATGATTGCCGCTCGCTGGCTCAGTTCGTGCTGCGGGGGATTCCTCCTATGGCGGCAGGGGCCGCTAAAATCAGAGTGGCCTTTCAGGTTGATGCGGATGGTTTGCTGGGGGTTTCAGCGAAAGAGTTATCCACCGGTGTTGAAAGTGAGATCCAGGTAAAACCCTCATACGGTCTGGATGATAATGAGATAGCAGAGATGCTGAAGGCATCCTATAGCTTTGCCGAAGATGATATGGCGCTGCGCAATCTGCGTGAACAGCAGGTCGAAGCGGATCGTCTGTTAGTGTCGCTGGAACAGGCGATGCTGACTGATGGTGAGCAGTTACTGACTCCTGAGGAGGAAGAGCATCTGCGTGAGCAGATGGCGATTCTGCAGGCGCTGCGTAACGGCTCTGATGCTTCAGCGATTGAGCAGGGTGTGAGTGTGTTATCTCAGGCCAGTGATTTTTTTGCTGCACGCCGGATGGATCAAAGTATTAAAAATGCTCTCAAAGGGCATAGTATTCAAGAGATTGAGGGAGAGTCCTGATGCCGCAAATTATTTTTCTGCCCCACGATGAACTCTGTCCGGATGGCAGAGTCATTGACGCTGAGGCGGGGGAGACTGTCTGCGATGCTGCTCTGCGGGAGGGGATTGAGATTGAGCATGCATGTGAAAAATCCTGTGCCTGCACAACCTGTCATGTCATTGTCCGGGAAGGTTTTGATTCCTTGAATGAGTCCGATGAACTTGAAGACGACATGCTGGATAAGGCCTGGGGACTGGAGCCCGAATCCCGTTTAAGCTGTCAGGCGGTGGTGGGCGATGATGATCTGGTGGTGGAGATTCCAAAATATACCATTAATCAGGTGTCTGAGCGTCATTGAGAACTGAGTTTAAGGGCTGAGTTCGGGTTGAGCGGAGGTGGTTATGAAGTGGGTAGATGTTTACGATATTGCGATAGAGCTGGATGAAAAGTATCCGGACACGGATCCTCTGACAGTCAGTTTTCCTGATCTGTATGAATGGGTGATGGCCCTGGATAGCTTCGATGATGATCCTGACCGTTGTGGCGAAAAAGTCCTGGAAGGGATTCAGATGGCCTGGATCGAAGAGCGTCAGTAGATGATATGGAAAAAGCCCGCACTTGCGGGCTTTTTCATGGCTGGAGACGCTGTTCACTCCGGATCGCATAGCGTATAATTGCGCGTTTCATTTTTCTGGCGAGTCTGCGACTTTAGTCTGCCGGCTTCAATTTGCCCTGAACTTTATACAGAGGATTAATAGCACATGGCTATCGAACGTACTTTTTCTATCATCAAGCCTGATGCAGTTGCAAAAAACGTTATCGGTAAAATCGTTTCCCGTTTTGAGTCTAACGGTCTGAAAATCGTTGAGATGCAGCTGAAACAGCTGTCCCGTGAAGAAGCTGAAGGTTTCTATGCTGAGCACAAAGAGCGTCCTTTCTTTGGTGATCTGGTTGAATTCATGACTTCCGGCCCTGTAGTTGTTCAGGTACTTGAAGGTGAAAACGCTATCGCTCTGAACCGTGAGCTGATGGGCGCAACTAATCCACAGGAAGCTGCTGAAGGCACTATCCGTCGCGATTTCGCTCAGTCTATCGATGCGAATGCGGTACATGGTTCCGATTCTCCCGCGTCTGCAGAACGCGAGATTGCTTACTTCTTCGGTAAGTAATCCCTGCGGGCCGCTGACCGGCGGCCCGTCATTTCATGAAAGTTGAGACCGCTATGACTGAATCCACCCAAAAAATTAACCTGCTCGGGTTCTCTCCCAAAAAACTGGAAGAGTTCTTTGTGAGTATTGGCGAGAAACCGTTTCGCTCAACTCAGGTGCTGAAATGGATTCATCAGTTTGGTGCCAGCAGCTTTGATGAAATGACCAATATCAGCAAGGCACTGCGACAGAAGCTGAGTGAGGTTTCTGAAATTCGTGAGCCTGAAGTGCTGGTGCAGAATATTTCCAAAGATGGCACCCGTAAATGGGTGATTCAGCTGGATGGCGGTTCCGCTGTTGAGGCGGTATTGATCCCGGAAAATGGCCGTGCCACCCTGTGTATCTCATCTCAGATCGGTTGTTCGCTGGATTGTAGTTTTTGCTCAACCGGTAAGCAGGGGTTTAACCGTAATCTCAGTGCAGCAGAGGTTATCGGTCAGGTGCGTGTGGCCATCCGTTCATTTGGTCCGTTTGATCCTAACGGCGACCGCCGGGTAACCAATGTGGTGCTGATGGGAATGGGTGAACCGCTGATGAACTTCGATAATGTGGTCGATGCGATTCAGCTGATGATGGATGATAATGCTTACGGTCTCTCCAAGCGCCGTGTTACCTTGAGCACTGCCGGTGTGGTACCGCAGATCGATAAGCTGAGTGAGGTCACCGATGTCTCTCTGGCTATTTCGTTGCATGCCCCTACCGATGAATTGCGTGATCAGTTAGTGCCGATCAATAAGCGTTATCCGATCGCCGAACTGGTTGATGCCTGCAATCGGTATATGGCAAGTTTAAAGGATAAACGGGTGATTACGGTTGAATACACCCTGATTGCCGGTGTAAATGACCACCCAAGTCAAGCAAAACAACTGGTTAAGTTGTTAAAACGTTTACCCTGCAAGTTAAACCTAATACCATTTAACCCATTTCCGAACTCAGATTATCGGCGACCCTCTGAAGATGCTATTCAGGCGTTTAAGATGATCATGGTTAAAGCGGGTATTGTTACCACGGTGCGGCGAACCCGGGGGGATGATGTGGATGCAGCCTGTGGGCAACTGGTTGGGCAGGTGATGGACCGTACCCGACGCAGCGAAAAATATATCCCTCTGAAAGATGCCAGCGGAGTGCAGCAGGAACCGCCCCGTTAATTGATACAATGTGATACTAATCTCACCAGGAGTGAATACGATTGAAAGGTTATCTGATATTACTGATTAGTCTATTGATTACCGGGTGTGCTGGGCAACAGGTTAGTACAGCAGAACAGGATTCTCCCAAAGCGGTTCAGGCGTATAATTCGCTGGGTATGCAGTATCTGCGCCGGGGCGATACCGGCAATGCCAAACTCGCTTTCCAGCGCTCCATTGAGATCGATTCTGGTTCAGCTCAGGCCTACAATGGTCTGGCAATGGTGTTTCAGCTGGAAGAGGATGCGACGCTGGCCGAAAACTATTTTAAGAAAGCGATCAAAGTCGAGCCGGACAGTGCCATGCTGCACAACAATTATGGCGCTTTTTTGTTCAGTCTTAAACGCTATCCGGAGGCTTGCAAGCAACTGGCCAGGGCCACAGAGGACCCGTTTTACAATCAGCGTAGTCAGGCGTTTGAAAATCTTGGTCGCTGTTACCTTCTGATTGATCGTCTGGATGCCGCAGAACATGCTTTTAAGCGCAGTCTGACATTAAACCCGAAGCGGCCTCTGGCCATTCTGCAACTGTGCGATGTCATGTTGCAGAAAGATGATCTTGAAGCAGCGGTGAGTCTGTTTGATCAGTACAGTGCGATGGTGGATGCAAAGCAGATCCAGCATAACGCTCAAAGTCTGTGGCTTGGGGTGCAGATCTCCCGGCTGGAGAAGAACGGCGTAGATGCTGCAACCTATGGTCTGATCCTGAAGAACCTGTTTCCGGATTCAGAAGAGTATCAGCAGTATAAGGAGTCAACTCCGTGAGTAATGAGCAGTTGCTGAATCAGGAAGCTGAAGGGCTCGAAACAGAGTTTCCGGCAGGTGAGCTTGCAGTCGCCAGAGAACAGCAGGGGCTGACCCGCAGTGATGTCGCCCGGGAGCTGAGGCTGTCAGAAAAGTATATAGACTCGCTGGAGCGGGGTGCGTTTAATGAGTTGCCCAGTATGGTGTTTGCGCGGGGTTATATTCAGTCATATACCAAGCTGCTGAAACTTGATGCTAAGCATTATCTGGACCTTTTTGATCGCCTCTATGGTCGTACCGGCGCCGGAGCTGCACCGCAGTTTCGTATTGCACCAGGGGTACAGTCTACAGCGAAGCTTGGTGACCCGGTGATCAAGTGGTCGGCCTGGATATTTGTACTGGCGATTATCGCTGCCACCGTCTGGTGGTGGAAAACCCAGCAGGGAGTTGGTCAGCCAGTATCGCAGATGCCTGCAGCACAGTCGGTGGAAGTGGAATCGGTTGATGGCAGCACACTGATCGTACCCTCGGGTATCACTGAAGAGTCGGAAGCGCAGAGTTCCGATCAGCCTGGGATTGATGCTGCTTTGCCTGACGTAGCGACTGAGGCGGGACAAGATACTGCAGCTGCGGTCACAGGTTCACCCGAAGAGGAAATGGCTCCGGAAGCGGGTGATACCTCAGAAACACTGGTTGCCGGTGATACTGCTGTTGAAGAACCGGACCCGCAGCCGGTAACTGGCAGTGATGCTTCACTGCGGATTACGTTTACCGATGAATGCTGGGTGAGTGTTGAAGATCATACCGGTAAGGTGCTGGCTATGCGGGTTAAGCCTGCTGGTAGTGAACTCAGTGTCAGTGGCGAAACGCCGATCAAACTCCTGCTTGGCAGGGTAGAGGCTGTCGGACAGGTGTTTTTCAATGGCACGCCGATAGAGTTTAACCGTGACAGCCGCTCAGGGGTGGTGCGTTTAACGCTGCCGCAATAATTGATAAAGCCATAACAGATCAGGAAAAAGACATTGGCCAAGATTAAAGCCATACGTGGAATGAATGACATCCTGCCAGACCAGACGCCGGTCTGGCATTTTCTTGAGAGCAGTGTGAAGTCGGTGCTGGGTGCTTACGGGTATTCTGAGATCCGTATGCCGATTGTAGAGCAGACCGATCTTTTTAAACGCTCCATTGGCGAAGTAACCGATATCGTAGAGAAAGAGATGTACACCTTTGAGGATCGCAATGGCGAAAGCCTGACGTTGCGACCTGAGGGGACTGCCAGCTGTGTTCGCGCTGGTGAAGAACATGGTCTGCTGTTCAATCAGGCTCAGCGCCTGTGGTATCAGGGGCCGATGTTTCGTTATGAGAAGCCGCAGAAAGGGCGTTATCGTCAGTTTCATCAGATCGGTGTCGAAACCTTTGGTATGTCGGCCGCTGATATCGATGCCGAAGTGATCATGCTTAGCTCGCGCTTGTGGAAACAACTGGGAATCATTGATTCGGTTACCCTGCAGCTGAACTCGCTGGGCAGTAATGAAGCCCGTACTGAATACAAAGCGGCACTGGTTGAGTATCTGTCCGCCCGTAAAGATCAGCTCGATGAAGATAGCCAGCGTCGTCTCAGTAGTAACCCTTTGAGAATCCTGGACAGTAAAGACCCTCAGACCCAGTCGTTGCTGGATGGTGCTCCCTCGCTGAGTGACTATCTCGATGATGAGTCACGGGAACATTTTGCAGATCTGTGTGAAATGCTTGATCAGGCAGGTATCGCCTATGAGCTGAACCCCCGTCTGGTACGGGGTCTCGATTATTACTGCAAAACCGTTTTTGAGTGGGTTACCGATAAGCTCGGCGCTCAGGGCACAGTGTGTGCCGGTGGCCGCTATGACGGTCTGGTAAAACAACTGGGTGGTCGGCCAACACCTGCCGTGGGTTTTGCAATGGGGGTTGAGCGACTCATCCTGTTATTGGAAACACTGGCGGTGATTCCAGAGGCGGTCAAACAACCCTTTGACCTTTATCTCGCAGCAGAGCATAAAGGGCTGCAGCAGTCGCTAATGGTGTTGGCTGAGCAGTTGCGGGACGAGATACCCGGCCTGAGAGTCCGGGTGCATTGCAGTGGTCTGAAAAATATCAGCAGTAAGGCCAGGCAGACGGGTGCTCCCTGGGTGGTATTGGTCCGTGAAGAAAACGGGTCTCTGCTTGCCAACCTGTGGTATAACTCTGAACCAACCTATGATGTTCAGGTCAACAACCTGAGCAGCTTGCTGCTGCAGCAACAGGCATAATAACTAAATTTTCAAAGGCGATTAGGAGCTGGCTGTGTCGGATATGCGCACTGAAGAAGAACAGGTTGAAGCGTTAAAGAACTGGTGGAAGGAAAATGGTAAATCGCTTGTATTAACCATCGCGCTGGCGCTGGCGGTTATTTTTGGCTGGAAGGCCTGGCAGAACAATCAGCGCATCACTGCTGAAAATGCCGGTGTCATGTATCAGAATCTGGTTCAGGCTGTCGCGCTGGCGAGTGCGCCTCAGGCCACCGACGATCAGCGGGCGACCGCGTCGCATCTGGCAAAATCGCTTAAAGATGAATACGGCGATACCACCTATGCGCTTTTTGGTGCGCTGTTCAGTGCCCGTCTGTATGTAGATGCCGGTGATTATGCGGCGGCACTGACTGAGCTGGACTGGGTATTGGCCCAGTCTGATGACAGCGTGATGAAAACGGTTGCGACGATGCGTAAAGCGCGGGTGATGGCGGCGATGGGTGATGCCGATAAGGCGATCGCGCTTCTTGATGGACTGGCAGAGCCCAGCTTTAGCGTCAGTGTCGCGGAACTGAAGGGTGATCTTTATCTGCAGACGGGCGAGGTTGATAAGGCGCGTGCTGCATATCAGTCCGCAGCCACTGATGCACCTCAGGGCGCACGTCCGCTTCTGACTCTGAAGCTTGATAGTCTTGCCGTAAAAGGAAGTTAACAGATGAAACAGCTATGCCGAGTTTTACTGCTGACTATCAGCATGCTGTCAATGACAGCTTGTGGCTGGTGGGGTGGCGAGGTCGAGATTGAACCGGCTGAACTGGTCGATTTTCAGGCTGAAAAAGAGGTTCAGGTCCTTTGGAGTAGCTCTGTCGGGTCGGGCCTGGGGGAGAAATTTAATAAGCTCAGCCTGGCGGTGAATGGCGAGGTTATTTATGCACTGGATGTTGACGGCAAAGTATTTGCGGTCAACCGCGGTGATGGTAAGGAGATCTGGAAAACCGATCTCGATACCCCTATTCTGGGCGGGGTTGGTGTGGGGCCAAACCACGTTGCAGTTACCACCGAGTCGGGTGAAGTTGTTATGCTGAATGCCGATGATGGGGCGGAGATGTGGCGTCAGCAGCTCAGCAGCGAGACCCTGAGTCCGGTACAGATGAACACTGACATAGCGGTTGCTCAGCTGCAGAATGGTAAACTGGTGGCTATGGATATCAGCACCGGTAAGCGTCTGTGGAGCTATGATAGTCAGATTCCACGGTTGACGCTGCGCGGTACCAGTTCACCGATTGTTGCTTCCAATGTCACAATTGCTGGATTTGCAAATGGTAAGCTGGTGGCGGTGCGCAATGATAGTGGCGCTGAGTTATGGGAGCGCCAGGTTACAGTACCCGAAGGTAAAACTGAGCTGGAACGTCTGATCGATATTGATGCCAGGCCGCTCTATATCAATGGCGTTATCTATATTGTCTCTTATCAGGGGCGTCTTGTTGCGGTGAGTGCCTCAGATGCTCAGATACTGTGGTCGCAGAAAGCTTCCAGCTATCAGAGTCTTGCGGCCGGTTTTGGCAATATTTACGTAAGTCAGGAGAATGGCTTTATAGAGGCTTTTGATCAGCGTAGCAGTGCCAGTGTATGGCGTCAGACTGCTCTGGAAAACCGTCAGACAACCGCGCCAGAGGTGCTGGGAACCACCGTTGCGGTGGGTGATTTTGATGGTTATCTGCACTTTATGTCTCAGGTTGATGGGCATTTCGTGGCCCGTTACCGGGTCGATAGTGATGGTATGCGTGGTGATATGGCCGTCGTTGATGATGTTCTCTATGTGCTGGGTAATAGTGGTCGTCTGGTGGCGCTGCAGTTAAACTAGCCACAGAATTTCTGATCGGGCGGCTATCTGTTACTCCAGGTAGCCGCCATTTTGTTTTATATGTAACGCTTTCTTAAATGTGGTAATGAAAATATGCTTCCGGTAATTGCGCTCGTCGGCCGACCCAATGTGGGCAAGTCGACACTGTTTAACAGACTGACAAAAAGTCGCGATGCGCTTGTCGCTGACTATTCGGGTCTGACTCGTGACCGGAAGTATGGCGAGGGTCGTCTGGGTGATCGTGACTATATCGTCGTGGATACCGGCGGTATCTCAGGTGATGAAGCGGGTATTGATTATAAGATGGCTGAGCAGTCGCTGCTGGCGATTGATGAAGCGGATATCGTGTTGTTCCTGGTCGATGGCCGGGCGGGACTTAATCCTGCCGATGAGATGATTGCAGACCATCTGCGCCGCTCCGAAAAAGAGTGCTATCTGATTGTTAATAAGACTGATGGCCTTGATCCAGAAGTAGCGATGGCGGATTTTCATGGCCTGGGACTGTCTGAACCCCTGCCGATAGCCGCGTCACATGGTCGGGGTGTTACCCAGTTAGTGGAATATGTTCTGGCCGAACTGCCTCTGCGGGATGAGGCGGAAGAGGAAGAAGAGCGACAGCGGCAAAAGAAGATCGCAATTATCGGGCGCCCTAATGTGGGCAAATCGACACTGGTGAACCGGATTCTGGGTGAGGATCGGGTGGTTGTATTCGATCAGGCAGGCACAACCCGGGATAGTATCTATATCCCGTTTGAAAGAGATGAAGAGGCTTATACGCTGATCGATACGGCGGGGATTCGTCGCCGAAAGAATGTGACCGAAGCGGTGGAAAAGTTCTCCATCATTAAAACATTGCGTGCAATTAACGATGCCAATGTTGTCGTGCTGGTTATCGATGCCCGCGAAGGGGTTTCAGAGCAGGACCTGCATCTGCTGGGGTACGTGCTTGATGCCGGACGATCCCTGGTGATTGCGGTCAATAAATGGGATGGTATGTCCGGCGATGAGAAAGAAGCGGTGCGTGAGCAGTTGCGCCGTCGGCTGGAATTTGTTTCTTTTGCGCGGATGCATTTTATCTCCGCCCTGCATGGCAGTGGTGTAGGCAACCTGTTCGCTTCCGTTGATGAAGCTTATGGCTTTGCTATGGCCAAGTGGGCAACCAACAAGCTGACCCGCTTGCTCGAAGATATTGTTGCAGATCATCAGCCTCCTATGGTCAATGGCAACCGGATTAAGTTGAGGTATGCTCACCAGGGTGGTTCTAACCCGCCCATCATCGTTATTCACGGCAATCAGACCCGTTCCTTGCCGGGGTCATATAAGCGTTATCTGGAAAATAAATTCACCAGCGTCCTGGGAATCAAGGGCACGCCTCTGCGTTTTGAGTTTAAGAGTAGTGAAAACCCATTCAAAGATAAGAAGAATGAACTGACCAAGCGCCAGGTGATGAAAAAACTGCGTCAGAAGATGCACAATGATAAACAGAAAAAGAAAGGTAGAAAGCGGTAAAGGCTTTGGAGTAGCTAGACGCTTCGCTTGCTAGTGGCGAGGACGGAAACTGCGTTTCCTGCTGGAAAAAGCAAAGACAAAACATAAAAACCGCCGCGAGGCGGTTTTTATGTTTAAGGGTTAAGAGATTTTATTCTACGGACTCGCGTACGAAGTGGGTTTTCACAACACTGATAAAGAAGGCTCTGCTAACCACTAGCAAGCGAAGCGTCTAGCAGCGGCGCAGCCGCGTTCTAGCCACTTGCTGTTAAAAACTCCAATACTGTTCATCAAATTGAAACTTTTTTCGCATCCCCTGTTGACTCCTCTGCCCCAGAATGTAGAATGCGCTTCCTCGCTTGAGACAGCCACCGGAAACGGTCTCTGAAACAGGTGAGGCTGTTGAGTTTAACGCCTTGATAAATCAGTGTTTACACGGTTTTTCAGGTGGCGATAAACAAAACAGGAAGTGGATCAGGCGGTTTGAAAATTTAGTTAAAATTCTCAAACAAAATGGTTGACTTCATCAGGGTGTTGAGTAGAATACGCACCTCGCTTGAGACGACTCACTGGCAACGGTTGAGAGTTGATAGCAACGCTCTTTAACAGATAGATCAGATAATTCGTGTGGGCGCTTGTTGAGATGAAGCACAAAAGCTTTATCAAAGTAAGCGACACCAAGTAAATTCATTTAAGTGTATTTGCAAGTTGTTTAATACTTTGAGCTAGATTTACCGAATGTCTTTTTCCGACATTCTTGATTTAAACTGAAGAGTTTGATCATGGCTCAGATTGAACGCTGGCGGCAGGCTTAACACATGCAAGTCGAGCGGTAACAGAGAGTAGCTTGCTACTTTGCTGACGAGCGGCGGACGGGTGAGTAACGCGTAGAAATCTGCCTGGTAGTGGGGGATAGCCCAGAGAAATTTGGATTAATACCGCATACGCCCTACGGGGGAAAGCAGGGGACCTTCGGGCCTTGCGCTATCAGATGAGTCTGCGTCGGATTAGCTTGTTGGTGAGGTAATGGCTCACCAAGGCGACGATCCGTAGCTGGTCTGAGAGGATGATCAGCCACACTGGGACTGAGACACGGCCCAGACTCCTACGGGAGGCAGCAGTGGGGAATATTGCACAATGGGCGAAAGCCTGATGCAGCCATGCCGCGTGTGTGAAGAAGGCCTTAGGGTTGTAAAGCACTTTCAGCAGTGAGGAAAGGTTGTAGCTTAATACGCTATAGCTGTGACGTTAACTGCAGAAGAAGGACCGGCTAACTCCGTGCCAGCAGCCGCGGTAATACGGAGGGTCCGAGCGTTAATCGGAATTACTGGGCGTAAAGCGCGCGTAGGCGGTTTGTTAAGTCAGATGTGAAAGCCCCGGGCTCAACCTGGGAACTGCACCTGATACTGGCAAACTAGAGTACAGAAGAGGGTGGTGGAATTTCCTGTGTAGCGGTGAAATGCGTAGATATAGGAAGGAACATCAGTGGCGAAGGCGACCACCTGGTCTGATACTGACGCTGAGGTGCGAAAGCGTGGGGAGCAAACAGGATTAGATACCCTGGTAGTCCACGCCGTAAACGATGTCTACTAGCCGTTGGGACACTTGATGTCTTAGTGGCGCAGCTAACGCACTAAGTAGACCGCCTGGGGAGTACGGCCGCAAGGTTAAAACTCAAATGAATTGACGGGGGCCCGCACAAGCGGTGGAGCATGTGGTTTAATTCGACGCAACGCGAAGAACCTTACCTACTCTTGAAATCCAGAGAATTCGCTAGAGATAGCTTAGTGCCTTCGGGAACTCTGTGACAGGTGCTGCATGGCTGTCGTCAGCTCGTGTTGTGAAATGTTGGGTTAAGTCCCGTAACGAGCGCAACCCTTGTCCTTATTTGCCAGCACGTAATGGTGGGAACTCTAAGGAGACTGCCGGTGACAAACCGGAGGAAGGTGGGGACGACGTCAAGTCATCATGGCCCTTACGAGTAGGGCTACACACGTGCTACAATGGCCGGTACAGAGGGCCGCAAACCTGCGAGGGGGAGCAAATCTCAGAAAACCGGTCGTAGTCCGGATTGGAGTCTGCAACTCGACTCCATGAAGTCGGAATCGCTAGTAATCGCGAATCAGAATGTCGCGGTGAATACGTTCCCGGGCCTTGTACACACCGCCCGTCACACCATGGGAGTGGATTGCACCAGAAGTAGCTAGCTTAACCTTCGGGAGGGCGGTTACCACGGTGTGGTTCATGACTGGGGTGAAGTCGTAACAAGGTAGCCCTAGGGGAACCTGGGGCTGGATCACCTCCTTAAACGATAGCGGATTCTTAGCAAGCGTTCACACGAATTATCTGATCACTGATAGAGAGAGCACATTGGTTCTGACCGATTGAAGGCTTGTAGCTCAGCTGGTTAGAGCGCACCCCTGATAAGGGTGAGGTCGGTGGTTCAAGTCCACTCAGGCCTACCACTTTCCCTGGCAATAGCTTGAGTAGGTGGTTAGTTAGAACTGAAGATAGTAGCTCAGCTGGTTAGAGCGCACCCCTGATAAGGGTGAGGTCGGTGGTTCAAGTCCACTCAGGCCTACCAATTTCTCACAATGCTGCGTTAAGTTCATCGTCGTTTATGTACCATAAACGTCCTCAGAACTTGCCTTGCCTTGTAAGAAATATTCTTATCCGGGTTTATGGCTCAGCTGGTTAGAGCGCACCCCACTCTTGGTTTAAAAGAAGGGGGGTGAGGTCGGTGGTTCAAGTCCACTCAGGCCTACCAATTTCTCACAATGCTGCGTTAAGTTCATCGTCGTTTATGTACCATAAACGTCCTCAGAACTTGCCTTGCCTTGTAAGAAATATTCTTATCCGGGTTTATGGCTCAGCTGGTTAGAGCGCACCCCACTCTTGGTTTAAAAGAAGGGGGGTGAGGTCGGTGGTTCAAGTCCACTCAGAACTTGCCTTGTAAGAAATAGTCTTATCCGGGGCTATAACTCGGCTACTGAATTATCTGATCGCTCGTCTGAAAGTCTTAAAACATACACATCACCTTGATGTTTATCTTTTAAAGCTTTTAGCTTTATCCGCTCTTTAACAATTGAATCCTGTAACAAAACGAGAAATATGTACAAGCGCTAATCCGGCGTAAATGTATCGTTACTTCAGCGTCATCTTAGATGGCAATGAAGTTTTATCAGTGACTTTGACAGACCCTTTTGGGTTATATGGTCAAGTGACTAAGCGTGCACGGTGGATGCCTTGGCAGTCAGAGGCGATGAAGGACGTGGTAACCTGCGATAAGGTTCGGTGAGTCGGTAAACAGACTTTGACCCGGACATTTCCGAATGGGGAAACCCACCCAGCATAAGCTGGGTATCTCTTAGTTGAATACATAGACTTTGAGAGGCGAACCCGGGGAACTGAAACATCTAAGTACCCGGAGGAAAAGAAATCAACCGAGATTCCCCTAGTAGCGGCGAGCGAACGGGGACCAGCCCTTAAGCTACTTTAACGTTAGCAGAACACTCTGGAAAGTGTGGCCATAGTGGGTGAAAGCCCCGTATGCGAAAGCGTTTTAGTAGTGAAATCGAGTAGGACGGGACACGTGTTATCCTGTCTGAATATGGGGGGACCATCCTCCAAGGCTAAATACTCCTGACTGACCGATAGTGAACCAGTACCGTGAGGGAAAGGCGAAAAGAACCCCTGTGAGGGGAGTGAAATAGAACCTGAAACCGTGTACGTACAAGCAGTGGGAGCGGTCCTTGAGACCGTGACTGCGTACCTTTTGTATAATGGGTCAGCGACTTAATTTTAGTAGCAAGGTTAACCGTCTAGGGGAGCCGTAGGGAAACCGAGTCTTAATAGGGCGTGCAGTTGCTAGGATTAGACCCGAAACCGGGCGATCTATCCATGGGCAGGTTGAAGGTTGAGTAACATCAACTGGAGGACCGAACCGACTACCGTTGAAAAGTTAGCGGATGACCTGTGGATCGGAGTGAAAGGCTAATCAAGCCCGGAGATAGCTGGTTCTCCTCGAAAGCTATTTAGGTAGCGCCTCGTGTCTCACCATTGGGGGTAGAGCACTGTTTCGGCTAGGGGGTCATCCCGACTTACCAACCCGATGCAAACTCCGAATACCAATGAGTGCAATCACGGGAGACACACGGCGGGTGCTAACGTCCGTCGTGAAAAGGGAAACAACCCAGACCGTCAGCTAAGGTCCCAAAGTTATGGTTAAGTGGGAAACGATGTGGGAAGGCTTAGACAGCTAGGAGGTTGGCTTAGAAGCAGCCACCCTTTAAAGAAAGCGTAATAGCTCACTAGTCGAGTCGGCCTGCGCGGAAGATATAACGGGGCTCAAACCATACACCGAAGCTACGGACGCTGTTTACAGCGTGGTAGAGGAGCGTTCTGTAAGCCGTTGAAGGGAAAGCTGTAAGGCATCCTGGAGGTATCAGAAGTGCGAATGCTGACATGAGTAACGATAAGGGGAGTGAAAAACTTCCCCGCCGGAAGACCAAGGGTTCCTATCCAATGTTAATCAGGGTAGGGTGAGTCGACCCCTAAGGCGAGGCTGAAGAGCGTAGTCGATGGGAAACAGGTTAATATTCCTGTACTTCTTGTTATTGCGATGGAGTGACGGAGAAGGCTAGGCCAGCACGGCGTTGGTTGTCCGTGTTTAAGGTTGTAGGCTGGGAACTTAGGCAAATCCGGGTTCCTAAGGCCGAGAATTGATGACGAGTCCTCTTTTGGACGAAGTGGTTGATGCCATGCTTCCAGGAAAAACTTCTAAGCTTCAGATAACAAGAAATCGTACCCCAAACCGACACAGGTGGTCAGGTAGAGAATACCAAGGCGCTTGAGAGAACTCGGGTGAAGGAACTAGGCAAAATGGTACCGTAACTTCGGGAGAAGGTACGCCGGTGCTGGTGATGGGACTTGCTCCCTAAGCTGGCGCTGGTCGAAGATACTAGGTGGCTGCGACTGTTTATTAAAAACACAGCACTCTGCAAACACGAAAGTGGACGTATAGGGTGTGACGCCTGCCCGGTGCTTGAAGGTTAATTGATGGGGTTAGCTTCGGCGAAGCTCTTGATCGAAGCCCAAGTAAACGGCGGCCGTAACTATAACGGTCCTAAGGTAGCGAAATTCCTTGTCGGGTAAGTTCCGACCTGCACGAATGGCGTAACGATGGCCACACTGTCTCCACCCGAGACTCAGTGAAATTGAAATTGCGGTTAAGATGCCGTATATCCGCGGCTAGACGGAAAGACCCCGTGAACCTTTACTATAGCTTCGCAGTGGACTTTGATATTACTTGTGTAGGATAGCTGGGAGGCTTTGAAACGTGGACGCCAGTTCATGTGGAGCCAATCTTGAAATACCAGCCTGGTACTATTGAGGTTCTAACTCAGGTCCCTGATCGGGATCGAGGACATTGTGTGGTGGGTAGTTTGACTGGGGCGGTCTCCTCCCAAAGAGTAACGGAGGAGTACGAAGGTGCGCTCAGCATGGTCGGAAATCATGCAACGAGTATAAAGGCATAAGCGCGCTTGACTGCGAGACAGACACGTCGAGCAGGTACGAAAGTAGGTCTTAGTGATCCGGTGGTTCTGTATGGAAGGGCCATCGCTCAACGGATAAAAGGTACTCCGGGGATAACAGGCTGATACCGCCCAAGAGTTCACATCGACGGCGGTGTTTGGCACCTCGATGTCGGCTCATCACATCCTGGGGCTGAAGCCGGTCCCAAGGGTATGGCTGTTCGCCATTTAAAGTGGTACGCGAGCTGGGTTTAGAACGTCGTGAGACAGTTCGGTCCCTATCTGCCGTGGACGTTTGAGATTTGAGAAGAGTTGCTCCTAGTACGAGAGGACCGGAGTGAACGAACCTCTGGTGTTCGGGTTGTCATGCCAATGGCATTGCCCGGTAGCTATGTTCGGACAGGATAACCGCTGAAAGCATCTAAGCGGGAAGCCCCCTTCAAGATGAGATCTCACTGGGGCCTTGAGCCCCCTGAAGAGCCGTTCAAGACCAGGACGTTGATAGGCTGGGTGTGTAAGCGTTGTGAGGCGTTGAGCTAACCAGTACTAATTGCTCGTGAGGCTTGACCATATAACGCCAAAAGCGTTTGGGTCAGCTGATAGAAAAAGATACATTGCGGCTGAATAAAACAGCCACGGATTAGAGTTTGTGCATACTCTTCTCGACTAAAGAGTTACAGGATTCGAATGACGCTTTGAGCATAGGTTAACACTGATGTTCAAATCGTTAGAGCAACCAGTTTTGCTTGGCGACAATAGCGAGATGGAACCACCCGATCCCTTCCCGAACTCGGAAGTGAAACGTCTTAGCGCCGATGGTAGTGTGGAGCTTCTCCATGCGAGAGTAGGTCATCGCCAAGCACCTAATTACGAAACAGCCCCGATCATGAAAATGATCGGGGCTTTTTTCGTTTAGACGCCGCTACGCGGCTTGCTAGAACGGCGCTGCGCGCTTGTTGTAGGAGGGACGCCCCCGTCGCGATGTTTTTCTAGCAAAAGCAAAAGCCTTCTTATCAGGGAGCATAGGCAATCTTCACAGAAAAGATATTTCGTTCTCTGAAGAAGCTAAGGCCCTGTAGCGAGCGACGCTAGCATGCCCTCTGGGTACCCGTCGCGATAGCTTTTTCTAGCAGGAGCCGAAGGCTCCGTTCTGGCAAGCGACGCAGTCGCGTCTAGCGAGCTGCGAAGCAGCGGTCTAACTACTGCTCTTATGCTCTTATATGACTCTCGTCATTATTAATCTGAACCATTTGCTGTTTGGCTTGCTAGGAAGGGGTATTGTTTTATATATTGCCTACCTCGCAATTCAGGCTTGGTGCGATAACCGCGAGAACTACTCTCCCATAAATAAGCAGGTAGATAATGTACACCGAAGAAGATATTCGCCGTTTACGCTGGCAAAGCCGAAGAGGTATGCTGGAACTTGATGTGTTGTTTGTTCCTTTTGTTGAGGAAGCTTTTCAGGATCTGGACCCCGAAGACCAGGATCGTTTTGTTAAGTTGCTTGCCTGTGAGGACACAGAGCTGTTTGTCTGGCTGATGGAGCGGGAAGAGGCAGAAGATCCCGATATTCAACGTATCGTGCGGATTATTCTGGATCGTGTTCAGCCCCCTGCAAGTTGAAATATATCCTTCCGTTACTGCGCGGTATCTGTTTCTACTACTTGCTGCGCTGTCGGTTTTTTCGGTATGGCTCTCAGGTCTTAGTTTTACCATTAAGGTCGTTCTATTTCTGGCCTGTTGCTGTTACCTGATCTATTGTTGGCCCCGTATAATTATGCTGACAGATGCAGGTTCAGTATCCGGTATTCGCTGGCTTGCGGAACGCAAAGCAGTGGTTGTCTGTTTACGGGGGAGTGGCTGGGTGGAGGTTGAAGCAATACAGCAGCGGCTGACTTCGCCTCTGCTGTTGGGGCTTAAGCTCAAACTCCGTGGCCAGCAACGCTCTGCATCCGTGCTGATCTGGCGGGATAGTGTTACTGCAGAACAATTCAGAAAGCTGCAGGTTTTACTCAGGTTTGCACCGCCACCGGTCAGCGCCAGTCATAGTTAACTGGTGTCAGGATGGTGTCTCTTGCTTCAGCACCACTCTCCGGATAATCCAGTGTATAGTGCAGGCCCCGACTCTCCTGGCGCTGCATCGCTGAACGTATAATCAAATCGGCAACGACAGCCAGGTTTCGCAGTTCCAGCAGATCCCGGCTGACCTTATAGTTACTGTAATACTCACTGATCTCCTGCTGTAACAGGTCAACCCGGTGTTTAGCGCGCTGCAGGCGTTTGTTTGTTCGTACAATGCCGACGTAATCCCACATAAAGCGACGCAGTTCGTCCCAGTTGTGAGCGATAATGACGTCTTCATCGGAGTTGGTTACCTGACTTTCATCCCAGGCGGGGATCTCAGGCAACTTTCCCAGCGGGTGGTTGTGACTGATAATGTGCCGGGCGGCGGATGAGGCGTAAACAATGCATTCAAGCAATGAGTTGCTGGCCAGCCGGTTGGCGCCATGCAGGCCGGTAAATGAGGTCTCGCCGATAGCGTATAACCCTTCTACATCACTCATACCGTGCTGATTGGTCATGATACCACCGCAGGTATAGTGGGCCGCCGGAACCACTGGAATCGCTTCCCGGGTGATATCGATGCCATACTTCAGGCAGCGCTCATAGATTGTTGGGAAATGTTGTTTAATAAACTCGGCCGGTTTATGGGATATATCGAGAAAAACGCAGTCGCAACCCAGTCGTTTCATCTCGTGGTCGATCGCTCTGGCGACGATATCGCGGGGGGCAAGCTCACCACGTTCATCAAACTTATCCATAAAACGGCTACCATCCGGTAGTCGCAGTTTTCCGCCTTCGCCGCGTACGGCCTCAGAGATCAGAAATGATTTTGCTTGTGGGTGATAGAGGCAGGTCGGGTGAAACTGATTAAACTCAAGATTGCCAACCCTGCAACCTGCCCGCCAGGCCATCGCAATACCGTCTCCTGAGGCTCCGTCGGGGTTGCTGGTATAGAGATAGGCTTTGCTCACACCCCCGGTCGCCAAAACGGTTGAGCCTGCTTTAAACACATCCACATGGCCGGTGTTGTGGTTAAGGACGTATGCGCCGATACAGCGATTATCAGGCAGGTTAAGTTTATGTCGGGTAATCAGGTCTACTGCAATGCGATCTTCAAACAGGTCGATGTTGCTGCAGGCCTTCGCCCGTTCAATCAGCGTCTGCTGAATGGCCTGGCCTGTTGCGTCGGCAGAGTGGATGATGCGGCGGTGACTGTGTCCACCCTCTTTGGTCAGGTGGTATTCATTACCTTCCCGGGTAAATGGAACACCTTGCTGGATCAGCCAGTCGATACTTTCTTTGCCATGTTCGACGGTAAAAGTAACGGCGTCTTTGCGGCTGAGGTTTGCCCCAGCGGTGATGGTATCCTGGATATGTGCCTGAGTACTGTCAGTATCATCCAGTACCGCGGCGACTCCTCCCTGAGCCTGATAGGTAGAGCCGCTGGTCAGGCTGGCTTTGCTGAGTACAGCAATTCTGAAGGTGTCAGGCAGTTGGAGGGCAAGTCCGAGTCCGGAAGCGCCACTACCAATTATCAGGACATCATACTGAAACTCATCACTCATTGCTGACTCTCTACTGCTATCGATATAAGTGGCTAATTATTGCCCGAACCGGTGACGGGGGCCAGTGTGGCAGTGAAAATATTGAATTTTTTTTCAACATAATGGAACTTAGTTACGCTACAGGGCTCTTACGATATAACTTAAGTTCAGCTCTGGTAAAGGGTTGCATAAAACAGGGGGTGGCATTCATACTTCCTTGAGGCTGTAAGCAGCTACATTAGTTTGGAACTGTTCATACAATAAGGAATCGAATGTCCAGCGAAAGCCAAGCATCGATAGATCATAAGCTGGTCAGGCGTGTTCAGGAAGGTGATAAAACCGCCTTTGATCTGTTGGTTAAAAAATACCAGCATAAAATTATCGGCCTGATTGGGCGGTATGTGTACGACCATCATGAAGCGATGGATGTGTCACAGGAAGCGTTTATTAAAGCCTACCGGGCGCTGCCGAATTTTCGTGGTGACAGTGCTTTCTATACCTGGCTTTACCGGATTGCGATCAATACCGCTAAAAATCATCTGGTGGCAAAGGGACGAAGACCGCCGGATATGGATGTCGATGTTGATGATGCGCACCATATAGAAGGTGATAGCGGGCTAAAAGATATTGAGACCCCGGAAAACAGTTTGTATCGGGATGAACTGGCCAGAGTGGTCAGGGATGCGATGGATAAACTTCCACAGGATCTCAGAGCTGCGTTGTCACTGCGCGAGTTTGACGGGCTGAGTTATGAAGATATTGCTCAGATTATGGATTGTCCGGTGGGTACCGTGCGCTCACGAATCTTCCGGGCCCGGGAGGCGATTGATAAAGAGATCGCCCCCTTATTGAATTAAAGCAATGGTTTTTATTGTAGTACGGGACCGTTGAATTGAATTGTTTAACAGAGTGAACTGGGTGTAATGATTTCTCCAGACACTGTTAAGCAGATACTTAATCCGTTAGGAGTTGGCTAATGAGCGAACAACCCAAAGAAGCGCTTTCTGCATTGATGGACAATGAAGTGGGTGACTTTGAGTTACGCAGCCTGTTAAAGCAGAGTGCTGACAATAAAGAGTTGTGCGGACAGTGGCAGCGTTATCATCTGGCCAGTTCACTACTGAAAAATGAACAGTTGGGTGCCGGTGATATCAGTGCCGCAGTAATGGATGCTGTTGAGTCTGAGCCCACGTTCAGTAAGACAACGGCTGACTCTCCGGTGAACACTGGTATTTCGGGTAAGAGCTTCTTTAAGCCGCTGATTAGTATGGCTGTTGCCGCATCGGTTACTGCGGTGGTTATTTTGGGGGGACAGAATTTTGCTGTTAATTCGACATCTCCTGTGGACAGCGGACTAGCTCAGGCTCCGGCGCCCAGTACGGCCACTGTGAAGCCGAGCTTTGCTCCCTCCCGCGATCTGATGCGTGCTCAGTTTGGAGCCCCTCGCATATCGCATCAGAGTGGTAATAGTGATGACAATATCATCCGTTTTAATGCCGGGTTAAACAGTTATATCCGCCAGCATAATGTGTTGCGCGAGGGAAAACTGGTGAGCTCTTCTCCAGGCTGGATTCCGGAGGGGTATACACCGGTTAAAAATGCCATGGCTCCGGGGGCTGAACTGACCGTATTCAGTAATGGGGTTAACTCTTTTACCCTGAGTATTGAACGGACGGGTGATGCGACTGTTCCTGAAGGAGCGACACAGCTGGGTAATATGGTTGCGGTCGGGAAGAAAGTGGATGATCAGTTCTTCGTCACCGTCGTGGGCGATGTGCCTCTGATGGTTGCCGACCGTGTGGTTAACTCTATTGAGAAGATACAGTAATTCACCATGCTTGAAGAAAATGGCCGTGTAGTTCGTCTTGACGACGGAACGGTATGGGTTGAAACGATTAAGCAAAGTGCCTGTTCCAGCTGTAGCGCACAGAAGGGGTGTGGGCAGAGTTTGTTAGCCAAGATAGGTGATGGTAAACGGCTGGAGATTCAGGTTGATAATCCTCAGCATCTTGAGGTCAGCGTGAATGACGAAGTGACCTTAGGCGTGGGTGAACGATCTTTTCTTACCGCATCCTTGCTGGTTTATCTGCTGCCTCTGTTGGCGATGTTTATCACTGCAGTGGCAGCGCAACGTTACGGCCTTTCCGAACCCGGTGTTATTTTAAGCGCTGGCTTCGGTCTGGCAGGTGGTTTTGTCATAACCCGATTTATCTCTGGCCGAATAAGCCGGAACTGCAGTTACCGACCGGTGCTGCTTCGCAGAGTCTGATTTACGTGTAGTAATAACTGATATACAGGACAAACGATATGAAACTAGTCAGAGCGACTTTTAGTCTGGTTCTTTTCTGGTTGTGCGTGAGCAGTGTGCATGCAGCGCTGCCAGAATTTAAGGATCTGGTTAAGCAGGCATCCCCTGCTGTAGTCAATATTAGTACGGTCCAGCAAGTCTCCAGTCAGGTTCAGGGGATGCCGGATATGCAGCTCCCGGATGGTCAGGATATTCCGGATATCTTCCGTCATTTCTTCCGCATTCCTGAGGGCTATGGTAATGCGCCGCGCCATAAAGCCCCTCAGTCTCTCGGGTCCGGCTTTATTATCTCGGAGGATGGTTACATTCTGACCAATCACCATGTGGTGGCAGATGCGGATAAAGTGATCGTCCGCCTGAGCGACCGGCGGGAACTTGAAGCTAAGATAATCGGTTCAGATAAGCGCTCCGATGTGGCGCTGTTGAAAATTGATGCAACGGATCTTCCGGTAGTAAAAATTGGTGACTCAGACAAGGCAGAAGTAGGTGAGTGGGTACTTGCTATCGGTTCGCCATTCGGGTTTGACCATTCTGTTACCGCAGGTATTATCAGTGCTACAGACCGTAGCCTGGCAAATGAAACCTATGTGCCATTTATTCAGACTGATGTTGCGATTAATCCGGGTAACTCCGGTGGCCCCCTGTTTAATATGCAGGGCGAAGTGATCGGCATCAACTCTCAGATCTACCCCCGTTCTGGCGGCTTTATGGGGCTGTCTTTCTCCATCCCGATGAATGTTGCGATGGAGGTGGTCGATCAGCTTAAAGATAAAGGTAAGGTAAGCCGGGGCTGGCTGGGTGTTATTATTCAGGAGGTGAATCGCGATCTGGCTGAGTCTTTTGGACTGGATAAACCCGGTGGTGCGCTGGTTGCCAAAGTTCTGCCCGACAGCCCGGCAGAAGCCGCAGGTATTCAGGAAGGCGATATTATCTACAGTTTCAATGGCAATATGATTGATCGTTCTGGTGACCTGCCTCACCAGGTAGGACGTATTCCGCCTGAAACCGATGCCCGGGTTGGGGTTGTCCGCGATGGTAAGAAACAGACTATTACTGTGACCATCGGTCTGTTGCCCTCACAGGGTGAGGAGCTGAAAACAGCAGGTCAGATGGAAGAAAAAGCATCGGCCAACCGTTTGAATATTCAGGTCAGTGAGCTGGATGATCAGCTGCGCGAACGTCTCAGTGTGACAGAGGGTGTCGTGGTTCGTCAGGTAGCGAATGGTGCCGGTGCAGATTCAGGCCTGATGGTGGGGGATGTGATCACCATGCTCAATGGTGAAGAGATCGATTCAGTCGATACCTTTGCTGGTGTTGTTGAAGCATTGCCGGATAATAAAGCGGTGCCGATGCGTATAGTACGCCGTGGCAGTCCCATGTTTATCCCCCTCAAACTCAAATAGACCACAGTGATTCAGAGGGGCTTCAGGCCCCTCTGTTTATTTTCCGATCTGTTTCTCTTTGATGGTCGTTACAGCTGAAATACGGTACACTTGCCCGCTTCAGAATTGCGCCCTGACGATGGGGTTGCATGGTTAAATTTATTAGCTGGTGATTCCGTAGTGAGTAAGCTCGAACACATCCGTAACTTTTCCATTATTGCCCATATCGACCATGGTAAATCTACCCTGGCCGATCGCTTTATTCAGACCTGTGGCGGGCTGTCAGAGCGTGAGATGGCGCAGCAGGTCCTGGACTCTATGGACCTGGAACGTGAACGCGGAATCACGATCAAAGCCCAGAGTGTAACGCTGAACTACACCGCTCAGGATGGCAAAACCTATCAGCTCAACTTTATCGATACCCCCGGACACGTGGACTTCAGCTACGAGGTGTCCCGTTCTCTGGCCGCCTGTGAGGGGGCATTGCTGGTTGTGGATGCGGCGCAGGGAGTTGAGGCTCAATCGGTTGCTAACTGTTACACCGCCCTGGAGCAGGGGCTGGAAGTATTGCCCATTCTGAATAAGATGGACCTGCCTCAGGCGGAACCAGAGCGGGTACGGACAGAGATTGAGGAAGTGATCGGTATTGAGGCCGACAATGCGGTTGCCTGTAGCGCCAAAAGCGGCATGGGTATCAATGATGTTCTCGAAGCTCTGGTCAAGTACATTCCTGCCCCGGAAGGTGACCCTGAAGCACCTTTGCAGGCACTGATTATCGACTCATGGTTTGATAACTACCTGGGCGTGGTCTCGCTGGTGAGGGTAAAGCAGGGAACTCTGCGTAAGAAAGATAAAATTCTGATTAAATCCAACCGTCAGGTTCAACCGGTCGATGGCGTGGGTATCTTTACTCCCAAGCGTACCGAAACCGGCGTACTTCGGGCCGGTGAAGTGGGTTATGTGGTTGCAGGCATCAAAGATATTCACGGTGCGCCGGTGGGCGATACCATCACCCATGCCAAAACCCCCGATGTTGCATCCCTGCCGGGCTTTAAGCGGGTTCAGCCGCAGGTATACGCGGGGCTTTTCCCAACCAGTTCCGATGATTATGAAGATTTCCGTGAGGCGCTGGATAAGCTGACGCTGAATGATGCTTCGTTATTCTTCGAACCCGAATCCTCGGATGCGCTGGGCTTTGGTTTTCGCTGTGGTTTCCTGGGCATGCTGCATATGGAGATTATTCAGGAACGACTGGAACGGGAATACGACCTGGATCTGGTCACCACCGCCCCCACCGTAGTGTATGAGCTGCTTCTGACCAATGGTGACGTGGTTAAGATTGATAGCCCCTCCAAACTACCGGATCCGGGCTCAATCAAAGAGATGCGTGAGCCTATTGTTGAAGCCAATATTCTGGTACCACAGGAATACCTGGGTCAGGTTATCGGTCTCTGTGTGGAAAAGCGTGGCATACAGAAAAATATGAATTTTGTTGGCAATCAGGTTCAGGTCTCTTATGAGCTGCCGATGGCAGAGGTGGTGCTGGACTTTTTTGACCGGCTGAAGTCTGTCAGTCGGGGGTATGCGTCACTGGAGTATAATTTTGTTCGCTTTGAGGCAGCCCAACTGGTGCGGCTGGATATTCTCATCAATGGCGAGAAGGTTGATGCTCTGGCCGTCATTCTGCATAAAGATAATGCGCCCTACCGTGGGCGTCTGCTGTGCGAAAAGATGAAGGAACTGATCCCCCGGCAGATGTTCGATGTTGCCATACAGGCAGCTATCGGCGGGAAGATTATCTCCCGCACCAACGTCAAGGCGTTGCGCAAGAACGTTATCGCCAAGTGTTACGGTGGTGACGTGAGTCGTAAGAAAAAGCTGTTGCAGAAACAGAAAGAAGGTAAGAAACGAATGAAGCAGGTGGGCAGAGTTGAGATTCCTCAGGATGCCTTCCTTGCAGTTTTGAAAGTTGATAGCTAGGACGTAATTGCATGGATTTTGATTTTGCACTGATATTGGTCGTACTGACCTTTCTGGCCGCCCTGGGGTGGGTGTATGACCGGGTGGCGCTGGCTGGCGCTCGTAAAGCCCGTATCTCTGCCGCTCAGGGTGCCGGAGGGGAGATCCCTGAGGCTACCCTGGAGCAGCTGAGTAAAGAGAACGGTGTGGTGGATCTGTGTCGTTCACTGTTTCCTGTGTTACTGGTTGTACTGATTCTCCGCTCATTCATTGTTGAGCCGTTTCAGATCCCTTCCGGATCGATGAAGCCGACGCTTAAAATCGGTGATTTTATTCTGGTTAACAAGTGGCACTATGGTTTCCGGCTGCCGGTTCTGGGCACTAAAGTAATACCGATGAACACGCCACAGCGGGGTGACGTGGTAGTGTTTAAGTATCCCAATGACCCGAGTGTGAACTATATCAAACGGGTGGTAGGATTACCGGGTGACCGGGTTGGATATCAGAATAAAACGGTTTATATCAATGGTCAGCCACAATCACAGACACTTCTGGAGCAACTGCCACCGCAGAATCCGCAATTGCTGCTGATGGATGAGACGCTGGGGGATGTTTCTCATCAGATCTACCGTGATGTTGCTCCGCCCCGCAGGCCTGCGGAGTGGGTGGTGCCTGAAGGGCAGTACTTTGTGATGGGGGATAACCGGGATAACAGTAACGATAGCCGTTTCTGGGGCTTTGTTCCTGATGAGTTACTGGTTGGTAAAGCATTCGCCGTGTGGATGCACTGGCAGGGCTTCTTTACTCTGCCTGATTTCAGTGATGTACGAACTATCCATTAAAAAGGAAAATTGGGGTCAGTTATGTCAATGCGAAATAAACAGCAGGGCGTGTCTTTTTTCTCTCTGATGATCATTCTGATCGTGGCGGGAATCTTTTTTGCAGTGGGGATGAAGCTGTTCCCGGTCTATTGGGATCACAGCCTGGTGACCTCAATGATGGAGGAGTTGGTTGACGAGCCGGAAACTAAGAAGGACTCTCCAGCCGAGACCCGACTGAAAATTTCGAAGCGGTTACGTATCAATCAGGTTAATCTTCCGGTTCAGAATGCCATTACCATCGATGTGAAAGAGGGTATAAAAACCCTGACCCTGCAATACGATGTAACAGTGCCTATGTTTTATAATGTTGATGCTGTGGTGAAATTTCATGAGCAATATGAAGTGGTTGTCCGTTGATTATCAAGCCTGCTACCGACCTGGCTAAAAAGCTGGGTTATCAGTTTAAAGATGAGAGTATGATCGAACTGGCTCTCACCCACCGCAGTCACGGAAAACGCAATAATGAACGGCTGGAGTTCCTTGGCGACTCGATCCTCAATTTCGTGATTGCAGAGGCGCTGTATCGGCGTTTTCCCGAAGCCAAAGAGGGGCAGCTCAGCCGGCTGAGGGCGCAGTTGGTTAAAGGGGAAACCCTGGCCGAGCTGGCCCGCGAGATGAAGCTGGGGGATTATCTGCGGTTGGGCTCCGGAGAGCTCAAAAGTGGTGGATACCGACGGGATTCCATTCTGGCAGATACGGTTGAAGCGATCATCGGTGCGATCTATCTGGACAGTGATATGGAGTGTTGCCGGCCCTATATTCTCAACTGGTATCAGTCACGTCTGGAGCAGACATCCCTGCTGGATACACAAAAAGATTCCAAAACCCGGTTGCAGGAGTTTCTGCAGTCCCGCCGTGCACCATTGCCAGACTATGAACTGTTATCTGTGAGCGGTGAAGCCCACAAACAGACCTTTGAAATTCGCTGTGCTGTGTCTTTGCTGGATCAGCCCACCGAAGGCAAGGGAAGCAGTCGCCGTCAGGCTGAGCAGAATGCTGCTAAGAAAGCGCTTGATAAACTGAAGGTGGTTAAAGCATGAGTCGCGACCTGAGTTATCTGTTAGATCAGCCCAACGACAATCAGCACTGCGGTTTTGTTGCCATTATCGGCCGCCCGAATGTGGGCAAATCGACATTGATGAATAAAATTCTCGGCCAGAAACTGAGCATCACCTCGCGCAAACCTCAGACCACCCGGCATCAGATTGTTGGTATTAAAACCGAAGGTGATATGCAGGCGGTTTATGTCGATACCCCTGGACTGCATAAAGATCAGGACAAAGCGATCAACCGTTATATGAACAAAGCGGCCAGCTCAGCGCTGCGCGATGTTGATGTGGTGGTGTTTATTATCGACCGTACCGCCTGGACGGAGGAGGACGAGATCGTATTTGAAAAGCTGGGCGGTATTAAGTGTCCGGTGATCCTGGTGATCAACAAGATCGATCAGTTGGACGATAAAGAATCGCTGTTACCCCACCTGGAAGCGCTTTCCAGGAAGATGGAGTTCCTGGAGATCATTCCGATATCCGCAAAGATCGGCACCAGTGTCGATCGTCTTGAAGCCGTCATCAATGAGCAGTTGCCGAAAAGTATGCATTTCTACCCGGATGATCAGGTGACTGACCGTAGTTCCCGTTTTCTGGCAGCGGAGCTGGTGCGTGAGAAACTGATGCGCAATCTTGGCGATGAGGTGCCCTACGGAACGACGGTTGAGATTGAAGAGTTTAAGCGTAACGAGCGGGGGATTCTGATTATCAGCGCGCTGATTCTGGTTGAACGTGAAGGACAGAAGCGGATCGTGATCGGCGACAAGGGCGACAAGATCAAAGGGATCGGCCGTGATGCCCGTCTTGATATGGAAAAGATGTTTGATTCCAAAGTGATGCTTAATCTCTGGGTGAAAGTGCGCAGTAACTGGTCCGATGACGAGCGGGCGCTGCGCAGCCTGGGATATAACGATATAGAGTAATTATGGGCAGCCGATGAGTTATCAGGTTGAAGCTCAGGCTGCTTATGTCCTGCATACCCGACCCTACCGGGAAACCAGCTTGCTGGTTGATCTTTTTACCCTCGAACAGGGCCGGGTCAGCGCGGTAGTCAAAGGTGGCCGCAGCCCCCGCTCCCGAATGCGGGCGATGATGCAGCCGTTTACGCCTTTACAGGTCAGTTGGCGCGGTCGCCATGAGCTGAAAACCCTGATTCAGGCAGAAGCGGTGGCGTCTCCCATGTTTCTCAAAGGCAGTGCACTGATCTGCGGTCTTTATGTGAATGAACTGCTTGAACGTCTGCTGCAACCCTCCGATCCCCACCCCCGGCTCTATGTCTATTACCAGTATGTGTTGAACGAACTGCTGGCAGCCAGTGACATCGAACTGGCATTGCGAACATTTGAACAACAGTTGTTGCAACAGCTGGGCTATCAGTTTGATGTTCAGCAGTGTCAGCCACAAGGCATATACCGGTATGATGGGACTCAGGGGTTTATCCCCGTGACACAGATAACGGATGCCCTGAAAGCTGTTTGTTTCAGCGGTGAGCAGTTACAGGGCATTGTTGCAGAACAGTATCATCTGCCGGAGATACGTCGGGCGGCGAAACGACTGATGCGCCTGGCGCTGGAAGCCCAGTTGGGTAGCAGACCGCTGCGTAGTCGGGAGCTGCTCCAGGGGTATGTGCCAAAGCGTATTATTCCCGAGTTATAGCGCGGCAAGCACCCTGTCATGTGAGGGGTAAATCGTTTCTCAAGTCTCTGGCCAGACTATTTCTCCGGGTGTGATTCTAGTAAGCTTGCATATCCGTTTCGCAATTTTTTATTCCTGTATTCAGAAGAGGTTAACCGTGGTAGAACCAAGCCGTTTGCTACTGGGTGTCAATATTGATCATATCGCAACCTTGCGTCAGGCCCGGGGCACCCGTTATCCCGATCCGGTGCAAGCCGCTGCGCTCGCCGAAGAAGCCGGTGCCGATGGCATCACCGTTCATCTGCGGGAGGACCGCCGTCATATTCAGGATCGCGATATCTATCTATTGGCTGAAACGTTGCAGACGCGGATGAATTTTGAGATGGCGGTGACCGATGAGATGATCGGTATCGCTGAAAAAGTACAGCCGGGACACGCCTGCCTGGTACCAGAAAAGCGTGAAGAGCTGACCACTGAGGGTGGTCTGGATGTGGTGGCGCAACTGACCCGGGTGAAATCGGCCTGTGACCGGCTGGCGGCTGCCGGCGTTGAGGTTTCCCTGTTTATCGATCCGGATAAGGGACAGATCGATGCGACGCTTGCGTGCGGTGCACCGGTGATCGAACTGCATACCGGTGCCTACGCTGACGCTGAGAGTGCCACGGAACAAAAAGCTGAACTGGCGCGAATCAGGGAAGCTGCTGCGTATGCTTTTAGCAAAGGGCTGATCGTCAATGCTGGTCATGGTCTCAATTATCATAATGTTGAGCAGATCGCAGAGATTCCGGAGATTAACGAACTGAATATCGGCCATGGCATTATCGCCCGGGCGGTGTTTGTTGGCCTGAAAGAGGCGATTGCGGAGATGCGTCGTCTGATGATGGAAACTCAGGTGCGGGTGCAATCTTTGCGGGACGCGGTGCGCCGATGATTATCGGTGTAGGCACCGATCTGCTGGATATCCGCCGTATCGGCAAGGCGCTGGAACGAACTCCGCGTCTTGCCGAGCGGATTCTGACACCACAGGAGCTGCAACAGTTTCACAGCTCCACTCAGCCGGTTAACTTTCTGGCCAAACGCTTTGCGGCAAAAGAGGCTGCGGTAAAAGCGCTGGGAACCGGTATCGGCCGGGGGATCAGCTGGCAACATTTTAATATCGTCTACGATACATCAGGTCGTCCATTGCTGGAGCTGAATGGTGGTGCGCTGGAGAAGGCCGGATTGTTGGGTGTGCGACAGATTCACCTCTCTTACAGTGATGAAACCGATCATATCGTTGCGTTTGCGGTGGCTGAGTCCTGAAGCAAAGCTGTATTTCATCTTTCACTCTCTCCTTCGATCTATTTTGATTGAGCTTTGATCTAACCCCCGGTACTATCTCGATTAATACTTTTGATATATAAAACTATTTTTTAATTCAATTAAGTTATAAATATATATTCTGATCGAAGACAGGCTGGTATGCAGGCTATGAGTATGAACTTTCCGACCATTGAAGATTATGTGGGTAACACGCCCCTGGTACGCCTGCAGCGGCTCGATGCTGGCCGCGGCAATACGGTGCTCTGTAAGCTGGAAGGAAATAACCCGGCTGGCTCGGTCAAAGACCGTCCGGCGCTGAGCATGATTCAGCTGGCTGAACAGCGGGGCCAGATAAAGCCCGGTGATACCCTGATCGAAGCAACCTCCGGAAATACCGGTATCGCTCTGGCGATGGCGGCGGCGATCAAGGGCTACAAGATGATACTGATTATGCCGGATAACAGCAGTGAGGAACGCAAAACCTCGATGACCGCTTATGGCGCTGAGCTGATTCCGGTAACCAAAGAGCAGGGGATGGAGGGAGCCCGTGATCTGGCGCTGCAGATGCAGGCAGAGGGTAAAGGGGTTGTGCTAGATCAGTTTGCCAATATGGATAATCCTGAAGCGCATTATCGTGGAACCGGGCCTGAGCTGTGGCAACAGACTGATGGACGGATAACCCATTTTGTCAGTTCTATGGGCACCACTGGAACGATTATGGGCACCTCCCGTTACCTCAAAGAGCAGAATCCGGCGGTTCAGATTGTCGGTTTACAGCCGGCCGAAGGGGCGGCAATTCCCGGTATCCGGCGCTGGCCAGAGGCGTATCTGCCAAAGATCTTTGATGCCTCCCGGGTGGATCGGGTGATCGATATCACTCAGGATGAAGCCGAACAAACCATGCGCGCCCTGGCCCGCGAGGAAGGTATCTTCTGCGGTGTTTCTTCCGGTGGTGCGGTTGCCGGGGCGTTACGCTTAGCCCGGGAAGTGGAAAACGCCATCATCGTGTGTATTATCTGTGACCGGGGTGATCGCTACCTGTCTACCGGTGTATTCAGCGGTTAACCCTATCGTTTGCTATCGGCAGTGACTCTGAGAAGCTCTGGCAATTGCCGGAGCTTTTTTATTGGCTGGCAAGTTTGTCAGAGGCGTCTAGACTTTGCTTGTATAAATTCGTTTTGTAAATGCCTATATAACAGTCAGATAAGCGATTTCAATATGAGCACCATAGCGCGTCAGGAATACCTGCAGCAGATTACCCAGCGACTGGTTCTGTTTACCGGCGTTGTGCTGACTATTTTATCCCTTACCCTGTATGGTTTTATCCGGCGTTCCTCCTGTGAGTTGCCGGATAGCTGCGAGCCGAGGTCTTATCTGGTGGTGCTGGTATTTGTAACCGGTCTGTTGGGTGGTTTTGTCAGCATTCAACAGCGTTTACCCTCTATCGCCCTCGATGAGCTGAAAGTACTGGCGGGTTCCTGGATATCGATCACACTGATACCGATAAACGGGGGGATCTTTGCCATCGTACTGATGCTGATGTTTGTCGGCCATATTGTTCAGGGGGCGCTTTTTCCGGCCTATCCCGCGCCGGGAGACTTTGTGATCAATGACGCGGAATCGTTCAATCGCTGGATAACCGGCGCTTACCCGGTGGATGGGGTGGAGGTGGCCAAGCTGCTGTTCTGGTCGTTTGTTGCAGGTTTCAGTGAGCGTCTGGTGCCGCAGATCATCAGACGCACATCGGATGAGTTAATGGCTGAGAAGAGGGAGGGCGAAAAAGAGGTTAATAAGCCCGAAAAAGAGCAGTAAAACCCGTTAATCAATACTCAGTGATTCCCGGGTTTATCACATTGCTCAGGTAGAGGCGGGTGTTTTACTTTTCAGAATATTCCCTGATGACATCACACATGCCAGACGTCAGTGTCTGCAGATCCTCATCGGACATCACATAAGGTGGCATGACATAAACCAGCTTACCAAACGGACGTATCCAGATCCCCCGGGCAACAAACAGTGGCTGAATATCCGCAGTCACGACTGGTTGCTTCATCTCCACCACGCCGATAGCTCCAAGGCAGCGGACTTCAGCCACAGAGTCCAGTTCAGCCAGGGGCGCCAGACCCTGTTTTAGCTGTTGTTCGATCCGGGCAATATTGCTTTGCCAGTCCGATTCGCGCAACAGTTTCAGGCTGGCGTTAGCCACCGCGCAGGCCAGCGGATTGCCCATGAATGTCGGGCCATGCATAAAGCAGCCTGCGCCACCGGCAGAGATAGTTTCGCCTATCCGGGTGGTGGTCAGGGTGGCGGCCAGGGTCATGTAGCCACCGGTAATCGCTTTGCCGAGACAGAGGATATCCGGTGAAATCCCTGCATGGTCACAGGCAAACAGCTTACCGCTGCGGCCAAAGCCGGTGGCAATTTCGTCGGCGATCAATAGCAGATCATAATCATCACAGAGCTGACGTGCTTTTTTCAGATACTCGGGATGGTAAAAACGCATCCCCCCAGCGCCCTGAACAATCGGTTCCAGGATCAGTGCGGCGATCTCGCCATGATGTTTAACAATCAGTTGTTCCAGCTCTGCGCAATCATTTTCATCCCAGGTCTGGCCATACCTGACTTGAGGGGCTGGGGCGAAAAACTGCTGCGGTAGCACGCCGCTGAATATCTCATGCATTCCGGTGACCGGATCACACACGGACATCGCGCCGAAAGTATCGCCATGATAACCGTTGCGAATAGTGAGCAGCTTATGTTTTTCGGGTTTGCCTTTGGCGTGCCAGTACTGAATCGCCATTTTCAAGGCAACTTCAACGGCAACCGAGCCGGAATCGGCCAGAAAAACTTTTTGCAGGGGTTCTGCCGTCATCTCCACTAACTGACGGCAGAGCTCTATCGCCGGCTCATGGGTCAGTCCACCAAACATGACATGAGATACCTTGTCGATCTGCGCATGAGCCGCTGCATTCAGCGTTGGGTTGCTATAACCATGAATCACCGACCACCAGGAGGCCATACCGTCGATCAGTTGCGTGCCATCGGCCAGTGTCAGCCGGACGCCCTCTGCAGAGACCACGGGATAAGCGGCCGGAGGGTTGATCATCGACGAGTAGGGATGCCAGATATGTTGCTGGTCAAAACGGATCTGCTCACTGGATATGCTCATGTGGATGCCCCGAAAAAGAAAGTTGTGGCCTGAACCAAAAACCGGGCTATTACAGCCCGGTTTTAAGCAGAATGCAAACCCGGCTGTTTATTCCGGCAGGCAGATCTCGTGACGAATCACCGCCAGTAGTGTGCGCAGGAATAGCAGGACGATAACCACCGTGGCAAGACTCACCAGCAGCAGAGCCAGATAGTAGTAAAAAGGTTGCCCCAGTGTGACATACATCAGCTGTGCAGCAATAGCGGATGCCGCCAGCGGGAAAGAGTAAGCCCACCAGGAAAGAAAGAACCTGATTCGGGTGAAGCGGGGCAGTTGGCTGAGCAGCAGGACAATCAGAAACATAGCTGAATAGAACAGAATGCGGGCAAAATTATCCAGTTCCCCGTTGAGTTTCATATAGGAGATAAACCCGACAGCGGGGGGCGCTATCAGGATAAACATCGTGGGGAGCAGTTTTTCTGGCATTGGATCATGGAACATCATCCGGTTCAGCACCAGAGTCTTGAGCACAATCCAGTAGATGACGCCGATGGAGAAAAAGAACCAACTGAGTTCAGTATAGCCATGTTCGACCCCGGCAATTGGCACCAGAATGTTACCGACAATGGGAATAAACCAGGATGGCGTCATATGGATCACCTGGAATTTGATGTGGTGAATCCACTGGTTCAATACATAAACGGTCAGTATCAGTTGCAGGGCTGTGCCCGTACTCCAGAGTATAAATGACAGGTTTTCAGATATCCCCAGCGTTGCCACACTCATCAAAATCAGGTTAATACTGAATGCAGGAAAAAAGCTGAGTTTGATTGGATGTTGAAACTCCGCGATGACGGCGGGCGTTTTCAGCATGATTTTCATCAGATAGATCAACGCCAGAATCAGGAACAGACAGGCTGTCAGGGTCAGTAGAAGTTGGCCGATGATGGCAGGAGCTGCAAATACCTTGCTTGCTTTTTCCCACACCAGTGTCAGTCCGGTCATACCCATAATCATCGCAAAGAAGGTGATTGGAAAGTGCTCCAGCCTTGAAGCTGAAGTTTGCTCTGACAAGTTGTTCATAGCGTGAAACCCCGGAGATGCTCTTAAAATTAGAAACTTCTAATATAGTAAATTATTCAAAATCTAAAATCGAATTAATTTTCTCCAGTCTTTCAGCACGGTTTCAGATTGCAATCTTATAGTGGTCTCAACTTCAAAGGGGGCGTGAATTGAGGTCAGCAGGACCAGACCCCGTACGTTTACTTTGTACCCTTTTTTAGCAGCGCTCAGCGCTGCTTTCTTTCGTCTGTTATCTGAGCGGAGCACTATGATTGATCAATAGAGATGTCACTCACCTGAACCTCTGTGTCACTGATTGTCCAGCGAATATTAAGGTCATGCAGGCGGATGCCATACTCCCGTTGTTGCGGATTGTTTTTGTGATAGGCCGGGCGGGGATCACACAGTAACACCTCTTCAATCTGTTGTTGCAACGGTTGCTTTAACCGGGTGCTATGTTGCTCCAGCGCGATACTGGCTGGCGCGGAATATGTGACCGGCAGATCCAGCGTTTCGATCTGGCTGGCCAGCTCGAAACTGGCATCCCCTATGATGTCGGCATAGGGCAGATAGGGCTTAATATCAATGATCGGCGTCTGATCCAGCAGATCCGCACCACTGACATCGATAAATACCTGAGTCTCTTCAATACGTATCCTGTCTAACTTCACTGGTGATAAGCCCACCGGGTTGGGCCGGAAAGGGGATCTGGAGGCCAGCACCCCCAGCTTTTCGTTGCCGCCGAGCCTCGGCGGACGTACCAGCGGTGACCAGCCTTTGCCCACGCAGGCGCTGAATATAAACAGCAGCCAGATATGGCTGCACTGCTCCAGCCCACGCACCGCATCGGCGCTGTTGTAGGGGGGCAACAGCTCAATCGTGGCGCTCATCGAACGGGCCAGACCCGGCTGCCGGGGAATGCCAAACTTTTCTTTATAGCCGCTGTGGATAATCGCTATCGGTTCGAAGGTAATGGTGGAGTTCATTTTCAGAAATCATCTGCCGGTGGAAAATGGTTGCCCGATCGATGCTGTGACCGGGCATGGGTGTATAACGGCTATTGTGCCCGCTACTCTAACTGGCTGTCACCGGTTGATCTGCTGACTTGTCGGCATTTTTATCCTCTGGTTCTGCTTCAGTGATCGAAATTTTCGACTCCTCTTCAGGTTCTGACTCTTCTGCATGGTGGATGATCGGCGAGCGATGTTCGACCGGGCTCAGACTGCTCCAGTAACGGGAACTTTTCTCTGCCTGCAGTCCGAGCCGGTGGATATGGCTGAGTGAATCCAGCAGATTAGTGCCTTCGTCGGGACTGAGGCGTCCCTCGATCATCGCTTCAAGAATATGTTGTTTGATCTTTTGATATTTCTTTTCCAGTTTGAACAGAACTTTACGGGTATCGGCGGAGGATTGGTATGCTTCATCGTCAATCACCGCCGCATTCAGCATCTTATTGGTGATCTTCTTCAGCTCATAGATATCTTTCTGGGTGTTGCTGTCACTGATCTGATTGAACCGTTCGCTGTATTCAACAATCAACCCGGAAAGCCGGGCCATCTCATTAAAATAGCGGGCGACCCGCATCGCGCTGGGCAGGATTTGTGAGATCTCTTCACTGAGCGGCTGTTGTCCCAGTTTCTGACTGAATGTGCCGATTTCGATAATCAGCTTATTGATAATCAGCGACTGCGATCTGATATGCGGGCTATCCGATAGTTCTGCGCTAAGGGACTGCTTTGCAAGGGTGGATGCCATACGGCTGACACGGCTTAACTCCCGGGTCATCGCTTCAATGGCCAGCGGTGGGGTTTCGAGAATATTTTTATCCAGAAAGCGGGCTTTGGCCTGGTCTTCATCGCCACGACGGAAGCGGGTCTCCAGAAACGCCACCATCGGCGTGGTAACAGGCCACATAATGATCACCCCAACTACATTGAACAGGGTGTGAAACAGCGCCAGCAGGATCACCATATCGACAGTCTGATTGAGGTTTGAACGGTTGATAACCCCCGCCAGGCTGATCAGCAGCAGCAGGCCAACCGCGCCGGTTATCAGGTTAAAGAAAACATGGGCACAGGCGATCCGTTTGGCGTTCGAGGTTGCGCCGATAACGGAGAGTGCAGCGGTGGACGTGGTTCCCAGGTTTGCTCCGATCACCAAAGCGCCTGCGGCGGCCAGAGGAATAGCTCCCGTTGATGCCATGGAAAGTGTGATTGCCATCGCCGCACTGGATGACTGAATCAGCACTGTCATAACAAAGCCCGCCAGAACAAACAGCGCCAGTCCATAACTGGTAGCCCCTATCGTTTCAAAAGGGATGCTGTTTTCCAGCCCATGAAAGGTGCCTTTGAGAAACGAGAGACCAATGAAAAACAGTCCAAATCCCGTCAGGCTGGTGCCCATATGTGCATAGCGTTTTTCGCCGCCGATGAGAGACATCACCACTCCCAGACCGATCATTGGCAGGGCAAAAGCGCTGATTTTAAAATTAAAGCCGATGGTGGCAACCAGCCAGCCGGTCATGGTGGTGCCGATATTACAGCCATAGATAACGGCCACGGATTGACCCAGATTCAGCAAACCTGCGTTGACAAAACCGATGGTGGCAACGGTCACTGCGCTGGATGACTGCACCAGCGCGGTAATTGCCGTGCCAGATATCAGCCCCCGGATTCGCGATCGGGTAGCCGCTTCAAGGGCTTTGCGAAGTGTCTGGCCAGCGGCACGTTTAAGACCGTTGGTCATCAGTTGCATACCGAGCAGAAAGAGGCCCAGGCCTCCGATCAGGTCACCAATATTGCTCAGATCCATTGCGGACTCCTTACGGCAGCATAACAGGCAAGGTTGTTATTTTTTAATGATATAACTGGAAACAGATAAACATAAGGTTTTGATTAAACAATAATAAAAGCCCTATTTCAGTATAAATGCAACTCTTTTGCGGTGCGCGCGATGACCCAGATATATACCCGATGGCAGCCTGCTGCTTTGAGTTCCCGACTAATCTCAGCAGCTGTTGTACCGGTGGTCATCACATCGTCGACGATTGCGATAGAGGAGGGGGGCGAGCCACAGCACTGAAAGCTGTTGCGCAGGTTTTTCCGGCGGGCTTTACGATCCAGTTCAGCCTGATGTGGCGTGTTGTCTGTTTTGATCAGCAGACGATTACTAAAGGGAATATCCAGGTTGCGGGCGATTCTTTTAGCCAGCAGAGCCGCCTGGTTATACTGTCTCTCCTGTAACCGTTTAGGGTGCAGAGGGACCGGAATAACGAGTTCTGGCAGGGGAGTATTCTGCAGCTGCAGACTGAGCAATTCTGCCAATGGGTTCAGCAGATGAGGCCGATGATTGAACTTGGCCAGTTGAATCAGCTGATCAATAGGAAAACGGTATTCAAAGGGGGCTATCACCTGTTCAAACGGTGGCGGTTTTTTCTGGCATTGAGGACAGATGAGGTGCGGCAGCTGGGCACTGCTAAGTGGGTTGGCGCAACGCTGACAGGCATTGCCGATCCAGGGAAGGTCAGTCAGGCAGTCATCGCAGATCCGGGTTTGCGAAATAGCCTGCTGGCTGCACAAGACACAACGTCTATTTAGATTAAATTTTAACCAGTTGTTTTTATATTTTGTAAACATAGGTTGACAGATCCTTCTGTCAGATTAAAATTAGCCTTTCATTAAATCCCTTTCTTTGCGATCTAATCAATACAGGATAGACACGGCGATGCAACAACACCAGACAGAGATCCGACACGACTGGAGCGAGCAGGAAGTACAGGCGCTGTTCGATCTGCCATTTAACGACCTGTTGTTTCAGGCTCAACTGGTGCATCGACAGAACTTCAATCCCAATGAAGTGCAGGTGAGCACTCTGCTGTCGATTAAAACGGGTGCCTGCCCTGAAGATTGTAAGTACTGCCCGCAGAGTGGCCACTACAATACCGGTCTTGAGAAAGAGCGACTGATGCAGGTTGAAGCGGTGCTGGAAAAGGCGAAAAAAGCCAAAGAAACCGGTTCAACCCGCTTTTGTATGGGGGCTGCCTGGAAACATCCTGCCGATAAAGATATGCCCTATGTGATCGAGATGGTTAAAGGGGTGAAAGCGCTGGGTCTGGAAACCTGTATGACCCTGGGGATGCTGGATGAAGATAAGGCCGGTCAACTGGCGGAAGCCGGGCTGGATTACTACAACCATAACCTGGATACATCGCCAGAGTTTTACGACAAAATCATTACCACCCGTACCTATCAGGACCGTCTTGATACCCTGCACCATGTGCGTGAATCTGGTATGAAAATCTGTTCCGGTGGTATTCTGGGGATGGGTGAAACGGCCAATGATCGCATCGGTCTGTTGCGCCAGTTGGCGAATCTGCCAATTCAGCCGGAAAGTGTGCCGATCAATATGCTGGTAAAAGTCAAAGGCACACCGCTGGAAAACGCGGATGATCTGGATAATCTGGACTTTATCCGTACCATCGCCGTAGCCCGTATCATGATGCCTAAGTCCCATGTTCGTCTCTCTGCCGGGCGTGAAAGCATGAGTGATGAGATGCAGGCGATGACCTTTATGGCCGGTGCCAACTCGATCTTCTATGGTGAATGCCTGCTGACCACGCCGAACCCGGAAACCCATCGTGACCTGCAGCTGTTTAAACGCCTGGGGATCAACCCTGAACAACGGATCTCCGAAACGGATGAGACTCAGGAACAGGCGATCATCAACGATCTGCAAAAACAGAAAGATGAGTCGTTCTTCTACGAAGCCTGATTCTCTCTACCCGCCGGGCTGTCACTGACAGTCCAACAAGGATCTGACCATGTCTTTTGATCAGTTGGGCGCTGAACTGCAGGCGCGTAAAAAACAGTCTCTCTACCGTCAGCGTCGCATTCTACAAAGCCCTCAGGCTCCGGAAGTGATCGTGGATGGCAAAGCCTGCCTGGCGTTCTGTTCCAATGACTATCTGGGGCTGGCAAATCACCCAGATGTGATTGCCGCCCTGAAACAGGGGGCCGACCACTATGGTGTTGGTGGTGGCGCTTCCCATCTGGTGAATGGTCACAGTCAGGCGCATCATGCGCTGGAAGAGGAACTTGCCGAGTTTACCGGGCGTCCCCGTGCATTGCTGTTCTCGACCGGTTATATGGCTAATATCGGAGCAGTTAACGCGCTGCTGGATAAACGGGATGCGGTGTTTCAGGACCGGGTCAATCATGCTTCGTTGCTGGATGCAGGACTGCTCAGCGGCGCCCGTTTTCAGCGTTTTCTGCATAACGATGCCGATAATCTCGATAGCCGCCTGCAACGGACCGAAGCCCGCCGCAAACTGGTGGTCTGTGATGGTGTCTTCAGTATGGATGGTGATCTGGCCGAGCTGCCGGCGATCTGTCAAACCTCCGCTGCCCATAATGCCTGGGTAATGGTCGATGATGCCCACGGTTTTGGCTGTATCGGTCAACAGGGGCGCGGTACGGTCGATCACTTTGATCTTGGCAGTGATCAGGTACAGGTATTAGTTGGCACACTGGGCAAAGCCTTCGGCACCTCCGGTGCCTTTGTCGCTGGGTCTGAAGAGCTGATAGAAACCCTGATTCAGCATGCCCGCACCTATATTTATACCACCAGTATGTCACCGGCGATCGCCTCTGCAACCCGTGCCAGTCTGAAGCTGCTGCAACAGGAAGAGTGGCGTCGGGAAAAACTTAACCATCTGATTCAGCGCTTTCGCAGTGGTTGCGAGCAGTTGGGGCTGCCGCTGATGGCCTCGCCGACGCCGATTCAGCCGATTCTGGTGGGGGAGGCTGACCGGGCGATGGCGATCAGTGCGGCACTGGAAGCGAAAGGGATCTTTATCGGTGCTATCCGACCGCCAACGGTGCCTCAGGGGGGCGCCCGGTTAAGGGTCACCATCAGCGCCAGCCATACCGATGAGCAGTTGGACCGGTTGCTGGATGCCCTGTCTGACGTGATGGCCAGATTGGAGGCGTGATGCTTTTTTGTCAACAGCATGGCAATCGTCAGGGACAACCACTGGTGCTGCTGCATGGCTGGGGGATGCACAGCGGTATCTGGCGGAGCTTGCTGCCGGAGCTTGAAGCAGATTACCAGATCACCCTGGTTGACCTGCCGGGACTGGGATACAGTAACGGCTGCTCACCATCGCCCTATCATCTGGATATGGTCACCGAACTGCTGGCCGGGGTTGCTCCGGACTCTGCTCACTGGCTGGGCTGGTCTTTAGGGGGGATCATCGCTATGGCGTTTGCCCAGCGTTATCCTGAGCGGGTCAGTGGGCTTATCACTCTGGGCAGCAGTCCCTGTTTTGTGGCGCGTGACGACTGGTCCTTTGGCATGGATGAAGCCACCTATCATCAGTTCGAGCAGGATCTGGCCGCCAATCCGGCAAAAACCCTGCAACGATTTAATATGCTTCAGGTGCAGGGCAGTAACACCGCCCGCAGCGACCTGAAAGTTCTGAAACAGGTCGTCTCAGAGGTGCAACCGACAGCCCCGGCGCTGATCGATTCACTGGCGTTGCTGCGGGACGATTATCGGGATCTGTTTCGCAACCCCCGTTTGCCGTTACTGCACCTGTTATGTCAGTTGGATACACTGGCGCCGGCAAGCATGTCCGATGCTGTCAGTGCACTGCAACCGGAGGCCAGAGTCGAAGTGCTGGCAGGATATTCCCATGTGGGGTTTCTATCCGCGCCCGGGTTACTGGCTGAAAAGATCCGGACCCTGCTGGTATGAGCGCACAGTTTCTCAAGCCTCAGATTGCTGAATCATTCAGCCGGGCGGCGGTGAGCTATGACAGTGTTGCCCAGTTGCAACGTCGGATCGGTCACCGGCTCCTGAACCAGATGACCTCAACCTCAGCGGATGTCGTCATGGATCTGGGGTGCGGCACCGGCTATTTTGCTCCGTTGCTGACAGAACAGCTCAGGCCGCAGCAACTGATCTGCCTTGATCTGGCCCAGGGGATGCTTGAGTATGCCCGACAGACCCGGGTTACCCCCAATACCCTGTGGCTCTGTGGTGATGCGGAAAATCTGCCGTTAGCGGATAATTCGGTTGAGCTGATTTTTTCCTCTCTGGCGATTCAGTGGTGTGAGGAGCTTCCTGCTTTATTCAGTGAGGTCGCCCGGGTGCTGAAACCTGGCGGGCACTTTCTGTTCAGTACGTTGGGGCCGGATACTCTGTTTGAGTTGCGTGAAGCCTGGTCTGAGGTCGATCAGTATCAGCATGTTAACCGGTTTATCAGCTTTACCGACCTGCAGCGCAGTGCGGAGCCCTATCTGCAACAGCTGAGTCTCACGGAGACACCGGAGCTATTGCTGTATGACGAGCTGCGGGGACTAACCTCTGAGCTGAAAGGGATCGGTGCGCACAATATCAGTGCCGGGCGGCAGAATGGTCTGACAGGAAAGGCACGTATCATGGCTTTTAAGCAGGCTTATGAACGGTTTCGCCGCGCGGACGGTCAGCTACCGGCGACTTATCAGGTGTTTTACGGCGATTTTATGAAGGGATAGGCGAAATGGCTAAACGTACGTTTTTTGTGGCAGGCACCGACACCGATGTAGGTAAAACGCTGATCTCAACCGGCTTGCTGGAAGCGGCTAATCAGCGCGGGCTGTCAACGGTTGCGGTGAAACCGATCGCGGCCGGTTGTGAGCAGACCGAAGCCGGGTTGCGTAACAGCGATGCCCTGCAACTGCAGCAGGCCGCGTCGATAAAACTGAGCTATGAACAGGTTAACCCGATTTCGCTGGAGCCACCGATAGCACCCCATATTGCCGCCCAACAAGCGGGACGACGACTGGATGCAGACCGGATTGCGGCGCTGTGTCGCGGTGTTATGATGCAGCCTGCTGATTTTATGGTTATTGAGGGGGCGGGTGGTTGGCGAGTGCCTCTTAATCACCGCCAGACGCTCGCTGATGTTCCGAAACTATTGCATACTCCCGTGATTCTGGTCGTGGGGATGAAGCTGGGGTGTATCAGCCATACCCTGCTAACGGTGGAAGCGATTGTCAAAGATGGTTTACGGCTGGCAGGCTGGGTTGCCAACCGGGCAGAGCCGCAGATGAGCTGTTACAGTGAAAATCTGGAAACACTGAAATCGATGCTGTCCGCTCCCCTCCTGGGCGAAGTACCTCATATTGAGGACATTACTGCTCAGAATGTGGCCAAATATATTGATTTGGCGCCTCTGCTCGCTGATCAATAAATGAACTATGGCCGAATCTGGTTTATACTAGCGCTAAGTGAAATTTTATGACGACAGAATCTGTCGGCCTGACTGAAAGGACGTCAGCAGACTGGCCAATTATTTAGCGGGTGTTTTATGAATGTTACTTCAGCATTGAGTACAGGTGTTCTGGGGATAAACCGGGGGCTAGATGGGGTTCAAAAAGCTGCATCTGATATTGCCGGTGCGGGAAAAACCAATACCCCTGAAGAGGCTACAGGTAAAGATCTCAACGAATCTCTGGAAAATCTGGCCGTTGAGAAAAATGCCGTGGCGGCTTCCACTAAGGTGGTGCAGTCAGTAGATGAGACCCTGGGTACACTGATCGATATTCGTGCCTGACCGCTATATTGCGTTGCCGGGCACCGTGTTATCAACAGAGCAATATTTCCAGTAGTAAGGAGTCGGAGATAAAGTACAGGAGGTGAGAGTGATGCAGTTACAGATAACTGCGAATTCACTAACGCTGAATACAGATCAGTCACAGAGCCGTGCTGGCCGGAATCAATCTGCGGCCACGGGGACACTATTACCCGCCTCTGTCTCTGCCACCGCACCCCTCGAAACCTCACCTGTGTCACCCGTCATCCGATCTGTAGTACCGTCCTCTGCCGGTGCCTCCGTCGACCGCGAAACCGCAGAGAAACAGCCACTGGGCAATAAATCTGAATCCCGTGGTGAATCCGACTCCCCATCACAAACAGACTCGAAGAGTGAAGAGCAACAACTGCTGCGTGAACTGGCAGCCCGTGATCAGGAAGTGCGGCAGCATGAACTGAGCCATGCGGCTGCGGGTGGTCAGTATGCTGGTGCGCCAAGCTTTGAGTACCAACGGGGGCCTGACGGCCGCCTCTATGCGGTGGGAGGCGAGGTTAGCATCGATACCTCTCCTGTGCCGAATGATCCTGAAGCGACCCTGGAAAAAGCGCAAGTGATTCTCAGAGCAGCGTTGGCGGTGGCCGACCCTTCACCTCAGGATCGGGCAATTGCAGCCCGGGCGGCGGCGATGGCAAACGAAGCTCGGGCAGAGCTGGCCAGGCAGAATCAGCCATCAGACAACAGCAGTGACAGCCCTCGGGAGGCCGAGAAACTGCGTCAGGAACGCCGCACTGAAGAGTTGCAGCAACGCATTAAAGATCAGCAGGAGCAGAGTGATACCCGAACAGAAACGCTGCAGGACTTCAATAAGCAGCTTGAGGCGGTGAATCAGAAGTTTGCCGAAATTAACCAGCGGTTGATCGATGCCGGTGTATTTAAGAAACTCTTTGCCGAGGGGTTCATCTTTGATGAGCGAGCCTGAACAGGGCTGCGATTAAAATAGGTGAGCGTAGCGGTGTCATTTGTAACACGCAGAGTTCCATTTCCTGTCTGCCCCTGAACTTTGTTACCCCTTTACCAGTCATACCAACAGGTCATCTGCGTTTGCGTTTCGTTAAACTATAAAACACAGTCGGGCCTTGCTGTTTTAAATCCCATCTACCTATTTGTTACAGAGCAGGAAATGTATCCATGGCTAACATTAAGGTTACCTATTTTGATATCAATGGCGGACGGGCAGAGCCCATTCGTCTGGCATTGCACTGCCTTGGGCAGGATTTTGAAGATCATCGCTTTCAGTTCAGCGAGTTTGCAGAGATACGCAAAGGCACGCCTTTTGGGCAGGTTCCGGTTGTCGAACTGGATGGCGAGCAGATTACGCAGTCCAATGCGCTATGCCGTTATTTTGGTAAGCAGGCGGGTCTCTATCCTGAGGATGATTACCAGGCGCTGTTGTGTGATGAAGTGATGGATGTGGTCGAGGATATCAGTCATAAACTCTCAGCCACTATGACCATGACCGGAGAAACGCTGAAAAGCGCGCGTGAGCAGTTAGTGGCACCGTTGACCACCTATCTCAAATGGCTGGCTGCGCGCCTTACAAAACAGGGCGGGGAATACTTTGCCGATAACCGGTTAACCATCGCTGATCTGAAAGTGTTTGTGATGGTTCAGTGGCTGGGGTCTGGCATGCTGGATCATATCCCCACAACACTGATACAAGATACCGCCCCGGAACTACTTGCTCACCTTAATCGGGTGGCCAGCGATCCGAAGATAAAATCCTATTATGGATAGAGCGTGTTCAGCCTGGCAGGAGCGTGATGCCGTGCCGTTCGAACGCTATTAAATACGGGTACGATAACCACCGGCTGCAACTGAAAATAAAAAAGCACTGGCCTTACGGTCAGTGCTTTTTTCATGCCCCGCGAAAGGGCCGATGAGATCTTTAACGCGGTTATTTAATAAACAGCATCTCACGGTATTTAGGCAGAGGCCACAGGTCATCTGCAACCAGCGTTTCCAGTTTGTCAGCTGCTGCACGTACCTCATCCATCAGACCACGGACTTCGTCAGCCAGGAAGCTCATATGTGCTTCTGTGCTATCAAAGTGTTCTGACTCCAGTGCGGCGTTGAGCTTTTCAACGGAAGCCATCATCGCCGACGCGGTTTCAGCCACGGCACCGGCTGGTGAGTAGTCCAGCTGAATACCGGTAGAGGCGATCTGTGACAGGTATTTGATTGCCGCAGGATAGATCATCGTGGTGGCCATCTCCGCAACCAGTTTGGCTTCAACCTCAATCGACAACACATACTGCTCAGCATAGACTTCAAAACGACTGGCCAGTTCTACCGGTGTTAATACGCCGGTTTTGGAGAACAGTTCAATCACTTCTGGTGACTTAAATGCTGGCAGTGCGTCAGCCGTGGTTGGAATATTTTGCAAACCACGCTCTTCTACTGCTGCTTTGTGCCACTCAGCAGAGTAACCGTCACCACCGAATACGACATTACCGTGCAACTCCATCAGCTCTTTCAGAACAGCAAAAACCGCCACCGCTTTGTCTGAAGTTTTGCTCAGTTCGGTTTCAAGCTTTTCTGCAATCCACTCCAGAGAGTCTGCCAGCATAGTATTCATGGCGACCAGCGGGCCAGAAACCGACTGAGATGAACCAACCGCGCGGAACTCAAAGCGGTTACCGGTAAAGGCGAAAGGTGAAGTACGGTTACGGTCACCCGGATCACGTTCAAACTTCAGAATCTGTGACAGTCCCAGATCCATCTGGCCGCCAGTGGTCGGTACATGCAGCTCGCCCGTTTTAATATTGTCAAACACCTTCTCCAACTGACTACCGAGATAGACAGACAGGATAGCTGGAGGCGCTTCGTTGGCACCTAAACGATGATCATTGGCTGCTGAGGCGATCGCAGCGCGCAGAAGTGGTCCAAATTTGTGCACACCGCGAATCACTGCACCACAAAAGAGCAAAAAGTTAAGGTTCTCATTAGGCGTGCTGCCTGGGTCCAGCAGGTTACCCTGTGTGGCGTTACCAACAGACCAGTTAACATGCTTACCTGAACCGTTCACACCAGCGAAAGGTTTTTCATGCAGAAGACATATAAAGCCATGTTCTTTAGCGGTTTTTTTCAAAAGAGTCATCAGAAGCTGCTGGTGGTCAGAGGCAACATTAGCGGCTTCAAAGTAGGGTGCAATCTCAAACTGGCCGGGCGCAACTTCGTTATGGTGAGTCTTGGCGGGAATGCCCAAACGGTAGAGTTTATCCTCTAAATCCTGCATAAAGACCTGAACGCGTTCTGGGATTGCACCAAAATAGTGATCATCGAACTGCTGGCCTTTTGCTGGGGGAGCACCGAACAGTGTTCTGCCTGCTAACAGCAGGTCGGGGCGGGTGTTAGCAAACAGCTCGTCGACCAGGAAATATTCCTGCTCGGCACCACAGCTGGAGTTCAGTGGAGCAATCTCAGTTTCGCCCATCAGTGTTAGGACTTTTTTGGCTGCCTTGTCCATCGCTGCATTGGCGCGCAGCAGCGGAATTTTCTTATCCAGCGCTTCGCCAGTCCATGACATGAATACGCTTGGAATCATCAGCACAGCGCCGTTTGCGGTATGCATAATATAGGCAGGGCTGGTTGGGTCCCAAGCAGTATAGCCGCGGGCAGCGTTGGTCATACGCAGGCTGCCATTCGGGAAAGAAGAGCCGTCTGGCTCCCCTTTGATCAGTAAACTGCCGGTAAATTCGGTGATTGCGCCGCCATCTGAGTTGGTTACAACAAAACCGTCGTGTTTCTCTGCAGTCGCATTGGTCATTGGATAGAAGATGTGAGAGAAGAACTTGGCGCCTTTAGACATCGCCCAGTCTTTCATCGCAGCAGCAACAACGTCAGCAACGGCAGGGTCCAGCTCGGCACCGGTTTGTACCGTTTTCTTAATCGCTTTAAAGGCAGATTTTGAAAGGGATTCTTCCATCTGCTGTAAGCCAAATACATCGCACGCCCAGATCTCTTTCAGTGGAGCTGTCATTTCAGCTGCAAAAGGGTTTGCTCTGGTGATTTCATGGACTGCTTTAACGCGAGATTCATTTCCGCTCATTTACTACCCCTGGATATCCAAAATATTCTGGTGGACTATGGTTACTGCGGTCATGGAAACCCGGGTCACCAATAGCTGACAAGCTATTGGTTTTTATTACAGCAATAATCGAACCAGTTTTATCCATATTGGCTAATTTATACTGCGGCAGGAAGTAAATATTATAATCGCCTGGTCAGCCCTGTCTCGCTATGCTGTTCTTCCTTTTAGTTGTTTGTTTATTGATCTGTTGCGGTTCGTTTGTCGCTCAAAGAGAGTAGATTAAAGAGGTGGTAAAAACTGATCGGCGTTGTATGAGAATGCAGCGTAGAGCAGTTATTTGAAACATAATTCATACTGTAGAGGCTTATCATGAAAACACGACTCAGAGTCAGGTTATCCCCGATCTCAGCCCTACTGTCGATCTTTGCCGGTTGTATGATGATATTGGCAGCACAGGCTGCCGATATTCCGGCACGGGGGCCTATCCCCTTTGCTGTTTATGACCAGGATGGAAACGGCGTTATTAGTCAGGAAGAGTTTGATGATATCCGTAACCAGCGCAGGCAGCGCAATGTTGCAGCCGGTGCTCCGATGCGGGGGATGGCGAATGCACCGATGTTCCGGGATTTTGACAGGGATGGCGATGGTCAGATCAGCGCCGCTGAACTGCAGGCGGGGCAGACCGCTCAGCGAAACCTGAAGGGCCAGAACCAACCGATGGGTACCGGCAAAAACGGCATGATGGGCGCTGGCCGCAATCAGCCATCCTTCAGTGATGTTGATCAGAACGGTGATGGTTTCATCAGCCAGGAGGAGATGAATACCTTCCGGAATGCGCGCATCACTGAGCGGGCTCAGGCGGGGTATCCCATGCGCAATCTCGCCAATATGAAATCATTTGAGGAGATGGATAGCAATCATGATCAGATGCTGGATGCCGACGAGTTTAGTCAGCATCAGATGCAGCAGCGCAATCCATAGTCTTACTGAGGAGTTAAACCGGATTGTAAGGGGGGCTCAAACAGAGCTGTTGCCATACCCGGGTTCTGGCTTCCGGTCAGCAGATCATTGTTGATGGCGGTCAGATTTTGTCCGAGTCTCCCGAGGCGAATGCAGAGATCTGAATGGCTGCGGCTAAGCGAAAAGGGGTATCTGAGGATACCCCTTTTCTGTGTTATCCGAACATTCTTAATCGTTTCCGTTAAACCGCCCCGGTTTGCTGCAAATTCTGCAGAAACCCCTCAAAGAATCGTTTGTCACGGTTATACTGGTCACTACTCATCTGTAGTTTGAAATCTTCCAGATAGCGCAGCCAGTCGGTCGACCACTGCTTATAGGAAAAATCCGCAGAGGCTAATGGATTAACATAGCCGGGTTCGCCTGGTTCATGACGGGCTACAAACCGGCCATTTTCATCCACCTCAATATTCGCCATGATCAGCGAACTCATCAGATGGCCCTCTGCCATCATCTTGTCCTTAAAACTCATTCCGTCAGTGGTGTTATGCCAGGCTTCAGCGACCTCAGGTGGCGTATTGGAGTTGGGGAACATAAAGGTTTTACCAATCCCGATATCGGTAAAACCATCGTTGTCCGAATCCAGTCCTGTGTGGGGCAGGCGCAGAAGATTATTTGCCCCTTCGCTGCTCATTTGATCGATCTTGCTGTCATCAATAAAGTCAGCCAGGCTATGCACCTCTCTGAGTACTTCCCGGTCCTCATAACTGAGGTTCTTCAGAAATGTTTTACTATTGATAGGTTGCTGTTGCGATGCCATCTCTGCCAGTTGTATAAAACGTTCCTGGTTTTTAAACAGACGACTGACAAAATCATCGCTGGCACCGCGCTGCATTGCATCGCTGATAACTTTATCAAAGCCACCAGACAGGTCGGTCTGAACCAGACTGAAGGGGGAGCTGGCTGGCTGTGCGGCGTGTTGAGCCGTCACTGGAAATGGGGTAACTGAGCTGGTCTGCATAGGTTTCTCCCGGGCAATCCCTTGGGTGTTTGCAAAACACCGGTTTGTTAAACAGGCTGATAGATCTACCAAGCGGATTTCGTGCCATTAACGGTGATGGAATTTAAAGTCATAAAAAACAATAGCTTGATTTATTCTTAATCAGAGTGATGATGTTGTGATGGGCAACCCTTTGCCGCTGGCGGGGCTGTGGAATTCCGTTTCAGGGGCCATTTTGCCAGTCAGAGCAGCTGTGTTTAACGCGGTTTTCGATTAGTGTAAGGGAAGCTGAGTGTCCACCGCTAACAGTGACTGTTCAGGTTGCTGTCAGGTTTATGTTTTTTAATGGAGGAAAACTGTGGAGATTACGGGTGCGTATTTTACTGGTTGAAGATGAGAAGGGTTTAGGGGGGGCGATACGGGAACATATCGCCAGTGAAGGGCACGCGGTGGACTGGTTCGAGACCCTCTCTGATGCATCAGCCAGTCTGACGACCACCAATTATGATCTGATTCTGCTTGATCTTCTTCTGCCCGATGGCCATGGGCTGGATCTTCTGACCCGGATCCGGTCAGCTAAAAACAGTGTGGCGGTGATTATCCTCACCGCACTTGATCAGATTTCGGACCGGATTAGAGGGCTGAATGCAGGTGCCGACGACTATCTGGTTAAACCGTTTGATCTGGGGGAGCTATCGGCGCGAATTATCGCTATTCAGCGGCGTCTCTATGCTGATGGTACCGGTATGCTGACACTGGGGAGCCTGAGCATCGACCTGACCAATAAGATCATCCTGAATGACGGTGCACCTGCAAACCTTAGCTCCCGTGAGTGGGCGGTACTGGAGCGGCTGTTGCGGCATAAAAACTCAATAGTCGCCAAGTCGGTGATCGAGGATGCGCTGTATGAGTATGGCGCAGAGGTTGAAAGTAATACCGTCGAGGTCTATATCAGCCGGCTACGGAAAAAAATTGGCAAAACCAGTATCGAAACCATCCGTGGTATCGGTTATAGAATGAAGGTTTAAGCCGATGAAACATCGCAGTATTAAACGCCGGCTGGTGGTTTCGATTGTCTCTATTGTAACGCTGATTTGGCTGGCTTCCAGCGGCTATTCAGCCTATGTTTTCAATGATGAAATTAATGAAGTACTGGATGACGCGCTGGTGCAGAATGCCAAACGTCTGATCCCTCTGGCGGTTCAGGATGACAGCGATGGCGATGAAGCGAAAAAAAGTGATCAGACCCCTCCGGTTGCCGAGGCTGAAAATGAAAGCTATTTTCTCTATCAAATCCGCGCTAAAGATGGCCATGTAACCCATTTTTCCCATGATATCGTTAAACGGCCCTTCAGTGAGCTATTGGTGGATGGTTTTCAGGATCTTGAAGGCTTTCGGGTTTATACCGAGAGCATCCACAACGGTGATTTTTTTGTCCAGGTCGCAGAACCTCTCGATCACCGCGAAGAAGCGGTAATGGAGAGCCTGTGGGGATTTCTGATTCCGTTACTGCTGGTGATACCGGTGACCGGCTTTATGGTCTGGTGGCTGGTGGGCAACTCTCTGATGCCCCTGTTCAGGCTGAATCGCGATATCAGCAAACGGGGTAGCGATAACCTGACTCTGTTCGAGCATCGTCATCAGCCGCAGGAACTGCTACCAATCACTGCGTCGCTGAATGGTCTGATGCAGAAGATATCCCAGGCGATCTATGCCGAGCGGGAGTTTGCCTCCAATAGTGCCCACGAGCTGCGCACGCCCGTAGCCTCTTTGCTGGCGCAGACCCAACGCCTGATCGCCGTCTCTGAGGATAACGATACCCGGCAGCGGGCGGCAGAGCTGGAACAGGGCTTAAAAAGGTTACAACGGTTGTCGGAAAAACTGCTACAACTGTCCCGGGCGGATGCGTCAGTACTCCGTAGTGGCGAAACTTCCAGTGTGATGACGCTGCTCTCCTTTCTGATAGAGGAGTATCAGCGGGGCACTCAAACCGACCAGACGATAATCTGTGATGAAGCCAGCCTGCACTCTCTTGAGTGGCCGGTGGATATGGATGCGGCCGCCATTATCCTGCGCAACCTGCTCGAAAATGCATTGCGTTATGGCTCGCCACAGCACCCGGTTGAGATCTTCAGTGATAGCGATCATGCCCTGCATGTGGTCAACAGTTGCGATATTTTGCCCAAGGATCAGTTACAGCGTCTGACCAACCGTTTTGAGCGCGGTAGTTATCAGTCTGAAGGTACCGGGCTGGGGCTGGCAATTGTCGATACCTTTGTCAAACACGGCTCGGGAACGCTGACATTTTACTCCCCCGCTCGTCATCGTAGCGATGGTTTTGAAGTGGTGATTCAGTTCCCTTCAGCGTGAAGGCCGGGTCATCAGGAGCATCGAAGACAGGCGTGTGTCAGATTGTATCAAGCAATAAAAAACTATGAAAAGAGCTATGAAAATCCCGGCGGTATTGGCCGGGATTTTTTGCTTATCATGGGGAAATGATAAATAGCAGAGGGGGATACTACTTTTTCAGCCCGGCGAGTTTTGCCATGGCCAGTTCGATCTCATGCCGACGCCCGGCATCAGCCACCGGACGGTCGGCGCGGGGGCTGGCTGAGAGAGCCTTCTCAAAATAGTGTTTGGCTTCATCATAGCGCTTGTTTTCCATCAGGAAGTCAGCGTAAAAATAGTTGGCATCGATACCATCGGGGTTCACTTCAAGGGCCGCCTTAAGATGCTGCTCCGCTTTGTCGTCGCTACCGAAGGCGATGGGCCAGCCGGGCACCTGATAGTAGAGTGAACCCAGCGACGTGTGGGCTGAAGCGTTCAGTGCCGTTGGATTCTGTTCCAGAGAGGCTTCAAACAGTTTTTTAGCTTCTTTTACTTTACCCAGTGCAGACAAACCCTTCACGATACCTGCATCAGTGGAGAGAATAATACCCTGCCAGATTTTGGGTTCGGCAAAATCAGCATATTTGGCTGAGGTCTGTTCAGCCTGCTGCTCCAGCTTCTCGATAGCAGATAGCTGGAGTTTTTCATCACTTACCTGGTATTTGATTCTGGCCCATTCAGATTGCAGTGCTGCCACATCCTGCATCATCTCTTGCTGGCCCGCCTGAGCGGCAAACGAGGTAGAGAGGGGCAGGTAGAGGCTCATTACCGCAACCGATATCAGGAGTTTATGTTTCATCATGTTGACCTCAAAGGTTATCTGTCTGGACTATCGGGCTGCAGCTCTGTTGCGCTAACCCAAAAGATACAGTCAGGTTGCGTTATTTAACTCAGTTGATAGTTTTTTTGCTGATTCTGTCTTGTGATGTTTAAAAATCGCCTCGCCAACCCTGACATTCTTGCGTAATCCCTTATCCACAACCGAAGGGAAGTTCGCATTCATAAAGGCGAAGAAACGTTCAGGCTTGCCAAAACGGACCTCTTTTTCGCCAAGCAGGATGGCGTTGAAAATCCGCTGAGCGACTTCCTCCGGTTGATCATAGGCAGTGCCTGTCTGACTGTTAATCTCGCTACTGATCCCCTGATTCATTCGGGTTTGCACCGCCCGTGGGGCGATCAGCGTTACCCTGATCCCTGTGTCACACAGTTCTCGCCGCAGGCAATCGGAAAACGCCTTGATGCCTGCTTTGGCGGCCACATAGCCGGAATAATAGGGCAGGGGAATAATGCCCATCATTGATCCCACATTGATGATCTGCCCGGTGTTGCGCTGTTTCATTGCCGGCAGCACTGCCTGTGACAGACGCATTGGCACGGTCAGGTTCAGGGCGATAAGTTCGCTCAGATGCTGGTCTTCGCAGTGCGCGCATTCATTGTAGCCTGCCATATTGATCAGAATATCCGGCGCCAGATGGGACAGGGTGTGGCAGATGCTGTCGATATTGTCACTCAGATCGCCAGACTCCTGACGGTTGAATGCAATGACGTCACCGCCCGCATCCCGCAGTAGCTTGACCAGGGGAGCACCGATACCTCCGGTACCCCCGGTAATAAAGATGCTTTTCCCTTTAAGCGACATCTTTCACCCCCTCAGCCGGGATAGTGCGCAGCACATTGGCAAACAGGCGGAAGGTGTTTCTGGCCACTTCGATGATGGCTGCCTGGTCTTTCGGATCGGTTATTTTTTCCAGCGTTTTTTCAAAGAACTGCATATGACTGATATCCAGATCACCGTGGGAGTGAAGATAGGAGAACGCCTGCTCTGGCAGATCCAGTGACTGTTTAACCGCATCCGCACCTTTGTTGGCGATGGCGATTGAGGTGCTTTCCAGCATGAACACCATACCCAGAAAACCAACCGGGTTTTTGCGGTTGATATAATCGTAGTTGTAAGCGATCAGTACCTGTGTCTCCAGTGCCGGGGTGCTGTTGCGAACCGCCTCCCGGTCGCCGCCGACTGCTTCAATATCGTTGAGAATCCACTCTTCGTGGCCGATCTCCTCTTCGATATATTCGGCAATCACTTTTTGCAGAAACAGTTTATTGGCGGGCAGTTTAGCGCCCATCGACATCAGAAATGGCACCGTATGAGACACATGATGAAAGGCTTCGGTCAGGTAAGCCAGGTAGGCTTCGTGGGTGATCTTACCCTGCAGAGCGTTGGCTAGCTGGGGTACCTGATAGAGCTCTGCACGTTCGGCTTCGGTTTCCTGAATCAGCAGATCAAAAAAAGTCATGATGTATCTCCTTGTACGTTTTTGAGTACGAAAGTTTTTGCGAGAATAGGTTTCTGTGCGCATAAGTTAATGATTTGAAATTAGATTTGGTTAAGCCGTTCTAATATTTTTGCCCGCCGGGGGCGGCCTGTGCCGGTCAGCAGGCCGTTGGCAAGGGTGAACGGCTCCGCCAGACTGTAATCCCTGATCTGTGCATATTCCGGTAGCCCGGCATTGGCTTTCAGAATGACCTGCTGGATATCGGCGTTTGCCGACACCGGCACGATCAGCGCACTCAGATGTGGTTGCGCATCACCATAGACAACCGTCTGGGCGATCTCCGGCTGGCACAGCAGGGAGGCTTCTACCCACTCCGGGGAGATATTGCGGCCATAGGAGGTGATCAGAACGTTCTTTTTACGTCCGGTGATGGAGAGAAAACCCTCTGCATCCAGTGCACCAAGGTCTTCAGTGTTGAAGCTGCCAGTCGTGCTCTGACCGATGTAACCGAGAAAACCGGGGTTATGAATGCTGATCTCTCCCGCTTCAACGCTTGCCGCTACATGGTGGAGCAGTTTGCCCACGCTGCCTGGACGGTCATTGTCCGGTGTATTCAGTGACACCACCGAAGCGCACTCTGACAGGCCATACCCCTCATACACCGGTAGTCCCATCTGACGCGCCATCTGAATCAGATTGGCATCGGTCTTTGAACCGCCAACAGCGATGAATTTTAGCGAGGGAAGCGGCCCTTTTTGCGCAATCTGAGCCAGCAGGATACGCAGTACTTCAGGCACCAGAATGATCGATGTCGCTGCGGTTTCGGCAATCTGCTGATGCAGGCAGTCATAGTTCTGGCCAAACGCCGTGAGGGATGGCAGACGGATGGTACAGCCGGCGATCAGCGCAGCGTACACCCCGGCAACATTTTCCAGTAATACCGCCAGCGGCAGACTGCACAGATGGGTGCCAACAAAGTCCTGCCCCAGCACCTGCTCGATACTGTGGGCAACATTTTCCATGGCCCGCTGCGGCAGACAAACCCCTTTAGGCTGGCCGGTGGTACCCGAGGTAAAGGTGACTTTGGCTGTTGTTTCGGGCAATGCAACTGTGTGCTGTATTCCGGTTGCCACCAGACCATCAGGTGAAATAATGTGAGATACCGCCGCCTGGGAGAGTGTATGGTCTCTCTGCTCCGGGCTGAAGAACGGTGGAATCGGTACACAGACGACCCCGACACTGAGGGCTGCGAGATCCCAGAGCACCCAGTCAACGCTGTTATCCAGAGCGATGGCCAGAGTCGACACCTGGCTAAGCTGTTCTGCCCGGTCGGCAATCTCTGCTTTCAGGTCACGGTAATACACCGTTTGCTGCTCGTCCTGCAGGGCGATTTTGCCTGGTGCATGTTGGTTGATGCTATTGAATATCATGGTTTAGTGTTCCGCTTTGAAGTGGAGACGGGGAAATAAACGTGGTCGGCACTCCCTGAAATCAGCACCGAACAGTGCTTTCAGGCGTGCAACGCCTGTATCAACATTGCCCACCAGTACCCGGGGTTCAGTATCGTAGTAGGTACCCCAATCGGTATCCTGCTCACTGATATTGTTTAAGTGGGCGCGGCATAGTTCTTTGGGATTCAGTCCGGTACGTTTGAAATAACGGTGCAGGAACTGTGTCCCGGTAATGGTGGCGTAGCGGATTTTCTGGTTTTCCAGATAGGACGCCAGCGCGGCAAACAGGAAGGCCGATGCACCTTTACCGGCGGATGCCAGATTGCCTATCTCGATGATTTGCGCACGCTCGCAGTCCAGCACGGTCTCAATCGGCTGGTCCAGATACTGTTCAAGAAACAACGCTTCTTTATCGGCATAACGGACACCGACAGCCGCCAGAATCTCATCATCCGCATTGCGCACCGACATAATCATCGGGTAGGTAACGTTGATATCGGCGTTATAACTCTGCTTGTAGATATTCTTTATAAAATCAACGACCCGCTGACGCTCAGGTTCAAAGGCACCGGTGATGCTGATAACTGAGGGATTCAGCGAACTGATCTTTGAGATCAGGCCCTGATTGAGATACAGATTCGCTGTATTCAGATCGTTTTCCTGGTAGCGCAAGATATACATTTGCTGTCCCCTGTTTAAGTGTCAGGGACATTCTTGCTGACAAAGCTGACATGAATCTGAACGGGGCAAAATAATTCAATATTTTTTTTATGGTTATTTATCAGGCCCGGGATAAATGGGGAGAGATGTGTGAAAAATACCGGGGTATGAACAAAAAAGCCCTGCGTCGGCAGGGCTTTTGGCGGTGATAGCGGGACTATCAACTCAGGTTGTAGATAAACACCACCAGTACTGCTGCCGGCGTGATAAAACGGATAACAAACATAAAACTTTGGTAAGCCAGGCCGTTGCCCATATCAAATTCATTTTCGGCGGCCGGTTTTGCCATAAACCAGCCGACAAACAGCGCAGTTGCCAGGCCGACTAACGGCATAATCAGGTTAGCGGTGGCGTAGTCGAACAGATCGAAGAAGGTCTTTCCGGCAAAGCGTTCAAACATGCCCAGCGGATGAACATCTGCCCAGACATTCAGCGACAGAATGGTAAGGATCCCCAGCGCCCAGATACTGATGCCGCCCATCAGGGTGGCGCTCAGACGGCTGATTCCCTGTTGTTCTTCAAACCATTCTACCAGAGGCTCCAGTAGCGAGATTGCCGAGGTAATGGCTGCGACAACCAACAGGATAAAGAACAGGCTGCCAAACAATATACCGCCACTCATCTGGCCAAACGCAATCGGCAGGGTCTGGAAGATCAGTCCCGGGCCTGCCCCCGCTTCAAGACCGTTGGCAAACACCAGCGGAAAGATCGCCAGACCTGCCAGCAAGGCCACCAGGGTGTCGACAACGGAGACGGTGACTGCTGTTTTCACGATGGAAACCTGTTTCGGCAGGTAGGAACCGTAAGCCATCATTACCCCCATCCCCAGGCTGAGAGTAAAGAACGCGTGTCCCAGTGCTGTGAGCACACCGGCGGTGGTCAGTTTGGAGAAGTCTGGCTGAAACAGAAATGCAAAACCCTCGGCAAAGCTGTTGGTGCTCATGGCATAACCCACCATCACCAGCAGCAGAACAAACAGCAGCGGCATCAGGATATTGATCGCTCTCTCCATACCAGAGCTGAGACCGCGGGCGACGATCAAAATGACCAGCAGCATAAACACCGAATGCCATAACAGCAGAGTGTAGGGATCGGCCAGCAGGCTGCTGAACATCGTGCCAATCGCTGCGGTGCTGGCGCCGACAAACAGGCCGTTGGCGGAGTTGCCAATATAGGCCAGCGCCCAGCCACCGATCACCGAGTAAAAAGACAGGATCAGAATCGAGGCCAGCATCCCCATTCCCCCGATCCAGATCCAGCGGTTGGAGAGACCATCCCGCCGGGTCAGGTTGCGCATGCTGTTGATCGGGCTGCGACCGCCACGGCGACCGATCATCACCTCCGCAATCATAATTGGAATACCGATCAGGGCGATACACAGCAGGTATACCAGAACGAATGCTCCGCCACCATTTTCACCGGTGATATAGGGGAATTTCCAGATATTTCCCAGCCCTACGGCCGAGCCGCTGGCAGCCAGGATAAACGCCATGCGGGATGACCACATCGGGTGGTCTTTGCCGGTGTTGTCGGCAGTGGCATCCAGTGCCGGGTTCTGAACCAGTTCAGTCATTGATTTTCTCCAGATCTTATTTTTATGTCAGAGAGAGCCAGCCCATCGGTGATGGGCTGAGTTGTTTTTACAGGTTAGTGTGCCGCACGTGGCTGATTAATGCGTTCTTCGGCCAGCTCATTGGCGATCTCCCCGGTTGGACGATCCTGGGCATCGGCCCGACGGAATATCTCGCACAGGGTGTCGGCGATGGTCTCGATATGGGCGCGCACCTGAGTGTGTTGATGACCGATACGTTCATAGAAAATATCGATGATGCCGCCCGCGTTAAGGACGTAATCCGGGGCATAGAGAATGCCACGCTCACGCAACATCAGATCATGGCGTTGCGACGCCAACTGATTATTGGCCGCACCGGCAATCACTTTTGCTTTGATCAGCGGAATCGACTCATCATTGAGCACGGCACCCAGGGCGCAGGGGGCGATCACATCCACATCCAGAGAGAGAATCTCATTCTGACTGACGGCGATAGCACCCAGTTCTTCGACTGCACGGGTTACCTGTTGCTGATGGATATCGGTAACAAACAGCTGTGCACCCGCCTGATGGAGCTGTTCGGCAAGCCGGTAGCCGACATTACCCACTCCCTGAATCGCCACCTTGAGACCTGTCAGATCGGTGCGGTCCAGTTGATACTGCACCGCCGTTTTCAGACCGATAAAGGTGCCATAAGCGGTAGCAGGGGAGGGATCGCCATTGCAGGGCAGACCATCAATACCGGTACGTTCGGTGATGCCGGCCACATTGCCAGTGTGTTGTGCCATCACCTGCAGGTCGGGTACCGACGTGCCGGAGTCCTCTGCCGCAATATAGCGGTTGCCGGTGTGCTCCAGAAAACGTCCCATCGCTGCCAGCAGCTCCGGGGTTTTATGTTTGCGCGGGTCGCCGATGATCACCGACTTACCGCCGCCTAGGTCGAGATTGGCCAGGGCCGACTTATAGGTCATCCCTTTGGATAGGCGCAACACATCGTTAAGGGCTTCCTCATCGCTGCTGTAGTGCCACATCCGGCAGCCCCCTAATGCGGGGCCGCGGTTGGTGTTATGGATGGCGATAATGGCCTTCAGGCCAGTGATCTCATCGTGACAGAAGACAACCTGCTCATGGTTATCAAATTCGGCATGACTAAAAACGGACATAACGGTTTTCCTGAATAATGCTGGGTTTTATTGTTATTAAACAGTTGCCTGGGATGCGCTGCTGTGCGCTTCAAGGATCTGCTCCCGAAGCAGTTGTCGCTGGATTTGCGCTTGCTCATAGGCGCGCTCCTTGACCGGTCCATAGCCGCGAATCACAGAGGGTAGCCGGGCCAGCTCAATCGCATCCTGCAGATTGTCCACACTGAGATTCTGCAGTAGCGCCTGAATATCCTGCTCATATTCGCGGATCAGTCGTCGTTCGAGACGGCGATCAGCACTGTAACCAAACAGATCCAGGGGGGAGCCCCGCAAAGGTCTGAGGCTGGCCAGCAGACGAAACAGCGGCATGATTTTTTCGCTAAAGCGGCGCTTGACCGGGCGCCCCGTAGCGCGGTTGATCCGCGAGATCAGCGGCGGTGCCAGATTGAATTCGAGTTCAAAGTCTCCTTCAAACTGGCTTTCAAGTTGCTGCCGGAAGTGGCTGGATGTCAGCTGTCGGGCAACCTCATACTCATCCTTATAGGCCAGCACCTTGCTGTAATTTTCCGCAACGGCCAGGCTCAGGGTGTTCCCTCTGCCCAGTTGCTTTTCCGCGTCTGCGACGTGACGCACCAGTGACTGATAGCGATGCGCCAGGGCAGCTCCCTGATATTGGTTAAGGTGCTGCATCTCCCGGTGAATCACCTCTTCCAGCCCGGGCATTATCCGCACCGTCTGAACATCACTGGCCGGGGAAGTGATCTGTTCAACCTGCTGCAGGTTGTGCGCTGCACGGCGTCCCCAGAGGAACGCTTCTTTGTTGGCCGAAACCGCCACACCATTGAGTTCGATCGCTTGCTCGATTGAATCCATCTCAAGGGGAATCAGCCCTTTCTGCCAGGCATAGCCGATGCAGAACAGATTAACCGCCATACCATCACCGAGTAGCTGCGTGGCCAGGGTGGTTGCATCAAGACAGAAGCTGCTCAGAGGTTTGGCGCTGTCACGGATTACCTGCTGCATCTCTGCGGTGGGTACCTGCAGATCGGGGTCTCGGGTAAACGCCGCAGGCATGGTTTCATGGTTATTGATCACCACCTGGCTGCGCTGCCGATCCAGCTTGCCCAGCGCCTCTTCGCTGGCCCCTACCATCAGGTCAAAGCCGATCATCAGATCGGTTTCACCCGCCGGAATACGCACCGTATGGATCTGTTCCTGAGACTCGGCGATGCGGATATGGCTCATTACCGCGCCAAATTTCTGTGCCAGGCCTATCTGATCCAGCACCCCAGTACCTTTACCTTCGATATGCGCCGCCATCCCCAGCAGGGCGCTGACGGTCACCACCCCAGTGCCACCGACACCGGTCAGCAGGATGTTGTAGGGCGTGCTACAACCGGGTAGCTGCGGCATGGGCAGCTGCGGGAAATGACTCTCTTTACCCAGTGGTTCGGGTTTACGCAGTTTGCCCCCTTTGACGGTAACAAAGCTGGGACAGAAGCCACGGATGCAGCTGAAATCTTTATTACAGGCGGACTGATCGATAGCGCGTTTGCGGCCACGGTCGGTTTCTTTGGGCAGCAGAGACAAACAGTTGGATTGCACGCCGCAGTCACCGCAGCCTTCGCAGATCTCCTGATGAATAACCACCCGTTTTTGCGGGTCGGTCATCTCACTGCGTTTACGGCGCCGACGTTTCTCCGCCGCACAGGTCTGGTCATACACCATCGCGGTGCAGCCAGGGATCTCCCGCAGCTCCATCTGCACCGCCTGCAGATCATCCCGGTGGTGGAAGGTGACCCCATCGGCAAATTCAGAACGGCTGGGGTATTTATCCGGTTCATCGCTGACCACAGCGATACGGTGAACACCTTCACCATAGAGCTGGTGGGTAATCTGCTGCACCGTCAACTGGCCATCAATGGGCTGACCCCCGGTCATGGCGACGGCATCGTTATACAACACTTTATAGGTGATGTTAGCGCCGGAGGCGATCGCCGCACGAATCGCCAGCAGGCCCGAGTGAAAGTAGGTTCCATCGCCGAGGTTCTGGAACACATGGTTGTTATCAGTGAAGGGGGCCTGACCGATCCAGGTCGCGCCTTCGCCGCCCATCTGGGTAAAGGTGTCGGTGCCACGGTCCATCCAGGTGGCCATATAGTGACAACCGATACCGCCCAGTGCGCGGCTGCCCTCAGGCACCACCGTAGAGGTGTTATGGGGGCAGCCGGAGCAGAAGTGCGGAGTGCGCTCCAGCAGGGCACGCGGCTGTGCCAGTTGGTACTCTTTTTCGCTAAGAAAGGTGAGGCGGTCAGCGATCTGCTGACTGTTGTGGAAGGGGGCGACACGTGCCGCAATCGCCCGGGCGATCATCGCCGGTGTCAGTTCGCTCAGACTGGTTAGTAGCTCATTGCCCAACTGATCTTTCTTACCCACCACCCGGGGACGAGCACTCTGATGCCGGTCCTGCCAGCTGTAGAGTTGCTCCTTCAGCTGATCTTCGATCAGGCCGCGTTTCTCTTCGATGACCAGAATCTCTTCCAGACCCTCAGCAAACTCATAGACCCCTTCGGGTTCCAGCGGCCAGGGCATCGCGACTTTGTATAACCGGATACCTAACCCGGCGGCCTGCGCGTGGCTGATACCCAGATCTTCCAGCGCCTGCAGGACATCAAGATAAGACTTGCCGGTGGTGACAATACCCAGGCGCGGCTGAGCGGTATCGATAACGATTTTATCCAGTCGGTTGTGGCGGCAGAACGCCTGTGCTGCCGCGATTTTGTAGCGGTGCAGTCGCGCTTCCTGTTGCAGTGGTTTATCCGGCCAGCGGGCATTCAGGCCATCTGCGGGGCGCTCGAAGTGTTCGGGGAGGCTGATCTCCAGTCGCTGGTGATCAAGATTGGCTGAGATGGCTGAATCCATTACCTCGGCCAGCGCTTTCAGCCCCACCCAGCAGCCGCTGAAGCGGGACATTGCCCAGCCATACAGGCCATAATCCAGCATCTCCTGAATCCCGGAGGGATAGAGTACCGGAATCATCGCATCCATAAAGGCGTAATCGCTCTGATGGGGAAGGGTCGAGGATTTACTGGCATGGTCATCACCGGCAACCGCCAGTACTCCACCATACTCTGAGGTACCGAAAGCGTTGGCATGCTTCAGTACATCACCGGTACGGTCAACCCCCGGACCTTTGCCATACCAGAGGCCGAAAACACCGTCATAGCGGGCACCTTCAAATACGTTGACCTGTTGTGATCCCCACACGGCGGTTGCCCCCAGATCTTCATTAACGCCGGGTTGGAAGACGATATTGTTCTGTTTCAGGTAATCGCGGATCTGCCACAGGGTTTTGTCAAAGTTACCCAGAGGTGAGCCCCGATAGCCCGAGATGAATCCGGCTGTATTCAGTCCAGCCTGTTTATCCCGTGCGGCCTGAAGCATCGGCAGGCGAGCCAGCGCCTGACTACCGGTCAGGTAGACCCGTCCGCTCTGTTTTTCCCACTTATCCTGCAGTGAAACGGCATTTTTCATGTTGATAGCTCCCGGTTCTGAACGGCAACAGTTATGCGCTCCGGTTCAGAACGAATCAGACAATGGATGAATAGAAAACGGTGAATCAGACGCCGGGGGGCGAAATATTCCTGAGTTGGTCTTTCGGTCTTTGGATGATGGAGCGTAGGAATACAACTGAACTATCAGCAGACAGCAGGTCTGTGAGATCGGGATGGCACAACGGTGTGTGCCGCAGAAAAAAACGGTAGGTCATGGTTATTACCCTTTACCTTAGCCGGATCACAGCCAGGTTTGAATATTGTTGTTATTGTGCCGGCGGATAGGCCGGTTTCTGTTGCAGCGATACCTTTTTGGGGTGCGCTGGCGACCAACATTAATCCGGGAGGATGGCGTAAGTCAACCAAGGAAAGTGATGCAGATACGTAAGAAATAGATATTATCTATGGTCATAAGTTTAATTAGCAGATTATTTTTCTGTTATTTTTTTGTAGGTAAATACCCGTATTTCTTTTAAATTCAACAGGCATCGGACATCAGCAGGCGATTTAATCGTCAGCAATTTCAACTGAAGTTTTTTTGATTGCAGAGGATATTCATTTTTAGCATGTGGCTCCCGCAGTTCAGGAATATGCCAGGCAGCGGTCGGTTTTTGTAAAAACAGCAGTTTGCTACGTTATTTAAATTATTTAGCTAAATCATTTGCCAAGAGGGTAACTCATCTGTAGTATACGCCCCACGTTGATGCGGGGTGGAGCAGCCTGGTAGCTCGTCGGGCTCATAACCCGAAGGTCGTCAGTTCAAATCTGGCCCCCGCTACCACAACGGAAAGACAAGCTAATCGAAAGATTGGCTTTTTTTTCGTCTGGAATTTGAGATCAGGCGTCGGGCTCGGCTCTTAATAAGGGCAGGAAGGTCGTCGGCTTAGATCTGGCTCCGCTACCAACGTAATAATCAGAGGTGTATCGAAAGGGTATGCCTTTTTATGTCTGATGTAAGTCAAGCGTGTCGTATCTTAATTATTCGTTAACTGAGATAGCCTTTATTTTGTGACTTCAATCTTAAAGTCTTGCTGAAGCTTAGCCCAATGCGATCTAAGGCCTTCTTTGTGCACTTCGTTCATCGGTAACGCTTTCAGAGTCTCAGGCCATAACTCTCTTGCCTTGCTCATTGTATCGTCCAAGTGAGGCTTTATCACTCGCCACGGAATGTCAGACCTGCCTGCCCACGACTGAAAGTGTGCCATGGTGACTGTATACCACTCTTTTGTTTTACCTAAATTGAGCGCGTATTGGGTTTCATTCTCGATATAGACATTGGTTGTTACGATATCGTATGCAGGAGAAAGTCGAGGCGTAACCTTATCAGGGTACAGGAAGCTCCAGTTCTTAAGGTGCGCATCTCCATTCGCCAAGAGAATATTCACCAGTAACCGCCTTGCGAACTGCTGAGCGTCGGCCAGCCCGTCGCCAGAAAAGTCATAGATGACTTTGCCGATATTCTCGTAATTAGCGGAAGTGTATTTTTCGTGCGGGTACTTCACCAGAATTTGCGCGAAGTCTTCCATGTGGATGCGCTGGCTCATGTTTTGATCTACAGGGTCACGATCAAACCGTTTAATAGCAAAGGCTTGCTTTTCATCTGGCAGGTTAATTTGTGGCAGATTATCCAGCTTGTCCAGTTCAACCAGCTTGATTTCGGGAATATCAACTCCAGCTAATGCGGCTAACGACATGGCAGTGTATTCGTTCAGAGGTACGAACTTATGCTTGGTTGAGGGCGTTTTGATAATCCAGTCGCCCAGTACATCACCTTTGGATAAGTTATAGCGTCCATCCTTTTCCTTCATAGAAAACTTCATTTGCACGCCAGCCAAGGAAAACTTGTTTTCTCTTCCTTTCTTGTGAAGAGCATCTTTATCGAACTTAATCGCCTTAGCCTTTCCGTGCGTGTTCAGTACGTAATCGGGAACATCATCCGGCTCCATTGGCGTGGCTTCGATAGCCCCGGGCAAGTCTTCGCCAAGATACGAGAGAATATGAAATTCATTATCAACGTGCACCTTCAGGCCTTGAGCGATTAGTTCTCGCAAAGATCCTTCTGGCAGCAAGTTTGAAAGCACAGGATGTAGTCGCTGATTTCTTGCCCATGACTCTGCCATGAGCCTGGCTGCATTCGGAAACTTCGGGTGGGTAATCAGGCTGAATGTTGGACGATCAGGGTTGTTCCTGAATGAATCTGCAAAGCTCAACACATTGCGGCCATTCTTAAACCCTGCGAGATAGCCGATTAATACGCCATGAATTGAGAGCTGTAATACATTCATTTCATCGCCCACTTCATTTCTGGCATCTGCGCTCATTCGTTTTCTCCCAACAAACCCTTCCATGGATCATCCGCCAGTGGGTTGCTTTGTTCTTTTCCCGTCTGGCTTGGCTTGGTTGGTGCCCCAGTTGATGGCCCAGAGTTTGAAATAGTATCGTCGGCCAGTGCCGCCAGCACAGCATTTATTTTTTCCTGTGGTATCAGCAGCAATTCACTTTTAAGCCCCTTAGCGACTAACTCAAGAGTATCAAGCCGAGGGTTGCCTTTGGATTCCAAACGCTGATATTGCTGGCGCGATATACCAACGCGCAGCATCATATCGTGCTGCTTGAGTTTTAGTGCGATACGGCGTTTTTTGATCTGTTCGAGTAGTGAATTCATAATGAAACGTATATGTTGCTATTTACCATTAAGAAACATATTAGTTTCTTTTTCTGGCTTCAGCAACATATAAGTTGCTTTTACGTGGTTAAAGCATTTTAATTGTAAAAAGAAGCATATATGTTGCTTTTTTAGAGGTGCTTCTATGTGCTGTTGTTCGCTTATTGTGTTGTGCCAAAATTCGCTTATTGTGCTTATTTCTTTGGGGGAAGAGGTGAGGAAAGAGCGGGCGAGCCAAATCTCAAAGCCCTAAATGCCCCCAGCCAGTTTTCCCAATTTGCAAAGCAAGTAGCGTAAGAGGCTGTGGACAACTGGCTGCCAAGCCCATCCTGTGTCATCTGATGGCAATGCTATCGCGTTTCTATGGTTGCAGTTCGGCTGACGATCTACTGGGTTACTAAATCGTTATTATGCCTTCCATATAGGTTACCGCTTTACCTGATATGTGGACTTCATCGGCTGCGTTTTGGCAGAATAACGTCCCCTCTCTGGATGATAACTGCAATGCAGTCATCTGGTTACGGGATAGCTTCTCGGCCCAGTAGGGGATAAGAGAGCAGTGGGCTGAACCTGTAACCGGATCTTCCAGAATACTCGCCTGAGGAGTAAAGAAACGAGAAACAAAGTCCACACTATCGCCTTTGGCAGTAACGATAATTCCTCCCGGATCCAGATTGATCTGATCAAGAATATTCCTGTTTGGCTGTATGCTGCGAATATCTGCTTCGCTATCAAAGACAAGGAGATAGTCACGGGCTTTAAGTACTTCGATGGGGGGGATATGCAAGGCATCCAATATCGCCTGAGGGGCGTTATCGGTTAATGGTTTTCGGGATGGAAAAATCAACGTAATCAGATCGTTATTGATTTTGACCGGGAGTTTGCCGCTTGTAGACTGGAAAATCAGATCTGATTTGCTATAGCCTAAGTGCTTTGTTATCACATGTGCAGCTGCCAGAGTGGCATGGCCGCACAGATCCATTTCAATTTCGGGCGTGAACCAGCGGATCTCAAAACCTACTTTATTCGGAACAAAAAACGCGGTTTCAGCCACAGAGTTTTCCATCGCTATCTGTTGCATCAGCGCGTCACTGAGCCACTCTTTCAGCGGACAAACGGCGGCTGGGTTACCTCCAAATAGCGTGTCTGTAAATGCATCAACCTGGAAAATACGTAACTTCACTAGTGACTCCTTAAGGGGGAGAGATGGATGGAAGGTGGCCTATGCTGATGAAAGACAGCCCTAACTTTTTTGCAAAACTCAACCAGCTTACTGATTACATCAGCAGGCTGGTGGCGAGGAATAGCATCAGGCCCATCCCCAGGATATCGGTAAAGGTGGTCAGGAAGATACTGCTGGCCATTGCCGGGTCGGCGCCAAAGCGTTTCAGGGTTACGGGGACCAGTACCCCAAAAATTCCGCTGCCGATGCAGGCTCCCACCATGGCGACTAACACCACCAGTGCAAGTATCGCAGAATTTTCTGTGCCACTGATACCCGCGTAGATCCACATCGCCAGTGCAGCGACTAAACCCACAAAGAAGCCGTTCATGGCGCCAAGAATAATCTCCTTTCGAAGCACTCTGGAGACGGATATGTTGGCCAGTTCTCCCAGCGTCATACTCCTCAGCGTGATTGCCAGCGCCTGACAGCCGGTATTGCCACTCTGTCCGGCAAGCACCGGCAGAAATACGGCAAGCACGACGATACGGGCGATGGTGTCTTCAAACATCCCGACGACAAAGGCTGCGGCAAATGCGGTCAGCAGGTTGATCTGCAACCAGGGGTGGCGCATGCGAAACGATTCAAGTATGGGGGTTGTGATGCGCTCCTCTTTATCCACACCTACCATTGATCCTGCCTGAGCACTGATCTCGGTGGCGACATATTCAAACAACCGCCAGCCATAGACCAGTCCCAGTAGCGTCCCCTCTTCATCGGTTACCGGATAAAGGCGATGGCGTTGTAACAGGGCCGCGTTCACCGCTTCAGGCATCTCAACATCGGGTGTGAAGGCAAATGGATCGTGCGTCATGATCTGTTCAAGAGTCTGCCCGGGACTTGCGAGCAGGAGATCGCGCATCGCCACAACCCCCAGTAGTTTCTCGTCTTCATCGGTAACGTAGATATAGGTGATGGTGATTGAGGGATCTGTTCTGACAATATGATCCAGGGCACTGGCAACGGTATCCTGTGGTGATAAGATGCCAAAAGCCTCAGTCATTAACCGTTCCACCGTACCGCTGAGACCTTCAAGTGGATGAGGGGTATTACCTCTTTCATCATCGTTATCCGCTTCTGATGCCAGGTGCGACGCTATCTTAAGTGCAACATCCGCTGGAAGCTCGCTAAGCGCACGTTCAATATTGTCGGGTGTTGTCTGTGCCAGCAGAGATGCGGCGATGGTCGGGTCCATATCAGCCAAGGTGATTGCGCTGGCGTCAGTTGCTCTATTGTCTGTATTCATGTCAGAAACTCTCATTGCAGATCGTCAGCAGTTTATATCTGCGCAGCTAAACAATAGCCCAGATATGAGACATGCGCTATAAGAAGGTCTTTTTATAAATCCTTTTAAATTCAATGCTTTTAATGCCAATGGAGAATATTGTGGGATATAATAGTTGCAATTTAGTTAATATGTTAACAAAATAGAGAGATTGAACTGATCGTTGTCTCCCCTGATTAGACGCGGTCTGTAGATAAAAAAGTTAAGAGGAAACTGAAAATGGGTAAACTGGCTCTTGTTGCGAAAATTACGCATGTTCCCAGTATGTATCTGTCTGAACTGGATGGGCCGCAAAAAGGTTCCCGTCAGGCAGCCATTGACGGACATATTGAGATTGGCAAGCGCTGTCGGGAGCTGGGTGTTGATACTATCGTGGTGTTTGATACCCACTGGTTAGTCAATGCGAATTATCATATTAACTGTGCGCCTCATTTTAAAGGGAACTACACCAGTGGTGAGCTGCCTCACTTCATCTCCAATATGGAGTTTGAATATGATGGTAACCCTGAGTTGGGAAAAATTCTTGCTAATGAGTGTTGTCAGCAAGGGGTCGAAACACTGGCCCATGATAAGACCTCACTGGGGCCGGAATATGGCACTATCGTGCCGATGCGTTATATGAATGAAGACCGCCACTTCAAGGTTATCTCTGTTTCCGCTTTATGCACCGTTCACTATCTGAATGATTCTGCCCGTCTTGGCTGGGCGATGCGTGAAGCAATTGAAAAGCATTACGACGGCACGGTTGCTTTCTTTGCCAGTGGTTCGCTATCTCATCGCTTTGCTCAGAACGGTCAGGCACCGGAGTTTGCCAACAAGATCTGGAGTCCATTCCTTGAGACCCTGGATACTGAAGTGGTTAATATGTGGAAACGTGGTGACTGGAAAACGTTCTGCGAGATGTTGCCTGAATATGCGGCCAAAGGTCATGGTGAAGGCTTTATGCACGATACCGCGATGATGCTGGGGGCGCTGGGCTGGTCTGATTATGAAGGTCAGGCCGAAATTCTGACACCTTATTTCGGTAGTTCAGGCACCGGACAGATTAACTGTGTATTCCCTGTGACTGAACAGGATGGATCTGCTGTTCCAGGGCCTCAGGCATCGGTCACCGAAAGTTTTGCGCCGGGTGCCAGCCGTTTGTAAGTGCAACAGTTTTGCCCGTAGGGAGGTCTCTGGCCTCCCATATCTTCTGCTCAGCCCCTCTCCGGTTAACATAGTCGCCTAATCCTTCCTTCGTGTTTAACTCTTTGTAATATTTACGAAATCTATTCTGAGTAGAATGCCCGGTCTTGTTGCTGTGTCTCCGCCGGAGTTGTGTTGTGAAAACTACCCTGTTTGACCTGATTTGGAAGCTGAAGCGTGCCCTTGAGAAAGAGGGGCATAAGCCAATTGATCTGCATAAATTTACCGAGGACAGCGAATATCGCCGTACCATTCTGTTAAATGCAGATAGTAGTCAGTTTCAGTTCAGTGCCGGAATCCGGGCCATTTATAAGGATCTGCTGACAGATGAAGCGCTGGATCTGACCAAAGAGATCGATCTGCAACAAGCAGCGGTGGATGACCCGGATAAGTTTGTGGCAGCAAACACTGGGCCTGCATCGCCAGCAGAGGTTAATGTAACGTCTGAAGCGAAAGGGCGTAACCGAATTGTTGCGGGACTGATGGCGCTGATTCTGCTGGTTGCGCTGGTATCTGGTTGGCAATATTTTCAGCTATCAGAACGTGGGGCAGCAGAGCCTCAGGGGATGGCGTCAAACCAGGTGGACGGTCGTGTGGCTGCTGAAAAAACGATATTCAAAGAGCAGGTGCTGTTTCGCTTACATGGCTCCAATACCATCGGCGAGACCCTGGCACCGGAGCTGCTGAAAGCGTTTCTGACCGACCAGGGGGCAGAGGATATTCAACTGCGCACAACTGCCATCGATGTCGAGAATAATCTTCTGTTCCATATGCCGGGGGATAACGTTATCTCGCGGATAGAGATGCAGGCGCACGGTTCCAGTACCGGGTTCAGGTCGCTTGATCAGGGCGCTGCCGATCTGGCGATGGCTTCCCGGCGGATTAAAGAGGTTGAAAATGAGCAGTTGTCGGGGCGCTATGGCGATCTGAGATCGAAAGGTACCGAACATATTATCGGTATGGATGGGCTGGCGGTAATCGTCAACCCGGCCAATCCGGTCAGCCATCTGAGTACTGCGCAACTGGCGATGCTGTTTTCCGGTACGGTTGATAACTGGTCTGCGTTCGGTGGGCCGGATCTGCCGGTCAGAGTGTATGCCCGGGATGCAAATTCCGGTACCTGGGATTCCTTCAAATCGATGGTGTTGAAAAAACACCATAAGACACTTGCTGCGACAGCTGAACGAATTGAGTCCAGTATCGAGTTGTCAGATCAGGTGAGTAAGGAGCCCGGAGCGATCGGCTTCATCGGACTTCCTTATATTCTGCGGGCAAAAGCGCTGGCGATCTCGGATGAGTCCAATGCTCAACCGATCTATCCTACCTCGTTTACCATCTCCACCGAGGATTATCCGCTGGTACGCCGGTTGTATATGTATGAGCCTGCAACCGTGGCGACAGGCTCTGTGATCGATCAGTTTATCCGCTTTGTGCTGTCAGAGAAGGGCCAGGATGTGGTTAAAGAGGCTGGGTTTATCTCGCAAAATGTCTATAAAACCCGACCGGTATTGAGCAGTCAGCTTCCTGCAGAATACAGACAGCTGACTCAGAATGCAGAACGACTCTCCCTCAATTTCCGCTTTCACAGTGGCACTATTGTGCTCGATAACAAAGCCCAGCGGGATCTTGACCGGGTGGTGAAATATTTTGAAGACCATCCGGGACAATCCGCTATTCTGGTGGGGTTCTCTGACAGTATCGGAGAGCCCGCCGCCAATCGGCAGATCTCTCAGCAGCGGGCGGAGGCGGTGGAACAGGCGCTGCTGGCACGGGGTATCAATGTACAGTTTGTTGAGGGGATGGGGGAAGCGGTGCCCATCGCCTCGAACATAACCCGTGCCGGGCGTCAGCGTAACCGCCGGGTAGAGATCTGGGTGCGCAGTCCGGATGCTGTCGCCGGGTATTAGGGTCATGTGCTGTCCGGCTGACAAGAGGTTCTGCCGGCGGCAATATTTCTCAGGTGTTTATACAATTCTGATGAGTTCGTTTTTCTATAGCACTTCATAGAAGTTCATCTCTACCAGGTCCGGTCTGCGGATCCCCGTACCAATGAAAAGGCGTTCAGTAATCCATCTCATGGATGGCGCATCTGTTTCAAATTTTGGACAGCAGCGGAAATATATCTCAGCAGGATCGACGGGTTCCCCTTTGATCAGGCGTTCAGTGATTTCTGGTTCTGCGACCCGAATGGCCCGGTTGTGAACATAGATTAGTTCACCACCCGTGATCTCTAATACATAGTGAGCATCCAGGTTCGCCATACGTGGTGTAAGAATTAGCTGATAATCAGCGCCGCCGGGTAAAACTTTTCCCCTCCAGCCATCACCTTGCACAGTGCCGCCAATAATAGGAATGACTCTTCGTTGGCCGTGTTGTGCATGTCCAATCTCCTGCGGAGGATCAACTTTTACTTTGAGTTCTGCAAAGTGTCTGATCTGTGGTGCGGTGTTCATTGTTTTCTCGCCTTTTTGGAGATCGGTTGTGTTTAAGCTTTACTGTTATTAATGACAGCTGATACCCCCTCAGCCTATCGGGAAAATATTGAGGGGAAGTACATTCCTCGATATTCTCATATATCTCTTTTTTGTTAACATATTAATTAATATTTTGTTTGGTATGTCAACAAAGAATTGTTTTATCAGTATGCGTGATGGTGGGAGGGCATCACGGGAAGGAATCTACTCCGCTGACATCTGAACCAGAATTTTTTGTTCAACGAGCAACTAATCAGGAAAAAAGAGATGAAAAAAATAACAAAATTCTTAGCCTCTGCAAGTGTGTGTGCCGGAATGTTTGTGTCACTCAGTGCAACTGCTGTTACGACGCTTAAGGTGGGAACCTGGCTACCACCCACGGCACCACAGAATGCTATTGTCTGGCCTACCTGGGCTAAGTGGGTTGAAGAGGCCACCGAAGGCCGGGTTAAAGTTGAGCTTGAGTATGGTCTGGGGCATCCCAAGTCGATGTTTGACCTAGTGGAAGATCAGGTTATTGACGCCAGTTTTACGGTTAACGGCTATGTGCCGGGTCGTTTTTCTCTGGGGAGCATCGCTGAACTTCCGGGCGAAAGTTCTGATGCAGAAAAAGCCTCGGTCGCGCTGTGGAAAGTGCAGGAAAAGTATTTTAATCAGGCAAATGAGTATGATGGTCTGAAGCTGTTGGGGCTGTTTGTACATGGCCCTGGACAGCTGCACACCACTTTTCCGGTTAACTCACTGGCGGACCTGAAAGATAAGAAGATCCGTATCGGTGGCGGCGTTGCAACTGAAGTGGCTAAGCGTCTGGAGGTCACCGAGGTGGCGGCACCTGCACCAAAAATCTATGAGATGATGCAGCAGGGCGTGGTTGAAGGGGTGTTTCTGCCAGCACTGGATCTTAAATACCTGCGACTGGCAGAAGTGTCTAAATATCTGACCGCCTTCCCGGATGGGATGTATACCACGACCTTTAGTTTCTTTATTAATCCGGATTCATTTGCTGCGCTGAGTGAAAAGGATCAGAAGGCGCTGATGAGCGTTTCCGGTGAGAAACTGTCCCGTTTAGCGGGTAAAACCTGGGGTGAAGCCGATGCCAACGGTTATGCTGCAGCCAAAGAGAACGGTATTGTAATCAACCGTCTCAGTGAAACCGATCCTATGGTGCTGGAACTGAAAGCAAAAACCGACGATATGGCGGCTCACTGGATTGAAACGGCAAAGGCGAAAAACGTTGATGGTGCTGCTGCACTGGAGATGTTCCGTTCACTGGCTAAGTAAGGTTATATAAAAGACGCTTTTAAAGAGCGTCGTTGATGAGGGTCTGCCAGCCTGTTTCGATCTGAAACTGTCTGACAGACCCTTTTTGGTATTAGTCAGTCTGACGCTGACTGTTGTCCAGTTGCCGGATTAAGCCGTAAAGTGCAGCGATATAGGGCACCTCTTTGCCGAGCTTTTCGGCTATCTCATAGACCACACCAATAAGAGCCTCATATTCCAGAGGCCGGCCCGCTTCAACATCCTGCAGCATTGAGGTTTTGAACGCTCCGAGCTTGCGGGTGGTTACGTTTCTCTCTTCCGGTGTTTGCTCCACTATGCAGCCAATTAGCTTGCCGATCTCCAGCGCTTCGCGCATTGCTTTGCAACAAAGTTGATTGACCAGTGGGTCATCAAGGATGCGATCTGCTGTCGCACGGGTCAGGGCTGAGACCGGATTGATAGTCATATTTCCCAGAAGCTTGTACCAGATATCCTGCTGAATCCTGGGAGATATTTTGACATTGAATCCTGCTTTCTCAAGGAGTTTACCCAGTCGTAATGTGGGCTCTGACGGCGCCCCATAGGGTTCACCAATAATCAGGTTATTGCCCATGCTCAGCTGGATCATACCCGGAGACCGAGCGGTTGCAGCCAGATGCACAACACAGCCAATAACCTGATGGCTGGGGATGAATTCCCTCAGGTCTCCAAGCGGGTCGATGGTGTTGAGCAGGTAGTCAGCAGGAGCTCCCGGCAAGCCATCAAAGAACCACCAGGGAACCCCATTCATCGCCAGAAGAACACGGGTGTGTTCTCCGATCAGCGGTTTTAGCTGTTTGATGACAGGATTCATCGAGGGTTGTTTTACAGCGATAATGATCAGATCCTGAACGCCGAGATTATCCGGTGCGGATATCGCTGTCACCGGATAAAAACGGGTTTGATTATCTTCTGTCAGCCCGATTCCGTGTTGCTGCAGTGATTGCAGAGTGTCGCCCCGGGCAATCACTGAAACCGCTATCCCCGTAGCGCTAAGCCGCGCTGCAATCAGTCCGCCAATGGCACCTGCACCGTATACACATACATTCATATCGGGAGTCCTGCAAATCAGCTTAACGTTTGAAAGATGAGTCCTGCTTTTCTACGATTCGCTTCATCGCTGCAAATACATCTTCGCCCGCACCAAACTTAGGATCAAAGTTGAGTGAGTCTCTGGTGCACTTCTTCACGATCTCTTCAGGAATCTCGCGTACTTTACCCATCGCCATTGAAGCACATTGTACTTCACAGGCACGACTTACCAGCCACATCAGGGCAAATGCCTGTGCCAGGCTACCGCCGATCACGACAGGACCGTGGTTACGTAACAGCAGAATTGGCTTGTCACCCGCGCTTTCAAGGATACGTGCTCCCTCGTCCAGGTGTACAGTAATCCCTTCGAATTCGTGGTAGGCAACTTTATCGTGAAGTTGGGCCGCATAAAAGTTGCTGTAGGAAAGACCTTCTTCCAGGCAGCAAACTGCCAGGGTCGGGGTGGTGTGAACGTGCATCACACAATGGCCATCAGGTACTTTGTCATGGATCTGGCTGTGGAAAGTAAAACCGGCAGGGTTGATCGGCCAGTCAGAGTGACCGATGATAGTACCGTCAACATCGACTTTAACCAGGTTTGAAGCGGTCACTTCACTGTAGTGCAGGCCAAATGGGTTGATCAGGAAGTGCCCTTCCTCACCAGGCACACGCAAAGAGATATGGTTGTAGATCGACTCATCCCATTTCAGATAGGCAAAAATGCGGTACATCGCAGCCAGGTCGACCCGGGCATTCCACTCGGCTTCGCTAAATCTGGAAGGGCGTTCATAGTAACGATTGGACAAAGACATACTGTTTCCTCATATTTATTGTGGATGCATTTGATTAATATATTAATTAAAATGACCGCAATAAAAAGCATAATAAATATTATTCAGCTCTATATTTTTCTTATATGGTTTCACTATGAATACAAAGCAACTGGTCTATTTCCTTAAAACTGCTGAACTAAGCAGCATCGCGGCTGCAGCGCGTGAGCTGGATATTGCCCAGCCGAGTATCAGTCTGCAGCTGGAAAACCTTGAGCATGAGCTGGGCAGCTCTTTGTTTGATCGAGACTATCGGGGCGTCCGGTTGACTGAAACTGGACAGCTGTTCCGGGTTCATGCTGAATCAATTTTACGCCAGGTCGATCAGGCAAAGCTGGATATCCGGCAAACCGAAGAGGAGCCCGCTGGTCGGCTGGCGCTGGGCATGACTCAGCCGATTGGCAATGTGGTGTCCGTGCCGCTGCTGACACTGGTGGAGCAACGCTATCCTAAAATAGAACTGGATCTGTTTGCTGGATTGTCTTACAACCTGTCGTCACAGTTGCTCAGCGGTGAGATTGACCTGGCTATCTCATCACCGGACGGCAGTGATATGAAACAGTTGACCCGGGAGACTCTGTTGCGGGAGAAACTCTATCTGGCGATGGGCGTCAATCCGCGAAACAGCTCACAGGAGGCGCTTTGCAATCGGTCTCAGATTGCCTTTGCTGAGCTGTCTGAGCATGAGGTCATTGTCACCGGACGGCAGGACTCGCTGGGATATCTGTTACGTCAGTACGAACAGCAGACAGGTGTTAAGGTGCGACAGAAACCTGCTTTCGGTCAGTTGATGACAACCCTGCGGTACGTTTCCGATGGTTATGGCATGCTTCTCAGTCCCTCCTCCTCTTTTTACCATCTGGAGGCGATAGGGCAGATCCATGCACTTGAAGTTATCGAGCCTTCCATGGAACGGGATGTGTATATTTCCACCGCGGCAAACCGCCCTCGCAGTTCGCTGATACGCGCGGTTATCCCACTGATTCATGAAGTTGTCCGGCAGGAACATCGTGCTGGTCACTGGCGCGGTGAGCTGCAGACAGGAAACCAAGGCCAGCGGGTTACCTCGGGCATTCCGTAAATATTTTTTTACTACACTCTTTACAGACCTGTTGGTCCAGTCGGGGCACACAGTAACTGATGGCCTGATGTGCGGTGTCGAATATGCGTTGTGGCCCCAGTTTGTCAAGAAAACCCTTTGCTCTTATCTCATCAATGATGGTTCCTTTTAGTGAGCAGATCACTAACTGGATTCCCCGCTTTTCCAGCCTTGATGACTCTTGAGCGAGAAACTCTATCCCTGCCAGATCGATGAAGTTGATCCCTTTCGCATTGATAATGATGTATTTGAGTGTGGGCCCTCCGGCGGCAGTGCTTTGTTGCAGCACACTCTGGATATGATCGATCGCGCCAAAAAAGAGTGAGCCGTCGATTCTGAGAATCTTTATCTGCGGACACTCCTGAAGATTATATCGCTGTATGTTGCGGATAATCCTCTTGGGTTCGTTCTGAGTCGGCGCGACATTGATGATGGAGGGGCGGGACGTTCTTTTCAGATAGGCAACCAGAGAGATTAATACACCCAGGTAGATGGCAAACTCCAGCTCAATAAACAGTGTTGCCAGCAAGGTGACGATGAAAATGGCGGTTTCGCTGCTGAACCGAAAAATAGGGATGATATTTTTAATATCGATAAGATTCCAGGCGATAAGAATAATCGCCCCCGCCATCGCTGGCAGCGGCAGGTAACCGGTCAGGTCGGGCAAAGAGACCAGCACCAGAGTAATCATGAACGCTGTAAAAATGGCTGCCAGTGGTGTTCTGGCCCCGGCATCGAAGTTTGCCCCCGAGCGGGTGAACGACCCGGACCCGGCGAAACAGGAAAACAGTCCACCGACCACATTTGCCAACCCCTGGCCGATAAACTCCTGATTGCCATCGATTCTTTGATTAGAGCGCAGTGCAATCGCCCGCGCTATCGAGACCGCTTCCAACAGGCCGAGCATCGCTATTGCCAGTGCGCCCGATGCCAGTTGGCTGAACTCATAGAGGGAAACATCAGGTAGCGCGAAAGCGGGCAGAGAACCGGAAAGTGCCCCTACCATATTGACGCCATGCCCCTGCCCATCGATTAACCAACACAGGCCACTACCCAACAGCATAGCGATCAGGAGGTTGGGCCCGCGCGGCAGTAGTTTTTTAATCACCAGTGCTGAGATCAACGTGGCAATACCGATTATCAATGCGTAGGTGTTTGCCTGAGACAAATGCAGAGTGATTGTACGGATCTCCTCGGGGAAAGAGAGGCCAGCGGCTACCGGCAGATCGGTAATATGTTTCAACTGACTGGTTGCGATCAGTATCGCTGCACCGGAGGTAAAGCCAAGAATCACCGTGTGGGAGATGAAATTGACCACTGAACCCAGCCGTAATATCCCGAGTGACAGCTGAATCAGTCCGGATAGCAGGGTGATCGTCAGGACTGTATTGATATATAAGTCGCTATTGCCTGGGTCGGTGATACCGGACGCTACACTCATGACGACGATCGACATCGGTGCAGCGGGTCCTGTGATCAGGTGGCTGGACGAACCAAACAGTGCTGCCACCATGGCTGTGATGATCGCTGTGTATAACCCATATTCAGGCGGCATCCCGGCAATCAGAGCGTAGGCGACGCCTTGCGGCAACACCAGTACCGCACCGGTTAATCCGGCGAACAGATCGGCCCTTAATGTCTGGCCATTGATGGTGCGTCCCCAGGTTATGAAAGGCAGCCATCGTACAATCGAGCGCATCTTACTCATCGTTACCTGCAGGTGTCGGAACAGCGTTTAACCACATCGGTCAGAACCGTTTCAGCTGACAACCAGGAAGGGGCGGATAAGAGACACTTTTCCGCGCTGTCTGACCGGTATGCCACAGGCCGTTAAACGGCGGTCTGATGCTTTAACATCATATTAACTGCCGTATTGGCCATCTCTTCCAACTGACTCTGTTCTGTGTAGATGCCGTCATTCAGCAGACGGCACAGCCCATGTAGCGTAGCCCAGTATACCTGTGCTGTGCGCAGCACTGAATCACCTGTCTGAATAACATTCTGCTGACACAGTTGTTCAATCCAGCTGAGCCAGCTTTTGAAGTGTTGCCGGGAGCGCTCAAGCAGTGAGTTAGTCGGGGTGCCGTTACGCCAGATCTCACGGCCAAACATCAGGTCATATTGCTCCCGGTGTTGATAGGCGAGGGCGATATAAGTATGTACATACTGGGTAAATGTCGTTGCCAGTGGCGCGGATGATGCGCTGGTCCTCACTTCTTGCAGCAGTGTTTCCACCCGCTCAAATCCCTGCTCTGCAATGGCACACAACAGGGCATTCTTATCTTTAAAGTGGTGGTAGGGAGCGGTACGGGATACCCCCACGCGATCCGCAAGCTTGCGCATCGAAAGGCTTTCGGTACCGCCCTCTGCGATCATCTCTGTCGCCGTCAGCAGCAGTGATTGATAGAGGTCGCCATGATGATAGTTGTGCTGTAGGGGAGCGGTCGGTTTCATCAGGATAATTTATCAATCAATCTTGACAGTGTCAAAATATCGCTCTATCTTGACGCTGTCCAGTTTGGTTTTTCTGTTATTTCTGCAGGAATGCTGAAACGATGAAACAGAATAAATAGAGAGGAATTCTGCATGACAACCCCTTCAACCGATTATCCCCATCTGTTCGCACCGCTTGATCTGGGGTTCACCACGCTGAAAAACCGGGTGTTGATGGGCTCGATGCACCTTGGCCTTGAAGAAGCTCCGAACGGCTTTGAACGGATGGCGGCCTTTTATGCTGAGCGGGTAAAAGGCGGCGTTGGATTGATTGTCACCGGCGGTATTGCGCCTAACCCTGAAGGGGGTGTCGTTGCTGGTGGGGCGATGATGGTGAGTCAGAAAGATGTAGATAACCACCGGATTGTCACCGACAGAGTGCATGCGGAAGGCGGTAAGATCTGCATGCAGATCTTGCATACCGGGCGCTACGCCTACAACCCGAAACTGGTTGCCCCATCAGCGTTGCAGGCACCGATTAACCCCTTTCCACCCCATGAAGTGACCACTGACGAGATTGAGCAACAGATCGAGGATTTCGCTCGCTGCGCCGGGCTGGCGCAGCAGGCCGGTTATGATGGCGTCGAGGTAATGGGCTCTGAGGGTTATTTTATTAACCAGTTTATCGCCCGCCGTACTAATCACCGGGATGATGAGTGGGGGGGCGAATACGACAACAGGATCCGCTTCGCGGTAGAGGTGGTGCAGCGTATCCGGCAGAGGGTGGGAACCGATTTTATTATTATTTTTCGGCTATCGATGCTGGATCTGGTGGAGGGGGGCAGTAGTTATGAAGAGATTGTTACCCTGGGGAAAGCGATAGAGAAGGCCGGTACAACGATTATCAATACCGGAATCGGCTGGCATGAAGCGCGGATTCCGACCATTGCAACAAAAGTGCCCCGAGCCGCGTTTACCTGGGCAACCGCTAAAGTCCGTCAGGCCCTTTCGCTGCCAGTGATCACCTCAAACCGGATCAATATGCCTGAGGTGGCTGAACAGGTATTGGCCCGGGGAGATGCGGATATGGTGTCGATGGCCCGTCCGTTTCTGGCCGATCCTGAGTTTATCCGCAAAGCGGAAGAGGGACGCAGTGATGAGATCAATACCTGTATTGGTTGTAATCAGGCCTGCCTGGACCATATTTTTGCCGGCAAGCTGACCAGCTGTCTGGTGAACCCGCGCGCCTGTCATGAAACTGAACTGATCATAACGGCTGCGGCTAAGGTTAAAAAGCTGGCGGTCATCGGTGCCGGACCAGCCGGGCTTGCGTTTGCCACAACCGCTGCACAACGGGGGCATGAGGTCACCCTGTTTGACGCGGCATCAGAGATTGGCGGGCAGTTTAATATCGCCAAACAGATTCCGGGTAAGGAGGAGTTTAATGAGACATTGCGCTATTTCAAACGTCGCATTGAGCTGGACGGCGTTCGCCTCAAACTGGAGCACCGGGTAACGGTAGATGAGCTGCAACAGAGCGATTTTGATGAGGTGATTATCGCGACGGGTATTATCCCCCGGGTTCCCGATATTGAAGGCAGGGATCATCCAAAAGTGTTGAGTTATCTGGATGTTATCCGGGGAGCAAGAGTTGGGGCCCGGGTGGCGGTGATCGGTGCCGGAGGGATCGGTTTTGATATCAGTGAATATCTGACCCATCAGGGGGTATCAACCAGCCAGAATATTCCCGCCTTTATGCGCGAGTGGGGGGTAGATATGAGACTGCAAGCCCGGGGCGGTGTGGAGGGTATTGAGGCGGCTCCGGAGCCTGCTGCGCGCAAGATCTGGCTGCTACAGCGTAAAACCTCTAAAGTGGGCAATGGACTGGGTAAAACGACCGGGTGGGCTCACCGTCTGGGCCTGCAAAAGCGGCAGGTGGAGATGATCGCCGGTTGTGAGTATCAGCGTATCGACGAGGCGGGTTTGTACCTTAAAGTGAACGGTGAAGAGCGGCTGCTGGAGGTGGATAACGTCGTCCTCTGTGCCGGCCAGGAGTCTCTGCGGGAGCTGGCCCAGGGGCTGGATAAACCCTATCACCTGATTGGTGGAGCAGATCTGGCAACCGAGCTGGATGCTAAGCGGGCGATAGATCAGGGCACCCGGTTAGCGTCAACGATCTGAGGTCCATCGATAAAACCGGGTGTTTCCCGGTTTTATCTCAGATAGAACAGCCACCGCGGCCGTTTTTGGCATGGTATTGCTGGTGGTATTCCTCTGCCCGCCAGAACTGCGCTGCGGGGGTAATTTCGGTAACGATCGGATTACCAAAAATGCCGCTTTTATCCAGCACCACTTTGCTTTGTTCCGCCATAATGCGCTGATGATCATTATGATAGAAAATGGCTGAGCGGTACTGATCTCCGATATCCGGCCCCTGACGATTGAGAGTGGTTGGGTCGTGCATCTGCCAGAAAATATCCAGCAGGGTGTCATAGCTTATCTTCTGATCGTCAAACTCCAGCTGCACCACTTCGGCGTGGCCGGTTGTTTTGTTGCAAACATCCCGGTAAGTAGGGTTCTCTGTATGACCGCCCATGTAACCGACGGCGGTTGACGTCACCCCGGGGGTGCTGGCAAAGCGTGATTCAACTCCCCAAAAGCATCCTGCTGCAAATGTTGCGGTTGGCATGCTACTGCTCCTGTTTATTCCTGAACGATTGATCTTCACCTATAGATAGATGTTAGACGGATTTTGACCTTTTGGGATCATTTTTATTTCAAAAAAAATAAATATGACACTCATGTTAAATAATGGTGCAGCGCAGCATGGGGCGCGCTGTTATGGTTCTCTTTCTCTGCGGCTGATTCAGACTGATCTTATGTAACCCTATGAAAAATAATCAATTGGCACGTTATTGGCGTGCTGCTTGCTATGCTTTGTTCAGTTAATAACTCTTTTGCTCTGCAAAAAGACTATCTGTAAGGGGAACGTCAATGAACAAGTTTACTAAAACGCTTATCGCTTCTGCTCTGCTGTCCGTTTCTGCTACCAGTTTTGCCGGCGTTTCGGCAAACGTCGGTGCCATGAGTGACTATTGGTTCCGCGGTCTGGATCAGTCCGGTGATGGAGGTAATGCCAGCATGATGGGAGGGCTGGATTACGAAAGCGATATGGGCTTCTATGCGGGCACCTGGCTGGCATCCCTGCCAAGTGATCTGGAATATGACCTGTATGGTGGTTATAACGGCTCCTATAAAGATTTTAGTTATGGTGTTGGCGTTATTGCCTATCTGTATGACAAATATGATGGTGACTACTTTGAATACAATCTGAGCGCGGGTTATGGGCCGATCTCCGTATCATACAATATTGGTACACTGGATGAGTCCGGCGCCCCTGATGTGGATTACACCTTTGCCAGTATCACAGGTGAGTATGAGGGGGCTTATCTGACGTACGGTGTTTACGGTGATGATGTCGATGGCTCCTATTTTGAAGCAGGCTATGGTATGACCTATGAAGGGCTGGATATGTCAGTTGCGGCGATCTTCCCGGATGATGATAACTCTGCCAATGCCTGGGTCAGTGATACCGACAAACTGACCTTTACCATCAGCAAGAGCTTTGATCTGTTCTAAAGAGTTTGGTTTAAAGGGAGTGCTTTGCGCCTCTCCTCAGTCGTTAACGTAAACTGGTTTTACCCCGGCAGCGATGTCGGGGTATTTTTTTCTCTGCCTTTTGCATTAAAAAAGCCGGGCAGCACTGTGAGCGCTGACCGGCTTTCAAGAGTGTTATTGATGATCAGCTGTTGGCTAATGCATCGAGCTTCTGTTTCAACAGGCCCTGAACCTGCCCCGGGTTCGCTTTGCCTTGCGACGCCTGCATCACCTTGCCCATAAAGAAGCCGATCATCTTGCCGCGCTTATCGGGCTCAGCACTGACATACTGATCAACCTGAGGCTGATTCGCTGCGATCACTTCATCGACCATCGCTTCGATGGCACCTGTGTCGGTCACCTGTTTCAGACCTTTCGCTTCGATCACTTCATCTGCGCTGCCTTCGCCAGCCCACATCGCCTCGAACACCTGCTTGGCTATTTTGCCGGTAATGGTGTTGTCTTTAATCCGAAGCAGCAAACCACCGAGCATTTCGGCGGTGACCGGAGATGCTGTGATATCGGTATCATTCTGGTTGAGATGTTTTGACAGCTCGCCCATCACCCAGTTAGCGGCCAGTTTGGCATCATCCGCAATGTTGGCGGTGGTTTCAAAATAGTGGCTCAGGTCCCGATAGGCTGACAGCACCATCGCATCGTATTCGCTCAACTGATATTGCTCGATAAAGCGGGCCTTACGGGCATCCGGCAACTCCGGCAGGGTACTGCGCAGTTTTTCTACATACTCGTCATCGATGACGATCGGCAGCAGGTCAGGGCAGGGGAAGTAGCGGTAATCGTTTGCTTCCTCTTTGCTGCGCATCGAACGGGTTTCATCTTTATTGGCATCATAGAGGCGGGTTTCCTGAGTGATGGTTCCGCCATCCTCCAGCAGATCAATCTGCCGTTCGATCTCGCCCTTGATCGCTTTCTCAATAAAGCGGAAAGAGTTGATGTTCTTGGTTTCGGTGCGGTTGCCGAACTTTTCCTCGCCCTTGTAGCGCACTGACACGTTACAGTCGCAACGGAAAGAGCCTTCGGACATGTTGCCGTCGCAGATGCCCAGGTTGGTAACGATTGAGTGGATCTTTTTAACGTACGCGACCGCCTCTTCAGCGCTGCGCATATCCGGCTCGGAGACAATCTCCAGCAAGGGGGTTCCGGCCCGGTTAAGGTCGATACCGGTCATGCTGGGGAACTCTTCATGCAGTGATTTACCGGCATCCTCTTCCAGGTGTGCCCGGGTGACGCCAACCCGTTTGGTGGTGCCGTCTTCCAGCTCGATATCTACATGGCCGATACCCACAATTGGGTGGAACAGCTGACTGGTCTGATAGCCTTTGGGCAGATCAGGATAGAAATAGTTTTTCCGGTCGAACACCGAGGTGTAGCCGATCTCAGCATCGATTGCCAGGCCAAACAAAACCGCCATCCGTAACGCTTCAGCGTTAAATACCGGCAGAGTGCCTGGCAGTGCCAGATCGACGGCACAGGCTTGTGTGTTGGGTTCAGCGCCAAACGCGGTGCTGGCCCCGGAAAAAATTTTGGACTTAGTCGCCAGTTGGGCGTGAATCTCAAGCCCGATGACTGCTTCCCATTCCATTTTGTAAACCTCTTAGTGCAGCTGCTTTAAGGTGATTGCCTGAGCGCTGCTACGTTATATTCTGTTTCGCCTCTGTCCGCTGCTTAGCGGGCCGGAGTCTGACGGTGCCAGTCGGTTGCTTGCTGGAACTGATGGGCAGCATTCAGCAGACGTTCTTCAGCAAAATAGTTGCCGATCAGTTGCAGGCCGACAGGAAGTCCGTTGGCAAATCCGCAGGGGATCGACATGCCGGGCATGCCCGCCAGGTTCAGGGAGATGGTGAAAATATCTTCCATGTACATCGCCACCGGGTCTGAGGTTTTTTCCCCCAGTTTGAACGCCGGATGTGGCGTGGTGGGCCCCATGATGATATCGACTTCCGCCAGCACGTTAACGAAATCCTGCTGGATCAGGCGGCGGATCTGCAGAGCCTTTTTATAGTAGGCATCATAGAATCCTTCGGACAGGGCATAGGTGCCGACCATGATGCGGCGTTTAACCTCTTCACCAAACCCTTCACCGCGGCTGCGTTTATACATATCTTCCAGGTCAACCGGATCGTTGCAACGGTAGCCGTAACGGACACCATCAAACCGTGACAGGTTGGAGGAGGCTTCTGCCGGAGCGATGATATAGTACGCCGGAATAGCCAGGTGACTGTTTGGCAGGCTTACCTCTTTGACCGTTGCGCCCAATGCTTCGAACTCTTTGATGGCGGCCTGAACCTGAGCCGTAATCTGCGGATCGATCTCATCGGAGAAGTACTCTTTAGGCAGACCAATTTTCAGCCCTTTGAGAGAGTCATTCAGTGTCAACGTATAATCCGGCACCGCTTTATCGATGCTGGTGGAGTCTTTGGGGTCGAATCCGGCCATCACATTCAGCATGATTGCGTTGTCTTCAGCGGTGCGGGCCATCGGGCCGCCCTGGTCCAGTGAAGAGGCGTACGCGATCATGCCGTAACGGGAGACCCGGCCATAGGTGGGCTTCAGTCCGGTGATGCCGCACAGTGCGGCAGGCTGGCGAATCGATCCGCCGGTATCTGTGCCTGTGGCACCCGGTACCAGGCCGCCAGCAATGGCCGCTGCTGAGCCGCCCGATGAACCCCCCGGTACACACTCGGTGTTCCAGGGGTTGCGGGCCGGTCCATAAAAACTGGATTCATTGGAGGAGCCCATGGCAAACTCATCCATATTGGTTTTGCCCAGACTCACCGCGCCGGCACGGTTGAAGTTTTCAATCACCGTGGCGTTGTAGGGCGAGATAAAGTTATCCAGCATCCGAGATCCGCAGCTGGTGCGAACCCCTTCGGTGCAGAAAATATCTTTGTGGGCGATTGGCAGACCGGTAAAGGGGCCTGCTTCACCAGCGGCGCGGCGCTGGTCAGCCGCCTGAGCCTGGCTTAGCGCCTGCTCTTCGGTAACGGTGATGAAACTGTTTAAAGCGCCATCTTCAGCCTTGATCCGGTCCAGGTAGCTCTGGGTCAGCTCAACGCTGCTGAATTCACCAGCGGCTAACCCCTGCGCCAGTCCGGCGAGTGTCTTTTCTAACATAACGTGTGTAAATCCTTAAACGGGTGTCTGGTCCGAAATTATTCGATCACTTTAGGGACCTGGAACAGTCCTGCTTCAACGGCCGGGGCCACGGTTTGAAGATGATCGCGCTGATTTCCTTCGCTCACCTCATCAATACGTAAACGCTGAATGGCGTCCATCGGGTGTGCCATCGGGGCGATATCATCGGTGTTGATGGCCTGCATCTGGTCGACCAGGTCAAGAATATTGCTGAGATTTTCAGCATATTCCTGAATATCTTGCTCGGCGATATTTAATCTTGCCAGATGAGCGATCTTTTCGACGTCTGTGCGGTCTAAAGACATTATTGGATTCTCATTGCTATGGAATTTGGTCTGATAACTAAATAAAGCGCTACGTTAACACATTTGCAGCTTGCCCAAAATCCCCGCCATTGCTACAGTGGGCCTGTTTTTTTGATCAAGTGAATGTGCAGTCGCACAATCTAAGGCGGACAACCGATGTTTAAGAAGATTCGAGGGCTTTTTTCCAGTGACCTTTCTATTGATCTGGGCACTGCCAATACCCTTATTTATGTTCGCGATAAAGACATTGTACTGAATGAACCCTCAGTTGTTGCTATTCGTCAAAGCAGCAATGGGGCGCAGAAAACCGTAGCCGCAGTCGGTACTGATGCCAAACGGATGTTAGGTCGTACTCCGGGAAATATTACCGCAATCCGGCCCATGAAAGATGGCGTTATCGCAGATTTCCATGTCACTGAAAAGATGCTGCAGCATTTTATCAGTAAAGTGCATGGTAATAGTTTTCTAACCCCCAGCCCCCGGGTTCTGGTGTGCGTTCCCTGTCAGTCTACTCAGGTTGAGCGCCGGGCTATCAAAGAGTCAGCCATGGGCGCCGGTGCCCGCGAAGTGTATCTGATTGAAGAGCCGATGGCTGCTGCTATTGGCGCTGGATTACCAGTTGATGAGGCGAATGGTTCAATGGTGGTGGATATCGGTGGTGGTACCACTGAGATCGCTATTATCTCCCTCAATGGTATCGTCTATGCGGAATCAGTACGGGTCGGTGGTGACCGGTTTGATGAGGGGATTGTAACCTATATCCGCCGTAACTATGGCAGCCTGATCGGTGATGCCACTGCGGAGCGGATTAAACAGGAGATCGGAACTGCTTATCCGACCTCTGAAACTCTTGAAATTGATGTGCGCGGGCGTAACCTGGCCGAGGGTATTCCCCGCAGCTTTACGCTTAACAGTAATGAGATTATGGAAGCGCTGCAGGAACCTCTTTCGGCGATTGTGCAGTCGGTTAAAAGTGCGCTGGAGCAGTGTCCTCCAGAGCTGGCATCTGATATTGCAGAACGGGGGATTGTGCTGACCGGTGGTGGTGCATTATTACGTAACCTGGATAAGCTGATCAGCGAGGAGACCGGTTTACCGGTAATCGTTGCTGATGATCCACTGACCTGTGTTGCCCGCGGTGGTGGTCGTGCTCTGGAATTGCTGGATAAGCATGCCTTTGAATTGCTTACCTTTGAATAAGTCTGAATGATCTGAATGGTTGATTTACCCGCTCAGATGGAGCAGTTCCGGCTGGAGGTGTTCCATCGCTAGTATATTTAGCAACGGGTCCTTACGGGCCCGTTTTGTCGTTCTGTTACTGTTATCGCTGGTGCTGATTGTACTGGACCTTAAATGGGCCAGTATGCATCAGACTCGTTCCTACCTGTCGCTGTTGATCACGCCACTGCAATGGATTGTTGATACGCCTGCGCAGGTGGCTGATGATCTTAGTGATGTTCTGGTGACCCGTAGCCAGCTGGCCGATGAAAACCGCCGTTTGCGCCAGGAGGCCCTGCTGTTAAAGCAGCGGGTGCAGCAGGTGTCTGCGCTCACCGCAGAGAATGTTCGCCTGCGGGAGTTGCTCAATGGTCGTCAGCGACTCGAACAGGATGTTTTCCTCACCGAGCTGATTGGTGTCAATCCGGATCCATTTCAACATCAGATTATCCTTAACCGGGGTTCAGAAGATCATGCCTATGTTGGTCAGGCGGTGCTGGATTCCGGTGGTATTATGGGACAGGTAGTTGAGGTGAGTCACTATACCAGCCGGGCGATGCTGATCACCGATTCGCGACACGCCATCCCGGTTGAGGTCAATCGCAATGGTTTTCGCTCCATTGCGCTGGGAAATGGTTCTGTGAATCAGCTTGAGCTGGTGCATGTGCCTGATACCGCCGATATTCGTGAAGGCGACCTGCTGGTGTCTTCCGGGCTGGGTGGACGTTTCCCGCGGGGCTATCCGGTCGCTAAGGTGGTCAGTGTACAAAGAGATCCGGGTGAGCCGTTTGCGCTGGTCAAAGCGGAACCCGCCGCCATGCTGAATAAGAGTCGCCATATCTTGCTGGTAGATATGCCGCAAGCGCCGGAGCTGCCTCCCGAAGATAAACCGTTACACACTGAGAAACTAAAGCCTCAGCAGGCCGGTATCGACGTGCAGGAGAGTGAGGGTGAATAATCAGGGAGGCGGTGGCGGATCGATTATCCTGGCCACCTTTCTGGTGGGCTATATGCTCAGCCAGATGCCCCTGCCGCAATTTGCCGAGTGGTTCCGGCCTGAGTGGGTAGCGATGATTCTTATCTACTGGGTGATGGCGCTGCCGGAACGGGTGGGACTGGGGACTGCTGCCCTGGTGGGGCTGGGACTTGATCTGATCAAGGGCAGCCCGATGGGGTTGAATATGCTGTCACTGCTGATTATCGCTTACCTGACATTGCTATTATATAAACGGTTGCGGATGTTCCCTCTGGTGCAGCAAGCGGTGATGGTGATGGTGCTGGTGGGCATAAATCAGTTGATCTTTAACTGGGTTCACAGCTTTATGGGAACTCGCAGCGACAGCCTGATCTTTCTGCTGCCAGCCCTGATGAGCGCTGTTTTGTGGCCCTGGCTGTTTGTTGTTCTGAGAGGGTTACGCCGGACTTTCAGGGTGTCCTGAGCTGGTGATACTTGCTATGACTGATTCTGATTACCCGGATACTAAGGTTGCTGAGATTAAAAATACGGCTGCTGACGACGGCACTTCCGAATGCGGTGACGTTTTAAATGGCGCCTTGACTAACCATCCCCCTCAGTTGGTGCTTGCATCTGCTTCACCGCGGCGGTCAGAGTTGCTGCAGCAGATTGGTGTGAGTTGTAGTGTCAGGCCGGTTGATATCCCCGAGGTTGTCCGGCCAGGTGAACTGCCGCAGGAGTTTGTTGCCCGGCTTGCCCGGGAGAAAGCTTGCGCAGGGTTGGCCGAAGCCGCAGAGGGAGCGATAGTGCTGGGGGCCGACACGGTAGTCGTCAGTGATGGTATGATCCTGGGTAAGCCGGTTAACCGGGAAGATGCGTTGGTTATGTTGCAGCAACTGTCAGGTTCCCGGCATCGGGTTATGACGGCGGTAGCAGTAACAAACCGGGAACGAATTCTCTCTCAGGTAGTCACTACAGAGGTAGAGTTCCGAACATTGAGTCTGACTCAGTGCGAGCGCTACTGGGATACCGGCGAACCCTGTGACAAGGCCGGGGCATATGGTATTCAGGGGTTAGGCGCGGTTTTTGTTGCTAGTATTAATGGCAGTTACTCGGCCGTGGTAGGCCTGCCACTGGCAGAAACGGCAGCGCTGCTGGAAAAATTTGGTATCCCGGTATGGCAGTAGAGATCAGCCTCTGCTGGCTCTGATCATATGAGTGCTGTCTGTTACTTCTTAAGGTAAGCGTTCTGTGTGCTTTCTGTGCGGGTATCTGGATTGGTGTGTTGTTAAATTCATGACGATAAGGGTACTTGCAGGTTCAGGGTACAGTACCAGAGATGACTGATGGTGCCTGTTGATAGGGTCGCCTAGGGATGGATTATGAGCGAAGAGATACTGATTAACTTTACCCCCATAGAGACCCGTGTTGCTGTTATTGAAAATGGTATGCCACAGGAAATCTATGTTGAACGGGCGGAGCGCCGGGGCATAGTCGGTAATATTTATAAAGGTAAGGTGGTGCGGGTACTGCCTGGAATGCAGGCTGCATTTGTTGATATTGGCCTCGAACGGGCCGCGTTTATCCATGTGGACGAGTTGCAGCATCCCGAAGATGAAAGCAATGGTGGCAATGGGAAAAGCAACCTGACCATCAATCGTTTGCTGCGTGAGGGACAGTCTCTGATTGTTCAGGTTACCAAAGATCCTCTCGGTACCAAAGGCGCCCGCCTGACCACCAATCTCTCGATACCCTCGCGATATCTGGTTTATATGCCGGGCAATGAGCATATCGGTATCTCTCAGCGGATTGAAGACAGTGAAGAGCGGGAGCGGCTGCGTAAAGCGGTTGAAGAGGTGGTGGCCGGGATGGGCGATCAGAACGCCAGCGTGGGGGGCTTTATCCTGCGAACCGTCTCAGAAGGGGTTTCAGAAGCTGAACTGAAGCAGGATATTCTGTTTCTCTGCCGTCTGTGGGAATCGATCTCCCGTAAAGTTGAAGAGTATAATGCACCCTCCTGTATCTATGAAGACCTGCCCCTGAATATGCGGGCGTTACGGGATATGGCCCATGCCGGAATCGAGCGTATCCGGGTCGACTCAAAAGAGACCTTTCAACGCTCTCAGCAGTTTGCTGAGGCGCTGGTGCCCGAGATCAGCGGCATCCTCGAATACTATCCTGGTGAACGGCCTATCTTTGACCTCTATAATATTGAGGAGGAGATTCAGAAAGCGCTGGGCCGCAAAGTTGAACTGAAGTCCGGCGGCTATCTGATTTTTGACCAGACCGAAGCGATGACTACGGTGGATATTAACACCGGGGCCTATGTCGGACACCGTAATCTGGAAGAGACCATCTTTAAAACCAATCTGGAAGCGGCTACGGCGATCGGTCGTCAGCTGCGGCTGAGAAACCTGGGCGGCATCATTATTATCGACTTTATCGATATGCTGGATGAAGACCATCAGCGTCAGGTGTTACGCACTCTGGAACGGGTGCTGGAAAAGGACCATGTGAAGTGCAAGGTGACCGGGGTGTCGGAGCTGGGGCTGGTGGAGATGACCCGCAAGCGGACCCGGGAGAGTCTCGAGCATATTCTCTGTGAGCCCTGCGAACATTGTCAGGGACGGGGGTCGGTGAAAACACCGGAAACCGTCTGCTATGAAATATTCAGAGAGATTCTGCGACAGCACCGTGCTTATGAGACCGACTCCTATCTGGTGCTGGCGTCAGACAAGGTGGTGTCGATGTTGCTGGACGAGCTTTCCGACCACGTGGCTGAACTTGAGGCTTTCATCTCTAAAACAATCCGTTTTCAGGTCGAACCGATGTATGGCCCGGAACAGTATGATGTGGTGCTGAAATAGTTGTGTCATCTATCGGGCGGATATTAAGGGCGTTAAATCGCTGGCTGGGCTGGGTCCTGGTTATCGTCATCCTGACGATCGCTCTGTTAACCGTTGTTGTCAGACAGCTTCTGCCCGGGGTCTGGGATTACCGCACAGATATCGAACAGTACCTGAGTGGTCGCTTGCACACCGAAGTCACTATTGGCGAAATTAATGCCAGTTGGGAGGGCCGTTTTCCCCGGCTGTTGTTGCAGAATGTGGTGATTGCCGATCATCGTTCCCACAATATTGGTCGGATCGAACTGGGACAACTGGTGCTGGGGCTCAATCCTGTCAGTAGTCTGCTCAAGTGGCAGCCGGTGCTCAGCAAGGTGGAGATCTGGTCGCTGCATACGCAGGTAAAACTGGTTCGCTGGCCTCATCCGGCGACGACCGACGCAAGCTCTGCAGCGTCAGATTCCGCCACAGATCCCCTGGCAGCTCTCTGGTTGCAGCCACATATATTTTTTTACGATACTCAGGTTGATCTGACGCTGCCATCGGGTAAACAGCTGTTGCTGCAGAGTGAACGGTTTAACCTGGAAAACAGTCGCCGCCAGCACCATTTCGCCGGGGAACTGCAGGTGACGTTTGAGCAACGCCAGGCAGCAGCCACGCTACGAATTGAATCGGACAGCTATCAGTTTGATCCGAAAACCACCAACTTTGATTTTTATCTGAAACTGGCAGGGGTTGATACTCCGCTGCTGGATGCTGCCCGGGAGTTGTTTCCGGTACCTGAGACACTTGAGCAACTGGAACTGGCAGCTGAGATCTGGGGGAATTGGTCTGAAGGGCGTCTTACCCGGGTGTTTGGCGGTCTCGATACCGGACGGTTACAGCTGCTCACCGCGCAACAGGCGATGCCTGAACTGTCGATAAAGGACCTGACCACCCGCTTTGCTCTGTTACAGCCTGAGCGGCGTAACTTCCAGTTGCAGATCGATGACTTTTCCGCCCTGATTAATGACCAGCCACTGGCGTTCCCGCAGTTGGTGGTTAACCGTCAGCAGGGGCGGATCGCTTCGCTGGCGCTGGCGGAGTTTGATATTACTGCAGCCGGTCAGTTTATCGGCAAACAGCCGTTCCTGTCGGAACCTCTTAAAGCGGTGCTGGACGAGGTTGCTCCGACCGGAGTAATCCGTAACCTGGTGGTTGAGTGGCCCATACCCCCATCGGCGCTAACGGCGGATGCTGATTCAGAGGGTGACAAGCCGGATAGCTCTGGGGTTAATAACCCGGCAACGCCGCTGGTTGACGCTCAGGGTTCTGCAATCCAGAGGACAGTCTCGCAAGGTACCGTCACTCAAAGTACAGCCCCTCAAAGTACAGTCACCCTGAATGCTGAAACCGGTACTCCGGAAACAGCAGTGATCGTGACGCAGGAGGAGGCGCTGACAGAGCCGCAGACGAAAGCTTCTCCTGACGATAAGGCACAGGACTGGACTCAGCTGAGCCTGCAAGGGGATCTTGAGGATGTCGCCTTTAACGCTGCGTACGGTGCTCCGGCTATGTCCGGAGTGACGGGACTGCTGCAACTGGAGCATGGGCAGGAGGGCTTACAGGGGCGAATCGATCTGGAGAGTGATCGGATGGGGCTACACTTTCCAGAGGTGTTTGATCAGGGCTGGGAGTTCACTAGCGCTCGCGGCACCACCCATATCAGTCTGGCAAACAATACCCTGCACCTGAGTAGTGAGCATGTCACACTGCATAAACCAGGTATCAATGCCAGTGGCCGATGGAGTCTCTATCTGCCACTGGAGCATGATATTCAGAGTGAGCTGACGCTGCTGATCGGCGTAACAAACTCAGATGGCAGTCTGGCGCCTGAACTGATCCCAGACCATGATATCGATCCGGGGATTAAACAGTGGGTGGTTCAGTCTGTTAAACAGGGGCAGTTGAAGCAGGGGGGATTTGTGCTGCATACCGGAACCCGCAGTATCCCCTCGCGTCAGCCACCGACCGTGCAGATGTTTATGGATATAGCCGGGGCTGAGGTGGATTATCAACCTGGCTGGCCGGCAGTCCGTGCAGCCGATGCCTCGTTACTGCTGCGGGATCAGGGGCTGGCGATCAGCGTCAGTGACGGGCTGATCCAGGATAGCAAAATAGAGCATGGCTGGGTCTATCTGCCGCCTGCGTCTCATGATCTGCATCTGATTGCCGCGGTTAATGGCGACAGCGCGGATATTGGCAAAACCCTGCTGGAAAGCCCTGTGCTGGGCGCCGGCAACGATGAGTTGCAGAGCTGGCAGCTCAGTGGTGCGGCTGAGACCCGTCTGAAGCTTACGATCCCCTTGAATGGGGGGGAACCGGCCGTTGATGTCAGCAGCGATTTTTCTGACCTGAAACTGGTATCTGCAAGCCGTGATCTGACTATCAGTAAACTGGCGGGGCGTATCGGCTATCAGAATGATGCCGGGTTGTATGCGAAGTCGCTGACGGGGAGGTTTTTTGATCATCCACTGAGTGCATCGATTGAAACAACCGGGAAAAAGCAGGCTGAGAGAATTACGGTGGGGTTAAAATCATCGATTACGATGGCCCGGTTGAGAGAGTGGAGCGGTATCGATATGCTGGCGGTGGCTCAGGGAGATCAGCCCTATGAAGCCGATCTGGATATCTGTATCCGTGCAGATTGCTCCGGGCTGACGGTGCGGTCAGACCTGAAACAGGTAGCCCTCGAGCTCATTCCTCCCTACAGTAAACCTCCGGGAGAGGCTTTACCCTTTCTGTTACGCGCCGATTTTGAGTCACCTCAAACCTTTAATATCAAAGCCGGTGATCAGCTGAGCGTCTGGCTGCAACTTGAGCAGGGGCGGTTTAGCCGGGGACAACTGGTATTGGGTATGGGGGATGCACGACCAACCGCTTATGAGGGGTTGGAGATCACAGGCCGTCTTAACCGGCTGGACTATGAACAACTGAATACCATGCTACAACGGGCAGGTATTATGACCGGCTCTGCTTCTGCCTCTGCCTCAGCCGTTGCCAGGGATAGTCAACGGCAGATGATTGCGGTGCAGGGGGGCGTCGATGTGTCGGAACTGAGATATTCTGATCTGCAGATGAAGGATGCCAGGCTGTCGCTCAATCGTCGTGCTGACAGCTGGGGTGTAGGGGTCTCGGGAGCCGACCTTCAGTTGCAGGTGACGGTCCCGGATAGTGCTGCGATTGCGCCGCAATTGCTGTTTGAACGGCTCAATCTTGACGCACTGCTCTCGCAGCGAGCAGAGGCTGAGGATCAACAGGCAGTATTAATTCCGGAGCAGGTTGTTGCCGCCATTCAGCCGGGGGTGTTGCCCGATCTGGATATCGATATTCGCGATCTGATTGTGAAGGAGAAGCGCTGGGGAGACTGGCGTTTTAATCTGCGAAACCGGGGCGATAACACCTATATCGAGAATATTGTGGGTCAGCTAACAGACCTCAGCGCCCGGGGTGATATCGTCTGGCGGCCGGGCAAGCCGAGTCAAAGCGAGATGACGCTCAGAATTGAAGCCAGGGACCTCGGCCGGGCACTGAAAAGTGCCGGATTTGCCAAAGTGTTGGAAACGGAAAAAACCGAGGCTGATCTGCAGCTTCAATGGCCGGGTGCTCCATGGGAATATGCGCTTGCCAGTTCCGATGGCAGTCTGAAGTTTGTCGCCCGCAATGGGCGCTTAATTGAGGCCGGTAGTGGTACCGGGATATTGCGGGTGTTTGGTATTCTCAATATGAATGCGCTGGGACGGCGTCTGAAGCTGGATTTCGCTGATCTGTTTGCCAAAGGTGTCAGTTTTGACCGGATGGAAGGGAATTACCGCATGGCGGATGGTGTGGCGTCGACCAATGAACCTTTTGTGATGCGTGGGCCTTCTGTTGATATGGCGATGAGTGGCGATATCGACCTGGTAAACGAAACAGTGAATCAGCAGATGGCAGTGACACTGCCGGTAACCGATAACATACCTCTGGCGGCCGTGTTGTTGGGCGCACCGCAGATCGCCGGACTGGCATTTCTGCTGGATAAGCTGATCGGGGATGAGGTTAAAAAAGAGTTTGCCACCGTGACTTACACGATGGAGGGGGACTGGAGCGATCCGAAAGTCGAACTGCTGCAGAAGCCTGAGGCCGCCAGAGAGGCGACCAATCTCAAATAGGTCTTAAATAGGGGGCGCAGGGCCCGGTACCGCTACGCTACCGCCTTACTCTTCGGGACTATACACCCGCTCTTTCCCGCAGATATTTAAATAGTTTTCTCGAGGTGGTCGGTGGCTTATCGAGGCTGGCTTCTTTCTTCGCGTTACGGATCAACTGACGGAGGTGCTGGATATCCGCACCGGAATCCTCCTCCAGGTAGGCTTCCAGATCGGTATTGTCGCCCAGAATGAGGCGATCACGCCAGCGTTCCAGCTTATGAAACACCTGTAGATGAGCCTGTTTACCGGCTTCAAAGCGGTCGATAGCCGTTTGAATTTCATCGGCATCTTCAGCCCGCATCAGTCGGCCGATATACTGCAACTGCCGTCTGATCGCCTCTGACCGGGGCTGCAGGCGTTGCGCCTCTTCCACCGCCGCCCGCAGGACATCGCTCATCGGCACCTTGGATAGCTGCTCTTTATTTAATTCAGGCAGTCGTGCTCCCAGTGCCTGCAGCTCTTCCATCTCCCGCTTGCGGCGGGTTTTTGATATCCACTCTTCATCAAATTCGTGGTCGTCGCCAGGGAGAAAATCGTCATTCTGACTCATATAGATCTCTTATGTGGTCGGCTCTAGCTATAGAAAAAAGTTGCCAGACCGAGGAATGCAAAAAAACCGACTACATCGGTAATCGTGGTTAACAAAACGCTGCCGGCCAGGGCCGGATCAATCCCCCAAGCTTTCAGAACTATGGGTAACATGGTACCAGCCAGGGCCGCTGCGAACAGGTTAATAATAATAGCACAGGCGATAATGATGCCGATGGTCAGGTCCTGAAACCAGATGATGGCGATGACGGCAACAACCAGCGCCCAGAGTATACCATTGAGAGCGCCAACCACCATTTCCCGGTTTAACAGCCAGCCAGCATTAGAGCGTTCAACATGTCCCAGCGCCTGTCCACGGATCATCAGAGTTAGTACCTGACTGCCGGCAATGCCTCCCATACTGGCAACAATCGGCATCAGCACCGCCAGCGCGACCACCTTGCCGATGGTCTCTTCAAACAGACCGATCACTGCGGAGGCAAGAAACGCTGTAATCAGATTGATCCCCAGCCATACCGCCCGACGCCGGGTGGTTTTCATGATCGGTGCGAAGGTATCCTCATCTTCGTCCAGACCCGCCATGCTCATCAGTGAGTGATCAGCATCCTCCCGGATAACGTCGACCACGTCATCGATTGTGATCCGTCCCAGCAGTTGCCCCTCTTCATCGACAACCGGCGCAGACACCAGGTCTTCCTGCTCAAACAGCTTCGCCACCTGGGTATCTTCCATATCCGCCGGGATAGGGGGCTTGTCGGTCACCATCATCTCCCTTACCGTGCTGGAAGGGTCACTGACCAGCATGCGGGTGAGCGGCAGACTGCCGATATAGGTGTCTTTACGGCTGACGACAAACAGTGAGTCAGTCATATCCGGCAGTTCAGCGTGACGACGCAGGTAACGCAGTGCCGCTTCAATGGTGATATCCGGCCGGATGGTGATGGTATCGGTATTCATCAGACCGCCGGCGGTATCTTCCGGGTAGGAGAGTATTTTCTCCAGTCGCTCCCGGTTCTGGTGATCCATCGACCTAAGCAGCTCATGCATCACCGTTTCCGGCAGTTGCTGCATCATATCGGCCAGATCATCGGTTTCCAGCGCTTCAGAGATCGCCAGAACTTCAGAGGTATTCATCTTGCTGAGGATTTCAGACTTTACGTCGTCCCCCAGCTCCTGCAGCACGTCCGCCTCAATATCTTTATGGATCAGGCTCCATAGCAGACGTCGCTCTTTCGGTGGCGATTTCTCTATCAGATGCGCAACTTCAGAGGGGCGCAGGGTTTTATTCAGGGTATAGCGTATCTGTCTGAAGGCCCCCTCTTCGAGGGCTGTATTCAGCTTATCCAGTTCGCTCTCATTTGTGCTGGCGTTCATGGCCGGACCCCCGGTCAGACAGATAGAGACAGAATGCCTTACAGGCGGACAGTAATGACCGGAATTACCGCGTCATATTCATTTGTGAGGCATTATAGCGTATTGGTTTTAAAGGAATAGGGTGCGGCGGTTATTCTTCTTCGTCAAACCGGTTATTGATCAGCAATTCGATGGCATCCATCGCTTGTTGTTCATCTTCCCCCGAGGTGGTGATCGTCAGTTCAGTGCCTTTACTGGCGGCCAGCATCATGACTGACATAATACTTTTGCCGTCGACTTGACGGCCATCCTTGGTGAGTTGGATCTCTGACGAGAATGAGCTGGTCACATTGATCAGTTTAGCGGCGGCCCGGGCGTGCAATCCCAGCTTGTTGATGATGGTGATCTGTTTTTCCAGCATCGGTTAATATCCTTGGTCAATTGAGCTCTCTATGTCTAATCTGGACATTATCCATAGTTGCCCGGAAATGGCCAGCAAGACGTTCACTGATAAATACCGAGCGGTGCTGGCCACCGGTGCAGCCTATACCTACGGTGATATAACTACGGTTATTTTTTTCAAACAGAGGCAGCCATTTTTCCAGGAAACCGGTAATATCGGCCAGCATCTGCTGTACTTCAGGCTGTTGCTGCAGAAACTCAATAACTGGCTGTTCCTGGCCGGTATATCCGCGCAATTCAGGGACCCAGTAGGGGTTTGGCAGGCAGCGTACGTCAAAGGTGAAATCAACATCAAGAGGGATGCCATGCTTGTAGCCGAAAGATTCGAACTGCAGCGAAAGCTCCTGCTCCTGGCGCCGGGCAACCCTCAGTTTGATGCTGTCTCTCAGTTCATAGAGCGACAGACGGGTGGTATCGATGCGGATCGCCGCCAGATCTGAGACCGGCTCTAATAACTGTTTTTCATAGCTGATTGCCTGTTGCAGTCCCTGTGAGTCATCCGACAGCGGGTGTTTGCGGCGGGTGGCGCTGTAACGCTGTAACAGGGTAGTTTCTGAGCTGTCGAGATAGATGACTTCGCAATCCAGTCCATGGGTTTCACGCAGACGTTTATAGATGTCCGGAAACTGTTTCAGATTACTGTGCTGGTTGCGGGCGTCGATACTGACGGCGAGCTTATTAGGGTGATCCGGATCGCGGAGTATCTGATTGACCAGATCTGGCAATAATGGTGCCGGAAGGTTATCGATACAGTAGAAGCCAACATCTTCCAGTGCCTGCAGAGCGGTGGATTTACCTGAGCCTGAGCGTCCACTGATGATGATCAGCTTCATCCGGTTTATTCCTGGCTTGATTCGGTCATGGCGTTGTAAAGCGCTTCTGCTGTGGTGGCGCTGCGCAGTTTTTCGCGAACCCTGGCCTGACTGAATAATTCGGCGAGTCTGGCCAGTGTTTGCAAGTGCTGATCACAGGCCTCAGAGGGGACCAGCAGGACAAACAGCAGGTCGACTGGTTTACCATCCACCGCATCAAAGTCGATGGGTTCGATCAGCTGAATCAGCAAGGCGGTGGCCTTTTGACACTCATCCAGGCGGCAGTGAGGAATTGCCACGCCGTCACCGATACCGGTACTGCCCAGTCTCTCCCGACCTAACAGACCGGCAAAAATGGTTTCGGCTTCCAGTCCCGGATGGAGTTTTACAATCTCCTGGCTGGCAATTTCGAGGATACGTTTTTTGCTTCCTCCCTCCAGAGCACAGAGTGCTCCGGAGGGCGCTAATAATTCGGAAATTAGCATGTCTGATAGTTACTTGTGGGTTTTCATCTTTTCTTTGTGTTTGATGATCTGACGGTCAAGCTTGTCAATCAGGCCATCAATCGCCGCGTACATATCTTCCTGCTCATCAGACGCGAACAGCTGTCCACCGGCTACATGTACATCGCCTTCCGCTTTCTGGCGGGTTTTCTCTACGCTTAAAGTTACCTGTGCATTGGTGATATTGTCGAAATGACGCTCAAGTTTCTCAAATTTGGTCTGAACATAGTCGTTCAGTGAATCTGTCAGTTCAACGTGGTGACCCGTAATATTGATCTGCATGGTAATCTCCTAGTGTTGTTGTACCGGTGTGATAGCCGGTTCCCGTAAATATTAAGCCATTAAACCAGACGCTTGCGTTCATTAGAAGGTGGAATGCTAAGCGATTCGCGGTATTTTGCAATGGTTCTGCGTGCAACGTTGATCCCCTGATCCTCAAGCAGCTGAGCAATTTTGTTGTCGCTTAAGGGTTTAACGGGGTTTTCGGCGCTCACAAGTTTTTTGATCAGCGCTCTGATCGCGGTGGATGAGCAGGTTCCGCCATTCACCGTAGTAACATGGCTGGAGAAGAAATACTTCAGCTCAAAAATCCCTCTGGGGGTATGCATATACTTCTGTGTGGTGACCCGGGAGATGGTTGATTCATGCATCTCAACCGCTTCAGCAATGTCGTGCAACACCATCGGCCGCATCGCCTCTTCGCCATGTTCCAGAAACGCCTCCTGGCGGGTGACAATCTCCCGTGCAACTTTCATCAGGGTGTCGTTGCGACTCAGCAGGCTTTTAATAAACCAGCGGGCCTCCTGCAGGTGGTTTTTCAGATAGGTGTTGTCGGGACTGTTGTCGGCGCGCCGGATCAGATCTGCGTAACTGTCATTGATACGCAGTTTAGGTGCCACTTCCGGATTGAGTGTGACCTGCCAGATCCCCTTTTCTTTGTACACCAGCACATCGGGAATGACATATTCGGCTTGCGAGCTGGTGATGATAGAACCCGGTTTGGGGTTCAGTGTCCTGATCAGGGCGATTGCCTGTAGTAGCTGTGGTTCCCTGATGCGGGCTTTACGCATCAACTGTTTATAGTCATGGCTTCCCAGCAGGTGGATATACTGAGTGACTACCTTCAGGGCTTCAGCGCGGTATTCGGTGTCTTCAGGAAGTTGCTGCAACTGAATAGCCAGACATTCACTCAGGTCGCGGGCGGCAACGCCGGGAGGATCAAACTGTTGAATCCGGCGTAACACTGCCTCAATCTCATCCAGTTCAATAGAGCTTAGTTGTTCATCTTCCTGACTGTTGAAATGTTCGAGAATCGATTCCAGCTCAACGGTCAGGTAGCCATCAACATCGATGCCATCGATAATGTTGGTGGCAATCAACTGATCCACATCGCTCATGGGGGTCAGATTCAACTGCCAGTTAAGATGGTCCTGCAGAGTTTCGTCGGCGGTATCATTGGACTCCATCTCCATATCGGAGAAATCATGAGAGGAGGAAGATGAAGAGCCGGAAGCGGTCTGAAAGGTATCTTCCCAGTTGCTATCTGTTGACAGCTCATTGGGGATGTCGTCGTTCCAGTCACTGTCAGCGGCCTGGATCTCTTCTGACTCAGCCGTTTTGGCGGTTGCCGATACCGATTCATGGTTGCTGACTTCAGCATCAGCGGCATCCTGCTCCGAGCTGCTGTCAGTGGTAGTGTCATCCTCACTGACTTCCAGCATCGGATTAGATTCGAGAGCCTCCTGTATCTCCTGTTGCAGATCAAGCGTAGAAAGCTGCAGTAAGCGTATCGCCTGCTGCAGTTGTGGAGTCATGGTCAGGTGCTGACCCATTTTTAGTTGTAACGCTTGTTTCATAGAAAGTCGCTTTTACCTGTTACAGCCTGAATTGCTCACCCAGATAGGCTTCCCTGACCTGTTGGTTCGCAAGTATATCCTCTGGCGTTCCTTCGGCAAGAATATAACCCTCACTAACAATGTATGCCTGTTCGCAGATATCCAGCGTTTCGCGAACATTATGATCGGTGATCAGTACCCCGATTCCCTTGCTTTGCAGATGTTTGACCGTTTGTTTAATATCACTGACAGAGATCGGATCGACACCGGCAAAGGGTTCATCCAGCAGGATGAATGTCGGTTCTGTTGCCAGCGCCCGCGCTATTTCTACCCGGCGTCTTTCACCGCCTGATAGACTCATCCCCGGGCTTTTGCTCAGATGAGTAATATGAAACTCTTCAAGCAGTTCTTCCATTTTCTGTCTGCGCTGCTGGCGGTTCAGCTCTTTACGGGTTTCCAGAATCGCCATCAGATTATCATGGACGCTGAGTTTGCGGAAAATGGATGCTTCCTGGGGCAGATACCCAATCCCTTTTCGGGCTCTGCCGTGCATCGGTTCCCGGGTCAGATCCTGGTGGTCAATTTTAATCCGTCCCTGGTCTGCATCAACCAGCCCTACAATCATATAAAAACAGGTGGTTTTTCCGGCCCCGTTAGGTCCCAGCAGGCCGACAATCTGGCCGCTGTCGATACTCATGGATACATCTTTTACAACCGCGCGGCCCTTATAACTTTTTGCCAGGTTCAGTGCTTCTAATCGACTCATTGGTTATTGAGATCCCCGGAGGTCGCTTCAGATGCCGGCGTGTTATCCTGAGCCGGCTCCTGATCTGGGGCTTTGGGCTGGATAATCATCTGCACCCGCTGTCCGTTGGCACTGTTATCACTGAATGCATTGACTGTGCTTTTGTTCATATCATAGATAATCCGGTTGCCGCTGAAACTATCGCTACCCTGAGAAACTTTAGCCTGGCCGGTGATTTCCAGCTCTTTGGTACGAATATTGTAATGCAGAACTTCTCCGTATGCATGAGTTACTTCTTTGTTGGCGGCGGGGCGTTGCTGGAACTCTGCCGGACCGCCTTTGGCGATGATGCTGGTGACACTTCTGCCTGACTGTCTCAGCTCAATGCTGTCACCGGTCACTTTCATGCTTCCCTGGGTTAACAGGACATCGCCTTTATACAGTGTGATACCGGTCTGATCATTGCGAGTGGCACTATCCGCGGTAATGTGAATCGGCTGGCGGGCGTCTTCAGGCAGGGCCATCGCCATAGGCTGCCAGCTTATCAGCATTGCGCACAAGGCTTTGGTCAGACTGTTAATCAACATGATATACCCCGGTTACTTCAGACAGGAGGTTAAGAATGCCACTGTCGGTGTTTATTGTCATGCCAACACTGGTGGTTGTGCCGGAGCTGTTTGAAATAACCACCCGGGCATCTGTGCGGGCCAGATTTTGCTGTGGCAGGATGGTTAAGGATTCAGTTTGCAGGGTGGTTGCCATCTCCGTGCCTGCGTTATCCTGAAACACCACCTGGCCATCGAGAATAACTTCATCATCGCTGTCGCTGATGATCCCTTTCAGGCTGCTGACGCTGCGGTTGGGCTGGTGGGCGTTATAGATCAGCATCTCGGGATTGGTTACCACGGTTTGCTGCAAACCAGGCTGGTGCTCCAACTGAGTGGACTTCAGCTGTTGTTGCAATATGCCGGTGCTGCCATAGTCCCTGATCTGGCCATTAACAATGTAGTAATCAGCCAACTGGTAGGCAGGATTGGGCTCTTTCTTTAGCCGGTCTGGGCGGCGTTCACTATCCATACCCAGATAGATAACGGCGGGAATCAGGATGGCGGCCGCGGCGGCCAGTCGTGCGCGTCCGGTCAGCATTCAGAGGTACTCACGATACAGGGCTTCAAGCTTGCCCTGGCCTGCTAATATGGTTTCGCAAAACTCCCGCCCTGCACCTTTGCCGGCAGTCCGGCTGGTGCACCAGTCAGCGTGTGCGGCAACAAACTGGTGGCCACCATTAACCGTCGCCCCAAAGGCGACGGCGCGAATCGCTGCCAGGTCAGGCAGATCATCACCAATATAAGCGGTCTGTGCGGCGCTGAAACCGGTGTCTTGCCAGAGCTCCTGCAGGGCGGTGAGTTTATCTTCCCGTCCCTGATAGAGGTAATCAATGCTCAGCGCTTCGGCGCGCCGCTCTACCTGAGGTGAGCGGCGCCCGGTGATAATGGCGCTTTTGATGCCTGCCTGGGCGAGTAGCTTAATACCCAGGCCATCCAGAGTGTTGAAGTTTTTTACCTCAGTGCCGTCAGCGAGAAAATTCAGTTTGCCATCGGTGAGTACGCCATCAACATCAAAGACCGCCAGTCTGATCTGCTTTAGTTGCTCAATCAGCGCTTCGCTCAGCCCCTGAGTCAATTTGTCCGTAAAGGTTGCAGGCATCAGATAACTCCTGCTTTAAGCATGTCGTGCATGTTCAGGGCGCCGACCGGGTGTCGTTCGGTATCGAGCACGATCAGGGCATTGATCTGTTTTTCCTGCATGATCTGCAGCGCTTCGGCTGCCAGAATGTCACTGGTGACCGTGGTGCACTGGGTTGTCATTACTTCAGTGATGGGGGTGTTTTTCATATCCACATCATGGTCAAGGGTACGGCGCAGGTCACCATCGGTAAAGACTCCCTGAAGAACTCCGTCCCGGTTGATGACAGTCGTCATGCCCAGTCGTTTACGGGTAACTTCCAGCAGGGCGTCATTGAGCATGGTGGAATCACTGACTCTGGGAATATCATCGCCGCTGTGCATGATATCTGAAACTTTCAGCAGCAGGCGGCGCCCCAGACTTCCACCGGGGTGCGAAAAGGCAAAATCTTCAGCGCTGAAACCGCGGGCTTCCAGCAGAGCGATGGCCAGTGCGTCTCCTATAACCAGTGTGGCTGTGGTGCTTGAAGTAGGAGCCAGGCCCAGGGGGCAGGCTTCCTGGCTGATGGTGACATTCAGGTTGGCATCAGCGCTACGGGACAGGGTCGATTGTGGGTTGCCGGTGATGCTGATCAGAGGGGCCTTCATCCGCTTGATAAGGGGCAGTATCGCAAGCACCTCATTGGTTTCCCCTGAATTCGACAGCGCAATCACAACGTCTGATCGTGTGATCATCCCCAGATCACCGTGGCTGGCTTCTCCCGGATGCACGAAGAAGGAGGGCGTGCCGGTGGAGGCCAGTGTGGCAGCGATTTTATGGCCGATATGGCCGCTTTTGCCCATTCCGGTAACGATCACCCGGCCTTTGCATTCCAACGCCAGTTTACAGGCCTTTTCAAAGTCACCATCGAGGTAGGTGAGCAGGTCATTTACGGCATCCCGTTCCATCTCTATGGTGCGTTTGGCGGATGCTAAAAAGTCCAGTTCGTTATTCATAGTGCTATGGTTACCGCTCTGTGTTCATTGCGCCAGGGACACTGTGTCGGGTTCGAAGCGCTCTGGCTAAAGCGGGCTGTCGCCCGGCCAATGGATTAAGTGTTCATATTGTATAGCAGTGCAAGATAGCCTGCATAGGCTGCCAGCAACAAGCCCCCCTCAAATCGGGAGATCTTTGGCGGTCGCTGATAAAGAGCCAGGGCTGTCAATAACAGGGTCAGTCCCAGTGTGGTGCCATAGTCACGCCAGAGGACAACAGGTTCCAGTGTGATTGGAGCCAGCAGCCCGGGCACCGCCATCACCGCGGCAATATTGAAGATATTTGAGCCGACAACATTCCCCAGTGCAATATCGGTGTGGCCCTTCAGGGCGCTGGCGACAGACGCTGCCAGCTCGGGCAGGCTGGTGCCGATAGCAACGATGGTCAGACCGATAACGAGATCACTGACGCCGAGAGAGAGCGCGATTTCGGTGGCTCCCCACACCAGAAGCCGGGAACTGGCCGCCAGCAGAATCAGGCCGGCGATCAGCCAGAAAATGGCCCGGCCGAGCGGTAGTTCAGGGATCTCATCCTCCTCTTCGTGGATCTCATCGCCTTCCGAGTTGCGTTGGAAACGGGTAAACAGGTAGAGGCAGCCAGCCAGTGACAGGCAGAGGATTATGGCGTCCAGTTGTCCAAGGTAGAGATCATAGAGTACGCCGCCTGCCAGAAGTGTGATAACCAGCAACAGGGGGATCTCCTGTTTGAGGACCTTGGAGCGAACGGGCAGCGGGGCGATCAGTGCGGTAATACCCAGTACCAGACCTATGTTGGCGATGTTTGATCCCAGCGCATTACCCACCGCCAGGTCGCCAGCGCCAGTGGTGGCGGCCATCACAGAGACCAGAATTTCTGGTGCAGAGGTGCCGAAAGATACCACGGTCAGACCGATGAGCATGGGTGACATGCCCGCATTTTTGGCGGTGCCGGCAGCGCCAATAACGAAACGGTCGGCACTCCAGACGAGAATAATAAAACCTGCTAATAAAGCGATAATGGGGTATAGCATCGGGTTGTTTGTTCAGCTTTGGTTAAAACGGAGGCCTATTTAATGAATAATCTGATACATGTGCAAGCGCTAGCGACAGCTGTCGCTGATTTTATTCAAGTTTAAGGGCAAGAGTGTTATAGTCTGCACGCTTTTTTTTATGGAAATATGGCGGTTCTGAGCCAATTGCATTCTGTCAAACGGTTTCAGGTTTTATAGGATACAGGGGCAACCTCATCAACCAGGAACTCTTTGCCGCCCTGATTGAGTCATCGTTACTATGGATTTTTTTGACGATATCATTATTGATATTAAACAACTTACCTTTAGCAGAGGCGAGCGCTATATCTGTAAAAATATGGATATACGCATCCCCCGGGGTAAAGTGACGGCGATTATGGGGCCAAGCGGTACAGGGAAAACGACTCTGTTGAAGCTGATTGGCGGGCAGTTGAAGCCCGATTCAGGTTCGATTCTGCTCGATGGTGATGATATCCCCCGTCTGGGACGCTCAGAGCTGTTCGATGCTCGGGAAAAAATGGGCATGCTGTTTCAGAGTGGGGCGCTGTTTACCGATATGACGGTATTTGAAAATGTTGCCTTCCCGCTGCGGGTACACACTAAGCTGCCGCAGGATATGATCCGCGATATTGTCCTGATGAAGCTCCAGGCCGTTGGCCTGAGAGGGGCTGCAGAACTGATGCCCAGTGAACTGTCGGGAGGGATGGGCAGACGTGTTGCGCTGGCCCGGGCGATTGCCCTGGATCCGGCGCTGGTGATGTATGATGAACCGTTTACCGGGCAGGATCCGATCGCGATGGGGGTGTTGGTAAACCTGATCAAGAAGCTGAATCAGGCGCTGGGACACAGCAGTATTATCGTTTCCCATGATATTAAGGAAACCCTCAGCATTGCTGACTATATCTACATTATTGCTGATGCCGACGTGATCGCGCATGGAACGCCGGAACAGCTAAAACAGAATGATTCTGATCAGGTGCGGCAGTTTATGCGAGGCTTACCCGACGGTCCGGTGCCGTTCCATTTTCCGGCCAGGGACTATGAGACTGAACTGATGGAGGGGCGTTGATGGCAGCGATAGTCAATAATCTGGCCCTTCTTGGGCGTTTTGCACTCGACAGAGTCGCGGCCATTGGTCGTTCCGGCTTGATCCTGATGCATGCCATCATCGCCCGGCCTCAGCCGCTGATCGCTTTCCCGCTGCTGATACGTCAGTTGTATTCAGTGGGCGTGTTATCCATGGTCATTATCGTAGTCTCGGGGCTGTTTATTGGTATGGTGCTTGCGCTACAAGGCTATACTATTCTGGTTGATTATGGCACCGAGCAGGCCGTGGGGCAGATGGTTGCGCTGAGTCTGGTGCGTGAGCTGGCTCCTGTAGTGACTGCATTGTTATTTGCCGGTCGGGCAGGGTCTGCCCTGACCGCCGAGATTGGCCTGATGAAAACCACAGAGCAACTCTCCAGTATGGAGATGATCGGTGTTGATCCGTTGCGACGAATTATTGCCCCGCGTTTCTGGGCGGGTGTTATCAGTCTGCCGATTCTGACGATGATATTCAGTGCTGTCGGTATTTGGGGTGGATTATTGGTAGGCGTGGAATGGCTGGGAATCTATGAGGGGTCATTCTGGTCGAATATGCAGAATTCGGTCGACTTTTTTGATGATATAGGTAATGGCCTGATTAAGTCACTGGTGTTTGGCCTGGTGGTGACCTGGGTCGCTGTCTTTCAGGGGTACGATTCGGTGCCAACCTCTGAAGGTATCAGCCAGGCGACCACCAAAACAGTGGTCTACTCGTCCCTTGCCATTCTTGGCCTTGACTTTATTTTGACCGCTTTGATGTTTGGAGATTTGTAACAGATGCGAAACCGTGGAGTTGAGTTGGGCGTCGGTATTTTTATGTTGGTGGGAGCTATTGCTCTTACTGTACTGGCGATAAATGTGAGTGGTCTGAGTCTGACTAAACAACAGGACACTTATAAGATATATGCCCGGTTTGAGAATGTCGGGGGGCTGACGGCCCGCTCTAAAGTGACAATGTCGGGGGTCACTATCGGCAAAGTGAGCAACATCACCATCGACCGTAAGAAGCTGATGGCTCTGGTGGAGATGGATATTGACGGCGATGTGGACTATCTGACATCCGATAGCTCGGCCTCTATTCTGACCGCGGGGTTGCTGGGTGAAAAATATATCGGTGTGACTACCGGGGCGGCTGATGATGAGATACTCAAAGAGGGTGACTTTATTGAAGATACTCAGTCATCCCTGGTGCTGGAAGAATTGATTGGTAAGTTTCTTTTCAATCAGGCCTCTGAGTAAAGTCAGTTGATAGTGTTGTAATGAGATGAGAGTTGTGAAAATGAGATATTTGAATCGTTGGCTGGTGTTACTGACCCTGGTATTTACCTCTGTGACAGCACAGGCTTCATGGGATGAGGCTCGCAATGCTGTTGAGAAAGCTTCAGCAGAGATGATGAAAGTGCTGGAAAACGAGACGCTTAAGGCGCCTGAACAGAGTGAGCAGCTGATCAGTGAGATTGAATCAATCCTTAATCCGGTGGTGGATTTTGACTACGTTTCCAAGCGGGTTATGGGTAAGTTCTATAACCGGGTGGATGAAAAACAGCAGCAGCTCTTTGCAACTGTTTTCAAGGATACGATGGTGCGCACCTATGCTAAATCCCTGACAGGTTTCGATATTGTAAGATATGAAGTGGCACCCGAAGGGCAGCCCAGCCCTGAGGCGGATAAACAGGTTGTCAGTGTCAATGTTTTCTCAGCTAAGGGAGATCAGTACACCCTGGTCTACTACATGCTGAAGGAAGACAGCGGCTGGAAGCTGGTTAATGTGCTGGTTGATGGTATCAATCTGCGCCTCAACTTTAAAAATCAGTTTTCCGATATGGTGTCTCGCACCAATGGCGATGTAGTCAAGGTGATTGCGGACTGGAAAGCGGCGGTGGCCGGTAATGGCAGTAAGGGCAGTTGATGAACGCTCAGGTTGAGATCAGTGAGGATACCCTTTTGCTGAAGGGCGACCTGTTGTTCAGTACCGTTCTCTCCGTGCGTGCTGCGCTGGAACAGGCGGTTGATCAGGCGCAGAAGCGTTGTATCGTTGACTTTGCCGGTGTTGGCCGTGTTGACAGCTCTGCGGTATCGCTGTGGCTTTGTCTGGAACGTAAAACCCGGTCGCGTCAGCTGACTCTCAGTGCGATCAATATACCCGATGAACTGAGCTCCATAGTACGCCTGGTGGGGCTTGAACACACCGGCCTGAATCCCTAGCGGAGGCTGTCAGCGGCATCGGTGAACGATGGCTGTGGCGCCACAGTCATCGCCTTTTGTTGCATTTTCCGCTATCATAGCCGGCCTGTTATTTTCCCTCATTTTCATTGGTATTGTGCATGCAAATCGAAGACGTAAAACAGATTCTGGAAGAACAACTGGAAGGTTGTGAAGTATTCCCTGAAGGCGAAGGCTGTAATTTTCAGGTGACTGTGGTCGGGGATGTTTTTGAAGGGATGCGGCCAGTTAAAAAGCAACAGATGGTATATGCCTGTCTCGCGGATCAGATCGCTGATGGCAGTATTCACGCCCTGACTATCCGAACCTTTACCCGTGCCCAGTGGGCAGAACAGAACTGAAGTACTTAGAGACCCTATTTTAATGGATAAACTGATTATTACCGGTGGTAACCGCCTGGAAGGTGACGTACGCATTTCCGGCGCGAAGAACTCAGCGCTTCCTATTCTGGCAGCGACTCTGTTGGCCGATGAACCGGTTACTGTCAGTAATCTGCCTCATCTACACGATATCACCACCATGCTCGAGTTGCTGCGGCAGATGGGAGTGGAGCTGACTATTGATGAAAAGCTCAATGTTGAGATCGATACCCGGACGCTGACATCGACCATTGCACCCTATGAGCTGGTGAAAACGATGCGGGCGTCGATTCTGGTGCTGGGACCACTTCTGGCGCACTTCGGCCATGCTGAAGTTTCCCTGCCCGGTGGTTGTGCGATTGGCAGCCGTCCTGTCGACCTGCACCTCAAGGGTCTGGAAGCGCTGGGGGCTGAGATTACCGTTGAAGAGGGGTTTATCCGTGCTACCTGCGATGGTCGGCTGAAAGGCGGTCGGGTGTTTTTCGATATTGTCACCGTGACGGGCACCGAGAATATCCTTATGGCAGCTGCGCTGGCAGAGGGGCAGTCAATTATAGAAAACGCCGCCCGTGAACCGGAAATCGTCGATCTGGCGGAGTTTCTCATCGCTATGGGCGCCGATATTTCGGGCCATGGCACCGATACGATTATCGTCAACGGAGTCGCTTCGCTGAAGAGTTGCACCTATTCGGTGGTAGCGGACCGGATTGAAACCGGAACTTATCTGGTCGCTGCAGCCGCCACCCGCGGCCGGGTTAAAGTTAAAAATACCCGTCCTGATATTCTCGATGCGGTACTGCAGAAACTGCAGGAAGCGGGCGCTGAGATAGAGTGCGGCCCGGACTGGATCAGCCTCGATATGAAGGGCAAGCGGCCAAAGGCGGTGAATATCACAACCGCACCCTATCCGGCATTTCCCACCGATATGCAAGCTCAGTTTGCGGCACTGAACATTATTGCCGAAGGGGTGGGGGTGATCAAAGAGACAGTATTTGAGAACCGCTTTATGCATATGCAGGAGATGTTGCGTATGGGCGCCAGAATCACCATCGATGGGAATACTGCGATTACCGAGGGGCGTGAAGTGCTGACCGGCGCACCGGTGATGGCAACCGATCTGCGGGCTTCAGCAAGTCTGGTGATCGCGGCTATGGTGGCGACAGGGGATACGGTGATTGATCGTATCTACCATATAGACCGTGGTTATGAATGTATCGAAGAGAAGATGCAGCTACTGGGTGCAAAGATCAGGCGGGTTCCGGGTTAACAGGAGCTTCGCATTAACAGTGTAGGCTGTATGCCTGGACTGAATTTTTTAAGTGGTAACGAAACAGCTGATATGAAACAGAACCTGACTATTGCGCTATCTAAAGGGCGTATTCTCAAAGACACGCTGCCTCTGTTAGAGGCAGCGGACATTATTCCGGCTGAGGATATTTTCAGCAGCCGCAAGCTGATTTTCGATACCAATCATGACAACATCAAACTGGTCGTTATTCGTGCCACCGATGTCCCAACCTATGTTGAGCATGGTGGTGCCGATATGGGGGTTGCTGGTAAAGATGTGCTTTTGGAGTACGGAGCCAAAGGGCTGTACGAACCCCTGGATCTGGATATTGCCAGGTGCAGGTTGATGGTTGCCGGTATGAAGGACGCAGGCGAAGTGGAAGGCCGGATGACTGTTGCTACCAAATTCGTCAATATCACCAAGGAGTTTTTCGCCCGTCAGGGGCGTCAGGTCGATATCATTAAGCTCTATGGCGCGATGGAGCTGGCTCCGATTATGGGGCTTGCGGACCGCATCGTTGATATCGTGGATACCGGTAATACCCTGCGCGCCAATGGCCTGGTACCAATGGAAGATATCTGCTACGTCAGCTCCCGCCTTGTGGTCGGCAAGGCTGCTTTAAAAATGAAGCACCGGCAGATACAACCGATTATTGAACAACTGGCCGCAGCAGTCGATGCGCGTAAAGAAAGGTCTGAACAGATATGACCAAACCAGAGATTTTAAGATTAGATAGTCAACAGGCTGATTTCAGTGATCAGTTGGATAAACTGTTGGCATGGGAGTCGGTTTCCAATAAAGAGGTTAACCGGACTGTCGAGGATATTCTTGAGCGGGTTAAAGCCGAGGGTGATGCCGCGGTGGTTGAGTTTACCAACCGTTTTGACCGGCTTAACGTCAGTTCAATGCAGGAGCTTGAGTTCACTCAGCAGGACCTGCAGCAGGCACTGGATAACCTGCCTGAAGATCAGCATAAAGCGCTGACTATCGCGGCTCAGCGGGTACGCGATTACCACGAACGGCAGAAAGGGGAATCCTGGCAGTACCAGGAAGCAGACGGTACCTTGCTGGGACAGAAGGTTACTCCGATGGATAAGGCGGGCCTCTATGTGCCCGGTGGTAAGGCCTCCTATCCTTCATCCGTATTGATGAATGCGATTCCGGCCCATGTGGCTGGGGTGGAAGAGCTGATTATGGTGGTGCCGACTCCGGATGGGGAAGTGAATCAGTTGGTGCTGGCGGCGGCTGCGCTGGCGGGTGTCAGCCGGGCGTTTGCTATCGGCGGTGCCCAGGCAATTGCGGCGCTGGCCTATGGTACCGAGACTATCCCTAAAGTGGATAAGATCGTTGGCCCGGGCAATATTTTTGTTGCCACTGCCAAACGGGCGGTATATGGCACGGTGGGAATCGATATGATCGCCGGACCATCCGAAATTCTGGTGATCTGTGATGGCCAGACCGACCCCGACTGGATCGCGATGGATCTGTTCTCTCAGGCGGAACATGATGAAGATGCCCAACCTATCCTGATCAGCACCGATGCTGCGTTTCTCGATCAGGTGAGTGCCAGTATTGAGAAGCTGCTCCCCACCATGGAACGGCAAGCGATTATCGGTTGTTCACTGGCAGACCGTGCCGCGCTGATTAAGGTTGCAGATCTTGAAGAGGCGGCCAGAGTGAATAACCGTATCGCTCCGGAGCACCTGGAACTCTCGGTCGAGGACCCTCAGGCGCTGTTGCCGTTAATCAAGCATGCTGGCGCTATCTTTATGGGGCGTTATACGGCCGAAGCGCTGGGAGATTATTGTGCCGGTCCTAATCATGTACTGCCTACCTCAGGCACCGCACGTTTCTCATCGCCTTTGGGAGTGTATGATTTCCAGAAGCGTTCCTCACTGATCATGTTTTCAGAGGCGGGCGCTTCTGAGATGGGCAAAGTCGCTTCAGTACTTGCCCGTGGAGAGAGCCTCACCGCTCACGCCCGCTCAGCGGAATATCGTATTAAGCAGTAATTTTCGGATGGGAAAGCGAAAAAAAGCCCTAAGGGGCTTTTTTTGTGCTCATCTGAACTGCCAGAAGCTTAGTTCTGGCCGTTGGTGTTTTCCGGCTCGGTACTAACCTCTGTCGCGCTGGGACGTTCGGCGACGGTAATTTCCAGTTGCAGTACTTCGCCGTTGCGCCACACTTTGACCGGCAGTACTGTTCCCGGGGGCATCCGGGCGACGCTATACATAGAGTTGTAGCTGTTGATAATCTTTTTGCCACCGATCTCCAATAGGATATCCCCGGGGAGTAAACCTGCCGTATGGGCCGGTCCATCCCGGAAAATACCTGCAATAATTAACCCTTTAGTGTCTTTTAGCCCGAACGATTCAGCCAGATCCGGGGTGATCTCCTGGGCTTCCACCCCAACCCAGCCGCGCACCACCCGACCATGTTCTATGAGGTCCTGCATCACCTGCTTTGCCTGATCCGAGGGGATGGCAAAACCGATTCCCTGAGACCCCCCAGAGCGGCTGAATATAGCCGTATTGATGCCGATAAGGTTGCCTGCGGCATTGATCAGGGCACCACCGGAGTTACCGGGGTTAATTGCTGCATCGGTCTGGATAAAGTCTTCATAGGTGTTAAGACCCAGTTGATTGCGGCCGGTGGCGCTGATAATGCCCATGGTGACAGTCTGGCCAACGCCGAACGGATTACCGATAGCCAGCGCAACATCTCCCACACGCAGGTTAGCCGATGAGCTGATAGTGATGCTGGGCAGGTCCGGGAGATCGATTTTAAGCACCGCAAGGTCGGTATCCGGGTCGTTACCCACCACCTTGGCCGTGGCTTCCCGGCCATCTTTGAGTGCCACGACAATGCTGTCTGCGCCGGAAATAACATGGTTATTGGTGGCTATATAGCCTTCCGGGCTTAGGATTACGCCAGACCCAAGACTGGATTGAATCCGTTCTTTGTTGCTGTTCTTGTTGTAGTGCTTTTGAATATTCGGATCGTTATACAGAGGAGGGTTGTTATTGGGAACCACTGTACGGGTATAGATGTTGACCACGCTTGAAGCGGCATGTTCAACCGCATCGGCATAGGAAAAGGGGCCCTGTGCCTTGCCGGGGAGGTTATCCGCTTCATGGATCTGCACGGTATTTGCCTGTGGCGTAAACATATCCGGCAGGTAGATAAGCAGTGCTACCGCGGCAATAATCCCGGACAGAATAGGCCAGATAAGAAAAGCCAAGCGTTGAATCAATTAAAGGCGCCTTATAAACAGTGGTAAAGTTGATCAGCTGTTTTAGAATTATACGGATAATAAACTGCTTTTGGGAATATAAAGAAAAGATTATGGCTGTATCGCTGAAACAACTGGTTCTTTACTGCAACACACTGTTAACCCCTGAGAAATACAGAGACTATTGCCCTAATGGTTTGCAGGTTGAGGGCTGTGGGCAGGTACGACGTATCGTCTCCGGCGTAACCGCCAGTCAGGCCCTGCTTGATCGGGCGGTGGTACTGGGCGCTGATCTTATTCTGGTTCATCATGGTTATTTCTGGAAGGGTGAGGCAGAGGTGATCACCGGTATGAAAAAGCGCCGGCTGCAAACACTATTAAGTCATGATATCAGCCTGCTGGCATACCACCTGCCACTGGATGGGCATCCGCAACTGGGTAATAATGCCTGTCTGGCCGATAAGCTGGGATTACAGATTACCGGAGGGCTTGATCCTGACAACCCTTTAAGTATCGGTCTGACTGGCCGCCTGCCGAGCCCGCTTTCAGTGGACGATTTTAACCGTCAGATAGCACAGGCGATGGGACGGGAGGTGTTGCATATAGAGGGAGGGCCGGAGCAGATTGAAACCGTTGGCTGGTGCACCGGAGCTGCACAGGGGTATATCGAAAAGGCCGCGGACCTGGGACTGGATGCTTTTATCTCCGGCGAGATATCGGAACCCACGGTTCACAGTGCCAGAGAACTGGGTATTCACTATTTTGCAGCAGGTCACCACGCCACTGAGCGCTACGGTGTTCAGGCGTTGGCAGAAGCGTTGGCGCAGCAGTTTGATCTGGAACATCACTTCGTGGATATTGATAATCCGGTCTGATTGTCAGTACACCCGGGTAAGTGATGAAAAAGGTAATAAAAAACCGGCATCAGCCGGTTTTCTAAATCAGTTACTCTGTTGACTGTTCAACTGAGGGGGTTCAGGCAGAGCGTTTTTCATCGCTGTCGCGCAAGCTGTTACCGGGAACATGATCTTTCACAAGGGGGGGGATCTCTATATCCTCATCGGTTTCTGATTTTTTCTTCAGTCCGTATTTCTCAGACAGAGTCCCCTCTTCGTCGGGGCTTTTAATCGCGTAGTCGCGGGGTGGTTCAACCACTTCCGGCTCATCTTCGGGCGTATCAACCTGATCTGTTACCGTTGGAATCTGCTCTTTCTCTGCTGCTTCCTCTTCCTCGGGTTCCTCTTTTACCTGTTCGGAAATCTTCGGTTGAGGCTGACTGCTTAGCTGAGCCGGTGAGTGCTCACCCATACAGAGTGTTTCTGACCCCTGAGCCAGGTGCTGGTGAACCTGCTTGTAACTTTCAGTGAGATTGTTAACCAGTTCAGCCGTTTTCTCGAAGTGGCCGTTGACCTTCTCTTTGTATTCACTCAGGTCACGCTGGGCTTCATTGAGCTGATCGACCAGTTTTTGCTGGCTGGACGTGTCGCCGGAACGCCCCATCAGGTAGCCAATTAACGTCCCTGCAAGAAGGGTCACAATACCAATAATCCAGACGCTGCTCTCTTCCACGCTAACTCCTTAAATACTCTGATTCACAGCTGAAGAATAACGCAAATAACAGGCAAATCCTATGTTAATTTGGATCGGTGCGGTTCGGGTCATAGGGGCAGGTCTAAGCGCTGCTCCCCAGCTTATTTCGTTTTGCCTGATGCGTCATTTCAGTCAGGTAACTGACTTGCTCGGCGAGGACCTCGCAGGCAAGATCGCCGTTTTTTTGCTGCAGTGCGTTCAGAATACGGGTGTGCTGGTCAATAATGACAGAGCGTTCCATGTAGCGCGATGTCACCATATTACTGATCGGTTGCAGCGCCTCAATAACGCTGAACATGATAAAGCTCAGCAGGGCATTGTCCGCCGCTTCTGCAATCAGACGGTGAAAGCGGACATCGGAGGCACAAAACTGCTCTGGCGCAAGAGTAGTATCTTGTTGCTGCTCCAGTTCCCGTTGCAGCAGTTCAAGTTGCGCTTCACTGATATGTTTTGCCGCAAGCCTCAGACAGTTGCTCTCCAGCAGTAAACGGGTCTGGGCGATATCCTCCATAGAGAAAGCATCCATGCTGACTAACAGTGTTGTAGCACTGGTGAGGGCATCACTCAGATCCATGGCAGAGGGTCGGTTGATAAAGGTTCCGCCGGTCGGGCCACGGCGGGAACGGATCAGGTTCTGGGCCCCCAGTCGTTTGAGCGCCTCGCGGATGGTCGGGCGGGAAACCTGGTAACGTACCGCCAGCTCCCCCTCGGTGGGTAAGCGATCATCAGCCTTCAGTGAACCATCGATGATGGCCTGACGGATCTGATCAGCAATCTGCCTGGGCAGACTGTGCTGGGCAACGGGCTCTATTTCTAAACTCACGAATCTCTCCTACAGTAAGAGAACGATTATTTCACATAAACGACTAATTGTTAATTTGTAAGACAAATAAATATAGTGTAAATTGTCTTAATGTTAATTTGTAAGACAAATAGGCGCATGCCTTTTTTGACCTGATTTAAAAAGGATCGTGTGTCCGGAATGCTTCTCGCCATCTGCATCAAGCGATCTTCTGGCAGGCAGCAACCACCCGATAAACCATGACAAGGTAAAGTGAGGTAAATTATGTTTAATGCCCTGGTGTTGGAGCAGGAGGAGGGGAAAACCCTGTCAGCAGTCAAACAGCTTGATCTGAGTGATCTGCCCGATGAGGATGTGCTGGTTAAAGTAAGCTACTCCTCACTTAATTATAAAGATGGACTGGCGATCACGGGGAGCGGGAAAATCGTTCATAAGTTTCCCATGGTGCCGGGGATCGACCTTGCGGGTGTTGTCACTGAGTCCCGTAGTCCGCAATACCAGGCCGGTGATCAGGTCATTATGACCGGCTGGAGTGTTGGTGAACGCTACTGGGGCGGGTATAGCCAGTATGCACGGATGAAACCGGAATGGTTGGTAAAACTGCCTCAGGGAATGGATGCCGCCAAGGCGATGTCTATCGGCACAGCGGGTTTAACTGCGATGCTCTGCGTGATGGCGCTGGAGGAGGGGGGAATTACCCCGGATCGTGGGACCGTAGTGGTTACTGGCGCGGCAGGTGGTGTCGGGAGTGTTGCGGTGGCGATTCTCAGTCAGTTGGGGTATACCGTCGCGGCGGTGACTGGACGGGAATCCAGCCACGAGTATCTGCGTGGCCTGGGTGCCAGCGAATTTTTGACCCGGGCTGAGATGGCTGAAGCGTCGCGGCCGCTGGAAAAGCAGCGCTGGGCAGGTGCAATCGACACTGTCGGGGATACTATTCTGGCCCGGGTGCTGGCTGAGACCGATTATCGGGGCACTGTTGCCGCCTGTGGTCTGGCGGGCGGTTATAAACTGCCAACGACGGTCATGCCGTTTATTCTGCGCAATGTGCGCTTACAGGGAGTTGATTCAGTCATGTGTCCGGTAGATATCCGCACCCAGGCATGGAACCGACTACTAACCGATCTGCCTGACAACGCTTTAGGCGATATCTCCAGTGTAATCGGACTGGCCGATCTGCCCCAGGCTGCGGCGGATATTGTGGCGGGTAAGATTCAGGGGCGTACGTTGGTTGATCCCAATAAGTGAGATGGCGCTGCGCAGCTTGCCAGACGTCACTGCGTAACTTGCTAGTGGTTAGATGGAAAGCTGAGCTTTCCTTGCCAGGAAAAGCAAAAAAGGAGACTTAAAATGTCTCCTTTTTTAGTTACTGAGCTTTTATTAAAGCGCTATGGCGGGGTGAGTTTTATCCCTTCTGCCTGAAACAGTGCTTCCAATTCCCGGTAGCCTTCCAACTCTGTTAGCAAACGGCTCTTTTCATGTTTAGCTATTTTTAGCCAGCTTTCGCCTTCAATGGCGCCAACCATCGCGTAGAGAAAGTTCAAACTGGGAGCGGTACTGCACTCATTTTTGAGCCGTATAAACGCTCGGATTGCGCCTATCTCTCGCAACGCTTCGGGAGTGTTGATGCCAACCTCTGTCAGCCAGGCTTCAGATTTTGGTCCTAATCCGGGCAGGTCTCTTAATCGGGTCATCCAAACTGTCCATCTAATCGGGGTTTCAACAGAATCGGTGTATAGGGGATCAGAAACAGCCCCCAGGCGATAATCCAGAGTCCACCGGAGAGATGGATCGCCAGGCTGTGCAGTTCCGGAATCATCGGCATAAAGACTCTGACTGAGCCCGCAGCAACCATCAGGATAAACGCAATAACGGTTATTTTAGCCAGTTTTAATGGCCGGGCCGTATGCCCCAGCGATACCCGGGCCATCATGCCGAGGGTCATCGATCCGATCGCCCCGGCGGCGAACGCATGGGTGGTGATATATGGCGATAACTGAGTTATTCCGCTGACCGCTTCAAGGGCAAAACCCAGGGGTATAAACAGATAGGCGACATGCAGAATCCAGATGAGCGGGTTGCGTATCATGCGTGGTTTGAACCAGCCTGTCAGGCGTATCAGGTTCAGCACTGCGTTGAGTGCTGCAAGCAGAAGGGCAACAGAGTTGAACTGGAGCAGGTCGGCGATGAGCCAGCCAAATGCCATCGGGATTACTGATTTCTCAATCCAGCTGAAGCGCTTTGCTTCAAATGCCAGTGCCCGTTCAGTAAAGAAAGGGATAACCCGGCCACCCATGACGACCATGACGACTACGATCAGTCCCAGTTCCAGATCCATTCCCTGAGCCAGAGTTGATTCAGTAATGCCCAGAAGTTGCAGGTGAATCAACAGATTAGCAAAGCTCATGGCGATTAGAATAACCGTGAAAATCAGGTTTTTGTAATTGCCGGAGCGGATGATCGGCAGCCCGATAGACAGGGCGACCAGCGGCAGAAACAACAGGTCAGTCACCGCGATTAATGGCGCAGGTAGCGGCACAATAAACTCGGAGATCAGTGGTAGCAGCCGGGCCGCCAGCCAGAACAGGAAGAGTCCTGCCAGTTTTGCACCGAAGGGGGTCTGGATCGAGGTCCAGTTGCGCACCGCCGTCAGCAGAAATCCGGCAATCACTGCCGCGGCATAGCCAAATAGCATCTCGTGACCATGCCATATCTGACTGATCTGGTAATAGCGGTAGGTCGCCTGACCTGATCCCAGCAACATCAGCCATTGAAGCATTAGTAGCAGGCCAGAGAGCGCCGCGAATAAAAAGAAGGGCCTGAAGCCCAGGTTAAACAGAGCAAAGCGTTTGTCCTGATGGGGTTCCTGAATCTGCATAAAAATTTACTCACCCTGGTTCACTGTTCAAAGAACATAAAAAATAATGGCATCTGCTGCTTCAATGGCTGCAAGAGCATTTTTTCTCTGCCGGGTAGAGTAGAATCGGACCTTCTTAATGAAACTCTGTCCCGGCGAGTGTGTATGCGGTTCAAATTATCCAGCTTTATCCTCTTAGTATGCAGCCAGCTTTTATCTGTTGCGACATCTGAAGCAGGTATCAGTGTGACAGATAACCGGGGGCGGGTGATTGATATTGCTCAACCGGCCCGGCGGGTTATCGCGCTGTCGCCGCATATTACCGAAAACCTGTTTGCTATTGGTGCTGGGGATTATATTTCTGGTGTGGTCAGTCACAGCGATTATCCTGCTGAAGCGTTGAATATACCGGTGATCGGCGATTCTCAGAGCTTTAATCTTGAAGCGATTATCGCCCTCAAGCCTGATCTGGTGGTCGCCTGGGCGGGAGGTAATCCGCATCTTCCGCTGCAACGCCTGGAGCAGATGGGTATTCCTGTTTACTACTCAGATCCTAAAGTGTTCAGTGACATTCCCTATAACCTGCGGGCATTGGGGCAGCTATTACAGCTGCCTGAAGCCGAACATCAGGCGACGCTGTTTGAGGAACGTTTGCAAACGCTACAGCAACAATACTCTGGCAGAACCCGGCTACGGGTTTTTTATCAGCTCTGGAATCAGCCGCTGATGACTGTTAACCAGGGACAGATGGTGAGTCAGGTCATTCGCTTGTGTGGTGGGGAAAATCTGTTTGCCGGACATCGGGAGGCGATTCCCCGTCTGGGGGTAGAGTCGGTGCTGCTGACGGATCCGCAGGTGATTCTGACGGGGAGAAATCTCCCGGATGGCTGGGAGCAGCAATGGCAGGCATGGCCCACTTTGTCGGCTACCCGGGATGGCCAGTTTTATCGCCTCAATGAGGATCTGCTATACCGGCCAACCATGCGCTTGCTGGACGGTGCACAGCAGATGTGCGAAGTGCTGCAGCAGGCGCGGATGGTCGTCGAGTCGCAGTAGCTATGCAGTCTCAGGTACTCTGTCTGAGTATTACTCTGTCAGACCCTTGAAAAACGATTTGGTGTCCTGTGCGGCTTTTTTGGTCGCATCCCACGCTGTTTCGGCACCTGCTTTGGTGCTGCAGGCTGCCCGCGCAGCGACGCATTTGGATTTACAGCCGGTCACGGCAGCGTCATCGGTCATATGTTTAACTTCGCACTTCGTTTCGCACCAGGTCTGCTCATCAGCGCAGTCTGCCTGAGCCAGTGGTGCTAAAAACGAGGCTAAAAGGGCAATTGTCAGTGGAGCGATAAAACGCAACATATCGGTTTCTCTCTTTTACTGTTTATATTGGCTAATCATAACCACATCATAAAATGCGGCCCCTGCGGACTTATGTTACCCGCCCTGTTGCTCAGGTTTATGAGCAGGTTTGCGCGGCTGCCATAATACTTCTTCACCGCCGTTCTGTCGTGCCAGTACCCGGGCAACGACAAACAGCAGATCCGAGAAGCGGTTCAGGTAGGTAGCGCTTAACGGGTTGACCATTTCCTGGTCGGCCAGTTCCACCATCCGTCGCTCAGCCCGGCGGCAAACGCTACGTGCCTGATGGCACAGTGCTGCGGCCCGGTTGCCGCCCGGAAGGATAAACTCCTTCAGGGGCGGCAGCTGGCTGTTGAGGGCGTCAATCTGTTGCTCCATCTGCGTTATCACTTCAGTGTCGATAACGGTGTAGCCCGGATCGGCCACAGCCAGTTCACCCCCCAGATCAAACAGATCGTTCTGGCACTGTAGCAACAGTATCCTTAACGGTTCCTGAGCGGCAAGCTCGGCGAGTAAAACGCCCAGCAGGCAGTTCAGTTCATCGGTATCCCCCAGGGCTTCGATGCGCGGGTGGTATTTATTTACCTTGCTGCCATTGGCCAGCGAGGTCGTGCCCTTGTCGCCGCTGCGGGTGTAGATTCTGGTCAGACGGTTGGCCATCAGAGTGTCCTTTAAATAAAAAAGGCCGAATAAAACTATTCAGCCTCCGGGTGACGTGCTTAAGCTGAATTAAAAACAGCTCAATTAAAAGCTATATCGGGCCGAAACGGTTAGCAAGCGATCCTGATTATTATACCCGGGATTGGTTTGATACGCCTTGTCGAACAGGTTTTCAATCCGGCCTCCAAGTGTCCATTCAGGGGTTGCCTGATAGGTTGTATAGAGGTTTAGCACGGCAAACGCGGGCAGTGAACTGCTGTTGTCGGCGTTGCTGTAGCGTTTTCCTTCCCAGATGATTTCACTACCTGCGGACCATTGGTCAGCGGCGTAGTGAATCTGCCATTTAACGGTTTCCTGTGGTCGGAAACGCAGTTTTTTTCCTGTCGCTGCATCTCTGGCATTCACGTACTGGTAGGCCAGAGTGTGGTTCCAGTGGCCATAGCTTATCTGGTAACTGGCATCTACACCTTTGATCTCTGCTTTGTCGGTATTTTCCACCGTGGTGAAACTATCATTTATGCTGATCAGGTTGCGGATATCGGTTTTGTAAACACTGATCTCCCAGAGGGCGACGCCGTTGCCTGAAATGCTGATCTCTGTGGTTTCAGATTCTTCCGGTTTCAGGTCTGGATTTCCCTGATAGCCAAAGCTCAGGGGATAATACAGGTCATCAAAGGTAGGGGCTTTAAATGCTGTACCGTGGCTTATGGCTACTTTCAGCGGATCAAACTGATAGGCATATCCCGCACTGTAGGTGGTATTCTCGCCAAACTGTTCATCATCGGTAAAGCGGCCACTTAACTCAGCCTGATAGTGATCGCCCTCCTGAAGCAGACCGACAAAGGCCGCTTTGGTGTCCCGGCTGCTCACTGTATAGCTCTGTGTGCTGTCGGCCAGATCATCATTCAGATAATCCAGCCCGGCGGAAATAGAGGTGTTGTTAATGTAGACCGTGTTAAGCCAGTTTACTTGCTGGCGTTCGGTGACATAGCGGGAGCCATTCCTGCGGCTGATGCCGTTACCGTAAGTCAGGTTGTCATCTTTGACATAGGCGGCGCTCAGGGCACTATCGAAACTATCACCCGAATACTGGATGTGGGCAGAGTAGAGTTCATTCTCAAAATCGGACTCGTTGCCTCCCCAGGTTGTGTCGAACTCGCTGTTACCCTGCCATTTGATGGCCTGGAGATTCAGGTCAACCCGCTCAGTCAACTGCTGGTCAATGGCAATATTCGCGGACAGATTGCGATAACCGTCTTTATCAAACTCTGCATCATCCTTAACATCGATACCGTCGTGATGATCGGCTGAGAGTGCAACCGAGATGCTGCCAGTGTCACTATAGGGCTGAGAATAGGTGCCAGATAGCTTGTGTGTACCCTGATCACCGAGAGTCAGGGCAACTGAGCCGGAGGCATTTTGCTTCCCCTTTTTCGTGAATATCTGGATCATTCCGCCAATGGCATCGGAGCCATAGAGGGCCGAACGGGGGCCTCTGACAAACTCAATTTTTTCAATCTGATCCACCGGAATCAGTTCCAGTCGGGTACCGGCCGCTGTCGGTGTCCCAATGCGGATACCATTAACCAGAATCAGGGTGTGATCGGATTCAGTTCCGCGGGTGTAGAGCGCAGCAGACTGACCGCGGGCACCGCTGCTGGTGAAATTAACACCGGGTAACAGGTTGATTGCTGCTTTAGCAGAATCCACCTGAGAGCGCTGGATATCGTCAGCGGTCACTACGGATACTGAGGCGATAGTTTCTGTAATCGGTTGTTCAATCAGGTTAGCCGATACAACAACAGTATCGAGGGTGTTTTGCTGTGCTGTTTCCTGCGCCACAGCCGTAGCAGAGATCAGCGACGTGCCCATCAGCACTGCCGGATAAAGGGGGGACATTTTCATTGTACTTCCTGTTTAGCGCACCCACCGTGCACTTAAAGAGTGAACTGACTACTGGCCGGTCTCCGGGCTGGTAACCTGATCAGCATCTTGCTGATCCGTCACTGACGCCTTCCCATTACAGTGGCATATGTCAGTTTCGCAGTTACTTACCGTTGCGGGGGCAGCGCTGGAATTGCTCTGTTAAGGAGCGCACCAGACTTCCCGATTAACCCTGGCTGTTGAGTCAGCGTCGGGCACCAGTAGAACGAGGCGCTACTCTATGTTGCGGTTGCGCCCGGGTCAAATGAAAATGTGTCAGGTGTTTATGAAGGCCGCTAATCTATTTCTCTAATCAATCTCAGGTATATGTTTTTTGCTGAACTGAGGTGTGCGATCCATGGCATCGGCAACGATATTGCTGTCCGGCGTCAGGTCAGCCTTTGCGTCTTTGTTTTCATAGGGCAGGGCGTTCAGAACGATTTTCATCACATTTAACCGGGCGCGTTTCTTGTCATCCGACATGATGGTTGTCCAGGGGGCAAACTCTGTATGGGTATAGTGGTACATCGCCTCTTTGGCTTTGGTGTACTCCTTCCACCGTTCTACTGATGCCAGGTCCATGGGGCTCAGTTTCCAGTGTTTCAGCGGGTCTTCACGGCGCTCATCGAAGCGTCGTTGTTGCTCCCGCTGGTTCACAGAAAACCAGAATTTGAACAGACGTACACCACTTTCGACCAGCATCTGTTCCAGCATCGGTGTGTGTTTCAGAAACAGCTTGTACTCCTCCTCTGAACAGAACTCCATCACCCGTTCCACACCCGCCCGGTTGTACCAGGAACGGTCAAACAGCACGATCTCACCGGCATTGGGGAGGTGCTGCAGATAGCGTTGAAAGTACCACTGTCCCTGTTCGGTGCTGGAGGGCTTGTTCAGGGCAACGATACGGGCTCCCCGGGGATTAAGGTGCTCGGTAAAGCGCTGAATGGCACCCCCTTTGCCTGCTGCGTCCCGTCCTTCGAAAATGATGACTACTTTCTGACCGGTCTCCTTGATCCAGTTTTGCATTTTCAGCAACTCGATCTGCAGCTTCTGTTTCTCTTTTATATATTTCTTTTTGGAGAGCTTTGTATCGTAAGGGTAGTCTTCTCCCAAACCTTGCGACAGACGGCGCTCTGATGGGCTCATCTCTGAATGTTTCTTAGCCATGTTAAGATCCTTGTTAACCGATAAATAGTTTAAAGTGTCTCACCGCACAGAGAGAAGCGCTGTTATTCCTCACTCAGCCCCCGGACGGCCTCGAGCACTAAGCGGTTAGCGGGTGTGGCGATACCGGCCTGATCGGCAACCTCGCAGAGATAACCGGTGATGGTTTCTATCTCTGTGGGACGGTTGTGGCTGATATCCTGTTGCATCGAGGAGTGGTTGTTTCCGGTTAGTTCTGCCACGTCCCAGGCTTCCTCCATCAGTTTGCGGTCAAACAGGGAGATCCCCAGCGCACTGGTGACCTCATCGACCTCTTTGCAGATCTGCGCCATTGCGGCCCGACGGTCATCATATTTCAGCAACTCGCCATTGCGGCAGTTAAACAACGCGGTAAGTGGATTGATCGCACAGTTAATCGCCAGCTTACGCCACAGTACCGTTTCAATGTCGGTTGCATGGCGCAGCTGATGATCAACCCCTTGCAGCTCCTGAAACAGACAGTCATTGTCACCATCAGACAGCCGTCCGATATGGGTTTCGCCAATGCCCGCCCTGATCAGACTGAAGGGCTGATCAAAGTAAGCGCCATCAGTTGTGCTGCCAGCCCAGATCTCCACTTCAGGGTTTTCATCTCTCAGCTGTTGCTGCGGCCCCATCCCGTTGTGCAACAGTAAAACCTTTGTGCCGGCCGAAATGCGCTGTTTGACTGAGGCGAATGCGTCGGCTGCCGCAAACGACTTCGTGGTGATCAGCAGGTAATCGATAGGATCATCACAGTCAGCCAGTTGTGCCTGGGTATCAAACCACTGGATTGTGTCATCATGGGTGATCGAAAACCGGCCCGTTTCATTGTACTGAGAGAGCTTGTCCTGTGTACGTAAAATCAGTGTGACCTGATGGCCAGCCGTGCGTAATTTTGCTGCCCAGAGCAGGCCTATCGCGCCAGCGCCCAGAATATGCCAGTGCATATGTTCAGAGTCCTATGCCGAAATGGGGTATGTGTATCACCATCATAACGGTATGATAGGCAGGATAAAACATATTAGGCCGCAGGCAAGCGGCAGACCTGCTTTAAGGAGTATTTTCGATGCCATCTTTTGATATCGTTTCTGAACTGGATATGCATGAAGTGAGTAATGCGGTAGACCAGGCTAACCGGGAACTGGGGACCCGCTATGACTTTAATAAAGTTGATGCGAAATTTGAGCTTGCAGGTGATGTGATCACTCTGCAGGCGGAGGTCGACTTTCAGTTACAACAGATGATGGATATTCTGCGTACCAAACTGGTGGGGCGCAAAGTGGATATTAAAAGCCTGGATGTAGGTGAGCCGCATACCGCCAATATGCGCGCCCGTCAGCTGGTAACCCTGAAACAGGGGCTGGATCAGCCGTTCAGCAAAAAGATTGTCAAAATGATTAAAGACAAAAAGCTTAAGGTTCAGGCTCAGGTACAGGGTGATCAGGTGCGGGTGACGGGTAAAAAGCGTGACGATCTGCAGGAAGTGATGGCGATGCTGCGCAGTGAAGATCTGGAACTGCCGCTGCAATACACTAATTTCAGAGACTGATTTTCCATTAATACGGCAGCATTCAGCTGCCGTTACTTTATGTAAGTTACTCTGATCTCACCCCAGGATTAGCACTAAGGATATTAAGTGGACGCGGTAAAAGCACCGACTCGTAAACACTGGTCAGAAGCGGTATTAAACCAGCGGACACTGATCTGTATCTTTACCGGATTCTCATCCGGTATGCCGTTGTATGTATTGTTTCAGCTGCTGCCTGCCTATCTTCGTGAAGAGGGGGTGGGTCTGAAAGAGATCGGTTTGTTTGCGCTGGTCACTTTCCCCTATACATGGAAGTTTATGTGGGCACCGCTGATGGACCGTTATGTGCCGCCTTTTTTGGGACGCAGACGTGGCTGGATGCTGATGATGCAGCTGGCTCTGCTGGGGTCTATTGCCAGTTTAGGACTGTTTGATCCGGCTATGTCGATCATGACTATCGCCTATCTGGCCACGGCGGTCGCCCTGTTCAGCGCCAGTCAGGATATTGTGCTGGATGCTTATCGTAGGGAACTGCTCCCTGAAGAGGAGCTGGGCTGGGGCAACTCGGTGCATGTGCAGGCGTACCGCATCTCCGGACTCGTGCCGGGTGCGCTGGGGCTGGTGCTGGCTGATATCCTGCCCTGGAGCAGCGTGTTCGTTATCATTGCCGGGTTTATGTTATTGGGGGTGATCATGACGCTGGTGGTTAAGGAACCGGTGATGGCGCCCCGGACCCCACAAACCCTCAAAGAAGCGGTGATCGAACCGTTCCATGAATTTATCACCCGTCTGGGCTGGACCGGGGCGTTGCAGATTCTCAGCTTTATGTTCCTCTATAAACTGGGTGACAACATGGCCACCGCATTGTCGACGCCCTTCTATATCGATATGGGCTTCAGTCTGACAGAGATCGGAGTTATCGCGAAAGCTTCGGCACTCTGGGCCTCTGTTGTGGGTGGGATTCTCGGTGGATTATGGATGATAAAACTGGGGATCAACCGGGCGCTGTGGTTGTTTGGCGTAGTGCAGGTGGTGACCATTCTGGGGTTCGCGTTATTAGCTCAGTCAGGGCCTGATAAACTGATACTGGCGGTGGTGATCAGTCTGGAATATCTGGGGGTTGGGCTCGGTACTGCCGCGTTTACCGCCTTTATTGCCCGTTCCACCAGTATTGCGTTTGCTGCAACTCAGTTTGCTCTGTTTACTGCATTGGCGGCGTTGCCACGGACGTTCGTTAATGCGTTTACAGGCTATGTCGTGGATGCCGTGGGCTGGCACCTGTTTTTCTATATCTGTGCCCTGTTGGCGATTCCCGGGATGTTGCTGTTGTTGAAAGTGGCTCCCTGGAACGGTGATCAGGTGGTAGCAGAGCCTCAGAGCGATAACTAAGCCGGAACAGGCTTGTAGGTGAGTCGGTAAACTTTGCTTTCAGTATGAAAACCTGCTGTTTGCGGGTGCGTTTCAGGGACGCAGGCGCTTTCTGTGTGCATCAGCGATATATCAAACTGTCCGGCATACAACGCAGTAATTTCACTATCTATCATATCCGGGCTTTGCTGACTGTGATTGTCGATATCCTCGACCGTCAGCAGAAAAATCTGGCAGTTTATACCGATCAACTGGCACAACTGGCCGATATACTGCTGGCGGATAGCCCCGGAAAGGGCAGTCAGAGCGGCGCGATCAAAAACGATATCTACTTTTCCCAGTTGATGTTTTTGTAAAGAGAAGAAATCGCCACACCAGATCGTAATCAGTCCAGACTGCCAACAGGTAAAGTTACCGACACGGGACTTTTTAACCTTAAGATTGTTTTCGCTGAAAAATGCTTTTACCGCCAGTGGACTTAATTCAACACCGATCACCCGGTGTCCCCGGGCTGCCAGCCAGAGCATATCCTGACTCTTGCCGCACAGAGGCACCAATACCCTGGCGTTTTTGGCGACGGTCTGGTTATTCCAGAAGCGCGGCAGCAGCGGACTCACCTGCTGTTGATGAAAGTCGGTCCGCTGATCTTTCCACAACTGTAGCCATAAAACATTATCCTGGCGCTTATCGGTGCCGGTAGATTCCTGTGGGGCCTGCTGATCTGTCATGAAATACTCCTGGTATATCCTGAACCCGATGGTCACAGTTGATATGCTCTGATCAACTATCTGTCAGGGCCTGCTGCAATGTTTTTTGTCTGCCTGTTCTCTCCCGCCGTTAACGGTTGCATTGGCCAGTTCATGACAATGTAAGGTAAAGCGTGTTGTCTGCTGCAATATTCGGTCCATAACCCAGGACATGGGTAAAAGAGAGGAGGGGTATTGCAGGGAGAGGAATAAAAAGCCCTTAAGTGGTTGCGCACCGGACGAACTTCATTTTTACTACTGTGTAATGATAATAACAGTATTGAATTAAGCGATTGGGGTGATTGATGGATCAGTTTTTGAACGACTTGCCAAAGGCAGAGCTGCACCTGCATCTGGAGGGCTCACTGGAACCTGAACTGTTGTTCGCTCTGGGCGAGCGTAACGCCGTAGAGCTCCCGTATGCATCGATTGAACAACTGCGTGAAGCCTATGATTTTGGTAATCTGCAGGATTTTCTCGATCTCTACTATCAGGGTGCTGCAGTACTGCAGACCGAACAGGACTTTTATGATCTGACCTGGGCCTACATTGAACGCTGTAAGGCCGAAAATATCCTCCACATCGAACCCTTTTTCGACCCTCAGACCCATACCGACCGGGGTATCCCTTTCGCAACGGCGATTAACGGTATCAGCCGGGCGCTGGAGCAAGCTGAAACCGCGTATGGTATTAGCTCCGGTCTGATTATGTGTTTTCTGCGCCATCTCAGTGAGGATGCCGCGTTCGAAACTCTGCAACAGGCCGAACCCTATCTGGATAAAATTATCGGTATAGGCCTTGATAGCTCAGAAAAAGGCCATCCTCCAGCTAAGTTTGAGCGGGTTTTTGCCAAAGCCCGGGCAATGGGGCTGCTAGCCGTTGCCCATGCGGGTGAAGAGGGGCCTGCACAAAATGTGATCGACGCACTGGACATACTTAAGGTGGATCGGATTGATCACGGTGTACGGGCGATAGACGATCCAGAACTGATCCAGCGCCTGGCCCGGGAAGAGATTGCACTCACCGTATGCCCTTTGTCGAACACCCGACTGAAAGTCTTTGACGATATGAGCCAGCACAACATCCTGCAGATGCTGGAGCAGGGCGTGAAAGTCACCGTAAACTCCGACGATCCGGCCTATTTCGGCGGTTACCTTACCGAAAACTTCATCGCCCTTGAAAAGGGGCTGGGAATGACGCGTGAGCAAGCAGTGGAACTGGCTCGCAACAGCTTTGAATACAGCTTTGCGAATAAAGAGCGGAAAGCAGAGATGCTCTTCGAGCTAGACCGTCGAACAAGTTCGACTCGTTAGAACGCCGCTTCGCGGCTGCCAGACGTGGTTTCGCCACTTGCTCGTTTAGAAAAAGAGTAAACGATTGCTGTGGCATTCATGAAAATAACCCAGAATTTACATAATAGATGAGTATTCGGATAGCAGTTGAAAGTGATGTGCACCAGATCGCAGATTTGGTTGCTTCGCTATCGCATTTTTACCTCGACGAACCAGGCAAAGAACTGCCGGTGTGGTTTAGGGAGTCGATTACGGAGGCGGCATTTGCTGTCAGGGTTTCCAGTCCCGAGTATCTTAATCTGGTTTATGAAGAGGGAGGAGTACTGATGGGCTATATCTCTGTCAAAGGAGGTAGTCATCTTTACCATCTGTTTGTAGCACAAGCGTTTCAGGGAAGGGGGATCTCTCGTCTCTTATGGCTGAAGGCTAAAGAATCTAGTCAAAGCAAACGTTTTTCCTTGCGCTCATCTATCTATGCAGTGCCGGTCTATAAGCGGTTTGGCTTTGTTGAGTCTGGCCCTGTAGGTACAAAAGACGGTATCTCATTTCAGCCAATGGAATGGGATGATGCAAAATAATCGATTCGAAGGTTCTTATTTTTACAACAGTAACCTTCTTACAACGCTTATTCTTTTAAGAGCCTCCCTAAAGTCATAAAGAAGGCTCTCCTAGCCACGAGCAAGCGACGCTTTCCGTTCTAGAAAACACGAGAATAAAAGAGACTCTACTATTGCTGTTTAGGTTTGATAGAGTTAATTTTCGTCACTGTTGTCAGATTTAAATAAAAAATGGCTGAGCGCTAAGGATATGGAGTTCCGATGAGTGGTTTATTTTATTCTTTCTATGTCTGTTTAGCTCATTTGGGGGCTTCCTGCTGCTTTATTCCTCAACGGGTTTTATTCCAAAAATAGGTTTGTTTGCCTTGATCACAACTTTTTCGGGGCTACTAATTATTTGGTATTCAAACTATTTCCAAGCAGGCTATGTTAAAACGAGGAATCATATCTTTGGACGTAGCCTGGCCTTCTCCGGCATCGGATTGGCTGTTTTTCTAATAGGTTTAACGTCATTACTATCTGATAGTTGTCCTTTCAGTTCTGAGAAAGAATATTTTAGTCTTATCGCAAAATTGGGTGTTATGGCAGAGGGTTATGGGCTTTGTTTTCAATATGATGTGTTGTTGCTTGTTTTGGGGGGGATTGTAATGAGACCAAGCTTACTACTATATTTAAGATTGATCTTTGGTCATAAGTAGCTAAAAAGGTATAAAGCGAGCTAAAACCAGTTCATAACTTATGAAATGAGAACTTTAATTAACGTATTCAATTTATTAAGAAGGCTCTCCTAGCCACGAGCAAGCGACGCAGTCGCGTCTAGCTAGTCGCGCAGCGACGGTCTAGCCACTGCTTTTATTCAAGCGACGGTCTCGCCTCTGCTTTTAATAAGAATTCTAAGATGGCTCCCCTCTCCCGAATCAGATGCCGGGCATCCGGCTGGCAGATTACCCTGACATCTGCGACATTGCTTTCGAGTCTGTTCTGGGTGGCTTTGGAATCGAGCAGAACATCTTTACCGGCAATAATTGCCAGCATCGGGGCGCGGATATTTTGCAGGGCTTTATCGCTGATGATCGGCAGTTTATCCATTCTTGGCTTAACATGCTGGATGATCAGCGCGAAGAACTCCCTGAATCTGAGGATAGTAGGGGATGGGTTGTTCTCTTCAGCGCCGAAGATCATCTCCCGCACTTTACGTTTGCCCCATTTTCCTAACAACATCAGCGGCAGTGCCTTGAGGAGGAATTTACGTTGCGGGCCTACACCGCCTGGTACCAGCAGGGCTATTTGGGTAATTTTCTCCGGTCGGCGGGAGGCGTAATCCAGTGCCAGCCAGCCACCCAGGGATTCTCCCACCACTGCAGCGTGAGTAAGGCCGGTCTCCTGCATCACATCATCCAGCCACAGGGTATAAGCATCACTGTCCATAGGCAGGCGAATCTGTGCACTCAGCCCCGGTTCACCGATCATATCGATGGCATATATCCTGAAATGTTTTGACCACTCTTCGACATCGAAAAACCAGGCGGTGGCGTTTGCCATGGCACCATGCATCAGCAGGAGTGGTGGTAGTGCTTTATCACCACAGGTCAGCAGATGGGTTTCACCGAAGCGGGTGGTCAGTTTTATTTGTTGGCAAGCCACTGGCCAGTGATCGATGAACGTTTGGTAGTACTCCTGAACGGCTTGTTCACCCTCAGCTGATTTGTATATCGTCATTTTACGTCCATGATGGTTTGCCGGTGTTGGCTTGTGCCTCAGCTTACAGGGTTCTTAAAATGTCGCAATGCTGTCAGTTAGCCTGGTACTGGTTGAAATGAGTTGTGGGCCTGAAAAACAGAAAAGCCGGCGTATCTGCCGGCTTTATTTTCAACGAAGAGATTGATCAGATCCGCAGTGCGCCGTCGACTTCGATGCAGCGACCATTGACATAGTCGTTTTCCATGATGAAAGCGACAGTGTTAGCGATCTCCTGAGGTTTACCCAGGCGCTTGGCAGGGATGCCAGAAGCGATTTTTTCCAGTGCTTCAGGTTTCATGCTCATCACCATCTCAGTGCCGATGTAGCCTGGCGCAATAGACGCTGCGCGGATACCGTAGCGAGCCAGCTCTTTTGCCCAGGTCACCGCCATCGCTTCTACGCCTGCTTTAGTTGCGGTGTAGTTGGTCTGCCCCATGTTGCCATGACGAGAGATAGAGGAGATGTTGATGATGCAGCCCTGATTGCCCAGTTCGATCATCTTGATCGCTGCTTCACGGCCACACAGGAATGTACCGGTCAGGTTAACGTCGATGACCAGGTTCCAGTTGTCCAGGCTCATTTTGCTGACAACTTCACCATCTTTAACTTTAATGAACAGGCCGTCACGGGTGATACCGGCGTTGTTTACCAGGCCGTGCAGCGCACCAAAATCGGTTGCAACATCGTTAAACAGTTTAACTACAGAATCTTCATCAGATACGTTAGCGATGTAGCCACGGGCTTCAACGCCGAACTCCATGCACAGGCCAACGGTTTCATCCAGGCCTTCCTGGTCCAGGTCAGCCAGCGCCAGTTTTGCGCCTTTTTCAGCCAGTTCCAGTGCCATAGCGCGACCCAGACCACGACCACCACCGGTAATAACGATTACTTTATCTTTAAGTTCCATCAGTTTTACTACCTTATCTTCTATATTTTATTTTTTTCTTATTATGCTTTTTTGTGCGTTGCAAAATGCTTAGCGTTAGAACTTATAACGCTTCTGCACAAATGTCTACTGCCTGAAAGGGGTATTGTTAAAAATTCATAATAAACAATGGCTTATATTGTCAATATTGTGTCCTATTTTGCGTAAGTGTATGATTTTTAAGTAATAATTTGTGCAAGTTTTTTGATGTGGTTATATAGTATTTTAGTCGTAATGCTGCGAATGCGTGTGGGGTTACAGGGGGTTGAAAAAAACAAATTCGTCCCTAACTATGTTGAATGTTCGGCATTTTTTTAACCAGGCTCCCTGTAGGGCAAAAAAGCAGAGAGTGAAATTTTTTTGAACTGTGCGGACGTAGTCGTCTGATGCAGGATGGGAGCTTTATGCGCTTTCTTCTACTGTTGTTTATTATTATCCCGGTGATTGAGATTACCGTGCTGATCAATGTTGGTCAGGCGATTGGTGCCTGGTACACCGTCGGTCTGGTGCTTTTATCCGCCTTTATCGGGGTGAATATGTTGCGCTATCAGGGGTTATCTACACTGGCCCGGGCTCAGCAACGGATGAACGCGGGACAGATACCCGGCAATGAGATGGTTGAAGGGATTGTACTGGCGGTGGGGGGCGCATTGTTGCTTACCCCAGGGTTCGTGACCGATGTGATTGGTTTTCTCTGTTTGATCCCCTATACCCGTAAGGCGCTTGCCCGACAGGTTATGAGTCGTTTTACAGTGGTGGCGATGTCTCATCGGCAAAATGGTGTTGCTCCGGAAGATATCATCAACCATCGGCCAGACTCTCCCCGTTCTCAGAATACAGACCGCAATGGCGATATTATCGATGGCGATTTTCGCCGCGAAGATTAAAAAATATTTTTGCCGGGGTGTTGAAATGCTTTTTGCTGCCCCCATTTAGTGAGTCATCCAAGGATTTGTAGCCGCTTTCAGTGGTTGCACTTTATAAAACAAAACTGACTTTTTTTGATCAACGGATCAGGAGAGAGATTCAATGAAAATTCGTCCACTTCACGACCGTGTGGTTGTTCGCCGTAAAGAAGAAGAAGCAACTACTGCCAGTGGTATCGTGCTGCCAGGTTCTGCTGCTGAAAAGCCTAACCAGGGTGAAGTTCTCGCTGTAGGTACTGGTCGTATTACCAGTAACGGTGAAGTTCAGGCACTGGCTGTTAAGGTTGGTGACACTGTACTGTTTGGTCAGTATGCCGGTTCTAACACCGTTAAAGTTGATGGTGAAGAGCTGCTGATCATGAATGAAAGCGATATTTACGGTGTGCTGGAAAACTGATTTCGGTTCTCTGGTAAGAATTTCTGATTGAATTTTTTTAGACACAGGATTTTTAAAAATGGCTAAAGAAGTACTGTTTGGTAACGATGCTCGCGTACGTATGCTGGCGGGTGTAAACATTCTGGCTGATGCAGTTAAGACAACTCTGGGGCCAAAAGGCCGTAACGTTGTTCTGGACAAAGCATTCGGCGCTCCTACCGTCACTAAAGATGGTGTATCCGTAGCAAAAGAGATCGAACTGCAGGATAAGTTTGAGAACATGGGCGCACAGATGGTTAAGGAAGTTGCTTCCCAGGCCAATGATGTTGCCGGTGACGGTACCACCACTGCAACTGTTCTGGCTCAGGCTATTGTAAATGAAGGCCTGAAGTCTGTTGCTGCTGGCATGAACCCCATGGATCTGAAGCGCGGTATCGATAAAGCGGCTGCTGCAGTTGTTGAACAACTGCAAGCGATGGCTGTTCCTTGTGCTGACGGTAAAGCGATTGCTCAGGTGGGTACTATCTCTGCTAACTCTGACTCCCAGGTGGGTGACATCATCGCTGAAGCGATGAACAAAGTGGGCAAAGAGGGTGTTATCACTGTTGAGGAAGGTTCTGGTCTGGAAAATGAACTGGATGTCGTTGAGGGGATGCAGTTTGACCGTGGTTACCTCTCTCCTTACTTCATCAACAACCAGGAAAGCATGAGCGTTGAGCTTGAAAATCCGTACATGCTGATTGTTGATAAGAAAGTATCCAGCATTCGTGATCTGCTACCGATTCTGGAGCAGGTTGCTAAAACTTCCCGTCCACTGCTGATTATCGCAGAGGATGTTGAAGGCGAAGCACTGGCCACTCTGGTCGTCAACAACATGCGTGGTATCGTTAAGGTTGCTGCGGTTAAAGCACCAGGTTTCGGTGATCGTCGTAAGGCGATGCTGGAAGATATCGCTATTCTGACTGGCGGTACTGTGATCTCTGAAGAGGTTGGTCTGAATCTTGAGACGGCGGTTCTGGAGCAGCTGGGTCAGGCTAAGCGTGTTGCTATCACTAAAGAGAATACGACCGTTGTTGACGGTATCGGTGAGCATACTGCGATTGAATCTCGCGTCTCCCAGATTCGCGCACAGATTGAAGAAACCTCTTCTGATTACGACCGTGAAAAACTGCAGGAGCGTGTTGCTAAACTGGCAGGCGGTGTTGCGGTTATCAAGGTGGGTGCTGCCACTGAAGTTGAGATGAAAGAGAAGAAAGCCCGTGTAGAAGACGCGCTGCACGCAACCCGTGCTGCGGTTGAAGAGGGTGTTGTACCTGGCGGTGGTGTTGCGCTGATCCGTGCGATGGACAAAGTGGGTGCGCTGCAAGGTGACAACCATGACCAGACCGTTGGTATCGAGCTGGCATTCCGTGCCCTTGAAGCGCCTCTGCGTCAGATCGTTGGTAACGCTGGTGATGAAGGCTCTGTGATTGTTGCTAACATCCGTGAAAAGGGTGAAGGTAACTATGGTTATAACGCTGCGACTGGTGAGTACGGCGATATGATCGAGATGGGTATTCTTGATCCGGCTAAAGTGACCCGTTCCGCACTGCAGGCAGCAGCTTCTGTTGCTGGTCTGATGATTACTACCGAAGCGATGATTGCTGACCTGCCATCTGAAGGCGGTTCAGGCATGCCTGATATGGGCGGCATGGGTGGTATGGGCGGTATGGGCGGCATGATGTGATCATCTGCTCCTAAGCGACGCTACTCGGAAAAGCCCCGTGTTCTGCACGGGGCTTTTCTTTTGGCCAAAAAACTGTCAGATGGTGTAATATCGGCAGTGCTGAACTGAATTATCTATCTGACAGAGAGACATTAATGCGCGATCAGGATAAAGATCTGGAGCTGCCTAGCTTTGGTCCGGCGGAGCGGGAGCCAGCAATCAAAGTTCCCGGGGAAAAGCCGCAGACTGAAACACCTCAGAAAACAGGTGTGAAGGGGAATCATCCGGATACGGGGCAAAAGGTCAGTTCCGGTGGTGGTGCTCTCAGCTATCTGATTATCCTGTTACTGGCGGTCGCTGTGGCAGGCCTGGCGTACTGGAACTTCATGCAGCATCAGCAACTGCAGGTTTTAGAGAACGAACGCAAAGTTGTTGATGAGAAGATCATTGAACTGCAGAAACTGTTTCTGGTGGCTGGAGACAGCGCCGCTCAGACAGGAGAGTCTTTGCAGAATCAGGTGAAGAAGCAGGCTGAGATCAACCAGCAAAAGTTCGCCAGCCTGGAGGCCGACTCCGGTAAATTTGGTACAGCTATTTCCCGGCTTGATGCGGAAATTACCAAGTTAAACTCCGAGAACGGTAAGCTTTGGGTGGTTGCTCATCAGCGTAATACACCTAAGATTGCCGAGCTGGAAAAACAGTTAAATGAGGCTTCAGCTCAGCTGGATAAACAGTCGAAAGCCCTTGAGGGGATGACCGGGGAGCTGACCAAACTGGATAAGCAGTTAGCCGCATCTGAGGCAAAAGGCAGCGAAAATGCTAAGCAGGTGGCCGCTATCAGGCAGAGTGCTGCGGCGCTGAGCACCCAGTTTCAGGCATTGAGTGAATCGATCGATCTGCAACAGGCCGATCAGAAGAAGAAAATGGCGTTACTGGCAGAACAGGTGATATCCCTTAAAGAGAGTCAGGGGCAGGGGGCCGGACTCGAACGTCGTGTTAAGGTGAATGAACAGGCCGTAAAAGCGATTGATGGTTCCCGTTTGGTGGTGAATAACGAGCTGTTACAGATCCGTCAGAAACTGAACAACCTGCAGTTGAAAGTCGAACAGTTGCAGTCACGATAACGCTTAGTTTAACAGGGTGATTTGATGATAACGGTTTATGGTGGTGTTTATTCCCGCGCCAATATGGTGATGTGTGTGCTCGAATCTCTGGGGGTTGCTTACCAGAACGTTCCTATGGCCCCTCGCAGTGAACCAACCCGCACGCCTGAATATCTGGCTCTGAATCCGACCGGAAAGCTGCCAACGCTGGTGGATGGTGAGCTGGTGCTGTGGGAGAGTCAGGCGATTCTGTTTTATCTGGCCCGCAAATATGGCGATGGCTTGTTGTGGGTGGATACCCTTGAGCAGGAGGCGGATCTGTATCGCTGGAGTTTGTTTATCAGTAATCAGATCGAAGTGCCTGCGTTGGATATGCTGCTGGCGGTTAAATATGCCGATGGTGAACCCGATGAGTCGTTTATCGATGTTCAACGGCAGGCCATTATGCGTTTCTTACCCGTACTGGAGTCGCACCTGCAGGATAAAGAGTATCTGGTGGCTGGTAAGCTGACCGTGGCTGATTTTCATGGTGCAACGGTTCTCTCATGGCCTGAAGTGGCCGGTTTTGACTATGCGGACTATCCCGCTGTGAAACGCTGGGTTTCGCGCATTCAGGCCTTACCTGTGCAGGAAACAGTGCGCCAGCGTGGCCGAGGGTAAAATTGTCGATTTTTTATACAGGTTAGTGATTGCGATCCGGCCCGGGGACGGGCAGAATAGTCAGTCTTTTTTGATGAGGTAGATAACGCTTTAATGGATATTCGTGCGTTCTTTGCGCTGGCCCTGCCGGGTTCTGTGGCCCGATGGCTGGCTGATTACGCTGATACCCTGTGTCAGTTTGACAAGCAGATAGAAGTAAACTGGGTTGATGCTGAATCCTATCATCTGACGCTGTGCTTTCTGGGCGAGATCTCTCTGGAACAGATCGATCAGCTGGAAGATATCGCACGTAATAAGCTGGCTGAAGTCCGCTCATTTCAGGTGCGTATTAATACTGCAGAGTATTACCCGGTGAGTCGTCAGCTGGCGGTTATTGCAGCGATGAGTCAGGAAGATGAAGAGCTGAGTGCGCTAAACAGGTCGATGATGGAGATCGCTCTGGAAGCGGGTATCGAGTTTAAAGAGGAAGATTTTAAACCTCATATCACGCTGGGACGGTTGCCCGCCCGAAATCAGTTTGAACCGCCCGAAGAGTGGCCCACAGTGGACCTCTTCAGCCTGGCAGACTCAGTGATTCTGTTTCAGAGCAAACCGGGCGAGCGCGGATCTATCTACACGCCGCTGTTTACAATTCCCTTGCAGGATATGGCCTGAGCCAGCTGCAGAACCTAACTTTTCAATGTTGTGAAAAATGTTTAAACCAGAACTCCTTTCGCCAGCGGGAACGCTGCGCAATATGAAATACGCCTTTGCCTATGGTGCCGATGCGGTCTACGCCGGTCAGCCACGTTATAGTCTGCGGGTGCGTAACAACGATTTTAATCTGGATAACCTGCATGAGGGCATTAATATCGCCCATGCGCAGGGTAAAAAGCTGTATGTGGCGAGTAACATCATGCCTCACAACAGTAAACTGAAGACCTATATTGATGACCTGCGTCCGGTGATCGAGATGGGGCCGGATGCGCTGATTATGTCAGATCCCGGGCTGATTCTGATGGTGAAGGAACAGTGGCCCGAAGTGCCGATTCATCTGTCGGTACAGAGTAATACCATGAACTGGGCCAGTGTGAAGTTCTGGCATCAGGCGGGTATCGAGCGGATTATTATGTCCCGTGAACTGTCGCTGGATGAGATCGGTGAGATCCGTGAGAAGTGTCCAGAGATAGAGCTGGAAGTATTCGTTCACGGTTCACTCTGTATTGCCTATTCAGGGCGTTGCCTGTTGTCGGGATATATCAATCACCGTGATCCCAATCAGGGTACCTGCACCAACTCCTGCCGCTGGAAGTACGATGCTCATGAGGCGACTCAGAGTGATAATGGTGATCTGATTCCGGTGCAGAGCTTTGATCCGAATGAGGAGCCTGTTCAGCCGGCGCTGGGTGAGGGCGAACCAACCAGCAAGATGTATCTGCTGCAGGAAGAGACCCGTCCCGGTGAATATATGCCCGCCTTTGAGGATGAGCATGGCACCTACATCATGAACTCTAAGGACCTGCGGGCGATTCAGCATGTTCACCGACTGACTGAGATGGGAATCCACTCACTCAAGATCGAAGGCCGGACCAAGTCCCACTACTATGTTGCACGCACCGCGCAGGCCTACCGTAAGGCGATCGATGATGCGGTGGCCGGGCGTCCGTTTGATATGGGGCTGATGGATACGCTGGAAAATCTGGCCAACCGTGGCTACACCGAAGGTTTCTATCGCCGCCATGTACATGACGAGTATCAGAACTATGAGACCGGTAACTCTGTTGGTGTACACCAGCAGTTTGTTGGCGAGGTGATTGGCCGTGATGCACAAAAGGGAACACTGGATATCGAAGTGAAAAACCGCTTTATGGTGGGCGATACCCTGGAGCTGATGACACCGTCTGGTAACCGCAAGTTTAAACTGGAGCATCTGGAGAACCTGCAGGGTGAAGCCAGAGATTGTGCTCCGGGCTCGGGCCATAAAGTGCGTTTGCCACTGGATATTGATGCTGACCTGGAATACGCCCTGCTGATGCGGGATCTGCCCAATGCACCGGCATTTGAAAGCGGTAACTAATTGATAATATGTATAAAAAAGGTATCCTGAGATACCTTTTTTTATGCCATGGCTGGCACCTTAGCCGGTTTTTACAGATGAGTGTAGTTGGATCTGATGCAGCAGGATAAATATTCCCTTGGCAGGGCGTTGCGCCCTTTCTCCTTTTCGGTGGCGCTGATCACCTGTCTGGTGGGGATTGTCAGTGCGTCGCAACAGCCGGGCTTCAGTTACTCTGCGGCTGTGCTGATTATTCTGGCGGCGTTACTGTTGCAGGCCGGCGTTAACCTGATCAATGACCATGCTGATCTGCAGCGTCTCAGCAGCACGCTTGCCCGGGGCCGGGTGGTGCGTAATTTCAGGCTTGGACTGGTCTGTTTTCTGCTGGCGGCAGTGATCGGTATCTACCTGATCAGCTATGCTGGTCTGGGATTGCTGTTATTGCTGCTGGTTGGACTTGCCGGAGCGCTGGGATATACCGTGGAACCGGTCAACTTCAAGCGCCGGGGGCTGGCGGTGATACTGGTGTTCTGGCTGATGGGCGTACTGATGGTGTGCGGCAGTTACTATATTCTCGCAGGTGAGGTGAACTGGCCACTGTTCTGGCGTTCGATACCGGTCAGCCTGATAAGCTCACTGTTGTTGCTGGCGAATGAGATTCGCGATGTCGATAGTGACCGTGCGGCGGGTATAAACACCCTGACGGTGCGTATTGGTATTACCCGGGCCCGGACACTCTACCTGCTGCTGTTGCTGTCAGTTGTGCTGGTAACCTCCCTGTTGTGGATTACCGGCGTGATAGGCGGTATCTGGTGGCTTGCCAGTGTGCCGCTGATCTGGTTGCTCTATAAACAGCAACAGGAAGTGCAGGGCAGAGCGTCATTGCCGCCCGCCAGCGGCCGTTTCTTCATGTTATTTGGTCTGCTTTACTGTCTTAGCCTGTAACCCGGCTGCCGTTGTGTTGTGTGGCCCTGCCGGGCTGCATACAGAGCACCAGAACAGAACTTTAGACTAAGGCCGGACAACGATTGACGATTAATTTAGTGTATAATTCTGCGGCAGCTTTGCAGAATAACCCAGTCAGAAGCGTATACCGCCGTTGCCAGATGAGCGTGTAACCGCTTCGACAACACTTTACTGAGCACGTTAAGGGTTACGCAGATAGCCCTCAACCTATGACATAAGCCTGACATTGCGGAGTCAATAATGAGCGTAATTCGCCAAGACGATTTGATCAGCAGCATTGCAGATTCGCTGCAGTTTATCTCCTATTACCATCCGATCGATTTTATTCAGGGGGTGCATGAAGCCTATCTGAAGGAACAGAACCCAGCGGCGAAAGACGCCATGGCTCAGATTCTGATCAACTCCCGTATGTGTGCCGAAGGCAAACGCCCAATTTGTCAGGATACCGGCATTGTCACAGTATTTGTCAAAGTTGGTATGAACGTGACCTGGGACGCCCAGATGAGCGTTACCGATATGATCAACGAAGGCGTGCGCCGTGCTTACACCCATCCGGACAATGTGCTGCGTGCATCCATCCTGGCTGACCCTGCGGGCAAGCGTCAGAATACCAAAGACAACACCCCGGCAGTGATCCACTACGAACTCGTAGAGGGCGATGAGGTTGAAGTTCATGTGGCGGCCAAGGGTGGCGGTTCTGAAAACAAATCGAAGATGGTGATGCTTAACCCATCTGACAGCATTGTTGACTGGGTTGTGAAGACTGTACCAACCATGGGCGCTGGCTGGTGCCCACCGGGTATGCTGGGTATCGGTATCGGTGGTACCGCTGAAAAAGCGGCAGTGATGGCGAAAGAGTCGCTGATGGACCCGATCGATATCCATGAGCTGCGTGAGCGTGGCCCGCAAAATCGTGTTGAAGAGCTGCGTCTGGAAATTATGGATGCCGTCAATGGGCTGGGTATTGGTGCTCAGGGGCTGGGCGGTCTGACCACCGTGCTGGACATAAAGATTATGGATTATCCAACTCACGCAGCATCACTGCCGGTGTGTATGATCCCTAACTGTGCGGCTACTCGTCACACTCACTTCAAACTGAATGGCAATGGTCCGGCAGTGCTGACCCCGCCAAGTCTGGATCAGTGGCCAGAGGTGACTTTCGAAGTGGGTGCCAGCACCCGTCGGGTTGATCTGAATACCGTCACGCCGGAAGATGTGCTGAGCTGGCAGCCTGGTGAAACAGTACTGCTGAACGGCAAGATGCTGACCGGTCGTGATGCGGCGCATAAGAAGATGGTTGAGATGCTCAATAACGGCGAAGATCTGCCGGTTGACCTGAAAGGCCGCTTTATCTACTACGTTGGTCCGGTTGATCCGGTTCGGGAAGAGGTTGTCGGGCCTGCGGGACCGACCACGGCGACCCGGATGGATAAGTTCACCCGTCAGATTATTGAAAGCACCGGTCTGCTGGGTATGATCGGCAAGTCTGAACGTGGCCCGATTGCGATCGATGCTATCCGCGATAACAAAGCGGTTTACCTGATGGCTGTGGGTGGCGCTGCGTATCTGGTATCCAAGGCGATTACCAATGCTGAAGTACTGGCATTCCCAGAGCTGGGGATGGAGGCGATCTACGAGTTTGAAGTCAAAGACATGCCGGTAACGGTGGCGGTAGATAGCAGTGGTATCTCAGTGCATAACACGGGGCCGGCGAAGTGGAAGCAGATTATCGCTGAACAGGTTTAAGCACTGGTCACAGACTTAGTATAGCGAATTTAAACGCGGCTCCGGCCGCGTTTTTTGTTATCCGGGCCATTGATTTAGGTCATCAGTCGATACAAAAGGGTACTCAAGTAGTAAATTCCCCAGACGCTTCAGTCAGTATACTTTTCAGACCCGTATAAATTACGATGAGAGTACCTGATCATGAAGAAAGTAATGCTTAAGTTGCTATCAGCAGCCGCGATGGTTGGCATGGTAGCTACTTCTGCGCAGGCCGATGAAGCAGCCATGGCTGCTGCCGGTGCAGAAGTGTTTAAACGGTGCCAGGCATGTCACTCTACTGATAGCAGCAAAAATGCCTTTGGTCCGAGTCTTATTGGTGTTGTCGGCAGAGAGGCTGCTTCACTGCCACGCTTTGCCTATTCTGAAGCGCTGAAACAATCTGGCATCACCTGGACCGAGGATAATCTGCGTAAGTGGGTTTCTGATAATACTAAACTGGTTCCGGGCACCCGGATGCGTCACGTTTCGATCACTGATCCTGCCGAACAGGATTATCTGATCGCTTATCTGAAAACGTTATAAGTCTGACTCAGCGGGATAAAGTCCCGCTGATTCTTTTCTCTGCTAACGCTCAGACCCGCCGCGGTTTTCTGCACTAACGTTTTATATCGTACCGCTGCTGATCAGGCACATTGGGTGATTTTGCTGAGTCGGCTTTTAATCGCCATATAGCGGGGCATCGGTCCGACATCTTCGTAGACAGGATCTCCCTCTTCGACCCGAATAACTTTTGTGCCCGCCCGGTAAGGCATCTTCTCTTCGATCTCAAGCAGCGCTGCATGCAACAGGTCGGCAACCAGTTGTTCTTCGGAGCAATGAAACAGCTCAGCTAACGCTTCAACTTTAAACTTATCCTCTTCGCTTATCGCAAAATTACAGTCAACCAGTTTCGATTTTTCGGTCGATTGATCCTCAAGCTTCTTAATAAGCTGAGCCACATGGTTGTTCGGCATGGTCTATTTCCCCTTTTGGTACTGTCCTATTAAAGATAGTTGACAGAAATACGCGGGTAAACGGTGAATTTAAAAAAATCAACATTCAACCCTGTGTCGGTTTTCATTACTATATAGCGATTTTATGACTATAAGCTGAATCGTCGGGTTGAAGAGAGGGGAATATGGCAGAGATCAGGGTTGTAGTGGGTTCCACTTATGGTAATGCCAGTCTGATTGCAGACGACTGCACCGAACAGCTAAATCAACTGGGGCACCGGGCAACATTATTGAATGAACCGAGCTATCAGCAGGTGGCCGAAAATCCGGATGTGATACTGATCTGCACAGCAACCATCGGTCAGGGGGAGATACCTGCAAACCTTCAGCCTCTCTATGATCAGCTGCGACAGCATCAGCCGGATTTCTCCGGTGTACGTTTTGGTCTGATTGCCCTGGGAGACAGTTCCTATGAGTCGTTTGCTGAAGGGGGAAAACAGATGAATGAACTGATGCACGATCTGGGGGCCAGGCCTGTCGGACAGGCACTGTTTATTGATAGCTGTGAAACGCCGGACGCCGATGAGGTCGCTGCCGAATGGATTGAGCGCTGGTCGGAAAAGCTCTGAAGGGAGGGGACTACAATCAATTAGGCCAGGACGTCTGCGGATTCCCCTCAGATTAATTACTGGAGCAAAAGGAGATCTCGACGAAAAAATCACCTGAATCGGTCGAAAATGGCACCACAATAATCGGGCCTTTAGAGGAGTGGTTGATATGGTGTGATTCGCCGCTGACAACTACAGGGGTCGCCATATTCAGGTCATACCCTTTCTGAGACAGTTGTGCCACTGCACCGCCAGCAGACATATTGGTCAACTCACCCACCATATCAGTGACGGTTTCATCGATCGTCGTCAGGGTTTCTCCCAACATCCGTTCAGTAATATCCAGAATCACAGACTGAGTAAAAGAGACCGCAAAAGAGCCTTTCGCATGGGGTCCGGCTAACCCCATAATCCCGGTTACATGTCCCTCTGCGCTGGTAGACTGTTTAAGATAGGCTTTTCCCGCTGTGCACTCTATATTGGCCATGGTCGACAGAACATTTACCATGGATTTTAAAAATGGGTTGACGTATGCAAACTTCATAACTCTTACCACCCTTTAAAAACAAGCTTATCGCCGAACTGATTGCTGAACCCTGTGTTTATGACTGGAATACGGGTGTTCAGACAAAAAATGGATCTGTTAGACGTAAAATCTAACAAATACAAAGCGCTGAGTCTGTTGTATATATGCCAAAATGGGAAGGTGTGAAAAGCAGACCGCTGCTTCGCCGCTAGCTAGTGGTTAGAACGTCGCTACGTGATTCGCTGGAAAAAACATAAAGTTATTTGTCGTGCTTCTTCCATATTGGCCAGGGGGCGAGTCCCCCCAGCGATCCACTTCTACCGTCCCTGTCTCCTGAATATGTTTGACCTATCCCGCTGAGGAAATGCGCTTCTTAAACCGTTTTCGGGGCTTATCTACAGCTTGGTTTTACGCTGATGAAAAAGGTTTGTGTTGCGTCGCGCTTATTTTGTAATAATTAAAGCGTCTTATATTTCAATCGGATAGAGTTTATTGTTGCTGTTTATGCTGCGGTGCAGCATAAAAGGCGTGACTTTGTTCTCGTGGTTGTATATAAATTATACAGTCTGTTTGTTTGTATTAAGCTAATAGAGCAGGCGATATCGATCAATCAAAATTTTAGCAAAGATAATAACCGAATATTGTTTGGGATATTCGGGTTCAGTTTTAAGCAGAGTCGGCTTCTTAATTTTTTGTTGCGCGATAATACAGCGCCGGAGGTAAACGATGAGCATACCTACCCGTATGGACTTAACTGAACTATTTGAAAGAACACAGTCACTGGCGGATAGCTACTATGAAATCCTGTCATCCTGCGATAGCGTTGATGAGATAGCGTCTCTCAACAGCTGGTATTTGAATGCCATCCATGGGCTTTGGATACTCACACCAATGACTGAGCAAGCGGCATAACACCTGGAACTCCTGTTATATTCCTGCCTGGCTTTAAGGTTTATCGTGTTTTATAGGGCAAGGATTGCTTCATAGCAGCTACTGGTTGAGTTTTATTCTCCAGCCCCCTGTCTCAATCTAAAACAGACTCGCCACCGAGCACACGAAGAACACAGAGTGAATCTGATGAGTTGCTCTTCTCCGTGTCCTCTGTGGTGAACGCTTTGCCTATGCTTTTTTGCGTCAGGCATTGAAGTTTTTCCAGTGGGGGCAGGCCGGACTTTACGCAACTAGCAAGCTGCGAAGCAGCGTTCTGGTGAGCCTTAGTGGATTGGGAGCAGTTGACCATATACGAGCCTTCGTGATCCACTACGGAGCTAAATAAGCACCGATTAAGGATCAACAGCCTTTGGGAAATAATAAGCATCCTGCTTCAATTGCGGCATTATGGATGGTCGGCACCCTGGTTTCATTTATGACAATGGCTATCGGGGGGCGTGAGCTATCAGACGAACTCAGCACCTTCCAGATCCTGTTCTTCCGCAGTGTTATCGGTCTGCTGGTGATCTCCTTTTTGTTAAACCGTAGTGGCTGGCAGCAGGTGCGTACGCCAGCGATATCGATACATTTTGTCAGGAATCTGGCCCATTACTGCGGCCAGTTTGGCTGGTTTTACGGGCTGGCCTTCATACCCCTTGCCGAGGTCTTCGCGATTGAGTTCACCGTGCCAGTGTGGACCGCCCTGCTGGCCGTGTTCCTTTTAGGCGAGAGATTAACCCTCCCCCGGATGACCGCTATTGGGCTGGGTATTGTGGGCATGCTGATCATTTTACGTCCAGGTTTGGAGGTAATGAAGCCCGCAGCTCTGGCGGTGTTGGGCGGTGCGATCTGTTACGCGATCTCCCATATAAAGACCAAAAAACTAGCCCATATAGACACTCCGCTATGCATCCTGTTTTACATGACGGTGATCCAACTGCCGCTAGGGCTGATCCCGGCCTTGTATGACTGGAAAACACCCTCCGTTGACGCCTGGCCATGGATCCTGATGGTCGGACTAACCGCCATGAGTGCCCATTACTGCTTAACCCGGGCGATGAAATTGATTGATGCAACGGTTGTTGTGTCGATGGATTTTTTAAGATTGCCCCTGATCGCCGCGGTGGGTTTTCTTTTTTACGGCGAACCGTTGGAGTGGGCTGTTTTAATAGGCGCGTTAGTGATGTTAATCGGCAACTACATCAGCAACCGGGCTGAAAAAAGGAGGTTGAATTAACGCTTTTTGTTGCTCGTTGCTCGCCGGACTTGTGAGGGCACGCCAAGAACACCGGGGTCACAGAGAAAGTCCCTCATTTACAGACCCACATCTTCCCGTTATTCACTGTGGATAACTCCCTCAAACTATTGGCTTTGATATACGACAGTACTGGAGTTGTTATATCTCAACTCTCCCAATTCAGAGGACCCCCTTTCCCTTGAGCAAGGTAAATATTGAACTAACGCTTTGATTTAACAGAATGTGGATACTATGATTGAGGCAAGTTTATGGCAGGGACGCAGCCTTTACAGGCACTATAATTCTTTAAAAAGCCTCTCTTAATTGTCGCTAACCTGCTGATATATAGAATGAATGTGAATTTTGGCTTATCGGATTCTCGGACTTATAGTGCCTGGGAGTTATAGTGCCAAACGGCACTATAATTAGCTGTTATGTTTCAGGGAGAGTTTCGTGCTAAAGAAGCTATTCGGGAAAAAAGAAAAACTCAAAGACAATGAGGTAAGAGTGGTTCTTCCAGAAGAAGAGTACGGTGTACTCGAGTGGAAATCGGATGGTCTGCCCTGTGTAGCTGTTTTTAACTCAGCCTTAAAAGACTTCGAGCCAAAAAAGATATTCAGCTGGCATTTGTCCGTGATTATTGACTTCGATGATCTAATTGAAAATGGAATGCCATCTCAAGAAGAAAGAGATATCGTTGATCCTTTCTGCGACAAGCTCGATGAGGAAATAAAAGCAGGTGGTAACGCTTTGTTTCTAATCCGTGAAACATGGAATAAAACACGCCGTCTCGTTTGGCGGGTTTATGATCCAGATATTGCTCACGAACATCTTCAATATATCGTAGATCACCATAGGCATCCTCGGCCCTTTGATTGGCACATGGAGCAAGATATGGAGTGGGAGCAAGCAAAATGGTACTTCGAGCAAATAAAAACATAACAAGCGCATGTTGTTCGCCCCTTCGGGGCTGGGACCTCCGTTACGCTGCGCTTCACTACGGCCCCAAATGCGGGCGTTAAAATTACAACCAGGTGCTGAGTTTGAAGCTAAAGAATCTACTAAAGCATAATTTTGTAATTGAATTCAGATCTCACCTAGAAACTGAGTTTGAAGACAAGCTGTTTGTTAGTGCATTAAGGAATTTTTGCTCATATCCAAATCCATTGAGGTTCAATAACTTTGCCTTCGCGATGCGTGAACTTCTAAGGCATGTTTTGAATCGGAAGGCTCCAGATGAAAGAGTAAGTAAATGTATATGGTTTAGTCCGACATTCGATGATCCTGAAAAAGCGAACCGTGGTCAAAAGCTAAAGTACTGTATGCAGGCTGGGCTTCAAGATCACATTCTGTCTGAGCATGTCAGAGATGGTATTAAAAACTATATTGCACAGTACCAAGACCATATTGAAACGCTAAACTTGTTCACGCATGTCGGCGAAGCAACTTTTGGGCTTGGTCCCCAAAAGGCGTATCAAAAATTAAAAGAGCTTATCATTACCTTTAATGAGGCAATGGAGATAATCCAATCAGGAAAAGAGGAAGTACTGTCATTTATTCCGGAGAAGCTTGCTGATTATGTAGAAAAAGAGCTGCTAGAGGAAATTCTGCAGTCTCTTGATGAGCTTTCTACACATACTTTTATTGATTACTTAGAATTTGATGGCTTTCAAGTGACAGCTATTGATGAGTCTTTTATATATATCCAGGGAGGGAGTACTGTATACGTCGATCTCCAATACGGCTCATCATCTGATCGACGCAAAGGCGATGGAGTAGCAATTAGCGATAGTTTTCCAGTTTATTTTCAGTGCAAAGCAAAAGCTAACAAACCTAAAGGAGCGTTTGTGATAAAAGAAAGCATTGTGGTTTCAGCTGAGTCATGGTGGAAATAAAATTTAACAAGGCCAAGCACAATCGTGCAATGCAAAAAAAGCATTGCACTGGACGGCCTACACTACGTTCCGGTCGCCTGTGTTGGCGGCGTTATAACGATAGGCGAATATGAAGAGTCCTAATAAATCTAAAAGTTCATTAGTGGTTGGTTTGACACCCGAAGGGTACAAAATACCTGACTTGAGAATGACGAAGCCTACGTTTCGTTTCGCAAAAGATAGTAGCGGTTCAATGTTGATTCAAGACATCGATACCGTCGAACTCAACCGTTCGAGAAAGATTAGTTACTTCGTTCCAAACAACATTGGCATGTTAATGAGCGTAAGCACTAAAGCTTCAAGTCGAGCAAAAGCAATTTTTGACCGGAAATTTAAAAGCAGTAGCTACGAATTGGATATTACTAAGCTAACCGGAAATAAAAAAGATGCGATAAGTGCTATTTCCCAAGACGTTTACGACTACATTGAAGAAATTCAATCTGCAATCGTCTTTGCTTATACTGCTTTAGAAGCATTTGCTAATCTTAGTATTCCTCATGGGCACATTTACCAAGCTAAGAAAAACTCGAAAGGTATTATAGAGTCATACGATAAAGTAGCCATTGAGCGGTGGCTTAGTTTAAAAACTAAGATTAAATACATTCTTCCTGAGTTGTACGAAACTAAGGCTGTAGAAAAGCAAAAATGGTGGGGACATTTTGTTACTCTTGAAGAGTACAGAAATGAGATAATCCACCAGAAATCTATCGATGCAACTGAGTTTTATAAAGCATATTTCAAAGACTCTATTTTTAATATTATCAACTGCATAGAGCCCGTAATATCATTTTTCTACGTAGCTCATCAGGCTAATGGTAAAACTAATGAAGTGTGGCCTTGGTTAAAAGACCATGTTGATATTCCATCGGTAGAGTTTCAGCAAAATCAATTTGAAGTTACTGGGAATGTTCATCAAGGCTTCAAGTAAACCGTTATAACAAGCGCTTTAAACGGAACAAAAACAGTTGGCTACGTTTCGCTGCGCTACACAGTTTAGCCAACAATTTTTGTCCACTTAAGCGAGCGTTAAATTGCAAGGAAAGATATGAGTCAAACTGAAGCTCTTGCTCTTTGGGGCGCGATTACAGGAACTATCGGAACTGTCGCAGGTTTACTTGGTTTATGGCTTCGGTTTAGGCAGCACGGCTTGGACAAGCCAAAACTAAAATGCGAGTCTTCATTTGGCTATGACGGCCCTAATTCTCCAAAGCATAAAATTACAGTTAGGGCGGTGGGAAGAAGGCCGGTGTCAATTGATAGTATTAAGTATTTCATTACCCCAAGAAATTGGAAACAAAGAGCCACTAGATACTGGCAGCATAAATTTGGGCGATGGTTATGGAGTCAAGAGCCTCAGAGAAAAGTGAAATTGAGTGAGGGTGAAAAAGAAGAATTCCGCATTTCATTACCTGACGGTCTTTCTATAACTGAGATATACAAAGTTCAGTTAATAGATCAAACCGGAAAGTCTTGGCCTGTTAAATGGCTATCTCAAAGAAGGCTCCAGAAAGTTGCGACTCAGGAAACTATAGATGAATACTCCAAAGAGAATGAAACGCGAGTTGTTGGTGCCACGGGATACCGTGTTGGTGAAAAATTCTATTTAGCCACAACATTTAATACTAAGCCGGGTCGTACCGGCAAGACTTGTGGGAGAGGTTTTTGGTTCCTTGATATAAATAAGTACAGAGAAAAGCTGCTAGATATCAGTGAAAATCAGTCTGAGAAATTTTTGTCAGGCGAGGTAGAGGAAATCTTGTAGTAATGCAATTTAACAAACAGCTGCAGCGGATCAATTTACGCTGCGCTTCAATTGCCCGCTGATCTGGGCGTTAGCGATACAGATAGATTCGGATTAATCGATGAAATGTAAAGCACTTGAGCCACCGTTATCGAAAGATGAGGATATCGAGATTGTCTATATAGAATTCGATATAGAAACTCTCATAGTTACAGTTCTCATCGATGGAGATAAAATCGACATTTCATTCGATTCTCCTGCGGGATATCGAGTATTAGATGAAGGAGATCTTTTAGAATTCTGGCCAAATTGCTCATCGTCCAACGGTTGGTTCTATGAGATCCACAGTGGCGGGTGGCTTGACCAAGAGAGAGATAGAGAAGGATTTGCATCTGCTGCCAAAACAGGCTCTAAAGAGTACTTCATCATTGGCTGCAACTACTGCATAAACGTATTAGCCTGGGAGGCTCCAAGTGTCTGCCAAAGTATTCGCTAACAAGGCCATTAAATTCGCTCCCTTCGGTCGCCGGACGCTCGCAAGCTCGCGCCGTTTATGGCAGCGTTATGCGTGAAAAGGAAATTGGCATGGTGCGTTTGTTAATGTTTACTCTATGGGTTTTTAGTTACCCAGCATTTGCGGACTCTGATAGTCAAATCTGCCTTAATGCAATCAAGGAAAACCCAAAACAAGTTCACTTGAACAATTATTGTTTAAGTGCGGCCAATGATGAAAATCCCAACATCCAATATGCAGTAGGCATGTCATTTGGATATGCCGGAAATAGTGAAAAAGAACTCTATTATTATAACTTGGCCGCCAAAGGTTCGTTTGCACCAGCTTACTTGGCGCTTGGGCATGTATTGCGCTCTTCACCATACAACGATGAAGAAAATGCAATTAAGTGGTATGAAAAATATGCGAACACCAAGCAGTCCGGCTATGGGTACTCAGCAATTTTACTCAGTAAGCTCTATGCAAAGCATGGAAATGACACAAAATCTCAATATTGGCTGTCTGTGTGTAAGGAGTCAGACTATAGTGGCTGCGGAAACTAAACGCATAACCAAGCGCTCCACCCGACCAAAAACCGCTGAGCGGTTTTCGTCGTGTGAGCTTGGTCGTTAGGCCTTAAAGGAGAGCATGTTGGATTCTGGTTATGTATACATTCTGATTAATGAATCTATGCCTGGTTTAATAAAAATTGGCCGAACAAAAAGGGATAGTAGGAGTAGAGCGCGAGAGCTGTTCAAAACCGGTGTCCCCACTCCTTTCCAAGTAGCTTTTGAGGTATTTTGTGACGACTATGAAGGTGTTGAAAAGAAAATTCATGATGAAATTTCAGACTTTAGAGTAAATAGTAGCCGTGAATTTTTTAAGTACCCCATTGATAAGGCTATTCGTTTATTACAAAAGAGCGGGAATGCGTCAGAAGAAGACCGGTTTTCAGCAATTGAAATCCTGGAAAGATTACAATCCAAGTACACAAAGTGGTTAAAAACGGATATTGTTTCTGTGCGTATCGTTCAACCAAAAGAAAGGGTTTGGCTTGAGATTACGCAAGAGAAGCAGATTGCTGGATATCTTGTTGATCAAACAATCAAACGTACAGATCTTGGTTTTATTGCCGAAGATTATGATGATAAATATTTCTCGCCAGCAGATGATATATCCATAAACGCCGAAAAATTTGTAGATGAATTTGGACCTTATTCAATAATGATGACTACTGATCTATTTCACGAAGAGGGTTGTAGTGAAGTTAATGAACGATTTAACACGCATCGGGCCTAATAAATAAGGATAGGCCGCGCGCAGCCGCGGCTTTATCCGGTTGTTGAACAAGCCCTGTCATCACACTGTGCTTATTTATGGGAATAGTGTTGCGAGGTTATGACGGAACCCAGAGAGACCGGGTTTAGCTCCTTTTTCAAGCACGAACGAAAGCCCTGCACCGACCGACCCGTTCGTGGGATTGACCACCAAATTGAAAAAGGGGACAGATTTATTTTCTTGCCTCATACTTAACGTCTAGATATCTGGTTAAACCGGCGAAGTGGTCGGAAAAGTTACACGTGGTCAGGGATGAAGGAGATGTTAAGATATTTTGGAATCCAGCCCATGCGAGTGAGTAAAAGGTTGTTAGCCGTGGACTGGTACTGAGGGTCTGTGTTCTACACGGGCAAGGATATTATTGAAGAGCCGGATGCGGTAGTTCCGCACGTCCGGATCTGTGTGGGGTCGCCTCGGTAACGGGGCGCTCTATCACGACTGCACTAAGGATGGAAAATGAGTAAGAGTGAATGGATTTGGGTGGCAATTAGAATATTTGGAATCTACTTGCTGGTACTAGCAATAATATCGATCCCTGAAGCAATTGGTGCTGTCTATGCGCATTTTCATCTTGCAGATGCTGCTGGTAGATCGTCCGATTTTGCTTCAATGGCGGACTCACTACGAAAGGCCGCGGTTTCCAAAGGCATTACTGCGTTATCCCAGCTTATCCTATTTTCCGTAGCTGCTTACTACTTTATATGCCGTGGAAAGCTAATTCATAATGTTGCATCCCGAGAGAATGCATAATAAATAAGGATAGGCTGGGAACACGTTTAACAGCGCACCAACTAGCGGCGTTAAATTCATGAAAAGTATCGTTTATCTACTTTGGCATAGTTACGAGTCGGACTTGAATGAAGATGAAAAATTCATTGGTGCCTATGCTTCCGAGGAAGATGCACTGCTTGCTATAGAGCGTTTAAAGGACCAGCCGGGATTTTGTTATTATCCGGATGGCTTTGATATTTCTGAATGCAAATTAGGCCAGGATAATTGGGAAAGTGGATTTGCCATTATGACTGTTATTTACGTCCGTGATGGTAAAAAATTTTCCTGTGTTACCGCAGCTAAACACCCTGATAATATCTATGAAATATGTTCTGTAGATGAGGGAGTTAGCCTTGAATTCAAAGTGGGAGATTTTGTTAAATGCAAAGAGTTCACTCTTAAACCTGGCGTTACAGATCTTTTAGCCATTGAGAAAACCTGAAATGATTTATAACAAGCTTGTGAATAATCGCCCTTCGGGCTGGACCGCTAAATGTGCTGCTTCACAGCAATACGGCCTATTACAAAGGTGTTATTTTAAGGCCACGTACCTAAACCTACACCCGGCAACCATGCTTTTTCTAGCAAGTCACGAAGTGACGTCTAGCGACTAGCGAGCTGCGAAGCAGCGTTCTGTTTTTTTCTAAGCGGCGCAGCCGCGTTCTAGCCACTGGCCGCTTCGAAACTAGGGCTTAGCAGACCCTAATTATTTCAATAAAAACCCCCGCTCTTGAAGAAAAGACAACATATGCGGCCGCGCTTCTTTAACCAGCATGCCGGACATCTGTTCGCTCCAGGTCATCTCTTTATTGCCGCCGGTACGGGTTTGGTAGTATTCGCGTACGGATTTATCGTATTCGGCGATGGTTTCCTTATCGCCACTGTCACTATAGCTGTCCTGTTTCAGGACGACTTCCACCGGCAGACGGGGTTTAACTTCCGGGTTCTGATCCGGATATCCGAGACAGAGACCGAAGACTGGGTAGACCAGTTCAGGTAGCTCCAGCAGTTCTGAGACCCGGGCGATCTGGTTGCGGATGCCGCCGATATAGACAATGCCTAAGCCGAGTGATTCAGCGGCGACGGTCAGGTTCTGGGCGAACAGGGCGACATCGACCGTGGCGGTAATAAACTGTTCCGTGAAGCCTGAGTTGATCTCGGCGTCGTTCATTTCGCAGGCGAGTTTGTTGCGTTGCATATCCGCACAGAATACCAGGAATACAGGCGCCTCAGCGACATAAGCCTGGCCTCCGGCACATTCCGCCAGTTGGTTGCGCTTGTCCTGATCATTCACCTGAATTACCGTGCATGCCTGAATAAAGCTGGAGGTTGCAGCGGCTTGCCCCGCCTGTACCAGGGTGTTGAGGGTTTCCTGTGGAATAGGCTGATCGGTGAATTTGCGGATTGATCGGTGACTGTTGAGTAACTCTATAACGGGGTTCATCGGTTATTCCATCTGGGTATCTGTGGTGAAAGTATGCCGGAAGGTGAGATTGATCCGCCCCTCCAGCTGTTTGCTGGTTTTAGGCACGCTGTGATGCCAGAAATGCTGTAACTGACCTGCCATTATCAGCAGAGAGCCACTGTTGAGCAAGAGCTCTTGCTGAGAGATGCTTTTGTCAAACCGGTGGCGCAGCAGAAAACGGCGGCTCTGACCGAGACTCAGGGAGGCGATCACCGGATTGCTGCCCAGCTCCGGTTCATCATCACTGTGCCATCCCATGCTGTCCTGTCCGCCACGGTAATAGTTGATCAGCACGCTGTTAAAGCTGTGTTTAGCGGCGGCTTCTACGCGCTGTTTGAGCGCATGGATCAGTGGGTGCCAGGGTTCGGTTTGCAGGCTCAGACCTGAGTAACGATAGAGGATGCCCGGGTCTCCCTGAAAACACTGCAGGCGGGGAATATTCACCATCCGGCCAAACATTCTGATCCGGGCCTGCTGCCAGTTCAGTTGCTGTTCAAGTGAATCGAACAGCGTGCGGGCTTCGTTTTCGGCAATAAACCCCGGGTCCAGCGTTAACTCCCCCTGAGGTATAGGGATCTCTGTCATCCCTCCAGTAGTTCCCGGGTTGCGGCGGCGATAGCAGGGGCGATCTCAATCTGACTGCTGGGATGGGGGATGCAGCGACTGGTGATGACCTCCGCGACCGCTTCTAGCTGCGGGTAGGCATCGGCAGCGAAAATACCGTGCACGGCGATACAGGTGGCTCTGGGCATCCCGGCATGTTGCAGATGGGCAATGGTTTCCAGCATGGTCCGGCCACTGGAGATAATATCATCGACCAGCACCGGGGTATGCTCACGCCAGCGCTCGACTTCGGGCAGTGTTACTTCAACATCGTAGTCGCCCCGGCGGATCTTGTTCAGCACCTGAAAGGGGGCACCCGCCAGCTCAGCTACGCTGGACACCCACTGCTCGCTTTCGCTGTCAGGCCCGATCAGCAGTGGTTTGCGGATATTATTCCTGATCCAGTCGGCAATCAGTGGGGCGGCGTGAACCACCCGTGACGGGATGCTGTATATCTCATCCAGGGAGTCGTAACGGTGCAGATGGGGATCGACAGTGACCATAAAGTCGACGCTTTCAGAGATCAGTCTGGCAAACGGGCGTGAGCTGACGCACTCACCGTCATGAAACTGCTTATCCTGCCGCATATAGGCCAGATAGGGGGTAATTAAACCAATCTTCAGGGCGCCCATCTGGCGCAGGGTATAGCTGAGCAGCAGAAGCCTGAGTATCTTGTTATCCGGCTGGTAGAGGTTGCAAAAGATCACCACGTTACGGTCTTTGCAGTCGGTTAGCACCCGCAGATAGGTCTCATCATCGGGAAAGCGACGCAGTTCTGTTTCGCCTTTCTGGGCATCCAGTTGATTGAGGAGCTGAGCCTCCAGTTGTGGGTCAGATTCCAGATTAATCAGTAGGGTTTTCATCAGTGTTCTCCTCTGCTGATCCCTCATCCGTGTTCAGGCAGATAATGTCGGGGTGGCTTTCCAGATAGTCGACCGCGTAGTTGAGCTCGCCGGAGCTTTCCGCATGGATGGTTAGCAGGGGTTCATGGGGATAAACCTGTTGCCCCAGTTTGACATGGATCTCTAAGCCGGCGGTTGGATCGATCGGCGCTCCGGCCAGTTTGGCAACCTGTGCCAGGCGACGGTTATCAACCCGGGTTACGGTTCCCTTTCTGTCAGCCATCAGTTTGAACAGGTAAGGGGCTTCATCGGGCTGCTTCATACCGCCCTGAGCGTTACAGATTGCGCAGAATTTTTCCCACGCCAGACCGCTTTCCAGAATGGTGGTCGCTTTTTCTATGCCCCCGCCGGGTGCAACAACTCCGGCCATTTCAAGCATCGTGCCGGACATCGTCAGGGCTCTTTGTTTGAGGTCCTGCGGGGCATCGGTGTCGTTCTGCAATACTGCCAGTACATCCTTGGCCTCAAGAGCTGGCCCGATACCGTTGCCTACTGGTTGGCTGCCATCGGTAAAGAGTATCTGAATCTTAATCCCCAGTTGTTCACCGACTTTCTGGAACGAGGCGGCCAGTTTATCGGCAGCCTTCTGCGAACGCACTTTAGCGGTGGGGCCCACGGGAATATCGATCAGCACATGGGTGGCACCTGCGGCTATTTTTTTCGATAGTACTGACGCGATCAGTTGTCCTTCACTGTCGATATCCAGCGCTCGTTCAACCTGAATCAGAATATCATCAGAGGGACTCAGCCGCACTGAGCCTCCCCAGGCCAGACAGGCACCTTCCTGTTTCACGACCTGTTTCATCTGCTCCAGTGTCAGACTGACTTCGGTCATCGTTTCCATGGTGTCAGCAGTGCCGGCGGGGGAGGTGATCGCCCGGGATGATGTTTTTGGCATCGTCAGGCCACTGGCGGCCAGAATGGCTACCACGATGGGCGTGGTACGGTTGCCGGGCAATCCACCCACACAGTGTTTGTCGATCACCATCGGCTGCCCCCAGTCGATGCGGCTGCCTGAGTCTATCATCGCCTGGGTCAGGGCGATGATCTCAGCATCATTGAGCTTATCGTCGCCGCAAGCGGTGATAAAGGCGGCGATATGCACATCGGCATAGCGGCCATCAACGATATCGTTAATGATCTCCTGAAACTGTTGTTTGCTGAGAGAGTGGCCATACACCTTTGCCCGTACATGGGACAGAGACTGCACCGGGCGGGGGTGAGTCAACCAGACGTTGTCATCAGTATTCAGTTGTAATCTCAGCCAGGCCGATTCGGAAAAACCGATCTGCCCCCGGCGTAACATCTCGCCGGTTATGATATTGAGGGTGGCTATAATCTTGCAATGTTCAGTATGCACCAGCACCCGCGACAGGGCAGAGAACCCTTCTGAGCGGCATACGGGGCTGTCAGCCCTGAGATAGATTATCGGTTCCTGTCGGGTATCAATACCCAGTCTGCGGGCCTGAAGTGTTGTGGCTCGTTCGGGGGTGGAGATCATCTTTGCTTTGCTCCCTGTCCGGATCTGAGTCCTGTTGTGACTAAATCCGGTCGCCAGATTAAATGGTCTTTTGATCTGTTTATAGCAGACAACAGGATGGGCTGTACATGACAGAGCTACTTATTCCGGTGGTTTCACTGGTTGTTAACGAGACAGGTGGCGTGAGTCCGGATAGCTGATAGAATGTCGCTCACTTTAAAAACTGACAGAAAAGTAGGACACGATGGAACGCAGATTCAGACTGATACTGGCTTGCCCTGATCGATTGGGTATTGTGGCGATGGTAAGTAATTTTATCTCCAGTCATGGCGGTTCTATAGCCGATGCTAACCAGCACTCTGACAGTTCTACTGGCTGGTTTTTCATGCGAGTTGAAATTGTTACTGCGTCTGGAAGCTTTGATCGCGAGCAACTGATTGAGCAGTTCACACCGATCGCTCAGTCATTCAAAATGCAGTGGGAGATTACCGATTCATCGGTGCCCAAGAAAGTTATACTGATGGCCAGTCGTGATTCTCACTGCCTGGCAGACCTGCTGTACCGCTACCATGAAGGCGAGCTGGATTGTGAGATCCCCTGTGTGATTTCCAACCATGATGATCTGCGTAGCATGGTCGAGTGGCACGGTATCCCATACCACCATGTGCCGGTCGATAAAGAGGATAAGCAACCCCACTTTGACCGGGTGCATCAGTTGATAGTCGAGCATGAGGCCGACACGGTTGTTCTGGCTCGCTATATGCAAATTCTGCCCAGCACGGTATGTGAGCTGTATCGTCACCGGATTATCAATATTCATCACAGTTTTTTACCCTCTTTTGCCGGCGCAAAACCCTACCACCAGGCTCACGAGCGCGGTGTTAAGCTGATTGGGGCAACCTGTCACTATGTGACTGAGGAGCTGGATGCCGGACCGATCATTGATCAGGATGTGGTACGTGTCAGCCATCGTGATCAGCCACAGGAGATGGTGAGACTGGGTAAAGATGTGGAGAAAACCGTGCTGTCACGGGGCTTGCGCTGGCATCTTGATGATCGGGTATTGGTGCATGGGAATAAGACGGTGGTGTTTAACTGACCACTGTACTCATTCTGGGGCTGGTGAGCGATATTCGCCTAATTGATAGATCTCGGACAGTGTTTTGTTACTGACAGCTGGGCTAAGATAAAGCCGATCAATGAGTTAGTAATAAAACTTTACAATAAAGCGCCGGCAGGACCGGCCGATAGATTACTGATTGTCCGCCTGGAGGATACTTGATGTTGCGATCTGTTAAAGCCAGCGATTATATGGCTGAAAAGCTGATTACATTTACGCCGGAAACTGATCTGTTTGAAGCGATAAATCTGCTGCTGAAATACCGGATTACCGGAGCCCCGGTGATTGGTAAAAATGGTGAGTTGGTTGGATTGCTGTCCGAGGCTGACTGTCTTAAAGCGATTCTGACTCTGACCTACCACGAAGAGGAGATGGGCGGAAAGGTGGGCGATTACATGTCACCGGAGGTGTACACGATCTCCCATGACGCCGACATCATCTCGGTGGCCGAAGAGTTTATTATTAATAAAAGACGTCGCTTGCCGGTGATAAAAAATGGTAAACTGATCGGCCAGATCAGTCGCCGTGATGTGCTGCGTGCGGTTGAGCAGTTTGCTCAGGACGGCTGATCTCAGTTGTAGACCGTCTTTCCGCTGCGCTGGGTATCCATTGCGGATGGGGATCCCTTCTGCACTGGCTTGGCCAGTCTGATACATGGGTAGGTTAAGCCTGACCGGGCTTATTTAACGGCTTTCCTGTAGCGCCGGGATGACAGCCTGTTTTTCTTTTTACTTTCTGCGTTTGATGTATGGAATCATTATGAGCTTCCGCTTTCCGGAAAAACCCGTACTGTTTTATCCTTCGCTGGCACGTACGGCAGGCTCTGATGAGGCGATCCTTCTGGCGATATACCACGATTATATACAGATGCATGGGTTGCCGGACAAATCCGGGCTTCCGTCTGCTGTGCTAAGCCGCACAGAGTGGTTGTCACTTGCCGGTTTCTGGGATGAAGAGAAGCTGGCGATGGTCACCAGCAGCCTGGTATCCCAGGGCTATATTCAGGCTTCCTTTGGTCACGGCCGGGCGATTAAGCTGGTGTTGCAGACCCCGATAGATCAGCACTCTGCAGCCTCATCGTCTCCAGTGTTCCCCGATGAGCCGCCTGCACCACCGGTGACGGTGCAGGAACTACCTGTGGTTGAACAGCCGCCGGAACGCAGTGAGATCAGTCGCCGGGTACATCAGGCTCAGATTCGCCGGCCGGGACCTGCACCCACCTTTGGTGGCAGTATCGGCTGGTCGAAAAGCCGTCAGGTGACCCCCAGTCGTGAGACTACGGCTGAGAATGACTTTGCCAGTCGGCTGAATGAGATCGAACAAAAAAACCAGAAACTGCATACTATGTTTCTGGGCTGGCGACCCTCGCAGATGTTGCTGGATATGTTGCCCCGGCATAGCATCCCGCAACCCTTTGCGGAAGGGCTGCTGGATGAATTTATACTTTACTGGCTGGATAAAGATCGTAAAGAATCCAACTGGGATCAGAAATTCCTTGCCTGGGTTAAGCGGGAATGGGTTAATCAACAAACACGTGATGCCCGCAAACAGCGGGCAGAAGAAGCAAATAAAGGTGTAAACCATGAAAACACCCGCCCAGATAATCGGGAAAAGCGCCAGCGGGTTACCGCAGCCATCATGGACATCAAGGACACCGACTGGTGACGCCGAAGCGGCTGCTGAATCCGTAGCCATCAGCAACGAAACCAAAACTCTGATCAATATGCTATTCGCCCGTTTTATGGCGATCTATGGGCATAAATTTAAAAGCTGCTTCGAAACTCAGGACGAGATCCGTATCGCGAAGCGCGAATGGGCGCTGAGTATGCAGGGGTATAGCGAAGCCGAACTGGTGTCGGCGATTAATCGTTGTAAAGAGACCCTGGCGTGGATGCCCACCATCTCAGAATTTATCACCATCCTTAATGAGCAGAGCGGCGATTTTGGTCTGCCTCCGGCGAAGATCGCCTATGAGGAGGTGTGCCGTTATGCCGATCATCCGACCCAGCATGAGTGGACTCATGTGGCGCTTTATCATGCAGGAAAAGCGACCGGCTGGTTCCGCCTCAGATCTGAAGAGGAGGATCGGGTATTTCCCGATTTTCGCTATAACTATCAGGTGATCTGTCGCCGGGTGCGGGCAGGGGAGGATCTCTCCATCGAGGTGCCTGTTGCGCTGGAAGATAAGAGTGACAACACCCTGGTTGAGTTTATTCAGCGCTGGGGTGAACAGCAGCAGCTGAGCCCTGAACAGGCCAGCACTCTGCTGTTTTATCTGACCAAACCCGCCGGCAGCGATATCCGCGAACGCTTCCGTCAGGCCAGCCAGCAACGGGCTGAAAGCTGGGGGCTGAGTGTTAAGTTGCCGGATGATTATCAGTAAATCACGGACGAGTATTGCTGTCAGACCGGGATAACCGGTTCAGTCTCAGATCAGTCAGCCGTCCGTCGCGGTTGTTCCGTGGATAAAGTATTGGTTACGTCCCTTCGCTTTGGCTTCATACATCGCCTGATCGGCGTAGCGGAGAAGCTGGCTCTTTTTGTTGTGGTAGCGGGGATATAGGCAGACACCAATGCTGGCCGAAACGCAGATAGTTTCGCCGATGGGCAGGGTGAAGGGCTGGGCGATCGAAGTTAGTATCCTGTCCAGGGCGTGTTGCAGATCCACTTCAGAAGTCAGTTGTGTCAGCGTCAGGGCAAACTCATCACCTCCCATCCGGGCCGCAGTATCTCCGGCGCGAATGCAATCTTTTAAGCGGTTCGCGGCTTCGATCAGGAGCAGGTCTCCAGCCCGGTGACCATAGTTGTCATTAACCGGTTTAAAAGAATCGAGATCAAGAAAACAGACCGCAACTGAGGTCTTATCACGATCGGCGACAGCCAGTGTCTGGTTTAGCCGGTCTGCGAACAGAACCCGGTTGGGTAACTCTGTCAGGGCATCATAATAGGCCAGATGCTCGATCTCTTTAAAATGTTGTAGCTGGGCGGTGATATCTGAATGCAGACCAATATAACAATCAACCTTACCCTCCTCATCGGTGAGGACGCTGATGCAGGTCCGACAGGCAAAAATTGAACCGTCCTTGCGGCGATTCCAGATATCCCCCTGCCAGTATCGGTTGTCATTTAATGAATCCCACAATGACTGGAAAAATGAGGCATCATGATGACCCGACTTCAGAAAGTTCGGCGTTCGTCCAATGATCTCATCTCGGGAATAGCCTGACAGCTGACAGAATGCCTGATTCACCTCGATAATCTTGCCTTTGCTATCAGTGATCATCACACCTTCGCTGATATTCTGGAAAACACTGGCGGCAATTTTTAACTCTTCCTGCGCTTTATGTTGAGCAGTGACATCTCTGCTGATACCGAAAAGACCGACAACATCAACACGATTTTCATCAAATACGGGCCATTTACTGGTGCTGACCCAGCCTTTTTCGCCCTGTTCGTCGTAGTAGGGGTCGACCCGGTTGAGTAGCGCAACGCCCTCTCTGAAGATAGGCTGTTCTTCCTCGTAATAGATTTTTGCGGTGTCCGGCGGAAAGACTTCCAGGTCGTGCTTACCTACCATATCTTGCCAGTGGCTGTGGCCGGTGATGTCGGCAAGTGTTTGACTGCAGAATTGAAAGCGGCTGTTCCGGTCTTTGAAATAGACAAAATCGGAGGTGTTGTCCAGCAGCGTAATAAAGTTACGGTTTAATTCTTTCAGCTCCTTTTCTGCCGCACGACGTTCGGTGATGTCATGAATAATAGAATAGAGTAACTGTTTGTCATCGATCTTTAGCTGCCCGGAATGGACCTCCACATCGCGCAGGCTGCCATCAGCCAGTTTATGAATAAAAAAGAAGTGATCCCGTTTCTGAGTTGCAGCCTTGTGCATTTCAGCTTTGATCTCAATATCTGAGAGCTGGTTGATCGCGTTGATGTTAAGGGCTGTTAGTTGCTGATGGAGGTAGCCGTAATAGTCGCAGGCTGACTGGTTGGCATCAACAATTACACCGTCGACAGGGTCAATTAAAAGCATTGGAATTTTCGAGTTGCTGAATAGAACCCGATAGCGATTATCCGCCTCTTTTTTGTTGTTCTGCTTCTGTGCTTTGGTTGTTTTTATGACCACACAACATACCTTCATTAGACCTGGAGATGCACGTCTGACCAGACAGCAGATTTAGCTTTATTGTGTTAAATGTTTAAATAATATTCAACCGCAGAGTTTCCGGAAGGTGTGATTGAGTTCTGGAAACACAGCGGTAGCCGAGATTGGCGCGGCAATTTTCAGCCGTTATCGCTAGTCGGCTAACCGAGGTTCTGGTTAAATGGCTGATTCAGGTCGTTTTAAAGCTGTTTTTAGCAGAGCTGCCTTCAGCACTTAACGCGGTAAATTTTTCAGGACCTTCGGACATGGAAACAGTCAGAGAGATCGCGGCAACCATCCTCTTCGTTATGGGTATTGTATTACTCGTATCTGTTGCGGTTGACCCCTTTAGTTGGTTTACACTGGTTGCGGCGGTGATCTGTCTGTATCTGGCTTTTTTGATATGGCCTGGTCAGTCGCGCGGCCAACGGGAGCCTGGTCACCCATTGCTTGATATGCTGGAATTTATTATAGAGCTTCCATTTGATATTTTTGTCTGGTTATTCAGAGGGTTGAAGACTCTGTTTCAGGGGAAGAATGGCGGTATCGATATTGATATTGGTCTGTGAATAATCGCAGGAAATATGCATCAGTCTGCACCTCAAATGTGCAGCGAATCAAACATAATTATTATTTATCTAATAAAAAGGAATTACCGTGATGTTCAGCCATATAATGCTCGGCGCAAATGATATTGAAAAATCCAGGTTGTTTTATGATGCGATACTCGGTGTGCTTGGTCATAAGCCAGGGGTGTTTGATGATAAAGGCCGTTGTTTTTACCTCAGTGACAGTGGCGTTTTTGCCCTGACCAAACCGATCAATGGTGAAGCTGCAACCCATGGCAACGGCATGACCATCGGCTTCGTTGCCAGCTCGCCTGAGTTGGTTGATGCCTGGCACGCCGCGGGCGTGGCCGCCGGAGGCCAGACCTGTGAAGAGCCTCCGGGTGTCAGAAGCAGTGGCGGCAGGCAGTTGTATCTGGCTTATTTACGCGATCCGTCCGGCAATAAAATCTGTGCAACGCATTATATGTCGGTGGCTTAAGCCGTGCTTGTCTCCACTGAATAGCACTGTTTGTTGCGCTGGGGTATCGGGTGATATGAACCGCTATGGGCTTGCAGTCGTGTTCATCTTAGCTGCGCTGGGTGTTGTTCCTGCCTATGCCGGGTCTGTAGAACAGGCCCGGGTGGCAGATGTCCAGATGTCAGAAGCTCAGACGAATACGGTTTTGCAGAGCCGGGTCAGGTTTGTTAACTCATCGACCCACAACGTCTATGGGCACTACAACGCGGGCAGTGATAAAGGTACGGTGGGTGTGCTTACGGCGGGTAGCAGCGTTGTCCTGGATGCGGTTGCATTTTCCCCAAAGGTCGCCGTTCAGGTTGAGTTCCGTTGTGATAAGGCGGACCAGTTTAGCTGCGCTAATGGCAGGGTGGATCTCACCGGTTTATACCCCCGTGGTGATTATCACAGTGTGACGACCGTGTTCACGTTCGTCAGAATGGGGGAGATCAGCTTAAGCTTTGAGGTTTCCGACACCGATGATGATCCTGCTGCTCATCGACAGATAATGATTGGCAATATCAGCAGCCAATGAAAAGATAAGTCGTCAATTTTACGTTTTTCAGCACGCACCGGGGTTGCCCTCCGGAGCGCTGCGAACGGTTTTCTTACAGGAAACCATCGCCAAACATCCCGCCAATCGCCCGGCTGAGGGCTTCGCTACGATCCGCTGCACGAAACTGCTGCAGTGTGAGTGCACGCAGTGTGGGGATAAACATCAGGTCGGCCATGACCCGGTTAAAGCACGCCTGGCCGGCATCGTTGACGGCCAGGGTTTCAAGAAACTGCTGCAGCAGTTCAGGGTATTGCAGGCTGGCCCAGCATCGGCTGGCAAGGGCTGCAATGACTTCGGCCTGGGTACCATAAGGACTCTGCAATACCCGGGTCAGCACCGCGATTTTCTGCTCATCTTCAGGGCATTGGGAGATCGCCCGCAGCAGCGCACCGATCTGATTGGCGGAAACCTTCCCTTCGCTAACACTGTTTTCCAGTCGCAGGCGGATCGCTTCGCTGAGTGGTGCACTGGGCTGAATATGTTCGATAAAAGTACAGCAGGCTTCCAGAGGCGTATCCGGCAACTGGCCGAATATCTCCGCCAGTTTGTCTTCATTGTTGCCCTGCTGATGGCGAATGACATAGTCAGCGATGCCCTGATAACCCAGACTGTCCCAGTGGTTCAGGTCGGCTTTTCCATGAAAGTACTGCTTTGCCCCATCATAAAAGCTGGATGCGGGCTGCCGGGTTGTCAGGGTGGCGGTGGCATGGAACGCTGCCATCTTCTCCTGATCCGGGGTAAAGCTGAAGGGGTTGTCTTTGAGGGCATCCCGGTATTCGGTGGCATCGGTTGGCTGGTCCAGCGGGCCTTTTCCCATACTATTCGTCAGGTTCTGCAGCAGCCTGTTAAGAAAATCATCCCGCGCCGCCTGTACCATAAATCCCTGCTCATCTAATGGCAGTTTGAGAAACCAGACAACATTCTCGCTGGCCTGCTTAGGGTTCCACATCAGAATAGCGATCCAGGCCTGATGCAGAAAGGGTTTAGGGAAGGGGATCTGTCCCAGCTCGACTTTGCGGAAGGTGTCAGGAGAAAGCTTACTGATGCAACGGCCCATATCAAAGATGCGGAACTGGGCTTCAGTTTGCTGGATAAAGTCGGTCAGTGTGTCAAAGTGTGCCATCGGGATGCCTGGTCGGGTAAAAACGGAGGCTATTTTAGCAGTGCGGGGCAGTCAGATACAGCGATGCTGGAATCACGCCGTCCCCTGATCCAAGTGACACATCATCTTGAGCGCTAAAGTGCTGTAGCTTAACGGTTATTTTTTATATGATCGGATGACGGGTAAGTGTTTCCTGTTCAGCATTATCGGGCGATACAGTACGTAACGTAGCCGGTGTTACGAATAGGGGCTGTTAGTTATAAGGGAGCACAATTGAGTAATGTTGTTATCGCCCTTGGGCGTTCCATGGCCGGAAGTTTACGGGATCTGCTACCGATCGTTCTGGTGATCGCGTTCTTTCAGCTGGTGGTGTTGCAGCAGCCAGTGCCGGATCTGGTGGGTCTTCTGACCGGCCTGTTGTGTGTCGTAGCGGGCCTGACCTTTTTCATCTACGGTCTGGAGATGGGCCTATTCCCCATTGGCCAGGTACTGGCTAACGCGTTCGCCCGAAAAGGCAGTCTGTTCTGGTTGCTGGTGTTCTCGTTCTCGTTGGGATTCGGTACCACTGTGGCCGAACCCGCGCTGATCGCTGTTGCCGCCGAAGCGGCCAGCGTTGCCGCAGAGGGGGGGATGATTGAATCCACTGATTCGGCCAGATCCGGTTACGCCTCAGGGTTACGCTATACCGTGGCGTTTTCGGTTGGTCTGGCGATTGTGGTGGGGGTTATCCGGATTCTGAAGGGCTGGCCGATCCACTACATGATCGCTATTGGTTATGTGCTGGTGGTGATCATGACCGGCTTTGCTCCCCGTGAAATTATTGGCATAGCGTACGATTCGGGCGGTGTGACCACTTCGACGATTACGGTTCCTCTGGTGACTGCATTAGGTGTTGGGCTGGCTTCAGCGATCGAGGGGCGTAACCCGATGATCGATGGCTTTGGTCTGATCGCGTTTGCCTCCCTGACACCGATGATCTTCGTCATGGCATATGGAATGGTGGTCTGATGGAGACCCTGAGCCAGCTGTTGTCAATCTTGCTGTCCACCATCAGGGATGTGTTGCCGATTATCGCTATTGTCTTTGGCTTTCAACTGCTGGTGATTCGCCGCCCCATCCCCCACCTGAAACGGGTACTGTTCGGTTTTATCTATGTGATCGTGGGGTTAGCGCTGTTTTTACTGGGTCTGGATAAAGCACTGTTTCCCATCGGTGAGCTGATGGCGCAACAGCTTACCGATCCGGCGTTTATCCGCGGCACGGTGGCGACCACCGGAGAGGCCCTGCACTGGTCCGATTATTACTGGGTGTATATTTTTGCTTTTGCCATCGGTGCCAGTACGACCATTGCCGAACCTTCGCTGATTGCGGTGGCGATCAAAGCCAATGAGGTATCGGGTGGTGCAATCGGGGTGTGGGGGCTGCGTCTTGCGGTCGCCCTGGGGGTTGCTATCGGTATCAGCCTGGGGACCTGGCGGATTGTCACCGGTTATCCGATCCACTGGTTTATTATCAGCGGTTATATTGTTGTCGTCATTCAGACGTTTTTTGCGCCCAAGCTCATTGTCCCACTGGCCTATGACTCCGGTGGGGTGACCACCTCAACCGTGACTGTGCCGCTGGTGGCAGCGCTGGGACTGGGGCTGGCCAGTACTGTCCCCGGGCGCAGCGCTTTGATTGATGGTTTTGGTTTGATTGCATTTGCCAGCCTGTTTCCGATGATAACGGTGATGGGCTATGCGCAGATAACAGAAATTGTTGCCCGCCGCGACAGGCGTCGCCGGGAACGTGCAAAGATGGTTAAACAGGAATAGGACGGGGCTATGCACTTCAAGCTGTTAGTAGTATTTGTTGAAGACTCCAAAACCGATCAGGTGATGAAGGCTGCCCGTGAGGCGGGTGCAACGGGTGCCACGGTGATTAATAACGCCCGCGGTGAAGGGGTGACTAAGACGAAGACCTTTTTTGGTCTGTCGCTGGAAACCCAGCGGGATGTGTTGCTGTTCATTGTTGAGGAGCATCTGAGCCGGAAAATACTGGAAACTATTTCCGAAGTGGCTGATTTTGACGATAAACCCGGCCAGGGCATCGCGATTCAGCTGGATGTGGAGGATGCTGTGGGTGTGGCCCACCAGATTCAAACCCTGACAAATGTCGTCGAGGATGAGCTATGAGAGAGCGCAAAGTAATCCGGGTGCAGGATGTGATGACCAATGATTTTGCCATGGTCGATGGCCTGATCACTATTAAAGCTGCCATTGAGGTATACAAAGCCAGGCAGGTGACGGCGCTGTTGGTGAATAAGCGCCACGAAGATGATGAGTACGGTATTCTGCTGCTTTCCGATATTGCCAAGAAGGTTCTGGCGCAGGATAGAGCGCCGGAACGGATCAATGTCTATGAGGTGATGACCAAGCCGGTCATCGGTGTCGATCCGCAGATGGATGTACGTTACTGCGCCCGCTTGTTTGATAATTTCGGCCTTGCGATGGCACCGGTACTGAAGAGTGGTGAAGTGGTGGGTGTGGTTGGTTATAACCAGATCGTACTGGATGGTCTGCTAACCGACTGACTCTGCGGCTGGTGAAAGCCGCGCCGCCGGTAATACCAACCGCTAGTGACGGGCGGTGAGAAGCTGATCGAGTGCAGTGAAGTAGTCGATCAGCTTACTGCTTTTTATACCGCTGGCGCCCACGGCTTCTGCCGCCATTGGTGTCATATCACTGCTCTGGGGAAGTGACTGTTGCCGGGCCATCATCTGCCGCAAGCGTGGCACCATGATCCACTGCACCCACTGCCAGAAACTCAGGGTATCGATGCAGAACGGTTGCTGGCTTTGCAGTGCTGATGCTGCTGGCGGTGTCGCGGACCAGAGTGACCAGGCCCGCATCTCCGCTTCTATCCTGACTAACAGTTGCTCCAGTTCTGCATATTGCTGCATTAACGCTGGCGAGCCTGCTTCAGGGTATCGGCAATCAGGAACGCCAGTTCCAGCGCCTGATCGGCGTTCAGACGAGGATCACAATGGGTGTGATAACGGTCAGCCAGACCCTCTTCAGTAATCTGGTAAGCGCCGCCGACACACTCCGTCACATTCTGACCGGTCATCTCAAAGTGTACCCCGCCTGCATAGGTGCCTTCGGCGCGATGTACTTCAAAGAAGCCCTTCATCTCTTTCAGAATGCTGTTGACGCTACGGGTCTTGTAGCCACTGCTGGCTTTGATGGTATTACCGTGCATCGGGTCTGAACTCCAGACCACCTCACGTCCCTCTGCTTTCACCCTGCGCACCAGTTCAGGCAGGATCTCGGTGATATTGTCAGCCCCCATACGGCTGATCAGGGTCAGCCGGCCTGGCTGATTATCCGGGTTGAGGGCATCGATCAGTCTGATCAGCTCATCCGGTTTCATGCTTGGGCCCACTTTGACTCCGACCGGGTTTTCAACCCCACGCAGGAACTCGATATGCGCACCGTCCAGCTGCCGGGTCCGGTCGCCGATCCAGAGCATATGTGCAGAACAGTCATACCAGCGATTGGTCAGACTGTCCTGACGGGTGAGTGCCTGTTCATAATTGAGCAGCAGCGCCTCGTGGGAGGTGTAAACCGTGGTTTCCCTCAGTTGAGGAACACTATCGCTGCTAATACCGCAGGCTTCCATAAAGGCCAGGGTATCGTCGATCTGATCAGCCAGATGCTGATACTTTTCGCCCAATGGGCTCTGTTGCACAAAGCCCTGATTCCACTGATGAACCTTATGCAGATCGGCAAAACCGCCCTGCGCAAAGGCGCGCATCAGGTTGAGTGTCGAAGTAGCCTGATGGTAAGCGCGGATCAGTCGCTGAGGGTCTGGTTGACGAGCCGCAGCTTCAAAGGAGATGTCGTTAATGATATCTCCACGGTAACTGGGCAGCTCAACGCCATCAATCACTTCAGTGCCCGCGGAGCGGGGTTTGGCATACTGACCGGCGATGCGGGCAACCTTAACCACCGGGCAACTACCGGCAAAGGTCATCACGACCGCCATCTGTAGCAATACTTTGAAGGTGTCACGGATATTGGTGGCACTGAACTCGGCAAAGCTTTCAGCGCAATCTCCACCCTGCAACAGGAAGGCTTTGCCTGCTGTCACGTCAGCCAGCTGTTGATGCAATGAGCGTACTTCACCGGCAAACACCAGTGGTGGCATCTTGGCCAGTTCTGTTTCTACCTGACGGACCGCTTCGCTATCCGGGTATTCAGGTTGCTGTAGAATAGGGTTGTTTTTCCAGCTGTCTGGAGACCAGTTTTCCATCAATACATACCGAGTTGAAAGGAGGCTATTTTTAGAGCTTCAATAAAAAAGGGGGATAGTTTAACGTTGTTCGCCGGTTCAGGTAAGGCCTGTCGGTTGAAATAGCCGTTATTCGTCGCTGTGGCCGGGATATCTGGCGTAATAGTGTTTAATATAGGCTCTGGAAAAGTCCTATAAGAATAACCGGGTTGATAGTGATCTTATGTCAGAACAGGATAAGCAAAACGGATTGAAGGTGCGCACTGAGGTCATGGGTGAAACATTTGTCGCCCGTGCCCAGGCCAATACAACAGAGCTGACCGCTCCCTTACAGGAGTGGATTAATGAACATGCCTGGGGGTCAACCTGGCAGAGGGATGGCCTGCCACGTTCAACCCGCAGCCTGGTGACCATTGCGATGCTGGCGGCACTGAAAGCGCCCGCTGAACTGAAAGGCCATGTACGTGGTGCGCTGAATAATGGCTGTACCCCGCAGGAGATTCAGGAGGTGTTGCTGCACTCTGTTGTTTATTGTGGTGCACCAGCCGCTCAGGAGGCGTTCCGGGCTGCCCAGGAGGTGCTGGATGAGTGGCAGGGCTGATCCTGGCTAGTTGGATCTGGCGGATCTGAATGCCTGAATAACCGGTCTTAACTGATCAATCAGAGTGTTGGGAAACTGTCGGTAATCCGGGTAGGGGGTGAGAATAATATTCTCTTGCCGGAATAATCTGCCACTCGCTTCCATCGGCGTAAAGTGTTGCAGATCTAACCCCAGCCGCTGCCAGCTGGCTTTGCCGGCAACAATATGCAACTGACGACCGGTGAGCAACTGATCGCCGAAAACGATCGCTTCGTGTTGCCTTAACAGCTGTTCGTCGCGATAGTGACGCCATGTTGATTCGGTGGCTTGCAGTTTGGCCAGAATAATCAGGATTTTGCGCCAGTGATTGCCATTTAACTCACAGAGTCTGGCGTAATCCAGCGGCTTGTGTGTATCGATGATCGGTGGCGCAGGCAGATAGAGAAGGGTGGTGGCACCCTCAGTATTCCCCAGTGTGGTCATCAGGCAGACTTGATACCACTGAGGTTGCGGAAGGTGATCTCTTTGGCGGTGTTAAGAAAATCTACCATAAAGTCTGAATCTTTCTGATCTTCCCGAATCGCTGCGTATAGGGTACACCAGACCCCTTTTTCGCCCAGTGGACGGGAAGTAATATATTCCTGTTCGATATACTGGTGGATAGCCCAGTTCGGCAGCGCGGACACCCCGCGGCCACTGGCGACCAGCTGCATAATCATCACCGTCAGTTCTGAGGTGCGTACCTCTTCCGGCTCAATGCCGGCAGGATCCAGGAAGTGCTTGAAAACATCCAGACGGTGCTGTTCAACCGGGTAGGTAATCAGGGTCTGATGTTCAAGATCCTGCGGCTGAATTGTGCGGCGCGCAACCAACTGATGCTGCTTACTCATGGCCAGTACCGATTCATAGGTAAAGAGCGGTATATAGGCTATTCCCGTACGCTCTTCCGGGTCAGCAGTAACCACCAGATCGATATCACCCCGAGCCAGTGCTGGCAGGGGTTGAAAACTGAAGCCAGTGGTCAGATCCATCTCCACTTCGGGCCAGTTCTGGCGAAAATGGTCGATGGTTGGCATCAGCCAGTCAAAGCAGCTGTGACACTCGATGCAGATATTCAGGCGTCCCGCTTCCCCACCGGCCAGTCGGGCGATATCTCGCTCCGCGTTACGGATCATCGGCAGTACTTCATCGGCCAGGGTCAGGATACGCTGGCCTGCGCTGGTGAAGCAGATCGGTTTGGTTTTGCGAATAAACAGTGAACAGTCTAGGCGGTCTTCGAGATCTTTGATCTGATGGGAGAGGGCGGATTGGGTCAGATGGATACGTTCGGCAGCTTCAACTAAACTGCCTGAATCTCTTAGCGCAGAAAGAGTTTTCAGGTGTCGAAGTTCGATCATGCTGGAATGCCTCAATTTTTATTCTGTGAACCAGAGTATAGTATGAATTTAACTCATGCGGCATCTTTGTATGATATAAGGCCCGCATAGAGCGGGCCTGGGTTTCCAGCGATATGTAAGCGCTGTTATCAGGCTTTCGGTTTAACCAGCAGAAACTCCAGCAGCGCTTTTTGTGCGTGCAAGCGGTTTTCGGCTTCATCAAACACCACTGAGCGTGGGTCGTCCATCATCTCTGCGCTGACTTCTTCGCCCCGGTGAGCCGGCAAACAGTGCATAAATATCGCATCGGATTCGGCAAGATCCATGAGTTGCGGTGTGACCTGATAACCCCTGAACTCTCGTTCACGCTCTTTCTGCTCATCTTCCTGGCCCATAGAGGCCCATACATCGGTGACCACCAGATGGCTGCCTTGCACCGCTTCTTCGGGGGTGCGGAAGATTGATACCCGCTCGCTGTTGGCCGCCAGCAGCTCAGGATTCGGATCAAACCCTTCCGGACAGGCGACCTGCAGCTTAAAGTCGAACTGGCGAGCGGCGTTTATATAGGAGTTACACATATTGTTGCCATCGCCGATCCAGCTGACGGTTTTCCCTTTGATATCACCGCGGTGTTCCAGGAAGGTCTGCATATCCGCCAGCAACTGGCAGGGATGGTAATCATCGGTCAGAGCGTTGATCACCGGTACCCGGGAGTGCTGGGCAAACGTCGTGACTGTCTCGTGCTCAAATGTGCGGATCATTACAACATCGCACATGCTGGAGATAACCCGGGCACTGTCCTCAATCGGCTCACCACGGCCCAGTTGTGTGTCCCGTGAGGAAAGAAACAGTGCGTGTCCACCCAGATGCGCCATACCCGCCTCAAAAGAGACCCGGGTGCGGGTTGATGATTTCTCAAAGATCATCGCCATAACCTGGTTTGACAGCGGTTCGTAGATCTCACCGTTGTTACGTATCTGTTTCAGTTCAATCGCACGCCTGATCAGCTTGTTCAGCTCATCGGGTGTCAGGTCCAGCAGTGTCAGAAAATGTCTTGTTGTCATAATTAAGAAGGCCGGGCAGAGCAGGCCTTAGCTCAGATTCAGTTATTCGTCAGCCATATAGACTTTAATGATACGGGACACGGTGTTGACCAGCAGCTCCGCTTCAGTATCGCTCATAATCAGCGGGGGCAGCATGCGCACAACCTTACCGCCGCCGGTCACATTAAGGAGCACCCCTTTGACCTTAGACAGTACTGCCAGTTCGGTACCGGCTTCGGTCAGCTCAATGGCCAGCAGTAGTCCCTTGTTGCGAATCTCTTTGACATAGGCGGCATCACCGAGCTGAGCACGAAAGCCATCGGCAATCTTGTTGCCCAGCTCCGCTGCACGCTGGTCCAGCTTCTCTTCAGTAATGGTATTCACAACAGCCAGCGCAGCAGCACAGCAGAGTGGGTTGCCACCGTAGGTTGAACCATGGTTACCCGGTCCGAAAACAGTCGCAGCTTTGCCGCTGGCGAGGCAGGCGCCGATCGGTACGCCATTGCCCAGACCTTTTGCGGTGGTGACGACGTCCGGCAGGATACCGTTCTGCTGATAGGAGAAATAGGTTCCGGTACGGCCGTTTCCGGTCTGGACTTCGTCCAGCATCAGCAACATATCATGAGCATCGCAGATATCCCGCAGCTGATTCAGATAATCATCGGCCGGAATGATAATGCCGCCTTCGCCCTGAATGGGTTCGACCAGGATTGCCACGACATTGGCGTTGTTGCTGATAATGTTTTTTACTGCGTCAACATCATTATAGGGGGCACGAACAAAGCCGCCGACCAGAGGTTCAAAGCCTGCCTGCGCTGAACGGTTGCCCGTGGCGCTCAGGGTGGCCATGGTACGACCGTGGAATGACCCTTCCATTACGATGATGGTGGGTTTTTCTATCCCTTTGGTATGACCGAATTTACGTGCTATTTTGATAGCCGCTTCATTCGCTTCAGCCCCTGAATTACCAAAAAAGACGTTATCCATGCCGGATATCTGGGTCAGACGTTCCGCCAGACGTTCCTGATTGGTGATGGTATACAGGTTAGAAGTGTGGATCAGTTGACTGGCCTGCTCACTGATCGCTGTTGTGACAGCAGGGTGAGCATGGCCAAGACCGCATACAGCAATACCGCTGAGAGCATCCAGATATTTGTTGCCATCTGTATCAAACAGCCAGCAGCCCTGTCCGTGGTCAAAGGCGACGGAAAGGCGCGAGTAAGTATTCATAACGGGCTGTGTAGACATCTAAGTCCCTCTGTTAGTCCCTCTATGTAACGCAAAACGGCAGCGATAATCAGGCTGCCGAACGGAAAACCAGCCATTCTATGTACTTGCCTGAGAATAAGCAAGATGCTGCATAGAACTTGAGATCCAGTATAGTTGACCCCATATAATCTGGAATGCAGTTTTTCTAAGCAACGTTTGTTATAGTCGCGACTATTAAAGCTGATTTTTTTCGCACTATACCCGAGTAAAATAATCGGGTTTATGCTAGGATTTCTTCATCAATAAAGTTTAGCGTCAGAACTCTGGCGACCCGTTAAAGTATAGGTAGATTTATGAGCGTTATAGACACGATAAAAGAGCAAATTGAATCCAACGATATCCTCTTATATATGAAGGGTACGCCACGTTTTCCTCAGTGCGGTTTCTCTTCCCGTGCGTCTGAAGCAGTGATGTCCTGTGGCGCTCGTTTTGCATTTGTAAATATTCTGGAAAGTCCTGAAATTCGTGCAGAGCTGCCTAAATATGCAAACTGGCCAACCTTTCCACAACTGTGGATCAAAGGTGAGCTGATTGGTGGTTGTGACATCATTGCCGAGATGGCCGCCAGCGGAGAGCTGAAAGAGCTGATTGATTCAGTGGCTGTTGCTGATGATTCAGCGGAAGGCTGAGTGAAACGCTTTAATAGATGAAGTTTATCGGTTACATAGTTGACTTTAATTAGTGTTATAAAGTCACTGCAACTAAGCTATCAGCACTTTTTATATCTTGTATATAACGTGCTGTTTGCACAATCGTTTAACGCTTTACTTAACAATGGAGATAAAAAATGGGCGTATTAGTAGGTAAGCAGGCTCCTGATTTCACCGCACCAGCGGTTCTGGGTAACGGTGAGATTGTTGATGCTTTCACCCTGTCTGAAGCGACTAAAGGTAAGAAGGCTGTTGTATTCTTCTACCCACTTGATTTCACATTTGTTTGTCCATCTGAGCTGCTGGCTTTTGATCACCGTATTGAAGAGTTCAAAAAGCGTAACGTTGAAGTGATCGGTGTTTCTATCGACTCTCACTTCTCTCACAACGCTTGGCGTAATACCCCTGTTGATCAGGGTGGTATTGGTCCGGTTAACTACACGCTGGTTGCCGACATGACTCACAGCATCTGTAAAGATTACGATGTTGAATCTGAAGGCGGTGTTGCTTTCCGTGGTTCTTTCCTGATCGATGAAGATGGTCTGGTGCGTCACCAGGTTGTTAACGATCTGCCACTGGGCCGTAACGTTGACGAAATGCTGCGTATGGTTGATGCTCTGGCATTCCACCAGACTCACGGCGAAGTTTGCCCAGCTGGCTGGACTGAAGGCGACAAAGGTATGGACGCGTCTCCTGCCGGTGTTGCAGCCTACCTGAGCGAGAATGCTGACAAGCTGTAAGCGGGTTACCGTTTAAGCTTAAAAAACGCGCCCTGGGCGCGTTTTTTTGTTTTAGTCTGAGCGGCTGATACGGTTCTTGCCCTGTTTTTTAGCCTGGTAGAGTGCCTGGTCAGCACGCTCAAATAACTCATTTGCATCACTGTTGGGGGTAAACTCTGCGATCCCGCAGGAGAGGGTGACATGGATATCTCCCTGGCTGGTGGCGATACTTTTACCTGCGATCTTGCTGCGCAGCCCTTCTGCAATATTGTAAGCCTGGCTTAGCGGGCAGTCCGGAATAATGGAAACAAACTCTTCACCCCCAAAGCGGGCGGAGAAGTCGCAGCTGCGTACCTGACTATTCAGTTCACCAGCGATGGCAATCAGGATCTGATCGCCAATCTGATGGCCAAAACGATCATTGATCTGTTTAAAGTTATCGATATCCCACACCAATAACGAGAACGGCTTGTCGCTCCGGTTACTGCGATTGATCTCCTCTTCAAGGCGCTGCTCATAGGCTCGTCGGTTCGCTATTCCTGTCAGGCTATCCCGGAAGGCGCGTTCTTTTTCCGCCTCAAGTGCGCGTCTCAGCGCTTTGTTTTCAGCGATCAGCTGTTTGTTGTGCTGTTTCAGGTCATCCAGGCGATCACCACCGTTAAACCTGCCTTTGTTCAGCAGAGTGTGAATCAGAAGAGTCAGATCTGTGATTTGCGCTGCCAGTAACATGGTTGTCTCCCAGGGCTTGTTGATATGGGTAGTCTAGTGATCAAAAAAGGAGGAACCGTGTGAAAAGTGTGGAAAAAATGTGAAGATTACTCTTGGGTCTGGCTTCGTCATTTACATCGGATCATACTCTGCCAATGCGAATAGGAATTACAGGTAAAATGGTGCTGGTCATGCTGGCAGCCAGTGTTCTGCTGGTGGCGGCGATGGCTGTGGCGATGCGTCTGAGCTTTCAGAAGGGGTTTGATGAATACCTTTCGGAAGTCGAAATGGGGCGACTTGATCAGACGGTTGAAGACCTGAGTAACGCGTATCGCCGGGAAGGCAGCTGGAATTTCATCGAAGGGAATCATCGTTTGTGGATGACCTTTATGCCGAGCAGCAGTGACGCTTCAGTGAACGACGGCGATGCTGTTGTTGCAGCACCGTCATCCTCCCGGGCTCCGCAACCTTTTACTGCCAGATCGGCACCGCTGGCACCGGCGGATAAAACGGGTATCAGCACCCGTCTGCGGTTGCTGAATGCCGATAAGCAGCGCCTGATCGGGCCGCCTGATACCAGCGGTCTGGCTGTTAATCGTCCCATTTCGCTGGATGGTGAGCTGATCGGATGGTTGAGTCTGACGCCTCAGGCGGTTCCATCCTCCCGTCTTGATAAAGCGTTCAGAGATGAACAGTTAAATGCGATTTATCCGATTGGGCTGGGCGCTTTATTGTTAGCGTTGCTGGTAGGTATCCCGATGGGGCGCTATCTGTTACGCCCGGTAAAAGCGGTCGCCCGGGGAGCCCATGTGCTGGCCAAGGGGGAGTTCGATATCCGTCTTGATATTCATTCCCGGGATGAGCTGGGGCAGCTTGCCCAGGATTTTAATATGCTGGCCGGGGTGCTGCAGCGTAATGAGTTGTTACGCCGCCGGGGCATGGCGGATATCTCCCATGAGCTACGAACCCCGCTGGCACTTCTGCGGGGTGAGATTGAAGCGATGCAGGACGGCATTCGCCCCGTGGACCAGCCGCAGCTTGGCAAATTGCATGACGCGAATATGCAGTTGAGTCATCTGGTCGATGATCTGTATGATCTGGCACTGACCGATGCCGGCGCTCTGAGCTATAAAAAACAGCTGTTCAACCTGGTCGATACGCTGGAGGGCGCGGTTGCTGCAGCCGAACACTCGTTCAGTCAATCCCAACTGAGTCTGACTCTGACCGTGCCTGAGTCTCTCACGGTATTGGGGGATCCCCGCAGGCTGCGACAGGTGATGGATAATCTGCTAAAAAATAGTCGCCGTTACACCGATGCGGGGGGGCAGACCGTTGTTTCCGCCAGCCGCTTATCGGGTAACGCAGTGATCAGAGTCGAGGACAGTGCGCCGACAGTCGATACACAGATGCTGGAGCGGTTATTTGATCGCTTTTACCGGGTGGATGAATCGAGGAGTCGGGCCAGTGGTGGGGCCGGGCTGGGGTTGGCGATCTGTCGCAACATTGTCGATGCTCACCAGGGGGAGATATCTGCTGCGGTGTCTGAGCTGGGTGGGCTGGCGGTTGAGGTGGTGATTCCGCTGGCTGATGACAACTGAGTGACGGGCTGAGTAAGTTGCCCTGATACCGAGGCTGATCTATTAATCACAGGAAGGGTTGGAGTGAAACAACATATTCTGATTGTTGAAGATGAGGCGGGTTTAGCAGAACTGCTGCGGGATTATCTGCTGATGGCCGATTATGATGTCGATATACTCTATGAGGGGGGCAGCGCGGTCGAATGGGTGCGTGAGCATAACCCAGCGTTGGTGCTGCTGGATCTGATGTTGCCTGGCAAAGATGGTATGGCGATCTGTCGGGAGGTGCGGCAGTTTTCCCAGGTTCCTATCATTATGACCACCGCGCGGGTGGAGGAGATCGATCGCTTGTTAGGACTGGAATTAGGCGCAGACGACTATGTTTGCAAGCCCTACAGTCCCCGGGAGGTGGTCGCGCGGGTGCGTTCGGTACTGAGAAGAGCCGGGGTGCAGATGACCGGTAGCGTGGCACAACTAACGGGGATAATGCTCGATGAAGGTGCGTTTAAAGCAACCGTTAACGGGACTAATCTGGACCTCACGCCGGTAGAGTTCCGGCTTCTGAATACCTTTATGGCGCAGCCTGGGCGGGTATTTGCCCGTGGGCATCTGCTGGATAACCTCTACGATGATCAGCGCGTTGTCAGTGATCGCACCATCGATACCCATATTAAGAACCTGCGCAAGAAACTCGAAGCCCAGCTTCCGGATCAGGATGTTATCCAGTCGGTGTATGGTGTGGGCTATAAGTTAGAAATTCCGGACTGATCACTGCCTTCGCCGCAACATCGGCGGGGGTGGCGGGGCTTCATCTGCAGAGAGATAGCCATCATGATTTTTGTCATGGACGTCAAAACGGTCCGGTGGGCCGTCGAACTCCTGCCGGGACACCCGGTTATCGTGATCGTGGTCCAGTCGTTTAACAAAGTGACTGGGAAAATCCTGATCAGACAGGGGTGGTGGTTGCTGACGGTCGTTTTGCATCTGTCGCGCAGAATCGATACTGGCCTGCACGCTGAAGTTATTCAGATTGATATTATAGGGGTAGTGGTTTCTGCTGATCTGAGTTGAGGGCTGAGTTTGAGTGGCGCTGCCGCCCCGTACCACCCGTACATAGTTGTATACTCTGACAGCGTCTCCCTGCGGGCCCTGGCCCATCTCAGCCTGGCCGGTTTTCGGGTCGCTGCGTTGTGACCCTGCACCGTGGACATCCATAATTTCATTGTGCATCTGGCCCATGGCGCGGCCAAATGAAATATAAGCTGCATGATCTCCCGGTCGCGGTCCATCCAGATGGGTGGTTGAGGTCCAGTAGGCCGGATAGTCCCGCTCTCCCTTCTCATTGGTTATCGGGGTCGATTCAAATAACGGATCGATTGCCGCGGTGCCGGTACTGTCCGGCGCCCGGTTGTAATCAACAATATATTGCAGCTCTTTGGCATTAGGCAGCCGCCAGTCGGAATGACCGCCCAGGTTGAGCTGGGCAGCATACTTCAGGGCCTCTTTCCAGGTCATCCCCCGGCCACTATCGGTCTTTGCCCAGGTCAGCCCTGTGCTGATATCGGTGATGGTGTTGTTGCCGTTATCAACAAAGTTGTTGTCACCATAGGCCTGGCCCCGAACATAACGAACATAAAAGCGTTTTCGGGGGTGCTGGGTGCCGGCGGGCTGATAGCCGTAACCCTTGATACGGCCATCGGCAAAATTCACTCCAAACAGGGTGTCCATGTTGTCCATGGTGGTTGAGGTGTAGCGGGTACGGGTTAACCATTGGGCATCAATATAGCGCTCATCCGCTGCGCCGTAGAGAAAGTCAAAGTAGTCGGTATTGATAAACGGTACCGCATTGGCCGGAATGGCCTCCTCAATACCCGATGTTTTCCGACCGGAGAAACCGGTGTAACCGCGAAAATCGATCAGCGAGTAGAGCTCTTTAATGTTGGGTACCCGCCAGTCAGTAAAGCCCGCGAGACGCATCTTCCGGGCCTCCTCCTGCGCTTCAGCCAGGCTGAGCTTGTGCGAGGAAACGGCTTTTGACCAGATCAGGCCAGTATTCAGATCGGTCACCGTACCATCATGATTATCGGTATAAGCCGGTGCATTACCTGTATATTGTGCATCCTGACCGAAGAACTCAGCACCTGCTTCAGGGCATTGAATCGCGCGGGAGTCGTTGTAGCAGCGATTCTGACCGGTATCGGGTATTCGGATGACAGAGTCCGCCTGGCTCAGAAGCGGGAGCAGGGCTGCGATCAGGGTCAGTACCGGTCGTGTTGTTATTTTCGCTATCAATATCATGATGAATATCATTCTTGTTTTAAATCAGAGAAAGTATTTTATCGGGTTAGCAGGCTGTTATGCCAGATCAACCGGCATAGCCACCACTCCAGATGATATCCTCTTTGCGACGTCCCTGCTGTTGCCGTCGGTCAGGGTGCCCGGGAGCGAAGCGTATCTCCGTTCTGCGGTCTTCACGGACTCTGCGCTCGCCAGTCCTGCGGTTGTGAATCAGTTTGATGTCACAAAGGCAGGTGGTTTTGTCACAGGCGGCCAGAGGGAGGCGAACCTGATCCTGCAGGCTGAATGTAATCTGGCTGAGGGCGTGCGCAGCCATGCAACAATCAGTTTCCGGAATCAGTAGCTTACCGCGAAACTCTGTTGCTTTATCCGCACTCTGAGGCATGTTCAGGGCGGGTGTCCGGGGTGTAGCCGATCGGCTTTGGGGCGTATTGGCGCTGGCTTTGACACGGTAGATAGTGGTCAGGGTAATGAGCGCCAGGGCGCAGATGATAATAAGCAAATATGCCATAGTCGGTTCCCCTCTGAATCGAAAGCGAGTGAATTTCGTAAGCTTTGGGAAAAGTCTAAGCGGACAAAGTGGAGCGAATATGGGGGAAAAAAGGAGAATGTGTGAAGATGAGGGGGCTGGTAAAAGGGGCTTCAGGCTGGTCTCGATCTACACCGCCTGAAGCGGTCTTTTAACCCTGTTAGTACATATCGTTGACCATCTGCCAGCCGCCCAGATCTTTCCAGCGGTTAACGATCGTGCAGAACAGCTCTGCCGTTTTCATGGTGTCATAAAGAGCTGAGTGAGCCTGCTTACCATCGAAATCGATATCAGCAAGATCGCAGGATTTCGCCAGTACGGTATGGCCAAAGGCAAGACCAGCCAGTGTGGCTGTATCAAAGGTTGAGAACGGGTGGAAGGGGTTGCGCTTGATATCGCAACGCTCTGCCGCGGCAGTCACAAAACCGTGATCGAAAGAGGCGTTGTGCCCCACGAGAATTGCGCGTTTGCAGTTATGCGACTTTACCGCTTTGCGAATAGGTTTGAAGATTTTTTCCAGCGCTTCCTCTTCAGGGATCGCGCCCCTCAGAGGATTAAAAGGGTCGATGCCGGTAAAGTCGAGAGCAGATTTTTCAAGGTTAGCGCCTTCAAAAGGCTCCACATTAAACTCATAACTCTCATCGATAAGCAGGTTGCCATCATCATCCATCGTCAGTGTGACCGCTGCGATCTCCAGTAAAGCGTCTGTCTGGGCGTTAAAACCGGCGGTTTCCACGTCGATCACAACGGGAAGGTAGCCCCGGAAACGGTTTGACATCGGGTGCTGGTACTGAGCGCTTCTGTTCAATGCATATCCTTAATGGCTGATTCAGACAGCCAGATTTGTAATTAGCCGGGCTTAAGTGTAAAGAGTTGCTCTGGTTTTCACAAATAACTCTGTACGGTTTCTGTGTGAGACTGGCAACGTGGTAGAATCTAAAGGTTTCCCGGCATGTGCCGATACAGGGATACTGGCACGCTCCTCAATTTTAATTGGATTCCGGTCGTTTATGCGTATCGTTGTACTGTTGCTTTTATTAACTGTTTCGATTCCTGGCTTCGCGGTAGGCTACTCAGCATCCATTGAACAATCCCGCTGGGATCTGGAAGCGTCAAAATTCAGTTGTCGCCTGTCTCAGAAGATCCCGCTGTTTGGTGAGGGGGAGTTTAATCAGGAAGCCGGAGAGACGGTGCGCTTTACCCTCAGGCCACTACAGGGGCATGGTCTGAAAGGGCAGGTACAGATAATGGAAGGGGCTTCGCCATGGCAACCGGGTATTGCTACCCGCGAGATTGGTCAGGTTAAGTTTGCCGCCGATGGCACTATCCCGGTACCGACCAGTTATTCTCAACAGATGCTGGCGAGTTTGTTTCGCGGACGCATGCCGACTTTTCTGGCGCAGAACTGGGCAGAAACCGGAGAAACGGTGCGTATCGGCCTCTCTGCTGCTAACTTTCCACCGGCTTACCAGGCGTATGCTGACTGCATCTCCGACCTGCTGCCGGTGAACTACCGGCAGATCGCCAGAACGGCGGTTCTGTTTCCTTCTGCGCAGTGGCAGTTGTCGGACTCCACCAAAGCGCGTCTTGATCTGATAGCGATCTATGTCAACAACGACGATTCTGTGAAGTCGATCTATGTTGACGGTCACTCCGATTCACAGGGGCGCCGGTTGGCCAACCGGGATCTGTCGAAGAAACGGGCGGAAGCGGTGACCGCTTATCTGGAGAAGAAGGGGGTCAGCCCTGAGCGTATAACCACCCGTTATCATGGTGAACGTTACCCTGTTGCACAGAAGAACGATCGTCTGACCCGTGAGCGTAGTCGCCGGGTTACTATCCGTTTAGACCGTAATTAACCCTGACCGCTACAGGGTGACTGTAGCGCTTACCCCCCTGTTACTCTGGCGTAATCGTGATACAATTGCGCCCTTTCCTATTTTAGGTATCCGGTAGAGACTATGGTGCTCTCTACGGGCTGATTTTGCGTTTGGAGCCTCTCTATGTCCGACATTAAAAAGGTTGTGCTGGCCTATTCCGGCGGCCTTGATACATCTGTAATCGTGCGTTGGTTACAGGAAACTTATAATTGTGAAGTGGTAACCTTTACGGCTGACCTGGGTCAGGGTGAAGAGGTTGAGCCGGCTCGTGCCAAAGCCGAAGCGCTGGGCGTGAAAGAGATCTACATCGAAGATCTGCGCGAAGAGTTTGTGCGTGATTTCGTTTTCCCGATGTTCCGTGCCAATACTATTTATGAAGGTGAGTACCTGCTGGGTACCTCTATCGCCCGTCCGCTGATCGCTAAACGTCTGATCGAAATCGCCAATGAAACCGGCGCTGATGCGATCTCTCATGGTGCGACCGGTAAAGGTAATGATCAGGTGCGGTTTGAGCTGGGGGCGTATGCCCTGAAGCCCGGCGTAAAGGTTATTGCGCCATGGCGTGAGTGGGATCTGACTTCCCGCGAAACCCTGATGAATTACTGCAAAGAGCACAATATCCCGGTTGATTTCTCCAGCAATAAGAAGAAATCTCCCTACTCTATGGATGCCAACCTGCTGCACATCTCCTATGAGGGTGACATTCTGGAAGACCCATGGGCTGAAGCTGAAGCCGATATGTGGCGCTGGTCTGTTTCCCCTGAGGAAGCGCCTGATCAGCCAACCTATCTGGAGCTGACCTACGAGAAGGGTGATATTGTTGCTATCGATGGCAAGCCGATGAGCCCGGCAACCGTGCTTGAGTACCTGAACAAGGTGGGTGGCGAAAACGGCGTGGGCCGTCTGGATATCGTTGAAAACCGTTTCGTCGGTATGAAGTCCCGTGGTTGTTATGAAACCCCGGGGGGCACGATTATGCTGCGGGCACACCGGGCGATCGAATCGATTACCCTGGACCGTGAAGTGGCCCATCTGAAAGATGAGCTGATGCCCCGTTATGCCAAGACTATCTACAACGGCTTCTGGTGGTCTGAAGAACGGAAAATGATGCAGCAGATGATTGACTTCTCGCAGCGTAATGTAAACGGTGATGTTCGCCTTAAGCTTTACAAAGGCAACGTTATTGTTGTTGGTCGTCGTTCAGAAAACAGCCTTTTCGACGAGAGTATTGCGACTTTTGAAGATGATGCAGGCTCTTACGATCAGAAAGATGCGGCTGGCTTTATTAAACTGAATGCGCTGCGTATGCGTATTGCGGCCAGTAAAGGGCGCGATCTGCTCAACGGTTGATTTTGAAAACTGTAAAAAGCCCCGATATGTACCCATATCGGGGCTTTTTTGTCTCTGGAGTGCTTTGATAATTATCTGATTTATATGATACTTTGAAAAATTCCATTCTGATGTAGGGCCTATGGAAATCAGCTACTCGGATAAAAAAGTTCTGATTGTTGATAACCGCCTGGAAGATCTTGCTGAACTCAAGATTATCCTGGGGAGCATGGGCGTGGCTGAAATTCAGGTCGCCTCCTCTGTGAATATGGCTCTGGTGCTGTTGCGTGAGAAGCACTATGACATCTGCTTCGTTCTGTTTGATCTGGGTAAGGATCATAAGAACGGCCTGCAACTGATTCAGGAAGCCTCGGCGGAGGGGATCCGCCAGTTTTCCACTGTTTTTTCCCTGATTGTCGACCCCGAGCGCTCCAAGTTACTGTTCGGTTCCCTCGATAGTTCGCCTGATACCTACATATCCAAACCCTATTCCGAGCCCAAAGTGCGTTTTCGCTTAGAAAAGATTATGCGGGTTAAACAGGTGATGCAGCCTCTGGATGAGCTATTGGATCAGGGAGAGCTGCAACAGGCTTTGCTGATGTGCGATAAACTGACTCAGAGTTACCCTGCACTGAAGCTGTATATTCATCGGATGCGAGGCATTATCCTGCTTGAAGAGGGGTATTATAGCAAAGCGGAAAAGTTGTTTGAGTCTATAGTGGCGCAGCGTGTGCAACCCTGGGCCCGGGTCGGGCAGGGGATGGCGCTATGTCATCTGGGGGATTATCTGAATGCCCGCCAGATTCTGCAGCAGGTGATTGATGAGTCCTACTTTTGTGTCGAGGCCTATACCTGGCTGGCACGCACTTACCGCGCCCTTGGCGAGCGGGGGGAAGCGATCAGTTTGCTGCGTAAAGCGGTAATGCTGCAACCCACGGTCCCCGAACTGCTGGGGGCGCTGGGTAGTCTTGCCGCCCAGAACCAGGAGTGGAATATTGCCGTAGACGCCTACAGTAATGCGATCCGCCATGCCCGGCAAAGTTGTTTCCAGTCGGATGATTATTACTTCAGTCTGGTGTCCGCGCTACTGGCCCGTAGTAGTTTCGACCGGGATGTAGAGGAGTATGCTATTCGCACCCTTGAAGATGCCGTATTGGCGTTTCCCGGTGAACCTATCGTGCAGTTTAAGTCACGCCTGATGGTTGCCCAGGTGTACCGCCGGGCGGGTGCTCAGGGGCGTGCGAATCTGGCGGCCCGTAATGCTTTTGATCTGTTCTGCGAGCTTGAGCTGACCGAGCAGGCTGAGTGGGTGGAACCCTTTCTGGAGGGGATGGAGGGGACCTCTGTGGAAGCAGAAGCGCAGGCGATGAAGCAACATGTTAACCGTGACAGTGCCGCCCTGGAGTGGGGGAAACTGAATATTCAGGGGATGCTGAGCTACCGGAAGAAAGACTACCAGAAAGCACTCAGTTTCTTTGTCCAGGCGGATAGCATTCTGCCCAATAATCCAAGCCTGACTCTGAATCTGGTGCAGGCTGCGCTTGAGCAGGCGCGTCATCCTGGAAATCAGAGGGACGAGCTGCTTCTGCAGTGTGACAATGCGCTTTACAGTATCAACTATGGTGCTCTGGGCTTGCGTCAGCAGAAACGTTATCTGTCGTTGTCAGACCGCTGTGCTGATATGGTCAGGTCGATGGCGGAACTTAAACGCGAAATACAAGAGGGGGCTGACGTGTCCTGAGACCTGCCTGGTCCCCGTCTGTTTCAGTCGTCCGGCGATTTAAGCTTCAGAATAAGATGGTGTCGTCGTCACCAAGAATGGAGTTTTCTATGACCGGCTTATCATTTTCATCGACGTGGTAAGCGGAACGGGCCAGTTTACGTGTCAGTAGCTTCTGTTGTGCCGCTTCTGGCAGGTCGGTGAATAGAATGGTTTGTTTTGATATCAGCAGGTCGATCAGATCTTCAATAATGCGGCTGACTTCTAAGTCAGACTTTTCGAGCAGTTCTTGCGGACTCTCGGTGTCATTATTGCTGGAAAGGAAACTGATTACATCCGGGTCGGTAATGTCGGCTACCGTTGAGTTCTCAACAGGGAGTGCTGACAGAGAGGTGATCTGCCCCTGTTCATTTCTGACTGCATAAAGCATAGGCCCGTTTTCCGCTGGTCTGATAGGTAAGATTTCGCTAAGTATGGCGGGCCTTGTTTCGGCGGGTCAAGTCCGCGCTGGCAATTTGGGTACAAATTAGCGGCTGACCTGCGTCATGGCTCAGGGGAGCGCCAGTGGTCCTTTGATTGCATAATGAGGAGGGGCTATATAAAATCCCCACTCTAAACGAGCTTCCTGAAGGGTTGCAGTGCAGGTCATACTCATATGATTGCAGCAGCCCTTTTTTATTGTACCGAGAGATTATGAAATCCCATAAAGTCCAGCAAGCACCGATTCCGATGCGTACCGTCGGGCCGATAAAGATCAGTGGACATGTCCTGAACGAAAAAGTGTCAGTGCCTCTGGCAACCTATGAAACGCCCCTCTGGCCTTCGGTTGGCCGGGGCGCGAGGATTTCAGCACTGACCGACGAGGGTATAAAGACCACCGTTGTCGATGAGCGGATGAGCCGTTCAATTCTGCTGGAAGCAGAGGATGCCTTAGAGGCATACAAAGCTCTGGAATCGATCAAATCCCGTAAGGATGATCTGAACCAGGTGGTGGCAACCACCAGCCGGTTTGCCAAACTGATCGAGATGAACAGTCAGATCGTAGCCAATCTGATCTATCTGCGTCTGGAGTTTACCACCGGGGATGCCTCGGGCCATAACATGGTGACCAATGCGGCAGATAAGCTGATTCCGTGGATTCTGAGTGAATATCCTCAGCTACGCTACTCTTCGATCTCGGCAAACTACTGTTCCGATAAAAAAGCCACCGCTGTCAACGGTATTCTTGGCCGGGGTAAATACGTCATCAGTGAGATCCTGATTCCCCGGGCGCTTTGTGAACGGCGGCTTAAGACCACTCCGGAGAAGGTGGTCGACCTGAACATCAAGAAAAACCTTATCGGCACGATGGTGGCGGGCGGCTTGCGCAGCGCCAATGCCCATTATGCTAATATGCTACTGGCGTTTTATCTGGCCACCGGGCAGGATGCGGCCAATATTATTGAAGGCTCGCAGGGGATTGTGCATGCCGAGGTGCGCAATGGGGATCTCTATTTCTCCTGCACACTGCCAAATCTGATTGTCGGCAGCGTAGGCAATGGCAAAGGGATCGATTTTGTTGAGCAGAATCTCGCTGCCCTTGGCTGTAAAGAGTCCCGGGAGCCGGGTGAAAATGCCCGCCGACTGGCCGCTATCTGCGCTGCCACGGTGCTCTGTGGTGAGCTGTCTCTGATGGCTGCTCAGACGAATCCGGGTGAGTTGATGGAATCCCATCTGAAAATGGAACGCTGATGTCTGATCAGACGAACGACCGAAAAATTGAGCATATCCGGGCGATCGAAAATGACCCCAAGACAGATCGTGACGGACGATTTTTTGATCAGATCCAGCTATGTCATCGGGGACTGCCTGAGCTGGCGCTGGATCAGATTGACCCCTCGGTTGAGTTTCTGGGCAAAAAGCTCAGCTTTCCGCTGCTGATCTCTTCGATGACCGGTGGCGACCACGCATTGATTAAAACCATTAACCGCAATCTTGCCGAAGCCGCTGAGCGCACCGGTGTGGCGCTGGCGGTGGGGTCTCAGCGGGTGATGTTTACTCAGCCGGCGGCGCGGGACAGTTTTGATCTGCGCACCTATGCGCCGAATACCGTTTTGCTGGGTAATATCGGTGCGGTTCAGCTGAACTATGGTTTTTCCCTTGAACAGTGCCAGCAGGCGGTTGATCTGCTACAGGCGGATGGTCTCTATCTGCATCTGAATCCGCTGCAGGAAGCGGTACAGCCGGAGGGTGATACTGATTTCTTTGGGCTGCAGGAAAAAATTGCCGCGGTGGCCGCAGGGCTGTCGCAGCCGGTACTGCTGAAAGAGGTGGGGGCGGGACTTTCGCCTCTGGATATAGAAGCGGGTCTTGCCGCGGGTATAAAGTGGTTTGATCTGGCCGGCGCAGGCGGGACCTCGTGGAGTCGTATCGAACATCATCGCAGTGCTGCCAGTGACGATGATCTGGGACTTTGTTTCCAGGATTGGGGTATTCCGACGCCGCAGGCGCTGAAACTGGTGCAACCGTATCAAAATAGTGCAGGTTTCATCGCCAGTGGCGGTCTCAGGGATGGGATTGATATGGTTAAATCTGTTATACTCGGCGCCTCGCTCTGCGGCATGGCCGCACCGTTCCTGAAACCGGCAATGGAATCCGTCGATTCAGTGGTCAGGGTAATAGAGCAACGCCGGCGTGAATTCACTACAGCTATGTTTTTGCTGGGCGCGCCGGATGTGAACAGTTTATTTATGAATCGGGCTCTCATTCTGGGCGAGCGTTGAGGATTTTAAGTACGTATGTCCGTCGGTATTGATGAAATCAGCTTTTACACCTCCAACTATTTTCTGGATCTGAAAAACCTGGCGATGGTCCAGGAGATCGATCCTGACAAGTATTATCAGGGGATTGGGCAGGAAAAAATGGGAATGCCTGCTCCGGATGAAGATGTGGTGACGATGGCAGCCAATGCTGCTCTGCCTCTGGTAGAGCGGGTCGGGACTGATGCGATCAGCACCGTCATGTTTGCCACCGAGACCGGTATCGATCAGTCGAAATCTGCGGGTGTCTATGTCCACCGTTTACTGGGGCTGACATCCCGGTGTCGCGTGGTGGAGCTGAAACAGGCCTGCTACAGTGCCACCGCCGCGATTCAGATGGCCTGTGCTCTGGTTGCCCGTCAGCCAGAAAAAAAGGTGTTAGTGATCGCGTCTGATGTAGCGCGATATGATCTGGGAACCTCCGGCGAGGCGACTCAGGGATGCGGTGCGGTTGCCATGTTGATTGCCGCCAGTCCCCGTCTGGTGGAGCTCGATCCTGAGGTGGGTAACCACACCGAAGATGTGATGGACTTCTGGCGTCCCAATTACCGTTCTACTGCACTGGTGGATGGTAAATATTCCACCAAGATCTATCTGCAATCGCTGAAGCATGCCTGGGAGCATTTCTGCGAAGTCAGTTCGCTGGCCTTCAATGATTTCCAGCACTTCTGCTATCACCTGCCGTTTACCCGGATGGCTCAGAAAGCACACAAGCATCTGGCGCGGATCAATCGCAGCGCACTGTCCCCCGAACTGCTGGATCTGCAGGTTGAAGACACGCTGCTGTATAACCGTATTATCGGCAACAGCTATACCGCGTCCATGTATATCGGCCTGGCTTCACTGCTGGAAAACTGCAAACAAAATCTGGCGGGTAAACGGGTGGGCTTTTTCAGTTATGGTTCTGGTTCGGTTGCCGAGTTTTTTTCTGGAAAGATTGTCGCTGGCTATGAGAAATATCTGCACGGCGACAGACACCAGACGATGCTCGAAGCCCGTAGTGAAGTGTCCTATGAAGAGTATCTGGAACTGTATAACGACACCGACCCGGTGGATGGCGGTGTACACACCAAGACCGAAGGTACCACGGGACGTTTCCGTCTGGTGGGGATCTCTCATCATAAGCGTGAATATATCGCCTGCTAAGGGCGCTTCAGTTAAGGGCTCTGTTTCATGAAGGCGTGTGCCCCCGGTAAGCTGATTCTCAGTGGAGAACACTCGGCAGTCTATGGGGCACCAGCTATCGCCCTGGCGGTTAACCGCTATATCCATTGCCACAGTTCGCCCGCTGCCATTGATGGTCTGAGTCTGAGTTTGCCCGAAGCGGGCTGGCAGACACAGATCAGCTGGCCCGAGCTGCGCCAGCTGGCGGAGCATTTGAATCAGCGTTTTACACAGTTTGAGCAGGGCCTGCTGGGAGCCGGAGAGATTCTCGAAGCCCCCCATCAGCTTGCGCTTTATGCGCTCAGTCAATGCCTTAATAATGATGATCCTGCTGGCGGTTTAACGCTGGAGATCCGTTCTCAATTGCCGCTGGGGTCGGGGATGGGGTCCTCTGCCGCACTGGGTGCTGCTGTAACGGTCCTGGGGCAGACGCTTTTCTCACAACCACTTACAACCGCTCAGCTGTTTCAGCGGGTACGTTACTGCGAACGTCTCTGCCATGGGCGGGGCGGACTGATCGATGCGGCCACCGTCTCATACGGCGGTATGGTGCAGGTGGCTGCCGGTCAGGTTGAGCAACTGCCGGTCCGGTTGGGTGAGGGCTGGTACTATATTCATACCGGCATACCACGGGTGGGCACCGGGGAGTGTGTTGATGTTGTTCGCCGCCGCTTTGGTGAATCGGATCTGTGGCAGGTGTTTGCCGAACTTACCCGGCAACTGAGTGCGATCATCGTTAAAGGCGATGATCCACGGCAACTGATGCGGGAAAATCACCGTCTGCTGACCGCGATCGGTGTGGTACCGGAGCCGGTACAGCAGTTTATTCAGTCGCTGGAAAACCTGGGCGGAGCGGCCAAAGTGAGTGGTGCCGGTGCGGTATCCGGTGATTCGGCCGGAGCACTGATCGCCTATCTGCCAGGTGGCGACCTGACATCGCTTTGCCAGCAAAGCGGCTATAGTTTTATGGCGATAGAGGAAGATAGCGAGGGAGCCAGACTTGAAGATTAAGGTGACAGCACCGGGCAGCCTGATGCTGATGGGGGAGCACGCTGTACTGTTTGGTCAGCGGGCGCTGGCCTGTGCCGTGGATAAACGTATCGCTGTGACCCTGACCCCCAGAGCTGACCGCACCGTGACAATCGATTCGGCGCTGGCGCAGTACCGCTCAGAACTCGACCAGCTCCTACCTTCGACTGAACTCAGCTTTGTGCTGACCGCTATCCAGCGTCAGGCCGCCGTGCTTCCTGGCGGTTTTGATCTGCTGATTCAGACAGAGTTTTCCCACACCGTCGGACTGGGTTCTTCAGCCGCCGTTACCGCAGCAGTGGTAACGGCGTTACAGGCTTTTGCCGGCAAACCGTGCAGCGATCCGCTGATACTCTTTAAGGAAGCCCTCTCTGTGGTGCATCAGGTGCAGGATGGCCGGGGGTCCGGCACCGACCTGGTGGCTGCTGTCTATGGTGGTGTGGTGGGGTACACAGTGGCATTACCCGGTACCGAACCGCAGATTCGGGCACTGGGGGGGATTCCCCCGATCAGTCTGTTCTACGTCGGTTACAAGATGAAAACCCCGGATGTGCTGAAACGGGTTGAAGGGTTTGCAGCACAGGCGCCGCAGCTGTATACCGGGCTGTACCAGTTGATGGGGCAGACCGCAGAGCAGGCAGAGCAGGCGGTCGACAGAGCTGACTGGCCGCAGCTGGGACGGTTAATGAATATCTATCAGGGGCTGATGGACGCGCTGGGGGTGAATGACCGCAACCTGGCGGAGATTATTTATAGTCTGCGCAGCTCTCCTGAGGTGCTGGGGGCGAAAATTTCAGGATCAGGATTGGGGGACTGTGTACTGGCACTAGGCAATCCATCCGACTATCGTTTGACTTACGAACAAATACCTGTGGCGGTGTCTGCGGAGGGGGTGACGGTTGAATATCTCTAAACCGGTAAACAAACAGAGTGTGATTAATAACTATCTGCCGGCAACGGTTACGCCGGTGGCTGATAGTAGTGACACGCAGTTTGCACCCAGTAATATCGCCCTGTGTAAATACTGGGGCAAGCGGGATGCAGAGTTGAACCTGCCGGTAAACAGCAGCCTGTCGGTCTCGCTGGCGCATCTGGGCAGCAAAACCCGTATCTGCATCAGTGATACCGATCAGGTCTGGCTCAACGGTGCACAAGTGGCTGCCGGGGATAAGTTTGCCCGTAAGGTGATCGCTTTTATCGATCTGTTCCGTCGCGGCGCCGATCACTGTGTCAGGGTCGAAACTGAGAATAATATTCCCACTGCTGCGGGGTTGGCGTCATCTGCTTCCGGCTTTGCTGCCCTGATGCTGGCTGTCGACCAGTTCTACGGATTAAATCTGGAACCTTCGGTGCTGTCCGCCTTTGCCCGGATGGGGAGCGGCAGTGCCAGCCGTTCGCTCTATGAGGGGTTTGTGGAGTGGCAGATGGGGATTCGAGAAGATGGCATGGATAGTTTCGCGCTGCCATTAGATGTCAGTTGGCCGCAACTGCGAATTGGTCTGGTAAAGGTGAACACCGGAGAGAAAGCGGTTGATTCCCGTGCCGGCATGAACCGCACGGTTGAGACCGCCCATCTCTATCAGAGCTGGCCCTTGCAGGCCGCGGCCGATCTGGAACGTCTGCACCAGGCGATTGCCGACCAGAGTTTTACCCGACTGGGGGAGACCGCTGAACAGAACGCTCTGTCGATGCACGCCACGATGATCGCCTCCTGGCCGCCGCTGCTCTACTGGCAACCGGACTCCGTTGCCGCCATGCAGACGATCTGGCAGGCCCGTGCTGAAGGGCTGGAGCTTTACTTCACTATGGATGCCGGTCCCAATCTTAAACTGCTGTTTACCGCCGACGCTGAAACCGCAGTGAAACAGCGCTTTCCCGGTCTGGAAGTGATCAGACCGTTTGGCTGACACGGTGAAACTGCCAAACGCCGCTGCCGGCACAGCGCGTGAGGGGTTTATTCTCACCCGGCAGCAGTTTGATACACCGGAGGGGATCAGTTTCCAGTTCTGGCTGAAATCCGGCGAGAGTGTTTTTTCCGTTACCGTGCCTGGGCAGGAGGGGGTGTTTTTTGTCCTTGAAGAGGATCTCCCCCGGATTAAATCCCTGCTGGCGTCACAGCTTCCCCCCTCATCGCAGGACTCTCCGGGCTGGCGACTGCAGCCACTACAACTTAAAGACCTGCAGCAGCGTCCGGTTTACGGCCTTTACTGCCGTTCGCTGACAACCTATCGGCAACTGACCGATCTGCTGCAAACCTATGCTATCCCGATGATCGAAGAGGATATCCGTCCGGTCGACCGGTTTCTGATGGAGCGTTTTATTCAGGATAGCGCCCGGGTACGTGTCGGCGAGCATGGGGTGCAGTTGCAGCCTGCTGAGCTTCAGCCGACGCTGACAATGCTGTCGGTGGATATCGAAACCACCCTGCGCGCGGACCGGATCTTTTCCATCGGCCTCTATTCCGATCAGCTGAGTAAGGTGTTGATTGTTGGCGATGGCCCGAACGAACCCTGGCTGGAATATGTCAACGATGAACGAGCGCTGCTGCAGGCGTTTGTTCGTGAAGTGGAGCGTTGTGATCCGGATATCTATATCGGCTGGAATGTAGTTGGTTTTGACTTCCGGGTGCTGCAGGAACGGGCCAGACGCCTCCAGGTGCCGTTGAACCTGGGCCGTGATGGCAGTCGTATTCAGGTGATTGAATCAGCCAACGGTAAGTGGTTTTGTCGCATCGCCGGACGGGTGGTGTTGGATGGTATCGATACCCTCAAAGGTGCCACCTGGCAGTTCGAAAGCTTCTCTCTGGAATATGTGTCTAATCAGATGCTGAAGCGCGGCAAACTGCTGGGGCAACAGATGGATGAGGGCCTCAACCGGGGCGAAGAGATTCAGCAGGTCTATCGGGAAAATCCACGACAGCTGGCGGAGTACAATCTGGAAGACTGTAAGCTGGTGTGGGATATCTTCGAACACGCCCAGTTGCTGCATTATCTGATCGAGCGCAGCCGCCTGACCGGTCTGCCGCTGGATAAAGTGGGTGGTTCGGCGGCCGCGTTTGATAACCAGTATCTGCCCCGCCTGCACCGCAAAGGTTATGTGGCCCCGGTGTATGCCTCCGGTGAATCGCAGATGGGGGCGCCGGGGGGCTATGTGATGGAGTCCCGTCCGGGGCTCTATCATCAGGTGCTGGTGCTGGATTTTAAAAGCCTGTATCCGAGTATTATCCGCACCTTTATGGTGGACCCATACGCCCTGGCGCAGGGCACCGGTACGGAATGTCCCCCAGAGGACCTGGTGCCTGGTTTTAATCACGCGATCTTCTCCCGCAAAGAGGCGATTCTACCCGATATTATTGAACGCTTGTGGCAGGCGAGGGACCGGGCTAAAGCGGAAAAAAATGCGCCGCTGTCCCAGGCGATCAAGATCATCATGAACAGCTTCTACGGGGTGCTGGGCTCCAATGTGTGTCGTTTCTTTGATCAGCGTCTGGCCGGCTCGATTACCCTGCGTGGCCATGAGATTCTGACCCGCACTAAGGCGAAGATCGAGCAGCAGTTTGGTTACACCGTTATCTATGGTGACACCGATTCGGTGTTTGTCTGGCTGGGGGATGACTTTCCGGTGGAACAAGCACCGCAAGAGGGGCGTAAGCTGGAGCAGTTTCTTAATGGCTGGTGGCAGGACGAGGTGCAGCAGCGTTTTGGTTTACCCTGCCATCTGGAGCTGGAGTATGAAACTCACTACCGTCGTTTCCTGATGCCTACTATGCGTCATTCGGAGAAAGGCACCAAAAAACGTTATGCCGGTGTACGCCACTTTGATGATGGCCGGGAGGAGCTGATCTTTAAAGGGCTGGAATCCGTTCGCTCCGACTGGACACCGCTGGCCCGGCGGGTGCAGCGGGAACTGTACCGGCTGATCTTCAGCGATGCCGCTTATGCCGACTATCTCAAACAGGTTGTCAGTCAGTTGAAAGCGGGTGAGCTGGATGATGAGCTGGTATACCGTAAACGGCTGCGCCGGCCGCTGGATGAGTACAGTAAAAACCGGCCGCCCCATGTTCAGGCGGCGCAGAAAGCTCAGGACCGGTTTGCCCGGGAGGGAAAGAAGCGGCCCTTCACCGCCGGGATGTACATCGAGTATCTGATAACCGTGAACGGCCCGGAACCGCGGATGTTTGCCAGCTCTCCCATCGACTATCAGCACTATCTTGATCGTCAGCTGACACCGGTGGCGGACAGCATCCTGATGTTTCTGAACGATAGTTTCGAGGCGCTGTATGTCCCGCAGATCGATCTGTTTTAACGCTAGCGGTATCCCGCCTGCTGTAACAACACGATAGCCCGTTCCCGGTTGGCTCCGCTGGCTGACAGGTTGGCCGGGTCTTCGATAAAACGGCCCCGCCGGCCGACTTCGCGCACAGGATAGACCTGTCTGTTTACCGGGTACTCCAGACTCAGCCCGGCGTACAATGCCTGCGCCGGTTTTGTGGTCAGCCATTCCAGCAGGTCGATAGCCTGTTCTCTGTGCGGGGCATGGGCGGTGACCGCTGCACCGGTGATATCCACATGGACGCCGCTGCTATCCTGATCGGCCCAGAACAGTTTCAGAGGGGTGTCAGGGTGTTGATGCTGATAGCGGGCGAAGTAGTAGGCGTTGACGATACTGACATCGCAGATCTGCTGCTCCATCGCCGGGAATATCTGTGCATCCTCTGCAAACGGGCGTACCGCCAGGTTATCGACCCAGCCCTGCAGCATGGCCAGGGTTTTCTGTTCCCCCTCCCGGTTAATCAGCATCGCCACCAGGGATTGGGTATAGGGTTGTTGTGATGTCCGCAGGCAGAGGTTGCCCTGCCAGCGTTTATCCGCCAGATCAGCATAGCCCTGCAGCTCGGCTTTGTTCAGACTGGCACTGTTGTAGATCAGTGTCTGAGTGCGTTTGGCAAAGCCAAACCAATGGTTGTCAGGAGATCGCAGGTGCCCGGGAATATTGTCTTCCAGCGTGGTCGAGGCTACCGGCGCTGTCAGACCTTTATGCGCTGCCAGCCAGAGACTGGCGGCACCGGTGGTTAATAACAGGTCTGCCTGACTGTTGACCCCTTCCGCTTCCAGACGGGCGATCAGAGTGCTGGCGGGCGCCACCAGATAGCTTACCGTATTCCCGGTTTCGCGGGAGTACTGATCAAAAAGTGGTTTTAGGTAGCTGGCATTTTTTGTCGAATATACCAGTAGTTCGGCTGCCTGTGCCGGGGAAAACAGTGTTAGTGTCAGTATCAGGCTGAGAGCGCACAACAGATATTTCATGGATCGTTCACCTTTACAGAAAAACAGCGTCAGGAAGGGGTTGCCCACTGACGAAGCAGGTTGTGGTAAAGACCGCTTAAACGGACCGTTTCAGGGTGGGTTGCCCCCAGTTCGGCGGTGAGTGCCTGTACTGAGCTGTCCAGATTAAACAGCATTTCGCGCTGCTGGATATCTCTGACCATGCTCTGAATCCAGAAAAAAGAGGCTATCCGTACTCCGGCTGATACCGGTGATACCGAGTGCAGGCTGGTGGATGGATAGAGCACCATATCGCCGGCCGGAAGTTTGACCCTTTGCGGTCCATACTGTGTCTCAATGGTCAGTTCACCGCCCTTATATTCATCTGGCTCCGTCAGAAACAGGGTGGCGGACAGGTCGGTCCGCAATGTCAGATGGGTTGTGGGGATCTGCATCAGCGAACCATCAATATGTGCTCCATAGGTTTCATTTTCGCTGTAGCGGTTAAATTTGGGGGGGTAGATCCGGTCGGGCAGGGCCGCAGAGATGAAGGCCGGATGGCAGGACAGGGTCCTGAGAATATGGTGCCCCAGACTGATGGCGGGTTCCTGACTATCGTCCAGTTGCTGGTTATGCTTTACGTTTCTGGCGAGTGAACCGGCGGTATTGGCGCCGCTTTGCCAGTCTGCACGGTCAAGGTGCTCTCTGAACTGTTGTACTTCGTTGGCCTGTAATACTTTGGCAATTGTGATCAGCATGTGAACCTCCTTAAAAGGGTTTCTGCAGTTCTGTGGCCCTGATATCGGCAAGGGCGGCGCAACCGCTCATCGCCATGCAGAGTTCCAGCTCTTCGCGCAGCAGTTTGATCATGTGGGCTACACCTAATGCCCCCGCGACGCTGAGGGCATAGAGTTGCAGGCGACCGATCAGTACCGCATCTGCGCCCAGGGCGATCGCTTTAAAAACATCGCTGCCGCTGCGGATACCACTGTCGAATAACAGCGGATACTGATCCCCCACCATCGCGCGTATAGCCGGCAATACTGAGAGGCTGGCTGGCGCCCCGTCCAGGGTACGTCCACCATGGTTGGAGACGATCATCGCGGCAGCACCTGATTGTTGCAGTTGCCCGGCATCCTCAGGATGTAATACACCTTTGATAATCACTGGTACCGGACTCTCATCGATCAGTTGCTGCAATTGTTGCAGTGTGGGAGCGTTATCCCGACGGCTGCGAAATATCCGGCTTTCACTGCTGTTGTGTTGCCGGGGCGTGTCAGAAACCGGGTCAACCAGGTTGGCGGCTTTAACCGTTTCGGGGCGCTTGAATCCCGCCCGGACGGCACGGAGACTGGGGGTCTGTATCGCCGCATCGAGGGTAACTACAATGGCCTGATAGCCGGCAGCAATGGCCCGCTGAATCAACGCATTGGTGTCTTCCTGACGGGGTTGAAAATAGAGTTGGAACCAGCGTTCAGCGGTGCTTCTTTGCGCAATCCGTTCCAGAGTAACCGAGGCAAGTGTACTGGCCAGCATGCAGGTATCGGTTGATTCTGCCGCATAGGCGGTGGCCAGCTCCCCCTGCGGGTGCACCAGCGTCTGATAGGCAACCGGCGCCAGCAATAGTGGATGCTGGAACTGTTTGCCAAACAGTTGTATTCCGGTAGTGGCGTTTTCGGGGGCGGGCATCACTCTCGGCGTAATCGCCCAGCGATGAAATGCCTTTTCATTGTTACGCAGGGTTATATCCTGGCCGCTGCCACCGCTGATATAGGCCAGAATATCCGCGGGGATAAATGTCTGAGCCAGCGATACATAGTCTCTGGCACAGGCTATCTCTGCCGGAATGTAGTCCAGAGGTGAAAGGGGCGTTGTATGAGTGTTCATTGTTTGCCTGAGATCTGAATGCAGGGCAGCCGTTATGGCTGCCCTGTAATGGGTTTTATCAACGGTTCAGAAACTGTACTCCATGGTGAGTTGTGCGTTTCGTTTGTCGCCGATGTAGGTAAATGACCCCGAGCGATAAGCGGCCAGATAGTAGTCTTTGTTGAACAGGTTGCCGACATTGAGACGGAACTTCAGATCGCGATTGACCTGATAACTGGCGAAGGCATCAAATACCGTATACTCCGGTACGCCGAGGTCTTCATTGGCTGCGGTATCCGGCTGGCCAGTATAGCGGGCGCTTTCATAGGTGGCTGAGCCTCCCAGAGCAAAGGCGGGTGTTGCCTGGTATTTCAGCAGCAGTGAGGCCGATTTATCGGCAAAGTTGGCCAGGGTTTTACCGACATTGTCGGCGTTGACTGATTCCAGCACTTCGGCGTTCATAACCGCCAGCCCGGCCTGCACGCTGAGGCGTTCGGTCAGATTACCTGCCAGCCCCAGCTCAATGCCTTCAACCCGGTTTTTTCCGGTGTTTAAAGAGCCTTCAGTGCTGTAAGAGTCGCCGGTAGGCTGTTCCATAACATCATTTTTCGTGATCTGGAACAGTGCCGCTGTCGCCAGTAACCGGTCATCCTGCAAACGCCATTTGGTACCCAGCTCCCAGCTTTGGGTGCGTTCCGGATCACCCAGCTGTGGGTCACTGGCATCAACGCAGATCCCGCCATAGCCGCAGCTGGTGCCGACATCCGATTCACCGCCATTCAGGTTGGTTGCCGTCGAGAAACTGGCATAGATGTTGGCGCGCGGGGTGATGTCATAACTGGCCCCCATATGGCCATTCCAGTAACCACCTTTATCGGTGAAGTCATGCGGAGCACTGGGCAGTGGCCCGCTACGTCCGTCAGGGTCGAAATTGGCGGTGGTTTTATAGTCATAGTAGTCATGACGGATACCGCCAAACAGGGTCCATCTATCGGTCAGATCAACGGTATCCATCAATGACAGGGAGAGGGTTTCAACATTCCAGTCGGAATCCGCATCGCCGCGGGTAATATCCCGTTGCATCAGATGGTTGACTCCGGCTACGGTGTTACCGTCGGCATCAGTGATACAGTAACTTTCGCCCACACCACTCCTGCCAACAGTGAAACAGTTGGCGGAACCAGATGATGATGTATTGTAGACACCGTTGAGCACACTCTGATTACTGTATTCTGCGCCGATTACCAGCTCATGATCCAGTCCGCCGATCTCCTGTGTTGTCAGCAGGTTCAGCTGGTTGGCGAAGTACTCAACTTCCTGCCAACCCTGATGGGTACTCAGGCTTGCAGAGGTATATCCATTGGCATCATTAGTGGCATCGGTCAGGGTTGAATAGGCGGTTGTGCCCCTGGCACCAGTGGTGATATAGCCATTATCTGTGGTGCCATAACGGGTCAGGTTGACGATACGGGTTTGAGGGTTGATCTCATATCCCATTCGTACAGTGAACGTATCCACCTGTGACTCGAGGAAGTCCTCATCCTGCACATAGGCGGGTATATTTCTGACCACTTTACCGCTGGAACGGTCGATATAGGTGCCAAGGTCCGGACTGTCGTTACCTTCGAAGTGATAATAGTCGGCGGTCATTTCCAACTGATCGGTAAACTGATGGGACAGTGACAGCGCCGCGCCGATCCGCTCTCTGTCGGCGGGAGATCGTTCCGGAACATCCTCCTGGGCATCCAGAATATTGGCGCGCAGTGCGGTGTCGTAATCGATAACCTGGTTGGTGTCGAGGGTCAGCCGGTGGTAGTTATCGGTGCCGATACCGGCCGACAGTTTGGTAAAGTCATATTCGGTGCTGGCCCGTTTCGTCGCGGAGTTGACGGCACCGCCGGTGGTTCCCCGACCGGCAAAAGAGGAGCTGGGCCCCTTGCTGATTTCCACCTGTTCTACGGCAAAACTCTCCCGCACGGTCATTCCCGGATCTCGCAGACCATCGATAAAGATATCGCTGCGGGCTTCGTGGCCTCGAATGATATAGCGATCACCGAAGGCATTGCCGTTTTCTCCGGTCCCCAGAGTAATACCCGGCTGTCCATCAAGAATCTCCCGCAGATCGCTCCGGCCAGAGTCTGATATCTCAGCGGCGGTCAGTACGGTAATGGTCTGCGGGGTTTCAGCCAGTGAACGGGTTCTGCGTGGGTCGGATACACGGTCTGCCAGATAGGGAGCGCCGGGCACTGCATACGGGTTGGTATCCGGTGTCAGCGATTCTTCAATCTTCAGTTTATCCAGCGCGATGCTGGTTTCATCCGCGGTTGCCGCGCTGGCCATTAATGCACCTGAAATTGCCAGTGCCAGAGTACCGGGGGCAAAGCCCGCCGTTCTGTTTTTCCTTTGGGTGTGTGCTGGCGTAGAAACCATCGTTATGTTGTCCATCGGTGTTCCTTAAAACAGTTTTCGTGTTGGATTAAGTGAAAATTCAACCGGAAGGGTCAGTTCTAAATGATCGCTGCTGAGTTCATCGGGAACTGCGGCAAAGGGGCTGGCGCGAACCAGCATCTCTACGGCCTCCTGATCCAGACGAGCGTCACCGGAGCTATTAACCACTGCAGCGGATTCAACCCTGCCGCTTTTCCGGATAACGAATTTCACGAGAACTACCCCGGTGACGCCATCCTTTCTGGCGCTGCGGGGATAGCGTTTGAAGCGTGTGATTCTGGCCATGACCCGGGTCAGATAACTCTGCCGGGCGGCGGGATTGCCACCTGTTTCTGCACGCTCCCCCACACCTGTTGCTCTTGTTGCTGACTGAGAGGGCCGCTGTTCTGATTCAGGGGATGCTTCAGAACGGTCCGGCACTGACTCGGGTACTGTTTGTTGTTTTTGTGCTGGCTTCGGCTCAGTTTTTGGCACAGGCTTCGGCACAGATTTTGGTTCGGGTTCGGGTTCGGGTTCGGGTTCGGGTTCGGGTTCGGGTTCGGGTTCGGGTTCGGGTTTGGGTTTGGGTTCAGGTTTGGTTTGCGGTGTCGGTTGTTGCCGGGCTTCCTCTGTAGTGGTCTGTTCCGGTCGTTGCGTGTCTTCGGTGCTCTGTTTCGTGTTGTTGCTCTGCTCAGGTGTTGCCATAAAGCTGCCTGCAAGCCCGACACTCACCTGCAGCCCGTCCTGGCCTTCTGCGATGGCGCCCTCGGTCGCCATCGGCACCACCCAGATCATCAGGGCACCCAGATGCACAACGGTGGCGGCGGTAATACTGAAGATCATCTGTCGGCGGGTGATCATAAGGTGTGCTCTGTGGCTATCTGAAGCGCTTTAATGCCATGTTTCTGAACCGCCAGAATAATGGGGTCCAGCGCAGAGGAGGGCAGATCGCGATGGATATGACAGATCACCACGGTTTGTGGAGAAAGCCTCAGTTCCGCCATAGTGGATTGCAGATCTTTGTCGATGCTCTGGCCGTTGATCCGGTAGTCACCGGAGGCAGAGACTTTAATTTCCAGTTCTCCTGGGCTGAGTTCAGTGTCACTGCTGGAGGCGGGAATGTGAAGTTGCTCATCCCTGGTTTCGATATGGCCTGCCAGCATGAAAAAAATCAGTAACAGAAAGACGATGTTGATCGCCGGAATCATGCTGTTATCCAGGTTACTTCGCTGTGAGACAGGTTGCTGAGTCGCGACAATTTTCATTCAGACACCGATGGGCTCAGATCAAGTTGTACGATCCCCGCCGCCCGCAGGCTATCGATTATATGGATCGTCTGCTGAACCCGGACGGTGGGGTGTGCAGCCAGAGTGACGGCTCCATCTGCGTTGGCGATGGCGCTGAGTTGTTGCGAGAACGTGGTTGAATCCACGGTGTAAATCGTGCCGTTCAGGTCAGCTCTGTTTTCAGTGAGTAGCAGCAACCGGTTAACCTCTGTCATCAGGTTCTGGGTGCCCGGCGATGTGGCTTCAAGCTCCAGTTGCCGGGTTTTGCTAAACGTGGAAGACAGCATAAAAAACAGCAGCAGGATAAACACCACATCGATCAATGGCGTCAGGCTGATGCTCTGTGAGGCCCGTGGTGTTATCTCAAGCAGCACGACTATGCTCCTGCAGCGACACGGTTTTTGCTTCACTCTGCACTAATGGGCAGGTGAACACCTGTGTGACAGAGTCGTTGATCAACATGGCGCAGCGTTCAGCCTTGCGTTCTAAAACGCTATGCGCTGTTGCTACTGGAATGGCGACTGCCAGGCCAACGGCGGTGGTTAGCAGTGCCTGCCAGATCCCTCCGGACAGGACAGCGGGGTTGACGTTGCTGCCAGCCGCTTCCATCTGCTGAAAGGCAGCAATCATTCCGAGCACCGTACCCATCAGACCCAGCAGGGGACTGAGGCTGGCGATCACTTCCAGTGGCCGGAGCAAGGCCCTGAGCTGGTTAACCAGATGACTGGCCTGTCGGGACAGCTCTTCCTGCAGTAACTGGTTATCCTGTTGCTGTGTAATACCCTGCATCGCATAGCGGATAATTCCCGATACCGGTCGTTGTGAGTGGAGTGCTTGCATGGCTCCTGCCGGGTCATGGCTGCGCCACTTATTCAGACTTGCGGAGATGTCGCGACAGCTTTCCGGTTTAATAACGGCAAACTGCCAGAGCTTGATAAAGATAATGCTGAGGGAGAACACCGAGAGTGCCATCAGTATCCAGACCACCGGCCCACCAATCTCAATTATCCTGAAAAGCTGATCAGTACTGGCGCTTAAACTATCACTGTCGATTAGCTGTTGGGACAGATCATTAGCATTGATGCTATCGACAGCTGCTGAATGGATCACAGGTTGTTGCGGGATGTCGACCATCCCCGGGTCGGTCGCCTGAGCGTTTGGGGCTGGATGTAGCTCTGATGGTGAGCTCTGTTCAAAAGAGAGGCTGTCTGAGGCTTTCATTATAAACCTTAATCTTAATGCTACTGAGAATGATTCGCATTATAGTTTTGTAAAGTTTAATGTTTCAAGCTCTTTTGTGAAAAATATTCATATTGGAAGTGCAGCAAGGTTGCCGAGACAGGCTAACGTGTCTGACTCAGGGGAGGTCATATGGATGGCACAGTGGCGATCCATACCAGTTTTAAATGTGCCTAAAAATAAGCAATCTGTTGGTATCGTCTATAAATTGTGATGATGTGTATAAGTTTTACCCATGGTGTTTCACTAAAACTTCACTGTGATGTGCTGATCAATCTCCGATAATAACGCCCGTTGAAAACCTTCAGAGAGTGCTCTGATGTTGCGGGAGTGAATATGAATCAACCACAAAAGAATCCTCAGCCCTGGCTGCTAACCCCCGGTCCCATCAACACCAGCATGGTCGTTAAACAGGCGATGTTGCACGACTGGGGCTCCTGGGACGGTGACTTTCGGGCGCTGACCAAAGCGGTCTGTGATCAGTTGATAAGTTTTGTTGATGATCAGGATGCCTTTGTCTGTGTACCGGTGCAGGGCAGTGGCACCTTTGCTGTAGAAGCAACGCTGGGCACTCTGATCCCCCGGCAGGGTAAAGCGCTGGTGCTGGTTAATGGCGCTTATGGTCAGCGGATGACGAAAATTCTCGACTATATGGCCCGTGACTATGTTGTTCTGGATAAAGGCGATTATGAACCTCCCCGTGGGGCAGAGGTGGCCGCTATTCTTGAGCAGGACCGGGGGATAACCCATGTATTGCTGGTGCACTGTGAAACCAGTTCGGGCATTCTTAATCCTGTCGCGGAGATCGCTGAAGTGGTTGAGCAGCATGGCCGGGGACTGATCATCGACTCGATGAGTGCCTTTGGCGCAATCGACATCCATAGCAGCCGGGTTCGCTTCGACGCCATTATCTCCTCCGCCAATAAATGTTTTGAAGGGGTGCCAGGGTTTGGTTTTGCGCTGATCCGTAAAACGGTGCTTCAGCACTGTGCCACCCATGCGCACTCGCTGAGTCTGGACCTGTACGATCAGTGGCAGTATCTGGAGAAAACAGGTCAGTGGCGCTTTACTCCGCCAACGCATGTGGTAGCGGCCTTTATTCAGGCGTTGAAAGAGCACCAGCAGGAGGGTGGCGTTGCTGGTCGTTTTGTCCGCTATCGGCGTAATCAGCAACGGCTGGTGGCGGGGATGCGCCAGCTTGGATTTAAAACCCTGCTGGCGGATGAATGGTTATCCCCCATCATTGTCACCTTTTTTGCACCAGGGCATACAAATTTCAGCTTTCAGCGTTTCTACGATCTGCTAAAAGCCCGTCACTACATTATCTATCCGGGCAAACTGACCCAGGCCGAAAGTTTCCGGCTGGGCTGCATTGGCCAGCTGTTTGATGAGCAGATCGATGGTCTGCTGGAGGCAGTGTCTGCGGTGCTCGATGAGATGCAGATCGATGATGGCAATCCAAACCCTTAACTTGATGTTGGCGGGTCGAAATGACTGCCGGGAGAGAACAATGCACCGTTACGAAGGTCAATATAGCGGAACAGACGCAAGGTCTTTACAAGCGATTATTATGGATTGGGCAGGCACTACCGTCGACTTTGGTTCGATGGCACCGATTCGTGCATTTCAGGGGCTGTTTGCCTGTCAGGGCGTGCCCATCTCTGAAACTGAAGCCCGGGGACCGATGGGCACCGAGAAACGGGAACATATCCGCCAGCTGTGTAACCATCCGCGTATCCGCGCGGCCTGGCTTGAGGCGAAGGGCGAAATACCGACGGAAGCCGATATCGACCGTATGTATAACGAGTTTGTGCCTCTGCAGATCGCCGCCATTGCCGAAACCGCAGTGCTGATTCCCGGGCTGACAGAGGTTGTCGCCTGGGCTGAAACGCATGGCATCAAGATCGGAGCCAATACCGGCTATGCCGATATTATGATTGAGGGCTTGCTGGCGCGTGCTTCGGAGCAGGGCTATTCACCACAGTCGAATGTCTGTGCTACACAGGTGCCTAAAGGCCGTCCCTATCCCTATATGGCGATGATGAACGCGATTGAACTGGGAGTAAAAAATCTCGCCGCTTGCGTCAAGATCGACGATACCCTTACCGGTATCGATGAAGGCCTGAACGCCGGTATGTGGACGGTTGGCGTGGCGATCAGCGGCAACGAAGTGGGTATGAGTCTGGAACAGTGGAGTGCACTCACTGAAGACCAGCGGGAGACGTTGCGTACTAAAGCCTATGACCGCTTCAACCGTGCCGGTGCCCACTATGTGATCGACAGCATCGCTGATCTGATTCCGGTGCTGGAAGAGATCGAAATCCGTCTGGTGGCCGGAGAAAAGCCCTGATCTCTGCTTTTTCTCGGTGTCCTCAGTGTTCTCTGTGGTTTATCGCTTTTAGGTAAAAATCGGAAGAGATGATTACCACAGAGGACACAGAGATCACTGAGAAAAGATGTATTACACTGTTTGTTTCGCTTTATAAGCTCGCCATAGCAGCGTTAGCGGCAGTAGCACTTCTCCGGGAAAGGTATATTGGGCGATCAGATAACGGTCAGTGGCAAACGCGAAGAATGTGACCGTGTCGAGGCAGTAACCGATCCCGGCAATAATCAGTAACACGCCGATGATTTTTGGCAGGAACCCGCAGCGGTACACCAGATAGCCCATCGGTATTAACCACAGTCCCCAGAAGATATGCGCGATCATGATACCCTGCCGGTGTAGCTCCAGCAGGAACAGGGTGAGCGCATTCAGTTGTTGTGGGTTGAATACTCCACGGAGCAGGTCGGACTCAGGTAGCAGCAGCGCGGTGATATGGCTGAGTTCATTGAGCAGCGCAATGGGGATGGTGACCAGTGTGAACAGCACCATAAACCGGGCAGCGATCACGCCATAAGGACGCAGCAGATAATAGAGTGCGATCACCAGAAACAGCTGGGTAAGCTGAATCGCGAAAGCGCAGAGAATGCTCAGCCGTATTGTGGTTGCGTGATCGGTAAGATTCGCGAGCGTTGCGCTGTTATCGCCGGCAACCGTAATAAACTCCGGGATATACATAATGCCAAATACCCCCATCGGAATCAGCAGCAGATAGAGGCAGCCCGCCAGACGAGCCAGACGGATTTCGTTTACGGTGTTCATTGTCATGATCCAATTTAAGGGAATATTTAATGTTGGGATCAGTTTATCTGCGTATTTATGCAGGCTAAATCGGCAAAAAACGTCTACTATTTATGCATATTTGTATAGGTTGTTGTAGGGGGGAATGGTGTGGACTGGAAAACAGTGAATTTTGACTGGAACAGAGCGCGGGCATTTCTGGTCACCGTGGAAGAGGGGTCTTTGTCAGCCGGTGCGCGTGCCCTTGGGCTGACGCAGCCGACACTGGGAAGACAGGTGGCGGCGCTGGAGTCTGAGTTAGGCGTTACACTGTTTGAGCGGGTGGGGCAGGGCCTGAAGCTGACGGACGCCGGACTCGGACTGGTAGCTCATGTGCAGGCGATGGGCGAGGCTGCCAGCCGCTTATCACTGGCGGCATCGGGTCAGTCGCAAACCCTGCAGGGCACGGTGACCGTCGCCGTGAGCGAACTCGAAGCGGTGTTTCTGCTGCCTGAGGTGATCGAACGGGTACGTAGCGAGTTGCCGGGTATCACGCTGAATCTGCAAGTGTCCCATGAGGTGGCTAATCTGAAACAGCGGGAGGCGGATATCGCCCTGCGAAGTTTTCGTCCCACGCAACCGGATCTGATTGTGCGCAAATTGCGGGAAGACCCTATCTGGCTATACGGCACAGCAAAATACCTGGCACCCTATAGCGGCGTTACCTCTGTCCATCAGTTAAACAATATCCAGATCATCGGTTTTGAACAGAACCACCGGTTACAGGAGTTGCTCAACAGCACTGGTCATGGCTGGTCGCTTTCCGCTGAGAACATCAGGGTGACAACCCTGTCACAACTGCTGCAATGGGAGTTGGTGAAACGGCACCTGGGATTAGGATTGTTTCCTCAGCCAATCGGTGATAGGGAACCCGCGTTCGTACGCGCATTTGAATCATTCGGGCCGCCGATGGTGCTGCCCCTGTGGCTGGTCTGTCATCGTGAACTGCATACCAGCCTGCGGGTCAGAAAGGTGTTTGATCTGTTAGCCGAGATGCTGTCCAGCTGAAATGTCTGAGATTCATTACAGTTGTGTTAATCGTTACAGCGCTAATCACCGCGCATTTATTCTCATTTTTCCCAGAGCAAAAACAAGTGTGACAACGCCTGCTAAGAACATGTAATTACTCAATATTTAGCATTTGCACAAAAGATAAATATCTATATATCCTCTTTTAATTTAAGTAATTAACAGAATATTAATAATAAGTCATAAGATAATTGTTGCACTGCAGCATGGCGCACTGTACCATCACTCCATCGACTAAAATCCTAATATAGGTATACATCATGTTCCAGACTATTCCTGCTGCTGACTTCTCTGCTTTTGGCGCTCCTGTTCAGAAGCTGATCGAACTAAACACAGCGACCTTTACTAAGGCATTCGAAGCTCAGAAAGCTGCGATTGAACAACAGATTGCTCAGGCTCAGGCTGATTTCAAAGCCTTCGCTGAAATTAAAGATGTTGAAGCTTTCACCTCTTTTGTGACTTACAAGTCTGAAGAAGCTAAGGCTAAGCTTGAAGCGCTTCAGGCTGAAGCACTGGCTGCAACTGAAAGCACCAAAGCTTACTTTGCTGAAGTTCAGGCTATCCTGACGGCTGGTCAGAAAGCTGCTGCTCCTGCTCCTGTTGCTAAAGCGCCGGCCAAAGCACCTGCTAAAGCCGCTGAATAATCTAAGCTGTTTTTAAAAAGCCTCCATCAGTAATGATGGGGGCTTTTTTGTTATAACGGCTGCAAAATACCGGTCATGATCGCCAGCGCCACTAACCCCACAATCGGTAGTTTTAAGGTTCTCAGCAGGAAGAAACCACAGATCATCAGGGCAACGTCGACAGAGTTATTGACCGCAGTGATAAAGACCGGTTGATAGAGTGCGCTGAGCAGCAGACCCACAACTGCCGCGTTAACGCCACTTACTGCACCGTTCAGGATGGGCTTTGCGGCCAGTACCTGCCAGTTTTTTAACACTCCCAGAAGCAGCAGAAAACCAGGCAGAAAAACGCCGGCAGTGGCCAGCAGGGCTCCCGTGATGTGAGCCGAAGGAAGCAACTGATAGCCCAGATAGGTGGCCAGCGTGAACATCGGTCCGGGCACCGCCTGAGCAGCGGCGTAACCGGTGATAAAGCTATCGCTGCTGAGCTGGTCACCGACGATATTTTGCAGCAGTGGCAGCACCACATGACCACCGCCAAATACCAGACTGCCGGCCTGATAAAAGTCAGAAAAGAGCTGAACCGAGGGGCTGAATGGTGCCAGCAGTGGCAGCCCGGTTAACAGAATTACAAAGAGAATCAGCGAAAAATGTACTTGCTTTGCTGCGGCTTTTTCCGACCTGTTGCCAACCCGCTCTGTGCTATCTGATGCTAAATCGACCGGGTGGGGTTTCAACCCGATCAGGCCGACCATTGCCGCCGCCAGCAGCACAGCGATCTGGCTCCATAAACCGGGGATGGTCAGCATCACCGAGGCGCAGATCACCGCGATGGCTGCGGTCAGCTTTCGCTGACAGAAGCTTCTGACCATCCCCAGGGTGGCATCTGCCACGACTACTACTGCCAGCAGTTTAAGGCCATGGATCACACCCTGAAACAGCGCGTTGTCAGTCAGAGAGCTGCTCAGCACTGCCAGCGCCAGCATCAGCAGGACCGATGGCAGGGTGAATCCTGTAAAGGCGGCTAACGCGCCGATCAGTCCGCCGCGGTGATAACCCACGGCAAAGCCCACCTGACTGGAACCGGGTCCGGGCAGAAACTGACTCAGGGCGACCAGTTGAGCGTACTCGGTATCGCTGAGCCAGCTGAGTTTTGTCACAAAGGTGGTGCGAAAATAACCAATATGAGCGGCGGGGCCGCCAAAGCTTATCCAGCCGAGCAGGAAAAACTGTTTAAAGATCGTTAAAGCGTTCATCATATTCCGGATAGATCAGCAAATAAGCGCCATTATCTGACAGCATTGTTACAGCGATAAGTGGATTGATGTGATCGGCTGATACGCCACTTTTTTCGTTTTGGCTGGTTTCCGGGTCGCTGTGAGACAAGGCGTTTTTTGCCAGTGCAAGTAATATGCTTCAGCCAGCGCAATTAAACGGCATACCTCCTTTTAAGTAATTGAATGAGATCGCTTGTGTACTAGAATGGCGCGAGCAGACTTTTTATAGATCGCTGATCTATGGCGACGTTGGATAGGACATTATGAATCAGGCAACTGTACAACTATTAACCGATTACTACGCAGCTTTTAACCGTCAGGATATGTCTGCATTTTTAGCCCTGCTCACCGATGATGTGGTTCATGATATCAATCAGGGGGGCCGGGAAGTGGGGAAAACCGCTTTTGCTCAGTTCATGGATCGCATGAATGCCCATTACAAAGAGGAGATCGTTAATATCTCCATCACCACCAATGAGACTGGTGATCGTGCTGCCGTTGAGTTCACTGTATTGGGTGAATACCTTTCGACTGATGAGGGGCTGCCTGAAGCAAACGGACAGCGATATAACCTGCCTGCTGGTGCTTTCTTTGATATCCGCGATGGCCTGGTTGCCAGGGTGACCAACTACTACAATCTGCAAGACTGGATCGCCCAGGTGTCAGGCTGATCGGCGATGTTGAGATTTAAGCGACTCTCAGGTGAGGCGTTAACCCGCTATCTTCCTGAACTGGCGCAACTGCGCATCCGGGTATTTCGCGACTGGCCCTATCTCTACGATGGCGATCTGGCGTACGAAGAGCGTTACCTGCAAACCTATATTCAGGCGCCCGACAGTGTCATCGTGTTAGCGCTTGATGGGGGTAGGGTGTCAGGGGCTTCAACCGGTATCCCCCTGAAACATGAAACCCCGGAAGTACAACGCCCCTTTATCGAGGCCGGTTTTGATCTCGACAGGGTATTTTATTGTGGCGAATCGGTGCTGCTCTCCGCTTATCGGGGGCAGGGCGCGGGGGTTGAGTTTTTTCAGCAGCGGGAGGCTCATGCCCATGACGTTGGCGGCTTTGACTTATGCTGTTTTTGCGGCGTACAACGTCCTGATGACCATCCGGCCCGTCCTGCGGGTTATGTGCCGCTTGATGATTTCTGGCGTAAACGGGGTTACCGTAAACACCCGGAGCTGAGCACTACTTTCAGTTGGAAAGAGTTGGGCGAAACCCATGAATCGCCCAAGCCGATGACCTTTTGGATGAAGCGGCTATAATCCTGACAGGATCTGAGCCAGACGATCAGTCACTATCAGCCTGTGCAGACAGAATCGGAAACAGTGGATGAAAAACGTCAAAGTAGCAGTCTCTCAGTACGACATCGGCTTTTTTACGCAATGGCCAGATTTTTCTGACAAGTTAACCCACTGGGTGAGAAGTGCGGCTGATAACCGGGCGAAACTCCTGCTGTTCCCGGAATATGGCAGTATGGAGCTGCCATCGTTGTTGGGTAAAACGGTTTACAACGATCTTCATGGTCAGCTGGACGCGATGCAGTCCCTTTATCCGCAATGGCAGGCGTTGCATATCGAACTGGCGCGGCAGTTTGATCTGATGATCTTAGCGAGCTCTTTCCCTGTGCAGCAACCGGATGGCTCGTTTCGCAACCGTGCTAACCTTTATGGTCCGGATGGCCTGATCGGTTATCAGGACAAACTGATCATGACCCGCTTCGAAAATGAACAGTGGCGGGTGGCGGCAGGTAGTGAAATCAAAATAATAGAGTCTGATATCGGCCCACTGGGCATCAATATCTGTTACGACTCTGAGTTCCCCATGATCGCCCGTCAACAGGTCGAAGCCGGGGCTAATCTGATACTGGTGCCCAGCTGTACCGATACTGAAGCCGGTTTCCACCGGGTACGGATCGGCTGTCAGGCTCGTGCTCTGGAGAATCAGTGTTATGTGCTGCAATCCCCCACCTTTGGCCGGGCGGATTGGTCAGAGGCGGTTGATGTCAACACCGGTCGGGCCAGCATCTACACCCCGGTAGATTACGGTTTTCCCGATAACGGCATTCTGGTCGAAGGCTCGTCAGACCGGGCGGAGTGGATCTATGCCGGGCTGGATCTGGAATCAATCGCACGGGTACGGGCAGAGGGGCAGGTGTTTAACTATCGGGACTGGGACAAGCAGAAGGGGCTGAAATCGAAATGAGCCTGGAGGCTTATGCCTTAGTGAAAGGAGATGTTTACACCGGAGGCACTAAGCGTACCGGGGTAGTGAATTTGCTCTGAACGGTCGGCTTCAGAAACAGCCCGGGTCGGTCCGGTTAAACATCACTTTTCTTGATTAAAAACAAATTATTAGCGTGAAAAAAAGCAGGATATACAGCTGACTGGTTTTATACTGTGAGAATGTCATAGAATGGTCATTCTTTTAGTTAGGCTGCGTTGGTGTCTCTGTGAACAAGCCTCTTCGTTACTCCCGCACTGAATGGCGGCGGCGTGCGGCAATTATAGCGTTTGCTGTTTTTGCCTTTGTCAGTTACATCGTGCTGATCTCCCTTAGCCTGTATCATGCCAGAGAGCGGGAGTTAGAAACGGTACTGACTCAGCAGACGAGCCTGGTGAAGGTATTAGAGAGTCAGGCTGACGCCACCCTCAAAAAGATCGATACAGTACTGCTCTCAGTGCAGCAAAAACTCACCGGAACGCCAGCAAACCTCCGCCCGGAACCCTCCGTGATAAATCAGATACTGGCATCTCACCTTGCGTTGATCGGTGAGTCTCAGAGTCTTCGTGTGGCGGATGCTCAGGGGCGATTTATCTACGATGCCAGTGGTGTTCTCCATTCCGCGACCATCAGTGATCGCAAATATTTTTTACGTAATCGTGCCGATCCCAACGGCGAATTAATCATCTCTGAACCGTTGTTTGCCCGTATCACCCATAACTGGGTGGTTACTGTCAGTCGGCGCATCAATGATGACAAGGGTGGGTTTGCGGGGCTTATTCAGGCAGCTGTGCGAGCCGAGTTCTTCGAAAACTTTTATGAGTCTCTCAATCTGGGAAAATCGTACAGCGTGACTCTGGTCGATGGAAAGTCGCGCATGCTGGCCCGCTTCCCCGTAAAAGAGGACCAGTTGGGTAAACCTATCAAGAGCCCTCTGTTACGTGATTTTATGGCGAGTGGTGCCAGCGATACCCAGTACACGACTATCTCTGCAGTGGATAATGTCGAACGAAGTTATATGGTGCGTAAGGTCGGCCCCTATCCCCTCTATCTGATTATCGGTCATACAAAAAGCGATCAGTTGTCTGCCTGGCACCAACAGCTAGTCTGGAGTATTGTCGGCATCGTCGTGCTGGGAGGGGTGTTGCTGGGCTGGATTATTGTCTGGCTCCGCAGTTACGATTCGGCACTGGCGCTGGCGGGACGAATGACCTCGGCTTACGAAGTAACACTGCAACGTATGCGTCATCTTGCCGGACATGATCCACTGACTGACTTGCCAAACCGGGCTCTTCTGGAAGAGCGGATGGCGACTGCACTGGCTGATACAAAAGGTCGCCGGGCGGATCTGGTGCTGATGTTTATTGATCTGGACCACTTCAAGGATATTAATGACACCCTTGGTCATGCGGTGGGTGACAAACTGTTGGTTCAGGTGGCGGAACGTTTGCGGCAAGGGCTGACGAATCAGGATACGATAAGTCGTCAGGGAGGGGATGAGTTTGCCGTTCTGTTGCGGGGTTATGCCAACCTGACCCAGGTGGCAGAAACGGCGCAACGACTGATCGAAGAGCTTGATCCACCCTTCGAGGTCAATGAGCACGAACTACGGGTAACGGCGAGTATCGGTATCAGTGTTTATCCACAGGATGGACCCGATATTGTCACACTGCTGAAGAACGCGGACACCGCCATGTATCAGGCTAAAGCTGAAGGTGGCCGAGGCTTTCATTTCTTTACTGAGGAGATGAATGCCCGGGTGCTTAATCGCGTTACCCTGGATAAAAATCTGCACACTGCGCTGGAGCATCAGGAGTTTGTGTTGCTCTATCAACCGCAGGTTGACGGCGCCAGTGGACAGATTACTGGCGTCGAAGCTTTAATCCGCTGGCACCATCCGCAACAGGGGGAGATATCCCCGGCCCAGTTTATACCCGCAGCTGAAGAAAGCGGAATCATTAATGGCATCGGCGACTGGGTTTTAAATCAGGCCTGTTTTCAGACACGGCACTGGCTCGATCTCGGTCTGCCAGAACTGACCATGGCGGTGAATATTTCAGCGGTGCAGCTGCGCCAGCCCGATTTTGTCGATAAGGTGATGGCCACGCTTCGCCAATATCGCCTGCCGGCTGAATACCTGGAACTGGAAATTACCGAAAGCGCGCTGATCCGCGATACTCAGAGAATTGTCCGCATCCTCAATGAGTTGCGTAAACAGGGGGTGCGACTCTCGGTAGACGATTTTGGTACGGGCTACTCCAGCCTGGCTTACCTGAAAAACCTGCCCTTCGATAAGATCAAGATCGATCAGTCCTTTATCCGGGGGATCCCTGAAAGAGAGGATGATGCCGCAATCACTGAAGTGATCATTGGGATCGCCAAAAGCTTAAAAATGGAACTGATTGCGGAAGGGGTGGAAACCAAAGAGCAGTCCGCATTTTTGTTACAGCACCATTGTCAGCAGATGCAGGGGTTCTTTTTCGGCAAACCGATGTCCGCAGCGGAGATTGAGCAGCGTTTACGACAGAGTGTTGAAGCATGCCCCATTCAATAACGTCGGATTAACGGGGTGTATGTCGTTTATGTGAAGGTGGCACCTGCCGTTATCGGTCAGATAGATTATCAACAATATAGCGGTGCTTTTTTCCTGGAAGCGGTTTTTATGGTATTCCTGCAGTTATGACTTTATCCCGTGAATTTTATCGCCATGGCCCCGTTGTCCGACAGGGGCAGTCCGTTACCTTTCTCGATGTCAGAAAACGTTTTGATTTCAGAACCATCGGTATTGGTCGCTGGGTGACGCAGCCGGAGCAGGAAAGGGCAGCCGGACTGTTTTATGATGCTCTGGTTGATCTGATGACCATCTTAAACAGTCCCGAGACGCTGATATCCCTGCGTGGCACCCTGTCTTTGCAGTATGGGATTGGTGGGCGTCCCGGTGTCGCGGCGCATTATCAGCCATCCACCCGTTGCTTCTCGCTGGCTAAAAATGCCGGGCCGGGCAGTATTGCCCATGAGTGGTTTCATGCGCTGGATCACTACCTGGGCGGTACGGCGTTTGCTGATGCTCCGACAGGGATGTTTGCGTCAAAAGCCTGGTTGTCAGATGCGACGCCGGTGGTTCATCCATTGAATGATGACCTGTACGCCTGTTTCAAAAATATTATGTTAGATGAGGACGGTGAGTCCCCCAGTGAGCTGTTTGAGGCATCCGTTAAGATCGACAGGGAGATGAATCAGGTTTACTACAGTCAGGCTGAAGAACTGTGCGCCCGGGCATTTGAAGCCTTTGTTCAGGATGCCGCTATAGCCAATAATTTTCTGGTCTCCGGGACGAAAGCGACAGCTGAAGCCCGGCACGGCCTCTATCCGCAAGGCGAGCAGCGGCAGCGTATCAATGCGGCGTTTCAGCGTTACTTTAATCGCCTGGGGGCAGCATTGAATCGGGAGATTCGCAGCAATGCTGACTAAGGAGCAGGGAAGCGTATTAGGGTTTTCGCTGAGCACAGATGTTGGTCATAGCAGCGACTGAATGATCTCAAATATCACCACAGAGAGCACAGAGAACACAGAGAGGAGCCGACTCATCGTAGCCTCCTCCTCTCGTGTATCGTTAGCAGAACGCTTCACGACATAAATCTCTCGCTTTTTCCTTTTAGTTTAGAAACTAAAGTTAAGCGCCAGGCTCAGGCGTGTATCTTCGCTATTATTGTTGGCGACCATCTGCACAACGCGGCCACTCAGTGACGTTTGTTGTGAAATCTGGCCATTGATGCCCAGCGTAATCTGACCATAACTGTCATCCTCGCTGACTGATGGCAGACTAAAGCGGTTGTTCGGCATGTTGGTCAGCGCAACTGAGACCGGGTCTGGATCGTTACCGAAACTCTGTGTCCAGACTGCCGCAGCGAAAGGTTGCCAGCGCCCTTGTGTTGACTGCAATTGCCAGCCCAGACTGCCGGTGAATTGATTACGGGTCTGGCTGTCATATTTCATCGCCGTGGCACTGCCGGTTGAGCTCTCTTCGGTGAATCCAGACAGATCCTGCAGTTGATAGCCCAGTCGTGCAATGGGGCCATGACTCAGGGAGTCACTGCCAAACAGGTAGTTTACGCCCAGTTGCATACTGATCTGTGTTCCTTCGGTGCTGCCTTTAACGGTGCGTGTCGCTGGTCCAAGATCAACCTTACGACGGGTGTCGTAGTCACCTTTGGTGACGACAATACTGGTCTGCCACTGCCATTGGGAACGTTGCCAGCCACTGTACAGACTGAAGGATCGGGCTTGCGTCTCGACAGAGCCACCCGACAGGTCAACATCGTCACGGCTGACATGAAAACCAAAGCCGAAACTGTGATCGGCATTACGTTGGGTAATACCTGCCCCGACAGAGGCCCGGCTGCCCTCAAGTTCGGCGTTGCCCGTACCGCCCTCTCCGATAACCCAGAGGTCGGTACTGTCTTCTGCTTGCAGAAAGGATTGTGCCAGACGTCCGTCAATCGCATCCATCAGGGCAAGCTGTTGGTAGTGAACGGCACGGCCTATGCCTTCAGCAAAGGCCGGCGCGGTGAGAATGCTCTGCACGTAATCACTGATAATCTGGTGACCGCCACTGGTTGGATGCACACCGTCAGCATAGAGGAATGTCTGGTCAGTTCCGCTAGCATACCCTCCCGTACCTTCAACACAGAGCAGCGAGGCCGTTGCACCGCAAGCAGGCGTCGTGACATTGGCAAAACCATAGAGCCCAGGTTGCGCCGAAACCTCGTTAAGCAACGTAAACATGTCGACCGGTATCACCTCGATACCACTCGCCTGCAGGGTAGCCAGTAAAACACTGTTATAACCCTCAGAAAGGGCGGTCAGGCTGGCGGCACCGGCGGCCCCCTGAGACACACCAAAGGGTGTTGCGCCGATATCGGGAAGGGTTGGCACCAGCAGATAACGTGCCCCTGCCGCTTTCAGTGCGGCTAGTGCCTGTACCTGCTCACCGGTTGTGGTCGTGATATAACTGGTGATGTCAGCCGGAAGCACCCCGCCGCCAGCGATCCAGAAGATATCATTGGCACCACCCCAGAGTGTGTACAGGGCATTGGGATCAGCAACACCGCCATTAGCGCTCAGGTAATTTTGCACCTGTGTGGTAATCGGTGTTGCGCCACTGGCAGGTGCCGCACCAATGCCAGGGGTTCCGCTAATGCGGGCACCGCCCTCCGCATAGTTAGTGCCGCCCTGGTTGGCAGGGCTCAGCGTTACCCCATACTGACCTGCGAGCAGTTCAGACCAGACGGGGCCTGGGTTGGTGGTGAATTTAGCGGCCCCGGTATACGTCGGGTCGACCATCTGCAGAAGCGGTAGAAATGAGCCCGAGTCGGTGAGACTATCGCCAAAATAGTAGGTATTACTGAAATCCGCCGCCTGAATCTGAGACGCCATTAGCACTGTTATCAGGGAGGAAAGAACTGTTTTATGAGTCATTTTGCCTTCCATGCTTATTATTCTCTATGAGTAAGAAAAGGACATATGAACTTAAGCAAAACCACCTTCCATCGCAATGGCAAAAAGCGCAAGAATGTGTGGCAAATCAAGTCACGCGTGAATGTTTGTCGTCAGATTCTGCTTCACCTCTGCATTATATGGAATTAACATGATCATCAGCGTCGCTGACTTGGTAACTTACTGAGTAGTGGTGCTTAGTCGGCAATCGTTGCCGATGATTATAACTTTGTGATTAAAATTCTCAGGGCGGGGTGCAATTCCCCACCGGTGGTAGACAGGGTGCTGCGTACAGACAGTCACCAGGTAAGCCCACGAGCGCTCGATTCGTCGAGGTCAGCAGATCTGGTCCAATGCCAGAGCCGACGGTGATAGTCCGGATGAGAGAGAATGAATAAACACATCAGATACCGGGTGGGCGTAATTACGTCTGCCCATTTTTGTTTGGTGTTGCTTTTAATCCCTCAAAAACAGCCCTGATTCTGGTTAAATTTTAGGAGCTAAACCATGAATCAGTTTTCTTTACTTACCGAATTCGGTAACCCTGTTCTGCGTGTTGAACGCGCCCTTGAAGCCCTTCGACATGGTCAGGGCGTACTGCTTTTAGACGATGAAGACCGCGAGAATGAAGGGGATATCATTTATGCCGCAGAAAGTCTTACCTCCTCGCAGATGGCGCTGATGATCCGTGAAGGCAGTGGAATTGTCTGCCTGTGCCTGACGGATGCTCAGGCCGATCAACTGGAGTTGCCTCCGATGGTGACTGTCAACAATAGTCAGAATCAGACTGCTTTTACGGTGTCAATTGAAGCGCGGCAAGGGGTCACCACCGGCGTCTCGGCTCAGGACCGGGTGACCACCATCCAAACCGCTATTTGTGCCGACGCCAAACCCAGCGATCTTGCCCGTCCAGGGCATATCTTTCCCCTGCGTGCGCGTCCGGGGGGCGTTTTAACCCGCCGCGGTCATACTGAAGGCACGGTAGACCTGATGCAGATGGCAGGGTTAGCACCGGCGGGGGTTCTCTGCGAACTGACCAACCCCGATGGTAGCATGGCCAAAACCCCTGAGATCGTTGCTTTTGCCCACCTTCATCAGATGCCGGTATTGACCATCGAAGATATTGTCCAGTATCACCAGCAATACCAACAAAAGCAGGCCTGACAGGCACCTGAATGGCAGAGGGTCTCCTCTGCCTGTTTCCTGCCCACCTCTCCGGCATGACGCACCACTTTCAAAGGGTATTCCAGCCCGGATAGGGTTATCTTACTGCCTTTGACAGTTCCCTTGTTTGCGGTTTTTTACCCTCTGTATCCGGGTTATCATCGATTCGGGAAAATCTGGATTTGAGTCATAGACAGCGCAGCTGTAAGACGACTATGTTTATCAGTGAACAGTGGTTGCGGCGCAGGATGGAACGGAAGCCGGTTGTCAGTAGTCATACAGATTAGCTGAGGCTCCCCGTGGGCTGCCAACATGCTGATACCCGCCGTCCGTAATGCCTTGAGGATAGGGGCTGTTCAGATGCTGGACGGCCAGAAGAACAGGAGTTCAACATGTCATTGACATTAAAAACAACGCCAGATCTGAAACCAGACAACGAAGCAGTCGCTGCGTCATCGCAAGCGCAGCAGGCAGAACCCTCTTTTATCGGTCCACATCATAAGTTGCCATCGTTTTCTGAGACGACCGATGATGTGCCGGAGATCGACCGCATCATGCATGCGGTGCTGGGGAAGGTGTACGGGGTATCGCCGGTCGCTCTGGGTTTAACCTATATGGATTGGATCAGCCATCTGGCCCTCTCTCCCGGTAAACAGGCTTTGCTGGCTCAAAGTGCGGCCGAGAAGATGAAGTTTCTTGCCCGTTTTGCCGTATGTCAGGCTCTGGGGCCGGAGCTGGCAGAGAACCCATCGGAGAGCGGTGTTGAGCCATTGCCTCAGGACCAGCGCTTTGATGATGAGGCGTGGCAGCAGTGGCCTTATAATTTTTACCAGCAGGCGTTCCTGCAAGCCGAGCGCTGGTGGGATGAAGCCACTGATGTTCGCGGGATGACACAGCACCACGCCGCCATCCGTCCGTTTATCGCCCGGCAGCTGCTGGATATGTGGTCACCACTCAATTTCCCTCTGACCAATCCACGCATTCAGCAAGCGACGCAGGAGCAGGGGGGGCTTAATTTTTATCAGGGGGCCCGTAACTTTATCGAGGACTGGCAGCGTTCAGTCGAGAAGAAGCCTGCTGTTGGCATGGAAGCGTTTGAGGTTGGTCGCAATATCGCGGTGACGCAGGGCAAGGTAGTGTATCAGAATCATCTGATCGAGCTGATTCAGTATGCCCCGGCAACGGCGGATGTGTACGCTGAGCCGGTGCTGATTGTCCCCGCCTGGATTATGAAATATTACATCCTTGATCTTTCTCCGGAAAACTCTCTGGTGAAGTATCTGGTGGATCAGGGGCATACGGTATTTATGATCTCCTGGCGAAATCCCGGGGCTGAAGACCGTGAACTGGGCAACGGGGATTACCGTGAGCAGGGGATTATGGATTCGCTTGCGGCGATTAATGCCATCGTGCCGCAACAGAAGGTTCATGCTGTCGGTTACTGTCTTGGCGGCACACTGCTGTCCATCGCTGCCGCAGCAATGGCGCGGGAGGGCGATGACCGGCTGAAAAGCATCACCCTGTTTGCCGCTCAGGTCGACTTTGAGGAAGCGGGCGAGTTGCTGATGTTTATCGACGAAGATCAGCTTGCGTGGCTGGAAGACAGTATGTGGGACAAGGGCTATCTCGACCGCCATCAGATGGTCGGCGCGTTTCAGCTGCTGCGTTCCCGTGATCTGATCTGGTCGCGGATGATCGAGAACTATCTGCTCGGTAAGCGTACGCCACCGAATGATATGATGGCCTGGAACGCCGATGCCACCCGCATGCCTTATAAGATGCACAGCGAATATCTGCGCGATCTGTTTCTCAACAACGATCTGGCGGAAGGGCATTATATCGTTGATGGACGGCCCATTGCCCTCACCGATATCCGGGTGCCGGTGTTTGCCGTGGGGACGCAGCGTGACCATGTGGCTCCCTGGCGCTCGGTGTACAAAATCAAGCTGCTCACCGACACCGATGTCACCTTCCTGCTGACCAGTGGTGGCCATAATGCCGGTATTGTCAGTGAACCGGGGCATCCACACCGCCATTATCAGATCGAAACCATGAAAAGCACGGATCAGTATGTTTCGCCTCAAGAGTGGAGTGAACGCACTCCCTCCCAGGAGGGATCATGGTGGCCGCAATGGCAGACCTGGCTGAGACAGCACTCCGAAGGCGAGATCAAACCGCCGCAAACCGGTGCACCGGATAAGGGTTATCCTGTGCTGCATGATGCGCCGGGTGAATATGTCCTGATGCAGTAATCGCTCAGGCTCTACCTTAGCGGCTGATGGGGTCACTCAGACGCCGCTACCTTGTTTCTGCTGCCAGATAGCATCTGCTATCGGTTTAGTTTGCTTTTTCTGCGTACGACTGCCTTTCAGTAAGGGCGCTCAACGGTCTTTTTCAACGCGACTCATTACTTAAATGCATAACTAAAACTTTGTCTTGCAACCGTTTCTATAGGGTTGTAATAAAAATATCTTTTGTCTGTCCTCTGGGGTTCACAATTCCTCCGTAAGCTTCTGGCCCATGATGTGAAATTCGGGTCAGGTTGAAGATATGTCGAACAAAGTGATACTGGTGGTGCTGGATGGTCTTGCCTATGAGACCTCGCAGCAGTGTATGGGGTTTACTCAGGGGTTAGTCGAGCAAGGCAGGGCAACGCTGTATAAACTGCAGTCTGAACTGCCGTCGATGTCACGGCCGTTGTATGAGGCTATTCTGACCGGTGTCGCACCCACCGATAGCGGTATTGTCCACAACCATATTATCCGTAATTCCAATCAGCAGAGTATTTTCAGCCTGGCCCGCCGTGCCGGACTGAGCACCGCGGCGGCGGCCTATCATTGGGTGAGTGAGCTGTATAACCGCAGCCCCTACGATGCGCTGCGAGACCGTTTTACCGATGATCCCGAGCAACTGATTCAGTATGGGATTTTTTATCATCAGGACAGCTACCCGGATAGCCATCTTTACCTCGATGCCGAATGGCTGCGTAGTAAACATGACCCTGATTTTCTCTTAGTGCATCCGATGAATATCGACGATGCCGGTCACCGGGCCGGGTTAGATAGTGCTCACTATCGTAATACCGCCCGCCACTCCGATACGTATCTCTCTGAATACCTGCTGACCTGGATCGATGCGGGTTACCAGATTCTGATTACCGCCGATCACGGTATGAATGGGGATAAAAGCCATGGCGGTACGCTGGCAGAAGAGCGGGATGTGCCTCTCTATGTGATCGGTGATGGCTTCTCCCATGACCCTGATGCCGCACCGCGCCAGTTGGAACTGTGTGGCACTCTGTGTGAATTGCTGGGGATTGAAGGCCACCAGAAGCCGGTCGCGACTGCACTGCTGAACAAGGGGCTGAACAAAGAGCTTAATCAAGGGCTGAACCGATGACCCTGGCGATCTTTGATCTGGATGAAACCCTGTTAGCCGGTGACAGCTGCACTCTGTTCTGCCAGTTTCTCGTGGATGAGGGGATCGCTGCGGCAGACTTTCTGCAACAGGATGCGCTGATGATGGAGCGCTACCACGCCCAGACCCTGGTGTTGGCTGACTACATCCGTTTTCTGATTGAGCCGGTGAAGCATCTGTCTGTCGATCAGATTGACGCGCTGATGCCGCGCTTTGTTGAACGCTATATCGCGCCTCGCATCTATCCCGAAGCACAACAATTGCTGGCGGATTATCAACAGCAGGGGCTGCGGCCGCTGATTATCTCCGCCACTTCCGAGTTTATTGTCAGGGCGGTGGCAGCACAGCTGGGGGTCAGTGATCTGCTGGCGATTCAGCTACAGACCGAGAATAACTTTTATACCGGTGATGTCCGTGGTGTGCCGACCTTTCGCGAAGGTAAGGTGACCCGCCTGCATAACTGGCTGGCGGAGCAACAGGAATCCCTCGACGGCGCGCTGTTTTACAGTGATTCAATCAACGATCTGCCGCTGCTTGAGCAGGTCGAACACCCGGTGGCGGCTAACCCCGACACCGCGCTGCTGGCGATAGCCCGCCAGCGCAACTGGCCAGTGCTGCAATGGACTGCGCCGAAGATCAACCACGCTAACCCAACCCACGATCAACCCTTATCACGACAGGAGCAAAACCATGTCTAAACTTTTCATCGCAGGTGCTATGGCACTGATGGCGGGTAACGCACTGGCTGTCTGCCCGGCGGTTACCGGACCCGACGCGGGTGGTGCCTATCCTCACCTGTTTGAAAAAGCGGAATTTGAAAGCCAGCAGGGCTGCACACTGAGTTTCAGTGAAAACCCTGCGATCAGTCAACTCAATAGTCGCATAGCCGGTAACCCTAAACTGTTACCCCTGGCCCAGCGCCTGCCGCAGGAGCCATTAGTGATTGCCCCTTACCAGAGCATCGGTGTGTATGGCGGTGTACTGGATGGTATCTCCAAAGCGACTGAATCCGGCACCTCCGATCTGCTCTCTGTACGCCATGTAAACCTGGTACGTTTCAGCGATGATCTGGCGACGGTTGTACCTGAGGTCGCTAAGTCCTGGGAGTGGAATGCTGATTTTACGGTACTGAAAGTGAATCTGCGTAAAGGCCATAAGTGGTCTGATGGTGCGCCGTTCACCGCCGCAGATATCGCCTTCTGGTACAACAATATCCTGATGGATAGCCATGTGATTGAAAAGCCAAAGGATCGCTTCCTTTCCGCTGGTAAGCCGGTCAAGGTTGAAGCCCTGGATGATACCACCGTGCAGTTCACCATGAATGAGCCGGCGCCCGGTTATCTGGATAACTTCGCTCAGGACTATGCCCAGCCATTTTTGCCCAAGCATCTGCTGGAAAAATTCCACCCAGCGTTTAACAAGGATGCCGATAAACTGGCGAAGTCACTGGGATTCGACGATGGCTATGCGCTGGTTAACTTCTATTACGGTCAGTCTGACTGGAAAGATATCCCGACGCCGCTGCTGAAAGATAAAGCCGCCACTGAGCGCCTGGTTAAAGCAGGCTACACCGCGATTATGCCGACCCTTGAGTCGCATCTGGTGGTTGAAGATACCCTGGAAAAACGTCACCTGGTGGCTAACCCCTACTTCTTCCAGGTGGATACTGCGGGTAATCAACTGCCCTATATCAATGAGATCAACGAAGTCTATATCGGTGATGAGGATATTCAGACCGCTAAGCTGATCTCTGGTGATGTGGACTATAAAGCCCAGGCGGTTAACCTGCCACAGGCGCCAGTGCTGCTGGAAAACAAAGAGCAGGGCAAATATTCTGTGGCACTGCGTCCGACCATTGCTCAGACCACCTTTGCCTTCAACCTGACTGATAAAGATATCGAGAAGCGGGCGGTGTTTAACGACGTTAACTTCCGTCGGGCGATGTCGGTTGCCATGGACCGTAATCAGATCAATGAGATCGCCTATTTCGGTCTGGGCACACCCACCCAGTACACCGGGTTTGACGCTGACACCACGCCGTTTATCACTGACAAGCAGAAAAACAGCTGGATTCAGTATGACCCTAAACTGGCCGCTGAACTGCTGGACAAAGCCGGTGTTGTGGATAAAGACGGCGATGGTCTGCGTGATCTGCCATCCGGCAAGAAGTTTGAACTGAACATCCAGTATGCCACTCAGGGGACGCCCTCTGAAGTAGTTGAGATCGTGGCGAAAAGCTGGAGCGATGTGGGGGTGAAAACCACCATCAAGGAAGTGACTTCAGATGAATACCGTAACTCTCAAACCGCTAACGACCTGAGTGTACTGAGCTGGGTGATGGGCCGTCCGCTGGCGAATATCGCCAGTAATACCGAAACCCTGGTGCCACCGTATGGCAGTTTCTTCGATCTGCGTACCGGTATGCTGTGGTCTCAGTATCTGGACACAAACGGTGCTGAAGGTGTGGCACCACCTGCGACTGTTGCGCAGATGAAGGCACTGACGGATCGCTTCGTGACCCTGAAAGCGGGTACCGAAGAGTCCAACAAAGTGGGCCGCCAGATCGCCGACCGGGTGGTTGATGACCTGTTTATCATCGGTACGGTAAAAGCGGTTTCTCCTGTCTATTACAGCAATACACTGAAAAACTTTGAAGTGCCGAAGACCTCCTCGTATGAGTTCTATCGCATGTATCCATACCTGCCATCACAGTGGTTCCTGAGCGATGAAGGTGTCGCTCAGCAATAAACCTGAGTGAATCAGAAAAGGGAGGGGCGGGGCCTCTCCCTTTTAGCCGTTATAGCAGCGATTAATGATGATCGTTTTTTTGGGTAGTCGTTTACTAACCCAATTCTCAGGTCTGTAAACCCGGGTTCAGATAATCAGACCTGGAAATAGGGTTAGTAAGCTCAGCAAGGAGTCTTATTGAAATGATGCAATTCTTATCGGATACCTGGTTGCTGTGGATTCTTCTCAGCGTCGGTGGGCTGCTCTGGTGGAGCGGTCGTGACAGCCAGTATTTTCACTATGTGTTTAACCGATACCTGATGGCACTGGCAACCCTGCTGCTGGTCAGTGGTATTGTGTTTTCGCTGATGGAGGTGTTGCCGGGAGACTGTGCCGAGAAGTATATCGCCTATAAAAACACCCAGGGGGAGACCATCACCCAGGCGGATATTCAGGCGGAACGGGTGCGCATGGGGCTGGATAAATCGCTGCCAGAACGCTGGGGCCGCTGGGTCACGAACCTGACCCTGCGGGGCGACCTGGGGTTCAGCTGTGCCAAGCGGCAGTCGGTGAATCTGGCGCTGGGCAACCGTTTCTGGATGAGCTTTATGTTCTGTATCGCCGGGCTGGTGTTTGCCTATCTGATCGCGGTGCCGTTTGGCATTCTGTCGGCTTTCACCATTAATAAATCCTGGACGGATAAGAATCCGCAACATAGCAAAGCCGAACAGCTGCTCGGCACGGCGATTCTCAGCCTGCAAAAAGTGGTGGATCTGCTATTGCGTATTATCAGCTATCTGGGCCTGGCACTGCCCAACTTCCTGTTAGCACTGACTATTATTCTGCTGTACGTGTTTGCCGGTGAGCCGATGCCCACCGGGCTGTTTTCCGACCAGTGGGCCGGCGTACCCTGGTTTGGTGTTAACGGTTTTGAGACCGGTAAACTGTATGATTTTCTTGGCCATATCTGGTTGCCTATCTTCGTTATCGGCTGGTCGGCCACTGCGTTGCAGCTGCAAACGGTGCGTGCGCTGGTGGTGGATGAGTCCAATAAGCTCTATGTCGATGCCGCCCGCGCCCGGGGGGTGGACGGGGTTGCTCTCTGGGCCGGTTATCCGGTGCGTCACTCTATCAGTCCACTGTTTAACTCCATCGGCTTTGACTTTCAGCGGGTGTTTAACGATCTGCCGATTGTGGCGGTGGTGATCGGCCTGACCGATTCCGCTGCGTTGCTGATCGAAGCACTCTCCATGACGAATGATCAGGAGCTGGCGGCCGGTATTCTGTTTCTGGTGGCGCTGGTGGTGATCAGTATGAACTTTTTAACTGATGTGGTGCTGGCGGCAATCGACCCGCGGGTGCGTAAGAGTGTGTTGGGGAACTGATGATGAATGCACTGTTGGCCCGCTTCGGGCGTAAACCAAAGCAAAATAACGATGAATCCTATTATACCGCCGGACAGCTTGCCCTGATTAAGGCGCGCTTTAAACGCAAAACCTCCGGGGTGGTGGCTGCCTGGATTCTCGCTACGCTGGTGCTGATGGGCTTTTTTGCCGGGTTTTTCTCGCCGGTTGATCCTACCATTCGCGGTGCCGATGCCGAGTATCGGCGCGGTGTACCACAGCCGATCTACTTCTGGGATGATAACGGTTTCTCCCTGCGACCGTTTACCTACACCTATACCAAGGCGAAAAGCAAAATAGATCTGAAAGCGCTGGCCGGTGGCGGCCTTGATGCACTGGATGCGTTTACCTCCAGCGGTGCACTGAACTCCTCCAGCCAGAACAAGTTTGAGGTGGATAAACAGCAGCGTCGCTATATTCAGTTCTTTGTTAAAGGCTGGGAGTACAGTCTGATCGACCTGAGTGTTGGTGGCCTGAATCTGGACCTGCGCTGGGACCGCCATCTGTTCGGCGTTGAGCAGGGACAGATCCACCTGATGGGCACCGATGAGGATGGTAAAGATGTCTTCAGTCGCACCCTGCATGCGATCTGGGTGACTATCAGTATTGCCATTGTGGCGCTGGTGGTGAAGCTGTTTGCATCGCTGTTTGTCGGTGGTGTCAGCGGTTATTTTGGTGGCCGGGTCGATACCATTATGATGAGCATTACCGAAGCGGTCCGGGTGGTTCCACCGATACCGATCTATCTCGCTTGTGCCGTGGCGCTGGCGCAGCTCGATCTGACCCCGGTGCAGCGTTACTTTGCCATTGCGGTAGTGATTGGTGGACTGGATTTTGCCACTCTGGGGCGGCGGCTGCGTACCCATATTCTAACCGAGCGTAATCAGGATTATGTGCTGGCGGCACAGCTGTGCGGTTCCAGCACATGGCGGATTATCTGGCGTCACCTGATTCCCAGCTTTACCAGCTATATCATCGTCGACACCCTGATCAATTTCCCCTATGTGATTCTGGCGGAAACCAGCCTCAGCTTTCTCGGGCTGGGGCTGACCGAGCCGGTCAACAGCCTGGGGGTGCTGCTGCAAAAAGCGCAGGACCCGGATATCCAGCAAAATATGGTCTGGCAGTTCTTCCCGGTGCTGGTGTTTGTATTCCTGATTATGGCATTTGTGTTTGTCGGTGATGCCCTGCGTGATGCCGCTGACCCCTATTCGGAGAAGAAGTGATGACTGGAAGCAGAAACTTACTTGAGATTCGTGATCTGACTATCGACTTTGAGACCGATGAGGGGCGGGTAAGGGCGGTGGATAACCTCAACCTGAGCATCCGTCCCGGTGAAGTGATGGGTCTGGTGGGGGAGAGTGGCTCCGGTAAATCGATCACGGCTAAAAGCATCATGCGTCTGGCACCGGGTAATGCGGTGATTCAGCATCCCAGCCAGATTACCCTCCATCACCAGGGGCAGGGTGTGAATATTCTTAAACTGCGGGGCCGTGATCTGCGATTGGTGCGCGGCGATGCGGTATCGATGATCTTTCAGGAACCGATGGCCAGTTTTGCCCCGGCGATCCGGATCAGCGATCAGATTATTCAGACCATGCAGATCCATCTGGGCTATGACAAAGATCAGGCCCGTCGCGCCGGTATCGAACTGTTCGACCGGGTCGGCATTGTCGATCCGGCAAAACGCTTTGATCAGTATGTGTTTGAACTCTCTGGTGGGATGCGTCAGCGGGCGATGATCGCCATGGCGCTATCGACTCAGCCGAAACTGCTGATTGCCGATGAGCCCACCACCGCACTGGATGTCACCATTCAGGCGCAGGTGCTGGAGTTGATGATGGAGCTGCGGGAACAGCTGGGGATGGCGATGCTGTTTATCACCCACGATCTCGGTGTGGTATCCAAAATAGCGGACAATGTCACTGTGATGCAGCGGGGTAACGTGGTTGAGGCTGGCACGGCCGAACAGGTGCTGTTCAGGCCGGAACATAGCTATACCAAACGTTTGCTGGATGCCTTGCCGCATCTGGAGAATCTGCCGGAGGCCCCGAAACATACACCCCAGCCATTGCTGTCGGTGAAAGATCTGTCGATCCGTTATCCGGTGACGGGTAAGGGGCGCAAAACGGAGCTGTTTACCGCCGTGGAGAATATCAGTCTGGACCTGCCGGAAGGACAGATTATCGGTTTAGTGGGCGAGAGTGGTTCCGGGAAAACCTCGCTGGGTAAGGCGATGCTGGGGGCTGCACCGATCAGCAGTGGCCATGTTGAATACCATCACACCAAAAAGAAAGTGAAGTTTGGTGCGGGCAAGCCGGTTAAACGCAAGCGGCTGGCGCGCACCGCGCAACTGGTGTTTCAGGACCCTTACAGTTCGCTTAATCCACGCATGACGGTGCGCGATATTATTGCTGAACCTCTGGAGGCAATGAAACTGACGAAAAATCGCGCGGAGACCGATCAGCGGGTGATTGAGGTGGCGAAACTCTGCCATATTGAGGTGGAGCATCTGCGCCGTTTCCCCCATGCTTTTTCGGGTGGTCAGCGACAGCGCATCAGTATCGCCCGGGCACTGGTATGCAAACCCCGGTTTATCGTTGCGGATGAATCGGTCGCCGCGCTGGATGTGTCGATTCAGGCGGAAATTCTGAACCTGTTGAAACAGCTGAAAGATGAGCTGGGGCTGACCATCCTGTTTATCTCCCATGACCTGAGTGTGATTGCGAACCTGTGTGACTGGGTGTGTGTAATGCGCTATGGCCAACTGGTGGAGCAGGGCACGGTGCGGCAGATCTTCCTCGATCCGCAACAGGACTACACCCAGAAACTGATCGCCTCGATCCCGCTGCTGAACTCATCGGAGGCGAGGTCGACACGCTCCCCGAGCTTGTTGCAGGTTGCTGAGCAGTTTGCCGACTCAGGCTTAAATTATTCTCAATTGGAGCGGGTTTGATATGGATTACTCAATGGCTGAGATCCGCGCCTTTAACGCAACGTTAAAGGCGGGCAATTTTACCCGGGCGGCGGATCTGCTGGAGGTGAGTCAGCCCGCCATTACCGCTCAGATTCGCAAGCTGGAATCCCGTTTCAGCGCCCCGTTGCTGGAACGGCTGAGTAAAGGGGTGCGGGCTACGGATCTGGGTAAACAGCTGTATCAGATTACCCGTCAGTATCACGATCTGGAAGCGGCGATAGAGGTGCTGTCCAATCCCAGACTGTCGCCCGGGAAGATGACCCTGCAGGTGGCTAACGCCTCTTCGATCATCTTTATGCCGCTGATCGCTGAGTTCAGCCGGCGATTCCCACAGACCACCCTGAAAATAAAATCGGTGACTACGTCGGAGTGCCGGGCGCTGGTACTCAACCGGGAGGTGGATATCGGTCTGTTTCCGTTGCTGGATGAGAGTAGTGAACTGTCCCGCCTGGCGTTTTCCTCTCACCGTCTGGTGGCGGTGATGCGGCCGGATCATCCTCTGGCTGAGCATAAAGTGTTGTCGGTCAGTCAACTGGTCGGTGAACCGTTGATCGTCTATAAACCGGAAGCCTGTACCCAGCAATTGCTGGAACAACTGTTTGTGCGTAACCAGCTCAGGGTGTCGGGCAATGTGGTGGTGGATGGACGGCTGGATATGTCTGAGGCGGTGAGTCATGGACTGGGGATCGGCTTTGCGCTACAGCAGGATATCCGCCCCGATCCGCGTTTGACAGTCATACCGATTGCAGAGGCCACTGAGGAGGTGGTAGAGCATGTGGTGTGGATGAAAAATCGTCGCAGTCTCCCCGGAATCCGTGACTTTATTCAGCTGGCGCTGGAGCAGCGTTGCGGTGCGCTGTCAGAGGTAAGCGAGTTATAAAAAAAGCCACTTTTTGTTTGATTTGTCGCTCAAGTTCCCGTTGTGCTGCCGATATACTTTATATCGCGAAGGAGTATTACGATGGAAATTACCGCAGCTTCCGCTTCTGCATATCAGCAAGCCTCGTTACAGAATGAGGTTGCACTGGCTGTTGCAGGTAAAGCAAAAGATAATCTTGAACTGCAGGGGGCAATGGCTCTGCAACTGCTGGAAAGCGCAGCTTCGGCTGCCGTCGATCCCTCGTCTCCACTGGGGCAGAATATCGACATCATGGCATGATAGCGTGGTGCCAACAAAGATGGGGCCGTCGTAAATTAATTTACAGCCCCGACCGGAACAAAACCGCCGTCTGGCGGTTTTTTTATCGCTTAAATCAGATTTCGTAATCCGCTGGCTTAAGAGACATGACGTTCGATTCAATCTGTCGGATCACTTCAGGCAAACGCTCTGCGGTCACCGGTTTACTCAGCAGAAAGCCCTGAATATTCGTACAGTTTAACTGATGCAGGTAGTGCAGTTGCTCCAGCGTCTCAACCCCTTCCGCAATCAACTCCAGATCAAGGCTCTGGGACATCGCAATAATCGCGCTGACCAGAGAGGCATCCTCTTTATTGTCTGGCAGGTCACGGACAAAGGCGCGGTCAATTTTTAGTTTATCGACAGGGAACTGCTTCAGATAGCTGAGTGAAGAATATCCGGTACCGAAATCATCTATCGCCAGTTTTGCCCCCAGTGCTTTAAACTCCTTTAGCCAGGTTACAGCGGCATCAGAGCTGTCCAGAAACATGCTCTCGGTTATCTCAAAAACGAGTTTTTCTGGGTCGGCTCCTGTACGCTTAATAATCTTTTCAGCCATCCGGGCATCGAAGCCCAGTTGCCGCTGATTACTGGACACGTTAACCGCCAGACAAAGGTTATCCAGTCCCTGTTCCTGCCACTGCATCAGTTGCTCGCAACCGCGCTGTAACACCCATAGCCCTATCGGTTGAATAAGCCCGGTTTCCTCTGCCAGCGGGATAAACTCGCCCGGGCCGGTCAGTCCGTTGCCGGGACGGTGCCAGCGAATCAGTGCTTCAACAGACACCACTTTGTGAGTCTCCAGATTGCAGACCGGCTGGTAATAGAGTTCAAACTCGTTTCGTTCAAGTGCCAGCCGCAGGGCCTGTTCCATCTCTGTCCGGTTTTTGACATGCTCGCGCATCTCAGCGTTGAAAAACTGGTATTGATTGCGGCCTTTCTCTTTTGCAAGGTACATCGCCATATCGGCGTTGCGCAGCATCGAATCACCGTTGTTGGCATCGCTGGGGTAGCAGGAGATCCCCACACTGGCACCGATATAGAGTGTTCTGCCTGCCAATTGAAACGGTGGACTCAGCACCTCTATAACCCGTTGCGCAGTTTGTGACGCATCATCGGCTTCAGCGATACTTTGTAGCACAATAACAAACTCATCACCGCCGAAGCGGGTCAGCAGATCAGTATCACGGATGACCGAGGCCAGCCGGATACTCACCTGTTGCAGCATCTCATCGCCGACCGAGTGGCCCAGGGTATCGTTAACCGCTTTGAAACGGTCGAGATCGATAAACAGCAGCGCACAGCTACTGTCGGTCTGATCGCAGAGTTGCAGTATCCTGGCCAGTTCCCGTTTCAACATAATCCGGTTGGGCAAAGAGGTGAGCGCATCAAAGTTGGCTTGCTGGCGAATCTTCTCTTCGTCGTCTTTACGCTGCGTCATATCCGAGAAAACCGCAACATACTGTTCCAACTGGCCATCGCTGTTTCTGACAGCGGCGATCGACAGCCACTGGGGGTAGACTGAACCATCACGGCGTTTATTCCACACCTCGCCGGACCAACTGCCGACGTTCTCCAGGGTTTGCCACATCTCCTGATAAAAGGAATCGCTCTGTTTACCAGACTGAAATATTTGTGGGGTTTTGCCTATCACCTCTTCAGCGCTAAAGCCGGTGATCTCGGTGAACGCAGGGTTGACAGATATAATCCGGGCGTCGGGTGAGGTGATAATTATCCCTTCGTTGGTGGTTTCAAACACCGCGGCATTCATCCGCAGCTGCTCTTCGGTAGAACGGCGTTCGGTAATGTCCTCTTTTACGGCGACGAAGTGGGTAATCTCACCGTTGGGATCTCTGACTGCGGAGATGGTTGCCGCTTCCCAATACAATTTGCCATTCTTACGCCGGTTGAGAAAGGTACCCTGCCAAGCCTTTCCGGCCAGCATCTGCTGCCACATATCCTGGTAATTGACCGGTGAGATATCGCCGGAGCTGAAAATGGCCGGGCTCTTACCGAGCACCTCCTTCAGTGAGTATCCGCTCACCTGTTCCGCTTTGGGGTTGATATACTCGATCAGGCCGTTGATATCGGTAATGACAACGGCGGCGGGGTTTTGCTCCAGTGCCCGGGACAGCTTTCTCAGTTCCTGCTCCCTGAGCCGGGTCTCGGTGATATCGACTCTGACCCACACCTCACCGCCCTCATTGGTGGGGGTGTTACTACACAGGTAGTAGTTGCCGTTCTCGATATGCTGTACAACCCGCTGGTTGGTGGCGCTCTCTTGCTGATAGCGGCATTTTTCATCGATAGCTTTCTGAATAATCTCTTTATGGGTGCCGGGTTTCAGCAGTGAGGTGATCCAGGGATAAAAGCTGGAAAAGTTACGGTTGCTCAGAATCAGCCGGTTTTCGGCATCGAACAGGGCGAAAGCTTCTTTGATATTATCAACACCATCTCTCAGACGTAGCCGGGCCTGCTCGGTCTGCTGGTGGGAACGGATAAGCCGCAGATAGAGAAAGGTCAGCAGCAGTATCAGCGCGGTGGTCAGCCCGATCAGCACCGAATTAAAATACTCGGTCTGCTGGGTAACCTTATTGCGATAACTCAGATAACTGCTGTAGAGCTGGTTGAATGCAGTGCTATTCGGGATCTGCTTATATTCAGCCAGGAGTTGAGTCAGTTGGGTCTGCGCAGTCAGATTTGTCTGAATATGAAAGATCAGGTCGGCAATGCCTTCCGAACGGATGTTCGTGAGGTCATTCAACTGCTTTCTGATTTCCCGGGCATCCAGATCACTGCGGAAAATATGGTATTGATACAGCAGGTTAACAATCTGTTTGGCTTGGGGTAGGCTGGTATCATGGCTTTCTTCAATCCGGTTGAGCAGCATCGGCATATAATTCAGGCCGTTGCGGACCACTGCTGCCAGGGTTTTGATCCGTTCCGTCAGTTCTATTCGTTGATCCAGGGTGTGGCGATACTGCTTTAGTTTGACAGCCAGCTCCGCTGGCAGCTCCCGGAACAGGCTGGCGGTCTCCGGGTCGGTCTCCTGTTGTTTCAGCTGTTGGGTCAACCTGACGATCTCATCATAGTTTTGCTGCTGCATTGAGCTGATCAGCAGGACCTCCAGATCAAGGGCATTATCCAGCACCTGAAGTTGCAACAGAATTTCAGAACGTCTCTGGCCAGACTGAGACTTATCGTCATGCAGCAGATAGAACAGGCAGGCCAGCAGTATGATTGCCACCATCGATGTTAGATAGAGCCGGGCTTTAAACCAGATCATTGCTGCAGTTCCGGATGCTCACCTTTCAGGGAGGTGATAAAGCTGCTGATTGCCGAAATATGCTCTGCAGGAATTTCACGGCCTAACTGGAAGCGCCCCATGATCTCTATTGCTGTTTTCAGCTCTTTCACCGCACCATCATGAAAGTAGGGGGCGGTAACCGATGCCATCCGCAGGCTGGGCACCTTAAACAGGTATCGGTCCGCTGCATCATTGGTGGCGGTGTATCGACCCAGGTCGGTATCACTGAGTGGGGTACTCCGGGTATTGAAATACTCAGAGATATCCTTGACCGCCCCAAACGGGGCGTACATATTGCCGCCCACATTGGTGCCCTGATGGCAACTGATGCAGCCATAGGATTTAAACAGGCGGTAACCATGCTTCTGCTCGGCACTCAGGGCGGATTCATCCCCCTTTAACCAGCGGTCGAATGGCGCATTCAGGGTTGATAAAGAGCGTTCAAACTGGGTGATGGCATTACGTATGTTTGCTCCATTAATGCCATCCGGATAGAGGCTTTCAAAGCGTTGTCTGATGGCTGGATCCTGATTCAAACGATTGACTATTTTTGGCCAGTTGCTGTTCATTTCAACCGGGTTGTGGACTGGCCCATTCACCTGTTCATTCAGATCGGCTGCGCGACCGTTCCAGAACTGTACAAAGTTGAGACCGCTGTTATATACCGTCGGGGTATTGGCTGAACCCTGCGCACCGCCGACACCCCGTGATACGGCAGAGGTATCGGCTCCCCCCTTTGACAGGTTGTGGCAACTGGCACAGCTGATACTGCTATCGGAGGATAGCCGGGGATCATGAAACAGTACTCGGCCGAGGCTGACTTTTTCCGGGTTTAAGTGACTGTCCGCCTGGATCGGGCTGATGGGCTCTGAAGTCAGGTCCATCGCGTTGGCCGGTGGGCACAGCAGTAAAAGCAGCAATACTGCGCAATGAATCAGATGCTGATAGGGCTTGTGTGTCCGACTGTACTGCTTAAAAGCCTGCACAAAGACATTCCTGTATTCTGAGTAGGGTTATGAGTATAAGGGCTATTAGTACCGTATTCTGCGCCTTTTGACCATAATCTGACTACTCAGATCGGTGTCAGCGGTCAATTTTATGGGCTCTGGCGCAGGAATCGCGAAGATTGCAGCAAGAACAGGGTGCGGAAGCACCCTGTTTGAGGAGGGGAGGGCTGAGCAGGTCTGCAGAGGCGTTAATCGTTGATCAGCAGAATTACCAGTTTTTTCGGACCATGGGCACCCATCTGCAGCTTCTGTTCAATATCGGCGCTGCGGGACGGGCCGGTAATCATGTTCACTGTGCGCGGCATGGTGTCACCGAATTTCTCACGCAGCGTTTTCCAGGCCTCTTCGTAGACACCAACAATCGCAGAGCGGTACAGTACCACCAGATGGTTGTCCGGCAGAAAGTTCAGGGTGGTGGGGCTCTGCTCACCCGAGTGCAACATCAGGGTGCCGGTCTCTGCAATACCGGCAAAGCTAAGTGTCAGGCTGGCGAGATCACCGGCCTGTGCCACCCGCTCTGTTTTTTCAATCTGCTGCTGCGCAAGGGGGCTCCAGTCCAGCTCGCGGAGCTCGCTATTGCTGGCGCTGACCAGCTCCCGGATCCCCTGGCTGGAAAGCCAGTCAGCACAGGCACTGGGAACCTGATCAAAACGATCCAGTTCGATCAGTTCAGAGACCGCTTCGCTGGCCATCGTTTTAAACAGTTCCACCTGCTCTGCTGCAGGCAGCTGAGCCCGTTGGGGAATCAGATTACTCGGTTTGCAAGCTAACCTGTTCTGTACTGCTTGCTGACGCTCTGTATCGGCTTCGCTGCGGTTGAGTCCGCGACGGATGTTGCCAAGAATCTCTGCACGACTCATTATTGCTGACCTCCCGCTTTCTGTTGCTCTTTCCAGGCTTGCATAAAGGTTTTACCCTGTGGCGCAGGCATATCGCGCCAGTCGGTCCAGCCGCCCGCTAAAGGCAGTGTCCTGATCCGACCGTTCTTGCCCGCCCAGGCTTTCATCATCCAGCTGGCCATACGGGTGTAGGGTTTATACAGGGCTGGACGCTTGGCCAGAAAAGCCCAACCGGCCAGACCGTAACGGGCGGCTTTCGGTTGCAGGTGTTTTTCAAACTCATCTTCGCGCCAGTGACGCATCAGTTTTGGTAGCGGTATTCTAACCGGACAGACCGATTCGCACTTGCCGCAGAAGGTGGAGGCGTTGGGCAGCATGCCGCCTTTTTCGATACCGATCATCTGCGGTGTCAGCACCGATCCCATCGGACCGGGGTAGACCCAACCATAACTGTGGCCGCCCACTGCACCATAGACCGGGCAGTGGTTCATACAGGCGGAACAGCGGATGCAACGCAGCATATCCTGAAACTCACTGCCGACCATCTCACTGCGGCCGTTATCCACCAGTACCACATGGAAGTTTTCCGGACCATCCTGATCGCCTTCACGGCGGGGGCCGCTGGAGAGGGTGTTGTACACCGAAAACTCCTGGCCGGTGGCGGAGCGGGCCAGCAGCCGCAGGAACAGGGTCATATCCTCCAGGGTGGGTACCACTTTCTCAATGGAGGTGACGACAACATGGGTTTTGGGCAGGGTCTGGGTCAGATCACCATTGCCTTCGTTGGTGACAATAATGGTGGAGCCGGTTTCCGCAACACAGAAGTTGGCACCGGTAATACCGACATCTGCCGCAACAAATTTCTCGCGCAATACTTCACGGGCTTCCTGCATCAGTACTGCCGGGTCGCTTGACTTCGGTCGATGATGATTGGCGTGGAACGCCTCGGACACATCCTCCAGATTCAGGTGGATCGCCGGGGCGATAATATGGCTGGGGTGATCATGACGCAGCTGCAGGATATACTCCCCCAGATCGGTTTCCACCGGCTGCACGCCGTTGGCTTCGAGAAAGTCGTTCAGGCCGATCTCCTCTGTCACCATCGATTTGCCTTTGGTGACAGTCTTTGCATCAACCTGTTGGCAGATATCGAGAATGATCCGGTTGGCATCATCTGCGGTGCGGGCCCAGTGAACATGGCCACCATTTTCGATGACTTTGCGTTCGAACTCCTCCAGATAGAGATCCAGGTGTTCAAGAATATGGTTTTTCAGGTCGCGCCCCTGATCCCGAAGCTGTTCAAACTCGGGCATCCGGCTGACGGCAATGGCGCGCTTTTCCGGGAAACCGGCTTTCAGGTTACCCAGCGCCTTTTGCAGGTTGGCATCGGCCAGTGCATCGTGGGCGCGCTGTTTAAAGAACGGGGTATTTATCTGCATCGTCTCGCTCCTTAAAGCTGTTGTGCCAGGCCATAATCGGCTTCGCCAATGGCGGGGGTGTCGGTCATACCGGCCAATACTTCGACAATGTGACGGGCTTCGACCTGTTTCCCTTCCCGCTTCAGTTTGCCGGCCATATTCAGCAGGCAACCCAGGTCTCCGCCCAGCACCGTATGGGCGCCGGTATTGCTGATAAATTCAGATTTGTTGGAGACCATCCGGTTGGATATTTCCGGATATTTGACGCAGAAGGTGCCGCCGAAACCGCAGCAGGTTTCCGCTTCCTCCATCTCTTCCAGCTCAACTCCCTGAACCTGTTGCAGTAGTTGCCGTGGCTGCTGTTTGATGCCGAGCTGACGTAAGCCGGAGCAGGAATCGTGGTAGGTGACTTTATGATTAAACTGCAGCTGACGGAGTTGTTCCTGCAGGCTGTCCATGCCGATCACATCGAACAGAAATGAGGTGATCTCAAAGCTGCGGTTTTTCAACTCCAGGGCCCGCTGGTAATAGCTGTCAGAGGGGGCAAACACTTCCGGGTAGTAGTGCAGCATGCCGATACAGGAACCGGACGGCCCAACGACATACTCATAACCATCAAAGGCATCGATGGTTTGACGGGCGATATCTGCCGTGGTTTTGCGATCACCGGAGTTGAACGCTGGCTGTCCACAGCAGGTTTGGCGTTCGGGCACTTCCGCTTTGCAGCCTGCCTGTTCCAGTAGTTTAACTGTTGAGAAGGCCACAGAGGGGCGGAACATATCGGCCAGACAGGTGACAAACAGGCCGACTCGTGGCCCGGAGGATATATTTGGCATGTGCGTTACCGTAGTTATTGTTTTCGACCCAGAGAGACGGGCCAGAAAACTGACTCTGCTCCCGCTGGTTGGCGTCTTTCTTTTGAATTGATGCTATGCAAGATAGTTAATGACGGCCGGGAAAGAAATGCTACACTGATAACTGGTCTGACCAGAGGGCGGTAAAACCGCAGAATTATCATCCGATGAATCACAATCTGAGCGAAACCCTGTTGTTGCAACTTAAAGAGAGCCTGTATAACGGTGAGCTGTTGCCGGGGGGCGAACTTGAGTCGCAGCGACGCATGTCTGAATCCCGGGGGATCTCCCGTTCGACGGTGCGCGAAGCGGTAGGACAGCTGGAAGCCGAGGGCTATATTGAGGTGAACCAGGGAGGGAAAACCCGGGTGAAAAATCTGCTGGAACCCTACTTTGAGATGCCTGTCGGGGAGGGCAAAGCGCTCGGCGATAACCCTGAATTTCAGCGTCAGGTGCTGGATGTCCGGGCGATACTGGAGGGCGAGGCTGCTTTCTATGCGGCCACCCGTGCCAGCGATGATCAGCTTAAGGCGCTGGATGCTGAATATCAGAAGATGCAGCAGCGGGGACAGCGGGAAACAACCCTGGCAAAGGCCAAGGAGGATCTGCGGTTTCATATGATGATTGCCGAGTCATCCCATCATCTGCTGATCATCAGTTTTAGTCAGCTGTTTTATACCCGCTTTTTTAACGCGATCTACGGGGTGCTGACCCGCACCCTGAAAAAATATGGCCGCTATCCGGATGGTATCCGTTCTCAGCACAGTGCGATCCATCAGGCGATCATGGCGCGCAATGCCGATGCAGCACGCACGGCGGCCACCGAACATATTCTCTATACCCGCAGGCATTTGGAAAATGAATGAGCGGTTTGTTGGGCGATCATTTATGAAAAAGTGGGGCTATCCCAGCGTGCGTCAGGAGATGCCTGAGTGTTAACTGGAATACAAGCTCTGCTGCTGGATATCAGTGGTGTTATCTATCAGGGAAGTCAGCCTGTTGAGGGGGCGGTTGAAGTTATTGAAAAAGCCCGTCAAAAGGGCCTGACAGTTCGCTTTCTCACCAATACCGCGAGTAAGTCTTCGGCGCAGATTATGCAGGAATTGCGCAGTATGGGCGTCAATATTGAGCCGCAGGAGTTGTTTACTGCCCCCAGGGCTGCCTGTGAGCTTATCGATGAGCGCGGTCTGCGCCCCTATTGTATTCTGCCCGATGCTATCGCTGCTAAATTCGAGTGTTATCCACCAGAACAGGCCGACGCTGTATTGCTGGGGGATGCCGTTGATGGTCTCAGTTATGCATCGCTGAATCAGGCTTTCCGGCTGTGTCAGGCGGGTGCTCCACTGATCGCTATCGGCATGAATCGTTACTACATGTCAGACGAGGGTTTGCAGCTGGATGCCGGGCCTTTTGTCAAAGCGCTGGAGTGGGCCGCGCGCACTGAAGCGCAGGTGATGGGCAAGCCGGGCCGGGCGTTTTTTCATCGGGCTGTTGCGTCGACCGGCTATCAGGCGCATGAGTGCCTGATGGTGGGTGATGATATCGATGCCGATGTTCTGGGCGCACTGGATGCAGGGATACCGGCGGTGCTGGTACGCACCGGAAAATACTGCCCTGAGGATGAGCAGAAGTTAACGTCCGGGGGGCGGGTAATTGATAGCCTGGCGCATCTGTTCGACTGATCGTTTAATACGGTAAATTCACCTGATTGAAATAGCTTTATAACCTCACATCCGCTAAAATATCGCGCCTTAATGTTGTTACCTGGTTTGTAACAGCGTCAAATTTTCAAGTGTGGCCTGTGGTACTGGTCAGCACTGAACAGATAGGAATAGACAATGCCTGTAATTACCCTTCCTGATGGCAGCAAGCGTGAGTTTGCTAATGCCGTTACCGTTTTTGATGTTGCCGCTGATATTGGCGCGGGCCTGGCTAAAGTTGCACTGGCCGGTAAAGTTAATGGTGAGTTGGTGGATACGTCCCACACCATTACGGACGATGTTGAACTGGCAATCATTACCCCCCGCGATGAGGAAGGTCTGGAGGTTATTCGTCACTCCTGTGCTCACCTGATGGCTATGGCTGTGCAGCAGCTGTTCCCAACCGCACAGGTGACCATTGGTCCGGTCATTGAAGATGGTTTCTATTATGACTTCGCTTATGAGCGTCCGTTTACGCCGGAAGATCTGCAGAAGATCGAAGCGAAGATGAAAGAGCTGGTCAAAGCCAACTATCCGGTTTTCCGTTCGCTGATGAGCCGCGATGAGGCGGTAAAACTGTTTGAAGAGAAGGGTGAGAAATACAAGGTTGAACTGCTGGAAGCGATTCCCAGCGATGAAGATCTCTCTTTCTATTCGCAGGGCGATTTTATCGATCTGTGCCGTGGCCCGCACGTGCCGTCTACCGGCCATATTAAAGTTTTCAAACTGATGAAGCTGGCCGGTGCATACTGGCGCGGCGATTCAAACAATGAGATGTTGCAGCGCATCTACGGTACTGCCTGGGGCGATAAGAAAGATCTGAAAGACTATCTGCATCGTCTGGAAGAAGCGGAAAAACGCGATCACCGTAAACTGGGTAAGCAGCTGAACCTGTTCCACCTGCAGGAAGAAGCGCCGGGTATGGTGTTCTGGCACCCCGATGGCTGGACGCTGTATCAGGGTATTGAACAGTACATGCGCCAGAAACTGCGTAAGCATGGCTATGATGAGATTAAAACCCCTCAGGTGGTTGAACGTACCCTGTGGGAGAAGTCCGGTCACTGGGATAAGTTCTCGGAAGAGATGTTTACCACCCATTCTGAAAACCGTGATTTCGCCATTAAACCGATGAACTGCCCCTGCCATGTGCAGGTGTTTAACCAGGGACTGCGTTCCTACCGTGATCTGCCGCTGCGTCTGGCAGAGTTTGGCTGCTGTCATCGGAATGAACCGTCTGGTGCACTGCATGGGATTATGCGGGTGCGCGGATTTGTTCAGGATGATGCGCATATCTTCTGTGCCGAGGACGATATTCAGAGCGAGGTTGCGCGTTTTATCGACTTCCTGCATGAAGTGTATGCAGACTTTGGTTTCAGCGAGGTTATCTACAAACTCTCAACCCGGCCTGAAAAACGGGTCGGTTCTGATGAGGTGTGGGATAAAGCAGAGAAAGCCCTGGGTGATGCGCTGGATGCCGCAGGTCTTGACTGGGCTGAGCTGCCAGGTGAAGGTGCGTTCTACGGTCCTAAAGTAGAGTTTTCGCTGAAGGATTGTCTCGGCCGGATCTGGCAGTGTGGTACAATTCAGGTTGATTTCTCTATGCCGGGTCGACTGGGTGCTCAGTTTGTCAATGAATCCGGTGATCGTGAAACTCCGGTGATGCTACACCGGGCGATTCTCGGCTCTTTTGAGCGCTTTATCGGTATTCTGATTGAGAACTTTGCCGGTGCCTTGCCAACCTGGCTGGCGCCAAAACAGGTTGCGATTTTGAATATTACCGACAAACAGGCGGAATATTGTCGCGAACTTGAAGAAAAACTCACAGATCTTGGATTCTTTGCATCTGCGGACTTGAGAAATGAGAAGATCGGCTTTAAAATCCGCGAGCACACAATTCATAAAGTTCCTTATCTGCTGGTTGTTGGCGATAAGGAGGTAGAAACCGGCGCTGTGGCAGTACGTACCCGCACCGGTGAAGATCTCGGCACATTGTCGATTGAAGAGTTTTGCGAGCATCTGAAGCAGGATGTTGCTCAGAAAGGCCGCAAAGAATAATTAATAGATTGGAGATACAGCTATCAAGCGAGATAACAGAAGAGGGCGTAATGAGCGGAATAAGCCGCCTATAAATGAGAATATCAGCGCCCGCGAGTGTCGGTTGATTGGTCCAGATGGTACACAGATAGGCGTAGTTCCTATCAAAGACGCCCTAGAGGCGGCTCAAGAGGTTGGCCTTGACCTGGTACAGATTTCTGATTCAGATCCTATCGTCTGTAAGGTGATGGATTACGGTAAATATCTGTACGAGAAGAAGAAAGAAGCGAATGCTGCTAAGAAGAAGCAAACGCAGATGCAGGTTAAGGAAATAAAGTTCCGTCCTAATACGGAAGATGGGGATTATCAGGTAAAACTACGCAACCTGATACGTTTCCTTGAAGGTGGCGATAAGGCCAAGGTAACCCTGCGTTACCGCGGCCGTGAAATGGCACACCAGGAGTTAGGTATGCAGTTATTACGTCGGGTCGAAGAAGACCTGATTGAGCTGGGTACCGTTGAGCAGCGTCCAAAAATGGAAGGCCGCCAACTGACTATGGTCATTGCTCCGAAAAAGAAAAAGTAGTCTGACATAAGCGTAAAACCCGTGCTGACTCACTGTGAGCCAGATACGGGTTTTGTTGTTTATCAGGACGAAAGATAATTAACGAATGCGTGGGGATTTAGTAATGCCTAAAATGAAATCTTGCAGCGGTGCTGCGAAACGTTTTAAAAAGACTGCGAAAGGCTTTAAGCACAAACAGTCTTACACAAGCCACATCCTGACTAAGAAAACGACTAAGCGTAAGCGTCAGTTGCGTCCAATGCTGCAAGTTGCAGCTGCTGATCAGAAACTGATCCGCCGCATGCTGCCTTACATCTAAGTCGTAGTAACCACAAATTCTAAGTTAGGAAGAAAGAAATATGGCACGTGTAAAACGTGGTGTTATCGCACACCGTCGTCACAAGAAGATCCTGAAAAAAGCTAAAGGTTACTACGGCGCTCGCAGCCGTGTATTCCGCGTAGCTAAACAGGCTGTAATTAAAGCAGGTCAGTATGCATACCGCGACCGTCGTCAGCGTAAGCGTCAGTTCCGCGCGCTGTGGATTGCTCGTATCAACGCTGCTGCCCGCATCAATGGTCTGTCCTACAGCCGCTTTATTGCTGGCCTGAAGAAAGCATCTATCGAGATCGATCGTAAGGTGCTGGCTGATCTGGCTGTTCACGAAGCAAATGTTTTTGCTGCTATCGTTGAAAAAGCTAAAGCTGCACTGTAAGACACCTTTACCTATAACAGGGTAATAACTGATCGTTTAATAGGGGAAGGGTGCAAACTCTTCCCCTATTTTTATCTGGAGCGGTAAATGGAAAACATTGGAATCCTGCTTGAGCAAGGCAAGCAGGCTGCAGAACAGGCAACAAGCGCACAGGATCTCGATCAGGTGCGGGTTCAGTATCTGGGTAAGAAAGGTCATCTTACCCAGCTATTGAAGGGTCTGGGCGCACTGAGCGCAGAAGAGCGTCCCCAGGCTGGGGCGAAAATTAATGAAGCGAAACAGGCGCTGCAGGATGTGCTTAATGCACGTAAAGCAGATCTGGAATCCGCTGCGCTGGAAGCGAAACTGGCGGAGGAGACGATCGACGTCACTCTGCCGGGTCGGGGCCAGTCGCTGGGTGGTTTGCATCCAGTCACTAAAACCCTGCAGCGGATCGAAGAGTTCTTTGCCCGGATCGGTTATTCCGTGGCTGAAGGCCCAGAGATCGAAGATGATTATCACAACTTTGAAGCGCTGAATATTCCTTCGCATCACCCGGCACGGGCGATGCATGATACCTTCTATTTCAATGCCAACACCCTGCTGCGCACTCACACCTCGGGTGTTCAGGTGCGGACCATGGAAAGCCAGCAGCCACCGATCCGCATCATCTGTCCGGGCCGGGTATATCGCTGCGATTACGATCAGACTCACTCACCGATGTTCCATCAGGTGGAAGGTCTGATTGTCGACAAAGATATCAGCTTTGCTGACCTGAAGGGCACGCTGGAACAGTTCCTGCGTGAGTTCTTTGAGGAAGATGTCAAAGTACGTTTCCGCCCCTCTTACTTCCCGTTTACAGAGCCTTCTATCGAAGTGGATATCGACCGTGGTGATGGTAAATGGCTGGAAGTGCTGGGTTGCGGCATTGTACATCCGAAAGTGTTTGAGTATTCCGGTATCGATCCCGAGCAGTACACCGGTTTTGCCTTCGGTATGGGGGTAGAGCGTCTGGCGATGCTACGGTATGGCGTTAATGACCTGCGCCTGTTCTTTGAAAACGATCTGCGTTTCCTTAGCCAGTTTAACTAATCAACCAGTTTGACTGATCAGAAACGGATAACGTCGTTTAAAAGTAGTTAAGAATTTTCGGAAAACAGAATTATGAAATTCAGTGAAAAGTGGTTACGTGAACTGGTAGACCCTGCCACAGATACTCAGGGCATCGCGGATCAGATCACCATGGCCGGTCTTGAAGTCGATGAGATTGTACCGGTTGCCGGTCAGTTCAGCGGCGTTGTGGTCGGCGAAATACTCTCTGCCGAGCCGCATCCTAATGCAGATAAACTGCAGGTATGTCAGGTAACTGATGGTAGCGAAACCTTTCAGGTTGTCTGCGGTGCGCCCAACGCCCGGGGTGGTCTGAAAACCGCCTTTGCTAAAGTGGGGGCTGTTCTCAGCGCGCCCGATGGCAGTGATTTTAAGATTAAAAAGGCCAAACTACGCCAGGTTGAGTCATTCGGTATGCTTTGCGCCGATGATGAGCTGGGCATCTCCGATGACCATGCCGGTATCATGGAGCTGGCGGCTGATGCACCGGTAGGCACAGATCTGCGTGACTATCTTGGACTCGATGATGCAGTGATCGATGTCGACCTCACCCCAAACCGTGGTGACTGTCTGTCGATTACTGGTCTGGCCCGTGAAGTGGGTGTACTCAATAAAGCTTCAGTACGTTATGTTGAAGCTGACGTCGTGGTACCGACCATTGATGATACCTTCCCGATCACCCTGGACGACCCGGAAGGCTGCCCCCGGTATCAGGGGCGGGTGATCCGTAACGTGAATATGGCGGCTGAGACACCGCTGTGGATGGTTGAGAAGCTGCGCCGTTGTGGCATCCGTTCCATTGATCCGGTTGTCGATGTCACCAACTACGTGCTGTTGGAACTGGGTCAGCCGATGCATGCTTTTGATCTGAGTAAACTCAGCGGCGGTATCGTGGTGCGTAAGGCCACCCCGGGTGAGAAGCTGACACTGCTGGATGGTAACGAGGCGCAGCTGAACGACAATACTCTGGTGATTGCAGATAGTGAAAAAGCGGTGGCGATGGCGGGGATCTTCGGGGGCGAAGAGACCGGTGTAACCGCTGACTCTAAAGACATCTTCCTGGAATGTGCTTACTTCAACCCGATCAGTATTGCCGGACGCGCCCGTTCCTACGGCCTGCACACCGATGCCTCACACCGTTACGAGCGGGGCGTCGACTGGCAGTTGCAGCGCAAGGCGACTGAACGGGCAACCCGTTTGCTGCTGGATATTGTCGGCGGTGAAGCGGGACCTGTGGTCGAAGCGGTCTCTGAAGAGTACCTGCCCACTGCGGCAACTGTCACTCTGCGTCAGAGCAAAGTGAATCAGGTGCTGGCATTTGAGATGCCTGCGCTGGAGATCGAAGAGATCCTCACCCGTCTGGGGATGACGCTGGAACGCAGCGGCGATGGTGAGTGGTCAGTGGCGGTTCCCTCTTACCGGTTTGATATCAGTATCGAAATCGATCTGATTGAAGAGCTGGCGCGGGTTTATGGCTACAACAACCTGCCGGTTAAAGTGCCTACGGCAGAACTGAATATGATCGCTAATGATGAGTCCAAAGTGACCATCAGAAGCGTTCGTTCACAGCTGGTGGGTCGGGGTTATCAGGAAGCGGTAACCTACAGCTTCATTGAGAAAGGCCTGGCGGCGCAGTTTGACGATAAACATGAAGCGAAGGCGCTGGCGAATCCGATCTCTGCCGAGATGGCGGTGATGCGAACCTCTATCTGGCCAGGGCTGGTTAAGGCTCTGCAGCATAACCAGAACCGTCAGCAGTCCCGAATCCGTCTGTTTGAAACCGGCCAGCGTTTTCTGCCGGAAGGCGATCAACTGATTCAGGAAAATGTCGTTGCAGGCCTGATCTGTGGCCCGCGTCAGTCGGAAGGTTGGAGTGCTGATTCCGCATCGGTGGATTTCTACGACCTGAAAGGGGATGTTGAATCTCTGCTGGCGCTGGGTGGCTGTGCCGATCAGTTCAGTTTTGCTGCAGAGCGTCATGTGGCACTGCATCCGGGTCAGTCGGCAGCGATTAAGCGTAATGGTGACACCGTTGGCTATCTGGGGGCGTTGCACCCTGAGCTGGTGAAGAGTCTAGACCTCACAGGTCCGGTCTTCCTGTTCGAGATCGTACAGGCCGTGCTGCTGGATGGTGGTTTACCACGTTTCACCAGTCTGTCTAAATTCCCTGAGAGCCGTCGCGACCTGGCGCTGCTGGTAAACGACTCTGTTGCTTATGATGATATTCGTGCCATTGCACAGCAACAGGGGGGCGAATTCCTGAAAGCGGTGACCCTGTTTGACGTTTATCAGGGTAAAGGTGTCGAACCTGGTCAAAAAAGCATCGCTCTGGGCTTGACCTGGCAGCATCCTTCGCGCACTCTTAACGATGAAGAAATCAACGAAGTTATTGATTTTGTTGTGTCTGCACTGAAAAATGAGTTTGGTGCTACATTAAGAGTTTAATCGACAGGGGTGATTCTGATGGGCTCTTTGACTAAAGCAGATATGGCTGAGCGCCTGTATGAAGATCTGGGGCTGAACAAACGGGAAGCAAAAGAGATGGTGGAAGCCTTCTTTGATGAGATCCGTATGAGCCTGGCTGAAAATGAGCAGGTAAAGCTCTCAGGGTTTGGCAACTTCGACCTGCGTGATAAACGTGAGCGTCCTGGGCGCAACCCTAAAACCGGAGAGGAGGTGCCGATCTCTGCGCGCAGAGTCGTTACTTTCCGTCCGGGGCAGAAACTGAAAGAACGTGTTGAGGCCTATGAAGGAGACTGATCTGGTCTCGGATGATCTGCCTGCTATACCCACAAAGCGCTACTTCACCATCGGTGAAGTAGCGCGTTTGTGTAACCTTAAACCGCATGTGCTGAGGTATTGGGAGCAGGAGTTTGAACAGATCTCTCCGGTAAAGCGCAGTGGTCGCCGCTACTATCAGCGGCAGGACGTTCTGATTATTCGTCAGATTCAGGGGCTTCTCCATGAGCAGGGGTACACCATCAGTGGTGCCCGGCAGTGGTTGAATGGCGATCAGGCTGTGGACGACACGGCGCGTTATAAGCAATTGATTCGACAAACGATTACAGAACTGGAAGATATTCGTAAGCTGCTGAAATCAGTGAAATAAAGTTGTAAGAAACTTTATAAAAGCCCTTTTCAGACGCACTCGGTTGGCGTAATATAGCCACCTCTTAAAGAGACCTCGGTCTCACAGTGTCGGGATGTAGCGCAGCCTGGTAGCGCACTTGCATGGGGTGCAAGGGGTCGTGGGTTCAAATCCCGCTATCCCGACCAATTTATTCAACTTAAAAGCCTGCTTGCTGCAGGCTTTTTTGTGCCTGTTTATTTCTCATTAAGCCGAGTTTTTCAAAGTCTACTCGATACGATAGGTTTAGCATTTATGCTGATGGAGCTTATTAATGACGCGACTAGGTTTACCGCGTATCTTGTGTTACCCATGACTGGATCTCAATAGGCTATTTTTATACAGAGGTTTGTAGGGCCTTATATGTCAATTACCCTAATTCAGGAGACCCCCTTTCCCTTGAACACGGTAAATATTGAACTAACTCTTTGATTTAAAAGAATGTGGACATTATGATTGAGGCAAGTTTAAGGTAGGGATGCAGTTCACAGTAGGTACTATAATTTGCGTTAAATGCTCATAAGGAATCTGAGTGTTTGCCAAGAAATTTCTAGATGAAAACTATGATTGCGCTGAGTACTTATCAAAGTATGAAGGTGGCTATTATGACGATTAGTCTTTCATGCAGCTGGTGCTTCCGTTATCTGATGTCACAATAAACACCGAGCATCAGCACTTGGTTATTGGTCATGCTGGCGCCGATGGTATTGAATTTTGTTACTGCATCCATCAACTTACTTTCGCCGACAGCGAGTTCAATCAAAAGCGCAGAAAAAACCGTAAAGAGATCTTTCTCGGACGCATGGATAATCTCATCCCCTGGAAGCGTCTTGAGAAGATTATCACACCGCATTATCCCAAAGCGGGCAAGGGTCGTCGGCCATACCCACTCTCTACGATGTTATGAATTCACTGCATGCAGAATTGGAACAGCCTGAGTGATCCAGCAATGGAAGATGCGTTATATGAAATTGCTTTCATGCGCCTGTTTGCTGGTTTATCTCTGGACAAAGCCATTCCTGACCACATAATCATCATGAACTTTCGTCATCTACTGTAACGAAAAGGTTTAACGCGAAAGCTATTCAAAGAAGTGGATCAGTGGCTGACTGAAGCAGGCGTTCTGCTAAAAGAAGGAACGCTGGTTGATGCAACGATTATGGAAGTTCCGACTTCAACAAAGAATAAAACAGGTGAGCGTGATCCAGAGATGCATCAAACCAAAAAAGGCAATGAATGGCATTTTGGACTGAAAGCCCATATCGGTGTTGATGCCCGTACGGGCATCACTCATAGTTTAACCACGACAGCAGCCAATGAACATGATCTTAATCAAGCAGGTAATCTCTTGCTCGGAGACGAAGGTTTTATTTTTGCTGATGCGGGATGCCGAGGAGCAGAAAAGCGTTCAGAGCTACAGGAGGTTGAAGCTGATTGGTACATTGCAGAACGGCCAGGAAAGATTCGTGAGCTCAAGAAGCACCCTGGAATCAATAAGCTGAAAATCCGGACTGAGTATCTTAAGGCTAGCGTTCGAGCAAAAGTTGAACATCCATTTCGAATCATTAAATGCCAGTTTGGTTTTGTAAAAGCGCGTTATCGTGGCTTGATGAAAAACGATAGTAAATTGGCTATGTTATTCACACTTGCCAACATTGCACGAGTAGCTCAGATGTTAATAGCATAGGATCAATCCGTCTGTATGCAGACAGAGAAATCAAAGGGGGTTGCTGCTTCTTTTTCGGGATTTAAGACAAAACAACGAAGTTAGACCGTGTTTGGCAACTTAATCGCAGGTTCCTTAGGGTAATGTCAATGTATTTTAATTTCAGTATTTGTTTTATCATGGCCTTGATATGGCTTTTTCTCTCTGTAACAAGGAATGAAAGATTGGTGCCGTTGGTAGTGAATAAATTGACTTATGTGAGCAAAATGTCGAAAAAAAGTTTAAGTGGTAATGAAATTATAGGAAGCCTGGACTCCCTTGATAAAACGCCAAAGGTGGGAGTGTTTAGTCTTGGTCAGTATGGATATGATACTGCTTTTTCGGATGCAGTTGACTCACAACGAGTATACTGCGAGAAACATGGATATAATTATTATTGTATTTCAGAGCCCGGTAGCGATTTATTAGGTCGCGAGAATATCTGGCTCAAGGCTTTAGCTTGTTACGGTGCATTGTTGAAAAATGACTACATTTTATATGTAGACACTGACGTTAGAATAAAGGAAACCTGTCCGCCAATTATTGAAGCAGTGTCTGAAGAAAATCCTATAGGGCTGGTTGCTGGACATTCTGGTAGAGCGAATGCCGGAGTAATCATCGCTAAGAATTGTTCATTATCATTGGCGTTTTTTGCAGAATGGATAGCGTGCTTAGGGAAACCAATTTCTCCAAGACATGATGTAGGATGGGGAGAGAATGGGCATTTGATTCGATTGGTAGAGAAATACCGCTTAGAGTTAATTGACACGCAGTGGAATAACACATTCCTTCCTGATTTAGATGATTACATGCGCCATTATACCGGTCCAATTCGAGCAGAATATGTATTCAAAGGTGAAGCCCTTAAGGCTTGGGAGAATATAAAGGCTGCGGTCAAAGTGTCAAAGGCGTCTGCAGATGTTGATATTCTTAGGTCGTTTAATGAACTAAAAGAAGTCTACATCAGAACCCTTGATAAAAGCCTGTTTGCATCATTTGATGAATGCTGGGACATTTTACGAAACGTAGTGTTTGCATACAGCACAGAATATAAAATTAGAAATTCGGTCAGCAGGAGCTTCCATAGAGTTTATTTGACTGAAGAAGTTTCAGAAGCATCACAGAATGCGTATGTATTGACCTTAAAAAATGGCTTGGATAAAGCATTAGGCAGCAACAATATTGTCACTGGGGTTGATTGCTTTTGGAGCCAAAGATTTACCAGTAAGGATGTTGTTCACATTGAATGGGTTGAGTCCTTGTTTCACTGGAATGTTCCATCAGACGAACAAGTCGAACACTTTGTTAATCGGATTCAGGAAATCGCTGTAACAACACCAATAGTTTATACAGCCCACAATTTTGATTTGATGCCTACGATTGGTGATAAAAGAAAGATCTTAATGCAAGCTCTAGCGGGTAATTGCGCTCAAATTCTCCATCTGAGTGAAGCTAATATAGAAGCTTATAATCGTCATCACTCTGAAATTGTTAATTTGTCATCTGTCCCGGTTTCTATCGTCCCTCATGGTGACTATCAACCTTATTTCAGAGCTGGAAATTCTCAATTTGAAGATAAAGCATTGAAAAGCGAAAAGGTGAAGGTTCTGGTGTTTGGCCATATCAGAACGGCTACAGAATTAGAGTTTTGTCTAAATGTTGCAGATGAGTTAGGGACAGAAGAATACCAACTGATTTTTGCCGGAGTTATTCACCCTGATTTATTACACTGGAAAGAGATCCATAGATTTAAGAACGAGTGGGACGGTCAGGTTAGACGTAATCATTTTAAAGTTCCAGATGATAAAGTAATTGACTTAGTGAATCGCAGTGACTGTATGCTAATCCCACGATTTGACCGCTTGAATTCAGGGGTTCAATTCTTGTCTTATACGATGTTGAAACCTACCTTCGTGCCTGCTCAACATTCCATGCAGGACGTGCAAAATAAAGCGTCTAATTTAGGTGCTTATTCTCCGAATGATCCTAAATCAGCAGCTAGCTTGATTAGGTCTCATTTTTCCGGGACTAAATCTGCTCAGTTAAACAATATGTTTAAGACAAATTTATTTAATTATAGTTCACAAGACGCTTATGCAGTCGGTGCAGCACACGAAAAGGCTTACGAAAGAGCTTTCAGTTATAAGCAGCAAACTAAGTAAACCAGGAAGAAGAGATAAACGAGGTAAAAATGGAAAGTATCCGGGTATATTCTTGGAAGCCGGCTGATTCAAGTAACTTTGGTGACGAAATCGGTCCCATGATTGTTGGGGCGTTATGTCGGCATTTAAATATCAACGTAGAAATTAAGCCAACTATTTCTCAATCACATAAAAAGCTCTTGGCAGTAGGTTCTGTTTTACATGAAGCTAGAGGCTCCGATGTTATATGGGGCGTAGGTATTAATTCGAAAAATCGATTAGCGATACCTAAAAATTCCGGAATCAGATTCAGTGCTGTAAGAGGACCCCTCACCAGATCCATCGTAGTGGACAATGGTTTCAATTGTCCGCCTGTTTATGGTGATCCCGGATTGTTGTTTCCGATGCTTTTTGACAAGGAGATCAGAGAACGTCGAAGCGAGCTTGAATCTGCTGCATCAGAATTAGGCACATCTATGCCTGAAATCATTGTTATTCCAAATATAAATGACGATAGGTTCTTACCATACTTTTCATGTGCTGAAGTACCTGAAAATATGATGTTCATAAGACCAAGTTTAGACCCAATTACAGTCGCAGCTTATATATCTGCTTGTAAGACTGTTATAAGCAGTTCTCTTCACGGACTAGTATTTGCTGATGTTTATGGAAGACAGGTATTCCGCATGATCAGTCAGTATGAACCCGAATTTAAGTATTCGGACTACTATGAAGGTACTGGAAGGAAAGCGCCAATTGCATATCCTGATGTATTGAGCGCCCTAAACGGTGTCGAAACTCCGAAGTTGGAATGGGACCCTCTTCCTTTGCTTAATGCATTCCCTCTTAATTTTCCTGATATTGCAAGTTCACTTATCGAAAAAAGATTCGTGACAGAGCTTGATCGTGTTTACCAAGTTGCGGACATTTTAGATGAAGTGACGCCTTTTGGAGATGGTTGGTCAGATCAGGAAGGAGGCTCAGTTTGGTCTGTAGATACTTGGGCTAACTTTGATATCGTGGTTAAGGAACAGGTTACTTCTGCTCATTACTTAAAGGTTAGGATTGGGACTCTTGAAAAAGGTAGAGGTGCTTTTGAAGTTTTGCGGGTTGTTCACGCAAACAAACTGATATCTTCCTTTAGAGTCGATCGGAATGGCCCTAGTATAATCGTAGAAATACCTCTTTCTGAGACCGAGGCTGGTGGGGAGATTAACCTGTCATTCAAATTAGAGAATGCGACCGCCCCCAAAGATATTGGCTTAGGCCCTGACGAACGCAAATTAGGTGTATGGGTGTCAGAGTTTCAAATCAGCCGCTAAAATAATGAATGGATTAAGAATATGGGTGTAGAAAATACAGTTCTTATTAGTGGATGTCCGCGAAGCGGAACGTCTTGGGTCCATTTTTTGGTTGCAAGTCATCCTGACACATCTACTGTGAGAGAAACTCATCTATATGATAAATATATAGGCCCTATTAAATCGTGGTTTGATAGGGAGGTGCAGTTTAAGGGTGCTGATGGTTTGAGTGCTATATTTACAGAAAAAGAATTTAAAAAGGAAGTTCTGGTTCCTTTTGTAAAAAGTACTTTTGCTAGAATAGCAACGCAAGTATCTGATAATTCAGTGGTTGTTGAAAAGACTCCAAGCAATATTCTTCACCATTCGCTCATTCATGAATTACAACCTAAAGCAAAAATGCTTGTTGTTGTGAGGGATCCTAGAGCTGTTTTTTCTTCATTTAAGCATGGAAGTACCCAAGAATGGGGGGGCTGGATGAAGAAAAATATTTCTGACTTTTGTATATCCTGGAATAAATATCAAACTGCTTATCTTGCTGCTAAGAGTTACTGGCCTGAAGATCAATTGAAAATAGTCAGATATGAAGATTTGAAAACTTCAGGAGAGCAAACGCTTCAAGAAATTTATGAGTGGGTTGGACTTGAAACGTTAGAAGGAATTACCGTAAAAGCTTTAGCAGATAATCAAATCGAGAAGCTGAGGAAGGTAAAAGAAGGGACTCTTCAATACGAAGAAAGAAGTAACTTCTATCGCTCTGGTAAAATTTATAGTTGGGTAAAAGAATTGACCTTTGTTGAGATAAAGGAAATTGAAGAAAAATGCTCAGATATGATGATGCTTTTTGGATACAAGCCGCACTCAATCAAAAGAAAATGATGGGATTACTATTAGGATGTTAGGTCAAGGTCTAAGGGAGGTGTTTGTAAGGTGAAGTTGCTTGTTGTAGGTGGGTTTGGGTTCATCGGGAAACACTTAATTGAACGTGCTTTATCCTCTGAAGTTGAATTTACTGTCGTTGCGAGAAAAGATCCGGATTCGGGCTGGGCTGGTTATCCGTATGTTTTAGAGAATACAATTGATAACGAGTGTTTAGAAAGCCTTTCGAAAACCCATGATGCAGTAGTTTATATGGCATCATCTTCAATTCCAGCAACAGGTTCATTCATTAAAGAGCTGACTGAGAATGTAGAACCAGCTGTTCAGATTGTTGAAAGATTAACTTACTATAATCCCGCAATAAAAGTTATTTATCTTTCAAGTGGTGGACAGGTGTACGGCAATGACTATAGTCGACCTATGTGCGAGAGAGATACTTGTTTTCCGGTTAGTCCATATGGTTTTGGCAAGTTGATGACTGAGCAAGGCTTGGCTTTTTTGCAAAGGACAAGGGGTATAAAACTGGCTATATTGAGGGTCGCTAATCCTGTAGGGAAATGGCAGTATGGATTAAGACAAGGCCTTGTGAATGTGGTCTATCAATCTTTAAAGTCTGGTGAGCCAATAAAAATTTTTGGTTCAGGTGAAGAAGTTCGTGATTATCTGGATGCAGATGAATTAGCCGAGTTAGTATTGAAAATAACAAATTCACAGTTTGACTTTAAGGTCTGGAATGTTGGTTCTGGCGTTGCTACAAGTACTCTTTCCTTAGTTGAAAAAATTGAAAAATATCTAGGAATCTCTGGAGAGAAACTATTTTTTCCAAGAAGAAAATTTGACCCCAAGTCCGCAGTTTTAGATTGTCGGAAACTTCAACTTGATATGAACTGGAAAGCATCGTTAACCATTGATCAAATTTTGGAAAAAACACTTAGTCATAAAATGAAACAGTAGGCCGTCAAATTCGAGTGACGGTAAAAAATAGTGTTGAGTTCTAAAGTTAAATGTCTAGAAGTAGATTTCAGATACGTTGTTCACAAGTAACCGGCTTATAGGTGGTTGTTTGTTTAAACTACCATGAAGTCTGACAAGGTTATACCACTTCAGATAACAGGATAGTATCGCATTTCGATGAGCGGAATTGTTATACAGTTTGCCGTAAGACCACTCCCGAATCAGCGTCTGTATTACCAGTCTACCCTGACGACAGGGCGTTCTTTTTCCGTAAAGACGCGATACATACAGGCATAAATAGAGAGCGATTCCTTTTGTAAGTGAGGGTTTGAAAGCAACCTATCTGAGCGTTTGATCCGATGTTTTTCATAGGCGTGAGAATGAATGCCACGTCCAATACTGGTGACAGTGCAGAGACTATCTTGCACAGGCTCAAGACATATGTAGCTAACGCATTTCGTCGGGTTTTATGCATATGGGGGCAGACAAATGGGATGATTTTGTTCAATATAGCGGTCGAGTTCATAGCTCTGGCGGTAATTTGTTTTTGGCGAAATAATTGATCACCAAGGGCTATGAATGTTCCCTTCTTGAACTAATTATTTTTTATTTATTGAAAATTGGTAGGGATATCACAGGGTCAAAGCCCTTTTTGATTCTTTTTGATCACTACGATAAAGGGCTTCGCCCCCTTTTTTCGTGCCAGGCGGATGTCTTTTACGTCGCTTCGCTCTGTATAGGCCACCTATGCGCTAAGCTAAGCATTAGAACACTATGGATACCTGGGAGTCATGATGAAAGTTCGTCGAATTGTCACTAATATAGATAGCAATGAACTGGAAAAGGCCGAAACGTTTTATGGGGCGTTTCTCGGTCTGGATATCCTGATGGATCATGGCTGGATCAAAACCTTTGGCTCCAATGAAAAAATGACTTTGCAAGTTAGCGTAGCGTCGGAAGGCGGTTCAGGTACGGCAGTACCCGACCTGTCTATCGAGGTCGACGATCTATCTGCAGCATTCCAGAAAGCTAAGGAGCTTGGTATCCCCCTCGAATATGGACCGATAGAAGAACCTTGGGGCGTTCGTCGCTTTTATGTTCGAGACCCGTTTGGCAAGCTTATAAATATCCTTCAGCACCAGTAGCCATGCTAGTGACTTTGTGTGCTAATAAGCTGCTCAAATTCGTTCCGGTCACAAAAAAATGTGGCCTCCACCGGACTGATTAAAGGTTTTGACCCCTTTAATCAGACCCTTTTAATCCGGCTGATGTCTGGCTTTATGTATCTGGGAGAGAGGTATGACAATTACTGGAGAATGTTTTTGTGGTGAAGTTAAATATCGGGTAGAAGGATCATTGAGTGATGCCCGGTCATGCCATTGTTCTCGTTGTCGTAAAGTATTTAGTTCTCAGGCTTCGGCCTATGCGCTGGTTGATCCAAAAGAGTTCGAGTGGCTGTCAGGGGAAGACCTTCTGATATCCTATGTTGATGAGCAAGGCTTTGGTTTTCAGTTCTGTAGTAAATGTGGGTCAACCCTTTGTGGTCTATTTAATGGCACGGTCCATGGTGTCACTTTAGGTTGTATTAACGGTGATCCGAAAGTCGTGATTGCCAGACATATTTTTGTTGGTTCAAAGGCAAGTTGGGAAATCATCCCTGAAGGCGTGCTTCAATATCAGGAAGGTGTGCCTGACAATGAGTAACCATGCGCTGCACCAGACAAGCCGGTGAACGCTGTGTTATGCGAACTGTTCAATACAGGAGGGCTGATTTGCGAAAAGAGCTTAGAGAAAAGATTATCGAAGTATGTGATCTTAAAATAGAGAAGAAGGGCCCGGAGGTTGGGTTATCGTTCTATGCATTTTTTAAAAACAAAAATGACAACCCCGAGATTCTTATGGAAGCAGCCCGGTGGTGGATAGAAACTCATCAGCTGGATCACTTCGAAAAAGCGGTCAAGATCAGGGGTATGGTTGAATCCGGTGTTTAGTTGTACCTCCACATCACAAGCGGCAGCAGACGGATAAAATTTTTTCCTTCCGTCGCTCCAATTTGCCAGCAGCGTCGGGTGTTATGTTGTTTAATGAGAGATACGAAGGTTCACAGCGAGCATTACTGGGGCGAGGATTAATGAACACTGAGCTGTTTTTGGCATTTATTGCCGCCACTGCCGTTATATGTACAATTCCGGGTCCTAATATCACACTCATCGTAGCCACTGCTGCCACAAAAGGTGTCCGTGCGGGTTTAATGGTGGTTCTGGGGACTACGGTTGCTCAGGTTATTCAAATTGCGATGGTAATTGAAGGCTTGGCATGGCTTGTATCGGCATATGGTTTTGCATTCGATCTGCTTAGAATCGTCGGGGCGGGTTATCTGGTTTATCTTGGTATTAAAGCGTGGCTGACTGCACACCATCCAGAAGGCGAAGCCACCCATAGGAGATCTTTAACGCGTGGCTTTTGGGTTGGTTTGGCAAATCCGAAAAGCCTTGCGCTCCTGGCTGTGTTCATTCCTCAGTTTATTGATCCGACGCTGCCGGCCAATTTCCAATTTATGGTTCTGGCATTTACATATCTGGCAATAGCGGTCGCATTTGATACGCTTTATGCCGTGTCTGCGGGTTATGGGGGAAGAGCAATTTATTCTAATAGGGTGAAATTTTACACAAGTCGTCTTTCGGGCCTTATTCTGGCTGGTGGTGGTTTGTGGTTAGCAAGCCTTCAGAAAAACGGATGACCAACCGCGAACATAACCATCAGCTTCACACGGATATTTTGCTCTGCGCATCACAAAATAGCAGAGAGCTAAAGTGTTACCTGTCATCAGGTCTGGCCGACCAAGGAGTAGCAGTATTGCGTAATGAATGGGACGAATATGCTGAGGGGTGGGATGTTGACCCCTCAGTAAAAGAATATGCCTCTAAGGCTTTTGCAGAGCTTTCAAATGTTATCAATACAGATGGTCTGTCTGTCTTTGATTTTGGTTGCGGTACTGGCGCACTTACCCAGCTTTTGAGTCCGGGGGTAAAAGATATCGTTGCCCTTGATGGCTCATCAGAAATGATAAAGGTCCTGGCTAAGAAGAACCTGAGCAATGTTTCCACTATTTCAGGATTTCTGACTCAGGATTTGATTGATAGTCATCCAGACCTGGCCAAAAAATTTGATTTAATCGTGGCGTCATCTGTTTGTGGGTTTTTACCCGACTATGAAGGCGCTCTCAGGTTGTTAACGTCGCTCTTGAAGCCGGGCGGTGTGTTCATACAGTGGGACTGGTTGTCGAACGATGATTCCTCGGAGATAGGGTTGTCTGAAAATAGAGTGTTACGAGCTCTCAAAGCTAATGAACTCGTTGATATTCAGGTGACAAATCCGTTTGCAATGAATAGCTCAAAAGGCACTATGGAAGTATTAATGGCCGTTGGTAAAAATGCCTGACTGACATGAGCCGTTTCTATTTCATCGATATAAAACAGGATGTTAAATGAGTCACGAAGAGATTCACAGATCGCACCGTGTAGGCTGGTTGCGTGCTGCGGTGCTGGGGGCAAACGATGGCATCGTTTCGACTGCCAGTCTGATTATCGGAGTAGCCGCAGCGAGTACCGCCCAGGAGGGCGTGTTGTTGGCGGGGGTGGCGGGTTTAGTTGCTGGCGCGATGTCGATGGCGGCGGGTGAGTATGTCTCAGTCAGTTCACAGGCGGATACGGAAAATGCCGATCTCGCAATTGAGCAGAGGTCTTTAGAAGACGATTTTGAGTCTGAGAAAGTTGAGCTGGCCCGGATATATGAGGGGCGGGGTGTTGAGCCCGTACTGGCACACCAGGTTGCGGAGCAGCTGATGGCATATGATGCCCTGGGAGCACATGCCAGGGATGAGATTGGTATCTCTGATAACGGCACTGCGCGGCCAATACAGGCGGCTTTGTCATCAGCAGGCACCTTTACAATCGGTGCCGCTCTGCCATTGGTGGTGGCCTGGGCGGTGCCCCGCAGTTTACTGATGATTCTGGTCGCGCTGTTTTCGCTGGCTTTTCTGGCCCTGCTGGGTGCAATTGCGGCCCGTGCAGGTGGGGCATCCATCACCACTGGTGCTATCCGGGTTACCTTCTGGGGGGCGCTGGCGATGGCACTGACCGCGGGTGTCGGACAGGTTTTCGGTGTGGTTGCCTGAGGGGGGCTTAAGTCTCTCAGGCAGGTGATAAAAAAGTGTACGCGGAACTTATTCTCATGTGGTTTCGTCTGGCCTGCCGCTTTTACAATGGCTACTGGTATTTATACACTGCTACAGATCACTTGCTGCAGCGGCAAAACTCCCCTGTATAGGGCGTTTGCTCTGAATGTCATACATAGATCGGGATACAGGGATGAAACTACAATTGTTGTTTGTAACCGCCGTACAGAGTAAAGACCGATGCTGAGTGCTTTTATAATCGTTTTTGGCCTGCTTCTGGCCGGGTATCTGCTGTTCTCGAAACGTCTTGCGGCATCATCGAACTGGAAAGCGACGGTAATCCCTCTGGCTTCGATTATGGGGAGTGGTTTCCTGGTGAGTGCTCCTCTGCTGGCGGGCGTGGTTGCCAATCTGGCGGTGGTTTGCATGGCTGTTTTGCTGGTGTTTGCCTACGCGATTGGCGGTGCCATCCGGTTTAATATCCGGTACTTTGAGCCGATTGAAAAGGATCACGGCATCGCCCAGGATTTTGCCTTTTTGGCGCGAATTGTACTCGCCGCAGCCTATTTCATCTCTGTGACTTACTATATTCAGTTATTGGCCGCCTTTGCATTGAATGCCTTCCATATGCAGGATGAGTTTATGGCCAACATAGTGGCCACGCTACTGTTGCTGTTTATTGGTGGGGTGGGGATCTGGCGCGGTCTGGCTGAGCTGGAAAAAGTGGAGTCGTTTGCGATCAGTCTGAATTTGGGCATGATCTGTTCGCTGGTGCTGGGGCTGGGGTTTTACAACATACAGCTGCTATCGTCGGGCGCCTGGCAACTGCCTGATATCCCCTCTGATATAAATACTCATGACCTGCGTGTGCTTCTGGGGCTGTTGATTGTGGTTCAGGGGTTTGAAACATCCCGTTATCTGGGGGATAAACATTCAGTGAGTCAGCGTATTAATACCATGCGTGTCGCACAGATTGTATCGGCAGTTATCTACCTCCTGTTTATTGGGTTTGCCACGGTTCTGTTTCATAACAATATTGGTGCTGATGTTACGGCAATCATCGGTATGACGGCACCGGTGGCGGTGGCTCTGCCATTGCTGATCTCTGTTGCCGCTATCGGCAGTCAGTTCAGCGCAGCTGTCGCGGATACATCCGGGGCCGGTGGTCTGCTGGAAGATATTACCAACCGACGGCTTGCTGTCCGCTATGCCTATCTCCTGATTCTGGTGGTGACTGTACTGATCTGTTGGGAAACCAATGTGAACGCCATCATCGGTTATGCGTCACGGGCTTTTGCCCTGTTCTATGCTCTTCAGTGTATTGTTGCTTTTCTGGTCGCCAGGCAGCAGAGAGAGCTACCGCACCGTCCTCTTTTATTGTGCTTTTTTGCTGTTCTGGCGGTTCTTTGCATGTTGGTCTGCGCGCTGGGTGTGCCATCTGCGTGAGCCAGGTTGCGTCATGCAACTGTTAAAAAAGTACAATCGATAGATCTAATCGTCTATGTTTTAAAGCGCTTGTTAGCAGCACTATAGATGCAGATCAATGCAATGCATTGAAGTTCTATGCTGATAAGACAAGAGATGATTATGAAAACTATAAAAACTCAGGTAGCTATTATTGGTGCGGGTCCTTCCGGTTTGTTGCTGGGTCAGTTGTTGGCGAAGCAGGGGATCAGCAATATTATTCTTGAGCGGGTGACCGGTGATTATGTGTTAGGCCGTATCCGTGCCGGTATTCTGGAGCAGGGGTTTGCCGATCTGGTGCGTGAAGCGGGTGTGGCTGAGCGTATGGATGCCGATGGCGATGTTCATGATGGCTTTGAGATCTCAGCCAATGGTGAGCGTTATCATATCGACCTTAAAGGCCTGACCGGCGGTAAAACCGTGGTCTGTTATGGTCAGGTTGAGATTACTCAGGATCTGATGGATGCCCGGGAAGCGGCGGGGCTGACAACCTATTATGAAGCAGCAGATGTACAGCCGTTAAATGTGAAATCAGATACTCCCTCTGTCACCTTTACTCATGATGGCGAGCAGTATGAACTTTGTTGTGATTACATCGCTGGCTGTGATGGTTTTCACGGTGTTTCCCGTCAGACGATTCCGGCAGATAAACGTACCGAGTTTGAACGGGTCTATCCATTTGGCTGGTTGGGGCTGCTGAGTGATACCCCGCCATGTAACAGTGAGCTGATCTACTGTAAGCATGAACGGGGTTTTGCCCTGGCGAGTATGCGTTCTGAAACCCGCTCCCGTTACTATTTGCAGGTGCCTCTGACCGATAAGGTTGAAGACTGGTCCGATGAGGCGTTCTGGGAAGAGTTGAAAAAACGTTTGCCTGACGATGTGGCTGCGGGATTGGTAACCGGGCCGAGTATCGAAAAGAGTATCGCGCCGCTGCGCTCGTTTGTCTGCGAGCCGATGCAGTATGGTCGTCTGTTTCTGGTGGGGGATGCCGCACATATCGTACCTCCGACGGGTGCTAAAGGGCTTAACCTGGCGGCGTCCGATGTGGCGACTCTCTATAAGATTATGACCCGGGTGTATAAAGATAATGACCCTGAATGTATCAGTCAGTACTCCGATATCGCCCTGCGACGGGTGTGGAACGGTGAACGGTTCTCCTGGTGGATGAGTAATATGTTGCACAATTTCGGTCAGATGGAGACCGGTGATATGGACGCAGCCACCTTCAAGCGGTTTATGGAATCTGAGCTGGATTACTACCTCAACTCAGAAAATGGTCGTCGGGTGATTGCTGAGCAGTATGTGGGGTTGCCCTATGAAGAGCTGGCGCCATAAGCACGCTTAGTTCAGCGCCCAGACCTAAAAAAACACTAGCTTTTGCTAGTGTTTTTGTTTATGTGAGAAGCTTTTCCGGTTTAACCGGCATCTTCTTAATCCGCCAGATACTTTCCGCGGTGAACAGAAGCAGGCCACTCCAGATCAGTGCAAAGGTGATCAGGCGGTTGGCATCGAGTGGCTCATCGTAGACCACCACGGCGAGCATAAAGGTAAGGCTGGGGGTTATGTACATCAGCAGCCCGTTGATGGTAAGCGTCAGACGTTTAGCCCCCGCCGCAAAGCAGATGAGCGGCAGGCTGGTGACAATACCGGCAGCGATCAGCAGACCGGACATCTGCAGACCGTCTGAGAGAAAGGAGATCTCGTTGTGTTGTGCCAGCCAGGCCAGATAAAGCAGGGCGAAAGGGCTGAGTAACAGGGTTTCAATCATCAGGCCAGAGAACGGGTCTACCTCAATCTGCTTGCGCAGCAGACCATAGGTGCCAAAACTGCAAGCCAGCACCAGTGCAACCCAGGGCAGGTTGCCAAGCAGGATAAGTTGATAGACAACCCCGGCAATCGCCAATGAAACCGCCAGCCACTGAACCCTTCTGAGTCGCTCACCGAGGATGATCATGCCTAATAACAGACTGACAAGTGGATTGATAAAATAGCCCATGGAGGTGTCGAGAATATGTCCTTGCCCTACAGACCAGATAAAAACCACCCAGTTTACCGAGATCAGAATCGCCGAAAAGGCGAGCTTCAACAGCAGTTTTTTCTGACGTATATGCTTGCTCAATTCCTGCCAGCGTCCAGTAGCAACGATAAACAGCGCGATGAAAATCACTGACCATATAATCCGGTGGGAGAGCACTTCAAAGGGGCCAACTGACGCCACGCTTTTAAAGTAGATAGGAAACATCCCCCACATGCCGTATGCGCACAGCGCAAAAAAGATGCCCCGGCTGGGAGATTGCAGATCAGTTTGCATTCATAGGTCCTTCTTTACGGGTGTTGCTGTTGGATGAGTTGAGTAACCAGCGTTGCTGGAAAGCGTCTGAGGTGTGGTTGAGCCAGCGGGTCATAATGGCAACAAATATCAGGCTGAACGCAAGCCGTGCCCAGAGTACTCCTGACAGATCTGCTCCCAGGGTCATCACCAGCAGAGTGTCTTCGATAACACTATGGCACAGACTCAACAGGCAGAGTGCAGAAAAACAGTCTTTCCCGCTGATATGACCGTTTTGTGCTTCCCGGATTAACAGTCCGCCGCCAAAAGACAGCCCCAGGGTGACACCAATAATGGTCAGCGAGGTCGCCTGAGGGCCGATGCCCAGTATCCTGAGCAGGGGTTGCAACAGCCAGATCATCAGCCGTTCTATGTGGATCCAGCGAAGAAAGCGCAGCAGGCTCATCAGCACGGTGATGATCAGGATGATCATGACAAAACTTTTCAGTTGGTTGATCCCCCAGCTTAACAGGCTGCTATCAGTGGCCGGCGTCTGCCAGATCAGCTCCACCGGTTGCTGCAACCAGCCGCCCCACTGATAACTCCAGTGCAGTAGCGCGCCGAGCAGCAGTGCTGAGATAATGCGTATCAGCAGCGCGACCATAATACGAACCCCCGCTTTCTGAGTGATGCGCAATTCAAGCGGCAGGCTGTGAGCAATCAGCATCATTGAGCTGAGCACGGTAACCTGGGCCACCGTCAGACTTTCCTGTGGTGCCAGTTGAAAGAAGATCAGCATGCCACCGTAGATGTTGGTTAACAGGGTGGTGGTCCATACCAGCCCCATTGACTCCGGTAAACCAACCAGCCGCATCACCGGCTCCAGTGCCACACTGATATAGGGAATCGCGCCTAACGCTTCGAGGGCTTTGACGATAATCAGCACCGGAATCATCAGCTTGAACAGCAGCAGGCACACTTCAAATATCTCCCGGGCAAGGCTGGGGAGGGTGTGGTTGAGAAACTGGCTCGCTAATGTGTGCGGCATGGCTTGCTATTTCCTGAGTAGGGTAGCCAGAGTAGGGGCGCTGGCTGGTGCTCTGTTGCAGTGTTGACAAGAGTTGCTAGTGTAATTAAGAATTCTGTTTTAATGTTTCGTAAATCACTCATTAACGAAATTAAATTTCATTTTAGTGGGCTTGATCCTTACTAAAATTAATTTATTGGGCATCTTTATGTCATTTGATCTGGATCGTATTGATCGTAATATTCTCAACATCCTGCAAAAGGACAGCCGTATCAGCAACCAGGATCTGGCAGAACGGATTGGCCTTTCCCCTCCGGCCTGTCTTCGCCGGGTACGCCGGTTGCGGGAGAGTGGGGTAATCGTGGCGGAGGTGGCGCTGATCAATCCACGTATGGTGGGGCGTTATATCAACATTATTGTGGAAGTGGAGATGGTGCGGGATCAGCTGGATATCTATGATGCTTTCAAACGGAAAATGGACGCTGCTCCAGAGGTGACGCAATGTTATCAGGTGACGGGCGAGGTGGACTTTTTACTGATGTTGCTGGTGGAGGATATGGAAAGCTATGAAGCCTTTACCCGCAAATACCTGGCGACCGATGCTAATCTGGCTAAATTTCGTACCCTTATCTCCCTGCGGCGGGATAAGTTCAGCACGGCGGTCCCTCTCTGATACAGGGGGGGCGCTTGCTGTTGTTGAGGACGATTTTGCTGTGCGGCTAATGATGAAATAAATGCTACAAAAGCGTGTCAAAGGGGTTGACCGAAACGGGTCATATCAATAAGATACGCACCGTCTTCCGGAAACGGAGTCACGTAGCGTCCCATTCGTCTAGTGGCCTAGGACACCGCCCTTTCACGGCGGTAACAGGGGTTCGAACCCCCTATGGGACGCCATCTTTTGCGACGCGGAATTAGCTCAGTTGGTAGAGCGGAACCTTGCCAAGGTTCAGGTCGTCGGTTCGAGCCCGATATTCCGCTCCATCTCTTCTTCGATATCTCCTCCATTTTACTTTTCACTGCTAGTTACTGAATTCCTTGCGCGTTGTCTGTTGCTTCTTGTTCATCGTTTTTTCGTAATTTTCTGTGTGCTACAGATCTGTGATTTCTGTGATTTTTTTTGCTTTTTTTCTCTTGACGAGGGGAGGGTTAGTCATTAATATACGCGCCTCCTCTGACGAGGAATGTTACAAATGTGACTGTGTCCCATTCGTCTAGTGGCCTAGGACACCGCCCTTTCACGGCGGTAACAGGGGTTCGAACCCCCTATGGGACGCCACCTTTTGTAAAGCGGAATTAGCTCAGTTGGTAGAGCGGAACCTTGCCAAGGTTCAGGTCGTCGGTTCGAGCCCGATATTCCGCTCCAACTCTACAGCCTGTCTGTATTGCGTCCCATTCGTCTAGTGGCCTAGGACACCGCCCTTTCACGGCGGTAACAGGGGTTCGAACCCCCTATGGGACGCCACTTTATCTCTTTCATCGTTTTATCGCTTTATTACCTGCAACCCTTTTCAATCCTCATTCTGAGTGGCTTTTTATACTCTGGCGTATTCTGTGCCGGATGCATCGTATATACTTACTCTTCAATGCTTATAAAAGCTTAATGATTTCATGGGTTAATCATCTTAATGATTTCGCTGATAAGGATGTCGTTGCTCTATATTGTGCTGGGGTTGTCTGCAGGGCAGGCTCTGGCTGATTCAGTGATTGTGTCACTGGATGTAAAGGCGCAAGCGATAAACAAAAACTTTCTTCTCGCTGCATTCGCAATGCGGATAACCCGTTGGCCAGATGGACGGCCGATAAGGGTGTTTGTATTGCCCGACCGCCACCCTCTGCATCAGCGGTTTGTAAAACAGCGACTGCAAGTCTTTCCTTACCAACTTCGCAATAATTGGGACCGTCAGGTATTTACCGGAACAGGAGCGTTTCCGGTAACTGTTGATAACATGGAGGAGATGTATCGTATGGTAAGCCAAACCGAGGGATCGATTGGTTATATCGCTGATTCTGTTAAGTTGAGTCCTGAAAAAGTGAGGGTTGTCGATGAATTTTAAACATCTCACAACCCTGTTGTTTATGGGGATTAGTACTTACTCTGCAGGGATATATGCGAGTGATTCGGAGAACCACAACCTGTCGGTTAACGGTTTTCTGACCCAGGGGTTTTTCTATACAGATCAAAACAACCTGTACGGTGAAAGCAGTGACAATGGCAGTTTTGATTTTCATGAAATCGCTGTCAATTCGGCCTATCGCTTTACCCCCAAGTTGCGGGGTGCGTTGCAGATAATGTCCCGTCAGGCAGGTAATGTCGATAATGGTGAGCTAAAACTGGATTATGCCCTGCTGGATTATCGCTTTAATGATTCAGTGGAAAAAGCGGTGGGTGTGCGGGCCGGCCGGCTGAAAATTCCGTTTGGCTTTTACAATGAAACCCGCGATGTTGCCTTTACCCGTCCCAGCATTATGTTGCCACAGTCACTCTATTTTGATCAGGCGCGGGATCTGGAACTTTCTATTGATGGGGTGATTTTATATAGCTCTCTGGAAGTGCCGGGTGGCTGGCTGGATCTGGATCTGCTGTACGGTAGTCCGCAAACGGATACTAACGTGGAATATGCCTACTTTGCGTTTGATGCCCCGGGTAAACTTAACGACTCCGATGGTGTCATGGGGCGGGCTATCTACAGTGTTGATGGTGGCCGAATCCGGGTGGGGCTGACCGGCTCGGAATACCGGCTGGGCTATAAGCCGGGCAATGACCCAACCTTGTGGAACGAGCTTAATGAGGGCGACCTGAAACTCAATGTTCTGGCGCTGTCAGGGCAGTACAATGCAGAAAACTGGAGTCTTACCGGCGAGTATATGCTGCACGAACTCGACTGGCGTGAGCTGGGCGGTGTTTTCACCCTCAACCCGGTGACCACCATTGAATCTTATTATCTGCAGCTACAGTACCGCTTTAATTACAGCTGGGATCTGTTACTACGCTATGATGATCTTAAGCTGGATAAAGATGACCCCCTGGGGAAACAGAATAGTGCTCTCTTAAATAATGCCCGGCCAGCGCATAATTTTTATGCCAAGGATCTGACGCTGGGGGTTGGCTGGCGGCCTGCTCCGAAGTGGCTCTTCAGGGCTGAACTACACAATGTAGAGGGCACTGGCTGGTTAGCAGAGCAGGATAACCCGGACGCGTCGGTCTTGCGGAAATACTGGAACGCATTTTCATTGCAGGCAACCTACCGTTTTTAAACAATGAAGTCGTGAGATAACGCATTATGGATGGCACTCACAGAAAGTTTTTAAGTCTCAGGTGGAAGATCTTCATCTTACTGGTGGTTGTGCTGGTTGGGGTGCAGGGGATGTATGCCTTTTTTTCGCTGTCACAGCTGAATGAGCAGTTCAGACAGCAGCGGGAACAGATCAATGAGTCTGAGGTGGCCCGGCTGGATGGTTCTGTTGAGGCGTCTTACCAGCGGTTGCTTGAAGCGGCAGAGCTGCTGCCCCTGATCGATACCAGTCAGGAGGATCATTACATTTCGCCGCTGGCGCGTCTGAGCCAGACAATCAACCTTAAGTTCGATGCGTTTCAGCTGACAGGGTCTGTGAATGCTGCCTACCTCTATGATAGTAAGGCCCGTATGGTTGGCTTCTGGGGGGAAAAGGTCCATATCAGTGAAGCGGATATTCAGCGGGTGTTTGATACCGAGCGCCCGCTACGAAAACTGATCTGCAACTCAATCTGCCTGCGCTATGTAGCGATCCCTATCCAGCTTGATGGCAAGAAGCAGGGCGTGTTAATGGTGGGGCGCTTTCTTTACGATGTTATCTATGAAATAAAACAGCAGACCGCTCTCGATATTGGTCTGGTTCTGCAGGCGCCGGAAGGGGCCGGGGAGCTGGGAAACTGGGGGCTGTTGATCAACTCCCTGACAAATCGGTCGCAAAATCAGGAGCTGTTAGAAGAGGTCAGTCTGCATCATCGCTTCAAACCCGAAGGGGGAAGCTATGTCCTCGAGAATAATGGTCATTATTACGAGGTGCTGTTTTCACCGCTCAAAGGGGTTTCTGAGGGCGGTGCATACTGGGTGATTCTCGATGATATCTCCGGTCATCTGTTAAGTATCCGCCAAAGTCTGATGAACTATCTGCTGTTGGGTGTTGGTGGCATCCTGACAGCACTGATTTTACTCTCGTTGCTGCTGCAAAAACCGATCAGTTTTTTTACCCTGCTGGCAGAGGAGCTTTCTCAGCTCAGCAGTGGCGAGTTTAGTCAGTTTCGTCATACTCTGGCGCAGTTTCGCAACCGGGATAAAACCCTGGGTGAGGATGAGCGGGACCTGCTGGTAAAGAGTGCCGTACTCCTGAGTGAACAACTTGAAAGATTACAGGATGAGGTTGATGAACGCACCGACAGCCTGGAAAAGAGCCGCCAGGCCTTAACCAAAGAGCGGGACTTTCTCTTTGGTCTGCTGGAAACCGCCCCTCTGGTCATTATTACTCAGAACATTAAGGGGCAGTTGCGCAGCGTCAACCACTTTGGTCAGCAGTTGATGGATCTGGATGGCAAATCTTTACGCAAGGCTAACTTTATAGACTCCCTTCAGCGGGAAGAGGAACGGCAGGAGTTTCTTTCTAATACCCAGCGGTTGGTGGAGGGGCTCGAATCTGAGGTGCGCACCGACAGTGTGCTGCTGGATGGGGTGGGTAATCGTCATGACCTTTCCTGGCTTCATGTTCGGTTAAGAAACTCTCAGGGAGATGAACCGCTGATCCTGAGTATCGGTATGGATATCAGTGATCGTAAGCGGGCTGAGCGCCGGCTACAGTGGCTGGCCAACCATGACCCTCTCACCGAACGGCCCAACCGCCTGTTTTTTATGAGTTGCATGAATGATGCGATTGAGAAATGCCGGGGTCAGGATAGCCATGTGGCGGTGCTGTTTATCGATCTTGACCGTTTTAAAGAGGTAAATGACTCTCTGGGTCACAGTGTGGGTGACAAGTTACTCAAGGTGGCAACCCGGCGGATCAGTGACTGTATTCGTGATAGCGATCTGCTGGCCAGGCAGGGGGGCGATGAATTCAGTGTACTGCTGACCAGTGTCCGGGATCTTGAAGGTGCCGAAGTGGTTGCCAGTAAAATTCTTCAGGCGTTTCAGCAACCCTTCTGGATTGGTGAGTATGAGATCGTGGTGACGGTGAGTATTGGCATCAGCCTGTTCCCTGACCATGGTGCCGATGGCGCAACGCTGATTAAACATGCTGACGTAGCGATGTTTCAGGCTAAAGACTCCGGCAAAAACTGCTATTACATCTACGATGTGGAAAAAGACCATCAGCGGTTTGAACGGTTCTCTCTCGGGGCTGATCTGCGCAAAGCGATTCAGAATGATGAACTGCTGCTCTATTACCAGCCTCAGGTTGATGCGATATCTAATCGGGTGGTTGGGGTCGAGGCGCTGGTGCGCTGGCAGCATCCCACCGCGGGTTTGCTGCCCCCCGATCGATTTATTCCACTGGCGGAAGAGTTAGACCTGATTATTCCGCTGGGAGAGTGGGTGTTGCGTGAGGCCTGCCAGCAGATGCAGGCATGGATACGGATCGGTTTACCGAAGATGACCATGGCGGTCAATCTGGCAGGTCAGCAGATCGCCCATGAGCGGCTGATCAAAAGTGTAGAAGAGGCGCTGGCCGACTCAGGCCTGAGTGCGGACTGTCTGGAACTGGAGGTCACCGAGAACTTTGTTATCCAGCAACCGGAAGTGACCGTGGGTAAATTAACCTACCTGCGGGAACGGGGGATTACCCTGGCGATGGATGATTTCGGCACCGGCTATTCATCGCTCAGTTATCTGAAAAAACTGCCCATTGACCGGCTTAAAATTGACCGCAGCTTTGTTAAAGATATTGGTGTTGACCGTGGTGATGAATCGATTATCAAAGCCACCCTGGCGATGTGTCACTCGCTTGGACTGGAAGTCGTGGCTGAAGGGGTGGAGACCACCGAACAACTGAACTTTCTCAGGGAGAATGGTTGCCAGATTATTCAGGGGTATTACTTCAGCAAACCCCTGCCGCCTGAAGCGTTTATGGACTATATCTGCAGTCAGAAAGCTCAGGCATAAGAGTGAAAAACACACCGGTTGGCGGCGATTTAAGCAACAGAGCCTGATTCTGGCGTTAACCAACCTGCCGCTGTGTTCAGTTCTGACCGAAAACGCTGGCGCGGGTGTTGATATAATCAAACTCTTCGCCGCGCTCTTCCGCAGCAAAGCGCAGCTCATCCAGACGCTGAAACTTCTCGATCTCATCATCGGGCATATTGTGCAGGCAGCTGCCACCAAAAAACCACAGCAGATCTCTGGCAATCAGGTGCGCCAGCTGAGGATACATGCGGAACGCCCGCTCAATAAACATCTCGCCATCCTCATAGGCCTGTTCTGAGCCATTTTCGAAATCATGGATCAGCTGCTGAAAATCAAGGATGAACTGCTCCTCCTCCGCGGTGATATCGTCCAGAGTAAAGGGTTCCTGGCGGATGAAGTTGTTATAGGCGATTTTCAGGAAATTAAGGTGATGAAACTGATAGGGCGTCATAGAAGTCCGAAGCGGTTGCAGGGTTCAGGAAGGGGGTATTTTAACGCAGAATTTAAGCGGCGGTAACCGTTGAAAAAATGCTCTTTTGCCCCAATCTATCTTTTCTGATCTCAACTGCATTCTTATTTTCAGAACTTCCCACAGGATCCAACAGGAAACTGCATGACAACTGCGCTCTCCATAAAAGACCTGCGCAAGGTCTACAATAACGGCTTCGAAGCCCTCAAAGGAATCTCCTTTGAGGTACAGGAAGGTGACTTTTTTGCCCTGCTGGGCCCTAACGGTGCCGGTAAATCAACCACCCTGGGGATCGTCTCATCCCTGGTGAATAAAAGTTCCGGTCAGGTTGAAGTGTTTGGTTACAATCTTGATACCGATGCCAGCAAGGCGAAGTGTGAGCTGGGGGTTGTGCCCCAGGAGTTCAACTTCAATATGTTTGAGAAGGTCGAAGATATTCTTATTACCCAGGCAGGGTATTATGGTATTCCGGCCTCAGAAGCGAAGAAACGCAGTGAGTTTTATCTGCGTAAACTGGGCTTATGGGATAAGAGGGACGGTCCTTCGCGCAGCCTGTCCGGAGGGATGAAACGTCGCCTGATGATCGCCCGGGCGCTGATGCATGAGCCCCGCTTGCTGATACTGGATGAGCCGACTGCCGGTGTGGATATCGAACTGCGCCGCTCTATGTGGGAGTTTCTGCGGGAGATCAATGCCAAGGGCACCACGATTATTCTCACCACCCACTATCTGGAAGAGGCGGAAAGCCTGTGCCGGCATATCGGCATTATCGATCAGGGCACGATTATCACCAACACCAGCATGCGTGAACTGTTGCAGCAACTGAACACCGAAACCTTTATTCTCGATATCAGTCCGGCGCAAACTGAGTGCCCACCGCTGGATGGCTATCAGGCTACGCTACAGGGCGACCATACACTGTTGGTGGATGTGGAAAAATCTCAGGGGCTGAATCAGGTATTTGCCCAGTTATCAGCACAGGGGGTTGAGGTGACCAGTATGCGCAACAAGAGTAACCGTCTGGAGGAGCTGTTTGTTTCGCTGGTGGATAAAACCCTTGGGGATAATAAAAAGGGGGGCTCTGACGATGAGTAACCGCGAACTGTTTATCGCCTTCTGGACCATTCTGGTGAAAGAGATCCGCCGCTTTACCCGGATCTGGGCACAGACGCTGTTGCCGCCGGCGATCACCATGACACTCTACTTCATCATATTTGGCAATCTGATCGGTTCCCGGATCGGGCAGATGGGGGGCTTCAATTATATGGAGTTTATCGTTCCCGGCCTGATTATGATGTCGGTGATCACCAACTCCTATGGTAATGTGGTCTCTTCCTTCTATAGCACTAAGTTTCAGCGCCATATTGAAGAGCTGCTGGTGTCACCCCCCCCTAACTGGATCATTCTGGCAGGTTATATCATCGGTGGTTCGGTGCGGGGATTGCTGGTGGGGCTGATTGTCACCCTGCTATCGCTGTTTTTTACCGATCTCTATATCCATAATTTCTGGGTGATTGTGTCGGTGGTGTTCCTTACCGCGATTCTGTTTTCGCTGGGGGGCTTTATCAATGCGGTGTTTGCCAACAGCTTTGATCATATATCGATTATACCGACCTTTGTGCTGACGCCGCTGACCTATCTGGGCGGGGTATTCTACTCGATAACCCTGTTGCCGGAGTTCTGGCAGCATGTCTCTCAGATCAACCCGATACTCTATATGGTGAATACTTTCCGCTACGGTATTCTGGGGGTCAGTGATATTAATATCGGTGTCGCTTATGCCATGATCATCGGTGTAATTGTGGTACTGTTCAGTTATTCAATGTATCTCCTGAATACAGGAAAAGGGATCAGGCAGTAAGCGAGGCGGTTGTTATGAAAGATCATCAAAAAGGTTTGGAACATGCACCGCTGGGGGCTGATACTCAGTATATTAATCAGTACGATGCCAGCCTGCTTTATCCGATTGCCCGCCACCTTAACTGGCAGTCTCAGGGTGTAGAACGCAGTGAACTGCCGTTTCAGGGCTGCGATATCTGGAATGCCTACGAGGTCTCCTGGTTAAACAACCGGGGCAAGCCGGTTGCCAGGCTGGCAGAGTTTCGCATTCCCGCTGACAGTGACAACATCATCGAGTCCAAATCTTTCAAACTCTATCTCAACTCATTTAACCTGACCCGTTTTGATTCTGAGGCGCAGGTGCTCGCCCGTATGACGGAGGACCTGTCGACCGCCGCAGGAGGCCGGGTGGAGGTCTTGCTCAAGCCGCTGGATAACAGCGAACCGATTAGCGCGTTTGAGGGCGATTGTCTGGATGAGCTGGATATTGAAGTCAGCGACTATAGCCCCACGCCTGAACGTCTTAAAGCAACCGGCGAACTGGTGTCAGAATCGCTCTACAGTCATCTGCTGAAATCCAACTGTCCGGTGACCGGTCAGCCGGACTGGGCCAGCATTGTGATCGGGTATCGTGGGCCAGCGATTGACCGCGAAGGGCTGTTGCAATACCTGATCTCCTACCGCGAGCATGGTGATTTTCATGAACAGTGTGTGGAATCGATCTTCATGGATATCTGGAACCGCTGTAAACCGGAAGCACTGACCGTCTATGCCCGTTATCTGCGGCGTGGCGGACTCGATATTAACCCATGGCGCAGCAGCCAGGCGGGCCAGCCTGACAACTTGCGATTAAGCCGCCAGTAACCACAACAGCTAACAGGATCTTCTATGGACGCTATCGATAATCTGCTTAACCGGGTGTCAATTCCCCGGCTTGAAGGGCCTGCGCCCAGCGCTGATCAGCTTGATATTCTGTTTCGTGCGGCACTGCGGGCACCGGACCATGGCGCCCTGCGGCCATGGCGCTTTCTGACGATACAGGGTGATGCGCTGTACAAGCTGGGGCAGCTCTATGTTCAGGCCGCGCTTCAGGACGAGCCAGGCCTGGCCGCAGAAAAACGCACTAAACTGGAAAATATGCCGCTACGGGCACCACTGTTGATTGTGGCGATTGCGGCGTTGCAGGAGCATTTCAAGGTGCCTGGTTCAGAGCAACTGATTGCGGCGGGCTGCGCCGTACAGAATATGCTACTTGCGGCTCATGCCCAGGGGCTTGGCGCGATGTGGCGCACTGGTGATATGGCCTATAATGCAACGGTAAAAAAAGGTCTCGGGTTAAGCGAACATGAACAGATCATCGGATTTATCTACCTTGGCGCGCCCGCAAAAGGAAAACCTGTACCGCAACTGGAAGTCAGCAATTTTGTGACAGAGTGGAACTGAAAAGAGAGACGACCATGAGTGAGCATCAGCAAACCGCCGAACAGTTTCTTGAGTGGCTGAAAGGCCAGATACCGCTGATCACTCATATGGGCCTGGCCGAACCCACTTACGATGGTGTTTCACTCACCCTGTCTGCCGCCCTGGCGCCCAACGTCAATGATAAAGGCACCGGTTTTGGTGGTTCACTGGCGACCCTCGCCACCCTCTGCGGCTGGGCGATGGTGACTCTCTATCTGCGACAGCAGGGGCGTGACTGCGATGTGATGATCCGTGACAGCCAGCTTAAGTATCTGTCGCCGGTGACCGGAGATTTTCGCGCGATAACCCGCTTACCCGAACAGGCCGAACTGGATACCTTTATAAGCTTTATGGACAGTAAAGGTCGTGGCCGCCTCAATCTCGATGTTGAGATCCGTCAGGGGGATAAAGTGGCCATGACATTAAGCGGAGCCTATGTGGCGGTGGAAAGATAAAAATCGTAGTCCGAACGTCACAAAAAGCGTGACTTGTCCGAAGTCCGAAAAGCCAGATTATCTTATGGGTGGTATGTCTTAGGTGTTATTAGCTTTGCTTGCCCGTTTTTTCGGACGTCGGACAAGCAAAGCGTTCGGACCTCGGACTACTGCCTTATTTCAAAACAACACTCTGAATCACAATCGGTTCAAGCGGTACATCTTTATAAGGCCCCTGACGGCCGGTCTGTACATGGCCGATCTGGGTGATGACATCCATCCCACTGACCACTTTACCAAACACGGCGTAGCCCGGGCGCGGTCCATTGGCATTCAAAAAGTCGTTGTTTTTCAGGTTGATAAAGAACTGCGAGGTGGCGCTGTTTGGATCATTAGTACGGGCCATCGCGATGGTGCCGCGCATATTAGGCAGGCCGTTAACCGATTCATTCGCTACCGGGGGTAAAGTATCTTTGCGCTCCATATCAACGCTGAAACCACCGCCCTGGATCATAAAATTATCGATTACCCGGTGGAAAATGGTATTGGTGAAAAAGCCGTTGTCGACATAGCGCAGAAAATTGGCCACCGTCAGCGGGGCCTGTTCCGGCATCAGTTCCAGTTCGATCACCCCGGCGCTGGTGGTCATCACTACAACAGGCTTAACCTCTTCGGCAAACGCCGGGCTGATAAAGGTGACACTCAGCAAAAGCGATAGCAGATATTTCTTGAGCATGATTATTCCTTAAAAGTTGAATACTTGTTTTAGCAGGTCGGTGGTACGCGCCGCAGGATTATCACGGATCTTTTTCTCTTCCGCTGCCAGCATCGTAAACAGGCCGTTCAGGGCTTCCTCAGTGACGTAATCTTCAAGATTATAATTCTGCGCCAGATCACCGACCATAGGGACTTTAGTCGCTTCCTGGGTCAGCTCTCCATAGTACTTTGTCACACCGACCTGATCCATCGAGGTTTTCACCGAAGGACGAAACAGCTCGCTCAGATGGGTTGAGGTTTTCTCACGAAAATACTCGGTCGCCGCGTTATCGGGGCCATTGAGAATAGTACGGGCATCATCAATGCTCATATCTTTGATCGCGGTCACCAGAATCTCGGTCGCCTCTGGCGCGGCCTGTTCCGCTGCCCGGTTCATGCTCAGTTCAAACTGATCGACCTGAGAACCCAGACCAAACTTTCTCAGCAAGCCGCTGGCCTGTTGCAACTGGTCCGGCAACGGAATCTTAATCTGCGCGTTGCTAAAATAGCCATTTTCCTGGCTCACGGTTTCAATGGCCTGCCGACTGCCCACTTCCAGCGCCTCTTTGAGACCGGCTATCACTGTGTTGTAGTCGAGGTTGCTGTTGGCTGCGCTGCCGGTTGTGGATGGAGTCGTGGTTTTCTGTTCAATCAGCTGCTTGCCGCTCTCTTCAACCTTTTTCAACAGATCGCCGAAACCGGCAAACGCTGTCGCTGCGATGGTGCAAGAGAGCAGGGCGATACCTGCTTTACCGATGGTGGCCTTGCGCATAATGTGTTCTCCCTGCGGGCATGGTATGGATCGCTTCAGTCTAAGCATTAATGCTTAAAATTACCTTAACAATCGTTGAGGAGAGAATATACCGTCTTGTTACACCTGAACACAGATCAAACTTTACCTTTCTTTACCTGCGGACGACTTAATATTCTGATCAGGACGATTAAAATAGATAATCAAATCATTTATGGAGTTCAGCATGGATAGTCGTTCTCAATTCACTAAAACAACGGTTGCTCTGCACTGGATAATTGCTATTGCAATGATAGGCAGCCTGGCGTTCGGTATGTTTATAGAAGAGCTGCCGCGAGGTCCGGAAAAAATTGAGCTGATCGGTCTGCACAAGTCGATTGGTGTGCTGGTGTTAGTGGTGGCGCTTTATCGTCTTATCTGGCGCATCCGTAATCGTATGCCCGAGCATCTATCGCCCGTGGCTGAATGGCAGGAAAAGGTAACCACGCTTGTACATTTTATCCTCCTGGCAGGCACCTTGCTGATGCCGATCTCCGGTATGCTGATGTCGATCGGTGGTGGGCATTCAATCGCTGTTTTCGGGTTAGAGCTGATTGCCGGTGGCGACAAGAATGAGTTGCTGGGGGAAACGGGAAAAATCATGCATGGCCTGGGAGGCAACGTAATGATCGCCGCGATCGCGCTGCATGTTGCGGCTTCTGTGAAACACCATCTGCTGACTAAAGATGGCACCTTGCAACGGATGTTGGGCCGCCGGGTGGCCTGATATCTCAACCGGGTTTGAAGGGGATCAAAAGCCGCGTAATGCGGCTTTTTTATTGCTTGTTGATAAGAAAAAGCCCCTTTAGCCTTTACGCTTGTCTCTGTGTCCTCCGAGCCCTCTGTGGTGAGACCGCTGTTGTAGGAGCTGCAACTTGCAGCGATAAAGCTTTGCAGTTGCGCAGACCCTCGCCGCTGGAAGCGGCTCCTACACTATAAAGATGGCCCGCCACTGAGGTCACAGAATTAGACGCTGCTTAGTGGCAATTAGAGAGTGGCAATGTTTAGTTGAGCATTTACCGTCCGGGTGATTGAAAAACAATTTTACCACCGAGATCACAGAGAGCACTGAGAAGAGCGACCCTTTAGCCTTTACGCTTCTCTCTGTGTCCTCCGTGCCCTCTGTGGTGAGGCCGCTGTTGTAGGAGCTGCATCTTGCAGCGATAAAGCTTTGCAGTTGCGCAGGCCCTTGCCGCTGGAAGCGGCTCCTACACTATAAAGATGGCCCGCCACTGAGGTCACAGAATTAGACGCTGCTTAGTGGCAATTAGAGAGTGGCAATGTTTAGTTGAGCATTTAGCGTCCGGGTGATTGAAAAACAATTTTACCACCGAGATCACAGAGAGCACTGAGAAGAGCGACCCTTTAGCCTTTACGCTTCTTTCTGTGTCCTCCGTGCCCTCTGTGGTGAGACCGCTGTCGTAGGAGCTGCATCTTGCAGCGATAAAGCTTTGCAGTTGCGCAGACCCTCGCCGCTGGAAGCGGCTCCTACACTATAAAGCTGGCCCGCCACCGAGGTCACAGAATTAGTGGGAGCTGCATCTTGCAGCGATAAAGCTTTGCCGTTGGCAGACCTTCGCCGCTGGAAGCGGCTCCTACACTATAAAGCGGGCTCGCCACCGAGGTCACAGAATTAGTGGGAGCTGCATCTTGCAGCGATAAAGCTTTGCAGTTGCGCAGATCTTCGCCGCTGGAAGCGGCTCCTACATTATAAAGCTGGTTCGCCACCGAGGTCACAGAATTAGACGCCGCTTAGTGGTAATTAGAGAGTGGTAATGTTTAGTTGAACATTTACCGTCCGGGTGATTGAAAAAGAATTTTACCACCGAGACCACAGAGAGCACTGAGAAGAGCGACCCTTTAGCCTTTACGCTTCTCTCTGTGTCCTCCGTGCCCTCTGTGGTGAGACCGCTGTTGTAGGAGCTGCATCTTGCAGCGATAAAGCTTTGCAGTTGCGCAGGCCCTCGCCGCTGGAAGCGGCTCCTACACTATAAAGCTGGTTCGCCACCGAAGTCACAGAGAAGAGCCCCCTTTTAGCCTTTACGCTTGTCTCTGTGCCCTCTGTGGTAATACAGCTCTTTGCCTATCCCTTACGTGGATGGTTACTGGCTGATACAGCGGGCGGCTATCTCTGTTCCCTGCGGCAGGCTGAAACCCGTTTTGTCATCGCTGTAACGGGTCACTTCAGGGCAGTTATCGGGGTTGATCGCAACGGCAGGCAGACTTAGTTCCCAGCCATTTTCAATGTTGCTGAAATCCCGGGGGATCTTATATCCGAATATGGTGCTGAAGTCCTTATCTACCGCTTTGCGGGTCTCTTTTTTCAGAAATAGATGCCAGTGGCTGGTGGAGCCGATATAGCGTGGCGGTGTTTTGTAGGCAGAGAGTATACGCACCGATATCTGGCGAAAATGGTTGATGCTCTGTTGAGAAACGGTAAAGCTTTCCTCCTGGCTTTCTGCATTCACACTAGGGCACTGAATTGTCAGAACTGCGCTGATAATGAATAAAGAGATTCGTAACGGCATAGATTTATACAACCTGTCCTACGCTTAATCGCGATAATGAAAGATAGTTGTTCTGACCTATGACTCAGAGAGTCTGAAAAAATTCCATTAATTATAACGCGTTATGTTCTTTCAATAGTTCCGACAGCCTTAACGCAAGCTGTTGATAACCCAGGTTATTGAAATGGACCGGGTCCGATTTAAAACGGTTGTCGTGCAACAGGCTGGCAACTATTTCAGGCTCGATCACCAGTTGCTGCTCTTCAGCCAGTTCCTGATAGAGAGGGGCGCTGGCAGAGAACAGGTTTTTCTCCGGAACCGCGACCAGCACAACATCAATGTTCTGCGACTTTGCCAGCGAGATCATTTGGGACAGATTCTGTTTTAGCTGCGCTCTGTCCAGATTGCGCAGAATATCATTGCCGCCTTCCAGTAGAATCAGCAGGGCGGGCCGGTGCTGATCGAGCAATGCAGGCAGACGTTGTAAGCCTTCAGCTGTGGTTTCTCCAGAGACGCCGGCATTGATAACCCGACGACCCGTCAGTTGTTCCAGCTGCGTGGGATAATCCCCGCCATTACGGCTGCCAACCCCATGAGTGAGACTGTCGCCAAACGCCAGGATCACGGCCTCAGGCGGGAGATAGGTTAGTTCTTTCTGATCGCTGCAGCCGACTAATGTCAGCAGCAGCGTCAGTAAAATAGTTTTAACGCTGATTCCATTCAATGCATTGCTCCAGTGTGATACCGCTGCCGCCGAAGATATCCAGCGCGCTGCCGATGGTGAGATCGACCTTGCCATTGGATAGCTGGTCGACCAGTTTCAGATCGTCGAGTGAACGAGCACCGCCGGCATAGGTCACCGGAATCGGGCAGGCTTCACCCAACAGTTTAACTAACTCTTCATCAATCCCCGATTGCAGCCCTTCAACATCCGCCGCATGGATCAGAAACTCGGCACAGTGCTGGCTGAGTTCTGCCAATGTTTGCCCATTGACCTGGGTTGCGGTCACCGTCTGCCAGCGGTCAGTGGCGATATTCCAGCCGCTATCGGTGCGGCGGCAACTCAGATCAAGAATCAGCCGCTCTTTGCCGGTAATCGCTTTGATCTGCGCCAGCCGTTCCCAACTGAACTGACCCTTCTCAAACAGCCAGGAGGTCACAATCACATGGGATGCGCCTGCGGCAATAAACTCAGCCGCATTGCTGTTATTCACACCGCCACCAAACTGCAGGCCGTCGGGCCAGGCCGCCAGTGCTTTCAGTGCCTGTTCCCTGTTCCCAGGCCCCAGCGCGATCACATGACCACCGGTCAGATTGTGCTTGCGGTAGAGGCTGGCGTAATACTCAGCATCATACTGACTGACAAAGTTGGTTGTGGCGCCCTGATCATTCAGGCTGCCACCCACAATCTGTTTTACCTGACCCTGGTGCAGGTCGATACAGGGGCGAAACTGGGTCAACGTACGGCTCTCCGTTAAAAGGCTTATCTGCGGCGCATTGTAGCAGAAAGGGCTGGCTTCCCGATAACTCAAACTCTCGGGTTCAATCAACGGCGTGTCAGATCAGTGATTGGCAGGTCTTACCGGTTTAAATGTTGAATAGCGGGCATTAGTTTGTTAGAAATAAACGCTACTAAACGAGCCTGACTTGTTTAACTCATAAAGGATTATATTGTCGATGGATCAGACATCTCTCCCGATAAAACCGTGTTGTTTGCTTTTGCCATATCTGGCGTGCCGATGATGGTTGTCGCTGGTGTTATTCCTAATCTCTATCATCCCCTTCAGGGTTCCTGCACGCTGCAATCATTGTTTACGGTTTATCCTGATTTCTATCCGATACTTAGTGGGGCGCTAGAATGATTCACCTATTACACACCGACCGGATAACGAGCCGCTATTGTAGGGATCAATATCCCTCCGTTACTGTTAAAAACACCAGACAAGAGGGGGGCATTTTTTTTCCTGATACGGTAGAAGAAGCCTTGCAAGGGGGGGCGATCTTCCCCGGTGCTGTTGAACGGTGAACTTTGCGAAGGCTATTACTATATGGTGATCGGCCGGGTGATCGAGATCGAGGGTAACGATCCGCAAAAACTCCTTTTTAGTCAACAAAGGCATCAGCTTCTGTCAGAAGCGATAAGCAATAACCCCGAACTGGCCGATGTGCTGAGTCAATACCCGCTCTGGAGCTTGCTCGGGGAGAATAATAGTGTGCTGGCTAACGATCAGGTGGTAGATGATATTAAATCCGGGGTTATTTACGGTCTGTGGGATGAAACCTATGTACCGGAAGACCCGGATGATCTCGGTATACATAACGCATACTGATATCTCGATGAAACAGAAAATAGACCCGACACTGTTTACCGCTTTGGTTTGATGGCGGTGAAATGAACCTGGCGCTGGTTATGGGTGTTAGGGAAAGATGATGTTTTTAAGAGAGTAGGATTATGAAAGTTAAAGTTTTTCTATTTCTATCTGTGTTTACGCTGTCTTTATTGCTTTTAGCTTTTTTTACTCCTTTAGTTGATTTCTATAAGTTTTCAGATCTGTGCCGTAAGGATGGTGGTCTGACGATTTATGAAAAACTTGATAGTGGTGTTGGTTGGTTGGCTGATGATTATTTTAGTAGTCTTAGCGATGTATACTTAAAGGATGTTGGTTTTTCAAGGTTTAAAGATATTGATGGTAATTTCTATGACGTTATCTACGTTGGTGGAGATAGGTTTAAATCTTCTTCTTTTAAAAAGATAAAATTTAATTCCGAATATGATGCGATTTATTATGTTGATGTAGGTCGGAAAACTATATCTGAAAAATCAAATATTGGTGTTTATAGGAGTTCTTATAAAAGAATATCAGATGATAAGGTGATGGCTGTTTATAATAATTATTATATTGATTTGTTAAGAGAGGGGGATTTGTTTTTTGGTGTTATTCCTTCAGTATATACATGTTCAGGAGGGTATAAGTTTTTTTACTCTGAGTTAGGTGAAATGTTTAAATAATTATTCAAAAAGGAGTTTGAAATGGCTGATTTAGATGACCAGCAAGTAAGCGCTGTTATGGATCTGTATAAAGCTGGAAATGAAGCTTTCGGAAGTGGTTTTCCTGAAGATAATGATAGGGCAAGACAGAATGTAAAAGATGGACTATATGCATACGATGATACGGGTATGGATAATGTAGTTAACATAGGAATGGATAAGCTTTATGATTTAGAGGAAGGGGGTTTACCTCGTTCCTACGCTCCAGCGTGGGAATGCATACGGAGCATGCATCATGGACAGAATGGCGAGATCAATACCTTTCCCTCACCAAGTACGGGGCATCGACGCAGTGATCGATAATGTGTCTAGCGATGCCACCGCAGATGAAAACCGCGGGTTGATCTACAAAGCCAGGATATTGATACATAAAAGCCCCCTCTGGGTGGATGGCCGTGAAGTGAATCTAGAGCCGGGTATGAGTTTTAGTGAAATGTGAATATTGTAAAGTATCTTATAAGGAATAAGTCTAACGAATTTTTGATTTTGGAGTATATAAATGCCTTTTGTAAATGAGTATGTCTCAGAAGCGAATGTAAAAAAATATGGGTTGGAGGATGTTCTGTGTTCAGCCAACCCTTCATTTCGTAAGCGAGGTTTTCCTTCTGGTTTTAAATTTCATTGGACTTTTGATAAAGAAAGAAATATTTATTTGATCTTACTCAAGATTGGTAAGGAAGATTTTTCAAATCGTTTTAAATGGCTTCTTAATATAGATGGAAAATCGTTCATTTTTGAAGCGGATAAGTCTTCTCTGAGTTCTATGAATGTTAATGAAAAACCATATATTGTAATCTGGAATTTGGTCGTTAATGATAAAGTGAATTCTATAGATTTAATGAGTAAAGGTGAGTTTTATATTTTAAAGGAAGCTATTGAATGTTTTGGTTGTTTTGGCATTGTTAATGAGTTGGAAGAAGTAATTGTCAAATTTAATAGTTGATTTTTAATATTAAAGATAAGGATGTCGCATGATTAATACAGTAGTTGAAGCTAATCTTAAATTAGCGGATATCGTGAATAATGATCTTCTCACAAAAGCACAAAAAGAAGTGAATCTGGTGCCGGGCATGAGTGTTAGTGCTGAGGTGAAAACCGGAAAGCGGTATCTGATTGAACATATTCTGACGCCGTTGCTGAGATATAAGAATGAGAGTGTTAGGGAGAGGTGATTTAGGTTTGTTATCTTGTATCTTTCGAAAATATTATTTAATTGGTGGGTTGATATGAACTTTCTAAGAAAGATTATTTTTTCTTTAATATTTTTATGTGTTTGCTTAGTGGGGTGGTTGTTTTTTACCTATAAAAATTTAGCTTACGTGAATGTAAAGAATTTAACTAGCGATCGTGTTGAACTAAAATTAAATGGGGATAAGTATTTTATAGATAAATATATGGGGGTGGAGGTTTCTCCGTTATCAGGGCGGTTGAAAGTAGAATTTATTAGAGAAGGTCGTAGTTCAAGTAAATGTGACCTTGAGGTGTTTCCATTTAGACTTTGCTACTTCGAGTTATATGTAAGAGACGATGGAGTTAAGTGTTACGTTTGCGATTCAATGTAATAATTATAGATAAAAGGATTTAACTATGAGTTTATCTCGTTCCCACGCTCCAGCGTGGTAATGCATACGGAGCATGCATCATGGACAGAATGGCGAGATCAATACCTTTCCCTCACCAAGTACGGGGCATCGATGCGGTGGTTGATCATGTTTTCAGCGACGCCACCGCCGATGAGAATCTCGGCTTAATCTACAAGGTCAGAATTCTGATGCATATAAAGCCCTCTTTGGGTAGGTGGCCGTGAAGTGAATCTGGTGCCAGGCACGAGTGTTAGGGAAAGCTGAGTTAAGGAGTAAATATGACAACAAAATTGTTTTTTAAATACCTGTGTGTTGGTTTTTTCTTTATTTTAGTTAATATAGGTATTAGTTTTTTAATTGAAAAATATAATTTATCAGGATTTTGGGTGTTTTATATAAGAATGTCTTTTGTTATATTTAATTTCCTATGTTTAGTGAGAGTTTTTTTCTGTATCTGGACAACAATTGGATATTTGTTGGTCAGGCACGATCCTTATCTTAAAAGAATAACTTTGATGATAGCATCATTCTTTATATGGAAGAGTGTAATAGAGAACGATACTGATAATAGGGATATTTAATATGGCAACGTGAGTTGATATTATCAGTTTTTTGGGAAAAGCGCTTCAGCCGACATTCACACGATTACCACTGCCCCCTATTCTCTACGATGGGTCGACAGGGGCTTGCCTTAACGCTATAACTATATCTATCAGGCTGTCGGCAAATGTGTCGATAGATTTCAATTGGTCGGAATGGGGAGGAGGATGATGGTGCGTTCGCAGTTGTGCATGATTGCCTTGCCCCTGAAGATAGGTCCGCCGGTTATCAACAAGGGGTTATCTGCCCCGATATTGCCGGGTTGTAAGGTCGTTACCGGTGGATAGTAAAGCCTTTGTTCCCACACTGGTCTGGCAGCTGTTTATTGGTCAGTATTGGTCCCGGTCGACCCGTGGTATCGCTATACCTCCTCCTGTTTTTTCTCAGAATTAAATCAGCTTAAGGGGCCGTCCGGTCCGTCTGTAACAACTGAATACTGATTGCAGAGCGCTGCTGTATGCACTGTTGTATGCGGTGCTCTGTCAGGAGAATAATAATGACTGATCTTTTTGAGAATCCTGTTGGCCTGAAAGGCTTTGAATTCTGTGAGTTTTCCGGGCCTCAGCCCGATGCCATCGCCCGGGTGTTTGAGTTGCTTGGGTTTACCCTGGTGGCCCGGCACCGGTCAAAAGATGTAGAGCTGTATCGTCAGGGAGGGATCAATTTTATCCTTAACCGTGAACCCAACAGTGAAGCGTTCTATTTTGGCCAGGAACATGGCAACTCGGCGGCGGGTATGGGGTTTCGGGTGGAAAATGCACATCATGCCTACCAGTATGTGCTGGACAAAGGGGCGCAACCGATTGAGATCCCCACCGGGCCGATGGAGCTGCGCTTGCCTGCGATTAAGGGTATCGGAGGTGCACCAATCTATCTGATTGACCGCTATGAAGATGGCAGCTCTATCTATGATATCGATTTTAACTTTATCGACGGTGTGGATCGTCATCCTCCGGGGTACGGCTTTTATGAGATCGACCATCTGACCCACAATGTTTATAAAGGCCGGATGAATCACTGGGCCAGCTTTTATGAAACCCTGTTTAATTTTCGTGAGATTCGTTACTTTGATATTAAAGGTGAATATACCGGGCTGACCTCGAAAGCGATGACCGCCCCGGATGGCAAGATCCGCATCCCTCTGAATGAGGAGGCCTCCAAAGGTGGCGGACAGATCGAAGAGTTTCTGATGGCATTTAACGGTGAGGGCATTCAGCATATAGCGCTACGCACTGACAATCTGCTGGAGAGTGTTGATCAGTTACGTGCCGGTGGTCTCGAACTGATGACGGCTCCGCCTGAAACTTACTATCAGATGCTGGAAGAACGTCTGCCGGGCCATGGTGAACCGGTGGATGAGCTAAAGTCCCGGGGGATTCTGCTGGATGGTACTACCGATGATGGCCCCCGTTTGCTGTTGCAGATCTTTTCTACCTGCCAGTTGGGACCGGTGTTCTTTGAATTTATTCAGCGTAAAAAGGATGATGGTTTTGGTGAAGGTAACTTTAAAGCCCTGTTCGAGTCGATTGAGCGGGATCAGCTGAACCGGGGCGTTATCGAAAAACCGGAATAAGTGTTCAGCTGTAAATCACAGAGCACCCCGATGGCGTGCTCTGTGATGATGCAATCAGATTTAACCATAACAAAGGATAGCTATATGGCCGTTTATGCACTGGGGAGTAAAACCCCGCTGATCGATGACAGTTGTTTCGTTGCTGAGGAGGCGACCCTGATTGGTGAGGTCATTCTCAGGGAGAACACCTCGGTATGGCCACAAGCGGTTCTGCGGGGTGACAGTGAACCGATCACTATTGGCGCAGGTAGTAATGTTCAGGACGGCGCTGTACTTCATACCGACCCCGGGTTTCCACTGACGGTGGCTGAACATGTCACTATCGGCCATCAGGCAATGTTGCACGGTTGCAGCGTCGGAGAGGGCTCGCTTATCGGCATTCAGGCGGTTGTGCTCAATGGTGCCGTTATCGGTAAAAACTGTCTGGTGGGGGCGGGTGCGCTGGTCACTGAGGGGGCTATTTTTCCGGATAATACGTTGATTCTCGGGGTGCCGGCGAAAGTTGTGAGAACACTGTCCGATGAGGCCTGCGCCGGTATTCGTGCCAATACGCAGACCTATATCGATAAAGCGGCACGGTATAAAACAGCGCTGAAAAAGATCGGCTAACTGTGGTTTCTTATTCTCTTTGGCTCATGCCGGGCTCATGTTGGGCTTATGTTGGGAATATGCGTGTGTGAAAATTACAGCCAGCCCCAGCCGCTCAGGCAGGAAATTCTGTCCTATTTCAGGCATAATCCACTGAACAATCGTCCCTGCCGGTGGTCACAGCATCAGCCATGGGGGCAAGAATCAGAATTGATCAGTATTTAGGCAGAGTGGCAGCGTTTGAAAATCGGGAATATCATTGTACGTCTCAGGTCGTTTTTGACGACGGTCATCACTTTGCTGAGTCATCTGCCAACCCCGCACAGGATTGTGCTGGCGTGCGCGTCTCTGATTCTCATTGTTTCAGTGATGGTTGCAGATAACACCTCTGCGGTGCCGGTTGCCCCGGGCCAGTTCAGAAGTAATCTCTCTCTTGATCTCGGGGAGAGCGATGTCGAAGTTAATTCTGAACCATCCGTCGAAAGCTCTGCTCAGGTTAAAGACCCTGAACCCGAAGTCAGTTATGTGGTGCAGAAGGGGGATACCCTGAGCACGATTTTTGATCTGCTGCATATTTCTCAGACAACCCTCTATAAATTGATGGAAGCGGACCTTAACGTGTTGGCGCTGGATACTATTCAGCCCGGTCATCAACTGGGGTTTAACTTTGATACTGAGGGTGACCTGAAGCAGTTTATCTTCCGTTCCGGGTTGACCTACAAGGTAGTGTTTAATCGCGGGGAGAAGGGAGAGTTCGAGTATAAGGAGTTTATCGAAAAAGGAGGCTATCGCCGGGAGGTCTTTGCGGGCGAAGTACAGGGCGATCTGCCCCGCTCGATGCAGCGCGCAGGAGTGCGCATTGCTGAGGCGTATCAGGTGACCAGTCTGCTGAAAGAGCGGATGAATTTCAGAAGTCATCTGCGTGCAGGAGACCGGTTTCAACTGGCGGTTTCGCGTCAGTATGTGAAGGGTGAATATACCGGTAACAGTATCATCGAAGGCTTTGTCTACGATGGTGCTATTCGTAAGCAGTCGGCGTTTCTGTTTGATGATAACTACTTCGATGCTGATGGCGAAAGCCTGGAAAAAGCGTTTCAGCGGATCCCTCTGAAGCGCAGATATCGCATCTCCTCAGGCTTTAATCCTAAGCGAAAACACCCCATTACCGGGTTGATCCGGCCCCATAACGGCACTGACTTTTCCGTTCCGATCGGCACGCCGGTGCTGGCGGCCGGAGATGGCGTGGTCACCCGGGTGATTAAGCATCGTTATGCGGGGCTGTATATTGAGATTCAGCACAACCGGAAATATACCACCCGCTATCTGCATCTGAGTAAGGCCTATGTGCGTAAAGGGCAGAAAGTCTCCCGAGGCCAAAAGATCGCCGCATCCGGTAACTCAGGCCGCTCGACCGGGGCGCATCTGCACTACGAACTGCGTGTGAATGGTCGTCCGGTGAATGCGATGACCGCCCCGATCCCCGTGGTGCAGACTATCGCCAGCAAAAAGCGTAATGCTTTCAAGCATCAGGTCGCTGAGCTGAAGTCCCTGATGGCAGAGCAACTGGCACTGGCGAAAAAGCAGTAGCTAGATTCCCGTTTTACCGTGACCGTTTTACCGCGACTCGTTTATCAGGCCCGGCCATTCTGCCGGGCTTTTTTATGCCTGTTGTGTCGCTCAACCCTGAGATGTGTGTCCTTAATCCCTTCTCCTTAATCTCTTCGGTACTTATGATGCCCTGGGCTCTCTAATCGCGTCTCTGCTCTGATAGTCGCAGACAAACTGATGGGACTCTCCGTCGCTCATTGCTCTATTTAAAGGGTGGAACAAAGTGTCGCACAGGGTGCGTCACCCTGATTTACATAACCGTTCAGTGGTGAATCATAGACTCCGTTTATATCTAAAAACAGTATATAAATCATGTAGTTAATTTTATGGCACAGGCATTGCTCATACAGTGATATAGAAAAATATAACAACTGATACTGTGGAGCATGATATGAAACCGAGTCAGGAACAACAGGTATGGATGTACAAACACATGCTTGTGAGTCGCTTCTTTGAAGAGGTGATTGAAAAGATCTACATGGAGGGTAAAAGCCCCGCCTTCAATATGGCCAACGGCCCCATTCCCGGTGAGATGCATCTGTCTAATGGTCAGGAACCCTGCGCTGTCGGTGTGTGCGCGCATCTGACCGCGGAAGATGTGGTCACTTCTACTCACCGCCCCCATCACGTTGCGATTGCCAAAGGGGTGGATCTTAAAGCGATGGCTGCCGAAATTTTCGGTAAGAAGACCGGCCTCAGCGGTGGTCGTGGCGGACATATGCATATCTTTGATGCCAACGTTAACTTCTCCTGTTCAGGGATCATTGGCCAGAGTGTTGGCCCGGCGGTGGGTGCTGCGTTATCCCGGGTGATGCAGAAGAAAAGTGGAATCGCGGTGGCCTATCTGGGTGAGGGGGCTGCTAACCAGGGAGCGTTCCACGAAGCGCTGAATATGGCAGGTGTCTGGAAGCTGCCAGTCATCTTTATTATCGAAGATAACTCCTGGGGGATCTCTGTTTCCAAGCGAGCCAGTACCGCGATTGATCGGAACTCGGATCGGGCGGTTGCCTATGGTATGCCCGGTGAATTTATCGCAGGGAACGATCCGGTTGCCATCTTTGATGTGGTCGGTGAAGCGATTGCCCGTGCCCGCAATGGTGGAGGCCCCACGCTTATCGAGATCGAAACCTCACGTCTGGCAGGTCACTTTATGGGGGATGGTGAAACCTATCGTCCGGCTGGCGAAAAAGAGGCTCTGCAGAAGATCGATCCCATTCCGGTTATGAAGCAACGCCTGCTGGACGAGGGAATTCTGACCGATGCCACAGATGCTGCGCTGGTAGAGGAAGCGCATGCAGCGGTTGACGCAGCGATACAGTTTGCCCGTGACAGTGAATACGCCGCGCCTGAAGAGGCGATGCAAAAAGTATTTGTCTAAGCGGTAATGCGAAATCAGGTCAGGATTGAGGAGATATAAACATGACTCAGGTAAAAGAAAAAGAACGCAAGTTGACGATCGCCCGGGCGATGGCAGAAGCGATTGCTCAGGAGATGCGCATCGATGACAAAGTGTTTGTGATGGGTGAAGACATCGGTGAGTTAGGTGGTGTATTCGGTAATACCCGTGGGCTGCACGAAGAGTTTGGTGGTGAGCGTGTGCGCGATACGCCGATCTCTGAAACCGCTTTTATCGGTGCTGCTGTGGGTGCTGCATCCGATGGTATGAAGCCGGTTGTCGAGCTGATGTTTGTCGACTTCTTCGGGGTTTGTTTCGACGCAATCTACAACATGATGGCAAAGAACACCTATTTCTCAGGCGGTAATGTCACGGTGCCGATGGTGCTGATGACCTCCACCGGTGGGGGTTACTCCGATGGTGGGCAGCACTCTCAGTGTGTCCATGCCACCTTTGCCCATCTGCCGGGTATGAAAGTGGTTGCGCCCTCCAATGCCTACGATGCCAAAGGGATGATGATTGCCGCGATTCGTGATCCTAACCCGGTGGTGTTCATGTTCCATAAGGCCCTGCAGGGAATGGGGTGGCTGGGGACTGAAAAAGAGGCCATCGTGCATGTGCCGGAAGCCGCCTATGAGGTTGAACTGGGTAAGGCCGTGGTCACCCGTCCAGGCACCGATGTCACGATTGTGGGGATCACCTCCGGTGTGCACTTCGGTCTGAAGGCTGCGCGGATTCTCGAAGAACAGGGTGTCAGTGCGGAAGTGGTTGACTTGCGTTCGCTGGCACCGCTGGACCGTGACACGGTGATTGAGTCGGTTAAGAAAACCGGCCGCCTGATTGTAGTGGATGAGGATTATCACAGCTACGGCATGACCGCAGAGATTATCGCCAGTGTGGTCGAGGCCGGCGTTCCTTTGAAAGCGGCGCCTCAGCGAGTGGCATATCCCGACATTCCGATTCCGTTTGCCCGTCCTATGGAGCAGTGGGCGCTACCAAGCCCGGAAAAAATTATCGCAGCTTTTAACAAAATGAAGGAAGACTAACAGATGACAACTGATGTAATTGTACCCGTCGATATGTGGGAAGAAGACTCTGAGGGGGTTATCACCTCCTGGCTGGCCAGTGATGGTGGTGAGGTTGCCGAGGGTGATGTGATCGCAGAACTGATGGTTGAAAAGATTCAGTATGAACTGGAAGCAACCGCTTCCGGGGTCTTAAAGATCATCAATGATGTAGATGAAATTGTCGAAAAGGGCCAGACCGTGGCAACTATCGGCTAGCAGATCGGGAGAGACAGATGACCGCCTCAGATACACTCAGGGTAACGCCTCTCAAAGGCTTGAGGGGCATGATTGCCAACAATATGCGACGCAGCCTTGATGAGGCTGCTCAGCTGACTCACCATGCCGTTTGCTGCGTTGATACTATGTGGCGGCGTAAGGAGAAAATGGCAGAGCAGGGGGTTAACATCTCGGTTGAAGACCTGCTCGCTGACTACGTTGTCAACGTCCTGGCGAAGCACCCGGTGCTGAATGGGCGTATTGAAAACAATGAGATCTCTATCTACCGCAATATCGATCTGTGTTATGCCATTGGCTTGCCCGGTGGCAAGTTGATGGCGCCAGCGTTGTTTGCCGCTGATCAGAAAGATATTCAGGAGCGTGCTGCCGCCCGTCGTGAGCTGCTTAACCGGGCTAAAGATGGGCAGTTAACAGTCTCGGAGATGAAGGGCGGTACCTTTACCCTGACCAACATCGGTCGCAGCCGGGTGCGGTTTTTTACCCCCCTTATCAACCTGCCGCAACTGGCTATTTTAGGGATAGGGGAAACCTATGCGGAGGTGGCTGTCGAGGATGGGCAGTTTGTAACCAGACGGATGATGGGCCTGTCCCTGACCTTTGATCATCGCGGGGTTGATGGTGGTCCGGCGGCTGATTTTCTCTCTGATCTCTGTCGGGAGATCGAAAGTGAATAGTCTGACCATCAGCGGGCGCAGCCGTATCGCTAAGATAAAGCGCAATACGCCGGTTGAAATTTCTGCAGGTCTCGAGCTTGAGCAGACGCTTCTGGATCAGGTGCTGAGCGGTCGGGTGCAGTGCGGTTATGCATTGTGGCGCAGTAAGCAGGCCCTGGTTGTGCCTAAAAGTGCTACCAATCGTAGTAACTTTCAGGCGGCCAGCGACTATTGTGCTGAGCAGGGCTGGCCGGTGGTGATTCGCAGTACCGGAGGAGAGCTGACGCCGCAGAGTGAGGGCTTCATCAATCTGACCATGGCAATCAAGTGCAAAAAAGGTCAGATGAGTATCCGCGACAGTTATCGGGTGATCTGCAATGCGATTCTGGGGTGGCTATCCGACAACGGCATTCAGGGAGAGTGCGCCTCTATCGAGGGAGCCTTCTGCGATGGTGATTTTAATGTGGTGGTTGGGGGGCAGAAACTCGCCGGAACCGCTCAGCGCTGGAAGAAGATCACCAACCCTCTGGCCCGTACCGATGACCGGGATATGGCGCTGCTGATGCACGCGGTTATTTTATGTGACGGCGATCTGCCAGCGATGTGGAATATTTCCAACCGGTTTTATGAAAAGTGTCAGCTGAATCCCTTTATTGTTGAAGGTAAGCATATATCCCTTGCCCAGCTAATGAATAAATCAGGTGAAAGCTTTGTTTTAAAATCCCTTGATGGGCTTGATGCATATCTTAATCGTTATATCGATAAATATATTTAGGTTAATCGAACGTGGCGTTTTTAGCTGTTTAGTCTGATCGCTAATCAGTTTAAAAAATAATATTAATCCTGGAGATTATTATGAATAAAAATAAAAAAGATTTACTGCAGTCTACGAGTGCCAGAAAAGGCAAGGCAGGTGAAGTTTGCATGAATCGCCGACGCTTTCTGTCTAAAACGGGTACCTATGCCGTCGCCGCTTCGGCTGTTGTTCTTGGCGGAGGTTTGTTCGCGCCTGATTCTTACGCAGCGAAGAAAATTGGTGAAAAAGCGAATACCACACTGTTGAAAATGGCGCGGGATATTTACCCTCACGATACCCTGGAAGATAAATATTACACTCAGGTGTTAACGCCAATGATTCAGGCCGCTGCCTCCGATGATAAAAAATTATCGGAACTGGCCGACGGTGCTAAATCTCTGGACCAGATCGCTTCGCAGCTTTTCGGTGTCAGTTATATCGATATTAAATCTGAAAAAGACCGGGTATCTGTGCTGAAACAGATCGAGTCGTCTCCTTTCTTTCAGAATATTAAAGGCGCCCTGATGATGGGCATCTACAACAACCCCGATCTGTGGCCTCGCTTTGGCTATGGTGGATCCGCCTGGGAAAAGGGCGGCTACATCAACCGTGGTTACAACGATATTGACTGGATCTGAAGAGAGGAATAGCTATGTCTACTAAATTTGATTTAAACGATGACAGCCTGGTGGTCATTATTGGTTCCGGTGCTGGTGGCGGTACATTGGCAAATGAGCTGGCGCAGAAGGGGATCCGCTCAGTCGTTCTTGAAGCGGGCAAACGCTTTAAGATGGACGATATTGAAAACGATGAATGGAAGATGTTTGGCAAAATTTCCTGGCTGGATAAACGTTATGTTGTTGGCCCCGCCCGGATTGCAAAAGATTTTCCCAACCTGCCTGCCTGGATTGTAAAAGGTGTGGGTGGTGCGACGATGCACTGGGCGGGTGTGGCGATGCGTTTTCAGGAACACGAGTTCAAGATGAAAACCACCAACGGCACCGTGCCTGGTGCCAACGTGCTTGACTGGCCGGTGACGCTGAAAGAGATGGAGCCTTACTACGAAAAGGCGGAAAAGAAGATGGGTGTCTGTGGCACCAAAGCCACCGGCATGCCTTTTCATGGCGAGAGTAGTCACTATAAGGTGGTCAAAGAGGGAGCCAACCGTATCGGTGCGAAGTGCGAGCAGGCGACCCTGGCCATTAATACCGAGACCCGTGATGGGCGTCCATCCTGCCAGGTGAATGGTTTCTGTATGCAGGGTTGTCGTATCGGTGCTAAGTGGTCAACCATGTACACCGAAATTCCGAAAGCGGAAGCTACGGGTAAAACTGAGGTGCGTCCGCAATCCATGGTACTGCGGATCGAACATGATAAAACCGGCAAGGTAACCGGTGTCCTCTATGCGGATAAAGATGGCAATCAGCATCTGCAAAAAGCGCGCGTGGTTGCTGTCGCGGGTAACTCCATCGAATCTCCACGGATGTTGCTGAACTCCGCTTCATCGATGTTCCCTGATGGTCTGGCGAACTCCTCTGGTCAGGTGGGTCAGAACTATATGACCCATACCACTGGTGGGGTCTATGCCGAGTTCGAAAAGCCTGTGCATATGTATAAGAGTACGGTGGTGCCGGGTATTGTTCACGAGTGGAAGAATAATGATCCGGGTCGTGGACATGTTGCCGGTTATGAGCTTGAAATTCTGCATCTGGGGCTGCCCTTTATGTCTGCCTTCCTTAATCCTGGTAAAGGTGGCTGGGGGCGTGAGCTGGCGGACTCTCTGGCTAACTATGACAAAATGGCGGGTTTCTGGATCTGTGGTGAGGATATGGCGGTTGAATCCAACAACATTACCCTGCATCCGACAGAGAAAGATCAGTATGGTCTGCCGGTGCCAGTGGTCTATAAAGCGGACCATATCAATGATACTCGTATGCGCAACCATGCCTATGACAGGTCCAAAGAGCTGTTCGATGCAGTGGGTGCGCTGAAGGTTAATAATCTGCCGCCTTATCCTGCCAGTCATAATATGGGCACCAACCGCATGAGTGAGCATGCCAGAGATGGTGTGGTTAACCGCTGGGGGCAGGCGCACGATATTGATAACCTGTTTGTCTCTGACGGTAGCCAGTTCACCTCCAGTGGTACTGAGAACCCCACTCTGACGATTGTGGCTCTGGCGATTCGTCAGGCCGATTATATTGCTGACCAGATGAAGAAAAAGGCGATCTGACCGCTGTAACCTGTTTCACTCGGTGTAACTCTTTGGCACGCTTTCGAGCGTGCCTTTTTTGTTTCAGGGGGGGATATAGTTAATGCGCTGTTAGCCTGGGGGGGGGCCAGGTCTGATTTGTCGTGTGCGCCACATGAAACGCTCCGATCTTTTCTTTTGTTAACCCGTCATCTCATCGTCTCGCCAGACTGTTCAACGCTCACCCCTGGATGGCTCAATAGTTTCTTCAGGTTGAAGACATATTTCGGTCTCTGATACATAGCTACCGCGACTTAGTCACAGGCGAGTGTTTTTCCCGTGCAGACTTACATGCCTTGTTGCTTAGATTGGATGATAGGGGTTGTTGGAAAATAGGGGTTATTCCAATGCTGCTGGAATGAATGGAGGGCGGGTTAGGAGGTACGGTAAATAAGTGGTCAGAGCAGAAAAGCAAAAGCCCCAGGGAAGCAGGCTTCCAAGGGGCTTACAGAGGAAGGGGTTAGTTAGAAAGCAAAGTTAAAACCAACGTTGATCAGTGTGGTTGTCTCGCCTGCAGGTGCAGGGCTGGCAACAATTGAGGTGGCATAGCGTGAAATAGTACCCATCTCATCCGCATCAACATGGGCCAACTGAGCATAAACAATCGTCGATTCACCAATGGTGTATTCGTTGCTTAACACCAGTGATTTAGTTTCTACACTCTTGGCTGGCGCTTTATCCTTATTGACGTAGTAAGCGATCGTCGCGCTGTTTTTCTCATTCCACTGCCAGTCCATGCCAACGCCAAGAGCATCCAGATCCAGAATCTGATTGCCGTTAGCATCATTGTTTTCAGTGTTCATGAAATTGGTTTTGAAGTTCAGATCACCAACCGCATAGGCGGCACCCAGTGCCCAGCTGGTAACAACATCTTCAGCGGTTTGCTGGTCACGCATATTCTGATAAGAACCGGACAGCGTTACTGGGCCTGTGTTATACGCAGCACCAATAGCAATAACATCCCCCTCTTTCTGAGAGCCTTCCTGACCGCCGAAGGAGTACAGCACACCGAAGTCTAAGCCATTGATGTTGTTGCGATATTGCACCGCATTTTTAAAGAAGATACCGACATCATTATTGGCATTGCGGCCATCCGTGCTGGCGGGGTCGTTAACGGTAGAGAAGTACTGACTATAGGCCCAGGCATACAGATTAGAGAACTGTTCTTTGAATATACGGGGTTCTGTACCCAGATGTGCAAGCAGAGCAGGGCCGTATTGACGACCAATGATAACCGTTCCCCAGTCGCCGGTTACTCCCAGATTTGCCTGGCGCCGGAACAACAGCCTGCCACTACTGTCATCTCCGTCTGTACTGGCATCACCGGTACCATGAAACATACCGGTGTCCAGATCGAAGTGGGCTTCAAGATTAAAAAAGGCATCCATTCCATTATCCAGTGACCGGGACCCTTTAAAGCCAAGAACGGTTTGACGTAAGCCACTGGTTTCCAATCCCAGTTTCTCATCACCATCAGTGGATACCTTGTCCTGATAGAGAATCCCCGCATCAAGAATGCCATACATCGATAGCTTGGTATTAGCTGCTTCGCCGATCAGAATATCGGCAGATGCATGGGTTGCTGCCCCTGATAGCATCATCATCGCTGTCAGTGTTTTAACAGGGCTGATTAGCACCATCTTTTTGCGGGATGATTTTTTTAAGTTCATAGAGTTACTCCCCAACGGAATTTATAGTTAGATTTATTTACGGGGTTTTCACGTTATACTATTTATATAAATAGGAATGTGAAAAATTGATTTAACATCGACCCGCAGGAGAAGGAGCAGAGAATATGCCAAAAAATTTATTTTGTTTTCTAAAAATTAAAAGATATTAATGATTTCAATGGGTTGTGGTTTTTTTGTTTTGGTTTGGATGGTTTTTATTATATGAGTCAGTGTTTTGTAAAAGAGTTGTTTTATAAAAAAGAGGCTGTTCTGCAACAGTATGTTTCATCTTTATGAATCATACTGTGGCGTTAAATTAAAGTGCCGCTTTAATCAGAGTTATATAAAATGAGATAGGTTAGCCTAAATTTTTATCTTCTTTCTTTCGCTATACATTTTTAAGACTTTCTGTCGCATCAAATCGAGACAGTCTGTTTCATTTGCTGCCATTCAATAGGGCGGGTTAATTTAAAAATTAGTTATTTCGTACAATTATCAATAACTTATGTTTTTGGTACTGTTATTGCTCTAATTACAATTGTTAGTTGTGAGACTTTATCCGGCTTACTGATTGTAATTTCGTAAGTTATTTGTCCGGCATATCGTAGTTGATACCTTCATTATCCCTTCCCCTTCAGGGTGTTTTGTACGATATGCCGGGCCTTTTTTAAGCTCACAGTGTGGCTGATAACGAGGGGGGCTATGTATGTAAAGAGTGGCCTCAGTCACCGCTAATCTTATATCTGGGAATGCTGTTATGGAGATTGTGTTTTCGACTGTTTCTTCAATAAGCTTATCTGCTCTGGTCAATATTGGACGGATGAGGCCGGTTTTGCTTAAAACGGGAAAAAGCTTCATTGGGGCGCTGTTGTTTACCGCCTTGCTGGGGTTGCTGCCTGGTTCTCAATTGTTTGCAGAATCGTTGCCGACGGTGCGGGTTGCTGTGCTGCAGTTTGGCACCGTCAACTGGGAGATGGATGTTATACGTCAGCATCATCTTGATGAGAAATACCATTTCTCCCTTGATGTAACCCCTGTTGCTGGTAAAAACGCCAGTGCTGTTGCGCTGCAAAGTGGTGCTGTTGATCTGATCTACAGTGACTGGGTTTGGGTGAACCGGCAGCGATTTAACCACAGGATGTTCGGCTTCTCCCCTGTCTCAGCCGCTACCGGAGGGCTTTATGCTCAGCCGCAGAGCGCGGTTTCATCGGTTAAGGATATTCAGGGTGCACGTTTGGGGGTTGCCGGAGGTTCTGTCGATAAGAGCTGGCTGCTGCTACAGGCCTATAGTAAGCAGGTGCTGGGAAAAGATCTTCTGGAAGTGGTTGAGCCGGTGTTTGCCGCGCCCCCTTTACTGAATCAGTTGATGTATGACGGCAAGCTGCCATTGAGCCTGAATTTCTGGCATTACGGTGCCAGATTAGAGGCCCGGGGCTTTAAGCCGATCATCTCAGTTGACGAGATGATCAGAGGGTTAGGTATCGATCATCAGGTGCCTATGCTCGGTTGGGTGTTTGCTGAACCCTGGCGTCAGCAACATAGTGAGCTGTTGGGGAATTTTTTAAAAGCCTCCCGGGAAGCCAGGGATATCCTATTGGCGTCCGATGCCGAATGGCTGCGCATCCGTGATTTGACCCGGGCGGAAGATGATCAGATTTTTATGGCTCTGAAAAAGGGCTATCGTGCAGGCGTACAGCTTCAGTTCGGAACAGATGAGTTGAATGCGCTGGAGGATCTCTATGCCTTTATGCTGCGCGAGGGTGGGACAGAGTTGACGGGGGGCGCCGATAAACTGGACCGGTCGCTGTTCTGGATTTCAAACCCTGAAATGGGAGTGAAGCAGGTCGCTACCGGGGAGGAACTATGATCGTTCCCGCGTTGAAACAACTGCTGCATAGTGCGTTGCCCCTCGCCATTCTATTTTTAGTCTGGCAGTGTGCGGCTATGCTGATGGACAGCAGTAACTTTCCCAGTCTGCTGCAGGTGTTTGCCAGTCTGCGCAGCCATCTGGTTGACGGGGATATGCTGCATCATCTGCTGGTGACCCTGCTAAGGGTGTTGCTCAGCTTCACCATTGCGATGCTGCTTGGGGTGCTGATCGGTATCATGATGGGGGCATTTCCCCGTTTGAATAGCGCTGGCGATTCAATTCTGATTATTGCCCTTAATGTCCCGGCCCTGGTCACTATTATGCTCTGTTATGTCTGGTTTGGGCTGGTAGAGGCGGCTGCGATTGCGGCGGTAGCGATAAATAAAATTCCTACCGTAGTGGTGATGGTGCGCGAGGGAGCACGGGTGGTTGACCAGGATCTGCTGGACGTGGCCAGGGTTTTTCAGGTCTCTCCACCGCGTTACTTCTTTAAAGTGTACCTGCCGCAGCTTTACCCCTTCATTATGGCCTCAGCCCGGTCCGGTCTGTCACTAATCTGGAAAATAGTGCTGGTGGTTGAACTACTGGGGCGTAGTGATGGTGTTGGTTTTCAGCTGGGGACCTATTTCCAGTTTTTTGATATCTCCAGCATTCTGGCTTATACCCTGGCGTTTGCAGCCATCATTCTGGTGATCGAGGGGCTGATTATGCGTCCGCTGGACCGCTTCATCGCCCGGGGGGGATACCATGGTCAGTCTTGATATCGCTTTACAGAGTAAGTTTTATGCCAATAGTCCTGACAAAGTGCTGGGACCGTTGTCCTTTAGGGTCTCGCCGGGCGAGTTTGTTGCGCTGGTCGGCCCCTCCGGGACAGGTAAAACTACCCTGCTGAATATGATTGCGGCTCTGGAAACCAGTGCGCCCGGTGAGATTAAGTTTAATGGTGCCCCTCTGACCGACAAACCAGACTGTAAGATCGGTTATATCTTTCAGCAGCCGAGACTGATGCCCTGGTTAACAGTGGCGGAAAACCTGCGGTTGGTGAAGCCTGTCGCCAATGAATCAGAGATTGAGGCAATACTGATCAAGGTTGGGCTTGGAGGGAAATCTGCCCTCTATCCAAAACATCTGTCCGGGGGAATGCAGCGCAGGGTCAGTATCGCCCGGGCTTTTCTGACCGAGCCGGACCTGTTGCTGCTGGATGAACCCTTTGTATCACTGGACGCCCCCAATGCCGATAACCTGCGTTCACTGTTAAGTGAGCTATGGGTGGAGCAGAAATCCACCGTTATCTTTGTAACCCATGATCTGAATGAAGCGATTCAGCTGGCGGACCGGATACTGTTCCTTTCCGCTGCCCCGGGCACAGTCATTCTGGATACCCCGGTGGATATTGCCCGCCCCCGTTTGCCCGACGATAACAGACTGCAGCGTTGGAAAAGTGATCTGCTCTCTGATTACGCCGGTTTATTAGAAGGGGTTCTCTCCGCACCAGTTCTGAAATCGGTCTCCAGGAGATAATCATGCAATCAGATACCGCACTGGAGCTGACCGCCGTTAGCAAAACCTATGGAACGGTTAAAGCGCTGGATCAGGTCAGTTTAGCGATTCAGTCATCCCAGTTTGTCGGTTTGCTGGGGCAGAATGGTGCGGGTAAAACGACTCTTTTTCAGCTGTTAACCGGTCTGTTTAATGGCGATAGTGGGCAGATATGGGTCTGTGGCCATGATATTCGCCATCATCCTATTGCCGCGCTGTCTTCTATCGGCGTGGTGTTTCAGCAGCCGACTCTGGATCTCGACCTGACGGTGCAGGGTAACCTTAAATTTCACTGCCTGTTACATGGGCTCAGCCGTTCTGAGGCGGAACAACGCATATCCAGTGAGCTGGAACGCTTTGAGATGCAAGCGGTGCGGTATCTGCCGGTGCGCAGTCTTAGTGGCGGCAACCAGCGCAAGGTTGAGTTAATCCGCAGTCTGCTCCACCGTCCCCGGCTTCTATTGATGGATGAGGCGACCGTCGGACTGGACCCGGAATCCCGTAAGGCGCTGGTTAATCATGTTATCGCTTTATGTAAAGAGCGTGATCTGGCGGTGCTCTGGAGCACCCATATAGTTGAGGAGATTCAGCAGGCTGACCGGGTTGTTGTACTGGACAGAGGTAAGGTTCTGGCTGATTCATCCCCGGGAGAGTTGTTGGCTAAAGAGCCGCTTTGCGGAAGCTCACTTTCAGACGCGTTTTTACACCTGATAAATCTGAATAAAACGGTTGGAGTTGTTCATGAACGTGCTTGTTAAAGCTTTTAATTCGATTGCTTTGGTATCACTGCTACTGGCGGTGCAACAGAGTCAGGCAAACAGTGGTTATGTTTTTGTCAGCAGTGAAAAAGATGATCGGGTCACCGTATTTGAAGCCAGCAGCATGGATAAGGTAACGGCGATTAACACGAGCGAACGCCCTCGGGCGATGAAGCTGAGTAACGATGGCGCACTCCTCTATGTGGCCTGCGGTGACGCAGATGTGATCGATGTAATCGATGTGGCTTCGCTGACAGTACAGCAAAGTATTGAGATCGGTGAAGACCCTGACCGATTTGATCTGTCACCGGATGAGAAATTCCTCTATGCCTCCAATGAGGATGATGGATTGGTGACCGTTTACTCGCTGGAAGAGGGCAGGAAAGTTGCCGAGATCGAGGTGGGTGAAGAGCCGGAAGGGGTATTGGTAACACCGGATAATCGTCTGGTGTATGTCACCTCTGAGGTGGCTAACATGGTGCATGTGATCGATGTGCAGAGTCGTGAACTGGTTGAGAATATTGTGGTGGGCAATCGCCCAAGAAGGATGCTGCTGACACCGGATCAGAAGCAGCTTTGGGTGAGTAATGAAGTGGGAGGTACTATTTCGATTCTGGATACGTCGTCCTATCAGTCCGTTGCTGAGTTGTCTTTTTCACTGCGTGGGGTGCGTCCCGAAAGTATCTCTCCGGTCGGTATGGTGATGACCAAAGATGGTCAGCGAGCCTACATCACTCTCGGCGGAGCCAATCATGTGGCGGTGGTTGATATACCTGCTAACAAAGTGATCGACTATATCCTGGTGGGTAAAAGGGCCTGGGGAATCGCGCTTAATCAGGACGAAAGCCGGCTCTATGTGACCAATGGCAAGAGTGATGATCTGGCTGTGATCGATACTGAACGGTTGAAAGTGATCAGATCGGTGCCTGCAGGGCGGGTGCCCCACGATGTTGTGGTGGATGACTGATGTTTTCTGTGACAGCGATTTGTAAACAGATCGGCTTCAATTCAAGTCGTCTCAGGTGCGTAGCAACACTGCTGGCATTGCTGCTGTCATCTTCGGTATGCTCCTCGGTATGGGCGGTGGAGCTTCAAAGCGTCAGTTTCGCCCTGATCGAGTATGCCGATGATCCCCGTTACCGCACAGAGGTGACCGATGCCCGTTATCAGGCTCAGCCCTGGGGGCGCCTCGACACTGCGGTCGAGCTGGCGATTCAGGAGTCGCGTTTTGCTGCTCAGAAAAACGGCATCAGGTTTACATTGACGCGACACGAGGTGGAGGAACTTTCCGAGTTGCCCGCACTGATCCAGCGGTTGCAGGCTGAGGGAACGCAGTTTTTTCTGCTAGACCTGCCCGCTGAAGGGGTCAGGCTGGCTGCAGGTGCCGGGCAGGGGCGCAACACCATTCTGTTTAATCTCAGTGCCCTCGACAACACCCTGCGTGATCAAAGCTGCCAGCCTAATCTGCTGCATGTCGTCCCCAGTCGACGCATGCTCACAGATGCGATGGCACAGTATCTGATCTCTAAAAAGTGGAAAGAGGTGCTGGTGTTGCACAGTGAAGCTGAAGCCGATTTGCGCTATCTCGAATCACTGCAGGGCTCGGCAAAAAAGTTTGGTCTCGATCTGGTCACACTTAAACCCTATACCCTGGGAAGTGATCCCCGCCAGCGCTACCAGAACAATATCTCACTGTTAACGGCGAAGGATGATTATGACGTGGTCTATGTGGTCGACAGTACGGGGGAGTTTGCCGTTGATGTTCCGTACGCCATCGTTAAACCGCGTCCGGTAGTTGGTGCTTCGGGACTGGTCGCAGATTGGTGGCACTGGGCCTGGGAACGCAACGGTGCCCCGCAGGTTAATAAACGTTTTAAAAAGAAAGCTAAACGGCAGATGACCGGCTATGACTGGTCAGCCTGGCTAGCAGTGAAGGTGATTGCCCAGGCGATGCTGGATCAGTCTGCAACAGATCACCACTCAGGCTCTGCTGACTCACTACTCGACACCCTGCACTCTGAAGCCTTTAAGCTGGATGGTGCCAAAGGTTATCCACTGAATTTTCGTCCCTGGAACAATCAGCTAAGGCAACCGGTATTTCTGACCTCTCTGAACCGTGTGATCGGGCGTGCGCCGATCGATGGTTTTCTGCATCCGTTGAATAACCTCGATATCTTAGGCAGTGACCGGGATAAAAGCCGTTGCCAACTAAACCTGGGAGCTAAACCGTGAATACGAGTCATGCCATCAATGCGTTCAGTGCACTGTCGGCCCGGGAAGTTGGCAAGTTTATGCGCCAGAAAGGGCGCCTGTTTTCAGCGTTGGTAAGGCCCGCCCTATGGCTTTTAGTTTTTGCCGCCGGTTTTCAGAATGTCTTTGGGGTGGCGGTTATTCCTCCCTATGAATCCTATATTGAGTATGAGGTCTATATCTCCCCGGGGCTGCTGTGTATGGTGATTCTGTTTAACGGTATGCAGTCATCTCTGTCGATGGTCTATGACCGGGAGATGGGGCTGATGCGTCTGTTGCTGACGGCACCATTGCCGCGCTGGTATATCCTCTTCAGTAAACTGATGGCCGGGACACTGTTATCCTTGTTGCAGGTGTACAGTTTTATGATTATCTGCTGGCTGTTTGATGTAGATATACCGCTTGTTGGTGCATTGACCGCACTGCCCGCGTTTATCCTGGTTGCTCTGATGCTGGGGGCTCTGGGGTTATTACTCTCTGTCTCGGTAAAGCAGCTGGAAAACTTCGCCGGGATGATGAACTTTGTCATCTTTCCTATGTTCTTTATCTCACCGGCACTATATCCGCTGTGGAAACTGGAGGAGGCGGGCGCTGAACTGGTGTTTATGGCAGCGCAATATAATCCGTTTACTTATTCTGTAGAGCTGGTCCGGTTTGCTCTGTATGGGCAGTTAAACTGGCTGGCGTTGAGTGTGGTCTTTGGTGCCTTTGTGCTGTTTTTCAGCCTGGCAGTCTGGGGTTATGATCCCCAGAAGGGCGTAATTGGGCGGTCAAAGGCGGGAGGATAGGTTGTTTATTACATTTGAGACCGTCTGAGCTGCATATCTATGTGCCCTCTGTGGCTGAGCGCTGCTGATCTGCTGTCAACCGATAGTTGTGCTTTATTCTCTTAAACTATGTCCGCAATCATCAGTCCGCATCACTTTGCCCTGAAGACCGCCTATAACAACCCGGTTTTGGTCTATAGTAATCGCACAGGCGGTGTCACGCTTATCTTAATAACCCTGCGGTGCTAACGGGCAGATTATGGAATTCAAAGACTATTACAAGATTCTGGGCGTTGATCCCGATGCTGATAGTAAGGCGATAAAGGTTGCCTACCGAAAACTGGCGCGAAAATATCACCCGGATGTCAGCAGTCATCATGATGCAGAAAATCAGTTCAAGGAGGTTAGCGAAGCCTACGAGGTGCTGAAGGATAAAACCAAACGGGCTGAATATGATGAACTGCGTTTATACGGCGCTGCGCAGCAGGAGTTTCGCCCACCACCGGGCTGGCAATCATCGGCCAGGGGCGACGGCGATGGCTATCAGCAACGGGATTTCTCTGACTTTTTTTCCTCTATTTTTGGTACGGAGGGGGGCGCTGGTGCCCGCGGCTTTGAAAGCCGTCAGCCTTATAGCCAGCGAGGTCAGGATATTGAAACCGATCTGCCGGTTTTTCTCGAGGAAACCCTGTCGAAAGGCTCTAAAACGATCTCCTACCATCTGCCTCACTATGATAATGAGGGGCGTGTCAGCGAGGTTAAGAAAACCCTCAATGTTAAAATTCCTCCGGGAGTGGTCGATGGCGAGCGTATCCGTTTAAAAGGGCAGGGCGCACCGGGTATCGGCAACGGCGCATTCGGTGATCTCTATCTGCGAATTCGACTGGTGCCTCATCCACTGTTTGATGTCGAGGGGCATAACCTGATTATCACCGTGCCGGTGGCTCCCTGGGAGGCGGCGCTGGGTTGTAAGGTAACCATGCCAACCCTGTCGGGCGAGATTAAACTGACCATTCCGGCCAACAGTCAGAGTGGTCAGCGTCTGCGGGTGAAGGGTAAAGGACTGCCGGGTCGCCAGCATCAGGGGGACCTTTATGCGGTCTTAAAAGTGGTGATGCCCCCGTCAGGCAGTGAGTCTGCCAGGACTCATTGGCAACAGCTGGCGGAACTGACACCTTTCGATCCCCGAGCCGAGTGGAGTGATGCATCATGAGCGATCAGCAAGCAACCTACCTGAGTTTCTCCGAGCTCTGCCTGCAAACCGGTGTGGCCGAAAGTATGGTCGTTGAGATTATCGAGCAGGGTATTGTCGAGCCGGTTGGTGATAGCCCCGGTGAGTGGCTGTTTAGCCCCGCGATGCTGGTTCTGACGAAGAAAGCGGTGCGCCTGCATCGTGATCTGGATGTCAATTGGGCGGGTATCGCCCTGGCAATAGAGTTACTCAATGAGGTTGAGCAGTTGCGCGAACAGAATCGGTATCTGCAGAGTCGTCTGAGCCGCTTTGTCGATTTGTAAACGGCTCTCAAGCGATGTGCGAAAGGGCGTTTATGCGCCCTTTTCTCCGCCTGGCCTGGAACACTTGTCAGGCCTGTATCGTTTCCAGCAGCGGGATCGAACGGGTGACTATCCAATAGGCCGACACCATCAGCGTGAACACCGATACGTAGACGTACAGCGGCCTTTCGAAGGTCAGATATCTTTTACACATTGCGGTTAAGACAAACGCCAGACTGTAGATAAACAGTTGTCCCGCTTCGATACCGATATTGAACGATAGCAGGTTAATGGCGCTGGTTTGTGAACCCTCTTTAGCCAGCTCGTTAAACACAAAGGAGAAGCCAAAGCCGTGGATAACGCCGATAATCAGTATCGGGGTAGTGCCGATATGCTGCGCTTTCTGGCACAGCAGCAGGATTGCAGTGACGCAAATAGTCAGTGCAATAAGCAGTTCGATGCCCGGGGTGAACGCTGGAGATGAGATCGCCAGATTATGACCAAACAGCAGGCTGAATGAGTGGCCCAGAGTGAATGCGGTGGCCAGTGACAGCAGTCTGATAAAGCCAGTAGCACTGAAAAACAGTAATAGGATAAACAGTATATGGTCGGTGCCAATCAGTATATGACTGAAACCGCTGTTAAACCCATTGATCAGTTTGCTGGTTAATGTGGGCAGGCGGGTAGTTGAATAATCGAGAATCCCAACGGTGGTGACCGATGTTATTTCACCCTCCCGGTGGAGGTTGACGATATTCGCCAGACGGTTAATGGCATTGAACTTGTCCCCCAGAATACTGCTGATGTTGATTTCATCGGTGTTTAATGAGGTATCGGCCAGCCGCAGCCGGATATCCAGACCGGCGTCGAACAGCGAACGGGCATCCTCGCTGATCGTAATATCGCCGTTAAAGTTGCTCTGGGCGGTGTCTAAACTACTGAAGGGGTTACGGCTGTCGGAGTTGAATATATTGATAGCCTCAATACGATAAATCTGATTCTGTCCCTCTTTTTTTATGCGGTATCCCGATGAGATCAATTGTTTTAATCGTCTCAGACTGGCTTTGATCTCGCTGTGATTGAGCAGATATTCAGTTCTCTCAGCGGCGGTGACTCTGTGAGTAAACGGGATCGCCTGCTGGCTGTCGACTCCTTGCCAGCTGTTATCTAAAAGAACCAGGGGCAGCGGCATCCGCATCAGAATAATGGTGTCCCGGTTATCCTGATAGAGATGGATGATTCTGGGTTCAAAATGGGTAAAGTGAGCCAGGACTGTGGTGCTGAAGAGCGAGCCGATCAGCATGAGGAACAGTGCGAATAGTGTCTTCATAATCGGTACCCTGTTGTTTAATAGCATTACCCGAAGGTAATGCTATCGGTAACCTTGTGAATTATTCGGGGGAGGGGCTTAGTAGCGAGGATCCCACATTCTGCGGCCGGTCTCTTTTTCATATCCCTGTCCGAATGGGTAACTGACGATCTCAAGCTGCATCCCCCAGGGGGCCATGAAATATACCCAGGTCAGGCCAGCCATACCGGTGTCTGTAAAGGTATGGGGTTTGCCCAGCACTTTAATCCCTTTCTCTTCCAGAAACTTCACTGCAGGTGCCATATCATCGACATAAAACGCCAGGTGATGACCGCCAATATCGCTGTTGCGCGGTGGCTGCTGCTTTTGATCTGGGGCCGTATATTCAAATATCTCCAGCGCCGGGCCATTACCGCAACGCATCAGGTGAGCGGTTTTTATCACTGCTTTTTTGTCAACATTAAGGTTCTCGGTCATCCAGTCATTATCGAACGGGCCGAAGGGACCGATTGAATAGAAGGATTCGCAGCCGATAACATCGGTAAAGAAAGCAACCGCTTCTTTCACATTTGGGACGGTAATACCCAGATGCTGAGTCCCTCGCATTCCGGGTATCCCTGCCTGGGTTTGTTGGCTAAAAAGGGAAAATAAAAATAGCGATGCAGTGAATATTTTTATTTTTTTCATATTGATCTCCATAGATTATGAACAGTGAATACTCATAAATACATTTCCCGTGCCAGTTAGCAGGTTTTGGCTGCAAGCCTTTAATCACGGTGGAGATTGAGCGCTTCTTTAAAGTGGGGACAGAGTCTTTTTGAGTCAGTGTGTCTCAGCGTTCGACTCAGAGTGTGCCAGGCAGACACTATCAGAGTGGACCGGTGATCTTTAACGAATGAGGGGACTATTGTTGTTAGCAGATTTAGAACCCCCGCAATGAAGCGGGGGCGGGGCACGTATGTTTAAGCGGTACTTGTTAAGGGGTTAGCGGTTGGCGAAGTACATGGTGACTTCGAAGCCAATTCTCAGATCTTTATAGGCTGGTTTTGTCCAGTTCATTTTATTTTCCTCATCTATGTATGAATGTATAACGTGACGTTAAATGTCACCGATAAGTAAAGCAAAGATCGTACCCGCACTGCGATCCGTTGGGATTGTTTTACGCAATAACCCGGTTTTCACAATCTTTAAGCGTGATTGACTGAGGCGTCACGGTGATAGCTGTGTCAGCTTGAGGAGATCGGCCGTCAGCTCTTGTTGTTGGGTAGCACAGACTGTGTCATCTGCTGACACGGTCTGTATTGTCATACTGTTTTAACCCTGTAGCACGCCTTGTATTAGCTTTAGCTATTAGTTTCTGTCAGATGAAAAAATTCATATATATCAATGTATTGATAGCTTTTTAATAGGTCGGGATAAATGTTGGCCTGTATGTTGCGTTTCTGTCTTATGTGTAGTGGTGGGCTGGCCCGGGTGGGTGAGTCTGCATGATATAGATAGATGGAGAACGAGAAGTGATTAAAATAAAAAAGCTAGCGCTATCCGCATGTATTACCTCAACGATTGCATTGTCGGGTATTACCGCTGTGAATGCATCTTCAGAGAGCCCTAACGACTGGCCGCAATACCATCGAACGTCCGATGCCTGGCGCTACAGTCCATTGGATCAGATTAATGCAGACAACATTAAGAAGTTGAAAGTTGCCTGGATTCATCAACCGGGCGATATCCAGATGGGCCTGCAGGCAACGCCGATCGTGGTTGATGGTATAGCCTACTATATTGGCCCAAACAATAACGTATTTGCCCTTGATGCTGCCACCGGCAAGCAGATCTGGCACTACCAGGCCGATCTGGACGCGATTGTTGATGAGGTGTTCTATGTGGCTGCAAGTCGTGGCGTCACCGTGGGTCATGGCAATGTCTACATCGGCTCTCTTGATGGGCGATTTATCGCGCTGGATCAGAAAACCGGCAAGGAGAAATGGTCAACTCAGATCACCGATCAGGAGAAGTGCTATGGCTGTCTTTTCTCATCTCCTCCTCAGTTGGCGGGTGATGTTCTGTTTGGCGGAACCACCGGTGGTGATCAGCCAACCCAGGGCAAAATCTTTGCGGTTAATGCGATTACCGGCGAAAAGATGTGGACCTTCGATATTCTGAAAAAAGATGATCCTAAGAGCTGGCCGGGAGATTCCGGTGAGGTGGGCGGTAGTGGTGCCTGGTTGCCGGGTACCTATGATGAAAAAACTGACACCATCTTTATCGGTACTTCCAATGCAGCTCCCGATTTCTACGGTGCTGAGCGCGAAGGCGACAACAAATACAGTGCCAGCTTGCTGGCGATTGAGCCGAAGACCGGTAAGTTGAAGTGGGCCTACCAGGAGATTCCTCACGATGTCTGGGATTACGATTCCGCCTATGAAGCTCTGAGCCTGAACGTTAACGGCAAAGATGTGTTAGTACATCTGAACAAAAGTGGTTATGTGTTTGTCCTGGAGAAGGATACCGGTAAGGTTGAGAATGTCTGGCCGCTGGCAGAAAACATCAATTTCGTGAAAGGGATCGATCCGAAAACCGGTGAGCTGATCGGTCGGGTGGATATGCCTGAAGGCAAAGAAACGACCATCTGCCCTTATCTTTTGGGGGCCCGCAGCTGGAATCATGGCGCCTATAACCCCAACACCGGTCTCTGGTACACCAACGCAATGGAGGTGTGCAACATAGTTGTTCCGGCCCCTCAGGAACATGAGAATGTCGGTATTGCCGGACTTTATCTGGGGGTCAGTAAGCTGGTGGCGGTTCCGCCTCCGGGTAAAAAAGCCTCAGCCCGACTGGATGCCCGCGACCCTATTACCGGCAGGTTGAAATGGTCTGTTGACTATCCACTGCCGGGGTTGGGTAGCGTTCTGACCACTGGTGGCAACCTTGTTTTCAATGGCGACCCCTACGGCGTAATCCATGGTTATAACGCCGAGAATGGTAAAGAGATCTGGAACTTCAATGCTGGCTCCGGAATTCGTGGCGGTATTGTCAGTTACTCCGTCAATGGCAAGCAGTACATTCTGGCGGCCACCGGTTTTGGTTCTCATGCACCAGGCTTTATGGCCAGTGCTTTCCCTGAAGTCAGCGGATTACCCGGCGGTGCAGCACTGGTCGCATTCACGCTGGAAGACTAGTTAGTTCCGCATTGGGGGTTGTGGCGTTGTCGCAGCCCCCTTTTTTCCAGTTTATTTAGTGGGAGAGAGTTGTTATGTCAGTTAATTTATTCAGACCGATCCGGTATAGCGTTTTTGCTATCGCACTGCTTAGTGGCGTCGCCTATGCGGTGGCACCACCGGTGACCGGGGGAGAAAAAAGAGCAGATAAAAAAAATCAGGAAGACCCTGAATACGTAGCCGAAATGAAGGCGAAAGTGTTCAGTAAAGAGGCGATATCGGTAGCTAATGGTGAGCATCGTTTCAACCAGACCTGCGTGTACTGCCATGGCTATAAAGGCTCCGGTGGTAAAGCAAAGATGTTGCAGGGGCGTGATTTTGATGCGGATTATCTCTTTAAAACCATTACCAAAGGGAAAAAGCGTGGTTCACTCGTGATGCCACCCTGGAAAAGGACATTCACCCCAGAAGAGCGTTGGGAGTTGGTGACCTATATCCTGTCTTTAAGTGAAGAAAAATAGTTACCGGCAAAACAGTGAGGTCTGATATGAGTACAAAAATAAAAAGACTGACGCCCCAATTTTCTGAATTACTGAGCTCTGTCGTTATCGGCTTTATGACCGCAGTGATTATCGTTGTCAGTCCGGTTGCGAGTGCGCAGACATTAAGTGAGATCCGGGCCAGAGGTGAAATTAATCTGTGTGCTCATCCTGAACAGATGCCTTTCTCCAGACGGGCGGATAAGCCGGAAGGTTTTCAGATCGATATAGCCAGAGCGGTGGCTGAAAAGTTAGACGTATCGCTGAATGTGTCCTGGATATTTTCTAAGCGGCAGGCTAAAAAAGTGGGCTGTGATTTTTATGCCGGGGTTGCCCGGTTTAAAGAGGGGGATTCCAAATACCTGCTGATCTCAGACCCCTATCTGCGCTTAGAGTTTAAGCTGGTCACTCTGGATAAAGGGTCTGTTATCAGTGATATCGACGATCTTAAACCGCTGGTGGTTGGGGTTTCGCCAGGCAGTATCGCTTCCGGTGCATTAGTCCACAACCATATCAGTATCGCTGTGCGTTTTCAGGATGAAGCCAGCCGTTTGCAAGCACTGGCAGATGGACTGATTGATGCGGCGGTAGTGACTAATGTATCTGCGGGTTGGTTCCAGGAGAATCTGGGTAAACTGCGGCAATATGATGCAGAGAATATCTTACATGCAGATCTGAATTATGACTATGCGCTGGGGTTGAGGAGGTCAGATGAAGACTCACGGAATGGTTTCAATCAGTTGCTGGCTGAGATGAAGTCAGATGGGGCTCTATCGAACATCCTGGCTCGATATGGACTGCAATAACGATTTTCAGTGCCTCACTGTTTGTGACCTCTGTTTCTGCTTACCCAAGGCAGAGTTTGGAGCGCCTTATTCGCGCTCCTTTTTTGCATTCTGTCTTCGCCGTATAAGATGGTTTGGATGAGATATTGTCGCTGACAAATGTGGTGAGTTCTTGTTGATTGATGCAGGAGAGCGGGAAGGGGCTCTCAGATAGGGGAAATCTAATCACCGTAAGGAGCGACTTTCCCCTAAGGGGCAAAAATACTGAGTTTCAATGAATGTATGCTATATTGGACTGAGGTGTTTTGGTGCCAAAGTATAGTTTTTTAAAAGATAAAAAGGAGTAGTTTAGGGTTATTGTGGGGTTGTACAACTTGACACTAAATAAATATAAAAATGACCCTTGTCTGACGCTGAATTGCAAAGACAGGGAGTGAACAGGTGAATAGATGTCTTCAAATACAGGTTATTCTGATAAGAATGCGAAGTCTGTAACCATACAGGGGCCAGGTGAGAGCGGTACTGATAAGTATATACAGAGCTCATGGCAGCGCTGTCGTGATCAATACAAAATGTCCCCGGACACCAATGTTGAGCTGGTCTCGCTTTCAGAGTCTGAAGTCAGGCAGCGTCGGGAACCGATGGAAAAACTTCTGAGTGATTCCGAAGAGGTTTTTGATAAGATCAGAACGGTTTCCAAACAGAGTGGTTATGCGGTTCTGATAACGAATACCGAAGGTGTGGTGGTTAAGTCCTATGCCGATTCCAATATCAGTCATGATCTTGAACAAAAAGGATTGCGCCAGGGAACTCTGTGGTCAGAAAAGATTGTCGGCACCAATGGCCTGGGAACCTGTTTAACCGAGTGCAGGCCGGTCACCGTATTCGCTAAAGAACATTACGGTTTCAACCTGCATAATTTCAGTTGCTCCGCAGCGCCGTTAATCTCGCCGGATGGCACTCCTTTTGGTGCGCTGGATATCTCTACCTATGCCTCAGGAAACCGGCTTTATCAGGCTTTAGCACTCAACCTTGTATGTGAGACCGCTGACGAGATAGAGGCGATTGTTTTTAAAAATGCCTATGCTAATCAACGTGTTATTAGTTTGTCATTCTCTCCCTACCGGCCTGAGACAAACGCTCTTATCGCGGTGAACGATAGCGATACCATTATCGCTGCGACCACACCGCTGCTACTGACATTGGGGTGTCGGGACCGTTATGAGTTAGTGGGACGCAAATTTCAGGAAGCGTTCAGCCAGAATTTAGAGCAACTGGAGTCAGCGGGTGTTGTCGAACTTTTTGTCCGGATTAGTGATAAACCAGTAAAACTTTATGCGGCCTGGTTACACAACTCAGCGTTTGAATCGCAGCTGAAAGCCTCTCAGGGGACGGTGTCTAAAAGCTCAGGATCTACTAGTGACATTGCTAAAAGAGCGGTCTCTGGTGATCAGGCTTGCGATACCCCTCTTTTTCACGCTGCCGGAGAAGAGCCTCAGCTGTTGAAGCAAGCCAGTCGCTGCCAGCGTATGGTTAACAAAGGTATCAGTATCCTGCTTCAGGGTGAAACCGGCACCGGGAAGGAGGTGTGGGCCCGTGCGCTACATGAAAGCAGTGATCGTGCAGACAAGCCGTTTATCACGCTTAACTGTGCCGCGATTCCTGAATCGTTGATTGAGAGTGAGTTGTTTGGCTATGGTGCCGGTACTTTTACAGGTGGTTTGAAAGCTGGCAAGGTGGGTAAAATACAGGCCAGTAATGGCGGAACTCTGTTTCTTGATGAAATCGGTGATATGCCGATTGAGCTGCAGGCCAGCCTGCTAAGAGTACTTGCTGAAAGTGAGATCATTCCGTTGGGTGAGGTTAACCCGGTAAAGGTCAGCCTGAATGTAATCTGTGCGACCCACCGTGACTTGAAAGAGCTGGTTAGCAGTGGTGAATTCCGCGAAGATCTGTTTTACCGCATCAGCGGTTTTCAGATCGCTTTGCCAAGCCTGCGTGAGCGGGAAGATAAACCGGTTATTATCGAGAAGGTTCTGCGTGCTCTGTGCATGGATGAAGATAATGCTGACAATGTGCAGGTTACTCCGGATGCTTTAGAAGTGCTCTGCCGGTATCAGTGGCCCGGCAATATCCGCCAGTTGAAAAATGTACTCCAGTATGCAATGTGTATGCGTGAGGGGGATCTGATTCAGGTTGATGATCTTCCTGATGAGGTGTTTGCCGCGCCTGTAGTGATTGGCCACCAATCCGATCAGTTCGCCTATGCTCCGCCGTCACGGATGGTATCGATGTCAGGAGGTGCACAAAGTGAAGCTGTTTCTGCAAGGCAGGAACTGTCAGAAAAGGAAGAGTTAGAGCTGGTATTGAAGCAAAACCGCTGGGTGGTCACCCGGGCGGCCAAAGCGCTGGGCATTAGTCGTTCAACATTACACCGCAAGATAAAAAAATATAATCTTTTTATCGATAATAATGCTGATGAGTTAGATTCTCTGGTGTAACCCTGTGTGATTTCCCCATCTGAAAACCATGCTCCTTTGCATGGTTTTTTTTGTTCTTTATAAACCGGGCAGTGAGGTGCAGTTGATAAGCCTCAATGGTTTGACTCAGAGTGTCGCATGTTGACCGATCAGAGTGTTGCTTCGGGTCTGTTTTCATCAAAAAGCTTATTCTTAACTCATAAAAATCAAAGTCTTATATTATGGCTTGGTTATTGCTTTTGTATTTGGTGAGCATTTAGCCAGGCTTACTGGCTGAATGACTGACAGTCAGCCTACAGAAGAATAACAATGAAAATTCAGATTCTTGGTTCCGCAGCGGGCGGCGGCTTTCCCCAGTGGAACTGTAACTGCCGTAACTGTGCCGGCTATCGGGCCGGAACCCTCAATGCCAGATCCCGGACTCAGTCATCCATCGCTGTGAGTGCCAACGGTGAAGACTGGATTCTGTTTAATGCCTCGCCGGATATTCGCCAGCAGCTGGCTGATTTTGCGCCGATGCAACCGAATCGAAAGATTCGTGATACCGGCATTGCGGCGATTGTCTTCATCGACAGCCAGATTGACCATACCACCGGTCTACTGATGCTGCGTGAAGGCTGCCCCCATGAGGTCTGGTGCACCGATATGGTGTATCAGGATCTGACCACCGGTTTCCCCATCTTTAAGATGCTGGAACACTGGAATGGCGGCATCAAACGCAACCGAATTCCCGTTGAGGGATCGGTAGAAGAGGGCACCAACACCTTTGTGATCCCTCAGGTACCCGAACTGAAACTGACAGCGGTCGCGCTGCTCAGCAGTGCACCACCCTATTCACCGCATCGCAACGATCCCCACCCAGGGGACAATATAGGTATCCTGATAGAAGATACCCGCAGCGGGAAAACTCTGTTCTATGCCCCTGGTCTCGGCCAGATTGAACCCCATCTCAAACCGATTATGAAAGACGCGGACTGTTTGCTGGTTGACGGCACCATCTGGCGCGACGATGAGCTGATCACCTCCGGTGTTGGCGACAAGCTTGGCGTCACCATGGGCCATCTGGCGCAGTCCCGTAATGACGAAACCGGTAAGGGTGGCATGATCGACTTTCTGGATACGCTGGATAAGCCCCGGAAAGTGCTGATCCACATTAACAATACCAATCCGATACTGGATGAAGACTCACCGGAACGGGCCGAAGTGGAAGCCCACGGTATCGAAGTCTCCTGGGACGGAATGGGTATAGAACTCTGAGAGGTTTTACCATGAATGCACAGATGAACGAAGCCGGTAAAAAGCAGGATCAGCCACCTATGAGCCGGGACGAATTTGAACAGGCGCTGCGGGCCAAAAGCGCCTTCTATCATACTCAGCACCCTTACCATATCGCCATGTACAACGGCAGCTGCACTAAGGAACAGATTCAGGGCTGGGTGGCTAACCGGTTTTATTATCAGATCTCCATTCCGGTGAAAGATGCCGCGATTATGGCCAACTGTCCCGACCGGGAAGTGCGCCGTCACTGGGTGCAGCGGGTGCTGGATCATGATGGTTATGATGGCGCCGTGGGCGGCATCGAAGCCTGGTTGCAACTGGGTGAAGCGGTGGGTCTGACCCGCGAAGAGATCCTCTCTGAGGAACACGTGCTGCCGGGGGTTCGTTTTGCGGTGGATGCCTATGTCAATTTTGCCCGCCGGGCCGACTGGCATGAAGCGGCCAGTTCCTCTCTGACAGAACTGTTTGCACCGACGATCCATCAGAACCGTCTGGATACCTGGCCGGGACACTACCCCTGGATTAAAGAGGATGGCTATCAGTATTTCCGTAACCGTCTGACAGAAGCCCGTCGCGATGTGATACATGGGCTGGAGATCACGCTGGATTACTACAAAACCCGCGAGCAGCAGGAACGGATGCTCAACATCCTGCAGTTTAAACTGGATGTCCTCTGGACCATGCTGGATTCGATGACCATGGCGTATGAACTGAATCGTCCGCCGTATCACACCGTCACCGACGAGAAGGTCTACCATAAAGGTTTGTTTGCATGAGCAGTGCAGACCAGACGGCTGCGATAACCCTGGAATCGGTACCTGCGCTGAATCGCATGTTCCGCTTCCAGTGGGAGAAAGCGCAGGACTGTTACGTACTGCTCTATCCCGAGGGGATGGTTAAACTGAACGGCCCCGCCGGTGAAGTGCTGGCGCTGGTCGATGGTCAGCGAACTGCAGCGGATATTATCCAGACACTGCAGGCGAAGTTCCCCGATGCCGAGGGGATCGACCGGGATATTCTGGATTTTTTAGGAGACGCCCGTGAGCAACTCTGGATCAGCCTGTAACGGTCAGCCTTCACAGGCGCCCTCTTTAAGCAGTGTCCCAGGCCACGGCCAGCCGCTCTGGTTGCTGGCCGAACTGACCTATAAGTGTCCGTTGCAGTGCCCTTACTGTTCGAACCCTCTCGACTTCGCTGAGGTGGGTGCTGAACTGACCACTGAGCAATGGCTTGATGTTTTCCGTCAGGGGCGTGAGCTGGGGGCGGTTCAGCTGGGCTTTTCCGGTGGTGAACCACTGGTGCGTCAGGACCTGATTGAGCTTATCACTGGTGCCCACAAGATGGGTTACTACACTAACCTGATCACCTCGGGAGTTGGACTGAATGAAGGGAAGATTGCGGGTTTGCATGAGGCGGGTCTTGATCATATTCAGGTCAGCTTCCAGGCAGCAGATCCCGAAGTCAACAACCTGCTGGCGGGGTCAGAAAAAGCGTTTAAGCAGAAGTTAAAAATGGCTCGGGAAGTGAAAGCTCAGGGGTACCCCATGGTGCTTAACTTTGTGACTCACCGGCATAATATCGATCGGATCGACCGCATTATCGAACTCGGTGTCGAGCTTGAAGCGGATTACGTTGAGCTGGCCACCTGCCAATACTATGGTTGGGCCTTTGACAATATTAAACAGCTTCTTCCCACCCATGAACAGCTGAAAAGGGCTGAACGGATCACCAATCAATACCGTGAACAACTGGCAGCAGCGGGCAATCCGATCAAGTTGATTTTTGTCACACCGGATTACTATGAAGAGCGGCCTAAAAAGTGTATGAACGGATGGGGACAGGTGTTTCTGACGGTTACCCCGGATGGCACTGCGCTGCCGTGTCACAGTGCGCGGATGCTACCGATCGAGTTTCCTAATGTTATCGATATGCCGTTGCAGAAGATCTGGGATGAGAGTTCCGGATTCAATCATTTCCGTGGCGATAGCTGGATGGAGGAGCCCTGTCTCAGTTGTGATGAAAAGGAAAAAGATTTTGGCGGCTGTCATTGTCAGGCTTATATGCTGACTGGCGATATGCATAACGCGGATCCGGTGTGTGCGAAGTCGGAACATCATGAATTGATACTCAGTGCCCGAGCAATGGCTGAAACGGTGGCCGGTAATCCTGCCGATCTTCTCTACCGAAATGAGCGTAACTCGCGGATTATTACGACCGATAGACTGCTTAAATTCTCCCGGGACTAAGGCAAAAAGCCGTTCTCAGAACGGCTTTTTCAGGATGAGATCTGTATCCGGATCAGACCGGGAACACGACATTGCACTGACCGGTGCCAGAGCTTGGGAAGTACTCGGTCATGACTTCGGCGCAACCTTCATATTTGTCCCAGCCCAGCAGGCCAAACAGCATCGCTGTATCATGCATACCGCCTTCTCCAGAACAGTCCTGAGCATACTTCGGCAGCAGGTCGAGAAACGCTTTGGTTTGACCCTTTTTCCACATATCCATCACCATCAGGTCGATCTCCTGATTCAATGGCTCGCTGATCTTGAACATATAGTCGCCAACCACTTTATTCGGTGGGATCCGGTGTGACAGCGAGCCGCTGGCGAGGAACGCCACCCGTTTATCGGACTTGTTGATCGCCTCAAGAATCGCTTCGCCGACCTGTTTCGATTCCTCCAGATCTGCGTCATACATCCAGCCGGCAATCGAAACCACTTTAATATCGTTGCCAACGCCGAGGTAGCGCAGGGGAACCAGGGTGCCATATTGCAGCTGAAGGGTTTCAACTTCATGGTGGCAGAGGGTGGTAACGCCGTTGTTGGTGGCGATCTCGGCAATCTGCTGCCCCAGTTCAGGGTCGCCGGTGTGACTGTATTCCATATTATTGAGGAAGTGGGGGAACTCGGTGCTGGTAAACACCCCGGACATCTCTGGCTTCGCATTGATATGAAAACCGGCATTCACCAGCCAGTGGGTATCTGAAATCACGATAGTATCGACTTTACGTTCACGGCACATATCACCGATACGGCGCAGTCCCTGAATCGCCGATTCACGAATACCGTGCAGTGGCCCCTCCTGCTCAGAGATAAACATTGAAGGCACATGTGTCACTTTTGCTGCCAGAACCAATTCGCCCATAACTCACCTCAATACATTGTTGTTATTTGATTTGTTAAACGGAAGTCATTTCCATAGAAAGCGAGTATAGGTGGCAGCAGTGAATCGCCTTTGCCATTTAAAGCAAAGCTTTTACCATTTAAAACAAGGGGGATCTGTATAGCGCATTTTAACCACAGAGAACACAGAGAACACAGAGGGAAAAGATTTAATTAGCTACCTGTAGTAGGAGGCGCGCCCCCGCGGCGATGAGTTAGATTGATGCTACCTGAAAGCTTATCGTGACGGGTAGCCAGAGGACATGCCAGCGTTGCTCCCACAAGCTTGTCCGGTGTCAGGCAGGGCATCGGGCATTTCTACCACAGAGAACACAGAGAACACAGAGGGAAAAGATTTAATTAGCTACCTGTAGTAGGAGGCGCGCCCCTGCGGCGATGAGTTAGATTGATGCTACCTGAAAGCTTATCGTGACGGGTAGCCAGAGGACATGCCAGCGTTGCTCCCACAAGCTTGTCCGGTGTCAGGCAGGGCATCGGGCATTTCTACCACAGAGAACACCGAGAACACAGAGGGAAAAGATTTAATTAGCTACCTGTAGTAGGAGGCGCGCCCCCGCGGCGATGAGTTAGATTGATGCTACCTGAAAGCTTATCGTGACGGGTAGCCAGAGGACATGCCAGCGTTGCTCCCACAAGCTTGTCCGGTGTCAGGCAGGGCATCGGGCATTTTAACCACAGAGAACACAGAGAACACAGAGGGAAAAGATTTAATTAGCTACCTGTAGTAGGAGGCGCGCCCCCGCGGCGATGAGTTAGATTGATGCTACCTGAAAGCTTATCGTGACGGGTACCCAGAGGGCATGCCAGCGTTGCTCCCACAAGCTTGTCCGGTGTCAGAAAGGGCATCGGGCATTTTTTACCAGTATCCAAAGGGCATGCTAAGGGCACAGAGCTCACTGAGAAAAACGGTTAAGAAGATCTTAAAGATTTATCTCTGTGTCCTCGGTGCCCTCTGTGGTGAACCGTTTTTTAAAGAAGCCTGGTCTGGAACGCGGTTATAGTTTTTACCACGGGCGTACTGAGATAAGCGGTTAAGAAGATCTTAAAGATTTATCTCTGTGTCCTCGGTGTACTCTGTGGTGAACCGTTTTCTTAAAGGTGACGGTTGCGGAAGGCGGTTGGGGTTTCTCCGGTCCAGCGCTTGAAAGCCCGGTTCAGATGGGCGGGGTCGGAGAAACCCAGCGAGTAGGCGATCTGGGTAATACTCTGGCGGGAATACTGCAAATATTTACGCGCCAGCTCTTCACGGATCTGATCCCGCAGTGTCTGGATGGTGGTACCGGATTGGGTGAGTTTGTACTGCAGTGTTCTGGGCACCATGTTCAGCTCGTTTGCCACCGCTTCCAGCGTCGTCAGTCCCAGCGGCATCAGATCGATCAGGGCGATACGCACCCGGCCACAAAGATCGGCCATCTGTAAGCGCTGCAGATAGTCCTCAACCAGTTTATCGTTCTGTTCAGCCAGCAGAGTATTGCCCGTTGGCAGCTCTTTATTCAGGGTGTCTGCACTCAGCACTAAGCGATTTTCAGACGCACCAAACGAGACAGGGCACTGGAAATAGCTTTCCCATAATGCCGGGTTAACCGGCGCCTCACGGGTGAAGCTAACCAATTGGGGGGCGAAACGCTGATCCGACATATCGCGGAACATTTTTACCACTGCGCCGAGAAAATAGTCGACCCCTTCAGCGGCAACCAGCGGCCGGTTGTCAGACTGACGCACCTGCATGCAGAAGTGGAAGCTTAGGGGATCGGCTTTATCCAGCGAGAGGTTGCAGCCATCATTGAGTAATACTTCAAAGCGCACCATGCGCTTGAGTGCATCGAGCAGACTGTGACTGGCCCACAAAGAGAAGCCCAGGGCATGAAAGGTGGTGGGGCAGACATAGCGGGCAACCTGTAAGCCGATATCCTCCTGGCCGGTTTCTGTTAACGCCAGCGCCCAGAGTGCACGGGTATGGTCAGCACTAAAGCGCACATCGGTATCACTCATCCGGGATATATCCACGCCCGCCGCGCGCAGAAGCTCATCGCCATTATAGCCAAGAGAATCCAGGGCGCGACCAACGGCCACAGACCAGCCCCCCACGACAGTGGATGACTGTTTGTTGTTGATCTGCAGATGTTGATGTCGTTGGTCGTTGCTGTTATTCATCAGATTACAAATAGCTCAAAGACGTAAATGGATAATAAGCCAGTCAATCCTAAGGATACCGTCTATCGCCCCGGTGCGGATAGCATTTCTCTCAGAGCGGTTATCAGACAGTCTGATTGTATGATCTACTACCGTGATGTCGCTCTATTTTCTGCACTGTATTATCAAAAAGAAGCTAAAATGGTGTTGTTTTATCTTTAGTTGCTGAAGTTATTCTTCTATTGTGAGAATATTGCGTTTATTGGGCCCTTCATAGGGTAGATAGATTATTACAAAGCTGAGTGTGTTGTTTTACATTTGCAACGCACCATACTGAAAGGAGGCAAGATGACAAGCCTTAGCAAGATGCTGAATGTATTGAATATGTTTGGCCCGGATTCGCTGCTGTTAGATGTGGATTCAATTGCCGATGGCATGGGGCTTTCACGGGCGACGGCCTATCGCTATGTAAAAGAGTTGTGCGAATCAGGGTTGCTGAGCCGGGTGGATGGGCAGTATACCCTGGGTCCCAGAATCATTGAGCTGGACTGGATGATGCGTCGCTATGATCCGTTGCTCTCAAATGGGCGAGAGATCATTTCTGAGCTGTGTAAGACCACCGGCCTTAATGTCTATATCAGTGTCTTTTACGACGGACATATCATTAATACCTATATTAATTCTCCTGATACAGAGTATGGTTTTTCGTTTGGCCGGGGGCAGCCGTTGCCTTTATTTAAAGGGGCTCAGTCTAAAGTGCTGGTGTCCTATCAAAAGGGCCGCAAGCTGAAAAAGTTGTTTTATGAAGCGATAGAGAACAGCGCTGAGTATGACTTTACCTGGAAGAGTTTTTCCCAGGTAACCCGTTCAATTCGTCAGGATGGTTACTGCATTACCCATGATGAACTGAACTCCGGGCTGACCGGTATTGCCGCGCCGATTATCAAGCCGGGGACAGAGGATATTCTGGGCAGTATCGCAGCAGTAGGGGGAACATCCAGTTTTCAGTTACTCCGGCATGAAGCGGTGATTGAGCTGGTAAAAAGTGCGGCGAATCGCATTGCGGCCAGGATTGTTTCGTCAGAGTCTGATAAAGAAACAGCTGCAGAAACGGTTTCTTAAAGGCTTTAATTAGCAGAAGAAAAAAGGCTAACCCGATATCGGGTTAGCCTGAAATTACTGGCGGGTTTGCCAGTAGGAGATCAACCGTTGCGTCGCGTTGGATATGCGTTTAGTTAACGCTACTGAAAGCAGTCTCCAGTGCCGCAGCCATCTTATCGGCTTCCTCAATGGTCAGGGTCAGAGGAGGGGAAAGGATAATCTTCGTGCCCACCGGGCGCACCAGTACGCCGTTCTGTTTGGCCGCTTCAGCGATGCGGTTAGCATAGCCATCCATCGGATTGACCGGCTCACGGGTTGCTTTATCAACCACCAGATCAAGCGCCAGCATCAAACCTTTCCCACGCACTTCACCCAGATGCGCAAACTTTTCAACCAATGGTAGTAAGGCCTCTTTCAGATGCGCACCGACTTTTTTCGCATTACCCGGCAGATCCTCTTTCTCGACAATATCGAGCACGGCCAGTGCTGCCGCACAGGCGGTCGGGTGGCCGGAATAGGTGTAGCCATGCATGATCATGCCGCTGAAGTCCTGGCTGTTTTCGATAGCATCGGTAATCCGCTTATTGAAAACAGTTGCCCCCAATGGGATATAACCGGCAGAGATCCCTTTTGCCAGACAGAGAATATCAGGCACCACACCCCATCCCCGTGACCCCAGCATGCAGCCGGAGCGACCGAAACCGGTGACCACTTCATCGGCGATCAGCAGAATGTTGTACTTGTTCAGCAGCTCGCGTACGGCTGGCCAATAGCTATCGGGCGGCACTATAACACCGCCAGCGCCCTGAACCGGCTCGGCAATAAACGCAGCAAAACTATCGGGACCATGAAACTGGATCTGCTCTTCCAGCTGGCGGATACAGTGTTTAGTCAGCTGTTCAGGGTCTTCACAATCCCAGGGGTTGCGATACAACCAGGGGGTATCCACCTGCACGCAACCCGCCAGCAGCGGGCCGTGGTTCATATGGTAGACATTATTACCGCCAACTGAGGTACCGCCCATGTGCACACCGTGGTACGCATTACGCAGGGAGATAAACTTGGTGCGCTTCGGCTCACCCGCCGCAATCCAGTATTGACGGGATAGTTTCAGAGCCGTCTCAACCGCATCGGAACCACCGCTGCTGAACAGCACCCGGGACATATCCTCTGGCTGAAACATCTCGATCAGTTTATCAGCAAGATCGTATACCCGGGGGTGAGCGATACCATCGAACATCTGGTAATACGCCAGCTCGTCCATCTGCTTGTTAATGGCGGCTTTGACTTCGACACGATTGTGGCCAATATTGACGTTCCACAGGCCGCCAACGCCATCCAGCAGTCGATTGTTATCAACATCTGTGACGTAGTTGCCATCGGAAGAGGTAATAATCAGAGTGTCTCCATTATTACCGGGTGTGGGCGGCCCCATTGGGTGCCAGAAACGCTTCTGAGCGGTTTTATATTTTTCAAACATTGCCAATACCTGCTAATTATTTCTTAATGTGCACGACTTGCATCGCTGTATATTCGAGTAAACCTTCCAGACCAAACTCGACCCCAAAGCCTGACATCTTGCAGCCGCCGAAAGGCACATTGGGCTGAATCTCCGCATGGGTGTTAACAAAGGTGGTGCCACACTCAAGGCGGGAAGCGATGGTGGTTGCCTCGTTGGTATCCGGCCCCCAGACCGAACCATCAAGTCCCATATCAATACCGTTGGCCATCTCGATGGCATTTTCAACGTCGGCGTACTTAATCACCGGCAGTACCGGGCCGAACTGCTCTTCCTGCACCAGAGGCGCTTCATTTGAGATGTCGGCGACAATGGTTGGCGGATAGAAATAGCCGACCTGATCCAGTGGCGCTCCCCCGCAAAGAATGCGTGCGCCCCGGGTTTTAGCGTCTTCGACTAACCCGGTAACCAGATCCAGCTGATCCTTGTTTTGCACCGGGCCGAAGTTCACACCTTCGTCCATACCGTTGCCGACGACCTGCTGTTTAGCAATATCAGCCAGGGCAGCACTCATCTCTTCATAAAGTGACTCATGAACGTAGAGACGCTTCAGCGCGCCACAGGTCTGCCCCATATTGAGGAATGCCGCGCCAAAGATGGCGGGTGCAACGTTGCTAACATCGGTGCCCGGAAGAACGATAGCGGCATCGTTGCCACCCAGTTCCAGCGTCAGACGTTTGAGGTTATCTGCGGCATTACGCATTACCGATTGTCCGGTTGGTGTGGAGCCGGTGAAGACAATCTTATTAATACCCGGGTGAGCGGTGATACCGCTGCCGATACCCCGTTCTCCGGTAATGATATTGATAACACCGGCAGGCAGGTGGTTGTTGATGATTTCGACCAGCTTAATGGTGCTCAGCGGGGTCAGTCCGGAGGGCTTGCTGATCACCGTGTTCCCGGTGCGCAGGGCAGGCATGATATGCCAGATGGCGATCATGAAGGGCCAGTTCCATGGCGTAATTGAGGCCACCACACCCAGCGGTTTACGGTGACCCTCTATCAGTTTATCTTCTGTATCTTCAAAGACTTCAACGGGAATCTCCGTTTCAGCCGTGTAGCGGGTCCAGGCGATACCGCCCTCGACTTCACCAATCGCCAGACCAAACGGTTTTCCCTGTTCAGCAACGATCAGTGCTGCCAGTTCATCACGGTTTGCGGCAATCTCGTCAGCAATACGGTGCAGAATCGCTTTACGCTCTTCATGGGAGACATGCTGCCAGCTCTTGAAAGCGCGTTGCGCTGCCTGTACAGCCAGGTCTAACTGCTCTGTGGTGCCGTTGGCACAGGTCGCCACCGTTTCCAGTGTCGCCGGGTTGATCACTTTGAACGGTTCGCAGGCACCTTCAACCCACTGACCATCGATAAGTAATTTGTAGTTGTTCATCTACTTCCACCTGCTTGTAAAAAGGGCCGGGACGTTAATCCCGGCCAGGGTTGCATTTTCTGATGAAGGGGGTATCAGAAAGGTACAATCGCGATAACCTGCATGTAAGTATTGGTGTTGTCGTTACCCTGAGAGCTGTTGGCGTTATCCGGAGTATAGAAGCCCAGAACCGGGCTGATAATCAGATGATCAGCGGCGACCCATTCCGCCCAGATATTCAGCTCGTTACCTGAGACATCAAAGTTCTGGTTCGCAACATCAACACCATTTTTATCTTCAAAATCAAAGTAGCCCGCACCCACTGTCAACATCTCCGTTGGATGAGCGGTGACACCCAGATAGTTGATATCGGTACCGGTGGCAAACGGGCCAGCATAGTTTGCTGCCACTTCACCCTGAAACCAGGTACCGTAACCACGGTTGAAACCAAAGAACAGCGGGTCATAGCCCTCATCATAACGGGTGAAACGGTAGTTAACACTTGGGGCCCATGGCGCATCAGCAAATGTCCAGCCCGCTTCTACATACCAGGCATTGGCGTCCATTGAGTTATCGCCTTGAGTCTGATCAACATATTCTGTTGACAGGAACAGGTTTTCGACACCGGCATTACCCTGATAACGAACGCTGACTGTTTTCTGGCCATCACGTTTGTCATGACCGAAGAAGGCAGCCTGATCTGCGTCTACGCCCAGGCCTTTGAGATACATTGCACCGAAGGTGCCTTTTTCCGTTACGTATTCAACGTTAGCTCCTGCCAGTTCAGTGCTGGCCTGAGCCTGGTTGTCTGATTCGACCCAAAAGATATCTGAACGCAGACCGGTATCACCGCCGATCCGAACCATCACGGTTTTATCAAACGCTTTGCGCGGTGCCAGCCAGTATGCACCACCCCGGTCAGGCTCTACATCAAATGGTGTTCCGGCAATGACAGGGTCCAGGCCTTTACCCATGTTCAGGGCATCACCATTCATAATAAAGCCGTCACCGATAGTGATATTCTGGCGACCCACAGAAATTTCAAACATCCCGGTACGCAGTCCGGCAAACAGATCTTCAATCTCTGTTTTGCTTTCGTCGCCTGTGGTTACGCCACTGGCATCACCATCACCCCAGGTACCGGATGTCACGGCATTCACTGAACCGAACAGCGTTGCGCCATTATTAAGGTCATGGGAACCACTGAAACCATACTTAATATAGCCTTCCTGCCAGGTAGGATTTGACTCTGAATTGCCGTATGTCTCATCACTGCTGAAGGTGCCAATAGTTGCTTCAACATCCAGGTTCAGCTCAGAACCGTTTTCACTATAAAGAGGGTAAGCCTGGCTGGTGGCCGATGCGCTGGCAAGGGCAATGCTTGCGGCAAGCAGGGAAACTTTCTTGGCGTTGCTGGTAAGGTTCATCAGACCGTTACTCCTTCCTGTATTTTTCGTTTTTATTACATTATTTGTAACTCTGCATATAAAAATACGTTAATATTGCAAATAATCAAGCATAATTCTCATATTGCGATAATATTGCTTATATATTTATATTTATTTGCGTTCGAGCGGTGTCTTTTTAGTTAATTTAAGAAAAATGTTGAATATGAGATTATTATTATGTAGATTTGGTTATCAAAGTCTCATAATATGAGATAGATAATGTTTGGAGTTGATCTATGAATGGTGCGGAACTGCTAATAAAGGCAGCTGTTGAGGCTGATATTGAGTATTGCTTTGCAAACCCGGGTACCACTGAGATGCCACTGGTTGCAGCAATGGAGAGTGAGCCTCGCTTCCGGCCAGTGCTCACGATGTTTGAGGGCGTATGTACGGGCGCCGCTGATGGCTATGGCCGTGTTACCGGGCGTCCGGCGATGACGCTGACACATCTGGGGCCAGGTTTCGCTAACGGTATTGCCAATCTGCATAACGCCCGCCGGGCGAATACCCCGATTGTCAACGTTGTCGGCGATCATGCCTCATGGCATGTGAATTATGATCCACCGCTGGCAAGCGATATTCACTCTCTGGCCAATCCTGTATCGAAGTGGGTTCGCACCTCTAAAACGGCTGAAAGTGTGGCCGCGGATTTTGTTGATGCCGTTAATGCTGCCTGGCAGCCATTCGGTGCCATTTCTACCCTGGTGCTGCCGATGGATCTGCAGGCAAAGCCGATTGAGAATCCGCTGGCTGCAGGTCATGTAAACGCCCCCGTGCGCCGTTTTTTCAGCGATGGCGTTGATGCGGTTGCGAAGAAGATTAAAGCCGGTAAGCGGCTGGTGTTCATCGTCGGTGATAACGGCGTCACCGAAGCGGGCCTCAGAGCCGCTGGCCGTCTGGCACAGCTGCCCAACGTTAAGATGTTCGCTGAAACCTTCCCGCGTATCAGTCATCGCGGCGGTGGCCTGCCGGATCTAGATCGTCTGCCATATTTCCCGGAAGTGGCTATTAAAGAGCTGGATCAGTATGACGAAGTGGTATGCGCCGGAGTGCCTGAACCGATCTCTTACTTTGGTTATGAAGGTTTGCCCTCCCGTCTGGCGGAACAGGACCGGCTGGTGGTGCTGGCTGAGGTGGGTCATGACGTGGTCGGTGCCATGGAAGCGCTGGCGGATGCGGTTTCAGCGCCCGCTTTTGTTGAACTTCAGGGTGAACTGGTCATGCCGGATGCGGATGCAGAACTAACACCGCAGTCCATTGGTCAGGTGGTTTCTGCCGGTCTGCCCCATGACTGTATCGTCTCTGTTGAGGGTGGCACCTGTGGTTATCCCTTTTTTACCGCGTCAGCCCATGCGGTTAAACACCGGGTGATTACTAATACCGGGGGCGCTATCGGTCAGGGTATTCCTGCGGGCTTTGGTGCTGCCCTGGCCGAGCGGGGTAACACCGTTATCTGTCTGCAGTCCGATGGCAGTGCTCAATACACTATCCAGACGCTGTGGAGTATCGCCCGGGAAAATCTGCCGGTGGTTATTCTGATTGCGGCTAACCATCGCTACGGCATTCTGCAAAACGAATTGCGGCGTTACGGTGTCACTGAGTTTGGCCCCCAGTCGCTGTCGCTGACTGAGCTGGATAAGCCAAAAGTGGACTGGCAGTCACTGGCGAAAGCCTATGGTGTTGACTCGACGGCAGTGAAAACCAATGCGGAACTGGCGCGGGCCATGAAGACTGGAACGGGTTCGAAGGCCCCGTTCCTCATTGAGATGTGTCTGTAAGGAGAGAGTTGTGGCTGTTGTAACGATTAATTCGGACGTTGAACGCTTTCTGGCGCAACCAAAAAAACTCTATATCGGTGGCGAGTGGGTTGCGGCCAGTTCCGGGGCAACCTTTGAGATCGAAAACCCGGCGAATAAGCAGGTGTTTGCTCACTGTGCTACCGCGGTGGAAGCGGATATTGATGCGGCGGTGCAGGCCGCGCGCGATGCCTTTAACGGTGAATGGTCAACGGTTCAGCCTGCTCAGCGTTCGATTCTGATGAACCGGCTGGCGGCACTGATGGAAGCGGACAGCGACAATCTGGCGCAGATTCTGACGCTGGATAATGGTAAGACGCTGCTACATGCCAAGGGTGAGATCGCTGCGGCGCTGGCTATTCTGCGCTACTTTGCGGGCTGGCCTTCTAAGATAGAGGGCAGCACGCTGCCGGTTTCACCCCGCAGTGGGGCACCGATGTTTGCCTATACGCGCAAAGAGGCGGTTGGTGTCTGTGCCCTGATTGTTCCCTGGAACTTCCCCCTGTCGATGTGTTTGTGGAAATTGGCACCAGCCCTGGCGACCGGTTGTACTTCGGTGTTGAAGCCTTCGGAAACAACACCGCTGGCGGCGTTGCGACTGGCAGAGTTGTTTGATCAGGCGGGCTTCCCGAAAGGGGTGTTTAACGTTGTTACCGGCTTCGGTGACCGGGCAGGTGCACCGCTGGCGGCGCACAATGATGTCGATAAGATCGCTTTCACCGGTTCGACTCAGGTGGGCAAGATGATTGGTCAGGCGGCTCTGGGGAATATGAAAAAAGTCTCCCTCGAACTGGGCGGTAAGTCACCCAACATCATTATGCCGGATGCGGATATTGTCCGAGCAGCACAGGGGGCAGCAGACGGTATCTTTTACAACCAGGGGCAGGTGTGTACCGCCGCTTCGCGTCTCTATGTCCATGACAGCGTACTGGATCAGACCCTCGAACAGCTGGCTAAACACGGTTCTGGTTATGTGGTGGGTAATGGCCTGGATAGCGACACCACCATCGGCCCGCTGGTGTCTGCGGCTCAGCATGGCATCGTCAGTAATTACATTGCAAAAGCGGTGCAGGAGGGGGCTGAACTGATCTGTGGTGGTCAGGCGCCTGCCGGAATGGACCATGGGCATTATATGCAGCCCACGGTGTTTCTGGATAAAGCGGAGCAGACCTGTATCGCCCGGGAAGAGATTTTTGGACCGGTAGTCACCGTGATGAGCTGGTCGGATACCGATGAACTGATCCATCGGGCCAATAACAGTGACTTTGGTCTCGCAGCCGGTGTCTGGACGAATAATCTGCAGAATGCTCATCGCATTGCGGCCCAGCTGAAAGCCGGGTCGGTTTATGTGAATTGTTGGAATGTGGTCGATCCAGCTGCGCCGTTCGGCGGTTATAAGCAGTCTGGCTGGGGTCGGGAGATGGGGAAAAATGTTATCGATGCTTACACCGAAACAAAGAGTGTTTTCGTGGACCTGTCGTAATAAGAGTTGAGGAATTTAAGATGGATTTAGAACTAAAAGATCGCGTTGCTATTGTCACCGGTGGCGGTATGGGTATCGGTAAAGATGTGGCCCGTTTCCTGGCGGAAGAGGGGTGTGATGTGGTGATCTGTGCCCGGACGATGTCGGTGCTGGAAGCCACTGCTGCGGAAATTTCAGAAGCAACCGGCCGTCGTGTGTTGCCGCTGTTCTGCGATACCAACAGCGATGATGCGGTAAACGCCATGGTGGAGAAAACCATCGAGGCATTTGGCCGGGTTGATATTCTGGTGAATGGCGCGGCGGCACCGTCCGGTGTGGTTCGCAACTCCATTGAGTTTGCCGGTGCCGATGAGCTGCTGGGCGATATGAACACCAAAGTCATCGGTTACTTCCGCTGTGCTAAAGCGGTCACTCCACACATGAAGAAGGCAGGCTTTGGTCGCATCATCAATATTGGGGGGCTGACCGGACGTAGCAGCAAGGTGATGTCGGGTATGCGTAACCTGGCCATCGTACATATGACCAAGAACCTGTCTGACCAGTTGGGGCCTTTCGGGATTACCTGCAACATCATTCACCCGGGTGTTGTGGATACCCCTCACATCCATGAACTGTATGAGCGTGAAGGGGTCTTGCAGGGTAAAACCCCTGCCGAGATTGAACAGGGCTATATCGATGTCACACCGATCAAGCGGACACTGCAGCCGGTAGAAATGGGCTGGCTGATCGCCTTCCTGGCGTCTCCGAAGGCGGGAGCGGTTACCGGCGAGTCAATCGGTATCGATGGTGGTTTAACCCGCGGTATCTTTATCTAGGAGGCATGAACATGAGTGGAACATTATTAGTTGCAACGGCCGGCCAGGGCGTTATTAAAAGTGGTGATAACGGTCAGACCTGGCACCGTCTGAGTCTGGGGCAGGATATCGAATTTGATGCGATAACCCGCTCTCTGGACATGCATCCCGATGAGCCGGAAAAGATCTATATAGGCACCGATACCGGTTTGTGTATCAGTGATGATGCGGGGGCCAATTGGAAGCACGTTGAAACCCCGTTCAATGGTGAGACGGTATGGAAGGTGGCGGTTGATCCGGCTAACCCTCAGCGGGTCTTTGTCGGTACCGGCGCGCCTTCACGTGCAGTGCTGTGGCGCACCACCGATGGCTGCAAAACCTGGGATCGTGCACCGGTTGAGATTCCTGAGTTCTGTGCCGGGGTTAACAAGCCGCGCCTGCTGGCGTTCTCTTATGACCCGACCGACGCCAACAAGCTGTGGTTTGGTCTGGAAGAGGGTGGCCTGTTCAAGAGTGTGGATGGTGGTGACAGCTGGGAACGGATCGATGACCGTCTGCTGTGGGACTATAACTCCGATATCCACAATATCAATGTCCTGCCTAATCATGGCAATAAGGTGGTTGTGGTTGTTTGTGTTAACGCCATTTACACCAGCCACGATGAGGGGATGACCTGGAAGGGTGTCAATCCTAAATCCGCTTTTGGTTTGTATTACGCCCGGGCGACTGCGGTACCTCATGGTTCCGAAGATACTATCTATGTCAGTATCTCCGATGGCACACCGGGAACCACCAGTCAGCTTGTTGTCTCTCGCGATGCGGGCGAGAGCTGGGAAAAACTGCCACTGCCGGTGCAGCCTAACTCCTGTATCTGGGGTATCCATGTGAATCCTGCCAACCCGGAACAGATTGTTATGGGCTGCAAGTATGGGCACCTGTTTACCAGTGATAAAGCCGGTCTCTCCTGGAAGAAAGAGTGGCGTGAATTCAGTGAGATCGCTGATGTTCTCTGGACCCCCGCTCAGGCTGAAATTGCGGTTGCTCACCAATCTGTTATCAACCCGTAAACCGAGGTAGATATGAAAATTAAAGTAAACAGAACCCATATTGCCCTGTTCGTGACTGATCCTGAAACGTCAGCTGCATGGTATGAAGATGTCCTGCAGATGGAACGTATGGCCTGCAATGGTAACGACTGGATCATGATGGGGTTTGGTGAAAAACATCATGATATCGCTCTGATCAAAGCCCCGGCGGGATCTGCCCAGGGCACTCTGGGTCTGCAGCACTACGGCCTGGAGATCGACGGGGATGAAACCATCCTGCGTACTCTGTACGGCATGTTACTGACGAAGAAGGTGAACGTTGTAAAAACCACCGATCATGAGATTGGCCGGGGGGTTTACTTTACCGATCCTGATGGTAACCGGCTGGAGTTCTTTCTGGAAACAGAACACGACGATGAACTGGCCAAACAGCGGTTTAAAGCAGCCAATGCGCCCAGCCGGGAGATTGTTCTTGAGCCAATATTTGAATAATTGTTAGTCACTAATGTTTAGTTGTTAATTGTGAAGGTAATCGTAATGAAAGACGCTAATTTTGGGCCATACCATATCCGTAAGTGGTTCAGTTTCTACGAAGAAACCCTGGCAAATGAAACCGGTATTCTGGCTGATGGTGAGCCGGTTAAGAAATATGTTATTGCTGCTGCCATCCAGAATCCGTTTGCGGGTCAGTTCAGTGAAGATCTGTCTGCGTTGATTGAAAACTCTCCGGAGCTGGGTCACGAGTTTGGTCGACGTATCAAAGAACTGGCCGGCGATAACCCTATTGTCAGCTACGGCAAAGCGATTCTGGTTGGTGCTGATGGTGAGTATGAACACGGTAACGCGTTTCTGACTAACCCCGCTGCAGACCCGGTGCGTGACGCCCTGGGTGGTGGTAAGTCGTGGGTGCCTTCAACGGGCAAGATCGGCGGCCCGGGTGCTACGCTTGATGTGCCGCTGGCGCATAAGGATGCCCTCTATGTGCGTTCACATTATGACTCTATCTCGGTCTCATTTAATGATGCGCCCCGTAACGACGAGGTGTTGATTGTGTGGGCATTTGCAACCCGTGGTCGCCTGCATGCACGTTTGGGTGGGCTGAAAGCGGAAGACGCTAAATGCGAAAACGGTCTGGTGTAAGACGGTTCCACAAACAGAGTTTTTAGTTATAGCGTAAACAGAGGTGTCCGATGGCCCCAAGCAGTCATTTCTTTAACAGTGGCGATCTGAAACTGCACTACCTACAGTGGGGTGATCCGCAGGGAATTCCGGTGGTGATGTTGCATGGTTTAAGGGGGTTTGCAGAAACCTGGCAGGAACTTGTCACTGCACTGGGTGATCAGTATCGCTGTTTTGCGCTGGATCAGCGGGGCCGGGGGGAGAGTGACTGGGGGCCTGTCAGTGGCTATCACACCGATACCTATGTGGAAGACCTGAACGCTTTCATCGGTCACCTGGGGCTTGATCGGTTTATTCTGATCGGCCATTCGTTGGGCGGCACCAATGCCCTCGAATATACCCGGCAATACCCCGACAAGGTGCAACTGCTGGTGATTGAAGATATCGGTCCGGGGTCTTCCAACCGGGGTGACGGTGCTGAGCGTATCCGTCGGGAGATGCGCAATACTCCGTTATCTTTTGCCTCTTGGGAAGAGGCTGAAAGGTTCTGGCGCAGCAGCCGTCCCAATCTGACAGAGGAGGCGCTCGCTGCCCGGCTTAAGTTTTCCCTGCGGGAGCAGGATGGAAGAGTAACCTGGAAGCATGATCAGCAAGGCATTGCTGAAGCGCGTCTGACGATTGAGCCGATCGATCTCTGGCCCGCTGTTAACGCCATACGAATTCCCTCTCTGCTGGTGAAGGGAGGTAATTCAGATTTTCTGCCAGCCGCGACGGTAAAAGAGGTTATTGAAAAGAACCCGTGCTTTAGCGCTGTGACCGTCGATAACGCCAGCCATTACGTTCATGACGATCAGCCTGAGAAGTTTAATGAGGCCGTAGTGCGTTTTGTACAGAGCGCTTCGGTTTAAAAAATAAGAGAGAGACTATTCTGATGGAAACACAAAAAACACAGGTTGTTATTGTTGGTGGTGGGCCTAACGGCATCACGCTGGCGAACTACATGGGCATGTACGGTATTCAGACCGTTGTGCTTGAAGCGTCGGAAGAGATTCTGCCATATCCCCGTGCCGTTGGCATGGATGATGAGGCGATGCGGGTACTGCAGGGAGCTGGACTGGCGGATGAAGCGATCAAGGACATGATCCGCAACGTGCCACTGCGTTACTACAACGCCCGTGGTGTTTGCTTTGCCGAGGTGAAGCCGAAGACTGCGCAATATGGCTGGCCGATGCGCAACATTTTTATGCAGCAACTGACCGAAGCCACGATGCGCGAGGGGCTACAGCGCTTTGATAATGTTGATCTGCGCCTGGGTCACACTATGGAGTCCATCTCTCAGACTGATGATCGGGTGACCCTTGAGGTCACGGATAATACGGGCAAGGCCTACACACTGGAAGCGGACTTTGTGGTGGCATCAGACGGTGCCCGTTCTGAGGTGCGCAAGCAGCTGGAGATCGGTTATACCGGCATCACTCACGAAGCGAAATGGGTTGTGGTGGATGCCGCGAATGATAAGCTCAATGCCCCCTATACGGCGTTGCATGCGGATCCTTCACGCCCGTTTGTCTGTATCTATCTGCCCTATCAGTACCGTCGCTGGGAGTTCATGCTGTTCCCCCATGAGAATGAGGAGGAGATGTGTCAGGAGGAGGTGATCCGCAAACTGATCCGGGGTCATATCGGCGATGACGTGGATGATCTGGATATCGTGCGGATTCGTGCGTATACCCATAACTCCCGGGTGGCGGACACCTTTACCAAAGGGCGGGTAATGCTCTGTGGTGATGCTGCCCACATTACACCGCCCTGGGCGGGTCAGGGGCTGAACTCCGGTCTGCGTGATGTGGTGAACATCGCCTGGAAGGTTGCCGCTGCCGCTAAAGGACGCATCCCTGTCAGTGTGCTTAACACCTATGATCAGGAACGTCGGGGCCATGCCACCGATCTGATCGCCCTGGCTGACAATATGGGCGCGGTGCTGGGGATGACGAACCCGATTCTGGCCGGTATCCGAGACTGGATCTTCAAGGCGTCAGACTCAGTGGATAACCTGCGCGAGCATCTGGTTGAGTTTAAGTTCAAGCCGAAGGCTCATATCACCAAAGGCATTGTTCATCACGAAGCGGATGAGATCTATCCTGACAGTCTGGTGGGCCAGCTGTTTATTCAGCCGGACGTTGAAACGGCTGATGGCAGCCGGGAGAAATTCGATGAGGTGCAGGGCCCCTGGTTCTCGGTAATCGGCTTCCGTACTAACCCGCTGGCCAACGTTTCCGAAGAGAATAAAGCGTTCTGGGCAGGTCTGGACACCCGTTATATTCAGGTGAATCGCTCCAAAAGTGGTTTTAGCTATCATGAGCGCTTGCAGGCCGAGGGCGTGGTCAGTGTTGAAGATGTTGACCATACGCTGGAGGACTGGTTTACCGCCGCGCGGGATAAGATTGTTATCGTCCGACCGGACCGGTTTGTTGCTGCAATCTGCTCGCCTTCCCGGTTGAATGAAGCTCTGGATGCCCTGCGTAAACAGTTGAGCTAATTTTTCGGGGCCGCAGTAAGGCATCTTCGCTGCGGCTTTTCTGACTGTTATTTTTCACTGATGTTTCTCACTGACATGATCCATTAAGAAAGAGTTTATTGCATGCTGTCACTTTCAAATCCTGAGCTACTTAAGAGCTCGTGTTTCATCAATGGCGAATGGGTCGGCGCTGATTCAGGCGACACCATCGATGTCATTAATCCTGCAGATGATTCTGTCATCATTGATGTGCCTGTGATGGGGCAGAAGGAGACCGAAGCCGCCATCGGTTTCGCTGCGACAGCCTGGAAGCCCTGGAAGAAAACAACGGCAAAGCATCGTGCGCAAATTTTACGTCGGTGGTTTGATCTGATTATGGCTAATCAGGACGACCTGGGTAAGATTCTCTCGGCGGAACAGGGTAAACCCATCCCCGAAGCAAAAGGTGAGATCGCCTATGCAGCCTCTTTCATTGAATGGTTTTCTGAAGAAGCGAAGCGGACTTACGGGGATGTGATTCCTGAAGTTGTTCCCGGCACCCGTCTGACCGTGAGAAAAGAGCCGATCGGTGTCTGTGCAGCCGTCACACCTTGGAACTTCCCGGCGGCGATGATTACCCGTAAAGCCGGGCCGGCTCTGGCTGCCGGTTGTCCGATCATTATCAAACCGGCTTCGCAGACGCCTCTGACTGCGTTTGCGCTGGCGTATCTGGCCCACGAGGCGGGGGTGCCAGCAGGTGTATTGCAGGTGATTAATGGCCGCTCTTCTGAGATCGGTACGGCGCTGTGTGAAAACCCTACCGTGCGCAAACTGTCGTTCACCGGGTCAACCGATATTGGCAAGCTGCTGATGCAACAGTGCGCTGCTAATGTGAAAAAAGTCTCTCTGGAGCTGGGCGGCAATGCGCCGTTTATCGTCTTTGATGATGCTGATCTGGATAAATCGGTTGAGGGGGCGCTGATCGCCAAGTTCCGTAACAACGGTCAGACCTGTGTCTGTGCCAACCGCATACTGGTACAGAGCGGTGTGTATGATGCGTTTTCTGCCAAGCTGGCTGCAGCGGTCGATAAGCTGGTGGTGGCTGATGGTGCTACTGCGGGGGCCGAGCTTGGTCCGCTGATTGATCGTAAAGCCTACCGCTCGATTAAAGCGATGATCGATGATGCCACGGCTAAAGGCGCGGTACAGATTACCTCACGAAATGTTGAGTTTGACGAGCAGCAGCGCTTTATGAACCCGGTCGTCCTGGGGGATGCGCAGCGCTCAATGGATTTTTATGCCGATGAGATCTTTGGCCCGGTGGCGGCGCTGTTTAAGTTTGACAGCATCGATGACGCGATCGAGATGGCCAACGATACGGAATATGGTCTGGCGTCGTATATGTATACCCAGAGCATCTCCACCTATATCCACGTCAGCGAAGCGCTGGAGTATGGCATGGTGGGGGTGAACACGGGCCTGATCTCCAATGAAGTTGCGCCGTTTGGGGGGATCAAATCGTCCGGTATCGGTCGTGAAGGTTCGAAGTACGGCATTGAAGATTATCTGGAAATTAAATATGTCTGTCTGGGTGGTCTGTGATGAACGCTGTCTATCAACAAGCGGCTGCAGCGATCCAACATGGCCGCGCTGAGTGCCAAACGCTCAGCGATGTGACGGTGTTTGATGGTTTTACCATTGATGATGGTTATGGCGTTCAGCGGCAACTGATGAAGCAGAATGCGGCGGCAGGTAATCAGGTGTCTGGCTGGAAAGTTGCCATGGCGAATCAGCCTGCACTGGATAGGTTTGGGCTTGATGAGCCGGTGTATGGTGTGCTGTTCAGAGATATGCTGATTGAGGGTGACCGCCTCAGCCCTGACGCCGTGATCGCACCTAAACTGGAAGCGGAGCTGGCGTTTATTCTGGGTCATGATCTTGATGGCGATGACTACACCGATCAGCAGATTATCGAGGCAATTGCTTATATTGCACCGGCGTTTGAAGTGGCCGATTCCCGGCTGGGCTGGAAGTTTGGTATCGGCGGTTTTCTTGCCGATAATGCGGTTGCCTCTTTTTACCAGTTAGGTGAGCCGCAACTTTTTATACCTGGGCAGACCGGAACTGAGGTTGAGTGCAGTCTGACCACGGCAACTGAAACGCTGTCCGGTTCGCCTGCCAGTGTACTGGGCGGTCCGCTGACATCCTTTGTCAGGATGGTGCGTAGCCTGCTGGCACTGCACGGTGGTGTTAAGGCGGGGCAGCACTTTATCAGCGGTTCGCTGACGAAACCGATCGATATGATTCCGGGCACAACCTACCGTTTAACCATGCTGGACACTGAACTGGTTCTGTCCTATCAATAGCTGCACTGTATTTACACAGAGGTGAGTGATGAGTGAGAAATTTGATGCAGGTTTAAAGCTGCGAAAAGAGGTCCTGGGTGACGCCTATGTGGATCGTTCGATCAATAACGCTAACGAGTTTAATAAACCGCTACAGCAGTTAGTGACTGAGTATTGCTGGGGAGATGTCTGGCAACGAGAGGGGCTGGATAAAAAAGAGCGGAGCATGATTAATCTGGCAATGATCTCCGCCCTCAACCGTCCCCATGAGCTGGCGCTGCACGTCCGGGGGGCGTTGAATAACGGCCTGACTCCAATACAGATCCGCGAAGTGCTGATGCAGGTGGCGATCTATTGTGGCGTTCCGGCTGCGATCGACAGTTTCCGTATTGCGATGCAGATTATGGAAGAGGAAGGCATCGATCTGAACAACCTGAAAGGCTGATCAGTCAGGTTCAGCCATCTTTAGTGGCGTGGTAGACCGCGAATTGGAGAGCGTGTTTGGAACTCGTCATTAATATTGTTTTACCGGTGTTTGCAGTTGTTTTTAGCGGCTGGTTTGCCTGCAGATCCGGCGGTATACCGATGAGCGCTGTGCAGGCGCTCAACCATTTTATTATCAATTATGCCGTACCACCGATGCTGTTTCTGGCGATGGCTAAGGTCTCCCTGGACGCTTTAGTAAACCCCTCCTTTATTGCCGCTTATTTTATTGCCACCACGATTACCATGGTGCTGGGGGTGTTTGGCTACCGGGGCCTGAAAAGCCGGGATAGCCTCGATGCAATCGTTATCTCACTCATCTGTGGCTGGGGGAATACCATCTATATGGGGGTACCGCTGGCTTTCTACATGTTTGGTGAGAAGGGCACCGTGCCGGTTGTGATTGCGACGTTATCGACCAACATGGTGTTTATTATCGGTCTGGCGCTGGTGGGCAATAAAAGCTCCGGCGGGACCTACTGGCAGAACGCCTGGAATACGTTCTCCCGGATGTTTCTCAAAAATCCGGTATTGATAGCCCCGATAGCCGGGGGAGTGTTTTCCTATTTTTCTATTCCGCTGCCTGTCCCGGTGAACAATCTGTTTGCGATGCTGGCGCCATCCGCAGCCCCTGTGGCGCTGTTTGCCATGGGCGCATCACTGGTGGGTATTAAAATTCAGGGCGAGACCGGACGGCTGGTTTGGGTGACGCTGGTTAAAGTTGTTTTCAACCCACTGGTTGCCTTGTTGGTCGTTTATCTGATGGGACTGGAGCCGTTCTGGGCTGCGTCTGTTGTCCTGATGTCCTCTTTGCCAACAGGCTCAATGGTGTTTATTTTTGCCCGGCAGTATGAGCGTCGGGTTGAGCTGGCTTCCGGCGCTATTATGTCCACCACTATCCTTTCGCTGCTTTCCTTAGCCGTGATTTTGCCGTTGCTGAAAATCTGGGTCGATTGACTCCGTGACTCGTTTTGGTGCGCCATTTCCGGATAAAAATCTCCGCCGCCCGTCCGTTGTGCAAACAGATTGAAAATCATAGTTGGTTATTATCATTTTTCATTAAATGTGAGAAAAGCGTTATTTTTTTGTATTGATATTTTAAAATTAAGAATGTATTCTCAAATTATGAGAAATTTGGTGGTTTTAAGATATGAAGATAAATACGATCATATACGCTTCTGACTTAGGTCTTGGCAGCCGTCCTGCGTTCAGGGCTGCGATTGAACAGGCAAAAGCTCATAGCGCTCAAATCATTTATCTGCATGTTGTGGAGCCACTTGATGGTGCCACTGAAGAGATAATCAATGATTACCTCCCCGAATCGGTGAGTCGTTCCAGACTGGCTAAAATCTTCACTGAACGGATGCAGCGTATTGAGCAGCGTCTTATCGATTTTCATGATGAGGAACTGTCTGAGGAAGATGCAAAGCTGATCGATGAGCCAACGATTCAGGTTCTTCAGGGGGTGCCGGATAAGTGCATTGTCAAAGCTGCCAGGATGTTTAATGCAGATCTGATCGTGATGGGGGATAGGGAAAGCTCGTCATTGTCACGAATATTTCTCGGCTCAACGGCTCAGAAAGTAATCCATCACAGTGTTTGTCCTGTTCTCATTGTTCCTCTGAAAGGGACAAGTGAATAACGCTTAATCTCAACTCACCAAGTAAAATAACAGAGGTATTTCATGAAGAAAATAACAACGATGATTTCCGGCATTGTCTTAGCGTGTTCAGTGCTTGCTGCGCCATTGGTGGCCGCATCAGAATATCCATCCCGTCCGGTTAAGTTTATTGTGCCATGGCCTCCAGGTGATCTTGAAGATGTGCTGACCCGCATCATTGCTGAAGAGATGACTAAAGAGACGGGCAAGCCAGCAACGGTTGTTAATAAGCCTGGCGGTGGTGCAGTTATCGGTACGTCCGAAGTTGCAGTAGCCCGTCCCGATGGCCTGACGATCGGTTCATTTGTAAATGACCTGCTAACATTCAAAATCCTGGCGGGTAATGTGCCCTGGGATCACAGTACTTTTGAGCCAGTAGGCATCTTCCTGGATTATCCGTTTGTGCTGGCCACCCGTGGCGATGCTCCCTACAGTTCTATGAAAGAGCTGGCAGCATACTCACAGAGCAATGATGTCTCGCTGGGGCATTTTGGTTATCAGGCAGGCCCGACGGCGATGACCTTCAAAGCGGCAGAGGTTCTGGGGGTTAATTTTTCCTCTGATGCCCCTTTTGATGCCACCGACTGTTCCGTTCTGGCAAATGGTGATGCCGATGTTATCAATACCACGACTCAGCTAATCCTGGCGTGCCTGAAGTCGGGTGAAGCCAAAGTTCTGACCTCGTTTACTTCAGAGCGGATCAGTGTTTCACCCGATGCCCCGACCCTGAACGAGATTGCAGGTATCCCGATGACCACCTGGAATGGTCTGTTTGTGCCTGCCGGTACACCTCAGGAGATCAAAGACAAGATCGCTGCAATCGCGAAGAAAGCGCTTGAGTCTGATCGTGTTAAAGAGATCGCCAACACCACCGGTGCCTCAATCTATTGGCAGCCAGCCGCTGAAGCCAGTAAGCGTATTGCTGAAGAGGTCGAGCAAAGCAAAGATCTTCTCAAATATATGAACAAATAGGTTTTCAGTTAGTAAAGCCTCTCTGAAGTCTGGTTGACCTGATGAAAGAGAGGCGCTTTGAGAATTGATATGAAAAATAAAGATAACAATTTAGCCTCGGATAGCGAAGATCAGCTCTGTGATAAGCAGATGATTCTGACAGGTGATGAGAACATACCTTTCTACGTTCTGGTCACCTTAATCAGCTTTGTTTTACTCTGCCTGGTGCCTTCTCAGGCCAGCATTATTGATACTCACAAAGGGTGGTTTCTGCAACCGATGCTGGGTCCCCTTATCGGGCTGAGCATTATGGCTTTTTTTTCATGTGTGATGCTTGCTGGTAAGCTTAAGGCGCTTTTTTCAATCGATCTGAAAACCTGGTCTGAGTATCTGTATGATGCGCTCTCCTATAATCGGGTCGCGGTGATCACCAGCATTCTCTTTCATTTCTATATCCACCTGTTAAATGTAACCGGATTTTTTCTCACGACATTAGTGTTTGTCTCGCTGCTGCTGGCGTTATCGCGCCTGCTTAACCGGAACTGGTTTATAGCGACCTTCTTAGTCTCTGTCGCCATCGTTTTTATCTTCAGATATGTGATTGGCCTGTGGATGGATGATGTGTGGTTGTATCAATTCTTGCCAGCTGACTGGTCAGATTTTGCAAATTCTTATCTTTAATTCTGGAAACGGCAATGGATAGTATACTGCTGGGTTTAAATGAGGTTGCCAACTTAAATGTGATCCTGGCGATCTTGTTAGGTGCATTGATTGGGGTGACTATTGGCTCTATCCCGGGTCTTGAACCTGCCGGAGTGATGGCGATACTGTTGCCCCTGAGTTTTTCGATGGCGCCACTGGCGGGGGTCATGTTGCTGGTGGGGGTTTACGGCGGCGCCTGGTACGGTGGCGCGATTCCCGCGATTCTGATGAACACCCCCGGCACCCCGGTGGCGGTGTTAACCACCTACGATGGTTATCCGATGGCGCAACGGGGGGAAGGCAAACGCGCACTGTCGATTGCGTACACCTCCTCATTTGTGGGGGGAATGATCAGTGTTACCTCTCTGGTGTTACTGGCGCCCGTGCTGGCTAAAGTGGCACAAAAGTTTGGTTCAGCAGAGTTTGCTATGCTGGCGCTGCTGGGGATGGTGTTTGTGGTGCTGGCCCACCGTAAACATGTGCCTGCAGCGGTGATTATGCTGGGCTTTGGGCTGTTTCTCGGTTCGGTAGGCCTCGACCGTTCATTTAACTCTCAGGTATTTACCTTCGGCCAGACCTGGCTGTTAGGTGGCATTCCGCTGGTGCCGGTTGTTATCGGTCTGTTTGCCATGTCTCAGGCGTTTGTATTGCTGTCAAAAAAGGGCAATGATGCCCATGTCACCAGGCTTGAGGGGGAAGGATACTTCAGTGGTATCGTAGAGCTGCTGCGCAATAAGATGACCGTTGCACGCTCCGCATTTCTGGGGGTGATCATGGGATTGCTGCCCGGTGTTGGCGAGTTTGGTTCGCAGTTTTTCTCCTACACCCTGGCACAGAAGTTTTCCAAAGATCCGGACTCCTTCGGCAAAGGCAACCCTGCGGGTCTGATCGCCTCGGAAACATCCAATAATGCCGTGACCGCATCGGTTATGGTGCCTTTGCTGGCGTTTGGCATTCCCGCTGATGCGCTGATGGCCATGTTGCTGGCGGTGTTTATGGTGCATAACTATGTACCGGGGCCGACGCTGTTTGCTGAGCGACCTGAGTTTATATCCGGCCTCTACATCTCTCTCTTTATGATGAATATTTTCTGCTTTGTCTACCTGACATTTGCCACTAAATGGATGGTAAATCTGACCCGTATCAGAGGGCGATTTATTGGTGCCTTTATTCTGGTGCTGGGTTTTATTGGCAGCTACAGCCAGAACTACCAGGTGAGCGATGCACTGATTGCGCTGTTTTTTGCAGGTGTTGGCTATGTGCTGAGAAAGAATGATATCCCTGCTATTCCTATTATTCTGGGCATGGTTCTGGGGCCAGTCTTCCTGACGCGATTCAGACAGTCCATGGGGATATCAGAAGGTGATCTGACTATTTTCATTACCCGGCCGATCAGTCTGGTGTTGCTGAGCATCACCATCCTCTCAATCGTGGTGTATATCAGCAGTAAAGTGAAAGAGCGTAAGAGCGCAACAGCTGCTTAAGCGCAGGAAAGCTGTTTACTGGCTTGCCTCTCTTGTTTATGGCTATTTGAATCTTCTGATTTTTTGCTTGTCAGCTTTAGCCGGTTGTTTAACAGCCGGCTTTTTTTATTTTACAGGCATAGAGTGTTTAATCGTGCTTTTATCTTTCACCGAGATCGCTGCTTTTCTTTAGGTCGGCTAATGTCTGTAACGGAGCTTGCGGTGAGATAAGTCGTGGTGTTCTCAGGGCAGGGCTGAGATTATCCAGAGACGTATTTAAGCCGTTCTCAGCTCAGGCTTGCCTGCGCTATAGAAAACTGTGATTACTGAAAGTTTGTCCGGGTTGTCGAGGGCAGTTCCCCTACTTGCATACGATAAAGCTGGGCGAAGCGTCCCAGGTTTGAAAAACCATAGTCTATGGCAATCTGAGTAATACTCCGGTGTGATGCCTTGCTGCTTATTTCCTGGTATGCATGAGCTACTTTTTGTTGCTGAATATAAGCGAGGGGGGATTTTGATTCGAACTCCTGAAAAAGATAATAGAGTGACCGTTCACTCATATAAAAAACGTTGCTTAAGTTTTTCACTGATATATTAGTTTTTATGTTTTGATCAATATAATTCTTAATATTTTTCATGGTTGTTACTTTGCTGTTCTTATTTGATTTTGAACCTGTGTTAAATAAGATCTCTCTCTGAATATAGTGGAGTATGATGTCAGCATAACTGTCTAATATTCTTTGTGGGATGCTCTTTTGTTGTGTCATTACATGGGTAAGTAAATCTTTGAAAGGAGTGGAGCTTATAGACACGACACTGTCTGATAAATGATTTATCTGGAGGAGATCTTCCAGCCTTTTTTCACTATAAAGAGAGTATGGTTGATTGAGGAAGTGGATTCGGAAGAACGTTCTGGAGTGATTAAATGACAGATAGATATATATCTGTCTATCGTTAACTTTAAAAGGCTTTGTTACTTTTGAACTTGCAAGAGTGATCTTTATGCCTGAAACGTTTTTAGTCAGATCAATATGATCATTCATATTGGCTACCTGGTATCGAGTCTGCTGTTTTTGATTTGGTTGTTTTGTAAACGCTCAGTGCTGTATTCTTGAATTGTTATTAAATGATTTCAGAAAGCGTTTTTAAATGCCCCTGATACCGGGGCTACGCGCTGATAAAATCAATTCTCTACCGGGATAGGGATAATCAAGACGGGGATAGCACTCAGCTGCACCACATTCTGTGCAGTTGAGCCGACAAAGAAACGTTCCAGAGTCGAGTGAGTCCGGCTGCGGCTGCCGACAATAATCAGGTCGGCACCGATCTCATCGGCAACCTCAATGATGGTTTCAGCCGCATGGCCTTCCTCAATGCGGGCTTCTGGCTTTTGCTGTAGCGAAACCGCTGTTGAGTGACTCAGTTTATCGATGCGTTGCTCGATGAGTGCTTTGATTCTTTGTAAGCCTTCCTGACGCATCGTCTGGAAAGCGTTTTTATCACTCAGGTTGCCGAAAATGGTTTCCGCTGAGTGAGAAGGGGGCTCAACGACATTCAGGAAGGTTACTTTTGCGTTATGTTTACTGGCCTCTAATGCCGCAAACTCAAACGCGTATTTGGAGCTGTCGCCCAGATCTGAAGCATATAAAATATTTCTAATCTCAATACTCATCTGTGTTGCCTTTATAATGATATAGGAACAGCCCTGTTTGCGCTGACAGGGCGCGCTGTATATATGCCTGAGTTAGCCGACCATCCCGGGCAGAAACAGGGATACACCTGGGACCAGTGCAATCAGAATCAGGCGGAAGATATCGGCGATCCAGAAGGGGGTGACCCCTTTGAAAATAGTGCTTAGCTTCAGATCGGGAAGCACCGTTCTGAGAACGAAGACATTCAATCCTACCGGTGGGGTGATCAGGCTGATTTCGGTGACCACGACCACCAGAATGCCAAACCAGATCAGATCCATTCCCATCGCGGAGATCAGCGGGTAAAACACCGGCACCGTCAGCAGTATCATCGACATACTTTCCAACACGCAGCCGAGAATGATATAGATACCGATGATCGCCAGAATCACCAGCATCGGGCTGAGATTCATCGCCAGCACACCATCTTTCAGGGCATCCGGCAACCCCGCCAGATTAATGAAGTTGGAAAACAGTACCGCACCGATAACCAGGAAGAACAGCATGGCCGTGGTACGGACAGAGCTTACCAGGGTGTCAATCAGGCTCTTAAACGTCAGCTTACGTCGCAGCAGGGCGATAAAGAATGCTCCCGAAGCACCGATCCCCGCCGCTTCTGTCGGCGTGAAGACGCCGCTGTAAATCCCCCCCATCACGATGAAAAACAGGAAGCATATGCCCCAGACATCCTTCAGTGCGACCAGCCGTTCAGTCCAGCTTGAACGCTCCGCTGCCGGCCCCTGCTCGGGCTTGAGGTGAACGGTGACTGATACCGCCGCCATATAGAAGATGATGCCGATTAAACCGGGCAGTAAACCCGCAATAAACAGTTTGCCGATATCGGTTTCTGTCATCATGCCGTAGATCACCAGGATGGTGCTGGGGGGGATCAGTATCCCCAGGGTTCCGCCGGCGGCGATTGATCCACTGGCTAAACTGTCGGCGTAGTTATACTTGCGCATCTCGGGCATCGCGACTTTCGACATGGTGGCGGCAGTGGCCATTGAACTGCCGCAGACCGCTGAGAAGCCCCCGCAGGACACTACCGTAGACAGTGCCAGGCCACCCCTGAAATGTCCCAGAAAAGCATGGGATGCGCGATAAAGCTGGCTGGAAAGGCCCGCCTCGGTGATAAAGTTACCCATCAGAATAAACAGCGGAACCACCGATAGGCTGTAGGATAATCCGGTCTCAAATGAGACCTGCGATACCATGTTAAGTGCGGCATCCATCCCTCTTGAGTTACCAAACTCAAACAGTTGTACATAGGCAAAGCCCAGTACGCCGGTGGTGCCCATGGCAACACTGAGGGGAACCCTGAAAAAGATCAGGAACATTAAAACGGCAAGGCCTATTAAGCTGGTTTCCATCTTGTATCAATACTCCGGCTTTGTCTTGCTGCGGAAAAGTTTTTTGCCCCTTCTGACAAGTAACATCATCACCAGTGCCGCCGTCGCCAGCGTGCAGCAACTGGCCATCAGTACAACCAGTCCGGTAAAGGGGATCTCGAGGATCGCAGTGGTGTCCTGGTAGTTATAGGTGCGGATGGCCAGTTTCCAGAGCATCCACGACAGCACACCAAAGGCGATGGTATTCACCAGACAGATAATGATTGTCTGCAACGGCTTCAGAAACGCCGGAACCGATGAGTCCAGAAGATCGACATCAACATGTTCATTGGCCGCTGTGACCATTGGCAAACCCAGAAATATCAGCGTTGCTAACAGAAACTCTGTTATTTCAAAACCTCCGGGGAGAGGGAAGGAGAACAGGTCTCGTCCCACAACATCCACCAGAGTGATCAGCATCATCAGGAACATTGCTACCGCAGCGATATACGCCAGTACGCGCTCGTATAAAAACTCCAGCGCGGTTAGCAATCGTTTGCTGATGTTTGTCAGTACCAGTCGCATAATGATTACCTAAACCTTATTCAGGCGTGTAACTGTTGGCAATTGCACGTAGTTCTGCCAGTGCCGCAGCGCCATCAACGCCCCTGGCGCTGGCTTCAGCGACCCATTCATTTTCAATGTGTGCCGTTTTCGCTTTCAGGTCGGCGACGAATGCATCATCCGCATAGGTTATGGTGTTGCCATTGGCCTTAGCGGCATCCAGACCTTCCTGAGCGATACGATCCCAGACTTTACCGCAGCGTTTGGCGAAGGCTTCGCCGGAGATACTTTCAATGGCCGCCTGATCTTTAGGATCGATCTCATTCCAGCGATCCTTATTCATCACCAGAAAGAAGCTGATGTTGTAAAAGCCACCCGGGACGATAGTGGTATTTTTAACCATATCCACGATATTGAAGCCGACCAGAGCATCCGGTGGATTCATGGTGCCGTCAGCGACACCGTGAGACAGAAGTTCGTAAGCTTTTGACGCGGGTTTCAGCAGAGGAACAGCGCCAACGGAGGTTGCCACCTGATTAACAACTCCACCTCCCACACGCAGTTTCAGCCCTTCGAAGTCTGATACTTTTTCAATTGGGTGTTTACTGTTATGCACCGCACCGGGTCCATGGGTAAACAGCCCCAGCAGTTTGACATCTTTATGTTCATTGGCCTTCGCCAGGTATTTGTTATAAACCCTCCAGTAGGCGACGGACTGCGCCTCTGCACTGTTACCGCTGAAGGGGAACTCGGCCACTTTGGTCAGCAGGAAGCGTCCCGGTGTATAGCCGTGAGCACTGTAGGTGATATCTGCCAGACCATCGCGGGCAATATCATAATGAATTTTTGGGTGTCCCAGGGATTTAGCCAGAATATCGACAGTCACCCGTCCTTCGGTAACCTCGGCCACCTCTTTGGCCCATGGGAAGATCATCTCTGCCGCCATAGGGTGCTGACTTGGCATCCAGGAGGAGAGTGTCAGCCGGGTTTCAGCAAATACACTCTGGCTGAAGGCGATCACAGATAATCCGACAAGCATCTTTGCAACTGTGCGTTTCATGTTTTACCTCAGGCTTCTATTTATTTTTTCAATAGGGTTTCAGTGTTTCTGGATGATGACGATGGCTTGGATTCGGTCGTTTTTATCATCCGGGTTATCTATTAAGTAACATAACAGAAGTGGTCAAACAATACATTTTATCAAATTATGATAATAATGTAATTAAAGTTTGGTTTTGCACAATATTAGTACTTATTTAATCTCACTATAAGTGTATGTGCACTATTGTGTGTCACGAGTAGAAATGGCTTGGTGGCCTGGATAAACTGCATAAATCAGCGTTTGGCAGCTGTGTCTTGAAACGTGGGATTGCCAGGCAAAAGCTGATCCGAAAAGCAGTTTTTGCACAGAGAATTTCTGATGTATTGGCAGGGAGGGACAGATCGGTATGATAAAAGTTCGTCAGCGTTCAGCTTGAAAACAGGTTGTGAAAATAAGATCAGAATTGCGCTGCACTCTGCTCCAGCTGCTGTGGGCCTAAGCGATAGATCGTCATCTCATCGACGCTGTTGGCTCCCATCTGTTGATAGAAGTGGATAGCCGGGGTGTTCCAGTCGAGACAGCCCCACTCCAGTCGCTGGCAACCCCGTTCCAGTGCCAGCTTAGAGAGATAGGCGAGCATAATCTTACCTAACCCTTGTGACTGAAACGGCTGATCGATGTAAAAGCCATCGATATAGAGCCCGGTCTGGCCAGTGAACGCCGATGAGTTTTGATAGAAATAGATAAAGCCAACCGTCTCGCCATCGTATTCCCCAAACAGTACTTCCCCTCTTTGTTCACTGAGTAAGCGGTGTATATCAGCTTCGGTGGCGGTGATCTTATCCAGCATCTTCTGGTATTCACCCAGTTTTTTCATATAGGCGATAACCTGTGCTGCGTCATCGGCCGTTCCGGTTCTGAGCGTGAAGCGGGCAACCCGGGTTTGAATTTTATCCATACTGTTTTTCACAAATTGGTGAAGGTTGTTTTTAAACGTATGTTTAAGTTGCTACAAATAGAGACCGAAGGCCCGGTGTATCGGCCTTTGATTTTTTCTGCTGCATTGTGCAGCTGTTTCTGTCTCACAGGAGTGAAATACTATGGAAACAACCGTCTTAAATAACCCCGCCAGGGGTGTGTCTCAACCCTATATTGCACCGCAGCCTGTTCATTCAACAATACCCTGTCCGGGGAGGTACTGGGAGGATCGGGTATATGAAGAGGTCTACACGGGTAACTGGAGCAGAACCGATGTCCATAACCGGATTGATCTGCAAGGCTGGTTGCCTTATCTGCAACAGCTACCCCGGGACCCGTATGTGGATAGCCGCTGGAAGCGGATGTCCTGGTTCTATCTGAACCGGGCTGGTGAGCCGGTGGTGGTGCCGGATTGTCCAATGGCTCAGGCCGGTGCATTTAATGATGCGGATACCATGGCGGATAAGGTGCGCCATTATGCGCCCCTGGAGGATGCGTTTATTCAGCGAACCGATGTCTCCGAGTTTATCAAGGGTTGGGCCGGGCTCTGGGATATTCAGCCCGGTGAGCCGATTCTGATGCAGATAAACGGTGTGCGGGGGAACGCCTTAACCGACCCATTGCAGGGGCAGGGGATTCATAAAGATGGTAGTCAGTTTCTCAGTGTGTTGGTGATTAACCGGGAAAATGTCAGCGGCGGAACCAGTTTATTGTCGTACGATAAACAGGGAGAGCAGGAGATTATCTCCGGTGATCTGGCGCCGGGTGAGATTCTGCATATCCGTGATGATCAGATCTATCACAGTGTCAGTGGTGTTAAGCCGCTTGATGCCGACCAGCCCTATGAACGGTTTATCATCATAATCAATTGTCGTTTTAATGATCAGTTTCAGAACCGCATTCTCCGGGAACATTTCCCCGGGGCGGTGTTGAATGAGAGGTAAGACTGCTGCAGGAATATGAGAGATAAAAGGCGGATCGGGTATCCGCCTTTATTATTGTCTGGTTCTGAAATAGGTCGCCACTTTTATTAAATTAACGCCCGGTGAATCTCATTGGTAGTTAAGAAAGCCTGGTTCATCAACAACCGTTACTGATTTTGCTCTATTAACTATCACCTATTGCTCCAGAACATAGATAGGTAGATGTCGCCGCCCGTCGATCTTTTCCAGTGATTGCAACCGTTCGAGAGTCGAGGCCGTAAAACGATGCCCCGCGGGCAGAAGCAGGATCTCGTTTTGATTATAGATACTTCGTGATAGTTCCATGCCTGCTTCAAGCTGCATACTTGTTACCAGGCGTTCAGATGATTTCAGCGCTTTGTGTTCCAGCTGGGGAATAAGTTCAGGTAGCAACTGAACAATCTGCTTGTCATAAATGGTGCCCGAATCTCTGTTTAGTTGCCTAAGTGTGTCATGGCTGCTTTTGCATATGTCATATCGTTTTCCATTAATTGAATGAACGTAATCGCGTGCTACAGAAAGAATTCTGGCCCCGAGGGGAATCTGATTCTCCAGAAGTCCGTCCGGAGTGCCAGCCCCGCAGACCTGCTCATACTGGTATTTAATTATTTCGGCAACATCATTGAGATTTTCTGCCGGAGCCAGTGCTATATACGCTTTCACTGGGTGTTCAAGAAACAATTTTGTTTCTGTTGAGCTGAGCTTACACAAGGGGAGCGCCAGAATTTTTTCAGGCAGACTCAGTAATCCTAATTCGCTTATTAATCCTGCCAGGTGGATAGTGGTGACTTCAGATGGTGTTAATTCCAGATGTCTGGCAATCAGTTCGCATAATTCACTAATCTGTATAGCCTGTTTGCCTCCGAGGTGGGGATTGAGGCTGATAAGATTATAGAAGACCTTCAGCGTGGCACGATGGTTTGTTTTGATCTGGCTGTTCGCCTGCTCGACTCTGGTCATTGCCTGGCGAATTTGTCGGGTACGCAACTGAACTCTTTCTTCGAGTTCAAGGTTCAGATCATGAAGTGTCTGGTTCTGCTGTTTTATCGTTGTCAGCAACTGTTGCTTTTCCCGCTCAAGACAGAGGCGTTCGGCCGCCTGCGATAGCGTCAGTAAGAGATCTTCATTGTTCCAGGGTTTTTGCAGATAGCGGTGAATCTGCCCATCGTTGACTGCAGAAATAGTGGCATCATTATCGGCATAGCCGGTTAGCAGCATGCGGTAGCTGGAAGGGTATTCCCGGGCAATCTTAGCTAAAAACTCTGCTCCATCAATCTCAGGCATGCGCATATCTGAAATCACGATATCTATCGAGTGTTGCTGCATGAGTTTCATGCCTTCGCGAGCGTTGGAGGCTGGGAAAAACTGAAACTCAGTGTTATTTAGCAGACGCTTAAGCGCCCGTAAAACATTGGTTTCGTCGTCCACACAAAGAACATTCCAGATCGACTGGGTATCAGGGACGGGTTGTTGTATCAGTTCTGGCGTGTGTTGTTGCATGCCGGGCTCCATTTTATCGACAAGAGTGTAACGCGTTCTGTTTCTCTCAATACCTGTAGCAAACAATCCATTATTCGTAATCGGACTTCAGCTTAGCAGTGTGTGTCTCAAATGTCACATTTGACTTAGAATAATGTTTTGTTACTATAGTCACTATCAGGAGCAAGGATAACTCTTTGGGTAGGTATATAGATGAAAACATTGACGACAGGTGAAATAGCAAAGCTTTGTGATGTCAACTTGCGGACTGTTATTCGCTGGATTGATCGTGGTGCTTTAACGGGTTTTAAATTGCCTGGCAGGGGAAATAACCGGGTTCGGGAAGAAGATTTTATCGCCTTTCTGCATGAGCATGGCATGCCTGTGCCACCTGGGCTCCAGCAAACCATCAGCAGACAGATATTGATCGTGGATGATGAGCCAGCGGTTGCAAAATCAATACAACGGGTACTCAGAAGTAATGGCTATGAAACACTGATCGCGACCGACGGATTTCAGGCCGGAAGCATGCTGTCTATAGAAAAGCCTGCGTTAATGACGCTCGATCTGAGTATGCCGGGTCTGGATGGTTACGGCGTAATCGAATGCGTCAGGAGCACTAGCGAACTATCGGGCCTTAAAATTCTGGTCATATCGGCTCTGGGTGAAGCCAGTCTGGAGAAAGCATTAGCGGCTGGTGCTGATGCCGTGTTGCAGAAACCTTTTGAGAATGAACAGCTTTTAAAGAGCATTCAGCAGCTGCTGAAAAAATGAACTGCCGCTATAACCGTGATTGTGTCCGGCGAACAAGTGATTAACTGAATTGATCGATGTCAGAAAGAAAGTGCTGGGGGTACTGTGCATAGAACGTTGTTACTGATTGATGATGAACAGTCTATTCTCAGGGCACTGAGGCGGACACTGCATCATGCCGGATATAAGGTCGTTACTGCGAATAGCGGGGATGAAGCGTTACGTTTGCTTGAGCAAAATAATCATATCAGGGTGGTTATTACCGATTATCATATGCCTAACATGACCGGCGGGGAGTTGCTGGCGAATATCAAACAACGCTTCTCCGATATTGTCGGTGTTATGTTGACCGGCTATGCCGATATTGATTCAGTTATCGCTGCGCTTAACAGCGGCACGGTATACAAGTATCTCACCAAACCATGGGATGAGGGGACATTGCTGGCTGAGATAAAGGGGGCCTTTCAGCATTCCCAGGAACTGGACAAACTACGACGCAGGAGCGGAGCTCTTGGGATTGAGGAGCTGTTATTTCGTCGGGAAGTCATGGCGCGCCTGCGGCAGTGGATGGAGAGTGGTGTCGAGACAACGGCGGTTTATCTGGACGTCAATATGTTCCGTAGCTATAACGATAGTCTGGGGTACGAGGTGGCAGATCAACTGCTGGTTTCGCTGGCAAACACGATGTTGCAGAATACCCCTGAATCCGGTGAGCTTGGGCATATGGGCGGTGATGAGTTTGTGCTGCTGATTCCCGCGGCTTATTCCGCAACGGAAACACAGAATATTGTTGACGCTCTGTTGCAACCATTTGAGCAGTTACAAAGTATTGCCGGGCGAGAATTGCACATCTCCTTCAGTGCTGGATATGCGCTGAGTCCCGATGATGGTGAAACCCCGGAATCGTTAATACGTAATGCTCAGGCCGCTCTCTATAATGATAAGCAATCGGGTGCCCGGCAGTTTCCCCGTTACCAGCCAGCGATGAACGCTAATAGTCGTGGGCTGATGTTGCTGCGTAGCGACCTGTACCAGGCGCTGGATAAAGATCAATTATCGGTGGTGTATCAGCCTAAGATTTCGCTGAGAACCGGGCTTATTGTCGGGGCGGAGTCTCTGTTACGCTGGAAGCATGATTCGTTGGGGATGATCTCTCCTGAAACGTTTATTCCTCTGGCTGAGACCAGTGGCCTGATTGAGCCGATCGGTGAGTGGGTTTTGGCGACCGCCAGTGCGCAACGTAAGTGCTGGCAACGAGAAGGGGTGCCTCCGTTTTTGCTCTCCGTGAATCTGTCCGGCCGTCAACTGCATCAGGCAATGCTGGCTGATAAAATTAAACATATCCTGGATGTATCCGGTATAGAGCCGACCGATCTGGAACTGGAAATTACCGAAACCTTCCTGATACAGGATATTGATAACAGCGTGAAACTGCTTAATGAGTTGAAAGCACTGGGGATTAAACTGTCTATTGATGATTTTGGTACCGGGTACTCATCGCTTAATTATCTGAACCGATTACCAATAGATACTCTGAAGATTGACCGTTCCTTCGTAAAAGAGCTGCCACAGAGCAGAGAACGCCTGGATCTGGTGAGAAATGTTATCCAGTTGTCGCATGACCTGGGTATGTCGGTAGTTGCCGAAGGGGTTGAGACTCAGGCTCAGCTGGATACCCTGAATACTCTCAATTGCGATGAGATTCAGGGATATTTTTATAGTCCGCCGGTATCGGCTGGACAGTTCAGGGCGTTGCTTGAAAATCAGCCGTTAATCGGGAAAGAATACCTGCAGCATTAGTGCGGATAACGATCAAGGAAACTGTCAGGAATTAGAAATTTGATGGATACACCCCGGGTATTATTTGTCGATGATGAAATCAGTGTTCTTAGCTCTCTGCGCAGAGGGTTGAGGCCATATTGCCGCGACTGGGAGCTGAGGTTTTGTCAGTCGCCGACGGAGGCGCTCAGCGTACTTGCGGAGTTTGAACCCTGGGTGATCGTTACCGATAAACGCATGCCTGAAATGGATGGTGCTGATCTGCTGCGGCGGGTTTGTGACGAGTCACCCGAAGTTATTCGGGTAATGCTTTCGGGATATATCTCTGAAGAGGTGATCTTTGAAGTCGCGGATGTCGCGCATATCCTGATACCAAAACCGATTGAAATGGACACATTATCGCAGCTGTTACGCCGGGCCATCTGTCTGCGCAGTCTCCCGGTGTCACAGGATCTGCGGCGACAGCTCGGTGCGCTCGAGAGTATTCCGGTGCTGCCGCAGGTCTATCGGGAGCTGAGTGATTATCTGAAGAGTGACAATGTTAATGTTGATGAGATTGGCAGAATCATCAGCCAGGATCCGGCAATCCTGGCAAAGATCATTCAGCTGGCGAATTCACCCTATCTCGGTTTTACCGGGCCGGCCTCTGATATCCATTCCGCCGTTATGCGGCTGGGTTTTGAAATCATCAAGAATGTAGTGCTTTGTCACGGGGTATTCAGACAGTGTCCGGCAATTGATGAGACACAACGCAATCAGTTATTACAGCGATCAATGATGCTTGCCTTGTTGTCCCGGCAACTGAGCATTGCCTGTGGCTGTAGTAAACAAGAGGTCGAGAAATCATTCACTCTGGGATTGTTGCACAATGTCGGCGCATTGCTGACCTGCACAGGGTCGATCCGCTTTGTCCCGGATCATCGGCAGCGGCAACCAACCGAAGAAGATGTTGCCGGAGCATATTTGCTGGCGCTTTGGGAGTTTGAGAACGACTTTGTTCAAGCCTTGATTTATCAGAATGTTCCTTCAGAGGCCGAGCATATTACACCGCTTATGTGCCGTCTTTATGTGGTGAAGTTAGCCTGTGAGACAAAGGCCCGTGGTGGCAGCTTGCTGGATGAGGCGTCAGGACTGGATCGTTCGATGCTCCAGTCTCAGGGGATACTGGATAAGGTTCTTTTATGGATTGATGAGTTTGACAATTCAGAGCTAAAGAGGGATGAGTCGTGAGAATTATCTATGCGCTAACATTGCTGCTGTCACTGAGTCTGAGTGCTCCTGATGCTGATGCTGATACGCTTACCTTTGGGGTAGTGCCACAACAGTCAGCCAAGCGACTGGCTCAATTGTGGACGCCAATTTTCAACTACCTGAGTGAAAAAACCGGGGAGACTATCCGTTTCAGTACCGCACATGATATCCCGACGTTTGAAAAGCGTCTGTTGGCGGGGGAATATGATATTGCGTATATGAACCCTTACCATTATACGGTTTTTCATCAGGTTCCCGGATATCAGGCACTTGCAAAGCAGAAGGATAAGCGGATTCAAGGCATTGTTGTGGTCAGAAAAGACAGCCCACTGACCGAGCTTGCTGAATTGAATGGACAAACGTTAGCCTTTCCTTCACCGGCAGCATTTGCCGCCAGTATCGTTCCCCGTGCCCAAATGGGGTTAGAAGGCATTCATATTACGCCGAAATATGTCTCTTCCCATGACTCCGTGTATCTGGGAGTCAGTCGTGGTTTTTTTGTTGCCGGTGGTGGGGTTATGCGCACCTTTAATAATATTGCACCTGAGGTGAAAGCACAGTTGCGGGTCTTATGGCGCACGCCGACCTATACCCCTCATGCTATTGCGGTGCACCCTCGGATTAACGCGGAAACTGTCGCGAAGCTTAGAAATGCACTGCTAGCGATGAATGATGATCCGGAAGGGCGTGCGTTACTGAAAGCGATTAATTTTCAGGGTATAGAGACGGCGCAGGATAGTGACTGGGATGATGTACGGGCATTGAAAATTAAACTGTTGGATGATCTGCTGCAGTAGTTTCTTGTTCGGTTAGCGAGGGGGTTCAGGTGTCAATCAGGTTAAAAACCATAATCGGCATCGCTTGTATTGAAGCGTTGCTGTTGTTGCTGCTGGTGTCTATGACACTGAATTATCTGCGTACCACAAACTACGATGCACTGACCAAGCGGGCTTCGACGACCGTTACATTGTTCGCCACTACCACCAAAGATGCCGTGTTGTCCTATGATCTGGCTTCTCTGGATGCATTTGTCCGTGAAGTCTTAAAAAACCCCGATCTGGTTTATGCCAGAGTTCTGGGGCCGGATCACAATGTGGTTGCTCAGGGAGGCGATCCTACTGTTTTGGCGCGGCCATTTATTGCGGATCACAGTGTTGAAACCACAACGGATGGTGTGTTTGATACCGCCGCGGAGATCCGCGAAGGTGGGCAGGTCTACGGCCAGGTTGAAATCGGTCTCGATATTAGCAGTATGAATGCAATCTTCGTCGAAGCTGAACGTCGCAGTGAGTTGATTGCTGTACTTGAGATGGGGCTTGTGGCTCTGTTTTCTTTCCTGTTGGGGAGTTACCTGACAAAGCAACTGAAAGTACTGCATTCGGCCGCTAAAACTATTTCAGATGGAGGGCTTGATCTGCATGTTCCTGTCAAGGGGCATGATGAGATTGCTGATGTAGCTGGCGCTTTTAATACGATGGTGGATAACCTTAGGGAAACGAGCGCCAGCCGGGATCGGTTCGAAAACGACCTTAAAGAACTGAACCGATCACTTGAACAACGGGTGTTGCGGCGTACCGAAGAGCTGAGAAAAAAGAATAGTGAGCTGGAGCAGGCCACACGGGAGATTAAAGAGGCGCATGCCAAACTATTGCACTCTGAGAAAATGGCATCAATTGGTGTGCTGGCGGCGGGTGTGGCCCATGAAATAAATAATCCCATCGCGTTTATCATGAGTAATCTCCAGTCACTGAAGCAGTACACGCAGAGCTATCGTTCTGTGATTCAGGCATATGAAGAGGGCGCAACACTGACCAGTCTGGAGGATCGGGAAGCACAGCAGGAGAAAATTCAAAAGTTGTACGAGGAATATGATCTGGAGTTTATCAATGAAGATCTGGATGACCTGCTGAGCGACTCTATAGAAGGTGCTAAGAGGGTCAGGGATATAGTGAAAGGTCTCAGGGCCTTTTCTCATATAGACACGGTTTCGACCCGCTCACAATGCGATCTGAATGAGTGTATTCAGACCACCCTTAAGGTGGTTAATAATGAACTGAAGTATCATTGTGAAATCAGGACTGAATTGAATGAGTTACCGTTGATATACTGCTGCCCCGGGCAGATTAATCAGGTGCTTCTGAATCTGTTTCTCAATGCCGGTCAGGCGATTAAGGATAAGGGATGCGTGACGGTGCGGTCAGCTCAGAAGGATAATATGTTAACGATTGAGGTGGAGGATACCGGCACGGGTATTGCGGCGGAAAAAATAGAGAAGATTTTTGATCCGTTTTACACTACTAAGCCAGTAGGAAAGGGTACTGGATTAGGATTAGCCATATCCTATGGCATCATCCATGAACACGGAGGGGAGCTTAACGTTACCAGTGAACCGGGTAAGGGGAGTTGTTTTACGATAAGTTTACCATTGGTCACAGATCAGGCTGTCGCTGAATAGCGGCTGGCTGGAGTGATGGTGCCGCAATGGGGTTGACGTGATTCAGGATGATTTTGACAAAAAAACTGAGAGCCTGAATCCTAAACGCTGCACATGCATTTGTGTGACCCAGGCAGATAGATTTGATTACATTAAGCCTATCGACACAGTTTGTAACCCAGAGGTCAGCGGTCGCGATAGATGTTCGGCAGTTTAATATTAAACCGGATCGCCAGCGCCCGAAGTGTAAACGCCACCAGAAAACCGCCCACCAGGTCGTAACTGTAGGGCAGGTTGAATGAATTAAGCGTGAGATAGGTAACAGATCCTGCCATTATGGTGGTGATATACAACTCCTCATTCATCAGCGTCAGGTTGCTGCCACACAGCAGATCCCGGGCGATACCGCCAAAGCTGCCGGTCATCACCCCCATACACACCGCAATCAGAGGGGAGGTGCCAAAATCGAGTCCGATCTTAGTGCCTACCACCGCAAACAGCGCAATACCGATCGCATCCATCCAGATCAATGCCCGCGACAGTGACGCCAGTTTAGGCGCGATAAAGTAGGTGACAGCGGAGGCCACCAGACAGACGATGATCCAGATCGGCTCGCGAATCCAGAGTACCGGCAGATTGCCCAGCACCAGATCGCGAAGAGTGCCGCCGCCCAGCCCCGTTGCCGTGCCGATCAGCATAAAGCCGAGAATATCCATCTTCTGACGGGCGGCATCCAGTGCACCTGACACAGCAAACACGGCAACGGCAGAAAGCCCCATGATGTTGACGACAGCGGTGATATCAAACGGCATTACTTTCGTTTCCCAGGGTTATAGTGTTCCGGTTCCTGGGATTGTAGCATCTAACACCGGATTGTTTTTATTAAAGAAATCGATCTGGTGAGTGCGGCCATTGTGATAGTCTATCTCACCTATTTTGATGGTTAAGGATGCTCTGTATGAAACTCCTGCACACCTCTGACTGGCATCTGGGTCAGAGTTTTTTTACCAAAAGCCGTAAAGCGGAACATCAGGCTTTTCTCAGTTGGTTGCTGGAGCAGATTAAGGCTCATGAGATCGATGCGGTGATTGTTGCCGGGGATATCTTCGATACCGGCACACCGCCGAGCTATGCGCGGGAGATGTACAACCGCTTTATCGTGGCGATCAGTCAACTGAACTGCACGTTAGTGGTGTTAGGCGGCAATCATGATTCCGTCTCGACTCTGAATGAATCGAAGCAGCTGGTGGCCTGCCTGAATACCTATGTGGTGGCTAATGTGACAGCCTCGGACGATAGCGGCGATGATGCGTCGTTCGACAAGCAGATTATTGAGCTAAAAAACAGTGCAGGCACAACCGGTGCGATTCTCTGTGCCATCCCCTTTATCCGCCCCCGTGATGTGATTCAGAGTCGTGCCGGGGAGTCCGGTCTGGAAAAACGCCAGGCCCTGGGCGAGGCAATTAAGCAGCACTATCATCAGCTGTACCGGGCCGCGCTGGCGCTCCGGGAGGAGAAACAGCTGGATCTGCCGATTATCGCCACCGGTCATCTGACCGCGTTGGGTGTGAGTCAGTCGGACTCAGTGCGGGATATCTATATCGGCACCCTGGATGGTTTTGCCGCCGACGGTTTTCCACCCGCTGATTATATCGCCCTGGGACATATCCACAGACCGCAGATCGTCGCTAAGTCAGAGCATATCCGTTACAGCGGCTCACCTATCCCGCTGAGTTTTGATGAACTGAAAACGGCTAAACAGGTGGTAATGGTGTCATTTAATGGCGCTGAAACGGCAGCGATCACCCCGCTTGAGGTGCCGCTGTTTCAGGCTATGGCGGTGATTAAAGGGGATCTGAGCAGTATTCAGACGCAGCTGGAAACATTCGCCATGGCCCCTCAGCCGGTATGGCTCTGCATAGAGGTTGAGACTCAGGACTATCTCTCGGATCTGCCGCAGCGGATTCAGGCGATGATCGAGGACCTACCTGTCGAGGTGTTGCAGCTGCGCCGTTCACGCAATACCGCGCGGCAAACACTCAATCAGATCGCACGTGAAACCCTGGCGGAGTTAACCCCCGAGGATGTGTTTGCCAAACGGCTGGAACTGGAGAACTTCGACAGTGACGCCGAGCAGGCAAGATTAGGACGGATCAAACAGCAGTTTCGTCAGATCGTCTCCGAGGTCGAAAATCCCGAGCAGAACCGGGAGCTGAACCTATGAAGATTCTCAGCCTGCAGTTCAAAAACCTGAACTCCCTGAAAGGGGAGTGGAAGATCGACTTTACCCGCTCCCCCTTTGTCGATAACGGCCTGTTTGCCATTACCGGGCCGACGGGCGCGGGTAAAACCACTTTACTGGATGCGATCTGTCTGGCGCTCTACCACCAAACCCCCCGTTTAGGCCAGATCACCACCTCCACCAATGAGATAATGACCCGGGGCACCGCCGAGTGCTCGGCTGAAGTACAGTTTGAGGTCAAGGGTAAAGCCTACCGTGCCCACTGGAGTATGCGCCGTTCCCGGGGCAAGGCTGATGGCAACCTGCAACAGGCGGATGTCGAACTGGCCGAGGTGGCGACCGGCACTGTGCTGGCGACTCAGATAAAGCAGAAAAGCGAGACCATTGAACAGATCACCGGTCTGGATTTTTCCCGTTTTACCAAATCGATGCTGCTCTCCCAGGGGGAGTTCGCCGCCTTTCTCAATGCCAGAGAAGCGGAACGGGCCGAACTGTTAGAGGAGCTGACCGGCACCGAGATCTATGGACAGATCTCTGAAAGGGTGCATGACCATTTTGTTGAGGCGAAGCGAAAACTGTCAGATCTGAACTCTCAGGCGAAAGGGGTGCAGCTGCTGACAGAGGAGCAGACGCAGTTACTGCAGGACGAGTTAACCCGGTTGCAGCAGCAACAGAGTGAACTGAAAGTCACGCTGGCAACCAGCAGCGCCCATCTGCACTGGTGGCAGCAGTATGAGCGGGCATTACAGGATCAAACGACCAGTACCGAGCGTCTTCAAGTTGTCAGCGAGCAATACAAACAGGCGCAACCCGATCTGCTGCGCTTACAGCAGAGTGAACCGGCACAGCAGTTGCGAGGCTCATATATGCTGCTGCAGGATGCCCGCCAACAGCGGGATAGCAGCCTACAGGCAACCACTGAAAAACAGCAATCTGAGCAGGTGCTGAAAACCCGGGTGGAGAGCGCTGTTGCATCCTACGAGCAGCAAAGTGTTGTGTTGAACACCGCGAAACAGCAGCACGAACAGCAGGAGCAACTGATCAACGAGCAGGTGGTGCCGCTGGATCAGAAGATCAGCGCCGAACAGACTCAGCTCAGCGATAAAGAGAACAGTCTTAAAGAGACTGTATCGAAGCGGGATGCGAGCAAACAACAGCTAAACTCGCTTAACGAGCAGATCAGCACCCAGACTCAGGAACTTGAAACGGTTGAGCAGTATCTGCAACAGCACAAAGCCGACGGGTCACTGAAACAGTATCTGGGTCAGTGGCAGGTGCAGGCGGAACAGATTTTAGCGCAAGAGGATGTTGTCACACAGCTGATCGAAAAACAGACCGGCGTACAGCAACAGCTGACTGAACTGCAGAACACCCATGCCGCAGACGAGAAGCAGTATCAGACTGCGCTGGCGGATACGGCTAAGCTGGAACAGCTGTGGCAGCAGGCCAACAACGCCTCGGTTGCCGCCAGCGGGCAGGGCGACATTGATACCTTAGAACAGCAACGGGAACGGCTCAATACCGACTATGCCCTGTTACTCGAGCTGCAACAGCTCAGCCTCCGTTGGCAGCAGCTGGAGAAAGAACAACAGGAAAAACAGGTAAGCGAAAAGAGTGAACAGGCCGGTCAAACAAAGTTAATGCAGACCCGTGAACAGCTTCTGGCGCAATATACAAAACAGAAGCAACTGGTAAGCGCGTTGAGCAAACTGGTCACTCAGGATGAACAGTTGGCCCAGTTCCGCGCAAACTTGAAATCGGGTGATGCCTGTCCGTTATGTGGTGCACTGGAACATCCAAAACTTGATGGTCAACTAACTGATCTGTCTCAGGCCGTTAAAGACAGGGATGACGCGATACAAGAGCTGACGGCGATAACAGATCAGGGGCAGGAGACCGCCGCGGCACTGGCCTCAGTTGAGCGTCATCTACAGGAGTTAGCCCAGCGGTTAAATGAGATCCAGACAGAACAGTCTGCGCTGGCACAGCAGTGGCAGCAAACTGCCACCCCTCTGACGCTTGATTTTCCGATTACCGATAGTGAGAGTCTGCAACAGTACCAGGCGGCTGAACTGGTCAAACGGCAACAGCTTGCAGATGCGATCCAGCAGCTGAAAAACCTTAACAAGCAGCGCGATGATGCCCGCCAGCAGTGGGATAATGCCCAGCGCGCGACGCAACAGCTGAGCAATAAACTGCAGTTGAGTGAACAGGCGATAGCGAATCTGTCTAAGCGTCTGCTTGATATTCAACAGGATAAAAACACAGGATCTGAGCAACTCACCGCTCAGCGGGACTCCTTTGCTGCACAGTTAACCGAACAGGGCTACCAGCCACCAGAAGCGCAAGCCCTGAAGGCGTGGCTGGAGGCTAAGCGGCTGGATGCTCAGCAATGGGATGAGTTTAGCATCCGGAAAGAGCAGCTCAGCAACCAGTTGAATCGCCTCAGCATTGAGCAGACACACGGCCAGCAGCAGCTGAGCGATATTGAAAAACAGCTGACAGAGTTGCAGCAGCAACGGGATCAACTGAGCCAGTCGTTACAACAACTGCAAGCCCAGCGCCGTGATCTGTTTGGCGACAGGGTGGTTAGCGAGGCGCGCAGAGAGCGTCAGCTTCAGCTGCAGTCAGCCGAGAACAGCTACAAAGCCGCGCAGGAAACCCGTCACCAGTTATCCAGTGAACATAACGCCCTGCTGGCCGAGCTGAAGAGCCAGCAGCAAGCACTTAATGGGTTACAAGACCGACTGGAACAGCTTCAGACCGAGTGGTTAACCGCCTTGTCCGCAAGTCCGTTTAGCACCGAAGCCGACTTCCAGCAGGCGTTACTGTCTGAGCCCGAACGCAAAGCACTGCTTGAAAAGAAACAGCAGCTGGATAAAGAGCTGGAGCGTGCCACTGCGTTATTGGATCACGCCACGCAAGCGCTGCAAGTGATACAGGAAGACCCCCAGGCCGCTGAATACCAGAAAACCCCGAAAGCGGTTCTTGAAGTGCAGATCAGTGAACTCAATCACACGCTTGAACAGTTGGCGAAACGGGATGGTGAGATCGGTAACGAACTGACCTCAGATCAGACCCGGCGCAAAGATCAGCAGGCGCTGTTCGACAAGATCACCACCTACACCGAACACTACGACGATCTTCAATACCTGCACTCACTGATCGGCTCGCAGAAAGGGGACAAGTTCCGTAAATTCGCCCAGGGCCTGACGCTGGATAATCTGGTGCACCTGGCCAACCAGCAGCTGGAGCGACTGCATGGCCGCTACCTGCTGAAACGCAAACAGGATGCCGGGTTAGAGCTCAGCGTACTGGACACCTGGCAGGGGGATATCGAACGGGATACCAAAACCCTCTCCGGCGGCGAAAGCTTTCTGGTGAGTCTGGCTCTGGCGCTGGCACTCTCCGATCTGGTCAGCCACAAAACCAGCATCGACTCCCTGTTCCTCGATGAAGGCTTCGGCACCCTGGACAGCGAAACCCTGGATATCGCCCTCGACGCCCTGGACAACCTCAACGCCTCCGGCAAGATGATCGGCGTTATCAGTCATATCGAAGCGATGAAAGAGCGTATTCCGGCGCAACTTCGAGTGATCAAGAAGAGTGGGTTGGGGATCAGTGAACTGGGGAGTGAGTATCGGGTGGGGTAGGGGTTTACCACACACCCAAGGGGCAAACTAAGTTCACAGAGAGCACTGAGGGCATGAGGTCCCTGTGGGAGCGACGCCCCGTCGCGATGAAACTATCAGCAGGCAAAATGCACGATCAATCGCCGCGAGGGCGCGCCTCCCACCGTCTTCTTCGAGGTGAAATCAATGTCCGATCGCTGCGCTAGTCCGATCATTTCATTTGTCCGAACGCAGCCTTTGGCTGCTTGTCCGCTTTGGCCAGATTTTCTGTGGGAGCGAGGCAGGCATAATCTCTGATACACTGCCCTGAAGATGATTCACCACAGTACCCAAAGGGCATGCTAAGGACACCGAGAGCACAGAGAAGTTATGAGCGGTAAAGGGCTTTGACCCCTTTAGTTGCTGCGCTAAAGGGCTTTGATTCCTTTAGTCGGATCCCTTTAGTGCTTTAGTTTGTGCATTTTCCGTTTATTGACTCTGTAATTTTATCAGCGATTGTTTTTACGCCTTCGCCAATAATAGGGTTACTCTGGATTTCCAAACCATAGGTAGTAAATGGTTCACCTTTACCACCATGATAGAGCTCACCAGAGAATCCATAACCTTTAAATCTAATGGCGTGATTTTCCAACCACGCTTTACTGATACCTTCAGTATTTTCAATTGCTCTATGCGCACAATTAACAGCTATTGGCTTTTCACTATAAAGCTCGAATATGGCTGAATTCGTTGTACAACCAGCTATCACAAGGGCCAGGAGTATTGGAATCGCTCTTTTCATGATTTATGCATAACGCTTTAGGTAAGAGGACGCAGCGAGCGAAGCTTGCGGAGTTCCCGCCCGTAGGGCAGACTTGACCTGTTTGTTATGTAGAAAATGGTTCAAAGATATACTCCCAGGCGAACACTGCCAAGATTAAGGTCGAGAACAAGCCGATTGATTTGAACAGTTTGCGCCGGTGTTCCAAGCCTTGTTGCGTAAGAAGTTTGGGATGTGCGACGATATTGAATGGGCTCCACCGGATTGACCGAAAAGACTCCTTGGGCAGATCTTTACGCCGTTCTGCGGTCATGCGAAAAAGGTTCACGACTGCTTGAACCCAAAGGAACGGCCCAAAGACGATTGCCACAGCGAAGAGGATCAGTTGAACGACAATGCTCAGGAGCTTTACTCCTGCCGTTTGGTTTAAGTCCACACCAAAATATAGGACTGCCCATGCGGTTGATGCCAACCAAACGGCACAAACTAGAATGCATACGATAAGTGCGATGCGCTTTGGTTGAAGGTTCAAATTAGAAGGCCCGGTCTTTTTCTATATAACGCTTAGGGTAAGCGAATAGGAGAACGCGTAGCGTTTGACGAATCCGCTTGACCCTTTTGTTAGGTGTTTTAGCTATGTTGAAGTAAGAACTCACTGATTTCTCTCTTTAGCTCCAAATCTGATGTCAACTTTGCCGCTTCATTAGCCTCTTTTGCAATCATTACCCCTTTTTCAGAATCACCAGCCTCTGCGTACAATTCAGCCATTGCTATTTTTATTGACGCTACATACTTCACCAAATCATACTGTTCTGCGCTGTTAAGTGCTTTCTTATAAATATTTAACGCTGCACTAGCAGCTGTTGTGAAATCTGCAAGAGTTTTCCAATGGAATGGATGGCTTTGACCATTGACCTCAGCAGACTTACATAACAGCTCTAAATCGTGATAAGCAGACCAAATCGACCTTTGATCCTCTGCTGCCGAAGCATTAACAATGTCCAACGCCAGTTGGTGAATTTCATCGTACAGAGGTGGCTTCATAGTCATAACACCTACGCCTTTATAATTTGCCGCCTGGTACGCAGCGTAAAACGGTCAAATTGATAGCCTTGTTAAATGCCGTCTCTTTCGTTGGCATACAGTTCATATTTTTCACCAAATTCTAATTCAAGGGCTATACGTAGAAAACCTGGATATGCAAACCAATATTGCCTACGCATATGATCATTGAATTTTTCGGCTCCCATTTCTTCTGCGTACATTTTCTGGTGATAGGCATTAATTGGGCTGCGATCAATAGTGATAATTTGTTTTCTATGCTTCTTTAGCAAGAGTCTCAACTGCTTGTTGGTATTTATACCAAAATATCGAAGCTCACCTAATTCTTCGCTATAGCCACTATTACTAGGAGCATAATCATTGACCTTCGGAAACAGAGATCGAAGGTTTTTGTACACAAGAGCTTCATCTAGCTCCTTTTGATCAATTTCGGATCTTGCGCTGTGATTCATACGCATTTAACGGTTCAATGTGCGGCGACCGTTAGCGAGTTCAGCCTGTAGGGCGATACTGCCTTTGCTTGTTAAGTGTGGGGCTGCCGGCACGCTAAATTTTGTAATATTTTTTTGCATCTTTCTCTGACAAACCTGATGGATAACTGCCATTGTTGTCTTCCCAGTACGCACCACAAACAGAGCATTGGTTTAACCGAGTTTGGCGATCAAAATTAGTGCCGCCAATTTCTATAAGAACCTTATCTCTATTGATTCCGCTGGCCCATGCATTTCTCACAGCCTGTATCCTCAAACATTGCTCTGGTTTGACACCACAAGACTGAGGATGAGAGAGCTGTATCTATTTGAAGTAAAAGAATAATTCTGAAGCACGCTATTATTCATCTTCTGAAAACACGCCAGCACGATTTGCTGTTTTTAATGGCTCCGCTTTGTCACCTGCCATACTTCCTATCCGGCTGATCATGCACCACTTCTAAAGGTTATTCCAGTGCCAAACCATGCCAATTTTCTGAGCTTGTTTAAATTAACTGCCTGTCTTGATGTTTCACTCGCTCATTACCTTCTCTGTGTTCTCTGTGTTCTCTGTGTTCTTAGCATGCCCTTTGGGTACTGTGGTAAAACGCTCTTATGTTGGATATTGAGCATTGAGGGCGCAAAGTTAAAAACCGCTCTCTGGACATAGATATCACCCCATTCGCATATAGACACAGTTTATTGTCAATCCGGTTTCTATTTGCAGCGTTTTACCCGTAAAATACTCCCGCGCTGGGCACCGGCGCTATACAGGGAGCCACATGAAAAGGACTTTTTCAAAGTGATTTTAACTCAGTCAGTTAGCCAGTTTTTTACTCAGATGCTCTGTTTGTGTGCTTCTGCGCACCGGCACTGTGTTTCAGAGTAGAACGCTGGATAGTCGTTAAGCTGCTCCAGACGAGATAATGTTTACCCATTTCATACAACACTGTCGGTCTTACACTGCTTGTTTATATGGATGTTTACGAAAGCTTATTTATAACCGGGATGAAAAATGAAGAAACCTATTATTGTTGGTCTGGTTGCCGTTGCTGCGGTAGCCGGTGGATTGCCTTATGCATCTGGCTATCTGGCAGAGTCACAAACCAGACAGTCTCTTGTTGATCTGAATTCACGATCCCCCTACGGGAAGATGGAGATTGTGAAGTATGAGCGGGGATATAAGGCAACCTATGCGGAATATAAGTGGGTGACCAATCCCGAGCTGGAACAGGACCTGCCAATCGGTGAGGTAGTGATTGGCTGTGACGGTGTGCACAACATGCTCAGCTTCGATTACTCATGCACCCTGAAAAATATGGGGCTTCAGGATGAGCAGATCCGTGCAGCGTTTAAAGGTAAAGAGCCTGTCACTATCTCAGGTAGTATTGATCTGATGGGGGAAGAAACCTCTCAGATGACTATTAACCCGTTCGATATCACCACTGCAACAAGCGTCAGAATCACATCCGACGGTGGTCGCATGAGTTCAAAGGCGAACGCTTCATTGTCGGAGGTAGAGGTTGATGGAACGTTCTCACCGGTTGCCGTTGTGGATGCTGGCGGCGGCGAGGTGCGTATCAGCGAGTCAACCCTGACGATGGATGGCGCTATGTACGAAAAGAGATTTTTCCTTGGAGACAGTACGTTTAACGTTGATCATATAACGGTTGTCGCCCCAGAGCTGGAGGCCCCCCTGACGGTCAAAGGCGTTTCTATGGTTTCCAGTGGTGATGTTGAAAAGGGTAACTATAGCGGTGATGGCAGCCTTAACATTGGCGAATTTACCCTGCCTGCAGCGTTGAATAAAAGAACTAACAGTGACGTATCGGTAAAAGATGTGAGTATTGGTGTCAGCTTTGCCGATACCCCTTTTGCACCGATTTCGAAACTGTCTGATTACTCTCAGAAGCTGGCAAAACAGATGTCTGAATCAGGCTCGGTTGATCCGGGTATGGTTGGAATGGATGAGCAGTTTCTTAAAGAGCAGGTAGTCGCGTTATTGAAAAAAGACCTGGCGATCAATCTTTGGGTGAACTCAGACGTCAATGATGGCGCCCTGGAATCACACGTTAACACCTTGTTAACCAAAGATATCACCGAGGAATTTATCTCTGAACTGGAAACCGGTGGAGCGTTAGCTGCGATGAAACTGTTGCAGCAGGTGGATCTGGATATTCTGGTGGCCATCCCCAATAGCGTGTCTGAGCTTTCGCCGGAAGTCGCGATGATGGCGGCGATGAGTAACAAATTTGTTGCGGATGATTCTGGATTAACGGCAAAACTGATTCTCAAGGACGGTGCCATTACACTCAATGGTGAGCCCACTTCGATTGAAGCGCTGATGCGTAACTAAGGCGATCAGCCATTGATCGCCTGGCGGCGTTGCAGACCCTGATAGGGGATTGTGGCTGAGATTCATTGGCCAAAGCAATGTCCGAAAGGCATAAAAACGGCCGCTCACTACGAGCGGCCTTTTGCGTTTTAACTTCAATCAATATCAAACTTACGCCGTAGATTTTGATTACCTGGATGAGCGGTTACTTTGGTGTGAACGGCAACTGAGGGAGGAGACATGATGAGTTCACCTTTCATTGGCAAACATCGTGAACATATCCTTACTCCCTCATCAATCTCTCGAACGTATGATCGGCCATACCCGCCGACAGTCCACCATCGACGTTTATCGACTGGCCGGTCAGGTAACTGCAGTCAGGGGCCGCAAGAAAATGACAGAGTGCTGCGACTTCCTCAGGCTGACCAACCCTGGCCATGGGGCTTGTTCGCTCGGTCATCACCACTTCAGGATGGTCCGGGGTCAGCATCTCGGTCCACACCGAGGCCGGGCAGATTGCATTGACCCGGATCTTTCGCGGTACCAGTTCCATCGCTGCGACCCGGGTCAGGCTGCACACGGCTGACTTGGTTGCGGAGTATTGACCGTAACCGGGATAGCCAACTTTTGATACGTCTGACGACGTATTGATAATGGACCCGCCATCGTTCATGTGCAGCGGTGCAAAGCGCAAGCCGTTGTAGACCGCTTTGACATTGATCTCCAGGATACGTTGAAACTCATCGGCACTTTGCTCGGCAATGGTCGGTCCGGAATTTTCAATGCCTGCATTGTTCATAACAATGTCGAGCTTGCCCATGCGCGCTTCCGCTTCCTCAAAACAGGCTCGTAACTGATCTTCATCGGTGACGTCTGCCTGTATAAAGATGCCGTTCATTTCGTCTGCGAGACTTGCCCCATCTCGGCGACCAACGATCGCCACCCTGGCACCGGCAGCGGCAAAACGTCTTGCGCTTGCCAATCCGATACCTGAAGTACCACCTGTAATCAGTGCATTTAATCCTTTAAGCGAAAACATTCATATCTCCAAAATTGTGGTGCCGATAATGTGGGGCCGATGATATATCCAGCCTTTTCCTGACGCTCTGTTGTTGAAACGACATAAACAAGCATCGGGTTATCAGAAAAAACCTTCTAGCGGATCGCCCCCCTCGTATTGTTCAAACCGCATCAAAGCACCCATGAACAGATTATGCAGATCAACCTGAGAGCCGATATCAAGCTTTCGGTAGCTGTTGCGCAAGTGAACCCGCACGGTTCCCGGTGAGATAAATAATTTGTCGGCAATGGAGGCCGGGGAATATCCCTGTAATACCATACGGATAACGGCACACTCCCGCTCCGTCAGTTTTGATGAGCCGAAATTGGCCAACGCCTGATCTAACTGACGATTGAGGGGTTTCGACAGCTGGTCGCCCCAGTGTTGCTGACATAACATATCGATGAGGGGGGTCAGTGTTTCAAGCAGTTGCCGTTCTGAGCGGCTTAAGCGGGCCGTACTACCTACGCCGTGACCAATACTCAGATGCAGAAACTGTCCCCCTGGGAAGATGATCAGGTATCCACACTCATCTTCGAGTCCGATCTTAACCAGATACTGCTTGTAAAACTCGCTCTGACGAAACCCGTCGGGGACCAGTTCACCGTAGGTGAAGAACTGGCTTTGTTTCAGTTCGACACTCGCGCGGTAAAATGGGTCCAGCAGGTAGGCTCCCGCAAGATACATATCAATTGACTGACAACCAATCTGCTCAGTTTTCTCGGAAACCAGAAACTCAGGCTTATCCTCGAATAGAATCAGTGTTATCTCATCGGCAGGAATAAATTGCTTGATAACCTCGATCAGTAACTGAGGAAAATCATCATTACCGATCTGCGGAACGAGCTGAGTCAGACTGTTGGACAACCGGCCGATCATCGTCAAAGCTGTCGGGTGTATTGTTCTGCTCATCAGTACCTCACTTGTCTGTCCTGCCACTATTCGTTGCAGGACATACAAGTTTCCCCGGCAACGAATAACGAATTATAACTGCATGATCACCGTTTTTACCTGTAGGAAGTGCTCCAGTTGCTCAGGCCCCAGATCACGGCCGATACCCGACTGCTTGTAACCACCAAACGGCAGAGAAGAATCCATCGCATCATGGGTGTTAACAAAGACCGTACCGGCCTCCATTTTCTTAACCATTCGATGTGCCCGGCTGACATCCTGAGTAAACACGGAAGCGGTCAGGCCATAATCAGAATCGTTCGCTAAGCGTACGGCTTCCTCTTCTGTATCAAAAGGAATTACGGCAAGCACCGGGCCGAAAATCTCTTCGCGTACAATTTTCATTGAGTTATTACAGTCCGCAAAGACGGTCGCCTGCATGTAGTACCCCGGGCGATCTGCCTGCTCACCGCCACATACGAGTCGCGCGCCTTCGGCTTTACCCGATTCGATATAGTTGAGTATCTTATCCAGCTGACCACGGCTAATCTGTGGCCCCTGGGTAATGCTGGTATCAAGCGGGTCGCCAATCACCATGTCGTTGGCGGCTTTTGCCACCGCCTCAACAGCCTGGTCATATAAGCCACGCTGAACGTACAGGCGCGATCCTGCGGAACAGGTCTGACCCGAGTTGAAGAAGACGGATTGCAGTGTCCCGGTGACGATATCCTCCAGTTTGGCATCATCAAAGGCCACCATCGCGGACTTACCCCCTAGCTCCAGCGTTGCAGGATTCATGTTTTCCAACGCTGCTTTCCCCACCAGCTTACCAACCGGAGTTGATCCGGTGAAGGAAACTTTACTGATCCACGGATGACCTGCCAGTGGGCTGCCAATGCCAACACCTGTACCTATAACGATATTAACCACACCATCCGGTAACCCCGCTTCCTGCCAGATCTTCATCAGATAGATCATGCTCATCGGAGTGATCTCAGCGGGTTTCAGCACAATCGTACAACCTACCGTCAGCGGCGCACACATTTTCCAGATCGCCATATTCAGCGGCCAGTTCCATGGCACAATAGCTCCAACGACACCAATCGGTTCTTTCAGGGTAAAACCAAAGGTTTCGCCAGGACAGGAGACATTGCGGGTATGACCTTCAATCTTTGTCGCCCATCCGGCCATGTAACGCAGAAAGTCTATCGACCCGGCGATATCCACTTCTTTACAACCACTGATCGCTTTTCCTGCGTCAATCGCTTCCAGCTCTGCCAGCGTCTGTGCATGAGCCTCCATCGCATCAGCCATGCGGAACAACAGCGCCTGACGTTCATTCGGTTTCATCTCTGCCCATGGTCCGCTACGGAATGCGCGATTAGCTGCTGCGACGGCCCGGTCCAGATCGCCCAGAGTTGCTTTAGGCACCGTCAGCAAGTGTTCACCGTTGGAAGGGTCTTCAATATTCAGCGTTGTGCCATCCTCGCTATCGACGAACTGACCGTCAATAAACATCTTCTGGTGGCCCGCTTCAATAAAGGCTCGGGTCTGTGGCGTGACATTGTATTTTTCCAGCATCGCTTCAATCGTCGCATTCATAACGGATCTCGTATTGTTTTTGTGGAAACCAAACAAAGGGTGTCTGTTAAACCAACGGCCAGACTAGCGGCTCGCCGAGAAACACAACCTTCCATACACTGCTGAAAGTCTGAATCTCTCTGAGTCAAAGAGGTATACCCTTTGCAGGGTATTTTTCCGGGTTCGCCCTCTGTGAATTACGTCACAGAGGTTATTCTCTTCCTTTCTCTCTCATCTCAGAATAGTCTCACCGGTCTGAGACGGACCAGGCAAACAGCTAATATCTATTCTTGCTAATACCTATTCTTGAAAGGATAACAACATGACGAATCATTCATCTCTGGCTAACCGCAATCCGCCTCAGTTTGAATTGTCCCAGATTAAATCTCTGGTCCGGGAACTGTATGACCTGGAAGGGAACTTCACGGCACTGAACAGCGAACGGGATCTGGCCTGGCTGGTTCGTAATGAAGAGGGGCCGCAGGGGGTTATCAAAATTTCCAACGCTCAGGAGCCTGAAGGCATCGTTGACCTTCAGATCAAAGCGGTCGAGCATATCCTTGAGCAAGACCCTGCACTGGTCGTTCCTCCTGTTATTGCAACCCGCCAGGGTAAGGCATACGAGTGGATAACCTCTGACCTGAGTGGCGATCGCCATATGATCCGCCTGATGGCGTTTATGGATGGACGTGTTGTGGAAGACACACCGGAAGCCTATTGCGATGAGTATTACTATAACATCGGTGTCACCATGGGACGGATTAACGCCACGCTTCAAAGTTTTTACCACCCCTATGCGGGCAGTAATAAGCATCTGTGGGATCTGGGACATTGTCTGCAATTACGCGAAATGCTTCCCGGTCTGCCAGAGGGTGAACTGCGCGATCTGCTGACCTCCACCCTGGATAAAGCTGAGCAGCACACGCTGCCTGCGCTGAAGAAAACCCGCTGCCAACTGGTCCATCAGGACGCTAACGACGCCAATGTGATGGTCAGTCATGACGATCCAACCCAGATCGCTGCGATTCTGGATTTTGGGGACGTCGCCTTTAACAGCATTCTGGCAGAGATCGTCACCATCTCGGAGACGTACGCCGAAGGCGAGGAAGATCCTATCCGCCCCTTGCTGCAGGTTGCCCAGGGATATGACAGCGCCTATCCACTCACCGGGCAGGAGGTCGATCTATTGTTTGATGTCATGCGTCTGCGACTGGCGATGGCCTCCCTCATCATCAACTTCCGCAAACTCAACGACCCGGAGGCTGGCACGCACCTGGAAGACCGCTTCTTTACCAAGATGCTCTTCAAACTCAACGAAATGGGGCAAGAGACTGTCACCCGTCGACTGCGTGATGCCCTGCGTTTTCCTGTTTACAGCCCGATTGAAAATGATGGCCGTCAGTTTTCAGATCATCAGGACGAACTGGTCCGGCACCGGGAACAGCATCTGGGCAAAATCTGGCACTTTTATGATCAGCCGCTGAACATCACCCGGGCTCAGGGCGGCTGGATGTACAGTGCTGATGGCACCGCCTACCTGGATGCTTACAATAACGTCCCTCAAATGGGCCATTGTCATCCCCATATCACCAAAGCGATCGCCCGTCAGGCCGAGGCTTTGAACACTAATACACGCTATATGTGTGATATTGTCGCCGACTATGCGGCACGACTGACCAAAGATCTGCCCGACCATCTGAACACCTGCATTTTTGTCAATTCCGGCAGTGAAGCCAACGACCTTGCCGTACAGATCGCACAGTCACTCAGCGGTCACAAAGGCGGATTAGTGCTCGATAACGCCTATCATGGCTGTACTGAGCTGACGACAAAATATTCGCCGGAATCCTGGCAGCACCTGCCCGAAGCTCTGCATCCGACACAGATCGAGCGCCTGATCGAGCCAGATATGTACAATGGCCCATACGCTGATCATCCTGAAGCCGCTGAGCTTTACTCGGCCGATGCTGACCGCGCCATCGACGCGCTGGCCAGCCGTGGATTTAAGCCCGCGACGCTGATGCTCGATACCGCCATGTGCGCCCATGGAGTGATCACGCCCCCCGACAGTTACTTTGACCGCGTGGCGGATAAAACCCGCGCTGCCGGTGGCTATGTTATCGCCGATGAGGTGCAGGCAGGCCTCGGACGGATGGGCACATTCTGGGGATTCATGGGCGCCGGGCTCAACCCGGAAAAAGTAGATTTCATTACCATGGGCAAGCCCGTCGCTAACGGTCACCCGCTAGGTGTGGTGATTCTCTCCAGCGAGATGATGAAACAGTTTATTGGCGGCACCCACCCACTGCTGTTCAGTACATTTGGAGGCAATACCGTTGCCTGTGCTGCAGGCATGGCAGTGCTTGATGTGATCGAACGTGAACAACTGGTACAGAAATCCAACGACGTGGGGGATCAGCTACGTGCAGGGCTCCGCGAGTTGGCTGAGAAACACTCGCTTATCGGCGATGTCCGTGGGCGCGGTATGTTGGTTGGTCTTGAGCTGGTGACCTGCCGGCAAAAGCGTACTCCGGCAGCAGAAGAGACTGAGCAGTTGATTAAGGAGATGATTAAACGCAACGTTATGATCGGCAAATCCCTACCCGGCACCCTCAAAATTCGCCCTTCACTGGTCTGGGGTAAAGAGGAGGTAGATTTCTTTATCAACGCGATGGACGAGAGTCTGAAGATGCTTGGTTGAATGAGCGACAAGGTATCTTTATATAGGTAAGAACACCGCCTGTAACTAAATAGCCTGGCCAGATTCGCCGGGCTTTTTTTCGCCTATTGCCAATGATTAGAACGCCTGTGATTAAGCACTTCAGCTTGCCAGATAATTCACCCTCTGAATGACTTAAACCCATCGCTCTTATGCAACAAACCAATGGATCCATTGCAGTTGTTGCAGGCGGAAATCAATCATAAAGCCCAGCGGGATCAGGCTGTCATTCCTGATATAAGCTTGTTGCGATGTTGCTGGAGCGGCTCTTTGCTTAACTTCTGGTTTCAGCTCTTGCTAAAAAGGGGCGGAGTACCGATGCTGCTGACAATTGGTGAGAACTTTTTGGTGGTGACTGTAACGCAGCGGCCAGGAAACTTTACAAAGCGCTATCAACTGCTTCACTTAGTTAAAGGACCTTACACTATGAAGGCCCTTTTCTGTTATCAGGTCAGAGGGTTCAGGTTTTTCTGATCAATAAAGTTTTTTGCGTACTGTTGCCAGTGTTTGACACTCAGGCTCCGGTCCGCAACCTGGTCAACCAGGGTAAAGCTTTTCTGGTGATTTTTTCTGGCGATCACACCACTGATCCGGAACACTCCGCCATTTTCCTCAGGTGTGGCCAGGATGGTATAGCCTTTATAACGGATTGCCCCCTCAGGCAGGGGCGTAAACAGTGATTTCAGCGCTGATAGCAGGGACATGGTTCTCTCCTCTTTTTTTTATTTCATGTATAGAGCAGGCGAAGCCCAAGAGGAAGCGTTGAGATACCAAAGTATGTTTAAGGGTGTATGAAAAAGGTACTAAGGTTGGACAAGAGATAGCGGTTTGAGAGGAGATCAGACGTGTAATCAGCCTCGCAACGTGCTCTGCTGCTGATCTTCAGGGTGTCACAAAAAAGGCCGCTCACGGGGCGGCCTTTTGCGTTTTAACGTAAAGCAATATCAAACTTACTCTTGCGAATAGCTCTCAATCGATGGGCAGGCGCAGAACAGGTTGCGGTCGCCATAGACGTTGTCGATGCGGTTAACCGTTGGCCAGAACTTGTTGGCTTTAACGGACGCCAGCGGGAAGGCTCCCAGAACCGGAGAGTAGGGGCGATCCCAGTTAGGATCGATCAGGTCTTCCAGTGTGTGAGGTGCGCCTTTCAGCGGGTTCTTTTCAGCATCAAGAATGCCGGCTTCAACATCGGCTATCTCCTGACGAATGGCGGCCATCGCTTCGATGAAACGGTCCAGTTCGCACAGCGGCTCGGACTCGGTCGGCTCGATCATCAGCGTGCCGGCCACCGGGAAGGACATGGTCGGTGCATGGAAACCGTAATCCATCAGGCGCTTGGCAACATCCTCTTCAGAGATACCGGTGCGCTCTTTCAGCGGGCGCAGGTCGATGATGCATTCGTGGGCGACTTTGTCGTTACGGCCTGTGTAGAGCACCGGGTAGTGTTCACCCAGCTTCTTCGCCATGTAGTTGGCATTGAGAATGGCAACTTCAGTCGCTTTACGCAGACCCGGCTGACCCATCAGGGCGATATACACCCAGGTGATCGGCAGGATGCTGGCGCTGCCCCAGGGGGCTGCTGATACGGCACCGTTGTCCGCGTTCGGACCATCAATTTTCTGTACCGGGTGGTTAGCCACGAACGGTGCCAGGTGCGCTTTGATACCGATAGGGCCCATACCCGGGCCGCCGCCACCGTGAGGGATACAGAAGGTTTTGTGCAGGTTAAGGTGGGACACGTCCGCGCCAATTTCGCCCGGCTGGCTGATCGCCACCTGTGCGTTCATATTGGCACCATCCATATACACCTGCCCGCCGTGCTGGTGGATGATCCCGCAGATCTCGCGGATGCTCTCTTCGTATACACCGTGGGTGGAGGGATAGGTGATCATCAGGCAGGCGAGATTGTCGGCGTGCAGTTCCGCTTTGGCCCGCATGTCCGCCATATCGACGTTGCCTTGGTCATCACAGCCGACGATAACTACTTTCATATCTGCCAGCGCTGCGGAGGCGGGGTTAGTCCCGTGCGCCGAGCTTGGGATCAGACAGATATTGCGGTGATCATCGCCGTTGGCCTGATGGAATTTACGGATCGCCAGCAGACCCGCGTATTCGCCCTGTGCGCCGGAGTTCGGCTGCATGCAGATGGCATCGAAACCGGTGATGGCGATCAGCATCTGTTCCAGTGAGTTGATCATCTCGCTGTAGCCAGCGGCCTGATCAATCGGTGCAAACGGGTGCAGGTTGGCAAATTCAGGCCAGCTGACCGGAATCATCTCGGCGGTGGCGTTCAGCTTCATGGTGCAGGAACCCAGTGCGATCATCGCGTGGGTCAGCGAAATATCTTTGTTTTCCAGCCGCTTGAGGTAGCGCAGCATCTCGGTTTCACTGTGATGGGTGTTGAATACCGGATGGGTCAGAATCGCAGAGGTGCGCACCAGTTCAGCCGGGATGGATGCTGAGCCGTTGGTGACCAACTGGGTATCAATCGCGTCAATATCCAGACCGTGATCAGCCCCCAGAATCGCCTGCCACAGATCGAGAATATCCTGACGCTCGGTTTTTTCGTCGCAGGTGATACCCAACTGATCGCTGCCCACTTTACGCAGGTTGATCCCCAGTGCCAGCGCGGCTTCATAGGCGTTGTCACGTTGTTCTCCCAGATCCAGAGTGAGGGTGTCGAACCAGTGGCTGTTAACCAGTTGAACCCCTTTAGCCTGCAGACCCGCGGCGAGAATATCAGCCATCCGGTGGATGCGGCCAGCGATCGTCTTCAGACCCTCAGGACCATGATAGGTGGCGTAGAAACCTGCCATATTGGCCAGCAGCACCTGTGCAGTACAGATGTTAGAGGTGGCTTTCTCGCGGCGGATATGTTGCTCACGGGTCTGCATCGCCATCCGCAGTGCCTGATTACCGCGGCTATCGACAGACACGCCGATAATACGGCCAGGCACCGAACGCTTGTATTCATCGCGGGTGGCAAAGTAGGCCGCGTGTGGGCCACCAAAACCCATCGGCACACCAAAGCGCTGAGCGGAACCAAACACAACATCGGCCCCCAGCTCGCCTGGTGACTTGAGCATTACCAGACTCATGATATCGGCTGCGGCACAGAACAGCGCTTTTTTGGCGTGGGTCTTTTCAATCAGTTCAGACAGATCTTTCACATGGCCGTAGGTGCCCGGGTATTGAGCGATCACGCCGAACGGTTCGTGCTGCTCGATCAGGCTGTCCAGATCGCCAACGATCACATCATAGCCCAGTGGTTCGGCACGGGTCTGGATCACGCTGATGTTTTGCGGGTGCAGGTTTTCATCCACCAGGAAGGTGTTGGCTTTGCGCGCCTTGGACATCCGTTTACACAGGGTCATCGCTTCGGCTGCGGCGGTGGCTTCATCCAGCAGGGAGGCATTGGCCAGATCCAGACCAGTGAGATCAAGCACCATCTGCTGATAGTTCAGCAGGGCTTCGAGACGTCCCTGAGCGACTTCAGGCTGATAGGGCGTATAGGCGGTGTACCAGCCGGGGTTTTCCAGAACATTACGCAGGATAACATTGGGCACGATGGTATCGGTGTAACCCATACCGATCATGGAGCGGTTGATCACATTTTTCGAGGCGATCTGCTTCAGTTCCGCCAGCACATCATCCTCAGTACGGCAGGTGTCCAGGTTGATTGGTTGTTTTAGCTGGATGCTGCCGGGGACGGTCTGCTCGATCAACTGATCCAGGGATTCCAGCCCCAGTTCGGCCAGCATAGACAGCTGTTCTTCGGTGTTGGGGCCGATATGACGACCGATAAATGCATCAGTCTGTTCCAGCTGTGCCAGGGATTGGATGTTATCTGCGCTCATGGTGTGTGTCCTGCGAAGATCAAAATTGAAAGTGGGTAAGTAAAATACAAAACGTGCACGGAGGCTTACTGGCTAAGTGTTAGTTGGCTTAACCGCCCCTCTGATTTTGGTGGCGTATGATACAGCTTTTTGTGGCGTTGATGTATTAAAAAATAGTCGATATTCCATTATTGGAAACAGATGTGCTTATAGTGTCGGGTCTGTTTCCACTATAGACCCTGATATCAGTGCGGCAATATGTCACAGCACCATGCGGCATCCTGTCACACCCCAGCAGCAGCACGTGAATTTACAATAGCGGTTAATGCTTATATCTGTCTCTGCTAAGGAACGCTGTATGATCAAGACAACCCTTTCGCTGGCGGTCGCCGCCGCTATTTCCGCTCCGGCATTCGCCGGCCATGATGATAAACCGCTGGTGATCGAGATAACCTCGGGGCTACCTCAGGTGGAAAATACTGTGCAGAGTGAAACCGCAGCGGTGCAGGCATCCCCGACGACGGATGGCGGTGAACTGTTACAAAGCCTGAGCGGTGTCTCCGGTATCCGTATGGGTGGCCGGTCGATTGACCCGGTGATCCGGGGGCAGAGCCAGACCCAACTGAATATTCTGCTGGATGGCGCCTATGTTCATGGTGGCTGTCCCAACCGGATGGACCCCCCGACCTCATATAGTAATGTTGATAGCTATGACAGTGTTACCGTAATCAAGGGCAATCGTACTGTTGTCTATGGCGGAGGCGGTTCCGGCGGAACGGTACTGTTTGAGCGGGACTGGCCGCAGTTTGATGACAAGGGCTATAGCGGTGAACTCAGTGCCAGCTATCAGGGCAACAGTGACCGCTATGAACTGGGAGCGGATGTTGCGGCAGGGTCTGATCAGGGCTATATCCGTGTTATCGGTCATAAAACCGAAGCCGATAACTATGAAGACGGTGACGGTAATGAGGTTCGTTCATCCTTTGAAAGCCTGTCTAAATCACTGTTGGTGGGGTATAGGCTGACGGATCTGACCACTATTGAAGCCAGTTATGAGAAACAGGAAGAGGATGATGTGCTGTTTGCTGGTGCGGGGATGGACTCGCCCTATGCAGATGCCGACACCTCCCGTCTGAAACTGACCCATGAGTTTGAGCAGGGAGCGTTGCAACAGATGCAACTGGAACTCTATCAGTCTGATGTGAAGCACAACATGGATAACTACAGTCTGCGTCCGTCGGGAATGATGAAGATGCAGGCACCATCGACCTCGGACACCGAGGGGCTGCGGCTGATATTTGATGCCCGGGCCGCTGATATCGACTGGACCTTTGGGGCGGATATACAGAATAACGAACGTAATGCAGAGTTGCAGAATGCCGCCGGAGTTGTGCAGCGGATTATGTGGCCGGGTGCAGAGATTAAGCAGACCGGTGTGTTTGCTGAGGGTGAAAAAGCGCTGGGTGCCGATGATATTGTCAAAGGCGGGCTGCGTTACGATCTGATTAAAGCGGAAGCCACCCGCAGAGATGAGACTGCGGGTATGCCGGTCTTAAGTTCAGCTGATATCTGGCAACTAGCCGGAGCACCGGCCGATGCAGGAGAGCAACGGACCGAGCATAATGTAGGCGGTTTTGCCAGCTGGACTCACCGTCTGAATGATCAGTACACAGTTGAAAGTACGTTGTCACGCAGCGTGCGTACTGCCGATGCCACCGAACGCTATATGGCGCGTTATACCATGACCGGTGACTGGATCGGGAATCCGGAACTGGACCCCGAGAAGCATCATCAGCTGGAAGTCAGCCTGCAGGGTAATCTGGAATCTGTGAGCTGGTCGGCAACGGGCTGGTATAACCGCGTTAACGATTACATTCTGCGCGAAACAGTGACTGCTGGGATGAAAAACCGTGATCTCTATCGCAATGTTGAGGCGGAACTCTACGGCGCTGAACTGGAAGCGGCATACCCTCTGAATGCCAACTGGCAGTTGGGCAGTTCGCTGGCCTGGACAGTGGGTAATAACCTGGATGATGACACTCCCTTGTCACGTATCGCGCCGCTGGAGCTGAATACCTCCCTCGATTATCAGAAGGGTCCGCTACAAATGGGGGCCGAGTGGCAACTGGTTGCCAGTCAGAAAGATATCTGTCTCAGTGGCGCTGCGAACTGCGGTGGGCAGGATGTGCGCAAAACGCCAGGCTATGGCGTTGTTAATATGCATGCGCAGTATGAGTTTGAGAGTGGTTTAAGACTGTTGGCCGGAGTTGATAACCTGATGGATAAGGCTTACACCGTGCATGAGAGCCGGGGAGATGTGACCACTGGTACCAGTTATCAGGTGACAGAACCGGGCCGCAGCGCCTGGATTCGGGTGACACAGTCGTTCTGATTGTTTTGGATTTTCCCTTTAGTTTTGCCGGGTCCTTTGACCCGGCTTTTTTATATCTTTGTTTTGGTAAGAGCGTTTCACCACAGAGGACACAGAGATCTACAGAGAGGAGCTTTGGTTAAAGTGGTTTCCTTGGTGTGCTTAGCATGTCCTTTGGGTACTGTGTTTCTGGTGGAGAAGTATTTTATAAGAGTTGCTTCTCCTCGGTGTTCTCTGTGTTCTCGGTGGTGAAAAATCTTTTAGAGTGATTGGTTTTACCTTAGTACCCAAAGGGCATGCTAAGGACATAGAGGTTTAGAGAGAAGGGCTTTTGGTAAGAGCGTTTCACCACAGAGGGCACAGAGGTCCACAGAGAAGAGCTTTTGGTAAGAGCGTTTTACCATAGAAGGCACAGAGGTCCACAGAGAAGAGCTTTTGGTAAGAGCGTTTTATCACAGAGGACACAGAGATCCACAGAGAGGAGCTTTGATTAAAGTGGTTTCCTTGGTGTGCTTAGCATGTCCTTTGGGTACTGTGTTTCTGGTGGCGAAGTATTTTATAAGAGTTGCTTCTCCTCGGTGTTCTCTGTGTTCTCGGTGGTGAAAAATCTTTTAGAGTGGTTGGTTTTACCTCAGTACCCAAAGGGCATGCTAAGGACACAGAGGGCACTGAGAAGAGCTTTGGTTTTAAGGCTTTTAAGTGGTTTCCAGATGTTCTGATAATGTCTGTTGGGTAGTGTGTTTTTGGTGGTTAGTGTTTGAAGGTGTCAGACGTATTAAGATCGGGGGGAGTTCAATCGCAGCCAAGGGTCTGCCTTTCACGGGTAATGAGTTTAAGCCAGTCTTGTGTCGAGAGTCCTTCCAACTGATGATTTACTCCGACCAGAGATATCCGTCGGGCTTCAGGGTAGCGGCTAAGGTATGCCATCTGATGTTGTGAGGTCACTTCGCTATCTTTATCGCCAATGATATGCAGTTGCTTCAGATTGTGTTGGCTGACCGGCAGTTGTGCCGGGTTGATAGAGTCGAACAGGGGTGAGTAACCATGACTGGATGTCCAGCTATCGGTATCCAGTGGTGCGGCAAGGGTAATCAGTTCGGTTACCTGAGGTGAGCGCTGGGCGATAATGGCTGCCAGCACACCGCCGCCGCTGTGGCCAACCAGAACTACCTGTTTGTCACCGGCTAACCGGGTTATGATCTCTTCAAGACTCTCAGCAACGCTTTCAGCGTAGCGTCCAAAGCTCCATAGATGGGGTGAGCAGTTGCGGCTGTTTTGCAGGCCAAAATAACAGGGCCGTCCCAGCCATACCGCATTGTCCAGGTCCTGGCGGGCTAGTTGTAACAGTGGGTTTTTAATTCCGGTGGGGTTGGCTGCAATGCGTGAGCCTTGTTTAATAAAGGGAATACCGTCACCTTCCAGATAAACCGTTAAGCAGTGCCGGTTAGAGGTGCTCTTTTCCGGTACAGCTAACCAGTGTTCGAACTGGGTGGAGCTGAGTTGTTGAAAGTGAAAGCCTGGAGGTGTATTCAGCGTCGGATCTGGTTTTACTGGTTGTTGCTGGCAGCCGCAAAGTATAAACGCAAACAGGGAGATACCTTGTAACAGTATCTCCCTGCGGTTGCACTTTGCTTTTAGTAGAGCAAATCGTTTCAGAATATCTCTCTGCTTATTTTAAAAGCTTATTTAAGAACTCATTTAAGAGCCTTTATCAAAACTCATAGCGGAACTGGGCAGCCAGACTGTGATTCTCGACATCGCTGTTATCCAGATAGGTGCTGTATCGCAGAGATAGTTTAGATGAATCTGACAGCATAACGGAAGTGCCCAACCCCAGGGTCATGTATTCCTGATCGAGTTCGCTGATATCCATATTGAGTACAGAGGAGCCGCCGACAAAGTTAACGGCAACACTGCGGGAGTCATCAGCGAACTCATGTACAAATGCCAGGCTGGCATTGAGTTCCACATCTTTCTGCTTTATCTGAAGGTATTTAACCAGCTCACCACCCAGAGTCAGACGAACCGATTCTGCCTGATCATCACCAACGGTCAGCGGCGTTACACCTGTTTCGGTATAACCATCGACATCAATTTTTTCGTAATTAGCGGCCAGTGAAGGTGTTAGCATCAGGCTATCTGAGGCGATAAAGTTATAACCGCCTTTAACCATCAGGTGCTGAGTAGTTGAGTCGGTTTTCGCTTTCATGGTATTGCCGCCAAAGTTCCGGCTGATACCATGGTTTGTCCAGCTGTAGCCCACCAGTCCATCAATAAAGATGTTTTCAGTCGGATAGAAGGTACCATAGGCAAACAGTGAAGTCGCTTCGGTGTCTGTTTCACCCTGATTTCCATCCTGTTCGGTGTTGTTGTTGGTGTAGCCCAGAGCAACACCAGCAAGTAGTTCAGGTGTAAAGCGGTAGTCAAACCCGACCGTTAATCCGTTGGTGTCAAAGTCACTGCCGACAGAGTTGTTGCTGGCGTCGAAAGAACCCTTGTCCATCCGGCCTTCGATGAACAGGCCCCTGGCCAGTGCTGATGGCTGTCCTTCACCTGCTGCGGCTCCGTTAATATCAGTGATGCCCTGTTCTTCGAGAATCTCGCGGTAAGAGACCATCTGGCCATTTTGTTCTATTTTCAGTTTATCCAGATCAATCTGCACAACGGTACCAGAGCGGCGCGAATTTAATCGCTGGTTGATATTTTGCAGCTGGAAGATACCTGTCTGACGGTTATAGCTGATAATCCGTGGTAGTGTACGGGAAGAGAGTTGTAGCTGCTGCATTCCACCGTTACCCGGTTGCGACTGAATCACATTGGACAGACAGTTAAGAAATGCTGCGGAGAAGGATTGAGCATCGGTGCCGCCAGCGCGCAGCAGGTTCAGGTCTGCTACGCAGCCCTGGGCAGCGATAGCGAGGTTGGTGTAATCATCTGTAGTGGTATCATAAGAAGATTGAGGTGGAAAGATTACCCCAGCCGCAGTTGTAAAACCGCCGCTGCCGTCAGCGATATAGGTGTCTGTACCGTCTGTACCAATGGCTGCGTCATTATTGCCGGAACTCATAGGCTGGTTGAGAATACCAGTCAGTGTTGCCCCTTTATCCTGCAGAGCGGTCAGGATAGAGTTGTAGTCCAGATTACTATCATAGATATCCCGGTCTTCATCGGTTACCAGGATGATGGCCACCCGTGCCCCGGGATCAAACGTCAGATTATCAAGGGCATATTGGATTCCCGCATAACCATCTTCAGTGCCCCCGTTTACCACCAAACCTGATGTCGCGGAAGCAAAGTCGCTGGCGTTGCCAAACTGTCCACTACCAACGGTGAATGGCCGTGGTGCTATTGCACTGTTGCCATAGCCTACCAGACCGAAGCTGGAACTGAGTCCGACGATGTCCTGCAGGTCAGTTTCCAGTTGTGAGGTGAAGTCGGGTAGCCAGGCGTGTTCCCCCGACATTGAACCGGACTCATCGACGACGAAAACCAGATTGACGTCAGCGGCGTATGCCTGATGGGTTGATGCGATTGCGATTGCGATGGAGAGCAGGGAGGCGGACAGCGTTTTGCTGATCACTCGTTTGAGGCGCATAGGAGGATTCCTTTCCGTAATTGATCTACTGATTGTTGTGTTTTAGTTGATTGACGTTGTACCCAGAGCGATCTCTGACTGCCACAGATACTGAATGTCTGATGGGCGATAGGATATTAAGTTTGCCGTTTAAGTTAAAGCTTATGTTGTCCTGTCCATGATCCAGGACAATTTTTTAACTGGAACTTTTTCAGGACTGCCCAAAATGACCGTAATATGACCGCGTCATTGTCCTTGAACTTTACATCAAAAGCTTAACTTTGCCGCTCTGTTTAAAAGCTATAAGACGCTGAGATTGAACCGAAGCTGTGGGTTTCTTTCTGGGTATCAAACTCTTTGCTGCGGAATACCCGGGCGTATGAGATTTTCCAGTCCTCGACCAGCATGCTGGCACCGATACTGACGTCGCCGACCCAATTCTCTTTATCCACCGAGTGGCTGTGACTGAATGTGTTACCGTCCAGGAATATATCCCGTAAAACCCAACGACCATCTATCGCTATAAAGCCGTGCAGGCCAAAGTTCTGGTCACGGCTGTAACCGGAGGTGCTTTGGGTGCGGAGGTCATTGCTACCCGGGGCGCTATTGTCTCCTCCGGGGCGGAGTGAAGAGGTACCGAAGTCATCGGGAAGGAACCAGCCTAAACGAAACTCTGCACCAGCGTTGAGATAGGTGGCGACGTTGCCGAGACTGGCGCCACCATGCCAGATAATGTCGTATTCCAGTGCGCCTTTAATACGCTGAACGGGGGTGCGGTATTTTCGTTCATAGACCAGTTGCAGCCCCAGTTCATTGTTCAGCTGATTATCCCAGCCATCAAACTTTTCGATGCCGCGGACATCGTGCACCAGATCCTGAGCTTCTTTTGCCAGTGATGCCGGGCCGATAAGGCCGATATTCATAATGGCGGAATCCATCCGCTGTTTATGCTTCAGGTGGTAACCCATCCCCAGATAGAGCCAGCCGGCATAGGGGCGGTCATCGGGATCAACCGTGGTGCGTTTGTTGTCTTTTGGGGTAAACATCTGCTGCCCCAGGGTGACAACCAGGTTACGGACGATCTCATCCTGTTTCGGCGGGGTATCGTCAAACAGGCCCAGCGGTGCGGTGATATAACGGTTATAGCGTCGCGCCCACACTGGTAGTCGTTTATCATCCAGATAACTGGTCAGGTCCGGTGAGGTCCAGGAAAAACGGATGCCGTTGGTATACTGCTGATCGGTATCGGCAAACAGGTCGTTTTCCAGATAAAAGTTAAAGGTTCCGGGGTTGGACTCGCTGCCGAGCAACGCTTTTTTTTCACTGGCAAAGGGATCCGGCTGCGAGGGAGCCGCCATAAGCGGGGCCGACAGTGTCAGCCCGACGGTTAGTATTACGGCTGTGGTTTTCATTAGAAGAACAGGTTTCTCTGGGGTTTTTTAATCATGATCTTCCACACCACTACCAGCAGAATCAACAGGATAATCAGTGACAGGTGGGCCACGTTTAGCTGATAGAACTGCCAGTCAGGCACCGGGCAGATACCGGCATTGTCCAGTGTGGTCAGCAGGGCATTGAGACTGCCTTTTTCCAGCAGGACAGAGGTGCTCTGCTGACAACTTTCAGAGATATCGCTGGTGTCGGCAAACAGGCTGCGCACAATGGTCACCAGGCCGCCGGCAATCAGCAGCAGATGCAGTGTCGCCAGCAACCGCTGAAAGTAGACACTGCGGTTTATCAGAAAACCGAGCAGAAAAAATCCTGCCATCAGCAGCAGTATGATGCGTATTACCGAACACAGGGCGCAATTACTCTGATCTATCAACGGTTCGATGTAGATCTCTGTGACGGCCAGACTGGCAACGCAGATCAAAAAGCCTAAGAGATTGTTTGAACGATATGAGGGCTTACCTGAAACTTCGAAGGTGCTCACATTATTGTCCTGATCGTTTAAAGTTTATTTTTTAGACCACTGTCCGTCAGGGGTTTGAACATATTGTCCGGTCGGAGCCCGCTGGGTCAGACGCTGGCCAATACGCAACTCGATAATATTTATCTCCACACCTGCGTTGCGGGCGGTTTCTGCGTACGCTTCCCGACGTTTACTGTTGATTGTTTTAACCAGATTATCAACCTCAGGGGTGCTTTTTACGACGCCGAGATAGCCGTTAAGTTGTTCACCTACCAGTCCCTGATTTTTAGCATCATCCAGGCTGATCGCCCAGGCAGAGGGGGTGATCGCCAGGCTCAGCAGCAGGGTCGCGAATGTCAGTATATTTTTTATCTGCTTCATGGTGCTGCTCCTCAGAATAGTTCGCTGTTTTCTTCTAACAGGTTATCAATCTCTTTATCGACCTTAATCAGTATCTCGTGTTTGATCTTCACATTAAGATTAATAGTGATCGGTTCATTTGGAACAGCGACCTGTACGGTTGGTGTACAGGCAGCCAACATCAGCATCAAACTGCATAATGTCAGCGATTGTAGTGTTTTTGGCATATACATATGCTGTTCTCCGTCAATAGTAAAGCACGTTTATGATACCGTTGTGGCGGCCCTGCCTGATTGTAACCTGTCAACGGTATCGCTTTTCCAGTGTTTTCGTCAATTTGTCTGTAAATTGAAGGGCTTGTAACAATTTCGGGATGTTTTCCTCGATATTGATGGTAAAGTCGACTGGCTGCCCCCGGTTCCAGTTGGGATTATGTCCTTTCAGGTGGGTTTTTAGCAGGGCCTCCCCATCTGGCTGGTAATCCAGTTCAATTCCCAGACTCTCATAGCGCATGTTGCGAAGCGCATCAAAGGCGATGCCCAGGGCCGGGTTGGCTTCCTGTAACGCCAGAAACTCCGCCGGTGGCTCGAACCTGATCCAGCCCCCGTCCGGGGTGCTGAGAACCTGTCCCCCTGTGATGGTTAACGCCCCGTCGCTGAAGTGGACCGGCATCTGACCATTAAGGGTTCCGCTACCGGTGAGTCCCTCCTGCTGCTCCAGCGCGATCAGTTGCGCCAGGTCGATCCCTGTCACCGCGATTGCTGTCTTAAAGTCGGGATTATCCAATGCCAGTGTTACCGGCAGGGTGGTCACCTTTCCTCCGAGTAGGTCAACAGTGCTACTGTCGAGCTGTAGCGTCTGTTTGCCCGCTGCGCTCTGTTCAAGGCGGTAGCGTCCTGAGAAGTTTTGCAGTGGCACACCAACATCGATAAAAGCGATCTCTAACTGACCGCTATCCTCTAATTTACCGCGGTGGTTCTTAACCGTTTCTGAACTCCAGTCGATGTCGTACAGATGGGTCTGATCGTAACTGAAGCTGGCTTTGTTTGTCCGGTTTAACAGCCGCAGAGCGATACCCGTGTTATTCATATCCAGCCAGCCCTGCTGGTGCAGTGTGCCTGCGGTGAATACCAGTTCCGGGGGGATCTCCTGGCTAAAACGTCGCAGTAGTTTTTCGATGCCGGTGAGTGGCACGGCGGTTTTCCAGCTGCCGGTGGTGCGGTTGCTTGTAAGATCTGTGGTGGTTGAACCGCTGACCTCTGTTGCAGCAGCCAGCAGCTTGTCCTGCAGATTAAGGCTGAAGCGCTGGCTAACTTTTTCCGGGCTGATGTCAGCATGGCTGTTCAGTTTTATCAGTGGCAGTGGGTGGGCGTTGTAAACCCCTTCGATCTGGTCAGCTGTCAGATCGGCCTGCAGATGCTGGTCACTGAGCCTGATCTCTGACAGTGAGAGTGAAAGAGGTGCAGAGCTGATCTGTATATCTGGTTGTCCGGCGGATTTAATCGTCACTGGTTGCAGTCTGATAAGCAGATCTGTCCGGGGCAGCTGTAGCGTGTTGATACCGGACTGGCTGAGTGTTTGCACCGTGGTTTTAATCTGCAGGGGGTTAATCAGCTCAACCTGTATAGCATCGGAGCGAATTGTCGGGGCTCCTGACCCGCTCCCGTGGGCTGCAAACTGCTGACCGTTGGCGGATAGCTGCTCTATGGTCAGCGTCAGCTCATCGTTCTCCAGTAGCAGCGCTGAGTTCTGTTGCATATCCAGTCGCGCCAGTTCAGGGATGGGCCGCTGCAGGGCAACCTGACTAGAGACCTGGTAGTGATGACTGGTGGCACTGAGACCGCTGTCGAGGGGGATTTCGCTACTGCCTGAGAGCGTAACGGTGCCGGATATTTCAGGCAGGGAGACCGGCGCAGGCAATGCCATAAACGCCGTTAACAACGGCTGCTGCAATAGTATCTGCAGTTGTTCCGGGTAGAGGTTTGTCTGGCTTTGGACACTAAGCTGTGGTGCCTGATAGGACAGTGAAAAGCGGGCTTCAAGGGCGGGAATCTCCTGGGTGGACAGGGTCAGCTGGCCGGTATCCTGATGGTCAACCATCAGCTTCAGAGCGATCTGCGGGGCATCCTGAATCTGGTCAACACTGAGGCGGAGCTGCTCATTATCGGTTGAAAGATGACCGGAAAAAACCAGTGGAGGAAAGCTGTCGGTTTCAGAAGATGAATGGATATTGACCCTGAAGTGTTCCAGTTTAATCGTATCGGCGGGTAACTGCTTTAACAGATAGGAGGGCAGAGGAGGGAACGGCAGCTGTCCCGGTTCAGTCGTGGCTGCTGAACGCTGCGCTAAAGCCAGATCCAGCTGCAGCCCATCTATATGCAAACTTTTAACCCGCTGTGAATTAAATAACAGCCAGGGGGTGAAGCGCAGATCGATTGCTTCTGCCGTCAGGACGAACGACTGATCCGGAGTGCTTTTCTGTAGTTTAAGCTGGTTGATCCGGATCGTGTTAAGGCCGGGTCTTTGTAAGTCAAAGCTGGCATCGATCTGCTGCTCTGCCAAAAGCTGGCGGACACTGTATTCGGCAATTGCCGGAAGCGCTGCATAGACACTGGCTATCAGGAAGCACAGGAGAGCCGTGGCTATCAGCAGTTTGCGCATGCACCTCTCCCTGTCACAATATTAAACCCCGTTAAACATCAGATATCCTCCAGCTCCATCTCACAGAGCCGGTCGACTGCATCCCTCAGATGAAAGATGATCTTCGCATACTGGTCGCTGTCGGCGGCAATATCAATATCGCTGAGCCGGTCAGCTGTTTCTTCCAGCGAGGCGCCCTGGGCACTGATACCGTTATCATCCAGTAACCAGTATATCAGACCATAGATCTCTGCCCGGGTTTCAACCGCATCCAGATCCGCCAGAAAATGGCCGCGCAACTGTTGTAACAGCTTAAACAGTGGGTCATCCAGGTCTGTTTCTACATAGAGCCTTAGCAGGGTGTCGGCATCCCCGATCAGGTAATCTGCCGCCCCCGGTGCTGCCGCTGTTTCGCTGTCGCAGGGTTCAAGGTGAAACGCATCGTTGTGACTACGGATAATAAAACGCATATCGGCGTTGCCTGATCTTTTAAGGTTGAACTGAGTAAATGTTTCAGCCGGAGAGTCTGAGGGTTAACGGATCTTACGCACCACATTAAGGCCATCCCTGACGGTCAGGAAGACGTTTTCCACGTCCGGGTCCTGGGCGATAAGACGGTTAGTTTCCACCAGAATATCATCGATCTCCGATTCCGGTTGTACCACTTTGCCCGACCAGAGCACATTATCGAGTACGATCAGTCCACCGGGACGGGTCATCTCTTTTACCCGGTTATAGTAGTTAAGGTAGTTGCGTTTATCGGCATCGATAAAGGTGAAATCCAGTGTCAGGTCGAGGCTTTCGATGGTTTCCAGGGCGCGACCAAAGATCACTTCAATTTTATGGCCGTGTTCGCTGCGATCGTAGAAGGTCTGGGCAAACTCTATCGCCCGGGGGTTGGTTTCGCAGCAGATAAGCCGGCCATCTTCGGGCATCCCTTCGGCAATAGAGAGTGCAGAGTAACCGGTAAACATGCCGATCTCCAGCGCCACTTTCGGCTGATGGATCGCACTCAGCAGCTTCAGGGTGCGGCCCACTAAACGCCCGGAGAGCTTTTGCGGCCAGCCCATATTTTCGTTGGTTTTATCGATCAGTTCCTGCAGCAGGGGAGGCTCTTCGCCGGTATGGATAAAGGCGTAATCTTCGATGGCTTCATCAACCAGATACTGGGTCATTCTGTCTCTCTCAACATCACATGTCTGACCCGGACTTTCAGTGCCGTTGCCCTGTTCGGTTCCGGGTAAATTTTGCCGGGGATAATATCACTTTTGAGGCGTGTAGGGATAATGCTGTGTTACCCGGCCAATAATGATGAACGGTGACATTTTTCCGCTGTATCCGGGGATATGCCATAGGTTGGGGATGAAAAATCCCTTACAATGATCGTTTTTAAACATTGTAAAAGTGGAGTAACCCCTTGGACCCCCTGATTCTGTTTCTCTGTACCGGTTTTGTCTCTATGTCTGCTGCACTGAGTGCCGGGCAGCTGAATAAACTGGCGGATGCTGATAAGCCCGCATTTATGCAAAGCCGTAATGGTGCGGTAATGGTGATTATGGCGGGAAATCTGGGGGCGCTGACACTGATCGGTGCGCTGGCGTATGGTTTCCGGTTGCTGGAGTGGTGGATCCCGCTTAGCTCTGTTTTCCTCTCTTTCCCGGCCATCTCTCTGGGTATTACCCAGCGCCTGTTGGGTGATCGGGTGAATCTGTTTCTGATGCTGCCACTGACCCTGGTGTCTATCGGTCTGCTATATCATTTCTGGTAAGCTTATTCTCTCCATCAACAGGAATGACAATGATGACTGCCCAGCTGACTGAACTGTTAAATAGCCCCCTGATGATCGCAGCGTCAGGTGTCGTGCTGGGTTTGCTGTTGGGTCTGATCTGGTTGCAGCTGACAAAACAGAAACTCAGCAGTCAGCATCGTTCCCAATTGCAGCAAGCTGAGATGGAACAGCAGAAGCTACTGGAGCAGTTGGAACGTTTTCAGGTTGATCAGGCGATGACCAGCGACAAAGTTCAGTATCTGGAACAGGAGCTGCAGCTAAACAGTGCGCGGGTGCGGGATCTGGAGCTGGATCAGGTACGGTTGCAGCAGGTTGAGGCGCATAAATATGCGCTTGATGATCAACTGGCAGAGCAACAGGAGCAGATGGATAATCTGCAACGCTTATTAAGTCAGCGACAGGCACGTATTGCCGAACTGGAAAGCCGGCTGGAGAGTGAGCGGGAATCACAGTCAGAGAAACTGCAGTTGCTGACTGAAGCCCGGGATCAGCTGAAAAGCGAATTTCAGAATCTTGCGAACAAAATCTTTGAAGAGAAATCAGCGAAGTTTACTACTGCGAATAAAGACTCTCTCGGTTCACTGTTAACCCCGCTACGCGATCAGTTGGGCGAGTTTAAGCGCAAGGTAGAGGATGTCTACGATAAGGAAGCCAAAGACCGCCGCTCGTTGTATGAACAGATTACCCAGCTGAAAGAGCTGAATCAGCAGATGAGTATGGATGCGGTTAACCTGACCAATGCCCTCAAGGGCGAGAGTAAGACTCAGGGAAACTGGGGCGAGGTGATTCTCGAACGGGTGTTGGAACAGTCCGGTTTGCGAAAAGGCTATGAATATGAAACCCAGGTCTCACTCAGTGAGCAGGGACAGCGCTATATGCCGGATGTCATTATCCGTCTGCCGGACGAAAAAGACGTTATTGTGGATGCGAAAGTCTCTCTGACCGCCTATGAAAAGTACTGCTCTGCTGATGAAACCCCGGCACAGGAGCAGGCATTAGCTGAACACCTGCAATCGATTCGCAACCATATCCGGGGGCTGAGTGATAAAGCGTATCAGAGCCTGGAAGGGGTTCGATCCCTTGATTTTGTGCTGATGTTTATCCCCGTGGAGGGCGCTTTTTTGTTAGCCCTGCAGCAGGATAAAGAGCTGTTCAGCTTTGCCTACGAACGCAACATTATTCTGGTGAGTCCCTCGACGCTGCTGGTGACGTTGCGGACCATCAATAATATCTGGCGTTATGAGCGGCAGAACCGTTTTGCGCAGGAGATCGCCCGTCGTGGCGGTGAGCTGCACGATAAGTTTGTTGGTTTTGTCGAATCCGTGGAGGATATCGGGCGTCATCTTGGGCGCACTCGGGCGGCCTACGACACCGCGCATAAACGCCTCAGCAGTGGCAAGGGGAATCTGGTTAATCAGGCGGCCTCACTGCATAAGCTGGGGGTGAAAAACAAGAAAGAGCTGGATAAAAAACTGACTGATCATGCCTCAGAGTCCGACCCGGATGCTGAACAGCTGGAGATTCTCGACAGATGATCTCGGTGGTGGGTTATGGTTCGCTGTTATCAGAAAGTTCTGCCCGCCAGACGGTGCCAGCGCTGCAAAACTTTCGTCTGGTACGGGTGCCCGGTTTTCGACGTATTTTTAATAAAGTCGGTATCGTGTTTCTCAGCCGTCACGGAGCTGATCCGGAGAGCCTGCAACTGGCCTCCTGTTCAACGCAGAGAGTGGCGGGGTGTGACATTATCTGTAGTCAGTTTGAATGCTCCGCTGAGGATTTTGTCGGCCTCTATGAACGGGAACACCGGTTTCGCTGGATAGAGGTGGAAACCCTGCCATTAGACCCGTTACAGGCGCCTGATACACCCTCTGTGGGGCGGATGTGTACCGGTTATGATGATCTGGACTACCGCCTCAATAAATGTGTGACACCACAGGAGTATGAGCTGCGGGTAGGGCGGTTCTATACGGGGGCTATCTGGCGCGATGATATTCTGCCTTTCCCCCGTTATCTCGCCTTCTGTTTGCAAGCGGCCGCCTCTCAGGGCCGTGTTGTGCTGGATAACTTTCTGGACAGCAGCTATCTTGCCGATGGTCAGTCAACGCTCAGAGCCTATCTGGAACAGACCCCGGAGTTGCAGGACTGGCGTAATTTTGAAACGGGTTATCACTATCCCTCCCGCTAGTTCGCACGGTTATCTAGCTTTATTTTTGATCCTGTTTATAAATTATTTTCCCATCGTTGAATAAAAATTCGGCGGCATGTTTTGCCCGGTTGTTTTTATCAATATGGTGTTTTGAATTTTTATGGAAAATCAAAACTAAATATTGAAAATTCCTTAATTCATCAAAATTAAGTTTTGAAAATTCTCAAAATCATCAAAATTAAATATTGATATGTATATTTACAGTCAAAACTTAATTTTGATTTTTGTTTATTTTTTGTACAAAAAAGACGCGATATGTGATAAAAATAGAGGGGTATTCAAAGACGTGCTATATTTGCCGCAACGGCAGAGGCGGTAGGCGATTTGCCGCTAAAGATGGCAAAAAATTGCCGATATAGAGAAAAGGCTTCAAAATTTTACAAATATTTAATGGCTAAAATGTTGTGTTTAAAGAAGTACCCATTTTTAGCAATTATTTGGTTTATTTTTTGCTGTAGTTGTCAATAATATTGCAAACAGCAAAAAGAATGGTTTTACCGGGTAAAAAAATATCCGGGGTTGGTCAAATAACATTCAGGGCTGAAGCAAAAAGCAGCCGGTAAATTACCGTTTCTCGGTAGAGGGGCGGATAGCTAAGTATGTGACTGGATATGGCAATGACGAGCAATATGATCGTGGCACTGGATATCGGCACCTCGAAAGTGGTGTGTCTGGTGGGCGAGATTGGCCTGGATGGCACGATCGATATCGTTGGTATTGGCTCCCATGAGTCGCGGGGGCTGAAGCGGGGCGTGGTGGTGAATATCGAATCCACCGTGCACTCCATTCAGCGGGCCGTGGAAGAGGCCGAGCTGATGGCGGGCTGCAAGATCCACTCGGTGACGGTGGGGGTCGCCGGCAGTCATATCAACAGCATGAACTCCCACGGTATCGTTGCCGTCCGCGACGGCGAAGTGATGGAACATGATCTGGAACGGGTGATTGATGCGGCCCGGGCGGTAGCGATTCCTGCCGATCAGAAGATTTTGCATATCCTGCCGCAGGAGTATGTTATCGATAACCAGGAGGGCATTCGCGAACCGCTGGGGATGTCCGGGGTGCGACTGGAAGCCAAAGTACATCTGGTGACCGGCGCGGTGAATGCGGTGCAGAACATTGAGAAGTGCGTTAAACGCTGTGGTCTGGCGGTGGATAACGCGGTGCTGGAACAACTGGCATCCAGTTACTCGGTGCTGACCGAGGATGAGAAAGAGCTGGGTGTCTGCATGGTGGATATGGGGGGCGGTACCACCGATATCGCTATCTTCACCGGTGGCGCGATCCGCCATACCGCGGTGATCCCGATCGCCGGTGATCAGGTGACCAACGATATTGCCATGGCGCTGCGCACACCGACACCCCATGCGGAAGAGATCAAGATCAAATATGCCTGTGCGCTGGCCCAGCTGGCCAGCGCCGAGGACACCATCAAGGTGCCCAGTGTCGGTGATCGTCCGGCACGGGATCTGTCGCGGCAGGCGCTGGCAGAGGTGGTTGAACCGCGCTATGACGAACTGTTCACCCTGGTGCAGGCGGAACTGCGTCGCAGCGGTTTTGAAGATCTGGTGGCCGCAGGGATAGTACTGACCGGGGGCACGGCGAAGATGGAAGGGGCGGTGGAGCTGGCGGAAGAGATCTTCCATATGCCGGTGCGACTGGCGTTGCCAAAAGGTGTGCGGGGCATGGGAGATATCCTTAACAGCCCGATCTACGCCACCGGCATCGGTCTGTTGCAATACGCCAAACAGGATAGTCATCATCAGGGGGATGCCGTCCCGGTTGATGATGATGAACCAGAAAAAGAGAACATACTGAACCGGATGAAAGCCTGGTTTCAGGGGAATTTTTAGAACGTAACATAAGCAATACAACAGGTGCGGGTTGGGCACTGAACCTGGAGGATAAGGGACATGTTTGAATTAGTTAATAACATCGCGCAGAACGCCGTCATTAAGGTGATTGGCGTCGGTGGTGGCGGTGGTAATGCCGTACAGCACATGGTCTCATCGGAGGTTGATGGGGTCGAATTTATCTGTGCCAATACCGATGCGCAGGCTCTCAACAATATGGGCTCGCGCAACGTCCTGCAGCTGGGTGGCGAAATCACCAAGGGGCTGGGTGCGGGTGCTAATCCGGATATCGGTCGTGAAGCGGCGATGGAAGACCGTGAGCAGATTCTGGAGATGCTCAGCGGTGCTGATATGGTGTTTATCACCGCGGGAATGGGTGGTGGTACCGGTACCGGTGCGGCGCCAATCGTTGCTGAAGTGGCCAAAGAGCTGGGTATTCTGACGGTTGCTGTGGTGACCAAGCCGTTCCCGTTCGAGGGTAAGAAGCGGATGCTGATCGCCGAACAGGGGATCAAAGAGCTGTCCGAGCATGTCGACTCGCTGATTATCGTGCCCAACGAAAAACTGCTGCAGGTACTGGGTAAAAACTGCACCCTGATGAAAGCGTTCGACGAAGCGAATGATGTCCTTAAAGGGGCGGTGCAGGGGATCTCTGATCTGATTATCCGCCCGGGTATGATCAACGTCGACTTTGCAGACGTACGCACGGTGATGTCTGAGATGGGCACATCAATGATGGGTACCGGCTCAGCCCGCGGTGATAATCGTGCCATTGAAGCCGCCGAAGCCGCTGTGCGCAGTCCGCTGCTGGAAGATGTCGACCTGATGGGGGCTCGCGGTATTCTGGTGAATATCACCGCTGGTCTGGATCTAGGTCTTGGCGAGTTCAGCGATGTGGGTCAGGTAATCGAAGAGTTTGCTTCAGATAGCGCGACTGTTGTGATCGGCACCGTTATCGACCCTGAGATGTCTGATGAGATTAAAGTCACTGTCGTGGCAACCGGGCTGGGTGGTGCTGAAAAGCAGGATATCCGGGTGGTCAGTAATGGCTCGTCTGCTTCAGGTTCCCGTCGTGCCGCCAGCGCAGTCAGTGATTACAGCCAGCTTGAGCTGCCAACCGTTATGCGTAATCGCAACGATTCTGTCCGTGCTCAGGATAACCCTGTGGTTGAGCCGGAGCCTGCGTCAGAGTCACGTAAAACAGGTACGGATGATATGGAGTTTCTGGATATCCCAGCATTCCTGCGTCGTCAGGCTGATTAAAAGATAGCCCATTGGGGTATGTCCCACCCCTTATCTTTTAACAGCCAAACTTACCCCGCCTGCGGAGCCATCCCAGGCGGGGTTTTCTTTTTTAAGTCGCTGAAATCCCGGTTAGGTTGCGGTTTTCAACGAATCCGAAAAAAGTCGTTAAAAACCGTTCCAGATGTTTGATTTAAGTCCTGAATTCTATTAAAGTACGCGGCCTCTGATATCGGCATCAGAGAGAACGCCGAGGTTTACGACGGCGTTAACCCGCACCCAGATGTGCAGGTTATAAGTCTGAAAAGACAGCGTAAGCAACATACGTGGTGAGGTGTCCGAGCGGTTGACTCGGAGGCGAAGCCGCAGAGAACATCGGAGTTTACGACGATGGTAACGAGCCCGCAGGCGTGCAGGTTATAAGTCTGAAAGGACAGCGTAAACAACATACGTGGTGAGGTGTCCGAGTGGTTGACTCGGAGGCGAAGCCGGAGAGAACATCGGAGTTTACGACGATGGTAACGAGCACGCAGGCGTGCAGGTTATAAGTCTGAAAGGACAGCGTAAACAACATACGTGGTGAGGTGTCCGAGTGGCCGAAGGAGCACGCCTGGAAAGTGTGTATACCGCAAGGTATCGAGGGTTCGAATCCCTCCCTCACCGCCATCTAATTCATACAAAAATGCCCAGTCTCTGACTGGGCATTTTTGTATGTGCTAATTAGTGGCTGGAGATGGGAGTGGACGAGGACCCTCGACAGGGTTCGAGCCGAGCGAAGCGAGACCACATCGGAGCCTGCGACGATAGCCCGAAGGGCGAGGAGTGAAACGATGAGTAACCCCTCCCTCACACCTATACCAGGTTGTACCGGCGGCGGCAGGTCACTGTCAGAATATTAGAAAAGGGGCTGCAGCGAGAGATTTGGCGGCGTAGTTCCCGCAATAGAACTTGTTCTCTAGGTTTGACATATTGTCTTCACTGAAGTCGAAAGGCAGTGACTCGGACTGACCACAGTGAATGCATTGCTTAAGTTTTGTTGTTCTGACAGCGTAGCAGGAACAGCATTGCCAGCCGGATTTGGCGCCAGCTTCAGAGGCATATTTGGCAATTCTAATAAGATCATTCAGGCGTCTAGCTATGTTCTCGGCAATTTGAGGATCACTTCTTTCTCGGAGTCGTTGCTCTCTTAGCTCATTTGCTCGGTTAGCTTCTTGCAGCTTTGCCTGTTTTTTTGCCTCTATCAGGTCTCTTTTAGCCTGTACTAGGTCTTCGAATTCTCTTTTGCGTTGATCTTGTCTGGACTTGGAATGGAATAGCCATTCTTTAGCTTGTACTGAGTCAAGCATGAGTTCTCGCATAGCACTCAGGAAGCCTTTCGATTGCTCTTTGTAAGTGTCTGCAAGGAAATTCATTGATATACGAACGGTGGCTTCGTTGGGGCGTAGATAGTGCTTACTGTCAGCCATAACGAGGTTTAAGGGGTGTCCGTTGATACTGATTTCAATCCTGATCTTGTCGCTAGGAGAATCTGAGATGTTTGGAAAGTTGTTCAGTCTGTATGGCAAACGCTTAGCTTCAGTTATTAAGTACTCTTTTTCCAGACCAAGAAAACTATCTGAATGTACTACCTTGTATTCAGGGAGTGAAATCTCAGAGCCTTCTTCTAGTATCCGCTTAGCCATCCAGAAGATACAGCGGGCAAAGCTCGCAGGACAAGGATGGTCATCATCTACTTTCTTAGGTTGATGTGCGAAATGGTAGGCTTTTTCAGAGCCTTGTCTTGCTTGCATTGGCGCGCCACAAAATAAGCACTCGCAATCACAGGCGTTGCCTCGATCTACTTCCTCAGGTGCTACTGTTTTCCCTGTTGGAATATGTTTAGCGAAGGGTAACAATAAGGAACTCATTGTCTCTCCTTGTGTAGTAATCCGTTTACATCCGATAGAACTTTATACTAAGCCTTTTAATCTTAATATTATCCTTATTTACAGGGTGGGCTATGAGTAGGTGCTTTCTGCTAGTCGTTTTATGATCTCAGATATTCAGCCATGGGTCTTCATCAATGGGGTAGAACCCAAAACAATAGGGAGGGGCTAAGCCTCCTTCAGTCCATTTACTTGCTGTATTGATAGGTTTGACATCAGATGTCTTAACTTATATGTTTCGCGATAACACTATCCAAGTGTTATCAACTTTCATGTCGTGAGACACGAAGAGATTCACAATGCAGTATGAAGTTTATGATGACAATGGTTGCCCGTTAGGTGTTGCGCCAAAGTGTTTACCCAGAGCAAAGCCTACTTAATGCAGGTATATGATCTATGAGGATCGAGGTAAGAGTCTTTACCCGCTTGGCCTATACCCGTTACTAGACAATGCTTTAAGGCAACTCGGGAGACTTGAAATAGATGGTGTGAAAGCTCAGATCATTCGATATAACGGTTAGCTTACTGGCCGACACTTTCGATCATCTAATAAATAACGAAAAAGCCTGGTTTAACCACCGGGCTTTTTTATGTTTGGAATATGGGCTTCGTCTAAGCCCTGAACAATATCCCCCATTCCCCCCATTCCCCCCATTCCCCCGATTCCCCTAGAGCCCCCCTGATAACGCTTGTATACTAGCCGCAATTTTGTCTCAGACTCACCATGGGTTCACTATTTTGCATACACTTGCGCAGTTAAAATCCGGCGAATTAGCGGGTATTCAGCACCTGAAATTGTCAGAAAATTTGACCACTTTCCCCATGGATATTCTGTCGCTGGCGGATACTCTGGAAATTCTTGACCTGTCCCACAACCGGTTGGATGCATTGCCGGATGAGCTGAGACAGCTGCATAAGCTTAAAATCTTGTTTGCTTCAAATAATCGTTTTGAAACGCTGCCAGAGGTGCTGGGTGAGTGCACTAATCTGGAGATGGTGGGGTTTAAAGCGAACAGAATAAGCCGGGTGCCGGAAAACTCTCTACCACCCCGGTTACGCTGGCTAATCTTAACGGACAACCGGATTGAAACTCTGCCAGAGACGCTGGGCGAGCGGCCCCGGTTACAAAAGTTAGCCTTAGCGGGTAATCGCTTAACCGATCTGCCGAAGAGTATGGCTAAGTTAACCAACCTTGAGCTAGTGCGTATCTCTGCTAACCAGTTGAGTGAATGCCCTGAACAGTTGCTTGATCTGCCGAAACTCGCCTGGATTGCGTTCTCGGGTAATCCATTCAGTCGCTCAGACCTGAGGATTGAATCTGTTCCGCTAATGCAGTCATCCAGCTTTACCCTGCAGGAAGTGTTGGGGCAGGGGGCATCAGGTGTGATTTCAAAAGCGGTGTGGAATGAGGATCAAACCCACTTTCCTGATGAGATAGCGGTGAAGGTATTCAAAGGTGAGGTGACCTCTGATGGCTATCCGGAAGATGAACTGCATGCCTGTTTAAAGGCTGGAGAGCATCCCAATCTGGTTAAGCCATTGGCGCAGGTGGATGAAAATGGCTATCTGGCGCTGATCATGAACCTGATTCCACCGCACTATCGTAACCTGGGATTGCCGCCCTGTTTTCAGAGTTGTACCCGTGACAACTTCCCCGAGGGTGTTTCGCTATCGATCGAACAGATCGATAAAATTGTGCAGCAGATGGTGAGTGTCTTCAATCATTTGCATGATCAGCAGGTCTGTCATGGTGATCTGTATGCCCATAACACCCTGTATGACGAGGATGCGAATATCATATTTGGTGACTTTGGCGCGGCCAGTATGTATCACATGCTAACAGAGACACAGCAGGAAAAGATCAGACAGATTGAGCGGCGGGCACTGCATCATTTTATTGATGACCTGTTGAGTATTTGTGCTGAAGCCGATCAGCAGAAGCTTAAATTTATGCGCCTGAAACAGAAAGCTACGCATTAGCGTGTCAGGATAAAAGCAGAAGCGGCGATCATCTCTCTTTCAGCTGAATTCAGCATAAATTGAAAACGATAAAGCCTGGTCTGACGATCGGGCTTTTTTGTATCGGACACATGATAGGAACCAGGTGCGGTGAACTCCCCCAGTTTTTATATAGATATTGGTTGCATTGTCTGTCTGTGCTTATGACAAATTATATTCAGGTCAATGAAGCTACATATCTATTATCAGCTGTTAGCCGGCGATCTTAGTGTGGGGTAGTGGGTAAAACGATGAGTTCTACCGATTCTGTTTAGGTATTGTAATGCAGCTGTATGGCGTTTGCCGGCCATATATCAATATATCTGGGTGATCATGGCGATTGTTGGTTTCCGCTCTGGGTTAGCATAGCTAATCGTTTCGGTTAGGAAAGATCGTTTTACAGCGATAGGTGGTTTTTCTAAGGTGGGCATAAAGTAACTCAGTAAAGAGATCTTCTGTTATGTCTGTACATCAAGCAAAAATTAACTGGCAACACAACCCCCACCGTTCTGATTCAGCGACGTACTCGCGCAATCATCAGGTCAGCCTGAATGGAGATCAGCAGCTTAAGGTATCGGCCTCGACGGAGTTTAAGGGAGATCCGAACTGTGCAGATCCCGAGCAGATGCTGGTGAGCGCTGTTTCCAGCTGCCATATGCTGTTTTTCCTGGCGATCGCAGAGTTTCAGGGGTTCCAGGTTGAATCATACGAAGACGTTCCTGAGGGATATCTTGAAAAGAACGCTAAAGGCGGTATGGAAATTACCCGTATCGTTCTTTCCCCCAGTGTGACATTCGCCGGTGATAAACAGCCCGATCAGCAAACCATTGCGAAAATCCATGCCAATGCACATAAAAACTGCTTTATCAGAAACTCTGTCACAGCCAGTGTTGAGATCAATCATTCTTAACAGTTGATATTTTGTGAGGGATTCTATGAATACTAATCAGTTAAACGAGAGTATTTTGCTGCGTAGCGATGAGAAGGGTGCCGTTTTTCTCTCATTAAACCGGCCGGATAAATTAAATACCTTGTCAGAAGCGATGCTGGCTTCACTACAGCAGGAACTAGATAGTATTGCTGCTGATCCCACCGTACAGTGTGTCGTCCTGAGTGCTGAGGGGCGTGGGTTTTGTGCCGGGCACGATCTGCAAGAGATGCGCAGCAACCCAACGCATAGTTACTATCAGGAGCTGTTTCGTCGTTGTGGTCAGGTGATGCAGAGCATCCTTAATCTGCCAGTACCAGTCGTTGCAAAGGTCGGTGGTATCGCCGCCGCTGCAGGCTGTCAGCTGGTCGCCAGCTGTGATCTGGTGATCGCGGCCAGGTCGGCCCGATTCGCCGTTCCGGGCATTAATGTGGGGTTGTTCTGTTCAACCCCGGCGGTTGCCCTGTCACGCAATATCTCACCTAAGCGGGCATTCGATCTGCTGGTGACCGGCGATATTATTGATGCCGATACCGCGCTGGAATGGGGGCTGATCAGCAGTGTGGTTGATGATGCGGATCTGGATAACGCCGTTACGGAAAAAATCGAAAAAATTCTCAGTAAGAGTCCTTCTGCTGTCCGGTTTGGCAAATCGATGTTTAATCCGCAACGCCAGATGTCGCTGGCTGATGCCTATGAATTTGCCGGCAATGTTATGGCGGATAATATGATGAGTCCCGACGCGGGCGAAGGTATTGATGCCTTTCTTGCCAAACGGGCACCGGTCTGGGAAAAGCCGGCGGGCTGAGGTTTTTATCTGAGAAAGCCAGTGTGGATCTGCTGGTTTTACTGGCTTTCAATGAATTTAGCATTAGATATTGACGTTATCAGACATACTTTACTGGCGCAGGTGAGATAGCTTATCTGACGTAGAGGTCGCTGATGAGTCTTACACAAGAGTAACAATAAAATGACCGAGCAATGTGCATTCAATCAGGCGCTGGAGAAAAACACGGCTAACTATGTCGCACTGTCGCCACTCAGCTTTATTAAGCGGGCCGCAGCGGTGTATCCGGACAGGTCTGCTGTGATATACGACGATAAAGTCTATTCCTGGCGCCAGACCTATGGCCGCTGCTGCCAGTTAGCCTCGCTGTTGCAGCAGTTTGGTATTGGCCGCGGCGACACAGTGTCAGCCATGCTGCCAAATATTCCCGCCATGTATGAGGCTCATTTTGGCGTGCCTATGGTTGGTGCCGTGCTGAATGCAATCAATATTCGCCTGGATGCTGAAGCGATAGGTTTTATTCTTAACCACAGCCGCACGCGGCTTTTACTGGTGGATACAGAGTATGCCGATGTCATCGAGAAAGCGCTGACTCTGGTCGAAGGAGATGCCCCGATTGTTATCAACGTTGCTGACTCTGGCTATGAGGGAGGGCGGCTGCTTGGCGATTTTGAATATGAAGCATTACTGGCTGAACAGCCAGAAGAAACTGAGTGGAAACTGCCAGCCGATGAGTGGGATGCCATTGCGCTGGGCTATACCTCCGGCACCACCGGAAATCCCAAAGGCGTGGTCACTCACCATCGTGGTGCTTATCTGAATGCCGTCAGCAATACAATGTCATGGAGCTTACCTTCAAAGGTGGTATATCTGTGGACTCTGCCAATGTTTCATTGCAATGGCTGGTGTTTTCCCTGGACACTGGCTGCGATCGGTGGAACCAGTGTCTGCCTGCGTAAAGTTGATGCGGAAAAAATTCATCAACTGATGCGACAGCATCATGTCACCCATTATTGTGGTGCTCCAATCGTCCATTCGATGATTGCCGATGCTGCCGTCACTCAGGAAACCTCGATCGATCACAAGGTCTGTGGATTGATTGCCGGTGCCGCACCGCCAGCTGCAGTTCTGGAACGGATGGAGCGACTTGGATTTGAGCTGACCCATGTCTATGGTTTGACTGAGACTTACGGCCCTGCTTCGGTATGCGTTAAGCAGGATGACTGGGCAGAGCGCTCACTTGACGAACAGGTGGTACTTAACGGCCGGCAGGGGGTGAGCTATCCACTACAGGAGGAGATCACCGTACTCGATCCGCAGACAATGCAGCCGGTGCCAGCCGATGGCACCACGGTGGGGGAAATCATGTTCCGGGGCAATATTGTTATGAAGGGTTATCTCCATAACGAGACCGCCACCGAGGAGGCGTTTGCCGATGGCTGGTTCCATACCGGTGACTTAGCGGTAGTGCATGCTGATGGCTATATCAAAATTACCGACCGCTCCAAAGATGTCATCATTTCGGGCGGTGAGAATATATCCTCTCTGGAAGTTGAGGATATCATCCAGCGACACCCTGAAGTGGAGCTTGCTGCGGTTGTGGCTATGCCGGATGAAAAGTGGGGTGAAGTGCCTGCGGCGTTTGTACAATTACGCCCCGGTAGCGAGCTGAGTGAAGCGGCAATCATTGATTTTTGCCGCAATAACATGAGCCGTTTCAAAGCACCTAAGCGGATTGTATTAGGTAGCCTGCCAACCACCTCAACCGGAAAAATCCAGAAGTTTGCATTGCGTCAACAACTGAGACCTCAGGCAGGCGTGTAATTAAAATATCCAAGCAGGGGAGCTGCTGCATCACTGTCGGTAAATAATAGTCATGGAGGTGATAAGCTATTATAGTTAGCAGTCTGTTATCGTATTGGGGTACAGCCGTACCCCGTTGATGACTCTCGTTTTTTCTAAGGGCAGATTCTATGTCTCGACTCCCCCCGATGATCGCTCTCTCATATTTTGAGGTTGCCAGCCGCACTAAAAGTTTCGCTAAGGCTGCTCAGGAGCTAAATGTTACCCCTGCGGCGATCAGTCATCAGATCAAGGCGCTGGAAGCCTATCTGGGAGTCGAACTGTTTGTCCGTCACCACCGTCGGGTCAGCCTGACCCCCGCCGCACGTGCAGCGTTGCCTGAGCTGCATGAAGGCTTCAAAACATTGCAACAAGCCGTCGACAATATCCGCCTCTTCAGTGAAGAGCGGAGTGTCGTGACCGTGTGTGCAGAACCCCTGTTCGCGACTAAATGGATCGTGCCACGCCTGCACCGTTTTTATGCTCGCTGTCCGGAAGCGGAAGTGCGGTTACAGGCCAGTCTGCATACGGTGGATAAGTGTCGTCATAGTGACTTCGAAGGATCTCAGCTAAAGCGGGCGGGTATCGATGTCTCTGTACGCCTGGGGTATGGCGATTATAAGGATCTTGCCCCACAACGCTTAATGAGTCTGGAGTTAGTGCCGATGGGGACGGCAGAGCTTACTGCCAGTCTTAAGAGTGCAGAGTCATTGGGCAAGCAAACGCTGTTATGGGACAGTACGCTGTCACGTTTTAAAGATTCCTGCGGCTGGCATGAATGGTTTTTACAGCAGGCATCGGAGCATATCGGTTCCCTGCGAGAACTGCGTTTTGGCAACGGCCTGCTGACACTTGAAGCGGCGCTGTCCGGACAAGGCTTGCTGCTGGGTAGTAAAGCGCTGCTACAGGCAGAGCTTGCTGCAGAAAAACTGCAGGTAGTGATTGATCATCCGATGCACTGTGATCAGGCGTACTATGTTGTCAGTGCCGGGCCAAATAATGAACGGGATATTGCCCGGCAGTTTCGTGAGTGGTTGCTGGATGAGGCCAGCTTGCCCGACGTCTGAGCCCTGAATTCCTGTGTCTGTTTTAACCTTTACCCGCCAATCCTTCTACTGATGTTCTCTCTGGATAAAATGTTGTCTCCGGCTGTAGTCCAAATGGTCTAAAACGGCTTCAAAACAAGACTGATTATTCAGTTTTACCGCAGTGCTTTAGGCCCTTCTATCTGCCATTACCTCATATTATTTACGCTGATCAAACGATTTAAGTACGGTTCAATTTTGTCGTATCGGGTGGGATTGAACATTTTGTTGGCTTTGACACACAGATTCGAAAATCCCTCTAGTGACGAATCAACTGGTTCAGGTGTAAAGGGTGTCTGGGCTGACGGCAAGACCTGATTGCCGATGCCTGCAGAGGGTTATCAATTATAAATAGCAGGGTTGACCACCCTGGCAAACAGAAGGGCGATTTTATGGGGCTGTTATCATTTCTTCACAAATCCACTGAGACTGCTACAGTGGATCCAACCTCCCCCCTGCTGGAGAAATTTTTAAGCGGCTATTCGATTGAGGTGATGCCTCGGACTGCTGGGAATGTGGAATGCTTTCGCGATATCCTGCCCACCGGTACCCGCGTGTATATTGCTCATATCGATGGAACTTTCATTGAGGATATGGTCCATACCGCACGACGTCTGACCGATGAGGGATTTGAGGTTATGCCACATTTTCCAGCGCGCCTGATTACAGGGTATAATGAGCTCGCCGAATGGATCGCCCGTTATCAGGGCGAGGCAGGTGTTAATCAGGCGCTGCTTCTGGGTGGTGGCCTGAACACTCCGGTGGGTGAATTTAAGGATTCTATGCAGTTGCTGGAAACGGGTCTCTTCGATGGATTCAGCAACTTGCACATAGCTGGCCACCCTGAAGGGAACCGGGATATAGATCCTGATGGTTCCGACCGAATGGTGATGCAAGCGATGAAATGGAAAAAGGCTTTCTTCGAGCGGACGGATGCGCGTGTGGCGATTACCACTCAGTTCTGCTTTGAGTCTGCTCCGGTAATTGCCTGGGCTGACAGGCTGGCAGCGGAAGGGGTTGATCTGCCCATCCATATTGGCGTGGCGGGACCGGCTAAGCTGCATACCCTGATAAAATATGCCTTGTCATGTGGTGTCGGGCCTAGCATGCGGGTTCTGCAACGCAGGGCAAAGGATGTCGGGAAGTTACTTCTGCCCTATGAGCCCACAGAGTTATTAACCGAGCTTGCTGCTCACAAAGAACGTCATCCCGGTTTTGGCGTTGAGCAGGTACATTTCTTCCCATTGGGGGGGATCAGGAATAATGCAGTCTGGGTCTCTGAAAATGGTGGCAGCGCTGGCCGGCCAGCTTCAGCAGACTGAGATTGATCCATATATATCTGTAGCTACAGCCCCATGACAGGGGCGTGTTACACAACAGGAATCAGGGCGCTGCTTTACAGGTTTTCGGCCCACTTTCGCTGAGCGCTAAATGAGAAGAACAACATGACTGCACAGATCATCGATGGTAAGAATTTCGCCGTTGCATTACGCGAAAGAGTCGCTGAGCATACAGCCTATTTGAAACAACAACACAACATCACTCCAGGTCTGGCAGTAGTGCTGGTAGGTGAGGATCCTGCCTCTCAGGTTTATGTGCGCTCCAAGGCTAAGCAAACCGTTGAGGCGGGTATGAACTCTTATCAGCATAAACTGGCTGTTGATACAACCGAAGCGGAACTGCTGGCACTGATTGATCAGCTTAATAGCGATCCGGCTGTTCACGGCATTCTGGTTCAGTTACCACTGCCTGAGCATATCGATGAAGCATTAGTGATTAATGCCATCGATCCTGCCAAAGACGTGGACGGATTTCATATCTCTAATGCGGGTCTGCTGGCGACAGGACAGCAAGCGATGGTGCCCTGCACCCCTTTGGGGTGTCTGATGATGCTGCGTGAGTATTGTGGCAATTTGTCGGGCCAGAATGCTTTAGTGATCGGGCGTTCTAATATTGTCGGCAAGCCGATGGCGCAACTGCTGTTGAGAGAGAGTTGCACAGTAACCGTGGCACACTCGCGGACACGAAATCTGCGTGAACTGGTGGCCAATGCCGATATCGTGGTTGCCGCGGTGGGACGGCCTCTGTTCATTGAGGGGGGATGGATCAAACCGGGGGCTACAGTGATCGATGTGGGTATCAATCGTATAGAGAAAAGCGACGGCACAACACGGCTTGTCGGGGATGTAGATTTCGACGCTGCCAAAGAGGTCGCAGGTGCAATTACTCCGGTTCCCGGAGGCGTTGGCCCGATGACGATTGCCTGTTTATTGGCCAACACGGTCACCGCGTGCTGTCGGGCCAGTGCTCTCCCTGAGCCCCATGGGCTTACGGTCTGATCATAGTCCATCACAACGGATCATGGCCCAGCGCTGGACGCAGTCGTTTCAGCTGAGTGAGGGGTATCTGATCCATCCGGAATGAGCGCTGGTGACAGCGCTAATACTCATCCCGCTATACTGCTTTGTCAGAACACCGCATCGATCCTCATCGCGGCGGGGTCGCAGCATCACCTTTCTGCTATTTCTAAAACCGGCATCCCGGTTTTCTGTTTATCCATAGTTTTACACATGCCTGTTCAGATCCGTTTAAAGCCCTATTCTGCGGTGCGTCTGAGCATAGTCCAAACAGACTAATATGCGCTTAAAACAAGACCGTTTTTGCATTTTTGTACCATCTCTTTAGGCCCTTTCATCCGTGAATTGCTCATATTATTTACGCTGATCAAACGATTTAAGTACGGTTCAATTTTGTCATACCGGGCGGGATTGAACATTTTGAGGACTGGAAAATGGCGACACAACAACAAGAAGAATTTGGCTTTGGCACACAGATTCGTAAATCCCCCTATTTTGATGCAACCGTGCGCTGGGGCGCTAAAGGTTTCTCGGTGTATAACCATATGTATATTCCCCGCGATTTCGGCAACCCGGAGCAGAACTTCTGGAACCTGGTGAACGATGCCATCCTGTGTGATGTAGCGGTTGAACGTCAGGTGGAGATTACCGGTCCCGACGCCGCACAGTTTGCCCAGTTACTGACGCCGCGTGACCTGTCCAAGTGTGCTGTAGGGCAGTGTAAGTATGTACTGATCACCAATGCTGAGGGCGGGATTCTGAACGATCCTATCCTGCTGCGTCTTGCAGAAAACCGCTTCTGGATCTCCCTGGCCGACAGCGACATTTTACTGTGGGCGCAAGGCGTTGCGGTGAACTCCGGTCTGGATGTCACCATTCGTGAACCGGATGTCTCTCCGTTGCAGCTGCAGGGGCCGAAGTCCGGTGAAATCATGAAAGCCCTGTTCGGCGACAGCATCACCGACCTGAAGTATTACTGGCTGCGTGAATACGATCTGGATGGCATTCCTCTGATCGTGTCCCGGACCGGCTGGTCAAGCGAACTGGGCTATGAACTGTATCTGCAGGATGGTTCGAAGGGGGATGAGCTGTGGGAAAAGATTATGGCAGCCGGTGCTCCGTTTGGTTTACAGCCGGGTCATACATCGTCAATCCGTCGCATTGAGGGCGGTATGCTGTCTTACCACGCGGATATGGATATCAACACCAATCCATACGAGCTGGGTCTGGACCGCCTGGTTGAGCTGGATATGGATGCCGATTTTATTGGTAAAGCTGCGCTGAAGCGAATCCGTGACGCAGGCGTGACACGCAAACAGGTGGGTCTGGTGATCGATGCTCCGGCCCTGACAGGACCGAACACCCGCTTCTGGATGCTGGAAAAAGAGGGTCAACAGGTGGGCAAGGTGACATCCGCAGTGTTCTCGCCACGTCTGGAACAAAATATTGCCCTGGCGATGGTCAGCGCAGAGTTTGCTGAGCCGGGGACAACCTTTGAGGTTGTGCTACCCAGTGGAGTAGCAACCGCCACCGTGGTGGAAACGCCATTCTTTGATCCGAAAAAGACAATAGCGGCGACCTGATTCCGATGGTTGAGCCATCAATGCTTCCCAGTGTTCGATGGCTTATATCACCCGTTGCGTTCATTTCAGTTTTTTGCAGGAAGTGAATGAATCCGGGTATCCCGGTTTCCCCGGTATTAAACAATCGGCCAATTGATGGTGCGATAAGCAGGCACGTTGAGCAGAGCTTCATCCGCAACCGACTTCTCCGGCATTATCAGTATGGCCAGTGAAAATTTAAGGACTCGTAGAATGACTACAAATACAACAACCTATATCCTTACCGGCAGTTCTCAAACCAAGCTGGGTGTCCTGGATCTGATCATTAGCAGCCTGTATCGAAACGACTGTTATGCATACGAGATGCATACTTTTGATGATGCCGATACCGACCGTTTTTTCTTCCGTGTTGAATTTAATTATCGGGGTAACGGGGAATTTTCGGAAGCGGATCTGCGTAGCCAACTTGCCGACCGGGCTGAAGCCTATGAAGTCAAATGGGAGCTGCGTGATCTGGCGATTCCCGCAAAGGTGGTGATTCTGGTATCCAAATATGATCATTGTCTGCAGGATCTGCTGCATCGCTATAGCACCGGTGCACTTAATATCGAGATTCCAGCGATCATCTCAAACCACCCTGATCTGAAAAAGCAGGCCGATTGGTACAATATTCCTTATTACCACCTGCCGGTGACCGCAGAAACCAAGGCAGAGCAGGAGGCGCAGATGTGGCAGATCATCCAGGAAACCGGAGCCGATCTTGTTGTGCTGGCGCGCTATATGCAGGTACTGTCTGAGGATATGTGCAAGAAGCTACATGGACGGGCTATCAATATTCATCACTCACTACTACCGGGTTTCAAAGGTGCCAAGCCTTACCATCAGGCATACGATAAAGGGGTCAAGCTGGTCGGGGCCACCGCACACTATGTGAGCGAAGATCTGGACGAAGGTCCCATCATCACTCAGGGCGTGGAACCGGTGGATCACACCTATACACCCGAGCGACTGGTGGCAAAAGGGCGCGATACTGAGCGGGTAACACTGGCCAGGGCGATAAAGCTGCATGTAGAGGATCGCTGTTTCCTGAATGGTAATAAAACGGTTGTCTTCCCCGGGCATTAACCATCGACTCTGAGCGATTAATGAGTCCTGCAGCCTGCAGATGAGCCCGGTAACCCGGCGATCCGCTTTGGTTTTTACAACACTGTGGGACGTGGTGAACAGTGTTATCTTCCTGAGTGCGAGAGCACCTATATTCTGGCCCCTCAGGGGCCTTTTTTATACTTAGCTATACTGTCGATACCGCAGCCGGTGCAAATGGGTAAACCTGCAATGTCGGTGTCGTCAATGTATCCACGATGATGACATATAGCATTTGCTCTGGTTTCGGCAGCTGGGTAGACTCGACCTTTGGATTGGGATTCATTATGTAGTCAAAAAATATGAAAAAAGTCATTTTAGATGCGGTGGATGTTCGTATTCTGAGTGCCGTGCAGCAGCACGGACAGATCAGCAAATCCAGACTTTCGGAATTGGTCAGCCTATCACCAACGCCATGCTGGATGCGGCTGGATAAGCTCAAAAAGGCGGGGCTTATAAAGGGGTTTCGGGGCGACATTGCCATCGATAAGATTCTCGATCTGACCAAGGTTTATGTCACCGTTTCATTAAAGGCGCATAACCGGTCAAATTTTGAGCGGTTTGAAAAACGTATTCTGAGCGTTGATGAGATCATAGAGTGCAGCGCGACCGGTGGAGGTTGCGACTATGTGATGAAAGTCATCACCAACTCCCTGACTGATTTTCAAAACCTGATTGAGCAGTTGCTCGATGAAGAGATAGGCATTGATCGCTATTATATTTATGTCGTTACGCGAGAGGTTAAATCAACCACCCTGAGCTTATCGAAATTAATAGCAGATAAAGCCAGGTCCAGTGAGTAATATCTGCCCAATTGGGCGGCTCCCACAAAGCCCTCTGAGAGCTGCCCGCCCCGCAGCTGATAGCGAAAATCCCCAACAGTGTTGACGGCGGTGAGCATAGCTTTCCGCCACCAATCGATAAGGGCTTGGCATCGGATTTTGTGCCGATGGTACCTGATTCATAGATCGGGGTAGCAATCTCAAGGGTAGTGTTAGATTGCAGGATAAAGCAGCCGACTGCATTGTTAAGTACAAATGTATCCGGAAAGCGGGCGTAATGATATCACCGAAGTCGCCCAGTCCTGTCCCCAGTGCGCCAGGTATCTCCTTGGCTTTGGCAAGGCTGCCGCCCCAATACATTTTGATTTTGTGGTCGCCGCCGGTACGTTAGGCAAGTTCGTTAACCAGCCACTCGGTAGAGCGAACCTGAGCATCGCCAGCACTCAGGGGTTTAAAGGTAATCCACTTGAAGGTTTCTGCCTGAGCGGTTGGCATGCTCAGTTGTTTGCACAAGATAACCGCATGATAAATATGCATATATAGATGCATTGGACGCAATATTCAGTTCGTTTTTAAGCGATATAATTGGTCATTATTCTCCCATCCTTTTCTGGCCTTGGTTTTTCTGAGGTGGATAGCGGTTCGGTTTCTATATAACGCTTTATTAGCCACAGTGGCGCAGGCGACACTTAATCCGGTTCTATCTGCAGTGGCGTGCTATCAGGTATCAGTTCCATGACTTATAAACGGTTTATACAATTAATCGGTTGCTACATATTGGCAGTTTTAACGGGCTACACTGCGGCCCGTTTACATCTGCCTCTGCCCTGGATGATCGGCCCACTGGTCAGTACCGCTCTGGTCAATATGTTTATCCGTCCGGTAGATATCCCTGTACGCACTCGTCCTCTGGGACAGATGATTATTGCCGTTCAGGTTGGGCTGCATTTCACCGGAGAGTCCGTGAATGCGGTGTTGGGGCACGGTATCGCTATTCTGGGGGTCGCTCTGGCGACTATTTTCCTGGGGTTCCTGCTGTCGCGTTTGTTGCAAAAAATGACTGGCGCAGACCCGGTAACAGCGTTCCTCTCCTGTCTGCCAGGTGGTCCGGTAGAGATGGGTAATCTGGCCAGGGTATATGGTGGTGATCCTGGCCCGGTGATCTTTGCCCAGACATTACGGATTTCGACCATTGTGATTATCATCCCGATGGCTCTCTACTATCTTTCTGATACGGCCCCTGTGGGGCAGAAGCCCGTAGGTGTGGAACTGAACTATTTCGGTATGCTCTGTGTCAGTCTGGGGGCTGCGGCCACCTGCGCTCTGTTTTATGTATTGAAGATAAACAGTCCCTTCTTTTTGGGCGCGCTGGCGTTTTCCTGTACCGCTTCAGCGTCGGGAATTATTCCGGTATCACCTTATCCTTATGAGGTGCTGGCGCTGGGGCAGGTGTTGCTTGGCACCTGGCTGGGTTCAACATTCAGGCGTGAGCTGTTTCAGCGAGCGGGTCGCCTGGTTACCGGTATCTGTGTTACCGCTTCACTGCTGATTCTTTCCGGTGCAGCAGTAGCGGTTGTGGTGGCGCAGTTTAGCGAGATGAGCTGGCGAGCGCTGGTGCTGGGTGCCGCACCGGGAAGCGTGACAGAGATGGCTCTGACCGCGCAGTTTTTACACGAGGATGTGGCGTTGATTACCGCCTTCCACCTGGTAAGGATTTTTATGATACTGCCCAATGTCCCCTGGATGCTGGCCCTGATTCATCGACGTAGCAAGCGGCTTGCTGCGGTTGATTCCAATAAGTAATTGGGCCTGTTGTCACTTAAACAAAGTGGGTTCAATTGTCTGGAATCCACACCTGATCGGACGGGAAATGCTGCTGAATGTAGTGTTTAAACTCGAAAATAATCTCGCCAACCATGGGGGAGGGGGAACTGCTCCTGGGATAGATTGCAGCAAAGGTCAGTTCGTAGGCCGGTGTAATTGGCACCAGAACATAACTTCCATCATGGGCGTTAGCAGCGCCCGGAGCATCCGTTATAAAGATCCCCATCCCCTTCGCCACCATCTGAATGGCAAAGACGCTGGAAGTCGTTTCCAGGGTATATTCGATATCAATACCGGCATTGCTGAAGATTTCATCTGAGTGCCGACGTGGGGGTTGGCCCTGTTCGAGTCCGATCAGCGGATAATCAGCTAACTGCCCTGCGGTCACCTGTTTTTCTCTGGCCAGTGGATGGTTGAGTGGCAGGGCAGCCATAATTCGGCTGCTATAGAGTTTTTCGCTGCGGATCTGCGGGTGCTCACAGGGGAGAGAAACGCACAGACCAATATCGTAATATTCGCTGCCGATCCAGCGTTCCATATCTGCCCGGTGGCGAATATCCACTGAAAAGCGTTGCTGGGGGTGGGTTGATGAAAATCTTGCCAGCGCCGGGGCGACCAGGCTGGTGGCCACCCGTTGTAGAGCCACAATTCGCAAACGCCGGGATTTGGCGCTCTTAATATCACTGACAATACGTGGAATATCATCCAGCCCTGCCAGCAGCCTTTCTGTCTCTGAATAGAAAGCAGCGCCTTCTATTGTCAGTTCGACTCGTCTATTACGGCGCTCAAACAGCTGTAGATGAAGTTCATCCTCAAGACTGGAGATCAGCCGACTCATGGCGGACTGACTCAGATGCATCCATTCCGCCGCAGTGGCTATGGATCCACTGTTAACAACAGCTCTGAAACCTCTCAGTTTCTTTATGTCCATGTCATACCTCTGTTTATTATTAGAATGGTTGAGTTGGTATGGCTTCAGGAAGGTGCGGGTAAATCAGGTTCAGCTGGTTAGCTTGCCAGCCTGATCGCAGGGGGAGTGCGCACCTTACATTATTTATTTTATTCTGCGGTGTTATGTCTCAGGTAATCATAACGGATGTTGAAAGGGATTACGCAGATGAAATATTGGACAGTCCATTACTAATTGTAATGGCTACGGCCTGGGTTCTGGCGGTTGAAGGCGCTGGCAGAGGTGGGACTTGCTGCTAGTTTAGCGTTGCTTTGGAGGGGAACAGCCCGACGGAAGGGGGGCGTCTGGCTGTCCCGGGTCAGGGATTAAAACTTCAGACGGATACCTGTCGTTAATGTAGAGATATCGTCATAGTTTGTTCCGCTACGGTCAAGGCTGTGGACCTTATAACCGGCGTAAAGATCCATCCATTTTTGTGGATGGTAAACGTAACCCACACCTACAGAAGTGCTCTTGTCATCTTTCATCGCACGGTCTTTGGCAACTGCGTAGAGTACGTTAACCGCATGCTTACCGCTCTTATAACCTACGCTGACAGACTGGAACTTAGAGTCTGGATTTGCTGCATTGTCATCGCTGGATTTCCCTGCTGCAACCGCGGCATTGAGGCCATTTTCCATTGCGATAGCGAAAGAACCGCCAAACGTTTTGGTGTCGTAGGTTGCACCGGAGTTATAGGAATAACCCAGAGCCCCATCCAGTTGAATACCTGAGTCAAGCTTGGTTTTCAGGCGGGCGCCGATTTCAGAGACATCATTACCTTTATTTGTGCCCTGGCTTACCGCCAGTGAGATCGGGCCAAACTTCGGTGCGTCATAGCGCAGACGGTCATAGCGACCCTCAAAATCCAGGTTTGACATAGTGCTTTTGATTGTTGGACCTGTACCACCGAACTTCAGTGCGCCACCAACCAGCGTTGGGTTTGGCCAGTTGATAATATTGGTACCTGAAAGTTCACGCTCCATATTGCCATCGGCGGCACCGGATCCCTGACCAATGGTCAGACGACCATACTCCTTCGATGAGATCCAGGCTTCCATCTTCCGCTCGTCCAGCGTTGGTGATGCCGTAGTTTTGGTTTGCATATCAACAAGGTTGGATGGGTTGGACTGGTATTCAACCTCAAACAGAGCGCCAACACTAATCTTGTCGTCAAGATCAGACTGAGCTTTCAGATTGAAACGGGTGCTGCTGTTGTCATTATCGACAAAGAACGTCTCATTTGTGCTGCCATCATCGGCATACATCAGGGCGCGGTTGATCTGTAGTCCTAAATCAAGTTTTACGCCTTGATAAGTACCAAGCTCAACGGCCTGAGAGGCTAGCGGAAATAGAGAGAGGAGTGCGCAGGTTGCATAGGATTTTAGTTTCATTAAGTCATTACCTTCTTTCTTTTGTTTTATTTATAGGTGAAAAAATTAACAGACAGGAGGGGAAATGAATAATGTATTGAGTCGATATATTTATGCTAAAAATGCATCTATCTATATGAAAAATAATAGATAATATTTTTTATGGTACATTTTTTGACAGCAACAGGAATAGGGGAGTCTCTGATGAGCTTCCCCGAAGAATTCGGTCTGTTCTTTTTAAAAAAGACAGGTCAGCACCTGAGGGATACTGACCTATCCAAAGGGCGACCTTTACATGCGTTCAATAATCAGGGCAATACCCTGACCCACACCGACACACATACTACAAAGCGCATAGCGTCCTTCAATATGTTCCAGTTGGTTCAGGGCGGTTGTTACCAGACGTGAACCTGAAGCCCCCAGCGGATGGCCGATAGCGATTGCACCACCATTAGGGTTAACCCGGGGATCATTATCCCCCAGCCCCAGTCGTCGGCAAACTGCCAGCGCCTGGGCCGCAAAGGCTTCGTTGAACTCAATGACATCCATCTGCGCCAGGGATAAGCCTGTCAGTTGCATCACTTTCTCGACTGCTGGTACTGGGCCCATCCCCATGATACGAGGTGGCACACCGGCGGTTGCCATGCCCACGATGCGCGCACGTGGTGTCAGACCGTGCTGCCTGGCTGCTTCAGGTGTCGCCATCAGCAGGGCACAGGCACCATCGTTGATACCTGATGAGTTTCCAGCGGTGACGGACCCTCCCTCCCTGACAACCCCTTTCAATTTAGCCTGGATTTCAGGTGTGGTGTCCGGACGGGCGTGCTCATCAACCGAGATAATCTGTTCCGGCTTACGTGGCTGTGTGACAGTGACGCTCATGGTTTCTTTCGCAAAGAAGCCGGCATCCTGGGCTTTTTTCCAGTTCTGTTGACTGCGCAGGGCAAAGCTGTCCTGGTCTTCCCGCGAAACGCCCTCTTCGTCGGCGACGTTTTCGGCTGTCAGAGTCAGGGCATCGACGCCATGGAGAGTCTTCATCTTCGGGTTGACTAAGCGCCAGCCAATGGTGGTGTCTTCCAGTTGCTGACTACGGCCAAACGGTTTATCGGACTTGGCCATCACATAGGGAGAACGGCTCATACTTTCTACACCACCGGCAACCATCAGTTGAGCTTCGCCACAACGCAGGGCGCGGGCGGCACTGCCGACAGCATCAAGACCAGAACCGCACAGGCGATTGATGGTAGAACCCGGCACCGTGACGGGCAGACCTGCCAGCAATGCCGCCATACGGGCAACGTTACGGTTGTCTTCACCGGCCTGGTTGGCACAGCCGTAAATAACATCGTCAATCAGACCCCAGTCGAGATCCGGATTACGTTTAATCAGTTCCTGAATCGGCAGTGCTGCCAGATCATCGGTACGGATTGAGGACAGACCACCGGTAAAGCGGCCAAATGGGGTACGGATTGCATCACATATCAGAGCTTCTGACATTGGTATCACTCCTCAGCTGCGTCAGCGTTAGGGGGTAGCAAGTTTGCGTCGCCGCGTGCGTGGCCTTTACCGCTAACGGCAGCCAGTTGATCAAGGGCGTTATTCAGGGCGTCATGACCCATCTGTTGTGCAATAAAGATCGGGCCACCTCTCCAGCGAGGGAAGCCGTAGCCGTGTGCCAGTGCAATGTCGATATCTGCAGCACGTTGACAAACGCCTTCACTAAGAAGCATCAACGCTTCGTTGATCAGGGCAATCACCGCACGTTGCTGAATCTCTTCATCACTGAAAGGTTTCGCTTCGATACCGTTTTCCGCCCGGTAGTTGGCAATAATGCGTGCCACTTCAGGATCAGGCTGAGGACGATTATCGTCGCCATACAGATAGTAACCCTTGGCGGTTTTACGCCCCAGACGGTTGGCTTCACAAAGCAGATCAGGGATGCCAACATAGCGGCGCAGATGCCGGGTGTCGGCTGTCTGCTGGCGCATTCTCCAGGCGATATCCAGGCCGGACATATCGCCGACCTTAAATGGACCCATCGCAAAGCCGTAAGCTTCCAGAGCGGCATCGATCTGTTCAGGGCTGGCGCCTTCTTCCAGCAGGAATTCGCACTGACGGCGATACGCTGCGTAGAGACGGTTGCCTACAAACCCCCATGAATTGGTCACCACAATGGCTTTCTTTTTCAGCCGTTTGGCAAAAGCGCTGGCGGTGGTCAGGGTCTGCTCGCTGGTGGCGGCACTTTTAACCACTTCCAGTAATGGCATACGGTGAGCCGGGCTGAAGAAGTGAAGCCCCAGAACCCGTTCCGGGTTAGGGATATCAGCGGCGATCTGGTCGATATCCAGATAGGAGGTATTGGTTGCCAACAGGGTATTTTCATCCACCCGTTCGGCCAGGTTTTTGAACAGTGAACGTTTTACGTCCAGATCTTCAATGATCGCTTCAATCACCAGATCGGTGCCTGCAACGCTATTGATATCCTGGGTTGGATTCAACCGTGCCAGCAAGGCATCACGCTTTTCGGCGGTCAGCCGCTGGCGCTTAATGTCACCCTCCAGCTCGGCTTCAATACGTTTAACACCGGCTTCGAGAGCATCAGGATTAAGCTCCAGCAGGTCAACGCTATAGCCGCAATTGAGCACACAGAGGGCGATGCCGCTTCCCATGGTTCCGGCACCAATTACGGATACCCGTTTCAGTGGGCGGGGCTCAATGGCCTGGCTGGGAGTATAGGGTTCAGCACGCTCAGCAAAGAACAGGTAGCGCAGAGCCTGTGCCGCCTGACTGCCTCGCAGGGCGAGAAACTGGCTGCGCTCTGCCGCAACCGCTTCAGCAAAACTGAGTTTTCCAGCGGTGAGCACTACTTCTGCGGCAGCGGCTGCAGCAGGCAGCCCGCGGGAACGGGAGATCAGCTTTTTCGCCTGTGCCTGAAGCTCTGCTTCATCGGCAGGAGCCACCTCTCGCTGACTCAGTGGGTGCTTACCACTGTTGTAGTTTTGCGCGTAGGTCAGAATTTCTGTGTACTGGGCCTCGGCTTCAGTTTCACTGAGTAACTGGTCCACCAGGCCCAGCTCAATTGCTTTAGCCGCTTTAACCGGTTTACCAGAGACAATCATATCCAGCGCAGCAGGCAGACCTATTGCCCGGGGCAGGCGTTGAGTACCACCTGCGCCGGGAACAACACCCACGGATACTTCGGGTAGCCCAAGAGTAGCAGCGGCATCAGCCAGGCGAAAATCACACGCCAGCGCCAGCTCCAGACCACCACCGAGGGTGTGGCCTTTTACCACAGCAATAACGGGCACCGGGCAGCTTTCAAGTGCGCTGGTGACCTGCGGCAGAGTGGGTTCGGTGGGCTCGTTTTCGAGCTCACGCAGATCCGCGCCTGCCATCAGATTGTTACCCGCGCCGGTCAGCACGACTGCTTTTGTCTGGCTGAGATCAATCGCGTCCAGTGCGGCGAGAATACCTCTTCTCACCGCATCAGTGCTGCTGTTAACCGGAGGATTATCGAGGGTGATAACCGCGATATTACCTTCCTGATGCAGATGAACCTGGCCAGCTGTTTTGGGTGCGCTCATTACTATGCTCCTTCGGTCTCGTCATCGAGTACCAGCACAGCATCAGCGGCAACCGTTCCCTGACCCTCAGGCAATACAAACAGTGGGTTAATTTCTGAGGTCACTACTTTGTCACCCAATGCGGAGATCAGCGCTGAAAAGTTAACGATGACCTGAGCCAGGGCGTCGGTATCCCGTGGTTTTGATCCACGGTAACCTTCCAGCAGTGGCCAGATGGTTAATTTCTGCATCATCGCTTTGGCCTGATCCAGATTCAGTCCCCCCTGTTCGGGCAGCATGCACAGAGTGGTGTCTTTATACAGTTCTGCGGTTACACCGCCGGCACCCAGCAGAATGGCGGTGCCAAGCGCATCACGGTTGGCGCCGAGAATCAGCTCATGGCCGCCGGCCACCATCGCTTCAACCAGGAACTGATCCGGGCAGCGACCGATGTGGGACTGAACCTCACTGATCATCTGTTCAAACCGATCACCGATATTCTCAGCATTCAGGAACAGGGCCACACCGCCAATATCACTCTTGTGCAGCAGACTGGCGTCAAGAATCTTCAGAACCACCGGTTCACCCAGTTCGCGGGCTGCCTGTACTGCTTCTTCGCGGGAGGTGACGATACGGCTTTCTGGTACCTGAATGCCCGCTTCACGGAACAGCGCTTTTGCGGTCGCTTCATCCATTGAGCCGCCCGGCAGCGTATCCAGATCAGGGATACTAATTGTCGCACCGGCGGCACTCGCTGACAGTAATGGCTGTCCGGTAAAGTGCAATGCTTCAAGAACAGCGCTACAGCTTTCTGGTGAACTGAATCCTGGTATTTTTGCGCGGTTCAGTCGTTTCAGGGTGTCTGGAGCATAGGGGCTGACGTATGCCAGAACCGGTTTGTCGTTAACATCGAGCGAGTCAGTAATCGCACCGACCACCAGATCAGGCATTGCCAGACCTGAAGAGCCGATAATAACAACCAGTGCATCATAGCTATCACTTTCGAGAAGAATACGAATCGCCTGACGCAGCAGGTCGGGCTGAAGTCCGGCCAGGGTAACGTCAATCGGATTACGGTCTAGCGCAGTCGGGGTGTCACCCTGAAGTGCCCGCAGTTTTTCAGCGGTGTCGACATCCGGTGGAGGGGTATCAAATGCGGTAACGCCCAGACTGTCGGCGATCAGGGTACCGGCACCGCCAGTGGAGGTGAGTACGGCTACGCGACGACCTGCCAGTTTGCGTCCCGCAACCAGTACTGCAGGAATATCGAGGAATTCGTCGAAGGTGTTGACCCGGATAACGCCCAGTTCACGGAAGAATGCATCATAAACCCGGTCTTCGCCCGCCAGAGCCCCGGTATGGGAACTGGCAGCACTGGCACCCGCTTCAGAGCGCCCGATTTTGAATACAACCAGCGGTTTTCCGGCTTCACGAGCGCGGATAGCCACTTCACGGAACCGCTGCGGGTTGCGGATACTTTCCAGATACAGCGCGATCACTTTGGTGTTGTCATCATCGATCAGGTATTCGATAAAGTCACTGACTTCCAGATCTACCTCGTTACTGGTTGAGATCAGGGATGACAAACCGATGCCCCGTCCTGCGGCGCGTGAGAGCAATGCGCCAAGAATACCGCCGCTTTGAGAGACAACGGCAACATCACCGGCAGGCAGATCACTGACTTCCAGTGCGCCACTGGCCGACAGTGGAATACCGGCGTTGAGGTTGACCAGGCCGATAGTATTGGGGCCCAGCAAACGCATTGAACCGGCGGCCTCTTTCAGCTCATCCTGCAATCCCATGCCACTTTCACCCGCTTCGGCAAAGCCACTGGCAAGCACCACTGCGGCTTTACAGCCCATCTTAGACAGTGAACGAACTGCCTCAATGCTGCGCTTGGCGTTCAGCAGTACCAGGCCTACATCGGGGGCTTGTGGCAGAGCTTCAACATTTGGATAACAGGTCAGCCCCTGAATCTCGGTGGCTTTAGGGTTAACCGGATAGATGGGGCCGCTGAAGTTGTGCTTCAGCAGATAAGATATTGGTCGGCCCGATGTTTTAGTCGGATCAGCTGAAGCGCCGATAACTGCGATGCTTTTCGGGTTGAGCAGTGCGTCGATCTGGTTCATTTTCCAGCCTCCTTTGCGCGATCCAGGAAGGACTGAACAGAGTCGCGGTGCTCTTTCGATGTATAGCAGATGCCCTGTGCTTTGCTGCCTTCAGCAAAGACCTGATGATCAGACATTTCGTAGCTATGGTTGATAATGGATTTGGTCAGTGCGATTGCGGTGCGTGAACCGTTGCTCATCTCTTCAGCCATTGCCTGCGCGGTGTTCAGCAGTTCGCTGGCATCACAGAGCTGATCTGCTATCCCCAGTTGCAGTGCTTCGTCTGCGCCCACCCGGCGGCCGCTGAAGATCAGGGCTTTAGCCCGGCCTAAACCGACCCGGCGTGGCAGGAAGTACATACCGCCACCATCGGGAACCAGTCCACGGGCGATATAAGCCCAGGTAAAATGTGCATACTGCTGTGAAGCTACTACAAAATCACAGGACAGGGCGAGGTCGGCACCCAGACCGGCGGCCGCGCCGTTAACGGCAGCAATAGTCGGAACCGGCAGGTTCAGCAGCAGGCTTGCCGCATAGTGGACGCCTTGCTGACGATCCCAGCCGTTGAAGCCGACAGTTGATAGTTCTGCTTCCATACGCGCTTTCATGCCCGCGATATCACCACCCGCGCAGAAGCCCTTACCGTTACCTGTAATAATTAATGCGCGAACCGAGCGGTCAGCACGGATCGAAACCAGGTGCTCTACCAGCTCAGCGCGCATCGCATCGCTCATTGCGTTGCGCTTTTCTGGTCGGTCAAGGGTCAGGGTAACGACGCCATTGTTAATAGAATACTGTATCAGGGGTGCTTCGCTCATAGTGTGCCTCTTATTATTAATCTATCTCCCGGCTGTTGGGCTGGAGACGATACCGAATGCCGTTTCACCCAGCGCTCGGCGATATTTCTTTCAATGACAATGTTGCAAAAAAACGCTTGTTAGCATTTATAAAGTCCAATCATTATTTAACGTGGAACAGTTCTGTTCAATTGAGTAAAGCTGCTGACATAGCTAACAAATTGTTATAACGATGCGGGCTGTGTGGCGGGGAAAAGCACGGTTTATCTGTCTCTCATCGCTTTTTTGTACATTTGGGGCAAGCTGAGGTCTGTCCAAAGCCTAATAAATACTTAGTTCAGTAGTGGGCTGCGTTAGGTCATAGTAATTAGCAGAGTGCATATTTGACTCGATTGGCAGTAAAAACATCACAACACCTCTGGTGTTTGATTGTGGCCGCTGAGATTGACCGGAATGCACCATACATAATAATAACCAACCCTTATGGCCTATTCGCCGGAGGGTGAGTCAGGAATATCTGGCTTGAGTTGGAGTATCGAATGAATAATTCAATATCATCGGGCACAACGGAGGATAACCAGAGCTTAAGTGCAGGTCTGGTTAAAATCTCCATGCCGTTGCTGGAACTGCTGGGCGGTGCCCTGATCACTATGGTTTCTGGCTTTTATCTCTACGAAGCTTTGCAGTTGCCCGAGCCTTTCAATGCTAAGGCTGTGGGGGCTGGAGAGTTTCCATTGATCATCGGTGTCGTCACACTGGCCTGTGCTCTGGGATTGACAATACTCAGTCTGGTAAAGCTTATCTCAGGAAAGACCTCTGAATATGCCTCCTTTCCACGTCTGGGGTTTGTGGCGTTATCGATAGCGGCGTTGATTGCTGTCGTATCCTTTATGGAAATACTGGGCGCGTTTGGCAGTATGGCTATTCTGAGCTTTATGGTGATGCTGGCTGGTGGAGAACGGCGTATCGGTTATCTGGTTTCTATACCTGTCGTGTTAGGCGCAACTATCTATGTTGTCTTTGTTCTGGCGCTCGGCGTTTATTTTCCGTGAGGTTTAGTCATGTTAGATAACTTAGTTCTTGGTTTTTCAGCGTTTGCAGATCCATTGGTTCTGGTAGGCCTGCTGGTTGGGGCTTTTCTTGGTTACCTTATCGGTGCTATACCCGGACTGGGGCCTAGTCTGGGGGTGGCATTGCTAATCCCGTTCACCTATAGCCTTGATCCGCTGGTGTCTATTGTGACGCTGATCGCGCTTTATGCTGCGGCGGAGTATGGCGGAGCGATATCGGCTATTTTACTTAACTCTCCCGGAACCGCTGCTGCGGTAGCCACCTCCTGGGACGGCTTTCCGCTGACCCAGCAGGGTAAAGCCGGTGTTGCCCTGAATGTTTCAATTATCTCTTCCGGTATTGGTATCTTTGTCAGTACCATCCTGTTGTTTCTTACTGCAGTGCCGCTGTCGGAAATGGCATTAAGTTTCGGCCCAACGGCATATTTTGGTCTGGCATTAGTGGGTCTGAGCCTGGTGTCCAGTTTTTCAACAGGTTCACCTCTGAAAGGTGCGGTTGCGATGGGGATCGGTCTGGGTCTGGCGACTATCGGTCTGGATGCTCAAACGGGTGTCCCGCGTTTCAGCTATAGCCCTGAGTTTTTTGAGGGGCTGCCACTGGTGCCTGTTTTGCTTGGTTTATATGCGCTTTCGGAAGTTATCTTCATGATAGAGGAGGGACCATCTGCTAAAACCAAGAGTATGGCTATGTCCGGATTGCTGGTTGTTCCGGTGAAGACCTTTATGACTCTGAAATGGCATCTGATGCGCAGCTCCATTATGGGGTATATCATCGGAGTCATTCCCGGTGCCGGTGCCTCAATAGCCTCATTCGTTTCCTATGGCGTTGCCAAGAGAACATCAAAGAAACCGGAGATGTTTGGTAAAGGCAGCCTTGAGGGGATCTGCGCCTCTGAAAGCGCAAATAATGCGGCGGTTTCCGGGGCGCTGTCTCCGCTGTTGGCGCTGGGTATCCCCGGGTCTCCAACCACTGCGATCATGATTGGTGCGTTGATGATTCATGGTATTCAGCCGGGTCCCCTGCTGTTCACGATGTCTCCTGAGATTCCCTACACTATTTTTGCCTCGTTGTGGGTCAGTGTGCCACTTATGATACTGATCGGTCTGTTAGGGGCACGGTTCTGGGCCAAAGTATCTGATATTCCCCGCCCGATGGTTGCCGCTATTGTTGCGGCAATCAGTCTGATCGGGTCATACGCATCTGAGAACTCAGTCTTTCCGGTCATGATTACCCTGGCATTTGGTATTCTGGGTTATATATTCCGTAAGCTTGATATCCCACTGGCGCCTATTATTCTTGCGCTGGTGCTGGGTGAGATGCTGGAAACAAATTTCCGTCGAGCGCTGCTGATCTCAAATGGTGAAATGGATATCTTCTACACCAGTCCGATCACGTTGATTTTGCTGACGATTGCCGTACTGTCTTTTGCTCTTCCTGCGATCAGTGCGCTGCGTAGCTGGAATAAGCGCAAGGCTTTCCACGACGAAGAGTAATTCTCTCCTGTTCCATATCTCTTCCTGGAATTTCAGCCCTTATCAGTTTTGATAAGGGTTTTTTTTATTCCAGGCATTCCGCTTGTGCGCTGTTGTCACACATGGCTGGCTCAAGGCTTTGATTGAAATCCCTGCTGTAACCGAACTGCTCCTGACCGAATTGGGTGTCTTAAAGGCACGCCTGTTAGTGGCAACGCCTGTCTGGCACCGGGGCCGATGTTGCTGTTGTCACGACTACCAATAAGGCGATTTGCTAGTCCGGAAGTGCACTGCAGACTTCACATGCTGCGGCCCTATATAGTGTTCATTCTTTTAGTCAGGGGCTGCATAGTGAGGCGTTACTTGCTGTTATCCCTATGTTGCTGAGATAGAAACCTGCCATCCTGAACATGTCCAACGGCGGAAAGAAACCGTCTGGACTATCCAGTTTGGTTTTTTGGGGGGGGCATGCGAGCCGCTGCAGAATGGTTGGTTTTGCAGAGTTTTGGAACTGGCTGGAGCGTTGGTGTTGCGGCAGGATTTAACTCAGTAGTGATCGATCTTCAGGTCGTCCCGCTAGAGGGGGAAGTGGGACTAAACAGGGGTAATAAAAAAGGGAAGTCGTTGCTATAACGCCTTCCCCTTTATGATGTGTTTGTTGTGGCATGTCCGGGTTTAGTACTGCTGCCCTAGAGTAAAAACAGTGTAATACCCGGGAAGATAATCAGCAGTGCCAGACGAGTAATATCTGCTGCCCAGAACGGGGTTACCCCTTTGAATATCGTTGATAACTTGACCGTTGGAACGATCGACTTTATCGCAAATACGTTGATTCCCAACGGAGGGGTTATCATGCCGGTTTCCACCACAATCACCAGAATGATGCCGAACCATACCGGGTCGTAACCGAGGTTCTGCACGATAGGGAATACCACTGGAATGGTTAGCAGAACCATGCCGATACTGTCCAGGAAACAACCTAAAATCAGATAGATTAACAGGATGCTCAACAGGATCAGCATTGGCGGTGCATCAAACGAGACAATATAGTCTGCGATGGTGATGTTGGCGCGGGTGAGAACGAAGAAGTTGATCAGCATAAAGGCACCAAACACGATCAGGGCAATCATCCCGGTCGTCCTGGTTGTTGATTTCAGCGACTCGACAATGTGACGCCAGCTCAGTGATCTGCGAATTAAACCGATAATCAGTGCGAAGATGACGCCGAATCCGGCGGCTTCTGTTGGCGTGAAAATACCCAGATAGAGGCCGCCGATAATCAGTACAAACAAAGAGACCATGCTGGCTAGTTTAGGCAGTGCGCTTAGTTTTTGCTTCAGCGTAGTGGGGGTGCCTGCGCCAGCGGATTTTGGCCACATTCGTACGACGATAACGATAGTCAGGGTGTAGATAATCAACTGCATGATTCCGGGTATCACCGCTGCGACAAACAGGTCTGTGATGGAGGTCTCTGTCAGTACGCCATAGATCACCAGAATGATGGATGGAGGTATGAGTACTCCAATGGTGCCGCCAGCAGCCACTGCACCCGTGGCCAGTGCATCGCTATAACCATATTTTTTCATCTCAGGGAGGGCGACCTGGCCCAGTGCCGTCGCTGTTGCCAGGGATGAGCCGGAAACCGCAGCAAAGCATCCACACGCCGCAATGGTGGACATCGCCAGTGAACCTTTCAGTCCCCCGAAAAGGCGGGAACAGCCTTCGTAAAGATCGGCTGACATCCCTGAACGGGTTGCCAGGTTGCCCATCAGAATGAAGAGCGGCACGATGCAAAGCTCGTAGTTGAAGCTGATCTCCATCGCCACCTCGCCGATGATAAACGACGCGGTATCAAAACCATACAGAATCAGGATGCCGGTAAAGGCTGAGATCGCCATAGATGCACCAATGGGGATACTGAGCAGCATCATGCCCAGCAGCATGCTGACAACCAGAATGGTTACTTCTATCTCAGTCATGATTAGGTTCTCCTGAGGGCAGGTCTGAAGAGTCGGGGCTAAACAGCAATCGGGCGGCGACCATGATCGCTGCAACGGCTATCAGAAACGCAAATCCGGCCATCAGATAGATCGGCAGATGCAGTACCGGTGTTAAATCACCGGAATCACGCAGGGACAGGGTTCTCTCAAACAGCCCCCATCCGATTCCTGCCGTTACCAGTAACACTGCGAACTGACTCAGTTTTTCAAGCACCGTACGCCAGCCATGAGACGCTTTAATCATGATGAACTCGAGTCGGATATGTTCGCGTGAATAGGTTGCCTGAGTCAGCGAGCCCAGCATGACTACTGCCATGAAGCCTTCGACCAGCTCGATACTTCCAGGGAGTGGCGATGAAAAAATGTAGCGCCCGATAACATCTATAAAGATAAGTACAGAGAGCGCAGCTAAAACCACTACCGTAAACACGGCAGTGGTTCGACGGGCATATTCGCCAATCATATTCAGGTTCCCTTATTCGCTAAGGTTATTCGCTGAATTCCGCCAGAACGGCGTCAGCATCGATACCCTGAGCTTCGGCTTTGGCTTTCCACTCGGCAGTGATTGTTTTGGAGCGTTGTTGAAGATCGCTGAGTACTTCAGAGGTCACTGTATTGATTTCGTGGTCTGGGTCAGCAGCGATATCGCTACGGGTTTTAGCCGCGGCAGCATCCCATGCGCGGCCGAGGAAGGCTGCTGTCTCAGGACCAGAGTTAGCATCAATCAGTGCCTGAAGATCTGCGGGTAGTGAATCATAGAATTTTTGGTTCATCGCAAAGAAGAAAGCGATGGTATAAAAACCGTTGGGAACTTCTAAATGGTAAGGAAGAAGCTTTTCCAGGCGGTAAGATTTGATCGCATCCCAGGGGAACAGAATGCCATCGGCGACGCCACGGGCCAGTGCCTCATGTGCTTTGCTGGCAGGCATGACGACAGCCGTTGCCCCCAGCGCTTCGGCCCACTTTACGCCAGAGCCGATGGTGCGGATTTTCATGCCGTTAAGGTCAGCGGGGGAGGTGACTTTCTCTTTGGTATGCAGTACACCGGGAGAGTGAACATGAATAGCAAGTAGTTTGGTATCGGTAAACTCTTTATCGGCGAAGTGTTTCTGCCAGATCTCGGTAATTTTACGGCTGCCCTCTTCGGCGCTGGGAACCAGGAAAGGCAGTTCAACGACCTGACTCAGTTCGAAGCGTCCCGGAGTCCAGGGCAATGCTCCCCATCCAGCCTGGACAACGCCCTGCTTAATCAGGTCATACTGACCGGCAGGTTTACCGATAATGGCTTTATCTACCGTTACTTTAATGCGTCCATTGGACTCTTTATTGATCTTATCTGCCCACTCGTTCAGCGCGACAGAGACCGCGTGATGAGGGTTTGGGTTCCAGTTAGCGATGCGCAAGTTAAACTCTGCGGCGTTCGCGATTGAAACCATGTTGCACAGAATGGCAGCGGCGAAGATCAGTGAGTATTTTAAGTATTTCATCATTCTTATCCGTTATTTTTGTTGGTAGGGATTAAAATATGAGTATGGAAAAGGCGTTGTCCTGGCAGGGATGTGCCAGCGCCAGGCTGTTAGGCTTGCTGGCCGATCTGTTCAAGTAGCGTGACAGAGTCTGTTACGGTGCCGAATAGTGGCAGAACTTTTTCGCACACGGTCCGGTGTAGTTCCATGTCTGGCGAGGCGCAGCAGTCTTCCAGGATCGAGACGAACAGGCCAGAGTCATCGCCGTGTCGCGCGGTGCTATCGACCACCATATGGGTGTACACTCCGGCCAGAACGATATGCTCTACTTTGTTACACTGCAGCCAGTTGAGAAGGTTGGTATTGTGAAATGGGTTGACCGCCCGTTTGGTGACCACCAGTTCGCCTTCCCGAGGTGCCAGTGCAGGCGGGAAGCCTGTGCCGAATTCACCGATGATCATGGCGTTCATCTCTTTCAGGTGTGCCAGTCTGGATTGTTGACTGATGGCATCAATGTAGCCTTTTTCAAAGCCAACATTGACGAATACAACGGGCCAGTTCCTGTCGCGAAAAGCATCGGCAACCCTGGCTGTTTTCTCAACCAGCTTTAACTCATCAACGGTTTTCCAGAAGCCTTTAGAGCCAACTTTGCCTTTAGGGTCTATCAGTTCATTCTGCATATCGAGAATGATAAGTGCGGATCTCATATAACGTACCTACGGGGATATTTTTCTTGTTTAAGGTTTGTCTTAGTAAATCTAGCCAAGATGAGTCGGTGTTTGAAGAAACTATTTGTTTTCTTTGGGGTGGTTAAAAGTTGGTCTGATAAGGTTTTTAATACAATGATTTATTTTAAGTTGTTGATTGTAATGTGATTATAATTTGTTGTTTTTCCCGTTATTGATGCTGTTTTTAGTGACTGTAATTTATTTAAATTTTAGTTATTGATATTTTTGTAAATAATGATAGGTACAGAATTAATAAAATGAATAGGTACAGTTAAGGAAGAGTAGAGTAAGTTATTTATCGTAGATAAAACGGTAGTATCATAATGAGTATCTGACAATGTTAATTATTGCGGGATTAATAGTATTAGACGGGCTAAAGACTTAGCTGGGATAGCGGTTTTTATAGGTTGCAATATACGCAGATAAACCTGATCCGTGGATCAGGCTTATTAAACGTATTTGCTTGGTGCGGACCAGAATAGAGGGTTATTTCAGCGCAATTTCCTGTGGCAGATTGTTGCTATGCAAAATCTGGTGACGCAGGTTTACCAGTGTCTCAGGGGCGATAACTGAGCCCGCCAGTTCGTCATACTTGGCGATCATCTCTGCGTCGGTCAGTGGGTTTTCAGGGTCCCCTTTGCGGGTTTGCTGGAAATGGTTCAACGTCTGTCCATTGTTGAGGGTAACATTGATACGTGCCATCCGTTTTCTGGGGTAGGCTGCGGCCAGCTCAGCATCTTCGCTGACGCTGACTCTGGGCATGAACGCCCTGATATCTTCCCGTGCAAGGGCTGATTCGGAGAATGCGCTGAGACGCACACCGCCCAGAAAGAACTGCGCGGCGATGCAGTACTGGATACTGAAGCGTGCTTCCTGAGCTGACTTGGGCGCAGGCCGGTTACACATATTATAGGTTGGGCCGTAACCTTTGATATGGATGCTGTGAATATCCTCTACGGCGAAACCATGTTCAGACTGGAGTATTCTGAGCCCGTCCAGAGCCGGAAAAATATGCCCGCAACAGCCATGATTTTTGACCGTCATCCGGGTGATCGGGGTCCACTCACCCAGGCCTTCAAATGCCGCATCCCAGTTACCGGTTGAGTCGCTGGTAGCCGCAGCATAACCTTTTGGTGCATGCAGGCTGTCCATCGATCCGGTCATACCTTCGGCGGCGGCCATCGCGGCCAGAATGCCGGCATCGGCGGCGTGCCCAGGGTGCATCGCTTTAGCCATCCCTTCGCCCTGCAGGTTCTGCTGGTGCCCCCCGGCGAAACTGGTCGCCAGTGCGATGGCATTGGCAATGATGGTTGCATCGCCTTTCAACAGCATCGCGGCAGCAACCGCAGCGCCAATTGTGCCGACCGTTGAGGTGATATGCCAATAGGTATAATGGCTTGGCTGGATAGCCAGAGATATTCTGCAGCCGACTTCATAACCGGCAATAACTGCCCGGTGTAACTGCTCCAGAGAAACTTCTTGATCCTGAGCTACGGCGAGCGCTGCGGCGATCGTCGGGCTGCCAGGATGGTAGCCACCATCTTTGAAAATATCATCAAACTCGACGGTGTGGCTGGCGGTGCCATTAATCAGTGCAGCATGGCGGGCGGAACCCAGGCTGCCATCCACATAACAGACCGCTTTGCCGTTACCCCGACTGGAATGACAGGCAGCAGCCAGAAGCATCGCCGGAGGTTGAACGCAGCCTGGTAGTGTGGTGGCAAACCAGTCGAGGATAGCCCGGCGGGTGGCCTGGCTGATATCGTCACTCAGGGGCAATTGATGCCAGTTTGCAGCCGCTTCGGCCAGGGATTGTATCGGATTGTTTATCATATCGATCCTGTCGCCAGCCAAAACCACTGGGGAGGGCATTGGCATGATTCATTAACTATTTGAATATCAGTTAGTCGCGCCGAGTTTTTGCATGGCATCAATCTCCTCCTGGGTATAACCCAGTTCCTGCAGCAGTTCTGCGGTTTGCGCGCCAACCGGCTGTGGTGGCAGATTGATCTCGGAATGGCTATCGGACATGATGAACCCTGCAACCGGTACTGTCAGTCCGTCAACCGGGCTGTCAGGGGCATCATGCTTATGCAGCAGTTTGCGGCTGGCGATATGGGGATCTGCAATACTTTCTTCCAGACGACGAACGCGGGCTGCCGGAATACCTCGTTCCTGAAGGAATTTTTCCCAGTAGTCAGCAGACATAGTGCCAATGATACTGGTAAGCACCTCGGCTTCTTCGGCATGCGCATCCAGTCGCTGGTTATTATCGGTTTTGATCATGTCTTCCCGGCCCAGCGCTGTCCAGAGTCTGCGCTGTTGCGGCAGGTTAGACGCAGAGATCATCATCGGGGCGTCAGAAGCATGGTAGTAGCCGATAGTGGCAAATGGGAATACGTTTCCTTTCTGCTCCGGGTGTTTGCCATTCCACAGATAACCGGTCAGGTGTGAGCTACACAGAATGGTGGCAACATCCAGCATCGAGACATCGATAAACTGGCCTTTACCGCCTTCACGTTCACGTTGGAACAGTGCTGCGGAAATTGCGTAGGCTGCGGTAGTGCCGGTGGCGTAGTCGACAACCGGTGCGCCACTTTTCAATGGCTTGCCATCGCCGTGGCCGGTCATCGCCATCATGCCGGAAAAGGCCTGAATAACCGCATCGTAGGCGGTCTGCTCACGTCTTGGGCCGGTTGAACCGAAAGCGGATATAGAGCAGTAGATCAGCCCTGGGTTTAACCTGGACATCTCCTCGTAACCCAGTCCCAGAGCGTCAAAAGCGCCGGGTCTGTAGTTTTCTACGAAGACATCTGCGGTCTGAATTAAGCGTTTCATCGCTTCAACACCGGCTTCGGTTTTCAGGTCCAGCGCCATTGTTTTTTTGTTCGATGCCTGTGCCATGAATGCAGTACCCATGCCCATATCATTCAGAGAGCGGTCGGAACCTTGCATCCGAGCCTGATCAGGCTCTTCAGGTGATTCGACTTTAATCACCTCTGCGCCGAGTACGGCCATCTGATAACTGGCAAAAGGGCCAGCAAGGACATGGGTGGTATCGATTACCCGGATGTTATCGAATGCCTTAGACATAAATTCCTCACAATATATTTGTTGTACAGGCTGTTATGTCACGCGGTTTTGTTTAAATGCCTGCACTGTTGTATCTACCGGTGAGAGTGTTTCAGGACTCCCTTGCGATAGGCCAGGGTAGGTCGCTGATAGTATAGATTTTATATAACTGTTCGCTATGCGGGGCTGCCTACAAATCGGCTAGCGATACAAGCAATGTCGGTTACAGGAGCAGAGCCCGGGAATAAGGTTCTGGTTATCCGGGCTCTTGACTTTACTGAGATTACATTATGGGTTTGTTAAGCCCTTCCCAGTGCGGTTACTATATCTGTATCTATCGTGCTCAATTATTCGAGTACGCCTGCCGCTTTCAATTGTGTTTCAGCGACTTTAGTAACGCTCTTGGTGAATTTAGAGTATTTTTCGGGGCCCATCCAGGAATCGGTCACACCGGCAGCACGCGCGTATTTCTGGTAATCATCACTACGCATCGCTTTATGAAAAGCATCAGCAATCTTCTGTTGCGTCTCCATTGGAATACCAGCAGGACCGAAGATGCCACGTACCTGTACCCAGCTTGTGTCTACATCGTAACCCTGCTCACCGAAGGTTTTCAGATCCGGCAGACCTGTCAGACGCTCTTCACCCAGCACACCCAGGCCTTTAATGCGGTTAGCATCGAAGAAAGAGCGGGTTGCACCCAGATTAGACACACCGACATCGACATGCCCACCCAGCAACGCGCTGATGATATCTGGGGTGGCGTTAAAGCCAACCCAGTTGAATTTAACACCGGCAGCGTTTTCTAACATGGAAACGCCAATGTTCTGCATAGAGCCCACCGGACCAAAGCCACCGATATTGACTGTTCCATTATTTGCTTTGGCTTTAGCAATCAGGTCATCCAGGTTTTTAATTTCTGAATCTTCGCGAACGAACAGCAAAATTGCATCTTCCTGAGTGGAACCAATCCAGGAGAAGTCATCCATGCTGAAGGTACCTTTGAGGTTGGTTAGCATCCCGGTAAAGTGGGTCAGGGTGTTGATGCCCAGTGTCAGACCATCGGGTTTTGCCGGACGAATCTTGCTCATCTGGCTGGCGCCGCCGCCCCCAGGAGAGTTGATAACAATAACTTTCTGACCGATCTGAGGCTCCAGACTTTTTGCCAGAGTACGAATAAATACATCAGATGAACCGCCGGCCTTGGTGTGCATGATCATTTTAACCGGACCTGTAGGCCAGTCGCTGTCAGCGAAGGCGGTACCTGAAGTAGCAACGGCAGTGGCGAATGTCAGTGCGACAGTGGTGAGGATTTTGCGGGCGTTCTTTTTAACTCTGCTAACCATCATAAGACGGCCTCCGTGGTTTAACTTTTTATTTTTTATTTAAAATCAGGGCGTTTCCCCTGTATTGAATATCTCAAAAAGCACTCGGGGGTGGTACTGAGTATTTGTAAGGCCATGGGACACTTAAAATTTGGGCAAGATTCTGTGGTGCCAGCACTGAAGATGAGATCAGAGGATAAAGTTCTCGTCGGGGTGTAATGAGCGGATGTGCCAGGAAAGCAGCGTTTATCAGCACTTTTGTTTATTAGTGGTCGCGTCAATTCCTATTGGTCAGGTGACTTTGAACGCGCTTTTGTGCAGCTGATTAAGCCTCAGGTATTCCCCCATTGCCTTCGTTCATCAGAGCTCTCATCCAGGATAAAAATTTGAGCAGTGTCTGGGAGGGCTCAACATTACGAGGCCAGACCAGATAATAACCCTCTCCGGTTTTACAGGTTTCTTTGAACGGGGCAATGAAGCTGCCGTTTTTCAGTTGCGGTTCAACAAAAACTTTCACCGCGATGGCAACTCCGATGTTCATCGATGCTGCTTCATAAGCGAGTGCAGAGGTATCGAATCGTAGTTCGGATGTTGAATTCAGTGACAAGTCTACGCTGGCCATCCAGCGCTCCCAGTCTTGCGGGCGAGCCATCGACTGGAGCATGCGTACCCGGGACAGATCTTTATGGCTGGGGAGCTTATTGGTTTCGTAAAAAGTGGGGGAACAGATCGGTATCAACTCAATATCAACCAGCTTCTCGGCATTCAAATCGGGCCAGTCTCCATAGCCAGAACGAATAGCAGCATCGATGTTCTGTGTTTCAAAGTCTGTTGCCAGCAGGGAAGAAGTCAGTCGTACCTCGATGTTTTCATTCTCGTCGTGGAACTGCGCCAGACGGGGAATCAGCCAACGTTGAGAAAAAGTGGTATATGACTGTATTGAGAGAATATTCCTGCGTCCCCGTCGGGAGACCTGTCGTGCCGCATGTCCAATATCCTGAAATGCATGGGCGATGCCCTGATAAAGTTCTTTACCCTCCCGTGTCAGCTCGATCCCTCTGTGCAAACGTCGGAAAAGCATAACGCCAAGATACTCTTCCAGAACTTTAACCTGACGACTGACAGCGACCTGAGAAACATGTAATTCATCTGCCGCCGCTGTCAGGCTGCATAACCTTGCCGCCGCTTCGAAAGTTCGTAGAGGATTAAGTGGTGGAATAGGATACTTCATACACCCGCCTTGCTTTTTATTGTTTCGGCTAACCGAACACGCCCATAAACATAAATAAAGTATAGATTAGCCCGTTATAAAAAGCTGCGTCTAACTCTGACTGCTATTATCTGGATCAATAGATGATCAGATGGTGTTATAACCCTGTTAGAAGTTAATCTTTTATATCTGGGCGACTAGATAATATTGCTATTAGCCTCGATTGTCACATTTAAATATGGTTTATGGTTTGATGATTTCTCCTGTCGCTGAAACGGATTATTGAAATAAACAAATGCAGCATCAATCAGTTTAATCAGTCATTCACTGTGTTCACAGGATAGGTATTATCATCTGAATAACTCGGTTGTCTTAGAAAATTAGTCTTTTCGCTGCCACTTATAATGGTTCAATATATGTTAAGAGCATAACCATTGTTGGCGAGCTGTATGATGCAACAGTCATCAGAACTAAAACGGAGCTGAAAGTTACTATGTCCAACTATTTTGAAATTGTTATCAAACCGCGTTTTAGTGAAACGGATATGCGAGGCCATATCAACAACACGGTAATACCGGTATGGCTAAGCGATGGCAGGGGAGCGATGTGTCGTGAGCATCTTGCGATCACCCAGCCATGGATGGTGGTGAACCTTACCGTCAACTATCGCAAGGAGTTACTCTGGGGTAGTCCGGTAACGGTAAAAATTGCAGTCGATAAGATTGGCAACAGTTCGATCAGTTTTGCGCAGGAGATCTGGCAGAAGGATAAACTTTGTGTTCAGGCCAGTACAACGATTGTGGCTCTGGATATGGATACCCGCAAACCGGTGAGAGTGAATGATGAAATACGCCAGCAACTCTCCCCCTATCTGTTAGCTCAGGAGTGAGTGAATACTGCATTTAATGGGTTGTAAACCGGGCAGCCCTGCCCGGTTTTACAGCGTCTGACAGCAGGCTGTCAGGTGGCACCGCTATCAGATCAGTTTTGACAGGAAGGTGGTTTCCTTTGCTGTTGATATGCCATTGCCGGTGAAGACGAATGCCAGTTTTGCATTCATTTCTTCCACATTACTGCCACATATACGATAAGGTAACCAGGCTGAGTTGCTATCGCTCAGACGGATAGTATCCGGCCCGTTAAGGGTAAATGTTGGGGCGCCGGACAGGGATACTTTAATCAGCTCCTGATCATGGGCAAACCCTTCCACTTTGACGCGATAGTTGTTGCAGACGGTATTGGCATCCAGTTGGGTAAACAGCGCTGTGCGGTCGCGGCGCACCTCTATCAGCAAGCTTTTAGTATCGGTAAAACCATAGATGACTGCCATGATCGCGCAGAGGGATACAGCTGCATAGCCCGCCAGTTTTGCGCGCAGGAAGGGGGATTGTTTACCTTCCAGTTGCCGTTCGGATGCAAACCGTATCAATCCGCGTGGGCGGTTAATTTTATCCATGACGCTGTCACAGGCATCGATGCAGGCTGCACAGTCGATACAGGCAGCCTGCAAGCCATTTCTAATATCGATGCCGGTGGGGCAGACCTGTACACAGATACCGCAATCGACACAGTCACCACTGTTTGCATCGGCGTTGCGGCGGTTGGCCCGGGGTTCACCACGTTTGGCATCGTAGCTAACGGTCAGAGTGTTGTCGTCAAACATAACGCTCTGAAAGCGGGAGTAAGGGCAGGCATGCAGACAGATTTTTTCCCGCACAAGGCCTGCATTGGCATAGGTCAGCGCCGCCATAATAGCCAGCCATCCAAACAGCGCGGATGACATCTGAAGATTGAGCATATCTGCAGCAATTTCGCGGATAGGGACAAAGTATCCGGTGAAAGTTGCTGCAGTGAGTATTGAGAGAGAGATCCAGAGAAGATGTTTCAGCACCCGGCGTAACAAACGCTTACCGCGTAGCGGCAGGTGATCAGTTTTAGCCCGCTCACTGGCACGACCCTCTGTCATCTGTTCGATGCGGATAAACAGCCAGGTCCAGACACTCTGCGGACAGGCAAAACCGCACCAGACCCGCCCCCAGGCAACCGCCATAAAAAACAGCAGCGTCGCGCCTGCAATCATTAATCCTGCCAGTAGTGGCAAATCATGCCAGGACAACGCGCTGCCAAAGAGGGTGATACGGCGGTGCTCAAAAGAGAAAAACAGAAACGGCTGACCATCGATCTGTATCCAGGCAAGACCGAAAAACAGCGCGATCATGGGCCAGGTTGTCAGCCGTCTGAGGTTTTGAAATCGCCCCTCGGTGAGGCGCACGTGAAACTTACCATCGGTTGCAAATGGAGGCGTTGGATCTTGTATAACAGGAATTTTTTGCATGGCGGCAATCTACTAAATTTTGTGATTGCGGTAGATTACGGTTGTAATTTGTATAGGAACAGGTATAAAAAAAATATAGTTAATAGGTACAGTTAGGCGGTAAGGCACAATGGCATCAGACTATCTCTATCAACAGCTTGAGAGCTGGCTCTTAAAGGGAATTGAAGAACAGCGCTGGCTGATGGGGGATCGGTTGCCCTCGATCCGGGAGCTGTGCAAGCAGCATGGGCTGTCAAAAGCGACTGTCCAGCATGCGCTGCAGCGGCTTGAAGCGCAGGGCTTGCTGGAGGCCCGGCCTAAAGCGGGCTACTTTGTTGCCCTGCATGCCAAGACAGTAAAAGAGCCGATCAGCCGTTCACGTATCGAGGCACCCAGGCCGGTAACGGTGAGTGATCTGTTGTTGGATATCATGCGCCGCAGTGCGGCATTTGATCTGTTACCGGACCTGCATGCGGGGGAGCTGCCCTCGGGTATTGTTACCCTCAATCGTTCGGTTGCCAGAGCGCTTCGGCGACAGAAAGGTGATGACTATCAGTATTATGATACCCCAGCTGGGGATGCAGGCTTGCGGGAACAGCTATCCCTGCACCTGTTACGCCGTGGCTGGCAGGTTGATATTGATGAGTTGTGTATCACCTCCGGCTGTCAGCATGCGCTATTCCTGGCGTTGATGGCGACCTGCGAAAAGGGGGATGTGGTAGCGGTGGAGTCCCCGGGATTTTATGGTGTCCTGCAGCTGCTTGAGCAGTTAGGGTTGCAAGTTGTTGAGGTGCCAACATCCATCTCCACGGGAATGGATATAGAGGCGCTGGAAGAGGTGCTCAAACGCTGGAAAGTTAAAGCCTGTATAGTCTCACCGGCCTTCTCTACCCCGGGCGGAGCACTGATGCCAAAAGATCCCCGCGAGCGGTTACTGTCGCTGGCGGAACAGCACGATCTGGCCATCATTGAAGATGATATCTATGCCGATACGGCTTTGGGAGTGGTGCCTGATCCGCTGAAAGCGCTGGATCAATATAACCGGGTGATCCTCTGTAGCTCATTTTCGAAATCGTTATCCCGGGACCTGCGGCTGGGCTGGATCTCAGGTGCGCGATGGCACGAACGGATTATCAAACTTAAACTGGTTACCCAACTGAGCAGTAGTCGCTATCTGCAGCAAGGGGTTGCTGAGTTTATTGCCGATGGCAGTTTTGCGGCTCATCTGCGCCGCCAGCGCCATGAGTTGCGTGAACGACGTGACCGGCTGATTGCGCACCTGCGAGCCTGGCCCGGGGATTTGAGAATCAGCCTGCCGCAGGGTGGCTTAGCGGTGTGGGTTGAACTACCTGACGGGGTGGATACCTTAGAGGCTTATCCCGAAGCGCTTGATCGTGGGGTGGTGATTACCCCGGGGCCGTTGTTCTCGGTATCGGGGCAATTTCGCAACTGTATGCGCCTCAGTTTTTCCCATCCCTGGGATAAGCGTCGGGTTGAGGCGCTGAATATTCTGTCTGCTGTATTGGTGCCGCACGGTTAATCTGTCTTGATTAAAAATTAAAAAATTGAGCCTGTGTCTAGTTTGCACGTCAGTATATTCTGAGCGGCAAAAGTAGCTGAACGAGTACTGATGTTGTGTACAGATATGATGAATATGACCGGGCGTTGGTACAGGCGCGGGTAGAGCAGTTCCGTGATCAGGTTGCACGCCGGCTATCGGGCGACCTGAGTGAAGAGGAGTTTTTGCCGCTGCGATTGCAAAACGGACTCTACCTGCAGAAGCATGCCTATATGCTCCGGGTGGCGAATCCTTATGGCACTCTCTCCGCTGATCAGTTGCGGGTACTGGCTAAAATAGCCACTGACTTTGACCGCGGTTATGGCCATTTCACCACCCGTCAGAATATTCAGTTTAACTGGATTGAGCTGGAGCAGGTGCCGGATATCCTGCAGCTGCTGGCCGATCATGATATGCATGCTATCCAGACCTCCGGTAACTGCGTACGCAATATCACTACTGAGGCGTTTGCCGGAGTGGCCGGTGATGAGGTGATGGACCCCCGCCCCCTGGCTGAAATCCTCAGACAATGGTCGACGGTTAATCCTGAGTTTCTCTTTCTGCCGCGTAAATTTAAGATCGCTATATCATCCTCTGCATCTGATCGTGCCGCAGTACGCGCCCATGATATTGGTCTCTATCTCTATCGGGGTGGCAGCGGTGAGATGCTGTTGGATGTCATGGCCGGGGGTGGGCTTGGCAGAACGCCGATCCTCAATGAGCGGGTGAAACAAGGCCTGCCATGGCAACATATACTCACCTACACCGAAGCGGTTCTGCGTGTTTATAACCGTTATGGCCGCCGGGATAACAAGTATAAGGCGCGCATCAAAATCCTGGTGAAAGCGCTGGGTGTGGACGCGTTTGCCAAAGAGGTTGAGCGTGAATGGGAACTGATCAAAGACAGTGACGCTGAGCTGACAGAGAAAGAGTATCAGCGGGTGGCTGCCGGTTTTGCACCACCGGTTTACGAGCGACTCGATCTGATTGATCCAGAATATGGCGCCTGGCTGGCCCGTGATCCGCAGTTTGGTTTATGGGTACAACGCAATACCCAGCCCCATAAAGTGGCCGGCTATGCCTCGGTCATATTATCAACTAAGCCTGGTGCCAGCGCGCCTCCCGGGGATGTTACCGGAGAGCAGATGAACACGGTCGCTGATCTGGCAGAGCGCTATGGTTTCGGTGAGATCCGTGTGTCCCATGAGCAGAATCTGGTGCTGCCGGATATCCGTAAACAGGATCTCTATCCGTTGTGGAAAAAACTGACAGAGATTAATCTGGCGAAGCCGAATGTGGGGTTGCTGACCGATGTGATTGCCTGTCCCGGTGGTGATTACTGTGCGTTGGCGAACACCCGCTCATTGCCGGTCACCCGTGCCATTCAGGAACGTTTTGATAACATCGATTTCCTCCATGATCTGGGGGATCTGACGCTGAATATCTCTGGCTGTGTCAACGCTTGTGGTCATCACCATATCGGCAACATCGGTATTCTCGGGGTGGATAAAAAGGGTGAGGAGTTTTTCCAGATCACCATTGGCGGTGCTCAGGGAAAGAACAGTTCCCTGGGTAAAGTGATCGGACGTGCTTTCCGGGCGGAAGAGGTGCCGGAAGCGATAAACCGCTTGTTGCAGGCCTATCTGGACTACCGTGAAGCGGAAGAACCCTTTATAGAAACAGTCAACCGCATCGGTCTTGACCCCTTCAAAGAGCGGGTTTATCCGACGCCAACCGATGCTGCACAGTTAAAGCTTGAGGAGGCCTCCGTATGAAAAACATTATTACGACGGTGAACGGAGTCTCTGGGGTTGTGCATGATGATCCCTGGTCAATGCCCGGTGAAGATGAGAGTGATAACCGCGATTTTCAGATCGTGTCGCTGGAGCGTCTGCTGGCGTTAGCGGAATCAGGTGAAAGGCTGCAGGGGCAGTATGGCGTGATGCTGCATCCGGATGATGACCCTGACATTCTGCTCCCCTGGCTGGCTTCACTGCGGCTGATTGCGCTTCAGTTCCCCCGCTTCAGTGATGGTCGGGCCTATAGTCAGGCCTATCTACTGCGCGCTCGTTATGGTTTCGAAGGTGAGTTACGTGCCGTGGGTGATGTGCTACGAGATCAGTTAGCGGCGATGCGTCACTGTGGCTTCAGCTCCTTTGCTATACGTGAAGATAGATCAGCAGAGGAGGCGCTTAAAGGTTTGGAAGTGTTTGATCTGATCTATGCCCGTTCGGTATCAACACCCCAGCCGCTGTTCCGGCGTAGATAAGCTGCGTCTTCCGGATCTCTCTTCGGGTTGTCAGTCAGTAGCATTCCTGGCTGACAGCCCATAGCGTTCACGCTTCTGTTTATCCTCCCGAACCTCACGAAAGTTGATGAAAGTATGCCCGACAATGGAGCGCAATGCTGCACTGCAATAGGGCGTAATCGGCCATTATATGACAATGGTAGACATTGTCAGACTATGATGTGTGTTTCCTCTATTTTACATATTTACCTAACTCTATGTTTTTATTGGTTTATTAGTTTTGGCCCGGAAAATGCTTTGATCTGGATCAATACTAATTTATCGGAGCCGGAGTATGGGTGCGTCTATATCACTTGATTACATCACACACAGGTTCAGTGCTGCAGCAAAGCCCACGCTGAAAGATATTGAAAATCGAATTGAGCCTGGCGAACTGGTCGCCCTGATTGGTCGCAGCGGTTGTGGCAAATCGACCCTGTTGCACATGATGGCGGGTCTGTTGATTCCGTCTGATGGTTGTGTCCGTATCAATAATCATCTTGTTACTAAGCCCAGTGCTAAGTGGAACATGATGTTTCAGAAAGCCTCCCTCTATCCCTGGATGAACGTCAAAGAGAATGCTGCACTGGGTCTGCTGTTTGATGGTATGCCGAAGGCTAAGGCCGGTGAGCGGGTTGATACATTGCTGGATATGGTGGGGCTACACGACAAAAAAGAGGTCAATGTACAGAGCCTCTCCGGAGGGCAGCAGCAGCGGGTTGCACTGGCGCGTTCGCTGGCGACCGAACCGGAAGTTTTACTTCTGGATGAGCCATTTTCTGCGCTGGATGCCTTTACCCGGACTCAGCTTCAGGAAGAGGTACCGAATATCTGCCGCGAGCGAGGTATCACCATGGTGATCGTTACCCACGATATTGATGAAGCGATAGCGATGGCCGACCGGGTGTTAATCATGTCCCAGAACCCGGGTCGCATTGTGGGTGAATTGACGGTTGATCTGCCCTGGCCGCGCCGTCATATGGATGCCGGTTTCCAGTCGATGCGTGACGAGTTGATGCAACAGTTTAAAGGGACTGATACCGGATTGGCGGGCCGTAATGGTGCCGATACCGAAGAGTCTGAAGTATCTGAATCAGCCGCCTGATAGCTGCCAATTTTAAGAGGAATTTATAATGAAAAAATACAGTTCTAAGCTTGATGCGAAGCCGAATGAGATGTCCGACGCAGATCTGGAATATCTGCAAAAGCATGAGATGAGTCGCCGTGACTTCATGATGGACAGCCTCGCTATGGGGGGATTGGCTGCAATGTTTGGGCTTTCCGCCAGTATGCCTGCCTGGGGCAGTATCCAGCCACCGGAAGATGAGGTTGTACGTATCGGTTATCTGCCGATTACCGATGCCACTGTACTGCTGGTTGCGCATGCTAAAGGGTTCTTCGCGGAAGAGGGGCTTAAATCAGAAAAGCCAACGCTAATTCGTGGTTGGTCGCCGCTGGTTGAAGGGTTTGCGGCGGGTAAATTTAATCTGGTGCACTTCCTTAAACCTATCCCTATCTGGATGCGCTATAACAACGGTTTCCCCGTCAAAATCATGTCCTGGGCTCATCTGAATGGCTCCGGTGTGGTGGTGGGTAAACATGTTAAAGCGGAGGGCTTTGCGGACCTGGGTGGCAAGCAGGTTGCAGTACCTTACTGGTACTCCATGCACAATATCGTGTTGCAGATGGCGCTTAGACATGTGGGACTGAAGCCGGTGATTAAAGCGCAGGGTGAGCCTGTCGCAGCTGATGAGGTGAATCTGCAGATTATGCCGCCACCGGATATGCCACCATCGCTGGCGGCGAAAAAGATCGATGCCTTCATCGTGGCAGAGCCCTTTAATGCGGCCGGTGAGCTGCTGGCTGGCGGTAAGATGCTGCGCTTTACCGGTGATATCTGGCGTAACCATCCCTGCTGTGTGGTGTGTATGAATGAGGAACAGGTTAATGCCAAGCCTGAGTGGACTCAGAAAGTGATGAACGCCATCGTCAAAGCTCAGATCTACGCCCAACAAAACAAGAAAGAGGTTGCTCATCTGCTGTCTAAAGATGGCGAACGTTATCTGCCAATGAAGGCTAATGTGGTTGAGCGTGCGATGACGCTGTATGACGAAGAATCCTATGCAGCGCCTGATGCGATTCAGCACCCAGAATGGAACAGCGGTCGGATTGATTTCCAGCCCTGGCCTTTCCCTTCAGCCACCAAACTGATTGTAAATGAGTTGAAAAACACTCTGGTGAGTGGGGATGCCACCTTCCTGAACAAGCTGGACGCAGACTTTGTGGCCGATGATCTGGTGGATTATCGCTTTGTTAAAGCGGCGATGGAGAAGCATAAAGGCTGGGAAGATGCGCCAGGTTTTAATGCTGAGAATCCATTTGAGCGAGAAGAGGTGGTTGCGATATGAACACCAGTAATACTCAAACGATAACGGCCGCCAGTGTGATGCCGAACATGTCGCAGCTGTTTGGCTGGCTGAAGTCACTGCAATACCCGGCGGTGGGGATTACCGGTCTGCTGTTGTTGTGGTGGTTCGGTGGTTTCATGATTGAAAATGATCCGGATCTGAGTGCCTTTGCCGCATTTGCCCCTGCACCGACGTTTAGTGCGCTGGTGGATCTGGTGGCCAGTGGTGAAGTCTGGCAACCCATCGGTTCCAGCCTTTATCGCATTCTTTCCGGGCTGGTCTGGGGTATCGGCATCGGTGTGCCGGTGGGGGTAACGGTGGGCTACTTTGGTCTGGCGTTGAAAGTGACTAACGTGCCGTTTCAGTTTCTACGCATGATCAGTCCACTGGCGTGGATGCCGATTGCCGTGCTGGCCTTTCAGAGCTGGGATTCTGCGATCATCTTCCTGATTGTGATGGCGACGGTATGGCCGATCATCTTCTCCACCGCCCACGGTGTACGTCGTATTGATCCTAACTGGTTTAAAGTGGCGCGCAACCTGGGTGCATCCGGTTTTCAGATGCTGCGGCGGATCATTCTGCCAGCGATTATGACCGACGTCATGGCGGGTATCCGTCTTGCGGTAGGCGTTGCCTGGGTGGTTCTGGTTCCTGCGGAATATCTCGGTGTCACCAGCGGACTGGGGTATGCGATCAACGACGCTCGTGACACCTTGTCTTATGACAGTCTCGCCGCCGTTGTTATCGTTATCGGCATTATTGGCTATGGTCTGGACACTGTCTGTAGTGTGCTGATTAAACGCTTTAACTGGCATATGGAGTGATGGTTTGAGTATCTACAGTCCGGTGTTAACACCCGGCTGGACAATCCATTTTGCAGCGTTGTCTGGTGATAGCCGCTGTGTGAATTGTGCTGAATATACCTGTTGCCTGGCAACAGGTATTTCTGTTTGTAGAGGTTAGAGCCTATGGGATATCCAACAGACGTTCTGTCGCATAAAAATGTAGAAAGTGATGCCGGTGCCGGCGCATCCGATCTGACGGTGTTGCATGAGTCAGCCAAGCTTATTGGTCAGGCGGCAACACCTGAGATAGCGATCTCCGGCACCTTGCGGCTGATGTCGCAGATGCTTGGTTTGAATCGTGGGCGTGTGCTGCTGCCATCGACAACCGGTGAGACCCTGCAGATCCGATACAGTTACGGCTTGCGTGATGAAGAGCGCCGGTTGGGGGTGTACAAAGTGGGTGAGGGCATCACCGGTACGGTGATGAAAAGTGGTCAGCCTGCGGTGGTTCAGAATATTGATGAGGAACCGGGTTATCTGTTCCGGGCGGTGGACCGGGAAACTCTGCCAGACGGTATGGTGGCTTATATTGCGGTGCCGATTATGGATGGTAACTCAACCATTGGTGTGCTGGCTGCGCACCGGTTGCGGATGCGACCACGGGCGATTGATGCCGACCTGATGATTCTGCGAATTCTGGCGACCTTTATTGCGCAGATCATCAGTATCAGTAACCTGATTGAGGAGCGTACCAGTTATCTGCAGGAGGAGAACCGCGAGCTGAAAGATGCCCTGCAGCATCAAAGTGGTGAGAATAACCACGGTATACTCGGCGAGAGCCAGGCGGTGCGTGATGCCCTGAGGCAGATCAGCCGGGTGGCTGACACCGTAGTGACGGTGTTGCTGACCGGTGAGTCCGGTACTGGTAAAGAACGTTTTTCCCAGGTATTGCATCTGAACAGTTCTCGCCGGGATCAGCCCTTTGTCGCCATCAACTGTGCCGCTATTCCCGAGCAGTTACTGGAATCAGAGCTGTTTGGGCATGAGCGGGGTGCCTTTACCGGGGCGTCCGCCAGTAAAAAAGGCAAGATTGAGTTAGCCAGTGGCGGGACACTGTTTCTGGATGAAATTGGTGATCTGAATATGGAGCTGCAGTCCAAACTGCTGCGTATTCTTGAAAGCCAGGTGATTCAGCGGGTGGGTGGCGTAAAGGATATCCCTGTGGATGTGCGTATTATCACCGCGACCCACAAAAACCTTCAGGAAGCGGTGAACAAGGGTAAATTCCGCCTCGATCTGTTCTATCGTCTGAATGTTTTTCCGATCCATCTGCCGCCGTTAAGAGAGCGGGCGGGGGATGTCAGAATCCTCGCCAGTCATTTTCTGCTCAGTGCTAACCGGGAATATAGCCGCTATACGGTGTTTGGCAAAGGGGTAATGGAGCGGCTGGAAACCTATAACTGGCCCGGGAATATCCGTCAGTTGGAGAATGTCATTAAACGTTCGGTTTTGATCTGTCTGGATGGCACCATCTCGATCGATGATATCGAAACTATCCTGCGTCAGGAGTCTGCGATCAATGAGCACCTTGAGGCAGGTCAGTCTTCGGAGATGTTCTCTGTCGGGCGCTCCGTCCCAGTAGATCCTCCAGATGAGGAAGTACCCTCAACCGTTCCATTTTCCTATAGTAGTGGTGCATCGAGTGGCGTTGCAACGAATCGCCCCTATAGCTGGGTGCGTAAAGATGAAGCGGATTCAATTGCGCAAGCGCTGAAACATACCGGTGGTAATAAAACCCGTGCTGCGGCTATTCTGGGGATGTCGCCGCGACAGTTCCGTTATCGCCTGGAAAAGCTGGGATTGCCGAATAATCTCAGTCGTGAGGGCTGATCCCGCTCTCTTCTGAATCATCATTCAGACAGGGATCAGTTCAGAGAGCAATCTTTGTTCGCTGAAGCTGATCCTTGTCGTGTTTTTCTAATCATTGCCTTCGTTAATGACGCTCCACAGAGCGACCTCATAGCCTCATCTTTTTGTTGTTTCGCGTTAATGACTCCGATATCTCTCTGACCCATCCGGCCTGAAGGGATATTAATCGCTATGTACCATTGTCTGACAATGTCAGACAGAGGGATTGGTATGATCGGATAGCGGGTCATCTTTCTGAATCTATCTATTTGTTTTATATAGAGATAAACCTTTATGGAACGGTTGTTGATAAGTAATTAAGTGAAAATAACTATTGACGCATAGATCAGCTACTCATCATACATTTCTGGAGTTTTAAAATGACAACAGTTCTATTGGATCCTCAAGAGTTACAAACCAAGATCGATAACGAAAAAGTGGTGCTTATCGATACCCGTAATCCCGAGCAATACGCGGCTGGCCATATTCCTGGCGCAGTCAATATCCACGATATCTTTACCTTTCTGGCGGCCTCTACGCCTGAAGGTATTGCTGAGCTTAAAGAAAAGTTTGCCAGGGTGTTTGGCGATGCCGGTCTCTCAGGTGAAGAGACCGCTGTTGTCTATGAGGATTCAATGAACACCGGTTTTGGTCAGTCCTGCCGCGGTTACTTCCTGCTGTGCTATCTGGGATATCCTAAGGTATCTATTCTGCACGGTGGTTTCCAGGCCTGGAAAGCTGCTGATCTGGCTGTGACGACAGATCTGCCGACTCCGGTTGCCGCTGAATTCCCGCTGGACCACAGTGCCAGTGAGCTGATGGTGGATAAAGATGATGTTCTCAAAGCGATCGGCGATGACAGCATTGTATTGCTGGATGTTCGTGATGTGGATGAGTGGGTGGGTACCAGTTCATCTCCGTATGGTAAAGATTTCTCGCCCCGTAAAGGACGTCTGCCAGGGGCTCGCTGGCTGGAGTGGTACCGTCTGATGAAGCCGGGGGCGGTCACTGTATTTAAATCCCCCGAAGAGGTGCTGGCGGATTGTGCCAGCGTTGGTATCACTAAAGAGAGTCATGTGTATATCTACTGCTTTAAAGGCGCCCGTGCATCAAACACTCTGGTCGCGCTGAAGGCGGCTGGTATCAATAACGTCAAACTCTACTTCGGTTCATGGAATGAGTGGGCGCAGGATGCAGCATTACCGATTGAAGAGGGTCTGCCCTACGCCTGTTAAGAGGGCTGGGCCTGCCCCGAGCCGCTGACGCTTACAAAACCCCGGACTCAGGTTCGGGGTTTTTCTGTTTTAAGGCCCCGGCACTACTCCTGTCGCATTTTTCATTGTCAGACAATGTCATTATGACATTTATTGACAATGTCATGTTGGCGTGGGTGAATTAAGCCAATAAATCACTTAAGTTATTGATATTAAATATGTATTTTGTTTTGGCATCGATTCTGCTTTATTCAGATAAACATCGGTGATGTTTTCAAAGAAACATACAGTTCTGCTAAATCTTTTGGAGAAAAAAAATGACAACAGCTATTGCACCACAAACGGTTTCTACCCACCTGCGTCCGATTGATCGGGATGGCCTGATGGCATTTGCAGAGAAGGGTCGTAATAACCCAGGTACCCGTGGGACTAACAAAGTTCATACCATCACTGATGGTCAGTACCGTACTGTTAGCCACGTCAACCAACATGAAGTGGTTGTTGATGAGCCGCTGCACCTGTTTGGTGAAGACACTGCTCCGGCTCCGGGTGAGATCGTGCTGTCAGGTCTGGGCGGTTGCCTGTGTGTTGGTATCACCGCAGTGGCAACCTGGAAGCAGGTGAAGCTGAGCAAGCTTGAAGTTTTCATGGAAGGTGACATCGGTAACCCTGCTGCATGGGGTGCTGGCGGTGCTGAGATGGAGCCTGAGCAGATGGGCTTCCAGGAGATCCGCGTCAAAGTGCTGATCGAAGGTGATGCTTCCCGTGAAGAGCTGGACGAGATAGTTAAGCATGCCAACTATTTCTCGCCAGTTGCTAACACCATGCGTAACCCGATCCCTTTCAGCATCAGCCTGATGGACTAATTTAACCTTTAACTGACTTGAGAGGTAAGCCATGAATAGCGTAGCAGTCTCTTCTATAACAGCCCCCTGGACCGACGATGCCAAGGTGCTCGCCGATGTCGGTTTGATTGCACGGGAACAACTCGCACCTGCAGCCAAACGGATCGATGAGGGTTACTACCCGCTGGATATCATGGCAAACCTTGGTCAGGCGGGGGCCTATGCCGGTCATCTCGACCAGCATGGCTGCCGTTTCGGACTGGCGATCTCAGCGATGAGTGAGGTCAGCCGCCATTGTGGTGCCACCGGTTTTATGACCTGGGCTCACGATGTCTGTGGCCTGTATATGGAACAGTCTGGTAACCCGGCGCTGTTAACCCGTTTACAGGATCACACCGCCGGACTGACGTTTGGCGGTACCGGTCTGTCGAATCCGATGAAGGCTCTGACCGGTATTGAAAAGATGGCACTGACTGCCAAAAAAGTGCCCGGAGGGTACAGTGTAAGCGGAACGCTACCCTGGGTAAGTCATATTGCCCCGGGGCAGTACTGCGGTGCCATTGCTGCAGTCAACCGGGATGACGGCAGTCGCTCCCACGAGATTATGTTTCTGCTGGATCTGGATGAGCGGGTGCCGCTACGCGCTTGCCCTGAATTTTCCGGTATGGAGGGCACCAGCACCTGGGCGGTGCCGCTGAAGGATTATTTCGTCAGTGAGGATCAGATGATTGCTGATCCGGCCCGGCCATTTATTCAGCGTATCCGTGGCGCATTCGTGCTGTTGCAGGTTGGTATTGCGGCGGGTGTTATCCAGGGGTCTATCGACTCTATCCGTGAGGCCGAGCCAACCCTGGGTCATGTTAACCAGTATCTGCATAATCGTCCTGATGAGTTGCAAGCCGAGTTTGATGAGCTGGCAGCCCGGGCGATGGTGCTGGCAGAAACCCCTTTCGATGGCAGCAAGGATTTCTTCCTGGATGTCCTGGATGTCCGTTGCCAGGGCGCTGAGCTGAGTCTCAAGGCCTCTCAGTCAGCACTGCTGCATCAGGGGGCGAAAGGTTATTTGATGAACTCTGCGCCTCAGCGTCGTATTCGTGAGGCTCACTTTGTCGCCATTGTAACGCCAGCGATTAAGCATCTGCGCTGGGAGATGGCAAAACTGATGCGTGAAGAGGTGCCAGCATGAGTCATGACGTTCAAGAATGGCGGCAGTACCTCTGCCGCGCCTGTGGCCTGATCTATGATGAAGAGAAGGGCGATCCCGATAGCGGTTTAGCCCCGGGCACCCGCTTTGAAGATATTCCCGATGATTGGGAGTGCCCTCTGTGTGGCGTGACCAAAACCGATTTCGAACTATTTGAGAAGCCTGTTGTGGTCGCGGTTGAACAGACCGCCCACTTCAGTGCTGAGCCCGGTATTGTTGTCGTCGGTGCGGGCCTGGCTGGCTGGGCAGCGGTCGAAGCGATTCGTCAGCTTGATCAGAGCGTTCCGGTGACGCTGATCAGTGCCTGTAGCGCTGACCTGTATCATAAGCCTGAGTTGTCAGTTGCTATCAGCCGGGGGTTGGATAAAGCAGCACTGATTCAGGAGACTGGGGTTGATGCGGCTCGCCGTCTGGGGGTTCAGCTGATGGCCGAAACCTTTGTGGTGGGCATCTCTCCATCTTTGCATCAGTTGCGTACCACCCGTGGTTCACTGACTTACACCAAACTGATTCTGGCTCAGGGTGCCAAACCGGCCCTGCCTGCACAGCTGCCTCCCGAGCTTTGCTGGCGGGTTAATGACCTGGCCTGCTGGTCCGGTATGCAGCAGGCACTGGCCAAAGGACCACAGTCGATTGCCATTGTCGGTGCGGGCATGATCGGTTGCGAGATTGCGGAAGACTTAGTCCGCGCCGGGCACCGCGTCACACTGCTGGACCGCAATGCTTCGCCGCTGGCGGGCTTGCTGCCAGAGCCAGCGAGTCAGCGTTTGCGTGACAGTTTTGCCGCCCTGGGGATCACCTACATTGGTAATGACGATATTACCGGGGTTACTCAGCTGGATAATCAGCAGAAGCAGATCCGCTTTGGCAGTGGTAACACACTGGAGGTTGATCAGGTGCTGGCAGCGACCGGACTGATGACCGATAACCGTCTTGCCCGCATTGCCGGACTGGATTTTGACCGGGGTATCAGCGTTGCTGCGGACACCCTGCAAACCAGTCAGGCCGATATCTATGCGCTGGGTGATTGCATCAATATCGAGGGGACAGCGTGCCGCTTTATCGAGCCGATTAAGCATCAGGCAAAAGCGATTGCCCACGGGGTTCTTAATCTTGAGGCCAGCGCTTATCAACACAGTGCCCCGGTGGTTCGGTTGAAAACCCGTTCACTGCCGGTGGTGATGAATGGCCTGCCGTTAGCGGGAGTCGACTGGACCCTGATCCATGAGGATGCCGATGAGCTGGTGATGGAGCAGCGCTTCGATAATCAGGTCATTGCTCATCTGAAAGTGGGCGCCAGCACTCAAACCCGGGCAGCCTGAAATTTTAACGAGATTTTTTAAACAGCCGGGCTGTGGGTCGCAGCCCAACCAAAAACACAACAAACACTTATACAGATCTATGTAATTTGATCACTATTGAAGGAAGACATCATGATTAGTAATCGCGAAGAAGTAACCCAGCTGATTTTGTCCGCCAAAGTTCGTAAGGGTATCAAATGGGGTAAGGTGGCTGAACTGATTGGCCTGTCAAAAGAGTGGACCACTGCCGCTTGTCTGGGACAGATGACCTTTGATAAAGAGCAGGCTGAGAAAGTTGGCGATCTGTTTGAACTGTCTGATGAAGCCACTGCCTGGCTGCAGGTCGCCCCCTATAAAGGCTCGCTGCCAACCGCGGTACCCACTGATCCACTGCTGTACCGCTGGTATGAGATTGTTAACGTCTATGGCAGCACAATCAAAGAGCTGATTCACGAAGAGTTTGGCGATGGCATCATGAGTGCGATCGATTTCTCTATGGACATCAACCGTGAAGAAGACCCCAAAGGGGATCGTGTCAACGTTGTGCTTTCAGGTAAGTTCCTGCCATACAAAACTTACTGATACACTGAGGGTCGATATCTATATTATGAATATCGACTCTTTCAAATTTCTGCACGGTCAGGATCTGCATGATTACGGAAATATTACTGGGTACGGGTGTCGGTTTAGCGCTGGGGCTGACAGGCAGTGGAGGTGTGCTGGCGGTGCCTGCACTGATGCTGGGGCTGGGTTTTACTCTGCCTGAAGCGATGCCGGTGTCACTTATCTCGGTGGGTATCTCCGCTTTGTTGGGCAGTATTGATGGTTTGCGTCAGGGGTTGGTGCGATATCGTGCCGCGATTGTCATGGCGATATCGGGCACCCTGATTGCGCCGCTGGGCATCGCTGCATCCCATGTTTTGCCTGCCGATATACTCACCTCTATCTTTAGTATTTTGCTCTTGATGGTGGCCATCAAAATGGCGCGGCAGGCGTTACAGCACTACCGGGATCAGCAGAGTGGAGTTGGCCATCCACTGGAATTCAACTGTATGCTGCGTCCGGATACCGGCCGTTTTGAGTGGAACCCCAAATGCTTTTTTACCCTGTCCTCAATTGGCGGTTTGTCCGGCTTTAGCAGTGGTCTGCTCGGGGTTGGCGGTGGTTTTCTGATTGTGCCGGGTATTCGCCAGTTCAGTAACCTGAATATGCACAGCATCGTCGCCACCTCGCTGGCGGTCATCACGCTTATCTCCACCGGCACCGTGATTGCTGCACTGTTTCATGGTGCCCAGATCACCCCGCAGGCCTGGTGGTTTATCGGTGCTACCTGTGTTGGCATGGTCGCCGGGCGGAAGAGCGCGCCGCTGTTATCCGGCCAGTTACTGACCCTCGGCTTTGCCCTGTTAACCAGCGTGGTATCGATGGCGTTATTGTACAAATATATGCTGCCAAATTTCTGGAGTTAACCTATGAAACCTGTCGTCGAAACTTTCTTTGATAGTGCCACTTCAACCTTCAGTTATGTGCTGCATACCGGTATCGGTAGTCCCTGTGCAGTGATCGACTCAGTGCTCTGCTATAAGTCAAACTCCGGTAAAACCGATACCGAGGCGGCAGATAAAATTCTCGCCTTTATCGATATGATGATGCTCAAGGTAGAGTGGATTCTTGAAACCCATATCCATGCAGATCATCTGTCGGCGGCATCCTATATCCGCAGTAAAGCCGGCGGGCTGGTGGCTGTCAGTAAGCAGGTGACCGAAGTCGTCAGCACCTTCTCTAAACTGTTCAATGTTGAAGAGTCTGAATATGAGCTGTTATCGCGCTTTGATTACCTGTTTGAACGGGATGAGACTTTCACTATCGGTCCACTGAACTGCAAGGCACTATTTTCCCCCGGACATACCCCCGCTTGCACCGCTTACGTGGTCGAAGAGCAGATGATTTTTGTCGGTGATACCCTGTTTATGCCGGATGTGGGCACCGCACGTTGTGATTTCCCCGGAGGCTCTGCGGAAAAACTCTATGCCTCCATTCGCCGGATTTTAGCCTATCCGGATGAGACACTGCTGCTGATGTGCCATGATTATCCACCCACTGCACGAGCGTACGCCTCGGTGACGACGGTGGCTGAACAGCGGGAACACAACATCCATATCAATGACGGCGTGAGCGAAACGGATTTTATCGAACAGCGTCGCAGTCGCGATAAAACACTCGACTCTCCGCGGCTGCTGTTTCCTTCTGTGCAGGTCAATATTCGTGCGGGAGAGTTACCGAAACCGGAAAGCAACGGTCTGCGATACTTAAAGATACCCCTGAATTTTTTGTAATTGACTGATGTCTGACCGTAGCACCTGAGCATAAAGGTCTGGCGAAAAGACTCTTTTAAACGTTATTCGTTACAGAGACTCCGGTACTCCGATGGACTCATACCGAAATGTTTGCGAAATGCCTTGCTGAAGTGGGTCATATCATTGAAACCACAGGCATAGGCAAATGAGGACAGGCTATTGCCTGCGTTGACCGGGTTTTTCAGCAGAGTAGCGACCCTCTCCACCCGTCGTTGCCAGATGTAACGACTTAAAGAGGTGTTTTCCGCCTCAAGCAACTGATTAATATATCGGGTCGACATACGCATCGCTTCAGCAACCCGGGTTGGGCACAGATCCGGATCATGCAGGTTGGTTTCAACAAAAGCACGTATACGTAACAGCGAGGCTACCTTGGAGTTCGATAGTGGCGCTTCATGGTTACTCAGATGTTCGCCGATCAGTGTGCTGACCAGCTCAGCGAGATTCAACGCCACTTTCTCAGCGGTTATTTTATCAAACTGTGGCCGCTGCTGTGCCAACTGCAAAATATAGTTTTGTACCAAAGGATAGAGCTGACTGGAATGAGACAGGTTATAGGCAACCAGTCTGTCCGCACCGGATATATTACGGTTGATCATATGCCTGGGGATCTGCACCGATGTCAGATGAAACGGTTGGTCAAAATTTAACTCATAAGGGCGGTCGGCACTACAGAACCATCCCATCCCGTTATTCATCCGCGCTGACCTGCCATCCTGGGAGGCATCACATCTGCCGGTCTGTAACAGATTAAAGACAAATGCATCCGAGTCGGATTTTCTGATACTCGATAATGTCCTCAGGGCAACGTGGGGTGTTGCTCTGATATCAGACAGTTGTATATCGTCGATCTTTGTCCAGCGCAGAGCGCCTTCGAATGTACCGTTTGCTTCAACAGTGAAATCCAGTGGTGCCACTCTGTCGCAGACGACCTCTTTCCAGAAATCCAGTTTTTCGGAACCTTTCTGGTTATCGGTGGTAAACACCGAACTCTGATTACTGGTTCTTCCATCTATGTCCGTATTGTTTTTATGGTAAGACAATGGATGCGCCATTTTTATTCCTCCGGGATGACAAGTGCTATGAACAGCTGAGCACTGATCTTGGTTATGTTACGTCCTCATTGAATGCAATATTTGTTCCCCTATTAGAGACCCATGACGGTTCTATTGATAAATATCATCCCTTTCAGATCAGTTTAAAAGCCTGTTTCCGGTATGGCAAATGTTTGGTTCCTGCTCAGCCAAGAGTGCCGTTCTGACCAAGAAAACTCTCCGGGCTGCACAAGATCAGTTTTGCACTCAGGTGTAGCTTAATAGACATCAGATGGAGCAAACAGCGCCATTCAGAGAGTTAAACAGACCGGAGTGAGTAGGAATGAAGCACCATAATAAAGAAAAATTGCAAAACCTCCCCAAAGTGGGGCGTCGGTACTTCCTGAAGTCAGCAGCGGCCCTGGCGGTCGCCGCATCTATGCTGAGTTCACTGGAGGCGATGGCATCCTCAGATGTTATCAAAATTGGTTATGTCAGCCCCCAGTCGGGGCCATTTTCACCCTTTGCCGAAGCAGATGATTATATTATTGATCAGGTACGCGGCCTGCTGGCAGACGGCCTGACCATCAGTGGCAAACACTACGATGTTGAGATTCTGGTACGTGATGACCAGAGCAGTCCCGATCGTGCATCAAACCAGGCTGCGGATCTGATCAATGGTGAAGAGGTGGATCTGATGCTGTCTCAGGTGGCGATCGGTCCAAATGTCCCGCAGCAATGCGAGTTAAACGGCGTTCCCAGCATCAGCACCATGGGGCCCTGGGAAGCATGGATGTTTCCAATGGGGGGAAAACCTGATGTGGGTTTCCAATCTGCATTTCATTTCTTCTGGGGTGTTGCTGATATCGCTGAGGTGTATACCGGTCTCTGGAACGCTATCCCGACCAATAAAAAAGTGGGTATGGTCTGGTCAAATGATGTGCCGGGGATGGCGCTGGGAAATGCCGAACATGGTATGCCCCCGGTGTTTAAGGCCGCAGGTTTTGAACTTCATGAAGTGGGGAACTTCCCGGTGGGAGCAGATGATTTTACTGCTCATATCCAGGCCTTTAAAGAGGATGGTGTAGAGGTCGTTACCGGTCTTTTCAATCCGCCAGAGTGGGCCACGTTTGTGGCGCAGAGCGCGCAGATGGGGTTTAAGCCAAAAGTGATGACTCCCGCTAAAGCGCTGCTGTTTCCCTCTGGCGTTGCTGCTCTGGGCCAGTCCGCTGACCGCATGTCCACTGAGATCTGGTGGTCTCCTGCCTATCCCTTCAACTCAAGTCTGACAGGCCAGTCTGCGGCGGAACTGGTGGCCGATTATCAGGCTAAAACCGGGCGCACCTGGACCCAGCCAATTGGTGTGGTACACGCTCTGTTTGAGGCGGGTGTTCAGGCACTCAAACTCAGTGGTAATCCGAAAGACCCCGAGGCGGTGGCGAATGCTATCCGGAACATGCAGCTGGACACCGTCATAGGCAAGCTCGATTTCGGTCATGGCCCGGCAAAAAACGTATCCAGTATGCGTGTTGTTGGTGGGCAGTGGCGGATAGAGGACGGCAAGCCTGAGATCTTTATTACGGATAATAAAACCGCACCGGAAATTGCCATCGAACGACCATTCGAAGCGCTTTGATTGCAGGGTGGGATGATGATTTTAGAGATGGTTGATATCCGTAAGGCGTATGGGAAAAACGTGGTTATTCCCGGCTTGAGCCTTACGGTTAATGAAGGTGAATTTGTCGGCGTTATCGGGCCTAACGGTGCAGGTAAGTCAACCCTGTTTGGCGTTATTTCCGGTGAGCATGTGGCGGATAGTGGTTCTATTCAGATGGCGGGGGAGAATCTCTCCGGACTTGATGCTGCGGCACGCTGTCACCGGGGAGTTGCACGGACATTCCAGATTCCCCAACCCTTTCTGGGGTTGTCAGTTTATGAAAATACCCTGGTATCGGCGACGTTTGGTGCTGGTCTTCACGGTGAGGAAGCGCGCGAGTCTGCCCGAGCTGCTTTGCTAAAGACCGGTTTGCTGACGCTAGCCAATAATGGGGCGGATACGCTGACCCTGCTGCAACGGAAACGCCTCGAACTGGCACGGGCAATCGCGACACAACCGCGTCTGTTACTGCTGGATGAGGTTGCCGGTGGGCTTACGGATGCCGAGGTTGGTGAGTTACTGGAGTTGATTGTGTCGATCAATCAAAGCGGTGTCACTGTGTTATGGATTGAACACCTGGTGCATGCGCTGGTTTCGGTGGCTGAACGACTGGTGGTATTGGCAGAGGGGCAGATTGTTGCCGACGGTATTCCGAAAGCGGTGCTCGATGTGCCTGCGGTGCGTGAAACCTATCTCGGTTCTGATCTTGAAGATGATGAAGCGGACTCGGTGGTAGCCGACGCGGGAGGTGATGATGTTAGAGGTTAACAGCCTGTCGGCGTATTACGGTCTGTTTCAGGCGTTGTTCGATGTCGATCTGAGGGTGGAAGAGGGCGAGTGTATCTCCCTGATCGGTGCTAACGGAGCGGGTAAAACCACCCTGATGCGTGCACTGGTTGGCGCGCTAAAGGTCGATAGCGCAAGTGTACTGTTTGAAGGTCAGCCGGTGGGGGGGCAGTCTGAACGTCAGCAACTTGCCCGGGGAGTCACTCTGGTGCCGGAAGGGCGGCGACTGTTTCCCAGTCTGACGGTGCGCGAAAACATCGAACTTGCGCAGCATCACGGACGTCCTGGTAAGTGGGATGCCGAGCTGCTGTTTCAGGAGCTGCCTGCGCTGGCGGAGGTGCAGAACCGCATGTCTACGGAGCTGTCCGGTGGTCAGCAACAGCTGGTGGCAATCTCCCGTGCACTGGTAACCAACCCCCGCTTACTGCTGTGTGATGAGATTTCGCTCGGCCTGTCACCCTATGCCGTGGATGAGGTGTACCGCTTGCTGAACAGGGCGCGCAAAGACGGCATGTCAGTGGTGCTGGTGGAACAAAATGTACAGCGTGCGCTGGCTGAAGCGGATCGTTTCTACTGTATACAGAAAGGGCGTGTGGTGCTCGATGGCCCGGCCGCTGATGCTGACCATCATGCGGTTGCTAACGCCTACTTTGGAGTTTGATATGCTGGTTTTTATCGAAACTTTGATTAATGGCCTGTTACTCGGGGCACTCTATGCGCTGTTTGGCATGGGGCTGAGCCTGAGTCTCGGGGTGATGCGGATGATCAATATTGCCCACGGCGACTTTATTGTTCTGGGCGCTTATCTCTCAAGCGTGATTGTTATGAGCACTGATCTTGGACCGCTGGCCTCGTTACTGTTGCTGCTGCCGTTGATGTTTGTGATTGGCTGGTTGTTGCAGGTTGTGCTGTTTAACCGCGTCGTCGGCAGGGATCCGCTCTCGCCGCTGCTGCTGACCTTTGGTCTGTCGATTGTGATTCAGAACCTGTTACAGGAGGGGTTCAGTGCCGATACCCGCAGTCTGCCTGCCGGTGACCTGGCACTTCAGGGTGTCGAACTCGGTGGTATGAGTATCGGCGTTCTGCCGCTGATCTCGGCGGCGATCAGTATCGCTGTGTTCTGGTTTATCAACCGTCTGATCCACCGTTCCCCGGTGGGGGCTGCCGTCAGGGCTGTGGCTGATGATCAGGAAACCGCCCGCCTGGTAGGGGTGAATGACAAACGTCTGTTCGCCTATATGACCGGATTGATTCTGGTGACCGTGGGTATCGCCTCGGTACTTTACGGCATGCGCACTCCGTTCTCTCCGGCATCGGGTCCTGAGCGGCTGATCTTTTCCTTTGAAGCTGTGGTCCTGGGTGGGCTGGGTAATCTCTGGGGAACCTTTATTGGTGGTCTGATTATCGGAGTATCTCAGCTGTTTGGAGCCCGGATTGATACTGGTCTTGGGCCGTTTTTTGGTCATCTGGTATTTCTGCTGGCACTGATTGCCCGCCCACAGGGCCTGTTTAAAGGGGGGAAATCATGAAATCTGAAAATCTGTCTGTGACTGCCGCTGCTGCAAACACTACTGGGGTCGCTGTGAATAAAACCTACTGGATCAAAAGCATCATTTTGCTGGGATTGCTGGGCGTGCTGATTGCGTTGCCCTGGTTTACAGGCTATTCGACTCAGCGACTGATGGTTGAGCTATTTACTTTCTATGCCATCGCGCTGGCCTGGAATCTGCTGGCCGGATATGGCGGTATTGTTTCGGTGGGCCAGCATGTGTTTGTGGGTATCGGAGCCTATGCGATGTTCTCGGTTTCAACGACCTTTTCCCTCAACCCCTGGCTGGCACTGCCTGCATCGATCATCGTCTCAATACTGTTTGCGCTGATCTTTGCTGTACCGATGTTTCGCTTACGGGGCGCCTATTTTGCGGTAGGTACCTGGGTGCTGGCGGAGATGGCCCGTATTGCGGTGCTTAACAGCGACTGGCTGGGAGCCGGTGGTGGTATTCCTCTTACCACCATGACCGGTATCAGTCGCTGGTTACGCAATGCCGGGGTTTACTGGGCTGCACTGGCGGTCGGGGCTGGCTCACTGGCGGTTATCTGGTGGCTGATGCGCGGACGGCTTGGGCTGGCCCTGCTCAGTGTTCGTGACAGTGAAGCGGCGGCGTCTGCCAGTGGGGTTAACGTACTGCGTACCAAAGTGATTCTCTGGGTGATTGCTGCGGCTATCACCGGCACGGCGGGTGCGGTGGCCTATATGAATACGTTGCAGGTATCCCCGGGTGCCACCTTCTCACTCAACTGGACCGCTGCGGCTATCTTTATCGCTGTACTGGGGGGGATCGGCACTCTGGAAGGGCCGCTGATTGGCGTAATTGTCTACTTCCTGTTGCGCGAGTGTTTCAGCAGCTATGGCAGTTGGTATTTCATCATACTGGGGTGTATCGCCATTCTGACAATGGTGCTTGCACCGGGTGGTGCGTGGAGTCTTATAACCCGCCGGAAACAGATTGATCCGTTTGGGATACGCAGGATTTTATCCTGAATAAACCCGTTTTCTCTTAAACCTTTTACAACACAGCCTGGCTCCATGCATGAGCATGGAACGGGATAACTATGTCTTAAAATTGGAGACGCATAATGAAAAAAATCAAATACTCCGCTCATGCAGTGATTGCTGCCAGCCTGTTATTGGGCGCTGTATCAACGGTTCAGGCGGCTGAAGGGGGCGGTTCCAACTATGCCTCTGGTGGTGATAACTTTTTGATGGGAGCGGTACCTCCGCCAGGCTTCTATACCCTGGTGTTTGGCAATATGTATCGTGCCGATAAGGTGCTGGATCACAATGGTAATACCGTTACCCCCGATGATTTCAAGCTGTCTGCGAATGTTGTTGCGCCCCGGTTTGTCTGGTCAACGCCTTATGAGGTCGGCAGCGGTACGCTGGTTATGCATGGTATTTTTCCACTGGTTGACCTGAAAGTTGAAGCGATGGGCAGCAGTGAGCGTAAAACCGGGCTGGGCGACATAGTCTTCGGACCGGGTATTGTGCATCACCATTCGCAAAACCTTCACAGTGTGCTGGGGGTTGATTTTGTTGCCCCCACCGGGGACTACGATAAGAATGACGGCGTCAATATTGGCCGCAACTACTGGTCGACCATCGCTCTGTATACCATGTCCTATATCGATCCTGAGGGACTTAACTGGGACTTCAAAGCCAACCTGATTTTCAACCAGGAAAACAGTGCCACCCATTACAAAACCGGTACAGAGTTTGATGTTGATTACTCTGTTGGTTATGGCCTGGGTAATGACTGGACGGTGGGGGTCAGTGGTTACCTGTATAAACAACTGAAAAATGATGAGCTGAATGGCGTCACTCTGGCGGATTCAAAAGGCAGTGCTTTTTCAATCGGCCCATCAGTTAAGTATATGAATGATAAGAACTGGCTGTTCACTGCCAAGTTTGAAAAAGAGTTTGAGGTGGAGAACCGTCCATCCGGCTATGCATTCCGTTTAAAAACATCGATTCCATTCTGAAGCTGATGAAACTGGGTCTTAATTAATTAGGAGTAGAGTGATGGGTATCGAACATCCCAAATATAAAGTTGCTGCTGTGCAGGCGGCCCCCGCATTTCTGGACCTGGATGGTGCGGTTGATAAAACCATTCAATATATCGATGAGGCCGCTGCCAATGGTGCCAAGCTGGTCGCATTTCCAGAGTTATGGATTCCGGGTTATCCCTGGTGGATCTGGCTGGGCGCGCCCGCCTGGGCGATTCAGAAAGGTTTTGTGCAGCGTTATTTTGACAACGCGCTGACCTACGACAGCCCTCAGGCTGAGCGTATCCGTGACGCGGTTCGACGTAACAATATCATGGCGGTAATCGGGTTGGCAGAACGTTCCGGCGGGACGCTGTATATTGCTCAGTGGCTGATCGCACCTGACGGTGAAACGATTGCTCAGCGACGCAAAGTGCGTCCCACTCACGGAGAGCGGACTGTTTTTGGTGAAGGTGATGGCAGTGATCTGGCGGTGCATGAAACGGAGTTGGGCCGCATCGGAGCACTCAACTGTTGGGAGAATATTCTCTCCCTGAATAAATTCGCCATGTACTCACAGCATGAACAGGTACATGTGGCTTCCTGGCCCAGTTTTACCACCTATGAGCCGTTTGCCCATGCGCTGGGATATGAAGTGAATAATGCGGTGAGTAAGGTTTACGCGGTAGAAGGGTCCTGCTTTGTGGTTGCGCCGAGTGCGGTACTCTCTCAGGCGATGGAGGATGAGCTGTGCGATACCCCGGATAAGCGTGAGCTGATCCATGTGGGGGGAGGGCATGCAGTGATCTACGGCCCGGATGGCAGCCCGCTGTGTGACAAACTGCCGGAAGATCAGGAGGGTATTCTCTATGCGGATATTGATCTGGGGGTGATCGGTGTGGCGAAAAGTGCCATCGATCCGGGTGGTCACTATTCACGCCCCGACGTAACCCGTCTGCTGCTGAACAAAAGACGGATGCGTCCGGTAGAGCATATGGCGATGCCATTGGACTCTGTAGATGAGGTGATGACAGAGGAGGGATCAACAGAGATCTGATTCACGATGACTCCTGAGCTTACCCGGCCGGTAATAGAGAATATTGTCCGGCCGGTCTTTTTAGATTTCCTTTTCTTTGGGTGCCTGAGCGATCAGGTGCCTTTTTTGTCTTAGTCGCTAGTGATGATCTTTTGGCTTAATCGCCGGGATTGATTGTCATACAGGCTAACAGAGAGATCACTTTGAGATCGGACATCTGTATCATGGCATGAATGTCGAGAGTCTGAGAGGGAACAACCGCTATGCTTTACACTGTTGAGTGCACATTTTCCAATCCATCTGAATAAACCGTTAGGCAGACAACTTATCAGCCCTGCTTCGAAATGCAGGTGGTTTCCTTCGATGTTGAGATGTCATCTTCGTTTGAGGTGGCCCAGAACGGTTCTAACCGAAATCTGGAGTCCACCGGTTTCGTGAAATGATTGCTGCAGTGCGTTTATTGCGCGCGCCTGGAAGTGTCAGAAGGGGGATTTGATATAATCGGGGGTGAGGGCTGAGGTGGAGGGACAACCAACGTTTGCCAGGGTGCGGTCAATATCCGCTAAAATCATACTCAGGGAATGATCGACGCCCGCTTCTCCCCGTGCGGCCAGCCCGTAGAGGAGAGCTCGGCCCAGAAGTACTCCCTTAGCCCCCATGGCGATTGCTTTGACGATATCGGTGCCGCGGCGAAAGCCACTGTCGATCAGTATCGGTTTGTCGGTTGCCGCAACACTCTGTGCCAGAGTCTCTATAGGCGCCACGCAGGTGTCGAGTTGTCGCCCGCCATGATTGGATAAGATGACGCCATCCGCACCTTCACTGATACAGCGTACAGCGTCGTCCGGGTGGATTATGCCTTTTACCAGCAGAGTGTGGGGCCATAGCTCACGCAGCCAGCGAAGTGCTTGCCAGTCAAAACTGGCATCCATCTGTCTTGATAACAGGGCTGCCTGCAACTCTGTGTCACTGGCATCAGCAGTCTTAAAGTTGGCGAGTTCAGGTACACCATGCTTGAGCAGGGCCATCGACCAGCGGGGGTGGAGACAGCCATCCAGTATAACTTTTGGCGTATATTTAACCGGTATACCAAAGTCATTTCTCAGATCCCGTTCACGGAAACCATTGACGGCCACATCAGTGGTGAGAATCAGAGTGGTATAGCCGCTGTTTAAAGCGCGTTCCACCAGCTGTTGCGCCAGCGTTCTGTGAAGCACATACAGCTGGAACCATTTTTCCCCGTTGCTGCAGCGAGCAACAGTTTCAATCGAGCTGTTGGATGCCGTCGACAGAATAAAGGGGATGTTAAACTTCGCCGCCGAACGTGCCAGCGCAAGATCACCCTTGGGCCAGAGAATACCGTTCAGCCCGGTGGGGGCAATCGCCAACGGCGCAGCAAAATGCTTACCGAACAGCTCAGTTTCCAGTGTACGGCTACTGACATCCAGAAGTCGTTTGGGTGTCAAACGGATGCTGGAAAGTGCCACTTGGTTGTGGCTCAGGCTGTGTTCCTCATCGGCCCCGCCGTCTAAATAATCAAATACCATACGTGGCAGGCGTTTTTTGGCCAGCTCCCTATAGTCCTCGATCTTGATAGGAACTGCGATACTCATAGTAATTCCTTAATTATGTCGCCATTCATCGCAGTGACGATAACGTCTACCGGGAATATGCTGTCAGAGCGGTTTAACGTCAGGCGGATACCGCCAGATGCTGTTTCAGTTTGACCAACTGACACAGGGTTCTGTTGACCGGTGCGTCGATACCGGTTTCAGTGGCCACCATGACAATGGCACCATTGATGGAGTCGATCTCAGTGGCCCGGCCATTCTCAATATCCTGCAACATTGATGGCTTATGATTGGGGTGCTCTCGCATCGCCATCTCAACATTGTCCCAGATATGGGTTTCATCGAGAGTGATCCCCTTCGCTTCACCGGCGAGAACGGTCTCGTGCACCACACTGCGTGCCAGCTGAACGGAATCTTCAACCTCTGCAATGCGTCCGGGTGTCGCTCCCGTCACGGCACAGATTGAGTTCAGGGCGGCGTTAAAGGCTACTTTCGACCAGATTACTGAGTGGATATCCGGGTCCAGTACTGAGGTTAGTCCAGCGCCATTGAACAGGACTGCCAGGTGATCAACCCATTCCGGGTGTTGCGTGTTGGCATCCATCATGCGTGAGCTGGATGGGCCGTGGGACACCACATGACCGGGACTGTGAAGGTCGGCAGGCACCAGCGTTGTGCCGACTGCAATGCGGCTGAAATCGTGATGCTGGGCTATTTTGTCCGCATTTCCCAGACCGTTCTGCAGTGACAGGATTACGGAATCCGCTGTCAGCAGATGCTGAATCGATTGCATCGCGCCGTCGGTATGCATGGTTTTAGTAAACAGAATAACCAGATCGGCGGGTTGGTTAACATCGGCGGCCAGTGCTGCGGTGGCGGGTAGCTCACTGCGTCCATCATCGGTCTCCAGAATCAGTCCCTGAGCGTTGATTGTTGCTATCTGTTCAGGGTTTACATCAATAAAGGTGACCCGATGGCCCGCTTTAAGCAGTAGCCCGCCAAAATAACAGCCCATTGCGCCAGCGCCCACCACTGCGATATGGGGTTGTTCAGCTAGTCCGGCTGTAGAGGTGTTATGAGGTTGGTTATCAGACATGATCGTGTTCCGGTAAAGTTAACATTAGCTTGTGCACGCTGTGACGCTGATTGCAGGATCCAATATATCACTGGAGCAGGCTTGCTCCAGTGATAACCCTTTAACCAGGCACCCGATGATCAGATGGGATAGTGTCTTGGACCAAGCTGGAGAGTCATCCAGCGCAGATCAGTAAACTCTTCAATCCCCGCTTTCCCCCCAAAACGTCCATAGCCACTGGATTTTACTCCGCCGAATGGCATCTGGGGTTCGTCATGGACGGTAGGCGCATTGATATGGCAGATACCGGATTCAATACGTTTGGCAACCGCCATCGCCCGGGCTATATCCTTACTGAATACTGCTGCTGACAGACCATATTCACTGTCGTTCGCCAGACGGATCGCTTCATCCTCATCTTTGACTCGAATCATCGCTACCATCGGGCCGAAAGACTCTTCGCTGTAAAGGCGCATATCTGAAGTGACGTTATCGATCAGGGTTGCCTGCATGATGACACCTTCAGCCTTGCCACCCGATAACTGGCTGGCGCCCTTACTGAGGGCATCTTCAAGCAGATCGTTGAGTTTGAGACCGGCCTGAGTGCTGATCAGGGTGCCGAGTTGATTGTGACTGTCCTGCGGATCACCGGCGACCAGTGATTTCGCTTTGGCAGCCAGTTTGCTGGCGAACTCATCCGCCACTGAATCAACCACGATAAGCCGTTCGGTGGACATACAGATCTGGCCCTGGTTGAAAAAGGCCCCAAACGCCGCAGCTTCAACCGCCGCATCCAGGTCGGCATCTTCCAGCACAATAAAGGGGGCTTTGCCGCCCAGTTCCAGCAGCGCTGGTTTCAGATAACGCGCGGCTGTTTCGGCGATGATTTTGCCGATTCCGGTAGAGCCGGTGAAGTTGATACGGCGCACGCCTTCATGCTCAATCAGGGCTGTTACTACTTCACCCGCCTGTTCCGGGGCGTTAGTGATGACATTGACGATACCGTCACCGAGACCGGCTTCGTTAAGTACCTGACCGATCAGCTGATGGGTGGCCGGACACTGTTCTGAAGCTTTCAGTACCACGGTGTTACCGCAGGCGATCGGTGTCGCGATAGCCCGTGTACCCAGAATAATCGGGGCGTTCCAGGGGGCGATACCCAGTACTACTCCGCAAGGGACACGGACACCCATCGCCATATTGTCAGGCACGTTTGAAGGGATGATCTCGCCGCCCACCTGAGTGGTCAGTGACGCCGCTTCCCGCAGCACCCCCGCCGCGATCATGACATTGAATCCGGCCCAGGCAGGGGTTGCACCTGTTTCCTCCATCATCCGGCTAATAAACTCATCCTGATAGGACTCCATAATATCAGCCGCTTTGAGTAGTTTCGCCCGGCGTTCGCCAACACCTGACTGGGACCAGGTTTTAAAAGCGGCAGCCGCCGCGGTTGCTGCCGCTCTGGCATCATCGGCTGTCGCTGCAGCGGCTACGGTAACCACCTCAGTGCTGAGGGGATTGCAGCGCTGGAAGGTTGCATTCTCAGTGGCTGGCTGATCTTTACCGGCGATTAACAAAGAGATGTTGTTCATCTGATTACCCTTTTCTTGTTTTATGCTTCGCACTTGCTACGCAGTTCGGTGGCTTTTTTGTACACTTCACGGGCGGTGGTGGCGCCACGCTCTTCAATATTCCTGAGATATTTTTCAGTACCATTTTTAAGCGGCATACCCCATTCAGGATCGTTCAGCGGATCGTTAACAACATGGATGGTATCCCCCTGAGCTTTAGCCTCGGCCAGACCTTCCTGATCCAGACGGTTAAATACTTTGGCCGCCTTCATTGCCCACTTCATACCACTGTTATCATCAATAACCTTTTTCAGCTCAGGTGAGAGGTTTTCGTAGGTACGCTTATTCATTGTAGCGACAAAGGTGCTGCTACCATACGGGATCTGAACATGATGGTTGGTCAGCTCATTAATGCGGAAGATCTTCATCGCTTCAAATGGAAAGCTCAGGCCGTCAACCACACCGCGTTCCAGCGCTTCGTAAATACCTGGTGCCGGAATACCAACGGGCGCTGCCCCCATCTCCGCCAGCATCGAGCCGGCAACTTCATTGGGACGACGCATTCTCAGTCCGGCAAGATCAGCCGGTACCTTAACCTCTTTCTCCCGGGTGTGCAGATAAGCAGGGCCGGTGGAAAACATAAACAGCACGTGGGAGTCATCGTATTCCTGAGCCACGTCGCCTGAGTCATACAGGCTTTGCAGAATACAGGACCCCTGGGACGCTGATGCCGTAATGCCGGGTAGCTCAACGATCTCTGTCAGTGGGAACCGACCTGCAGAATAACCCTGAACCACACCGGTGATATCTGCCAGACCTGTTACTGCACCATCGTATGACTTAGCGGCTTTTACCAGTGTTTGCGATGGATACATATCAATCTTTATCTGACCATTTGAAGCCTCTTCAACGGTTTTGGCCCAGACTTCAAACACCTCAGTGTTGACTGCTGAGGTTGCTGGCCAGAAGTGAGCAAAACGCAGAGTCTCTGTTGCAGAACTGGCGCCAGTTGCGAATGCCAGTGATGCCGCTAATGCTATTTTGGGGAATAGTTTTGTCATTATCATGTTCCTTTCTTCGTCATTATTTTTGTTTTGTCTGTTGCTCAGGGTTCGATCGTTGTGGTGGGGATTTCCAATAGCACCGGCCCCTTGGCGTTGAGTGCGTTTTGAAACTCTGTCTGAAACTGTTCACGACTGTTTATCTCGATAGCTTCAACACCATAGCCTCTGGCGATAGCGCAGAAATCCAGTCCGGGTACATCCAGTCCAGGCGAGTCTTCAGCGTCCAGAATGCGGGAGAACCAGCGTAGGGCGCCGTAGGTTCCATTCTTCAGGATGATAAAGATCACCGGAATCTGATATTGAGCGGCGGTCCAGAGTGCGGTGATGGCATAGTTGGCTGAACCATCGCCGATAACACCAATGACCTGTCGCTCAGGTTGGGCCAGTTGTACACCCACCGCAGCGGGTAGGCCAAAGCCCAGACCGCCGGCGGCCGGGAAGAAATAACTCCCCTGATGACGCATCTCAACCCGCTGCCAGAAGGCAGTAACAGTGGAGGTGGATTCTTTAACGTAGATTGCATCATCCGGTGCCAGCGTATTTAGCTCATCGAAGATGATCTCCGGTGTCAGCGGCCCTTCGGTCACATCCGGCGCTGGAGCAGGAACGGGAAGCGCCACAGGCATACTGCGCTGGGTCTGTTGTGTCGCTGTCAGCAGCGCACTCAGCATGCCACTGATATCGCCCACCAGAGCATCACCCATGGGGGCTCTTGAGGCTTCCTGCAGATCGCAGGTCAGCTGCACCAGTTCTGCGCCTTCTGGCAGATAGCGGCCAGGGGCGTGTTGGTGATAGCGAAATACCGGCGCACCGATGACGATGATCAGGTCATGACCCGCGAGCTTTGCGGATACCCCGGCAACGGCTGCCGGGAGGGTGCCGCGGAAACAGGCGTGGCGGGTCGGGAAAGGACAGCGGGGTGCAGAGGGCGCCACCCATACCGGAGCGGCAATTTTTTCAGCCAGTTGTACGGCTAACGCATTGGCATGATAAGCGTCGATGTCGGGGCCCAGTACCAGCACCGGGTTTACTGCGTTATTCAACCGGTCAGCCAGCTTAGTCAGTTGTGCAGTCGAGGGCATACCTGCGGTGGCAACGTCACGGTCTGCCAGCAACAGGGCATCATCTTCAACCTCTTGCTGCCAGTCATCATGGGGAATGGACACGTAGACCGGGCCACGGGCGGGCTGAGTCGCCATGTGGATCGCCTGGCTGATGGCCCGGGGGACATCACCATGCCAGCTGGGTTCGTAGCTCCATTTCACCAGCGGGCGGGGAAGCTGGGTTGCGTCAACATTTGACAGCATCGACTCAACCCCCATCAGCGAGCGGGCCTGCTGACCAGCGGTGACAACCAGTGGCGAATGAGAATACCAGGCGTTGGTCAGTGCACCCATGGCGTTGCCGGTTCCGGCTGCAGCGTGGAGGTTAACCATCGCCGGTTCACCGCTGGACAGCGCGTAACCGTCGGCTATCCCCATCACAACACCTTCATGAAGACCTAAAATATATTCAAAGTCCTCAGGAAAATCCTTGAGAAATGGCAGTTCATTAGAGCCCGGGTTGCCAAAGATTTTGTTGATACCCTGCTGTCGCAGTAGCTGGTAGGTTGCGGAATGCACAGTTGCCATTGTTATTGTCTCGATTAATTAACACTTGCCCCTACCATATAAAGACTGCTTTAATTTATCCAATTGATAGTATTTCTATATAAAATAGATGGTATTTATTTTGTCTAATATCGATCTCAATCTTATCCGCACCTTTGTCACGCTTTATGAAGCCAAAAGTGTCACCCTGGCGGCGGATAAACTGTTTGTTACTCAACCCTCGGTTAGTTATGCGTTGTCCCGATTGAGGGATACGTTCAATGACCGGTTATTTGTGCGTGGCAAAGAGGGGATGGAACCCACCGTCTATGCCACACAGCTGTATGAGGTGTTCCGCGATTCATTACAAACCATTGAACACACCGTGGACAGCGCGCGAAATTTTGATGCGACGGAGACGGAGAAACGCTTCACGCTGGCGATGACGGATCTGGGTGAGATGGCACTGTTGCCCTATATATTCACAAAACTTCAGCAGCAGGCACCGGGGGTTGAGCTGGAGGTGTTGCCACTGGAGATCGACAAGGTAGAGGAGTGGCTTTCAAGCGGCAAAGTAGATGCCGTGATCTGTAGCCGGACTATTCCCGGGGCGCAAATTGAGCGTCGGGTGATACTGGAAGAGAGTTATGTCTGCGTCATGCATCAGCAGTTTGCCCCTGATGCTGATGAACTGACACTCGAACAGTTTATGAACCAGAAACATGCACTGGTGACGCGCAGCCTGGGTCATGGTTTAGCGGAAGAGGTTCTGGCTGATATGGGGCTGCAGCGCAAAGTCAGTTTAGTGTTGCCGCATTTCTCGGTGCTGCCATCATTGCTTAAACATTCACCGTTGATGGTTATTCTGCCACGTAAAATTGCTTTCGCTTTTTCTGAAATTGTACCCCTGAAGATCTATTCCCTGCCGTTTGAGGTGCCCTCCTTTGAGGTGGCTCTGAACTGGTCCAGACGAGGGTTGGAGTCTCCGGCTCTGCACTGGTTTCGTGACATCATTGCTGAAGCGGTAGGGGTGGAATAGCGTGGCGTTTCTGTTGCTTTAATCGACTGGTTTATCTGCAGCGGATATCCGGCATCTTTATGGGCTTAGTCAAAGGCCCCGGATAGTTCCGGGGCCTCTGGGCTTAACCTGTATTGATTCAGGCTTAAGCAGACCGATTACTGCTGATTTTGAGCCTGATATTTATCGATCAGGGCATTGGCTTTATCCAATAGTCTTTGAGAATCATAGCCATCGTCCTTCATCTGTTTCAGCCAGTCTTCGGTTACGAAGGCCAGTTTCTCTTTCCAGGCGGCAATTTCTGATTCGGGTAACTGATATAGCTCGTTGCCCTGATCAATAGCAGCCTGACGGCCGGTTCTTTCGTAGGTATCGAACGCTTCACCAATAAAACCCGCCAGCTCTACGCCGGAGTTATCATCGATCACTTTTTGCAGATCGGGCGGCAGGCTGTCATAGGCTTTTTTATTCATACTGAAAATAAAGTTATTCGCATAGAGGCCGCGCTTTCCGGGTATCTCCGTATGATGTTTAACCAACTGGTGTATTTTCAGTGGCTTAACAACCTCGAAAGGCAGGACAGCAACATCGATGACCCCCTTAGACAGCGCGCTTGGCATCTGTGGTACAGGCATGAAGACTGTATTGGCGCCCAGCCCTTCAAATGCAGCCGCCATGGTTTTATTTGGAGCACGGACTTTCATTCCATCCAGGTCTGCAACGGTGTGGATCGCTTTATCCCGCGAGTGCAGGGAACCGGGGGAGTGCACATGCATCGCCAGCAGGTGCACATCTTTGAACTCATCAGCCATCTCCTGTTCGGCATACTCCTGAATCGCCATGCTCACCGATTTTGCATCGGCTGCCATGAAGGGGAGTTCAAACACAGTGGATTTAGGGAAGCGGCCAGGCGTGTATCCGGTCACTGTCCAGCTGATATCAACGATACCCTTACGTACCTGGTCAAACAGTTGTGGTGGTTTGCCCCCCAGTTGCATCGATGGGTAGATATCAATCTTTATCCGCCCATCGGATTCCTTCATCACTTTATCTGCCCAGGGAACAAGGAAGTTCGTATGTGCGTTTGATGGAGGTGGTAGCATATGGTGCAGTTTAAAGGTGAATTCCGGTTCAGCCGCGCTGGCGCTGCCAGCCCCGAGTAATAAAGCACAAACAGCAATAGAACGTTTTATGGTTGTTTTTAGTTTCATGTAGGTACCTTTAAAGGTTATTTATTGTTATTGGATTCAGCACAGTTTTTTGTAATACGTATCAGCTAGCCAGTAACCCGATGTTCATATATCCAGTACTAAACGGGCGCTTTTGGCGCGGGAGCAGCAAGGCGCGAACTCTTCGTTTCTGGCGTGTTCTTCCGGGGACATATAGACATCACGGTGGTCTGGTTCGCCGGAAAGCAGGCGGGTGGAGCATGTACCGCACACCCCCTCTTCACAGGCAAAGGGAATATCAATGTCCAGATCAAGCATGACGTCCAGGGCACTTTTATCTGCCGGGATCTGGATCACTTCGCCACTACTGGCAATCTGAATTTCAAATGCACTATCGGCTTCGCCTGAGCTGGCTGCCGCGGCAAAATATTCCCGGTGTAACCGGGGTTCATCCCAGCCTTGTGCGGCTGCAGTTTGTAACACTGCATCCATAAAAGGGTTTGGGCCACAGGTGTAGAGATGAGTGCCCTGATCCGGATCGGCAAGCAATGCCTGCATATCCAGACGGCCCTCTGTCTGGCTGAAGTGGAATGTTACCCGGTCAGCAAATTCAGAGGTGTTAATGCGCTCAACAAAAGCGGCCTGCGCCGGGGATTTAGCGCAATAGTGCAGGGAAAAACTGGCACCGGTGTGAGCCAGGCGTTCGGCCATACAGAGCAATGGCGTGATACCGATGCCCCCCGCGATCAGCAGGTGATGGCTTGCACTGTGCTCCAGTGGAAACAGATTGCGCGGCTCACTGATGGTTAAACGGTCCCCCACATTGACTGACTCATGCAGACAGACCGAACCACCCCGTGAATCGGGATCCTTGAGGACACCAATTTCATAACAGTGGTGGTCATGGGGTGGGTTGCACAACGAATATTGTCGCACCAGCCCATTGGGCAGGTGCAGATCAATATGTGCGCCGGCACTAAAGGCCGGCAGTGCTGAATTATCGGTACGCGCCAGGCGAAACAGATGAATATCATCTGTTTCCTGCACCTTGGCGGTGACTTCGACTTCAAACATAGTATTCTCTCCGGGTCTTCATCGGGTCGTCAGTTAAGCGTTTGTCAGGCTAATGAAGATTCCGCGGCCTCAGGGTTTTCCTCTTTCAGAAGCTTGTCGATAATACGTCGGGCATGAACGCCCCCGGCATCAATATCCAGCTTAAGCAGTCGTAACTCGGGATTGGCCAGCAGGTTTTTCTGCTGTAGTTCCAGCATCTCCAGATCTTCAGCAAAAATGCCTCCCTGACCTTCGCGAATCGCGTCTGTCAGTGCCGGATCATCGGCTTTAAAGTTGCGTGCCATTCCCCAGAAATACCAGTGGCTGGTTTCTGTTTCAGGGGTGATGAAGTCGACAACGACACTGTTTACCCGCTTATCTGCCGGAGCTTCCCGGCCACCGTTACCGGCCAGAGCGACACCTACGTCGATCAGTACATGGCTTGGGGGGGTAAAGCGACAGATCTGCCAGCGATCTACCGGCTGGTCATCGGGCAAACCTTTGGTCCGCAGGTTCCCCTGCCAGAAGGGGGGCGCAATCACACTGTCCATGAAGCGGCTGGTGGTGACCTCATTACCCACTTTCTCTGTTTTAACCGGTGCTTCATCGATCTCTTTCTGACCGATGCTGGTGGAATGAACGTAGGTTTCGTGGGTCAGATCCATCAGGTTGTCGATCATCAGTTTGTAATCGCACTGGATATGATACAACCCGCCGCCGTAGGCCCAGTCATCACTGACTGCCCACTCCAGATGGGGGATAGCATCACTGCTGGCTTTATCGGCATCGCCTGTCCACACCCAGATAAACCCGTAACGTTCTTCGACAGGATAGCTCTTCATGCAGGGAAAACCGCCCACCCGCTGCTTGGGCATCGAGAGGGTTTTACCGTCGCGGCCAACTTTCAAACCATGATAACCACACACCAGGCCGCCGCCTTCGGTATAGCCAAGGGAGAGTGGTGCGCCACGGTGGGGGCAGAAGTCTTTCACCGCAGCGACTTTGCCATCGCCATCTCTGAAAAAAGCGATCTGTTCGCCACAGATTGTACGGCCGAGGGGTTTTTCTGCGATTTCATCAGGGGTACAGGCTACATACCAGCAGTTTTTAGGAAACATAGAAAGGACTCCGAAATAGTGTTGTTTGTTTTTATGGATACAATAATAGGCAAATCATGGGTGTATATGCAATAAAAAATGCATTTTTGGATACAAAAATAAATTTCAGTGGGTCGTGGTTGTCGATTTTCTCTGCTCAGCAAAGCGTGAATAGTGAGGGGGAGGAGGCTGAAAAGTCTGACTTAAAACAGAGCGTTATGAGGGCGGATGGCTAAGGCTGTGGATTAAGCTAACCCTGAACCGTTTGGGCCGGGTTTGTTAACCCGTCTTTATGCCAGAAGGTTATTCAGGCGAGTCTGTTCAGAAGAGCCTGTTCCGAAGAGTTCGATCAGAAGAGTTCGATCAGAAGAGTTCGATCAGAAGAGTTCGATCAGAAGAGTTCGATCAGAAGAGTTTAGCCAGAAGAGCTTAGATCAGCAGAGCTGATACCGAACGGTTATTTATCGGAAATGTCATCCAGGAAGAGCGAAAACAGTTCTGACTTGGAGTTGATTTCCAGCTTGCTGTAGAGGTTTTTACAGTGAACTTTGGCGGTACCGTGGGCGATGCCCAGCAGCTCTGCAATGGCGATTAAGGAGTAGCCCCGGATAATCAGTATCGCTATCTCGCTTTCCCGCTCCGTTAACAGGCCACCGCCGAAGTTTCTGAACACACTGGATATCTGCTCATGAATGATAGCGCTGGCGTCCTGCGAGCTTTCCTGAGTATTTTCGATATTCTGCCAGTGCTTTCTATAGGCGGAGATAACCAGAGGGGATATGGCCTGTAGCCGTTGTCGTGTGGCGGCTGTCGCCGGGGTTTCGATGACAGTGAGTGATATCTGTATCTGCGAATCGTTGTCCAGGTTTATGATAAACGCGGCTTCTTCATAGCCCCGGTTGCAGTAATGCTCGGTGTAGTAAGTACTCTCGAAAAAGTCATCCGGAGCGATCTCTTTGATAAAGTGTAAACCGGTTGATAGCCCCGTTTTAAAGGCATTATAGAACGGATCGATCATATAGAAGCCGTTCAGATACTCATCCATTATTTTGGAAGTTAACAGGGTTGAGTCAGGGGCTAGCAGAATCGTTGGACGGCTATTTTTATGAAAGTGAATGGCGAATACCGATTCACAGGGTGTGGCAGAGTTGATCAGACTGAGCAGGGCCGGAGTAAATGCGTCAGTACCACTCGTATCGATGAGTTCAGAGGCAAGCAGGTATATATTTTCTGAAGAATCTTCCACTCATACTTCCTTTGGGATTCTGACCTGATGGTGCTTAATAGATGTTGCTCAATAGTATATCGGTTGGTGAGTTTTTGTCGAATGGCAATTTGGGCGGGCGGGGAAGGGCACGAAACAGGTCAGCAAGCCTGCTGCAGGCTTGCTGATGCAACTATCAATGGATCAGTAAGATGCGTCCCGGTATACCTCGTTGCCGCCTAACAGGGTTAACAGTACCTTAGTCTTTTCAATTTCGTACGGGGAGATGGTATAGAGATCCTGATCGAGGATGATCAGGTCAGCAAATTTACCAACCGTTAAACTACCGGTGGTTTTCTCTCTCCAGGCTGCCCGTGCTGCATTGATGGTATAACCTTTGATTGCGGTATCGATATCGATGCGATATTGCGGGTTGTGTGCCGGCGAGCTTTCACTGGCGCCGGAAACCTGACGGGTCAGTGCTGTCTGCATGATAGCGAAGGGATCAAAGGTACTCACGCCCCAGTCACTGCTGAGTGCACAGACTGTTCCCTGACGTACCAGTTCACCAATCGGGAAAATCTGACTGCAACGTTCTTCTCCCAGCATCTCCAGAGCGATCTTATCGTTGTCCGGGTCCGGTTGAGCCCACAGTGGTTGCACGTTGCCATAAACCCCCAGTTGTTTGAAGCGGGGAAAATCTGATCCGGTGACCAGCTGTATATGTGCCAGCTGGTGACGGCTATCCCATGGACCATTCATCCGCTGGGCGTACTCAATACCATTCAGTGCTGCGTTAACGGCGCCGTCACCGATGGTGTGAACATGCAGCTGGAACTTCTCTTTATCAAAGGCGGCAAAGAACTCATTGATCTGTGGCTGATCAAACATCAGCGGTGCGGTTGAGCCGGTATCACTACGGGGTTCAAGCAGTGTCGCCGTGCCACTTTCAAGCACTCCGTCAAGGAAGAACTTAGCTGAGTGGAGTGACACCATATCATCGGCGTAGGTTTCCCGCAGCGAGAGAAGTTCCTGCAGCTGCTCTGTCAGGGGCAGGTGTGCAAAGATCTTCGAGGTGGCCGCAACCCGCAACGAGAGCTGACCGCGCTGATTCAGTGTACGGTAGTTTTCCATCGTTTTGCGAGGGGCGACGGCATCCAGAATGCCGGTGATGCCGTGCTGGTTGAACACTTTGCAGTAGTGCTCCATCGCCTCGAAATAATCCTCGTCGCTGAACGCTGGTGAGAAACGGTTCATTGCCCAGATGGCATCCTCATAGATATACCCTCTGGGGGAACCATCGGCACAGCGGGCATAGCTACCGCTGGCGGGTTCCGGGGTGGTGGCGGTGACGCCTGCAATACGAAACGCTTCGCTGTTAGCCCAGCCACTGTGATAGTCAAACGAGAAAATCAGTGCGGGACGCCCACCCGTTACCGCATCCAGTTGCTCTTTGGTTAGACTGTTTTCATTAAAGATAGAGGGGTTAAAACCGATCCCCTTAATCCACTCTTTATGGGGGTTCTCCCTGGCGAAACGCTCAATCTCATTGAGCAACTCTTCCATGGTTTTCATCTCATGCAGGGGGACATAGTGGAAGAAGTCGGCGCTGGTGGCCTGAAAGTGTATATGGGTATCCTGAAAGCCCGGCAGCACCAACTGCCCCTGAGCATCAATCATCTGAGTATGATTGTCAGCCAGCGCTTTAACTTCAGTGTTGCTGCCTACCGCGATGATTTGATCGCCATAGATTGCCAGTGCTTCAGCCTTTTCATTTATATCATCCATGGTATGGATGTTACCGTTAAAGATTATCTTGTCTGCGATGTATGGCATTGAATAAATCCATTTTTAAAGATGTGGACAAAAGGTATAACTGAGGCTGTCAGATAATAAATGCCTGACTATTTATTATGTTTTCAATTTTTTTAGAAAATATATCTCATACATCTGTCAGATTAACGTAATTAAGATCGGCAGGAATACCACGTTAGGTATAGATAATGATGGTTGATATAAATACTTATCGACGTAGATGGCACTATTTTTTACAACTAATGAAATAGGGGTATACCGGAGAAAAAGAATCTCTGAAATGATGGTTGCATACTAAAAAAAATGACAAACGTGAGGGTGACATGAAAAATTTTAAATCAATTGCAGCTATCGGTTTAAGTCTTCTTTCGGTGTCGGGTCTGGCTCGGGCAGATCTGGGTGCCAATGTTTCAGTATTGAGTGAATGGCGTAACCGTGGTGTCTCTATGACCAATGAATCGCTTGCCATTCAGGGGGGGATTGACTGGTTTAACCAGAGCGGTTTGTTCGCCAGCATCTGGGCCAGTAATGTTGATTTCTTTCCGACCGGACACCCTTTTGATGATGGTGCAACGGTAGAGCTTGATCTGCTGGCGGGTTATGCCGGTGCGATCAACGACGATATATCCTATGATGCCATCCTCTTCTACTATCAATATCCGGGTGATGAGGTTGATCAGGACTTCGCTGAGCTGAAACTGGGGCTTAATTACAATGGTTTTCGCTTAGGTTATGAGCATGCACCTGACTACATTAATTCAGGCAAGGCGTATCAGTATCTCTACCTGAACTACCAGACAGAGATTGTTGAGAGTGTGGGGCTGGAACTGCATGTAGGTTCTTCGTTTGGTGAGGTGTTTGACGACCCAACGACGCTGATGCTGGATAAATACAGAGATTATTCAGTGGGAATCACCAAGAGCTTCAGCGGTGTTGATATGAAGCTGGCCTATGTGAACACGGATATCTCCAGCACCTATGCGGTTGATAGTGGCCACATGGCGAATCAGGACGCCCTGGTGTTCTCCATTTCTAAATCATTCTAATGCGATAGTTTTGTCAGGGCTGTTGTATAATCCCCTTCATACAATAGCCACTGATAACTTTCTGAGTTTTAGCAACTCTAAAAGAAAACATATTATAAGTTTCAGAGGATGTTATGCGAATAAATAAAAAGATTCTCTCGCTGTGCCTGCTGACCGCTTCATGTTCAGTCAGTGCTGCTCAGGTTAATGTTTATAACTGGTTTGGTTATATACCGGAAGATTCTCTGCAGGTTTTCAGAGATACGTCGAAAACTGAACTGAATTATGATGTTTATGAAAGTAATGAAATACTTGAAACTAAACTGCTATCTGGCGGTTCCCGCTATGACCTTGTGGTGCCTTCGGCGAACTTTATGGAACGTCAGATAAAAACCGGTATTTATCAGAAAATTGATCGATCAAAAATACCCAACTATAACAAGCTTGATCCGGTTATTTTAAAGAAGGTTGAAGCCTACGATCCTGGTAATCAATACAGCGTTCCCTACGCCTGGGGAAGTGTTGGTGTGGGTTACAACGTGAAAATGATTAAGGAGCGTTTAGGCGAAATACCAGAGAATACCTTTGATATGGTATTCGACCCTGAAGTGTCAGGCAAACTGAAAGATTGTGGCATCGCAGTGATCGATTCGCCGGCTGAAGCGATGGCAATGGCGTTGCATTATCTGGGGCTGGATCCTAACTCTGAAGACAAAGGTGACCTGAAAAAAGCGGAGGCGATGGTCAGGGCTGTCAGAGGCAATTATAAATATTTCCATAATGGCTCATACCGCGATGATCTGGCCAATGGTGATATCTGTGTGGCACTGGGTTACAACGGCATCATTCTGGCGGGTAATGCAATCGCTAAGTCGATCGATCCTGATCGTGAGATCGCTTACTCGATCCCTAATATTGGCTCACTGATCTGGTTTGATGTGATGGCGATTCCGGCTGATGCACCTAATTCTGATGGGGCCCATGAGTTCATCAACTTTATCCTGGAGCCCAAGATCGGTTCATCTATCTCTAATATGGTGAAGTATGCAGTGCCAAACCTCGGTGCGAATGAGTATGTCGAACCGGAGATATTTAACGATCCGGGTATCTACCCATCAGATGAGGTGAAAGAAACATTGTTTGCCTTGCAAGCACATACTCAGAAGTTTGATCGTATCCTCAACCGGGCCTGGACCAATATCAAGACTAACCGGTAATTAAAACGGCCCTTGTAATACCTCTGGTGTTCGAGGGCCTGATCTTCTCCTTTTTTGTTATTAAGTTTTATTGCGGCAACATTTGCCAGTGACTTGTTCACTGGCTTTTTTTATTTCTGATTACCTTTTTGATCCGTGATTTGCCGCAGCGGTTAATCAACAGAAACAGGCCCGGGCATCAGCGGCAGGTCGATGTGAAAGTGTGCGCCCTTATCACTCGGCAGAGATTCTATATGTCCCTGCAGTAGCTGACTCACCAGGTTATATACGATATGCATACCCAGACCGCTGCAGCCCTGGTTTCGCCTGGTGGTCATAAAGGGTTCAAACAGTTTGGTGTGCCAGCCATCGGTTATGCCCACCCCGTTGTCCCGGTAGTCGATAGCGATCCGTTTACCATCGGACTTGACCTCAATCGCTATTTTGCCGCCGGACTGATTGTCAAAGCCATGCAGTAATGAGTTGAGTATCAGGTTGGTAAAAATCTGATAAAAACCGCCCGGGTAACTGTTTAACATCAGTTGATCAGGCCCCAGCACTGTTATTTCCGGATTGCACTGTTTCAGCTTAGGTTTCAGTGAGCGCTGTATCTCGTCAAGGTACTGGATCAGGTCGAACGCTCGGCGCTGCTCACTCGCCTGATCAACGGAGACCTGCTTAAAAGCACTGATCAACTGGGCCGCCCGCTCAAGGTTTTCACAGATCAACTGGCTGGTTTCAACCGCCGTGCCGGCCAGCGAATTATCCGGGTGCTGCTGTTGGTACAGGTTAGCCTGATCCGCGAGAAAAGAGGCGGCGGTATAGCCGATGCCAATCGGCGTATTAATCTCATGGGCGACGCCGGCAACTAAGCTCCCCAATGCCGCCAGTTTTTTCGATTCAACCAGCTGTTGCTGGGTTTCCTGCAGTTTGAGCAGCGTGGCACGCAGTTCTTCGTTGCTCTGTTCCAGCGCCTGGGTCCGTTCAGATACCCGCTGTTCCAACTCGGCGTTTAAACGTGCCAGTGAACGCTCGGCATCTTCCCGTTTACCCATATCGATCAGCATCGATTGACGCATGTGGTTCATCGAGTTGACCACCTGACTGAGCTCATCCTCTTTTGCCTGGGGCTTTCGCTTCAGAATCAGGGGGTTGTCCAACTGGTCGAGCCTGAGCCGTCGGGCATAGTCCGCCATGGTGCTGAGGTGGCGGGTTACCAACTGATTGAACAGGGTGAGGATAAAGATCGATACGAGGAAAGTTTTGATCCCCTGAGAGGCGAGAATCAGCAGCACTTTATCCGCCAGACGCCGATAGACCTCATCCAGACTGACGATCAGGGTCAACTGGCCGACATTAACCGGGGCATTGGTTTTATCGCTGTATTCCAATGGGAAGTGACGTTCAACTGTGGCGCCCTGTCTGGGCTTATTGCCTGCGCTGTAGTGATTGCCAAACTGAGAGGTTACTTCCAGATAGCGAATATCCGGAAGCTGAAGTAAACCATCCAGCTGCACCTGAATCTGTGTCGGGCTAATCTCCCATAAGCTGTTGGCAAGACTGTTCAGCGAGCTGGCTTCTATCTGTTGCAAACGCTCATCGATAGCGGATCGTTCATAGCGGTAATCGAGCCAGAGCTGAGTACCGGTGGCGATCAGGGTGATGATCGAACTATAGAGCAGTATGGAGGTGAGTAGCCTGATGCCGATGGGCTTCTGGCTATAAAGATCTTTAAACCTCTGGATCAGATTCATTCTATTCAATTGATTCACTGAGATCGGGCCTCAGCTCTTAAACCAAGGATCTTGCCGACGCTACGATTCCAGTTTGCAGCACATTCAGGGCCGCATCGTTCTGTCCATCTCGGTAAAATCACATCTTTTGCAATCTGGTCACGAATCGCCAGATCTTTCTCAGAGGGCTCTACCAGCACCATATTGCCGATTTCGCCAATAGGACAGGGGCCTGAACTCAGGCATGCCAGGGCTTTATCGTCTTCTTTGGCTGTTTCCTGCCACATCTGTTCGGTCAGAATGGCGATCTCTTTTTCAAGCAGCTGTTTCTGTGCCTCACTCAGGCGGTTCCATTTATCTATATTCATCGCGCCAAATGCCAGCCCCCAGCCGACCCGAAGCGTAAACCCATAAGGCATCTCTTTGTATAATTCAGCGTTATAGGCAGACATGGTTCCGGTAATGATACAGTCCAGCGTATTCTGAGAGAGTGCGTCAGGCACATCCTGATAGGGCATGTTGACTGGAATAGCCCCTGCGCCTTCAACAAAATCAGCAAGTGTCCTCAGAAACACCCGGATACGGCGTCCCTGCAACTCTTCAATGGTATTGACGGGTTGTTTGCACCAGATCATCTGACTGGGGAAGGGATAGAGGATCATCAGTCTGGCATTATATTTCTCGGCGAAAGCGCGCTCCAGGGTTGGAAAGTAGGCATCAGCAACGCGTCTTTGTACAGCGATATTCTGTACCAGCGATGAAAGATCAGCGCCTTCGAAAATTTCGCTTTCCTCCTCCATCGCATAGCCGGGTAAACCAAAGGCAAAATCAAATACGCCATTCTTCAGCAGGCGCATAATTTCAAAACCCCTGAGGCCCAGTTCGTCCTGTGGTTTAATCTCACCGACAATCTCTCCGCCGGAGACATCGGCGATATGCTGGTTCCAGAAAGGGCCTTCATGTTTTGGATAGTTGTGAAAATATCCCCAGGTGCCGACAGCCTTGATAATAATCGTATCGTTGGCAACGGCCAGGCTGCTAATGGTTGTGGTGAGCAGACCAAGTAACAGGGCGATCATGCAATTTTTATTGGTTTTCATAAATACCAGCGTTTTGATTCTCTGGTTAAATTATCAATGAGTTACCGAGAGTAGCCTATTATTATAGCGGTTGACTATAACCTACGGCTTAACATGGGTGACAGTCGGCAGGTGATCGCTCGGCAGTCACAGTAGCAGAAGACCAATTGAGTATACTAACGGGGTGATTGTTAATTATCCGCTGAAGTCGCTATCATTCTGAATCGGTTTATCATGGCGTCCTTTTTATGAAAAATGGTTATAAGTTAGGGATTCGTGGACGTTTTTTTATTGCGTTTGGTGTGCTGAGTGCATTAACGCTGGTCGCTACTATGATTAGCTGGATCTCCTATAACCGATTGGGCGATGAACTCAATAGCCTTATCAAAGGTAATATCCAGACCCTTAGCCTGATCTCTGAATTAAAAGAGGAGGGCACGAAGATAACTTTGCTGGCGCCTACCCTGTTAGCGGCAAAGGATGAGAACAGTCGTGAACAGATATGGACTGAACTCACCAGTGGCATCGGGGGGATGAGAGGGCTGTTGCCGAAAATTACGGCGATCACTACGGATCTTCAGGGGCAGCATCAATCCCTGGAACAGATTAAATCATTAGAGCTGACTCTGGCTGAACTTGATCGTTATGTGCGTCAGAATTTTGAGGTTCAGCGACTTAAAGTATCTGAAAATCAACGATTAAGGTGGGCCGGAGCCAACTTCTTAGCTGAGATAAAATCGGTAACAGAGAGGGCGCAGCTCTATCTTTTTAGCCGGATCAATGAGGATTACCCCGACGCCTGGGCGGTCCAAAATTACTCAGGAAATGATTCGGTCAGTGAGATCAATGCTGACCTGCAGCGGCTCTACCGGATCGAAGCGGATGTCAATTTGCTGACAAATCTGGTGGACCGCGCAGGGCATCTGCCCGACCTTAACTCTCTGATCGCCACACAACTCCATTCGGAGGATATTATTCAGCGAATCTTTCAGGATCTGCAGAAAGTAAACCCCTTATATGGTTTAGAGAGGCTTGAGAAGAGCGTCGGGAATATCGTGTCGCTGACCCGGGGGGAGGGGAATATCTTTTCCATTCGCAGCGAGGAGCGTCAGATTATATATAACGGCGAGGTGCTGCTGAGTCAGATACGTGAAGAGCTGAATCGTTTAAATGAGCTTATTGCGGTTCAGACGACTCAGACTGAAAACGCCGCGCAAAGCTCCGCTGATAATATTCGCGAGACTATTAAAAAGGGCCGGGTCTGGATGTTGCTGATGGTGGTGAGTTTGCTGTTTACCATTCTCACGGTCTGGCTCTATGTTGGCCGGAATATGGTGGCAAGGATTACCAGTCTGGATGCCAGCATGCGCTCCATCGCCAATGGCAACCTTGATCAGCAGGTGGAAGTTAAAGGCAGTGACGAGATCGGGACGATGGCGCGGTCGCTGGTGAGCTTTCGGGATCAGTTGGCAACGCTGCAGGAGGAGTTGGTACAGGCCGGTAAACTGGCCGCTCTGGGACAGTTGTCAGCAGGTATCGCCCACGAGATTAATCAACCCCTGTCGGCCATTGGCCATTATTCGCATAACGGTATCCGTTTCCTCAAGCTGGGCAAGCTGGAAGAGGTGGAGAAGAATCTCAATCAGATCTCCAATCTGAAGAAACGAGCCGCCATTATTATTACCCGTCTGAAATCGTTAGCCCGGCCGCAAAAAGACAATCTGGTGGCTGTGGAACTGAAACAGGCGGTGGATAATGTCTTACTGATGCTTGAGGGCGATGAGGTCAGAAAACTGACCGATATACAGGTGACGTTTGAATCCCAACACAATCAGGTCAATGCGGATCCGGTTCAACTGGAACAGGTGATCCTTAATCTTGTCACCAATGCTCTGGATGCCATTAAGGAACAGCCGGATAAACAGATCAGGATAGCGTGTCAGCGTAATAAAGACTGGCTGGCGATCTATGTGAGGGATAACGGGCCGGGCATCAGCAGTGAGTTGCGTGAACAGATCTTCGAACCCTTCTTTACCACCAAGCGGCGGGGCCAGAGCCTCGGATTGGGCTTATCGATCTCGTATAACATTATCAATAGTTTTGGAGGCAAATTAAGCGTGGATCTTGAGGCAAAAAAAGGCGCGTCATTTTGTATTCAGTTACCAGAATTTCGGGGAAGTAAATCATGAGTTCATCGACCTGTAATGGCCAGGTAATCGTTATCGATGATGAAGAGATTGTGCGTGAATCAATGATTCAGACACTGCAGCTGGAAGGCTATGAGGCGGTAGGTTTTGAAAACCCCGTCACGGCGATTGCTGAGTGCTCTGTGGGCTGGCAGGGCGTGGTGATCTGTGATGTGCGGATGGATCGCATGGATGGACTTGAGGTGTTGCAGAAAATACTGGAGATCGATGCTGATATTCCAGTCATTATGTTCAGTGGCCATTCTGATATTGCTATCGCTGTTCAGGCTATACAGTTGGGTGCCTACGATTTTCTGGAAAAAAATGACGACCCCCAACACCACCTCAATACGGTTCAACGGGCCTGGAAAAAGCGTCAGTTGGTATTGGAAAATCGGAGTTTACGGCAGGCCGTTGAGGGACAACATGAGATCCATAACCGTCTGGTTGGACAGACTTCAGGGATCGTGCGGCTCAGGGAAACCGTGTTGCAGTTGGCACAGATTGATGTTGACCTGATTATCAATGGCGCCACCGGTACCGGTAAGGAAGTTGTCGCCAGGTGTCTGCATGACTTCAGCCCCCGGGCCAAAAAACCGTTTGTTGCGCTTAACTGTGGCGCATTGACCGAATCATTGATTGAAAGCGAGTTGTTTGGTCATGAAACGGGTGCGTTTACCGGGGCCAACAGCAAGCGTATTGGTAAGATAGAGTATGCCAGTGGGGGCACGCTGTTTCTGGATGAGATAGAGAGTATGCCTGCCTCTTTGCAGGTGCGCTTGCTCAGGGTCTTGCAGGAGCGGGTGTTGCAGCGGCTGGGGGGCAATGCTGATATCAGTATCGATATCCGGGTATTGGCGGCTTCCAAAGTGGATCTGCGCGAAGCGTCTGACGCAGGCACTTTCCGGGAAGACCTGTACTACCGGCTCAATGTTGCCAGTATTGATCTCCCCTGTCTGGATCAGCGCAAAGAGGATATTCCGGTTTTATTCAGCCACTTTGCCGATCTTGCAAGCCAGCGCTTTGGCCGTGAAAAACGCCCCGTACCTGAGACGCTGTTGAGAGAGCTGTGTGCTCAATCCTGGCCGGGGAATGTACGCGAGCTGCGCAATATCGCGGAGCGTTGGGTGCTGGGGCTGCCTTTTGGCAACAGCGTTGATACCTCTCCTGAAGACAGTGATGAAACGCTTGACCAACTGGTGGCCAGCTATGAAAGGGGCGTCATTGTTGCTGCACTTAAGGCAAACCGGGGGCAGGCAGAGCTGACCGCTGAAAAACTGGGCATCCCACGTAAAAAGCTCTATTTGCGAATGAAGAAGTATGGCATTGAGCGCGGTGACTTTATCGGCGAGTGAGTTAAAACTGACCCAGTGGTGGTGATGCTGCTGAGTCAGAATTAACCCGTGAACGAGTATCTATTAATAGTGGCTTTTTATTAAATTATTGAATTTTAAGTATTTATTTTATTCTCTGAGGGTTGGTACAGGGGTTGCAAAAGATAATGGTACTTAATGCCGTTGCTATTGTAAGAAACCTATACCTGGAGAATAAGAATGAAATTTTCGATAAAAAGCGCTGCAATCCTGCTTGCATCCGTTGTGACACTCGGCTCAGCCGGTATTGCATCGGCAGCGTCTCAGTGGCATATGCCAACCCCTTATGGCGATGCGAATCTACCAACCCAGATTGCCTATAAGTTTGCCGAAGAGATCAAAAACAACACCGCCGGGGATCTGGATATAGTGGTTCACTCCGGTGCTTCACTGATTAAACATCCGGAAATTCCCCGGGCAGTCAAAACCGGCCAGGTGCAGCTGGGGGAAGTGTTTATCGGGATTATGGGCAACACGCATCCGGTTTTTAAACACGATAACATTCCCTTCCTCGCAACCACCTATGACAGTGCGCAAAAGCTCTGGGAAGCGGCTAAACCCGAGCTAGAAAAGCAGCTTAACAAAGAGGGGATGATGTTGCTCTATAGCGTGCCGTGGCCGGCGCAGAGCCTGTATACCAAGGCTCCGGTTAACAGCCTGGCAGATCTGCAAGGGCTGAAGATGCGGGCTTATAGTCCTTCTACTTCCCGTCTGGCGGATCTGATGAACACCTCCCCTACCACTGTGCAGGTGCCGGAGATTCCGCAAGCGTTCAGTACCGGCATTATCGATGCGATGATCACTTCGCCTTCCACCGGGGTGAATGGTCAGGCCTGGGATTATCTGACTAATTACACCGACGTGCGTGCCTGGATTCCCAAAAACATGGTGGTGGTCAATAAACGTTCGTTCAAACGTCTGGATAAGAAGACTCAACAGGTGATTCTGGATGCTGCAGCCAATGCTGAGGCAAGCGGCTGGGCAGGGGTTCGGGGACAAGCGGCGGAAGATACGATGACGCTGGCTGAACACGGTATCACCGTGTCTGAACCCTCTCCTGAACTGATGGCCGAGCTGAATAAGATCGGTACCATCATGGTCGACGAGTGGAAAGCTGAAGCGCCTGAAGTTGAGACTATTCTGTCTACCTACTATCAGTAATCTTTAAGGTTGACAGGCCCTGCCATTCTGGCGGGGCCTGTCAGACACAGGAGATGAGTATGCGTTCTCTACTCAATAAGCTTTATCTGGCATCCGGCTATCTTTCAGGACTCTGCATCGTGCTGATAACACTGATTATCACCGCGCAAATTGTTGGCAGGCTGCTGGGCTTTATTGTGCCGTCTGCTGAAGACTTTTCCGGCTATGCGCTTGCTGCTGCAACCTTTTTTGGCCTTGCTTATACCTTCCGTGAGGGAGGACATATCCGGGTGACGCTGGTGATCCAGAAATGGAGAGAGGGAGCCCGCTATATTCAGGAGTTGCTGGTACTGATTGTGGCTCTGTTGCTAGTGAGTTTTATGTCGTTCTACTCGATCCATATGGTGTGGGAATCCTATATTTTTGAAGAGGTCTCTTCAGGTTATGTGTCGGTGCCCATCTGGATGCCTCAGGTACCGGTTGCTATGGGCATTGTGATGCTGAATATCGCTATTCTGGATGATCTGATTATGCAGTTAACAGGCAAAGTCCCCTCCTACAAAGTGCATGAAGGTGAGCTTCATCTGGAGGATGTGTGATGGATATAACCATTATAGGCGTTTCATTAGCCGTATTTATGCTATTTCTGCTGGCGCTGGGGTTCTGGGTGTCACTGGCACTGTTTGGTGTCGGGGTACTGGGCCTGTATATGTCCGGTAATGATCAGATCGGTTTGCTCTTTGCCACTTCAACCTGGGGTGCCAGCACCTCCTGGTCTCTGACCGCACTGCCGCTGTTTATCTGGATGGGAGAGATTCTGTTTCGTACCCGGCTTTCGGAGGATCTGTTTAAAGGTCTGTCTCCCTGGTTGAGTGGCCTGCCGGGCAAACTGTTGCATGTGAATGTACTCAGCTGCGGCATTTTTGCAGCGGTGTCCGGTTCTTCAGCCGCCACGGCTGCAACGATTGGCCGGATGACTTTGCCAGAACTGAAAGCGCAGGGTTACAGCGATCGCATGGCGGTGGGGACCCTGGCAGGATCGGGAACACTGGGTCTGCTGATCCCGCCGTCGATTATTTTGATCGTCTATGGGGTGGCGGCGGAGGTCTCCATTGGCCGTCTGTTTATCGCCGGAGCGCTGCCCGGACTGCTGCTGGTAACACTCTTTATGGGCTATACCATGATCTGGGCGCTGTTGAATAAAAATGAGCTGCCGCAGCATGATAAAACCCATGTTTCATTTGCTGCTAAGATAAAAGCGTTGCGTCTGTTGTTGCCTATTGTCTGTCTGATCGGCTTTGTGCTGGGGTCTATCTATGGTGGCTTTACGACCCCAACTGAAGCCGCTGCGCTGGGGGTTGTCGGGGCTCTGTTTCTGGCAGCGGTGAGTGGCTCTCTGGATACCCATAGCTTTACTGACAGCCTGACCGGTGCTGTGAAAAGTTCCTGCATGATCGGTCTGATTCTGGCCGGGGCTCACTTTCTCACACTGGCGATGGGTTTTCTGGGGATACCCCGGGCGCTGGCGGAGTGGATCGCACATATGTCGCTGTCGCCCGGTGTATTGCTGATCTGTCTGACGGTGCTGTTTGTTGCTTTGGGGTGCTTTCTGGATGGTATCTCTGTCGTGGTGCTGACGGTTGCGGTGGTACTGCCGATGGTGCAGCAGGCGGGCATCGATCTGCTTTGGTTTGGTATCTACATTGTACTGGTGGTTGAGATGTCTCAGATCACCCCACCGGTGGGATTCAACCTGTTCGTGATTCAGGCCTTAACGGGCAAAAATATTTTATATGTGGCGCGTGCGGCACTGCCGTTTTTCCTGCTGATCATGTTTGCGGTGCTGCTGATCTATCTGTTTCCTCAGATCGTCACCTATCTGCCAAGATCCATGAGTCAGGGATGACTCAGTGGTGCTTGGTTTGCGGCTGGATAACACGGCAGTTTAGCCGTGGACCGGGAGGCCGGTTTCTGCCGGCTTAGCAGCAACGGAAAGCTGCTGGACAGGGCCTGGCATGCCAGGAGGTCTTATTGGCATGGAAGAGGGTCAGCAAACACTATGGCCCGCTTTATTCTGTTGGTCGTCTTCTGGACAGAACCCTGTCTTAGCTAATGTATAGCTAATATAAATAGCTTATGTAAATAGCTTATGTAAATAGCTTATGTAAATAACTACAAAGGTTAAAAAATAAAACAACCATGCCAGATCGTTCATCTGATAAACCGATGTTACTCGCGCCACTGAATGAATTAGTTATTGAAAGACTTCCGGCAGAGATGGCCAGTAAAGTGGTCAGCTTCTTACGCTGTTATTACCAGACAACAACCGTGGATGAGCTGGAGGAACGCTCGCTGGAGAATCTCTACGGCGCCACCATGTCGTGTTGGCAGTTTCTGCAGGACTTTAGCGCCAGCAAGCCGAAAGTCCGGGTCTATAACCCGGATCTGGAGCAGTTTGGCTGGCGTTCAAACCACACCGTGATAGAGATAATTCATCGCGATATTCCATTTCTGGTGGACTCTGTACGGATGGAGTTGAATCGCCGGGATCTGGTTATTCACACCATTCATAATGCCATTCTCCATGTACAACGCGAGGAGGGACGTCTGGTTGGCCTGGTTGAAGCGGATCATACCCCGGCTCAGGCTGAATCGGTGATCTATCTGGAAGTTGATCGCACCAGCGACCCGACTGAGCTCAAGGCGATACTGACCTCGCTGGAGTTTGTGCTGGCAAATGTCCGCATCGCGGTTGAGGATTATGCGCCGATGCAGGCCCGGGCGCAGGCATTGCTGGATGAACTATCGCAGCCGTCAGTTGATGCCGAAGCTGAAGCGTTTCTGCGCTGGATGCTGGATGATCGTTTTACCTTCCTCGGCTACGATGAGCTGAGCATCAATGGTGATCGGGTGCAGCGGGTTGAGGGCAGCGAGCTGGGGACACTGAAACTACTTAAAAATGCAGGGCAGGGCAGCTCTCGTCTGCTGACAGAGTTGCGGGAAGATGAGCGTGATTTTCTGTTAGAACCTACCCGGCTGATGTTTGCCAAAGATTTCCACTACTCACTGGTTCACCGGCCTGCCTATATGGACTGTGTGGTTATCAAGCGTTTTGATGGGCAGGGCAATGTCGCCAGTCAGTGCCGTTTTTATGGCTTGTATACCTCGTCGGTTTATTCTGAAGCGATGCTGGCCATACCGGGAGTGCGCAGCAAAGCAGAGGCGGTGCTGCAACGGGTTGGTTTCGATCGCCGCAGCCACAACGGTAAAGAGCTGCTACAGATTATGAACGATCTGCCCCGGGATGAGCTGTTCCTTTCCAGCGAGCAGGCGTTGCTGGACAGTGCAATGGGCATTTTCAGCCTGCATGATCGCCGTAAAGTGCGCTTACTGTATCGTAAAGATCGCTGTAACCAGTTTATTACCTTCCTCTACTTTGTCCCCCGGGACATCTTTTCCACCGCGCTGCGGGTGCAGGTTCAGGACCTGCTGGTCAAAGCTTGTCATGCCAGCGAAGTGGAGTTTACCACCACCTTCAGTGAATCAGTTCTGGCGCGGGTGCAGTTTGTCCTGCGCATCGATCCGGATAATGCCGACACTCTGGAACTGGCGCAGCTTGAGGCTGAAGTGGTGCATATCTCTCGTGACTGGCGGGATGAACTGCATTCTGCACTCACCGATCTGTGCGGTGAAGAGGAGGGCAACCGGTTACACCACAGCTATGGTCACGCTTTTACCAGCGCTTACCGGGAACACTTCCCCGCCCTCAGCGGGGTGTACGATATTCAGCGCATTGAAGCATTGTGCGACGACAATCCGGTGACCATGAGTTTTTACCGGGTGTTGGAGCAAAGCCCGAAAGTGCTGCGTTTCAAACTGTTTAATGCGGATGAACCGCTGGTCTTGTCCGATGTGATTCCGGTGCTGGAAAACCTGGGGATGCGGGTGATCGGTGAACACCCGTATGCGGTGAACCGCAGTGATGGAAAACAGTTCTGGATGCATGATTTCACCCTGATCAGTCAGGGGAGTGAGCCGGTCGTGCTGGAAGAGGTTAAAGATGTCTTCCATGATGCATTTGCCAATATCTGGGCGGGACGCGCAGAGAATGATGAGTTCAACCATCTGGTGATCGGCGCCAATCTGAGCTGGCGTGAAGTGGCCATGCTGCGTGCCTATGCCCGCTATAACAAGCAGATCCGTTTCGGCTTTTCGCAATCCTATATCGCCGGCACGCTGGCTCGGCATATCCATGTGACCAAGCTGCTGGTTGCCCTGTTCCGGGCGCGTTTTGAGCCCGGTCGTCGTGACAGTCAGAAATCTCTAGCCCTGGCCGAGCGTATCAGCAACAGTATTATTGATGCGCTCGATAAAGTGGACAATCTCAATGAAGATCAGATTCTGCGGCGTTTTCTGGAACTGATCAAAGCCACCCTGCGGACCAGCTATTTTCAGCGCGATGCAGCCGGTGAACTGAAAGATTATTTCTCGTTCAAACTGAATCCCCGGGCGATTGCCGGTATCCCTCAGCCCCGGCCGATGTTTGAAGTGTTTGTCTATTCAGCACGGGTAGAAGGGGTGCATCTGCGTGGGGGTAAGGTTGCCCGTGGCGGACTGCGCTGGTCAGACCGGCTGGAAGATTACCGCACCGAGGTGCTGGGGCTGGTGAAAGCTCAGCAGGTGAAAAACTCGGTGATCGTGCCGGTGGGTGCTAAAGGTGGCTTTGTGGCTAAAAAGTTACCCACAACCGGCGGTCGTGAGGCGTTCCAGGCCGAAGGTATTGCCAGCTATCAGATCTTCATCTCGGCATTGCTGGATATCACCGACAACCTGGTGGGTGGCGAAGTGGTCCCCCCTGTGGATGTGGTGCGTCACGATGAAGACGATCCCTATTTTGTCGTCGCTGCCGATAAAGGCACCGCGACCTTCTCTGATATCGCCAATGCGATTGCTGAGGAACGCGGCTTCTGGCTGGGGGATGCCTTTGCCTCCGGTGGTTCTCAGGGTTATGACCATAAAGGGATGGGCATTACGGCACGGGGTGCCTGGGAATCCGTTAAGCTGCACTTCCGCGAACTGGGTAAAGATATCCAGTCTGAGGAGTTCAGCGTGGTCGCCATTGGCGATATGGCGGGGGATGTGTTTGGCAACGGCATGCTGCTGTCTGAACATATACAGCTATGTGCGGCATTTAACCATCTGCATATTTTCATCGATCCTGACCCCGATGCGGCAACCAGTTTTGCCGAGCGTAAGCGGCTGTTTGAACTGCCACGCTCCAGTTGGGAAGACTATAACCGCGAGCTGATCTCCGCCGGTGGTGGGGTTTTCTCCCGTGCTGCTAAGTGGCTGGATATCAGTCCACAGATGCAGGCCCGGTTTGATATCAAAGAGACACGCTTATCGCCAAATGATCTGCTCACGGCCCTGCTGAAAGCACCGGTCGACCTGATCTGGAACGGCGGTATCGGTACCTATGTGAAAGCCTCCCGCGAAAGCCATGCCGAGGTGGGCGACAAAGCCAATGACAGCTTGCGCATCAACGGTAATCAGTTGCGCTGCAAGGTATTGGGCGAGGGCGGTAACCTCGGTTTCACTCAACTGGGGCGGATAGAGTTCTGTGCCAATGGCGGTAAATCCAATACCGACTTTATCGACAATGCCGGTGGCGTCGATTGTTCTGACCACGAAGTGAATATCAAAATTCTGCTCAACGAGGTGGTGGCAAACGGCGATATGACCGTGAAGCAGCGTAACGCCCTGCTGCGCGAGATGACCGACGAAGTGGCCGGGCTGGTATTGCAGAACAACTATAAACAGGCGCAGGCGATCAGTATTGCCCACAGCCATGCCCGCCGTTCGATGGATGAATATATCCGCCTGATCCATCGTCTGGAAGCCTCGGGCAAGCTGGACCGGGAACTGGAGTTTATCCCCTCCGATGAGCAGCTTCAGGAGCGCAAACAGGCACAGCAGGGGCTGACCCGGCCGGAACTGTCGGTACTGATCTCCTATGTGAAAGCAGAGCTGAAAGAAGCGCTCAGCGACACCTGGATTACCGATGATGCTTATCTGAGTCATGAAGCGGTGTCTGCTTTTCCCCAGCGTCTGGTGAATGAGTTTGGCACTGAGATCTCACAGCATCGCCTGCGTTCTGAGATCATCGCCACGCAGATCGCCAATGGCATGATCAACAGCATGGGAATCACCTTTGCCGACCGTCTCTGTCAGATCAGTGGCTCCGGGTTTGGTGATGTGGCTGCGGCCTTTGTGATCGCCCGGGATGTGTTCAATATCGATCAGCTGTGGCACCAGATTGAGTCGCTGGACAACCAGGTGCAGTCCGCTCTGCAACAGCAGATGATGGCTGACCTGATCCGTCTGATTCGCCGGGCTACGCAGTGGTTCCTGCGTCACCGGCGGCCTCTGGATGTTGCCGCCACGGTACAACAGTTCCGCAGTGGCGTCGCCACCCTCAGTGGGCAACTGTCACAGTTACTCAGCGGTGAACCCCTGAACCTGTGGCAGCGCAAGCATGATCAGCTGACAGCCGCGGGTGTGCAGGATGAACTGGCGTCAATCGTCGCCGGTGCCGATAGCCTCTATGCGCTACTCAGCATCATTCAGTCTGCCGAGCAGACCGGCCGGTCGCTGCAACAGGTCGCGCAGATCCATTTTGGTCTGGGAGAGCGTTTGCAGCTGCAATGGTTTGATCAGCAGGTCAAAGAGCTGACCGCCAGTAATCACTGGGAGTCGATGGCCAGAGATGGTTTCCGTGAAGACCTCACCAGTCATCAGCAGGCGATAACGGTCAGTGTTCTGTCTGCCGTTGATGCCGACAGTCCCGACGTATCAGAGCAGGACGGTGTTCAGCTTGTAGAAAGCTGGCTGGCGGATAATCACCGCTTACTGGATCGCTGGCAGTCTCTGCTGAATGAGGTGCAAGGCAGTGCACAGCAGGACTTCGCGATCATTACCGTGGCGATCCGCGAACTCATGGAGCTGGCACAGGCACAGTAACAATTAACCCGGGGGCTTATCTGAGCCCCCGTCTATGGTTACAAAACAGGCCTGGAGACAGGCGAACAAGAGATAAACAACGTACAGAATTATGAAACAACGATACGCATTTCCCAAGATGAACGTGGTGCAGTGTGCGCTGAACATTAAGCAGATGGCCGCCGACAGCTGGTGGGTCTACCGTCATGAGATGTGTGGCAATGGCACACTTAAACCGGTGTCCCGGGTGGTGTTCTTCGGCCGCACCCGCGCAGATGTCGATCGCTGGATCGAAACCCAGCGTCAGGAATCGACGGTCTATATGTTATCTGATAACTAGATCAACAGCGGATAGGTGATATCCCAAACTGATCTGCCAGTCCGATCCACTTAAAGCCGTGGTTGCCCCGGGTTAACCACGCACGTGCACCAGGAGGGCTGGGTCTTTGCTTAAAGGCCCGGCCTTCCGCCGTTTAGAATATTGGTAGATCGATCTCCCTGTTCAGGAAACCTCTTTCGCTTGATCCGGGAGTTGCGTGAACTAACTCTTTGAATTATCGGCGACAGCCATTATGATTCAGGTAATGTTATTGGCATGGATGCAGCCTCTACAGACGCTCTAATTCTGTAGAATATCCTTTCTTTTTGTAGCTATCCTGCTGATATATAAAACAAAAGTAACTTTTGGTCTGCCAACTTTCCAGAATTATAGTGCCTGGAGTTATAGTGCCAAAGGGCACTATAACTTACTGTTAAAACTTAAGGGAAAGTATGTCAGTAAACTACATAATCTACGCGCTCGGAATGAAGGGGCAAGTAATCGACAAGGTACTTGTTCCATACCGGGAGAAGGACGGAACATTCCCTATATTTTCGGAAGAACTACAACGAGAGAATAGTAGCGACAAAATTCAAAAGGCGGAGAATAAGGTTCCAGGAATCACGGATATATCTGAGGCTGTAAAATATATCCGTCAAGGTGGTTATCGCTGGCGGCTAAAAGAATATGAAACTGGCCAAGTGAATATCTTTAAGCCAGAGCATATCGTAATCCGTGAGCTATGAGTTTTAACAAGGGCCTTCAAAGGACTCGCGGCACTGTTGGTGCCGCTTCGGTGAGAGCCGTGGCGCTCACCTTTGAGGCTGGTCGTTAGGGGGCATTTTATGAGAGAGACGAAGGTGCTTACCCGCTACAAGGCTTGGGCAGATGATCTGTTCCTGTCAGCGCTGTCTTTCCTTCCCGATACAGAGCTTACCGCACCGCGCCCAATCGTCTTTGGTAGCCTGATTCGCACGCTCAACCACGCCTATCAGATGGATCACGTCTGGAAGTGTCACCTGCTAGGCAAACCTCACGGCTTAACCACTCGCAATCCCCAGGATTGTCCGGGTCTGGCGGAGTTGATTGTAAACCAGCGCTGCATAGATGAGTGGTATGTTAACTACGCCGACACAATCGCAGAGAGTGAACTGGAGGAGGTTGTTGAGTTTGAGTTTATTGGTGGAGGAACCGGACAAATGAGTCGTCGGGATATCCTGATGCACGTCGTAAACCATACTACCTACCACCGCGGTCATGCCGCTGGCATTCTCTATCAGCTCGGTGTTTCGCCACCCACGACTGACTTTCCGGTGTTTCTGCAAGAACGAGATAAAGCGACTTAGATTCTGCCTTGCTTACCGGGTTATTGTGTCTGTGAGTTACAGTGCACAAGATCACTATCATAACGGTTATACATAAAGGGAATTTATGCTCAAGGATGTTTATTTTCTTAATAGTCAGGGACTTTCAGAAGAGCTGAAGTCGGGTACATTCTCAGAGCTCAGAGCTTTAAAGCACCTGATTGTTCTTTCAGTACTCGGGGTTTTTACCTTTGAATTTCCGGTAGTGATTGAGTTTTCTGAGACGGAAATAAGTCTATGGAAAAACCTGGGTTCACTGTTAATGATGATCATTGAAGGTGTTATTACTTACTATGGTGTGTGGCTGACATATCAGGCAAACGAAAAGGGGGACGGTAAAGATTTTTTCTTAAGATTTATATCGTTAAGTCTGCCAGTAGGTTTTAAACTTGCTCTCTATTTTTTGCTGACAGGATTAGGTCTGGCTGCCATATCAGCCCTGTTGATAACAGGTTTAGGTTCATTTGGCGTGGTAGTGAGTATGCTTATCATGTTTCTTGCAACGACAGCGTTCTATGGTCTTTTCTTCGTTCAGCTAAGAAATCATATAGCCAGAGTCTCCGGGTATGAAAGCCAATAATACGTTTGCCTTGTTCACACGCAGGAGTGTGAGAACGAGCTACCATGTTTCTGCCTTTTAAGGAGGCGCTCTGAATCAAGGAACAGATAAAATGCGTAGAGTCTCTGGAATCGTTTTCCTCTTACTTATATTGTCAGGTTGTGATTTTGAAGTGCCGGGTGCTGATGAAAAATTTGGCACACAAAACTTTGTCTCAGCCGTTTCAATTATTGAGTTGCACAAACTACGAAATGGCGAATATCCAGAAAGCCTGGATGATCTTGAGTTCTTGGGAGACTGGGATGGCATTTGGTTAACGGCTGTACGTTATGAAAAGAATGGAAGTGGTTACAATTTATACCTTGAGCGAGGCTGGGCAGGGAAACCCAGTCTGGAGTTTCCTGATAAGTTTAAACACGGGCTGGGTATAAAAGAGACCAACGTAAAGTGGCAGTCACCATAAAGGGTCACAAAGAGGGGTCGATTTTTTCCCTGACCTTCTCTCTGGCTTTTCATCCGGAGGTCTCTGTGCTCTCTGTGTCCTTAGCATGCCCTCTGGGTACTGTGGTGAGACGCTTTTTTACCGGTCTGGAGACAAAGGATCATGGTCTTCTAACTTTTCCTCGATTCTGGTGCCGCGTATGCTGTAGGCTTTAGCAATTAACAGGCACTGACGGTAAGCGCTGATGGTACGCACTGACAGTAAACCTCAATGACGGAGGATAAAAAAGGATGCATAGGATTCAATGTAAATGCGGGGCGCTGCAAGGTCATATTCAGGGATCGGGAACCTGCAGTCGGGTTGTCTGTTACTGCGCTGATTGCCGCGCCTTTACAAAGTTCTTAGGCTGCTCCGATGAGGTGCTGGATGCTCAGGGCGGAAGCGAGATTGTGCAAGTGGTGCAGCCCCGGGTGGTCTTTTCGCAGGGTCAGGAGCACCTTGCTGTCGTTCGTCTGAGTGAGAAAGGCTTGCTGCGTTGGTATGCCGACTGTTGTAAAACTCCGATTGGAAATACCCTGGCTAATCCAAAGGTTTCGTTTATCGGACTTATTCGTCCGTTGCTTGATCAGTCTATGATTGAGAAGGACTTTGGTAGCAGCGTCGCGGTCGTCAATGTTGAATCAGCCATTGGCGAACCCAAGCCCATGAAGAAGGGGCTTTTCGGTGTCATCCTGCGATTTATCTGGATGGTTTTACCGATGCGTATTAGTGGTCAGTATCGGCGTTCTCAACTATTTACGGAGTCGGGCGAGCCTGTCGTGACACCGAAGGTACTGACAGCCGAAGAACGTAAAGCCTTGAAAGCTGACTTTTAAAGAGAGTTTAGTCCGTCCATTAATCGTCCAGGCCAAGGGGGGGCTCAGATCAGGGAGATCGTTGAAATCGCTGGTGGTGACGGCGCTGATGGTGGAGGTGATTGATGAGCTCTGACAATCAGGAATGCCCCTGATCCGTCTTGATTGGTATGTTATTCCCGATAACCGGTGCTCTGCTATTACACCCTGAGGAAACATGAAAGTACCTTATGATCAGAGCCGGATATCTCGATTAAGAAACCATATTATGAAAAAAATTATCACATTTTTGACGCTGACTTCGTGGCTGACTGCAAGTGCCGTTTGGGCTGCTTGTGATGAGAGCATTGCCGAAAGCACACCGTCGTCACGCTTCGTACTTAACGGCGGTGAAGCATATGACCAGCAAACAAAGTTGGCGTGGCAGCGTTGCAGTGTGGGTACTACCTGGACGAGTGATGCCGGTTGCGTTGGGGACGTAAAGCTACTGGGATTAGATAAAGCAAAGCAGTTCGCACAGGCACTCGGTGATGGTTGGCGTGTTCCAACGATTGAAGAACTCTATAGTATTGTCGAACAGAGATGCTTCAATCCAACGATTAACGCCAGTGTGTTTCCTGCTGTAACAAATGTTGGAGAAGGTGCGCCCTATTGGAGTGATACCCCGGTTGAGGAAATTCCCTCACTCGTTTACTTCGTTGATTTTATCGATGGTGCAATAGATGGCCACAGCAAAGGGTTTCCGCTGGCAGTGCGTCTGGTGCGAAGTGAGCCATAGTCGTAGGGGCCGTCAAAAAGTTACGTTAGTTGTTGCCTCCAGTGTAGGCTGCTAAATTTCGTAAGATGTACAAAGCCCGGAAATATCGGTAATTTCAGCTTGGCTTATCTTTTCTTAGCCCCGGTAACCGGCGCTCAGCCATAACAGCCTGAAGAAACATGGAGGTATCTTATGATTTCAGTCGAGTTTTTACTCACATCCTTAGTCGTTGTTGTTATGCCTGGTACAGGTGTTTTATACACAGTGGCTACCGGTCTGTTCGTTGGCAAGCGCGCCAGTCTGTTCGCCGCGTCAGGCTGCACCCTGGGGATTGTGCCTTCGCTTCTGGCAAGCGTGTTTGGCTTAGCCGCTATTTTTCATACTAGCGTACTCGCTTTTCAGGTTGTTAAATATGCCGGTGCGGCATACTTACTCTATCTTGCCTGGGTTATGTGGCGCTCATCCGCTCCGCTGTCTTTAGGGGGAGAAAAGCCAGCGGCCGATTTTCTCACTGTGGCTACAAAGGGCTTTCTTATCAATATATTGAACCCTAAGTTGTCTATTTTCTTTCTCGCTTTTCTACCACAGTTTGTTTCACCGAATGCCGCTCAACCGCTGATTAACATGCTATTACTGGGTGGCGTGTTTATGGCGATGACCTTCGCTGTATTTGTTGTCTATGGCGTTATGGCCAGTAGCTTCAGCGCATATGTGGTGGGGTCAAAGAAAGTCGGTTTGGCGATCCAGAAACTATTTGCAGGTAGTTTTGCCGCACTAGGGCTTAAGCTGGCCTTTAGTGAGCGGTGATCCGGTCATTAAGCCCAACACAACGGGTGAGGTCTGTTTTTCTTGCTAAGCTCTGCTCTTCCCCCCGGTGCTCTGGGTACGGTGCTGAACTGCACTTAAAAATGATTCACCACAGTACCCAGAGGGTATGCTAAGGGCACGGAGGTCACAGAGAAAAATAAAGAGTCGGGGCTAAAACCAAATTTCCGTTTTAGTACTTTTCATTGTTTATAAAGGAGTCGTTTTATTTTCCTTACAAAACCTTCTGCACTGGCTTTTGCCTCCGTGTTCTTAGTATGACCTCTGGGTACGGTGGTGAACCGCTTTTTAGCGATCAGAGGGCGAAGGGTTAACGCCCTTCAACGCTTGCACATAGAAATAGACAAAAAACAGGCAGGTAACAACGTGTTAAGACTGATAGGGTTTATCCTGTTTATGGGTGGTTTAGTCACCCATCTTTGATGGCCTGTCTGGCTGGTCGTTTTTGACGTTAATTCTCGGCGCTGTTTTACTCTTCAGTGTGGAACCTTCTGTCTTGATGCTGGGTTATGGCGTCTTTGCTTTTACTGCGTTCGATGGTTTTTCGAACGGGTTATCTGAACGAACATTTGCAGGGATGATCATCGGGCTGATATTGATATCATGGTCCAACCGATCAGGCGCCGGTGAGGGGAGCGGGCTGGATATTGGTGACGGTGGTGATGGCGGCGGGGGTGACTAGATGAGTTTTGAGAGTGGGGGTACGCTTGCTCAAAAAAGGACTCGCTATATTGTATAGAGAGTCCTCTGTGGTCAAACATGCTTGCCGCTATAACAGCGGAATCTGGCAGTGGATGGCGCCGCTTTCATCCATCTCCGCCAGTTCGCCCTGTAGCTGCTGACACAGTCGTTGCAGATGGTTTTGCAGCTGTTGCGCCCAGGGGGAAGAGGAGAATACCGGCTGGCCATCGGTCAGGGCGACACTCAGACGCAATTGACCAGGTTGCACAGAGGGTTCGGCGCTGAGCTTCAGATCTTCACCGTTGGCCTGCAGAATGGCCAGTTCGATCGCACTGATCAGTATCTGTCTGATCCGCTCCGGGTCGGTGTTAATCTGGGCTGGCAGGGCATCATCAACCCGATAATCCAGCAGCCAGCCTTCGCGCCGGCTCTGGGACAGAAAGGTGGAGAGCATCTCGTCCATCAGCGGTGTCAGTCTGAGTGGCGATGTTTTGGCTGTCTGGTCGGCCAGATCCAGCATGCCGATACTGTTTTGTAACCGCTGGTGTTGGGCATGCAGGTCGGTGGCCAGATCTTTCGCCACTGGGTTGAGGTCCATCTGTTGCAGCTTCTGACTCAGTTTCAGGATCGGCCGGATCTGCTGGTTTAGCTGCTGCGTGACTCCTTTTAGCAACTGGTTGTCCGGGGTGGCTGCCAGGCTGGGGGTTGCCGCCTGCAAGCGGGCATTCTTGATGTCACGAAACGAGCGCAGCGCCACCACTACCGAGGTTAGCAGGCGGGAGGCAGACAGTTCTGCTTTGCTCAGGTAATCGTTGATATCGTAATTAACAATCACCTGTGATTCGGGGGCGTACCCCGGATGGCCGGTACGCAGAATAACCCTTATATCGCGGTTGTTGAGCTGGTTGCGGATATATTCGACCAGTTGCAGCCCTTCGTCATCGTTTTCCATAACGACGTCGAGTAGCGCCAGCGCTATATCGGGATGCTCTGTAAGTAGTTCCCTGGCCTGGGCACCGCTCATTGCACTGATCAGTTCGATTGGCCGTTGTTCAAACTCATAACCGCGAAAAATCATCCGGGTTATGCCGTGAATACCTTCTTCGTCGTCGACGACCAGTACTTTCCATGGATTCATAAACTACTACACATCGGTGTTTTGTCAGAGCTGCTATTTTGCCAGTAAACGTTGTCCGAGTACCAGAAAAAGCGGGCGGGGTCTGCTAATTTCATATCTAGAATGTGTCCATTGGTTTTGTTGTTATCTGGGGCGCGATATTCAATTAACTCAGTACTTTATCAAACAACCGGGCTTTGGCGTGAGCGCCCCAGTGAGTATAAAGATCCTGGCTTTTGTTGAGACAGAAACGGGCCAGACAGTGCTGCCCCTGCCATTGTAAAAAATCCCCGTAGCGTTCATAGCAGAGCGCCGGATGATGACTAAACCCCTGCTGCTCTGCACTCTCAATGGCCTGTTCATACAAGGGGGCGGCAGGTTGGTTAAGCAGGCGGGCTTTTTCAGCCTGCAACAGGAGCAGTTGTGTTTTAAAGTTTTCCGGACTGTGTTTCGCCCAGAGTTCGAAGCGTGATTCAATCTGCTCAACTTCCAGGCGCCGGCGCTGTACCAGCAGCTGTTGGGGCTGCGCCAGAATGAGCCGCATCATGGCGGTACAAAAGAGGGCCTCACTGACACAGAAATACCCTGCCAGCTCATTTTCCAGCGAGGCTTCCCAGCTATATAGTTCGGGCCAGAGTTGCTGCTGGTTGAGCAGAAAGGCCGCCATGATGGTATTGGCAGCCTGCCAGCCATGCTGGTATTCCACCTGGTCGGGCAGGGGGGCTTCACCACAGAGTTGTTCCATCAGCAGCAGGGATGATTGCTGCAGGCGTGCTGCCTGATGGGGCTGCTGCCGATCGAGCATCGCCTGATAATGTTGGCGACACAGGGGCAGTTGCTCAGTCAGGGGGCTGGTCGTTAACAGTGACAGCTGATGCTGGAGTAAGCGGCATTCACTCTGTATCAGCCAGTGGCCATGCTTTTCACTCAATGTTGCAACGTGTTGGAGCTGCTCTCTGGCACTGTGCAGAGGGGTGAACCAGTGTTGCACCTGGCTGCACTGCAGCAGGGCTGCGTTAGTGGCGATATCCAGTTGCTGATCCGTTTCATGCGGCGAACGCTCTGCATCCAGCGACAGCAACCCGCCAAACTGGTTTGCCAGCTGCATCCCCTGAACTGAAAATGCCTGTGCCAACTGATAATCGCCACAGAACCAACTGGCCACCCAGGCATAACTGACAAAGGCAAAAGGAGTCAGGTGGGTACGGCCCTGTTGCAGGCTAAGCTGTGTCATCTGGCCGATGGCGCAGGCGGCAAGCAGCGGTTTACTCTGATGGCGTGCGATCAGACTGATCTTTTCCAGCAGCTGTAACCGCAGTAACGCTTCGGGTGAAGTTAGTGGCGTTAGCTGAGGTAGCTGCTGGATATCGGTGAGTGAGCTGATTTTGTCGTGCAACGTCAACAGGAGTAATAGCTGCTGGTTGTCCGTTTCCGGAAGGGCACCATCTGTCAGCAGCGCCAGATGCTCCAACAGGTGGTTTAACGCCAGTGGCTGTTGGTTGCGGTGTAAACAGATTTCAGCGGTGATCAGTGCTGCGTTAATGCTGTCCAGTGGCGCGATATTTCCTGCGGGTAGTTGCTGCAAACACTGGTCGGCGTGGTCAACCTCGCCCGCCAGCAGGTGTAACTTAGCACGTTGCAGCAGGAGTGTATTTTTTTTGGCTGTCTGACTGGGTTTCAGCAGCCGGTAGGCGTTTGACAGGTAGCGGCTGGCACTGTCAAAACGCTGTTCATTTTGCGCGAGTCTGGCCGCACGAATGTTGAGCTGTCGCAGGCGTTTGCGGTGCTGGTTATCGGTATGCTGAAATGCACGGTTCAGATGTAGTAACACAGGGGTTATCTGATCCAGTGTGAAGGTTGTTGGCAGACGATTCAGCATCGCCATACCACACTGCTGATGCAGCGTGCATTTCTCTGTTTCACTGAGTCGCTGGTAGATGGTGGTGCGGATATCCGGATGACAAAAGCAGCAAAGGGTCTGTTTATCCACCGAATCGTTTTCAGTCCGGGCGGCGAAGTTGTCGCTCTCCCCCGATGTGGAACTAGGCGTTGGGGTGCGGCCAATATTGATCAGCCCAAGTTGTTCGGCGGGCCAGAGGTGTATTGCCAGCCGCGCGACCGGATTGTGGGTGATCTCCCCCAGTTCGACCAGGTTGATTTGTTCGCCCAGCAGAGCAGCCCATTCCAGCAGTTCAAGGGTGAAACTGTTGAGCTTGCTGATACGTTTTTCAATTTTATTGATGCGCTGACGGCTGCTACTTTGTTGCAGCCACTGGGTATGGCTATCCCGCTGGCGGGCGGAAGATGAGGTGTCAATAAAGGCGACGGGTTTGATCTGTTGCCGGTACTGGCTGGGGGCGACACCCATCCAGCGTTTAAACGCTTTTTGAAACGCTGACTGATTTGAAAAACCTAATTGAAATGCGATTTCGCCAAAACTCAGCTGGCCACGCTGGATCATTTGCAGGCAAACATCCCGTCGGGTCTGATCATAGATATCCTGAAAATTGGTCCCCAGAAGACCCAGTTTGCGTTGCAGTGTCCTGAGGCTGAGTCCGACAGAGGCAGCGATCTGTTCCCGGCGGATACAACCTTTACCCTCGGCCAACTGGCGTCTGATCAGATTCCGGGTCTGTGCTGTCAGGGCACTCTGCTGGGCCGATTTACTTAACAGGGAATCAGCAAATTCGCGGTGCAGCTGATGCATCTCAGGGTTGGCGTCGAGGCAGCTTAGCGACAGGTAGTCACTGGCAAGCAGCAGTTGGTTTCGGGGGGCATCAAACTGCACCTCTGCAGCAAAAAATTGCTGGTAGGGCAACAGGTTTTCCGGTTCTGGAAATGCCAGCTGGACCAGACGGACGGGGATCTGATGGCCGGTTAACCAGCGGGGCCAGTTGATCAGGCAGGCGAGCAGGTATTCAACCGGTTGCAGTTCTGGATCGTTCAGTTCCAGAGTAAGCCGGGTGCCCTCTGCGGACTGCTCCATCTGAATAATCGCCCCTTCAAGCAGCAAAGGCAGATAATCGATCAGTGCCTGATAGGCTTTACCCAGCGTCGCGGCGGTGGACATCAGAAAGCCGATAGAGCCGAGCGTTCGCGGCTGAGTGGCTTCCCCTAGGTTCAGTGCAATACGGGGATTATCGGTGGTCTGCGCCAGGGTTTGCAGTATCTGACCATAGGCTGAGGCAGGAAAGCGGGCCCCGGGTATAGCGAACTCTTCCTGGGTCAGCGAGGCGCTTTCCAGAATCCCGGCCGGATCCAGTCTGTAGTGCTGGGCCAGTTGCAATACCGGTTCCAGCAGTTTGGTTGTTGCTGTGGTTACCGTCATGAAAATAAAGTTGGCATGGAAGGATGTATGTATATTTTTGTTGTTAGAAACAAGAATATCATGATGCTGTCCGGCTGTATGTCTTTTCGTGCCGTTTTGTTTGGCCGAGTTGCTCTTAGCCGTTAGCGGTAACGATCGATGATCTGTTGCAGTGTGCCGGATTGACGCAGTTGACGAATCGCCTCATCGATCAGTCTGATGTCATCGGGGTTAACCGTGGCTTTACTGAACATCATATGGATATCATCATCGCTGGCATTCCAGTCCAGCGTTGTGATGTCGCGCTCCAGGCCGAGCTCTTTGATTAATACTTTGCCGTTGTAGAGGTCGGTCAGTACAACATCGGTACGCTGCACCCCCAGCATTTGGATTAACTGCTCATACTTGTTCAACTGATGCACAAAGAAGCGGTCTTTTATCTGATTCCAGGTGCTGCCGTAATAGGCTCCGCGTAACGCCATAACGCGAGGGTTTAAACCGGCCAGCTGTTCAAAGTTTTGCGCTGCGCTCCATTTAGTGTATTCGTCGCGCCGGACAAACAGAGCCATGATCTCTCTTCGGTAGGGTTCAGAGAAATAGGCCCACTCGGATCGTTCTGCGGTTTTTGATGCGCCCAGCGCGAGATCCAGATCACCGGATTTAATATAGCGCATGGTCCGCTCCCAGGGGACCTTGGTAAGTTCATAGCGACAGCCCGCTGCGTTCATAATTACCTTTAGCAGCTCTATATCCATCCCTGCGACTTTATCGTTGTGCCACACCTGGTAGGGTTTCCAGTCCAGCCAGCCGACCAGAAACCGGGTTTGGCAACCGGCCAGTGCGGCGTTACTGAACAGCAGTAACAGCATAGCCATCAGTAAGTGTCTGGTGAGATAGGTTATCGGCATGGTTTTTTTATCACCGTGGAAACGACTCTGGGTTAGCGCTGCCAGGTTATAAACCGGGCAGGCAAGCATCTATTCTAACCCAGTCTTTCGGTATTTGAATCTTTAGCGCATGTTATCTGTTGATAACCGCTGGAAGAGGAACGAAAAAGCCCGCCCTGTTGCCGGGGCGGGCTTTACTGTCTATAACCACTTCAGTCAGCTGAGCTGATTCGAAAAAGCAGAAAGAGTGTTAAACCAGCTCTGTCTCTTTTTCAGTTTCTTTGTTGACTTTGGTAGTCTTTTTAGCGTGCCTTTTTTCCCAGAAAGTGGCGTTCTTGATGCCCAGTTTCAGAGGGTTAAAGGTATAGCTGTCAACGCCGGCTTTATGCTGTTCTTCGTAGTCTTTCAGCGCCTTGAGTGCAGGTTTGGACATAAAGAAGATGATCAGAATACCGGCAATGTTCAGCCATGCCATCAGACCGACACCGATATCACCCAGCCCCCACGCCAGATTTGCTGTTTTTACCGCACCGTAGAAGGTCGCGGCCATCAGAACCAGCTTAAGTGCGCCGATCATGCCAGGGATCTTAAACGTACGCTGGATGTAAGCGATGTTGGTTTCGGCGATGTAGTAGTAAGCCAGAATGGTGGTAAACGAGAAGAAGAACAGTGCAAAGGCGACAAATGGATTGCCAAGGCCCGGCAGCACCCGCTCAATTGCCTGTTGGGTAAACAGTGGACCGTTGGCAGCGATATCTGCCCCCAGGTTTTGCACCAGGAATGTGTCACCGACACCGTGTACGTTATAAGCACCGGTGATCAGAATCATAAATGCGGTGGCCGAACAGACAAACAGGGTGTCGATATAAACCGAGAACGCCTGAACCAGTCCCTGTTGCGCTGGATGCTCAACCGCGGCTGCAGCTGCCGCATGAGGGCCGGTACCCTGACCCGCTTCGTTGGAGTAAACCCCCCGTTTTACACCCCAGCCGATCGCTGCGCCCATACCTGCCATTGGGGTAAAGGCATCTTCTAAAATCATGCCGATCACGCCTGGCAGCATATCGATGTTAAGAAGCACGATAACCGCTGCGATGATGATGTAAGCCAGCGCCATGAAGGGCACAACGATCTGGGTGAAGTTGGCGATACGTTTAACGCCACCAAAGATAATGAAGCCCAGAATCAGGACCACAACGGTGCCCGTGAGAATTTTCGCGAAGCTCAGCGTCCCCATGGTCGTTTCAATCATCGCGCCGGAGCCAAAGGTGGCTTCTACGGCGTTACCGATACTGTTAGCCTGGACACCGGGCAGGCAGATACCGCAGGCCAGAATAGTGGCGATAGCGAAGATCCAGGCAAACCATTTCTGTCCCATCGCTTTTTCGAAGTAGAAAGCCGGACCACCGCGGTATTGCCCCTCATGTTCCTCTTTATAAATCTGTGCCAGAGTGGATTCGGTGTATGCCGTGGCGGCCCCCAGGAAGGCGACTACCCACATCCAGAACACCGCACCGGGGCCACCGAAACCGATAGCGGCAGCAACGCCGGCAATATTACCGGTACCCACACGGCCGGACAGTGAAACAGCCAGAGCCTGGAAGGATGAGATCCCTTTTTCAGAGGCTCTGCCAGAGAACAGCAAAATCCACATTTCGCGGAACATTCGTACCTGTACGAAGCGTGTCAGAATCGAGTAAAAAAGACCCGCCCCAAGGCAGAGATAGATCAGAGCCGGGCTCCAGATAATGCCGTTTGTAAAATCGACAAATTCTTGCATGTGTAAGTGTCTCCGGAAAGCAACGTGCTGGGCACGAAAGTTAGAATTATTGTGTTGCTACAGCACCCATCCTCTGAGATGGATGCAGACTGTTGTCGCGGTCAGATACTGATTGCCAGAGCGCTGGTGATATCTGAGGGGGGCTGCAACAGTCCTGTAACCGGTTGCTCCGTCAGATAGCGGTTAATGAAATGCTATCCAGGCATTTCGCTGTCATGACGGATTAACCAGAGAATCAGCTGTTAAGATAATAAGCAGATGACACAGCCCGTTTTCTGGCCCTCTGGCACCGGAGAACAATCTGGCGATGGAGGCTTAAGCCGGGGTGTTTCTGTGTCTTCATTTATCTACAGGTGCAAAACTGTAGAGTGAATCTGTCTGAGGAGGAATATCCTACCGTGCCTTGTTTACCTCCTGGTGTGCCAGACGTCTCCCGGAGGCAGGTGGGACCTGTTGTGAAAGCCCGCTATAACAGCCCAGGTCGAAGATATATAGTTGTCTTGCTTAACTTTTTTCTGCTTTGAGCCTATTGTTATAGGTATTATATTTGTCTGATTTTAAAGGAATACTCCTATGTCAAAAGGCCATGCGAGACATCAGGAAAGACACCATGGGCTGTCGCAGTTTGGCAAAGACCTGGTGCGCCGTTGCGGTTCTAAATGCGAGCTGTGTGAAAACCACGGGGTTAAGCTGGTGGTCTATGAAGTGCCGCCTATTGAGTCGGACCCCAATTACGATCACTGTATTATGATCTGTGAAACCTGTCAGGGGCAGCTGGACCGGCCAAAAACGATCGATCCCGCTTACTGGCGCTTTCTGGCCTCCTCTATGTGGAGCAGCGTGGCGCCGGTTAAGGTGATCTCTGTGGCGTTGCTCAGGCATCTGGCGAAGCAGCAGGACTGGGCTGAAGCGTTGCTGGAACAGGTCTATATGGAAGAGGAAGAGCGGGCCTGGTCAGAGGATATTGATCTCTTCTGAAACAGCGGGCTTCATCTTCAGCCCCCGACAATATGATTTTTTTTCATTTGAGATCAGTGCCTGGCGGGCGATAACCCGGTTTACGAATAATAAAACCGGGGCCTGCGATGCTTAACTCCTTCAGCTCAACTCCGTTCATGTTTAATCCCGGGCTTTCTCAGCCCAGCGCTTCGGGCGTCGGTACAGCAGCCCCCCGCGGGCAGAATAGCCCTGTGTCTGGCACCGAGGAGGGCAGTAGTCCGGCTGCCGTGGCCTCCCGCCAGTCATACTCACTGAAAGAGCGTTTTAACCGGGATGACAGCTTTACCATCAATCTGACCACTCAGGATGGTGATCAGGTTGAAATCACCTTCAATAGCGAAACCCGTTATCAATCTGATTACAGCCTGCGCAGTGGGCCGGGACGGGAGAGTCAGCGCTACAGTATCGAAAAAAATCAGAGCAGTGATTTTGGTTTTACAGTGGAAGGTGAGCTGGATGTTGAAGAGATCGATGCCATCGCCTCGCTGGTTCAGGATCTTTCCTCGCTGGCCAGCAGCTTCTTTAATGGGGATCTGCAAACGGCGCTGCAACAGGCGGGTGACCTGACCCTGGACCCGGAACAGCTGGCGCAGATGGATATCTCGATGCAGCAGTCGATTGAGTATCGGGCCATTGAGAAATATCGTCAGGTTCAGGCGATGGGAGGCGAAGCCCCCGCCGCTTCGCAGCATGCCTTAGCGCCGTTTATTGAGCAGCTCCAGAATCAGGTCAGCAGCAGTGAGCAGCGGGTTACAAATGCCACCGAGTTCAGCATGAGTCTGTTTGTCGACCTGGTGCAGCACGATGTCCGTTTTACCAGCAGCAGCGAAACCCAGCAGAAGTCAATGCAGGAGGGGTTAGGCAAGCTTGGTGATATGGTTCATAACAGGCATCATCATCGGCATGAGCATGAGCATGAGCATGAGCATGAGCATGAGCATGAGCATGAGCATGAGCATGAGCATGAAAACCGTGCAGATCGCTCACGTCATCATCAGGCGGCTGATCCAGCGGTCAATGCCGATGCCGTTTCATCGGGAGATCCCGCGGTAAATGATCCTGTGGTGGACAGCAATCCGGTCGCTGAAACCGCATAGATCTTGTGCCACTGAGAAAACGCCATATTGATTATGGCGTTTTTTTTGCCTGTAATATCACGTCTGGCTGTTAGAATAGCTTTCTTTTTTCTGTTGCCCGCACCGGATTACATTTGCCCATGAGTTCTCTTCCCATATCAGCTGTTCTGGATCAGCTTAGTGAAGCCCTGAGTCAGCATGATGAGGTGGTGCTGGAAGCGCCTCCTGGTGCCGGTAAAACGACCCTGGTGCCACTTGAACTGCTGCAGCATCCCGATCTTGCCGGTCAGAAAATCCTGATGCTTGAACCCCGTCGGCTGGCGGCCAGGATGGCTGCCGGGCGAATGGCACAGCAGTTGGGTGAAACCATTGGTGACACAGTAGGTTATCGGGTGAGGATGGATTCTAAAATCGGCCCTCAGACCCGCATTGAGGTGGTGACTGAGGGTATTCTGACCCGAATGCTTCAGGATGATCCGAGCCTGGAAGGGTATGGCCTGGTGATCTTCGATGAGTTTCATGAACGCAGTCTCGATGCGGATTTTGGTCTGGCGCTGACACTGCAGGGGCGGGAACTGTTTCGTGAAGATCAGCCGCTGAAACTGTTACTGATGTCCGCGACCCTCGATCAGCGGGTGATTGATCAGCTGTTACCCGAAGCTCCACTGATCAGTAGTGAAGGACGAACCTATCCGGTGGATATCCGCTATCTGGGTGCCGTAGGTCGCGATCAGCGTCTGGAGAACGTTGTGGCCCGGGCGATCGAACAGGCGCTGGAGGAGGAATCCGGAAGTCTGCTGGTGTTTCTGCCGGGGCAGAGAGAGATTCGCAGTGTTATGAGCAACCTGCAGGGGCATCTGCCAGACAGTGTGATTCTGGCGCCACTGTATGGCGATCTGACTATTCAGGCGCAGCAGCAGGCGATAGCACCGTCTCCGCCGGGACAGCGTAAGGTTGTGCTGGCCACCAATATTGCCGAGACCAGTCTGACAATTGAGGGAATCCGGGTGGTTATCGATGCCGGACTGAGTCGTGAAGCCCGGCTTGATCCCGCCAGTGGCATGACCCGGTTACATACCTGTAAAGTGTCCCGTGCCGCCAGCATTCAGCGGGCCGGCCGGGCAGGGCGGATGGAGCCAGGGTGCTGTTACCGGCTCTGGTCCGAGAACCAGCAGGGCCAGCTGGCACCCCATGCGACAGCGGAAATCATGTCCACCGATCTGACCCCGTTAGCCCTGCAGATGGCTCGTTGGGGGGTAGAGGACCCTGCCGAACTGCGCTGGCTGAATCAACCACCGGAAGCGGCGTTGAGTCAGGGACGGGATCTGTTGGTGCGGCTGGAGGCGTTAAAACCGACTGAGGGCGGTCTGCAACTGACCGATACGGGCGCTCTGATGGCGTTGCTGCCGCTGCATCCAAGACTTGCGCATCTGTTACTGGTGGGTTGGCAAAGCCAGTGCGCCAGGCTGGCTTGTGATATAGCAGCCCTGCTCAGTGAACGGGATCCGTTGAGCGGTGATGCTGATTTCGAGCGTCGTCTGCACTGGCTGAGAGGGGATATCGCCTGCGCTGCCAGCCAGAAGGGCGTTCTGCAGCGCATTCGTCAACTGAGTCAGCAGTTCTATCGCTTGTGTAGCCGTCATCTGAGTACACTCAGTCAGCGTTCGGTCGATCTCACAGAATCAGAACTCTGCGCCATGCTGATCGCTCAGGCCTACCCGGACCGGATCGCTGCTAAACGCAGTGATGCTGGCGGCGATTATCAGTTAAGTGGTGGTCGGGCCGTCAGGTTAGCTGACTCTGACCCGCTGGCAAAACAGCGTTGGCTGGCGGTGGCCAGTTGTTGGGGGATGCAGGGGCAGAGTGCGGACCGGGTGTTTCTTGCCATCGCATTACCGGAAAAGTTGTTCTCCCATGGGCTGTCAGGCCTGGTCGGGCAGCATAAAGTGGTCGAATGGCAGCGCCAGCAGGCACGGATGTGTTGTGAATTGCAGCGCCGCATCGGTGTGCTGGTATTAAGCCGGGAGGCACTTGAAGAGGTGCCGGTAAAAGAGAAGAACCAGGCACTGGTACAGATGATTCGTAAGCAGGGATTGCAGGTGCTTCCCTGGACTCAGGAGATCAGCAGCTGGCGTCAGCGGGTGATGTTTCTGCATCGCTCGCAACCTGAAGGAGGGGGCTGGCCGGATCTGTCTGATCAGGCCTTGCTGGACACGATGGAAAACTGGTTAGCGCCCTGGCTTGATCCGGTGAATCATATCAATCATTTTGCCCGTCTTGATTTGGCGGGCATACTGCAGGCGTTGCTGGCATGGCCGCTGCCTAATGAGTTAGACAGGCTTGCGCCGGTGCGCCTGAAACTGCCTTCGGGGCACAGTGCTGCCCTTGATTACAGCGAATATCCACCGGTTTTAGCGGTCAAACTACAGGAGATGTTTGGCTCAACCCAGACTCCGGTAGTCGGGTATGGTGTGGCGGTTAAAATACACCTGTTGTCACCGGCGCGCAGGCCGCTGGCGGTGACTCAGGATCTGGCCAGCTTCTGGGCCAATAGTTATCGCGATGTACAGAAGGATATGAAAGGGCGCTATCCAAAACATCAGTGGCCGGATAACCCGCAGGAGGCGCTGCCTTCTGATGGGATCAAACGGAAGAAACGCCATTAGTGGCGCCAAAAACTTTATGGCGAGGGGCTTGACGTTAAAAAGGCATAGAAAATTGTTTTACCACAGAGGACACAGAGCAAACGGAGAAGAGCTATTCATCGGTTTTCTCTGTGTTCTCCGTGCCCTTAGCATGCCCTCTGGGTACTGTGGTGAGTCTCTTTTAGATTGTGGGGAGGTATCGCTCCACTAATATCAAACATGGTGCATCCGGGCCAGGTCAAGCTCAAAGAATCCCCAATGCTTCAGCCTTTGGGGAACTCCTTAACGTAGACATCTGTTTTATGATAGGGGATCTCAATGCCGGCTGCTGCAAACTGCTTATATATCTCCATCAACATCTCATGCCGGATTCTGCCCCGGTCTTCGGGGTTGTGAATCCAGCCCAGCAGTTCAAAGTCCAGACCGGAAGCACCGAAAGCCCGCATCCGAACCCGTGGCTCTGGCAGTTCACAAAATCCCTCATAGCGGTTGCCAATGGTTTGTAATATCTCACAGACCTGATCGACATCAGAGCCATAGGCGACGCTAACGGCTATCGCTATTCTTATATTGGAGTTGATGCCACCGCTTTCATTAACGATCTTCGCATTGGCGATAACTGCATTGGGCAGGGTGATCTCAATATCATCGCGACTCATCAATCGTGTGCTGCGCAGACCGATATGCGTTACCCGGCCCCGTTCCCCGCTATCTAGATTGACATAGTCGCCCACTTTGTAGGGCGCATCTACCAGAATGAAAAAACCCGAAAACAGGTTTGCCAGGGTGTCCTTGGCGGCGAAACCCACGGCGATGCCGACGATACCCGCTGAAGCCAGCCAGCCGAGGGGATTGATTCCCCAGATGATCAGTAAACAGTAGCTGCCCACTAGAATCACAATCAGCCGCACCGATAGGTTAAGAATCGGAATCGTCTGCGGCTCGATAACCGGGATACGGTTTTGACTGCTGCCCAGAGATTCCAGGATCGTTGTGCTCAGGTGAAACGCTGCGCGCATCCAGCTGGCGACGATAACGGACACCGACAGGTTCACCAGAATATTGGTTATGACTCCCAGGTTTGCGATCTGGGCTGCGAGGGTAAAACCGAAAAATAGTATTGTGGTAAACAGCGGCTTGCGCAGATGCCGGATAACTCTCTCTTCGGCAAAGCCTGGCGATGATACATAAACGTTTTGCAAACTGCGGATGAGTATTGCCCGGAACAAAAAGGCCACCATGAACGAGACCACTACGATCAGCATTGCGCCAATCAGTGGATAGTGTTCCAACACGGCCCAATAAGGTTGAAGTGCATCGGGCAGGAGATCTTTCAGATTGGGTATTCTGTCGATAATCAGTTCCGGGGGAGGGGCCTGAGTGGCTGGATCTGAATTCTGGACCTCTGATGTTGCCATTTACACCTCTCTGAAGACAAGCTGCAATTGAACTTACCGGTCACAACGAGCATTGCGATCACATCCGCGACAGGAGTCTGTGCTCATCAGAGAGTTGTCCGGTTGCGGCGTATCCCGCTGATCTGCTGTATACCAATAGAGATAAGTATAGCCCGATATGGGGAATCTCCGCGCAGTGGCGATTGTCGGTTATACGGATGACGTAAAATGCAGCGATAAGTAGCCAGAGAGCAGAGTAATCAATGGGGATCCTGAATCTGGTTTCGCTTCAGATTCAATGCGCTGGGGACGCGGCTTTTACACAGGGGCAGTAACAGAAAATAATCGCAATTAAGCCCGTGTGGGTATAAAAAATTTTCAAGTTCGAAGCGGAAATTCTGTACTAAGCTGAAGTTACTCTGCAAAGACAGAGAAGCAATAGCCTCAATAAGTTGGGGCTGAAAAGAGATAGAAGAAAATACTTCGCATGCCACATGTAGCCCCGCTAGCGCGGGGCTCTCTTTTTTGTTCTTTTTATCAGATGCTTTCATTGGCTGTTCCTGCCCCGGCTTTCATCATAAAATTGATATCAGCGATTCAACGCATTGTGCTTGCGTTGATGATTTCTGGTTTATCATCGCGATAGCCACCGATCTGAACCATCCACTGGAGAACAGATATGCACAGACAGACCTTTGCTTTTGATGTTTATGGCACTCTGGTCGATCCACTCGAGATGGGCAGGCATCTGCAGATGATGGTGGGTGATAAAGCCGGAGATCTGGCCAGGATATGGCGGGAAAAGCAGGTAGAGTATGCTTTTCGACGTGGCCTGATGGGACGATACGAGCCGTTTAATATCTGTACCCTTCAGGCGCTTGAGTATGCCCTCAGCATAACCGGTCTTTCTCTGACGACAGAGCAGCAACAGTTCCTGATGGCCCAATATCAGCAACTGGCGACCTATAGCGATGTTATTCCTGCTATCGAGTCGTTGCGGGCGCAGGGCCACTACTGCGTGGCTTTTTCTAACGGTCCTGCTGACAAGGTCAGAACATTGTTGAACAATGCTAATGTGCTGGAGTTGCTGGATGATGTTGTCAGCGTCGATGAGATTAAACGCTATAAACCCGATCCGGCGGTCTACCTGCATCTGTTGAATCGCACCGCCAGCCGGGCGGGTGATACCTGGCTGATATCGAGCAATGCCTGGGATGTGATGGGAGCTAAACATGCGGGGCTGAATGCCGCATGGGTTCAGCGAGATACGGCTGCGGTGTTTGATTTTTGGGATATTTCACCGGATAAAGTCGTGAATTCACTCCAGAATCTTGCAGAAGAGTTCAGTATAAGCAACGGTTTGGAGTGATAAATGCTCGCTTTTGGTGCGGTGCGGAAAAAAAGGACCCGGCGGGCGCCGGGTCGAAGTAAGCCAAATTAGTGGCTCAAAAAGCAAAGTGCTATTTCAATATAGCGAATTATTTGTGCATTGCAACAATGTTTTGGTAAAAATTTTATTACACACCGGGGTAATCGGGCTGAAAGCCCCATTCTGTTTGGAATTCTTTTGTTATATACCGATTTGTTTTAAAAACGCTGACGCTTGAATCAGGCTGTTTACCGAACCCTTTTCAGGTCAGGAGCAGAGGTTTTTTAAGTCAGGAGTTGGGGTTTTCCCGGTCAGGAGCCGGGCTTTTCAGGGCAGGGTGAAATAAAAGCCCTCGGCACGACTGATTCCCCGCAGGGAGATCAGTGGTTCATCTTCAAACAGCATCGCATCACCCGCCAGTAATAAACTGCCATTGACCTCCAGTTCGCCCCTGAAGAGAAACAGAAAGCCGTGCGCTGCGGCTGGCAGACCGTAGCTGGTGTGCTGCAAACGGAACTGATACATCTCAGCATTTTGACCCAGTTGCAGGGAATCATCCCGGCCATCAGGGGATGCGATCAGTTGTACCCCCTCGCGACTCAGGAGTTTACGCGACTGATAGCGTGGTGAATTGCCGGTGGTCTCGGGTACGATCCAGAACTGCAGCATTTTCAGGTTGTTTTCCAGCGAGGCATTCTGTTCGGTGAACTCAGTGCCTGTTCCGGTACTGAGCAGTTGCAGGCTACGGCCCTCTAACAGCTTTCGGTTGCCCAGCGAGTCGGTATGCAGGTTTTTACCATCGAGAATAACGGAGATGATCTCCATATCCTGGTGGGTGCTCGGATCGATTGCCGCACCCGGATGCAACAGATCTTCATTGGCCACCCGCAGTTCGGAAATTCCCATCCATTCTGGATCGAAATAGCTGCCGAATGAGAATACATGCCGGGATTCAAGCCAGCCGAAATGGGCATAACCCCGGTCTGAAGCACGTTTTATTCTGATCATCTGGGTTCGCAAGTGAAAACTGTTCATCACTGTTTTACCCTGTCCGCAGCAGAGTGTAAATACGAAGATAAGTTTTACCATCCTCTGCATCAGGGTAAGATGCTGCTTTTATCGGGGGAATTCAGTGGATCTTATCCTGTCATTTAGCTGGGCGTTCTGGCTGTTAGCCGCCATCGGTGTGTTATTAACCGGTATTTCTAAGTCAGGCTTTGCCGGAGGTGTTGGCGTGATTAGCGTACCGCTGATGTCGCTCTATATCGGTCCGGTGCAGGCCGCCGCCATTATGCTGCCACTATTGATTCTGATGGACTATTTCAGTGTTCGGGCCTGGTGGCACAGTAAACGTAACGATCTGTTAAAGATTATGGTGCCGGGTGCGGTGCTGGGGATCTTTATCGGCTATCTGCTGTTTGGTTATCTGAATGACGATGTGTTACGCCTGTTGCTGGGTATTCTGTCGATTGGTTTTGCCCTCTGGGGGCTACTGAACGGTTCAAAGCTGGGCCGGACCGCTTCGCCGGTGGTCGGATCTATCTCCAGCATGGTAGCGGGGTTCACCAGCTTTATCGCCCATGCCGGGGGGCCGCCGATGAATTTCTATCTGATTCCTATGAAACTGCCCCGGGCCGAATTTCTGGGCACCGCAGTGGTGTTTCTGGCGATCGTCAATCTGGTCAAACTGGTGGCCTATGGCGTACTGGGACAGATCAATACCGATAACCTGCTGGTGGGGCTGGTGCTGGCCCCTGTCGCCTGGATCGGTATCAGATTGGGGTTGGTGATCCATCATAAGCTGGATGATCAGCTGTTCTACCGCATTATTCTGATTATGCTGCTGATAGTCGGTATTAAGCTGATCTATGATGGTATCTGAAGGCGCCTGATCTGAGCGTTTTTTTACCCAGGGCTGGCTCTTTTTTTAAAATGGCTGCTAGGCTTTACTCATTGAACCGTTCATGGGAGTGAGTTATGTCAGCAAAGCCGGTCGTCGCGGATAACAAGCCCGCTAAGGTCGAGCTCATTGAGGGGCAGGAATATCATTTCTGTGTCTGTGGGCGTTCTTCTAAACAACCTTTCTGCGATGGTTCCCATGGGGAGACGGGCCTGACACCCAAAGCGTTCCGGGCTGAAAGTACCGGGGAAGCGTGGCTGTGCGTCTGCAAACATACCAGCAACGCGCCCTACTGTGATGGCAGCCATAAACAGTTTGATTCCGCCGCTGTGGGCCATGAGGGGCCGGGGTCGGCTGTGTCTGATGCTTCCGATAACACGCCTCCGCAGGCGGTGAATACGCCTGAGGAGTCCACTGTCGAGTTTATCCATCAACTGGCCCGTGACGGGATCAAAGGGGTCGGCTCCCATGGTCCGATGACCGCAATGGGTGTGCCCCGCAATCAGCTGCCGGCCTGGGATGATATTCAGATTATGGTCGCTCAGATGGCCCGTAAGCCGTTGCAGGAAGATGCGGTGGTGGAAACTTCGCTGGTGATCGGCCCGGAAGCGAAAAAACCGTTGCAGCTGGATATCCCTCTGTTTGTCTCCGATATGAGCTTTGGCGCTTTGTCGGAAGAAGCGAAAACCGCTCTGGCAAAAGGGGCTGAGCTAGCCGGTACGGGGATCTGTTCCGGTGAGGGCGGTATGCTGCCGGAGGAACAGCAGGCCAACTCCCGTTACTTCTATGAGCTTGCCAGCGCTAAATTTGGTTATCGGGAAGAGTTGTTAACCCGAGTGCAGGCGTTTCATTTTAAAGGGGGGCAGGGGGCTAAAACCGGTACCGGAGGTCATCTGCCCGCCAGTAAAAATGTCGGCAAGATCTCTCAGGTACGGGGGATTCCGGAGGGACAGGAAGCACTATCGCCGCCGACGTTTACCGATCTTCACAGTGTGGCCGATTTTAGTCTCTTTGCCGACCGGGTTCGGGAGATCAGTGGGGGGATTCCGGTAGGCTTTAAGCTCAGTGCCAACCATATTGAGCGGGATATCGAGTTTGCTCTGAAAGCCGGAGCCGATTATATCATTCTTGATGGTCGGGGCGGCGGTACGGGAGCCGCGCCACAGCTGTTCAGAGACCATATCAGTGTACCCACGATTCCGGCGCTGGCCAGGGCCAGGCGCTGTCTGAACACCAACGGTGCCAGTGGGCGGGTGACGTTGATTATTACCGGCGGGTTACGGGTGCCCAGTGACTTTGTTAAAGCACTGGCACTGGGCGCCGATGGTATCGCGCTGGCCAACAGTGCGATGCAGTCGATCGGCTGCGTGGCGGCGCGGATCTGTAATACCAATAACTGTCCGGCGGGTATCGCAACCCAGAAGGCTGACCTGCGCCAGCGCTTGAATGTGGATAAGTCTGCCGCTCAACTGGCCAACTTTCTGACCGGCTCGGTGCATCTGATGCAGGTGATGGCCCGGGCCTGCGGGCATCATCATCTGCAACAGTTTGATATGGGCGATCTGGCTACCTGGAATCGTGATCTGGCGTATCTTTCGGGGATAACCTATTCAGGTGTTGTCCCCCTCTGAATGGAGGGGGATCGGTTTTACTGTGAATCGGTCAGGGTGCCCTGCTGATAATCACGGATCGCCTGATTAATTTCAGCCTGAGTATTCATCACAAAGGGGCCGTAGTGAGCCACCGGCTCTTTCAGGGGCTCGCCACTGAGTAGCAGAGTACCGGCACCGTTGGCGGATGTGATCTGCAACGCCTCAGGTTCGGTTATTTTCGCCATCTGCCGGGTGGTTATTGCTTTACCATTCAGACTCAGCTCCCCTTCATAGACATAGAGCAGCAGCGTCCGGCCCGCGCTGTTTGCAATACTGATATCAGCATCCGCTTTCAGGCAGAGATCTGCAACCGTGGCATTGCCAGGGAGTTGCTGCAGCGGGCCGTTGAATGATTGGCCATCCAGGGAGATCCCGCCGCCGATCACTTTCACTTCGGCATTTTCCAGCGGCTGCCAGGGTAGCTGTTCACGGCCAACATCTTTCCAGTCCGGGTCTTTCATCTTCAGGCTGGCGGGCAGGTTGAGCCACAGCTGAAAACCGTGCATCAGGCCATCTTTCTGCAGCGGCATCTCGGAATGAATAATGCCCCGTCCGGCCGACATCCATTGCGCTTCACCGCTTTGTACTCCGCCTTTGTTACCCAGATGATCCTGATGTTCAAACCCACCATGACGGATATAGGTGAGGGTTTCGATACCCCGGTGCGGATGCGCTGGAAAGCCTGAGCCGTAATCATTCGGGTTATCCGAATAGATCTCATCCAGCATCAGGAAAGGGTCGAGACCATTATCACGAAAGCCGTGAACCCGCTGTATTTTGACACCGGCACCATCGGCGGATGGATGGCTCTGAATGATTTGAATCGTCATAACGTACTCCTTCGGCTGAATCGATCTAAGCCGTACCTGATTTGATATGCTTCCATGATAGTCCTATATTTGGGAATGAAAATCGGTATAAATAGAGTTATATATTCTATTTTTTAGAAAGGAATGATGGGGTGAAGGTAACACTAGAGCAGTGGCGGATGCTAAAAGCGGTTGTGGAGCACGGTGGTTTTGCCCATGCCGCAGGGGTTGTGCATAAGAGTCAGTCGAGTATCCATCATGCGATTCAGAAGATGGAACTGATGCTGGATGTTAAATTGCTTGAAGTTAAAGGCCGCAAAGCACACCTGACTGACGCTGGGCGGCTATTGTTACAGAGAGCTGAGCATCTGCTGGAATCTGCTGCTAACATCGATTCACTGGCTGCGAGCCTGAATGCGGGTGTTGAGCCTGAGATCGCCATCGCTGTTGATCAGGTGTTTCCGCCGGAATATATCGGTAATGTACTGGAGCAGTTCTCTTCGGAATATCCCAACACCCGGATTCAGTTGTATGAAACGGTTCTGTCGGGTGCATCGGAAGCATTGAATCAGGGGCAGGTTGATCTGGCGATTGCAGGGTCGGGTGTGTCTCACTTTCTGGCAGAGCCCCTGTTTGCGGTGGATTTTCTTGCCGTAGCGGCTCCCAGTCATCAGGTCTTTAAGCAGTATCAACAGGGGCAGACCCTGGTGGTTGATGATCTGATTAATTACCGGCAGCTGGTGACCCGGGATTCCGCTCTGTCAAAAAATGTTGATTCTGGCTGGCTGCAGGCAGATGAGCGCTGGACCGTGAGTAATATCGCCACAGCGACAGAGATGATCAGTCGGGGTATGGGGTTTGCCTGGATTCCGGTGACCCGTATGCGTCGTTTGCTGGAACAGGGGTTATTGTTGCCGATTCCTCTGCAGAACGGAGGTTGTCGTAGCGAGATGCTGCAGCTGTACTATGCCCGCCAGGATCAGAGTGGGCCAGGACTGAAGCGTCTGGCGGAGCTACTGCATCAGTGTTGTGATGCAGATAATTCTAATTATTCGAATATTAAATCCGTATTTAAGTGATTTTTAATCTATAAAATAGAATCTATTATGGTTTCATAGTGTAACCAAGCAGGAGGCCGTGATGGGATTACTAATCGAAGGCAAATGGCATGATCAATGGTATGAAACTAAAAACTCCAAAGGTGAGTTTGTCCGTGAACAGGCGGGGTTTCGTCACTGGATAACCAGCGATGGCCGTCCCGGTCCTACCGGTGAGGGAAGATTCAGGGCTGAGCCTGGCCGCTATCATCTGTATGTCTCGCTGGCCTGTCCCTGGGCACATCGCACCCTGATCTTTCGTAAGCTCAAAGGACTGGAAGACCTGATTACGGTGTCGGTTGTCAGCCCGCATATGCTGGAACAGGGCTGGAGCTTCGATAGGGAAACCGGCTCAACTGGCGATCATCTGTACGGTTCTGAGTTTATGCATCAGATCTATACCCGGGCGCAAGCGGATTATACCGGCCGGGTGACAGTGCCAGTGCTGTGGGACAAACAGCAGCAGACCATCGTCAGCAATGAATCGTCAGAGATTATCCGCATGTTTAACTCAGCGTTTAACGACCTGACCGGCAATGAATGCGATCTCTGGCCTGAACTGCTGCGTGATGAGATTGAAGAGCTGAACAGCTGGATCTACGAGACGGTGAACAATGGTGTGTATCGTTCAGGTTTTGCCACCACGCAGGACGCCTACGAACACAATGTTAAAGACCTGTTTGCCAGTCTTGATCGGATTGAGGTAATTCTGTCCCACAATCGCTACCTTGCGGGGGCGAAGCTAACTGAAGCGGACTGGCGTCTGTTTACCACCCTGATCCGGTTTGATGCGGTGTATCACGGTCACTTTAAATGTAACCTGAAACAGCTGCGCGAATACCCGAATATCAGTGGCTATGTCCGCGAGCTGTATCAGATTGAAGGGGTGGCTGAGACGGTTAATATGGAACATATCAAACAACACTATTACTACAGCCACGATATGATCAACCCCACCCGGATCGTGCCTGTAGGGCCAGAGCATAACTTTGATGCCCCCCACGGTCGGGAGGCGATCTGACGGTTATCGGGTAGCTCAACGGCAGCATAAAAAACCGCCCAATCAGGCGGTTTTTTGTCAGGTTCAGTTGAGCCGGAACGTTAGATGGTCACAGGTGCAGCTTCAGGCTTAGTGTGTGATGATGTCTGATTGTAAATTGACCCGTCTAACTCATTCTCGCTCTTGGCAACCAGAATTGAGACCATCAGATCGCCGCACACATTCACGCTGGTTCTTGCCATATCCAGAATACGATCGATACCCGCAACAATGGCAAGGCCTTCGATTGGCAGACCAACAGTAGTGAGCACCAGCGATAGCATGATCAGGCCAGCACCCGGAACACCGGCGGTGCCAACGGAGGCCAGCGTAGAGGTCATAATGATCAGCAGGTAATCAGAGAACGCCAGGTCGATGCCAAAGGCCTGTGCGATAAATAGCGCGCAGACGCCCTGATACAGAGCGGTGCCGTCCATATTGATGGTTGCGCCCAGCGGCAGAACAAAGCTGGAGATACTCTTGGATACACCCATCTCTTCCTGAGAGGCTTTGATGGTGGCGGGAAGCGTGCCGGAGCTGCTGGTGGTCGTAAATGCGACCACAGCAGGGTTCAGCAGTCCTTTAAGGTAGCGCACAGGGTTCAATCGTCCCAGAGTGCTGATTAACCCAGTGTAGAAAACCAGTACATGGATCAGACAGCCAATATAGACTGCAACAATTACCTTAATCAGTGGTAACAGAATATCCATGCCGTACTTTCCGGCTACCCAGGCCATCAGACCAAACACACCATAGGGGGCCAGCTTCATCACCAGCCCGGTCAGTTTGTACATCCCTTCCGCAAGGCTTTCAAACAAGCGGATTGCTGGTTCTGCTTTCTCGCCACACAGTGTCAGCGAAATGCCCAGGCCTAACGCGAAGACGATGATCTGCAGAATATTACCAGCTGCCAGCGCGCTGACCGGATTTTTGGGAATCATATTCAGGAGCGTTTGTACCAGTGTCGGTGCTTCTTTGCCGACAGCTGACGAATCGGTAATTACCATATTCAGTCCCTCTCCTGGTGTCAGGACAGTGCCCAGCCCCAGTCCAATGCTGATCGCAATGGCAGTGGTTCCCAGATACAGTATGATCGCTTTAATACCGATCCGTCCCATTTTACGGGTATCCTGCATAGAGGTGACACCGACCACCAGAGAGCAGAAAACCAGCGGGACAATCAGCATCTTGATAGCGTTGATAAACAGCGTGCCGATCGGTTTCAGCAGTTCAGCATCTGGTCCCATGATCGCACCGGCGGCGACACCGAGAACCATTCCGATCAATATTTTTTTCCACAGAGCCAGATCGCTCCAGAAACCGGAGCGGCTTTCATTTTTCACAGTTGGTTGCATAACTCTCATCCTTTCTATAGTTGTTTTTTTACCCGTATCGGGTTTCAGGGTTGGGGTAAGCTTGTAGTGGGTTAACGTCGTCGTGCCTGAGGGGCTATCATATTGTCAGGCTTGAGCAGGTCACTTAAGTCCGCTTCACTCATTAAGTTCTCCTCTCTGATCAGTTCCAGCACGCCACGGCCACTCTCGAGGGCGGCTTTGGCAATGCGGGTCGAGTTTTCATAACCGATGTAAGGCACAACGGCGGTGATGATGCCAATGCTCTGATCAACCAGTTCCTGGCAGCGATCCCGGTTAGCTGTGATGCCGCGTATGCAGCGGTTTTTCAGCATATTCATCGCCTGGGTCAGCATGCGTATCGATTCCAGCACGTTATAGGCGATCAGCGGTTCCATGGCATTTAGCTGGAGCTGGCCCGCTTCAGCGCCCATGGTCAGGGCGAGATCGTTGCCGATCACCTGATAGGCAACCTGGTTCATCGCTTCTGGGATGACCGGGTTAATCTTGCCCGGCATGATGGAGCTACCCGGTTGTTGTGCCGGCAGGTTTATTTCGGCAAGACCGCAGCGGGGACCCATGCTCAGCAGGCGTAGATCGTTGGATATTTTTGATAGTTTCACCGCCAGACGCTTGAGCATGCCGGAGAACAACACAAAGGCGCCCATATCGGAACTGGCTTCCACCAGATCAGATGCTCGCTTGAATTCAAAACCGCTCAGTTCAGAAAGATTGTTGACCGCCAGTTTGGCGTATTCCGGATCGGTATTGATACCGGTCCCGATGGCGGTACCGCCCAGGTTGATCTCTTTGAGCAGTTCAGACAGGCCGGCAATGCGGTCAATATCTTCCGTCAGGGTGCTGGCAAAGGATTTGAACTCCTGCCCCAGGGTCATCGGTACCGCATCCTGCAGCTGGGTGCGCCCCATTTTGATGACATCGGCAAACTCGTCGCCTTTAGCGGAGAAAGCGTCGCGCAGTGAGGCCAGCGCTTTGACCAGATCACCGTGTTTTAAGAGTATCGAGAGGCGCACGGCCGTAGGGTAAGCGTCGTTAGTCGACTGAGACATGTTGACGTCATTGTTGGGATGCAGGTGGCTGTATTCACCTTTGGCATATCCCATCTGCTCGAGGCCGATATTGGCGATGACCTCGTTGGCATTCATATTGGTTGAGGTGCCCGCACCGCCCTGAATCATATCGACGACAAACTGGTCGTGATAATGACCGGACAGAATTTTCTTAACGGCCGCTTCAATGGCTGCGGTTTTGCTATCGTTCAAAAAGCCCAGCGTATTATTGGCTCTGGCGCACGCCAGCTTTACCAATGCCAATGCCTCGACCAGTTGAGGGAAGTGGTGCAGGGGAATACCACTGAGATCGAAGTTTCGCTGTGCCCGTTGCGTCTGAATGCCAAAATAGGCATCTGCTGGAACGAACGCCTCACCCAACAGATCTTTCTCTTTGCGCCCACTCTCTTGTTGCGTTAACGCTATGGCTTCACCCATGGTGCTTCCTCATCGGTTTATTATTGTTTGCGCCATCTTGATGGCTCAGGTGCGTCGCCTTCCTGTATTGAACGAGGGAGCGATGAGCACTGGATGCAATCTATAAAGCAGGGAGGATGCCAAGAGTTAAGAAATCTTATAACTCATTGATTTAAAATTAGAAAATGGTTTTTTATTTAATGTTTTTGCGGCTGCAAGGGGTATAACCTGTGGAATAGGCTGACGCTTGTTTGGTCTTATAATTGTTGTTAATCAACAGGTTAGAACTGCGAAGTTTGGTTATAGTGTTGCCAATGGTTATAGGGGTTTATAACCAGCGAAACCTTTCACTGTGCATCGCTGGGTAACCGTGCAACAGAAGAGGGGGATGATTTCAGCAGACAGGACTAAGGCTCTTTTTTCTTCAATCGCTTGCTCAGTGCTGGTTGTGAAATACCCAGCAGGCGCGATGCCAGGGATTGATTGCCCTGAGCACGCTCCATCGCTGCTGCAACCAGGAGTTCGCCCGCTTCCTGCAGAGTTGGCAGAGGCTGATCGGGGTTAAAGATTATCGGAGTGGCGCTTTTATCGGACTCTGTACAGGGGATCTCCTGGTTGAGGATTCGTCGGAAGACCTCCATCGAGAGCATTTTTGAGTGGTGCAGACTCATCGCATCATAGGCCAGTGCCCTTAATTCACGCACATTGCCCGGGAAGCTATAGTTGGCCAGCAATACGGGTAGCTCTTTTGGTATTGTGGGTTTGGTTTTATTCAGTTCTTCAGCGGCTTCGGCCAGAAAATATTCCAATAGCAGGGGGATATCCCCTTTGCGCTGTCGCAGTGCAGGGATCTCTACCTGATGGATTCTGAGCCGGTAGTACAGGTCTTTGCGGAATTCGCCCAACTGCTGTTTTTCTTCCAGATTCTGATGCGTGGCGACGACTACCCTGGCGCGAATTCGTTTCGGGCGATCACTTCCCAGGGGGTAATATTCACCCTCCTGAAGCAGGCGCAGAAGTTTAACCTGTGAGGCCAGGCTCAGGTCGCCGATCTCATCGAGAAACAGGGTGCCACCGGAGGCTTGCTCAACCATCCCTGCGCGCGCTTTATCCGCTCCGGTAAACGCACCACGCTGATGGCCAAACAGGGTATCAGCAAAGACGTTATCATCCAGCCCGGCAACATTGACGCTCACCAGTGGGCCGCTACAGTTGCTCAGCGTGTGGATCGCGTGGGCGATCTGCTCTTTACCGACCCCGCTTTCACCCATAATCAGTACCGGCTGGCTACTGGTTGAGATCGATTCCAGATACTGGAACACTGAGCGCATCCCCTTATCCTGAGTGATGATGTCAGAGAATACCTCCGGCCGTTCAAGGGTGTCGGTGAGGAAGCGCTGACGCATTGCCTGACTCTCTTTACGCATCTCCTGTAACTGGATGGCGCGCCGTACCCCCTCAATCAAGCGTTCCTCTTCGGTGGTCTTGACGAAATAATCGAAGGCACCGAGGCGGATGCATTTTACTGCCGTTTCCAGTTGGTTCAGACCACTGATAATAATCACGCCGACCTCTGGATGCTCCTCAACGATCTGTTGCAGCAGCGTTTCTCCTGAGAGATGGGGCATGGTCAGGTCCAGCAGTACCAGCCCGATCGGTTCCCGGGCGATCATTGTCATTACATTGCGGCTGTCTTCACAGCGGTAGATATGGTTTATCCCGCCACGTCGCTCAAGGGCGATACTGAGGCTGCGTAAAAATGGCGCTTCATCATCTACCAGTAATACACCAAAGTTGGGGTAGCGACGGTTATTCATCGTTAAACAACTCCTTGAATAGCGGGCAGAGAGAGGGTGACGCAGGTGCCTTTGCCGGGCATCGATTCATAGGCCATAGTGCCGCCATGCTCCTGTACGATACTGGATGAAACCGATAGCCCCAGGCCCGTGCCACCCTGTTCCCGTTTAGTGGTGAAGAAAGGATCACTCAGACGACTTAAGTTATCAGCTGTGATACCGCACCCCTGATCAATGATCTGCAGCGTAAGTTTTTTTTCCTTCGGGTTATAAGCGGTGGTGACGGAGATACTTTGTTCAGCTGATCCGAGTGCCTGACAGGCATTTACGATCAGGTTGATTATAACCTGTTCAATCCGTTGCGCATTGCCTCTGAAGAGGGGGAGATCAGCGCCATAGGTCACATTGAAATGATCGCAGGAACTGCGAATAGTGTTGTCGACCAGCCGAATAGAGGTGGCAAGGACTTCGTTAAGATTAACGGTTTCATCCAGACTGGCTGGGCTCTGGCGGGCGAAATCACGCAGGTCATCGACGATTCGGCGAATACGATGGGTGCCCGCCAGCATATCGTCCAGCATCGGAATAATCTCATCACGCATACGGCGGTAGGTCAGGCCTCCCATATCAAAGTCTCCATGGGTCTGATAATGGGACTCGAGAATCTCCTCCAGATCGAGATAGGCCTCTTTCAGTACCGGAAGGTTTAACAGCAGCAGACTGCTGGGATTATTGATCTCATGGGCGACACCGGAGACCAGTATTCCCAGCGAAGTCATCTTGTCTGCCTGAAGCAGTTGCTGTTGCTGTAGCTTAAGTTCTTCGGTGCGACGGCTGACCTGGCGGGTCAGCATGCGGTTCCAGATCACAATGCCCCCCAGTATAAGTAGCAGCAGAGCGGAGATGATAGCCGTAGCCTGACCGATCTTTTTCCAGGGTAAGCCAGCGTTTTCGACTGGCCCGAGCCAGCGGTCATAGATCGCCTGCTGTCGTCCGGTATTTTTAAGAATGGCGAGCCCCTCACTAAACTGCGACAGTAACTCCTGATGATTTTTGAGCACCGCGTAACCGTAGTGCTGGGCACCAAACGGTTTTCCCACCGGGATTATATTGGATAGCTCCAGTTCTTTTCCCAGATAGAGCCCAGGTAAATTAGCCACCAGTGCGTAATCATGCTGCCCTGATGCGAGTAACCGCAGGGCTGCTGCATGAGTGTCGACCAGAATCAAGCGTGCCCCCACATCATTCTGCAGCAGGTAATCGTGCATGATCCCGCCACGCTGGACGATCACCTCCTTGCCTTTCAGTTCGGATAGCTGAGTGATTTTTGCGTCCCCTTTACGGGCGAAAATGGACTGATGAATGATGGCGTGGGGAGGGGAAAAATCGTATTTTTTGGCGCGCTCTTCGGAAAAGCTCATCCCCTGTAATGCATCCAGCTCGCCATGCTCTAACTTCTTACGCATCTCAGCCCAGCCACCCAGCTGGATCTCGATGTTCATCCCCATCACTTCGGCAATTGCCCGGGTTAGCTCGGTGTTGTAGCCATCCGGTTCCCCCTCTTCATTAATAAACTCGTAGGGCGGGTAGTTGTGGTCGCCACCCACACGTATGACGCTATTCTGCTCAGCGAAACTGATCCTGGCGATCAGGCTGCCCAGCAATACACAGATAGCGATGGCAGCAAGTCGCTGTGGATGAAGTGTTGCGAATATCCGTTGAGTCATGTTCGGCTGCAGTTCTGTTGAGTGGTGAATAAGGTGTATAGCGACAGACTATTTCAACATATCATAACCTTTAAGCGTGTTCTCGGGATATCGGGGGAAGTAGCTCTGTAAGAAGTGGCTCTGTAAACAGAAAGCGTTTAATCCAGTCGCTGCTCTTTTATTAAACCGAACTATCCTCGATCACACCACTATTATGAAATATAGGCATTTAACGTACAGAGAGGATGCAGAGAAAAAAACCGCCCAGACAGGCGGTTTTTTTCATGCTTTTTCTAGCCACTAGCAAGCGGCGCAGCCGCATCTGGCGATTGTCTTTAATGCTGAAGAATCTGACTCAGGAACAGCTGGGTCCGTTCATGCTGCGGGTTGTTAAAGAACTCATGAGGCTCATTCTCTTCAACTATCTGCCCTCCATCCATAAAGATAACCCGGTCCGCCACGGTCTTGGCAAAGCCCATCTCGTGGGTGACGCAAAGCATGGTCATCCCTTCGTTGGCCAGTTCGATCATGACATCGAGCACCTCTTTGATCATTTCGGGGTCGAGGGCTGAGGTGGGCTCATCGAACAGCATCACATCCGGGTTCATACACAGGGAGCGGGCAATCGCCACCCGCTGTTGCTGACCACCGGACAGCTGGCCGGGGTATTTGAGTGCCTGATCGGGAATCTTCACCCGCTCCAGCAGCTCCATCGCCCGCGCTTCCGCCTCTTTGCGGGGCATCTTTTTCACCCAGATCGGGGCCAGTACACAGTTTTCCAGCACCGTCAGGTGTGGGAACAGATTAAAGTGCTGGAACACCATGCCCACTTCTTTGCGGATCGCTTCGATATTTTTGATATCTTCGTTCAGGGGAATATCGTTGACGATGATATCGCCCTTCTGGTGCTCTTCCAGCCGGTTAATACAGCGGATCATGGTAGATTTGCCCGACCCCGAAGGCCCGCAAATGACGATTTTCTCGCCCTGTTTAACCTCCAGGTTTATGTTTTTCAGGACATGAAACTCGCCGTACCATTTGTTCAGGTCGCGCAGTTCCACCATCAGTTTTTCAGTCGTTTGTGAATGACTCATCTCAAAATCTCTCTGTTATCAGGCGCGGTTGCCGTGGCCGGTTTGTAGTTTCTTCTCCAGATGCTGCGAATAGCGCGACATGCTGAAACAGAACATCCAGAACAACAGGGCAATAAACAAATAACTCTCGGTGGAATAACCGATCCAGTCAGGGTCCTGGTTGGCTGCCTGACCGATCGCCAGGACATCGAACAGACCGATAATCAGCACCAGACTGGTATCTTTAAACAGCGCGATAAAGGTGTTTACAATCCCCGGAATCATCAGCTTCAGCGCCTGAGGCATGATGATCAGAATCATCTTCTGCCAGTAGCCCAGTCCCAGGGCATCTGCCGCCTCATACTGACCTTTAGGGATCGCCTGCAGGCCGCCCCGGATCACTTCCGCCATATAAGCAGACTGGAACAGGGTGATACCGATCAGGGCCCGCAGCAGCTTGTCAAAGCTCATCCCTTCCGGGAAAAACAGTGGCAACATAACGGACGCCATGAACAGCACGGTAATCAGCGGTACCCCCCGCCAGAGTTCGATAAAGGTGATACAGACCGATTTCACAATCGGCATATCAGACTGCCGTCCCAGTGCCAGCACAATCCCCAGCGGCAGTGACGCCACAATACCGACCACCGCCAGCACCAGGGTCAGGGTTAAACCGCCCCAGAGGTGCGTTTCAACCTGAGGCAGGCCGAATGAATTACCATACAGCAGGAGGTAGGCAACGATGGGGTAGATCACCAGCAACCAGATAGCGACCAGCCCCTTTTTCGGTGTCTGTGGCACAACCAGCCAGATAATCGAGCCGATCATCAGCAGAAAGGCCAGCTGCGGCCGCCAGTGTTCCGCTTCCGGATAGAAGCCGTAAAGAAACTGATCCAGCCGGTTGGCGATAAATACCCAGCAGGCACCACCGCTGGTGCAGGCGTCCCGGCTGGTGCCTACCCAGTCTGAATCGATGAAGATCCATTGAATGGTGGGCACCAGAAAGCTGATCAGAAAATAGCCCACTATCAGGGTGGCTATTGAGTTAAAAGGCCCGTTAAACAGATTTTTTCGCAGCCAGCCGACCACCCCAATCATACTGGACGGTGGGGGCAGCGTAGGTTGAATATCATATTTCATAGCATCCCCTCCTAGCGTTCCGTTAATTGAATTCTGGCGTTATACCAGTTCATAAAGTATGAGGTCAGCAGACTGAGAGTCAGATAGACCGCCATGGTCATCGCAATCACTTCGATCGCCTGTCCCGTCTGGTTGAGCGTGGTACCGGCAAACACGTTAACCAGATCGGGGTAGCCGATCGCGGTCGCCAGTGAGGAGTTTTTGGTCAGGTTCAGATACTGACTGGTCAGCGGAGGGATCACCACCCGCATCGCCTGAGGAATCACGATCAGCCGTAGCGTCTTGGCTTTTGACATCCCCAGCGCGGTGGCCGCTTCCGTCTGTCCGTGAGACACCGCCAGGATACCGGCGCGTACGGTTTCTGCGATAAACGATGCGGTATAGATACTCAGGGCCAGCCACAGCGCCATCAGCTCGGGTATCACGGTGATACCGCCCTTGAAGTTAAAGCCTTTCAGTTCGGGATGGTCCAGTCCCAGTGGCATACCACTGAAGAGGAACAGCAGCAGCGGTACACCGACAATCAGACCGATACCGGTGAGGAAGACCGGAAACTGCTGGCCGGTCAGTTCCTGACGCTTGCGGGCCCAGCGGGCAATCAACCAACTGGCGATGATCGCGCCAAAGAAGCCGATAATCACCAGCCCAAAGCCATCTTCAGGCACGGGAGCCGGCACAATTAACCCCCGGTTATTGAGAAAAGAGCCGAAAAATTCGAGACTCTGCCGCGGCGTTGGCAGGGTGCGCAGCACCGCGTAATACCAGAAAAAGATCTGCAGCAGCAGTGGGATGTTGCGGAATATTTCGATATACAGTGCAGAAAATTTAGCGATCAGCCAGTTATCCGATAAGCGCGCCACCCCCAGAATAAAGCCCAGGATAGTCGCGGCAATAATCCCCAACACGGCGATCAGAATGGTATTTAACAGCCCCACAACAAAGGTCATACCATAACTGGATGCTTCGCTGTAATCGATCAGGCTCATGGCGATACCAAAGCCCGCTTCGTGGGTCAGAAAATCAAAGCCGGTGGTCATACCCCGTTGTTCAAGGTTGGTCAGGGTATTTTGAATGATGGTGTAAAAGACGAAGCCCAGCGCTGTCAGTAGCAGTACCTGAAACAGTAACGACCGCTTTTTCGGGTCATTCCAGAATTTTGGTTTGCTCACCGGCGGGGCTTTTGACTGCGGCGAGCTGCCGCCATCAGGTGTGTGACCTGAATGCAAAATGTCTGAGGACATTGTTAAGTTAACTCCAGAAATCAGTACACGGATCCTTCTGTCCTGGGAGCAAGGCTAAGGACAGAAATAAAAACGGCCAGCCTGACGGCCAGCCGTTGATCAACAACTTAACGCATAGGTGGAGCGTACTGCAGACCACCCTGGTTCCACAGCGCGTTCAGGCCGCGGTCCAGGCCCAGTGGCGAGTCTTTACCCACGTTACGCTCATAGGCTTCACCGTAGTTACCCACCTGCTTAACGATCTGGTATGCCCAGTCATCTGACAGATCCAGGCCTTTGCCTTTAGGTCCGTCCAGACCCAGCAGACGCTTAACGTTAGGATCGGTGCTTTCCGCCTTCATCTTATCGACGTTAGCCGATGTCAGCCCCAGTTCCTCGGCATTGAGCATCGCATTGAAAGACCATTTGACGATATTAAACCAGGTGTCATCACCCTGACGTACAACAGGCCCCAGTGGCTCTTTAGAGATAACCTCGGGCAGTGCACCGACCGCTGATGGGTCCTGCATCCGGGTGCGCAGGCCGGCAGCCTGGGACAGGTCGGTGGTAAATGAGTCACAACGGCCGGTATCAAATGCCTGCGCCGCCTGATCATTGGTGTCGAATACAACCGGCGTATAGGTAATGCCGTGAGTACGGAAGTAATCGGCCATATTCAGCTCAGTGGTGGTACCGGACTGGACACAGACGGTCGCGCCATCCAGGTCCTTAACACTTTTCAGGCCCAGCTCTTTCTTCACCAGAAAGCCCTGTCCATCGTAGTAGTTAACACCGGCAAAATTGATACCCAGCTGAGTATCGCGGGTCTGTGTCCAGGTGGTCACACGGGACAGCATATCAATCTCGCCGGACACCAGCGCAGTAAAACGCTCTTTAGCATTCAGTGGAATATACTTAACTTTAGTTGCATCACCCAGTACGGCGGCAGCAACCGCCCGGCATACGTCAACGTCCAGACCTTTCCAGTTACCTTTATCATCAGGCACCGAGAAGCCAGGGACACCACTCGTTACACCACACTGAAGTGCGCCACGTTCCTTCACAGTTTCCAAAGTACCAGCCATTGCTGTTCCTGCCATTGCAGCCATCAGGACGGCAGCGGAAATCAGGGTTTTCTTCATTGTTTACTTCCTCTTGTTTTTATAACGAATGAATAAATGAGACACTAAAACAGGCTGTGTTTAACAGTCGTGCTATAGATTTGGACGTCAGGTTTGAACGTCGTAAAGCGTATTCCACTTCTTTATTTTTTTAATCTTCAACTGGGCTGAGCGCCTGTCGCAGCGCTTCAGGCTCTGATAGGTGCTAATGCAGGCTCAGGGCTGGATTGTGATTCTGAAAACAGCCGCTCGCACATTTTGCGCAACATTCGCCGCGGTGCGAAGCGTATCTGGATTGAATAGAAAAGACTGGCCCCAAGGCAGAGAAAGATCAGAGCAGGGCTTGAGATAATGCCGTTTATGAGATCGACAAATTCTTGCATGTGTCAGTGACTCCGGAAAGCAGCGTGCTGGGCACGAGAGTTATAATTATTGTCTTGCTATATATCCATCTTATTGAGATGGATGCTTATGCCACCAGGGGCATTGCAGTTGTGTCTTACTGGGAAACCCATGTCCTGAACATCAGGCGAGACATAGTATTTCTGACAACTGCGATCTTTTACTGGTTGATCTTTTACCGGTTAGCTCTCCCGCTAAAAAACGTCCGCTAAGTGGTCGGACGCTGTGCGGGGTAACACGAAGATCCGCTGCAGATAATGAGAGTGCTTGGTTCTCTCTGTGTATCTACGCCACTAGACTCTAGTGTGAATCTTCGGAATAAGTTGCATCCTGCCGTGCCTTCTTTACCTCTTTCTGTGCCAATTATTAGCTGATGCAGATCTGAATATGTTGGCTTTAGCGCACGTTTCTGATTTTCTTTTCTGGTTCTCAGGAGGATTGTGTGTTGCTGTTTGACCCTGCATCAGCCGCAGGGGCTGCGTCATTGTGCAGCCCGGTGCGGGAGAATCAATGGCAGTATTTAATCGAGGCGTTTCTTAAAGCGTATCGAGGCAACGGCTAAGCCACCCAGAGTAAACAGCCCCAGCCAGTAGATATCCGGGGCCATGTTGATAATCTCTACATCTTTCAGAACCACGCCGCGAATCAGCCGCATAAAGTGGGTGGCGGGCAGTGCCTCTGCTATATATTGCGCGGCCAGAGGCATCCCTTCGTAGGGAAACATAAAGCCGGATAACAGAATTGAGGGTAGTAAGACAAAGATCGTCATCTGCATCGATTGCAGCTGGCTTTTGGCGATGGTGGAGATAATCAGGCCCAGGGTCAGACTGGCGGTGATAAACAGCAGGGTCGCCAGCGCCAGCTGCAACAGGCTGCCATTGACCGGTACATTAAACAGCAGAAAGCCCAGTCCCAGAATGATGACAACCTGAATCGCACCGATAAAAATATAGGGGAGAATCTTACCTATCATCAGTTCGATAGGACGCACCGGGGTGGTGATCAGCATCTCCATATTGCCTCTTTCCCGTTCCCGCACAATGGCGGCAGAGGTGAACATAATCATCGTCATCGTCAGGATGACCGCTGCCAGTCCCGGCACGATATTCACCACCGTGCGCTGCTCTGGATTGTAGAGCAGGGTGACCTCAAAGGTGGGTGTCTGGCGGTTGGCAGGTTTATCCAGCAGCTCTACCAGTGGCATCCTTCGCAAGCCCTTAATCGCACCGGCGATAATGGTGTCTGAGCCATCAACCAGCCACTGAGCAACCGGTCGGCTGGTTTCGGCATCGCTGGCCGGGGGACTGCCCAGCCCTACACTGGGGTTGCGCACCAGTCGCTGACTGACATCACTGGGGATAATCAGCACCGCCCGTACCTCAGCGCTGGCGATTGCCTGTTCTGCCTCGGGCAGGTTGGTGAAGTGGCGGGTGAAAGTGACCACCTGGGTCGCCTCGATGGTTTGAATCAGCACCCGGCTTAAGCCGCTGTGGCTATAATCGACCACCCCCACAGGCAGATGACGCACATTGGTATTGATAGCAAAACCAAACAGCAGTAGCTGAATCAGCGGGATCATGACGATCATGCCGAAGGTCATCTTGTCCCGTTTAAGTTGCAGCAGCTCTTTAGTGGCGATCGCGCTGACCCGCACAAAAGGGTTCATGATTGCTGCCTCCCGCTGTCGGCCCTGACACCGGTACAGGTGACAAACACATCTTCAAGACTGGGGCGCACCAGATTGAGCTGATCTTCGGGCTTCACCGACGGTTGCTGAGAGAGAAACCCGATCGGGTCGTCTACGCTATCTTTCACCAGTACCCGCAGACGCGCGCCCAGTTGTGCGGCGGAGATAATCTCCGGCAGCGCTATCAGTGTTTGCTTTAACGAGCGCAGTTCAGATGAACTGATCTCTACCACTCTGGAACCCATCTGCTGCATCAGCTCATCGGGGCTGCCATCGGCCCGTTTAATACCGTTCTCCAGAATCGCCAGTTTATGGCAACGTTCCGCTTCATCCATATAGTGAGTGGAGACCAGAATGCTGGTGCCCTGATCGCTCAGATCAAACAGCTGTTCCCAGAACTCCCGGCGATTTTCCGGATCGACCGCAGAGGTCGGTTCATCAAGGAACAGCAGTTTCGGTTTATGCAGCGTGGCCGCAGCCAGGCTGAGTCGCTGGCGCTGACCGCCGCTCATACTGCCGGCAAACTGCTTTGATTTTTCCTGCAGGCCATAGATGCTCAGTAACTCTTCGATCCGCTGTTTCCGGGCCCGGGCGGTCAGGCCATAGATATGGGCGATAAACTTAAGATTTTCCTCGATCGTAAGATCATCGTAGAGCGAAAACTTCTGCGTCATATAACCAATTTGCAGTCGCAGTTTTTCAGCATCTTCCGGCAGGTTGCAGCCAAGCACCTCAACCCGGCCATTACTGGGTTGCAGCAGACCGGTGAGCATTCGGATAGTGGTGGTTTTGCCACAGCCATTAGGCCCGAGAAAGCCATAGATCCGGCCGGTTTCAACTTCCAGGTCGAGATCCTGTACCGCCAGGGTGTCACCAAAGCGTCGGCTGAGCTTTTCTGCCCGGATAGCATAGCTGGCTGACTGACCGGTCATGGCAGCTCCACCTGCGCCGGAACGCCATTGGGCAGGTCCGCTTCACTATCGGGGAGTTTAACCTCCGCCAGGTACATCAGCCGGGCGCGCTCCTCCTGATTCAGGGCGTAATAGGGGGTGAAGGCGGGTTCCGTCGCGATCCAGCTGAGTTTGCCCGTGATCGGTTGCTCGATACCATCCACATGAACAATGAGTGAGTCGCCGACATGAAGTTTTACCCGGTATGGCTCGGGTACATAAACTCGGGCATGGGGCGCTGTGCCCGCCAGTATAATCGCCAGCGGACTGCCGATGGTGACCCGCTCCCCGAGGTTCCAGGGCAGGTTATCCAGAATACCGTCGCGGGTGGCGATAATGGTCAGGTCTGCCAGCCGTTTAGTCTGGATTGCCAGTGTCGCCTGGGCTGAATGCAATGAGGCCTCCGCTGCCCGAAGGTCCTCTTCCCGGGTGCCATTGGTCAGCAACCGCAGGGCTTCCTGCGCGCTTTCCAATCCCGCCTGAGCGGCATCTCTTGCAGAGCGCGCCCGGTCCAGATCTGATTGACTGACCAGCTTCTGCTTTTTCAGATTGAGAATGCGGTTATAGTTAGAGCGGCTCTCAACCAGTGAGGCCCGCGCCCCGGCGACCCTGGCGGTTGCCGCAGCAACCTCCTCCTCACGGGCACCATTTCTGAGTTTTTCCAGATTCGCTTCCGCCCGGGCCACTTCAGCGGTAGCTTTATCCACCTCTGCTTGCTGTAGTGTGCTGTCGAGTTTCACCAGAACGGTTCCCCGGCTCACCTGACTACCTGCTGCCACCGGCAACTCAACCACCACTTCACTGGCGGTGGCCGTATGGGCGATACGATCCCGCTCCAGAGTGCCCAGGGCAAGGTTCTGAGAGGTGCCGTCACAGGCGGTCAGAAATAGCAGAATCAGGCAGATGAGGTAACGCATGATGTTGACCTTTATATGGCTTAAAAAGCACGGGCGAAAAAGAAAAAGCATTCGTAACTTGTTAATAGTAGAACGATAAACCTAATTGGGTGCAACTGCCAGAATTGTGGATATTTATGCAAGACCTGTCGGTGACTCGAAGATGGCTTTTGTCCGGCAAAGAGGGTATCTGGCTGTTATGGCTATTCAATGGATTCCGTCTCAGGCACCTGAACGTTGCTTCAGGCACTGGAATAACCTTTAGAAGTGGTGCATTATCAGATAGATAGGAAATATGGCCGGTAACAACATGTGCCACTAAAAACAGCAAACCGTGCTGGCGTGTTTTCAGGGGATGAAAAGCAACGTGCTTCAGAATTACTCTTTCAGTTCAGATAGATATGACTCTCTCATCCTCTGTCTTGCGGTGTCAAAACGCGCACGCATAGAATTGAAATGTTAGGTGACTGCAAGTTACCGGATAGTGGTGAGGGTAGGAATAATTTATGAAGAAATTCAATATCACAGAATTCTTTGAAGAATATTCAAGAGGTCTTGATGAGTTTCCGATTATTTATTCGAAAGATGATCTGGAAAAAACGATATTGTCATCTAGTAAACCAAGATCATTGTTTTCTTTAGTTTCTTTCTTGCCAAAAATAAATAGCTTAAGAATAGGTGTTTTCGACCTCTACTGCATAGAGGAGTTTTATTCTATTGGTATACTTTATAGGTCATGTATTGAGCATTCTGTAAAGGCTATGTATATTTGGATGAAAATGATTTCTGATTCATCCGATGATATTGGCAAGGATTATCTAGGGATGGAGGGTGACCTTGAAAAAATTAGATATGCAGCTTCCTTAAATAAACAAATTAAGGTTCAAGGGGGCAGTCCTATTCCCAATATATTCGCGTTTATGCAGCGAATGGAGTTGGTTTCAAATGGAAGTTCCCGCAGAGAGGTCGAGAGAGAAACAAACTCATTTAAAATATATAAAATGTTAGACTGGATGCTAGAGGAAAAATCTAGATCAGTATCAGCCCCCAGCTTGCTATTAGAGGTCTATCCATTATATGAAGAGCTCACATCAATCGTTCATGCTATGCCTAATTCCACTTCTTCTTACGAGTTAATTGGAGAGCAAAGTGATAAGATTCTTAAAATTACTGCTATGCTGTCGTTAAGTTTATACGTGCTAATTTATAGATCTCTTGCCCAAGAAAATCCAATGTATGAAGATGTTGCAGAATATTGTGAGTTGAAAATCATTTCATTTACAAAAGAATTGAATGAATGAAAAAAAGGGTTGCACCTAACAAGTAACAGCAATCGACAACTTTGTTAGACGTTTTTTAAAATAACCTTTTAAGGAGGAAAGAACATTGAAATATTTATTAATCATTGGTCTGTTAATAGGTGGTTATTATTTATATATGAACAACCAGCAGTCGGAAGTTCAAATAACGACTTATCAAGAAGTGCTCGACAAAGCTGAAGGTGATCAAGCTTCCCAAGATGAGGTTAAGAAAGGAGCCTTACTTCTTGCTACTAGGTTTTGTAATGACAGTTACTTTCAAGAGACCGGTGGTTCAAGCACCTCAGCGTGCCTTAGCAAGTTAGAAAGTCAAACCAGTCGTTGTAATGAAAGCGTCTTCATAGATGCACCTGATTTTTTCTATGGCAAGGAGTCGGTAGGCATAATTTCAATGAAGTTTGCTCAATGTGCTGGTGTGATTTAGATAAGGCTTAACAAGGAAAGCAGTTGACGCTCAATGAGCTCAACTGCTGTTAGTGTTATACGAAATAGGGACTTTCATGAGAATACTAAAGTTAATCTCAATAAGTGTTGTTATATTCTTCGCAGGATCAGCAACCTATACTAATTTACCACTACATTTTAAATATGAAATTTCCAATTGGTTTTCTCGGATAGGAACGCCAGACTTTATTGTCGCGCTTGATTCGCTTTCCTCCAGAAAGCAATCTGATATTCTTAGAGAGTATAAGAATAGAGGTCACGAGCTTAAATGCTATGGGAATCCTAAAAAAGAGCAAAGAATAGGAAAGTCAGATTATGTATGTGATGCCTATATCGGGTCTGCTTTTGACAATATTCCTGCACGACTGGTAAGCTTTTTCTTTTACAAGAATAAACTTACAAACATAAGAATAGAGTTTCCCGGCAGTTCATTTGGTAAAGTCCAGGATTTTCTTGGTCGAAAACTTGCAAGGTACCCACGTTTAGACTTACAAAAACAGCATGACTTCGGGACAAATATCTTTGGGAAACCTATCATGGTTTGGGCTGTAAAACACGGCTTTGTAGCAACAAGTGCCGAAGAAACTCCTGGACAAAAAGTAATATTGCTATGGTCCAGTATGGATGATTTGCAAATGACTGATTCAGTTAATTGAAATCGTATTGCAAGAGACTTAAATTCACATCGGCCAAAAAGGGGAAAGGAACAGATTTATTTTCTTGTCTCATGCTCAACAGCTTATATATCTGATTAAACTGACGAAGTTGCTAGAAAATTTACATGTGGTCGGGGGTGAAAGAGGCGCTAAGATATTTTGGAATCTCAAGTTAAAGGGGTCAAGCCCTTTTTGACCCCTTTAATCTCGAAACATTAATCGCAGTTAGTTATGCCACAGAATCAATCGGGGCTGAGTAAGTTGGTCAAGATATAACCTGAATAATACAGCTATAGCTTCCCCCTCCGAAGACTCTCTCCAAAAATCTAACTAATTCCTGCCGCTGTGGCTCTATCCTGACGTGGCGATTTATCGAATTTTCTAGCGTATTCGCGGCTGAATTGGGCGTGGTTGTCGTAGCCGACATCAAAGCCAATCGAGGCGATTGGGCGCGAGCTTTCGCGCACCAGGGTTTGTGCTTTCAGTAAGCGTAGCTCTTTGGTATAGGCGAGTGGACTCATGCCAGTGATGGCCTTGAAATGTTGATGCAAGGCAGAGCGGCTCATGCCAGATTCTTTGGCTAACTCAGCGATGGATAGGTTTTTGCTAAGATCGTCGTTGATGAGTTTGATGATTTTGGCCACTTGCGCTGATTTATCACTATGCCATACCAAACGCATTAGCCGCTGGCCGATCTCTGAATGCATCAAACGCGCGTGAATTTCGTCTTCAATTAAGGGCGCAATCATTGGCGCAAGGGTTGGCTCGTTCGCTAATTCAATCAATCGACCTAGTGCCTGTGCTACTTCGTTTGGCACCTGGTGGCAACCGATGGCAGCACTATCATCTACCGGACGCGTCGTGTGTGTTGGGTCAAAATAACGCAATAGCTTTTCTCGATCTAATGGCAAAATGACCGCTACGTAGGGCGTTTGATCTGATGCCTGAGTGATCTGCGAAATCACGGGAATATGGTGGCTCACCAAAATCATTCTGGCTTGGCTACAGCGTACTTGGTGCTCGCCGGCAGAGACTTGTTTTTCACCCTGTAGCACCAGGCATAACAGCGGTTGATACACCGAAGATTCAATCGGTGTGGGGGTGCAAAAGGAGACTATCACTAACTTGCTGTAGTCAAAGTGCAGATAGCGGCCAAGAGCGTTCTGGCGCTGGATGCAGTTTTGGGTAAGGGTGAGCAGAGAGTCAATGGCCATAGTTAGCTTCACATGCGTTGATAAATAAGTGCCAACAGAAATATAGCGCGAATTTTACTAATAATCTTTAAGTTTGGATTATTGTGCAAGTTAAACGGATTATTAGCCAATTTTTATTAGCTTAAATGGACTATAAATATAGTTGCCTTCATTCGATATTCAGGATTAACTATGGACATGTCACAAACAACTCGCAATAAATTGGGTATGCCGTTGGTTGGCTTTGGTACGTATCAGCTTACCACTGAGCAAGCAGAGGTATGTGTATGTGATGCCTTACAGGCTGGATTTCGCCATATTGATTCGGCGCAAGGCTACAATAACGAGGTTGGTACGGGTAAAGCCATAAAAGCCGCTGGCATTTCCCGCGATGAAATATTTGTTACGACTAAGCTGTTTCCGGGCTACGCGCCGTGGGGCTCTGCCGAGAAAACATTCGACGACACCATTAACACCCTGAAGCATCAATTGACCGAGCTGCAATTGGATTATGTGGATATGTATATGATTCACGCGCCGTTTTCCAGCCTTAGATTAGAGCAGTGGCAAGCGTGTATGGAGCTGAAAAAGCTGGGGTTAACCAAGCACATCGGTGTGGCGAATTACAATATTGCGCGCCTTGACGAAATAATGGACGCCGGGTTGGCGTTGCCAGAAGCCAACCAGGTTGAATTTCACCCACTTTGCGCCCAAGTCGAGTTGACTGAGTTTATGGGCCCAAAAGGGATTGTGCCTATAGCCTATAGCTCGCTGGCACCTCTAGCGAGCTGGCGAATGGAAGATGGACAAGGTGGTGAGGTTTTGGCAGAAATCAAAGCGGAAAGTCAGGTCGTGCTTAACGAAATGGCCAACCGTATGAAGGTGCCCCAAGCCAAATTACTATTAAGATGGGGTATGCAGCACGGCTATTGTGTACTCACAAAAAGCAGTAAACCTGAGCGTATTCGCGATAACTTAAATGTTTTTGATTTTAGCATTTCAGATCAAGACATGGTTCGCCTGGATCAGCTTAATCAAAACCAGGCTATCGCTTGGGCGGCAAATGGCTTAAACCCAATGGAAGTTGCCGATCCGCTTAAATAGAGTGGTTTAGGGGCTGGCCGATTGACTGCCCTTTTTTGGTTTTTGCAACACTCGTTGGTTGGTTACTTCAAAGGAGCGTGCAAGCGTTACATAAATCGCATAAGTGACAGTGGTGTTCTGTCAATAATGTCAGGCTGATTTTTCATTCCTGCGCTCCTCATTTTTCAGCATAGTATTTAGGATGACGATCAGCTTTGCTGGCAATCGCCCAGATATACTCCACCATCTCTCGGGCGATGGCTGTGACAGAGACATCGGATGTTTCCCCCGCTTGATTAACCGCTGATAACGCCAGCAGAGCTTTAGCTGTGCTTTCCAGTCTATATCCATGATCTCTTTACTCAACGGCTCTTGTCGTTTCTGTAACTCGGTTGAGATATTAGCGCTGAAACGATAGCTATGTGCCCCTTCAATCAATAAACGTCCGGCGCGGCCATTACCGCACTTGGTGATACTGCCTTGTCTTCGATGCCCGCTACTGGAATGCTCGCTGGAAAGCCCATCCCCAGAATGATGACAACCTGAATAACACTGATAAAAATATAGGGTAGGATTGAACTGTATCAAAGAGAGCGTGGCCATAAACATCACTGTGCGTGTGTGATGGCGGCCACCTCGGACACAGCGTTTATCATTATCCACTGGGAAAAGTCTTCCATTTCCCATTACTTTTTATATATAGGTGGGAGGCTTGACCCTTTATACCCCTGTCTGGCTTTTAAGGAATCAAAGGATGTTTATAGGTTGCTTCATCATTCTTGCCCTGATAACGGTTACGTTTTCAGGTTGTTTATGCATTCCATCTTCAAAGAGCTTCGATAAACATCGCTATCAGCTGATATCTGATTTGGCGACAAAACTTCCTTGCTGCACCCCATTAAGGGATATCCAACCAAAAGCAATTCCGGGCAATGGCTAATGGTTCGAACTGGTCGATGAAAATAGCCCTTCCGTATCTTTGAGTCATTATCGAAGCTACGTGTCGCATCCCGGTGCGGTTTGTGAGCTATATTGAGTTTAATGCACCCGAGAAAATAATATGAATCTGCGTAGTATTCTACTTTTTCTAACCTTGTTCAGTTGCCTGACGGCTGTGGTAGGGGTGTTTCTCTTCTACGAACAATCGGTCAACTCCAATATAGAGAAAGAGGAGCAGTCCGCTGACACGACTGCAAGCCTTATTGCAGTGAAACTCGATACGGCTATAGAAAGATATATCAGGGCCAGCCGAACTCTTGCATCCTTACCGGATATAGTAGGCACGATGTCTGAGTCTCGCGAGCAGGGTTATATAAAAAGTAAGTACTTGTTGTATCAGTTTTGTGACAAGGGACAAGCAAGCCTTTGTTACTTAATCAAGCCTGATGGTCTTACAGTGGTGGATAACCGTGGACCGGATCAAAACAACTCCTTAGAAGGGTATAACTATTCATTTCGTCCCTATTTCACGCAGGCTCTGAAGCGCGGGGGGGATGTATATGCGGCTTTAGGGACAGTGACTAAAAAAAGGGGACTGTATTTCAGTAGTCGTATTGAAAGTGAGAATTCCTCCATATTAGGGGTAGCTGTCATCAAAGTCCCTATGGAAAACCTTGAGTCTGACATTCACAACCTGGAAGGCACTGCGGTTTTAATCAGCCCTGATGGTGTTGTCTTCGCAAGTAGCGACAAAAGCTGGGAAATGTGTTCATTGTGGCCCATTCCTGAAGCGCGTATGAGCGAAATTATTGCATCAAAACAATTCGGAATTAATCCGATAGCTTCACTTGGCTTTCATGACGAGATTAAAGAGCAGCGCCTCTACAGCGAAAAGCTTGAAGTTACCTTTATCGTCGGCCAGTCTGAGCTGAAAACCATGCCAGGGTGGCAACTGCTCTATCTTAATCAGGCTCATGAGTTTTATTGGCTCGACGATACGGTCGTGCCTCTTGTTTCCTTAATGTTTCTTCTGGCGTCTGCCGCATCATTGATGCTGTATAAAGTGGGTACCAGGGATCTGCAATTCCTTAAGGAGGCAGAGCAGGAACTGATGAATAGTGAAGAGCGACTCAGACAGCTTGCTGAACTGACGAATGAAGGTGTTTTGATCCATAAAGACGGCATTATTTTGGATACTAATAAAGCTTCAGCGGAGATTTTTGATTACCCGGAAGAATATCTGATTGGAAAAGATATATGGAGTTTTATGGCTGAAGAATGTATTTCTACGGCCCATCATCATATGTCTATCGGTTACGAACGTCCTTATGACCTTGAGGGAAAAAGGAGGGGAGGTGAGATTTTCCCAATGGAAGTCTGTGCCCGTGACAGCGCCATAAAAGGTGAAAAAGTCCGCGTTTGTTGCATTCGGGATCTTTCTCAAAGTAATTCACTGGTTATTGATCGATTGAACTTCTTCATCGAGGATGCTGAAAAAAGTGGATCTATTTTTGCTGTCGTTTATATCGATCTGGACAACTTTAAACGCTTCAATGACAGCCTTGGTCATCAGTTTGGTGATAAATTATTAACGTCTGCTACCAGACGTTTACGTGGTGGATTAGAGGACCAGGACAGCCTTCTGCGTCACGGTGGGGATGAGTTCATTATATTACTGCAAAACTTTGGGGGCACAAGAGAACTTTATAAAGCTGTAGAACGCTTACATAACGTATTTAATGAGGAGTTTGTGATCGACCAATATGGCGTTTCACTATCGGCCACTTTTGGAGTATCCATCTACCCTCAACATGGTGATAAAGCTATAGGTTTATTGCAAAATGCGGAATTAGCAATGTATCGGTGTCGTGAGATCGGTAATCAGGGGTATTTTGAATATTATTCAGAAGAGATGGGGCGTAATGCTGGGTATAAGCTGGAGATGGAACAATATCTCAGGAAAGCGCTGGAAAACGAGGAGTTGCTGCTGAATTATCAACCGGTGTATGCGTATCAGGATGGAGAGATCAACCTGGTGTCCGCTGAAGTACTGGTCCGTTGGAATTCAAAAGAACTTGGCTGTGTCGGGCCGGACAAGTTTATTCCTATCGCCGAAAACACAGGGCTTATCATTGAGATTGGTAATTGGATTATTCGTACGGCGTGTCAGCAAGGGGCTGAGTGGATTGCGAATGGGTATCGGGCATTCAGACTTGCCATTAATATCTCTCCCAGGCAGTTAAGGCAGTATGATTTTATTAATGTATTGCAGGGTATTCTGAGTGACACGGGTTACCCCGCAGAGCAGCTATGCTTGGAGATTACGGAAGGTATTCTTATCGAGGATGACCAGTATGCCCGGTATATTCTTAACCAAATTAAAGAATTAGGCATATCACTGGCAATTGATGATTTTGGGACCGGTTATTCTTCTCTCTCCTATCTGAAACATTATCCGTTTGATCTGCTAAAAATTGACCGGGCATTCGTAGCCGATTTAGATATAGATAAAAGCCATAACCAACTAGTGACGGCTTGTATTTTAATGGCTCATGGTCTGAATATGAAAGTTGTGGCGGAAGGCGTTGAAACGGCAGACCAACTGACATTTCTGGCGGATCATTCATGTGATTATTATCAGGGGTATTACCTCAACCGCCCAATGCCGGCACAGCCGTTTGAAGCGTTGTTAAAATAAACCGGGCATTAGATTATTTGAGTGATTTTTTATGGTGTCCATGCAGCATTCAGGCATGAGCTGGCTAATGGTTCCTGAAGTCAAAGGATCAAAGCCCTTTACTGTAACTTGATCGCAGTGATCAATAGTTATAATCAAAAAGGGCTTTGCCTCCTTTAATCTGATGATAGCCTTCCAGTACGTATTGTGACGCCTTTAATCGGATAGGTCTGGAAAACGTTACAACAGAATATAGACGTGTTTGAGCCGGAGTAAAAACTATCAATACTTCCAGGCAATAGGTTTAAACGGACAGGGGAAGGCTGGGGTAGATGGATATTTTTGTGCCAAAATATCTACTCCGACAGTCTCGTCAGGCAGACAAAAGGAGAATCAGTATGGACTTGCCAATCACGTCATTACTCGCGGGCATCTTTACATTACTCATGGTGCCTTTGAGTCTTCAAATCTCGATAAGCCGAGCAAAGATCGGCGGTTTTTCTGGTGGTCTTACATTTGGCGATGGTGGGGATGAAACGCTGCGCCGCAAGATCCGGGCACATGGCAATTTCATCGAGTACGCCCCTATGGCGCTTATTGCACTCGGTCTCGTTGAGTACGACGGAGGAGAGAAAACTCTCGTTCTCGGTCTTGCGAGTGCCTTCCTTATCAGCAGGCTATTACATGCAGGTGGAATGCTCTACACGTCCACCCCATTTATTCGCGGTATAGGCATGCTTATACAACACGTGGCTTTTGTTATCGTGGGAGGTTGGCTTGTACTGCAAGTGGCTGCCTAAGCATAATTGCCCATGCGAAAATCACATGGGCTGGATCTCGCTGACGCCGGACCTGTGATGGCCGCGTTAACCAACGTAAGAGGACGTTTAATGACCAGGATTGATCTGATAAAAATGGAAGGGGCAAGGGTGGCACGCATCTCTCTGGCTCCAGGAGAGATTTCGCCAAATCACTATCACACTGAGGTAGTTGAAAATGTTGTCTGTCTGGCGGGGAAGCTGGAAATAAGATTTGATGACAGTAGTAAAACAGAGGTCCTGGTTCCGGGTAACATATACGAAATAAAGCCTGAAGAACCACATTTTCTAATTAATTTATGTGATTCAACATCAGAGTATCTTCTGGTTCAAAAGGGTGCTTACGACTTTGTGCCAGCACAATAACAACAAGCAGCTTAGCTTCGGCGACAAAAATGTGGCCTCCACCTGACTCACTAACGGCGTAGCTGCTGCAAGCGTTATAAGGTAGGGAGAGATTGTGCATCTAATCATGTTCGACATAGATGGAACGCTGGTCGAATCATACGATTTTGATACGGAGTGCTTTCAGGCAGCGATCAGGGACGTATTGGGTATCGCTATAGGCTCTGACTGGAGTTGCTATCGTCACGTCACCGATTCCGGGATTCTTGCCGAGATAGTCGCAGAGTCGGGCTTTCACAGTGACAGAGAGCGTATCGAAGCGAAAGTTAAAGAGCAGTTCGTCAGTCGGGTAGCGGATTACATTTCTTGCCACGAAGTATCACCGATCCCGGGAGCGTATAACTTTTTATCGCAGCTTGTTTCCCGCCAGAATGTCTCTGTCGCTTTTGCCACTGGTGGCTGGGCTGAATCCGCCAGAATGAAACTCAATGCGGCAGGCCTTAGTTTCCCATCCATACCCTTGGCTTCGTCTTCCGATCACAACAGCAGAATAGAGATTATGCGGTTGGCCGAAAGGCTTGTGGGCACTGATCATTATGATTCAAGAACCTACTTTGGGGACGGGCCCTGGGATCAGAAAGCATCTGAGACGCTGGGTTATAATTTTATCTCTGTCGGGCATCGCATTAGCAGCCTCCAATCGATTCGGGACTATACCGAAGCCGATGTGGCCCTGAGATACATTGGCTTATAACCTATAACCAACGCGGCACAGCGTCCGTTTTTCTTCCGCTTTGCGGTTTCGAGTCTGCGCGTGTCCCAGCCGTTATTTTTTGAAGTTAATACAACCCAACTTTTTCATGCGACATAAATTTGTTTATTGTGAATTAAGTCAAAGGGGGTAAAGCCCTTTACTCTACTTTGAAAATAACGATCAACAAGGGCTTTGGCCCATTCAATCCAGGGTTTGTCCCGACTCAGTGGGTCTCTCCCGGACATCGTATGTGGTCCGATATACACAGGATGGTTACATGTTTGATCGCCTGGACCCCAGGTGCTTTAGTGAATTGTTGATTTATTGCTCCAGGGTATGCTTAATTATATATCAATCAGGTGCCTGGATAAGGGGCGTCGATACACCTAATTATTACTAATCACTAATTGGCGATTAGTAATTATCGTGAGAGTGGTCCATAAGAAGAAATAAAATGAAAAAATATTACCGTCTGGCTTTGGGTATCAACGCTGTATCTATAGTAGTTGCATTGCTATTCTCGATAGAAAACACAAGTTTGCTGCTCCTGGTCGCAGTGCAGGCGTTGTTGTTAGGCTGTCTGATAAAAATGGATCATTCGGCAAGAGAGCAGTTCAACTTTTATGAGCAGATTCTTGATGCTATCCCAAACCCACTCTCTGTTACTGACCTGGATATGAAGTGGACGTTTGTCAATCGAGCGGCTACCGATCCCCTGGGAGTAAAACGTGAGGATATACTCGGACAGCACTGCTCAAACTGGGGAGCAAACATCTGTAACACCGAAGATTGTGGCGTGAACTGTTTAAGAAAAGGAAATCAGAGCACTTTCTTTAACCAGTGGGAGAAAGATTTTCGTGTAGACACTTTTTACATCAGGGGATTAGATGGCGACGAGATAGGTCATGTTGAATATGTACAGGAAGTGTCAGAAAAGGTTGCGCTAAAAGCCGTGTATAAAGATGTGGATGCGATCAGTGAAAACCTCACAACAGGTGCAAACGAGCTTAGTGTTGCCAGCAATGCTCTGACAGTAGGGTCAAACCAGCAAGCGAACTCTATTTCTCAAATCGGCAACTCGCTCAATGAGATCCTTGCCCAGGCCAATGACAATGCCGAGCGTGCCTTAATGGCCAGCGCAATCTCGTCTGAGGCGCAGCGAGCTGCGATCATGGCCTCCGATGAAATAAGCGAACTAGAGCATGCGATGGAGAAAATTAATCGTTCAAGCGAAGCGATTAGTGACATTATTAATGTCATTAATGACATAGCATCTCAGACTAATTTACTCGCACTTAATGCTTCCATCGAGGCTGCCCGGGCAGGCGAAATGGGCCGCGGTTTTGCTGTGGTAGCAGATGAAGTCAGAAAACTTGCTGAGCGCAGTACAACAGCTGCTAGCGAGTCGGCGCAATATATTCAGTCATCAGTCGAAAATATCGAAAAGGGAAGTTCAGTATCACAAAAATGTGTGAGTGCGTTGAGCGAGATTGTTAAGCATGTGGCAACTATCTCAGACACCATCAAAGAAATAGATAATGCATCGCAAAGTCAGGCGAGAGGGTTGAGCCAGGTAAATCAGGGAATGTTAGAAATTGGTGATGTAACTCACTCGACGGCAGCATCTGCGGAAGAGACTTCCCTCTCTGCTTCTGAGCTGAGTGCGCTTTCAGTGAAACTCCAGGCCCAGCTGGAAAGCATGAGAAAAATTGACGGATTAATCGATGATGCTGATAAGAAAGAGATGACCTTAATTGAGGTTGAGAATGTGTCATAACGTAAGGTAAAACTGAAAAAGTGCCAGGTATTGGCCAAGAAAAAAGATGCAGTAGACCGTCATTAGTATTGTTGTAGAGGTCATTAGGCAAGAGGTTCAATATACCCAGAGAGCATACTGCTTTCAGGATTTAGCAGTGACCACAACAGACCTCCCATGTTAAAAAGTGACTTGTTGTTCAGCTTTTAATCTAAGTATTCAATCGAGCCAGTTATTCAATTGACTGGCGTTTTTAATCTCCATTTTCTTTCTGTATCAAGGTGTTTCGCGTGATTTTAGCGATCTTCAGGCGAACAGATCCCTTATAGCGTCGATAATTCAAAATGAGCTGAGTGTCCGTTGCATTAAGCCAGTTGCTTTCATTTTGCTGAACCCCGTTTCAGAAGGGATATTGAGCCTTTGAAGTATCGGAGCGAAGGATAGCTCAATGCTGCAGGCCTTAGCTTTCCACTCATACCATTGGCTTCATCCTCAGATCACGACAGCAGAATAGAGATTATGCGGTTGGCTGAAAGGCTGGCGGGCAATGGTCGTTATGATTCAATAACCTGCCTTGAGGACGGGCCCTGGGATCAGAAAGCATCTGAGACGCTGGGCTATAATTTTATCTCTACCGGGCATCGCATTAGCAGCCCCAATCGATTCGGGACTATACCGAGGCTGATGTGGCCTTGAGAGTCATTGGCTTATAACCTATAACCAACGGCGGCACAGCGATCGTTATTTAAAGGAGAATGAAATGAGATTGGCAGGTCTGAGTGATAAGGAAATACTGGATATAGTGCAGCCATTAGCGGAACATACTGAGAACGCATGGAATACAAAGAGTTATCGCGATTTTATTCAATATTTTTTTGATGAAAACCCTTCAGAGCACTTTCCTGAAGAGGAATTTAATCGGCAGATAGAAGAAAACTACGATGTGTACGGAAAACACACAATAGCTGATCTGGTGACTATCCACAGAAACCCTGATCACGTCATTGCGATATGGAAGGTAGACCTTGAAAATCGGGAAGCGCCAGGTCTTCTTATCTATGGCTTTAGAGAGCGGGATGGCAAGGTGTTAATCGAAGGTTGTTCATATCATGCATAAAGGAGAAGTAAGAAAGTGAAATACCTTTATCTGATTTTATGCGTTTTCGGTACCTTATTGCCTTTATCTCAATTTGTACCCTGGGTAGCGGAGCACGGGGTTGATATACCGCTATTCATTCAGGAACTATTCTCTACAAGAATCGGCGCTTTCTTCGGTTGGGATGTCATTATTTCAGCAGTCGTTTTGCTGGTCTTCATATTCACTGAAAGTAAGCGTATTCAGATGCCGCATCTCTGGCTGCCTGTCGTTGCCACATTGAGCATCGGGGTGTCTTTGGGGCTGCCACTGTTTCTTTACTTGAGAGATCTCCATATTGAGAGCAACACATAACCATCGCCTCGGGGTACGGTTGGTGCTGCTTTGGTGAGAGCGATGGCACTCGCCTTTGACGTTGGGTCTTACGCATTCGGAGTAGTCATGGACGTTAAACTCGACACGATTATAATTTACGCGCGAAACATGGATAAAACCGCCGATTTTTATCGGAAGTATTTTGGCTTTATCACGACTGGTGAAATACTCGAGGGTTTGATCGAGCTGACCTCAGAAGATCGCGGTCTCACGATACTGATTCATCAGGCAGCTAAGAGTATCAAGCTTGGGCAGGTAGGCGTTAAGCTGGTATTTAGCGTTCAGGATATTGAAGAGTTTAAACGCAGATCTGCCGAGTCGGGTTTGGTATTCGGAGCCACTCATCAGGCAAATGGTTACTCTTTTTCTAATGCAAAAGATCCTGACAAAAATACAGTGTAAATTTCAAGCAGAGCGTATAGAAAAAAACTTAACAGCTAAAGGCGGCCGACAGCGATGGGGGTGGCTGGTTGAAATTTTTTTAGCTACCAAATGGCGATGAAATTTCCAGGAGGATCCTATGCAAGACAGAGACTACACCGTTAAAACAGTGGGCCGAAACGAGATTGATATTGCCATTGAATGGGCTGCAGATGAAGGCTGGAATCCGGGTTTGCATGATGCTGATTGTTATTATTCAGCTGATCAGAATGGTTTTTTGATGGGCTTTCTGGGTGACGAACCTATCGCTTCAATTTCGGTGATCAGGTACAGCGATGCTTTTGGTTTCCTTGGGTTCTACATTGTTAAGCCTGGGTACCGTGGCAAGGGCTATGGAATTCAGTTATGGAACGCGGGGCTGAAATACCTTGAAGGGGTTAATATCGGCCTTGATGGTGTGGTGGCTCAGCAGGAAAACTACACAAAGTCTGGTTTTAAGCTGGCCTATCGCAATATCCGTTACGAAGGGGTTGGCGGCGGCACGCAGCCCAAAAACGCTGAGATTGTAGAACTCGACACATTACCTTTCGAATCCATTGATCAATATGACCGGCCATTTTTTCCTGCCAGCAGATCGCAGTTTACTAGATCATGGATTACCCAGCCTGGGAGTCATGCGCTGGGCATCCTGCAGAATGGTCAACTGGCGGGTTATGGTGTTATACGCAAATGCCGCAACGGTTATAAAATTGGCCCTCTGTATGCGGACAATCCTGAACTGGCCGAATCTCTTTTCCTGGCCTTAAAATCCACAACAACCTCATCTGACACGGTTTTTCTTGATACACCGGATAGCAATCCTGCGGCTGTGGCACTGGCTGAAAAGCATCATATGAGCGCCTCATTTGAAACTGCAAGAATGTATACCGGCGATTTTCCTGAGATGCCAATACAGCGTCTTTTTGGTGTGACATCCTTTGAAATCGGATGAGAGCGCTACGGACTCAAAGCGGCATATGATAGCTGCACTGCAAATTTCCGAACGCCTTCTCTGTTTCGTTGCCACGCTCCCGCGTGGGAATGCATACGGAACCTGAATTAAGCGGTGAAAGATGACAGACCTTTATGACTACCATTCTCAACGGTGTGATCGCTGATGGGAGTAGGCCAACTAGGAGCCCCTGTAGACAGGGGGCTCTTAAGCGTGGTCTATATAGGGATTGGCTCTTAGTCGCTCAATCGCCAGGTCGATAAAGGCTCTGATCTTTGCGTTAGCTTGTCGCCCTTCGAGATGAACAATGCTGACCGGCAGTGGCTGGCTTTCGTAGTCTTGCAGTATGCGCGTCAGGGAGCCGTTTTTTAACTCCTCGCCAACCTGATAGGACATCAGGCGGGTGATGCCAAACCCTTCTCTGGCCGCTGTTATTGCTGCGCCATTCTGGGAGCAGAGCAGGCGTGGAGTGAGTTTTACCGATTCCCTGCCTGTGGATGATTCAAATTGCCACGTGGTTGGCGGTTCAACCGTTGAAGCCTGAATGATTTCATGATCTCTGAGCTCGGCAGGGTGCCTGGGGGTGCCATGCTTTTGCAAATAGCTGGGCGAAGCACAGACCAGTCGCTGCACGCTGCCGACGGGGGTGGCGTAGATGCTTGAATCCTTGAGGTGGCCAATGCGGACAGCGACGTCGAGACCCTCATCGAGTATATTACTGACGCGATCGTAGAATAACGCTCTGACGGTTACCGCTGGATTCTGCTGCAAATATTCCGTCAGAATCGGTGCGATATGTATCTGACCAAACAGTACCGGGGCTGTAATCGATAACACCCCTTTGGGCTCGGCGTAGCTTCCTGATGCGGTAGCCACGGCCTGTTCGACGTCTTCCAGAATACGTTTGGCGTCTTCGAAAAACCGGGCTCCCGAATCCGTGAGCCGGACATGACGGGTGGTTCTGTTGAACAGGCGCAGCCCCAGGGCCTTCTCAAGCTGAGCGACCGATCGGGTTACTGCTGGTGCTGACAGGTCCAGTGTGCGGCTGGCGGCAACGAAGCTCTGACATTCCGCAACCTCGATAAACACCCGCATCGCTTCAAGTTTATCCATTCTGTTTCACACAGTTTCATCGCATATATTATTTCACTAACAGTAATAGATAATTAAATTTCAGTCTAATTATCTTTATTTTTGTTAATTGTATGCTGGGCTCTCCAATCCGATAACATTTAGGAGTTAATTATGTCCCGTATACCTACACCGGCATCTGTGATGGCTGCACCGGAAGCCTCCCGAGAATCACTTGAAGCGGTTAATTCCCTTCTGGGCAGTGTGCCTAACCTGTTTCGCATTGTCGCCAACAGCCCGCAGACTCTGGAGGGCTACCTCGGTCTGAATGGTGCACTGAGTAATGGTTCGCTGGATGCCCGGACGCGTGAGCGTATCGCCCTTGCGGTTGCCGAGATCAATGGCTGCAACTACTGCCTCGCTGCACACCAGTATCTTGGTTCCAATCTGGCCGGACTGAGTGCAGCTGAAATTGAAGCCAATCGCCGTGGCACCTCCAGTGATGAAAAAGCCGCAGCAGCGGTGAGCTTCGCCGTCAGCATTGTGAACAACCGCGGCAAGGTCTCTGACCGTGAGGTCGGGGCGGTTCGTGCTGCCGGTTATAGCGACGCAGAGATCGTGGAGATCGTAGGCCACGTTGCCCTGAATACCCTGACGAACTACGTGAATGAAGTGCTGGGTACCGAAATCGACTTTCCAGCTGTTGATACCCTGGCAGCCTGAGTCAGTGTGTGGGTGGCGCTTTCGCCACCCTTTACCCTTAAGAGGAGAATTTACTATGTCCAGACCCCCTTTACCGCCGTTTGATGAAGCCTCGGCCATCGAAAAGATCAGACTCGCCGAAGATGGCTGGAATGGCCGCGATCCCCAGAAAGTCGCTCTGGCCTATACCGAGAACTGCTTATGGCGAAATCGTGCCGAATTTGTAGCAGGGCGCGAAGCAATCGTGCAGTTGCTGACACGCAAGTGGACCCGTGAGCTTGACTACCGGCTTATCAAAGAACTATGGGCATACACGGATAACCGAATTGCCGTTCGTTTTGCCTATGAGTTTCATGATGATTCCGGACAGTGGTTTCGTGCCTATGGCAATGAAAACTGGGAGTTCGATTCTAATGGCCTGATGAGACAACGTATCGCCAGTATTAATGAGCATGCGATCAGTGAGGAGGAGCGGAAATTTCACTGGCCTCAGGGTCGTCGCCCTCATGATCACCCCGGCCTCAGCGATCTGGGCCTGTGAGTTATGCCGTCGGTTTTTCGAGGTGCACCAGAGAAAGAGGTATGTAAAGTTGACCTATACCAGCGATATCGCCTTTACCGCGAGTGTAAAGGCTATTCAGACCCGAAAGGGTTCCAGAGATAGTTATGCGCGAATGGAGCAGGGCGGTGGCTGGCAACGTGACATCACGCCCGACTTGGCGGGCTTTATCGCGGCGCAGAGGAGTTTCTATCTGGCGACCGTTAATGCTGACGGTCAGCCTTATATCCAGCATCGTGGTGGTCCACCGGGTTTTCTGAAGGTACTCGACAGGCAAACCCTCGCTTTTGCAGACTACCGGGGAAACAAGCAGTTCATTACTCAGGGAAATTTAACCGATAATCCCAGAGCGTTTATCTTCTTAATGGACTATGCCAACAGTGTTCGAATCAAAATCTGGGGCCGTGCAAAAGTGATAGAGGATCAGCCAGCGTTGTTAGCTGAACTGATGCCCAGCCAGGACCGATACAGGGCGCGGCCGGAACAGGTGTTGATGTTTACCGTTGATGCCTGGGATCGGAACTGTCCACAACATATTCCACAACGGATGGATCAGGAAGCGGTTGAAGCACTGTTGCAGCAACGTGATCAGCGGATCGCAGAACTGGAGGAGCAACTGCGTCTTCTGCAAGGAGAGACCCGATGAGTAATATATGGGTTTTAGATATCGAAGCCAGCGGCTTGAGTCCTGTTAGTTATCCGATAGAGATCGGTCTGGTGAACGCTGAACAGACCTATCAGACACTTATCCGACCTGAAGAATCCTGGGAACACTGGAGTCTGAAAGCATATGAGCTGCACGGACTGTCGCGTCAGGATCTCTTCGAAAAAGGCAGACCGGCGGATGTGGTCGCAAAGGAGCTTAACAGCTTATTGGCGTCTAAAGTCGTGTATTCCGACCATGAAGACTGGGACGGTTTCTGGATAGGTCGCCTGTTTGAAGCGGTGGCTATTGAGCAAACTTTTAATGTTGTGGATCTCAGTACATTGCTGAGTGGTCACCGGGCGGGTACTTTCGCTAGCTGTTTTGATGAATTGTCACAAGCGAGTGATTATCGTGCACATCGCGCTTTGAACGATGCCCGTCTTATTCATCAGGCCGCTATGTTTGCTCTGAATAGTGATGAATAACCGGAGTCATTGACCTGACGGTAAGCTGTCCAGAAGGCATCGGTTCTGTGGTTTTCCCGCTACTCTGTAAGGTAAATTGAGAACTGAATGGTCAGCATCACAATGTAATCGCGCGATATGCCTCAAGGATATGATCCACCTTGATCTTGTCGCCTTGCTGAATCCGTTGGTAGTGGCTGAGGGTTTTACGCAGATAGGATTCGACGATACGTTTTTGTGCGGCGGTTTCTGAGTGCCAGATTCTGTTGCCCACAGGGCTGATAAGCGCCTGGTGATCGGGGGTTGATGATACCAGTATCGCTTCATAGAAACGCTGATTCTCTGCAATCAGAATTTCATCTTTCAGACTGCAATTCAGTTCGATCAGTTTCTCGCGCAAAGCATACTGCTGATAGACCGGGCAGAGCAGCAGATCAATATTCAGTTGGGCATGTTGCTGATGGATCGCTTCAAGAAACTGAATCATCAGATCACCGCCGACCCCGGCAATAATGATCAGTTGTTTGCCACTGTATTGCTGCAGCGGAAGTCGGGCCACATCGATGCAGTGCGTTTCCCATCGTTCCCTGGCGTCGGGATAAAACCGTCGCAGCCTGTTTTCCAGCTGTGTCATGAGCTGAGGCACGATATCCACAAAGTGGATGGTTGCGCTGGTTGGCCGAGATAGCAGCTCAGCCCCAAGAAAGCCATGATCACAGCAACAATCCCAGATATGGTCATAATCTGAAGCCACTAGCTGTTCAATCTGTTGTAGTCGTTTGCTGAGTTTCAATGCATCGCCCAGGTGAGGTTTTCAAACGCGCATTGTAGAGTTTTTTTAGATTTTGGCGAGCAAAAGGGCCGTTGGCCTTTTATAGAAAATGTCCGGAGATCCGACTGTCCGGACTGCTGCGCAAGCGCGGTAATTAACGCGTTTTTAGTGTTGAAAAAGCGCTGTCGGGTGCCGGTTTCTGGCTGAAAATCTTTGCTGTCATCTTAATTTCAACTTGAGGACTCGCCTGTTAGCAACTACTACTTAAGGTAATCAAATATGAATTCTGGTAGTGCAGAAGGTTGTCGTGCTGGCCAGTTTAGGGAGGCATTTCTATGGCTATCGGTGTATGGATTAGCCTGGCTCTTTATTTTGTACTGATGATTGCGATCGGTTTTTATGCCTGGCGGAAGTCTACGGCTTCATCTGAAGAATACATGCTGGGGGGACGAAATCTGCCGCCATCGGTTGCGGCGCTATCGGCTGGCGCATCGGACATGAGTGGCTGGTTGTTGCTGGGGCTTCCGGGTGCCCTGTTTGCGTCAGGCCTGGTACAGGCGTGGATCGGTATCGGGTTACTGGTGGGAGCTTTAGTCAACTGGATTGTGGTTGCGCCACGTTTGCGTGAACAGACCGAACGTTATGATAACAGTCTGACCATTCCGCAGTTTCTGGCGTGCCGTTTTCCTACCCGGGCCTTTGCTTTGCGAACGGTGTCCGCGATTATTGTGGTGGTGTTTTTTGCTGTGTATACCGCTTCTGGTCTGGTGGCAGGGGGTAAGCTGTTTTCCAGCGCGTTCAGTGGGCTGATCAGCGTGGGTGGAGTCAGTGATTATTCTGTGGGAATCTGGCTGACGCTTGGCATTGTATTGACCTATACGGTGATTGGCGGCTTTTTAGCAGTGAGCCTGACGGACTTTGTGCAGGGCTGCATCATGATGATCGCACTGGTGCTGATGCCTGCTGTGGTGTTGTTCGGCAGTGGCGGCGGGGGGCTGAGCCAGGCCTCAGAAACCCTCTCAATCGTTGATCCGAACTTTCTGTCGTGGACCCATGGGTTGACGGTGGTCGGGTTTCTGTCTGCGGTAACCTGGGGACTGGGGTATTTCGGACAGCCGCATATTATTGTGCGGTTTATGGCGGTGCGTTCGGTTAATGAGGTGTCCACCGCGCGGAATATCGGTATGTCATGGATGGCGATTTCGTTAATCGGTGCAATCTGTCTTGGTGTGTTCGGTCGTGCCTATGCGGTGCGCAACGGTCTGGATATCAAAGACGCCGAAACGATTTTTATTGTTCTGGCTGATCTGCTGTTTCACCCATTGATTACCGGCTTTCTCTATGCCGCGTTGCTAGCGGCGATCATGAGTACGATTTCCAGTCAGTTGCTGGTGTCTTCGTCATCGCTGACAGAGGATTTCTATCGTTTGTTCCTGCATAAGGAAGCGAGTGAACGGGAAAGTGTGTTTATCGGTCGTATCAGTGTGCTGTTGGTGGGGATCGCTGCGGCGATTATTGCGGGTAATCCCGATTCAAAGGTGCTGGGTCTGGTGAGCCATGCCTGGGCTGGATTTGGTGCGGCGTTTGGTCCGCTGATTATTTTGTCGCTGACCTGGGCGCGGATGTCCGGTACGGGGGCTGTCGCGGGGCTGATTGTCGGTGCGGTCACCGTTATCGTCTGGATTCAGCTAGGCTGGAACAGCAGTTTCATGGGCGGTCCGGGGGTGTATGAGATTTTGCCGGGCTTTGTTGCCTCCTGGTTAGCGATCTATCTGGTGAGTCTTGCGACGCAGTCTTCAGGGGAGTTTCGCGCGATCAATACCTAGTATTATGGGAGCTGTGGGCTGGTATTTTAGTTGCCAGCTGCACAGCCCGTTGTGTATTCGTCAGGTGTGGGCGTCAATCAGCACGGCTGCGGATGCGTGGGTAGTGTTCTCGGATGTAGTAGCAAAACAATGAGTGGTCAATAAGACTCTGTATTGTTTATTTTTATTAAAAATAATCCCTTGAATATCATAATTTAGGTCGAATGTTTTTGCTTTTATTAGAATAATAGATCAAACGACTTTGCGTGATGCTGTACTGTATAACATCGTAACGTGGTGGTCGCGCCTGGACTCAGGCCAGAGTGTAAGACTGCCACTCAGACAAACAATAATAAAACTATGCAGACAGAATTTATGGACACTCATCACTCAATTCAGGAAGACTCTGAATTTTCTCGTCAGTCCCCGGTTATCATCGAGGACACTTCAGCTCACCGTTCAATGACGACAACCCTCAGCCGTGCCGCAGAGTATTTGCGCAGCCTGGCTGACGATCCCGACGAAAACTGTTTCGTACTCTCTTCAAACTGACATTTTAAGGCGCGCAGGCCAGCTGCGGGCTTTATCCTTTTGCGCCTGTATTACCTGTGGATTTCCAGAGGGGAGATGCAGGCGACACACCCTTTATCCATCAATGTTAAGTGAAGGCGAGATGAGGCAGAACCATTTACGGCTGATTGAAAACTATCAGCAATATGAGCCGGCGATTCACCGGCTGCTGGCATCGATGATGACCAGTTTTTCGGGTACCACACTGCTCTCCGACAGAGAGGCTCAGGCCGGAGTGATGAACCGTATATCCCGTTATTATCCCTTTGCTGAGCTGATGTATAGCGTGGATATTAACGGCGTACAGTTAATGGATACCGTGTGCAGCCCCGGTGTCAGTTATCGACAGCAGCGCGAACCGGGAAAGGGGCGTGATCGCAGTCATCGCCCCTATATGCTGATCGCCCGTAATACCGATAATCAGGTCTGCGTCACTGATCCCTATCTTTCCTGTGCCACCCATCAACTGGCGATCTCCAGTATTCAGGCAGTACATGATTCTGAGGGAAATGTTGCCGGTTATCTGGTGATGAATTTTAATCTGCAGCGGCTGATTTCATATCTGAAAGGTGATCAGATCAGGGCCGGTATCCACCCCATATTTCAGAGTATCTACGCAGCTATCGGTGGCATGCTGGTGCTGGTCTCTATGCTGTTGATTTATGCCGCAGGGGTGTCACTCTGGAAAGCGTTTCAGCTGGGGGGAGATGTCACTACCCGCTCGTTTGGAATTGTGATACTGATTACGCTGGGGCTGGCGATCTTTGATCTGGGTAAAACCATACTGGAAGAGGAGGTGCTGGCCCATAAAGATATTCATCATCATGATACGTCCAGGCGCACCATTACCCGCTTTATGTCGGCCATTGTGATCGCGGTGTCGATAGAGTCCCTGTTGCTGATGTTTAAATCGTTGCTGGTGGACAGTGGCGGACATGTGCTGAATGCAGTCTGGATGCTGATGGCTGCCGTGGCACTGCTGATGTCACTGGGGGTTTATCTGAAGCTGAGTAAGGAGTAAACGGGATATACCACGCAGATATGTAACGCCTGCTGACTATCTGCTGAGCTGCTTACTCCGGTATTCTGGGGGGGCAACGCTAGGGCTTTTGCTACCTGCTTTGATGAGCTGCCACAAGCGAGTGGTTATCGTGCACATCACGCTGTGTAATGCTTTTATACTCGTTAACGTAGCAGTTCGCCTCTTCCCTGAATGAACGGGTCGCTAATACTTCAACAAATCAATAAACTGCGTATGATGAGTTTTTTAAAAGGACATACCAGGACACTCCATGGGAATTATTGACGAAACAATCAGGGATAAATATGCCGAACTGACCCCTCAGGAGCGAAAACTGGCGGATTTTATGCTCGACCGTCCCAATGATCTGGCTATGTTTAACAGTGCTGAACTGGCCCGTTTGTGTGGTGTGTCGAAGGCGACCGTGAGTCGGATGTTCAAACGACTTGGGTTCTCCTCTTTTAAAGAGGGGCAGATGGAATCAAGACGTCAACGTCAATTAGGTGTGCCTGTTGTCGATAGCGATTCCTCTATACGTACCTATGCACCCCATTTTGAACGTGAGATTCGCAACCTGCAGATGCTGGCACAGTCGCTGTCTGAAGAGCAGGTGCAGCCTGTTATTGAGGCGATGGCATCGGCGCGCTCGGTCAAAGTGATCGGGTTTCGCAACAGTTACCCTGTTGCGCTGCATATTCGCCAGCAACTTCTGCAGATCAGGCCCAGTGTTGATCTGGCTCCGTTACCGGGTCAAACCCTTGCTGAGGAGTTGGAAGGTTCAGGCGGTGATGATCTGGTGATCTTTATCGCGTTTCGCCGCCGACCTAAGATATTTGAGGAGGTGCTGAAACTGGTGTTGCAGAAAAATATTCCTGTGCTGCTGATCGGCGATGCTTCTTTGCGAAAAGTGGCAGCGAAGGCGACCTGGTGGTTAGAGTGTCCGCTTGAAAGTGTTTCCGGGTTTGATGCGTATAGCTCAGCGATGAGCCTGGCGACCCTTCTGTGTAACTCATTACTGCACCATATTGCGGTATCGGGACAGGCGCGTAGTTTGTCTATCAGCGATAGCTACCGAAACCTGAACGAACTCGATTTTAGCTAGTGCCGCTTTATCGCACCAGATACCTCTTTTGATTGCACTGTTTCAGAGACTATTGCACAGCATCGGTGCATGGTTTCTGATAAGCGCCTCCCCCTTCTTTATCTCTGAAAGCTAACATACTGTTTTCAAATAACTATCATTTTTTGGCACTAGTGTTGCAAAGTTTTGGCTAAGTGAAACAAAAGTTTCATTGCTGCTTTCCCTAAAACTTTTCCTTATTACCAGAGGACGTAAAGAATGATGAGTGTATTCAAGAGCTGCCTGAAGTTCGTCGGACTGATCGGGCTATGCATTACAGCATTGAGTGCTAATGCTAATCAGCTGGATGAAATTACTAAACGCGGAATGCTGGTTGTCGCAGTACCTCAGGACTTTCCTCCGTTTGGTTCTGTCGGTTCTGACCTGCAACCGGTGGGTTATGATGTCGATACCGCCGCTTATCTGGCTGAGAGCCTGGGCGTTAAACTGGAGCTGGTTCCGGTCACCAGTGCAAACCGTATCCCTTACCTTCAGACCCGTAAGGTGGATCTGGTTATCTCCAGTATGGGTAAGAATCCTGAGCGTGAGCGTGTGATCGATTTCTCCCGTGCCTATGCACCTTTCTTCCTGGGCGTATTTGGCAGCAGTGATGCAGCGGTAGCTTCAGCTGCAGACCTTGCTGGTAAAACGGTGGGTGTAACCCGTGGTTCCGTTGAGGATCTGGAACTCTCTAAGCTGGCCCCGGAAGATGCGGTTATTCGCCGTTTTGAAGATAACAGCACTACGATCTCGGCTTACCTGTCAGGTCAGGTTGAGCTGATCGCTACCGGTAACCTGGTGGCAGCGAAAATTGCTGAGAAAGGTAATTCCCGCGGCCTTAAATCTAAGTTCATCATCAAAAACTCTCCCTGCTATGTCGGTACTCACAAAGGTGATACTGAGCTGCTGACTAAGGTGAACGAACTGATCGTTGCAGGTCTGACCTCAGGTAAGCTTGATGAGCTTTCTATGAAGTGGTTCAACGCTGAACTGCCTGCTGAACTAAAGCTATAACAGGTTAATCGGTATGGACTATACCTTTCAGTTTGGAGAGTTGTTGCCATACTCGGACCTGATTGCCAGGGGAGTGCTGTCGACAGTGATTCTGGCCATCGTTACCACAGTACTGGGGTGCCTGCTTGGCACCCTGGGTGCTGCGGCCCGTGCTGGTAAACAAACATTTTTAAGTCGTGCAGTGGGGGTTTACGTTGAGCTGATTCGCAACACCCCTTTTATCGTACAACTGTTTTTCATCTTTTTTGGTTTACCCACTATCGGAATCAAACTGACCGCTGGGGAAGCGGGACTGTTGGCGATGGTGATTAATCTGGCGGCCTACAGTACAGAGATTATTCGTGCAGGTATTGAATCTATCCCTAAGGGACAGCTGGAAGCGGCCCGAACTCTGGGGCTGAGCCGTACACAGACCTTTACCCGGGTGGTGTTGCCTCCGGCGCTTGAGAAAATCTATCCGGCGCTAACCAGTCAGTGCATTATCGTTATGCTGGGATCAGCTGTACTGTCGCAGATCTCCGTTGAGGAGCTGACCTTTGCCGCGAACTTTATTCAGTCACGTAACTTCCTGAGCTTCGAAGTCTATATGGTGATCACAGTTATCTACCTGTTGCTGGCTATTCTGATGCGTCAGGGATTCAAGCTGATCCATTATTTCATGTTTCCTAATCTGAGGGCCCGGTCATGAGCGTGTTTTCCGATTGGGATATTTTACGTAACCTTTTGTTGGCAGCGCGCTGGACAGTGGTTTTGTCGTTGATCGCATTTGCGGGTGGCGCCACCGTTGGGCTGCTGCTGACTATGATGCAGGTCAGTGGGCGTACGCTGTTGGTTCGCTTTACCCGTTTGTATATCGAACTGTTTCAGGGCACTCCATTGCTGATGCAGCTGTTCCTGGTGTTTTTCGGATTGTCGCTGATGGGCCTGGAAGTGTCTGCCTGGTTTGCCGCTGCACTGGCGCTGACGCTGTTCAGCAGTGCCTATCTGACAGAGATATGGCGGGGATGTATTGAATCTATCCCTCGTGGTCAGTGGGAAGCATCCCGTTGTCTGGGATTAAGCTACTTCGAAATTATGCGGCATATCATTCTGCCACAGGCTTTAAAGGTCGCGATAGCTCCGACGGTTGGCTTCTCAGTGCAAATTGTGAAAGGTACCGCGCTTGCTTCGATTATCGGGTTTGTTGAACTGACCAAAGCAGGCACCATGCTGAATAACGCCACCTTCGAGCCATTTAAAGTCTTTGGTATGGTCGCGTTGCTCTACTTCCTGCTCTGTTATCCCCTGTCAGTCGCAAGCCGTAAACTGGAGAGAAAACTCAATGTCGCTCGTTAGTATTAACAATGTTCATAAGTATTACGGCAGTAACCATGTACTCAAGGGGATCAACCTTGAGATCGGTGCTGGCGAAGTGGTGTCTATTATCGGTCGCAGTGGCTCAGGAAAGAGTACGCTGCTTCGCTGTATTAATGGCCTTGAAGCTTATAGTGAGGGCGGCGTGGTCGTCGATCAGATGGAGGTGGTCTACGATGACCGTCAGATCCGCAAGCTGAGTAAAAGTGTGGGGATGGTGTTTCAAAGCTTCAACCTGTTTCCCCATCTGACTGTCGGCCAGAATATCATGCTGGCACCTAAGCTGGTTCGCAAACTCCCTGAAAGCGAAGCGAAAGTGATCGCCCAGGAGGTGTTGGCAAAAGTGGGACTGGCGGAAAAAATAGACAGCTATCCTGCCGAACTGTCCGGTGGACAGCAGCAGCGTGTCGCTATTGCCCGCTCGCTGGCCATGAATCCGAAAGTATTGCTTTGTGATGAGATTACCTCGGCACTGGATCCGGAACTGGTGGGTGAAGTATTGAAGGTTCTTGAAGATCTGGCAGCGGAAGGGATGACGCTGATCCTGGTGACCCATGAGATGAACTTTGCCCGGGATGTCGGTGATCGGGTGATCTTTATGCATCAGGGGTTGGTATGGGAGGAGGGTGATTCTAAAACGGTTCTTGCCAATCCTCAGACACCTGAACTGAGTAAATTTATTAATGCTGTTTTGTGATCTGGCAGAGCGTTTCTGGGTGTCTGCACCTGTTGTCGTGCTCAGAAATTTAAAAAGTTTAGGTAATAACTGATGATGAAAACTCAGAATCCGGTCATCGGTTTCGATCCGGAAAAATGGTTGAATCTGGCCGATGCCCGGTTGGGTGCCAGGGCGATATCGGTCACCGATGACTGGTTTGCTGAGGTCGGGCGGATGTTGCAACCGACTGAGCCTGTCTGGAAAGAGGGCGTGTTTGATGACAACGGAAAATGGATGGATGGCTGGGAATCCCGGCGTAAACGTTATTCTGGTTATGATCACGCGGTGATACGGCTGTCATCCGCGGGTGTGATCGAGGCTATCGATATCGATACCCGCTATTTTACCGGTAACTATCCGCCATCAGCATCGGTTGATGCCTGCTATTGCGAAGAGGGTGATCCGAACTCTGAAACCGAATGGGTAGAGTTGCTGACCTCTGTGTCTCTCAGTGGCGATAGTCATAACCTGCATCTGATCTCCTCAGAGAGTCAGTGGACCCACCTGCGGTTAAATATCTATCCCGATGGCGGGATTGCTCGTTTTCGTGTTTATGGCACACCCTGTAAAAACTGGGGTGAAACCTCTCCTGGACAGCGGGTTGATCTGGCCGCCGCGATGAATGGTGGCAGGGCTCTGGCCTGTAGTGATCAGCATTATGGCACCATGAGTAATATTCTGATGCCGGGGCGGGGTATCAATATGGGTGATGGCTGGGAAACCGCCCGGCGTCGAACTCCGGGGTTTGACTGGGTGATTATTGCGCTGGCTCAGCCCGGCACTGTTCAGCAGGTGCTGGTGGATACCTGTCATTTTAAGGGTAACTATCCGGATAGCTGTTCGATCACGGCCGCTTATGTGGATGGCGGCACAGATCAACAGATCGAAGCGCAGAGTCTCTACTGGGAAACGCTGCTACCCTCTCAGAAACTGCAGATGGATGCAGAGCACTTGTTTGAGCAGGAGCTGACAGATATCGGGCCGGTTACCCATGTGCGTCTGAATATCTTTCCCGATGGCGGTATCAGCCGGTTACGCATTAACGGGGTGATCGATTCAGGTGAATAGGGACCGGCGTTTTTGTGTCTGTCGAAGCTAAAAAACAGCGCTAAAAGACAGAGGTAACCCATACCTCTGTCTCAACTCAGTTACTCCGGCAGTGGCCGGTTCTGGGCACGGAACTCGTGGGCTTCGTAGGTGCCCAGGTTGCGCATCTCTTTGGTAAAGAACTCCAGCTCCTGCAGGGCATACTGCATCATCCGGTCATCGGGATGGCCTTCGACATCCAGGTGAAAGCTGGCCCCCTTTGTCAGCCCGTTACCCATATAACTTTCCAGCTTCACCATATTGATGCCGTTGGTGGCAAAGCCGCCCAGGGCTTTATAGAGTGCTGCGGGGATGTTACGTACGGTAAACATCAGTGAGGTGATATAGGGGACATCGGGCTTGTGCTCCGGAATCCCCTGTTCACTGGAGAGAATCAGAAAGCGGGTCGTGTTGCCGGTGACATCCTGAAAGTTGTCCCGCAGGATCTCCAGATCATATAGCTCGGCGGCCAGGCTTGAGGCGATAGCAGCGTGGCTGGGATCAGGATTCTGCGCCAGCTCATAGGCGGAACCCGCGGTATCAAAAGCAGCGATCGGCTCTATGCCCAGCTGTTTGATATGGCCATCACACTGAGCCAGCGCCTGTGGGTGCGAAGAAACGGTTTTCAGCTGGTCAACCGAGCTGCCCTTGATTCCCAGCAGACAGTGACTAACCGGTTCGAAATGTTCACCGATAATATGTAACTGACTTTTGGGCATCAGCCGGTAGATCTCTTCCACCCGACCGGCGGTTGAGTTTTCCAGTGGGATCATCGCCAGCCTGGCTTTGCCCTGGTCCACCATAAACATCGCTTCAACAAAGGTCTCACAGGCAAACGCCTCCATCTCCGGGAAAACCCGTCGACAGGATAGATGTGAATAGGCGCCTTCGACGCCCTGAAACGCGATGATGTTCGGTGCAGCTGACATGTTGATTCCGGTTAATGACACTAATAAGGCGGTAATTATGTCACAGATTTATATTTTTGCAGTGAGCAGACCGACATTTTTCAGTAATATGGCTGCAACTTTGTTACCAGCTTAATTTGGGACCCCGATGACTCCGGAACGTACCGCCAAACTGACTCAAACCCTCAATCGCCGCCAACCGGATCTGACCCTGATTACCGATCAGGTACACAAGCCGCGCAACATTGCTGCCCTGATACGCACCTGTGATGCGGTGGGAATACCCCGCATCCATACGGTGACGCCAAAAGAGGGGTATGGCTTTAAAGGGACCACCCGGGGCAGTGATCGTTGGGTCAAAACCCAAAACCATCGTTCCGTTTCGGACGCGATTGCCGGGGCCAAAGCTCAGGGGATGAAGATCTATGCGGCACATTTTTCCGACCGGGCGATCGATTATCGTGAGGTCGATTTCACCCAGCCCTGTGCGCTGCTGATGGGGGCTGAAAAACATGGCGTCAGTGATGAGGGGGCCGCGCTGGCCGATGAGCATATTCTGATTCCGATGATGGGGATGGTGGGCTCGCTTAATGTCTCCACGGCGGCAGGCATTATTCTTGTGGAAGCGCAGAATCAGCGCTTAAAGGCGGGACTGTACGAGCAATCCAGACTTGATCCTCAGGAGTATAAAGATACGCTGTTTGAGTGGAGCTTTCCTGACCTTGCTGATTTCTGTCATAAAAAGGGATTGGAATATCCGCCGATGGATGATCTGCTGGCGCTGATGGATGCTCCGGCCTGGTATCAGGCGGTGCGTGACGGGTCAGCACCGAAGCGTCAGTGGTAATCCCAGATAATCGGTCTGTCCACCATGCGGTGATCAACCCAGGGTTGACATACAACAGGAGAGAGTGAGTGCAGTTTCCGCGTTTTTTTCCGCTTGCCCTGCTGATGCTGATGTTGTCACTCATTGGCACGGTACTGGTGAACCAGTTTGTTCGTAACTGGGCGCTGTCCGACCTGAAGGAGAGCGGGGAAAGCCAACTGCTGAACATTATCAGTCAGACCCGTACCGAGCTGGCAGACTATAAATACCTGCCGTTCCTGATCTCGCAAAGTAATGATGTGGCTGAACTGTTGCGTAACCCCTCACCGGATAAAATTGCCCGGGTTAGCCGTTATCTGGAACAGACTAATCTGGTGGCGGGCTCCACGGCGCTGTTTATCCTTGATGCTCAGGGCCGTGCTCAGGCGTTTAGCCATTGGCGGGAGCAGCAGGATTTCTATTCGGTCAGCCATCGTCAGAAACCCTATTTTCTCCAGGCGCTGGAGGGGCAGCAGGGGTTTCAGCTGGTTTTACCCGCCAGCGAGAGTGATGGTGCTGTCTATCTGTCCGCCCCGGTATATATGAAGAGCCAGCTGTTGGGGGTGGCAACGGTTCGGCTGGATCTGACCCTGTTGCAGGCTGGATTGGATCAGACCAGCCACTACCTGTTCAGTAAAGCGGGACAGATTCTGATCGCCAGTAAACCGTTTCAGGCGGCGAAACAGCTTCAGGATGTGGTGCTAAAACAGCGCACTGATCGGTTATATGATGGTTCTGAGATCAGTCTGGTAGAACTGCACAATGGTACCCGGGCCGTATTGCAGAGCGTTACTCTGGATGACCTGGGCTGGCAGGTGTCGGTGCTCAATGACCTGCGGGAGGTGAGGCGGATACAGCGCAATGCAACCTTGTTTAGCCTGGCATTCTGTATCGTTATCTCATTGCTGGTTTTTCTGTTACGGGAGCGACAGTTGAAGCATATCTCCCGCCGGGAGACACAGCAGGCGCTGGAGCGAAGTGAAGCGCGGCAGCGGGATATTATCAATAATGCCCATGTCGGTATGATCTCCCTGGATAATCAGGGGCGTATCCTGTTTATCAATCCGATGGCGATGCAACAGTTTGGGGTATCGATGGCGCGGATTAAGGGCACCAGAATCGCAGATCTTATCGAGCCGGACGTTTATCAGGGGGTGATGAAACGGGTGCTGGATCGTCTTGGTAGTCGTGGGTTTGCGCCGGTGACAGCGATGGAGACGGTGGGTAAACGTTCCGATGGCAATACCTTTCCCATGTTGTTTTCAATCAAGCAGATTGAGCGGGATGCAAGTGTTAACTATCTGGTCACGGTGATTGATATTACTCCGCGCAAACGGCTGGAACGAGCCCTGCAACAAGCGAATGACCAGCTTGAAGATCAGGTGCAGCAGCGCACTCTGGCGTTGAGGGAGGCGCAGGATGAGCTGGTTCAGGCGGAGAAAATGGCGGCTCTGGGGCGCATGTCATCGGCGGTGGTACATGAGTTAAACCAGCCACTGACCGCTTTGAGAACCTATATTGCGATCTGTCGTCAGTTAATAGAACAGCAGCAAACGGAGCAACTGGACAGTAATCTGGAACTGATTAATGACCTGATCAACAGGATGGCGGTGCTGACCCGGCAGCTGAAAACCTTTGCTTACCAGAAGCCCCAGCATCTTTCCCCGGTTGATCCGCTGCTGGCGCTGGATCAGGTGGTTGATCTGTTTCGCGGTCGGCTGCAGCAGCAACAGATTGAGCTGCACTATCCCCGTCCCGAACTTGAATTGCAGGTCAGTGGTGACAGTGCCCGGCTGGAGCAGATATTTGTTAATCTGATCGGTAACGGCTGTGATGCCCTGGCCGATGTCTCTGCACCGCGCCTTGAGATTCAGATACAGCAGACAACAGAAACCGTTACTATTGCGATCAGTGATAACGGCAAGGGGATTGATCAGCAGAGTCAGACTCAGCTGTTTGAGCCTTTCTTTACCACCAAGCCGATCGGTGAGGGGCTGGGGTTAGGCTTGCCGATCGTTCGCTCAATCGTGCAGGATCTGGGTGGGGCTATCCGGGTTAACAGTCGGCCAGGGCATACCTGCTTTAGTGTGTCCCTGCCATTAATCAGACAGTCAGAGGAGTAAAGATGAACAGAGGCCAGGTTTTGCTGGTGGATGATGATCCGGTGATTCGCCAATCCACCACCCTGTGGCTGCAGATGGCCGGATTCGGGGTGATTGCCTGTGACCGGGCGCGGGAGGCGCTGACCCACCTCAATGAACAGTTTCCCGGTGTGGTGGTCAGCGATGTCCGTATGCCGGAGATGGATGGCTTACAGTTTATGCAGGAAGCCCGCTCTATCATCCCAGAGCTGCCGGTGATTCTGATTACCGGTCATGGTGATGTGGATATGGCGATCAGTGCGATGCGCGATGGCGCCTATGATTTTATTGAAAAGCCCTTTGTCCCTGAACGCCTGGTCGAGACGATCAACCGGGCCTGTGAAAAGCGACTGCTGGTGCTGGAAAATCTTCGTTTACAACAGGATCTGGCCTCCCGCAGCGGGATTGACGCTAAAATCATCGGTATCTCACCGGCTATTCAGAAACTGCGGCGGGATATTCTTAAATACGCCGCCTTGAATACCAACGTGATTATTTACGGTGAAACCGGCAGCGGTAAAGAGCTGGTGGCGCAGTGTCTGCATGAGTTCAGTCCCCGTAGTGAGCGCAACTTTGTGCCCATCAACTGCGGCGCAATACCTGAAAATCTGATTGAAACTGAGCTGTTTGGCCATGAAGCGGGCGCGTTTACCGGGGCGGCCAAAAAACGTACCGGTAAGTTTCAGCATGCCGATGGCGGTACACTGTTGCTGGATGAGATCGAAAGTATGCCTGCCAGTCTGCAGGTGAAGATATTGCGCAGCTTGCAGGAAGGAGTGATTGAGCCGCTGGGGTCGAATAAACAGGTGCCGGTGGATCTGCGTATTGTTGCCGCCTCCAAAGCGGATCTCTCTGTAGAGGAAAACTTTCGCCAGGATCTCTACTACCGGCTTAATGTGTCCTGCCTCTACCTCTCACCGTTACGTGAACGTATCGAAGATATCCCGCTGCTGTTTGAATATTATGCCCGTCAGGCTGCCACCCAGCACGGCCGGGATCTGCGTAGAATTACCCGACAGGATCTGACCAATCTGCAGCAATATGCCTGGCCGGGGAATGTCCGGGAACTGAAGAACATCGCGGTGCGTTATGCCCTGGATGATATGTTGCCGGTGGCCGATCTGATCTACCCGGAAACAGCTATCGAACCGCTTAACAATCAGCGGCTGGAGAGCGCTCTGCCGCTGGCCGCGCAGGTGGCAAATTTTGAATATAAAGTGATCTGCGATGCATTGCAGCAGCACAAGGGCAATATCAAAGCGGTGATGGAGATGCTGGACCTGCCACGCCGTACACTGAACCAGAAAATGGTTAAATATCAGATCGACCGTTCGCAATTCATCGACTCAGCGGGAGAATAGGCAAAAAGTTGCTCATTCTCCCTGCATTTCTGAAAAACTCTGCTTTACTTTAATTTTACTTATCTCTGCGTGCGACATTATCTGTCTTAAGCGGGGGAGTGAAGCCATTTATAGGCAAGATCCTGCTTATCTGTTCTATGGGTAATCGGCAGTTTTTTGCTTATTATCTCTGAATATCGAAGAGGAGAATAATAAAAACTATTTATTATCAATGATTTGTAAATTTTTGTTGGGCTTGGCATCAGCATTGCTTTATACGATGGACACTAACAATAAATCCCGAGAGAAGGAATTGAACATGCAAAGTAGTAAACGAACTCTGATCAAAGGCCTGGGTCTGGCTGTCACGCTGAGTGCTGCTCTGGGTGGCGCATCGATCGCGCAGGCAGAAGAGAATCGCTCCTATATTCTTGCGACCGCTTCGACCGGTGGAACCTACTACCCGGTCGGTGTGGCTCTGGCAACTCTGACAAAAGTAAAGCTTGAACCTAAATATAAGGTGTCTCTCTCTGCTATTAACTCTGCCGGGTCCGGTGAAAATATTAAGTTGCTCAGCGAAAATGAGGCTCAGTTTGCGATTCTGCAGGGACTCTATGGCGCCTGGGCCTGGAGTGGTGAGGGGGCATTTGCCTCAACCGGTCCGAAGAAAAACCTGCGTTCGGTTTCTATGTTGTGGCAGAACGTTGAACAGTTTGTGGTTAAGTCTGATCTGGCGAAAACCGGCACCGTTGATGATCTTAACGGTCTGAAGGGGAAAAAATTCTCCATCGGTAAGAAAAATTCCGGCACAGAGGGATCTGGTCTGCAGATTCTGAAAGGCCTGGGCATCGATGCAGATAGCATGGATATGGCCCATATGGGCTACGGTCCCAGTGCCGATGCGCTGCAGAACGGCACCATTGAAGGGATGAATATCCCATCCGGTGTGCCTACTTCTGCGATTACCCGGGCTTATGCGTCCCTGGGCAGCGATATGACCGTGCTGGACTTTACCGATGAGCAGATCAAAAAAGCCAACGGTAGCTATAAATTATGGACCCGTTATGTGATTCCGGCGAACACCTATCCGGGTCAGGTAAAAGATATCAATACCATGGCTCAGCCTAACTTCCTGGCGGTCCGTGATGATCTGTCAGAGGAAGATGTTTATCTGCTGACGAAAACTATCTATGAAAACCTGCCATTCCTGAACGGTATTCACAAAGCGACTAAAGCGATGGCGCTGGAAAAAGCCATTGCTGGTTTACCACTTCCTTTGCACCCTGGTGCCGCCCGTTATTACAGAGAAGCGGGTCTGACTATTCCTGAGCACCTGATTGCTGAGTGATCCCTATTGCTGATCAGTTCAGTGATCCCCCGGGGGCGGCCAACGCCCCCGATCTCTTACGTTCTACCTTTATTGTCAACGGAATACCGCTATGAGTTCTATTGATACTAATACCGATCAGGAAACCGCTGCAAAGCTGAAGAGTCTGGAGCTGTTGCAGCGTCCGGAACACTCGCTTACAGGACGCTTTATTTACTGGGCGGGCGTTGCCTTTGCCCTGGTGCACATCTACTTTAACACGCTCAGCACGGTGTCAGAGCTGTGGGTGTCTGCCATCCATTTTGGTGGTTTTGCTCTGTTATGTGCGCTGATGGTGCCGATGATGCGCTGTAACACCAGTGCCGGGCGTCGTATTACGCTGATACTCGATATCCTGCTGGGGTGTGCTGCGATCGCCTGTACCCTCTATCTGATCGGTTTCGAAGATGCCCTCTACGCCCGGGGCGTTAAGTTTGATGATCTCGACTGGGTCTTCTCGCTGTGTGCCATCTTTATTGCGCTGGAGATGGCGCGCCGGACCACTGGCTGGTTCATTCCCTGCATGATTCTGGTAGCCCTGACCTATGTTTTCTGGTGGGGGCAATATATTGATGGGATCTTCGGTTTCCCGGGCCTGAGTCTGGAAACACTGTTGTATCGCAGTTACTTCTCTTCAGAGGGGATGTTTGGTCAGATCGCCCGGATATCCTGGACCTATGTGTTCATGTTTATTCTCTTTGGTGCCTTTCTGGTGAAGTCCGGTGCCGGTGATTTTATTATCGAACTGTCCCGCTGTGCGGCCGGCCGTATGATAGGCGGCCCCGGATTCGTTGCGGTGCTGGGCTCAGGCCTGATGGGCTCGGTATCAGGCTCCTCGGTGGCGAATACAGTATCCACCGGGGTAATCACTATCCCTCTGATGCAGAAGGCAGGCTTTCCCGCCCGCTTTGCAGCAGGTGTCGAAGCGGCAGCTTCTACCGGGGGGCAACTGATGCCGCCAGTGATGGGGGCAGGGGCTTTTATTATGGCCTCCTATACGCAGATCCCTTATGTGGATGTGATCGCCGTGGCGGCACTGCCGGCACTGTTGTACTTCCTCTCGGTGGGCTTTTTTGTCCGGGTTGAGGCGATGCGTAGTCAGGCGCAGGCGGTTGAGCTGGATACCCGTCCCATTGGGGAGGTGTTCCGGGATGGCTGGCACTATCTGTTGCCACTGGTGGTTCTGGTGGGTCTGCTGATCTATGGTTTTACACCTACCTACGCCGCGGGTATCTCCATTATCTCGGTGGTGGTTTCATCCTGGTTGTCAAAACATCCGATGGGTGTCAGGGATGTCTTTGATGCTCTGGCGCAGGGTTCCAAAAATATGGCCACAACGGCGATGCTGTTGATCGCTGTGGGACTGGTGGTCAACGTCGTGGCGATGACCGGTATCGGTAACACCTTCTCTCTGATGGTGGCCGAGTGGGCCGGAGGCAGTCTGCTGATTACCCTGCTGCTGGTGGCCCTGGCGTCTCTGATTCTGGGGATGGGATTGCCGGTAACGGCGGCCTATATTGTCCTGGCTACCCTGTCAGCGCCAGCACTGTATAACCTGATTGCGGAGATGCAACTGGTGGATATGATGGTCAATGGGACGCTGCCGGAAGTTGCCCGAACCATCTTCCTGCTGGTCGATGCAGATAAAGCGGCGCTATTGGCTGAACCGATGAGCAAGGTAGATGCGCAACAGTTACTAGCACTGGTGCCCGGCGACTTTAAAGGCCAACTGCTGGAACAGGCGATCGATCCGGCGCATCTGACTATGATCTTGTTGTCTGCCCATATGATTATCTTCTGGTTGTCTCAGGACTCCAATGTCACGCCACCGGTCTGCCTGACCGCTTTTGCGGCTGCTGCGATTGCAAAAACGCCGCCGATGGCAACCGGTTTTACTGCCTGGAAGATCGCTAAGGGACTTTATATTGTGCCGTTGCTGTTTGCCTATACCAATTTTATTGGTGGTACTACCGCTGAGGTGTTGAGTATTTTCTTCTTCTCAATTTTCGGTATCTATGCGCTGGTTGGCTTTATGGAGGGATATCTTGAGAGTCCGCTTAACCCTCTGTTAAGACTGATCTCGGGTGTTGCCGGTGGGGTGATGCTATGGCCCCACGGTGAATGGTGGATGTGTAGTCTGGGGTTGCTGGTATTTCTGGCACTGTTCATCTACAGCCGCTCCCGCAGGGAGATTCCGTCGGGGGCTTTGGCGTAGCTCCCGTAGTGAGATATCTCAACTGTAATAATAAAACCGGCTTTTGATGCCGGTTTTTTCGTTTTTAAGCTAAATAGTGAGTAATATCACTTATTCATCAGCCGACAATTTGTTAAATTGTCGTTGGGAGCGGTGGCTCCCCGTACTTTGCTTGCAGGCCGGTATCGTTACCTTTTGTGCCCGCCTGTTCGGTACCGTCAGTATATGATAAAGACTGGCTGGAAATGGCTCCCAACAGAGGATTGTTATGGTCGCCAGTTTTCTGTTTAGCTCCGGGGGGGAGTTAAGCAGTACAAATGCTATGAAGCGGCTTCTATAAAGCGCTTCAGAATTGCGGTAGGGACTATGTTAATAAGATCGAAGTCAATATCATTGAGCCGGATGGCTCATTTACCCGTACTGCTTGGCGCGGGTTCTGCACTGCTACTTTCCTCTGTTTCGTTTGCCGGTGGGCAGGACACCAATGCATGTTATCAGCTTTTTTCCACTGCCGATTATCAGAGTGCCCGGGGGCAGTGTCAGGAGTTCGCTGAACTGGGAGACGCGAAAGCCGCCTTTCTGTTAGCGACTATGTATTATCAGGCGCTGGGTACTGATGAAGATGATCAGCGTGGGCTCTTCTGGGATAAGGTTGCCGCAGAAAAAGGTCATCCCGAATCGGCTTATCGTCTGGGTCTGGCCTATCAACTGGGGCAGGGGGTTGCCCAGAGTAATAGCCAGGCGCGACACTGGTATCAGCAGGCGGCACTGGCGCAACATGCGAAGGCGCAAAAGTTGCTGGCGGCCATGTTTGAAACCGGTGCTGCCGGGGAGAAAGACCAGTCGCGGGCTTATCAGTGGTATCTGAAAGCAGCTCAGCAGGGACTGGTCAGTGCTCAGCTTAAGGTAGGCACTATGTTGCTGGAAGGGCGTGGCGTAACGGCTAACCGGGCATCGGCGCAACACTGGATCAGAAAGGCAGCGGAAGCGGGTAATAGTAATGCCCAGGTGGCGATGGGGGTGATTCTCGCTGAGATCGATCCGGCCGAAAGTCTGATCTGGTATCAACGCTCGGCTAAGCAGGGTAACAGCCTGGCGCTGCAAAACCTGGCTCTGGTGTACTATGCCGGCCAGGGGGTTGAGGCTGATCATGAGAAAGCTGCCGAGTTAGCGCAGCAGGCAGTTGATGCCGGAAACAGTGAAGCCGAGTCCCTGTTAAATCTGATTCGTCTTGAAACAGAACAGCAAAAAGTGGTTGAACTTCAGGCAGAGAAACAGCAGTTAACGCGGCTGATACGTGAGTCGGTCCCCGAAAATGGCTCAGGGGAACAGCAGCTGTTGCTGGCAACGCTCTCGGTTGATGGTGTGTTACCCGAATCCGAGGTTGTAGCGGGACCCGAAGCAGCTGCAGTGCCGCCCGAGGCCGGAGAGTCTTCACAAGAGAGCGTAACTGCATCTGAAACGGCATCACCGGAGTTGGCTGCGACGCAGCCGGCCCCGTCTGCTACAGAGCTTTCTCAGGAGGTTAACGCAGCTGACGCACTGCCTGACACTGAAGACCAGTCTCTGACGCAACCGCAACCGGTTGAATGGCATCCGGATAACCCCTATGCGCTGGCGGATGGCTGGGTGATGGACCAGTTCCCACCCAATTTTACCATTCAGCTACGGTATGGCACCGATGAAGCAGGGATGCTCAAGTATATTAAGAAGCATAACCTGCCGGATAGTGTCAGATATTTTCGTACTCAGCGTGAAGCGGGGCTGTTTTATGTGCTGATCTATGGTGACTATAAAACCATACCGGAGGCTGAACAGGCGGTAGCGGAGATTCCGGAGTCTGCCCGAAAGAGCCACTGGATTCGGAAATTCAGGCGCTTGCAGGAGTTATACGTGCCACCAGAATCCTGATCAATGCGGGATTCTGGTATAGCCAACGCAGGGCTCCTAAGGCCCCCTCTGTATATATTAATGACTTTGTTACTGTTGTTACGGACAAACTATGGCCCGAACTGTTTTCTATCTCCTGAGTGTTTCACTTATCTGGAGTTCTTTGGCGCAGGCTGAAGATCTGAGCTGTCGAACACTCTATGAAAATAAACAAACCCGCGCAGCGCTACAGCGTTGCCTGCCACAGGCAGCAAAGGGGGATGGTGAAGCCAGCTTCATTCTCTCCAATCTCTACAGTCAGGGGTTCGAAGGAAGCTCACCGGATCTGCATCTGGCATTGCAGTGGCTGACCCGTTCTGCTGAGTGGGGGTATGGGCCCGGCTGTTATAACCTGGCGAAGCTTTACGAGCGGGGTGATGTCGTCCCCAAGAGTCTGGAAACTGCTTTTAGCTGGTATCTTAAAGGGGCTAAGCAGGGGCATCTGGCCAGTCAGGTAAAGACTGGTATCAGTTATCTTAAAGGGAGCGGGACACCTCAGGATTTCACCCAGGCGCGCCACTGGCTGGAGCTAGCGGTCGAAAAGGGTGATCTGAGTGCGCAGATTACACTGGCAACGCTGCTAAAACAGACGGATCCGCAGCGAGCGATGACTTTGTATCAGCGTGCTGCAGAGCAGGGCAGTGGTTTTGCCGATTACCAACTGGCGTTGCTCTACCGGGAGCCAGCTGGTGCTGAAGAGATGGATCTGGATAAGGCTTTGCATCACGCAAAAGAGAGTGAACGGCTGAACTATGAAGCGGCTGTTGATCTGGTCGAAAGCCTGCGCCAGCAGATGGCGCTCGAGGAGTCCCGGCGCATCGCAGCACAGTCTGAGTCAGATGCCGGAAATACTCAGTTAACCACAGCGGTATCGGTGACTACCTCAGAACAGGCGCCGGTTGCTGAGGAAGATCAGGATACTGTCGTCAGTGCTGATAGTAGTGCCGATATCAGTTCCGATAGTAGTGCGGTTGAGAAGACAGACACTGAAACAGAATCCCGGCGCATCGCGGAACAGACTCAGACTCAGGCAGAGTCAGATGCCGGAAATACTCAGTTAACCACAGCGGTATCGGTGACTACCTCAGAACAGGCGCCGGTTGCTGAGGATGATCAGGATACTGTCGTCAGTGCTGATATCAGTGCTGATAGTAGTGCGGTTGAGCAGACAGACACTGAAATGGAATCCAGGGGCATCGCGGAACAGACTCAGACTCAGGCAGAGTCAGATGCCGGAAATACTCAGTTAACCACAGCGGTATCGGTGACTACCTCAGAACAGGTGCAGGTTGCTGAGGATGATCAGGTTACTGGCGTCAGTGCCGATAGTAGTGCGGTTGAGCAGACAGACGGTGAAACAAGCCCGCAGGCGGTTATTGGTCGCCACGATTTTTCCTGGCTGAAGTCGCAGCCTGAAGGGCATTATGTGTTGCAGCTGGTACAACTGAGTAGTGAAGATTCGGTCAGAGTGTTTCTGAAAAAAAATCAACTGGATGGCAAAGCTAACTACTTCAGAGCTGTGACTGCTGCCGGGAATATGTATGTGGTGCTCTATGCCGAATCGAGTGCATCCCTGAGTGGTGCCCGGGCAATTGCCGCCGGGAAGTTGCCTGAAAAACTGTCTGATATGGTCTGGTATCGCACCTATCGGGCGATTCTCTCCGCTTATAAACCGGTGGATTAATCCCGTCGCGTTTTGGGCGATCTGGCGGTGTGTTAATCGGATTGAATGAACAAGCAGAAACATTGTGGTAAAGGATCAACAATGCTCAAGGGATTAAGGCTTACCATTGCGGCCGTTATAACACTGTTGGGTAGTGGGGTGTACGCATCGCAGATGCAGCAGTGCCAGCAGGCGTATAGCGAAGGGAAAGTGATGCAGGCCTACCATAGCTGCCTGCCTCTGGCTCAGGTGGGGGATCCTCAGGCCGCTTTTATCCTTGCCCGTCTCTATGCGCTTGGGGTGGAGAGTGGTACGCCTGACTGGCAAAAGGTGGTCGAGTGGCTGACGATCTCAGCTGCAGGTGATCATGCTGAAGCGGCTTATAACCTGGCGATAGCCTATCAGAAAGGCAAAGGCACTGAGATCGATCTGCAGCAGAGTATCAACTATTACACGCAGTCGGCTGAGCTGGGCAATGCTAAAGCGATGCGTAATCTGGCGCTGTTGTATGAAAAGGGTGAAGGGGTACCCCAGGATATCCATCAGGCCTTTACTCTCTACCAGCGTTCAGCAGAAGCGGGCCTGTCGGACAGTCAGTTAAAAACCGGTTTGATGTTATTGCAGGGCGAGGGAGTGGCAAAAGATCCCGCTGCCGCCCGTCCCTGGATAGAGCAGTCTGCCGCTGCGGGGAATGATAAAGCGCAACTGGCACTGGGCGTTTTGTTGATTGACTTTGACCCCGGCAGCGCCATCGAGTGGTACCGACAAGCGGTGTATTCGGGTAACGCTTATGCGGCTCATAATCTGGCACTGATCTACTCCCAAGGACGGGTGGTGCCGCAGGATCTGCTGCAGGCGCTGGCCTATGCTGACGCCAGTATCGAACTGGGTAATCCGAAAACCCAGGTGCTGTATGACAAGATTTTAGCCGCGATGCAACAGGCTGGGACAGCTGTGTCCCGCCCGCGCAACAATCGTATTTCACTGAATCACTCAGATCAGTCCACCGGGCAGGCAGAAGCGGAGCGGGCTGATACCCCTGGGCCTGCATCAGCGGTTCAGGCGGATGCTGAACCATCGCTGCGGGATATTAACTGGCTGAAAGCGCAACCGGCGGGCCTTTTTGTGGTGCAGCTTGCACGGCTGACCAGTCTGGAGAGCAGTATTCGTTTTATCAGCGATTACCATATCCCGCGAATTGCCCATACTGTTAACCTTGCCAAGCACGATTATGTGGTGTTGCTGAAAGAAAGTTTTGTCAGCAAAGCCGACGCTTTGAGGACATTGAAGCAGCGGCTTCCAGGGGCCCTGGCAAGTGAAGCCTGGATTCGAAGTTATCGCTCTCTGTATGCGCAATAGAGCATTATGAAGATACTCCTGCTGTCCGCCTATGATGCTGCCAGTCATGCCTACTGGCATCGCGGGCTGGTCGATAATCTTGGGCAACACCAATGGACCGTTCTGACCCTGCCGCCGCGTTATTTTTCCTGGCGCATACGGGGTAATAGTCTCAGTTGGGCATTCAGTGAGCGTGAGTGTCTTGAGCAGGACTATGACCTGCTGATTGCCACCTCAATGACCGACCTTTCAGCGTTGCGCGGCTTTGTGCCTCATCTGGCGGGTATACCAACGCTGGTCTATTTTCATGAAAATCAGTTTGCCTATCCCGAATCTGGCCGGGAGTATGGCAATGTTGAACCGAAGATACTTAACCTTTATACCGCTTTAGCGGCGGACCTTATCTGCTTCAATACCGACTATAATCGCGATACCTTTATCGACGGCTGTCGTCGATTGCTAAAAAAGCTTCCCGACCAGATCCCGGTGGGTGTGATTGAGCAGTTGGAGCGACGCTCTTCTGTGTTGCCGGTGCCATTGCCGCAATCCGTTTTTCTGCCCCATGCCCCACAACCCGGGCCGCTCCGGCTGATCTGGAATCATCGTTGGGAGTTCGATAAAGGGCCAGAGTTACTGCTCAGGGCTGCCCGGCAACTGTGTGAAGCCGGAGTCGATTTCAGACTGGACCTTGTCGGTCAGCAGTTTCGCCGTGTGCCTGAAGCGTTTCAGGAACTCAGGGCTGTGCTGGGTGATCGGCTGGGGCATTGGGGATATGTTGAGTCGGTTGCAGAGTATCGTCGTTTGCTGCAGCAGGCAGATGTTGTTCTCTCAACGGCGTTGCATGACTTTCAGGGGATCGCGGTTCTGGAAGGGGTTGCCGCAGGAGCGATGCCGTTGGTGCCCGGGCGGCTGGCTTATCCGCAACTGTTACCGGCAAGCTGCTGTTATTGTAGCGGTGAAGGTGAGACTCAAAGCCTGGTGGACAGTGTTATCCGCTTAGCCGGATTGAAGTGTGCCGGACAGGTACTCTCTGCACCGGATATATCGGCTCTGAGCTGGGATAATATGGCACCGCTGTACGAGAGACTACTGCACCGTGTCGCGGCAGAGGGTGTGTAGACCGGTAAGTTCAACGGTTTTATCAGCTTGCTCTGATTTCACAGAGGGGCGGTTCAACAGCTGCTGAACTGCCCATCTTCTTGACGTCAAGATATGGTTGAGCGGTCAGTACTCAATCCAGTCCTGCCAGCAGGGCACGCCACTCAGGGTGAATATACCCTTTTTCTTTCATTACTGTCGTTATGGAGAAGCTCTGCTGATTGCTTTCCAGAGTGACTTTGGTCGCCTGCTTCAGCAGTGCTTTTAGCGGTGTTTCTGAGATGAAAGGACGCATCGCAATCCGCTTGCCAGACACTGTCACACCATGGCGGGTATAACTTTCGGTGGGTGTCAGCTTATAGGCTGTATTATCAATCCACAAAGTCGCGCCGATGATAGGATGATATTCACCACTGACAGCTATTTTCAGCGTTTTAGGGCGGTTGTAGTCAATATAGAGTGCGCTGCACACTTCATATTGGTTACAGCTGAGTGGATGAATCACCTCATCATAGAGATGATCTGGTAGATTATATTGCTGGGCCAGACTAGTGCAGCCACTAAGTAAAACCAGGCAGAATGTAAGCAGGTACTTCATGGGGGTATCTCTTCCTGAAATAGATGTGGAGTTGTTGACTGTTGATTATAACGGGGAAACATCAGGCTGCAATGATTGCAGCCTATTGCTTTTCAGGTGTGAGAGGGGAGATGCTGAATAAATTGTGCGCTTCAGAGCGGTTCGGGTCAGGTGTACATTAGCATTATTATCTCAGTTTGGGCTGTGCTCTGGTTCTACGGCTGCCAGCAGGGTGTGCCACTGAGTGTCAGTGTAGCCAGGCCGTTTCAGCGTGTGGCTCAGTGAGTAACTCTGCAGATCGGTGTACAGTTTAACCCGCACACCCTGCTGCAGTTTATTTCTGATGCCCGGAGGGATGCTGAAGCGGTGAACAGAGGCGCGCAGGCCTGTCAGAGTCTTATTATACACTGTTCGCGACTGGCTGAGCTGAAGTGGATACGTGGTGCCGTCGATCCAGATATTGGCTGCCTTTATGGGGTGATAGATACCACTGACAACAATTTTAAGGTGTTGCTCATCTCTCACTATGGCAGTCGATGCGGTACAGATATCATGGCCAAAACAGCGGGAGGGAGTGGTGGGTGTATCGGAAAGCTGCATGGGGCGGTTAGCGCCGCTGCATCCGATGAGTAAAAGCAGAACAAATGCGAGTGCATAACGTGTCATTAGTGCTCATCCCTGAGTGCGTATATTTTAAAATCAGGGCCTGATTATACGGCGATAACTCCCTAATGCAATCGCTTTTCAAACACCTGTTGGGCTTGCGGGCCGGGGGAGATATCCCTGGGAGGGGGCTGATTTTCCTGTCTTAACTAGCCGTTAATATAGTTGAGAGGAACGGCGGTGGTATCAACGATTTTTCGCATGATAAATGCTGACTTAACGCCGGTGACCCCCTGAATCCGGGTGATCTTTCCCAGCAGGATATCGTGGTAGCGATCCATATCCGGCACTGCAACCTTTAACTGATAATCTGCATCATGGCCGGTAATCAGATAGCACTCCATGACTTCGGGAAAACTGCTGATAGTGGTTTCGAAGGCCTCGAACCGTTCCGGGATATGTTTATCCATACTGATATGCAGAATTGCGATCAGATTCAGATCTACCGCGCGCTCATCGATTCGTACCACCCTGTCCCTGATAATACCGGCCTCTTCCAATGCCTTTACCCGTCGGGAGCAGGGCGCAGCGGTCAGGCCTACTTTTTCCGCAAGATCCTGATTTGAAAGCCCGCCGTCACGCTGTAGCTCGCGCAAGATTTTCAAGTCAAAGCGGTCGAGAGGATGGTTTGATTTCATGGTTTTACTGCTCTGCGCAATTATATCGGTATGCTTAGTGTAAATTGTTAATATTAATTGCGCAAATAAATGAAAAGTTCCGTAATTAGAACGGTTATTGCGTAACAAACACTTTAAACTTTGCTCTATTGATTGCTGCAGCGATAAATATTTGCCGAGAGCCTCCAAAGCATTACGTTATCAACGGATGTGGGTGACAACACCACAAGTGTCTAACCAGGTTGAAGCGCCAGTCTACCTGGCTGATCTATGTGTACCACAAGTATGCGATATACAAGTTTGGTCCCGCGCTTTTCCGCGCGGGATTTCAACTCAACAACCATTTATAAATCAGAGAACTGCCACCGGCAGATACCCAGCAGGAACACGCTATGTTCGACTATCGAAAATACAGTGCATTTGAACCGATCCGTTTGACCGACCGTACCTGGCCAGACAAGACCCTAACACAGGCGCCCGACTGGTGCAGTGTAGATCTTCGGGACGGCAATCAGGCGCTGGTGAATCCGATGAGTGTTGAGCAGAAAACGCGACTATTCGAGCTGCTGGTTAAACTGGGCTTTAAAGAGATTGAAGTGGGCTTTCCTTCAGCCTCTAAACCCGATTTTGATTTTGTTCGTAAGCTGGTGGATGAGCAGCGGATTCCTGATGATGTCACCATTCAGGTATTGACCCAGGCCCGTGAAGAGCTGATTAAACGCACTTATGAAGCGATGTCAGGGGTGAAAAAAGCGGTCATCCATGTGTATAACTCCACCTCTACCGTACAGCGGGAGCAGGTATTTGGTCAGTCCCGTGAGGGGATTAAGGCGATTGCGGTGCAGGGGGCTAAGTGGGTGCAGCAGTATGCCCAGCAGCATCCCGATACGGAGTGGTCGTTCCAGTACTCCCCGGAAAGTTTTAGTGGCACTGAGATGGATTACGCCATTGAGGTCTGTGATGCGGTGATCGAACAGTGGCAACCGGAAAGTGGACGCGACATTATTATCAACCTGCCAGCCACTGTAGAGATGTCTACCCCGAACCGCTTTGCCGATCAGGTTGAGTATTTCTGCCGTCATCTGGTTAACCGCAAATATGTCCGTATTAGTCTGCATACCCATAATGACCGGGGCTGTGCGGTTGCCGCCGCAGAATTGGGTGTGCTGGCCGGTGCTGACCGTATTGAAGGCACTTTGATGGGGAACGGTGAACGCACCGGTAATATGGATGTGATTACCATGGGGATGAATCTTTACTCCCAGGGCGTTGATCCAAAGCTGGATTTCTCCGACATTATGGAGATCAACGAGGTGGTGGAAAGCTGTACAGGTATTCCGGTGGGGGTGCGGCATCCCTGGGCGGGAGAGCTGGTGTATACCGCGTTTTCTGGCAGTCATCAGGATGCGATCCGCAAATCGGTTAACTACCACACCGAACATAAAAAACAGCACTGGGATGTGGCCTATCTGCCGATCGATCCCCGGGATATAGGTCGGGAATATGAGGCGGTAGTGCGCATTAACTCCCAGAGCGGTAAAGGCGGAGTGGCGCTGGTACTGGAACGCGATTATGACATCAGCCTGCCAAAATGGATGCACTTTCCATTGAGCCGGGTGGTGCAGGGGGCGGCAGAGCAGAGCGGGGTTGAGGTTTCACCGACCAATATCAAGCGTCTGTTTGATGAACACTTTATCTCGGTGTCTGAAGCGTGGCAGTTGCATGACTATGATCTGCATACCGAGGGGCACCGTGTCAGTGCCAGCTTCAAAATCGGTGAGCAGCAGATGTCCGGAGAGGGGGCGGGTGCACTGGAGGCACTGTGCGCTGCCCTGACAACCCAATATGGTTGCAGTATCGAGGTGATTCACTTCGATCAGCATGCCCTCAGTGGCGGAACCGATGCCAATGCGCAGGCGTCGATAGCGGTTCAGATCAATGGTGAGGAGTATTGCGCGGTCGCCGTGGCAGAAGATACTTCCGCCGCTGCATTGCAGGCGATGCTGACCGCTTTCAGCCGAACCGGTATTGAAACGGTTCAGGCGGCCTGATTCAGCCTCAGATAATAAAACCCGGCACTGGTTGCCGGGTTTTTTGTTACAGAAGCCAGGGGTGTTTAGTTCTTCGCATCACTGAACGTTACCGGTGGCATCGCGGTGCGATTGATCGCCAGATGGAAGATATCCGGCCGGTGATAATGTCCGGCAACATCCAGAGCCTTACGGGAATCCCTTGCTGCATCGGTATCGATAGTGGCGTATAACACCCCTTTTTCCCGGTGCAGAGGGCCTGCTACCACGCCGCCAAAGGGTTTAACCACCACAGCATCCCCAGGGTTGATCCACTCGTCATCCGTGAACAGTCGATCACGTTCGGGAAATGAGGCGGGGATATCGCTGCCCTGTATCGCCGTTGCGGTACTCAGTACCCAGCAGCCACCTTCGCGGGCGATATGATTCATGGAGGCGATCCAGGTGTCACCGCTGTCCCAGGTGGGCGCGATATAGATGTCGATATCCTGGGCATACAGTGCGTAGCGTGCCAGTGGCATATAGTTTTCCCAGCAGATCAGGCAGCCGATGCGTCCCACCGGTGTATCAACCACCCGCAGTCCGCTGGCATCACCAAATCCCCACACCATCCTTTCCGGGTTAGTTGGCATTATTTTGCGGTGCCGGTTAAGCAGGGAGCCATCACTGCCTATGACCACAACAGTATTGAACAGGGTAGAGCCGCTGAACTCTGAGTCGATCTCGTTCATGCCCATCACCACAACCATGTTATGTTTAGCAGCGGCCTCGCAGACCGGGTTAAGATCTCCTTTGGCGATATTGACTGAATGGTTGCGAAGCTGAAAATGGATCTGATTGCCCAGAGCGATATCTCCGCCGGGCCTCAGGCGCCATATCCAGGTGGGATAGCCCGGCAGAAATGCTTCGGGAAACACCAATAACTGCGACCCCTGTTTAGCGACCTCTTCGATCGTACTTACCGCCAGTTCCAGCGAAGCTTTCAGATCTAAGAGCACAGGAGGTTTCTGTGAAATTGCCACATTGATATCCATAACGATTGCTCCATTATTGTAATTTGAGGATTGTGCCGGAGCCTCTGACGTCTGATAACAGGCTGAAAACCCTCAGCGCAGTGATATTTGTGGACAGATAATTTTGCTTCCCCTCCCTGATCTGCCAACGTTAAGAAAATGCCTGACAGCCTTATTGGAAACTGTGTGGCCAGTCTGTAAATCTTAGTTCAATGTGAGAAAGATGTTCAGGATATAGCGGATTAGCAACAGCTGACACGAACATCATCGCTGTTCGTCGGAGATACTTTGCGGTAAAAGTGTAAGACGGTATCGTTGTAAAGGTGCGGATCAATTCCCTTTTTGAGGGGCGTGATCGGTTGACTTCAATGTAGATTTTCAGGACCTCAGCGCAATGCAATCCAATATTCTGATTCGGATTCAGCCGATTCTTTTCTCTATTTTTGCCGTGGCGGTGAGTCATAACCTGTTTTTTGTGATGTTACCGATTCGTCTCAGAGAGGGGGGCTTTGAATCTGCCAATATTGGTATGGCGATGAGTATGTTCGCTGTTGGAGCCATTATGGCTGGACTGTTTGGCTCCCGGGCGGTGCTGCGGGTTGGACATATCAGAGCGTTTTCTTCAATGGCCGCCACTCTGGCAATTGTCTCGGTGTGCCACAGCTATTTTATCGATATCTGGATTACCGCCGGACTCAGAATGGTCGCCGGTTTCTGCTTTGTCACCAGTTTTATTACACTGGAGAGCTGGTTAAATGTGCTCAGTGATAAGCGAAACCGGGGGCAGGTATTTGGTACGTATCAGATCTGTTTTGCCATCGGTTTCGGTTCGGCTCCGTTTCTGTTCAGTCTCTCCAGTGAACATGATCCCCGGCTGTTTGGACTGATCGGCGTGTTTCTCTGTATCTCGTTGATTATTATGTCGATGAGTCGTTTACCCCTGCCCGAGTTGCCCAGCCGGCCCCGGCCGATGTCGCTAAAAAGGCTGTGGCAATATTCACCCTCGGGTACTCTGTCCTGTCTCTGTGCTGGCCTGATCAGTGCTGCCAGCGTTTCGCTGATTTCGCTGTATGCCTATGATCACGGTATTACCGGAATCTGGCTTTCACTGGTGCTGGGCTCCTATCAGTTGGGTGGTTTACTCACACAGTACCCGGTCGGCTGGCTGGCCGATCGCTATGATAAGCGCCTGGTGGCGGCCGGTCTGATGGCGATGGGGGTGGTCAGTAATCTGTTGATTATCGCTGAGAGCTTTATGCCGATGCCGATTGAGATGCTGGTGGTGCTGTTCCTGATCTCGGGAGGGTCAGGGGTCGCGTTATTTCCGCTGGCGGTGACCCAGGTGTTTGATCATATCGATCTGAAAGAGGCGATGTCAGCCACCAGTATGATGCAGATCCTGTTGGGCTGTGGTGGCGTTTTAGGACCGATTATTGCCGGAGCTCTGATGACTCAGTTTGCAAGTATCTGGCTGTATTACTACCTGGTGGCGGTGCATCTGTTCGTGGTGGTGTTTCTGATGATCAGGAAATTGTTTGTGCGCACCGAAACGCTGGAGAGCAGTTCAAAATATCAGGTCAGTATGCAGGGGGCCTCAGTGGGTTCGACCGTGTTGGAACCGCTGCTCAACTATAACCTTGCCGAGATTGGTGACCCCGAGCTTAAACTGCTACTGGTGGCGCTGGGACAGCAGCCTAAAGATCCCGCAATCCTGATTCGCACTGCGCTGGAAGGGTCATCCCTGAAACCTCAGGATGTGGCGATTCATATGGTGCTGGCCTTACCTAAACGTTCCGGCGAACTGATCAGGGTGTTGGTTAAACAGTTTCCCGAAGCGCGTCTGGTGATTACCTATTCACTGCGTGACCTGTTTATTCTTCGTAAGGAACGGATCAATGCGATGTTGCAGGTGGCTCTGACCGAGGGAGCCGATGACGCTGAGCGTACCGAGATAGACTCCATGCTGGAGCATATCTCCCGGGAGGTTGATGAGGAAACCGTGGTTGCTTAATCAAAAGAGGTGGCGCACAAGAAAAGCCACCGGTCGGTGGCTTGTGGATAGTGGCGGCCCGATGGGTCAGCTTAACCTGCTATCAGTCACTTTTTCTGGGCGAAGGGCCCGCTTTGGGTCCACGACCTACCCGTTTCTTCGGTGATTTTTTCTGTGAAGAGGCTTTTTTGGCGTTGGCTTTAGCCACCGCTTTCTTGTTTTTAACTTTGGGCTTCTTCGGTTTTGCTTTGCCGCTGCCTTTGCCTGGCTCTGGCTTTTTCGGTGCCAGACCCGGGAAGGTGGTACGTGGGAGTTTTTCGCCGATAAAGCGCTCGATCCGGCCCAGAGTTGCCCAGTCTAAGGGCTCAACAATCGACCAGACGGTACCTTTGGCGCCATCACGACCTGAACGTCCACAGCGGTGTACGTAACTGTCAGCTTTCAGTGGCAGGTAGAGGTTGATAACGTGGGTCAGATCCGGCAGGTCCAGCCCACGGCCGACCACGTCGGTGGCGATAATGATCTTGATCCGGCCGCGGCGCATCTCTTTGATCCGCTGGGTCCGCTCACTCTGACGCATATCACCGTGCAGTCCATAACAGAGCATGCCAGCATTGCGGATGATGCTAACCCAGTGCTCCACCTGCTTGCGGCTGTTAACGAAGATAATCCCCTGTTTCAGCTGAGGCTGATGGATCAGCGCTTTCAGCAGGTACTCTTTGTGTTGTTCGTTGTCAGCCCGATAGACAAACTGTTCGATATTCTCAGGTATATGGCGGGGCTGATCGACTGCGATCACCTGGGAATCTTCATTCAACAGGTCCGCCGCAAACTGCTGGATCTTTTCACCCTCCAGGGTGGCGGAAAACATCAATGTCTGACGCTGCAGGGGCAGTACATCGGCGATCTGCTTAATCTCATTGATAAAGCCCAGGTCCAGCATCCGGTCGGCTTCATCGATAATCAGCATCTCTACCAGGGACAGGTCGAGCCACTCCTGTGCGTTCAGCTCCAGCAGTCGCCCCGGTGTGGCGATCATGATATCGATCGGTTCAGCCAGCATGCTCTTTTGCATACCAAAAGGGACACCGCCGACGATCAGACAGCTTTTAATGCGATTATGTTGCGTCTGAAGTTCGATCACCTGATAGATCTGTTTTGCCAGCTCCCGGGTTGGGGCCAGAATCAATATCTGTGGTGCGCTGCTGTGGTCAGGATCTTTGTCGAATACTTTCTGCAGAGCCGGCAGCACAAAGGCCAGTGTTTTGCCTGTTCCGGTGGGGGCGGATGCCAGCAGATCGAAGCCCTCCATGGCCACAGGGATAGCCTGTTGCTGGATCGGGCGGGGGCTGAGAAAGTTGTTGTCAGCCAGTGGGCCCAGAATTTCCAGATCCAGATTTAGGTCGATAAAGAACATCGAAGATTACTCACAGGTTTAAAGGCGCAAGCATACATTATTTTTGCCAGTGCGGATATTTCAGCACACTGGTTTGGTCTGTTTATAGCGATGATTGTATTAATATTTTCCTATATTAGCCGGTGAGAGTGATTGCGCCTTGAGGTACTCCGCCACAACGCCTATCATTCCGCGCTGACCGGTTACTTCCGGCGATAAATTTGATTATCGTCTATAGTGTTTCACGGTGTTGTTTATATCGTTTCCTGTTTGAGAGCTGTCTTTTGTCTGAATTTATTCCCGGCCAACGCTGGATCAGTAATACCGAATCAAATCTGGGGCTGGGGTTGGTAACCAGCGTATCTAACCGCCGCGTTGAAATTCTGTTTCCTGCCGTTGAAGAGGAGCGTACTTACGCTATCGATAACGCGCCGCTGAGCCGTGTGGTCTATCCGGTGGGCGAACAGGTGCGCAATGCCGCAGGCCTTAAGGTCACCATTACCGCCCAGCAGGAACTGAATGGCTATATGGTCTATCAGGTGGAGGATGACGGAGGTGAGGTGCTGGTGCTGGAGGAGCGAGATCTCGACAGTGCGGTGCACTTCAGCAAGCCCCACGACCGACTGTTTGCCGGCCAGGTGGATAAGATCAGTCAGTTTAAGTTGCGGGTGGAAACGCTCAAAAATCAGTTTGCCCACCTGCAATCGGAAAGCTATGGTCTGCTGGGGCCACGGGTGCAGCTGCTGCCTCACCAGCTCTATATTGCTCATCAGGTGTCCCGTCGGTTTGCTCCGCGGGTATTACTGGCGGATGAAGTCGGTCTGGGTAAAACCATCGAAGCGGGGCTTATCCTGCATCAGCAGCTGATTAGCGGTAAGGCGTCCCGGGCGCTGATTGTGGTGCCCGACAGTCTGGTACATCAGTGGCTGGTGGAGATGCTGCGCCGCTTTAATCTGCGTTTTACTATTCTTGATGAGCTGCGCTGTGAAGCATTGGAGCTTTCGGACGAGGGCGTTAATCCGTTCGAAACCGCACAGCTGGTGCTGTGTAACTTATCCTTCCTCAAGTCCAGCCCGGACCGTCTGGTACAGGCGCTGGATGCCGGCTGGGATATGCTGGTGGTAGATGAAGCGCACCATCTGGTCTGGTCCGAAGAGGAGTCCAGTCCGGAATATATCTGTATTGAAGCGCTGGCCCGTGAAGTTAAAGGGTTGCTGCTGTTAACCGCTACGCCGGAACAGCTGGGGGTTGATAGTCACTTTGCCCGGCTGCGTCTGCTGGACCCGGATCGGTATTACAGTCTGCAACAGTTCCGTGCCGAAGAGGAGGGCTATCAGCCGGTAAGTAAGCTGGTGGCCCGGTTGCTGGATGAAGATGCCCGTGAGCAACTGAAAGATGCCCCTGAAGTCTTTACTCAACTGGGCAGCTATCTGGGGGACGAGGTCGCTCAGCAGCTGCAGGATGAGCTGGAAAATGACTCTCTTGATCAGGCGATTCAGGATGCGGTGGACAGTCTGCTCGATCATCATGGCACCGGTCGGGTGCTATTCCGCAATACCCGTGATGGCGTCAGTGGTTTTCCGAAGCGGGTATTGCACAGTTATCCGTTGCCGGAACCCGAGTTCTATCTTGAAAGTGAACAGCAACTGCTGGCCCAGGCTGATCTTGAAGAGCGACTGCATCCCGAGCTGATTCTGGCGGATCGCTGGCTGGAAGCCGACCCCCGGGTCGAGTGGCTGGTGGACTGGCTGAAACAGAACCGTGACCAGAAAGCGCTGGTGATCTGCGCCTACGCAGACACTGCAAAATCGCTGGAAGAGCATCTGCGTCTGTATGAAGGGATTCGTTCCTCGGTGTTCCATGAGGGGATGAGCCTGGTTAACCGTGACCGTGCCGCCGCCTACTTTGCCGATGAAGATGAGAGCGCTCAGGTGCTGATCTGCTCTGAGATTGGCAGTGAGGGGCGTAACTTCCAGTTTGCCAGTCATCTGGTTCTGTTTGATCTGCCGCTGAACCCCGATCTGCTGGAACAGCGCATCGGCCGTCTTGACCGGATTGGTCAGCGCAATGATGTTCAGATCCATGTGCCCCATTATGAGTTCAGTGCACAGGCTATCCTGCTGGACTGGTTCCATCGCGGCCTGAACTGTTTTGAACGGGCCTGCCCGGTAGGCCAGGTATTGTTCGATCAGTTCCTCGATCAGTTGATTCCGGCACTGTTTGAGGAGTATGACGAAGCGAACACCGAGCAGCTGATCAGCAGTACCCGTGCTGAAGCAGATCGTTTGCTGGAGCAACTGCAACAGGGGCGTGACCAGTTGCTGGAACTAAACTCCTGTAACCCGGTGAAAGCCGCTGCTATTGCCGAAAGCATGGAGGTGACCGGTAACAGTATCGAACTGAGCAGCTATATGGAGCGGATGTTTGATCAGTTTGGCGTTGAACAGCAGGTGCATAGCAGTCAGAGTATTATTCTCAGCCCGGGCGATCATATGCATCATGAAAGCCTGCCGGGTCTGCCTGCCGATGGTATGACGGCCACCTACAGCCGGGCGCTGGCGTTGGGGCGGGAGGATATCCAGTTCCTTACCTGGGAACACCCGCTGGTGATGGGCACAATGGATATTGTTGTGAATGGTGACTTTGGTAATACGGCGGTCTGCTCGATTAAACTACCGCCACTGAAACCCGGTACGCTGTTGTTGGAAGCGATCTTTACGCTGCACTGTGCGGCTCCGAAACAACTTCAGGTACAGCGCTATCTGCCCCAGACCCTGAGCCGTATCGTTGTTGATACCAATGGCACAGATCTCAGCGCGATACTGACCGAGACCCATATCAACAACCTGGCAGAGCGGGTGGGGCGGCGCCAGGCGGTGGATATTGTCAAGCATACCCGCAGTGAGATCGGTCAGATGGTCGAGCGAGTAGAAGCAATTGCGGATACTCAACAACCGGCGATGCTGGCGCAAGCCACAGAGAATGTTGCCCGGTTGCTGGGTGCAGAGCAGGAACGACTTAGCGCACTGGCTGCGGTGAACCCGAATATTCGTCAGGAAGAGATCGATTTTCTGGCGCACACCCGGGCAGAACTGGAGCATCACCTGCAGAGCGCTTCGCTGAAACTGGATGCGATCCGGGTCATTGTTGCGACCTGATCTCTGTTATGATTGCCAGCTATATTCCGATGAATTCAGTATAACCGGAGCAGACTTTGTCTAACGCGGAAAACTTTACCGATCTGGGGCTCGACCCCCGGCTTAGCACTATCCTCGCGCATCAGGGGATCACCGAGCCTACTGAGATCCAGGCTCAGGCTGTGCCAACGGCGATCACCGGGCATGACCTGATCGCGTCATCTAAGACCGGCTCCGGTAAAACCCTGGCCTATCTGTTGCCGACCATGCAACGTTTGATGCGCCAGAAAGCCCTCAGCAAAAAGGACCCACGGGCGCTGATTCTGGCCCCGACCCGGGAGCTGGCTAAACAGGTCTACGGGCAGCTGCGCAGTCTGATCAGCGGCTCTCCGTTTAAGGTGGCGCTGGTGCTGGGGGGAGAAAACTTCAACGATCAGGCTAAAGCGCTGGCGAAAAATCCCCATGTGGTGGTGGCAACTCCCGGACGACTGGTCAACCATCTGGATGAACGCTCTCTGTTTCTCGATGGCCTGGAACTATTGATTCTCGATGAAGCGGACCGGATGCTGGATCTGGGGTTTGCCGATCAGCTGAACCGGATTAATCAGACAGCCAGTCATCGTCTGCGGCAGACGCTGATGTTTTCCGCTACCCTGGAACACGCAGAGGTCAACAGCATGGCTAAAACGCTGTTGAAAGCGCCTAAACGGATCGCCATCGGGGCGGCTAATGCTGAACACGCTGATATCGAAAAGCGCTTTTATCTCACTGACCATCTGGATCATAAACAGGCTGTGTTAGAACGCATTCTCGACACTGAAACCTACCAGCAGGTGATTATCTTTACCGCCACCCGTGCCGATACTGAGCGACTGTCACTGTTGCTGTCGGGCAAGGGACTGAAAACTGCCGCTCTCAGTGGTGAGATGAGTCAGAGCGATCGCAATAAAATCATGGACAGTTTCAGCCGCGGCCAGCAGCAGGTGCTGATTACCACCGATGTCGCGTCCCGGGGGCTGGATCTGCTGCAGGTGTCGCTGGTGGTGAACTTTGATATGCCTAAACAGGCAGAAGAGTATGTGCACCGTATTGGCCGTACCGGTCGGGCCGGAGCCAAAGGTCTGGCTGTGTCACTGATCGGGCCGAAAGACTGGGACGCCTTCAAGCGGGTTGAAAGCTTTCTGCAACAGTCGGTTAAGTTCAGTGAGCTGGCCGGTTTAACGGCAAGCTTTAAAGGGATAAAAGAGGCACCTGCAGCAAAACCTGCCAGGCAGCAACAGAAAACGACTGAGGCACGACCCAAACGGGTTGTTAAAGCGCCTCAGGACCGCAAGAATCGCCGCGCTGCTAATCGACAGATTGTCTCCGACGATGGTATGGCTCCGTTGAAAAAGCGAAAAACCGATTAAGCCTGGCGTGTCTTCAGAAAACCAGCCGCTCAGAGCTGGTTTTTTTCACCCGGAAGAACCGGAATAATACCCTGAAAATCCGCCAGATTTTCTGCCTCAGCGAATGCCCTGATCTGAACACCGTTTTTTCCACATCGGTTAACTACCGCTACAGTACCTGAACTGCACCTCTCAAAGTGATGACAGAGCGCTTTGTAATACGTCGAACACCCTTAGTAATATAGAGTTATAACTTATGGGAGGGGACCCGGATGAAAAAAACAGGTGGTATTGTATTGGCTCTGTGTGCGATGGCATTCTCCGCGCCTGTCGTTCATGCTGGTGGCGCTGAGGTTTTTCAGGCCTGTGTTGAATGTCATGGTGCATCCGCTGAAAAGTCGGCTATGGGGAAATCACAGGTGATTCAGGGATGGCCTTCAAGCCAGATTGTCGATGCGCTGAATGGTTATAAAGCGGGTACCTATGGCGGTCCGCTGAAGGCGTTGATGAAAGTTCAGGTTGATAAACTCGATGCTGCTGCGATTCAGGATGTTGCGGAGCATATTTCCGGGCTGTAAGTGCGGCGGTGTTTTATAACCTGATTGAAGGTTTGTGTTTGCGCTTATATTTAAAACCTGTAAAAGCCGGCCAGAAAGCTGGCTTTTAATTTATATATCCTCCTGAAAATGCCCACTATTCGGCAAATAGATCTATGCTAAAGCGAAGGGAAGCAATTAGAGTTGATAAAATCTATCCTGATCCCGACGTGGCTAAACGGGAATTTAACCGTTAAATATTAAGCTATTGAGTATTAAATGATTGTCTTTACCTGATTCATAGAGAGTGTCAGGTTACAGGTTGGAACGCTTTTGCTGTTGGAGATATGGATGTTCAGAATAGCCCCCTGGCTAATCTTATTTATCAGTCTGGCTATGAGCCTGGTTCAAAGTGTATGGGGTTCAGCGTACGCGGCTGAATCTTCTCAGCAATCGGCCACATCTGAATTTTCCTGGCGAGATGATAACCTGAGTGCCACAGAGATCGCCTGGCTGCAGCAGCACCCACAGCTAAAACTCGGTATCGATCGCACATTTGCCCCCTACGAATGGGTCGATAATAACGGTGACTATACCGGTATATCAGCCGATTATTTTGCCCTGCTGGAACAGCGTCTTGGTGTTTCGTTTGTGCCCGTTACGGATAAACACTCCTGGGGTGAGGTGTTAAAAGCCGCCCGGAATGGAGAGTTTGATCTGATGTCCTGTATGGTCAAAACGGCAGAGCGAGAGACATATCTTGATTTCAGCCAACCCTACCTTTCCAGCACAGCCGTGATTATCAGTGAACAATCTAAAGGGTATATCGGAACACTGGACAAGTTGAAAGGTAAACGGGTTGCGATCCATAAGGGGCACTTTACCAATGAGTTGCTGCGGCGTGATTACCCTGAGATCACTATTATCAATCCGGCCACTATTCAGGATGCGCTCAGAATGGTTGCAGAGGGGGAGGCTGTTGCTTTTGTGGGGGATGCGACGGCTGCCGGGTTTGTAATGAAACAGGAGGGGATACTTAATCTGAGCTTTTCTGGCCACACGGACTATCAGAGTGATTTCCGCATTGGGGTCTATCGTGGCAATCCAATCCTGTCAGGGATTATTGAGAAAGCGCTGAATAGCATCACCGAGAACGAACGCAATCAGATCTTTGAGCACTGGGCAGGTCTTACAGTATCCCAGAATGGCATTGCGGTGGAAAAAATACTCAAAGTCAGCGGACTGGTTTTATTGGTATTGCTGTTTATTCTCTACTGGAACTTCCGTTTGTATCGCTCTGAAGAGGCGCATCGCAAGAGTGAAAAGCGTTTTAAAAACCTTGTCGATACGACCAATGGTATTGTCTGGGAAGCGGATCATGATACCTATACTTACACCTATATCAGTGACAATGTTGTCAGGGTGTTGGGTTATCCAATCGGCACCTGGTTTAAGCCCAATTTCTGGAAAGACCATATCCATCCTGATGATCGGGAGTGGGCGATTCGCTTTTGCGACGAAGCGGTCGCTGATCATCGTGATCATGAGTTTGAATACCGTTTTTTGACGGCAAATGGTGATATTGTCTGGCTTCGGGATATGGTCAATGTGGTGGTTGAAGATGGAAAACCCCGCTGGCTTCGTGGGTTGATGCTGGATATCACCGATCAGAAGATGGCCGATATGCTGATACGTCAGAGTGAAACTCGTTTCCGCGAACTGATCGAGAGCCTCCCGGCTATCGCAGTACAGGGGTATGACGAGAACCGCCAGGTGATCTACTGGAATGATGCCAGTGAAACGCTCTACGGTTATAGCCGGGAAGAGGCGCTGGGTCAGCCTCTTGAGGCGTTAATTATCCCTCAGGCGATGCGTGAGACGGTGATTCAGCTACATCATGACTGGCTGGAAAAGGGCCAGGAGATCCCCGCCTCTGAATTGGAGTTGCAACATAAAGATGGCAGTCTGGTACCGGTGTTCTCCAGCCATGTCATGCTACGCTCTGAAAATGACAGGCAGGAGATGTACTGTATCGATGTCAATCTGATCGAACAGAAACGTGCCCGGGCTGAACTGACCCGGATGGCGCATTACGATTCTCTGACCCATCTTCCCAACCGGCGTACGTTTACAGATCGCCTGTTACAAATGATGAAAAAAGCCGACAGGGAAGGCGAACAGGTCGCGGTGATGATGATCGACCTGGACCGCTTTAAAGAGGTGAATGACACACTCGGACACGACTATGGTGACCTTTTATTGCAGGGGGCTGCCAAACGGTTGCTCTCCTGTGTGCGGGAAACCGATACGGTTGCCCGTTTAGGGGGCGATGAGTTTCTGGTGATTCTGGGCAATATCGGTGATCTGTCTGTGATTGAGCGGGTAGCCGGAAATATATTACGGCAGTTGGGTGAGCCTTTTATTCTTAAGGATAATCGCTCTTTTGTCTCGGCGAGTATCGGTATTGCGCTTTACCCCAGCGATGCGATGACCCTGGAAGCACTGATGAAAAATGCTGACCAGGCCATGTATGCAGCCAAGGAGGAGGGACGTAACCGGTTCCACTATTTCACCCCCGAAATGGAGGCCGTGGCTCAGCAGCGCCGTCGTTTGTTGAATGAGTTGCGTGAAGCGCTCGATCTGCAGCAGTTTGAGGTTTATTACCAACCGATTCTTGATCTGCAAAATGGTCGTGTCGTCAAGGCAGAAGCGTTGCTGAGATGGAATCATCCCAGGGGACAGGTTTCACCACTGGACTTTATTCCGTTAGCGGAAGAGACCGGTCTGATTGTGGATATTGGCAACTGGGTGTTTGCTGAAGTGGTGCGTCAGTTGACGATCTGGCAGGCACGGTTCAATACCGAGCTGCAGGTGAGTGTGAATACTTCACCGGTGCAGTATCAGGATGACAATAGCAGCAAACCCAACTGGTTTGGTCATGTCCTCACGCACAATGGTGCGGCCAACCTGTGTGTCGAGATTACCGAAAGTTTGCTGATGGAGGCGGGCAGAGGTGTGGCAGATAAGCTGCTGCAGTTTCGTGATCAGGGGATCGAGGTGGCGCTTGATGATTTCGGTACCGGGTATTCTTCACTCGCTTATCTGAAACAGTTTCATATCGACTATCTTAAAATTGATCAGAGTTTTGTCTCCCATCTGACTTCGGGGTCTCAGGACCTGGTACTGTGTGAAGCGATTATCGTTATGGCGCATACCCTGGACATTAAAGTCATTGCTGAAGGTGTGGAAACGCCTGAACAGAAACAGATGTTACTCGATATTGGCTGTGATTTTGGCCAGGGGTATCTGTTTGGCCGACCGGTGCCTGCTAATGAATTTTCAGCTCGATGGCTAGAATCTCAGGTGATCAATGAGGTTGAATGAGGGAGAAGACGTTCACTAACGTTGCCGCTCCGGTCTCAGACTGGGAGTCATGTGTGGATTTTTTACTTCGACGCGATACAGGCGGGGAGTGAACAGTTAGCCTTACTATTCTGTGTAGCACTGAGGTTGTTGAGTTCATCGAGGCTGTCGCGGTAGGCTGGCTGATCCGGTGCGATGGCCACTGCACAGCTGATCGATTCGATCGCGGCAGCTGTGCAACCTGTTTGCATCAGCGTGTAAGCCAGATTATTCCAGCCTGCTGCGGGTGTATTGCTGTGGTTAATATAGCGGATGAAATAATCGGCAGCCGAGCGGTAATGTTTCCGCGCATAGTCGATATTACCCAGCCCCATCAGTGCGGTAGCGTTGTCGGGCCACTGCTTTAACGCGGTCTGATAGGCCCGGGCTGCCGCTTGCTGCAGCGCTGGGGTGTGCGAACCCAGTTGCTCAAGTTTATTGACGGCGGCGGTATAACGTAGCGGGGTGGCGGTTGCGGGTAGTTGGTCGGGGGACAGTATTACTCTGGCCCAGTGGTCTGCCCGTGACCAGGTTTTTTCAAACAGCGAGAGGTCGGTCGGATAGCGTTTGTCGGGGCCTGAGCGCAGCAGGATCTGTTGTGCATTCAGGTCATAACCGATAGCCACCGCGAAATGCCACTGGGGTAGCCAGCTGAACCCCAGATTTTGCATCACCAGTACCGGGTGTCCGGCATCCAGCTCCAATAATATATCGCTCACATCGGGCTTCAGAGGATAGACGATCAGGTTAAACTGCCGTGCCCTGGCTTCCATCTCAACCGCCAGAGTCCCCCCTTTTTTGGGTATATAAAGGGAAGGGCGCAGTTGTTCCGGAGTGGTTGTGATCTGGTTATAGGCCAGCATGGTTGCCAGTGAAGCGGGGCCGCACTGGTCATCCTGCTGTGGAAAATAGGCAAGTCCATCGATCTCTGTGACCCCCTGGATAGCAGGGTCCTCTGTTAATGAGTCGATTAGTCTCTGATTACTGCTACAGCCGGTTTGCAGCACTATTGCGGTCAGCAACAGTGCTGCAAACAGCTGAGTGGATAGCCGGTTAAGCAGCGTGTCAGCCCTGTTAGCGATTGATGCAGTGAACAAAGCTGAACAGGTCGGTGGCACAGAGCATATCGGTAATGACAAAAATCACAAACACCAGGCCGACTAACCCCAGAATACCTTCACCGGCAGGTTGCGAGGCCAGATTTGCGTTCAACTGGCTGATCTCATCCGGTGTCAGGCTGGCGACCCGTTGCTGAAGTTCCTGTGGATCAACTCCCATATCGACAAGCTGTTGTTGCAGTTCGGCCGATTCCAGCTTCTGTATCAGATCACTTTTAGTGTACTGCTGGTGTTCTGTCTGGATAATGGTCTCGGTTGAAACCATCGCGGCATTGGCGGTTACGCTTTGAAAACTCATCACAAGCATCAATGCGATAACCATCCTGCCGATCCAGGTACGCCTGAGAGTGTTGTGTAGCATCATGATCTATATCCTTTTATGGGCAGCTATTCCCCCCGGCACAGCGGCTTTATAATTAAACTGATCCAGCCGTTTAGCTAAATCACCTGAATTTACAAACAGTTGACCCTACCAGTGTAGCTCAGTTTGTAACAAGTAACGCGGTGAGTGTAATACACCCGAGCTTAAGGCAACAACCCGTAGTGGTAATGCGGCTGGTAACACCGGGTTGCAGGCATAAAAAAGCCAGCAGAGCGGCTGCTGGCTTTTTTTGTTTATTGCTGGGGTATACTTAGCCTGCAATGCCCTGCTTTTTCAGATATTCTTCGTAGCCACCGCGGAAGTCTGTCAGTCCATCTTCACGCATATCGATGATCCTGGTGGCCAGAGAGGAGACAAACTCCCGGTCGTGGCTGACAAAGATCAGCGTGCCGTCAAAGTTTTCCAGTGCCAGGTTGAGGGCTTCGATCGATTCCATATCCATATGGTTGGTCGGTTCGTCCATCAGCAGGATGTTGGGTTGTTGCAGAATTAGTTTACCCAGCAGCATCCGGCCTTTTTCACCCCCGGAAAGGACTTTCACCGATTTCTTAATTTCATTTTGTGAGAACAGCATACGTCCCAGAGAAGCCCTGATGACCTGTTCATCAGAGCCGGATTTGGTCCACTGGGCCATCCAGTCAAACAGGTTAATTTCATCAGCAAACTCGTGAGCGTGATCCTGGGCGTAATAACCGATATTGCTGTTTTCGGACCATTTTACCAAGCCACTATCCGCTTCAAGGTCGCCATGCAGCGTTTTCAGCAGGGTGGTTTTACCGATGCCGTTGGGGCCGATAATAGCGATCCGTTCACCCACTTCGACCATCATGCTGAGATCTTTAAACAGCGGTGCTTCACCATAGCCTTTGGCCAGCCCCTCAACCTCCAGCGCCAACCGGTGCAGTTTCTTCTCCTGGTCAAAGCGGATATAGGGGCTCTGACGGCTGGATGGCTTAATATCGTTGAGTTCGATTTTCTCAATCTGTCGTGCCCGGGAAGTGGCTTGCTTCGCTTTGGAGGCGTTTGCTGAGAAGCGGCTGACAAAGCTGCGCAGCTCGGCAATCTGGGCTTTTTTCTTGGCATTGTCTGACTGCAGACGCTCCTGCAGGGCTGTTGACGCGATCATGTAGTCGTCATAGTTGCCCGGATAAACCCGCAGTTCTCCGTAATCCAGGTCCGCCATATGGGTGCAGACCGAGTTGAGGAAGTGACGGTCGTGGGAGATGATGATCATGGTGCTGTTACGCTCGTTGAGCACCCCTTCCAGCCAGCGAATAGTGTTGATATCCAGGTTGTTGGTTGGTTCGTCCAGCAGCATGATATCCGGGTCGGCAAACAGTGCCTGAGCCAGTAATACCCGCAGTTTCCAGCCGGGTGCTACTTCACTCATCGGACCGAAATGCTGTTCTGTAGGAATGTCCAGCCCCAGCAGCAGCTCTCCGGCGCGGGATTCTGCGGTATAGCCGTCCAGTTCGGCGAACTCTACTTCAAGCTCAGCGACTTTGATGCCTTCCTCTTCGGTCATGTCGGGCAGGGCGTAGATACGATCCCGCTCCTGCTTAATCTCCCATAACTCCGCATGCCCCATGATCACCGTATCGATAACCGTGAACTCTTCGAAAGCAAACTGATCCTGACGTAGTTTACCGATCCGCTCATTGGGGTCCTTGCTGACGTTGCCGGAGGAGGGTTCCAGATCACCACCGAGAATCTTCATCAGGGTTGATTTACCACAACCGTTGGCGCCGATCAGGCCGTAACGGTTCCCCTCACCAAATTTAACAGAGATATTTTCGAACAGAGGCTTAGCGCCAAACTGCATAGTAATATTAGCGGTAGTCAGCAAAACAGGAGTCCATCAGTTATAACGTTGTGGTAAAAATAAGCGGACATATTGTCCCATAGATCAGCATGAATGTGTGTGAATAGCGTGTTTCTTTTTCATAATTTAATGTGGATACTGCATTGATTGTATAGCGGGTTGGATATATGGATAAAAAACAGCTTATAGCGCAGATCATCAGCCAGCTTCAGGCTGATCTGGATATGAATATTGCCGCTGCACATGAAGCCCGGGAGGCGGCCACCCATGAAGAGAGTGTGGCAGAAAATCAGTATGATACTCTGGGTCTGGAGGCGTCCTATCTTGCCCACGGGCAGTCTAAACGGGTGCAGGCGCTGGAGATCGATCTGACAGCCTACCGGGCTATGCCGCAGCGGGAAGTGACTGAAAATTCAGCCATCTCGCTGGGGACATTAGTGACCCTTGAAAATGAGGCGGGAGGGGTGAAACGATTGTTTTTAGGTCCTGCAGGCGGGGGAATTCAGGTGACTGATATGGTCGAAATTGTCACGGTTATTACGCCGCAATCACCTATAGGTCAGGCGTTAACCGGTCGCTATCGGGGGGATATTGTTACCCTTCCGCAGGGTGAATTTGAGATTACTGCGATGAGTTGATGGCGTATAATCCCGGCAACCGTTTCGCTGGGTGATTGTCAGTCCGGCAGCAGATTAAGGAATCCTCATGAGTGTTACCAAAGATAAAGTTGTGCAGTTTCACTACCACCTGACCGACGCAGATAACAGCGTTGAAGAAACCACACGCGGAGGCTCTCCCATGGCTTACCTGCATGGCCATAACAATATGATCAGTGGTCTCGAGAAGGTAATGGAGGGTAAAGCGGTAGGGGATACTTTTTCCGTCACCCTGACACCTCAGGAAGCCTACGGTGAGTTTCTGCCGGACTGTGAACAGCGTATTCCGGTAAAACATCTGCAGGGAGCAAAAAAGTGGCGTCCGGGGATGGTCGGTACTGTGCATACAGAGGAGGGACTGCGACAGGTTAAAGTGGTTAAGGTTGGAAAATTTATGGTGACGGTGGACAATAACCACCCGCTGGCGGGCAAAACCCTGACCTTCGATATCGAAATTGTTGATGTCCGTGATGCCTCAGCCGAGGAGATCGCTCACGGTCACGCCCATGGAGATGGCGGGCATCATCACTAAAACGCCGTTAAGAGCAGATCGCGGCTTAGCCGCTGGCTAGACGTCGCTTCGCGACTTGCTCGTAGCTAGAAAAAGCAAATTTATTTCAAGATTTTTATCTGTTTTGATCTTTTTCTAACAAGGAAAACGCAGTTTTCCGTCTAGCAGGGGCCGCAGGCCCCGTTCTGGCAAGCGACGATGTCGCGTCTGTTTTTTGATTTAGCCGCACAATATCCCCGATAGAGAAATTCTAATGGCTCCCTTCTGAAATCTGATTGATACTCGTTGGTAAATCAGATCAGGGGGAACTATGAAAACTGAACGTTTGGAATTTACCGGCCATGATGGCTCAATACTGGCGGCAAGTCTTGATCTGCCGGTGGGTAAGCCCAGTGCTTACGCGTTGTTTGCCCACTGTTTTACCTGTTCCAAAGATTTGCAGGCTTCACGGCGTATTGCACAGCGGCTGGCGTCGTTAGGGATTGCGGTGTTGCGATTTGATTTTACCGGATTGGGCCACTCTCAGGGAGAGTTTGCCAATACCAGCTTTAGCTCAAATATGCAGGATCTGTTGCTGGCGGTTGATTTTCTCCGGGAGCACTATACTGCGCCCCAGTTACTGATAGGTCACTCTCTGGGAGGGGCTGCCATTCTCGCTATTGCTGCTGAGGTTCCTGAGGCTAAAGCGGTGGTCACTATCGGTGCACCTGCCGATCCGCAGCATGTGCTGCACAACCTGGGGGATCAACTGGGTGAGATCTGCACTGAAGGAGAGGCCCGGGTTAATCTGGCTGGACGGGAGTTTACTATCAAACGGCGGTTTGTAGATGATATCGCCTCGGTTTCTCTGGAGCAGGCTGTTAAAGGTTTGCGTAAGGCGTTGCTGGTGATGCATGCACCGCTGGATACGGTGGTCGGGCTGGATAATGCTGCACGGATCTTCCAGATGGCTAAGCATCCGAAAAGCTTTGTTACACTGGATTCTGCTGATCATCTGTTGAGCGAGAAGAAAGATGCTGATTATGCGGCTGAGCTGATATCCACCTGGGCGCAGCGCTATATCGATATTCAGGTTTTACCTAAGTATATCAATGCACCGGAAGGCATTATCCGGGTAAGTGAGGCTGATCCTGATGGTTTTACTCAGGATATCAGCGTAGCCGGTCATCATCTGGTTGCGGATGAACCGGTCAGCTATGGCGGCAACTATCTGGGCCCGAGTCCCTATCAACTGGTGGCTGCCGGTCTGGGTGCCTGTACCTCTATGACGATCAGAATGTACGCCCGGCAAAAAAAGATTCCGCTGCAACACGTTCAGGTGGATGTATCACACGCTAAAGTTCATGCTGACGACTGTGCTTCCTGTGACACTGTTAACGGTAAAGTCGATCAGTTTGAACGGCTGATTACCCTGACCGGCGAACTGTCAGACGAGCAGCGTCAACGCTTGCTTGAAATTGCTGATCGCTGCCCAGTGCATAAAACCCTTGAAGGGGAGATCAGCATTGTCACCCGGTTAACAGGTTCCCGGGTTGAATAGGCATCCGGTTCTGACGCGCAGAATGCGCTACACTTAAGAACATCCTGGAATTTTGTAGGCGGGGACTGTATTTTGGAAGGCGATTTAGAAAATTTCCTTCATATTCTGGATTGTCTGCCAGTGGCTGCAATGGTGATGATGTTCAACGAAGATTCACTGAGAGAGCCGGGTCGGCAGAGCATTGTCTACGTCAATCAAAAATATCATCAATTGATCGGTTATCCTCTTGAGCTGATGCCCAGCCATCAAGACGGAATGGTGGTCGCTCCTTCTGAGGCTCAGCCGCAGGAAAAGCTGTTGCTGTTTTGCCGCAGTATTGGCCAGCAGCTCAGGGAAACACAGGATAGCGTCCAGGCGCGGTTACAGGTCCGTTGCGGTGATGGCGACGAGCGTGATTTTCAGGTGACGGGTGTTAGCTGCACAGTTATTCAGGATCATTATCTGATCACTTTTCAGGAGGTAACCCGCTTTACTGCTGAGATTGAACAACTGAAGCAGCAGTCAGAGATTGATCAGTTGACCGGCGTTTTTAATCAGCACCATCTGCTCAGAAGGCTTACCGCAGAGGTTGAGCGGGCCCAGTCGAGCGGTACAGGTTTTACCCTGATGATGTTTGATCTCGATTTTTTTAAGGATGTGAATGATCACTATGGTCATAACTGTGGTGACCAGGTGTTAATCACCACCGTTGATATTATCCGCACAGCGCTGAGCGGTGTTGATTGTCTGGCCCGCTGGAATGGCGCTGATTTTGTCGTGTTGATGCGTGAAGATAACCCGGGAATCGCCCGGCAGGTGATTCAGAAAGCCTGGCAGGGGGTGCGTGCACATACCTTTTGCTGGCAGGATTCAACCTTTGCCATGACCACAACCGTGGGGCTGACCACCTACCGGCGGGGGGATACTCCTGAGTCGATTCTGGACCGTGCAGATCTTGCATTAAAGCGGGGTAAACGGGTGGGTGGCGACTTTATATTTGTTGATGACAGTGGCTGAAAATACCGTCTATTCAGTCATTTATCTAATCTGACACTGTATTTTTAAGGTGAAAAAATTAACCCCACTGCTGCAGTTCAAGAGCTTTGTGGCGGATTTTTTCCATCAGACCCAGCAGTTGATGCAGCTCCTCATCTGAGAGTGCCGAGAGGATAAACGCTTCCCGGGCCAGTATCAGCGGTACAAGTTTTTTGTAGATTCCCCTGCCTTTTTCAGTCAGGCTGAGCCGGGTGTAACGGCGGTCATCATGGTCTTCCTGCTGATGTATCAACTCTGAATCTCTCAGCCGTGAGATAGTGCGGCTGACCTGCATCTTTTCGAGATTGCAGTGAGCTGCTATCTCTTTTGCAGACATCGCATTTGTATTGCCAAGCGCAGCCATGATCCGCCACTCCTGACGATTGAGATTGAAACGGCCAGAGTAGAGCTGGGATATTGACTGGCTGACCGCTGTGTCCAGGGTTGCTAACTGGTAGGGAAAATAATGGCTCAGATCCAGATGCTGTTCTTTAGTGTCCTGAGTGGCATGTTTATCGTTCACTAAGGTATATCTCTAATGGGCCAAAAATAACATTTATTTTATATGGTTATTATAGAAAAAGACAATTTCCAGTTATTGAATAATCAAACTTTCTTTAATTTACATCATAAAAACAGTGAGTTATTGATAGAGACTTACGTCCTGATAATAGTCACGGCTGTTACCTGTCTGGCCTGTACTGTAGTGAAATGCTACTTTGGGGATAACTAAAACCTAATAATAACAATTAACTATGAGAGGCTTTGTCATGATTCAGATTGAACAGATACATCACGTTGCATACCGTTGCAACGATGCGAAAGAGACCGTGGAGTTTTATAAAGATGTGCTGAATATGGACTTTCTTGTCGCGATAGCGGAAGACCGTGTCCCCTCTACCAAAGAGCCTGATCCCTATATGCATCTGTTTCTGGATGCCGGAAACGGCAACATTCTGGCGTTTTTTGAGCTGCCAACTAAGCCAAAAATGGACCGGGATCAGAATACTCCGGCGTGGGTGCAGCATATCGCTTTCCGGGTAAAAGATGAGGCCGCCTTACTGGCCGCAAAAGCAGAGATTGAGTCAAAAGGGATCAGCGTTATCGGACCTACCGAGCATGGTATTATTCGTTCAATCTACTTTTTTGATCCGAATGGTCATCGTCTCGAGCTGACTTATGTGAAAGGCACTGATGAACAGATGAGCGAACTGAAACGGGTTGCACCGCTAATGCTGGAGGAGTGGTCCCGGACTAAGAAGGCACCGAAACATGCGGCCTGGTTGCATGAAGAGGAGTTTAACGGCCTGGATTAAGCCAGCTGCTGTTGCAAGAAATGGAGGCCCAGCCTCCGTTTCTTATGATCGCTCTTTACTGCGACCCCGTCGCTCCAGCCATTTGACGCTGTGGTTACAATGGGGGCAACGGTCGAGCAGCACCGCATCGATCTCCTGACGTAACTGGTTCAGGTCGCGACTAACGTCCTGTTCCATCTTACGGTCTATATTGGCGTGAAGAATATGGGCGGCATCTTCTTTACTGATACCCAGGGTTTCCCGCATCTGGTTCAGAGCTTTATGCTCAATCGAGTCAATTTCACCGTCCTGAAGTGCCAGGTTCACCATTTTTTCATAGGTCCTGCGTCGTTCCCGAATCGCCTCGCTAAATCCCGACGCCAGCAAACCGGCGGGGAGGGCAACGATGCCAAGGCTCATGATACTGATTATCGAAGCCATGATCTTACCCATCACAGTAATGGGAATAACATCGCCATAGCCTAAGGTTGTCATGGTGACGATAGCCCACCACATGGCCGCGGGAATACTGCTGAAAGCTTCGGGCTGGGCATGATGCTCTGCAAAATAGATCAGGCTGGAAGCAACAATGATCAGCATAAACAGCACAAACAGTGCTGCGCTGATAGATCGGGCTTCCCGCTGTAACACCTGCAATAACAATGACATCGAGGAGGAGTAGCGGGTGAGTTTAAAAACCCGCAACAGACGTAACACCCGCATGAAGCGAAGGTCTACAACCAGCATCATACTCAGATAAAATGGCAGAATAACGATCAGATCAATCAGCGCCAATGGGGTCAGCATATAACGCAGTCGCCCCCAAACCGGATGCTTATGGGCTATCTTTTCATCCTCTACACAGCTCCACACCCGCGCTACATATTCAATGCTGAATACAATAACCGAAAAGACTTCAAACCAGTAAAACCATTGATGTTCCAGGGCCGTAATGGCTGGCAGGGTTTCCAGTATAACGAACAGTACATTCAGTGAGATCAGCAGGATCAGGAAAATATCAACAATTTTTCCCAGCGTGTGCTGCTTATTGCCGATATCGAGAATTTCGTATGTTAGTTTGCGTCTGGAGATCATGTGAAACCTGATAAAAGTTGAGCTGATGCGCCATAGTATCGGCAAAAGAACTTGATTTTAAAGTATTTAACCTCCCGAACTGGGTTTTCCATGGATGCAGACAGAAACAGTGCTGGTGACAGGGAGGGATTATTACGGTTTCTGTCTGCGTTGCGTCCCGGCGTTTTAATGACCCGAGAACGGACTGCGCTCAAAGTGAGCGACACCACTGTTCAGTTTTTAATGGATCAAGCTGTAAGCTCAAAGAGGTATTACAGATAATCTTCTGTACTGCTTCTGTGGTGAGGCTGTTGCCGGGCAGTTCTAGCATCTTGTAACCATGGCTGTTGTCACGCTGACGAAATTCGATATAGAGAAACAGATGTTCCCGCGACTGGCGTTTGCCCTGGGTGATCCAGTAACGAATATTGCACTGATAATGGCTGTGCCAGCAACAGGCAGGTGAGTTGAGTTTAACCCAGCGGATGGCCGCAACAGTTTCCGTACGGGGTGATTCTGAATAGATATGTGCTTCAAACATGGATCTGCTCCCATTCTCATGAGAGCTGACGTTGATACGTGGGGGTTACCTGATTTTTGTCGGTAATGACCACATCGTTTTGCTGCTGTTTGCTACAGCGGTCAAAACAACCACCTTGCCCAGGCAGGCAGGTTGGCGAGGACGTCAGCCCTTCTCTTGATGTAAAAAATTAACTGACAAACATTCTAAATCAGAGGTATTTCCAGTGCAATGCCAGCAGCTGTTTTTCTTGATATTAGCGTTGCTCTGTTTAACGTTTCAGGGTCAGGGTGTCGCCGCGCTGAATCAGTTCCAGGTGCTGCAAAAAACTCATTCCCAGTAGTACCGTTTCCCCCTGCATATGTGGATTGATGTGGGCAGATACATCTGCCAGCGACAACCCTCCCAGTGCGACAGAATCCAGCCGGGTGTCATAAACCTTAATGGTGCCATTAGCGGTGCTGGCATATGAGACTCTGCCGGGTGTTAGCCGGAGTGTATCGGCCAGCCTTCCGGGGATGCTGATGTCGGTGGCGCCAGTATCAAGCAGAAATTGAACCGGCTGGCCATTGATGGTTCCGGGGGCCACATAATGCCCCTGACGATTGCGTTGCAGCACGACAGGCTGATTGTTGTCTGAAACCTGCAATGCGTGGTTGGGGTCATTCTGCTGTAGCAGGCGGCCCTGAAAAATCAGATAGAACACCCCCAGCAGCGTAATCCAGGTGAGATGGGCAAAGAGTCGGCCAACAAAGTGCCGGCTGCTATCCTGTTTCATATTGCTCCTGTATATTAGGTCTGACTATAGACTTTAGTCTGATGTGGGCGGTAGATCTTGTCTCCCCTCTCTGTGTCAGACGCCAGAGAATATAGCCGGTTCATTTTTAGCATATGCGAGCCGAAAAAGGATAGCCTTAGTGTCAGGTTGATCTGAGTTATTAACCGAGAGAGTAGATGGGAGAGAGATAGTGCTGTTTCATTCACAGCGGCAGATGATTGCCGATGAAGTTCACGCCCGGCCATTTCAGCAGCTGAGTCCACCGCTAAAAGTACTGCATTTTGCTCTGATGCTGGGGGATAAAGGGATCGCCGAGGTGCGTGATGATATCTCTGCGTTTTTTCTCCGGTGTGGCGGGCAGGCTATGGAGCCGGAAGCCAGCTTCTGTTACCAGCAACTTGAATCACTGGCGCTACGCTGGGAAGCGCATACTGAGTTTTATACCCTGACCCTGTATCAGAATCAGCTGGATAGCCGCTGGCAGCAGACCTTAGCGGGCTTGCCGGAAAACTGGAGTGATCAGCTTCCCGGCGAGCTGATCACCGGGGTGCAGATACAGGTCATGGAGCCTTCCGCCGAAGGCGATGAGGAGAGGGCGCGGGAGCTGTTCAGGAATCATCAACTGATCGGTTCCCGGGTGATGCGTGGCGCTGCCCGGGTGTGGACCGATTTTCGTGCCGAAGGTGAGTTCTATCTGGACCGGATATTGGTGAAAAATATACATATGCATGGCTATCAGTGTGGCCGGCTGATACAGCGTCTCTGCGAAATCGACACCTATCGTGCAGTCGCCCTGCTAGGCCTGGAACCCGCCCGCGAGACCATGAGAAAAGTGTCCCGGCTTGACCGGGAGCTGGCCGAGATAACCCTGAAACTAAGTGCGCTGGATAAGGGGGATGAGTCCGAGACACTGGATGCTTTGATGTCACTGTCGGCCCAGGCAGAAGAGATCTCAGCAGATACGGTAAACCGGTTTTCAGCATCCGATGCCTATTATGCTCTTGTGAGAATGAGAATCTCAGAGCTGGAGGAGATCCGTATCGAGGGCCTGCAAACTCTGGAGCAGTTTATTGAGCGAAGGGTCGACCCGGCGATGCGTACCTGGCAGGCTGCGGCCCAGCGGCTTGAGCGTTTGTCTCAACGTATAGCCCGCTCCAGTGATCTGCTGCGTTCACGGGTGGATCTGTCAACCGAGCAGAAAATTCACGGGCTGCTCAGCTCGATGAATAAACGTACCCGCCGGCAGCTGAATCTGCAGGCAAAGCTGGAAACCTTCTCCATTATTGTCGTCACCTACTATGTTTTTGACCTGGTGGAGCGCACCATTCGCCATCTGACTTCAGGCGAGCCCCGCGATATGGCGATCCACTGGTTGAGTTACTCTCTGCCTGCCGTTGTTTTGCTGGTCTGGTGGTATGTACGGCGTATTACCAAAGAGTTCGAATCGGATGATTAATGGTTGTTTTTTAAACATATTCTTCATTGCATAGCGGTAGTTTTCAGTCTTGTCTGCAATCCTGTTTGCATCTGCCGGACAGGCTGTTATACTGCGCGCCTGTCTCGTTCGAGACGACCTTGAGTGGTCACGTTATGGTGGCTCCATTGGTCCTCCCGCAACGATAAGCCGTGAACCTGGTCAGGCCCGGAAGGGAGCAGCCACAGCGGTGGATTCGTGTGCCGGGATGTGGCTGGTGGGGCCGCCCCCAATCTCTCATATCTTACTTTCTTAGTACTGCCAATTTTTGCGGTTGTCTTTACGCGCATAGTTATTTCCTATTCAGAAATGTAGATCCGGAAGGGAGCAGGCTAACCCCTGCGAGGCGGTGGATGCGTGTGCTGGGATGTGGCTGGTGGGGCCGCCCCCAATACCTTCCATATCATTTTTTTTATACTGCAGTTTTTTGTAGCTGTGTTTGTGTTATCAATCGTTTTCGACTCATAAGTATCGGTCCGGAAGGGAGCAGGCTAACTCCTGCGAGGCGGTGGATGCGTGTGCCGGGATGTGGCTGGTGGGGCCGCCCCCAATCTCCCATGTCTTCTCTTTTAAGCACTGCAAACTTTATTGCGGCTGTATTTGTGTGCTCGATCGGTTCCAGTTCAAAATGTCGACCTGCTAAGGGAGCAGGCTAACCCCTGCGAGGCGGTGGACGCGTGTGCCGGGATGTGGCTGGTGGAGCTGCCCCCAATCTCCCATATTTTACGCTTAAAGCTAAAGCACTCGCCTTTTTGCGATCGTATCTGTGCATAGTCGTTTTCGGCTCAGAAATGTAGGCCCGGAAGGACGCAGGCTAACCCCTGCGAGGCGATGGACGCGTATGCCGGGATGTGGCTGGTGGAGCTGCCCCCAATCTCTTCATCTCATTTCCTGATTAAACGCTCTCTATTTTCGTTTAACAGAGGTTTGATAGTTATTTATTCAATATTTCTCTTACTATTACTCAAAATCACACCTTCACATCCCTACGCCTGAGCTTTCCTGTTTTAGAATAAACTGAGTTAAAGCAGGGGCTGAGTAAAATGTCGGCAAATATTACGCCTCATGGGACACGCGAATGGGTTGAACGGATCAGTGAGCAGGAGTTGCCCGCGCTGTGTTCGACTATTCGGGAGATTGAAAAGATCTCCAAAGATGATACCTCTTCTCTGGCCAGGCTGGGGCAAGCGATTCTGCACGATCATGCACTGACTACGGCGATTCTCAAAGTGGCCAACAGTGCCGGTTATATGGGGCACAATCCGGTCACGACGGTAAGCAGGGCGTCGGTTGTGCTGGGGCTTACCCGGATCAAGAATATTTGTATCACCGCCAAAATGCTCAACAGTCTGCTGAAAAACAGAAAGCTGACTCCCGGCGTATACGAGCGACTGTTAAAGCTGATGGCGCAGTCATTTCATGCCGGAATGATTGCTAAGATGATGATGCAGGATTATGAGGACGATGTTCAGGAGGAAGCTTTTATTGCCGCTCTGCTGAATCGTTTTGGTGAGAGTGCTTTCTGGAGCATGGGCGGGCCGGTCACTGTCGAGCTGGATAAGCAGCTGCGCCAAAAACAGTGTGTCAAACATGACGATATAGCCTATATCGTTCGTCAGAAACTGGGTACCAGCTTTGAGGAGATGAGTCTGGGGCTGGCCAGTTCCTGGAATATGGGGAGCGTGCTGATCAGCACTCTGGAAGAACCGGAACTGCGTACTCCGGAGCTGCGTTGCGTCAGTCTGGCGGTCAAAGTGAGCGAGATACTGGCAACGCCTCACTATAGTCGCAACGAGCTGGATAAGCTGCTGACAAGTATGGCAGATCTGACGCAATGGGATAAGCGGGACCTGATGACCCGGGTAGAGCAGTGTTCTGATGAGACGGTTGAGCTGTTACGTACTTATGGCGCCGGAGTTTTAACCCGTTATATTCGTCATGATCTGGTTTCTCAGGTGCACAGGGAAGCCGGGCCGGTTGTGGAAGAGCTGAGTGATGAGACACTGCAGCTGCGGATCCTGAGGGAGCTGGCATTTTTACCAAATGAGAATGCGGATTTTAATCTGGTTGTTCAGACCGCTCTGGAGGGGATCCATCGGGGTATCCGGATGCGCCGGACTATCGTATTTCTTAAGTCACGGGAGCGGGGCTGTCTGATGCCCCGGTTTATCTCCGCGGTTAATTTTAATCAGATTAAGCGGGAGTTTGTCGTCAGTCTTGGCGGTTCGCCTAATATCTTCACCCATGTTCTTAATAGCCGGCAACCGGTCTGGGTAGAGAATCTTAATGTACCAAAGTGGCGGGCCTATCTGGACAGTTCACTGCGGCAGCAGGTCAGTAGTGATGGCTTTTTTATCGCCCCCATTATCTGGGGGCGGCATTGTGTTGGGCTGTTTTATGCTGATCGTAATGACCCTTCAGGCAGTGCGGTTCAGCGGCCGCTGAGTGAGGATGACTTCATGGCGTTTACACTATTTGCCCAGCAAACCAATATCTGTTTTTCACTGATTCTGAAAAACGCAGGGAACTGAAATACCGCTTCTCTTATATAAAAAACGGGAGCAGACTCAGGCGCCTCTCCCGTTATTTGACCTTGTATAATAAATAGTGAAAACCGGTAGGTTAATGTGAACTTTGTTCACTCCACTCAAGAGATACCGGTTCATCGCTGCTGATCCAGCAGGGGGCTTCTTCTGTGAGGATCTCTATCGGGCAGTGGCGGTCCTGAAAGCGGATGATCTCCTGTTGTTCGATTAAACGATGGTTACGTATCCTGTACTCGTTTGCACTGTTCGCTTTTTGCATCTCCATATCCTCGCAGGTTAGAAGATTGTTGTTGTTCGTTTAAGTTAGTCTATTTATTCCGAGTTCGCTAAAGAACAGTTTTCATGTAAAACCTGAATCACTTGATAAAACGCAATTTAGTTAGCACATAATGGCCGGTTTCGCTGGCGATATCAGGCGGTTACCGTTAGCATTGGTAGCCATGAATAAACACCCCTCTCATATAGATTTGCAGCGATGAGTTATCAGGTACTGGCGCGTAAATGGCGTCCCGCTAAGTTTCAGGAAATGGTTGGTCAGGAGCACGTGCTCAAGGCACTGGTGAATGCTCTGGACGATGACCGGCTGCACCATGCCTATCTGTTTACCGGCACCCGCGGGGTTGGTAAAACGTCGATTGCCCGATTGTTTGCCAAATCACTGAACTGTGAGACCGGTGTCTCCTCCACACCCTGCGGCGAATGTTCAGCCTGCCGGGAGATCAGTGAAGGCCGGTTTGTCGATCTGATCGAAGTGGATGCAGCATCCCGCACCAAGGTGGAAGACACCCGCGAGCTGATGGAGAATGTGCAGTACGCTCCTACCCATGGCCGCTTCAAAGTGTACCTCATTGATGAGGTGCATATGTTGTCGACACACTCGTTCAATGCGCTGCTGAAAACGCTGGAGGAGCCGCCTCCACACGTTAAGTTTTTGCTGGCGACTACTGATCCGCAGAAGCTGCCGGTGACGATTCTGTCCCGTTGTCTGCAGTTTAATCTGAAGAATATGATTCCGGAGCGCATCGTTGAGCACCTGTGTCACGTGCTGACGGCGGAGAATATCCCCTATGAAGAACCCGCGTTGTGGCTGTTAGCCCGCTCTGCGGATGGTTCGATGCGGGACGCGCTGAGTCTGACCGATCAGGCGATAGCCTTTGGTGCCGGTTCGGTGGTTGAGGCTGATGTCCGGGCGATGCTCGGTAGCATCGATCAGCGACTGGTATACCGTTTGGTGGACAGCCTGGCCGCACACGATGCAAAAGGGCTGCTGACCACCGTTGAAGAGCTGGCCCGTTACTCCCCTGATTACAATGCGGTGCTCGGTGATCTGATCAGTCTGATGCACCGGATCGCGTTGGCTCAGATTGTTCCGGATGCGGTAGACAATGGCCTGGGAGACCGGGATCTGGTGCTGGATCTGGCAGGCAAGCTGACCGCTGAAGATGTTCAGCTGTTTTATCAGACGGCTCTGATGGGGCGTAAAGATCTGCCCTTTGTCCCGGATGCCAGGGAAGGGGTTGAGATGACTCTGATGCGGATGCTGGCGTTCCGGCCGGTATCGGTGAGTTATCAGGGGCTGAGCCAGCCCAGCGAGACTGACCCGGCTTCTGCTGCAGTTGCTGTAGAGCCGCGTGCCGCGACACCGCTTGCTGAGCATCCGTCAGCAAGTCCACCGCCTGCCGCTCCCCGACAGACAGAGCCCCAGATTCAGCCTGCGTCTGACCCGTCTGCATCGCAGGGGCCACAGGATTCCCCTCCGGATTATGACGAATCCTATCTGCAGGGTGGTGATGAGGACCTACCGGGAAAAAAGCCTGAAACTGATTCCGAACCGCCCGTTGATGCGGGGCACGCAGCCGTAACGACGCAGGTGTCGCCGCCTGTGGTCGACCTTCCCTGGGAAGAAAGCTCCCCGCTGTCATCGCAGTCAGAAACTGTGGTTCAGTCCATTGGGCGTAACGTTGATGAGGAGTCTGCACAACCGGCGATGAGTCACTCTGAGTCCATTGCCAGTCCACAGGTGGATTCAGCGTCAGTAGACCGTCCGGAGCCGGCTGACCGGCCCGAACCGCCGATGACTTCTCAGCCGCCAGTTGCCAACCCTGCTGTTGCAGCGGTGGAACAGACCGGATCAGCAGCGGCAACGGTCGCTGAGCCCGAAGCGGATGTCAGTAAAGAGATCGGCCAGTTTACGCCTGAGCAGTGGGTGTTGCTGGTTGAACTGATCGGCCTGACCGGAATGACCTACAGTATCGCATCCAACACGTCACTGGAGTCGGTCGGTGATTGCTGGCGTTTTCATTACACCAACGAGCAGAAAGCGCTGATCAGTGAGACCCATATTGAACGTATACGCGAGTCGATTGGTCATTATTTTAACCAGCCGGTTGAGGTAGAATTCAGTTTAGGCAGTTATGGGCGTGAGACCCCCAGCCAGTATCGTGACCGCAAACGCGCTGAACGACTGGCGCAGGCTGTCAGCTCAATTCAGAATGACCCGGTTGTACAATCGGTGATTGAACGGTTTGCCGCCACTATCGATCTGCAGTCGGTGCAGCCAGTCGATTGAGTCAGAGGGTTAAACCCGATTATTTTGCGAACAGATTAAGCCCGGACCTGAACGTCGGGGTTACAAGAGGCGAGGACAAATATGATGAAAGGTGGCATGGGTAACCTGATGAAACAGGCCCAGAAGATGCAGGCAGAGATGCAGAAAGCGCAGGAAGAGATCGCCAAGGCCGAGGTGAATGGCGAGTCCGGTGCCGGTCTGGTGAAAATTGTGATGAATGGTCGTCACGATGTTCGCAGTGTGGCGATCGATGACAGCCTGATGGAAGAGGATAAAGAGATCCTTGAAGACCTGATTGCAGCGGCAGTTAACGATGCTGTGCGCAAGGTGGAAGCGAACACTCAGGAGCGTATGGCGAAAGTCACCGGCGGCATGGGTATGCCACCGGGCTTCAATATGCCGTTCTGAGGCTGAGTAGAGACGATGTCGTTTAGCCCTCTGATTCAGGATCTGATTGATGCATTTCGTGTGCTGCCCGGTGTTGGCCCGAAGACGGCTCAACGGATGGCTTTTCATCTGCTGGAGCGTGATCGGCATGGTGCCAGTACGCTGGCAACAGCACTGACGGTGGCCGCAGAGAAAGTTGGCCATTGCAGTTGCTGTCGCACCCTGTCAGAGAATGAACTCTGTTCGATCTGCGCCGATAACAGTCGTGATGAATCGCAGATCTGTGTGCTGGAATCGCCGGTGGATATGCTCGCTATTGAGCAGACCGGAGGCTTCAATGGCGGTTATTTTGTTCTGATGGGCCACCTCTCGCCGATTGATGGTATAGGCCCCGATGATCTGGGGCTGGACCTTCTGTTTAAACGGCTGGAGTCCGGTGCGGTCAAAGAGATGATTCTGGCAACCAATCCAACCGTGGAAGGTGAAGCAACGGCGCATTTTATCGCCGAACAGATAAAGCACCTGGATATCCGGGTGACCCGCATCGCTCATGGCGTGCCGGTGGGCGGTGAACTGGAATATGTCGATGGCGGAACACTCGCCCATGCAATGGCCGGTCGCCGGTCGATGAACTGAGGTACTGATGACACAAGCGTATAACTGGCAGCGACTTGAAACTGCTGCAGCTGAGCCGGTCTGGATCACTGATGATGAAACGCTTGCCGATTACTGCAAGCAGTGGCAAACCCTGCCTCTGATTGCTCTGGATACCGAGTTTATCCGGGTGGATACCTTTTATCCGGTGCCTGGCCTGATACAGATAGCCGATGACACAGGCTGTTACCTCGTGGATCCGCTTAAAATCGAAAACTATGCCCCCTTGGTGCAATTGTTTCGTAATCCCTCAGTGCTTAAAGTACTGCATGCGGGTAATGAGGATCTGGAGCTGTTCCTCTATATGCTTGGTGAGCTGCCACAGCCGATCTTTGATACTCAGATTGCTGCCGGTTTTCTTGGCTGGGGGTTTTCCATGGGCTATCAGCGTTTGGTGGAGTATGCGCTGGATGTTAGGCTGGATAAGGGTGAAACCACCTCTGACTGGTTGCAGCGTCCATTGAGCGCGTCGCAGCAACTCTATGCCGCCCTGGATGTCGCCTATCTGCCGGTGCTGTGTCAGCGCCAGATAGCGGAACTTGAAAGCCGGGGGATGCGCCAGTGGGTTGAAGAGGAGACCGCACTGTTACTGCAGCAGACGCCGGACAGCGATCCGGATGGCGTCACCTATTACCAGCGTTTTAGTCAGGCCTGGAAACTGCCGCCGGAAAAAATAGCTGCCCTGCGTGATCTGACCGCCTGGCGTGAGCGGATATCCCGGCAGCGGGATGTGCCCCGCAACCGGGTGCTGAGAAATCATGCTCTGCTGGATATTGTGCATAAATGGCCCACAGATCTGCGAGCCCTGGCGAAGGTAGAAGATATCCGTACGCAGCAGGTTAAGCAGGATGGTGAGGTGATACTGGGTTTTCTTAAAACCGCAGCCCAGTCTGCGGCAGCAAAACCGCCGGAACCGATTCAGCAGCCATTGAGTTATAAATGGAACAAACCCCTTAAACAGCTGAAAGCGATGGCGCGCAGTAAAGCAGAAGAGTTGAATATAGCGCCTGAGATACTGTTGCGTAAAAAAGATCTTGATGCCCTGATACGAACGGAAAATCAGGGCAAGTTCAGCCTGCCGCCAAGCCTGTCAGGCTGGCGTAAAGCGGTGATTGGCGATGCATTGTTGGAAAAATTGCAGAGCCTGAAAGTATAAACAGAGAGTTTATGAAAAAGATTTGTAGTGTGTTTCGCAGTTCCAAAAAAGATGAGATGTATCTTTATGTGGATAAGATGGAAAAAATGACACGGGTGCCTGATCCGCTGAAAGAGATGTTTGGTGCGCCAGTCCATGTATTTGATATGTTGTTAACGCCGGAAAAAGAGCTGTCCCGTGTCGATGCGGCAAAGGTGCTGGAGGATATCCGCGAAAAGGGTTACTTCCTGCAGATGCCACCCCCGAAAGATGATTATCTGCTCGATCTGTATCAGGACCGGCCAGAAACCGGAGTACGCTAGTGGCCGATCAGGTATTCTGGCGTAGCAAGTCACTGCAACAGATGACTCCCCCGGAATGGGAGTCTCTCTGTGATGGCTGCTCACTCTGCTGTCTGCATAAGCTTGAGGATGAAGATACCGGCGAGGTGCATTACACCAGCGTGGTTTGTCATCTGCTGGATATGGAGACGCTGTATTGTACGCAGTATGAAAAGCGTTGTTCGCTGGTACCTCAGTGCGTCAAACTGCGGCCGGAAGATGTCGAAGCGTTTCACTGGTTGCCACCCAGCTGTGCCTACCGGCTGGTGCATGAGGGGAAAGAGCTGCCCGAATGGCATCCGTTAGTCAGTGGCCGTCGGGAATCGGTGAAGGAAGCGGGTGCTTCGGTACTGAGCTGGTATGAGATTACCGATGACAAGATTGAAAGCGATGATGATTACTTTGACTATCTGATCGACTAACGCTGGTTTTTCAGTCTATCGCCATGAAAATAAAAAGGAGCACAATGCGCTCCTTTTTGGTGTTGCGGTTCAGCTCCGCAAGGTTACTTCTTCGCTTCCAGCTGCGCTTTGATCAGATCACCGATCGTGGTTGGGCCGGAAAGCTCAACAGGCGCATCAGCAACAGCCTTGATAGCCGCTTTCTCATCAGCCTGGTCTTTAGCCTTGACCGACAGCGTGATTGAGCGGTTGCGACGGTCCAGATTGACGATCTTCGCTTCAATCTCTTCACCGTTTTTCAGGGCAGTGGTTGCATCTTCGATGCGGTCAATGCTGATATCAGCCACTTTGAGGTAGCCTTCGACGCCCTCAGCCAGCTCGATAGTCGCACCTTTCGGGTCGACTGACTTCACTGTACCCTTCACAATGGCGTTCTTGTCATGAACAGCAACATAGTCAGAGAACGGGTCGCCGCCCAGTTGCTTAATACCCAGTGAGATACGCTCTTTTTCGGAATCGATAGAGAGGATAACCGCTTCAACATCGTCACCTTTCTTATATTCACGCAGCGCAGTTTCACCGTCAGCATCCCAGGAGATGTCTGACATATGCACCAGACCATCCAGATCATTTTCCAGACCGACAAAAATACCGAAGTCAGTGATGGTTTTGATCGCACCGGTCACCTTGTCGCCAGCAGCATACTGCTCAGCGAAGCTGGCCCACGGGTTAGGCGTGCATTGTTTGATACCCAGTGAAATACGACGACGCTCCTCGTCCACTTCCAGGATCATCACGTTCACTTCGTCACCAACCTGTACCACTTTGGATGGGTGAACATTTTTATTGGTCCAGGACATCTCAGAAACGTGCACCAGACCTTCAACACCATCTTCAATCGATGCGAAACAGCCGTAATCGGTCAGGTTAGTCACCCGTGCCGGCACGATAGCACCGGATGGGTAACGCGCTTTAATGGAGGACCATGGGTCTTCGCTCAGCTGCTTCAGGCCCAGAGACAGGCGGTTGGTTTCTTTATCAAACTTGATGATTCTGACAGTGATCTCATCACCGGGGTTGAGCATCTCACTTGGATGAGAGATTCGCTTCCACGCCATATCGGTGATATGCAGCAGGCCGTCAACACCGCCCAGATCGATAAATGCACCGTAGTTGGTCAGGTTCTTCACATAACCCTTAACATCCTGACCCTCTTCCAGAGTTTCCAGCAGTTCATCGCGTTGTGCGCTGTTGGCTTCCTGAAGCACGGCGCGGCGAGAGACAACAATGTTGTTGCGCTTAGGGTCGAGTTTGATCAGCTTGAACTCAAGCTCTTTACCTTCCAGGTGGTCGACATCCCGGACTGGGCGTACATCGACCAGAGAGCCAGGCAGGAACCCCTGAATGTTATTAACGTTAACAGTGAAACCACCTTTGACCTTGCCGCTGATATAGCCTTTGACTGTTTCTTCTGCATCAAATGCGCCCTGCAGGACTTCCCAGGCTTCCGCACGCTTGGCTTTCTCACGGGAAAGACGGGTCTCACCGCTACCATCTTCAACGCTTTCCAGGGCAACTTTAACCATATCGCCCACTTGAATTTCAAGTTCGTTAGCATCGTTCAGGAACTGGCTGCGATCAATAACCGCTTCAGATTTCAGGCCAGCGTTGACAGTGACCCAGTCGCTATCGATATCGACAACCTCACCCATCACCAGGGTGCCGGGCTTCATATCGATATGTTGCAGGGATTCTTCAAATAATTCAGCAAAGCTTTCGGACATGTATATTCCTATTGGCCTGCCCCTGATAAACCGGGGGAGTGCCATGTTTACACCCGCATCGTCAGCCAGACACAGGGACAGTTTCGATAGCCCGATGGCGGCCGTGTTGGCTGACGAAAATAACAGCAGGCATCAGGACAGGACCGCAAATTATACAGAATTTGACGTTTTGATTAAAGGGCAGCTGCTTTTGGCTGTCTGAACAGGGGGGGGCGGGGAGAGGTAATTCAGGGAGGGATGCTCAGTTGCTGAAGCTGCTCATGCGCTCGGCAAACAGCTCCTGACAGGGCTCCAGAACCGCTTTAAGGTCACTCTTCAGGCGGCTGCTCATCAGATCGGTTTTTTCGGTTTTGAAATACTCGAGAACCTGTAACTCTTCAGCACGGTTGTTGGCCGCGATATCCATGCCATCGCCGATACAGTAGGCAAACACGGGCAGGTGGTGGTTAACGACGTCATCAATCTGATCCTGGTCGAGTAACAGTTTATTCATCGTCAGATAGCGGCGGTACTCCTGTGCTGAGGCAGCGGCCATCCCCTTCAGCTGATTACTGTTGAACCGCTTGGATTCCTCCTGACTGGCGAGGAACTGTTTCATACGGGTATGAATGGTGGACACCTCCTCATCGAAGGTGTGTGGGGCATAGCGTTCATTGGTGCGTTTGTAAAGCTCCAGCTCGTCAACTTTGGCCTGTAGGGTAGTGATCTGTTCCCGCATCACCTCCGCCTCATTCAGCAGCTTAAAACGCTCCTCCTTGAGGGTGGAAATCACCTTCTCAACCGGCGTCATCGCGTCCTGGGCAATGCTGGGGTTGAGGCTGGGATCATCGGTTGCCTGCGGCGTTGTGGTATCGAGGGGGATGACCAGTTCACCAAAGCCTTCAACTTTTTTACGGTTTTCGGCCTGTTGCGCGCTGATCATGTGATAGACGAAATACCCAGTCACACAGGCGATGATCAGCAACACCGGAGCACCAATCAGAAGTCCAAGTTTGAGCCTGCTTAACTGCATTAAATCTATCCCTGTCGGATCAGTTCTTAAGCGCCATATAGTTATGGGTCAGTTCAATCATATCAAGCAGTACATTGCCCGTTTCGGTGAGAATCGCTTCCTGCTCAGGACTGATGGTACGTCCCTGAGAGTCTTTCTCCAGCAGATCGTCCAGTTCTGAAAGCGCTTTGATGGCGGGCAGTTTTTTCGCCGCGCGGCGCTGGTTTTCCTGATCCAGCAGCCACTGCTCAGATTTGTCGCGCTCAGCCTTGAGGGTTGCTTCATTCAGGGATAGCTCTTTATCCTTCTTATTCTCATGCATCCGCTTGATCTGGGCGTTCATATAGAGGAAATCGGGGTTGAATTTGGTGCGTTCAATATGACGCTTGTTCAGTTCCGGCAGGATAGTGCTGAAGTTGACATAGCGCTGATGGGGCACCTCATGCACCATATCCCAGGGCAGGGCTCCCTCCAGCGAGCTTTCGCCAATCTCGTCGGTATCATACAGTGTTGGCAGCGTTACATCAGGAATCACCCCTTTATGCTGAGTGCTCTCGCCGGAGATACGGTAAAACTTCGCATGGGTCAGTTTTATCTGTCCATGGTGCAGGGGCGAGAGGGTCTGTACAGTGCCCTTACCAAATGTCTGACTACCGACAATCAGGCCGCGCTGATAATCCTGAATGGCACCGGCAAAGATCTCTGAAGCCGAAGCGCTGAGCCGGTTTACCAGAACCGCCATCGGGCCGCTATAGGCGACTTTCGGGTCGGCATCCCCCTGAATATTGACCCGACCCTGCGGGTCTCTTATCTGAACCGTCGGCCCGCGACTGATAAACAGTCCGACCAGCTCATTGGCCTCAAGCAGTGAGCCGCCACCATTGTTGCGCAGGTCGATGATCAGTCCGTCGATACCTTCATCGGTCAGCTCTTTGATCAGACGGGCGGTATCACGGGTGGTGCTTTTATAGTCGGGTTCGCCGCGCTGCAGGGCGGCAAAATCGATATAGAAGGCCGGAATGCTGATAACGCCCAGTTTGTATGGCTTACCCTGGTGTTCGAGTTCAATCACCTTGCTATGGGCAGCCTGTTCTTCAAGCTTCACCTTGTTGCGTGTGATCTTAATAATTTTGTGCTGGCTGTCGTCTCCATCGGCAGGAATAATATCCAGGCGGACCACGGTGTCTTTCGGCCCACGGATCAGTGCTACCACTTCATCGAGGCGCCAGCCGACAACATCCTCAATCTCACCGTCTTCACCCTGACCCACACCCACAATCAGGTCGGCAGGCTTTAACTGTCCGGCTTTGTCAGCGGGTCCGGCAGGCACCAGACGCACTACTTTGGTATTGTCATTCTCACTCTGCAATACCGCGCCTATGCCTTCCAGTGACAGGCTCATATTGATATTGAAGTTTTCCGACAGACGGGGTGAAAAATACTGGGTATGCGGGTCAAACTGCATTGTCAGTGCATTGGCAAAACTCTGGAAAACATCTTCATTGTTGGTCTGCAAAGCCCGGTTTAGCTGGCTTTTGTAACGCTTTATCAGTAGTTTTTTTGCTTCCTCAACCGGCTTGTCAGCCAGTTTCAGCCCCAGTAATGCACTCTTCAGACGTTTGCGCCAGAACTCATCCATCTCTGCTTCGCTGGCGGGCCACTGACTGGTTTCCCGGTCGGTGAGAATGGTTTCATCGCGATTGAAGTCGACCTTATAGTCGGGGTTTTCGAGAGTTGCGATCAGCTTGCTTAAACGTTCCTGAGTACGCTGCTGATAGCGGTTGAAGATAGCATAAGCGGCGGTCAGATCTCCGCTATTGATCTCATCGTCGATCACTGTCCGGTATTGTTGGAACTCATCAATATCGGAGCGGTAGAAAAAAGCCTTTGACGGATCGAGACTATCGAGATACTGATCGAGTACTTTGCCCGATAGTTCATCATTCAGTACGATATTAGTATAGTGATCCCGGTTAAGGGATGTGACAATATCGGTGATCGTCTGGCTGTGGATGGAATCCGGTTGCAAAACAGAGCTGGTCAGTGCGCTTGCTGGCAGCGCTGTCAACAGCCCCAGGATGAGTGAAGACGCGGTGAGCAATCGACGTAAGTGGCGTGTGTAGATCAAGCTGTATGTTCCTGTTTTGCTACTACTGATAGGTTCTGAGACAGACAAATAACCAGCTTGGTTCCGTAACTCAGAAAATCTGAGTGTAGTCTTGTCGCGTGCTGATGTAAAATCAACGGCTTATCTCCAGTTTATTAATTGAAGCAGGTACAGCTATTGTGGTTATGCGGGTTGTTAGTGTTGTCGTTTTGTCGCTGTTAGTCGCCATCACCAGCGGTTGTGGCGAAACTGAAGAGGAAAAGCAGTTTCATCAGCAGTTGCTGGATAAAGCACTGAACGATGGGACTAAAAAAGCAGGGATGCAGTTTCTGCAGGAAAATGCCCAGAGGGATGGGGTTGTGGTCACCCCTTCAGGCCTGCAATATGAGGTGTTACAGGCAGCTGAGGGGCCCCAGCCAAATGTACTCAGTCAGGTCCGGGTGAGTTACACTGGCTGGACCGTAGACGGCGAACAGTTTGAAAGTTCAGTCGGCAAAGAGAAACAACCGGTGTTTACCGTCAAGGATGTCATTAAAGGCTGGCGGGAAGCGTTGCTGAAAATGTCCCCGGGAGCCCGCTGGAAGATCTACCTGCCCTCAGAACTGGGCTATGGTGCACGAAGCCCGGGGGGGATGGTACCGGCCAACTCCACCCTTATTTTTGAAATTGAGTTGTTAGAAATCCTGCCTCAGGAAAAGGCTGATCAATAATGCAAAAACATGAGTTTAATGAGCAACTGTTTGATTTTCTGGCGGCATCGCCAACCCCTTTTCATGCGGTATATGAGATGCGGGCGCGACTGCAGGAAGCCGGTTTTATCGAGCTGGAAGAACAGAACACCTGGAATGTATGGCCCGGTGGGCGCTACTTTATTGTGCGCAATGAATCCTCCATTATTGCCTGGAATATGGCAACCGGTTCAGACCTGGCCACGAGCGGCATACGCATGGTGGGGGCCCATACTGACAGCCCCTGCCTGAAGGTGAAGCCTAATCCTGAAACCATCAGTCAGGGCTGTATGCGACTGGGCGTCGAGGTGTATGGCGGAGCGCTGCTGAATCCCTGGTTTGACCGTGATCTGTCCCTGGCCGGGCGGGTGAACTATGTCTCCATCGATGGTGGGCTGCGCAGCGAGCTGGTGAACTTTCAACGTCCGGTAGCCGTGATTCCCAGTCTGGCTATTCATCTGGACCGTGACGTCAATCATGGGCGCAATGTTAATCCGCAAACAGAGATGCCACCGCTGATGGCGCAACTGCATGGGGATGATAAAGCCGAACTGCGAGAGATACTCAAACAGGAATTGCTGGCAAACCATGTCGATGACATTGCCGAAATTCTCGATTATGAGCTGTATTTCTATGATGTGCAGAAACCCGCTTACATCGGTCTGAATCAAGAGTTTTTCGCATCAGCGCGACTCGATAACCTGCTGAGCTGCTTTATCGGCATGCAGGCCCTGATCGAATCAAACTCAGATCAGAATACCCTGCTGGTGTGTAATGATCATGAAGAGGTGGGCAGCATGAGTGCCGCAGGTGCACAAGGGCCGATGCTGAAGCAGTTGCTGGAGCGTTTGGCACCCGATCCTGAGGTCCGTAACCGGATGATTGCCAACTCGATGATGGTTTCGGTGGATAACGCCCATGCGGTGCACCCCAACTTTGCCGATAAACATGACAGTAATCATGGCCCACGAATGAACAGCGGGGCGGTGATTAAGATCAATGCTAATCAACGCTATGCGTCCAACAGTGAAACCGCTTCACTGTTCCGTCATATCGCCCGGCAGGAAGAGGTTACGCTGCAATCCTTTGTTGTACGCAGTGATATGGCCTGCGGCAGTACGATAGGCCCCATCACGGCGGCAGAGATCGGTGTTAAAACCATTGATATCGGTGTGCCGCAACTGGCGATGCACTCGATTCGTGAACTGGCGGGCAGTGATGACGCAGTCAATCTGGCGCGGGTGCTCAGCCGTTTCTATCGACAGCAGCGGGTGTAAATCGGGCGGATTCAGCTGAGAGAATCCTTAAAACTGATGTGGAGGTGATATGACACGTCATATCACCTCCACTCAGGTTTGTTAGTTTCTCTGGGTTGTCAGTTTCTCAGTGCTGTCAGTTTCTCAGGCCTGGGGCTGATAAATGCCGCAGGCGATATAACAATCGTCACCAAACCTGCGCACAAAGGTGTGCTTAGGCTCATCTTTACCGGTGTGTGGATTCAGGTAGGCGTAGCTATACCAGCCCTGTTCCTGTTCCCTTGCAATCGCTACCAGTGGCGGACACAGCGGCTGACCGCTGGCATCCCGGGCCTCAGCCAGATTCTTGCCGACCAGTGCAGGGTTGCCACCATGAGCGAGCATGGTGCCGTTGAAATCCTGCACCAGCACGTAGAGCTCCCCCTTCACAAAATCACCTTCGTGATCGTTAAATGCTGCAATCGCTTTGTCCCGGCCGTGTTCCCGGGCGTAATCGTGGGCACGTTGCACCAGCGCCTCGGCGTCCGCCTTGCTCACCAGCCGGAACTGCCCGATCAGGTGTTTCATCTCTCTGGCCGATTCCGACAGCTTGGTCACAATCAGGCTGTTATGGTTAACGTTACCGGCTGTTTCATCCATCAGTTGGGCTACCTGATGCAGGCTTCTGGATAGCTCTTCGGTAGTGGCAGTGGTTTCCCGTGAGGCGACTGCGATCTGCTCGACCTCTCCCACCAGAGAGGTGATATGGCTGAGTATATCGTTGAGTGCGGTTTCAGATTGCTGCGCAGACTCGGTGCCGTGCTGGGCGATCAGAACCCCCTGATCCATCATCCCGGTTGCCTGTTTCAGCTCCTTCTGCATCGTTTCAACGGTCAGGCGTATTTTTTCGGTTGCCTGAGAGGTTTTCTCGGCTAACTCTCTCACCTCACCGGATACAACCGCGAAACCGCGTCCCTGATCACCGGCTCTGGCCGCTTCAATTGCGGCGTTCAGCGCTAGCAGGTTGGTCTGGTCGGCGATATTACTGATGAGATCGACAATCTGTCCAATTTCGCCGGAACGCTCACCCAGACTGCGGATAACGGCCGCCGAATCGGTGACAATATCGGTGGTTTTATGCATGCTGCCGATGGTCTGACGAATGATCGACTGTCCCCTGAGTGCTACTTCGTTGGCTTCGTGGGAGTTATCGGATGCACGTTTACAGTTTTCAGATACTTCAGACGCGGCGGCTGACAACTCCTCGCTTGCCGATGCCGAGGTGCTCAGCTGGTGGACAATCTCACCGGTCGCCCGGTCGATGTTGTTCAGATTACCATCAAGCCCCTGAGCAGAGTGGGCCAGCAGAACACTGTTGTGGGAAAACTGGGTCAGGGTATGCTTTAGTCTCTCGATAGCCTGGCTCAGATCCGCTGCCGTTCCACCGTCGGGCTGGTTCCGGACATTTTCCTGTGTCAGATCGCTTCTGACCAGACGCCCGACCATCCCCTCTACGCCAGACTCTGCGTGGAAATCGCGTTGTTCCCTCAACCAGATCGCAGCACCAAGAAGCAGTAATACTCCCCACACAGCCGAGCTGATCATAAACCCGCTTGCTATCCCCCTATTATCCGACGTGTCACTGTTAATCCGATAAGCCAGAAAACACCATGCACCGATAAACAGTATCGCTGCCGCAGCAGTCAGAACCCTCTTAGACATCATACATCTCCCGATGGTAACCTCTGTTATTGTTGTAATTTAATAATGAATATAATCACAACTGTTTAGTTTGGTAAACGTTTATAAGATAAACTAACTGCCAGTATGGGTAGAAAGCTGCCGCGAAAAATCATCACAGTGTGCCGAAGTCATCAGGCTGCTGTGTTGATTGATAAATAGCTTTGGTTACAGGCTGGGGTTGCGTGAATGTGAACAGGGGGGGAGTGATATAGCCCTGTGATTTAATAAGATTGGATATTATGATGTGGGTAAGTTGTTGGCAGGGACGCGGCCTCTACAGATACTCCAATTCTGTGGCAAACCTCTCTTAAGACTGTCTATCCTGCTGATATATAAAATAAAAGTGAATTTTGGCCTGCCCAATTCTCAGATTTATAGTGCCTGGGAGTTATAGTGCCAAACGGCACTATAATTAGCTGTTAGAGCTACAACATCGAGAAAATAAATGAATGGATTTTTAAACTTTGTCGGGTTTATTTTGTTAATAGCTTCTGTTTTCGTATTTGGCCTTAAAGGTATGGCGGCCGAGATGGGAATTGCAGTTGCTGCAAGCGGTATCTTTCTCGCCTTTGCAAATTTGGATAAATTTTCAGAGTTTAAAGGTGCAGGCTTTGAGGCGAAATTGAAGGAGGCGGTAAACGAAGCCAACGCTACAATTGAAAATCTTAAAGAAGTTGCTAAGCCCCTAATAAAGACAAACTTTTTTGCCTTAGCAAAAGCTGGAAGATTTTCAGAAGGAGCTTTTAATAAGAGCCATGATGTATATGACCAGCTATCTGAGCTACAAGAAAAAATAGGTCTTGAGGGTCAAGATTTAGAGAATTCCAAATCTAGTTACCTTAATATTCATGCATGGGATATGGTGTCAGAGTTATCTGGCAATATCGAACGTTCAGGGAATGAGAAATTTTCAGTTACGTCCAGAGAGGCAATAGGTACCCATAGTTTTGAGGTTGCCCCAGATATAAACAAATTTAACGAATTGGTCTCAGGTCTAGAGCTAAATGAAGTACCTAAAAGACAGTACGAGGCACTAAAAAGCTACTATGCCAAATACAAGCTCTAACAATCGCATCTTGGGCGGCTACTTCGTGGCCTGGGACCTCCGTTTCGGCGCTTCGCGTCTACACTGCGGCCCCAAATGCGGGCGTTAAGTTCCTATGAGTGAAAACTACGAGCAATACATAGACGAAGCATGCAAACTTCTAAAAGAGTTAGAGGGGGCGTTTCTAGAACAGGTATTAATTAATACTGTTCAAGATGAGTTCAACGTCGTTTACCTAAAAACAAGCAAAGGTGTATTTTGTTTGCAGGGTGAAATTGGCGGCGAATACTTAGGCGTTCGCAAATTAGCCGAGATGCCAGAAATAACTAGTGATGATGGTTACGAAATTACAAAGTATTCTCCGTTCGAGCAATTTGAAGGCCATGAAATTGTTCAAACTCGTCAATTGGGTACAGCATGGAATGGTCACGGTTTTGAAATTAATTTCAAAGAACTGCATACAAAAAGCATGCTTGTTCAATCAATATACTGTGGTTCCGCTCCAAAAGAGCTAGATGATTGTCTTCGGCTTGGTGTAGGGATTTACAAGAATGAAAACAAATGAACTTAACAAGGCCAGCCAGCATCGCTCCCTGCGGTCGCTGGACCTCGTTTCACTCGGCCGCTGCTGGCAGCGTTATATTTCAAAGAGAGATTTGAGCAATGATCGACGCCATCCTATATAAGAACATAGTAAAGGCAGTTAATAACCAATTCTTAGGCAAGCCTAAACGGATAGCATTTTTTGATGGTGTTAGTCCTGCATCGTCAAAAGCGATGGCTGACGTCAATGCAAAAATCAAGAAGAAAAGTCTTGTCGCAGTCCTATTTTGCAACCCGAATTCACAGTTTTGTAAGGATGAAATTCTGGAATCGCTTAGCTATTTTCATCATCGTTCAAAGGAACACATAGATATTTTCTGTTGTGGTTATGGGGCTTACTGGCCAGAAGATAAATACCCTGACCTTAAGACTGTAACAAGCATAGATGGTGTAGATTGGAGTTATAGTGACAACTCATTTGTATCGGCCTTGGAAGATTTTGAGAGTAAAACAAAATGGCGCTACAGTGGTGAAAATGAGCTCTTGCTATTAGACGTAAGCCCCTCTAATGAGCCTGATGAACTTAATATAAATAGCGCCCTTGTCTGCAATCTAGAGAAAATGAAAAAAGATGGTGCTTTTAGCTCTGTACGTGCATTTTTTGAAGGTATTATTCGTTATTCAGCTAATAATCGCGAAGGTGATGCTTGGGGATTTAGTGATCAACAAGGTATTGAGGTTTCTACCTCATTTTTAAAAGACGCCATCTTAGGGCTGTTACCCAAACCTCTACAGAGTAGCTATCGAAAAGCTGAAAACTATGTAATCAAACAAATATAAAGTGTTCAACCAACGCTAAGCCTTCGGCTCCGCTTTGACTGCGGGTTAACACGGCGTAATGCACAGGGAGATTCCGGTGCAACTATTTGCAACAGACAGGTTGATTGTAAGACCGTTATCCCATCAGGATGTTCAGGCACTCACTGAAATTCTAAGCGACCCGGAAGTGATGAAGTTTTCCGTTCGCGGAGTTTGCGATGAGGAAGCTACCCGACAATTTATAGACTGGTGTCTTGAGTGTTACGCATCACATGGAATCGGGCCATGGGCATTGTGCGAGAAAACGTCAGGCGATTTTATTGGTTTCTGTGGTGTTGGACCTGAGTGGGTTGGCGGCAATAAAGAGATCAATCTGGGGTATCGTTTGGCACGCAGGTTCTGGCATCAGGGGTTTGCGACAGAAGCGGTTAGAGGAGTTCTACAATATGCTTTCGAGCAAAAACAGTGTGAGTCGGTCGTCGTTATTATCGAGCCAGAGCTTGCTGCCTCTGTCAGAGTGACGGAGAAGGCTGGATTCGTAAACTACAGGCTTCAGGATTTTCATAACCGACCGGTGCGATTGTATCGGATGATGCGGGAAGACTGGTTATTGCATGCCTGATGAGAACTCGTCCCTCCGGTTCTCACATAAACAGTAATCGCCATTAAGGTCTGTTCTTTTCCATGCCAGATCACACTCGATATAACTTAAATCGCGACCTTGCTGACCTGATACAGTCCGCCAAGCACGATATATTCACTCTCACATCTGAATGCGCCGGGAAGCAGGTCGGGGAAGAACAGGATCTTACTGAAGGGAACCTGACATTGCAGCAGGGTGTCGCCAAAACTGTCGCACTGTTCCAGGCTGCTGCTGAAAGAGGTCAGGTTGTTAAGAATCACCGCTGAGCTGGATTTTGACCCCTGAAACAGGGTGTCGTATTCATTCAGCCGGTTGGTGGCGCGATAGAGTTGATAGTGTCGCTGGTTTGGCAACCGTCGGTGCAGTTCATACTGGCAATAGCTGTACAGCAGATCGAGCTGGCTTTCCAGACTGTTGGTGTTGTACAGACCGGCACTGCGTTCCTGGGTGTAGTTGAAATAGGTCTCTGATTCGAAATCCCGTAGTGGGCCTTTGTGGTTGCGGGCCAGCAAGCCAAAACGGGACTCTACCCAGCCTTTCATCACCGCCGCTTCACGGCTGTCAGAGTCAAACAACCAACCTCTCAGAAGCTTTCTGTAATCGGCCTTATGGCGCGCCTTTTTCTTGTGAGTGTGTTTTATACCGCGTAACTCTGCGCCGTTTTCCTGATTCTCTGCCTGATAGCCGGCTTCTTCAGGGGCGGTAAGCAGAAACGATGCCTGCATATAGGTTTCAAACGCCACCGCTCTGTCAGCGGCCGCTTCAATGTTATCCAAACGGTTAAACAGAGGTTGATGAAAGGTTGCCACATTGTCGAGAAAGATCGCTTCGGGATAGCGCTGAAATGTCAGGCTGCCCAATATGATGGCAGGGTAATTGCAGTGGTTCACCGGCAGGCGTGCGTAAGCGGGTAGTGTCGGTTCGCCAGGGGCTAAATGTTGGATCAGTTCCAGAGGTGAATCTGCCATGTGCTGCTAAATCTTCGTCGACATGTTTCGCACCTATTATATGGGTGATCGTAACTGGCTGGCTGATCTGAATCAATAAGGAGAGAAAATGGTTTCACTCAAAGAGCGTTATCAGGGCTGCTTGCTCGGGCTGGCGGTGGGCGATGCTATCGGCACAACGCTGGAGTTTAAACCGCCTGGCAGTTTTACACCGATTGACGATATGTTGGGTGGAGGCCCGTTTTATCTGCAACCAGGGCAGTGGACCGATGATACTTCGATGGCGATCTGTCTGGCGGAATCACTGATTGAGTGCAACGGTTTTGACGCCAGAGATCAGATGCAGCGTTACTATCGCTGGTGGAAGGAGGGGCGACACAGCAGCACCGGGCGTTGCTTCGATATCGGTGCAACGGTGGCAAATGCATTGCATCTGTTTGAGTCCTCCGGTGAGCCATTCAGTGGTGATACTCACCCCATGTCTGCGGGTAACGGTTCGCTGATGAGACTGGCCCCGATGGTGCTCTATTATAGCGAACACCCTGATCTGATCGGTTATGTCAGTGATTCGTCGCGCACCACCCATGGAGCCCCGGAGTGCCTGGATGCCTGTTGTTATTTTGCTGCGATTATTGCCCGCTGCCTTCGTGGTGCGAATAAAAACATTCTGATGTCATCAGCGGGGTATCTGCCACAGAGCAAAAAAGTGCGGCTGATCGCCACCGAAGAGTTTCTGCAAAAACCGGTGACTGAAATCAGTGGCAGTGGTTATGTGATTGATTGTCTGGAAGCGGCGCTGTGGTGTTTCTTCCATAGTGATAATTTTGATGATGCCGTGCTGATGGCGGCTAATCTGGGCGATGATGCGGATACCACTGCGGCGGTGTGTGGCCAGATCGCCGGGGCTTATTACGGTATCAACGGTATCAGAGCCTCCTGGCTTGAACGGCTGCATCAGAAACCGTTGCTCTTGTCCCTGGCGGATCAGCTCTATCGGCAGACCACCGAAGCAAAGCTCGGCTCAAAGGCCGGTGAAGCGATGGTCTCTTAGCAACAATCCTAACAACGATCCTAGCAACAACCTTAGCAACGGATGAGTGAAGCCAGACAACAGATATTATTGTCATAAAGACGACAAACTGGGGGAATGCTAGCGGGTGTTAACTGTGTAGCTCATCTGACAATGCTATGCAGATCAATCAGTTAATGCGCTCTGGGTTGCTGGCGTATGTTTTGCAGGTTACTGATCTGTGTTTTGCAACAAGAACAGTGATCAACCCCTGACAGAAGCCGAAGTATGAAACCCAATTTAGACTGGTCTGATTATGAAAGTGCGGGGCTGGGAGATGCCTATGCGGATATCCCCAAAACCGGTGGCAACTTTGCCAAAGCGGTATCCGTGTGTATCAACAGTCTGGTATGCCTGAGGCCTGTGACAAAGAGTGTTATGTGTCCCAGTTTTCGGGTGCGGCAGGATGCTGCCTACTCTCCGGGTGGTCGCAGCCGGTTGCTGAAACGCCTGCTCAATGGCGAGATCACCGCAGACGAGAAGCAGCAACTGGATGATGCGATGCGCGCCTGTGTGGGTTGTAAGGGGTGCAAGCGAGAGTGTGAAAGTGGCCTGGATCTGGCCACGATTCGTTCAGAATATCTGTCGCAACCCGATAACCGGGGGCGCTATGCGTTGCGCGACCGCTTGTTTGCCAACCTGCCTTTGCTGCTCAGGTTTCCCCATCTGCTGCGTGTCTGTTTTACCCTGCGAAACCGCAGCCCGCTTATCCGTCGGTGGATGGAGCGCTATATCGGTATCAGCGCCAGAGTGGCACTGCCGCTGCCGAGTGCTCATCAGCTGACAGAGACGCCAGCCGTTAGTAATAGTAGGGAAGCGATAAAAAGCAATACCGTGGTGATGCTGGCGGACAGTCTGTCGCGGGGATTCTCACCGCAGATCTTTATGGCGGCGCAGGAGGTGCTGGCCCGCGCGGGTTATGATGTGCGTTTTATCGGCGCAAAAGGCGGGGCGATGGAAGGGCGTAGCTGGTTTTCATCCGGAGATCTGGATAAAGCCAGGGAGAAAGCCTGCCGTTTACTGGATGATCTTACCCCTTACATAGATAAACAGGTGCCGATTATAGGACTGGAACCCTCATCAGCACTGATGCTGCGGGACGAATATCAGCAGCTGGGACTGACTGATAAAGCCCCAGGCCTGGCTAAACAGGTTTATCTGTTTGAAGAGTTTGTCGCCCGGGAGATCAGTGCCGGACGTTTCATGCTTGCACTGTCGACGCCGATCGGACAAAAGGTGGTTGTGCATGGACACTGCCATCAGAAAGCGGTGGGGGCGATGAAATCGGTACGTAAAGTATTGAAACTGATACCTGAACTGGAGTTTGAGTTTATCGATGCCAGTTGTTGTGGCGGTGGCGGTAGTTTTGCCTACGAAAAAGAGCATCAGCAGGATTCCGAAAAGATGTTCAACCTTGCTCTGCAGCCCGCTTTGGCAGCGGAACCTGAAGCACTGGTGGTGGCGAATGGATTCTCCTGCCGCTCCCAGATTCAGCATTATGCTGATCGTCAGACGCTGCATCTGGCCGAACTGCTGAAACTGGCCTTATAAGCGTTTTTGGTCAGCTAAGCTTACCGCTTTTTCAGGGCGCCCGGTGGGACTGTTTTACTGCCATCAGTCTATGCCGGGCGTTTCTGATTTCGTATCGACGCGCTGACCCGATCTTTATCCCCCACCATCTCTTCTGCTGGGTAGCAGTCTCTTCATTAACCTGCGTATACGATTCCCTGGGCGCGTCTTACAACCTGTCTGATTGCCCGTATTAAGCTATGTAGTATTTGTGACAAATCGGCTGCTTTGTCGTGATAACCCGCTGGGCGATATTTGTAACTGTCTGTTTATTAAGTATTTATAACTTGGAATGTAGTTTGCAGTAACACTCAGTAAGAAACGTTTATTGACGCAGGCGCGTGAATAAGTTCAGTCAGATACATAGATGCGGTGAGGTTTCCGATGTCTGCAACCAGAATAGTGACCATCAATGATACAACGCTACGTGACGGTGAACAGACGGCTGGTGTGGCTTTCAATGCGGATGAGAAAATCGCGATTGCCCAGGCGCTTCATGGTGCGGGTGTGCCTGAACTGGAGATCGGTATTCCGGCCATGGGTAGCGCTGAATGCGAGGTGATCCGGTCGATTGCAGCCCTGGCTGAGCGCCCTCAGCTGATGGTCTGGTGTCGGATGTGTGACAGCGATATTGCCGCGGCTAAGGAGACCTGTGTCGATATTCTTAACCTGTCGATCGCTGCGTCTGCCCAGCAGATCCGCTATAAGCTGGGTAAAACTCCGCAGTGGGTGTTAAAGCAGATCGATTACTATGTGAAAACAGCGGTAGATCTTGGTTTCAGTGTCAGTGTCGGCTGTGAAGATTCATCCAGAGCGGAGACCGATTTCCTTAAAACGATGTACGAAGTGGCCGCCAGGGCAGGTGCTAAACGGGTTCGTTATGCTGACACCCTGGGGTTGATGGAACCTTTCTCCCTGTTCAGTGTGATCAGCGATCTGAGAGCATCTACCGATCTTGAGATCGAGATGCATGCCCATGATGATCTGGGGCTGGCAACAGCCAACTCCATGGCGGCAATCAGCGCCGGTGCAACCCATGTGAATACCACCGTCAACGGCCTGGGAGAACGGGCTGGAAATGCCGCCCTCGAAGAGGTGGTGATCGGTTTATCACAGCTGTACGGCATCGATTGCGGTATCGATTTCACCAGTCTGCCGTCCCTTTCCGCCATGGTAGAGCAGGCATCCGGACGTCAGGTGCACTGTCAGAAAAGTGTGGTTGGCAGCCATGTATTTACCCATGAGTCCGGTATCCATACCGATGGCTTGCTAAAAGATCAGCGCAACTATCAGGGGCTCGATCCGCTGAAACTGGGACGTTCACATCAACTGGTGCTGGGCAAACATTCCGGTGTCAGCATTGTGAAACATGTCTATCAGGAACTGGGCATCATACTGAGCCGTGAACAGGCAGAAATCTTACTGTCAGAGATTCGCCAGCGGGTCACACTGAATAAACAAACCCTCTCTTCGATGGAACTGATCCGGCTCAGCGAAGAGCTGTTACCGGTCGCGGGTGAGATCTATGAACCCTCAGTTGTTGCACTTTAAACACGCTCTCCAGTCTGGCATGCGCTGTGCTTCATTACTGACTGAAGGGAGACGCTGATGAATATGAAAACGGAGGCTATTCCGATGATCACCAACGGTCCAGTGGGGCTTTGGGCAACCTGGAAAGAGGATGTGAACTGTGTCTTTGACCGAGATCCTGCTGCGCGAAACTACTTTGAGATTTTGCTCACCTATCCCGGGGTTCATGCAGTCCTGTTGTACCGGTTGTCACATAAGCTCTGGAAAGCTAAGTGGTTTTTCACTGCTCGCATGCTGGCCTACCTGGTGCGTTTGCTGACCAACGTCGATATTCATCCTGGCGCCCGTATCGGTGCCCGGCTGTTTATCGATCACGGTGCCGGTGTTGTTATCGGTGAAACCGCTGAGCTGGGCGATGATGTAACCCTTTATCACGGTGTCACTCTGGGTGGCACCAGCTGGAATAAAGGTAAACGTCATCCGACGCTGGGTGACCGGGTGTTGGTCGGTGCTGGCGCGAAAATTCTTGGACCGATCACCATTGGTGCAGATGCCCGGGTGGGCGCCAACTCTGTGGTTGTCGCTAATGTACCGGCAGATGGCACTGTGGTTGGCATTCCGGGGCGGGTGGTTGCCGATCAGAAGCTCAGCGCCGGTGTGTCTGGAATTAACCTCAATCATCATATGATCCCCGACCCGGTGGGCCGGGCGATGGCCTGCATGCTGGAGCGGATCGACAAGCTTGAAGCCCAGTTAGAAAAGCAGGGCGCGCTTGAGTCTGGCTACCAGTTTAAATTTTACAGTCAGTGTGAGCCGAGCAGTGATATCTGCGATAACGAGTGTCCTGACGGAAAAAGATATGCGCATGCGCACGGAGAATAATTATGGACCTGCACAGTTTTGAAGAGGCTGATCTCTATTTTGAAGCACCCCTGGCACCCGAAGTGATGGCTTTGCTCAATCAGGCAGCAGACGCCTACAGCCGTGGTCAGGCGGAACCCTACCTGATAAAAGCCCGCTTTATGGCGCCGCAAAATCTGATGGTGCTGGTGGCTCTGTACCGGTTTTATTACTACCAGCATCGCTATACCGAGGCGCTGGAGGTTGCCGGGACCGCTCTTGAGGTGTCCGGCAAGATGTTTGGTTTTGATCTGGGCTGGCGGCGTATGACCCTGGAACATCTCTCCTACGGCATGGTTGAGTCGTTCGGTATGGTGCGTTTCTACCTGCTGGCGCTGAAAGGCAGCGGTTATCTGTGTCTGCGCCTGGGAGAGCTTGAAGAGGGGATCGAACGGCTGGAGAAAGTAGTGGCGCTGGATAGTCCGGATCGTCTCGGTGCCCGCTCACTGCTGGAAGTAGCCTACAACCAGAAAGGGATCTATTCGCTAGATCAACGAATGAGTGCATGAGGTGAGACGATGAGTGATATGACATTTATGGATGATCTGGAAGAACTTAGCTCTGCTGAGGATTTTCTGGAATATTTCGCTATTGAGTTCGACAGGAGCGTGGTACAGGTAAACCGGCTGCACATTATGCAGCGTTTCCATGATTACCTGAAAGATCTGCCCGATGCCGATCAGGTGGCCGATATCGAGGGCTACAAAACGGCTTATAAAGAGCTGCTGACAAAAGCGTATGAAGATTTTGTGCACTCTGATGCGCTGACAGAAAAGGTATTTCGGGTATTTCATATGAAAGGTCCGCAAACCACTTTTGTCCCCCTGGACCAGATTCTGGAGTGATGTCCTATGCGGCCAAAATATGAATACGGAAGCGAAGTCAGACTGATCAGGAATGTGCGTAATGATGGCACCTATCCCGGAACAGAGGTGGGCGAACTGCTGATGCGACGGGGCGAGGTGGGCTGCGTTTACGATGTCGGAACATATCTGCAGGACCAACTGATCTACCGGGTTCATTTTTTAGAGGCCGGTCGCACCGTTGGCTGCCGGGAGGAGGAGCTGATCCCGGCGGATGCTGAATGGATTCAGAACCGTTTCGAGTTCAGGGATAAAGTACGGATTCTGTGTGATCTGCGAATGGCGGGGCAACTGATTGCCAGCAAAGGCGATCAGGGAGAGATCGAGGGTGTTCTGCGGGATGACCAGAGCGATATTCAGTACAACCTGTATATCAATGGCCAGAGCATCTGTATCCCGGAGCGGGCACTGGAACCTGCTGCAGCAACCGCAGACCCGCAAATGGCACGTGGAGGTGATTATGGTTAACCACGGTGATAGCCCGGAAGCGATCTATGCGCTGTTCAAGCTGTCATGGAGTCAGTTTGAATGTGCCCCGGATCAGTTGGATGCCCGACAGAGAAGTGAAGCCGCCAGTCTGATTGCCAATCAGCTGGAGATTGAACGGGTGATTCTCAGTTCGGATCAAAGCCAGGGCGTCGTGATCTCCGAGGGACAGGTTAAAAAATCCCTGGAAGAGATTATCGAACGCTATGAGAACGCAGCTGCATTTGAGCAGGCGCTGGAACAGGCGGATCTGACCCTGGCGTTGCTGAGAGAGGGGATTCGCCGCGATCTTCTGGTGGAAGCCACCCTTGACCGGGTATCGGCCAGCACTCCGGAAGTCTCTGATGCCGAAGCCGAGCTGTTTTATTACTTTCATCCGGATAAGTTTTCCGTCACCGAACGGCGCACCGCTCACCATATTCTGATAACGGTCAACGATGATTATGACGAGAACCGGGCGGACCGGGCGCTGGCCAGAATCAATGAGATCCGTGAACGGGTTCTGAAAAAGAAAACCCGTTTTAACGAGCAGGCGCAGAAACATTCTGAATGCCCCACGGCGCTGCATGGCGGCAAGATCGGCAACGTTGAACGGGGACAACTCTATCCAGAGCTGGACGACGTGCTGTTTGCTATGCAGGCAGGAGAGGTCAGTGAGCCGGTACTCTCCTCAATTGGCTATCACCTGCTGTACTGCACCGGGATTGAACAGCCGCGCAAACTCCCCCTTGAAGAGGTCCTTCCCAAGCTAAAAGCCTCACTGCGTGATCGACAGCAATCTATCTATCAGCGGCAGTGGATTAAAGAACAACTTAAGCATCAGACTGAGATGCCCAAGGCGGTGAATTCATGAGTGATAAAGAGAAAATCAAATGTTCTTTTTGTGGTGTGCAGCAATCGGCGGAAGTGCCGCTGATCTCTGGCAATGAAGGCTTTATCTGCTCCGCCTGTGTTGAGCTGGCGTATAAAGTGTCGAGCAGTTGGGGGCAGAAGGCGCAGCAGAATGATCTGTCTGAATCACTGATGACGCCAAAAGAGACAAAAGCGCATCTGGACCAGTACGTGATCGATCAGGAGGGCGCCAAAGAGATCCTCTCCATCGCTATCTATAACCACTACCAGCGGCTGCTCAACCTTAACAGCAACGATTCCATTACCGATATTGATGGCGGCGTCGAGCTGGAAAAATCCAATGTGCTGATGGTTGGCCCGTCCGGCACCGGTAAAACCCTGTTGGTGAAAAGTCTGGCCAGGGTGATCGGCGTGCCCTTTGTGGTGGCCGATGCCACGACCCTGACCCAGGCCGGTTATGTCGGTGAAGATGTTGATGTCATTATGCGTCGGCTGGTGGATGCCGCCGATGGTGATGTGCAGCGGGCTCAGTGGGGCATTGTTTATATTGATGAGGTCGACAAACTGGCGGACAAGAGCGGTGGGGCGGCCTCCACCCGGGATGTCTCCGGCGAAGGTGTGCAGCAGGCATTGCTGAAAATGGTTGAAGGTCATGATGTCAAACTGCCGAAAAGTGGTCGTCGCGGAGATAGCGGTGATGAGATGATCAATACCACCAATATCCTGTTTATTGTTGGCGGCGCTTTCCCCGGCCTGGAGGAGCACGTTAAAGGGCGGTTGCGGCCCGATGGGGTTGGTATCGGTTTCCAGGCTGACTTTGTGGCCGATAAAGAGCACACCCACGATGAACTGCTGGCCGAGCTGAAGCCAGAAGACCTACAGAAGTTTGGTCTGATTCCCGAGTTTGTCGGGCGTTTCCCGGTGGTCACCTTCCTCCATGAGCTGGACGCTGAAGCGTTGGTGCGGGTGCTGACCGAACCGAAAAATTCACTGCAAAAGCAGTATCGTCAGCTGTACGCCTATCAGGGAGTTGATCTGGTATTTACCGATGAGGCGCTGACCCGTATTGCTGAACTGGCTTGTGCCCGGGGCAGCGGTGCCCGTGGTCTGCGTTCGATTATGGAATCAGTACTGCGTAAGAGCATGTACGAGATGCCATCCAATCCGCAGCTGAAACAGGTGATTGTGGATCGTGACGGGGTTGATGACGCCAGCGAACTGATCGTCAGAGAGGTGTTGCTGGACCCTTCAGAAGAGGATACCGCATCGGCTGAAGCAGTGGATGGATAAAGGAAAAACCGCTGCTCCTATCTCGAAAAAGCGGGATGGCCCAGGGGGCCGTCCCGCTCTATATCCTGTTACTTACCCCTTTCTAACGCCCTTTGGGGATCTCCTCATGAACGACTGGATCAACTTATAGTTAGCTCGCGCAATGGGGCTTATAGTGTTGGCTATTAGGGCTATACTCTTCTTCAAGGGCGCCACAAAGTAGCCGTAGCGGGCTACCATCCAGTTCCGTAGTGTCCGATGCGCCTGTGTGACATCAGCCGCTATCATGGAGGGGCCCTATGAATATCGATGAAGATAAAATTGACCAAACCGTTTTAGCGCTATTACAGCTGACGCTTCATGATGAAGTCCGTGCCTGGAAAGGGATGGATTTTGAGGTCATGAATCGGTTGCATGAAAAGGGGTATATTCATGATCCGGTTAACAAGACTAAATCGGTTGTGCTGACAGAAGCGGGTTTGAAAGAATCAACGCAGCTGTTCGCAACACTGTTTTGTAAGGATTAAACCGTTTTAATGGCAGGCTTATAGGTTTAAGCTCTATGGATACGTGGTGCCTGACCGACAGATCTGCTGCTTTGCTGTTGTTCCTCACCCGAATAAGATGGAGATGATATGAAACAGTCTGTGTGTTGTATTGCAAAAGCCGTGCAGGCCGCTGTGCTTCTGCTGCTGATAAGCGTTGCTTCGGCATCCGCTCAAACCACCCAGGAGCAGGTGCATCAGATGTCTCACCATGTGATGCCCTTTGCAATGTCGGAGACCATGCATGTGTTCACCATGACCGAATTCGGAGGGGTGCAAAAGGTCGTTGCTAAAGATGCCGCTGCGCATGATCAGATCGCTATGATTCAGCAACATCTCAGTCATGAGGCTGAACGTTTCCAGCAGGGTGACTATTCCGATCCGGCAATGTTGCATGGTGCCACGATGCCGGGACTTAAAGAACTTCAGGCCGGGTCAGCGGGAATAGCGGTCACCTACTCACCTCTCACGACAGGGGCTCAGATCCGTTTTGAAACCACCGATCTTCATCTGTTAACTGCGATTCATCGCTGGTTTGGTGCGCAGTTATCTGAACATGGGGCCGACGCCAGGGCCGAGTAAACCTGATCACTAAGGCTCGTCCAGGAGCAATCAGGGGAGAGCGGTGTTAACAGACCGCTCTCTTGCTGAAGGGAACTCTGTAATACGATGAAAACCTATATTTTACTGTTCAGAGGCATTAACGTTGGCGGGCGAAATATCCTGCCAATGGCGGATCTGCGTTTACTGTTGCAACAGAACGGCTTTGATGCGGTGCGAACCTACATTCAGAGTGGCAATGTTATTTTAAAGGGAAAATCGAAACCCGGAGAGAGTGTACTACGTGAGATTGAAGCGGGGTTTGGTTTCCGGCCTGAAATGATCGTGCTGGGCGAGGATGAGTTTGATGCGGCGGTGAAACATAACCCCTATGATCTGGCTGATGGTAAATCGGTTCACTTTTACTTTTTACAGCACGAGCCTCAGCCTGATAGGGCAAAACTGATGGCGCTGGCTTCTGAAACTGAGCGTTTTGAGATAAAAGGAAAGGTTTTCTATCTACAGGCGCCGGATGGGATCGGCCGGTCAAAACTGGTCGCCGGTCTGGAAAAGTGTCTGGGTGTGCCCGCCACGGGAAGGAATCTCAATACCATCAATAAACTCAGGCAGATGACTGAAGAGGCCTGAATCTGTTTCAGTTGTCATTTCCCTCTTAATTAACCCTTTAATTTTATGACAGGACTGGCGCCTGCCGGTCATTTGGTCAAGAATACGCATAATTCAGATGCTACCCGCTTCAGATTTCATCTGATAAGCCATTTCAGCCCCCATTTTTGAGACATCAATCTATGTTGAGTGACACATCAACCCGTTTGAATAAATATATCAGTGATAGTGGTATCTGCTCCCGCAGGGACGCAGATCGTTTTATTGAGCAGGGTAATGTGTTTATCAATGGTAAGCGCGCCGCTATCGGTGACCGGGTTTCCCCGGGAGATCTGGTGAAGGTGAACGGTCAGGCGATTGATCCTGAAGAAGCGGAAGATCTTGTGTTTATTGCATTGAATAAACCGGTGGGCGTTGTCAGTACCACCGAGGGAAGTGAACGCAATAATATCGTCGATTTTGTCAATCACAGCACCCGCATCTTTCCTATTGGCCGTTTGGATAAAGACTCTCAGGGGCTGATCTTTCTCACTAACAATGGCGACCTGGTAAATAAGATTCTGCGTGCCGGAAATAAGCATGAGAAAGAGTATCTGGTAACGGTGAACAAGCCGATCACCGATGAGTTTATTACCGGAATGAGTGCCGGGGTGCCGATGCTCGGTAAGGTCACCAAAAAATGCAAGATCACTAAAGAGTCGCCTAAGGTGTTTCGTATCACCCTGATCCAGGGCCTGAACCGCCAGATTCGCCGGATGTGTGAACACTTCAATTATGAAGTGACAAAACTGGAGCGGGTGCGGATCATGAATGTCGATCTCAAAGGCTTGCCGGTGGGTGAGTGGCGGGATCTGACAGAGGACGAACTGAAGCAGATCTTAAAAGCGGCGGCTGCCTCGTCATCGGAAGCACCTGCGGGGCAGAAAAAACGATCTGGCGGTGGTCAGAGTAAAAAACCTGGCGGGCAAAATAAAAAGAGCGGATCGGGACGTGGTTCACAGAAATCCAGATCCGGTGGCGCGTCATCTTATTCCCCCAAATCCGGCGAAAGTCCTCGAGGTAAATCGGGCAGGAGTGCCAGAAAACCCCGGCGTCGCTGAGTGGCTGACGAGGTAATACAAGGCGTTGTTCGCTGAAAATCTGTCTATACTGATCTGAGTTTTGATATGGGTATTGACTGAATTCAGAGGAGAGACTGAGTATGAACCTATGGATGAATCCCTGGCTGGGGATGTTCAAGCCGCCTTTCAGTGGTGATCTGACCCAGGATATCTCCCCTGTTACCAGTTGGTGGTCTCCCCAGATTGAGGTTAATTTTGCGGGTAACCGTCAAATAGAAACCGCCGTGGTCCGGGATGTGGCCAGTTATGGTAAGCAACTGGGGGTGATTACCGATGTGTTATTGGAGCTGACAAAGCATCAGACCAGTGAATCCATAGATCAGTTGCAAAAGATAGCTGAAGATATAGAGCAGGTTAAACGGCAGCATCTGTCAGCGAATATCAACTCGCTGAAGTCATCGCTGATGACCCTCAAAGCTGAAGATCCGGATAAGTTTAATCAGCTAATCAAAGAGATTAGCTGATTAAACAGCTTGTCTGGCATCAGCACCGGGAGTTATGCCTGAGCTCTTGTCTTTGAATGTGAGCCGGAAGTATCAGCTGCTTTCGACCCTGAAGCCCACTTTCAGTGTGACCTGAAAGTGGCCCACCTGACCGTTGACAATATGTCCCCGGGTTTCAACTACCTCAAACCACTCCATATTTCTGATCGTTTTACTGCACTCAGCCAATGCATTACGAATCGCTTCGTCACTGCTGATAGGTGATGAACCTACTATCTCTGTTTTCCGGTATGTGTGGTGATCAGACATGCTACTTCCCATCCCTTCAGGCCATTATCGAGTTCAGATTAAGCGTAGTCTAAAAATGGCAGGAGGGTGGGCGATTGTTAATGCTGTGGTTATCTTTGCTTCTTTATTCAGACCCCAGCTTACGTTGAAATTATTTATTCAGAAACATCATGGGCATAGTGAAGAATGTTGTGAAAAACAGCGGGGCTGGCGCTGCTGTTCCGGTATCCATGAAGTGTGTCACCGGCAAACCGCACCGATGATCCCTGAGTCAGTTTAATCCATTCACCATTAATCAGGAGTTCCATCTCTCCACTGATGACAATCACATGTTCCGTGACACCATCAATGTGGGGTTCAGATATCCGCTCATAGCCCGGCAACAGCGTTAACTCAAACATCTCGAATCCAAACTGTTCCTCATAGGGAAATATCGGTGCGATCGGACTGTTGTTGCTGTCCAGCACTTTGGATTGCTTATTTGGCGGGCGGATCACGGTTTGACTGTTGTTGTCTGCTGACGGCTCTAACAGGCTGGATAACGATTTATGAAACCCTTTTGATATCTTCCACATCGTTGCAATGGTGGGGCTGGACTCACCTCGCTCAATCTGTCCCAGCATCGCTTTGCTAACGCCGGTTTCACTGGCAGCACGGTCAAGGCTCCAGCCTTTTGTCTGTCTGAGCTGTTTCAATGTGGTCGCGAGATAAAGATTTATTTCCTGCATTGGGGCTTCCGGTTAGAAGAGAGGTATTAAATTATCATTGTACGCTATAACGCACAATGATACGCTTGCCGTACTTGGACGTTATAACGCACAACATGTTTTCGGGTGTAGGGAGTTGGTAGCATGGGATCAATAAAGAGCCGACCAGGCGTAGCAGGTTTATTCAACCTGTCACATCTGTCTGCGGGCTTTGTTGCCGTACTGGTTGGTTATACCAGTTCGGCGGTGATTATCTTTCAGGCGGCCGCGGCTGCCGGGGCTTCAACAGCTGAAATCAGCTCCTGGTTGTGGGCGTTGGGTATCGGTATGGGACTGACCAGTGCCGGTCTGTCCCTCTACTTTCGAACTCCGGTACTGACAGCCTGGTCGACACCGGGGGCGGCGCTGTTGGTAACGGCGTTGTCCGGTGTGCCGATTAATGAGGCGATCGGTATTTTTATTTTCAGCTCCGGACTGATTCTGTTGTGTGGTATTACCGGCTGGTTTGAAAAAATAATGCATCATGTTCCGATGCCTTTGGCCGGGGCGATGCTGGCAGGGGTTCTACTGCAGTTTGGCATCGATCTGTTTAAGGTGATGCAATCCAGTCTGCTGCTGGTGGGGCTGATGTTAGCGGTTTTTATCGCCGTAAAACGTTTGTTGCCGCGCTATACCATCCCTATTGTACTGTTAGCGGGTACTGCCACGGCGTTGATTCAGGGGCAACTGAATGTTGAGGTGCTTAACTGGCAGTTGTCGACGCCGCTCTGGGTCACGCCGACCTTTAATCTGCAGACCATGATTGGGGTAGGGGTACCGCTGTTCATTATCACCATGGCTTCGCAGAATGTGCCGGGTGTCGCTGTGCTGCGCGCCAATGGTTATGAAACACCGGTTTCGCCTCTGCTCACCTGGACCGGTTTTGCCGGGGTGGTGCTGGCTCCTTTTGGGGGATTCTCATACAACCTGGCGGCGATTACGGCGGCGATCTGTATGGGCGATGAGGCCGGGCAGGATCGGTCAAAACGCTATATGGCATCAGTGTGGGCCGGGGGCTTTTATCTGTTAACCGGGCTGTTTGGCTCGACCATCGCCTCACTGTTTACCGCTTTTCCAACGGCACTGGTGATGGCGATCGCGGGACTGGCGCTGTTGAGTACCATCGGTAACAGTCTGTCGGCTGCGCTGGCCGATCCGGGTGACAGGGAAGCCGCGTTGCTGACCTTTTTAGTCACCGCATCCGGGCTGAACCTGCTGGGCATCAGCAGCGCGTTCTGGGGGTTGTGCATCGGCCTGATCGCCTACTATGTGCAGAAGAGTGTCAGACTGAGCCGCTAGCCATGCTGTACGTGCGCTCAATCCTGCAGGCCTCTGTGCTCTCTGTGGTGTTCTCTATGTTACTGCCGAGGGCACCGGGAACAGATCAGCTGTGATTGAGCATATCCGGCTGATCGCTTCTCAGTTCCCGCAGGTTTTCTATCAGCATCTGTTTGTATTGTGTGGTGAGAAAATCGATGGCGGTATTGATATCACCGGTATCATTCTGTGACATCAGGTGGAAAGCATTAAAACGTGCCGCCGCATGCATGATCGATGCACTGAGCATCGGCTGAGCCCACTCGTCGCCGAGATCATTGGCAAGGTTGATAAACTCATCGGACACTTCAAAAAAGTCTGATTCAAGCATAATCGTCTCTCCGGTAATAACGGTGGTCTTGTGTACCCGCCGTTCTGAAACAGGGCTTCCCCTGACCTCAATACTGAATGGTATGGGTTTCCCCATCCGCGGTGATCACCGCCTCTACCAGACTCTGGTCATCATCGTGATAGCGATAGTGGTGGTGTAACTCGATCTCGTTGTAGACCACTTTGGCGATCTCGGTCACCCGACCCTGATCATCCTCTATCGAGGCGAAAAACGTGTTCCGGTTTTCGATCTCTGATAGTTCTAGCGGTCCGACCAGCTTCAGCGGCAGTTTGATGCCGCTGTAACTTAGATAGAAATGGTTATATTTCTGAAGATCTGCCATCCGTTATCAGCCTCGCTGAATCAGCACTTCATCAATCAGACCGTAGGCTTTTGCTGTCTCTGCGGTCATAAAGTTATCCCGGTCGGTATCCCGGTTGATGGTTTCCAGAGGTTGGCCGGTGTGCTTAGCCAGCAGGCTGTTGAGTTTGTGGCGGATACTGAGAATCTCTTTGGTATGGATCTCAATATCGGAGGCCTGCCCCTGATAGCCGCCCAACGGCTGGTGGATCATCACCCGGGCGTTAGGCAGTGCAAAGCGCTTACCCTGAGTACCACCGGCCAGCAGAAATGCGCCCATGCTGGCCGCCTGACCCATACACATAGTGCTGACATCCGGTTTAATAAACTGCATGGTGTCATAAATAGACATCCCGGCGGTGACCGAACCTCCCGGAGAGTTGATGTAGAGGTGGATATCTTTGCCTGGGTTTTCCGCTTCCAGAAACAGCAGCTGTGCGACCACCAGATTGGCCATGTGGTCTTCAACCGGGCCGATCAGAAAAATGACCCGCTCCTTTAACAATCTTGAATAGATATCATAGGCTCGCTCGCCCTTGGCGGATTGTTCCACCACCATCGGGACAAGTGCATTGAGTATGTCAGTTCCGGAACCGTTGGGATTGATCATCGCAATACCTCACATGAACACGCAGGCCAGCCTGTCAGGCTGTCTGGCGGAAAAAAAGCGTAGCCCTGAGAGCTACGCATAAAAGGCGTACGGCAGGGAATACCGTAACTAATAGAAACTATGGATACCGTCCGCTCTGAGCTTAGAGCGGCAGATCAAAGTCTGGTGCAATCTGGCCTAACCAGGCATTCAGCCGCTCTTCTGTGAGGTTGGACTGGTTATCCAGATCCAGTGCCAGGCCGACGAACTTACCATCTTCACCCACCGCTTCAGAGTGGTTGAATTCATAACCATCGGTAGGCCATGAGCCGACAACTTTCGCGCCGCGTTCGGTGACAAAGTCGTACAGTTCACCCATAGCATCGACAAACTCATCCGGATAACCAACCTGATCACCCAGGCCATAGATAGCAACAGTTTTTCCGGTCAGATCAATATCGTCGATCTCGGGCAGAAACTCTTCCCAGCTTTCATTCTCACAGTCTGCAGACAGACCTGGCAGCAAGCCTTCGCCCAGCGTCGGGGAACCGATAATCAGATACTCATACTCAGCAAAAGCAGAGGCATCTGTACGGTTTACGTTTAACGGGCTTGCCATCACCTCATCGTCAAACTTCTTTTTGATCATCTTGGCTACTTTACGTGTCTTGCCGGTGTCGGTGCCGAAAAACAAACCAATACGTGACATATCAATCTCCTTTTGCACTAAGTGCGTGATAAACCGCATCACAACGCACAGGTATACAGTGCTGATTAAAAGTGGGTAGGAGGAATATTGCAGTTAACGTACCATGATTTTTATAAAAATAAGTGATTGATAAATATAGGTAAAAAATATGTATGTCTGACTATTTTCAGCGTTTGTTGGAAAGCCTACATTGATAGTATTTGATCGATCCGGGCTGTTGTGGGTTTTGCTACAAGGGGGAAAAACGTGAGTTGCTAGACGTGGCTGCGCCACTTGCTAGTGGTTAGAAAAAGCGAAAAGCCCGGTAGTGATACTGAGCTTTCTGGTATTTCATGCATTCTTAAAGGCAACAACCCGGCAGCCTTTTTGCTGTTACGAACGACGAGCGACGAGCCACGGTTTTTATCCAGCAAGCGACGCAGTCGTGTCTAACGACTAGCAGGAAATGAAGTTTCCGTTCTAACTACTCTAGACGTGGCTGCGCCACTGGCTAGGGGTTAGAAAAAGCGGTTCACCACAGTACCCAGAGGGCATGCTAAGGACACCGAGAACACAGAGGGAGAGCTTAGCGCCAGGTCTGTAATTGTGCAGCTTTGCAATATGTAAGATCTGCCCGCTCTTTATCCGCTTTTTCCAGCAAGCGACGCAGTCGCGTCTAACGACTAGCAGGAAACAAAGTTTCCGTTCTAACTACTCTAGACGTGGCTGCGCCACTGGCTAGGGGTTAGAAAAAGCGGTTCACCACAGTACCCAGAGGGCATGCTAAGGACACCGAGAACACAGAGGGAGAGCTTAGCGCCAGGTCTGTAATTGTGCAGCTTTGCAATATGTAAGATCTGCCCGCTCTTTATCCGCTTTTTCCAGCAAGCGACGCAGTCGCGTCTAACGACTAGCAGGAAACAAAGTTTCCGTTCTAACTACTCTAGACGTGGCTGCGCCACTGGCTAGGGTTTAGAAAAAGCGGTTCACCACAGTACCCAGAGGGCATGCTAAGGACACCGAGAACACAGAGGGAGAGCTTAGCGCCAGGTCTGTAATTGTGCAGCTTTGCAATATGTCAGATCTGACCGCTCTTTATCCGCTTTTTCCAGCAAGCGACGCAGTCGCGTCTAACGACTAGCAGGAAACGAGGTTTCCGTTCTAACTACTCTAGACGTGGCTGCGCCACTGGCTATGGGTTAGAAAAAGCGGTTCACCACAGTACCCAGAGGGCATGCTAAGGACACCGAGAACACAGAGGGAAAGCTTAGCGCCAGGTCTGTAATTGTGCAGCTTTGCAGCATGTAAGATCTGCCCGCTCTTTATCCGCTTTTTCTAGCAAGCGACGCAGTCGCGTCTAACGACTAGCAGGAAACGAAGTTTCCGTTCTAGATAAGCTACTCTCTTGCTCTGTGCGAGCCTAAAGCCAAAACCTTATCAATATCGTCGGCGGAGTGACGTTCGCGCAGTTGTTCCCATGCCTCCCCCGAGGACTTGTTAACGATGCGGCCACGTTTGACGCCTTCGCGTTGTTCCAGCATCTTTGCCCATCGTAGAACGTGACTGTAGCTTTCAACCTGCAGAAACTCTGCAGCATCATATAAACGCCCCAGAACCAGATTGCCATACCAGGGCCAGATGGCGATATCTGCGATGCTGTATTCATCGCCTGCCACATAGGGATGTTTTGCCAGCTGTTTATCTAACACGTCCAGTTGGCGCTTAGTTTCCATGGCATAGCGATTGATGGGGTATTCCTGTTTTTCATCGGCATAGGCGTAGAAATGACCAAAGCCGCCACCGAGAAAGGGAGCGGAACCCTGGGCCCAGAACAACCAGTTGAATACCTCTGTCCGACTGGGGCCGCTTTGTGGCAGGAACTGACCAAACTTCTCAGCTAAATGGACCAGAATCGATGCCGATTCGAAGACATTAACATCCTCATCCCCCGATCTGTCGACCAGTGCGGGAATTTTTGAGTTTGGGTTGACGCCGACAAACCCGGAAGAGAACTGTTCCGACTTGCCAATATTAATCAGATAAGCATCGTATTCAGCCTCTTTAATGCCAAGCAACAGTAGCTCTTCGAGCATAATGGTGACTTTCTGACCGTTGGGTGTACCCAGCGAATACAGCTGAAAAGGGTGATCACCCACCGGCAGATCCTGTTGGTAACGTGCCCCTGACACCGGGCTGTTGATGTTCGCCCATTCGTTGCCTCCCGCAGTATCATCTACCCAGACTGCAGGGGGGATGTATTGTTCACTCATAGGGCCTCCTTGATCGTGACGTTATTGCTGTCGTTGGTGTTGTCGGTAATGTCCGAGTGTGCTTTATCTTAATGAGGAAAACAAATGATACTCTGGATGAAGGGGAACCATTAACGGATGTCCTATGTGCTCCTGTTATTGATTTCCTTATGTAGTGAAACTAGGGCCGGATGGCAGGAGAGAGTGGGGTTGTTTACTCATTCAACGCTGAGGCTGTGATCAATGAATTTTTGGATATTACGGTTAAGCGGTGGGCTGCTTTCACCTCATCTTCCTGTGGATAATAAATCGCAATATTCTGTGTATGCATGGCTCTCCACTCATTACAGTATATTGGTATAACTCCAGAATGTTGGCACGCTTTGACACTGGCATAACTCATAAAAGTGGTGCAGAATCAGGCAGATAAGGATATCAACAGGTGAGATTATCTGCCGGTTGAAAGTGACAAAACGCGCATGCGCGTTTTCAGGGGATGAAAAACGACGTGCTTCAAAATTACTCTTTCCGTTCCAATAGATACAGCATCCCCCATCACCGTCTCGCGGTGTCAAATAGGAAGTAAAAATGAAAGTATTAGGAATAAGAACAGCTCCAGGTCAATTGAGATATGCCATCATTGAATCTAATGAAGATCAAACTTCTCTTCTTAATGCTTCAACTGAGAACCTGATTAAAGTTCCTGCAGGCATGGAAGACTATAGCGAGAAATTAGCTTGGCAAAAAGAAGAGGTAGACAGAATTCTAAGACAAAATCCTGATATTGATCATGTTGTAATGAAGGTCGGTGAGTACGGTAGAAGTGATACTAAATCTTCAAGGCTAGGTGCATATTTTGATGCGGCAGTCATACTCGCAGCAAAAGAGCAGGATATTCCGGTTGAGGGAAAGATCTATAAACAGGTGGGAACAAAAAGAGCTGAAGTAAAAAATCACGCTGAAGAGCTTGTTGGAAAAACTGACACACACTGGAATGAGCAAATCGCGGATGCCATTGTTGCAGCATGCTCAGTCAGGAGTGATAAATGAGTCTAAGGATAAGTTTGAAACCAGGCGACAACCTCTATAAATATCAATTGATAAGATTTATTGGCGGGGGAAATTTTGGTGAAGTCTGGCTTGCGCTCGATGTAACCCTCTCCAGAGAAGTTGCAGTAAAAATTCTTGATGAAAGCATGGCTCCTGCTGCTGAAAATCTTAGAGAGGCTCAACTAGGACATAGATTGCAACATCAAAACGTTGTGCATGTCCATTATGCAGATGTTGTTCCAGTTAGTGGTATTAACATTGTCATCATTGCAATGGACTATCATCCAAACGGTTCAGTTTTAAACCTGCAAAATCCATCAAACTTTCTTGTGATCACACAGGCACTGGCTATATCTATTGATATATTAAGGGGTCTTGAATACTTACATGAGCAAGGTTTGTTTCATAATGATATAAAACCTTCAAATATTCTTATAGGTCCGAGAAGAGAAGGAATCTTAACAGATTATGGAATTTCGGGGGTTTCACCAAACTTACAGCCCACACCCGCTCCAAATGCATATGTACTACACAGGGCTCCAGAAACGGCTCAACATAATAATATTTCTGTACTTACGGATATTTATCAGGTTGGTTTGACTTTATTTAGACTTATAAATGGTCTTGGTTTAATAAAAGAAACCAGAGATGCTATTGGGCAGGATTCCTTTGAGCAACTAAAGGCTAAAAACAAGGTATTAGCGACAAGAGATTATCGGCCCTTCGTTCCGAACTCAATAAGAAAGGTTATCTCAAAAGCGACAAAAGCAGACCCTACTCAAAGATTTCAGTCTGTATTAGAAATGCGAAGAGCATTGGAAAATATAGCTTTATACGGGCACTGGACAACAGATTCTACGGGTAATTATCAAGGATATTTCAGTAACCAGCTTTTCTATTTCACCTATGAAAAAAATTCTCGAGGCTTCAAATTTACGCCATATAGGAGAAGACTAGCAACAGGAAATGAAACGAGAATAGCAAGACTTTGTGCGAGTAACCTATCAGAAAATGGATTGAGTCAAGCGGTTTCAGATTTTATGCTGTCAGTTATAAACGGCAATATATGAGCTACCGTAACATAACAAGAAAATCCAGGTAATACCTACGGCGCACCTGATTTTAGAGTTATCAGAAAAGGACAGTGAAATGACAAAACTAATCGTAGAAATTATAGAAAACCCAGACGAAAAGCACGGTTGCTGGGGTATTCAAATAAAATCTGAAGGCGGAACCACTTTTTTTGATACTGGGTATATTTATGAAGGGGAGGGAACTGCAAATCGAGAGTTCTGTAAAGTGTTAGAAAACTTACCTTCGAAAGAATCGTAATTAATGTGTTGTATTTTGCAGTTACTAACAAACGGCCCTGTCACGCCCCGTGCAAGCGCACGGCCCGCGCCAGACCCGGTGCAGAAGAAGCAAAACGTTTTAAGTGTCCTTGATAAATATGAATCAGAAATGGAACTGTAAGCAGTCATTTTCGGTTAGAGCTAGCACCATGTTGCTGCTTTACCTCCCAATTCTTATGGGGCTGGGAGCGGTATTCAAAGATGTCCAAGGGGAATTAGCAGCTTCAATGCGTATGTTTGTAGGAGTTGCGGGCTGGAATTGTGTCATGGTAATTGCATTTTCAGCCTTATTTAGTTCGTCGTTTTTTATAGCATCTCTTGTGCGTAAAAAACCACAAACCCAGTTTTTTATCGAATTTATAATTGCGGCATGTATAGTTGTACTTTCACCAGTGTATTAGCAACACTTAAGCTGCTGGCTGATTTCGATTGTTAACTGAGCAGATATGATGGAACACTGGCCTCAGCTTATCGGACTAATCTTAGGACTGCTAATCGCTATCCCGATCGGTATTCATATGTTTCGTGAGTGCTTCAGGAACTATAACCAGTTCCAGAAAGAGATGAAGGAGACCGGAGGGAGTGAAGAAAGAAAACTATATGATGGAGAGTTCAAAAAAGCTGTCAATCATCAGTTTATTGAATTTAAAGCCGGTTTTGCGCTGGTTTTCCCTATCATTATTTTTTTGATTACCTACTTCCTTACGTCCTCAATTGCAGAAACTGCCTTTAAGGTTTATCAGGGGGCTTAAATTGCAACATCTCAGGGAAGTCAGAGCCACTTAACAGGTGCAGCTGCGGATCATCGCTCGTTCATACGCTGGGTGCCATATCTCTATTAATCAGGAGTCATTGTGCAAGTAGAAAGAATCGACCACCTTGTTCTGACCGTTAAGGATATTGATGAAACTGTAGGTTTCTATACATCTGTTATGGGGATGGAGAAGGTTGTTTTTGGAGAGGGGCGGGTAGCATTATCCTTTGGATGTCAGAAAATAAACCTGCATCAACTGGGTAAGGAGTTTGAGCCTAAAGCGGGCAGGGCTACGTCAGGTAGTTCCGATCTATGCTTTATTATCAAACAGCCAGTAGAACAGGTTATTGCGCATCTGAAGGCTTGTAATGTGCCTGTTATTGAAGGGCCGGTTAATCGAACGGGTGCAACGGGTAAAATCGTATCTGTTTATTTTAGAGATCCTGATGGCAACCTTATCGAAGTGTCGAACTATGTGATGTAACCAGGCCATTAAGCATCGTCCACAGAGTAAAAGGGAACAGACCTGTTTACCCCTCCTGACTCTTTTCTCTATGTCCTCTGTGCCCTCTGTGGTAAAAACGCCCTGGTGGCTTAATTATCGTGGTCATCACCTGCATCAAACACGCGGACGATTTTGCGATAGATCTCGATTCGGTCGCCCTCTTCAAGCGAGGTAATGTGGATGAAGTTGTGCATTGGTGATGCTCCAGTGCAAACGGTTATGCCGGGCCTGGATTATTTAAGGTTTGTGGAGCATGGTCAGCGAGGTATGCATTCCCACGCGGGAGCGTGGGAACGAGTAACTATTAATAAAGGGTTATTATATGATTATTTTTGATGGTATTAATGTTTTGTTAGATAGCGCAATTTTTATTAATTTACTTGTTTTTATAACAATGATTTTAGGTTTTGTCTACTATCGTAAAGCAGAGCACCCGGAAAATATCTATACAATGCGTTTTAAGGTCTCCCACGAAGGAAAGCAAAATGAGGTTGTACTTAAGAATGTTCCAGATGATTTGCGTATAGCTCTTGAATATGTAGACAAAAAAAGCGAAGTATTAAGTTATGTTAGAATAAAAGAAAAGCAGGAGGCTTCACCGAAACTTAGACCGATACGAGTTGAATCGGGTGGTTACTTTCTAAAAGATACGCCGTATGGAAACGATATTGTACGTTATGAAACTTATGATGTCTGTATAGGTATAAAGGGCGAGCTTCTTCAATATAAGGTTTACGGTGCGGTGGCTCAGCTCCTGAATTATCTTTTTATGTATAATAAATATAACAGAGAAAATGTTTTTATTTCAATTTTTCCTGTGATGGTAAGAAAGTCTAAATATTATTAATATATTTCTTTATGCTGTCGGTGCAAGCCCACATTTTTCATGAAGGTCTAAACAACAAACGGTCGAAAGGGTTATTGTTATCAGTGTCGAGTCAATTCTCATAAATAATCTTTTGTCTACAACAAAAAAAAGGGAACAGATCTGTTGAAAATCTATCCCGTTCAACTCTTTTCTCTGTGCCCTCTGTGCCCTCTGTGGTAAAAACGCCCTGAGCCCTTCAGGAATTAATCATCCTCATCGTCATCGTCTTCGTCAAATACGCGTATGATTTTGCGATAGATCTCAATCCGGTCGCCTTCCTCAAGAGCGGCGTTCAACCGGGTGAGCTTACCGAAGATGCCGATTTTCTGGGTTTTCAGATTGATCTCGGGGCATTGCTCCAGAATCTGAGATGCTTGGATGGCGGTTTCTACCGTCGCACTGTCATCGATCTCAATATCTGACCAGAGCTGTTTGCTTTCTCCGGCGTAGGCGATTGACACTTTCATGCAGACTCCTCCTGCAAACTACCCTGAATGGCGTTTCTGCGTGCTTCCAGTTTACGGTCGGTGACCCGCTTGCCTGCCAGAATAAGCCCCAGACAGATAAAGCCACCAGGCGGAAGGATCAGCAGCAGGGTACCGCCATAATCGGGAAAGATCGTCATCTCAATAAATGCGAAACTGTTGCCCAGCAGCAGTGAGGCATCGGCAAACAGGGTTCCGCTGCCAAACAGTTCGCGCATACCGCCCAGCAGCACCAGCACCCAGGTAAAGCCGATCCCCATGGCCAGACCATCGATCATCGATGGGCCGACATTGTTTTTTGAGGCGAAACTTTCCACCCGGCCGAGTATGGCGCAGTTGGTGACGATCAGCGGGATAAACAGCCCCAGTACCTGATACAGCTCGTGCATCCAGGCGTTGAGGAACATATCCACCAGGGTCACCATCGCTGCGATCAGCAGAATAAATACCGGTATCCGTACCTGAGGGGTGATAATCCCGCGTATCATCGAGACCAGCATATTGGAGACCAGCATCACCGCCAGGGTGGCGATGCCCATTCCCAGTCCGTTACTGGCGGTGGTGGTGACCGCCATCAGCGGGCAGAGTGCCAGCATCTGCCCGAGTACGACGTTGTTATTCCACAACCCGTCGGCCCAGATCTCTGCATAGGATTGCTGTGTCATTTTGAAGCCTCCTTATTTGCGCTCATCGCAGCGCTGAGCTGCCCCTCAATCGTGGCGCGCTGCTGACTGTAATGTATCAGGCCGGTTTTAACCGCTTTTACGACCGCTCTGGGGGTGATGGTGGCACCGGTAAACTGGTCGAAATCGCCGCCATCTTTTTTCACCTGCCACTGGGTTGCCGAGTGGTTTTCCAGCGAATAGCCATTAAAAGAGGTGACCCAGTCATTCTTTTTAATCTCTATTTTGTCCCCCAGTCCAGGGGTTTCTGCGTGGCTGATGGTGCGCACGCCGGTAATTTCGCCTTTCTCATTCAGCCCGAGCAGTAATACGATATCACCGCTGTAACCCTTGCCGACCACCTCCATGGCAAGGCCGGACAACTGGCCATTCCGGGTCGCCAGATAGGCGACGTTATGGCCGGGGAAGGGGCTGTCTTTGAGACTGTAGCGCAGCTCCAGCGGGTTGTTGTCATACAGGTCAGCAGGGAGTACCTGATCCAGCATGACCCGGGTGTCTTCCTCGAGTCTTAGCTGAATATCGTCCCGGGTGCTCTGATCACCCATGATCAGCAGCAGGCTGATGATGGTTGCCATACCGCCGAGCAAACCGGCCTGATAACCGATGCGGTGGGTAAAGCTGGGGATTGCAATCGCTCTGGTGGGCTTCATTGTTTACTCCTCTTTATCACTACTCTTTCGCCACTTTCAGGGGCGCGCCCTTGTAGTCGTAGCCATAGATTCTTGGACGGAAGTAGCGATCGATAATAGGGGTCAGTGCATTCATAAACAGCACAGCAAAACCGATAGCCTCTGGGAAGGAACCCCAGGTGCGGATGGTAAAAGTGACCAGACCGATGCCCATGCCGTAGATCAACTGGCCTTTGACATTGGAGGGCGAAGTGACCGGGTCGGTCGCAATAAAGAAGGCCCCAAACATCAGTGCGCCCGATAGCAGATGGTAAACCGCCGGGGCGTAACGTTCAGCATCGATACTGTTGAACAGGGTTGCCATGGCCGCCACGGTGACGATCAGGGCAACCGGGATATACCACTGAATGATCCGTTTCCAGATCAGGAAGATGCCACCTGCCAGCATCAGCAGTGCCGAGGTCTCCCCCAGACTGCCACGGGTAAATCCGGTCAGCGCGTCGTTTACACTGAAAATTTCCGCCACCGAAACAGTGGAAGGAATGGAAGCGGTCAGCGCGGTTTTTACATGGCCCAGTGCCGTGGCACCGGTGAGCGCATCACTCAGGGGCGCTGCCACAAAGGTGATCTCCAGGCCTTCAATAAAGCCGGGAGCGGTTGCATTAGTTATAGGATTAACATTGGCCCAGGTGGTCATCTCCAGAGGGAAGGAAATCAGCAGTCCGACCCGGGTCAGCATGGCGGGGTTAAACAGATTTTGTCCCAGTCCTCCGTAGAGATGTTTGCCAATGACAATGGCAAACAGCGTGCCGGTAACCGCCAGCCACCAGGGACCCCATGGGGGGAGGGTCATCGCGATAATCCAGCCGGTGAGTATGGCCGAACCATCCAGGGCTGCACTTAAGCGTTTACCCGCCAGTGATAAACATAGCAGTTCACCCGCCATTGCTGAGGCAATACAGAGAACCCAGAGGTTGATGGCAGGCCAGCCAAACAGATAAAACCCCAGCAGTGTTGCGGGGAGTAGTGCAAAGCAGACCAGATACATCGTTCTTTCGACAGAGCTGCGATCATGCGCATGGGGGGATGAAATCATCATAGTGCTCAGACCTTCTCAACTTGACTTTTAGCTTTCTTGCGGGCTTCCGCTTTCGCTGCCTTTTCCGCTTTAGCAGCGGCTTTCGCTGCAGCCTCTTTTTCCTGCCGTGCCATGCGTGCCTCAGACAGTGATTTGGTATATTCCCCTTTTCTGGTCTGAATCTGATTCTCCCGATGCTTGCCTTTGGCAAACTGGAAATAATGCACCAGGGGGATATGGGAGGGGCAGACATAGGCACAGGAGCCACACAGAATGCAGTCTTTCAGGCCGAACTCGTTGGCGCCATCATAATCATCTGCCCGGGAGTGGCGGGCCATCTCCAGCGGTAGCAGGCCCATGGGGCAGGCCTGGACACAGCTGCCACAACGGATGCAGGGGGATACCTCAGCTGAGTTAATCTCCTCTTCTGTCAATGCCAGAATTGCGCTTGCCCCTTTGGTGATAGGCACACCAGTATTGGGCAAAATCTGTCCCATCATCGGTCCGCCCATCAGCATCCGTGCTGGCGTTGAGACCAGCCCGTCGCACTGCTCCAGCAGCCACTGTACCGGGGTGCCGATCAGCACCTCGACATTTTGCGGTGTTGCCAGTGCCTGTCCCGAAAGTGTCACCACCCGGGAGATCAGGGGACGGGCCTGATAGATCGCCTGATGTACCGCAAAGGAGGTAGCGACGTTGTGAACCAACACGCCAATATCTGAACTGCGCCCGCCCGTGGGTACCTCGCGACCGGTGATCACTTTGATCAGCTGTTTGGCTGAACCCATCGGATAGCGGGTTGGAATCACCCTGATCTCAACATTGTCGTGTGTCTGGGCCGCTTCCCGCATCGCTCTGATCGCTTGCGGTTTGTTGTCCTCAATACCGGCAATAACCTGTTTGGCGTTAATCGCTTTGAGAATCAGCTGGGCACCACTGATAATCTCAGCGGCGCGCTCGCGCATCAGCATATCGTCACAGGTGAGGTAGGGCTCACACTCACTGCCATTCAGAATCAGGGTGTGAACATTCTGTCGCGATCCGGCTTTGAGTTTCAGTGCTGCAGGGTAGGTCGCGCCCCCCAGACCGACAATCCCGGCGCCATCCACCAGGTCGGCAATCGCTTCAGCACTCAGCTGTTGCGGGTCGATGGGGTTCTCAGGAACATAGACCGTATCCAGTCCATCCGGCTCAATATGGATCGCATCGTAACTCAGCAGTGACGGGTGAGGCGCCTGAATCCGACCGATACCCAGTACTTTTCCCGATGTTGGCGCATGGATTGATGCCGAGCGGTCACCCGCCGTGGTACCGATCAGCTCGCCTTTGAGGACAAGCTGTCCCTCTGCAACAATCGGTTTCGCGGGCAGACCTGCGTGCTGGCTGAGAGGGATCGATAGCAGCGGCGGTATACCCAATACCCGGATCGGTGTCTCTGTGCTCTGCTCTTTGCGCTCATCCGCGTGTACGCCACCGCGCACTTTAAATTTCATCAACATCGTCTTATACCACAGCAGGTTTAGGCCAGTGCCAGTTGTCCAGAGTCTGTTCTTCCTGATGCAGGGCGATACAGTTCTCCGGGCAGGCGGTGACACATTTACCACAACCGGTGCAGGCTTCTTTAAACACATAGTGGAGCTGTTTATTGGCACCGACGATGGCGTCAGTTGGACAAACTCTGAAACAACGACAGCAACCGGTGCAGAGAGATTCTTCTACCGATGCGGTCAATGGTACTGACGTCAGGTTGCTCAGGTCGGCTGTTACCCCAAGCTTTTCCGCCAGACTTTTCGCCAGCACCTGGCCACCAGGAGGGCAGCAGGTGACATCCGCCTGGCCATTCACCATCGCTTCAGCTGCACTGCCGCAGCCGGTAAAACCACACTGGCCACAATGGGTGCCCGGTAACATCGATTCGACATCTTTGATGAGCGGATCTTCTTCAACAGCAAAGACCTTGTCCGCATAACCCAGAATAAATCCCAGTATTAATCCCAGAGAGGTCAGTACAGCGATAGTCAGAAACATAATATTTACCCTTCTAAGCTATGTTAATAAGATCAGGTTTAATAAGCCCAGGTTTAAAATCTCAGCTTTTCAAACGCTGAATAGCGCAACGGTCAATCTAGACGAGCCCGCCGAACCCCATAAAAATCATTGAAAGAATACCTGCGGTAACCAGCGCCACCGGTGTGCCGGCAAAGGTCTTCGGCACTTCTGACAGCGCCAGGCGCTCTCTCAGCCCGGCAAAGATAATCAGAACCAGAGAAAAACCGATTGAGGCGCCAATGCCATAGGTCATACTCTCGATAAAGGAGAACCCCTCGCTGATATTGATGAGCGCCACACCCAGCACGGCACAGTTGGTGGTTATCAGGGGCAGGAAAATGCCCAGGGTCCGGTGTAGTAGCGGGCTGCTTTTCTTAATCATCATCTCGGTAAACTGCACCACGGCGGCGACCACCAGAATGAAGCAGATGATTCTCAGATACTGCAGGTTCAACGGTTCGAGAACATAGTGTTCAATTAACCAGCCGGACATACATGAAAGGGTCAGAACGAAGGTTGTCGCCACCCCCATACCAGTCGCGGTACTGAATTTATTGGATACGCCCATCAGCGGACAGAGACCCAGAAACTTCACCAGAACGACGTTATTGACCAGCACGGTGCCGACCATCAGCGTGATTAATTCCATCTATGCAACCTCAACAGATTTATGCTGATAAGCTGTCTGCATTAACTATGCCATTGATAAGGTGCTGAAATATAAGGGGTTGTGTTCTTTTGTTTCTGTATGTTTAGCAACATTGTCAAAAACGTTACATCGCTTTTGTCGCTCGGCTTGTTTGTCGTATTTCCTACAATTTAGCGATTATCTGAACCGTAATGGTGCATTTTTTATAAGGTTATTTTGGTAGTCCTGGTCGTAAACCGCGCTATAACGGCAAACAGTGGGAATGGCTTAATAATTGCAAAATCAGTTTTAGCAGTGCGAATCAGAGGAGCGGTTATGACCAAACAAATCAGCGACAACCTTCATGCAAATGACAACGTTGATAATACGGAAGAACAGGCGATCTTTTCCGGGCTGCCGGGAAGCGTGTTTTTTCAGGCTGTCGAACACGCCCCTATCGCGATTTCGATCACCGATCTCAGCGCTAATATCATCTACAGTAACCAGACCTTCAGTCGTGAAACTGAGTACTCAAAAGAGGATGTGCTGGGCAAGAATGAATCAATTCTGTCTAACCATAATACCCCTCGAATTGTTTATGAATCCCTATGGGGACGGTTAACACAGCAGAAGCCCTGGGAAGGTGTTCTGGTGAATCGTCGCCGGGACGGTAAGCGCTATCTGGCTGAACTTATGGTGGCGCCAGTACTGGATGAGAACAATAAAACCATCAACTATCTGGGGATGCACCGGGATGTCACCGAACTGCACATGTTGCAGCAACGGGTGCAGAACCAGAAAGAGATGATCGAAAAGGTGCTGGACGCGGCCCACACCTCGATTGTGCTGATGGATCAGGAAAACCGGGTGGTGCTGGATAATATCGCCTATAAAACCCTGGCGACCGATATTGCGCCTATCGAACCGGGTGCACTGTTTCTGTCAAAACTAAAAGAGGATCTCGGGGCTGACTTTAACCAGCAAAAGCTCAAGCCGGGACAGACGATTGCCGGCCATGAGGTCACCCTCGAAGTGGGTAAGGGTAAGCAACATCGAATCTTCTCCTGTGATTACAGTATTGTCGGGATTGGGGACGAAAGCGCCGATGGCTTTTTTTCTAACCCGGTGCAGAGCTATCAGATGCTGGTGATCAAGGATATTACCGAGATGCGTCACCGTGAACGGCTGGAGCATATGAATGCGATGCAACTGCTGATCGCGGAAGAGGAGTCGGTGTATCACCTGCGCGAAGCGCTCTCAGGTGCCATGTTTAAATTTCAGCAGCCGCTGAATCTGATGTCGGCCGCGGTGCGGATGCTGGAGCAGAGTGCTGCGGGTGCTGAACTCTCTGCAGAGAAGATCGTCGAGGTACTGAAAGAGGCGATCCAGATAGGCCAGGACACCTGCAGTATGCTTGAGGGCGTTGTACCCCAGAGGAAGCCGCGCTCATTTGGCTCGATCAATATCAACGAGGTGCTTCGCAATGTACTTGAGTTCTCTACGCCCCGGTTATTGCGTAACGGCATTCAGGTGGTCTGGCTGCCCTCCGTCTATGTTCCGGCTATTAAAGGCCGGGAGAGTCGTCTTCACAGTATGTTTAAGCAACTGGTGGACAATGCCATCGATGTGATTGAGCTGGAGCATCCCGTGCGACGTGAGATTGAAATCTCTACCCGGGTGGAAAGAGAGGAGATTGTGGTCAGTGTGGCAGATACTGGTCCGGGTATTCAGGACGCCATGATCACAAAAGTGTTTGAGCCTTTTTTCAGTACCAAAAGTAACAGCACACCCAGCTCCGGGCGCGGCATGGGGCTTACCCTGGCGCAGGAGGTGGTAACGGAACATTGTGGAACGGTTTCAATTGATCCGAAATACAGGGATGGCTGCCGGATTCTCGTGCATCTGCCTATTGATGTGCAGGAAGGCTGATGGGGAGAGATAATGTTGAATAGTGCCACGACCAGAACAGAATTGTTTGAGCGCCAGCTGTATGTGCTGGATAAAATATGCTGGACGTTAACCCGTTCTTTAGACCTGAACCCCAGTTTAGATGAAGTACTGAATATTCTGCACAACGAAGCGGAGATGAAAAATGGTCTGATCGCACTCAAAGATTATGAGATGGAAAACCTCTATATCAGTGCGGTGCACAGCGACTCTGATGTGGTGCAGCGGGCCAAAGAGGCGGCCCGTTATCAACAGGGAGAGGGGCTGGTTGGCTCAATCTTAAAATCACAAAACTCTTTAGTGCTGCCTAATCTGGCCAATGAACAGCGGTTTCTCGACCGGCTGGAACTGTTTGAGCTGAGCCTGCCCTTTATCGGTGTGCCGGTCAAAGATCAGCGGGGCAATGTGGTGGGAGTGCTGGCGGCTCAGCCAACCTCTGACCCGGAACGGTTTCTGGCTGAAGAGTGCCGTTTTCTCAATATGATCGCCAACCTGCTGGCTCAGTTGCTGAGATTGCTGGGCGAGGTAGAAAATCAGCAGCAACAGCTGACCGATGAACGTGATGAACTACGACGACGGGTCAGAGGCAAGTTTGGTTTTGAAAATCTGATGGTGGGACACACGCCGACCATGGTGCAGATGTTTGAGCAGATCCGGCGGGTGTCGAAATGGGATACCACTGTGCTGTTGCGGGGCGAATCGGGCACCGGTAAAGAGCTGGTGGCCAGTGCGATACACTATAACTCGCCACGGGCACACAACAGTTTCATCCGTCTGAACTGCGCCGCACTGCCTGAGAACCTGCTGGAGTCAGAACTGTTTGGCCATGAGAAAGGTGCATTTACCGGTGCCACCCGCACCCGTCAGGGGCGGTTTGAACAGGCGGATAAGGGGACACTGTTTCTCGATGAAATTGGTGAAATATCACCGATGTTTCAGGCCAAGCTGTTGCGTGTCTTACAGGAGGGAGAGTTTGAACGGGTCGGGGGCAATAAAACTATCTCGGTGCAGGTGAGAATTGTCGCCGCTACCAACCGGAATCTCGAACAGGAGGTGCGCGATGGTAACTTCCGTGAGGATCTCTACTACCGGTTGAATATTATGCCGATCAACCTGCCTCCTTTACGGGAGCGGATAGAAGATATTCCTGAACTGGTTAATTTCTTGCTGACGAAGATCGGTAAGTCGCAGGGGCGACCACTGGATATCAGCAAAAATGCGGTACGAAAACTGATGACCCACGCCTGGCCGGGGAACGTGAGGGAGTTGGAAAATACCCTTGAGCGCGCCTCGATTATGGCTGAGGAGGGGGTTATTGAAGAGCAGGATTTCTCCTTCAACAGTGCTGAGCTGATGGGGGGGAACTTTACCCCGATAGCGTCGCAGGCGGTGCCAAACATTCCCTCACCGTCTCCTCATCATCAACCGGAAGAGGGTGGTAATTCTGAGTTGTCCGGGTTAACAGAAGATTCGGACATGGACGAACGCCGTCAGGTGATCGCTGCCCTGGAGCAGGCCGGCTGGGTGCAGGCGAAAGCCGCCCGGCTGTTGAATATGACACCGCGTCAGATCGCATATCGGATTCAGACTATGAACATTGAAGTGAGGAAGTTATAACGCAGTCCCCCGGATCTACACATACTGTTAGTGTTACTGACGGGTGTTAAGCTGTGAGTAGAGGGTATTCGGTTTCCCTATCGGATTAATTCATATACTCTGACAATTGTTATGTACGTGCTCTGATGACAGTGCTCTGATGCAGGCATTTAATCAGATCATGACAGAGACACGATAAGTGCTGGGTATGATGAAGAGGGGGAATCGCTATGGATGATATCCCAACAGAGTGTAAGAAGTTGGTCTGCAGCAACTGTGCTGATGACGTGGGCCTCGAATTCGATTTTACCATGGCGTTTCAGCCGATAGTGAACTGTTCGCAGCAGACTATTTTTGGCTATGAAGCTCTGGTGCGTGGCCTGAATAATGAGTCTGCTTATTCGGTTATTTCACAGGTCAATGATGAAAATCGGTACACTTTTGATCAGTTGTGTCGGGTGAAGGCGATCGCCCTGGCCGCTGAGCTCGACATCAGGTCGATGCTGAGTATCAATTTTCTGCCTAATGCTATCTACCGGCCCGAGCTCTGTATACGCACGACCCTTGAGGCTGCCCGGACATATAATTTCCCTACTGAGAAAATTATGTTCGAGTTCACCGAGGTGGAAAAGATCGAAGATAGTAACCATATCAAGCGCATCGTTGAGTATTATCAATCGCTGGGCTTCAAGACCGCCACTGATGATTTCGGTTCCGGCCATTCCGGTCTGAACCTGTTGGCCGACTTTCAGACCGATATTATTAAACTGGATATGGCCCTGATTCGGAATATTCATAAGGATAATGTGCGTCAGTCGATTGTGATTAATTGCCTTAATATGTTCCGCGATCTGGGGATCACTCCACTGGCTGAGGGGATTGAAACCATCGAAGAATTTATCTGGTTACGTGACGCGGGTGTTGAACTGATGCAGGGGTACCTGCTTGCCAGACCTGGTTTTGAAAGTTTACCGCTGGTTGATTTTGATGCGCTGTTAACTTCATCAGATAATAAACGCTAAGCCCTGCCAAAATTCATTTTTTAGCGTGGGCCTTGGTGGGGGGGAAATATCCCACCGGAAAGCCATGAAAAATGATATAATGCTCCGCCACCACTCAAACGGAGTTCTTTTTATGGCAGTTAAATCTAAAAAAGCAGCAGCAAGTCAGACACACGATTCAATCGCAGAACAGACGGCTGCCTTCCTTAAGGCCGGTGGTGAGATCCAGCAGATAGAGAAAGGCGTTTCCGGCCGGGAGAATAATGGCGGCCCGCGTCATATTGTATTAGGCAAGCCCCAGAACAAGTAATATCGTCAGCCGATAAACTAAACCGCGCTCGAACTTCAGAGCGCTGTCATCTTTTATAGTCTGCTAATATAAACACCCGTTGAATTCATCATTCTATGGCCTTTCCTCTCTGGCTGTAGTCTGCTGGTGTAACGCGAGTATTTTTACCCGATAGATTCATTCCACCCACACGATTGGATATTGTATTCATGGCGACCCGAGCGTTTACTCTACAACGAATATGTAATTTTGCCGGTAAGGCGTTTGACCCTGATTCCGATGAACAGGTCAGCGAAGTTTTGCGCAATAAGTTTAATATCTCGCTTCCTCAGCGACGCACCCTCAACGATGCAATGGAAGCGGTTTGTAGTGATCACGATATTATCGCCCTGATTTTACAATACCGGACAATGGCGTGATTTAATCAACGCAGCTTGTTTTTAGACTCTTTAAGGTTCTTATTTATGTACCGTCTGAAATATCTGTTACTACTTACAGTGATCTCTTTGTTAACGGCCTGTTCCCCGATCCCTGACCTGCCAGGTCCGATTGGTATTCCTGGACTCTGAAAACGATTAGGATGATTCAACAAAAACGGTTCGTCTTATGTTTTGAATAGAAGCTCTTTTAACGATCAATTCACCTGATTAATGTCTCTGAAGTGCTCATCTTTAGCGCGTTGTATAAAGCTATTGCTTATTAGTGGTGCATTTTTGTGATGCCTTTTTTTATTAGAAACTCTGAAGAATGTTATTAAGTGATTGTTTGTTAAGTGCTTTAGTTAATTGGCTTAAATAGTGCTTTCAATTAATAAACGCACGAGGGACGTTACCGGTGATTTAATATCGCCAAACACAATTGAGAAAACAGGCAGCTAGGGTTCCGGCTATTAATACGTAGCGACTGGTCCGAGAGCCGCCGACCTCACCTGAGGTTACACGGAGGGACAAAAGCCCGGGAGAACAGATACCAGTAACTGGTTATGTCTCTTGTGCTTTATTTCGTGAACTAATAGTAAAGGTGAAGTTATGATGCATTCTATCCGCTCGATCATGCGCACGTTAACACTAACTGTTTCAATGATCGCCCTCCTGATTACCACCTCGCCCGCAGCGTTCGCTGCAGAAAAAACAGATTTTAAACTCGCTTGGACAATCTACGTTGGCTGGATGCCATGGGACTACGCTGCAGCTTCAGGCATCGTTGATAAATGGGCTGATAAATATGGCATTAATATCGACATTGTTCAGGTGAATGACTATGTCGAGTCAATTAATCAGTACACCGCCGGACAGTTTGATGCCACCGTCATGACTAATATGGATGCGTTGACGATTCCCGCGGCGAGCGGCGTGGATTCAACAGCACTGATTGTTGGTGACTTCTCTAACGGCAATGACGGTGTCGTGCTGAAAGGGGACAAAACGCTTAAAGATATCGCAGGACAGCAGGTTAATCTGGTTGAGCTGAGTGTCTCTCATTACCTGTTGGCCCGGGGGCTGGAATCGGTAGGCATGTCAGAGAAGGATGTTAAGGTGGTTAATACCTCTGATGCCGATCTGGTTGCTGCGTTCAGTTCTGATACGGTGACGGCGGTGACAACCTGGAACCCTCTGCTAAGTGAGATTACTGCACAGCCAAATACCAGCGAGGTATTTGACTCCTCAATGATTCCCGGTGAAATCATCGACCTGTTGGTGGTTAATACAGAAACGCTGGAGGCTAACCCCAAGCTGGGCAAAGCCCTGACCGGCGCCTGGTATGAAATTATGGCAACTATGTCGGGTACAGATGCCGCTGCCACTGAAGCTAAAACCTTTATGGCGGAAGCATCGGGTACTGATCTGGCCGGTTATGACGCTCAGCTGGCGTCTACCAAAATGTTTTATACCGCGGCTGAAGCCGTTGCATTTACCCACAGTGCTGATCTGATGGCCACTATGCAGAAAGTATCCGAGTTCTCTTTCGACCATGGTCTGCTGGGTGAGGGTGCACCGGATGCAACCTTTATCGGTATCGAGACCCCTTCAGGTGTCTACGGTAATACCTCAAACGTAAAACTGCGCTTTAATCCTGCCTATATGGAGATGGCTGCGGAAGGTGCTCTTTAATCCTGAGACAACAGGGGAGTTGTGCGCAACTTCCCTTGCACATCTGCTGTTTCATTCAGATTAAACGGAGTATCTATGACTCGTATTATTAACCGTCAGCCCAGCCGATATGGCCGGCTGGCGCTGGGTTTCCTGCCTTTCGTTATTCTGTTGCTGGTCTATATAGTCGCTTCAGATGCCCGGTTGGCGGAAAACTCAGCTGATAAACTTCTGCCCTCTTTTCAGAGCTTTGCCGATGCCGTTGTACGTATGGGCTTTGAGCCCAGTAAACGTACCGGCGAATATCTGCTGCTGAATGATACGCTCTCCAGCCTGCAACGTCTGATGATGGGGGTTGGATTAAGTGCTTTTATCGGACTGGTTATCGGTGTTGGTAATGGCATGGTGCCCTATATGCGCTCTCCGTTGTCACCGTTAGTGACGGCGATCTCACTGATTCCACCGATGGCAATACTGCCGATTCTGTTCATTATTTTTGGTTTGGGTGAGTTATCCAAAGTGGTGCTGATCGTTATCGGAATTTGTCCGATCATTATTCGTGATATCCAGCTGCGCACCGACGATCTTCCTCCTGAACAGCTGATTAAAGCTCAGACCCTCGGGGGCAGCAGCTGGCAGATTATCGTCAGGGTGGTGTTACCACAAATTATGCCCCGTCTGATTGAAGCTGTACGCCTGACCCTGGGTAGTGCCTGGTTATTCCTGATTGCGGCGGAAGCGATCGCGGCAACCGATGGTCTGGGCTACCGCATCTTCCTGGTTCGACGCTATATGGCGATGGATGTGATTCTGCCTTATGTCCTGTGGATCACGACACTTGCGTTTGCCATGGACTGGTCCCTCAAGCGTGTCTCAATTTTGTTATTCCCCTGGTATCACGGAACACAAGGAGGCGGTCATGACTAAGTCTGAAAAACCTATTATTCAGATTAAAAATCTCTGGAAGGAATATGGCGATAACGTCGTGCTGGAACGGATCAATCTGGACGTCTATGAGGGCGAGTTTGTCAGCATCGTCGGCGCTTCCGGTTGTGGTAAAACCACCTTTCTTAATCTGATGCTGGGCACTGAGCAGCCCAGCCGGGGCAGTATCCTGCTGGATGAAGCGCCGCTGGATCCTGAACCCAGCACTGAGCGGGGTATCGTCTTCCAGAAGTACTCAGTCTTTCCTCATATGACCGCATTGGAGAATGTGATGCTGGGGGAGGAGTTCAGCAAGACGTCAATGAGCAGTGTGGCGATGGGCCGTCTGATTGGCCGGGCTAAAGAGGATGCCAGAGAAAACGCGATGGCTATTCTCGAACAGGTGGGCCTGAGTCAAGCAGCTAATAAGTATCCCAGTGAACTATCCGGGGGGATGCAGCAGCGTCTGGCGATTGCGCAGGCACTGATTAAAAAGCCCCGGATTCTGTTGTTGGATGAGCCGTTTGGCGCACTCGATCCCGGTATCCGTAAAGATATGCACCAACTGATTGGCCAGCTGTGGCAGGAACAGAAGCTGACTGTCTTTATGATCACCCATGATCTTAGCGAAGGTTTTCTACTGGGCAGCCGGTTATGGGTGTTCGATAAAACCCGGCAGGACAGCCATGCCCCGGAGCGTTTCGGCGCTCACATCACCTTTGATATTCCACTCAGCACCGGGAAATCCGGTGAGGAAGAGCTGGAACGATTAAAAGCGACTGAACTGGACGTTGCGTAAGGAGAATTTATGAATCAGCCAATATTTAACGATTTAATACCCGGTGCCAGCCATTGGTCGATGATGATACCGGCAGGTAATACCCTGCAGTTTACTGATCCCGAAGGCGGGGCCAATGTCAGTTTGCTGTTTTATAACCCACAAAACCTGCTGGAGCGCTATAACGCGCCCGATACCCTGAAGTGTCAGCATACTTTCAGGTTGACCGAGGGAAACTGTCTCTACTCAGATATGGGGCGTATCTTCTGTTCCATCGTCCGGGATGATACTCAGTGGATCGATACCGTCGGTGGCGTGGCGAATAAACAGAAGGTTGCCGATAAATGGGGCCACCGGGATTATCAGAAGGACCGTAACAACTGGCTGCAAAATGGCTATGACAGTCTGTTAGTCGAAGTGGCCAAGTATGGTTTGGGTAAACGGGATCTGGCAGCCAACCTCAACCTTTTCAGTAAGGTTTATACCGATGACCAGGGGAATATGAACTTTGCGCAGGATCACAGCAAAGCGGGTGATTCAATTGCGCTGCGTTTTGAGATCGACACGCTGGTGGTGATGACCACCTGTCCACATCCAATGAATCCTGCGGCTGAATATCCACATAAGCCGGTAGCGCTTCAGCTGTTCAAATCAGAACCGCTGACCGCGGATGACAGCTGCCTGACCCATTGTTCAGAAAATGGCCGGGGATTTGAAAACAATCAGCGCTATCTGGCCGTGTCCAGCTGCTGTGGACATTAAGGAGATTGGTATGATTCAGGAAAGTTCATTACTCGCCGATCAGGCATGCCAGCGGGATATTGTCGACGCGGGTGATTACTACATGAAAGTCGTCAAGGCGGGACAAACGGTCCGGATTCTTGATCTCGAAGGCAATCAGGCGGCTGATACGCTGTTTTATAACGCCGCCGATCCTGCTGAGCGCTACAGCGCCATTGATACGATCCGTGAGCAGGGCAATGTCTACCTGACAGCGGGCAGCCGGTTGCTATCCAACGAAGGCAATCTGCTGCTGGAGATCGTTGCTGACACCTGTGGTCGCCATGACACTCTAGGAGGGGCCTGTGCCACCGAAAGTAATACTGTGCGCTATGCCTTAGAGAAGAAATGTATGCATGCCTGCCGTGACAGCTGGTTATTAGCGGTTGCAGAGAATGAAGAGTTTGGCATGAGCAAACGGGATATTACCCACAACATCAACTTCTTTATGAACGTGCCTGTCACCAGTGACGGCGGACTGACCTTTGAAGATGGGATCAGCGCACCGGGTAAGTATGTCGAGCTGAAAGCGGCGATGGATGTGATTGTACTGATCTCCAACTGCCCGCAGCTGAATAACCCCTGTAATGCCTATAACCCGACGCCGGTTGAAGTCCTTATCTGGGATTAGTGTCACAACGCAGATGTTATCTGCGCAGTATAAAAGGGCTGGGGACGACCCCAATCAAGCCCTGAGAATCACCGGGACGGCCCGGAATTCAGGTGATTAACAGATGTTTGCTAAAGTTCTTATTGCCAATCGTGGTGCTATTGCCTGCCGTATCATTCGCACACTACGAAAAATGGGCGTGACCAGTGTTGCTGTGTACAGCGAAGCGGACACTGACAGCCTGCATGTTCTGCAGGCGGATGAAGCCTACTCCCTTGGGGAAGGGGCAGCCACTCAAACCTATCTTGATCAGGATAAAATTTTAGCCATAGCCAAAGCGTCAGGTGCTGAAGCGATTCATCCCGGCTATGGCTTTCTGAGTGAGAACCCCGGTTTTGTCGGGCGTTGTGAAGCGCAGGGGGTAGTCTTTTTAGGGCCGACTCCGCAGCAGATGAACGATTTTGGTCTGAAACATTCAGCCCGTGAGCTGGCAGAGCAGGGGCAGGTGCCGCTGTTACCGGGTACCGGCTTGCTACAAAGCCTGGAAGAAACCCTCTCCGAAGCTACCCGGATAGGCTATCCGCTGATGCTGAAGAGTACAGCCGGTGGCGGCGGTATCGGTATGCAGCGCTGCAACACGGAAGCTGAACTCACAGAAGCTTATGATTCCGTCCGTCGTCTCAGTGAAAATAATTTCAGCAACAGCGGCATCTTTCTTGAGAAGTTTATCGAGCAGGCCCGTCATATTGAGGTGCAGATCTTTGGTGATGGTGCGGGCAAGGTGGTTGCACTGGGGGAGCGGGACTGTTCCGCTCAGCGTCGTAACCAGAAAGTAATTGAGGAAACCCCGGCACCTAATCTCAGTGATGAGACCCGTGCGGCGCTGCAACGCACCGCGATCCGTCTGGCAGAGCAGGTGAATTACCGCAATGCCGGTACGGTTGAGTTTGTTCTGGATCAGACCGATGAGCAGTTCTATTTTCTTGAGGTCAATACCCGTCTTCAAGTTGAACATGGTGTTACCGAGGAGGTCTTCGGTGTTGATCTGGTGGAGTGGATGGTCAGACAGGGGGCGGGTGAACTGTCGCTGACTGAACTTGAAACAACGCTCGTGCCTGCGGGGCATGCGATTCAGGTGCGGGTTTATGCCGAAGATGCTAATAAGGAGTTTCAGCCCTGTGCCGGTTTACTGACGGCTGTTGAATGGCCAGAGATGGAAGGTTTGAGAGTTGAGCACTGGATTGAAGCCGGTGTTGAGGTATCGCCTTTCTTTGATCCTATGCTGGCTAAAGTGATCTTCTACGGGGAGACACGGGACGCTGCTCTGGCCGGTCTTTCACAGGCGTTAGCCGAGTCCTCTGTGTATGGGATTGAGCATAACCTCAGTTATCTGCAACAACTGCTGCACAGTGATGTGGTGCAAAACGCTGAGGTACTGACCCGCTCATTGAATGATTTTGTCTATCGGCCCTCTACTTTTGATGTTATCAGTGCTGGCACTCAGACGACGATTCAGGATTATCCTGGTCGTGAAGGGTTCTGGGATATCGGTGTGCCGCCCTCAGGCCCGATGGACTCCGTGAGCTTCCGTCTGGCTAATCAGCTGCTGCATAACCCTGCCGATGCCGCCGGATTAGAGATGATCATCAGTGGTCCGACACTGCGGTTTAATCAGGCCAGCCAGATCGTGCTTAGCGGTGCGGCGCTGGAGGCGACCCTGGATGGTGAGCCCGTGGCGATGTGGTCAGTCGTCGGGGTTAACGCTGGTCAGACCCTGAAGCTGGGCAAAATAACCGGGCCGGGTGCCCGGAGCTATCTCTCTGTTGCCGGTGGTATTCAGTGTCCTGAGTATCTGGGAAGTCGCTCTACCTTTACCCTGGGGCAGTTTGGTGGTCATGGTGGTCGGGCGCTGCGTCCGGGGGATGTGCTGCATCTGGATACCGACTTTGCGTTGACCGCCTGTGCGGGCGAGACGATCAGGCAACCGCCACAGCTGGTCGAAAAGTGGAATATCCGGGTTATTTATGGCCCTCATGGTGCACCTGATTTCTTTACCGACGATGATATTAAGCAGTTTTTTGCCGCTGAGTGGCAGGTGCACTTTAATTCCAGCCGTACCGGTGTTCGTTTAATCGGTCCTAAGCCTGAGTGGGCTCGGGAGGATGGTGGCGAAGCGGGTCTGCACCCCTCTAATATTCATGATAATGCTTATGCTGTCGGCACTATCGATTTTACCGGGGATATGCCGGTTATTTTAGGTCCGGATGGCCCGAGCCTGGGGGGCTTTGTCTGTCCTGCGACCATTATCAAGGCGGATCTGTGGAAAATGGGCCAGCTGAAAGCGGGCGACCGGGTCTCCTTTGAACCGGTCTCTATTGCCGATGCTACCCTGGCGGAGCGTCAGCTGTTAGAGCAGATCGATCAGCTTTCAATCTCTGAAACGCCGCTGGCGAGCAGCGAACTGACAACACCGGTTATTAAGCAGCTGCCAGCTGAGCGCTATGGCGAGAAAGTGGTCTACTGCCCCAGTGGTGAAGACTTCCTGCTGGTAGAGTATGGGCCACAGCTGCTGGATATTCGCCTGCGTTTCCGGGTTCATGCGCTGATGCTTAAACTACAGGCGATGGACATTCCCGGTGTTAAAGAGTTGACGCCGGGCATCCGTTCTCTTCAGGTGCATTATGACAACCTCAGATTACCGCTAGATCAGCTGCTTGAACTGTTAGAACACGCAGAAGCGGATCTGGGTGATATCGATGCACTCACCGTGCCCGCCCGGGTGGTTCATCTGCCGCTCTCCTGGGATGACGAAGCGACCCGTCTGGCGATCAGAAAGTATGACGAAGTGGTACGTAAGAATGCGCCCTGGTGTCCGGACAACATCGAATTTATCCGTCGTATTAACGGTTTAGAGTCTGTCGAAGAGGTCAAGAAAATTGTCTTTGATGCCCGCTATCTGGTGATGGGGCTGGGCGATGTTTATCTGGGGGCGCCGGTGGCTACACCGATGGATCCCCGCCACCGTCTGGTGACGACAAAATATAACCCTGCCCGTACATGGACACCGGAAAATGCGGTCGGTATCGGCGGTGCCTACATGTGTATCTATGGTATGGAAGGGCCGGGGGGATACCAGTTTATCGGTCGGACGTTGCAGATGTGGAACCGTTATCGTCAGACTGACGCTTTTGAGAAACCCTGGTTGCTGCGCTTCTTTGATCAGATCTGCTTTTACGAAGTGAGTGCAGAAGAGTTGCTGGAGATTCGTCAACAGCATCCGCGAGGGCAATACCCGGTGCGTATCGAGGAAACCGAATTCTCGCTGGGTGAATACCAGCATTTGCTGGATGAGCATCAGACCGAGATTCAGCAAGCCAAAATTCGTCAGCAAACCGCGTTTGAAGCGGAGCGTCAGCGCTGGGTGGAATCAGGGGATGCCAATTTCGCTGCGGATACGATGCTGGAAGCTCAGGACAGTGATGAACGGCTGGCGGAACATGAAGTTGCGATCGAGAGCCATGTGGCCGGCAATATCTGGCAAGTGATCGTCGAACCCGGACAGAAAGTTGCCGCCGGTGAGGTGGTGATGGTTCTTGAGGCGATGAAGATGGAGCTTGAGGTCACTGCGCCGGAAGCCGGCGTGATCACCTCTGTATGTCAGGCATCTGGCTCTCAGGTTCATGCGGGTCAGCGTCTGATGGTGATCAACACCCTTATCAATGATGGTCAAAATTCAACACTGGAGGAATCTGAATAATGATGCCTAATGTTACTGTAACTGGGCTTCTGGCCGCCTATCAATGTGGCGAGTTGTCTCCGGCTGAAGAGTTATCCAGCCGTCTGGCCCGGGCCCGGGCAGACCAGTCAAATTGCTGGATAGAGTGTATCAGCGATGATCAGTTAGCTGATTATCTGAGCTATTTAGAGGGCCACTCACCCGCAGACCTGCCTCTCTACGGTGTGCCGTTTGCTGTGAAAGATAATATTGATGTTGCTGGTTTGCCCACAACCGCCGCCTGTAAAGAGTTTGCTTACCAGCCTGATCAGAACGCTTTTGTGGTTCAGAAACTGATCGAGGCGGGGGCGGTGCCTCTGGGAAAAACCAATCTGGATCAGTTTGCGACCGGTCTGGTCGGTACGCGAAGCCCATGGGGGCCGGTAAAAAACAGCTTTAACCCTGAGTATATTTCCGGTGGCTCCAGTTCTGGCAGTGCTGTGACGGTTGCCTCAGGCCAGGTCTGTTTCTCTCTCGGTACGGATACTGCGGGTTCTGGCCGGGTACCGGCTGCGTTTAATAATATTCTTGGTTTGAAAGCCAGTAAGGGGATGGTGAGTTGTAGCGGCCTGGTGCCCGCTTGCCGGACACTGGATTGTATCACTCTGTTTGCGCATACCACTGATGATCTGAACCTGCTACTGGAGACGGCGGGTCAGTATGATGCTGAGGATTGCTATGCCAGAGAGAATCTGCCTCAGAATTCGGCATCCGCCTATCAGCCTGACAATGTTCTCAAGGGTGCCAGAATCGGTGTTCCACGGGAGGATCAACTGGCATTTTTTGGTAATGAAAGCGCGAAGAAACTGTTCATGGCGTCGCTGGAGATGTTGAAGGCGCAGCAGGTTGAACTGATCGAGATCGACTTTCAGCCCTTTGCTGAAGCGGCATTGCTGCTCTATGAGGGGCCCTGGGTTGCTGAGCGTTATGCGGCGATTGATACATTTTTCGAAGAGGATTCCAGCCGTTGTCATCCGGTTATCGAGACCATACTCAAAGGGGCAGAGGGAAAAACAGCAGCCGATGCGTTTAAAGCGATCTATCAGTTGCAGGCCTACAAGGTTGAGTGTGACCGTATTATGGAAGACCTGGATGTGATGGTCATTCCTACAGCCGGTACCATCTATACCATTGAGGAGCTGCTGAATGATCCGATTCGTCTGAACTCGAACATCGGCCACTATACCAACTTCATGAACCTGCTGGATTACGCAGGTATCGCTGTACCCGCCGGTATTCTGGACAGTGGTCTGCCTTTTGGCATCACCTTTGTCGGCCCGGCATGGTCCGACCGGAAACTGTTAAGTTTTGGTGGCGAGTGGCAACAGTTGATGGGGATGCCATTGGGTGCAACCAAAACGCCGTTGCCCGCATTGGCAGCCAGAGAGCCTGTGGCAAAGGCATCGATGGACACAGGTAACATTGAGATAGCGGTATGTGGTGCTCATCTGGAAGGCCTGCCGTTGAACTTTCAGTTACTGGAAAGGGGCGCTGAGCTGGTCAGAGTTACCCAGACTGCCGAAAAGTATAAGTTCTACGCGCTGGCCGGAGGGCCTCCGTTCCGGCCCGGCCTGATCCGTACTGAGGATGGAGGCACCTCGATCGAGGTGGAAGTCTGGAAGATACCGGGTGAACATTTGGGCAGCTTTCTGGCGGGTATTCCACAGCCGTTGGGGCTGGGAAAGGTGGAGCTTGCTGATGGCAACTGGGTAACCAGCTTTATCTGTGAAGGTTATGCCATCGCTGATGCTGAAGATATCAGTCACTTCAGTGGCTGGAGAAACTATATGGCTGCAAAATAATTTCAGGCCTGTCTTTGGCACCCCCTGACACTGTCTGACAGGTCAGGGGGGTAACATCGCCTAATCTCAGATGTCGTATCCTCAACCCGGCTGAGCGAATGTAGCAGACCCGACAATCCCCTCTGATCTGTTCAGATTATGACAAACAACTCTCCTTTGGTTTTTACTAAACTCTTTTAAATTCAATGATATAGTTAATGGCGCGTGGTTTGCAAAGGTTTCTCCATAGTAACTGAATCTGATTTATAGCCTGAGGGCTGCAGAGGAGAAACACTGATGGAATTGAACGTCTTAAATGCTGATCAGGCTGCGGCCTCCGCCGAAGGTTGTAGCGCCAGTGCCTGTGGCAGCAGCAATGATCAAATGAGTCACCTTCCCGATTCAATCCGTGAGAAGGTTCAGAATCATCCCTGTTATTCAGAGGAAGCCCATCACTATTTTGCCCGTATGCATGTGGCGGTGGCACCCGCCTGTAACATTCAGTGTCACTACTGTAACAGAAAATATGACTGTGCTAATGAGTCCCGTCCGGGGGTGGTGTCTGAACTGTTAACGCCGGATCAGGCGGTGAAGAAAACCAAGGCGGTAGCCGCCAATATTCCACAGATGACCGTGCTGGGCATTGCCGGTCCGGGTGATCCGCTGGCCAACCCTGAACGCACCTTTGAGACCTTCCGCCGGCTGAGTGCTGAAGCGCCGGATATCAAACTCTGTGTGTCTACTAATGGTCTGACACTGCCGATGCATGTGGAAGAGCTGGCCAAACACAATATTGATCATGTCACCATCACCATCAACTGTATCGATCCGGAAGTGGGGGCAAAAATCTATCCCTGGATCTACTGGAACAACCGTCGGGTGCGGGGTAGAGCCGCTGCCAAAATTCTGATTCAACAGCAGCAGAAAGGTCTTGAGATGCTGGTGGCCAAAGGGATTCTGGTCAAGGTGAACTCAGTACTGATTCCCGGGGTAAACGATGAGCACCTGAAAGTGGTGAGTAAGATCGTTAAAGAGAAGGGCGCTTTCCTGCATAACGTTATGCCGCTGATCGCTGAAGAGGAACACGGTACTTTCTACGGTGTGATGGGACAGCGTGGCCCCAGTGATGAAGAGCTGCAGGACCTGCAGGATGCTTGTTCCGGTGATATGAATATGATGCGTCATTGTCGTCAGTGCCGTGCAGATGCGGTGGGGATGTTGGGAGAAGACCGGGGCTCAGAGTTTACCCTGGATAAGATTGAAACGATGGATATCGATTACGATGCGGCGATGAAAACCCGGGCGATCGTTCACAAGGGAATCGAAGAGGAGCTGGCCGAGAAGCAGCTTAAGCGCGAAAGACTGGCTGGGGTTAAAGTGCCATCGGGCCCTGTTGCAGCGAACAAGAGTTTCCGCCCGGTACTGATGGCCGTAGCGACCAGTGGTGGTGGTGTGATTAACCAGCATTTTGGTCATGCAACTGAGTTTCTTGTCTATGAAGCCTCTGGTAACGGGGTGCGCTTTATCGGTCACCGTAAGGTAGATCAATACTGTATCGGCAACGATACCTGTGGTGAAAAAGAGAGCGCGCTGGCGGGCAGTATCCGGGCCCTGTCCGGCTGTGAAGCCGTACTCTGTTCGAAGATCGGTTATGAGCCATGGGGCTTGCTGGAAGATGCTGGTATTGCTCCCAACGGTGAGTATGCCATGGAGCCGATTGAAGAGGCGGTGATGTCGGTTTATCAGGAGATGATTACGGCGGGTAAGCTGGATGCCGAATCTGAACTGAAAAAAGCTGAAGTCTGAGGAGGTTACGATGGCTTTAACTATTGTAGAAAGCTGCGTTAACTGCTGGGCCTGTCTCGATGTCTGCCCCAGTGACGCGATCGTTAGTGCAGAACCGCATTTCCTGATTGAGAGTAAAAACTGCACCGAGTGTGAAGGTGATTATGCCGATCCGCAGTGTGCCAGTATCTGCCCGATTGAGGGGGCCATCCTCAACGCTTTTGGTGATCCGATCAACCCTAAAGGGTCTCTGACTGGCATCAAGCCCGAGTTGAAGGATGATGCGCTGAAAGAGATTCAGGCCCGCTAACGTTATGGCAACAGTCATTTTTTATGAAAAGCCGGGCTGTATTAATAACACCCGGCAGAAAAAACTGTTGCAGGCTGCCGGGCATCAGGTTGATGAGCGGAATCTGTTAACGCACCCCTGGGACGTGGTCAGTCTGACACGGTTTTTATCCACTGAGAGTCAGGATAGCTGGTTGAATAAAACCCATCCGGGTCTGAAATCAGGGGATATAGAACTGGATCTGAGTCAACCAGACTCCGTACTGGCAGCAATGTGCCAAGACCCGTTGCTGATTCGGCGGCCGCTGATGGAGATCAATGGGCACTGTTTGCAGGGGTTTGATGCAGAGCTGCTGGATCAGTTGATCGGGTTAAGCGTAATGCCCGATGGGGATATCGAAACCTGTCCCCGCAGCCAGCACGCCAGCTCGTGTAAATAGTGCCTGTAATTTAAATTTAGCTCATGTAAACAGAAAGGTGGGATATGTTAATGCAAGCAGCCCAGCCTCAGGTGCCTGAGGAACTCTATACAGAGCTGTTGGACGTTATTGGCAGTGCAGAGGCAGATAGATATCTGATCCGCCTGATTCTGGCCGCCCGGGAGGGGCGTGGTTGTCTGCCGCTCCATTTAGGGCTCGATGAGGCTGTCTTTGAGGCACTTATCTATCGCTGCTTTTCTGAAATTCAGCGCTGGCTGATCCTGCATACCCGGGTACCGGCGGCGGTGATTGAACGGAGCGAAACCCGCAATGAATTGCTGAGTCTACGGCAGGATGAGCAGCAGGAACTAACCGCGCTGCTTGAACAGTATCGCAATCCGGAGGTTGATCCGGTGCTGTCTGTGATTATCGCGACTGGCTGTCTGGGAGGGGATCACCTCTGGCGCGATCTGGGCTTTGACAACCGGGACTGGCTGTCGGAGATGATGGCAGTGGCTTATCCAGAGCTGAAAGCAAAAAATTCAAAGGATATGAAGTGGAAACGGTTTCTCTATAAGCAACTGTGTGAAACCGGCGGTCACTATGTCTGTCGGGCACCCAGCTGTGAAGAGTGCGCCACCTATGCGGACTGTTTCGGGCCAGAGGTCTGAGCGGTGAGCAGGCTGACAGCGACGCCACCCGGGTGGCAGGAAAGCGTAGATCTGCTGAGTTACCATCAGCAGTCAAAGCATCATCTGCAGGGCTATGCGGAAGGGCCGCAAACCCTGGACTGGGATGACCAGCCAGACCCGTTCAGGCGCTTCTATGATACGTTTTTTATCGATCTGCCGCTGCTGGACGGTGATCTTCCGGTTAGCTGTGCTGAGCTGTTCGTCGCGTCTGCAGAGCCCCAGCCCTGGTCACTGGAAAACCTGTCGCTATTGCTCAGATACAGTGCCGGTCTGTCTGCATGGAAAACCATGGGGACAGACCGCTGGTCGCTGAGAACCGTTCCCTCCAGTGGTAATCTGCATCCGGGTGAACTCTATCTGCTGCTGCCTGCCAGCACGTTTTGCAAAGCAGGTCTGTATCATTATGACGTTTATCATCATCGTCTTAGCCTGCGTGCTCTGTTGCCGACATATGCTCAGGGAGCGGTCTATCTGATTCAGACCAGTATCTTACAGCGCGAGGCCTGGAAGTATGGTGTGCGTGCGCTGCGCTATTGCTGGCTGGATGCCGGACATCAGCGTGGCCAGTGTCAGGCTGTTGCCGGACTACTTGGCTGGCAACTGCATGATCTGTCGGTTCCGCGGCAACGTTTATCTCAGTTGTGCGGCCTGACACGGCCGGAATATATCGCTGTGGAGCGCGAATATCCGCAATGGATCTGTCAGTTGAATCATTGTGTTACAACCACAACGTCAGACAGCGGAGTTCTGGAGAAGATTATCAGTAGCGCCGGGACAGACTGGAGCGGACAGCCTAATAAGCTGGCCCCGGACCCGTTACAGTACTGGCCACTACCCTTTGCGGCAGCGGAACAGCTGGATACCGCCGTGACCCCTGCCTTGCGGTTCTCTCAGCAGGGTGATCTGCCTGCCGATTTCAGTGGTGCAGCACAGGACCCCTGGAAGTTGATACTGTCACGCAGAAGCGGACAGGCCTATGCCCCGGAGAGCCATTATCCGTTGTCACTGTTTCAGCAGATGATGGCAGCCTTGCAACCGGGCGCCAGCCGCCTGTTACCCGATCAGCCGAAGATACATCTGCTCTGTTTTGTCCATGCGGTTGCTGGGCTAATACCGGGCATCTATCTGTTGCCCCGCTCTGGCCATGGCGCACAACTATTTCAGGATCAGCTGCAGCGCTGGCAACCCTGGGAAACGGTTGAACTTGCCGGAGTTGCGACAGCCTGGCGGATGAAAACAGCCAATACCCGCAAAGCGGCGGGACAACTCTGTTGCAATCAGCCGATCGCGGCTAACAGCTGTTTTACGCTGATTTTTCTTACCGAGTATGAACAACCACCGATGGTGCTCAGCCATGGCAGTGACTGTCCGCAGCTCTATCAGGAGGCAGGCATACTTGGGCAGCAGATCTATCTCCATTCAACGGCACAGGGCTATAGTGGTACGGGCATCGGTTGCTTTTTCGATGATGCCATTCACGAGCTTATCGGTCTTGAAAATCACAGTTTGCAGGCTCTTTATGGCTTTGCAGTGGGTGATCCGCTACGCGATGAACGGATCACTCAATTATCCGGTTATTACCATCTGCGGGAGCGATTTGTATGACACAGGTTCAACAGATTTCAATTCAGGATGCCGAAGCGATGCTTGAAAGTCAGGATGTGCTGCTGCTCGATTCAAGGGATCCGCGGGACTATAAGAGCAGTCATCATCCTAAGGCGATGTTACTGGGCGATCACAATCAGGAGCACCTGCTGATGAAGACCCCTAAAGAGCGTCCGGTGATGGTGTACTGCTACCTGGGCCACGCCAGTATTGAGAAAGCGAGAATGTTTGCTGACTTTGGTTTTAAGCATTGTTACAGCGTGGAGGGTGGATTTACTGCCTGGAAGAAACAGCTGCAGTAAGCGTGTTGAAAGAGCGTGTTAGAAAGGACGGTGGAATGAGTGATTTAGTACAGGGCGCACAGAGTGAGTTGATGCAGGCGGCCCGCTATGGTGATCTGGTCAGAATACAGTTGCTGCTGGGTCATAGCTCAGTCAATGAGTTAAACAGTGATAGTAATAATGCGCTCTGGTTTGCCTGCTTTAGTAACAGCAAAGAGGCGGTGCAATTATTACTTGAGAACGGTGCAGATATCGATAACCAGAACGTCAATGGGGCGACCGCACTGATCTATAGCGCGTCTGCAGGGAAAACCGAGATTGTTGAGTTGTTGTTAGCCGCTGGAGCAGACCCGTCACTGCAAACGCTGGACGATTTTACGGCGCTGGATCTGGCCGCGAATATCAGAATTATGAAGATGCTTCGAAATCACAGAACAGTAGATTAACAGGAAGGTAAACCGATGAATACTGAAGAGAAAATTCGTAAACAGTTAGCGGAAAATCCGGTTCTTCTCTATATGAAGGGAACGCCTGAAGAACCAAAGTGCGGTTTTTCCCGCAATGCGGTCAATGCGCTTAGCGAATTAGGCGCCACTTACAGCTACATCAATGTGCTGGAAGCTCCCTTTATCCGCGAAAAGCTTCCATCAGTGTCGGACTGGCCGACCTTTCCACAACTGTTCATCAAGGGTGAACTGGTGGGCGGTTCTGATGTGGTGTGCGACATGGCGGCGGATGGCAGCCTGAAGCAGATGCTTGATCAGGTCGGGGAACCGGTATGATTAGTAAAGAGCAGGTCAGCCAGATTGTCATGGCTGAGTTTCCCGATGCTGAACTGGATATCAGCGGTGAAGAGTGCGATCTGACCCTGCGGGTTATCAGTGAATCTTTTGCCGGCGTGTCTCCGGTAGAGCGACAGAAGCGGGTGTTAAACCTGTTTCAAGCGCAACTGAAAAGCGGCGCATTGCATGCATTAACCGTTAAAGCTTACACCCTGCAGCAGTTTATTGACCTGCAGAACCAGTTTCTGGTGCAGCTGGAAAACGACTGAGGAGTACTATGGTATGAATGATGAAAACCTGTTTGATGAGCAGTTTCTGGATGTGACTAATAAACTGATCGGAATCGCCAACGAGATGGGCGAAAAATATGGTGAGCATAAGGCCAGTGTGGCTTTTATCTATGCGGCCGCCCGTTACAACGGTTACATTGCTGCCAGTAGCGTTACCAGTGCAGAGGAGCTGGAGGCAAAACGGTCTAAAGCGGTTGAGTATTTCACCGACCGGTTCCGGCAGCTCTATGATGGCAACCTGCAGGAGTATGTGGCCAACTTTGATGAGTATATGGGTAAGGCCGACGCTGACTCCTCGGCATCCAATGGATGATTTGTCAGTTTTACAACATCCAGCGTCAGGCAACTCCTGGCGCTGAAGTTACTTCTGCTACAAGAAACCTTGTCATAAACCCCTCAATTTCAGATTTTATAAAAATTAATTCTTTAAAATCAATTGACTAATCTATGGTTCATTTCTTGCTGTTAACCAGTTTCCATTAATTTGAATATGAGGGGCTATCTAATGGCCAATGTCTATTTTTCATCACCTATCATGTCGAAAAATATGAAGGTAGAAGCGGTTGCCGGTAAACGAAACACGCTGCTGGGTCTTGCTAAGGAACACAATGTTAAAATTCCACGTGAGTGTGAAGATGGTCAGTGTGGTTCCTGCCTGGTTAAAGTGACCCACCTTGATGGTTTTCGTGTGAAAGGGATGATGCTGACCGATAAAGAGAAAAACGTGCTGAAATCAATCGGCAAACTGCCAAAGTCAGAACAGGAGCGGGCAGAGGTGAAAGACCTGCCACCGACTTACCGTCTGGCCTGTCAGACCATCGTCACCGATGAAGATCTGCTGGTTGAGTTTACCGGCGAGCCCGGCGGCGCTTAATCCCGCGGTTGTCGGATTCTAATAAGATCGGAAGGAGGCATTCTTCCGATTTTTTTATGGGCCAAGGGGAAGAGTCGCTAGTGGTTAGACGCTGCGCTTGCTAGTGGTTAGAAAAAGCCTTCTTTATTTAACCGGGTGAAAACGAGCTTGTAAGATGGTTTATCACTCGTTCCCACGCTCCCGCGTGGGAATGCAGATCTAGTTATCAGGTTTAATACACTTTTTTAAAATCACCTACGAAAAAATCTCAAGGGCATCTTTGCTGAAAAACAAGGAGATACTGAATTTGGGAGGTGGCTGGGTTTAAGAACACCGGAATTCAGTGCAATACCGTCAGGGTGACGAAGTGGGGTTGCTAAGGTTCGGTGATTTTATAGCGGCTTCTACCCATTATGCATACTCCTTATGCATTCCCACGCAGGAGCGTGGGAACGAGACATTGTCAGAGCATACTATGCAGGCGCCTTAAAATCGTGAGTCATTTTCACAAGGTATTCCATCGTGATCTCCATCCATTTTAGTATTAGGGCAGTTCCGAATGAAGAACTCGGCCTCGGCTCTTGAGCGCATTTGGCTACAATGCTGCCGACCGTCACAACTGAATTGTTGATCTAGTGTTTTAGGTGAAGATAAACTTGAATTTCTATATGTTGAAATACTTCCGCTGGAGAAGCTTGAGCTTGTAACAATGTGGGATGAGGATCCGTCATTCATATTAGCGACAACGACTATAATGAGAAGTCCAATTATTTGTAGTTTGAATGGACCTTTTGCGTCCTGCCAGTGAACGACTAAGTAAATTACGGCAACTGGGGCGATTAGCAAGACAGCAAGACCCCAGAGTATGCTGGTTCTGAACGCGGCTATGAGAAGGCCTATCCCGCCAATAATCAATATCCCGATGCCAATAAATAAAATTATCTCGGTCACACGATTTTCCTTTAGTGCATTTTAATTAATCGTTCCCACGCTCCTGCGTGGGAATGCAGATCTTGCTACCATGCCCGACAAATTTCTAATAATCCAGCAGCACCGGCGTAATCTTTTGCGCTGGAGTATCGCCAATGCTCGGCTTCATCCACATAACCTCGCTTGACCGGATTTTGGTGAATATATTCGATCTTTTGCCGCATCATCTCTTCATTTTGAATCAGTTCTGGATGCACGCCTTCCTGCCAGAATTGATAAGCCCGGTCAGTTTTATGGGCTTTTTTATAAAAAGCCAGTTGATCCAGAATTTGCCTGACATTGCGCTCAGCAAGGTATTGAATCAGTTGTTTCGCTGTCCATGATTTGAGTCGTGCTATGTCATGATCCAGTGCATTGCTTTGAAGAATAAGGTGACAGTGGTTTTCTAAAATCACCCAGGCATAAACTTTGAGGCCATCTTTACTTAAAAAGCGCAGGGCATCGAGCAGAACATTGACGGTGTCAGGGCGTGTGAACACCGGAATCCAGTGCAACACCGTCAGGGTGACGAAATGTGGTTGCTGAGGTTCGGTTATTTTGTAGCGGCTTCTACCCATTATGCATATTCCTTATGCATTCCCACGCGGGAGCGTGGGAACGAGACAAGATCGGAAGGAGGCATTCTTCCGATTTTTTTATGGGCCAAGGGGAAGAGTCGCTAGTGGTTAGACGCTGCGCTTGCTAGTGGTTAGATGTGAAATTCAGAGAGGTTGTTCACAACTCGGTTGTATAGGAAGCTGTTGGTTGCGAAATCAATAGCCCTTTAAACAGAGGAGTGAACAACCATGCATAAGAATGCAAAATCTAGCCTCCATAGTCGAGTTTTAATTGTCAAAAAATATCTTGAAGAAGAGGTGCCTGTCTCCGAACTGGCTGACTTTTTCGAGGTATCTAAAAGCCTGATCTATCGCTGGATCAGGCGATATCATCAAGAAGGCCTCAATGGACTTCGGGATCGTAAAAGTCGACCTAAACGCATCTCATCGCGAACGCTTTATTGGCAAGAGCAAGCGATAAAAGCACTGGCCCTGGGTGGCTGGTCACAAACGGATATTGCTGCCACACTCAAGATGCCGTTGTCGACGGTCTGTGTTGTTGCCCATCGCATGTGTGGTCACCTGCTGAAAAAGACAGAGCCTGTCCGTCGTTATGAATACGATGAGCCAGGCGGGCTAATTCACTTCGATATCAAGCGTGTCGCACGTTTCAGCCAGCCAGGCCACCGCAAGACAGGTGTTCGTAAAGTGATGACCAAAGGTGCTGGCTGGGAATACGTGCATATCTGTATCGATGATTATACTCGTTGGAGCCATGCAGAAGTTCACCCCAGGCAATCGGCTAAGGATGCTGTCAGGTTCTTTGAAAACACCCTCAAAATACTGAAAGCAATGGATGTGAAGGTAAAACGGGTGCTGACGGATAATGGTAAGTGCTACACCAGCAGAGCCTTTAGAAATGCCGTCAAAGCGATCGGTGCACGCCCCATGAATACGCGCCCCTATCGCCCTCAGACAAACGGTAAAGCGGAACGTTTTATGCAGACGCTGATTCGGGAGTGGTCTTACGGCAAACTGTATAACAATTCCGCTCAGCGAAATGCGAAACTACCCTGTTATCTGAAGAGGTATAACCTTGTCAGACCACATGGTAGTTTAAACAAGCAACCGCCTATAAGCCGGTTACTTGTGAACAACGTATCTGAAATCTACAGTTAGAAAAAGCCTTCTTTATTTAACCGGGTGAAAACGAGCTTGTAAGATGGTTTCGATAGCGCTTTCGCTCTGTGTGGGAGCGACGCCCTCGTCGCGATACGATTGATAGCGATCAAAGGGTCAGAGTCAATGATCTAGCGATCAAAGGGTCAGAGTCAATGATCCAGAATCTACAATGATGAGCCATTTATGGATTGGGCCTGGACTTTGTAAATGGAGATCTCACCGGCAAAATTGTTATAAACTGTGGCAGAATGATTTTACTTTAACCTCAAATCGGTTATCTTCTTCACTCCTCAAAAATCACCCTCACAAGGACAGTGAGTATGTTACTCCCTATGGACAGAGCACGGTTATGTAGTGGCAGCGATCTGACTGCCGAAAAACTCCCCTATGTTCTCCGACCACAGAATGCTCTGAATACTGCCCAACGAATGTGGGCCAATGAGTTTGAACGCTCCAGACTTGTTCGTTTTGACCCGGTATCCCGGCATACCCGCCACAACAGACGCTTACCTTTCCCTTCATCGCTGCAAAACGCTATCCGCACCGGCCAGTTGATACTGCTGCTGGATGATGCCCGCATGATTACGGCACCGGTTGTCAGTCAGCGAAATGGTGAGCTGCAAACATCCGGGTTAGAACGGGAATCACTGATGTTTCGCACCACCATAGAACGGGCGTTGAAACGCAGTAGTTTCAGTAGTGGCAGTGTGAGTACCCCAGATACAGTCACAGACGCTCCAATGAGTTTTGCCGACAGCATCGCAGTCAACAACAGATATTTGTTGGGCGAAGATAAACAAGCCAAAGATAAAGGGGAATCAAAAGACAAAGCTGAAGCAGGGCTGGCTCGTAGTAAGCGGTAGACTGAAGATTTATCCAACTTTGGGACATATCTTAAAGTAATAAGTGATATCACAGCAGACACTATATCTGAGGGAGTCAGTGATTTTGGGGCTGCATTAACCAAAGGAATGGTAACATTCGCTGTTGATGTAAAAGCAGGCGAGAAGTCTGCACAGGAGATGAAAAATTTGCTGGATGTGTACGATAGTCGTACTCAGTTTGCCAGCGACTTCAAAGACGATCTTGCACAAAGCCCATTAACGCAAACGATGGGCGAAGGTGTCTCAAAAATTGATCAGACACTTGGTCTCTCTGATGAAAGTAAAGCTTATATAGGGACCCTTACGGCGGGTTTGCCGTTAGTTAGTAAGCTTGGTAAATTTGTTCCAACCAGCGCGAAACCAGTGGTCACCGCAGAAGCCCGTGTGAATGGATCGGTTTTCCGTGATGTTAACCAGACTGCTCGAATTGAAGCAAATGCTAATAAGCCGACGCTAATATCAGAAAGAGTATTAGCAAAAGAAGCAAAAGCAGGTAAGGAATTACCAAATGGGAATATGGGTACGGCGCATGCTGAGATTGGAGCAATACAGCAAGCAGCGGATGCCGGCAAAACAAAAGGTGCAGATATGTCTATGACGGTATCAGGTAAAGATGTGTGTGGTTATTGTAAGGGGGACATAGCGGCGACAGCAGAAAAAGCTGAGCTGAAGTCGTTAACCATTCAAGCAACTGATGATATAACGGGGTTACCGAAAACGTATCACTGGAAACCCGGAATGAAGTCAATTAAGGTGAAACCATGAATACGATACTAGGCGGCTATATTCTTGATGCGGATTCGGTACGCCAACAACTACCGGCTGTATTTGATCCAAATTATAGCACCATTATGAATGTCCTATCATCCTTGAAGGAGGCAAACGGCGTTATTGGTTTAAGATGTCAGCCGGAGCCAGAAGCTGGACCATACGAACTAATGCTGTATTCCGATGATGGAAACTTTCTTCTTATGCTTAATGAGTTTGATGAAGATGGAGATAGTAGTGTTAGAAGTATTAATAAGTCTGGTTCCGATAGCTCACTAATATCTATTTTGGGAGACCTTTATTCTGCAAAATCTATTACTCGTGATTTTCAACTTGTATGTTCTATTTTTAAAGCGTTTGCAGCTACAGGTAACGTCTCAGAGCTGTTAATGAACTAATCAGCTAAGGGAACTTTGACTGCCCCCAAGACCGTTTCTCTGTGGCCAATTTAGAGTTATTGACCACAGAGAACACCGACTATTTTATTAAATAACCCGACCACTGTTTAAGATACCTTTAGGATCTAACGTGTCTTTAAGCCTGTGCATCAGGGCGATCTCTTCCTTTGTTCTGGAGTGAAGTAAGTACTTTCTCTTTAACACACCGATACCATGCTCGGCAGAAATCGAGCCTTGATATTCACCGACAACCGCCATCATCCTGGCAAAGATCGCCGCTAAATCATCTGCTGATCCCGTACCGGCACAGATATGCAGATTACTGTCACCGATGTGACCAAAAATACGCGGGATCAAAGGGTCAAAGTCATTGATCCAAACGCAGCAGTAATCCATTCTTGACGAGAAAATCATTGGCACCATTGATGAAAGTGAGTTGCTGAAGTATCCCAAAGCAGATGAATCTGTAAGCTAAGGTGAGCGTAAATAAACGAGCAGCGTGTTCCTTTATATCCCTTTATCTCTGTGCCCTCAGTGGTGAATAACCAACTTCGTGTATGAAGATGGTCCTACACGAGCCGCGCTTAAACAGTTTTCTAAAGACTACGTTACTGCACAGGATAGTATTGAACTTGCCGAGTCACTGGCACCGACAGTAGCAGATACGATTCTGACCGTCGTACTGACAGCGGCAACAGGTGTTGGAGGGACAGTTATCGTTGCCAGGGCGGGACAGGCGCTCTTCAAACAACTAGGCAGATTATTAGTCAGTCTTGGTAAGGTGTTGAAAAAGTCTGAACTTTCAAAACACATCGTCAGCAAGCTGAGTAACAAGCCTGAGAGATTTGAAATTCGGCGTCCCGAAGCCCTGAAATTGTCAGAGCCTAAGCGGGTTGAGGGGAATGGTAATGATGGTACGATGGGAGGGGAGAGTGTTGTTCCAGACAGTAAAGGAAGTACACTTATCGATAGTATGGAGCCGGCAGAAGCTAAGAGATATCAAGAATATTGGAATACTGGCGGCGACACTGCTGCTCAAGTGAGTCCGGGTATAAGGGTTTCTCATACTGAAACAGTACCTAGTAGCCGAGCGGGTGAGGTCTATGAGCGAACCACTTATTACGATGAATTTGGACGGCGACGCAAAGTTACCGATTACACAGATCATAGTATGAGTGATGGCCACACTAATCCCCATGACCATTACTATGATGAAGTTTATGATAATGGACTTTATGTCAATAAGAAAATTAAGAATCCTGAAACGGGTTCTACAACTTTTAATCGATGACAGGTAAATATATGAATAATTCGGTTCGAATAAAAGTTTTGGATTTGATTGATAGTGGATACTGGAAAAGTGTGCAGTGGAAAGAATGGGCGGACGCTGTAATATTGAAGTTCGATGAGCCTCCTTATTGGGTAATTGAGTTAAGTATAGTAAAAAACTCAGGGGAAGCTATTTCAATTTTACGAGAAAGTCTGGCTGAGGTTCACTACAAAGACGATATAAATCACAAATCTATCATTCTTGGTTATATGTTTCTTCGGTATAAAGAAAAAGAAATTAATCTTAAGGAGTTTTTAACTTTAGCTTGGCAGGAAACTGAAGCGGAGGAAGATGTTGGTAGCCCTTCAAATTCTGATATTTTTGAAATGTATGAGGCGTGTAATAATTCTTCTGGGGCTGACGAAAAGTTTGAAAGTATAGTTGATCGCGTTTGCAAAAATTTTTCTTATAATGCTGAATGTGCAGCTAAAGCTCTTTTGGAAGTAAATGGCTATAAATAGGATGTTCCAAAAAATTAACTCATTACTAGGGAATTTGTGAGTAAGTTCCTCATGTACTAATTCAGACTTTATCTCTGTGCCCTCAGTGTCCTCTGTGGTGAATTGCCAACTTCGTGTATGAAGATGGTCCTACACGAGCCGCGCTTAAACAGTTTTCAAAAGACTACGTTACTGCACAGGATAGTATTGAACTTGCCGAGTCGCTGGCCCCTACGGTAATAGATACGATTCTGACTGTCGTACTGACAGCGGTAACAGGTGTTGGAGGGGCATTTATCGTTGCTAAGAGGGGACTATCGCTCTTCAAACAACTGGGCAGATTATTAGTCAGTCTTGGTAAAGCTCTGAAAAAGTCTGAACTTTCAAAACGTATCGTCAGCAAGCTGAGTAACAAGCCTGAGAGATTTGAAATTCGGCGTCCCGAAGCCCAGGAATTGTCAGAGCCTAAGCGGGTTGAGGGGAATGGTAATGATGGTACGATGGGAGGGCAGAGTGTTGTTCCTGACAATAGTGTCTCCGGATTAGATAAGTTTTTACCTCAAGGAACATTTGAAAATGGGTTAGATTTACCAGCTACGAGTGTGCCGCATGCTCCTGTTTCTCTGAATAGAAAGCTCCGAGTGTTACAAGATGCACAACAGACAGCAGCTAGGACGGAAACGTTGAAGGATGGGAGAGTTATTTATTATGGGTCAGAGGTTCCTGCCCGTAACCCTGGGTCAACACGAGGGGCTTCTTTAGTGACGGAGTATCAACCAGAAACTGGAAGAGTGCGGCAATACTATGAATCTTATGATCATGATGGGGCTGCTAATCGGGTTCATCCTAAATTGATTGATGGGCAGGTGGTTGATTCACAGCACTATCCACTTACTAAAAAAGAACTGGAAGGTAAATAAGAATATGGTGAGCAATGTTGACACGCTTCAGTTAGAGAAGCTTTTGGGAGAGAACGGGGATATTGATTTTGACGCTCTTGCTGACTGGGCGTACAAAACTAGACTGGATGGGCTTGGCGATTTTCCTAGAGATATTTTAGATGATTTAGAGCAATTAGGAGCCTGCAATATGGGACCAGAATTTGAGTGGTCTCGGCAAGACTTGAGGGCCCTGCTAGGGAAGTTGCGAATAAGCTCCTCCTCTTGAGATAATCTGCGATGCAACCTTCTCAGAGATAAGCCACGGATCATCAGCTCACTTTCGCCGACAGCGAGTTCAGTCGAATCAAAGGGGCAGAGTCATTGATCTAAACGCAGCAGTAATCCATTCTTGACGAGAAAATTACTGGCACTATTGATGAAAGTGAGTTGCTGGAGTCTCTCAAAGCAGATGAATCTGTAAGATAAGGGGAGCGTAAATAAACGAGCTTTATCTCTGTGCCCTCAGTGTCCTCTGTGGTGAGCTTTTATATGCATGAAGCAGATTTGCACAGAGAACACTGAAGTTGGTCACACAGATTTATTTACCGGGTTGGGATCATCTGTCAGGCCAGTTCAGTTTCGCCCACGGCAGCTTCAAGAAAGCTTTCCCAGGGCGCTTCGATAATCTGAATCTTCTTCAGTTTACAGAAGCGGCGTTCTTTATCGGTCGGTTCTTCAATGAATACCCAGCCCGCCTGTTCACTATCGGCGGCGTAGATAATATCTCCCATTACCATCCGCTCGGTATCCCGGGTGAAGCGCATGCCAAGAAACAGATACTGTTTGTTCTGCCGGTAGAGCTTAATAAATTCTGGTACGGCGAAACCACCCATCAGTTCGGTAATGTAATCAACAAAGTCGGCATCGGAGGCGATGAAGTTGGCTTCGGGCACCGGACAGCCCAGCGGTTTAAAGAGAATAGGCAGGCCGGCCATCACTTTGCTCTGTTCGATCTCGGTGTATGTCTCACCATCAAAGTTAAATATCTTATAGCGGTAGTCTGTGCCTGCTACGCGGGAGAGACCCTGTATCAGTATGTGCTGACGGTTTTGATAGAGATCGATTAATTGTGTGTCCCTGTTTATATCCACCACCCAGCCTGGGTTTATATCTGCCAGCCATTGATGGAGTTTGGCGGTGGTCCATTGCTTATTCAGGTAGGTGTCATTAAAGAAGCGGGTTATAAAGCTGCGGCCCTTTTTGTTTTCAAGGTTCATCGCCGCGCGTGGGAATTCATACATCAGACGGGGAGCCATCGGCTGACCATTGTTCATCGCCAGAATCAGACTGTCACTGTCAGCTGGCATCGGCGTTTTATCTGCAACATTTGTGACATCGGCCAGCGCGCCTGCGCCCAGATAGGGAACTATCTTTCCCGACTTAATCCCCTCGACTAATTTACTGTACATATCGTTCACCCATGGCTGATTAATTTAAGTGTTGTTGCTCTGCATATTAAGGACAGAGCAAATTTGAATTAAACAGAGCTGTTGCAATAGTCAGGCCATCGCTGGATTGATGATGGTTTTATGCCATTTATCCGGGCAGATTCAGTGCTGTGCTTCTGTTTGAGCCAGAAAAGATCTGTACGGCGCCGCTGTCACTGCGGTGATCGCTTATGCAACGGCTGGAGCAGGGCGATGTGATAAATGTGACATTGATACGTCTGACAAAACCCTTATTTTTTTGTTGGTATTGCAACAGTAACCCCGCCAATTGTTGTTACTAACACAGACAATGTCTGTTATTCAGAATGCTTCTTAAAATAAATAATTATTTAAAAACAATTATTTATAGGTTTTTTTCTTGGTTGGTACAAAGTTCGCAACAGTGGATGTGAGTTTTCGGGTCAGAACAATTGTGTCTGGCTCAGGCAATCTAAGTTCTAACGCTGAGGAGCAAGATTATGGCTATGCGTCAATGTGCAATCTACGGAAAAGGCGGCATCGGTAAGTCGACTACTACCCAGAACCTGGTAGCAGCACTGGCTGAAGCAGGTAAAAAAGTAATGATCGTAGGATGCGACCCTAAAGCGGATTCTACTCGACTGATTCTGCATTCTAAAGCGCAGAACACCATCATGGAGATGGCTGCTGAAGCAGGTACTGTTGAAGATCTGGAACTGGAAGATGTGCTTAAAGCCGGTTACGGCGACATTAAGTGTGTTGAGTCCGGTGGTCCTGAGCCAGGTGTTGGTTGTGCGGGTCGTGGTGTAATCACCGCTATCAACTTCCTTGAAGAGGAAGGTGCCTACGAAGAAGATCTGGACTTTGTTTTCTACGACGTACTGGGTGACGTGGTATGTGGTGGTTTCGCTATGCCAATCCGCGAAAACAAAGCTCAGGAAATCTACATCGTATGTTCCGGTGAGATGATGGCGATGTACGCTGCTAACAACATCTCTAAAGGTATCGTGAAGTACGCTAACTCCGGTAGCGTGCGTCTTGCTGGTCTGATCTGTAACAGCCGTAACACAGCTCGTGAAGACGAACTGATTATGGAGCTGGCACGTCAACTGGGCACTCAGATGATCCACTTCGTTCCACGCGACAACGTCGTACAGCGTGCTGAGATTCGCCGTATGACCGTTATCGAATACGATCCAAAAGCTAAGCAGGCTGATGAGTATCGTGCGCTGGCTCAGAAGATCATCGACAACAGCATGTTCGTTATTCCTACGCCAATCACTATGGATGCGCTGGAAGATCTGTTGATGGACTTCGGTCTGATGGATGAAGAAGACGAAAGCATTATCGGTAAAACTGCTACAGAAGAGTAATTCACTCTTCTGAGTCGTGGTTTTGCTATTGACGGGTATGGAGCGGATTAGCTTCTACCCGCAAACTAAAATGTAAGGAGACAGCTATGTCTACCATGTCACGCGACGAGACCGAAGCGCTTATTCAGGAAGTGCTGGATGTCTATCCTGCTAAAGCTAAGAAAGATCGTGAAAAGCATCTTGCTGTTAACGATCAGGAAGTTGAGCAGTCTAAAAAATGTATTACCTCTAACAAGAAGTCCCTGCCAGGTGTGATGACCGTTCGTGGTTGTGCCTATGCAGGTTCTAAAGGTGTGGTCTGGGGTCCTATCAAGGATATGATCCACATCTCTCACGGACCTGTTGGTTGTGGTCAGTACTCCCGTAACGGTCGCCGTAACTACTATATCGGTACCACCGGCATTAACGCCTTCGTTACCATGAACTTTACCTCAGATTTCCAGGAAAAAGACATCGTATTCGGTGGCGACAAGAAGCTGGGTAAGCTGCTGGAAGAGGTGGAAACCCTGTTCCCGCTGAACAAAGGTGTATCTATTCAGTCTGAGTGTCCTATCGGTCTGATCGGTGATGACATCGAAGCGGTTGCAAAGAAAGCAACAGCGAATACCGGTAAAACCGTTGTACCAGTCCGTTGTGAAGGTTTCCGCGGTGTATCTCAGTCTCTGGGCCACCACATTGCGAACGATGCAGTTCGTGACTGGGCACTGGATAAGCGGGACGACGACGATAGCTTTGAAACCACAAAATATGATGTCGCTATTATCGGTGACTATAACATCGGTGGTGATGCCTGGTCTTCCCGTATTCTGCTGGAAGAGATGGGTCTGCGCGTGGTTGCTCAATGGTCTGGTGACGGCACCATCGCTGAGATGGAGCTGACCCCTAAGGTTAAACTGAACCTTGTTCACTGCTACCGCTCGATGAACTACATCTCTCGTCATATGGAAGAGAAGTACGGCATCCCCTGGATGGAGTACAACTTCTTCGGTCCGACTAAGACTGATGAATCCCTGCGTAAGATCGCTGCGTTCTTTGATGAAACGATTCAGCAGAAAGCTGAAGAGGTTATCGCGAAGTACAAGCTGGAATACCAGAGCGTCATTGAAAAGTACCGTCCTCGTCTGGAAGGTAAGCGCGTCATGCTTTACATCGGTGGTCTGCGTCCACGTCACGTTATCGGGGCGTACGAAGATCTGGGTATGGAAGTGGTAGGTACCGGTTATGAGTTTGCTCATAACGATGACTACGACCGCACCATCAAAGAGATGGGCAACGCGACCCTGCTTTACGATGACGTAACCGGTTACGAATTCGAAGAGTTTGTTAAGAAAGTTAAGCCAGACCTGATCGGTTCAGGTATCAAAGAGAAGTATATCTTCCAGAAGATGGGTGTTCCTTTCCGTCAGATGCACAGCTGGGATTATTCCGGTCCTTACCACGGTTATGATGGCTTCGCTATCTTTGCCCGCGATATGGACATGACTCTGAATAACCCATGTTGGAAGAAGCTTCAGGCGCCCTGGCAGGTAGAAGACTCTGCTGAAGAAGCAGTGGCTGCAAGCGCTTAAGTTGATATCAGAGGTTCGCGGTGGCGACAGTATATAACGATCCATTCTTATACCCAGCGCCGTGAGCCATCTACCCCATTTTAACCCGTATGTTCACAGATTAGTGGCGCGGGAGGAGAGATTCAAATGAGTCAATCAGTTGATAATATCAAACCAAGTTATCCGCTGTTCCTGGAAGATGATTACCAGGACATGCTGGCGAAGAAGCGTGATAACTTCGAGGAAAAACATCCTCAGGACAAGATCGATGAAGTGTTTCAGTGGACCACCACTGAAGAGTATCAGGAGCTTAACTTCCAGCGTGAAGCGCTGACCGTTAACCCTGCTAAAGCGTGTCAGCCACTGGGTGCTGTTCTCTGTGCACTGGGTTTTGAAAAAACCCTGCCCTATGTTCACGGTTCTCAGGGGTGTGTTGCTTACTTCCGCAGCTATTTTAACCGCCACTTCAAAGAGCCAGTCTCCTGTGTATCTGACTCAATGACTGAGGATGCCGCTGTATTTGGTGGTCAGAAAAACATGTATGACGGTCTGGAAAATGCTCAGGCATTGTACAAGCCGGATATGATTGCGGTTTCGACTACCTGTATGGCTGAGGTTATCGGTGATGACCTTAACGCCTTTATCGGTAACGCCCGTAAAGAGGGTCATGTTGCAGAAGACTATCCTGTCCCATTCGCTCATACGCCAAGTTTTGTGGGTAGCCACACCACTGGCTGGGACAACATGTTTGAAGGGATTGCACGTTACTTCACCCTGAACTACATGGAAGACAAGGTTGTCGGCAGCAACGGTAAGATCAACCTGGTACCGGGTTTTGAAACCTATCTGGGTAACTTCCGTGTAATGAAGCGCATGATGGCTGATATGGATGTTGATTGCACTCTGCTGTCTGATCCTACTGAGGTGCTGGATACCCCTGCAGACGGTGAATTCCGTATGTATTCCGGTGGCACCACTCAGGATGAGATCAAGGATGCTCCTAATGCTGTTAACACTATTCTGTTGCAGCCATGGCAACTGACCAAGACCAAGAAGCTGGCAACCCTGACCTGGAAGCATGAGGTTCCTAAACTGAATATTCCAATGGGTCTGGACTGGACGGATGAGTTCCTGATGGCTGTTTCCAAGGCCACCGGTAAGCCCATCAGCAAGGCGCTTGAAACTGAGCGTGGTCGTCTGGTTGATGCGATGACCGATTCTCACACCTGGCTGCACGGCAAGAAATTTGCCCTGTATGGTGATGCAGACTTCGTCATGGGCCTGACCAAGTTCCTGCTGGAACTGGGGGCTGAGCCTACTCACATCCTGTGTAACCATGCGAACAAACGCTGGAAAAAAGCGATGGAAGCTATCCTTGCTGAATCTCCATTCGGCGCGGATTGTGAAGTGCATATTGGTAAGGATTTGTGGCACATGCGTTCCCTGTGCTTTACCAAGAAGCCTGACTTCCTGATCGGTAACTCTTACGGCAAGGATATCTCCCGGGATACTCTCTATAAGGGCAAAGAGTTCGAGGTGCCACTGATCCGTCTAGGCTTCCCGATCTTCGACCGTCATCACCTGCATCGTCAGACTACCCTGGGTTACGAAGGTGCCATGCAGATGTTAACCACTATCGTTAACGCTGTTCTGGACCGTCTCGACGACGAAACCCGTGGTATGCAGACCACAGACTTCAACTACGACCTGGTGCGTTAAGCGCCGGTCCGGTTGAAAGTCGATGGCCTGTACGAGCCTGATATCGACACGACTCGTACCTGCCGGGATTGACGTGACCCGGATTGCTCTGCGCAGTCCGGGTTATCCGGTCGGTATTTCCCCTGAGTACGTGACGATCTCATATTCAATCAGTCCATCCTCACCGGGGCAGGAGGCTGCCCCGGAATGTCTGAACTTCTGATATTGGAGAGTAACGATGCCTAGTGTGATGATAAGGAAGGATAACGAGGGAAAAATGACCCTCTATGTTGCTAAAAAAGATCAGGAAGATGAGATCTCATCAATCGAATTTGAATCTGCTGATAAGTGGGGCGGGTTAATTGAGATGACCGATGGCACGAAATATTTTATCGAACCCCTCGATGCCATGCCAAAACTCCCGATCACCCTGCGTGCCCGCAGAGGCTGAGGAGGTGTTGCTATGTCTGCTCAAATATCCAATGAAGTTGCTCTGCGAATAGGTCTGGCTGCCCGGGCGTTACCGGACACCGATGCCCGACGCCTGATGACCGTGCTGGTTGATGCTGTCGGCTTGCCGATCACAGAAACTAAACTGGCGAGGCTGAAAGTCAATAAACTGCGAACGGCATCCTCAGGTGAACTGGAAGATATTGAAGTCAGCTTTATGAAAAAGGCTGTCAATCTGCTGAAAGGGATTGGCGTAACGGTTGATGCAGAACCGCTACCCGAAACAACTCCTTATAGCGAAGGTGATATGCCCGGTTCAATACGGGTTGCCTGCGCGTCTAATAATGCCACCGCGATGGATGGCCATTTTGGTTCCTGTTCCCGCTATCTTATCTATCAGGTTTCTGGCCAGGAATACCGGCTGATCGAGATTCGTGAAGCGAATATACCTAAAGATGCTGAAGATAAAAACGTTGTTCGCGCCGGGCTGATCAGTGATTGTCAGTTGCTGTATACGGTATCGGTGGGGGGGCCTGCTGCGGCCAAAGTGATTCGCACCGGAGTGCTTCCCATCAAAATGCCGGATGGCGGCGACAGTGTTGAGATGATGCAGAATCTGGTATCCGTTATTGCCGGCACCCCGCCTCCCTGGCTGGCTAAAGTGATGGGTGTCGCGCCCGAAGAGCGGGTTCGCTTCGCTCAGGGTGAGGAGGTCGAGTAATGATCAGTCAGCAGCAGTTAGATCAAATCCATGATTTTGTCATGTCATCTGATATAGGCGAAGAACTGATATCTGCGCTGAAACAACAGCATCCTGATCTCCATTTCAGCTGGTGCTTTGATGATGATATCGGTGCGACCGCAAAGCCTTACCGCGAGAGTAACGGATTCAATCTCTATCTGGTGAACTCTGAAAACCATTGTTCCTGCCTGAGCAATGATCCGGACAGTTCCAGCGGAGTGGTGATCGCCGAGGTGATTGATGATGAATGAAAGCGGAGATCAGACACCCCTTGCGGATTGTCGTAGTTGCCGCTTTAAAGCCAGTTTATTGCTGAGTGGCCGCTGTATTCCGGGGGATATCTGTGTGGTGGCGCACAGTGGCCGTCAGATCGACCGTTTTCTGCGGGTCAATCCGGAACTGGCCGTGACCTTTTTGCAGGATAGTTTCTGGGAACGCAGAGCGATCGCGGTGCGCTATTCGCCGTTGCCCTATCTGGAGAAGATGATCAGTGATCCCGATGAAGCGGTGCGACGGGCGGTGGCGTATCGACTGCCCCGGGATCAGCTTTATCGTCTGATCGATGATGAAGATCGTGAAGTGCGTATCACCGTGGCGGACCGTATCCGGCCGGAGCAGCTGGAACAGATGGCCGATGACAAAGATTATCTGGTGCGTGCCTACGTTGCCCAGCGGATGCCCGTGGGACGTTTATTCAGGATGATCCGCGACCCGGACCGACAGGTCAGAAAGATTGTTGCCAGACGGCTGCCTCCGGTTAGCCTGGGGCTGATGGTCAGGGATCCCGAAGCGGAAGTCAGGCGCATTGTGGCTGAACGGCTGGCGCCTGATGAGATGGAGCTGATGCTGGAAGATTCTGACTGGACGGTAAGGCTGACCGCTGCGATGCGTGCTCCGGTTGAGATGCTGGAAGGGTTGACCGATGACCCGGATCCCGAGGTCAGCAGCCTGGTGAAAGAGCGTTTGGCGGCTGCACAACAGAGCGACTGAGCGGATATTTGCCGGGTGACGGATGGCAAAACGTCGGAAGTCCGATTGTGGGTGTTTTGTCGTGTTTATAACAATCGATTTTTACGGTCTTTTAAAATCAATAAGTTATCTGTGGTACGTCTGTTGCAGTCTCTTGTGTAAAAGCGTGTAAAAGCTGGATTGAAAATATCCAGCTGTGTGCCTGTACAGACCCGGAGGTTTATATGAAAGCAAAAGATATCGCCGAACTACTTGATGAGCCGGCCTGTGAGCACAACAAAAAAGAGAAGTCGGGTTGTGCCAAACCTAAGCCTGGCGCCTCAGCCGGCGGTTGTGCTTTTGATGGTGCCCAGATCGCTTTGCTGCCAATCGCCGATGTTGCACATATCGTGCATGGGCCGATCGCCTGTGCTGGCAGTTCCTGGGATAACCGCGGCACCCGCTCCAGTGGTCCACAACTGTATCGCATCGGCATGACGACGGATCTGACCGAACAGGATGTGATTATGGGACGGGGCGAGAAGCGCCTGTTCCATTCGATTAAACAGGCGGTTGAACAGCACCATCCCGCGGCGGTGTTTGTCTATAACACCTGTGTGCCTGCGCTGGTGGGGGATGATGTTGATGCGGTCTGTAAAGCAGCCAGCGAACAGTGGGGCACGCCGGTGGTTCCCATCGATGGCGCAGGTTTCTACGGCACTAAGAATCTTGGCAACCGTATCGCCGGCGAGGCGATGGTAAAACATGTGATCGGCACCCGCGAGCCTGAAGCAGCTCCCGAACCTCCCATTCCCGGCATCAAAATCCACAGCGTCAATCTGGTCGGTGAATACAATATTGCCGGTGAGTTCTGGCATGTCCTGCCGCTGCTGGATGAACTGGGAATCCGGGTGCTCTGTACTCTGTCCGGGGATGCCCGCTTCCATGAAGTGCAGTCTATGCACCGGGCGGAAGTCAATATGATGGTGTGCTCCAAGGCGATGGTGAATGTCGCCCGTAAACTTCAGGACAAGTACGGTACCCCCTGGTTTGAAGGAAGCTTTTACGGTATTTCCGACACCTCACAGGCACTGCGGGATTTTGCCCGTCTGATCAATGATGCGGATCTGACCGAACGCACCGAAGCGCTGATTGCGCGGGAAGAAGCGAAAGTCAGAGCTGCGCTGGAACCCTGGCGCGAACGGCTACAGGGCAAACGGGTGTTGCTCTATACCGGTGGGGTGAAATCCTGGTCTGTGGTCTCCGCCCTGCAGGATCTGGGTATGGTCGTGGTGGCCACCGGTACGAAGAAATTGACTGAAGAGGATAAGGCCCGGATTCGTGAGCTGATGGGTGAAGACACGAAGATGATCGACGAAGGTGGTGCGAAGGAGCTGATCAGTATTGTCCATGAATACAAGGCTGACATTCTGATCGCCGGTGGTCGCAACCTCTATACCGCCCTGAAAGCACGGATTCCATTTCTCGATATTAATCAGGAGCGGGAGTTTGGCTACGCTGGATATGACGGCATGCTGGAGCTGGTTAAGCAACTGGCGATCACCATTGAAAGCCCGATCTGGTCGGCGGTGAGAGATCCGGCCCCCTGGGAAGAGATGCCCAGTGAGGCGGAGCTGTTAATCGCAGAGGGGGTATAAGTGATGGCGATTCTGGAAAAACGCAAAAAAGCGCTGTCGGTTAATCCACTGAAAGCCAGCCAGACCATGGGAGCCACCCTGGCGTTTCTCGGTTTTAACCGGGCGATGCCGTTGATGCATGGTAGTCAGGGGTGTACCGCTTTTGCCAAGGTATTCTTTGTACGTCACTTTCGTGAACCTATCCCTTTGCAAACCACCGCCATGGATCAGGTCAGTTCGGTGATGGGGGCGGATGAAAATGTGGTTGAAGCGCTGCAAACCATCGCCGAAAAACAGTCTCCGGCGATTATTGGGGTGTGCTCCACCGGTCTGGCTGAAACCCAGGGTTGTGATATGACGCTGGCGATTAATGAGTTCAGGTCACGCTATCCGCAATATGCAAAAGTAGCGGTGGTTAAGGTTAATACCCCAGACTTCAGCGGTTGTTTCGAGACCGGTTATGCCGCCGCGGTAACCGCCATTATTGATCAGTTGATTGAGCCCTCAGAAAGGGCTGGAACCCGTGCACGCCAGGTTAATGTGCTCTGCGGTAGTCATCTGACACCCGGAGATCTTGAGTTTGTTATCGACAGTATCGAGAGCTTTGGCCTGCGGCCCCTGCTGATGCCTGATCTGTCGCGTTCTCTGGATGGGCATCTGCCCGAAGAGGAGTACAGCGCACTGACCACCGGGGGGCTGACAATAGATGAGTTGGCGCTTGTAGGAGAGAGTGGCGCCACGCTGGTAATCGGATCATCTCTGGCACAGGCAGGGAAAAAGCTTGAAGAGAAAACCGGGGTTAAGAGCCAGGTTTTCCCGCATCTGCATACCATTAAACAGGTTGATAACTGGTTTATGGCATTGTCAGAGCTATCGGGTATGCCGGTTCCTAACCGCTGGCGCCGTCAGCGTCGTCAGTTGCAGGACGCGATGCTGGATACCCACTTTATGCTGGGGCAGCTGCGGGTTGGGATTGCCACAGACCCTGATCTGTTGCTGGCCATGCATGATCTGATTGCATCGATGGGTGGCGACGTAGTTGCTGCCGTGACCCCGGATAAAGGACCCGCGCTGGAGCAACTGACCCTTGAAACGGTTAAGAAAGGGGATCTGGAAGATCTGGAATATCAGGCACGGCAACATCACGCCGAGTTTTTGATTGGCAATAGTCATCTGCATGAGTGTGCGGAACGACTGCATATGCCGCACCTCAGAATTGGCTTTCCTCAGTACGACTATCTGGGGGGCTTCAACCGCGTCTGGGTCGGTTATCGCGGGATTCAGCAGGCACTGTTTGATATCGCCAATATGCGGCTGAGTCAGCATGAGGAGATCCCCACCTACCATTCACCTTTGTCGCAAAAACGTGATGAAGACAATATTTTAAGACAACAACAGGGAGTCTGACATGGTTCCTGTGTCACGCCATCTGCATGTTATCCGCGAGGGGGAAACGCCTTATATGATCCGTGTCGCGTTTGCGACAAACGATGGTGAAACGGTCAATGAGCATTTTGGTTCGGCGCGATCCTTTTCGATCTACGGTGTCACCACGGACCGGTGTGATCTGCTATCGGTGGCTGAGTTTACCCTTGATTCCAGTGAGGAGGACCGGCTCCAGGCACGGATTGAGTTTCTCTCAGGCTGCGCAGCGGTTTACAGCTATGCCTGTGGTGCGGCAGCGATTCGGCGGCTGATTGCCAAAGGCATACAACCGATCAGGGTATCAGAGGAAGCCAGTATTACCGATCTGTTAAAGGCGCTGCAACGTGAGATTGAACGCGGCCCGGGTAGCTGGCTGGCGAAAGCGATTGCCCGGCAGCAACTGCTCTTGAAGTCACCACCAGGCTATTCCGAAGCGGATAGCTGGGAGGAGTAAAGCTGAAAAAGAGCGTTAACCATTAGTCAGCAAGCTGCTCCGGCAGCTTGATGCCAACCCTCAAATTTTTGGAGATTATTATGAATGAAGCGCTGTGTATTGAACCGGGAAATGAGCTGATGGACAGCCCTTTCGTCAAGCAGATGATCGTTCAGCTGCGGGCTGTTGACAGCTATGGCACCTATGATGACTGGAGCAATGAAAAAGTGCTTGATCCTCTGATTCTGACAAAAGCCCGTCGTCGGGAGATCCCGGTGGTGGGTGACCCGGATGAGATCGTGGTGGCACGGGTTAAGGCGTATTACAACGCCCTCTCTGTGCGTATCGAGCAGGAGTGCGGCATGATGGCAGCCCCCATGATCAACCTCAGCCATGAAGGCTTTGGCCGGGCGCTGATCATGGTGGGTAAACTGATTGTGGCGGATAAGGTATTGCGTGATGTGCATCGTTTTGGTTTTGAGTCCCTGGAAAAACTCAATGAGGAAGCCTGCAAAATAATTGATAAAGCACTGGCAACCATCGAAACCTTTAAAGATGCAGCGAAAGCATAATTCGTTAAAGAGATTGATTCAGGAGGGAGAGCAATGACAGATGAAGCGCTGAAAGATCTGCAAAAAAATGCGCGCAAAGCCAAGCGAATCGCTACAGAGTGGGCATCACAGATGCATGACCTGGTTGAAGATCAGCTATGGACCGATTATGAGCGTTTACCCGAGTTGGCGGATAAAACCCTGGCTGCCTGTCAGGCCTGGAAAGAGGCGCAGGAAAAGCTGGAAGCTGCTCAGTAAAAGATTAACCGTATTTAGAGGAGAGTAGGGATGTCTGCAGATCTGATTAAGGGTCGCACCCGTGGCGGGAGCGAATGGACGCCAAACTTTATCACTGGGGTAAATCAGGAAACCTGCATCGGCTGTGGTCGTTGCTATAAGGTCTGTCCCCGGGATGTATTTGAACTGGTTGAGCGCTCAGAAGCGCTGGCTGAAGACGATGATGACGATGATTGGGATGATGATGACGAGATGAAGGTGATGTCGGTGGCTGATGCTGACGATTGCATCGGTTGTATGTCATGTCTGCGGGTTTGTCCGAAGAAATGCCATAGTCATGAAGCGGTCGCTGCCTGATCGGATTGCAATCAACGTAGAAAAAGTCTGAGCAGTTGCCAGAAAACAGGAGTGGTGTCATGCCAAAACCAGAGATTCATGTGTTTGTCTGTAACCAGACACGGCCCGAGGGACATCCCCGGGGAAGCTGCGGCGCTACAGGCGCTGCACAGATTACCCAGGCGCTTTCAGAGGAAGTGGCTAAACGTAATCTTTTTAACAAAGTTGCTGTGACGGCAACCGGTTGTCTGGGCCCCTGTGATTGTGGTCCAAATGTGCTGGTTTATCCGGGGTCTTACCTCTATATCCGGGTGAAACCTGAGGATGTTACCCAGATTGTTGAACAGCACCTGATTGCCGGTGAGCCGGTTAAGGAACTGCTGGCACCGGATGAGCTCTGGTAAACAGGGCTTTGGTAAACTGATCTCTGGTAAACAGTGCTTTGGTAAGAAAGCACTCTGCCAATAACCGCGTCAGTACGTGAACGATTAAAAGGCAATAAAGATGAGTGAAACCGCTGTGGCGCGACTGATCGCTCAGTTCGGTCCGCTGTTGGAGGCTTCTCTGGAAGCGGCCAGCGTGAAACTGACTCAGGCGGGCTTCGGCAGTGTGCTCCTGCCATCACTGCGGCAGTTTCAGTTTGAAACCCGAAAAGAGCCCCTGAACGGTGACGATACCCTGAATGGCCGCTGGGCAGACAGCAATAGTCAGCGGCGCGGCTGGCTGGTGATTAACTGTGATGGTTCGATGATGCTGGAGATCGATCTGATCTGCCCCTGGCCGGATAAACAACAGGTCTGGGCAGAGTCGGTGTCTGTGTGGGGCTCAGATCCTCAACGGCTGAGTGCAGAAGTGACACCGATGCAGATGCTGTGAGCGCCTTCACCGGAGAATGATGCGTCATCGCATCGCCAACAGAGGTATATATGACCGATTTAAAGATTATTCTGGTACATCTGAATCCGATCAGTGCCCGGTTGTCGTTCTGGATCGATTGTTCAACACCTCAGCCATTTGGCTGCCTGCCAGGAGGGCTGCCGGCGCTGACCTCCCTGATTGAAGCGGAGCAGCCGCAAGCGGTGACGCCTCATCCGGCCCGGCATCTCAGTCAACTGGCAGAGTATCTGGGAGTGGATGAAGCTCTGTTGCAGGTGGTCAGCCCGACCCTGGCCTGGGTCGACACCGCACAACAACCCGTTGCTGTGTCACTGGTTCGGATCACCACCACCGATCTGCCTCAGCCGCAGGCCAATGGCACTTTTATCTCGTTGCTGGAACTGCTTAAAGTGCCAGTTGTTGAACGTCTGCTATTCAGAAAAGCCTATGAGTGTCTGTTGGGTGATTAAATCCGTTTTCACTTTGTCGTAATTCCTACAATACCCCTTCAATTGTCATACTGCCCCCGAACACACCCTCCATTGATTTACATCAACTATATGAATATTAAGGTTTTTTAATTTTTATCTTCAATGGCACCCGGCTTGCACTGCATATAACTGAACACTCGGATTGATGAGGACGAGATCATGATTCAGCTAACAGAGAGCGCAGTCAGTGCTATTTCCCGGTTTATTGATCAGGCCAATAAGCCTGTGTTTGGTTTACGTATCCGGGTCGATGGGGGCGGCTGTTCCGGCTTCAAATACGGTATGAAACTCGAAGAGGCTAGCGCTGAAGAGGATCAGATTATTGAGTGCAGTGGGGTGAAAATTCTTGTTGATGGGGAGAGCGCACCACTGCTTAGCGGCGTAACAGTCGATTTTCTGGATGGCCTTGAGGGGTCGGGTTTTAAGTTTGAAAACCCGAACGCAACAGAGAGCTGTAACTGCGGTAAATCCTTCGCAGGTTAACCACTGACCGGTAACAGATAGATAGAGGAATTCGATATGTGGGATTATTCTGAAAAAGTTAAAGAACATTTTTATAACCCCAAGAATGCCGGGGCCGCTGAAAATGCAAATGCGACCGGTGAAGTTGGATCATTAAGCTGTGGTGATGCACTGCGGCTGACCCTTAAAGTGGACCCGGACAGCGAGGTTATTCTCGATGCGGGTTTCCAGACCTTCGGCTGTGGTTCTGCGATAGCATCCTCCTCCGCTCTGACGGAGATCATTAAAGGGATGACACTGGATCAGGCACTGGAGGTATCTAACCAGGATATCGCTGATTTTCTTGACGGCCTGCCACCGGAAAAGATGCACTGCTCCGTCATGGGACGTGAAGCGCTGCAGGCCGCTGTTGCTGATTATCGCGGTGAGGTGTGGAGTGATGATCACGAAGAGGGTGCGCTGGTTTGTAAGTGCTTCGCTATCGATGAGGTGATGATTGAAGACACTATCCGGGCTAATAACCTGACAAGTGTTGAAGAGGTGACCAACTACACCAAAGCGGGTGGTGGTTGTTCAGCCTGTCATGAAGGGATCGAAAATATTCTAAGCCGGGTGATGGCAGAGAGCGGTGAGGAGTTTGTTGCCGGTGGTGTAGGAAGTGCCGTTGCCGCCAGTAGCCCTGCTGCTGCATCAGCGCCGGCTGAGGCCGCACCGAAAACCGACATTAAACGCATCAGCACCATTATGCGGGTGCTGGAAGCGGTGCGTCCACGTTTGCAGGCCGATGGCGGTGATTGTGAACTGATGGATATTGACGGTAATACCATCTACGTCAATCTGACCGGTGCCTGCATGGGTTGCCAGATGGCCTCGATGACCCTGGGTGGTATTCAGCAGCAGCTGATTGAGGAACTGGGTGAGTTTGTACGCCTGGTGCAGGTTGAAAAGAAGGCGGATCAACTGGTTGGAATAGGGGGTTAACCATGAGTGATATCTATCTGGATAACAATGCGACCACGATGGTGTCTCCTGAAGTACTGGAAGAGATGCTTCCCTTTTTCAGCGAGCAGTTTGGTAACCCATCTTCGCTGCACAGCTTTGGTAATAAGGTCGGTTTTGCCCTGAAGAAAGCCCGACAGCAGGTACAGGCGTTGCTGGGGGCAGAGCATGACTCTGAAATTATCTTTACCTCCTGCGGTACAGAATCAGATTCAACGGCGATTCTATCAGCCCTGAAAGCGCAGCCAGAACGTAAAGAGATTATCACCACGGTAGTTGAACACCCGGCGGTGCTGACCCTGTGCGAATATCTTGAAACAGAAGGCTATACCGTTCATAAGCTGGAAGTGGACAGTAAGGGGCGTCTGGATCTTGATCAGTACGCCAGCCTCCTGAGCGACCGGGTAGCGGTGGTCAGTGTGATGTGGGCCAACAATGAGAGTGGCACCATCTTCCCGGTGGAGAAGATGGCGGATATGGCCAACGAAGCCGGTGTTATGTTTCATACCGATGCGGTTCAGGCGGTGGGTAAACTACCGATCAATCTGCAGCAGAGCAATATTCATATGCTCTCTCTGTCCGGTCATAAACTGCATGCCCCGAAAGGGATTGGCGTGCTCTACCTGAAACGGGGTACCCGTTTCCGTCCGCTACTGCGGGGTGGCCATCAGGAGCGCGGTCGCCGTGCTGGTACTGAGAACGCTGCAGCCGTTGTTGGGCTGGGCAAAGCCTGCGAACTGGCTATGCAACATATGGAGTTCGAAAATACCACGGTGAAAGCGATGCGTGATCGTCTGGAAGAGGGCATTCTGGCGGCGGTACCTTATAGTTTTCCGACCGGTGATACGGATAATCGCCTGCCCAATACCGCCAGTATCGCGTTTGAATATATTGAGGGCGAGGCAATTTTGTTGCTGATGAATAAGGTCGGTATTGCCGCCTCCAGTGGTTCTGCCTGTACCTCGGGGTCTCTGGAACCATCACACGTGATGCGGGCGATGGGTATTCCCTATACTGCTGCCCACGGCACGGTGCGTTTCTCTTTCTCCCGCTACAACACCATGGAAGAGGTGGAACGGGTGATAGCCGAAGTGCCTGAGATAGTTGCAAAACTTCGCAAGCTATCGCCTTACTGGGATGGTAATGGTCCGGCAGAGGATCCAGAGCAGGCGTTTGCACCTGTCTATGCCTGATCACTTGGCGAAGGGAGGGATTCGAACCCTCCCTGTGTCACTTTATTGACTAAGCTTTTTATTCACTAAGCTTGCGCTGCGTTTAGCTGGAGGTAATCATGACTGAGTGTCTGTCTTATCCGAGTATTGCTGAGGCTAACCCTAACTTCGATGATCTGATTGTGGCGTTTGCTTCGATGGAGGGGGGTATGGTCGATCAGCATTTTGGTTCTGCTCAGGGCTTTTATGTCTACTCTGTTAACAGTCATTCTGCTCAACTCCTGACGAGCCAGAGCTTTGCTGCGGCCGCTCAGGATGGCAATGAAGACAAGTTAAAACCCAAACTCAGATGGCTGGTGGGCGCGGATCTGATGTATTGCGGATCCATTGGTGGCTCTGCCACAAAACAGCTGATCTCTCTGGGAATCACTCCGGTTCAGGTTAAAGGCGGGCCCGATGTGGATGAGTTACTGGAATCGATACAGACTCAGCTGGCGGGAGAGAAAGCGTTCTGGTTACAGAATATTATCAATCAGAAAATGAAACAGAGTGCCGGCAATTTTGCAGAGATGGCAGAAGAGGACTGGGATGAATAGTGATGCCAGACATACTTAACCGGTTTCTATGGGGGATCTTTCCACCGCCAGAGATCCGCCAGTTTGATCTTTGCTGTTCCGATTTTTTAGAACAACGTTTTTTCCACCCCCGCCTGCATGCCAGTAATCCTCTTATACCACTGAAAAGATCGCTTCAGGCGCTGCTTCAGAGTCCGGAGCAGATTGTTGAACAGATTCAACGGCATCAGATACCGGTTGAACACTATTTTCTCCTCTGTATCGACCACTTTGTCAGAGAATATCTTGAAGATGAACTGATCGGAACCGGTGAGGTTGTCGGCGAGAGCGCCAGCCATCCCGGTAGTGAAACGGTTATCAGTAACCAGGCCGAAGAGTGTTTGCGACTGCTTCACCTGATTGAACAGCAGATGGAGTTGCGAGGCTATCGTTACGACAGTGCAATGCTCAACGAGTATTTTTTACCAGCCAGCGAAACAGAGAAAACTGCGAGGGGAGATAGATAAGATATTCCGGGTGCCACTGCACCGCAATGATCTTATGCTGGTCAGACTCGACCGCCTGGGTGATCTCATCCAGATCCCGGCCAACAACCCGCAGCCCTTTTCCGGTGGATTTTATCGCCTGGTGGTGCAGACTGTTCACCCTCAGATGAACCTTGTTGAAGATATCTGCCAGTTTTGACTCAGCGGTTATTTTCACCTGTTTGGTGGGTAGCAGTCCTGGTCGGTTATAGGTGTGTTGCCTGAGTGAGCGTATGTCCGGGTGCAGGGTTCCGCCTAACACCACATTGATCAGTTGCGCCCCCCGGCAGATGCCCATCAGCGGGATATCGTTATCCAGCGCTGTCTTAATCCAGCGTATCTCCAGCTCATCCCGTGCCGGATCGCTTTTGACCGGCTTATCAATGTCGCCCTGATAATGCTCTGGGCTGATATCATCGCCCCCCCCAATCAGCAGGCCATCCAGTGGTTGACCACTGGCCGAATGGCGCACGCTGATCCGTTCAGGAGTCGCCCCGGCCAGTCGCAGGGCCAGTGCTGCGCACCACCAGCCGGGAGACCAGAACTTCGCCGTCCCGGTTACGCCAATGCGTGGTTTTTTAGCCATTGATCGATATACTCTGTCCACAGTTTACGGCTGACACCCAATAGTGACTGCTCAGCTGCCAGAAAAGCGGCACTTAACTCATTCAGGTGATCCGGTTGGCAGGCCAGCTGTTCCACAACCCACCAGATATTCCATGACAGCGCCAAAGACCAGTTTTCATGTTCAATGTTGCAATTGGGCATGCGGTAATGGAAGGTGGGCCGGGGCTTAATTTTGGGGTCGTCGATACAGCGGCGTACCCTGTCCTCATCAATCTCTGCCAATAGTGGCAACAGATCCAGTGCCCGGTTGCGCGAGGCGTTGTGTTGAAGATAATCGCTGAAGATTATCTCCATATCCGGGTGGTCACGGGATAGCAGTTGTTTAATATATTTTTCCGGATAAAGATCTATATAGGGGCTGATCTTACGGGTTGTATTCACCTCGTGGGCCTCTACCAGCCACCACTGCAACAGGGAAAAGGCTCTCAGATAATTAAACAGTGTAGCGGCATCTAACGAGGGGATTTCGCTATTAATATGCACCCCATATGCAGCAATCATCGACTCTTCTGTGCCGATAGCACCCGCTTGCCGCAGTTGCATCACTAACTCATCAAGCTGATTCAACCGGGATAGCGTAATGGGAGGACAAACCACCTCAACCGGCACCAGCAAACCGGCAGCATCACTCAGCAGTTCCAGCCAGGGCTGATCCTTATCACTGGCGGCTTTTTCTTTCAGATAGTTCCAGTCCAGTTCAATATTGAACGCCCCCAAACCGGCACAATGGATAACCGTTTCTGCCGCGGTCTGATGTTTCAGCGTGCCATTGAGGGTCTCTCTGACTATCTCCGAGGTCTGCTGTAGTGTTAAACCGGAAAACTCCAGCTCGAAGCCCACCTTCCTTTCAGCCCCTTCTTTATTCACGGTACAGGATGGTGACTTGAAACTCTGTGTCTGATTCATTGATCCATAATCCTCTGGTGACACCAAAACAGTAATACGGTTAAAAACGGTCATCAGATCAGTTTAATCTGGCAGGGGATTCCCCTGTCGGCCCATTAGTCTGCCTGACCTGATCGCCGAATAGGCGATCGAGCCGGGTTAACATCATTATCAGAGTAGTTCACTGTGAGACAATTGAAGAGGTGAAAGAGGGGGACAGTGGAATCGATGGTACAGCGTTAATTTCGGCGATATTACATCAGTAGCGGATAGGCAGGCTGTTGAAACAACCGGCCCAGATCAAAATTAACACCCTTTTTTCTACACGCAGACGGGATATCCTGGTGAATAACGCTATAGTCTGCTGTTGGGAGACGTTCTGATCAGGGCCTGCGCGGTGCAACGCGGGCTGATCTGATCAGAACGTAAACGGCCCGCGCAAGGGTTAAACTGCCCCCCAGCCTTCCCGCTTGGCGTCGGTGATCATCGTCATCGCAGCGTCAAATGCAACGCTGGCATATTTAGGCTTGTAGGTTTTCAGCTCTTCGTAGACGGTGACCAGTTTGTTGCCCGCAGACTGACCTTTCAGATCGCTTTTCTCAATTGCCAGCTCCTCCATGGTTTCATTCCAGGGTACACCCTGAGTCATTGGAATCAGGATGAAATTGAAGCCAGAAATGTCGGTGACAACGGCTTTCTCCAGATTAACCACATAGATCAGGGCACTGATGTCGCTGGCAAAATCTGCACTGTACTTGTCCATCAGGGCGGGAAGAGAGTCCATGGAATCGACAACACCACCGAGCATTCTGATCTTGTCGTCTGCCAGTATAAAAACGCCCCGCATCACATCGACAGGTGGTTTTGAGTGGCCTTTGTCATCGCCAATCTCACCTTCGATCAGAATCAGTTCTCCCCGATAGGCTTGCATCTGTGTATCCGTTGATTCGAGAAAGTTAACGTTAAAGAAGAGCCCTTTTTGCTTATATTGATCAAGTAACATGTCTACACTCCAGAGTATATAAAGCCGAATTCCAGCATTTTTCTCTGAATTGCAATTAGCGTACCTAAGGTGGATTTATCTTTAACCTGTTATTTTTTATATAAAAAATATAATCAGCTCTGTTTTCTTTGTTGGCTGTCGACAAAACCTGTACCGTTTGTTGTTTTTACTGCAGTTATTTGTTTCGACGCTTGTCGTGTTCACGACAATCGTTAATCCATATCGCCCGCCAGAAACTCATCAATCTCCCGCATAATGTACTGATTATCGGGCAGGTTTCTGACCAGGTTTTCCGCTTCTTCGCCGCTGAACCCCTGCAGGGTAAAACTCTTGGCTCCGATGATCTGGGTATGGTAGTTCAGCTCCAGTTTGAGAATCCGGTCGCCGGTCATCGGGTTGTGGTATAGCGATGCTAATGCGACCAGCCCCTCTTCCAGCTGAATAATCCGGTTCAGTTCTGTGTTCAGCTCAGTCTTCATGAGTGACTCTCGATATGTTTCACCAGCGCAGCATCCATATTGGTAATATGTTGATGCAACCACTCATCAACACGGTCATTGATATAGGCACGGGCCATGGTCAGGCGGCCCTGCTGTACCCGCTGGTTAAACTGCCGCAGCTCGGTTAGCAGGCGATTGTGTTCACCGCAGTGCTCGCTTTTTCCGGGGTAGTCGTACTGCTCTATGAACTGTTCTTCCCGCTTGAAGTGGGTTTCTGTATGACTAAGAAGCTCACTGAAAAGTCTTTTAAACTGGTCGGTATCTGAGGTTTTCAACCGGGTAGTGATGTCAGCAAAGTGCTGATGATCACAGTCAATATCTGCATGATTTAAATGTTGCATGAGTAAACCTATAAGTCTGACTTCATCTGTCGTCTGATTTGTTTGGTCTTAAGCTTCCAGCAATTTGCACGCCAATAAAGAGATGGCTGGTATAGCTTTTGCAGCCACTCTTAACCTCATGTGCTTGTCTATATGAGTATTAGCACCCCTGAAAAACAACGCAGCCACAGAGGTTTAAGCCGATGGTGAAATTGCCCCCCGTTTTGATGGCCGTCGCCAGCAAAGATGCTGTGTCGATCAATCTGCACTTTGGTCATGCCAGAGCATTTTTGATCTACCGTGTCTGCGAGGATCATTGTGAGTTTATCGAGCGCCGCGTTGTAGACCACTACTGCCAGGGACATACCGGCGACAGGTCAGCCATGGAGCTGATTCTGGAAACTATCAAAGACTGTCATGCGGTGTTCGTGGTCAAAATCGGTGACGGGCCGCAAGAGAAGTTGAAACGGATTGGCGTCATCTCCGTCAGCGACTATGGGCATGAGGGGATTGAAGAGTCGCTGCTGCACTATGTACAAACGTCCGACTGGAGCTAACGATGACCGATATTGAACAATGGCTGTCTGAACATCTTCTCAGTCCGGTTGAAGTTGACTGCGCGATTACGGTGATGCTGAAAATTATCGATGGTAAGTGCAAAATGACGCAACAGGAAAAGGTCGTCATGGCAGCACTGTATGACGCGGTTAAATCATGTCATCACATACTTCTGGAGCCTGGTGTGCACAGGCTGATAGCCGCCGCACGGGACAGCTCGGACGAGGTGGTTAAACTTCAGGTATATGAACAGCGACTATTGGCTGAAACAATGATTTCCCGTCCGGTGATGAAAGCGTTTAAAGCACGTATCCGTCAACAGGGTCTGCTTGAATGTGGCTGAACAAAATACGGATATGATACAGCAGAAAAAAGTGAGTGAAATGACGACCAGACCATCTATATCTAAAGTGTGTCGGGTTTCTTCCAAACGGCTAGACTAGCTGCCTGTCCTTGCATCACCTGAAATGGTTCAGAGGCGGGGCCGTGCCTGACGCTGTCAGACTGATGTAAATCAGCCTACGACTTACAGGGAATTAGATTTTATAAAACAATCTGTTATAGTCTTCGACTCAGTGGCTCTACAATGATGTTAGTTGGTGCAAAAAGGCCGGCTTGCACTGTATCCCGTTTGCAGGCTTTAGTATGGAGCACGTCAGCATTTTGAACGTTTGCTACTCCCTGACAGGTAGAAGTACCTATCTTTTACTGTTTGTGCTTTATGTTGGATCCGCGTTTTTCTTTTCCAGTTTTAGCCCTCAGGCACAGATTGTCTCATTATGGCCCTCTGCAGGCGTTGCGCTGGCTGGGTGCCTGATCTTTGGTAAACGCTTCCTGCCCGCCATTCTGTTGGGCTCTCTGCTGTTTAATTCTGGTCATTATTTGTTACACCATAGTGAACTGGGGCTGTCGGTGGTGCTCACCTCCGGGATTATCGCCATGGGGTCGGTTGTACAGGCTTGGGTCAATCACACCCTTCTGCAATCCCGGCACATCAAGATTCTTGATGCCCCCTCATACTCCCATGTGGCGGGGTTTATCGGTACCGCCTTTCTCTGTTGTCTGATCAGTGCCGTGGTGGGGAATGGGGCGCTAACTCTGGGATTAAGCGGGGATCTCAGCGCGAAAATTTACCTTAACAATGTGCTGATCTGGTGGATAGGCGATTTTCTGGGTGTCATTCTGGTCACACCTCTCTTGTTGGCGATGTTTATCCGTCAGGTGGATAAAGTTGTCTGGTATCGCCTGCTGAAGTCGTTAACGATACCTCTGTTTACCTTAATTACTGCGTTTCAGGTAGCGCAGCAATATATTGAAGACTCGGTGGTGACTAAGACTGAAAATGATTTTGCGTTGAAATCTGAAGCGGTTGAAAACATCCTGAAACAACATATGAGCAATTACCTTGATGCGCTGAACCATCTTGGCACTACCCTGGCGCAGACCGAAGAAGTCAATTATCAGGTGTTCACAGACGCTACCCGTCCCTATCTCGCCAACCTGCCCGGCATCAGTGCGATCTCCTGGGATATTCTGGTCGGGCAGGGGGCGGTTGAAGAGTTTGAACAACATGCGCGGAAGGAGGTAGACCCAGGATTTAAGGTCAGGGGAAAGCCTCTGCTATCCACCGATCCATTGGTGGTAGTTGAGTATATTCTGCCGTTTAAAAATAATAATCCGGCACTGGGCTATAACGTTTTTTCCAACGATGAGCGTAAACAGAGTATGTTGCTGGCCAAAGCGACCCGCAAGGATACCGCAACCAATATTATAGAGCTGGTGCAGTCTAAAGACGATAAACAGGGGTTTCTGATCTTCTCGCCGGTTTTTCAGCAGGTTGATCCGCAGGATAACTCGGTGGCTGCTGTTGAATCACTTAAAGGGTTCGTCGTCGGGGTTTTTCTGGTGTCAGAAATACTGAATAACCCGCAGATCGCTGAACGGCTGGGTTATATCGATCTCTATGTGTACGAAAATGACAATCCGGCAGACAAGGTGTATGGCCGCATGGATACTATGGATGATATCGCTGCAGGGGAGGGGTTGAGCCATTGGTTTGAGATGGAGTTTGCGAATCATACGTGGACTTTTAATCTGCATGTCAGTAATAAAAACGTCACTGCTCTGCAGATCGGTGATAGCCTCAGCTTTCTGATAGCCGAGGCATTGTTTGGTGCGCTGGCGGTATTTATCGTGCTGTCTGCGTTTGGTTATCACGAAAGACTGACCCGGCTGGTCAGCTTGCGTACCGATGAATTGAAACAAGCGAATGCAGAACTGGAGCATTTTGCTTTTTATGATGCGCTGACCGGACTGCCTAACCGTCGGCTTTTTATTGACCGGGTGGAGCATACGCTTGCACTGTGCCGGCGAAATAACCGCTCAGCGGCACTGCTGTATATGGATCTGAATGGGTTTAAAGCGGTCAACGACTCTCTGGGGCATGATATTGGAGATCAGTTATTGATTGAGGTCAGTCGTCGTCTGAGTCGTGTTTTGCGGGATAGTGATACCCTGGCGCGGCTGGGGGGAGATGAGTTTGCCCTGCTGCTGCCCGGTAACCCGGGCATTGAAGAGGTTAGTGTAATCGCAAACAAACTCAGTGCCTGTCTCTCAGAGCCGGTAACGTTATTGGCAAAGGAGCTGCAGATTTCAATCAGTATTGGTGTGGCCTTTTATCCCCGCGATGGCGTCAACCGGGTTGAACTGATTGGCGCTGCTGACAGTGCGATGTATGCCGCTAAAAAGAGCACCCGATCACTGTCATTTTATGCAGATGAGTTAAACAACCAGCCAGTGCTGACGGGGGACACCGAAGCGGTTGAGTGATGTGAAGCGGCGCATCGGGTAAAAAGAACAGGCGGGATTACTGTGGGACCGGCCGTTCCGAACCGCTTATGCTCTCCTTAGCTGCCTCCCCAGCCACCCGCTCAGCAGACAGATGGACAGAATCATTACCAGTGACCCCTGGGCTAACAACACCTCAGAAGAGGGGGTTGGTGCAATGGTCATGGTCACTACTGTGATGGTGAGCGCGAGCACACAGAGCAGGGTCATGCCCACCACTCTGGCGGTAGAGATTCTGGCACCATAGAGAAACAGTAACAATCCGGCCAGCAGAATACCTGCCTCAATTAGCAAGATAACGGGCATATTATCCCAAAATTTCAGGCCCATCTTCAGAGAAGCATCGCCCAGAAGAGAGAGGTCGAGGTCATGCACCGTAAAATCCAGTAACCAGTTGGAGAACACTGCCACCGAAACCATAAATACGGCTCGCAGGCCCACCCCTCTGAACTCTGAATACCAGAGAAACGCTGCCGCACCAGACATGAGGGACCAGATAACCGCCGCAGAAAGACTGTGGGAGTATGAGTAGTTAAATTTCAGTTGATGCTTTTGGTCAAAATTGTCAGGAATGGTGACCGACTCCCAGCCCAGCAGTACAAAGCTCCAGAGCAGCAGGTCGAGTAACAGGGCTGCAGCCACTAATGCCCCCGGATTCACGCGCCGATCCAATCTGCACAGAGCCAGTGCAACACCAATATGACCAGCCAGCATAATCACCTCTCAGAGTAAACAGAGCCTGATGCTGCCAGCGTCAGGCAATAAATTTGGCATAACTACTACTATGAATATCCTCAACCTCCACTGTTAAGGATATTCCAGCCAGATTACAATCTGTTAACCCCTTCAACACTGTAGAAGATAATAACTGTTTTTGCTCATCGGTTCTGCCACTTAATATTCTTAGGGTTACGTGAATAAAATCAGCAGGGGATGGACCTGTGAGGAAATGATCGTAGGCTAAGGCGCGGGTTTTAATATCTGCGGCCTCAAACAAGCCGGACCTCAATGCGCCTTCATAGACGATTTGCACCAGTTTTGCAGGGGGCAGGCGGGGGATAAGCGTTTCTGAAAACTCAATAATACAGTGGGGCAAGGGTGCGTACTCCAGATAACATTAAAGTGGTGGGCCGGGATAACTAACCGGGATCAGTCAATATCCAGCCAGTTAAACGATCGCTTTAAAAACTGTACCGCTTCGCTGTTGATCACCTGTCCGTGAGCCATAACGATCGTTTTCGGGTGCCAGTGTAATATGTTTTGCAGATGTTGTTGCGCCTTCTTTTTACTGAACATAAAGCTCAGCCGCCAATCCAGGGGCATCTTGCCATTGGGCGCTAAAATACCTGCAGCCGCGGCCACGAACCGTTTCACCGGGGTGAACGATTCCGGAGCAAAGTTCTCAATCAGATCGGTGACAATCAGTGTTGCCGAGGGTTTATGGAAAAATACACACTCTTCCATGGCCGGCGAACCGGTAAACAGCAGTTGATCGATATGTTCTGACCAGGGGGCATTGAAAAATGGGGTGAAAATACTCTCAAATATGATATCCGGACGCTTAACTTGTACCTCTCTGGTACCAAAGCTCAGGGTGTCCTGATAATGATTCTGCCAGTCCTTAATAAACAGATGGTGCAGATGGTTGGGAGAGATCAGGTATTTTACCCTGCCCAACGTGTCAATCTGGTGAATCAGCTCCGTTGTCAGGGCGATCGGGCTGTGAACCCATAATTCATCACCGGGTAACCTGATGATCGTCATACGCGTCGTGTAGGGCAGGGTAAAAAAGGGTACGGCAGGCCCCTCAAAAATCCAGATGTTTTCACCTATTTCAGTCACAACACTCTCCATTAACAACGTTGCCACAAAAACGTTTTTGACCAGGTGCTTCAGTTACAGAGCTGAAGAGACAGGGGCTGCTGCGACATTGACATTTAGCGGCAATCTTTCAGCTGTTCTCTTGCAGTGCGCTTATTTGTTGTGCTTTTCAGGGGCACTGATTCCAGTGCGTTCAACGATTTCAGTGTCAAAACCATCGAGACTTTGCTGGTTTCTGTCGTACCAGTAGGCCTCAATACCCTGTTTGCCTTTTTTCTCTGCCCAGTTAGTTAACGCATCACGGTCGCCTTTATAATCAAACAGGGGCACTGACATGCCGCAGGATGACTGAACCAGGCTGATATCCAGAATAAAGATCTGCCGGGCGGCTTCGCTGGCAGGAAAAAGTGAGCGATACTCGTGCCAGTCGGGATCCTGCCGATGCAGCACCCGGGCATCGCCATAAGTTCTGAGAATCAGGGGGGCGGCCTGAAAATCGCAGAACATCAGTGTCATTCTTGGATTCTGCAATACATGGGCGGCAGATTCATTGCCACTACCGGTCAGATTTAACCAGGCTATTCTGGTCGGGCTGATCACTCTGAGGGAATCACCGCCTTTGGGGGACAGGTTGACCTGGCCGGTGGCCGCGGCTGTTGCCACAAAGTAGATCTTCTGCTCACCGATAAACTCAATATGTTGAGTGGACAGTTCTGCAAATTGCTGACCCATGTCGTGTTCCCTTTGTTTTTCCTTAACATTATCTACCTGATTAATATCAGATGATTGCGTTAATGTGAAACAGAAAAGGCCAGGAATTGCTTCCCAGCCTTTTGTTGGTTGCTATATTCAGGGCACGTTATGCTGCCAGTCGTTGCTCCCGCAGGATTTTAGCCGCTGCAACCATGTTGATCAGGCTGGTGGCAACCTCATCCCAGCCACGGGTTTTCAGACCACAGTCTGGATTAATCCAGAGACGTTCGGCTGGAATCAGTGTGGCGGCTTTTTCAATCAGCGTCTGAATCTGTTCTACCGTTGGTGTGTTCGGGCTGTGGATATCATAGACGCCGGGGCCAATCTCATTGGGGTAGTTAAACTCGGTGAACACTTCCAGCAGCTCCATATTGGAACGGCTGGTTTCAATGGTGATCACATCGGCATCCATATCGGCAATCGCCTGAATGATGTCATTGAACTCGGCATAACACATGTGGGTGTGGATCTGGGTTTCCGGCTGTACGCCACTGGCTGATACACGGAAGGCATAGACCGCCCATTGCAGATAAAACTCCCACTCGGACTGTTTCAGCGGCAGTCCTTCCCGAATAGCCGGTTCATCGATCTGGATCGCAGCGATACCCGCCTGCTCAAGATCGACCACTTCATCCCGCAGGGCCAGGGCGATCTGCAGACAGGTTTCAGAACGGGGCTGATCGTCCCGAACAAACGCCCATTGCAGCATAGTCACCGGACCGGTCAACATCCCTTTAACTGGCTTGTTGCTCAGTGACTGGGCATAACGGCTCCAGCCGACGGTCATCGCTTCTTTGCGCAGAATATCACCATAGATAATCGGTGGCTTAACGCAACGGGAACCGTAGGACTGCACCCAGCCCAACTGACTGGTGGTATAGCCTTCCAGCTGTTCGCCGAAGTATTCCACCATATCGTTGCGTTCCGGTTCGCCATGTACCAGCATATCCAGACCATAGCGCTCCTGCCGTTCGATGCAGTCTTTAATCTCTGCCTGCATAATCGCGGTATAGCTAATCTCATCCAGTTCACCACGACGGAAACGGGCCCGCACAGAACGGATATCGCTGGTTTGCGGGAATGAGCCGATAGTGGTGGTTGGGAACGCAGGAAGCTGCAGCTTTTGCTGCTGTTTTACCGCGCGCTCAGCGTAGGGCAGGCCGCGCTCACCATCTTGTGGCATCAGTCCGTTGACACGCCGCTTCACCTCGATACGGTGTACCCGCTGGGACTGTGTCCGGGCGGTCACATGTTGCAGGTTCGCGGCCAGCTGAGGACTGTTTTTGCCCTCGATCGCCTGTTTCAGCAGGCTGAGCTCCGCCAGTTTTTGCCGTGCAAATGCCAGCCAGCTGTATAACTCGGGATCAAAGCCGGTTTCCTGCTCCAGATCGACAGGCACATGCAGCAATGAACAGCTGCTGGAGAGCCAGAGGTTATCGCCCCTTTGGTCCGCAACCGGTTTAATGCGCCCGGCCGCTGCGGTAATATCGGTTTTCCAGATGTTGCGACCATCGATGACGCCCACTGAGAGCACCTGATCTGTTCTGAGTCGCTCGCTGAAACGGATAAACTCATCGCCGCCGCGTACTGCATCCAGATGAAAGCCATCCACCGGCAGGTAAGCAGTGAGATCAAAGTTACTGTCCAGCGCGCCAAAGTAGGTGGTCAGCATCAGCTTTAACCCGGTGCCACTGCTGCTCAGCGTCTGATAAGCTTCACGATAGGCTTCCTGCCATTTAGGTGGCAGCTCCAATACCAGTGCCGGCTCATCGATCTGTAGCCAATCGATGTTCTTACGAGACAATAGATTCAGCAGGCCTTTATAACTTTCCAGCAGAGCCGGTAGCAGCGTTAGTTTATCGAACGTCTGAGCCGCACATTTAGCCAGCCACAGATAGGTAACCGGGCCGATAATCACCGGCTTAACCCGATGACCGGCTTGCTGTGCTTCGGTTATCTCCGCCAGCAGCTTTTCTGGATTGAGAATAAACTGCTGTGTAGCGGTTAGCTCCGGCACCAGATAGTGATAGTTTGTATCAAACCATTTGGTCATCTCGCAGGCACGGGTTGCCTTGCCTGATGGTGCCCGCCCCCGGGCCATGCGGAAATAGTTATCAAAGCTATCGCAGCTGCCATCGCTGAAACGCTGAGGAACCACCCCTAACAGCACCGAGTGATCCAGCACCTGGTCATACAGAGAGAAATCATTGACAGTGACCAGATCCATGCCACTTTCAGCCTGAATATTCCAGTTTTGCATTCGCAGAGTCTTTGCCACATCAGTCAGCTCGTTGCGGCTGGATTTTCCATGCCAGTAGTTTTCAAGCGCGAACTTCAGTTCGCGCTGAGCGCCAATACGGGGAAAGCCCGGAATATGTGTTTTCACCATCTTCTCCTGTTGATAGTTCTGTAGGGTCGTTCTTTGAGACAGGGGATTGTCCCGAAAGAGGCGTTGATTATGGTGCTGATCTATCATGAGGTAAATTGATATAAAATCAAAAAATATTGAATTAAATTAATACAGATTATTTTATCGCCATTGTTTTATAAATCGGTGGGACTATTTGAGAGGGTGTTCTGATTTAGTAGTAGTCGATAGCGGGCGTTTTGAGGGTTTGCGCCAGACATACCATAGCGCAATGATAACCGTAGCGGCAGCGGCCGTTTTCAGGCCTGGATGAAAATTCAGAAACAGCAGCGGATAGCTGATCATTAACAGCATCATACCGCTGGCGAAAAGTTTCGCCTTCAGTGGGATCACGCCATGCTCTTCCCAGTCACGAATATAATGACCAAACCAGCGATGGTTGAGCAGATACTGATGCAAACGCTCCGAACTGCGGGAAAAGCAGAAGGCCGCGACCAGCAGGAAAGGGGTGGTCGGGACCAGTGGCAGTAACAGTCCGATAATGCCTAACAGAACGAAAAAAAAACCGCTCATCAGGAAAAGTGTCCGGATCAGTGTTTGACGCACAGTGTATCCTCAATGTTCGCTCCTGATTCATCCTGGCTGATCAGATGAGCGCAGAGCTTCAACTATCTTATCGTTTTGACATGCACAGAGATCCCCTGCGGTTGTGGGCACTATTTTAAACAGTGTATCAGGGGGTATCACTCTGCAGACATCAGCTCCATTATAGACAGCTTATCGCCACAGATAGTCATTAATGTCAGGCCTTTTTCTACCTCCCCCTGAAGGGGCATATACCTGAAAGCAGGGTCGGCGGTAGTATTGTTATCAGGACAAAATCGATATAGCCATGTTGTTCTATGGGCTTGATTTTGTAAAAAATAATGAACAATATGCTGCTATCATTCCTATCAGAACCGGTGGAAACCGCTCTCATAAGCGGTGGCTGCACATAACGAGAAGCAAGAGGCGTGTTCCATGAGCAAATCTTCTACAAAGCCTGCATTTAACTGGGAAGATCCGTTTTCCCTTGAGACTCAACTGACCGAAGAGGAGCGCATGGTTCGCGATGCTGCCCGTGATTACTGTCAGGGTCAGCTGTTACCGCGGGTTACAGAAGCCAACCGTAACGAGATTTTTCACACCGAAATCATGCAGGAACTGGGTGAACTCGGCTTACTGGGGTCTACGCTGCCAGAGCAGTATGGTGGTTCAGAGGTTAACTATGTCTGCTACGGTCTGGTGGCTCGTGAAGTTGAACGGGTAGACAGTGGTTACCGTTCGGCGATGTCGGTGCAGTCCTCGCTGGTGATGCACCCGATCTATGCTTACGGCAGCGAAGAACAGCGGATGAAATATCTGCCTAAACTGGCCACCGGTGAGTGGATCGGCTGTTTTGGCCTGACCGAGCCGGATGTGGGGTCTGATCCAAACAATATGAAAACCCGCGCCACTAAAGTGGATGGCGGTTACATCCTTAAAGGCGCGAAGATGTGGATCACCAACTCGCCAGTCGCCGATGTGTTTGTCGTCTGGGCGAAGCTGGACGGCGTGGTACGTGGCTTCGTACTGGAAAAAGGGATGCCGGGTCTGAGCGCGCCTAAGATCGAGGGCAAGTTCTCTCTGCGTGCTTCAGTCACTGGTGAGATCGTTATGGAGGATGTGTTTGTCCCTGACGAGAACCTGTTACCCGGTGTTGAAGGGCTGGCCGGACCGTTCGGTTGTCTCAATAAAGCTCGCTACGGTATCGCCTGGGGTTCACTGGGGGCGGCTGAGTTCTGCTGGACTGCTGCCCGTCAGTACACCCTGGATCGTATCCAGTTCCAGCGTCCGCTGGCCGCAAACCAACTGGTGCAGAAAAAACTGGCGGATATGCAAACTGAGATCTCTCTGGGTCTGCAGGGTTGTTTGCAGATGGGGCGTTTGATGGATGACAATCGTTGCCCGGTTGAACTGATCTCGCTGATGAAGCGCAACAACTGTGGTAAGTCGCTGGATATCGCCCGGGTTGCCCGGGATATGCACGGTGGTAACGGTATCTCCGATGAGTTTGGTGTGATTCGTCATGTGATGAACCTGGAAGCGGTCAATACCTACGAAGGCACCCACGACATTCATGCCCTGATTCTGGGTCGTGCGATGACAGGCATTCAGGCGTTCTTCTGATGGCTGGCGCGCTGAGTCATATCAGAGTACTCGATCTCAGCCGTATTCTGGCGGGCCCCTGGGCCGGCCAGATGCTGGCAGATTTTGGTGCTGAAGTGATTAAGGTGGAGCGTCCTGGCTGTGGTGATGATACCCGTGGCTGGGGGCCTCCGTTTGTTAAGGACCCGGATGGCAACCCGACAGACGCCGCCTATTTTCATGCGGCGAACCGGGGTAAACACTCAATTGCGATTGATATGACCACCCCTGAGGGACAGGCGCTGATTAAGCGTCTGGCGGCGCAGGTCGATGTTGTGATTGAGAATTATAAAGTCGGCGGCCTGAAAAAATATGGCCTCGACTATGACAGCCTGAAAACGGTGAATCCCGGGTTGATCTACTGCTCTGTTACTGGTTTTGGTCAGGACGGTCCCTATGCGCAACGGGCTGGCTATGACTTTATGATCCAGGCGATGGGCGGTCTGATGAGCGTCACCGGAGATCCCGATGGTCAGCCAATGAAGGTCGGCGTCGCCCTGGTGGATGTGATGACCGGTCTGTATGCCTGTAACGGTATTCAGGCGGCGCTGTTGCACCGCAGTGAAACCGGTGTGGGACAACATATCGATATGGCACTGCTGGATGTACAGGTGGCAACGCTGGCAAATCAGGCGATGAACTATCTGGTGGGTGGCAAGCCGCCAGTACGTCTGGGAAATGCCCATCCGAATATTGTCCCCTATGAGGCGTTCCCGACGGCGGATGGCCACATCATTCTGGCGGTGGGCAATGATGCTCAGTTTGCCCGCTTCTGTGCCCTGGCGGGTGCCCCGGAGCTGGCGGATAATCCCGCTTTTGTCACTAACTCATTACGGGTTGAAAACCGTGCACAACTGACACCCCTGGTGGCCGAGCTGATGCGTAGTCACAGCAGTGACTGGTGGCTGGAGAAGCTTGAGTCGCAGGGGGTGCCGTGCGGGCCGATCAATACGCTGGATAAAGTGTTTGCTGATCCGCAGGTGAAACACCGCCAGATGCAGGTAGAGCTGCCTCATCCGGCGGGTGGCAGTGTGCCCGGCGTTGCCAGTCCGGTGAAATTCTCTCACACCCCGATAGAGTACAATGCTGCGCCACCGACACTGGGGCAGCATACCGATGAGGTACTGGCCTCTCTGGGACTGAGCGAAGCGGAAATTACACAATTAAAAGCGCAGAACGTTGTCGCCTGAGATCTGGTTTACTACCTTTATAAGGCTGTATAACGTTCTGAATATAAGAGTGCTGAATACCTAAGTGTTGTATTTAAACGCTCGTATTTAAAAGCGCTGTAATTAAGCGCTGTAATTAAGCGCTTTGTAATTAAGAGTTCTGTAATTAAAAGTTCTGTATTTTGATACACGCCCCGATATCGGTATCGGGGCGTTATTGCTGTTTTTGGAGTTACACATGATTACCCTGAAAGATCCGTCGCTGTTAAAGCAACACGCCTACGTCAATGGTCAGTGGATTGACGCCCTGAACGGCGAAACCAATCCGGTACTGAATCCGGCCACCGGTGAGCAGATCGCCACTGTGCCGGATCTGGGGGTTGAAGAAACCGAAGCCGCCATCGCGGCCGCCGATGTGGCCTTTAAAAGCTGGAAAAAGAAAACCGCGAAAGAGCGTTCAGTACTGCTGCGCAAATGGTTTGAACTGATCGTTGCCAACAAGGATGATCTGGCTATTCTGATGACCGCAGAACAGGGCAAGCCAATTGCAGAATCCGCCGGTGAAGTGCTCTATGGCGCATCGTTTATCGAATGGTATGCGGAAGAGGGCAAACGGGCTTATGGTGATGTTATCCCGTCCCATGCAGCGGATAAGCGTATTATCGTGACCAAAGAACCGATTGGCGTAACTGCAGCGATCACCCCCTGGAACTTCCCCAATGCGATGATCACCCGTAAGTGTGCTCCGGCCCTGGCGGTGGGTTGTACGATGATTATCAAGCCCGCTGAAGATACACCGCTATCGGCGCTGGCGTTGATGGAACTGGCAGACCGCGCTGGTATTCCGGCAGGTGTCATCAACGTTATCACCACTAAGCGTCCAATCGAAGTAGGCAAAACCCTCACCGATAGCTCGGTGGTGCGTAAGCTCTCCTTTACCGGATCGACGCCGGTGGGTAAACAGCTGATGCGTCAGTGTGCTGACACAGTGAAGAAAACCTCGATGGAACTGGGGGGGAATGCCCCTCTGATTATCTTTGATGATGCGGATCTCGATAAAGCGGTGCCCGCCGCAATCGCCTCTAAATACCGCAACTCCGGTCAGACCTGTGTCTGTGCCAACCGTCTGCTGATTCAGAGTGGTATCTATGAAGAGTTTGCCCAGCGCTATGCCGCCGAGGTTGCCAAACTGCAGGTGGGTAACTGCTCGGAAGGCGAATTTCAGCAGGGACCACTGATCAACCGGGCGGCGCTGGATAAAGTGACTTCGATGGTTGATGATGCGGTGGCCAAAGGGGCGCGGATTATTTCCGGAGGCAAACCCCACGCACTGGGCGGAAATTTCTACGAGCCGACCATTGTTGCTGATATCACTAACGATATGCGCCTGGCCCATGAGGAGATATTTGGTCCGGTGGCGCCACTGTTCCGTTTTGACACTGAAGAGGAAGCGGTGCAGATCGCTAACGACACCGAGTTTGGTCTGGCAGCGTACTTCTTTACCCGTGATTATGCCCGGGTGTTCCGGGTGTCTGAAGCGCTGGAATACGGCATGGTAGCGGTTAACGATGGTATTCTGTCAACCGAGGTGGCCCCGTTTGGTGGTGTTAAAGAGTCGGGTACCGGCCGGGAAGGTTCTAAGTACGGTATGGAGGACTACCTGGAGATCAAATATACGCTGGTGGGCGGGTTGTAACAGCACTGACCGGTTAAAAAAAGGTTCTTCGCGCCAGAGAGTACTGGAAGAGAGTACCGGAGCAGGGGCCTTTAGAGCATAAAACAGACTCACCACAGAGGACACAGAGTGCACAGAGAAAAGCCAGTTAATAGTGCTTCTCCGTGTCCTCTGTGATCTTCGCATGCCCTTTGGGTATAGCATGCCCTTTGGGTATAGCATGCCCTTTGGGTACTGTGGTAACGCTTTTAAGCATCAAGCGTTGATTATTGTCAGCCGGTTTATAGCTGACTTAGCAACTGCTCCAGCTTCACCTGATCCGCGGCAAAGTTGCGGATACCCTCAGCCAGTTTTTCGGTGGCCATCGCATCTTCATTCATTGCCCAGCGGAACGCCTGTTCACTGTTTTCAAGCTTTGGCTCATCACTCATCGGAGCATCAGCAAAAAGCTTCTGGTCCAGCGGTATTCTGGTTCCCGCCAGTTCTTCAATCAGCCCCGGGCTGATCGTTAGCCGGTCACAGCCTGCCAGTTGGCGAATCTCTTCACTGTTACGGAAGCTGGCCCCCATCACCACGGTGTTATAACCGTGTTGCTTGTAGTAGTTGTAGATGCGGCTGACCGAAAGTACGCCGGGATCTTTAGGGCCGCTCAGCTCAGTGCCCTCTGGGCTGTTGGCTTTATACCAGTCAAGAATCCGACCGACAAAGGGCGAGATCAGGAACACACCGGCATCGGCACAGGCCACCGCCTGGGCGAAGCCAAACAGCAGCGTCAGGTTACAATTGATGCCCTCTTTTTCCAACTGACGGGCCGCTTCGATCCCTTCCCAGGTTGATGCGATTTTGATCAGCACCCGCTCATTACTGATACCCGCTTCGTTATACAGGCCGATCAGTTTCTTCGCTTTAGCGATGGTTGCCTGGGTATCAAACGACAGGCGTGCATCCACCTCGGTGGAGATACGCCCGGGAATCAGCGAAAGGATTTCGCAGCCGGCCAGCACCGCCAGCTTATCGGTCATGTTGGCCAGTTGTTCCGCTTCGCTGCCACTCTGACTCAGCGCCCAGGCTTTGGCCTGTTCCAGATAGGGACGGTAAGCCGGGTCCTGACTGGCTTTCAGCAGCAGGGAGGGGTTGGTGGTTGCATCCACCGGTTTCAGATCGCGGATCGCATTAATGTCGCCGGTGTCGGCAACAATGGTGGTCATCTTTTTAAGCTGATCCAGCTGGCTTTCCATTGTTATATTCCTTATTCCATAATCTTTTAGAACGCAGCTACTTTAGCAACCGCGTGTTTCAAAACGTCGACATCAGCACCGGCCTTGTGAGCATTTTCACTCAGATAGCGTCGGAACTGGCGTCCGCCCGGCTGGCCGTGAAACAGGCCCAGCAGATGGCGGGTGATATGGCCCAGATAGCAACCCTGGCTCAGTTGCTCTTCAATGTAGGGGTACATCTGTTCGATAATCTCTAAGCGGGTTTTCACTGCCGCGTCCGGGTTATAAAGCTTGTCTACCTCCGCCATCATATAGGGGTTGTGGTAGGCTTCCCGGCCGATCATGACACCATCAACATGCTGCAGATGTGCTTTGCTTTCATCCAGTGTTTTGATGCCACCGTTTATCAGCACTTCCAGATCGGGAAACGCCTGTTTTATCTGGTAGACCCAGTCATAGTTCAACGGTGGTATATCCCGGTTTTCTTTCGGACTTAACCCCTGAAGTATCGCTTTTCTGGCATGGATTATAAAGGTCTTACAGCCGGATTCCCGGACAATTGAGACGAAATGATGAAGTTCTTCATAGCTGTCCATATCATCAATGCCCAGCCGGTGTTTCACCGTCACCGGAATGCTCACGGCGGACTGCATCTTTTCCAGGCACTCAGCCACCAGACCCGGATGAGCCATCAGGCAGGCACCGATCATATTGTTCTGCACCCGGTCGCTGGGGCAACCCACATTGAGGTTAACCTCATCATAGCCAAACTCTTCGGCCATCTGGGTACAGGTGGTCAGGTCATCGGGATTACTGCCACCCAGTTGCAGGGCCAGTGGATGTTCCTGCTGGTTGTACTGCAGAAACCGTTCCCGGTCGCCATGAATCAGCGCGCCGGTGGTCACCATCTCGGTATAGAGCACCGCGTTCTGGCTGATAATCCGGTGGAAATAACGGCAATGCCGGTCCGTCCACTCCATCATGGGCGCGACTGAAAGGCGTCTATCCGGCGTATTCCGCGGGGTTGCTGGGCTGTGGCTTGTTTTTGCTGATGTTTTCAATGGCTTGTTTTTGGTTCAATTAGGTTGTTTTAGGGTGTTTTTGGGAATACAGTGCAACATAAAAGGCAACATGAACTCGTGTTGCACTGCTTCATGTTGCACTGGAGACTATGGGATGGCAACAATAACTGCACGTACCCGTAAGGATGGATCTGTTGCTTTCTTAGTCCAGATTCGTATTCGCCGGAAGGGCGTGATTATATATCATGAGTCTGAAACTTTCGATCAGCGGAAGAAGGCTGAGCGGTGGGCGAAGAGGCGTGAGGCGTTTATTGATGAGGTGGGGGTTGATTCGCTGTCGGGGGATTTGACGCTGGGGCAGGCGTGTGCGCGGTATGTTGATGAGGTGAGTGTGTTGCCTCGGGGTATTGGGCGGTCTAAGTTGTCGGCATTGAAGTATATGCAGCGCCAGGCGCCGCTGGCTGATTTGCCGTTGATTGGGCATACGTCAGCGCAGTTGATGGACTGGTTGCGGTGGCGGGTGGCTAAGGGGGCGTCTCCGGCGACGGCGGCGCAGGATGCTATTTATTTAAAGCAGGTGTTGGAGTATGCGCGGTCGGCCTGGGGTAAGGGGGTTGATTTGCTGCAGTTGGAGGATGCACGGCGGTTGGGGTCTAAATATGGCTTGATTGGTCGGGCTGAGGCGGTTGATCGTCGGCCTGAGTTAGATGAATTAAGCCGGTTGCTAGCGTATTTTGATCGCGAGGTATCAGGGCCGGGGGCGTATGCTCGGACGAATAGAACAACGCCTATGGTTGATCTGGTGATGTTTCAGGTGTTCTCAGCGCGGCGGGTGGCTGAGACGTGTCGCATTGAGTGGGCTGATCTTGATTATGATAACCAGCGCGTTCTGGTGCGGGATATGAAGCATCCGCGCAAAAAGCAGGGGAATCATAAGTGGGTGAGTTTACCGGCCCGTGCGTGGGCGGTGGTGATGGCGCAGCCGAGGGTGGATGATCGGATATTTCCGTATAACCCCCGGTCTGTCAGCACTTTTTTTCAGCGCGCGTGTCAGCATCAGGATGTGGGTGTTAAGGGGCTGCGTTTGCATGATTTGCGGCATGAGGGTACATCTCACTATTTTGAGTTGGGTTGGGATATTACCCGGGTAGCGATGGTGACCGGTCACGGCAGCTGGGATAATTTAAAGCGCTATACTCACCTGGTTAAATCAGAGCCCTTTGATAAATATGCTGGGTGGGAGTGGCTGGCGCGGTTTGGGGTTGAGTAGGTTTTTATTTTAGCTTGTATTTCATCCACCAAAATATTGCTTTAAGTTGTTTGCGGGTAAAGCCGCCATCAAGCGATATCCCTTTGTGATCGGCGTTAATGTATGGGTCTGTGTGGGTGAGATTGTCATTTTCTTTAATCCAGCTTCCTAGTATTTTGCGGGCTTTTTCTTCGTTCATCGCTCGTTTCCCAGGTATAGATAATGTTCTGATTTGTTGGCTGCGGTGCTGCTTTTGTAGATAGGACGTTCATGAAACTGGTTTGATTCATCGTGCCAGATGGCGAATACAATGGCGTCATCGGGTTCGCCTTCTAGCATCTCTCTTAGTTCTTTTACTGTCCATTGGTATGACATTTTTTTAGCCTTTCGGTTTTTGCTTGTCTGGGTGTTCTGTCCATAATTCAACCTGTTCACCGGGTTCGAATTCTTCAGGGCGTTGCCAGGTGCCGCTGTTTTCTCCGTGCATGTATGCTAGCAGATAGACATTGCCGTGGTTTGTCACTGTGATGACATCGCGGGTCCATAGGTGGATGCTTCCTTTTGGTGGTGTTTCTGCTGAGTGCCACATGTGGGTTAATCCTATTGTAAGTTTGTTTTGCTTGCTCTGAGCTTTTTGGCGGCGTTGCTTTCATCTAGCCAGTCTGCAAATATTTCTTCGCCATCTAATTCGATGTGATGCTAAGCATTTTACAGCATTGGTGGCATAGATATTTAAGTGTCGGCATGGTGCCTCCGGTTTATTTTAGGTCAGCTTTATCGACTCAATTTCTTTTTTTACTGCTTCTACGGCACGATTAATTTCCTGATCTGTTAGATGCGGGTTATGAAACTCCATAGAGTCGCTAATGCTTATTAGATAGGATTCTAAGCAGCTGGCCATTGAGTTTTCCGCTAGTTTTAAAACTTCAGTATTCATTGTTGTTGTCACCTTCATCGCCTTCATCATCCAGATAATATTCATCATCACAGCTACATGCGTCATCGCAAATATCGCCAGCCATTACTCCATCGCATGGAGTGTCATGGCATATAGCGCAACATGTGCACTGCTGACGCCATTCGTTAATCACACTTTCTGGTATTTCGAATTGATCAGTCATCACTCACCGCCTTATTCGTTATGCCGCTTCTACCTTTAATTTGAATCGCCGTATTTCGCCATCAGCGTTATGCTCTTTGAAATATTTGTCGGCGTCTTTGATGGGATCAATCACCCAATCCTCCACAAAACTTTCCATGCTAGGGTAATATTGTTTTGTTCTTGTCGAGTCGTTGCCTGTGACGATGAAGCCGTTGCTAATCCGCTCTATTTGTACATCTATTTCCATGATTATCGCCTATTTATTAATAACGCTTAAAGCTTGAATCATATATCTGTCATCGACTATCCAGCGCATGTTATCTTTTTTGAATGTGCCGAATGAAGTAATGATATGGTTTTTTGTTTCGCTGCATATATGCACTTTTCTGTGAGTGTTTGGGCCTGTTAGTAGCATGTAGGGCTGAGTTATTTTATTTTGGTTAGTCGTATTCATCACTCACCACCTATATTGATTCGTGCGCTACCTGGGCGCGTTCCTGGGCTTTATTCCATATTTCCATGAAGCTGAGAAAAGTGGCTTCAGCCTCATCTTCATAACACCACGTAGCGATCTCTTCACTATTGACGCTAGACTCTATCAACCCATCATCTGGATCAGCTTTCCACGTTATGCGGTTGCCAAACTTGTCTACCATATCGCCGCGGTTGTTTTCTTCTTGGATCTGATCATGACATTCTTCACAAACCAACGTTCTAAATTCGTTGGGGTGATTTACCATGTCATGAAACTCAACAATATTGCCGCAATTAGGGCATGGGCTTGGCATATCCATCTCTATCTCCATCGCCACAATGGCGCTTAATTAGTTACGAAACCGCACCGAACAGCATCATCGATGCGCCTGCTATCACCGCTCCCGAACCAATGATCAGCGCTATGACGACGGAAGCTTTTGCCCAGCTTCGACCGTGTTGACGCGGCATAATTATGATCGCGTAGAACGCTGCGAGGATTATTACTATGCCGATCAGTAGGGTGTTCATTTTGATGGCTCCTGTGGCTTTATTCCGCAAAGCTCAGTTACGTACTGCCCCCATTCTTCTGTGATGCTTGGGTGGTCAATGCCGTAGTTGTCTTTTATGTGATGGCGGGCTATCTGGTGGATCTGTGCCAGTGACGGTCTATTGTCATCGACAAATCCGCTTTCTAATGCTCCAATCATCATGTTGACGAATTTCATTACTCCATTTTCCATGTCGGTAGTTCCAAGAATTACCCAGCCGTCTTTTAAACCGTATCCACTTATAATGCTGGCAACCGGGAATCCAATACAGCGACCGGTATACTCAAGAGGCTTACCCTCGGACATTTGTTTTCCGGAGTAGCGTGTTTCTTTTAGCTCAAGGATGTCGCCTATTTGAAAATCCCGATCATTCAAGCGGATTTCATAGCCTTTTTTCCCGTCCCAGGATAGCTGGAATACGTCTGGATCTGTTTTAAGTTCGTGGTGTTTCATTGCTGGCCCCTGTCTAAATCAATCTTTTCTTCTAATGCGTTAATAGCCGCTTGTAGAGCGTCAGGCAGCGACCTGAATCCTTCGGTGATCAGATTGGAATCATCATCCCGATACGCTACGCCTGATTCAGCGGCGAACTGCTTAAGGCGGGTGATTTTGTCTTCGAGATCAGCGATGCGATCAGCGGCAACAACGACCATGCCGGCGGCCTCTTCGTTGTCGACAATGCTTTGTAGGTGTTTCCGTGCCAGCTCGATCTGTTCGCGCAGATGCCGTTCGATGCTTTCCGGTTTCCAGTCGCCGGCGTCGAAGTTGAGCGCATCGACAGCGAGTAGGACGTGGGCTAAGTTGTTTTTAGTCATTGCTGATTACTCCCTGCCAATATTTTTTTAAGTCGCTTAAAGTCTTTTATCCATTCTTTTGCGTCATGGATGGCTATCGCTGACTCTGGATCGTTTATTCCTAAATGAGCATCTATAAGCGCTTGCTGATCTCTGATAGCGCAATTAGTCATATTTTTGATGGCTTCAATTTTTGAGCCTGACGCATAACGTGCCATCACTATTCCCTCTTGGTTAGGCGGCGACTGTCTCGCGGCTGGTTTCTGTCATGTTGGCTTGCACCAGTGCCCGGGCGATGTCTGGGCAGACTGAGTTGCCGCAGCGGGCGACTTGTTTGTCTTTGCTGAAGGTTTTTCCGGTGTGGTCGCGGTCAATGATGTAGTCTGCCGGGAATCCCTGGGCGGCGAATAGTTCGTGCGGCTGGAGCATTCGCATACCGATATCGACTATCTGATAGTCTTCGCCGTGGACGGTGACTAAGCCAAAGCGGTCCCGGGTGGGGACGGTGTGCATGGGTTCGGTGATGTTTACGCCTGTTTTTTCGTTGCCGTAGTATTTCAGTAGGAAGGCGCGCACTTCACCTACGTGGTTTCCGCCGGCGGTGATGGTTGGCAATGGCTCGTCTGTTGGCTGACCGTGCTGGCTGGTGCCGCGTAGCTTGATCAGGTTGCTGGTGATCAGGCTGTGGCGGTTGCCGGTAGTGATGGTGTGAATGGGTTGCTCTGGCTGCTGACCGCGTATTTCGTTAGGGCTTTTCGGGCCGTAGTATTTGGATAGAAATGCGGCGCAGAGTGCGGCTTTACCGCCACCGCCTGCGGTGATGGTGCCTAGTGGGGCATCAGCTGCGTTGCCTTCTGAGTTGCTGAAAGTGCGTTCTATGATGGGTGCGACGACGGCAAAGTGACCGCCTTTAACCTGGGCGCAGATGGTGCGCAGCGGTTCATCGGATGGCATATTGCGCTGGCTGCTGCTGTTGGCGTATTCTGTGATAAACGGCATCAGCGTGGCATCAACAACGCCGTGAGCATCTCGTGATGCGGTGACAGTTTTGAATGGCTGATCAATACTCTGGCCTCTGAACCCATTGCCTGAATGGTTGCAGGTCACAATAAATGGCGTTGGGTTATCAACAACAAACTTCTGAATGCCCCGGGCGATTCTGCGCAGGGTGTTTTCTGCCAGTGGTTTTTTTCGTTCAAAGATTGAGGGGCAGGGTAGCGACCAGTCAATGATATCCGCTGCGGTGCGATAGGGTTTCAGAATGCCTGCTTTTACTTCCGGTGATGCCGGGTCGCCGTGGGTGGGTGTTGGCCACTGGATCGGCTGATTGTCTCTGCGGGCGACCATGAAGAGGCGTTTGCGAATAGTGGGTGCGCCATAGTCACAGGCGCGAAGTTCTTTAAACTCGACGTCATAGCCTAATCGCTTGAGCGCGTTGGTGAATGATCGGAAGGTTTTGCCGGTTTGTTTTTTGCACGGCTTGCCATCGCGGGTGAGTGGCCCCCAGGTTTTAAACTCTTCAACGTTTTCCAGCATGATAATGCGGGGTTTTACCGTTGCAGCCCAGCGCACGGCTACCCAGGCCAGCCCGCGAATTGCTTTTTCTACTGGCTTCCCGCCTTTGGCTTTGCTGAAGTGCTTACAGTCGGGGCTGAACCATGCCAGCCCTACGGGTTGCCCGGCGGTGACTTTACGGGGGTCGATGTCCCATACAGATTCACAGTAGTGCCTGGTGTGCGGGTGGTTGGTTTCGTGCATCCGGATGGCGTCAATGTCATGGTTGATAGCGATATCAACTGAACGCCCCATTGCCAGTTCTATGCCTGTGCTTGCGCCACCGCCGCCGGCGAAGTTATCGACCACCAATTCGCCAAAGTTAAAATCTGGCTGTGGGTGCATCCTGAAGCCTGTTGCTGCATTCATTGTTGTTAGTCCCTTTGCTTGTGTTGCTTAAAATCAGTGGTTTGTTGTTGGATGAAGCGGTTATCCCGCGTCGCATAGCCCGTATGCGCTGCTGCAGGCTGTCGGATCGGCTGAGGCGGCTATCAGGTCTAGCTGGCGCCCGCCTCGGGTTGTTTGAGACCATTCAACCATTCGGTCTATGCCGTGAGTTTTGTAATGAATGGTGTCGGTTTTGTGGGCCGTTGGGTCACTGATGCCGTAGAAAAAGGTGGCTGATTCGCGGCGGGATGCTTCTGATACTAGTCTTTCCCATTCACGCACTCGCTCTACTTCTTCGGGAAAGCGGAGGGCGATGTTTTGCAGTTCATTTTTATTGCAGTTAACGCACGGCATACAGCCCACGCGGCCCATGCCCATTTTGTAAAGCGGGTTTGGTTTAATGCCCATGTAGTCATGTGCTTCAAACACTGATTTTGCTGTCCATCTGGCAATGGGGCGATAGTTGAATAGACCGCCGCCTACCTCTTCAAACTCTTTTGCGTATCGCCTGGCGGGGGATTCATCTCGGCGGATGCCTTGCCAGCTCCACACTATTTCTTCTGCATCGAGTAGTGGTAAAAATACTTGCTCAATGATCGGATCACGCTTTAAATGTTCGGTGCAAAAGCGAGCTTTGGTTGATGGAAAGCGGCTTTTCCACATGCACATATCAAGAAAGGGGTTTCCGGTCGGTACTAGTGCTTGCAGTGCGCGTTCGGTTGCTGCATCGGTCCAGCCTGGTAACTCGCCAGCCAATAGCTTCCGGCGTTTGCGTTCTATCTGCATAGAAAAGTCAGCTTTGACTTTGCGGATTGGCAGGCTTACGGCATCAGATAGATAGTCAACATAGTCATATGTCAGCGGGTGTTCGTGCCCGGTGTCTGCAAAAACCAGTTGAATGTTTTCTGTTTCTAAGGCGAGGGCCAGCAGTACGGTGGCGGTGGAATCTTTACCGCCTGATACTGATATGATGTTGTGTTGTTTCATTTGTCTGCCTTCGCTTGTGCTTTTAAAAATCTTTTTCTAGCGACTAGCCACTAACCACTAGCCACTTCTTAGCCCTTTACGCCGCCTGAATTCGTACTCGTGCCCAGCGCTCGGTGTCTTCCCAGTCGGGTTCCTGGTAGTTGAGGCCGGGGAGGGTGTCGCCGTTGGTTTTGTTGAAACAGATAAAGCGGCTGTCGCGGCGGTGGTTGAAGTCGCAGGTGATGCCGTTGTTGGAGTAGTATTGGCGGGTGGCGTCCAGATCGTTGCTGGTGATCAGTTTTGTCTGTTCGCTGGTGACCAGGGCGATGACGGTGCGGACCAGGTTAAAATCGTGCAGATCGGCGATGTCGTGCAGGTCTTTGATATGCGCCTTAAAGCTGAGCTGCATGTGTTTGCCTGCATCGGTTTTATAGCTGCACAGAATGAGAGCGCAGTAGGTGATGTGTTCGATGATGCCCGCCTGGTTGCTAATGGCCCGTGCCTGGGTGAAGTGGCTGAATGATTCACGAAAGGCGTTGAGATAAATGTCATGATCGCATGCGGCGCAGGAATCAACCGGCTGGCCGAAAAGCAGGCGCAGATCTCGGGCCTGTGCCAGCATGTGATAGGCTGAATCTTCGTAGTTCGGTTTGTCGGTGTAGCTGTATTTTTTATCGTTGAAATAGGTCATGTTAAGTTCCTTAAAAGCAGTGGCTAGTTGCTAGAAAAAGCGTTATTCGAATTTCTCGCCGCAAAACGGGCAGTAATTCATGGCCATGCTTGTGCCGGTTCTGGTTATGTTTTTGTAGGGTGTATCGTCGTTTTTTAATGCCCGATAGCGGATGTCGATGGGTAAAACAACGTTGTTGTTTTGGTTGCCTTCTAGTCTGAATATTTTCCCGGCCCATTCGATTTTTACTGAAGCGGGATCATGCTTTGGTAGGTCTTTTTTAATATGTTGTTGGGCAATTTCCAGGGTGTCGTTCATGCAGTTGCACATTATGCTGATCTCCGCTTGGTCCAGCTGGCTTGCTCTTCTGCACCCCGCTGGCGTTGCTGTTCGATGAATGTGGCCAGATCTTCTACGTGAATTAGGTAGGGGGATTTCTGGCTGTCTCTGAGTTTTGAGACGGTGATTGGCAGACGGCCTTCGCTGGCTGCACGGTTGGCTTCGTATTCGTCTTTAAAGCCGAACAGGTGGCAGATGGTACGCAGTTCCACTGTTGGGCTGCCATATTGCAGCATCAGCATGAGCGCGGTGCTGTTGTACTGCTGCAGCGCTGGTCGGTTGCTGTCGGCGATGTTGGTTTGCCGCTTCATGTGATGCCTCGTTTTTTAAGTGGCTAGTCGCTAGTGGTTAGTGGCTAGAAAAAGCGTGTTTGTGCCGGTTACGTCGTCCGGCGTTGTTGCGGCAACCGTCTACTGTGTGCTGTTCCCCTGCTGGATCGCATTCCAGCGGCTCAGGGTCGATTCTCTTTTAGGGGCTCCGGCGGTAAATCGATTCTTTCCCGGATTAGTAAATAGGTGATAACAAGCTGCCCTGATGCTCGCCGCTGGTTGCTGATAGCTACTGCGGATGGTTATCTGTTATTTCATCGTTCTGCCCTTGGTTGGTTTGGGTTGCCGGTTATTCAGCTGGGCGCTATGCCCTGTCACCCAGAAAGCCCCAGTGAAGGGGCTGAAGGTGGTTGCTGGTTGGTGGTTACATTTCTTCGTGACTTGCGCCGCATTCCTGGCATGTGACTTCGTAAACGTCATCGCCATTGGCTGAGAAGATTGCATCATCGTCATCAGCTGCGCTGCGGATTAGCTGTTCTGAGTGGCTGGTTTCTTTTTTGCAGTCGCTGCAATATCTCTTCATGGTTTTTCCCTCTGCTTGTGTTGTTAAAAAATCTTTTTCTAGCCACTAGCCACTAGCCACTAGCCACTAGCGACGTCTTTGCTCTTAACCTACGCCGCCGCCTCTGGCTTTATCTCGGCATGTTGTTTTACAAACTCATGCAGCCAGCTGATGCCCGTGGGGGTGATAGCTGGTTTGTAGTAGTTGCGCTCGATGCCGCTGTGGGTGCGGGCTTGTTTGAGTTCGTTGCGCATATACCCCAGCTTGATCATGGTGTGGCTGGCGGTGTTGTCTTTGTTTAGGTGCCCGTGCTTTTTCAGCAGTGCAAACAGGGCGTTACGTCCGCCTTTGATGCCGGTGCGCTGGGCCGCTTCTTTCATGTCTATGCAATAGCGCATTGTTCTGGCTCCTGCGGTATGTCGTGTTTGTCCAGCCACTCGGCGGCAGCTTTGAGTGTGCCGAAGTGGAGGTTTTTAAAGCGGCTGGTGAGGTGATAGCACTCGTTCACCAGGCCGATTGGTTTTTTCAGGATGTGGGCGGTGATGTGCACGCCGTTGTAACGCCACTGGTTATGGGAGGTTTGTGTTAGCCGGGTATTCATGGCTGGCCTCTTAGTTCTTTCAGTTTGGCTATCGTGGCGTCTAGTTTGGTGGCGATGTTTGCTGCGGTGTCGCTAGATGCTTTTAGGTAAATTGGTGTTTTTGATATTTCGCAGCCTGGTTCTGTAGCATTGCTGCATATGGTTATTTCTAATCCGAATGTGCTGCCAGCTGGGCCGAAATAGTTGACAAACACATGGTCTTTTCCGGTCGTTGTTATCTCGATGGCCAGATTTATGATCAGGCTTATTTTTTCGTTCATGTTCATGCGCGGGCGTCCTGAATGTGTTTGGCCGCCTGAGCGCCGGTGAGGCCGTGGTGCTTGTGCCAGGTAATGAGGTGCGCAACAAACTCACCTGCACGGCTGGCAGAAGGTCTGCGTGGGATGTAGGGCCCGTTAGCTGTTTTATGTGAAAGTTTGGTTTGCATGATTCTGTACCTTTCGGTGTATTTTTTTAAATAATGTACCCAATAGATACATATTGCAACCCTAAAAGGTACATTATTTTTGTTTTTTGGTACATGTGATTGATAAGTCAATGGTTTAAACTGTGTTTTTGCACCTTTCAGGAGTGGTGTTGAATGGTTTAAATGGAGGTTTTTATGCGTGTTGTTGCATTGGTTGTTGCTCTGGTTGTTTCTCAGGTGGGTATTACTGGGGAAAAGGAGATGGGGTTGTGTAAGGATGTTTCTGAGTTGGCTGAGACTGTTATGGATAGTCGCCAGAAAAATGTATCAATGGTGTCTATGATGGAGATTGTTAAGGGAAGTGATGTTTTTGAGTCGATGGTGATTGATGCTTATGAGCAGCCTGCTTTTCAGGTGCCTGTGAATCAGGAAAAAGCTGTGGCTGAGTTTCGTGATCGGTGGTATTTGATGTGTGTAAAAAAGGCTAGATAGATGTCGTTTTGTAAATTAATGGAGTAATGTGATGAAAAAATGGATTGTGTTGATGATGATGGTGGTGGCTTTTCCGGCGTATGCGACGTTTTTAAATACAAAGGATGGCGGGCGTATTATGCGGGGTGATTCGGTGGCGGAGGTGGTGAGTGGTTTGGGCAGGCCGCTGGCGCGCGCGTTTGAGACGGTGTGTACTAAAGAGCGGGGTGGTCATTGTAAGCAGTGGGAAGCGGTTGAGAGGTGGCAATATATCCAGGAGGATCTTAACTGGACGGTGACGATTATGGGTGGAAAAGTTGTTGATACTGAGTGGCATCGGTAGTTGGTTTAGATTAACGGTTGATGATTGGCTCACTTCGGCGGGCTTTTTTATGGATAAAATAATTTTAAAAAAATAGAACAAAGTTCTTTACATAAATAGAACAAAGTTCTATTATAGATTTAACGGTAAAGGAATGGCCTGGCCGGTAATTGAAGGAATAAGATCATGACTATCAGAATCGCAAATAACGCTCTTGAAAATTGTTTCTCTATTGATCAGGTCGTCGAGCTGATCAATGACGAAATGAGCACTGATGCTACAGCAGAGATGGTTGCAACTGCGTATGCTATGAATGCCGCAAAAGACGCCGGTTACGGATATGACGAAGACAGCCTCTCTGCTCATTTGGACTGCCTGGTAGAATCAGGTGCAGAGTTTGACTACCAGGAGGCGCTTAGTAGTGCTATTGCTGAATCCTCCATCCTTAATGACTAACGTTAATTTTTATAGAGAGGTTATTGAGTGACCGCTGAGCAGTTTAAAAAAGCCCGGCTGGTGCTGGGTTATGACCAGAAGCAGATGGGTGCGGCGTTGGGTTGGGCTGGTGATAGGCAGGTAAGTAAGCTTGAGACGGGGAAGGGGAATATTACTGTTCAAACGGCTTTGGCGGTGGAGTGTTTGCTGCGGCGGGTTGGTGATGATGTTGGTTGGCTCAGTGATGAGGTTGATTTATAAGCCCTGCTCGTCAGGGCTTTTTTGTGTCTGTTGTCGGTGGAGGGTGTATTAAGTCCAGTATGGTGTTAAGGGCGTCTTTGCCTTCCTGGGGTAGTGTGCGGTAGTGGTGCAGCAGGCAGGATTCATCCGGTGCCAGACAGCTGTTTTCAGCACCGCCGATATAGTGGTCGATGGTGATGTGCAGAATGGTGCACAGGCGTTTGATGATTAAGTATGAGCGCGGGCGTGCCCGGTCTTGTTCCCAGCCTTTGTAAGTTTCTACTGACTGCGATAACCGTTCTGCAACTCCTGTTTGTGTTAATCCTATTTTCTGGCGGGCGGCTTTGAGGCGGCTTCCGGGGGTGCTGATACTGCTCTGCATATTTGTATTGTTGTTTTTTATTGGGTGTATGGCAAGTTAGTCAGTGCCTTTATACTCCCCAACAGATGTTGGGGGTTGTATTGCTAACCTTTTGATACGAATCTGTTTATTTTTTGGATTGCTTCGCTATAGACTGATGTTAAGCGTCGCTTAATCTGTGTTGTGTAGGCAGGCTATTTTCAAGGGAATATTTATCTTATATACTGGGTAAATATACAGTACTTTAAAAGGTACAAGGAGGTTTTATGCAGCGTGATTTTGCTGTGATTCAGTTGCCAGGTGAGTTGTGTCGGATGCGTGAAGCTGATCGGCTAATTGAGCGGTGGTGTCGTATTCAGACAATGGTGGATAGGGCTGAGAAGGTGGCTGCTCTGTTTGAATGGCGTTTATCTGTGCATGATCATGCACTGAAGATGAGGCGGTCTGTCAAATGACGGCTTGAATTGCAGTAGCGGCAATGGCTTTATCTGCGGATAAGTTGGTGCCGCGTTTCACGCAGGTCTGAAGGCATGCGATGATTGATTTGGCTTTTTCTTCGGGAGATAATTTTATCTCCTCTTCTTCGAGTATTGTTTCTATTGTTTCGATAACTGAGCGAAGTAGTTCAAGTTGGTCTGCTGTGCCGGTGAGTGCCATGTATAGCGCTGGTTTTTCTTGAATGGAGTTTTCGCTTTGCTGGTTTTCTTCGCGGTGCACCTGGTCTAACCACCCGCTCTCTTTGTTAAATTTTTCTTCTATGTGGCGGGCCAGGCGGTTGCCAATTTTTTTGGTTGGGTTTTTGCCGATAATTCGGCTTACCTGAGTTGGTACGCGATCTATTCTATCAGCGAATTTAGCTAATGATCCGCAATGTTTATTAGCCAGTTGGCGGGTGTTGTCTAGCCGTATGTCGTTGATATCAGTCATTGGTTTTTGTGCCATTTTGTAGTCTTCCATTGTAAGAATCTGTACTGATTTGGTACATGCTCTTGCAGGTACATTATTAATGTGTTTATATGTACCTCGGAGGTACATGCTATGGCGAAAAAAAATAGCTCTGCTGTGTTGGTTAATTACTGGCGTGGCCTTAAAAAAAGTCAGAAGGATCAGTTGGCAGAGGTGTTGGGTACATCGCCCGGGTATCTCCGTCAGGTTTTTCTGTATGGGAAGCAGGTCGGGGCGATTATGGCTCGCGATCTCAGTCAGCATACTGGTTTGGGTGCGTCTGAATTTCGGCGCGATATATTCGGTGATCAAGCTGCATAAACATCACTATACGTGTTATTTGCAACACTAAAACGGTGTTATCAGGAGGGTTGAGGACGTGGGCAGGAAAAGACGATTTGATGATGACGGTGTGATTTATGGTCTGCAAATGGCCTGTTATCACGCGGTTTATGATTATCAGCAGGGGCTGAAAAGCTTTCTGGATGCAGCGGGGGTGTCTCGCGAAAAGTTGCAGGTGTGGCAGAAGAAACTGGCCCCTGATGTGCACACGCATTATCTCAACCCGTATGACATCGAGCTGATTATTGAGGTGACTAAAGATACTCATATTTTGCAGGCGGTTGGGCATCTGGCGTCTGTTGTGTGGGTTGATGCTGAAAAGGCTGCGGCGGTGCCGGGTGATCTGGATCTGCTGAAAGTGTTTAGCAGTTTGGGAAGCAAGTCATCTGCGATATCTGACCATGTTGCGCAAGCGCTGTCTGATGGTGAGGTTGATGATATCGAGTTTGCCCGGCTGGAGGCGTTTCAGCAAGATCTGGACCGGGCACAGGCTGAGTTGACCAAAATGGTTGAGCATTATCGGAGGGCGAAGTGATGATTATTGATTTAGCGCTGTATTCCGGGGTAGATGTTGATGTTTCTGGGGTGGATGATGCTGAGCTTGAGACGGTAGTTTGTCTTGCTGATTGTCACCCTGAAGGGCTTGAAAATGACGATGGTGTTATCGAGCATTTTAACCTGGTGATGTATTTCGAGGAGTGTCCGGAGGAGGGTGTTATTCCGCTGGGTAACCCTCTTGATTCTCCGGTTAAAAAAGTTGTTTCTTCTAAGTCGGTGCTGATGAGTGCTGAAAATCCCTCTGGTTTTAAGTTGGAGGATCTGCTGCAACAACTGCAAGTTGAAGTGAACGCGAAGCATCAGAAAATTCTGTCTGATGATAGTGATATCTCTCGCCGGGTTCAGGCGAATAATCTAAAAATTCTTGAATGTCTGGCTGAGGCTGAACGGCTGCAGCGGGATAGCTATGCCCAGTTGGCTGAGATAGCGCCGGATGCCGGGCCGGAAGGTAAGGCGCGGATCGGGGGTGAGTGATGGCTGCATATCTGTATCACCCGAAGGGCTCTATGTGCGTTCACTGCGCGAAGCAGGCAGAGGATTGCAGTAAGTTAGATTTCAGATCGATGCCGGTGGTGAAACAGTATTCCCAGGGCGGTGATCCGACGGTGTTTAAGGTGGTGGCTTGCCGGGTGTTTGTTAGGGCGGCTTGATTGAGTTGTAGAGAGGTAGCGACAGTGACAGAAGATCAGAATGCATTAAAGGTTTTTGAAGAGGAGCTTGGTGAAGTAGCTCAAGAGCTGCTTGTTATGTCGCTAGATTTTTTAAAGTTGCAGCAGCAGGTATCAAAGGCTATCCGGTTTGGAATTAATGAGCAGAGAGATCTGCCAACCAGCAATAAAGAGCGAATTGAAGCTGAATGGCAGGATTTGCTGGGTAGCGTTCAGAATCTAGCAAAACACGGGATAGATTTACGTCCAAATCTGAGCGCCATTGTTATGAAGATGGATAAGATTGAATGCTACACAGAGTACAGCAAAAAGCTTGGGCAGGTTGTTAGCTCATAACCCCTGCAACACGGTCTGCCAGTAGGCTGTCCAGCGCAGCGGTATGCTTGCCGTTGTTATGTTTTGGAGATTGATATGGATAAAAAAACGAAAGAAAAACTAGCGAAAACAATTAAGATTTGTCAGGCATTACTTAATGATGAGCCGCTTGATCTGTGTGATGGTGAAATTGATTGTATCCCTAGATATCTGGATATCAAATCACCCTCATCGGCAAAAAAGCAAGGGTTGGTTTTAAAGCGAGGAGCGAAACCTATTGGCGAATATTCATGGCAGTTGCCTGCAGGTGGCAGAGCTTACGGAAAGCTTTATTTAGGCGCTCGTTTTAAAAGTAAGGAAGCATAACAATAATGATACCGGGCGCGAAGCGTCCCGGTGATCTCAGTGTTATGTCATGAAACTATCAGGAATTTATCAATGAGAATAATCGGTTTAACAGGCCCGGCGGGGTGCGGTAAAGATACAGTGGCGCGGATTTTGACTGAGCATGATATGGCGTTTCAGGTGGCGTTTGGTGATGCGATTCGCAGCACGGCGATGGCTATGTTTGGTTTAGATTATCAGCAGATGAATGCCCGGGAATTGAAAGAGGTGGTTATCTCTGAGTGGGGTATGTCTCCCCGGCAGATAATGCAGTTGATCGGTACTGAGTGCGGTCGGGCTGTGTTTGGTGAGGATGTTTGGATTAAGCGCCTGGCGGTACGTATTAAGTCGCTGCCGCCCACTCAGTTTGTGGTTGTCTCTGATGTGCGTACTGAGGCTGAGGCTACCTGGGTGCGTGATCTGGGTGGTGTGGTGGTTCATATCACGCGTGAGGGTGTTGAGCCGGTGCGGGCGCATTCAACTGAGGATGGGGTTGAGTTTGTGGCGGGTGATATGGCGCTGGATAACTCAGGCAATAATCTGAATGAGTTGAATCGGTCGGTACTGGATAACAAGCATTTCTGGCTGGAGCAGTGCCGGGCTGTGTAGAAGGTGAAAAGCCGCTGCGGGAACAGCGGCTTTTCTGTGGCGAGGGGTTAACCCTCACAACACAAGCAGATGAATTATAGGCCGGGTTTTGGTTTGGCTGCAAGGGGATTATATGGCGGGTGTCTATTTATCACCTGATGAGATTTCAGCGCTTTATGGTGCGCCGTGGCTGGTGCGTGAGCTGTATGTGTTTGGTATACGTCCTCAGATGGATTTTGATTCTGGCCTGGTTGGGCGGTTTTCAAAGATAAGCTGGCACGGCCTGGCGCGTGAACTGCGGGTTGAATCTGCGCCGGGTATTAAAGAGGTGTTGCCCAGTAAGGCGCAGGTCCGGCGGGCGGCTGAGCATCTTGTTAAGCGCGGGTTGGTCACGATTAAAAGTGATGGTGACCGGTTGGTGTTTAAGTGTCTGGTTGCTCGGTTGAATTCTTCCGCAAAAATAAAAGCCGACACTAAGCCGACACAGTTACCCGGCATAGGTTCAGATAATGTTAATAAGCCTGAAAGCCCTGTTATTACTGGCGGTGCAGATGGTGAATCTTCAAAAGCCGACACACAACCCGGCACACCAAAAAATCAAAACCCGGCACATATCAGAGAGTCGGAGACTCTCTCTCTACATAACGCTGAATCTGTATTTTCGATGTTTCCGTCCTGGGAGCCGATTGGGCATGAGTGGATTGATGAGCAGGTAAAACGGTGGGGTGTTGATGTGGGTGCAATTTCAGACGCTGACGGAGGGCTGATTGTTGAGGAGTTGATTCGCTATTGGCTTGACAGGCCAGAGGTTCAGTTATCACAGCGGGGTTGGGAGTCGAAACTGGTTGATAGCGTTGTTCATCATGTGAAAACGGGGAGGGTGAGTGCATGACGGGTAATCGATATGTGCTGAGTAATGAGCGGGGCCGGAAGGTGCGGTCCCGGGTGGAGGTGATGGACGCGAAACAGGAGGGGGTGGGGCGGGCGTTTAATGGTGAGGATGTTGCTGATCTTGTCGATGAGTTTACAGGTCGATATCAGTTAACCGCGATTGAACGGGGGTTGGTTAAGAAGGCGATTTTATATCGTTTGCGCAGGGCTGAAGGTGATTGCGTTGATGTGAGTGATTTGGGCTCTGGATATTTGTTTCTTCAGCGGGTTCCGTTCAGTGAGTTTGCTGAGGCGATAACAACACAAGCAAGGGGATAGGGTATGAGTGAGGCGATGTTGGCGTTGGCTGAACGTGGGTTAGCTAAGCGGCGTAAGAATGAGGATTATCAGGCTAAGGTTGCTGCGGGAACAGTGATCAACAAGCAGATTGATAGGCGTCTGGTGGCGTGGGGTGAGTGGCACCTTGGGCAGCGTGATGGCGCTGGCGGGGGGTGTTCGTCAATGCTGGCGGCATTGATTCAAAATCAGGGGGAGCTGATCCGCTGTACAGCTAAAGGCGTTGATATGCCGGATTTCGTCTACGACACCGATAGAGCGGTTAATCAGATTGATGGTGAATCGAGGGCGGTGATTGTTGAGCAATATATTGAGGTGTGCAAAACGGTCGAGGAGCGGGCGCGCGCAGTGGGATGCGGGCGGCATACGTTCCGCCGGCGGCTGATTCATGCGCAAAATCTGGTGTTGTGTTATCTGAAAGCACCTAAGCGCAAGCAGAAAATCAGAGAGTCATTGTTGAAAAAAATATCAACGGATTAAAAAAGGGCTTTACACCGTGCACCCTGAGTAGTATAAATTCCGTAACGTCTCATCAGTGCGTCTACAGAACCCCGGCCAATTGGTCGGGGTTTTTTTATGCCTACGATTTGGCGTGTTAGTAGTTGAGCTGTTGTACTTTGCTTATTGCCCGGCCTTTGTGCCGGGCTTTTTTATGGCTGGAGGGTGGTTATGCGTCAGATAAAGCGGTTGTTTATTCATTGTGCTGCTACGTCTAACTTTAAACCTGTACCGGCAGCAGAGATTCATCAGTGGCACCTTGATCGTGGTTGGGATGGCATTGGTTATTCGGGCGTCATTCAGCCTGATGGTGAGTTTGAGCGGGGGCGTCCTGATTATTGGGTGCCCAGTCAGGCGGCTGGCAATAATGCGGATGCGGTGGGTATCTGTCTGATAGGCACTGATCAGTTTACTGATGCAGCGATGGAGACTTTGCGGGTTGTGTGCGCGGATTATATCGAGCGTTACGGTGTTTCGATTCATGGGCATTATGAAGTTAATCCTCATAAGACGTGCCCGGGGTTTGATGTTCAGCAATGGCTTAAAGAGACAGGGTTATGCAGCTAATTTATTTTATTGTTGGCGGCGTTTGCTTTTATGTTTTATGGCAATGCGGGCATGTCTGGCTGGTGCTGGATGCAGCTAACCCTCATCGCCGGTTAACCCATTTTGCGCAGCATCAGGTGGTGTTGATCGCCCTGAGTGCATTGTTTTGCATTGGATTGTGCGTGGTAACCGTGTTGTCACAAGAGTGTGGATATGGTGCGCTGGGGCGATGGTGGGCAATGTTTGATGTCTTTGTTTGCATCATCATGCTGGCGCAGCTAAAGAATTTGAAATTATCACTCTCAGTAGGTAGGCACGGATGAAAGTATTTCTCGCGGACGCTATTGAGATATTGAAAAGCTATCTCGCCTATGGTCTGCCCGGCGGAATGGGGGCGGGTGCTAACTATCTGTTTCAGCATTCAAGCAAGGGTAAGCCGCTCAACTGGAAGGGTTTTATTATTTTTATTTTGTTGGGTGGCTTTACGGTCAACATGATTGGGCCAAACCTTCCGGTTGATATGCCGGGCCGGGACGGTGCGTTGTTTGGGTTGGGATTTATGTTCTGGCCGATACTTGCCGCCCTGGATTCAAGGGGTGAGGCAATAGCGGGCTGGTTTGTTTCTCGGTTTACTAAATAGGTGATTCTATGAATCGTTTAGCAATCGGTATTTTTATTGCGCTGACTGTTGCTGTGCTTGGTTTGGGTTGGTTGTATCAGCAGCAGTCAGAGCAGATCGGTGCATTAGCCTCTGAGCGTGATCAGCTCGCTGCAGATCTTCAGTCGTCAGAAGTTGAACTGCAGAAGCAGCATGAGCGGCATCTATGGGATCAGGCATTGGTTGCCCGTGTGAATCAGCAGAACAGAGATCTGCACCGCAAAAGCCTGGCATCGCAGCAACAAACAAAGAGAGATCTGAAAGATGAAGTCTGTGCTAACACTGCTTTGCCTCTGTCTGTTGCTAACAGGCTGCGGGACAGAATACATCGTCAAGCGGGAATCGATAGCGGATCTCCCCCCGGTTGATCTGCTGGCTGGATGTATCCCGCCAGTGCTGCCGGTTGATCTCTACGGTGATGCCGTTGAATACATCGAGCCGTTGTTAGATGTGATTGAACAGTGTGATGCCAGATTTGCTGGCCTGCGTGCCTGGCGTGATAGGCGTTTAGATGATCTTTCTGTTGATGGGCAGTAGTCAGTCAGGCTGAAGGCTAGAAACAGCGCGGGTCCTTTGGGACGGATTGCTCTGTACGGCCTGCTGCTGCGCGGATTATTTGCAGATTTCTGGGGCTATAGGGGGTTGTGGTGGTAATAGTTGAGTGGTGATAAGTGTCTGATACTTGGGTGATTTATGTCTGTATTGAAGTTAGATGAGAAGGCTAGTCAAACCGGATTTGCGAATCTGGTTGGTGTTTCTCAGCAGGCGATTAGCAGTCAAGTTAAGAAAGAAAATCTGTCTGAAAATGGCACTTATCAGGAGTGGCTTCACCAGTATTGTGATCAGCTCAGGCAGCAGGCCGCTGGTCGTGGTGGTGAAGATCAGGTTGATGTTGCCAAGGCGACCTATGAAGAGAAAACAGTGAAAACCGCAATCATGCGGCTTGAGTACAACGAGAAGATTTCAACCACTATTCACGAAGAAGAGGCTTATCAGTTCCTGTCTGATTGGGCTATTTATTCGGCTGGTCAGTTCCGTCGGGCTTTTGAGCGCTTGCGGGATGATTTGAAAAGCCAGTTTGATATTGATTTACCGAAAGAGTTGAGTGAAAAACATGCTGGAACTGCTATCGACCGAGTTAGAGGCTATGCGCTCAAACTTGGCGCGAGTAGCGGCGAAAGCGGCGGAGTTGCTGACGCTTCCGAAGAGGAAAAGCACTAAAGAGTTTCTTGAAACTGAATATGTCTTGCCTGACTTTGGGGAATACGATTTTTACTATACGCCGTATTTTATTGGTGTTTGCGCTGCGCTTGATGACCCTGATGTTGTAGAAGTTGATTTGATGAAGGCTGCACAGATCGGCTGGACTTTCTTTCTGCTTGGGTTTATCTGCAAAGTTATTTCTGAATCTGAATATGATCCGTGTCCGATAATTGCGCTGTTTGCGAAAACTGGCGACGCTAAAAACTTCCACGATGAGAAGTTTCTGCCAACGGCGCAGGCGAATAGCTCTGTCACTGATGTGATGGATGTCAGTACCTCGCGCAAGTCTGGAGCGCGCTGGGATAACCGCACATACCCAGGTGGGTTTATAAAGCTGGTTGGGTCTAACTCTCCCGGTAACGTGAAGTCCACTTCAAAAGTGGGGGTGGGTGTTGTTGAGGAACCTGATGATACTGCTGATAACGTGGCGGGTCAGGGTGATGCGATCGGCAACATTGAAGAACGGTTAAAGCGTTTTATCGGCTCAATGCTGATCGTGGGCGGTACGCCTGCGGTAAAAGGGTTGTCGAAAACCGAAGCGCGGCTTGATCAGACTGATAAGCGGGTATTGCCGGTTGTCTGTCATAACTGCGGCGAATCGCATGTTTTGAACTGGGATAATGTTCATTGGGATTCAGTTGATGAGGGTACAGAGGTTCATCCGGTTTATGGTCGGGCCCTGCCAGATTCGGCTGTCTATCGCTGCCCTTGTTGTGGTTGGGAATGGGATGATTACCAGCGGCAGGAGAATATCCGTAATACCTGTTTTAACGCATTTGATGCAGGTGATGTTAATGCGGGTTGGGTGCCTACGGCTACGTTTACCGGGCGGGCTGGTTTTATGGGGCTCTCAGAATTGTATGTGTGTATGCCTGGCACCTCGTTAGCAGATGTTGTTAAAGACTATCTGTCGGCAAAGGCTGAGTTTGAGAAAGGCAATGAAAACTCACTGATCAAGTTTACTAACCAAAAACTGGGGCAGGCATACGAGTATAAAGGCGATAACGTCAGTGCTGATGAGTTGAGAGCAAAAGCTGAGGATTATCCTGAGTTGGTTGTTCAGCGTGGGGGTGTTTTTCTCACAGCAGGCGTTGACGTGCAGCGTGATCGATTGGCGATAAAAGTGAAAGCCTGGGGGCGTGATCTTGAATCCTGGCTGGTGTGTTACACAGAAATTTATGCCAAAAACGATATTAACGATATTAATGATCCTGTTTGGGGTGAGTTAGATCGCATTCTATTTGGTTCATATCGGCATGAAATTGGTGCGGTTGTGCGCATCAAGTCTGCTTCGTTAGATACTAGTGATGGTGTTACTCAGGGAGCGACTTATCACTATGTGCGTAGTCGTCGTGGGCGTGGTTTAAATTTAATGGCGATTAAGGGGGCAACCTCTGCTGATGCGCCGATCGTCACGCTTCCTCGGCGGATGGATATCAATAGTCAGAAAACCAAGGCTGATAAATTTGGTTTGCAAGTTTGGCGGGTGGGCACTCAGGCCGCAAAAGACTTGATATCAGGGCATCTTAAGTTGTCAGGGTCGGGGCCGAATCGTATTCATTATTATGAATCGGTGCGGGCTGATTACTATGATCAGATGACTGGTGAGATCAAAGCGCCATCGCGAACACAGCGCGGAAAAATGGTGTGGCAGCAAAAGTCAGGCACGGCTATCGAAGCGTGGGACTGTGAGGTGTATGCAACACATGCTGCGATGGTTGAAAAGTTGCACCTTAAAAAGCATGACTGGTGGGACCATCAGCAAGCATCTCTCATGCAGGTCGATCTGCTTGGTGATAACGCGCCGGACGATCTGGTAACGGTGATTGATAACCGTCCGGATTTTGATGAGGTGTATGAGGTCGAAGAGGCGGGCGATCTGGTCCAGGAAAGCAAGCCTGTGACGGTTAATCCGTTTAAGTCTGCGGCGGTTCAGTCTAAACCGTCTGGTTCTCAGGATAAAAAGTTATCGCTGGCTGAGTTGGGCCGCATGATGAATCGATAAATCAGGGGTAAATAATGGCTACTCAATCGCAGCTTGATGAAGCGCGGGCGGCTAAGCACGCGCTGCTGACGGGCCGAAAGGCGGTAAAGGTGCAGAAAGATGGGCGGTCTGTTGAATACACGGCGGTTAATCTTCCTGATCTTGAAAAGTATATTCAGTCTCTCGAAACGCAGCTGGGTGTCACTCAGTTGCGTCGTCCGATGGGGGTTTTTCTATGACAACATTCAGACCCATTGAGGGGCTTGACGGTCAGCCGTTGCGGCAGCAGATGAGTTCTTATCAAGGGGCTGGTGTCGGGCATGGTGGACAGTTAGCGCGGTGGTCGCCGGGGTTAAAAACAGCTGATGCAGCGCTGCTGCCTGATCTGAAAATGGGCAATGCTCGCGCTGAGGATGTAGTGCGCAATAACGCATTCGCATCTAACGGTGTTCAGCTGCACGTTGACAACATCGTCGGTGATAATTTTCGGCTGAGTTATAAGCCGTTGTGGGAATCGCTGGGTGTCAAAGAAGTTGAGGCGCTGGCGTTTATTCGTGATGTGGAGCAGATCTGGCAGGAAGTCGCAGAGGATCCGGTTGGTTGCTATCTGGATGCAGAACGCAAACGCACCTTTACGATGATCATGCGTGAAACGGTGAGTGTTCACACGCGGCTGGGTGAGGATTTTTGTTCAGCTGAGTGGATAGATCGTCCGGGGTCATTGATTCATACAGCGATTAAGCAGATATCACCGAAGCGTATTTCAAACCCTGGTAACGGGGCAGATAGTGACCTGGTGCGGGGTGGTGTTGAATCTGACCAATACGGCGCAGCGCTGGCTTACCATATCCGGCAGGGTAATAGCTCATACTACGGCATGGGCGATGGTATGGGGCATACCTGGAAGCGGGTGGCGCGTGATACCGGCTGGGGTCGGCCTAAAATCATTCATACGTTTGAGCCGACGGAAGATGGGCAGACGCGAGGCGCAAACCAGTTTTTATCAGTGCTGGAACAGCTACAAATTCTGCCAAAGCTTCACCACACGACACTGCAAAACGCGATTGTAAACGCAATGTATGCGGTATCGCTTGAGTCTGATCTTGGGCCTGATGCGGGAGCGGCGTTAATTGGTGGTGAAAACTCTACTGAAATGTTGCAAAAATACATGCTGGCTATTAATGAATTTCGCAACGGTGGCTTAAACATCGGTGATGGTGTGAAGGCGCTGCAGCTGATGCCGAATGAGCGGCTGAATCTGCATACCAGCGGTAATGCTGACAACGGATACACGCAGTTAGAAAGCGGCGTGCTGGGCTGGATTGCTGCCGGGCTTAATCTGTCGAAAGAGGGGTTGTCAAAAGACTTCACAAAGCTTTCATACAGTACGGCCCGGGCGTCAATGTTGGAGCAGTGGCGTTATTTTATGGGTCGGCGGAAGATTATACCGGCCCGCAAAGGCGCGGTTATCTTCAGCCTGGTGCTGGAGGATCTGCTGCACAGCAAGCAGCTCAAGTTGCCGAAAGGTGCTACTCGTGATTTCTATCAGGCCCGTGGGGCATGGTGCAATTGTGGGTTTATCGGCACTGGTCGTATGGCAATCGACGGGCTCAAAGATGTTAAGGAAGCTATTCTGCGCGTCGAGTATGGTTTTAGTACATACGAGAAAGAGCTGGCGCAGATGGGGCAGGATTATCAGGAAGTCTTTAAGCAGCAGGTAAGGGAGCAGAAAGAGCGTGAGGCGGCTGGCTTGCCGCGTCCGGCTTGGATGCAGGTGGATAACTTTGCCCAGGAAGATCAGAAAGCAGAAGACCAGGCTGCTGCGTAATCGCTGCTTTAAATAGAGTCAAAACAACCCGCTACGGCGGGTTTTTTTATGCCTGAATTTAGGGGGTATGTATGTTAAATCGAATGGGTTTGATTAACGCGTTGATGTCGATGGGTGTGCCTGCGCGGATGATTGATGGTGGTCAGTCTTTGCATGTGGGTCGTGGCAATCGCATTGCTAAAAAAACACCTACCCGCGCCCGCGAGTGTGCCCGCCGTCGTCGGCAGATGGCCAGCGGTATGCTAAATCCTGAATCCTGCGGGGTTGCTGTATGAATAATATGGCACACATTGCCAGCCGGGTGTTGAACACGCCGCTGCTACTGGAGCCAGGTTATGCCCGCACTTTCTTTAGTGCGCTGGCGCCTCGCTTGGGTATTTTTGAGTTGCAGGATAATGAGGGCGTTATTTTAACCGGTGAGAAAATGCGCCAGTCTGCGGCGGCCTGGTCGTCTGATCGGGGGCGTAACCGCCCGTATGAGGTGGTTGATGGTGTGGCGGTGTTGCCGATATCTGGGACGCTGGCGCATAAAACCGGCAACGTTAAGCCCTATAGTGGGATGACGGGTTATGACGGCATTATCTATCGGGCGCAAGATGCATTTTCAGACCCTGAGATAAAAGGCGTTCTGCTTGATTTAGACACGCCGGGCGGTGAGGTGTCTGGATGTTTTAACACATCCCGAAAACTGCGAGAGCTGGCGGACGCATCAGGTAAAAAACTATGGGCGCTCTGTTATGACATGAATTGCAGTGGAGGCATGGCATTGGCTAGTTCAGCTCACCGACGGTTGATTAATGAAACGGGCGTTGCGGGCTCGGTCGGTGTCGTGATGGCCCACGCGGATATGTCTAAAAAGCTTGCAGAGGATGGCTATAAAGTCACTCTCATCCACTCCGGTGCGCATAAGATTGATGGCAACCCCTATGAAGCGCTCGGGGCTGATGTTTTGGCGCGGTTTCAGAGCGAATCTGATGCGTTGCGCAATGAGTTTGCTGAGCTGGTGTCCGGACATATCGGCATGAGCACAGCTGAAGTATTAGCCACCGATGCCGCGACTTATCGCGGGCAAGCGGCGGTTGATGTGGGTTTCGCGGATGAGCTGGTTAACGGCATTGATGCGGTATCTGTTTTTTCTGAACATCTGTCCTCGCAGGGCAGAACAATCTCGATAGGAGCAAATATGTCTACACAAGACGTACAAACGCAGGCGCAAGTGCCTGCACAGGGCGGCCCTGCGGCGGGTGCTGATGCGCCAGCAGCGGCGGTGGTTGAGCCTGCAGCACAACCGGCGCAGCAATCGGCGGCTGAGGTCGATCAGCCAGATGCTGCTGCAACAATGCAGGCGCGCATCGCTGGCATCATGCAGTGTGATGAAGCAAAGGGCCGTGAAGCGACGGCTAATCACCTGGCGTTTAACACTAAATTGAGTGTTGAAGATGCCAAAGCGGCGCTGGCCACGGTGCCGGTGGTGGGTGCGACCGATCCGTCTGATATGAGTAATGCTCTGGCGTCAGCGATGGCGAATGAGCAGCAGCCAAATGTGGGTGCAGATCAGCAAGTGACTGAATCAGCAGGCGGTACATTGCTGGCCAGCTATGAGCGCGTAACCGGCGATAAATAAGCGCTGATTTCTGCGCATTTTTAAGTGCGTTTAATGAACATCAAACAGGTGATGAATAATGACTCTTGAAACTTATACCCCGGATACCCGGTTTGCGACCAGCGAGCCAGCTTATACCACTGAAATTACAATTGCGTCTGGTGAAGATCTGGCAGCGCTGACGCCGCTGGGCCAACTGACGGCAACCGGTGAGTTTGTTGAATGGGCGCCGGGTGCCGCTGATGGCTCTGAAGTGGCCACCCGTATGACGGTGGCAGCAGTAGATGCAACCGGTGGTGCAGTGGTCACGCAGGCTTACAAGTCCGGTTGTTTTAATACTGATCTGGTTGTCTGGGGTGCTGCCACTGCGCTGCAAAAGTCACTGGCCTTTGCTGGCACGCCGATCAGTGTGCAGACCGCTGGCTAAAAAATCCGCTTAACATAAATCGAATTTAAGCCCTGATTTTCAGGGCTTTTTTGTTTCTGGAGAAACGAACAATGGATACATTTGGTACAGCCGATCTGCTCGGCGTTGTAGAAAAAAAATCGAAGTTTCAGGCGTTGTTTCTGGCGCTGTTCTTCCCGCAAGTTTTTCTGTCTGAGTCTGAAGAGATTAAGCTGGATGCTCTGGATGAAAACATTGATATCGCTGTGACGGTATCGCCAGTGGTGGGCGGTAAAGTAATTGCAGATCAGGGCTATAAAACGCGGACGTTCAAAGCGGCATACGTTAAGCCAAAGCATGAAGTCGACCCGCAAAAGCTGATGAAGCGTCGGGCTGGTGAGCGGCTGAATGGTGCTTTGTCAATGGATCAGCGTCGGGAGGCGCAAATTGCTGACAATATGATCAAAGAAGATCTGGCGATTCAGCAGTATGAGGAAAAGCAGGCGGTAGATGCAATCATTAGTGGTGGCTATACCGTCGAGGGTGAGGGTTATCCCGCGCAGCAGGTCGATTTTGGTCAGGCTGCGGCTAACAATGTGACGCTGGGTGTGGGTGAGGTGTGGACGGGTAAAGCGGTCGATAGCTATGACCCAACCGACGACATGACAACCTGGGCGGGTGAGTCTGATGGTTTGATTAACGTCGCTGTGATGGACTCAAAAACCTGGGCGCTGTTTCATGGGTTTAAAGCGGTTAAGGAAAAGCTGGATACGCGTCGCGGCAGTACCTCTATGTTGGAGACGGCCCTTAAAAATCTTGGCGAGACGGTCAGCTTTAAAGGTTGGTTTGGTGATGTGCAAATCGTGGTAACGCAACATTACTACACTGAGGGCGGTGTTAAAAAACGCTATCTGCCGGATTACTGTCTGGTGATGGGTAACACTGAAAATCAGGGTGTGCGGGCCTACGGTGCTATTAAAGATGCACATGCTGTGCGTGAAGGCATGACTATGACTGATCGTTACCCGCGCAACTGGATAACAGATGGTGACCCAGCCCGTGAGTACACCATGATTCAGTCTTCACCTCTGATGGTGCCGATGAATATTAATGACTTTGTGGTCGTTACTGTCGGTTAATAATCTCGCTGATTAAACAAAAGGCGAAGTGCACCCGCGCTTCGCCTTTATTGTTTGTGTGGAATGCAACATAAAGCAGGGTAAAAAACATGTCTATGACAGTAGAAGAATTTAAAGCGCTGGACGCTGAGGCGCAGTTGGCGGCAATTGAAGCGTTGGCGGAAGAGCTTGGTATTGGGGTAGGTGATATACCTATCAATAAAGACAGTGATCTGGTCTTGCTGTATACAGATGGGCTTGAGTCGCTGGAGGCCAAGCAGGCTGCAGATGCAGATGCAAAAACAAAAGCACCCGCTGAAAAGCTGATGACTTTCACCAAAACCGTGCGCTTTGCTGACGGCAAAGACGGTAAGAAAAAGTTCTTTATGAAGAAGGGCGAAACACTGCCCGAATCTGAAGTGACTGCTGCCACCCGTAAGGCATTGAAAGCTGACGGCCATATCGAATAGCCGTTAACTAAATCGATAGCGAAAAGCCCCACCCGTTGGGGCTTTTATCTCTCGGTAAACGCTCTCTGTGAGGTGTTATATGAAATATCTGATGTTGGTCTGGATGTGGCTGGCGCTGCATTGGCAGTGGGTCGCGGGGGCGTTTGTGGGTGCTGTGGTGTGTCGGTTGTTGGTTGGCTGGCTGCAACTGCATAACGTCTGGTTTTTGGTGTGGTATGCCTGGCTGTGGTGGGTGTTGGCGGTGCTGCTGGTGCTGGCGCTGGTGATGCGCTTTGTGTTTGGTGGTATCAACGTGCAATAACGGCCAGTCGGTCTGATTAATGATGAGGTTTGTATGAAAATTCTGAAAGTGACGGGGGCCGGCAAACTGGCGGTGGGTGAATATACCCCGGATGACTTGAAAGCGGCGGGCATTACCCCGCGTGATTCCGCTGAGATGGTGTCCCGTGGCCGTGCTGAGTGGAGTTTCAGCAACCTGGCTGAAGATTCAAAAGCTGCGAAAAAGGCACCGGCTGAAGTCGTGCCGCGTGCGTCTGCTGTAAAAAAGACTCAGGCACCGGGTGATGAGTGATTTTGATGATGCGCTGAGCGCGGCTGATGCTGATATCGCGGATGTGTTGGGTGATGCTGCCACGCTGAATGATGGTGCAGCCGATTACCCGGTGCAGGCGATTCTGGATAAAGATGTGGTTCCGTTCGGTAGTTATGGCACCGCACCAGAAACGCACATCAGCATCCCAGCGCCGCCGGTGGCGCTGGCAAATGGCTATACCGTCACGTTTACCGGTTCCGGTGAGGTGTACACCCTGCGGGAAGAGCGCAGCAATGATGGATTTATGCCAACCTGGGCGGTCACTAAAAAAGCATAGCGGGGTGGTGTATGTCGTTGATGTCGTATGACCAGCAGATTGATCAGCTGAAACGCAAGTTAAGCGCGTATAAAACGATTGAAGTGCCTCGTGCAGCATCCAGTGCGCTGAATAAAACCATCAAAGCATCAGAAACGCGCACCGTTCGTGGGGTGGCTAAAGCGATAAATGTGCCGCAAAAGTATGTCCGCAAACGGATATACATTAAACGCTCTACGGCCAGAACGCTGCAATCTCGATTGCGGTCATATTATCGCGGCATTTCAGTGATTGATCTCAATGCAAAAGATACCGGCAAAGGTGGCTGGAGTCAGCGGAAAGGTAAAGGTGTTAAAACATCCGGAAAACGGCAGTACTCCAATGCGTTTATTGCTCGGGGGACTAACAACCAGTTGCATGTGTTTCAGCGTACCGGGACTGCGCGTTTGCCCGTCGATGTCGTGCGCATCGAGATACAGCAACATGTTGATGTCATCGCGCCAAAAGCGGCAGAACGTGAAATGCGCCAAGGGTTCGAGCGGCGTTTAATTCATGATCTCAAGTGGCGGTTGAGTAAATACGAGGTGTGAAGGGTTATGAAAAAAAGCAATGTTCGAATTGTGTCTAATGGCAAGGCGAAAGGGTCTCAGGTGTTGGTTGATGGTGTTCCGCTTGATGGCGTTCAGGCAATCGCCATTCATACCATTAAGCCGGGTGGCAATGTGGTTGTTGATCTTCGTTTGAACGGCGTTGAGCTTGATGTAGTGGCTGAGGCGCGTTTGCCGGAGATTGAATCATGAATGCAGGTCAGCGTAAAGCAATCCGTGACCATGTAAAAAACCTGATCGGTGTTGTGCCGGGGGCAGAGGTTTTTACTTTCAAAAAAGCGAAGCTCGAAAACGACACACCCGCGATTTGTGTCTATCTCGAAGAGGGCGATGCTGATTTGCCGGGTATGAATGGGGTGCTGGCTATTCGGGTAATGCATCCGGATGAAAATGATGTTGATGATAAGCTGGATGCGTTGGGTGACATAGTACAGCAAGCGATTGAATCAGCAGCGCAGCCTAACGAGGCTTATCAATATACTGTTGAGGTGGGTTTCGAATATGACCGCGACGGCACAGAAAGCTGGACCGGGCTTGATATTCGTTATCTCGTAAACTACTAAATTCAAATTTTAAAAAAACAAGCCTCGTATCTGCGGGGCTTTTTTGTGGCTTGTAAAATCAGGAGATCGGCAACATGGCTAACAAAAATATTTCTATTCCGGCGCAGGGTTTGGTGTTTGAGATTGAGAGTCTCACTACTCCGGATACCTGGTTGCCGATTGGTGGTATTAAAACTATTAATCGTGGGGAGGTGGCACCGGGGGTTAATGATGAGTCAGTGCTGACAAGTACTTACAAAGAGAAGTCTATCAGCTTGCCGGATGCGGGTCAGTTTTCCGGCACTCTGCAGTACAACCGGGCTGATGTGGGTCAGGCTGAAATGCACACGGCGAAGGCTACGGGCGTGGAGGCTAATTTCCGTCAGGTGCTTTCGAGTGGTGATGTTGAGGCTTTCTCTGGGTATGTGCTGAATATGCCGTTCACTGCAAATATTGGCCAATCTCTTGAGGGGCAGTTTAGCGTTGAAATCAATGGCGAGCCGGGTTGGAGCTAATTATGCCTTTATTCGATCCTAAAAAAACCAGGCTGGGTAAGCCGGTTAAAAAGTCGTTTATGGGTGCAGATGTGTATATTCTCACCGGTTTGAATGCGCTGCAGGGTATTCGTTTTCATGAAGAATTAGCGGCGTTGGACGACAAGGCGGAAGACTTTAAAGTGCGTTATGATGCAGCCGTGGTTAAGCATCGCGTTGTTAACGCGAAAGGTGAGCCGCTGTATTCAGACACGGTTGATGAGTTGGCAAAAAATCATGATTCAAAGCTGATTAGTCAGCTGTGCACAGTAGTTCTTAGTGCTATGGATGCCCCACATCAGGTGGGTGATGCGGTAAAAAACTGATCGCCAGCCCGGGGGTAGAATTTGCGTTCGGGCTGGCAAAAGAGTTGGGGCATCTTAATCCGTTTGAAATGTTAGAACAGATGCCTGAGATGGTATTCGATTACTGGTGTGCATATCAGCGGTTGCAAAACCCTGAATACCGTGAAGCCGCTTTATGGGATGCGATGGATGATAAAGATCGTCTTGAAGCGCAGGAGGCGGCAGTTTTAGATATTATTCGATCAGGCAAGGCGGTTGCTGAAAAGCGTGCTGGGGGTTAATCTCTTTTATTTTGTCATAAAATAAAAGGGAGTTTGAGGTGGTTGATGATGCGTTGGTTTTGCTTCGCGAGAAGTTGTTAGTTGCTAGTGATGCTGGTGAGATTATAACGATCGTTTATCACGGTGGTTCTAATCCAGGTGAGTCTAGAAAGGTTGCGCCTATTAAGGTGGCAATAACTGAGATGCGCGCTCGGTGTTATGAAACGGATGCTGTAAAAGTGTTTAAGTTGAATAAGATTGCTGTGCCAGATTGGGGTATTGAATCTGTTGTGCAGGTTGAGCGGCTTCCTCAGGTTGATGATGCATATGTGCAGCTAATCGTTGATAGAATATTGGCGAAAAAATATCATGTGGATTTATCTTCTGGTATATCGGTGCATGAGTTTTTTAAAAATGGTAAGCCTAGGAAGAGTGCTGTGGCTGTCTTGGCGGTGGATGACGAGGGTTACTATTCACGTCCTTTTTCTGTGCGGGGTCCTGGAGTGCTTGAAGAGAGGAGGTTTAAGGATATAAGAAAGGCTTTTCAGTTGTTTGAGGAGCAGGTTTCTTATTTGCCAGACCTGTCTGTCTGAAAATAGATTTTAACACCGTAGCTAATCATAACGTTTTGTGGTTTGACTAAACCAGCTCTGCGGGGCTATAGTTCGCTAACGAGGCGTCGAAACCTCTATACAGCGGATATCCAGCCCCGTCAGCGTTGGTTTTTTTGTGCCTGTTATTCCCGTAACGGGTGCTTAAGCGTTAGGCCGGGAGGGTGGTGAATATAATACCCTTGTGGAAATAAGCCCGCGGTTTCTGTATAGCCGTTTCGAACCTCCCGACACCCCTACCTTCGAAAAAACTATGCAGGAGGTCAATATGACCGCTCAATCAACAATTCAGACTATCAGTCTAAAGCCGCAAGATATAATTTCTGTTGCAAATGACCAGGTTCGCACTACATCGCTAAAAGTGGCGGAGGCGTTTGGTAAACAGCATAAGCATGTTCTTGATAGGCTTGGGCGGCTTGAATGTTCGCCTGAATTTGCATCAGCCAATTTTTCGGCTGATGTTCAAAGTATTGATATTGGTAATGGTGCTAAGCGTAATTCTAAGATTTATCAGATGACTAAAGACGGCTTTATGTTTTTGGTGATGGGTTTTACCGGTAAAAAAGCGGCGGCAGTGAAGGAGGCTTATATCAATGCCTTTAACTGGATGGCTGATCAGCTGAAAGAAAGAGAGGACCGGGTTGGCCAGCTGCCAAAAATCACTTATTGGGATAAGCCGGTGGTCACCTTTGAAATGGTTGATGAGGCGCATGGTCGTAAAATAGGCCATGCCAATCGGCGGTTTTATGATAACCGGGCCCGGTTTGTGCTGGGTGAGGATTATTTTAAAATCCATGCCGCCGATAAAGCCGCTTTTGAAGGCGTGGGTGTGCATGTGCCGGGGCGTGGTTTAATTGTGCTAACGCGGTCTGGTTATGACAAATTGGTGGCAAAGTTTGCAGAGCCTGGCGCAGACTTTACCCGGCAGCAGATGCGCGAGCGATATTTTGCGGTGCAAGGTGGAAATGTTGTAAGCCCTGCGCTAATGCAGGCGTATGAGTTGTGTGTAAAGTGGCTGACGATTCAAAAATATGCAGTCAGCAATGAACAGAAAATAATTGATTTATTCGCCTGGCGGTTAGATGTCGATGACTGGGGTGAACGGCTTGAAAAAGGCGGTTCGCCTGATGGGTTGCCGTTGCAGGACCAGCCAAAGCTGACGGAGGCGGTCGATCTGCTAATGCAGCGTGTTCAGCTGGAAGGCGCTGCACATGCGCATCATGATTATATGAAAGAAAGCCTGCGCTGTGCAGAACGAGAAATAGCCTGGGCAAAACGCTGGCAGCTGATTTAAAAAACAAATTGATAACAACCCGCTACGGCGGGTTTTTTATTGCCTGAATGGTGAAATGATGACAAGGCCGATAGCGTATTTAGACACCGTGATGCGGGTTGATAATAGTCAGTTGGGAGCGGGTTTAGATGACACCAACCGTCGGCTGAATATGCATCGACGTTCGGCGCGCAATGCTGAAGCAGCTAACGATTCTATGTTTTCTGGTTTTCGGTCAGGTACTGGGGTTGTTACTCAGTTTGATAATGCATTGGGTGGTATTGACGGGCGGTTAAGTGGTATTGCCTCTGAAATGCTGGGGGCGGCCAGTGCGGGCGGCGTGTTGGCCGCGGGCTTGGGTGCTATTGCTGCCATCGGTGGCGTGGCAGCAGCAGCGATTCATTCTGTAGCCATTGAAAATGCAGCGTTGGGGCGTGAGTTAGAGGCGCAGGCGATAGCGGCCAATATGACTATTGGGCAGATTCAGGAGTTAGGGTATGCCACTGAGTCGGTGGGTATTGATGCTGAAAAAGCGGCTGATATTTTCAAAGACTTTCAGGATAAGTTGGGTGATTTTCGTTCAACCGGCGGCGGTGCCTTCGCTGACTTTTTCGAGCAGGTGGGCGATAAAGTTGGTTTAACGGCTGATGCGTTGGCGCGGATGTCTGGCCCTGAAGCCTTAATCGCGGTTAAAAAGGCGATGGATCAGGCGAATATCAGCGCAGACCGTCAAATCTTCTACTTTGAAGCGTTGGCGGGTGATGCGGCTCGATTGTCTCCATTGCTTGAAAATAATGGTAAGCGGTTCCGTGAGATGGTGTCTGCTTACCGTGATATGGATGTTGCGCTGTCTGAATCTGAGTTGGAAAAGTTCAAAGAATATGATCAGGATATTAAAGATCTGTCTCTTGCATGGGATTCGTTAACCCGTGATGCGGTTGCGCCGTTTGTGGGTTATCTCGGTACTGCTGTTAAGTATATGGCTGATTTTCTTGGCACCTCTAAAACTGAGCGCCTGGGTGAGTTGAAGTCAGAGATTTCTGATATAGATTCTGAGATTTCAGGTCTGGCTAGCAATATTGAGAAGTATGGCGAGGCGGCTGCTACGTCTATGAACGCTATGAAACGGGGTGTATCAGGCCTGGCTGATGGTGGTGTCTTGGGTGCTGCGGGTGAGCTTTATGATACTAAAACAGCTTCGCAGTATTTGGAGCAACTGAAAGAGCAGAAGCGCTTAAAAGAGGAAGAAGCGGCGGCGCTTGAGAAGGCAGTTAAAACTTCAGGTGATTTAAGTGGTGGCTATGATAGTCAGACAAAAACCTTAAATACTATTGTCGATCTTGAGCAAAAACGGCTTGATTTGATTAAAGATCAAGTCAGGGCCGCTAAATCAAGCACTAAAGATAAGGATAGTTTGTATAGCAAGTTGTTTGGTGGTGATAAGAAAGAGAAGAAAAACTATCAGACAAATAGTGAGTTTGAATCGTCTGCAAAGGCGGCTAATCGTTTGATATTGGATGGCTTTGGTGAAGGTGCTGAAAAGTTTTTAGCGCAGGCTGAGGCGTCATATCGGGCCAGTAAGAAAGGGGGTGACACTTACGATGTGCAGGGCATGAAAGATGTGATTCTCATGCTGCGTGAGCGGGCTGGTCTTGGTTATAAAGATATCGATAACCCCAGTGCAGGCCGCAAGAAAGGTAAGGATGCTGAGGGCGAGTCTTATGCCATGGTTAAATTTACCGATTCTGATACTAAGTTTTTTGAAGCGACCGCGAAAAACACCGAGGAGATGAGTAAGAATATTGCTGATTTTGTGGGTGCAAAGCAGGGTGATTTGAAAGCCGCAAATGATCAAAACCTTCCGGCTAAAAAGTTCGTTTTAGAAATTAAAAAAGCGGGTACTGATAAGGGCTTTTCGATCACGGCTGAAACTAAAGAAGACTTTGATAGCCAGATGGCCAGTCTGTTAGAAGACGCCGCCAGCGGGCTTTAATCTTTAATTCGAAAGGATAATTATGCTTACGTTATATACCGATGCGGCATGCACCAGCGCTGTAGGTGCAAGTGTGTCTCTCTCTGCGTATGTTGATCACAGCGAGGGTAGTCAGGATTTACCGTTTTATCTCGCGGATAAGGAAGCGGACCCAGGCGACACCGGCACGATTGAGGTGGTTGATGAAACAAACCCAGGCGTTGATAACATTATTTTTTCGCTGGTCGATAATAACCCGGGTGGTGGTCAGGTTGTCACTGAGTTTAAGCTGGCCAGCACATTGCTAGGGCTTGATTCGGCGGTGGCGGGTGCATCGTTATCGCTGGGTAATCAGATTATTGCCGGGGTCAGTGGTGCGGTTGAGGTGTATGTGCGCTTTACAAACGCGCGTGAAACCATCGGGGTGAGTGCTGATATTGAACCCTGGGTTAGCGGTGTGATAGCGCGGGCAATTGCTTAACGGGGTGTAATATGAAACTGACAACGTTTAGCGTTGAGGTAGTTGATGTCCAGCCCGCCCGAAAACTGGCTGATTTTTCCGTTGAAGTGGTTGATGCACAACCAGCGCGGGCGCTGACAACGTTTTCAGTTGATATTCCATTTATTCAAAAAACCCCGGCGCGGGCGCTGACAATCTTTTCTGTTGACTGCAGGGCAAAAACACCAGCGCGAAAGCTGCTGAGTTTTAATATCTCGGTGTGGAATAAATCGACGCTGGCGCAGCGCTGGGAAGCGGTGGTTATGCTGAATGGCGTTGATATCACCAGCCGGGTTCTGGGTGATGTCAGTGTGAGCGGTCAGCGCGGCCAAAACCGCACCGCCAGTTTTGAGATTAAAAACGAGGTGGGTACGGTTAATCCGGATGCATTTATTAACCAGCCGGTCAGCATCGATTACATTCAGCCTGATGGCCGGGTAGATCGAATCTTCACCGGGTTTGTTGAAACGCCTACGTATCAGTTTGAATCCGGTCGCACGGCAATCGTGGCCAGCACGCTGAAAGACAAACGGCTTGATGCGATGACGCGCAATCAGCTTAATGCACTGATCGGCGGTCGCTGGAGCAAGCATATCTTCTATGAAGATAATGAGGGCGCAGATTATGCGGCAGACCTGCTAAAAACGGTGCCAGCGGATCTGTGCGTTGATGCAAACGGCGTGCTTCGCCTGGTGCCGTGGGCCGTTGGCGCGGCAGATTTTACGTTGACGGGTGGGGATATCTCGTGGCAGATCATGGGTGTCACCCTGCAAGATGCAAAAAGCCTGGTTAACTCTATTAGTGTGACCGTTGATTATCGTTACACCCGGCTGCGTCATCGTGAGTTAGATTATCAGTGGGCCAGCCCTGGGGCGGGCAACTGGGCCGATTATATGGCGAAGCCATTTACCCTGGCGCAAAAAGATCTGATCTTATCCGCGGTTGAGGGTACTGGCTGGACGCTGATCGGGTCGGTTCAGTATGAAGACGTGCCGACAGGCGGTTGGTATAACGTTAACGGCACACAAACCGGATGGGTTAATCCGGATGCGGGGCGGTATGCAGCAGCGGCGCAGTGGTCGCTGGCGAGTCGTTTTACACAAACGATCACTGAAAAATACACGCTCACATTTAAAGCGCCTCAGTCCGTCGAGGTGTGGGGTGATATCCCGTCTTCTGCGCGGTCTCACGGCGTGGTTGCTGAGTTCTCGGATGATGAATGGGATAGCATGGATGTTTACACCGGGCCGGATGCGGCGGCGGTGCAATCGCCAAACGGTGACTGGATTATCGATGCAACCGACACGGCAGAGGGCAATCGGGCGGAGTTTGAATTAGCGCTGCTGGCAATATTAGATCAATACCGGTGTGAGCTGCTAAACGCGCATCGTAAAAACTATGTTGATATCCTGCTGGCGAAAAAGCTCTGGGCAGAGATTGATATTATTCATGCAGTGGCAGTGGCTTCATCTGTGCTGAATTGCACGGCGGGTGTGCAAAGCGTTACGCACAGCTTTAGCCGCAAAAATGGCACCCGGTCCACCCGGTTGCGCCTGGTTCTGAGTCGGGCACCGGCGGTGGGTAGTTATAGTGATTCGCCGTTGGTAGTGCCAGCTAAGCCGAATACGACTGATCAGGCGGTGCCTAATGCGCCGGTTAAATTAGGGGTTCATCTCGGCAATAGCTATGCATCGCCAGTGTTTGATGAAACCTGGACCGGCTATATCACAAATTATAATTTTTATGACAAGGTGGCGACCCTGCAACAATACCCGACCGCGTTTGTGGTTGATACGCCCGCAATTGCAGACGTTGACAGAGACGAACGTGAAGCGGTGCGGGCGCAGAGTTTTGATGTGCTAATCCCTGATGACCCGCTGCAAATCATTAAACCCTGAAGGCGCTTTTTATGAGCAGATGTTATGAGCAGATGTTATGAGTGAGTGCTATGAGTAAAACAGCAGAATCAACCCGGCAGCGCCTGGTGCAGTCTATCCGGCGCATTGCTAAAACGGAATTTGAAGAAAACCAGAGGCTGGGCCCCGCAGCGCCAAAAGCGCGGATCGGCAAAACCCGTGGTGCGGCCTATCTTAACGCCAACGGAGAGATTGCTACTGGTGATGATGTGCCAGATGATGCGCCCATAGATTCTGCTGATAAAGCATCGGATGCAGCGCAAAATGATAGCGGCACGGTAAAAAAGAAAAACTACCAGTCGATATCGGATGCCGATAATGCGCAAGTCGGCGACACCTTTGATCAGTTTAAGGGTGTGGATTGCACCACCGGTGAAGCAGTGAAGATTGATCTGACACCGTTGGATGGTAATGAGTATGTGCCCCCGGATGGGTGGGCAGATGCGGATAGTCCGCCAGTACCGGATGATTATATAGAGGGAGAGTATTGGCGGACCGGGCTATGGTTTGGATCATATTACTACGGTGCAACTGCAGGTGAGGCCTGTAGTTTAATCGGCGGCACGTATGATGCGTCATCAGGGCAGTGTGCTGGAACTGAATACGGTTATCATTCGGTTGATCATTATCCGTGTGGGAGTTCTACGGCACCATATTGCACAATATCCCCAGTCCCCACCTCCTGGCCATCCGACAACACAACCGATCTGGTCCTGAAAAACGGGGCCTTTCAGGCCCATCCAATGGACCCGGATGCAGCCGAGGCGTTTAAAACCAGCCCGCCGGCAGAGGTTGAAATCTGCGACGGGCAGGGCAACCGCTACAGCGTCACGGCGTTGGAAGGCGGCGGGGCAATGGTGACAAAGCTGGACGGCAATGGCGACCCGGTCGCAGATGGTCGTTCGCTGGTCATCGATAAAGCTGGTGTAGTAAAACAGCGCATCATGAACAGCTGGCGGGATAGCTATCTGTAAGCAGATCTGATCTAAAGCACTAAAAATTATTTATTCATAAACCGGCCCTGACATCAGTCAGTGCCGGTTTTTTTATGGGGAATCATCACAATGGCTGTCACTGTTAAAAAATCCGTAGTCGCTAATTCATACACCCGGCTGCAAGCGGACGTTACAAAAGATTGTTGGTTTCAAGCCCCTGGAAAATCGGCGTTGCATGTCGTGCTGACCGACACCGGCGCAACGGCTCCGGTGGTTGATATTAATGATGTTGCCTACGTCAAACCTGTTGTCGTAACGCCGGGTGACGTCTGGTATCGCGCAGACACTGTCAATAATCCAGCCATGCAGGGTGAGATATGGGTGCGCGGTGATCAGGATAGTGATATCTCGTGGACGGAGTAAGCTATGAACGTTATGAATTTGCCAATGCAAACCCGCCCGGGTGGGCGGGTGATGAACATGCCGTTGGGTGGCTTTCGTAAACGCGCTCTGTCACGCTATTTCACAGCCGCTGAGGCTGCGTATAATCACTATTTCACCATCCCCGAGCTGACAGTTGACCGTGTAGTGATGGATGTGTATTCGCCAGCAGGTGACGCAGCAGGCCTGCCGGCTGGCGCACCTACGCCAACAGCCAGCAAATATGTAACGCTCGATTTTGCGTACTCTGGCACTATATCTGAGCTGCTGAAAAATGGCGCTGATTATTTCACCGGTATCCCCGCGAATATTTATCTGTATAACAGCGGATCGGTATTAGCGTATTACAAAGCTGACGAGGATTTCAGTCAGACTTCAGTTCTAATTGACCATAGCGGCAACGGTAACCATGGGGCAGCAGTCAACATTGTTTTATCTTATCTGAACACGTTTGCTGGGAATGGTTGGCTAGGCAGTAATGAGGCACTTATTTCTGAAACAGGCTTGCTTGGTGATGATGCGAGTCCAGAGTTGTCCAATCCAGTATTTGTTACTACAGCTGGGTATGCATATAGAATATCAGCGAGAATAGCAGAAATGACAGGTGCCAGTAGCGTCGGCTGGTCTACTCTTGGCGGCATACCGGGGGTATCACCGTTCAGAGAGTTTGGGCCTGCTGTTGGCGATGCTATCGGCGGAACCTTCATACCCACCGCATCAGGAGTTAACTGCTTTCTGTTCGGTAGAGCCGAAGCTATAACTAAATATAATTCTATTACAGCACAGAAATTCCTGGAGATAGTATAATGCCAATGACTCCACTATACCCGCCTGGATACAGTAGCCCTGCTTATGATCTGCTACTAGAGCATCACAAGAACCCAGCGCAGCACGACAAAAGTCTGAACACACTGTTCAGTGAAACCGTAGAAGATCTGTGCGCCCGCAAGCATCTGCCGATTGTTGAAGAGGCAAACAAAGTCTTTCTGCATGAAGTGTTTGTTGATGAAGCTGGCGATCAGCTGCAGGGCTATAAGCTGGTTTTGGCTTTGGCTAAATTTATGGCAACGCCTGGCCGCCCGGTTCTTTACGCAGAGCAAGGCGTGTTCAGTCAACTGTACCGAGATCCAGCATATCGACTCTATTGCGGCAAATACGACAATGACGAAGCGTTTCTGAGTGATATTGCGGATTTTACTGCGATGATTGCAGCTGAAATGCCATCCGCTTTGTCAGCGTGGGAATCAGCTATTGCTGACAAAACGCCCGATCAGGCTGCAGACGTGATGTTTAATCTCATAGTCGAGTACAGTGCGTGATGATCCGCCGGGCTAAAAATCTAGGGTATCCGGATTATAGGGTTGAAACAGGGCTATAAACGCCCTGCCTCGATCTCCCGTACCAGTGTTGACATATCTGCGCCGTAGTTGGTCAATGGGCCAGTTTCAGCAACGCCATAGAACGGCATCCTGCCCATAGCCCCCTCGGGTATCCGTTGCCGCTGATAGCGGGGCTTCTTGATCTTCTGAAAACCCTCAGTAAACAGTATCTTGGCTCGCAGCGCTTCAAAGCTGTAGCCACGGCCCACACGATTCACAACACGGATCAGGTTGTTCAGTGACTCGGTGTAGGCGTTGGTAATGGGGTGGTCGAAGTAAGCGAAAATGTCATCGTGCCAGTTGACCATCGCTTTGATCAGCGGATCGAAGTGAGTCATCATTTCCGGCGTAATCTGTCGCAGCCAGGAGTAATATGCCTCCTGTGCCTGGTGCCGGGTCTGACAGTCCCAAATCTCGAAAAAGGCTTCTTTCAGTTCGTAGGCTTGGCCGATCTCTGGATAGTTCAACGTCCAGCCAGAGAAGCGCATGTATTCCGCATCTGTCAGCTCGTGACGGCGTTTCAGCAAGACGAACCTATCACGCATCAACCCACGGCGCTGCTGCGCTGTTAGATCGCTTCTGATGGCCTTACGAGCACGTTCCAGAGATTCGTTCGCCATCCTGACAACGTGGAATTTGTCGATGATAACTGTGGCGTCAGGGATCATGGTTTCTACCGCTTGCCGGTACGGTCTCCACATATCCATTGCTACATAGCGTACCTGGTCGCGGTCAGTGCGTTTGCTCAGATAGCGCGTAACCGTCGTTTTGTTTCGGTTATCCAGCATATCAACGATGGTCTGCTGCTCGATGTTGGTAATCACGCAGCGCGGTTTGATGATGTGGATTTCATCAATTCCCAGCCACTGCGGCATCTCGAATTTGAGCGTTTTTTCCAGCCGCTCGCAGTAGTCGTTGAAAATGTTGCGGACGGTTTTTTCATCGACCCCAACATCCTCAGCAACGCCCGAGAACGTCCGCCGTAGGCTCTCGCGCTCGATGTACTGAATCAGGCGGTGGGTCATCTGCCGCTTGTCGTCTTTGTGCGGTACAGGCTCCAGAAACGTCTTCCGGCAGGACTGGCAGCGATAGCGACGGCGGTTAAGCATAATACCCGTTCGTTTGCCGTGGACTGGGGTGTCCATGACCACCTCATCACGTCGGCCAAAGCCAACGATTTCAGGATGATTGCAGTGGGGGCAGTGTGTGGGCGGCTTGGCAACCTCAGCTTGTACTTGATAATCGTGCTCAAGCTCTGCCACATTGACTACGTTGTAGTCAGGCCAATTCAAAATATTTGTCATAGTCAAAAAGAAAGGGGCCGAAGCCCCTTGCTGTTACTCCACTTCTACCGTGTCATCAATGCTAGCATCAGCGTACAACTCTTTAGCGAGCCAGCGGTGTCCAAAAAACTCTTTAACCTCTGCCAGCGTTTCGCAGACTTTTCCGCTGAAACGGTCGCGCTCACCTTGCCATCTTGTACGGCCAACTTGATGGCAGATGAATTTTCCGCCTTTGGTTTTGTAAAGTGCAAGCTCTGTCCAGCGACCTGTTTGACCGCTGTAGCTACTACCCATCGCCTGATTGTCCGAACTGGCCGCACTTGCTACCAGTTCACCAGTAAAGCGAACGCTGGGTGCGTTATCAATCTCAAGAGTAAATGTTTCCATGTCTGAGTCCTCGTCTACGTCAATGTCAGTTACTTGTTCAATCTCAAGCACGCTGTAATCAATGCTGCTGAAATCAGAATCCAGATAGTCGGCCAGCTCATGCGCATTCAGCTCGTCACCGCCTTCATCTACAACCACAACGCCTTCTACAGACCAAACGTCATCCTGTCCCTCGGTTCCTGTAGACAAAGAATCAGGGTCGCATTCGTCGTAGTTAAAGCCTTCGGTGTAAGTGATTTTGATGCCGTCGAGGGTAGAGGTTTTGGAAGCCCAGCCCCAAACATGAGGAATGTCGATCAGGTCAAGAGATTCGTTTTCTTCATCCCACTCTTCAACCTGACGATCAAGACGCTCTACAACTTCATGGTCTTGTTCACGCTGCCAGTCATTGCGAGCTACCAGAGTTTCAAATTCAGCAATAGAGATAGTTTTCATGGTTAAGTCCTTGTCATCTCAGAGTCGCCGCTGAGTTCGGCTGTGGATGTCTTCCACGTTTTTAATGATATGGTATCTAGCTCCCGCCGTCAACCCTAAAATCCGATTTATTTATAAAATTACATCTAGTGCAGATCAACCGCTAAATCCGGATACCCAAAATCTATACCGCCTGGCGTCACCGTATCGATACAAACACCCGGCTTTGATCGGCGTGAACTACGCAAACCGCTGGTGCGTGATCAGCGGTGGTGAGATCGTCGTTCAATCTGGCCACGCGTGGGACGGTTGCACGCCGAAATTCGATATCGCGGGCCTGGGTGTTGTGGGTGTGCCGGATGGGCGCTTATATCAGGGACTGCCGATCACATACTATCCATCTCTGGTACACGATGTGTTCTGTCAGTTCAAACATGAGATCCGCATCAGTAAAGCGGCGGTGGTTCAGATATTCAACGACATGCTGAAAGAGCGCCAGTTTGGTGCTCGGGTGCTATACGTGACGGCGGTAGACTGGCTGGGCCCGCAGCAGTTCGCCGGCGATAAAGCCGCCCCGGCATGAAATGGAATTCAGAAAGTGCCCGGTCGCCCGGTCGATGACCAACGTCAGATTAATTAAAATCTCAGCAAAGATGAATAGGAAAAAATCTTAATTAAAATCGTCAACCTCTACGTCGATGCTCTCATATTGAGCGTCGACGTAGCCCTTCTTTATCAGTCTATCGACTGCCCGCATCGCTTTCTCCTCGCTATAAAAATTATCAGGCAGATACTCAATCTCCCCGTTTTCGTTAGTGAAAAACACCTGGTACGTAACATAATTCATCCAAAAACCCTCTATATCTAAATATAAAAACCAAGTTTCAGTGCTACAAATTTGCTACATGGTTTATTTTTTATTTATAAATCAATAGCTTGTTTTAAAAAAATCCTTTCCATCATGGGCGCGACTGAAAAGCGTCTATCCGGCGTATTCCGCGGGGCTGCTGGGCTGTGGCTTGTTTTGGCTGGTGTTTTCAATGGTTTGTTTTTGGTTCAATTAGGTTGTTTTAGGGTGTTTTTGGGGATGCAGTGCTACATGAACCAGTGCTACAGAATCGCGTGTAGCACTGGTTCATGTAGCACTGAGTGCTGACTATTGACACCCCTACCGCTGCGGCCGAATCTGTTGCGTATCACGCCCTGATCTGTAATCAGCGGAAAGGCGCGATTATATATCAGGAAAGAAAAACATTCGATCAGCATAAAGATGCGAAGTTGTGGGCGAAACACCGGAGATAAAACCGTCCCGGTCTGAAATAGAGTTCAGAAAGTGATGGGGTGATTGGTAGACGCTTTTAGTAACTTAAAGATTTTTCTATGGCTATAGAAAAAGTCTGATTTAGTAGTGATAACGGCACTGGGCAATTAGAAGCGTGTCGTTGTCTACGGTATAAATCAGCCGATGCTCTTGGTTTATTCTGCGAGATACAAATCCGGATAGATCTCCTTTGAGTCTTTCCGGTTTGCCTATCCCTGTAAATGGAGTGCGCATTGACGCTTTTATTAGCTCATTTATTCGAGCTAAAATTTTCGGATCGTTTTTCTGCCAGTAAAGATAATCGTCCCAGGCTTCATTTGCCCAGCTCAATTTCCTCGCCATTTTCGATATCCTGTAGGTCGTGTACGACCACTCTACCAGCCTTTATATCTGCTACTGCGTTTAGTAAGCGCTCGGCGTTTCGAGGGCTTCTGAGTAGATATAATGTTTCGTTGATGCTGTCGTAATCCTCTTTAGATAGCATTACAACATCACCGCCGTTTTTTCGGGTGATAACAGTTGCTTCGTGAGAATCACAAGTCGCATCCATTACACTCTTTAGACTGGCGCGAGCATCGCTGTAGTTAACGATGTTCATGTCAAACCCCTTGTTTGCTCTAACCAGGATACTATTTTGCAGCCTGGGTATATTTCTTTAACTCGGTTTATGAGTTACGTGTTTTTGATCTATGTATTAATAGTTGTACAGGTAATTGTACATTTGGTTTTTGTGTTACGTCAAACTCTACCTGCTCATCCAGTATATCTCCCTCTATATATCTTCAGATTATTCAGACTTATTAGTTAGGCGTTTAGTGTTAAAGATACAAAAATGATTATTGATGTCTTATAAATCAATGGTTTATTTGCATAAAAATTTGTCTGATATTAGTCGGTCTTAGCGCCCTATGAACTATTTTCTGCACAACACTGAGCCATTCTTTCATATGGCGAAAGTAGAGTATTGCCATTCCGAAAGCCTGATAACGTCAGTTGTTCATCACACAAACCGGACCAGTTCGGATTTGCGACTGATCTTTAGTTTTTTGAACGCTCTTTTTTTGTAGGTGATGATGGTCGACTCCGATAATCCAAGCGCATTACCGGTCGATTTGGCTGTATGGCCCTGCAGAATCATATCGCAGATCTGCGCTTCACGTTCAGAGAGGCCTGATACCAACAGGGACTTAATTACACCGCGCTGTTTGCGTTCATCACGAAAATGTTTGAGCAACAACGATCCGATCAGTGACGATATCTGTTTCAGTGAGTCAAGCTGCCCGTCAGCAAAGCCATCCTCCTTCTTGCTGTAAAAGTTCACATAAAAAAGATGTTGGCTTTTTCGGTCCAGCACTATAAATGAGAATTTGGTATCGAAATGGGGGACATTAAAAAAGCGTCGGCGATAAACGGGAGGGAGTTGCCTTTTTTCCAGCAGGCGGTAGGGTGCGACGTCCGTTTGGCAGAGCACGGATGCCTTCAGTTCCTGCAACATAGGGTCATCCAGATAGGCACCATCCAGGTAGAGCGAGGCCAGTTCGAGTCCCAGGTCAGGATGCTCGACATTATGCGCCAGGCGGCAGGTGGCGTACTCGCCATTGGGTGAGAACTCGAACACCATATACTGATCGATCTGGGCGAGGGCTTTCATCATCTGAAAGAAGCGGGGATAAAACTTACCGCTGCCGAGCCGGTCAATACAGCCGGCAACCTGCTCAGCTATATCTGGCCAAATATCTCGTGAGCTGTGCATATTGACCTCTGATAGCAGAAATAAAGCCAAGTATAGTGCTACAGCTGCATTAACTCACGCAGCAGGAGTTGATCAACCTTCTGAGTACAATGTCTCTTCGTGAGCGGGGTAGCGCCTCCTGAATAATTACCTGAGAGGCGCTTTAAACCTGTGCTTATGAAAGCATAAAACCATCAAAGAAAGCACTCAGTTGATCATATCCATTGAGGGGGAGGATAGTGGCAATATGCTGATCGGGTCGCACCACCACCATACAACCGCTGGTGCGATCGATACCCCGCTGCTCAAAAATATCGCTACCCTGATCAGCACGGAATATCTTTTCGTAATCTCTCAAGCCGTACTTACCTTTGGCAGGCCAGAGGAATTCAGGCATCGCTTCGATTGACAGATCTTGCTGCTGGAATACTGCATAGAGATCAATCACCGAGTCGATATCTGCACCGGCAGGCGTATATTTCTGCACCGGTGAGGTTTCAGCGTTTGCCAGGAAGTCGACCAGTCTGGCTGAGTCGGAGGTTGCCTCCAGAGGGGATTGCTGACTACCAAAGATAAAGAGACGCCAGCGGCCATCGGCTTTATTCAGGTGGCCCAGGTGCACGGGGCAGCCATCCGCCAGGCGAACCGCTTTGGCCGAATGGAAGCGTTCACCGATATGAAAGCCGGTTGCCAGGTGCTGGTTTTCGTGACCGGTACAGAGATAGGATTCATCGTAGCCAATGGATGTACCGGCAATAAAGCCATTCTGGCGGGCAACGAATTGCTCGATATCTGCCGTGCTCTTTTTGACCGGCTGTGAATTTTTGTCTGCCGTTGGGCGAGTGGCGACCAGGGCTGACATTTCACGGTCAGCATTGATCAGCATAAAGGCGACTTTCCGTCGTTCTGCTTCGTAGGTTTGCAGCAACCGGGGATCAGATCTGCCCTGCAACACAGCGGCCAGTTTCCAGCCCAGGTTAAAGGTGTCAGGCAACGAAGTATTTAACCCCCAACCCCCTTTGGGGCTGTGTGTATGGCAGGCATCACCGGCCACAAACGCGCGCGGAATCAGGCCTTGCGGATTACCCGCCGGGGTGTCGTCAAAGCTCTCAGCAACACGCTGACCCACTTCGTAGATTGACCACCAGGCGACCTCTTTAACATCCAGTTGATAAGGATTCAGGATTAGTCTCGCCTTGGCAATAATATCGTCGACAGTCAGATTAAGCTCGGACGCTCTATGCCCCCTGGCCAGCAGATCGAGCTCGACATAGAGGCGGACCAGGTAGCCACCCTCGCGGGGGACGATCATTACCGCGCCGTTGTCTTTCGACTGGATAAAACTCTTCACCCGGATGTCCGGGAAGTCGGTGACCAGCAGAACATCCATCACCCCCCAGACTTTGTTAGCCGAGTCTCCCTGTAGCTCAATTCCCAGGTTTTTACGCACCGCGCTACGTGCACCATCACAACCGACTACATAGCGCGCTTTAACGGTCTCGACGTGGGACGATTGCGTTGCATCGTTGCGTTCAAAGGTGGCCGTGATGGGGTGCGCACTCAAATTCTGAGTGAGAGTTTTATCAACCTCCAGCTCAAGCAGCCGCCGGTTATAATGTGGAATCAGGTGCGTGACTGAGTTTTCCATGCCTTCGAGTAAGATATCGTGTAGCCGTGCCTGATTGACTACCCCATGGGTAAATTCGGAGAGACCCAGTCGTGCATCCCGCACTTTGTGGGTTCGCTTAATGTTCTCTGGGTGTTGGGCATCCGGCTCCCAGAATGCATTCTGGTGCAGCTGGTAGGTCTCTTTCACCAGCAGCTCGCTACTGTTAAACCCTTCCATAATCTCCATCGTGCGACAGGATATGCCATCCGCCTGACCAAATAACAGTGGCCCGGATTTCTGTTCAACAATACAGGTTTTAATATCGGCAAACTCCGACAGCTGTCTTGCCAGTGCTAGCCCTGCAGGGCCACAGCCGACAATTAAAACGTCCACCTCGGTTGGCAGGTCCACCATCGGTGGTGGACTAGCGGGTTCCCGGGCTGAGTCTGGAATCTGATAGTTACCGGGTTTAAAACCGTTGAGATGATACTGCATCACATAATCCTCTTAGCCTGACGTAGTCGCTGGCGGGTATTGTTTTTGTAGGTCGATTGTTGGTATTCATCTTTGATCGATGATGTAGAGTTTACGTCGATAAGTTAGTGGAGCCTGTCACCTGAAAATGGGGACAATTGAGAGATAGCTATAAACAGGGTGATCGGAAGCGGTAAGCCGGCTAAGGTATTCAACTGAGGGTATTCAACCGGGTCTTTAGCGCTTATTTTCGGGTAGGGGTGAGCCCTGGCCTGGCAGCCAGTTGTTATATTAAGTGCAGCATTTTGCTCCCTGATTTAATCCGTGAACATAAATCAGGGGGCTGTGGGATGATTACGCTTGTCTGTCATCAAGGCTACGCTGAAAAGTTATTTTTTGCGGCGCGTTGTTTTTTCCAACGATTCTGTTTCGCTTCAGGTTATTTCCGTTTGGATATTTCCCGCATCAGACCACTCAGATCAAGCCCCTGAAGTTCGGCAAGTTTCTGAATATCATTTTGGGTACGGGGAGGCACTTTACTGGCGGCCTTAACGGCCTGCTTTTTCTCTGCGGTTTTTTGTTTAACTTTTTCCAGCAGATTATTTAACTGTTCCAGACTGAGATGACTCAGCTGTTCATCTACTTCATTACTAAACATCGGATATGTAAATTTTCCTGAGAGACGATCTAATCCTTACGTTCCTGCAGCGGTTGCAGATCACTCATACATCCATGGTCGACCGCGCAACAGCTAGCCAGAGGCGGTTTTTGCCGTCTGCCTGGTTAAGCAACGTTAAATTATCTCTGAACGGGTTGTGCGGGAGGCTAACTATAGCACTCAAATCGTTTGTTTTTAAACTGATATTGCAGCTATTCTCACCGCCCGGCCATTTTTAAAGGTTTCAGCGGCTGAAATCTCAAAACCACACTGTCGCAGCAGCGCGGTAATATCCTCAGGGTGATAGCGGTTATGTTCCTGAAAATGCTGAAACGCATCCACCAGAGCATCGTAGTCCGGTGTCTGGCTTGCCAGATCGATCCCGCTATATTGATGCTGCAGATAATCCGCCAAAGGCTGGCGCACCATATCGCAGAGAACAAGCACACCACCGGGCTTCAGCCAGCGGCGTAGTTTACTGAACAGCGTTACCGGCTGGTGCAGTTCATGAATCAGCAGATTGGCCAGGGCGATATCCACTGAGTGTTGCGGCAGTTCGGTTGCGGGGTTATTGAGATCATCACAGATGATGTTCACATTGGCTGCCAGATCTTCCATCCGCTCCAGCATATAGGGCGCCAGTTCAAACCCTGTCAGGGTGGCGTGGGGATACTGTTGTGCCAGTTGGTTCAGCCACAGGCCCGTGCCGCAGCCCAGGTCGATAACTGAAGCCTGATCTGACAGGTGTGCAGCGCAATGATGCTGCCAGAACGCCTGAAAATCTGCGTCATGATTTTTTGCGTAGCTCTGAACGGTTTTTTCGGCCGCTTTCTGACCATCACCACCATGATGATGGCGCAGATATTCGGTGGTTTCTTGCATCTTTGTTACAGTGTCCCGCTGACCATAGTATGGCGATTATTTTCATGTTTTAATGCCGACTTCGCAAACTAAAAGTTGCTATTCAGATGCATCAGATCAAGCGTACCGGCGTTAAACGTTTCTATTTTGCCACTAAATATTCAATGCAGGGGATTAAAGCGGCCTGGCAGGAAGAGCCCGCTTTTCGCTATGAGGTTTGTGCGGTTGTGGTTATGCTGCCCGCGGCCTTCTGGCTGGCGCAGTCTGGCATACAGCTGGCACTGTTGCTGGCCTGCTGTTTTCTGGTGCTGGCGTTTGAGATTGTTAACTCGGCGATAGAGGCGGTAGTGGATCGCTGGGGGCCGGAATATCATGAGCTGGCTGGGCGGGCTAAAGATATGGGCTCCGCCGCCGTCTTTATGATGCTCAATATGACCTGGGTGGTATGGGCCGGTGTTGCCTGGGACAACGGCTATCTGGATTTTGTCAAAGCGCTGTTTTAAAAAGATTAATTCAGCAATGCTCTGATCTCCGGCAGGCAGGAGCCGCAGTTACTGCCGCACTTCAGTTTGGCCGCCAGTTCGTCGGTGCTCGCCGCGCCCTGACTGATCGCCTGTTGGATCTGCTTTTCCCCCACCTCAAAACAGCTGCAGATAATCGCACCGCAGTCAGTGCTGTTATCCACCGGTTTACCGGCCAGCAGTGCCATCCGTTGTGCCGCAGTACTGATCGGTTGGGCAAACTGCTTACTCAGCCATGCACTGTTGGGCAGGGCCTTGTCCGAAACCGGTGCAGTGGTGGCGAAGAACAGCAGCTCCGGTTGTTGATTGGCAAATGTTGCCAGCCGGTAAGCTGCAGTGGAATTCAGCTCGATTCTATCTTTGCCGATCTCAACAACGGACTCTAGCCATTCCTGCCAGTTTACCGGAAGCAGCAGCCCTGCCAATTCATAGCGGAATCCTTTTTCCAGGGGGATTTTACACCAGTATTCGCAGGGCAGGTCGGAGAGCTCTTTATCGCTAATCAGAATACCCCGCCAGAGGCTGTTCAGTTTGCGGATAGTGACCGGACAATACTTGGACTCGGGTTGCCCGGCAATCGGATCACAGATCGGGGCTATCAGGCTGTCCACCCGGGCCAGTGAGGTAAACTGTGCGCTCCAGTGGATCGGCATAAACAGTGAACCAGCAGGCTGCCTGTCGGTGACGTTGGCACGCACCACACAACGGCCGAGGGCGTTGCTGACTTCCACCAGATCATTATCAGCGATCTGGTTGTGTGCGGCATCCTCAGGTGAGATCTCCACAAACGGCTGATCAATATGGTTGAGCAGGCGGCTGGCTTTGCCGGTGCGGGTCATGGTGTGCCACTGATCGCGGATACGACCGGTATTGAGCACCAGAGGAAACTGTTCTGAGGTCTGATTTACCGGGGTTGAAGGCGTGACAGCAACCATCCTGGCCCGGCCAGACGGAGTGTTGAACTGACCACTCTGAAACAGCCTCTTAGGATTTAAGTTTGCCTGCTTAGCTGCTGGCCAGCGGACCGGTTGCAGCTGGTTATACTGTTCTTCAGTGAGAGATTTCAGGGCGCTGATATCGAAGTAACGCCGGCCGTTATTTCTGTATCCGGAAAGGGCTGCATGCTCGGTAAATATTTCACCCGGAGACCTGAATCCGAAACCCGCGTCAAACCCCATAGCCCGTGCTACGGAACAGATAATCTGCCAGTCATGGCGACTATTGCCTGCGGGCTTGAGAAACCCCCGCTGCCGCGATATAACCCGCTCGGAGTTGGTGACGGTGCCGTCTTTTTCTGCCCAGCCGGTGGCGGGCAACAACACGTTGGCGCAGGCGGTGGTGTCGGTTTTTTCAATGCAGTCGGACACCACCACTAACTCGCAGCGTTGCAGTGCCTCGCGGACAAGATCGGCGTCCGGCAAACTGGCGACAGGGTTGGTGCCCATGATCCAGATCGCTTTGATGCGGCCATCATGCACCGCCTGGAACATATCCACCGCTTTCAATCCCTCCTGGTGGACCATGTTTGGTGCCTGCCAGAAGGTCTCAACCAGTTCGATATTAGCCGGATCACTGAAATCCATATGCGCCGCCAACTGATTGGCCAGTCCGCCGACCTCCCGTCCACCCATGGCGTTGGGCTGGCCGGTAATGGAGAAGGGCGCTGCCCCCGGTTTGCCGATCTTTCCGGTAGCAAGGTGGCAGTTGATGATCGCATTGCCCTTATCGACCCCGGATGAGGACTGATTGATCCCCTGAGAGAACAGGGTGACAACTTTCTCTGTGCAGCTGAACCAGTCATATAACAGACCCAGATCGGTCTCAGGCAGACCACAGAGTCGGGCGGATTCTGCCACACTGCCGGTCAGTTGTTTCGCCGCTAGCAGGGCGCTGTCAAAGCCTTCGGTATGGTTGTCGATAAAGGTGGAATCCAGGGCATCATTGTCCGCCAGATAACTCAGCAGGCCGGTAAACAGATAGCCATCGCTACCGGGTTTGAGCGGCAGATGCAGATCGGCAATATCGCAGGTAGCAGTTTGCCGGGGGTCGATAACAACGATCTTCATCTGCGGACGGGCTTTTTTAGCGGCCACAATACGCTGATAAATAACCGGATGTGCCCAGGCCGTGTTCGAACCGGTGAGAATCAGTAATTCCGCCAGTTCCAGATCTTCATAGCAGCCGGGCACCAGGTCGGCACCAAAGGCCCGCTTGTGGGCTGCCACTGCGGAAGACATGCAGAGGCGTGAGTTGGTATCGACATTGGCCGAGCCGATATAGCCTTTCATCAGCTTATTGGCAACGTAATAGTCTTCGGTCAGAATCTGACCGGAGAGGTACAGCGCGACAGAGTCGGGGCCATGCTCTTCGATGGTTTTACGAAATCCCTGGGCAACATGATCGATGGCCTGCTCCCAACTGACGCTGGTGCCATCAATCCGGGGTTCCAGTAAGCGGCCATCCAGGCCGGTTGTCTCATGCAATGCAGACCCTTTTACACAGAGACGTCCCTGATTGGCCGGATGATCCCGGTCGCCGCTGACCGCAATCAGCCGGTTGTCGCTGACTTCGGCGTTGACACCACAACCGACGCCACAGTAGGGGCAGGTGGTTTTAACCTGGCATGTGTCTGAGGTGTTCGTCATCTATCAGGGTTTCCTGTGTATCTGTGTTTCAATTGCTGTTTTTACCCGGCTGTTATATCAGAGCTTTTATCAGCGCCGATGTAAGAGCTGATATAAGAACCGATATAAGAGCTTATATAAGCACCTCGACCTGGCCCTGTTCAATCCGGGCCGGCCACGCCTGGATGCGGGTGTTTTCATCATCCAGGCAGCGACCGGTTTTCAGGCAGAAATGCTGTTTATAAACGGGTGAGGCGACAAACAGATCATCCCCTTTTGAGCCGATCAGTCCCCGTGACAGGACATTGGCCTGGCTGAATGGATCATGGTTAGCAATGGCAAATACCGCTTGCTGCTTTTTGACATAAAACAGTGCCACCTGAGTGTCTGCCACCAGGGCGCAGATGCCAGAGTCAGCGATCAGGTCATTTTGGCTGCATACGGCAGTCCAGTGTTTGGTAGTAGTCATCATTCTTTCCTCTGTATCAGCTCACCAGTTTGATCGGTTCGGCCTCAACCTCAGCCTTTTCCTGCGGAGTTGCCGGGCGGATTTGCTGGCGCTCCTCGACAAATATGACGTTGCTGTCTGGGGCTTCTGAGTTAACGAAATGGCGGAACCGCTTCAGCGCTTGCGGGCTTTCCAGAGTGGTTTTCCATTCGCACTGGTAGGTGGCTACAACATGGGCCATCTGTTGTTCCAGCTCTTCGCCCAGGCTCAGGCTGTCGTTGATAATCACCTGACGCAGGTAGTCCAGTCCGCCCTCCATATTTTCCATCCAGACGGAGGTGCGCTGCAGGCGGTCCGCTGTCTTGATATAAAACATCAGGATGCGGTCGATGTAGCGGATCAGGGTGTCGCGGTCGAGGTCGGTGGCAAACAGGTCGCCGTGGCGGGGTTTCATTCCGCCGTTACCGCAGACATACAGGTTCCAGCCTTTTTCGGTGGCGATCACGCCGATATCCTTGCTTTGTGCCTCGGCGCACTCACGGGTGCAGCCGGACACGGCAAACTTGATCTTGTGCGGCGCTCGCAGCCCCTTGTAACGGTTTTCCAGATCAATCGCCAGGCCGACGCTGTCATCCACCCCGAAGCGGCACCAGGTGCTGCCGACGCAGGATTTAACGGTACGCAGGGATTTGCCGTAGGCGTGGCCGGTTTCAAAGCCAGCGTCGATCAGTTCCTGCCAGATATCCGGCAGTTGCTCCAGCCGGGCGCCAAACAGGTCAACCCGCTGGCCGCCGGTGATCTTGCTGTAGAGGTTATATTTCTTCGCTACCTGACCCAGTACAATCAGTTTGTCGGCGGTAATCTCACCACCGGCAACCCGGGGCACCACCGAATAGGTGCCATCTTTCTGCATGTTCGCCATAAAGGTGTCATTGGTATCCTGCAGGCCGACGTTTTGCTCCGTCAGGATGTAATCGTTCCAGCAGGATGCCAGAATACTGCCCACCGCAGGGCGGCAGATTTCACAACCATGGCCGCGGCCGTGTTTCTCCAACAGCTCATCGAAACTGCGGATCTCTTCAATGCGGATAAGGTTGTACAGATCCTGACGGGTGTAAGGGAAGTGTTCGCACAGATCGCGATTAACTTCGACCCCCATCTCCTCCAGTTCATGGTTTACCAGATCGGTCAGCAGGGCAGAGCAGCCGCCACAGCCGGTAGCCGCTTTAGTGCTGCCTTTGACGTCGGCCAGGGTGCAGCAGCCGCCATCGAGTGCGGCGCGCACATCCGCTTTACTGACATCATGGCAGGAGCAGATCTGAGCGGTTTCCGGCAGCGCGGCAACCCCGAGACCGGTCTGCTTGTCGTCGCCCCGGTTGGGCAAAATCAGGGTGTCCGGGTATTCCGGCAGATGGATACCGTTGAGCATATACTGCAGCAGTGTGCCGTACTGCTCAGCATCACCCACCAGAATAGCGCCCAGCAGAATCTTACCATCCTCTGACACCACCAGTTTTTTGTACACTTCGGCACGTTCATCGACAAAGCTGTATACCCGTGCCCCGGGCGTCTGGCCGTGGGCATCGCCAATGCTGGCAACATCGACCCCCATCAGTTTCAGTTTGGTGCTCATATCGGCACCGGTGAAGCTGTCGCTTCCGCCGGTCAGGTGAGACACCGCGACTTTGGCCATCTGGTTGCCGGGGGCCACCAGACCAAATATCTGTTTGTTCCACAGGGCGCACTCACCGATGGCATAGATCGAGGGATCGGAGGTCTGGCAGTTGTTATTGATGACGATACCGCCGCGCTCACCCACTTCCAGGTCAGACTCACGCGCCAGTTCATCCCGGGGACGGATGCCGGCAGAGAACAGGATCAGATCGGTTTCCAGCACCTCGCCATCGGCAAAATTCATTTTGTGGAAACACTCTTCGCCATCATCGATCAGTTGGGTATTCTTTTGCGTATGCACGCTCACACCCAGTGCCTCGATCTTCTGCCGCAACATGGCTCCGCCGCCATTATCCAGCTGCACCGCCATCAACCGTGGGGCAAACTCCACTACATGGGTTTCCAGGCCCAGATCGGTTAGTGCTTTGGCCGCTTCCAGCCCCAGCAGGCCACCGCCGACAACGGTGCCTACGCGAGATTTTTTGGCCGCTTCCGCAATCGCATCGAGATCGTCAATGGTGCGGTATACCAGGCACTGTTGACGGTCGTGGCCGGGTACCGGGGGCACGAACGGATAGGATCCGGTCGCCAGCACCAGCTTGTCGTAGCTCAGTTCGCGGCCTTTGTCGGTGGTCACCGATTTATACCCTCTGTCGATCCCGGTCACGGTTTCACCGGTGAGTACATTCAGTCCCCAGCTGCGGTAGAGGTCTGCATTACCCATCGCCAGGTCTTCAGCGGTTGCCCCGGAGAAGTAAGCGCTCAGATGCACCCGGTCATAGGCCAGTCGGCTTTCTTCACAAAACACGGTGACTTCAAAATTATCCAACTGACCACTATCGGCCAGGCTCTGTAGAAATTGGTGGCCAACCATACCGTTTCCGGCGATTACCAGTTTTGTTTTACTCATGAGGTTGCTCCTGTTGCCAGACATAATTCAGGTGCTGAAGTCTGGATCTCTTCTACACCGACAGGGGTTAATTGGGGGATCGATTCAGCTTCGCAGTAGCGCCGGCCAAAAATCAGGTCCGGCGTCAGGTGCTGAACCTGTTGCTGGGTCTGAATCAGTTCGAAGTACCAGTTACCATCATTAACAGCGCCATAGAGCACGGCGCCGGCGAGTTTCTGGTGACGAAAAATGAGTTTGCGATAGGTGCCGCTGGCGAGGTCCTGACAGATCACCGACTCGGTTTCCGGGCTGTCGAGAAACTCACCGGCGGAAAACAGGTCAATGCCTGAAACCTTCAGTTTGGTGGCACAGGGCTGCACCCGGAAAAGGCTGTCAGAGGTGCGGCACAGCTGGTCTGCCAAAACGGTTGCCTGATCCCACAGGGGGGCAACCAGACCGAAGGTGTGGCTGCCGAACTGGGTGCATTCTCCCAGGGCATATACATTCGGATGAGAGCTCTGCAGCCGGTCATTGACCAGCACCCCTTTGTCGCAATCGATTCCGCTGACCTTAGCCAGCTTGTGATTGGGTGTGATACCGATAGCGATCACGGCCAGTCCGGTGTGGATCACCGAACCGTCACTCAGGGTTACCTGCTGAAGTGTTTCCGGGCGTGGGTGCACTTCGCTTTTTGAACCTCCAGAGAGGTATGCAGAGTTCTCATCAGAAGATACCTGACCTGAAAACTGGCTGATTTCAGCATTCAGCCGGAAGGTGATGCCGCGTGCTTCCAGTGACTGTTGCAACATTCTGCCTGCCGCGGGGTCCAGCTGCCGGTTCAGCAGCCAGTCACCGCGATGGATGACGGTGACGTTCAGCCCCTGTTGACGCAAGCCCCAGGCCGCTTCAAGTCCCAGTAATCCACCGCCGATCACCGTAGCATGCTGGGTATTGCTGACTTTGCTCATGATGCGGTCAATATCATCGAGATTGCGGAAACTCAGGATGCCATCCAGATCACAGTTCCGGGCTGCGGGGGGGATTACCGGTTCAGACCCGGTGGCCAGCACCAGTTTGTCATAGCTAAAAAGGCTACCGCTTTGGCAGGTCAGGGTCTGGGTAGCAGTATCGATTGCGATAACCGGATCGCCACTGTGAAGGGTGATACTGTTTTCCTGATACCACTGCTCTGAATGGGTGATAATCTCATCCGCTCTGATCTCTCCGGCGAGTACGGGCGAGAGCATTATGCGGTTGTAATTCGCATAACCCTCAGCGCCGAATACGGTGATCCGGTAGAGATCAGGATCCCGTTTCAGAATCTCGTCCAGCAGACGGCCGCATGCCATGCCGTTGCCGATAATGATGAGATGAGCTTTAGCCATAAAAAAAATCCAAAAAAAAATGGCATTCACCAACCAGTACGAGTGCGAAGTACTGGAGGATGAACACCATTGTCCAAAAAAATATGAGAAGCCTAAGATAGGCATATCAGATAATGCAGATGCTATGCCATTTATATTTTAATCTTTTAAAAACAATTATTTATATATTTTTTGATGATTATTTAGTCATCCAGAAGAGCTTTTTCGTGCACCAATAGTGCTAATCTGGTCGAATACCGCACCTTTGTGGTGCCACGATTTAGCGGGTGTACAGATACAGCAGCACCAGATTAGACATCAGCAACAGCAGGCAGAATATCTGCCATACCAGCAGTGGGTTTTTCCTGATCAGTGGTTGCTTGCTGATATCCGCCGCCAGCTTCTGATTGGGGGTGGTAAAGTCCTGAATAAATTCCGACAGCGCCTGATAGCGATGCACCGGGTTGGGCTGCAGGGCTTTTTGCAGGCAGCCTTCCATCCACAGTGGCAGGTCTCTGCGCTGGTGGATCGCGGGCCGGTAACTGAGTTCGCTATAGTTGTCGATGCTCACCTGCTTAACCGAGTGCTCTTTAAACGGCAGTGTACCCGTGAGCATTTCGTAGCTGATGACCGCCAGAGAGAAAAGGTCCGAGCGGAAGCTGCCTTTTTGCCCCATCAGATATTCAGGGGCGATATAGTTGACTGAGCCCTGGGGGACCGACTTATCCAGTGGTGAACCCAGTTCGTTGATGCCGGCGATCAGAACGGTTCCGAAATCCAGAATTTTAACCTGGCCGTCCCGGTTGAGCATGATGTTTTCAGGCTTCAGATCCTGATGCACCATATCCTGCCGCTGGAAGGCGCGCAGCCCTTTGATCGCCTGTTGAATAATCGGGCGCACCAGATCGGGTGAGGGCAGTGGATGATCATCCATCCACTGGCGCAGATTTACCCCCTCTATATATTCTCCTAAATAATAGAGGAAGCGTTTCTCCCCCGCTGGACTGAAGGTTTTCATCACATTGGGGTGGTTTAGCTGTTGGCCAACCCACTCCTCACGCACAAATCCGTCGAGATAGAGCGGGTCATCGTCAAAGTTGACAGAGGGGGCTTTGAGGGTATAAATCTGGCCACTGCTGAGTTCGCGGACTTTGTACATGTGGCTGCGGGTACCACTGAAAATAATATCCAGTACCTCATAGTCGTCGATTCTGTTACCCACCTTCATGACCGGCGGGATCGGTAAGCGGGTCAGTCTTCGGTGACTTTCATCCAGAGTTTCAGCGGGCAACTGATCCACCCGCACCAGCAGCACGGTGAGATTGTCATCGCTGCCGTTTGTCAGAGCCTGCTCAACGATGCGTCGTGCTACCGTTTCAAGGCTGTCCTGCTGAATCTGGCTCAGCAGCGCTTTTAACTCGTTCATACTGAGATATTCATGGACGCCATCGGTACTCAACAGCAACAGATCGCCGTTGATCAGATCCTGCTGCGAGAAATCAACTTCAAGGTGCCGGTCAGCGCCCAGCGCCCGGGACAGATAGTTACGCCCCCGTTCCGTACGGCTGTGATCGTTAGTGAGCTGTTCCAGCTGCTGATTGCGCCACTGGTAGATACGGGAGTCCCCGACATGAAAGGTGTACAGCGTACTGGACTTAATGATCAGTGCCGAAAAAGTTGTCAGCATACTGTCGCGGTGTGCCGGGAGGACGTTGTTCTGCTGATGCAGCCAGCTGTTTAGCCCGGTCACCACCCGTGAGACCGACTGTTTAACACTCCAGCTGTGCGGGGTGCTGAAATAATCTTCAATAAAACTGGTCACGGAGGTCTGACTGGCGATATGCGAGTCCTGACAACTACTGACACCATCGGCAATGGCGGCGGCTGCCCCTTTAAAGCGGCGGCTGTTGTTGTCTGGCGGCTGGTGAGCGGCGAAGGCATCCTGATTGACCGGCTTTCTGCCCGCCACCGAGTAGCCGCCAAAGCTGACTTGCGGCGCTGAGTGTTGTGAGTGCGGCTTCGGTTCGGCCTTCATTATGCGGCTATTCCTGTGTTGAGATACGCTGCCCGGTCAGACGCCGGACAGCACAGGGATCAGGTGACGCTGATCAGCTCGACCGTGCCGTCATCGTTGACTTCGGCAATATGGCCTTTTGGCTCTTCAAGAAACAGCAGCGTGACAAAGCCCAGCACGGCGGTGGCTGCGATAACGATAAAGAATGATTGATAGCTTACCATCGACAGCACCGTCAAGTAGAACACGGCTCCCACATTACCATAGGCGCCGGTCATGCCTGCCACCTGGCCGGTCAGACGACGCTTAATCAGAGGGACGACGGCAAAAACGGCACCTTCACCCGCCTGCACGAAGAAGGAGCACGCCATCGCCGTGATTACAGCGATGATCAGTGGCCAGCTGTTATCGATCATCGCCATCAGTGCATAACCCACCGCCAGACCAGCAGTAAGAATCAGCAGGGTCTTTTTGCGGCCGAAACGATCACTGATCCAGCCGCCACCAGGGCGGGACATCAGGTTCATAAAGGCGTATGCCGAGGCCAGTAGCCCGGCAACCACCATATTCAGTTCAAACACATCTGCAAAGAACAGTGGCAGCATAGACACTACCGCCAGCTCTGAACCAAAGGTGGCGAAGTAGAGGATGTTCAGTACCGCCACCTGCTTAAACTTATATTGTTCAATCTCTGGCACCGGTTTTATAAACACTTCCCGGTTAACGTTGTAGGCGCTGTAGCAGTCATAGATGAATATGGCGATCAGCGACAGATTGATAGTCAGTGCGGCGGTTGCACTGATAACACTGACACCCGCCGGGGACAGCTTCCAGGTCAGCAGCGCGAGCGCGGCATACATCGGAATCTTCATAATCAGCAGAAACAGGAAATCCCCTTTGCTGGTGACTTCCAGTCCGCCAATTTTTTTCGGTTTGAAATAGGTTGAGCCTTTCGGTGTATCGCTGACATTGACGTACCAGATGACGCTGAACACCAGACTGATCAGTCCAGTCAGACCAACCGCATAGCGCCAGCCATCCTCACCGCCAAACAGCAGGGCGAGGGTAGGCAGGCTCATGGCCGCGGCGGCTGAACCAAAATTACCCCAGCCGCCGTAAATACCCTCGGCGGTGCCCAGTTCATTGGCCGGAAACCACTCACTGACCATGCGGATACCGATGACAAAACCGGCCCCGACAAACCCCAGCAGAAAACGGGAGATAGCCGCTTCGGCGAAATTATCCGCCAGGGCAAACATAAAACAGGGGATGCTGGAGATCAGCAGTAGTGCAGAGTAGGTGAGTCGTGGGCCGTATTTATCGGTCAGCATACCGATAATAATCCGGGCTGGAATGGTCAGGGCGACGTTAAGAATCAGCAGTGTTTTGATCTCAGCTTTGCTCAGGCCCAGCGATTCTGCAATCGCACCCAATAAGGGTGCATGGTTGAACCAGACAAAAAAAGTGATGAAGAATGCGATCCAGCTGAAATGCAGGATCTTCATCTTCCCGCTAAGCGAGAAAAGATTAAATTTGGTGGCTTCATTCATGCGTAGTGCCTTTGCTTATTGTTAATAATCCGGAACAAAAAAAAACGCCCGGAAACCTTCCATACATTGATGGAGTCTCCGAGCGCCATTGCTCAAATAAGTGCGCCGAACAGATTAACTGCCCTTTTTCGGTGCACTAAATTAACACTGTTAATCTTTGGTGCTTCCCGCTAAAAGATAGATTGCGCGCTAACTATCTGTTTTTATGTAACTGTTCTTGTTACACCAGATTGTCAGGCGGCTTCCTCGCTGTTCTGTTCTGCGCTTGATTGTTCAGTATCCTGCAGGTTTTGTGCCTGTTTATCACTTTCAGTCTTTTTTTCGGATAACGCGGAGACCTTTACCTCTTCACCGGGTTGACGCTGCTTTTCATAAAGGAAGCTCAGAACTGCGGCACGATAGTGGTTATATTGCGCATCATCCGCCAGCTCCAGTCGATGGCGGGGGCGCTCCAGATTAACCTCAAGTATTTCTCCCACCGTGGCCGCCGGGCCATTGGTCATCATCACGATGCGATCAGAGAGCAGCACCGCCTCGTCAACATCGTGAGTGATCATTATCACGGTGTTATTCAGATCCGCCTGAATCTCCATCAGTGAATCCTGCAGGTGCGCACGGGTCAGCGCGTCCAGTGCACCAAAGGGTTCATCCATCAGCATTACCGTGGGTTCCATCGCCAGAGCCCGGGCGATGCCAACCCGCTGTTTCATGCCGCCGGAGATCTCATCCGGGCGTTTATGCATCGCATGATCCATATGCACCAGCTGCAGGTTGTGTTCGATCCACTCCTTCATCTCAGCTTTGGATTTGCTGTTTTTAAAGACCTGTTTTACCGCCAGCTCGACGTTCTCATAGGCGGTCAGCCAGGGCAGCAGGGAGTGGTTCTGAAACACTACCGCTCTTTCCGGACCGGGTTCGTTAACCTCTTTGCCATCCAACAGTATGCCGCCTTTGGTGGCCTGATAGAGACCGGCAACGATATTCAGTACGGTGGACTTGCCGCAACCAGAGTGGCCGATCAGCGAGACAAACTCGCCCCGCTCGATCTTCAGATTGACATTACTCAGGGCTTTAAAGGGGCCGCTGGGCGTCGGAAAATCGATATCGACGCCGGTAAGCTCCAGATGTGTTTTTGCAGTCATGATCTTTCTCCTTACCGGTTAACGCAGTTCCTGAGTCTTATCCCAGGAAACCTTCTTCTGTAGCATCAGCATGATCCGATCGAGCATAAAACCGATCAGACCGATCACAATCACCGCCACCATAATCCGTCCCAGTGAGTTGGAACTGCCGTTCTGAAACTCATCCCAGACAAATTTACCCAGCCCGGGGTTTTGCGCCAGCATCTCGGCGGCAATCAACACCATCCAGGCGATCCCCAATGACAGCCGTAAACCGGTGAAAATCATCGGGATCGCAGAGGGGATAACAATCTTGATGACGTGAGTCAGCCAGGACAGACGCAGCACCTTGCTGACATTGTTGAGATCGGCACTGATGGAGGAGACTCCCACCGCCGTATTCAGCAGGGTGGGCCACAGGCAGCAGAGCGACACGGTGATCAGCGAGGTGACAAAGGACTTTGCAAACATCGGGTCATCGCTGACATACAACGCGCTGACCACCATGGTGACCAGCGGCAGCCAGGCCAGCGGAGAGACCGGTTTAAACAGCTGAATCACCGGGTTGAAGGCGCTGTAGAGGGTTTTATTCAGACCAATCACAATGCCCGCCGGGATGGCGATCAGCGATGCGGCAAAAAAACCGGCCAGTACGGTGACCAGGCTGGTGCCGATCTGATCGATAAAAGTCGCTTTACCGGTATAGGCGCGGACCTTGATCTCTGCGTCGGGATTTTTCGCCAGTTTCTTAGCATTGCGGTCATCCTGACGCTGATAAAACGCGGCTTCTTTCTGGCGCTCCCGGTTATGTTCAGCGAGCAGGTTTTTACTCTGCTCGTACACCTGAGCGGGGCCTGGAAACTCCCCCAGTGAGGTGTGGATATTGCGGGCGCCGATATTCCAGATAAACAGGAAGATCAGTATACCGGTCATCGGTACCACCAGTGCTTTAATCAGCGCTGCCAGGTTGAGCTTGTCCGTTAAGCCAAACGGCTTTAACAGTTTCAGTGCCATGCTACTCATAATCAGTCTCCATCGGGTCGCCCAGGGCGACCCTTTGGTTTTCTTTCCGGGGTTTTCCTGAAGGCTTATTCACAAGCGCTTTAATCAGTTAAATTTTGCTGTCGGGTTTCAGGCCGATCTTAAACTTCGTCAGATACTCGTTAGGCTTATGGCCGTCATAGGTGATGCCATCAATAAACTGAGTCTGAGGGGCCTTAAAGCCGGTTTCAGTGGCAAAGTCCGGGAACTCGCTGGCGTCCAGTTTACCCTCTGCAATCAACTCTTTTGCTGCAATGGCATAGATATCAGGGCGGTAAACCTTCTTCGCGGTTTCCATAAACCACTCATCGGATTTAGGCTCGGCAATCTGACCCCAGCGACGCATCTGCGTCAGGTACCAGATCGCATCGGAGTAGTAAGGATAGGTGGCGTTGTGACGGAAGAAGACGTTGAAGTCAGGCACTTCCCGCTTATCCCCCTTCTCATATTCAAAGGTGCCGGTCATCGAGTTGGCAATGACATCGTAATCGGCCCCCACATATTCCGGACGGGAGAGAATATCCACCGCTTCAGGGCGGTTGCCGTTGTTATTGTCATCCAGCCATTTTGCTGCGCGGATCATCGCTTTAACGACCCGGATATGGGTGTTGGGGTACTGATCGGCCCAGGCTTTGGAAACGCCAAACACTTTCTCGGGGTTGTCTTTCCAGATCTCATAATCGGTCACGACCGGCACACCGATACCCTTAAATACCGCTTGCTGGTTCCAGGGCTCGCCAACACAGTAGCCATAGATAGTGCCGGCTTCCATGGTGGATGGCATCTGTGGCGGTGGTGTCACTGAGAGCAGGGCATCGGCATCGATCTGTCCGGCAGTGTCGCCTTTCTGAGGGGCATAGTAACCCGGATGGATGCCTCCGGCTGCCAGCCAGTAGCGCAGTTCATAGTTGTGTGTAGACACAGGAAACACCATGCCCATCTTAAAGGGCTTACCCTCGGCTTTGTAAGCATCAACAACTGGCTTCAGTGCATCGGCTTTAATCGGGTGCAGCGGTTTGCCGTCGGCCCCTTTTTCCACATAGGGTTTCATCTGTTCCCAGATATCGTTGGAGACGGTAATCGCGTTGCCGTTCAGGTCCATACTGAAGGCGGTAATGATATGCGCCTGCGTACCAAAACCGATGGTTGCCCCCAGTGGCTGACCCGCCAGCATGTGGGCGCCATCCAACTGACCATCGATCACCCGGTCCAGCAGCACCTTCCAGTTTGCCTGGGCTTCCAGCTGAACATACAGTCCCTCATCTTCGAAGTAGCCTTTTTCATAGGCAATCGCGAGTGGTGCCATATCGGTCAGCTTAATAAAGCCAAACTTCAGCTCCTCTTTTTCCGGTTCGCCCACGCTGGCCTGAGCCGCGTTCAGTGTCAGCAGGCTGCTGACGGCAAGCGCGCCGCAGGTTTTTACCGCGTTTTTCAGTAGCGTTCGACGGCCTATCATTTTAGAAAGCAGTGTGTGAGTCATGTTGTGTGGCTCCTGAATGTGCAAAAAAGCAAAAAAAAACGCCTGCCCCACCGATAAAACTATCGGTAGGAGCAGACGTCGTTGTCAGATGTGAAATCAGGGAATTCCCGATTTCTGAAATATTGTATTTGTTATCCCTTACAAAGCAGGCTGCATGCCATGATATTAATAATGCATATAAAACAATGGATTATGTGTTTTGATTTTAAATGCAGAGAGTTGAGAATTGATAAAGCGCACTTTAATTGTGCCGTTTTTTGATTCTGATTGCCGTTCTGCGCTCAGATTGAGCAAAACATATTCACGGCATTGGCGCCGCTTTCAAACGCTCCCTTCCCGGGTGATTACGGTAGGCGCATAACTGTCGAGCAGGTATAATGCGCGCAATTCTTTTAAAACAGCCCTTAAATCAGCCTGGATGCATATTTTCTGATGACCGTACGTACCCGTATCGCACCGTCGCCAACCGGTGATCCGCACGTAGGCACCGCCTACATCGCCCTGTTTAATATGGCTTTCGCCCGTCAGCACGGTGGCGAATTTATCCTGCGTATTGAAGATACCGATCAGACCCGCAGCACCGCAGAATCAGAACAGATGATTCTGGACTCACTGCGCTGGCTGGGACTGGAGTGGGCGGAAGGCCCTGATAAGCCGGGTCCCCATGGCCCTTACCGGCAGAGTGAGCGGGGCGAGATCTATGCTAAATACACCCAGATCCTGCTGGATAATGGCACCGCCTTTAAATGCTATCGCACCGCTGAAGAGCTGGACCAACTGCGTAATCAGCGTCGTGAACAGGGCCTGCAAAGCGCGCTGAAAGAGAGCGATCTGGCCTTGCCAGCAGAGGAAGTGGCGAAGCGTGAAGCAGCGGGCGAGCCCTATGTTGTGCGTATGAAGGTGCCGGAAGAGGGCGTCTGCGTCTTTGATGATATGCTGCGTGGCTCTATCGAAGTAGACTGGGCGCAGGTTGACTGTCAGATTCTGATGAAATCCGATGGCATGCCTACCTACCACCTGGCTAACGTAGTCGATGATCACCTGATGGAGATCACCCACGTACTGCGAGGAGAGGAGTGGATCAACTCTGCACCTAAGCATCAGTTGCTGTACAGCTACTTCGGCTGGGATATGCCAAAGCTGTGTCATATGCCGCTGCTGCGTAACCCGGACAAGTCCAAGCTGTCTAAACGTAAGAACCCAACCAGTATCATCTATTATCAGCGCATGGGCTATATGGCTGAAGCGCTGATCAACTACCTGGCGCGCATGGGCTGGTCGATGCCGGACGAGCGTGAGAAGTTCTCGATTGAAGAGATGATCGCAAACTTCGATATCAACCGTGTCTCCCTGGGTGGCCCGATCTTTGATCAGGAGAAACTCAGTTGGCTGAACGGTCTGTGGATCCGCGAAGAGCTGAGCGATGAGCAGTTCGCTACGGCGTTCCAGCAGTGGGCGCTGAACCCGGAATATCTGATGCAGATTATTCCGCTGATCAAACAGCGGGTGGAGAAGTTTTCCGATGTCGCGCCTGTGGCGGGCTTCCTGCTCTCCGGTATGCTGCCGATCACTGAGGAGAGCTTTACCCACAAGAGTCTGCAGAAAGATGATATTCGCCGTATCCTGCAGTTTGCCTCCTGGATGCTGGACACTGAGCAGAACTGGAATAAAGACCATCTGTTTGCCCAGTGCAAAGCGCTGGGTGATGCGATGGGCTATAAAGTGCGTGACTTCCTGTTTCCACTGTTTGTCGCTATCGCTGGCACCAGTGCCAGTGTCTCGGTAGTAGATTCCATGCAGATCCTCGGCCCGGACATGAGCCGTGCCCGGGTACGTCATGCTCTGGACACCGTTGGTGGCCCTTCCAAGAAAGAAGCCAAGCGTTGGGAAAAAGAATACCGCGAGCTGGCTGAAGCCCTGAACTGATCAGGTTGCTCTGTATACGAAAAGCCCTGCACTGCAGGGCTTTTTACGTTCAATTCTCCTATGAAAATGTGATGATTAATATAGAAACCTAAAGAGCTCTTCCCGGTGCTCTCGGTGTTCTCTGTGGTTATGAATTATTGGCACCACCGAGAACACGAGGACACAGAGAAAGAACAGAAACTATTGAGCTCTATCGGCGCGAGACGCGCCTCCTACGGTGTTGATTTCTTTTTGCACCACAGAGAACACCGAGGGCACAGAGAAAGATCAGATGAGTGTAGGGCCTGCTAAAGGGGCTCCTACAAGGGAGGATTCCGGACTGTGCTCTTTCAGACTACGGACTTCGGACTTCGGACTTCGGACCTCAGACCTCGAATCCCCCGTCGCAAATTATCGATATGATCTGCATCGGTCAGCGACCTGTTGAATCAGAAAGAACCGCTAAAATAACCGTTTAAAAATCAACACTGTTTGACGAGAAAAATAGTCAACTTCATTGCTTGACAGACAACGGGGTCGCCATTAATATAGCCGCCACTTGGTTTTGGGGCCTTAGCTCAGCTGGGAGAGCGGTTCGCTGGCAGCGAACAGGTCAGCGGTTCGATCCCGCTAGGCTCCACCAATTCCTTCCTCCTCGATAGAGGACATCATCAGACCAGCACTTTGCTGGTTTTTTTGTATCTGAAATGTCTTTTATCTTTTTCGGCCCCTATTGTTTCTGATCTGTATCAAGTCGGTTTAACCAGCTCGATGAAAGGCAATCTGTCGCTCAAATTTCCCTGTGAGCCGAATATTAACTATAATTGGCTCTTATTGTGAGCCGAATAGAGCGATTAATCGGCTCATAGCGTGGTTATGTGATCGATCAACTGGAAATAGTTGAGCAGATAAATATCACGCTTACTCAGAGGTGACAGATGTCCCCAACAGATGATCATACCTATTCACATCAGCATATCTGGATCTGGCAACAGCCAGACTGGCCTGAGTTCAGGTGGGATGATAAAGCCCTTAGCGCCAGCCTGCGTGAAGTACATCAGCTTCAGGGCCGGTTGCTGGGTAAAATCGATACGGTGGCTGACGAGAGTTCTGCTGCCAGCCAGTTGGATGCACTGTTACAAAATATAGTGCAATCATCCGCTATCGAGGGCGAGCATCTCAATGCCGCTTCGGTGCGCTCTTCGCTCGCACGCCGACTAGGTGTTGATGACGCAGGCCTCACACCGGTAACTGCTCAGAGCGAGGGACTGGCTGAGCTGCTATTGGATGCCACGCAGGATCATCAGCAGCCATTAACGATGGAGCGCCTGTTTCAGTGGCATCGTTATCTGTTTCCACAGCCCGCAGAGGGGGAATACCGCCTCGTTAATATCCGTGTTGGCGAACTACGTGGTGATGCTACCATGCAGGTCGTCTCAGGGCCTGTAAGCAGACAAGTGGTACACTTTGAAGCGCCGCCTAAACAAGCGGTCGGGGAGGGTTCAGCTAACCTGGATGAACAGCTAAATACACTTCTCGATTGGTTAGAATCCAGCCGAACCGATAGTGAATTAGACCCAATCCTTCGAGCTGCGCAGGCTCATCTATGGTTTGTTACCCTGCACCCGTTTGATGATGGTAATGGCCGTCTGGCGAGGGCTGTCAGTGATTATGCTCTGGCCCAGGCAGAGAACCAGTCAGTGCGTTTCTACGCCATGGCCGCCAGTATTATGGAAAAACGGCAGGCGTATTATCAGATTCTTGAATCGACCCAGAAAGGCGATGTCGATATTACCCCGTGGATGCGTTGGTTTTTAGACACCTTTAAGCACACGTTAGAAACGGCATTGGCGCGTATCGATCTGGTGATGCAAAAAGCCCGCTTCTGGCAGGTTCATAGTCAGGACGGACTGAATACACAGCAGACTAAAGTGCTGAACCGGCTATTAGATGCAGGCCCCGGTGGTTTTGAAGGGCATCTGAACGCCAAAAAATATATGGGCATAGCAGGTGTATCCAAGGCAACTGCGACCCGGCATCTTGCGGATCTTCTGGGGAAAAACTGCCTGAAAAAGCTGGAAGGGGGAGGGCGCAGCACCCGCTATGATATTAACTGGCCGTAGGTCAGTTGGCAGAAATCCAGAGACGGTTTTAACCAGATATTGTCTTTCAGAGCGGGTTGATAACATGGCTCTGATAACGATCTTCATCAAAGAGCTTTCCCCATCTCATCTGTCGGGTAATTCATTGCTGCTGATAGACTACGAGATAGAGTACATGTTATAGATAATTTCAGAATACCATGGATGTACAGCAGAGCCTGATAAATGCGACAGGCATAATGTGTAGAAGGATTTATGACTGAAATTATTCCTACCCTCAAAAAACAGACGTTCAGCCGGAAGGCCTCCGGCGAGACTCGTTTTACCCCACGCCCCAAAGATTTATTAGAAGACGATTATCTTTGCCAGCTTGACCTTTCTGTGAATAAGGTGCGGCGTTGTCACGTTTCTATAGAGCTTCAACCCAGTCAGGGGGATTTTGTTTTTAGACGGCGAAGGCTGAAAACTGGCCGCCCGGAAAGACCTTATCCCAGAGCTGCCTGTATGCCCAGCGTGGGGATGATAACGGTACACACTTCTGTCTATCTCCAGCAGCGTTGAAACAGTGTTGAGTCGCGCGTTGTGGATCTTTCAGGTTAGGTTAGCTAAACACATATCGATATAGGATTTCAGGGACGATGGAACAACTCAGTGATCTTAAAGCAATACTGCACTCTAAACGCGCCAATATTTATTACCTGGAAAAATGCCGGGTAATGCAAAAAGATGGCCGTGTTCTCTATCTCACCGAAGCCAAAAACGAAAACCAGTACTGGAACATTCCTATCGCCAACACCACCTGCCTGCTGTTAGGCACAGGAACTTCCATCACTCAGGCGGCGATGCGCATGCTGGCTTCGGCAGGCGTAATGGTCGGCTTTTGTGGTGGCGGTGGCACGCCATTGCTGATGGCGACCGAAATAGAGTGGTTAACGCCACAAAGCGAATATCGTCCGACTGAATACCTTCAGGGGTGGATGCAGTTCTGGTTTGATGACAATAAGCGCCTCATCGCCGCGAAGCAGTTTCAACAGGCTCGAATCAGCTACCTACAAACGTTATGGAGTAAAAACCGTGACTTAAAAGCGGAAGGCTTTAATAGTGCCGACATCCAACCCGCTCTGGATAACTGCCTCGCTAAAATATCAGCCGCTAACCAAGTAACCCGCTTGCTGCAAGCCGAAGCCGAACTCACTAAACAACTCTATAAATATGCCGCTCGCTCAACCAACTACGGTGATTTCACCCGCGAGCGTGAAGCAATAGACACCGCAAACGCTTTTCTGAATCACGGCAACTACCTGTCCTATGGTTTGGCAGCCACCACGCTTTGGGTGTTAGGCATACCCCATGGCTTTGCCGTCATGCATGGCAAAACACGCCGGGGCGCTTTGGTATTTGATATCGCCGACCTGATAAAAGACGCCATCATCCTGCCCTGGGCCTTTATCTGTGCCAAAGAAAAAGCGACCGAGCAAGAATATCGTCAGCAATGTCTGCAAGCCTTTACCGACCATAAAGCATTAGAGTTTATGTTTGATCAGGTGAAAGGTATCGCGTTGAAGCAAGATTGGGAGTAATAGGGGGAGGATCTAGCCCTCCCCCTATTACTAAGCTGCCTGTTCGGCAGTTAAGACATTAAGGTTGGTTTTATTATTTCTAAGCTACCTGTTCGGTAGAAGTTGAATCATACATATTATTGAGAGAATTATAAATATATTTAAAGATGGTTTTATTAGGTTGCATAGAGTTGGTTGAATTTTAATCTATAGCCATTCCTGATGGGAGAGGCCTGGATGTTATTTTTTAAACTTGTTCGGAGAGTCATATTACGGCTGGTGAGAATGGGTCGTAATTTTCTGGTAAAGCTCTCTATTGAAGAGCGTATACAGATAATGATGCTGCTGAGGAAAATCATCGATTTGGTCATGGCTTGTTTGAAATGATCTTGAGGAGCTTCAATCATGATGGTCACCTTTGTTTCTCAATGCGAAAAGAAAGCGCTGGCGCGCACCCGACGAGTGCTGGATGCGTTTGCGGATCGTATTGGCGATAACACCTGGCAAACTATCATTACGCAGGAAGGGCTATTGGCGGTTAAAAAACTGCTACGTAAAACCGCGAGTAAAAGCACAGCGGTAAGTTGTCATTGGATACGCAGTCGCTCCCGCTCTGATCTGGTGTGGGTGGTGGGGAATAAAAGAAAGTTCAATGAGCTTGGCCAGGTGCCAGTTAATAGCACACATAAAGCATTTTCCATTAACCATGATGAAACAAAGTGGGTTCACGCGCACAGCATTCAGATTATCGCTGTTCTATCTGGCCTTCTGCATGATATTGGCAAGGCGACAATTGGTTTTCAGAATAAATTACTGAATAACAGTGGCAAGAATATGGGTGATCCCTATCGTCACGAATGGCTTTCCCTAAGGCTGTTTCAGGCAATGATTTATGGCTGTAAAACCGATGACGAATGGCTAACCCGATTAATGGATTTTGACGGTTTTACGCGGGATAATCCTGAGTGGAGAGAACAGTTACCAAATGACTCTGAAGAAGGCGATGCAAAGTCTAAAAGACTAGACTATCTCCCCCCTTTAGCAAAGCTGGTTGCCTGGCTGATTGTTACTCACCACCGTATGCCCACTTTCTTGCCATCACGCTATGAGACAAGAAATCGCCAGTCAGAACAACGCAATGCCCAAGAATGGGGTGACGAGTTAGATGTTGATGAGTTTTTCGCCAGCATAGAGCCGTTTGATAAGTGGGTTAGAAATGAAAAGCTGCCGAATAATCAAGATTTTTGGCGTTTAAAAGACGTCATAATGGCAAGCAAAAGCTGGCAAAAAGGCGTCCGTCGCTGGGCCAGAAAAGCGCGTGACTGTGCACCGTTACGAGTGCTCGCAACGCAAACCATATCCGACCCACTATTTATGAATCTTGCGCGGCTGTGTTTGATGTTGGCCGATCATAATTACTCCAGCCTCCCCAATGGCGAAGACAGAAGACGAGTAAAAGGGGATGCCGACTTTTTAGCTAAACTGGCCGCTAACACTGATAAAAACCGTCAAGTAAAACAAGCACTGGATGAACACCTTATAGGCGTTGGCGAATTTGCCAAAAGAGTCGCACTTGAAATCCCCATGCTAGTGCAAACATTACCAAGCCTGTCGGATAAGCTTAAAGCATTTACTGAGCAAACCAGGCATCCTGTTTACTCATGGCAAAACGGCGCATTTGCGCTGGCACAGAAGTTACAACCTCTAGCCCAGGATCAAGGGTTCTTTGGGGTAAATATGGCGTCAACGGGGCGCGGGAAAACATTAGCTAATGCCCGAATTATGTATGCCTTAGCTAACCCGGAAACCGGTGCGCGTTTCACTATCGCTTTAGGGTTGCGTGTGCTGACATTGCAAACGGGACAAGCATTGCGCCAGCGACTTTCTCTGGATGAGGATGATCTGGCGGTACTCGTTGGTGGTTCTGCTAATCGTATGCTTTTTGACCTGGCACAAACTGAACGAAACAGCATGACGTTTGAAGATCAGGGCAGTGAGTCGCTAGAAGAACTATTAGATAAAAGTGAATGGGTTGATGGCGATATTTTACCTGATGAATTCGGTACGCTGATATCCGACCCTAAAACTCGGCAGTTGCTCTATGCACCTGTAGTAAGCTGTACGGTTGATCACATTATGCAGGCATCGGAATGCGTCAGAGGCGGAAGATACATCGCTCCAACTCTTCGTCTGCTGACCAGTGATTTAGTGTTAGACGAACCAGATGATTTTGATCAGTCGGATCTGCCTGCGCTGTCGCGCTTAGTTCACATGGCTGGCCTGTATGGGAGTAAGGTGTTGTTATCCTCAGCTACCCTGACGCCTGATCTGATTGCGGGATTATATCAAGCCTATGCGGCGGGTCGAAAAATCTGGAATAGCCATATGGGGATTCATCCGGGTTTACCCATCTGTTGTGCCTGGTTCGATGAATATAAACAACAGCAGGTAATTTGTGCGAACGTCGATCAATACACAACAGCCCACCTAGAGTTTGCACAAAAACGAGCGAAAGAACTTGGTAAGCAACGGCCAAGGCGTCATGCAGAAATACTGCCTCTTGATCTGCCTCCACCGCCAGAGAATGAAAAAGTTGATATGCATGCACTGGCTGCTGAGGTAGTAAACGGCGCGATTCAACTACACCGGAATAATTCAGAAACCTGCCCTAAGACTGGAAAAAAAGTCAGTATCGGTTTGGTGCGCATGGCGAATGTGAAACCTATTATTGGGTTAGTTCGCGCTCTTTATCAACAAGCCGGTTTTGATACCGATACGCAGATTCATCTTTGTTGCTATCACGCGAAACAGTTATTGATATTAAGGGATGCCCTGGAGAGACAACTCGACCGGATTCTGACCCGTGTTGAGCCTAACGCCATCTTTTCACACAAAGAGATACAAACTGCGATAGGTACCAATCCCGCCAAGCATCAAATCTTTATTGTCGTGGCCAGTCCTGTGGCTGAGGTAGGGCGAGATCATGATTATGACTGGGCAATTGTCGAACCGTCGTCGATGCGATCTCTTATTCAACTGGCAGGCAGAGTATGGCGTCATCGTCCCGATAACGTAGCTGACAAACCCAATATGCTGATTTTGGATAGAAATATTCTTGCTCTGAAAGGGAGTGAATTGGCGTTTGTCCGGCCTGGTTTTGAGAGTAGGGATTTCGTCCTGAGCAGTCATTTTTGTCGGGATTTAATTAGCGCAGACCAACTGGCCAATGTGGATTCAGTAGCAAGAATCGTGCGTTCTAACGAGTTGCAACCAACAGAGAGTCTGGCCGATTTAGAGCATGCTGTAATGCAAAAACTGCTTAACAATCGCGATAACTTCGTAAGTGCCTTTTGGCGCGAAAATAACGGTAATCGCGCGTCGGCACATTTGCAAAAAATCAGTCCATTTCGTGCCAGTGATGGTCCTCAGGATGATTTTGTATGCTTGCCGGTGACAGATGATCCAAGCGGCTACAAATTCACATACGCAGAAGACGCATGGGAAGACCTTAATCACTGCACATTTCAGAGCAAGAAGATCCGCTTTGCGGAGTTTAGTCCTGACAACGACAGGGTATCACCGTGGCTGACAACCGAGTTAGATGAGGTGCTGCAAGAGCTGGCAGATAAACGGGATGAGTCTAATGTATCCCGCATTGCCTGGCAGTTTGCCTCGGTCTCTCTGGAAAATCGTGAAGACCGCATCTGGTGGTATCACCCGTGGTTAGGATTCTGGCAGTGAGTTATTCACTGATATTGAAAAATACATTTTTGGAAAATGAGTACACAAGGAGTGCTTATGGAAACCATAACGGAAGGGCAAGTGAAAGCCACGGTTCTGCGTTTTTTAAAAACGCAGTGTGATAAAAAACTCGAGCCAGAATTAAAAGCGTTAGATAAGTTAGACGCTGCCAATGATGCGGAAAAAATCGCCTCGTTGCAGACTAAGATCACCGCGACTCAAGCCAGATATGAGCTAGAAAACTGGATGCCGGATGCTGCCCATAGAATGGCGAAGCAGCTATATTTTGGTACACACATTTCAAAGGGGATTCATCCAGATTCTAAGGGTGATAACTTAAACTTTGATACGTCACCCCCTCTGCCAGACGGTATTGTTGGTTCGCAAACGTTGAGTGAATTGCCGCTAGATGCAAATGGCAATGCTGCTGCCTTGCCACTCGCGACTTTTTTTGAGGAAGAAGTAGAGGCGGGCAATGGCGTAAAACTGCGAACATTGATTCAGTCACAACACCCAGCGGTGGAAGGTGCATTTAGCTCGAATGCTGAGTTGTCTGCCGAATATGCCAGCAGCTTCAAAGCGGCATTAGATAATGTGATAGACGAACCGATAACTTACGAGCGTAATAAGCAATTGCTGTGGCCATTGAATAATGCGATTGCCGATGATGCTTATGTTGCCGTGGTGCCGCTGTATCCGTCTGCGTTGACGAGTCAGGTGTTTCAGAAAATAAATCATTCACGGTTTAGTGAAGAAAATAAACTGGCACGAGAAAATAGAAAAAAGAAGAGCGTAGAACAGCAGCCTTATCGGTCGATACCAGATATCGCCATTATTCGTCTTGGCGGTACTAAGCCCCAGAATATAAGCCAGTTAACCAGTAAGCAGAGCGGGCGTAGCTATTTACTCTCTTCAATGCCCCCCAGCTATGACACTAAGTCGCAATACCGTATTACAAAATCACAGACATCATTATTTGATGTGCGGCTTGTGCAGTGTTGTGGCGTAGGACTTAGCCAGCTTTATCAGGTGATTTCAGAGTTTAGAAGAACCATAGACGTGCGTGATAGTCGGAAAGATGCACTGGACTTAATTCTCGCGAGTATTTTTGTGTTGGCTGAACACATTCAGCAAACCTATACACCGGGATGGAGTAAAGACTATCAACTCAGCATGCATGAAAAATATTGGTTAGATCCGTATAGAGCAGACTTAGAAGGTGAGGAAGACTTCGCTGAAAACAGATTGTCCAGCGACTGGCAAGCGACCATCGTTGATCAGTTTTCGTTATGGATTAACGCTCGCCTTCAAAAGCGATTTAAAAACCTTGCTAAGGATTTTGGTGATGCGCAATACATAGAGTGGCAACGAGAAATAGAGGATGCCATTAAAAGTAGCTTGCGCTCAGGGAAGGAGATATTTGCATGAGTAATCCAAGTCATTACCTATTGTTAGACCGCATTGAAATTGAAAACGCGAATGCGATATCAAGCCCTCTCACGTATGGATTTCCGGCCATCTCCGGCTTTCTTGGCGCGGTTCATGCGCTCAATCGAAAATTAGTGGAAGCAGGTATTACGCTTGATTTGTCTGGTGTATTAATCGCCTGTCATGATATTCAGGTGCAGCGTTATCGCCCGCATGCTTATGCTGATTACAGCTTCAATCAGTCGCGTAACCCGATCAAAAAAGATGGTAAGACCGCTTCCATTGTTGAAGAGGGGAAAGTGCACCTGACAGTCAGCTTGGTTGTAGAGGTGTCTGCCAGTCGAAAAGAAGCCAGAGATATAGATGATGATATCGACAACATCGAAGAGCGTTGTCGGCAAATAATCTTTCAACAGCGCATGGCAGGGGGCAGCGTAAGAGCGATTAAGCAGGTTCGTTTTTTCAATACCAGTGATGGTGAGCAGATTAAACGGTCGTTATTACCAGCATTTGTATTAATGGATGCAAAGAAAGATTTAGTCGATATTACCCGTACTTTGCAAGAATCAAACCCCGAGGCCAATAGCCTGGATGCCTTAATTGAAGTGGCAACGTTGCATCATGTGCCGGTTGACACAAAAGTCAGCAAGAGCGGTTGGAAAACGCGAAGCCCTAAAACCGGCAGGGGCTGGTTAGTGCCTATGCCGGTTGGTTATCAGGCATTAAATCCGAAGTTCGATCCAGGGCAGTTGCAGAATTGTCGCACTGTCGATTACCCAAGCCATTATGTTGAAGCCCTTTATAGCTTAGGCAAATGGTTGTTCCCAAATCGTTTACCCAATGATCTATCAAGCTGCTTTTGGCGCTACAGTCAAAGCGACAACCTTTATCTTATGACCCAAACCAGTAATGGTCTTCAAGGAGAGTAACCATGACATTAAAAACCGCTAGCGTATTAGCTTTTGAGCGCAACTTAGATATTTCAGACGCTTTTTTCTGGCAATTTGATAGTCACTCAAAAACCACGGAATTAAAACCGGTAGGTATTCAAACTAAATCGGTACGAGGCACCATCAGTAACAGACAGAAAGCAGCTATTGCTAATGATCCGGCAAAATTGGATGCAGAGATCGAAAAGGCTAACCTACAAACGGTAGATGTTGCTGCATTAGATCACGATTGCGACACGCTATTAGTAAAATGGAGTTGTAAGGTTTTACCTTTTACTGGCAAGCCAAGCGTCTGTAATGACCAGGATTATCAAACTAAATTACTCGAAGTCGTAAATAGTTATTTAACGGAACAGGGTGTTGCTGAACTCTCCCGTCGCTATGCTGCAAACATCGCCAATGCGCGTTGGTTGTGGCGCAACCGTTTAGGTGCAGAAACAATTAAAGTAACGGTATCTTTATCGGCTAATGGTGACGACTCTGTTGCGGAAATAGCCGATGCAAAAAAACTGTCACTGACGAATTTTGATGATGTTAATGCGGATGTTGCCAAAATATCAGCCTTCATCGAACAGGGTTTAAAAGGTGAGACGTTTGTCATTCTTTATGTCAAAGCAGAAGTGAAAGTAGGCTACGGACAAGAGGTCTATCCATCTCAGGAACTGGTGCTTGATACCGGTAAAACCAAAAGCAAAGAGCTTTACAAAAAGCATGATATCGCCGGTATGCACTCACAGAAAATCAGCAATGCTATCCGCACGGTTGACACCTGGTATCCCGATGCTCAATTCCCTGTCGCTGCGGAACCGTATGCTGCGGTGACCACTTTAGGTACAGCTTTTCGTCAGCCTAAACAAAAGCAGGATTTTTACAGCTTGTTTGATGGTTGGGTACTCAATGACACTAAGCCTGGTGTCGGGCAACAACATTACATTATGTCGGTACTTATTCGTGGTGGGGTTTTCGGGGCCAGCGGCAAGGAATAATGATTATGGATAGCTATTTTGAAATAAAAGCGATCCCCGATCCCGAGTTGCTGCAATCCGCTATCGTCGCACAGCTAATGCAAGCGTTACATGGGTTACTGCCATCCTATGAAGGGCGTGTAGGAATTAGTTTCCCGGCTTATGGCCAGGCGAGGGCATTAGGTGGAATTGTACGCCTGCATGGCACATCTGAGGATATGCAAAGGCTGCTTGAGCAGGCACGTGATGATTCTGTGCTGTCGAACTACGCCCTGATCACCGATGTCTTAATGGTTCCCGAAAAGGTGAAGGGCTATGCCTTGTATCGACGCAGGCACGTAAAGGGAGAAAGCGATATCAGGCGATTGGTAAAAAGGCATAAAGCACGGGGAACATGGAACGCGGAATTAGAGGAAGCGATATTTGCGAAATATCGACAACCTAAGAACTGTCCCCACGTTACGCTGAAAAGCTATACCACGGGGCAGCCAAAGTTCATGTTGTTTATAGAACAGGCGATGCAGGGTAAAGCGGTTGAAGGGGAGTTCAATGCTTACGGCCTGTCTAAAGGCGGCACCGTACCCTGGTTTTAACCCTTTAATTTTAGCTCTTTAAAAACTTGTTAAAAAACAGATAGTTGCAGAAAGCACTAAAATCATTGGTATTTTTACTAATATCGGGTTAAGTGTTTGATGCAGCTATTTTTTTCTGCGTTATACTTCAGTTCACTGCCGAGCAGGCAGCTTAGAAATGTTATTTCTGCTATTCTCGCTGATATTCTATGTTCACTGCCGAGCAGGCAGCTTAGAAATATGGTAGTGAGATGCATTGGGCTGAGTTTGAGTTCACTGCCGAGCAGGCAGCTTAGAAAGATTACTAAACCATGCCTCTGTCCCGATGGTGGTTCACTGCCGAGCAGGCAGCTTAGAAAAGCGCTGTCAAAGCGCCAGCCAGGTTGCCAGCGTTCACTGCCGAGCAGGCAGCTTAGAAAGCTGAATATCTCTGTAATTCCGGTCACTTTATGTTCACTGCCGAGCAGGCAGCTTAGAAAAATACTGACCATCAGCCGACCAGATACGGCCAGTTCACTGCCGAGCAGGCAGCTTAGAAACAACTAAGCGCCGCCCCGTTCAAGGCTTTCATGTTCACTGCCGAGCAGGCAGCTTAGAAAAATAGAACCGGGTTATGTTTATAGCTACGCTGGTTCACTGCCGAGCAGGCAGCTTAGAAATACGTACTCAAATAGCAGATCAATCGCACCAGGTTCACTGCCGAGCAGGCAGCTTAGAAATATCAACCCCATCCCACCCATTCCCAGCAAACGTTCACTGCCGAGCAGGCAGCTTAGAAAACACCCGGAATTCAAGCACACCACCCCGAGTGGTTCACTGCCGAGCAGGCAGCTTAGAAAGGCGCTGGACAGGCCTGATGATGTCCGTAAGCGTTCACTGCCGAGCAGGCAGCTTAGAAATGACTACACTGCTATTCTCAACTATCAGTCGCGTTCACTGCCGAGCAGGCAGCTTAGAAAGTCAGACGCTCAAGCATTTCTTGTCTCGTCATGTTCACTGCCGAGCAGGCAGCTTAGAAATGCCGACCGGCTTTATCAGCCAGTCAGTAGGAGTTCACTGCCGAGCAGGCAGCTTAGAAAGCACCGCCGTTCAACGACATATAGTACGTATCGTTCACTGCCGAGCAGGCAGCTTAGAAAAGGTGGCGGAATGTTACGGTCTTGCTGATGACGTTCACTGCCGAGCAGGCAGCTTAGAAAGTTTGTAGGTGAAGGCAGCCCGGGTGGTTTGCGTTCACTGCCGAGCAGGCAGCTTAGAAAAACACCAGCTTATAGCCCTGCAGCTGTTCGCCGTTCACTGCCGAGCAGGCAGCTTAGAAAGCCCGGTTCTTTACGCAGAGCAAGGCGTGTTCGTTCACTGCCGAGCAGGCAGCTTAGAAAATACTGCGCAGTTGCTCTTCTCGTTCGATCTGGTTCACTGCCGAGCAGGCAGCTTAGAAAAGAAAATGACATCGGAGGGCGGAAAATTCTACGTTCACTGCCGAGCAGGCAGCTTAGAAACCCGGCATCTTTGAAGGACATTATGCATGCAGGTTCACTGCCGAGCAGGCAGCTTAGAAATTATATCCTCCGGGCTACTCAAGCCCAGCTTAGTTCACTGCCGAGCAGGCAGCTTAGAAAAGACTTCAGAGCTGTTTGACTACAGTGGTAACGTTCACTGCCGAGCAGGCAGCTTAGAAATGACGCCGCGCAGAGTATGAACCATCGTAATTGTTCACTGCCGAGCAGGCAGCTTAGAAACCACACCTCAACCGATTGAGGCGCTTTAAATGGTTCACTGCCGAGCAGGCAGCTTAGAAAAAAACCCTGCTCAATCAATCGAGCCGCAGCCTGTTCACTGCCGAGCAGGCAGCTTAGAAATCACACTGGCCACTTACCCGGATTGCCTCTGCGTTCACTGCCGAGCAGGCAGCTTAGAAATGAAAAAAGGTGGCTATAAAACGTTTTTGACGGTTCACTGCCGAGCAGGCAGCTTAGAAATGGATTAAGACGGCCCCCAATATCAAATATAGGTTCACTGCCGAGCAGGCAGCTTAGAAAAGTTTCGCGTGTGAAAGCCAAATGTCCGCCCAGTTCACTGCCGAGCAGGCAGCTTAGAAAAATGCAAGCCCGCCCGGGTGGGCGGGTGATGAGTTCACTGCCGAGCAGGCAGCTTAGAAAAAGCAAACCGTTTACCAGCCGCATTGAGAGCAGTTCACTGCCGAGCAGGCAGCTTAGAAATCTGCGACAATCTCAGAGCAACGGGCCGCGATGTTCACTGCCGAGCAGGCAGCTTAGAAAGTTCAATTTCTTCAAGCCATTTTTCCATCCACGTTCACTGCCGAGCAGGCAGCTTAGAAACCGTTTTCGTTAGTGAAAAACACCTGGTACGTGTTCACTGCCGAGCAGGCAGCTTAGAAAAAGCCACAATTCACGTTGGTGCATTGCAGATAGGTTCACTGCCGAGCAGGCAGCTTAGAAAATGAGGCGTTTATAAGGCCGCTGCTGGCTGGGGTTCACTGCCGAGCAGGCAGCTTAGAAATCCCCGAATCCCTGCACCAGCTCCAGCATGCAGTTCACTGCCGAGCAGGCAGCTTAGAAAAGCAAGCCGGTAGCATTTGTTGACTCAAAAGGGTTCACTGCCGAGCAGGCAGCTTAGAAATCAGGATATTAATTACTCTGGATATCGCCCAGGTTCACTGCCGAGCAGGCAGCTTAGAAACCTACCGGGAGACAAAGGTACTCCCTCCACTCGTTCACTGCCGAGCAGGCAGCTTAGAAATTGCTTGCCCGGTATGCTGCATAAGCCGCAACGTTCACTGCCGAGCAGGCAGCTTAGAAAGAAAGCACCACTGCGAGTCAGGCTACTGATTTGTTCACTGCCGAGCAGGCAGCTTAGAAAAAGATAACCCGCAACTTTAACGAAGGTCTCCCGTTCACTGCCGAGCAGGCAGCTTAGAAAACCCGTAAAGCGGCGCTGGTATTGCGGCGCAAGTTCACTGCCGAGCAGGCAGCTTAGAAAGCATTGAGAGAGATCAGCGAAGTTTCACTGTTGTTCACTGCCGAGCAGGCAGCTTAGAAAAGACCCTGAATAGCCCCATCAACCCCAGGGTTGTTCACTGCCGAGCAGGCAGCTTAGAAAAACCGGCGAGCTTTCTGCGATCATAACTGAGGGTTCACTGCCGAGCAGGCAGCTTAGAAAGTAACCGCTGGTTCTGATACCGGGTTTTCTACGTTCACTGCCGAGCAGGCAGCTTAGAAAAGTTGCTGCTGGATAACCAGCCGGGGGATGAAGTTCACTGCCGAGCAGGCAGCTTAGAAAAATGATTGAAGTCAGTAGAGGAGATAAGTTTTGTTCACTGCCGAGCAGGCAGCTTAGAAATCAACAGCCTGGTGAAGCAAGAACACGGCGAAGTTCACTGCCGAGCAGGCAGCTTAGAAAACCAGTTGTGGGGGTTACTGGCGAGACCGTCGGTTCACTGCCGAGCAGGCAGCTTAGAAATACAAGATTATTTCAGACCCCGGAAAGTATTTGTTCACTGCCGAGCAGGCAGCTTAGAAATGTCCAAAATCAGGCATTCGGCTGATGAAGTTGTTCACTGCCGAGCAGGCAGCTTAGAAAAGCAAACCCAGCTTTAACGCGGTGGCCCGTAAGTTCACTGCCGAGCAGGCAGCTTAGAAAAGAGTATTCCAGCGGCAATGACCGTCTGTAGTGTTCACTGCCGAGCAGGCAGCTTAGAAAGATCAATCATATTGAAAATATGGTCACTGGCGGTTCACTGCCGAGCAGGCAGCTTAGAAATGCCCATCGTGTTGATAGAACCATTCAGCAACGTTCACTGCCGAGCAGGCAGCTTAGAAATCCCCAGCTTCGGCTTTATGTGAATGACTCATGTTCACTGCCGAGCAGGCAGCTTAGAAATGGGCGCTCAAATACTTTCCGGGGTCTGAAATGTTCACTGCCGAGCAGGCAGCTTAGAAATATCGCCGCGAGCACTGCTTCGGCAATCAAACGTTCACTGCCGAGCAGGCAGCTTAGAAAGCAGGAACGGAGAGTTCTATCCATGAGAATTCGTTCACTGCCGAGCAGGCAGCTTAGAAAAGAACCATAACCTACAACGGCATGCTTCATTCGTTCACTGCCGAGCAGGCAGCTTAGAAAAAGGCCACAACTCACGTATTCTGTCGATGGTGGTTCACTGCCGAGCAGGCAGCTTAGAAAATTTCATGCCGGGGCGGTTTTATCGCCTGCGAGTTCACTGCCGAGCAGGCAGCTTAGAGAATGCTTATCGCCACTGCAAGCGGCTCCTACACTATGTGCTTTTCTCTGTGCTCTCTGTGTCCTCGGTGGTAAATACGCTTTTGAGTGGTGGTGTTTTTGTGCGAGGTGCGCCTCGCGCCGATTGCAGCTAAAAGTAATCGCGACGGGGTACCCAGAGGGCATGCTAACGTCGCTCCCACAGGTAACGACTGAGCATCGCGACGAGGTAACCAGAGGGTTGAGTTTGATCAGTGTTTTCTGCCGAACACGACTCCAGGGATGGAGGAGGTAGAACGAAGCAGGCAGCTCGAGTCGAGGCCGCTTAGAGAATGCTTATCGCCACTGAAAGCGGCTCCTACACATGTGCTTTTCTCTGTGCTCTCTGTGGCCTCGGTGGTAAATATGCTTTTGAGTGGTGATGTTTTTGTGGGAGGTGCGCCTCGCGCCGATTGCAGCTCAAAGTAATCACTCCCACAGGTACGACTGAGCATCGCGACGAGCTACCCAGAGGGCTGAGTGTGATCAGTGTCTTAGACCGCTACCATGTCAAGGTAGGGGAATAGAAGCGGCTTTCAGAAGGTATGCTGGTGTACTCAAAATGGCGTCATGAAACGAACTAATGTGTTGGAAGCAGTATAAACTTAGTTCTCAATCTAAACGTAAAACCTCTGTTCCTGGGGAGCGTGAGGTTTTATCTGATAGACTTCAACTGTTGCACTGTCTCGCTGGACCGCACTTTCAGGCCGCTGATTATTATCATGGAAACTCCGGGTTTTAGTATTAACAGCCATCGTCAGATGGATCATCAATGTTGGGCGGACCATAGTTGTGGGTTTGCAGCGCGTCTTGTTGTGTTGCTGTTAGTGCTGTTGATCAGTACCTTTTGTCAGGCTCAGCCGCTGATTCATCTGTCATCCAGCATGGCGGATGTCAGCACCGGGATGAGCGTTCGCTATCTGGAAGATGCCGACCATGCTTATACGCTGGAACAGGTGCGCCGCGAGCCGCAGGCTTCTCGTTTTGCGCCGCTGCCGGATGGTAAGAGTAACTTTGGTGTCAGTGGCTCCGGTTTCTGGTTGCGTATTGATCTGAAAAACAGTGGTGACGAGCCTCTGGTATCGCTGCTGGAAGTCGTTCACCCCCACTGGGATCATGTGACTTTCTATACTGATGGTGGCGCAGTTCAGAGCGGTGGTGATCACCTTCCAATCGCTAATCGTGCCGTTGCTGCAGAGAGCAACCTTTACCCTGTAACGACACCATCCGGGGGCGTGCAGAGGGTATGGGTGCATCTCTCATATAATCAGCCGGGGCTGGCTGAGACCAAGTTGTCCCTGTGGACGCCTGATGAGTTCGCCCAGCATTATGCCAAGCGTTATTTTCTTATCGGGTCTTTCATCGGTATGGGCGTTCTGGTGGTGTTTTATAATCTGCTTATCGGTTACTCCACCAGAATGCCCGAGTATATCTGGTATACCCTGTATATTATGGCGGCGATGATGGCTCTGCTGGCCAATACCGGCCTGGGTTATCGTTACCTATGGCAGGGAAGTACAGAGTTTGTTGATTTAGCGCCGATCCTTTTTTCATTGCTGACGCTGGTGTTGGCAACCCAGTTTACCCGCAGTTTCCTGAATACCCGAGGGTCACAGAATATTGACCGGCTGCTGCAATCCCTGTTTGTTTTCGCTGCACTGGCGATGCTCTGCTATCTGTTTGGTGAGCGCGGATATGCGTTAAAACTTACGCTGCTGTATGCGCTGGCGACGGTACTGTTTCCACTGATCGGTATCTGGCGATATAAAAAGGGCAGGAGCGATGCCCGGTTTTATGTGCTTGGCTGGAGTGTCTGGAGTCTGGCAATGCTTATCGCGGTGACGCGCAATGTTGGCCTTATCCCCGCTGATTTTGTCACCAACTTTTCACCACCACTGGGTTTCTGTATCGAGGGTGTGCTGCTTTCCCTGGCACTGGCAGACCGGATTAATTATCTGAAACAGCAAAAAGAGGCGGCTGAATTGCTGCATATTACTCATCTGCAGCAGGAGCAGGAAGAGCTTGAACGGCTGGTGTCAGAACGTACCGCTGCACTGGAACAGGCGATGAAGCAGGCTGAGTTGCTGGCGCAAACCGATTCACTGACCGGGGTTCTGAACCGCAGAGCCTTCTATGAGCTGGGTGAGAAAGAGCTTGAGAGAGCCCGACGTTATCAAACACCCCTGGCGGTGGTGATGATCGATCTGGATATGTTTAAGCAGATCAATGATAACCACGGCCATGCGACGGGGGACAGGGTGCTGATTGCGGCCATCAATTTATTGCAGACGCTGACGCGTTCCGCTGACCTGTTTGGGCGCATCGGTGGTGAGGAGTTTGCACTGCTGATGCCGCAGACCCATCTGCATGAGGCTGCAGAATTGGCTGAACGGTTGCGGGCGGCACTCGAGGGGCTGGAAGTCTGTGTTGCTGCGTTGACGGTCAGGGTAACGGCCAGCTTTGGTGTGGCAGCTATTGATGTGTCAAATGAATCACTGGCTGAAGCGATGGGACGGTCCGATGAGGCGTTGTACCGGGCCAAAGCCCATGGTCGTAACTGTGTTGAACTAGCGTCTGCTGCAACGATAAAAAACGCTGCACTTTCACAGACCCGAACATAAAACAGATTAACCACCCAGAGCACAGAGAATACCAAATAACGGGCACTTCTCCGTGTCCTCTGTGCTCTCTGTGGTAAAGCCTTATGCTATGTCTTTTCAGAGAGAAACATCCAGATATATGTGTACAGATCTATAGCATCCCGACATTAAGTTCGTAACCTGTAGCAGCTGCATCCTGCAGCGATCCGCTCTATGCCCGTACACCCAGAGGGCATGCTAAAGCGGCTCCCACAACAGTTGGCAGATCATCGATCATTGCAAAGTGGAGTTATCGCTTTAATCGTAGGAGCTGCATCCTGCAGCGATAAAAACCGCAGCACTTTCACAGACCCGAACATAAATCAGATTAACCACCGAGAAAACCAAATGACGGGCTCTTCTCAGTGTCCTCTGTGCTCTCTGTGGTAACGCCTAGTATTGTGTATTTAATCGCTTGAACCTGGAAGAGCTAAGGCGTGCGCCCTTTATTCAGTTTTTTCCCCAGTAGCAGCAACAGTGACGAGACCAGTTTTTCCCGGTAGCCCGCTTTTGATTCATCGGTGGGGATCGGTCGGCACAGGGCGGCGCACTGAATACCGATACGTGAGGTGGCGATACAGGCGCCGGCACCCTGCAGTGCCTTGGCGCCGATATTGAGGGCAGGGAAGTTGGACAGGTCGAGCATATCCAACCCGGTTTGGGACAGGCCGGAATAGGCGGTGCTTCTGCCAACCCGGTAGAGCACTCGCATGCGATTACCCACGTTTGGCCGGATGCCATAGGTGTCTGAGATCTCTTTGATCATGATGCTGGTGCGCCACAGGGTGAGCAGAGCATCCAGCGAGGGCATCGGGCTGGCGGCCACGGCTAAGCCGGTTTGCACACTGTGCTTGCGGATAATGTTTTCGACCCGCTTATCCAGAGGTTCGATAAAGAGTGTCTCCAGGTGTCGCAGCCGTTCGGCATCATCGAGATAATCCGGCATTAAACTGAGCGCCTTATCGAGCTGTTTTTCCTGTGGCGTATCGGTGTAGAAGCTCACCAGACTGTCGACAAACGGGGTGATCTTCTGACTGTTCTGCTGTTGCTGTAACGCCCGCGCTCTCTTTTGAAACTCCGCTATCTTGTCGATATCGTTGCTACCCCGGGCCCATTTGAACAAACCAATCCCCGATATCAGGATCAGCACTGCCAACACGGCTGATACGGCGACACCAAAGGCCCAGTGAAGCGCAGATGCGTTGTTGATCATCGAGATCAGGTCGTTAATCAGCGTCAGGCCGAATACACCACCCAAACCGATGGTGATCAGTTTCATCGTTCTGGAAAAGAGCGGCTGAGGGTGACTATTCCAGCTGACCGGGCCGGTGTTGCTGGGTGGGTATTCAATCTGTTCAGACTCAATCGAGTCGGGAATCATGCCCTCCAGATCGGTTTCCGATATTTTGAAGGTGCGCGGGATGCGGGTATCGCCATCCTGTTGAGATTTTATCGACATATATCACCCATTAAATTGTGCAGCACCTCATCCATACGGATGTGGGGTATCGCCTGGTCCTGATGGGCACGAATACCTTTCGGTGGCTTCAGTTCTGGTAGTTTCCAGTCTATGAACGCAGCAAACTCTGCTTCAGAGGGGATGTGATCAGGAATCCGGGGGTTAACAAAACCAATGGCTTCACCTTCAGTCGAGATCCCTTTGAGGATCTCCTCATTTCCCTGTGTCTGTGCATGGGAAGAGCGCACCGAAGCCACCGCTTCCACCCGCAGGTCAGCCTGTGCCCCCTGAATTCGTTCGAGGGACTTTCGCACAATACAGCTGAGCAGGTGGCGGACATTATCGTGATCCTGCGACACAACCTGATCTACCTTGGTGGCGGCATAGAGCACTTTTTCGATCCGCGAACGGAACAGTCCGCCGTTGTATTCGAAGCTTTCACCAATCGCTTCCAGCGCATGCATCATCTCGTGGAGATAGGGTTCGCCACCGTGCAGCACATTGAGGACATCGACCAACACCACCTGACGGTCGATTGGTTCGATAAACTCTTTGAAAAAGGGCTTTACGATATCCGACTTGTAACGCTCGAATATCGCTTCTAACTGCTTAAAGTTGCTGTTTTTACCGGCACTCTGCAACTGCGCTTCACTATAACCGGCACAGGCGATCAGGGGCACGAAATGCAGTGCAGGATGACCGGCCTGGGTGCCGGGTTCTATAAATCGTCCCGGTTGAATAATGGTCAGTGGCGGCGACTGTTTTTTGCAGGCGTGCAGGAAATCGATATAGATGGCGCGCTGAGTTTCGATGGTCGCCGGGTTATAGTCAGCAAACGGGTCAAGCTGTTTAAGCGACGCCTGTGGGTTATCACTAAAGCCACTTCGGGGCGCCCGCGACAGCTGCTTTTCGACCAGGACACACCAGTCGCGAAAGCTCATCTTCAGCAGTGGCAGGTCGACCAGCCACTCTCCCGGATAGTCTCTCAGTTCAATAAAAACACTTTTCGAGGTTTTTCTTCCAAACCAGCCCTGGTCTGCCAGTTTGATTTCCAGTAGCACGCCACTGATATCCCGGGTCGGCACCGGCCACTGGGGAGAACTTCCCGACAGACTGTCCACCGCCTGCTCATAATCAAAGCGGGGCAGATAGCGGTTTTCCAGCGGATGCTCTGTCACCTGGATAATCCTTTTTTTTAACCAGGGGGAGAAACCACCCAGCCGCGAGTTTTTCGCGCCATGCTGTTTAAGCTGGTTGATCAGGCTGGTGATAAAGGTTGATTTACCGCTGCGGCTCAGCCCGGTAATGCCGATACACACCCGATTCTGTATCGCCCGATTGATCAGGGTTTTCGCATCATCTGTCACATGGTGTAGCTTTTTTAAATAATCCGACTGTCCGTTGTTAGACATAGTGTTTCCAGGTTCTGCGTAAAAAATTGATCAACCGGTGTGGTTTTGCTGCAAAGAGCTGTATTCACCTATATGGCCGTGGTTAGCCCTCATTTCAAGGTCTGACCTGAAACAACGTCTTACTTGCAGCAACGCCTGAGGCTGGAGAGGTATTTGTAGCGCGCATCACTCGTTAGTCAAACAGATTACCGCGGTAATCTGCACAGTTACACCCGTGATATCAGGCACTACACAGCGATGATACTGACGACCATCAGCGCTGAATCACTGGTGTGCCTGCAGACCTGGAGGTTGTCCGCTTTACTCAGTCCTTTGATACGTTGCTGCTATTGCGGATATTGGCGGTGCGAAGTCGCTGGATGATGGTCAGCACTAATACCGACAGCGTCAGGATCAGGGTGACACTATTGGCAAGCAGTACCGGCATATCCTGGATAACAAAGCCGTAGATAACCCAGAGCAATACACCGAGAGTAAATATTGAGTACATGGCAACAGAGATACCGGCGGTATCTTTGCTTTTTAATATCTGCACCACCTGGGGCACGAAGGAAGCGGTTGTGCAACAGGCGGCTGAGATGCCGATGAATGAAGTTATATCCTGCACGGTTGGCCCCAGGTCAGAGTATCTGGTTGAATTCCAGCTTTTCGCCATCCGGCCCGCGGATCGCAAAGTACTGGCAGCCGTTTTTCCAGAAATCCAGATGGATGGGGGCCGTTTCGATAATATCTTCTCCGGCGGTTTTCATCTCGTCAAAGGCTGCCTGAATGTCGGTGACGGAAAAGGCGATATGATCCACAGTGCCATCGCGTCTGTTTGCGATCTCTTCCAGCTGGCTTTGCGGCAGCTGATAGAGTTCGATGATGACCCCGGCTCTTTGCATCATAATCGCGGTGGTTTCGCCATCGCCTTCCGGGAAGGTTTTCTCCATGACAGCGGTAAAACCAAGGCGATGGTAGAAGGTGATAGAACGCTGGATATCGGTGACCGGAATGCCGATATGTTGCAGGCCGTTAAAATTGTTCTCAAGCAGTATTTTCATCGTGGTTATGCCGTTTTTTTCTGTTTTGCTGTTGCCTGAGGAGTGATCGGTGCATTGCTTTTTGCAGCGGCAGGCTTTCGGGCAAAGTGCTGTTTAACCATCTGCATCAGGCCCTGAGTTGAGGCGTCGTATTCCGAACTTTTATTCTCAATATTGCGGCTGATCTCGGTTGCCAGCCGTTTACCCAGCTGTACACCCCACTGGTCAAAGGAGTTGATATTCCAGATTGCGCCCTGAACAAATACCTTATGTTCATAGAGGGCGATCAATGCCCCCAGGTTGTGAGGATTCAACTGATCCATCAGCAGTACATTGCTCGGTCTGTTACCGGGGCAACTGGCAAAGTCCTGGCGGTTATCTTTGGCATCGCCGTTCATAAACGCATTCGCCTGCGCCAGCATATTGGTGAGCAGGGCAAAGTGGTGGGCTTCGGTACCTTCATCGACCTGTAGCGAGGCGATGAAGTCGATCGGTACAAACCGGGTGCCCTGATGCAGTAGCTGGAAAAAGGCGTGCTGGCCATTGGAACCGGTCTGGCCCCAGACAATCGGCCCGGTGGCATAATCCACCGGATTACCCTCCATATCTACCGACTTTCCGTTACTCTCCATATCCAGCTGCTGTAGAAATGAGGGCAGTTGATGCAGTGCCTGATCATAGGGGATCACCGCCTGGGTTTCGGCGCCAAGGAAGTTGATATACCAGATGCCGATCAAAGCCAGAATCACCGGCATATTCTGATCCAGCGGCGCATGGAGAAAGTGCTGGTCCATCTCGAAGGCGCCCTCTAACAGTTCGATAAAGCGGTCGTAGCCGATGCTCAGGGCAATAGGCAGTCCGATACTGGACCAGAGGGAGTAACGTCCGCCGACCCAGGCCCAGAACTCAAAGATACAGTGCTCGCTCACACCAAATTCCATGGCAGCAGCTTTGTTGGTGGACACCGCGACAAAGTGTTTGCCCAGATCCGCCCCCGGGCAGTTGCTCTGTGCCAGAAACCACTGTTTTGCGGTGTTAGCGTTGAGCAGGGTTTCCTGAGTTGAAAAGGTTTTGGTGGAAACGATAAACAGGGTAGTCTCAGGATCCAGCCCCTTAAGAATCTTCTTGATATGTTGTCCATCGACATTAGAGATAAAGTGAAACTTCATCTCCGGGTGCTGATAGGGCAGGAGCGCCCGACAGACCATGTTGGGGCCAAGATCCGATCCGCCAATACCGATATTGACGACGTTACGAATACGCTTGTCGCTGTACCCTTTCCACTCACCACTGCGTACCTGATCGGTAAATGCCTGTAGTTTTTTCAGCCCCGCGCGGATCTCCGGCATCACATCCTGACCATTCACCACCACCGGTTCATCTCCCCGGTTACGTAACGCGGTGTGCAGCACCGGGCGCTTCTCGGTAACATTGATAATATCGCCGGAGAACATCTGCGCCTGGCGCTGGCGAAGCGGAGAGTGTTCGGCCAGTTTAATCAGGGTTTTGAAGATATCGTCGGACAGTCTGTTTTTAGAGTAATCCAGAAACAAGCCGCCCAGCTGCAGGCTCATCTTGTTAAAACGATCTGAGTCTGCGCTAAAGTAATCTGAAATCCGGTCATTTTCGGTTTGCAGGGCTAACTGCTCGAGTTTTTTCCAGGTGACAGAGGAGCTGAGAGTGTACATTGATGGCCTCGCGATATTTTATGCAACCGACGACATGCCGGGACCCGTTATCTGTGTCATTAGAACCGGGTGAGGTAAACCAGAAATGAACCGCTTCAGCGTGGTTTGTAATAATTGAAATTTTTATGGCGCATGTTTGTGTTATTTATACACTTATAAGAAGAATAAAATTGGAAACGTCTATGACAAACGCTGTCCAGCAAAAAATTTTGGTGGTCGATGATGAGATCGACATGCGGGAGTTGTTGCAGGATCTTCTGGAAGATAGCGGCTTCAGTGTCACCGCCGTGGCCGATGGTGGGGCGATGCGGCAGACGCTGGATACGGCTCCCTATTCGCTGATTATTCTTGATCTCAGGCTGAAAGGTGAAGATGGTATGCAACTGGCCCGGGAGGTGCGGGAACATTCCAGCATCCCGATTATGATGCTCACCGGCAAAGGGGATGAAACTGACCGGATTCTGGGGCTGGAGCTGGCCGCCGACGATTTTCTGATGAAACCATTCAACAACCGGGAGTTGCTCGCCAGAGTGCGGGCTATGTTGCGCAGAACCACCCAACTAAGCACTCCGGTGATACGTAAAGAGGATGCCTACAGTCACGAACGGTTGTCGTTTGATGGCTGGGTGATGGATCTGACCAGCCGGGAACTGACCGGCGTCGATGGTGAGCCGGTTTCACTCACCTACGGCGAGTATGAGCTACTGGAGATGTTTGTCCGCTCGCCTAACCGGGTGTTCAGCCGTGACCAGCTATTGGACGCGACCCGGGGGTTTGACTCAGATGTCTATGACCGTACTATCGATGTGCTGATTCTGCGGTTGCGCAGGAAGATTGAACCGAATCCGAAACAACCCTCCTATATCCGTACTGAACGGGGTGTGGGGTATATCTTTAATGCTTCAGTGATGCAGTGCTGATGGGGCATCGTGACAGCGAGTTGAACAGATGATCCTGTCGATCAGCCCCTTTAGTCGCCTGCGAGCACGCACCCGGTTATTGCTGGCGTTTACCATCCTGTCTGTTTCGGCGATGATTCTGGCGCTGGTGGGCTGGCAGGGGCTGAGCAACACCGACCGGGCGCTGAATATCTTTGAACAGCAGGCGTTGCCGGATATCTCCCGCTCTCTCGAACTGGCTGAACGTACCGCCAACCTGGCGGCGATCGCCCCCTATGTCACCAGCGCCGGTACCCCCTATATGTTAGAGGGGCTGAGCCAGACGCTGAAAGCCAAAATTGAAAAAGTGCTCTCACTGGCGCAGCGTATTCCACAACTGGACGCTGCCGCCCCTAATCTTCAGACGCTGCTGCAGCGTCTCGATAGCACCGTGAATGAGCTGATCGATCTGACCCGCCAGCATCTGTTTCTGCGGGAGGATCTGCGGGAATATGAATACCGCCTCCGAAGTCTGATGGATGGGGCTGAGCCGTTTGATACCGTGCATAGTGCGACACCCGTGACGCGGCTGGCTGAGATGCTGATGACGGCGTCCCATAGCCAGTCGGCCGATAGCCTGGCCATCACCCGGCAACGCTTTATCCGTCAGCTCGACAGTTTTCATCGCTCTGCCGTCGGTGGTGCTGATCACGATTATAACGAACTCTATGCTGTGGGGGTGGGGCCGGAAAACCTCTTTGATCTGCGGCTGAAGCAGTTGAGTCTGGAACAGCGCAGCGCTTTTCTGCTGGCTTCAACCCGGGCGATCTCCGAACAACTAAGTGGGGAGGTGCAACACTTTGTCGATCAGATTCAAAGCCGCATATCCCACGAAAGTCAGCGGGTGGGGGCAGCGGTCAGCTCGGGTAAAACTGGTATTTTACTGATCAGCTTCCTCTGTATTGTCGCGGCACTGGGGGGCGTGTGGATGGTGCGCGAACTGGTGATGAATCTGGCGTCGGTTACCCTGGTGATGAGCCGTCTTGCCGAAGGGGATACCCATCAGCAGACCCCGGCTATCGAGCGTAGTGATGAGATTGGTGATCTGGCCCGGGCATTTCAGGTATTTCGTGAGAATGCGGTTCAGATCGACCGGATCAGTCACGATCTGCAGGAACAGTCGCATCTGCTGGAAACGGTGTTCACCAATATCAATGATGGGTTGAGTGTTTTTGACAGAGAGGGGCGGCTGATCGCCTGGAACCCTCAATACCTGCTGATTCTTGAGTTGCCCCAGAACAGTCTGGAAAAAGGGATGTCGATAGAGCAGGTGCATGGTTTGTTGTCGAAAGAGGCGCAGGAGAGCTGGGCGCTGGATGGTATGGCGCTGGATAAGGATGAGGTCAACCAGATGCGACGACAGCAACCGCAACACTTTGAGCGGCACTTTGCCAACGGGCGGGTGGTTGAGTTCAGAAGCAGCCCGATGCCGGATGGTGGGTTTGTGACCCTGTATAGTGATCTGACGGAGCGTAAAACCGTTGAAGCACAGTTGCGCCAGTCTCAGAAGATGGAGGTCCTGGGGCAACTGACCGGTGGGGTTGCTCACGACTTTAACAATCTCCTGGCAGCGATGTATGGCAACCTTCAGCTGCTGGAATCGACACTTTATGATGCCCCCAAACCGCTTAAATATGCCCGCCGGGCGCTGGCCTCAGCAGAGCGGGGGAAAAACCTGACGCAGCGCTTATTGGCGTTCTCCCGGAAACAGCACCTGACGCCGGAACCGACAGCCGTTGACCCGCTGATTGAAGGGATGCTGGATCTGATTGAATACAGTGTGGGGTCGGCGATTAAAATAAAGCTGGAGCTTGGCGCCGCTGACTGGCTGGTGGATGTCGACCCGGGGCAGCTTGAAAATGCCCTGCTGAACCTGACGATTAACAGCAGTGCCGCGATGCCTGACGGGGGGACTCTGACATTCTGTACCCGTCAGTGCCATGGGATTGAGCTGAATGGCGGCGTCTGCGATGCGGTGCATATCGAGGTTGCTGATACCGGCTGCGGTATCTCCGAGGCCCATCTGCGTCGGGTGTTTGAACCCTTCTTCACCACCAAAGAGATCGGCCAGGGCAGTGGGTTGGGGCTGAGTATGGTGTATGGCTTTGTGAAACAGTCAGAGGGGGATATCAGGGTTCAGAGTCAGCAGGGGCAGGGGACGACGATCGGTATCTATCTGCGCCGCAAAGCTGAGTCAGCCGCTTTACCCAGAGCAGATACGGTGACTGCGTTCAATGATGGCCAGAATCGTTGCGTACTGATGGTTGAGGATGATCATCAGGTGAGAGAGGCGGGACAGGCTCTGCTGGAAAAGCTTGAATACCGGGTGATCGCAGTGGCATCCGTCGATGAAGCGCTGCAGCAGCTTCATCAGCGGGATGATATCGATATTGTGTTTACGGATATCAACCTGGGCACTGCCGTTAATGGTTTACACCTGGCGAAAAAAATTGACAGTCAATGGCCTGAAATACCGGTGCTGCTGACCTCGGGGCTGAGTGTTCAGCATCTGAGTGAGCAGTACGGTTTGCAACAGACCGGTATTGTACTGGCTAAACCCTATAAGCTGGAGGAGCTGGCAATGGCGCTGGATAGCACATTTACACGGCATACAGATCAGGGAGGCAGAGACCTGTGAACAGAATTAAGCGGGGCATGAGGGGCGCGCACCGGTTGCTGGCGGCTCTGCTGTTGGCCGGAGCTGCGCTACCCTCTGCTGCCGCAGAGAAGACCCTCTCTATCGGTATCTCCGTCTCGGATCTGGGTAACCCCTATTTTATTCAGATCGCCCGGGGCGCTGAAATGCAGGCAAAACAGCTGGTGGGCGATAATGCTGAAGTGGTGGTTGTTTCCAGCGCCTATGATGTTAAACGTCAGATTGAACAGATAGAAAGCTTTGTCGCGCAGGGGATGGATATGATTCTGCTGTCCGCCGCCAGTTATGATGGTGTTGAAGCCGCAGTATTAAAAGCCCGGGAAGCCGGGGTTAAAGTGCTGGCGGTGGATGTCAAAGCGAAAGGTGCCGATGCGACCATCACCACTGATAATACTCAGGCCGGCATGATCGCCTGTGACTACCTGGTGAAACAGCTGGGAGGGAAGGGCGATGTGGTGATTATCAACGGTCCCAAAGTGTCCTCGGTAAAGGACCGGGTGGCTGGGTGCAAAGCGGTGCTGGCGCAATCCCCAGGTATTCAGCTGCTGTCCAGCGATCTGAATAGTGGCGGGGGACGTGAAGGCGGGCTGGAGTCGATGACCTACCTGCTGACCCAGTTTCAACAGATCGATGGCGTATTTTCCATCAATGACCCCTCTGCACTGGGTGCACAGGATGCCGCACAGTTTGCCGGTCGGGGTGAGTTTATCATCGCTTCAGTCGACGGCGCACCGCTGGCGCAACAGCAACTGCGCCGTTCAGACTCGCTGATCTGCGCAACGGCGGCACAGTTTCCCAACTATATGGCGGCAAAAGCGGTAGAAACCGGTTACCGGTTAATGCAGGGCGAGACACTGGAGCAGACCACCATACTGATTCCCGCAAAGCTGATTACCCGGGAAACGGTGGATAGCTATCAGGGGTGGTGAAACTTAGACGCAGTTATCAATATTGAAAGGTTCAATGTACCTGATATACTGTGTACAAAGTACATGGATTGTTATGTTTACATTTATAGAACTAAGCGGCTTCAGTAAACACAGAAAGGATTTACTGAGCGATGATGAGTTCAGCGAGTTGCAGAGGGCATTAATTGCAAACCCGGAATGCGGTAGCACAATATCCGGTACTGGTGGATTCCGAAAGCTTCGATGGTCCAGGCCAGGTATGGGAAAAAGTGGTGGAGTAAGAGTGATATATTATAATTTATCTACTCAATCGGGGCGGTTATATCTGGCGCTTATTTATTCTAAAAATGAAGCCGATAACATCACCGATGCCCAAAAATCCCAACTAATGAAAGTCTCAGGCAGGCTAAAATAGCGATGAAACAAACAATGAAAGATGAACTGTTTGCTGACCTTCTTAGCAGTGCTGAAGAGATGGTTGCGATTGAAAAAGGTGAAATAATACCCGACAGTGGCGTCGTACATCACTACGAAACGCTGGATGTTAAAGCGATTCGTGAAGCATCAGGTAAAAGCCGTAAAGAGTTTGCCGATATTATTGGTGCTAGTTATGAAGCGGTAAAAAGCTGGGAGAATAAACGGAGAAATCCCACCGGCCCCACAAAAAAGTTGCTGACGCTGGTGAGAGAAAATCCCCGGCAGATGGTAGCGATTCTCGAACAGGAAAGCGCTTAACCGTATAAGCGATTTACTCCGGGTTAAATAGCTGACTAAGTGCTGTATGCATCACTCCGGTGTCCACTGTGATACCGGTCCAGTAGTGGATGCCGATAGCGCCCTGATGAACCAGCATCTGCTGTCCATTGACGAATTGACAACCCTTTTGCTGAGCCGTTCGCAGTAGCGGCGTCATCGGCGGATTATGGATACCGTCGGCGACCACCATATCCGCGCTTAGCGTTTCCCAGTCAATATCAAGCTGTTGGTCGATATTTGGGTAGAGGCCGATGGAGGTGGCGTTGATTACGATGTCGGTGTCTGCGGGGAGAGGGAAATCGCCATCCCATATTGCAAACGTTGCTGTGGCTGGTGTTTTTTCGCAGATCAGTCGGGTCAGTTCTTCGCCCCGTTTACGGGAGCGGTTAACCACCGTGATATGGACCGCTCCGGCAAAGGCCATCTCCACCGCGACAGCACGGGCTGCGCCGCCCGCGCCAAACAGAACCACCTGTGATCCCCGTGGATCGGTCACCTCTGTCAGGGCGGTAACAAAACCCCGGCCATCGGTGTTTTCGCCAATATAGTCGCCCGTGGCACTGCGCACTATGGTGTTGACGGCACCGATAATCTCTGCCGACTGTCCGAGTCCGTCCAGATGTTCGATCACCGCTACTTTATGGGGGATTGAACAGTTAAAGCCCGCCCAGCCCATCGCCCGGGCGCCGCGTACCGCATCTTTAAGATGCTCCGGTGACACTTCGCAGTTGATATAGCGCCAGTCGAGCTGGTGGTGCTGATAAGCGGCTTCAACCATGGCGACGGTCGGGTTCTCCATCGCCGGCATGGCAAATGAACCGGTCAGATTGCTGAGAAAATTGATCTTCATTGGCTTTTCCCAAAAAAAGCCCTGATGTTGAGTCAGGGCCAAGGCTTTACTTTGTTCAGACTGCGAATGCGCCTGCAGCATGTTCATGAGGGTCCATCGCCCCGGTCATAATCGCCACGGCTTCAGACATAGTGTGGGTGTCCGGTTTGATCACCGCATGGCGTTTGCCCAGCCGGTGGATATGGATGCGGTCGGCCACTTCAAATACATGGGGCATGTTGTGGCTGATCAAGACCACAGACAGGCCCCGGTCGCGTACATCTTTGATCAGATTGAGCACCCGGCGGGACTCTTTTACCCCCAGCGCCGCGGTGGGCTCGTCCATAATCACCACATGCTTGGCGAAGGCCGCCGAGCGGGCCACGGCCACCCCCTGGCGCTGACCGCCGGACAGGGTTTCCACCGCCTGGTTAATGTTCTGGATAGTTAACAGTCCCAGCTCGGATAGCTTCTGACGGGCGTTATCGTGCATCGCTTTCTTATCCAGCATACGGAACACCTTCCCCAGAATACCTGGCCGCAGTTGTTCACGGCCGAGGTAGAGGTTATCGGCGATATCCAGCGAGGGGGCGACGGCGAGGTTCTGGTAGACGGTTTCGATACCGGCGTTGCGGGCGTCCATCGGGCTTTTGAAGTTCACCGTCTCATTATCCAGTTTGACGGTGCCCCGGTCGGGTACCAGCGCACCGGACAGGGCTTTGATCAGAGACGATTTACCGGCTCCGTTATCACCGATGACAGCCAGAATTTCACCTGGATAAAGGTCGAAATCTGCGCCATCCAGGGCGGTAACATGACCATAACGTTTAACCAGTCCGCGTGCCTGTAATACTGTAGATTTACTGTTATTCATGATTACACCTTCCGAATCCACTGGTCCATGCCAACGGCAACTATGATGAGCAGGCCGACGGTAAACTCCTGCCAGAGTACATCGACTCCAGCCAGCGCCAGACCGTTGCGAAACACCCCGACAACCAGGGCGCCGATAAGTGTGCCGAAGATGGATCCCCGGCCCCCGAACAGGCTACAGCCGCCGATCACCACGGCGGTGATACTGTCGAGGTTAGCGGTCATGCCCGCTTGTGGGCTGACCGAACCGATGCGGCCGATCAGTGCCCAGGCGCCGATGGCGCAGATCGCTCCGGCAACGATATAAACCGACATCAGGATACGGTTGGTACGGATGCCTGCCAGACTGGCGGCGCCCGGATCATCACCGGTGGCATAGACATGCTTGCCCCAGGCGGTCCAGTTGAGGGCGTACCAGATCAGCGCAAACAGCGCGAGCATCAAAAGTGAGCCGTAAGTCAGTTTGGCTCCGAACAGCTCGATGGTGTGTCCGGTCCAGTGCAGTAGCGGTGCAGTTTGTTCAATGGCCTGAGAGCGGATGGTTTCGCTTTTGGAATACCACAGGTTCAGGGCAAAGAAGATGTTCCAGGTGCCCAGGGTGACGATAAAGGGGGGCAGGCGGAACAGGGTGACCAGTATGCCATTGATGTAACCGGCGATGGCGCCGGCAGCGATACCGGCCAGCAGGGCTATCTCGGGGGGCAGACCGACGTCGATCGCCATCTTACCCATGATAACGGAGGTTAGTACCATGATAGCACCTACCGACAGGTCGATACCGGCGGTGAGAATAATCAGGGTCTGGGCGATACCCAGAATACCGATGATGGTTACCTGCTGAAGAATCAGCGACATGTTGAAGGGGTGCAGAAAACGGTCGCCGATAATCATGCTGAACGCGATCACGGCGAGTAACAATACGATGGCGGGAGCCGCCGTTGGATTTGCATGGAAAAAGCGGTGAGTCTTCTCAACAAATGACAGTGTCTCTTTTTCAAATGAGGCAACTTCCCCACCTGCAGAAGCGGCGACCAACTCGTGATCAGCTGTCTGTGTCGTTTTGAGTGTGCTTGAGTCAGCCATGGGATTCTCCTGGTTTTACCTGATAGCCAGCAGGGTATGGCTACCCTGCTGTTGTGTCGTGCTTATCTGTCCGGGCTTAGCCCCAGCACATAGACAGACCTTCAGATGAGCTCCTGGCATCGATATGACTGACAGGCTTATCGGTAATCAGCTCAACGCCGGTATTGACGAAATCCAGTCCCTCAGTGGCCTGAGGCTTTTCGCCGGTCTGGGCAAATTTGAGGATGGCATCGACGCCCATTGACGCCATGCGCAGCGGGAACTGCATCGAGGTGGCACCGATCACGCCGTCTTTGACGTTCTCAACACCGGGGCAGCCGCCATCGACAGAGACGATCAGCACATCATCGGCACGGCCAGCAGATTTAAGCGCTTCATACGCGCCAGCGGCAGCCGGTTCATTGATGGTGTAGACCACATTGATTTCGGGATCTTTCTGCAGCATGTTTTCCATCGCCCGGCGACCCCCTTCCTCAGCACCGCTGGTGACATCGTTCCCGACAATGCGTGGGTCGGTTTCATCGCCGATACGGTTTGGGTCATTCAGGTCGATACCGAAGCCTTTCAGGAAGCCCTGATCACGGGCAACATCGACCGTGATCTGGCTGCTGTTCAGGTCCAGCATTGCTATTTTAGCCGTTGCTGCTTTATCACCCAGGGTTGCGGCCGCCCACTGACCGATCATCTCACCCGCTTTAAAGTTATCGGTGGCAAAGGTGGCATCTGCTGCGGTTGCAGGACTCAGTGGTGTGTCCAGCGCAATCACAAGAAGACCGGCTTCACGGGCACGATCGATGGCGGGTACTATGCCTGCGGGGTCACTTGGAGTAATCAGAATGCCTTTCGCGCCAGCTGAGATCAGGTTTTCGACCGCCTGCACCTGAGACTGGTTGTCACCATCAAACTTGCCGGAAAAAGTGCGCAGATCAACACCCATCGCATCGGCTTTCTGTTGCGCGCCCTCACGCATTTTGACGAAGAATGGATTGGTATTGGTTTTGGTGATCAGGCCTACGACAGGTTTGTCGGCTGCCATGGCGAAAGGCGCAGACAGGGCTGTGGCCAGCATCATAGCTTGAACAACTGATTTCTTATTCATGGCGTACTTTCCTTTTATTTTTATCTTTCTGGTTGTCGTAAAACGGTGGATTCAGAATCCGTTGTTCATCAGTCCTTATGAGCAAGGTTATGAATGACGCTGCTCTGATGAATCTCAGTGTCTATTTAAAAGGAGGGGAATTAACGGGGAATTTCTGCTGTGAGTTATCGTGTTAACAATTGAAATATTGTGCGCTTCCGAGCTGAACTATCAGGGGGCATTGCTATGAAAAGACAGGTTTTTATGAGATGACAGGTGCTTGGGGTGAGTAAGCTCTTTTGACTAAATCTGCCTGTTTCAGGCGTGATTAGAAAACGGCGCGATCAGGGATGGATAGTTGATCCTGGTTTAAACAAAAAACCGGCACTCACGGTATTGAGTGCCGGTTTCACTGACCGTATTGTATGCAGACCCCCGAAGGGGGTGGGGGTCCGGATGCGAAGGTCAGGCCCTGTTTATATGAGCCATGAAAACGGGGTCTTCAAAGGCCAGTTAAAAGGTGTAGTTGAACCGAACCCGGGCTGCAGTGGTTTCATCGTCCACGACATTTGATGCGCTCGAGTAGGAACCGGCAAAGGTGACGGTTGCTTCTGGAATACCAAACAGAGGTACTGAGTAAGCGATATAGCTGGTGGTCACATCAGGGTCAGGACCGGTGGCGTTATCCTCGTCGGAGCGGATGATACCCGCGCCCAGATTGCCGTAGGTGAAGTTCGCCGCATAGGAGTTCACTGTCTGGTCGGTGTTGTCATCTTCCAGACGGGATGCAGAGATATTGACGTTAGCGCCGGACAGATCAAAGTTCGCCGTTAATGCATAACCGGTCTGATCAACATTGCCGCCCGCGGTCAGGTCGTACTTAACACTTTCAAAACCTGCCGTCAGGCTGAAGGCGTCAGCGCTCCAGGTAACAGAAGGGCGGTAACCGGAAACCGCGGTACCATTGTCACCGGCGGTGTCATCATCACCATAGAGGGTATCCAGTTCAAACTTCAGGCTGTCCGAGGCTTTGAAGTGCAGGGCGATCTGACCCCCATCGTCACCGGCAAAACCGCGCACTTTGTTTGCTTCATAAACCGATACGCCACCGGCATGGGCAACCAGGGTGTCTTTACCCAGAGGGAATAGATTGATCGCCTCGAAGCGGCCGATCTGCGCATCCCAGCTGTTGTTGCCCAGCTGAATATAGGCATCACGCACCGCCACATTTTTATCGCCATCGGTGGTCAGCCGCACGCCGCCTTTGGCCGCAACGAAGTACTCGCCGTTTTCACGTTTTGAGGCGACATTCAGTTCGACAAAACCGTTCTGGTCATAGGTTGTGGAGGAGGTTGCGGTATCAACCGCATCGGTATCGAGTTCAAGATTTGCATCAAATGCGAGCTGTGCCTGAGCTGTACCGGCTAATAGGCAGCCAATCGCAGCGGACGTTAATAAAATGGACGTTTTCAACGTGATTCACCTTTTCGTTTTATTATTTTCAGATCAGCGTGTCGCAGGCCGAGCTCATCAGGATGAGTCTGATCTCCTGCGATACGCTGACTGCTATTGAAAAGGTATAGGGTTAACCTCTGATTTTATTCATTCAGAGCCCTGTTAATAATTGAAATGCTTGATGGAAATTTCAGATCGTCCCGGTATGAGATTGCCTGTCGGCAAGCGATAACTGTTATCAGAGGGTGGGCTTGCAGACAAAAAAAGGCCCTGATCGAATGATTGCAATCAGGGCCTTTTGGGACGCGTTGATCTGCTTGCCTCTGATCTGCTATCAGAGTACCGCCGTTTATAGTTGCAGGTCGTCTATACCGGGCAGTGAGGTGAAGGCTCCCTTATGGGATACCGCGTAGGCACCGCAATGGGAGGCGAATCGCAGTGCTTGCTCTAGTCTGTCCGGCGTGTTCAGCAGTGAATTCAGGTCACCAGGCTGACAGTCCAATGCGGCAAGCTGATAGATAAATCCACCAATGAACGCATCACCTGCGGCGGTGCTGTCCACCATAGAGACACTGGGTGGCGTGACTGTTCCGGCGTTCTGTGCACTGAAGTAACGCAAAGGGTTGCCGCCATCGGTCAGCAGCACCAGCGACACGCCGCTGTCCAGAAGTCGTTGCAGCACCTCATCCTGCGAGGTGCTGGCGGCAAGAAAGTTCATCTCTTCCTGACTCAGTTTAACGAGATCGGCCAGTGCCAGGGCCTGCCAGATAGGGACTGCCGGGTCGCTGCCCGCGGGCCATAAGTTGTTGCGCAGGTTGACATCAAAACTGATGAGAAAGCCTGCTGCTTTGGCTTTATCTATCCCGGTCAGCGTCGCTTCTCTGATGCCGCTTGCCGTCAGAGTATTGGAGCAGAAGTGAAAGATGCCCGCATCTGTAAACCAGTGATCCTCAAATTCATCCGCTGTAAACAGCATATCGGCAGAGGGGTTGCGGTAAAAAGTGAAGCTGCGCTCGCCCTCTGCGTCCAGTGAAACAAACGCCAGTGCGGTGTTGGCTGCGTCGGTATTCAACAGGTAGTCGGTATTCACGCCAGCTTCATGTAATGACTGACGCATAAAGACACCAAACATATCGGTGCCAATTTTACCGGCCATGTAACTGTTGCCGCCTAGTTTCCCTACGGCCGCCGCGACATTGGCGGGGGCGCCTCCGGGGTATTTCGCAAACTGCTCAATCTCGTTAGATCGGTTTTCACTGACCCGGCTGGAGAGCATGTCGACCAGAGCTTCGCCAAAAGAGATGACCTTTAGCATGGTTGTGTTCCTGAACGGTTATTAGGGAAGGGGGCAAAAAACGGCTCCATTCCCCTGAGTATAATGGCTCTATTTAAAAGGAGGGGCGTTAACCGTCGATGTCTGAGAGGTTAACGCCCGTTAACAATTGTAACCAGGTATCGCTGAATCATGAATCCCGGTTATTGTGCGAAAATCTCGCCACGACCGCGATAGGGAGCCGCACCCTGAAGCGCTTCTTCGATACGCAACAGACGGTTGTATTTGGCCACCCGGTCTGAACGGCAGAGAGAACCGGTTTTAATCTGTCCGGCACAGGTGCCAACGGCCAGGTCTGCAATGGTGGTATCTTCCGTTTCGCCGGAGCGATGGGAAATTATCGCGCGATAGCCTGCATCCTGTGCCATTCTGATCGCATCCAGGGTTTCACTCAGGGTGCCGATCTGATTAAACTTGATCAGGATTGAGTTGCCGATCTTCTGATTGATACCGCGCTGAAGTATTTGCGTATTGGTGACAAAAAGATCATCACCTACCAGTTGAACTTCACTACCTAGTTTCTCTGTCAGGTAAGCCCAGCCTTCCCAGTCGGATTCATCCAGACCATCCTCAATTGATACAATCGGATAGTGTTGAGTCAGTTCTGCCAGGTAATCGCTGAAACCCTCTGAACTGAATGACTTACCTTCGCCGCTGAGCTGATACTCGCCATCACGATAAAACTCAGATGCGGCACAGTCCAGCGCCAGAGTGAAGTCTGTTCCCAGTGTGTAGCCTGCCTGTTCAACCGCTTCACGAATCACGATCAGCGCTTCCTCGTTGTTTTTCAGATCCGGTGCAAAACCACCCTCATCACCCACGGCAGTACTCAGTCCCCGCGCCTGAAGTACTTTCTTGAGAGAGTGGAATACCTCAGCACCCATGCGTAAGCCTTCACGAAAAGTGGGGGCAGAGACCGGCTGAATCATAAACTCCTGAATATCAACCGTGTTGTCGGCATGTTCGCCGCCATTGATGATGTTCATCATCGGCAGAGGCATGCTGAATACGCCAGGCTGTCCATAAAGAGAGGCGATGTGGGCATAAAGAGGGCGGTTCTGATCCGCTGCGGCGGCTTTTGCCGCGGCCAGAGAAACCGCCAGCATCGCGTTGGCACCGAGGTTAGACTTGTTTTCGCTGTTGTCCATCTCGATCAGCGCCTGGTCCAGTGTGCGTTGATTCTGGGCGTCAAAGCCTTTGAGCAGAACGGCGATCTTTGCGTTGATATTATCAACAGCGGTTAAAACCCCTTTGCCGTTGTAACGGCTTTTATCGCCATCTCTCAGTTCAAGTGCTTCTCTTGATCCGGTACTTGCCCCTGAGGGCGCACAAGCGACGCTGGTTACACCTGAGGCCAGTATCACCTCGGCTTCAACGGTTGGGTTACCCCGGGAGTCCAGGATCTCCCGTGCAACTATCTTCTCGATGATACTGGTCATGCTGATGGTCTCCTGTCGGTTATTCTTGTGGACAATAATTTTGTAAATATAACGTATATTTTGTTTTATATGAATCTATATTTGTATTTTTATAAGTAATAAAACGTAATTAAGGCTGTATATATGCTTTGGCTCATGCTAAATAGCGAACGATTCTAAAAAAACAGAGTGGTTTCTGCGGATTTTCAGTCTGATCTCATGTTTAGGGCATATCCTTTATCAGAGGTTTCTCATCAGGTCATTGGTTACTCTTTGCAAACATCAGCGTTTGTAGTGGTCTGTCAGTACCAATGCTGTTTTCAGGGATTGTCGGGGTCAGGGGGGGTGATGAGGGGCCGATTATCCGGAGGTACAGGCGGACTATCCTCCATCGTTTGAATGCCGGGAGTCAGGTTATGAATAAGTTCATTGCACGTCTGCTAATCTTGCCTTTGTTGGCCATTATTCCGTTGCAGGCCGCTGCTGGGATAGGGCCGGAAAGCACAATAAGTGAGCTGTACCAGGATCGTTTTCATTATCCGGTGGTACCGGCGGTGCCGTTTTATGTGCATGCTGCTAATGGTTCAGGCTCAAAGGTGGTCTGGGCTAAAGTGACTGAAATGAGTTATTACCGTGATAACAACGGCGATCTGATGCTGTATGCAGGGACTACCCATGTGTGCAGTAAGTTTTCAGTCACCGGTAGTATCGGCGACAGCGATCGTCGTTGCCTGTCATCTGAAACGGTGCCGCTTATCAGACCCGCCGGGTATAGCTATCAGTATTGCGTATTTCGCACGGACGGTGATTGTGGCCGTTATATAAAATCGGACAGCGTGTATCCGCTTAGATATCAGGTTCCTGTGGTAAAACGAATGGCCGAATCTGACAGTTTTAACTATGCCAACGTGGTGTTTACCAAAACCGTCGAGCTGGGTCATTGCGGTGAGTGCGAAGTGAAAGGCTGGTCAGTGGTTAAAGTACATTAACAGCGGTAGCTATCGCTGTGCTGTGGAACTGTTTGGTGCGTGGGTCCGGTAGCCGTGAAGGGGGACAACAACCGGACTCACGCTGCTTGAACGGGTTAGAAGGTATAGTTGAACCGAACCCGGGCTGCAGTGGTTTCATCGTCCACGACATTTGATGCGCTCGAGTAGGAACCGGCAAAAGTGACGGTTGCTTCTGGAATACCAAACAGAGGTACTGAGTAAGCGATATAGCTGGTGGTCACATCAGGGTCAGGACCGGTGGCGTTATCCTCGTCGGAGCGGATGATACCCGCGCCCAGATTGCCGTAGGTGAAGTTCGCCGCATAGGAGTTCACTGTCTGGTCGGTGTTGTCATCTTCCAGACGGGATGCAGAGATATTGACGTTAGCGCCGGACAGATCAAAGTTCGCCGTTAATGCATAACCGGTCTGATCAACATTGCCGCCCGCGGTCAGGTCGTACTTAACACTTTCAAAACCTGCCGTCAGGCTGAAGGCGTCAGCGCTCCAGGTAACAGAAGGGCGGTAACCGGAAACCGCGGTACCATTGTCACCGGCGGTGTCATCATCACCATAGAGGGTATCCAGTTCAAACTTCAGGCTGTCCGAGGCTTTGAAGTGCAGGGCGATCTGACCCCCATCGTCACCGGCAAAACCGCGTACTTTGTTTGCTTCATAAACCGATACGCCACCGGCATGGGCAACCAGGGTGTCTTTACCCAGAGGGAATAGATTGATCGCCTCGAAGCGGCCGATCTGCGCATCCCAGCTGTTGTTGCCCAGCTGAATATAGGCATCACGCACCACCACATTTTTATCGCCATCGGTGGTCAGACGCACGCCGCCTTTGGCAGCAACGAAGTATTCTCCGTTTTCATGTTTTGAGGCGACATTCAGTTCGACAAAACCGTTCTGGTCATAGGTTGTGGAGGAGGTTGCGGTATCAACCGCATCGGTATCCAGTTCAAGATTTGCATCAAACGCAAGTTGTGCCTGTGCCAGGCCTGATAGCGTGCAGCCAAGAATTGCGCCGGTGAGTAAAATTGATTTATTCAAAGTGAAACCTCTTACGATTATTATGTTTATTTTTCGTATTTTTGTTTATCAGTTTTATTTCTGTGATCTGATGAGATTTATTTAATAGGAGGTGGATATTTTGAACAAATACAAAAATGATGGATGTTGTGTATTTTTTTGACTATGGATTATATCTGTACTTTTAGGTGTCTGAATTTATACTTTTTTGATTGTTTGATTAGTCTGTTTTTAGGGTGTGATTTTTTATGGTTGGGGCTTCCCATATATCAGATTCTGGCCTGTATCAGAGGCATGTCGTAACTATTTGTCGTAACTGTTTGTCGTAACTATGTTTCGTAACTATTTTTCGTAATTGTGAGTCGTAACTATTATGGATTTTATGGTATGGCTTTTTATGGATGATTATTGTTGGCAGGCGGCTAAAGGTTTTTGTGATGGTATCTGTTGTGATTTTTTTTATGAGATAGAAAAATGCATTGGAAGATGGTTATTCTAATGCTTTCTGTTTTTAAATTATTTATCAGGCTGGCTTGGTTGAAAAAGGTTTATTAAAAAAATGGCACTCATATTTAAAATATAAGTGCCCAAAGACCTTTGTATACACTCAGGTCATTCCGCGAACGAGCAGTTTTTCAGACAAGCTAATCAGATAAGCTGTTTAAGTAAGCCTTGCAGCTTAGACTCTCACCACTTTCATGGTGTTGGTGCCTCCCTGAGCATTGAGGTAATCACCCTTAGTGATAATAACCATATCCCCTGGCACTACGATTTTACGCTCAATCAGTTCCTGGACCGCCTTGGTATTGATCTCTTCGGGATCATACTGTTCGGCATAAAAGGGGATGGTGTAGACACCGCGATAGAGGCCCACTCTGAACTGCGTATCTTCACGGCCTGACAGGGCGAAGATCGGCACTGAGGTGCGTAAGCGCGACATCAGTTGGGGGGTAGCACCCGACTCGGTCATGCTGATGATCGCTTTAATGCCTACCAGATGGTTGGCCGCATAGATTGCAGACAGCGCGATGGTTTCATCGATGTCGTGGAAATCTTCATTGATCCGGTGCTTTGATCGTTTCGATGATGGGTGGCGCTCAGCCCCGAGGCAGACCCGCTCCATCGCCTGGACGGTCTCTGTTGGATAGTCCCCTGCGGCGGTTTCTGCGGATAGCATGACCGCGTCGGTATAATCCAGCACAGCATTGGCAACATCCGAGACTTCAGCACGGGTAGGCATTGGGCTGCTGATCATCGATTCCATCATCTGGGTGGCGGTGATCACGACGGTATTCAGGGTGCGGGCACGGGCGATGATATGTTTCTGTACCGCGATCAGTTCCGCATCACCAATCTCCACTGCCAGGTCGCCCCGGGCCACCATCACCGCTTCTGAGGCGCGGATAATATCGTCCAGTACTTCAGGGTCGGCGACGGTTTCTGCCCGTTCAATTTTAGCGACCAGCCCGGCAGTCGAACCGGCGGCCTTAAGCAAAGCCCGTGCTTCATGCATATCAGCGGCATCCCGGGGGAATGATACTGCCACGTAATCCACGCCAATAGCTGCAGCGGTTTTAATATCGTCTTTGTCTTTATCGGTGAGCGCCTTTGCCGAGAGTCCGCCACCTAAGCGGTTAATCCCCTTGTTATTGGACAACCAGCCGCCAACCAGAACCTCAGTATTCAGCTTGTTTTCGAACGTTTCAGTTACTTTTAATTCGATACGGCCGTCATCCAGCAACAGAATGTCGCCCACGCGGGCATCTTCTATCAGTGCTTTGTAATCAAGGCCCACCCGGGTGACATCGCCGGCATCACGATCCAGTGTTGCATCCAGAGTAAATGGCTGGCCAATTTTCAGTTTGACCTTTTGCTCAGCAAAGCGGGAAATACGGATTTTCGGACCCTGAAGGTCGCCCAGAATGGAAACAAACCGGCCGTGCTTTCTGGACAGTTTACGTACCAGTTCTGCGCGTTGACGGTGGTCTTCCGCTTCGCCATGGGAGAAGTTGAGGCGCACTACATCAGCCCCTGCGAGAATCAATTTTTCGAGTTGCTCTTCACTGCTGGTTGCAGGTCCCAGCGTGGCAATTATCTTAGTACGTCTCAACATTTTCATCATTTCCTCAGGCTGGCGCGTGCATCAGGGCCAGAGTGTTATCCAGCATACGGTTGGAGAACCCCCACTCGTTGTCATACCAGGACATCACTTTTACCAGTCGTCCGGATACCTTGGTTTGAGAGGCATCGAAGATTGAGGAAAGCGGGTTATGGTTAAAGTCAACTGACACCAGCGGAGCTTCGTTATAACCCAGCACCGCTGAGTGGGCGGCAGCGTTGGCAAGCAGTTGGTTGACTTCATCGACGCTGGTTTGCCGTTCGGCGATAAAGCTCAGGTCGACCAGAGATACGTTAATGGTAGGCACCCGTACCGCCATGCCATCAATTTTGCCGGCCAGTCCGGGCAGCACCAGGCCGACCGCTGCTGCTGCGCCGGTTTTAGTCGGAATCATTGACTGAGTGGCAGACCGTGCCCGGTACAGATCAGAGTGATAGACATCGGACAGGTTCTGATCATTGGTATAGGAGTGAATAGTGGTCATCAGGCCGCTCTCAATACCGATCTGCTGTTGCAAAACCTGAGCTACCGGTGCCAGGCAGTTGGTGGTGCAGGATGCATTTGAAATCACTTCGTGAGACTGACGCAAAATCTGATCGTTGACGCCATAGACCACGGTGGCATCAACGTTTTTGCCGGGGGCAGAGATAATCACTTTACGTGCCCCCGCAGTGATATGTTGCGCGGCTTTAGCGCGTTCGGTGAACAGCCCGGTACACTCAAAAACAACATCGACGTTCAGCTCTTTCCAGGGAAGTTCCGCTGGATTGCGTACGGCGCTGATGGTGATATTGTCACCGTTGACGACAATATTTTCATCGTCGTGGCTGACTTCGCCTGTAAACTGACCGTGAACCGTATCATACTTAAACAGGTGGGCGTTGATAGTGGCATCGCCCAGATCATTGATGGCGACCACCTGAATTTTATCGCGGTAGTTATTTTCATAAAGTGCCCGGAGCACATTGCGGCCGATGCGGCCAAATCCGTTGATTGCTACGCGAATTGTCATTGAATATACCTCGGTACTGGCGTTGTAAGTGTTATTTGTTGTTAATATTACGTAGTTTTATGCAAAAATCAATGGAGCTTTGAAAAATAAATTAGTAAACTTACCGATATAAAGGTATCGAACACAGGTTATATTGCAGGCTTTATACTCAGTTTGCGTCTGACCAAAGAGAAGCTCAGGAGTTACTATGCACACCGTTGTTAAACAGGTTACAGATCGAATCATTGCGCGCAGCCGGGCAACCCGTGAAGACTATTTAAGCCAGATGCAAGGCGCAGAAGAGAGGGGGGTGCACCGGGCCCGTCTATCCTGCGGTAATCTGGCGCACGGTTTTGCAGCCTGCGGGGCTGAAGATAAGCAGGCGCTGAAAATGGTTAACGCGGTGAATGTTGGTATTATTTCGTCATATAACGACATGTTGTCCGCCCATCAGCCGTTTGAACAGTTTCCTGATCAGATTCGTGAAGCGGTGCATGAGCTGGGGTCTGTGGCACAGTTTGCCGGGGGGGTGCCCGCTATGTGCGATGGTGTCACCCAGGGGCAACCCGGTATGGAGCTGAGTCTGTTCAGCCGTGATGTGATTGCGATGGCGACCGCGGTGGGCTTGTCGCACAATATGTTCGATGCTGCGCTCTATCTCGGTGTCTGCGATAAAATCGTGCCCGGCTTGCTTATTGGTGCATTACGATTTGGCCATCTGCCAACGCTGTTTGTGCCAGCAGGCCCCATGCCGAGCGGTTTGCCGAATAAGGAGAAAGCTAAGATTCGCCAGCTCTATGCCGAAGGAAAGGTGGGCCGTGATGCATTGCTGCAGTGTGAATCCGATTCCTACCACAGCGCCGGTACCTGCACCTTTTATGGCACCGCGAACAGTAACCAGATGGTGGTTGAGGTGATGGGCCTGCATCTGCCGGGTTCCTCCTTTGTTAATCCGGGTACTGAGATGCGTGAAGCGCTGACCCGTGAGGCGGCCAGGCAGGCTGTTCGTCTGACGGCTCAGAATGGCGAGTTCACTCCCCTGTATAAAATTGTTGATGAACGTTCTCTGGTGAATGCGGTGGTTGCTTTGCTGGCAACCGGCGGCTCCACCAACCATACCATGCACCTGATCGCGATCGCCCGGGCAGCGGGGGTGATTATTAACTGGGATGATTTTTCTGACCTGTCTGCTGTCGTGCCTTTGCTGGCAAAGGTTTATCCCAACGGTGAAGCGGATATCAACCACTTTCAGGCGGCGGGTGGTGTAGGTTATCTGGTCCGTGAACTGCTGGCTGGCGGCTATCTGCATGAAGATGTCATGACCGTCGTGGGGCAGGGGTTGTCACGCTACACTCAGGAGCCCTTCCTTGAGAATGGCAAACTGGTATGGCGCGAAGGGGTGCAGGAATCGCTGGACCCTGCCGTGCTGAGTTCCGTGGAGCAACCCTTCAGCCCGGATGGTGGGTTGAAACTGATGCAGGGTAATCTCGGTCGCGGTGTGATTAAAGTATCTGCCGTTGCACCTGAACATCAAATCGTCGAAGCCCCGGCGATTGTGTTTGAAGATCAGAATGAGATCGGTGCGGCCTTCGAGCGGGGTGAGCTGGAGCGTGATTTTGTTGCCGTGGTGCGTTATCAGGGGCCAACGTCCAATGGTATGCCAGAGTTACACAAGCTGACGCCCTTTTTAGGTACGCTGCAGGACCGGGGCTTTAAGGTGGCGCTGGTGACCGATGGACGGATGTCCGGCGCATCGGGTAAAGTGCCGGCTGCGATCCATGTCTGGCCAGAAGCCAGTCTGGGTGGGCCGTTGGCGCAGGTGGCCGATGGTGATCTGATCCGGGTTGATGCGACCACTGGCACTCTGGAACTGATCGCTGAAGATTCATCCTGGTTATCCCGAGGCCTGACGATGCCAGCTTCTGCGGCACAACATCATCATGGGATGGGGCGTGAGCTGTTTGCGCCGATGCGCGAGCAGGTTTGCTGTGCAGAAGAGGGTGCAACCGTTTTTAATTTTTCTGGAATAAAGTGAATGATCCAGTACGCACTCGTTGGTGACATCGGTGGCACTAATGCCCGTTTTGCATTGGTCCGGCCTGGCTCCGTGGTGTTAGAGCATGTGGATACCCTGCAATGTTCTGAGTATGACAATATTGATGCGGCATGCAGCGCCTATTTCAGCCGTGTCGGTATCGCCGGAATTGAGCGGGCCTGTCTGGCGTTTGCCTGCCCGGTGCAGGGTGAAGTGATTAACATGACCAACAATCACTGGCACTTTAGCCGCACAGGTCTGGCGCAACAGCTTGGCCTGAAACAGCTGAAGCTGGTGAATGACTTTACCGCGATGGCGCTGGGGATGCTGCATATCGCTGAGGATGAGAAAATTCAGGTGGGCGCTGGTCGCTCTCTTGAGGGTGCAGCGCGACTGGTCATCGGCCCGGGAACCGGGCTGGGGGTATCCGGATTAGTCAAAGCCAATGATGACTGGATTCCCTTATCAACGGAGGGGGGGCATATCAGTTTTGCCCCTGCAGATGACGTTGAGATCGATCTGTGGCGAGCACTGGTCGCCCGTTTTGGCCGGGTCTCGGTTGAGCGGATTCTCTGCGGCCAGGGGTTGCTGAATCTGTATCAGATCTTATCAGAGCTGCGGGGAAGCGAGATCGTCTGTGATTCGCCCGCGGCCGTGAGTATTGCTGCGGTAGAGGGAAGTGATCCTGTTGCGGTAGAGGCGCTAAGCCGGTTTTGTCGTATTCTGGGGGGCGTGGCGGGTGATAACGTATTAACGCTGGGGGCCCGGGGAGGTGTTTATCTCTGTGGTGGAATATTGCCGAGGGTGGTTGAGTTTTTCCTTCAGAGTGACTTCCGGCGGGCCTTTGAAGACAAAGGACGTTTTACGGCTTACATGCAGGCGGTTCCGGTCTGGCTCTGTATCGCAGATAATCCTGGGTTGTTGGGTGCGGCGGCGGCACTGGATAACAGTGAAGTGGCCGGCTGAGTTGTTAGACTATAATCTGTTCATCATAATGACTGCCCATTAGGGCCTGCACGCTGTTCAGGCTGGACAGGCGGCACTGATGTTGAGTGTCAGGCAACGTGGCTGTAACAGAACCTAGCCCCGGATTTTTTGAAGGAAACGTATCGTGTCGAGTGAGCAGACAAAGCGCATTTTGATTGTTGATGATGATAATGAGATTCGTGAACTGCTGGGGTCTTACCTCGGCCAGAATGGCTATGAAACGCTATCGCTTGAAAACGGTGAACAGCTGATTAAACAGCTGCAGACCACTCAGATTGATCTGATTATTCTGGATCTGATGATGCCGGGTGAGGATGGCTTCAGTCTTTGTCGCCAGGTACGTATCGATTCTGACGTGCCCATTATCATGCTCACCGCGTCCGCTGAGGAAACTGATCGTATTGTCGGTTTAGAGTTAGGCGCTGACGATTATGTCGCCAAACCTTTTAATCCAAGAGAGTTGCTGGCCAGGATCAAGGCGGTTTTACGCCGCAGTCGCTCGGCGGGTACGTCTGGGTCGAAAGGGCGCTATTTCTGTTTTTCCGAGTGGCGTCTGGATACCGTTAACCGTGATCTGATCGGTAGTTCCGGTGAAGTTATTCCGTTGAGCGGGGCCGACTATAATCTGCTGCTGTTGTTTCTGGAAAATCCAAATAAAGTGCTGAATCGTGACGATCTGCTCGGCGCTACCCGGGGACGGGAGTCCAGCCCATATGATCGCAGTATCGATGTGCAACTAAGCCGGCTGCGACAACGTCTCGGTGAAGATGCCAAAGACCCCCACATCATTAAGACCGTCAGGGGCTCGGGCTATGTGTTATCCGTTGAAGTCGAGCGTGAGATGTGAAGCGTTGGTTCTGGTTTCCCCGTTCACTGCTGGGTCGAATGCTGGCGGTGATGTTGCTTGGCGTGTTGCTGGCTCAGGTGATGAGCAACCTGGTCTGGGTGCAGGAGATTAACCGGGAGAATGAGAAGATGGCCAGCAGCATGGCTGTGGATCTCGCCGAAAGTGTTTCCTCTACCGTTACTTTTTTTAAGGCGCTGCCCAGTGAATATCGGCACATCGTTTTGTCCCAGCTACGGGATATGGGGGGGACCCGTTTTTTTGTATCACTGAATAAAGAGCTGATCGCAATTGAAGATATTGAGGACTCTAAGCTCAAGAGCATCGTGATTGATAATTTTATTCAGGGATTACGTAAAAAGCTGGGTAATAAAGCGGAGATTATCGTCAGTTTTTCCCGCCCCGAGACGCTTCATGTGTTTAATAATCAGACGCTGTTGTTGGATCTTCCGCCACGATGGTCGCAACAAAGTCTTATTTATGATCCCCAATCACCACCTATTTTAGTCGCTCAGATCGGCATGGAGGAGGGGGAGTGGTTGTATCTGGCGGCGTTGCTGCCCAAACCTGATCTCCTAATTAAGACCGATTACCTGCCCGCAGACCGGCTCTATTTTCTGGGATTGTTACTGGTGATCCTGCTGCTTTTGGGCGGGATGATTGTTCGCTGGCTCACCCGTCCTCTGGATAAACTGGTGCAAGCGGCGGAGCAGTTGGGGCGGGAGATCGATGTGCCACCCCTGAAGGTGCAGGGGCCTCTGGAGATTCAGGCAACAGCTCAGGCCTTTAATCGTATGCAGGAACGCATCACCCGTTTTATTGATGATCGGCAGCGATTGTTTTCGGCGATCTCCCATGATCTTAAAACGCCGATAACCCGACTGCGGCTGCGGGCAGAGATGCTGGATAAGGAGCATGACCGGGAGACGTTTGGCCGCAACCTGGAAGAGCTGGACAGGATGGTGTCTGGTGCTCTGGAGTGCGCCCGGGGGACGGATCTTCATGAAGAGGTGCGGCCGACTGATATTATGGCATTGCTGGGTGCGTTACAGGATGATGCAGCGGTGCAGGGGCGAAATGTTAACGTGGTTGGTGATGTGGGGCCGGTCTTCTGGGGACGACCTATCGCGCTTAAACGCTGCCTTGGAAATCTGATCGATAATGCTATTTTCTACGGACAGCAGGCTGAAGTGTTTGTCCTGAACAGTCCTGATCTGCTCACGCTGCGGATCTGCGACCGGGGTGCAGGTATTCCCGAAGAGATGATTGATCAGGTGTTTGAACCCTATTTCAGAGGTGAATCATCCCGCAATCGTTATACCGGAGGGTCGGGGCTGGGGCTTGGTATTGCACGAAATATTGTTCATGCGCATGGGGGTGAGTTAGAACTGCATAACCGTGAGGGTGGTGGGCTGGAAGTGTTGATCCGACTACCACGGCATTAGAAAAGGGGTGTTTGCATACCTGTTTTTAGTATTGCGGTTTTTAGCATTATTGCTCTCTTCCCCTTGATGGGCATCGCTGGTTCTTCAAGGTTAATTTATTCTTTGTAACACTTTGTTACACTTCCTTTCCTGCTGTAACCCTAACCTTTTAAAGGCCGTGCTTTAATGCAATCACCTGTCATCGAATGTGACTGGAAAAACCTCAAAGCCTAATAAAAACAAACAAAGGTAAAGGTCAATGAGTCTTAAAAGTGCAAAAAAAGCCGTATTAGCGACAGCGTTATCCGGTCTGGTTTCAATAGCTGCTCAGGCGGGTAATGTTGAGGTCCTCCATTACTGGACCTCCGGTGGCGAAGCTAAATCTGCCGCTGTGCTGAAGCAGTTGCTCGAAGCTGAAGGTCATCAGTGGAAAGATTTTGCTGTGGCCGGCGGTGGCGGTGAAAGTGCCATGACTGTTCTTAAGTCCCGGGCTGTTTCGGGCAATCCCCCAAGTGCTGCACAGATTAAAGGTTTAGATATCCAGGAATGGGCTGAGCTGGGCTTTCTCACGCCGTTGGACGCGGTTGCAGACAAAGCGGGCTGGGATAATCTATTACCGACTGTGGTTAGTAACGTCATGAAGTATGACGGCCATTATGTGGCGGTGCCTGTCAACGTTCACCGGGTTAACTGGCTCTGGGCCAACCCTGAGGTGTTCAAAAAATCAGGGGCTGAAGTTCCAACCACCTGGGAAGAGTTTTTCACTGCCGCCGATAAGATTAAGGCGGCTGGTTTTATCCCTTTAGCCCATGGTGGTCAGGCCTGGCAGGATGCGACCCTGTTTGAAGCGGTTGCCCTGGGCATGGGTGGTGCAGATTTCTATCGCAAAGCGTTTGTAGAGCATGATCAGAGTGTACTGACGAGCGCTAAAATGACTGAAATTCTGGCAACCTTTAAGCGTTTAAACCAGTACATTGACGCCGATGCGGCCGGACGTGACTGGAATATTGCCACCTCAATGGTGATTAATGGTAAGGCTGCCATGCAGGTGATGGGTGACTGGGCTAAGGGGGAGTTTACTGCCGCCGGTAAGCAGCCTGGTAAAGACTATCTTTGTGTGGCTGCACCCGATACGCAGAATGGCTTCACCTTCAATATCGACAGTTTTGCGATGTTTGATCTCAAAGATGCCGATGATAAGCAGGCTCAGGCCGATCTGGCCCGTTTGATTATGGAGCCTGAATTTCAGGAAACCTTCAATCTCAACAAGGGATCGATCCCGGCCCGTCTGGGAATGCCAAGAGATAAATTCGACAGCTGTGCTCATAAATCGATGGATGACTTTGTCGCCACGGCAAAGTCGGGTGGTCTGGTGCCCAGCATGGCTCACGGTATGTCCACCACCTCTGCGGTTCAGGGCGCCATCTACGATGTCGTCACCAACTACTTCAACAGCGATTCGCTGACGCCTGAACAGGCAACCGAAAAGCTGGCCCGGGCAGTTAAAGCGGCGATCTAAAGCGCTTATCTAAACTTCTCACTTCTGCTTGAATGCTCCTTAGGGAGCGGTTCCGGGGTATCGCCATAGGTGATACCCCTCTCCAAACTCGTATGAGGATGACCTCTATGAAGACGAATGCTACTTCCGATGCTGCCGGCACCCTGTCCACCAGGGGCCTATTGGCAGACTCATCCGCACAGGGGGCAGGTTCTTCTAATCTGTTAGATCTGATGCAGCGCTGGCTGCCGAAACTGGTGCTGGCGCCCACGGTAGTGATGACGCTGCTGTTTATATATGGCTATGTTATCTGGACCGGGGTGCTGTCCCTGACTAAATCACGTTTTTTGCCCAACTATAACTTTGTCGGTTTTGCCCAGTACGAGAAGTTGCTGGACAACGATCGCTGGTCGGTGGCTTCGCTGAATATTGTTATCTTCGGCGGACTGTTTATCCTGATCTGTCTGTTCATCGGTGTGGTTATGGCGATTCTGCTGGATCAGAAGATTCGTGCAGAGGGTTCAATCCGCACGGTGTTCTTATACCCGATGGCGCTCTCTTTTATCGTTACCGGTACCGCCTGGAAGTGGATTCTTAACCCGGGCCTGGGGTTGGAAAAACTGCTGCATGACTTTGGCTATGAGAGCTTTCAGTTTGACTGGCTGGTTAACCCGGATATGGCGATCTATACCCTGGTGATTGCAGCGGTATGGCAGTCATCCGGTTTTGTGATGGCGCTGTTTCTTGCTGGCCTGAGAGGTGTTGACGGCTCGATCGTTAAAGCAGCGCAACTGGATGGTGCCAGTATGCCGATGATCTATCGTCGTATTATTCTGCCCCATCTGCGGCCGGTATTTTTCAGTGCCTTTATTATCCTTTCCCATATTGCGATTAAGAGCTTCGATCTGGTGATGGCGCTGACCGGTGGTGGGCCTGGTTATGCGACCGATCTGCCGGCGACATTTATGTATGTGACCACTTTCAGTCGGGGACAGATCGGTCTGGGGTCCGCCAGTGCGATGATGATGCTCGGTGTGGTTCTGGCGATTCTGATCCCCTACCTCTATTCCGAACTGCGGGGTAAAAACAATGCCTGATTCAATCTATACCAACGCCCGTAGTATCAGGGTCGGCCGAATGGCGCTGTATGCGGTCTTGCTGTTAGCGGTGCTGTTCTATCTTTTGCCATTGGTCGTGATGTTGTTAACCTCGCTGAAAAGTATGGCCGATATCCGCGCCGGTAACCTGATCTCCTGGCCCGAGGAGTTTCTGCTGGATGCCTGGGTAAAGGCCTGGTCCTCAGCCTGTACCGGCGTGAGTTGTGAGGGGGTGGGGGCGTTTTTCTGGAACTCATTTCAGATCACTATTCCGGCGGTGCTGATCTCCACCTTTCTTGGCGCGTTGAATGGCTATGTGCTGACCAAGTGGAAGTTTCGCGGCAGCGATATCTTCTTTGGCCTGATGCTGTTTGGCTGCTTTATTCCGTTTCAGGTGGTGATTCTGCCGATGGCGCAAACCCTGGGATGGCTGGGGCTGGCGAATACCACAACCGGTCTGGTGTTTGTGCATATCGTTTACGGGATGGCCTTTACCACGCTGTTCTTCCGTAATTTCTATGTCTCGGTGCCCAGTGAACTGGTGAGCGCAGCGAAGATCGATGGAGCCGGTTTCTTTACCATTTTCTGGCGCATTATTTTGCCGCTATCAACCCCCATTTTTGTTGTCTGTATTATCTGGCAGTTCACTCAGGTGTGGAATGACTTCCTGTTTGGTGTGGTGTTCTCCGGCGGGGATACCCAGCCCATCACGGTCGCACTAAACAACCTGGTCAATAGCTCAACCGGGGTTAAGGAGTACAACGTTGATATGGCTGCGGCGATGATTGCCGCGCTGCCTACTCTGGTGGTGTATGTCCTGGCGGGTAAGTATTTTGTTCGTGGTCTGACCGCGGGAGCGGTGAAAGGCTGATCCAGACAGATTAAAAATAATAACAGGTACAAGGTTATGGCTACGTTAGAGATTTCAAGTGTTAAGAAAAACTACGGTAAAGTCGAGGTACTCAAAGGCATTGATCTGAGTATTAATGACGGTGAATTTCTGATTCTGGTGGGGCCGTCCGGTTGCGGTAAATCGACTCTGATGAATAGCATTGCCGGGCTTGAGGATGTCAGCTCCGGTGATATTCATATCGGTGGTACGAATGTGACCGGATTAGCGCCGAAAGACCGCGATATCGCGATGGTGTTTCAATCCTATGCGCTTTACCCGAGTATGACGGTGCGGGGCAATATCTCATTTGCGCTGGAGATTCGTAAGGTGCCAAAGAGTGAGCGGGAGGAAGAAGTTGAGCGGGTTGCTGATCTGTTACAGATCAGCCATCTGCTGGATCGAAAGCCCTCTGAGCTTTCCGGTGGTCAGCGTCAGCGGGTGGCGATGGGGCGGGCGCTGGCACGTCATCCAAAGATCTATCTGTTTGATGAACCGCTGTCTAACCTGGACGCCAAACTGCGGGTTGAGATGCGCACTGAAATTAAAAAACTGCACCAGCGTCTGAAAACCACCATTGTCTATGTTACCCACGATCAGATTGAGGCGATGACTCTGGCGGACCGAATCGCAGTAATGAAGGACGGAGAAGTTCAGCAGTTTGGTACTCCGCAGCAGATCTACGATGACCCTGCGAATATGTTTGTTGCGGGCTTTATGGGCTCACCGGCAATGAACTTTCTCACCTGCACGCTGGAGTGTATTGACGATGGTTATGGTCTGAGTGTGACAACTTCAGATGATGAACGTTATTTTCTGCCACTGCAGCATGGTGATAGCTCACTGCAGGAGTGGATCGGCAAAGAGGTGATACTGGGAATTCGTCCTGAGCAGATCACTCATGTGATCCCCCATAAACAGGAGCAGAGCTGTGTTGCCCGTTTTACCGCAAAGGTCGCCGTGGCTGAACCCACCGGTCCCGATACCCTGGTGTTGATTAACCTGAATGGTCAGGAGGTTGATTGCCGGGTTCACCCGATGGAGGAGAAGCCCGCCGGTAGTGATATGGAGTTTATGGTGGATATGTCGAAAGCGGTGCTGTTTGATCCCAGGACAGAAAAAAGATTGCTTTAAATCAGATAGCTGCAGTGAGGTGTATTTTGTTTTAGCTATAAATGACCCTGCAATCTATGGAGAGCCAGCCTAAGCTAGCCTGGCTTTCCCTGTTCTGTTATTGGGATGAGCGATCTATGATCAGGAATAAAGAGCGAATTCAACCAGCGTTTAAGCCCTTAGATTCTATGGGAGGGACGTCGATACGATACTTTGAACAGGATAAGTCAGCCACTCAGGATAACTGTCTTCACTATCATGATGACTATGAGTTACACCTGACGACTGATGGCGAAGGGCGAGTGTTTGTGGGTGACTATATGGGGCACTTTGCTCCTCAGAGTCTGATATTGATTGGTCCGAATCTGCCACATTGCTGGGTTAACCAGTCAGGTGATAATGATGACCAGGGCTGCACCGAGCGGATAATCAACTTCTCACCGGAGCTTGTTTCAGCTCATACTAAGGGGGTGCCGGAAATGCAGGCGCTGACCCCTTTTTGGGAGAGAGCGCAATACGGTATTGAGTTTCTTGATGTTGATGCGATTGCCAACATTCAACAGATTTTTGATGATATTGCAGCGTTATCCGGTTTTCGTCGGGTGCTGCGATTCTGGTTTTTGATTGATCTGCTGGCTGCGGTGACTGAATACCGGGTGTTGTCTGATGCTGCCTATTTGTCCTGTAAAGATGATACCAAATCAGTACGACTGGACCAGGCGGTAGCCTACATTATTGAAAATTATAATACCGGGATTACGCTGGAGCAGGTGGCCGCACATATTGGCATGAGTGTCGGGCATTTCTCCCGGTTATTTAAGCGGGAGACTGGTTGCCGGTATATTGATTTTGTTAATGGAATTAAGATTAATAAGGCATGTGAGCAGCTTACCCACAGTGACCGGTCGATTACTGAGATCTGTTTTGATGTCGGTTTTAATAATATTGCCAACTTCAATCGTCGATTTTACGACGTGAAAAAAATGACGCCCTCTGAATATCGCAGGGTCGCTTTGAAATCTTTATACGGCTATAAGTCTTTCAGCGGTGCCAGCGGCCTTTTGGTCAGTCAGTAACCCCTGAGGCATTATTACTGAGACTGACGATAAACCCGCTGAAGCTCCATGGCGATGTGTGGACAGCTGTCTGCTGGATATGCAGACACCGGTATAGCCGGATATAGCAGATAGAAGACGGGCCATAGAGGCCCGTCTGGTTTTACCATTTTAAAGCTGCTAACGTGCAGTTTTTGGTGCTTCATGAGCCTTGCTTCGATCGCTTAGGAGCGGGTTTCGCTGGCTGTTTAGTCCCCATTTTACTGCGTACAATATTCATCAGCCCCTGAGTTGATGGGTCATACTCAGAACTCTTCAGCTCAATATTACGGCTGATCTCAGTCGCCAGGCGCTTACCCAGTTGCACCCCCCACTGATCGAATGAGTTGATATTCCAGATCGTTCCCTGCACAAACACTTTATGCTCATACAGGGCGATCAGCGCGCCCAGGTTGTGGGGTGTTAACCGATCCAGCAGCAGGGTGTTACTGGGTCGATTACCCGGGCAGGTCTGATAGTCGAGGATCCCTTCCTGCTGATCTCCATTCATAAACGCGTTGGCCTGGGCGAGCATATTGGTGAGCAGGGCAAAGTGGTGCTCTTCGGTTTTCTCGTCGGGCTCAAGGGAGGCGATAAAATCGATCGGCACGAAGCGTGTACCCTGGTGAAGCAGCTGGAAAAAGGCGTGCTGACCATTCGAACCCGTCTGGCCCCAGACGATGGGACCGGTTGCAAAGTCGACCGGATGACCCTCCATATCCACCGACTTGCCATTACTTTCCATATCCAGCTGTTGCAGAAATGCCGGAAGCTGGTGCAAGGCCTGATCGTAAGGGATGATAGCCTGGGTTTCTGCCCCCAGGAAGTTTATATTCCAGATGCCGATCAGGGCCATCAGTACGGGCATATTTTTGATCAGGGGAGCTTCAACAAAATGGCGATCCATTTCGTAAGCCCCCTCCAGCAACTCGATAAAACGGTCGTAACCGATGGACAGGGCGATTGCCAGACCGATGCTTGACCAGAGAGAGTAACGCCCACCCACCCAGGCCCAGAACTCGAAGATGTTTTCCCGGCGGATACCAAACTCCATCGCTGCCGCCTGATTGGTCGACAGGGCAACAAAGTGCTGGCCGATGTCAGACTGACCGGTGTTGTCCATAAACCAGCGTCGTGCGGTACTGGCATTCAGCAGTGTTTCCTGGGTGGAGAAGGTTTTGGTAGAAACGATAAACAGGGTGGTTTCGGGGTCAAGGCTGGTCAGCACTTTCTTAATATGCTGCCCATCGACGTTGGATATAAAGTGAAAACTCAGCTCAGGATGCTTGTAGTTCAGCAGCGCACGGCACACCATATTGGGGCCCAGATCGGAACCACCGATACCGATGTTGACGATACTGCGGATCCGTTTGCCACTAAACCCTTTCCACTCACCGCTTCTGACCTTGTTGCTGAACGTTTCCAGTTTTTTCAGACTGGCACGAATGGCAGGCATGACATCCTCACCGTTGACGACCACCGGCTCTTCACCCCGGTTGCGCAGTGCTGTATGCAATACCGGCCGTTTCTCCGTTACGTTAATAATATCACCGGAAAACATCTGAGCACGGCGTTGATGAAGGGGGGAGTGATCTGCCAGTGTGATTAATGTTTTAAGTGTCTCATCGCTGATCTTATTTTTCGAATAATCCAGAAATATTTCCCCCAGCTGAAGGCTCATTTTATTAAAACGTTCAGGGTCGTTTTTAAAATAATCTGAAATTTTATCGTTGCTGTTTTTTTCAGCCAGTTTAACAAGTTTTTTCCAGGTGACTGAAGAGCTGAGTTGATACATAAATATCTCTCTTTTTATTGTTAGCCTTGATTAAAGGCGCTGTTAACGCTGTCTTTTTATCATGTTGTCGATGTCATATCTGATAGCAGACAGGTCGACCGGTAGCACCGGGGAGCTACTATCAGATAGCTTTTAATGTAACATAACGTATAAATACTAACTTTAATTAACAATATATCACTAATTATATGTAATAAAAACAAAATAGTTGTATCTGTGTACTGTTTGTGCGTGAGCCGTGAATGGTGGGGGGAGGCTCTGCACTTCTTCGTTCTATCCGTCTGTATGGCAGATGCTGGTTTTTATGGAAACGTTGTATGTTTACTAAATTTTTTATCGTTTTAGTAAGTGTTTAGAACGTTTTAGATATTTAAGATGCAGTGTTTAGATGGTTTTTATTGCGGCTGTCATTCGTTTTCATAATATCTATCGAAGGATTTATTGATCCTGAATATTTTATCTTCCAGTGATAACCGGAAGTTAATACTTTATTTCCGGTTACCTATAAAAAAAGACGGAGAAGTATGAAGTGAATTACAATAAGAAAGAGTTTGTAAAGTCGATGCTTGGAGCGGCTATTCTGGTGGCTTTGTCCAGTCAGAGCATGGCCGGTACCGATTTCAATGCTAACCTCGAACTGGATACTGATGCTACGGATACTGCAGCCGCAGATACGACTTATGATCAGAATGGTCGGGTCGAGGTCAACGTGCTTTCCCGTCGTGAAAAAGGCGAATATTTTGTTCAGGCAAAAGGGACCGTGCTGCTCACCGTTGATGGCACAACCTCTGTTGATGACGCCTATGTTCAGTTCGGCTCAAAAACCTGGGATCTGCAGGCCGGGCGCTTTGAAGCGGTAAACCTGTTCCCGAAAGCAAAAGATACCCTGATTGTTCATGCGGGCGGTGTGAGCGTCTATGAAGCCAATATGGTACGTGGTCGTATCGGTGATGGCGGCGGCCAGTTCGCATTGCACTACAATGCAAACGACAATGTTAAGTTTGAACTGGCAACCATTTTTGGTGATGAGAATGCTTCGGGCGATGACACGACAGCGGTTTCCGGCGTACGCCCTTCTATCACCTGGAGTACCGAGGGTTTCAGTCTCTTTGCGGGTTACGAGAAAGTTAAATATGATCTGACCGCTGGTGGTACTCAGGATAAAAGTGGTTTCGGTATCGGCACTAACTTTGATCTGGGTGCAGCTAATATCAATATCGCAGCTGCCCGCTCAAAAGATGAAAACAGTGACGAAAAGGTCACCTCATACATTGCCAACATGGTTTACGGTAACTTCGGTGCCGGTGTCATTCGTTCAGATGTTGATCAGGGCAGCAATACCGATCCAAACGTCACCACCGCTTATCTGGCGTACAGCGTTCCGCTGCTGGATATCGAAGGCGCAACGGTTACCTTTGCAGGCTCTTTCTCGTCAGCTGATAATGTCACTGATGATGAAGCGACAGCACTGCGTGTGCGCTTAAACTATACGTTTTAAACACTGATGTTATCCCCCTGGCGGTTTGGTGCAATGGAACCCCTTCCCATTGTGTCATCTCGCCGGGACTGATTCACCTGAGGAGTTTATCGACTGGCGGCTGCTGGCAGCGCTAACACATAAGCTTCTGTGCCATTTGCCGACAGAGATCTCTGATGCCTGTCGGTTTTTTTATATCTGGATCAGGGCATGGGGCAGCTTTCGCGGATAAGCAGCTCAGTTGGCAGTATTGTTTCGCGAGGAGGGGTTGGTTTTGTAAACAGGCTTGCTGCAATCTCACCTTTGGCAAAGTTATCCTGCTTAACGGTTGTCAGTGAGGGGGAGCTGGTAAGCGATTCGGGGACGCCATCAAAACCTATTATTTTAAGCTCTTGTGGGATTCTGATTCCCATTCGGGTTGCCTCTTTTATGGCAGTTAATGCATAGGTGTCGGTCATGCAAAAAAGGGCATCCGGCCGGGGGGTGCAGTGCAGCGCTTCACGCACGGCAAGCAGGGCTGAGGCTTCCGTGTTATCCGGGATATGCCAGAGTCGCTCATTGGGCAAAATCATATTGTGTTCACTCAGCGCCCGACGGTAACCCTGCAGGCGAAGCGCCGCGACTGAAATGGTGTTGCTGAACAGATCGTTATCGTTGTAGACACGACACACATGTTTGGAGTTGATGATGCGTAATCCCAGTATGGCGGGGTATTTCGGACAGTGCTGCAGTGCCAGATCTGCGCTGTTGAACGCGCCGCCGAAATTGTCACTGGCGATGCTGCTGTGATCCCCCATAGCGCAGTCGACGGCAATCAGTTTTTTGCTTTGCAGCGTGAGCTGATCAAAAATGGCGTCGTCCTCAATATGGCCGTAGACAATAAAGCCATCGACGGTTGATTGTAACCGGCGTACCTGGTTGGTGCTGGATAGCTCCCGGGAGTGGATCAGTAGCATGCTCAGATGCTGACTCTCCAGCTCGGTGGTCACGCCGTTGAGGAATTGATTGGCAACACTGTCGTTCAGGTTATAGCTGAGGCAATCTGGCAAAACTATGCCAATCACACCCTGGCTACCGCTGCAATCTGCTTTACGGGGGGAGCCAGAGCTGCGATATCCCAGTTGCTGGCACTCAGACAAGATGCGTTCGCGCAGCTCCGGTGAGAGTTGATCCGGATGATTGAATGCATTCGAAATAGTCGCTGTTGAGACACCTATATGGTTAGCTGCATCCCGGATAGTGGGGCGGGGTGCTTTTTTGCTGTCAGCGATCATAGCCTGAGTCTCCGCTGTGAAGAGCCGTCAGAGGTTCTCTCTTTAATGTTTCATGGGTGAAACATTTTAAATAAGCAATCAGTTTCATAATGGATGCATTCTTATTGTTATATGGCTTAAGAGATGGAGTGATATGACTTACTCTGATATCAGGTCATACCGGTCTGCCGTAACAGGCTTCTCTGAAACAGAAGTGGATTTTTTAACTTATTGTTTAATATTAACTTTACCTCTTTTACTTAACGCGACAGGCTTTCTTTGTCAGGCTCAATCGAGCGTCTGAAAAGCCATTGTCGGGTTAAAAACAATCCCTGTCAGCATTTTGAAGTTTAGCTCTGCTTTGGTTTGTAGTTAAAAAAATCTAATCATTGAGGTGAATAATACTCAAACAATATTGACAACTCAATGGCTCCGATCTAGTATTTGACAACGTTGTCAATAGATGGTCGTAAGTTGATGGTATCCATTAAGCAGGTGGCGAAGCAGGCCGGAGTTTCTTTTAAAACCGTTTCCAGGGTGGTGAATAATGACCCTAATGTGCGTGAAGAAACCCGGGCCCGGGTGCAGGAAGCGATCGCTGCTTTGAACTACAGACCTAACCGGGCCGCTCGTATGATGCGTAATCAGCAGTCGGGTGTTATCGGTTTTATCTCCGATGAAGTGGTGACTCAGCCCTATGCCGGAGACCTGTTGATCGGGGCTCAGGAGGTGGCGAGCCAGCATGATAAGGTTTTAATGGTGGTTAACATTGAAAACGATCGTATTGGCAGGCAGCGAGCCATTGATATGTTGCTGGAGCGACGGGTAGAAGCTCTGGTCTATGCGAGCTATTACCATAAAGAGGTGCAGGTGCCGCAGGAGATGTTGCAGGTGCCATCTGTGTTAGTGAACTGCTATGCGGAGAACGAAACGCTGACCACCTTTATTCCTGACGAAGTTCAGGCTGGCTATGACGCTACGCGGCTGCTGCTTGAACAGGGCCATAAACGCATTGGGCATATTACTCTGAATCCGGATATTGTCGCTTCGGTAAAGCGACTGGAGGGTTACCGCAAGGCACTCGCTGAGGCCGGTATTTCGTATGATCCGCAGTTGATTGTTCAGGGGGAGTCACGCTTTGACGAAGCCGGGGATAGTGCCAGTGTTGAAAAAGCGGTTGCAGAGTTGTTGAAACTGACTCATCAGCCAACCGCCTTTGTCTGTGGGAAAGATGAATTTGCAATGCAGGCCTACTTTGAATTTTCTAAGCGTGGCTTGCAGGTCGGCAGAGATATAGCGGTCACCAGTTTTGATAATCAGCGCATGATAGCGCCAGGTTTGTCGCCCGGACTGACGACCATGGCATTGCCTCATTTTGAGATGGGCCAGGCCGCGATGAACAGTATTTTCAATCAGGGGGATGATATGGTCACCCGGTTGATCCCGTTTTCGGTTATTGAGCGGCAGTCTCATTTGCTGAAAAATTAGTGCTTATAATCAAGATAAAATAACAATAAGGGTCAAAACATGAAAAGAATGAACATCTCTCTTTTGTCTTGCGCTGTAATGACAACGTTGACATTCAGTGTTGGCAGCGTCATGGCTGCGACGTCTGAAATCAAGCTGTGGCGTCATGAGACGAGTAATATTAAGGAGATCGAAGTCAATAAGGCGACGATAGATCGTTTTAATCAGTCACAAACGAAATGGCATATTACTGCAGAGATGATCCCCGAGGGTTCATATACCCAGACGGTCACTGCAGCAGCACTGGCCGGAGATCTGCCCTGTATTCTGGATATGGATCAGCCGGTTGTGCCTAACTTTGCATGGTCAGGTTATCTGCGTCCTCTTGAAGGGCTGCTTTCTCAGGACGCGCTTGATGGTCTGATTGGCAGTGCGAAGGGCACATACAAAGGTAAAGTCTTTTCTGTTGGTCAGTTCGATGTCGCGCTGGCGTTGTTTACCCGTAAATCGATTCTTGAGAAATATAACCTGCGTCAGGCCACCTATGTGCAGCCGTGGACTAAGGCTGAACTGCTGGATGCCCTGGCTAAACTGAAAGCATCCGGTGAGTTCCGGTATCCGCTGGCAATGCGTACCGGCTGGACCGGTGAGTGGTACTCCTATGGTTATGCACCGATGCTGCAGAGTTTTGGTGCAGACCAGATCGACCGTGACAACTATGTCACCTCTGAAGGTGTGCTCAACGGTGAAGCAGGACTGGCCTGGGGTACCTTCTTTCAAAGCCTGTTTGACAAAGAGTATGTTGATCGTAACCCCAGTGATGACAAAGCGTTTGTTCAGGGGCGTGCGGCATTGGACTACGTTGGCAGTTGGGAGATGGCAAATCACTCTGAGCAATGGGGCGATGACCTGGTTGTGATGCCGGTACCTGATTTTGGTGGCGGTCCGGTTATCGGTGGTGGTTCCTGGCAGTGGGGTATTACCCAGTCATGTGCGAACCCGGAAGGTGCTGCTGCATTCGTTGATTTTATGCTGCAGCCTGAAGAGATTGCCGCTATGTCAGTGGCAACGGGCATGATTCCTTCCTCTCCTGAAGCTGCCGAGCTGACTGAGCATTATCAGGTTAACGGTGACTGGCGTTTTTTCTACGATTTTTCAGCCGCGTTTGCTGTACTGCGTCCAGCGACCCCAGCCTACCCAATTATTTCCAGCACCTTTGAAAAAATGGCGCGGAATATAAAAGATGGTGCTGATGTGCAGGATGCCCTGGATGAAGCGGTCGATACTATCGAGCGCAACATTTCTGACAATAAAGGCTACGGTTTTACTCAGTAAACCGGTCTTTCCAGATTGTTACTGTGCTCTGTAAACGGGGGGCAGTAACAGTCTGATAGTGAAGCAGCGAGAAATCTGTATGAATGCTAATACGTCTGTTAACAGTAGCGACACGCTAACCGTGTCATCCGGTCGGCCTGCTGAGACCCGCCGTCCACCGAGAAAGCGTTATGTCTTTCTTATGAGTGCTCCGGCTCTGCTGGGTCTGTTTATGTTTATGGTTCTGCCGTTTTTAATGGCACTGGGGATGTCGTTTACCGATCAGCGTTTGTTGTCGCCTAATGCGACAGAGTGGGTTGGGTTACGTAACTATGACCGCTTGTTGAACATTAGCTGGTTGGTGCAGGAGCCAGTTTCAGACGCAGATAATCATCTGAAACGGACCGCCGAGGGTGAGCTGGTCTATCCAAGACTGCGTTCAGTTCTGCGTAAGAACCCTGAATATAAAGAGTTTAAGGAGTTCACCCACTGGTCTTTTGGCGATAAACGGGTGGTTCTTCTGGCGAAGGATCCGAGCTTTATCCAGTCCATTATCAATACGTTACTGTTTGTCATTCTGGTGGTCCCCATCCAGTGTGGTACCGCCCTTGGATTAGCGCTGCTGATTAATCAGAAACTGCGGGGAATCTTTCTGTTTCGAACGGTATTTTTCTCGCCGGTGGTGACATCGATTGTGGTGGTGTCGATCGTCTGGAGCTTTCTGTATCACAAAGATTTAGGGTTATTTAATCACTATCTGAATGCGATGTCGTTTGGACTGATCGGTCCGGTTGACTGGCTGGGCGATCCGGACTGGGCAATGCCCTCGATTGTACTGATGTCTGCCTGGCAGGCGGCCGGTGTGCAGATGCTTATTTTTCTGGCGGGTTTGCAGGGCATATCCGGCGATCTTTACGAAGCTGCTGAGCTCGATGGAGCCGGTCCCTGGGGCAAGTTTGTTAACGTGACGCTGCCGGGGCTGAAGAACACCACAATTTTCGTTGTTATCAGTACCACGATTCAGGCCTTTGGTCTGTTTACTCAGGTTGATGTGATGACCCGGGGTGGTCCACAGGGCTCTACCTCGACGGTTATGTATCATGCCGTGACCAAGGGATTCCGCGAACAGGATATTGCCTATGGTTCGGCGATCAGCGTGATTTTCTTTCTGGCTATTCTGGCAATTGCGTTGCTACAGAAACGCTTCTTTGACAAGCGGGAGGATGCGTAATGAAACGTTTACAAAAGCTGGGCGCTTATCTCTTTCTTCTATTGATCGGTTATGTGTTCCTGTTCCCGCTGCTGTTTATGATTATGTCTTCATTTAAGCCGGAGCAGGTGATCTTTGCTGATCTTTACAGTATTCGTGCGATTTTGCCGGTCGGCGATCTTACCCTGGATAACTATCGTCAGGTATTTGAAAAGAGTGATGTTTTGCTCTATTTCCGTAACTCAATCCTGATTACATCGGCGACCGTGATTCTCGGTCTGTTCGTTAACAGTTTACTGGCATTCACTCTCTCCCGTATGCGCTGGAGTGGTCGCAAATATATTCTTGCGGCGGTGGTTGCGCTGATGATTATCCCTATTGAGGCGATTGTGGTGCCTCTGTTACTGCTGGTCTCCAAGTTGCCAACAATCGGTTGGGAGCAGGGCGGTCTGGTGCTGATGGGGTCCTGGTTAAACTCGCTGGAAGTGCAGATTCTGCCGTTTGTTGCGAACTCCTTTTTTATCTTCCTGTTCTATCAGTTTTTCAGGGATATCCCGAAAGATTTTGATGAAGCCGCTGAGCTGGATGGTGCGACACCGTTTCAGATCTACCGACACATTATTGTGCCGATGTCCGGCCCCGTATTTGCCACCGTGGCGATCCTGCACTTTCTGCTGATGTGGAATCAGTATATCTGGCCGATTATGGCGGTGCAGGGGGAGGACGCCCGTCCGGTTATGCCGGGTATTCAGATCTTCTTTGGCAGACAGACCAGTTGGGGGGAGATTATGGCCTACGCCTCATTTGTTACCCTGCCGGTGCTGGCCGTGTTCCTGGCGTTCCAGAAGAAGTTTGTAAGCAGTCTGGCCGGAGCCGGCATAAAAGGCTGACCGGTTGTTGGAAAAATAAGAATTTATGTACTTGATCGCCTGTACGGCAGGCGATCTTGGGAGAAGAAAAATGGCAGACGTAAAACTGACCAAAGTCGTTAAGCGCTATGGTGATGTTGAAACAATTCACGGTATCGATCTGGATATTAAGGATGGTGAATTCGTTGTCTTCGTTGGCCCATCCGGTTGTGGTAAATCTACACTGCTGCGCATGGTTGCAGGGCTTGAAGAGATCACCGAAGGTGAGCTGCATATTGATAATGAATGTGTCACCTCTGTTGCAGCATCCCGTCGGGGGGTGGCGATGGTGTTTCAATCCTATGCCCTCTATCCACATATGACGGTGCGGGAAAATATGGGGTTTGGCCTGAAAATGGCAAAAACGGATAAGGTTGAGATTAAACGGCGGGTGGATGAGTCGGCCAAAATCCTCCAGCTAGAGCCATTACTGGATCGCAAGCCTAAAGCGCTTTCTGGTGGTCAGCGTCAGCGGGTCGCCATTGGCCGGACCATTGTGCGCAACCCCAAAGTCTTTCTCTTTGACGAGCCATTATCGAATCTGGACGCCGAACTCCGCGTTCAGATGCGGGTTGAGATCGCTAAACTGCACTCTCAGCTGAAGAATACCATGATCTATGTAACCCATGATCAGGTGGAAGCGATGACCATGGCGGATAAGATCGTCGTTTTACGGGGTGGAAATATCGAGCAGGTCGGCAGCCCGATTGAGCTATACCTGAACCCGGTTAATGAGTTTGTTGCGGGTTTCATCGGCTCTCCCCGGATGAACTTTTTTGACTGTGATGTTATCGCTCAGACCGATGATTCTCTGACGCTGAAACTGCCTTGTGGTGAAGTGTGTCAACTGGCGGCGGATGTTAGTCATTCTCCGGGCATGACCCGGGTGAAACTGGGTATCCGCCCTGAGCATCTGAAAGAGGATCAGAGTGGCGAAATCAGGATTGGCGTCGATGTTGATGTGGTGGAGCATCTCGGTGGCTCAACCTATGTCTATGCCCGTTACAGTGGTGAGCATGAGCTGATTATTCAAACCGGTGGGTTAAGCCCGGTCAGACGGGGCGATCATTGTGATTTCAGCTTTAACCTCGACCAGTGTCATCTGTTTGATTGTAACGGTCTGACACTCAGAGCGGCCAAACCAGTACCGCTTCACACCCAGGCACCTGTCGCGCAAGCCCTCTCAGGTTAATCACAGCTTTTACGTTTCTCAGCACACCAGCAGCGTCTGGTGTGCCCTGACTATTACCGGTATTTTATGACTTCTGTTGCTAATTTTTATGCCCCATTGCCTGTACGGCCCTTGCTCCATTTTACGCCACCGACAGCGTGGATGAATGACCCTAACGGGCTGGTTTATTTTGACGGTGAGTATCATCTGTTCTATCAGTATCATCCTGAGGGGCTGGAATGGGGACCGATGCACTGGGGGCACGCGGTCAGTCGCAATATGATTGACTGGCAGCATCTGGATATTGCGCTGTTTCCCGATGAGCGGGGGATGTGTTTTTCCGGTAGTGCGATTGTTGATCACAACGATAGCAGTGGGTTGTTTGATGGTCAGCCGGGTCTGCTGCTCTTTTATACTGCGCACCGGGTAACCGGGAGCGCCGCTGAGGATTATGAGCAGGACCAGTGCATCGCTTATAGTTGTGATAAGGGGCGTAGCTGGCAGAAATATGCTGGGAATCCGGTGATCCCGGTGCCGGGTTTCCGGGACTTTCGTGACCCTAAAGTGATCTGGCATGAGGCTTCGCAGCACTGGGTTATGGCACTGGCCTGTGGCCAGACAATCCGTTTTTACCGTTCTGAAAATCTGCTGGACTGGGCGTTATGCAGTGAGTTTGGTGAGCATCAGGGTTCTCATACAGAGGGCCCCTGGGAGTGCCCTGATCTGTTCGAACTGCCGGTTGAAGGCGGCACAGGCAGTCGCTGGGTGCTGGTTGTCGGGGTTGGGGCAGGCGAAGATAGCTGGGGCTCCTTTACTCAATATTTCATTGGCGATTTTGATGGCACCCATTTTCATAATGAAAATGCCCCGGATAAAGTGCTGCTGATGGATCACTCCCGCGACTTTTATGCGGTACAAAGCTGGTCGGATGCACCGGATAATCGTCGCATCGCCATTGCCTGGATCAATAACTGGTTGTATGCCAATCACATTCCCGAAAATGGCTGGCGTGGCATGATGACCATTCCCAGAGAGATCCGTCTGGTTGCCACCACTGAAGGGGTGAGGATTGGACAGCGGTTTGTGCCAGAACTGGGTGAGCAGCGGGCCTGGCAAAGGACTATGATCACCTGTGGCGCAGTTGATGAGGGCGGGCAGCTTGCCCTGACGGCGGTACAGGAGCGTATCAAACCTGTTCATGGATCGATCAGCTTTGCTATACAGCCGGAAAGTTGCATTGGCCTTTATCTGAGTCAGCCTGAGCAGCCCGATCTGACTTTCAGGCGGACGGATAGTGGGCTGATCATCCGTTATCAGCGTGCGGGACAGAATGGTAATGATGCATTTGATCGCTTTTTCCCCTGTCACTTTGATCTGCCAATCGTTCAGAGCGAGGCTTCAGTAACGCTGGAATGGATCAGTGATAATGGTAGTCTTGAGCTGCTGATTAATGATGGCATCTACTCATTAACCAGTCTGCAGCTGTGCCAGTCTGATTCCGTTGTCGATAATATGCCGAAGCTGAGGGTCGTCAGTGGCGGCATAGAGATAACGGGCGGTCAGACTAACGTTCTTGGTTAGCAGGTTTTGCTGTACTATTCAGCTCTGCTACATGCCAGTTGCACTGAATGCTTAGCCGTCTGTTGATGACGGCTTTTGCTTGTATGAAAAATCTGATCGAGGCCGGTAATTATGGATCATTCACCGTTTCAGGATAGCCTGGAAAACACAGTGTCAGGCATGGCTATGGGTTGCCACGCCCTGCAATGGAACGGATATGAGCTGATTGTTTATAAGGCGCTCTGGGGTGAGCTGGTCCTCTCCCTGCTGGGCGGGCAGGTGCTGTTGTTTCGTCCGGCGGGAGAGAAGCCTCTGTTATGGCTGACAGAAAAGCCTGCTGGCGCACCTGCGGCGATCCGTGGTGGGATCCCGGTCTGCTGGCCCTGGTTTGCGGAACATCCTGAAAAACCTGAGCTGCCTAAGCATGGTGTGGCCCGCACCGCTCGCTGGCAGATCGATGATCAACACGTTGATGATGCCGGTGGACGGTGGCTGATGTCACCGGAGCGCTCGCTGTGTGACGGGATTCAGCTACAACTGGAGATCACTGTGGCCGGTGCTGAGCTTTCGCTGGCGCTGACCACCACTAATGGGTCTGATCAGCCGCTGGCTGTGACTCAGGCACTGCACAGTTATTTTGCGGTGTCTGATAGCCGTGAGACTGAGATACTGGGATTAGCGGATTGCCGCTGTCTGGATAAGGTTCAGGGGATGCAACCGGGAGTGATGCCGTCATCCCTGCGTTTTACTGCGGAAACCGATCTGGTGGTTGAACAGGCAGATAATAGTGAAGCCGTGGTGCTGATTGATCATGGCTGGAAACGTGGGTTGCGCATCACTAAGAGGGGCGGTGGCTCAACGGTTGTCTGGAATCCGGGAGCTGCGGCGGAAAATATCGGTGATGTAGGGATGGATCAGGTGGCCCGGTTTGTCTGTGTCGAAGCTGCCAGAACCCGGTTTTTCGATGATCAGACGCTGGCTGTCGGAGCAACGCAGACGCTGGCGACGTCGGTCAGTGTGCTGCCATACCCTCAGCGCGATCAGCTGGAATAAGCCCACCATTATCACAAATTATCACAATTTATTTCTACGCATCAGGGCAGAGTCTTTCTGCCTTTTTTTGTTTACGGCTTATTGAGCCGTTTCTGCAGATAGCTTTCATAATCCGGTACGCTATAGGGGTGCTTCTGACTCAGTAGCGGTGAGCTGATCATGAAGTCGGCTGAGCTTCGGCTACAGGCAACCGCAACATTCCACACCGCCGCAACCCGCAACAGCGCTTTAACATCAGGGTCGTGGGGCATCGGCTCGAAGGGATCCCAGAAGAATACAATAATGTCGATCTTCTGTTCGGTCAGCATCGCGCCGATCTGCTGATCGCCACCCAGTGGGCCGCTGATCAGTTTGGTGATCGGGATTTGCAGGCTGTTTTCCAGCAGGTGGCCGGTGGTACCGGTGGCATACAGTTGGTGCTGACGCAGCGTGTTAAGGTTCTTTTGTGTCCAGTCGAGCAGATCCTGTTTCATATTGTCGTGAGCGATCAGTGCGATGCGTTTCTGTTCCGGCATCTCAATCTGCTTCATATCCATTCAGGCCTCCTTTTTTGTATTATGTCTATTGATGTTGATAAATAAAAAAAGCCCGCATAGCAGCGGGCAAGCCTTACATCAGGTAACGGTTAGCTGAAGTTGAAATTCCCGGGTTTGCATCGCTTTAAAGGCCGCTTTGAGTAGCGCTTGAGACGGCTTCTTTCGCCAGGCGCATGATGCCTGCCCAGTCTTTATTAGCGATCAGCTCATCCGGTGTCAGCCAGGTGCCACCAACGCACATAACGTTTGCCAGGGCGAGATAATCTGCCGCGGTGTGCACCCGGATACCACCGGTGGGGCAGAACCGGATATCAGCAAAGGGGCCGCCGAAGGCTTTCAGTGTTGCTGTGCCGCCGGATATCTCTGCCGGGAAAAACTTAAAACGCTTATAGCCCCGCTTGATCCCCTCCATCAGCTCAGAAACGGTCTGAATACCTGGCAGATAGATCGTGTCACTGTTTACGCCGTAGTCCAGTAGCTCGCCGGTGATACCCGGGCTGACAATAAAAGAGCTGCCGCTATCGATACAGCGCTGAAAGCTTTCCGGATCGATAACGGTGCCGGCGCCGACTTTGGCCTGAGGCACTGAGTGGGCTATCGCTTCGATCACTTTGAGGGCATTCCCGGTGCGCAGGGTGACTTCAAGTACAGGGAGTCCGCCTTCAACCAACGCTTCGGCAATAGGTACGGCATCTGCTACATTTTCGATGGTGAGCACCGGAATAACTGGTCCCAGGCTGCATAGTTGATCTACTTTCGCAGTCATCTCGGCTGATAGTGTTTGTTTAGTCATACATAATCCTGTTATTTTTTGGGCCTGAGCCAGTTAAATATGATCGTTTTATACACAGGGTGATGGTTATGGCGCCCAGTAGATCATTATCGGGTGTTGCAGAAACAGTTTGATGGGCATCGACTCAGGCTGACTGGTAAGTGCCCGGGACAGAGTCTCCAGTTTGTCGTTTCCACAAATATGTAAAATCCTCAGCTCGCTATTTAGCAGACGCGCGGGTGTAAGAGAGATCCGGGCGTAAGGTGCTGTGGTTGGGTTAACGGCTACACAGTCAGCGTTGCTGGCAAGTGCTGCTTCAAGCTCAGAAGAGCAGGGGAAGAGTGATGCGGTGTGACCATCGTTACCCATGCCTAAGATCACGATATCCAGCGGTCCATCGATTGCTGCCAGCCGTGTGTTACAGCGATCAACCGCCGCTTCGGCTGAGCTATCGGGCTGCCAAAGCGGGATGTAGTGAGCCTCTGTAGCCCGGTTTTGCAGCAGATGAGTATGCAGCAACCCGTCATTGCTATCGGATTCATCAGGGCTGATCCAGCGATCATCAACCAGAGTTACTGTGACGCTTTCCCAGGCGAGCTCAGCATGGCTCAGTTTCTGGAACAGCGGGACCGGGGTTGAACCGCCGGAAACGGCCAGGCTGGCTCTGCCTCTGTTTTCGATTGCTTGCAGTAATCGATGCTGCAGAAGGGTCGACAGGTTGTCTGTCAGCGCCTCCCTTGAATCAAATGCGCAGACCGTTACATGGGCCGGTAAATTCAGATCACTGATCTTCATGCCAGCTATTCCCGTCTTTGATTAACATGAGATCAGATGCTTTGGGGCCCCAGCTGCCAGCAGAATAGGGCTGGGGCGGTTTGGTATCATTCGCCCAGTGTCCCATTAACTGATCACACCAGTTCCAGGCATGTTCAACTTCATCCCGCCGGACAAAGAGGTACTGGTTACCCTGGATAACCTCAAGCAGCAGTCGTTCATAGGCATCGGGTATACGACTTTGTTCAGACGACTGGGAAAAGTTCAGATTCAGCGACTCGCTGCGTAAACGCATCCCTTTATTCAGTCCGTGATCCTTATTCAGAATCTGCAGGGAGATTCCCTCTTCCGGTTGCAGGCGGATAACCAGTTTGTTCTGAGCCAGGTGTCTCTGACTCTCATCGAAGATGAAGTGTGGCTGCGGTTTAAAGTGAACGGTTATCTGTGATAGCTTTTCTGGCATCCGCTTTCCGGTTCTCAGATAGAAGGGCACGCCCGCCCAGCGCCAGTTATTGATCTCTGCCTTGATCGCGACAAAGGTTTCGGTTTTGCTATCCGGGTTTGCGCCTTCCTCCTCCATATAGCCTGGTACGGGATTGCCTTCCAGGACCCCTTTGGTATAACGGCCGCGAACCACATGGGTATTGCACATCTCCAGAGTGATAGGGCGCAGGGCTTTGAGTACCTTCACTTTTTCATTGCGGATCATATCGGCAGACAGATCGTCAGGTGGATCCATTGCGGTCAGGCAGAGCAGTTGTAACAGGTGGTTCTGTACCATATCGCGCATCTGACCCGCTTTATCGAAGTAACCCCAGCGGCCCTCTATGCCGACTTTCTCTGCCACGGTGATCTCAACGTGGGAGATATGACTCTGGTTCCACTGAGAGCCAAACAGAGGGTTGGCAAAGCGCAGGGCGATCAGGTTTTGTACTGTTTCTTTCCCCAGATAGTGATCGATACGGTAGATCTGGGTTTCATCGAAGTACTCAGCTACCTGATCGTTAACCTCATTGGACGATTGGAGGTTATGACCGATCGGTTTTTCCAGAACAACGCAGCTGTTGGTGTTGGTGCAGCCACTCCTGGTCAGGTTTCTGCTGATCGATCCGTAGATGGATGCGGGGGTTGCATAGTAAAAGATCCGGGCCCGTTCAGCGCTTTGATCGAGTATCGCTTTCAGGTTCTGGTAGCTCTCTGTTTCAGTAAAATTGACAGCGCAGTATTCGATTTTGTCCAGAAACCGGGCCAATATTTCAGGCTCAAGCTCGTCTGCCTTAATATATTTTTGCAGACTTTCTTCGCAGGTGTTGGTGAAGCTGGCGGTATCTTCTTCATGTCTGGCGACGCCGATGATTCTCGATTCCTGGCTGAGCAGGCCTGCGCGATCAAGCTGGTAAAGGGATGCAAAGAGTTTGCGTTGCGCAAGGTCACCCATGGCTCCGAAGATGACAATGTCGCTGGAAGTATTAGGAATGGACATGGTTGAACCTGTTTTGTAGTTATTAATGCAATATAATGGCTATACTATGTCTTATTAATTGTATTTTCAATACAAAAATACGTAATATAACAACATAATATTCATCTATCTGTGCCTTGTTTGTCGATATTTGCCCCAAAATAGTGCTGGAAGCGATTTTGGTCCGGGGTTATAGTCACAGTTATATATTTAAATGTAGTTAAATAACCACCATTTAGTCTAGTCGTCTGGCTAAACGGTCTATTGAACCAGAGTAAATAAGCTATGAACCTGTTAGAGCAGATTTACGATCGCCTTGAATCGTTAAATAAATCTGAGCGTAAAGTTGCTAATGTCATCATTGGTGATCCGGCGACGGCAACGCGATTGAGTATAGCGTCACTGGCGCAGGCTGCTTCAGTCAGTGAGCCAACTGTGAACCGCTTCTGTCGTAATTTTGAAGCGAAAGGTTACCCGGATTTTAAGATTCAGCTGGCCCAGAGCCTGGCGGGGGGCACACCCTATGTCAGTCGCAGTGTTGAACAGGATGATTCGACAGAAGAATATACCGATAAAATTTTTACCTCGACGATTGCGGCGCTGGATATTGCCCGTAAAGGGGTGAATGCCGGATTGATCAGTAAAGCGGTTGATTATCTGATTCAGGCAAAACAGATCTCTTTCCTGGGATTAGGGGCATCAGGCCCGGTCGCCACCGATGCACAGCACAAGTTCTTCCGTTTTAATCTGCCGGTCGCCGCGTATGAGGATGTACTGATGATGCGGATGGTTGCTGCAGCGGCGCATACCGGGGACGTATTTGTGGTTATCTCCTACACCGGTCGCACCCGGGAGTTGGTCGATGTTGCTAAGATCGCCCGGGAGAATGGTGCAACGGTGATCGGTATCTCTGCGGAAAACTCGCCATTGGCAAAAGAATGTACGGTGTTACTGGCGGCACCGACACCGGAAGACACCGATATCTATATGCCGATGACCTCACGGATTGTGCAGCTAACCTTGCTGGATGTGCTGGCAACGGGTGTTACGCTGCGCCGGGGCGTTGATTTCCATCAGCATCTGAAGAAGATTAAAGAGAGTCTCAAGGCGACCCGCTATCCCAGTGAGTGATAATTTTCAGGCGCTGTCATTATCAAAAAGCCCGCAACAGCGGGCCTTTTTGCGCCTGCTGATACCGTTATGCTGCGCTGATCCCATAGCGGGGCAGGATTTCACTAATCACCACGAAGCGATGGGCCATCAGCGCGTCATGAAAATGCTTCCAGTCACTGTCGAGGAAAGAGGGGTGATAGGTAAAAATTACGTTCTTTAACTGTTTTGAGCGGGTGTCACTAATCGCTTTGTGTTTCCACGAGCCTTTACCTTTGGCGATATATTCCAGCTTTTCAGGCGGGAAGCCAAACTCGCCATTTTCGATCGCTTTAAGCCAGACTTTGTGGCGTTTGTCTCCATCTTCTTCAATGATACTGCGAAACATTGAGTCCAGCTTTATCGAGTCGCTCTGGTTGAGCCCGGCGACGCTGGCATCGGCATCGCCCAGCTGAAAACGCCGCATCGCTTTACACATCTCCTCAGCCGCTTCCAGAAAATCCTTAGGGTTATCCCGCTCAACAAAGCTGCCTTCGCCATTGGTGTAGTGCCATTTCAGATAGGGACGATCCGGGTAACTCAGTGCAGCACCATGGCCAAGGGGCAACATATCGCCGACAAAGTCTGAGGTGATATCGTCAAACCGGTCGGAAAAGAACTCTTTTACCCTCCCTAACAGGCTGGGGTCCGGGTTATTGTTTTCATCCAGTACATCTTTTACCAGATTGATCCTGTCATTGATCCCTGCAAACCCCTGATGAGCCCAGGTATCGGCATAGACATGCATGGTGATTCCCAGCCGGTGCAGGGCGTTGGGTTTGCTGCGATCTTCAATACAGGCACGCACCATATCCCGGGCAACGAAACTATTGGGTTTGCAGACGATTTTATGGCGGAAATCGGCATCAGGATTCAGCCCTGCCGCTTTGCCTTCGTTGCCTGGCAGAAAATGAAACGGTATCCAGACCTGATGGTTGGCCAGCTTTTCGATGTTTTTATAGTCGAGCATTTTATGGGCCGAGGCGATACGCTTATACATCGCCAGGTTATCAAAGCAGATCAACCCATCATTGGTGGCATCATCAACATATTGCGCGGCATGAGCGATGATCTCTGCTTTCGCATGGCCGAAGCCTGATAGTCTGGCAATCACATAGGTTGTCGCATGGTGAAAATCGATCTGCATAGTCGTTCTCCTTTGCCTCTCAGGCGATGACTGTTTAACGGGTCTTCGTTAAGACAATGCGGTTTTTTCCAGATGATCTAACACAAAGGGATAGACATCGATCACCGCGTTTCTACCGAAAATACAATCGATATGGCCATACCCCGGAATCTCCTGGCGGCTGTACTGGCCTGCACCAAAGTGCTGGCACAGGATGTCATAGGTCAGTTTGGTGCTCATGGGCAGATAGCATTCGTTTTCTGCACCGGAGATAAACAGGATTGGCAGATCAAGCCGGGCCAGGTTGGGCATATAGACATCGTTGCCATCGGCATCAACCAGAGTACCTTTACGACACATCAGTGCCAGGTGCTCAAAGGCGCCGATATTGGCCTCGGCAAACAGTTCATCAAGATTATCGTGTAACAGGTCGGTCAGGGTGCTGTGCTTGTAGAGTGAGGCGTACATAAAGGTGATGCGGTGACAGGTCTCACTGTGGCAATGTCCCTGAGCCTCTGCCATCGCGTACAGGTTGAGAGCCTTATCATAGAGCTGTGTCAGTACCGACCCGGATTCAGGCACCTCTGCGGTGAGGTGATCGACATTCAGCCGCTCCAGAAATGAGGGCAGGTGCAACCCGGTTTTCAGCGCTGTTGTTGGCGGTACGACGAGATTGGTGGCGATCTGAGAGCAGACGATACTGCGAACGCCCTGAAGTCCGGCCAGCATCGACATAAAGAAGGTTGTTGCGCCATAGCAGTGGACCACTGCCTGAATACTGTCTGCCGCGGTGACTGAACATATTTTGCTGATGGCTGCGGGGTAATCGTATTGGGCTACCTGATCGCCATTGGAACGTTGTTTCGCTGCGGCTAACAGGATGCTGACCCGGCAATCGATCAGCCACACATCATATTCATGGGCGACCAGATATTCGACCAGATTGGTGTCGATCATATCGGTGCTGAAGATCGAGGATGCCACCCCCAGGCCGTGAACCAGCATGACCGGCCCTTTTGTGCCCCCCTGAAAACGGGTGAGCTGTAAACTGACACCATCAGCGGTGGTGAATGGGTGGATCTCGGGCGCTGGCGCCCGCAAGGGGCGTTTCTTTCGTGGAGCTTTGGGTTCATCACAATGGCTATCGTAGAATATCCCGCCGTAATTCTCATACAGTACACCGGCAAAGAATTTACCGAAGCGGGCTATTGCGCTGAGTCTCTGTTCCATATTCTCAGCATGGGTGACCTCCATGGTGGTCATCTGTACCGCAAAGTCAGCGGGCAGTATATTGAGAACCCCTTTACCCGCCAGCAGGCCGCTGTCATCACTGCCTTTATAGACGGTTACATAGAGGGTTGAGGTATCCGGCCAGATATGCAGGGCATCGGGATCGTTACTGATCAGCTTATATCCCTTGAAGTAATAGAGTACGCCCTGTTCGGTGGTTAACAGCATGGAGTAGATCATATGCCGGGTATCTGGCGGAGATGGCATCTGCTCGAACAGATTGAACTCGCCTTCACTGACACTCATCGGCTTATCCGAGAGCGCAGGGCAGGTCACGGTGCCGCTGATCTGGGCGCTATGATCATCACTTGTGAGCATCGTTTCCAGGTCATGGGAGTGTATGGTCAGGGTAAACTCCATCGGTAATGCTGTCGCGTTTGCTGCAGCGTTGCGATAGCTTTCCAGTGCTTCGCCGGTATCGGCTGTGGTCGAGAACTGCCCCCGCATCGTTTCTGTAAAACGGATGCCTAAGGTGGGTGAGGGGTGCGGCTTAACCGGTGCCGAAGGCAGTGTATAGTCTATCTCCCAGCCCCGGTCGGCGGCGATCAGTGCGCAGCAACGCTCGCTGATGGCACTGATGGTCAGCAGAGGGTTTACTGCCAGCGATGTCGGTATGACGGAGCCGTCGGTGACATAGAGGTTTTCATAGACCGAGGTGTCGGAATCGCTGAACAGCTGACCTTTATGATTGACCACTCCCTGGGCGCCGCTGATCGCCATATTACAGCCACCCAGAGGGTGAACGGTAACCAGACTCTGTTTGAACAGAGGGGTCCATAAAGGATTTTCCACATACTGCCCCCCCAGCGCCTTAGTGGCGCTGAGCAGGTTTTTATTGCCGTTGATAAAGTTCTGTTGATGCCCCACATTGGGCCACTCAATCTGTAGCCGGTCGTTGACTAAGCGGGCCTGACCTTCACCACTGTCATGACTCATGATCAGATAAGTCTGGGTATTATGAATGGCACCATGGTAGGGGCCCCGCAGTAAACTCTCCGTGACCCGGGTTTGCTCCTGTATCTCATCGAGCATGCCACTGTCGGTATCTTCACCGATAAGGTTTTCAGCGGCTGCCAGTGCCGTTGGCAGGAAGTTGCCAATCGCACCGGGCAGTGAGCCCTCCTCAATGACCATACGTTTGCGCCAGTCGTCATGTTCGGTGCGGATAACACTGGTGATGCAGGGGCCAACGGGCTGTCGGCCATCAGGTTTGAGGTTGCCAAAGCCGATACCGTTAATCGTCTGGTCGCAGTTATAACCAAAACCGAGAATATCGCCATTGCCGCTGAAACCATAGCCCAACTGGTCACTTATCGGCAATCCCCTGGCTTTACTGCGTAACAGAATCTCGTTAGAACCCAGGGTTCCTGCACTGAGGATAACGATATCAGCTCTGATAAACAGAGGGGTGGCATCGAACTTTTCGCGTCCGACCTCTACCTCCTGATAGTGAATTAACCAGCCGGCATCGGTTTTCTGCAGATAGCGGACATCCGCCTGACAGAATATCTCCGCGCCATGGTTCCAGGCATCGGGCAGATAGTTCATCCGGGTGGTGTTTTTGGCACCATAATTACAGCCTGATACACAGTCGCCGCAATTGGTGCAGGCTTGCTGCTCAACGCCGACATGGTTTACACCACTGCCGGGTGTTTTAAAGGTGACATTGATCGGGGTGCGACAAAAGGGTTCATTCATCGCAGTCGCTGAACGCTTATGTGCTTCGGTTTTTGCCAGGGTGGGCCAGTCATCTGGGTAGAGTGTCGGCTTGAGCATCTCTCTGGCTCGCTGATACCCCTCTTTCAGCAAACTGTCCTTATGCTGCAGAATCTCCGGAGGCCAGCAGGGGGCTTCGAATACATCCGGGTCGGGTTCCAGGGAGACATTCGCATTGATCAGCGATGTGCCGCCTAAACCGCAGCCGACCACTACATTCTGTTGTGCATGAACGTGGATATCAAAGAGACCGATACGGGAGCCGATATGCCCCGCAGGGGTGTGGAACTGTATATCCTTGAACACCTCATTGGCGGTGTCGGGAAATTCGCCTACCAGAAACTCCCGTCCGCGTTCCAGCAGACAGACCTTCTTTCCGGCTCTGGACATTCGGGATGCGGCGATGCCTCCGCCATAACCAGAGCCTATAACGACCACATCATAGTGGGACTGAATCTCATCGAGCGGCAGTGCGATCGGTTTCATGGTGGCTCCCTGTTAAGTGGTTATTTTAAGTTAATTTCGTACTCGTCAAAGTCCCGTGCAGGCAGGTTTTCGCTGTCCCTTTCCCGTACTCGCCAGGCGTTAACTTTAAGCCTGACTTCACCGTTGTCGTCCCGATTGAAGCTGGCGGTCATAAAGTGCTCCCGGGTCCGCGCCTTTGGATAGGCCGATAATGGCCAGCCTTTTTTTGTGCTGACCGCGAATGATTTGTCATACCGCACCGGTTTTGCCGACCATCCGGGAATGCTGAACAGCGTGGGGTCGGGAAATTTTTTCGGTTTGAAGCTGGGGGTTGCAGTCGCGATGCCGTTGAGACCAGTGAGATTTGACAGGGGAGAGGCTATCACTTCGATCAGGCGGCCACCCTGTGGCCCCAGTGAAGCGACCGCAATACGGCCAAAATGAACATCGCCACTGAGCAGAACAATATCGTGACCGCTCTCCCCCAGTGCCTCTATCAGTTGCTGATACTGCTGCTTAAAACTGAGCAGGTTCCGCTCGGTTTTGTTCTCTTCAACAATCAGCGGCTGGGGGATTACCAGCACTCCGGGTGCGGTCAGTGACCGGGCCCAGTGGGTCAGGCGGTCAAAATCAGCATCTGGCAGGAAACTGTGCTGATCCCGGTAGGAGCGCAGATCAGCGAGACAGAATGACAGTTCATCACCAAGCTTAAAAAAATCGAGCCGTGGGCTTTGCTGAACTCTCTGAACCCCATCGTATGCAGCCCTGCTCCAGGTCTCCCGGACCTGTTTAATTTTAAGTGTCAGCAGGGTGGGAATCAGCGAGTCGTAAAAGGGATAATCGTTCCAGTATTCATGATCATCGGGCAGCATCCAGGTAGCTCCCCGGTTAAGAATACTGCCCAGAGCCTGCCAGTGAAGCGCATAGTCGTCTGCTACCCGCTGTCTTATTTCGCTGTTAACAAAGGAGAGTGAATCAAAACCGATATCCAGATACACCTGATCGCCGGTGAGAAAGGTGATCGCGGGTTTGACGGCCTCATCCCCCCGGTCGTACAGTGCTTTGTAAGATCCAGCGGCCTGGCCCCCGTCCCGGTGGTTATAGAAGCAACTGCCAAAACCGACGGTAAAGGGTTTCTGACTGCTGTCGGGAAGCTGGGCAGGCAGGGTTTCAAATTGCCCTGTGCGAAGCTGCTGCCAGGACTCATCCCTGACGCCCTCAATTGCCTCAATGCGCCTCAGAAAATTGATTTTATAATGTGTGCCGGGCTGCAGGTTGTCAAAGCTGGCGGTGACATAGAACCGTTTACGGAGATAACTGAAGGGTCTGTTCCAGTCTGCTTTAGTGATCTCATGGACCACTGTGTGGTCGGGTGATACCAGCTCAATTCTGGCGTGATCAGGCATTTTTAATGTTGAGAAGAGTGTGCCTGCCCAGACCTTCACCGAGTTCTGAGTTGCCCGCAGCACCACCAGTGACCATTGACCGGTATTTGTCCTTATTGCATCGCTCATTGTGATTATTCCTTGTTTTTCAGATCCGGGAGCCATCCGCTACCCTCTGAGCGTCCATAGATCAATGTAGGCAATGAGATGGGGGTTAGCCAACAAAAACCTCATACAGGCATATGAAGTAAATTCATACAACTGTTTTAAGTGGTAGTTTTTTGCACCTATATGGAGAAAAACATGTTAAAAAAGAGAGCCGGGTAACGACTTAAAGTGGATATCTGATAGAGGTCATTGTGCTATCGCAGCGATTATATTCAGATAGGATGTGTAGCGATTTTACGACTACGCTATACCTGCAACGGTGTAAATGTCATGAAGGATGAGAATATGAATAACCGAATCCAGGCGATCATTCAGCGTTATCAGACCGACCGGACCCGCCTGCTTGATATGCTCTGGGAACTTCATCATCTGTATGGTTACCTCCCCGATGAGGCGCTGTCTGAGCTGGCGGACGGGCTGAATATGGCCGTTGAGGATGTGCGTGAAACCAGCTCTTTCTACCACTATTTTCACCACCGGTCGACCGGCAGCTACACCCTCTATCTGAGCAATACGGTGATCGCCAGGATGCAGGGCTATCAGGAAGTCCTGGACGCACTGGAACGCGAGACCGGCGCGACGCTGGGGGAGATGGATCCCTCCGGAACCTTTAGTTTGTATGACACCCCCTGTATTGGCCTGAGTGACCAGGAACCGGCCATGCTGGTGGATGAGGTGGTCTTTACCCGCCTGACCCCGGAAAAAGTATCCAGCATTATTAGTCAGTTAAAATGTGGCCGGTCACCAGAAGAGATCGCTAATCCCAGGGCTCTGCCTAAAACTGATATTGCCTATGTTGATCAGTTGGTAGAAACCAATATCTGCAAAGCCGGGCCAGTTTTTTTCCACAACGGGAATGACTTTCCTGAACTGTTGAAAAACTGTTTGGACGCAGGCCCGGAGGCGGTTATTGGGGCTATTACTCAAGCCCAACTGAGAGGACATGGGGGAGCGGGTTTTGCCACCGGTTTAAAATGGAAACTCTGCCGTGAGGCTCCGGGAGCGACTAAATACGTTATCTGTAATGCTGACGAGGGAGAGCCTGGCACCTTCAAAGACCGGGTCCTATTGACCCGCTCGCCTCAGGCTGTATTGATGGGAATGGTGCTGGCCGCCAGCGTTATTGGCGCCCGTGAAGGCATTATCTATCTGCGGCAGGAGTATATCTACCTGAAAGCGTATCTGGAGCAGCAGTTACAACTGTTCAGAGAGCAACGGCTGCTGGGGAATAACATTCTCGGGCACGCTGATTTTAACTTTGATATCCGTATTCAGATGGGGGCCGGTGCCTATATTTGTGGTGATGAATCCGCGCTGATCGAATCCTGCGAGGGTAAGCGTGGCACACCCCGGGTAAAACCCCCATACCCGGTAGAGCAGGGATATCTGGGGATGCCCACCTGTGTGAACAATGTTGAGACGCTGGTTGCGGTTACCCGGGTGATGCAGGAAGGAGCTGAATGGTATCAGAGCCTGGGCACTGAGGATTCCCGGGGCTGCCGGTTGATGAGTGTGTCGGGGGACTGTCAGCGCCCCGGTGTTTATGAAATAGAGTGGGGTACCACCCTGAATCAGTTACTTACTCTGGTTGGGGCTGAGGACCCCTGGGCGGTGCAGATCAGCGGTCCCTCCGGGGAGTGTGTTGCGGTCGACAAAGGCGGTGAGCGGCGTTTTGGATACGGGGATCTTTCCTGTAATGGCTCGGTGATGATCTTCAATCGCAGCCGCGATCTTCTCGGTATTGTGAAGCACTTCATGCAGTTTTTTGTTGATGAGTCCTGCGGTATCTGTACTCCCTGCCGGTCGGGTAATGTTGATCTGCGTAACAAGATGGAGCGGATCATTGCCGGTCGGGGATGTCAGCAGGATCTGGATGAGATGGTGAGTTGGGGACAACTGGTGCGTAGTACCAGCCGTTGTGGACTGGGGGGCACATCCCCCAATCCGATTCTGACTACATTGCAGCAGTTTCCTGAGCTCTATCAGGCAAAGCTGACAGAGCAGTCGGGAGTTTTGTTACCCTCATTTGATCTTGAGGCCGCGTTACAGGGGAACGAGCGGGCGAGGATCGAACTGACTCACCACGACTATATTCCCCGAGAACTGATTCAAGACCCGGAGACGGAAAAATGAGCATTCAGATAACCATTGATGGTCAGCCAGTCGTTACCGAAGCCGGTGAAAATCTGGTGGACGTTGCAGCGCAAAACAGCGTCTATATTCCCACACTTTGTTATCTGAAGGGGAAGCCCTGTCTGGGCACCTGTCGCGTCTGTTCAGTCCGGGTGAATGGCCATATTACCGCGGCCTGTAGTGTGCCGGTGACTGAGGGTATGCAGGTTGAAGTCGACACAACAGAGCTGGCGGATATGCGCAAGGCACTGATTGAGTCGCTTTTTTCCGAGGGTAATCACAACTGCCCCAGCTGCGAAAAAAGCGGTCGTTGCGAGCTTCAGGCCACCGGCTATGAGGTTGAGATGGTGGTGTCCCGTTTCCCCTATCGGTTCCCGCTCAGACCGCGTGAGGTAGCAGCAGATCATATCTGGCTGGAGCGTGACCGCTGTATTTTCTGCCAGCGCTGTGTTGAGTTTATCCGGGACCGTCAAACCGATCAGAAAATATTTTCTATCAAGGGGCGGGGCATTACTGCACAGATTGAGGTTAATACTGAGCTGGCCAACCGGATGCCGCCGGAGCAGGTACGCGAAGCCGCGGATATCTGTCCGGTGGGTTGTATCATTGAAAAGGGGGTCGGTTTTAACGATCCGATCGGGCGGCGTAAATTTGAGCTTCAATCGGTGCGTGAGCGGGCATTGGGGGAGGAAGAGTCATGAGTAAATCCGGTAAAAACCAGACCTGTTCCCATGATCTGCCGGCGACCCAGCTGAACCCTGCATTGCAGGCTGCACGGGATAATAAGATAAAAGTTGCCATGATCGGCCTGTGTGGCTGCTGGGGTTGTACCCTGTCAATGCTGGATATGGATGAGGCGCTGCTGGGGCTGCTGGATAAAGTCACTATTCTGCGTTCATCGCTGACCGATATTAAGCGGATTCGTGAACGTTGCGCCATCGGTTTTGTCGAAGGAGGAATCGCCAATGAGGAGAATATTGAGACCCTGAAAGAGTTTCGTGAGAACTGCGACATCCTGATATCGGTGGGTGCCTGTGCGGTCTGGGGCGGTGTTCCGGCGATGCGAAACGAGGTGGAACTGAGTGATTGCCTGCGAGAGGCCTATGTGGATTCGGTGACCGCTGTACCCGATGCGATACCCACGATTCCCTATCATGAAGATATACCGAGGATAACCACCCGGGTCTACCCCTGTCATGAAGTGGTTAAAATGGATTATTTTATTCCTGGTTGCCCGCCCGACGGAGCAACCATTCTAAAAGTGCTGGATGATCTGATTAACGGGCGCGAATTCGATCTGCCTGCATCGATTAACCGATACGATTAACAGAGGGAACCGTGATGAGTCGAAAACTGGTTATTGATCCTGTTACCCGTATTGAGGGACATGGCAAAGTCACCATTCAACTGGATGATGACAATAACGTCACCGATGCCAAACTTCATGTGGTGGAGTTCCGCGGCTTCGAAAAACTGATACAGGGGCACCCCTACTGGGAGGCTCCGATGCTGCTGCAACGGATCTGTGGCATCTGTTTTGTCAGCCACCACCTGTGTGGTGCCAAAGCGCTGGACGACATGGTGGGGGTCGGGCTGGGGTCGGGTATCCCAATGTTGCCAACGGCGGAAAAAGTCCGTCGGCTGGGGCACTATGCCCAGCAGTTACAATCCCATGTCACCGCCTATTTTTATCTGGTGGTTCCTGAGATGCTGTTTGGTATGGATGCCCCGCCGGAGCAGCGTAATGTGCTCGGGCTGGTGGAGCAGAATCCGGCGCTGGTAAAGCGGGTTGTGGCGTTGCGTAAGTGGGGCCAGGAGCTGATCAGGACGGTGTTGGGTAAGAGAATGCACGGTATCAGCTCGGTGCCGGGCGGCGTGAGCAAGAATATCAGTCTTGAAGAGCGTGATCGTTTTCTTAACGGTGAGGAGGGACTTCTCTCTATCGATGAGGTTATCGAATACGCTCAGGAAGGCCTGAAGCTGTTTTATGAGTTTCATGAGCAGCACCGGGAGCAGGTAGACAGTTTTGCTGTTGTCCCATCTCTGGATATGTGTCTGGTCAATGATGAGGGGAATGTGGATTACTACCACGGCAGAATCCGTATTCTCGATGAAGACAAGCGGATTGTGCGGGAGTTTGATTATCACGATTATCTTGAGCATTTCTCTGAAGCGACCGAAGAGTGGAGTTATATGAAGTTTCCTTTCCTCAAGGATCTGGGACGGGAGAAAGGCTCGGTACGGGTGGGGCCGTTGGCGCGGATGAATGTGACAAAGACGCTCTCTACCCCGCTGGCTCAGGCGGCGCTGGAAAAATTCCACGCCTATACCGGTGGTAAGTCAAACAATATGACCCTGCATACCAACTGGGCGCGGGCGATAGAAATTATCCATTCAGCGGAGCTGATTAAAGAGCTGCTGCATGATCCCGATCTGCAAAACGAGCAGTTGCTAATGACGCCCGCAGACAACGCCTGGACCGGCGAGGGGATCGGTGTTGTTGAGGCCCCGCGGGGGACTCTGCTGCATCACTACCGGGCGGACAGATCGGGCAGTATCAGTTTCGCTAATCTGATTGTGTCGACAACCCAGAACAATAGTGTTATCAACCGGACCGTCAGGTCGGTTGCGCAGGACTATATCAGCGGTAAAGCTGAAATTACCGAAGGGATGATGAATGCGATCGAAGTGGGGATTCGCGCTTATGACCCCTGTCTCAGCTGTGCAACCCATGCACTGGGGCAGATGCCGCTGGAGATCTCACTGTTCGATGCTGAGGGGCAGATAGTCGATGAACAGCGCCGTTGAACCGGTTCAGTTATCGCTGGCAGATTTTGGTCATGAAAACTGTCTGATCTATGGCATCGGTAATGTGGGACGCCAGGATGATGGACTGGGGTGGGCGTTTGTTGACTGGCTCGAAGCCGCCGGGCTCTGCGTTGAAGCAGAGAGGGTGCGAAACTATCAGTTGTTTCTCGAAGATGCCGACCTGATCAGCAGTAAGCAAAAAGTGCTGTTTATCGATGCTACCCGGAGTCCGGAGGTGAGTACGTTTTCGCTGTACAGGGCCAGGGCCGAGCTGGATTTCAGCTTCACCTCCCATGCGATCTCCATTCCCTCGATCATCGCCACTTGTCAGCTCTGTTTTGAACGGCAACCCGAGGTCTATGTTCTGGCGATCAGAGGTTATGAGTGGGAGTTGCAGGAGGGGCTGACTGTCGCTGCGAAGTCTAATTTAGATGCGGCTATTGCCCACTTCAGTGCTGACTGAGCCCCTTTCTGGCCCGGGTGCCAGAAAGGGGTAAGTATAGGGGTTAAGCATCGGAGGCTAAGTATCAGGGTTAAGCATTCTGGTGTTTATACCAGTTAATAAACGCGTCTGCCGGCATCGGTCGGGCTAACAGAAACCCTTGTAACTGATCGCATTTCATCTGTTTGAGAATCGTTACCTGAGACTGATGTTCGATGCCTTCGGCAACCACTTGCAGGCCCAGTACATGGCTCATCTCTATGATTGAGGTGACGATTGCCCGATCTACCTCCGAGGCTTCCAGATTGACCAGAAAACTACGGTCGATCTTGAGAATATCAAGCGCGATAGTACGAATATAACTGAGACTGGAATAACCGGTGCCAAAATCATCGATCGCCACCTGAATACCCTGGCTGCGAAGTGTATTAAGTGCTTCCTTGGTCTCCTCAGGGCAATAGAGGAAACAGGATTCGGTCAGCTCTACAGACAGCAGGTGCGCGGGGAGGTTGTGCTGTTTCAGACACTCAAGAATCTGTTCGGCAATATCGCCCTGCTGAAACTGCCTGGCCGAGAGATTGATGGCGACATTGATCTCTTCTCCCTGTTCACGCCATCGGGCAATTTGCTGACATGCCTCCTCAAGCACAAAACGCCCGATGCGGTTGATCAGCCCCAGATCCTCTGCCAGCGGTATAAATTCAGCTGGTGAGATAAACCCCAGTTGCGGATGCAGCCAGCGTAACAGCGCTTCACAACTGGTCGGTCTGCCCGTGTGAAGGCCGACTTTTGGCTGGAAATAGAGTTGAAACTCGCCATTATCTAACGCAGCCTGCAGGTCACTTCCCATCTGATAACGGGACTGAATCAGGCGGTGCTGTTCCGGGGAGAAAAAGCGGAAGCTGTTGCGCCCGAAATCTTTTGCCAGATGGACTGCCGAGTTGGCACACTTGAGCAGCGACTCGGCATCGTCTGCATCGGTTGGAAAGAAACTAACACCGATACTGACAGTGACTTTCAGCTCTTTATCTTCGATCAGAATGGGTTGATTGACGGTGCTGAGTAAGCGGTTGAGAAACTCACTGATATGGGGGGTATCATCGACATCAGTGAGAATCAGATTAAATTCATCGCCGCCAAAACGGGCAACGGTGTCGCTGTCATCTAACTGATGCTCAATGCGCCGACCGATCTCTTTAAGTACTCTGTCACCGGTTTCATGGCCATGCAGATCGTTGATCTGTTGAAAAAAATCCACATCAATATAGGCCACGGCGATCCGGTGCTGATGCTCTCTGGCATAGCCTATTGAGAGTTGCAGACGGTCATTAAACAGTTTTCGATTGGGAAGCCGGGTGAGCTCATCGAAGTAAGCCAGCCGCCGGATACGGGCTTCTGATTTTTTTATCTCGGTCAGATCGGTGAAGATTGATGCATATTGCGAAATATTGCCATGGTCATCCCGGATTGAGGTGATACTGAGCCACTCCGGATACACCGCACCATCTTTCCGCCGGTTCCAGATCTCCCCCTGCCAGAATCCCTGCTCTGTGAGACTCTGCCACATCGCTTTATAGAACGATTTGTTGTGACGTCCTGAACTCAGGATGTTCGGATTTTTACCCAGTACTTCGGCGCTGGTATAGCCGGTGATCTCGGTGAAGGATGGATTGACCCGAAGGATCTGAGCGTTCTTGTCGCAGATAACGATCGCCTCCATTGACGCTTCAATCACTTTATCTGCGAGTTTAAGGCTGTGCTGAGATTTCTCCAGCGCCTTGTCCCGTTCATTGAGCAATTCCCGCAGGCGGTAGACATAATCATTTTCGACACTACGGAGGATATCGGAGTAGGAGATCAGTCCGGTGATCTTTCCCTGATGGTTGGTAATCGCAAGATGCTGGAACTGGTGTTGCAGAAACACTTTGCGGGCGTTATACAGGCTTAAACTCTGCTCAACCGTTACCAGAGTGCTGTTGCAGAGATCGCAAATCAACCGGCCCTGCATATCCTGCGCGATCAGTGCTACCGCGTCCCGTTCGGTGAAGATTCCGCTGATTTCGTTATGCAGGGTGATCAACAGGGCCGACCTGCCGGACTGGTTCAGCTTTTGCAATGCAGTGAGCACGGTACTGTTGCCATCGACAGAGACCGGCGAATGATCGGCGATCTCTTCAACTGATCGGAGGAAAAGATCATGCTCGATGCCGTGGCTGTTCACGACATCGGTTTCAGTAATAATGCCGCAGGCTTCACCGGAGTTCTTGGTGACGACGAAGTGGCGTACCTCCTCGGCGATAAACTTAAGGCCTGCTTCATCGACTGATTCCCATTCGGAGACCGTGTGTACCGGTGAGGACATGAATTGAGTGACCGGCGTGTGCTGGGCATTGCCGGCCCACAGGCCTATCAGATCCCGTCGGGTAACGATACCAACCGGCAAGCGGTTTTCGCACACAACTATGCAACCTATCTTCTTGTCGGCCATCAGCCTGATCAGACTGTCTGCTGTTGAATCCGGAGTGCAGGTGATCAGATTAGACTGAGCAATATGTCTGACAAGTAACGGACTAGTAACCTTAGGAGGTCTGGACATCGAAAAAAGAACCTTTTCACCAGTGGTCTTGCTATAAAAGAGGATAATTTTACTCGGGCATTTTAAACGGGTATAGCAGTTTCATGCCTTAAATGAGTAGTTGTTGAGGTTGAATTTAAACAAAATAAACATTCTATGATATAGATCCTGTTTGAGGTTTCTTGCCAGCCTCCCGTTTGACTGATCTTACTTTGACGTTTGTGCGTAACAGTCTCAGGAGGAGCAAAGTCGATGAAATCAGGTTTGTCTCAAAACTTCTGGGTTAATCAGGCAGGCTTTCAACTGGCCTGGTGGAGCGCCATTCTGCTCACCAGTCAGAGTGTTGCCGTGCTGGTTGTTTTATTGCTGCTACACCTGTGGTTCCACAGACAGCCGGTTCATGAAGTGTATGTGGTGCTGCTCTGTGGCCTGACGGGGTTCGCGGTTGATCTGCTGTTAACCCTGGCGGGCTTGTTTCGTTTTCCCTCTACACCGTTGCCCCCCTTATGGTTATTGCTGCTGTGGTTCTGTTTCGCAGCAACTTTGAACCAGAGCCTGAGATTTTTCCATAAGCGCTGGGTGGTCGCTTCAGTATGTGGTGGAGTTGCCGGTAGCCTGGCATATAGTGCAGCGGCAAAGCTGGGAGCTGTGAGTCTTGGCGTGCCATGGTTGCCAGGGGCTCTGATATTGATGTTTATCTGGATGGCCCTGTTCCCCCTGCAGCTCTGGATCAGTGGTCAGCACTTTTCGGGGGAGGGCCGTGGTGCGTATTAATCTGTTATTGATCACTCTGGTTCTGTTTTTTGCCGGTCTGGCCCACGCGGTTGCGACCCCACTGCCAAAGAATATGAAGGTGATTGGTGAGGCTGAGCTGAAGGTGCTCTGGTTGAGTATTTATCGTGCCCGGCTGGCCAGTCCGCAGGGTGTGTTTGTCTCTGCAATGATGCCTTTGCTGCTCACCTTAGAATATCAGCGCGATGTCAGCAAGCAGAGCCTGCTCGATGAGACACGCAGACAGTGGCAGAAGTCCGGTATCGCCCCGGATGATCAGGCCTTATGGCTTGGGTCATTGGCAACCCTATGGCCGGATATAGAGGACCAGGACACCCTTGGCTTTTATCAGGATGCCGATGGGTATGGGCACTTTTATCACAATCAGCACTATCTTGGCAGCATTAGAGATAACCGTTTTTGCCAGGCGTTTCTGGGTATCTGGCTATCTGATAACAGTGCTTTCCCCGGGTTTACACGACAGTTAACTGGAAGAAATTCAGAGTAAAAAGGACGATTGTTATGACGCAAACGACTTCAATACTGGCACTGGCTTTACCGGTTTTATTAGTACTTCCCGGTTGTGCCAGTTCTCTCGATGCTTACCGTGATGAAAAACCCACATTAGCACTGGATCAGTTTTTTAATGGCCGTCTGGTTGCCTATGGCATTGTGCAGGATTTTTCTGGCAGGGTGACCCGACGTTTCCGCGCCGACATATCGGCACAGTGGCAGGAGGCCAAGGGGGTTCTGGATGAACAGTTCTATTTCAGTGATGGAGAGCAACAGAGCCGCTGCTGGACCATAGTCAAGGAGGGAAACCGCTATCGGGGAACGGCTGGCGACATTGTCGGCGAGGCGCGGGGAGAGGCTCAGGGGAATGCTCTTAACTGGCGCTATACCCTACAGGTGCCGGTTAACGGTAAGGTCTGGAATATCGCCCTGGATGACTGGCTCTACCTGATCGATGAGAACAATCTGATCAACCGGACCAGGATGAAAAAGTTTGGTCTGCCGGTGGGTCAACTGACCCTGCATATTCGAAAACTGGCAGATGACGAGGCATTTCAGACGCGGGACGCTGAGTCTGTATGCACCGGTCCGGAGGGACAATGAGTAAAGCAAACAGTACAGAAAAGCCGCGCTATCCCTGGAAGACCGCCTGGGTGACGGGCGCGGGGAGAGGGATAGGGGCAGAGCTGACCCGGCTATTATGTCGCCGGGGTGTCATCGTATATGGTTCAGCCAGAACCTCTGAGCAACTTGAACAGTTACAGCAGGAATTGCGAGGCTGCGAAGGTGAACTGATTCCGGTACCGCTTGATATTCGTGACGCAGATGCTCTGCAACAGCTGTTTCTTAGCTGGGATGCTAAAGGGTTTATGCCAGAGCTGGTGGTGTTGAATGCGGGCACTCATGATCCCTTTTCCGCATACGAGTTCTCTGCAAAGCGATGTAAAGCGCTGCTGGATATCAATTTACAGGGAACGATAAACTGTCTTGAACCTGTGTTATACCGTTATCTGCAAAGAGGTGTTCCGGTCAGCCAGACGAAACCGGCTGACGCGATAAAAACATCTGGATCATCAGGACAGATAGCAGTGGTTTCATCTTCTGCGGGCTATCGGGGTTTACCGACGGCGGCGGCTTATGGTGCCGGTAAAGCGGCTCTGATCAACCTGTGTGAGTCGCTGCGTTCAGATCTGCAGGGCAGTGGGGTTAAGCTTCAGTTGATCAACCCCGGCTTTGTCCGCACACCGCTAACCGATAAAAATGATTTTCCCATGCCGGCACTGATGGACGCAGATGAGGCGGCCAGACGAATAGTGGCGGGACTTTTAAGCCACCGGTTTGAAATTATATTTCCCCGCCGTTTTGTTTATCTGCTTAAATTATTCAGAATAATCCCTTATCGCTGGTATTTCTGGCTGATTGGCAGAGCCACAGGAGCAGGAAAAGATGTCAGAAACAGTTAGTCATAGCATTACAGAGCGGTTAAACCGATACGCGGTCTGTCTGGCCCAGTTAACACCGGCTAAAATTGACGATCTGAGCGAGCTGGTGGCTGATGAGATAGAGTTCACCGACCCTTTCAACCGGGTGCAGGGTAAAACTGCCTTTCTGGGGATCATGGAGGAGATGTTCCAACAGTTGCAGGATGTACGTTTTGATCTGCTTGAGTGGCAGTTACAGGGGCACACGGGTTATATTTATTGGCGTTTTTCTGCAACAGCGTCGCTGACCGGTTCATTTTCAGCGGAAGGGGTGAGTCGTATCTGTCTGAATGAACAGGGGTTGGTGACTCGTCACCAGGACTTCTGGGATGCCAGTATCCTGATGCAGGAGTTTCCCCTGCTGGGGAGAGTCATTGGTTATATACGTAAGCGGGCCGCTTATAAAGCGGGATGATCTCTTTTGATCCTGTGTCGCTTGATCAGCGTCAGCACAAGCACCATAGAAGCCAGAACCAGAGTGACCAGATTGGCCAGTATCACTGGAAGATCACCAAGCACCACGCCATAGGCCAGCCATAAGGCTACCCCGACAGTAAAAACGGAATACATCATCAGTGAGATGCCCTCCACATTACCGGTGCGCAGTATATGAACTACCTGGGGTACAAATGAGAGGGTGGTGCAGGTGGCCGCCATCAGCCCTATCAGAGTGAAATTATCCATCATGGTGTCTTTAATAGCGTTATTAAGCTTGTCTGAAAAGTTGTATGAAAGGTGAGCATCATAGGTTGCCCCGGGGCTTTATACAAATGATGTTTTTTAATTCTAAACAGGAAACGGAATAGCATTAGTCTGTGTTCCGGTTGATCAGTTGATACAAGCCTACATCGATAGTTCCCTCTTCAAAGCCTCCCTCGCAGTAACAGAGATAGTAACGCCATAAACGTCTGAAGCGCTCGTCATAGCCCAGCTGTTCGAGGGCTTCGCTGTGCTGTTCAAAACTCTCCCGCCAGAGCCTGAGGGTGCGGGCATAATCTTTGCCAAAGAGCTGTTTATATTCCAGAGTGAAGCCATGCTCAGCAAACTTTTGCTCCAGTCGGCTAATGCTGGGTAGCATCCCTCCCGGGAAAATATAGCGTTGAATAAAGTCCGCCTGATTGCGATAGGTTTTAAACCGTTCCTCTTCAATACTGATCACCTGAAGTACCGCTTTTCCGCCCGGTTTGAGTGATTGTTCGAGGGTATTGAAATAGCTGTCCCAGTATTTTTCCCCCACAGCTTCAAACATCTCAATGGAGACAACCGCATCATACTGACTGAGCAGATCCCGGTAATCGGTGAGGCTGATATTGGCGCTTTTATCGAGCCCTGCTGATCTGAGTCTGTTGCGACTCCACTGAAGCTGCTCTTCAGACAGAGTAACGCCATGAACTCTGACTTTATGTTGCCGTAAAGCCCGCTCTGCAAAGCCTCCCCAGCCGCAGCCTATCTCCAGAATATGGTCGTTCTCCTCAGGTTTTAGCAGATCCAGAATCCGCTGGTATTTGGCGGTTTGTGCCTGTTCGAGTGATTGCAGTGGGGAGCTAAACAGCGCTGACGAGTAGGACATTGTCGGGTCCAGCCAGAGACGATAAAAGTCATTGCCCAGATCATAGTGGGCGGCAATATTGCGGCGACTGCCGGTGCGGCTGTTATGGTTGCGCCAGTGATGAATATTATCCAGTAGCTGCTTAATAAAGCCTGCTTTGGCGAACCCTTCGAGAGTTTTTTCGTTCTGCAGAGCCCAACGTACCAGAGCGGTCAGGTCAGGGCTGTCCCATTCGCCGGCTATATAGCCTTCAGACCAGCCGGTGATTCCCCCGGTGTAAAGGCGCAAAAGGCAGCGCAGACTGTTGAGTTGAACGGTGACCTGAAGTATTTCATCGGATTGATTAGGACAGGTCTCAGTGTCGGGCTGATCGTGATCAAGACTTCCCTGGCCAAACGCCTGTTGATAGCCGCTGGGCATAATCAGGTGGATTCTCCCCCGGGTTTGACTCAGGGGCGCACCGAGCCGGTTGAGCACTCTTTGCTCCAGCCAGTCAGGTTTAATCGCCGTGTTGTACTCTTGCTTATACCTGTGGTGCGCCATGGATGGTTGTGCCAGGGTTTTCACCTGTGACCGGCCTGCGGTTGAGGAGGTCTGGTAGTTACAGGTTTTCATAGTGAGTTTCTCCATTGCGATCTGACCAGCTGATGCTGTAACTTTTTGTGGTATTCCGCGGCTGAAGTTTGACGCCTTTCAGCCAGAGTCTGAGTGCTTCCCAGTGGATCGCTCCCATCACTTTCAGGGTCATCAGGGGGTGACTGATAAACAGCCTGAGCAGGTTTATATCGTTTATCTCCTGTCGTTGTCCGGTAAACGTGGCATTCAGTATCGGAGTGATCTTCGCGTCATCTCTGCAGCTCTGTTGAATGCATACGGAAATCCTTTCCCGGGGCGGCAGGATTCTGAAACTATAGGCGGTGTCCATGGGCATAAACGGACTGACATACATCAGCTTATGGCAGCTATGGCGGACAATCTTATCATCGGGATTATCGTTCACCAGCAGATAACTGTGCCGTTGGCCGAAGGTGTTGCTGACCTCATAAAGTATCACCTCCACCTGATTGTCAGGGTTATAGCAGAAGTAGACACTCAGAGGATTAAAGGTATACCCCAGAATTCTTGGATAGCAGAGCAGCTCAATGCGGTGTGTGGCTGATGCATAACCCCGGGATGACAGCAGCCCGGTGATCTCCTGACGTAACCGACCCTCTCCGCGACCATAATCTTTTTCGTGAAATGACATCAGGCCGAAGCGGTTGATAGCAAAATATCTCAGGGTGTTGCTTAGCAGAGGCAGTTCATCGAGGTCGATGCACAGCGAGAAAACCCGATAGATAAAACGATGCCGCTTCGGTGTAAAACGGTGATGCATAACAACACCAGCGAACACTGAGGAGTTCAGTTTAGCCATGGATGCGGGTCCTTATCTCATCCTCCATAGACCTTTCAGGCGGTCTTTGGGTGACGATAATTCTGCTGTTGGGGTTGTCCAGATGCCAGGGGCGGGGAATCCCCCCCAGTTGCTCTGCGACTGCCAGCCCCGATTGCAGTCCATCTTCATGAAAACCATAACCAAACCATGCCCCGCAGAACCAGGTTTTTTGCTGTCCCTGAAGACTCCAGAGATTCTGCTGCTGGGTCAGAGAGTTCTGGTCAAAGGCGGGGTGATCGTAGAAAAAACTGCGTATCAGTTTATCTGCTGCAGGCTCTTTCGGGGGATTGAGAGACACGATGACCGGTTGCTCAGTCGCCAGTGGCTGCAAACGGTTCATCCAGTAACTGACAGAAACCTGGCGCTCGTCTCTGGCGTTGCCTGACGCCATATAATTCCAGCTGGACCAGACCTTTTTGTTCTGCGGTAGCAGGCTCTCATCAAGATGAAGATACGCCCGGTTCCTCTGATAGGGGACGCTGCTCAGCAGTTGCTGTTCCTCTGCGGTGGGCTTTTCCAGCAGAGCCAGAGCCTGATCAGCATGGCAGGCCAGCACTACCTCATCATAGTGCTCCCGGGCACCGTGAAGGTCTTCGATAACCACGAAGTCCGGGTGACGGATGATTTTGTGTATGCGGCTGTTAATTCTGACATTATCTGCCAGTTCGGTGGCGATTCTGCTGACGTAGCCGATACTGCCGCCTGGGATGGTATGCCATTGAGGCCGGTCATTAATCTGTAACAGGCCATGGTTCTGACAGAAACGGAGAAAACTCAGCGCAGGATACCTGAGCATCTGCTGCACCGGGGTGGACCAGATGGCCGCCCCCATAGGCAGCAGGTGGTCATAGATAAAACGATCACCGTAGCTATGCTGGCTGAGTAACTGCTCCAGAGTGAGGTTTGCCAGTGAAGGATCAGCCATCATCCTGTCTGCGTTGCGATAGAAGCGCATCAGGTCTCTGATCATCGACCAGAAGGCCGGACTGATCAGGTTGCGTTTCTGCGCAAACAGACCATTCAGACCGGTGCCACTGTACTCTAACCGTCCATTGTCTACCGAGACTGCGAATGACATATCGGTGGCACAGGTTGGCAGGTTGATATGTTCAAAGAACTTAACCAGATTGGGATAGTTCACCGGGTTAAAAACGATGAACCCGGTATCGACATCGATCTGAGTGCCGTCGAGATCGAACCGGACAGTATTGGAATGGCCACCCAACCGGTCATCCTTTTCATAGAGTGTTACCCGGTGGGCTTTGTTCAACAGCCAGGCGCAGCTCAGGCCGGCAATACCGGAACCGATAACGGCAATTTTTTTCGGGCGGATGGCAGTAATATTCATCGGAGCAGTCCATACTGTGATCTGTTTGACGCGCGGTAACAAAATGAATAAACAATCGTTCAGCAAGCGCATTATTTGCAGGGCTATACGTGAAGGTTTCAAAATAGGATCACAGATTCTGTTGTGAATAAAGCAGTTACCCGGCAAAATTTTTTCAGCTGGGATGATCCGGTTAATTATCTGAATACGTAAAGGGGTATATGAAGAACAGACCACCGGGAGAGGATGTGGATAACATCGTACAACTGAGTCAGGCCGAGATGGCCAGTGCAGACTGGAGCGATCTGTTGGGCCGATTGGCGGTAAAACCAGATAAATCGATCTATGCCCGGTTGTTCAACCATTTTGCGCCCAGGGTTAAGGCCTATATCGTACGGTTGGGCGTGGCTATCTCCGCTGCCGAAGAGGTGACGCAGGAGGTGATGCTATCGGTGTGGCGCAAGGCACACATGTATCATCCGGATAAAGCGGCGGCCAGCACCTGGATCTTTACTCTGGCACGAAATCAGAGCATCGACTGGATGCGTAAGCAGAAATATCCCCAGTACAGTCTTGATGAGTGGAGTGAAACGGCTTGCGAGTCAGGACAGGGGGAGCAGGAAGTATTATCAGACCGGGTAGCACAGGCGATCAGCCAGCTGCCGGAAAAGCAGGCGCAGGTTATCTACATGTCTTATTTCGAAGGGCGATCACACGGTGATATCGCCAGCCGTCTCGATATCCCTCTGGGGAGTGTTAAATCCAGAATCCGCCTGGCAACAGAAAAACTGAAACAGATCTGGGGAGGTGATGAGTATGAACATTAATCATCACCTCGATGATGCAACCCTTATCAGCTATTCGGCTGGCGCTCTGTCCCAGGGCATGGCGCTGGTGGTGGCATCCCATCTGTCGATCTGTCCACAGTGTCGTGAGCGGGCTGAGCACTCTGATGCCGTTGGTGGTGCACTGCTGGAATCACTGGAGCCCGAAACCGTTGCCGATGATATGCTGGCATCGGTACTGACTCAGCTTGATGAACTGCCGACCAAGCAGGAGAGCGTCCCGGTTACGCCTATCGTCATGGATCCTGAGATACCGGCCCCCTTAAGAGAGTATATTCACTGCCCTCTGGATCAGCTGGAGTGGAAACGGATCGTTCCTGGTGTTGCTTACTATGATATGCCCTGGGAGGGACATGGTGTTTCCCGGCTGCTGAGAATTGCACCGGGAAAGGCGATGCTGGCGCACACCCACAATGGCAATGAGCTGACCATGGTGCTGCGAGGCTCTTTTTCCGATGAGGTTGGGCGTTTCTGCCGCGGCGATGTGGCCGATCTGGATGATCAGATTGAACATCAACCGCTGGTCGATAGTAAAGTGGATTGTATCTGTCTGATCGCTACCGATGCGCCTCTCAGGTTTACCACTTTGTTTGGTAAGCTGGTACAGCCAATCACTGGTTTCTGATCCGATGGCAGAAAGGAACCGATTTAACCCGTCTAAATTGCATTTGAGTAAGTGGACAGCGGTTGAACCGCACAATAAAGAGAAACATTTTTTAGTGACGAAGTTGCTGAAAGATGATGACGGTGTTGTTCAACAGTGCGTTCTTGAAGCCGTGATCAGCCACCGGGAACACGTTATTCACTGGCAGATACTGGCTGATAGTGATCACTGGAAACAGGGGTGGTGCTAAACTTTTATATTAAAAAGCCGGGCAGTGATGACCGGCTTTTTGCTGAGTGCTGATCTGTTTCAGTTCTGCTTCTCCGATCTTCTGGTTACAGTTTCAGTGCTTTCATTTGCCGCTTAAACTCATCGGTAACCTCCCGCGCCTGATTGCGGTTTTTTATCGCTGTCGGTGTGATCATCACCACCAGTTCAGTACGGCGGCTGGTTTCACTTTTGGAACCAAACAGATAGCCAAGACCGGGTACATCTTTTATCCCAGGCAGGCCTGCATCTCCCAGATCTTTGTTCTCTCTGATGAGCCCCCCCAACACCAGTGTATCGCCACTTTGTACCGCAACGGTGGTTTTAATCTGACGCTGATTGATGGTGGGAGACTGAATGCCTGAGGAGGTTGTGACAGAGGCGTCACTGACATCCTGATTGATTTCCAGTACCACCATACCGCCATCTTTGATCTGTGGCGTCACCTCCAGCAGTACACCGGTATCCCGATATTGAACCGAAGTGGTGATCAGATTGCCGCTGCTGTTTGAGGTATTCGTGGTTTCAGAGGTGGAGATAGGCACCTGATCACCAACCTTGATTGAGGCGGACTGGTTATCCAGCACCATTAGTGAGGGGGAGGAGATCACATTGATGCGGCTGTCAGAGGCCAGTGCAGTCAACAGGGCCAGCGGATTGTTGAGGCGGTCCAGCACCTCATATTTGAAACCACTGGCGCTTTGTGGACTAGAAAGGGAACCATAACCGGTATCGCCGTTGCCAAACCCGTTTTTGAAGAACCAGTCGATCCCGTATTTCAGATCCCCGGAGAGCTTCACCTCGACAATAGTGGCTTCAACCAAAACCTGCTGAGGCAGTACATCCAGCTTCTGTAGCGCCAGTTCTACCACTCCGTAGTCGGCCTGGGTGGCCAGCACCAGCAGCGAGTTGTTCTCTTCGTCGGCAATAATACTGATCTCGCCAAGATTACTCAGCGAGGTCTGACTGGTCAGAGGTGTCAGTGTTCCCTGGCTGGAAATCACGGCGGGTGTCCCTGTTGCTGGTGCGGCTGCCGTGGTCGGGGATGGGGAGCGGGGACCGCTGCCCTGGTTGCCTGACTTCGAACGCTGCCCTGAGAACAGCTGCTCAAGCATGCCGGCCAGGTGTGATGCTTTACCGTATTTGACCTTGTACACATGCAGCGAGGTGCTGGCGAGATTGTCCATCCGGTCGAGCCGCTCGATCCACTGCTGAGCACTTTTCAGGTATTGCGGCTGAGGTGTGATCACCATCACGGTATTCAACCGTTCGATCGGGACAAATTTAACCAGCCCCGCCATTGGACCGGAGGATTTATCACCAAAGACATTTTCCAGCTCACCCAGTATTGTCCGGGTATCCACTGACTGTAAGCGGAACAGACCGATCGACATGCCCCGCAGCTGGTTGACGTCAAAAGTCTCAATGGTGTTGAGCAGGGTGTTCAGTTCGGTGCGGGAGCCGGACATCAGCAGCAGGTTATGGGGCTCATCGACTGTGATCCGGGCACCCTCTGATGCCACCGATTTGAGAATTTTTTCCATCTCTTTGGCTGCGATATAGCGTAGCGGTGTTACCAGCGTCTGGAAGCCCTGATCATTCTGCAGTTTCAGTTGTGGAGCGCCGCCGGCCAGGGTGTTGCTCTTGGGCATGATCTCAATCAGGTGGCCGTTATCCCGCAGTACCGCACCATGCATAAACAGCAGTGAGTCGAGGGTGGGGATCAGGGCATCGCGATTCAGGGGCTGACTGGTGTGCAGCGACACCCTGATATTGACAGCGTCATTAATCGCATAGTTGCGGTTCAGAATATCCCCGAGAATGGTTTTTGCCACCTCATGGATATCCGTATCGTTAAAATTGAGGGTGATATTTCCCTCGCCACTACCCGTGGACGCCGGTTGGCTCTGGGTTATCATCGGCCGGGCTTCGGACACCAGCTCAAATCGTTGTCGCTCCGGGACAGAGGAGGGGCTGCCCTGATTCTGTTGCATAGCCACGCCAGTTGTATTATTGGCTCCTGCCGCGCTATTTCGGTCCTGATTGCGTTGGTGAATAATCTGGCCAACGGGTTGCTTTGGGGTCAGTCCTTCATCTTTATAGATGGCTGAGCTGTTACATCCTGTCAGACCTGAGAGGGTGACCAGCAGCGGTATAACTTTCCAAATAGATATATTGTTCATCAAACTCTCCTGCTACTGGTTATCCAACGGGCGCACGACTTTGCCATACTGACTCTGATTCATAAAAAGAGAGGAGGACCTGCTGCGCCCTGCCTGCGAGGGGGCTGCAGGTTTAATCAAAGGCATTTCAATTTTACGTCCATCATTACTAAACGTGACGCTATCCGGCGTTATCTCATCGAGTGTCCAGTCACTCAGCTTCATCCCGCTTCTCAGCGACTCATAGTTCTTCTTGCCGATAGCGCTGAAGAGGGCCACATTATCCTCTCCATTGATAATAATACCTGTGAGTATCCAGTCCTGTTCTGGTGTGCGGTCCGGTCTGCGGATAGCGGTCATCGCAGTGCTGATCTCCTGGGGTTTACGGGTGGAGTAAAACAGTGGCCGTTCACTGATCTCGAGAAACTGATCGATCTGCAGATCGGGTTCCGCAATTGATGGTAGCTCTGGAAGCGATGAAGGCTCGGAGAGCTGCTCATTTGACAGTTGTGTTGGCTCAGCAACCGGCATCATGAACTGAGCGCTAAGAATAGCGGTTAATATTGCCATTACACCCAGTTGCAGCAGGGTTAGCCGGGTCAGGTAGCGGACTGTGTTCATAACGTCTCCCTGCCGGTGGTGTAGCCCGTGAGGTTAAAGCGGATATCCAGTGGTGGCAATACCTGCCTGCGGGCGTAACTGGAGGTTCGTATCGGGGCGGAGCTTATGCTCAGGTCCTCGACATAGAGTCCGGGTTTGCTGGTTTCCAGAGCAAACAGTAACTCTTTCAGTTCATCGATGCCCGCCTTGTACTGAACTTTCAGGGTGATGCTGCGCAGTAACTGATCGCCACTCTGTTCTGCAGGAAGCCCCTGTGTACTGACGATCTGGCCGCCAGTGCGGGCAACAAGCTGCTTCAGATGCTGCTGTAATTTCGCGGACACCACCGAGCGGGTTTCGCCTTCCAGAAAGTAGGGCCTTAATGGGGAGTCCTGTTTCACCTGCTGTAGTAATGCTTCCTCGTTGGGGCGGCTGTTATTCAGATTCTGGTAGCGTTGCAGCTGAAATGTCAGGGTTTCGATCTGATCATTCGCCTGTTGATAGCGGCTGATAACCGGGCCGATGACCAGCAGGTAAAGCAGAGTCAGCACCGTTGCCAGTATCCCCAGAGCCAGATAACGTTGCTGCTGTTTATTGAGCTGCATGGCTTTCTCCCGGGCTCTGCCTGGCTGAGATCATAAAACGCTCTTTACCCGTGCGGGGGTCCTGAGTGACCGGTGAGAAAAAACTGACATCGGTGAGTTTGCCTGAGTTTTGCAGCAGAGCGATCAGCTCAGATGCATTGTCTGCTTCGCCCTGAATGCGCAGGGATCTGCCCTGCATCGACATCCTGTTCAACCATACCTCATCGGGTAACAACCGGGTCAGTTCGTCGATCAGTGACAGTACCGAACTTTGTTGCTGTTTTATATCGACATAGTTCTGCTGTTGTTGGAACAGCGTCTGTCGTTCATCGCGAATCTGAAACACCTCTTCGGCCTGGCTGCGCAACTGGGCGACCGCTTCAGTCAGTTGTTCTATCTGAGTCTGTTTCTGCGCCAGTGGCAGACTGACGGCGGTAATCAGTAACAGCAGATTAAGACTCACCAGCGCAAACTGAAAACGCAGGTAACGGGAACGGAGAGATGCTTCATCGGATTGAGGCAGCAGGTTAAGGTGGCTGTCATGCTGGTTGAGAAACCCCTGAGGTATGATCCTGTCAGGAGCGATGCCCAGCTGCTCCAGTTGATTGAGAATAGTCTGAAGTTGCTCTTTAGGGATCAGATATAACTCTGTATGACATTGCTCTTTTCCCGGTTCATCGGTAACGGGGCCGGTATCGAAGTATACCTGGTCAGCCCTGAAGGGGGTCAGACGGTCCATCTCGAAGCGCACGACATTGTCGATATAGTCGCGGGCGTTGCGGGGCACGCTGACACGGGTCTGCAGAATCATGTCATCAGCCAGACACAGGGTTGCGTTCTGAGCTTTCGCAATCACCTGTTTTAACGTCTCGGGCAGTGAACTTTTCTCCCATGGTGACGGGAGCATCCAGTGCTGCTGGCCAGCACTGATGCTAAGTTGCTGATCCTGTAGCTCCAGAATCAGACTAAAGCTGTCCTGCTGCCATCCCGCCCGGATTCTGGCGGGCAGCATCTGGCCTAATTGGCCAAACCACCAGCTGAGAGCGCTGGATAGTGCCGCAATGATCCCCCGAAACCTCTGAGTAAACAGGCCGGAAGTTGAGCTGTTTGTCGTCATCTGCTGGTAACCCCCCGGTTTTCAGCATCCGTTATAAGCAGCGGGCTCACTGCCAGCTGCAACCTCATTTATATCTCTATTTTACGCGTATAACCACTGTTGCAGGGTTAGAGCGTTTCTGCATTTTATCCCATACACGGTATCTGAATATTTCCCGTCCTTTGAAATTGTCGGCTGGCCTATAGGCAACCGTGCCATCAATGTTGACAGAAACAGTGCCTCCTTTATTGGGCTGTCGAACTATTCTGACGCTTGCCGGATCGATATTGCCATCAGCATCTCTGTCATTATCAAGAATATTGATAATCACTGTGTGATTCTTTTCAGCCCGGATCCGATCTTTTACCGCTTTCGGTGCAGTATTGTGTTTATGTTTATGTTTATGTTTTTCATATTTATCGTGTTTCTCTTTCTCTTTCTCTTTTTCCTTTTTGTGGTCTTTATGATCGTCGGAGATAATCTTGAGTGTTACTGTAGTCTCTTCACTATAGGTCTGACCATCACTGGTGACATAGACAAAGGTATCAAAATGAGCATCCTGTCTATTTTTGTAATAGAAACTTCCATCACTGTTCAGCTTCAGGGTGCCTTTTAACGGTGGTCGGATCAGGTGGGCGGTTAAGCTATCCTGATCAGCATCGTAGTCGTTACTGAGAACACCGTCTTTCGTCGTTACAAAGAGTTTTTCAGATTCACGCACCCTATACTGATCCGCTATTCCTATTGGGGCTGTATTGGTTGGTTTAGATAGTTCAAGTAAGCGCACGTATGCTGCCTGAGCATCTACCAGCCCGTAGCCGGTATTATCATCTGGACCTGAGATATCAATATCGGTGGCGGTCTCATTAATTGCCCGTTCAAGTTGAGCCACCGTTGCCGTGGGCACGGCACTTTTCAGTAGTGCCATTACACCGGAAACATGGGCTACTGCAAACGAGCTGCCACCGACCCACTCGGTATAAGGCTGGCCGCTACCGTAGGACATCCCGGTGGTCTGAACATCAATGCCAGGTGCTGCAACGGTTGGGAATACTGCGTTTGCATCACAGGGAGAGGGGCCCCGGCTACTGCTGCGGGCAACCACCAAGGAACCATCCGGATTTTGTTGCAGGGCACCCACCGACATAATCCCCGGCAGGTTCGCAGGACTCAAGCTGCTGTTGCTATAGGGGCCAGAGTTGCCAGCGGCAAAGGTAACGGCAATGTCTGAGTCTTTCAGAGCCTGTATATCCGCCTGAAACTCGGTATTGCAGGTTCCAAGCGTGCCGTATAACCCCCAGGAGTTATTGACAATATCGGGGGCATCATCGGTGCTGGGGTCCCCATCGGGATCTAGTGCCCACTGTAAACCCGCATGCAGGTCACTGAGAGAACCATAACCGGTACGATCAAAAACCCTGGCGGCGATCCACTGTGCATTCGGTGCCATACCCAGCGCGGTACCGGAACTGTCTCCTCCGAGAATCAGGCCGGTCACGTTGGTGCCATGACCAAAGCCATCAATGGGGGTGGTACTGCTGCTATGCATATCGAGCCAGTCGCTGCTGCCGCCGCGAAATCGTCCTGTCAGATCCGGGTGCTCACCATCAACGCCACTATCAATGATGGCAACAACGATATTATCCCCGGTAATTCCCTGACTCCAGAGAGAGGGAACATTAATACTGCTGACATTCCATTCCGGGGTTGAAGGTGGCGTATAAGCCTGCCCTGGTGCGGCGGTTAGCAGATCTGCTCTCAGAGAAGCGACCTGGGGCAGCTGTGATAGCGCTTCAACCATATAGGCGGGCAGGGTCAGTGCTACGGAGTTGATCAGCCAGAGGTCTTTAATCTGCCCCTGAGCAGAAAAATCCAGTAAAGGGTCGAGCTGTTTTCGTGAGTTTATCAGCTGTGCCCGAAGCGACTGAATCACTTCAGAGCGTAACAGCCTGCGCAGCTGCCTTCTTTCCGTTTTACTCAGCTGAGTGTCAGTTTTGAGTTGCTGACGAATCGCTTTGCGAATCTGCCGCAGGGTTTGCTGGCTGCTGTTCTGATCGTTAAATTGCAATATAATGGGTACCGGGTCAAAGCTTCCGGTAGCGTCCAGCTGCAGTTGTAACTCTTCTGAAATAACGGCCGCATGGCTGAGTACCGAAAAGAGCAGCGTTGCAGAGAAAAAGGCGGGTTTCAGCAAAGGCTTCAAATTAGTCTTCATGCAGATCTCTCCAACTTCAGCTGTTGCTGACCTTCAATCCGGGTATTTCAAGTTTGCCAATCTGAATACTGACCTCATCACCGATATTTACCTGGCGGCGGGGGTTGGCAAAGAAGATGAAATAGTTGGTATCAGCTCTGGGTTCTCTGGAAGACTGACGCAGAGGTCCAATCTTTGAAGGAGCCGGCACCTGCAGGTGATTGCCAGTACTGGTAACGATTAGTTGCGGTTTGATTGACCGGTCCAGCACTTTTTTAGCCTTGACCGGATCTGTCACTTTGTAACGAAAATCGAGCATATAGCCCGCGGCAGACTGACGCAGAGAGATGACACGGATACCCCACTGCTGTTCAAGCTCTGCCTGCACATTTTCAGGTAAAATCCCGGCTGCGACCGCTGGCTGAAGAAACTGCACTGCAAAACAGAGTAATAGTATTTTCAGCGAATGAAGCATGTTGATTCTGAAAAAGCTGTTCATCGCTTTTCCTCCCCCATTGATTAATCTTGGACTGTCTCCAATTCCATTACAGACAGTGTATTAATTATTAAGCAATTTACAGGCCGTATTGAAACTTATTCTTTAAAAGTTAAATTAAATCAAATGCTTGGCTGTGTATGCTTTTGGAGACATTATGTTGGCGGGTGGTATGTTCTGTTGTCTCTCTCATTTGCGACACAAGACCAGGGGGATTTTTGTTAAATATGAGAATATGACCCTGCTGATTTAAAACAAAAAAAGGGGAGCCTGATGGCTCCCCTTTGGCAAACAGCTATCCTTCCTGGACTCTGCTTGCTGGGGGGTTAGTTACTTATGACGTTTATTCTAACTTTTGCTAGAAGAGATATCTGCCCGCTGTCATCTCTGACTCTGTACTTGAATATGTCAGTACCGACAAAGTTGAGCGCTGGGGTAAAGGTTACTTCACCTGTCAGCGGGTTAATATCAGTTATGATACCTCCCTGTGTTGGATCTTTGACGATTATTACACTAGCCGGATCAATGTTGCCGGTATTATCAGTATCGTTGGCCAGAATATTGATCACTACTGGGGTGTTGATCAGAGTAGAGACCTGATCAAGCACTACAACTGGAGGCTCATTAACCGGTGGAGCACTTGTATCAACATTGATAGTAATGTTGCCTGAGGTTACACCACCAAAACCATCATCAGCCATATAGGTGGCTGTATCGGTTCCTGAAGTAATGGCTGGAGGCGTATAGATGAAACTACCGTCAGCGCTGATATTCAGGGTGCCTCCTAATGTCGTGGCTATTGATTGGGCCTGAACAGAAAGTGTGCTCATATCAGGATCGGTATCGTTAGCCAATACTCCAGGAGCAGCAACCGTTAGCGTTGAATTCAGGCGCAGATCCAGACTGTAAACATCGTTACCGGTAATCGGTGCGCTGTTAACGTAGGGTAAGCCACTACTCCAACTCATCGCAGCAATATCGGCATATACAGGTAAGCTGCTTGCAACAGACATATCCAGGCGTGTCTCCAGCAGACCGGTAGTGTTGTTAAGCCCGAAGCTGCCACTGTATAGGAGAATATCTGCATCAGTGGTGTTCAGTACCCCAGCCAAGGGACTTTGGTTACCAGCAATGCTGAATAACAACTTATTAGCATCAGGGTGTGTCAGAGCATCAATATTTGCTGTACCTGCAATAAAGTCACTACTCAGATCACTGCCATCAAACATGATTGCCCAGGTATGGGTAGCCTGGCTATAGCGCATTACATCTTCATCTTTAGCTGAGCCGTAAATACCCGGGACAATTGCAGAACCGGCTGTTGATATCTGCAGATCTCCATTAACATCAATACTTAGTGCATCAATATCTTCTGAATCTGTAGTCAGGTTAAGTTCTGCTCCTGTGTAGGCAATGCTGAACTCACTACCTAAATTAGACGGATCAAACAATACCAAATCTGAATCATCAACAGTTGTGGCAATACCGGGTACTGTTACGGGTTCACTGAAAGACAACATCATCCGGCCATCAGCGTAGACATGCAGTGCATCGATATTTGCCATAGTTGTGCCATCTGATGCCTCCACTAGGTTGTAAAGGGAGCCATCCAGCACCATAGCCCAGGCTCCGGTTGCCGGATTGAAGCTTACAACGTCACGGTTCTCGACACTTAAACCACCCACAACGGTCGTACCGTTTCTGTGTGTGAGGTTAGCAAACATGGAAAAGTAGTAGAGAGGGTCACCGGTAGTTGCATTTCCGGAAACGATGAACTTGTTTACCAGACCACCACCTACACCACCGGCAATAGTGGTGTTCAGTCGACGATCAAACAGCGACAGTTTCGTAGAACCTTCACCTAAGGTAACCAACCCGTCCTTTGACTGTCCAGGTGCCAGATTCACCGAATACTGGCGGCGAGGATAGGGGTAGGGGTAGCCAGACTCTGCAACCAGATCCATCGTGTCGCCCAGCAGCATTGGTGCGAGGGTGTCAAGATTCATATTGATCATCCGCAGCAGCGTGGTAGTGCCGGCCGGACCGATATCTTCAGGTAAACTGCCAACATTGTAGGTTGCCCCGTTGACCAGAAAATATTTTGGCTTATAGACGACAGTACTTGTCATCGCACACTCATAATTCCCGGTAGCAGGATTGAGAGCTGGATTAGCACAATTAGCGCCATACTCGCCGTTGTTGACTGCTTCATGCAATACAGGATCGATGGCGCTATAGATCAGCACCTTATCCTGATCGTAGGTGACGCCAGGGTAGGCAGTATTTGCGGCTTCGTTATGGATCATCGCCCCATACAACCCCATCTGGACCTGAACCTGAACATGGGTCCCGGACTGGTAAGGGTAGGTACCGGGTTTAATGTTGTTCCAGGTATACACGCCGGTGGTTCCCGGGGCCGTTTCAGCGACAAAAGAACGAATTCTGTCCCGTCCCTGTGGATCTGTGAAGGTCACAGGCGTTCCGCCAACTGAGGGTAGACCCTGACCCGGAACCATCACCGATGTGGCATCGTTGGGCAGGGTGTTACGCAGATTAATCGTCAGCGTAGAATCACCCACGGGTACATCCAGTTGAGGCCCTGGTACCGTCGCGTTACAGGTTCCGCCGGTATCAATTCCATATCCCCACATACGCACGGCGAGTGGTACCGATGGAATGTTTGTTTGTGTTTCGCCTACGCACAGGTCGTAGGTTGCCGCTTGAATCGAACCAGATGTCAGCATCAGGGATCCGATTAGCAAAGCGGAGTGTCTCAGGATATTCATAATAAGACTCCTTTTCCTTAATTCTCTGATGCCAACCCTATGGGATTGGTACGCCAGGTGGTTCAACAATCAGCATCGTCATCATGCCGCCGGGGAAGATATCGTTGTTGACCAGCTCTTTCTCTGTGTGGGAGTGCCACATAAAGAACAGGCCACCGTTAAGGTTCAGACCGCCTTCACCAGGAGGCAGGGATTCCATCGAGCCCAGATATGGACTACCGCTGTAGAAACCACCGAAGGTCAGGTCAAGGTTTTCAGGAAGATCAACGGGAATCGGAGCATTGTGGTAGCGACAATCCTCAAAGCTAACAGGGTCAGTTGAATCACTGGCGGTCTCCTGACCGTTGCAAAGTGATCCATCGCCCGCGGTGTGACCGTAAATATCCCAGCCCATGTTTCTGCCGGTCCACTCGAAGATTGCATCATAGGTGGCGCCTGGCAGAACCTGCTGCGTATAGTCACCAAATGCCAGATCAGCACCGACGGTGGCAGCATTGGCCGGATCACTGGTCAGCACCTGACCATCACGGGCGATCTGCAGGAAGTGGTTACCATGGGTATGCAGCGGGTGCATATCGTGGCCGGCACCGATAATCCGCAACAGGACTTTCTCACCCGGATGCATCCGTGTCAGAGAGCCGTAGGGCTGATGAGGCATCCAGGCAACATTATGATCGAACATGGTGTCAGGGCCGTTGCGGCCATTCATAAACCACAGTACCGCGTGATAGTTGCTGGTATCAGGCTGCAGACCCAGATCCACGGCCTGATGGATAGCGGTATCCATTTCGGTCAGGAAGTAGAGATACTCGTGATCATAGGCAGAGTCGGCATTATTGTATGCCTGGCTATCCGGGTTGGTCGCAGGGCGAACGATGAGAGCCCCGCTCAGCCCCATTTCCACCTGTAGGTCAGGATTGGAGCCACTGTGGTAAAGGTAGGTTCCGGGTTTACTTGCAGTAAAGCTGTAAGTCACCGTTTCACCGATACTAGCCTCCTCTGTCAGTACAACACGGTCTGTACTGCCATCAATATTGAGATCATTGGATACCACGGCTGCAACATTCTGCATGCCTGGGAATACCATTGACACCGGCTCGGCGATATCGGTATTGGTCAGGTTAATGGTGACCGCATCACCTTCATGGACAATGATAGTGGGACCGGGATATTGCACTTCAGTTGCTGCATTATCCAGGTCACCGTAGGCCCAGATCAGCAGGTTGTCGCCGTCAGGGGTGCTGATGGCTGCGGCTGCGGCTTCCAGGTTGAAGGTTTTCTGGTGGCCATCGGTGGTAGTACCCTCGATACCCATGATCTCTGCCTGCACCGTCAGGCTGGTGGCTGAAAGCACCAGCGCGCTGGTCAGTGCGGCAAAGCTGCGTAATAGTTTCATGATAATTCTCCTTGCCTGCTCAGACTCAGTTGACAATGATTTCAGTCATCATCCCGCCAAAATCTTCATCACCGTTACTCAGGTAGTTGAGGTTACCTGTGTAGAGGTAATACTTACCGGCAGCGACATCGGCCGTATCCAGAAGCACATCAATCGCCTCACCGCCACCAAGGGTGACCGAGTTGGTTTTGTAATACAGTTTTTTACCATCGGGGCTGATATGCTGCTTGGCACCCATGCCCACCACCTGCATCGGAATGCCGAGCGTATTCAGTGAGTAAAAGCGAGTAACGTTCAGGTTGGAAAGCCTTAACAGAATTTTTTCGCCCTGAGTTGCCTCGATATGGGTCGATACCCGTTGTGTCTGGCGACCGGGTTTGAATGGAATGCCAGGATCAAGATAGCTGTCGACAGAGGGCAGCGATCCCTGAATCACGGTGTCGGGGTAGCCCCGGCCATTCATCATCGGGTAGTTATCCTCCATCTCTGCGAAGGGCAGGGGCTGAACCCCCTCACTGGCATCGTGGAAACGGGAGTCGAAAGAACCGATCTGAATCGGTACTTCAACATCGTAACCGGTAGAGCCATCACCATCGTTGTAGACAAATTTGTCGAAAATACGTCCGGAAGCAGCAGGATACTCAATGGGGGTGCCATCCTGTTTAGGATGCACATACAGGTTACCCAGCATACCCATCTGCATATGCTCGGTTGCCTCAACGTGGCAGTGATACATATAGGTACCAGGGTCCTGAACATTATAGTAATAGGTCAGGCTGGCCCCCATATTGATAGCTATTCCGGTATCCGGCAACCCATCAAACACCGATGAAGCGTTGGGAAAACCGTGGAAGTGTACAGTATGTGGGTCAAACAGGTCGGGCCGCATCACCATCCCCACGTTAGACAGGGTCAGGTAGAAGGGTTGCCCCTCCTTCAGGTCGATACTGGGTGCAGGAAATTCAGCACTCAGCACACCTTCAGACATTACTTGTCCGTCGGGTACACCGGTCATATTACCAAAGCCAAACATATACATTGGGCGATCATCGGCCATTTTGATATAGCCATCACCACCGGACAGGTGCATACATTTAACCGTAGAGTCTTCACCTGCATCAATATTATCCCCATCGCCGTTAAGGTCACCGGGGCACTGTGTATAGACGGTTGCGCTGGCCAGGCCGGCGCAGCTGATCATCGCACCGGCAATAACAGCTCTGACCATCAGACTGATTGCTTTCTTGTTCATGGTTTCGCTCCTTTAACTTTTGAGCTGATACCTGTCAGGGTGCGGCCGGCCGGGCCGGCCGCAGTGACTGTTATCGGATTTCCAGTGGGATATGCATAAGTTTACGGTTACCTATTCGCACGCTCACTTCGGTAACCCCGGTTGGGTCAGGACCCTGATCGACTGAATAGATCCAGCGACCAACACCGCCACCCAAATTCCAAGTAGCGAATGGCGTACCACTTGCGTTGCCATTCATGTAGAGGCGAACATCGGTTCCTGGAGGGAATGTTGTCCAACCGTTGATACGCCACAAGTAATCTCCATTATCCTGCAGAACCGTGATAGCTCGCATTACTGAGATATCTTTATTCAGCGTAACCGTCGCTGCATTTGTTAGCGGGCTTGCCGAGTCCTTGTACTGAAAGCTGAACTGACCAACAGACTCAGGTCCAGTAGGAGTACGGAAGGTGAACTGATTTGCATTAGTCTCATTCCAACTCAGTGAACCATTACCTGTTTCGCTACCTAGAACTGGAACTGAAGCGCCCCAGCCAAGATCATTGATGTCATTGTTCAGCAGGTAATTGATATTCAGGGTAAATGCCTGAAGATCTCCTAGGGTTCCTGCAATTCCTATCTCAATTACGTCGTCTACAGCCACGGGATTGGCTTCAGCTGCAATTTCTTCTGCACCGATCTCGGGGCCACTGCCATAGAATCGTGCAGTACCGTAGAAATCATTAGCCAGATTAACATTGCCAGTCAAAACATCTGCCAGACCGTTGTTAATAGCTAAATTGAGACGATTGTCTGCAAGGCGGTAGTTGCCTCGAAGCGTCGGATCCAGTGTAAGAGGACCGAAGCGGATATCGATAAAGTTTCCGCCTTCATCCAGGGCAGCAGCAATGTTGAGGCTGGTTGTCTGCTCTTGCTGCATCAGGGTCTGACCAGGCTGACCATTGGCAAGAGGATCGGTAAAGATCACATGTTTAGTTTTTGCCAGTTGATTGCCGTTACCTGCATATGCATTGTTTTCATAAGTTTTGGTCAGCAGAGAGTTTCGCGGATGCAGACTCAAAGCGGGGTCATCTACAACCGCAATATCGCTATACACTGGAGCATCACCGCCAGCTATATCGGGTACCAGACCAAAGGTCTGAGGTGCATTGGCACCATTGATAAACCAATAGAAGCTACGGTTACGCAGGATAATATTGTTCACCAGCTCCGGATCAGAAAAGCTCTGACCTGATACTGCTGCCAGTTCTGCAGTGTGGCGGTGTGAAGCAACACCTACACCCGGTTGTGGGCTGGACTCTCTGTTGGTACCCAGAGCTGGGTTCATCACCAACGCTGTGGTTGCCGTGCTGTCATTATAAGCAATAGTGTTGTGCACTATGCTAACTGCACTGGCGTCATGGATAGAGACACCACCACCGTCACGTCCGGCGACGTTGTTAACGATAATATTGTCATACAGCTTGATGCTGTGCCACAGGCTGCTGGTTGCAGGGTTCGCTTCAACGTCGGCGCCGTTAATAAAGCTCAGTTTGACACCGCCGCCGCTACCGGCACCGGCCTGGTTACCCATGATCATATTACCTTCGACCAGTACGGAACCAGATCCCGGAGTCTGAGCAACACCACCAACAGCGTTGGCCAGACCCTCTTTACCTGCGATGTAGATACCACCACCGTGTACCTCAAGACCCTGATTAAAGGTCTGGTTGTAAGCGATAGTGTTGTTGGCGATCACACCGTTGTTGCTCAGACCCAGATGGCCGATACCTGCACCGGAACCCATGCTGAAGTTACCGCAGAGCATGTTGCTGGTGATCTGATAGTTATCGCTGCCGGTATAGAGAGCTACACCGCCACCGACACCGCCGTTACCGCCGTTCTGGTTGATCTGGTTGTTGTGGATATTGATATTGTTGTTTTGAGCATCAACATGAACCGATGCATCGTTAACCGTGGTTACCAGATCAGGGTAACCAACACGGATACCACCACCGAAGTTACCGGAGTTGGTGTAGACTTTGTTGTTGCTGATCTCGAGGTTATCTACATAGCCACCGACAAAGATACCGCCACCATCGATGGCACCGGTGATACCCAGACCATCAATACGTGACTGGTTACCTGCATATTCACCGATATTACCTACGACAAGAATAGCAGGACCCTCTTCAGTACCGAAGATAGGCACCTGGTCGACGATATTCAGTCCACCCAATGTCTGACCTGGAAGCAGGTCAAAGGCCAGATCAACAGCCAGTTGATAAACCTTATCACGCCAGTTCTGCAGTTTGAGTGCAGGTGCACGTACCGCATTGATTGTGGTTGATGCCGCACCGAAGCCCTGCAGACGAACCGGCTTATGCATAATGACCAGCTCATGGTAATCCCCAGGAGAGACCAGAATCAGATCGCCTGGATTCGCTGCATCGATAGCATCCTGAATCGGAGTACCGGACAGGTTGTTGGTTGGATAGACAGTGGTAACGGATTCACCCGGTGCAAGAATATTCAGCGTAACGGAGTTAACAGACTTCTCTCCGGTAGCGCTGGTGATTTCCAACTGACCAGTTGATGCGTCTGCAGGCACATCGAAGGTTATTGTTTCGTTGCTCCAGATTGCATTGGTAATGGGGGTTCCACCCAGGGTTAAGGTGCCGGATGTGCCGAAGCCATAATCACGGGCAATTGTTTTCGTCGTGTTAGCGGTTCCATCAAACTCTGGGTTTGGTACCTGAACGATGCCCTGAGAGGTAATTGTGACGGTATCGCCGACATTCACAGCCGGACCCGTTGATGCATTATTGCTGGTTACCGTTAAGATACCGGGAGTCTGCGTTGGCAGTGCACAATCCAGGGCAAACTGGTTTGGACCTGCGAAAGCTGCTACAGGAACAACCGGGGTATCCAGATAGGTGGTTGAGCCAGGCATATACTGGAAGGTATAACAGAACTGGCTGTATTGTGGGTCATGGAATGGATCTGCTTCCAGTTTGCCGGTTGCCGGATTAAAGATCGGACTGGCATCGTTCATACATGCTGTCAGCATGTTAGGTGATACGCCAGTAGGCATCGGCAGGTTAACCGAATAGGTGGAAGGTAGCAGTGCGTTAAAGTGACCCCATTCATCGGAATAGGTACGCAGAATTTCACGGCCGGTCCAGTCTTTGAATGAGACTGGCAGCCATGGTGGCGCATATTTCTCACCAAAGTTGGGTGAGTTAGGGTCAAATTCGTTGGCAGTATCATCCAGAATACCACCGACAACATGCGCGGCGATTGGCACATCGGTGAACATAAAGAAGTCCGCTGCAGCGTTTTTACCGGTTGTCAGCAGTACTGATTTACGGTCACACAGAGGGCGGGTCTGGCCTGCAAATGGAGCCGCATCCGGAGTCGAACCGGTTACCAGAGGGGCACCATTAGCATCGGTCAGATAGCTCATATACGGTGGTACTGTGTGATTGTCACCAATACACTCAGGTGGTAGTTGAAGAGGAGCTGGTACATAGGTATCGCCGTAATCTACGTTACGATCTTCCTCTTTCACCAGCTCATATCCAGCCGGCAGAACCGCCTCAACGATATAGGCTCCCTTTTGCAGATCGCTGAAGGCATAACCTCCATCGAATACACCGTTGGTAATCTGGTTAAAGTTACGCAGACCATCATAGCAATCGGTAGTGAAATCACCATTCGGCGCAAGCTCGGGGTGTGCGGTAAAGCTATCTCCCTGGCAGGCTGTGGGATTGGAATCATCCCAGCTATCGGCATAGGTGACCTGAATTGCATCACCGAAATCGAAGCTACCGTTACCGTTACGGTCGGTGTCCTCTGGTCCGGGGAAGTTACCTAATGGGTAGAGATCAATATCTGGTGGTGTATGCTGAGAAACGCCGTTAACACGCGGGGCATTACCACCGCCAGCGGTATCAATCAGACCATCATTTTCGGCATCTTTATAGAGGTTAACCTGCACCCTTGGGATACCCGGTTCCCACTCTTCACCTACGGCAAAACGGGGGTCATTTTCTGCCCGGGTAATGGCGTAGTAGATAATACCTGAGATACCACCGTTTTCGCCGTCAGGGTAGTGTCTCTTACCAAATTCCAGGCGGTTGGTCTGGCCAAGGAAATCCTGCATCCCCAGTGTCAGAATCTGCCCCTGAAGGGTGGTTGACAGGTTGTTACCGGTATTTGGGTTAATGGCTGGGTCACCAGCGGTTGCTCCAATACAGGCGGTATCGCCCATATCTGCGGCGACATCAATACGTGCCTGAGTACAGAACTGAGGCTGTGGATTGAGCTTGTCGAAGGTTGGATCATCCCAGCCCGCATCGGGGCGTACTTCACCGCCGTTATCAACAACGTAGGTCACCCCGGTTGCTTTCAGGGTGGCAAAGTCGACCTCGGCTACCAGCCAGTGGAAGAATGGGAACACCTCGTCAAACGGTGCTTCACCTTCAGTATCGATGGGGAAGGACTGGTAGATTGTACCGTTACGGAAACGCAGATTAACCGCCGAGGCATCAGCTCCCAGATTTGTTTCGCCCGGATCACGGAAGCCGTTCTGGTTTTCATCGTTAAATATACCGGCGCTCAAGCGGGCAAACCAGTTGAAAACCGGCAGTTCAGCCAGATCAACCAGCGTGTTCGGAGTTGCAGGTACTGTGACATTCTTCTGCGCGATAACAATATCGAGGTTGGTATCCCAGATCGCAATGGTATAGTCGCCCGCAGGTACATTGCTGAAAGTGAACTCGCTGTTGTCATTACAGGGCTGAACATCAATAGCGCTCAGATTAGGCGCCCGGTTCAGACCGACCCAGCAGCCCGGTGTAGGATCGCCGTTATAGAACGCCAGCTCGGGTGGACGGGACATATGGTTGTTAACCACCTGGCCGGTAATGGTTGCGGTACCCGCGTTATCGGTTTTGTAAGCAGTATCTTCAACCTGCTTGGTGAAACCAAGAAAGGCGTGGAACCCGGGAGGACCGAACTCAACAAAGTAGGAGGGTTCATTCGCCGCAGGCCAGACATCAATCACCGCGGTACCTTCGATGGTGGAGGTTTGAATCCAGCCTTTGCCTGTAGGCGGCGTAACGATAACCCCATATTTTGCCGGTGGCAGGTTTTTAACAACGACGTAGCCATCCGCTCCTGGGTGGATGATGCCATCCCCCAGTGACACAATAATGGGAGAGCCATCGACGTCAAGCACAGCATTTCCCTGAGCATCGTATTGATACTCAGTACCCAGGGGGTTGCCGAAAGCGTCCTGAGTGACCGGACCACCGGTGGCACCGTAACGGCCACCTGCTTCTTCTACCAGCACCCGGAACTGAGTTGGATCAAAGTGACCACCGTCAGGCTCATTAATCCGTGAGGGGTTGATGCTGGTGGCAGGGTTCTCTTCTGGGAGATCCGGAGCGCCATTGATCGGGCTGAAATCTTCAAACACTAAAACAGAGAACTGCGCAGTGGGCAGTGGCAAAGGGTTTACAACCACCTGAACATCAGTGGCGCCCTCGTTAATTTCTGCTCCACCAATGGTATAACCGCTGTGGGGGGTTACGCTGAGGAAGTAGCGTTTTGCCGGGTCCAGATCAGGTGAGCTGACCGGCGATTGATTCCCCATTGCCGATTCACCTTTCGCGATGACCGGTGAATGGCTGCTATGGAAGCCTGTGGCAAGGGTATTTCCAGTTGCAACGCCTGGCTTTATGTTCCAGGTGTTATCCTCTTCGATCAGCCAGCGGAAGCCATCCACGGGCAGGAAATTATCAGGATTCGCAGGATCAGGTGTTACCACGTTAATGTTAACTGTCTGAGCCTGCACCGGTGAAACAGCGAGAAAGCTGGCGAAAAGCAGAGAGCAGCCTATCGCTGCCTTGTGTGCTCCATCACCGCATTGTCGCTTTAACTTTTTGAAACAAGACATGGCGTCGAACCCCCTCTTGTCGTTCTCTTTTTATGAATCATCGTAATGTCGGCTAGCAAAAAATGTCCCGATACTGCGACGTGAATAAGGTTAGCCTTGGCAAGTTACTACGCAAAAAGTGCACCATGTACGGAAATTATTTTTTTAACTTCTTTAAAAACAGTGTGTTGTATTGCTTTCTTTGGTAGGACTAGAGAGTGTTGCCTATAAGTAACACTTTGTTTCTCTCATTTGAGACAGAGCAGGGAGGGGGAATTTCTTAATATTGCAAAAAGCTGAGCTCGAACCTTTATCGCTCTGGCGCGGCCCAGTACTGACGTGTTTCTTCTGCAGAACCGTCGAGCTTTTTGAGGGGGATAAGATAACTGCCTTTTGATGCAAAGCGCTGTCCTGGCGCAAGAGTAAGGCGTTGATATACAGAGGTTTCCGGGCTGTTCTCTAACATATGTTCGATGCGCTCAATGAGGTAGTCCTGAGAGAAATTGCTGCGGATATGCATCATCGATTCAGTCAGAACGCTCAGTGCCAGGTAGGTGTTGGATTGTAACCTCTCATAGGGGGTTGCAATGCCCCGGGCATATAGCCAGGTTTTGCTGCGGATTCTCTGGCTAGTGCTGCCGGGCAGGCTATAGGGGTGGAGCAGCCAGCTTTGCTCGCTTAGCCATTCGGGTATCTGATCCAACTGACGATTCAGCAGTGTCGAGGAGAGAATGACTGTTGCATCGGTCAGGCCGGAATGCGCCGGTAGCTTTTTCAGTTCAGGTCCGGTAAGCCAGAGAATATACAGCGTATTGGCGCTATTCTCAGAAGTGCGAGAGGGGTTGTTGAGGTATGCAGAAAGCGTCATAGTCTCTGAAGTCATAGTCTCTGCAACAGGCGCATGGGATAGCGAGTTCACTCTGTGTGCCAGCGTCTTTGCTGCAACCGTTGAGCGAATGTCCTCGCCTGTCACCTGAATAACCCTGTTGTAGCGGCTATGCTGCTTCAGGAAGTAGATTACCCGGCGGGCTTCCAGGTTCATACCGGCTGAGAAGTAGATGCTGTAATGGCCAGGTGTGTCAGGCGGCAGATCGGTATTGGGAAACAGGCAGGGCAGGGCCTGAGCTTCACAAAATGCGCTGACGGGCGCCCAGCGCTGATGGCTGGCACCTCCGACAACTGCAAATACCGGGTTGGTGTCATAATACTGTTGCAACTGGGCGAACCAGGTTGACGGGTCGCCCCGTAATTCCCATAGATTCAGTTCCCAGTGGCGGTAGTTATCGTATTGCCAGTCTTTATGCCAGGGGGAATATTTTACCCGCCGTACCTCATGCCGGGTCTGGGCATTTTTCTCTTTAATAAACTGATTCAGAGTGCTGAGAAGCGCCTGCTTTTCCTCTGCAGAAACGTCATCCGTAACGATAGTTGCAAGTTGAAGGTTATCAGCACTGACGCCCGGTGGGGCAGAGTAATCCAGTGTGTTGAGGTAGTTAATCAATGCATCGGTCTGGGCGTCGCTTAACTGATAACGGGGCATCACTTTACTCAGCGTTTTGCCTGTCGAACTGATCCCCTGGGTGATTGCCATTCGCAGGGTCTCCCGGGTATAAGCGGGACGGGTATAAAAACCCTCTGTGCGCTCAGCGTAGAGTTCTCTCTGTTTTACCTCTATCGGCGCAAACAGTGTTGGGCCGGTAATATCGGGAACCTGATAGCCGCCTTCGCTGGTACCCAGACCGCTGTGGCGGTGACAGTTAGCACAGGCAAACAGTTCCCCCGGTAGAGACTGTCCCTGACTGAGTACTGAGATTGAGGAGCCATCCGATGGTCGGCCGGTCATAAACAGTGAACGCCCCTCGGAGGGTTGATTTCGTGCAAATTGATTTGCCAAGCCCGCCTCAGTTGCTGAGTCAGGTGTCAGTTGTTCAATGTCTGGCTGAGGAGATGCTGACTCTGCCTGAACGGTAGCCTGCCCGGCCTGCCCGGTGAGGGGCAGGCAGCCTATGACAACAACAAACGCTGCACTCAGTAAGGCGTTAATGACAGACATGGGGATGATCAGTGGCCCATCTTCATATGGTGGTACTCACTGACCAGCTGTTCACTGCTGGGGAAGCCATCGAGCCGGGTCCAGGGTTTATCAGCACTGGCGCGCAGATAAGTGACGGGCTCGTGGTTCATTTTACTGCCCCGATAGATATCAAAGGCTTTTTGCAGTTGAATACTGTCTTCTACTGAGCCGGTTATAAAGCTCCAGTTATCACGCGCTTCGAATTTTTTTGCGTAACGCTGCAATGCTTCTGGGGTATCCTCTTCCGGGTCTATCGAGATTGAGATCATGCTAAGGTCTTCCGCCCCAGCCAGTTCCCGGTTGACAATTGAGAATGTTGAGCTGAGAACCGGGCAGATTGTCGGGCAGGTGGTGAAGATAAAGTTGACCAGCACGGGCTTGTCGCTATTCAGCAGTTTATCAATCGCAACCGGTTCGCCATTCTGATTAAGCATGGTCAGGTGTGGGGCTTTATAGTCATGGTTGCTGCGCTGTACCTGGTCTTTCCCCGCCATGTTACTCATCATCGCTTTGTGATGAGCATGAGGGTCCTCTCCCTCAGTGGCCATTGCGTGACTGTCATGTGCACTGTGATCCATGTTCATCTCAGCCATCATCGCTTTATGTTGCGCGTGGCTGTCTTCGCTGTTCATCTCCATTGCCTGTCCGTGCTGGCTTGCTTCATGGGCCTGGAGTAATGAGGTGGATAGCACGGTTAATGCAGCCACTGTCAGCCCTGTTTTAACCGGTTTTGTGAGTAACGATCTGATCTGTTTTCTGTTCATGGCAATACTCCCCCGTTGAGTGCCAGTGTGCTGCCAGCGATGAAAACGCCAGCTCCTCTCTCAGGTAGTCATTTTCCATACTCAGACGCTGAAGTCTGAGTAGTTGTGAAACATTGATAAGCACCTCCTCCTGACACAGTGGTTCAATCAGAAAGTCACTTACCTGTTGCACAAACTCGGGGGCTGCTGCGGGGCTGGCGGTGGCTGATAAAATTGCAATCAGCTTTGCCATCGGCGCCCTGGCATGAAGTTTACGAACCAGCCGTTGTGGAGATATATTGGTCAATTCAGCCGAAAATATTATCAGTTGAGGCTGTTCCCGTCGCAATATCTTCATGGCCGAATGGCAATCACTGGCAAAAGATAAATGATTTCGGGTAGGCCTGAGCCAGGTAAATAATTTCTGCTGGTTAGAAGGTGATTCATCAATAATCAAAATTGTTGATGTCATATCACTGTCCGCCAATTGTCTCGTAGCTGATCATCCCCCCGAATGATTTACAGTCGTACCGGAACTCCGTTTCGGTACACCTGAGAATACTTATTGTCGTCTTGTTGCTTTTATAACTTACACTTTGCTTTTGAGCCCTGTTTCTGATCCTGCCACAGGGGCAGGATCCAGCGCTTATTGTTAATGGTTAATACATAAAGCAATACTTATTCCTGAAATGTTAACTTTATGTTTTATAGCTGTTTTATTTTCAATAGTAGTAATAATTCCTTTTTTTATCGCAGCTCTGATGCTCAATACCGGCCCTCATTATCAATTTTGAGATGCAAAGTAACTGCTGGATTTAGCCTGCTCAAGTACGGTGCGGATATCCGCTAAAGGCAGTGGTTTCGTCATCACTTTACGCACCCCGGCGTTCTGAAGCCGGGTGATCAGGTCGCGTTTCTGATCCCGTTTATCATTGGCTTGTCCGGTCAGGGCGATGATAGTCGTTCGGGCATGCCGCTTAAGAATCTCCTGACACAGGCTGATACCATCCATATCACTGATACGGATCTCTGTGAGCACGATATCGGGTTGCCAACTGGCAACTCTTGCCAGTCCCTCATTCGCCGTTTCAGTCAGTTCTACAACAAACTCATACTGTTCCAGATAGGCTTTCAGATTGGCAGCGAACGTGTGTTCGTCATCAATGACCAGAACTTTGGATCGCAGGCTGGATACCGTAGGTAAGATCACCGATACCGTGGTTCCTTCGCCCTCCTTACTGGTCAGCTCAAGGTGTCCGCTGTGATGCATGGCAATTCTTTGCGCCATCATCAGGCCAAGACCCAGCGCATGCTTTTTATTGCTGCTGAAGGGACGGAATACGTTCTTCAGCTGATCTTCCGAAATGCCCACACCATTGTCAGCAATATCGAGACGCAGATGATGTTTGTCGTGATGTTGTTGGCGTACGGTGATAATGCCGCCATCAGGCATCGCCTCGAGGCAGTTATCCAGAATGATTCCCAGCAGTTGACGCAGCAGGGCCGGGTCTCCATTAACCGGTGCGTAGGTTTCAAATGGCAGTAACTCAATAATAATACTCTGACGATTAGCCTGTTCACTGATCAGTTGCAGGCTCTCCTCAACCAGACGGTCAAACACTACCACCTGATTGTCAAAGCGGGATTCAGTTTCAGTAAACTGAATGAATTCTCCGATCCACTCCTGAAGTTTATCGACTGAGGTGATAATGTTTTCTGACATTTTCTGCGCACTGGTGGGGGTCAGCAGTGCCAGTTCAGCGCTGGAGCGAATCGAGGCCAGGGGATTCCGGATACCGTGGGCCATCGCCGAGGTCATCTCGCCGATGGTGTCCAGTGCTTCAGATTCAACAATGGCCTGTCGTTGACGTTTCATCGTCTTGCTGGCTTTACGGACGATGGAAAACAACACAATAAACAGAATGGTTCCAGCGATCAGTGCGCCAGACCAGATGAACAGTTTGATTTCGTACAGGCTGTGAAAGAGTTCGTCCGGGGTTTTGTATAGCTCTACGACAGCGACCACCTTACTCTGATCTGAGTTGAACAGAGGGATGTATATCTCAATGACCTGTTCAAGGGAGTGGGCAAAGTAGGCAAGATCCGTTTTATCGTTTGCTTCGTTCAGCTCGTTAACATCCTCCTGTTTGAAGATCAGATCACCTGTAAATGCCCGGGCAAGCTCAGGGTTATCGGTAAATGACAAACCGATCAGGTTGGGATCGGTCGCCCAGACGACGTCCATATCCGGTGAGTAGATCTTAACCAGCGGCGTATTGGGCAGTCGCCCGATACGTTGCAGATAGCCCGCCAGCCAGCGCTTATTATTGAGGAAGTCCTCCTGATAGGGACGGTCAGGCAGTCGTTCTGTTCCGGCGGCACTTTGAATAAACTGCTGGGTCACTCTGGCTTCTTCCTGCAACATGCGCATAGTGACAATATTGGTCAGGGTGAAGGCACCTACCAGGCTTATCAGAGCAATGGTAATAAAGCTGAGCAGAGTAAAGGTGCGCAGCAGATCCGATTCACGATGAGCGATCAGACGGTTGTTCTGTGAGCTGCTTGAAACCTGCTGTGAGGGCAGGTTGGTGGCCGGAGGATCCTGCTCCGGTATCTGGGGCTGATTCATTTTTCATCACCGGATGGAATTGGGCCTATAACACTTTTGGAAGAACGGGCTACATAGCCTTTTAATCCCAGTTTATCGAGTTGCCGGTACAGGGTTGCTGTCGATAATCCAAGAAGTCTGGCTGCCGATTCCCGACAGCCTTCGGTGCTTTCCAGGGCGGCGACAATATGCTGTTGCTTGAACTTCTCCACGGCGGTATTCAGGTCGGCAAGAGAGCCGCTTTCATCCAGCTGCAGGTTAGCCAGATCACTGTTTTGCAGGGCCAGATCCCTCACCCGGATAGTGTTGTCATCGCACAGCACTGCGGCACGTTCAAGGATGTTCTTGAGTTCCCTGACATTGCCCTTCAGGGGCTGATTCATCAGGTGGTGGATTACATCATTGTCGATATCCATGACCGGTCGTTTCAGCTCAACCTTGAGTCGTTTCAGAATCAGTGACACCAGCGCCGGAATATCTTCCATCCGTTCACGCAATGGCGGAGTCTGCAGGTTAACCACATTGAGACGATACCAGAGGTCTTCACGAAACTCGCCATCGGCAACCATCTGTTCCAGGTCCCGGTGGGTGGCGCAGATAATCCGGGTATCAACCGGCACCGACGTGTCGCTGCCCACCGGATAAACCTGGCTATCTTCCAGTACCCTTAGCAGTTTGCTCTGAATCTGCAGCGGCATCTCGCCAATTTCGTCGAGAAACAGTGTGCCGCCCGAGGCCATCCGGAAAGCCCCTTCACGGGTCTGATTGGCACCGGTAAATGACCCCTTAATATGACCAAAAAGATAGCTTTCCACCAGGCCATCGGGAATAGCAGCAACGTTAACCGGGACAAATAAGCCCTCTGCATTCTGGGATTTCAGATGTATGGACTGAGCTACCAGCTCTTTACCTGTACCACTTTCCCCCTGAATCAGAACGTTAGTATTGGTAATAGCGACTTTGTTGATCAGACGCCGCAGCTCACAGATCTGAGGGCTGCTGCCTGCCAGCATCTCAAGGTTTTCTGAATCCTGATGCAGCCTGTTACGCAGGTTGGCGTTTTCATTCAGTAATTGTTTGTACTGCAGGGCGTTGGCTACTTTGTGCTCTATCTCCTGCAGAGGGAAGGGTTTGATGATGTAATCATGCGCACCACAGTGAAAAACGTCCAGGGCAGTTTCTAGCGAGCTATACGCGGTCATTACCAGAATGATACTGGAGGGGGCGACCTCTTTGATATGCTCTATCAGTTCGGTGCCGTTAGTATCGGGCAGACGCATATCACTCAGAATCACATCATACAGATGCTCAGCGAGTAATGCTTTGGCCGTTGCTTTGGAGTCGGCCGAATCTACCTGATAGCCTTTGCTACTGAGAAATTGGTTCAGGTTCTCATTCAGAACCGGTTCATCTTCGATAATCAGTATGTCACTCATTTAAAACTCCCTTGAACTCGGTACAGACCTGTTAGCTATCATCTCTTTCTCGACAGCATTGTGCGGGGAAGTTCAGCAACACCCGGGTTCCCCCATCAGAGGTACGGGAGATGCTCAGGCTGCCCTGGTAACTTTCGATAATCTGGCGTGTGATCATCAACCCAACTCCCATACCCCGGCTATAAAGATCGTTTTGCGCCAGGTTTTCGGGATTCAGGTTGCGTCCGCTATTAGTAAAACTCAGGCTGATTCCGCCCTGTTCGTCTGGCGTGGCATCAACAGCTATCCGGCCACCTTCGCCGGCTGCTTTTATTGCGTTGTCACAGATGTTGTCCAGCAATAATAAAAGGTGTTTTTCGCTGATATCCAGCAACGGCAGGTTGGGATCGACAGTATGAAAAATCTCGGTTTCCCTGCCTTCAGGGCAAAACTTCAGCAGATTCAGGGTGCTGGGAATGAAACTGTTCAGATCAATACTGCGACTGTCGAACGGTGAGCTTTCGGTCATAATTCCGGACAGTTCCCGCAATATCGCTCTGATTCGGCTAACCAGCTCCAGGCAGGTTTGAAGGTCCTGATCGGGTTGTTTCTGCCGGCTCTGCATCAGTTCAAGCTGACTATAGAGTGAGCTGACCGGATTGCTCAGCTCATGGGTAATTCCGGCGGCCGTCATGCCCAGGCGGTAGAGCTTTTCAGGAACGCCTTTCAGGCTCTGATGATTGAGAGATTCAGTCGGGTCTTTGATAATGATAACGGCGCCATGTTCTGGGTGGCTGACCGGGTAGATATCGACTTCGACATCGGCGTTGTTCTGTTGCAGAAAGATTATCCGGCCCTCTGCACAGATTTTCTGTTCCATTGTCCAGCGCACACTGCTGGTAATGGTGCGACGCTCATCCTGTTTACTGTTGATGCTTTCAATATCTTTCAGGTTGCGTCCAACGTTGCAGAGTTTTAAGCCGGTTTCATTGGCTTCAATGATATTGAGATCGGCATCGACCATCAGCATCGCATCCTTGCTGCGCTGAAACAGCAGGTCCCAGCCAAGCAGAGGCCTGTCGTCGGTTTCATTTCCGTTATTATTGTTTGGTAGCATTACTACCCCCTTGTTCTGGCAGCAGGTTGGCTGCCATTTCTGTCAAGCCGGGAACTGAAAAATCCCATGCGAGTATATGAAAAGGCTCTCTGATGTTGCCGGGCTGGAGCGCGATGGTGGACCTGAGTTGAATGCCACTGAGGCCCGGTTTTTCAACCCGGGACGTTATTTCCAGAATACGACTGCTGGCCGCATTGAAAAAGCGTCGTGGTTGATTGGTAGATACCCCCAGTGCCACTAACATCTCAGGCCGGGCCGCCGCCATATCAATGCCGTTTTGTCCCGAGTAGATCGTAACCAGAGGTTGTAATCTAAGAAAGATGGCTTTGGTCATCCCCATCACCCGCTGTAACTCCGAAACGCTTTTAAAGGGTTGATTGGTGGGCAGAAACGGACGATTAGCCGACAGATAATCACGCCGCTCGGCACCATTCAGTCGTACCAGCTCATCGCCATCACGCCAGTCGAGAATCCGGTCAGTCAGGGTATCAGCCAGTTGGGGATCATCAACTACCCCCTGCATGATCTTGCGTAACAGAGGGTCTGATATCTGATTGATATCGGCCTTGCCCGCTTCGCTGTATAGGGTGTTGTTTAGCGTAAACCCGTTGTAAACCGGTAACTCACTCACCTCGGTTTCGGTATTCTCAGAGCCTGGTTGAAGCTGATGGCTCAACAGGTTATACAGGGTCAGATGAATCGCTGCTTCTGCAGCATAGCGAGCCTGTGCCTGATTTAACCATTGTCGGGTTGTATCGCTGTTGGAACGCTGGCTGGCGACCAGGCTGCCAGCGAGAAGAGAAAGGATCGTGACCACCCAGAGCACGCTGAGCAGGGCGACACCGTGCTGATTAACTAACCCCGGACGGTTGCTGCGTTGCTGTATCTTTGTCAGCCATATACCTCTTTTTTCAGATCGCATGCCGGTGCCTCCTGGGTTCAATAATCAGGGGAAGCCAGTCTGACTGCCCGGTATCGGGCTGAAAGATGCGGATCAATTGGGGGAGGCGGTTCTTATAAGGCCAGCGCTCTAACCAGTTTATATCGTTGCCGGCGGAGTCACTGTATTCAAACTGCAGCGGGCTACTGGTTGCCAGGGTCAGATGTTGTTGCTGCTCCGGATTATCGGTTCCATAGGGGGTGATCTGGATATCAAGCTCTGCGGGTTCATTTTTCAGAGTCACCCGGTAGCGGTACAAACCCGCATCACCCTGCAAAGGGGAAAGCTCAGCGACAAATTCAATACTGTCTTCATTACCCTCAAATGCGATCGGGCTGTTACGGGTCTGACTCTCCTGAATCAGCAAACTGTTTTGCAACTGCTGTTGCAGGTGCCGTCGCAGCAGGTATTGTTGTTGTTCACTGTCACTGTGAACAGAGACCATGCGCCAGCTGCGAATTCCCTGATAGAAACTGCCATAAACAACCGTCAGCAGGATGGTGGTGATGACCATTGCAACCAGCATCTCCAGCAGGGTAAAACCAGAGTCTCTGTTTCTCGCCCTGTTCATGAACGGGCCCCCAGGCGCAGTGTTTTTAATATCACCGGGAAATCCTGGCGTTCACCCCAGCTCACCTGTACCTCAATCTGATAGAGCATAAAAGGGGAGCGCAGCGGTTGTTCAGTGCCGTTTTCCCAGGGGGTGATACTGGCCCGCCAGCGATATTGGGAGACCTCACCCTCAAGGTCATGGTCGCGTAACGGGTCGCTGGCCAGTTGCTCCATAGTGCTTTCCGCAACCTGCAACGCATTGCGATAGTCTGAGTTGACCGAAGCGCTTTTGGCCGCGCCGGAAAACAGGTTGAGAATGACTCCCAGAGTCAGTGCTGCGATAACCATGGCCACCAGCACTTCCAGCAGGGAGAAGCCCCGCTGCATTTCAGAGCGCTGCATAGCTTACCCCTCCGGTCAGCCAGTTGATGCGGAACTCTGTCCGGCGTGGCTGAGAGTCGCGTTGCTGAATCAATTGCAGCGCCGCGCCGTTACTGCCCGCACCGGGGATAAACAGTATGAATCCATCATCCAGGGGTTGATGCTCAGCGTCTGCAAACACCAGTTCACAGTCCTCTGGCCAGCTGAACACCGGTACACCGGTATTATCGATCAGACTGCGGTCGCTGTCTGACAGTTGTAGCCTGACTATCTTGCCTGTGGCACTGGCTCTGTTGCGTGCCTGATTAAGAGAGGTGTTGAGGGCATGCACCTGTTGCTGAAACTGTGCTCCGGCAAAGGCGGAGCCAAAACGGGGTACAATCAGTGCAAGCAACATCCCTGCTATGGCCATAACGACCAGCATTTCCAGCAGGGTAAAGCCTCTTTGTGGCACTGAATATGGTTGCACTGTATCCCCCGTTTTGTCTGTCAGGCGCTTAACTGTGTATTTTTATTGCCAACTGACGATATCAGCATTTTCGCCTTCGCCCCCTTCATTGTTGTCCGCGCCCAGCGAAAACAGGTCGTATTCACCAAACTCACCGGGAAATTTGTAATGGTATTCATGTCCCCAGGGATCCATACGAACCACTTTTTTCTTCAGATAGGGACCGTTCCAGCTACTCACCCCTTCAGGGGGATTGATCAGTGCATCAAGGTTTTGCTCGGTACTGGGGTAACTGCCGACTTCGAGACGATAGAGGTCCAGTGCGGCACCCAGCTCCTGAATCTGCAACATTGCGGTTTTGGTTTTTGAGCTATCCAGATGTTTTAACACCCGGGGGCCAACCAGGCCCGCCAACAGCCCCAGAATGACCAGTACCACCAGTATCTCCAGCAGGGTAAAGCCCCGTTGTGTGTACGTTGAGTTGTTGTTCACATATCTCTCCTTGATTAGAGTGCTATATCGTTGATTCCGATAATGGCTGACAAAAGTGACATAATCAGAACGGCAATGATGAAGCCAAGAGACAGAATCAGGGCGGGTTCCAGAATATGCAGTAGCTTTTGTGTTTCTGTTTCGATCTGCCGGTCGTAGATATCGGCAGTTTTTAACAACATGCCGGGCAGTTCACCGGTTTCCTCGCCCACCTGAGTCAACTGGACCACCAGCGGCGGTACCCGTTTACTGTTCTTCAGTTGATCTGATAAGCGGCCCCCCTCACGCATATGGGTGGCGGCAAGAGTGATCTCTTTGAGCAGTGTGTTGTTGGTGAAAGCGGCACTGGCCATCTCAATACTGGAGAGCATTGGCACGCCACTATTGATCAGGTTGCCGAGGCTGCGGCAGAAACGGGTGTATTCAATCTTAATATGCAGTTTTGCGATCAGTGGCAGCCGGAGTCGTAAAGCGTCCCACCAGGCGGTATTTGAACCGCTGGACAGGGTTCGGTATGCGAAGATCAGCAGCAATGAGAGTATTCCCAGTGCATAAACACCGTAGTCGATAGTCACACGACTCAGCCACATCACAAACTGAGTTTCCGGGGGCAGCTCTTTACTGAAACCGGCGATGATATCGGCAAATTGCGGCACCACGTAGAGCAGGATCATCAGAATTGAAAGCAGTGATACGCCCAGTAGTATTATTGGGTAAAGCAGGGCAGCAGATACTTTCTCTTTTAACTGACGGCTGCGCTCCAGATGCTGGCACAGAGTTTCCAGCCCCCGGCCAATCTGACCACTGGCTTCAGCCGCCCGAATCAGACTGACATAAAGCGGATTAAAATAACGGGGGAATTTTTCCAGAGCCTGGCTGAATGTCTGGCCGCCGCGTAGCTGTTGACGCAACTCATGAATCAGTTGTTGCAGAACGCTGGAAGGGGTGCCCTGTTGCAGAATTTCGAGGCTGCGGTCGAGAGGGATACCCGCTTCAACCAGATACATCAGTTCCTGTGTGAATTCGAAGATCAGTTCGCTGTTTACTGAACTGAAACGCACACTCCGGGTTTTCTTTTTCTGACTTTTAGGTTGCTGGCTGTCGGCATAGATCGGCACTTTTCCGCTGGCTTGTAACTGGACAATCACCTCTTCGCGGTTGTTGGCGGAGATAATACCCTCTGTCAGCTCGCCGTTATTGCCAATCGCTTTGTAATAGAAGGTCGTCATCTCAGCCCTCCTGAGTGACGCGCAGTACTTCTTCCAGGGTGGTAAGCCCTGCAAGCGCCTTAGTGCACCCATCGGTATACATGGTTTTCATGCCATGTTCGACGGCCAGTTGCTGCAACTCTTTGGCGTCACAATTGAGCATGATCTGCCGACGGATAATATCATCAACGGGCAGAACTTCTGAGATGGCGATACGCCCGTTATAGCCGGAATTGCGGCAGTGCTCACAGCCGACCGGGTTATAGAGCTTACTGCCGGGGTCAATGGTCTCGCCGCTATTCCAGCTGAGACGTTCTAATAACTCCGGCATTGGCTCAAAGGGCTCGGCACAGTGCTGACACAGTTTGCGCACCAGACGCTGACTGACCACGCACAGCAGGGTGGAGGTTAACAGGTAATCTTCCACGCCCATATCCAGTAAGCGGGTGATACTGCCGGCGGCCTCGTTGGTATGCAGGGTGGAAAGTACCAGGTGACCGGTCAGCGCTGACTGGATACAGATTTTTGCGGTTTCCAGATCCCGCATCTCCCCCACCATAATAATATCCGGGTCCTGTCGGACAATAGAGCGCAGCGTGGTTGCGAAATCCAGACCGATGGAGGAGCGAACCTGGATCTGATTCACCCCTTCCAGTTGATACTCTACCGGGTCTTCGACGGTGATAATCTTTCTTTGCTCAGTATTGAGTCCCTGCATCGCGGTATACAGCGTCGTGGATTTACCGCTGCCGGTGGGGCCGGTAACCAGAATCATGCCGTTGGGCTTTTCCAGGGCGCTTTTAAAGCGTGCCAGAGGTTCGCCACTCATGCCGAGACTCTCGAAGTCTAATACCAGACTATCGCGCTGCAAAATCCGCATCACTACGCTTTCGCCATGAACCGTGGGGATACTGGACACCCGGATATCGATAGTTTGCCCCTGGACGCGGAGGTCGATACGGCCATCCTGTGGCAGGCGCCGTTCAGCGATATTCATATGGGCCATTATTTTAATGCGTGAAATAACTGCCGCGCTGAGGTGGGCAGGAGGGGCTTCAACCTCCTGTAACAAACCATCGCAACGGAACCGCACCCTGAGCTTATCGTGGAACGGCTCAATATGGATATCTGAAGCGTTACTTTTGCAGGCGCGCTGGATTAGCAGGTTGACCAGTCGGATAACTGGCGCTTCGCTGGCCATATCACGTAGTTGTTCAACATCGGTATCGTTATCACTGCCCGAATCGGCGATCTGATCTGCGATTTTGCCCAGTTGTGACTGACCATCGCCGTAGAACTGATCATACAGCGAGTCGAGATCGGTTTTACTGATGACGACCGGTTTAACCTGTTCTGCTCCTGAGGCGAGCCGGGTGCTTTTGATGACAAACTGATCGCTGGGATCCAGCATCGCCAGTGTCAGGACACCGTTGCTGAATTCAAGTGGGATAACGGAGTGCTGTTTGAGAAAGTTCTCGCTGATCAGCTCAGCGCATGCGGGGTTGGCAGGGAAATCTTCGAAAGAAACTTTAGACAGTTGGGTGACTTCTGCCAGGCATAGCGCAAGATCTTCAGCGCTGACCTGCCCCAGCTTTAACAGCATCAGCGGCAGGCTGACAGACCCATCCTGTTCCTTAGCCAGCGACAGCGAACGATTAAAAAGCTCCGGGGTTATCTTCTTCCGGGACGTAAACCACTCTTTAATGCTTTGCTCGATTACTTCGTTGTCGTCTCGCTGTAACGCTTCGGCATTCCTCATCCTCACATCCTTTTGTATTTTTAATTCACTGGACACAGATAAAGAGAATTCCGTTTCAAGCTGCTGTCGATCAAGTGTTTGTTTAGTTTAGATGAGAAAAGACAAAGACCACAATCACCAAATGGTCATATTTTAAGCAATTAACGTGAATGTTTTTAATATAAATCATATTCACTATTACTAATTATTTATTAGTAATAGTGAATATGAGAGTCGCAGGTGTTGTCGCTCAGAAATCGTGACGATAACCTAAGTTTATGTAATAACTGTTAGTTTCGCTGGTATCGTCGGTGAGCTCGCGGTTGGATACTTCGCCCCCCGTCTCAAATTCAAAACGGGTTTTACGGGTCCAGCGGTATTCCAGACGCACAGAGGGGCGAACATACCACTGCGAAGTGTTATCGTCGGTATTTTCACGGTATTCTGTTTGAAAACGTGGGTTGATTCTTAATTTTTCGTTGACCGGATAACGGCTGTTCAGGGTCAGTCCTATCCTCTGGCTGGTGGTTGCATCGGTGAGACGTATACCGACAATGCCCAGATCTCCCTGTTTAATCAGGTTGTTACCGATCGCCTGTACAAACAGTGAGTATTCATAATCCGTACCGGGAAACCCGTCGACACCGCCCGAGGTTTTGCTGTCGCCCTGTTTGGAAACGGTCAGATCACCACTCAGCTGAAAATCCTCAGTGATGGGCTGCACCATACCCAGCGTGGAGGTGAAGCTACGGGTGGTACGATCCAGTGCATACTGACGTGCTTCATCCTCGGTTATTCCTTTGGCGAGCAGTTCACTCAGTGTATTGACCGACTGACTCTGGATCGCTGTGGTGGTGGTCAGTACAGGACTGTTACGGTAATCGACAGAGAGGTTGAAGGTCTGCTCTTTCGCATTGGTCCAGCTGCCCAGTGCAAACAGGGTGTTCAGTTCGTTATAGGAGATATCATAATCAAGTAGTGTGAACAGCGTTTTGCCTGGCTGGAAATAGCGTACCTCGCCACCGACAGCACGACGGTCCAGTATGCTCTCGTTGCGCTGCTCGATCAGGAAGACGTTATAGTCCCAGGCATCGTTGAAGGTGCCCAGATCAAGGTTCACGCCATAAAACCAGCGATCCAGATTAACCTCTTTATAGGTTGAGGTTTCAACAGGAAAACCGGCAACCAGGTTAAGCTTGACAGTCTCATTAAGCGAGTGTCCGGCCAGCAGGCCATCGAAACGGCCCAGCACGCCGCCGGAACTGCTGGACTGACGTCCAAGGCGCAGGGTGTTACTTGCCTGCTTATCCTGAAAATCCACATACATGGTGGTGATGCGGGCTTCGCTTTGGGTGCTGTCGAGGAAATCCTCCTCATAGCCGCCGGAGAACCGGGTACGGATATCGTATTCATCACCCCGGTAGCGGCCGGTCAGATAGAGGTCATTCGACAGTGCATCACGGTTAACTGAGGTGGTCTTAAAGTCTTCGGTTTCTGTGGAAAACTCATCACGACGGTAAAACTGTGAGACGCCCCCATAAACGTCCCAGCGGGATGGCTCGGCTTTGCGGGTTGAAGTGGTACGTGTGGTCGGGGTCTCTGTGGCGGTAATCATCGCCGTGATACGCTGGCGAACACGCAGGGCGTCAGCGCCATCTGGATATTTTTCCAGATACTGATCCCAGGCCGCTTTAGCCTGTGCCTGCTGGCCTTTTCGTTCCCGCGCAACACCGGTGAATTCAAGAGCCTGACGACTATACTGGTTCTCAGGTTCGCGAAGAATTTTAGTGTATAACTGGATCGCCCGGTCATATTCCTGTGCAATCATCGATTGCTCAGCCCGAATCATTATTTGTCCCAGAGGGTCACTGCTGTCCGATGCCGGCTTAGAGGTCCCGGACGCGCCGCTGGAAGCGATAACGGCAACCGGCTTGCTTGGGGCAGGTGGTTTATCGTTTGTTGTCAGCCCGGCTTTATCTGTCGGTTGTGTCGTCTGGGGCGCCATCGCAGTTTCGCTCTCTGGCGGTGCTGGCTGCGGTTTTGTCTCTGCTGTTACCGATGATTGGGTGATACGGCTCACTTCGGCAATGGCGGCGAGCTTTTCGGTTTCTGGAACCTTGGTGATCCAGAGCTCTGGGTGAGTGCTGCGGATCGATGCTGCCAGTGCTTCTGCATCCCTGGCGCTGGGGAAAAAGCCGACTCTGACCCGATACCACTTTTTACCTTTGACAACAGCGCTGGTGATATAGGCGACCTGACTCTTAAAAGGCAGCTCTTTAATCATTGTTTCTGCATCAGCGAGGCTTGCCAGCGATGCTACATGGATTGCGTACCGGCCGCTCGACTGTATTGTTGCACTCTCCATGCTCTGAGGCTGTGCCTCAGCATAGCAGGGAAGGGCTGTGAGCGATCCGCCTGCTATAACAGCAGCAATAAGAGACGATAACAGGGTTCTGGTCGGGTTATGCATTATGTTTTCTCAGTTTCAAATTCGGATTACTGGCATTTGGCCTGCTGGGTTCGTTTTGATGGGTAGATCAATACCTTAATGGTGCGGTAATCACTGCCCTGGATCACTTCAGAACGCACCGCTTCGAGATATTGCAGTGTCAGATAGGGCCCACCAGCAAAGTCACCCTCGTAAACCACCTCATCAAGCAGATCGTGATCTTCCGGTGTAGCTGACTCCCGAAGATCTCGTGCGTTCTGATCGATCTGAGCGACCTGTATATGCTTGATTCGTATCCGTAACTCATCACTGGGGTCCTGCGGGTAATGGCTGATATAGCGGACCGGGTAGTGCATGTGGATGATGGCCAGATCCGGGTCGCAGGGCGACTTACTCCGGATCAGTTCGACCCCTTCCATGATATTCTCACCAATGGGCTGTGCCTGAATCAGAGTGGCCGGCAGAACCAGCGCGCTCAGCAGTAATGCTTTAATTAGTTTGTTCATTAGTCCCAATTCCTATCTCGAACACTGTGTTCCGATCTGCTCTGACGGTGACAGCTGCCGGCACAGTTACGCGCTGTGGAGACGGTGTCGCCTTCATGTTTATTCGGCCTGAAATCATTCGCGTGACAGCCCGCACAATCCGGTGCATAAGCCGGAGTTGGCCAAGGGATTGTCTCGCTGTTAGAGGTATGGCATGCATTACAACCAGGGTTGGCTCTGTGGTCGCCCGGATAGGAGCCAGAGCTGTGGTTGAAGTTAATACCCACGAATGAGGTTGTGTTATGGCACTCGTCACAGGCGACGGTGGTAACAAAGTGGTTACCCGGCTTGCCTGTGGCGGTGCTGCCGTTATGACAGCTTTCACAGGTGCCCGGCGATACATTGTCATGGTTGAATGATGCACCTAACCAGCTATTGGTGTTGTGGCAGTCATCACAGGTGTTACTGCTCTGGATATGATTGGCAGACTTACCTGTCGCGATGACGCCGTTGTGGCAGGTGTTACAAGTGCCATTAACCTCGGCGTGGTCAACCCGGACAACCGGAACCCAGGCCACTGATGAGTGGCACGCTTCACAGACATTGGAGCTGTTGATGTGGGTACCATTCTTACCTGTAGCCGTAGTGCCGTTATGGCAGCTTGAGCAACTGCCGGTGACACCGCTATGGTCAAACACGGCATCCGCCCAGCTGTTGGTGTTATGGCAGTCATCACAGGTGTTGCCACTCTGGATATGGTTGGCTGATTTACCCATCGCAATGGTGCCGTTATGGCAACTGCTACAGGTGCCATTCACCTCGGTGTGATCCACCCGGGTAACCGGAATCCAGCTCACTGGTGTGTGACAGGATTCACAGTTATTGGTGGTGTTGATATGCGTCGCATTTTTACCGGTTGCCGTGGTGCCGTTATGACAGCTTGAACAGCTGCCGGTGACACCGCTGTGATCAAATACCGCCCCGGTAAAGCTGGTGGTGTTATGGCAATCGTCACAGGTGTTACTGCTCTGGATATGATTAGCAGACTTACCCAGGGCGATAGTGCCGTTATGACAGCTGCTACAGGTGCCATTGACCTCAGCGTGATCAACCCGTGTCACCGGCGTCCAGCTGACCGGCGTATGACAGGATTCACAGTTGTTGGTGGTGTTGATGTGAGAGCTGTTCTTGCCGGTGGCAGTAGTGCCGTTATGACAACTGGAGCAACTGCCTGTGACGCCGCTGTGATCGAACACCGCCCCGGTAAAGCTGGTGGTGTTGTGGCAGTCATCACAGGTATTACTGCTCTGAATATGGTTGGCTGATTTACCCAGCGCAATGGTGCCATTATGACAGCTGCTACAGGTGCCATTGACCTCTGCATGGTCAACCCGTGTCACCGGTGTCCAGGTAGTCGGTGTATGGCAGGCCTCACAATTATTGGTGGTGTTGATGTGAGAGCTATTCTTGCCGGTGGCGGTAGTGCCGTTATGACAGCTGGAGCAACTGCCTGTCACATTGCTGTGATCAAACACCGCCCCGGTGAAACTGGTGGTGTTGTGACAATCGTCACAGGTGTTACCACTCTGAATATGGTTGGCGGATTTACCCAGCGCAATGGTGCCGTTATGGCAGCTGCTGCAGGTGCCATTGACCTCGGCGTGATCAACCCGGGTTACCGGTGACCAGGTGGTTGGTGTGTGGCAGGCCTCACAGTTATTGGTGGTGTTAATGTGCGTTGAGTTTTTACCCGTTGCGAGAGTGCCGTTATGACAGTTACTGCAGCTGCCATTGACCTCATTGTGGTCCACCGTTGTCACAGGAGACCAACTGGTAGAAGAGTGACAGGACTCACAACTGTTGGTGGTATTGATATGCGATGTGTTTTTACCTGTCGCAATTGAACCGTTATGACAACTACTACAACTGCCATTGACCTCGGTATGATCAACCCGGGTTACCGGTGACCAGGTGGTCGGGGTATGGCAGGACTCACAGCTGTTAGTGCTGTTGATATGAGTAGCATTTTTACCGGTTGCCGTGGTGCCATTGTGGCAGCTGGAACAGTTGCCGGTGACACCGCTGTGATCAAACGCCGCACCGGTAAAGCTGGTGGTGTTGTGACAGTCTTCGCAGGTATTACTGCTCTGAACATGGTTAGCGGATTTGCCCAGCGCAATACTGCCATTGTGGCAGCTGAAACAGGTGCCATTGACCTCGGCGTGATCAACCCGGGTGACGGGGGACCAGGTGGTTGGAGTGTGACAGGCTTCACAGTTACTGCTGCTATTGATATGGCTGGAGCCTTTGCCGGTAGCCAGAGAGCCGTTGTGACAGCTACTACAGCTACCATTCACCTCGGCGTGATCGACACGGGTGACCGGTGACCAGGTAGTCGGCGTGTGACAGGCTTCACAGTTACTGCTGCTATTGATATGGCTGGCACCTTTGCCGGTAGCCAGGGTTCCGTTGTGACAGCTGCTACAGCTACCATTCACCTCGGTATGATCAACCCGGGTGACCGGAGACCAGGTGGTTGGCGTGTGACAGGCTTCACAATTATTGGTGCTATTGATATGACTGGTGTTTTTGCCGGTGGCAGTGGTGCCGTTATGGCAGCTGTTACAAGAGCCAAGCACCTCTGCGTGGTCAACCTGGGTTACCGGTGTCCAGTTAGTATTGACATGACAGCTTTCACAGCTGTTGGTGGTATTGATATGACCACTGTTTTTGCCGGTGGCTGTACTGCCATTGTGACAGGTTGCGCAGTTAGCTGTCGTGCTGGCATGGTCAAATACCGCTTCCGCCCAGCCCTGTTCCGGATTGTGACAATCTTCACAGCTGTTGCTGGAAGGGACATGGTTGGCAGACTTACCGGTGGCAACTGAACCGTTGTGGCAACTGGCACAGGTTCCCTGCACCTCATTATGATCAACCCGGGTGACCGGTGACCAGATGGTTGAAGTATGACAGGCTTCACAGTTGTTACTGGTATTGATATGGCTGGAATTCTTGCCAGTGGCAGTGGTGCCATTATGACAGTTGCTACAGGTGCCATTCACCTGAGTATGGTCAACCCGGGTCACCGGAGACCATGCAGTGGGTGTGTGGCACGCTTCACAGGCATTGGTGGTGTTGATGTGGGCACTGTTTTTACCGGTGGCGGTACTGCCGTTGTGGCAGGCTGAGCAGCCATCGGTGACGCCGCTGTGATCGAATGTGCCATCGGTGAAGCTGATGGTGTTATGGCAATCTTCACAGGTATTTGCGCTTTGAATATGATTGGCAGATTTACCAATGGCAATGGTGCCGTTATGGCAACTGCTACAGGTGCCATTCACTTCGGTATGGTCGACCCGGGTAACCGGCGACCAGGCTGCTGATGTATGGCAGGCTGTACAGTTATTAGTGGTATTAATATGGCTGCTATTCTTGCCGGTTGCAGTGGTGCCGTTATGACAGCTTTCACAGCTACCATTTACCTGTGAGTGATCAACCTGGGTCACTGGTGACCAACTGCTGGGTGTATGACAGCTTTCACAACTGTTGGTGGTATTAATGTGCGCTGAATTTTTGCCGGTGGCGGTGGTGCCATTATGGCAACTGGCACAGTTAGTTACACCAGCAGGATGAGTGAAGTTAGCATCGGCCCAGCCTCTGTTTGGGTCATGACATTCGACGCATGAATTGCTGCTTGGAATATGGCTGGATGATTTGCCGGTAGCCCGGGTGCCGTTATGACAGCTTTCACAGGTGCCATTGACCTCATCATGATCGACCTGCGTAACCGGTGACCAGCTGCTGCTGGAATGGCAGGCTTCACATGTATTAGACGTATTGAAGTGCCCAGACCCTTTACCAGTGGCAAGGCTGCCATTATGACAACTGACACAATTGGTTGCTCCGGTGTGGTCAAACTTAGCTCCTGACCAGGTGTTAATTGTATGACAATCTTCACAGCTGTTGCTGCTGGGGATATGGTTGCCGGGCTTTCCGCTGGTGTTGAAACTTCCATTATGACAGCTGCTGCAATTGCTGCCGTTATCCGGATGGTTCCACAGGCTCAGGTCGCTGAAGTTGGTTGGGCGGTGACAATCTTCGCACACATTATTAACCGGAATGTGATTGGCGGCTTTACCGGTTGCCTTCACGCCGTTATGACAACTGACACAGTTGTTTTCGATGCCGGTATGGTCGAATGAGGAAGTCTGCCAACCACTGGTTGCGTGGCAGTCTTCACAGTTATCACTGGCGGGGGGGTGGTCACTCTGCTTACCAAAAGCGATCTGGTTATTATGGCAGGATACGCAGCTGCCGGTGACTTCATCGTGATCTACTTTTGAAACATCGCTCCAGCTGCCGGGATTGTGACAACTTTCACAGTTATTACTGCTATTGATATGGTCGCTGGCTTTTGTTGACGCCGGAATAATACTGGAGGACGAGTGACAGGCCGTACAGGTGTTGGGTGTACCTTTAAATACCCCTTTGATATGACAGCTGGAGCACTCCAGATTGGCGTGCTGGCCGTCCAGCATAAAGCCGGTACTGAGGTGATCAAAAGCCTCGCGGGGCGCTTTTTTATCGCCCGCTGACTGTTCTGTTTTTTGTGTGTCTGAGTCCAGCTGTGCCAGTTTATCCGGGTCGGACATCGCCTGGGCAGTAACCGGCAGCATCATACTGAGCAACAGCAGCATGAATAGGGGGATAAGGCGCCGCAGCATACCGGCGGCTGATGAAACAGGTTTAATTCTTATTAATGACATACTTATCACCTATTATCCCCTGGATTACTGACCCAGGTTGCTTGTGTCGTCAAACGATTCGGTCGTGTGGCAGCGTTCACAAAAACGTCCGAAACCACCAAAATGAATATCGTCGCTACGGTGGCAACTAAAACAGTCTGAAGCCTGGTCGATATCTTCCTGATCCTTGACCGGCTTGATGTGACAGGCTTCACAGGGTTGCTCTTTGTGTTGGCCAGTCAGCTCAAAATCGGTCTGGGTGTTGTGATCGAACTGCCAGATACCCCAGTCGTTGGGGGTGTGGCATTGCTCACAGCGTCCACCCAGTGTTTCTTTATGTATATCATCGTCTTTATGACAGCTGATGCAGGCCAGAGCGGTGTCTTTGAATGTCTGTTCAAGGTGGCACTCTTCGCAGCTGGTAATGGCATGCTGACCGATGAGGGGGAAGCGGGTCAGGTCGTGATCAAAGCGGATCACTCCTGAGAACGACTCTTCGTCATGACAGCGGTTACAGCTGTCACCCTGCTGGCCCTTATGTACATCGTCGCCTTTATGGCAACTGATGCAGTCGGTCTGCAGCTCATCTTCCAGACTGCCCTTATGACAGCTATGGCACTCCAGTGGCTTATGGCTGCCACGGAGTTTGAAATCAGTATCCCGGTTATGGTCAAAACTACTTTTCTGCCAGTTGTTTTCAGAATGGCAGTCTTTGCACTTGGTCCCATTTTTCCCCTGATGCGTGTCATCGGCACGGTGGCAATCGATGCACTGATCGCCCGGTGATTTATCGTAGGGGGGATCGACATGGCAACTATTACAATTGGTTTCTTTATGGGCGCCTTTGAGCCGGAAGTCAGTGTCATTGTTATGGTCAAACTTCAGTTCATCCCAGCCTTTCTCTGAATGACACTTCTCACATTCCCCCCCAAAATGACCACCATGGGCATCATTCAGGCGGTGGCATGAAACACACTCAGCAGGAATATCTTTGTACTGCTCATCTGCATGGCAACTGCTGCAGTTAACATCGGCGTGCTTATCCAGCAGCGGGAAGTCAGTGTCATCATGATCGAATCCGGTATCCTGCCAGCCGGTTTCTTTATGGCAGTCGTCACATTGTTCACCCAGCTTGCCGTTATGTTTATCATTGTCTTTATGACAGTCGATACACTGATCGGGGGCTTCGCGAAAACGGTGCGAGGCTTCATGGCAACTGGTGCAGGCAGCGGTGCGATGCTCGCCTTTAAGTGGATAATCGGTCAGGTCATGATTAAAGGTGGAGTGAGTCAGCTGAACGATATCCGCCTCTCTTCCCATGTGGTCGGAGTGGCAGGTTTTGCATTCAATATTCTTACTGTTTTCCATCCGCCCATGAAACCCCGTTCCCTCTTCAATATCCCTGGCAATGTTCTGATGGTCGTGGCAGGCAAGACAGCGGGCGCGTTGTTTGCTCTGATCAAAAGACTCGTGACAGCTGTCGCACTCCTTTTCGAACTGCGCATGTCCATTGATCACTTTACCTGGCATCAGAATCGTTTCGAAAATATTGGCTTCTCCGGGCGCACTGAAGCCTAGTAATAGCAACAGGGTGATTGTCTTTAGCGTGAGAATGCGTTCAGAGAACTTCACTTAACCTCCGGTACAATAAATGCCGAAAACCCTGATGTCTTAGGGCTGTCGGACGAACAAAGGAGGAATATTAACGATGGCCATTCCCCCGATCTGGCCAGTGATACTGCTTGTTACACGGATTACAGTTTTACATTTGACCGGGGTGATGCCGCAGCTTCTTCCCCAATACCATCACGTGTAACAGGCTTATATATGCTGTTAATTTCTGTATTAAATAGCAAAAAACAGGCCTTTTATTGAAAAACCTTTTTATATCAATGATATGAATGTGTTCGCACAGGTTTTTCTCATAATATCGCGATACGGCCATATTGGATCTTGTCTCGAAGTCCATACATATATTAAGTGATATTTGATGTTTCTTTTTAAAATCAATAGCTTGCAGTGTCTGTGTTTTGAGACTCTCAATAATGAGAAAAAATTCTCACATGAAAATTAGTACATATGAACCGCAGCAACATGAATGAGACCTGTGATTAGTAGCATGCTGAAAAATACAACATGGATCTTATGCCAGTTGTGAAACAGTTTTTCATAGAAGGTGTAGACCGCCATTTTGCGTATCGCTTTGAGCAATATACCAACCAGTTTACAGCTCTCTTTATACTGCTTTTTCTGCTGCTTTCTGTCCCAGCCTGCCAGTCTCGCCTGGGTTGCTATGATCGGGCGCAGGCGTCGGCGCAGAGTGAAGTAGGTGATCCATGTGCTGACACCGATAAATATTTTGCGTGGAATAAAGCTGAGTAATCCGCCACCGGGGCGCATGACGTAGTCTTCAAACTCTTTGATTTTATGTTCAATAGCGGGGGCAAGGCCGCCGCTTTGTCCGAGCATTTTGCGCGCCTCATGACTAATATCCATCAGCTCTTCAATGCGGGTGTGGGTGCCGAACAGACCGTAGTGGATCTGGGCATAGATATAGCGCCCGGCAATACCACTGGCGACCACGAACAGCATCGAATAGAGGGCGACATTGCTGTTGGTTGCGCCGAGTGAGAAGTTGCAATGAAAGGCGATCATTACCGGTGCGATAACGCCCATGAACATATGCAGGTTAAACCAGATTTTTATCGCACCGGTGCTGCGCATGAACTTAAACTTCTTGCGCAGCGGGTAGATAAATATCAATAAAAAAATAACCCCCGCAACCAGGCCCAGCCAGTAGCCCAGGCCCCACTCAGCAGTTATCAGGTATTCATCTCTCTGTTGCCAGCCCCAGAGCAGGAACAGTCCCAGTGATACGGATACGAAAGGCGCGGCAAACTGTTCGAAAGGGGAGAGATATAGTTTGTTGATATCTGTTTTTTGCTGTGTATCGGCCACTTTGTTATTGCTCATCTGGTTACTTATGAATCTGATTGATTTCAATTGTCACATGGTTGCCAGATGCCGGGTTGACCACCTGACTGAAACCTTCCAGGTCTCCTGCAGCGGCAGTGGCGCTGTCATTAAATGAGATTCGCGCACCGATGATAACCGCCTTGGCTGATGACAGTTTGCGGTCGGGAATCACTGCGTTGGAATCGTCGAGAGTGAAGTTGAAGGGCAGTTGAGCCGGGCTCTGGCGAATAGCTGCTAGTGGCATTGGTGGGCCTTTGTCTGCCCGTGCGAAGATAAACAGTGTAGCAGTCTTGTCGGCCAGTTGTTTGGCTAACTCGGGGGTGATTTTTATGCTGCCACTCACCGCCGCTGGCAGGGTGTCAGGGCTGTCTTTGAGTGCCTGATCGATCATCACTGCGGTCAGATTTCGGGATGTCTTGGGTTCTGGAAATGCCCGTGAAGGCTGAGCCGGCTGTTTCGCCGCCATGCCGCTGCGAATCTCTTCCAGGCGGGCAGGAGGGAGGCCAAGAGCGGTGGCTTTAGCATAAGCCTGGTCTGCGGCTGTCTGGTCGTTCATGTACTGATAGGTGCGCCCCAGTAACACCCAGCCTTCCATGTCGTCGGGTTCATTTTCCAGCCGTTTTTTCAGTTTCTGGGCCATCTGGTCGAGCGGACCCGCTTCCATGGTGGCGGTGGTTTCGGCAGCCTGAGCAGCCATCAGAGAAGAGCTTGTGGCCGTGCGCTGGGTCATGCCATTGGCTGGCTCACCAGATTGAGTAGAGTTGCTGTCTGTCAGGACAAAAGCAGCAATTGCAAGGCCTGCAGTCAGGGCCAGGGCAGTAAACAGGGTATTACGCGTCATACTATTAGAAACTCCGTAGATCGGTTTATCTTCTACCAAAGCATAAACTGTACCGCTTTTATTAATTTCTTATTTTTCAGTAAGCTACCTGTAATGCTCAGTCCGCTATTTTCACTCTTGCGAGTATGTCAGAGCGGTAAAACTGGTTTGGGTGTGTACTGTTGGAGACAGTTGTTGTTGCAGGGTATTTTCTTTAACGTATTAATTAGAAAATCCGGCTTTCTTTTACCAGGGAGAAGAAAGAAACAGTTGATTTGACGTTTATTTTAATCGTAAAAAAATCATTCCTGAAAAGTAGTTAAGACGTTTTAATAGGTATCATATATGAACGTACAGGCCGACATGTATCAGTATGTAATTATTGGAGCGCCATTGCTGGCGATCTGGATGCTGTATAACTGGTATAAAACCACTCAGACCCGCACTAATCTGGCGATCAAATCTGAAGCTATCTCTGCGGGGCTGACGGAGCCGGCATCGCTTCACCCGATTATTAACAGCAACATCTGTCTTGGATGTGGCTCCTGTGTAAATGCCTGTCCCGAAGCAAAACATCAGGTTCTGGGGTTGATTGATAATAAAGCTGAACTGCTTAACCCGGCAGACTGCATCGGTCACGGTGCCTGTAAAACCGCATGCCCGGCCAATGCCATTGAGCTTGTGTTTGGCACTGAGCGACGTGGGCTGGATATCCCCAACGTTAAGCCGGACTTTCAGACCAATATCCCCGGGATCTATATTGCCGGAGAGTTGGGCGGCATGGGGCTGATCAAAAATGCTACCGAACAGGGACGTAAGGCGATGGAGTCGATTGCCAAGGCGCCGGGAATGGGCTCCGGTGGTGATCTCCTGGATGTGCTTATCGTGGGGGCTGGTCCTGCGGGCATTACCGCCACGCTGGGGGCGATGGAGAAGAAGCTGACCGTGAAAACCATCGAACAGGAATCGCTGGGCGGAACAGTGGCGCAGTTTCCGCGGGGTAAGCTGGTGATGACCGCTCCGGCCAAATTGCCGATTGTGGGTGAGTTCCAGTTTAAAGAGACCACAAAAGAGAAATTGATCGATTTCTGGTCTGAGGTGGAGCAAAAGACCGGACTTAAGGTTAACTATAAAGAGCGGGTAGATCATATTGATCACCTGCCGGATGGCGGCTTCGAGGTGACAACCAATAAATCGGTATATCGTACCCGGGCAGTATTGCTGGCGATTGGCCGCCGGGGCACCCCGCGTAAACTGGGGGTTCCGGGAGAGGAACAGAGTAAAGTGGTCTATCGTCTGGTAGATCCGGCACAGTATAAGGGTAAGCATGTTCTGGTTGTTGGTGGGGGCGATAGTGCTCTGGAAGCCGCCACCAGTATTGCGGAAGAGCCCGGCACGACGGTAACGATCTCTTACCGGAGCGCTGCCTTTGGTCGGGCTAAAGAGAAAAACCGGCGCAAAGTGGAAGCGGCTGCTGAAAGCGGTCGGTTGAACTTAATGTTAAGCTCAACGGTCAATGAGGTGCTGGAGTCTGAAGTGGTGCTCAATATGGAAGACGAGCTACACCGTATTCCAAATGATTACGTGATTGTATGTGCTGGTGGTATTCTGCCCACCGGCTTTTTGAAGAAGATAGGTATTGAGGTCGAAACGAAATATGGTACTGCCTGATCGGGCTGTTGGTTCACGGTGGTGGTCCGCCGCACTTTTTATCTTCGCAATCAGTTTGCTGAGCGCGCCTTTCAACATATCCCCGGCTTATGGTGCGCATCAGGAGCTAGGTGATGTCAAAGCGGCCATCCGTGTCAGAGATTATGCCGGGGCGTACGCTTTGTTAAAGCCGTTGGCAAGTGGTGGTGATGCTGAAGCGCAATATATGCTTTCGACGCTCTATCGTAACGGTCAGGGTGTGACTAAAAGTCATGAAAAGGCAGTGTTCTGGCTTGAAAAAGCGGCTAACCAGGGGCATGTTAAAGCCACCTACAATCTTGCGGTGATGTATGAAAAGGGCTGGGGTGTAGATAAAGACCCGGTCCGTGCTGAGGAGTTGATGGCGGTTGCCGCAGAGCAGGGGCATCCGCTGGCTCAGCGGCAGATGCATAAGGAAACCTCCGAAACCCGGCAGAAGAAACAGTTAAAAGAGTACCGCGCCGTCGATAAAGAGAAAACCCTGCGCTGGTTGGCGCAAAAAGGCAGTAATCGTGAATTAAAGCAACTGCTTGAGCAGCACCCGGATATCAATAGTCATGATGACAGTCAGCGCACTGCTCTTTATGAAGCGGCTGAAGCGGGTCACAGGGAGACGGTAAGCATTCTGCTGCAAGCGGGCGCGCAGATAGGGTTGGAAGATAAGTTTGGTGTGACCCCGGTGATGGCTGCTGCGCAGCAGGGTCATGCCGATGTGGTGAAACTGTTGTTGAAAGCGGGGGCTGATAAAACGGCTAGCGATGATAATGGTAATACCCTGCTTCACCTGGCGGCCGGTAGCGGTCATCTGGCGACTGTTAAGCTGCTGGTCTCATCCGGAGTCGGCATGAATGGTATTAACCACAGTGACTACACAGCGCTGGATCTGGCGGTTAACCGCGACCATAAAAAAGTATCCGCCTGGCTCGGTGCAAAAGGGGCGAAACGTAATAATCTGGCCCCCCCGGAGCGGGATGCTTCGCTGGTGGCGCTGGAGGCTCTGAACTCGGTTGATCAGGTGGTAACCGGTGATAGTAACCCCTTTCAGGGGTGGTCAGCGCTGATGCTTGCCAGCTGGCGGGGGCAGGATAAAGTGGTCGCTGAGTTGTTGCGCAGCAAGCCTGATCTTAATCAGGTTGATCAGGAGGGACATACTCCCCTGAGTCGTGCTGTGTGGCAGGGGCATAGCGATATTGTCAGTATGCTTATTGGTGCCGGTGCGGATGTTAATCATCAGCTTCCCGATGGCCATAGTATGCTGATGCTGGCGGCTGAGCGTGGATTCGATAAAGTCACCGGGATGTTGCTTAAGGCTGGTGCGGATCAGCGCCCACTGTTGGAAAATGGTGATGGTGCTCTGATGCTGGCGGTTAAAAGCGGACATGCAGAGATTGTTAAACAGCTGCTGGACAGTGGCTCTGGCAAGCTCCTGAAGCGGGAACAGGCCAATGTTCTGTTGGAGGCGTCAGCTTCGGATCTGCCTCAGTTGATTGAGCTGTTGGTAAGCTATGGTGTTGATCCGGATACCCGGGATAAACAGTCACGCACGGCGCTCTGGTATGCTGCTGATCATGGCGCGCTGAAGGCGATGAAAGCGCTGAAAGAGAGTGGCGCGGATCTTAACATTGCCGATCTGAATGGCAGTACGCCGCTGATCAGGTCGATCACCCGCAAACAGATTGCGGCACTGAAATGGTTGCTCGCGGCCGGTGCCGATGTGAATAAGCCCGATGCCAGAGGAAATACGCCCCTGATGGTCGCCGCCGCTGCGGGGGATCGCAACAGTGTTATTTTGCTGGCCGAACAGAGCGCCGCGATCAATACCCGCAATGAGTTTACCCAGACCGCGTTGATGCTGGCGGTGAATAGCGGGCATGTTGAGGTTGCCCAGTGGTTGCTGGAGAATGGTGCTCAGCCCCGGCGGAAAAATCAGTTGGGTCAGGACAGCTTTAAGCTGGCAGAAGCCACCGGGAATAAAGCGATGCTTGAACTGTTAAAGCAATATCGTTAAACCCTGTTGAGCTAAACCCAGTCGCTGTGTTTAGCTCTCCCCCTTTTTTGGGCCAGATGGCCAGACCTTCTATCTGAGCAGCAAAAACGGGTTGCCCCGAAAACTGAAAACCAGGGATTCGGGTCTGATCTCCTCCAGACGCAGGTCGTCCGTCAGACGCTGCCCCTCACGGATCATCTTTCCATTTACTCTTGCCATACGTTGCTCCGGTGTCTGGGCATAGATATGCACCGACACTTTCAGGTCTGGTATAGCGTTCTGTGTCTCAGGGTCCAGTTCGTTGAGCAACGGCACATTGCTGTTTTCCACCAATGTTTGTTGCGCTGACGAATTGGGTTCAGAAGAGCTGGATTCAGAAGTGCTGGGTTCAGAAGTGCTAATGTCAGAAATGATCGCGGGGATCTCCAACTGGTCTGCCGCCGCTCTCTGCAGCGCCCGTGCTGCATCTGTGGGCGGCTTTGATGGCTGTGCCTCTCTCAGTGGTGCCAGTTGCTCGATTAACGCCTGATTGAGGAGGCTGCGGTTGAGTTGTTCGACATCGGGCAGGGGTACTGCCGGTTTAGTTGGTATGCTATCGACTACTGTATCGGCTGCGGTGGTTACGACCTCTTCAGGGCTGGGAACGTTATGTCCGGGTAGCGGAGCAAAGGGATCTCGGTGATAGGAGGGTCTCACACTTATGTCTGGTCGTTGATCCTGACCGATGGGTTGAGGCTCAGGTGCGGTGATCCCGGATTCAGACTGTGAGTCTGAGTCTGTAATGGCAGGGGCTGGGGGTGTGGCTGTGCCTGTTGTGGACGTTTCCGGTTGCACTGTGTTGCCGCTAACGGCAGCCACACTCCTGGGCGGCGCTGCATCCGGCCAGATCAGTACTATGATATTCGCTAACAGTAGTGCCGGTACCAGCCAGAGCCATTTTTTTCGTTTGGGTCCCCGTGTTGTCGGACCGCTTTGGACAGGCGCGATATCGATCAGCGGTTGGCTTTGACGCTCCTGGTCTGACTTTTTCAGCGCATCGAGAATATATGACATCGGCTTATGGCTCCCGGTAGCTCAGTATAAGCGGGATATTAGCCTCGACCAGAGTGTTGAGGCGGATCAGTGTTTCAGGACCCATGATGCCATCCTGGAGCAGATTCTGGCTGCGTTGAAACGCTTTGATATACAGTGTTAGCTGATCATCAAAATAGTCATTCATCTCGCTTTGAAACAGGGGGGAGAGCTGAGCCAGTTGTTGTTTAACCCAGAGGATATGGGGGCCGTAACTGCCGGGTCGGGTTAATGTATGGTATCCCCTGGGGGGATGCCAAAGCAGCGTGTAGTTGAACGGGCTCATATCATCCAACTGGGATAAAGGGGTTTTCCAGGTGCGGATGCCATCGGTGAAGGAGGCGGTGTCGCTGTCGATCCTCACCAGTATCTGACTGGTTCGGGTGCCTGGCTTGCCGGGCAGGCGAACCAGCGCTGGCCGATTATTCCGTTGTAGCTGCTGCCAAGGCCCCTGTTTATGCAGGCATCGCAGCCCGTGGTTTAAGGCAAACTGGCAGGGATCCTGGTCTGCAGGCATCTCCAGTTGCCAGAGCCTGAAAAGGCTCTGATAAGCGCGCACTTCGGGGTTATCGCTGATTTCAATTGAGACGGTACTGGTCGTCTGGTTCTGCTGTGGACCGGTGGCAGATAACACGGGAGCAGGCTCCGCCGGGTTAGTATGGCTTTCAGGAACCTGGTCGGGCTGCGCTAGGGGCGCAATGTTGACTGTCTGCATCCGGGGTTCGTTATTCTGGGGAGACGTGACCGGGTCAGGGGCGTCTGGTGCTGTCTCTGTCAGGTTTGTTGCAAGAGCCGCTGACGAGGCTGGAAGAGATGTGTCTGGATAAGAAGTGTCAGACTCCGTTGTTGTCATTGCCGCCGGGGAGGGAAGTTCGGGGGCGACTGTTGCCTGGGCCGCCGTTGGATTGGGCGTTTCGGGTTCTGTTGCCGCGTGAAGTGGACCAGCATTCGTCAGTGCCGGAACAGTATCGGTCAGCCATTGCTGTGCTGCAGGGTAGAAACGGTAGATCAGCAGGGCGATAAAAATAACCCCCAGTACCAGTGTGAGCGTGTTGGCACCCGTGTTGCTGGATTTGGGCTCTGTTTGCGGCTTACCAAAAATCTCTTTGGCCGCCTGGTTCAGAATTTCTGCGCTGATCGACGGCTCATTGCGGGCATAGGCTCCCAGCAGTGCCCGATCACAGAGGATATTGATCAGTCTGGGGATCCCACCACTGAGCTGGTGGATCTGTCTGACCCTGTTTGCCGGTATCGGGTTTGAGGTCTGGGCGCGGGGTTTGTATCCCGCAACGGCCAGACGGTGATTAATATAGTGTTCGGTTTCATCCAGCGTTAACGCTGTCAGGTGAAATCTGGCAGTAATCCGTTGTGCCAGCTGTTTTAGTTCAGGGCGTTCAACTAACTGGCGTAGCTCGGGCTGGCCGAACATGACGATCTGCAGCAGTTTTTTTTCATTGGTTTCAAGGTTGGTGAGCAGGCGCATCTGTTCCAGCACAGTGGGGCTGAGATTTTGCGCCTCATCGATAATCAGAATGGTATTTTTTCCTTCGGAGTGGCTCTGTAACAGGTGGTGGTAGATCGCATCAGAGAGCGATTTGATGCTCTGATTTTGCTGATCATAGGGGATCTGCAATTCATCGCAGATGCTGGCCAGCAGCTCCTCAGAACTCAGCGTGGGATTGAGGATAAAGGCCACTTCGGTATCTTGTGGTATATGGCCCAGCATGCAGCGGCAAAGCGTTGTTTTACCAGTGCCGATCTCACCGGTAAGCATCACAAAACCACTGTTGCCCTGAATCCCATACAGCAGATGTGCCAGAGCATCCCTGTGTTGAGCACTCATATAGAGATAGCCCGGATCAGGCGCAATCGCGAATGGTGAGGAGATCAGTCCGAAATAGTGGTTATACATTTGCCTAACCCTGGCGATACACACCTGATCAAAGATATGCGATTGATCCACCAGAGTAAAGAAGTGGCTGCTGCCCCGGGTTGTCGGTGCCTTATTGGCGTGTTAGCTCTGCTGTTTAAGCTGGGAAAATGCTTCCAGGGCTTGCTTGCGTGTTGTCCTGAGATCGAGGATTGGCTCGGGGTAGGTTGAACCCAGCTCGATTCCCGCCTCGCTGAGCACCGAAGCAGGCGCCTCCCAGGGAGTATGAATATAGCGGCTGGGTAGTCGAGCCAGTGCTGGCAGGTAGCGCCGCACATAGCTGCCGTCAGGGTCAAATTTCTGCCCCTGAGTGACCGGGTTAAAAATTCTGAAATAGGGTGCTGCATCGGCGCCGCATCCCGCCACCCATTGCCAGTTGGCGCTGTTGGATGCCAGATCGGCATCGACCAGCGTGTCCCAGAACCAGCGGGCGCCGTGGAGCCAGTGCTGTAACTGGTTTTTTACCAGAAATGAACCGACCAGCATGCGTACCCGGTTATGCATATAGCCGGTTTGCCATAACTCGCTCATCCCTGCATCAATGATAGGAAACCCCGTTTGGCCTTGTTGCCAGTCACGACAGGAGGCCGGATCGTTGCGCCAGGGGAAGAGGTTAAAGCGTGGATTGAGGTTGGTATCGCTGATGCCTGGATTGTGATAGAGCTGGTAATAGGCGAACTCGCGCCAGCCTAACTCCTTCAGAAACGTATCCAGAGCATCTTCCAGTCCCGGCGCAGTCGCCTGTTGTTGGCTGTAATACCAGATCTGTCGGGGTGATATCTGCCCCCACTGAAGATAGGGGGACAGGGTTGAAGTCGCTTCAAGCGAGGGGATGTCGCGGCCCTGTTGATAGTGTTCTAACCGTTCTGTGGTGAACTGTTGTAACAACCTCCAGGCGGCATCCTCGGATATATCCCAGTGTTCGCTGATACGCTCACGCCAGGGGTGATCGGGCAGCAACCCAAGCTGTTCCAGGCTGAGCTGATTTGAAGACTTGGGGGCAGAGGCTGACGTTAGCTGCGGTCTCGGAAGGGGGGCATCCGGTGGCGGGGCATTCAGGCAGCCCTTGCGGAAGAAGGGAGTGAATACTTTGTAAGGTGTTCCATCGCCTTTACTGACCTGCCAGGGCTCCCACAGCAGTGAGCCATTAAAGCTGTGGACCTCAATGCCCGCCGTTTTCAGTGTCTGCTTGATCCGTTTGTCCCGTGAGATGGCCTGGGGGGTATAGCAGCGGTTCCAGAACACAGCAAGGGCTCCGGTCTGCTCGATCAGTTGTGACAAAACAGTAAGGGGGTCTCCCTGAAACAGTCGCAGACAACCATCCAGTTGCTGATTGATACTGTCCAGACTGTGGTGCAGCCAGCAGCGACTGGCTGCGCCGGGTTGCCATGGGTTCTCACCGGTGGTGTCTTCGATAAATACCGGAATGACCGGGCCTTGTTGCGCGGCGTAGAAGAGTGCCGGGTTATCAGCCAGTCTCAGATCGTGCCGCAGCCAGACAATGACAGGAGTGCTCAATGTATTACCTTTTATACCTGGTTGCGCAGTCCGAGATGGGCTGGATAGGGTTCGAGATAGCGCTGTGCACGAATATATTCACTGCCATTCTGGTTGATATAGTGTGACAGCAGCGTCATCGGTGTTATCAGGTTGACCTCTCCCACACGGTATTGTTCGAATACGTTAAGAATGTCCTGACGCGCCGAGCTGTCAACGCTTTGTTTCAGATAGCCCATGATATGTTGCATCACATTGCAATGAGAGCCTCGAGAGGCAGGTGTACTGATCGCGGACATAAACTGCTCATGATAGGTTTTTAACAGGGCGTCCAATGGCTCGTTGTGAGCTACTGCCAGCATCTTCCCCAGTTCACGGTATGCGGTCTGATTATGGGCCATTAAAAGGTATTTATAACTGCTATGAAACTGCAGCAGCTTATGAAAGCTGGGTTGATCGGTCACCTCGGTGCGAAAGTTGTGATGCGCAAATACCCGCATAACAAAGTTTTCCCGTAACTGGGCGTCGTTCAGCCTGCCATCTTCCTCGATAGGAAGATTGGGGAAGCGCTGCATTAATGCCCGGGCAAATAAGCCGGAACCTCTCTGTTCGTGAGGGTGGCCGGATGGCTGATAGATTTTAACCCGTTCCATACCGCAGCTGGGAGAATCTTTCTTCAGAATAAAACCATCCAACCGCTGACAACGCTCCAGCATCGGCTGGCAGGCATCCATCAACTGTTTGCTGAGGTCGGCCTCCGGCTCGTTTGAACCATCCGCCGGGGGGCGGGAAAAAATCAGATCAGGGTCGTCTGGATTTCCGGTAAGACGCATGGTAGGACGTGGGATGCCGAATCCAGCCGCAACTTCAGGGCAGAATGGTTCAAATTGGAAATGTTTCGCCAGTTGAACCTGGCAGATTTTTGACTGACTATGACCGCCGTTAAAACGCACCTGTTCACCCATAACACATGCGCTGATGCCGACCGGAATATCGGTTGTTTCGGATATTCGCTTCATTTCTGATCCTTGCTCATATCGGTTTTATATACTTGATCCTACGTTGTCTGGTTAGCTGTGGATCAGTGAAGGACGAATTAATCGTGACGCTGCCATGGTTAAATATTGCTCAAAAAATTCTTGACTGAATTGGTTGGTTATATATAATTAGTCAGTAATTGACTCGGGTACTATGGTTTGTACTGGATATCTGCTCTCTCTCACTCAGATATATGTTACAGAACAGCTTTCCGATGATGTTCAACTGCTGTGGCCAATTTAATCATCCGGCAAGTCTGGATTAATTGTCCTCTTTGAAGCCGCTGTGTTAACAGCGGCTTTTTTTTGTCTGCATGGCACTGGTTGTCAGGGCTGAAGGTTAGTCCTGTCGGTTGTCGCCAGCGCCTGCCTGGATTGCGGTAAGGGCGATAGTGAAAACTATATCGTCGACCAGAGCGCCCCGGGAAAGATCATTCACCGGCTTGCGCATCCCTTGTAGCATAGGGCCGATGCTGATGACATCTGCACTGCGTTGCACTGCCTTGTAGGTGGTATTACCGGTGTTCAGATCTGGGAAGATAAAGACCGTTGCCTGGCCTGCAACGGTGCTGCCCGGTGCTTTTGATCTGGCGACGCTCTCCATGACGGCTGCATCATATTGCAGGGGGCCATCAATCAGCAGATCCGGACGTTTCTCCCGCGCGATGCGGGTGGCCTGCCGGACCTTCTCAACATCAGCACCCTGGCCTGAACCTCCGGTCGAATAACTGATCATCGCAACCCGGGGAGGGATGCCAAAAGCGACGGCAGATTCGGCTGACTGGATAGCAATATCCGCCAGCTGCTCAGCGTTGGGATCAGGATTAATGGCACAGTCACCATAGATCAGCACCTGTTCAGGCAGACACATAAAGAAAATTGATGAGATCAGGTTGCAACCAGGGGCGGTTTTGATCAGTTGCATCGGTGGCCGGATGGTGTTGGCGGTGGTGTGTTCAGCGCCGCTGACCAGCCCATCCACGTGCCCCATCTCCAGCATCAGCGTGCCCAGTACGACATTATCCTGAAGCTGCTCTTCGGCGATGATCTCGGTCATCCCTTTATGTCGTCGCAGTTCAACCAGGCGGCTGATGTAGTTCTGGCGAATCAACTGCGGGTCGCTGATGGTGACACACTCGTTGAGTGTCACGCCCTGGTTTTTGGCAATCTGTAGGATCTCCTTGGTATTACCCAGCAGAACGCAGCGGGCGATTCCCCGCTCTGCACAGATAGCCGCCGCTTTGACTGTGCGCGGTTCATTGCCTTCGGGCAGGACGATCACTTTATTCGCCAGGCGTGCCCGTTTAATCAGTTGATAGCGGAATGCTGGGGGTGAGAGGCGACGCTGGTAATGACTATCCACCAGGGTTGCCAGCCACTCGCGATCGATATGCGCCGCAGTGGCTTCTTTAATATCCCGTATGCGGGGCAGATCATCCGCCCGGGTTTCCTGATTCAGCTGAGTCATCGCCATGGCTGTTTGCCAGCTATCCATTGGAATGCTGAGAATGGGCAGGCCTGACTCGCAAGCCCCTGCGCATAACTTCAGTACCGCAGGCGAGGGCGTAACCCCGCCGGTGAGTATCAGCGCTGCCAGTTCTACGCCATTAACGGCCGCCATGCAGGCCGCTACAATCATATCGTCCCGGTCACCGGGGGTGAAAATCAGCGTGCCGGGGCGTAACTCATTGATGGCATTGGCTACACTTTTGGCGCACAGGGCTATGCGGGTAACCCGGCGGGTAGCGATCTCACCGGTGTTGATTACAGAGGCGCCCAGATAGTCTGAGATATCCTTCACTCTGGGGGTGATCAGGTCACGGTTCCAGGGGATGCAGCCAAGCAGGCGGAACTGATTGTTAAAAATAGTGGCGTGTTCGCGGATAACCTCTTCGGTGAGACTGTGGGTGACGGTGTTCCCGGTGCTCAGGAACGGTTGCATATGGCCTTCGCGGTCAATCGGTGCACCCAGTTTGCTAAGGATGCAACCCAGCAACTGCTTGCTTTTGATGCCACCGTAGGCCCGGGCAGTGATATCGATGTGATCCTGCAGGGCTTCAACCGTGTCGTGTCCCGGGGTTGCCACCAGTACCACCTGAGCATCCAGAGCCTTGGCGATCTCCTGGTTAATACGGGTAGCGTAGGGCTGGCCTTCTGTATGCACTATCCCTTCGATAATTACGACTTCATTATCGGCTGGCAGGCTCTGCTCATAGCGGGCGACGATCTGTTCGAGAACCTCATTGCCTTTATCCTGACTTACCAGTTGTTCTACATCACGAATAGGAACCGGGTTGGCGATTGGAGAGGAGCAGTCTCCCTGCAGCATAGCGATCGTGATATCTGTGCTATGGCCATTTCCCTGGGCGATCGGTTTAAAAAAGTGAACTTTTATCCCCTGGCGGTTCATCGCCTGAAACAGGCCCAGCACAGCGGTAGTTAGACCTGCACCGACACCTGTGGGCGCAAGAAGTAATGCTTGAGACATCAGAGTTCCTCAGGGCTTTTGCCGCCCTTGCTCGTTCCCGGCACTTTATTCGGGTACTGAATCATATTAATTGAAAAGGAACCAGATCTGGAAGAGTTGTTATTGACTGGTATAGGTGTCGATTCTACGGGGTTGGAGGTGAAAATTACAGCTCGCCTCAGGGTTTAGAGAAAGTGGTTCAGAGAAAACGGTTCACAGAGTGACAGTTGAGAGCGTCATGATGGCTAATCTCTCTGTCGTCCTGGCGATTTTCGGGCAATAGAGTCAATTTGATAAAGATGTTCATAATATTGTTATTGATAGCGATATTTTATGATTTTCTATTGTTTGATATATGTTTTGAATATCGAACAAAAGTCATCCCCTGAAAAGGGTAGTCTTACATAGCAGAGTGAGAGGAAGGACTTTTTGGATGCATAAAACAGGCTTGTTTTTACTGATTTAAGTCATTAAAACAATAGATTACGCGTGAATATGGTAGCAGGTGAATGGTTTGGCACAATGAAGAAAATCCGGTCAAAAATGCTCGGCTCAGATGAGTCGTATCTTTTTTATGAACACTTGTGCTTTCTATTTTTAATAAGCGATGTTAAAAATAACGAACATCTACCCCCTGAGTGGTAGATCTATAAATCAGGTGTTTCACAGCAAAAATCAATTAATAGATTAGCTGTGACCCGACGGAAACCTGAGCCATCAGACTTAATAATAAAAGGACAACGATAGTGAAGAGAAGAGATCTGCTTAAAGCGGCTGCAACCGGTATTGCAGCAGCACCACTGGCCCTGTCATCAACAACGGCGAATGCCGGCGATAATGTTCGTCTGCGTATGCAAACTCTGTACGGTACAGAGACTGATGACCTTTACAAAATGTTCGCTAACGATGTTAAAGCGGTATCCAACAAAAGCGTGCGCATTCAGCGTTTCCGTGGTTCAGAGCTGGTGCCTAATGACCAGATGCTGGATGCAGTATCTAAAGGCACCCTGGATATGTGTCAGGGATATGCCGGATACTGGGCTGGACAGCTGGATATCGGCAAAATTGAATCGGGTATTCCCGGCGCCTGGACCAGCTATGATGAAGCGATCTATCTGCATCAGAAGCAGGGCCTGACAGCGTTGCTGGAAGAGGCCTATGCCGAGAAAGGGGTTAAATATCTGGGAGCTATTTTTGGCGGTCCTTACGATCTGCTGACAACTAAACCGGTGAAAAGCCTCGAAGATTTGAAAACCATGAAGATCCGCGCCACTGCGACGGTTGCCGGTATCCTGGAAAAGTTTGATATCCCAACCGTCTATCTGCCAAGTCAGGAGCTTTATGTCGCCCTGTCTACCGGTGCCATTGATGGTGTGATCTATGGTGGATCACTGGAATATAAAGCACTGAAACTGCACGAGTCTGCTAAATATTATACCTATCTGAATATGATCAACCCAGGTTATGCCGACGGCATGCTGATCAATATGAAGAAGTGGGAGTCTTTGTCTGAAGATCAGCAGAAGTCCCTGGAACTGGCAACTGCTAAACACGCGGTGAATATGCATGCCTGGAACGTCAACGGTTGTCTGGATGTTAACGGTGAGGGGATCTTTGAGTTTGCTTCACTGCCTGAAGCGGACTCTAAAGCGCTGACCGCTGCAGCAATGGATGTCTGGAAAGAGGAAGCGGCCAAGTCGCCACGTAATGCCAAAGCGATTGCGGCCATTACTGCGACGGCTAAGGCGACCGGGAGAGTCTGATGGCAAAACTTTCTCAATATCTTGCGTTTCAGGACAGGGTATCTGAGTGGGTTGGCCGGACCTTCAGCTGGTTGTGTCTGGCCATGATTGCAGGGCTTTGCTACGAGGTGACGGCGCGTTATCTGTTTAACAGCCCCACCTCGTGGGCGCACGAATCGACCACCATGCTGTACGGTACTTTCTGTATTCTGGCGGGGGTTTATACCCATAAACACCATGGCCACGTACGCAGTGAAGTGATCTATAACCTGTTCCCGGAGCGGGGGCGGGCCGTGCTGGATGTGATCACCGGCCTGATCGGTCTGGTGGTGTTTTCAGTGTTCTTTTACATAACCTTTAATTTCGCTGCCGATTCCTGGGCGATCAGAGAGGTTTCCTCTAAAAGTACCTGGGGTCCGGTCGTGTATCCCTTTAAGTCTGTGCTACCCCTGGCGGTGGGGCTGATGATTCTACAGAGCATCGCTGCATTGATTCGCAGCTTTATGGTAGCGATCGGGATTCAACCAGAAGCGCAAGTCTGATTCAGGTTGTTTTCCGGCTACTGCTCCGTAGCTCCCTCTATCTGAACCGGTAGGCAATCTGATTGCTTACTGGTCAGTCATCATTTAAGCGAAGGTGTATTTGTGTTAGATCTAGATCCCTTAGTGGTTACCTTTGGCATGTTCTTCTCAATGCTGATCCTGCTGGCAATGGGAGCCCCGTTAACCTGGGCGCTGCTGACGGTTGGTACCGGTTCGGCGTATTTTCTGTGGGGGCCTGCCGGGCTTGAGTTACTTGCCACCAGTGCGTTTTCGGCGATGGACAACTTCCTGTTGGTGGCACTGCCGATGTTTATCTTTATGGGCCTGATGCTGCAGCGTTCCGGTATTACCGATGATCTGTTTGATATGATCAATAAGCTCATGGGTGGTATACCCGGTGGACTGGGTATGGGGACCGTGGTTATCTGTGCCATTATCGCTGCCATGGCGGGCGTTTCGGGTGCGGCAACGGTGAGTCTGGGGATTATTGCGCTGCCATCGATGCTGAGTCGTGGTTACGATAAGAAACTGGTGACCGGAACCATTATGGCCGGTGGTGCATTAGGCTTTCTGATTCCTCCCAGTGTACTGATGATTGTCTATGCATTTCTTGCACGGGAGTCGGTGGGTAAGCTGTTTGCAGCCGGTATGATGCCGGGCCTGATGCTGGCCGGTATCTATATGCTGTATATCTTCCTGTTTGCCCTCAAGAATCCCGAGAAAGCTCCCTCTATCTCACTTTCAGAGCGTCTGGGGGCGTTGGATAAACTGAAAGCGTTGAAGGCGCTGATTCTGCCGGGTGCTCTGATTACCACGGTGCTGGGATTTATTATCGGCGGAATTACGTCTCCATCTGAAGCGTCTGCGGTGGGAGCAGCCGGATCGCTGGTCTGTGCCGCGATCTATCGCACGCTCAATCTGAAAATGCTCAAAGAGGTGCTGATGAGCACTACCCAACTGATGGGGATGTTGCTCTGGATTACCATAGCAGCAGTGTTTTTCAGTAAGATCTATATCGGTCTGGGTGCGGGAATGCTGATTACTGAACTGGTTCAGGACTCTAATCTTTCGCCCTATCTGGTGATCGTTGCGATGCTGGCAACTTACTTCATTCTGGGGATGTTTCTTGATGATTTTGCCATCGTCTTTATCACCGTTCCCCTGTTTGTGCCGATTGTGCAGGAGATGGGTTTTGATACGGTGTGGTTCGCCGTGCTGTTTATCATCAGCATGCAAACCGCCTATCTGACGCCGCCCTTTGGTTATAATCTCTTCTACATGCGCTCGGTGGCCCCGCCATCCATCACGATCTACGACCTGTATAAAGCGGTTATTCCGTTTATTATTCTGCAGATTATCGGCCTGGCGCTGGTGGTTATCTTTCCGGAAATAGCGCTTTGGTTGCCCAATCTGATTTTTGAATCCTGATGATGAAAGGATCTGATTGAATCATTTAAAAAGCCGCTCAAAAAATCCGATGTCATCACTGACATCGGATTTTCTAACAAGCTCAGCTTAGGCTCCAATGCTTAAGTGAACCGCATTGCGCTGTCTGTCGGGGTGATAGAGATCAATAACAAAAGGAGACTCCTGACATCCTGTCTTCGGAGCCGTTAAGAATTAGGCTGTTTCCATCCTTATACGTGAGACTGGTTTGTCATTGATTGGAAGATGAATCAATGCAGAGAGAAATGCCAGCGCGACTGCAGACCACCAAATGGGTTCGTATGAGCCGTAATAATCATAGATGACACCACCGGTCCATGCGCCTAAAAAGCTGCCAACCTGATGAGAGAAAAACACCAATCCGTATAGTGTTGACAGGTAACGAGATCCAAAGATCTGGCGAACTAAACCCGATGTCAGTGGCACCGTTCCTAACCAGCAAAAACCGATAGCAGCGCCGAAGACTGCAGCCGTTATTTCGGTGGTAGGGAATATCACAAAAGCACTGATCACAACCGTACGCATCACATACAGCGCAGACATCACGTAACGCTTGCTATAGCGGTCTGCCATGACTCCCCAAAAGTATGAACCAAAGATATTGAATATACCGACGTAAGCCAGTGCCATGGCAGCCGCTGAGGCCGGTAGGTTTTTATCTAACACATAACTGGGAAGGTGAGTGGCGATAAACATGACATGGAAACCACACACAAAAAAGCCGATATGAATCAACCAGTATCCTTTGTGCGTAAAGGCTTCTTTCAAAGCCTCTTTTAGCGTTTGCAGGTCTTCGTGAACCGTGTGAGTATGCGCTTCTCCCTTTGCCATATTGATGAAAAATGCAAACACCACAATAAAGCTACACATGACAGCGAATATCTGCATGGCACTTTGCCAATCATAAATACTCAACAATGTTTGCGCACCAGGAATCATCGCAAACATGCCAAATGACCCGGCAGCGGTGGTCAGGCCAAAGGCTTTAGCCGCATGTTGCGCGGGGACCACTTTTGCGACAGCGCCCAGTACGATCACGTAGCTGGTGGCACTTAAACCGAGCCCAACAAGCACACCCAGGGATAGGTAGATCATAGTGGGCTCGACAGTGATCGACGTTAAGTACAGGCCTGCGGCATAAGAGGCCGAACCTAAAATGATGATGCGCTTCGGGCCCCAACGGTCGGCGGCCATACCCACAAATGGCTGGAAGGCGCCAAAAAGCAAGTTTTGCAATGCAATGGCAAAGCTGAAGAACTCACGTCCGGTGTGGAAGTAGTCGGAAACAGGCATCATGAAAATACCAAAGGATTGCCTGATCCCCAGGCTGGTAATCAAAATCCCTATACCCAGCCAAACCAGGAGTGGAAACCGGAAAGTAAACATAAATTGCTCTTAAAAATGCCTGGGTATGAGGGTGCTTTTCATTAACGCCTATGGGTTGGTGACCGCCATGATTTATGGCTTGCACTGCCACGATTCTCTCTAACGCCTGGTAAGCGGTAGACAAAAATTAATGGCAGACGCAACATAGTTAGCAGCCTCAGAGCCTTAGCGAAAGTGGATGGAAACAAGTGCTTATATGCGCTCAACTACGAGATGAGCGCGCAGTGTAGAGAGTATTCAGAGGTGACTCAAATGATAAAAAGGGAAGTAATCTATGCAAATTATACATATATTAAATTTGCCATTGAGAATAGCCTTGCACCAGGGAATGAGCGGTGCAGTTTCATATGAATATGCCCGGATTTTTAAGATGCACTTACAACGAACTCACCCTGTTTTGAGTATTAATCAGGCGGAGCCATGGCATCCGCTTCTGTATCCAGTCCCATCTCTACCACACGTTTAGCGATTAGCTTGCCACACTCTTCTTTTACGACACTTCTCAACCATTCTTGTGCAGGTGAATGTTCGCAGCGAGGGTGCCAGATCATGGAATAATCAAACGATGTGAAATGAAATGGCAGAGGTTTTACGATCAGGTCATAACGCTCTGAAACTAAGTGGGCTAAATCGGCAGGTACAGTGATAATTAATGGCATCATATCCACAATAGCCAACGCAGCTTCTAAATGATATGCCCTCAGAACCATGCGCCGTTTCGGTTTATCTTCTAATGCCCGTTCAATAAGAGATTTAACCCCATCACTAATGGCAATCATGGCATGAGGAAAATTCAAATAATCATCCAGACACATCTGTTTATGAGCTAACGGATGTTGTTTAGATAATAGACAGGAGACCCCGACACGACCCAGTCCTCCGTACTGTAATGGTTCAATAGAGTAAATTGGGTGGCAAATAGCTAAGTCAGCCCGGCCGTAAGTGAGTTGCTCTTTCAAGTGCTCATCTTGTAGTGGCAAAAATTCAAAGGCGACATTAGGTGCTTCCTGATATATGCGAGGTAAAGCAAAGGGTAAAATAGTTTGCATTGCATAATCAGTTGTTACAATCGTGAATGTTTGATCACAAGACCTGGGGTCAAAATCAATAGGAGATAAAAGCTGTTTCAGAGACCCAATAGGCTCATCTAAAGCGCTACTCATTGATAAAGCTTTCTCTGTAGGCACCAGATTCTGCCCCTGGCGTGTAAATAAAGGGTCACCCAGCAAACTGCGCAATCGCCCCAGAACCCGGCTCATTGCTGACTGGCTCAGGTTTAAACGAGCTGCAGCTCTGCTGACACTGCGTTCCTCAACCAGAACTTGCAACGCGACTAACAGATTTAAATCCCGACGATAAAGCTCTTCTACTTTCATACCCGGCCTTAAACACTCTGACAATATGGACAGTGTAACCAATAAAATACGGAAAATATCTTTAAGTTGGGAGCCTTTTATTCTGGCTTCATCCATCAAGTGTACTGATGATCGTCTATGCATTTCTTGCACGGGAATCGGTGGTTAAGCTGTTTGCAGCGGGTATGATGCCGGGTCTGATGCAGCCCTTTGGTTATAAGCTCTTTTATGCGCTCGGTGGTCCCGTCATTTATAACGATCAACGATCTGTATAAAGGGGTATTTCGTTTATTACGCTGCAGATTATTGGTCTGATACTGGTGGTTATCTTTACGGGAATAGCGCTTTGGCTACCCCATTTGATATTTGCATCCTGAGGGGGGAGCACTGTTTCTGGAAAAATAATATCTCAGGAAAAAGATGCTTGAAGACAAAGCCGCGATTGACGCGGCTTTTTGGATTCAGTGTTTCTGGCTTGAGTGCATCGCTTTGAGCCACTGGATGCCATCCTCTTCGCTCAGAAATGCGCGAAAGTTTATGCCATGCATCATGGCGGATTGCTCGGCAATGATGTTCTCTTTCTGGTTAAGCGGGTCGGTATCGATGTAGGCGATTGCCAGTTCCGGCCAGAGCCAGTTCTGAACTCCTTCAACAATATTGAAGGTATCCATCAGTGAACGTATACCGCTGAGCCGGAAGACCGCCAGAATCAGATTGATGCGCTTCTTTTTGCACTCACTGGCAACATCCTGCCACATTCTCAGGGATTCAGTGGTTACATCGGTCCGGTCTCTGCTTCCCATAACTTCAACCCGCAGGTAGTAATCACACTCCTTAACGGTGTACTGGTATGCCATTAATTGTCTCCAGGCACTGATCAACTTTTAGAAGAATAGGTTGATATTGTTGAAACAATCAAGCGTTTTTATCGCCAGTGAAGCCAGTAGTTATATTCGATGCGGTTGGAATTATTCAGCGTGGTTTTGAATCTCTCTGAAGGCTGTGGCAGGCATTGAACCGGCTGGAATTCAGGCTCTGCCCAGCCGGTCATGCCTCCCATGTATGAGCGCTGATATCCCCACTGACCGCAGGAGAGCAGCGCATCATAATGCTGATCCCGCTGGCACACCACGCAGGTTTCAAAACGGACATCGATGTTTTCCCCCTCCTTGCCCCAGAAGTCAGACATATAGGGGGTATCGTAGATGGCAACGGTAGACGCTCTGACCGGTCGCCCACGCCAGGGTTTATCATGATCATCTGCTGGTACCTGGTGGACGCCCCGGCCATATTCAAGCGGATCATTGTCGTAGAAGGGGGCAAGAAACTGCTCCGGGACATCGATCTGTGAGCTATGCTCGCCCGAAACCATGCGGGTATTGCTGTGACGGACCTGCAATATTCTGTAACGATCACAGTTGGGCAGGTTGAGTTGCTCAGTATCCCCGGCATCATTGCTGAAGAAATGTATCTCCAGGCCAACCCCAGTGGCATTATCGCCCGGGATGTAAGCCGCGTTGTTTCTGCTGCTGTGATACCACGCCCGGGAAAATACCAGAATGCCGACGGCCTGATTCTGAAATGTGACCGGACAGGTTTTGCCAACCAGCAGCTCTTCAGCTGTCAGTTGGGCAGGGATGAGGGGACTGACAAACAGCAGTAGTCCTGAAGTGATGATCGTGCTGCGTAACATAGCTTAAGTTTAGTTGCTGCGGCACGCACTGTTTTAAATTTAACGCAATTGTCACGTTTTATGATATTGCCGAAGGTGCCGCTACAGCGGCGCCAACGGCTGTGTTCTGAACAGATCCGGCAACTCAGACAGCTATCAGCGCATGGCTGGAGGTTTCAGATAGTTGGTGAGAGGGTCCGGTGGTGAATCAGGGGTCACCATCCGTAATGAGTCGATAAACAGATGAAACATCTCTGCCTGAGAGTTGATATCCAGCTTGGCATAGATGTTTTTACGGTGGTGTTTAATGGTTTCAGGGCTGATCTCCAGCTTCTCTGCGATATATTTCACCGCATAGCCACGCAAGATCAGCTGTAAAATCTGGGTTTCTCGCTGGGTGAGTACCGAACTGCCGAAATGACTCAGGGCACACTCCAGATGGGAATCGAGAAAATGGTCTTTCTGTACTTGTTGCGAGCTGCCCCACCACTTTAGCAGAATCGCTTTAACGGTAGAGAAAACCCGTTGTATCAGCCCCTGCTGGGCGGCGGTAAACTTAGGCTTGTTGTCCTGACGGCTGATTGAGACCTGAATGCTGGCATTTTCAGTGGGGATAATCAGGCAGATCTCATCGCCAAAATTGACCAGCCGGTAATACACCCGATAAAACTCACTCTGTTTAAAGCCATCCGGGGCAACATCAGCAAGGCTATAAACCCCTTCGGCAGAACCATCGGTCGCCAGGCGATAGAATGGGTCCAGCAGGTAGGCGCTCTCCAGATACTGATCGATATGGATACGTGGGTCTTCACCTTTACGGCGTTTACGTGACGGGCAATAGGGTTGTCGGCCTTCAGGGTAGACAATCAGAGTGCTGCCATCGGCATCGACCACTCTGCGCAGGGTGTCCATCAGATTATCAACGGCTTCGTCATTCACCCCGTGGGTGATAATCCCGGCAATGGCATCGTGCCACAACATCAGGGGCTGTTTAGCTACACGGTGAAACTTCGACAAATCAGCAAACCTTAATCAGCGATCTCTAAGTTGCTAATTAAAGCCTGCTTTCAGTGTGGAAACAATAGCCGTTCCACCCAGGATGCAAATTTACATCTTTATCGGGATAGCAATGCGTTATATCACTTTTGTTCAGTCGGCCTGCTCCAGAACTTAACCCTCTGTTCACTCACAGACAAAGAATAAGTCACCGCCTATCAATAAACAGACAGCTTCCGCTCATAGACTGTTTGTTAACCCGTTTGACCCTGAACCCGGAGACGGACAGGGCAAACCCGATTCATACAAAAACAATAAGGGGTACAACATGTCTACCAGTGTCGATCCAATCACACTCGCCGTTGTCCGCGGAGCGCTGGAAACAGCGCAACGGGAGATGACGCTGACATTAGAGAAAACCGGTCGTTCCAGTGTCTTCAATCTGGCCCATGATTACAGTAATGCGCTGTTTGACCATTTTCCGGAGATGATTCTTCAGGGGCAGGATATCCCGATTCATCTGGGGTCGCTGATTCCGGCGATGAAAGAGGTGGCTCAGTTTTTTGGTGATGATATCCACGAAGGGGATGTTATCTATCATAACGATCCCGCCTATAAAGGCAGCCATATACTCGATTGCTGTATGTACAAGCCGGTTTTTTATCAGGGTGAACTGGTGTTCTGGACGGTGTGTAAAGGCCATCTGACCGATATCGGTGGGCCGGTACCGGCAGGCTATAACCCGGATGCAAAAGAGATCTATGCCGAAGGTTTGCGGATTCCACCGGTAAAACTCTGGGAAAAGGGTAAGCGCCGGGAAGATGTGGTTAATCTGTTGCTCACCAATATGCGTGCCCGCCGCGATCAGGAAGGCGATCTGAATGCGCAGTACGGTGCCTGCCGGGTCGGTGAGCGCAATCTGATCGCGCTGCTGGATAAGTATGGCGTAAAACAGATTCAGGCCTGTATCGCCGAGCTTAAAAACATGGCAGACCGGCAGATGCGTTCGCTGATCGAAGCGGTCCCGGATGGTGAATACTTCGGTTCTGCGGTGCTGGAAGATTCCGGTCATGGTTTCGGCGAGATGGAGATCACCTCTAAAGTGACAATCAAGGGCGATAAACTGCACATTGAAGTACAGAGCCCGCCTCAGATTCCCTACTTTATTAACTCCTACGAAGGCAACTCAATGTCCGGTGTATATCTTGGACTGATGATGTTTGCGCAGTTGCCGCCGCCCTACAACGAAGGCTTATACCGCTGCGTATCAGTTGACCTGGGCCGCAAAGGAACGCTGTGTAACGCTCAGGAACCGGCTCCCCATGTGAACTGTACCACCACGCCGATGGAAACTCTGACCGATGCCGTCCGTAAAGCCCTGGAACAGGCGGCTCCGGATCGGGTGGCTGCCTCCTGGGGGCATGCCAGCGGCATCAACATCGCCGGTATCGATCCGCGCACCGGCGAGCAGTATGTGACCATGGTGCTGGCATCGATTATCTCCGGTGCCGGTGCGACTCAGGTGATGGATGGCTGGCACGCCTGTGGTCCGCTGTGCTGTTTCGGTGCCCTGAGCTCCGGTGATATCGAACTGCTGGAGTACTCCTACCCGATCATTATTCGTCGCTATGGTCTGATTCAGGACAGCGGCGGTGCCGGTATGTACCGGGGTGGTTCCGGTACGGTGTGGGAAGTTGAACCTATCAACCATGATATGACCGTCGTTGCTTTTGGTGAGGGACGGCAGATTCCAACCATGGGCGCTGCCGGTGCTGAGAATCAGCTTATTGAGCCGAAGCTGGGCAAGCTGGTGGTGAAAGGTGAACAGGAACAGGTTTACAAGGCCAATACCATTCTCACCGTTAAACCCGGCGAACGGGTGGCCAATTATAACCCCGGTGGCGGTGGCTTTGGTCAGCCTAAGTGTCGCCCCGCCGAAGCGGTGCTGTCGGATTATCAGAACGGCCTGATCTCTCTGGAGGCTGCAGCACAGGAATATGGCGTCGTCATTGACGTCCGCACCATGAGTGTTGATCAGCAGGCCACAGCTACGCTGCGTCAGCAGTAAGACCGATAACAAGAACAATTAAGGAACGGAATTATGCGTAATAAATACCGTCTGGGTATCGATGCCGGTGGTACCTTCACAGATTTTGTACTGGCAGAAAACAACGGTGAATTGCGGGTTTTCAAAAGCCCCTCGACACCCCAGGATGGCACTATCGCCATTAAAGCGGGCCTGACACAGATATCTGAAGCGGTGGGCCGCTCAATCGAAGAGATCGTGCAGGATTGTGATCTTTGTATCAATGGTACGACGGTTGCCCTGAACGCTCTGATCGAAAAGAAAGGCGTCAAGGTGGGGTTGCTCTGCACCGCCGGGCATGAAGACAGCCTGGAGATCCGTCTGGGGCATAAAGAGGAGGGCTATCGTTATGAAGCTGACTTCCCGCCGGCCCATATGATCGTGCCACGCCATCTGCGTCGTCCCATCAATGAACGGGTTATCGGTACCGGTGAAGTGGATCTGCCACTGCGTGAGCAGGAAGTGCGCGATGCTGTCAGCTATTTCAAGGCACAGGGTGTTGAAAGTGTGGCAATCTCTTTTGTCTGGGCGGTGCGTAACTCAGCCCATGAAAAACGCGCTAAGGAGATTGTGCAGGAGATGATGCCGGGGGTGTTTGTCTGTACCGGCAGTGAGGTTTACCCACAGGTGCGGGAGTATACCCGGACCTCAACGACGGTGGTGAATGCCTACCTGAGCCCGGTGATGCGACGCTATGTGCAGAAGATCGATGATTACTTTAAGTCACTGGGGGCAAAATACCCGGTACGCTATTTCCAGTCCAATGGCGGACTGGCGATTGGCGAAGCGATGCAGGGGCGGGCGGTCAACGCGATTAACTCAGGACCTGCATCGGCACCCCAGGCAGGCTTGTTTGTCGGTCAGCCGTTTGGTATCGACAATGTTATCACTGTGGATATGGGCGGCACCTCGTTTGATATCACCCTGACCAAAGATGGTCAGACCAACCTGAACAAGAATATCGATTTCCTGCGTTATCGTATTGGTGTGCCGATGATTCAGGTGGAAACGCTGGGGGCTGGTGGTGGTTCACTCTGCCAGGTGGATCAGTATGGCATGCTGCAGGTCGGACCTGAAAGTGCCGGAGCCACACCGGGTCCTGTCTGCTACGGTAAGGGCGGTACTATTCCGGCGGTCACCGATGCCAACCTGGTGCTGGGTTATCTGAACCCCGAAGCGGTGCTGGGCGGCACCATTAAACTGAACCGGGATGCGGCAATTGCCGCTGTTAAAGAGCATGTGGCAGATCCGTTGGGGATCAGTGTTGAGAAAGCCGCCTACGGCATCAGCACCATCGTCAATCTGAATATGGTCAACGGTATTCGTCGGGTGTCCATCGAACGCGGTTATGATCCACGGGATTTTGCTCTGCTCTGCGCCGGTGGTGCGGCGGGGATGCATATCACCGCACTGGCGGAGGAGATCGGCAGCACCACCGTGCTGGTGCCGAAAGTCTCTTCGGTGTTCTGTGCCTTCGGACAGATTATCTCAGACGTGCGCTATAACTATCTGGCATCAGAACCGATGCGGCTGGATGATGATGCCAATCTGGATGCGCTGAACGCCAAATTTGAAGATCTGGAGCAGCAGGGGCGTGAACATCTGATCTCTGATGGCTTTAATGCCGATGATATCAGTTATACCCGTAGTGTTGAGATGCGTTATGTCGGTCAGATCCATGAGTGTAATGTGGAGATCTACCCGGGCAAAATCTGTCGGGAAAAGATGTCCGCTATTCTGGATGATTTCCACAAACGTCACGAAGAGTTGTACACCTACTCAGAGCCGCACAATCCGGTAGAGCTGGTCAACATCGAATCAACGATGGTCGGCAATGTTGCCAAGCCTAACTTCCAGACACTGGAGCCCCGGGGCGGTAAAGCTGAAGACGCACTGATCGGATACCGTCCGGCACTGTTTGATGCCGATGGGCACTGGACCGATACCGCCGTATATTCCGGCCCGAAACTGGATGTCGGGATTGTGATCAGGGGGCCTGCTGTGGTGGAGGAGCCCACCACCAATATTGTTGTACGTCCCGGCTGGCAACTGGTGCTTGAACCAAACCAGTGTTATCGCCTGACCCGCTGCTGATGCGGATTACGCTGCCTCATGGTTGTGCTTAGAGACAACGGTGAGGCAGTCGTTTAGTTGTTTAACTTCACTATCCTGATGGCAGGATATTCAGTCAGACGGGTTTCGGCCTATCTGACTGCTTTTTTAGACTGACAGGGAGATCGGTAGACGATCAGAGTATTTGCCCTTAATAAAAACAGGGGTACAATTAACAGCCATATGGACTCAATAACAATAAAGAGAGGTGTTCATATATGCACAATCGTTACAGCACCCACTTGCTGCCCCAGCGCGAGCGACAGGATTACTGGCGAGAGGTGATTGAAAATGCCTACTTCCCTCTGGAGCTGGATTTTCGCAATCCGAGCGAGTTTCATGGTCATCTGAGTCAGTGGCAGATGGGCCGGGTGGGTATTTCGCGGATGGAAAGCTCTGCCACCTGCTTTACACGAGTGAAGCAGCAGATCGATGAATCTGAACCCTATTTTCTGATCACCGTTCCAGCGCAGGATCAGGTCCGTTTTTCCCAGGCGAATCGTACCATCGTGTGTAATCCCGGTGCGTTTATTCTTGAGCGCAGTGATCTTCCGTATGAGTTCAGCTATAGCAAAGATAACGCCCTCTGGGTTGTCAGGGTGCCGGTCTCTCTGCTGCAGACCCGTATCCGTCAGCCGGAACGCTTTCTCTATATGGAGTTTGATAAAAGCAAAGGGATGGGCAATGTATTCTTCAGCTTTCTGAGAACCATGGTGCAGCAGGCCTCCTATACCAATGAAGTGGCCCACGATATTCTCAGTAGTCAGTTGATCGACCTGCTGGCGCATAGCATGGAAAACGATGACCGGGTGCTGATGAGCAATGAAGCAAATCTGCGTAACGTTCATCTGCGCAATATTGAGGCATTTGTGCGGGATAATATCCAGCGCTCAGAACTCTCCCCGGATATGATCGCAGTAGCCTGTAATATCTCCACCCGCTATCTGCATAAACTGTTTAAAGACTCAGACCAGACGGTCGGCCAGTGGATAAAGGAGCTGCGGTTGCAGTCGGCCCTCAACGATATCCGTGCCGGCAACCGCCATACCACACTGGCGGAAATAGCGTATCGCTGGGGCTTCAATGATCAGGCGCACTTCTGTCGTCTGTTTAAATCCCGGTTTGGCTGCACCGCCAGAGAGATGCGCGAGGCAAAGTAGACCCCATCTGGGGCGCAGGTTCAAACATATAACTCTGTACCCAGGCAGCTTTGCATAGCGCGCAGCAGGGGGTTGGGCATCACTCCTCCATCCAGCTCAGCGCTGCCATCACCGTAGGCAGTCCTATCGTGCTGGTTAACAGAATCAGTGTGTGCTGAATCTCCTCAGTCGTTGCTCCGGCTTGCCGGGCTCGTCTTACATGACTGTGTAATGCGCCTTCAGAACGGATACTGGCTGCTGCCGCCAGCTGGATCAGCTGCGCCGTCTTTTCATCGATAGGTCCGGCATCCCTGACCGCTTTTCCCAACTGCTCTACCGCCGCCGCGTAGTCAGGATAGCGTCCCATAATCCGGGTAAAGGTTTTCGGTAGTGGGGCTTCCGGTGGATGTAATATTGTTTTACTGGACATCAGAGGTACCTCCTGTAACAAACGAGGGTATTACCAGATTAGCAGTAATTGGCCGGATATCACTGCCATTATCTCTTAAGCCGCGTCGCGGGGCCGATAGGGCACACCGCTATTCCCTGATTTACAAAAACTGATGCACCTATCGTCAATAATCTCTTGCGCGGTTCTCTTATTCTGAATTCATCCCTAATCAGGGACATTTTAATAATAAGAGAGAGTAGTTATGGCTGGAAATATAAAAACAAACAGTGGTTCGGCCACTCTGTCAGTGCCCCATGAGGAGCGAATGAACCGTGGTTCATTGAGCATGGCCTGGTGGGCAATCTGCAGCGCGATGTTCTGGCTGGTGGTGTCGGCAACACTGGCGATGAACTTCGGTACCATTAATACCCTGATCGGTCTGGCCTTGTCGGTGGTGACGTATGGACTGATCAATGCGGTGATCACCCGCTATGCAATCCGCACCGGCTTGTCGGTAGCACTTTTTTCCCGGGTGCTGTTCGGTAAAGTCGGCGCGACGCTGGCAACCCTGATCTTCTTCGCGACGGCGATCTATTATTCGGTGTTTGAAGGCTCTGTTATCGCGGTGGCGATTCAGGCGTATTTCCCCTCGCTGAGTATAGAAGTGGCCTATCTGATAGTGGTGTTGTACAGCGTGCCGCTGGTATTTGGCAGTGTGCAGAACTGGCTGGATAAATTTAACGGTATTCTGCTGCCGTTTTACATTCTTGGGCTGATCGCCGCGGTGGCGGTAACCATCAATGAATACGGCTACAGCAATGCCTGGCTGAACCTGGGGCCGCAAAGCGGTAATCCTGAAAATGGCTGGTGGAACTGCTTTACCTACTTCATGGGTGTCTGGATTCTGATGATGTACACCTGGGATTACGCCCGTTTCGGTAAGGAGGATGACTCCCGCTTTCATGCCACTATCAACTTTGGTATGCCGTTCTATCTGTTTACCTTTATGATCAACGGCATGGTTGGGATCTTTCTGGCGGCGACAATTCCGACGGAGGGCGGTTTGTCAGAAGTCTCAGTGGTGCTGGCGATTCTGAAGCTGATGGGGATCTGGGGCTTGTTGTTTGTCTGGGTCAGCCAGACCCGTATCAACACCGCCAACTTTTATCTGGCTGCCGAGAATATGCAGGCGTTTTTTGAGCGTTTTGGCCTCAGTTCCGTGCCGCGCTTTTTCTGGGCGATCGCCGTCGGCGCGGTGGTTTACACCCTGATGCTGTCGAATGTGTTCAGCTTTATTCTGCAGGCACTGGCCTATCAGGGGATCTTCGTGGTGGCCTGGGTGGCGATTGCGCTGGCGCATATCTTCTCCCCTAAATATGACCAACTGTTTGGCGGGCATATCGAGTGTTGTCCTCAACGTGTAACCTCATTTAACCCTTGTGGTCTGATCGCCTGGTTCTCGGGTGCGGGTCTGGGAATCATCATCCTCAACTACGCCAATGCCTCGCTGGCACTGTTCTCCGCCCCCATCACTTTCCTGGTGTCATTCTGCGTCTATCTGATGCTGCTCAATAGCGCGAAACATCACTGGTTTGTTCGCGATGAATCGCTAACCAACTAGGTTCTGCTCCTCTGGCTGCCGCTTTTACGGCGGCCAGTTTTCCACAATTGCATCCTGTTTTGCCAGCCCGGCAGGGCAGGTTGCGCCCGTAAAAAATTAACAATAACAAAAAGAAGGTAACTGAAATGAAAAAACTGCTTTCCGCTCTGGCTTTGGCTGCAACCGCTGGACAGGCTCAGGCACTGACACTTGAAGCCGGTGACTGGACCCTGGGCGTTTCCGGCAACGTGAACAGCCATGCTGTATTTGCCGAGTGTGATGATTCCGGCAATCAGGTGGATGCGAACGCGCTGCTATGTACTGGAGAGAATGCCTCGTCGGTTTCAAACGGCTATATTCCCGCGTCGATTATGTGGACGGTGGCAACCCAGCAGCAGGGTTACGATATCTCCGCGAATATTGCACTGGAGCCGGGGCTGACCACCAACGCTGCGTTTAATGGTCAGGATGATGATCAGGCGATCCGGGCCTTTCTGTTAGCAACGAAAGAGGGTATGGGAACCATTAAAGCGGGCCGTGATTACGGTGTGTTTGCGCTGGATGTGATTCTGGCCGATATGTCGCTGATCGGTGTGGGGGCCCACGGACTGGTCAAGAGTCCCTTGAACACCAGTTTTGGTAGTGTGGGGTATGGCTATATTTTTACTGACCGTATCTCTCAGATCAGTTTCTCTAAACCGCTGGGTGACAGCACGGAAGCCACTATCGGTGTGTTTCAGCCGCTGGATCTGATTAGTCTGGGGGCGGGTGTCAGTACCACCGGTGACAGTGGTTCCTCATTGCCAGGCATACACGGTAAATTGCGCTTTAACAGTGAGAATGGTTTCGTCTCCGCCAGCTTTCTCAGTCAGACCGTCAAGGCGGGCAGTGCCGATTATACCGGCAATGCCGTTGATCTGACCGCCAGCTACACATTTAACGATCTGGGAGTGGTTGGGTCCTGCTTTACTGCCGATGGGGTCGGTACCGCAGGTCTGTTTATTGACGCCGCAGATAGTAATGGTGAAGCGCGTCGCTCAAAAGGCTGCTTTGGACAGCTGACTTATCAGGCTGATGCCACTAAGTATGGTATCAGTCTGGGACAGACCCGCCTGGATAAGACCGCTGCCGATCCCGATACGCTGATGAAAAGCCAGACCAAAGCGACCATCGGTGCGTATCATAACCTCACGGATAACCTGCTGATGATCGCCGAGTATTCGCGCTTTAATGCGAAGAATCATCTGGGTGATAAACTGGAAAACAGCAGTGTAAACCTGGGGCTGGCGCTTTTCTTCTAAGTCGGTCAGAAAGTAATTCCCCCTCTTTTCAGGCTTACTTCGGTAAGCCTTTTTTATTGTGGGTAGAAAAAGCCTTTACCACCTGGAGCCCAGAGAACTCTGAGGTAAATTTATAATCGACTATTGATGGTCTATGCTTGGGGGATTCCAACGATTGGCGCTGATAGCTTCCGGTCAGTAGTGGTTGTCTTGCAGTGCAAACAGGTCGCCAGTGTGACACGCCTGGTCGTGAACGTGAAAGAGTATTGGAATGGATTACCTTAGGCTTTTCTTCTGTTGGTCAAGTAAAGGTAGTGGTGACGATGCTTAACAATGAGCACGGTATCCACTTTAAAAAGCCCTGCATTTTAGCTCATAAATGCCTATCTGACGCATTTTGTAAACGAAACTGAATCTCCATTTTTTGTAAGGACGTGACATGATTCAAGTAATCTCCAGGGTCTGGCCTCTGCTACTCGGCATCGTCTTTATAATGCTGGGCAACGGCATGCACTTCACCCTTATCGGCCTGCGGGGTGGCATCGAGGGGTTTTCAGCCCTCGAGCTGGCCATTGTCACCTCGGGTTATTTCATGGGCTTTCTGTCGGGCGCACGTATCTCACCGCTGATGATCCGGCGGGTGGGGCATGTGCGTGTCTTTGCGGCGCTGGGCAGTTTCATGTCCGCGGGGCTGATTACATTTCCGCTGTTAACCGATCCCTGGGCCTGGACAGTGCTGCGGGTGCTGATCGGCTTTTGTATGTCGGGCGTCTATGTCACCGCCGAGAGCTGGCTGAATAACGCCGCCACCAATGAAACCCGTGGTTCGGTACTGTCGGCCTACATGATCGCGCAGACGCTGGGTATCATTGGCGCGCAGGGGTTACTGACGCTGGGTGATGCGGGCACCTCCGTGCTTTTCATTGGCGCCTCAATTCTGGTATCGATATCGTTTGCGCCTATCCTTCTGTCGGCGACTTCAGTCCCTGCGGCCGAGGTCGCGCGACCGATGTCCCTGCGTGATCTTTTCAAAGGCTCACCGCTGGGCACCGTGGGTATCTTTCTGCTGGGCATTGTCTACGCCACGCAATCGGGTATGGCCGCGATCCTCGGCACCCAGATCGGGCTGACAGCGACGCAGATCTCGCTGTTTGTGGCGATGCTGTTCGCCGGAGCGCTGGTACTGCAATACCCCATCGGCTGGCTCTCGGACCGGATAGACCGGCGCAAGTTGATCTGCGGGGCTGCGTTTATTGGTGTTGTATCCTGCTTGCTGGGATGGGTTACCGGTGGCGCTCTGTGGTCGCTGATGATGGCCGCTTTCTTCGCCGGAGGGGTGACGACGCCGCTGTATGCGCTGTTGCTGGCCTATACCAATGATTATCTTGACGCAGAGGATATGCCAGCTGCCTCCGGGGGGCTGGTTTTCACCTTCGGGCTGGGTGCTATCGCCGGCCCATTAGTAACCGGCTGGGGGATGGAAACGTTTGGCCCGTTCACCTTCTGGCTGGTGCTGTGTGCCACTTTCGCTGCCATCGCGCTCTATGCACTGTATGCGCTGTATCACATGAGCAAGCGCTCGGTTGTGCCGGTGGACGAGACCGAAAGTTACCTGTCTGTGCTACCCACCGCCTCGCCAGTGGCGGTGGAAGCGGCAGGTACCTGGGCCGCCGAGCATGCCCGGGATGAGGCTGAGTCTCAAGAGGATAGGTAACAAAGTATCAGCTTTAGGTTTCAGGTCTTAATGGTAGGGCGGGGCTTCAGTGTGCTTACGTGGAGGCCTTTTATCGAGCGATGTTGGACGGAACGTTGACTAAAAGCGATGTGAAATGAACAACCTGTTTATGGCGCAGGGCAGTGCAGAGATCATTGTCGCGACAGAGCAATAACCGGAGAACTTATGATGGAGATCCCTGTACTGTGAATAGAAACAGTATTTCACAGGGGGGAAATCTGTGTAAGTATTGAGACACTAAGGATCAAGTGCCAACCGGTTTAAGGACAATGAATGAAAATGACTCTTATGAAGGCTCATTTTGTCGCATCTCTGCAGATATACGACAGGCTGTCGTCTTTCCCCAGATTCAAAGTTTGTCTCCCTGAATATATTAGTCGCTATTTCAGTGCGTTAGGTAACAGCGTTACATATCTATCGAAGAGTGATATACGACAACTTGTCGTATTTCCCCAAAACCGTTGTCGTATATTTAGCTGTTAGGTTCTTCATGTCGAAGCGAATATTTGCTCAGAAAATAGGTGCTCAAGGCCATAAATGGCTTTCATCACATATCGAAGAGCATCCTCACTGGCTATCAAGAGAGGTAGGTGAGGATTATGGGATCGATCTCGAATTAGAGCTTGATGAAGAAGACCTTAGAGGTGATCTACTCAAGGTCCAAGTCAAAACTGTCAAGAAAGCTAAAACCCGAAATGGGTGCGTTAAGTTTCAAATCGACAGGAAGTATTTACAGTATGCCTCAACATGCCGATACCCAGTGTTACTTATATTGGTCTGTTTAAACACGAAGCAAGCATGGTACATCTGGTTACAGCAGTGGTTATTAGTCCAACGTTCACAGAAGGACCCACTTTCAACGAATCAAAAGAGTTGGACTGAATGGGTGTCGATTAATAAGACTGTAGAAATCGGGCTTTCATCGGAGCTCAAGTCAATCGCAAAGTGGGAAGGGGAAGTCCAGCTCGTACTTGCGTTGCTCGATACCATGCGCTGTGCTTCAGCAATTGGGAAACTTGATGTCGTTCGCGCAGTTGGGGAAATTGTAAACGCATCAGCACCATATGCTGGAGAAGCTGGCCTGAATGCTTTGATTACCCAAGCTCTTAAACTTGGTAATCGAATGAAAGGAACCCATGAAGGCAATATGATAGCCCAGCAAATATACGGAATCATTCGACACGCAGGGTTAATTATATCAAAAGAAATAGTAATAAATCTTGTCATGCGAGGTGATTCTTACTCTCGTGTAGGCTTGGACGCCTTGGGAATACTTTACGATGAGTACTTTAATCATGCCCGGTCATTGCAACTGCCTACCGTGTTCAAAGATTTGGAGCCTCGAGTCTCTTACTATTGCGCACTACGCGAGGCTTCACCTAAGAAGTCACTAATTATGCAACCACCAGAAGGTTTTCGTTATGCGGGTCTAAAGTACCTTCCTCCGGATGATCCTCTTAACAAATTTGCAAATAGAGGGCCATCCGCAATACTAGACTACTTAGTACCTGAAAACTACGAACCTAACAAAGCAAATTCACATGGATAAATTTAAGCTTCTCCACTTCGTTTCGAAGCTCAAATTTCCCAGTGATTTGGGTCGTTATAAGACAAGGATGTAATGAATGGAATCAAAGAACATACTTACGGTAGCTATTCGCATTGGAGCTATCGTTTTGGCCGTGAACGCCTTACAAGCTTTTCCTAATTATTACGGTCTTTATCTAGGTGACGGCGAGCAGGCAAAGTCTGCATTTATTGCATTTACGGTCGTTCCTACTGTTTTGTCGATGCTCTTTGCTATCGTCGCATGGTTCTTCCCTCAGTCTTTGCTCAAAACAGCTTCTTTCGGTAAAGCGACGGATTTCGAATTGCCAACAAGTATTGGGGCAGCATTATTCGCTTGCATTGGTTTATTTCTAGTCCTGTCTTCCTTAGTCGATCTGGCGTACAACTTCAGTTATATCCGCTACTTCAAACAAGAGTTCTCCTATTCCGCCCCTTTGCCAGCGGAAACTAAAGCAAACCTCATTGCTACGATACTGGAGCTGTTACTAGGAGTTATTGTTTTGGTTGGGAATAGAGGTATAAATAAATTCTTTGTGGCAATACGAACGTGATGTCTTATAACAATCGCCAACAAGTTGGCTGGACTCGCTACGCTCGCCTGTGTTGCGGGGAACACCAGTTTCAAGGAAATATTGATGTATTTTATTGAGTTGTTTTCTGAAAAATCAGACCAAGTAAGGCTGGTTACATTTCTCCTATCGGCCTTGCTCGCTGTCTCTGTACTTCTGATCAATCAATACATTAATACCAAGAGAAATAAACGAGATTTACTTCTATCCAAAATTGAAGATTTATATAAGTCATCGATTGAATATACGAATCTTTGCACCGAAATACTGGATGATGTTCAGCACCAAAACGTCGACTATCCATCAGTTAAAAAAGAGCATAGAAGGGAAGTTCAGAACATCCTACGAAAAATGGAAATGCTATGTGGCTTATACTTTCCTGATTCTGGCTTTGATACCACCGACTATCGATTATGGAATATGGAAGTTCTCGAATACCTTGAAAAAGGAAAGCATTCAGAAGAAGGTGAAATGCATTGCATGTGGGAAGATGCCCGACAGCATATAGTTAATTCAGATGCGAAATTAGCAGTAATTTGCTCCAATTTAATGAAATCACATGGCTACAAAAAATAACAAGAAAAGGCATCCGACGCATACTGCGTGGCAGCTTTAAGCGTTAAGTGTCCTTGAGAAATATGAGCCAGAAATGGAACTGTAAGCAGTCATTTTCGGTTAGAGCCAGCACCATGTTGCTGCTTTACCTCCCAATTCTTATGGGGCTGGGAGCGGTATTCAAAGATGTACAAGGGGAATTAGCAGCTTCAATGCGTATGCTTGTAGGGGTTGCGGACTGGAATTATGTCATGGTAATTGCATTTTCAGCCTTATTCAGTTCCTCGTTTTTTATAGGATCTCTTGTTCGTAAAAACCCACAAATCCAGTTTTTTATCGAATTTATAATTGCGGCATGTATAGTTATATTTTCACCAGTGTATTAGCAACACTTAACAAGTGACTGTGGTGTTCTGTCAATAATATCAGGCTGATTTTTCATTCCAGCGCTCCTCGTTTTTCAGCATAGTATTTTGGATAACGATCAGCTTTCTCATGCAGGCGATCAGGGCCGCTTTAGGGAGCTTCCCTACGGCCTTCAGGTGCTCGTAATGGCGTTTAAACACAGGATTGCACTGTATCGAAGAGAGCATTGCCATAAAATCACTGTGCGTATGTGATGGCGGCCACCTCGGATACGACGTTTACCGTTGTACGAACTGTTGTCGCGGTTCATCGGCGCGACGCCAAAGAGGGCGGCATTCTCGCTCATTTCAAAGACCCGGCGGGCAACATTCTTACGCTAATGCAAAGCGGGAATGCTTAACAAGTTAAGATTCATCAGCGCTGATAAGCACCCACATATCCCCCCATAGCGTATGAACAACCGACTCTTTTGGAGGTGAGGATAAGGCCAGACTAGTTAACAGGAATAAACCCATCTACTATATGTGGGTATGGGAAGTTGTAATTTGTACCGCTCGTTTAACAGGATAGTTTATGAAACGTTTTCTGCTGATTGCCGGGATTGTTTTCCCGCTTGTTATTTTGTTTCTGTTACTTACGGTTGGCGAGCAACAAGTGGAAAATGTGAAAGCTGATGCTACCCGTCAGCCTGCTGTTGTGCTTAGATTTGGTCATAACACGCCTGAAGACAGCGCACTGCATAAGGCATCTCTGAAGTTTGCTCAGATAGTTAATCAGAAGACTCAGGGCAAAGTCGTTATTGAGGTTTACCCTGCCCAGCAATTGGGAAATGACCATCAGATGGTTGAGATGGCGCGAAAGGGCGAGCTGGACATTATTCTGACACCAACAGCGAAGATGAGTGTACCTGTTCCATCAATGCAGTATGCAGATCTGCCATTTCTCTTTCCATCCAGAGATGATGCTTACGAGATGCTTGATGGTGAGCCAGGAAAGATGCTTTTGCAGGATTTAAACTCGATCGGACTGCACGGCGTGGCATTCTGGGAGAATGGTTTTAAACACTTTACCGGAAACCGGGCGTTCCTTTCACCGGATGACTTTAAAAATACAAAGATCCGTGTGATGAAAAGCAGAATAATTATGGAGCAGTTCAGGTCTTTTGGGGCAGAGCCTGTTCCTATTGACTTCCACGCAACAAAACAGGCGCTTGCTGATGGGGTTGTTGATGGTGAGGAAAACCCGTTAATTGCAATCTATAGTATGGGCTTTCATGAGGTTCAGAGTGATCTGGTGTTAAGCAATCATGCCTTTCTTGGGTATGTGTTATCGATAAGCAGTAAAACGATGGACAGGCTGCCTTACGATGTGCAAAAAGTGTTGCTGGATACTGCCATTGAAGTGACACCGTGGGAGCGCATAGAAACACAGAAAAAAGAAGCCGAGCTGATTGAAAAGATCAAACAAGCCGGTACCCGGGTTCACCTTCTCAGTGAAGAGCAACGAGCGGTATTTGCGCATAAAACTGAAAAAATTGCATCTCAGTTTGAGGGTATCGTTGGCACCGCGCTGATCTCTAAAACAGAGGAACTTCTTTTTGATAAGTATGGCCCACCAGCTGAGGATAAAAATCATCTGGTCATCGGTATTAATGCTGACCTGTCGAGAGAACCCAGTTCCGGATTAGCAATTAAAAGAGGTGTTCAGCTTGCAGTTAAAGAGATCAATCGCCGGGGTGGGGTATTGGGTAAAAAACTGCATGTGATCGCCCTTGATCATAAGACAATCCCCGGTATCAGTGTTGAAAATATGGAGTACTTTATTCAGCGTCCTGATGTGGTCGCAGTAGTCGGAGGAAAACACGCGACGGTTATTGGTGAAGAGTTGAAGAGGGTGAGTCGGTCTCATATTCCTTATTTGATTCCCTGGTCTGCCGCTGGGGGGCTGACAGAAAATGGAATACCTGATAATAACGTGTTCAGAATTTCAGCGAATGATTTGTGGGCATCGGAATATATTGCCAACTATGCCATAGGAGAATATAAGAAACCGGCAATAGTTGTTGAAAATACAGTGTGGGGCCGTACTAACCTGAAAAATATGCAACGTTTCCTTTTCTCTAAAGGAGTACTTCCTGCCACTGAAGTTGTTTTTAACCGCGGTGAAACTGACTATAGCAAGGAACTTCTTCAGGTATTCAGCTCAGGTGCTGACAGCGTTATTCTGGTTGCCAATGCAAATGAGGGGCGAGTTATTATTGCGGGGCTAACCCAGAGAGAGCAGCCTCTTCCGATTATATCCCACTGGGGGATTCTTGGGGGAGTGAAAGATGACGCAACGCTGAAGCTATATAGTCAGGCTGAGTTACGTTTTTTTCAGACGTTTCTTTTTGACCGGTCACGTCGGAAGCAATCGAGAGATTTAAAACAGGCTTATATAACGGAGTATGGACTAGAGCAGGGCGAGCAGATCAACTCACAACATGGGGTTGCTCAGGCCTATGATCTGGTGCAGTTATTGGCACTGGCGATAGAGCGGTCCGGTAGTACTGATCGGGCAGAGATTGTTCACGCTCTTGAACAGTTACCAGGGTATGAAGGCGTGGTAAAGCGATATGATTCTGCATTTACTGATAGCCATCATGATGCACTGGGTGAAGACGACTATTTCATGGCCCGGTTTGGCGAAAATGGCCAAATCATCCCGGTTAACTAAGGCTGACTCTTATGAGCGTTAAAGCGTTTTTTAAGTTTAACAGTATAAAGCACAAAGTTATCTTTCTGGTGACCAGTCTGTTATTGCTGGTTCTTACAACGCTTCTGATTGTTTCATTATTTCTGGTTAATAAGCAGTTAGGTATTCAGACCGAAAAATTGTTTGTCAGTAACACCGCCGCCCTCAATCGCTCAATTGAACAGCGCTTAAGTTATCTTGTCGAGAACAGCGAGCTATTGGCGACGAATGAGTTGATGGTAAATGCGCTTATTGATGATGAGGAGCGAGATAACTATCTTGCCCCTCTCATCTCTAATTTCATGAAAGGTAAGGATGTACTGTATCTGGATGTGGTCGACTTTGATGGACATCCGGTGTTTCATTCTGGGGATCAAATCCCGGAATATAACCGGTCTGAGCAATTAAGAGTTGCCCTGGCATTGAACCAAACATCGGTTTTTGTTGGTAAAAACAAAAAGTTAATTGTTATCAGTCCGATAGAGTATTACTCGACGACTCAGGGAGCGCTGATCATCAGTTTTGATCTGGACAAAATTATTGCCAGAAATATTCTCGACGACTCTCAAACGTACATCAGGGTTCTGAAAGATGACCTGGTTATATACTCCCATAATTACAATCCCGAAATAAGTTATCAGTCATACCTTTATCATGCCGGAGGGGAGTTACCGCTTTTCTCTAAGTTAGGCATCATGTTGCAGATAGGCTTGCCTGAAAATATTTATAATGCTCCGGTCAGAGAGGCGATGCAGGTACTTCTGATGGTTGGACTTGTGCTCGTATCCGTGAGCTTGTTTATGTCCCGCTGGATCGGCACCCGAATAACGGCTCCAATTTTAGAGCTCTCTTCCCGGGTGACACGAGCCCATGCAGGGCAGGATGTTCGCTGCAGTCCACTGGGGGGGGATGATGAAGTCGAAGGGTTGGCAAAAGCCTTTGATGAGCGAACATTGTTGCTTGAATATCAGGCTGAGCATGATTCGCTTACGGCACTTCCAAACCGGTTGCTCTTTGTTGATCGTGTTAGCCATGCGATTCAGCTTGCAGAGCGAAATAATGGTACGTTTGCGGTTTTGTTCATCGATTTAGATCGTTTTAAAGAGGTGAATGATTCATATGGCCATACTGTTGGTGATCAGCTTCTTCAGATTGTTGCGGAAAAAATACAAGAGTGCCTATGGGATTGCGATTCTGTGGCCAGAATGGGAGGCGATGAATTTACGGTCTTAATTGATTCAATAAAACACGAAAAAGATGTGTTTCATATTACCGAAAAAATACTCTCTCTATTCAGATCACCAATATCATTTGATCGCTTTACCTTTTATCTGACCTGTAGTGTTGGGGTCGCTGTATATCCCATAGATGGCGCGGATGTTGATACCCTGCTCAAGAATGCAGATGCCGCCATGTATAAAGCGAAAGCGGATGGGCGAAATACCTGTCGGTTTTATAAGCCGGAGCTCACTGAGCGGATATTAGAGCGGGTAAGACTGGAACGGCAGCTACGACAGGCAATTGATGATGACCAGTTTGTGGTTTACTTTCAGCCTCAATATGAGCTTTCAACTCAGAATATTATTGGGATGGAGGCTTTGATCAGATGGCAGCATCCGGATAAGGGACTGTTATTTCCAGATAGTTTTATTCCACTGGCGGAAGAGACAGGCATGATTATCGATGTCGATCGGCTAATGATGCGTGCATCAATGAGTCAGTTCAAATCATGGTTAGCTGATGGTTTAAAGCCCGGTGTTCTGTCGATGAACTTATCTATGATTCAGTTGGATCAGGATGACTTTATTGAGTTTGTAAAAAGATGCTGTTTGGATTACGAGCTTGAACCTGCCAGCATTATGTTTGAGGTGACGGAAACCCAGGCTATGCTCAAACCGGAGCAAACCGTGATTGCGCTTAAACAGTTGAGTGCCTTGGGGGTTGGCTTGGCTATCGATGATTTTGGAACCGGCTTTTCCTCTCTGTCCTATTTAAAAAAATTCCCGGTCAATAAGATTAAGATCGATCGATCTTTTATTTCAGATCTTCCAGAAGATCGTGACGATGCAGAGCTGACCCGGGCGATTATCTCGTTGTCAAAGAGTCTCAGTCTCGATGTCATTGCGGAAGGCGTAGAGACCAACGCTCATCTTGAATTCCTGTTATGTCACCATTGCGATGAAGGGCAGGGCTACATGTTCAGTAAGCCTGTTCCGGCAGAGAAGATGCGTTTATTGCTTGAAACGAGCGTAAAGAACCAGCCCAAGAGGGTAGTACAGACTTAGATTTTTCGCTGAGCGAATTGTCTGAGCGATTTAAGAGACGTTCTTATCGATATGATGTCAGCCCCTGATGGTTGCCAGATCTATTTTTCTGATCTTATCCGCTTTTTGTTTAGCCTCATTGACTGATATCCTAACGGCGATTTTTCTATTTTACTGAAAGGACATGAATAGACATGGACAGTAATATTTATAGCACTCCCGAAGCCAACGTTGAGAAAGATACGGTGTTTTGTCGTGAGTGTGGCGAGAAAATAGCGAAGACTGCTGTTAGCTGTCCTCAGTGCAGTGCTACTCAAAATCTCGGTGGGAAAAGTAAAGTTGCGGCTGGCCTGTTAGCGATTTTTATTGGCGGCTTCGGGATTCATCGTTTCTATCTGGGACAGTGGTGGGGGATCTTTTATCTGCTGTTTTTCTGGACCTGGATTCCGGGCATTATCTCGTTGGTTGAGGGCATTGTCTTTTTGTGTACCTCAGAACAGTCCTGGACCAAGAAATATGGCAACACCAAAGGCGCATCGGCACTGGTGCTGGTGCTTGTCTCGGTGCTGGTTATTATTCCGGTTATTGGTATTGTGGCGGCTATTGCACTGCCTGCGTATCAGGATTACGTACACCGGGCCGAGATGCTGCAGCAGTAACGATAAATTCATATCAGCACAGCTGTTCGTTTCGGGTAATCAGGGATTGCTGCAGTCTTTGTTACTGCTGTAACTGTTCCAGCAGCCACTTCAGCCCCGGATCGTTGGAGTAGAGCGGGTGGTGCAGACTAACCATCTCGATTTCCGGCATCCCTGGTGGAGGCGTTATCAGCCTGACGGGTAGCATCTGGGCAAACAGCAGTGCCATCTGTCGCGGCAGCGTCATCACCGCGTCGGTGGCTGCAACGATGCGGGCACCCGCCATATAGTTAACGGTGCAGGCGATAAAGTTTCGCTGCCGTTGTTGTTGCGCCAGCCACTGGTCAATCTGGTCTGAGCTGACTCCGGCCAGATCGGAAAATATCACGTGGTTCAACTGACAATACTGTTCCAGAGATAGGTGTTGATCCACCTGGGTATTGTCTTCAGCAATCAGACAGGCAAGGGGTTCTGTGTGCCAGGACCGGCTGATCAGTTGCGGGTCAACCGGCTGTTTGCTGTCCAGTCCGACAATCAGATCCAGCTCGCGGTTTTCCAGCTGTTTCAGATTACCATCCTGACGAATAACCTCGATCTGAATACGGATGCCGGGTGCAGTGAGCTGCAGATTCTGCATCAGCGGTGGCAGGATCAGCGCCTCAAAGAAGTCGGTGCTGGCGATGGTGAAGCAGCGATCAGAACTGGATGGATCAAAGGGGGCCGGGGGGCTGAGACTGTGCTCAATCATGCGGATCGCCTGGCGAATCTCTGGCAGCATGGCGGTTGCCCGGGGGGTGGGCTTCAGGCCGTTACCGGAGCGTACCAGTAATGGGTCATCCAACTGCTGTCTCAGCCGGTTGAGGGCGTGGCTCATGGCTGACTGACTGAGGAACATCCGCTCTGCAGCCCGACTGACATGGCACTCTGTCAGCAACGCTTCCAATAGCAGTAACAGGTTAAGGTCAAACTGGCGTAGCGGCTTCATCGGCGTGGTCTTTATAGTCGATCGTTATATTCGACCTTGATAGTCGGTCTGATATTAATTGCATGCATGTAGTTATTATAACTATGCATTTCAATAATTATAGTCGCAATAGTAAGCTGGTCCGAGTTAACTATTTGAGGGTTGAGGAATGTCTGATACAGCAACGACGACGGGTAATGCGGATCTGCCGATCTATGGTTCACTGGGAATGACCTTTATGGAGTTTCCGGTGGTGAGTGATCTGAATGCTTCTGATGCGGAAGTCATCGTGGCCGGCGTGCCGTTTGATCTGGCGACATCGGGACGTTCCGGTGCCCGCTTCGGGCCGCTGGGTGTGCGTCAGGCATCAACGCAGCTGATCTGGGAAGGGGCTCGCTGGCCCTGGCAGTTTGCTTTGGATGACCACCTGAAAGTGGCCGACTCCGGCAATGTGCTGTTTAAGCATGGTGAGCCTCAGACCATGGTGGACAATCTGGAAGGGCATATCAGCGCAATCCTTGCTGCGGGTAAATCATCCCTGACCTTTGGTGGTGATCACTTTATTACCCTGCCGGTATTGCGCGCCTATGCTAAAAAACATGGTCCACTGGCACTGATCCATTTTGATGCGCATACCGATACCTATTCCGGCGGTACCCAATATGATCACGGTACGCTGTTTCATCACGCCGTTGAAGAGGGGTTGCTGGATACGGAACATTCGATTCAGATCGGTATCCGTACTGTCTATGATGTCGAGGGACACCCCTTTGAAGTGCTCGATGCTGCCTGGGTTGGCGATCATGGGCCGCAGGGAATTCTGGAGCGAATCCATGCCCGGGTGGGTGACAAAAAAACCTATGTCAGTTTTGATATTGATGGCCTTGATCCCGCTTTTGCGCCGGGTACGGGAACACCGGTTTCCGGTGGGATGAATATGGATTGCGCCCTGAAAGTGATTCGTGGACTGCAGGGGCTGAATCTGGTGGGGATGGATGTGGTTGAAGTGGCGCCGGCCTATGACCACGCCGAGATCACTTCGCTGGCCGGGGCAACCCTGGCTCTGGAATATCTCTATGTGCTGGCTGCGAATAAGATGGCTGCGAATAAGTAGAGTTCGCTATCTGCACGTTTGAACTCTCTGTATCGGCTGCATTCCTGCGTGGGTGCGGCCTTTTTTAGCTTTTCAGATGATGCTCCAGAATCGGTTTCAGCAGGGCTAATCCGGCGTCTATCCGGGCTTCATCATAACCGCCAAAACCGATAACCAGCCCGCTGCGGGCGGGTTGTTTATCATAATAATAAGACAGTGGCCGGATGCCCAATCCCACTTTCATAGTCTGTTCAACAATTGTTTTGTCATCAACGCCGGGGGGCAGCAGAAAAACCCCATGCATTCCGCCATCACTGGCTTCCCATACCAACTGATCGTTAAATAGTTGTGTTACCTGCTGCAACAGATAGCTGCGTCGGGTTTTATAGAGTTTACGCATCCGTCTGAGGTGACTTGAGAATATTCCCCGGGCCATAAAGTCTGCCAGCGCCAGTTGAGGTAACGCTGATAAACCACCATCCATAAACCCGCGCATGCGGTTGAATGGGTCTACCAGTGCCGGCGGCAGAACCAGGTATGCCAGTCGCATAGCCGGGTGGAGAATGCGGCTGAAAGTGCCGGAGTAGATCACGCTGTGTTCGCCATCCAGCCCCTGAAGTGCGGTGAGGGGCGGGCCGTCAAAGCGGAACTCACTGTCGTAGTCATCTTCGATAATGCAACAGCCCTGTTTCCGGGCCCACTCAAGCAGTTGCAGGCGGCGTTCAAGACTGAGGGTATAACCCATCGGAAAGTTGCGTGACGGGGTGATAAAAGCGAGCCGGGCATCCGGCTGGTTGTGCAGGGCGATATCGGTACGAAAACCGTTACGGTCAATGGGAATGGACAGTTTAATTCCGCCAGCGTTGCTGATGGCGCCATCGATACCGGGAAAGCCCGGATCCTCTACCAGCACTTTATCTCCAGGATTGAGCAGCATAGAAAAGGCCAGTTGCATTCCCTGTTGCGAGCCGGAGCAGATCATCACCTGCGCCATATCGCAGTGGATGCCACGGGTCGCAGTGAGGTAGGCGGCGATCTCAGTGCGCAGAGCTGCCTCCCCCATAAAATCACGCTCAGTATGAAACTTCATCTGTCTGCTGGCGTGTGTCACCGAGCGTTGCCACTGTTGCCAGGGAAACTGATCCAGCGCGGGTACTGCGGGGAGCAGCAGTTGCTGCTTGTGCTGCTGGTAGAGTGGCCGTATCTGCTCCAGCTGTTCACTTTTGGCTGAGAGCCTGATCGATCGGGTGTGCGGGCCAGGGGACCGCTGTGTTGTTCTGTGGGACAGTGTGAGTTGGGGGGAAACATAGCTGCCATCGCCATGACGGGTTTCGATATAGCCCTCGGCCTGAAGCATCTCATAAACCTGCTTTACGGTATTGCGCGAGAGACTTAGCAGGTCAGCCAGCTCCCGACTGGAAGGCAGGCGGCTCCCTGAGGGCAGTTCGGCGGACAGAATCCGTTGCTGGATATAGTTAAATAACCCCCGGTAGAGCGGGCGCTGGTTTTTCCCCTGTTCCAGAAACGGGGTAAAGCGCTCTGAGTGGGGTGTTTTATGAGCCAGATACTGTTTCAAATTGGGCCCTAATAATGACTATAAATTGGGTCTTAATAAGATCCACTATAGCGGCTAACCTGTGACTTTCAAACCTACCATTGATAACAAAGGACGAAAGATGAGTGAGATTAAAGTGACTGAGCGCACCCGGGTGAAACGGGGGCGTAAAATCGCGAACTATGACCGGGATACCATCTACAGCATTCTTGATGAGGCCTGGGTGTGTAATATCGGTGTCAGTCGCGATGGTCAGGCGATGGTGCAACCCACCTCTCACTGGCGGATAGGCAATGAACTGTTTTTGCATGGGTCAGTGAAAAACGGTCTGTTTCAGCAGGTGATGAAAGGTGAAACCGCCTGCATTACGCTGTTTTTGCTGGATGGACTGGTATTTGCGCGTTCAGCGTACCATCACTCGGTGAATTTTCGATCGGTCGTAGTCTATGCGAAAGGACGGTTAGTGGAGGACCCCCAGGAAAAACGACAAGCGCTTGATGCGATGCTGGATAAGTACAGTCCTGGCCGTTCAGCGGAAGCCCGTCCGCCCAATAATATTGAGATGAAGGCAACGGCCGTGTTTGCTTTTCCGATAGAGGAGGTGTCAGCCAAAATTAGAGTCGGCGGGCCTAATGAAGAGCCGGAAGATATGGCACTGGATATCTGGGCCGGGGTTAAACCTGTTGTTTCGGTTGTGGGAGAATTGATTCCGGATTAACCAATCCGTTATCAGTAGTGACCGGGTTTCGCCTATACTGCCTGTTATATATACAGGGGGGGCGCAATGGTTTACGACTTGAAACGAACCAATAGTTGGCTGTCTGTTCTCATAGTGGCAATGCTGCTGTCAGGTTGCGCCACTTTTACAGACCTGACCGGAGTAAAGGATAACCCCCAGGCTGCAAAGCAGACATTCAGTCAGGGGCTGGATGTTACTCAGGGCAGAGGCACTGAACAGGATTACCGGCAGGGCGTCACTCTGTTCAGGGAAGCTGCTATGAATGGCTCTGCTGAAGGGGCCTATATGGCAGGGATGTCATATCTGACAGGCAGAGGCGTTGAAACCAGCTTCACAGAGGCTGCTCACTGGCTGGATCTGGCCGCCCGAAAAGATCATCCCGGGGCACTCTATCAACTGGGGGTGCTCTATATGAATGGACGAGGCGTGGATAAAAACCGACTCTGGGCTGGTTTTCTGTTAAGTCGTGCGGCGGATCTGGGGCATCAACAGGCTATTTTTGATCTGGGCGTGGTCTATGCACGGGGGTTGGGGTTGCCGCAAAGCCCGGCGGCAGCCTGGTACTGGTTTTCACAGGCAGAAAAGCGAGGCGTACCACTGGCAACAGAGTTGAAAAATCGGATGTACTCACTGAGCAGTCCGTCTTCCCGCCAGTATATGATGCGGATTATGGCGTACAGTGGCGGTCGTGTGGATCGTTCAACCACCCTGTTTTTACAACTCCGGTTGCAGCAACTGGGCTATGAGTCCGGGACACCCGATGGCATCTGGGGAGTTAAAACCAGCTATGCTTACCGGCGCTTCAGCCGCCAGGAGCTGTTATTGAGTGATCTGGAGATTAACTGGCAGAATCTACAACTGATCAGGGACTTTTAACCTCACACCTGTGAGTCTGTACCGGTTGTTGAGGTCCCGCTATTATCGTCCGGTGTTTCACTGTCCTGCTCGCTATCAGCACCGGGGTCAGTCTCGGTTTCAGGGGCTATACCTAACAGATCGTTCACTGCAGATATCACCTCTTCATTCAGTTCTCTGTTCGCAGCCTGGCCCAAAAAGTTCATGGCCTCCTGTTCCAGGGCCGCACGCTCCTCTTCAGTTGCAGCTGCTCTGGCCGCAGCAACCGTTGCTTCGTACTGGGCAATCAGGCCCACTGCTGAGTTGGGGGCAGCATGGTTTCTGGCCGTTGCCGAGGCGTGGGCAGCATTAAGTCTGCCCAGACTGGCTGCCACCGACTTTTGATTATTGCCCAGCCCTTTTCCATGTCCGAGGCCGTTACTGCCAGCTGTCGCTGACTTTCCCGGGCCGTTGTTGTCATGGCCAAATGCATTCCCATTACCGTGACTACTGCTGGCTGAATTACCATTGCCGCTGCTATTGCCTCCGCCGTTTCCGCCACCGTTTCCACCACCGTTTCCACCACCGTTTCCACCACCGTTTCCACCACCGTTTCCACCACCGTTTCCACCACCGTTTCCGCCGCCGTTTCCACCGCCGTTACCACCGCCGTCTCCGCCCTTGGCGATGGCCTGGTTGCCAAGATTAAACCCAGAGAGTTGTTGGGTGATAAGTGGGGCAAGGGTCAAAGTCAGCGACAGTGTCGATGTTGTTAAAATGGTCAGCAGGTGTTTAGAAAGCGGCGTGTTAGAAGACATAATGGGCGGCCTCATATAGGGATACCTTTAAGCCTAATATGGTTTTTGAGGTGCGACAAATGAATATTATTCTACCCGGTTGTTACTTGTTTCGATAATACGGCAGAAGTGTTTCAACAGGTAGGGGTCGTGCTTGCTGCCTGATTCCCTGTTTATCTGATCAATAATAGCTGAGTGATCACGGCCCACATGGTATGAGCGGGTATAGGCCATGGCATCATAACTGTCAACGATGCTGATAATTCGGGCGCCGACAGGAATGTCTTCACCAGCCAGTTTATCGGGATAGCCGCTGCCATCAAAACATTCATGGTGATGGCGAATAATATGTGCGGTTTGTGAGGCACCATCCAGCTCTGTGGAGAGCACAATCTGTTCGCCAATGGCAGGATGTGTATGCATGACATCCCAGTCATCCTGATCCAGTTTGCCCGGCTTCATGAGGATGCGGTCGGGGATGCCGATTTTACCGATATCGTGAAACCGGGAACTGATACGTAAAGCGCTGATCTGGCCTTCGCAAAGTCCCACCGCTTTGGCGAGTTCGACTGCCAGGGTCTGTACCCGGTCTGAGTGTTCCAGTGTCGGCTGATCCCTGAATCCAAGGGCGATTGCCAGCGCTTTTGTACGGTTCTCCAGTGTCTGGTAGGTAAACTTTTCAGCAGGACTCATAGACGCTCCTTAATGTTTTGTGTAGCCGGTGCTTTGGAGACTGGATTTCGGTTGGTAAACGTGGCGCTATTTTTTTGCTTCATATTTGTTTATCGATCAAAGGACGCTAATCTTGAACTTATAGATAAGGGACTAACAGTCATGCTACAGATTATGAGATTCGGTGCCAGTGGTTTTTTGTTACTGCTTTGCCTCGCAGGCTGCGCATCTGATGGCCATTTCGGCTCACAAAACTACATTGTCGATCTGGACAAGCAATGTTATTGCATTGAGGGTAGCTCAGATTGTCATTTGTTGTCACTGATCAACCCCTCTTTCAGGGAGGACTGGATCGCCGATGCCTATGGGATGCCCAAGCAGTATTACAGCTGGAGTGCCAGTGAGCTGGCAAACCTGTTAATAAACCCGCCGGATAATAGTTATCAGCCGGAGCCCATCGGCGGCGGACAATACCGCTTACCACCGACTTTCGCAACCCATATGGTGTGGGATGTGTTGGCAATGGAATACTTTACGTTATATCGGGACGATGATGGCTTTATGTCAGTACTGGAACTGAGGCCCCAACCACGCCGTTTCTCAGTGCCACACTGAACCACTTGTCAGCCGACTGCCAGCCAGATTCCTACGCCGATCATCAGTGATCCGGCAATCCGGTTCATCAGTTTGACATTACCCCGGTCCAGCAACAGATGACGTAGCGCTTTTCCGCCGCTGGCGTAGATCAGCAAACAGCTGAACTCTAATAGCAAAATCATGGCGATCAGCATCAGTAGCTGCGGTGCCAGCGGCTGCTGCTGGTCGAGAAAGGGGGGCAGTAGTGTGACAAAGAAAGCCCAGCCTTTAGGGTTGGCGATGGCCGTTATAAAACCGTTCAGGGCCAGCTGCAGGTTGCCCTGCTGTTTTACGGCTGCTCCGGGTTCTGGCATCACCAGTTTGCCTTTCGACTGCCACATCTGTACACCCAGCCAGCCGAGATAAGCACCCCCTCCCAGCTTAAGAAAGATAAACGCTTCGGGAAACTGCAACATCAGTGCAGCAACACCAACGGCTGCGGCTGCGGCCACCAGACCAACACCGATCAGTTCGCCCCACATCATGTGCAGGCTGCGGCGTACACCGATCGACATGCCCAGGCTAAGCGCCAGGGTCATACACATGCCGGGGGTGATCGATACAAAGAAAAATGTGGGAATAAACAGGGAGAGTAGAGCGATTGACATCCGTGCCTCGGAACCAGAAGATTAAAGCAGGATTTTACGCCCTGACAGATGAATAAAAAAGGCCACACAGAATATTCTGTGTGGCCCGTATCAGGCAGCAGAAGGGGTTATCTGTACGTGCCTGATTGAGTTTTAGTTCCGCTTAGAACGTGCGTGATACGCTCACTAACAGCGTGTTGTCATTACGGAATGCACCTTTATCAATCTCATCAGCATTATCGATGCTGTTAAACAGATACGCCGCTGACAGATCCAGACCGATAGCAGAACCAGAGATCCCGACAGAGTAGTCCTGATAGTCGTTAATATCGGCTTTGCCCCAGTAATCCCCGGTGCTGTAACCCGCATGAAGATCCAGGCTGACCGCATCAGTGATGCCATAGCTGTAATCCACACTGTAGTACTGAGCGGACTCACCAGTATTGAAGAAATCGTCAGAGTAAGCCATGGTAAAGCCCAGATCGCCGTAATACAGCGCCAGCGCCAGCTCACCATACTCCGCGTCAGTGTTATAGCCGGGGTAGGTATAGAACCCGTAGGAAACGTCGTAGCTCAGATCATCATTAATATCATTGGCAAAGCCAACGTAGTAATCGATCTCCAGCTTGGCATCGTCTTCAAAGTCGACATTGCTACCCCAGATGCCGGCATAAACGCCATTGTCAAAAGCTGCATCCAGGCTGCCCTGAACAGCGGGATCTCCCGCAGACTGTGAAATACCGCGGAAACGGTAATCATTGGTAAATGAAACGGTGCCAGTAACGTCAGCAGCCTGAACTGTCGATGTCAGGGCCATTGCGGCGGCCAGGCCTGTAAAAATCTTCTTCATCGATTTTTCCTGTAATAATTTTTATGGATCTTGATTATCTGCAAATCACGGCATCAGAGGATATACCCAGCTGAGGGTATGCCTTTGTAGGTAGTTTTTTGAGGGTAAGCGGTCAGGTTATCTGTATCGCGGAGTGCTCTGCTGCTGTTCACTCAACTACCCCCTCATACATATAGAGGAACTCAAACGGGAGGGAATATACTGTCAGTAAACCTGTATGGCAGACAGCGCTGAGTCTGTTAGCCCGTTTCTGTCAGCAAACAAGAGATTCTGGAGAAGAGAACCGATGAAAAGCTATTCTGAATGGCAAGCCCTGAGCAAGACTCTGAATTTGCATCATCAGGCTTATATTAATGGTGGATTTCAGTCTGCGGTGAGTGGAGAGACGTTCCCCTGTATCAATCCGGCCACAGAGAAGTTGCTTGCGGATGTATCCAGTTGTGATGTCGCGGATGTGAATATCGCCGTTGCCAATGCCCGTGAAGTTTTCCGTTCCGGCGTATGGTCTGAGATGCATCCCCGGGAACGTAAAAAAGTGATGCTCAGATGGGCCGATCTGGTTGAACAGCACAAAGATGAGTTTGCCCTGCTGGATACCCTGGATATGGGTAAGTCGATCTCTGAAATGGTCAATATCGATGTGCCGGATGCCATCGATTGTATCCGCTGGACCGCAGAAAGTATTGATAAAGTCTATGGTGAGATTGCGCCGACCGGGCATGATACTCTGGCGATGATCCAACATCAGCCGGTGGGGGTGGTGGGAGCAATTACCCCCTGGAACTATCCGCTACTGATGGTTAGCTGGAAGATCGCTCCGGCAATTGCCGCGGGCAACTCGGTGGTACTGAAACCATCAGAAAAGTCTCCGCTGAGCGCATTGCGGCTGGCCGAGCTTGCGGTAGAAGCGGGTATGCCGGCAGGTGTACTGAACGTTCTGCCAGGCTTTGGCCATACCGCTGGTAAAGCGCTGGCGCTGCATATGGATGTCAATGTGCTGGCCTTTACCGGTTCCACCCGGGTGGCCGGTATGCTGATGGGCTATGCCGGTGAGTCCAATATGAAACGGGTCTGGCTTGAAGCTGGCGGTAAGTCACCCAATCTGGTGTTCGCCGATGCGGATATTAAAGCGGCAGCGGCGGCATCTGCAGCGGCCATCTTCTGCAATCAGGGAGAGGTGTGTATCGCCTGTTCCCGTCTCTATGTTGATAAGCGTATCAAGGACGAGTTTGTGGCAGCGCTGGTTGAAGCCGCCGCCCGGTTCCAGCCAGGTGATCCGTTAGACCCTGCAACGACGATGGGGCCAATGGTTGATGCCACCCAGTTGGCAACGGTTGAACGTTATATCCGGTCAGCTCAGGAAGAGGGGGGACAGATGATCATGGGTGGTCTTCCTGAATATCAGGAGGGTAAAGGTTTTTACGCTAAACCGACCATCATTGATGGTGCTAACAACGCGATGACCTTTGTTAAAGAGGAGATCTTTGGGCCGGTACTGGCGGTCTGTGAATTTGAAACTGAAGAGGAAGCGATCGCACTGGCCAATGATTCCGCCTATGGCCTGGGTGCCGCTGTCTGGACCCAGAACCTGTCCCGGGCTCACCGGGTAAGCCGCAAGATCGAAAGCGGCATGGTGTGGGTGAATACCTGGGGTGAGGGTGACACCACCGTGCCCTTTGGCGGGGTGAAGGCATCTGGTAATGGTCGTGATAAATCACTGCACGCACTGGAGAAGTATACCGATATCAAGAATGTTCTGATTCGGTTGTAAAACAGCGGCCAGTGCGCGGCTTCGCCGCTGGCCAGACGTCGCTACGCAACTTGCGAGCTTAAAAAAACCGCCATCTGGCGGTTTTTTTGTAGCGGAATTCAGGGTTAAACTTTTATGACTTTGGTGTTGGCCAACTGGTCATGCAGGCAGCGGTTTTCTTTACTGAAGATAAACACTGAGTCGACGATGCCGATGAATTGTCCGATACCGGGCAACTGACTCACTACAAATAGCGGCAGATAGCGGACCCCAAAGATTTTCCAGAAAGGCAGTAGTTGATTGGTATCGTAATCAACCACCCGGATGTTGAACATTTTTTTAGCGATGGTTTGGCCTGACGTAGCCAGTAGATAGCCATTCAATAGCGCGTAGAACAGCAGTACCAGAGGACTTAAGATAAGGTCTGATGATTCAAACTGCTGACCTCCAATCCGGTCGTATAGACCTAACAGAAACATCGCGGGAACAAAGACAACGAGGATGATAATCGTATCAAGTATCGCCGCCCAGAACCGGGTCCAGCGTCCTGCCAGAACCGTTTCATGCTGTTCGTCCAGCTCTAAATTTGCTTGTGGAGCAGAGTAGATATTTTCATCATTCATAGTGACCATCCCTAGTATGCTATGTGAAATTTGCTACATCAAAGTCTGCCTTAAACTGAGGGTACTGACAATTGAAATTGCTATCTCAGCAGTTTTTCTCCCTGACAGGGGAAGTGAAGCGTTATCTCGCTAACCAGCACTAGCCATAAGACCGATCGCTTTCCTGGCGATAGGGGTTAGCTCATCCCCTCCCTGGTTTAAATATTCAGAGATTTGCGCCTTCATCGACCGTGCCCAGAATTTGGACAGGTGGTTGGCTACCATCTCCGCTTCAGCGTTTTCGTCGCCAATATGGGTGTTATTGGCAGCGATCTGGTTGGCCATGCGGATCAGGCTGGTAAGCTGATGATTTGCCATTGTTATTCCTCGTTATCTCTTGTTGGAGAGAGTCCTGACTGGTTATAGATGACGTGACGGCCGGGTCTGGCAAAACCAATCAGGTTGAGCCCCGCCTGTTTTGCCAGATCCAGTGCCAGGCCGGTGGGGGCTGACACTGCAACCAGCGTACTGATGCCACCACTGGCGGCTTTATGCACCATCTCATAGCTGGCACGGCTGGAGACCAGCACAAACCCCTCACTCAGGGTGGTGTGTTTGCGTTGCAGTGCGCCGAGCAGTTTATCCAGAGCGTTGTGGCGACCGACATCCTCTCTCAGCAATTGGATATTGCCTTCGTTGTCACACCAGGCGGCACCGTGACAGGCACCGGTTATCCCTTGCAGGGGTTGTTTATCCGTCAATCGCCGCAGGGCTGCCTCTATTGCTTCAGGCCCTGGTGCTGGTAATGTGGTAACGGCCTTTACGGGACGGATCGCCTGTTGCAGCGATTCGGCGCCACACAGGCCGCAACCGGTACGACCGGTGAGATTACGGCGACGCTGTTTTAGCTGCATCGAACGCTGTGTGGTAATCGATATCTGAATCTCGATACCGGCTGCCAGACTCTGTGGATCGGCCATCACCAGATCCAGACCGTAGATCTCTTCCGGTTTTTTAATGATCCCTTCACTCAGGCTGAAACCCAGAGCGAAATCTTCCAGATCGCAGGGACTGGCCATCATCACAACATGGGAGATGCCGTTGTAGACCATCGCCACCGGAATCTCCTCGGCGATACTGTCCAGCGCATCCAGCCACTGCCCCTGTTGCCAGCGGGTGACGGCGGATTGCTGATAGCAGCTTTCCACCGTGACCCGGCTTTCGGAGGTGTCTGCCTGGGGTTTCTTCAGCGCCATCTTACTTACCCGCAATAGCAGACTCTTCTGAACGAGGCTCGTTTAAACGGGCTTTGTTCAGATGGCCTAGCTGCTGCTGGTTAAAGTCGCGATAGCGTTGCTGCCAGTCCGATGGTTCGGTGACTTTTACCGCCTGTACAGCAGTGACCTTGTACTCGGGGCAGTTGGTCGCCCAGTCAGAGTTATCGGTGGTGACCACGTTGGCGCCACTGTGAGGATGGTGGAAAGTGGTGTAGACCACCCCCGGTTGCATCCGATCAGAGACTTTTGCCCGCATTACGGTCTCACCGGCACGGCTGGCAATGCCAACCCAGTCGCCATTAGTGATGCCGCGATCTTCTGCGTCCTGCGGATGCAGTTCCAGCACATCGTCATCATGCCAGACCTGATTCTCGGTACGGCGGGTCTGTGCACCCACATTGTACTGTGACAGAATGCGGCCGGTGGTCAGCAGCAGCGGATATTTGCGGGTTGAGCGCTCCTCTGTGGCAACATACTCGGTGATCGCAAAATGACCTTTGCCAATCGGAAAGCTCTCTTCATGCATGGTCGGCGTGCCATCGGGAGCGTCATCATTACAGGGCCACTGAATGCTGCCCAGCTTTTCCAGACGCTCATAACTGACATGGGTAAAGGTTGGCGTCAGTTGAGCGATCTCATCCATGATCTCTGATGGATGGTTGTAGTTCATTGGATAGCCCAGCGCATTGGACAGCGCCTGAGTTACCTCCCAGTCCTGCAGCCCCGCCAGTGGTGGCATCACTTTGCGCACCCGGTTGATACGACGTTCGGCGTTGGTGAAGGTGCCGTCTTTCTCCAGGAAAGAGGAACCCGGCAGGAACACATGGGCATACTTCGCCGTTTCATTGAGGAAGATATCCTGAACCACCAGACATTCCAGTGAGCGTAGCGCCGCCTGAACGTGGTTGGTGTTGGGGTCGGACTGGGCAATATCCTCGCCCTGACAGTACATCCCCTTGTAGGTGCCATCCAGTGCGGCATCGAACATGTTCGGAATCCGCAGACCCGGTTCGTTATCCAGTGTGACGCCCCAGGCCGATTCAAATCGTGCGCGTACGGCATCGTCAGCAACATGCTGATAACCGGGCAGTTCATGGGGGAAAGAGCCCATATCGCAGGAGCCCTGTACGTTATTCTGACCCCGTAACGGGTTAACCCCAACCCCTTCGCGGCCAATATTACCGGTGGCCAGCGCCAGGTTGGCGATACCCATTACCATGCTGGAGCCCTGGCTATGTTCGGTGACCCCCAGACCGTAGTAGATGGCGCCATTCTTCGCGTTAGCGTAGATCCGGGCCGCACTGCGCAGTTCAGCGGCTGGAATGCCGGTGATCGATTCGGTGTTCTCCGGTGAGTGACGTTCTTCGCTGATAAAGTTGCGCCAGGCGTTAAAGGCCTCGGTGTCACAACGTTCGGCGATAAAGGCTTTATCTTCCAGCCCCTCACTCATAATCACGTGCGCCATCGCATTGATAAAGGCGACGTTGCTGCCGGGACGCAGGGTCAGGTGGTGCTGAGTCTGTACATGAGGGCTCTTCACCAGATCGATACGGCGCGGGTCCGCAACAATCAGTTTTGCACCCTGACGCAGCCGTTTCTTCAGCAGAGAGCCAAATACCGGGTGGGCATCGGTGGGGTTAGCACCGATCACCATCACTGCATCGGCCTGCATGACTGAGTCAAAGGTCTGGGTACCGGCGGACTCACCCAGAGTGGTTTTAAGACCGTAACCGGTGGGTGAGTGACACACCCGGGCGCAGGTATCGGTGTTGTTGTTGCCAAATGCAGCCCGGATCAGCTTCTGTACCAGATAGGTCTCTTCATTGGTGCAGCGGGAAGAGGTGATCCCGCCGATGCTTTCGCGGCCATATTTTTCCTGAATACCGCGTAGTTTGGTTGCGGCAAAGCTCAGGGCTTCATCCCAACTGACCTCCTGCCACGGCTGATCGATTGAGTCACGGATCATCGGCTTGGTAATACGGTCTTCATGGGTGGCGTAACCAAAGGCAAAACGCCCCTTAACACAGGAGTGGCCGTGATTCGCCTGACCGCCTTTATAGGGCACCATGCGGATCACTTCGCTGCCTTTCATCTCCGCCTTAAATTGGCAGCCAACACCGCAGTAAGCACAGGTGGTAACGACACTGTGTTCCGGCTGACCCGCTTCAATCACTGATTTTTCCATCAGGGTTGAGGTGGGGCAGGCCTGGACGCAGGCGCCACAGGAGACACACTCAGAATCGAGGAACGGCTGGTCCTGTCCTGGTGATACTTTTGAGTCAAATCCGCGACCATCAATGGTCAGCGCGAAAGTCCCCTGAACCTCTCCGCAGGCGCGTACACAGCGGGAGCAGACGATACATTTACTCGGATCAAAGCTGAAATAGGGGTTGGAGTGGTCTTTTTCTGCCTGCAGGTGGTTATCTCCGCTGAATCCGTAACGCACTTCCCGCAGACCGACTTCACCGGCGACATCCTGCAGTTCACAGTTGCCGTTGGCCGGACAGGTGAGGCAGTCCAGCGGGTGATCGGAGATATACAGCTCCATAATATTGCGGCGCAGTTTACCCAGACGAGGATTCTGAGTGGTGACCTTCATACCGGCTTCTGCCGGTGTGGTGCAGGAGGCCGGAGTACCACGGCGGCCCTCAATTTCGACGGCGCAGATACGGCAGGAGCCAAAGGCTTCCAGATTATCAGAGGCGCACAACTTAGGAATATTGATATCGGCCAGCGCTGCCGCACGCATCACTGAGGTACCTTCGGGCACGGTGATGCAAACACCATCGATCTCCAGCGTGATCAGGTTTTCTGAAACGCTGGCGGGGGTGCCGTAATCTTTGTCAAAATCTTGCTGCTTAGGATTGAAGTACTGAAGCATGATCAGGCCTCCCCATGGTTGTGTGGCGCGGGTTGATTGAAATCCTCAGGGAAGTGCTTCACGGCACTCTGTACCGGGAAGGGGGTCATTCCACCCATGGCACATAAAGAACCGTCGATCATGGTTTCACACAGATCACTGAGTAGTTCCATATTCGATGCACGGTTTTCGTCATTACGGATGCGGTCAATGACCTCAACACCGCGGGTAGAGCCGATGCGACAAGGGGTACATTTACCGCAGGATTCTGCGACACAGAACTCCATTGAGAAACGTGCCTGCTCAGACATATCCACAGTATCGTCAAAGACCACGATACCGCCATGTCCGAGTGCGGCACCGACCGCCTGGAACGATTCATAATCCATCGGCGTATCCCACTGGCTTTCCGGCAGATAAGCACACAGCGGGCCACCCACCTGAACCGCCCGCATCGGACGGCCACTGAAGGTGCCACCGCCATACTCTTCTAACAGCTCCCGCAGGGTGACACCAAAGGCCAGCTCAATCAGTCCGCCGCGTTTGATATTGCCTGCCAACTGGAACGGCAGAGTACCCAGCGAGCGTCCCATACCGAAGTCTGCATAGGCCTGACCGCCCTGGGACAGAATATAGGGGATCGCCGCCAGCGAGAGCACGTTATTAACGATAGTAGGCTGGCCAAACAGGCCGACAATCGCTGGCAGGGGCGGTTTAGCCCGTACCATACCGCGCTTGCCCTCCAGGCTTTCCAGCAGCGACGTCTCTTCGCCGCAGATATACGCTTTAGCGCCCAGACGGACTTCCAGATTGAAGGTTTTACCGCTATTGAGAATGTTGTTGCCGAGAAAACCGGCGGCTTCCGCTTTAGCAATCGCTTCGTTAAGGATCTGGTGTGCCACCGGATATTCTGAACGCAGATAGATATAACCCTGGTCAGCACCCACAGCGAGGCCCGCGATGGTCATCCCCTCAATCAGCATATAGGGATCGGCTTCCATCACCATCCGGTCAGCAAAGGTGCCGGAATCCCCTTCGTCGGCGTTGCAGACGATATATTTTTGCCCCAACTTATCGTTACGAGCTTTGCCCGGGGTCGCATCGAGCACCGTTTGCCATTTGATGCCGGTGGGGAAGGCTGCGCCACCACGGCCACGCAGACCGGAGGTTTTCACCTCATCAACAATTGACTGCCCCTCCATCACCAACGCTTTTTTCAGACCATTAAAACCATCCAGCCGCTGGTAATCCTCCAGTGACACCGGGTCGGTAATACCGGCGCGGGCAAAGGTTAGCCGCTGCTGTTTTTTAAGGTAGGGGATCTCTTCGGTGAGTCCCTGACACAGCGGGTGTGAAGTTTCGCCGCTGAGAAATGCCTGATCAAACAGACTGTCGATATCCTTAGTTTCAACCGGTCCGTAAGCGATTCGTCCGCCAGCGGTTTCAACCTCCACCAGGGGTTCCAGCCAGAACAGGCCCCGGGAGCCGTTGCGGATGATCTCGATGGTTTCGCCACGGTTCTCAGCTTCTGCTGCAATTTCGCAGGCCAGACGATCTGCACCCATGGCCAGCGCTGTAGTGTCCCGGGGGATAAAGATCTTTGTCATTGTATTATTTGTTACTGAACTGGACATCAGTGAACCTCCAGCGTTTGCGAACGCAGCTCATCGACCAACTGATCAAATTTTTCCGGAGTGACCCGGCCGACGATCTCATCATTGATTCGTACTGAGGGAGAGCAGGCGCAGTTACCCAGACAGTAAACCTCTTCCAGCGTGATATTCTGATCGCTGGTGGTGCCGTGATAATCCACCCCCAGAGTTGCCTTGGCATGGGCTTCCAGTTGACGTGCGCCCATCGACTGACAGGCCTCAGCGCGGCAAACCTCAATGGTGTGTTTGCCCGGGGCGGTTGAGCGGAACTGGTGATAAAAACTGATTACGCCGTGGATATCCGCGCGGGACTGATTCAGTGCTTCTGCGATCAGCGGAACAGACTCCGGGGGGATATAGCCCAGTCGGTTCTGGATCTCATGGAGGATCGGTAGCAGGGCTCCGGGTTTATGCTGTAAACCGGAGATGACTTCCCTGACTAGCGGCAACATCTGCTCGTTAACTGCGGTCATTTTTTTATTCTCTTAAACATATGAAGTTTAGTTCATATGTCTCTGTATTGAGGTGATAATACGTGAGTTATGTACTTTATAGCTCTGTTTAAAGTAGCATTAGTCGCTGTTATACGAAATATGAAATATTATGCATATGAAACGAATTCAGGTTGTGCCAAGCTGGTCGTTCCGGGATTCCGGTGGTAACCAGTTGAATCCCCAACTATTTTCTCTACTGGGGGCAATACATGACACGGGTAAACTGACCGAGGCGACGTCGCAAATAGGCATCTCTTACCGTCATGGTTGGAATCTGCTGAATACCTGGGCGGCATTTTTTGGTTTACCACTGGTGGATATGCAGAAGGGTAAAGGTGCGACACTGTCAGCCCTGGGAGAGAAGTTACTCTGGGCAGAGCAGCGGGTGCTGGCGCGTCTGGAGCCCCAGTTAGAGAGTCTGGCGTCTGAGTTGAATCTGGAGATTCACCGTGCCCTGGAAGGGGTGAGTCCATTGCTGCGACTGCATGCCAGTTACGGTTATGCGGTGGCGTTGTTACCGGGCTTCTCTGACGATATCCAACTGGACCTGCAGTATAAGAGTGCCGAGGAAGCGCTGGCCTCGCTCAACCGTGGCGCCTGTGATCTGGCGGGTTTTCACGTGCCGGTGAACGGCCGGGCCGGGGGGATGAGCGATGCACTCTATGAAACCTATAGTCGTCACCTGAAACCCCGGGTGCATAAGATCGTTAAATTCATCACCCGGCAGCAGGGATTGATGGTTAAACCCGGTAATCCAAAACAGATAGCCGGGCTTAAAGATCTGCTGCGCAAAGAGGTGAAATTCATCAACCGTCAGAAGGACTCCGGTACCCGCGCACTGCTGGATGAACTGCTGCTGCGTGAGGGCGTTAACAGTAAGAAGATCAGCGGTTTTGCCGATGAGGAGTTTACCCACTCAGCGGTCGCCGCTTTTGTGGCAGCGGGGATGGCAGATGTCGGCATGGGGGTGGAAGCCGCCGCCCGCCAGTTTGGTCTCGATTTTATACCGTTATCTTCTGAGCACTACCTGTTGGTGTGCCATAGCAAAACCCTGAAACAGGAAGCGATGGGACGGTTGTTGGCGAGTATTAGGGGAGAAGCGTTCCAGCAAGCGGTGCTGAAACTGCCCGGGTATTCACCGGATGAGTGTGGGGTGGTGGTGCCGGTTGACTCTATTTTTACTGGATAGATAGTAGATTGGACTGGATTGGTAGTCATCTGGTAAGGTTGCCAGATCGCTGCTGCGCGGCTAGCCAGATGTCGCTTCGCCACTTGCTGAAAAACATCTGTACTATGTTTTGTGGGAGCCAGCTTTTGTTGGAGTCACGCCCCCGTGGTGATGATCTTGCTCTCCTCAGTGTTCTCTGTGGTAACAATCATTAGCAGTTTTTTCCTAAACAGATGCTCGCGCTGTTCTTAGCGTTGAGATAAGAGACAAGCTGGCGACCATTAATTCAGCAATCATAGCGCTGACGAGTGCCGTTGCTTCGCAATTAGCCAGACGTGGCTTTGCCACTTGCTGAAAAACATCTGTACTATGTTTTTTGGGAGCCAACTTTGTGGGAGCCACGCCCCCGTGGCGATGATCTTGCTCTCCTCAGTGTTCTCTGTGCCCTCTGTGGTAACAATCATTAGCAGTTTTTTTTCCTAAACAGATTCTCGCGCTGTTCTTAGCGTTGAGATAAGAGACAAGCCGGCGACAGTTAATTCAGCAATCATAGCGCTGACCAATGTCTGAGCTGGAACACTTCTGAATTGTGTTTTTTGTGGGAGCCACGCCCCCGTGGCGATGATCTTTGCTCTCCTCAGTGCCCTCTGTGTTCTCTGTGGTAAAAAATCATTAGCAGTTTTCTTTTCTAATAAAGATGCGCGTAAGTGTTGCGATTAGACATAGTTCCGATACCTAGAACTATCAGGCTGGCGCCGGGTGGCATAGAGCCACCCATAACCTAGGTTTCTGGACTGTTAAGAGGCGCTGGCCCCTATCTTTCTTACCTGCTTCAACCAGCGCTCGACTGCCGCGGGTTTCGCATGGCTGGCACCACTGAACTGGATGATTCGGGTTGGTTTGAACCCGATAAAGCCAAATATCTGTTTACGCAACTGATGGTGCACCGCGTTTTTATAAAGTAGCCGCATGAACAGGTTGGGTGTATCTGATGTGACTATTACCCGTGCGGTGCGGCCTGCCAGCATTGGGCTGGGTATGCCGAATTTTGTGACTTGTGTATCAAACACACGTCCAGGCAGAAAAGCACGGTCAAACAGGCCCTTTAGTTTTGCCGGTAAACCACCCCACCACAGGGGCGTCGACATCACCAGATGTTCACACCACTCCAGATCGTTAAGCACTTTTTCTAACACGGGTTCAAGTGGCTTATAGGTTGTGTATCCCGCGAAACCATAATCACTGTCAAATTCCATATCGTGCAGGTGAGCCATGCGAACTTCATGGCCGGCTTCACGGGCTGCATCTGCGTAGGATTCGAGCAGGGCTTTTGAAAGAGATTTTTGAGCCGGATGGCCATTGAGTATGTAGATTCGTTTGTTATTCATGGGTAGGTTCCTTAAATTGACCATGGTCATTATTAATGTAAAAATGACCGCGGTCAATATATTTATTGCCATCAATTGCTTTTACGGGCATCATGCGCACATGACAAAAACCGTACAGAAACGCACACTCGCCACTCGCGCACGACTCGTTGAAGCGGCAAGTAACGTTATTGCCGAAAATGGCTATGAAGCGCTGCGCGTCGAAGAGGTGGTAAAGAGGGCGGGTGTTGCTAAAGGCACTTTTTTTGCCCACTTTGCTGATAAAGATGCCCTGATGGATCGCTTAATTGGCGAGGGGATCAACCGTTGTTTAGATGAGCTGGAGCAGTGCAAAGCCCCTGCGGATGTTGAAGAACTGGTGGCTACACTCATGCCATTGCTGGAGTTTATGACCTGTGAAAGATATGTCTTTGATGTGATTCTGCGTTACTCTGGAGCAGCTGCGATCGAGCAGATAGGGGATATTGCGATGACCTTTGAACGCCATGGCCAGGTGGTATCGGCATGGCTTGCAGATGGACCGTTTCGCCGTGATGTCAGCACGCAGCTATTAGCAGAAGGGATTCAGGCTTTTTCGGTACAGGCGATGGCGCTTAACTTTTGCGCACTGCATGCCAGCGAAAGCATAGAAAGCCGTTTGCTCACCTATCTCAGGGCATGGCTTATTGTTTAAAGCAGTAGCCAGATGTCGCTTTGCCACTTGCAAAAAATATCTGAATTGTCCTTTTTGTGGGAGCCGGCTTTTGTGGGAGCCACGCCCCGTGGCGATTTTCCTTGTTCTCCTCAGTGTGCTCTGTGCCCTCTGTGGTAAAAACAGATTAGCCGCATCCTGGAGGACAGGCTTTAAAATAAGCCAGTTCTTTATTGCAGCCCTCTTTTTTAGTTCCCCTTATTTCAATCCCTTTATTTCAATAAAGTCTCGATACGTGCCAGTTTTAAATCATCTGGCGCTTTTTCCCGAAGGAGCCTGACTATCTGATCGATATCCTTGCCGGATATCAATGGGATGTTGCTTTTGGTTTTAAGGTGTTTATTGGCCCCTAACCCGGAATAAAAGCGAACAAAATTTTCATTACGGGTGATCACGGCTTCCTGCAGGGGTGTCATTCCATAGTCGTTAAACTGATCAATGTAGGCACCGCGGCTTTGATAATGCTGAGCTAACGACATAATCTGCTCATCACACTCTGATTCGCCCAACTCTGATGCGGTCAGCAAAATGTGAAATACACTTTGATTACTTACCAGGCTGTCAGTGATAACAAAGTGGTCGTTAAACAGCATCTGATCCCAGCGAAGCAGGTAGGGGATGTAGGGGGCCAGATAGTCAAACCCCTGGAACAGCGCACCATCATTCTGTTGGATCTCTTGCTGATTTTTGCAGCCTGCAATGGCCGCATAAGTAATCTGAAATGAGGGAGGAGACGCTGCTTTCATCAGCCCCGTCATCAGAAGCAGATAACCGATCGCCGCAACAGCAAAAAGTAAAACAATACCCAGTGGAATAATAATCAGCTTTTTCATTTACTCATCCTTGAGAGCAGTTTCATTTAAATGATTCGGGCTCTGTTAGCTTTTGTGTTGAAGAGTATAGCGCGTTGGCAAAAGGTTTAAGCTAACCCTTATTGCCAAGTATTTAAGGCTACTTGACGAAAATTTTATACTCAATGTCCTGGGCCATTTTACTATATGCACCTTTTTCACGGTTATACATCGCATTGAATTTTAAAATATGAGCGCCCTTTGCAAGCGGTTTCAGCATGACCCAATAGCCATCTGTTGCTGCAGGGTATAGGTTTGGCGGGCTGTATCTCTTTGGAACTAATCCCAGCAAATTAAAGCAGTCCTGAGAAGCGACCCTCATGCTTGTCGGATTTAGCGCTTTCATTGAATCCAGCTCTACCTGGATGGAAAGCAACTCGTCATTATTAAGTGCCGCACTTCTTTTAGCACTGTCACAGGACATTGAGCCTTCCGTTCTGGGCCAGTAAGCCATATTTATTACAGGAAAGAATATGTACTTTCCCTGAGGTATTTCACATCTTCTTTTGATTTTTGATGTACCGTAACCGCCAGCAAGAAACCATACTTCACCTTGTTGCCCTACATGGCAATATTTACCTGTAGTGTCACGAACCGGGCTGATCTCTTTTGGCATTGTGTACGTCCACTGCCACCACATATTGGCATATTCATCCAGATGCTTACCTGATACGGATTCTCCCGGATTGACTATGGCGTCTTCGAACGACAATGCATATGAGTTTGTTGCCAAACAAATTGATACTGCTAAAAAGATTCTTTTCATTACTTCCATGTTCCAGTTTGAGGTTACCACAAGCCGTATTTAGGGGGCGTTTTACACTTTGTTGCTGTACTAAGGAGTATATACATAGGTGTACGCCACTAGCCCAGCCAACCAGGGCCCAAGCCATATACTCATAAGGCCAAGAAAGAATACAAAACCTTCAAAGCCCCGTGTTGTGATCAGGTAGTAAGGCAGGGCGACTGGCCAGAAGAGGTAAATGAGAAAACCAAAATCAAATGGTTTCTTAAAATTATTTGTCTCTGAGTCGGCGATCACCCAAATAATAGTAATAACGAGAAATATGAACCCCCAGAGAGACTGCGTTTCATCTGAAACGACCTCTCCCTGGCTGTTAAGCATGACCTCTACTACAGCCATTCCGAATGAGAGTAGAAGCAGTGAAGCAATAGAAAAATTTTTCTTACTCATGATTACAGATAACATTTATTGTCAGACTGACGAGGACCCGGGCCGGATAACATTGGGAAAAGGCATATATCGATAAGAGATAAAAGAGGCAGTGCTGAACATCGTAATCTCCATTAAGACAAAACGAGAATGCGCGGTAGCATTCTTAACCCGGTGGAGAATCCCACCAGCGCTTTAACCTTTCCCTTTGTTTACCCGATTTTTGCGCATTATATGGAGCAGCAAAAAGGCCTTTCTATAACGATAAAATGAGCATAACGGCTGGATTGAAAAAAATAAACTGCTAGTTTTTCTCTTCCTCGGTGTTCTCTGTGCTCTCTGTGGTAAAAATACCTTCAAAAAATTGTCACCACAGAGGACACAGAGAGCACCGAGGGTTTATATACAGGCCTCTATGAAACAGTCCTTAGTTTGCCCTGTCCTGGGGCGGCTTATACGCTTTCTCTGGCAAGCGACGCAGTCGCGTCGAACCACGAGAGTTTGTTTCTATACAGCTCCCCTCTGGTCCATCCGTGGTAAAAATACCCTCAAAAAATTATCACCACAGAGAACACCGAGGACACAGAGAAGAGCAAAGGCACATCTATCGGGATGTTCGCGTTGTTATTCTGTGCATGCTACTGCCCTGTCCTGGGGCGGCTCTTACACTTTTTCTGGCAAGCGACGCAGTCGCGTCGAGCCACGAACAACAAGCTACGTCTTAGCCTTTCTCCCGTCTGGCACAAACCATGCTACTAACTCTCTATAAAGACCGGTTTACGGAAAAACAGTTCTATCAGCTCTTTTGTGGTGCATGGGTGTGCACTACAGGAAATCTTCTGCACTGGATTTGTGCGTTTTTCGGGCCGTTTCAGAGGGTTAAGTCAGGAGTTTATGTCAGCTTTCCAGAAGATCCTTAAAGTTCGCCGCCACTACAACAAGTGGGTTGCTGACCAGACGCTGGAGGATTACGCGCTACGCTTTACTGCGCGTAAAGGGCGTCATATGAGTATCTCCCGGGTGGGTAAAACGGCGCTGGGGGCGGCTTCATTTCTGGCACTGGAAGGGCTGGCGGCTGCGGTAACCCTGAGCTATGGCTTCACCAATACGGTGATGGCGATGCTGGCGGTTTGCATTGTGCTGTTTATCACCGGCTTACCGATCGCTTATTACTCAGCAAAACATGGACTGGATATCGATCTGCTAACCCGGGGGGCTGGGTTTGGTTACCTCGGGTCTACGCTGACCTCGCTGATCTATGCGTCCTTTACCTTTATTTTCTTCGCCATCGAGGCTGCGATTCTGGCCTCGGCACTGAAGGCGTTGTTCGGTATTCCGCTGGCGCTGGGTTATCTGCTCTGCGCTATTGCAGTGATTCCCATCGTGACCCACGGGATTACCGCCATCAGCCGGTTTCAGGTGGGCACGCAAAATCTATGGTTAACACTGCAGCTGGCCGCAGTGGCGGTAGCGCTGTGGTTTGAGGCAGATAAGTTGCAGGGTTGGACAGAGTTCAGTCCGGGGATGGCTTCTACCGCCAGTGGTGAGTTTGACATCATCATGTTTGGTGCAGCGGTATCGGTGTTTTTTGCCCTGTTTGCGCAGATCGGTGAGCAGGTGGACTACCTGCGGTTTATGCCGGAGAAAACCCGGGATAACAGAAAACAGTGGTGGTTCTGGCTGATTCTGGCAGGCCCCGGCTGGGTGTTTACCGGGATGATTAAGATGTTGTTGGGCTCCTTTCTGGCTTATCTGGCGATCACCCAGGGGATCGGCATCATCGAAGCTTCTGATCCGACCTATATGTATCAGCGGGTGTTCCAGCTGATGACCGGCTCACCGGAGATCGCCCTGTTACTGGCGGCGCTGATGGTGGTGGTCTGTCAGATGAAGATCAATGTCACCAATGCCTATGCCGGTTCTATCGCCTGGTCGAATTTCTTTTCCCGCCTGACCCACAGCCACCCAGGGCGGGTTGTCTGGCTCGTGTTTAATGTCACCATTGCGCTGATTCTGATGGAGCTGGGTATCTATCAGGCGCTGGAAGCGATTCTGGGGATCTTTGCGATTGTTGCCATTAGCTGGCTGGCGTCACTGTCAGCGGATCTGCTGATCAATAAACCGCTGGGGCTGAGCCCGCCGGAGATCGAATTTAAACGGGGCCACCTGTATGACATTAACCCCGTGGGGATGGGGTCGATGGTGATTTCGACTACTCTGGGGATGCTTAGTTATCTCGGGCTGTTCGGTGAGGTTGCGCGCAACCTGTGTCATTTTGTCAGTCTGGCCAGTTGCTTTGTCTGTGTGCCCCTCATCGCCTGGCTGACCGGTGGCCGTTACTATATTGCCCGCACCAACGAGGAGCTAAACCAGTATATCCGTCTGGTACCGGTACATGGTGATGCCCCAAGGGTGAGTATTGTCACCTGCGGTATCTGCGAGAACGATTTCGAACGCGAGGATATGAGCTATTGTCCCGCCTATGATCTGCCGATCTGCTCCCTCTGTTGTTCGCTGGATGTGCGTTGTCTGGATAACTGTAAACCCAAGGCGCGTCTGTCCCGTCAGGTGATGGAGATGCTGCATCTGTTTCTGCCACGGCGGGCGGTCAAACTGGTCAGTTCCCGGCTGGGTAAATTTATCGCGCTATTGCTGGTGGTCAATCTGGTGCTGGGGGCATTGCTGGCGGTAATCTACCGGCAACTGGCACCGGCTACTCCTGAAGAGACTGCGCTGGTGCTGCAAACCATCTGGACCCTGTTCTTTACTCTGTTTATCGCTTCGGGCGTGGTCACCTGGCTGTTTCTGCTGACCCATGAGAGCAGGGTGGTCGCGCAGCAGGAGTCTAACCGGCAGACCATGAAGCTGACCCGGGAGATCGAGGCACATGAACAGACCGATCTGGAACTACAGCAGGCCAAAGAACTGGCGGAACGCGCGAATGCAGCCAAGAGTCGCTATCTCTCTGGTATCAGTCATGAACTGCGCACGCCATTGCAGTCGATCCTTGGCTATGCACAGCTACTGCGCGAACGTTCAAATCTACAGGAAGATCAGCAACGGGGGCTGGATATCATCCATCGCAGCGGTCTCTATCTCACCGACCTGATTGAGGGATTACTGGATATCTCAAAGATTGAGGCGGGCCGTTTAGACCTCTATCGCAATCAGGTCAACCTGCCGGAGCTGATCGAACAGTTGGCGGAGATGTTCCGTATGCAGGCGTTGCAGAAAGGCATTGAATTTAACTGTCATATCGCTGATCCATTACCACAGCGCATCGTTACCGATGAGAAACGGTTGCGACAGATCCTGATCAATCTGCTGTCTAATGCGATCAAGTATACGCCGAGTGGACGGGTGGACTTTGATATTCATTACCGTAATCAGGTGGCTGAGTTTGCCATTCGGGACACCGGATCCGGGATCGATGAATACCAGATGCAGCGTATTTTTGCGCCTTTTGAACGGATTCGAAACCGGGACACCGCCCATCTGCCGGGCACCGGCCTGGGGCTGACCATCGTTAAACTGCTGACTGAGATTATGGGGGGCGATCTGCAGGTGGAGAGCAGCCCCGGGCAGGGAAGCTGTTTCCGGGTGTCGATGATGTTGCCCTGGGTTAGCAGTGAAGAGCTGACACCGGTGCTTCAGGAGCAGCGGATTATTGGCTATGAAGGTTATCAGCGAACCCTTTGTCTGGTGGATGATGACCCGGTATTGCGGGGGCTGCTGGCCGATATTCTGGTGCCGCTGGGCTTCAGCATTATGGAAGCGCAGGATGCCGATGCCTGTCTCGCGCTGTTGCAGCAGAATGAGCCGGACCTGTTTCTGCTGGATATCTCCATGCCGGGAATGTCGGGGCTGCAGCTGGCCAGCATTCTGCGGCAGCGTAAAGTCGCCGGTAAAATTGTGATGTTGTCCGCCGATGCCCGGGAGCTTTCCGCCAGGGAAGATGGCCACGATAGCTATGATGATTATCTGGTTAAACCGGTGGCGAATCATCAATTGCTGGAAACGCTGGGGCGCTATCTTGAGCTGAAGTGGATCTACCGGGGCGGTTCAGAACCGCTGAAGGCAGAAGAAGCCGAACAGCCACTGGCCCCGGTTATTGAGATTATGCAGCTTGATCATCCGTTGCTGATGGAACTGAAAAACTGTGCCGAACTGGGTTATCACAAAGGGGTGATGCAGTGCCTTAAAGAGATCGAAAGGCTGGAGGTTCTGTCCGTCGGGGCATTAACACATCTGCGTCAGCTCAGTGAAAGTTTTCTGTTTGATAAATTGGTGGTGTATCTGGAGAACCGGAATCAATGAATATAAGAGAGAGCGGATCAGATCGTAATGACGTGGTGTTGGTGGTGGATGATTCCCCCAATGCGCTGAGTCTGATTAACGACGCCCTGGAGGGTGCCGGGCTGGATATTCTGGTGGCGCTGGAGGGACGTCAGGCACTCACCATCTGCAAGCGTATCCGTCCCGATATTATCCTCATGGATGCGGTGATGCCGGTCATGGATGGCTTTGATACCTGTCGTATGCTGAAGGCTGATCCCGATCTGGCCACCATACCGGTGGTCTTTATGACCGGTCTGACCGATACCGATGATATCGTGCGCGGGCTGGATTGTGGCGGAGTGGATTATCTGACCAAACCGATCAGTCCCAATGAGTTATTGGCACGTATCCGGGTGCATCTGGGTAACGCCCGCCAGACCAGCAGTGTTCACAGCGCGCTGGACAGCACTGGCCAGCATCTGCTGACAGTGGGCAGGGAGGGGCTGTTGCGCTGGGCAACCCCCCGGGCCTATGCGCTGTTGGGCCGGGCAGGGGTGACCGAGCAGATGCAGGAGGAGAGTCTGATACCTCAGATCAGTCACTGGCTGTCTCACAATCCTTTAGAACAGGAGCGGATGGCGGTTAAAAACCTCGACTACCCATTAACCCTGAAGCTGATCGGCTATCAGAGCAATGGCGATGTGCTGATGCAACTGATCGATGGCAATAAGCCCACCGGCGCCGAGCTGCTCAGGCAGGAGCTGGAACTGACCGAGCGGGAAGCGGAGGTATTGTTCTGGCTCGCCAACGGTAAAACCAACCGCGATATTGCTGAAATTCTCGAAATCAGCCCCCGCACCATCAACAAACATCTGGAACAGATCTTCCCCAAACTCGGCGTCGAAAACCGCACCGCGGCGGCGGGCGTGGCGTTGAGACTGATTGCCAGTCATGAATAAGAGCAGTCGCTAGACGTCGCTACGCGACTTGCCAGACGCGGCTTCGCCGCTTGCTAGTTGTTAGAAAAAGCTTTCAAAAGCCGTTGTTTGGAGCTTCTGTGGGAGCGACGCTAGCATGCGCTCTGGGTATCGAGTCGCGACTGGATTTGTTGAGGAACTTGTTATTGTAGTCGTTCCCCCTCTGTCACAGCCTGTTGTAGGAGCCCCTTCCAGGGGCGATCTTTTACTTGAAAAAGGCTTTTAGCCCTTTAATTACGTTAAGAAGGCCGGTATCCCCTGATGTTCTGGCTAAATTTCTGAAGAAGGATCAGGCCGTTTTTGCCTGTTGGATACGCTGGTTAAATTTATCGTTCACCATGAGTGCTAACAGAATAATGGCCCCTCCGATTGACAGGCGCAAAATATCCGCATCACGGTTCCAGAATAGAACGTTAACGACAATGCCCGCAGGGATTAGCAGATTGTTGGCGACCGCCAGTGTCCCGACACTCACCTGTGTTGCCCCCTTGTTCCAGGCGAAATAGCCAAGGCCAGACGCAACCAGCCCTAAATAGGTCAAAATTGACCACTGCAGAGTCGTGGTCGGTAGCTTATCCGGGTTGCCCAGGATGAGATAGCAGGGGATCACAACGGCTAAAGCGCCAATAAAAAAACAGCCAAACACAGTGCGCTGAGGCAGGTCTGAGCGCTCTTTTGCAATGATTCGTTTGTAACCCACTTGCCCGGCGGCAAAGCATACGTTAGCGCCTTGTACAATCAACAAGCCCTTCAGATAGCCTTCATCCACCCCTTGATAGCGAATAGTGATTGCCCCAATAACGGCTAATAAAGCACTGATAATAAAACCAATATTAAGCCGGTGATCCAGTAAGTCATTCAGCAGGGTGATGTAAATGGGCGTCATAACGGTGAAGAGTAAAACTTCGGGTACAGAGAGATATAAGAAGGACTGGTAATAAAAGCCATACATGATGCCAAGCTGAAAGGCTCCGCACACCATCAACTGTAAAGCGACTTTAGACTCGATCTGACGCAGCTTCAGAAAAGGTAAAAAGATCAGTGTCGCCAGGGCGACACGCATCAATACCGAAAACCAGGCATCGACCTGTCCCGCAAGATATACCCCGATCAGGCTGAACGAAAATGCCCATAAAATAGTGACGGCAACCAGTATTGGCATGACAGTGAAGTCCATAGAGATAAAGAGGCGCCCAGTTTACCGGCTTCTTTAATCAGGGTAAAACTGTTCACGGAAATAGTTGGCAGGATGGACTAGTGACTATTTTTTAATCATTTTGGGTTTTGCGTGTCTTGAATTGATTCATCAGGTCGTAGCTCGTTGCTCGAACGTCACAAAGAGCGTGACTTGCTCGTTGCTCGCAAGAGCCTTCTTAGCTGGATTCAGTGGTGTGCGTTTGAGTTAAGTGCTTTGTAAGCAAGTTGATGGTATTTACAGTTTATTTTGTTCAGCTCTGCGGTTATGCTGGCTTTATCGTTAGATAAGGGGTGTTTTGCGGCTTAGAGCTCCGTAAAACATCAGAAACAAAGGGATAAGTTGGAACGCTGGTGGGGTTCTCCACCGGATTAAGAGTGCAACTGCGCATTCTCGTTTTGTCTTAAGGATGATCGCGATGTTCAGTACTTCCTCTTTGAGATCTGATAGTTACCTTGTCTTTTTGATTGTTGACAGGTATGCGTCTGCCAGTTAATGACATGTTAGGTTGGGCCAGAGCTTCACTCTGGCCCCATTGATTTGTTTTACCCTGATCCCAAATATCCTATTTGATGAGGTTTTTAAAATGAGAGTTATACCCCTAATCCTATCGATTTTTATATTGGCAGGCTGTGCCGCAACGGGTGAAAATTTTAGCTCTCTTGAACCTTTGAGTCGCAATGAGGGAACTGTTTATATATATCGTCCATCCAAGTTCTTCCAAGGCGGGACATGGCCTACCATTTTCATTGATGGAGAAGAGAGGTTCACATTAAAAAACGAAGGTTACACGATCAAGGGGTCAGAGTTGTTGATTTTAGATCAAGGGCTCTGAGACTCCGTTAATAATTCGGTGTAACGACCTCCGTGTTCTCTGTGCCTCTGTGGTAAAAACGCGCTTCCGCTTTTCCTAGCAAGCGAAGCGTCTAACTCCTAGCAACTAGCAACTTATTTCCCCGTCAGACTATAATCCGCGACCCTTCCAGCGCTTTAGCTTCATACATTTTTTTATCTGCGATACCGATCATGTCATCCAGGCTCATGTGTTGTCCGGGGCCGGTGTCCACAATACCCACACTCAGCGAAAAGTCCGGATGAATTTTGGCAAAGCTTGCTATTATTCTTTCAGCAACAGCTTGCGCAGACTGGGCATCAGCATCCGGCAACATGATGCAAAACTCATCACCGCCGTAGCGGCAGGGGACATCCGCTTCCCGAATATGCTGTCTGATGCATTCTGAAATGACTTTTAATACTTCATCGCCCTTCAGGTGTCCGTACTGATCATTAATCTGTTTAAAGTTATCGATATCGAAATAGATCAGGGAGAAAGGGGCCTGGCGTCGGGTAAGTGATGCCAGTAGTACACTGGCCAGTTCACGCATCGCTCGCTGATTATTGATACCCGTCAGCGGATCTTTTTTAGCCAGTTCCTCCAGTTGGGCAGTGCGTTCCGACACTTTAACCTCAAGGCTATTGGCATACATCTCGGTTTTCTTCTTAGCCAGCTCCAGCTCTGAAATCATGCTGGAAATATAGGTATCAAATACCAGCGTTGTGTCGAAGTACAATAACTTATCTAAAGCCTCTTTTGTCTGTCTGAGGACTTCAGCGTCAGTCATAGACTGATCGAGCACTTCAAAGAGAATCAGTTTCAGTGAACAAATAGCGCTCAGATAGAGTTTTGGTTCAACCCCAATTCTTTTATGAACCATTCCGATACGTAAGCGGTTGTTGACGTAAGTACTGTCATACTGGCCGGAAAAAAGGTCGAGAATATACTGATGCTGTGCGCCTTTAAGCCGGTTCAGAGTGTCTGCATCACCGATCAGTACAGCGATTTCATCAATGGCCAGCTGAGAGATATAAAAGCGCTCAACAATTGAATCCACCTGCGAGTTGATAAGCGGAAGTACGTCTTTAAGTAGTTCAAAGTGACTCAGGGAAAGCGCAGCAAGTTCGAGCCTGCTCTGGATCTCCGCATCACTAATCTTCATCTGGTCCAACAGTGTCTGATGTGTTCGAAGCATCATTTTACCCCTGGCTGCTGATTTCCTTTCAACTAAGACCCTTACAGTCTCGAGCGGCAATAGCTTATTCCACTAAATACCATAGTAGTTTAGTCAAGTAAAATAGCTTGTCAGCAGTACCCATGATGAGGAGCTAAGAGATTCTTCTTTACTATCTGATCGTTACCATGCCTTATGTCTATAAGGCCATGCATTCGTGTCAGCCTGGTTTAAAATTATATTTGTCACGGTAAACGGGGATATTAAGTGCCAGTTATAAAGATTGAAGAGGCAACGATTGACGATTCAGCTTTGATTCTACGGTTTGTTAAAGAGCTTGCGCGTTATGAAAAAGCAGAGCATGAAGTTGTTGCGACTGAGTCTGATATAGAAAAATCACTGTTCGGTCAGGATTCAACCACTCATGCAGTGATCTGCAGTATAAATAACGAACCAGTTGGCTTTGCTGTGTATTTTTTCAATTACTCAACCTGGCTCGGCAAGAACGGCCTTTATCTTGAAGACCTATACGTTTCACCTGAGTACCGAAGTGTCGGGGCAGGTAAGGCACTCTTAAAACACCTGGCTAACATCGCAGTAGAAAAAGGCTGTGGGAGGTTCGAGTGGAGTGTTCTCGACTGGAATGAACCCGCTATAAAATTCTATAAGTCGCTTGGTGCTAAAGCAAAGCACGAGTGGGTGGGTTATCAGTTAACAGGGCATGAGCTCACAGCACTTGCGGAGTCCTGAAGATAAGGAAGTCGGGATTAAGCTCGATGTTACAATCCATGGTTGTTCTAACTACTGGAAATCGGTAGCAGAGGAACAAGGTCATGATGCAATACCTGTCCCAGCTTCGTGTGCTTTTTTATAATGATTTCGATTGAATATAATGTCGAGCAATTTCAATATGTCTGCTACGACCAAATATTTCATCGTGACCGGGGTAAACTGATTGAACTGGTAGTTTAAGTAGACGTTCCATTGTTACGAGATAGTCTTCAACGCATGCGCCCGAAATATTATCCAATAAGGGACCATCGTATATTGCGTCGCCAGAGAAAAACCAGCCCGTTTTTTCTTCCCATAAAGCGATACTGCCGGGTGAATGGCCTGGTAAATGGAGTACTTCAAAGTTGAGATCTCCGAGGTCTATTCGATCTCCCTCGTCAACTAATCGTGTCGGTTCGATACCTTGTAAGGTGACATTGGCTGGATTAAAACCTTTTTCAGGATAGGCAATCAACAGTGAATGTTCTGGAAGAGGGCATCCTACATCGGCAAGTGCCTTTTTCATATCATCGGGATAATCAGCCGTAAGTAAGGGCAGTTTGTGCGCTCCTGAGCACATACTCGGTGCCTCAAGCCGATGAACAACACGAACTGAAAATTCGTGAAGGCTGCCGACATGATCATGGTGTGTATGGGTTGCAACAGCTGTAATTGATCGTTCAAAAAGATCACTAGCCGCTTGTTTTAAACTGCAAATACCCATCCCTGAATCTACCAATAGATCTGCATCACGTCCGCGTATATGCCAGATATTACATCTAATTAAAGGGTCAACATGAGGTTCCCAAAGCAATGTTAAGCGATCATTAATCTTCTTGCGCTCAAACCATTTCTCAGCAATTTTAATCGCCATTATAAACTCTCAACTTGGCCATATTTACGTGAATTAGGTATGTTTTCTATAAGATTTTGATTTAAATATAATTTTTCATGGACTTAAGAAGTAGCAAAAAGTAGGTGCTATTAAAAACATCTACTTTTATTACTTTGGATATTCAGTGGTTTGTTTTTATGTTTGTCCAAATTCGAGACAGCTTTCTATCAAATTTTGCTGTATGTGCTTTAAGAACAAACAGACTTGATTTTATGGATTGAGAAGGATAAATGGCTGTGTTGTTTTTAACGTCGTCTAAAAGGTATGGTTCGGCTGCTTTATTCGCTATAGCAAATAAAACGTAATTGGACGCCGATGCTGCTATTTCTGCATCAAGTATGTAGTTGATAAATTTATATGCTGAGTCCTTATGAGGTGCATCAGCAGGAATGGCCATGACATCTAACCATAACAAGCTGCCTTCTTTAGGCGTTATATAGGCAATATGATGATTGTTTTGTACTTCGATAGTACGCGCTTGTGCTAATAGCATATCGCCATTATAACCAACTGCGATACAGATATCTCCTGATGCGAGGTCATTAAGAATATTCGTACTGTCAAAATAGCGAATGGATGAACGCACAGATTGTAATAAAGTATTGACTTGATCTAAGTCGGTTTGCTTTTCACTATTTGGATCTAAACCTAAATAATTTAAAGCGATAGAGGTTACTTCGGCAGGTGAATCTATAAAAGCGATACCACAGTCGGCCAGCTTAGCGGCATTCTCAGGTTTAAAAACTAGATCCCATGAGTGTTCTGGAGGGTGTCCGAGCCGTTTAGTGACCATATCGACGTTATAACCAATCCCTGTTGTGCCATACATATATGGAACACCATATTTGTTTCCTGGGTCACTGACCTGTGCACGCTCTTTTATTTCATCATCAAGGTTTCCATAATGGCTTAGCTGCTGCTTATCTATCTGATGAAAAACTTCCGCATTAATTTGGCGCTCAAAAAATCCACCTCCAGGAAATACGACATCGTAACCCGTATTACCTGTTAAGAGTTTTGTTTCTAACACTTCATTTGAACTATAGACCGCATAATTGACTTTGATACCTGTTGTTTCTTCAAAGCTTTCAATAATGGTCGGGTTTATATAATCTGCCCAGTTATAGATATTGACGACTTTTTCTGAAGTATCAGCATGAGCTTGAAAGCCGATCAGCATGACGAACGCTAAAGTATAGGATGTGTTTTTCATTCTTGCTCCTCAAGATATTAATAATACTTAAATAGATATTTACTCTTGATATTATTTAAATTAAAAATTGTAGATAAAGTGAGTCAGTAGTGTTATGTCGATAATGAATCGGTCAAAAACGCTAAGTAAGGCTCAATGATCAACATTTTCGTCATCGGTATGGAGTCATCTTCATGATCTGAAAAGAGCTTCCCCCCGAATATCGATGACAATTAGGGTTGGCTTTCCTTCGATAAGGGCTCGTCTGATCTTGGCTATTTTAATACCTTCACGTTTGGCGTTATGATTGATTGGTAGGATCTCACATTAAGAAAATCTTAAAAGGGCAAAAAAATTGCGCTCAGCGTAGCTTTAAGCTACAGTCAGACGATGCCAAAATCGATTGCTTATCTTAATGCATTGCGTGCTTTTGAAGCCGCGTCTAAAACCCAAAGCTTTGCAAAAGCAGGGTTAGATTTAAACGTGAGTCACGGTGTTGTTAGTAAGCATATTAAAAATTTAGAGGCGTGGCTCGAAGTGAGCCTTTTTACTCGGCACGGCAACCGTGTTGAACTTACCGATGAGGGGCGCGTACTAGCACCGCGAATCTCAGAGGCATTTAAAATTATTCAAGACTCCTGCGATAGTATTAGAGCAACGCCGCGTAGCAAGGTTATCAATATTACCGCTGAACCGGCTTTTGCCTATAGGTGGCTTAGAAAACAGTTAGCAGACTTTAAAACACAGTTCCCTAATATTGATATCAATCTAAAATCTGCGTGGAGTCCACCGGATATTAATGAAGGTTCGGTTGATATTTGTATTCATTTTGAGCAACTCCTCAAATCATCTGAAGTGACGCTGACAAGGCTATTTCCCTTCGAAGGCTTTCCCGCGTGTTCCCCCTCGTTGTTCAAAAAAAATAGGTTAAAAGAGCAAGGAATTACCGCTGATTTACCGTTGGTGCATGAGAGTGGCCGTGATATTTGGCGTAGTTGGTTTGAGGAGTATGAACCGAATAATGATGCTTGGAAAAGGGGGACTGTGTATTCCGACCTATCACTGGCGCTTGATGCTGCGGTTGATGGTGAAGGGGTCGTTTTAGCCGATGATGTTTTGTGTGCCCGAGAACTCGCGGAGGGTGCTCTGATCATTATGGATAATCGGAGTTTGTTTTGTGATTGGTATTCCATAGTGACCAGCCAAAAAGCCAGATCGAAACCTGAAGTAGGTAATTTTCTATCCTGGCTTACCGAAAAATTCAGTGACATTCAGCATGGAAAATAAGCCAGCTTCATTAGGTCATTAATCCGGCGGATCAATACGTCGTTTTGGTCTTGTATTCTTCATACTGCTATTTGAAGCATAAAGGAAGACTGCTTTATTTCCCCAATCGATGATCTAAACCTCCCATGAAATTTTCCCCCTCTAGTTCTTCCGAGCCACAAGCAAGTCATGCTCTTTCGTGACGTTCGAACAACGAGCAACGTCTTTCGCCTTTGCTCTTCCTAGCAAGCGAAGCGTCTAACCCCTAGCCACTAACAACTTCTTCCCCCCCCCATACGTCATTTGACGTATAGGGGTGCGTCAATCACCCCATACCTTCATTGAGCGCTATTTCTAATAATGGTTTCGTCAATTACAGATTCCCTGGGTGCAAATCCGACCCGGCCTGAAAGAATCGAAACTTAATCTCAAGAAGGGAAAAATATATGAAGATCAAACATCTGGTTTCAGGTATTGCTCTGTCTATGGGTGCCAGTGTACTGAGTATCAGTGCCATGGCGGCAGATACGATCAAAGTCGGCGTACTGCACTCTCTGTCCGGTACAATGGCGATCAGTGAGACAACGCTGAAAGACACCGTTCTGATGATGGTTGAAGAACAGAACAAGAAAGGCGGTCTGCTGGGTAAGCAGCTGGAAGCGGTTGTGGTTGACCCTGCCTCTAACTGGCCGCTGTTTGCTGAGAAAACCCGTGAGCTGATGACCAAAGATCAGGTCGATGTCATCTTTGGTTGCTGGACTTCCGTGTCCCGTAAATCTGCACTGCCAGTGCTTGAAGAACTGAATGGACTGATGTTCTACCCGGTTCAGTATGAGGGTGAGGAATCTTCTAAAAACGTATTTTATACCGGTGCAGCGCCAAACCAGCAGGCAATTCCTGCGGTTGATTACCTGATGAATGATCTGGGTGTGAAGCGCTGGGTGCTGGCGGGGACTGACTATGTTTACCCACGTACCACTAACAAGATTCTCGAAGCCTACCTGAAAGCTAAAGGTGTGGCGGCTGAAGATATCATGATCAACTACACGCCGTTCGGTCACTCTGACTGGCAGTCAATTGTTTCGGATATCAAGAGCTTCGGTTCTGCAGGCAAGAAGACTGCGGTAGTGTCCACTATTAACGGTGATGCTAACGTGCCGTTCTATAAAGAGCTGGGTAACCAGGGTATCTCTTCTGAAGATATCCCCGTAGTTGCTTTCTCTGTTGGTGAGGAAGAGCTGTCGGGTCTGGATACCAAGCCTCTGGTCGGTCATCTGGCTGCATGGAACTACTTCCAGAGTGTTGAGAGTGATGCTAACGATGCCTTTATCTCTCAGTGGAAAGCGTTTACCGGTAATCCTGATCGGGTGACTAACGACCCGATGGAAGCGACTTACATCGGCTTCAAAATGTGGACTCAGGCGGTTGAGAAAGCCGGTACCACTGATGTTGATGCGGTTGAGCAGGCGATGATTGGCCAGGAAACCGAAAACCTGACCGGTGGTATGGCGTATATGAACAAGAACCACCATCTGAGCAAGCCGGTACTGATCGGTGAGATTCAGGATGATGGTCAGTTCGAAGTGGTTTGGGAGACTGAAGGTGTGGTTCCGGGTGATGCCTGGTCTGACTTCCTGCCAGGCTCTAAAGACCTGATTGCAGACTGGACTGCTCCTATCTCTTGCGGCAACTACAACACCGTGACTAAGACCTGTTCCGGTCAGAACTACTAATTCCCTGGGGGAAACGGTAGTGAATTTGCCTGAATGCTTCAGGTTGTGAAAAGCAGGCTTCCATCGGAAGCCTGTATTACAAACAGGCAGAGGTGAGGGGCCAGTCTGATAACTGGCGACCGTCACAAGGGCCGATTAAAGCAACTCCTCTATTTACGTTGATTTAGCATCCCTTGACTGCCTTACCCGGACGGAGAATACCAGTGAGATATATAAACGCGATCTGCGCCTGCCTGCTGGGTTTGCTGATCAGCACCAGTGTCCTGGCAGCGTCGCCCTCAGAGGCCCAGCAGCCATTGCTGCTGGAGCTGACCGAGGTGAAGCTGAACAAGGCGTTACCGGTGCTGCAACAGCTTGAAACCACGGAAGGGGCCGATATGCTGGCCCTGTTCAAGACGATGCTGAACGGAGATCTCTATTACGAAAAAGAGACCAGGCGTCTGATCGCCGCTCTCAAAGAGCAAAGTGTTACCCGCTATTCTGACCTGTTTTCTGGTGAAGTGCTTAGCGATCTGAGCAAGAAGCAGGTTAGAAAAATTAAAGTGAATAATAAACTGCGGGGTTATCTGGGTGAGGCCATTGCCCGGATGCAACTGAACCATCCTGACTCCGCCGTGAGAAAGGATGCAGTTCGCTCACTGTTCTCCGACCTGGGTTCCAATACTATTACGCTGATTCGTGATGCCCGACTGAAAGAGCAGAGCCGCTCTGTTCAGGAGGCTATGGATGTGGCGCTGGCACTCTATCGTGCCCGACATGCTGAAGAAGCAACCGATCGGCTGCAAGCGATTAAGGATCTCGAAGGCAGTCTGGAGCCGGAAGTGCGCAACCAACTGACTCAGTTGGCAGAAAATGATCCCTCCCGTAGTGTTCGCAAAGCGGCACAGACCGGGCTGGATAAGATTGATCAGCAGGCTGAGATGTACGGTTTTATCAATCAGCTGTTTTTTGGCCTGAGCCTGGGGTCGGTGTTGTTGTTGGCGGCGATTGGTCTGGCGATCACCTTCGGGGTGATGGGCGTTATCAATATGGCCCACGGCGAGATGATTATGCTGGGGGCTTATACCACCTATGTAGTGCAGCTGATGCTGCCGAACATGATCGAATATTCCCTCTGGATTGCGGTGCCGCTGGCCTTTATGGTGTCCGGTCTGGCGGGTATTCTGATCGAACGTCTAGTGATTCGTCACCTGCATGGCCGGCCCCTGGAAACTCTGCTGGCGACCTTTGGTATCAGTCTGATACTGCAGCAGATGGTGCGTACTGTGTTTTCACCGCTTAACCGTCAGGTGGCAACCCCTGACTGGATGAGTGGTTCTATCGAGATCAATCCGTTGCTGAGCCTGACCCTCAACCGACTCTACATTGTTGCCTTTGCATTGTTGGTCTTCATGATTCTGTTAATCGTGTTGAAGAAAACCTCGCTGGGTCTGAATGTTCGTGCGGTATCGCAGAACCGGGATATGGCTAAGGCGATGGGTATCCGTACCGACCGGGTGGATGCGATGACCTTTGGTCTGGGATCGGGTATTGCCGGTATCGCCGGGGTGGCGCTGAGTCAGCTGACTAATGTGGGTCCAAACCTGGGACAGGCCTATATCATCGACTCCTTTATGGTGGTGGTGTTCGGCGGCGTCGGTAACCTCTGGGGTACGCTGGTGGCAGCCTTTACTCTGGGTGTCGCTAATAAGTTTATTGAGCCGGTCACCGGTGCGGTGCTGGCGAGCATTCTGGTGCTGGTATTTATCATTCTGTTTATCCAGAAACGTCCTAAAGGGCTGTTTCCGCAGAAAGGGAGGGCGGCAGAATGAGTTCATTGCTGAGCAATTTTATGAGTTTTTCACGAATCAACGGTGACAGCAAAGTCGCGCCTTTTGTGGTGGTTCTGCTGGTGGTCACTGCGCTGGCATCATCCTGTAATCTGTTGATGCCCGAGGATTCAGTTTTTTATGTTTCCACCTATACCATCACCCTGTTAGGCAAGTATCTGTGCTATGCCATGCTGGCGCTGGCGGTGGATGTGATCTGGGGGTACTGCGGTATTCTCAGTCTGGGACATGGTGCTTTCTTTGCTCTGGGGGGCTATGCCATGGGGATGTATCTGATGCGTCAGATCGGTGATCGGGGTGTGTACGGCAACCCGGAACTGCCCGACTTCATGGTGTTCCTCAACTGGAGCGAACTGCCCTGGTTCTGGCAGGGGATGGATCAGTTCTGGGTGGCGATGCTGATGGTGCTGCTGGTGCCGGGATTGCTGGCCTATCTGTTTGGCTGGCTGGCGTTCCGCTCACGGGTGACCGGGGTGTATCTGTCGATTATGACTCAGGCACTGACCTACGCTTTGCTGTTGTCGTTCTTCCGCAATGAGATGGGCTTCGGTGGCAACAATGGCCTGACCGACTTTAAAGATATCCTTGGCTTTGATCTGCAGTCGGACAACACCCGGGTGACCCTGTTTATTATTACCGCACTGATGCTTTCAGGGCTGTTGGTGCTGAGTAAGAAAATCATGCAGACCCGTTTTGGTAAAGTGATCGTGGCGATCCGTGATGGAGAAAGCCGGGCCCGCTTTATCGGTTATCGTACGGAAAACTATAAGGTCTGGCTGTTTGTTTACTCCGCTATGATTGCCGGTATTGCCGGCGCACTTTATGTACCTCAGGTCGGTATTATCAATCCCGGAGAGTTCTCTCCGATCAACTCTATCGAGATCGTTATCTGGGTGGCGGTAGGTGGCCGGGGGACCCTGGTCGGTGCGATTATTGGTGCGATTCTGGTGAACTACGCCAAGACTAAGTTTACCGCCATTATGCCGGACGGCTGGCTGTTTGCACTGGGGGCGATGTTTGTACTGGTGACCCTCTATCTGCCGAAGGGGTTGATGGGGCTTGTGGCTCAACTAAAAGATCGGCAGCTTCAGAATGTGAATAACCGTCCGAATGACAAAGCAGAGGAGGGCCACGCATGAGCATACTCGATACCACCCGTGAAGTGATGCGTCGGGATCAGGTCTGGCCGTTTCTTCAGGATCATAGCCAGGACGTGGATATCTCTCATCAGGTGCTGCTCTATGTTGAGGGGCTGAATCTGAGCTTCGATGGTTTTAAGGCACTGAATGACCTGAACCTCTATATCAATGATGGTGAACTACGCTGTCTTATTGGTGCCAACGGTGCCGGCAAGACCACACTGATGGATGTCATCACCGGTAAAACCAGATGTGACAGCGGTACGGTGTATTTCGGACAATCGCTGAATCTGCTGGAGAAAGATGAAGCGGAGATCGCTCAGTTGGGTATTGGTCGTAAGTTTCAAAAGCCGACCGTGTTTGAAGCCCATACGGTGATGGATAATCTGGAGCTGTCTCTGAAGTCGAATAAATCGGTGATACCGACACTGCTGGCAACCCTCAATAGTGAAGAGTATGACCGCATCGACCATGTGCTGGAGACCATCGGTCTGAAAGCCGAACGGATGATGCTGGCAGGTTCGCTGTCCCATGGTCAGAAGCAGTGGCTGGAGATCGGGATGTTGCTGATGGCCAATCCACGTCTGCTGCTGGTGGATGAACCGGTCGCAGGTATGACGGTTCAGGAGGGGGAACGCACCGCCGAACTACTGACCTCACTGGCAGGCGAGCGCACCGTTGTAGTGGTGGAACACGATATGGAGTTTGTCCGCAGTATCGCCCGCACGGTGACCGTATTGCATCAGGGCTCGGTGCTGGCAGAGGGGACGATGGATGAGATCCAGAATAATCAGGATGTGATTGAAGTGTATCTGGGAGAAGCGCCATGATCAGTATTAAAAATGTGAATCAGTTTTATGGCGGCACGCAGATTCTCTGGGATCTTAACCTGGATATTAAACCGGGTTCCTGCACCTGTATAATGGGGCGCAACGGTGTCGGTAAAACCACGCTGTTAAAGTGCATTATGGGGCTGTTGCCGGTCAGCAGTGGCGAAATTCTGCTGCAAGGCGAACCGTTGCAGAAGAAAAAAGCGGAGTACCGGGCTCCGGCGGGCATCGGCTATGTGCCCCAGGGGCGGGATATCTTTCCGTTGCTGACGGTGGAAGAGAATCTGAAAGTGGGGTTGCCGGTGCGCAAGGATGGCGCGAAAGAGATTCCGGAAAAGATTTTCGAGCTGTTTCCGGTGTTGAAAGAGATGTTGCAACGGCGCGGAGGCGACCTCTCCGGTGGTCAGCAGCAGCAACTGGCCATTGGCCGGGCACTGGTGCTGGAACCGAAGGTGCTGATTCTCGATGAACCTAATGAAGGTATCCAACCCAATATTGTCAAACAGATTGGAGATGTTATTCTGAAGCTCAATAAGGAGGAGGGGCTGACAGTGATTCTGATTGAGCAGAAACTGGGCTTTGCGCGCCGGGTTGGCGAGGAGTTTCGGTTGATGGAGCGTGGTCGGGTGGTTGCCAGCGACCGGATGGATAACCTGAGTGAGGAACTCATCCGCCAGTATCTGGCGGTGTAAACTATGACAAGTCTGTCTCAACCGACGCCACGCCTGCCAGAAATCCTGCAGCAGCGGCACGCTTCAGCCTGGAACGCCGAACTGTCGCTGCAGTTTGGCCGCACAGCCCGGGGTACTGTATTGCAACGCGCTGAACACCAGGGGCCTCTCTACGTGCAGAAAGCGTTTTACCCTGAAGGGCCAGACCTGGCCCAGGTCTATCTGCTGCACCCTCCGGGTGGTATGGTTTCCGGTGACCGTCTGCAGATAAGAGTGAATTGTGGTGATAACAGCCATGCATTGCTGACCACTCCCGGGGCTGGTCGTGTCTACCGGGCGCGGCCTGATCGCAGTCTGCAACACCAGACCAATACACTTAACGTTGGTCCTGATAGCTCAGTTGAGTGGCTGCCGATGGAAACTATTCTCTATCCCGATGCCTGTACCCGACTGGACACTCATGTGAATCTGGCGGACGGCGCCCACTTTATCGGCTGGGAGATCACCAGCCTGGGGATGCCTAACCAGAACCTGCCGTTTGATAGCGGCAATCTTTCCCAGACGCTACAGATCAACCGCAATGGGCGGGTTCTGTTGCGCGAGCGATTGCAGATTGATGATCGTAACCGGACGTTGCTGGGGGGCAGTGCCGGATTGCGGGGATATCCGGTGACCGGTTTGATGGTGGCCGGGCCGTTTACCCTGACCGATACTCAGGCCTCAGTGCCGTTGATTGAGACACTGATCAAGCAACTGCGTCAGTTGACTGGTGAGTGCGATGCGTTGGCGGCGGTGAGTCTGACGGGGGAGTTTATGACGATTCGTTATCTCGGCAACCGGACTGATCAGGCGATGAAACTGTTTATCCGTTGCTGGCATGAGATCCGGCCGCAACTGCTGGGGCGCGAAGCCTGCGAACCCCGTATCTGGGCGACCTGAATACTGTGAATTCTGAAAGCGTTCATCCGCTGAACGCCATGAACGAGATAAGTTAAAGGAATAGATGATGGAACTGTTGCCAAGAGAGAAAGACAAGTTACTGGTGTTTACTGCGGCCCTGCTGGCCGAACGTCGCCTTAACCGGGGTCTGAAACTGAACTATCCGGAAGCGATGGCCTATCTGACCATGGAGATCATGGAGGGGGCCCGGGATGGTAAAACCGTCGCCGAACTGATGGGCTATGGCAAAACCCTGTTGAGTGCTGATCAGGTAATGCCCGGAGTGGTGGAGCTGATCCACGAAGTACAGGTGGAAGCGACCTTCCCCGATGGCACTAAACTGGTCACCGTGCATAACCCGATCTGCTAAGAGGAGAAGACGATGATTCCTGGAGAGATACAGGCTGCTAAAGGCTCCATTGAGCTGAACGAGGGACGTAAGACGATCTCCCTGCGGGTGGAAAATCGTGGTGATCGTCCGGTGCAGATCGGTTCCCACTATCATTTTTATGAGGTGAATCCGGCGCTGGAGTTCGACCGCGAACAGGCCCGGGGTTACCGTCTGAATATTATTTCCGGCACTGCTGTTCGCTTTGAACCGGGCCAGGGGCGTGACGTTGAACTGGTGGAATATGCCGGCAGCCGCACTGTCTATGGTTTTCGTGGTGAGGTGATGGGCAGTCTTGAGAGCGGGGAGGATGACGTATGACAAAGATGGATCGCACCGCCTATGCACAGATGTTTGGCCCCACAACCGGTGACCGGGTGCGGCTGGGGGATACTGAACTCTGGATTGAGGTTGAGAAAGATTTCACCACCTACGGCGATGAAGTGAAGTTTGGTGGGGGCAAGGTTATCCGCGACGGTCAGGGGCAGAGTCAACTGAGTAACGATATCTGTGTTGATCTGGTGATCACCAACGCGCTGGTGCTGGATCACTGGGGCATCGTTAAAGGTGATGTCGGTATCCGTGATGGGCGTATTGTTAAGGTAGGTAAAGCGGGTAACCCGGACACCCAGGATAATGTCGATATCGTTATCGGGCCGGGTACCGAAGTGATCGCCGGGGAGGGCAGTATTCTCACCGCCGGTGGTATAGATGCGCACATTCATTTTATCTGCCCGCAGCAGATAGAGGAGGCGCTGATGTCCGGGGTGACCACTATGATTGGGGGCGGAACAGGACCCGCAACCGGCACCAATGCCACTACCTGTACGCCGGGCCCCTGGTATATCGGTAAGATGCTGCAGGCGACCGATGCTATGCCGATGAATCTGGGTTTTCTGGGTAAGGGGAACGGCAGCCTGCCGAAGCCACTGGAGGAGCAGCTGGAAGCTGGTGCCTGCGGCCTGAAACTGCATGAGGACTGGGGTACGACCCCGGCATCCATCGATAACTGTCTCTCCGTAGCGGATAAGTATGATGTACAGGTGGCGATCCATACCGACACTCTGAACGAGTCCGGCTTTGTCGATGACACCCTCGCAGCGTTTAAAGACCGGGTGATTCATACCTATCACACGGAAGGGGCTGGTGGCGGCCACGCGCCGGATATTATCCGCGCCTGTGCCTACCCGAATGTACTGCCATCGTCGACCAACCCGACCCGTCCCTACACCCGTAATACGGTGGATGAGCATCTGGATATGTTGATGGTGTGTCATCACCTGGACAGTAATATTCCCGAAGATGTCGCCTTCGCCGATTCGCGGATCCGTAAAGAGACCATTGCGGCGGAGGATATCTTCCACGATCGTGGTGCCTTCAGCATGATCTCGTCGGACTCTCAGGCAATGGGCCGGGTGGGTGAAGTTGTCACCCGTACCTGGCAGACCGCCCATAAGATGAAAACGCAGTTTGGTTTGCTGCCGGAAGATGAAACCCTGGGCTGCGATAACTTCCGTGCCCGTCGTTATATTGCCAAGTACACCATTAATCCGGCGATTGCCCACGGCATCTCTCACGAGGTAGGCTCGATTGAACCGGGCAAACTGGCGGATCTGGTGTTGTGGAAACCGGCATTCTTTGGCGTTAAACCCTCGCTGATTATCAAGGGTGGCATGATTGCCGCGGCGCCGATGGGTGATCCGAATGCCTCTATTCCAACCCCGCAACCGGTACACTACCGGCCGATGTTTGGTTCTTTTGGTCAGGCTCCGGCTAAGACCTCGGTGACCTTTGTCTCTGGCGCGGCGCTGGAAAAAGATATTGGTGGGCAACTGGGGCTGAACCGTCGCCTGGTGGCCTGTTCTAATACCCGGAATATCGGCAAGAAAGATATGGTGCATAACGACTGGATGCCGGTCATTACGGTTGATCCGCAAACCTACGAGGTGCGGGCCGATGGTGAGTTGTTAACCTGTGAACCGGCGGACGTTTTGCCACTGGCGCAACTGTACAACTTGTTTTAAGCGAAGCCGTTTTTTAACGCCTGTTTTTAAGGAAAAGAGATGCTGGAAGTTTATGAGCGCTTAGGCGATCACTGCCACGAAACGGTGTATACCACCGTGGTGCTGAGTCAGGAACAGAGAGACCGGGGCCGGTTGAAACTGACCGGTGAAAATGGTGAAGAGATCCGTCTGTTTCTGGAGCGGGGCAAACCGTTGCTGGTGGGCGAGTATCTGAAAAGCAGTTGTGGCAAATTTATTAAGGTCGAAGGTGCGGTCGAGCCGGTAACCCACGCTGAATGTGATGACTGGCAGACCTTTGCCCGGGCCTGTTATCACCTGGGCAACCGGCACGTAAAACTCCAGGTGGGGGAGCGCTGGTTGCGGATGCAGCCGGATCATGTGCTGGAGGAGATGCTGGAACTGTTAGGTCTGACCCTGACCCACCTGGAAGACGTATTTGTACCGGAATCGGGAGCCTACAGTCATGGCGGCCATCACCACCACTGATAGCGCGCTGTTAAGGCTGATGCAGCTGAGTAGCGTGAGCCTGCCAGTGGGGGGCTATGCCTTCTCTCAGGGGCTGGAGTATGCCATTGACACCGGTTGGATCAGAAACGCTCAGCAGGTATCTGAGTGGCTGGAACAGCAACTGCTCTATTCGGTCGCGCAGACCGATCTGCCGTTGTTGCGACTGGCAATGACCGCTGCAGCTTCGCAGGATCAGCAACAGCTGCAACAGTGCAACGATCTGGCGCTGGCCTGCCGTGAAACCCGTGAGTTGCGACTCACAGACAGCGCGATGGGGGAGGCGATGAACCGTTTGCTGGTCAGCCTTGACCTGTCCCAGCCGTTGCCGCCATCCGCTGAGTTAAGCTTTGTTGTGCTGTTTGGTATCGCCGCGCAGAACTGGCAGATCGATTATCCGACCACCGCCCTGGGGTTTCTCTGGTCATGGCTGGAAAATCAGGTCGCGGCCGCGACTAAACTGGTACCTTTGGGGCAGACCCAGGCTCAGCAGTTGCTGGGCGAGCTGCAACCACTGTTACCCCAGGCGATCAGTCGGGCAGACGCGGTTACAGACGATGAGATTGGCAGTGGTCTGCAAGGGCTGGCTATCGCCAGTGCGGGCCATGAAACACAGTATTCAAGATTATTCCGTTCCTGACAGGATCAGGCGGAACAGTAACATTCAGGAGCGTTATTTTGAGCACACAACAGCCAGGTAAACCAAAACAAACACTGCGTGTCGGCGTAGGTGGTCCGGTCGGATCGGGTAAAACAGCGCTGCTACGCTCACTCTGTTCAGCGATGCGCGAACATTACGATATCGCCGTTGTCACCAACGATATCTATACCCAGGAGGATGCGAAATTTCTCACCCAGCATGAGGCGCTGGATGCCGACCGTATTATCGGCGTAGAGACCGGAGGGTGTCCGCATACGGCGATCCGTGAAGATGCCTCGATGAATCTGGCGGCGATAGATCAACTGATCGCCCGTCATGGTGCGCTGGATGTGGTGTTTGTCGAAAGCGGTGGCGATAATCTTAGTGCCACTTTCAGCCCGGAACTGTCGGATCTGACTATTTATGTGATCGATGTCTCCGCAGGCGATAAGATTCCCCGTAAGGGTGGGCCGGGCATTACCCGCTCCGATCTGCTGATTATCAATAAGACCGATCTGGCACCATTGGTAGGGGCATCACTGGAGGTGATGGATGTGGATGCCAAACGGATGCGTGGCGAGCGCCCCTTTGTCTTTTCGAATCTGAAAAAGGCGGAAGGGCTGCAACAGATTATCGACTTTATCGTATCCGAAGGGATGCTGGAATCGAAGCAACTGCCGCCGGTTAAGGCAGTTGTCTGAAATTTAATAGGATAGTAAGGAGCACAACAATGAATAAACGCAATCAGTTACGTCTGCTGGCCCTGGCCGGTGCAATGGCACCTCTGTCAGCTATGGCACATACCGGTCATGAAGTGGCCGGTTTTGTTCAGGGTATTCTGCATCCACTATCGGGCGCAGATCATCTGCTGGTGATGCTGGCCGTGGGTCTGATGGCGGTTGGTAAGACGCATGACATGTCCAGCCGCACCCGTATTGCCGTTCCTGCCGCATTCTTGCTGGCGATGGTCGCGGGTACTCTGCTGGCAATGACCGGACTGAGCGTGCCGTTCGTCGAACAGGGGATTGTGGTTTCCGTGATCGCTGCAGGTGTGCTGCTGGCACTGGCGGTGCGTTTCTCTCTGGTGGCGGGGATAGCTGTCGCGTCAGGTTTTGCCCTGTTCCACGGCCTGGCCCATGGCGCTGAACTGCCACTGGCAGTCCATCCACTTGCCTACATCGCTGGATTCCTGATCACTACATCGGTGCTGCTGGTGGCAGGCACTCGTCTGGGCCAGCTGGCTGATAGCTACAGTATGGGTATGGTTTCCCGTATTGCCGGTGTTGCGGTGGCGGCGTTTGGTGTGCTGGCGGCGGTTTGATTGGCAGCAGGTATGTACTCTCCCTGTACTTGATGTTACAGGGAGAGCTTTAGGGGGAAAGCAATGATGATGCGCGGGATGCTGATTTCCACGGAGTATATCTTGAGGAACTGATCTGGCTAAGCAGATAGCTAAATCTGAACTACTAAAACTGTAGAGAAATGTTAAAAAATACCTGATAAAATTCAATAAATTGCGTTGATTTTTAAGTGGTGTGTACAGCGTTACGTTAATTTGTTGATGTCTAGGTAAAAAATGGCAATTGAAATTATCTCAGGTGAAAATGCATGGTCAAGGGATAACCAGAGAAACAAAACCAGACGGTGGCCCTCCAGACGGAATCCTGAACGCTTATACCCCATCGCAACCCCCGAAGCAAAAGTAAGCTTTAAGATTAATCCCGATGAGAAGATTTTTTGTATCGGGTCCTGTTTTGCCAATGAGATAAGCCAGGCGCTATATCGACAGAATTATGATGTGCTATCCATTTTTCATGATTTACCAAAATCAGAGGATAGTCCCTTTAATAACGATTCTGTTTTTCATAAATATAATGTTGCTTCTATCTATAATGAATTGGCATGGGCGTTAGATCCCGAGCAACCCTACTGTCATGATCAAGTGCTGATCAATATCGGTGAGGACATTGTTCAGGACTATCAATTGACCGGGAAGCAGCGAAGTTACAGCCGTGAATTTGGTAAAACATTTCGTGATGCGTTTAACCGCGCATTTTCTGCAATCAGAGAAGCCGATGTCGTTATATTGACTCTGGGTGTCAGTGAAGTCTGGTTTGATAAAGACACACAGCGATATTTGAATGTTGCTGTGCCACACAGTTTGATAAAAACGTACCCGGAACGGTTTGAACTGCATGTATTTGACTATGAAACTACCTCGTTTTATCTGAATGCAATCTATCAGTTGCTGACAACGCATCTTAAGCCTGATTTCAGGTTGTTAGTTACCGTTTCTCCAATACCGCTTACCTATACATTCAGGGAGCAGGATGTCTTTATATCTAACAGTTACTCTAAAGCGGTGCTCAGGGTTACGGTAGAGGAGCTTGTCGCGAGTAAAGCCAATGTTAACTATTTTCCCAGCTATGAATTTGTCACACTGAGTAATCCGTCAGCAATCTGGCGTCATGATGATTACCGGCATGTTGATTCAAGCTTTGTTGATTACATCATGGGTAATGTCATGGCTCAATTCACTGATGCAACTGACGCGGACCATGAAAAGAACTTGCTACTTAAAGTTAAGTCTTTGTATTACGGTGGTTTCATTAAGGATGCTAAAAAATTATTGTCGCTAATAAGAAAGGGTCAGAAAACCAGCTCTACAGAGGTTTTTCTGCTCTGGACCGCGATGAATACAGGTTTGAGTGGGAAGGTTAAATTACTATTTTTTAAATGTTCTTCCTATCTTAAAACCTATCGTCATCTGAGCTTTGTTCAACATATCGATTCGGTCTTGAGTATATTCAGGAAGCTATCCAAGGACGCCTTAGTTGGCCATGTAGATCATTGGGACGGTCAGTGTCTTAATGGTTGGGCCTGTAATCAGAACAGCGGTAAGCCGGTTCAGATTAAAGTGCTGCTGGGTAAGGCAGTTATAAAAACAGAGATCCCTGCTTTAGCCCGTCCGGATGTTGCCAGACATCTGGGGCTCAAAAATGAAAACGTTGGCTTCAAAGTACCTTTAGATTTGAGCCAGACAGAGGGACAACTGATTAGGGTTGTGTTCGCCGAGAGTGGTGATGATCTGAACTTTAGTCCCATCTATATCGAAGCTAAAAAGTAGAGAGTATCGTTTTAGTATATTCCTTAACTATGATTCTGCTTGTTATTTTATCTTAAACAGATTCTCTGAACTTTCAGAAAGCTCTTTCAGGCGTTTTTTTAACAGTTTACAAAAATCCAGTGCCAATTGTGATACCGGTCGGGTTGCGGGGTAGATCAGGTTGTAATTAAAGCGTATTGAGGGGGCGAAGGGTTTCACTATCAGGCCCTGTTTTATGAAGCCTATAGCGGTAACCGGATCAACCAGGGATACGCCTGAACCTGAAAGCACATAGCTACAGGCAACATGAGATACCTGAGTATCAAATAGCATTTTTCTGTTTACCTCGGCGTGTTCGAAGACATCATCCACTTTGTAGCGAATACTTTGCTCTGTACCCAGTGATATAAACACCTCATTTTCCAGATCTTCTGGTGTGATAGTCGCTTTACTTTGGAGGCAGTGACCGGGCGGCAAAATACAAACCAGTTCACTGTGCGCCAGTGATTCGGTTTTGATTGCTGGATCAGACACCGCGATTGCAGAGAGACCGATGTCGAAATGCTGAGTGGAGATCCAGTCAGCCACCTGCTGAGAGCTGCGTACCTGCAGTGTCATCGAAATACCATGATTCTGCTCCATAAATTCACTGGAAACTTTGGGGAGTAACGTATGCGCAAGCGCGGGCATACAAGCTATTCGAAGTGTTCCCCGATGAAATGCTCTTAACTCTTCAGCTGTTCGTGCCAGTTTTTCGATGCCGACAAATGAGCGCTCTATCTCTTCAAACAGAATCTGCGCTTCAGGCGTAGGGATCAGTCTTTTCTTCTGTCGCTCAAAAAGGGGGACTTTAACGGAGTCTTCAAAATCACTGAGCAGTCGACTGACCGCCGGCTGGGAAATATAGAGAATCTCCGCTGCGCCTGTGGTGGTTCCAGCGATCATGACCGCACGAAATGCTTCGACCTGTCTGAAACTTAATTTAGCCATTTATGCCCCTCCTGATGGTTCTCCTGATCTGTCATAAATATAACATTGTATTATCAACTACGTAATAATTGGTATTTGATATTATTTGTTTGATTTATGATCATGTAACAACACAAACAGGGGTGCTTCTCCGGAAGTGCTGATTTATGGGCTCCAGCATAGAGATAATAATTATGGAGGCACTGTTCAGATACACTTTGGCGATATTGATTAGTACGGTTGCAGGTATGCAATTCGTTCAGGTGATAACGCGCTATGTTTTCGAAACACCGATTATGGGGCTGGAAGAGATTGCGGTTATTCCAACGTTATGGCTCTACATTCTCGGTGCTGTCAATGCGTCCCGTGAAGACACTCAGATCCGGGCAAATGTGCTCGAAGTCTTCCTCAGCACAGAACGGGCACGTCATATTCTTTTGGTTGTTTCTGAGTCTGTCAGTCTGATCATCTCGGGTTGGCTGACTTACTGGGCCTGGGATTACTTTAAATATGCGGTGCGGGTAGAAAAAGAGACTCCAACCCTTTATTTGCCAACACTTATCTATGAATCAGCTCTGTTTATTGGTTTGTTACTGATGACATTTTATGTCTTGATGCATCTGTTCAGACATATTCGGGTATTGCTCTCAGGGGACGTTGGCGCTGATAAGTTGATTGATCATGAGCATCCTCATACGAGTGAACTTGATGAGTTTGAGTTGCTGTCACCGAAAGAGGATCGTAACAATGGTTGAAGTAGCACTGTTGGCGTTTGCCGTACTGGTTATTCTGTTGAGCCTTGGCGTTCCACTGCCGTACTGTTTTGGTGCTGGCCTTATGGTTATGGTGTTGATCGGCGAAGCGACCTTCAAAGGGATGATGTTGTGGGGCTTTAGTCAGTTGACTAACCCCGTACTGCTTGCAATTCCATTGTTTGTGTTTGCCGGCACGATTATGAGTGTCAGTGGTATTGCCGCAAGTTTATTGAAGTTTGTTAATGTCTTTGTCGGGCGTATCCGTGGTGGTTTAGGGGTTGTAGCTTCAATTAGCTGCGCCATCATCGGCGCTATTTCTGGTAGTGGTCTTACTGGTATTGCTGCGATCGGTCCTCTGCTAATCCCAGAGATGGAACGTAAGGGCTATCCCCGCGCTTATGCGACTGCACTGATTGCTAACTCTTCGATACTGGGTCTGTTGATTCCGCCGAGCGTCACCATGATCGTTTATGGCTGGGTAACCGAAACATCTATTCTGGCCAGCTTTCTGGCGACATTGGGGCCTGGCCTGCTGATCATGCTCAATTTTGCCATCGTCAACCTGATTATGGCGCGTAAGTTTCCACTGGTGATGGACGATAAAGTCTCTTTCAGTGAGACCGTTAAGTTGGCGGGAAATAACACGGTCCATGCAATCCCTGCGCTGTTGATGCCAGTGATTATTCTGGGTGGCATCTATGGTGGCATTATGACGCCAACAGAAGCAGCAGCCGTTGCTGTTATCTATGCCCTGCCTGTAGGATTTATGATCTACAAAGGTCTGACCTGGAAGGCATTTCTTGAAGCGGGAAAAGAATCCGCTACGGCAGTGGGTGCGATTCTGATCATGATTCTTTTCAGCCTGATGTTGAGCCAGATGTTTGTAATGGAGGATATCCCTCAGGCACTGGTCGAATCGATCTTTGAAATCACGCAGGACAAAACAACGCTTTTGATTCTGGTAACACTGTTTCTCTTTGCGATTGGCATGGTCGTGAACGATATCACGGCAATCATTCTGACCGCGCCGTTGCTAATGCCGCTGATGAATGCGCTAGGCGTTAGTCCAATTCAGTTTGCTGCCATTATGGGGGTGACTACTGCGATGGGTGGCGTAACTCCTCCGTATGCCAGCATCCTGTATCTGGGTGCCCGAATAGGCAATGTGAAATTTACCGAAGTGATTAAGCCCGCCATGATCCTGTTGCTATTTGGCTATCTGCCTGTGGTGGTATTGGTGCTGACTATTCCTGAACTGTCTGAATTCATTCCGACCATGCTTGGCTACTAGAAATGATGAACTACTCAAAAGCTGAAAATTAAGTTGAAAACATCGTCCCCAGGGACAACAACAAAAATGAGGAAAGTTATGTTTACTTCACTGTCTAAAAAGCTGGTTCTGGCGGCTTCTTTATCACTGGCTACACTTGGTGTAGCTGAAGCAGCTACGTTGAAGCTGTCCCATGTTCGCCCACAGGGTACCGCAATTGATAAAGATGCGGCTCAGTTTGCTGAAGCTGTTAAAGCGGCAACCGATGGAAAATTAAAAATTAAGTTGTATCCGGCAAATGCTCTGGGTGATTACACGGTGGTTCAGGAGCGAGTTGGTCTCGGGGCTGTTGATATGGCAGTTCAACCAATTGCTTCCAGTGTGGATAAGCGCTTCCAGATCGTGTCTCTGCCTTATATGGCCCAGGACTGGGCGGACGCGCAAAAGAAATTCGGCCCCGGTTCTGTGATGCGAAACACTGTTTCTGATCTGTATAAACAGCAGGGCATCAAAGTGTTGGCGGCGTGGCCAGTCTATTTTGGCGGTGTTGCGTTAAATAAAGATGTTGAAGGTGCAGCAGACTCCAGTGTGATTAAATCGACGAAAGTTCGTGTACCTCCGATCAAGGTCTTTCAGCTTTTAGCGGATAATTTGGGATATATCGCTTCGCCACTGCCATTTTCTGAAGCGTTTACCGCGGTTCAGACCGGCGTTGTTGATGGCGTAATTGGTTCTGGTGCGGAAGGTTACTATGCCTCTTTCCGTGATGTGACTAAGTACTATGTGCCAATTAATACTCATTTTGAAGTCTGGTATTTGTTGATCAACGAAGAGCGCTTCAATGATCTTAAAGCTGATCAGCAGCAGGCTGTTGCTCAGGCTGCTCTGGAGTTTGAAAACCGTCGTTGGGAAACCGCAGAAAAAGATCAGGCTGCCAACGAACAGCGTCTGGTTGATGCTGGCGCAACGATCGTTAAGGTAACACCGGAACAGTTGGCTGCGACTGCTGCAAAGGTCAAGCAGAACGTATGGCCGGAAATTATTAACGATATCGGTAAAGAGTGGGCAGACAAGATTCTGAAAGCCGCAATGGCTGAATAAAGTAGCACCTTCGGTCAGGTGATCGCCTGGCCGTTTTTACTGATAAATCCCCTGTGTATTGGAGAAAGCATATGACGGAGAGTGTGCGGCTAAACCGTGGCAGCTCTGACGTAGCTGTTATTGGTGGTGGTCTGGTTGGGCTCTGTATTGCATTGGGTATTCAACGCCAGGGGCAGCAAGTCACTGTTTATGATGAAGGCGATATCGCTTTGCGTGCATCACGGGGCAATTTTGGTTTGGTCTGGGTGCAGGGTAAAGGGGATAACCTTCCGGCTTATACCCGAATTACACGTCTCTCGGCTAAGCTGTGGGGTGGTTTGGCAGAAGATCTGACTCAACATACCGGTATCGATATTCAGCTGCAGCAACGGGGAGGCCTGTTTGTCTGTCTGAGTGAGTCTGAATTGAACAGCAGGCAACAGATGTTGGAAAAGATGGCAGCGGAACATCCACAGGGCTACCCCTTCGACGTACTTGATCTGCAGCAGTTGCGGGAACTGATCCCGGAGATCGGACCGGAAGTGGCAGGCGCTACCTGGGGGCCTGAAGATGGTCATGTGAATCCGCTCTATCTATTGCGGGCTCTGGTTGCCCGGTTTGAATCACTGGGTGGCAAGCTGGTTAATGCGGGACAGGTCAGCAATATTATTCCAAAAAAAAGTCAGTTTGTACTGCAGTCAGAACAGGGTGAGTTTAGTTGCAATAAAGTCGTGCTAACAGCGGGTTTAGGCAATAAGAGTCTGGGCCCGATGGTGGGTATCGACGCGCCGGTTTTTCCTAATCGTGGGCAGGTGCTGATCGCTGAAAGAGTTAAGCCTTTTTTAAATTATCCTACCGGCCATGTTCGCCAGACGGTTGAAGGGACGGTTCAGTGTGGTGATTCAAAAGAAGATGTTGGCTTCGATACCGGTACCACAACAGATGTACTGGCACAGATCGCTCACCGTGCAACAACGATGTTTCCCCTGTTGAAAGATGTGAACCTTATCCGCTCCTGGGGTGCTTTGCGCATCATGACGCCGGATGGCAATCCTGTCTATCAGCAGTCCGAACAATACCCTGGTGCATATCTTGTTACCTGTCATAGTGGTGTCACTCTGGCGGCTGCGCATGCGGGGCCTATTGCTGACTGGATTGCAACGGGGATTGCCGATCCCGCTATCGATTTGGAGAAGTTTCATGGCAGCAGATTTCAGCTTTAACCGTTTACCCTGCCATGAAAGAGCAGAGGTAGAGATCACGGTAGAGGGACAAAAAATATTCGCTCTGGAAGGTGAGACCGTCGCCGCTGCAGTAATGCATGCCGGCCTCAGGCCGACCCGCACAACGCCGGTTAGCGGTTCGGGTCGGGCGCCTTACTGCATGATGGGAGTCTGCTTTGATTGTCTAATGAATATTGACGGAAAGCCTAACACACAAGCCTGTATGACCGAGGTGCGTGAAGGGATGGTCATCACTGTTCAGACAGGGGCTCGAGAAGTTAGCGGAGGCGATGTATGACGGGTTTACAGCAATTTGATCTGGTGATTATTGGCGCCGGACCTGCGGGTATGGCAGCTGCCAGGGAGGCTGGTGAAGCAGGACTCAATACTCTTATTCTGGATGAACAGCCGCGTGCAGGCGGGCAAATTTACAGAAATATTGGTCGACCTATACTGCAGGATCGCTCGATCCTGGGACAAGACTACTATGCAGGTGAAACCTTATTAGCGGGATTGTCCCATGTGTTGGTAACTCATGTCGCCAATGCAACGGTATGGGATGTGACCACTGATAATACTCTGAGCTTCTCCGTGAAGGGTATTAGTCGTCAGGTTGGATTTAAAAAACTTCTGCTGGCAACCGGCGCGCAGGAGCGTCCGGTGCCATTTCCTGGGTGGACACTACCTGGTGTGATGACCTGTGGCGCTGCTCAGATCTTGTTGAAATCATCGGGTCTCACGCCTACAGGGCCGTTAGTGATAGCAGGCAGCGGTCCGTTGCTGCTGTTGATTGCTTGCCAGCTAATCAGAGCCGGTGTCAGAATCGAAGCAATCGTCGATACAACCCCGACCAGTAACTATCGACGGGCATTGAAGGAGATCTTCGGTGCAATTAAAGGCTGGCGCTATCTGCTTAAAGGGGCTCGGATGCTCAACGAGATCCGCCGCAGTGGAGTCAGATATTATAAAAGCGCAACAGAGTTAACGGCTGAATCGGGCAGTGACGGTAACCTGGTTTCGGTCAGCTTTCGCAAGGGAAGTGTTCATCACCAACTTCCATGTAAGACATTACTGGTCCATCAGGGGGTTATTCCCAATACTCAACTGGGCAGAGCGCTTGAGTTAGAACATCAGTGGGATGAGGTACAGCAATGCTGGAAACCGACATTATCTGAAAACGGTTGCAGCAGTCATCCGGATATCTTTATTGCCGGGGACTCTGGTGGTATTGGCGGGGCCATCGTTGCAGAGATTCAGGGGCGGATTGTCGCTAAGGAGATCGCGTATCAGTTAAATCAAGAAGGGGCCGCTGTTATCGGCATCGATCAGTTACGCAAGACGCTGGACGATCAGCTTGCGATTCGTCCTTTTCTGGATCACCTATACCGACCTCTGGATATGTTCCTCCGGCCGCAGGGAGAAATTATCGTTTGCCGCTGTGAGGAGGTGACGGCTGCAGAAATTCGAGGGCTTACTCAACACGGCTGTGTCGGCCCGAACCAGACCAAAGCATTTTGTCGTTCCGGTATGGGTCCATGTCAGGGTCGCCAGTGTGGAGCAACCGTTACAGCTTTGCTGGCAGATGAACTGGGTAAGAGCCCGGAAGAAGTTGGTTATTACCACATCCGTTTTCCCATAAAACCGGTGTCATTAGGTGAGTTAGCTGGACTTAGTCAGAGTGACGCCTAATACGCATAATATTTAATAATTGAGACATAAATCATGACAATTGAACGCCACGAGACAGCGGCTCGGATGAGTAAGATAGTGATTCATAATCACACCGCGTATCTCTGCGGACAGGTCGCTGAAGATCGTAGTGCAAATATTTCGCAACAGACCCGGACCATGCTGGATAAGGTATCTGATCTATTGTTTTCGGTGGGCAGTAGTCCGGAAAAGATTCTTTCAGCGACGATCTATCTTAAGGATATGGCACTGTTCTCAGAGATGAATGCGGTTTGGGATAGCTGGGTTCCTGAGGGTCATGCACCCGCCAGGGCCTGTGTTGAGGCGGCTATGGCAAGCCCTGAGTTGCTGGTGGAGATCTCAGTAATAGCGGCTACAGATTGATGAGTCAGACTATCTGTTTCCAGTACTGTTACCGGTATTAATATGACTGTTTGATCCAGGATGGAGGATCTGCAGAGCGTTACCCTTTGCAGTTTTCCTCTCTACTTCTTTAACGATTATGGAAAATCATTAAACTTCAATAGGCTAGTAGTCGATATGTGAAAGGCATGCGAATAACCGGCCTGATATTGACTCAGGTTTAATTAAATTCTGAATCCCACATTCAGCTCCTCGAGCGTTTTGGTCAGCTCTTCAAATACCAACTGGCGTAACCACACATGGCCAGGGTCCTTCATATGCCGTTCATGCCAGATGATGGAATAGGTAAAGCCTTTTTGTTCCATAGGAAAGGGCAACATTTGCAATTTGTACTGTTCAGCAAAACTGACCGCTAAACCGTATGGCACTGTCAGAATCAGATCGGTTTGTGAAATCATCGCCAGGGCCGCGACAAAATGCGGCACCCTTAATGCGATACGCCGGCTCAGCCCCCGTTCTTCTAACAGGTAGTCGATAGCGCCTTTGCGAGCACCGCCCATGGTGATCAGCGCGTGGGGGTAGGTGGCATAGCTTTCCAGACTCAATCCCCGTTTTATCAGCGGGTGATCCTCTCTGACGACACAGATAAACCGGTCAAAACCCACTCCGCGACCATGGATAGCTGCCGGAGCATCCTCGACGGCGCAGATCGATAGATCGATATCCTCATGATCCAGTTGTTGCACCAAATTTTCATGCCAGGGGACGATCTCCAGATTGACACCTGGTGCTTCAGCACGTATCCGCTTCAGAACCGGAGGCAGTAATACCTGGGTACCGTAATCAGTTGTCGCCAGCCTGAAGTTTTGTGTTGCCGTTGCCGGATTGAAGGTGGCAGGGGAGATTAGCTGACTCAGATCCTGTAGCGATTGATGCAACTGCAGTGCCAGCGCTTCAGCGCGGGGAGTGGGTGCTAATCCTTTGGGGGTCCGGGTAAACAGGGGATCATTAAAGAGCTCTCTGAGACGTGTCAGGTTGCGACTGATGGCCGGTTGCGTCAGGTTCAGTCTGCCTGCCGCCCGGGTGACGCTACGCTCTTCAAGTAACACCTGAAAAACCGGTAGCAGATTGAGGTCGGCCGAGGAGAGATGGCTGATATTCATAATATAATTTTTAATTATGTTGATTATGTATGGTATGCATTGGATGCATGTTGTTTGGGAGAATAGACTACTCATCATTCTCAGACAACGAAAATTTAAGGTGTTGAATGTATATTGAATCAAATCGCGAAATTCATCTGCTGAATCGCCCGCAGGGCATGCCGGTTAAGGCAGATTTTAATCTGGTGAGCAAGCCTGTTCCGGTGTTGGAAGAGGGGCAGGTGTTGATTAAAAATCTGTGGCTCTCGGTTGACCCTTATATGCGTGGCCGGATGGTTGAGCGTGCCAGTTATGTTGAGCCATTTGCCCTGAATACGGTGCTCAGTGGGGGAGCCGTGGGTGAAGTAGTTGAATCCCGTCATCCTCAATTCCCGGTGGGGAGTAAAGTTTCCAGCATGAATGGCTGGCGCGAATACTTTACCTCAGAGGGTAATGATCTGCAGTTACTACCGAAAACAGAGATTGCTGATCAGGCATTTCTCAGTGTCCTGGGCATGACCGGTATGACCGCTTATACCGGTCTGCTTAAAATTGCCGAACTTAAAGAGGGTGACCGGGTGTTTGTGTCTGCCGCATCCGGCGCTGTTGGGGCGATAGTCTGTCAGATCGCAAAACTCAAAGGCTGTTATGTTGCGGGCAGTGTTGGGTCAGATGAGAAAGCCCGTTATCTGCTTGATGAGCTGAGGGTTGATGCGGTGGTTAATTACAAAACCTCAGAGGATCTGCAAACCAGCATTGCGGAAGCCTGCCCTGAAGGGATTGATGTGTATTTTGAAAACGTGGGTGGTGATCACCTCGAAGCTGTACTAAACCTTATGAACGATCATGGCCGTATCGCTGTGTGCGGTATGATCGGTCAATACAATGCCACATCAGCGCAGCCGGGGCCGGCTAACCTGGCGCAGATTGTTATTAAAAAGCTGAAAATACAAGGATTTATCGTCTTTGAACACTGGGATGGCTATCCGGAGTTTGTAGAACAGATGATGCAGTGGATTGCTGCAGGAAAAATTAGCTGGAAAGAGACTGTCTTCGAGGGTATCGAGCAAACCCCTGAGGCATTTATCGGGCTGTTTAACGGTCACAATCTGGGCAAGATGCTGGTTAAGCTTACCTGATTAACTCTATCGACCTTTTACGGCAGGATCCGGGCGTTCTGAATCAGTTATTCAGTGTGTCAGTACCTGCCAGACAATCACTGATTTGTTGGATTGAATATATGAACATCTTATTTGTACTAACGTCCCATGATGCACTGGGTGATACCGGTGAGAAAACTGGATTCTGGATTGAGGAGTTTGCTGCGCCTTATTATGTGTTGGCCGATGCCGGCGCTGACATCACCTTAGCATCGCCTGCCGGAGGGCAGCCGCCGATCGATCCGAAAAGTGCGCTTGACGAGTTTCAGACTGATGAAACCCGTCGCTTTGATCAGGATGCAGAGTTGCAGCAAAAACTGGCTAATACTTCCAAACTGGCAGATATAACTGCCGATCAGTTTGATGCAATCTTCTATCCGGGGGGGCATGGGCCGATGTGGGATCTGACCAATGATCAGCGCTCTATTGAACTGATTGAGTCCTTTGCCCGTCAGGGTAAGTTGGTGGCAGCGGTCTGTCATGCTCCCAGCGTATTGTTGCATACCCGGGATGCAGGGGGAGAGCCACTGGTTAAAAACCGCAAAGTAACCGGTTTTAGTAACACTGAAGAAGCTGCTGTGGGTCTTACCGGAGTGGTTCCCTTTCTTCTGGAAGATGAGTTGAAAAAACGGGGTGGGGTATACAGCCAGGGAGCTGACTGGGTGCCTTATACGGTTGAAGATGGACAGCTGATTACCGGTCAGAACCCTGCGTCATCATCGCAGGTAGCGAAGGCGCTTCTCGCCCGGCTGAGTCAGTAGGTCAGTTCCGCAGGCATAAAAAACGGGAGCAAAAGCTCCCGTTTTTGTTTTACAGCTTTTTAGTGCGGAGTGATCCCCCGGATGGTTTCAGACCTGCGACGCAGATATTCTACGGTAGTTAGCAGCAGTATCGACATACATACCAGCAGCGTTGCCACTGCCAGAATAGTCGGGCTGATCTGCTCACGAATACCGGCCCACATCTGCATTGGCACTGTCCGTTGCTCAGCACCGGCGATAAACAGTGCAACGACGACTTCATCAACAGAGGTCATCATGGCAAACAGACCGCCGGAGATTACACCCGTCATAATCAGCGGAACTGTGATTTTAAAAAAGGTGTAAGTTGGCGTGGCTCCAAGGCTGGCTGACGCCTTTATCAGGTTGTTATCAAAATTACTCAGGGTTGCTGTCACCGTAATCACCACAAAGGGGGTGCCCAGTGCGGTGTGTGCCAGAATCAGACCTGCATAACTTTGTGATACTCCGATTGAGGAATAGAAAAAGAACATTCCCGCTGCAGATATGATTAATGGAACAATCATTGGTGAGATCAATAACCCCATTATGACGCCTTTGAAAGGCAGTTCAGACCTGCTTAACCCCAGTGCAGCGAGGGTACCCAGAACCATCGAGAGGAAGGTCGAGCAAACTGCCACAATAAAGGTGTTTTGTAGCGCATTCATCCAGCGCTCGCTGTTGATAAACTCTTCGTACCAGCGTAGCGAAAATGCGTCTGGATCAAGAGCGAGCATCCCCTGGCTAAAGCTGAAGTAGGGCTCAACATTAAATGACAGAGGGATAATAATAATCAGCGGAGATATCAGAAACACAAAGATCATGCCGCAAATTATGCGAAACGCGTAATACCAGAACGTTTCCAGTGGCCCTGCATACGATGGAAGTGCCATAGTTTTACCTCAAACTCATCTGATTGTTAGTACCTAATAGGCGGCTATATGCTGCATACAGGCCCAGAACAAGAACTAACAGGATAACGCCAAGAGCTGCCGCAAGTCCCCAGTTAAGCGAACTCTGCATATGATACGCAATCATATTGCCGATAAACTGACCGGTCTGACCACCCACCAGCGCCGGAGTGATGTAGTAACCAATAGCCAGAATAAACACCAGAATCGCGCCGGCAGAGATGCCTGGGACTGATTGAGGCAGATACACTTTATAAAAAGCGGTAAACGGTGTTGCGCCTAAGGAGCGGGCCGCCCGCATATAGCTGGGTGGTATGGTCTTCATGACTGAGTAGAGAGGGAGAATCATAAACGGCAACAGAATATGGGTCATGGTGATCACCGTACCTGTGGCGTTATAGATCATACTCAGCCGGTTATCATCATCCACCAGTCCAAACCAAACCAGAACATCATTGATGACCCCCTCGCCCTGAAGCATTGCGATCCATGAAGAGGTTCGTACCAGTAACGAGGTCCAGAACGGCAGTAACACCAATATCATCAGCATATTGGCAATGCGCATTGGTAGTGAGGCCAGCAGATAAGAAACTGGATAGCCAAGCAACAGAGTCATCGCTGTGATTAACAGAGACATCCAGACGGTGCGCCAGAAGAGCTTGAGATAGATTTGCTGCTGTTCGGGTAAGAACTTAATTTCGCCGGATGGAGTGGTCTCCATATCAAATGCGGCGATATAGTAAGATGCGGTATATGGACGGGATTCACGTTTAATTACACGCCAGGTATCCAGTTCCCCCCAGTCCGAATTAATCTGTATCAGCTTATCTTTAAAAGGCGGTTTAAGTCTTGCCGCTTTACGTGCAGAGCCGGTAAGTAAGCTACGCATGCCACTTTTTTCATAGTTTAGCCGGGTGGCTGCTTTACCGATCGTATGGTTTTTCCTGCCGGTTACAAGATCGTCCACCAGCGCGGCAAAGACTTCCTCCCCGGGTAATTGATTGCTGTCTGCATCCCACTCAGCCACAGCTGCGCTGGTGTTAGGCATATATTCAATGATCTGGGGATTATCTATGGAACGGAATAGCATGGATGCTATAGGTGACACGAAAGTTACCAGAATAAAGATAACCAGTGGCGCCACAAGTAACAACGAACGAATCTTTCGGAGGCGTAAAGAGCGATTCATATCAGCGGTTAAGCGCTTCTGCTCTTCGGGGGTTAGTTGGCCATCGGCCTCAACAGTATTTGCCATCATATGGAATACAAAGCCTTTTCTGAAGATGAATCAAAATAGTGGTCTATACAACAAGCCACTTTTGGTGTGAGTCATCATCTAAACTCAGACCAGTTTCTGATATTCAGCAAATCAAATTTGCTGAATATCAGAGCAAACAGCTGAGGAGTCAGATACTCCTCAGCTTATGGGTTTACTGAGCCAGCCAGGCGTTGAAACGCTGACGCAGTTCGTCACCATTATCAGCCCAGAATTCAGCATCCTTTTTGATTGGAGTTTTGAAGTTTTCAGGGTTTGTAGGCATGTGTGGGTTCATGTCTACGCCGGTTTCAAGGTGAGTTGATACCAGAGGTGCGGATGACTTACGCGCAGGGCCGTAGGAGATGTATTTAGCCTGGTCAGCAAGACGCTGGGTATCAGTGGCAAAGCGCAGGTAATCCATAGCCGCTTTCTTATGTGGTGCTCCCTTAGGAATGATATAACCATCCAGCTCGAATACCTGACCATCCCAGATGATGGTGAATGGCTGGTTTTCGACAACCTGAGCGTTGAAGATACGACCGTTGTATGCAGAGGCAATGGCAACTTCACCGTCCGCCAGCAGCTGAGGTGGCTGAGCACCAGCTTCCCACCAGATAACCTGATCTTTAATGGTGTCCAGCTTAGCAAAAGCCCGGTCTACACCTTCAGGGGTTGACAGTACTTCGTAAACCTTATCGTAGGGAACGCCGTCGGCAACAAGTGCCCATTCGAGGTTCGCATCCGGTTTTTTCTCCAGGGAGCGTTTACCCGGGAATTTTTTGAGATCAAACACGTCAGCTACAGTGCTGGGCTTCTCGCCAGGAAAGGCTTCATTGTTATAAGAGAAAAGAGTTGAGTATACGATTGTTGGAACAAAGCACCCATTCAGGGAACCCTGGACGAAGTCTTCCATCACCGGTGTGCCGTCAGCTCCTGGATTCAGATCCTTTTCATAGTCCAGTTCCTGCGCAATACCTTCATCACAGGCCAGAATGGAATCACCTTCAAGAATATCAAGAACATCCCAGACGACATTACCTGCTTCTATCTGTGCTCGCAGGCCTGCAAGACCATTACCGGCCTTATCTTCATCAACAATTTCGATACCGGTTTTAGCGGTAAACGGATTGCTGTATGCCTCACGCTGAGATTTTGTATAAGCGCCACCCCATGATACAACGGTAAGACTGTCTGCCGCAGATACGGTTGCGGAAGATGTACCGATTGCGGCACCGAGTGCCAGAGCGAGTGACAGTTTTGAAAATTTCTTCATTGTTTTTATCCTCACGAGCTTTATTAAAGAACGCCTTCTTCTTGAAAACGCCGGACCTGAATCCATCCGTAACTGATGGATTATTACTTTTTATTACTTTTAAATTTCAGTGATTCTTAGACCGGATCCAGTGCCCTGCAGTCATCGACTGACCAGCCAATCGGCACGATTTCACCAACCTGAATACCCCTTTTATCAGTAGAATTAGGAACTTTGATGATAAAGTCATCGTGACCACAGACATTCATTCTGACCCGTTTGTGATCGCCCAGATAGATGATCTCTTCAACCTTGCCGCTGAACATATTATCGTATTGTTCACCGTCCGGATTAATGAATACCCGCTCAGGCCTTAAAGACAACGTGCTGCTCATACCTGCTTTGTCAGTATTAACATCCAGAGCTTTAACAACCTCTCCTGTAGACAGCGTCACCTGACAAGTACCGTTCTGCGAAGACAATACGGTACCGTTGAGTTTATTGTTTTCACCAATAAACTGGGCAACAAAAGAGTTGATAGGCTTTTCGTACAGTTCGCTGGGTGGAGCCAGCTGCTGAATGACACCGTCATTGAACACCGCTATACGATTTGACATGGTCAGTGCTTCAGACTGGTCATGGGTGACGTAAACTACGGTAACCCCCAGACGTTCATGAATATGCTTAATTTCGTACTGCATCTGCTCCCGCAGATTTTTATCCAGTGCACCCAGCGGCTCATCCATCAGAATCAGGTCGGGTTCAAATACCAGGGCGCGAGCTACGGCAACACGCTGTTGCTGTCCACCAGAGAGCTGGGCTGGTCGCCGGTTGCCAAAACTCCCCAGCTCTACCATATCCAGGGCTCTTTTAACCCGGGTTTCAATATCAGAAGAGGTCATGTTGCGGACTTTAAGGGGGAAAGCAAGGTTTTCGGCGACGGTCATATGAGGGAAGAGGGCGTAGTTCTGAAACACCATACCGATGCCCCGCTTATGGGGGGCTACGTCGTTAATTGCCTCGCCGTTCAGATAGATATTTCCTTTTGTCGCGGTTTCGAATCCCGCCAGCATCATTAAGGAAGTTGTTTTTCCCGAGCCGGATGGCCCGAGCATGGTTAGAAACTCACCGCGTGGAACGTCAATATTCAGATCTTTTACTACTAGAGTTCTGCCATCGTAGCTTTTCTGAACACCCTCAAATCGTACAAAAGCCTCATTGGAAGCTGAATTTTCCATCTGCTGTTATGCCTCGCTACCAGTTATTTTTATTGCCCGCAAATTAAAAAATCTGTAGTGGGATACTGTTTCATCTCTCCTATTACACTACGATAATACGAAGTGTGAGTGCAAACATAACCTTTAAAAACCTATAATTAAGTCTATCAGGACTGTTTGCATGCCTAAAAATTACCAAATTCACTGCAAAAATTGACTATTTACGACATTTTACTATTCTGGCTTATCTCCTCTCTGTCCGGATTGCTCTTGTTTACATTGCTTCAAGTTGGTGCATGTTGTATCGAGAGAATGGCTATTTTGAGTGCCATAGTTCCCGTTTTGTCTTTATTGCCCTATTCTGGATTTTCGACGTCAGGATTAATAACTGGCGTGCGCTCCAATAAAGTGCTCAGGTCGATCCAGTGGCTGATCATCGATCTGCTTAGCCTGGGCTGCAGATAAGTCACCTGCCGACCCAGAAGCCTGCTCACCTCAGGTTCCTCCTCTTAAGTTCTTATGGCTTTTATCATTGTCCGGCGTTTTTAAATGAGGTCATAAACCCTGGCAATACGCTCTGCCAGGCTAAAATATGCCCTGTCAGACTGAATAGTTATCCGTAATCACTGCCTGTAACCTTTTAAGAATAGATTATTGTTGTGTAATTGCACCCTGATCTTGTTTTTTATCAGTTTAGGTATGTTTCCTGCAGTCTCTCTATTCCAGGGCAGCATGGTTTAATAAAGCACGCATTAATTGCTCCAGTTTGGTGCGTTTTATTGAGGGCTTCGATTTGGCTGCACAACTATGGGAGGGAGGCGATGACTCAAAAAATTCTGATCTTTACAGATCTCGATGGTTCACTGTTGGATCACTTCAGTTACAGTTTTAGTCCTGCGCAACCTTTGCTGTCTCTTTTCAATGAGATTGGCGTCCCCGTTATCCCTGTGACCAGCAAAACCCGGGCTGAGTTAGCCGTTTTGCGATGCGAACTGGATAACCATGATCCATTTGTAGTCGAAAATGGTGCCGCTGTGTTTATTCCCGAAAACTATTTTTCCTCACCTCCCGCAGGTTGTGAGGTGATTGATGGTTTCTACCGTTATCAATTTTCTAAACCCCGTGAATACTGGACAGACCTGTTGGCGCAGCAGGAGGCTGAGTTTGGAGGCGAGTTTGAAACCTTCACCCATTTAGGTGTGGAAGGTATCCGGGCATCGACTGGGTTAACGGAAAGTGCTGCGCAACAGGCCAGTAAGCGGGAGTTTAGTGAACCCGTTCTGTGGCTCGGATTAGATGAGCGAAAGTTGCGTTTTATCGAAACGCTCAGAGAAGCGGGGGCCACGGTGCTCCAGGGGGGGCGCTTTCTCCATGTCACCGGAGCCGGTAATAAAGGTAAGGCGTTGCAATGGTTGTCAGAACAGTATCGTGCTGAATATCCGGACAGTGCGTTATTAACCATCGCTGCAGGAGATAGTGACAACGATGTTGATATGTTGCAGGTGGCAGATTGTGCTGTGGTGGTTCGTTCACCTGTGCATTCACCTCCTGAAGTCCCGCATCAGCATCTCTATCTGTCCCGGCAAACAGGTCCGCAAGGGTGGGTTGAAGGGGTTAACTGGTTTTTGGGTGCAGCAGACAGGCCTGAGACTATAGATTCAATAGAATACCTTCGTACGAAGTTAAGGAGTCGTTGTTATGGGTGATTTTTATCAGAATGGCATTATCACCACCCTGCACAATCTGTCGAACAGACCGATTGAGGATGTCGAAGAAGAGCTGACCCGGTTTGCCAGAAAGAGGCCTTTAGCACTGATTCTGCCTTCACTGTTTTCTGAGTTGGAGGGGCCGGCGCTCGGCCATATTATTGATGAGATCAGTAAAGTCCCCTATCTGTCGGAGATTGTTATTGGGCTGGACCGGGCGAATGAAGAGCAGTTTCGCTATGCTCGTTCATTCTTTAATAAGCTACCCCAGCATCACCGTATTCTATGGAATGATGGTCCGCGGCTCAGAGCACTGGACGCCGAACTTCAGACATTGAAGCTGGCACCAAAAGAGGCCGGGAAGGGGCGTAATGTCTGGTATTGCATGGGGTATGTTCTGGCATCGGGGCGGGCAGAATCGGTGGCGTTGCATGACTGTGATGTGGTGACTTACAGTCGCGAGATGCTGGCCAGACTGATCTATCCGGTAGCCAACCCCCAGTTCAACTATGAGTTCTGCAAAGGATTTTATGCCCGGGTTGCGGATGGCAAGATCAATGGCCGTGTCAGCCGGCTGTTGGTAACCCCTTTGTTGAGGGCGCTGAAGCGGGTGTTTGGTGAGATTGAGTATCTGCAGTTTCTGGATAGTTTTCGTTATCCCTTAGCGGGCGAATTTTCATTTCGCCGGGATGTGCTCACCGATATTCGCATCCCCAGTGACTGGGGACTGGAGATCGGAGTGCTATCGGAAATGCAACGAAACTACGCTAACAACCGTTTATGTCAGGTGGATATTGCGGACCAGTATGACCATAAGCATCAGAATCTTTCGCTGGATGATAAGAATGCCGGGCTGTCGAAGATGTCGATTGACATCACCAAGTCATTGTTTCGCAAGTTAGCAACCCAGGGATATACCTTCAATACTGAAACCTTCCGATCGGTCAAAGCGACCTATTTTCGTATTGCGCTGGATTTTGTTGAAACCTATCACAATGATGCAATGATGAATGGTTTACAGCTGGATATTCACGAGGAGGAGATGGCCGTCGAGATGTTCTCGCGTAATATTATCACTGCCGGAGAGCAATTCCTGAGTAATCCGATGGAAACCCCCTTTATTCCCAGTTGGAGCCGGGTCTCCAGTGCGATGCCTGAGGTGTTTGACCGGCTTATTGAAGCGGTAGAACTGGATCATCAAGAGTTTATGGCGGAATAAGATGGATAGTGTTTTAAATACAGCAAGCGAACAGCTGGCCAGCCAGATTGAGAACCACCTGCAGACTATCTACCAGGGATTTGAGACTGATATTGCTCAGCTGGTCTCCGATCTGATATCTATTATGCGTCTGGGTAGTGTGGAGCAGGTTCCTGTTCCCTATCAGAATCACTGGAGCCAGCAGGACGTTATTCTCATTACCTACGGTGACAGTCTGCTGCGTACTGATGAGCGGGCGATGACAACCCTGCACCGATTTCTCAATGAGCAGTGCGATGGCGTGATTAACGGTGTGCATGTGCTGCCTTTTTTTCCCTACAGTTCAGATGATGGTTTTGCGGTGAGCGACTATTATGAGGTGCGTGAATCGGTGGGGGAGTGGCAGGATATCCAGCGGCTTTCGGCTGAGTACCGGCTAATGTCTGATCTGGTGATCAATCATGGTTCCGGTGAGAGTGAATGGTTTCAGCATTTTATAAAAGGTGAGGGGCCAGGGCATGATTACTACTTCACCACCAGCCCCGATGAAAATCTGACTGAAGTGGTTCGGCCACGGACCAGCCCGCTGTTAAGAGAGGTACAGACCACGGATGGGTTAAAGTATGTATGGTGTACTTTCAGTCACGACCAGATCGATTTTGATTTCCGTAACACCGGGGTTTTGAAAGAGTTCGTTAATATTGTTCGCTTCTATCTCGATCAGGGCGTCAATATTTTCCGTCTCGATGCCATCGCATTTCTGTGGAAAGAAGCGGGCACCAGTTGTCTCAATCTTGAGCAGACCCATGAAGTGGTGAGACTGTTGCGTACCCTGATCGAATATGCCTGCCCTTCCGCCATGATAATCACTGAGACAAATATTCCCAGCCGGGAAAACCTCTCCTATTTTGGTAACGCGAACGAAGCACACTGTGTTTACAATTTTTCACTGCCGCCGTTATTGCTTCATGCCCTGATCACCGGACAGAATTTTTATCTGAAGCAGTGGATGATGAGTATGCCGCCGGCACAGGATGGCACTGCATTTTTCAATTTCATCGCTTCTCACGATGGTATCGGCCTGCGTCCGGTAGAGGGCATCCTGCCGGATAGTGAAGTGGATCTGATGATAGCTACCATGCAGGATTTTGGTGGTCATGTATCCTGGCGGGCGCTGGACGATGGCGGCAAGAAACCCTATGAAATTAATATTGCATTATTTGAGGCGTTGCAGGGAACCGTTGGAGGTAAAGATGAGTGGGGAGAAGCCCGTTTTCTTTGTGCGCATACCATTATGCTGGCGCTTGAAGGGATTCCGGGACTCTATCTTCACAGCTTACTGGGCACCCAGAACGATCACGAACGGGTTAAGGCTACCGGTCACTTTCGCTCAATTAACCGACATCAATGGGATTATAGCGAGTTAGAACAGTTACTCACGGATCAGACAAGCCACCATCACCGCGTTTTTACAGCGATGAAGCATCTGATCTCCATCCGCGCTCAGCAGAAAGCGTTCCATCCAAACGGCACTCAGTTTACTCTGCATCTGGGGGAGCAGGTTTTCGGTTTCTGGCGTCAGAGTATCGACCGCACTCAGAATATATTTTGTCTGAATAATATCAGTGCTGAGTCTGCGACATTATCGCTGTCAGATCTGAATCTTATCCAGACTCAGGACTGGCGCGATCTGCTCAGTGGTCAACGCTATGAGGATCTGTTGGGGAGCATCGAACTGGCACCCTATCAGAGTATCTGGCTCTCTAATCGCTGAAAAGTACTGAGAAAATCTACCAGCCGGAGCGCGACAGCGGGTGCCTGACCATCTGAATTTCGGGATTAAAGTCGTGTCTGTCTTGCTGAGCTTTTCGTCGAGTACCGCCTGGTGTGCTCAAAGTGGTCTGTGTGATGTGGTATGGGAGTAGAAGGCCGGTCTCTCTGTACCTGTTTTAGTGACAATCTTCTGTTCTCTTATTAATCAGTAGTGGTAGAGTGATCCTGTGTCGATCTCTTAGTTATAATCGTTATGGGGAGTTTATGGCAATAAAGCCGAAGCCTTACCTGATTCCGTCCCGTCCAGAGATATTGCTGAAACTCGCAACACTGCTCAAGTCAGCTGAGCCTGATGTCGGCGCTGTCGTTAACCTGTTGAAGACTGATGTGTCCTTATATACCGTTGTGTTATCCACGGTTAACAGTCCCCTGTTTTCAAGGGTAGGGCGGTTGTCTTCACTACAGCAGGCGGTCATGCGTTTGGGCTTCAAACGCTTACAAACGCTGATTACGGTGATCTCATTAAAACGTTCTTTATCGAAAACAGGGCGTCTTGACCGGTTTTGGGATACCTCCACCGAAGTCGCTGAACTGGCGGCCCGGCTAGCCGGCATTTTATCAGTTGATAATCCTGATGAGGCCTATGCACTGGGAATGGTACACGATTGTGGTGTGCCACTGATGATGGAGTCCTTTAGTGATTATCGTCGTTTTCTGAATGCCCTTGAAGGGAGTGATCTGGCCGGTTTAAGCAGCCTGGAACGGCAGCAATATGGTGTTGATCACTTCACGCTCGGTGCAGAAATTGCCGCTGCCTGGCATATGCCGGAGTCGGTATGCGGTGCGATTAAACTACAACTGCACTATCCGTTAGAGCTTTTAAAGCCGTCTGCTGCAATTAATGACAGGAGCAAGGCGTTATTCTGTCTGGTGCTTCTGGCAAAAGATATCAGCGGGCAGTATCGCCGCTTTTGGCGACTGAATACTCCCCGGGAGTCATGGCTGGAATTAAAACCTGCTCTGGAATATCTGGGCTTGCCGGATATTGACTATCTGGATATCCGGGATGATTGTTTAGATCAGCTTGAGCGGGTTCGTTGAGCAATAAGGCCGATGCTTAATTTTCTTAAGGATCGGCTTAATCAGATATCCGCCTGTGACTTAGCGACGGTATTTTCCGGTGCCTTTATTAGATCCGCCCTTGCGTTTGCGTGGTTTTGTTGTAGCTGATGGGGTTTCTTTAACCGCCAGTTCAAATTCGATTTTGCGCTGATCCATATCGACCCGCACCACCCGAATATTGATCTTATCGCCAATGCTGAAACTGGCGTGGGTGCGCTCGCCCACCAGCCGTTGCTGGGCGGCATCAAACTGGTAATAGTCATTGTTCAGAGCGGTGACATGCACCAGCCCTTCAACCTGAGTATCGTCCAGCTCGATAAAGAGACCGAAGTTAGTGACCGTGCTGATAACTCCGCTGAAGACATCGCCAACGTGGTCCTGCATATATTCACACTTGAGCCAGGCTTCAACATCCCAGCTGGCTTTATCCGCGCGGCGGGATACCAGCGAGCAGTGCTCAGCCAGGTTCTTCATCGCCGCCAGGTCATAAGGATAGCTTTTTCCCGGTGCCAGAGGTGCGGCCGTTTTAATCCGGTGTACCGGGTCGGAACCCACTCCGGTGACTTTCTTCAGTGCCCGGCTTATCACGCTGCCAGTTTCGCTACGGCGAATGACTGAACGGATTGCACGGTGAACCAGCAGGTCAGGGTAACGCCGAATGGGTGAAGTAAAGTGAGCATATGCCGGATACGCCAGGCCAAAGTGTCCCTGGTTATTTGAACTGTATTCCGCCTGACTGAGAGAGCGTAGCATCATCATGCGGATAATCTGCGCGTCCGGTCGCTCGCCAAGTCCTTTCAGCAGACGGTCATAATGTACCGGTGTTGGCTTTTCTCCACCCGCCAGATTCAGGCCCCTCTCGCTCAGAAATGCCCGCAGATTGGTCAGCTTTTTCTCTACTGGCCCTTCATGGACACGGTAAAGGGCTGGCAGCTCAAGTTTCTCTAAAAACTGGGCGGTAGCGACGTTGGCACAGAGCATAAACTCTTCAATCATCTTGTGGGCATCGTTACGGACGACAGGCACAATGCGGTCAATCTTGCGGTCTTCGGTAAACTTGAACTGTACTTCCTGCTTTTCAAAGTCGATGGAGCCCCGTTTTGTACGGGCTTTTCTCAGCACGGCATAGAGATGGTGCAGGGTGTGGATATGGGGAACAACGTCGTCATGCTTGCGGGCAACGGTTTTACCCAGTTCAGATTCGGGTGAAGATACCAGCGCTCCCACCTGGGTATAGGTCAACCGGGCGTGGGAGTGAATAATACCTTCAGAAAACCTATAGCTGGTCATCTTACCGGCGTTGTTGATCGCCATTTCACAGACCATAACTAAACGGTCCGTGTGGGGATTCAGTGAACAGAGTCCGTTTGACAGCGCTTCGGGCAGCATCGGTACAACATGACCCGGGAAATACACAGAGGTACCCCGTTCAGCGGCTTCCAGATCTAATGGGCTGCCTGGCGTGACATAGTGGGAAACATCGGCGATAGCGACAAACAGACGCCAGCCGCCGGACTTGCGTTTCTCGCAGTAGACTGCGTCATCAAAATCCCGGGCATCTTCGCCATCAATGGTGACAAATGGCAAGCCGCGCAGATCTGCACGATGCTGTTTATCCGCGTCTTTAACCTCTTCGCCCAGTGCCTCGGCTGCCTGTAGCGCATCCTGTGGCCACTTATGGGGGATATCATGGTTGCGAATCGCTACATCGATCTCCATACCCGGAGCCATGGAGTCCCCCAGTATTTCAGTTACCCGGCCTTCAGCATTAAAACGATGACAAGGGTACTCGGTGATCTCAACGGTGACATACTGCCCTACCTGAGCCCCATTTAGCTGATCATCCGGGATATCGATCTCATTACAGATACGGCTGTTTTCGGGTTGTAGATAGTACTCGCCATCCTCGACTCTTAAACGACCAACGATCTCGGTCATATTTTTTTCAAGCACCTTAACGATCTGACCTTCCTGACGTCCGCGACGGTCAGTGCCGGTGATTCGTGCCTGTACCCGGTCACCGGGAAATGCTTTGAGCATCTGGCTATCATGCAGGAAAAGGTCGTCACCACCCTGGTCCAGTGACAGGAAACCAAAGCCATCAGGGTGCCCGATAACCCGGCCTTCAACCAGATCCTGAGCGGTTAGCAGACTGTAACCCTTACGCGGGTCGAAATTAAGTTGTCCATCACGCTCCATCGCCCTTAGGCGGCGGCGCAACGCTTCTTTCTCTTCATCTTCAAACAGCTTCAGGTTTTTACCCAGCTGTTCGCGATTTAAAAACTTACCGGGTTCATCGAAGAGACCCATAATGTATTCCCGGCCGGGAATCGGATTACTATATTTTTCAAAATCTGCGGCGTTGATTGCCGCTTTGGTGTTATTACTCATTCTTTTCTCAAATAAACCAGCATCGGCCGCTTCAGGTAGTCAGAAGAACTCATTGATAATGGGTTTTAATACTACGGGATGCGTATGGCTGGCATCACTCACGTCTCTGGAGTGAATTAAATTGGACTGGAGATCAGACCTGCTTTTGCTAGCCTGGGCACTGAGCCCTGTCTGATGACCAAAAACTAATGCTGAGATCCTTGTTAGTCTATCTCATGCACATGACAAAAATATTTATAGCTGCCGAGTGTCCACGACACTTGAATACAGCGGGTAGTTTCCTGAAGCTGTGAACGACTGGCTCACCCAGACAGGAAGCAACAATAACCATCTGTGCAGTGTAATCGCCACCGTTCTGGTATTGTGCCGGACAACTCTGAACCGATATTCAGAGCGACTCTCTATCTTCACAGCGTAGGGGTATAAAACGCTGTTGTTCAAAATGTAGTCAGAGGTGACCGGATAGCAAAAAAATAAGACTGGACTTTAAAACAGAGGGACGAGAATACTTAAATATTGCAACAACAGTAATACAACGACAACAAATGGTTAAAAAATAGACTTTTTCTAAGCTGATCTACACTATATAGAGTTGTTGTGTTTTGTCAATATATCCTTCATTTTGTGCGCTTTTCCGGCCGGCTATGGCTGGGCGGTTTGATTTATTCTGGTCACCCGACGATAGGAAACGGTTTCTCATTCTCAGAGAGGCTACGTTTTTATTGCTATTGTATATAGTTCCTCTTTGTTTGCTTTTAGTAAACCATATATTGAAAGGTCTATCTCCCCTTTGCCAGCCATTACATCCATGATCTCAAGAACGTCCTCTATGTTCAGCCTGTGCCGATATGGCCGCTTTTGGCACAGAGCCTGAAAGATATCGGCGACCGATAAGATCCGGGTAGGAAAGTCGATCTGATCGCCTTTCCAGCCAAACGGGTAGCCAGATCCATCCAGCTTTTCATGATGTTCTGCTGCCCATTTTGCGATAGGGGTATTGGGGAATAGTGAATTAAGAACTCTTTTACTATCGAGCGGATGACTGCGCATCTGGGCGACTTCGGCGTCAGTCAGTGCTCCGGGCTTTTCAAGAATCTCATCTGGTGTTCTTAACTTACCGACATCATGCAGCAGACCTGAAAGTCTCAGTATTCTTCTTTGATAAGGCTCCAGACCTGCCAGCCCTGAAAGTGTGTAAGCCAGGTCTGCAACCCGCAAACTGTGGTAGTGCGTATAGGGGCTCTTGGCATCGACGACCTGAGATATGAGCTCTCCCAGCGATTCAATTTCGTCAAATGACAATGATATTTCATAGTCTTCTGAGGAGAGCGCTTCCATGATGGCATCATCCAGATACTCCTCACGCAGCTCTAGCCAGAAGCTGTCTTTCTGTATAGCGTGGGTAGCTGCTTTATATATTTCATCGGAGAACAGTATCCCAACATAAGGTGCCAGCTCAGCAAGAAGGCGTTCCCGGCTTAACAGTGCTTCATGGTGCGGGTGACTGATGATGAACGACGCATAGGCAACATCTAAGCGATCTGCGAAAAATATCAGGTTTGCATATTCCCGCGTTTCATCGTCAAGTGACGGTGGCAGGTCCTGCCAGCGGGTGTGGTGGTATCTGATTGCTGCAGCGAAGGGGCTGAATGGCGGGAAACTTTGTAAAAACTGATCACCTCTCAAACAGTGCTCTTCTGCGCCTTCCCACTCAATCTCGGCCACCAGCTTGCGATGCACTGTGGTAGATGACACGCCGCAGTCGTGGAGCATGCCCGCAATCAAAATAAAATGCCTTCTGGTGCGATTCCAACCCAGCAGATGTGCTATGCGGTGACATATCAGGCCGACACGGCGGCCATGACTTTTATCATCAATGCCTACGTAATCGAGTGCTTTGGTCACCGTCAGAGCGGCGTGCCCGACATCGATTTTCATGCCCTGAGTAACCTGAACCAGTTTGTCAGCGATATTTCCCATTCATTTTTTCCAATATCGGATTTGAGTGATCGGTTAAATCTGTAGCTGCATTTTGATGGTTGAACTGATTGGTGTTAAGCGTCTCAGAATCACGCACCGGTTAGCAGTAGGGATCCTGTGCGCCTCTTAACTTTAGTAGTTTACCTGAAAGCAGGTGCAGTGTTGCCGATTAAGAACGAGACTTACTGCCGATCGACATACGATATAGCAGCAAACTCAATGTTATATATTCAATGGTTTATAGCGTAGAAGGTTATCAGGCTGTTGTGAATCGTCAAACTGAAGAATATATGATTCCGTTTCTCTCAATAGTGATAAAGACTACTGACATAACCAATCCTGTACTCTGCTAATTTATTGTAACATGCTGATATATATAGGGTGCTAAATCTTTTGCTTGATTGGCGTAAGACTTGCTGGTGTATCTGCTATCAATCTTAAATATCTGATGTTTTGCCGAGCAGGGGCCTGAAACAGGGGCTCATGCTCCGGGAGAAGTATATGATAGCTAATTATAAAAATAAGATGCGCTTTTGGGATATTGATATTCTCACGGGCAACAGGCAGAGGGACGAGGTACGACAGTGCAGTGTATCTCCATCGTCGTTGCATTTGACCGGTCCCTGTACTCATCTTAATCACCCTGAAGATACATTACCGCTTCTGAAAGCCCGCTTTAAGGCTGTTGTGGGTGAACTTAACCGATTCAGGTGCGGTGTGTTTCTGCTAGCGACGAACGGTGAGGTAATCTGCACAAACCATTTTGCAGATCAAGCGCTGGCAAGTGGGGATGGACTTAAAACAGATAGTAAAAACCGTCTAAGTTGCCGGGCTCTTGTCGATAATCTCAGGTTGCAGAAGGCAATTGCCAGAGTTGTCAGAAGTGTCGGGAGAATATCTCTGCGGGCGTTTGAAATTGAAAGGGGAAAAGGTTCATCCTACCTTGTAACGATTTTGCCGGTTCACCAGAGCGGTATCGCTGTTGGCGTTATTACCATCGTGATCGGTTCTAAAGAGCACAAAATCGTTGATTCAGTCTGTTTTCGCAAGATTTGCGAACGTGTCATTACATCGCGATAAGGGGCTTACTGAGCGATAGTGCTGTCTTAAAATACGCTGAACAGGGTTTCCGTATGACCTTTTGCTCTGACTGAAACGGTGTCTGCTTTGGCTAAAGTGCCTTTTGGTAGTGAAACACGAAAACCCGCCTTACCTGTCACGCTTTTTTTAGCCGTGATCAGGTCACTCCGAAACTCTTCGCACAGGACATCTGCGACCCAGTGATCATTGACAAGAAGTTCAACAGTAACCGGTTGATCAGAGCCCTTCTGGAGAAACCAGCCAGACACCAGATTTTCAGAAACCTTATCAATATAGCCATCAAATCCGGCTTTATTGAGCTGATATATCTGTCGTGAAATATCCACCCATTGCGTATAAATTTTCGGAGATGCTTCGATGGCTTGGCTGGCCTGGTCAATTAAGCTTTCAGTTGCATCAATATCGCAAAAATCTGCAATCTGCCTTAATTGCCTCTGGGAATCCTGCAGAAGCTTCTCATAAGAGATATGCAGAGCTGGATAGTCGTTTTTTTCGACGAATTTTACTATCCGGTTATACGCCGTCAGGCTGGATTTCATTGCCTCGACGAGAGTGATGTTCTGCACTGACTGTTTTCGGTTGGCGATTGCGCAGATATCCCTGTAAACAAAGATAAAACTGGGGTTTGAAAACAGTTTGGAAATGCGGGCTAGCTTACTGTTGCTATCAGGTAGCTTCCAGGCAAACTGCTGATACTCCAGTTCATATGCCGTTATCAGTTGTTGCAGTTTTTTCCAGTTGCCGCTGCGAAACGTTTTTGCTATCTCTAAATCTTCATAGATAGGGCTATGATAATTATCCCCAAGGGATATCCCCAGTGCCTGAAGTGCAGCCGCTATTGCCGAGGTGCCACCCCGCTGCACACCAACGACGATGAACTGTCTGTGCTTGCCAGGATTTTCAGGGTTCTTTTTTGCAGAGAAGATCATTTTTTACCATCAGATAGGGGGAATATTTTGAAGTGGCTGGACCGGGAGGAACTCTTGTCTATATTCTAAATATCAAGCTATTATATGATCCTCCTTAATATTTATTAAGTAGCTCTGGGTACTTAGCTTGAATGTTACTATCATTAGCGAGTTTTTCAGGTAGGTGTAACTGTGGCATAACGCTGATAGAAATGCTACTCAATGGAAAATTAATCAGATGAAACAGTTCGTAATTTAAACCTAACCTGCAGCCCCTTAGGGAAGCTGCAAACTGCCAGATCAGGTTTAAATCTGATTTAGTACATCTTCTCATTAGAAATAAAGGCCAAAAGTTAGGTTGTATTCTTCTGCCTTGTCTTTTTTATAAGATAATCGAATATCTGAATTCCTACTCAAACGGTATCTAGATAAAAAAGTCGTAACGTACTCCTGAGATTTCGCTCCATCTAAGGGGGTTGCTGTATCTATCAGAATACGCATATTGTAATCCTTTCCTGTAAAAAGATTAGTAAAAAGTTTAGCAGCGATACGTGTATTACCGCTGGATTTATAGCTATCCTGAAGTTGACCACCAAGGAATCCCCCAATCAAAATATCATTACTTATTCGTTTTGAGTAACCATAATAAGCTTGACCTCGCATTATCAAACAGGAAGTGCATGTTAGATCAGGCGGTTGAAGCCCTGCTTTTAAGAACCAGCCGCTGCCATTGTCTTCGGGTAGTCCTGTTACTGCCGCATTTATACTCTCAATTTCAATAAGAGTTAAATCACGCAATTCAAAGTTTCCTCCTTGTGATGAGTGCAGTTCAAAACGACCCATTGTCAAAGCGGAATCTCGTACATGGCTGTTATCAGAATCCAGAACATCATAATATGCCGGGCGGAAAATAAGCGATATACCATCCCCCAGCTTTGAATTGTGAGTAATTGCTGATTGAACTAAACTCGGATCACGTCCTTTATCGGGGGGATATCCGTGCTGTTTTGAAATGTGTACTTCTCCAGGGGGGAGCTTATAACGTTCTATTAGTACTTGTTGGTAAAATGAATTCACAGTATCAGTGTTTCTGTCTTCTGGTGTTCGAACGTATTGCAAGTAGTCTAACAGGGTGTCTAGTATGAGGTATTTAGAGGTTATTGAGCACTTAATGAAGTCGTTATCATATAACTTATTATGATGATTGAAGATTTGATGAACTAAGGCTTTTTCATTTGCATTGAGAGCAAGGTATTTCTGGTAAAGTCGGGTTTGTCGTGAAGCATGATAAAATTTTGATAGTACGAGTGGTCGATTATTAATGTATGACTCACTAATTGTCTTGATTAACGATTGAGGAAACGTTACAGCGCGAGATTTTATAATGTTTACTCCCTCCGCGAGTTCAATCAATTCTGCCATTCTATAAGCGCAGTTTTTACGGAAGAAAAAATAAGTGTATTCCTTTTTTAATACCTCCCAGGAGTGGGCAACAATCAGCCTTACGCTTTCCGTAGGAAGGTCCAAGCGATACTCCCATAAGTCTCGAAGCTCATTTTCTCCATAGTTATTATTTTGAAAATAGAAATTCACATCGCTGAAACCGCCTATATATCCACCGAATATCCCTTTAAATATATATGTAACTGGATTTTCTCCATCGGGAACAACTGCGCCATAATTAATAGTCTTATCGAGAAAAGATGAGGTGTTATTAGCAGAGTTAAACTTTAGAAATGTATGTCCATAGAATGATGCCGGATTTCCGAGATAACCTGTAGCATAAATAACACTTAGAGATTCTATTGAGCTGTCATGTGTCCATTCGTTATAAGAAGGGCAGGTAGCTTCTGCTGGTAAAACATTAGTATTTTGTAAATGCTTCTTTAACCAAAGATATCGCGCAGGAAACTGGCATTGGGGGTGTGCATCTCTGTTCTTCTGGTTGAGAGGAGTGAACATGGCCTCAATAGTTGCAAATAACTCTTCCTGAGGGTCTGTCATGCCGTTTGAAGCTATAAAGAAATTCTTACTATGAATCTCACTGCTATACGCAGTTTGTGATGAAGTTTTATCTTTATAATGACCAAGCTTCAGCCATGTTGGGTTAATTGATAAGTTTTGTCTTTTAGCTGCACTGACCCAAGCTTCACTTTCGTGTGATTTTGCAGCAACAGCGTTGAGAGAGATTATCGAGAAAGTCAGTAGTATTACAATTCGTAGCAACATCAGTAAATTTCAATTGTGGTAAAAAAGTGCACCATTACAGCGTATGCGTAATGGTGCATGTACTGACAAGTTTTACAAAATTTATGCTGAACAGCTGTTTACTGCTTTGCTTACTGAATTATAGTAGGCAGTAGCTTTTGTTACGTTTGATTCCTGTGTATAGGACTCGGTTGAAACTAACTTAGCCATATCTGATCGGACAGACATAATAACACTAGCTTGTTGGCTTTCCTGGCATCCGAAGATATCCAGCATTGCCGAAATGTTTTCACCCTGTCCTTTAGCTGTTTCTTCAACCAGACTTTCGTAAGAGTCAAGAATGAACTGAGCAGCCTCCATTTTTTTTGCGTTACAAGTTTCAGGGCTCATAGTCGCTGACGTTACGGCTGTGGTTCCCAAATCCCAGATAATGTTTGATGATACAGCTGCCCAGTGGGTGTCTTTGAATAAAGCAGCTCCGATGCCGCAATCTGTATATGGGCTTGGACCTGTTCCAGCTTGACCTGCTGCTGTTGCAAATGGTGCTGTTGTTGAAATAGCGCAAGCAATAGCTGCTGTTACAAAGTGCTTCTTAATCATTATGGATATCCCTGTGAATGAATGGAACTATTTTTGGTAAAAAACTTGCCTTAAAATGCTATTTTCCTTTGATTTCAATGATTTATTATATAGGAATTTTTCCTATTTTCTGTTTTTTTTCATTTAAATGCACCTTGGTGGTTAGTATATTTGTTGACATTTATATTTATATGGTGTCTCAGGCTTCTCTTTGAGAGGGTGGGAATTGAACCGCCTATCGTAAAGAGAAGTATTATTGCTGTAATTCGATCAAGCTAGGTTGTGCGTGTAAGGCTGTATCCTGCAGAGATATGATATATTTTGATGCAATCTCGAGTATCTTCGTTTTTATCTGTTCGTATTTAAGTGGCTGAAAACCCTTTTTTGCTGCAGCATAATCATGGCAGTTTCTGTACCGAGTTATTCAAAGCTTTAATTGATGAGCTTTGAGGAAGTTTAGGTGTTCGTGGCAAGTAAAAAGGAAGCCATTGGCTTTGCTGGGGAGATTTAAAGAAAGCTTGAGGTAACGCCAAAACGTGAGTCATTGAAGACTGCGCAAAGGATAACTATGGGGTAAATAGATGTTTTTGATCTATCACTCAATCCATTGTTGGCAGATCGGATAATTCTACCCAAGTAATGCAATCACCGGTATAGGAAAGAGGTCTGAGAGGGGAGGAAGGCCAGGTTTAATAGTTTTAAAAAAATCCGGGGCAGCTGTATACAAGATAAAACAGACGATAATGTATACCCCGGTGAATAACGAAATGACTTCGTTAAGGTTCAGCGAAGGGGATTTGCTGAAAAACAGATTTTTCTAACCGGTTGTATCGGTAAGAGGAAAAAAATCGCTCGGATAGCTTCGTTAAACTGGTAAGCGAATACTTTTACCGAGAAACTTGTTACACAAAGAAAGTGGTCGGGCAGCAGTATTAGAATCTATGATCCCTAGCCTGGAGAGTTCCCAAACCAGATGCGCTTTTTATAGCGGCTTTAAAAGTGGTCGGGGCAGCAGTATTAGGATCTATGACCCTAGCCTGGATAGCTCCCAAACCAGATGCGCTTTTTATAGCGGCTTTAAAGTGGTCGGGGCAGCAGTATTAGGATCTATGACCCTAGCCTGGATAGCTCCCAAACCAGATGCGCTTTTTATAGCGGCTTTAAAGTGGTCGGGGCAGCAGTATTAGGATCTATGACCCTAGCCTGGATAGCTCCCAAACCAGATGCGCTTTTTATAGCGGCTTTAAAGTGGTCGGGGCAGCAGGATTCGAACCTACGACCCTCTGGTCCCAAACCAGATGCGCTACCAGACTGCGCTATGCCCCGACGGATGAACGGTTATTTATACACGTTTTGTTCTTTCGTGTCTCAGATAAACCACCAATCTCTTTATAAAAAGGAGGTGGTCGGGGCAGCAGGATTCGAACCTACGACCCTCTGGTCCCAAACCAGATGCGCTACCAGACTGCGCTATGCCCCGACTGAATGAACGGTTATTTATACACGTTTTGTTCTTTCGTGTCTCAGAAAAACCACCAATCTCTTTATAAAAAAGAGGTGGTCGGGGCAGCAGGATTCGAACCTACGACCCTCTGGTCCCAAACCAGATGCGCTACCAGACTGCGCTATGCCCCGTTCTGAAAGATGGCTCCTCGAGCTGGACTCGAACCAGCGACCAATAGATTAACAGTCTACTGCTCTACCAACTGAGCTATCGAGGAATTACATCCGATAACGATTAAGTTGGCTCCTCGAGCTGGACTCGAACCAGCGACCAATAGATTAACAGTCTACTGCTCTACCAACTGAGCTATCGAGGATCACCTCAACCGTGGCGGCGTATGTTAATGATGAGTGGGGTATGCGTCAAGCAGAAAAGATAAAATATTTTACTGTTTTATTAAGTGGTTAAATAACGATCTGATGAATGTCCTGGTGGCTGACCCGGCAGTACTCCGGCGATATTAATCGTGCGGCATTTCGCTTGAGGATGGTTTTCTGTATAACGGGCGTTATGATGGGGAGCACGCCTGGAGCTGATAACTGCGAAAGGGCAGTCTGCCCCCGATTTTTTAGTGAGAATGGTAGCAAGGATCCCCTATGTCGATGATTCCCGGTAAAGATGCTCCACTGGACGATTCAATCCTTCATATGACGGCCCGTCTTCAGTCACTGGGTTTTGAAGTTGAAGAGACTCAATGGCTCAATCCTCTGCCAAATGTCTGGTCTGTTCACCTTCAGGAGCGAAATAATCCGCTACTTTTCAGTTATGGCAAAGGGGCTTCCAGGTCTGCGGCGCTGGCGAGTGCGCTGGGGGAGTTTTTTGAACGGCTAAGCTGTAACAGTTTTTTTGCGGATTACTATCTGGGCGAGCCGGTTGCCTCGGGAGAGTTTGTTCATTATCCAAATGAGAAGTGGTTCCAGGTAACGGGGAATGCATTACCTGATGAGATGCTGGATGAGCCGACCCGACTGCATTACAACATGGATGGTGAACTGAAAGCGTCGATGCTGGTGGATACCAACTCGGGAAACCGTGAACGGGGGATCTGTGCAATTCCTTTTGTGCGTCAACGCACCGGTGACCGGGTGTGGATACCGGTCAATATTATCGGCAACCTCTATAGAAGTAATGGTATTGCCGCCGGGAACAGTGTCAGTGAAGCCCGGGTTCAGGCACTGTCAGAAATTTTTGAACGGCATATAAAGAATACCATTATCTCCTCCGGGATCAGTCTGCCGGATATTCCCCGGCAGGTGCAGGAGCGTTATCCGAGAACGGTTGAGGTGATTGAGGCACTGCGTCGTCAGGGCTATGTTGTGTTGGTTAAGGATGCTTCGCTGGGGGGCAAATTTCCTCTGGTGAACGTATCCCTGATTAACCCTGAGGATGGCGGATGTATTGCCTCTTTCGGCGCGCACCCTAAGTTTGAGGTAGCGTTTGAGCGGGCTGTCACCGAGCTGCTCCAGGGGCGCAGTCCTGAAAATCTGAGCGGCTTTCCGCTACCGGGTTTTGATATTACTGATGTGGCGGATCAGGCGAATCTTGATGCCCACTTCGTTGATTCCACCGGTGCTGTTGCCTGGGACCTGTTTGCGACAAAGACCGATTACAGGTTCACCGAGTGGAATATTGAGGGCGATACCCAGGCTGAGTTTGAACAGCTGTGTCATCTGATTCACAAGGTCGATATGGATATCTATATCGCTGACTTTGAACACCTGGGGGTGTATAGCTGTCGGGTTATTGTGCCCGGTATGTCAGAGATTTTTCCGGTCGATAAGCTGGTCTGGAACAACAATAATGCCGGAGTTGAACTGCGGCAGTCATTGCTGCGTCTGCCCTCCCTGACTGAGCTGGATGCTGAAAATCTGCTGGTTAAACTGGAGGAGGGGGGCTTTTCCGATCAGCAGTTGGTGGTGGATATCATCGGTATTCTGTCTGACCCGTTAACCCTGTGGGACTCATTGCGAGTAGGTGAGTTGAAGTGTCTGTTAAACCTGAAGCTGGGTGAACTGCAAGAAGCGCTGAACTGGAGTGACTGGATTCAACGGTCAGGCTGTCCGCAGGGCGATCGGGCCAGCTTATATCGCTGCTTGCATCAGTGCCTGAGTTTTCGCCTCGATACTGAACGTACACTGGATCAGTATCGCGCTCTGCTGGAGCAGATCTATGGTGTCGATCGGGTAGCTGAGGTGCTGGAAATGATCGATGGTCATGGACTGTTTGCCGGACTGGCTGAGTCAACCATGGCGCTGGAGGGGTTTGTGCAGCACCAGAAACTCCTGTCAGCCTATGCGCGATTGCAGCAGGCGAAAAGAACCCTCTGAATAAACATTGATCACCATTTTATCTTTTTGATTTAATTATATTTATTATTTTTTTTCTGAGAAAAGAGCTGGTCCCGGTGGTTGTGTCTTGTTTGCCACTTGGTCAGTGTGGCTATTTCCGTTATCATCGGTACCTTTATTAAAGATAGTGTGAATAAAACGCGTGTGAATTGCGCTATTTTGCCGTAAGGCAGGCTCTGGCATCGCTGAGTGTCGGCTGGTATCGGCCTGGGGCACTTTTCACACGGAACCAGAGATCTTTTTTCCAGTCTGCGTGCCCGGAGATTTTAGCTGAGATGCTTTTCAAAAAGCTTCCCGAAACAATATTTGTTCCTTTTTCTGGACAAAATAAACATATCTACGAGGCGGTTCTGCTGGATCTCGCTGATCAGTTCTTCGATGAAGATCTGGTTGATCCGTTTGTGCCCAAAGACCTCATCCGTTCCTGTATTGAGGATACTGTTGTGCGCCTTGGGGTGCGTCGCTGGGAACCAGAAGAGGGTGAGTCCGAAGCGGATCGCCAGGAGCTGCCACGCTCCACCGCTGAATATACCAGCCGTATCTATCGACGACTGGTGGAAACTGGCTGGTTGGAAGAGGAGCAGCGGATCTATCGCACCTTTGTCCTGTTGTCTCCGGCGATCAGTTATCTGTTACGCACCCTGGTCGGTATCAATGAGTTGGAAAAACGCAGCTACGGTGGTGCGGTGCTTAACGTACTCAGTTCTCTTGAGTCAGCCATCAGTGATCCTGCTGGCCGGGGGATTACACTGCAGGAAGCGGCTCAGACCGCCGCTGATTTCAGTGCCCACCTGACCGATATGATGCTGGGCCTGCGGGAGCTGAAGATCAGTCTGGCAGCGACCTCAAATCCGCAGGAGATTGTCCGCAGCTTCTTCGATCGCTTCGTAGCCCATATTCTGGTTTCTGACTACAAAACCCTGAAAACCAAGAACAACCCGTTTCGTTTCCGTCGTCAGATTCTGACGATGTTGCGGGATCTGCAGTTTGATCCGCTTAAAGTGGAAAAACTGTCGAAACACTATCAGGAGCAGTTTGAGCTCAGTTTTGCCGATGCTGAGGCGATGGTTCATAGCCATATCAACCGGATTATCCGGATCTTTGAGTCGGTGGATCAGCGTCTGGCAACCATCGACGATTTCCGTTACCGGCTGGAGAAGCGGGTCGCCGACACCGTCCGTTACATGGATAAGACCACGCCGGGTATGAGTTCCCGTTTATCGCGGCTGATCTCTGATGTGTCTAAGCTGGACTCTCGTTCTATCCCCCATATCAACACCCTTGAATCTGTGGCGTTTATTGCGCCGGGCAGTGTGCGTTCACCGATCCGTCGTCGGGTTGAAACCAGGCCCCGGGTGATCCGCCCGGTCGAGATTGACCCGCGGGTGCTGGAGCTGCGGCAGCTGTTCAAAGAGTACAAAGCCCGGCGGGAAGTGAAGCCTGAGAACATTGAGCTCTATGTCGAGCGCCATCTGATCGACAAGAAAAAGATAACCGCGACCGACTTCACCATCGAGTGTATCGAGGATTATATCTGCTTCAGTTATCTGCGGCATATGCGTTCACTGGGTAAGAAGGGGCGCGGAACCGCCAACAAGTATGAGATTAAGTTTGAAGATAAATATGTCAATGTCGCGGATATGGTTGAGTGTCGCGATTTCAGTATTCAGAGGAAAGTATAATGCTGGGTGATCTGCAGAAAATCATCGGTCGCAGCGATCAGTATCAGGAAGAGGATTTCGTCCGGGCTGCCAATATGCTGCTGGTGAATCAGTTTCTCTACGCTGAACGCTCAGGGCACCGGGATAGTTATTTCCTGGTTGCATCCCACGTGGACTACTTTGTAAACCTCTTTGCCGCTATAGGCTGGTCGTTGATCTATCAGCCAGATGAAGCCTATCTGGGTATCCTGCCGAAGGGCGAAGAGCGCTTTATGCGTCTGAAACTGGATGAATCCCTGTTTCTGCTCTGTCTGCGCCAGCAATATGAACAGAAACTGGAATCGTTCGATGTTGAAGCGGGGCGAGCCTACATCACCTCCGATGAGCTGCTGACGCTGTATGAAAACCTCACTGGCCGCGAGATTCCCAATGAAACCCGGCTTAAAGAGCTGCTGTCACTGTTTAGCCGGCATGGCGTGATTGAGCGGGGCAAGCCCCACGAAACGGACCCGAAAAATATCCCCTTAACCATCAATCCGGCGATTCGCCAGGTGGTGGTGGAAGACTTTATCGGCCAGTTGGAAGCGCTCTGCGAAGAGCGGGACGACGAACAGCCGGTGGTTAAACAACCGGTTGCTGAGGACGGCGAGGAGGGGGCAACTCCTGAGTCGCCATCAGCCGCGGAAGAGGGGGGAGACAGTGAGGCCGTCGTCGGGACTGCGGCTCAGCCCACAGAAGCGCAAGAAGACGCTGAAACCAACGCCACCATAGCGGCACCTGAGGAGACCCACTGATGAAACAGCTCAATAGAATGGTGCTGGTGAACTGGTATGTGCTCGGTGCCGTGGAGATACCAATTAAGGGTAATGTCGCGGTCATCGGGCCGAACGGGTCGGGTAAGTCATCCCTGCTGGATGCTATTCAGACGGTTCTCATGGGGGGGAATAAAAAGTATCTCAGCTTTAACGCCAGTGCGGGTGAAAAGAGTGAGCGGAGTCTGCGCACCTACTGTCTTGGTTTTATGGATGATCTGGGCAATAAGGATAACTCCCGACAGGATTCCGTCAGCTATATCGCTCTGAGTTTCTTTGATACTGAAACCGGTAAAGAGACCTGTGTCGGACTGGCGATCAGTGCATCGCTGTCCTCACCCGAAGAGGATGTGCTGGGGCGTTTTATCCTGCCTGATTTCTCTGTGACGCTGGAAGATTTTACCATCAAACAGGATGGAGGCCGTCTGCCGAAAGAGTGGCCGGTGGTGAAAGAGAGTCTGTTGAAGCAGTGTCCTGATATGAAGCTGGAGAAGCGCGCCAACCGCTTTATTCGCGAGCTGGTCACTGAACTGAGCTATGATCAGCAGATGCCCAATGATGATGAGAAGTTTGTGAAAAACTTCCGCAACGCACTGAAGTTTGTACCGATCAACAGTCCCACCCGTTTTATCCGTGAGTTTGTCCTGGATGAGAATATTGTCCATGTGGGCGGGTTCCGTAAATCACTGGATGAATACCGGGCGATGGAGCAGAAAACCCGTGAGGTATACAACCGCATCGTCGAACTGGAAAAGGTTCAGGAGCAGTGCAAAGGGATCGACCGCAACGTTAAAAACTCCGTCGAATATGAGTGGGTGGTACATGAGACCCGGTTTGAGCATGCTGATCTGAAAAAAGAGGAAGCGGGTGAGCGTCTCGAACAGAATCAGGAGAAAGAAACCACTCTGCAGGCAGATCTTGAAGCTAAGAGTGAAGAACTCAGCGAGATCATGCAGTCGCTGGCCAATACCCGTGCCGAACTGAATAACACCGATAGCGCCCACAAGGTTAAGGCGCTGGAAAACTCTATCAATGCCCGTCAGCATGAGCTGAATGTGGTTAAAGAGAAGATCCAGCATGTCTATTCACTGCTGCGTTCAGCGGTCAGTTTTGCCAACTATCAGCAATACCTGCCGGATAGTTTTATTCCGGTGGTCAAAGAGTCGGTTGAGTTATGGCGCTCCGGTGAAGATATGATGGCGGAAGCCTGGCCGCTGGCACCGGTGGATGTCGATAACAACCTCAACCGTCTGAAAGAGTCGGTGGACTCGGTGCGCCGCGAGATCGCCCGCCGGTTTGAGTCCTCCGTTATCCGCATGAACGAGTTACGTAGCGAGATTCAGAGTCAGAAAAGCGCGGTTGAGCAACTGAAAGAGGGGCGGGCACCTCTGCGACGTAACACCCGCGAACTGATGCAGCTGCTGAAAGATTACGGTATCGAATCGACGCCGATCTGCGAACTGGTGGATATTAACGATGAGAAATGGCGTATTGCCATTGAGAGTTTCCTCGGCGCCCGTCGGGAAGCGCTGATTGTTGATCCGGACCGGGTTAAGGAAGCGATCACCCTGTATCGTCGTAAAGGTCGTCATCTGAAAGGCTGTCGGGTGGTCAATACCACCAAGTCCCATGAGTGGCTCAATCGTTCTAAACCAGGGTCTCTGGCGCAGTTTGTTGACTGTCAGAGTGATGATGCTCAGGCGTACATGAACCGCGCACTGGGCGGGGTGATGGCGGTAGAAACCGAAAGCGAGCTGCTGAAACAGGAGCGGGCTCTGACCTATGACTGCATGCTGCAGACAGAGGGGACCACCACCTCGATTCGGGAAGAAGCGCCGATGATGGGTAGTGGCGGTGGCCGGCGTCAGCACCAGTTGCAACAACAGGATCGTCAGGTCGAGCAGATGATGGCCGAGTTCAGTGCGCTGAACAAAGACCATGAAGCGCTGGATAGTCTGCGGGAAAACCTGATCCGCATGACGGCCGCACTGACCGGTGTCACCGAACGTACCTTTGATCTGGTGAATCAGCGGGAGATGCTGCAAAGCGAGATCGATGGCTATCGTCAGGGCATTACGGATCTGCGTAATCAGGATGACTCGGGTATACATCAGCGGATTACTGAACTGGTTGAAGCACAGAAAGCCGCTCAGGATGCCCAGAAAAAGCTGATGGACAAGCTGCAGTCCACCCGTACCAGTCTGATTAAAGACAATGCCTCCCTGGAGGTGCTGGATAATGAGCTGGAAGAGCATGCTGCAGCCAGGTCCCGTTGCGAAGCGGACCCAGTGTTTGATGCTCAGTCCGCCCAGGAAAAACGGGATTATATGGATGAGTCCTGTTCTGGAGACCTTGATCGGATTATCTTTGAATCAGCGAAAAAGGCGCAATCAGAACTGGGGCTGGTTGAACGCAAGAAGAATATTGTGCGTGATGGTGTTGCCCAGTATAAAGCCCGTTACCACGGTTCAGGTCTCAGCCATCAGGAACTGGATAAGGTGAGCGAAGATTCAACTCACGAGCAGTTGGCTGAATTTGTTGATCATACGATCCAGTCCCTGCGGGACAGTGAGCTGGCGGAGTATACCGAGAAGGCAGAGCGGGCGCGGCTGGAGGCAGAAACCTCTTTCCGTTCCGATTTTGTTGCGCACCTGAAAGACCAGATCGATAAGATTAAAGAGCTGATTCGTGAGCTCAATGCCCATCTCAAGAACCGCCCATTCCATCGGGAGATGTATAGCTTCGAAATGATGCCTAACCCGGAATTGAAAGATATCCTGGAGCTGGTGGAAGCCTATACCCGTATGGATCAGGCCAATGTCGGTTCGCTGTTTGATATGCAGTTCGATGAGAAGCGACCCCATCAGGATGCTCTGAGTAAAATTCATGAAGTGCTGAAAGATGAGGGGGAAAGCAGTCTGCTGCAGGATTACCGCAACTTCTATAACTTTGAGTTGGTGGTTAAAGATCTTGAAGGAAATCGTAAGACCACGCTGACCCAGCGGATAAAAACCGGTTCCGGTGGTGAGCACCAGGTACCGTTTTATGTCGCCATTGCGGCAGCAATGGGGGCGACATACCGGCTGCGCGACACTGCTGATGGCGTTACTCTGGGGGGGATCAGTCTGTCGGTATTCGATGAGGCGTTTAATAAACTGGATGCCGAAAACACCGTGACTTCGCTGGGCTTTATGAGTGATCTGGGTCTGCAGACACTGATTGCGGCCCCCGATGATAAATATTCGCTGATGGCGACTACCATGGACACCATTATCAACGTCTGCCGTGATGGCCGGATTGTGGATATCGATGTTGAGTTCCCCACCAAAAATGGTAAGGAACTGCTGAACTCCGATAACCCCTATCGGCTGATCGAAAAGTCCGAAGGTGAGGCTGCTGAAGATGTAGAGGGCCTGATGCCTGCCTGATGGCTATGCGGTAATTGATTCAGGCTGAGCTGGTCCAGCGGGTTCCCCGTTGGGCCAGTTTTGGTGTTGGGGGGGTGAAATCCGGCTCGAAGCTGCACAGCGGGGCATCCTGATGCACAATAATTAACCGGCCTGCGTCATTCGGGTGTGGCCGAACCTGCCATTGTTCCGGCTGATTAATAATGCCCACCAGCAGCTCCTGCGCCTCAGGCGCGGGTATCCCTTTATACTCCACCATAAACTGATCATTGCCCGGCAGTGCCAGTTGCTCTGAGCGTAAACCCCGGAACTGCTGGTTTGCCAACAGGCGTGACAGGTGTGGTAACGTCCAGAGAGAGGGGGCTTCAGTCAGGGGGATCAGTCGGCCAAGATTTCCCGGCGAGATGATTGAGCGGTCTTTAGAGAAAAACTTGCGTACCGTGAGGTCGGTATGCGCCTTTAACAGCGAGTTATCACGGACATTGCCATCGAAATTGATCTCCGCCAGGCCATCGATCATCATCTGCAGATTGAAATCGCAGGCCTGAATAAACTTCCAGGCAGGTTTCAGTGAACTGCGCGAACCCAGGCTGTATTTGATCGCTTGTTTGCCATGGCGGGTATTGTTGTCCAGTACCGTGATCATCAGATAGGTCGTCTGAAAATCCACCATCGCTTCCGGACTCTCAATAAAACAGGAGGACACCTCTCGTTTGCAGAAATCAAGCCAGGCTTGTTTAGTGTTCAGGTGGGGCAGGCAGCGGATATTCATTCACATCTCTGGGGCTGAGGTTATAATGCTGGCCACTAGTTTAGCTGAAGTCGGGAGAAGCCTCTATGAAACTGATCAACCGTTCCGGATTTGCTGTTCTGCCGCGTCAGCCGTTTGTTGACTGGGCCAGTCAGCAGCAGGATGAGCTGAATCAGCCGATGTCACTGGACGAGCATCGCGCTGAAGGCAGTGTATATCTGACCGAAGAGTTTCACAGCGAAACCGATGTGTCGCAGCAGTTGGCGCTGCACTATGAAAACATATTTGCCAATGAGCTGGCCGCCTGGGATGAGTTTGGTGACCACTGGCCGCAGAATAGAACGCTGGAGCTGTTTCTGCAGTGGTTTGATGTGACCCCTCAGGTGTTGGCGGTTGATCTGTTGCAGACGCCGTTGATGCTGGCTCCTTTGGAGGATTGACAGGGCTCTTTTGTAGCGGGTATTCAGGAGAGTTGCTTTAGGTCGTGGGTTTCGCTAACAATAGCGGTTTGTTAATAGAAATCAGGAAGTTTGATGTCTGTCTCTGCCAATCTTCAGCTTGAAATGCACCCCCTGAGGGAGTCTCTCTACGAAGAGATGCACTCGAGACCGTTTCAGGTTATCCCCAGTCCCGCCCGAATTTCGCATCTTTCTGTGGTGTGCAGCGAAGACCAGAAAGCTGAACAGTTCAGTCACCTGCAGCAGTTGTGTGAGTTACTCGGCGGCGATGTGCCTGAGCAGGATACGCCCTGTTTTCAGCAGCGTTTTGGCGAACTGAAAGTTCGCCGTGAAAAGCATATGGAGTTTGTCTCCTATACCTTTATCTGGTTGGGTGGAAGCCACCAGCAACCCTTTGCTCAAACTGGCATCAGTCAGTTGCCAGAGGGCTGGCTTGAGGGGATATGTGGTGAAATTGTCGCGGCTTTTCATATGTCGGTAGAGGATGTCCGCACTATAGGCGAACCCACTATTCCTGAAGTGAAAAGCCATTTTGACGAGATGCGTCTGGTAGGGAGTCAGCCTTCGCAGGGGGCTGCGCAGGTGTGGACCAGTTACCGCTTGCACAGTGATGGCTTCGGGCGTTTCCTGATCTATAACCGGGAGATGAGTGACAGTCAGCTGGGGCGTCTGATTCAGCGGCTTCTGGAGATTGAATCCTATCGATTGATGACACTGATGGGGCTGCCGATGGCACGTTCAATCAGTCCGGAACTTCAGCAGATGGATCAGCAGCTGGCTGAGCTGACCCAGATACTCTCCAGTGAGCAGTATGATGACGCCAGCTGTCGCGATGAGCGGCAGCTGTTAAGCCGGTTAACCCATCTGGCTTCCCGGGTTGAGGCCTATCGTGCCAGCTCTACGTTTCGTTTTAATGCGACCAATGCCTATCAGGACCTGGTGATGCAACGACTGGCGGACCTGCGGGAGGATGAGGTGTCTGGTCACCTGACATTGCAGGAGTTTATCACCCGGCGGATGATTCCTGCGGTGCGCACCTGTAAGGCGATAGCGGGACGGCTGGAAGATCTGTCCCGTAGAATCGACCGGGTCAGCGATATGCTGCGTACGCAGGTAGAGCTGTCGATTCAGGGACAGAATCAGGAGTTACTCAGCTCAATGGACCGGCGTTCGCAGATTCAGCTGATGATGCAGCATACGGTTGAAGGCCTTTCTGTTGCTGCGATCAGCTATTACACCATCGGTCTGGTAAAGATTTTTATCGGTGTGCTGTATGATCAGGGTTTGCATATCAATAAGAGTCTGTCGTTGGGGATCGCCATGCCGCTGGTAATTATTGCGGTGGCGTTGATTACCCGGCGAATTCACTCAAAATTCAGTAAACTGGCTGCCGATTCGGCGGACACAAAACAGTAAAAACAGGTCAATGATATGAGTATTGCAACTGAGATTGAGCAGCGCCTGGGGCAGGCGCTGGCTTTGCAGCATCTGGTGATTGAAAATGAAAGCCATATGCACAGTGGGCCGGCCACAGAAAGTCATTTTAAGCTGGCGGTGGTGGCGGATGATTTTGTCGGTAAGCGACCGGTCGCCCGTCATCAGATGATCTATGGCGCGCTTTCAGAACTGATGAACAATCCGATCCATGCGCTGGCGCTGCATCTGTATACTGCGCAGGAGTGGCAGCAACAGAATGGAGAGATTCCTCAGTCACCTAACTGTATGGGCGGCTCCAAGGGGGATCATTGACCGGGTGGGTTCATCTTTTCGCACTGTGAGTCGCATAAAGCAGATACTAAAGACCGCATGAGCGGTTTTTTTATTCCATCACCAGACGCAGACGTCTGAATCTCGCTAAACTTCGTAAATATACAGATGAATTAAACCGTTACACTATCAGGGAGCAGGCCGCTCGTTATGGATCAGTCTCATTATAGCTGGCGCTATATCTTCAGTGTCGCTCTGGAATACCGGCCACTGTTAATCAAGGCAAATCTGATCGCTCTGCTGGCGACCTGTGCCAGCGTACCTTTGCCATTGCTGATGCCGATGCTGGTTGATGAGGTGCTGCTGAACCAGCCCGGAACGCTGGTCAGTTGGTGTAATGCTGTTTTTCCCACCGGCTGGCAGGGGCCGGTGCTCTATATTACAGCGGTATTGCTGCTGACAGTTCTATTGAGGGTTGCCGCACTGGTGTTCAATGTCTGGCAGGGGCGGCAGTTCTCCATTATCTCGAAAGAGGTGATCTTCCGTATACGCGCTGGATTACTGCAGCGGCTGAAGCGGATCTCTATGGCGGAGTATGAAGCCCTCGGCAGTGGCTCTGTCAGCTCACATTTTATTACTGATCTGGACACCGTAGACCGGTTTGTGGGGGCCTCAGTCAGTCGTCTGCTGATCGCGCTGCTGACAATTATTGGCACGGCGGTGGTGCTGATCTGGATGAACTGGCAACTGGCGATGTTTATCCTGCTGCTTAACCCTCTGGTGGTGTGGCTGACGATGACGATCGGTAAGCAGGTTAAAGAGTTGAAAAAACGGGAAAACCGCGCCTATGAGCAGTTTCAGGGAGGGCTTACCGAGGTGCTCGAGGCGATCTATCAGATCCGAGCGGCTAACCGGGAAAACCACTACCTTCAGGGACTGATCGGGGATGCCCGTTCTCTTAGAGATCATGCCACCCGGTTTGAGTGGCGCAGCGAAGCCGCTAACCGTTTCAGCTTTATGGTGTTTCTGGTCGGTTTTGATATGTTCCGGGCGCTATCGATGGGGATGGTGGTGTTTTCCGATCTCAGTATCGGGCAGATGATGGCGGTATTTGGCTATCTCTGGTTTATGATGGGACCGGTGCAGGAGGTGTTAGGAATACAGTATGCGTTTTATGGCGCGAAAGCCGCGTTGCAGCGAATTAATCGTCTGGTTGAGTTGGATGAGGAGCCTGACTACCCGCATCTGCATGACCCTTTTACCGGTCGTACTTCGGTGGCGATTGAACTCAGGGATATTCATTTCAGCTATATTAACGGGCAGGAGATACTCCGCGGGTTGTCGCTGACAATCGAGGCCGGTCAGAAGATTGCGCTGGTGGGGGCCAGTGGCGGCGGTAAGTCTACTCTGGTACAGGTGTTACTTGGGCTGTATCAGGTTCAACAGGGCCAGGTACTGTTTGATGGTGTGCCGGTCGAACAGATCGGTCTGGATCGGGTGCGCGAGAATGTCGCGACGGTGTTGCAGCATCCGGCGCTGTTTAACGATTCGGTACGGGGAAATCTTACTCTGGGGCGGACCTATACCGATCAGCAGCTCTGGAAGGCTTTAGAGGTGGCGCAACTGGCCCCCTTTGTTGAGCAGCTGGAGAGTGGGCTCGATACCGTGGTGGGGCGTCAGGGAGTGCGGTTATCAGGAGGGCAGCGACAGCGGCTGGCTATCGCCCGGATGGTGCTGACTGATCCGAAAGTGGTCGTTCTCGATGAGGCGACCTCAGCCCTGGATGCAGAGACGGAATACAATCTGCATCGCGATCTGGCGAGCTTTCTGCAGGGGCGTACCACCATTATTGTGGCTCACCGCCTGAGTGCGGTTAAGCAGGCAGATCATGTCTATGTGTTTGAAGATGGTCAGGTCGCAGAGCAGGGCGATCATGAACAACTGCTGCAGCAGAACGGACTCTACGCGCGTCTCTACGGACAGCGTCAGCACTGATATTAATAGCAGATCAGGATAAAGGAGCGGGTATGACGGGCAGGTATCGCTGGTCAGGGGGGAACCAGGTAGAGCTGCTGGTAGAAGGAGCTCAGTTTATTCCCCGCATGCTGCAAGTGATCGAGGAGGCCCGCTACTCGCTGCTGCTGGAGTTTTATATGGTCAGCTCTGGTGAAGTTGCTGATCGCTTCATCAGTGCTCTGATCAACGCAGCGCGGCGAGGTGTTAAGGTATGCTGGCTGATCGATGATTTTGGTGGACGAAAGTTCTCTCTGCAAGACAGTGCGAGACTTGAGCAGGCGGGTGTCCAGGTAAGGCGATATAATCCGATCAGCCTGTTTAAAATGGCAGCTAATCTGGCCAGAGATCACCGTAAGCTGTTGATTGCAGATCAGCAGACCGGTTTTATCGGTGGAACTGGTATCAGTGATGAATACCTGCGTGCAGAACCTGTGAGCGGGACTCTTGCGTGGCATGATATTATGTTGCAGGTGCAGGGTGTGGTGGTTGCAGATATGGTGCAACTATTTGCAAAACAATGGCTTAAGTCCGGTGGCGTGATGCCGCCAATCAGGCTGCCGGGCACAGCCCGCGCGGGTGAGGCGTTGGCGCGGGTGACTCAGGTTGAAGGGCTTAAGATACAGCAGATTAAGCGAAGCTTCGTGCACCATATGAATCGTGCAGAGGAGCGTGTCTGGCTGGCAACCGCTTATTTTCTACCGGCTTTTTCAGTGCGCAGGAGTTTGCGTCGCGCAGCACGCCGGGGAGTTGATGTGCGCTTGATTGTCGCTGGTCCTGATACCGATCATCCCTGGGTCTATCATGCATCGAAGCGTTATTACCGGCGGTTGTTGCAATCCGGAGTGAGGATTTTTGAATATCAGCCCTCTTTTCTGCACGCCAAGCTTGGGTTGTGCGATAACTGGGTCTCTGCTGGTTCATGCAATCTGGATCACTGGAATCTGCGCTGGAACCTGGAAGCCAATCTGGAAGTCGTGGAACCGAAACTGACTCAGGCTGTCGAACAGTTGCTTATCAGTGATATGAGTCGAAGTCATGAGGTTTTATACGCTCAATGGAGCAGGCGACCCTGGTATCAGAAATTCAGGGAGGCCTGTTGGTCGCTGATCTGCCAGACGCTGTTAAAGATCCGTTAAGCTGAATTGTGGTAGGGTAACACGGGTTTGGCAGATATTTGAGCTACAGATCGGTATGCGGCAGAGCGTCGCTGCTCAGACAATCCATATCAGGTTATACTTAGTTTAACGATGACAACAGTTTTCAGGACTGATTTATGAACAAAGTTATTATGATTACTTTTGCAGCAGTCGTGTTGCTGTTGCAGGGCTGTGCTTCTTCGCTGAGTGGCGATACCTATTCCCGCAGTGAGGCGCGTAAAGTTCAGAATGTTGAATATGCCTGGGTTGATGCAGTGAAGCCTGTGGTAATTGAAGGCCGGACTGATAGCCCACTGGGCGCGGGTGCTGGCGCAATTGTCGGTGGTATTGCTGGCAGTACTGTCGGGGGCGGTAAGGGTAGTAGTATCGCCTCTGTTGTGGGGGCTGTCGCTGGCGGTATTGTGGGGCAGAAAATCGAGGAAAACTCAACCCGTAAGCAGGGCCAGGAGGTCACGGTTACCCTTGAAAGTGGCAGGACAATCTCGGTCGTTCAGGAGGTCGATAGTGATGGCTTTTTCCAGCCAGGCGAGCGAGTCAGAGTGTTGCGGCAGGGGTCAACGGCACGCATTGTACGCTAGCGTAATGGTGTTCTCCGTGCTCTGATGATGTTGTAGAAAGATAAAAAAAGCCCGCTGCTGATCAGCGGGCTTTTTCTTAGTCAGATGACAGACCTGGGATTATTTTTTATCAGCAGGGGCGTGGAACAGCAGATAAAGATCGACCAGCAGGTCAGGGATGGTGCGGCACATCTCATCGCAGAGTTTGGTGTCTGCGCGCATTTTAACAAACTCTTCATCATCAAACAGTTCCGATGCAATCATGATCGGAAGCATCAGTTCGGCGACTTCCTCTTCAGCCTGGTGGTTAAACCATTCGTCCTCTTTAAGGAAAACAGCCTCCATAAAGGCCTGAGCCCAACTGGTCAGAGCGCTTTGCTCTTCGTCGTCTTCTGTTTCCAGTGTCAGCTCGCATGGCAGCAGCATATCCTGATCGTTATAGAGGTCGCTGCCAATGCTGAAGTATAGCCGGCGTAGCAATCCTTCAATGCGTGCTTTTTCGGTATCGCTGCTGTAGTCAGGCGCACCATCAAACAGTTCCTGAAGCCACTGTTTCTCGGTAATTTTAACCGGACTGATGTTCAGCGCACAGAAGTAACCATGGGTGCCGACCAGATCCAGCGCGTCTTCAGATACTGCATCTGAGAACATAAATGCTTCAAGCTCATCCAGTTCCTCATCAGTCAGGGGGGTATTCAGCATCGCATTTTGCATAGGTTCGGGTCCGGCTAAGAAAGTGTGAGCAGATTCTAACAGCGAAAAGCCTGAGATCGTAGTGTTAATCGTCCAGAATCGGATAAATCTGGATGACAGTCAGCCTTTCATCCCGGATAATGCCGACCATGATAGAACAGGCACGACATCTCCTAAAACAGATTTTTGGATACGACCAGTTTCGCGAACCGCAACAGGAGGTCATTAAGACACTGTTGAGCGGGGAGGATGCGCTGGTTGTTATGCCGACTGGCGGCGGGAAATCACTGTGTTATCAGTTGCCTGCACTTATCCGGCCCGGCGTGGCGGTGGTGGTCTCTCCGCTGATCGCGCTGATGCAGGACCAGGTGCAGGCGTTGTCCCAGTGGGGGATCGCTGCCGGTTACCTCAACTCGTCGATGGATTTTGCCATGGCGCAGGAGGTCGAGCATCAGTTGCGCAGCGGGGAGCTTGATCTGCTCTATGTAGCCCCTGAACGATTGCTGCAGCCGCGCACGCTGAAAATGCTGTCGGAATGTCAACTGGCGTTGTTTGCGATCGATGAAGCACACTGCGTTTCACAGTGGGGACATGATTTCCGCCCCGAATACCTTCAGCTCAGCTACCTGCAGGACTGTTTTCCGGGGGTTCCGAGAATTGCGCTGACGGCGACTGCTGATGAGCGTACCCGGGAAGAGATCTGTGAGCGCCTTGGGTTGCAGAACGCACGAAAGTTTATTCAGGGCTTTGACCGGCCAAACATACGCTACCGTATTGGGCAGAAGCATCGGGCTAAAGAGCAGTTACTCAAATTTCTGAAGGCCGAGCATGCCAGTGATTCCGGCATTGTCTACTGTCTTTCGCGCAAAAAAGTGGAAGACACCGCGCAGTGGCTGCAGGAGCAGGGATTTAACGCGCTTCCTTATCACGCAGGACTGCCCGCCGAGCTGCGACGACATAATCAGCACCGTTTTCTGACGGAAGAGAATATTCTGATGGTCGCAACGGTGGCTTTCGGTATGGGCATTGATAAGCCCAATGTACGTTTTGTCGCTCACCTTGATCTGCCCAAAAGTGTCGAGGCCTATTATCAGGAAACCGGTCGTGCTGGTCGTGACGGTCTGCCAGCCGACGCCTGGATGGTCTATGGACTGCAGGATGTCATCTTCCTGCGGCAGATGCTGGAAAGTTCGCAAGCTGATGAACTGCACAAAAGTATTGAGCGACAAAAACTTGAAGCGATGCTGGGGCTGTGTGAGATTACCAGTTGCCGGCGTCAGTCCCTACTGACCTATTTTGGCGAGTCTCAGCCTGAACCCTGTGGTAACTGTGATACCTGTCTTGAGCCGGTCCCTGTCTGGGATGCAACTGAAGCCGCCCGTAAAGCACTTTCGGCGGTCTATCGTTGTGGTCAGCGGTTTGGCGTAAACCATATAATCGAAGTGCTGCTGGGCAAATCCAGCGAACGGGTGCTGGAATTAAAACACCATACGCTGAGTACATTCGGTATCGGTAAAGAGCTGGATCGTAATCAGTGGCGCTCAGTCTTCCGGCAACTGGTCGCCCGGGGGTATCTGAGTGTGGCGGCTAACAGTCATGGTGTGCTCTATCTGACTGATAGCTGCCGGCCTTTGTTGAAAGGCGAGTTGCCGATTGAGATGCGCCAGGATAAGCGCAAGCAGGAGTCTTTCCGTAAACGAAATGATCCGCAGCAGAAGCTTGATGCTGAAGACTATGGCTTGTGGAATGGGCTTAAAAGTCTGCGTATGACGCTGTCAAAAGAGCAAGATGTGCCTCCCTATGTTATTTTTCATGATGCGACCCTGATGGAGATGGTGATGTATCGGCCATTGACTCATCAGCAGATGGGCAGGCTAAACGGAATTGGTGAGCGTAAGCTGGCGCTTTATGGCGATGCGTTTCTCGAGCTGATCAGGGAGTATCAGTCTGAACAGCAGCAACCGCAAAATAAAGATCTTCAGGTGCAGCAATCGGTCGCGCTCTATGGTTCGGGGATGACTGTAGCGCAGGTCGCCCGGCAGCAGCATCTGTCAGAAAATGTGATATACAATCACCTGGCGGATGGAATCGCCGGTGGCCAGTTGAGTCTGGCTGATGTGGTAACGCTGACGGGGGACCAGTTGCAACAGGTGCAGCAGGTTATGTGTGAATCTATGGCGTCCTGCGGGGTGGCGCTTAAACCTGTCTATGAGGCGCTGGATGGTTTGTATGAATACGGAGTCTTGCGCTGTATCCGTGCCGACATGGAGCGCATTGAGCAGGGCGGCTGATCATTATGGCTGATCTTGGGGTGTGGGGCTTGTTTGTCAGCAGCTTTATCTCTGCCACCCTCATGCCCGGTGGTTCCGAGGTATTACTGGGGTATCTGCTGACTCAGCCTGACTCTCAGCCCCAGACGTTATTGCTGGCAGCCAGTGTGGGAAATAGTCTGGGCGGCATAGTGACTTTTGCAATGGGGTGGTGGGTCGCGGCACGCTGGCCACTGCTTCAGCCGGAGAAAAGAGCCCAGCAGCGTGCTCTCAGGGTTATACAGAGCGTTGGTCCTACAGCGTTGCTGTTGTCCTGGTTGCCCGTTATCGGTGATCCTCTCTGTTTTGCCGCGGGCTGGTTCCGTTGTCACCTGTTACTGTCCCTTGTCCTCATCACTCTGGGTAAGACCCTGCGTTTTTTATTCATTGTTTTAGCTTTTAGCTGATATAGTTGCTAAGGCCTTCGAGTAGTTCAGCGTTAAACAGAATCATCGAATGGTTGTCTGATCAGCATTGAGAATGGAGGAGCTATGCTGAGATTCTTCCGATTTCGGTCGCTGCGGATAATCCTGTTGCTGGTTATCCTGTTTGTGGTCGCGATGAATACCTGGTTATCCAGCGCGCGTATTCAGTCCTGGAACAGGCCTGTATGGGTGGTGCTTTATCCGATCAATGCCGATGGACGGGCCGATACTCAGGCCTATATCAATGCCCTCAGTGCAGAACATTTCGATGATATTGAGCAATTTTTGCAACGCGAATCTGCCCGCTATCATGTCGGGCTGAGTCCTGTCGCGGAGTTCCATCTGGCACCGGTACTGACGGCGCAGCCTCCTGAGGTAGAGATAGATGCCTCATTGTTTGAACGGGTTTTCTGGAGTCTTCATATGCGCTGGTGGTCTTGGCGCAACGATAACTGGAATGGTCCGGAGCCTGATGTCAGAATTTATCTGCGATACTTTTCTCCCAGAGAACATCTGCAGTTGTCGCATTCGCTGGGGTTGCAAAAGGGGATGATCGGTTTGGTGAATGGATTCGCCAGTGTTGATTACATGGGGACAAATAATTTTGTTATCGCCCATGAACTGATGCATACATTCGGCGCATCAGACAAATATAGCCTTGAAACTAACGAACCCCTCTTTCCGGATGGTTATGCTGATCCACAGCAAAGCCCGCTATTGCCGCAAACCCGGGCAGAGGTAATGGCGGGTCGGATAAAGGTTTCGCCGGGATGGTTGTTAATGCCAAAAAACCTCAATGATGTGGTTGTAGGTGCCTTAACGGCAAAAGAGATTGGCTGGCCATCATTGTAACTAGTGCATAGTGTTTTTGATCACCCTGTAGTCAAATCTGACAAATACCCATACTGGGTAGTAGGTGGTTAGATTCGTCTTCCAGAATAGTAATACACTCGGATGAGGCCCTGTAAATAATAAGGGTATTAAAACGTAAATACCTTTGCTATCAATGCGTTGATAATCCGTATCCAAAAAGAGACAGTCCTTTGAAGTGTTTCTATTTATCAAAGAATGATTTTAAACGCAGATTTTGAACGTTATATTTCACCAATATGGGTAGAAAATGATGATTCTATAGGTATTTACAGAGTATTCTATGTGATAGAATCTGCAAAATTTTAAACAGATAAGAAGAATTTATAGGCTTGGCGCTCAGAAAATCTGAGAGTTAAAGTGTAACTGATATGCAACATATTGGTCTTATTTTGGGCTTTGGTAGCTTGGTTAGCTAAGCGTCTGAAATCGGAATAATATCGTCTGGGGGGATGTTATGGAAAATGTAGATGCCGCAAAAGGAACTGTTGTTCGAGTTTCTGGCGAAGTCGTTGTTGTGGATTCGAAAGGTGCAGAGCACACACTGAAGGCGGGTGAGCAGATCAATCCTGGTGACATGATTATCGTGCGAGCCAATAGTGAGGCTGAGCTTGATCTGGGCAAATCTGCATCTGAAAAACTTCCTGCGGATACCGCGGCAGTCGTTCAGGTCGATCCTGAAACCGGTGAGATTATGCTGGTGATTCAGTCCGTCGGTACTGAGAGTTTTGATGTGGCCGATATTCAGGAAGCGATTCTCGCTGGCCAGGATCCTACCCAAATTCTTGAAGAAACCGCTGCGGGTAATACACCCCCAACCCGTTCCGGCTTTTCTGATTTCCAGTCTGTCGAGCGTACTGCCGATGAGGTTATTGCTCACGCTGGCTTTGATACGCAGCCTGAAGATAGGCAGCGTGATCCCTATGTGGATAACGAAGCCGATTTCCCTGCTCCACCGTCCCGCTATAGTATTTCCGATGTGCAGGTCAGTGAAGGCGGTTTGATGACCTTTACCGTCACACGCACGGGTGGTACTCAGGCCGCGACCATTGATTTTGCTACCAGCATTGAAAGTGGCGATACAGCGGAAGTCGCTGACTTCACCACCAACAGCGGTACGCTGACCTTTGCATCCGGTGTTACTTCCCAGACTTTCACCGTGCAGACTATTCAGGACGCTATCTTTGAAGGACCGGAAACCTTTACTGTCCTTCTGGATAATCCTACTAATGGTGGTGAAATTGAAGATGGTGTTGCTGTAGCGACGATTGTTGATGATGGCACAGGGCCTGTACCTCCCGGAGGTCCAGGCGCACCGGATGATGATACTACCAGCTTCAGCATTGGCGACGTAAGCGTTAGTGAGGGTGGCCTGATGACCTTTACTGTAACCCGTACCGGGGATGCTGAAGCGGATCAGACCATCGACTTTGCCACCAGTATCAGTGGTACGGATACAGCCGAAGCCAATGACTTCACCGGCAACAGCGGTACGCTGACCTTTGCTCCGGGCGTGACCAGTCAGACCTTTACCGTACAGACTACGCAGGATTCGATCTATGAAGGTAGTGAGACCTTTACGGTTACTCTGGATAATAATTCAGTAGGCAGTACGATCAGTGATGCTACAGCCGTTGCAACGATAATTGATGATGGCTCAGGCCCCGGCCCATTCGGCCCGGGACCGGGTCCCGATAATGATACAACTAGTTTTGCCGTTGATGGTGTGAGCGTGAGTGAAGGTGGCTTAATGACCTTCACCGTGACCCGCACCGGCGATGCCGAAGCGGATCAGAGCGTTAACTTCAGCACCCTGATCGGTGCCGGCGACAGCGCTGAAGCGGCTGACTTCACCGCCAACAGCGGTACCCTGACCTTTGCGCAGGGCGAAGTGAGCAAGACCTTCACCGTGCAGACCACCCAGGATGCCCAGTACGAAGGCGGCGAGACCTTTACCGTACAACTGGATACGCCTACCAACGGTGCGACTATCTCCACCGCGACCGGCACCGGTACTATCCTCGATGACGGCACTGGCCCGGGTCCATTCGACCCTACCGGTCCTGGCACCCCGGATGATGACCGTACCGGCTTCAGCGTAGATGACGTGCAGATCAGTGAAGGCGGCTTAATGACCTTCACCGTGACCCGTACCGGCGATGCCGCGGCGGATCAGAGCGTTGACTTTGCCACCAGCATTGCTGCGGGCGACAGCGCCGAAGCAGCCGACTTTATTGCTAACAGCGGCACGCTGACCTTTGCTGCGGGTGTGACCAGCCAGACCTTCACCGTGCAGACCACTCAGGACACCGTGTTCGAAGGCGATGAGACCTTCAGCGTTAACCTGAGCAACGCCACCAACGGCGGCCAGATCGCTGACGGTACTGGCGTGGGAACCATCGTCGATGACGGTACTGGCCCGGGTCCATTCAACCCAGGTCCGGGTCCGGATAACGACACCACCAGCTTCAGCATTGGCGACATGAGCGTCAGTGAGGGTGGCCTGATGACCTTCACCGTGACCCGGAGCGGGGATGCGGCGGATGCCCAGACCATCGACTTTGCCACCAGCATTGGGGCAGGTGATAGCGCCGAAGCCAATGACTTCACTGGCAACAGCGGCACGCTGACCTTTGCGCCCGGTGTGACCAGCCAGACCTTTACTGTCCAGACCACACAGGACGGTATCTATGAAGGTGGTGAGACCTTCACTGCGACCCTGAGCAACAACTCAGCGGGCAGCACCATAGCGGATGCCACCGCCACCGGTACTATCCTGGATGACGGCACTGGCCCGGGTCCATTCGACCCAACCGGTCCTGGCACCCCAGACAACGATACCGCCAGCTTTGCGGTGGACAGCGTCAGCATCAGTGAAGGTGGCTTAATGACCTTCACCGTGACCCGCACCGGCGATGCCGAAGCGGATCAGAGCGTTAACTTCAGCACCCTGATCGGTGCCGGCGACAGCGCCGAAGCGGCTGACTTCACCGCCAACAGCGGTACCCTGACCTTTGCGCAGGGCGAAGTGAGCAAGACCTTCACCGTGCAGACCACCCAGGATGCCCAGTACGAAGGCGGCGAGACCTTTACCGTACAACTGGATACGCCGACCAACGGTGCGACTATCTCCACCGCGACCGGCACCGGTACTATCCTCGATGACGGCACTGGCCCGGGTCCATTCGACCCTACCGGTCCTGGCACCCCGGATGATGACCGTACCGGCTTCAGCGTAGATGACGTGCAGATCAGTGAAGGCGGCTTAATGACCTTCACCGTGACCCGTACCGGCGATGCCGCGGCGGATCAGAGCGTTGACTTTGCCACCAGCATTGCTGCGGGCGACAGCGCCGAAGCAGCCGACTTTATTGCTAACAGCGGCACGCTGACCTTTGCTGCGGGTGTGACCAGCCAGACCTTCACCGTGCAGACCACTCAGGACACCGTGTTCGAAGGCGACGAGACCTTCAGCGTTAACCTGAGCAACGCCACCAACGGCGGCCAGATCGCTGACGGTACTGGCGTGGGAACCATCGTCGATGACGGTACTGGCCCGGGTCCATTCAACCCAGGTCCGGGTCCGGATAACGACACCACCAGCTTCAGCATTGGCGACATGAGCGTCAGTGAGGGTGGCCTGATGACCTTCACCGTGACCCGGAGCGGGGATGCGGCGGATGCCCAGACCATCGACTTTGCCACCAGCATTGGGGCAGGTGATAGCGCCGAAGCCAATGACTTCACTGGCAACAGCGGCACGCTGACCTTTGCGCCCGGTGTGACCAGCCAGACCTTTACTGTCCAGACCACACAGGACGGTATCTATGAAGGTGGTGAGACCTTCACTGCGACCCTGAGCAACAACTCAGCGGGCAGCACCATAGCGGATGCCACCGCCACCGGTACTATCCTGGATGACGGCACTGGCCCGGGTCCATTCGACCCAACCGGTCCTGGCACCCCAGACAACGATACCGCCAGCTTTGCGGTGGACAGCGTCAGCATCAGTGAAGGTGGCTTAATGACCTTCACCGTGACCCGCACCGGCGATGCCGAAGCGGATCAGAGCGTTAACTTCAGCACCCTGATCGGTGCCGGCGACAGCGCCGAAGCGGCTGACTTCACCGCCAACAGCGGTACCCTGACCTTTGCGCAGGGCGAAGTGAGCAAGACCTTCACCGTGCAGACCACCCAGGATGCCCAGTACGAAGGCGGCGAGACCTTTACCGTACAACTGGATACGCCGACCAACGGTGCGACTATCTCCACCGCGACCGGCACCGGTACTATCCTCGATGACGGCACTGGCCCGGGTCCATTCGACCCTACCGGTCCTGGCACCCCGGATGATGACCGTACCGGCTTCAGCGTAGATGACGTGCAGATCAGTGAAGGCGGCTTAATGACCTTCACCGTGACCCGTACCGGCGATGCCGCGGCGGATCAGAGCGTTGACTTTGCCACCAGCATTGCTGCGGGCGACAGCGCCGAAGCAGCCGACTTTATTGCTAACAGCGGCACGCTGACCTTTGCTGCGGGTGTGACCAGCCAGACCTTCACCGTGCAGACCACTCAGGACACCGTGTTCGAAGGCGATGAGACCTTCAGCGTTAACCTGAGCAACGCCACCAACGGCGGCCAGATCGCTGACGGTACTGGCGTGGGAACCATCGTCGATGACGGTACTGGCCCGGGTCCATTCAACCCAGGTCCGGGTCCGGATAACGACACCACCAGCTTCAGCATTGGCGACATGAGCGTCAGTGAGGGTGGCCTGATGACCTTCACCGTGACCCGGAGCGGGGATGCGGCGGATGCCCAGACCATCGACTTTGCCACCAGCATTGGGGCAGGTGATAGCGCCGAAGCCAATGACTTCACTGGCAACAGCGGCACGCTGACCTTTGCGCCCGGTGTGACCAGCCAGACCTTTACTGTCCAGACCACACAGGACGGTATCTATGAAGGTGGTGAGACCTTCACTGCGACCCTGAGCAACAACTCAGCGGGCAGCACCATAGCGGATGCCACCGCCACCGGTACTATCCTGGATGACGGCACTGGCCCGGGTCCATTCGACCCAACCGGTCCTGGCACCCCAGACAACGATACCGCCAGCTTTGCGGTGGACAGCGTCAGCATCAGTGAAGGTGGCTTAATGACCTTCACCGTGACCCGCACCGGCGATGCCGAAGCGGATCAGAGCGTTAACTTCAGCACCCTGATCGGTGCCGGCGACAGCGCCGAAGCGGCTGACTTCACCGCCAACAGCGGTACCCTGACCTTTGCACAGGGCGAAGTGAGCAAGACCTTCACCGTGCAGACCACCCAGGATGCCCAGTACGAAGGCGGCGAGACCTTTACCGTACAACTGGATACGCCGACCAACGGTGCGACTATCTCCACCGCGACCGGCACCGGTACTATCCTCGATGACGGCACTGGCCCGGGTCCATTCGACCCTACCGGTCCTGGCACCCCGGATGATGACCGTACCGGCTTCAGCGTAGATGACGTGCAGATCAGTGAAGGCGGCTTAATGACCTTCACCGTGACCCGTACCGGCGATGCCGCGGCGGATCAGAGCGTTGACTTTGCCACCAGCATTGCTGCGGGCGACAGCGCCGAAGCAGCCGACTTTATTGCTAACAGCGGCACGCTGACCTTTGCTGCGGGTGTGACGTCCCAGACCTTCACCGTGCAGACCACTCAGGACAGCGTGTTCGAAGGCGACGAGACCTTCAGCGTTAACCTGAGCAACGCCACCAACGGCGGCCAGATCGCTGACGGTACTGGCGTGGGAACCATCGTCGATGACGGTACTGGCCCGGGTCCATTCAACCCAGGTCCGGGTCCGGATAACGACACCACCAGCTTCAGCATTGGCGACATGAGCGTCAGTGAGGGTGGCCTGATGACCTTCACCGTGACCCGGAGCGGGGATGCGGCGGATGCCCAGACCATCGACTTTGCCACCAGCATTGGGGCAGGTGATAGCGCCGAAGCCAATGACTTCACTGGCAACAGCGGCACGCTGACCTTTGCGCCCGGTGTGACCAGCCAGACCTTTACTGTCCAGACCACACAGGACGGTATCTATGAAGGTGGTGAGACCTTCACTGCGACCCTGAGCAACAACTCAGCGGGCAGCACCATAGCGGATGCCACCGCCACCGGTACTATCCTGGATGACGGCACTGGCCCGGGTCCATTCGACCCAACCGGTCCTGGCACCCCAGACAACGATACCGCCAGCTTTGCGGTGGACAGCGTCAGCATCAGTGAAGGTGGCTTAATGACCTTCACCGTGACCCGCACCGGCGATGCCGAAGCGGATCAGAGCGTTAACTTCAGCACCCTGATCGGTGCCGGCGACAGCGCCGAAGCGGCTGACTTCACCGCCAACAGCGGTACCCTGACCTTTGCGCAGGGCGAAGTGAGCAAGACCTTCACCGTGCAGACCACCCAGGATGCCCAGTACGAAGGCGGCGAGACCTTTACCGTACAACTGGATACGCCGACCAACGGTGCGACTATCTCCACCGCGACCGGCACCGGTACTATCCTCGATGACGGCACTGGCCCGGGTCCATTCGACCCTACCGGTCCTGGCACCCCGGATGATGACCGTACCGGCTTCAGCGTAGATGACGTGCAGATCAGTGAAGGCGGCTTAATGACCTTCACCGTGACCCGTACCGGCGATGCCGCGGCGGATCAGAGCGTTGACTTTGCCACCAGCATTGCTGCGGGCGACAGCGCCGAAGCAGCCGACTTTATTGCTAACAGCGGCACGCTGACCTTTGCTGCGGGTGTGACCAGCCAGACCTTCACCGTGCAGACCACTCAGGACACCGTGTTCGAAGGCGATGAGACCTTCAGCGTTAACCTGAGCAACGCCACCAACGGCGGCCAGATCGCTGACGGTACTGGCGTGGGAACCATCGTCGATGACGGTACTGGCCCGGGTCCATTCAACCCAGGTCCGGGTCCGGATAACGACACCACCAGCTTCAGCATTGGCGACATGAGCGTCAGTGAGGGTGGCCTGATGACCTTCACCGTGACCCGGAGCGGGGATGCGGCGGATGCCCAGACCATCGACTTTGCCACCAGCATTGGGGCAGGTGATAGCGCCGAAGCCAATGACTTCACTGGCAACAGCGGCACGCTGACCTTTGCGCCCGGTGTGACCAGCCAGACCTTTACTGTCCAGACCACACAGGACGGTATCTATGAAGGTGGTGAGACCTTCACTGCGACCCTGAGCAACAACTCAGCGGGCAGCACCATAGCGGATGCCACCGCCACCGGTACTATCCTGGATGACGGCACTGGCCCGGGTCCATTCGACCCAACCGGTCCTGGCACCCCAGACAACGATACCGCCAGCTTTGCGGTGGACAGCGTCAGCATCAGTGAAGGTGGCTTAATGACCTTCACCGTGACCCGCACCGGCGATGCCGAAGCGGATCAGAGCGTTAACTTCAGCACCCTGATCGGTGCCGGCGACAGCGCCGAAGCGGCTGACTTCACCGCCAACAGCGGTACCCTGACCTTTGCGCAGGGCGAAGTGAGCAAGACCTTCACCGTGCAGACCACCCAGGATGCCCAGTACGAAGGCGGCGAGACCTTTACCGTACAACTGGATACGCCGACCAACGGTGCGACTATCTCCACCGCGACCGGCACCGGTACTATCCTCGATGACGGCACTGGCCCGGGTCCATTCGACCCTACCGGTCCTGGCACCCCGGATGATGACCGTACCGGCTTCAGCGTAGATGACGTGCAGATCAGTGAAGGCGGCTTAATGACCTTCACCGTGACCCGTACCGGCGATGCCGCGGCGGATCAGAGCGTTGACTTTGCCACCAGCATTGCTGCGGGCGACAGCGCCGAAGCAGCCGACTTTATTGCTAACAGCGGCACGCTGACCTTTGCTGCGGGTGTGACCAGCCAGACCTTCACCGTGCAGACCACTCAGGACAGCGTGTTCGAAGGCGACGAGACCTTCAGCGTTAACCTGAGCAACGCCACCAACGGCGGCCAGATCGCTGACGGTACTGGCGTGGGAACCATCGTTGATGACGGTACTGGCCCGGGTCCATTCAACCCAGGTCCGGGTCCGGATAACGACACCACCAGCTTCAGCATTGGCGACATGAGCGTCAGTGAGGGTGGCCTGATGACCTTCACCGTGACCCGGAGCGGGGATGCGGCGGATGCCCAGACCATCGACTTTGCCACCAGCATTGGGGCAGGTGATAGCGCCGAAGCCAATGACTTCACTGGCAACAGCGGCACGCTGACCTTTGCGCCCGGTGTGACCAGCCAGACCTTTACTGTCCAGACCACACAGGACGGTATCTATGAAGGTGGTGAGACCTTCACTGCGACCCTGAGCAACAACTCAGCGGGCAGCACCATAGCGGATGCCACCGCCACCGGTACTATCCTGGATGACGGCACTGGCCCGGGTCCATTCGACCCAACCGGTCCTGGCACCCCAGACAACGATACCGCCAGCTTTGCGGTGGACAGCGTCAGCATCAGTGAAGGTGGCTTAATGACCTTCACCGTGACCCGCACCGGCGATGCCGAAGCGGATCAGAGCGTTAACTTCAGCACCCTGATCGGTGCCGGCGACAGCGCCGAAGCGGCTGACTTCACCGCCAACAGCGGTACCCTGACCTTTGCGCAGGGCGAAGTGAGCAAGACCTTCACCGTGCAGACCACCCAGGATGCCCAGTACGAAGGCGGCGAGACCTTTACCGTACAACTGGATACGCCGACCAACGGTGCGACTATCTCCACCGCGACCGGCACCGGTACTATCCTCGATGACGGCACTGGCCCGGGTCCATTCGACCCTACCGGTCCTGGCACCCCGGATGATGACCGTACCGGCTTCAGCGTAGATGACGTGCAGATCAGTGAAGGCGGCTTAATGACCTTCACCGTGACCCGTACCGGCGATGCCGCGGCGGATCAGAGCGTTGACTTTGCCACCAGCATTGCTGCGGGCGACAGCGCCGAAGCAGCCGACTTTATTGCTAACAGCGGCACGCTGACCTTTGCTGCGGGTGTGACCAGCCAGACCTTCACCGTGCAGACCACTCAGGACAGCGTGTTCGAAGGCGACGAGACCTTCAGCGTTAACCTGAGCAACGCCACCAACGGCGGCCAGATCGCTGACGGTACTGGCGTGGGAACCATCGTTGATGACGGTACTGGCCCGGGTCCATTCAACCCAGGTCCGGGTCCGGATAACGACACCACCAGCTTCAGCATTGGCGACATGAGCGTCAGTGAGGGTGGCCTGATGACCTTCACCGTGACCCGGAGCGGGGATGCGGCGGATGCCCAGACCATCGACTTTGCCACCAGCATTGGGGCAGGTGATAGCGCCGAAGCCAATGACTTCACTGGCAACAGCGGCACGCTGACCTTTGCGCCCGGTGTGACCAGCCAGACCTTTACTGTCCAGACCACACAGGACGGTATCTATGAAGGTGGTGAGACCTTCACTGCGACCCTGAGCAACAACTCAGCGGGCAGCACCATAGCGGATGCCACCGCCACCGGTACTATCCTGGATGACGGCACTGGCCCGGGTCCATTCGACCCAACCGGTCCTGGCACCCCAGACAACGATACCGCCAGCTTTGCGGTGGACAGCGTCAGCATCAGTGAAGGTGGCTTAATGACCTTCACCGTGACCCGCACCGGCGATGCCGAAGCGGATCAGAGCGTTAACTTCAGCACCCTGATCGGTGCCGGCGACAGCGCCGAAGCGGCTGACTTCACCGCCAACAGCGGTACCCTGACCTTTGCGCAGGGCGAAGTGAGCAAGACCTTCACCGTGCAGACCACCCAGGATGCCCAGTACGAAGGCGGCGAGACCTTTACCGTACAACTGGATACGCCGACCAACGGTGCGACTATCTCCACCGCGACCGGCACCGGTACTATCCTCGATGACGGCACTGGCCCGGGTCCATTCGACCCTACCGGTCCTGGCACCCCGGATGATGACCGTACCGGCTTCAGCGTAGATGACGTGCAGATCAGTGAAGGCGGCTTAATGACCTTCACCGTGACCCGTACCGGCGATGCCGCGGCGGATCAGAGCGTTGACTTTGCCACCAGCATTGCTGCGGGCGACAGCGCCGAAGCAGCCGACTTTATTGCTAACAGCGGCACGCTGACCTTTGCTGCGGGTGTGACCAGCCAGACCTTCACCGTGCAGACCACTCAGGACACCGTGTTCGAAGGCGATGAGACCTTCAGCGTTAACCTGAGCAACGCCACCAACGGCGGCCAGATCGCTGACGGTACTGGCGTGGGAACCATCGTCGATGACGGTACTGGCCCGGGTCCATTCAACCCAGGTCCGGGTCCGGATAACGACACCACCAGCTTCAGCATTGGCGACATGAGCGTCAGTGAGGGTGGCCTGATGACCTTCACCGTGACCCGGAGCGGGGATGCGGCGGATGCCCAGACCATCGACTTTGCCACCAGCATTGGGGCAGGTGATAGCGCCGAAGCCAATGACTTCACTGGCAACAGCGGCACGCTGACCTTTGCGCCCGGTGTGACCAGCCAGACCTTTACTGTCCAGACCACACAGGACGGTATCTATGAAGGTGGTGAGACCTTCACTGCGACCCTGAGCAACAACTCAGCGGGCAGCACCATAGCGGATGCCACCGCCACCGGTACTATCCTGGATGACGGCACTGGCCCGGGTCCATTCGACCCAACCGGTCCTGGCACCCCAGACAACGATACCGCCAGCTTTGCGGTGGACAGCGTCAGCATCAGTGAAGGTGGCTTAATGACCTTCACCGTGACCCGCACCGGCGATGCCGAAGCGGATCAGAGCGTTAACTTCAGCACCCTGATCGGTGCCGGCGACAGCGCCGAAGCGGCTGACTTCACCGCCAACAGCGGTACCCTGACCTTTGCGCAGGGCGAAGTGAGCAAGACCTTCACCGTGCAGACCACCCAGGATGCCCAGTACGAAGGCGGCGAGACCTTTACCGTACAACTGGATACGCCGACCAACGGTGCGACTATCTCCACCGCGACCGGCACCGGTACTATCCTCGATGACGGCACTGGCCCGGGTCCATTCGACCCTACCGGTCCTGGCACCCCGGATGATGACCGTACCGGCTTCAGCGTAGATGACGTGCAGATCAGTGAAGGCGGCTTAATGACCTTCACCGTGACCCGTACCGGCGATGCCGCGGCGGATCAGAGCGTTGACTTTGCCACCAGCATTGCTGCGGGCGACAGCGCCGAAGCAGCCGACTTTATTGCTAACAGCGGCACGCTGACCTTTGCTGCGGGTGTGACCAGCCAGACCTTCACCGTGCAGACCACTCAGGACACCGTGTTCGAAGGCGATGAGACCTTCAGCGTTAACCTGAGCAACGCCACCAACGGCGGCCAGATCGCTGACGGTACTGGCGTGGGAACCATCGTCGATGACGGTACTGGCCCGGGTCCATTCAACCCAGGTCCGGGTCCGGATAACGACACCACCAGCTTCAGCATTGGCGACATGAGCGTCAGTGAGGGTGGCCTGATGACCTTCACCGTGACCCGGAGCGGGGATGCGGCGGATGCCCAGACCATCGACTTTGCCACCAGCATTGGGGCAGGTGATAGCGCCGAAGCCAATGACTTCACTGGCAACAGCGGCACGCTGACCTTTGCGCCCGGTGTGACCAGCCAGACCTTTACTGTCCAGACCACACAGGACGGTATCTATGAAGGTGGTGAGACCTTCACTGCGACCCTGAGCAACAACTCAGCGGGCAGCACCATAGCGGATGCCACCGCCACCGGTACTATCCTGGATGACGGCACTGGCCCGGGTCCATTCGACCCAACCGGTCCTGGCACCCCAGACAACGATACCGCCAGCTTTGCGGTGGACAGCGTCAGCATCAGTGAAGGTGGCTTAATGACCTTCACCGTGACCCGCACCGGCGATGCCGAAGCGGATCAGAGCGTTAACTTCAGCACCCTGATCGGTGCCGGCGACAGCGCCGAAGCGGCTGACTTCACCGCCAACAGCGGTACCCTGACCTTTGCGCAGGGCGAAGTGAGCAAGACCTTCACCGTGCAGACCACCCAGGATGCCCAGTACGAAGGCGGCGAGACCTTTACCGTACAACTGGATACGCCGACCAACGGTGCGACTATCTCCACCGCGACCGGCACCGGTACTATCCTCGATGACGGCACTGGCCCGGGTCCATTCGACCCTACCGGTCCTGGCACCCCGGATGATGACCGTACCGGCTTCAGCGTAGATGACGTGCAGATCAGTGAAGGCGGCTTAATGACCTTCACCGTGACCCGTACCGGCGATGCCGCGGCGGATCAGAGCGTTGACTTTGCCACCAGCATTGCTGCGGGCGACAGCGCCGAAGCAGCCGACTTTATTGCTAACAGCGGCACGCTGACCTTTGCTGCGGGTGTGACCAGCCAGACCTTCACCGTGCAGACCACTCAGGACACCGTGTTCGAAGGCGATGAGACCTTCAGCGTTAACCTGAGCAACGCCACCAACGGCGGCCAGATCGCTGACGGTACTGGCGTGGGAACCATCGTCGATGACGGTACTGGCCCGGGTCCATTCAACCCAGGTCCGGGTCCGGATAACGACACCACCAGCTTCAGCATTGGCGACATGAGCGTCAGTGAGGGTGGCCTGATGACCTTCACCGTGACCCGGAGCGGGGATGCGGCGGATGCCCAGACCATCGACTTTGCCACCAGCATTGGGGCAGGTGATAGCGCCGAAGCCAATGACTTCACTGGCAACAGCGGCACGCTGACCTTTGCGCCCGGTGTGACCAGCCAGACCTTTACTGTCCAGACCACACAGGACGGTATCTATGAAGGTGGTGAGACCTTCACTGCGACCCTGAGCAACAACTCAGCGGGCAGCACCATAGCGGATGCCACCGCCACCGGTACTATCCTGGATGACGGCACTGGCCCGGGTCCATTCGACCCAACCGGTCCTGGCACCCCAGACAACGATACCGCCAGCTTTGCGGTGGACAGCGTCAGCATCAGTGAAGGTGGCTTAATGACCTTCACCGTGACCCGCACCGGCGATGCCGAAGCGGATCAGAGCGTTAACTTCAGCACCCTGATCGGTGCCGGCGACAGCGCCGAAGCGGCTGACTTCACCGCCAACAGCGGTACCCTGACCTTTGCGCAGGGCGAAGTGAGCAAGACCTTCACCGTGCAGACCACCCAGGATGCCCAGTACGAAGGCGGCGAGACCTTTACCGTACAACTGGATACGCCGACCAACGGTGCGACTATCTCCACCGCGACCGGCACCGGTACTATCCTCGATGACGGCACTGGCCCGGGTCCATTCGACCCTACCGGTCCTGGCACCCCGGATGATGACCGTACCGGCTTCAGCGTAGATGACGTGCAGATCAGTGAAGGCGGCTTAATGACCTTCACCGTGACCCGTACCGGCGATGCCGCGGCGGATCAGAGCGTTGACTTTGCCACCAGCATTGCTGCGGGCGACAGCGCCGAAGCAGCCGACTTTATTGCTAACAGCGGCACGCTGACCTTTGCTGCGGGTGTGACGTCCCAGACCTTCACCGTGCAGACCACTCAGGACAGCGTGTTCGAAGGCGACGAGACCTTCAGCGTTAACCTGAGCAACGCCACCAACGGCGGCCAGATCGCTGACGGTACTGGCGTGGGAACCATCGTTGATGACGGTACTGGCCCGGGTCCATTCAACCCAGGTCCGGGTCCGGATAACGACACCACCAGCTTCAGCATTGGCGACATGAGCGTCAGTGAGGGTGGCCTGATGACCTTCACCGTGACCCGGAGCGGGGATGCGGCGGATGCCCAGACCATCGACTTTGCCACCAGCATTGGGGCAGGTGATAGCGCCGAAGCCAATGACTTCACTGGCAACAGCGGTACGCTGACCTTTGCGCCCGGCGTGACCAGCCAGACCTTCACTGTGCAGACCACACAGGACGGTATCTATGAAGGTGGTGAGACCTTCACTGCGACCCTGAGCAACAACTCAGCGGGCAGCACCATAGCGGATGCCACCGCCACCGGTACTATCCTGGATGACGGCACTGGCCCGGGTCCATTCGACCCAACCGGTCCGGGAACACCTGATAATGACGTTCCAACGCTGTCTGTCAGTAGCCCAACTGAGGGTGAAGGTGGACAGATGGAGTTCATTATCAGTCTGAGTAACCCGAGTCTTGAGACGGTCAGCTTCAGTGTTGCGACAGTTGATACTGGCAGCGCAACGGATACCACTGATTACAGTCCGGCTCTTGAATACTTCAATACGGGGTCTGGTTTGTGGGAACCTGTTTCAGGTGATCTCAGCTTTGCGCCTGGCACAACAACCCTTCAGGTTCGTTCTGCTACCGTGCAGGATGCCCTGGTTGAAGGCCCTGAAAGTTTCGATCTGACAGCAACGGTTACCGGCGGCAGCACTACAAACAGCAGTGCAACCGGAACAGGTACTATCACTGATGATGACCATACACCTGATGCTGTTAACAGCAGCGCTTCAACTCTGGAAGACACAACACTGACGTTTAGTGCTGCTGACTTCGGTTTCAGTGATGTTGATACCGGTAATACTTTACAGGCTGTTCGGATTGAGTCTCTGCCAACTGATGGCACGCTGTTCTTCAATGGCGTCGAGATTACGGCTGCGAACCTGGCCAGCTTTAATGCGGGTAGCAATGAGATAAGCAGTACTGATATCGGTTTGCTGACCTTTGAGCCTGCTCTGCATGATTCCGGTTATGACAGCTATAGTGCTGCGGGTGAGGGCGATCAGTTAAATGACTACGACAGCATTACCTTCAGTGTGTCCGACGGTGTTAACTGGAGCGTGACTCCTGCGACGCTGACGATCGATGTCACTCCGGTCGCTGATGCTCCGACACTCACCGTCGATGGCACACAGACCAGTGGTGGTGTTGATCTTGTTGATCTGATTACCGTTCCGGCTTCCGAAGGTCTGGTTAAAACAGTTTATACCAATGTGGGGATCAGTCCGGCCACAATCGATAGCAGTACGATTGAAACGATTGCTGATGGTCTGATCGGCGGCACAGCGACTGTCGAAACTCAGCCTTATCGCGATGGCGGTAATGGTGTAGATAATATTCCTGTCGATAATCTCGAAGTCACTACAGGTGTTATTTATCTTGAAGCGGGTACAACCCTGTCGTTCAATGGTTATTCCGATGATGCTTTCCGCATAGAGCTCGGTGGTACTACATTGATTGATACCACTGGAGATGCCTATGGAGACTACGATACGTCTACTGTAGGTACTGCAGCGGTGGGATCCGGTACTGTATCTACCTATGGCGACTTTACTGCGGCATCAGCCGGCTACTACACCTTCGAGATGTATATCTACAACCATATTGGTGCAGGTGACCTGTCGGTTAACGTCAGTGTTAATGGTGGTGCAAGTCAGCCATTCGATACTGCTGCGGTTAATATGTACACCGGTATTGATGCGGTAGATGCCGCTCAGGGACAGCATTCAGATCTGATTCTGACGTCCGGCAGTGATGGTGGTTATTATCCTGTAGAGCTGAATAAAGGGTATGAAGGTACTCCGATCAAATTGACGGCTGTCGATTCTGCTTTGGTCGATACCGATGGTTCTGAAGTGCTTAGCAGTATTGTTATCTCCTCTATTCCTGACGGTTCAGTGTTGACCGATGGCACTAATAGCTTTACGGCTACTGCAGGTAATACCAGCGTTGATGTGACCAGCTGGAATCTGGATAACCTGAGCTATACCGGTTATACCGATCTGCCGAATGGAGCTAGTGAGGTTCATACACTGGTCGTAACGGCTACCTCTCAGGAGCTGGCGAATGGTGCCGTGGTTGATACAGCTACTTCAACCGCTAATCTCAATATTACGGTGATCGAAACTGACGACCCATCAGTGATTACCTCTGTTGATACCGTTTCAGTCTCTGAAGAGGGGCTGATAAATGGACTTATCGATAATACTGGTGATCCGGTTGATACGACCGATGATGCGTTCGCAACAGGCGTTATCAACTTCACTGACTCGGATAGCAGTACGTTTAGTGTGTCTCTGACAGGACTTACAAGTGTTACGTCTGAGGGTAACCCAATCAACCTTACCTCTGGTGGTGATGATGTTGATAGCTGGAGCTGGGATGCGGCTAGTCAGACGCTGACAGGAAGTACCTCTGCCGGGGTCGATGTTCTGACGATTACGCTTGATCCGGTTGTTTCTTCCGGATCAAACAACAGTGTGTCATACACCGTTAATCTGCTTGCGCCAGTTGATCACCCGGTGAACAGTACAGAGGATATTATGGATCTGCAGTTTGGCGTTGCTATCTCTGATGGCTCTAATACTGTGAATTCCAGCCTTAATGTTCGCATTGAAGATGACCGCCCAGTGAGCGGTGATCTGAGCAACTCGCTTGAGGTGCCACTGGCACAGTCCAACGTTATGCTGGTTCTGGACTTCTCTGGAAGTATGTCAGGTAGTAACCTGGCGAATATGAAGGCAGCAGTAATCTCGATGCTGGATTCCTACGATAATGCGGGTTATACCGCAATTCAGATTGTCAACTTCAGCAGTACAGCAACTGTGCCAGGCGATGGTGGCTGGATCAGTGTCGCCGATGCGAAGTCCTATATCAACGCTTTAACTGATGCCGATATGGGCGGGGCAACAAATTACGATGCAGCCCTGGCAGCAGCACAGACCGCTTTTGCCGAAACAAACGGTTATATCGCAGGTGGCAAGAATATATCTTACTTCCTCTCTGATGGTGTACCTACTTCCGGTAATGAGGTCGATACTGCGGGTGACCAGGCCGCATGGGAAACCTTTGTTACTAACAACAACATTGATTCCTTCGCCGTTGGTTTTGGTGGCGCGGCGGTTACATCTCTCGAGCCGATTGCTTACAACGGTGTTGATGCAACGGAGCGCCCGGCAATTGATGCAACGGCTGCAGGGACAACTCTGACCGATTCTCTGTTGGCAACTGTTTCTACTGCTATCCCGGGTAATCTGTTTGGGTCTCTTGCCTCGGGCGGATTTGGTGCCGATGGCAATGGTCATGTACGCACGGTGACTATCGATTCAGTCACTTATACGTATGACAATATCGCCGGTACTATTACCAATAGTGCGGACAGTAATGTCATCAACGATAGTTCTGTAGTCATCACTACGTCTCTGGGTGGCCTGATAACCATCAATATGGATACGGGTGTTTACTCCTATGAGGCGGATCCAACCTTTACGGTGGATTTTGCTGAGACTATCGGCTTTACCATGCAGGATGTCGACGGTGATGTTACCTCTGGTATTGTCACTCTTGATGTCAGCAGAGAGGTGAAACCGACGCCGACATTGAATGCGAATGCGGCAGACGTTTTTGAGGCTGACATGGCTGATGGCACAAACAGTGCTGGTACCGGTGAAGTGGTTACCGGTAATATTCTGGCCGACGATACGATTCCAAATGGTTTATCCCTCAGCACATTGAGTATTGCCGGAGGTACTACGGTCGTAAATGGTAATCTCATTACGGTTACTACGGCAGAGGGCAATACGCTGGTAGTCGATAGTACTACCGGTGATTACACCTATACTCTGATTAATGCTGTCGATCATACTCAGTTGATAAATACGGGTAATACCATCACTCTGGCCAGTGATACCTTTAGTGGTTCTCTGGATGGCTGGGGCGGTAGTAACGTTACTCTTAACGGCAACCGGATGCTAATCGATGGTAATAACGATACCGCAACCAAAACGTTCGACTTTGGTCAGAATTATGCCAATCAAACCGTAACAGTGTCCTTCGATTTTGAAGCAACGACTAACTGGGATGGTGGCACTGACAACTTTGTTGTGACGGTAAACGGAACAGATGTTATCAATGACTCTCACACTGGAGGCACTCAGGCTTACTCTTTCGATATTACCCTGAACAATCTGGGACAGGCTGATGTTGTGTTATTGAATAGTAGTAGCTCAAACTTTGAAGATGCCTATATCGATAACTTTACAATCAGCGGGCCTGAGATCGTTGCTGTAGGAACCGATACTATTGTGGACAGCTTCACCTATGTGGTGACTGATCCCGGCGGTACGCCTTATACCTCGACTCTGGATGTAACGATCCATGACGATGTACCACAGGTGAACAATAGCATCGCTGTCTCTGTCGATGTTCCCGAGTCAGTCGACAGTAATGTCATTATGACTCTGGATATATCCGGTTCCATGACATCAGCTGTAGGTGGTAGCACTCGATTTGAACTGGCTAAACAGGCGATGATTGATACCATCACTGCCTATCAGGCTCAGGGTAACGCTAATGTCAATCTGACATTATTCGGTACACAAGGCGCCAATCTGGGGTGGATGAGTGCTGCGGATGCAATCAGTTATATTAATCTGTTGAGCATGGATACCGGCTCTATTCAGTATAACGGGGCCGCTATTACAGGTCTGACGGATGGCTGGACTAACTACGAAGCAGCCGTGGCCGTGACTGAGTCTGGTTATGCCGGAGCTCCTGCTGCGGATAAAACGGTTGCTTACTTCCTCTCCGATGGCGCACCGACAAAGGAATATGATGACACAACCACGACTCCAACTGATGTAACAGGTCAGAATACACAGGATGGTGTCGATACAGGTTATCTGGATAATACTTATCTGAATTCCTGGGATAGCTTCATCAATGGCAATAACATTGCTCTTGAAGTTGTTGGTATCGGTACAAACCTTAGTACAAGTTATCTTGACATGGTTCAGGTTATTCCAGGCAAGAACGCTCAGGTTGTCGCTGATATTACGACCCTGAGTGATGTATTGCTGTCTACTGTGGCGACTGTAGAGGGCAGCTTGTTTGGCGCTGACGGTGATAGTGGCATACTGTTTGGTGCAGATGGTGGTCATATTCTGGAGCTGAGCTATAACGGCGTAACCTATAGTTATGACGCAGCAAATCCAATACAAACTATCGCATTGTCTGAAGGTGATATGGATCTGAATTTTGAAACCGGATCTTTCACTTACACATCGAATGTTAGTAATGGTACCGACGTCATTGAGAACTTCATCATCAGTGTCAAAGACAGTGATGGCGACAGCTCTCTCAATCAGCCGCTATCAATGCTTATCGGAAAAAATCAGACTCTCACAGGGACTGATTCTGGTGAAACGCTGGATGGCGGCGCTGGTAACGATATCCTGGATGGTGGTTTAGGCAACGATATACTGATTGGTGGTTTAGGTGACGATATACTGATTGGTGGAGCCGGTGACGATTTGCTGATCGGTGGTGCCGGGGCTGATACCTTCGACTGGAATGGCGGAGATCAGGGGACTATCGCAATGCCTGCCAGCGATCATATTCAGGACTTTGTTGTGGCTGATGATAAGCTTGATCTTTCAGGCCTGCTTGATTCATTGGGTATGACAGATCCTGGTGTGGTTGAGTCCTATCTGAGCCTGACTGAGAATGCATCGAACGAGGCCGTATTGAGTGTTAAGGATAGTGCCGGTGGCAACGTTGTGCAGGAGATTGTGCTGGACAATGTCAGTATCCAGGATCTCAAAACCGATCTGAGTATTGATCAGGGCGCAACTAATAATGACCTGCTGAATCAGTTGATTGATCAGTCTAAACTGATTGTCTGAAACTGACTCGGGTGGCTCTCCAGGGAGCTGCCCGTTTTTTTGTTTAGCATATAGCATCGAACAGCTGTTTGATGTCAGGGTTTGAAACAGATAGCTACGGCTAAATATTTGTTTATTGAGGCAAAAAATAACAGTGACACAACCACAATCAGACTGGATTTTTGGCAGCAGTCGGGAACAATTTGTTGACCCTTTGCTGGATGCCCTGGTGCTTTTGAGTAAGTACTATGGCACACCTGCGTCTGAAGACTCTCTCAGTAGCGGGTTGCCTCTGGTCAATAACCGTTTAACGGTGGAATTGTTTCCCCGTGCAGCTGAGCGTGCGGGTTTATCTGCGCGGCTGGCTGACCAGCGGTTGCTGAAGATACATGAGTTGCTACTGCCCTGTGTACTACTGTTAAAGAATCATAGCTGTTGTATTCTGATGTCTATTGATCATCAGGCGGGTAGTGCCCGGATATTGCAGCCGGAGAGCGGTGATGGTGAGGTTGAAATTGGCATAGAATCGTTGGAGGAGATCTATTCAGGCCACCTGTTCTATATTCGCAAGAAGTACCAGTTTGATCAGCGTAGTCCTGATGTTCTGAACACCCGGGAGGGGCATTGGTTCTGGAGTACGTTCCGCAGCGCTTTGCCGATTTACCGTGATGTGCTGCTCGCCTCTTTGCTGATCAACCTGTTTGCTGTGGCATCACCGCTGTTTGTGATGAATGTGTATGATCGTATCGTACCCAATCTGGCATTCGATTCTCTCTGGGTATTGGCGATCGGTGTTGGATTGGTGTTCGTCTTTGACCTGATTCTTAAACACCTACGGTCATATTTTATTGATGTTGCGGGGAAAAAACTTGATCTGCAACTATCAGCAAAAATATTTGCCAAAGTGATGGGAATCCGTCTGGAAGCCCGGCCTCTGTCTGTGGGGGCTTTCGCTAATAATCTGCAATCGTTCGAAACGATTCGTGAATTTATTACCTCTGCAACACTGGGAGCACTGATAGATCTGCCTTTTGCGCTGCTGTTTCTGTTGGTGATATGGATAGTGGGTGGCCCACTGGCCCTGGTGCCACTGTTTGTTATGGTGGTTCTGGTAGGCTATAGCCTCTATATTCAGAAACCACTGGCAAAACAGATTGAACTGACCTCTAAGATTGCTTCGCAAAAACAGGCCACTCTGGTTGAAGGTCTGACGGGGATTGAGGCGGTTAAAATTAATGGTGCTCAGAGCCAGTATCAGGTGATCTGGGAGCAGGCTGTCAGCAAGATGGGGCAGCATGATATCCAAACCCGTAAGCTGGCCAATGGTGCTTCAACACTTTCCGGCTTTATGCAACAGATGATGACTGTTGGTATCGTTGTGCTGGGTGTCTATCTGGTCGCTGCAGGTGAGCTGAGTATGGGGGGAATTATTGCATCGGTGATGCTGAGTGGACGCGCAGTTCAGCCTCTGGCCCAGCTCTCTCTACTGGCAACCCGGTATAATCAGGCTAAGGCATCAATGAGCCTGATTAATAATGTAATGGATATGCCTGTTGAAGAAGAAGAGGGTAAAAGTTATGTCAGTCGGCCTAAGCTGAAAGGGCAGATCGAGTTTGATAAAGTCAGCTTTGCCTATCCGGGACAGCAAAGTTACGCCCTGCATGAGGTAAGCTTTGTCATCCGTCCTGGGGAACGGGTTGCCCTGATTGGCGGAATTGGTGCGGGTAAAAGCTCGCTGGAAAAACTGATACTGGGGCTGTACCAGCCAACGTCAGGTGATGTTCGGATCGATGGTGTTAATATCGCACAACTTCACCCGGCAGATCTGCGTCGCAATATCGGTAGTATTACTCAGGAAAGCCACCTTTTCTTTGGCAGTATCCGTGACAATATTATTATGGGGGCACCCTTTACCAGCGACGAAAATCTGCTGCGTGCTGCCGAGTGGGGAGGGGTAACCGAATTTACCAATCATGATCCTGACGGGCTGGAGCGACAGGTTGGCGAGGGAGGCAGACAGTTATCCGGAGGGCAGCGTCAGTCTGTTGCTGCAGCCCGGGCGATTGTGATGGATCCGCCCATACTGCTGCTGGACGAACCTACCAGTCAGTTGGATAGAAAGTCGGAAGTGAGGCTGATGAATCAGCTTAAATTACTTGATCAGAGTAAAACCGTTATTCTGAGTACCCATAAATCAGGTCTGCTTGATGTGGTTGACCGGATCATTGTTTTGGAGAATGGGCGTCTTGTTGCAGATGGTCCTAAGGCTGAAGTCGTTAACTGGTTACGCGAAGGCGTCAATCAACAGAAAGCCAAAAGGGAGGCTCAGGCCTGATGGGTGATATGCACACAGATCGGGTGCCGGTTTCTGCTGAAGACAACTCTTCGAAAGAAAACACTGCACTGAGCGCAGTGACTGAAGCCCGGCGCGACAAAACCGTGGTTGCAGATGAACTACATGATTTTATTGATAATGCGGCTGCCAGTGTATTGCTGGATACGCCGAGAAGTTCACGCGTGCTCCTCTGGGGGGTTGTGTGTTTTGTGGTTGTCGCCATCGTCTGGGCCTATTTTGCTGAGCTGGATGAGATCACCCGGGGACAGGGGAGTGTGATCCCTTCACAACAGATTCAGGTTGTGCAGTATCTCGAAGGTGGGATTCTTAAAGAGCTGTATGTCAAAGAGGGGGATAAGGTCGAAGCGGGCCAGCCTCTGTTGCGTGTGGATGAAACGCGGTTTTTATCGGACTTCAGGGGGCAGGCTCAGGAGCAGGCCTATCTGGAAATATCGATAGCCCGTCACCGGGCAGAACTGGCTAGTATTCAGATCAGCGATGAGGCCGTCAACAGTGACTGGCAGGGGCAGGTTAAGATTGTGCCTAAGCCTATCTCAATGGATGAAGACTGGCAGAAACGCCATCCCGATCTGTTAGAGCGGGAGCAGTCTCAACTGGAGGAATATCTGCGCAATCTGACTAACCAGTTGGAGATTATTGGCCGACAGATTCAGCAGGGTGATCAGGAAGCGAAGGAGCTGGAGTCTAAAATCAGTCACCTTGACCGCTCCTACCGGCTGAGTCTGCGTGAACTGAAAATGACGCGACCGCTGGCGGAACAGGGAGTTGTTCCTGAGATTGAGCTGATCAAGCTTGAAAGGGACCTGAATAGCTACAAACAGGAACTTGAAGGAGCAAAACTGTTATTGCCTAAAGTGCGGCTAAGTATTCAGGAATCGGTTGCGAAACGTCGCGAAATCGCGTTAAATGCACGCAGTGAAAGCCAACAGAAACTGAATGAAAACCTGGCTCAGCTGAATCAGAAAACTGAGGCTCAGGTGAGTTTACGTGACCGGGTAGACAGGACAACAGTCGTGTCACCAGTGCACGGCACAATTAAAACCATTTCGGTAAATACCATCGGTGGTGTTATTCAACCGGGTATGGATCTGGTTGAGATCGTACCGACAGAAGATCATCTGCTGATTGAAGCAAAGATCTCTCCCAAGGATATCGCATTTCTGCGACCTGGGCTGAGTGCTGTGGTGCGGCTGACTGCGTATGATTTTTCAATCTATGGCGGTTTAAAAGGTACACTGGAGCATATCAGTGCAGATACCATTGAAGATGAGAAGGGTAACCTTTATTACCTCATCAGGGTGCGCACTGAAAATACAGATCTTGGGCGAGGAGGCAACTCCCTGCCAATTATTCCTGGCATGATGGCGACTGTTGACATTATGACGGGTAAGAAGAGTGTACTTGATTATTTGCTGAAGCCTATTTTCAAGGCGCAGCAACAAGCTTTACGAGAACGATAACGTTAAGATGGACTTTATCCGGGGGGAACGGTTCTATGGGTAAGATAAACAGGGTTGGCGTGTGCGCGCTGACGTTACTCGCATGGTCAGGCACAGTCTCATCGCAGACTCTGGTGGAAGCAACATCATTTGCGATTGGTAATTCACCTGAAGTCGCAATTGTAAAAAGTCAGTATCTGAGTCGTATCGAGCAGATCGGTGTGTCCAGAGCGGGCTACAAACCGAAAGTCGATGCCGCGCTGGGCTGGGGCGGTGAGTGGACCAATAGTCCATCTACCCGTGCGGCAACCGGCAGCTCCGACTATGTTGATCTGGAGCGTGGCGAAGCGTCACTGACCATGAGTCAGTTATTGTACGATGGTCTGCGGACTAAAAATGACAATGACCGGACCACCGCAGAAGCGGAAGCTCAGCGCTATCAGCTCTGGAGTGTCGCAGAAAACACCACACTGGAAGTTGCTGACGCTTACATGACCGTGATTAATGCTCAGGAAGCGTCTGTTCTGGCGGCAGCTAACCTGGAATCCCATATAGAGATTCTGGATGGTATTCGTAAGCGTTCAGAGCATGGGCTTGGATCTGCTTCCGATCTGTCACAGGTTAAGGGGCGGTTGAGTCGGGCGCATTCCAACTACCTGGCGACCGATAATAATGTTCTTGATGCTAAAGCCCGCTACTACAAGGTTGTCGGACAGGAAGCGATCGGGCTGGTAAAACCCGCAGCGGTGGATCAGTATATGCCGGTCTCCTATGAGCAGGCACTTGAAAGAGCGGGTAAGGTGCATCCGACACTGTTGTCTGCACAGTTTGATGTTGATGCCGCTGTTGCTCAGCTGAAGACCCGGGACTCAGATTTTCATCCAGATGTTCGTCTGGAACTGGGAGGCACCTGGAATAATAATCTTGATGGAGCCGCTGGATATAACAATGATCTGACAGCGATGATCCGGATGCGTTATAACCTGTTTAACGGTAATGCAGACAGCTATCGTCAGAAAGAAGCGTACTACCAGTTGATGGAGGCCAGTGCGATTCGCGACCGGGCACAGCGGGAAGTGGCTGAAGGTATGAGCCTGTCCTGGAACGCCTACCAGCTGCTGGAACGTCAGATGGAGTTTCTGGAAGCGCATGTGATTGAAGCTGAGAAAACGCTGGATGCATACAAGCAGCAGTTTAAGCTGGGGCGCCGTACTCTGGTTGACCTGCTGGATGCAGAGAATGAACTGTTTGAAGCGCGTAAAGAGCTTCTTAAAGCCGATAAAGATCGTATCATGACACAGTTCAGGGTTCTGAATGCAATGGGTGAGTTGTTGACCGTTCTGAATCTTGATCGTGAGTCAATCCTGACCAGCGAAGACCAGGCAGAGATCTCCGCTCTGCGTGACTAAGCTAAAGCGTCTGTTTGTTCGCTGTGATCAGTTTTGATCGCAGCGGATTTGCAGGCTGATTATTTTGTTGTTATCCGCTATAATCGCCGCCTTTTTAAACTGCTTCCAGAAAGTGTATATGAGCGAAGAACTGGCAAAACAACAGAAAACCCGGCTAAACAAACTGCAAAAACGCCTGCGTCGGGAAACTGGTCGCGCAATCGAAGATTTTAATATGATCGAAGATGGCGATAAGGTGATGGTGTGTCTGTCCGGTGGTAAAGACTCTTTTGCCATGCTGGATATTCTGATGAACCTTCAGAAGAGTGCCCCGATCAGTTTTGACCTTGTTGCCGTTAACCTGGATCAGAAGCAGCCAGGCTTTCCCGAACATGTGCTGCCTGAGTATCTGACTCAGGTAGGTGTGCCGTTTCATATTGTCGAAAGAGATACCTATTCGGTTGTTAAAGAACTGGTGCCGGAGGGTAAAACTACCTGTGCATTATGTTCCCGTCTGCGTCGCGGCACGCTGTATGGCTTTGCCGAGCAGATCGGGGCCAATAAGATCGCCCTGGGACATCACCGTGATGATATTCTGGAAACCTTCTTCCTCAACATGTTTTATGGGGGCAAGCTGAAATCGATGCCGCCGAAGCTGGTGAGCGATGATGGCAAGAATATGGTGATCCGTCCGCTGGCCTATGCCCGCGAGAAAGATATCGCGGCCTATGCTGAGATGCGCGGATTCCCCATTATCCCCTGTAATCTGTGCGGGTCGCAGGATGGCCTGCAGCGTCAGGTAGTTAAAGAGATGTTACAGGACTGGGATAAACATCATCCGGGACGTATTGAAACCATGTTCCGCTCATTGAGACATGTGGTTCCCTCCCACCTTGTCGATACTGAGCTGTTTGATTTTAAGGGGCTGCAACGCGGCTTTGCCCATGGTATCAGTGATCCTGACAATAGCTTTAGTGCTCCGGCGAAAGAGATGCCGGAGATGATCGACATTCTCTCACTCTGATCACAACCGGACCCGTCTATGAATATCTGGGTTGATGCGGATGCCTGTCCTAATGTGGTGAAGGAGATTCTGTTTCGCGCGGCACAACGTTTGGGTATTAAAACGGTTCTGGTTGCTAATCAGTTTTTATCAACGCCGCCGTCTGCTTTTATCAGTGCGGTGCAGGTGCCTGCCGGGTTTGATGTTGCTGATAACTATATCGTGCAGAAGTGCAATGCAGGAGATCTGGTGATTACGGCCGATATCCCGCTGGCTTCCGAGGTGCTGGAAAAGGGGGCACATGCACTGAACCCCCGGGGGGAGTTCTATACCCCTGAAAATATTCGCCAGAGACTGAATATGCGTGACTTTATGGATCAGCTTCGCAGTTCTGGCATTGACACCGGAGGCCCTGCCAAACTAAACCAGCAGGATCGTCAGCTGTTTGCCAATCAGCTGGACCGGTTTCTGGCTAAACAGTTGCGTCAATAACCCATGCAAGCCTGCCTACTTCGCTTTTAGTCTAAAAATAGGGGATATCCTTTATTTTTTGCCGGTTTTGCTTTAGCGTTTGCTCTAACATAAAACAATAACTGAGGCCGCTATGAGTGACACCCTATTGATCCGTGAGGATGCTGATGGTATCTGCACACTGACACTAAACCGCCCTGATGCATATAACTCTCTCTCTATGGAGCTGATGCAAGCGCTCATCGCCGCATTTGACGCGATTGCTGAAGATATCGCTGTCCGTGTTGTTATTTTGCGGGGTAATGGCCGTGGATTCTGCTCCGGTCATGATCTGAAGCAGATGTTGGGAGAGGGAGAGGAAAGCTATTATCAGTGCACCTTTGAAACCTGCTCAACGCTGATGCAGCGAATCGTAAATCTTCCGGTTCCGGTGATTGCACAGGTTCACGGTGTCGCGACGGCGGCGGGTTGTCAACTGGTCGCCAGTTGTGACCTGGCGGTGGCCAGTGAAACCGCACGTTTTGCGACGCCCGGGGTTAATATCGGTCTGTTTTGTTCGACGCCGATGGTAGCTCTGAGTCGTGCCGTGAGTAAGAAACATGCGATGGAGATGTTGCTGCTTGGTGATATGATCAGTGCTGAAAAGGCGGCTGAAATAGGCCTGCTGAACTGGGTCGTTCCTGAATCATCTGTGGGACAAAAAGCCGGGGAGGTGGCTACTAAAATTGCCGCCAGCTCACGTAAGGCGATCTCTATCGGTAAGCTGGCCTATGCCCGTCAGATAGATAAGCCTCTGGAGCAGGCTTACATCGAATGCAGTCGGGTGATGACGGAAAATATGCTTACTCACGATGCTGGTGAGGGGATTGATGCCTTCATTCATAAGCGAAAACCAGAGTGGCAACATCGCTGAGCAGGGGGCGCCTGTTATTGCTTCCTGTTGAGGTTGTCAGAAGAGGAAGGGCGCCTGAGTTCAATAGATTTATATTGTCTCAAATTAGTGAGAAACCCGTGGGGATGCGTTATCTTGCCCGGGGTGAGGGCAGGATAGGCAAGAGTAGCGAAGCATAGAGGGCTGAAACAATGTTGAATCGGCGTGCCATTGTAAAGGCGATCATCAATGGTGGGGCTTTGGTGGGTGTTGGGGCACTGATGCCGAGCCTGGCAATGGCGTGGAATAAAAGCGCTTTTGCTGCACAAAGCCAGGGGTTTGCCGTGAAACTGTTGCTGGGTGGCGTGCCTGTTGCCAGTGATCAGGTTAGTGTTAAAGCGCCCCGCATCGCTGCTGATGGGGCTATGGTGCCGGTTACAGTAAAGACCTCACTGGCCAATGTTGAGTCCATCAGTCTGTTTGTGGAAGCCAATCTTCACCCTCTGGTGGCTCAGTTTATTATCCCGCCAGACACTGAGCCGTCGGTGTCTACCCGGATCCGGATGCGTGAGTCATCCAGTATTACAGCGGTAGTCAAAGCGGATGGTCAACTGTTGAGCGCCTCGCAGGAAACGAAAGTGACCAACGGAGGGTGCAAAGATGGCTGATATGATAAATGTTAGCGCCCACATGCAGAACGGTATAACTCAGGTCAAGCTCAAGGTTCGCCATAGTATGGAGGATGGACAGCGCACCGATAAAAAGACCGGCCAGATAATATCGGCTAAGTTTTTGCGCGAGATTAAAGTGATGCATGAAGGGAAGCCTGTTTTTGCTGCAAATCTCAGTACCGCCATCGCTGAAAATCCTTTTCTGGCCTTTAGCTTTTCCGGTGGGGCTACGGGAGAAACGTTGACGATTAGCTGGGTTGAGAATACCGGGAAGTCCGGTAGTCAGACGGCTAAAATCGAATAGCTTAGTAACCTTTTGTTGATTGCAGTCACCTTGCTGAGCTTCGTATTGTCCTGGATTATGCGGCCTGAATAGCCTCTTCTATGCAGTTCGTCCGATCTGTATTAACCCAGGTCAGCGAATCTCTTCATGTCAGGGGAAAAGCGGTTCTACTCAGCCTGTGCATCCGTTAGAATGGGCGCACAAATGAGAAGGAGAAGTTTGTGAACCGAGTCGCTTTATTATCCCTTCTGAGCATATTCACACTGGCTGGCTGTAATGCCGCCAATGTCCAGCCGGAAGCCAGTTCACCCGCTGGGCCATCTTCGGCTGCGCAGCAGGCGGGCTCACCACCGGATACCCTGGATCAGTCTGCACAGTTCGATCAGTTGAATGGACGTATCACGCTGTTACAGGAGCAGTTTCTCGAACTCAAAGTACAGAACAGCTCTGTTGCTGAGCGTGTGCAGTTGTTACTGACCCAGTTTCAGGTGCTGGCGCAGGAGGTTAAACGTTCGGCTGTTGAAAAACCTCAGGCTGCAGAGCCAGATCCCGGCTTGTCGGACATGATGCAACGGCTGGATCAGCAGTTAACTGAGTTACAGCAGATTGCGCCGGAGCTGGGCGGTGGTGATCCATTTAAACTGGCCAGTTGCTATACCGCGAAAGGGCAGTGGGTAATGATTCGTTACAATCGTTTTTCCGGCGAGAGCTGGATCTCTGCCGCTAACAGCTGGCAGCCACTTGAAGAGGAACAGACACCATCAATCTCCTCCTACGATATACAGTTGTTGCCTGCTAACAGTGATGTCAAAGGGTATGTTGCCGCCCGTATCGACCATAACAGTGGTGATAGTTGGTGGCTGAATCAGCAAACCTGGGTTAAATATCAGCAGTAAGAATATCGACAAAATGACACAACCGACCCCTGAAAGCCTGATCGGTCTTTTTAACGGACTTTTCAGCGAAACACTGAATACTGAGCTGGTCAGAGGAGACGATGAACCGATCTATCTGCCAGCCGATGCCAGCCATCCCAAACACCGGGTTATCTTTGCCCACGGTTTCTTTGCCAGTGCGCTGCATGAGATCAGCCATTGGTGTGTTGCCGGCGAGCAGCGTCGTCAACTGGTCGATTTTGGTTACTGGTATAAGCCTGATGGCCGAACAGCTGAAGAGCAGGCCGAATTTGAGAAGGTTGAGGTTAAACCGCAGGCGCTGGAGTGGCTGCTGTCGGAGGCTGCAGGCCATAAATTTCATTTCAGTGCTGATAATCTTGGCAGCGATATCGGTGCCAGTAAGGAGTTTAAGTCGGCTGTACTGTCGCAGGTTAAGCGTTATCTTGTCGATGGTTTGCCCGAACGTCCAGCAGCCCTGATTAAAGCGTTGCAACACTATTATGCTACAGCGCCACTCAGCGCCGATCAGTTTTCACTGGATGGAAAATAAAAAAACCGGCAGAAGATGCCGGTTTTTTTGTTTCAGATATCAGGGCGTTTGTTTTTTCATCCCATTATGCATCTGCATATTACCCATGCCAGACATGACATCCATCACTTTGATATCCAGCTTCTCTGAGCTGCCATCGCTGAAATTCAGTGTCAGATCAATGGTCTGATCTTTAGCCAGGTTCTGCTTCAGGCCTATCAACATAACATGAAGGCCACCGGGTTTCAGTTCTACCTGCTCATTGGCTTGCAGGGTTATCTCCGGAATCCTGCGCATTTTCATCACCCCGTTTTCCTGAGTGTGAGTATGCAGCTCGGCAACCTTGGCAACTGAGGAGGACGCTGAAACCAGAGATACTTCTGTATCGCTGTTGTTCGTCAGCGTCATAAAAGCAGCACTGTTAGGTTGTCCCGGTGGCACAGCGCGGGCATAGGGGTGGTCGACCCGGACCTCGGCAAAAGCGGAAGCTGAAAGTGTCAGTGCGGCAACCAGCGTAATAAGCTTTTTCATAACGTTTTTATCCATAGTGATAGTGGAATTGTTGATAACATCCTGTGTCGAAGACCAGAGTGCCTTGTCGGTTATTAAAGCAGTGCTTTTATCTCAGTCTCCAGTTTTTCAGGTGGTGTGCCGTGGGCCACAGTGCTGCTCAGTTCACCCTGTTTATTGATCAGGTAGATACGGGAGGAGTGATCAACGGCATATCCCATCGCTGAATCCTTCATATCGACAATGCGGTAAAATGCACCGTACTGTGAGACCGTCTGGTCAATTTTTTCCCGACTGCCGGTGACACCAATAATAGACGGGTAGAAGAACGCGCTGTACTCAGCCAGCTTTTCCGGGGTGTCACGGTCAGGGTCCACGCTGATAAAGATGGGTTGAACCTGCTCCCGCTGATCGGGATCGAGGTTTTTCATCGCCTGAGATATCACCGCCAGAGAGGTTGGGCAAACATCCGGACAGTGGGTATAGCCAAAATAGATCAGGACCACTTTGCCTTTAAAATCGTGCAGGGAAACATCGCCATCGACCCCCTGCAGGGTGAAATCCCCCCCCAGGGTTTTCAGCATTGGCTGCCCCGGTGAACCACTTTGCGGGGACAGTATATAAGCGGTGACGATGCCTGCGAGCAGGGCCAGCGTCAGGAGTAACAGGTTGCGTAGTGTCGTCAGGTTGCTTGCCATTATTTTGCTCTGAATTCAAACCATGTGTTGATTGGTCCGGCAGCGGTTTCTGCCGAGACGGTCAGTCGCCATAACATCTCACCGGTGGTGCAGATGGCTAACTCACCCTGTCCACTAAAAGCTCCGGGGCTGCTTTCGTCAGCGGTTAGTTCAGTCTGATTGATGCCCATATACATTTCACTGCCCTGCAGATCGATGATTACTTTGCTGGCGCTGGTCCCATTAATGCTGACCCGGTAGTTCAGCGGTGTCAGTGAGCGAACGGGCCTGGGTTGAATATCCACAGACAGACTTACTTCCCCCATATCGACCGTGCAACTCTGCTGGTTAAGATCGCAATTGCTGGCCATCCCAGGCGATTGCACAGAGGGTAAAGCAAACATTTTTGAACCCAGCCATATTGCCAGAATGAATCCCCCCAACAAGACCAGGTACAGGTATTGCGGTTTACTATTTTTGGCTACAGTCTGGCCCATCAGTGGATCTTTCCTCTGCAATGAATTGTCCCCGATCCAGGTGCGGATCTGAATGTGGCAAATTGTCGCATTATCAATGGATTAGTGAAACGTTTCCTGGTTGAGACATGTGGAACAGAATAAGATGTTATAACTATATTTGTTTAAAATCTAAACGATATATAAGTGTTATAGCGTTGATATTAAAGAGCAATACTGGATTATTGGTACGGGGTTTGTCTGGTTTTGGTATGAATTATTAATGTTATAACCGGTAATAGATCTATACTGAGAGTTGTCTGCTGTAGCTCTGGGGGGGGATATATGCAACCACACTGTCGGGATTGCCAGTTTCTGATCGAATCGAAGTTTGACACTGAGCCACATCCGGGTCTGAAGTCTCTGTTAAAAAAACCGGTAGCTGAGATCTACCAGTGCCGTCACTGTGAAAGCTGTTTCATCTTCACCATGCATGATATTTCTCTGGTTGTGCCTGATGAACCGGAAAGTAATAACCACCGCTGATTCTCACTCTGCCGTTATCAGTAGCGATTGATTTGCCTGGTCTGATACCGCACACTGGAGCAAACAGAACCTGATGGATTGTAATAATGGAGTGGGACAAACTTCTGACAACGAAACGGTATGGTCATGAGAACCTGACACCTGAAGAGGTTGGACGAAGTCATTTTCATAAAGACCATGACCGGATAATTTTCTCCAGTGCCTTTCGGCGACTGGGCCGCAAAACTCAGGTACACCCGCTATCTCTGAATGATCATATCCATACCCGCCTGACCCACAGTATTGAAGTGGGGAGTCTGGGGCGCAGTCTGGGGATCCGGGTGGGGGAGCTGTTGCAGGATCAGTTACCCGCATGGATCAGCCCGCACGATCTTGGCACGATCGTACAATCGGCCTGTCTGGCCCATGATATTGGTAACCCCCCCTTTGGTCACGCCGGGGAGTTTGCTATCCGGGACTGGTTTAAACACAAAGCCCCCAAACACTATCTTGAAGAACTATCTGCGGCGGAGCTACTGGATCTGCAAACCTTTGAGGGTAATGCTCAGGGTTTCCGGGTGGTTACCCGGATCGAGAATAATCTGTTCGATGGAGGACTGAGGCTCACCTATCCGACGCTGGGGACTCTGCTGAAATATCCCTGGACGGTGGAACGCGCAGGAAAAAAAGGCAAATTCAGCAGTTTTGGCACCGAGCGGGAGATTCTCAATGCGCTGGGCCGTGAGCTGGGGCTGGTTAAGCTGGGGGAGGACTACTGGTGCCGCCACCCGCTGGCTTACCTCGTCGAGGCCGCCGATGATATCTGTTATGCGATTCTGGATCTGGAGGATGCGATAGAGCTGAACATTCTGGGTTTTGATGATATCAAACCGATCATGCTGCAGATTTGTGGTGATCTGAACTATGAAGACGAGATCTTTTTCACCCAGGCGTCAGCACGACGGAAAATATCCGCTCTGCGCGGTATGGCAATGGAGAACATGGTTGAATCGACCGTCGCGGCATTTATGGCGAATCTGCCGCTGATTATGACGGGTGAATACCGCGGAGAACTGCTCGCCGATGGCGATGCCGGTGTGCGGGAAGGGTTGGAAAAAGCTAAAAAGCTGGCCCGTGAACGGGTATTTCCGGACAACCGTAAAGCAGAGCTGGAGGTGGGGGCGTACAGCACTTTGGGGAGTCTGCTGGATTCATTTTGTGCCGCAGCCTATGAACAGCATACACAGAGCAGTGACCAGCTGAGTTATCGTAGCCAGAAAATCATTAGCCTGATGGGGATACATAGCCCCGATCCGCAATGGCCGCTGTATCAATCCTATATGCGGGTACTCGATTTTATCGGAGGAATGACCGACAATTACGCCGCTTATCTGTCCCGTCAGATAGGTGGTATGTCAGTCAATTAACTGCAAACTGTAACCATAGGGTGTTTCGTTGTGTCGATGCGTGATCAGCTAAGTAATCTGGTATTTTCTACTGAAAAAGGGGCGCTGTGCCCAGCGTGTAAAGAGTCTGTCGATCACTGTGTGTGTGATCAGTTGGGAGACCAGGAACGACTTTCCAGTCTGGATGGCGTTGTCCGGATCCGTCGCGAAACTGCAGGCAGAAAAGGCAAGGGAGTCACCACCATCAGCGGCGTACCTCTGGCGGACAAAGCGTTGAAAGATCTGGCTAAAAAGCTCAAACAGCAGTGTGGCACCGGAGGCTCACTGAAAGATGGAATCATCGAGATACAGGGCGATCATCGGGAAAAACTCAAACAGCTGCTGGAGCAACAGGGCTTTACCGTAAAGCTGGCGGGAGGCTGATATGGCGCCACCCAAGCGTAAAAAGGTTTGCAAATACTGCCTTATGATCCGTTTTATGCTGCTGTTTCTGGCGATTGTTGCGGTTTTCCTGTTAAATGGCGTTTATCAGTTCTGGAACTAACTTTCTCACACCGGTAGGACGCCGGTGAAGCAAAAACAGGGAGCGAACGTTATGTACCGATCTATCAGGTTTTTATCTGTTATCCTGTGGGCGACAGCTGCGTTGTCCTCATTCGCGTCAGCAGAGATTCTGCATTATATCGATGCCAGTGGACGCAAAGTTTACGTCGATAGCCCCCATAAAATTCCCCCTCAGTTCCGGCACCAGAGCCAGCAGGTTGAGACGGTACGGATGACCGTTGAAGAACAACTGGCCAGTGAGCAAAGTCGTCAACAGATTAGTGAGGAGTATCGCAGGAAGCAGCAGATACGTGAGCTGGAAAGAACGCTGGCGAACATGACAACCCCGGTCAGAATTATGGGCAATCAGGTGCTGGTGCCGGTCAATGTTGTCTGGCGAGGCCGAAAAGCCAGCCTCAATCTGCTGCTGGATACGGGTGCCAGTATGACTGTGCTCCACCGCGACGGTGTCAGCTCACTGAATACTACCAGTCGTGATTCCAGTTATGCGCAGGTTGCCGGAGGTGGATTGATCAAAACCGAACGGGTGGTCTTCGACCGGATCGAACTGGGTCCCTATCGCATTGAAAACAAATCCACGGCAGTGATTGAGACCAGTGGTCCGCAACCCTTCGACGGGCTTCTGGGAATGGATATTCTCGGCGGAGGCGGCTACAACATCGATTTTGCTCAGCGTCAGATTGTCTGGGCACCTGGTAAGTATAAAGAGATGAGTGCTGCACTTGAAGCATTGAAGCATCCTCAGGCAGAGCCCGATGATGCTGTTGCAGTCGATAAGGAATAATCAAAAAAGCCCGCATTCATCGCGGGCTTTTTGCTAGAGTCATCGGCTCTATTATAGTTCCAGCTCTGCCAGTTTCAGATCCAGCGTGGCTTTGAGCAGTTTATAAAGGCGGATAGCGGCATCGATCTCCTCCTTGCGGTTGGTCAGGCTTTCAATATTCAGACCCAGAGGGATACCCAGGTTACCGCAGGCTTCCAGGATCTGATCCAGGTTGTTGCGGCAGATGCGGATAGATTCAGCCAGTGGGTTATGGGCGTCAAGAATCCGGTGACGGGTCGCCTGTGGCACTGAGATGCCCAGCCACTCCATAAACTCAAGTGTCTTTGCACTGCCACAAGGGGTAAAGGTGAGGATAATCCGTTTCGGTGCGACGCCCCGTTCTTTGCACTCCCGGGCATAAGAGCTTAGCAGGTCGATAGTGGCCTGCGGGTTGTAAACCGCCTGAGAAACAAAAAACTCGCACCCCTGTGCACTTTTTTCTAACAGTCGCAGATGCTCATTGCCCTTGCTGGCATGGCGCTCGGCAATCGTCACCCCACCCAGATTGAAATCAAGGCTGTGTTCCTTCAATGCCGTGTAGGCTTGTGGCAGCGTCAGTTTGATATCGCCATCGGCGGAGGGACTGCCGACCAGAACGATGTCCCGTACGCCATGAGGGCACCAGGCCTTGTCCAGCCACTCATTGAAATCATCTTTGTTGCGCTGAGAGACGCTTTTATAGGTGATCACCGGGCGGCCTGATTTCTCCCTCAGTATGGTTGAGTAATCCCGGGGATCATGGGTGTTCATAAACGGGAATGGACGGGGCTTGTCAATCCGGCTGCTTTCGTCCTGAATGTCGTATACGATGACACCGTCATAGTCGATCTGTTGCAGACGTTCCAGCAGCTTATTACCGATCTCAGATAGCTGCTCCATCGAAACAGAAGATTTCGGCGGGGTGGTGCCAATAAAATAGACGCCGCGTGTTGGGTCGGCGAATTTCTGTTTCAGTCGTGAGTGGCTCATCTGGGGTTCCGTAATTTGTGATCTTTGTGGTGCGACAGTGTTCTGGCTGCCAGTACTTCTTGTTAAGCACTTCTTGTTAAGTACTTCTCTTTAAGTACGAACTATTCTAACAATGAATGCCTTTCATGTGATTAAGTTATAAGGTGAAATTTTTTGCAGTTAATATGAGCCGATTTAATGTCGCTTGAAATACACTATAGATATCAGTGAGACCAAGCGTTAAGAGGGGGCAGTGTGAGTGAGAAAAAAAAAGCGGATTTGAAATCGATACAACAGCAACTGGATACAGACCATCGAGAACCCCGTTCTTTGCCTCCGGTTCACCTCTGGACTCCGGAGTTCAGCGGTGATCTGGATATGCAGATCACCCGTGATGGTCGTTGGATACATGAAGGCGGTGAGATCAAAAGGGCCGCCATGGTGAAGTTATTTTCTTCTATCCTGTGGCGTGAAGGAGAGCGCTATTTTCTGGTGACTCCGATTGAGAAGGTCGGCATTCAGGTAGAGGATGTGCCCTTCTTTTTCACCGCGCTGGAGGTTCACGACGGAGAGGCAGGGCAGGAGCTGGTGTTTACCTCATCAACTGATGATGTTGTTATCGCTTCCGCAGGGCATCCGTTACGGATAGAGATCGATCCGGACACGAATGAACCCTCTCCCTACCTGATGGTGCGTTATGGCATGGAAGGCCGGTTAAACCGTAATGTCTTCTATCAGCTTGCGGATCTGGCAGAGGAGCGGGATGGCGTGTTCGGGGTAGAGAGTTGTGGGCAGTGGTTCAGAATCGGTTAGGGTCGATCGCTTTATAAGCCGTAGTTCGAATGTCACAAAAGGCGTGACTTGCTCGTTACCTGATAAAAGCCTTCTTTACATAGGGATTGGTCTTTAGAGGGTTAATGATTTTGTAAGAGGTAGTTGTGTTGATTGGGGCAGTCCAGATAGACAGGATATGAAGATAATTAACATTTTTAATGTCGGAGTCTTCTCGATCGCTTTAGTCGTCCTCGCGGCCTGTGTTAGCGTTCCCAGCGTTTCGCAGCGCACAGATATCTCAGATCAGCTTGCTGTAAATCAGGGTTGGCAGTCTGAAGTTATAGAGACTCCTTTATTTGATTTAATGAGTTATCAGTCCAAACAGAAACAGGCAGCACCCCTGCTTACGGTCTATATCGAAGGGGATGGTTTTGCCTGGCGGACAGCTTCCATCCCCTCCACAGACCCTACGCCGATAAATCCAATCGGACTGAAACTGGCTCTTATTCACCCTGATGGTAATGCCATTTATCTGGCACGACCATGCCAATATGTCGGCGGCAGCACTGCAAGGAACTGTGATAACGCCTATTGGACCGGTAAGCGATTTTCAGAGGAGGTTATTGCGGCAACTAATCAGGTGATAACCGAACTTAAAGCACAGTTTTCTGCAGAACAGTTGCAGCTAGTCGGCTATTCCGGTGGCGGGGCTGTTGCCGCATTAATAGCTGCTCGGCGAGATGATGTGATTCGCTTGATCACCATAGCAGGTAATCTTGATCATCAAGCCTGGACGGATGCGAAACAGCTTTCTCCACTCAGGGGGTCGTTAAATCCCGCTGACGCCTGGCTGGCGCTTACTAATATAGAACAGATTCATCTCATCGGAGGTAAGGATCTGATTGTTAGTCCATCTATTGTTCAGTCCTACAAACAGCATTTTAAGGATGATAGCCAGATAAAGATCATTACCTTTCCTGACTATGATCATCACTGTTGCTGGACAGAGCGATGGAACACTTTATCGGCTAATTATCTCAGCCGTTAGTGACCACATGTAGTTGTTATCTTGAACGACAGGTATGAAAAGGAAAGCATGTAAAAGGAAGACATAATAAAGGATGATAATAGCCATCCTTTCTGGGGGCTCCCTATCTTCAAGCAACAGATCAGAAGTGAACTTTAAAGCCAAACTCACCTTCCACTGAGTGGCTGTCGCCCTGATTCTCTAGACTGCTGCCGCCGGTTACTGAGGCAAAGAGTTGATAGCGTGTCGAGCCTTTATTCCAGCTGTGCCTGATGCCCGCCCCAAGCTCCGCACTCCAGTCATCAACCGAGTTGGTCAGTTGTGCACCACTGACGTTGACTTGAGTTTCATCTTCAAACTCATGGATCACATTGGCGAGTATAAAGCCCTGGGAGGCACCATCATCCGTAAACTGCTTCGCCAACTCTGCTCCGATACGAGCCTTTAGACTGTTGCTGTCTGATAACTTTACCAGTTCTGAATTGGCCCCGGTAAAGTTATCGCTATCAACTTTGGCATAAATAAGTTGTGCTTGTGGGGTGACCTGTAAGCTTTCGCTTAGGGGAATTTTATGTCCGGCTTCTATTGAGGCACTATAACCCTCAGCAGAAATATCATTTACTTTGCCTGCGCCACTGGCTGACAGGTCGGTTGTGTACCAGCTTTTTTGTGCTTGCAGATCAACATAAGCACCATTAATAAAGGTCCATGTACCACTGACGCCAAGGTTATAGTTCTCGGTCTCCAGTTTGCTGTTACCCGTGGAGGAGCTTACATCTGTGTTTGCCTGCCCATAACCGGCATTAACGCCTGCGACAAAACGACTAGCTGCGGTATCTGACAGGGTAAAATCAACCCCGATCTGAGCACGCCAATGGTTGGTATCGAAATTAGCACCTGTGGTTGAATCGGTGCCATCTATGCTCCGTTTACCGCTGGCAATACGTAGCCAGACCGGTGTATCAATAGCGGTGTCATCACCACTGTTAGCGCCGGTAATACGATTGCGGGTACGGTCGGCCAGAGAGGGCAGAGCCTCCAGCGTTAACAGGCTTTGCCCAAGCGCTTCAACCCCTGATGCAAATGGAGTGTAGGCATGGCCGCCTGCTGTTCCAACAGATTGTAATACCCAATCATTCCCCATCAGCGACAGAGCATTATAATTAAATGCGCCATTAACCAGCGGCGTTGCTAAGGTGAAATCTCCGGCTTTGGTGGTGCCGTCAACGGAGATCAGAGTAATGTCATTACCCGTAGCAGGGCCGGTTGATATGTCGTTGACTCTTACCTGAGTACCACCCGCCAGGACGTTACCGGTTATTGCTAATGTATCAGCAGCGTCGGTTGCCAGATCCGTATCAATCAACAAATCGCCCCCGCCGGTAAAGTTGCCGTTAACTGTGGCGCCAGCATCTACCGAGCTGTTTTGCAGGTTGATAACGCCGTGGTTGAAAACATCACCATCGACCGCTAGCGCAAGCCCGGTTGCGACGTTTAGTGTACCGCCATCCAGTATGATTTTGTTGCTTCCGCCTGTTGAGCGGATTGAGCCGGTAGCTGAAGCGCCGGTATTGATGGTGACGGTGGTATCCCCCGGGCCATCTTCGATCGCTATCCCCGATGCTGCGCTGACAGATGAGCCGGTGTTAAGAGTGATAGAGCTATTGTGAGTATTATAGTTGTCGATGCCTGCTCCAGATCCACCCGTTACTGTACCACTGACGGTGATACTGGTAGTGCCTGTATCATAAAGGTTGCGTGCGGAAATACCTGATTTACCTCCGGTTACAGCGACAGAGTTAATGGTAAGGTCAGTGCCTAGGTTTATTGCAGAGATTCCTGTAGATTGTGCTCCGCCAGTTACAGTGCCGGTACTGGTTATATAGGTTGGGCCCTTACCATAGTTATTAGCGGAAACTCCTCCGTAGTGGCTGGTAACAGCAGCAGTGGAAATGGTAAGTTGAGTGGCTGTAAAATAATTTTTGGCATAAATCTGGCCAGAAACGTCCCTCGAAGTGGTAATGTTGGTTGCGCCTGTGCCGTAATTACGTGCGGCAATAGCTCTATAGTCACTTGTTATGGTTGCAGAGTTGATGGTGAGGTCAGTGGCTGTTCCATAGTTATTTGCTTTAATTCCAATACCAAATATACCAGACTGGGTCACTGATACATTTCCGGTGGTGATGCTAGTTTCGCCAGTACCTCTGTTACTGACAGTGATAATACCTCTGTTAAGGTGATTAGGGCTTAAATCGTGATCTGTTACGGTGGCAGCGGTAATGGAAATATCTGTGGATGTAACATAATTACTGGCGGAAATCCCACCAACGACATTACCTGTAGAGGTAATTCTAGTTTCGCCTGTGCCAGAATTATTTGTAACAATGGCTCTTTCGGGTCCAGAAATATCGACTGCACTAATAACAATATCAGAGGCTGAATAACGGTTTCCGGCAACTATCCCGCAGCGATGTAAGCCTTTAACCGTACCGGTAGTGGTAATATTGGTCTTACCCGTGCCATTGTTGCGCGTAAAAATGCCATCTATCTGTCCGATTACATCGGAAGTCTTAATCGTAAGGTGGGTGGATTGTCCAAAGTTTTCAGCATCAATTCCTGAATAATCTAGGCCAGTTACCGTCCCTGTTGAGCTAATACTGGTCGAACCCAAACCATTGTTAGTTGATTTAATACCGGTAAACCCACCCGTTACCGCGACAGTGTTGATGATTAGTTCGGAGGATCTATTTTCACTACGAGCGTTGATGCCATAATCTGTTACACCGGTTACAGTGCCGGTAGTGGTAATGGTGATTGCCCCAGAGCCTTCGTGGAAAGCCGAAATGCCCGAATTTCGACCCGTTACGACCATAGTCTTGATATTAAGGTCAGAGGCACGTGAAACGTTACCGGCAGAAATTCCACCTGTAACGGTATCAGTACTGGTGATACTAGTTGCGCCCGTGCCTGCGTTGTAAACTGAAATACCTTGCCAGTAACCAGTTACTCTGGCCGCGGTAACGGTAAGATCGGTGGCTGTTGTAGAGTTAGTGGCGCTAATACCAATACCAGTACCAAAATAATTAGCTGTACTATTTACTTCTTGGCTAGAAGTAATGCTAGTCGCCCCTGTACCGAGATTGTTTGCAACAATACCACCGTTGTAACCAGTGACTGTGCTAGTGTTAATGGTAAGGTCTGTGGTTGTCGATCCGTTATAGGCATTGACGCCGTTTCTATTCTCACCAGATACTTCTCCGCTAACAGTAATGGTGGTGGCACCGGTTCCATTGTTACGTGTGTTAATGCCGTAGTTCCTACCCGTTATCACAGATCCATTAGTGTCAGCGAAACTGATGGATGAGCCAGAGCTGTTTCTTAAATCTATTGCATTACCGCCAGTACTGGTCGTATCAATACCAAAACCAGCAGATGTGGTGACTGTTAATGGATTAGCACCAGAGTTTAATGTCTGTGTAACATCGGTTGCGTTGTTTTCAGCGCCGTTACAGATATAGGTATTGGCTGAGCCACCGGGTAGACAGCTACCGGCAAATGCCTGGCGAGAGCCATAGCCTGATAACAGTGTTGCCGCAATTGAGGCGCCTAGTTTCAGGCGTTTAAAGGGGGTGCGGGCGGTCTGCTGTAGCCACATTGTTAATACGTCCTTGTGATGCTTGTTTAGCTAACAGAACTATCGGAAGCTGTTGCTTGATATTGTTTACCAATCTAACTCAATCTTGAAAGTTGTTAAATAGCTTGGCTAAGTTTTAATTTTAAATATATTAACGTTATAAAATGCCATAATCAGATCGATAGTTATGCCGCCGCTATTAACTGTCGTTATCTGTGCTTAGCTGTCTATCCTTAGCTAAGTACTGATGGCGCAAAGGTCACCAGATTAGCGGCTTCCGGTGATTCCGGCGGAACTGCCATTGGACATGTGCTTTCAGGAATAACTTCTAAGTCAAACAGTTCAGCGATATTGCCATCTATTCTGAACCAGTCCACACAGCTGAGAGTTGTCAGGTCGATAATTTGTACGCCACACCAGGGGTCTGAATCGGCTTGTTTTAGCTTTTCATCCAGAGTAAGTCCTTCAAAACGCTCATAGCGGGGCTTAGATAAACCAACAAAGGCATAGTTGCCATAAAAGGCGAGGCCTCGGGTAAAACCGGGGCAAAAGACTTTGGGTTCAAATTGTCCTGTACCATCTGCTTGCATGTTTACAATACCCAGTTCACCGGTGCCCGAGTTAAGCAGCCAAAGCTTACCATCGTGTATTCTCGGGGAGTGTGGCATAGACAAACCTTCACAAACAATTTTATTGGTTTGAACGTCTACCACTACGCCACCATCGCTACGGCGGTCACGCCAACCGTCAATGGTGTTGGATCGGCTTACTGCGGTTACATAACGGGGCTCGCCGTCCTGCATCGCCATGCCATTGAGGTGGCAGCGGTCTTCATCTATCAGGGCGGAAATAAAGGGTGGGCGCCATAACTCTGTAAAACTATGTCGTTCTGATACGGTGGCGATGCAGTTGAAGCGGGTGTTGATGAAAACCGGTTGGTCAGCGTTATTAATACCCACGTCGTGGGCATCTAAATGTCCAGTGACATGAACCCGCCTGGGTACAAAACAGGTATCAAAGGTATGGTTGACTAGCTGGTCGGGCTCCAGAATGTTTTCGAAACGCATGATTTGATAGCCTCCAGTCATGGTCAGGCTACCTTTTTTGTCCATGCATAAACCCATCGGCTTAGGCAGAACTGTTTGGTGAACGTTAATGCCATTCTCCAGGTTGCGGCCAATAAGATAGAGCAAACCGGACTGATATGAGGTGAAGGCGATGGCGATATTGAGGTTATGTAGCCGGGCAAATAATCCGCCCGAGACAGAGTATTCAACATTATTAGCAGAGAGTGGCGTTTCGGCGGTGTCTTTCATGGCATATGTGGCCGTATCGGTTGTACTGTTGAATGTTGTTTATTGATCATTGTTGATTCTGAGGGGCAAATGGCAAAACATTACCACAGGAGTAAGAATACTTCGCGCATAGTTGAACGATTCTGAACAAGGAGCACTAAACAAGAATTAATAGTTCCTAATTATACAGCTGCAACGGTGCTTCCTGCAGGGCGAACAGTTGCTCCCTGAGTTCCAGGATATGTTCGCTCCAGTAGCGTACTGTGTTGAACCAGGGGAAGTTATGGGGGAAGGCCGGGTCTTCCCAGCGGCGGGCGATCCAGGCGGCATAGTTCATGATGCGCAGGGTTCGCAGGGTTTCCGTTAGTCTTAGCTGAGCGGGGTTGAAATCACAAAACTCGCTATACCCCTCAATGATTTCCAATAGTTGTGCTTGCTGACTCTCTCGTTCGCCCGACAGTAGCATCCAGATATCCTGAATGGCGGGTGCCATTCTGGCATCATCAAAATCAACAAAATGTGGAGCGTCATCCCGCCAGAGCATATTGCCGATATGGCAGTCGCCATGCACGCGGATGCGGTTGATCGGTTCACAGATCTGCCAGTTTTCCTCCATCAGCTTTAGCAGGTCCGCTGTCAGCGTGTCGTAAGAGGTTTTCAGTTCCGCCGGAATAAACTGTTCGCTGATCAGTTGCACGCTTTCATGACCGTAGCTGGCGATATCGATCTCTGGACGGTGGACAAACGGACGGCTGGCACCGATAGTGTGAATCCGGCCGAGCATCCGGCCCAGGGTAAACAGGTTATCCATGTTGTCCAGTTCGGGCGCGTGACCGCCCTTGCGGGGAAACAGGGCAAACATAAAGTCGCCATAGGTAAACAGGCTTTCACCGTCTCGAATCAGAGGGGCGACCACGGGCAGTTCCTGTGCTAACAGTTCGAAGCAGAACTGGTGTTCCTCCAGAATCTGCTCCCGGCTCCAGCGGGCAGGGCGATAAAACTTAGCGATCAGTGGTTCACTTTCCTCAATGCCGACCTGATAAACGCGATTCTCATAACTGTTCAGACCAAATACCCGCCCATCACAAAGATATCCCAGGCTTTCAATAGCGTCCTGAATAAAGCTGGGTGTGAGGTGTTCAAACGGGTGCAGTGAGGTCATCGGTTTACCAGTTTTTGAAAGGGTTAGAAAGCAGGTTGGAGTTGTAGTAGCGTTTATCACCGGTGACCTCTTCGGTCACCCAGTCGGGCAGTTCAGGTTGTTCATCTTCACTGTCCAGTTCAACCTCTGCGACGACCAGCCCTTCATTGTCTCCGGCAAAGATATCCAGTTCCCAGAGGTGACTTTTATGGGTGATGAGATAACGGGTCTTATCCACTACCGGGCCGGTGCATAACTCATTCAGCATCTGCCGGGCATCGCTTACCGGAATCTCATATTCAAATTCACTGCGGGAGATCCCTTTAGTTTCGCCTTTAAGGGTGAGAAACGCTTTATCACCCATAATGCGAATCCGCACCGTGGTTTTATCAGCGGTCTTGATATAGCCCTGACAGATGGTCAGTCCCTGAGCTGGCAGGTCGACTTTATCCATATTTACGAGAAACTTGCGTTCAATTTCCTGCGCCATTTCAGACTCCAATAAAAAAGGCACTCACAAAGTGCCTTTCAAGATAACTAAGATAAACCATTAAAGATAACGTTAAGAGTAGTCATTGGTGTTGGAGTACAAGGCGCAGATTAATTTATGATGCGGAGTGTACTGTTGTACATGAGCAATCAGAAATTAATCTGCAACGCAGTAATTCGATACCAGGGACGCTCTTACATAATCCGCATGCCAGGCTGAGCCCCTTCGTGGGGTTCAAGAATCCACAGATCTTTACCGCCGGGGCCGGCGGCCAGCACCATCCCCTCTGACATGCCAAACTTCATCTTCCGCGGGGCCAGGTTGGCCACCATCACGGTCAGTTTACCTTCCAGATCTTCTGGATTGTAAGCAGACTTGATACCGGCAAAGACATTGCGGGTCTCTCCGCCGAGATCCAGTGTCAGCTGAAGCAGTTTATCGGCGCCTTTGACATGCTCTGCTTTAGCGATGCGGGCAACCCGCAGATCAACTTTGGCGAAGTCATCAAAGGTAATCTCATCCGCGACCGGATTTTTCTCCAGTTCTGTTTTCTCCGCAGTTGGGGCTGCCGGTGTTGCTGCTGCAATTGCCGCCAGTGTTGCTTTACTGTCTTCGATCATCGCGTTGATGCTGTCTTCTTCAATACGCTGCATCAGCGGTTTAAACTTATTGATCTGATGGTTCAGCAGTGGGGTTTTGATTGCACCCCAGGCAAAACCGTCAATATTCAGGAAGGCTGCGGTGTCTGCCGCAACCTGAGGCAGTACAGGGGCCAGGTAGGAAACGATCACCCGGAACAGATTGATCCCCATGGTGCAGCAATCCTGTACCTGCTGCTCTTTGCCTTCCTGTTTCGCCAGAACCCAGGGTTCAGCAGTATCAATATACTGGTTGGCTTTATCGGCAAGGTGCATGATCTCGCGCATCGCTTTACCGTATTCACGGGCTTCATAGGCGTTTGCAATCAACTCACCAGACGCGACTGCTTCGTCATACAGGGCAGGCTCTGCCAGTGTGTCAGCCAGTTGGCCTGCAAACTTCTTATGGATAAAGCCAGCGCAGCGGGAGGCGATATTAACGACTTTGTTGACCAGGTCGGCGTTTACCCGCATGCGGAAATCATCCAGGCTCAGGTCGATATCATCGATACCGGAACCCAGCTTGGCGGCGAAGTAGTAGCGCAGGTATTCCGGACGCAGATGCTTCAGGTAGGTTTCCGCCATAATAAAGGTGCCACGGGATTTGGACATCTTCTGACCGTTAACGGTCAGGAATCCATGGCAGAACACTTTGGTCGGTTTGCGGAAACCGGCGCCTTCCAGCATGGCGGGCCAGAACAGGGTGTGGAAGTAGGCGATATCCTTACCGATAAAGTGATACAGCTCGGTATCGGAGGCTTCATTCCAGTATTCATCAAAATCGACAGAATTTTTTTCGCACCAGTTTTTAAAGCTGGCCATATAACCGATAGGGGCGTCCAGCCAGACGTAGAAATATTTGCCTGGTGCATCGGGGATTTCAAATCCCCAGTAGGGCGCGTCACGGGAGATATCCCAGTTCTGCAGACCCGATTCAAACCACTCATTGAGTTTATGAATCATCTGCTCCTGCACACAGCTGTCGACCCAGTTGCGCAGGGTGTTTTCAAAATCAGCCAGTTTGAAGAAGTAGTGTTCAGACTCTTTTTCAATGGGTTTGGCACCTGATACAGCGGAATAGGCGTTTTTCAGCTCGACGGGGCTGTAGGTTGCACCGCAGACCTCACAGGAATCACCGTACTGATCCTGGGCACCACATTTAGGGCAATCGCCCTTAACGAAACGATCGGGCAGGAACATCTCTTTTTCCGGATCGTACGCCTGGGTAATAGTCTTCTTAGCGATATGGCCGCCATCACGCAGACGGGTATAGATCAGCGAAGCAAAATGCTTGTTCTCTTCAGAATGGGTGGAGTAGTAGTTATCAAACCCCACCATAAAGCCTGCGAAATCACGCTGGTGCTCCTGGCTCACCTGGCTGATCAGAGCCTCGGGCGTAACCCCCATCTGGTCTGCCTTCAGCATAATAGGCGTGCCATGGGCATCGTCCGCACACACATAGGTGCAGTGGTTACCGCGCTGGTTCTGGAAGCGGGTCCAGATGTCAGTCTGGATATACTCTACCAGATGACCCAGATGGATCGGGCCGTTGGCATAGGGCAGAGCGCTGGTGACAAGAATCTTACGTTGTTTATCAGTCATGATTCGGAGCAGGTCTAGGTTGCAGAGATAAGCGCGCAATTTTACTCTTAACTGACTGAAATTACAGCCAGGAAGGGCGATCTTTTTTATCCGGTGATGATTCAAACACGCAGGTTTAAGTTAACTATACTGGGTAACAATCGGTAGACAGCTTTTTTAAATAACGCTACAACCTGTTAAGGAACATTTGTTACGTTTCAGGAACAAAGTAGTCTGTAACGGTTTATCGCATAATTGTTGTTGCCTTAACGGTGTAATTTAACAGCTATACTGTAACCTTTACTGACAGTGCCTTGAGCGTCTGATACGGAAAATACTAAGGTATGTTTATCAGCTTATTCAGACGATTTTAGGGCCGCATAGAGCATCGCAGGTAGCTGCAGTGATGGGTTAAATTGAGTAAAGGTTGCAGTACTGCACAGATCTGTTTCCATCCGGTCACTGATCCGGAGATGGCACGTTAAGGAGACGAGTGGGGTAGCCACTCTATTGAGGAGATGGAGGGTCATGTTCGAATATATTCTTAAGGAAGATAAAGTTGCGGTGCTCTGGCTCGGTAAGCCGCTGGCTGATCTGAACAATGTGCCGGCAGAGCTGAAGGGCCGGGTTAGTATCAGTCTGGCTAAGGTTCCTGAACAGGCGATGGAGATGCTTGGTCGCCAGGATTATCAGGTGATTGTTGTTCAGCTGAGTCAGGACGATTTTGAGTTTAGTTATAACTGGTTGCGCAAAGTGGTCGCCAAATATCCGGGGGTTATCCGGATCATGCTGAATGACGGCCTGCAGAATTATCAGGTGGCCAAAGCGTCAGAGCTTTGTCACCGTTCGCTGCTGTTCACTTCTGGGGTTACCGAGCTGTTTCATGAGGTAGGACAGAGTCTGCGTCTGATTCAGTCGAGTAATAAGCCGGTGGTCAGGGAGTACGTCGGTGCGATTGAAAGGCTGCCATCCCTGCCGGGCGTGTATGTTGCCCTGAATGATGCGCTGGCGTCTGATACCACTGGTGCAGCGGATATCGCCGCTATCATCGAGCGGGACCCGGCGATGAGTGCGAAAATCCTGCAGCTGGTGAATTCTGCTTTTTTTGCCCTCAGTAGTAAGGTGTTTAAAATCAAAGATGCGGTGGTGATTCTGGGGGTCAGGCAGATTCGGGATCTGTTTCTGGTGTCGCGCATATTTGAACACTATCCGCAGGATAGAAACTGGTCTGGATTTTCGTTCGAAAACCTCTTTGACCGCTGCATGGTGGTTGGCCGGTTTGCCCGGGCGATCTGTCGCGAACAGCGGGTGAGTGCCGATATTGCCGATAAGGCGTTTCTGGCTGCCCTGCTTCAGGATATCGGTATGCTGGTGATCGCTACCCGTGAAGCGGAGCATTACAGTGAGGTGCTTCAGGAAGCTGCGCTGTTGAATCATCCTCTCTATGCCATCGAAAAACTTCGCCTGGGGGTCACTCATATGGAGGTAGGTGCCTATATGCTGGGACTGTGGAACCTGTCGCCGGAAGTGGTTGAGGCGGTGCTTTATCACTCTAATCCAAACGCTACCTCCAGTGAAAAGTTTACCCCGTTAACCGCCGTGCATCTGGCAGACTCTATTCTGCCTGATGTGGTTAATGTGAATGATTGTCGTATCAGTAGCCAGATCAGTGAGAAGTATGTGACCCGTCTTGGGCTGCAGAATAAGCTTCCCCGTTGGCAGCAGATGTCTGAAGATTTTGCTGCACAGCTCTATTCCGGAACCGGGAATGGTTTCTGAACCGGTTCCTATAAGCAGTGAAAGCTTGGAGTGATCGGGGCAGGCTGATAGAATGCGCGGCCTGTTTTGATTCTATATTCCGAGGTTTAGATGGCGCTGCCTGTTGTTGATCCGTCCCAGTATGATGCTCAGCTGAGCGAAAAAAAAACTGACATCGAACAGCAGTTTGCTGACTTCAATCTACCCGGCATTGAGCTGTTTGAGTCGGCCACAACCGCCTATCGCCAGCGCGCCGAGTTTCGGGTGTGGCACGAAGGTGATGATCTTTACTATGTGATGTTTAAGCCGGGGGACAAGCATCAGCACAGCCGGCTTGAATCCTGCCCCATGGTATCTGAACCGATTCAGCAGGTGATGTTTAAGCTGCTGGACTATTTACGCCCCAATGAACTGCTGCGTCGCCGCCTGTTTCAGGTCGATTTTCTCAGCACCCTGTCCGGCGAACTGATCGTCAGTCTGCTATATCATAAGCCCCTTGATGACGCCTGGATTGAGGAAGCCCGTAAACTCAAACAGCATTTCGGTATCCATTTTATCGGTCGTAGCCGCAAAACCAAGATCGTTCTCGATCAGGATTATGCGCTGGAGAAAATGCGGGTTGATGGCCGGGAACTGATCTACAAGCAGGTCGAAAACAGTTTTACTCAGCCCAATGGCGGGGTGTGCGTTAAGATGCTGGAATGGGCTGTGGATGTTACCCGTGACGCCGGTGGCGATCTGGTGGAGCTGTACTGTGGTAACGGCAACTTTACCATGGCGCTGGCAGAAAACTTCGATAAGGTGATTGCCACTGAGATCGCTAAAGTCTCTGTGGATGCGGCGCAATATAATATTGCCGCTAACCAGGTTGATAATGTGAAAATCCTGCGGATGTCCAGCGAGGAGTTTTCCCAGGCATTGCAGGGGGTGCGCGAGTTTCGTCGTCTGAAGCAGAGTGGTGTTAATCTGGCTGATTATAATTTCAGTACTGTTCTGGTGGACCCACCACGTAGTGGTCTGGATGATGAAACCGTTAAGCAGGTCGCTGAGTACGATAATATTGTCTATATCTCCTGCAACCCGGAAACACTGCAGCAGAATCTGAAGCAGCTGACCCTGACCCATGACCTGCACCGTTTTGCGCTATTTGATCAGTTTCCCTATACCCATCATCTGGAGTGTGGGGTATATCTGACAAGGAAGTAGGTTAGTAACAGGTTTGAATCTCTCAGATCTGCAAATATCCACCCTGGGTATTATTAATTAATACTCTTTGCGCGCAGTTGGTGTTGCGTTAACGATAAAAAGATACTTTAGCGATCATTTTATCGGGAGGTTGTATTATGCTCAGCGCTATCTTTTCAGCACTAATGGTCGTGTCACCGGCATTTACCGTTGCTTATTCGTTCTATCAGGGAGAGTAGGATGTCAGCACTTCTTCGTATCAATGGCTTTCTGGCGTTTATTGCCATCGCCTTTATCAATGCCTTTGTCGATCTGGGTCATAAGATCATTATTCAGAACACGCTGTTCAAAGCGTATGACGGTGATCTGCAGATCGTTCTGACGGCCGTGGTCAATGGGCTGATCCTGCTGCCGTTCATTATGTTATTTACCCCTGCGGGGTTCCTGGCAGATAAATACCCGAAAAATCGGGTGATGAAATATTCCGCCTGGGCTGCGGTTGGTGCAACGCTGCTGATAACCCTGTGCTATTTTCAGGGTTGGTTTATCGCAGCCTTCGCGCTGACCTTTATTCTTGCGCTGCAAAGTGCCTTCTACTCACCGGCTAAATATGGCTTTATCCGTGAGCTGGTGGGGGAAGAGAATATTACCGAAGGTAATGGCTGGGTTCAGGCGGTGACCATGGTCGCGATTCTGTCAGGTATCGCGGTATTTTCGTTGCTGTTTGAGATCCGTGTAAACGGGGCGTTTCAGCTATCACCCGAGCAGAGCCTGGAGATGATCGCCCCATTAGGCTGGTTGCTGGTGATAGGCTCGGTGTTTGAGCTGATACTGGCATACCGGTTGCCGCAAACCCGCGATACTGACCATCAGGTTCACTACGACTGGCAGGCCTACCGCAGCGGTAAGACGCTGAGTCGCAATTTATCGATGATCTACCATAACCGAACCATCTGGCTTTCAATCATCGGGGTGGCGCTGTTCTGGTCGGTAAGTCAGGTGATGCTGGCGGTATTTCCTGCGGTGGCTGAAAGCCACCATGGTATCCACAACACCTTTATTATCCAGGGGACCATGGCGCTGGCGGGTGTTGGTATTATGGTCGGTTCGGTGCTGGCCGGCCGCTGGTCGCCACACTATATCAATATTGGCCTGATTCCACTGGGGGCGGCGGGTGTGGCTGCCGGGCTGGTGTTACTGCCGCAGGCTTCCTCGGTGTTCTATCAGGGAGTGGTGTTTTTTCTTATCGGCCTGAGTGGTGCGCTGCTGAATGTACCGCTGCAGGCACTGATTCAGTTTAACGCTGGTCGGGGTGAGACCGGTAAGGTGCTGGCGGGCAGCAACTTTATTCAGAACATCGCAATGCTGGGGTTTCTGTCACTGACGGTACTGTTTGCCTGGGCTGGGATTGATGGTCTCTGGCTGCTCTGGTTGCTTGCACTGTTGGGGGTTGTGGGGGCGTTGTTTGCTATCCGGTTGTTGCCTCAGGCACTGGTGCGGGTGCTGGTGGCTGGTCTGATAAAGCGTAAATACAATCTTCAGGTGCTGGGCTTTGAGAATCTGCCGCGTTCGGGCCAGGGTGTGCTGTTGCTTGGTAACCATATCAGTTGGCTGGACTGGGCGATGATTCAGATGGCTTGCCCGCGTCATATCCACTTTGTCATGGAACGCTCAATCTACGAGCGCTGGTATCTGAAATGGTTTTTGTCGATGTATCGGGTAATTCCGATCTCCAGTGGTCATAGCCGGGATGCATTGCAGGCAGTTGGTGAGCTGATCAGCGCCGGACATGTAGTCTGTCTGTTCCCCGAAGGAGCAATCAGTCACACCGGTCAGATCGGTGAGTTTAAAAAGGGGTTTGAACGGGCCTGTGAAGAGGCTGAAGGGGTGATTGTGCCTTTCTATCTGCGTGGATTATGGGGCAGCCGTTTCTCCCGCTCCACCGATAAGATGAAGGTGATTCGCCGGGGCGGTCTGAAGCGTGATGTGATAGTCGCCTATGGCCAGCCGATGCCGGTGAACAGCAGCGCTTCAGAGGTGAAGAAGAAAGTTTCTGAGCTGTCGATACATACCTGGGAGCGTTACACTCAGACCTTTCAGCCGCTGCCGCAGAGCTTTATTCGTACAGCAAAAAGTGCCATGTCCGATATGGCGATCAGCGATGTGCAGGGGGAGCCGCTGAGTTATCGACGCCTGCTGACCGCCGTGGTGCTTTTCAGTCAGCGTTTGAAACAGACGCCTGGGCAGCGTTTGGGTGTGTTGCTGCCAACCTCCAGTGCCGGTGCGATCGCTAACCTGGCGGGGCTGTTTGCCGGTCGGACACTGGTGAATATCAATTTTACCGCCAGTGAGCCTGCTCAGTTGGCCGCGCTGGAGCAGGGCGAGGTGGAAACTATTCTCACCGCCCATAAATTTGTCTCTAAACTGAAGGCCCGGGGAGTCAGCACCGAGGCGCTGTTTGAGGGGCGCCAGGTGATTTACATGGAGGACCTGAAGGCGGGCATAGGTAAAGCGGAAGCCCTGGTGACAATGTTTCTGTTGAGTGTGGTGCCCGCTACTCTGCTGCAGGGGTGGCTGGGGGCGGGTACCAGGATGGATGATACCGCCGCTATTTTATTCTCCTCCGGTAGTGAAGGCGCACCTAAAGGGGTGATGCTCAGCCACCGGAATATTCTGGCAAACCTGCGCCAGATCGCCGATGTTTTGAATGTCCGTGAAGATGATTGCATTATGGCGACGCTTCCGCTGTTTCACGCCTTCGGCCTGACAGTGACCACCTTTATGCCTTTGATAGAGGGTTTGCCTGTGGTGTGTCATCCGGATCCGACTGATGCTGTGAACATAGGCAAAGGGGTGGCTAAGTACCGGGCAACGATGATCTGTGCCACCTCCACTTTTCTGCGCCTCTATACCCGCAGTAAAAAACTTCACCCTTTGATGTTTCAATCGATCCGTGTTGCGGTTGCCGGCGCCGAGCGACTCGATCCTGCGGTGCAGCAGGCGTTCGAAGCTCGTTTCAGAGTGCCGGTTATTGAGGGGTATGGTTCGACTGAAACGACGCCGGTTGCCAGTGTGAATCTGCCCGACCATCTGTCTGTTGACGGTTGGTTTGTGCAGGTGGGTACCCGTCCTGGTACCGTAGGGCTGGCACTGCCGGGGTCGACTTTCCGTATCGTCGATCCGGTAACTCTGGAAGAACTGCCAACCGGGGAAGATGGTCTGATTCTGATCGGAGGCACCCAGATTATGAAAGGTTATCTGAATAATCCGGAGAAAACCGCCGAGGTGATTGTCGAAATGGATGGCCTGCGCTGGTATAAAAGCGGCGATAAGGGCCATCTGGATGATGATGGTTTCCTGACAATCGTCGATCGCTACTCCCGATTTGCCAAGTTAGGCGGAGAGATGGTCAGCCTGGGGGCGGTCGAACAGGAGGTCAGAAAACATCTTGCGGATGATGAGTCCGCCCTGGTGGCCATTAATCTGCCGGATGAACGCAAAGGTGAGCAGGTTGTGTTGCTGGTGGATGCGGATATCGATCCGCAAAGCTTCAGAAGTCATCTCGCGAGTCAGGGGGTGCCGCCACTGATGTTGCCAGCGAAGGTGTTCCGGGTTGCTGAGATCCCATTGTTGGGCAGTGGTAAAACCAACTATCCGGCGGCAAAACTGCTTGCCGAACAAATGCTGGTTTCAGGCTAAAAGCTGTTTTATCAACCGGGTCCTTTCTGGCCCGGTTTCTCCTCTGTTGTATCTCTTTAAGCTGCTTGCTGCTGCCTGGGCGTCGGGATTTATTTTTTCATGTGTATAGAAATGCTTCGCCTCATGCGCGAGCTTTACGTGACATTTTTGCGTCTGAGAACCACGTTTACTGTATTTATATTATGTTATACTGTAACATTTATGTTTTCGTAAATATTGAGGGTTTGGCGGATGAAACTGTTGGGTGGGGTATTGCTATTACTGGCTGCGCCGGTTGTAGTCGCTGAGGGGATTGAGCGTCAGTATGAAAGTCATGAGCACGGTAAAGCAAGCATGACAGTGGTTTTAGAAGACAGTGAGTTGCAGATTGAGATTAAAACTCCAGCAGCTAATATTGTAGGGTTTGAGCATGCGCCTGCGGATGAACAACAACAGCAGGCACTGGCCTCAGCCCTTGCACAGTTGAAAAAGACCGAGCAGTTGTTTGGCTTTCCAGAAGGTTCTGCCTGTCATACAGAGCTGGCGGACGTTGAAACGACTATGGTGGACAGTCATGATGATCATGAAGCGGATCACGATCATGAGGCGGATCACGACCATGAAGCAGATCGCGACCATGAAGCAGATCACGGCCATGAAGCGGATCGCGACCATGAGGCAGATCACGATCATGAGGCAGATCACGATCATGAGGCGGATCACGACCATGAGGCAGATCACGATCATGAGGCGAGTCACCAGCATGACGGGCATACTCACAGCGACTTTATGTTGTCATACCGGTTTCACTGTGGGTCTCCAGCATTGCTGAAGGGTTTTTCTGTTGAGCTGTTTGAGTATTACCCACAGATGCACCAGCTTCAGGTGCAGTTAATTGGTCCGGCCGGACAGAGCTATCAGCAGCTGGATGATGAAAACAAATGGTTAAACTTTTAACCGATGGATGATATGAAGAACGCTGTTATTGAGCTGGATAAGGTGGTCTTTGGCTGGCCTGAGGGCCAGCCTGTTCTGGATATTCCAGCGCTGAACGTTGCCGCTGCCGAGCGGGTGTTTGTCAAAGGTCCTTCAGGAAGTGGTAAAAGTACCCTGCTCAACCTGATTGCTGGCATACATACCCCTTTGCAGGGGCGTATCTGCGTATTGGGACAAGCTTTGCATAGCCAGGGGAGTGCCTGGCGGGATAATTTCAGAGCTGATCATATTGGACTCATATTTCAGCAGTTTAACCTGCTGCCTTACCTTTCGGTGCTGGAAAATGTGATGCTGCCCTGTCGTTTTTCGATGGCGCGTAATACACGGGCCACGGAGCGCTATGGATCACTTGAGAACGCTGCGACACAGCTGCTTGAGCATCTGGGAATCCCCCGTGATTCGTTGCACCGTCGAGGGGTGACACGGCTCAGTATTGGTCAGCAACAGCGGGTTGCTGCCGCCAGAGCATTGATTGGCAGTCCTGAACTGGTGATCGCAGATGAGCCAACCTCTGCTCTGGACAGTGATAGCCGCAACGCGTTTCTTGAACTGTTGATTCGTGAATGTGATCTGTCTGAAAGTACTCTGGTGTTTGTTAGTCACGACAGCTCACTGGAAACACACTTCAGCCAGGTTATTTCATTGCGTGATCTTAATCATGCAAAGGAGTTGGTGTGAAAGTTGTTTTGATGCTGGCTCTGCGAAGCCTTTATAACCGGCGCGTGACCGCTATCATGACGATGATCTCTATCGCTGTCAGCGTTGCACTATTGCTCGGTGTCGAAAAAATACGAACGGAAGCGAAGCAGAGCTTCAGTTCGACTATCTCGGGTACAGATCTGATTATCGGCGCTCGTTCCGGGTCGGTGCAGTTGTTGCTCTATTCGGTATTTCGCATAGGTAATGCCACCAATAATATCAGTTGGAAAAGTTATCAGGAGATCGCCTCTCAGCCTTCTGTGGAATGGACGATTCCCATATCGCTGGGCGACTCACATCGGGGCTACCGGGTGCTGGGGACCACCGGGGACTACTTTAAGTACTACCGCTATGGACGTAAACATCCTCTGGTTTTTCGTGACGGGCATCCGTTTGTTGCGCTGCATGATGTGGTATTGGGGGCCGAAGTCGCGCAAACACTGGGGTATCAGCTAGGTCAGAAAGTTATCATCAGTCATGGTATTGGCAGTACCAGCTTTAGCAAACACAAGGATCAGCCTTTTACTGTTGTGGGCATCCTGAAACCAACCGGGACGCCGCTGGATCGTACACTGCATGTGAGTCTTGCGGCGATAGAAGCGATCCATATTGATTGGCAGTCGGGTACCTATATACCGGGGTCAGGGGGGACAACTCCTCTGTCAGAACGAAAGCTGGAGCCAAAACAGATTACTGCGATGCTGGTGGGGCTGAAGTCAAAGCTGTCGACTTTCCAGCTGCAACGGTCGGTTAATAACTATCGTAAGGAAGCGTTACAGGCGATTCTGCCCGGCGTAGCGCTGCAGGAACTCTGGGGGATGTTGGGGGTGGTTGAAAGCACCCTGTTAGTCATCTCAGGGTTTGTTGTGGCGACGGGACTGTTCGGTATGCTGACGGTATTGATGACCAGTTTGACTGAGCGTCGTCGGGAGATGGCAATTTTGCGGTCGGTTGGCGTCAGACCCTGGCAGGTCTGCTTATTATTAGTACTGGAGACCGGCGGTCTGACGCTTGCAGGTATTGTGTTGGCGATGCTGTTTCTCTATGGTGGTCTGGCGATCTGCATTCCGCTCATTGAGAGCCATCTGGGGCTCTATTTAGAGCTGAGCTTACCCGGACTTTATGAGTTAAAACTGTTGTTGTTAGTCTTTGTTACCGGCCTCCTGTGTGGTTTGATACCCGGCTATACTGCCTATCGATACAGTCTGGCAGATGGTATGACGGTGCGTTTGTAACTGAGTGAGATGAGAAATGTTAGCTAGAGTGGTTGTTTTGGTGAGTATTCTGATCGCTGTCTGTATCGCCCCGGTGCGGGGTGAAACGGTTCAGGGAGAGGCGGTTGAGACGATCGACTGGGACCTGTTGATGCCAGAAGATTACTCGCCGATGGCTGTCTTTGATACCAGTCAGTTCTCATCATTGGATGATTATGACCCTATGGCTGAAATAAAACTCAAAGCGATGATGGAAGCCCTGAGTTCTGCCCCGGTTGTTAAGGAGATGGATGGCAGGATGATCCGTATCCCCGGGTTTGTTGTGCCGCTGGTGGAGGAGGGGCAGAGTGTCACAGAGTTCTTTCTGGTACCCTATTTTGGTGCTTGTATTCATGTTCCGCCGCCGCCTTCGAATCAGATTATTCATGTGACCTTTGAGCCGGGCGTTAATGTAGAGAACCTTTACGATGCTATCTGGGTTGTAGGCAAGCTCAGTGTCGAAACCACCATTCATCAGATGGGAACCTCCGGATATACGATGGATGCCTTTAAGATTGAAGCTTATAAAGAGTAAGCAACAGAGCTGAAATTGTGGCACCATGCTGTGCATCGGGTTTCTGCTCGTGGAACTTTTCCGCCGCTTCATGCATAATATCTGACTAATATAGTTGGTTATTAGTGTCTATATGCATAGCAAAGCCACAGGCTAAGGTGTTATTTGATGCAAAATATAAAGAATATTGTTGCTGTCGCTTCCGGTAAAGGGGGCGTGGGTAAATCGACAACGACGGTGAATCTGGCATTGGCGATGGCTGCTGAAGGCTACCGTGTGGGTATTCTTGATGCGGATATCTATGGCCCGAGTATGGGCACGATGCTGGGGGTTGCGCCGACAACCCGGCCGGAGCCGGCGAGTGAAAACGCGATGAAGCCGGTCAGGGCACATGGTCTGGAGGTGATGTCTATCGCCTTTCTGATTGATGATGCGCAACCGATGGTATGGCGTGGACCGATGGCCAGTGGTGCTTTGCAGCAGTTGCTGACGCAGACCGAGTGGGGCGATCTGGATTTTCTGTTTGTCGATATGCCGCCGGGCACCGGGGATATCCAGCTGACTATTTCGCAGAAGGTGCCGGTCAGTGGTGCTGTGATTGTGACAACACCGCAGGATATCGCCCTGCTGGATGCCCGCAAGGGGATTGAGATGTTTCGTAAGGTCGATATTCCGGTTCTGGGAATTGTCGAAAATATGAGTGTACATATCTGCAGTGAATGCGGTCATGCCGAGGCGATCTTCGGCAGTGGCGGTGGTTTAGATCTGTCCCGTGCTTATGACGCGCCGTTGCTGGGCCAGCTGCCACTTAAAATGTCTATCCGTGAGGCCGTTGATGGAGGAAAACCTACCCTCGTTGCCGATCCTCAGGGCCCGGAATCGATGATCTATCGTTCTACAGCCCGTCAGGTAGTTGAAACACTGCAAAACAGGAGTGGTGTGCAGCCGTCGATGCCGAATATTTCCATCAGTCAGGACTGATCTGGCACCAAGCCCGTATCAGTCACCGACCGCATTTTTTTTCTGAAAATGCGGTTTTTTTTTAGCAAAAACGATATTATGTGCGGCCGCACAAAATAACAGAGAACTGGAACTGAAAAGATGGGTATCAAATCAGACAGCTGGATTCGCCGCACTTCAATTGAACAGCGCATGATCGAACCGTTTGAACCGGGTCAGGTACGTCGTCGGGGTGACGATCGACTAATCTCCTATGGTACATCCAGCTATGGTTACGATGTTCGTTGTGCCGACGAATTTAAAATTTTCACTAACATCAACTCATCTATTGTCGATCCGAAGAACTTCGATGATGGTAGTTTTGTTGATGTGAAATCTGATGTTTGTATCATTCCGCCTAACTCATTTGCGCTGGCGCGCACAGTTGAGTATTTTCGCATTCCCCGCGATGTACTGACGATCTGTCTGGGCAAGAGTACCTATGCACGCTGCGGTATTATCGTTAACGTGACACCGCTTGAACCTGAGTGGGAGGGGCACGTAACACTGGAATTTTCCAATACGACGCCGCTGCCGGCGAAGATTTACGCCAATGAGGGGGTTGCTCAGATGCTGTTTCTGGGGGCTGATGAGGTGTGCGAAACCTCATACAGAGACCGTGATGGTAAATATCAGGGGCAGACAGGAGTGGTTGTTCCCCGTACATGATTGAGTCGAGCGATAAAATCCAGAATTTCTGGCAGCAGGTAGAGCAGACTATTGACCGGCTGCTGACCAGTGAGTCTGAAAATCAGTTTGAAAACGAATCATTATTGCTGGAATACAGCAAAAGCCTGAGAAGTATCGACGCCAATCTGACCTTTCACTTCGAACGTGAAGAGGGTGAGGGCAATGTTGAGATGATTTTCGGCTGTGATGGTTATCCCGAATCGATTACTTCGGTATTAACGCTTGTGGGGGCAGCGCCGGATATTGGCGGTGTGCGTTTCGTCGCGTTTAATAATCGCTATGATCCGGTACCTGCCACGGTGAATTTTGGTGATGAGCAGTTTCAGTTAGATGAATTCTGGTTTGGTTATCGGGTCGAATCGGGGCGCTACCACCTGGATATCTACATGCACGATCTGCCGGAGTCACTGGATATGGAGCCCCGTATTGAAGCGGTGATGATCTATCTGGATGCTCTGATTGGCGAATACGACCTTATGACCCGGGTTTCAACCCTGGACTGGTATGACCTTCCGGTTGACCCGGTTGATTATGCGTTGCAGCCGCTGTCTGAGCTGCGTAACTGTTTTGACCAGCAGCGCAACCTGATTAGCCCGATCGGGCTAACCTATCATTAATCCGGGCTTTGAGCCGTCGCTTTAATTGTCGGATAGTATATAGATGCTGCCCTCTTCATCCTCTTCGCCAGTAAACGTGCTCCAGGGTGCCTGACTAAACATGATTCATCCTCTCGTTGTGTTGATCCGCAGAGGTATGAAATCCGGCCCGTTATTGAGGATTCCTGCCTCTTAATACTGCTTCGGCTGTGATTGTATAAACATTAATAGAGTTTTTTCACTGGCCTGTTTTGTCGAAGACCGGCTAAAGTTAATAATATAGTTGAATCTGTAGTTGGCTGCAGAGCGGAGACAAATATGAGTCAGTTATTAACCCGACTGATAGAACAGGTCAGAGCCGATTATCTGCAGCTGATGGAGCAGGATGATGGCCGCTATCCTTATACCTCTGCAGAGAAAATCTGCAATGAGCGCCTTTATCTCAGCGCTGATGAGCTGGCGCCGATAGTCGCTGAAGATCCGACTTTGCTGGCTGCGCGCCGGGGTAATCTTATCGCCAGTGAAAGTGAGCGTGATAATCCCAGTGTCGGCATGATTATCTGTGCCAATATCGTCGCGGCGATGATGGAAGGGCTGGTTGATGTTGCTCTGGAGCATGGCTGGTTGTCAGTGGACGGAGAGGGGCGGCTGATGATCGATGCTGAGGAACTGAAGTTGCCAGAGCCGCTGGCAGCTAAAGTGGATTACAGTGTTTCAGAGATTGCGCGTGAGAATCTGCTATTGCCGGGGGAGAGTCTGCTGACCCGGGTGATGAACGGTGCCGAATCTGCCTATGCTCAGCGGCTTAATGATGAACCGCAGAATGCTTACTCCCTGGCGCTGCAGGTTGCTTCCGAACACTCCCTGTTTGCCCCTGACGATATTGCCCCGCTGGTCGAGGAAAATCCGTTGCTATTAGGCTTGCGCGGCGATGGCATGGTGGATGAGGAGATGTTTGAGGGAGACCCGCCCGCGGGCATGATTGTCAGCGCTCATCTGACTCAGATGGTGGTTTCTCAATTGCTGGAGCTGGCGGTAGAGCAGGGAGTGCTTGGCAGTGACAGTAGTGGTCATCCGCTGCCGCCGGAGGATGGCAGTGCGGGGCCTGTGATTCACTGATCGTTGCTGGCCCGCATCGGTTGTTGCGGGCTTTGTGCGGAGATCAGTTTTTTGAATACTCCTGCTGGGAGCGGTCCAGTTCGCCGATATCCAATAGTGGTGCTGCGTCCAGATGCTGAGCGTTGAGCATAAAGGCGATCCGCTCCAGGCTGGAGACGATCATCGACTGTTCCCAGTTCTGCATATCCTCAAAGTTCCGGACAAAGATATCCTGCTGGGTTGTCGGGGCGCCTTTCATCAGCTCAACCCCTTTTTCCGTCAGGCTGACCCAGACTTTCCGTTTGTCCTCTATACCCCGTTCCCGGGCTATCAGCTCCTTTCTTTCAAGTCGGTCCAGAATACTGGTGACCGTTGCCTGAGTCAGAACCATCTCCTTTGCCAGCTCACCCGTGGTTAACTGAGTATTTTCCCGCAGGGTCTGCATCACCATTAGTTGAGGTGGCGTTAACCCGGTGCTGCGGCTGATATCCTTATCCTGCATATCGGTTGAGCGGATGATCTGGCGCAGTAATACCAGCGCTTTCTGGCTGTTTTCCATGGGCTGTCCTGAAATTATTTTGGTTGGCTATTCTACGGAGTTTTATCTGTGTTTTCTAGAAATAGCTGGCTATGCAGAGGGGATGATTTGTATTTCTAAGTATATATTTTGGCTATTACCGCCTAATAACCGTTTGTATAGGTTGTTTAACGGGGCTTAGTATGTTTTATAATATAAAAGTAATTAGTAAAGCTAAATAAATGTAATTCTAAATATTAGAGGAACGATGGATATCTCAAGCGTAATTTTACGCACCCCTACCGCTGCCGATGGTTTTGCAGTGAATTACCTTATCAATAACATTCCCGAACTCGATAGCAACTCCTGTTACTGTAACCTGTTGCAGTGCAGCCATTTTTCTGAGACCTCAATACTGGCTGAATATGAGGGTCAGGTGGTTGGTTTTATCAGTGGTTATCATAAGCCGCAGACCCCGGACACGCTGTTTGTCTGGCAGGTCGCAGTGTCCTCAAAGGCCCGTGGTTGTGGGCTTGCAACGCAGATGTTGTTGCAGCTTCTGGCATCAGGTGGAAACCGTTCGGTGTCACATGTTGAGACAACAATCACAGAGGATAACGCCCCCTCATGGGCGTTGTTTACACGTCTGGCTAAGCAGTGTAGTGCCCCCCTTGAACGAGCGCTGATGTTTGATCGTGCAGAGCACTTTAATGATCAGCACGATTCAGAGTTCCTGGTCCGTATCGGTCCACTCCATCGTTAATATTTCGTAGTTCTATATAAATTGTCCCTTAATTCTTAATAAATATGAGTATTGTTATGAAAATTTTTGAACAGATTGAATCAGAAGTTCAGTCCTATGCACGTTCGTTTCCCCGTGTTTTTAACAAAGCGCAGGGGGAATTCCTCTATGATGAAGATGGTAAGCGCTATCTTGATTTTCTCGCCGGTGCCGGCACCCTGAACTATGGTCATAACAACCCTGTATTCAAAGAGAAACTGCTGGAATATATCCACGCAGATGGGATCACCCATGGCCTGGATCTGCATACCAAAGCTAAAGGTGAGTTTCTCGAGGCGTTTAATGAAAAAATTCTTAAGCCCAGAGATCTGGATTATGTGATGCAGTTTACCGGGCCTACCGGAACCAATGCGGTGGAGGCTGCGCTGAAACTGGCGCGAAATGTCACCGGTCGTGAAAATGTGATCAGTTTCACCAATGGTTTCCACGGCGTCACGATGGGAGCCCTGGCGGCGACCGGTAACTCTCACCACCGTGGTGCTGCCGGTGTTAGCCTGAGTGGCGTCAGCCGGATGCCGTTTGATGGTTATCTGGGCGATGATATCGACACCACCGTGTATCTGGATAAAGTGCTGACAGATTCCAGCAGTGGTATCGATAAGCCCGCCGCTGTCATTGTGGAAACGGTTCAGGGGGAAGGGGGCATCAATGTTGCTTCTGTGGAGTGGCTGCGACAGCTGGAAAAAGTGTGCCGTAAGCATGAAGTGTTGCTGATTGTTGATGATATTCAGGCCGGTTGTGGCCGAACTGGCACCTACTTCAGCTTTGAAGAAGCGGGCATAAAACCGGATATCGTCACCCTGTCTAAATCTCTGGGTGGCTACGGTCTGCCTTTCGCCGTTGTACTCTTTAGTCCAGAGCTGGATCAGTGGAAGCCGGGTGAACACAACGGTACTTTCCGGGGTAATAACTTCGCGTTTGTTACTGCGAAGGCTGCGATTGACCATTACTGGTCTGACGATGCTTTTGCCGCCGATATCCAGAGTAAGGGGCGCTACATCAAAGAGCGACTGGAGCAGTTTGTTGAACAGTATGGTGATGGTAATTTTTCAACCCGGGGCCGGGGCATGTTCCAGGGTATCAACTGTGTCAGCGGAGAGCTGGCTGACAAGATTACCACTCAGGCGTTCCAGAAAGGCCTGATCATCGAAACCAGCGGTGCCGATGACCAGGTCATCAAGCTGTTCTGTCCGCTGGTTATCAGCATGGAAAACCTGGCCGCTGGTGTTGATATTCTGGAGAGTGCAATCCGTGAGGTATGTGCCAAAGAGGATAGCTTCCCCGAGCAGAAAAAGTATTTTGATCAGGTTTCTATGGCCAGCTAAACATGGCCGAGCAGGATCTGATTCATATCTGGAGAGGGGAGCGGGTATTGCTCCCCGAGAGGCCACAGCGGTGTCTCTACAGGCTTCACTGCCTCAGAGGGTCGGGATTGATTCGGGTGATGTCCCGATCCCGGCCATATCGGCTGAAGTCGGCGCAAAGCATGCTGATTCCGGCTGATGAGGTGGTTACCGTCTCCGGCAGTGAGGATATGGTCATCACCCTGAAGCCCGCGTCAGATGCAGAAGCAACTAAAAACTGAATATTAAGGAAACAAAATGATTGTACGTGATTTAGCAACAGCCGAGCAGAGTAATCGTCGAATTGTATCTCCCGATGGTAACTGGGAAAGCACCCGGATGCTGCTGAAAGATGACAATATGGGATTCTCATTTCACATCACCACCATCTATAAGTATGCTGATTTTGGCATGCATTATCAGAACCATCTTGAATCGGTCTACTGTATATCCGGTGAGGGTGAGGTTGAAACGGTACCTGAAGGAAAGAAATATCCGATTAAACCGGGTACTCTCTATATTCTTGATAAGAATGATAAGCATATCTTGCGGGCTTTTGAAGAGATGCAGATGGCCTGTGTTTTTAATCCGCCCCTGAACGGTAAAGAGGTTCATAACGCGGAAGGCGCGTATGAGCTGAATGCGGAAACAGTGACTGCTTGATTATGAATATGAGAGGAATGTTTATGGCGGGTGAACCAGAGTGTGAAGACCTTTACCCATCACGACAGGGTGTTCATCGTATTACCCAGCGCCAGGATCCAACGGTCTACGCGCCTAAGGGGCGGGTTGCGCCCATCTCTGATCAGCAGATAAATGATTATGCAGAGCAGGGGTTTATGGTGCTGGAGGATATGTTTTCAGCGGTTGAAGTCAACATGTTTCAACAGGAGCTGGAACGGTTACGCAATGATACGGAGGTGAAACAGTCGGGTGAAACCATTACCGAGCCGGAAAGCGGCGAAGTGCGCTCGGTGTTTCGGGTACATGAAAACAGCCCTCTGTTCAGGAAGCTGGCGGCCGATCCGCGCCTGGCAGAACTGGCACGGTATATTCTCAATGATGAGGTGTATATCCATCAGTCCCGTCTTAACTATAAGCCGGGATTTCGGGGTAAAGAGTTCTATTGGCACTCAGACTTTGAAACCTGGCATGTGGAGGATGGGATGCCCCGGATGCGGGCACTGAGTATGTCGATTACATTAACGGAAAACTTTGACTATAACGGCCCGTTAATGCTGATCCCCGGTTCCCATCAGCAATATGCGGCCTGTGCCGGAGAAACGCCGGAAAATCACTTTCAGTCCTCTTTGAAAAAGCAGGAATATGGCGTGCCTTCTGATGATCAGCTAAAGCAGATGGCTCAATCCGGCGGGATTGTGAGCGCCAAATGTAAACCTGGCAGTGTCATCGTTTTTGACTGTAATGTGATGCACGGTTCAAACGGAAATATTACGCCGGAACCGCGTTCCAATGTGTTCTTTGTTTATAACGCCATGAGTAACCAGGTTGTTGCGCCGTTCTGTGATCAGCCTCCCCGTCCGGAATATATCTGCAGCCGTGAAAATATTTCGGCAGTTCCGCCTGCTGAGTGAGCTGTGAGCCGCTCTGAGCGGCTTAACTTTTGAGCGGCAGTGACTGTTGCAATCATCTTATAAACTGAAAATTTGAGAGTTATGCACACTATAGAAAAGATCGGCGGCACATCGATGTCTGATTATGTGTCGGTCCGGGATAATATTATTTTTAAACCCTCTAATCCTGACACACTCTATCAGCGAGTGTTTGTTGTCTCAGCCTATGGCGGAATAACGGATAAGCTGCTGGAGCACAAGAAGAGCGGTCAGCCGGGCGTTTACGGCCTGTTTGCCAGCAGTATGGAAGATAAAAGCTGGCTTCAGGCGCTGGAGCAGCTTAAATGTGAGATGTACGATCTGAATCTGCAGCTGTTCGGTAAAGGTGAGCTGTTGATCAGAGCGAATAATTTTATTGATGAACGGTTGCAGGATGCCCAAAAATGCCTCACCGATCTGCACAGCCTGTGTATGCATGGTCATTTTGCACTGGATGCCCACCTGGCCACCGTTCGCGAGATGCTCGCCAGTATTGGTGAAGCCCACAGCGCCTGGAATATGGTTGAGCTGCTTAAGCGTGATGGTGTCAGTGCCTGCTATGTTGACCTGACTGGCTGGGATACGGATCGGCATATGTCACTGGATGACCGCATCCGATCAGCGTTCCGCTCGATCGATCTGGATAGCCAGTTGCCGGTGGTGACCGGTTATGCCCACAGTGAAGATGGTCTCATGTCCTCATTTGATCGCGGCTACAGTGAGATGACTTTCAGTCGTCTGGCGGTGCTGACTCAGGCCCGGGAAGCGGTTATTCACAAAGAGTTTCACCTTAGCAGTGCTGATCCACGCCTGGTGGGTGAGGGTAATGCGGTGCCGATTGGACGCACCAACTATGATGTGGCAGATCAGTTAGCCAATCTGGGGATGGAGGCGATCCATCCGAAAGCGGCGAAAGGTTTGCGGCAGCACAATGTTCCGTTGCGGGTGAAAAATACCTTTGAGCCGGAACACACCGGCACCCTGATTACCGGAGACTATGTCAGCGATACTCCGCGGGTTGAGATAATCGCCGGTTGTAAGGGGGTCTATGCACTGGAGCTGTTTGATCAGGATATGGCGGGCAGTCTCGAAGATTATGATCGGGAAATTCTGGCGCTGATTAAGCGTTTTCGCGCGCATATTGTGTCTAAGGATGTTAATGCCAACACCATCACCCACTATCTGGCGACCAACCTGAAAACGGTTAAGCGGATTCGTTCAGCATTGGCCGAGAGGTTTCCTGAGGCTGAACTGGATCAGAAAAAAGTGGCGATCGCCTCGGCCATTGGCAGTGATATGGAGGTGCCTGGAATTCTGGCTAAAGCGGTATCCGCTATCGCAGAAGGCAATATCAGTGTCCTGGCGATTCATCAGTCGATGCGGCAGGTGGATATGCAGTTTGTGATTGAGGAAACCGATTACGATAATGCGGTGAAAAGCCTGCATAAAGCGCTGGTGGAGGTACATGACCACGGACGGGCGATCTGTCTGGCGGGTTATCCGATACAGCCTGTTAACTGATAGTTTGCATGATTTTCCGCTCTGGACTGAGACTGCAAGATGATTAAAATATCAATGATTGAAATATAGCGTTCTTTTCAACGGGTTGCGGAGTAGAGTATTCAGTTGAGTGTTTATGGGTATCCTTAACACGCTGCGACCGTACTGAATTGTTCAGGGAGCTTATCAATCAGGAGTAGGGTATGTCTCAGGTTAATCTGCGCATCGATCAGATCCATGAAGCGATCGAGCGACAAGACGATGTTACGCTGAATAACCTGCTGGCCGAAGTCAGCAGTAGCGAAACAGCCCGTCTTATTGAGGCTTCTACCCCGGAAAATCGCTCAGTTATATGGGCATGTCTTGATGTGCAGAAGCGCGCCGGGGTGCTGAAAAGCATTCATGGCAAAGTGCGTCAGTTTCTCATCGATAATACCCCGCAAGAGGCTTTGTTAGAAAGTCTGTTCCTGTTGCAGCCGGATGAACTGGCTGATATCGATGAAGATCTTCCCGGTACCGTAATCAATGCGATGATTGCAGCGATGGATGAGCTGCGCAAACGTCGCTATAACAGTGTTAAGCACTATCCGGATAACACGGCGGGTGGCCTGATGGACACCGATGCGACCGCGGTCAGAGCCGATGTGTCGGTGCTTTCTGTGCTGCGGTATCTGCGTTTGCTGCGCAATAAAGAGGGTGAAATGCCCGAGCAGCTGGATAGTCTGATGGTGGTGGACCGGACCAATAAGCTGTTGGGGGTACTGCCGCTCAGTGAAGTTGTCTCACTGCCGCCCGATACTCTGGTGGCCGATATTCTGGATGAGAGCTTTCAGGCGATACCGGTCGACGCCAGCCAGGAGCGGGTTGCCCGCATATTTGTCGACTGTGATCTGCTGTCTGCACCGGTGGTTGATCATAACTATCGCTTATTGGGTCGCATTACCATTGATGATGTGGTCGATGTGATTCAGGAACAGGCCGACGATAAGTTATTGCGCTCGGCTGGTCTGGAAAGTAATGCGGATATGTTTTCGCCGGTATTAACCAGCGCCTACAAGCGGGGTTACTGGCTGGGGATCAATCTGATTACTGCGTTTGTTGCGGCCTGGGTGATCGGCTTATTTGAAGCGGTAATTGAACAACTGATTGCACTGGCAGTACTGATGCCGGTGGTGGCCAGTATGGGCGGGGTGGCGGGGTCGCAGACGCTGACGATTGTGACCCGTGGCCTGGCGCTTAACCAGATTGGCCGGAGTAATATCCCGCAACTGATCGCCCATGAAGCCTCCGTGGTGTTTCTTAATGGCCTGGTCTGGGCGCTGGCGGTGGCGGCTATCGCGCTCTATTGGTTTGGTGATCCGATGCTGGGTGTCGTGTTTGGCATGGCGTTAATGATCGTGCTGGTTACCGGTGTTATCGGGGGGATCTTTATTCCGTTATTGCTGCAACGGATGTCTATTGATCCCGCTGTGGCGGGCAGTGTCGTGCTGACCACGTTTACCGATGCTATCGGTTTTTTTTCCTTCCTGGGGTTGGCAAAACTGCTTATCTGACTCTTAAACCACTCCAAAGCAAGCCCGAGCGTCAACTGCTAAGCTAAAACAGGGTTAAGCAAGTAGGGTTAGGCAAGCAGGGGGAGGCAAGCAGGATAGAGCCATCGCATGATAACTGCTGTGTTGCGCTAAGCCGAAGCAATCTTCTTAACCTAATAGATAATGAGCACCAATAACAGGTACCAGACAACGAGGTAAGGATGGAATTTATTACTGTTGGCGAAACTATCAACTGTGTACGAGTCTTCAATGATCCCGATACCGGCGAAGAGAAGCGGTTGGTGGTGACATCGTTTAATGCGCAGGTTGACCGGGTCGCTCCCCATGTAGCTGCGGCACTGACTCAGGATGAGCGGGAACAGCTTGCACACTGGCTGACTGACCGAACCCGGTTGCAGTCTGTACTGGAAGAGAAGTCGATTGAAACGACTATTCTGGAAACTCTGCCTGCGTTGATGGCGCAGGCAGTCGATGCGCTGGATAAGCTGGAAACGTTGGATCGTAAGACCTATGAATCGATCACTCAAAGCCTTAAAGCGCTGAGCGACGCTCTGGAGCGGGCAGAGTCTCACACCACCTCACATTCAGTTGAACTTGATCAGATGCAGGATGACGAAGCACTGAAAGAGCGTCTGGATGTGATCCGGGATAATCTGGAAAAAAGAAAATAGCTCAAAAATATCATTATCGGGACGCCGTTCCTCCAGCCGGGATAGCCGAAGAAAACGCCCCGCAGCCGCTGACGTTATTTTTCGGCCGGTGTTGTGGTTTGTTTTTGCAGCAGGGTTAACAGCGTATCACCGGTCATCGGCCTGGCCAGCAGATAGCCCTGGATCATGGGTGAACCAAACTGCTTTAGCAGATCCAGCTGACTCTGTGTTTCCACCCCTTCAACGACTGTTTTCAGGGACAGGGAACTGGCCAGGGAGATCATGCCTGAGACCAGTGACTGAGTGTCCTGATTAGACTCAAGGTCATCAATAAATGACTTATCAATTTTGAGTCGCTGAACCGGATATTTTTTCAGATAGCTGAGCGATGAATAGCCGGTACCAAAATCATCGACGGCGATATCAACCCCCATCGAAACCATGGATTCCAGTTGCTGATAGATCTTTTGTTCTTCAAGTAACAGAATGCTTTCAGTAATTTCAATGATCAGGTCGGAACCCTTGAGTTTCAGGGCTGTTATTTCCTGTGTCAGCTGTTCCTCCACATCCCCTCTGAGAAACTGCGAGCTGGAGATATTGATACTCACTTTGGGCGCATGTTTACAACTATCCGAAAGCTCACGGGCAAACTGACAAGCTTCATGGATCACCCATTTGCCAATCGCGTGAATCAGAACTGATTCCTCAGCGATGGCAATAAACTCATGGGGAGAAACCGTGCCCCGCTCAGGGTGTTGCCAGCGGATCAGCGCTTCTACCGATTCAATGCGATCGCCATCGATGGACCATATGGGTTGGTATAGAAGGTAGAACTCATCTCTTTCCAGCGCTTTAAACAGATCCTGCTCAAGTTGGCTTCGGCGCAGTGAGTCTTCGTTCAACTGCTGGTTAAAATATTCCCGGGTGTTGCGACCTCTTTGTTTTGCCTTATACATAGCGTTATCGGCATTCAGCAGAAGGCGTTCCGGGGTTGCAGCATTATCGGGATAGATTGCGATACCGATACTGCAGGAGATATAGGCCTCATTGTTTTCAAGCTGATAAGTTTGTACAAGGCTGTGCAGGATTTTCTGGGCAATCTCTTCGATGGATGCGATGCGGGTTAATTCGGTAATCACCACCGCGAACTCGTCTCCCCCCAGACGCGCGACCGTATCGGTTCTGCGAATGCAGGACGTTAACCGTCCGGCAACCTGTTTCAGTAACAGGTCCCCTGCAGAATGACCAAATGTATCGTTGACGTACTTAAAGCGGTCAAGGTCTATATAGAGCAGGGCGGTTTTTGTCTGGCTGCGGTCGGACAGCGCGAGTGCCTGTTTTAAGCGGTCTTCAAACAGATGGCGGTTGCACAGGCCGGTCAGTGTGTCGTAATTCGCCTGTTGGATAATGATCGCTTCATCCTGCTTTCGCTGGGTGATATCACTGAACAGTGCAACATAGCCCTCATGTTCGCCGGCGGGGTTAAAACGGCAGGATATCGTCAGCCATTGGGGATAGACCTCTCCGTTCTTTCGCTTGTTCCAGATCTCTCCCTCCCAGGCATGAGTCGCTTCCAACTGATGGTTCATCTCCTGATAAAAACTGCTGGGATGTAAGCCTGATTTCAGAATCGAGGGGGTTTTACCCCGGACTTCTGATTCACTGTATCCGGTGATCTGCTCGAAGGACTCATTAACCATCTGAATACGGTTGTGCTGATCTGTCACCATTATTGCTTCTGCTGCAACACTGAATACAGCAGAAGCCAGCCTGAGTTTTTCCTGTGCTTTCTTCTCTTCGGTGATCGGTTGCTTCAGGGCAATATAATGGGTGATCTCTCCCTCTTCATTGATGAGCGGGCCGATGGAGGAACGCTCCCAGTATAAGCTGCCATCTTTGTGCTTATTATGAAATTCACCCTGCCAGGTTCCCCCCTCTGACAGTGTTTGCCACATTTTTGTGTATTCAGTATCAGAGGTCTCTCCGGATTTGAGAATCCGTGGGTTGCGTCCGATAACCTCATCTTTGCGGTAACCGGTGATCTTTTCAAAGCATCCGTTAACGTATTCGATTGTGCCGTCCGGATCGGTTATAACGATAACGGTGGGGCTGTGTTCAACCACCTCGGAGAGCAGTGCGACCTCTGCTTTCATCTCCATCGCTCTGTGGCCATTGCGAACCACAAACACTGCCCCCACAATCAGGATAATGTTTGATATGAGCAGGATCAGCAGCAGACTCAGTTTCTGTTGCAACCAGAGGAAAAAAGAGCCCTGATGGTTAACCACGATGGCAACCGCGAGAGGGTACTTGGTCAGTAAGCGGATCGCAGTGGTGTTGAGGGGGAGAGTCCCGAAAGTGTTATTGACCCAGTGTTCATCAGCTCCTTCCGATAAAATGGCTTTCAGATGCTGAATAACATAGGAGCGGTTTGGCCCGTATAATCCTTTCTGTAACAGGGTGTTACCCTCGAGATCCGTCAGGTATACGCTGTCGCTTTTTTCCAGATCGAGGTCGCTGATATAACGGGTAAGGTAGCTGGGATTAAAGGTCGCAATAATGAGTAGCCTTTCTCCCTGCCGGGAGTCGGTTTCAATGGCGATGGGGATAAGTTCCCGCAAACTGGCCTCATCAGGGAAGGTGCCTTGTGCTGGAAGAAAGCGACCTTTAAGGGTGTTGCCTATGATTAACCCTAATGAGTAGGTGCTGCGGGCGGATTGATCCAGCCCTAAAATGTTCAGATTAATATTTTTTGGCGAGGTCGTCTGAGTGTCTATCAGGGTGTCGCGCCCCTTAATCACCACAATCTGTCTAAGCTGAGGGGCAAACTTCAGGATTTTTAGTGCTCTGTCACGGATTCTTGCTGTATGTCCCTTTCCCAGATCGCCATCCAGCAGATCATCGGACAGTGACACCAGGCTGACCTCGAGTCCCTCCAGGGTTCGGGTAACGGTGCCCTCAATCATTCGCGCATAGAGAGCAGAGCGTTCAGTGCGTTCCTGAATACTCTGCATAAAGCTAAACCAGAGAACAACAATAAACAGCAGGGTGGTGGCTAACACCCCCCCATAGACCCATCTGGCGAAAGAGGGAGGCTTCTTTTGATTAGTACTACGCATAAAATTACAACTCGCATCAAAGAAGCGGAAGAAAAACGATCATATATCAGTTGCAGGCTTGAAATGAATCAGAACATAGAACTTAATTGACCCCTGACAGCAAACCCGGAGATAAGAATGATGCCGTTTAACTCTAAAATCATGCTCTTTATCGCATTATCGCTGCTGACGATCTCAATTAACAGTGCCAGTGCCAGTGCCAGTGAACGTTCTGAAAAAATTATCCAGGCAGGCCAGATCCGGGTCTGTATCTGGCCTGATTACTTTGCCATCAGCTATCGCAACCCCCGCACCGGGCAGTTGGAAGGGATCGACATCGATATGGCCCATGAACTGGCCGACTCCATGGGGGTCGGGTTACAGTTTGTAGAAAGTTCTTTTTCTAAGCTGGTGAGTAATCTGAAAAATGACGCCTGTGACATCGCGATGCATGGTGTGGGTATCAGAGACAGTCGCAAGCCCTTTATGGAGTTTTCACAACCCTATCTGGCCAGTGGAATCTATGCCGTCGGCACCAAGGATAATACCGGAATCAGCCGCTGGGAGGATATTGACAGGACCGGTGTGGTGGTCGTGGTGCAGAAAGGCACCTATATGGAACCGGTAGTGAAACAGACTTTTAAGTATGCCAGTGTCTCCGTTGTGGATAGTTTTAAAGCCCGTGAACAGGAGGTTCTGAGCGGCAGAGCCGATGTGTTTATGACCGATTACCCTTATGGCAAGCGGATGGCTGCACTGACGCAGTGGGCGGTGCTGATGGCGCCGAAAAAACCACTGGCAAAAACCTATTATGCTTATGCCGTGCCGAAAGGGGAGATCGATTGGTTAAAAGAGGTCGATGATTTTCTTAAGGCGATGAAAAAGAGCAACAAGCTGTATCAGTCGGCAGTAAGAAATGGGTTAAGTGAGATCGTGGTTACTGACTGAGAGTCTCTCTGTTTGTCGCTATACAGCAATAAAAAAGGCTGATGTGATAGATCAGCCTTTTTTGCTTTGCATTCAGGAATAAGAGTGTTCCCTCAGATGTCTGCTCTTATTTCGCTTTAGTTGGCCAGCATCCACTGATCCAGACCGAGGATATCATCCGGGCTCAGCGTGCCCACCTGCTGTTTAAAACTGAACAGGTTCTGGATGTAATCGAAGCGGGCATTGGCATAATCCCGTCTGGCTGAATAGAGTTGCTGTTCGGCCTGCAACACATCGACAACATTTCGGGTGCCCACGTTAAAGCCCTCTTCCGTTGCTTTCAGGGCGGTCTCGCTGGAGAGGATGCTCTGTTTGCGGGCCGCTACACTGAGGACATTGGTCTGCAGGTTGCGTAGCAGGTTACGGGTCTCCTGAATCACGGCACGCAGGGTATCATCTTGTGTATAACGGGCCTGTGCAAAGCCGTATTCGGCCTGACGACTTTTCGAGCTGGTGGCACCACCGGAGAAGATCGGTACTGATAGCGTCAGACCGATCTGGTTGGTGTCTTCCCAGTTGTCATTGCCGGTAGGCTTACCTTTATCCCGATCATAACTGGCGGTCAGCGACAGGGTCGGCAGGTGACCACTGGAGGCCGCCTGCGACTGACGTCGTGCAGCTTCAGTATTTGCCTGGGCGACTTTCAGTGACAGGTTGCCAGCCTGTGCTTTCTCAATCCAGGCCTGAGGATCGATTGGGCTGATATTCTCAATCGGGTACTCTTTGGAGAGGGGATCGATGCTGCCGACAGGCTCACCTGTGAGTCGCTCGAGTTCCTGGAAACTGTTGTCCAGATCACCCTCGGCCAGAATTCTGGCAACCTTGGCATTGTCATAGGTTGCCTGAGCTTCCTGAACGTCGGTAATGGCGATCAGGCCGACTTCAAACTGGGCGTTAACCTGGTCCAGACGGCGTTTGATCGCCCGTTCCTGAGCCTGCGCGGTTTCCAGGGCAGTCTGTGCTCTCAGGACACTGAGATAACTGTTCACGACCCGCAGAATCAGAGCTTGCTGGGCCTGATCAAACTGCAGGCTGGCCGCTTCAGATTGCGCCTCTCCCTGCTTGTAGGTAAACCAGGAAGCTGCGGAAAACAGTGGCTGACTCAGGCTGACGGTATAACCGTGATTGTTGTAATTCGCATTTTCCGCTTCGATCCAGGTGGTATTGCCGGTCAGTGAGATGCTTGGCAGCAATCCAGCCCGGCCTTGCGGCAGGGCTTCTTCACCCGCTTTGGCACCCGCCTCAGCGGCCTTCAGTTGTGGATCCTGATCGAGGGCCTGCTGATAGATCTCCGTCAGTGCTCCGGCGTTTACCTGGGGAGCAATCAGGGCACAACTGATGGCGGTCGCCAGCAGAGTACGGTGTATTGTACGTTGAGTTGCTTTCACTGCTCTGATCCTTGTTCCATTAGTTGATAGTCCGGCTCTACTTTTTTGAACAGACGCCGTCCCAGATAGCTGTAAACCGTTGGTACTATAAATAAGGTTAACAGGGTACCAAAGGTCAAACCACCGACAATTACCCAGCCTATCTGCTGCCGGCTCTCGGCACCGGCTCCAAAGGCGACTGCCAGTGGTACGGTACCCAGCACCATGGCGCCGGTAGTCATCAGAATAGGGCGCAAACGCATGGTTGCTGATTCAATAATAGCCTCTTGTAGCTCACGTCCCTGATCCTGCAGCTGATTGGCAAACTCCACGATAAGAATACCGTGCTTAGTGATCAGACCGATCAGGGTGATCAGGCCGATCTGACTGTAGATGCTCAGGCTGCCGCCAGAGAAGTACAGGGCAAAGAGACCACCAAACAGCGCCGGGGGTACCGAGAGCATAATGATCATCGGATTACGGAAGCTTTCAAACTGTGCCGCCAGCACCAGAAAGGTGAAGATCAGCGCTAATATAGCAGTGACCATCAGGCCGCTACCAGACTCTTTAAACTCCCGTGACTGTCCGCCAAAGTCGTACAGGGTTTCCGGGCTGATCTCTGCCATCTGTTGCTCAAGAAAATCCAGCGCCTGTTTCAGACTGTAGCCGGGTGCCAGAATCGCCTGAAACTTAACTGACTTCATCTTATCGAAGTGGTTCAGTTCCTTAGGCGCGACACTCTCTTTAATGTCGACCACCGAGCTCAGCTGCACCATCGTGTTGTCGTTGGTGCGCAGATACAGATTGCTCAGGTCGCTGGGGCTGCGGCGCTGGCTGGGTTCAACCTGCAGGATAACGTCGTACTGTTCCCCCTCTTTCTTAAAGCGGGTGACATTACGGCTCGCCATATAGGTTTCGATACTGCGTCCGATCAGGTTGATATCCAGGCCCATCTCCGATGCTTTATCCCGGTTCACATTCAGTGACAGCTCGGGTTTATTAAGCTTCAGGTCGATATCGGGTTGCACAAACCCCGGGTTCTTTAATATCCGCGCCATCAGCTGGTCAGAAATGGTTTTCAGCTCAGCATAATCGGTATTCGACTTGATGATGAACTCCACTGGCCGGGAGACAAAGCTTTGTCCCAGGGAGGGCGGGTTCATGGCAAATGACATGGTACCGGTGACGCCACCAAACAGTTGGGGTGTCAGCTCGGCAACAATACTCTGCTGCTTCTGTGTCCGTTCGTCCCAGGGCTTCAGGCCAAGGAAGGTCATCGAGTTGGTTTCAGTCGGGAAGCCGACGATGGTAAAGTAGCGATTGCCGCTGGGTTGTTTGGCAATCATCCCCTCAACCTGTTTGGCATAGCGGTCGACATAATCGACCGATGCGCCATCGGGAGAGATCGACATCGCCAGAATAGTACCCCGGTCCTCCACAGGCGCCAGCTCCTGCGGTAACTTAGTGTACAGCAGACCTGCACCCCCCAGACTGACCGCCATAATCAATACCGCCAACAGGCGAGAGCGCAGTACTTTCTTCAGCAGCGACTGATAGCCGTTGGTGAGACCCTGAATCCAGCCTTCAATCAGATTGAAGATCGCACTGTGGCGTTTTTCATGATGCAGCAGGCGTGAGCACATCATCGGTGATAGCGACAGGGCGATAAAGCCGGACACCAGCACGCCGCCAGCCAGCGTCAGGGCAAACTCAGTGAACAGTTTGCCGGTTCGTCCCGGTGTAAAGGCTACCGGTGCAAACACCGCGACCAGTGTCAGGGTGGTGGCGATAACCGCAAAGCCGATCTCTTTACTGCCTTTAAAAGCCGCCTGGATAGGCGATAAACCCTCCTCAACATGGCGGTAGATATTTTCCAGCATAACGATGGCGTCATCGACCACCAGACCGATCGCCAGCACCATCGCCAGCAGAGTCAGGGTGTTGATACTGAAGCCCATCGCCAGCATCAGGGCAAAACTGCCGATCAGTGACAGCGGGATCGTTATCACCGGAATCAGGGTCGCCCGCAGATTTCTCAGGAAGAAAAAGATAACTGCGATAACCAGTACGCTGGCTTCAAAAATAGTTTTGAACACAGACTTGATCGACTCAGAGATAAAGATCGAAGAGTCATAGGCTATTTCAACATTCACCCCTTCCGGCAGCGCGGCTGTAATCTGTGGCAGACGCTCCTGGATACCGTTTGATACATCCAGCGGGTTGGCTGTTGACTGCTTAACCACCCCGAGGGCGACGGCGGACTTGCCTTTGAAGCGGGATTTACGACGTTCATCTTCCGGGGCGATCTCCACCCGGGCAACATCACGGACTCTGACCGCATAGTTGTTGTCATTGCGGATGATGATATCTTCAAACTGTTCAATGGTGTTCAGATCAGTTTTTGCCAGGACGCTGAACTCCCGTTGATCACTCTCGATACGACCGGCAGGAATCTCTACGTTCTGACTGCGTAACGCGTTCTCAATATCCTGTGGAATAACCTGATAAGCCGCCATTCGAGCAGGGTCCAGCCAGATGCGCATGGCAAAGCGACGATCACCGAACAGCATAACGTTGGCAACACCATCTACCGTTTGCAGCGGGTCTTTGACCATCTTATCGGCAATCTGTGAGATCTCCATCATACTGTGATTGTCGGAGGAGAGTGCCAGCCAGAATACCGGTTGCGCGTCCGCTTCCGTTTTCGCTGTGATGGGTTCTTCAACATCATCGGGCAGGGCGCCCCGCACCCGGCCAACCCGGTCACGGACATCACTGGCCGCATCGTCAGGGTCACGGGTCAGCTTAAAGGTAACCGTGATCTGGCTTTTTCCCGAGCGGCTAACCGAGCTGATGTAATCGACCCCTTCGATGCCAGACAGCGAATCCTCAATAATCTGAGTTACCTGCGTTTCTATAATCGACGAACTGGCACCCGGGTAGTTGGTTTCAACGGTGACCACCGGCACATCGATCTTAGGATATTCCCTGACCGTCAGACGGTCGTAAGACACTGCGCCGACCAGTAATATCAGCAGACTCATAACAGTCGCCAGTACCGGTCGTTTGATACTGATTTCAGAAAGGATCATATTCAGGCTCCCGGTTGTTCAGCCGAAGGCTGCGCGGGTTGTTCTGTACCATCAACAAAAATAGGTGTGACAGGTGAGCCAGGGAATAGCTTGATCTGCCCGGCCGTTACGATCACCTGGCCTGTTGCAAGACCCTCGAGAATATTTACCTCTCCTTCGCGACGCAGACCCAGTTTAACCGGCGACATCGCTATTTTTCCGTCGTTGACAGTCATAACGAAGAAGCTGTTGTTCTGAGGGATAATCGCCTCTTCAGGCACCATCACCGCGTTTTCATTGGTGCTGGTGATAATCTGAATACGGGCAAACAGGCCCGGACGCAGCAGGTTGTCACGGTTCTCGATTCTGGCGCGGATAGCAATATTGTGGCTGCGCTCGTCGATGCTGGGGGCGATGGCGTAGATGGAGCCATTGAATGTTTCACCCGGCAGTGCGTCGACCTGAACCTTAATCTGCTGTCCGTTGTGGATATTGGCCAGCTGATTTTCCGGCACTTTAAAGTCGACTTTCATGGTCGCGATATCGGTCAGCTCCACCAGATCCTGACCGACAGTGACATAATCGCCAGGGCTGAATTTCCGCAGTCCGATAACGCCGTCAAACGGGGCCTTGATAGTCATTTTATCCAGCTGAGTCTGAGCCACCTGTTGTTGCGCCTGATCCACCTGAAGCTGAGCCAGGGAGGAGTCCATATCCTGTTGTGAACCTACTTTTTTCTTAACCAGACTGGCTGCCCGGTTGTAGGCGATACGGCTCAGATTAACACGGGCCTTACTTTCCTGAAGCTGAGCTTTGTACAGGGATGACTCAAGTACGATCAGCGTCTCACCCGACTTAACGGTGGAACCCTCGGTGAAAAGAACCTTCTCAACACTGCCGCTCTGTTCTGGTCGCAGGATGATTGATTCGTTGCCACTCAGACCACCGACCGCTTCGATCATATGGATGAGTGATTTGCTCTGTACGTGGATTACCTCAGCGGGAAGTCCCTGAGCATGTACAGCAGGTGTACAGGTCAATATCAGGCTGAGGAGTGTAGGGGGCAAGAACTGTTTAAATTTCATTATTATCTCCATCCTTAGTCTCAGGATTTTCCAATGGTGCATACAGTGTATAAATAACGTCGGCCACTTCTCGCAGAGGGGTGGTTGAAGCTTCAACTTTGGTGCGTAGCAGTGCGCCTTGCCAGCTATCCCAGAACAGTTGTGCCAGAGCCCTCGCGGAAAGGTCATTGCGGAAGCAGCCCTGTAACTGACCCTCCTTAAAACTCTCTTCGATGCAGTCGATCACGCGGTTACAGGACAGACTGATAATCTCGCGAAATGAGTTACTGGCGTTACCTACCTCACCCATCAGGTTGGTTAATAAACAGCCTGTCGAATCAGGGTCATTCTCATAATCAGCGATGAACTGGTCGATCGCAAGACGGAATCGCTCAAGAAGATTACCTTCGATGGCGTTGGTCCGTTTTTCCCATTTTGCATCTTCAAGCTGATGGCTGTATTCCAGCACTTCTACAGCAAACTGCTCTTTACTTTCGAAGTAGTTATAAAAAGAGCCTTTCGGCACCTGGCAGGTATCGAGAATCTCTTTCAGGCCGGTGCCGTGATAGCCTTTCCGATTGAATAGCTCCATGCCTGTTTGCAGAATCCTTTCTCTATTGTGTTCATTGCGCTTCGGGCGGTTCATGTTAATTAGACCGGTCGTCTCATGAGTGGAAAAGCAATTATAGTTCCCACTGAATGAAATGCAATGTCGTTTAGATTAAAGTTTTCTGCTTGCCTGAGCATGACCGGTGTTGCTGTTGCTCAGGGTATCTGTGATCAGCATAAAAAAAGCCGGGCTTTGCCCGGCTTTTTGTTTAGCGATAGCTTTATTTTTCCAGCGCGGCTTTGATCCGGCTGATGGCATCGGCCAGTATTTCCAGTGAGGTGGCGAAAGAGAGGCGCATATTTCCCGGTGCGCCAAACGCTGATCCCGGTACCAGTGCAACACCGGCTTCCAGAAGCAGGAACTCAGCCAGATCGATATCGTTTGCAAAGCGATCATCTTTATCGATGATTTGCTGAAAACTTGGGAATGCGTAGAATGTCCCGTCAGCCGGAATACAATCGACCCCGTCAATCTCGTTGAGTTTTTCAACCACGAAGTCATGACGCTGTTTGAACGCCTTAACCATCTCTTTCACACACTCCTGATCGCCATCCAGTGCAGCTTGCGCGGCAACCTGAGAGATCGACGTCGGGTTGGAGGTGCTCTGAGACTGAATCTTCTTCATCGCGCCAATCAGCTGGGCCGGGCCTGCGGCGTAACCAATCCGCCAGCCGGTCATCGAGTAGGCTTTAGATACGCCATTGAGCACGATGGTGCGATCATACAGTTCAGGGCAGACATTCAGAATGTTGATGAATGGCGTTTCAGTGAACAGGATATGCTCATACATGTCATCAGTTGCGATCAGTACATCTGGATGCTTCGCCAGCACTTCCCCCAGACCTTTCAGCTCTGCTTCTGTGTAAGCAACGCCGGTTGGGTTGGATGGACTGTTCAGCACCAGCAGACGGGTCTTGTCTGTGATCGCTGCTGCCAGTTGCTCTGGGGTGATTTTGAAGCGTGCTTCCTGGGTTGTGGTAACAATCACGGGTACGCCTTCGCCCATCAGCACCATGTCGGGGTAAGATACCCAGTAGGGTGCTGGGATAATCACTTCATCGCCAGGGTTCAGCAGGGCCAGTGACAGGTTGAAAAAGCTCTGCTTACCGCCACAGGAAACCAGAATCTGATTGGCTTCATAGTCAAAACCGTTGTCCCGTTTGAATTTTGCAATAATCGCTTTTTTCAGAGCGGGCGTGCCGTCAACAGCTGTGTATTTTGTGAAGCCGTTGTTAAGGGCATCAATAGCAGCGTTTTTAATGTGATCCGGGGTGTCGAAATCAGGTTCGCCGGCCCCCAGGCCAATGATATTTTTACCCGCTGCACGCAGTTCAGCAGCACGGTTAGTCACTGCCAGTGTCGGAGAAGGTTTAATGCTGTTAACGCGATCGGAGAGTTGCATTGTCCTAGCTGTATCCTCTGAAAAAATGTGGTGCTGTACCACGGTGTGTTCAACCGATAAATGATACCGGAATCCGGGATGCGGAAAAATCCTTTTCGACGCGGAATCAGATTAAAAGTAGTATTTATTTCAATAAAGAGGCAACTATTTCTGCAAAACAGATCAACGCTAAGGCTGAATGATCATTCAGCAGAAAATATTTCTTACAGGTATAATAGTCCGCTTCAGTTTTTGGCCCGTACAGATCATCTATGAAACAGCGTTTTCAGGTTCAGTCAAAATTTCAGCCCGCAGGAGATCAGCCTGCCGCCATCGCAGGGCTGGTCAACGGAATTCAGGCCGGTCTGGCCTCGCAGACACTGCTGGGGGTAACCGGTTCCGGTAAAACCTTTACCATTGCCAACGTGGTGGCTGAATTGCAGCGGCCAACGATCGTTCTGGCACATAATAAAACGCTCGCCGCCCAGCTTTATGGTGAGTTCCGGGAGTTTTTCCCCAATAACGCCGTCGAGTATTTCGTATCCTACTACGACTATTATCAGCCAGAGGCTTACGTTCCCTCCTCAGATACCTTTATCGAAAAAGATGCGTCGATTAATGAGCATATCGAGCAGATGCGTTTGTCTGCCACTAAAGCGCTGCTGGAGCGTGAAGATGCCATCATCGTTGCCACGGTCTCTTCAATCTACGGCCTGGGTGATCCGAAATCCTATCTGGGGATGATGCTGCATCTGGACCGGGGAGATGAAGCGGACCAGCGGACAATTCTGCGTCGTCTGGCGGAACTGCAATACACCCGCAACGATATCGAGCTGCATCGCGGAACCTACCGGGTTCGCGGTGATGTTATCGATGTGTTTCCGGCGGAGTCGGAAAAAGAAGCGATACGTATCGAGCTGTTTGACGATGAGGTGGAAAACCTCAGCTATTTCGATCCGCTGACCGGGGAGGTGCTGCGGCGGGTTCCCCGCGCCACCATCTATCCCAAGTCTCACTATGTTACCCCGCGGGATATTCTGGTTGCCGCAGTCGACCGGATCAAGGAGGAGCTGGTCCAGCGGCTTAAGCAACTGCGGGATAACGATAAACTGGTTGAAGCGCAGCGACTTGAACAGCGGACACTTTATGATATCGAGATGATCATGGAGCTGGGCTATTGTTCAGGTATTGAAAACTACTCCCGCTACCTGTCAGGCAGGGACCCTGGACAGGCACCGCCCACCCTGTTTGATTACCTGCCGGACGATGCGTTGGTGGTGGTGGATGAGTCACACGTGACAATCCCGCAGTTAGGGGCGATGTATAAAGGAGACCGTTCCCGTAAAGAGACGCTGGTGGAATATGGCTTTCGACTGCCATCCGCTCTGGATAACCGGCCTATGAGGTTTGAGGAGTGGGAAAGGCAGGCACCGCAGATGATCTTTGTCTCGGCAACACCGGGTAAGTATGAAGCTGCAAACGCTGGCCAGGTCGTGGAACAGGTGGTACGTCCCACCGGTTTGCTTGACCCAGAGGTTGAAGTGCGTCCGGCCCGTAATCAGGTGGATGACCTGCTGGGGGAGATCCATAAAGTTGCCGCAAAAGGCGAACGGGTGATTGTCACGGTGCTGACTAAACGGATGGCTGAGGATCTCACCGAGTATCTGGATGAACACGGTGTTCGGGTGCGTTATCTGCACTCCGATATCGATACCGTGGAACGGGTTGAGATTATTCGTGATCTGCGTATCGGAGAGTTTGATGTGCTGGTGGGTATCAACCTGTTGCGGGAGGGTATCGATATGCCGGAAGTGGGGCTGGTGGCGATTCTGGATGCCGATAAAGAGGGTTTCCTGCGATCCGAAACATCCATGATTCAGACGATCGGTCGGGCGGCGCGGAATATCAATGGCCGGGCTATTCTCTACGCCGACCGGATTACCGGCTCGATGCAGCGGGCGATGGATGAAACCGGGCGTCGGCGGGAAAAACAGATGATTCATAATCAGCTTCACGGTATCACTCCGAAGGGAATCATGAAGTCAGTTGCCGATATTATGGAAGGGGCTTCTGCCATTCCCGGACGTAAAAGTAAGTCGGGCCGTAAAGTGGCTGAGCCAAGCGCTGAATATCAGATCGATCCGAAACAGCTCAGTACCGCTGAGTTGGCGAAAACCATGAGTCGCCTGGAAGATCAGATGTATGAAGCGGCAAAAAATCTGGAATTTGAAAAAGCTGCGCAATACCGCGATCAGTTGGAAAAACTCAAGCACAGCGGATTATAAAAATAGACTTATTCGCAGTGTCGGACCGGATGGGTGTTCTTTGATTCCGGGCTTTAGTCATGAGGCTGGTCGATAGATCCGTGGGGAGGTCAGATTTGATCTCTGCTATATATATACAATAATACAGTTGTTTGAAATTAATCGGCTGCTCAATCTGGGTAGTCGGCGCTTATATATGGCAGGTAAATAACGTTACAGACGTGTACATTTAGACCCAGTTCACAAGGGATTGTAATGTATGCATCGTTGTCTTAATTTTGAAGCCATTGATATTTTGTTTATCCCTGATCCTGACCTAATTGCCGGAGCCCTTTTATGAAAGCCAGAGCGGTTCTTTTTGCTCTGACCATCCTCTGTTGTCTTGTCGCGGCTACCGGGGTGATCGCTAATTATCTTAATCTGGTTAGCTTTAGCGAGCGTGATGCTCAACGCAACGCTGAGAATACCGTTGATCTGCTGCAGCATGAACTGGATGCCGTATTCGATGGCTATTACCGGCAGGTAGCATTTCAGGCGGTGTTGCCTGAGATCCAGAACTATCTGCTTGGAGAACACACAGATGTTACCCCTCTGCTGAATCACGTGTGTACTCTGTCCGGCGCTTCGCTCTGCTATATCCTCGATAAGCAAGGCATATTTGTGGCCGCCAATGATTTTCAATTTAAAGCTCAGACACTCAATCAGGACTTTGCCTTTCGTCCCTATTTTAAAGAAGCGGTGGCATCTGGCGCTTCTGTCTATCCGGCGCTGGGTGCCAGTACCCATGAGCGGGGGGTCTACTTTTCTCACCGGGTGCTGGATACTGATGGGCAATTTATCGGGGTTGTGGTGAACAAATACCCGCTACAACCTTTAGAGCAGGTATCCTGGCAGCATGCGGGTCATGTTGTGTTGTTGGACCGCAACGGAATAATCTTTGCCTCCAACAGACCGGATTGGATTTTTAGTAGTCTGTTACCACTGGATCCGATGCAGCAGGCGACCATTCGACAAACAGGCCAGTATGGTACATTGCCAGAACCCGGGGTTGAGTTTAAGTGGTTGCCCGATGGTGTCATTCAGGGGGACTCCGGCGAGCATTTCCGCGCCTACCAGGCCAGTGTTCAATATTTGCCAGGCTGGTCCTTAACCTATCTCGACAGTACTGATCTTTCTCCCTTTAGCAGTCGTCGTTCGCTATGGCTGTGGTTAATGATCGGCTTCAGCCTGGTGGTCATTGGCATGGTGAGTTTTCTGTATCGCCAGGGGAGCAGACAAATTTTGCTTCGGCAGCAGGCTGAAGCTGGCTTAAAGCGCAGTGAAACACGGCTGCAGCAATTATCACAGGTGTCTACTGAAGCGATTATCATGCACCGGGGCGGGCAGATTCTGGACTGTAACCCCGTGGCAGAGGAGATGTTTGGTTATAAGCGTCGGGAACTGATGAATCTACCACTGCTGCAGTTGTTCAAAACGGACCATCAGCAGGATGTCGAGCAATACTATAACCATGATGAGCCCGGCTTCGAGGCGGAAGCGATACGGGCCGATGGGGTGTTGTTCCCGGTTGAGGTCAGCTATCAGTTTACTCAGATTGACGGTGAATCCGTGGGGATGAGCTGTCTCAGAGATATTTCAGAACGAAAAGAGTATGAGCATCGGGTGCAGTATCAGGCTCAGTTCGATGCCCTGACTAATCTGCCTAATCGCAAGCTGATGCGGGCCCGATTAAACCGGTCGATTATCAATGCCCAGTCAAAAGGCAATCTGGTTATCCTGATGTTTATCGACCTGGATGACTTCAAAAAAATCAATGACACTCTGGGGCATGAGGTCGGGGATGAACTGTTGGTGATGGTCGCCCGGCGGTTGCAGGATGCTGTGAGAGAGGATGATACTCTGGCGCGGTATGGCGGTGATGAGTTCATTTTGTTACTGGAGAATCAGGATAACCTCTATAACGCCGAAATTGTGGCGCAGAAAATTCTGAAGATGCTGGCGATGGCGTTTCAGATACAGGAGCGTAGCTTTTACATCAGCGGCAGTATCGGCATCGCTGTCTCTCCGGGGGATGGTGTGGATCCGGATGAGTTGCTGAAAAAAGCAGATACGGCCATGTATCGGGTTAAAGAGCAGGGACGCAATGGCTTCAGCTTTTACTCTCCGGAGATGAATGATTACGTCTTAGGTCGTCTGGAGGTGGAACAGCAACTCAGGGGTGCGCTGGAGCACAATGAATTCTGTATGCATTATCAGCCGATCTACTGTCTCAACCGGAAAAAGGTGATCGGTGCTGAAGCGCTGATTCGCTGGAATAACCCCACACTGGGGCTGGTCTCGCCGGAACAGTTTATACCGGTAGCGGAGCAGACCGGACTAATACTGCCGATCGGCGAATGGATTATACGGGAGGTCTGTGAGCAGGGCGTTCGCTGGCGCCGTAGTCTGGGGGAGGATTACCGAATCGCTTTGAATGTCTCTCCCCGACAGTTCCGTGATGGACAGATAGTGCCGGTACTCTTGCGGATTTTTGAAGAAACGGGCTTTGACCCCACCTGTTTAGAGATTGAGATCACCGAAGGTTTGTTGGTGAGAAATGATGACTCTACTGCTCAGACATTATCACAGCTGAAGTCGCTGGGGATCTCGTTATCGATGGACGATTTTGGCACAGGCTATTCATCGTTAAGTTATCTGAAACAGTTCCCCTTCGATGTGATTAAGATCGATCGTACCTTTGTGCGTGATCTGGCCGATGACCCGGGCGATCAGCAGTTAGTAACGGCAGCACTGGCGATGGCTAAAGGGATGGGCCTGAAAGTAATTGCCGAAGGTGTTGAGAATCAGTTTCAGATGGATTTTCTAGCCAGTGCCGGGTGCGATGCTCTGCAAGGATACTATCTGGGGCGGCCAGTATCAGCAGAAGAGTTTCAGGAAAAGATCATCCCATCGTCCGAGTTCAGAAAAATGCTTGAGGTATAAACCAACACTATCGACAGATAGTGTTGGCTTGCTGGCCAGAGAGCTGGCTCTGTGAAGATCGGTGCGATTGTCAGTAGTTATTTTGAAGCGTTATTACTGCGCTATCGCTGTTTCAGGTGCCAGGTAGTCGTAACCTAAGTCTGATGCCACTGCCTGGCAGGTGATGTTGCCCCGGTGGACATTTAAACCATTGCGCAGGTGTGGATCATCCAGCAGTGCCTGTTGATAGCCTTTATCAGCGAGGGCAACAGCAAATGGCAGGGTGGCATTGGTCAGCGCAAAGGTCGAGGTGCGTGCCACGCCACCGGGCATATTGGCAACACAGTAATGGATGATACCTTCCACCTCATAGGTAGGGTCCTGGTGGGTGGTTGCATGGGATGTTTCAAAGCAGCCCCCCTGGTCGATAGCCACATCCACCAGTACCGAGCCATTTTTCATCTGCTTCAGCATTTCCCGGGTGACCAGTTTCGGGGCTGCGGCGCCCGGAATCAGTACTGCGCCGATCACCAGATCCGCAGCGATCACCTCATGCTCAACAGATTCAACACTGGAGTAGAGCGTCTTCAGCCGTGGTCCATACTGTTCATCCAGCAGCTTCAGGCGGGCGAGTGACCGGTCCAGTATGGTGACATCGGCACCCAGGCCCATTGCCATACGGGCGGCATTGATACCGACAACACCGCCGCCAATCACGGTGACTTTCGCTGGTGCTACACCGGGAACACCGCCGAGCAGAACACCCATGCCTCCCTGCGCCTTTTCCAGTGCGTGGGCTCCTGCCTGAACCGCCATCCGGCCTGCTACCTCACTCATCGGTGCCAGCAGCGGTAATCCACCCTGCGCGTCGGTAACCGTTTCATAGGCGATGGCAATACAGTCAGATTCAACCAGTAAACGGGTCTGTTCAGGATCCGGCGCGAGGTGAAGGTAGGTAAACAGCAGTTGTCCCGGACGCAGCATTCTGCACTCGTCAGGCTGAGGCTCTTTTACCTTAATAATCATCTCGGCGCGGTCGAAGATCTCCTCAGGGGTGTCGATCAGTAAAGCTCCGGCCGCTTCATATTGTTCGTTCAGCAGACCTATCGCAGTGCCTCCGTCACGCTGCACCATCACTGTATGGCCATGGCTCACCAGTTCACGCACACCGGCTGGCGTCATACCGATGCGGAACTCATTGTTCTTTATCTCTTTAGGGATACCGATCAGCATATTCAGTTCTCCTGCAGGTGAAATAACAAAATAATCCTTCGCTCACTTAAAGTTAGCACCGGTTATGGGGATTTTTCCGCCAAAAAAAAAGCAGAATTCAGAGTTTTCGCTGGCATAGAGATCAAATATCAGAAAGATTAACAGTGAAATTTTTTAAATGAATGCTACTGGTCAGGAGCGGTTTTGCTAACACCGTTGGTGTCGGTATACCCAGAGCGGAACAATAGCAGGCCGGATCACCAACTCATTAGTCTATTGTTATCAGGGCAAACGTTAAGTAAGGAGTCCCTAAGGCGCGTGTCAGCGATATCCCGTGACGGCCTGATAAGGAGTTGCTAACTATTTAAAAAATAAAATTAAATTACCTATATAAATAGTAGTCATAATTGTGTTCCAGTTGAATATTCACTAGTCTCTACTACTATTCCCTGTTATTTCACAGGGTGAGGCATGCAGAAGAAAGAAATGGAGAAGGTAAGCGTCTTGAGTGATCCCGTCCCTATTGTCATATGCGATGATTCCCGTTTGGCGCGTAAGCAGATGGCTGCTGCTTTACATGGCTGGAATGCGGAAATTACTTTTGCCGAACTAGGCCAGCAAGCGCTGGATGCTGTTCGGGCTCAAAAAGGCGATATTCTGTTTCTGGATCTGAATATGCCGATCATGGATGGCTATCAGGTGCTGGAACAGATCCGCAAAGAGGACCTGCCAACCCTGGTGATTGTGGTGTCTGGCGATGTCCAGCCTGAGGCCAGAAAACGGGTGTTAGAGCTTGGGGCGCTGGAGTTTATTAAAAAGCCCTGTTCTCCCGAGATTATTGCCGATGTTCTCAACCGCTATGGGTTACTCACCGAGTTGGAACATCCTGATAATCAACTGCCCGGTGAAGAAGTCATTGAACTGCCGGATTACTATCAGGAAATTTCCAATATAGCGATGGGGCAGGCCGGGGCCATGCTCGCCAGCTTGCTGAATACGTTTGTCGATCTTCCGATTCCAAAGGTAACGCTGGTGTCTCCGGATGCCATTGACGCATTGCTGCTCTCGGCTTCCAGTGAGGGCTTTAACCTTGTCAGTCAGGGGTTTGTGGGACCTGATCTCGCAGGGGAAGCGTTACTGGTGATAAAGCGTAGTAATCTGGATAACATTACCTGGCTGAAGGACCTTCAGGGGGATGTGAACCGGCGCGAGGCTGAATTAGAGATGTTTCTTTCTAATGTCCTGATCGGTGCCTTTTCCTCCAGTTTTTCCAAGCAGCTGGATATCTCTTTAAGCAGAGCGACACCGATAATATTACGTAATTTTACAGGGATGACCGAGCAGAACGCCCAGTGGCAGAAGACGCTGATGATCTCTATCGATTATCAGTTGAATACTCAGGGTTTCCATTGTGAGCTTCTGGTGATTTTTACCGCAGACTCTCTGCCTAAATTAAAGGAAATGACGGGATATTTTTCATGACAGGAGAGATACTTCAGGAAATCGAAGACCTGCACTGGAATCTGGGGTTATTGCAGAACCTGGAAGTGGGGCTGGTTGTGGTTGACCGCGATAGTTATATCTGTATGTGGAATGGCTTTATGGAAAACCATTCCGGCATTTCCGCCAGCAAAGCGGTTAATCAGAACCTGTTCTCTCTTTATCCCGAACTGCCTGCGCTCTGGCTCAAGAAGAAGATTGAGGCGGTTCTGTTGCTTAACAATACTGCCTATATCTCCTGGGAGCAGAGGCCATATCTGTTTCCGTTTAAGAGTAACAGGCCGATTACGGGGAGTGCGTTTTATATGTATCAGAATGTCACTCTGCTGCCTTTAAGTTCGCCGTCCGGACAGGTTGACCATATCGGCATTCTGATCTACGACGTCACCGATAATGCGATAAGCCAGCAGAAACTGGAGGACGCGAATCAGCAGCTACAATCCCTGAGTCGGACCGATGGGCTGACGGGGTTGTATAATCGCGCCTACTGGCAGGAATGTCTGGAAAAAGAGTTTGATCGCTTTGCACGACTGCAGGAAACAAGCTCCGTTATCATGTTTGACATCGATCACTTTAAAAAAGTGAATGATACCTATGGTCATCAGGCCGGTGATCTGGTGATTCAGACAATTGCGCAGACTCTGCAGCAATATGTGCGTAAAACGGATATCACTGGCCGTTATGGTGGCGAAGAGTACGGTGCTATTCTTGTCGGTACCAGCGGAGCAAATGCGCTGGTGTTTGCTGAACGGTTACGTGCTGCCATAGAAGCCACTGTGATGCCCTATGGCGAGCATAAACTAGCGGTCACCATCAGTCTTGGTGTTTCAGAAATATCATTTGCGCAGGCCAGTGCTCTGGAATGGCTGGAACAGGCCGATCAGGCGCTTTATAAATCAAAGCAGAATGGTCGAAACCGGGTCACCCTCTTCGATAATGAGGGCTGATAAGGCGCCAATAGCATCTATTTTGTCAACATTTATACCGCCAGTAGCGGCGGATGATGGGCCGGCAGGTTGAAGGGATCGGCATTTTACTCAACATAGATGAAATAAAGGTTATAACGCGGAAAAAATTATTCAATAAACTATTGAATAGATTGGATGCAACCGTATAATACGCATCACTTCAGGACTATAGCTCAGTTGGTTAGAGCGCTACCTTGACATGGTAGAGGTCGGCGGTTCGAATCCGCCTAGTCCTACCAGATATAAAAGAAACCGCCTTCGGGCGGTTTTTTTGTGTCTGGATTGCGGCTGAAAACCGAAAATTCGGCTTGAGCTCAGCAAGACAGTATCGAAGCATGCGACCGTGGCCCAAAGGGGCAGTGCAGTTCTCTGAGGCAACACTTAGCCTGCTTTCTGCCGATGCTTAGACAATACCTGGCCAGGTTATCAGTCTTTCAATTTCCCACGCGTGTTAATCTGGTTGAAGCTTTCCCTCAACCCGCGTTAGCTTTAACTGAGCCGTATCAGCTATCGCGGTTCGTAAAGGTAAAACCCCCTGCAACTGATCAATCACCCGGGCGGCAGTGAGTCGGTAACCGGTGAGTTTTCCTCCCAGTATCGAGACAAGGCGTGGGTTCTTCGGATCATTGACCGAAATAACGGTTTCCCGGGGCCGGTTAAATGGCGAAGAGGAGGCCTTAGGCAAGACCCGCAGCCCTGCCCAGGCGTTCAACACCCTGGCATCATGATCGGGGAAGTAGTGCTGATAAATCGATTGCAGATAATTGATCGATGCCTGGCAGGGAATAAGCTTATCCGGATCGCCTGAGTAGGGCGTTTCGGTAGTGCCAATCAGGGTGCGATCTTTCCAGGGCAGGATAAAAACACCTCTGTGGTCGGTGGGTGATTCGACATAGCAAGCGGCCGTTAAACCGTTATCCGGACACTCTATATGGGTCCCTTCGATACACTCAAAAGCATAATCGGGCTGGGGAGGCGTAATCCGGTCGCCCATGTTGATACCCCATGCTCCCATAGCGTTAACGATGGCCAGGCATTTGATATTTTTGACAACGTCACCAACCTGATACCTAATCTTACAGTGGTCCTCGAAGATCTCCGCCGAGGTAAACCTGGCTGGACAGCAAAGCTCGGCACCAAGTTGACAGGCGGAGTACATCACCGCCCGGGTTAGTGCCGCATCATCGGTCTGGGCATCGGAATAGGAAAACACCGCTTTCAGTCCCCGGGTCTGCAACCCGGGCAGGTTACTCCACTCTGAGTGGGATAGGCAGGCTGATAAGGGAGCCGTTGAAAAACCAGTTAGCAGGTCATAGGTCCATAAACCAAGACGAACACTGAGGGGGCTGCGTGATGAGTTGTCATAGAGGGGGATATAGAAGGTTTTACGATGGATCAGATCGGGGGCCAGTTTCAGTAGCAGTTCCCGTTCCCTGAGGTTTTTGTGCACCAGATGGATCTGTCCACTTTCGAGGTAACGCAGTCCCCCATGGATCAGCTTGGTCGAACAGCTCGAGGTCCCCGCCGCCAGTGCGGTTTTCTCCAGTAACAGCACCCGGTAACCCGCTGCAGCCGCCGCCTGTGCCACTCCCACACCGTGGATGCCACCTCCGACTATGACCAGCTCAGTCTCTTCCATATGCCCCCCCGGTGACTGCTCGTTTTACTTATTGAGTATAGTCGCACCTTTCCTGGTAAAGTCTAACGGTAAGGAGCAAACATATTTGAGCCAGGGTTCCAGCAGCGCGGGGCCGCTGCTATCGCAAGATTGCTCCGAAGGGATTCTCAACGTTTAATGACTCTTGAGTAACTGAAACGGTCGTGCAACAGGCGCTGATCGCGGAAGAAGATGTTTATCCAGATCGTTATCTTGAATGCGATCAACGCCAGTATAAACATGGAAGAGCGCAGTGATGTGTGCAGGATACCGAGTCTCTTCCCCTGCTTACTAACCACTTTCATACCAAACAGAATTTTGCCCGGAGTCCCCTGCAAAGAAGACGACTCCATCACCGGGGCCAGTAGCAGATAGAACAAAACACCAACGATGCAGTCGAGTATCAGACCATCGCTGTCTGTACTGAGTATAGGCATACCCATTTTTCTCAATAGAACGGCAGCGAATACCATTAACAGCCAATCGAGAAACGTGGCGAGCAACCGCGAAAAATAATTGCAGGGAACCATCTCTCCAACATGCACTTCGGGCGCTGTCCATTTGAAAAGCGGCTCTTTGATTACAGCGATTGCCTGCATCACGGACTCAACCGCTTCAGGACCAAATTCATCTTCCAGCAGATCTCTGCGATCACCCCATTGAAACAGGTTATCCAGGAATATAAATACGTTGTTGCTAAGCATCGGCCTGGGTTGCATCCTGCTCAGGCAATCAGCAACTCTCTCAAAGGTATAGTTTGATAGTTCTGATTTGAACTGGATATCCAGCAACGCTTCCCTGTCGTTGAGGAACGCCCATGCCCCGATCTCGTTGAGGGTGTTATCGCTGGCTGTTATCGCATTAACGTTTTCCGTGATGTCGTGCCATTGTTGCTTTAAAAAGGCATGCTCTGCGTCCAGGTCAATCCTGGCAATATCTTCCAGTTCCTGTTGATAGGGTTGAACGTCGCGATAGTCCTGGAGAGAATGCTCTGATGGCTCTTCAGGGTCGTCTAAAACAAACTCAAAGTACTCTTCACTCTGGGGTTTTTCAGCGGCAGAAATACCCTTATCAATCACCTGAGTCTCAACCCTTTGAGTTTCAATCTCAGGTGGTTCTTCTACTCGTTGATGAACGACTTGTTTGTCTGCAGTAGCGGTGTTTTTGGCAAATTGGCACGCCTGTTTATAGGCTGCATGCAGACGCTTAAAACCTTCCGGATCTTCATCCGGTTTTGTAACCTTTAATTTGGCTGCATAGGCGCGTTTGATAACCTTCAGATCGGCTGTGCTATCGATATCAAGTATTTGCCAATAACTCATGAGAAAAGATTATCTTCTTCCAGACCATCGAGCATTTCACTGAACTGTGCAGTTACCTTCTTAATTTCAACTGGGTTTTGCTTTTCCAGCACCAGTTCAAAATGGGACAACAGATTGCTGATGTAATCGCGCTTGTCCCCCAGTGAACATTCATACAGACGCTCTGCCCGCGCAATTAAGACGCGGTTTTCTGCCTGCTCGCGCGGGTGAAATTTTAATTTAGCGAGCTTCTCTCTGGATTGTTCGATCTCTTTATCGGTTAATCCGCTGGCTGAATTGATAATAGTGGTGTGCTGGGTCAGGCCGGTTGAATTGACCGTTACATCAACGTCCAGTAAGCCATTCATGTCGTAGCTGTAGCGTACGTTAACAGACTCTTCTCCGGCTTTAGCAGGTGGCACTCTGACTTCAAGCTCACCGAGATTGACGTTGTTTTTAACCAGACGGCTTTCACCCTGATAGACATTGATAGAGACTATTTTCTGGTTGTCGCACACTGTATAAAGCGTGCGTTCAATGCTAACCGGTACGATTGAGTTGCGCTCAATAATCGGCATAAACAGGCCTCCCTGTTTATCATTTTTATCACCCTCATTGTGTATTTCTACACCCAGTGTATAAGGGGCAACATCGGTCAGAACCACATCATCCAGATCAGCGTGTTTCTCCTTCAGACCCGCCTGAATCCCTGCACCCATCGCCACCACCAGATCAGGGTCGATATTTGCTGCTGGCATTCGCCGGAACATGCGGGTAATCAGCGAACGGAAGGCAAACATCCGGGTTGCACCACCGACCAGTACGACTTCGTCAATTTCAGCTGGGCTGACCCCTGCATCTCGTAAAGTACGCTCTATGGGGAGTTGTATACGGTGAAGCAGAGGGTGAACGATACGATCAAACTCTTCACGGCTCAGTCTGAAAGGCTGTAGCTGCGATTTCACCGCCTGCTCAATGACAATTTCGCGTTCAGAGCTTAATTTTCGTTTGGCGCCTTCCATGGCAGCATAGACGCGTTGCAATTCATTAGCGGTCAGCGAGCGTTTAGCTATTCCGGTTTTTTCGAAGTAATGATTAACCAGCATCTCCAGAAAATCTTCTCCCCCAAGGCGATTATCTCCTGAAGACGCGTGTACCTCGATCACACCATCGAAGTACTCCACCAATGAGACATCAAAGGTTCCGCCACCCAGGTCGAGGATAAGGAATTGCACGCCATCGCGCTTATCATGCAAGCCGTAAACCATCGCCGCTGCGGTGGGTTCATTGATCAGCCGATCTACATTGAGTCCCGCCAGTTCAGCGGCCAGCTTGGTTGCTTTGCGCTGAACGTCATTGAAATAAGCGGGGACACTGATCACTGCCTGGGTAATCGTCTCCCCAAGATAGGCTTCGGCATCTTCTTTCAAACTGCGTAATATTAATGAGGATAGTTCTGCTGCCGTAAAACTTCGTTTGCCCAGATCAATCGTGTAATCAGTACCCATGTAGCGTTTAAACACCGCAACTGTACTTGCGGGGTGGCTGATCAGACGATGACTGGCCGACAGACCGACAAGAATCTCACCCTGCTGGTCTATGCCTATGACTGAAGGCGTAAGAAACTCATTTAACTGATTGGGAATAAGCGTCGTTTTACCATCTTTCCATATTGCACAAGCGCTGTTGGTTGTGCCCAAATCGATCCCGAGGATTGTCATTGTTCCATCTTCTTTAGTTTTTCAACGGCCTATATTCTAACTAATTTAAGTGCGATGTCTTCATATATTCTACAGTTGGCTAATCGTGTCAACGCGTCACATCAGGCGGCGCAAGTCATCTTCGTTGGCCTTTTATCTAACCCGCTATTGCACCTCTGATCCCCTCAATCAGCATCTGTACCCCGATCACCGCCAGAATAAGTCCCATCAGCCGGGAGATAACCTTGATCGCATTCTGGCCTAAATATAGTGCCAGCCACTGCCCACCTATAAAGGCGATGAAGGTCAGGCAGCACATCGCAGCAAACGCGATCAATACCCGGGAGATCTCTCCTACCGTGGATTGCGCGGCAAAATTCATCGCGGTGGCAATGGTTCCGGGACCGGCAAGAATCGGGATGCCCAGGGGGGTTATTGAAATATCCACCGATGAATCGACGCTTTTTTCATTATCACTGCTGCTGGGGGTGTGGATACTGGAGTGTTCTCCCTGCAGCATGTGATAGCCAATTAACGCGATCATGATGCCGCCGGCGATTCTGAAGGCGGGTAGGGTAATGCCAAACATTGTAAAGATCTGGCGCCCGCCGATGGCAAAGAGCGCAACGATCAGAAACGCCACAATCACTGAACGCAGCGCAATTAAACGGCGAGTACGGTTATCAAAGTCATCCGTCAGGCCAATAAACAGTGAGGAGTTGGCAACAGGGTTCATAATGGCAAAAAAGGCCATAAAAACGGTTAGAAAATGCACCGTTGTATTGTCCATTCTGATATGTGTCCTTTTAACAATAGCTACGATTTACCAGAGTGTATGGCAGATTGGATGTTGATTGTAACAATATCGTCGGCAGCAAATAACCATCTGGTGATTTTGTCTTATGTCGGCCGGGTGGAAAATTAATGGTAAATCAATGGCTCAGATCAACATGCGCCGGAGGGTCCTCGGATATAGTGGCCGTCAAAAATAAGAAAGTCACCGGGTCGTCAGTCAGTATCGACAGACCGATTCTTATATTTTTATCGAGGCTAAGATTATGACAACACAAGCGTTTTTTGTACCTAATGTATCGCTGATGGGGGCTGGATGTTTTAACACTCTGCCGGAGCGTGTAAAGATGCTCGGTGGTAGCAAGCCGCTGGTGGTGGCAGATAAGGGGATGACCTCTCTGGGGTATACTGCCCGCCTGACGGAACTGCTGGGCAGCGAGGGGATCCCGAGTGTCGTTTATGACGATACCGTGCCAAACCCGACCGATGATAACGTTGCTGAGGGCCTTGCCGTTTATCTTGAGCAGGGTTGCGATATGCTGATCTCTCTGGGCGGCGGCAGTGCGCACGACTGTTGCAAAGGGATCGGCCTGGTTGCATCCAGTGGCGGTTCAATCCATGACTATGAAGGGGTGGATCAGGCAAAGGCTCCGCTGCCGCCCTATATTGCGGTGAACACCACTGCGGGAACCGCCAGCGAGATGACCCGCTTTACCATCATCACCAATACCTCCAATCACGTTAAAATGGCGATTGTTGACTGGCGGGTTACTCCGGATGTCGCCATCAATGATCCTGAGCTGATGGTTGATATGCCGCCAGCGCTGACCGCGGCAACCGGAATGGATGCCCTGACCCATGCCGTTGAAGCTTATGTTTCCACAGCGGCTACACCGATTACTGATGCCTGTGCCCTGCAGGCGATCCGTCTGATCGGACAATACCTGCGTAAAGCGGTTTCCCGGGGCGATGATATGGTTGCCCGGGATAAGATGGCCTATGCCGAATATCTGGCGGGGATGGCGTTTAACAATGCCAGCCTGGGGTATGTGCATGCGATGGCGCATCAGTTGGGAGGTTTCTACAACCTGCCGCACGGTGTGTGTAACGCTTTGCTGTTGCCCCATGTCTGCCGGGTCAATATGATCGCCGCGACTGAGCGGTTTGCCGATATTGCCGATGCTCTGGGTGAAGTCACTGAAGGTTTGTCTGAACGTGATGCTGCCTTGCTGGCGATCGATGCGATTGAAACACTGGGCCATGATGTGGGCATTCCGCTTACGCTGTCTGAGCTCGGAGTTAAAGAGGAGGATATTGAAACCATGGTGGCAAATGCGCAGAAAGATGTCTGCCGCCTGACTAACCCCCGCACCCTGAAGGATGCAGAAGTTGCCGCGATCTATCGTGCTGCACTATAGGTATTCGGGGCTTTAATCGTTTTTAGTCGCTGACCCGCAAGTCATCCGTCAGCAGCATAAACGCCGGAGCGTAAAGCTCCGGTGTTTTACTTCGCAAATCTTTACACAACATTACATTAACGGGTCTTCATCCTACATAGTCATAGCCGATAGAATAGACTGTGAGCAGAGTTGTTGTGGATGATTAAAATAACCCATTTTTAATGACTTCCCGATAATATACTGTCCTGCTCACCGGAAGATTCCGGGTGAAGAGGCCGCTGTGCATCTGCCAAATGACAAAAGATGGAATTTTTGATTACACCCCAAAAGGATACCCATAATGAAACCGATTAAGACCCTCTTTGCCCTGTTATTGGTATTACTGACAGGCGTGTGGCTGATTGCTGATACACTGATTCCGGAGCCGTTCAGTTACTTTGCTTTTCGCGCTGTATTCGTACAGTACACGGGTGTCATCGCAATCGGGGTGATGAGTATGGCGATGTTGCTGGCGCTTCGCCTTAAATGGCTGGAACGTTATCTGGACGGTCTGGACAAGAGTTACCGCCTGCACAAATGGTTAGGTATTACGGCACTGGTGGCGTCTGTGGTTCACTGGTGGATGGCACAGGGGAGTAAGTGGATGGTTGGCTGGGGCTGGCTGGATAAGCCTGTCCGGGGTCACCGACCTGAGGAAACCCTTGGACTTATTGAGGGACTGTTGCGTAGCCAGCGGGGCTTTGCTGAATCGGTGGGGGAGTGGGCGTTTTATGCGGCAGCGGTGCTGATGGTTCTGGCACTGATTAAACGTTTTCCCTATCACCTGTTCGTAAAAACCCATCAACTGATCTCTATTGCCTATCTGGTTCTGGCATACCACTCTGTTGTGCTGCTTAAGTCTGAATACTGGTTGCAGCCGGTGGGTATACTGATGGCGGCAATGCTGGCCGGTGGTTCAGTCGCCGCAGTTCTGGCATTGACCGGACGCATTGGTAAAGGGCGAAAAGTGACGGGACGGATTGATCATCTCAGCCACTATGATGGCCTGCGAGTGCTTGAGAGTGAGGTCGTGCTTGACGAAGGCTGGCAGGGGCATGCTGCCGGACAGTTCGCTTTTGTAACCTCAAATCCCCAGGAGGGAGCACATCCCTACACCATTGCTTCGGCCTGGAACCCTGCTGACCGACGCATCGTTTTTATTACCAAAGCACTGGGAGACCATACCGGTCGTTTAAGGGATCAGCTGAAAACCGGTATGCCGGTCACTGTTGAGGGGCCTTATGGCTGCTTTGATTTTAAAGAGGATCAACCACGTCAGATCTGGATTGGTGCAGGCATCGGTATTACCCCCTTTATCGCCCGGATGAAAGAGTTGGCGAAGATACCCGGAGATAAACCGATTGATCTGTTTCATCCGACCGCAGATTTTGATCAGCGTGCAGTCGACAAACTGACTGCGGATGCGGCAGCAGCCGGAGTGACTCTGCACTTGCTGGTCAGTGGCAAAGAGGGGCGTCTGGACTGTAACCGAATTTGTAGCACAATACCTCAATGGAACGCTGCAAGTGTCTGGTTCTGTGGCCCTGCGGCGTTTGGTCAGTCACTGCGTAAAGCGTTTATCGCGAAGGGAATGGCCGCCAGACACTTTCATCAGGAGCTGTTTCAGATGCGCTGACCCGGCTGCTTTTCCCCCTGACCAGCGGGCGGGGGCTGCGTTTGCCGCTGCTGCCGGTTGAGCAGGGTCAGCGAAGTGGCGGATAAACGTTATTATCTTACGCTTTAAGGTTTACTCCCGACAGACTCTTGATTATCCTGCAACCGCCTGAAGTCTCCTCAGGCCCATTAATCTCATTTTGTCCTGAATGATTATTTTTACCGGGAACTACTGAACGCATCTGTTCTTTTCATTAACCCGGCCTAAGCTTACAGACAGTGTAAAAACCTGTTAAATACGTCTGCCACTCAGCGAGATACAACCCGATGACAAACGATGACAAGAGCGTCCATGCTCATGATGAAGATTTTCTATCCCCCGGTGATCGCCGCGATCCTGATTATAAGGATCGCGCAGAACCCGAAGGGTCGCCGGTAACCGGCCTGCGATTGGCTGGCCTGCTGGGCGGGCCGGTTGTGGCGGGGATAATTCTGATGATCTCAGCCCCTGCCGGTATGCCCCCGGAGGCCTGGCGTCTGGTAGCAATGGCTTCCTGGATGGTGATCTGGTGGTTGAGTGAGGCGGTGCCTATTCCTGCCACGGCTCTGTTGCCTATCGTGCTGATGCCGTTGCTTGAGATCGATAAGATTAAACCGGTAGCGGCTAATTATGGCCATCCTCTGATCTTCCTGTTTCTCGGTGGGTTTCTGCTGGCGGCAGCGATGCAGCATGTGGGGTTACACCGGCGTATCGCATTGCAAATTGTCAGCCGGGTGGGGACATCCCCTGCCAGAATCATTCTTGGCTTTATGCTGGCAACAGCCTTTCTGTCGATGTGGATCTCTAACACTGCCACCACAATCATGATGTTCGCAGTGGGACTGTCGGTGATCGACTTTGTTGCCAAGCAGACAGAGGATAAGGCTGTGGTGCGAAATTTCGGTGTTGCCCTGATGCTGGCGATCGCTTATAGCGCTTCGATTGGTGGCGTGGGTACATTGATCGGTACACCGCCGAATGCACTGCTGGCGAGCTTTCTGCAAAGCAACTACAACATCGAGATCAGTTTTTTCAACTGGATGCTGCTCGGTGTGCCCGTCGTTGTCATTATGTTGCCGATCACCTGGTTGCTGCTGACGCGACTGTTGTTCCCCTCTCATCAGATTGCGATTGATGATCCGAGTGTTGTCGTGCAGCGGGAACTGGCTGCGCTGGGAATCATGTCCCGGGGTGAAAAACTGGTTGCAGTTGTGTTCCTGAGCGCTGCTATAGGCTGGATTTTCCGTAAATTTATTGTTGATCTGACCGGCTTGCCGCTGGATGACACCATGATTGCACTGCTGGCTGCGCTGATCTTGTTTGCCGTGCCGATCTCCCGTACGAAAGGGGAGTTTGCACTTGACTGGGAAGCCGCGCGCAACGTCCCCTGGGGGGTACTGTTGCTGTTCGGCGGTGGTCTGGCGCTGGCAGGGGGCTTTAAAGGGACTGGTCTGGCGGAGTGGATCGGTAACGCTGTTGCTGGTGTTGATGTCAGTACTCTGGTGCTGATACTGCTGGTGACCGTGGCTATCGTCTATCTTACCGAGATCACTTCAAACACTGCCTCAACGGCGACTTTCCTGCCGATACTGGCGGCGGTGGCTGTCGGTCTGGGGTTAGACCCGGTATTGCTCTGCGTACCGGTGGCGCTGGGGGCTTCGATGGCGTTTATGATGCCGGTTGCCACGCCGCCCAATGCGATAGTGTTCTCCTATGAGCTGATGGAGTTGCGGGATATGGTACGTGCCGGTTTTCTGCTGAATCTGGTCGCTATCGCCGTCGCTTTCGGGCTCTTCATTCTGCTGGCCAATCTGGTTTTCGGCGTCAATATCTGATCTCTGTCCCGGCCTGTATTCCCCGCAGGCCGGTGTTTCTCCTCTCGCTGTACTCATCGTCTGCGCAATAGATTTTTTGAACAAATGTTTAAATCCCATCTACACTCAATAAAGTTGAGTCGGTTGAAGGGAAAAATAATGGACGAGATCTCAGCAGGTGCAGTTCAGTTAAAACCTGAATATATCGTTGGTCTTTCCATTCTGGCAACGGTGGGATTAGTGGCGATGTGGGGGCTGTTCTGGCACTCGGTGGCTAAATCTCAGTCGAATGTGATGGATATTCTCAAGAGTCCGTCATTTTTTAAAACCGTGACGGTCATGGGTGTTATCGCTGCCACCGTGGTGTTGAGCCTGGCGGGCAGACTTGAAGGTAATATTACCGGTGCAATTCTGAGTGGGATTGCCGGATATGTGTTGGGGCAGCTGTCGGGTAAACATGAAAACGAGAAGTAGGCTGCAATGACCTTTCACTCCCTGGCGGGTTGATATCTGCCATAAGGAGCCCCTCCGGTTTATAACGCTGAAGTCAGATTCTATCACTTGAAAAGGAGGAGTCTTTACCATGCGACGATCTGAAATAGTCCGTTTACAGGAACGAGTGGGTACTCTGGGGGATGGCTTCTGGGGGCCGATGAGTATCGCTGCTTGTCAGCAGCACCTGAAGAGTATGATGCCCTCTCCCCACCCGTTTCCGGTTGAAGGCTCGCCGGAGTTTACCGAGTTTTATGGCCCCCATGGCGATAAAGATTACAGCCCTCCCAGTGAGAAAATTAGGCTGCCCTTTACGCTCTATTATGGTGATAAGCCGGTGAAATCCCTGTGGGTGCATGCCAGATGCGCCGCAAGTTTGCTGCGGGTTTTTGAGCGGTTAGCAGAGGTCTATCCTGATAAAGCATCCCGCGAAAGGGCAGGCATTCTTATCTACAATGGGCTTTATAATCCCCGCTTAAAGCGCAACAGTCTGAACTCATGGTCGATGCACGCCTGGATGAACGCCATCGATATTAATGCTGGCAAAAATGGTAATAAAACCTCATGGCCAGTGAACGCATCAATGCCGATTGAGGTTATGGAGTGTTTTGCTCAGGAGGGTTGGTTGTCTGCCGGGGCGTTCTGGGGGCGCGATGCGATGCATTTTCAGGCGACAGCACCGTTATAATGAATTACCTGTTATCCTGCCACTGAAGAGGGGTAGCCTCCAGTCGGCTGGTAGTTGATATACCGCAATCTCTGAAAATAATGACGACGGGTGGAACCCAAAGATGGCAATGATTAAATGTGAAGAGTGCGGCCACGCGATATCTGATAAAGCGGAGCATTGTATCAGTTGTGGGTATCCCTCAGGTTCTGCCATTGAGGAACCAGCAAAACAGACGGGGGCGAGTGGTGCCTGGTCTGCCGTGACCCGTTCCAGAACACCGATCAATCTGTTTGCTATCGCGATGATGTGCTGTGCATCGATTCTGGGAATGAGTGCCACCCAGATTGATAGTCCTGAATCGCTGAAAGCGTTTACCTATACGCTGCATGTGTTCATGGCGGTGACCGGAATGTTCTTTGTCACCATTCTCTTCTGCCGTAAAGGTGTTTATCATCCGGATGATCTGGCGAAAGCGAAACGTGATGGCCTCAGCGATGAGATGGGGCCGGACCAGCCGGTGATCGCTGCGGTAGTGATTATTATAATGCTGAGCGCTTACGCTGCTTTTCAGGCGGTATACGCTAGCTGAATATTTCCGGCTGGGGTACTGACGCAGATTTACTGACCGATTCCCGGTTATATTATCCAGCCAATGGACGTTCTCTTTTTATGTTTGAAATTAAAACCATCGCCCTTTTTATGGTCACAGCCGTTGCTGAGATTGTTGGCTGCTATCTGCCATACCTCTGGCTTAAACAGGATAAGAGTATCTGGCTGTTGCTTCCTGCAGCGCTTAGCCTGATGCTGTTTGCCTGGCTGTTATCCCTGCATCCTACCGCCGCCGGGCGGGTTTATGCGGCCTATGGCGGTGTCTATATCGTTGTCGCGTTGCTCTGGTTATGGCTGGTGGATGGTATCAAACCGACCTCCTGGGATCTGCTTGGGGGGATGGTGGCACTGACCGGTATGGCGATTATTATGTTTGCACCAAAATCGCTTTAATTGCTTATCAGGGATACCAGGAGATCATATGTTAGCTGGCGTACACCATGTTGCGATCATCTGTTCAGACTACCCACAGTCGAAACATTTCTATGTGTCGATACTGGGGTTAGAGGTAATCGCTGAAAATTACCGGGCGGATAAAGATTCATACAAGCTCGATCTCAGGCTGCCCGATGGTCGTCAGATTGAACTGTTCTCTTTCCCTGACCGTCCCGCCAGACCCAGCTATCCGGAAGCTCTGGGGCTTCGTCATCTGGCATTTTTAGTGGGTTCCATTGACGCGGCTGTGGCGCATTTAAAGCAGCACGGTATTACTACAGAGCCTGTCCGCACCGATGAATATACCGGCAAACAGTATACATTTTTCAGTGATCCGGATAATTTACCTCTGGAACTGTATCAATCTTAACTTGTTATCGATGTAATCGTTACCGGGGAGGTACAGATGCTAACGATTCGACCCAACTGTGAATGCTGTGATAAAGATCTGCCAGCTGACTCCACTGAGGCCTGCATCTGCAGCTATGAATGCACTTTCTGCCGTGATTGTGTGGCAAACAGGCTAAATAATGTCTGCCCTAACTGCGGCGGAGGATTCACCCCCAGACCGATCCGTCCTGCTTCGGAGCACCGTCCGGGGGTTAGCTTACAGCATCATCCGGCATCGACGGATCGGGTGCATACACCCTACAGCCCGGCAGAGATCAGAGCATTTACTGATTCAGTAAAATCGATTAAACCGGAGAATCGTTAATTTACCTGTTTAGGGACCTATTGCTCAGCAGGACGGCCCAGAACCAAAGGAAAATGTTAATGAACATCAGACAGCATTTCATGCTGATGGCGGATTACAACATGCGTATGAATGGTCAGGTATATGATGCCTGCGCCAGGCTGGATGCGAGTAGTTTAACGGCAGACTGTGGTGCATTTTTTGGCTCAGTGCTGGGGACTCTCAACCATATTCTGGTGGGGGATCTGCTGTGGCTGTCTCGATTTTCGCGCCATTCAGACCGTTATCATGCGCTGATCAGTTTGACTGATTTGCCACAGCCAGAACAACTGAATGATACTCTCTTTGCCGATCTTTCATCATTGAAAAACGCCCGCACCAGAGTTGATAGCGCGATCAAACAGTGGTTATCTGAGGAAACTCTGGACAGTGACTTTAATCGCACTCTGGTCTATGCCAACTCAAAAGGGGCGGTCAGTGAACGGGATTTCGGCGAATTAGTCAGTAACCTGTTTAATCACCAGACCCATCACCGGGGACAGGTTTCTACCCTGCTGAATCAGCACGCTCTCGATGTGGGAGTCACCGATTTTTTGATTGATATACCCGATCTGCTTAAAGACTCTGCATAGGCGAGAAGATGTACACCTATATTCATCTTACTGCGGCATTGTGGGCGTTGCTTGTTGGTCTGGTTCAGTTGTTCCGGAGCAAGGGAACGACGCTGCATAAGGGGCTGGGGTGGTCGTGGATGGCCGCGATGATTATCACATCCTTGTCCTCATTCTGGATCAGCGGATTTATCGACTGGTTTTATGGCTATGGGCCGATTCATCTGCTTTCGCTCTGGGTACTGATCTGTGTGGTTGTGTCCGTAAGGGCTGCCCGGCGAGGCAATATCCGCTACCACCGGTCCTTTGCCGTCGGGGCTTATCTGGGCACGGTTGGCGCGGCAATGGGGGCCGTCTTAATGCCGGGGCGTTTACTGCATGAGCTGTTTTTCGGTTAAATCTCTCTGCGCTTTAGCGGACTAGTGGTGCTGCTCACCCTGGCTGCCTTTGATCGCAAAAAACGATGCCATCAGAGCCAGAAACAGCAGCACCGTTGGCAGCATATAGATACTGATAGCGATCAGGAGGGGGGTTATCTGCGCCACCAGTGAACCGATGGTCAGTTGCATAAAACCCAGCATCCCCGTTGCCGTAGCGACTGCGCCTGTGGTTGATGACACCGCTGCCGCCTGGGCATTGGGTTGAATCAGCCCGCGGCCGAAAGTAAACAGTGCCATCGGCAGAAACAGCGCAGCAAAGCTGAGGGGGAACAGGTTAAACAGCGCTAGCATCAGCACCGCACCACCGGCCGATAGTGCACAGCCATAGAGCATCATTTTTCGGGTGCCGATGGTGGCAGAAATTTTTCCCGCCACCAGGCTTCCCAACCAGAATCCACCGGCAACCATCAGAAACCAGTTACCGTAATCGGCTGAGTTTCCCATCAATATGGCATCGACGATAAAGGGTGAACTGTTCATAAAGACAAAAAAACCGCAAGCGGCCATGGTGGCAGACAGTGCGCAGTAGATATAACTACGGGAGGAGAGAACGGTCTTATAGCGACTAAAGCTACTCAGCAGAGTGCCACTGCCTTTTTGATGCCCGGCGGTTTCGGGTAAGCGCAACAGCGCCCCCAGCCAGACAATGCTGCCCAGAACCATAGACACCCAGAAAACCGATTGCCAGCCGACCGCCAGGTTAAGATAGCCACCCATTGTGGGTGCCACTGCCTGAGCGGTCGCTATACCCATGGTGATATAGCCCAGCATGCCGGCGGCTTTGTCTTTACCATGCTGGTCCAGAATAATACTGCGGGCCAGCAGCATGCCGGTACAACCCCCGGCGGCCTGCAGTATACGGGCCAGCAACAGATGCCAGGCTTCGAATGCAAAAATACCGATCAGTCCGCCAATAATATGCAGCAGGAAACCCCAGAAAAATACCGGTCGGCGGCCATAGCGATCTGCCAGAGGACCACTGATCAGTTGTCCGATCGCCAGTGTGAGCAGGTAGAAGGTATAACCGAGCTGAATGATAAAGGGGGTAGTGTTGAACTGTTCAGCCAGCACTGGCATAACAGGTGCGTAGAGATTAAGCGCCACCGGACTGGCAATGGCCATACCGGCTAACAGTGCGACAGGGGTTTTTATCTGGACAGTTTGGGTATTACTGGATGTCGGCATATTCTGTAACTGAAAATACTTAATAAGTTAACAGAATACAGGAAGGGTGATGAGACCGCCAGATTAACTGGCGGTCCCGAAGGGTGTTCTAATGACGGAATGCCATTGCAGATGATGCTTAACGGTCGACCTCAGTGAAGCCTTGCAACAGTGCAGCAACCATCTTATCAACCTCCTCTGTACCAATTGTCAGCGGTGGAGAGATGATGATTTTGGTGCCAACCGGACGGGCAATAACGCCTTCACGCAGGGCGACAGCGGCGATCTGATTGGCAAAGCCACCCATTGGATCGATCGGGGTACGGGTTTTTTTGTCGCTGACCAGGTCGATAGCTACCATCAGACCTTTACCGCGTACTTCGCCTACGGATGGGAAGTCGCTGAGTGCATTTTTCAGCTTGGCTTTCAGGTCTTCACCCTGAACAGCGGCATTGCCTGGCAGATCTTCATCCTGAACAATCTTCAGAGAGGCCAGCGCAGCGGCGCAAGCGACCGGGTGACCGGAGTAGGTGTAACCGTGCATCACTGCACCACTGAAGTTTTCACAGCTCTCGATACCTTTAGCAACCCGTTCGTTGATAACGGTGGCACCAAGAGGGATATATCCGGAGTTAATACCTTTAGCAAAACACTGGATATCGGCGGCAACACCCCATCCACGCACACCAAACATGCTGCCGGAACGACCGAAACCGGTCACAACTTCATCGGCAATCAGCAGAACGCCGTATTTATCGCAGACTTCACGAATCAGCGGCCAGTAGTTCGCCGGGGGAACGATAACGCCACCAGCACCCTGGACAGGTTCAGCAATAAAGGCGGCAACGGTTTCAGGCCCCTGGAAGATAATCTCAGCTTCCAGTTGCTTAGCACACAGCTGACCCAACTCTTCAGGGTCTTCACAGTTCCACGGGTTACGGTACAGCCATGGCGCATCAATATGAACACAACCAGGCAGGACAGGCTCATAGTTGGTACGGAATACGGTGTTACCATTGACGGAGGCTCCGCCGAAGTGAACGCCGTGGTAGCCTTGTTTCAGCGAGATGAATTTATAGCGTTGTGCCTGGCCGACGGCTTTCCAGTACTGCCGGGAAACCTTTAGTGCGGTTTCGACCGCATCAGAGCCACCGGAGCTGTACATGACCCGCGCCATACCTTCAGGCTTAGTCATCTCAATGATCAGATCAGACAGTTCTTTGACACGGGGATGGGTGACACCATCAAAGATCTGGAAATACTCCAGTTCATCCAGCTGAGCTTTAATCGCGTCTTTAACTTCAGTCCGGTTATGTCCGACGTTAACGTTCCACAGGCCGCCGACACCGTCAACCAGCCACTGACCTTCGCGATTCTGAACGTAGTTGCCGTCACCTTTAACAATTTCAAGAGTGCTGTGCGAACCTGGAACGCCCGGATGTACCATCGGGTTCCATAACGTTTTTGATTTTTCACTCATAACATAACTCCGGATGCTTCTTTTATTAATTCCGTAGCGATACAGGTGAGTGCTGACAATTCCAGCAATGCTACGGGGTTGAGTTAAGTATGAATGGATCAGTTGAACAGGGTATCAACCAGAAGGTTGATAAAGGAGTAATTTGTCGCCGGTCAGCTCATCCCTGAGACTGAAAGTTCTGATCAGTGCTGGTTATACAGTTGAGAGGTTATTTCAGTTTTACTGTTAACCCCGGTTTTGCAAAAGATATGCTGCAGATGGGTTTTTACCGTTGCCAGACTGCAATCAAGACTGGCGGCGATGGTTTTGTTAGGCAGGCCCTGACTGACCAGCTCGACAACCATGCGCTCTTTAGGGGTGAGCTGGTACTGCTCACAAAAGCTTTCAAACTGGCTATGTTTTGGTGCATCCAGACTCTGTTCCAGTGAAAACTGCATAAACTGATGCAGTTGCTGGGCTTTACGAAGATCTTCACTGCGCATCTCAGGTTGTTGTTTTGAGGTGAACAGGGCAAATCCTGCAATCAGTTTGTTATCAACCCGTAAAAACAGCTCAACAATATCCTGTACGCCCCAGGGGGAGATAAAGTCCCGATAGTAGGGGTGATGATAGCGCTCCTGGCTGTTCACCAGATCGTTCATTTTGACCACCGTAGCGTCAGTTTGCTCAACAAACTGAGTCGGGTGCAGGGGATCCATCTTATAGAAGGTATCCATATACTGCCGGTGCATTGCCGGCTGCAGCTGCCATGTTTTATAGCAGATAGGTTTTCGCTGATTGTCGACCAGATAGGTGACAGCCTTGGATACATTAAGAACCCCGGTCAGGAGCGACAGACATTCATCCTGAAAACTGTACAGACCAGCAGGGTAAATATTGTTGTTTGTTTTCATTACCGGATCTCCTGATTTAAATCAAGAGATTCAGAATACGTCAACTGACCGCCAAAAACAACTTAATATATTAAGTTGTTTTTGGCGGTCTGCGATTTGCGATTGTATTTATTCGTTTAGTATTTGATCAATAAGTGGTTTTCCACTCAATAATCTAACGCTTTGCTTTCAGGGTGCTCCACAGATAGACCGTAATGGACAGGATAATCATTGAGAACAGAGTCAGGCTGATAGGGCGACTGACAAAAATACTCAGATCGCCATCGGCCACGCCCATTGCCTGACGGAAGCGTGTCAGGAATACGGGACCCAGAACCAGACCGAGAATGATCGGCACGGCTGGGATGTCATTTTTACGCAGAATATAGCCAAACACGGCAAAGCCCAGCGCTATCAACGCATCAGAGAACTGATAATTCTGGCTGTAGCTGCCGACAAACCCCAGCACCAGTATAAAAGCGCCGATAAAACGTCCCCGGATACGGGTGAGGTTAACGATCCATTTAGTTGCGAATGTCAGGTAGATAAATACCACGATATTCATCAGGAACAATGAGATATAGAGGCCCGAGATAAACTCCGGACGCTCGGCGAACAGGGTCGGGCCAGGCACATAGTTATGTACCATGAATACAGCCAGAAGCATCGCCATCAGCGCATCTGCTGGGATACCAAATGCCAGCAGAGGAATCATCACAGATGCCGTTACCGCATTGTTGGATGTTTCTGATGCGATAATACCTTCCGGAGCACCATTACCAAACAGTTCAGGAGTTTTGGAAAACTTTTGCGCCAGGGTATAGGAGAAAAACTGCGAACCAAACTCGCCGACACCGGGCAGCAGCCCCATGACAACCCCTAAAGCAGCAGAGCGAAATACGGTGATTTTGTGTTTCATAAGCACAAAAAAACCGCCGAACAGACCCTCTCCCTCAAGTTTGGTGACACTGGAATCGTTGCCACGGGCAGAGAGCAGGACAAATGCCTGAGACATGGCAAACAAGCCGATAACCGCTGGTACCAGTGGAATACCGTTGAGCAGCCATTCCTGATGGAAGGTGTATACCTGAGTGCTGAATGAGCGGTCGAGACCAATGGTGCCGAGAAAGATACCCAGTCCCAGCATCATGGCGGCTTCGATAACATGCCGGCGGTGCGCCAGCACAACAAAGATCATCCCCAGCGCCGAGAGCATGGCGAATTCGGCAGAGCCGAACAGGCGGGCAACCTGAGACAGAACCGGGGCCAGCAATACCAGTGATAAAACACTGATAATGCCACCGACAAAGGATGACGTGTAAGCGATAGACAGGGCTTTCTTTCCCTCGCCCTTTAACGTCATCGGATAACCGTCATAGGTGGTTAACACCGCGACCGGGGTGCCCGGCGTATTCATCAGGATGGCGGGGATTGCACCGCCGTACCAGGCGCCTCCGTATACCCCCAGCAGCAGCGATACGCCGGCCAGTGGTTCCATCGAAAAACTAAGAGGCAACAGGATTGCAATGACACCAGCAGGCTCAAGCCCGGGGATCGAACCGATAGTGACGCCGATGAGTGCGCCGATAACAATAGCCAGCATCACATTGAGTGTGCCAACCTCATTCAAACCTAATAGCAGGGTTTCCATAGCAGAATTACGTCTTAAACTTAAAGGTATTGGTTAGCAAAGTCAGACCAGAGATCCGGTAGCAGGCTGTACAGCCAGACATCCGGCAGCCAGAGACTGACGCCAACACGGAAAATCAACACCATGACTGTCAGTGTACCCAGGGTTGCGAGGAACCAGGTTCGGTCCAGCAGTCTGCACATCCACAAAAGTGTCGTGGTGAATAAAAGAGTTGAGAGTACAAAGCCAAGCACTGACAGAGTGTTGATATAGAGAAAAAACAGAGCCGCCGAGATCAGCGCTGTACGGTAACTGCTCAGGGTGTCAAACAGTGATTCAGTAATATTCCACCGCTTGAGAAAACCGCTTTTTAATGACTCGATCACCCTGACGCTGGTGAATATCGCTAATAGCAAAAGCCCTACAGATGAACCGAACATCGGCTGTAAAAACCAGCCGCGACTTGTATGAATCAAGGGTGCCTGAAAAGGCAGTAAACCCAGCAATATCAGGGACAGAGCAAGGATACACCAGTAAATACCGTAGTGTTTTTCCGGAGTCAGCTCATCTGTGTCAATCTCTGTGGTATTTTTAACCTGACTGCTCATGAGTTTTACCATTATTATTATGGGTTAACAGGGAGAAATACGGCAGCAGGAAAACCTGCCTGCTGCCGTGACTGGTGGGATTACTCTTTCATGTAATCCAGCAAGGACTTAGACGCTTCGTAGTCTTTAGTAACAACCTCTTCTGCGAATTTACCGCCGATCCAGTAGATACCTGCACCGGTCGTCGCACTCAGCTCTTTAACCCGATCGCTGGAAAGAGCTTTCTCAGCAATCTCCGCGATACGCTGTTTAACCGCTTCAGGGGTGCCTTTCTTAACAAACAGACCGTTCCAGGTTGTCTGGCTGATACCGGTTTGTTCGTTTAGTGTTGGGACGTCAGGCGCAATGCTCAGTCGATTACGGGTCAGCGATGCCAGTAATTTAACGTCGCCTGATTTCAGACACGCCAGAATCTGCTGCGTCGTGGTGTTAATGACATCCGCATCGCCATTTGAAAGGGTAGAGCAGTCATTCGAATCAAACGCCGCATTAGAGGAGAATTTTATACCCTCCTGGGCCGCAACTTTAAAGGTGATCGCTGTTGGCAGTGCCTGATAGCCAAAGTGGCCCAGAGATACATCGTGAGTCTGGGAGTATTCGGCCAGCTCCTCAATGTTGTTGTACTTAGAGTCCGCCTTCGTGGCCAGCACAAATGGATAATCCAGGAAGATACCGACAGGCTCAAAGGTATCTTTGTCGTAGGGGGCATTACCTGACAGCAGATGAGTTGTCAGAATATCAATGACAAAAGAACCGATGGTGAGACCATCTGCACGGGCACGGGCGACGTCAGAAGCCCCCACAATACCAGCCCCCCCTGGCTTGTTAACGACGGTGGTTGGCTTGCCGGTTTCTTTTGCCATATCTTCCGCAATGATGCGGGTCAGGATGTCTTCAAGATCACCTGGAGGCCATGGCACTACGAACTTTACCGGACGGTTAGGATAGTCGGAGGCCTCTGCAACTGACCCCATAAATGGAGCGGTTGCAAGCGCAGCCAGAGCACATACCTTTATTATTTTCTTCATGGATATTCCTCGGGAGTTAATCTTAGTTTTGTTTAGTGTGTTTTTTTAATGGAACAATCAATACAGGTATTTCACTGTGATGAATGACTTTCTGAGCGGTTGAGCCCAGAAAAACTCTTGAGACTGAAGAGACTTCCCGATCACCCATGACGATCATGCTGGCATTCAGCCGTGCGGCCGCTTTCAGAATAACCTGGTCAGGTTTTCCGGGGGATACCTGAATCGTGGGCGGATAGGGGAGTTCGAAATCCTCTTCGAGCTCGCTTTTAAGAAACTCTTTAATACGCATGCCGATGCGTATTTTGAAACTCTCGATAAGTTGGTTCTTATGCTTGAGCGAGGCGTTTACCGGCAAGAAATCATCGATAAAATCATCCATTGGCTCAATGGCGTGTAGAAAGACTATCTGCGCGTTGTTATTGATCGCTTGTTTGACTGCCATGCGAAACGCAGGTCGGCTGCCCTCACTGATATCACTGGCGTACAGAATTGTGTTGATCTCAGGTAGCATGATTAATCTTCCCGCTGAATTCCTCTTCTGTCTCATTACAGAGGAAAACTCTGCGACTGAGTATCAACCATAAGGTTGACCGGTTTATTGAGGTGCTGTTTAAAAAAAAGCCTGCAGAGCAGGCTTGTAAAATGTGCTTCATGACGAAGCACTACCGCATTAACTCTGTAAACAGGAGGTTTCTCTGCCCGCCTGTATTCATCGAACTGTTGATAGATCTATTTAATCAGTATTCTGACCCGCACGGCCATCGACCAAAGGGTTGATCTCAGTGTTTGGATATGAGAAGCAAAAAAAAAGAGCTTACCGGGGTAAGCTCTGAAAAATCTTCAAGAAAGAAGAGGTGCTGCCAATACTGTTGACAAGGCTGGAGCCGCGAGCATCCGCCAGTATTGGCAAGCGTCTGCTAAGCCAGTACAACAGACACCGATATTAGGCCAGCATTACTCTCCGATCGATATCGACCAAAGGGTTGAGCCGGGCAGTGCTTCAGTGGTGAACAGAACGCTTTTTAGCTTTGCCTGAGACAGCCCATTGAGAACTGTTTTTTCCCCCGGCGCAGCAGCAGAAAACGGCCATGTAGCGCCAGCCTGGCAGTCATCGCCTGGTCCGCCTCATTGACCACTGAACCGTTCAGTTGAACTGCGCCGGATGAGACAAACTCCCGTGCCTGACGGCGAGATGTCGCCAGCCCTGAACTGACCAGCAGGTCGGTCAGGGTCATCGCCTCAGTGACTTCGCAGGTGGGCAGACCATCTTGTTCCAGCTGTTGCAGCTCTTCCCGCGTAAGTGTATCGACTGAACCGCTGAACAGTGCTTCAGAGATTCGCCGGGCCTGCTCAAGTGAGCGCTCGCCGTGCACCAGACGGGTCATCTGTTCTGCAAGAATGCGCTGAGCCTGCGGTTTTGATTCACTCAACTGGTCGGTTTGCTCTATCTGTTCAATCTCTGTGAGGGGTAAAAAGGTGTAATACCGCAGGAACCGATAGACATCCGCATCTGCGGTGTTGATCCAGAATTGGTAAAAACTGTAGGGTGAGGTTTTTTCCGGGGCCAGCCAGATAGCACCGGATTCTGTTTTACCAAATTTGGTACCATCGGCTTTGGTGATCAGTGGCAGGGTCATCCCGAACACCTGAGCACCATTGAGTCGCCGGGTCAGGTCAATACCGGCAGTGATGTTACCCCACTGATCATTACCGCCGATCTGCAGCGAGCACTCATAGCTGCGGTTAAGCTCGGCAAAATCGTAAGACTGCAGCAAACTGTAGGAAAACTCGGTAAAAGAGATCCCCTGATCCGGGCGTTCAATACGCTGACGCACCGATTCCTTGTTGATCATGGCATTCACCGAGAAATGTTTGCCGATATCACGCAGAAAACTCATGATATCCATGCTGCCCATCCAGTCACGATTATTTGCGATCATGGCTGATTCAGCGCCGCAGTCGAAGTCGATAAAGCGGGCGAGCTGATTACTGATGCTCTGAATCCACTGATCAACCGTTTCAACCGTATTCAGACTTCGTTCTGTGGCTTTAAAACTGGGATCGCCAATCATTCCGGTTGCCCCGCCAATCAGTGCGATAGGCCGGTGTCCTGCCTGTTGAAAACGTTTAAGCATTAACAACGGTACCAGGTGACCAATATGCAGGCTGTCTGCGGTTGGATCAAACCCACAATACAGGGTTCGTGTTTGTTGCAGATGTTCAGTCAGTTTTTCGGCATCGCCGCTTTGCTGGGCGATCAGTCCACGACCTTTAAGGTCGTCAATAAGGTTTATATCGGTCATCGTTTTTGTGTCATAGATATAGGAAAAAGCGGGGGAATCTGCCCCCGCAGAACCACTGGCTGAGGGACTATTTATTGATATTGAGTACCTGCATCTGGGTATATTCCAACATCCCCTCTTCACCAAACTCGACACCAAAGCCGGACATCTTACAGCCGCCAAAGGGCGCGTGGGGCAGTACTTCAGCGTGTCCGTTGATCCACGCGGTGCCACACTCAAGCTGACTGGCGATCTGCGTAGCTTTCTCAATATCTGCGGACCATACTGATCCACCCAGGCCAACAGTGGCAGAGTTCGCCCGGGCCAGAGCATCTTCCACGTCGGTAAAACGAATAACAGGCAGTACCGGGCCAAACTGCTCTTTATCAACGAGAGGGACACCATCGGTAATGTCCGCAACAATGGTTGGCGGATAGAAATAGCCATTGCCTTCCAGTGGTTCGCCGCCGCAGATAATGCGCGCACCGTTGGCTTTTGCATCGTCTACCAGCTCGCTGACGATTCTGAACTGGTTGGCGTTTTGTATCGGGCCGAATGTGGTTCCAGCTTCAAGACCGTTACCAACAATCTGTGCCTGAGCAATCTCAGCCAGCTTGTTACATAGTGCATCATAGATGTCGTCATGCACGTAAAGACGCTTGAGCGCCGCACAGGTCTGTCCCATATTCAGGAATGCGGTCTGGAAGATCCCCTCGGCAATCGCATCAACATCGACATCCGGCAGGACGATGGCGGCATCGTTGCCACCCAGCTCCAGCGTCAGACGTTTAAGGTTGGCTGCGGCACTGCTCATAATCCGCTGTCCGGTAGGGGTTGATCCGGTAAAGACGATTTTACTGATACCCGGATGGCTACTGATCGCGCCGCCAATTTCAGCCTGACCAGTTACCACGTTTACCACGCCTGCAGGCAGGACTTCGTTGATCAGCTCAACCAGTCGCAGGGTGTTCAGTGGCGTATATTCTGATGGTTTGCAGATGACGGTATTACCGGTGCGCAGTGCAGGCATGATGTGCCAGATAGCGATCATCAGTGGCCAGTTCCACGGCGTGATAGAGGCAACAACCCCCAGCGGCTTGTGGTGTGCTTCAATCCGTTTGTGCTCGCTGTCCTCGATAATTTTTACCGGAATAGTCAGGTCTGCATTGTAGCGGGTCCAGGCGACCGCTCCCCCGACTTCTGCCTGAGCCAGAAACATCGGCTTACCCTGCTCCAGAACAATGATCTCCGCCAGCTCATCAGCATTGGCTTCAATCAGATCAGCAATCTTATGCATCAGAGACTGGCGTTCTGCATCGGATGTGTGCTGCCAGGTTTTAAAGGCATGGGTGGCTGCGGCAACGGCCTGATCCAGTTGTTCGACCGACGCGAGAGGGGCAGACACAATAACCTCTTCGGTCGCCGGGTTGATTACGTCAAAGGTGCCTGCTGCGCCAGCAAGTTGTTTACCGTTAATGGTTAATGAAAAAGAGGTCAGCATCTCGGTTCTCCTGGAGATAAGTGAGCCCTGCAAGTGCAGGGCTCTGTTATAGTTATATAGAAATAGCCCGATATTTAGAAAGGAACGATAGCGATAACCTGAGCATAGAGGTTATCGTCGTTGGTGTTCTGAGTAGCATTATCGCTATCAGGGGTATAAACACCGATCAATGGGCTGATGATCAGATGATCATTCACTACCCACTCAGCGTACAGATCCACTTCCTGTCCATCGGAGTTCGCGCCAAAGGAGGTTGAGTTGCTGAAATCAAAGAACAGTGCGCCAACAGACAGCATCTCTGTAGGAGAGGCTTTCAGTGCAACATGCTGGATCTCGGCAGAAGTACCGAATGGACCGGCGTAGTTGGCCGCAACCTCACCCTGGAACCAGGTGCCGTAGCCGCGATTAAATCCGTAAAACAGAGAGTCGAAGTTATCCTCATACTTGGTATAACGGTAGGTCAGTTGTGGAGACCAGGCGACATCAGCAAAGGTCCAGCCAGCTTCGGCATACCAGGCGTTTGCATCGGCAGAGTTGTCGCCCTGAGACTGATCGGCGTATTCAGCTGACAAAAACAGGTTGTCAACGCCAGCATTACCCTGATAACGAACGCTCACTGTTTTCTGGCCGTCGCGTGCACTGTTGCCAACCGCTCCAAGCCCTTCTATGTAAGTCGCACCAAAAGTACCTTTCCCGGTGATGTACTCGACATTCGCGCCTGCCAGTTCCATCTCTGCCTGTGCGGTATTATCAGAGTGCAGATAGAACAGATCGCCACGCAGACCCTCTTCACCACCAATGCGTGCAATCGCAGTTTGATCAAACGCTTTCCGGGCTGCCAGCCAGTATGCGCCCCCACGGTTAGAGTCTGGGAAGACTCCTTCACCCAGGTTCAGGGCGTCGCCGTTGATCAGGAAACCATCACCGATTGAGAAGTTCTGGCGGCCGATTGAAAGGTCAACCATGCCTGCCCGAAACCCGATGTAAGCATCTTCAAGTGCCGTACGGCGTTCGCTACCATCGGTATTACCGCCAGCATCACCGTCACCCCATGTACCGGATGACACAAAGTTGATGCCGCCATAAAGAGAGTTCACATCATCGATAGTCTTGCTGCCGCTAAAGCCTGCTTTGAGGTAACCTTCCTGCCAGTCAGAGCCGTCACCCATTTTACCGAAATAGTTTTCCTGACTGCTAAACGTGCCCACAACTGCTTCGATATCCAGGTTCAGTTCAGAACCGTTGTCACTATACAGGTTATAAGCAGAGGCTGAGCCTGACGCCAGGGCAATCGCTGAGCCCAGGGCTACGGCAGAGAGCTTTTGTTTAAAGTGTTGTGTCATCGACATGATCCTCCGGGGGATTCCTGGTATTTTTTTTATGGCAGCGGAGGTTGCTGAAGGGGGTAGACAACCACATATGCTGCAGCTTTATTCGACCCCTTATTCGATTTAAAAGTAATCAACCGTATGGTTGATATCCCCTGTGGGATGTTATTCCTGTCTTCTGAGCAGGTTGTCTATATTTCAGGTCAGACACTCATGGTGAGTGATGGCTCAACATAAACGGTAAGCCCCATTCTTATGGCACCGCTTTATCGGGTAAAAGCATAGCCATAAAGGGCCTGATGGAATCAGCTATTATAAAACTTAACATGTTAAGTAATTATGTGTATTATGACAGACTAAATTGATTCTAACGGGACACAGCAGCCCGACAACGTTAAAAAGAGATAGCTATGAAATTAGATCTGAAAGATTCCTCGTTGCTGAAGACTCAGGCGTTTATTGGCGGGCAGTGGCTTGATGGCGATGCGGGTGAAACCTTCTCGGTTTTGAATCCGGCCACCGGTGATGTTGTTGCCGATGTGGCCAGTGTCGGGCAAGCTGAGACTGCCCGGGCGATTGCGCTGGCTGATGCTGCCATGCTGGAGTGGAAAGCCCGCCCGGCAGGGCAGCGCTCTGAGATACTGGAACGCTGGCATGCTCTGATTATCGACAATATCGATGATCTGGCCGCGATTATGACCATCGAGCAGGGCAAGCCGGTTTTCGAATCTAAAGGCGAGGTACTTTACGGAGCGTCCTACCTGAAATGGTTTGCCGAAGAGGGCAAGCGTGTTTATGGTGACGTTCTGCCTTCTGCCAGTGATCGTCGTAGCATCGTTATCAAGCAGCCTGTCGGTGTTGTGGCGGCGATTACGCCATGGAACTTTCCCAATGCGATGATCACCCGTAAAGCGGCTCCTGCACTGGCTGCTGGTTGTGCCATCGTCCTGAAACCGGCAGCAGAAACACCTCTGTCTGCACTGGCGCTGGCGGAACTGGCGAAGCGCGCGGGCCTGCCTGCGGGTCTGTTCAGCGTTCTGCCAAGCTCACGTTCTTCATCCGTGGGTGGTGAGATGACCTCTAACCCGACGGTTAAAAAGCTGACCTTTACCGGTTCTACTCCGGTGGGCAAACTGCTGATGAAGCAGTGTGCCGATACCGTTAAGCGCACCTCTATGGAGCTGGGTGGCAATGCACCGGTCATTATCTTCGATGATGCGGATCTGGATCTGGCGGTCCAGGGTGCTCTGGCATCCAAATACCGTAATTCCGGACAGACCTGTATCTGTGCCAACCGGCTGCTGGTGCAGGAGGGGATCTATGATGCCTTCGTGGAAAAGTTTGCCGCGGCGGTGAAAGAGTTCCGTCTGGGTTATGGTTTTGATGCGGATACAACTCACGGACCTGTTGTGTCTAAGAAAGCGTTGGGTGATATCGATGCGATTGTCAGGAATGCGGTGGAGCAGGGGGCTAATGTCGTTACCGGTGGTCAGCCTTCAGAACTGGGTAACTGCTTCTACGAGCCAACCGTACTGACCAACGTAAATGACGCGATGAGTATCTTCTCTGAAGAGATCTTTGGCCCGGTGGCGCCGGTGTTTAAGTTCAGCACCGAGGAGCAGGCGATTGCGATGGCCAACGATACTGAGTTTGGTCTGGCGGCCTATCTGTATACTGAAAATGTCGGTCGTATCTGGCGGGTGTCAGAGGGGATCGAGTATGGCATGGTGGGCGTCAATGAAACGGCGATCAGCTCCGAGGTGATCCCTTTCGGTGGGGTGAAGGAATCGGGTCAGGGTCGTGAAGGTTCTAAATATGGTCTGGATGACTATCTGGAAACCAAGTATATCTGTATCGGCGGTTTACAGCGTTAATACGGTCGTTTATTGATTCGGTTGAAAAGTGGCTATGTCGCCACTTTTTCAGCTGAATCAGTCTTCAGCTGAATCAGTTTATCCCCTGAGGTTTCAGTCAGCGTGGCCTTCGAGTTCAGTGAGCTCCCTGAGCAAGCGGGTGAGCTGTTCGAGTTTTTCCGCTCCGTACTGCTCGGTAAACGCCCGGTAGCGTGAATCAACATCAGGACTAAGACGCTCAAACAGATTCAGAGCCTTGTCTGTGAGGCTTAGCAGCGTACGTCGCTGATCCTCTTCTGATTTTTTCCGTTTGATATAGCCCTGTTGCTCAAGGCGTTTGATAATGCCTGTCAGGCTTGGGCTGAGAATACAGCAATGCTCGGCTAACTGTTTCGATTCAAGTTCCTCATAGGCTTTGAGTGCTCTGAGAACACGCCATTGCTGCTCAGTAATATTGTTTTCCTGAAGCAGTGGACGAAAATATGCCATTGTCGCTTCCCGGGCTTTGAGTAGTTGCAGTGGCAGAGAGTCTTCGAATTTACGCATATGAGATTCTTAATATCTAAAGTATTTGTCTTATTCTTACGATTCAGCAGTGCTGATGCAAATGTTTTTTTAGCCGCGTGACACTAGCCTATTTTTTCCAGCGTATATAACCATGAATCAGCAGGGTAATGATGACCAGTGCCCCCCCCTGAAGCGCTGCCAGACTGGGCTCTTCACCGATAAACAACCACACCAGCAGTGGTCCGGAAGCTGTTTCCAGCAACATCAGCATACCCACTTCTGCTGCAGAAATACGCGTAGGACCTAAGGTAATCAGGACAAAAGCGGTGGGTACAACGATAACACACAATAACAGCATCCAGCCCCAATCGGCACCGGTCAGTGCCAGCGGTGAGGCAAAGAAAAGACTGGTAAGGCTGACCAGCAGACCTGAAGTGATCAGTGCCGGGGTCATATTCCGATGTTTTACGGCGCGGTCGTTAACAAACTTAGCCGCGAGAGCGATACCACAAAAGAGTGCCATCAGGTCCCCTTCGAGGTTTGGACTGGACCAGGAGTCTTTCATGACCCAGCCGATGCCCAGCATGGAGATCACTATCGCGATCCAGGTAATGGGCGCAGAGCGCTCACCAATAAACAGCCGCGCGATAATCGCTGCAAACAGAGGCTGGGCACTGATGATAACCAGGACATTGGCCACCGAGGTGTGATGAACCGCGGTGACAAAGAGTATTGAACAGATACTGTAAAACAGTGCTGAACGGATGCTGGCCCAGTCGCGATAAAAGAGCGGTTTTCCCGGGTAACGGTAGCGACACCAGAGAGCGACCATCAGAGCCAGCAGCAGGCCGCGCCAGAACAGCAGACTAAATGGTTCAGCCTGAATCAGCCTGATCAGCAGGGCATCAAAGCTCAGTACCAGCACGCCCAGAGAGGTGAGCAGGAGTCCTTTCAGGTATTCAGTATTCATCAGAGTCCTTCACCAGGTGAGTGTTGTTTTGTTTATGTCTGGCACCGACAGGGTCAGGCATTGTAACGATATTATTGTTAAAGGTCAGCGTTACTGATGGAGAAAACAGTACGGAAGTACCATAGAGCTTCCGCTTCATCCTCCTACACTTGATAGAGAATAATCAGGAGCGTTGAGATGAAAAAAATAACTAGAGGGTTAGTACTGTTTATTGCCCTGTGCGTCCCCATGGCACCGACCGTCGCGGCGGGCTTGAGCGAGGGAACCAGGCAGATCTATCTGCTGCAGAAAGATGGTACTGAGCAGTCTATTGGCGAGCTGGTGTTCAGCGCCACCCCGGCGGGGGCGTTCAGTTATAAGATGACTCTGGACCATCATCTGTTTAAAGATTACTTTCTCTCCATGAAAGAGATGAAGTGCCTGGAAGGGCCAGAACTCTGGTGTTTTATCCCTTACCCATATGAACAGCCCAGAACCGTCACTGCGGATGATCTCAGATGGCTGGAGCATGACCTGCTATTTATGTTTAAGAAGCCGGAAGCCTTTGGTGCCAATTTCTGGAACGGCATCTACTACAAAATGAAGTTAACCGATGAAGGTATTCGCGGTACTGCAAAGGCACTGGATCTCAATCTCCTGGCTTCGCCTCCCGATGATCTCTCTCAGCCGCCAGTGGGTGAGTATGATATAGATACGGCTGATCTGGAGAAACGCTGGTTGCCTTTTATCGAGATACGCTGACCGCTCTTTTTTGATCTGATATTAAGATACAATGCCCGGAATTCAACGCAGAGTGATTTCGGGTCATGGTTAAAGCACAGCATCCAGAGGGCAAACAGACGGCCCGGTTCCATCCTGACAACCCCCATCAGGGCCGCTATGATTTTGACCGGCTTTGTCAGGTTTGCCAGGAGCTCAGTCCCTATGTCTCGGTTAACCGGTTTGGCAGTCAGACAATCGATTTTCATGACGCTGATGCGGTTAAGGCGCTGAATAAAGCGTTGCTGATGCAGTGTTATGGCATCAGCTTCTGGGATATTCCCGCAGGCTATCTGTGTCCGCCCATTCCCGGGCGCGCTGATTATATCCATCATCTGTCAGATCTGCTGGCGACCGATAATGGGGGGATTGTGCCAAAGGGCCGCAAAATAACCGGACTGGATATCGGTGTAGGTGCTAACGGTATCTATCCCATTATTGGTTGTCGCACCTTTGGCTGGCAGTTTGTTGGCACTGATATAGATCCGATAGCTGTGAATACTGTAAATCTGATGGTTCAGACAAATCCAACTCTGCGGGGGCAGATAGAGTGTCGCTTACAAACAGACTCCCGGAATATTTTCAGACAGGTGATCAAGCCAGCGGATCGTTTTGATTTTACCCTTTGCAACCCGCCCTTCCATAGCTCCCCTCAGGCGGCAGAAGCTGGCAACCGGCGCAAACTGCGCAACCTCGGTAAACCCGCCTCCAGTGCTAAACTCAATTTTGGCGGGCAGAGTAATGAGTTGTGGTGTGACGGAGGTGAACTGGCTTTTCTGAAGCGAATGATTACTCAGAGCCGGGAATATTCACAGCAGTGTTATCTATTCAGTGCCCTGGTCTCCAAACACGAAAACATTATCCAGCTTAAGCGGGTATTAAAGAATAGCGGTGCGCGACGGGTGAGGGTGGTCAATATGTCGCAGGGGATGAAGGTCAGTCGATTGTTGAGCTGGACCTTTCTGCCTGAAGCTGAGCAGCTTTACTGGCGCGAGTTACACTGGGGCGATAAATAGACTATCGCCCTCAGCGGTATGGTTATCGGTTGCAGCGATCAGATTCGCGGTTGAAATTTACAAGTTTCAGTTGCAGGTAATAACCCTAGTGCTGTTGTTGTTGAAGCAGTTTTGCCGTGTTTTCTAACTCCTCCATATAATTAAGCAGATCCTCCGTAAGAATATCCGGATGTGCGTTAAGAAGGTGTCTGAGAGTTTCTAAGGGCGCAGGTGAACCCTGTTGTAAATTGTTGGTTATTGCTAGTAGCAGAGAGGTGAGCACCTCGAGACTTTTTACGCGTGACTCCAGGTTATATCCATCCACATTCAATCCCCCTTGGATTGCCATAAAAAACGACAACCACCTTCCCGGTAAGCTGTCTCCTGACGTATGAGTAAAGTCTAGTCAAAAATCCCAGAGTTTGGAGCGTAAATCATGAGATGTTTTCACGTGCAATTTAACTGGAGTAGTCTACTCATGAGGCAGCAGCGTCTGCGCCATCAGCTCTCTACTGAGTTGCCCTAACGTTACGATCGCTTTTTCCAGTGCCGGATTGGAACTGTTAACGCAACAGATCCGCATAAAGTTGCGGTATTTACCTGAAGCGGAGAACAACGTTCCCGGGGCGATACTGATGCCCCGTGCCTTTGCCCGGGTGTTCAGTTCATTGGAGTCAACCTGCTCAGGCAGTTCAACCCAGAGGAGGTAACCTCCCTGAGGGTAACTGATACGGGTGCCTTCCGGCATCTCCCGCTTTAACCAGCCGATCACCGCATCGCGGTCACGTTGATAATCCCGGCGAACCCGGCGCAGATGTTTTTCGTAATACCCCTGCGCGATGAATTCGGCCACCGCCATCTGGGTCAGCTTAGGGGTAGACAGACTGGAGAGGTATTTAACCATCATTATATGTTCCCGATAGCGTCCGGGGGAGATCCAGCCGACCCGTATGCCGGGTGCGATAGACTTGGAAAACGAGGAACAGAGGATCACCCGCCCCTGGGTATCAAAGGATTTAATGGTTCTCGGCCGGGGCAGGGTGTAACTGAGATCACCGTACACATCATCCTCAATCAGCGGCACATCATAGCGGTTCAGCAGTTCCAGCAGGCGGATTTTATTCTGGTCCGGCATTGAATAGCCCAGTGGGTTATTGTTGGTCGGCGTCAGCAGGCAGGCTTTTATTGGCCATTGTTCAAACGCCATTTCCAGTGCTTCAAGGGAGATACCGGTTTCAGGATGTGTGGGAATTTCCAGCGCTTTTACGCCGTTGATTTTAATCGCCTGAACCGAACCAAAGAAGCTGGGTGAATCAACTACCACAATATCGCCCGGTTCTGTCACCGCTCTCAGACTGCAGGACAGCGCTTCCTGACATCCTGAGGTGATAATGATCTCATCCGGGTGGATCCGGCAACCGGAGTCCACCATCACCCGGGCGATCTGATGGCGCAGCAGGTCAGAGCCTGCGGCATGCTCATAATCAAGCACATTGCGGTTGGCACTGCGGCTGAGTTCCGCCATGAGTCTTGTTAAGGGTTTCAGGGTGGCGGCATGAGTGTCAGGTAGCGCCAGGCTCAGCTTAGTGGTTTCCTGGCTGCCGTACTCATTGATCATATGTTGGAGTTTCTGCCATTGGGCAACCACCAGGGGTTGCGATGCCGGACTGCTGGTGGCTGGCAGTTCGGGTGGAGCCTGACGTAGTAAAACGTAATAACCCGATTTGGGGCGGGACTCAATAACGCCGTCATCAATGAGCAGTCCATAGGCTTCCTGCACGGTAGAGATACTGACGCCATGTTCCTGACTTAATCCTCTGACAGAGGGCAGTTTGTCTCCCTCGTGGTAATAACCGAGATCGATACGATCTTTAAGGGTTGTGGCAACTTGTTCATACAGTTTCATCAGAATGGTCCCATACAGTGTAAAAAGCAGTACAGATTATTGCGTTTAAACCAATACAGATAAGGAGTTTTCGAATCTGTATTGTGTTTTTAAAATTATTATTGAATCTGTAATGGTATCAGATATGTCCATAAACTGAAGCTCTGAATATGGAGGGCTTTACAATGTTTAAGATTCTTCTCCGGTTAAAGCAATACCGGCAAACCTATTACAGCAGACGCCTGCTCAGGCAACTGGATGACCGGGCGCTCAGTGATATCGGCGTAACCCGCTCGGAAGCAATGAGGGAAGCGCGCAGACCTTTCTGGGATTGTAAAACCGATGAGCTGAAAGACGATAATCAGTCTGTGCTGGTCGCTTACAGCGTTGTATCACTGACGTTGGTCGCCGGGTTGGGGCTGACCTTTTATCTGAGTTTTTAATGGCTTAACGATTAATATACTGGCAGGGCAGGGTAAAACAGAACTATGCTGTAAGGACACCATAAAATAACAACCGGAGGTGCCCGTGTTCCAGGAATTTTATCCTTTACGTTTACAGGACAATTGTGAAGTTGAGCATCTGCTCAGCCCTGAAGTCAGTCAGGAACCGATCAGTCTTCGCAGTCCTGCCAGTGAAGTTATGACCGATTTTAGTCAGACCGAGCCGATCACCGTAACCGAGGGCGTCTCCGTAGATGATGCTCTTGAACGGATGAAAAGCCAGCATGTGCGAATGCTGTTTGTTATCACGCTGGCAGGTCGGTTTGTGGGGGTTATCAGTGCCCAGGATATTGCCGGCAGCAAAGTGATCGTTTATATGCAAAACCACGGTGTCGCCCGGAATGAGGTGGCCGTAGGCCATATTATGCTGCACAAACAATACCTGCGTTCACTGACCTTTGATCAGATTCGTCACTCCCGCATCGGCGATATCATGCTGACACTGAAAAACTCCGGGGATCAGCATCTGCTGGTGGTCGATGAAACCGAACTGGGAATCAGACGTGTCCGGGGTATCATCTCAGCCAGCGATATCTCCCGTAAACTCAAGGTTGGATTTGAGATTATGTATGAAGCAAAGTCCTTCGCGGAGATAGAAAAAATTATAACGCAGGGCGGAGAAATGGTGGTTTGATTATAAGTGTAAAATTTATTTTCAGAAGCCGCTAAATTCACTTTACAGCTGAGACGTTTTAACTATACTGCGCGTTTTCTAATGGAGCTAACCCTCCTCTTGTCCGCCGGAGACACCGGCAGGAGTACAGGTAAAAATAGTGATGAAACTTCCGGATCATATCTCTGCTGAAAAATGGGCTCGCCTGAAAGCAGCGGCCGATCAGTATCAGACTCCATTCCAGTTAATCGATCTGCAAACCGTTGCAGAGAAGTATCAGGAACTGAAGAACGGATTTGACTTTGCCTCGATCTACTATGCGGTAAAAGCTAATCCACATCCTCAGATAGTGGGTCTGTTGGCGGGACTGGGTTCAAGCTTTGATATCGCTTCTATTTATGAACTGGATCAGGTGTTGTCGCATGGTGTCACTCCTGACCGGATCAGTTACGGAAACACGATTAAAAAGCGTGAAGATATTCGCTATTTTTACGATAAAGGTGTGCGCCTGTTTGCCACAGACTCAGAAGCTGACCTTGAAAATATTGCCCAATACGCACCGGGTGCGCGGATCTATATCCGTATTCAGACCGAGGGTGCGGAAGGTGCTGACTGGCCGTTGTCCCGTAAGTTTGGCTGCAACCCGGATATGGCGCTGGACCTGGCTATTCTGGCGAAGAAACTGGGATTGGAGCCTTATGGCATCTCTTTCCATGTCGGCTCACAGCAGCGCCTGATCGATGTCTGGGATGCGGCTATCGCGAAGGTGAAGGTGATCTTCGAACGGCTGCGCAGTGAGTGTGATATTGAACTGCGTATGATCAATATGGGTGGTGGATTTCCGGCGCAATATCTGACCAAAGCGAACGATTTTTCTGTTTATTGTGAAGAGATCACCCGTTATCTGATGGAAGATTTCGGTGATAACCCGCCGCAGATTATTCTGGAACCGGGTCGTTCCCTGGTGGGTGACAGCGGCTTGCTGGTCAGCGAGGTTGTGCTGATCTCCCGTAAATCTCATACCGCACTGAACCGTTGGGTTTACACCGATGTAGGATTGTTTAATGGCCTTATCGAGACCCTGGGTGAAGCGATCAAGTTTCCTCTGGAAACTGAGCGCGACGGCGAGTGCGAAGAGGTAGTACTGGCGGGGCCAACCTGTGACAGTATGGATATCATGTATGAAAACTATAAGTATGAGCTGCCGCTTTCCTTAGAGATTGGTGACCGGCTCTACTGGTTTTCTACCGGGGCGTATACAACCAGTTACAGTTCGGTTGAATTCAACGGTTTTCCTCCACTGAAGTGCTACTGCATCTGATCTTTGAATTTTTAAACCCGCTTCGGCGGGTTTTTTTATGTTCAATTGATTTATCTACACAGAATGAGAACCGATCCTTCAGCTAGGTCTCCCGCTTGTGTTATAAGTGAGGCTTAACACCTATCTGTCATGGAGTTGCGAATGAAAAATGCCAACCTTCTTCAAACCCGAATTGACGCTCTGCTCAACGTCCTCTCTGAAGATGTGCTGATCCTGAGCCAGCAGGGTACGATCATTTTCTCTTCGCATAATGATTCAGCCATCCCCTGGGGAGGCGCGGATGAACTGACGGGTAAACAGCTGACGGACATCTTCCCCGGGGAGATCGCTTCGCAGCTTCAGGGAATGATTGATAAGTCTCTGGGGTTGAATCAACTGATGGTTAAAGAGGTGTTGTTTGACCCGACCGAGTTCATCTATCTGCAACAGCAGGGTATGGTGGAATCCTGTTGGGTTGAGATTCGTATGGCTCCTTCGTCCGGTGATGAGCCCAGTGTGGTCTGTCGGATAGAAGATATCAGTCGGCGAAAAATGGCTCAGCGGGAATCCTCTCAGATACAAAGAGATCTGCTTACCGGTATGTACAACCGTCGGGCGCTGATGCCGGTGCTGGCTCAGTCAATTGCTCAGGCGGTCCGTTATGACTGGGTCTGTAGCCTGATGCTGATTGATGTGGACAGCCTGCGGCTGATTAATGATCAGCGGGGCTGGGACGTGGGTGACCAGATTCTGAAACGCCTGGCAGAATCGCTCAACAGTCTCAAACGCACTGCCGACTTTCTCGCCCGGGTTGGTGAAGATGGCTTCGCTATACTGCTGCCAGAAACCAATGCGGAGCAGGGGATTCTGGCCGCCGAGCGGGTACGCAATATGGTGTCAGATCTGTCCGCACCCAATTCGGGAACTGATATCGCTTTTACTGTAAGCATTGGTGTCGCCACGCTGACGGGTGAGGACGATAGCGCTGAATCGATGTTTAACCGGGCTGAGAGTAGTCTGCAAATATGCAAGCAGCAGGGGGGAAACCAGATCAGTGGCAGTGAGTGATCCTGTTAGCATTCACAGGAGGGGCGACTGAGTCAGGAGAAGAAGGCAGTGTATCTGCCCTCTGTTGGTCATCAATGGCATGGGTATTCAGTGAATAGCCCTTCGGGCACCCGAGGGGCTATGATGATACATACTGATCGATGCTTAGTTACTTAGTTACTTAGTTACTTAGTTGCTTAGTTGCTTAGTGCATACAGGCATTTATCGGGGGGACTTTTTGATTCCAGGGTTGAAGCTGTTCCAGCTGTCGGGCGAGCTTAAAGAGAGTCGCCTCATCTCCAAAACGAGCAACAAAGTGTGAACCTATTGGCAGATCATTCTTACTCCAGTACAGGGGCACTGACATAGCAGGCTGCCCTGTGCCATTAAATACGGCAGTATAGGGCGAGTAACTATGGGACAGCTCGATAAACTGTTCTAGTGACATCGATTCATCCAGTACGTGCAACTCGCCTAGCTGAGGAGGTTCTCTGACCACTGTCGGCGTTAGCAGCAGGTCGAACTTTTGTAGGAAAGCAGCCATCTGACGGCCTAAGGCATGCATATGTTCAATGGATCTGACGTACTGCACCGCGCTGATCATTCCCTTTTCCCGAACTATAATGCGTGTCGCTGGTTCCAGCTCTTCATTCTGTACCGGCGAGCCGCGCATATCGCCAAGCATCTCAACATAACTTTTAGTGTTCGGCGCAATAATGTTGAATGCGGCTTCAAAAAAGTTCAGCAGATCGACTGGAAACTTAACCACTTCAACATGATGACCCAGATGACTGCAGAGCTTTGCTGTGTGTTGCACGCTTTCCAGGGCCGCTGGTGATACTGTCCATGGCCCCGCATCTTCGATTAGCGCTATCCGCAGAGGTTTAAGAGGATCATTCAATGAATCTGCAAACGGCTTATTGTCAGCAGGACTTGCGTAAGGCGCGCCCAGATCTTCACCTGAGACAATATCAAGCAGGGTAGCGCTGTCGCGAACCGAAAGAGTGATTGCGTGTGCGGTTCCCATGCCGCCCCAGCCTTCTCCCACCAGTGGACCGCTGGGCACTCTGCCGCGGGATGGTTTGAGGCCAAAAACACCACAACAGGATGCGGGCACCCGCAGTGAACCACCGCCATCGTTGCCATGGGCAAAGGGAACCACCCGCGATGCAACAATTGCCGCTGCACCACCACTGGATCCGCCTGCGCTGTGCTGAAGATTCCACGGATTATGGGTTGCGCCGAAGCGGATCGACTCTGTTGTGTAAGAGGTACCAAATTCGGGCGCCGTGCTGGTGCCGATAAAGCGAATCCCTGATGCTCTTAAGCGGGTTACAACTGAGTCATCAAGTTGCGGACGGGCTTCACCCAGAGCGAAAGAACCGTTTGTCATCCGTGCTTCTTTGACGGGGGCGAACAGGTCTTTGGTCAGTGTTGGGATACCTGCAAATATGCCGGATGCCGGTTCGGTATTTCGGGCACTCTGATATAGCTTTTCAGCAACGGCATTAAGCGCTGGGTTAACCTGCTCCAGGCGCTCAATACTGGCTTCTAATAACTCATCTTTTTTGACTTCACCTTGTTTAATCAGATCGGCTAACGCCGTTGCATCACACTCATCCATGAGTTTATGGATATCTTTCATACTGTTCACCTGTAATCTGGTTATTTAACGCTTGATCGATTTTGTTTGGCAACCTGTGAGATGTCAGCGCAGAAACGCGGCATACTGAATTCAATCCGACTCAGCGGAGTCATTGAGAGCAGTATGCCGGGCCCGGCTTATATGGGATTAAGCATCGCAAGCTGGCGTTACCGCTGTGCTACGCGGCGCGTTTAGCTGCCAGGTCTGCGCCTGAGTTTCTCCTGACGAGACTAAAGATGAGCCAGATGGCTGCAACGACAGCGCTGGCCATCGCCAGGCTTACAATGGCTCCTGGCAGATCGACTCCAAAAGAGATGACGATGCCAACAATGATTGGGCTGATGAACTGTCCCAGATAGAGGCATGACGTAAATCCGCCGATACCACGTCCACGCACCGACGCGGGTAACGCATTCATTATGGTGGCCATAATGTTGGGCACCATCATCCCGGCACCAATGCCGTGAATGGTTACCGCAATCATTACTTTGTTATAGGTGTTAGCGTGGGCGAGAAACCACAGACCGACTGCAATTAAAGCCATCAGTAGTGCATTACAGCCAGCAATACCAAATGAACTCCGGAAAACTGGCCACAGCAGAGAACCTGCCAGGGTGGCCAGCAGGCTAAGTCCTGCCGCAAGACCAATTTTGGTGGTTGATACCACACCGATGGAAACCAGCAGAGAGGGGGCCTGGATAGGTACAATAAAGTTGAGCACCATACCAAACATGATCATGCTATACCCCACGATCAGTGGTAGGGTGGCTACCCGTGAGGTAGTGTCTGTAATCTGTTGAACCTCATGGTGTTTTGGCTCCCAAAGTACCCGCATAAAGAATGGGATCAGCAACAATGGCAGCAAGTAGAGATAGAAGGGTAGCCGCCAGGATTGTTCGCCTAACACCCCGCCAATAACAAAGAAAGCGGATCCGACTAAGCCGATGCAGACCACCTGCATATTGACGAATTTGAGTCGTTCCTCAGCATGCCAGTAATCGGCAATCAGCGCAGTACAGCAGGTCATAATCGCCGCTTCAGCACAGCCAAACAGTAACCGGGAGATCACCACGCCATCCAGGCCGTTCAGGAACGCTGGCAGTACCCCCAGGATGGCATACAACAGCGTTGCAATAATCAGCATGTTTTTCCGGCCGGTGCGGTCTGAAAGCCAGCCAGCCAGGGGGGCACATATAGCAATTGCCAGCGCCGGGCCTGTGATTGCGAGTGGCAATAACATATCAGCCTGAGGGTGGGTAGGGCCGAATTCCATGCCCATTTTTGGTAGCATCGGGGCGACCATCACCGACCCCATAATGGTCAGGCTGCTGCCCAGCGCGATCAGAATGCCTTCGCGTCTTCCGGAGGCTGTACGGATAGTTTTTTGGTTTTGATTATCCATGTTTCTCACCCTCAGAAGCTCATTGCGATACGTAACGCCAGGTTGTAGCCTTCAGCGCGATTTTCTGCATCAAACTCTTTGTAAGCATGAAGCCAGACGGCAGGTTTTCCGGGTGAGAAATAGCTCAATGCCGGGCCCAGTGCGGTCACTGTGCCCTTATTACCATCGACCACACCAGGGCCTTCATCATCAGTTAACTGACGGTAGAAATAGCCGCCCATCCCAACGGTCCATGGTCCTGTATGTTTACCGATACCAAACTCATGCCGATATTCAACACCATTGGTATAGTGAGTGTCTGGGTTCTCCGAGCTGATATCCAGCTGGAAATTGGAAGATACCTCATAGCCGGAATCGGATATGTATGACACACCGTAGTTAGGGGAGATAACCCAGTGGTTCAGTCCGGGAGAGACCAGTCTGTCTTTATCGTAGTCACCGGTTGGCAACTGAATCTGAAGCTGGGTATTCATGGCCAGATTTGGCGCTAAATTCCATTGCAGAATCAATGGAATGATCTGCATATCTCCCTGCCTGAACAGATCTGCGTTATCTTCAAAGACAACGCCGACACCGGGAACTGAGACCGATAGGTCAGCATTCATATTGAGAAATGGCAGGATCGCGGAATAACCATATTTGGCACCCAGTATCTCCTCATCGGTCATGTTCAGATAGACGGCCGAGATTGAAAACACATCAAGAGAAAAGTCCTGTCCTGGTATTTTATCTCCGTGGCCGTCAACGACTTTATCTGTGCTGTAATAGGCTGCCCGGGTAGCGAACGTTCCGGTAGGGGTTGCGGGGGGCATAAAGCCAGTGCCGAATTCAAAAACCCCCATTGGTGTGGTTGGGGCTCCATTTTCACTGGCGTGACCGGGAAGTGATGCGATGGCGAAGGCTAAGCAGCTGCTATAGCATAACCCTGATAGAACTGAATTTTTCATAAGTCACTCTCATTATTATATGTGATTGTTATCGTTATTCACATATTCACAATACAGAGACTTAATATGATGGGTTATCCAGAATTGGCAAAGTTATATGTTTTTTTTAAGTGTTTCAGAAGGTAGCTCTTTAAAGAGTGTTTTATACTCCGAGGCAAAACGGCTCAGGTGTAAAAAACCCCATTTAGTCGCAACATCCTGTACACAGCTATTACTGTTACTATTTAAAAGGTCTCTATGGGCTGCATTAAGGCGGACAAGTCTTAAAAATGTCACGGGATTAATGCCCAGCGTATTTTGAAAACAGTATTGTAATTTACGTCTGCTGGTGCCGATAACATTGCATAATTCAATGATTGAAGGAGGCGTATCAAGATTGGAAAGTACGTAATCCCGGGCTTTATCCACGACTTTTTTACGTGCAACCGGGCCTAAATACTGAGCCTGTTCACTGTCGATAATATCAATAAGATGCTGAAACAGCGTATCTTTCACCCGGTTCTGGATGGTCTTTTGCTGAATCAGAGTATTAATGTGGCTTTCAGAAATAATTATTCTTAAGTCATTTAGAAGATCAGTGTTGGATTTTAATTTAGTAATATAATGACCGTCAGAATTGTTATCAAGATAAAATTCTATGTTCTGTTTTTTGGCAATACTTAAGATAGATTCTTTGTTTACAGTTATACTGATAACATCCAGATTTTCAGGGGTTAATAGTTCTGGTAAACAGTTTCCCTTGGCGATTAATATGCTGTCAGAGGATGATACATTACCATCACAATAGAAATTATCCGGTAGGGGGTTATAGGGCATATTGAAGCTTAACGAGCCATCCCACGCTTTACCTGTCTTGACGAGAGCTCTGTTTGAACGATCACGTACCAGTTGTATCTCTTTTAAGTTTAATTCTGTAATGTGGCCATTGAACTGCCCAGCTGATACCTGATCGTAGCAGACCTGCCAGCCACTCATGCCGTTGGCATGCTGTTCAATGTTGAATGTTTCAAAACTACGATACAGCGTTTCATCAGAATAGACTGGCGAACTCTCTATTTGCATACACCCTCCTACATCTACAGCTAATTGATTAACAATCCACCAATTTCATCACTATGTAAAGGCGTTAGCCCGATTATTGCCAAAATTGGATAGTCAGAAATGTTCTATAGAAGACACTTTTATTGCATATTCAATGCAAAGGGATGGATCTTTGGGCCAGCCTGGAGGGGAGCTATCAGGCTCTGAGCTGTCGTGATCTGTGGCGGGTTGAATAAAAAAACAGCCGATGCCGGCTGTTCTTTCTACGATCTGAACTCAACGATTTTCCGGTCGGGAATATTGCTGAATCAGATTTGCGGATGTTGCTTCAGGGTTTCAATCAGGGTCTGCATCTCTGCTGCGGTGCCGATAGTGATACGCAGAAAGTTCTCAATGCCCGGCTTACTGAAGTGCCTCACCAGCAGGTTATTGCTGCGCAGGTACTGCATCAGTTCAGCCCCACTGATCGATTGATGGCAGGTAAACACAAAGTTGGTTTTAGACGGGATAACCCTGAACCCCAGCTGCTCCAACTGAGCGGTTGTCCAGTCCCGGCAATCGATGATCTTCTGGTTGGTTTCATTGAAGTAGTCAACATCTTCAAGGGCCGCTACCGCTCCGACGATCGCCAGACTATCCAGTGGGTAGGAGTTAAAGGAGTTCTTAACCCGCTCCAGTCCGGCAATCAGATCCTCATGTCCCAGGGCAAAACCGATACGCAAGCCTGCCAGACTGCGTGACTTTGAGAAGGTTTGAATAACCAGGACGTTGTCATAGTTGTGGATCAGCTCGACGGCTGAGCTACCACCGAAATCAATATAGGCTTCATCAACGATCACCAGAGATTCGCGGTTTTTTAGCAGCAGTGTTTCGATCTCGTGCAGTGCTGTCTGCCGTCCGGTGGGCGCATTTGGATTGGCGAAGATGATCCCGCCATTGGGCTGATCGTAATCAGTAAAGTTAATTTCAAAATCATCAGTCAGTGGAATCTGGCGATACTCGATATCGTACAGCTTGCAGTAAACATCATAGAAACTGTAAGTTGTTTCCGGTAACAGCAACGGCTTTTCCTGTCGAAAAAAAGCCATAAATGCCAGTGCCAGAACCTCATCAGAGCCGTTGCCCACAAATACATTGTTGTAGTGCAGCTGAAAATGATTCGCCAGTGATTGTTTCAGCGCCGTGGCATCCGGGTCGCAGTAGAGACGCAGGCGATCTTTGGGATAGTTGTTAATCGCCTCAACCACCCTGGGCGAGGGGGGATAAGGGTTTTCATTGGTATTCAGCTTAATCAGGTTATCAACCTTTGGTTGCTCACCCGGAACATAGGGGGTCAGCTGGCGGATAGCCGGGCTCCAGTATTTACTCATGATGGATCGCGTGTCGCTATATAAGGAGTTTGCAGAAAGTGCGCTGCAGGGATGGAACTGTTATTCCCGGGCGTCACTGTTGGGCTTAGCATATCAAATAGCGACGCATTCTCGCTATACCGTTTCAGTCTGCTGCAAAAAATAGGGTATAAAAAAACTGCCCGGAGGGAAGGGGGCCTTCGGGCAGTTTCAGTTTAGCTTCGCACGTTGATGTAATTATATAGAGGGTGATGAGCCGATAAAGTTCAGCCAAAAAATTATTTTTTTAACAGGGTTGTTTCGGCTAACGCTGAAGGGGGGGATTGCGAACCTGGATGGTAGCGGATAAAAAACTGCCCGGAGGGAAGGGGATCCCCCGGGCAGTTCCGGTCTTGCGTATTACGTTGATGTATAAATTTAGAGACGTCTGTTCAGGTAAAGTTCATAAAAAAATGAAAATTTTTTTATTTTTTTTAAATAGTTGTTAATGTTTTGATTTTAAATGAATTTTATTGTTTTATCAGCCCCGTCAATTACCCAGAAGTGAGCTTTTTTCCGGGCTCCTTTAATGCTGAAGCGTACCATGAAGGGTTAAGCGACAGAGTGATTGTAACGGCCGACAAACATCGCGGTTACCGTGTCCATGGTTGATATATGGTTGATCAGCCAGTCACACAGGGTTGTGTTGAGATAGTCTTCCAGCTGTTCGATATGCTGATCTTTCTGCCACTGTGACAGTACCTGAGTCAGCTCTTCCAGTACCCGCTCATGCTCATCCTTATGGCAACCATAAGCAGGAAAGCCTGCCCGAATCATCTCCGCTTCTTCCCGGGCAAAATGGCTCTGACTGTGCGCATAAATCTCTGCTAACAGGGGTTCTATCAGCTCTTCTGATGCTTTATCGCCTGCCCGGGCCTGTCGAAGAAGCTGGTACAGCGTATTTATCTGCTCAGCTGCTGCTGCGTGGTCGTGGTTCATGAAGTCGAGTCCCACTGTGGGGATCTGCTCAGGTTTTAACAGTGTCATCGGGTTATCCCTCCATTATGGTGGGTTTCGATCATACGCGAAGCGGGTGGTGGCTCCTTGTCCAATATCAAGAATCACTCTATCCGGAGAGGGTTAGCTTTTCAGCTTTGTCGTCTCAGGAAGAGTGGTAAGTAATTAACCGCTTTGCTGAGTTGTTGGATAGATAGTTGTCCAGAGGAGGCTGGCCGATGGACTATAACCCCGATACAACAAGGTTTTGGGAAGTTGGAACATAATTTGCTGAAAGCTGGAGGATAAATAATAACTAGAGAAGGTACGAACGGTCTCCTGCTACCAGATAAATACTCTGAGTACAGTTTGAACCGGACCGGACCTTCCTTAAGCGAGCCTGCTGACGGAGAGAACCGCAATGCCCCAATCAATTGAAACCTTCTATGAAGTGATGCGACGCCAGGGGATTACGCGTCGTAGTTTTCTGAAGTACTGCAGTCTGACTGCAGCGGCACTGGGTCTGGGGCCAGCGTTTGCGCCCAGAATTGCCCATGCGATGGAAACGAAGGAGCGAACCCCGGTTATCTGGGTGCATGGTCTGGAGTGTACCTGTTGTTCTGAGTCTTTTATCCGTTCAGCGCACCCGTTAGTTAAAGATGTCGTGTTGTCGATGATCTCGCTGGATTACGATGACACCCTGATGGCTGCAGCAGGCCATCACGCAGAAGCCGCGCTGGAAGAAACCATTCAGAAGTACAAAGGTAAATATATCCTGGCGGTGGAGGGTAATCCGCCTCTCAACGAGGATGGTATGTTCTGTATTGTTGGCGGCAAGCCATTTCTCGACCAGCTCAAACATGCCGCTAAAGATGCCGCCGCCGTGATCGCCTGGGGATCCTGCGCGTCCTGGGGCTGTGTTCAGGCGGCCCGGCCGAATCCGACTCAGGCCGTTCCGATTCATAAAGTGATTACCGATAAACCCATTATTAAAGTACCGGGCTGTCCGCCTATTGCTGAGGTTATGACCGGTGTGATCACCTATATGCTGACCTTTGGCCGGTTACCGGAACTGGATCGTCAGGGGCGTCCGAAGATGTTCTACAGTCAGCGGATTCATGATAAATGCTATCGTCGTCCTCATTTTGATGCTGGCCAGTTTGTTGAACACTGGGACGATGAAAGCGCCCGCAAAGGTTACTGTCTTTACAAGGTTGGCTGTAAAGGACCGACCACCTATAACGCCTGTTCTACAGTTCGGTGGAACGAAGGCACCTCATTCCCGATTCAGGCAGGTCACGGCTGTATCGGTTGTTCCGAAGATGGTTTCTGGGATAAAGGCTCATTCTATGATCGTCTCACCAATATTCCGCAGTTTGGTATTGAGAAAAATGCCGATGAGATCGGTATGGCGGTAGCGGGAGGCGTAGGTGCTGCGGTGGCGGCCCATGCAGCAGTCAGTGCGATTAAACGGGCTCAGCACAAAGGAGATCAGGAATAATGAACACCCCGATGAATGCAAGCGATCTTGATAACTCTGGCCGTCGTATCGTGGTTGATCCGGTAACCCGGATCGAAGGGCATATGCGCTGTGAAGTTAACGTTGATGACAACAATGTTATTCGTAATGCGGTCTCCACCGGCACCATGTGGCGTGGTCTGGAAGTGATATTGAAAGGGCGTGATCCCCGTGATGCCTGGGCCTTTGTTGAACGTATCTGCGGCGTGTGTACCGGTACCCATGCACTGACTTCGGTGCGGGCGGTGGAAGATGCGCTGGGGATTCAGATCCCTCTGAATGCCCATCTGATCCGTCATCTGATGGATAAGACTCTGCAGGTGCATGACCATATCGTCCATTTCTATCATCTGCATGCCCTCGACTGGGTGAACCCGGTGAATGCGCTAAAAGCGGATCCTGTGGGTACCTCTGATCTGCAGAAAATGGTGTCGCCGCATCACCCTAAATCCAGCCCAGGTTATTTTAAAGATGTGCAGACCCGGCTGAAAAAGTTTGTCGAAACCGGCCAGTTGGGTCTGTTTTCTAACGGTTACTGGGATAATCCGGCCTATAAATTGCCGCCGGAAGCGGATCTGATGGCGGTGGCTCACTACCTTGAAGCCCTAGATCTGCAGAAAGATATTGTCAAGATTCACACCATCTTCGGCGGTAAAAACCCACATCCTAACTTTATGGTGGGCGGTGTTGCCTGTGCGATCAATATCGATGGTGTGGGGGCGTCCGGGGCACCGGTAAATATGACCTCACTTAACTTTGTGTTGCAGCGGATTCAGGAGGCGCAGGCGTTCACCAAGAATGTCTATCTGCCGGATGTGCTGGCGGTTGCGGGCATCTATAAAGACTGGCTGCATGGCGGAGGTCTGGCGTCTCAGAATGTTCTCTCATACGGTACCTATCAGAAAGTGCCGTACGATAAATCCTCTGAACTGCTTCCGGCAGGCGCCATTGTTAATGGTAACTGGAACGAAGTTCACGAAGTGGATGTGCGGGATCCGGAACAGATTAAAGAGTTTGTCGACCACTCCTGGTACACCTATGAGGGTGATAAGCAGGGGCTGCATCCATGGGATGGTGAAACCGCTCCTAAATTTGAGCTGGGGCCCAACACCGTGGGCAGCCGCACTGATATTAAAGAGATCGATGAGTCGGCGAAGTACTCCTGGATCAAAGCGCCACGCTGGAAAGGTCATGCGATGGAGGTGGGGCCACTGGCTCGCTACATCGTCGCTTATGTGTCGGGTAAAGAGTATGTCCAGGAACAGGTGGATCGCTCACTGTCAGCATTTAATCAGAATACCGGTCTCGGTCTGGGGTTGAAGCAGTTCCTGCCATCAACGCTGGGCCGAACTCTGGCGCGGGCGCTGGAGTGCGAACTCTGTGTCGATACCATGCTGGATGACTGGCATCAGCTGGTGGGTAATATCAAAAACGGTGACAGCTCTACTGCCAATGTCGAGAAGTGGGATCCTGCCAGCTGGCCAAAAGAGGCGATGGGGGTGGGAACCAATGAAGCTCCCCGTGGTGCCTTAGGTCACTGGATTAAGATCAAAGATGGCAAGATCGAAAACTATCAGGCGATTGTGCCGACCACCTGGAACGGATCCCCCCGGGATGCAGAGGGCAATATCGGTGCCTTTGAGGCGGCACTGATGAATACGCCGATGGAGCGTCCCGATGAGCCGGTCGAGATACTGCGCACACTGCACAGTTTCGATCCCTGTCTGGCCTGTTCTACCCATGTGATGTCTGCAGATGGGCAGGAACTGACTAAGGTAAAAATCCGCTAAGAACCCGATGCCCGTAGTGAAACCTGCGGGCATGCTGGAGGTATGCTATGGAAACAATAAAACAGAGAAAGCAGACGGCGGTCTATGTGTATGAGGCACCGTTGCGCTTATGGCATTGGGTCACCGTGTTTTCGATTATCACACTCTGTATTACCGGGTATTTTATCGGTTCACCATTGCCGACGATGCCGGGGGAGGCCAGTGATCATTTTCTGATGGGTTATATCCGCTTTGCGCACTTCACTGCGGGCTATATCGTTGCCGTTGGATTTCTGGGACGAATCTACTGGGCCTTTGTGGGTAACAGCCACGCCCGGGAACTGTTCCTGGTACCCATCTTCAGCGGTAAGTGGTGGAAAGAGGTGGGTCATGAGATCCGCTGGTATCTGTTTCTGGAGAAAACTCCGAAGAAATATATTGGCCATAACCCGTTAGGGCAGCTGTCGATGTTCTGCTTCTTCGTCGTGGGGATCACCTTTATGATCATCACCGGCTTTGCGCTTTATGCTGAAGGATTAGGTCGCGGTAGCTGGGCTGATACGCTGTTTGGCTGGGTGGTGCCGTTGATGGGGCAAAGCCAGGATCTGCATACCTGGCATCATCTGGGGATGTGGTATCTGATTATCTTCGTCATGATGCATGTTTATGTCGCCATTCGAGAAGATATTATGTCCCGACAAAGCCTGATATCTACCATGATTGGTGGTTGGCGGATGTTTAAGGATGACAAGCCCGACTGAACTTGTCAGATCATTTAGTTGGTGAGTTTGCCGGGGCTATGCTCCGGCATTTTTATCCTGGGTCGTGATTTTGGAGGCTTTGATGCAACGTTTACGCTTTCATGGGCGTCGTCCCGAGCATCCGGGTGGCTTTCTTGAACGCTGTTACCTCAACCCGTTAAAAATCAGTCAGTCTCAACTGGCAAAAGAGCTGGGGATCTCCCGACGCAGAGTTAACGAGATTGTAAACGGTCAGAGAGCGATTACCGCAGATACCGCGTTACGTCTGGCGCATTTTTTTCATACCTCACCCATGTTCTGGCTGGAGAAACAGCAGCTTTGGGAGCTGTATCAGGTGGGACGAGAACCGATCTGACAGGTTTAACCATCTGGTTCAATAACTGGAAACTTACTTTCCACTTTGCTCTCTGCTTATAACTGTAACCCCCTCTGTAACACCCCTGCCATGGCGCTTCGTCGCATTACACAGAGTTGGCATAAAGCTTGTAGTTCTAAATTCAGTCCTGCTTAAGCACTTATTTAGGTTCTTATTTAAGTTCTTATTTGAGTTCTTATTTGAGTTCTTTTTTAAGTCCTTATTTAAGTATGGCAACTTCTGAAACAACAGTGATGTGAGGGGCAGATGTCTGAATCGTTATCCCGGACGGAGTCTGAACTGCGCGTAATGATCCTCGGTATCGGTAACCTGCTGTGGGCCGATGAGGGGTTTGGTATCCGTGTGGTTGAGACCCTGCATGAACGTTATCGCTTTCCGGCCAATGTAGAACTGATGGATGGCGGCACCCAGGGGATCTATCTGGTGCAGCATGTGCAGCGCTGTGATCTGCTGCTGGTGTTTGATGCGATCGATTATGGCCTGGAACCGGGAGCCATGAAGGTGATTCATGGCGACGATGTGCCCAAATTTATGGGGGCAAAGAAGATGAGCCTGCATCAGACCGGTTTTCAGGAAGTGCTGGCGATGGCCGAGTTTACCGGCGACTACCCGCAGCATCTGATGCTGATCGGCGTGCAGCCCGTTGAACTGGAGGATTTCGGTGGTAGTTTGCGGCCCGCGGTTCAGGCGCAGGTCGACCCTGCCATCCGTATCGCACTCGATTATCTTGACTCATTTGGTATCCATCCTCAGAAGCGTGATCAGCCGCTGCCACCGCAGGAGCAGTTAGCGCCCTCCGAGTTACAGCAACGCCGCTATGAGGAGGGGCGTCCCTCAGAAGATCAGGCCTGCCGGCGGGGTGATGAGCGCTTTCTGAATCAGACAGCCGTTAAAGAGAGTAGTAACTGATGTGCATCGGTATTCCTATGAAGGTTGTTCACTGTGACGGATTAGTGGCGGTGTGCGAGTCTGAGGGGCAGCAACAACAGGTTGATATGAGCCTGGTAGGGGCGTTGGACTCAGGCAGTTGGGTGCTGGTATTTCTCGGTGCCGCCCGTGAACAGATCACAGAACAGCGTGCCAGAGAAACCGCTGATGCGATCACTGCACTACGCAGTGTGATGCGGGGTGAAACCGTTGATATGGACTCGCTGTTTGCTGACCTGATTCAGAGCGAGCCTCAACTACCGGAACACCTGCAGATAAAGACAGAGGAGCAAGAGAAACATGGCTGAACTGATAGACCGTTTAACTGAACAGCTGGGATATCCGTTACTGGATCAGTCCAGCTTCGATGAATTCATTCAGGATCAGCCATTTTCGGTGCTGTTTTTTACCGAAGACCCGGCGCGCTTTCCTGAATCACTGGATGTTGCGGTGATTCTGCCTGAACTGCTGAAACAGTTTCCCCAGCTTACTCCGGCGGTGATCAGTCGTGAGGCCGAGAGGTCATTACAGGGACGCTATAACTTTACCGTCTGGCCGACGCTGGTGTTGTTAAAACAGGGACGCTATCTGGGGGCAATCAGTAAGGTGCAGGACTGGGATCTCTATCTCAGGGATATTGAGTCTCTGCTACAGCGGGAACCCACCCGTAATCCCGGCATCGGTATTCCCGTTGTGGTGAATCCGCAACAGACCCAGCCGTGCGGCTGAAAAGACAGATTTAAAAGACAGGACAGAGCGTATGAACCAGGGCGATATTCCACTGATCAATATGCCGGTTGGCCCCGGCAGTCAGTCAAACGGTGAAGACAGCTTAGTGCTGGACTATATGCCGATGCCAAAAGAGATGCATACCTATGATATTCCGATGTTGCCGGAAGCTGAGCAGTTAGAGAGCTGCCCGGAGACACTGGATCTGCTGGACCGGCTTCAGCAACAGCTGGATGATTACACCCCGGAGCGACCGGTGATCAGTCTTGGACTGGAAAAACTGTCTGCCGCGGGGCTTGATCTGATTAACCAGATTCTCGGTGAAGGTGAAGTTGGCCTGATCTGCAAAACTCAGGATGAGATAAGTTACGAAGTCCATGCGCAGGAAACTGTTCTGGCGGGTGTATGGCGGCTTCGCTATCTGGATGCCGCTGCCAACCTGATACGGGAAACACTGGAGATCGCGGATGTGCCTTCGGTGGCGCGTCATTACGCGTTCTCTCAGCCACGTGCTCTGTCGGTCGCCGGGACAGAATGGCCTGCGGGTATTTTAAACGCGCCTCCGGTGTTGATTGAGCTGCAACATAAAAGCGAATGCTATCAACCGGGTGATGAGCCCCATGTGATCAATCTGTCTCTGTTGCCCTTTTCTCCGGCGGATCATCAACTGCTGGAAGATCACCTCGGCTCGGGTGCACTGGTGATCTTATCCCGGGGGTATGGGAACTGCCGCATCAGCAGTACTGGAATCTCTCCTATATGGCGGGTGCAGTATTTCAACTCAACGGATCATCTGATTCTCGATACGTTGGAGGTGGTCGATATGCCCGCCGTTGCCTGTGCTGCACCAGAGGACCTGCAGGATAGTGCTCTGCGTCTGAAAGAGATAAGAGAGGTATTAATCTGATGAGTGTTGATTCGGGTCAGAAGTTTGAAGGCAGCTATCTGGGGCAGAACGATCTGCTCAGTGATGCCACCTGTCTGGAGTGCAAAATCTGCTGGTATGTTTACGATCCCGGCAAAGGGGATGATATCTGGCAGATTGAGGCCGGAACGCCGTTCAGTCAGTTGCCAGAGCACTGGCGCTGTCCAGTATGTGATGGCGACAAAGACCAGTTTATGGTGCTGGATAGCTGAGGTGTTAAACAGATGGTGGATATCGGTTTAATTGAGTCCCGCTATGTCGAAATTCTTCACACCCGTATGGAAGGGGTGGCCGTGGTTAACCAGAAACTCCAGGTAAAGGCTCTGGGGTTTCAGTCGCTGGGAAATGAGCAACTGGGTGTTTTAATCACTCCCTGGTTTATGAACCTGATGCTGCTGCCTGAAACTGTGTTGCCAGAGACAATGCTGTTGGAAACCGAACTGTCGGAAACTGAACTGTTGGAAACCGAACTGCCGGAATCAGAGCCGCAATGGACTGAGCAGCAGGTGGGCAGCAGATGTATTCGTCATCTTCCTTCCGGGCCCTATGAGTTTATTCTGGGCTGGGATGAGATTTTAGGAGGCTATGGCATGTGTGCACTGTTCTCTCCCATGTTTGAGTTTAACGATCAGGCTGCTGCTGTTGCCACCGCAGAGGAGGTGATAAAGGCGCTGTTTGAGTCTGATAACTTCGCTCCCACCGACCGACAGCGGCAATTAAGCCGTTCTGATTCGTTGCTGGAAGCCACTGAAAGCAAAGCTGAGCCAGATACTTCAACGGTAACTTCAGACGAAGGGGAAGCCGTAAAGCTGAGTCGCCGTCAGTTCCTGACCGGAGGGGGGAAACCAACCGCCCGGTGTTCTGGTCATGGCTGATGTGGCGGGACAAATTACTGCCTTACTGGACTGGCGTGAGGGCAGAATCGCAGCACTACAGCTGACCTCAAGTCGCCCGGCACAGATGGGACGGTTATTTGAGGGACGAACGGTCATCGAGGTTTCGCGGATGATCCCGCTGCTGTTTACGGCCTGCAGTGTGGCCCAGCGGCTGGCCTTTTTACAGGCAGTGGAACAGAGTCGTGGCGCTGTCGTTGCCAGAGAGATCAGCAGGGGGCGTCAGCTTTTGCTGCAGGTAGAAAACTGCCGGGAGCTGTTGTTCCGCTTGCTGAAGGACTGGATAACGACTGATTCCACTAAGATGGCGATATTGCAGCAGATTCAGGGATTGCTAACCAGGCTGTTACGCCGCTGGAATTACCTGTTGCAGCCTCAGCGGAATAAAGACCGCTTGAATAGCGATCAGAATCGGGAGCTGACAGCGCTGTTGGGCCCGGAGCGACAACAGATTGCCGGGCAGTTAAATGAGATGCTCACACCGTTGCTGGGGATTCCTGCAGAGCGTGTTCATGGCTGGCTGGATAAGATATCACCTGAGCATCAGTTCAGCGCTCCGTTGCTAGATCCGGTCATGCAGCTTCACCGTGATTTTTCTGGTGTGACGCTGGGAGCGGATCTGCAACCACTGCCTGACTTGCAACAGAGGCAACAGCAGCAGATACTTAAAACGGCGTCTTCGGAAGTGCAGCAAAGATTGTTTTGCGCGACACCACGCTGGCAGGGCGAGTGTTGTGAAACCGGTAGTTACAGCACTTACCGAGGTGAGTTACAGCACTTTAAACAGCGGGGCTGGCATGAACTGAGTTGTCGTTATGCTGCTATGTTGTTACAGCTGAGTCAGATCCCCGGGGCGATCAGTGCTGATTGTAGCGCTGGCGTCACAGAGTCTGCTGAGAGAACCGCTGAGGATATTGGCGTTGGTCTGGGAATAGTAGCAACATCCCGCGGACAGCTGTTACACCGGGTAGAGATGATGGGGGAAAGGGTTTTGAGTTATCACATTCTCGCACCGACCGAGTGGAATCTTCATCCCCGGGGGCTGGTCGCGACAAAGTTGCAGGGCGTCAGAACGGAAACCGATTCGCAGGCGCTGTCATTGGGTCGAACAATGCTATTGCTGGCGGACCCCTGTGTTGCTTTTGATATCACACTGAATCAATGGGAATCTGTCTGAATGCATGAGATGTCGATCTGCGAAGGGATCATTCAGGTATTGGAAGAGCAAGCGGCCAGTCAACACTATCAGCGTGTGAAAACGGTCTGGCTTGAGATCGGCCCACTGGCAATGGTTGAGAACGATGCCTTACGGTTTTGCTTTGATGCCGTCACCCGTAACAGTCTTGCTGAGGGTGCGCGGTTAGAAATAATCGAGTTACCCGGGCTGGCATGGTGTCTGGAGTGTGCCAGGTCCGTGACGATAACAAAGCGCTATGATGCCTGTAGTGAGTGTGGCAGTTACCAGCTGCAGGTCACTCAGGGTGAAGAGCTAAGAATAAAAGAGTTAGAGGTGGAATAACCATGTGTACAGTTTGCGGCTGCAGTGAAGGCGAGGTTTCAATCGAGGGACACCAGCATCATCATGGGCATTCTCATTCACACAACCATCAGGAAGGGCATCATCAACATAGCCATGCTGAGGAGGGCCATCATCACAGCCATGCTGAAACAGAGGTTGTAGCTGAGGGTAATAACCTGCATTTCGGTCAGGGCGCTGCCCATGCCCACGCGCCAGGCATGAGCCAGAGCCGTATGGTGCAGATCGAGCAGGATATTCTTGGTAAAAATGATCGCTATGCCGGACAAAACCGGCAGCGTTTTGAAGCGCTGAATCTGTTTGCGCTGAATCTGGTTTCCAGCCCCGGATCAGGAAAAACATCGCTGTTGACCGCGAGTATCGAGAAAATAAAAGGTCGCTGCCCGGTGGCGGTGATTGAGGGGGATCAGCAAACCGCTAACGACGCTGACCGGATACGCGAAACCGGTGTTGCAGCGGTACAGGTGAACACTGGTAAAGGCTGCCATCTGGATGCGCATATGGTGGGTCATGCGCTGGAACGTTTCGATGATCTGGCCGGGGGCATACTGTTTATTGAGAATGTCGGTAATCTTGTCTGTCCCGCTGCATTCGATCTGGGTGAGGCGCATAAAGTGGCGATTCTGTCAGTCACCGAAGGCGAGGATAAACCCCTTAAATACCCTGATATGTTTTATGCAGCCGATCTGATGTTGTTGAATAAAACCGATCTGCTGCCCTATCTGGATTTCGATGTCGGGCAGTGCATTGCAGCGGCAAAGCAGGTGAACCCTGATATCGAAGTTATTCAGATATCTGCCCGCTCCGGCGAGGGGATGGACGACTGGCTAAACTGGATCGAGCAACACCGGGTTGCCCGAATCCAAAAGCGAATTGAGCAACTGAACAACCAGATCTCGCTGCTGCAGGAGATGGTGTAACGATGCAGACTCAAAAACGGCCGACAGTACTCTGTGTTGATGATGAGATCCGCTCGCTGGAAACCCTTGAGCGGACGCTGGATGAGGAGTTTGATGTTCTGACGGCCAGCAGCGCAGAGGATGCACTGAAAATCCTGGAGGATAGTCGTGTTGAAGCGATTCTCTGCGATCAGCGTATGCCTGGTGTTACGGGCGTTGAGTTTCTGACCGAGGTGCGGCGGCGCTGGCCGGAACCGGCGCGCTTGATTCTCTCTGGTTATACCGATTCGGAAGATATTATCCGCGGTCTGAACGACGCGGGGATCTATCAGTACATTACCAAGCCCTGGCACCCGGATAATCTGCTGATGGTGGTGCGCAACGCCTGCAAACTGTGTCAGTTACAGAATGAAAACGAGCTGCTGACCATGGAGATGCGTCTGACGTCAGAGCAGGTGGAACGCAATATCAACCATAAGAAAGCGCTGCTTAAATCCGGTTTTAAGATGGACGAGATCCGGCGTAGTGAGAACAGTCCGCTGAATAAGCTATGTGAGCAGGCTGCCCGTTTTTCTCCCTTTGATGTTTCCGTGCTGATCACCGGTCCCTCCGGTACCGGTAAAGAGTTATTTGCCAGGGCGTTGCATTACAACAGCCTGAGAGCCGATAAACCCTTTGTGGTTGAGAACTGTGGCGCGATGCCGGATGAGCTGCTGGCTTCTGAGTTGTTTGGTCATAAGAAGGGCTCTTTCACCGGGGCGATCTCAGATCATATGGGAATGTTTGAACAGGCGGATGGTGGCACTATTTTTCTCGATGAGATCGGCGAGATCACTCCGGCTTTTCAGGTAAAACTATTGCGGGTGCTGCAGGAGCGTGAGGTCCGGCCACTGGGTGATTTTCAGCGCCGCAAGGTCGATGTCAGGGTGATCGCCTCTACCAACCGGGATCTGGAAGAGGAGGTGCGTGCCGGACGCTTTCGTCAGGATCTCTATTTCCGGCTCGCCGAGGTCACCCTGACGCTGCCAGAGTTAGCGCAACGAAAAGTGGATATTCCAATGCTGGCGCAGGGGTTTCTGGATAAAGCGATGGCAGAGTTCGATAAGCCGGTAAAAGGGTTTACCGGTGAAGCACTGGCCTGCATGCAATCGTACTGCTGGCCGGGTAATGTCCGGGAATTACAGAATGAAGTTCGGCGCATGCTGGTACTGTCCGATGGCGACTATCTTGGTGCCGATCTGCTGTCCCCCCGGGTGTTGAGGGCTGCACCGCAGGAGGAGGGGGGCGAACTGGAACTGCTGGCGGGGTTGGATGGCAGCCTGAAGGATCGTATCGAAACGCTGGAAAAACGTATTCTCAGAGAAACCCTGATCCGTAACCGCTGGAATAAAAGCCAGGCGTCCAGAGAGTTGGGGCTTTCCCGGGTGGGCTTAAGAGCCAAGCTTGAGCGTTATCAACTGGAGCGCACAACGGTAGCTCAAAGCCCGGACAAACATCAATAGCAAAACCCTCTATCGAGGGTTTTGCTATCAGTCGTAACCGCTTCGTTTCAGCGTTTTTTAGCCCAATTCAGCAGCAACGGGTCAGGCGAGTGGTTATAAATCCACCCCTTTTGGCTTTTTCCAGTGAAGCTTCTTCTCTATAGCATCTATCATTGCACCAGCGACATCAATATTGGTGGCGCTCTCTATCCCCTCAAGTCCGGGTGAGGAGTTCACCTCCAGCAGCAGAGGCCCTTTTCTGGAGCGGATGATATCGACTCCCGCCACTCTCAGCCCCAGCGTTTTAGCCGCCAGGAGCGCCAGTTTCTTCTCCTCGGGGGTTATCTTAACCAGGCGGGCGCTGCCGCCCTGATGGATATTGGCGCGAAACTCTCCCGGCGCTGCCACCCGTTCGATGGACGCTACAATCTTTCCGTCGATAACAAAACAACGCAGATCCTTACCATCGGCTTCCTTTATAAACTCCTGAACCAGCAAGTTAGCCCGCAGGGATTTTATCGCATTGATTACTGATTCAGCCGCTTTACGGGTTTCTGCCAGCACCACGCCACGCCCCTGAGTCCCTTCTAATAGCTTCACGATCAGCGGCGCACCACCCACCATCTCTATAAGGTCCGTAGTATCGATTGGCGAGTTAGCAAAGCCGGTAGTGGGGATATCAAGTCCATTTTTTTGCAATAACTGCAGTGAGAACAGTTTATCGCGAGACTGAGTAATGGCGATTGAGCCGTTGAGAGTTGCCACCCCAAGGCTTTCAAAGTGGCGTGTCAGGGCGCAGCCATAAAATGTCATGCTCGGGCGTATGCGGGGGATGATTGCATCCAGATCATTTAATACCGTGCCACCCCGATAGTGAACCTCCGGTTGCTCCCTGTCCATTTTCATATAGCACTGCTTGATGTTAAGAAACATCATCTCATGGCCACGGGCTTCGCCAGCCTCAATAATCCGCTGGTTACTATACAGATCAGGATTACTGGCCAGCAGACCGATCTTCAGGCCGCTGGATTTGGTTTCTGTGACATCGTAGATTCTTTTCGCTTCTTCAATGGTCAGATTACCCTGACAGAAACTGGAAGAGGGGTTAACGAGAATACCCTCCATTGCCTCCCTGCCAAGCAACATCCGGTAACCCATACTGTCCCGGTTGGTCAGTGTCAGCTCAATTTCCCAGATATCGCCACCGAGTTTCAGAGGAACGCGAATGACATAACGCTTCTCCGCATCTCCGCTTGAGCTTTTCACTGTTCGACGGTCAATCACCTTCGCTTCACATCTGACAGTGACCTTCAGATTTTTTTGCAAAGGGTGCATATCAAAGGAAACCCAGGGATTGCCGTCCCGTTTAAATGGCTGGATGTTGACCGCATGTACCGAAGAGGTTTTAGCACCTGAGTCAACACGGGCTTTAATTGCCGGGATGCTAAGGCTGGGGAACGCACACCACTCTTCACTGCCGACAACAATCATTTCGTTAAGGTTCATCTGCAAAGCCTGATAGGGGAAGGGGTCACCTTCCATTACTGAATTGGCCCGCAAATGTACTACTTTTATATGACTGGGTGAAGTCAGAAATAGGAATTTCAGAAGCAAAAAAAAGCCCTGCATCAGCAGGGCTTTAAAGGGAACTAAGTGAAATTTACTTAGCTAATTTAGATACTTCAGCCATCGCTTCTTCACTTGCTGATTTAGCCAGCTCAGTGAATGCTTCGCCTTGTGCTTTCAGCAGTTCGAACAGAGTAGTGTTAGCTTCAACGTTGAACTTAACAACGTCTTCAGGTGTTTTCAGTTCTTTAGCTTTTTCAGCTTCAGTCTTGAAGAAAGCAGCCAGGTCTTCGCCAGCTTTTTTCTGCAGCTCAACAGACTTAGTGATAGTTGCAGCCTGCATCTCCATCAGAGATTTTACAGATTCGAATGATTTGGTGAAGTCGATTGTGTTAGTCATGGTAGTTCTCCAGTAAATTTATGTTGCGGTGCACAATGAAGTCTATTGTAGGGATCTCAACAGGGAAGTCAAATCTTTTTTTGTGCAGTGCACAAAAGTGTGAGATGGCAGGTCTCTGTCTTGCCCGGATATAAAAAAACCCGGTAGTTTTCACTACCGGGTTTCTCAGAAGCGGTTCGCTATTAGCTAGCCAGTTTCTTGATTTCAGCCATTGTCTCTTCGCCAGACTCTTTAGCCAGAGCGCTGAATGCTTCGCCCTGAGTCTTCAGCAGCTCGTACAGAGCTTTGTTAGATTCAACGTTGAACTTCAAGAACTCTTCTGGAGTCTTGAGTTCTTTAGCTTTGTCAGCTTCACCTTTGAAGAAAGCAGCCAGCTCTTCAGCGGACTTCTTCTGCAGTTCAACGGTTTTAGTCAGTGTAGAGGTTTGCAGACCCATCAGAGTCTGAGCAGATTCTAAAGGCTTTTTGAAATCAAAAGTTGTGTTAATCATCGTAGTCTCCGTTAGGTTATGATGCGGTGCACAATGAAAACTATTTTAGTTGAAAAAGTAACACCGTCAAGTATTTTGTGCGGCGCACAAAAAAATATTTATCGGGTGCAGATTAGCAGCCTGAGATGACTATTTGGTGACAGGGAGAATAAAGCGGCGTGACCGTTTCAGGGACTGCCGCTTTTATTGATGGGGAGAATAACGGCAGAGAGAATGATTTGCTTACAGAGCAGTGCCCAGGGCTAGTCATCCAGATCGAGGGCCTGTTTCAGTTGCTCTATCACCTTGGTTGACAGCCGGTTGATTCGTATCGAGTTGCTGTTTGGGTCAAACTCAATTTCACTGTTACTGTTCAGCGTACCAAGAGAGCGTCGGGAGAAATCCAGTTGCCAGTTGTCCATCTTTGCTTTTACCTGAGTATAGGCATTGATGGTGCTGGTATGGGGCTGAAACTCCTGACTGACCTGATAGTTTTCGGAGTTAGCGAATTTGCTGAAACTACCGCTGGCCTGTTGTGCCTGTTCAGGTGGCATGTGGCTGTCAAAGATTTTTTCAACATCAGGCAGGTAGGCGGACTGTTTATCATCGCGTTGACGGGAAAGGTAGCTGACGACGTCCTCAACAATCTCTTCCTGTTTTTCCTGCAGTTGATAATGGCGGCAGAAATCTTCGCTTGCCTTGATCAGGTCAGAAGTGGACTTCTTAGAGGGCACGACATCGGTGCACCCCAGGGCGTTGGAAAAATAGTGAGTAATATCGCCTTTTCGCCGCGTGCCAATAAAACTCAGATAGCTGTCGCTGCCCTCCTTATAGGTAGTGATGTTGATCTTGGCGGCCTGATGCAATTTTTCCAGATCAACTTCGATTACCTTGGTTGGGTTAAGCTCCTGATCAAAGGCAACGCCGGTTTTATCGCCAACCAAACCGATCAGCAGATAATCAAATACATCCGATGAATAGTAGATGAAGATCACATAGCCACCTGTCGCCGCACGGGCGGAGGGCTGCTGCAGTGACGCTGCCAACTGGGCCAGGGCCTGATCGCAGAGGTTCAGAAAACTGGTTTCATCCGGAGTACTGTCGATAAATTTTTTGAATCCTGAGATAAAGGGGTAACCCTCACTGTTCTCATCATTAAAGGAACCATGGGTCAGTGCTGCACGACGTCCATAGGCTGATACCAGCGCATTAAACAGCTGCTGTGCCATCGGATCATTAACGTTTATAGCACCACCCTTGTCACTGATGGTCGCAACGCTGTCGTCGACTTCTTTTATCAGTTCACGGATAGCGAGAAATTTAAGATCCATTGCGGCAGTTTCCGATGATATTAATGTAACAGTAAACTCAGGAGTCAATCCGGGCTTATCCCAGAGGTGGGCTAGTGTAGCGTATTGGCCGTTGTGGTCAAATATCCGGTGCGGTTTCCCTCTCCATTTGGATGAGCGTGATCAGCGCCTCCTGTCTGTTGTCACCGCAGTGCTCTTCAGCCGCCTGAAATGCCCGGCACAGCGATGGGTAGTCAGTGCTGTTCCAGATAGTGCAGTTAAAAGATTTATCCAGATTGACGCAGGGAACTCCCGCTGGTTTGCCATTGGGCATATTCGGAATCGGAGTGCTGATCTGGGGGGCGATACAGCAGGCGCCACAGCCTGAACGACATTTCATATAGCGATATTATCCTGAGAGTAAACCGCTATAATAGCGCATCAGAGCCAATAAATGCCCCACGAAAAGGTTAAATCCTATGGCGCTTAAGCCAACCATCTATAAAGTTGAACTCCAGTTAAGTGATACGGACCGCCACTGCTATGAAACCTGCCATCTGACCCTGGCGCAGCATCCCTCCGAAACATTACAACGGATGATGGTGCGCCTGCTGGTCTATGGCATTAATTATCACCCGGACCTGAGTTTTACCCGGGGGTTGTCCAGCACTGATGAGCCGGAACTCTGGCAGGTGGGTCCTGACGGAATGGTTGAGCACTGGATAGAGTTGGGGCAGGCGTCACCCGAACGGTTACGCAAGGCGGTAAGCCGTGCACCTAAAATCTCGCTGTATGCCTACGGCAGGGAGGTGGATATCTGGTGGGACAAACAGGGGCGGCAGATTAATGAGTTGCCCAAGGTTCAGGCCTGGCGTTTTCATGATAGTGACGTTACCCGGCTTGATGATTTTGTTAGCCGGAGTATGCAGCTTTCGCTGACCATCAGCGATGGGGAGTTGTTTCTCAGTGATAATATCAATCACCTGAGTCTGAGGGTCAGTTCTTTAAGCTAACGGTTTGAATTTAAATATGTTTTCGGTGACAGTTTTGATCTGAAAGAGGGGAGGATCCGGGCCCACCTGCAAGGGTCAGGCTCTGCTGGAAAGAACCTAGCGTCGGTATATAGAGGGGCCCGGATATAATTCAGTGTATACTGTTTTAGTCGTGGTGCAATTTATCCAGATCAAAGGAGTTTGAGAAAATACTCAAATTGGGTAATGGTTGAAGGGTTAAATAATCACTAAATTGATTGTGATTTTTAGGGTGTTTTACCATGATTAAATTGAAATCAGGCAAACCGATCTGTTTTAGTCGGTTTTGCCCATGCTTTCAATCATCTTCATCTCCTGCGCTGAGAAGCCTGCTTTTATTCTTACTTCGTGATTGAAAGGACCTTTTAACGGGCCTTTCATATATTTCCACAGCAGATCGATAAAGGTTTTATCCGGATCCAACTGGCGTTGTTGGCACTGGTGGTGATACCAGCGGGTGCCGGAACTCACATGGCCGACCTCTTCGTTGGCAATCATGGTGAGGATATCAACCATTTTTTTATCGCCTAGCTGGTCAAACTTCTGAATGGTTTTTGGCACTACATCCAGAGCGCGGGCTTCAAATACCCGGTGAACGATCCCCATCCTTTCGAGCATATCATCGGCGGTGTCGACCGCCATGCTCCAGAGCTCACCATGGGCCTTAAAACTGCCGTAGTCATAACCCATCTCTCTCAGACGCCCGCGCAGTGCGATAAAATGGTTGGCTTCCTCGCCAGCACACTGCATCCAGTCTGCGTAAAACGCTTCGGGCATTCCCCGGTAACGGTAGACCGAATCCAGCGCCAGATTAACCGCAGTCAGCTCAATGTGGGCGAGGGCATGGATCAGCGCTGCGCGCCCCTCCTCTTTACCAAACTTACGCTTGTTGACTTCAGAAGGAGCGACTATCTCCGGTTTTTCTGGCTGACCGGGCTGATTCAGTTGTTCTGGTTCTTCGCCGTCGCGCCACTCCAGTTTACCGGCATTCCAGCGGCTGACGGTTTGTCGCGTCAGTTCGATCTTCAGATCAGGATCTGCTGTGAGGAAGGCTTGTTTTGTGTGGCTGTATAGGTTTTGCACTTAAGTTACCGCCGGGCTGATGAAAAACGGCAGTCATTGTACCTTTTGCAGGCCCGGCAGTGGAGGGCAAAGCGTTTTTTTATGATCTGTATCCTGAACGGAACCGGTTGCCCGGGTTTACAAACTGAGTTGCGATAGCTGAGTTGTCCTGTTTACCAGCCTCCATATGATCGTCGATGGTGAAATCTGCGGTTGTCATGATGACGGTAGATTTTTCTGTGCTGGTGTGAACGTCTGTCTGAATGATATCTGTGACTGGGTTCAACAACATAAGAGTGAGGGTAGCGTCCCGGATACACAATGGTTGAATAAGATCTCAAATGTGATCCTGAACCGAACCGTTCAGATCTGTTATAGCCCGGCCGGTGATAGCCAGACCGGTAATCCGAATGTCTGTGGTGGCGGTCATTATATCGATAATTGCTGAGATGCCGGTCACCGATATAGAGTCGCAGATTGCCGCTGTCGATTGTGATCCCACTATGGATAGTGACCCGGCTATCAGCAGAGCTGCTGAGGGGCAGACCAATGAGGGCCAGAAAGAGTATCAATGCGGGTAACGTTTTTAAATTGCTCATAATATCACCTCTTTTACGGTTAGATATTAGTGCAATAAACCCTTACCTAAGCTGAACAGGGAGGTGGTGTCAGTGGATGATTTTTCAGCATAAATGTCAGCCTGATTCAGCTGTGATACATATTGCAGATGTTTAAGGCCCCCGTCATCTGACTACTCAGATACCATCGAAGGTATCTGAGCTAACTATAATGACTGAGCTCAGCTCTCTGTTTCCTGTTTCATATTTCATATTTCGGGTACAAAGCGGGCAGGCCAGCTACCCCGAAGTGGGCCGAATATCAGGCGTCTCAGCTTGTACCAGTAGGTGCCGAACAGGACAATAAACACACCAAAGCCAATAAAGATCACCAGTGGCAGGTTGTTGCTGTCGAGAATATTACTGCTGACAACCTTGAAGATTGCATAGATCGCATAAGAAAGGCTGGAGACAAGCATTGCCCGGCGGTCAACAAACAGGGCGGTCAACAGAAACAGAATGAAAAATAGTAATAGTGCAATTTCGCGGTTGCTGCCTGCATCAAGCACCCCTGCATGGCTGAATAACAGGGTGGTCATCATACCATGGACAATCAGTGGTGAGGCCAGCAGGTGAAGCCAGAATCCACAATCACCGGCGCTCCGTTGTCGTTTGCGATCCTGCGCATCAAAACTCATTGCCACCAGGAAAACGATCAGGCCCATCGCCGTGAAGAGTAACTGGTGTCTGAACATATCGATGCCGACACTGCTGACCGTGGCAGCCACCAGGCCCGCCGCCACAGGTAACAGGCTGAACGGCATACGGTAACGCAGGTAGAATAGCAGCGAGCAAACGCTGAGCGTCAGAAACTGCAGGGTTGCTGTTTCAAACTGGGAGACTCCAAGTGCTTTGCTCAAAAAGTAGAGTGTCGATATGAGAATAGCGATACCTGGCAACGCCAGCCTGCGAACCCGTACCAGCCACTCTGCAGCACCCAGAAACAGCGCTGCGGGAAGCAGCCACTGGAGCTGACTGAGATGCATTGCAGCGATAGAAAAGGCGACAAACAGAACGCCTAAGGTGATGAAAATATCGCCGAAGTTACGGATAAAGCGCAGTTGTTCTTCGCTTGTGGGTTCGTCGTTATCCTGCGCGGTACTGAACGCGATCAGTTCCTGCAGTTGTTTGTGGGAGATAATGCCGCGTTGAGCGGCTCTCTCCAGGGTTTCAATATCCACGCTGCCTCCATTCCAAAATGGCATAGCTTAGCGCTATTTTGTCAGCGGGGTAAGAGGAGGCTGGCCCGGCGGATGGTTGTGACTGGCGGTTAGCGGCGCCGGATTCCAATTTTACGGCCGATATTGGCAGGTTTGGGCAGATCCGCCTGCAGCTGTGCCATTGCATCTATCTGTTCGGTCACCCCCGCAGGAAACTCACAGCTACTACGGCTGTTCAGATCAACACACATGGCCATCTGCTCCAGAGTTGCTGCAAGGTATTCAACTCCCTGATCGGTATGGGCGTACATCTCAAAGTAGAGGTGCAGGCGTTTGCTGTCGTGATCGATCAGTTGGCAGCGGATCTCAACAGGCTGATCCAGTATAACTTCGTTGTTGTAGGTAATGTGGTTTTCCAGCACCATCCAGGATATTCCGGTTTGTTCAGTGACGGCTTCACTTAACCCCAACTGACTTACCAACTCTACGCCCGCCAGATCGAAAATCAGAACGTAATAGGCAACATTCATATGATTGTTGTAATCAAGCCATTCTGGTTTGATCCGGGTGCGGTAGATAATCGGTGCTTTTGGCGTCATCAGTTCAGCTTCCTGTGTTATTGGCTCTGTTCTGTTTCACTGTGTTGTTGGGTCGCCTCTCTGAGAGCTTTCTGTTCGATATTCCAGATATTCAGCTCCTCATAATAAGTATCCCAGACACAGGGGGAGCATCCGCTTTCACAACATTCGAAGTCGGCAGGTGGCGTTGGTTTCTCCCGGGTCATGACGGTAACGGGCTGGGAGGCGTTGTCTCGCTTCATATCGGTCAATGCTTTTCTGATCGCTTTCGTTTATTCCTGACTATTTTACTATGATTATCCCTCTACGCCCATCCGATATGGGTGGGCTTAATAGGGAGAGCACAACTTTTATACTATATGTTAGTGGAGCTTTCTGCGACAATATCTCCCCGATTTTAAGTTGTCTCGCTGATATCTCCATGAAAAAAAACGCGCCTGACCTGTTTTCCTACCCCCGCTACTGGGCTGAATGCTTCGGCGTCGCGCCCTTTTTGCCGACTAGTCGGCAGGAGATGGAGCAACTCGGCTGGGATAGCTGTGACATTATTATCGTCACCGGTGATGCCTATGTTGACCACCCCAGTTTCGGTATGGCGGTTATGGGGCGTCTGCTTGAGGCGCAGGGATTCAGAGTAGGCATTATCGCTCAGCCAGACTGGCGCAGCGCGGATGATTTTATGGCGCTGGGTAAGCCTAATCTCTATTTTGGTGTGACTGCCGGCAATATGGATTCGATGATCAATCGCTACACCGCCGATCTGCGGCTACGCCATGATGACGCGTATACCGCAGGGGGGAAAGGCGGCAGCCGGCCAGATCGGGCGGTTATTGTCTATAGCCAGCGCTGTAAAGAGGCCTGGAGTGATGTGCCGGTGGTGCTGGGCGGGATTGAAGCCAGTTTACGCCGCATTGCACAGTATGATTACTGGAGCAATAAAGTGCGTCGCTCGGTGTTGCTGGATGCGACCGCCGATATTCTGCTCTACGGCAATGCGGAGCGGGCAATTGTTGAACTCAGTCATGGGCTTGCTGCGGGCAAAAGTGTTGATGATCTTTGGGATCTTCGCGGCACAGTACATATCCGCCAGCAGCCACCGGCGGGCTTTGTTGAACTGGATTCAACCCGCATAGACTGGCCCGGAAATATCGACAAACTGCCAAACCCGTACGATTTTGGAAACGATCAGAGTGGCGTCGATAAGTTGCTCGACCCCACGACAAAACGGTGTGGGGCGGACAGTTCTGTAGCTGCTAACAGTGATCAGACGCGTGATGAGGTGACCCCCATTCGCATCATCCCTATGCCCCTTAAACGTAAAGAGAAGCTGACGCCGGAAACAACCTATATCCGTCTGCCATCGTTTGATAAGGTTGCTAAGGACTCTGCATTGTACGCGCATGCATCACGGGTGTTACATCAGGAATCCAATCCGCATAATGCCCGGGCGCTGATTCAGAAGCATGGTAATCGAGAGGTCTGGGTGAATCCTCCACCGATCCCTCTTGAAACACCGGAGATGGATGGGGTATTCGGTTTGCCCTATCAGCGGGTGCCGCATCCGCGCTATGGTAAACAGAAGATCCCTGCCTACGATATGATCCGCTTCTCAATCAATATTATGCGCGGCTGTTTTGGCGGCTGTACCTTCTGTTCGATTACCGAGCATGAAGGGCGGATTATCCAGAGCCGATCCCATGAATCGATTTTGAATGAGATTGCAGAGATACGGGATAAAGTACCAGGCTTTACCGGGTCTATATCCGACCTGGGGGGGCCGACCTCCAATATGTATTTCCTCAACTGCAACGATGATGAAATTCAGTCGAACTGCAGAAAGCTTTCCTGTGTCTATCCGACCATCTGTAAGAACCTGGATACCGACCATAGCCGGACCACCGAGCTGTATCGTAAAGCCCGGAAAATGGAGGGGATCCACAATGTCGCGATCGCTTCCGGTCTGCGCTATGACCTGGCGGTTAAAGACCCGGAATATGTGCGTGAGCTGGTGACCTACCACGTCGGGGGGTATCTGAAAATTGCTCCGGAACACAGTGAGCAAAATACCCTCAGTAAGATGATGAAGCCGGGTATGGATACCTACTACGACTTTAAAAAGATGTTTGACCGCTTCTCTCAGGAAGCGGGCAAGAAGCAATATCTGATCCCCTATTTTATCGCCGCTCACCCGGGCTGTGAGGATGAAGATATGCTCAATCTGTCTCTGTGGCTGAAACAGAATGACGTTAAGGTGGATCAGGTACAGAATTTTTATCCGTCACCTATGTCGCTGGCGACAGCGATGTACCACTCAGAGAAAAACCCTCTGAAACAGGTGACTTATAAAAGCGAACCCCTTTATATCCCCCGGGATAAAGATCAGCGTAAGGCTCATAAAACGCTGTTGCGCTACCATGATCCTGAGAACTGGCCTGCACTGCGGGTTAAACTGAAGGAGATGGGACGGGAGGATCTCATCGGAACCCGGCCTGGACAGCTGGTAGCGCCCGCTGAGGAGCCTAAGCGTCGTGAGAATAGCAGAGGGGCGGTCAAATCTGGTGACCGCCCACGGGCAGCTGTAAGAGCCGCAGTGAAAGGTAAAAAAAGCGCTGCTTCACGTCCGGCTAAAAAACGTAAAGGGGCAGGGCAAAGCAGCGTTAAAAAGCAGCAACACTGATTGTTGCTGCGGGCTGGGTGGAACTTAGTTCAGAACAGTTCGTAAGACTCCGTGATGCGGCGCTTCAGTGAACGTTCCTCCATATAGTCTTCTATCATCTGACGTTTACGGTTTCGACGTCCGCCCTTTTTTTGTCGTTCTGGTTCAGGGCTTTTAAAAAAATCGTTGTCCATCTCATCAAGAGCTTCGGTTGACAGGTCGTCCAGACGGATTTTGCTACTCATCGATAGTTACCCGGGTTGCGTTTTTTATGATGGGTAAATAAAAACCTTTAAGGGTGACGATAGCGTGACGTCCCTATTAAGCTTTGTTAACAGGGATATTACATGCGGAGATGTGTTTGCCGCTGGCGAGTATCGAGGCGATGTGAATGGGGGATGGTGGGGCAACAGAGAAACTGAAAAGGGCAGCGGATGCTGCCCTTAGTCGTCGTAGAATTCACGTAGTTCGCGTTCGAGTCTGCGTTGTTCCATGAGTAGCTCTATACGTCTTCTTTTCTCAGCATCACAGCAATACTTTTTCTCTTTAGCATCGATCTCAATCTCATCATCTTCCCAGTCATCTGCTAGATCGAGAAGTTCTGTGTCTTGTTTTTCTTTCTCTGTCATGGCTCCGCTCTTCACATGCAAGTTGGCTTTAGATAGTGCTTATCAGAATTAGCCAATACTGATTAATTACATGATCAAACCCGCCTGCCCTGCAGGTTCGCGTCTAACCAGATTATGGGACAAGATTCGCAGGCGTAAAATGAATTTTTATATATCAAACGATTGTTTATATGAATATTTTTGAAGAAAGAAAAGATGGTAAAAGGCATAAAGAATGCTAAAGAATCATTTAAGCTGGCAGGATGCCAGGGGCGCAGCAAGGGGGTGATGGTGGTGGTTGTGTTATGACAAAAAAACGCCCCATGTGGGGCGTATGGCAGGTGGTTTTTAGCTGAACGGGTTAGCGCTTTTGCAGGGCGGCAATACGGTCATCCAGGGGAGGGTGGGTTGCCAGTAACGCCATCAGCCCCCCTTTAAGATGGCTGCTGATACCAAATGCAGTGAGCGTTTCCGGCATCTGATCAGGCACATTATATTCGGCTTTCAGACGTTGCAGGGCTCCGATCATGGCATGCGGGCTGGCCAGCTGCGCTCCCATCTCATCCGCCCGGTACTCTCTTCGACGGCTGAACCAGGCAACAATGGTTGAGGCCAGGATGCCCAGCACTATTTCAGCGACAATTGTTGTAATGAAATAGCCAATGCCGTGACCCTGTTCATTTTTCAGGATTGCCCGGTCGACAAAATGACCGATGATGCGCGCAAAGAACATTACGAAAGTATTGACGACGCCCTGAATCAGGGTGAGGGTAACCATATCGCCATTGGCAACATGGCCTATCTCGTGTGCCAGAACGGCTCTGATCTCCTCCCGGCGAAAGCGCTGCAGCAATCCCAGACTGACGGCAACCAGAGCATCGTTTTTATTCCAGCCGGTGGCGAAAGCGTTGGCCTGTTGGGCTGGGAAGATACCCACTTCCGGCATGCCAATACCGGCCTGATCGGCCAGCTCTTTAACGGTGTCCAGCAGCCACTGTTCATCAGCACTGCGTGCCTGAGTGATCACTTCAGTTCCGGTGCTGTTTTTTGCCATGAACTTAGATAAAAACAGCGATACAAAAGAGCCCGCAAAACCAAACACGGCACAGAAGATCAGCAGATTACCCAGATCAAGATTGACACCGTTTGCCTGTAGCATTGATCCCACACCAAAGAAACTGAGGGTCACACTGGCAAGTGCTATGACTGCAATGTTGGTTAACAGGAAAAGACCGATTCGCATCATGATTCAGTTAGCTCTTATTAATTAAGTTGATGATATAGATATAGGCGAAGGGAAATAGTTTCAACCACTTTGCTGATTGGGAGGATAAATAACTGGCCCTGTCGTCTGTGCGTCTCTATAATCGCGACTTTTTTACGTAAAATGTACCTCGGCGGATCTCGGATGCAGGAAATTTTTGATTCTATCTCCACGCAGCTCGATCTGTCTGCGGGGGAGGTCAGGCGGTTGTTTCACGGCCGGGGTCGCTGTTACCCCGGATATGAGCAACTGGTCATCGATCTGTTGCCTCCGGTCGCGATAATCCGCTTATTCAGCGAGCATCCGGCTGAGTTGATTGAGACGCTGAATTGCTATTTTCAACAGTTGCAAAGTCCCTTTAAACCCGATGCGCTGGTGGTCCAGCACCGCTATCGACGGGAAAATAGTATCGAGGTACTGTGGAATACCGGGGATGAGGCGCTGGATCAGGGGTTGACGGTGACTGAGCTGGGGCTGAAGTATGTTGTGCAGCCATTAAAAAACCAGAACAGTGGTCTGTTTCTGGATATGCGTGAGGGGCGTCGCTGGGTTAAGCAAAACAGCCTGGGCAAGCGGGTTCTGAATCTGTTCTCCTATACCTGTGGTTTCTCGGTTGCGGCTATGGCCGGTGGAGCCGATGGCGTTATTAACCTGGATATGAGTCGTGGCGCACTCAGTAGCGGACGACAAAATCATTGTCTTAATCAGTTGTCTGTGGAGCGGGTGAAGTTTTTAGGCCATGACCTGTTTCGTTCCTGGGGTAAACTCAGGCGAGAGGGACCATACGATCTGGTGATTATTGATCCCCCAAGTTTTCAGCGAGGCAGTTTTGTTGCCACCGATGATTATCGAAAAGTACTGAGGCGTCTGCCTGATCTGACCGCTGATAAAGGTGAAGTGTTGTTGTGTCTTAACTACCCTCAATTGGGTAGTGACTTCCTTATGCAGCTGGTTAAGGATTGTTGTCCTGAGTTTAGTTTTTGTGAACGTATTGCAAATCCGGATGACTTTCCGGATCAGGATCCAGAGCAATCGCTGAAGGTTTTGTTATTTAAAAAAGACTGACTGAACAGTCTGAAAGTAAAGTGTGTTTAAAGCGGGAATGTTATGAATCTGATCTGCCTGGATCTGGAGGCGAGTGGTCTGGGGCCGGACTCCTATCCTATTGAAGTTGCCTGGAAAAGTACTGCTGATGAGAGCGATAGTTTTTTGATCAACCCGGATTCAGTTCCTGGCTGGACCTTCTGGGATGAGTTTGCCGAAGAGATACATAGTCTGTGTCGTACTGAGCTGCGTCAGCAAGGGGTGAGTGCTGAAACTGCCTGCAATCGACTGAATGCAGCATTGCAGGGGTGTGACGTTATTAGTGATGCCTGGGAATTTGATTATTTCTGGCTTAAGCGTCTGTTTGTTGCTGCGGGACAGAAAATGGCGTTTCGCTTAGTGGGATTGCGAGAATTGCTCAGCCCTGAAGAGATGATTCAGTATCAGTTTATCAGTAAGGCGCAGTTGCGCCAGCACCGGGCGATGAGTGATGTCGATCATATATTACAAGCGGTTCACAGTGTGCGGTTTCAGGAATAACGCTTCTGTCCTCAGCTGAGTCGCTTGTCAAAAGGCAACCATCGGGTTGCCTTTTTTGTGTGCCTGAAACACTGGCTACCGTTTTATCCCTGTTCCTTATATCAGCACCTCAAGGCCTGATTGCAACTGCATCGCGTCTTCTGAGATTGATGCGCTATGCGGGGGTAATCCCGCCAGCTCGGCTTCTGCGGCAGGGAACATCGCAATCACCTCTTCGGTGGTTAGCTTTTTACGCATGCAGGTGTTGATATAGCAGGCGATATTCACAATCGCACTCAAAGGAGTAGGGGGATCGGCGTCGAAAGGCTGTTTGTGGTAACGCACCGCTTCGCTCAGGCTGGCGGGGAACTGCCAGTAGCGCAACAGTGCTTCGCCGGCTTCTGCTGTGGTGAAGTTCAGCCTCACTCTCTCTGCTTCAGAGCGATCGCAGTCGGTTTCATCAACCAGTTTCTGTATTGCTTCGGCGAGTTTTGGTTTGGTCAGATGCAGCAGCAACCGGCCAATATTATGGATCAGACCCACAGTAAACGCAGTATCGGGATCCACAGCAGTGCTCTTTTCTGCCAGCCATTTAGCCAGTGCCGCCACCTGAAAGGATTCAGCCCAGAACTGCTTGATATCAAGACCTTCAACCTGTTTCACCGAGCCGGCAAAACCAGAGGCGATCACCATCGTTTTCAGCTGCGCCATGCCCAGCATGATGATAGCTTCATTGATTGACGTTACTTTTCGACTCAGGCCAAAGTGTGCCGAGTTAACCAGGCGCAGAAGCTTCAGCGACAGCGTCTGATCATGGATCACTTTTTCCGCGATAACGCCGTAATCGGCTTTGGGGTTGTTAAGTTGCAGAATTAGTTCGCGTACGACGTCGGGAACATTTGGCAGTTTATGGGTTTGTTGCAATAGCTCACTGACTTCCATAGCCTCATCCTCTTGAGTTCGGAATAACAGCAATTCTGTTATCTGACGAACTGAGTAACAATGCTTTCAGAATCAGGTGGAAGTTGTCATTTTGCAATAACAATGGATCTCACTATGGGAGGTGCCGATCCGGTAGAACTATTCCTGCTACCGAATCGGTTGGTGGGATCAGAGGTTGAGTACGTGTTTTTCGATATGGGAGCGAAGCTCTTCGTACTGTCCCATCTCTTCAGGCTTGAAGTAGAACTTGTAAAAGTTGCGTTCAACAACGCTGCCTTTGGCATCACCGATCTTCTCTTTTGTGCTGGAATAGCGATAAGCCATCTGTAGATGGATAACTCGGGTGTGTGGTGGCACGGTGATCTGGTGGTTTTCAAGATCGAAGCGGGTCTTGGTCTCTTTGATGGTGTAGAAAGAGATTTCTGCTGCATGACCCAGATTGATCAGAAAGTTACTGGTGACTGGCATGATATGGTTTTTTTCCATGCCGTTGTGTTCCATGTAGATACCGCAATTTTTCTTGATCTTAATAAACATACTGATTCCGCGAGAGTGAGTTATTGTTAAGGAGGATGCGACCAGTTCGTGCCTCTGGCTGTTCATTAACAACACAGAATCAATTAAACCTATTCAGATCTTCCTTCGCACTGGAAAGCTGTAACGCCGCCAGATTATATGTCTGTTTTATAACAGAAAGGTGACTAAGTATAGAGCCTGATTCAGAAATAAAAAAAGCGATCATCTGATCGCTTTTGAAAAGGGTTATTCCTGTGAGTAGTTTTTCAGAAACACCGCAATACGATCGATGGCTTCGCAGAGCTCATCTTCCCGTGGCAGGAATACCAGACGGAAGTGCTGGGTGTCCGGGACATTAAAACCACTGCCCTGAACAATCAGTACCTTCTGCTGCTGCAGCAGATCCAGCGCCAGCTTTTCATCGTTTTTAATCGGATAGATCTCCGGGTCAAGTCTGGCAAACAGGTAGAGGGCCCCCTGAGGTTTAACGCAGGAGACGCCGGGAATGTCGTTGAGCTTCTGCCAGGCAAGCTGACACTGATCGTGCAGGCGTCCACCGGGCACTGTCAGTTCGTTAATGCTCTGGTATCCCCCCAGCGCTGTCTGGATCGCATGCTGGGCTGGCACGTTAGCGCAGAGGCGCATACTGGCGAGCATCTCCAGACCTTCAATATAATCGCGGGCGTGATGCTTAGGGCCGGTCAGTACCATCCAGCCGGAGCGGAAGCCAGCGGCCCGGTAGGCCTTGGATAATCCGTTAAAGGTGATGCAGAGAACATCATCGCTCAGCGAGGCCATCGGGATATGCCGGGCGCCGTTGTAAGTTATCTTATCGTAGATCTCGTCCGCAAAAATGATCAGACCAAACTCTTCTGCCAGCGCAATAATCTGGCGTAAAACCGCTTCCGGGTAGACTGCCCCGGTGGGGTTGTTCGGGTTGATAACCACAATCCCTTTGGTGCGTTCGGTGATTTTGCTGCGGATATCATCAATGTCCGGAGTCCAGCCTTTCTCTTCATTGCAGAGGTAATGAACCGGATTACCGCCAGCGAGGCTGGCTGCGGCGGTCCAGAGTGGATAGTCGGGGGCTGGGATTAATAGCTCATCGTTATCGTTCAGCAGGCCCTGCGTCGCCATAACAATCAGTTCGCTGACGCCGTTGCCCAGATAAATATCTTCAATGGCGACATTACGGATACCGTTTTTCTGGCACTCCTGCATCACCGCTTTGCGGGCGGAAAACAGCCCTTTGGAATCACAATAGCCCTGTGCTGAAGGCAGGTTGTAAATAACGTCCTGAACAATCTCTTCCGGCGCATCAAAACCAAACGGGGCAGGGTTGCCGATATTCAGTTTTATAATGCGTTGGCCCTCTTCCTCAAGACGTTTGGCTTCCTGAAGGACGGGACCACGGATGTCATAGCAGACGTTGATCAGTTTATTTGATTTTCTGATAACGGACATGGATTAATCCTGTAGTGGTGTCCTGTAATATTCTATTATCAGTACGGGGCATATTGTTACTGTGTAACCGCTTACTGAAGGCCCGGAATAATACGCTGTTTCACAGAAGTTGCACAGTAACAGATCGATCTTTTTGTTTTACCTTTCTGTATCGGAGTTTCTTATGGCTGGTGATGATTTTAAAGTGAAAAAGACTGAATCTGAGTGGCGTGATCAACTGACGCCAGAGCAATATTATGTCTGTCGGCAGAAAGGTACTGAGCGGCCAGGCACTGGCGAGTATGATCAGTTTTTCAGGGATGGAAAGTATCATTGTATCGCCTGTGGGGAGCAGTTATTCAACAGTGATAATAAGTTTGATGCCGGATGTGGCTGGCCCAGTTTTGATGCCCCTGCCGTGGCTGAGAATATTACCGAAAACCAGGATACCTCGCACGGGATGATCCGCACCGAGGTGGTGTGTAGCAACTGTGGTGCGCATCTTGGGCATCTGTTTCCCGATGGGCCAACCGCCACCGGTATGCGTTACTGTATCAATTCAGTTGCTATCGATTTTCACTCAGAGGAGGACTGACTGGTGAAGTCTTTTAAATGGCTCTATGAGCATGTGGAGGCCCATAAAGCCGGCCAGGATGTTGAAGCGCTGCTGCCACAGGTCAAATCTGCCGAAGAGCTCAGGGCGATGGGGGATGACCGGTTGTTATCGCAAATCTGCCTGCGGGTCTTTCGTGCAGGGATCAAGCATTCGGTAGTTGATGCAAAGTGGCCAGCGTTTGAGCAGGCTTTCTATGGTTTTGATCCCGATAAGATTGTTTTGATGAGCGATGATCAGTTGGAGAACCTGATGCAGAATGATCAGATTATCCGACACTGGGGAAAGATTAAATCGGTGCGTACAAATGCGATGATGGTGACTGAGCTGGCGGCGCAACATGGCAGCTTTGCTAATTTTATTGCGGACTGGCCAGTGACCAATATTATCGGGTTATGGCAATTGCTGAAGAAGCAGGGGCAGCAGTTGGGAGGGAAGTCAGGCGCTTATTTTTTGCGTCAGATTGGAAAAGATACCTTTATTCTGACCGATGATGTTGTTGCGGCGCTTAAGGCTCAGGATATTATTGATAAAGCGCCCACAGCACAGCGGGATCTGCAAAAAGTGCAGGACTGTTTCAATCAGTGGCAGCAGGAGTCGGGCCGGCCGATGGCGCAGATCAGCCGGCTGTTGTCCTATACGGTAGGCTGGTGAGCGGTCTTACCGGGCCAGGAAATTGACTAGTTTGGTGTCATTAAATGCCCGGCTGATAGTCATCAGCAGGATTTCGTTGACCATTTTCTGATTATCCGCCAGAGAGGGAGTGGTTGCATACTGATACTCTTTCTCCGTGCTGTAATTTCCGCTCAGAAACTCACTGTTTTTCTCGGCAGTTACTTTAATGGTGGCGTTCAGTTTCACGGACTGTAGCGCGCTCTGAGTCGCATTGTATTCCAGGTGAGTCAGTTCCACTGTGAGTTTGGTATCGGCCGATGGTGCAGGTATGGCACCCAGCTTGACGATCGCCACCCGGGCTCCCTGCTTCAGCGCTTCAGAGGCCGGGACGGGGAGAGTCACCTCAGCCCGGTCGCTGAAGCGACTGATGCGGTAACCAATGACATCCGAGTTGCGCATATCTTTGCTCTGGACTTCGATCTGAAGGTTAGCAGGCAGAGTCGATTGGGCGGTTACCGTTGGGTGTAGGGGTTCAACTGATACCTGATGGGGCTTGAATGTACTGCACCCTGACAGCAGGAATATGCTGGTAAAGATCGTAATTATTACTTTGCGCATGGTTATTGCTCCATATCGGGGATCGGTTTGGGCGTTAGTTTTTCCAGAAAAGCTTCCAGCGAGTCAGCTAGTTTCATAATGGGTTGTTTGCCCGGTTGTTCCAGCCAGATCTCGCCGGTCTGGTTGTTGATAGATAAAAATTTTTCGCCATCAGGTTCGGTGCAGGCAAAAAACAGGGTAGCAGGTTGTTTCTGCTTCTGCTTAGTCAGCAAGTGGCCTATCAGGTTCCCGCGAAGACGCTCACAATCTTTTTCACTCCAGAGAAACAGCAGGCTCAGCTCGCCCCACTCAGAGGTTGCCGGGAGGGGATCAGACCAATAACGGCTATACCAGAGGCGAAGATCTTCATGGATGCTGTAGCCCAATGCCTGCTCCAGCCGGTCTAACATATCATGGCAGCTGTTGTCGCTCTGTGACTGAAGAACTGGCTTCCAGGGTGTTTGCTGGCCCGGCTCTGAGGGCTGCTGATGGCACTCAGAGGGCCATTCGGGGTCATAAATTGTTAATGGTAGCCGTCCAGTCTGACGGAGTTGCAGATTAATCGCTGCTGCTACAAATGAATCGATTTTTTCAATCAGAGGCTGGGGCATCTTGGTTTGGTCCGTTACAGCAATATTAGGCCTGTTACGCGGTAAGGCTTTTTATAGGTGTCGAGTGTAGCAGAGTCAGTGCGGGTTGGTGAAAAACATCAGGGTATATGGTTTCTGCCTTGCAGGGGGGAAGCAAATAGATGATGAAAATATTTTAAGATAAACGTTTGACATGCCAAGCAAAATCCTTACAATTCGGCTCTCGATTTGAGGGCGTGTAGCTCAGTTGGGAGAGCGTCGCCCTTACAAGGCGAATGTCGGGAGTTCGAGCCTCTCCACGCCCACCAGATCGAAGACGTGATGCGGGTTAATCCCGTCATGCGGAGTGGTAGTTCAGTTGGTTCGATTGCTGTCTTGCACATATGTGGGGATTGGTGGTCGCGGGTTCGAGTCCCGTACAATGCGGAGTGGTAGTTCAGTTGGTTAGAATACCTGCCTGTCACGCAGGGGGTCGCGGGTTCGAGTCCCGTCCATTCCGCCACTATTTTAGATGAACGGTTAGAATACCTGCCTGTCATCTTTCATGGTAACGGCTCGCGGTGTAAGTCATCCCGGTCCGCTACTATTTGAGATGAAGGGTTAGAATACCTGCCTGTCATCTTTGTGGAAAACTTCTTAAAGCCAAGAGTGCCTGGCCGGGAAGTAAAATGATAGGCCATCTGCTTAGTGGGCGTGTAGCTCAGTTGGGAGAGCGTCGCCCTTACAAGGCGAATGTCGGGAGTTCGAGCCTCTCCACGCCCACCACTAAGCTGCAGCGTAAGTTGCAAACCACTGCGGAGTGGTAGTTCAGTTGGTTCGATTGCTGTCTGTCACATATGTGGGGGTTGGTGGTCGCGGGTTCGAGTCCCGTACAATGCGGAGTGGTAGTTCAGTTGGTTAGAATACCTGCCTGTCACGCAGGGGGTCGCGGGTTCGAGTCCCGTCCATTCCGCCACTATTACAGATGAAAGGTTAGAATATCTGCCTGTCATCTATCGTGGTAACGGATCGCAGGTTTAAGTCTTGTTGATTCTGCCACTTCTTAAAGCCAAAAGTGCCTGGCTGAGAAGTAAAGCGATAAGCCATCTGCTTAGTGGGCGTGTAGCTCAGTTGGGAGAGCGTCGCCCTTACAAGGCGAATGTCGGGAGTTCGAGCCTCTCCACGCCCACCACTAAGCTGGAGCGAAAGCTTCAATCCTGAGTATTTGTCTTGGGATAAACCACTGCGGAGTGGTAGTTCAGTTGGTTCGATTGCTGTCTGTCACATATGTGGGGGTTGGTGGTCGCGGGTTCGAGTCCCGTACAATGCGGTAGTTTAGTTGGTTCGATTGCTGTCTGTCACATATGTGGGGATTGGTGGTCGCGGGTTCGAGTCCCGTACAATGCGGAGTGGTAGTTCAGTTGGTTAGAATACCTGCCTGTCACGCAGGGGGTCGCGGGTTCGAGTCCCGTCCATTCCGCCACTATTTTAGATGAACGGTTAGAATACCTGCCTGTCATCTTTCATGGTAACGGCTCGCGGTGTAAGTCATCCCGGTCCGCTACTATTTCAGATGAAGCGTTAGAATACCTGCCTGTCATCTATCGTGGTAACGGATCGCAGGTTTAAGTCTTGTTGATTCTGCCGCTTCTTAAAGCCAAAAGTGCCTGGCCGGGAAGTAAAATGATAGGCCATCTGCTTAGTGGGCGTGTAGCTCAGTTGGGAGAGCGTCGCCCTTACAAGGCGAATGTCGGGAGTTCGAGCCTCTCCACGCCCACCACTAAGCTGCAGCGTTAGTTGCAAACCACTGCGGAGTGGTAGTTCAGTTGGTTCGATTGCTGTCTGTCACATATGTGGGGGTTGGTGGTCGCGGGTTCGAGTCCCGTACAATGCGGAGTGGTAGTTCAGTTGGTTAGAATACCTGCCTGTCACGCAGGGGGTCGCGGGTTCGAGTCCCGTCCATTCCGCCACTATTTCAGATGAAGGGTTAGAATACCTGCCTGTCATCTTTGTGGAAAACTTCTTAACGCCAAAAGTGCCTGGCCGGGAAGTAAAATGATAAGCCATCTGCTTAGTGGGCGTGTAGCTCAGTTGGGAGAGCGTCGCCCTTACAAGGCGAATGTCGGGAGTTCGAGCCTCTCCACGCCCACCACTAAGCTGGAGAAAAAGCTTCAATCCTGAGTATTTGTCTTGGGATAAACCACTGCGGAGTGGTAGTTCAGTTGGTTAGAATACCTGCCTGTCACGCAGGGGGTCGCGGGTTCGAGTCCCGTCCATTCCGCCACTATTTCAGATGAACAGTTAGAATACCTGCCTGTCATCTTTCGCGATAACGGGTCGTGGGTTCGAGTCCCGTCCATTCCGCCACTATTTCAGATGAACAGTTAGAATACCTGCCTGTCATCTTTCGCGATAACGGGTCGTGGGTTCGAGTTCCGTCCATTCCGCCACTATTTCAGATGAACAGTTAGAATACCTGCCTGTCATCTTTCGCGATAACGGGTCGTGGGTTTGAGTCCCGTCCATTCCGCCACTTCCTCTTTTAATCTTCAGAATTAATGTCTGCCTGTTCTTATCGCTGTATCTCTTTGTCGCGCTTGAGTTGCTTGGCTTTTCTATCTCTTTTTTGTTTTATTTTAATCTCTATCCAGCTGAATTTTATGGGCTTCAGTTTTTCTGTATGTGTAGTGTATCTGTCATTTTGAGTAATGAGTGTGGGCTCTTGGCAGACATCCGTGATATAAATGCCAGTCATTTTTATCCTTTGCCTTATTGTCTATAGTGAAATCATCAGTTGGGCGTTGGATTATCCTAGTGGCTGTGGGCCTAATCAGATGCATTTGAATATTAATCAGGCGGACTTGATCTCAATCTGTCCTGATCCGGTTATTGCAATCAATCGTCGCGGAGTGATATCCGTGTTTAATACGTCAGCAGAAAATTTGCTGGGGTATTCGGCTGATCAGGTAATTGGCGATATGAATATTCGTCAGATATATCCCAGTGATGCTGAAGCAAGGAAGATTATGCGGCTGATGATGGATGAGTCGTTTTGTGGGCCAGGGCGGGTAGAGGGGTATGAAACCTATGTACTCAACAGCAGTCGGGAAAAGGTTCCTATTCGTTTGTCAGCAGCAATGCTGATGAAGCAGGGGGAGTATCGTGGGAGTGTTGGTTTTTTTCATGATATGACGCGGCAGAAAGCACTGGAAACCACATTGCTGAAACAGTCGATTACCGATGACCTGAGTGGCCTGTATAATCAGCGTCACTTTTATGTCCAGGTTGCCAGTGAGATGATGCGTGTTAAACGCTATGGCGGTGAGTTGAGCCTTGTGTGCATTGATCTGGATGGCTTCAAACAGGTAAACGATAAGCTGGGGCATCTTGAGGGTGATCAGATTGTACGTCTGATTGGTCGGGTGTTGCGGGATGGGCTAAGGGATTCCGATCAGGCTTTTCGCTATGGTGGGGATGAATTTATGCTGTTGTTGCCGAATACTGCCCAGGCTGATGCCTGTCAGTTGGCGGACAGGGTGCGGCAGCTGTTTAATCTGGAATGCAACTATTCTCCCAGTTCACATCATAATCAGGCTGTTACTGTGTCCATGAGTCTGGGCGTGGCATCCTGTAGTGGCGCTGAGCCGGTCGATTTTTTTGTTCAGAGGGCTGATATGGCGATGTACAGCGCAAAACAGGCGGGCGGTGACTGTGTAAGGCAGTTTTCTACCGGCAATAGCTGAATCTCATTTTTCAGCTGCAGTGATGGGTTAAATTACATCTCCTCGCCGTCATCGTACTCGTTATCGTCTTCAAACTCTTCGTTTAGTCTTTCCAGTAGCAGCTCTTCTGTGTACTCTTCCATTTTATTCCCCTCTGTTTATGGCAGCTATCCTATTCTGTCTTCATGATAGAGATGTGACAGGTTTTTTAACGCTTTATGAAAACGCTCCCAGTCGTCTTGCCACAACAGCCCGAAATCCCTGTTGAAAAAGTGTTGTTGCCAGAGTTTGAGCAGGCTGGGGTTCGGCTCGACCTGTTGCGTCTGGATCTTATTCATCCGTTGATCAGTGGTAACAAGTGGTTCAAGTTAAAATATGCTCTTGAAGCGGTGCAGGCTTCTGACTGTCACCGGGTGCTTAGCTTTGGCGGTGCCTGGTCAAACCATCTGCATGCTCTCGCCTATGCGGGTTATAAGTTGGGTATTGAAACGATCGGGGTTATTCGTGGAGAGCGTCCCCCTCAGCTATCCGCAACACTGATGGATGCTGCTGACTGGGGGATGACACTGGAATTTGTCTCCAGAAATCAGTATCGCAATAAATATGATGAGCAGTTTATTGCGGCGCTACAGCATACCTATGGTGAGTTTCACTGTTTGCCAGAAGGCGGTTCGGGTGAATGGGTGGTGGCGGGTTGTCGCGAGATTATCTCTCTGTTTAAGGCGACTGATTATCAACTGATCTGTTGTGCTTGTGGCACGGGTGGTACGTTGGCGGGTTTGATCGCTGATAAGCCGGAGGGGGTCGATCTGCTAGGCGTGCCGGTTCTGAAGGGGGCGGAGTTTCTCTATCACGATATCAGGCAGATACTTGCCCGGGCTGAAGAGAGGGACCCGGGCGGGTGGTTGTTGGATCTGAGTTGTCATGAGGGCGGCTATGCCCGGGTTTCCGTTGAGCTGGTTGATGCGCTGCGACATTTTCGGGAATACAGTGGGATTGAGCTTGAACCGGTTTACAGTGGTAAAGCCTTCCTGGCTCTGCAGCGGAAGCTGGCGCGGGGTGAGTTGCCTCCGGGGAGCCGGGTTATGCTGATCCATACAGGCGGAATGCAGGGGTTGAGAGGCATGCAGGATCGCCTGAGCAAAACGTTACGTTAATGGTTCTGGACGTTATCCCATATCAAAAGCGTATGATCGGCAGGTAAACTATTAAAAAATGAGTATAATCTTTAAAAACAATTGGATAGGTGTGGTTGCGGTGTAACCATCAGTTTCAGTGGAGTGGTAATGGATAACTTTCGTAATATTGGTTTGATCGGGCGTCTGGGTAGCACCAAGGTTATTGATACCCTGAAACATCTGATCCGCTTTCTGGACGAGCAGGGGCTGACGCCTATTCTCGATGATAAAATTGCCGCGGTGATGCCGGGTCATGGCCAGCAAACCAGCTCGTCCCGTTTGATGGGGGAGATATGTGATCTGGTTATCGTTGTTGGCGGCGATGGTAGCTTGCTTGGGGCAGCCAGAAATCTGGCGCAGTCGAATGTGCCGGTTTTGGGGGTAAACCGGGGGAATCTTGGTTTCCTGACAGATATTTCACCGGCAGAGATCGAAGAGAAAGTCGGTGAGGTATTAAATGGGCATTACACCGTGGACCGCCGCTTTCTGATCGATGTTCTGGTGAAGCGCAATGGCGAGCCAATCGGAGAGTCAACCGGCTTGAATGATTGTGTCTTGCACCCGGGTAAATCTGCCCGAATGATTCAGTTTGAGCTCTACATTGAAGGCCAGTTTGTCTATACCCAGCGTTCTGATGGATTGATTGTAGCCACGCCGACAGGCTCTACCGCTTATGCGCTGTCAGGCGGTGGCCCGATTATGCATCCACGTCTTGATGCTTTGGTACTGGTACCTATGTTTCCCCATACGCTGTCCAGTCGACCGATTGTGGTAGATGGCAATAGTGAGCTTAAATTGGTTATCAGTGGCAACAATGAGACCTATCCGACGGTGAGTTGTGATGGCCAGAAACATATAAACTGCGCCCCGGGGGATACGATTACTATTCATAAGAAACCGCACAAACTGAAACTGCTGCATCCTTTGAGTCATAACTTCTATCAGACCTGTCGGGAAAAACTTGGCTGGGCTACGAAGTTAGGAGAATAACCGGGGTGCCTATGGGGAGTGCTTACCAGGGGTATGACCTGATTGGGGATGTGCATGGCTGTGCGCTATCTCTGCAACTGCTGTTGCAGAAGCTGGGGTATAGTAAACAGGCGGGGGTCTATCAGCATCCAAAACGTCAGGCTATTTTTCTGGGTGATATTGTTGACCGGGGGCCGCGTATCCGCGAGGCACTGCATATAGTCCGCGATATGGTGGATGCCGGACATGCCCAGATTGTCATGGGAAATCATGAGTTTAATTACCTTTCCTATCTGACGCCGGGGTTGCCGGGGTCGGGTATGGAGTATCTCAGAACGCATAACCGGCGACATCTGCGTATTCTTAATGAGACGCTCGAGCAGTTTGCAAACTACCCTCAGGAGCAGAAGGCGTTTCTGCAGTGGATCAAGGAGATGCCCCTGTTTCTTGAACAGCAGCAGTTCCGGGTAGTCCATGCCTGCTGGTCTCAGCAGCACATAGACCAGTTTTTACTCACACAGGGGGGGAATCAGATCGATGATGATTATCTGCACCGTTCTGCTTATCACGGTACCCTTGAGTGGGAAACGATGGATCGATTGTTGCGTGGTACCCACCTGAAGCTGCCCAACGATGAAGTCATGGTGAGTAAAGATGGTTATAAGCGCCGTTTTTTTCGCACCAAATTCTGGTCAGAGAGACCGCAGTATTATATTGATGTGGTGTTCCAGCCCGACCCGTTACCTGAGCATGTGGCGCGTATGCGTCTGACACAGCAGGATTATGATGATCTGCTGTACTACAGTACCAATGAACCGTTGCTGTTTGTCGGGCACTACTGGTGTGATGGCGAGCCCAGGCCAGTGGCTCCGAATGTTGCCTGTATTGACTACAGTGCTGTTAAATTTGGTAAATTGGTGGCTTACCGGCTCGATCAGGAAACAGAGATCAATCCGAACAAGTTTATCTGGGTTGATGTATTGAAGGAGATCAGCGATGAATCATGAATGCCATTCGCGGGTTATTGTGATCGTATGAATGAAGTGTTTCGGGTTCCTCTGGATCAGGATCTGTCCGGTTTCACCGCCATACTCTGGCAGCATAAGATTCCTCACCGGGTGCTGGAACAGGGACAGGAGCAGTTGCTGTTAGTGCCCTACAATGTCAATGGAGAGCAGATAGCTCAGCTGTATCAGATGTGGCAGCAAGGCGCAGATCTTTCCGGGTTGCGGGTGCAGCAGACAGGTCAGGGTGGTCTGCAGACGGTTTTTAAAGCCTGGCTGACGCTGGCGCTGATCGCCGTGAGTATCATCATTACACTGATTGTTTCGCTGGGCGATAATATTCAGATGATGGGCTGGTTTACCATTGTTGAATTTTCTGTACAGGGGAATAAGGTCTACTACTCAGATCTGCTGACATCGGTTGCTGGTGGTCAGATATGGCGATTGTTTACACCTGCTTTTATGCATTTTAATCTGCCCCATATCATCTTTAACCTGCTTTGGGTGTGGGTTGTTGGCAGGCGGATTGAGAGCTATCTTGGCTGGCCCGTACTGCTGGGGCTGTTTCTGTTTTCTGCGTTGGCATCTAATGTTGCCCAGTTCTGGGTCAGTGGTCCGATGTTTGGTGGAATGTCTGGCTTCGTTTTTGCTCTGCTGGGTTTTGCCTGGCTTTGGGATCGGCTCAGGCCCGCGCAGATGATCGGTATGCCGCCAGCGCTGATGGGGTTTATGATGTTCTGGCTGGTATTGGGTTTTACCGGCGCACTGGAAACGCTGGGGCTTGGTTCTATCGCCAATACTGCACATCTGGCTGGGCTTATAGCGGGGCTGGTGGTGGTCCCTGTGGTGAGAGTGTTCAAACGATAAAAACTCTGGACGATCAGCAGCATCGAATTGCCGCCGAACCCTGTGATAATATATCAGCCACTTTGGAGGCTAATGAATGAACTTTAAAAAGATGATTGAGGCGATGACGCCTGAGGTGTATCAGAGTCTGAAGCGGGCTGTTGAGTTGGGCAAATGGCCGAATGGTGAGCGGTTGACCGAAGAGCAGCGAGAGACCAGTCTGCGGGCTGTGATTGCCTATGATGAGACCAAGCTACCTGCCCATGAGCGTACCGGGTTTATCGACCGGACGAAGAAAGATGGCAGTCAGCACGGTTCCGATCCACTGGAGCCCCAGGTTCTGAAAATTTTGAACGATAACTGATGGAGGTTATCGCTCAGGGGGCGCTGGTTAAAATGCCAGCGAAGATCGCCCCTCAGATATGTTATCAGCTTAAGCTGGGAGATCATCTGATCGACCTGAACAGCTATCTTGGACAGCCTGTAAAACTCTGCTTTCTGGGACAGATCAACTGTACCCACTGCGGTCGCAAGACCAGTAAAAGTTTTGCCCAGGGATATTGTTACCCCTGTTTTAAAAAACTTCCCCAGTGTGATCTTTGTATTATGAGCCCCGAAAAGTGTCATTATGAACAGGGGACCTGCAGAGACCCGTCCTGGGGTGAGCAGTTCTGTTTTCAGAGCCACTATGTTTATCTGGCTAACTCTTCCGGGGTTAAGGTGGGAATAACCCGGGGCACCCAGATTCCAACCCGCTGGATTGATCAGGGGGCGATTCAGGCACTGCCGGTTCTGCGAGTGGATACCCGTTTTCAGTCTGGCCTTGCGGAACAGATTTTTGCCGCCCATGTTACCGATAAAACCAACTGGCGGGCTATGCTTAAAGGGCAGGTAGATCGCCTGGACCTGCAGGCGGAGCGTGATCGGCTGATGACGCTGTGTCAGGAAGAACTGACATTGTTAGAAAATCGCTTTGGGTTACAGGCAATTCAGCGTCTGCCCGAGGCGGAAGTGGTGGAGCTGGATTATCCGGTGCTCAATTTTCCGGCTAAAGTGACGAGTCTGAGCTTCGATAAAACCCCGGTAGTTGAGGGGGTTTTACAGGGAATCAAAGGGCAGTATCTGATTCTCGATACCGGAGTTATCAATCTCAGAAAATTTACCGCTTATCAGGTTGAGTTCAGCGCCTGAGATGTGTGAAACCTTTGAACCGTTATCACCGCCTGAGTAACAAGGCGATTCGAAGGTTTGTTTATTGTTAATTGTTTGAATGTTATTGCAGGGTGAATGAATGAACCAGTCAGCTACAGAGCAGCCGAGTGTTATCTATTTAAAAGATTATGAGGTTCCTGCATTTCGGGTGGAGCAAACTGAGTTGCGCTTTGAACTGGAAGAGGAGCAAACACTGGTTCGCTCGCAGGTTCGATATGTCCGCAACCCTGACTCCGCTAACCGCCAGCATCCTCTGGTGCTGGATGGACATGAGACTCTCGAGTTACAACGGTTGAGTATCGATGGTGAAGTGCTCAGCGACAAGGATTATCGCCGCTCAGGCGAACAGCTGCTGATCCCGAATCTGCCGGACCACTTTACCCTTGAATGTATTACCCGCATCGAGCCGCAAAATAATACCGCCCTTGAGGGACTGTACAAATCGGATGGCATGTTTTGCACTCAGTGTGAGGCAGAAGGTTTCAGGCGTATTACTTTCTATCAGGACCGGCCCGATGTCATGGCGCTGTTTGAAACCACGATTGTGGCGGATAAGCTGCGTTATCCGGTGCTGCTGTCAAACGGCAATATGGTTGATGCCGGTGAAGAGGACGATGGCAGACACTGGGTTAAATGGCAGGATCCATTTCCGAAACCCGCTTATCTTTTTGCCCTTGTCGGGGGGGATCTCCAGTTTATCGAGGATCGCTATACCACCAGTTCAGGGCGTCATGTGGTCTTGAAAATCTTTGCCGAAGCGAAAGATCTGGATAAGCTCGAATACGCCATGAACTCTCTTAAACACTCCATGCGATGGGATGAACAGGTCTACGGACGAGAGTACGATCTGGATATCTTTATGATCGTCGCCGTTGATTTTTTCAACATGGGGGCGATGGAGAATAAAGGGCTGAATATCTTCAATACCTCCTGTGTGCTGGCGCATCCGGAAACTACTGTTGATGCTGGCTTTCAACGGGTTGAAGGGGTTGTCGCCCATGAGTATTTCCACAACTGGTCCGGTAACCGGGTTACTTGCAGAGACTGGTTTCAGCTGAGTCTGAAAGAGGGTTTTACGGTGTTTCGTGATTCGCAGTTTTCAGCGGATATGAACTCAGCTACTGTAAAACGAATTGAAGATGTTACCCTGCTGCGTACGGCGCAGTTTGCTGAGGATGCCGGCCCTATGGCGCATCCGGTACGGCCCGCCTCTTTTATTGAGATCTCGAACTTCTATACGCTGACGGTGTATGAGAAAGGCTGTGAAGTGGTGCGAATGCTGCACACACTGTTAGGCGCGCAAACCTTTCGCAAAGGCTCCGATCTCTACTTTGATCGCCACGATGGTCAGGCGGTGACCACCGATGACTTTGTCCAGGCGATGGCCGATGTCTCGGGCCGTGATATGAGTCGCTTTAAACTCTGGTACAGTCAGTCAGGTACGCCACAGGTGTCCGTGACCGGTGAATATGATGCGCAGAACCAGCGCTATACCCTGCATATGCATCAGCGTTGCCCGGCAACACCGGATATGGCGACAAAACAGCCGTTTTTGATCCCTGTTGCGGTGGGCTTGCTCGACCCTCAGGGGGCGGATATCCCGCTGCAGGGTGGCGAAACCACCGAGGTGCTGGAGCTGATCGCCACAGAGCAGAGCTTTGTCTTTGAGAATATTCCGGTAGAGCCAATCCCCTCATTGTTGCGCGGATTCTCGGCGCCGGTGAAACTGAAGTTTCCCTACAGTCGTGAGCAACTTGTGTTTCTGATGCAGCACGACAGCGATGGTTTTAATCGCTGGGATGCCGCACAGCAGCTGGCTGTTGGTATTATGAGTGAGTTGATTGCTGATCATCAGCAGGGACGGGAGCTGATACTGGATCAGGCCCTGGTTGATGCCTATCAGCAGGTGCTGAGTGATACCGAGCTGGATAAGGCGATGGTTGCTAAAGTGCTGACACTGCCTTCTGAAGCCTATCTGAGCGAACTCGCTGAGGTGATCGATGTTGATGGGATCTATCGGGTGCGTCGCTTTGTCAGGGATTCAATCGCTAATCAGCTCGAAACGCTGTTCCTCAGGATTTATCAGGATAACAACAGCGCTGAACCCTACAGTCCTGATGCGGCTTCTGTGGCTCGCCGAAGCCTGAAGAATCTTGCGCTGGCCTACCTGATGGCCACCGAGAAGCAGGAATACCTGCAGCTGGCGCTGCAGCAGTATCGTCAGGCAGATAATATGACTGACAGCCAGGCGGCACTGACACTGATTGTACATTCGGGATTTGCACAGCAGGCCAGTGAGGTGTTGGACGATTTCTATCAGCGCTGGCAGAATGAATCGCTGGTAGTGAATCAGTGGCTTGCAGTGCAGGCCAGTGATCCTAAAGAGGGGGCGTTGGCGCGGGTACAGGCTTTACAACAACATCCGGCGTACGATGGCGCCAATCCGAATAAGATCCGTTCACTGATATCGATCTTCTGTGCGCAGAATATGCTTAACTTTCATAATACTGATGGTAGTGGCTACCGTTTTCTGGCGGATCAGATTATTGTATTAAACAAACAGAATCCTCAGATCGCTTCGCGATTGCTGACACCACTCACGCGCTGGAAGCGTTATCCGCAGGAGCGCAGTGCATTGATGAAAGCTGAATTGGAACGGATCAGAAACAGTGGTGATCTTTCCCGGGATGTATTTGAAGTTTTGAGTAAAAGTCTGGTTGGCTAAGCCAGGTCTTAATATATTGAGACCGGTAGAAAAAGGGTATTAAAATGGAACGTACTATCCCCGAGCAGGATAAATTTGAACTACAGCAGAATTATCGTCGTTATCTGAAATATCAGGATCAGTATGATGAAGCATTCAATAATTTAAAACAGTCCAGAGCCAGTCGGGTCTGGCTGGCAGGGTTGGTGGCGCTGCTTTTCAGTCCCGGTTCCGACTTTTTTCTGGGGGCTGCTGCTGCACTCTTCGGACTTTACTTTTACCGTATTGGTTCCGCCTGGTATACCAGCTTTCAGATCGATGAAGGCCGGGAAGAGGTGTTGCGCTGGTTCTCCTCGAAAGGACTGACCTTTGAAGGGCGAATTCTCTATTTTCGGGATGACCGGTTGCTGGCTAATCCTATCGATCCTTTTGCTGATGAGATCTATGGCTAAAGGGCTTTCCTGATGCCGGTTAAACGCGAATATCAGCAGATCAGTCAGCGGGCCAGGAGTCTGCTGGCAAAGCCTGAAGGTGTCGATGTCGATTTCAAGCGTGAAATCAACGGCATTAAAAGCCGCGATCTGGTCTCTTTCGCTAATTCATCTCAGGGTGGGGCTATTCTGGTTGGGGTCGATGAATACACCAACAAAGCAGGCCTGCAACGGGGGCGGGTGGTTGGCTGTGATGTAGATGACAGTGCCCGACTCAGCCTGATCAACAAAGCGACCGACTGTTACCCGATAGTTGATATTGAACTGGTGGTTGAAAACATCAGTAATAAACCCTTTTTCCGTATCGAAATCCCCCCTGGCGGAAAACGCCCCTACTGCACTCAGCGGGGTGAATATGCTATCCGGGCCGATGCCCGCTCTCGTGCGCTCTATCCCGAAGAGCTATTGGCGATGTTTATGGATCGCGAAGGGGAGCTGTTTCTGACCCGCTTCCGTGAAGCTGTGGCACAGTTAGAGCAACGGCTGGGTCAGATGGATCATGCATTTGGTTCGGGAATGGAACAGCTGGTAATCCATCTCGATGAGCTTGATAGCCAGGTGCGGCGAACCCTGACCCGGGTTGATCAGATGACCGATAGCGCCAAGAAACGTTCCCGCAACATGTTGCAGGCATTGCGCGATTCGCAGGACAGTATTGCCGGGCTTGAAGCACTGCTGGTGGCGCAGAACGGTAACCCTTCCGGGCGGTTGGAGATTATGCGCGATATTCGCACCCGGCTGGATCAGTTGACTGAAAACCTCAATCCGAGCGATGGTCAGAGCGATGATTGAGACAATTTGTCAGGCGGGTTATTGGGTGTTTGATCTGGATGGTACGTTAACCCATCCGGTTCATGACTTTGAACGGATCCGCTCGGAGCTGGGGCTTCCGGCAGGCTGCGATATTCTGGCGACTATCGCTGACAGACCAGAGCCAGAACGGCAGGCACTGAATTATCAGCTTGATCAGTGGGAGTATTTCTATGCTGATCAGGTGCAGCCCGCCATTGGCGTGAATGAGTGTCTTGAGTTTCTGGGATCCAAAGGGTGTTTGCTGGGGATTCTGACCCGCAATAAGCGCGAGGTGGCGCTGCACTGTCTTGAGGTTATCGGTGTCAGTCATCTGTTTAATCCCGCTGCAGTTCTGGGGCGGGATGATGCGCTGGCAAAACCGGACCCCCATGGGGTGAGGCTGTTACTGGAGCGTTGGCAAGCCCGACCGGAACAGGCGGTGATGGTGGGGGACTTTCGCTATGACCTGGAAGTAGGGCGAGCCGCGGGTGTCGCGACAGTTCATGTTGACGCTCGTTGCGACAGGCAGTGGCCCGAACTGACCGATCTCAGAGTTGGGACATTGTCAGAGTTACACCAATTGCTAAGAGCGTGAAGGGTGTCTGATTGATTCCCGTCAAGACCGTTTAACAAAGCTGAGGTATAGTGTAATTATCTCACAGGAGGTCGTTATGACAGTATTGAACGAGTTGCACCAGGATCATGTCAACCTGAATAAGTTACTGGCTGTGTTGGGAAATAAGCTGGAACAACTGAAGCAGGGTGAAATGCCAAATTTTGTATTGCTGGCAGATGCTGTTGATTACATCACCAGTTATGCGGATGCGTACCACCATCCATTGGAAGACCAGATGTATGCTTTTTTCAAAGATTCAGGTTGTCCTGAGTTGGATGAAGCCATCAGTCAATGTGTAGAGGAACACAAGCAACTGAAAAAAAGTAGTCAGGATATTATCGAAGCGGTTGACTGTATTCTGAGTGATGCTGTGGTACCGATGGACCAGTTTATCGAAAAACTGGAGTGTTTCCTGGATGAACAGATTGAACACCTGAACCTGGAGGAGGGCACGCTGTTTCCGTTGTTAGATGAGGTAGCGACTGACGAACAGTGGGAAGCGCTGAAACCCGAGCTGCCGACGATGAGCGATCCACTGTTTGGTCAACAGCAGAGACAGCGTTATATCGATCTTTATTCTGAACTACTGCGGGATATGCAGTAAGTGTTTATCGAGAGCTTTAAATCGACTTCAGGTCGCCACTTAACTGACTGAACAGTTCAGGTTTCATATCGGGCAGGGAGCGGTACTCAATCCGGTTCCTGCCTTTTTCTTTGGCCAGGTAGACCGCTTCATCCGCTGCTTTTAACACGGCGTGAGCCTGAGCATCCAGATTATCGAAGGCAAAACTACTGTGACAACAACTGGTTACCCCTATTGATGCGCTCACTCTGAAGGGCTCGTTATCGTTATTATGGACCACCATGTGGAGAATTTTATGGCGTAGTTGGTTGCCAATCTCAATCGCCTTTTCGCTATCGCAATTGGGTAGCAGGATGGCAAACTCCTCTCCACCATAGCGGGCGACAAAATCAGTTTTGCGCAGGTTTTTGTTTAATAGTAAGCCCACCGATCGGAGTACTTTATCGCCGACCTGGTGGCCGAAACTGTCATTCACCAGCTTAAAATAGTCCAGGTCTATAAATAGGCAACTCAGAGGCGTTTTGTTCCGGCTGGCTCTGGATAGCTCGCGGATGATCTCCTGATCGAATGCCCGGCGGTTATTCACTTTGGTGAGCATATCGATAATGCTGAGCCGCTTCAGGTTCTGCTGATTGATACAGTTTTCAAAGCAGACTGCAATGACCGAAGCCAGGTGGCCAATATAGTCGTAGTCGAAGTGTTCGCTGTAGCGGGCAGGGTCGTTACTACCCAGGTGCAGGCTGCCAATCAGGCAGTTGTGACGGATCAGTGGTAGCAGGGCGCTGCTAAGGACATAAGGGTTGCTGGGAAAGGCGATGCTTTTAAGGGGGGCACTCAGTTCTCCTATTCTTAATTCAGACGTGGGGAACAGGCTTTTTAGCAGGCGTTGATTGGTGACAAAGCGAAGGCTGTGCCCCGGTTCTGGTGGAGTATAGTCCTCCAGTAAGCAGCGGGCAGCGCATTCAGGATCGAATAGAATCAGGTTGACCGCGGTGAGCCGGAAGTGCTGTTTAAAGTCGATCAGGATAAGGTCAAGCAGCTCTGCCAGATTACTGCAACTGAGGAGTCTGAGCTCTATCTCAAAGAATGAGCGCAATATCGCTTCATTCCGCTCTACCTTACTGGCCAGCAGGTGAAGAGATCTGCGCAGATCTTTGTTCTCTTTGTCGATTGGTCCCATAAACGCCTGCTTTGCGCCTTTAGTATGAAAGAGTTATCGGCCATCCGAGATAACTATAAAGGAAAAGCAAGCCAGGAATAATAAAAAAAGTAGGCAGCAACAGATAAGGCAGCGCAAAAAGGCAGAGAGGCCGCTAAGGATAAGGGCTTACGATGAAAAACCGACTACCCATATTGGGTAGCCGGTTTTTTTATTGAGATCGGATAACTCAGCTTGCTTTGGCGATATTGCCATGTTGTTCCGGGTGGGTAGTGATAAAGTGATTCAATACCTTTCGCAGAACCTTTTCGTGGGCTGAATCTCCTTTGCGTTGTGCTTTGGCGATATCATCCAGGATGATCCTTTTTACTTTGCTTTCGCCATTATGGCAGCATAGGTAATGACCTATCGCCATGGCGATAATCGGGTCCGTGTGCTCATGCTCTGCTATGGCCTCAACTTCATCCTGGGTGAGATCGCTGAGGTCAAGGCATTCATTGTAGGTTAGCATTGTTGTGTCCCCTTATTGTTATCATGCTTTAAATCAGTCTGGTAGTAACATTTTAGGCAAGAGAAGCGGTTTTCTCTAATTTAAACAGGGGATTTTCTTATATGACTTTATTATTACTGATACATTATTGATATATCTCAGGGTTATAAATACGCAGCTCTTTTTTGTATCATAAACAGCTACGGCGAAGATCACCGTTTGGCACACCGATAAGGGTTATATTTACCAGGGAAGGAGGTGTAGATATATAATATAACTATATGTTTTGTAACGATTGATTTTCGTTTTTATCAGATTCTCCTGTTCCCGGGTAACTATCCTCTCCACTCGATTTTTTCAAACCCACTTATCGGGGCCGTCTCTGATGTTGAGAAAGTTTGCAGTTGCCTGATTGAGATCAGTGTGAGTCATCCGGGTGATAAGCGATGATTCCCGATTGATGTATGGGGGCTGATAAGCTCTCTTTTGGATATTATCCCGTTACCGGTGAAGTGGGATTTTGTCAGGCTGACACAGGGTTGTTGATGATGGATACAGAGACAAAAGGTACTATTGCCCGGCTACCTGGGCGGTGGTGCTGGGTCATGGTGCTTCTGTTGGTGTTATTGACCGGGGTAGTGACTGCCCGGATGAGTGGAGTAAAACAGGGCATGGTGGTCACTTTTCACAACAGTAGCCAGGTGGTGATCGAGTCGGTTCAGCTGGACTTCGGCAGTGCTGACACACAGTCGCGCATTCAGGCGTTTCGTATTCCGCCGGGGGATGAGCGACAGCTGTTACTGAATCATGAGCCGGGTATGGGGTTTAACGTTGCGGTGCATTACCGTGGCGGAAAAGAGCAGACTTTTTGTGCTCTGCATGGTGATGACCGAAGCGATCCTGTGATCTATCTCCAGCCCTGAACCGCTATTCAGTCTGCCTGAATGGCAGACGCTGGCGCAGATACTCCATCTCCTGGCGTAACATCTGCTCCTCTTCTTCGGTAAACCGTTCAACGGCCTGGTGGAAGCCCGGGTGAGCCAGCCAGTGGGCTGACCAGGTTTCTATCGGTTCAAAGCCCCGCTGGATTTTATGTTCCCCCTGAGCTCCGGGATCGAAACGCTGTAGTTGGTGTTGAATACAATACTCAATACCCTGGTAGTAGCAGGTTTCAAAATGGAGGCTGTCGTATTCTGCCAGGGCGCCCCAATAGCGGCCGTACAGGGTCTGCTGGTCTCGCAGGAAAAGGGCCCCGGCGACCGCTTCGGTGTCGCTGTGATTCATATCATAAGCAAAGCAGATGATAATCTGGCCGGCCAGGGTATCTCTGAGTTGATGGAAAAACGCTTCTTTAAGATAACCGCTTCGGCCCCTTTTCAGGTAGGTTATCTGGTAGAACTGATAAAACTGGCTGAGCATCTCATCGGTGAGCTGGGCTCCAGTGATAAAGCGGTGTTGTATGTTGTGCTCAGTAATCTTACTGCGCTCCTTGCGTAGATTTTTACGCTTACGGGAGCTGAATGTTTCCAGAAAACTCTCAAAGCTCTGGTAATCGCGATTAAACCAGTGATATTGAGTGCCCAGACGATAGTGCAGTTCTGGATGGCTCGCCTTATCAAGCAGACTGCCTTCAAGAAACAGGCCGTGCCAGCCGGACGCGTTGTACTGGGATGCCAGCTGCTGTATGGCCGCCAGTATCTGTCGGCTAAGCGCGTGCCGCTGATCAGTGTTGCAGCTGGCGTGAAACATCAGGCGTGGGCCATAGCAGGGTGTGAACGGTATCGCTGTCAGTAGTTTCGGGTAGTATTCGAGACCATTGCGCTGATAGGCATCTGCCCAGCTCCAGTCAAATACATATTCGCCATAGGAGTGGCTCTTGAGGTAGAGCGGCATCGCTGCGATTAGCTGCTCTGCTTCCGTGACCACCAGATGGCAGGGTTGCCAGCCAGTCTGCGCGGTAACGCTGCCTGAGTGTTCGAGGGCATGGAGAAATTCATAGCTGATAAACGGGTAATCGTCGCACCTCAGGCTGTTCCAGGGGGCGGCTCCGATCTGTTCTATTGCGCTATAGAAATTGAATTGCGGCATATTGTCCTATACTGTTCAGAGCGGTATATGTTATCTAACTATCCGATAATAAAGCATTATATTATTAAAGATGGATGGCTCTACTGCGCCGTTCAGTTTGTATATTAAGTTTGCATCTGTATTTACGCTAGGAGAATAAAAATGGATGAGCTGGAGTTTGAGTTTGAACTGGATTCCCGCCTGGATAATGATTGTATCACCCTGGGCGACTTCCCGCTGTGCCGTTTATTGCTGATGAATGATGCAAACTACCCCTGGTTTATACTGGTGCCCCGCCGTGCCGAGGCTAGTGAGATCTACCATCTGTCGCCCGCCGATCAGACCCAGTTACTGCACGAGTCCTCATTTCTATCGGAAAATCTGCACGATGTGTTTGATGGCGATAAGATGAATATCGCCGCTCTGGGGAATATGGTTAAACAGCTGCATATTCATCATGTGGTTCGCTTTGAGGATGACCCCGCGTGGCCAGCCCCGGTCTGGGGAGCGGTCGCTGCAAAACCTTATACCCAGGATCAGATCCATGAGATTCATCAGAAGTTACAGATGATGATGCCTCAGGAGGTAAATTTTGTTGCCCGTGATCTGCTCAACTGATTTCTCATCTAAAATCCACTAATTGGCCCTGTCAGGAGCTAATTATTCAGGTATAATTCGCCGTTTTCTGAGCAAGGCGGCTGACGTTGTCGGCTTTTGTAAAAAACAGGGCTGAAACGGGTCAGGTTGCTTTGCGGTTTACTCTATTTTTCTGGGGAAAGCTGCGACTATGCCGATCTTCGATTTTGAATGCCGTCATTGTGGTCATGAATTTGAAAAACTGGTGCTTAAATCTGATGCACCAGCACCGGTCTGTGCTGGTTGTAATTCTGCTGATGTGGTGAAAAAAGTATCCGCACCAGGGTTCAGGTTATCCGGCACCGGCTGGTACGAGACCGATTTTAAAACCGGAAAGAAAAAGAACCTGGCGGGTGGCCAGAGTGAATCCGGGAACTGATTTTTAATTGTCTGAATAAACACTGATTCAGCTTGCTAAGTAACAGGAACATTTAACTATGCGCAGTCATTATTGCGGTGATCTCAGAAAAGAGCATATCGGCGAAGACATTACTCTGACGGGGTGGGTTCACCGTCGTCGCGACCACGGCGGGGTTATCTTTCTGGATCTGCGCGACCGTGAGGGTCTTACCCAGGTGGTATTTGATCCTGATCGTGAAGAGAGTTTCACCCTGGCAGACAGCTGCCGTAGTGAGTATGTTGTTGAGGTCAAAGGTACCGTTCGTGGTCGGCCGGAAGGCACTGTTAACCCGGATATGCCTACCGGTGAGATTGAAGTTCTGGGTAAAGAACTGGTTATCCTCAACAAGTCAGAAACTCCACCTTTCCAGCTGGATGAGCATCAGCAGGTGGGTGAAGAGGTCCGTCTGCGTCATCGTTATATCGATCTGCGTCGTCCTGAAATGCAGGAGAAACTCCGTTTTCGCTCTAAAGTGACCAACGCTATCCGCAGTTATATGGATGAGCATGGATTTCTGGATATTGAAACCCCGATTCTGAACCGCGCAACGCCTGAAGGTGCCCGTGACTATCTGGTACCCAGCCGGGTTCATGAAGGGCATTTCTTTGCGCTGCCGCAATCGCCTCAGTTGTTTAAGCAGTTACTGATGGTGGCAGGCTTTGACCGTTATTATCAGGTTGCCAAGTGTTTCCGTGATGAGGATCTGCGGGCTGACCGTCAGCCAGAGTTTACCCAGATCGATATTGAAACCTCATTTATGAATGAGGAAGAGATCATGGGGATCACCGAGAAGATGATTCGCAAGCTGTTCCTTGAACTCAAAGGGATTGATCTGGGTGAGTTCCCACGGATGCCATACTCTGAAGCGATGCAGCGCTTCGGATCCGATAAGCCAGACCTGCGTTACCCAATGGAACTGGTCGATGTTGCCGATCTGATGGCCGAGATCGAGTTCAAGGTGTTTGCTGGTCCGGCGAAAGATCCGAAAGGTCGTGTCGCAGCGCTGAAAGTGCCCGGTGGTGCTCAGCTGACCCGTAAGATTATCGATGAATATACCCAGTTTGTTAGCATCTATGGCGCTAAAGGTCTGGCCTGGATTAAGGTCAACGAACTTGAAAAGGGTGTTGAAGGGTTGCAGTCTCCCATTGTGAAGTTCCTCGGTGCCGAGGTAGCAATGGCAATTATGGAACGTCTGGGTGCGGAGAACGGTGATATCGTGTTCTTCGGTGCCGATAAAGAGAAAATTGTTTCTGAAGCGCTGGGTGCTCTGCGGATTAAGGTCGGTGAAGATCTTGAGATGGCTCAGTGTGAGTGGGCGCCGCTGTGGGTGGTTGATTTCCCAATGTTTGAAGAAACCGATAACGGTGGTCTGACCGCATTGCATCATCCGTTTACTGCGCCTAGCTGCACGCCAGAAGAGCTTAAAGCGAATCCGCTTGAGGCGTTGTCCCGTGCTTACGATATGGTGCTGAACGGCTGTGAACTGGGTGGTGGTTCGATCCGTATCCATAATCAGGAGATGCAGGCGTCAGTCCTGGATATTCTGGGTATCTCAGATGAAGAAGCCGATGACAAGTTTGGCTTCCTGTTAAATGCATTGAAATACGGTGCGCCACCTCATGGTGGTCTGGCGTTTGGGCTTGACCGTCTGATCATGCTGATGACCGGAACCGATTCGATCCGTGAAGTGATCGCCTTCCCGAAAACCCAGAGCTCTGCCTGTATGATGACTCAGGCTCCGGGAGAGGTCAGTGCGGCTCAGTTACGTGAGCTGAATATCAAGCTGCGTAAGACCCCTTAAGTTATTTTGCAGTTATTGATCAAGCCGTGCTCTGCACGGCTTTTTTTATGGTGGAATCTGAGGTATTGTACTCTGTATAAATAAACAGTATTTTGAGTTGATAATCCAGCAATGTTGATTTTGGGAATAGATCCGGGATCCCGGATCACCGGATACGGTATTATCAATTCCGTTGGCGCGAAGAACGAATATATCGCCAGTGGCTGTATCAGGATAAAAGGGGATGACCTTTCTCAGCGTCTGAAGCAGGTTTACGCCGGGGTGACCGAGATTATAGAACACTACTGTCCCCAGGAGATGGCGATAGAGCAGGTGTTTATGGCGCGTAACCCCGATTCCGCGCTGAAGCTGGGGCAGGCCCGTGGCGTCGCTATCGTGGCGGGTGCCAATCAGGGACTTGAAGTAGCCGAATATGCTGCCAGAAAAGTTAAGCAGGCGGTTGTAGGTAATGGCTCTGCGGATAAGTCTCAGGTGCAACATATGGTTAAATCCATTCTCAGGCTGCCAGGTCTGCCGCAGGCGGATGCCGCAGATGCGCTGGCCATCGCTCTGTGTCACGCACATACCCGTAGCAGCCTGATTATGATGGCGGGGGCAAAGAGCAGTCGGGGAGGGCGGTTGCGGTGATAACGCCAGGCTGTGTGGCTATATTGTGGATGGCGGATTATTGGTTATTGTTGTCCGAGTAAAAAGAATATCAATGTAATCCCCGTGATTCACGGGCGAATCGGGAGTGTGAAGGGCCGTGATAGGACGACTGAGAGGCGAGTTGCTGGAAAAACATCCGCCGCAGCTGGTGATCGATGTAGCGGGTGTTGGCTATGAGGTTGATGCCTCAATGAACACCTTTTATCAGTTGCCGGAGGTTGGGCGACAGGTAACGCTCTATACCCATATGGTGGTGCGCGAAGATGCCCAGCTATTGTACGGTTTTTATGAACGTACTGAGCGTTCACTGTTCCGCACGCTGATAAAGGTCAACGGTGTGGGGCCCAAGCTGGCCCTGACCATCTTGTCGGGTATCAGTGTTAACGAGTTTGTTCAATCGGTGCAGCACCAGGATACCGCGGCGCTGGTACGTTTACCCGGAGTAGGTAAGAAGACCGCTGAAAGACTGATTATTGAGATGAAAGATAAGCTGCAGGATTTCCACTTCAGTGATCTCGATGAATTTACCCTGACCGATGGGCTGGGGCCGGTTGTCAGTGCGCCGTCAGGCGATAACCGTGCAGAAGCGGAAAGTGCGTTGGTGGCGCTGGGATATAAGCCAGTGCAGGCAACTAAGTCGATCGCTCAGGCTGAAAAGAGCAACCCGGGTGCATCCAGTGAAGAGCTGATTCGGGCGGCACTGAAAAGTATGGTACAGGGGTGATAACTCAATGATAACGACAGGGTGCAGTCTATGATCGAAGCGGACCGCTTTATATCTCCGGTTGTCAGTGCGCCTCAGGAGGAGGTGCAGGATCGTGCTATCCGGCCAAAATCGTTGCAGGACTATGTTGGTCAGCCGGTGGTTAAAGAGCAGATGGAGATCTTTATCGGTGCGGCCCGAAAGCGGCAGGAAGCCCTTGATCACACGCTTATCTTCGGTCCTCCCGGGCTGGGTAAAACCACGCTGGCTAATATTATTGCCAATGAGATGGGCTGCGATATTAAAACCACCTCTGGGCCGGTACTTGAAAAGGCCGGTGATCTGGCTGCAATGCTGACTAACCTTGAGCCAGGTGATGTGCTGTTTATCGATGAGATACACCGCCTGAGTGCTTCGGTGGAGGAGGTGCTCTATCCGGCGATGGAGGATTATCAGCTGGATATTATGATAGGAGAAGGGCCTGCGGCCCGCTCTATCAAGCTTGAGCTGCCACCGTTTACGCTGGTGGGGGCAACCACCCGTGCGGGCTTGCTGACCTCGCCATTACGGGATCGTTTTGGCATCGTGCAGCGGCTGGAGTTTTATAATATCGATGACCTTACCTCTATCGTTGAGCGCTCGGCAAGGTTGTCAGGAAGTGGTGTGGATCGCGAAGGCGCTATTGAGATAGCCCGTCGTTCCCGGGGGACTCCGCGAATTGCAAACCGGCTGTTACGCCGGGCCAGAGATTATGCGGAGGTGAAAGGCGATGGAAGAATTTCTCTGGAGATGGCAGACCTTGCATTGAATATGCTCAATGTTGATGAGCATGGTTTTGATCATATGGATCGACGGCTTCTGCTGGCGATGATAGAAAAATTTGGCGGTGGTCCGGTGGGGGTTGATAGCTTGGCGGCGGCCATCAGTGAAGAACGGGATACCATTGAAGATGTGCTGGAGCCCTATCTGATTCAGCAGGGGTTTATGATGCGTACACCGCGAGGCCGGGTGGTGACCGACAACGCTTATCGCCATTTTGGCCTTGATTTGCCTGACCGGGATCAATAGATAATTGATCAGCCAGTGATAACTGATTTATATCAAAGCAGAGTAATGGTTTAGGGGTTAACTTTTAAGTCGTGAACATAAAACAATAATGTTTAAGGCGCTAAAGTATGAACACTATGAAACTCTGTTGCCTGAATCAGTCGCAACTAAAAGGTCTCAAGCGAGAGTTGCAAATACTGCATGAGCAGTTACAGGCGGATCTGAAAGCGGAGCAGAGCGATCAGCAGGAAGAGCTTAGCCAGATAAGCTGTTCTGAAGTACATGATCGTTGTGAAGCGGCGGCAGCTACCGAACTCAATCAAACCAGCATATCGCATATCAAACAGCTCGAAGAGGAGATTCGCGAGTGTCAGAGTGCTTTGCAGCGGATAGAGAACGGTGGTTATGGATGCTGTGAAAAATGTGGCGAAGAGATCGAACTTAACCGTCTGATGGCTAACCCCGCAGCTGTTTTGTGTGTTGGCTGTCAGTCCAGAGATGAACTGCACCGGGTCCGGGACAGCGGGGCAGCTTTCTGAGTGGTTTTTCTGTTTGTTTTTGGCCGCCTGTTGAGGCGGCTTTTTTATGTCTGCAGCTTGCCCGGGTTGAACTTTTATCGCCTCCCGGCATCCAACCGTCGGCTGCTGTTCAGGTGCGGTTTATCAAACTCAGGATAAAGTACTGAATCAGGGTAAATATGTTTTTTTGTCAGAAAAAGAGCAGATTTTAAACGCTGATCTCGCTACTATCAGAGCCAGTTTTTCAGATTTCTACAGAAGGGGTTATAAACGTGCCGGATAAAATGTCGATCTGGAGTCTGGTAGCTAATGCCAGTTTTGTTGTCCAGTTGGTAATGTTACTGCTACTGCTGGCATCAGTGCTTTCCTGGGTTATGATTTTTCAGCGTCATTTTGTTTTGCGCCAGGCGCAGCGCAAGTTAAGGGCTTTTGAAGATCGCTTCTGGTCCGGGGTGGATCTCAGCCAGCTGTTTCGTGAAGTGAACTCCGATCCGGATAGCAGTAACGGTGCTGAGAATGTTTTCCGTGCAGGACTGAAAGAGTTCAGTCGGCTCAGTCAGCAGTCGGGCGCGGACCGGGATGCCATTATGGATGGGGCGCAACGCAGCATGCGTGTGGCGCTGGCCCGGGAGGAGGAAAAGCTTGAGATGCACCTGCCATTTCTGGCAACGGTGGGGTCAACCAGTCCCTATGTCGGTTTGTTTGGCACTGTTTGGGGCATAATGAACTCATTCCGGGGGCTGGCAAATGTCCATCAGGCGACGCTGGCTTCGGTTGCCCCGGGGATATCTGAAGCGCTGATTGCAACAGCTATCGGCCTGTTTGCCGCGATTCCCGCGGTTATTGCCTACAACCGTTTTTCAGCAAAAACCGAATCGCTGATGAACAGTTATGAAACCTTTGCCGATGAATTCTCCAGTGTATTACATCGCCGTGTGCACACCTCAAGCTGATCTGTAACAGGCTGGTATTATGATTCGCAGAGTGAAAAAAAGACGCAAGCTGAACGCTGAGATCAACGTTGTTCCCTATATTGATGTGATGATGGTGCTGTTGGTTATCTTTATGATTACCGCGCCCATGCTGACTCAGGGGGTTGATGTTCAGTTGCCAAAGGCTGGTTCCGATCCCGTTGATACCGAGGACAGTGAGCCGCTGATTGTGACTGTCGATAAAGAGGGACTTTATTACATTGATGTCGGCGGTGATCCGCTGAAAGCGGTCACGGGTGATGTTGTCGAGGAGCGGGTGAGTAAAGTTCTGAGTAACAATCCGAAGAAGTTGCTGCTGGTGAGAGGAGATAAGGGCGTCGATTACGATCATGTCATACAGCTGATGACGCTGTTGCAGCAGGCCGGTGCTGAAACGGTCGGACTGGTAACAGAGTAGTTTGATTGTGAATTTGAGAAGTTACCTGTTTCCCGCGCTATTGGCCCTGATTCTTCATTCAGTGATTCTCAGTGCGTTGTTTTATAGCTGGTTTGGTTATGCAGAGGATCAAAAACACCTGACGCCCCGGCATGTAAAGGCGCAGATGGTTGATCTTAAGTCCCAGCTGAAAGCTCATCAGCAGGATAAGCAGGCTGAGGCGCGGCGCAAAGAGGAGGCCCGTCGACAAGCTGAGCGTAAAGAGGAAGCCCGTAAAGAACAGGCCCGTAAAGAACAGGCCCGGAAGGAAGAAGCGCGTAAGAAAGCCGCGGAAGCAAAGAAGAAAGAGGCGCTGAAGCAGGCTGAAGCGAAGCGTCAGGCCGAGGAGAAGAGAAAGGCTGACGCGCGTAAGAAGGAAGCACTCAAACAGGAGGCTTTGAAAAAAGAGGCCGCCCGGAAGAAAGCTGAAGCGTTGAAGCAGCAGGCAGCAGAGGCTGCGAAGAAAAAGCAGCAGGAGGAGGCGCGGCGTAAAGCTGAAGCGCAAAAGGAAGCGCAGCGTAAACAGCAGGAACAGCAGCGTCTTGAGCGCGAACGGCAGGAGCAGAAGCGTCGTGAGGCCGAGCTGGCTGCCGCGATGGCCGCCGAAGAGCGTGAGATGCAGGCGCTGGCCGACCAGCAGGCAACTGCGGGTTATCTTGAATATATCGCCTCAGAAATTGAGAATAACTGGAGTCGTCCACCCAGTGCCCGTAACGGTATGAAGGTTATTTTGTCTCTTCATCTGCTGCCTACTGGCGAGGTGGATAATGTTTATGTGGTTCAGAGTAGTGGTGACAGCCATTTTGACGATAGTGCGATCCGCGCTGTTAAGCGGGTAGGGCGTTTCCCCGAACTGCAAAAAATGGACCCGGTCCTGTTTGACAGGAATTTTAGAAAGTTAAATCTTGAATATAAACCGTCAGATCTTCGCAGGTAATCAGTCATGCAGCGTACCTTATGTTTCCTATTTTTATTCTTTTTCAGTGTGCTGGCTCGGGCCGAACTGACGGTTGAAATTACTCAGGGGGTTGATGAGCCCACACCCGTTGCGGTGGTTCCATTTTCCTGGAGTGGCGTTCAGGCATTGCCTGAAGATGTCGCTAAGGTCGTTGGCGATGACCTGTACCGCAGCGGCATGTTCAAAATTATGCCGCGGGAAAATATGCTCAGTTTCCCCTCCGACCGAAGCTCACTCTATTTCCGCGACTGGCGGATCAGCGGCAGCGATTTTATTGTTATTGGCCGGATCAGCGAAGCGGAAGGTCAGCTAACGGTTGCTTTTGAACTCTACGATATCCTCAAAGAGGAGCGCATACTGGGTGAAGAGATCAAAGCAAACCGAACTAACCTGCGAGCAGTGGGGCACTATATCAGTGATAAGGTGTTTGAGGCGCTGACCGGAGTTCGTGGTGCGTTTTCGACCCGAATTGTTTATGTCACCGCTAAACAGCTGGCGCCATCGAAACATCGTTATCGCCTGATGCTGGCAGATTCTGATGGCCATAACCCCCGTACTATTCTTGAATCAAAAGAGCCGATTATGTCTCCGGCCTGGTCCCGTGATGGCAGTAAGCTGGCGTATGTCTCATTTGAATCGGGCCGGCCGGCGGTTTACATCCAGTATCTGGCTACCGGTAAGCGTGAGAAGGTCCAATCATTCCGGGGCTTGAATGGTGCACCGTCCTGGTCGCCGGATGGTCGTCAACTGGCGCTGGTGCTCTCTAAAGATGGTAATCCTGAGATCTATGTGCTGGATCTGCAGCAGCGACGTCTGACCCGCATAACTCACCACTTCGGCATCGATACCGAACCGTCCTGGTCACCGGATGGTCAATCGCTGATCTTTACTTCGGACCGCGGTGGTCAGCCACAGATCTATTCAATCTATCTGCCAACCCGTGATGTCACGCGACTGACATTTGAAGGGCAGTATAATGCCCGCGGACGTCTGACCCAGGATGGTCGTTTTCTGGCCATGGTGCATCAGAGTAATGGATCGTTTCATATTGCGGTGCAGGATCTGCGCACCGGCCGGGTAGATCTTCTGACTGAAACCTTTATGGATGAATCCCCCACGATTGCACCGAATGGCAGTATTATCCTGTATGCCACTCAGGAAGGTGTGCGGGGTGTATTGTCAGCGGTGTCGCTTGATGGTCGGGTGAAGTTCCGTTTGCCGTCATCGGATGGCGATGTCCGTGAACCGGCCTGGTCGCCCTTCCAGTAAGGTTTTTTGCAGGCTTTTTAGTGGCCAGTGACTGCACTGAGTGACAAGTTGACTGCACAAAGGTACAAAGTTAAATCAATTAGTTAGAAAAGTCGCTGGATTGCCTCGCGGCTCTTGCAATCATGCTTAGCAAGCTTTACTTTAGGCAGGATTGAGGTTTTATTCGCACATAATTGGCTAAAAATTAGGAGTGTTCGATGCGTGCTATGAATATTGGCAAAGCGACTGCTTTGGCGTTAACTGTCGTTTGGGCAGCAGGCTGTAGTACAACAAATACAACAGACACTGATACGATGGGCAGTGACACCACTGCTCCGGCGACTACGACTCAGGCTGTTTCTGATTCTTCTATGTCCGGTACTACTATGGCCGATGTGAAGAATCTGGCAACTGTGTTCTACTTTGATTTCGACCAGACTCAGGTTAAGCCTGAAGCGGTTGCAGCTCTGCGTGGTCACGCTAAATACCTGGCAGACAACCCATCTGCTTCTGTTGTTCTGGAAGGTCATGCTGATGAGCGTGGAACCCGTGAATACAACATGGCTCTGGGTGAGCGTCGTGCACAGGCTATCGCTCGTGTTCTGACCGTTAATGGTGTTTCCAGCAGCCAGATTGAACTGGTGAGCTTTGGTGAAGAAAAACCGGTGGTTATGGGTCATAACGAAAGTTCATGGGCTCAGAACCGTCGCGTAGAACTGAAATACTAATCACCTGTCAGGTTGTTAGTTTCAATGCGCAAAGCATATAGTTTGACTGCCGCACTGGTGCTATGCAGCACCGGTGCTTTAGCGGCAGATCCTGTTCAGGTGATTGAGTTGCAGGTCGATGATGGGACTACAAACCGGTCATCGGTTAATAGGCCTGCGGGCCAGTTTGTCGGTAACGGCAGTAACGATACAGTAATGTTGTTACAGCAGTTACAGGATGAGGTCCGCTCCCTTCGGGGGATGGTTGAGCAGCAGCAATATCAGATTCGTCAGATGGAGCAGCAGCAACGGGATCGTTATCGCGATCTTGATCGGCGAATTGTCGCGCTTCAGGGGTCGGGTTCCACCCGGCAGCCTGTCGACGGCTCTGATCAGCCTTCTGCAGCTGTAGCGCCGATGCCTTTACCCGCAGGGGATAGTACGCCTACGGATGCACAGGCCTATCAGCAGGCTTTTGGGTTGGTGCGACAAAAGGATTTTCCAGCGGCACTGGATGCCTTCGATAAGTTTATCGAGCTGTATCCGGACAGTGCGAGATTGCCTAATGCCTACTACTGGGTGGGTGAGGTGAATCTGGCGGAGCAAAAGCTGGAACCAGCTAAAGCCGCATTTGAGAAAGTCCTGCAAACGTTTCCCGAGCACAGAAAAGCGGCAGATGCCTCATACAAGCTTGGTGTGATCTATCATCAGATGGGTGATCAGACTAAAGCAAATGATATGTTTAATGACACTATCTCACGTTATCCTGACAGTTCTGCCGCCGGTCTGGCGCGCGATTACCTGAAAAGATAACGACTGAAACTCCTTAAGGTTGTGTAATGAGTACTCCCTCCAACAATGCTGTTGTATTGTTATCCGGTGGTCTTGATTCGGCTACTGCGCTGGCGATGGCGGTTGAGCGTGGTTTTAACTGCTATGTATTGAGCTTTGATTATGGCCAGCGGTCACAAACGGAGTTGCTGGCAGCTAAAAAAATTACCCGGGATCTGGATGTAAAAGAGCACCGGGTGGTGCGGCTTCATCTTGAGGACTTTGGGGGATCTGCGCTGACCGATAATAGCATTGATGTTCCCGACCATGAGGAAGAGGGCATCCCGGTCACCTATGTGCCTGCACGCAACACCGTTTTTATGTCGCTGGCGCTGGCCTGGGCAGAGGTGCTTCATGCGCAGCATATCTTTATTGGGGTTAACGCTGTCGACTACTCAGGATATCCCGATTGCCGGCCAGAATATATCGCTGCTTTTGAGCAGATGGCCAATCTGGCGACTAAAACCGGCGTGGAGGGGGAACGGCTGACGATTGAGACCCCGCTGATCGATCTGACTAAGGCTGAGATTATCAGAGAGGGTACCCGTCTGGGGGTTAACTATGGTTTGACTGTTTCCTGTTACCAGGCGGATGATGATGGTCGGGCCTGTGGTGTATGTGACAGTTGTCGATTGCGGGCTAAAGGGTTTGAGGATGCGGGTGTGGCCGATCCAACCCGTTATATTACTGCCTGAGGTTTCTGTTATCGTCTGCAGATGGGGCGGTCACCGATGCAAGTATCTTAAACAGGGAGCCGCAAGGCTCCTTTTTCGTTACTTTTGCCTGAGGGAGGCAGAGAATTAGCATTTTCTGCATTGCAGTGGTGGTATAATATTTATAGGTTTAAAATCCGTTACTGTTTAATTACCTAATTAAGAATATTTGTAAATGTTGAATAAACAAGAGCTTTCAGACCGTATTCTGGTTCAGGAACACTTTGCTAAAGAGCATCTTCCCGGTGCACTTGATCTGCAAAAGCAGGAAGAATACAAGAGCCGTATCAGGCAGCTTCTTATCGAGAAGGATGCCTGCCTTGTGGCGCACTACTACACCGATGAAGTACTTCAGCAACTGGCTGATGAGACCGGTGGTTGTGTCTCTGACTCTCTTGAAATGGCGCGTTTTGGTAACAACCATCCTGCCAAAACCCTGATTGTTGCAGGCGTTAAGTTCATGGGCGAGACGGCGAAGATTCTGAATCCTGAAAAACGGGTATTGATGCCAACGCTTGAAGCAACCTGTTCACTGGATATCGGTTGTCCGGCGGATGAGTTTACCGCCTTTTGTGATGCGCATCCCGACCATGAAGTGGTGGTTTACGCGAATACCTCGGCCGCCGTTAAGGCACGCGCTGACTGGGTGGTTACCTCTGGTATCGCACTGAAAGTTGTTGAGCATCTTGCGGATCAGGGTAAGAAGATTATCTGGGCTCCGGATAAGCATCTGGGCGAATATGTGCAGAAGCAAACCGGTATCGAGATGCTGATGTGGGATGCTGCCTGTATCGTCCATGAGGAGTTTAAGGCACAGCGTTTGCTGGATCTTAAAAAAGTCTATCCTGAAGCGGCAGTGCTGGTGCATCCAGAGTCTCCGGATCCGGTGGTAGAGCTGGCCGATGTGGTAGGGTCCACTACTCAGATTATCAATGCTGCCCGTGATCTGCCGAATAAGCAGTTTATTGTTGCTACTGACAGAGCAATATTTTACAAGATGCGTCAGGCAGCGCCGGATAAAGAGTTTATTGAAGCGCCTACCGGCGGATCAGGTGCAGCCTGTCGAAGCTGTGCGCATTGTCCCTGGATGGCGATGAACGGTCTGGAGAATGTGCTTCAGGCGCTGGAGCAGGGCAGTGATGAAATTTTTGTCGATGAGTCGCTGATTGATGATGCCCGGCGACCCCTTCAGCGGATGCTGGATTTCTCTGCACAAAACGGTTGAGTTGCTGCACAACTAAAAAAGCCTGCTCAATTGAGCAGGCTTTTTTGTATTCCGGATAAAGCGATTTGTCATCGTGCAGCTTAAGCCGGACGTTTATCAACCATAAAAATACCATAGCCGGTTGCCACCAGCTTGTCACCCACATGTACGTCGGTACGCATTTTGACCCGACGGCGCTTCGTATCTATCTCTTCAACTGTACCGGTTGCTTTAGCCGTATCGCCAATATACACCGGTGCTTTGAACTGGATCGACTGGTCGATATAGATCGCGCCAGGTCCGGGCAGCCGGGTGCCAGCCACCGTTGAGATCAGTGCTGCTGAGAACATACCGTGAACAATACGGTTTTTGAATTGAGTGGTGGCTGCGTATTCGCTGTTGATGTGAATAGGGTTGTTGTCACCGGAAATGCCTGCAAACATATACACATCGGCCTCGGAGATCGTCTTGGCATAGGACGCGCTCATCCCCACTTCCAGATCTTCCAGGTAGTAACCGTGCAGTTCATCCATTAGTAATTCCTCTCTGTATCGCCATGGCCTGCTGGCCATGGCTGCTTTTCGGGTGGTCGCATAAGCGCCGGGCTGATGCGTGATAATTGTTTACCTGAATAGGCATAAACCCTAACCTAGTCTGGTTGCTGTTTCAATGAAGTATTCGGACAGACACTTAGTAAAACAGGTTTTTGTTGCAGTGCGAAGGCATTCCTTATCGACCCGGCTCTGCAATGCCCTGAAATGGTTGGATTAAAGTGAGAGCAGTCAGAAAGTGGCGCAACTTTATCGCCACAATTACCGCCACAAATAGTGGCCATCGGTACTGTCTGACTATTGCAGTTTAAGCCGGGCTATGGAGAATGGAACCCCTTTGCACAGCGGACAGGCTAACCCGGTTATGGTAACAAAAGTATTACTGACACTGTTGGTGATTGTGGTGGCATATATCTATCTCAGGCGCCGGGTAAACGCCAGTCAGTCGAAGCCCCGGTCTGTGACAGTCACACCTAAAGCGGGGGATGCTCCGATCAGAATGATTGCCGTGCTGTTTCTGCTAATCTCGTTCAGCCTTACCGTGGGATTCTTCGTATACCGCTGGATCGATGGCAATCAGTTGCTCAGGATAACGCTGACCTCGCCGCAAAGCCCTGAGCCGGTCTATTATCAGGTGCACAAATCGGAGCTGCAGGAGCGGAGTTTCACTACCACCGACGGTCAGATAATCCGCATCGGTACTCAGGACCGGTTGGTGATTGAGTCGATCCCTGACTGATTCCGTTTTCGCAGATGCTTTTAAAGTGCAAATCGCTATAATGGCAGCTGCAGCAGCTTACACCTGAATATTGCCAGTTTTGTTCCCCCTTTTTCTGAATCAGACACGCATCGCCGCCGGGTTATCAATATTAAGCTGCGATGATCAGTGTTACAGGGATTTTTTATGTTCCAGCGTACCAGTCTTCATAGCCATAAAACACTACCATCAAGTATCAACAGCGATGGTGCTCACCGACAGCTGGCCAGTTCAGGTTATCAGTTGCCGTTGTGCTGGTTGATGCTGTTTCATGAGAGCGATCTGCAGCAACAGAAAGTGTATAGCCATGAAGGCGAGCAAACCTGCGAATACACCACACTGATCTGTACTAAAGCGGATGCGCTGCAACGCTATCAGCATGCTGCTGAGCGATTTAAAGGCTTGCTGAGAAACCGCTGCGACAGCTATTTTGACTACTGGCAACAGTATCTGGAATATAACGCCGAGGAGTATCTGCACCTTGATGCGACCGCGTTGTGGATGACCGGTGAAGAGCAGGCCTATATTGATAACCTGCGTCTCAGTCTCAGTGGTATCAGTTGGGTCGGCTCAGATAGCTGTCGCTGGCAGCGAAGCCGGTTGGAGTCGCTGCCATTTCTGGGGCGGAAGTTTGACCCCCTTGAGGGGGCACTAAAACATGAAGGGGTACGTCATCTGCTGATCCAGAGCGGGGTGCTGGATGCCGATGGGGGTATCTTTATCGATAAATCGGTGCTGCAGGGAAAAATCTGATCAAGCAGCGGCGTCATAACGCCTGATGAATGATTTCCTGGCGGGTTGAATTAAATCAGTATGATAACGAACGGCTTACAAGGGGATGGTATGAAGCAGATCGAAACTGGACGAACGGACTCATTATGAATATTACTGTTGTTTTACTCTCCCTGTGCCAGGCGTTACTGACCACTGGTAATGTACTGCTTATCTCGGTTAATGCTCTGATAGGCCAGCAGCTGGCGCCTTCTCCGGAGCTGATTACCGTTCCGGTAGCGATGCAGTTTGTCGGTCTGATGTGTGCGACGATCCCAGCCTCGCTGGTGATGGCACGGATAGGCAGAAAAAATGGCTTTTATCTGGGAAACAGTGTCGGTATCAGCGGTGCCCTGTGCTGTATCCTGGCCTTGCAACAGGGGGCTTTTTCGCTGTTCTGTTTCGGTACTTTTTTGCTGGGGATCGGTATAGGCTTTGGTACTCTGTACCGCTTCGCTGCGATTGAAGCCTGCCCAGATGCTCAGAAAAGCCGGGCTATCTCACTGGTGATGGCGGGTGGGGTGTTGGCGGCCGTTCTGGGTCCTAATCTGGCGATCAGTAGCCGCAGCTGGGTGGATGACGGTGTTTTTACTGGCGCCTTTATCGGCCTGTTACTGCTATATATTACCGCCCTGGTGTTGCTCTCTTTCGTGCGTATGCCGGGGCAGGGAGAGGCACTACAGACGCAGCAGAGTAGTCGGCCAGTGTTTCAAATTATGTTACAGCCAGTATTTATTGTCGCTGTGACAATCGGCATGGTGAGCTATGCAGTCATGAATCTGATTATGACAGTAACGCCCGTGGCGATGGCGCGCTGTGGTTTTGATTTCAATACCTCGGCCTGGGTGATTGAGTGGCATGTGCTGGGGATGTTTTTACCCTCATTTATCACTCCCCGACTGATCGGACGCCTGGGCTTGTTGCCGGTGATGTTGCTCGGTGTGGTGCTGATGTTACTCTGCATCGCGCTGAACCTGCACGGAGTCAGTCAGTGGCATTTCTGGGCGGCCCTGGCGCTGTTGGGTGTTGGCTGGAATTTTATGTTTATCGGTGCCACTCAACTGGTGACCTCGGCCTATCTGCCAACTGAAAAAGCCAAGAGTCAGGCAGCCAATGAATTTTTGGTGTTTGGCATGGTGACACTGTCTGCATTCAGTTCAGGCTGGCTTGAATCGACTCTGGGATGGCAGATGTTAAATACCCTGATGATTCCGGTGTTACTCTGGGTCATGCTGGTGGTGTTTGTCTATCGCAAGCCGGTTGGGCGACATCTGGCGACACTATAAAACCGGCCGGGCCTCGCTGGTTAAAGCCGGCTCAGTAAAAAAAAGGGCCACAGACGCTCGCCTGTGGCCCAACATATGTTGATGAATACATGTTGATGAGTTTACTTTACGTTACTGGGGAATCCCCACTATTGAAACGGTCTTCTTTTCAATAAGTTTATAGCAACAACTCTCCCTGACTTGCCAGCACAGGCTAACGGACTAACCTGCTGCATTACTTTCCAAAGGGTGCTTCATTAGCAGGGAGTTTCAGTATTGGTCCGGATTCTGAATCCGTCAAGAAAATTTCTGCATATTCGGGCAGATCGGTTTGTGGGGCTTGTGTCCGTCAGCAAAGTGTAGTGCAATGCACCCCATAACGGATGTTGGATAAAGTCGATGAAAAGTTACCTCTTTACAACTGATACGGATCGCGGTGGCGTGATGCTGTGCGAAATTGATGACTTTGATACGGCGGTTGAATATCTTTGCAACCGCTTTGATGGAGTTGTGAAAATCGAGTCCTCCGAACAGGTATGGCAGCTACCAGAAGCAGATAAACCGGCCTCAGAGGCTGTTGAGACGGAACCTCAGTCAGACCTGTCTGCAGTTGCTACAGCGCCCCAGCCGGTCGTCAGTGAGTCCGCTGATCTGTTTGGCTGAGTGTTACCGCCGCTTCATCCTCATCCCCGCATGAGGTATTCTTATAGTCCGTAAAATCAATGGATTACACAGGGCGGGCTGAATGTTTCAGATCTACCATTCCAATAAGCTTGATCTGCAAAAGGATCTGTTGGTCCAGCTGATTAGCCGACACCCGCTACACGATCCCTTTCAACCGGAAACGATTCTGGTACAAAGCCCGGGCATGGCGCAATGGCTCAAACTGGAGCTGGCTGAAACCCTGCAGATCGCCGCGAATATCGACTTCCCATTGCCAGCCAGTTTTCTCTGGAGCAGTTTTACGGCTGTGCTGGATAATGTTCCAACCCGTTCTGCGTTTAATAAAGAGGCGCTCACCTGGGGGTTGATGGAGCTGCTGCCCCAGCAACTGAGTCTGCCGGAGTTTGCCCCCTTGCAGCGTTATCTGGACCAGGATGTGGGCCAGTATAAGCTGTATCAGCTTTGCGGCAAGATTGCCGATATTTTTGACCAGTATCTGGTATACCGGCCGGAGTGGATTGCCAGTTGGGAAGCGGGCGATGATCTGCCGGAAATCAGCCGGTCTCAACCCTGGCAACCGATCCTCTGGCGTACCCTGCAGCAACATATTCTCGGGCTTGGTTTATCCCACTGGCACCGCGGCAATATGTTTAACGGTTTTGTCGCAGCGCTGAACGCTGGCCGGTTTGATCTTTCTCAGCTACCGGCCCGCTTGTTTGTCTTTGGTATCTCAGCGCTGCCGCAAAATTTCGTCGAAGCGTTACAGGCGCTGGGGCAGCGGATCGATGTGCATCTGATGGTATGCAACCCCTGCCGATATTACTGGGGGGATATTGTCGATCCAAAATACCTCGCCCGGATCAATCAGCGCTGGTTAGCCAAGCCAGGTATGAGTGTTGAAAGCCTGACAGAGAACTATCACTCTCATGGTAATCCGTTGCTGGCATCGATGGGGAAGCTGGGGCGGGATTATCTGCATCAGATACAGGATCTGGGGGCTCCCGAGATCGAACTGTTTGAAGACAATCACCGCTTATCCCTGCTGCAATCGGTGCAGCAGGATATTCTCGAACTGGATGACCCCTCATCTGCAGGAGTACTGGAAGCTGAGCAGAAAAGGCTGCTGCCAGGTGCCGACCGGTCGCTTCAGTTACACAGTACTCACAGCCCACTGCGGGAGGTTGAGGTGCTCTATGATCAGCTGTTGGCGATGCTGGATGAGCAAAGCGATCTGTCCCCCCGGGATATTATTATCATGATGCCCGATGTGGCGGCTTATGCGCCCTATATTGAGGCGGTGTTTGGTAATGCCCCAACTGATCGTTATATCCCTTTCTCTATCTCAGACCGTACCCTGCAGCAGGAGAGTCCGCTGCTGCAGAGTTTTCTGCGTTTGCTGGGGCTGCCGGAAAGCCGGGTAACGGTGTCAGAGGTTCTGGAGATTCTTGAGGTACCTGCCGTATTGCGACAGTTCAGTCTGGACGGTGACCGTTTTGAACGTATCTGTCGCTGGATCGAAGCCTGTCAGATCCGCTGGGGGATCGATGCCCAGCAACGGGTTAATCAGGGGTTGCCTGAATTTGAACAGAACAGCTGGCGCTTTGGTCTGCGTCGCATGCTGGCCGGGTTCGCCATGGGCCAGAGTGATAGCCTGTGGCATGGTATAGACCCCTATGCCGAAATTGAGGGGCTGGAGGCTGAGGATCTGGGACAACTGGCGGAGTTTGTCGAACTGCTCGAAAGCTGTTGTGACCGGTTGCAGCAGGAGAAGCCGGTGTCCGCTTGGTTTGAGGTGATCAATGATATTCTGCTGCGGGCCTATCAGCCGGACGAGCAGGATGAAATTCTGCTCAGCCAGATCCGTCAGGTGTTGGAGCAGCTACAGCAGCAACTCAGCGATAGCCATTATCAGCAGCCGCTCAGCTGGGCAATTATACGGGACTATCTGACCGTTGAACTGGGTAACAGCCGCGCTGGCCAGCGCTTTATGGTTGGTGCGGTTAATTTTTGTACCCTGATGCCGATGCGGTCAATTCCATTCCGGGTAGTCTGTTTACTGGGGATGAATGATGGCGTATATCCCCGCACCATCCCCCCGATGGGGTTCGACCTGATGGCGGAACACCCCCGCCGGGGTGACCGCTCCCGCAGGGATGACGACCGCTATCTGTTTCTGGAAGCCCTGTTGTCCGCCCGGCAGACCCTGTATATCAGCTATGTCGGGCGCAGTGTGCAGGACAATAGCCCGAAAGTGCCCTCGGTGCTGGTGAGCGAACTGATCGAATACTGTCAGCAAAACTATCGCTTCGAGACCGGCGAGCTGAAACAGCAGTTGCTGACAGAGCATCCGTTGCAACCCTTCAGCTCACACTATTTTACTTCGCAATCGACACTGTTCAGTTATGCTGATGAGTGGTTGCCACTGTTGCGCCGGCAGGGTAATACAGAACAGAGCTTCATCGCCCGGCCACTGGCTGCCGAACCCCTGGAGGAACTCGAACTGGCAGACCTGCTCGCGTTCGCCCGCAATCCGGTCAGGCACTTCTTCCAGCGACGTCTGAAAGTTTTTTTCAATAGCTCTTCGGTTGAGTTGCAGGATGAAGAGCCATTCCAGCTTGATGGTCTGACCCTCTATCAGTTGAAACAGCGCTTGCTGGATGCCGCTATCAATGAGCAGCAGAGTCAATATTTTGAACGGATCAGCGCGTCCGGACTGTTGCCGGTGGGTATTGCGGCTGAGTTGCAAACCCGAAAACTGCGCCAGGACTGCCAGGAGATGGCGGATAAAATCCGGCCCCATATCGATCAGCCCGGTCGGATTGAGTGCCAGCTGGATATCGCTGGTGTCGCACTGAATGGCTGGCTAACGGCAGTGCACTCAGGCGGTCTGGTGCGTTACCGGGCGGCGAACGCCAAGGGGCGCGATATCGTGCAGTTATGGCTTGAGCATCTGGTGTTATCGGCCAGCGGCTATCCGCTGCAATCATACTTTTTCGGACTTAATGGTCGCCACTGGTTTGATCCTCTTGATCAGGGGAACGCACTGGATTATCTGCAGGAGTGGCTGAACGCCTATCGTCAGGGGTTTTGTGAGCCTTTGCCACTGCCCGCGGATACTTCCTGGATACTGGAGTCGAAGCGTCTGGAAAAGGATGAGGAGCGCGCTGTGATGGAAGCGCAGAAGTGTTTCAATATCGACCCTTATACGCAGATGGGGGAATCCCGTGACCTCTATATTAACCGGGTCTACCCCGATTACAGCGCACTGGGGCCCCGTTTTGTGGCGCTGGCAGAGTTACTCTACCAGCCAGTAGCACAGGCTTTACAGCAGGGTGACAGGGAGGCTGATGATGAGTGAGGTGACGATTCTTGATCCTATCCGCTTCCCGCTGTCGGGGCGGCGTCTCATCGAGGCCAGCGCGGGTACCGGTAAAACCTATACCATTACCGCGCTATATCTGCGCTTACTGCTGGGCAGTGATGAGGCAGAATCGGCGCTGCGGGTTGATCAGATCCTGGTGGTAACTTTTACCGAAGCGGCAACTGAGGAGTTACGGGACCGGATTCGCAGCCGTATCCAGGAGGCTTATCTGGTGTTCCGCGGCGCAGAAACCCGCGATCCTTTTTTACAGCAGTTGGCTGAGCAGCAGAGCGATCTGCAGCGTTCCGCCCGGTTGCTAGAGTATGCCAGCCGACAGATGGATGAAGCGGCTATCTTTACCATCCATGGTTTTTGTCAGCGGATGCTGCGCCAGCATGCATTTGAGAGTGGCAGTCTGTTTGAAACTGAACTGATCACCGACACCGGCCCATTGTTGCGCCAGGCACTGCTGGATTGCTGGCGTGAGCTGATCTACCCCGCAGATAATGAACTGAGTGAAGCGATTCAGCAGCTCTGGCCCGGGCCGGATAAACTGCAGGGCGAGCTCCGGCCGCTGTTAGGACGGCCGGAACTGCAACTGATCCCCGTGCTTGATACCGCTAACCTGCAGCAGCAATGGCAGCAAAGTCAGCGCTGGCTAGCGGATTTCCGTCAGCAGTGGCTGGACCATCTGGAACGTGCTGATGTCGATCTGGCGGAGCTGATTCAGGCCTCCGGGGTTAATAAAAACAGCTATCGCAAAGCCTCAGTGCCCAACTGGCTTGATGCGATCTATAGCTATGCCCGCGGCGAAACCCGCAATGTGCCGGAAACCGAGATCAGTAAGTTTTGTCAATCGCGTCTGGCGGAAAAAACAGCGGCGGGTAAAGCGGTCCCTGAACACCCTCTGTTCGCCCTGTGTGACGCGTTTTTTGAACACCGTCTGCCGCTGCGAGAGCTACTGCTAACCTTTATCCGGCAACAGATAGAGACCCGGTTTCATAAGCTCAAGCAGGATTACCGGCTGCTCTCATTTGACGATCTGCTGAGTCAGCTGGATGCCGCTTTACAGCAGGACCATAGCGGTCTGTTGGCGGCCGCGATCAGCAAACAGTTTCCGGTAGCGATGATCGATGAGTTTCAGGATACCGATCTGCTGCAGTACCGTATTTTCAGCACGCTCTATCCGCCGGGCCCGGACAATGGCTTGTTTATGATTGGTGATCCTAAACAGGCGATCTATGGTTTCCGCGGGGCTGATATTTTCACCTATATTAAAGCACGCAGAGAAGTGGCAGATCACTACACACTGGAGACCAACTGGCGTTCATCCAAAGCGATGATCGCCTCGGTCAATCAGCTGTTCAGCCACTGTGATTCCCCCTTTATCTATAACGATGATATCCCCTTTCTGCCGGTTAAAGAGGCGGGCAGGGCGGATAAAACCCCTTTCACTCTCCATGGCCGACAACCGGCGGCGTTGCAGTTCTGGTATTCCGGCGAAGCCTTTGTCTCCAGGCAGGACTATCTGCAACAGATGGCGCAAGGCTGTGCCTGCGATGTTGATGATAAATTGCGGGCCGCCGCAGAGGGGGCTGCACTGATTGGGGATCAACCTCTGCAAGCCCGCGATATCGCTATTCTGGTGCGTAACCGGGGTGAGGCGTCGGCGGTTATGGAGGCGTTGTCAGACCGGGGTATCAACAGTGTCTATCTGAGTGGCCGGGACAGTGTATTCAGCAGCCGTGAAGCGTTTGATCTGCTACTGCTGTTACAAGCGGTGGCAGAACCACAGGATGAGAGCTGTTTACGCGCTGCGCTGGCGACTTCGTTGCTCAACTATCCGGCCAGTTGGCTGGACCAGTTAAGTACCGATGAACAGCAGTGGGAGCAACTGATCGACGAGTTCAGCGATTACCGTGACAAGTGGTTGCAACTGGGTGTGTTGCCGATGTTGCGGCGCCTGATGCGTCAGCGTCAACTGGCTGAAACCCTGCAGCAGCAACCTCAGGGAGAGCGCCGTCTGACCGATCTTCTGCATCTGGGGGAGATTCTGCAGCGGGCGAGTATGGAGCAGGAAGGTATCGCGGCATTGTTGCGCTGGTACAGTGATCAGTTGAGCAACCCCAACGGTGAAAGTGAGGAGCAGCGGCTGCGACTGGAAAGTGATTCGGGGCTGGTGACAGTGATTACGGTGCACAAAAGTAAGGGGTTGGAATACCCGCTGGTCTATCTGCCCTTTGCCTGCACCTTTAAGAAAGCCCGTGAGCCTCTGTTCCATGATCAGAATGATCGCCTCTGTTTCAATCTGCAGCCAAAAGACCCGGATAGCCTGGCGCTGGCGGATAAGGAGAGGCTGGCTGAAGATCTGCGGTTACTCTATGTCGCCCTGACCCGTTCGGTGTATGGCTGCTATATCGGACTGGCCAGTATTGCTGATGGACAGTCCCGCAAAAGTGGTTTGCACCGCACGGCGCTGGGGTATCTGTTACTCAGGGGGGCGGATAACGATAATGATCTGCAGGAACGGTTGCAACAGCTCTGTAATGATAAGCAGATCAGTGTTGCTACGCCTCCGGATGGTGAGCAGCAGCGGGGACTGTTCGATCTGCCCGAGGCGCCTGTACCTCATTGTGAGGCGCGCCGTTTTTCACGTCGTCTCAAACGGGACTGGCGGATCTCCAGTTACTCCGCGCTGGTGAGTCATCATAGCAGTGCACCGCCGCTGCCCGGACTGGATCTGGAGGTGATCGATGAGAAAAATGTTCCCGAAGCTGAGCCGGTTGAAGCGGTTGATGATATTTTCAGTTTTCCCAAAGGCGCGCAGGCGGGTACCTTCCTGCACGAGCTGTTTGAATCGATCGATTTTACCGACCACCGCAACGGTTTAGAGGCACTGCTGGAACAGAAGTGCCAGATAGCCGGGTATGAGCAGCGCTGGATACCGGTGTTACAACAGTTGCTGGATGATGTGCTCTACACACCACTGGCAGATAGCGATCTGAATAGTGATCAGCCTGCGCCCCGGCTGGCCGATATTGGCAACCGCCAGCGGCTGGTGGAGATGGAGTTTATGCTGCCCAGCAAAGGTCTGGATGCGGTCCGGCTGAATCAGATTATCCGGGAGTATGATCCACTCTCCCGCCAGGCGGGCGCTTTAGCATTTGAAACCCTTCAGGGGATGCTGAAAGGCTTTATCGATCTGGTCTTTGAATATCAGGGGCGCTATTACATTCTTGATTATAAATCCAACCATCTGGGAAACCGGCCAGAACTGTACAGTGGTCAGGCATTGGGCAGCGCGATGATCGATCACCGTTACGATCTGCAATACCAGCTCTATACGCTGGCGCTGCACCGCCTGTTGCAAAGCCGCAAACCCGACTACCGTTACGAGCAGCATTTTGGCGGGGTGTTTTATCTGTTTTTGCGGGGTATGCGAGCGGGAACTCCCGACAGTGGCGTATTTCATTGTCGTCCAGCGGTTGAGCTGGTGGAACAGTTGGACCGGTTGTTCAGGGAGGGCCTGTGATGGCGTTGTTACAGCAGTTACGTCAGTTACAGTTAATCAGACCGCTGGATCTTCAGTTTGGGCGTTTCATCCGGGATGAAGAACGGCAGGATAATCCTGACAGTCATAGTAGTGAACAGCTGGCGCTGCTGGCTGTTCTGGTCAGTCTTCAATTAGGGCGGGGCGAAGTCTGTCTGCCTCTGGATAACTGTGCCACGCTGACAGAGAGCTGGCCGGTTTCCTTAAGGGAGCACGCCAAAGGGCTGTTAGGGGATTTGTCGGCAGAACATTTACTGTCGTTTGCGGTGATCTCCGATGGTCAGAATGAAACGCCACTGGTGTACAACAACGGTCGTCTCTATCTGTATCGCTACTGGCACTATGAGACCCAGGTGGCCAGACGGATTCAAACACTGACGCAGCCGGTTACTTTCGACCGCGTTGCAATCGATACCATCAGCACCGCTTTGCAGCGATTGTTCAATGCCTCCGCGGCGGGTGAGACCGACTGGCAGCAGGTTGCCGTTGCTGTAGCGCTGAGCCGTCGATTCAGTGTTATCAGCGGTGGCCCTGGAACCGGCAAAACGACAACGGTAGCGCGTTTACTCTGTCTCTATGCAGAGCTATTCAGTGCCCGGCAGGGGCGTGCTCCCCTGATTCGCCTGGCGGCACCCACCGGAAAAGCCGCGGCGCGGCTGAGTGAGTCTCTTGGGCGTGCCCAGCAGGGGTTACCTGTCACTGAGGCGGTGCGGGCGATGCTCCCGGATCAGGCGGTTACGCTGCATCGCCTGCTGGGGTCGCGGCCTGACAGTAAAAATTTCCGTCATAACCGGGACAACCCGTTGCATCTTGATCTGCTGGTGGTGGATGAGGCGTCAATGATCGATCTGCCGATGATCTATCGTCTGCTGGATGCGCTGCCTGAGCACGCTCAACTGGTTATGATCGGTGACCGGGATCAGTTGGCATCGGTCGAGGCGGGCAGTGTGCTGGGAGATATCTGTGCCTGGCAACAGCAGGAGGGGTCTAGTGAGCTCTGCTACAGCCCGGTGCAACTGAGCTATCTGCAACAGGTGTGCTCGCTCTCCACGCCTCCCTCCGCTGCGGGAAACAATCCGGTTGCCGATGCGCTGGCGCTGCTGCGAAAAAGTTATCGTTTTGATGAACACAGCGGTATTGGTCAGCTAGCCCGGGCCGTTAACCGCGGAGAAGCAGAGGCGGCGGTCCGTTTGTTCAGTGAAAACTGGCAGGATATCGGCTTTGTACCTCTGTCTGAAGATGGTTATCAGCAGATGGTGGCTGAGGTTGCCAGTGGCTACTCCGATTATCTGAAACGAATGCAGGGTGGTGAACCGCCGCAGCAACTGCTGCAAGCGTTTAATCAGATCCAGTTGCTGGCGGTGGTGCGTCAGGGAGTATACGGTGTGGAGGGGCTCAACCAGGCGATAGAAGCGCAACTGCAGCGACAGAACCTGATCAGCGTGACGGGAGCCTGGTACGCTGGGCGTCCGGTGATGATCAGCCGTAATGACTATCAACTGGGGCTGTATAATGGTGATATTGGTATTACCGTTGCAGACCCGGATGGCAAACTCAGAGTCTGGTTTGAGCTGCCTGATGGGTCGATGAAGGGGGTACTTCCCGGACGCTTACCCAAGCATGAGACGGTATATGCTATGACCGTACATAAGAGTCAGGGGTCAGAGTTCGAAACGGTGGTAATGATACTGCCTGCGGAGGAAACGCCGTTATTAACCCGCGAGCTGATCTATACGGGTATTACCAGGGCTAAAGCGAAGTTTGTGTTACATGCGACAACGGACGCGCTGATGAAGGGAAGTCACCGGCGGACAGAGAGAGCCAGCGGTTTAAGCTGGCGTCTTTGGCGGTCCCCCGGGACTTACGGGTGCTAGTTTCAGGCCTTGGCTTCCTGCTCATCAACGAACGCTGCAAACTCGGTAAAACCACCGATATGCTCCTGGCCATGAAAGATCTGTGGGACGGTATCAACCGGTTTGCCGACAGTTTTTTCCAGATCCTGCTTGGTGATACCCTCTTCGTGGATATCGATGTAGCGGTGATCCAGATTTTTCATTTCACATAGTTGTTTCGCACGGGTACAAAAGCCACAGCCTTTACGGCCAAATATAGTAATTCGTTGCATATCCTGCTCTCCTTAAATCTGTTTGAATGTATTTGAACAGTTTACCAAGTGCAACACCAATTGCCTTTTTTAATGTTTTAGATAGACAGAGGTTATCGTTGGAGCAATCTTGGTTTAAAATGATAGATACAACGAGATGAACGGGTAACACTGTGCCAGAAAATATTCCGATCCACCGGCTTAAAGATATGCCGGTATTTGGTGGATTGCGTGAAGATATCGTTAAGCTGATCCTTGAAGGTAGTCATTACGTTGAGCGTGAGGCAGGCGAACCGTTTTTTCTTGAGGGTGAACGGGGGGATTCCTCGTTTATTGTCGAGTCTGGTAGTGCGGCCCTGTTCAAGGTAAGCAGCTCAGGTGAACAGTATAAGATCCGCGCTTTTTTACCGGGTGAGTGCTTTGGTGCCATGGCCCTGCTGGGGGTTTATCCCCGCAGCGGTATAGTGAAGGCGATGGAACCCTGTCGTGCAGTAGAGATTAAGGCGGATCAACTGTTTTCAGTCTATCAGGCCGATCCGGAACAGTATGTTCTGATATTCATGAATATGGCGCGGGACCTCAGCCGGCGTCTCAGGGATACCGATGATCAGTTAGTCGAGTGCCTCGAAGAGCGATTGCAGAGCGGCTTGAAGACGATCCCTTAGACGCTTCAGCTTAGCTTTATACAAATTTAGCTTCATACCGGTTTAGCTTTAAATAAAAAAGGGTGGCCTGAAGCCACCCTTTTTTGATCCTGATCCTGTTATCGCTGAATCATTATAACCCCGCAGTTAACGGGGTTGTAAAATAGCTGTTACCAGGTGTCATGCCGCTTCCGGCGTTTTGGCAGATAAGGGATCATCAGCCCCAACAGTAAACCACCAAACGCAACCAGTCCGCCATAGGTGAACCAGCGCATCAGATTGCTTTCATCCATACCGTTGATGGTTCTGTTAAGACCGACAATCTCCTCTTCCAGGGCGGACACTTTGCCGGCATTTCCGGCATTCTCACCCGCAAGTGTCTGGTTTTGTTGCTTCAGTGCCGCAATCTCTTCAGCCTGAGCGGCCAGATCGGCTTCGTTCTGTTTCAGTTGTTCCTGCAACTTGGGAAAACGGTCTGCAAGGCTGGTACCCGATGAGATTTTATCCGCAGGCATCCAGCCCACCTTGCCGCTGGGTGTTTTAATCTGAATAAAATCGGTTTTCTCGTTGCGGCTTAACACTGTTACCGGGGTACCGCTGCGGATCCTGCCGGTAATCCGGTATTCTGTTCCCGGCCCTCCGTGATAGAAGGTATAGACGTCGTCACTGATATAGTTAGCAGCGTGAGACGATGTTGTCAGTGCCATCGCGAAAAGTCCCGCGACCAATGTTTTCTTCGGGAGTCGGTTTAACGAATTCATGTTCTTCCTGTTTGTATAGACGTTCAGCTTTCCCCCCCCTAAAACCGAAACCTGGTTTTCAGGTAAAGCTGGACAGGGTAGACCTGCAAGCGAAAGATAAGTTCAGCGAATTGTAGTAATAATTTAACATTATACAATCAATATGATGCTATTTAAGCCCTGTTTTTTATAGGGAAATAATTTTCAAAGGTAGTGGTATAATCTGGCCCGAATTAATGGGTTGTCATCAGACCCGTATTTAGGAGTTATTAAAGTGTCATTTATTCGTTGGTTTCTGGGCAGAATTATCCTGCTGTTGAACTTCATTTTCAGTCCCCGTCCGTTTAAACGAGCACCAGAGGAGCAGCGTGCACTTGACCTGCGCACAACTAACCTCTCCCTCTATCAGTACGAAGCATGCCCTTTCTGCGTTAAAGTGCGTCGTTCACTACGTCGTAATAGCCTCAACATTGAGTTGCGTGATGCTAAAAATGTTGAGCAGTATCGCAATGAGCTACTTGAGGGGGGCGGTAAGTTAAAAGTGCCCTGTCTGAGAATTGATGAAGGTGAAGGCAACGTCAGCTGGATGTACGAGTCCTCAGATATAATCCACTATCTCGAACAGACTTATCTCGAGTCAAACCAACAAAAAGCAGCTTAGCTGCTTTTTTTTATCCCTGGAGTCTGGTGTCTCTGTGAATATTGAGATAACGTATCTGTATATTTAACCAGTATTTCTTCCGACATGATCCTATACATTGCAGAGAAGCCCAGCCTCGCCCGGGCGATCGCTGATGTTTTACCCAAGCCCCATAAAAAACACGAAGGCTATATCGAGCTGGGCAACGGCGACTGTGTCAGTTGGTGCCTTGGGCATCTGCTGGAGCAGGCTGATCCTGCGGACTACAATCCCGATTTTAAACCCTGGCGCTTTGAACACCTGCCGATTATTCCCGATGAGTGGAAGTTAAAGCCCCGCAGCCAGACCCGTTCACAGCTCGCGGTGTTGCGTAAACTGATTCGGCAGTCGAAACAGCTTATACATGCGGGCGACCCTGACCGGGAAGGGCAACTGCTGGTGGATGAGGTGATCAACTATCTGGGGGCCAGTGAAACCAAGAAACGAACTGCACAGCGGCTATTAATTAGTGATCTCAACCCTAAGGCGGTGAGCGCTGCGCTGGGGAGCCTTAAATCTAATGCTGAATTTATACCGTTATCTGTATCGGCGCTGGCGCGCTCTCGCGCGGACTGGATCTACGGCATTAATCTGACCCGGGCATACAGTATTCAGGGGCGCAAGGCTGGCTATAACGGCGTGTTGTCGGTTGGCCGGGTGCAGACGCCACTTCTGGGTCTGGTTGTCCGGCGAGATAAAGAGATCGAGAACTTTGTTTCAAAGCCGTTTTATGAGGTGCAGGCGGTGATTGAGACTGAGGCGGGGGAACAGTTCAAAGCGCGCTGGAAGCCCAGTGAAAATTGCCAGCCCTATCAGGATGAAGAGGGGCGGGTATTAAACCGCAAACTCGCTGAAAATGTGATTTCGCGGATCAAAGGGCAGCCCGCAGAGCTGGTAAAACTTACCCAGAAGCGTAAGAAGGAAAATGCGCCCCTGCCTTTTAATCTGTCGGCGTTGCAGATAGAGGCAGCGAAGCGTTTCGGTATGAGCGCTAAAGCTGTACTGGACACCTGTCAGTCGCTGTATGAACGGCATAAACTGCTGACCTATCCCCGTTCAGATTGCCGCTATCTCCCTGAGGAACATCACCGGCAGGCGGGGGAAGTGATCAGCGCGATTGGCGCTAATCTGCAGACACTGACTGAGTTTTTGCCTCAAATCGATGCCGCCCGCCGTTCATCGGCCTGGAACGATAAGAAAGTCAGTGCCCATCACGCGATTATACCGACCACCCGGCAGGCAAATCTTGCCTCGCTGAGTCAGCAGGAACGCCAGTTATATGAGCTGGTGAGCCGCTACTATCTGGCCCAGTTTATGGCGCCCTATGAGTATGACGATACCCGGGTTGATCTGACGATTGCAGGGGGGCAGTTTATAGCAACCGCCCATCAGACGTTGCACTCTGGTTGGAAATTACTGCTGTCCACATCTGAAGCAAAACATAGTCTGCTGCCAGTATTAGCAGAAGGACAACCGTTACAATGCGTTGATGGTCTGCTGGAAGAGAAAAATACGCAACCACCCAAGTATTTCACCGATGCAACTCTGTTGGCCGCGATGACCGGTATCAGCCGTTATGTTGCCGACCCGGAAGTCCGTAAAGTGTTGAAAGAGACCGATGGACTGGGCACCGAAGCAACCCGGGCAGGTATCATCGAGTTGCTGTTTACCCGTGGTTTTTTTGTCAGAGAGGGGAAAACAATCCGTTCCACCACGGTGGGACGTGCATTGGTTGATTGTCTGCCAGAGAGCGCCACCACGCCGGATATGACCGCGCTCTGGGAATCCGAACTGAGCAGGATCAGTCAGCAGGAAAGCAGTTACAGCAGCTTTATGGAGCCGCTGACCCAGCGGTTACATGGATTAATTGCTCAGTCGGCAGAGGTGGTGATTCCTGATACGCTGAAAGCCTTAAGTCCTGCGCCTAAGAAACGGAGAACCAGTCGAACCCGCACGGGCTCTGCGGCGAAAAAGCCTGCCGCTAAGAAAACTGCTGCTAAGCAAACGACCACTGGCAAGAAACGGACACCTGTCAGACGTAAAAAGTCGGCTTAACCACACTGGTCAGTTATATATTCCGACGCTTATTTCAGAGATAAAAAAACGGTGCATAGGTGCACCGTTTTTGGCTGTTTAAAGCATCGCCCTAACTGAATAAGCGCTATCTGCTGCGCTCTTCAGTCAGGCTGCTTTATACTGGTTGCTTATATATGGCTTATACAAGCTTTGGCTCGTGCCAGTTGATGCATTTAAGAAACTTATGGGCAGGGTAGAACTTGCCATCTTTGCCGGTCTGATCTTCAGATGACTTGATAAAGGCTTTAGGCAGTTCACCGCCGCTGTATACATTCAGACCGATCTCCGTACGGTAATAGGCCAGGGTTTCCTCGATCTCCGCTTCGGTTTTACAGAGTTTAGACAGGTTGCTTTCCTGAACCGCGGCCATATCTTTATCGGCATCAATACCCAGCACATGGGCCATGCCGTAAGTGACAACCAGTATGTCAGCAACTGCATCCCGCACTTCAGACATATCTTTGTTCTGAATCCCCTCAACCAGTTCCGCCAGTTCCTCCTGGATCAGGTGCAGCTGTTTACCGGCCTTTTCCCAATCCGGATTATTCATGTTGCCCAGTTGATTGCCAAAAACAGTGTTCAGAAAGGAAACGTCGGTGAAATTACTCATGGTTGCATCTATACCGTCAACAGTTAAAAACGGCCTATATGATGAACGTTTCGACGTCGAATCGCAATTTGAAATCTGTTGATTTTGAATCATCAGGGATCCACTGCGTATGGTGAGTCAGATCGGTGTGTGGGAACTGCCCGAATATCTTCATGATCAAGTAAATCTGACAACTCAGGTCTGAATGGATACAATCAATTTTTTTGCACCGTGATGAGGGAGCTTGTGAGCAACAGACCACGCTACCAGCAGATCAAAGGCTATATTCTGGATGGCATCAAGCAGGGGACCTATACCTCTGGCAGTAAAATCCCTGCAGAAGTTGAGCTGGCGAAACAGTTTGAGGTCAGCCGGATGACGGTGAACAAAGCGATCAGGGACCTGGTGCAGGAAAACCTGTTAGTGCGCTATCCGGGCATGGGTACTTTTGTCACCGATGCTAAAGCGGAATCACCGCTGGTGGATATCCGCAATATCGCTGAAGAGGTGGTACAGCGGGGTCATCGTTACAGTTGTTCGGTCATCAAACTGCAGGACGCAGTTGCGGATGAGGTGATCGCGATGCAGATGGGCGTTCCGGTGGGTACCTCTTTGTATCGCTCAGTGATCGTGCATCGGGAAAACGATCTGCCCATTCAACTGGAAAACCGTTTTGTTATTGCACGCCTGCTGCCGGATTATCTGAATCAGGATTTCACCGCCGGTACGCCCCACGAATATTTGTCAAAAATGTATCCGGTCTCCAATGTCGAGCATATCGTTGAAGCGATTCTGCCAGATTCGAATGTACAGCAATTGCTGGAGATCGACGCCAATACCCCCTGTCTGCTGGTCAACCGTCGCACCTGGTCCGATGATCGTCTGGTCAGTTTCGCCTGCCTGACCTATCCTGGCACCCGTTATAAGCTACGTTCGCTGGCATCACCGGGTATCTGAGTTTTCTGTTGCGGCTGGCGATCCCTTTCATTTGTTAGCCTGAAGCACCGATCAGCGATTACCGCATTGTTCATCCCTCCATGCGGTATCTCTCTTTATCGTTATCCCTATTGTTTACATTGGGGCCTATATCAGAGATTCACAAAGCTTTGCTTCTTATGTCTATACATAGGCTCAGACCTATGCAGCGCTCTGTCATGCAATTTTTTTGTGTCTGATTCAGGCGGGGCAGCAAGAATTTTGTAGTCATGTTTAGTTAATTAAAAATCATATTTTTCAGTTGTTTATAAGAAATTATTCCGTCATATCAATTTTTATTCAGGATTAATCTCAGGAGTATTAATAAAAATAGTTTGGCTCTCAGATTTTGTAATGGTATATATATGTATATACAAAGTATGTCTGAGGTGTTTTTGTGTTCAATCGCTGTGAAAAAATCTGGATCAACGTCAACTGTGCAACGATGGATCCAAACATCGAAGCGCCCTATGGCGGCCTGAAAGATCAGGCGGTCGGAGTCCGGGACGGGCAGATCGTGGCCATTGCACCGATGTCTGGGCTGGATCTGAAGGCTGTGACCGCTGAGCTGATCGATGCCCGGGGCGGCTGGATGACACCAGGCCTGATCGATGCGCATACCCATCTTGTCTATGCCGGCAATCGTGCTGAGGAGTTTGAACAGCGCCTGTTGGGTGTGAGTTATGCCGAGATTGCCCGTCAGGGCGGCGGTATTTTGTCCACGGTTAACGCCACCCGTAACGCGACGGTTGAAGAGCTGGTTGAGCTGTCGCAGCCCCGCCTGCAAGCATTGATGGCGGAAGGGGTGACCACGGTCGAGATTAAGTCTGGCTACGGTCTCAGCCTTGCGGCTGAACTCAATATGCTGCGGGCGGCTAAACAGCTGGCTGAGCAAAACCCGGTCAGGGTGTCGACAACGTTGCTGGGTGCCCATGCGCTGCCACCAGAGTTTCGCGATGATGCCGAGGGCTATATCGATCTGGTGTGTCATGAATTGATTCCTGCCGCGGCCCGTGAAGGGCTGGCTGATGCGGTGGATGTGTTCTGCGAAAGCATCGCCTTTACGCCGGCCCAGTGTGATCGGGTGTTCCGGGCTGCCTGCGAGCACGGCTTGGGTATTCATGCCCATGCAGAGCAATTAAGTAATCTGCACGGGGCAGAACTGGCGGCCCGTTATGGTGCCTGGTCGGCTGATCATCTGGAGTGGTTAGATGAGGCGGGGGTTAAAGCGATGGCCGGGCAGGGCACCGTCGCAACTCTCCTGCCCGGTGCCTTTTATTTCTTGCGCGAAACAAAGCTGCCGCCAATCGAACTGTTGCGTAACTATCGGGTACCGATGGCCATTGCCACCGACCTGAATCCCGGCTCCTCACCGCTGGCATCTCTGCAGCTGATGATGAATATGGCCTGCACACTGTTTCGCCTGACGCCGGAAGAGGCGCTCAACGGGGTTACCCGTCATGGGGCGCAGGCTCTCGGTTCAGCTGCGGATATTGGCATGCTCCGTGAGGGGATGCTGGCGGATATGGTGCTCTGGGATATCGCTCATCCGGCTGAGCTGGCCTGTCAGTTTGGCGTCAATCCGATCCGCCAGCGAATTGTCGCCGGGGAGGTAACCCATGTCTGAATACTCAACGGCGTTTGATGCTATCTGGAAAGGCCGTATCGATACGGAAGAGCTGCCAGAACTGGCCAATCGTCTGCATCAGCAGATTCAACCGCTGACTGCCGGAACTGCGGCTGAGACCGCTGACAGTGTGGCGATTATCGGTTTTTGCAGCGATGCAGGAGTGCGCCGAAACCGGGGCCGTGTTGGCGCTCGCCGGGCACCGGATCTGCTGCGTAGTGCGCTGGCCAGTCTGCCCTGGCCTGTCTCCCGACCGGCCTGGGATGCCGGTAATGTGGTATGCGAGGGCGATGAGTTAGAAGCGGCCCATCAGGCGCTGGCTGATCAGGTGCAGGATTGTCTGAGCGCAGGTCACTTTCCGTTTGTACTGGGCGGGGGGCATGAGGTTGCTTATGGCAGCTGGAGCGGATTGAACCACTATCTGCAGCGGCAGAGTGAAACATCCGGCAGCAGGCCTAATATCGGCATTATCAACTTTGATGCTCACTTCGATCTGCGTCCGGATAGCAACGGCTGTAGCTCTGGCACGCCGTTTTATCAGATTGCGCAACAGTGTCAGGCGAATAACTGGCCGTTTAAGTACTGCTGTCTCGGTGTCAGTGAGATGTCGAACACCGCCGCGCTGTTTCAGCGGGCTGATCAGTTGAATGTGACTTACCGTAAGGACAGCGAGCTGGATATTACTCGGCTGACTGAAACTACCCATTTGCTGCAACAGTTTATGGCTGATTGCGATCAGCTCTATCTGACAATTGATCTGGATGTGCTGCCTGCAGCGGTCGCTCCCGGTGTCAGTGCTCCCGCCGCCCGGGGGGTAGGGCTGGAGATACTGGAGCCCCTGATCGCAACGATTGTCGCAACCGGCAAACTGAAACTGGCCGATGTTGCCGAATACAACCCTGAATTTGATATCGATAACCGGACCGCACGCGTTTCTGCGCGTCTGTTCCACTGTATTGTTAAACGAGGATAAGAAAAATGAATGATAGCCGTCACGACGCCAATCGCCTTATTAAAGCGCCGACCGGAACTGAGCTGAGTTGTAAAAGCTGGCTGACCGAAGCGCCGATGCGGATGCTGATGAACAACCTGCATCCGGATGTTGCCGAGAAGCCGGAGGATCTGGTGGTTTACGGCGGTATCGGTCGTGCAGCACGCAACTGGGCGTGTTATGACAAAATTATTGAAGTGCTGCAGCGACTGGAAGAGGATGAAACGCTGCTGATTCAGTCCGGTAAACCGGTGGGGGTGTTTAAAACCCATGCGGATGCTCCCCGGGTACTGATCGCCAACTCCAATCTGGTGCCCCATTGGGCGACCTGGGAACACTTCAATGAACTGGATAAGCAGGGCCTGATGATGTACGGCCAGATGACCGCGGGATCATGGGTCTATATCGGTTCGCAGGGGATTGTGCAGGGGACCTACGAGACCTTTGCCGCAATGGCGAAAAAGCACTTTGGGGGTGATGCCTCTGGCCGCTGGGTACTGACCGGTGGTCTGGGGGGAATGGGGGGGGCTCAGCCCCTGGCGGCAACCATGGCCGGGTTCTCCTGTATTACGGTTGAATGTGATGAGACCCGCATCGATTTCCGTCTGCGAACCCGCTATGTCGACAAAAAAGCCTATACCCTGGATGAAGCGCTGGATATGATCGCCAGCGCTAAAGCGAAGGGCGAAGTGGTTTCGGTGGGATTGCTGGGCAACTGCGCGGATATCTTCCCGGAGATTGTTGAACGGGGTATCACACCCGACGTGGTGACGGACCAGACCAGTGCCCATGATCCGTTGAACGGCTATCTGCCGAAGGGCTGGACGCTGGAGTACGCAGCGCAGATGCGCCTGAAAGATGAAGCGGCGGTGGTCGATGCGGCAAAAGAGTCGATGGCGGTTCAGGTGCGGGCGATGCTGGCTCTGCAAAGTCAGGGGGCGGCGACGACGGACTATGGTAACAATATCCGTCAGATGGCCTTTGAAAAAGGCGTTGAGAACGCCTTCGACTTCCCCGGATTTGTACCCGCCTATATCCGGCCGCTGTTTTGTGAGGGGATCGGTCCTTTCCGCTGGGTAGCGTTGTCCGGTGATCCGGAAGATATCTATAAAACTGATCAGAAAGTGAAAGAGCTGATTCCGGATGATCCGCATCTGCATAACTGGCTGGATATGGCCCGTGAACGGATCGCTTTTCAGGGGCTGCCGGCGCGGATCTGCTGGGTAGGGTTGAAGGATCGTCAGCGCCTGGCGCTGGCATTTAACGAGATGGTCAGAAATGGAGAGTTGAAAGCGCCGGTGGTAATCGGCAGGGATCACCTTGATTCAGGTTCGGTAGCCAGTCCCAACCGGGAAACCGAAGCGATGCTGGATGGCTCCGATGCGGTGTCCGACTGGCCGTTGCTGAATGCCCTGTTGAATACTGCGGGTGGAGCCACCTGGGTGTCGCTGCATCATGGCGGAGGTGTAGGCATGGGCTTTAGTCAGCACGCGGGCGTGGTCATTGTTGCGGATGGTACTGAGGCTGCGGAAAAACGCCTGGCGCGGGTGCTGCGCAATGATCCGGGCACCGGCGTGATGCGTCATGCGGATGCCGGTTATGATATTGCCATCGATTGCGCCCGGGAGCAGGGGCTGGATCTGCCGATGCTGAACAGATAAAAAATCAACTATAACTGATAGTGTATTGCTCATTGGGCCTGATCGACGTCGGGCCTGATGTGATGCAGTCGATAAATATTTTTTAGGAACTATCCTGATGTATCAACTTACTGTTAACCCGGGGCATCTCTCCCTGGCTGAATTACGCCGAATTAACCATGAGCCGGTGTCGCTGTCTCTCGATCCTGCCTGTCATGAAAGGATTCATGCCAGTAGTGCGGCGGTTGAACGGGTCATCGAAGCGGGGCGGGTTGTCTATGGGATCAACACCGGCTTTGGTCTGCTGGCAAATACCCGTATCGCCATTGAAGATCTGGCGCTGTTACAGCGCAGTATTGTTCTGTCCCATGCTGCGGGTGTAGGTGAACTCATGGCAGAATCGACTGTACGGCTGATGATGACCCTGAAGATCAACTCGCTGGCACGGGGTTTTTCCGGGATCCGTCTGGAAATTATAGAAGCGCTGATCAAACTGGTTAATGCTGAAGTTTACCCCTGTGTCCCGCAGAAAGGTTCGGTAGGAGCCTCCGGCGATCTGGCGCCACTGGCACATATGAGCACCGTACTGCTGGGTGAAGGTGAAGTGACTTACAAAGGTGAGCGCATGTCTGGCGCCGAGGGCCTGCGGATCGCCGGACTTGAGCCGATCGCTCTGGCACCTAAAGAGGGATTGGCATTGTTGAATGGTACGCAGGCGTCTACCGCATTTGCACTGCAGGGGCTGTTTGCCGCCGAAGATCTGTTTGCCGCGGCGATTATATCCGGATCCCTGTCTGTGGAAGCGGCACTGGGTAGCCGTCGGCCGTTTGATCCCCGGGTACATGAAGTGCGCGGGCAACAGGGGCAGATCGATGCAGCTACCGCCTACCGTCATCTGCTGGGGGAGCGTTCCGACATTGGCGATTCCCATGAAGGGTGTGAGAAAGTTCAGGACCCCTATTCACTTCGCTGTCAGCCTCAGGTCATGGGGGCTTGTCTGCAACAGATTCGTCAGGCGTCAGAAGTCCTGCTGGTAGAAGCCAATGCGGTGTCTGATAATCCGTTGGTGTTTATCGAAACCGACGAGTTTATCTCTGCCGGTAATTTTCATGCCGAACCGGTTGCCATGGTGGCCGATAATCTGGCGCTGGCCATCGCTGAGATAGGTTCACTGTCTGAACGGCGCATGGCGCTGTTGATCGACTCCAATCTGAGTAAGTTGCCACCGTTTCTGGTAAATAATGGCGGCGTTAACTCTGGTTTTATGATCGCCCAGGTGACCGGTGCAGCACTGGCCTCTGAGAACAAGTCACTGGCACATCCCGCCAGCGTTGACAGTCTGCCAACCTCCGCCAATCAGGAAGATCATGTGTCGATGGCCACTTACGCCGCTCGCCGGTTAAAGGATATGGCGGATAACACCGCGGGTATTCTGGCGGTGGAACTGCTGGCGGCTTGTCAGGGTGTCGATTTCCGGGCACCGCTGAAGTCATCAGAGCGGGTCGAAGCCGCTAAGGCACAGCTGCGTGAAGTAGTGCCTTTCTATGATAAGGACCGTTACTTCTCACCGGATATCGAAAATGCCAAGCAGCTGATTCAGAGTGGGGTTTATAACGCGTACATGCCGGAGCAACTGCTACCGAGCGTATAAACAGCGCGACGATTGCAAACGAAGCCATGACGCTACGGGATTCACCCGATAGCGTCGTGGCTGCGTTGTTACAGATCATCCTGATCAGAAAAGATAGCGTCTATTGCCACTTGTTTGTCTTCTTCTACTTTTGATCGCTATGGCCAGCATAATTCCCTTGCTGCCGTTTGTTGTTCTTTCTACTCATAAGCTTTCTACTTACAAGCTTTCTATTTTCCAAACTCTCTATTTCAGCATTGCTACTTTCTATTAGCTCCTGCACCGCGCGTTATATTTACTCATCGCTTTAATATGAGGTGAACCTGAAGGTCTGCGTTTTAACATGTAAATTCTTCAGGTAAAAGTCACAGAAACCGAGGGTAAATTGACAGCTGATGTTTTATTATATATAAACTGATTCATAAATAATAAAAATAGAGAAGTTATGATGTTTAACGAAGTGCTGCAGGGGAGCGCCATTTATCAGGCGCAGGATCCCCAGGTTATATCCGATTACGTCAACAAACATATTGGAACACATCGGATATCTGTAAAGGGTGAGTGCGATCAGAAAGCGTCTATCTGGCATCGGAATCTATCCGATGTGGCGCTGTCGCGGATAACCTATGGTGGCAATGTCAGGGTTCAGTCAGCCGATCTGGAAGATATCTATCATCTGCAAATTGTTACTAATGGGGTTTGTGACTGGAGTCTGGCGGATAAAGATCTGAGAGTCCGTGCTGGCGAGGTTCTGCTGCTTAACCCTAATGACAGGGTTGATCTTAACTACTCTGCCGACTGTGAGAAAGTGATTGTTAAGATCCCTAAAAGCGTCATGATCTCGGCGTTGGCGGAGAAGGTCGCTTATCTGCCAAAGGATGGGGTTAAGTTTGATCATGCGGTACGTAAAACCTCTGACCATCGTTCTCTGATCCACCTGCTCGAACTGATCTTTATGGAAGCGGAAGCGGCGCAATCAGACTTCTCTCAACTGGCGCCCTACAGCAGTTTGCTGGCGGTTAAACTGCTGGACTGCTTTTCCAATAATATTCAGATTCCCGCGGAGGAGCAGGCACCTCACTGCTTCTCGGCAATTGACAGCTATATAGCGGATCATATTAAAGATGACCTTTCGGTCGATGATCTGGCCAGTCTCAGCCGGGTGAGTCAGCGGACGCTCTATAATATCTTCGCGCGGCATAAATCAGTCACCCCGATGCACTATATTAAGCAGCAGAAGCTGATGCACGTGCACAAAATGTTGCAGGATGGCGAGGGTGGCTGTCGCAATGTCACCGAAGTAGCTCTAGATTTTGGCTTTATGCATCTGGGGCGTTTTTCCAGCGAATATCGCAAGATGTTTGGCGAACTGCCATCTGAAACGTTGAAGAAGAGGGGGCACTAGCTCATCAAGGTCGGGTGAGCGACCGTTCAGTCGCTTACATCAGGCAGCTTATTCAGGCACTTTGTTCAGGCACCTTATTCAGGCACCTTATTTGGGTGCCTTTTTTGATGCAAACTCAGCTATAACCTCTCAGTTGTTGTGTTGCTGTCTGGCAGGCGTGGAGTACCGCCTGCTCATAGATGCTGCCTTTTTCTACCGGCGTATCACTGGTCTGGCCGAGTAGGTTGATGATCGAGCTGATATTGTTATCGACATCAAAGATGGGGGCACTGACGACGTTGATATCCGGCAGATAGTCCTGCATGAAGCGACAGACTTTCTCCTCCCTGATCTCCTCAAGCAGTTTCATAAACTCACTTTTATTCAGCGGCTGTCCCATATGCCTGGGCAGGGCAGGAGGGTTTGCGAAAAATTCATCGACGATCTCCTGACGTCGTTGATCCGGCAGAAACGCCAGGAATATGCGTCCGGAAGCCGAGGTAAAGGGGGATAGTTGCGACCCGAGACGGATATTAACGTTAAGGGAGCGGCTGGAATCCAGCCATTTGATCACCAGCGGGTAGTTGCCGTTCCAGATGGCGACGGTAATGGTCCGGTCGTATTCCCGGTGCAGCTTTTCTGCACATAAAAATGCGCTCTGAATAGGATCGATGAGGCGCAGTGCTGAGATACCGATTTTCAGACTGCTGGTGGCCAGGGTATATTTTGAGTCACTCTGCTGACTGATGTAACCCAGTTTTACCAGACTCACCAGATATTTATGTAACCGGCTGGGAGACATCTCTGATAGTTCAGCCAGTGCTTTTAATGTGATGGGTTTTCCATATTCGGCGATATGTTCCAGGATTTTTAAACCCAGTTCCAGTGAACTGATACCCTGTTTCTGATCTTTGGGAATCGTAATCGTGGTGTCGATCATACAGTGCTTTATTCCTTATAGCGGGAGACCTTTATTATCAGGCAGGCCTCCCGCTATCGTATTAGACTGCCAGGCTTTGTTCAATAAACGCTTTATTGTCATCAAGTGATCGGGAATCCCCCTGAAACATCACTTTTCCTTTTACAATCAGGATATGTTTCTCGCACAGTTCATTGAGTACTTTAATGTTTTTATCCACGATGATGGTGGATACACCAGAGTCTTTAATCTGTCTGATCACCTGCCAGATCTCTTTACGAATCAGTGGTGCCAGCCCCTCGGTTGCTTCGTCAAGGATCAGCAGGTCCGGGTTGGTCAGCAGGGCACGACCGATGGCCAGCATCTGCTGTTCGCCGCCAGACAGTTGAGTGCCCTTATTGGTCAGTCGTTCGGTCAGACGGGGAAACACCTCCAGCACCTGATCGTAGGTCCAGTTAGCGTCACCCCTGGAGTTTTTCCGCGCTGCTATCTGCAGATGCTCTTTTACCGTCAGGTTGTGAAACATCCCCCGTCCCTCGGGAACATAGGCGATATCCCGGCGCATCCGTTTCCAGGTAGGCAGACGGGTAATATCCTCCCCTTTGTAAATCACTGAACCGCTGCGGGGTGGTGCGATCCCCAGAATCGATTTCAGGGTGGTGGATTTTCCCATGCCGTTGCGGCCCATAATACTGACCGTTTCTCCACTTTTAATATCAAAGGAGACGCCATGCAGGATATGGCTCTCGCCGTAGAGTGTCTGCAGGCCGTGAACTTCAAGAATATTCTGCATGGTTAAAATACCTCATCATCGTTACCGAGATAAGCATCCTGAACAAGCGGGTTGTTGCGGATATTGTCTACGGTATCGGTTATTAAGTGTTGGCCATCGACCATCACCGTCATCAGATCTGACAGTTCAAACACTGCATCCATATCGTGTTCGACGAGGACAATGCAGTATTGCTGCTTCAGCTCTTTTAGCAGACTGATAATGGTTTGTGATTCTTCATGGCCCATCCCCGCCATCGGCTCGTCCAGTAACAGGACTTTCGGTGAGGTGGCGAGTACCATGGCGATCTCCAGCTGGCGCTGCTCACCATAGCTGACCTCGGTTGCCCGGGTATCCGCCCGCGCAGTTAAGCCGACCTGTTGCAATGCCTTCCGGGCTATCTCGGTGATCTGACGGTTTTTGCTGCGTTTTCTGAACAGGTTAAAGCTGCCGCCGATGCGTTGCTGGGCGGCGATACAGCAGTTTTCCAGACAGGTCGCGTTATGGAAAATATTGGTTTTCTGAAAGCTGCGGCCAATCCCCTCGCGGCAAAACTCATACCCCTTCAGGTGGGTGATCGGTTTGCCGTGATAAAGGATCACGCCGCTGGTGGCGGGGTAGGCACCACAGAGGGTGTTCAACAGGGTGCTTTTGCCTGCGCCGTTGGGGCCGACAATGCTGTGTAGTTGCTTATCTTTAAACTGAATATTCAGTTCATTCAGTGCCTTCAGTCCACCCCAGAATTTACACAGGTTTTCCGCTTCAAGGATTGTCTGATTCATGAACGTTTACCTCCCAGAGCATTAAGGAATCCCGCGATACCGTGTTTGAGGGTGAGCACCAGTGCAATGATCAGCACACCCATAAAGAACATCCAGTACTCAGTCAGGTGCTCGATATAGTAGTGCAGCCCCTCATACATAAAGCTGCCGATAATGGCGCCAAAAACCGAACCAAGCCCTCCCAGTAACGCCATCACCAGCGCCGTTGCTGATATGTCCCAGGACATCATGCTGGGGTTGACGAAGCCAAACTGCAGGGCAAACAGATAACCGGCATAGGCCGCCAGAGATGAGGAGAGCACGTAGGCGATCAGGCGGAAGTGGAAGATGTTATAACCCAGTGCAATGGCCCGGTCGGGGTTCTCTTTCAGGGCGTCGATGACCCGTCCGAATGAGGAGTTCATGATAACTTTAAAGAACACAAAACAGTTGAACAGCGACAGCAGGCAGAGGTAGTAAAAGTGGGTTTCATTGTCGAGATCGAGAAAACTCAATCCGAAGATGCTGGTTTCCGGTTTGATGTAAACGAACAGACCGTCAAGCCCGCCGTATTCAACTGAATCGGCAAAGAAGTAGAAGGTCATCTGCGCCAGTGCCAGGGTGATCATAATCATATAGATGCCACTGGTGCGCAGCACAATCAGACCAACAATCAGGGCGATAAAACCGCTGATCAGCATCACATAGAAGGTATAAACCCAGAAGTTAACCGCTTCATATTCGGGGGCAAGAATGGTGAAAATATAACCACCCAGGCCGTAAAACATCGCGTGCCCCAACGTGATCAGGCCGGTGCGTCCCACCAGATAATCCAGCGACATGACAAAAATGGAGAGGATGATAATTGTTGAGAACTTATTGATATAAAAGGTGTTGCCCTCCAGAAACAGTGGAATGAACAAACCGATTGCGAAAAACAGATAGATAAATATCTTTTCAGATTTACTGGAAAATATAGACATAGTCTTGCCCCTCAGTTTTTAAACAAGCCCTGGGGCTTTGCTAAAAGGATCAGTGCCATCAACAGATAGATCGACATGCTGGAGGCTTGGGGTACCAGCACTGAGGCATAGGTATCAACGATGCCGACAATCAGTGCCGCGACAAAAGCGCCTTTAATCGACCCAAGGCCACCAATCACAACCACAACAAAGCAGGAGATCAGCACATGTTCGCCCATGCCGGGCACCAGGCTGACAATCGGCGCTGAAACGATACCCGCGAGGGATGCCAGGAAAACCCCAATGGCAAACACAATGGTGAACAGTTTGCTGATATCGACACCCAGGTTTTCCACCATGGCACGATCTGATTCCCCGGCACGGATCATCATCCCCAGGCGGGTTTTATTGATGGTGAAATACATGGTGGCGGCAACCAGCAGGCAGAGCAGCGAGATAAACAGACGATAAACCGGATATTCGACGATATCGGTCAGTTTGATAGAACCCGACAGTAGTTCCGGAACTTCAACCCCCAGCGGGTCGTTGCCCCAGACAAAGCTCTGGGTGGCGTTAAAGATAAAGATCAGCCCCACGGTCAGCAGCACCTGGTCCAGGTGGTCTCGCTTATAGAGGTGGATAATCAGAAATCGTTCGATGATGATGCCGATCACCAGCGCCATCGTACCGCTGATAAGAAAGGCCAGTAGAAAACTGTCGGTCAGGGTGGTGAAATAGTATGCAAGGTATGCCCCAATCATATACATAGAGCCATGTGCCAGATTGAGAATACCCATGACGCCAAACACCAGTGTGAGTCCTGACGCTATCAGAAACAGTAATAGCCCGTACTGTACTCCGTTGAGGAGTTGTACCAGGAAAAGTGACGTATCCATAATATCTGCCTAAAGATGAATCTTGGAAAATCCGATGAAGGGCCTCCGCGAAGACCCTTAATTGAGCTCCTGAACGGAGCTCCTGATCAGAGTGTTATAGTTTGCAGCCGCGGGCAGGGTCCTCCAGATGATCCTGAGCAACTTTAACCACCGTGTTCTGGCCATCAACCACCTTGCGCAGGTAGATGGTCTGAATCGGGTTATGGGCTTTTGAAAAGTGGAATGCACCCCGTGGGCTGTCTATTTCCAGTTTCTCCATCTGCTGAATCAGTGCGGCTTTATCGGTGGTATTGCCACCCGTCGCGCTTACCGCCTGTGCGATCAGCTGACCCGCATCATAACCCTGCACGGCGAACAGGTCGGCGGGCTTGCCGTAGAGGGTTTCATAATCCTGACGGAAGCGTTGGTTCTTAGGGATATCCAGCGCATCGGCGTAGTGCAGGGTGGTAATCACCCCTTCAGCCGCAGGCCCCTGCGCAGTGGTGGTGCCTTCGGTGAGGAAGCCTGAACCCAGCAACGGTATCTTGCCTTTTAACCCCATGGCGTCGTAATCCTTAACAAACTTAACCGCACCGCCGCCCGCGAAGAAGACAAATACCGCATCAGGATTGATGGAGGCTATCTCGGTCAGATAGGACTGAAACTCTGTTTTCGGGAATGGCACCAGCATCTCTTTAATCACTTCACCCCCGGCTTTGGTGAAGGATTCGTTGAACGCCTCCAGAGACTCTTTACCGAAACCGTAGTTCCAGCTCATGGTGACGATCTTTTTATAGCCCATGTCATAGGCTTCTTTTCCCATCGGGAACGCGGTCTGCCATGAGGAGAATGATGTGCGGAAGACGTTGGGCTGGCAGAAGGCTCCGGTGGCCGCATTAGCACCGGCATTGGGAATGATCATGATGGAGTCTTTACCTTTGATGGTTTTGATCATCCCCATTGCGACCCCGGAATGTACCGGGCCAATGACGAAATCAGCTTTCTGGTTGTCAACCAGCGAGGAGGTGATTTCGGGCGCGCGTGCAGGTTTGGCTTCGGTGTCCATCTCGATAAATTCAACCGGGCGGCCAGCGATGCTGTTGCCTTGCTCTTTCAGTGCCTGTTTCAAACCATTGCGGGTCGATTCCCCCAGGCCGGCATAAACACCACTGAAGGGCAGCATGACACCCACTTTAATCGGATCACTGTCCGCAGCCATTGAGCCGGAACTCATTGTGATCATGGTGGCGGCAATGCTGGCAGATAGAACTGACGGGAATATCTTCTTTTTATTGTTCATCACTAATGTCTCAAAGTTAGAGGATTAAGTCGAACCCAGCCTATGTCCGAAGCGGGCTTTCCAATAGCCACTGATTGCAAGCTTTGTCCATCTAGCGCATGGCATTCGCTTCGCTGCAGAAAATGGATAGAGAGTTTCGCTGAACGGATTTTTTTACCTCTTGCGTGCACCGATAGTAGAGATATGAAAGATGCCCTGGCGAATGTTCTGTCAGTAATAAACCGGAACAACAGTAGTCAGAAGGGCGCAGGACTACAGATCGCCAGCACAAGGTGAATGCTGTAACCCTATGTCGTCAGTGATCGACTCCCGCTATAAGGATTTTAAGTTCGGTCTGAAGAGTGTTATCGCGGATAACTCCGGTTCCAGCCGGGTTATTACCGGTGGGCGTATGGCACCTTCATCATGATCGGTGCGATCACTGCGGCGGCACAGGTCAATAAAGGCGACGGCTTCAGTGTCCGTTATCAGGATGCGGTCAGTTTATTTAGTGGCTCAGATCGGATGATCCAGGGCAAGGAGTAAGAGAAATTATGCCGATTATTCATGTGAACATCATTGAAGGCAGAACGGATCAGCAGAAAGAGTTGCTGATTCATGAGATTACTGAGGCGGTCAATAGAGCCATCAATGCCCCGAAGGAGTCGGTGCGGGTGTTGATCAGTGATGTGCCTGCGCAACACTGGGGCATTGGGGGGCAGTCAGCAAAAACACTGGGCCGATAAACCCATATCCGCGAACGTCAGGCTGAAGGGGGATATCTGCTGGCTGGTCGGGTTTACCCTCTTTCCGATATGCGGACTGAGGTTGTCAAACAACTACAGGTTGAAACGGCCTGATTAAAATAACAACAGAGGATTAACAAAATGAAAAAGGGTGTAATGCGTCCCGGTCATGTGCAGCTCCGGGTGTTGGATATCGATGAAGCGCTGGCTCATTATCGGGATCTGCTGGGACTGATTGAGGTGGAGCGTGATGATCAGGGGCGCGCCTATCTGAAAGGCTGGACCGAAGTGGATAAGTTTTCGGTTGTTCTGCGTCAGGCCGATGAGCCGGGTATGGACTTTATGGGCTTTAAGGTGCTCAACAACAGCGTGTTAGAACAGCTGGAGAGCGACCTGATAGCGTACGGCTGTGCGGTGGAGCATATTGCAGCGGGTGAGCTGAGTGGCTGCGGTCGTCGCATCCGTTTTGAAGCACCGACAGGTCACCGCTTTGAACTCTATGCGGAAAAAGAGCAGCCCGGTAAATGGGGGGTATCCAACGTTAATCCGGAAGCCTGGCCGATGGATCTGAAGGGGATGAAAGCCACCCGTTTTGATCACTGCTTGTTGTATGGGCCGAATGTTGAAGATACTTATGCGCTGTTCCGAGATGTGCTGGGCTTTGATCTGGCCGAACAGGTGGTTGATCCGGAAGGTAATCGTGTTGCGGCGTTCCTGACCGCCAGTATGAAAGCCCATGACGTGGCGTTTATCGACTGCCCAGAGCCGGGTAAATTCCACCATGCCTCGTTCTTTCTGGAAACCTGGGAGTCGGTGCTGCGTGCGGCGGATCTGATCTCCATGACCAACACCTCCATCGATATCGGCCCGACCCGCCACGGCCTGACCCATGGTCAGACCATCTACTTCTTCGACCCATCAGGCAACCGTAACGAAGTGTTCTGTGGTGGCGATTATCACTACCCCGATCATGAGCCGGTCACCTGGAAGGCAGAGGATCTGGGTAAGGCGATCTTCTATCATGACCGGGTTCTGAATGAACGCTTCCTGTCAGTACTCACCTGATCGGCAACGTTGCCCGGAAGAGGGCTTTTTCGGGCAACGCTGCCGGATATCTTGAGTTTCATATGGCGCTTGTGTCACCGCGTTTTCACGCTTGCTTTGCTCCCTTTCGCAATGTGTTTGGCCTCCTTCTGGAGGTCTTTTTTTGGTTTATCGCAGGTTATGGGAGATAAAGAAAATCCGCTGTTTTGAGTCTGGATGTTATAAAGGTTTTACCACAGTACCCAGAGGGCATACTAAGTGCACAGAGGATAAGTAGACGTGCTGTTTAGCGGTTCCTCTGTGCTCTCTGTGTCCTCTGTGGTGAGTCTGTTTTAGATGATGGCTCCCGTGTTTTATCACGGCAGACGTCGCGCCAAAAACCGCAGGCTTGAGTCTGGATAAGGTTTTACCACAGCCCCAGAGTGCATGGAGAAGTGCTGTTTAGCGGTTTCTCTGTGCGCTCTGTGTCCTCTGTGGTGCGTCTGTTTTAGATGATGGCACCCGTGTTTTATCACGGCAGAAGTCGCGCCAAAAACCGCTGGCTTGAGTCTGGATAAAGGTTTTGCCACAGCGCGCACAGGGGACACGGAGAAGTACTGTTTAGCGGTTTCTCTGTGCTCTCTGTGCCCTCTGTGGTGAGCCTGTTTTAGATTATGAAGCCGCCTTCTATGGCGGCAGACTGCCGTTCTATTAGTCACTACTAGTCACTACCCCGATACCCCTTTCCTGGTCGACAAAGAAGCATTATCCCGTTTCTGCACTGTAGGTGCATAAATAGGATATAGGTCGGCATAAAGCGGATATTGAGTCACCCCTCTGTTGAGTATCTTTGAGGAAAACAATAGAGGTGGACCGAATGAACACAGCACTGTTTAATAAAATTGATTCAATGATGGAAGAGAAACCCGAAGAGGGTATCTATCGCTGCAAGCGGGATATGTTTACCGATCCGGAACTGTTCGAACTGGAGATGAAGCATATCTTTGAAGGTAACTGGATCTATCTTGCTCACGAAAGCCAGATTCCTAACAAGAATGACTTTTTTACCTACACCATGGGTCGCCAGCCGATCTTTATTACCCGCAACAAAGATAATGAGCTGAAAGCCTTTATCAACGCCTGTAGTCACCGTGGGGCGATGTTGTGCCGGACCAAAAAAGGCAATCGTGCGGCCCACACCTGTCCGTTTCATGGCTGGGTTTTCAACAACGATGGCAAGCTGCTCAAGGTTAAAGACCCTGATGATGCCGGTTATCCGGAATCGTTTAACTGCGAAGGGTCGCACAACCTGAAAGAGGTGCCCCGTTTTGCCAGCTACAAGGGCTTTCTGTTTGGCAGTCTGAACCCTGATGTTGTCTCTCTGGAAGAGTATCTGGGAGAAGCGGCGAAAATTATCGACATGATCGTGGATCAGTCACCGGAAGGTCTGGAAGTACTGCGTGGCAGCTCAACCTACGTGTATGACGGCAACTGGAAGGTTCAGGCTGAAAATGGCGCGGATGGTTATCACGTCAGTGCGGTGCACTGGAACTATGTGGCAACCACCGGTCGTCGGGATAAAGAAACCGATAAAACCAAAGCGATGGACGCCAGCACCTGGGCGAAGCAGAAGGGTGGTTTCTATGCCTTCGATCACGGCCATATCTGCCTGTGGATGCAGTGGCCAAACCCGAAAGACCGGCCAATCTACCAGCGCCGTGACGAGCTGATCGCCAGCAGTGGTGAGGCACGAGCGGACTGGATGATCGGTAATCTGCGTAACCTGTGCGTCTATCCGAACGTCTTCCTGATGGATCAGTTCAGCTCGCAGATCCGCCAGTTCCGTCCTATCGATGTCAATAAAACGGAAGTCACTATCTACTGTATCGCGCCGAAGGGCGAAAGTGCCGAGGCACGTGCTCAGCGGATTCGTCAGTATGAAGATTTCTTCAATGCCAGTGGTATGGCAACCCCGGATGACCTGGAAGAGTTTCGTTCATGCCAGAAAGGCTTTATGGCCAGCAGCCTGGAATGGAACGATATGTGCCGGGGGGCGGAACACTGGATTAAAGGGCCGGATGAAGAGGCGAAAAAGCTGGGTATGAATCCCGTGATGAGCGGTGCTAAAACCGAAGATGAGGGGCTGTACACCGTGCAACATCGTTACTGGGTTGATGTGATGAAGAAAGCGGCAGCCGAACAGGAGGAGAAATAATCATGGCTATCTCAATCGAGCAGGTAAATAAGTTTCTCTATGAAGAGACCCGCTATCTTGATGACAAAGACTGGGATAGCTGGCTGGAGATGTATGCCGAAGATGCAACCTACTGGGTGCCCTCCTGGGATGATACCGGCGAGCTGACCGAAGACCCTCAGTCTGAGATTTCGCTGATGTATTACGCCTCACGCAGCGGACTGGAAGACCGGGTGTTCCGTATCAATACAGATAAATCCAGCGCCACCAGTCTGCCACAGCCGCGCACTTCGCATAATCTGAGTAACATTGAGATTATCGAAGCGTCAGATGATCAGTGTCAGGTGCGTTTCAACTGGGTTAACTATGCCTATCGTTATGAGCACGTCTACACCTACTTCGGCACCAGCTTTTATACCCTGGATACCTCCTCTGAGCGACCGAAGATCAAAGCGAAAAAAGTCGTGCTGAAAAACGACTATATCCATCATGTGGTCGATATCTATCATCTTTAATAATAACAATAAGGCCCCCGGTTTAACGGGGGCCGGGATCGATTATGTCTTATAAAATTGCATTAAACTTTGAAGACGGTGTCACTCGTTTTATCGAGTGCAACGAGGGTGAACTGGTCGCTGATGCCGCCTATCGTCAGCGGGTTAATATTCCACTGGATTGCCGCGATGGTGCCTGTGGTACCTGTAAGTGCCATGCCGAATCCGGCAAATATACACTGGAAGATTACATCGAGGATGCGCTTTCTGAAGAAGAGGCAGAGCAGGGGCAGGTGCTTACCTGTCGCATGGTGCCCACCTCCGACTGCGTCGTCTCAGTACCGGTGTCCTCTAAGGTATGCAAAACCGTTACCGAGACCTATCCGGTTGAACTGTCAGCGATTAATCGTCATTCAGACACCGCAATCAGCTTTTCGGTGAAAGGTGAGAAACTGGCGAAGCTGCACTTTCTGCCAGGACAGTATGTCAATATTAAAGTGCCGGGTAGCGATGAAACCCGGGCTTACTCCTTCAGTTCACTGGTGAGTGATGCCAACGAAGTCTCCTTTCTGATCCGGGTGATTCCCGATGGCAAGATGAGTGGTTATATGCGTGACAGCGCTCAGGTGGGAGAACCGCTGGAGATCTCTGGTCCGTTTGGCAGCTTCTATCTGCGGGATATGAACCGCCGGGCACTGTTTCTGGCAGGCGGTACCGGTCTGGCCCCGTTCACGGCGATGCTGGAAAAGATGCAACGGGATGGTCTGGAATACCCGGTACACCTTATCTACGGTGTAACCAACGATATCGATCTGGTCGAGGTTGACCGGCTGGAACGTCTGGCGGCAGCGCTGCCACTGTTCAGCTTCGCCACCTGTGTTGCCTCACCCGAGAGCGAACACCCAACCAAAGGCTATGTCACCCAGTACATCGAAGCCGAACACCTCTGTGATGGTGATGTTGATATCTATCTCTGCGGTCCGCCGCCGATGGTCGATGCGGTCAACCACTACTTCTCAGAAAAAGGCATGACACCCGCCAGCTTCCATTACGAAAAATTTGCCTGAGGTAACCTCTATGTCTGTACGTCGTTTTGAAGAAAAGGTTGTCGTCGTCACAGGGGCCGCTCAGGGTATTGGCCGGGAGGTAGCGTTTCGGGCGGCGGCGGAAGGTGCGCTGTTAGTACTGGTCGATTTCTCGCCTCTGGTGGAGGAGGTTTCCGCTGAGATCACCGGGCTGGGCTTTCCAGAGCCACTGGTGGTGCTCGCCAATCTGGAGCAATATGCCGAGTGTTGTAAGGTGATGGATGCCGCCGTGGACAAATATGGGCGTATCGATAGCCTGATCAACAATGTCGGTGGCACCATCTGGGTTAAACCCTATGAGCATTATGAAGAGGCGCAGGTAGAAGCGGAGATACGCCGTTCACTGTTTCCAACCCTCTGGTGTTGTCATGCGGTGCTGCCTGTGATGCAGCAGCAAAACGCAGGCGCAATCGTCAATGTCTCATCCATCGCCACCAAAGGACTCAACCGGGTTCCCTACGCCGCCGCCAAGGGGGGCGTTAACGCCCTGACAGCTTGTCTCGCCTGGGAGAATGGCAACCGCGGAATCCGTGTCAATGCGGTAGCACCCGGTGGCACCGATGTCGGTGAGCGGAAAATCCCCCGCAACACCCAGCCGATGAGCGATGATGAAAAGGTGTGGTATCAACAGATCGTAGACCAGACCATCGATTCAACAGTGATGGGCCGTTATTGCACCCCCGATGAGCAGGCCAGCGCGATCCTCTTTCTTGCCTCCAATGACGCCTCTTATATCACCGGAACAATCCTCCCTGTAGGTGGGGGAGATCAGGGGTGATTTGAACTTCACTTAACAGGCAGCCAGTTGGCTGCCTTTTTTTATGATTGGGGGGCGTTGTCAGATCGCCGCTTCGCGGCTGGCTAGAAAAAGCAAAGAAAACAGCAGTTGTAGTCATTGGTAAGGCTGGGATATAGTGAAACCTGGTGGGTAACTGGAGTACCCGTATCGTAGTCTGTGGTTTTGATGGATCTGTGTCGCTCAGTCAGGGATTAAAGGCAGTTCAGACGGATATTCAGGATGAATACCAGTAATCCTTTTTTCCTCTCTGGCAGTTTTTACCTTCGCATATTGAGTCATATTTTCCTGACGATGTCGGCTTTCGCGATACATTCATATGTACCTTACAAGGTAGCAAAGCTTGCAAGCTATAGAACCTTGCATGGGCGCAATAATAAAATGTTAGAAGTTTTGAAGCCCACGCGGTTTCCGAAGGAGTGATAGTTATGTCTATGGATTGGTATGAGGCAGAACAGGAACAAGCATACTCTGAGTTCATAGATTCGCTTGCTGCTGAACTATATGATGAGCACAAAGAACAGGCTATAGCCGAATTTGTATCAGAGCGCCTCGCGTCATATTATAAAACCCATGCTCATATGGCAGAAGATGCAATAACCTTCTTAAAGAAATCTCAGTCACTTCAAGATAGCGAACCTACAGCATCGCTAATATTTTCATCAACGGTAACAGAAGTTTTATTAAAATCTGTTCTGCTAAAACCGATCGTGTATGGACTTGTTCACACGGAATCGTTAGCTGAGCTAATTTCAACTGTGCTTGTTAAGCAAGCAGGTATTGATCGCTTTAAGGAACTAGTTTTCGGCATTCTAGAGCACCATATCCATTTTGAGAGTGGAATTAGCAACTATTGCCGTGAGGGTGCTGATGTTCCTCTCTGGAAAGAAAGGGAAGGCATTCAAGTCTTGAGAAATAAAGTTCTTCATCAAGCTAAAACCTGCAATAAATATGATGCAGAGCGGTCTCTTGGTGTTGCTATGGCGTTTATAAATCTTACAAATCTTTTGCTGAGCAGCATTGGTTTAAAGTTTTCGAAAGGGGGCTTGTTGGTTAGTGAGTAACTGTAATGCCGCTCCTAACAATCACAAGCAAGGGACCAAACTACGCTCCGTAAATTTGTGGTTCGCTACGCTCACTCTACCACAAATTGGCTCCGCTTCGTTTGGCCCCTGTTGTGGGCGTTATTAGAGCTACTCAAGGAATTGAACATGCCTGTCTATTTCATAGCTGAGAACGAAAATGGAAATTATGGCGATCTCAGAGTGAAGATTGGGATGAGCATTAATGTCCAAAGACGTATTAGGCAGTTGCAAACGGGAAGTCCCTACGCGCTTAAGCTAATGGGATGGATAGAATCGAATAACGATAGGGCATTGGAAAAACAGCTGCATCAAAAATATTCTTCAGTGAACACTCATCGGGAGTGGTTCGCATTGGATGCAAGTGATGTATTTGAAGAGCTTAAACAGCACTCGATAAGCAGTTTCATTGCAACAAACGATAACGCGTTTGAAATCGTTTCACATGATCGAGATGGCGTGCCGGAATATCTCGGCGCTTGGCAGTGGGGTGATTCAGAAATAGATGAGTTTTGTCCTTCTTGTGGGTGGGGAGGCGGAATGGATTACAACGAAAATTACGGTGGCATGAGGTGTCTAAATTGCGGTCTTATGGAGTCGTCTATGTAGCCCTCTCTAACAAACGGCTGCACCGGACAAATTTTCGCGGTCACTTTTTTTGCAACAGCACGCACAAAAGCCGTCATCAAAAAACTGCTGGTAAGCCGGGTGATAAATAGTATGACAATATATTCGATATATAAAAAATGTTTAAAGCGCATTGGGGGGATTTCAAATCCTGATGTACATTGGTATTTGAATGAACGCCCAAAAATCATCACGAGAAAGTCATTTATCGAGGCAGTGATCTTTGCTGTTTGGGCATCTGGCATGAGTCGCGTGTCTGCTAGTTCTTTCTTAGAGAGAGCAGATGACAATGGATTTTCATGGAACTATGAAGATATTTCTTCCTCTTCCAAGAAAGAGTGGAGTTCTTTTCTCGTTTCCATGCACGGGAAATCAGTACCACCTAAAGCACGTGAAAAGTGGAACGCTATTCAGTCTATAGCAGAATTGGTTTCCACGTTTGATTCAGAAAAGGACTTCAGGAAGTTAATGTTTCAGGGAAAGTATAAGAGCATTAAATTAGACAAAACAGATGTAATGGCTTTGAGAAAAATGAAATTGCCATATATTGGACCAGCTAATTGTCAATTTGTAATAAGAAATATGGGTGGTGAAGCAATAAAGTGTGATCGATGGGTTAAGGCATTTATGGAATATCACGATCTGACGCACAGTTATTTAATTAGTTATTTAAAGAAAAAAAAACTGCCGGAAGGTTTGTTTGATCTGGTTATTTGGGCATATTGTGAGATGTTCGTTAAGGAAGTGAAAAATTTTAACGAGCATTTTTCAGAAAATTTTGCTTAACAAATCGCTAACAAAAGCAATGGAGAGGGACAAACCTCACGGCGCAAATTTTTGTGGGCTTTCGAGTTTTGGCATGAATTAGAGTGCCAATACAATCCTCTGCAAGAATGCCTGTCATTTATCTCAAGCTAAGTGAGTTTCGACATCATTGAAAGCAACAAGCACCACGCTAAAGTGCTCAGGCCATAACGACTATGGCCTGAGAACAACACAAACGTGATGTGTTAATCGTAAGACCGGTTATTCCGGTTTTAAAACCAGATGGCCCACTGCGGTGTTAGAGCCGGGTACATGATAGTGACGGTGCAGCGGTTTAACATGGTCTCCCAGTGCGCCACGCATAATCAGCCACATCACCAGTTCTATACCTTCAGAGCCTGCTTCGCGCAGATATTCGATGTGGGGCATCTCCCGCAGACGCTGAGGATTGGCGGTCAGGTCATCGAGAAATGCATTGTCGAATGGCTGGTTGATCAGTCCTGCACGTGGGCCTTGTAGCTGATGGCTCATACCACCGGTGCCCCAGATCTGTACATTGAGGTCTTCAGGGAAGCTTTCTACGGCGCGGGCAATCGCTTCACCCAGCATCCAGCAACGGTTGCCTGTGGGTGGTGGATATTGCACCACGTTGACGGCAATCGGTACTACTTTGACCGGCCAGGCGTCGGGCTGACCAAACATCAGCGACATCGGTACGGTCAGACCGTGGTCAACATCCATTTTGTTAATAATGGTCAGATCAAACTCATCCAGGATGCAGGACTGGGCGATGTGCCAGGCCAGATCAGGCTCGCCAACAACGGGTGGTACCGGCCTTGGTCCCCAGCCTTCATCCGCTGACTGATACTCTTCAGCACAGCCAATGGCAAAGGTTGGGATAATATCCATCGAGAAGGCGGAGGCATGATCGTTATAGACCAGAATAACGACATCGGGCTTCTCTTCTTTGAGCCACTGTTGGGTCCACTCATAACCTTCGAAAATCGGTTTCCAATAGGCATCTTCGGTCTTGCCATTATCAATCGCTGCACCAATGGCGGGTACATGGCTACTGGCGATGGCTGCTGTAATTCGTGCCATGATTAATTCCCATCCTTTATTGAACGCAGGCCTTCAGGAGAGCGACCACCGGCGATCATCATTGCCTGGTAGTCTTCCGGGGTCATACCGGTCATGGTGCCGACCGCTTGCAGGAAGCTTAAACCATCGGTTGAAAACACTTTCGCTAAAAAGTAGATATTGCCGCCCTCATCAAGGGCAGCATTGTAGTCGCGATCGAGAATGGTCTGCTTCTGCGCTTCGGTCATCGGCCACTCGTCGAGATAGGCCCGCTCATCGGCTTTAAAACGTTCGCGGTTTTCCGGTTTCATCAGGCTCATGCAAAACTGGTTTAACCAGTAACCTTTTCTGCCCCGCTGGGCGGTATACACCCGGGTACCCGGAATATCTTCGAACTCGGCGAGATACTCATGAATTGATTGTTTCATTATATTTTTCTCATTTTTTTCACAGCTATAGAACGTGCATCGCTTGTCCCGACGTCAGTCACAGAGTTAAACGATGAATGGAAATAGTATAGGGGATCGATCAGGCTAACCCAATCGACGGGAGGCCGTATACGGCCTGTCAATCATTCAATTTTTGCGTCTCGCTATAAGTATTCAGCTCCGCCTGAACCAGGCCTGCATATTTTCCCGTTTCTGATACAACACAGCGTAGCTTAGCAAGCCGATAATCACTCCCCAGAACGCGGCACCAATGCCCAGATAATTCATCCCTGACGCGGTGACGACAAAGGTGATCAGCGAAGCTTCAAAGTGAGAACTCTCCTGTGCCGCCCCCAGCAGATTACTGGAGATAGCCCCCAGCAGCGCAAGCCCTGCCAGCACCTCAACAAAGTGTTCCGGCAGTGCCGCCAGCAGCGCAATGATAGTGCCAGAAAAGGTAGCGCCAATCAGATAGAACACACCATTAGAGATGCCTGCGATGTATCGTTTGTCGGGATTTGGATGGGCATCCTTACCGGTGCAGAGTGCCGCTGTAATCGCAGCAATCACCGTGGTGATCCCCCCAAAGAATGCGGTAATTACGGATATGGCACCGGTACAGATAAATATGGGCCGGGCCGGGGTGTTGAACCCTGAGGCTTTGAGAATGGCAAAGCCCGGTAGAAACTGGCCACTCAGGCTGACAATGACCAGCGGAATGGCAAGACTGAGGGTGGCGTTAAAGCTGAATTCTGGCGCGATAAACACCGGAGAAGTGAAGCTTAGTTCTACCGATTGCAGATTGGTTTCTCCTAACAGCATCGCCCCCGCGAGACCGGTGATCAATAGCAACAACAGACAGTATTTGGGTAGCAGGCGTCTGAATATCAGGTAGCTGGCGATCATCAGAATACTCAGCTCAGGCATAAACTGGATCGCCAGAAATGCTTTAATCCCGAATTGAAACAGAATTCCGGCCAGCATCCCGTGGGCGATCCCTCTGGGGATAGCGCTCATGATGCGGTCAAAGTAACCCGAGAACCCCAGCAGAATAAGCAGAAACGCGGCTGTAATATAAGCGCCAACGGCTTCATTCAGGGATAGCTCGGGAAAGAGGGTAATCAGCAGCGCCGTTCCGGGGGCAGACCAGGCCGTAATGATGGGGGCCTTAAACCAGATGCTCAGGAATATGCCTGAAACAGCCGCACCGATAGAGATAGCCCAGACCCAGGAAGCCATCATTTCGTTGCTGACATCCGCACTTTGCGCCGCCTGATAGAAAATCACCAGCGGGCCGGAATAGGAGATCAGTACGGCCAGCAGTCCGGCGGTAATCGCCGATAATGAGAGATCTTTATGCATGATTGGAGCTATCCCGATTTAGTGGATTATTGTTTAGTATACCTAGTATATATTCTGGATAAATCGAGATAATCAGCGGTTTTAGAGATAAACTGTTTGGAAAAGCTGAATAATAGACTGTTGTTGAAACATAAAGGGGTGAGAATTGGACAGACTGTTTGCTATGCAGATTTTTACCCGCATTGTCGATAGCGGCAGTTTTACCCAGGCGGCAAAGGAGCTGAATATCTCCAGGGCTTCGGCAACATCGATGCTGAAACAGCTGGAACAAAGCCTTGGCGTCAGGTTGCTTCACCGCACGACCCGCCGGGTGAATCCTACCGTCGATGGCCGGTTTTATTATCAGCGCTGTCGCAACATACTCGAACAGGTGAGCGAAACAGAGGAACTTCTCTCCCAGGTAGCCGCTATGCCTCGGGGGCCTCTGCGTGTGGATCTACCCAATAGCTTCTCCCGTCTGGAAGTGATTCCCCGGCTACCTGAGTTTTGCGCCAGCTATCCCGATGTTGAGTTGTTGCTGAGTGCCGGTGACCGGGTGATCAATCTGGTAGAGGAGTCGGTCGATTGTGCCATCAGGATCGGCACGCTGACAGATACCCCTTCGAATATTTCCCGACCACTGACACCACTGCGGCAGGTCACCTGCGCCAGTCCGCTCTATCTTAATCGGTTTGGTTTACCGCAGAGATTCAGTGATTTTGAAAGACATCAATGCGTTGAGTACCGCTCGACCTCCAGTGGAGAGGTGGAACCGCTGGAGTTTCTGCTGGATGGACAGCTGCAACAGCAAACCCTGCCCGCGCTGATCTCTGTGAGCAATGGTGACTCCTATGTGGCGGCCTGTGAAGCGGGCATGGGGATTATTCAGATACCGGAATACCATATCCGGCGTCAGCTTGAAGCAGGCACACTGGTTGAGATTCTGCCCGACATTCGCCCCCCTTCATTACCGCTCTCAGTGCTCTACAGCCATCACTCGCATATGAAACCAGCTTTAAGAGTGTTTATCGACTGGATGGTGAAGCATTTTTAAAGATATTCGTGTTTCTACATAGCTCATAGCGTCGATAGAGCTTCTGGCGTTAAGTGCAGTCATTAAGCAGGAAAGTACTGAGTTTCTACAAATTATTGCTGACCTTCAGAGCACAGCTTAGTAGTATCATGGTTAACCGCCTGATAATTAAGCAACTCAGCTGTGCTTCGAGGGAACGATGGCTTTGATGACACCTGAAACACCACACAGCAACTTTGCCTTCCTGGCAGAGTATGATCCGATCTTTCAACAGCTGGCTAACGCAGCGGAAAGGTCTTTTTCCAGAGACCCCAACACCACGCTGATCAAGCTACGTCAATTAGCCGAAGCCTTAAACTTGTGCATCCATGCACTCGGGGCTTCGCCCCAGCCTGCGGCTGCCCAAATTCGATCCCGTCGAATTTGTCGCGGCGAACTCACCGCCGACTGGCGCGCATAGAACCTAGATCTGATCAGTCGTAAAAATTCAGCCGAAGCCCTGCTTGAACGTATCAAAGCCCTGCTTGAACGTATCAAAGCCGAGCGCGGGGCGATGCAACTGAAGAAGAGGGCCTGAACCCGGAAACCTGCTTAACTCTGTCACAACGTTATTTGGTTTAGCTTGTAGGTTTTAGTCATACTTAAAGTATGAATAATTTATTTTTAATAAACTATTTAATGCGCTATGGTTTACTATAATGATTATATTAATACCTTAGGTGTGATTATGTCATATAAATTAAACTGGCTGGTTAGCAATACGTCTCCTGGTTCTCTGGTGTTGCAGCAATGGCTATCGGAGAATGGTATCAGCTACTCCCTGGCGCAAAAGTATTGGGAAAGCGGCTGGCTGAAGAAACTGGGTGCCGGTGTTTATTATCGTCCCGGGCCGGGGGATCAGCCTAAGCCTGATTGGACCGAGGCGCTGAAAGCGCTCATCCAGCAGCTGCACCTGCCCGTTCACTTGGCTGGTCTGAGCAGTCTTAACCATCAGGGGCTGAGTCACTATTTACAGATAAACTCAGAGACGGTTTGGGTTGGCACTAAAGAAAAACAAGCCTTGCCCAAGTGGTTTCGTGAGTTTGGTCAGGACTGGCAGTATTGTGGCAATCACAAACTCAGCGAGCAGGTCGAAAAAGATTTTATTACGCGCTCTGTTAATGGCCGGGAGCTAAGGTTGAGTAGCCCGGAGTTGGCGGCTTACGAGGTTGTTGATGCTATAGGTAAACATATCAGCTTCGAACATGCGGCTGAGCTGTTCCAGGGGTTAGTCAGCCTGAGTCCTCGAAAAGTACAGTCAATTCTAAGTCGAAGCCGCTCAGTTAAGACTAACCGGGTCTTCCTCTATCTGAGTCATTATTATGATCATCCATGGGTGAAGCGTCTTGATGAATCCGTGATAGCGCTTGGTGCAGGAAAACGTCAGGTGGTATCGCTGGGCAGATATGATGAGCGTTACCAGATCACGGTACCTGTATCGTTTAGTCGTAACAGTGGACACCATGATGATTAATAAGAGTTCTGTTTATTATCAACAAGTGTCTCTGGTGATAAAGATGTTGTCAGTCGTCGCTGGCGAAAATGTTTTTGCCTTGAAAGGTGGCACGGCCATCAATCTGTTTATCCGAGATTTCCCGCGTTTGTCTGTCGATATTGATTTAGCTTAGCTGCCTTTAGACATAAGGGATGACGCTCTGACAAATGCTCGTGCCGCATTGATGAGGATGAAAGCGGAGATTAATGCCCAGCCAGTATTGACTGCAACGCTTCAGGACAATAAGCCTGATGAACTGCGGGTTATTGTGACCAGTGGTACAGCCACTATCAAAATTGAAGTCTCTCCTGTTGCAAGAGGCACACTGCATGATCCTGTATCGCTTCCAGTGGTTGCATTGGTAGAGGATGAGTTTGGTTATGCAGAAATTCCGGTTGTGAGCCTGCCTGATCTTTATGGTGGCAAGTTGTGTGCGGCAATGGATCGGCAGCATCCGAGAGATCTGTTTGATGTGCAGATGTTATTAGCCCATGAGGGCATTTCCCGAGAGATATTTATTGGTTTTCTGGCTTATGTTCTAAGTCATCCAAGGCCCATCCATGAGGTTCTGGCGCCAAACTGGAAGCCTCTGGATGACGCCTATCGAACTGAATTCTCAGGCATGACGAGTGAACCTGTTGCTCTGGATATGCTATCAGCTTCAAGGGCGGAAATGATGAATTCATTACAAGCCCAAATGACAGAGCAGGATAAGATGTTTTTGTTATCGTTTAAGCGCGGAGAGCCAGACTGGTCTTTGTTCGAAGAACCTTCCGCTGCTGAGCTACCAGCAGTGCGTTGGAAGTTAAATAATATTCAGCGTTTAGCTAAAAATAAAATCAAACATAAAGAACAGCTTGAAAGGCTGGAAAGCGTATTAGACAGCTGGTTAGCTAAGGTGAATCTTGGTCCTGGCAATGATGAGTAATTGCAAGGCTTCCAAGTAACTTTGGAAAAGTCTGATGAGTGCTTTAGGTACGATCAGCTTGCGAATGTCTATAAGGGTTTATTTATAGGATAGAAAGGACCAGATCTATCACCAATCAGTCACTGATTGATTAAAAAGATCTAATCCTTTCTTTTTATTTCAGAGCTCTTTATCTCAGAACTCTTTATCTCAGAACTCTATTTAAGTACTTAAAGCCCCAATTTATCCGCCACATAATCGGCGTCTTTATCGCCCCGGCCGGACAGGTTGATCAGAATGCTCTTATCCTTGCCCAGCTTCGGCGCTTCGCGCATCGCCCAGGCGACGGCGTGGGCGCTTTCCAGTGCCGGGATAATCCCCTCTACCTGAGACAGGGTCATAAAGGCGTTGAGACACTCTTCGTCGGTGACCGATTCATACTCAACCCGCTCAATATCTTTCAGATAGCAGTGCTGTGGGCCGACGCCCGGGTAATCCAGGCCGGAGGCGATGGAGTGAACCGGCAGTGGCTCGCCATCTTCATCCTGCAGTACATAGCATTTGAAGCCGTGAATTGCGCCCGGTGTTCCTTTTGTCAGGGTGGCGGAGTGATCTTTGGTGTCCAGACCTTTGCCTGCTGGCTCTACACCGACGATCTTCACATCTTCATCTTCAAGGAAGGCGGTAAACAGTCCCATTGCGTTGGAGCCACCACCGACACAGGCGGTGATGATGTCCGGGTTTTTACCATGCCGGTCGTTGAACTGTTGACGGGCTTCACGGCCGACAATGCTCTGGAAGTCACGCACCATTTTCGGGAAGGGGTGGGGGCCTACCACAGAACCGATGGCGTAGATAAACTCTGCCGGGTTTTTCAGATACTCTTCGAAGGCGCTATCGACGGCGTCTTTCAGGGTGGCGGTGCCCCGGGTGACCGGTACCAGTTTGCAGCCCAGAATCTTCATCTTGGTGACGTTGGGATGCTCTTTCTCGATATCCACCTGGCCCATATGGATCTCACAGGGGATGCCCACCAGGGCGCAGGCAGTGGCCAGAGCGACACCGTGCTGACCGGCACCGGTTTCCGCCAGCACTTTCTTTTTACCCATAAATTTTGCCAGCAGGGCTTCACCCAGACAGTGGTTAATTTTGTGGGCACCGGTGTGGTTCAGATCTTCCCGTTTCAGGTAGATCTGTGCGCCGCCAAGTTTTTCACTCAGACGTTTGGCATGGTAGATCGGGCTGGGGCGGCCAACATAGTCCTGATTCAGTTGCATCAGTTCGTTCTGGAACGCTTCAGTGTTGCGGATCTCTTCATAAGCCTGATCGATCTCGTCCATCACCTGCTTGAGTTCCGGGGGGATAATCTGGCCACCGTAATTACCGAAATAGCCCTCTTTGTCTGGCATCGGGGCAAAATCAAACTTACTCATAAGACCTCTCTTAGCTCATATCTGACGGCCAGTGTTGTGATACCGTCGGCAACGATTATTTGAAATTATTGTATTATGTAGAGAGGAATATATCGCTGCGGTGCGCAGATGCCAACCGTTGAGTCTAATTAATTACAGGGTTGTTGCGCCGGCGCAGGTTAACCGAAATCCAGTTCGATCTGCTGCTCTTTGGAAACGGTTTTTTTAAACCCAAGGGATTTCTGCTTTCGGCTGATCTCCCGGAGCTGTGCCCGGGCTTCGTGGTAACAGTGAAAGATAGTGTGATGCACAGACCCTTTGTTATTCAGGGTATTGCCCCAGGATTCACTCAGCACCCAGTCCCCCATCAGATCCTGATAGAGTCGGACAATGAAATAATCCTGTTGTCTGCGCCAGCGAATAATCAAAAAACTACCCGAGTAAATTTGTCCGGAAATGATGTCAAACCGTAAGGCGGGCAATTATAATCGGCGTTTCGCCCCTTAACCAGCTGATTTTATAACCTTTGGAGTGATCATTGAAACCATCCCGACTGAACATCGTGGCAGATGAAAATATTCCTGCACTGGCGCGTTTATTTGGCCATCTGGGCGAGATTCATACGTTGCCGGGCAGAACCATTCAGAACAGCGATCTGCAACACGCTGACATGCTGTTGGTGCGTTCAGTCACCCGGGTAGATCCGCAGTTGCTGGAGAATACCCCGGTCAGATTTGTCGGAACCGCGACTATCGGTACGGACCATATCGATACCGACTGGCTACAGGCGCATAGCATCGGCTTTTCCAGCGCACCGGGCTGTAATGCCGATGCGGTGGCTGAGTATGTTATCAGTAATCTCCTGCTGGTTGCCGCAGAACAGGGCTTTAAGCTGACAGAGCGTGTTGTTGGTATTGTCGGGGTGGGTAATGTTGGCCGGCGTTTGCAGCAGCGGCTGACCGATCTGGGGGTGACATTAGTATTGAATGATCCTCCCCGTGCAGCTGCGGGCGAAACCGGGTTTATCGCGCTTTCTGCGCTATTAGCGCAGGCCGATATTATCTGTCTGCATACGCCACTGACTAAAACAGGAGATCATCCCAGCTTTCATCTGCTGAATGCGGATAATCTCGAACATATTAAGCCTGGGGCGGTATTACTGAACGCCGGACGGGGACCGGTCATCGACAATAAGGCGCTGCTCAACTGGCACCGGGGGCGTTCAGATGTGACACTGTTACTGGATGTCTGGGAGGAGGAACCAGTGGTGGACTCGCAGTTGGCACAACGGGTGCGCATTGGCACACCCCATATCGCCGGTTATAGCCTCGATGGTAAAATTCGCGGCACCTGGATGCTATATCGGGCGTTTTGCCAGCAACAGGGGATAGCCCCGGCTATTGAGCTGGCGGATTGTCTGGCCAGTGCCGGGTCGGCACCCGACATTCAGCTGGATGGATCGGAGACGCTGACCGATATCGTTCACGCTATCTATCAGCCAGAGGCCGATTTTCAGCGCTTTATGGACTCGCTGGTGGATACTGACCTGCAACCGCAGGCGTTTGATCTGCTAAGGAAAAACTACCCGGTGCGCCGGGAGTTTGTCGCGGCAACGTTGTCTGGCGTCAAGCCCTCACCTGAGCTTGCAAAGCAGTTGACGGCGGTGGGGTTTTGTCCGGACTGAGCAGTCTGCTGAGAAAACTTTCATTTATAAGCGTTGATGGGTTAGTTTAGCAAGCTGACTGATCTGTATAATATTTTCTTAATAATCCGCAACACGATAAGGCTCTGATGGCGCTGAAACTGGAACCCATTCAAACGGACAAAAAACTGGCTGATCTGCGTTTGCAGGTGGGCGAGCCGGTTCGGGTAGAGATCCGTGTTCCCCGGGTAAAATATACCGCTAAACTGCTGGGCTATGCAGAGAACGGTGGGGTTATGATCTCAGCGCCACCGCCGAAAAGTGGTGTGCCGACACTGATAAATGAGGGCAATCTCGCCAGTCTGCGTCTGATCAGTGGTAACCGCATCTGCAACTTCACCAGTAAGATACTGAAACAATACGATCAGCCGTTCAGTTACTGGCTGCTGGAATACCCCGCAACCATTGAGCTGAGACGGATCAGGGAGCACAGCCGGATTCCCGTGAGTCTCAGTTGCTCTATTGATGATTACGATGAGATGGCGGAGAGTGACGGCCTTCCGGTAAATGCGCTCTGTGTTGATATCAGCCGCGAGGGCGTCTGTCTGCAGTTGCCCTACGCCCTGGGCAGTGTGGGAGATCGCTTTTATCTGACGACACGCTTACAGATCGGTGATATCGATCAGGTTTTACTGGTGCCGGTTGAGTTAAGAAATATGCACAGCAGTGCGGCTGAGACGAGCAGTGTGCTCAATCATGGTTTTAAGTTTCTCGATCTGGATGAAGATACCCGTTTGATTATTACCGCATTTGTTTATCAGCAGTTTCTGGTTGAGACGGGCAATCTCGATCAGACCGGACAGGAGTTGTAGATGTTTCGTCTTGGCTTGATTGTGAATCCGCTGGCAGGTGTGGGGGGCAGCGTAGGCCTTAAAGGCAGTGATGGTGAAGCGACCGCATTGAAAGCGCTGGCACTGGGGGCCGAACCAAAAGCCAATCTGCGCACCCAGCAGGCACTGGAACCCCTGGCAGGGCTGGAGATTGAACTGATTACCTATCCCGGCGAGATGGGCGAGGACAGCGCTCGTATCGCTGGTTTTAAGCCACGGGTGATCGGAACTATTACTGCGGGTCACACCTGTGCTGAAGATACCGAGCGTGCGGCCCGGGAGATGGCGAAGCAGGGGGTTGATCTGATTCTGTTTGCCGGCGGTGATGGCACTGCCCGCAATATCTGTCACGCGATTGGCGATGCTACCCCGGTGCTGGGGATTCCGGCTGGCGTCAAAATTCACTCCGGGGTGTACGCGGTGACCCCGAAAGCGGCCGGGGATGTCGTCGCCATGCTGGTGCGGGGTGAGCTGGTGACACTGGCGGATCAGGAGGTGCGGGATATCGACGAAGAGGCGTTTCGCGCGGGCCGGGTCCGGGCTAAGTATTACGGCGAGCTGCTGGTACCGGAGGAGGGGCGCTTTCTTCAGCATGTCAAAAATGGCGGTCGTGAAGTTGAAGAGCTGGTGCTGGATGATATCGCCGCCGACTTCACTGAAAACATGCAGGATAACGTGCGCTATATCATGGGGTCTGGCTCCACTGTTCAGGCGATTATGGATCATCTGGGGCTGGACAATACCCTGCTGGGCGTGGATCTGATCGAGAACGGTCAACTGATCGGCAGCGATCTGACCGCGCAGCAACTGCTGGAGCTGACCGATGGATACGATACCCGGCTGGTGATCACCGTGATTGGTGGTCAGGGGCATATTATCGGTCGGGGTAATCAGCAGCTCAGTGTCGAGCTGCTCAAGCGTATCGGCCGTGAAAATATTATGGTGGTGGCAACCAAGAGCAAGATTAAAGAGCTGGAAGGCCGCCCCCTGATCGTTGACAGTGGTGATGCTGAGCTTAACCATCAGCTTGCCGGATTGATCCGTATTGTTACAGGTTATCGGGACGCGATTCTCTACCGGGTAGCCGATTACTGATATAAACCTCACTGTATTGCACAGCGTGATCCGCCGGACGGGCAAAATTCAGATTCTTTGATAAGCTTAAAGGATTGCTTTGAAGGGAGTACCACTATGGGGTTTGAATTAATATGGTTCTATCTGCGCCTGATGCTACCGGAATGGATGCACGTCAAATACCCCGATAGCAGCCATTTCTTCCGGCGAAAGTTCACGGCAGCCTATAAAGCCCGATTGCGCTGGGTGTATCGTATCTGGCTCGGTTCCGGGCTGTTGATGCTGGCCATTCCCGCCCCGCCGGTGGTAATTGGACTGGGGCTGTTTACCACTTTTATCTCCTTTTCATTGCTGGATGAAGCTGAGTGAAAGTGCTCAGCAGAGAAGATACACCGCCGATTCAGTCAGCCTGACAGAGGCTGGCTTCACCGTTGTCATCAAATAGCAATAACCCGGCAACCTGATTGTCATTTTTCCTGTTTACCCTTCGGGTGGAATATTTTCAGTCTGACGATAGATCGGTTCAGGCTATCCATATTAAACCGGGAGAAAACATGTCCTTTCTGAAACGAGCCGCTGTCGCCGCAGCGATTGCAGGTGTAACACTGTCACTGACTGCATGCCAGTCCAATGAAGTTAAACAGGAGATGGTTAAGGCACCAGTTCTGAATAACCAGGACCTGTATGAAGTTGATCATGAAGGCCGGCATTATGTTTTTGATGACTTTGCGGTTTATCAGGACTTCCTGAAAGTGGGCGAAACCTCTTTCCGCAAAGTATTTATCGGTGCCGGGCCGCACGGTGAATCTCTGGTATTTGGTCTGCGCAGCGAAGACAAGAAGAAGCTTGACGGTCTGGCTGGCGTTGATATGTACAATGGTAAGCTGCCTGCAGCAAAAGATTTTTACGGTGAAATGCGTGCAGAAGATGGTCGTTTGTATGTGTTTAATACCCTGGAAGATATGCAGGAGGTTCGTCAGAACGGTGAAGCCGCTTTCCGTCTGACTCAGATCGGTACCGGCCCAGAAGGGCAGACGGTTGTTTTCGTTCTGAATGACAGTAACAAGAAACAGTACCCTGCTGAGCTGGTTGCCCGTTTCAAAGAGATGAACGCGCTGTAAACCAGTCTGGTTGATGGTACAAGCTTAAACCCGCTAACCGCGGGTTTTCTTTTATCTGAGTAAAAAAAAGCCGGACAGAGCCCGGCTGTGAAGAGTGCTTTGAGCTGTTTTGGGTGATCAAAACAGTACAGCGGAGGTCTTACGGGGACGCGTAAGACATATCAGGCTGACGGGCAATGAGAAACCGGACAGCAGGATCAGGTGTGTGATCTGTAAGTGAGTATTGCAGCGGCCAGTCAATCAGATCGTTAACAACAGATAGCTGCCGACACTGGCGATCGCTGCACCCGCGATATGAGCCAGTCGCGGGGTTAATGTCCGGCTTGCTTTAAATATTCCCATCCCTGTCAGATGAAGGATGGCGGAGCTGCTCATAAAGCCGGCGGCAAACAGCAGCACTGACGCTCCTGATACTTCAGCGCCGTGGGCCTGGCCATGGGCACAGGCAAACAGGGCTGTCAGGGTCAGCGTTGCGATGGCAGGCAGCCGCACGGCGGTCGCAATGATCAGGCCGCAAACCAGTACAGAGGCTGCGATAGTGTGCTCAACCAGGGGCAGCACCACGCCGCCGGTTGCCATAAAAAAGCCAACGGCGAGAAACAGGATAAAGGTGACAGGGATGCTGATCCGCTGCGCTCTGTTCTGCATCGCAGCCCAGAAACCGATTGCCAGCATCGCCAGCAGATGGTCAAGACCTGAGAACGGGTGTATCAGACCGGACTGAAGACCTGACCCGGCACTGTGACCGGTATGGGCCATTGCTGGCACAGAGGTTATCAGCGTGATAAATGCTGCACTGGACATGATCATAGGGCGGAGTTTCATCTGTGCTACCTTTTATTCTATTAATTCACGTTTATCGGCTAATGATTGCCCACCCGCCAGAGGGGGATCAGGCTCTATACAGTTTTATATAGCAAATGTGGGGCCAGAACAGCTATTGCCTCTTATGATTATTAAGCTTTGCTGTTACTCCCGTGGTTGCAGGCTGTCAGCTGTGAAGTGTTGCCGGTGCTGCAGACGTTGCTAGACTGAACTGGTAACTTACTTACCAGTTGGCAGCATTATTGGTTTGAACATGTGTTTTTACCCACTTTGGCAGGGCTTTATGACTTTAATCACGGTTATTCGCGCAATAATGTTTGTGCTGCACCTGCGTAATATGGAAGATATAGATTCAGTCATTCGATCAGATTAACGGGTCAGTCCTGAAGGTCTGCGGAGTAAGTCTCTTGAGTACAAAATATCTCAAACGTTTTTTTAAGCCTAAATCGATTGCGGTGTTCGGAGCCTCTGAGAAAGAGAACAGCATGGGTGGTGTGGTGCTGCAAAACCTGCTGGATAGCGGGTTTCAGGGTAAGCTTATGGCGGTTAACAAGCGTGGCTATGAGACCGTTTATGGTGTCACCTGTTACAGCGGATTAACCAAGCTGCCAGAGATGCCGGACCTGGCGATCATCTGTTCGCCACCGGAGAGTGTCGCTGAACTGATCCGTAAACTGGGTGCTAATATGGTGAAGGCCGCTATGATTCTGACAGGCGGTCTGTCTATTGCCAGCGAACCTCTGGGTAAAAGTATGCGGGATGAGATTATGGAGGCCGCCAGGCCCTATGGTATCCGTATACTGGGACCCGACTGCATGGGGATGCTGGTGTCTGGCCATAAGATGAATGCCAGCTATTCTCATCTGAATATCCGCAAGGGTAAAGTGAGTTATGTCGGGCAGTCCGGTCTGTTGGGCACAGCAATGATTGACTGGGCTAACGGACAGGAGATCGGCTTTTCCCACTTTCTCACGCTCGGCGAAGGGGTTGATATCGACCTGCCGTCGATTATCGATTACTTTGCTCAGGACCCCTACACCCAGTCGATTCTGATTCAACTGGATCATCTGGTTGGCTCCTCCCGTAATCTGCTCAGCTCTTTGCGGGCGGCCTCGCGTAACAAACTGGTGCTGGTGCTCAAATCCAATATGATCTTCGATGAAGATAAGGACAGTCAGCCAGCGCTGGGCATTAAAGATGAAGATCTGGTCTACGATGCGGCGCTGCGCCGTGCCGGTGTTGTTCGGGTGGACACTGTCGATCAGCTCTATAATGCTCTGGAAACGCTGTCGCGGATGAAGCCGATGCGGGGTGAGCGGCTGGCGCTGGTCTGTAATGGTATGGGCCCCAATGCTCTGGCGACGGATCAGCTGTTGCGTAGAGGGGGAGAGCTGTCGCAGCTGTGTGACGAGACGGTGACCGCGTTACGGGAGATAATGCCGGACCACTGGAATCTGAAAAACCCGATCGATCTGCACTCGGATGCGACGCCGGAGCGTTTCGCCCGGGTAACTCAGTTATTAACCAAAGACCCCAATGTGGATGCCGTACTGGTGATTCATGCCCCCACGCGGATGGCCCCCGGTGTGGCAACTGCTGAAGAGATTATTAAGGTGTCCCGTAATACACCGCGCAATATTCTCACCTGCTGGATGGGGCGAAGTACGGCGATTGAGTCACGTAACCATTTTAACGCTGCCGGAGTGACCACATTTATCACCCCCGAAGAAGCGGTCGATGCATTCATGCATATGGTGGAGTTTCGCCGTAATCAGGAAGTGATGAAGCAGACTCCCGCGCCTTTTGAAGATCCCAATGAGCGGAACCATCAGCGGGCCAAAGCCCTGATTGCTGATGCAATGGCACAGGGGCGTGACTACCTGACGCATAACGAAGCAACAGATCTGCTGGATCAGTATGATATTCCGGTCTCCCATACCCAGTATGCTGATGATGTAGATGGGGTGGTCGATATTGCTAAAAAACTGGGGGGTGCCGTCGCCTTAAAAGTGATGCATCGGGAAAATATCTATCCGTTTAACTACGACAATAAAAATCACCCCCGCTGGAAAGATCAGGCGATGGATCTGTTCTCCTCTAATGAGGTCAGGCAGGCCGCTACACAGCTGGCCTACCGGGTGAGAGAACGCTTTCCTGACGATGAAGTTCTGGGGGTCTGTGTGCAGCAGATGAAGCGGGGCTTCCAGTCGCTGCAGATCAATATGGGGATCACCCGTGATCCGGTGTTCGGGCCGCTGCTGGTGTTTGGTAACGGAGGGTATTCCGTTGATGTTCTTGCGGACCGGCAAGTGATGCTACCGCCGCTGAATCTCAGTCTGGCCCGTCAATTGATCATGACGTCACATATCTATTCTGTGCTGAAAGAGAGCAGTGAACAGCTTGAGAGAGATCTGGAGCAGCTTAGTAATCTGCTGATTAAGCTATCACAGATGGTGGTTGAGCTGCCCAACCTTAAAGGTCTGGAGATTAACCCGATGCTGATTAACCGGCGGGGAGCATTGGCTGTTGATGTCGCGGTCTCTTTGGGCGAGCCATCCGTGCTGGCGATCTCACCCTATCCTGAGTATCTCAGTGAACATATTTCACTGCGTAAATCGGGGCGTAAGGCGATGGTCAGAGCGATACGGGGAGAGGATGAACCTAACCATCTGGAGTTTTATAACAAACTGAGTCCGGAATCGATCCGCCTGCGTTATTTCTATAGCCGTGGCATACCAACCCATCAGGAGCTGGCTAACTGGACGCAGATTGACTACGACCGGGAGATGGCCTTTATCGTGACAGCTCCCAGACAGGGGGCGCCGGGTTGGGAAACCCTGGGGGTTGTCCGGGCGGTGACCGATGCTGATAATGTACGTGCTGAGTTCTCGGTCGTCATCCGGGATGACCTGCAGGGAGAGGGGCTGGGCGCGGTACTGATGCAGAAAGCGATCGATTACTGTAAAGCACGGGGCACCTTGCTGCTGATGGGATCAACCCTGACCTCTAATAAAGGGATGCAGGGGCTGGCACAGAAGCTGGGCTTCAAAAATCACTACAACATGGAAGAAGATGTGGTGGAGATGGAGATGATGCTGAATGAGCCAACTGAAGACTGGCAGCGTTACCGACTGCAGAATTAAAACGGTATTGAACGAAAAAACCATCCGGTGACGGATGGTTTTTTTGTTAAGCGCTGATCTTCAGGGCTTTTGTTCCGGACTTATGTTCGGGCTTATGTTCCGGGCTTTACCTCAGTTTTTTACTTCAGACGGTAGGGCAGAACATCTCATGCAGTGTGTGAATAATCCGGGTGGCAGTATCGCCAGAGAGTGAGTAGTAGATTGTCTGAGACTCCCGTCGGGTGCTCACCAGGCCATCTTTACGCAGCACTGCCAGATGCTGTGACAAAGCTGACTGACTCAGATCCAGGCAGTGGTTGAGTTCGCTGACTGAAAGCTCTTTACCATCCAGGTAGCAAAGAATCAGCAAGCGACTCTCGTTCCCCAGCGCTTTCATCAGTTTAGCGGCTTTACTGGAGTTCACTTTCATCATGGCCAGTGTTTCCGGTGTCATCTGCTGGGATGCTGTATTCAATCTGTCCTCCGCTTTTTATTATTCTGCAGGTCATATAAAACGCTCTCATTGCCCTACAATGTAGGGGTTATTTTACTTTAGTGGCTATTAATTCGCAATTTACTAATGTAGTACTTTTAAATATTAGTATATGCTAATATACTAATCAAACAATAGCTTTAACTATAAGTAAAACAGGACTAACAGATGCTGCAAACGACACTGGTTAATCTATCAATGAATCGCCCCAGGTGGGTGTTCTTCGGGGTGTTACTGCTGACCGTGATAGCCGGTTTGCAGATTCCGTCTATCAAGGTGGATACGGATCCTGAGAATATGTTGCCCGCTGATAATGCTGCCCGGGTGTTTCATGATCATGTGAAAGAGCGTTTCGGACTGCACGACATGATTGTTGTCGGTGTGGTGAATGACTCGGCTGGGGGCATCTATAATCAGCAGAGTTTGTCTGAACTGCAGCAACTGTCAGATGCTATCGTACAGATGGATGGTGTTGTCAGCCAGGACCTGATGTCGCTGGACCGTGTCGATAATATCAGCCAGGAGGGGCCGGGGACGATCCGTTTCGAGTGGATGATGAAACAGGTGCCCACCGATCAGGCCGGTATCGATCAGATCCGCACCTCGGTTGAACGCTTACCCTTGCTGAACAACACGTTGGTCTCGGGTGACGGCAAGGCGGCGGGTATCTATATCCCGATTACGCAAAAATCTGAGAGTTATCGTATTTCCGGACTGATTCAGACAGAGATCAGCAAACTCAGCGGTAACAATCAGTATTACATCTCCGGTTTACCGGTCGCGGAAGATACCTTTGGCGTTGAGATGTTTATCCAGATGGCGATCTCTGCGCCGCTGGCGGGCCTGATGATCTTTATCCTGATGTGGGTATTTTTCCGCAGCTTTCTGCTGATCACCGCTCCAATGCTGGTGGCGATGGGATCGGTGATTATTACCATGGGGCTGCTGATCGGTCAGGGTTATACCGTCCATATTATGAGTTCGATGATTCCGATCTTCCTGATGCCGATTGCGGTGGTCGACTCAGTGCATATTTTGTCTGAGTTTGCGGACCGTTATCGTCCGGGGGAAGACCCCAAAGTAGCGTTGAAAGAGGTATTGGGGCATCTGTTTACGCCTATGCTATACACCTCTGTCACCTCTGCCGTGGGTTTCGCTTCGCTGGCCTTCACGCCGATCCCGCCGGTACAGATCTTCGGTCTGCATGTGGCATTCGGTATTATGCTGGCGTTTGTGCTTACTATTACGCTGGTGCCGGCGTATATCATCAGCCTGTCACCCAAGCGGATGGCGCAGATGAAGGACCATAATATTGATGAGGACGATAACTCGTTCCTGGGGCGTTTACTGATCTTCACAGGGCGTTTTTCAATCGCCCGGGCCAAAGGCCTGTTAGTCCTGTTTGTGCTGATTGTGGTGGGCAGTGCCTATGGTGTGGCGCAGATTCAGATTAACGATAACCCGGTACGCTGGTTTAAACCCGATCACCCTCTGCGTGTGGCTGACCGGGTGATGAACCATCATTTCCCCGGAACCTATAATGCTTTTCTGGTGTTGGATAAGACCGGTGATCTGCGCAGCGGACTGGAGCAATCCTTGCAGACCCGGGCTGCGAAAGAGGGGGTTGAGCTACAGCAAAAACTGGATAGCGTTACTGCTGAAAGCTTCATCGAATATACCAATGCACTGATCAACCTGTTCGATCAGCTCAGTTATGACGACAGTGATCATGAAACCCTGTGGCTTGATCTTCTGGATATGACTGAAAAGGCTCAGATAAACAGTAAGTATTTTCTGACACCTGATGCAATGACATATCTGGATGGACTGCAAACCTTCCTTGATGACTCTGAATATGTGGGTAAGAGTAATGGCCTGCCAACGTTGTTGAAAACGGTTTATCGTGAGCTTCAGGGCGGGGCGGCAGACCAGTATCGTCTGCCATCGACCGCTGCGGCGGCGGCACAGACCGTTTTGAGCTTCCAGGGGTCGCACCGTCCCAACGACCTGTGGCATATGGTGACACCGGATTATCGTTCGACCGTTTTGTGGTTGCAGTTAAGTAGTGGCGATAACCAGGATATGAACCGGGTGCTGAAATTGGTCGATGGCTATGTTGCGGATCATCCGTTGCCGGAAGGGGTTAAACTCAACTGGGCGGGCCTTACCTACATTAACGTTGTCTGGCAGGATGAAATGGTGAATGGCATGTTAAACAGCCTGATGGGGGCATTCTTCATGGTGCTGCTGATCATGATCCTGCTGTTCCGTTCAGTCAAAATAGGCCTGCTGTCGATGTTGCCGCTGACGGTGACGATTCTCTTTATCTACGGTCTGATCGGGCTGTCAGGTAAGGACTATGATATGCCGATTGCGGTGTTGTCGGCACTGACCCTGGGGTTGTCGGTGGATTTTGCGATCCACTTTCTGGAACGTACCCGGGCGATCTATCGTGAGTGTGGCAGTTGGGAGCAGACCGTCGCGGAGGTTTATAAAGGGCCTTCCCGGGCGATCAGCCGTAACGCGGTGGTGGTCGCTATTGGCTTCACCCCTTTGCTGTTTGCCCCGCTGGTTCCTTACATTACCGTCGGTTTCTTCCTGGCAACCATCATGGCCGTGTCCGCTGTTGTCACCGTCATGTTGCTGCCAGCGGTGATGGAAATGATTAAAGACAAAGATAGTTTGTTTGGCGTCAAGCCAGGCATAAAGGAGAGTATCCATGATTAAGCAACTGTTTACCTCACTGGTAGTAGGCCTGACCCTGAGCGTTTCAGCACCGTTGTATGCAGCAGATCTGAGCGACGTTAATGAGATAGTCAATCAGGCAAACCTGGCGGCTTATTATCAGGGTGCAGATGGTCGTTCAGAAGCACGGATGCTGATTGAGGACTCTCAGGGACGGCAACAACAACGGCAGTTTACTATCCTCCGAAGAGATCATGAAGATGGTGGGGATCAGCAGTTTCTGGTTGCCTTCAGCCGGCCAGCGGATGTCCGGGGTACGGTTTTCCTGGTAGAGAAACATGCCGGTACCGATGATGATCGCTGGCTCTATCTTCCCGGTCTGGATCTGGTAAAGCGGATCTCTGCTGGCGACAAACGCACCAGCTTTGTCGGCTCTAACTATTTTTATGAAGATGTGTCCGGCCGCAATCCCGAGGAGGATAATCATCAACTGCTTGAAACCACCGCCGAGTTCTATGTGCTGGACAATACCCCTAAGGACCCTGGTTCGGTTGAGTTCAGTCATTATCGGGTGTGGATCGATAAGGTCAGCATGCTGCCGATGAAAATTGAGTATTACGATACCAGTGATAAGCTGTATCGTCGTGTTGAGGTTCTGGCAACTGAACAGGTTCAGGGGTTTCCTACGGTGACTAAATCACGGGTCAGCGATCTGGTGAGTGGTGCCAGTACCACAATGGAGTTTCGTTTTATCCGTTATGATCTGGGTATGGATAGCTCGGTCTTTACTGAACGCTCTCTGCGCAATCCGCCACGTCAGTGGCTTAAGCGTCCAGAGTAACAACGAGGGTGGTGATTAACGTGCAGGATAATTCAGTTTTGAAACCAACGGTACTGATGATCGCTCTGCTGGCTGCGGCACCTGTTGTCGCGGCCCAGCAGGAGACTTCTCCGGCAGCCAGTGATAGTGAACAGGGCTGGGGTAACGATAGCTGGAGTGATGATAGCTGGGCTGAACCGAAAAACACCCGTAACTGGCATGGTTTCATTGAGGGTGGGTTGGGCAACCGGCTGAGTTATGACCCCGCCCTCAATGACCGTTTTGCACCCGTCGATGATGCGACATTAGCGGATCTGCGTTTACGCCTGGAAACCACCGGTTATGTGGGCAATGATCGTTATACGTTGAAAGCGGATCTGTATGCTGATGGTGTTGATCAGGGACTGAGGGGGGATCTGCGTGAGGCGTCCTATACCCTGACTCCGATTGATCGCACCGACCTGAAACTGGGACAGCAGGTGCTCACCTGGGGAACCGGTGATCTGTTGTTTCTCAATGATCTGTTTCCGAAGGACTGGCAGTCATTTTTCTCTGGTCGGGATACCGAGTATCTGAAAGCCCCGGTGCTGGCAGCGAAAGCCAGCTATTATGGCGAGTCTGCCAGCCTTGATCTGGTATGGATGCCGGACTATACCTCGGACCGCTATATTAACGGTGAGCGTTTCTCATGGTTCTCGCCGCAGGCCGGACAGAACGTCGCAGCGCCGGTGGGACGAATTGATGCCGATGAACCCGCTAACAGTTTTAATAATGGCGAGTTTGCTGCCCGGCTGTCGGGCTCTGTCGATAGTACCGAGTGGGCGCTGTATGGCTATCGGGGATTTCAGAAGCAACCCAATGCTCTGGACAGCTCAGGAAATCCTGTATTTACCCGTCTGAATGTCCTCGGCGCCAGCGTGAGGGGGAACCTCGGTTCCGGGTTAGCCAATGCGGAGGTGGCTCTGCACCTGGCCGAGGATAGTGATGGCAGCGATCCCTATAAACCCAATAGTCAGTTTCGACTGTTACTCGGGTATGAGCGGGAAATGCTGCCGAAACTGACGCTGGGATTGCAGTATTATCTGGAACAAACCCTCGATTATGATGCACTTGTGGCGGCATCCCCATCGCCCTATAACCCGGAAGAGTATCGTTATCTTTATACCACCCGGCTGAGCTATCGGATGTGGCAGGATAATCTGGTCTGGTCGATGTTTGTTTTCTACTCCCCCAGTGATGACGACCACTATGTCCGGCCATCGGTCAACTATCGCTATAGTGATACTCTGAGCTTTGATCTGGGGGCGAATATCTTCGGTGGCGAAAAGTCGCATACTTTTTTCGGCCAGTTTGATAACGCCAGTAATATTTATGGCCGGGTGCGATACGCTTTCTAACTGGACATAACGATAAAAAACCGGGCATTGCCCGGTTTTTTTAGCTTAACGCTGAATAGTGTTTCTATCAGCCGGGTTGCTCTGCGTCATCAGCTGCTGCCGGGTCCGGATTGAGCAGTGTATCCATCAATGTGCTCAGTTTCTCCTGCACCAGATCATAGGTGGTATCAATATTTGCAGCGATATCCCCCTGAAGCACTTGCAGGCCATCAAGAATTTCCCGGGCATCGGCAAATCCCTGATCGATACCGCCCGAAATCAGTTTAACGAAGCTTTTTACCTGAGTCTGGTAATCCATCTCCGGGTGCTGATCCTGATAGCTGCTGAAGAAGTTCGCGCTGAGCGCAACAATGCGTTCAGCGGTTGCCGCCGGGCTAACGTCCACACCTGAATCATAGGCCTGTTGAATGGCTGAAGGGCCAAGATCAGCTTCAAGCACTTTGTTTAACTCAGTAACCGCGGTGCGATACAGAAGTGCCAGTGAATCGTTTCCTGAAGAGATACTGACATCCAGAGAGGCCTGCAGAATGGCCTGATTCTGTACTGACTTCTGTGTTGCCGCGGTTTCTTCCGTCGGTTTATTGCGCTCAGCCGCCGACTGACCCTGTATAGAACTGATCTCCATATCATCTCCTTAGCTTGTGTTGCAGGAACTTACTTGACGAGCTTTAAGTTTAGTAATGCCCGTGTTTCATGCAAGGTTATCGGCTGCCAGCGGCGTTATATGCGTGAAAGTTTTTCATCAGGAAGAGGTTTTGCGTGCGCGCGGTTGTGCGATATGACTGGCAACCGAACGGTTACGCCCCTGTTGTTTTGCCAGGTAGAGTGCTTCGTCCGCCTGTTTAATAACCGCCTGACTGTCTTTGTGTTGAGGGGTCTTTTCGCACAGTCCGATACTGATGGTCACTTCGGTGGTACCCTCTGGCCGGTTGGAGCGGTTGCGTTGCTGACGGCCCTTTTTTTCATCTCCAGGGCGATTTTTATCCCGTATCCGCATCGGATAAGCGGCAATGGTATTGCGTACTTTCTCGGCAATCTCGATTGCGCTGACTTCATCCATCCCTTTAAAAACGATAGTGAACTCCTCGCCCCCATAGCGAAAGACGGATGCGCCCCGGGCCGCTTGCTTCATCTGACTGGCGACCATTCTCAATACCTGATCCCCCACATCATGACCATATGTGTCGTTGAATTTCTTGAAATGGTCGATATCAACCATTCCCAGGGTGTAACGACGGCCAGCACTGCGCAGGGTATTTTCCAGTGCCCGACGCCCAGGCAATCCGGTTAATTCATCGATGAATGCCATACTGTATGAGTTAAATAGTACGGTAAACAGGATCAGTATTAATCCCAGTGTGCAACTGAGCACTGAGACGGATGTTTCGCCGAACAGCGCCAGCATCGCGGCAATGGCCAGGGTGATGATGACCAGGCAGGCATCTGCCAGAGTAGCTCTGAACCACAGAATCACCAGCCCCAGCAGGGTGGTGACGGCGAACAGGTATACCGCCCACTGGCTGAGCAGATAGGGATCAGAAAACATCTGAATCAAACCCACCGGCAAGGCACTGAACCAGGCAGAAAGCAGATGGTTTTGTGCGGCTAACCAGAAAAACAGATAACCACTGATAATCACGGGCAGGTGTCTTAGCAGCCAGCGACTGCTTAACCCCCGCTCAGGAATAAAGTTGATAAAAAGCTGCAGCAGCGGGAACAGCAGGCTCAGACCACTGAATAAAACAAAATTAGCGGGCTGACTGAGGCTGGTTTGAAGCTGGTTCTGAATCAACAGGAACAGGCACAACAGGTTGATCGTTGTCAGTAGTAAACGTCCCTGATTGAAACTGATGCAGAGAATGATGGCCAGCCCGCCCAGCAATGGTGGCATGTAGTTGAGAAGCTGCTGCTGGATAATATTAAGGTCGTGAAGCTGACTATGAATCACCGGTGCAAGCAGCATTAAGAAGATGCCTGGCAGCATCAATTTAATCATTTTCTGCAGATTGTAACGCGGCACCCGGTGCTCTCCTTCAGATCAGTACCGCTATCCTATCATGGTGAGAGACAGATGAACTGCAACCCATTGCGTTGCAGTTACCGGTTTGGGTAATGAGTTTGTTGTTGCAGGGTTGAGCCGGGAGAGAAATAGCAGATATAAAAAATGCCGCGCTGGGCGGCATTTATTGCGATGCTTAGTCAGATCTGTGCTTTACACCGCTTTTTTAAATCCCAGCAGTGATGCAACAGTGAATGCGGGACACCAGCCGCTAAAGGCCGACTGCAGCAGGCTGGCACCGACCACTGCTGTGATGTACAGCACCCATTGTGGCGCGGCGAAAAACATAAAGGCACTAACGGTAATCAGCACCGCTGCGCCAGCGATAATATGGACTCCCTGATGAACACTCATCCCGGTGGCGCAGGTTTGCTCTTTCAGCTTTAACATGCGAAATACCGTTATTGCCGGGCACCACTTGGTGAAGCCTGACTGAAGCAGGTTAAGGCCGACAAAGCCGGTGAGGTAATACCAGGCCGGGTTAACATAGGTTCCCAGGGCCAGGCTGATAAGAATTACAGAACCCGCCAGCAGGCGCAGAGCAGCATTAAGAGTCATGGAGTTAGCCTCATTGTTAATTCATGTGTCATAGCGGAGCAAGACATTTTGTATATTATATATTAGTAATATCTAATATGAAAGTTCTCAACTGATAGATGGCCACTGAAGGTCACAGGTCAGTATTCGTAGTCTGGTGGGGACGTGGTATTGCATATTTGCGGCAGATCAAATTATTGTATTGGCAAAATAGCGAGGCTGGCTCATGCTTAAAGGGTCACCAGTGAGGAGGATCTGTTGTGGATATTGGCAAAATTCTGGTCAATCTTGAGCATGGTAAAGATAGCAGCCTGATTCTGGAAAAAGCGCTCCGGCTGGCGGAGGGGAGTGGTGCTAAAGTGGAACTGTTCTGCTGCTGTTATAACGCATCACTGCGTAACAGCTATCTGCTCGATAAGGAGTCGCTGCTCAGAGCGGAACATGGTTATATGCATCGGGTCGAAGCCGAGCTGGAACAGCTGACCGGGCCCTTTGAAGAGCTGAACATTGAGATCGATCTTGACCTCTGCTGGCAACGCCATAAAGCTGAGGCGGTGGTACGAAAGGTGTTACGCTTTCAGCCCGATATTGTGCTTCATCCGATAGAGCAACACAGCCGTCTGGGGCACTATATTTTTGATCAGAGCGACTGGCAGCTGATCCGCGAGTGTCCCGTTCCGTTGTTACTGGTTAAGCAGAAAGCCTGGTCTGATGGTGGGCATGTGGCGGCAGCGGTGGACCCATTTCATGAATGCGACACTCCTGGAGTGTTAGATGTATCTATACTGGAGTGGGCGCGGCGCATGGTGCAGACCCTGGAAGGGGATCTGAAAGTGATGCACAGTTTTAATGTATTGCCTCACTCCGCTATTTTTGATGAGCATCTGGTGACCGATTTTGAAGGGATGCAGCGCAAGGTCAGGGCCGAACATGTGGCGGCACTGGGGGCGTTGCTGGAACCTTACGGGCTGACGACAGATAGCCCTGCGGTGACCCTGAAAGAGAAAGAGACCCATCAGGCGATTCTTGAATACGTAGATGAAGCACATATCGATATTCTGGTAGTAGGGGCTGTGGCGAGGGGATTACTGGACCGGATACTGGTGGGCAGCACTATTGAGCGGATTCTGGATCAGCTACATGCTGACCTGCTGGTGGTTAAACCGCCAGAGTTTGTCAGCTCTATTACCGAGTAAATATTAAGTCTGCCGCTAGCGAGGTAAACCCAGGACGCAGATGGAGGCATGCTGGTCAGGGCATGCCTCTGTTCAGAAAGACCTATTCAAATTAAAGCCGGTTGCTGTTAACTGAACTCCGCCCAGATCGGCGCATGGTCAGAAGGTTTCTCCATACCCCGGATATCATAGTCAATATTGGCATCGGTGCAGCGAAGGTAGAGTGATTCGGTGGCGAGTACCGCGTCGATACGCAGTCCCCGTTTGGGCTCCGCTTCGAAGCCGCGGCTGCGATAGTCAAACCAGCTGAACAGGTTATCAGTGTCTGGGTGGATCTTACGAAAAGTATCTTTCAGTCCCCAGCCCAGCAGGCGGGCCAGCCACTGACGCTCCTCCGGCTGGAAACTGGTTTTACCTGTTTTTAGCCAGCGTTTGCGGTTCACTTCACCGATACCGATATCGATATCCTCCGGAGAGATATTCAGATCGCCCATCACTACCAGCGGCTGAGAGGGATCACACTGTTGTTCCAGATAGTTCTGCAGATCGTTATAGTATTTGCGTTTGGCCGGGTATTTGGTTTCGTGGGCAATATTTTCCCCCTGAGGGAAATAGCCATTGAGCACTTTAATCCGCACCCCTTCGATATCGTATTCGCCGATGATCATCCGCTTTTGCGCCTCATCGTCGTCGTCGGGAAACCCTTTTTCCAGTCTGACCGGCGGTAACTTTGAAATCAGGCAAACGCCGTAGTGACCTTTCTGTCCGTGGTATTCAACATGATAGCCCAGTGCGCGGATCATCTCTTCAGGAAACTCCTCATCATGAACCTTGGTTTCCTGAATACCGATAACATCGGGCTGGTGCTTATCTATCAGCGCTTTAATCTGGTGAGGGCGGGCGCGCAGGCCATTGGTGTTAAACGAGATCAGTTTCATGATAAACCTAAAGACTATCTGATAAAGAGGAGTAGTGAGGCGCTTAACTTAACCTTCGCCCGGGCAAAGTGCAAATGTGACTGATTGAAAAACCCTATTACCGGTTTTGCCTATCTTTATTGGCATCCTAAGAGCACAACAGGTAGATTATGGCGCATAGTTTTATCTGACCGATCAGGTTTTCGGTTCAGTCTGTTTAGTTAATTGTTATCAGTGTTAAGGGGAATCCTGTGGCAGAGTTTGATTTTGACCTGTTTGTAATCGGTGCCGGTTCCGGTGGTGTGCGGGCTGGACGCATGGCAGCAGCAATGGGTGTCCGGGTGGGAATGGCCGAAGACCGTTATCTGGGCGGCACCTGTGTCAATGTTGGCTGCGTGCCAAAGAAACTGTTTGTCTATGGCTCCCATTTCAGTGAAGAGTTTGAAAATGCCGCAGGGTTTGGCTGGACGGTTGGGAAGTCCTCCTTTGACTGGCCAACCCTGAGAGATAATAAAACCAAAGAGATTGAACGGCTTAACGGAATTTACCGCAATATGTTGGTGAATTCCGGCGTCAATCTGCTGGATGGCCGGGCGCGAATCACCGGACCCAATACTGTTGAAGTGTCTGGCACACAGTACAGTGCTGAGCGTATTCTCATTGCTACCGGTGGCTGGCCCTATGTGCCGGAGTTTCCTGGCAACGAGCATGTGATCAGTTCCAATGAGGTATTCTATCTTGATCAGTTCCCCAAGCGGGCTATCGTGGTCGGCGGTGGTTATATCGCGGTTGAATTTGCCGGAATATTCGCCGGTCTTGGCGCTGAAACCTCGCTGATCTATCGTGGTGATCTGTTCCTGCGGGGCTTCGATCAGGAAGTCAGGGAGTTTACCGCCGACGAGGTGGCGAAGAAGAATATCAGTCTGCGCTTTAATAACAACATCGAAAAGATTGAGAAGCAGGCCGATGGCTCATTGCTGGCGTATCTGACCGATGGTTCAACGCTGGAAGCAGATACCATTATGTATGCCACTGGCCGGGTGCCTAATGTGATGGATCTGGGGCTGGAAAATATCAGTGTGGAACAGAAATCTAATGGGGCGATTGTTGTTAACGATCAGTTCCAGACCGCTGAACCGTCAGTCTATGCAATCGGTGACGTGATCGATCGGGTGCAGCTGACCCCTGTGGCACTGGCAGAAGGGATGGCGTTGGTGCGTAACCTGTATGCGGGTAAAAATCAGCAGGTTGATTATGATCTGATCGCCACAGCCGTGTTCTGTCAGCCCAATATTGGCACCGTTGGCTTATCCGAAGAAAAAAGTCGTGAACTCTATGACAATGTCGATGTCTATAAGTCTACGTTCAGAGCAATGAAGCATACGATTAGCGGCAGTGACGAAAAAACCTTTATGAAAATGCTGGTTGATCGTGACACCGATAAGGTGCTGGGGGTGCATATGGTTGGCCCCGATGCTGGCGAGATTATTCAGGGCATAGCTGTTGCTCTGAAAGCTGGCGCCACTAAAGCGGTGTTTGATTCCACTATTGGTATCCATCCGACTGCTGCCGAAGAGTTTGTAACAATGCGCGAACCAGCGAGTTAAGTGACCTTCATCGACTATTGCCCCGGCTGCTTGCAGACCGGGGATTTTTTTGTCTGCGAATTAATTTGCCAGTTGGACGTTATTGCGGCCCGCTTCCTTGGCCCGGTAAAGCGCGGCGTCAGCCCGGGCAATCAGATTTTCCGGTGTCTCGTCTGCCGCTAACCGGGCAACCCCAAAGGAGGCAGTAACCGAGCTGATAATCTCACCACTTTTCTTCTGTTTGATGCGGATGGCGGCAACTTTCTTACGTACTTTCTCTGCCAGTTTACAGGCATCAGGTTCTTTGATGCCGGGGAGTAGCATGGAAAACTCTTCACCGCCAAAGCGTACCGGAAGCAGAGGCTCTGAACACTCCTCTTTGATCAGTCTGGCCACATACTGCAGCACCTTATCACCCATCTGGTGGCCGTAGGTATCGTTAAACTTCTTGAAAAAATCGATATCCACCATAATCAGAGAAACATCTGGATGGGGTAGGGCTGCCAGTTGGCTGATCTCTGTATCAAATACTCTGCGGTTATACAGGCCGGTGAGCGGGTCGACCGTGGCCTCCTGTCGGGACTCGTGCAACTCTTTTTTCAGTTTGCTGATCTCGGCCTGGGCCTCATCAATTTTTTTCTGGAACTGGCGGGTGCTTTCGCTGATGGTTTCGGTATTGATGGTCAGGTTCTGGATGATTGTCTCCAGCCCCTCATCATCGTTTCTGTCTTTGAGTGCCGCCAGACTCTCCTGCAGTACTTCGTTATAGGCTTCGGTATCCTGAACGGTTGAAGAGGCTGAGCTTTCCAGATCCCCCATAACCGATAGCAGCGCCTGCTGAAACGTTGCGGCGTTATCAGCCTCATCCTTGATCAGAAAATCGCGGAACAACAGTTCACTGATTCTGTTTGGGCAGCAGCCATAGATCTCCAGCATTTTATCCATCTGCTGGTTGAGCGCCGGGATCGCTCCGGAAACATAAGCGTACCAGAGTGCGTAGTTTAAGGGAGTAGGGGGGGTGCTACTCTTGACCATCAGTGGAATCGCCTGGCGAAGATACTCTGTGGCTTGCTGGGGGTTATCTGCGAACTTCATAGAACCTTTTTCCTATTTCGCGAGACTGGATTCGAACGCGACAAAGAATAACATTATTTTTTCTATGGGTAGACCATTTGCTGTTCAACTTTATGCTGATTTGGAACAATTGTTTGAAAATAATGCTACACGCTGATTTATATGACTAATTGTTCATTGATTCAAGCCCGCAACTGGTGGATTGTTATAAGGTAGTTATGTATACCGATCTATCCAGACACGAATAAATATAAAACCTAGTCAGGATTTGAGATGTCGCTGATTCATGGATTGCACTTTCATAACATCAAAGGCGATCTGCTGGGGGGGCTAACTGCCGCAGTTGTCGCTTTGCCACTGGCGCTGGCATTTGGTGTCTCTTCAGGTGCCGGAGCTATTGCGGGTCTTTACGGGGCCATTTTTGTGGGGCTGTTTGCCGCACTGTTTGGCGGGACGCCCAGCCAGGTGTCGGGTCCTACCGGCCCGATGACCGTTGTTATGGCCTCGGTGTTCACCCAGTTTGTTGCGCTGGACCCCCAGAGTGGGCCGCTTTATGCCTTTACCGTGGTGATTCTGGGAGGGCTGCTGCAGACGTCGTTTGGTCTGTTGAAACTGGGTAAATATGTCACGCTGGTACCCTTCCCGGTGATCTCCGGGTTTATGACCGGTATCGGAATAATCATTATCCTGCTGCAACTGGGGCCGATGTTTGGGTTCCCGGCATCGGCCAGTGCCGGCGAGTCATTGCAGCAGATTCCCCATTATCTGACCCATGCTGATCCTGCTGCGCTGCTATTGGGTGGGGTGACGTTGGCGGTGGTGATCTTTTGTCCTAAAAAACTGGCGGCTGTGGTGCCACCAACCCTGCTTGCGCTGGTGCTTGGCACGGTTATCTATCAGCTGTTTCATGGTGATACCGATCTGGCCATTATTGGTCATATACCCACCGGGTTACCTGAGTTACTGCTGCCGCGGTTTTCGATGGATATTCTCAGCGATATGCTGTTTGCCGCACTGATGCTCGCGGTGCTGGGCTCGATCGATTCCCTGTTAACCTCGCTGGTGGCCGATAATATGACCAAAACCCAGCATGATTCTGATCGTGAGCTGATCGGCCAGGGGATCGGTAATATGGTGGCCGGACTGTTTGGTGGTTTACCCGGTGCCGGGGCGACGATGCGTACGGTGGTCAATATCAAAGCCGGCGGTAAAACACCCATTGCTGGCAGTGTTCATGCGGTTGTACTGGTGTTCGTGATACTCGGTGCCGCGCCCCTGGCGGAAAACATTCCCCATGCGGTACTGGCAGGCATCCTCATCAAAGTGGGGCTGGATATTATCGACTGGCGTTTTCTGATGCGGTTGCATCGGGCACCGCTGTTTGTTGCCAGTCTGATGCTGCTGGTACTGGTACTGACGGTGATGGTGGATCTGGTGACGGCGGTTTTTGCCGGGGTATTTATTGCTAACGTGGTGACGGTTAAGCGTCTGGCTGACCATCAGTTGGATAGCATCCGGGTGATTGACAGCCACGCAGGTAATGATGAGGGGTTGAGTAAACGGGAGCGCAAGCTACTAACTGAAACCCAGGGGCGCGTTATTCTCTATCAGTTTGATGGCCCGGTCAGCTATGCGGCGGCAAAAGGGTTATCTGGCAAACTGCAGGGGAGACACCCCCATGATGCTCTGCTGCTGGACTTTTCCAGAGTGCCATTGATCGACGTATCCACGGCGCTGGCGATTGAGGATATGATTATCGAGGCTCAGGAACTGGGGCGCGATGTTCATATGATCGGTCTGAACCCTATTGTGAAGGATATATTGAGCCGGCTGAAGATTCTCGGGCTGATTCCGGTGAGTTTTTGTCATGAGAGCCGCAGTAAAGCACTGGAAACCGCCTATGCGCTGGTGTTTCGGGATGAACTTAACTGATTGCCAGCGTGATCAGGTGTTGTAACGGAGTCAGGGCCTGTTGAAAGGCGGTCAACCGGTTGGCTTCTAGTTTGGCAATAACTTGCATCTCGGAAGCAAAGTGCCTCTGGCAGTCACTCAGGTTAAACTGGCTGATCAGTTGCTCCAGTTCTCCGGTCAGGTTGTAAGGGGCGGTCAGTGTGATGGTTAGGGTGGCGATCACCGCTTCGGTGGGTAGCGTTTGTAAGGCTTCCTGAACGCTTTGAGAGTAAGCCCGTGCCAGGCCACCGGTACCCAGCTTTACGCCACCAAAATAGCGCGTGACCACCGCACAGATATTGCCCAGATGACTATGGCGCAACACATTGAGCATCGGCTGCCCGGCAGTGCCTTTGGGTTCACCATCGTCACTGCAGTTCCATTGATGAGGGTCATCGGGAACCCCGGCAATATAGCTCCAGCAGTGGTGGTTGGCTTTCGGGTGACCGGCTCGTATCGACTCGATAAAGCGTAGTGCTTCCTCCCGGTCACCGACCGGCTGGATATCACAGATAAAGCGGCTTTTCCGGATCTCAAGTTCAGCGCTGTGGTGAGCGGCCGGGCGCAAGTAGTCCATCGGTCAGTCGGTTCGCTACAGTTTTGGAGGTTGGTATCCCTGCCACAGACGGATACTTCTGAACCATCTGTATTGCCGGAACAGCCTGTCCAGTTCTGTTTCCAGCTGCTTCATATCGATCTGCTGGTTAGTGGGGGTATCAAGCAGCATCAGTTCGATCTCAACTGAATCTCTGCGGTAATAGAGCGCCAGACGGCTGATCCCCAGTTGCGGGTGACCCGTTTGCTCAAGCAGTTCCCATAGGATGCCACTGATCTCGGTTCTGACGGGCAGGCTGGTTGAGTTATCAAACTCCTCTTCGTCATCGTAGGTATCGATATGGAAGATGATATGGCCGATATCTTCAAACTTTTTCATCAGCCTTAGCACCGCTTTATCACCGATATAGTGTCCTTCTGAGGCACTCAGGTGAGGGGCAACCTGCAGATGCATCTCCAGCAGGCTCTGGCTGCCCATACTGCGGCTTTTGAAACTGTGGACGCTGAGTATCCCCTCAACCCCCATAATGACGTCGGTATAGGCTTGCGTTTGTTCTTCCGGCAGGGCGGTATCCACCAGTTCCAGAATGCTTTTCCAGGTCAGGTCCCAGCCAACTTTCGCGATAATCAATGCTACTCCGATGGCGGCAACAGAATCCAGCCAGGCGAGGCCTGCCATCGCCCCGGCAACGCCGAAAAATACCACAATAGAGGAGAAAGCATCGGTTCGGCTATGCCAGGCATTGGCGATAATCAGGTCGGATTTGATCCGCTTACCGACGGTGAGTGTGTAGCGAAATATCGCCTCCTTCGCCAATACCGAGATTGCGGCGATCACCAGTGCGGGCCACTCTGGCAGCTGAACTACTTCGGCGCGGATCAGTGTCAGCAGGCTCTCATAGGCCATTGCACCGGCAACGGCGATCAGAATGCAGCCGAGAATTACGGTACCGATAGTTTCGAATCGTGCATGTCCCCAGGGATGCTCATCGTCTGGTTCCTGGTGGGAATACCTGATGATCCAGACCACCAGAAAATCGGTTAGCAGGTCTGAAAGCGAATGGATGCCGTCGGCGATCAGCGCACTGGAGTGAGACAGCATGCCGAAGACGATTTTAAGCACTCCGAGAACAGTATCGATAACTGAACCAATAATGGTAATGCGCTGGGCCTGTGACTGATTACTGCGGGTTTCTGACATGGTTCAAAAGAGTCCGGTTCTTTACGAGGTCGATATGTTAAGGGGAACCGATCGAATAGGCCAGTTGCAAGGCACTTTTTATAAATATTTTTTTCAAAAAACAGGTTGACTTTTATCAGTCACAGTAACGACGCGGAATTGAAACACTTCTTGGATAAGTTGGATAAATTATTAATTTGATTCAGATCAAAAGTTTATAAGTAATTGATAAATAACAATAAAAACATCTGTTCAAAAAATAACCATATTATAGGGATCGGTGAAAAACCGGGTCATCCGGAGGGGTAATGTGAGGGTACCCACAATGTTATCCACAACTTATGTGGGTAGATTGAGACAGCCCTTTAGTTCTCTGTTATCCGGCAGTTGTGTTAGGTGGTTCTGCACCCTACTATAGCCCTTTCTGAAACTATCTGATGGAGTCTTCCTGCATGGAGGGTGGCAATGCACTTTCGCTATTATTACCTATCGCGCTATTTATTATTATGCTGGGTATGGGGCTGACTCTCAGACCGGGTGACTTTTTTTCGCTGCGGCATCGGCCAGTGGCAATTATTACCGGCGTTGTGTTGCAGCTTCTGTTTCTGCCTTTACTCGCCTGGCTGGTGGTGACGGCTTTACACCTGCCTGCGATGCTGGCTGCGGGCCTGCTGATTGTCTCTTTTGCCCCCGGTGGGGCGACCTCGAATATGATTACCTACCTCTGTCGTGCTGATACTGCCCTGTCTATTTCGCTTACTGCGATCACCAGCCTTATCATCCCTTTTACGCTGCCGTGGTTTACCTGGATCACTCTGGAGCACTTTCTGGGCAGTGGCGTAATGGTACAGCTACCGCTGGTCAGCACCATTATGAAACTGGTGATGGTAACTCTGTTACCGGTTGCGATAGGGGTTGGTGTAAACCACCGCTGGCCACGGTTGTGCTATCAGCTTCAGCGGCCGATGAAAGTGGTCGCACTGGTCTTTATGTGTGTAGTGGTGCTGATGATAAGCTGGGCAAACCGTACAGCACTACCACAGCTAATGCCGTTGCTCAGTCCTGCAATTCTGTTGCTGGCCAGCAGTGCAATGGTGTTTGCGGTGCTGATCGCCCGTTATCTGTTGCGACTGAACACGGAAACTGCTTTGACGCTGGGTATTGAAACCGGGATCCAGAATGCCGGAACCGCATTGATGGTAACTGGTGCGATTTTACAACAACCGGAGATGTCACTGGCGGTACTGCTGTATGGCATCCTGATGCAGGTGCCGGCGGTTATGTTGGTTGTCTGGCGCAACAGCCCAGCGAGGCTGCGGGCTGTGTTAGTCAATGCCAAGTAATTTGTGGGTCTGAAGACTGAGTTTCCACTGGGGATTGGCGAGACAGTAACGAATACAGTCCTGGGTGTGGATGCGTTGCATGGGGCCGTCCATCGGTTGCAGATAGAAGTGTTTAAACGGCAGGTGTATAAACTGTTCTGGCTGTGCGAGGGGTTGCGGGTACACCAGTTTCAGCTCATCGCCACTCTGTTGAATAAGTGCAGCATCTGCTTTCGGACTGACGCAGATCCAGTCGACCGCTTCGGGGACCGGCAGGGTCCCATTGGTTTCTACCGCAACCTCGAAACCCTGTTGATGTAGCGCATCGATCAGCGGCTGGTCTAACTGCAGCAGGGGCTCACCGCCGGTACACACAACGTATGGACGCCCCTGGGTGGTTTCCTTACCCGTGGGCCAGAAACCTCTTATCGCGGCTACCAGGGCCTCAGCTGATTGAAATTTACCGCCATTCTGACCATCAGTGCCAATAAAGTCGGTATCGCAGAAATCACACACCGCTTTACTCCGGTCCTGCTCACGGCCAGACCAGAGGTTGCAGCCGGTGAAACGACAAAATACGGCTGGCCGTCCCGCCTGGGCACCTTCACCCTGAAGGGTATAGAACATCTCTTTGACACTGTAAATCTTACTCACTGAAGGGTCCTGATCTGCTGTATGGAGGGAGTCTGAGGGCTTCCCGGGTTTAAATTGTAATGTATCTGATTCAGCTGAGGGTAACGCCACTGCTTTCAGGGCAGTGGCGCTGGTTTTTCTCAGACGGTTGTTCAGGGACGCTGAGCTTCACCGCCAAACGCATCTATCAGAGCCGGAACAAGGCGGGTCAGCTCCAGTGACATCTGAACAAACTCTGCATCAAACTGGGCAAACGCCTCATCAGGGCTGTCCTGATCGAGTTTCTCTTTCAACTGGTCGGACAGTTTAATACGTTTAATGCACAGGTCATCCTGGAGTATAAAGTTGAGGCTTTCCTGCCATTCCAGTGCCAGTTTTACGACCCGCTTACCGGCCTCCAGGTGATGGCGAATTTCATCGCTGTCAAGATCCTGCCCTTTACAGCGAATGATACCGGTTTCTACTGCACTGTCCCGCAGTTCACACTCATCCAGTGGGGTAAGCCCGGTGTAACGCTCCTCAGGCTTCTCCAGCCAGTGAGACATGATGGCAGAGGGGGATTGGTTTACATCAGGCAGAACAACCGGCAGAGAGCCCAGCAGGCTGCGCAGATGGCTCAGCAGCTCTTCCGCCCGTTTATGGCTGCTGGCATCCACAATCAGCAGATTCTGCTGTGGTGCGATCAGCGCCCAGGTTGTCTGAAATTTACTGAACGCACGGGGTAGCAAGTCCAGCACAATCTCATCTTTAAGCTGGTCCTTTTCCTTCTTATAAACTTTCCGGGCCTGTTCATCTTCGATCAGTTTTACCCGGTTATCCAGTTGCTGACGGATAACCTGGGTGGGAATGATCTTGTCCTCTTTCTGCGCCGCGATCAGCATAAATCCGTTGCCGGCATGTACCAGCATGTCGGACAGCCCACTACTGGGGCTGACCCAGCCAAAACGGCTGAGTTCCTGGCTGCCGCAGGGGGTAAAGGCTTTTTCGCTGAGTTTCTCTTCAAGGGCTTCGGGGGTATAGCTGAACGGCTGTGTGAAACGGTAAACGATGGCATTTTTGAACCACATAAGATGAGCCCTTAATAACAGATAAAAAAAGAGAGGCTATTGTAAAGAGATATACGACGTGCGAACAGGATTGATCTGAAGTTATTCGTTGTCAGCGCAGCCAGGGGGAACCGGTTGTGTGACCAGCTCTGTTGTCAGCCGGGGACCCTGTTTGCAGAGTCCCCGACGGGAGATCACAGGCCTTCGTAGGCCAGCAGGGTGTATACCGGGATGCCTGCTTGTTGAATCAGTTCTGAGCCTTTGAGGTCGGGCAGATCGATCAGTGCAGCAGCTTCATAGACCTCGGCACCAAGCTCTTTAATAATCGTGCTGGCCGCAAGGATGGTGCCGCCGGTTGCGATCAGATCATCAAAGATCAGCACTTTATCGCCTTTGCTGACTGCATCAACCTGCATCTCCACTGCGGCAGTACCGTATTCAAGGGCGTATTCCCGATGAATAGTCTTGCCGGGAAGTTTGCCTTTCTTACGTACCAGTACCAGCGGAATATTCAGCTGGTAAGCCATAATGGAGCCGAACAGGAAGCCGCGGGCATCAATACTGGCGATATGCGTCACTTCGGTGTCGATGTAGCGCTGAATGAATGAGTCCGCAATCATCCGTAACGCTTTCGGGTCTTTAAACAGCGGGGTGATATCTCTGAACATTACTCCGGGTTCTGGCCAGTCCGGAATGGTGCGCATAACGGACTTGATATAACATTCATCGAAACTCATCAGGGGTTCCTTAAAACACTGGGACTATAAAAATAATACCCGCGCAGTGGGCGGGTATTTTTCAACTCAAACATAAGATCAGGATTGCGGGCAGGACTTGTCGTCGCAATATTCGGCATCCTCAGATTCGCCGGACAGGTTGTAGATCTCTTCCAGATTGCTCAGTTCGATCTCTTTACCATCAACCCGTACTAACTCCATTTTCTGGAAACGGGTAAAGATACGGCTGACCGTCTCAACCGCCAGACCAAGGTAGTTACCGATCTCATTACGTGACATCGACAGACGGAAATGGGTGGCTGAGTAACCGCGCGCTTTAAAGCGGGTGGATAGCTTGACCAGGAACGTCGCGACCCGCTGCTCTGCATTCTTCTTACTCAGGAGCAGCATCATCTGCTGATCATCACGGATCTCTTTACTCAGTGTCCGCAATATCTGACGGCGCAGTTCTGGCATCTGTCCGGACAGTTCATCGAGTCGTTCGAATGGAATTTCACAAACGGTTGTGGTTTCCAGCATTTTTGCTGAAACAGGATACTGTTCGCTATCAAAGCCACTCATGCCCACCATTTCACCGGGGAAGTAGAAGCCGGTAATCTGCTCCTCTCCCTCATTGGTGAGGGTGTATGTTTTTATCGTACCGGCACGAATCGCGTAGACAGAGGAGAAGGGCTCACCCTGATGGAATAGGTGCTCACCTTTTTTCAGCGGCCTGCTCTTATCGATAATATCGTCCAGCCGGTCCATCTCTGTCATATTCAGGGACACGGGTAAACATAATGAACTCAGGCTGCACGTGGAGCAATGAACCTGCCTCAAACTATGTAATTTCCCTTCAGATGCCTTATGGTTGCCCATAACTATGTCCTGTTTTCGTTATGTTGTTTGACTTTGCTTGTCAGTGATTATCTACTAAATCGTCAACAGGGTGAAGTATTTCCCGTATCAAATGATACGGGAATACCCTTTAGTCGGTGCCTGCTTGGGAATATAGGCGTCAAATGCCATGCAGATACGACGGATCAGCAGACGTCCGGCAGGGGTGACTTTGATACTGTTTTCAGTAAGTTGAATCAGACCGTCGCCAGTAAACCGCTCCAGTTCCTGTAACTCTTCGGCAAAATATTCAGAGAAACGGATATCAAACTGTTGCTCAATATCCGCCATATGCAGCTGGAAATGACAGATCAACTGGGTGATAACCGCCCGGCGGATGCGATCATCGCGGGTCAGGGTTACGCCGCGTTTGATGGCGTAGTGGTGATCTTCAACGGCTGCGGTGTAGGCCCCCATATCATGTTCATTCTGATAGTAAACATCACCAATCTGACTGATGGAAGAGACACCCATCGCCACCAGATCGCAATCACTGTGGGTTGTGTATCCCTGGAAATTACGGTGAAGCTTTCCGTTTTGTTGCGCCAGAGCCAGCTCATCGTCAGGTTTGGCAAAGTGATCCATACCGATATAAACATAGCCGGCACCACAGAGCTTGCTGATGGTGGTTTCCAGGATTGCCAGTTTGGTTTCCGGGCTGGGCAGGTCTTCAGCTTTGATATGACTCTGGGAACGGAAGCGATCCGGCATATGGGCATAGTTGAAGACAGAGAGCCGGTCAGGGCTCAGCTCGATAATAGTGTCCAGCGTTTTGACAAAGCTTTCCAGTGTCTGGTGCGGCAGGCCGTAGATCAGATCAATATTGATCGAACGGAACCCCAGCCGACGGGCTTCATGCAGCACATCGGCGATCTCTTCAACGGGCTGGACCCGGTTAACTGCCTGCTGAACCTTCAGCTCGATATCCTGAACCCCGAAACTGACCCGGTTAAAGCCGATCTCGCGTAGTACTTTAAGCATTTCATGATCAACTTCGCGGGGATCGATCTCGATAGAGTAGTCTCCGGAATCGTCATCCAGCAATTTGAAGTTCTGCCGCAGTTGCTGCATCACTTCAATCATCTGCTCGTTGCTGATAAAGGTCGGCGTGCCACCCCCGAAGTGAAGCTGTTCAACGGTACGGTCGTTGGCATACCACCCGGACAGTTGCGCCATCTCTTTATACAGGGTGTCGAGGTAGGGCTGAGCCTTTTTGCGGTTGCGGGTGATTACCTTGTTACAGGCGCAGTAATAGCAGACATGGGCGCAGAAGGGGATATGGACATACAGCGATAGCGGTGCACTGTTATCCGCAGTCTGCTGGCCTGTGTGTACCAGATCGGTCGCTGAAAGCTCTGGATCAAACTGGATTGCAGTCGGGTAAGAGGTATATCGGGGGCCGGACAGATCATAGCGGCGGATCAGATCGAGATCCCATTTAATCAGATTATTCTGCGTCACAACTTTTCTCACTTTAACTGCAAAGGTCCGATTATAGTGATTTTAACCGAACCGGTATTGATGTTTATCAAGCCAGACCTGATACCAGTCCCCGCCAGGGGATAGTGTACAGGCCGAAGGCTATAATCAGTAGCCCGGCGATTGTCTGAGCTTTACGGTTCCTCAATAACGTCTGAACCTGATTTGCCAGCAGCCCGGTGGCCAGCATCGCCGGAACCGTGCCCAGACCAAAACATGCCATCAACAGGGCTGAGGTTTTCCAGTCGCTGGCGGTGGCACTCCAGATCAGTGTGCTGTAAACCAGGCCGCAGGGTAGCCAGCCCCAGAGGGCTCCCAGTGCCAGAGACTGCAATGGATTGCTGACCGGTAATAACTTGCGGCTCAGGGGCTGGATATGCCGCCACAGCAGGTTTCCCTGTTTTTCTAAATAGGCCAGAGCCTTCCAGATCTGCGCGACGTAGAGTCCCATAAATATCAGGATGCTTCCCGCCAGAGTGCGCAAAATAAGTGATACCTCGGGCGAGCGGATTAACCAGCCAATGCTGCCAAGCAGAGCGCCAGCCAGCGAGTAGCTGGCGATACGACCAGCGTTGAAACCAAGCAGTAACAGCAGTGGCTGTTGGTTTTTCCGGTCGATACCCATTGCGACCGCGCTGGATATGCCGCCACACATACCCAGACAGTGGGCACTGCCCAGCAGCCCCAGAAGAAGTGCCGTGAAAGCAGAGAGCGACTCGGTCATTCAGGTTTTTCTGCCGGTTTAGGCGGCTTGGCGTCGTCGGGAATCAGATGCTCATCGTCGTCATACAGAATGCTGTGGGCGGGTGATTCAAGATCATCTAACTGACCATTGTTGACCGACCAGAAAAAGCCCCAGATCGCAATTCCCGCAAGGATGATAGCGATAGGGATAAGCAGGTAGATAATTGACATAGCAATACTTCATTCAGGTTTAATATGACTATTCTAACCGATCAGCCCGGTCAAGTTTAGTCAGGCGCAGGGCATTACCTACCACTACGAGTGAACTGACGGACATTCCGATTGCCGCCATCCATGGGGCGATCATCCCGGCGGCAGCCAGCGGCAGGGCGATCAGATTATAGAGAATCGCCCAGCCAAGGTTCTGGCGGATATTCGCGCGGGTGCGCCTGGCCAGCCGTAGCGCCTGTGGCAGGCGCACCAGTTCACTGGAGATCAGCACCGCATCGGCATTGGTTTTAGCCAGGTCGGTGGCTGAGCCCATGGCGATCGACGTCTGGGCTCCGGCCAGCACCGGGATATCGTTGATTCCGTCACCCACCATGATCAGTTGAGCACCATTATCCTGCAGCTGCTGAATATGCTGTAGTTTCTGTTCCGGGCTGACTCCGGAGATCACGGCATCGATTTTAAGTTGTCGGGCGATATGCTTAACGGCAGCGGAGCTGTCGCCTGTCAGCATCTGCACCTCAAGGCCCATGCTTTGTAACTGTTGCACCATGTTAGCCGCTTGTTTGCGGGCTGGGTCATTGAGGCCAAACCAGGCTAGCGGTTCGGTTTCACTGGCGAGCAGAAGCCACTGTCCCTCGGTGTCCGGTGCATCGGTGAAATCCAGCTGCTGGCTGCATAGCTGCGTAGCGAAAGCGGGTTTCCCGATAAAATAGCGTTTTCCGGCAATACTGCCTTCCAGCCCCTGGCCCACATGATTTTTGAGTTGATCGGCGGCAATCACCTGGTGTTTCTGGCTGAGACGGTGGAACGCTTTGGCGATCGGGTGCTCAGAGTGAACCTCCAGGGCGGCGGCAATATCCAGGCACTCCTGTGCAGTCATTTTTGCAAGGGGGGTGGTGTTATGCAGCGACAGATTGCCCTCGGTCAGGGTGCCGGTTTTATCGAACACAATATGGGTTGCCCTGGCAAGACTTTCGAGCACATGGCCCCGGGTGATGAGTAAGCCGTGCTGTCGCAGTGTGCCGGTGGCTGCCGTTAAGGCTGTCGGTGTTGCCAGTGACAGTGCGCATGGACAGGTAATAACCAGCACTGAGAGCGTGACCCAAAAAGCATGGTCTGGGTTTATCTGCCACCAGACCAGTCCGACGGTGGCAGCAACGATCAGTACAGCGGTGACAAAATATCCCGATACGGTATCTGCCAGTCGGGCAACCCTGGGTTTCTCTTCATGGGCCCGTTCCAGTAGTCGAACAATGGAGGAGAGCTGAGAACTGGCTCCGACCTGAGTCACCTCCAGATCGATCGGGTTTTCGACATTGATAGTGCCGCCCACCACTTTATCACCCTCGCGCTTGGTCAGGGGGAGATACTCCCCGGTCAGGGCTGATTCATCGATACTGCTACTGCCCTTAACAATTACGCCATCGGCGGGGATGGTATGTCCCGGCTTGACCAGAATACGGTTGCCCTGTTGCAGTTCATTGGCGGCAACAATTTTCTCGCCACCGTCGTCGGTATAGAGAATGGCACTGGCGGGCAGCAGGTTGAGCAGTGCGTTGCCTGCTTTTCCGGTTCGGTGGCGTGCTTTCATCTCGAGAAAACGGCCGATCAGCAGAAAAAAGGTGAACATACTGACAGAGTCATAGTAGACCTCGCCGCTGGCGGTGACGGTTGCCCAGATGCTGGCAATGTAGGCACCGCCGATGGCGATAGAAACCGGCAGATCCATTGTCAGGTGGCGGGTGCGGAGGTCTCGCAGAGCCGCCTGAAAGAATGGTCTTGAGGCATAAAAAACCACCGGGGTGGCTAATACCAGGCTGGCCCAGCGGATGAAGTTTTCATAATCGGTTTCCAGGCTGGCACCGGCACCAGTGTAGAGTGCAACGGCGAGCATCATTATCTGCATAGTGAAGACACCGGCAATGCCCAGCCTGCGCATGGCTCGCTTGGTCTCCTGCTCCAGCAGTTGCTCCTCTTTGTCCGGGTGATAGGGGTGTCCCTGATAGCCGATACTGTGCATCGCGATAAAGATGTCACTGAGATGGATCTTCTGTTCATCCCACTGCACCCGGGCGCGGTGGTTTGTCAGGTTGACGCTGGCCGCTATAACGCCCTCGAGTGAACTGATATGGTGCTCAAGCAGCCAGACACAGGCAGCGCAGGTTATCCCTTCGATTACCAGTGTTGCCTGCCGGCTGCCGTCGGCCAGCTCGGCAACAAAGTGGCTCTGCACACTGTGGTGGTCATACAGCTCGAACTCGGCCCGTAACTGTTCACTGGCGCTGATGGATTCTGGGGATGCTGCTTCAGAGGTGCGGTGCTTATAGTAGTTTTCCAGACCTCCGTCCGCTATCACCTGCGCGACCGCCTGACAGCCCGGACAACACATCTGCCGCGGCTGGCCACCGATAACCGTATAAAACTCGCTGCCCGCCGGAATATCCAGGCCGCAGTGAAAACAGCCACTTTCCTGGTGCAGACTACCTTCAGAGGCATTCATCACAGGTTACTGAGTACCCAATATGAAAATTTGTTGATCGTACGGGGGTTCAGCCTCATTGATCAGTTGCCAGTCTTTGCTCTCAGGACTGATGATCAGCTTTCTGTTGCCTTTGAGAGTGTTGTTCAGCTCACCGGCATAATGGCCCGGTTTAAGTTGATGCAGGGGGATAATAATATCCAGGCTGGCCTTGGTTGGGTGACCAATGGTCAGCAGCAACTGCTCAGGCAGGGGCTTATTTTGTGCGCTGATCAGCTCCAGATTGATGTCGTTGGTCAGTGTGTCGAATTTAAGCTTGCCACTCAGACCCAACAGGCGCGCAGCTTCTTTAAGACGGTTATCCTCATGGAACGATTTGGCCTTTTTGGTATATTCCTCAAGCACAACACCATCATTAGTGACGATCGATGCGGTGATGTAGATGGCGGAGTAGAGCACAGTAGCAATCAGCGGGGCCAGAATAAACCACAGCCAGGGTTGCTTAAACCAGGGTCCGATTTGTTGATCAGTCATATGTTTCCTTAAAAAAGAAATAGCTGCTCGGAAGTGAATCCGGCAGCTATTCTAACTCAGTCAAATGGGGGAGGGTAGGCTTAGCTTAGCGTTTCACTGGGCCAATAAAGCGATTATCCTCTTCCACCAAAATGCTCTTATCATCCAGCGCCTGAACTTTGAAGGTAATATCGTAGTTCGGACGTTCAAGGAAGCGAGGGTCTGCCTGCAGACTGATTGGATGGTCCAGCAGTTCGCCTGAACGGATCAGCACTTCGCTGTCACCCGCCATTTTGATCCCCTCTACACCTGTCACTTCGATACTGAAGCGATGGTCGATCTGCGATTTATTGGCGAGTTTGAGAGTATAAACGTTTTCAATCATGCCGTTTGACGCTTCGACGTAGAGTTGACCCCGGTCACGAATTATATCAACTTCAAGCGGTACCCTGCTGTACAGGGTGTAGCTGAAAGCAATAAACATAGCGCAGATGGCGATAAAATAACCGATCAGGCGTGGCCGGAGAATATGCGTTTTGCCTCCCTTGAGCGCATGTTCTGTCGTATAACGAATCAGGCCCCGCTCATATCCCATACGGTCCATGATATCGTCGCAGACATCAACACAGGCGCCACAGGCAACACACTCATATTGCAGTCCATCACGGATATCGATCCCCACCGGGCAGACATGAACACAGTTATCACAATCGATACAGTCACCCAGTCCCTGAGATTTGTAGTCAACGCCTTTTTTCCGTTTGCCGCGATTTTCACCGCGGATGTCATCATAGGATATGATCAGAGTGTCCTGATCAAACATAACGCTCTGGAAGCGGGCGTAAGGGCACATGTAGATACACACCTGCTCACGCATCCAGCCCGCATTGGCGTAAGTGGCGACAGTCAGGAAGCCGATCCACCAGGTTTCCCAGGGGCCAAGGTGCCAGGAGATAACGGAGGGAACCAGTTCGCGAATCGGAGTGAAATAGCCGACAAACGCGATAGCAGACGCGGCAGCGATGATCAGCCATATCGCATGCTTAGCTGCTTTGCGGGCGATCTTTTCTCCGCTCCAGCCAGCTTTATCCATACGCATTCTCTGGTTGCGATCACCCTCTGTGACCCGCTCAGCCCAGATAAAAAACCAGGTCCAGACAAATTGGGGGCAGGCATAGCCGCACCAGAGCCGGCCGGCAAACACGGTGACAAAGAACAGAGTGAAGGCAAGAATTATCAGCAGCCAGGAGAGAAGCATGAAATCCTGGGGCCAGAAGGTGAAACCAAATACATGGAATTGACGGCTTGGCAGATCAAATAGAACAGCCTGATGGCCATCCCATTGAATCCAGGAGAAACCGTAAAACATTACCAGCATCATAAAGCCGGAGATAGTTCGAAAGTTCTTAAAGAACCCTTTGTAGTACTTTACATAGATATGCTCACGTTTAGCATACAGGTCGTAATTTTCATCGCCTTTATTGCCTTTTGGAGTCACATCCTTAACTGGTATTTGATTCATACCATTCCTCACCATCAAGTAGTCGAAATACCAACACCAAAACCGTCTGAACTATGGTTTATTAGTGAATTTGAATATTATACCCGGTTTAATGCAGTATTTAAGCGGTAGTACAAAAAAAGGCGATATGATTTGCATCATATCGCCTTTTTTATTGATCTGAACCTTACTTGTTAGAGAGGCTGTATACGTAAGCGGCGATCAGAGTGATCTTGTCATCGCTTAGCAGATCTTTGTGTGCTGGCATAACACCGTTACGACCGGTACGGATTGTGTGGCTGATCTGCTCGAAAGAGCCGCCATACAACCAGGTGTTGTCGGTCAGGTTTGGTGCGCCCAGAGCCTGGGTTCCCTTACCATCAGCGCCGTGACATGCAGTACACAGAGCCTGGAACTGTTGCTTACCGCGCGCAGCCATATCAGCATCGTGCTCTGCACCGCTCAGTGACAATACGTAGCTTGTCACATCACGTACACCCTCTTCACCCAGTACCGGACCCCAGGCTGGCATAGCCCCCTGGCGACCGTTGGTGATAGTCTGCTTGATAGTGGCAGGAGCGCCACCGTACAGCCAGTCACTGTCGGTCAGGTTAGGGAAGCCGTGAGCACCGGCACCGGTAGCGCCGTGACACAGAGAGCAGTTGTTAGCAAACATCCGCTGACCAATTTTCAGGCCGTCAGGCTGGTTCTGCAGGTCTTCAACAGACATGGCAGCGTATTTAGCAAAAACAGGCTTGTAAACCTCTTCAGCGTGCGCCATCTCTTCTTCATATTGACCTATAGAAGTCCAGCCGTAAAAACCTTTTACGTTAGCCAGGCCGTAAAGACCCAGATAGGCAATACCGAAGATAACAGTGGCCACAAACATCTGAAACCACCAGCCCGGAAGTGGGTTGTCATACTCTTCGATACCGTCGAAAGAATGCCCCAGAGTTTCCTCTGTAGCTTCCTTGTGTGGTTCGCTCTTACGCGTGGCAAGCAGCAACCAGGAACAACCCAGAATCACTGCCAGGGTAATTGCCCATACCCATGCGTTCCAAAAAGCACTCATTTTTCATTTCTCCCGTCATTGGTCTCATCTGCATTTGCAGGCCCCTCATCCTCATCGGCAAAGGGCAGTTGTGATGCCTCATCAAATCGCTTGCGGTTACCCGGTAAAAGCACCCAGATAAACAGCGCGATAAAGGTGATAATCATCACTGCGGGCAGATATGGACCATAAACTTCGTAGCTCACTCGAATTACCGCTTATTGGTATATTGAGAGTGGGTTTTACCAAGTGCCTGTAGGTATGAAACCAGGGCGTCGATCTCTGCCTTGCCTTCAACCTGTTCCCGTGCTTTGCTAGCATCTTCCTCGGTGTATGGAACACCCAGTTTAGCGAGAACTCGCATCTTGGCAGCCGTATCTTCACCAGACAGTTTGTTTTCAAACAGCCATGGATAAGCGGGCATCTTGGACTCAGGTACCACATCCCGTGGGTTGAACAGGTGTGCACGGTGCCAGTCATTACTGTAACGACCACCTACACGGGCCAGGTCCGGACCGGTACGCTTAGAACCCCACAGGAACGGATGCTCCCATACGAATTCATTAGCCGTTGAGTAGTGACCGTAACGCTCAGTCTCTGCCCGGAAAGGACGGATCTGCTGTGAGTGACATACATAGCAGCCTTCACGGATAAAGATATCACGGCCTTCAAGTTCAAGAGGAGTATACGTACGCAGGCCTTCAATCGGCTTGGTAGTCGCATTCGCAAAGAACAGAGGTACGATTTCAGCAAGACCACCACCACTGATTACCAGGATAATCAGCAGGATCATCAGGCCAATGTTCTTTTCAATCGTTTCATGCTTGATCATTTTATGTGCTCCTCTGATCCTTAAGCTGTCTGCGCAGATGCGTCAGCTGCAGGAGCTGTGCTGCCTTTACGAACAGTCTGCCAGACGTTGAATGCCATCAGCAGCATGCCGGTCAGGAAGAATGCACCACCCAGCGCACGGACGAAGAAACCAGGATGGCTCGCCTCGAGTGCTTCTACGAAGCTGTAAGTCAGGGTGCCGTCTTCGTTAACTGCGCGCCACATCAGACCTTGCAGGATACCGTTTACCCACATAGAGCAGATATACAGAACAGTACCGATAGTAGCCAGCCAGAAGTGGGTGTTTACCAGAGCGATACTTGCCATCTGAGCTTTACCCCAGAGTTTAGGAATCATGTGGTAAACCGCACCGATAGAGATCATCGCAACCCAGCCCAGAGCACCCGCATGTACGTGACCGATAGTCCAGTCAGTGTAGTGGGACAGAGCGTTTACGGTCTTGATAGACATCATCGGACCTTCGAAGGTAGACATACCGTAGAAAGACAGAGATACAACCAGGAAGCGCAGTACCGGATCGGTACGCAGCTTATGCCATGCACCAGACAGGGTCATCATACCGTTGATCATACCACCCCAGGAAGGCGCCAGCAGGATCAGGGACATCACCATACCCAGAGTCTGAGCGAAGTCAGGCAGGGAGGTATAGTGCAGGTGGTGACCACCAGCCCACATGTAGGTTGCGATCAGAGCCCAGAAGTGAACGACAGACAGACGGTAAGAGTAGATTGGACGCTCAGCCTGCTTCGGTACGAAGTAGTACATCATGCCCAGGAAGCCCGCAGTCAGGAAGAAACCTACCGCGTTGTGGCCATACCACCACTGAACCATCGCATCAACAGCACCTGGATATACAGAGTAGGACTTGAACAGAGAAACAGGCATCGCTGCGCTGTTAACAATGTGCAGTACTGCCACTGTCAGGATAAATGCCATGTAAAACCAGTTACCCACGTAGATGTGAGATGTCTTACGCATCTTCACTGTACCCAGGAACACGATAGCGTAGGCCACCCAGACGACAGTGATCAGCAGATCAATTGGCCATTCCAGCTCGGCATACTCTTTAGATTGAGTAAAGCCCAGTGGCAGGGTGATCGCTGCACTCAGAATAACCAGCTGCCAGCCCCAGAAAGTAAAGGCCGCCAGTTTGTCAGAGATCAGACGGGTTTGGCTCGTACGCTGTACGACGTAGTAAGAGGTTGCGAACAGTGCGCAGCCTCCGAATGCAAAGATAACTGCGTTGGTATGCAACGGACGCAAGCGACCGTATGTCAGCCAGGCAGTATCAAAGTTTAGTGCAGGCCATACTAACTGGGATGCGATTAACACGCCCACGGCCATTCCGACGATGCCCCATACCACTGTCATGATGGCGAATTGACGCACCACCTTGTAATTGTAGGTTGGGTGTTCAGCTGCTGTGCTCATATCAGGCTCTCATCAACAAGCTATTAGAAAGGTTTAGAAAGTAAATTTCCGCTGGCTATTATGTGGAAACAACGGTCACATTTCAATGCGTCAACGGTATTAGTTGCGACATAGTGCCGCAGTGCAAAACGTGTAAATCTCATCATATTAAAATATTTATTTGTTTTGATGTTATTTTTAAGTTATTGAATATAAAGAATATATTGGTTTTTGTTGTACGTTTGGGTGTATGAGGAGATCATCGTTTAGTACTGTTTTTGTCAAAGGTTGATATAGATCAAGCCAGTATCAAAAGTTACTAATTTGGCTTTTCTTGATATGGATCAAGCCGGATTTGTCGCATAATTAACGGTATTTCTGATCTGAGGGCGACGAATGATTATTGAGGGCAGGGCTGAGAAAGCCCGGATATTGCTGGCCCATGGTGCCGGTGCGCCAATGGACAGCCTGTTTATGACTCAGTTGGCAGCAGCGCTTGCGACAGATGGTGTTGAGGTTATCCGGTTTGAATTCCCCTATATGCAGAAGCGCCGTATTGATGGCAAGAAGCGTCCTCCGGACCGGCAGGGAGTATTGCTGGAATATTTCACCCGACTGATAGAGCAGTTTAGTCATGATGGTCTGCCGCTCTGGCTGGCAGGGAAATCTATGGGCGGGCGGATGGCTACCATGCTGGCGGATCATCCCGCTGTCACGGGGTGTTTTGTCTATGGCTATCCGTTTTATCCACCCGGAAAACAGGATCGTCCCAGAATTGAGCACCTTTTCTCTGTCTCTAAGCCGATACATATATTTCAGGGGTGCCGGGATAATCTGGGGCGAAAAGAGGTGGTAGATGAGTATCGGCTTTCAGGCTCAGTGGCTTTGCACTGGCTTGTAGATGGAGACCACGATTTAAAACCGAGAAAAATAACCGGAATTACTCAGGACGAACATATCGCTGATGCAGTAGAATCCACCCTGAAAATTATCAACCGCCATCATTGAGGTACACCGTTGTGAATCACCTTTTACTCTATTGCCGTCCGGGCTTCGAAAAAGAGTGCGCGGCCGAGGTGCGGGAGTTGTGTGAGCAACAGGGTATCTACGGTTATTGTAAGCTTGAAGAGAACAGCGGTTACGCCCTGTTTGTCAGCCATCAGCCCGATGGCGCTTCACTGGCGGTTGAGACGCTACAGTTTCATGATCTGATCTTTGTGCGTCAGTGGATAGCTTGTCTGCCACTACTTGAGAGTATTAATACGGAAGACCGCATCGGTTCGCTGATGCCGCATGTGAGTGGTTTGCCGCAATGCAACGAGTTATGGGTAGAACCTGCTGATACTACTGATGGTCGTGAGATGCAGCGGTTCTGCAATAGCTTTGGTTCGGCATTCAGTCAGGTTTTGCGCAAACAGGGAGTTCTGCAGCGCAAGGCGGCTAACCGGATGCATATTTTTGCCCTGTCCGGCAGTAGTTTCTATATCGGCTATGTCCCGGTTGCCAACTCAGCCCCCTGGCCGATGGGGATTATGCGCCTGAAATTTCCCAATCAGGCTCCCAGCCGCTCGACCCTGAAGCTGGAAGAAGCGTGGCACTGGTTTATTCCTGAACAGCAGTGGCATCACTATATCAGTAGTGGTAAACGGGCGGTCGATCTGGGTGCCGCACCAGGCGGCTGGACCTGGCAGTTGGTGAACCAGAATATGTTCGTCACCGCCATTGATAATGGCCCGATGGCGGAGTCTCTTATGCAGACCGGACAGGTTAAACATCTGACTGAAGATGCCTTCACCTATCAGCCGCACAAGCCCTGTGACTGGATGGTATGCGATATCGTTGATAAGCCGACCCGGGTGATAAAGCTGATGACCCGGTGGCTGGTTGAAGGCTGGTGCCGGGAAACCATTTTCAATCTCAAGTTACCGATGAAGCAGCGTTACCCTGAGGTGAAGCACTGTCTGGGGTATCTGCAGCAGGAGATGGATAGCGCGGGTATTCACTACCGTATTGCGGCCAAGCATCTGTATCATGATCGTGAAGAGATAACGGTGCATGTGCGACGGTCAGATCACTACGGTCAGTAGGACGGGGCGCACAGCAGCCGTTATCAGGGTAACACGCTGCCTCTGGCGCAGATAACCACAGCAGGCCGTTTTGTAACAGGCCTGCTTATTTGTCAGTGTTCCAGAATGGTGATTTTCTCTTCTGTTTCCAGCATCGGCATAATCGCCTCCATGATCTGCTTACGCTCTTCAGAAGAGAACCAGCGTTGCCAGTCCTGAATGGTGCGAAATGTCGCCATTACAACCCGGTGATTCGGATCAAAACTGTTTTTTAATGACTCCCCGGAGATAAAACCATGCGCCTGCGTCGCTACCTGCAGGGTATTGCGGGCGGCTTTTTCGTAGTGTTCAGCCAGGTCGTCGGCAATATGGCGCTCAATCAGTACTCGAATCATCTTTGCTCTCCGTTAACTGAAGAAAATTATTTTCATTTATTTCAATATAATAGCACTGTTGAAGCAGGTAAAATGTTATCAGTTAAAAAGATGGGTTTTTCTATACCGCTGAATTTGCGACAATATGTCTCCCGATGTAGTCGAGGTGGAGTAGATGGTGGAAGTTAAAGCGGATCAGGTTATGGATGCAACCGGCCTGTTCTGTCCGGAACCGGTAATGCTGTTGCACAATAAAGTACGTGAAATGGCTATAGGTGAGGTGTTGCAGTTAACAGCAACGGATCCGTCAACTCAGCGTGATGTGCCAAAATTCTGTACCTTTCTGGGGCATGAACTGCTGGACCAGAAAATGGAAGATGATCGTTTTTTTTACCTGATCCGCAAAGGCGAGTGACTTGCTCACCTGGCGTCAGGGCAAATGTAAATTAAGGCCCGCAGGGTCAATGATAAATGGTTGAGAGAAACTTACTGTGACAGCAACAGAGACAACGGATAAATCTAAATCCCGTACCCGTTCCAAAAACCGGGCTGCTAACCAGGCCGCTTTACAGCTGCTATGCGATGCATATCCTGATGTTTTCAATCGGGAAAATATGCGGCCATTGAAAATAGGGATTCAGGAAGATCTGATTGCTGATGAGAAGTTAGCGAAAAACAAGATTAAACGGGCGCTGGCGTCATATGTTCGTTCTCCCTACTATTTTCGCAGCCTGAAAGAGGGCGCTGACCGTATCGGTCTGGATGGCCAGCCCGCCGGTCAGGTCAGCGAGTCTGAAGCTGAGCATGCTAAACAGCAGTTGAAAGAGATCAATAAGCTGCGTCAGCAAAAACAGCAGGAAGAGAAAGCCAGACAGAAGGTTAAGGAGAAGGAAGATCGCCTTAACAATAAGCTGGAGATGTTGCTGACCAAGCGTGGTTAATAATATTCCGTTATAAAAAACCGCCTTTATGGCGGTTTTTTTGTAGCTGTTGTCAGAGTCTGGGTTCAGAGCTCGGCAGGCTTGCCGTGGATCCAGCCCTGCGCGCCGTCCACTTCCAGCTGGTGCAACGCGCTTAGCTGAGTGTCCCGCTCAACATGTTCAGCATAGGCTTGTATATCGAGACTGTGAGCGACCGTGACCAGGCTTTTGACAAAGAACCGGTCTTCTGCGCTGCTGTCCAGCTCCCGGATCAGAGAGCCATCGATCTTAATGTAGTCAGGATGGACGGTATACAGATAGCTGAAGCCCGCAGGGTTGATGCCGAAATTGTCCACCCCAAAGCGCACGCCGGCCTGCTTGAGCTGGTCGCGAAACAGCGCCACGCGACTCAGGTTGTTGAGAACTGATGTCTCGTTGATTTCGATACACAGCTGTTCTGGTCTGGGCAACCTGCTCAGATTACTGATAAGCCAGTCACAAAATGTTGTGTCGCGAACCGATTCATTGCTCAGGTTGACGCCCAGGGCCTGCTCTGGCTGCTGTTCAAGGCGATCAATAGCGGCATTGAGCACTGATCGGTCCAGCGCGGTGAGTAGATTCAACTGTTTCACAACGCTGATAAACTCACCGGCCATGCAGGGCAGATTTTCCTGATTGAGAATCCGGGCGTAAATCTCGTTATGAATCACCGTCGGGCTATCAGAAATCGATTTAACGGGCTGGGCCTGAAGAAATATATCACCGTTGACAATCCGGCTGCTGACATGCTGATGCCAGCTGTTTTGTTGCTCTGTGTTAGTGGCGCTGCTGCAGAATATAGTGGCGTTGTCCTGACGGGCCTTTCCGGTAGCCTGTCGGGCGTTAACCAGCAGCTCTTTGGAACTGCCCTGTTCAGAATAGGCGGCAACGCCGATAAAGAAAGGGGCGTCCCCTCTACGATTGTCATTCAGCTGCTGATAGGTGTCTTTAAGGCTGTCAGCCAGTTTATTCAGCTCTCTTTCCAACTGGTCCTGATTGGTCATGTCTGTGAGCAGGATAAGCTCTGAAATGCTGATTCGGCCGATGACCGGGCCTTCGGTTAACCGCGCCAGTTCATTCAGCTGTCCGGCACAGGCACGGATAAAGTTATTGGCTTTCTCTATCCCCAGCTGATTATTCAGTTCCTGCAGATCGGCCAGTTGCAGGTGGATGAGGTGACCATGGCCGAAGTCCCTGCGGTAATCGATACGCTCATTCAGCTGAGTGAAGGTCGCCCGCTGATTGGCAAGGCCTGTCAGGTCGTCCTGATAGGCAGTGCGGCGTATCTCTTCAATATTTTTCGCTTGTTCATCAAACATAGTGCGAACCCGGTGTACCATCATATTCATCGCCAGAACCACCTGCTTCAGCTCCCGGGTTCCGGGAATGCGGCTCTGTTCGATATATTTTTGCTGGGACAGCGCCTGGGCCTGCTCTTCGACCCCTTTCAGTGGGTTCAGTATGTAGCGCATCAGCAGGCTGATAAAGACCATGCTGAAGAGAGAGAGCACCACGAACCAGATAAACGTTTGCTCGGTTCCGCGCCACAGCTGCTCATAGGCATAGCCAGCGCGGCTCTGAACAAAGATTGAGCCTGCTTTCTGCCACTGATTGGTTATCTCCCGTGTCATCTCAGGAGGGGTTATCTCCACCAGGTGGACAAACCATTCGGGTACACTATCGCTGATATGGGCATCGGTGCTTTTGACGAAAAGAGGCTGGTTGTCGGCATCCACTACCCGGATCTGCTGATAGAAACCGCTGTCGAAAATTGCATTAACGGTGGTTTCGATGGCAGCGGTATCATGGGCGGCCATATAGGGGGCCAGGTAGAGACCTAAGTGGGTGGCGGTATCCTGACCATGAGACTCAAGCTGATGGATCAGCATCTCCTTGGAACTATCCGACATCAGATATACTGTGCCTGAAGCCAATCCGATCAGTACGGCTAACACGGCGGCCATTAACTGATTAACGATAGACATTGTTGATTCCTCATCTGCTCATTGATCAGGATTAGTAATCCTGATTTTCCATTCGTGATTGTAGTTGTACCCAGGGTTTCAGCTGATCAGAGGTACCCACCAGTGTGCTGCGCCGGCCTTTTTTTGACAGCCAGAGGTTGTCACCGTTAAAACTGTATACGTGTTGCAGGTCGGGCCGCCGGTTGGCCGGTCTTATCTCGGGTATCAGATTATCCAGTATCAGTGGTGTTGATTTTGGTGTGGCGTAATAGGTTAACACCATGTGCGCCTGATTCAGTCTGAGTGCTTTAACATAGGCGATGCTGAGTTTTTCTATCGGGATGCCGACCTGACGCAGGGTGTAGTATTTAGCGATAGAGAAGTCTTCACAATCGCCCCCGTTGGTTATCAGAAACTCCACCGGGCTGGCCCAGTAATCTTTCTGGTGCCAGTGGATAATATCATCGACAAACTCCATCTGATTGAAAAAACGGTTTACCCGGAAGAGTTTTTCATCTTCATCTAGGTCTGCTATCTCTTTGATCAGATTCTGCCAGCTCTGTAGCCGTCGTTCGGCCATCTCTCCATACTTTTGGCCCAGTTTTTTGATCTGGGCGTCTGACATCAGTACGCTGAATTCAGGAGCGGCGAAGAGCGTATAGGTAAGTGATAGCAGAATCAGGCCTGCAAGCAATCCCAGGCTGGAAAACCGGCCTGCAGAACTGTTTCTGGGTCTGTACTGTAGATCTCTGGACACGGTTAACCGCTTAAAAAATAAAGAGTAACTTTATTGTTTCACAGGGAAGATCACAACACCTGTATTATTTACTCAAAATGGTGTTTGTCAGGCGATTAACTACCCGGCATCAGATTGCACTGGCTGAGTAGCTGTTGCCAGGCCTTAGTATGGCGATCTCTCGCCGCTATATAGTTCTGCCACAGAGGGGCATCCGCATCGATAACCTGACTCTGATAGCGTTGCATCGCGGGGGGGATATGGTTGAAATTACTCAGCAGGCGGCGGTTCAGCTGCAGCCACTCCCTGCCTTCGCGATCAATTCTGGACATGTAGGGTTGTAGCTCGCCAGCATAGTATTTGCTGAAAACGTTTTTCACGATTAATGCTTTCGGAGTCGCGTTTTTGTTAAAGCAGAGGGGCCTTCTTCTGAGTCTGGCTTCTATCACGCCAGCGGTGTGTTCGAGGGTGTGGGTGATCAGATAGACCGATCGCAACCAGCGGCTGCCGAAACGCAGAGTAGAGAGGGCCTGGTAGTGAGGTTCAAGCTGATCAAGGTAATCCGGTTCAGTCCATTCTGTCTGCGCTGCATCGATTGTGCTGTTCAGGGTAGCAACCTGATTCAGTATGAGTAATGCCTGGCGGCTCTGACTGAAACCGTCGTCATCGTTCAGGGGCAGGGCTGGTTCAGAGCGGGAAAAGTTTCGTTCCATCGCTTCGCTGGTAAAAATGCCGTTCCAGAGCGCTGCTTCGAAGTCGTGTTTTTTTATTTGATAAAGTTTTTCAACCTGATGGATCAGTTGTGGATCTGCTGTCTGAGACCGCTGCAAAGTTTGTCGGCAACTTCCCAGACCGGAGAGCAGGCGTACCTCATAGACCAGCTGCCGGGAGGGGGGCATCACTTTTCCCAGAGAGCTGTTGCGCTCAGCGATCAGGTTGAGGAGCTGGCAGTGGCGCAGGTTGAGCACTTCAATCAGCCCCTGGCGCAGGTCTGTTACCGGCCGTATCCGTTCTCGGCGGCGAGGGTAGGCAGGCAGTGGCAGCTGAATATCCAGGTCAAGCCTGGTGTCACTGTCCAGGCTGTTGGCCACCCGGTCGCTGTAGCGCTCCAGCATTGTTTCGACGGGGCGCTGATCACAGCCCTGGAGCAGGACCGTGGCGATCAGGATTATCAGGAACCTGTGGGACGTTTGCATCTTGGTTTAATGGTCTGATAGCGCAATAGTAACAGTATAGCGCCAACAGACAGTCCAGCGATCATACCCAGCCAGAAACCCCGGGCTCCGGTTGCCGGAACGATAAGATCAGTAAGTCCCAGAAGGTATCCCAAAGGCAGACCAATCAGCCAGTAAGCGGTAAATACGATCATCAGTGGCACGGCGGTATCTTTGTGACCTCTTAAGATGCCTGCGCTGGCCACCTGAATCGCATCCGGTATCTGAAAAATTGCGGCGATCAGCAGCAGGCTGCTGGCCAGCTGGATGATATCGCTATTGTCGCTGTACATAGCTGCTATCTGCATCGACAGCAGAGCGATCAGTGTGCAGCTGATAACCGAGCTGCAGCACACCAGGGCGTAGCCATTACGGGCCGTGATAGCGGCGCTAAGCGGGTCTTTACGGCCATTAAACTGTCCAATTCTGATTGTCAGGGCCATGGCGATGCTGAGGGGGATCATAAACACCATGCCGGTAAAGCTGAGGGTGATCTGATGCGCGGCGATGACAATCTCCCCCAACCGGGCAATCAGCAGGGCGATAACCGTAAACATGCTGACCTCGATCAGCAGTGTAAATCCGATCGGTATCCCGATGCGCAATATGGTCAGCAGGTAGTTTGCTCTGGGCCGGGGCAGGGTGATCAGATAGAGAGAGCGAAAATGGCGGGAGTAGCGAAGGTAACAGCCGCTTGAGAGTGCCATAATCCACATTACTATGGTGGTTGCCCAGCCGCAGCCAACACCCCCCAGCTCGGGAAAACCCAGTTTGCCGTAGATCAGCAGGTAGTTGAGTGGAATGTTGCACAGCAGGGCGAACAGAGCGATCTTCATCAGTGGCTGGGTTTTACCCAGCCCCTCTGAGTAGCTGCGAGCCCCCTGATAGAGCATCATCCCCGGTATTCCCCAGGAAAGGGCATCCAGATAACCCAGGGTTTTTATTTTCAGGCTACCGGTTACCTGCATCAGATCGAGAACCACCTCCATGTTGCGGAGTATCAGCCAGGCGAATGCTCCGGCGAAAAGCGCAATCAGCACCCCCTGATGGAATATCAGCCGGGTTCTGCGCAACTGATCACTGCCCGCATGGTTGGCAACCATGGGGGTGATCGCCATCAGCAGACCGCCCAGCGAGATAAGCACAGGCAGCCAGATGCCGGAACCCAGAGCGACGGCAGCCAGATCTTCTGCGCCATAGCGGGCCGCCATCAGGGTATCAATAAATCCCATGGCGGCTTGTGACAGTTCAGCAATCAGGATAGGAACAGCCAGGGCGAGAATCTGACGGCTTTCCTGTAAAGAGAGTGTGGCAAGTGGTTTCAAAGGGTGTCAGTCGCAGGTCTGAGAAGCAGGAATAAAAAAACCGGGGCGCAGGCCCCGGTTTATTATCGGTGGTTTCGCTGATTAGTCAACGCGACTGGCAACATAACGGCCGGGAGCCGCTTCAATCGCTTTAAACTCTGCGTTACCGTAATCTTTCGGCGCATCAACCTTCTTGCCCGCCTTGGGTTTAAGCCACTTGGCCCAGTTTGGCCACCAGCTGCCCTCCTGACGTTCAGCGGTTTCCAGCCAGTGATCAGGGCCCTGACCCAGCTCGCCGCCGGTCCAGTAGTTACGGCGGTTCTTGGAAGCCGGGTTAATAACCCCTGCTACGTGTCCGCTGGCGCCCAGTACAAACTCAATCTTACCCTGCATCATCTCGGTACCTTTGAAGGTACCTTTCCAGGGGGCGATGTGATCCTCAATAGTGGAAAGGAAGTAAACCGGAATCTTGATATCGCGCAGGTCAATGGATTCGCCACAAATCGTCAGACCACCCGGTTGAGCCAGTTTGTTGTTGATATACATCTCGTTGATATAGAAGTTGTACATCTTAGCTGGCAGGTTGGTCGAGTCTGAGTTCCAGTAAAGGATATCGAATGGAGCCGGGTTCTGGCCTTTGAGATAGTTGTTAACAACATAGGACCATACCAGATCGTTAGAACGCAGCATGTTGAATGCGGTTGCCAGGTTGCGGCCGTTGAGCAGACCTTCATCATCGACTTTCTGAGTCAGCTGCTTAACCTGCTGTTCATCGATGAAGACACTCAGATCACCCGGATCGGTAAAGTCGGTCAGGGTGGTCAGGAATGTGGCTGAAGCTATGGATTCATCTTTGCGCTTGGCCATGACGGCCAGCGTGGAGGCCAGAATAGTGCCGCCGATACACCATGACACGCAGTTGATTTTATCCTGCTCAGTGATCTTCTTGACCGCCTCAACCGCTTTCAGGGTGCCATTTTCAACATAATCATCCCAGGAGATACCACGCTGTTCCACTGTTGGGTTGACCCAGGAGATAAGGAAAACTGTCATGCCCTGATCGACGCAGTATTTAACGTAGGAGTTATGCTCCTGCAGATCCAGTATGTAAAACTTGTTGATGCAGGGTGGGACGATCAACGTCGGGCGGCTATATACCTGTTCAGTAGAAGGCTTATATTGAATCAGCTGCAGCATTTCGTTTTCAAAAACAACGGCACCCTCTGATGTAGCAATGTTCTCACCCAGAGTGAATGCGGCTTCATCGGTCATGGTAATACGACCTTTTTCCACATCGCCCAGCAGATTTTGCAGGCCATCAATTAAGCTTTGTCCTTTGGTTTCCAATGCCTGTTGCAGCACTTCAGGGTTGGTCAGTGCAAAGTTGGTCGGTGACATGGCATCGGTATATTGCTGAGTATAGAACTCAAGCTTTTTCTGCTCGCTATCGCTTAGTTTAGCGTTGGCCGCCATATCATTGAGCAGGTTTGATGTCAGCAGATAGGATTGCTTTATGTAAGAGAAAACCGGGTTTTGGCTCCACTCTTCAGCGGCGAAACGGCGATCGCCTTTCTGTGGCTCAGCAACGGGCTTCTCCACCGACTTTCCGGTCAGGATATTCTGCCACAGGTTGATCTGTGCTTGCTGATAGTCTGTAATCGCCCGAACCCATACTGAAGGGTCTTCGAAAGAGCGGGCTGCCAGTTCGGTCCAGGACTGCGTAAACTGCTTAAACATATCTTCGCTTTTCCCCTGAGAATAGATCTCCAGAACTTTTTTGCTTTCCTGATTAAGATAGTTGATAAACTCTTGCGGGTTGGAGAGGATGTTGCTGTTATTTTCCATAAAACTGCCTTCTTTCTGGAGCCTGCCTTGAGTATGCGGTGCCAACTTCTATGGTGGGCTATCGCGAGTTGGTAACGGGCTAAAATTGTATAACTGTCTGACGGGCCGGCAGGTTATGCACTTGACTAGATTGCTCCGGCTATTTTTCAAACAGAGACCCTGAGCATAGACAACTTGATGCGGCGCAGCAAGCTTCTATTGCCCTACTTTAGTCAGATTGATTGGGTTCTTTGTGCTATGCCGCCGAAAATATATCACCGGAATGTTGCAGTTTTCTTTAATCTGTATCGATATGGCCGACGGTATCCGGTTGTGGCTGGCTAGGGGAGAGATCTCCGTAAAAGATCCTTCAATTACGATATAATCAACCCGGTGAGCAGTACAACCAAAGTGTCCGGTACCAAAAAGCAGAATCGAAGAGGATAGAGAGACTTAATGCGACAGTTTTTACTTATGAGCAGTGTGGGGTGTCATCTGTGCGATGAAGCCGCCGACATTCTCATCCATTCTATGGATCCGCAGTTGCATCAGCTGGATGAGGTGGATATCGCCTATGACGATGCGCTGTTGGAAAAATACGCGCTGCTCATTCCCGTGCTGGTGGATGAGGTCAGTGGTGAAGAGTTGCGCTGGCCCTTTGATCACCAGGACGTCGGCCGTTTTATCGCCCGTCTTTAAGTATCTGTCTGATTAAACCGGAAGAGTCTCTCGCAATTGATCTCAGTCTGTTGCGCCAGCTGTTGTGGGTCGCAGTCTCTCTGCCGGGCGACCTGTTCGAGAATATGTGTCAGGTATAACGGCAGATTACGGCGGCTTTTAGGCCGGGGTTTCAGGTCACGCGGCAGCAGGTAGGGGGCGTCGGTTTCCAGCATCAGGCGGTCAGCAGGGATCTCTTTGACCAGGCGTAATAGCTCGCTTCCCCGGCGCTCATCGCAGATCCAGCCGGTAATACCGATATAGAGATCAAGGTCGAGGTAGTGATAGAGCTCTTCGCGGTTGCCGGTAAAGCAGTGGGCAACACCTCCATAGAGCTGATCTCTGGCGTCCCTGAGCATCTCAACCTGACGGCTGTGAGCATCCCGTTCATGCAGAAATAGTGGCAGGCCCGATTCGGCAGCCAGCTCCAGCTGTTGCTCAAAGGCCCGGATCTGTTGTTCTGGCGGGGAGAAATTGCGGTTGAAATCCAGCCCTGTTTCACCCACCGCGCGAACTTCCGGCTGTTTGAGCAAGTCTGTCAGGGTTTCCCGGGTGGTCGATGTGAACTCTTTACTGTAATGAGGGTGAACCCCGGCAGTGCAAAACAGCTGATCGGGATATTGCCGGCAAAGACTGATCGCCTGCTCACTACTGGCGGCAGTGGTGCCGGTGATCAGCATCCGTTTGACTCCAACCGCTTCAGCCTCCTGAATCACCGTTTCACGGTCGGCATCAAAGGCGCTATCGGTAAGATTAATACCGATATCTGTGAGAGAGAAGTGGGCTTTATTCATTGAGACTGCCGTTGTTAACGGGTTGTGGTGTTATCACTGTTAATCCTGATAAAGTCTCTGAGCTGTTCCGCCTGGGTCGCTCCGGTTGAATTTTGCAGCGCAACACGGAAGGCTGTTTGTCCTTCCAGTATATGTGAGGGTTGACCTGCCAGGGTCCTGTATACCGCGTGATAGGCCATTACGTTCATCACATAGCGACGGGTTTCGTTAAACGGAATGGTTTCTATCCAGATATCAACTGGCAGCGATCCCCGCTCTTTTAACCAGCGTTTCACCCGGTGAGGGCCTGCGTTATAGGCTGCGGTGGCATAGATCTGATTGTTGTCGAATTTTTCCTGCATGTCGGCCAGGTAGGCAACCCCGAGCGCTATGTTGGTTTCTGGTTGATACAGATCGCTGCTGTTGCTGTAGGGAACATTGTGGTGCTTCGCCGTTGTTTTAGCTGTTTTGGGCATCAGCTGCATTAGCCCCCGGGCCCCGACGCGGGAGCGGGCGTGAGGCTGATAAGCGCTCTCCTGACGGGCGATGGCTCGAGCCCAGTTGGTGTCGATGCGGTATTTGCCTGCCAGCCTGGAAAAGGTTTCAGAGTAGGGCATTGGGAAGCGCAGGCTTATGTCGTCCCAGTATTTTGCCTGAGCGACACCGATGATCGCCATATTGTGCCAGCCCCAGCGGTGCAATACGGTGGCTGCGATACGAAGTTGATCAGCATCGTAGTCGCGGGTCATCTGATTCCACTCTCTGCGGGCCAGGTAGCGCTCATCCAGTTGATACAGCTCGTGGATACGCTGCATCGCCGGGAGATCTTGCTGTTGAGCAACCGTTGTTTCAGGGACCCGGTCCTGTTGTGGGTTGAGACGAAAACCGGTTTGCAGGGTGCGGGCCGCCAGTAAACCGTAATAGCTGCGCTCTCTGCTGAGATTGACAAAGGCATCCGAGTAGCTGGGTTTGAGCCCCTCAATATGACTGGCGGAAAGCGTTTTCCAATAGACCCAGCGCTCATCCTGCTGACTTTCGACAGGTAATTGACTAATCAACTGGTGGACCTTTTTCCAGTTGAGATCGGTCAGTGCCAGCATGATGCGGCGCTCCTGAATCTCATCGTCATGGGGATGGTTTAGCTGACTCAGCAGCTTGTCTGTTTGTTTGTCCGGGCGGTAGGTCAGGCGTCGTGCAAGGTTGCGCGATAGTGTTTGCTGATCATCCGGGCTGAAGGAAAGCTTCGGGCGAACCTTTAACCATACCTGTGTGGCAGCCTGCGGGCTTTTTCTCGATAGTCGGTCGATACCATACAGATAGGTTGTCTGGCTAGCGAGATTATCGCCTGGCAGATAGGCAGGATCCTGTACCAGTGAGGGAGTTTTGCGAACGGCGAAGAACCGCTCGGTCGCCTGTTTCTGTTGTTTCTGTTTGATAAACCGCGTCAGATACTGGGCCAGCCTGAAGTTATCATGGTCAACCGCTTTCCAGAACCGCTGGTATGCCAGCTTGCTGGAGGGGGCGTGATACTGAGTCATCCACTGTTTAAACACCGGGTCGCATGCGTTAGAGATGGAGTGACCGGTATTCCATAAGCTCTCAATCTCTTTCACGGCCAGGCGGGGCTGACCGGTTTGCAATAACGCATAGCGATAGTTGCACTCATACTGCTCACTATTAACCCCGGCGCTCTGATATGCAGTGATATAGGGTTTCCAGCGTTTGTTTTCCGCCAGATAGCTGAGCCATTTCTGCTGCAGCGGGTACACCGTGGGAACCCCTTCGTACTGTTTAGCGTAGAGGTTTATATGGTGCTGAGCGACAGTGTCGAAGTTATGAATCAGCTCCTGCTGCTCCAGATAGGGGTACAGAGGGTAGTCGGTTAAGCGGGATTTAAGCTGGTAAAACGTTTCCAGGTCATCTCCCTCCAGCATCTTGAGGGCCTGCAGATAAAGCTGTTGTGGTTCACTGGTTGTTTGCGCAGTTGAATCGGCATAGGTAAGGCAGGGTACACTGGTCATGACTGAACAGAGAAAAGCGCTGCAGATAATCCGGGACAGTTTAGTGGCGCTCATAATATAAAACATATATCCATATTTCGGTGATCACTGTTACCCAATCATAGCGGCAATGGTGGCGTAAACTCGAGAGAAATATATCCCGGTTTGGTGAAATTTTTACAGTGTCAGCGGTATCTCCCTGTTCTTTAAGGATAACTATAAATATATTTTCTTTGCGTATCACGCTGCTAAGGTTTTTCTGTAGAATATGCGGCCAACGATTTTGGTGGATTTAAGCATGGCTCTGATCAGACTGGATAAGGTCTCTGTCGCGTTTGGCGATAAACAACTACTCGATCATATCGACTTTCAACTCGATAAAGGTGAACGGGTTGCTCTGGTGGGCATTAATGGCGCGGGTAAATCAACGTTGCTGAAAGTGCTGGCCCGGCATCAGCCAACAGATGATGGTGATATCTGGCAGGATGGTGGTGCCCGTGTTGCCGAGTTGTCTCAGATGTTGCCAGCCGCTGATGAGCGCCGGGTCAGCGATGTGGTTGCCTCAGGTTGCGCTGAAACCGTAGATCTGCTGAATCGCTATCAAACCCTGGCTATGAGCCACAGCGATGCAGATATGGCCGAACTGGAACGGTTGCAACATCAGATTGAACAGGTCGATGGCTGGCATCTGGAACAGAAGATTCAGCAGGTTCTGGAACGTCTTGAGCTGGATGGTGAGCAGCAGATGTCTGCACTTTCGGGAGGCTGGCGCCGTCGGGCCGCGCTGGGGGCTGCTCTGGTACAGTCGCCGGATATATTGCTGCTGGATGAGCCCACCAACCACCTGGATATCGAAACTATAGAGTGGCTTGAAAAGCAGATTATGGAGTTTCGTGGGGGTGTGCTATTTATCTCCCACGACCGCTCGCTGGTAGAACGACTGGCGACCCGTATTGTTGAGCTTGATCGTGGTCATCTGACCTCCTTCCCCGGCAATTATTCTGCCTATCTGACGCAAAAAGAAAAGCTGCTGGAAGAGGAGGAACGTCATAACGCGCTGTTTGATAAGCGTCTGGCTGAAGAAGAAAAGTGGATTCGTCAGGGCATAAAAGCGCGAAGGACCCGTAATGAGGGACGTGTCAGAGCGCTGAAGGATCTGCGTGTAGAGCGTTCACAGCGGCGTGAGCTACAGGGTAAAGCGAAGTTTCAGGTCGAGCAGGCGGATCGTTCCGGTAAGATCGTTATCGAAGTAGATCATGTCAGCCATCACTACAACAATGAGCCGGTAATCAGCGATCTGACGCTCTCTGTCCAGCGGGGGGATCGTATCGGCCTGATCGGGCCTAACGGTATTGGTAAGAGTACCCTGTTAAAGGTGCTGCTGGGACAGTTGGTGCCTGATCAGGGGACGGTTAAGCTGGGTACCAGCCTGAATATTGCCTACTTTGATCAGCTGAGAGGTAAGTTGAACCCTGAGAAAACCATTATCGATAACATTTCCGAAGGGCGGGAAAGTATTACCATCAATGGAAAATCTCGCCATATCATCAGTTATCTGAGTGATTTTCTGTTCTCTCCTGAGCGGGCCCGTACCCCGGTTAAAGCGCTGTCTGGTGGTGAGTGTAACCGGGTGATGCTGGCGAAACTGTTCAGTCAGCCATCAAATCTGCTGGTGCTGGATGAGCCGACCAACGATCTGGATATTGAAACGCTGGAACTGTTGGAGGAGATTCTGCTGGAATACAAAGGCACCCTGTTGCTGGTAAGCCACGACCGTGCATTTCTGGATAACGTGGTCACTTCGACCCTGGTGTTTGAGGGCGAAGGGCGGATTCAGGAGTATGTTGGTGGATATGAAGACTGGCTGCGACAGCGCTCAGAGACTGTTGCTCCCCCTGTATCCAAAGCTGACAACAGACCTGAGACGGTGGTCGAACAGACGGTTGCCAGTACGCCGGTAAAGAAAAAGCTCAGCTACAAACTACAACGGGAGCTGGACCTCCTTCCCGGGCAGATAGAGCAGCTGGAAGGGGAGATTGAACAACTGCATCTGGAGACCAGTGCGCCGGATTTTTACACCGGAGACCACCAACAGGTATCCACCAGGCTGGCTGAGTTGCAGAGTAAAGAAACCCAGCTTGAAGAGCTCATGGAGCGCTGGGTTGAATTAGAGGCGATGCTGTAACTGTCAGTCGTTAGCGCATGGGAGTAGTAAATACTACTCCTTAGCTTTAACCCGGATAGCCAGTACGTCGCACTTGGCACCGTGAAGTATACCGTTCGCGGTGGAGCCTAATAGCAGCGCCAGACCATGGCGGCCATGGCTTCCGACTAAAATCAGATCGCATCCCTGTTCTTCTGCAACCCGGTGAACCTCAGTTTCGGTGTGTCCTGAGACCACATGGCACTGCTTAACCTGATAATCCAGCTGTTTGCAGTAACGGGTCATTTTGCTCTGGGCATGCTCATCCAGTTGCGCCTGAATAGTTGTCAGATCCATTGGCACATCACCGCCATAAGCGAAGCTCAGGGGCTCAATCACGTGGATCAGAGACAGCTCTGCGCTGGTGCATTCAGCCAGCTGTTTTACTTTGCCGATCAGCTGATCAGACTCTTCAGACAGGTCGGTCGCCACTAGTATATGTTTATATAGGGACATGGGGTTATCTCCTTTTGCTTTCTATTTAAGAGAGTAGCATACAGTTCCTGGTTTTAATTCTGACCAGGGTCAAATGAGTTTGTTGAGGATCAAATATGAAGTGGGCCATTATCGTTTTGATTATGATGTCATTACTGGGGTCGATGATGTGGGTTATGCCGAGTCCCCGGCAGCGTTTTTTGGCAAAACTCAGACAACAGGCCTCCCGTCAGGGATTTCAGGTGCAGATAGTACGCGTTACACCACCCCGGGCAGCGGGGCAGGTAAAGCCGGAGGTACTGAACGCCACTGCTTATCGCTTACCCCGTTATAACCTGGAAAAAAAGCACAGAGAAAACTTTACCGAATGGCAGATCTTCCGTCAGACCGCTGTGGCAAATGAAGGCTTGCCCGAAGGCTGGTGCTGGGGAACAGGGGAGCGCAGTCTTAATGAGCAGCAGTTGGTGTTCCTTAATCAGCTAATCGATAAGCTACCGGCGGGGGTTTCGTCGATTGAATCGACTCCGGTTCATATATCACTGTACTGGGACGAAAAGGGCGATGAAGATACTTTGCAACAGTTAAAGGATTTACTGCAGCCGTTTATTGATCAGCAATTCTGACCTGACAGAGGAGGTTTTATGACAGTTAAACCCGGTTTATATCAGCATTATAAGGGCGCGGAATATCAGGTATTACATCTTGCCAGACATTCTGAGACAGAGGAGTGGCTGGTGGTTTACCAGCCCTGTTATGGCGAACGGGATATATGGGTGCGGCCGTTATCGATGTTCACTGAAAATGTGACGGTTACCGATGGTTCGGTGGTCCCCAGATTTCGTTTTCTGCGGCCAGCTTAAGCCCTAGCCCTGCTCCTCTTTGCCCTCTTTAGCGGTCAGCTCTGCAAGTGATGCCGCCAGATTTCCCGCCGCCATGGCGCTGCTGGGGCGTGCCTGGTTAAGCAGGTCTCTGATGGTATCGATATAATCCTGTTTCTGTTTTTGCGGTACATTGGCCCGTGCAATCATCGCTTTGGCATGTTTGTAGTGGGACATGGCCAGTAACTTATCATCCCGTTGTAGGTAGTAGTTGCCCTGATGAATGTGGGCATCGACAAAGACAGACACATGCAGCCAGTAGAGGTCATGCTGAAACTGCTTTGCCCGTGAAACACTGAGTTTTCCTGCCTGGGCCATCTCAATACAGAGTTTTTCTGCATGCTGAATATGGATCTGGGCTTTTTTTAGTGCCCGGTCGTTGTTAAAGCCCCCGGGCGCCGGGTTGACGCGGTCGGTGCTCTCCTTCTGGGCGCTGATATCCTGCAGCAGATCAGAGTCGGGAGCCAGCATGGAGATCTCTCCAATCATGCTGACCACGTAGCCGCTTAATGCATCAATAATCTCAGAGCGGCAGTTTGCCTCCCTGAGGATGGCAAGGGTTTCCAGCGCTTCTCCAGAAGCCTTATTCAGCTCTCTCAATCGCTTTGTACGATATTCCTGTTGCTGCTCTCTGGTGGAAAAAAAATTATTAACCAGTAGCGCAACAAATCCTATGCCGATCAAAGAAAAAAGAAAAATCAGGTTGTCTTGCAACATATTCTCAGGTAGTTGTAATTAAGTAACAGGCTCATAATGGCGGCAGCATACTGTATTTAAGCTACCAGAAACATACCTTTATTAGCCAATATTGTTGATCAATTTGCGTGTTTTTTTTGGCGGAAGCTTGACCCTGCTGGTTACAGCCCTTATATATGCACGCTGTTTTGTATTGTCACCTTGTCCTTTAAGGATTGTATTTATATGGGAAAGTCCCTAGTTATTGTTGAGTCACCTGCCAAAGCGAAAACCATAAACAAGTATCTGGGTAACCAGTTTGTGGTTAAATCGAGTGTGGGCCACATTCGTGATCTGCCCACCAGTGGCTCGGGTAACGGGGCCGGCTCAGACCCTAAAGAGCGTGCTCGTCAGGCCGCGTTAACCCGCAAAATGTCTCCCGAAGAGAAGCTCCTGCACAAAGCCGAGAAAAGTAAAAAACAGCTGATCGCCCGTATGGGGGTTGATCCCGAACATGGCTGGGATGCCCGCTATGAAATTCTGCCGGGTAAAGAAAAAGTTGTTGATGAGTTAAGGCGACTGGCAAAAGATGCAGACACTATCTATCTCGCAACCGATTTGGACCGCGAGGGTGAGGCGATTGCCTGGCATCTGCGGGAAGCCATCGGCGGCGAAGACGGTCGTTACAAACGAGTGGTATTTAACGAGATAACCAAGAAAGCGATTCAGGAAGCGTTTAAGCAGCCCGGTGAGCTGGATCTCAATCGGGTCAATGCCCAGCAGGCCCGGCGCTTCCTTGATCGGGTGGTTGGTTACATGGTTTCACCGCTGCTGTGGGAGAAAGTTGCCCGGGGGCTGTCCGCAGGACGGGTTCAGTCGGTTGCGGTTCGCTTGCTGGTCGAGCGAGAAAAAGAGATTCGCAGTTTTATTCCTGAAGAGTTCTGGGAGCTGCATGCCGACGTTGAGTCTGAAAAGCAGGAAGCGCTGCGCCTGCAGGTAGATAAGTTTCAGAATCAGAGCTTCCGTCCGGTCAGCGCAGCAGAGACCGATGCACACCTGGAACAACTGAAACAGCAGCAGTTCAGGGTTACAAATCGTCAGGACCGGCCTACCAGTAGCCGTCCGTCAGCCCCCTTTATCACATCGACCCTGCAGCAGGCGGCCAGCACCCGGCTGGGGTTTGGGGTGAAGAAAACTATGATGATGGCCCAGCGGCTCTATGAAGCGGGTTATATCACCTATATGCGTACCGATTCGACCAACCTCAGTGCAGAGGCGGTTGCTGCATGTCGGGATTATATCAGTGATAACTTTGGCAGTAAGTATCTGCCGGAAACGGCTAACTCTTACAGCAGCAAAGAGGGGGCTCAGGAGGCGCACGAAGCGATTCGGCCATCCGATGTCACGCTTGAGGCGACCGCACTGAACGGGATGGAGCGGGATGCTGAGCGGCTATATGAACTGATCCGACGCCAGTTTCTGGCATGTCAGATGACACCTGCACTTTACACAAGTACCCGCATCACTGTGACAGCGGGTGACTTTGAATTGCGAACCAAAGGCCGGATTCTGCGCTTTGATGGTTATACCCGGGTGATGAACAGCCAGGGGAAAAATGAAGATATCATTTTGCCGGATGTGCAGCAGGGGGATCTGCTGAAGTTACAACAGCTGGATCCGAAACAGCATTTTACCAAGCCTGCCCCCCGTTACACTGAAGCCAGCCTGGTAAAAGAGCTGGAAAAGCGGGGCATTGGACGTCCCTCGACCTATGCCTCGATTATCTCGACGATTCAGGATCGTGGCTATGTTGAAGTTCAGAACCGCCGGTTTTATGCCCAGAAAATGGGTGATATCGTCACCGAGAGACTGGTAGAAAACTTTACCGACCTGATGGATTTCGGTTTTACCGCACGGATGGAGGAGTCGCTGGACGATATCGCCACCGGTAATGCCGACTGGAAAATGCTGTTGAACCAGTTTTACGAAGGTTTCAGTAACCGGTTGTTACAGGCTCAGCATCCAGATTCGGGTATGCGGCTGAATGCGCCGACAGAAACCGATATCCCCTGTCCCTCCTGTGGCCGGATGATGATGATCCGCACCGGCACCACCGGGGTTTTCCTGGGCTGCTCCGGCTATGCGTTACCGCCGAAGGAGCGTTGCAAAACCACCATGAACCTGATTCATGGCGATGAAGTGGTCAGTGTTGACGGCGACGATGAAGAGGAATCGCGGATTCTGCGTAATAAGCATCGTTGTAAGATATGTGATACGGCGATGGATAGCTACCTGATTGATGAGCAGCGTAAGTTGCATATCTGTGGCAACAACCCGGACTGTCCTGGGTTTGAAGTGGAAAAAGGTAGCTTTAAGATTAAAGGCTATGATGGGCCAGTACTGGAATGTGATAAGTGCGGTTCAGAGATGCAGCTGAAAACGGGGCGTTTCGGTAAGTTCTTTGGTTGTACCAGTGAAACTTGCAAAAACACGCGTAAATTATTGAAAAATGGTGAAGCGGCTCCGCCGAAAATGGATCCTGTACCCATGCCAGAGCTGCAGTGCGACAATGTTGATGACACCTTCATTCTGCGTGATGGTGCCTCCGGTCTGTTTCTTGCTGCCAGTCAGTTTCCCCGCAAACGGGAGACCCGTGCGCCTAAGGTGGCCGAACTGTTGCCACACAAAAATGAGATCGACCCGAAATATAGCTTTTTGTTTAGTGCACCAGTCGCTGACGATGAGGGAAATCCCACCATCGTACGTTACAGCCGGAAAACAAAAGAGCAGTATGTTATGACGGAAGTAGACGGCAAAGCGACCGGATGGCGGGCATTTTATACCGGTGGTAAATGGGTTGCAGAGACCGCCAAAGCGAAGAAGCAAGCAGCAAAGAAGTGAACGGAGACAACGTATGAGCGGTGTGTACCTGACCCGTACCAATCAGAAATTAAATTTTACCCGTATACATCTGGATGCACTTAAAGTTGCTCAGGAATCAACCGGCTGGAGTAAGCATGCGCTGATCGATTCGTACAATGAGTCGGTGCTGTTTCATATGGTTTCTGCCTATAGTTCGCTGTTGCGCGAAATAGCTGAACAGTACCGTTTCGATGCGAACCGGATCACTAAACTGAGTCAGCTAACCGAGCAGATGGAGGCGCAGGGGCTGGAAGCCCCGGAAGTAGCCGAACTGCAGCAGCTGCATGATGATACCAATAGCTGGCTGCACCATCTCCTGGCCGCGTATAAGGCTTGCTGGCGTGCTGAGGAGCATAATCAGTCTGCGGGGCAGGCGGAGAGTGTTTCGGAGATACATGTGATGCAGATCAATCCGGATCATGCAGAAGATGCAGATATTCTGCGCGAATATCAGAGCTGGTTTAACCAGTTTAAAATGCTGGTAGAGCGGCTGCGTGCCGGGATGCAGGAGTGGTAACCACACCCGTTCAGGTGAAATTTTTTCTGTACAGATAAGGGGGTATCAATATTAACGTGCGCTCTGAATCTGTATAGTGGTTGTGATAAGGCTTTGTAGCGAGCCGATTACCACTGTTTTTTTCAAACCCGGGTGCGGCCTGGAATGAGAACAATATGTCAGATATGTTTTTGGAAATTATTGAGCTGGATGACGGACAGATAGCGCTGCGACGGGCGGATTCTGATGATGAGCCCATTATGCGGATCAGCTTCTCCGACAGTGTCAGAGAGCAGCTTGAAGAGGAGTGCATCGATGTGGCAAAGGTGATGCTCACGGCAGGCATCCACATGATCTCAGATCTGAATGGTAAAGCGATCGATGCTGACAATGGAGTCAGCGAGATAGAGTCTGATGATGCGGATCCTCAGCCAAGAGTGATTCATTAATCCTGTCTGATTTATCGGGCCAAATGTAAAATAAAAAAACAGCGCAATGCGCTGTTTTTTTATTTTACTGGTTGAACCTGTTGCCTCAGCTGAGGCGACGATCACGGATCACAATGCCATGGCTCTTGCCGTTTGCAGCAGCGCATTCCAGACCTGCCAGTTCATCATTGCTCAGTACGCCAGGCCAGCTGATCACCGCATGGCAGGTTCCGGCTTTAAGCGCCTGACAGGCTAGCTGATAAGTTGAGTGACTCTGGTCCGGCTGCAATAACATTACCTTTTTGAGGTCGATGCCAGCGGCTTCAAGTAAGCTCTTTGGCAGGGTTGCCGGTGGAGCGATCCAGGCGAACCAGCGGTCATCCTTGCTCAATTGTGCAAGCAGCGGCAGTAGCATGGTCATTTCCCCAAAATCACTGCCTTGCAGGACTATTTCGGTAATTTTACCGGCCAGGCCTGTTTGATGCGGTTGTGCTGTTGCCGGACGGATAAGCCCTGGCAGAACGGGTTCTGAGCTGTTGAAACTGCTAACTGCGTGCAACATGATTAATGTCCTCTTCTGATAACCCCGACACCGAGGCCTTCAATTGAGAGTTCCTGCGTTTGCAGGTCGACCACAATAGGCTCGAACTCTTCATTTTCTGCGATCAGGTAAACCAGGTTACCCTCGCGTTTAAAGCGTTTAACGGTGACATCGTTGTCGATTCTGGCGACCACGATTTCGCCATTTTTAGCACTCTGGCACTGATGAACTGCGAGCAGGTCACCATCCATAATGCCGATGTTTTTCATACTGGTACCACGAACCCTGAGCAGGTAGTCGGCCTGAGGGTGGAAAAAGTCCGACGCGATGGTTATGCGGTCTTCGACATTTTCCTGCGCCAGTATAGGTTCACCGGCAGCAACCTGACCTACCACAGGCAGCCCCGGTTCGTCATCGAAGCCGGGAATCCGTATACCCCGGGAGGTGCCGGGGATCATCTCAATCGCACCCTTGCGGGCAAGCGCTTTGAGGTGTTCCTCTGCGGCGTTAGCCGACTTAAACCCCAGCTCTTTTGCTATATCTGCACGGGTTGGCGGATATCCGGTGGTGCTGATGCATTTTTTTATGCATTCAAGTACATCTGTTTGGCGTTGTGTCAGTTTCATGATGAACTCTGTTTTTTTATCCAGTAGCTGTAACTATATACAGTATTTTGGGTTTGTAAACATTTTTCTGTCTATTTATCCAGTATTATTGCTAGAATGTGCGTGGTTACAGTGTATTAGGGCGGTCAGGTGCTTTCAGAAGAGATAAAAAAAGAGATACAGGGAGCGTACCGGCGGTTTCTCGAGAGTCGTCAGCTTAAACCACGGATGGGTCAGAAGCAGATGATTGCTGAAGTGGCTAAGGTGCTTGGGGCGATCCTTCAGGATGAGAAATCCCATCGCCTTGGTGAGCAGCATGTCAGCGTCATCGAAGCGGGCACCGGCACCGGCAAAACCATCGGTTACCTGCTGGCAGTACTGCCAATCGCTAAAGCCAGGGGCAAAAAGGTGGTTCTTTCGACGGCGACGGTGGCGCTACAGGAACAGCTGCTGAATAAGGATCTCCCCGAAGTTGCAGAGCATGCCGGATTATCATTCAGTTTCGGGCTTGCCAAGGGACGGGGACGCTATTTCTGTATCAGTAAAGCAGAACAGCATCTTGACGCTCATGGCGCGACGGGGCAGCAGGCGCTGTATGAGGATGAGTTGTCGCTGAGACTCGACACCGATACGGTCGAATTTTATAAGAGTCTGCTCAACGAGTTTGCTGCAGGACGCTGGGATGGTGACCGGGATAACCTGACCCAGGATATCAGTGATCAGGATTGGAGCCCGCTGACCAGCGATCATTTGCAGTGTACCAATCGGCGCTGCAGTAATTTCTCCGCCTGTAGCTTTTTTAAAGCGCGTAAAGATCTCGATCAGGCGGAATGTGTGATTGCTAATCATGATATCGTGCTGGCCGATCTGGCGCTGGGGGGAGGGGCGATTTTGCCTGATCCCGCGGAAACGATCTATATCTTTGATGAGGGACACCACCTGTCCGATAAGGCCAGTGGCCATTTCTCCTTTAACCTGCGATTGAAATCAACCGAACGCTGGCTTGCCAGTACCATCAAACAGCTGGATAAAATGCTGGAGCAAACCGGCACGCCGCAGCTGTTGAGTGATTATGTTCAGCAGCAGAGAAGACCGGCAGAAGACCTTCAGGTGGTACTGAATAACTGGGCTGAGCTGATCAGACCCGTTCTGCTGGATGATTCCTTCAAGCGGCCGAAAGAGCGGTTTCGCTATACCGGCGGAGTTGTGCCTGATGAGGTCAGGCAGTTTGGTCTGCAGGTTGAACACCTGGCTGCCCGGATGACAACAAAGATGGAGATGATTCTGGACCTGCTCAAGGAGTCCCTTGATGGCGAAGGGGGCATCGATCGTCAGCCGGCAGAGATCTGGTATCCCCGTGTCGGGATGATGGTCGCCAGGCTGCAGACCATTACTGGCCTGGGACGGTCGATGGGTCATCCGGATGCCGGGGACAGTTCGCCGACAGCACGCTGGCTAAGCCTGGTGGAAACGGCTCAGGGGTATGATTTCGAGTGCAGCACCGCACCGGTGTCCGCTGCCGAGATGTTGCGGATGAATCTCTGGCAGCACTGTTACGCGGCGGTAGTGACCTCTGCGACACTGACCGCCCTGGGACGGTTTGACCGGCTGCTTGCTGATCTCGGGTTACCTGCAGAAACTGCCTGCTTTACTCTGCCCAGTCCGTTCGACCATTATCATGCTGCCGAGCTTTATGTTCCCCCCATGAAGGTTGAAGCTAATGATGTTGAACTGCATACTCAGGCGGTCACTGATTATCTTAATGCTGAACTGAAGACCGATTCCGGTACGCTGGTGTTGTTCAGCTCCTGGCGGCAAATGAGATCAGTGCTTGCCAGTCTCGACGAAAAGCTCAACAATAGGGTCCTGTCGCAGGGTGATTTCAGTAAAAATGAGATACTGAAGCGCCATAAGGCTGAAATTGACGAGGGGCGCGGAAGTATTATTTTCGGCCTCGCCTCTTTTACTGAAGGGGTAGACCTTCCCGGTGATTACCTCACCGAAGTGATTATTACCAAAATCCCTTTCAGTGTGCCGGATGATCCGGTAGACGCTACCATGGCTGAGTGGATTGAGCAGCATGGCGGCAATCCATTTATGGAATGGTCGGTGCCGATGGCATCGGTACGATTAACTCAGGCCGCAGGACGGCTGCTGCGCACCGAGCAGGACCGGGGACGAATCGTACTACTGGACCGACGGGTGGTAACCCGGCGTTACGGCCGGCAGCTACTGGACTCGCTGCCACCATTCCGAAGAAATATTAGCTAACCGTTCGCCCACGCGGATAAGGTATAACTTTGTTAAAGAAACTATTTAAACGTTCACACGATAACGCATCACAAAACAGTCAGTCATCGGTTGCCAGTCCTGCTGTAAAGCAAACGGCAGCGGCAACACCGGTAAAAAGCAACAAGGCCGCTGAGCGATCAGGTCGCAGTGCTGATTCAGCTGAGCGTCCCAAAGCGGCAACGTCCGACAGCGTAAAGCCGAAAGCGACTAAATCGAAAGCGCGAAAAGCTGCTCCCGTTAAGCCCTGGCGGCGCGAAGATTTTGCAGTGGAACCGGTGGAAGGGAAAAAACGCTTCCATGATTTTGATCTGCCCGACGATGTGATGCACGCTATTGCCGATCTTAATTTTAAATACTGTTCTGATATTCAGGCGGCCACGTTGGTGGAATCGCTGGAAGGGCGGGACATGATCGGTAAAGCGCAGACCGGCACAGGTAAAACCGCTGCCTTCCTGATCAGCATAATCACCGATCTGCTTGACTATCCGCTCGAATATAAGCCGGCTAAGGGGGTTCCCCGGGCGCTGATTATCGCGCCAACCCGGGAGCTGGCGCTGCAGATCGCATCGGATGCAGAAGAGCTGGGGAAATATGCCAATATCGGCGTGGTCGCCCTGGTGGGTGGCATGGATTATGACCGACAGCGTAAGCAGCTGGCTGCCCGCCCGGTCGATATTCTGGTGGCAACTCCGGGACGTCTGATCGATTTTGTGCGCTCCTCTGACGTTGATCTGGGGGATGTCGAGGTGCTGGTGCTGGATGAGGCCGACCGGATGCTGAGTATGGGGTTTATTCCCGATGTTCGCACGATTATTCGTCATACACCGCGCAAGGGAGATCGTCAGACGCTGCTGTACAGTGCGACTTTCACCGATGATGTGATGAATCTCGCGCGCCAATGGACTGTCGATGCCAAGGTGATCGAGATCGCCCCGGAACAGAAAAGTACGGACTCCGTTGAGCAACTGGTGTATCTGGTGTCGCGCAAGGATAAATACAAACTACTGCGTAACTTTATGCAGCTTAATCAGCTTGAACGGGTGATCGTGTTTGGCAATCGTCGTGATGAAACCCGGCGCCTGGCTGAGCGACTGCAGAAAGATGGTCTTAAGGCCTCGTTGATGTCGGGAGAGATTACCCAGCAGAAGCGGGTGAAAACCCTGGAAGATTTTCGCAGCGGTAAAATCAATATCCTGGTGGCCACCGATGTTGCCGGGCGTGGCATCCATGTGGATGGCGTCAGTCATGTGATTAACTACGCGTTGCCTGAGGATGCGGACGATTATGTGCACCGCATCGGCCGGACCGGACGGGCCGGTTCAACCGGTACCTCGATCAGTTTTGCCACCGAAGATGATTCCTTCCTGTTACCTGAAATTGAAGAGGTTGCCGGGGTGAAAATGAAGTGCGTATACCCAGATCCGAACCTGCTTGAGCCGGTATAACAACCATACGGGACGCGATGATGACGAGGTCTGGGTTGGATCAGCTACAGCTCGGGAACCGCTTTGCGGAGTTACCGGCCTCTTTTTATGCACGGGTTCAACCTCTGCCGTTGGACAATCCCCGTCTGGTTGCCTTCAGTTCTGATACCGCCGCTCTCATCGGGCTTGACCCCTGCCAGTTTTCTGAGCTGCAGTTAAGCGAGTATTTTGGCGGCCAGCGGTTGCCTGAGGGGAGTGATCCGCTGGCGACGGTGTACGCGGGACATCAGTTTGGAGGTTATACGGCCCAGTTGGGTGACGGTCGGGCTCTGTTGCTTGGGGACCTGCCGGGCTCTGATGGCCAGCGCTGGGAGCTGCAACTGAAGGGAAGTGGCAAAACCCCCTACTCACGACATGGCGATGGCCGTGCTGCCTTGCGCTCTGTTATCCGGGAATATCTTGGCAGCGAAGCACTGGCTGCGCTGGGGGTGCCCACCACCCGGGCATTGTGCATTGTTGGCAGTGACACGCAGATCTACCGGGACTCGATCGAGTCTGCGGCCTCGATGGTGCGGCTGAGTCCCAGCCATATCCGTTTCGGTCATTTCGAATATTTCTATTACAGTCGCCAACCGGACCAGTTAAAACAGCTGTCCGACTTTGTTATCCGGCACTACTACCCCCAGTGTGCCAGCGCGGCGAATCCCTACCTGGCGATGTATTCTGAAATACTGGGGAGGACCGCAAAACTGATAGCCCGGTGGCAGGCGCTGGGCTTTTGTCACGGGGTGATGAATACCGACAATATGTCGATTCTCGGTCTGACCCTGGACTATGGCCCCTTCGCTTTTCTGGATGGTTATCAGCCGGACTACACCAGTAACCGCACCGATGAACATGGTCGCTATGCCTATCATCAGCAGCCCTCAGTGGCGTTGTGGAACTGTGTTTGTCTGGCTCAGAGTCTCACTGGCCTGGTGAAACAGGCTGACCTCGAATCTGCCCTCAGCCGCTTTGAGTCTGTCTATGCGGTCGCTTATACCGAACAGATGAAGCAGCGTCTGGGAATGGAGGGAAAGGAGCGCCAGGATGGGGCATTGATTGAAGCCTTGCTACAGCTTCTGCAGCAGGTAAATGCTGATTATCATTGTGCTTTTCTGAAGCTGGAACAAGCTGCCACAGGCGAGGTCGAACCCTTTATCGCGCTGCTGGGCGATAGTCCACAGGTCAGAGACTGGCTTAGCCAGTATCTCAGTCGGATCAATAGCGATGCGACGATACAGATGAAGCAACATAACCCCAGGGTTGTGTTGCGCAGCTATCTGACTCAGCAGGTGATTGAACAGGCTGTGGCGGGGGATTTCAGTGGGCTGGTCAAATTGCATGATGCAGTGCGCGCACCGTTTAAAGAGCGCACGGATATATATGCTCAGCCGCCCCCTGAAGGAGATAAAAATCTCTCGCTCAGTTGTTCATCCTGATTGGCGAGTATCGTGTCAATTTCAGATGTAATATTACCGAGTTATCAGTTACAAAGAGGAACCCATGGATAAACATAAGACTGGCCGTATCAGTCAGGTTCTGGCAATTGTTGTCAGCCTGTTTTTTATTTTTATTGCGATAAACGGTTATCAGCGAACCGGTGATGTCGCCGTGGCTCTCCTGTTCGGCTTGCTGGCAGTACTTGGGTATTTTATCGTTAAGCTGCTATTTTCAGGGGTTAATAAACTGCTGGATTCGCTGGATGAGAAGCACAATAAGGGTTCTGAATAGTGGTTTCCGGCAATTGTCCGGCCTTTAACAGAAACGAGTTTAAGCACATTGATAATAAGTAAGGATTCTCTGATGACAGACAGGGTAAAAGTTGCAGTACTGGGCGGCGGCAGTTTTGGTACTGTACTGGCAAACCTGATTGGCAGTAAGGGCGAACAGGTTTATCTGTGGATGCGAAATGCCGAACGGGCCGAAGAGATCAATCGCAGCCATGAGAACCACCGCTACCTTCCCGGGCGGCCATTATCGGAAAACCTGACAGCAACAGCTGATCTGCAACAGGCATTGCAGGATGCTGAGATTGTCTTTGTTTCGATACCAAGCCAGTCGTTCCGTGAAGTGATCCGGCAGGCAAAACCATTTTTACGTGCCGACCAGATAGTCGTAAGCACAACCAAAGGGATTGAAGCTAAAAGCTTCAGCCTGATGAGTCAGATTCTCAGCGAGGAACTGCCGGGCAACCCTATCGGCGTCATCAGCGGGCCAAACCTGGCGAAAGAGATCGTACAGCAACAACTCACCGCGACAGTGATCGCCAGTGAGGATGAACGGGTCAGAACGGCCGTGCAGCAGATTCTTCACTGTGCTTTCTTTCGCGTCTATGCCAGCAGCGATATGTACGGTGTCGAGTTGGGGGGGACGCTAAAAAATATCTATGCGATTGCTTCGGGACTGAGTGCGGCGCTGGGTATGGGGGAGAATACTAAAAGTATGCTGATGACCCGAAGCCTGGCAGAGATGAGCCGTTTTGCCGTGCAGCTGGGAGCAAATCCGATGACCTTTCTCGGTTTAGCCGGCGTGGGAGATCTGATTGTTACCTGCTCATCGCCCCTGAGTCGCAACTATCGGGTTGGCTATGCTCTGGGTGAGGGGAAGACGCTTGAAGACGCTGTCGAGTCGCTGGGTGAGGTAGCCGAGGGGGTTAACACGCTGCGCTATGTGAAAGAGAAAGCTGACGAGCTGGAGATCTACATGCCGCTGGTCAGCGGTCTTTATGAGGTGGTGTTTAATCATGCACCGGTGTCTCAGGTGGCAAAAATGATGATGCTGAATACCCAGAGCAGCGATGTTGAGTTTGTTCTGCCAAGAGCCGATCTCTGATGCGCTTACTGCTGTTACGCCATGGAGAGGCAGGTTTTGATGCCCCCAGAGATGAACTGCGCTACCTAACGGAAAGAGGGCGGTTGCAGCTGCGTCAGCTGTTGACCCAACAGGCAGACGAATTTGCAGGGGTGCAGCGAATAGTACATAGTCCCTACCTGCGCACCTGTCAGACGGCTGAGCTGGTGCGCGAGGTGGTGTCGGTTAACGCCGAACCGCTGGATCTGCTGACGCCGGAATCAGCACCTCAGCAGGTGGTCGACTGGCTCAGTGAACAACGCGATGACAGCCTGCTGCTGGTGACCCATCAGCCGTTGGTCGGCTTGTTGGTGTCGCTACTCTGTGAGGCAGACCTGAGCCACCCGGAGCCGATGTTGCCGGGCGCTCTGGCGATTATTGAACTGGAGTTTCCGGCTGCCGGGCTGGGACAGCTGCAGAAACTGCTGCGCTAGCTGCACGGCTTGCTCCAGTTGTCGCTCCGCTGGCTGAAGGGCTGATTGTCTTAGTCAGGGGTGTTCCTGATATAACCTGTTTTATCAACCGGGCACTCTCGTTCAATGTCTTGATTTTGGGGTAACGGGCCTGTCCGTCTTCAATGGTTTGCAGCGCTTTCTGTTTTTGTCCGGTTGCCAGATATGCCCGGGACAGATCGATATAGAGCTGCGGTATCGGGGTGTATTCGATATAGGGGGTTGCCCACTGAATAAACTGCGGTGCAAACTGTCCCTGACGGGCGTTCAACTGGCGTAACAGCAGGGTGCGCATAAAATACAGCTCAGCATCGTCGCGGAAGAAAGGGTTACTCAGGGCCGGTTGCAGCAACGCCGGTTCAGTCATCCGGCCCTGTAAAAAGCGGATAATGCTGTTGTTGGCCTGCACAGTCTGAAGCATCACAGCGGTCACTCCCAGAAACAGAGCGACCGCAGAGATACCGCAGGTTAGCTCAGCGGAGCGGCTTAGTCCCAGTGGTTTTGTGGCCCGGCTGTGACGCAGCACGATAAAGATAAGGAACAGCATCAGGAACCAGGGAATATTGCTGATATAGAAGGGCAGTTCCACCTGGGTATGTAAACCGATTGGGATCAGCATCGCCATATAGCTCAGACCGCGACGCCAGCCACAGCTGAAGGCCGCATAGATAACCGTGATAACGGAGATCAGAATGCCCGCGATAGCGATAAGCCCCCCCTCCACCAACCAGAACATCAACTCATTATGGGGATGGCTGAGGCGGTCGGGAGGCAGGTTAGCATCGGGAAACCGCTGCAGGTAATCGACTTTCTGATCGTGCCAGACTTTCTGGAAACTACCGATGCCATGGCCGCTGAGCGGTTGCTGCTTAAATACCTCATAGGAGATCTTATAGATATTGATGCGGCTGTTTGAGCCGGAACTGGCAACCCCCTCGTTGTTTGTTCTGGCCAGATCGCCGAGCTTAGCGGTGCTGTTGTGGATGCCCTGCTGGCCCATGAACAGTGCTGCGGCGATGGCGATGGCTGCGGCGATCACCAATGGTTTGCGTTGCAGAAAACTGCGCCAGTTACAGAACAATAGAATCACGCCACCGGCGACGGCTGACAGCAGCCCGGTGCGGGATCCCGAAAAGGCGACAATAAAGCAGCTCAGAAAGATGCTGGCAAGCAGCACCAGAATAAGCATTGGCCGGGGCTTTAATGCCAGCGGACGGCTAAGCAGAAACAGCCCGGCCATCAGCACCGTTGCCTGAAACGATGCATGGATATTGATCTGTTGAAAAATACTGTAGGGTATCCCTTTGCTGGGGGTTATCACCAGTGGCAGGATACTGGGCCAGAGAATCTGGGAGACGCCATAGAGCCCGTGCACAATACCTGCGATCAGTATAATGATCAGCCCCCGTTCTACATCCCGGGGAGAAAAGCGAAACTGGAACAGGGCGATCAGAAACATAAAACCGCCGAGTATATAGAGTTGCCGGAACAGCCACTCGGTAGGCAGGAAGTTCTCGACGATGAAACCGAGGATAATCATACCGATCGGCAGCGCTGCCATCGCCAGCCATAAGCGGGGGTAGCTGAACTGTTTCTCTCGCAGCATCAGCAGCGTTGCGCAGGATATGATCAGTACTGCGGCGATCCAGACAGTGATATTGTGCGAGATCGACATCCCTTCGCCACCGAGGTTGGGCTGAAAGAACAGGGTCGCCGGGATAAACAGTATCCCCAGTAACCATAGCCCTGCCTGTTGCGGTTCAATCCGTGATAGTGTGTTGCTCATCAGAGGCCTCGGGGTCGGTGAATCATAGCATTCGCTGTTGGCATTAAGGTTTCTTGAAACAGTCTGTTTTTAAAAGAGAAAACAGTGCAGATACTACCTCATTTTTGTATCCTGATATATGCCGCATGGGGACAAACTCAGCGCCAGGTAAGGTTTTAAACAGATGAATACTACTCAGACGCAGACGACAGAAGAGCTGCGCTTTCAGGTTAATGGCCATCAGATTGCAGCCAAATGCTGGGGTGACCGTAACGCTACACCGGTGCTGGCGCTGCATGGCTGGCTGGATAATGCTGCAACCTTTAACCGTCTGGCACCCCAGTTGCGGGGAGTCCGGCTGATCGCGCTGGATCTGATGGGGCATGGCTTTTCAGATCACCGGCCCGCATCGATGCCTTATTACATCTGGGATAACGTGATGGATGTATTGGGAGTAGCGGATCAGTTGGGGCTGACACGGTTTTCTCTGCTGGGGCACTCCATGGGAGCCAGCATCGCTACACTGATTGCCGGTGCATTTCCCGAACGGGTAGAGAAACTGGTATTGATAGAGGGGATTGCGCCTCTGGTCACCGAGCCTGAAGATGCCGCAACCCAACTGGCTGCCGCCATTAAGAAGCGGATCCGTTTGCAGGGGCGGGAGGCAAAAGCTTACAGTGATTTCGATGCTGCGGTTAACGCGCGGATGAATGGCCGCTGGCCTGTGGATGCCGAAGCGGCGACCTGGCTGGTTGAACGGAGTATCGAGCAGCGTAGCGGTGGATATTACTGGCGCAGTGATGCCAATCTTATTCTGCCATCAGTGATGCGCATGTCTGAACCGCAGGTGGAAAGCTTTCTCACCCGAGTGACCGCGGCAACACTGCTGATTCTGGGTGACAATGGTATCCCTCAAAGTGATCGGCGTATCGCTTTGCTGCGTAACATCAGAACTGAGCAGTTGGCTGGAGGCCATCATCTGCATCTTGAAGAGCAGGCGGCCGGGCTAATTGCTACACTGATTAATGAGTTTGATCTGGTTTAACCGACGTAGATAAACAAAAGGATTGTGAATGAGGATTCAGGCATTTTTACAGGTAGTGTTGATGCTGTTGCTGAGCGCTGCCGTTCAGGCAGAGAGTGATGTCAGCGGTAGTAGTGATCCCCGTCAGCTTCCTCGGTTTCCATTAAGCTGGATTGTCAGTTACAACACCCGGGCGGTCCCCGAATACGCCCTTGCTACCGGGCCGATGAGAAAGATTGAGGGTATTATTGCACCGGAAAAGGATAAACGGATAAAGGGGGAACTCACCCGGATCACCTACAGGGTGCCTGATATCCATACACCGGATCAGGTGTTTAACTACTATCTTGATCTGCTGAAGAGTATGCAGGCTGACATTCTGTTCCAATGCAGCAGCCGGCAGTGTGGCAGCAGTAACCAATGGGCTAATAATTACTTTGAAGTTGCGGAGCTTTATGGGCTGGACCGGACCCAGTTTTTTCTCTCCGCCACTGCTGGCAATCTCCAGCTGGCGCTGTATACGGTAAAGCGCGGTAACCGTCGGGTTTATATCCATCTCGATCTGATTGAACCACTGAAGCAGACTGCCGAGACTCTCGCTGCCGATCTGCAACAGCAAGGCTTCAGCTGGCTGAGTGATGCTGAGCAGCTGGAACCTCTGATCGATTTTATGAGTTCGAACCCACAACAGAAGATTTTAATTGCCAGCTACAACCGGTCTGAGGGCGTCGGCACAGATGAACTGCTGGCGCGCAGTCTCAATGCCTCTTCAGAGGTCAGGGATCTGCTGGTTGAAGCAGGTATTGATGCCGGTCGAATCGACAGTATCGGTGTCGGGCCGGCACTGCCGGTGATTGACAGGGAGCAAGCGTCAGGGGTGTGGATTCAGTTACGCTGACTTGTACAACGGGTGTTGTGAGCTGCTATTGAGTGTTGTTTGCAAAGGGATTAAACGATGAAAACCACCGTGTCACTGGTGCTGGGGAGTGGGGGAGCCCGTGGGTATAGCCATATCGGGGTGATTGAAGAACTTAACCGACGTGGTTATGAAATCATCTGCATCGCGGGCAGCTCTATGGGGGCGCTGGTAGGGGGCATATATGCGGCCGGCCGTCTTGAAGAGTATACCGATTGGGTAACGTCTCTGCGACGCATCGATGTCTTTAAACTGATGGATCTCACTCTGAGGGGCGAGGGGACGATACGCGGCGAACGTCTGTTAGCTAAGCTGCGGGACATTGTTGGCAACCCTCTGATTCAGGAACTGCCCATCACCTACACGGCAGTGGCAACGGATCTGACACACCAGAAAGAGGTCTGGTTTCAGAAAGGGCTGATGCTTGAGGCGATCAGGGCGTCAATCGCGGTGCCGGGTTTTTTCACGCCGGTTGTTGAAGAGGACCGGGTGCTGGTGGATGGCGGTGTGTTGAATCCTATTCCCATTATACCCACGGTCGCCGCCCATGCTGACCTGATTATCGCCGTTGATCTGAACGCTGAAGCCCAGCGCCACCGGGTTGTCTTGCCTGAAACCCGCTATCTTGATCGCTCCGGGTTCAGTGATGAGTGGCAGGTTGAAACAAATCATAAGTCGCGACCGCAAACAGGAAAAAACAGTGTCCGGGATGCGCAACCCCATAAGGCTGCCGGCCGGATAGATGTGCTGTTTAATTCTGTCGAGGTGATGCAGGAATCACTGGGTAAGTATAAGGTGGCCGGCTACCCTCCTGATCTGCTGATCGGAATACCTAAAGACGCCTGTCGCTTTTATGAGTTCCATCGGGCCAGGGAGATGATAGAATTGGGACGTCTTATGGCGCAGGACAGTCTGAGGCAGATGGAAAAATCGATGCGTTAACCGCCTTGTCTGCCGAAGATGTTTTTAACTGTGTGCTATCCGGGGCGGATTCACAGCCTGTTGGCTACCGTGCTGAAACGGCTTTGCCTGCCACTCCCTGAAATATCGTTTTCTTATCTCTACATCTGACTACTGAGGTGAATATGCCGCTGTCGCCTGCAGCCCGGGCCGATCTGTTGTTGTTACTGGTAACCCTGATTGCTGCGGCAGGATGGATATTTTCTAAACAGGCACTGCAGGATCTCCCGCCATTACTGTTTATTGGTATACGCTTTCTGCTGGCAGGGGGATTGCTGCTGATTCTGGCATACAGGGATCTGCATCGCTTACGTCAGCAGCAGGCTCTGGTTAAGGTTTTACAACTGGGCGTGCTGATGACCTGCGCACTGTTATGCTGGATTCTGGGGCTTAAACATGGCGCTCACCTCGGAGAAGGGGCTTTTATTACCAGTCTGGGGGTGGTGTTGGTACCGGTGATGGCATGGCTGGTATTCCGGGAACGGGCATCGCTGAGCACCTGGCTCTCTCTGCCCGTTGCCATTTTCGGGCTGATGTTGCTGTCACTGGAGGGCGGGATCTCTCTGGCCGCAGGGCAGCTCTGGTTTCTCTCGGCTGCGTTGCTGTTTTCGCTCCACTTTGTGTTAGTGTCCCGCATGGCGTTGTCGGTACCTGCACTGATCCTCACGGCGGTGCAGTTGCTGGTGGTGGGAGCCGGCGGGGTTGTTGTGTCCGCGCTGGCTGAGGTGTGGCCAGACTCTGTTGGCAGTGCCGCGCTGGGGTGGTTGTTAGCCAGTGCGTTTATCGCCACCAGTCTGCGTTTTGCACTGCAAACCTATGCTCAGAGCCTGGCACCGGCGAGTCATGTTGCCCTGATTATGACACTGGAGCCGGTCTGGGCCGCGCTATTGGCTGCCATTGTCTATGGGGAGCAGATGAGTGTTTTACAGCTGAGTGGTTGCAGTATTATTTTCACCGCAATGCTGGTGAGTCGCTGGCGCTGGTTAAAGCCACTGTTTTACGCGATACGTAACCGCAGCCTTAGTTCTCAGCGCTGATACAATCTGGCGGATATAAAAAAGGAGCCTGTGAGAGGCTCCTTAATAATCCATATCCTGGTGGAGATATGCCGGTGATCAGTTGATCAGGGAGAGGAACTCGCCGCGGGTTGACTGGCTCTTGCGGAACGACCCCAGCATCATCGAAGTCTTCATGCTGCTGTTTTGTTTCTCCACACCGCGCATCATCATGCACATATGCTGCGCTTCGATGACCACGCCCACGCCATCTGCGCCGGTAGCCTGCATAATGGCATCAGCGATCTGCTTGGTCATGTTTTCCTGAATCTGCAAACGCCGGGCAAACATATCCACTATCCGTGCAATCTTGGACAGGCCGATCACCTGGCCTTTAGGGATATATCCCACATGGCACTTACCGATGAATGGCAGCATATGGTGTTCGCACATCGAATAAAGCTCAATGTCCTTGACGATGACCATCTCGCTGTTGTCTGTGGGGAAGAGGGCGCCATTGATCACCTCATCCAGATTTTGTTCATAGCCGCGGGTGAGAAACTGCATCGCTTTGGCCGCGCGCTTTGGAGTATCGACCAGGCCTTCACGGGTGAGGTCTTCACCCAGCTGCTGGATAATGCTGGCAAATTCTTTTTCCATTACAGTGTGTAATCCTGTTTTGGCCTGTCAGATCCTCTGTCAGTTAAAGCTGGTAACCGATCTGGAGTCACCGCTTTGTGACAGGGGCGTTAAAAAAGTGTGCTAACTTACGTGATTAGCGCACATAGGTAAAGTCTGCTGGCAAACATTTAACTGTTCACCGGGGTATTATCTGGCCCGTTTCAGCAATACATAGAGTGCGCCAGTGCCACCATCTTTTGGCTGTGCAGAGGAGAAGGCGATGACCTGATCCATCTGCCGCAGCCAGTCATTCGCATATGACTTCATCAATGCGTGCTGGCTTTCTACGCTGTTGGACTTACCGTGGATCACCATGACACAGCGTAGTTGTCGATTACTGCATTCGCGAATAAAGCTGCTCAACTCGGTGCGGGCATCATCGATGATGTAGCCGTGCAGATCAAGACCCGCATCCCAGGGGATATGGCCCTGTTTCAGACGCTTCATCAGTTTCAGCTGAACCCCGGGGCTGGCGTAGATCAGTTCATCTTCCGTTTCAACCAGATTAATGACTTCGGAGTTGAGACCATCGACAATCATCTCCTCATCCTGAACCGCCATCTGCCGTTTGTAACGGGTGGTCTGATCATCGGCCAGTTTCAGTTTTTTCGGTTGGCCCCGCAGGTCTGCCCGGTCATTTTTAATCCGGGTAACCCCGCTCATTGCCGCTGCAAAATCAAATTCAGTGTTTTCAGGGTGTTCGTTATCAGGCAGATCGTTATCAGACATAGCGTTCGCAAACAATATTCATTAACATACACGGCCTGCAATAAAGCAGGCACCAATTCGACAAATTATCCATCCAGACATGACCATCAATCAAGCACAGACCCTGAAAGAGCTGCATACGATACGGGATTTTATCCGTTTCAGTATGAGCCGCTTCTATGAATACGACCTTTATTTTGGTCATGGTACCGATAATCCATGGGATGAAGCGGTACAACTGGTACTGGGAGCCCTGCATCTGCCCTGGAACAGTAATCCTGAACTACTGGACGCCCGGCTCACGGGTGACGAGAAGCTGCGGGTGCTGGACTTCCTGGAACAGCGGGTGATACAGCGCCGGCCATTGCCCTACATTATAGGGGAAGCCTGGTATGCCGGCATGCCGTTTTATGTCGATGAGCGGGTGTTGATCCCCCGGTCCCCGATTCAGGAACTGATTGAGCAGCATTTCAGCCCCTGGCTGCGGGAAGGGCCGGTGGAGCGGATTCTTGATCTGTGTAGCGGGAGTGGCTGTATCGGTATTGTCTGCGCCTATGCCTTTGAAGAAGCAGAGGTTGATCTGGCGGATATCTCAGCTGATGCGCTGGAGGTTGCCCGGCGTAATATCACCCGCCATGAGCTGGATGAACGGGTGACGGCTATCGAAAGCGATCTGTTCAGCAACCTGACCGGTCGTCGTTATGATCTGATTGTCAGCAATCCGCCGTATGTGGATAGTGCTGATCTGGCGGGGATGCCAAAGGAATACCACCACGAGCCCGATCTTGCTTTGGGATCTGGCCCCGATGGCCTGGATATTACCAAACAGATACTGCGTCAGGCTGAAGAGTTTCTCACCGAGGATGGGCTGCTGGTGATTGAGGTGGGTAACAGCGAAGTGCATCTGCAACAGCAATACCCTCAGATCCCCTTCACCTGGCTGGAGCTGGCTGAGGGGGGGAACGGTGTCTTCCTGCTGACCGCCGCAGAGGTGCGACAGTATTGCAGCGCTATCTGAACGACTAGGGTATAATCGAGTTAATTTTTTTGCTTTAAAATCGGGAACAGACGATGTCAGGAAACACCTACGGTAAGCTATTTACTGTCACCACTTTCGGCGAAAGCCATGGGCCGGCGCTGGGCTGTATTATCGATGGTTGCCCGCCGGGGATTGAACTGACCGAAGCTGATCTGCAGCGGGATCTGGATCGCCGCAAGCCTGGTACCTCCCGTCATACCACCCAACGGCGTGAAGCGGATGAGGTGAAGATTCTCTCCGGCGTATTTGAGGGCAAGACCACCGGTACGCCGATCGGCCTGCTGATCGAAAACACCGATCAGCGCTCCAAGGATTACTCCAATATCGCTGAAACCTTCCGCCCGGCCCACGCCGATTACGTTTACACCCATAAATATGGTTTCCGTGATTATCGCGGTGGTGGTCGTTCATCGGCCCGTGAAACTGCGATGCGGGTGGCGGCGGGTGCTGTGGCAAAAAAATACCTGGCTCAGAAAGGGGTTGAGGTTCGTGGTTATCTGTCTCAGCTGGGGCCGATTAAGATTGACGGGTTCGACTGGAATCAGGTTGATCAGAATCCGTTTTTCTGCCCTGACGTGAATAAAGTCGCTGAGATGGAAACCTATATGGATGCCCTGCGCAAAGAGGGCAACTCCATCGGGGCGAAGATCTCAGTTTCTGCAACCGGGGTGCCGGTCGGTCTGGGAGAACCAATATTCGACCGTCTGGATGCCGATCTGGCCCATGCGCTGATGAGTATCAACGCCGTCAAAGGGGTTGAAATTGGTGATGGTTTTGCCTGTGTCGAACAGAAGGGCACCGAGCATCGTGATGAGATGACACCGGAAGGCTTTCTGTCGAATCACTCTGGCGGCATTCTGGGTGGGATCTCCACCGGCCAGGAGATTACGGCGCATATCGCGTTAAAACCGACCTCCAGTCTGCGTCTGCCGGGCCGGAGTATCAACAGCCGTGGTGAAGCGATCGAAGTCGTTACTCAGGGTAGACATGATCCCTGTGTTGGTATCCGTGCAACACCGATTGCGGAAGCGATGATGGCCATCGTGCTGATGGATCACCTGTTGCGGAACCGGGCGCAAAATGCGGACGTTGAGTGTGAAACTCCGGTCTTAAAAGGTTAAGATTCAGAAATAGTTTTCTAACCCCTTTTTGCAGATTCGTTTCTGCAACCAAGGGGTTTTTGTTTTTAGTTACGTGTAACTTTTTTTAACGACGGCGACATGCTCGCCTTTAGTTGTGGTGGATTTACTATGACAGTCTATAAAGAGACTCTTTACGATGGTTACGGTCAGGCGTTTGATGTGGAAGAGGTGCTGTTCGAGCAGCAGACCGATTCCTGGCATCTGATTATTTTCCGTAACCCCAAATTCGGAACTGTTATGGCGCTGGATGGTATTATTCAGACCACAGAAAAAGATGAGTTTATCTATCACGAGATGCTCACACATGTGCCGCTGATGGCCCACGGCAGTGCTAAGAAGGTATTGATTATCGGTGGCGGCGATGGTGGTATGCTGCGCGAAGTGCTGAAGCATCAGTCAGTCGAAAGTGTCACTCAGGTTGAGATCGATCAGGCGGTCATCGATATGTGTGTTGAATATCTGCCGAATCACTCGCAGGGTGCCTATGACAACCCGCGTGCCAACATCGTTATCGGTGATGGTATCGACTATGTTTGCCAGACTGATGAAAAATACGATGTCATCATTTCTGACTGTACTGATCCGGTTGGTCCGGGTGAGGTCCTGTTCAGCAGCCGTTTCTATGAAGGTTGCAAGCGCTGCCTCAATGACGGAGGCATCTTAGTGGCACAGAACGGTGTGGTCTATATGCAGCCCGAAGAGGTGGTAACCACCCGGCAGCGTCTCAGCCCCTATTTTGCTGATCAGACGTTCTACACCGCTGCGGTGCCCACCTATATTGGTGGTGCGATGACCTTTGCCTGGGGCTGCGATAATGCTGCTGCCCGGCAACTGAATGTGCAACAGATCGCCGAGCGCTTTAATGCCAGTGGTGTTAAAACCCGCTACTACAACCCACAGATCCATGTGGGCAGCTTTGCACTGCCGCAGTATATTCTGGAGAAGCTGGGGGACGTCTGATTTCCAATATGAGTGGTATAGCGTATTAGTGCACAATGACAAAGATCCAGCGGTTGTAACAATCGGTGGATTTTTGTTTTTATGCCTGCACAGATGACAGGAGTCTGCTCAAATGACAATGAAACTGAATAGCTGATGTCACTCAATATCTATAGCCGTTTGTCGGGCTTCTACTTCTTTTACTTCTCCCTGTTGGGGGCTTTGGTACCGTACTGGAGTCTCTATCTCAAGTCGTTCGACTTTAATGCGCAAACGATTGGCAGCCTGATGGCTATTCTGATGGCGTCACGTATTGTTGCCCCCAATATCTGGGGCTGGCTGGCAGACCGGACAGGTGAGCGCTTGAGAATTGTGCGCTATGGGGCATTTCTCACCTGCCTGATCTTTGTGCTGATCTTCTGGCAGGAGAGCGCGCTGGGGATTGCCCTGGTGATGACCGGCTTCAGTTTCTTCTGGAATGCGGTGTTGCCCCAGTTTGAGGTGTTGACCCTGAGCCATCTGAAAGGGCGTGAGCAGCTCTACAGCCGGATACGTTTGTGGGGCTCCGTCGGATTCATTATTGCCGTTATGGGGATTGGCTGGTTGCTGGATCTGGTGAGTATACGCTGGCTGCCCTGGGTGATGCTGGGGCTGATGGTGATGATCTGGATATCATCGTTGTTTGTTGAAGCGAACCCCGCACCACGTCAGACAGATGAAAGTGGTTTTGTGCAGCAATTGCTGCGGCCACAGGTGCTGGTGTTTTTCCTCATCTGTCTGCTGATTCAGTTCAGTCACGGACCCTATTATACGTTTTACTCGGTGCTGATGGACCGTCTGGGTTACATCCGTACCGAGATCGGTCTGCTCTGGTCGGTCGGGGTGGTGGCAGAAGTACTGATCTTTATTCTGATGCCTAAACTGATCGCCGGTCTGGGGTTACGTAAATTGATGATCATCAGCTTGCTGTTGTGCGTAGTGCGCTGGCTGCTGATTGGTCTGATACCCGAAATTCTGCCACTGATGCTGTTTGCTCAGACACTGCATGCCGTGAGTTTCGGGGTGTTGCACGCCGTAGGTATCGCGCTGGTGCATCACTATTTTTCCCCCTCCAATCATGGTCAGGGGCAGGCGATGTTCAGCAGTTTCGGCTTTGGTGTTGGCGGCGCGCTGGGGGCTTTGTGCAGCGGTTTAATGTGGGAAACCCTGGGTGCAGCCGCAACATTCAGTGTGGCCGCAGTGGCTGTTTTAATCGCCGCCGTGTGTGCAACTATTTGGATAAAACCGGAAAATTGTGCAGAAACGAATCGGTAAATTTGTTTTGCACCGCAGTTGGTATAGTATTAGATTAACAGCCGTTAAGTATTTGAATCGCCACTGGGTAGTTTTGCAGAGCGCAGTTTACAGAGTCTTTACTGACAGGCGGTAATTTTGACGGATTAACCGGTCCGGCTGAGGAGAGGTGCTGATGAATTTCAAAGTCGATGTTGAAATGACACCCGAAGAGCTCCGTAAGGTGCTGGGGTTGCCGGATGTAGAATCGTTTCAGAAAGAGATGATGAGCAAAATTCAGGAGCGAATGGATGCGGGGGTGGATGGTTATGATCCCCTGACACTGTTCCAGCCCTATATGGCCAGTGGGCTTGGTTCGATGGATGCCATTCAGAAGATGCTGCTGAATATGATGACTTCATACACCAACAGCAGTAAAAGCGCTGATAAAAACAAATAATACTCCCTCCTGCCACACTGCAGCAGAGTGTCGGACAGGAGCAAAACAGGTAGAGAGAGACTATTTTGAGAATTCTCAGAAAATATACAAACCGCCGTCTGTACGATACATCACGCAGCTGTTACATCACGCTGGAGGATGTTAAACAACTGGTGCTGAATCAGGAAAATTTTCAGGTCCAGGATTCTAAAACAGGAGCAGATCTTACCCGCAATATACTGCTGCAGATTATCAGCGAACAGGAAGCGCTGGGACATGGAACGCTGCTGACCAATCAGGTCCTGCAACAACTGATCCGTTTCTACGGTGACAGTATGCAGGGGATGATGAGCCAGTATCTGGAACAGAGTATTGCGACTTTTATCGATCAGCAGGAACGCATCCGCGAACAGATGCAGAATATGATCGGCGCCGCCAACCCGCTGAATATGATGAACAAGATCGCCGATCAGAATATGGCGATGTGGAATATCTTCACACCGCCGGGTGGTGAAAAATCATCTGATAATCCCGCCAGTAATGATTCCGGGCCATCCAAAGAAGATAAGTAGACCGGCGTTGATTCAATCAGCCCGCTAATGATCCTGACAGATCTTAGCGGGTTTTTTAATGTCTCTTCTGAATCTCGCTGGCGAGAATAGAGTCTGCATCCAGGGTATTGATGGCGATCTCTCTGTTCGCCGGGATCTCACCGGTTAGTTGCAATGCCAGGTAGCGCATACAGCACACCCGCAGGAACGAGGTGAAGTTGCCCAGGTCATGCCCCGCATCGATCGATTCATGATAGAGGCGGGTGAGCATTTGTGGAATATTCATATGATCCCGCGCAGCGATCTCCTCCAGCGTATTCCAGAAATAGTTTTCCAGCCGCACACTGGTGACCATACCATCGATACGCAGCGAACGGGTGCTGCTCTTCCAGTGCGCTGTATCGCCATTGATAAACAGTTTGCACATAGTGTGTTCCTGTGGGGTCGTGGTGAACGTTTAGCAATTTCTGCAGGCAATAAACGGCTATCTGTCAGATAGCCGTTGCAGAGCGTTAGTAAAGGTTAGTTGCAGGTTAAACGTTTTGCTATTTTAGCAGGGCTAAAAACTGCGCTAACCAGGCCGGGTGAGCGGGCCAGGCAGGAGCCGTGACCAGGTTGCCATCGGTGACTGCGGCATCGATAGCGATTTCGGCATAGATGCCGCCGGATTGATTTACTTCCGGCATGCAGGCCGGATAGGCAGAACACTTCCTGCCCTCCAGTACTCCAGCCGCAGCGAGCAGCTGGGCACCGTGACAGATTGCCGCTACTGGCTTATTGGTGGTAAAGAAATGGCGCACCATGGCTAATACAGCAGGATTGAGGCGCAGGTATTCCGGTGCACGTCCCCCGGGAATCACCAGTGCGTCATAATCAGCGGGATCGATCTCGGAAAAAGTAGCGTTAAGGGTGAAGTTATGGCCGCGCTTTTCGGTATAGGTCTGGTCACCCTCAAAGTCGTGAATGGCGGTGGCAACGGAATCGCCACTGACTTTATCCGGGCAAACGGCATCGACACTGTGTCCCACCGTGAGCAGGGTTTGGAAGGGCACCATGGTTTCATAGTCTTCGGTGAAATCCCCGGTGATCATCAGAATCTTCTTATTACTCATAGCGTACTCCTAGCTGTTACTGATTGTTGTTATATCTCAGAAAGCACAAGTACACGGTACCAGTCTCAGCGAAACAGCGGGTATTAGATGGATACTACAGCACCACTTTGCGGAAGGGGGCAGAATAGAGCTGTTCTGCAACGGTCGCAGGTCAGCTGTCTGATTCTATAACTCTGCTTACATCCCGTAACAAGCCGCCCCCTGAGGGGCGGCTTAAGCTACGGTCTTTCACCGGTCAGATATACCGGCGACGCTTGAAGGACACGGTCTCTTTATAGTCCTTCATCGAGCTGACCTTGCGGATATCGGCCCAGGTCCCTTTGTAATAGGGGATATAGTTCCGGTCGGTCCAGCTGGTGACGACATCGCCCACATTGCCGTTGAAGTACCCGAACATCATGAAGGTGTGGCCTGGCTTCATGTCCGGTTCCAGATACGCCATGGCAAAGGAGGAGCCGAAATCGTTGAACACCTCGACCACGTCGCCTGACTCGATCCCCAGCTCTTTGGCATCTGTCGGATTGATTTCGATCGGTGCCATGGGATAGCGCCTGGTGCGAAAGTCGACGCGCTGGTCATGATAGGCCGTCTGCCAGATATGGTTGGTACGTCCGTTGTTGATCCAGAACCGGTATTTTTTACGCTGGGACTCAACCATCTCCGGCAGGCCGGTCCACTCGGCAGGCAGGAAGTGTGCTTTGCCATCGGCAGTACTGAACTTATAGTCGGTATAGACCATCTCGGTGCCGATCAGCCGGTTGTCCCTGTACTCCCTGACGGGCAGTTGCACTCCGTTGTTACCTTGCTTTCGCAGCCGGTCATAGGTGACAAGATGCCCGGTTGCACCTCCCTGAGTGTCGATACCTTCGGGTTTGCGGAAACCATCGTTGAAGGAGTCCTCTTCGGTTTTCCAGTCGAAGCCCGAGAAGCGTTGGGCCATCGTCTTATTACCTTCTTTCTCGTACAGCGCTTTGATGCTGTTGGCAATTTCGGCTGCTATCAGGCAGTCGGGTTTGGCCTCGCCGGGAGGATCCATAAACTTCTCGGAAAGGCGCATACGGCGTTCACCGTTCATCGACGTGAGATTCATCTCCCCCGGATGAGCTGCTGGCAGCATCAGGTGGGACGCCTGGGCGAACTTGGTCGGGTATAGATCGATGGTGGTAATGAATAACCCGCCGCGATTAGTGACCGCGTCATAGATGGCGTCGATCATGCTATCTACGCCGCGACCGCGCACCTGGGCCAGCGCATCACGGACGATGTTGGCACGGCGGTATAGGGTTTGACGATATTCCTGAGCGTTCAGGGTCGACTGGAAGGCGTTGCAGGCCCACACGGTGAGCATTTTGCCATTGCCCCTGATGATTTCCTGATCGATGTAGACCGGCCGCTTACCGGGATAGGGTGGACGTACATAGCCCTCCTGGTGGCCGCCGAGACGGCAGACGCCGGTGCCGCGACGCCCCACGTTGTGAGTAGCCAGCACCAGATCTACCAGGGCGGACTGAATACGATAGTTGTCGTTGCCCCAGATAATACCCTTTTCATACAGGTGCGCGGTGCGTGGACGGTGGCCGGACGGCTTCGGCTTATAGGCCCAGTCGGCGGCTTTTTCCAGATCCTCCTCCGACACGCCGGTGATCCTGGAACACTCCTTCAGACTCATATGGTTGGCCTTCAGCGCTTCATCGAAGCCGGTGGTGTGCTGGGCGATGAAATCCTGATCGTGCCAGCCTTTGTCCACCACGTAAGTCAGCAGGCCGTTGAACAGTGCGGTATCAGTCCCTGGGTTGATCTGCAGATGCAGCACACGGTCCTTACTGCTCTGTTCGCAAATCGCCGTGGTCAGTGAGCGTCGCGGATCCACCAGAATGAAACGTCCACTATTGGCGGTCTCTTCTTTAAACCACGCTTTTTTCTTAGCTACGGTGGCGCCGGTGAGGTTTGGCAGGGCGTGAGCAAGGAAGTAGTTGGTCTGAGTCTCGTAGGCGTTGGCTCCGATAAACATAATGGTGTCTGCCAGTTCGCTGTCCTCATAACTATTATTCAGCTCGCCGATACCCATATCGCGGGTGGCGTGACACTCCGAGTTGTAGGCCGGGCGGTTGTGGATGCGCACCATCCGGGTTTTGAGCGCAGAGAACATTAACTTGCCGCTACCCCAGGTGTTCTCGAAGCCGCCACCGGCTCCGCCATGGTCGAAGGCGTTAAACATGATCGCATCCGGACCAAAGGTGTCCATCAGGCGCTTGGTTACCCCCGCGTAGACGGCCATGGCTTCCTCCCAGCTTACATCCACCCAGTCATCGCCGGTAAACAGGCGTGGGTACTTGAGACGGTCGCGGGTGACGCCATCGGCGTTGTACATAATTGTGGCCATCTGACCCCCGCGGGTGGAACTCAGGCCCTGATTGACCACGCATTCCTTGTCCGGCTGGATCATGATGTTGTATTTCTTGCCACCATCTTCCACAACATTGATCATGGCCGGGGTCATGGTGCCGGATAGCGGCGGTTGTTGACTGCGGAAATCTCTGCCCAGAGCATTCTCGTCTGGCGCACGGCCGCCCTCGGCTCCATGGGGCCATTTGTATACATGGTAGCCACAGCCGACGATACAGAAGTGGCAGGTCATGTTGGTTTTCTGCGCACCCACAGGGGGCAGTGGTACGCGATCTTTATTATGTGACATGATGCTCGCCTCCGGGTTATAAAATGTTGGCCTGGCGGCCGAAGATCAGACCATCAACACCAACAGCAGTTACCGAATCGGTACTGGTATCGTATTCCAGACGAATCTTAGGCAGGTTCTCTGTTGCCTGGCCGGTGACCATCTGGCCCATCTTTTCGCTGTCGAATACGCTGAAGTGACAGGGACACTTGAAGTCGCGTGAGGCTGGATCGTAACTGACCGGACACCCCATATGGGTGCACAGGGTGCTGTAGGCAACAATATCCATGTTGGGACCGACACCACCGGGCACGGGGTGTCCCATGCGAATCACCACGCAGGGAGAACTTTCATCGGGATAGTTGAAATGTACCACCTTGTTCTGTGGCAGGGATTGGGCCTTGGCAACGGCCGTTTGCGGGTAGGGCAGCGTGGTCGCTCCCGGGTTATATGCTTCCGATTTAGCCAGTGCGCTGCTGGGCGTCAGCGATGCCACCCCTGCGGCAACACCTGCTCCGCCCAGCTTAATAAAATCGCGTCGATTGAGTTGATTCATAATTATCCTCTCCTCGAATGGGTTTTAGTTGTTTTTGTTATCTGCCAGCTCCCCCTCCGACTGAGCCTGTTAAGTATAGGCAAGAAACATAAAAACCATATAAAAAGTAAGTGATAGGCTGATAGAGGCTTTTGATGACATAAAACGTTACAAGACAAGGGATACCGGTTCAGTAACGCAGAACCAGAGGTGGGAGGCCGTGTGATAGCGTGGCAAAGCGCTGATACCAATCTTTGTATTTGAACAGAAAATCCCCTACTATCATGAGATTAACCGCTATAAAACAATGGATTATTCGTCGATGGAACAGACTCTATGGCTGCTTGATACAGGGTCAACAGCATCTATTTTTAGCCTTTCAACCTTTCTTCGGTGTCTTTGCCGCAAACAGCATTTTGATCGCCTGAATCCCTACGCTTATCTTCCTGTGATACCGCCTCCAATGAAAATCGCGGGCTTAATTTACGAATCCAGAATATTGATGAATAAAACACCCTCTGGGTCGATGGCCGTAAAGTGAATCTGGTGCCGGGTATGAGCGTCAGTACTGAAGTGAAAACTGGAAAGTGCTATCTGATTGAGTATGTATTGATGCCGTTGCTTCTATATATGAATGTTGTCATTAAGGGTTATTTATGATTAATAAATTTTTTTATATGTTTTGTTTTCTGATGTTTGTTTTATTTAGTGATATAGTCTTTTCTAAAGATAATGCTTTGGTGGGTAGGTTTGAAAATTCTGTACTGGATGGCTCTTATCATGAACTTTATGACGCAACGGACTTAAAAAGTATATATAAGTTGGTTGACTGTAAAAGTGTTGATTATGAGTGTATATCCGATTATATATCCCAATCGATCTTTTATCTGGATTCAAATGACCCTAAGTCATTGTTGTTGTCAATTAATAATTTAAAATATGCGGCTGTGTTCTTTAGTGATTATAAAGATTGCTGTCCATTATATTTCGATTATGCTAGTTTGCTTCTTCTTAAAAAGAATCTGCATGAGTATCCCGGAAGGTTTTTATTGAAGAATATGAAGTATAAAGCTTGGGCTAAAGGAAGGGGGTTAGTGTATATGTATGGTAATGATGGAAGTTATGAATACTGTAGTATATATAAAGATAAAATAATAGAAATATATAAGCATGAGTATTGTTTGATTTATGAATGTAAAATGGATCATGAATGACTACTTATGTCACCACAAGATACCGGAATATTAGCAGTCGTACTTCGTAATCATGACGGTGTTTTACTTGACTCTGAAATTAATGGAAGAGTCTGTTTTTTTGACGATGCTCAGTGTAAAAGATTATGAAGGATCGATAGGTTATAGGCGTATTTTTAGTATGGCGGCAAGGTATTTATGACCGTGCGGGAGAGTGAATAAGAGTGAAAAATTGGGGGCAATCTATAAAGCAAAGCCAGAATGCTGATGAATAAAAATACCCTTTGGGTAGATGGCCGTGAAGTTAATCTGGTGCTAGGCATGAGTGTTAGTGCTGAGGTGAAAACCGGAAAGCGGTATCATATTGAATATGTACTGACGCCGTTGCTTAGATATAAGAATGAGAGTGTTAGGGAGAGGTGATGTTAATTTCAGGAATCGTATCTTTAATTTTACTATTCATGGCTTTCTATTTTAATAAATCAGCTGCATATAAAATTATATTAGGTTCTTTGTCGTTTTTTTTCTTTGATCAGTATGTGGAATCTTTTTTTGTTGATGATGAAATTAAAAGTTATGGCTGTATTGTTAATGTTGTTACAAACAATAGATCGAGTCGCAGTCTAATTATCGGTAATGAAGGCGATCTGAATAGATATATAATAAATGAGAATAGTATTTTTAGTTATCCGTGGTATGAAAGAAATATAGGAAATTGTTTTGAGTTTTACTACTATGTGAATATATTAGGTAGTAGGAATTTTCTTAGGTTTAAATATTAAAAGTTTTTTGTATAAAAAGGGGTTTTTATGTCTAGAATTAATGTTTTGAAAGAAATTGTTGAAGGTGATGTTAGCTCGGTAAGTGTTCCTGTCTATATTAATAATATAGTTAATCAGTTGGATAAAGAATAAGTTGATAAGTTATCTTTAGCCTCAAATGTTATTCGTCGGATTAACAGGGTCAGAGTCATTGATTTATAAGAATGACAGTGTGAGAGATAGCTGAGCATGGTTGGTTGAGCACGTTAACTAAGGTATGCATTCCCACGCGGGAGCATGGGAACGAGTGGCTCTTGCTAGCAAGTCGCGAAGCGACGTCTAACCACTAGCGACTAGCAGGCGCGCAGCGCCGTTCCGGATTAACAGGGTCAGAGTCATTGATTTATAAGAATGAGAGTGTGAGAGATAGCTGAGCATGGTTGGTCGAGCACGTTAACTAAGATATGCATTCCCACGCGGGAGCGTGGGAACGAGTGGCTCTTGCTAGCAAGTCGCGAAGCGACGTCTAACCACTAGCGACTAGCAGGCGCGCAGCGCCGTTCTAAGTGTTTACTTTCCCTTCATATCCGGCATATTCCGCCCATAGAAGATCTCGTTCATCTCCTGGTAGAGGCGTTCGGTAATCTCTTCGATTTCACGGCCGGTCAGGTCGGCGGTGGTGGTGCCGAACAGGTAGGTGTTGAGGTCGACATCATTGAGCATCATCTTGGTGTGGAAGATGTTTTCCTGATAGACGTTTACATCAACCAACTGGTACTGATCGCGGATGTCCTGACTGATAAAGTTCTGGATCGAGTTGATGTCGTGATCGATATAATGTTTCACGCCGTTGATATCACGGGTAAAGCCGCGCACCCGATAGTCGACGGTCACAATATCGGAATCCAGTTTATGGATCAGGTAGTTGAGTGCCTTCAGGGGCGAGATAATACCGCAGGTGGACACCTCAATATCAGCACGGAAGGTACAGATGCCGTCATCGGGGTGGGCTTCCGGGTAGGTGTGCACGCAGATATGGCTTTTATCCAGATGGGCCACCACGGATTCGGGCAGAGGTCCCGGTTTTTCGGTGGTATCAACATTAGCTGAATCTTTGAGTGGTTCTTCGGCTACCAGAATGGTGACGCTGGCACCCTGCGGGTCGTAATCCTGACGGGCCACGTTGAGGACTGTTGCACCGATAATATCGCAGGCTTCTGTGAGGATCTCCGTCAGGCGATCAGCGTTGTACTGCTCATCAATATATTCGATGTATTCAGCTTTCTGCTGTTTGGTCTTGGCATAGCAGACATCGTAGATGCAGAAGCTGAGGCTTTTGGTCAGGTTGTTAAAACCCTGCAGTTTGATTTTCCCGTTAGATGGCAACGTCATAAACTCCGGCTAAAAACCAAACGGTTTTTGGTTAACGACAAAAGAAAGGGCGGATTTTAGATGAGAATCCTGGCGGAAAAAAGTAAATTTTCAAATTTCCCCTGTCTTGTTTGCGGTTAATCGTGCTGTTTTAGCCACTTAGCAATGGTTGGCGCAACTTCTGTTTGCGATTTGCTGGAAACAAAGACGCCGATATGTCCCGATGCGACCTCATACTCCTGGTATTTACGACTCTTTGTTAGCCCGTTCAGTGCGCGTGAAGCGGAGGGCGGGACCAGATGGTCTGCGCTGCCAAAGATATTCAGCAGGGGCTGGTTAATCTGCTGCAGATCCACCGGCCGATCTCCAACGGTCACCCTGTTGTTGATAAAGCCATTCTCTTTAAAGAAGGTGGTAAGGAACTGACGAAACATCTCTCCGGCCTGGTCTGGGCTGTCGTAGATCCATTTTTCCATGCGCAGGAAGTTCAGCGCCGAGTCGGGGTCTTTCAGTTGTCGGGGGATATTGAGGTTTTTTTGTAATCCCAGACGCATCGGCATCAGTGCGTTGTAGGCGTCGTTAAGCATTGCGCCGGGGATATTGCCATAGGTGTCTACGGCAAGATCGATATCGATCTGCTGCGCCAGGTGGCTGAGCATATTGTCCGGGGTTTTGAAATCCACCGGCGTCACCATGGTGATCAGATTCTTCACTTTCTTGGGGTTGAGTGCGGTATAGCAGAGGCTGAGAGTGCCGCCCTGGCAGATGCCCAGCAGGTTAAGTTGCTCCTGCCCGGAGTCCTGCAGCACCTGATCAACGCAGTTGCTGATATAGCCATTAATATAGTCATCCATATCCAGATAACGGTCAGCAGCGTCGGGGTAACCCCAGTCGATCAGGTAGATATCCAGCCCCAGTGCCAGTAACCGTTTAATCAGTGAACGCTGTTGGTCCAGATCGACCATATAGGGGCGGTTTACCAGTGCATAGCAGATCAGCAGGGGCGTTTTACAGCGCTTGCGGCCCGGTGTTTTTTCACTCTGGTAGCGCAGTAGCTGCAGTTTGTCTTCACGGTAGATGATCTCGTTGGGGGTCTGGCCAACACTGACTTCATCGATCTGTTGCAGGGTGTTGATACTCTGCAATAGCTGTTCGCTGTACTGGCCCAGTTCGGAGACTATTTTTTCCGGATTGAATTTGAACCCACTCATTCCGGTTTTCTCCGGTTGCTGCGTGTTGGTTTATCCCGCTCTGTTTTCATGGACGTGATGATAGCTCGTAGCTCGTCGATCTCCTGTTGCTGGCGCCGCAGTTGCTTGCGTAACTGATGCTGCTGGCGGATGGTGCTGTCCAGCTCTTCTCGGGTAACCAGACCAAACTCTTTCAGTTTGATATCCCGGCTATGGAAGGCGAGCTTGCGTACCCGGTTTAGGCTGTTGCTGATGCGGCCATGACAGGCCTGATACTGGTCTGTAAAAACGGTATCACGGTAGGCTTTTTCATAGCATTCAATCCAGAGGTTTTGCAGCGCTTTAACACTGTCGATATCGGCTGTTTGCTGCTCCAGCTGCTGCTTCAGGTCGGCACCGGTCTGATTGAAGATATGGTCATACTGTTTCAGGTATTCGGTTAAAGAGTCCTGATAATCGATTACCGCCTGGGCAAGTGAGCGCAGTTGTGCCGGGCTGTATGGACCGTTGCCGATCTCCGGGGATCTGGCCAGTTGTTCCAATAGCTCGCGAAAGGGGGCCTGTGAGAGCGTCTCAGGGGCGAACGCGGCGTTTTTCATTAGTGAAGCGAAGGGTTCCGGCAGGTTCCATTGGCGACTGAGCAGGTCGTTGCACTGCTGCTGCATATAGCTCTGCATCTCTTCGACCAACTGATCGGTGCTGAGTGCACCGCTGTGTTTATCACGAAGCGATTCAGCAAATTGACTGAACTGTGCGGACTGAGCTTTGACCAGGTTAAGCAGATCTGCCTGTTGGTCGCTGAAATCGGTTTGGGCGCCGCCCTGAAAACTGTTGAGAAACTGCTGCCACTGTTCTGGTTGTTTATGCGTCAGTTGTTCCGCCATCTCCTGCCAGCGTTGCAGCTGTTCCTGTAACCAGTTGTCGCTTGTGCTACCGGAGCTTTCAGTCATGATGGGTTCCTAAACTTCTTCTGTATGACCATCTTAATGAAGCCTGTCACGATTATGAACCCTTTTCTGCAGCCTGCTCTAAAAGGTGTATAAAGTGACGGGCGGCATTGCTGAGGGTGCGCTCTTTATGGGTGATATATCCCAGTTCCCGGGTTACCGGAGGGAGATCGACTTTGAGCACACTGAGACTGTTTTCGGTCATGGTTTCGGGCAGCAGTGACCAGCCCAGTCCAATCTCAACCATCATTCTGATGGTATCCAGATAGTTAGTGGACATCGTGGTGTCCGGTTGTAACCCCAACTGAGAGAACTGCAGTTGAGCCAGTTGGCGGGTGAAGGTGGCACTACCGGAGAGGATGGCCGGATAATCGCACAGTTGTTCCAGGGTGACCTGTTGCCGGGCAGCCAGAGGATGGTCGGTTGCCACCACATAGTTCAGCTTGTCGCGCCATATGGCCTGGGAATAGATATTGGGATCCGGGTTCGGCGCCAGGGTGATCAGGGCGATCTCGAGATTGCCTTTAAGTACATTATCGTAAGCGATCTCAGACTCATCGAAACGAAGGTCCAGTTTTACCTCGGGAAACGCGTGGATGTACTGGCGCAATACCGGTGGCAGACGGTGCAGACTGATATGGTGACTGGTGGCCACCGACAGTGTGCCACTGACTTCGCCGCTGAGGTTGCTTAACGAGCGCCGGGCATCCTCCAGTTCCAGCAGGATCCGCTGGGCTCTGGGGAGCAGTTCCCGGCCTGCTTCAGTCAGGCTGACCGTGCGCCCGATGCGATCAAACAGGCGGCTGTTCAGTTGCTGCTCAAGTATCAGAATCCGTTTGCTCATCGCTGACTGGGTGAGAAACAGCTGTTCTGCTGCACGGGAAAATGAGCCCGTTTCTGCAACGGCGACGAAGGCCTGGAGGGCGTTGGTATCCATGGGCGATCTCCTGTAACGGTTTGCGTTAGTTTATGTATTCCAATATGGAATGCAAAGTATAAAAAATATGAATTTGTTTTCTGCTATGCCGTGCACTAGGATTGCAGCATATAAAAAAGCTGGCAGGTAAAACCGCCGGTATAAAAGACGCAGTGAGGTGAGTTCCGATGGCTGGAAAAACGTTATACGACAAACTGTTTGATTCGCATCTGGTGCGAACCAATGATGATGGTAGTTCGCTGATCTATATCGATCGGCAGGTATTGCATGAGGTGACTTCGCCTCAGGCATTTGAAGGACTGCGGTTAGCCGGTCGTAAGCCATGGCGGATCGATGCCAATATCGCAACCCCGGACCACAACGTACCCACCACCGAGCGTTCTGGTGGTGTGGATCTGATCGTTGATCCGGTCTCCAAAATTCAGGTGAAGACCCTTGATGCCAACTGCGATGAGTTTGGCATCCTCGAGTTCAAGATGAACGATCATCGTCAGGGGATTGTGCATGTTATGGCGCCGGAGCAGGGCGCTATTCTGCCGGGTAGCACCGCCGTGTGTGGTGATTCCCACACCGCTACACTGGGTGCGCTGGGCGCACTGGCCCACGGCATCGGAACCTCAGAGGTGGAGCATGTGCTGGCCACCCAGTGTCTGATTACCAAGAAGATGCAGAATATGCTGGTGCGCGTGGATGGCGAGCTGGGTGTCGGTGTGACGCCTAAAGATGTTGTCCTGCATGTGATCGGTGTGATTGGTACCGCTGGTGGTACGGGCTATGCCATTGAATTTGGTGGTGATGTGTTCCGCAATATGTCGATGGAAGGGCGGATGACCGTCTGTAATATGGCGATCGAAGCCGGTGCCCGGGTGGGTCTGGTGGCGGTTGACCAGACCACGATCGATTACTTTGAGGGGCGTCCTTTTGCACCGAAAGGTGAGCAATGGGATGCAGCGGTTGCGCAATGGCGTGATCTGGTGTCTGACGGCGATGCCGAGTTTGATGCGGTGGTCGAGATCCACGCTGCGGATATCGAACCACAAGTGACCTGGGGTACTTCACCTGAAATGGTGGTGGGTGTGTCGGGTCAGGTGCCTAATCCGGATAATGAGAAAGATCCGGTTAAGGTGGATGGTATCAACCGTGCCCTGAAATATATGGGCTTGCAGGCTGATCAGAAGATTACCGATATCCAGCTGGACCGGGTGTTTATCGGTTCCTGTACCAATTCCCGTATCGAAGATCTGCGCGATGCCGCCAAAGTGGTTGAAGGACGCAAAGTTGCAGAGAATATCATTCAGGCGCTGGTAGTACCGGGGTCCGGTCTGGTGAAAGCCCAGGCGGAAGCTGAAGGGCTGGATAAGATCTTTATCGAAGCGGGCCTTGAGTGGCGCGAACCGGGCTGCTCCATGTGTCTGGCGATGAACCCCGATAAGCTGGGTAATGGTGAGCACTGTGCATCGACTTCCAACCGTAACTTCGAAGGCCGTCAGGGCTTCGGTGGCCGCACTCATCTGGTGAGCCCGGCTATGGCAGCAGCCGCTGCGGTGACTGGTCACTTTATCGATGTACGTGAGTTGATTTAATAAGGTATCGGGAGAGCGAGATGAATAAGTTTACACTGCACACAGGTATCGCTGCACCGCTGGATCGGGCGAATGTCGATACCGATATGATTATTCCCAAACAGTTTCTGAAGTCGATTAAGCGTTCCGGCTTTGGTAAAAACCTGTTTGATGAGCTGCGTTATCTGGATGAAGGTCAGCCGGATCAGTCCTGTGAAGGGCGTCCGCTGAATACGGAGTTTGTCCTCAATCAGCCCCGTTATCAGGGCGCCAGTATTCTGTTAGCCCGGGAAAACTTTGGCTGTGGTTCCAGTCGGGAACATGCGCCCTGGGCGCTGGATGATTATGGCTTTCGTTGTGTGATAGCCCCCAGTTTTGCTGAGATCTTCTACAATAACTGTTTTAAGAATGGCTTGCTGCCCATTGTGTTGCATGACGAGAAGGTCGATCAGCTGTTTAAAGAGAGTGCTGCGACTGACGGTTATCAGTTGAGTATTGATCTGGAACGGCAGTTGGTTATCACCCCATCTGGGGAGGAGATGTCCTTTAGTATTGATGGCTTCCGTAAGCACTGTCTGCTGAATGGTCTGGATGATATCGGTCTGACGCTGCAACACAGTGATGATATTCGTGCTTATGAAGAGAAACGCCGGCAACAAGCGCCATGGTTGTTTGACGCGATTAAATAGTCTCAATAAATAAGCCATAACAAATAAGCTAAGTGTATTTCAGGCGGCAGAGCCGACTCTGCTGCCAGGATTAAGGAAACAGAATAATGTCTAAAAATGTACTGATTTTACCGGGTGACGGTATTGGTCCAGAGATCGTCGCGCAGGCGCGTCGTGTTCTGGAACTGGTTAACCAGCAGGATAATCTCGATCTTGAACTGACCGAAGCGCTGGTTGGCGGTGCCGCTATCGATGCTGATGGTGTGCCGCTGCCAGAAGCAACACTGGAAGCTGCCCGCGCTGCTGATGCGATCCTGTTAGGTGCGGTGGGTGGTCCGAAGTGGGACACTAACCCCGACTTTCAGATCCGTCCGGAAAAAGGTTTGCTGGGTATTCGCTCCAGTCTGGGGCTGTTTGGTAACCTGCGTCCGGCGATTCTCTATCCGCAACTGGCTCACGCTTCAACCCTGAAACCTGAAGTGGTATCCGGTCTGGATATTCTGATTGTGCGTGAACTGACCGGCGGTATCTACTTTGGTCAGCCTCGTGGTGTGCGCCTTAAAGAGGGTAATGTCCGTGAGGGTTATAACACCTACGTTTACGATGAGAATGAGATCCGTCGTATCGGTCGTGTGGCATTTGAAGCCGCCCGTGCCCGTGATAAGCGTCTGTGCTCTGTCGATAAAGCGAACGTACTGGAAGTGACCGTGCTGTGGCGTGAAATCATGGAGGAGCTGTCTAAAGAGTATCCGGATGTCGAGCTGAGTCATATGTATGTCGATAATGCGGCGATGCAACTGGTGCGTGCACCAAAGCAGTTTGACGTTATGGTCACCGGTAATATGTTCGGTGATATCCTGTCTGACGCTGCGGCGATGCTGACCGGATCGATCGGTATGCTGCCTTCTGCATCTTTGGATGTTGACGGCAAGGGGATGTATGAGCCTTGCCACGGTTCTGCGCCGGATATCGCCGGGCAGGATCTGGCTAACCCGCTGGCGACTATTCTGTCGGTGGCGATGATGCTGCGCTATTCACTGAACGCTGGTGCAACAGCCGATCGTATCGAGGCGGCTGTGAGCCAGGTGCTGGATCAGAATCTGCGTACCGGGGATATCTGGTCTGAAGGGATGCAGAAGGTATCTACCACTGAGATGGGTGATGCAGTTATCGCGGCTTTGCAGGCGTAAAACTGCTGGCTGGAACTCAGGCTGGTTATAAAATGCTCTGATTTCGATAGTCTATATGACTAAAATATTGCATAATTAAAGGGTTTCGGAGCGTCCGGAACATAACAGGCTGCTGCAGAATCTTGTGGCAGCTTTGTTGTTTTTATTCTCAGGAATCTGTTAGCAGGTTCGAATAGTTTTGGTGGAACAGATGAAGCGTGTAGGTTTTGTTGGTTGGCGCGGAATGGTTGGTTCCGTGCTGATGCAGCGCATGATGGAAGAGGGTGATTTCGAACACATCGAAGAGCCGGTCTTTTTTACAACGTCCCAGGCGGGTCAGCCAGGTCCGGCTATTGGTAAAGATATTCCGGCACTGAAAGATGCAACATCCATTGAAGAGTTGAAACAGATGGATGCCATTATCTCCTGTCAGGGCGGTGACTACACGAAACAGGTTTACGGTGCGCTACGCGCAGCGGGTTGGGATGGCTACTGGATCGATGCTGCATCTTCCCTGCGGATGGACGATGATGCCATTATCGTACTCGACCCGGTTAACATGAATGTCATTAAAGACGGCCTGGCAAACGGTGTTAAAACCTATGTTGGCGGTAACTGTACTGTGTCCCTGATGCTGATGGGGCTGGGTGGTCTGTTCAATGCGGGTCTGATCGAGTGGATGACCTCCATGACCTATCAGGCTGCGTCCGGCGGTGGTGCGCGTCATATGCGTGAGCTGATCTCGCAGATGGGTATTATCAAAGATTCTGTCGCTGCTGATCTGGCCAACCCTGCCAGTGCGATTCTGGATATCGACCGTCAGGTTGCTGAAACAATCCGTTCTGATGCTATGCCAACGGATAACTTCGGTGTACCGCTGGCAGGCTCCCTGATTCCCTGGATCGACACCCGCCTGGATAATGGTCAGAGCCGTGAAGAGTGGAAGGCCTATGCTGAGACCAACAAGATTCTGGGGCTGAGTGACAACCCGGTACCGATCGACGGCACCTGTGTGCGTATCGGTGCGATGCGCTGTCACAGTCAGGCATTTACCATTAAGCTGAAGCAAAATGTACCGATGGATGAGATTGAATCCATGATTGCAGAAGCCAATGACTGGGTGAGTGTGGTGCCGAACGAGCGCGACATCACTGCCCGTGATCTGACGCCAGCTAAGGTGACTGGCACTCTGGGTGTACCTGTAGGGCGTCTGCGTAAGATGAACCTGGGTGATGAATTCCTGAATGCATTCGGTGTCGGCGATCAGTTGCTCTGGGGAGCAGCAGAGCCGTTGCGGCGTATGCTGCGGATCCTGTTGCAGGGCTGATGAGTGGAATAAACGATATAACCGGCTGAAAAGGCCGGTTTTTTTGTATCTGACGGAGTGATTCAGGTCAACAAAACCGAAATAAAATTTTTCGGACGGCGATGCAGTCCACAGTCACCAACTTAGGTAGTGGAATTTCGAATCTGTTGTCAGTTTGTGTATATACTGAGGTTAAATTCAGGATTGGTCTTTAACTGTTTGAAATATATGGATTTACTGTTTTTGTCTGAGAGTTGTTTTTTGTTCGAGGTGATCAGCTTTTTACTCAGAACGGTTTTAAATACTGAAGTTTAGCTGTTTATGGCCGATCAGGGTTGTTGATTAAACATGGGTTTTAATGAATACTTTGGCCATTAAAACTGGATACGTAACTTTCTGAATATTGACGATTTTTGTTGAATTCAGGACCCGGGGAAATTAAGGAAGCGAAAATATGCTGCGCAAATTAGCCCTAAGTTTGGCAATTGCAGGTGCACTAGGAACCTCAAATGCAAATGCGCTTGGTCTCGGTGAAATCAGAATAACATCAGCGTTGAATGAACCCCTGCAGGCAGAGATACAGCTGTTGCAGATGCGCTCCGTTGATCCGCAACAGATACAACCCAGAATGGCCAATGTTGATGAGTTTGCTCTGGCCGGCATAGAGAAGTTGCGTTTCCTCTCCGATGTTAAATTTGAGGTGAAGCCGGGCTCTGCTGGTCGGGGAACTATTATTCTCACCTCATCGGCGCCGGTGAAAGAACCTTTTCTCAACTTTCTGGTAGAGGTTAACTGGCCCAGCGGTCGTCTGGTGCGTGAATATACTGTACTACTGGATCCGCCGGTCTACGATCCAACCCCGGCTCCTACGGCCGTACAGCCAGCACGTTCCTCGGCTGCCAGCTCTCCCGCGCCCGTTGCTGTAAAGCCGATGGCGCCACAGCAGCCGGTGAATAATATCCGCACCCGTATGACCGATGGTCAGGTGTATGTGGATGTGAATGACACATTGTGGGATATCGCCAAAAAGCATAAGCCCAGCAACTCTGTATCTGAAGCACAGATGATGCTGGCGTTACAGCGTAAAAACCCGGATGCCTTTCGCAATAACAACGTTAACCAGCTGAAAGCCGGTGTTGTTATGGACCTTCCTTCGCTGGAAGAGGTTCAGGCGCTGAATCAGAAACAGGCGAATGAAGAGTTCTGGCGTCAGACGCAGATGTGGAAGCAGGGGATCACCCCGGCTGCCCAGCCGAAGAATATGGATAGCACTGATGGTGCGGATAAGGCAGCTGCATCCGGAAAAAAGGGTGAGGAGGTTGCAGCCAAGTCGGCCCAGGGGCAACTGAAGATTGTCTCACCTGATACCCAGGCTGACACCAATACGGTATCAGATCAGGCGGCCGACACCGATTTGAGTCAAGCTGATGCTGCCCTGCTGGAAAAAAACAAACAACTGGAAACTGAGCTGGCGTCAGCATTGGAAAGCGTTGATCAGATTCAACGCGAAAATGACGAACTGACCGGCCGTGTGGATGCGCTTGCGCAGCAGATGGAAAGTCTGCAACGATTGCTGGAGCTGAAGGATCAGCAGTTAGCTGACCTTCAGGCGGAGCTTGAATCTGCGAAGAAACAGCCGGTAGCCAGTCAGGTTGCTCCCGCTGCAGACTCCCAGGCTAAGCCTAAAAGCTTACTGGAGGAGTTTGGACTTTACATCGGTGCAGCTGGCGGTGCTTTGATTGCTTTCCTGCTGGCACTGCTGTTTATGCGTCGGGGAAATAAAGAGGAGTCGTCGGAGTCCGTTGTTCCGGGGCAAGCGATCGCTGCTGAAACCCCAGAGACTGCTGTCGATGAGGATGTTACTGTAATTCCAGCGCCCGAGGTGGAGCAGGAGACAGTAGCGGTTGCCGCTGAAGAAGAGGATCTTGATGAGCTTGATCTCGATCTGGATATGGATCTGGAAAAGGTTGGTGAGGCTGAGACTGCAACGGATCTGGATGATCAGGAGTTTGATCTCGGATTTGATGAGGACTTTGGCGAGCCTCCAGGACCTGATTCTGTTGATGAAGAGGTTGATGCTGGTGAAGAGGTTGACGATGCCCTTGACTCTATTCTGGGAGAAGAGAGCGAGTCGTTTGATCTCGATGATCTAGACCAGTCAGATGCTGACGATGATCTTGCCGCGCTGGTTGAAGAGCCTGAGGAACCTGAAGCTGATAGCCTTGAAGATCTGCTGGCCGGTGCTGATGACGCTATAGCGCCAGAGCCTGAGGAAGATGTTGCTGATCTTGAGTTTGATATTCAGCCGACAGCCGATGTTGCTGAAGAGCCAGAACCGGTTGAAGAACCGGACGATGATCTGGATCTGGATTTCAATCTTGATGTTGCTGATGATACCGTCTCTGAAGAGGATGAGGCGATCGAACAGATGGCTGAAGAGCCAGTCGAAGATGAGTTTGACGATCTTGACGCTCTGTTAAATGGCGAAGAGAGTGAAGCGATCGCTGAGGATGAGACTGCCGATTCTGAGCTGGATGAATTGCTTGCCGGTGTCGATGAAGCCGATGTCGAAGAGCTGGATGTTGTTGATAGCGATGCCGATCTGGACGATGACCTTCAGGCGCTGCTTGATAGTGCTGAAGATGATGAAATTGTGCTGGATGAGGAAGAGTTTGAGGCTCCTCAGGCAGAAGATGATTCAACTCTCAGTCATGACCTGGATGCTGAGCTCGACTCTGAACTTGAGATGCTGCTAAGCGATGCCGGTACCGATGAGCTTAGCCTGGATGTGAGCGAAGAAGCTGAGGATGACTCGTTAGAAGGACTGAACCTTCTTGAGGGTGCAGACGAGGTTGAGACCAAGCTTGATCTGGCGCGAGCTTATATCGATATGGAAGATCTGGATGGTGCTAAGGATATCCTCGAAGAGATTCTGCGAGAGGGTAGCGAGGCGCAGCGTGCAGAAGCCAATAGCCTGTTAAGTTCATTAAGCTGATAACCACGGGCCTGGTGCTTTCTGCATCAGGCCTGATTCGATAAATGTTGAGATAAAATCTGCTATGTCACGGGATAAAACCCAGTTAAAACTTCAGCAAGGGGCGACTTCGGTCGCCCTTTCTTATGAACAGGCCCCGGCGGGGCTGAAATCAGAATATTCTGAGCAAGCTGGGTCTGAGGACGGGCTTGCTGAGGCGGAAAGTTTAGCTCCTGACTTACCGCAAACCAAACGCTATGCTCTCTGTGTTGAGTATGCCGGGGCAGCCTACCGTGGCTGGCAAACGCAGAAGGAAAAAGATGTTCCATCGATTCAGGAAACGGTAGAGCAAGCGTTATCTGCGATAGCTAATGAGCCGGTTAAGGTGATCTGTGCGGGGCGCACCGATGCCTGCGTCAGCGGCACTTATCAGATTATCCATTTTGACACCGTTGCTGAGCGCCCCGAGCGGGCATGGGTGATGGGAACCAATACCAAACTCCCGGATGATATTGCTATCCGTTGGGCTAAACGGGTTGATGATAGTTTTCATGCCCGGTTTTCAGCGCTGGAGCGGCGCTATCGCTATCTGATCTATTCGGCGCCCGTAAAGCCGGGATTGTTAAGTCGGGGTGTGACCTGGACCCATAAACAGCTGGACATGTCACGGATGCAGGCGGCGGCTGATTATCTTATCGGGGAGCACGATTTCACCTCCTATCGGGCCATTGGCTGTCAGGCGAAAAGCCCGGTGCGGGAGGTCAGGGCGATGGACATCTACCGTGCCGGTGAGCTGATTGTGATCGATGTGCGGGCCAATGCTTTTCTGCATCACATGATTCGCAATTTTGCCGGAGTGCTGATGAAGATTGGTGCTGGTGAGGCGGAACCTGTATGGGCTCAACAGGTGCTTGACGCTCGCGATCGTACTCAGGGAGGGGTTACTGCTCCACCCTACGGGCTTTATTTTGTCGATGTGAAATATCCCGACCAGTATGAGTTGCCAAAATCAGAGCTGGGGCCCTATTTCCTGATGCAAAACGGTTAACCTCAGGGCCTGCTATCTGTTACTATTGGTCTCTTTCTGAATAGTCTGATCCAAGTGATGCGAACCCGCGTAAAAATCTGTGGAATTACCCGGCTGGAAGATGCGCTTGCTGCGGTAGACTCTGGCGCTGATGCGCTGGGTTTTGTCTTCTATGCGCCCAGCCCGAGGTTCGTTGAGCCTGCGGTTGCCGAGGCGATTATCAAACAGCTGCCGCCATTCGTAACGACGGTAGCCCTGTTTGTTAATGCATCGGTTGACCAGGTGCAGACAATTATGGCTCAGACGGGCATCGATCTGTTGCAATTTCATGGTGATGAGTCCCCTGAATACTGTGCTCAGTTCGACCGACCCTATTTTAAAGCCCTGCGGATGTCTCCGGATATTGATGTAGTGGCTGAAACTAAACGCTTTTCGCTGGCCCGGGGGATACTGCTGGATGCATACCGTCCCGGTGTTCCTGGTGGTACCGGTGAAGCGTTTGACTGGGAGCGCATCCCATCTGATATCGATAAGCCGCTGATTCTGGCAGGTGGACTCGATCAGAGCAATGTAGTGCAGGCTATACGCCGGGTGAAACCCTATGCTGTTGATGTCAGTGGCGGGGTTGAAGCGGCTAAAGGCCTGAAAGACTGTGAAAAAATAACATCCTTTATGAATGAGGTAGCTCGTGCCAACTAAAGAAGATCTCGCGATCGCAAAGCAGATGCCCGATGCAGGTGGTCATTTCGGCCAGTTTGGGGGCCGTTATGTGTCTGAAACCCTGATGGCTGCACTTCAGCAGCTAGAACAGACCTACGAAAAGCTTTGGCGGGATCCACAGTTTCAGGCGGAGTTTGATCACGATCTTGCCCACTATGTAGGCCGGCCATCACCGTTGTACCACGCGGAACGTCTTTCCCGTGAGCTGGGCGGTGCGCAGATCTACCTGAAACGTGAAGACCTGAACCATACCGGTGCACACAAGGTGAATAACACCATTGGGCAGGCTCTGTTAGCTAAGTTTACAGGTAAGCCACGGGTGAGCGCAGAAACCGGTGCAGGACAGCACGGTGTAGCGACGGCAACAGTTGCTGCCCGGCTGGGGCTTGAATGTACAGTGTATATGGGCGAAGAGGATATTCGTCGACAGGCACTGAACGTTTACCGGATGAAACTACTGGGGGCTGAAGTTGTCTCTGTTACGTCCGGTACCCGAACGCTGAAGGATGCGATGAACGAAGCGATGCGGGACTGGGTGACCAATGTCGATAATACCTTTTATATTATTGGTACCGCTGCTGGTCCGCACCCGTATCCAAAGCTGGTACGTGACTTTCAGTCCATTATTGGTCGTGAGGCCCGGCAACAGTGTCTGGCACAGACAGGCAAACTTCCGGATGCACTGGTTGCCTGTGTGGGTGGTGGTTCTAATGCCATCGGTCTGTTTCATCCGTTCATCGAAGATGCAGATGTGCGCATGATCGGTGTGGAAGCGGGCGGTTATGGGATCGAAACCGGTCAGCATGCGGCACCGTTGAGTTCCCATTGCCGACCGGGTGTACTGCATGGTAACCGTACCTGTCTGATGTCCGATGAGGGTGGTCAGGTTATTGGTACTCACTCTGTTTCAGCGGGTCTCGACTATCCTGGCGTAGGGCCTGAGCATTCTTACCTGCAAGAGATCGGCAGGGCAGAATATACGGCGATTAACGATGATGAAGCATTGCATGCGTTCCGTCATCTGACCCTGACCGAGGGCATTATGCCGGCACTGGAATCCAGTCACGCTGTGGCTGAGGCGATGAAAATGGCGCCAACGATGGGCAAGGATCAGATTATTCTGGTTAACCTGTCAGGACGGGGCGACAAGGATATCCATACCGTTGCAGAAATTGACGGTATTAACTTTTAAGCCCTGACTGAGTGAAGATTAAGATGAGTCGTATTACTGAGTGTTTTAATAATCTGAAAAGCCAGGGCCGCAAAGCGCTGATCCCTTATGTGACAGCGGGTGACCCTGAACCTAAAGTAACTCTGCCGCTAATGCATGCACTGGTTGAATCCGGAGCAGATATTATTGAGCTGGGTATTCCTTTCTCTGACCCGATGGCGGATGGCCCGGTTATTCAGTTGGCCTGTGAACGTGCCTTGCTGCATGGTACACGTCTGGTCGATGTGCTGGATATGGTCGCTGAGTTCCGTAAAACCAACCAGACCACGCCGGTGGTGTTGATGGGCTATCTCAATCCGATTGAGGTGATGGGCTACTCTGCGTTTGCAGATAAAGCCAAAGCGGTCGGCCTGGATGGTGTTCTGACGGTTGATCTCCCGCCTGAGGAGGCGGGAGAGTTTAATCAACTGATGAAGGCGTCTGATATTGACGTGATCTATCTGCTGGCGCCAACCACAGAGGAGGCGCGGATTAAGCAGATCTGTGCAGCGGGTAGTGGTTATGTCTACTATGTATCGGTTAAAGGGGTGACCGGTTCGGCGTCGCTGAATGTTGCCGAAGTTGCTGACAAACTGGAGATCATTCGCAGGCATACCGATATGCCGGTTGGTGTGGGTTTCGGTATCCGTGATGATGCGTCAGCCCGGGCAATTTCGGAAGTCGCCGATGGTGTTATCGTCGGTAGCGTACTGGTTAATAAGATTGCCGAACTGGCAGGCAATCAGGAACAGATCCCTGGGGCAGTTGCAGCGATTACTGCAAGCATGCGTCAGGCAATGGATAAATAAGGGCTGCCACAGGCAGCAGCTGGAGTAATAATGAGTAACTGGCTGGATAAAATCGTTCCCTCTCTGGTTCGTTCCGAGAAGAAGCGAACCAATATTCCTGAAGGACTTTGGAAAAAGTGTCCGAAGTGCGAGTCCGTTCTGTATCGTCCGGAGCTGGAAAAAAACCTGAATGTCTGTCCTAAGTGTGATCATCACATGCGGCTGACGGCACGGGTACGTCTGAACGCTTTTCTTGATGAGGGCACAACCCGTGAGATTGGTGCTGAAGTAGAGCCGGTCGATCACCTGAAGTTCCGGGATACCAAGAAATATAAAGACCGCCTGGTGGCGGCGCAGAAAGAAACCGGCGAGAAAGATGCGCTGATCGCTATGCGCGGTGAGGTCAAAGGTCTTCCTGTGGTTGCAGTCGCCTATGAGTTTAAGTTTATGGGTGGCTCAATGGGCGCGGTTGTTGGTGAGCGTTTTGTGCGTGCGGCAAACATCGCCCTGGAAGAGGGGATTCCGATGATCTGCTTCTCCGCCAGTGGTGGTGCCCGGATGCAGGAAGCGCTGTTTTCCCTGATGCAGATGGCTAAAACCAGTGCGGCACTGGAACGTCTGAAGCAGGCAGGTGTGCCCTATATCTCAGTACTGACCGATCCGGTTTATGGTGGGGTTTCAGCTTCGCTGGCGATGTTGGGTGATCTGAATGTGGGTGAGCCGGGGGCTCTGGTTGGTTTCGCCGGACCACGGGTTATCGAACAGACCGTACGTGAAAAACTGCCAGAAGGGTTTCAGCGCAGTGAGTTTTTGCTGGAGCATGGGCAGATCGATATGATCATATCCCGGGGCCAGTTGCGCGATCGTCTCTCCTCCTTGCTGCGGATGATGCAGGGGTTGCCTGCTGTGTCTCAGCCTGAGTCTGATACGGTTGCCGCTTCCGTCTGATCGAAACGCTACGATAAGGCCGCTGCAGTTACTCTGGCGGCCTTTTTATTGTCTGGGATAAACATCATTATGTCTGCTGCACACTTTAAGACCCTGCCTGAATGGCTCGAATGGATTGAAAACAGTCATCCGGTCGATCTGATTGAGCTGGGGCTTGATCGCTTGCGTATTGTCTATCAGCGGATGGATCTTGATCTCAGCGCCTGCCTTAAGATTGTTGTCGGGGGGACCAACGGGAAAGGGTCCACTATTGCTATGCTGGATCAGGTGCTTCGTGATCAGGGTAAGACGGTGGGGGGTTTTACCTCCCCTCATTTTCTGCGCTACAACGAACGGATCAGGCTTGCCGGAGTGCCGGTCAGTGATGCACTGATCATGCGGGCATTCGAAGCGATAGAGCAGGTTCGCGGCGACGTCAGACTGACCTATTTTGAATATAATACGTTGGCTGCGCTGCATCTGTTTGCTACCGAAAAGCCCGATGTTGTGTTGCTTGAGGTGGGTCTGGGTGGCCGGCTTGATGCGATCAATATTGTCGATGCAGATCTTTCGGTGGTGACGACGGTTTCGCTCGATCATATCGATTGGCTGGGAGATGACCGGGAGCAGATCGGTTATGAGAAAGCGGGGATCTATCGCGCTGGGCGTCCAGCGGTATGTGGCGATCCGCAGCCGCCGCAGAAGTTGCTTAACTATGCCGATCAGATAGGCGCGCCGCTGTATTGTCGGGGCCGTGACTTTAACTGGTCTCAAACCGACCGGGATAGCTGGGTCTGGCAGGGTGAGGAACCGGGGGGGAATATCCTGACGATCTCGGGTTTACCGGATATGACCCTGCCTAAAGCGAATGCCGCAACGGTTATTCAGGTGTTGAATATACTTGGCCTGTTGCCCGGGGCAGAGCAGCTCAAAGCGAGTCTCGCCAGGGCTTCCCTGACCGGCAGGATGCAGCAGATCTGTGTCGCTGATACCGATTATATTCTTGATGTTGCTCACAATCCCGAAGCGGCGGAGTATCTGGCAGGTCAGTTGCGGGATAAGCCTGTCGCTGGGCGCACTATGATGGTATTGGGAATGTTGGCTGATAAGGATATCGATCAGGTGCTGGCACTGCTGTGTCCAGTGATTGATCAGTGGTATCTGGTAAGCCTGAAAGGAGTCCGGGGTCAGTCAGCCCAGGTGCTGTCTGACAAACTGACAGCTCTGGGGGTAGCCGTTACTCTGCAGGCGACCTATGATACTGTTGCCGATGCCCTGGAAGGGGTGAGGGGTGAGGTGGCGGCTGCTGACCGGGTGGTCATTGCTGGCTCTTTCTTGACAGTGAGTGATGCATTAGTTGCACTGAATATGGATGGTAAAAACAGTGAATGATGGCTTTAAACAGCGGCTGGCAGGCGGTGCTATTCTGATTGTGGCCGCAGCAATTCTTCTGCCCATCTTTTTTGATGGCGCAGGCTATCGGGAACGCCAGCTTGAAAGCGCAATACCGCCGCCACCGGTTGAGCCGCAACTGGTCGTCATTACGCCTGAGAATCAACCGTTGCCGGATAGCTCTGCTCCGGCGGCTCCCGCTGAGCCGGTTACCGTAGCCGTGATGCCGCAGAAGGTTGCTGATGAGGTGGCTAAGCAGAAGCCTGTTATTGAGGAACGGGACGATCCGCCAGCCCTTGATCAGCAAGGGGTTCCGGTTGCATGGAGCCTGCAACTGGCGAGTTTTAAGGATGAAGATAACGCTAAAGGGCTGCGCACCCGACTGTTAAATGCCGGATATAAGGTGTATATCCGTAAGACAGGGGATCTGGTAAGAGTGTTTGTCGGACCTGATATTCAGAAAACCCGGCTAACAGAGTTGCAGAGTGATATTCAGAAAGAGTTCGGTCTGGACGGTATTATAGTCCGTTTCACGACACGATAAACGTTGGGTTCAGCTGACAGCTCTGGTAGAATTCGCCCCTTATTCAGATCCTGAAGTAGATAATTAGTATGACACTCAACTGGGCCGATTGGGCAATTATCGGCATCATTACAATTTCCGGTTTATACAGCCTGCGCGGCGGCTTTATGAAAGAAGCGCTGTCGCTGGTCACCTGGGTAGCTGCATTCATCGTTGCCCGGTTATTTGCCCCCTCATTGAGTACCCTGCTGGATAATCTCCTGCAGACCCCCTCGCTGCGCATAGGTGCAGCTTTCATTTTGCTGTTTATTGCCACCCTGATGGTTGGCGCCGTTATTAATAATCTGATCAATATGCTGGTTCAGGCAACCGGTCTGAGTGGTACTGACCGGGTGCTTGGCATCGGTTTTGGTGTGGTCAGAGGCGGCCTTATTGTGATCGTTATTACTGCGTTGCTGGTGCGTTCGCCGGTAACCGAAGATAGCTGGTGGGCGGAATCGACACTGATTCCCCATTTTTTGCTGATGGAATCCTGGACCCGGGAAACTGCTGCTGATATCGGTCAGATGATCTGGAATCTCAGCGGACGGAATAGTTAAACCCAATTATCATTTATACTTGCTGTAACTAACTTAATACCTGAGGTAGCCTTAATGTGCGGTATAGTTGGCATCGTAGCCAAAAGTAATGTGAATCAGACGATTTTTGATGCATTGACAGTGCTGCAGCACCGTGGCCAGGATGCCGCTGGTATGGTGACATGTGAAGCAGATCGATTCTTTATGCGTAAAGATAACGGTCTGGTGAACGAAGTGTTCCGTACCCGTCATATGAAACGCTTAATGGGCAATGTGGGGATCGGTCATGTACGTTACCCTACCGCAGGTAGCTCCAGTTCCGCTGAAGCGCAGCCGTTCTATGTTAACGCACCTTACGGTATCGCGCTGGCACACAATGGCAATCTGACTAACACTGCCGAGCTGCGTGAGCAGATGCGCAAAGAAAACCTGCGCCATATCAACACCACCTCTGACTCTGAGGTGTTGCTGAATATTATGGCCCATGAGCTGCAAAAGATCGGTAAGCTCATTCCCACTGCGGATGATATCTTTACTGCGATTAAGTCAGTGCATAAACGGGTTCGCGGCGGATATGCGGTGGTTTCGGTGATCACCGGATATGGCATCGTTGCATTCCGTGATCCCCACGGTATCCGTCCTCTGGTTTATGGTATGCGTGAAACTGACGCCGGCACAGAATACATGGTGGCATCTGAGTCTGTAGCACTGGATATTTCCGGTTTTACCCTGATCCGTGATGTGGCGCCCGGTGAAGCGATCTTTATCACGCAGGATGGCGAGGTTCATACTATGCAGTGTGCAGAGAACCCGCAGTTGCATCCCTGCCTGTTTGAATATGTTTATCTGTCTCGCCCAGACTCCATTATTGACGAAGTTAACGTCTACAAGTCCCGTATGCGGATGGGAGTTAAGCTGGCTGAGAAGGTGATGCGGGAGCGTCCTGAACACGATATTGACGTGATCATTCCCATCCCGGATACCAGCCGTACAGCGGCGCTGGAGATGGCTCACCATCTTAACGTTAAGTTCCGCGAAGGTTTTATCAAAAACCGTTATATCGGCAGAACCTTTATCATGCCAGGGCAGACTCAGCGGACAAAGTCTGTTCGCCGTAAACTCAACCCGATCGAACTTGAGTTTAAAGACCGGGTAGTGATGCTGGTGGATGATTCCATCGTCCGTGGGACCACCTCCCAGCAGATCGTTCAGATGGCCCGCGAGATGGGTGCTAAGAAAGTTTACTTTGCTTCGGCGGCACCAGCGGTACGCTACCCGAATGTTTACGGTATCGATATGCCGTCAGCGTCAGAGCTGATTGCCCATGGTCGTACCGACGATGAAGTGGGCGTCGAGATCGGGGCAGACTGGATGCTGTATCAGGATCTGGATGACCTGAAAGATTGTCTGTTGGCGGGCAACAGCTCAGTGACTGGGTTTGATGCTTCTGTATTTGACGGTAAATACATTACCGGCGATATCGATGAAGCTTATCTCAATCGTATCGACGCTGAGCGTAACGATGTTGCTAAAGGTGGCGACAAGAAGTCATCAACCAATCAGAATGCCGATCTGCACGCGACCATTAGCTGATCAGGTAATCTTGTTATGATTGCCCTAGGGCAATAAACACAAATTTATCATAGGCCGCCTTAACCGGCGGCTTATTAATTATAGGAACATGGCTGATGTCCAGGTCCAGTTTTGAACGTCCAGAACGGATTCAGTTTGAAGATGCTGACTATGAATTCAGTACGCTCGCTGTCCGTGCCGGGCAATACCGGAGTGGTGAGGGAGAGCATAATGATGCGATCTATCCGACCTCCAGTTTTGTCTATTCCAGCGCCAGAGAAGCGGCAGCCCGCTTTGGTGGCGAGGAGGAGGGGAATATCTATTCCCGTTTCACCAACCCTACCGTTCAGGCATTTGAGCGCCGTATGGCGGCGCTTGAAGGCGGTGAGCGTGCGATAGCGGCGTCATCAGGGATGGCAGCAATCCTGAGTACCTGTCTGTCTCTGCTGAAACAGGGCGATCATGTTCTCTGTTCCCGCAGTGTCTTTGGTTCAATTGTTTCACTGTTTGATAAGTATCTCAGTCGCACCGGTATCAGCGTAACCTACGTTGATCCAACCGATATCAACGCCTGGGCAGACGCGATTACGCCAGCGACGCGGATGTTTTTCCTGGAGACGCCCTCCAATCCTCTGGCGGAACTGGGTGATATCGAGGCGGTTTCTAAGCTGGCCCATGACAATGATGCGCTGGTGGTGGTCGATAACTGTTTCTGTACCCCGGCGCTACAGCAGCCGCTGAAGCAGGGTGCTGACATCGTTGTACACTCAGCAACTAAATACCTGGATGGTCAGGGACGCTGTGTCGGCGGTGTGGTTGTCGGTCGCGATAAAGAGATGGAAGAGGTCTACGGCTTTATTCGTACCGGTGGGACCTGTCTCAGCCCGTTTAATGCCTGGGTCTTTATGAAAGGACTGGAAACCCTTGAGCTGAGAATGATGGCTCACAGTGCCAATGCCCTGGCGCTGGCTTTATGGCTGAAGCAACAAGCTGGTATCGATAAGGTTTATTACTCCGGCCTGGAGGAACACCCTCAACACGCGCTGGCTAAAAAACAGCAGCGGGCCTTTGGTGGGGTTCTGTCGTTTGAAGTCAGCGGCGATAAAGAGGCAGCCTGGCGTTTTATCGATGCCACTCAGATGATCTCAATTACCGGTAATCTGGGGGATGTGAAGAGCACCATCACCCATCCGGGAACAACAACGCATGGTCGTATGAGTCCTGAAGCGAAAGCGGAGGCGGGGATCAAAGAGAACCTGATTCGTCTCTCTGTTGGCCTTGAGTCGATTGAAGATATTAAGCGGGATCTGTTGCTTGGGCTGGCTGCTATCTGAGCGGTTCTGGTTGCAGGGATGCCCGCCCGATTACCATCGGTGCGGGCATTTTTATGTCACTCGCAGGGCCACTCAATCAGCGTGCTATGTATCGCGCCGGCAGCGTGAAGTTTGCTTTCTTTCAATAAGATAGATGATAAAGTAAAACTAAACTCTTGCCCCTGAAGTGCCTCGCTGAAACATTTTACTTCTGGCGGTGTGAGCGGTTTGAGACTTCGTCCGAGGGTCAGGTGGGGGTGAAAACGTCGCGCTTCAAAGGAGATGCCCTGGTGTTGCAGAGAGAGGCTGATAGTCTGCTGCAATTGCTGAAGTGGTTGAGAGAACTCAACCCCAAGCCAGATCACTGTCGAGCGGAACTGGCCGATACCTCTGAGACGTATAGTGAACGGCTGCAACGTCAGTTGTTCGACGGCCCGGCTAACAGAATCGCAGATAGTGTGGGGTTGTTCGCCGAGAAACAGCAGGGTCAGATGAAGTTGCTCTACAGGCAGTAACCGCAGGTTTTTTAGCTGTGGGCAGCAGCGCCGTATCGCGTGTCGCACCGCTATCGGTGGCTCTATAGAGATGAATGTACGCATAACAGAATAATAGGCTGGGAACTGGATTGAAGATAGTACTTGCTCCGATGGAAGGTGTTGTCGATGCGCCGATGCGGGAGATGCTGACCCGTATTGGTGGGATCGACCAGTGCGTCACGGAGTTTGTCCGCGTGTCTGAGCGGGTGCTGCCGGCAAAGGTCTTTCGTAAAACCTGCCCTGAGTTGTTTAATGACAGCAATACCAGTTCAGGCACGCCGGTGATTCTGCAGCTGTTGGGCAGTGATCCGCAGATCTTAGCCGGTAATGCCCGTAAAGCGGTGAGTATCGGTGCCCGCGGCATTGACCTTAACTTTGGTTGCCCGGCTAAAACGGTCAATAAGAGTAAGGGGGGCGCCATTCTGCTGAACGAGCCTGAGCTGGTGCACAAGATCGTCTGGTGGGTACGCCAGGCGGTGCCTGACCATATCCCGGTGACCGCAAAGATGCGGCTGGGGTATCGGGATAAGACCCTTGCTATGGAAAACGCCGCGGCGATTGCCGATGCCGGCGCCAATGGTCTCACGGTACATGCCCGGACCAAAGAGGAAGGTTACCGGCCTCCGGCCCACTGGGAGTGGATCGCCCGTATCAGAGAGCATATCTCTATACCGGTGACGGCTAACGGTGAAGTGTGGAACTGGCAGGACTACCAGCGCTGTCGCGAGGTGAGCGGCTGTGATGATGTGATGATTGGGCGTGGCTTAGTGGCAGCACCTGATCTGGGTTTACGGATTAAAGCGCTGCAACGGGGCGATGACCCGGACCACCTGAGCTGGGCTGAGATGCAGCTATTATTGCGTCAGTTCCTTGAGCTGGTTGAACAGCAACTGGCACCTAAATATGTCCACGGCCGGATCAAGCAGTGGCTGAAGATGATGTCCCGTGAATACCCCGAAGCGATGCCGATGCTGCAGGAGATGCGACTGCTGAAACAGGTCGCTGAAGTGCGGCAGTTTTTACATGAGTATTCTTTATAATAAAGATACAGTGGCTAGATCGCTTTGAAAGCAGTGGCTAGATCGCGGCTTCGCCGCTGGCTAGTGGTTAGAACGTCGCTTCGCGACTCGCTAGAAAAAGATTAAAAGCCGTAGCTCGTTGTTCGAACGTCACAAAGAACGTGACTTGCTCGTCGCGCGAAAGAGCAAAGAAAGAATCCTCAGAGTATCAACTATCCAGCTCTACCAAAAACAGTACGTAATTTGTATGTCTAAACAGTTTATTTTGTATATCGCAGCGGTTATGCTCGTTTAATCGTTAGAGAAGGCTCGTTTTGCTGCTGGCATCATTAGCAAAACATCAGAAAAACAAAGGGATAGGTTGAAACGCTGGCGGGATAGTACGCCGGGTCCGGAATGCAACTGCGCATTCTCGTTTTTGTCTTAAAGGAGGTCGCGATGTCGATTTTTCCTCTTTATTATCTGATAGTTACCTTGCCTTTAATGAATTCAGCCCGGCATGCATATGCGCCGGCGTAGTATTAAAATGACGGCATACAAATGTTTCAAAAATTACTGCATGGTTTTATTTTTGGTTTAGGCTTTTCAGTTGCGGTCCTAATCGTTACTGGGTTTACCTATAACTTTATTACGCCAGACGACTCATATGAAAGTTCTAGGGTGTGGCTCGAAGGGCCAAGTGTTTTAGGTGTCGCAATAAATAACACTAAATTAGTTCAAGGAGTATCTGAAACTGAAGTTATTGTTAGCGGCTTAATTCAAAACTCGTCTAATGCGAACTATGAAAGCGTTTCTTTGGAAGTTGAGCTTTTTGATCAAACTCCTATTTTTGTTGCTGAGTGTGACTATATTGTTCAATCAGGGGTAGCAGCCAACTCGGAAAATTACTTTTCTACCAGCTGTAAAGTCCCCAGTACTTTTGAACCGTCAAGAGGCAGTTCAAACGTGAAGGTTGTCAGGGGAGTTCAACTTGTTGATATGTAGCCTAACAAAAAGCAGCAATCGATCGTCGCTGCGCTCCTCCAATTGTGCTGGGCGTTAGGCGTAAGTCTATGAGATACATATTGCTATTCCCAGGGCTCGCAATATTCTCATTTAACCTACTGCTGCTTGGTGGTATTGGATTTCCAATAGAGTTCAAGATATTCGATCGCCGAATACATGAACTTGAGTCGTTTACTATAAGTGGTGGTAAAAGCCTTGCTAATCTATCTGAAATCTATGTGGCAATAATTGTGGGGCTGGCTGCTTGCGTAATGCTTTATCTCAATTGGCCAAAGCAGGTTGCTGTTAAAAAATGGAGCGTTGTGTGGTTAAGCTATTTAATAGTGGTCGCTGTGTATTTTCTAATGCCAGCTTTGCCGGAATAATGAAACTCATACAAGGCCAATTAACTCGGATATTTTGCTTCGCTGCGCTTTGCAAAATCCCGGTGTTTGAGGCGTTATGAGTATCTGTGATCTCCGGCGAAGGAGGTAAGATGGAAGTACTAATTTTGGTTGGCATTTATTTGGTAATTGCAGGGACAGCTAGTCTTCCTGCCGTATTGGTTTGGAGTCTATCTAGCCTTTGGCTACCGGAATGGTTTTCGCTGCCTCCTATTCGAATGGCTTTAGTCTGTTTGGCTTTATCCGTTTCTACAGCATTAGTATTTAGTCTTGAGCTTCCGGGCGGTGTGCTTTCAGTTGGGCCATCTATCGTTGTATTGTCATTGGGCTGGTCGTTAGTCTTAATTCCTATACTTGTCTTAATCAGGTATTACCGCCATGCCAAAGCAAAAAACTCATAACAAACCGCTTAAATTCGTTACGGCCACAAAACGCGTGTCCTCCACAGGACTCCGTTTAGCGGAGCGTTAATGCCCACTTTGTAAGCCAGAAGCGGATATGTCTGAGATTTTTAAACCTCAAGAATCTGTGAACATTTTTCTCTTAGCATTTCTCTAAATGCGATAACTCCGGGAGTAACTTGTTTTCTATCAGGGCATAGTAAATAAAGCTCAGCTGGTGGTGATTCAAAGTCATCGAAAAGTTGCACTAATCGCCCTTTATCAAGATCCGAAGAGATATCCAGTAAAGACCTGTATGCGATCCCTTTTCCTTCGACTACCCACCGTCTGACTATATCTGTGTCATTACTTATCCGATTACTCCCGACTTTTACCCTGACATTTTCTGATTTCTTTTGATACTCCCAGTCATTAAACAGACGTCCATTCAGTCTGTATAGCAGGCAGTTATGCTTACTTAATTCGTTTGGATGAGAGGGTGTACCATTATTTTCTAAATAGGAAGGTGCGGCACAGGTGATTCTTTTTATCGTTGCTATATGGAAAGCCACCATTGAGGAGTCTTCGGGCTTTCCGTATCTCAGGGCAACATCAACCTGGTCTAGAAAGAAGTTGGAGAGGGAATCACTAACATTCAGATCAATGGATAGAGATGGATAAATATCCATCATCTCGTTTACCCAGTGAAATAGCAGGTTACGACCCAGGTCGGATGGCGCTGAAAACCTCAGTTCTCCGGTAACATTTTCCATCGTTTCATGTGCGGAAACCTGACCCTGCTCTAAAGACTCCAATGCCCTGCGGCAATGATAAAGAAATTTTTCTCCTTGGGTAGTGATCCTCAACTGTCTGGTGGTTCTTATAAAGAGCTGTATATCAAGCTGCCTCTCCAACCGCTTTAGCGCTGAACTTGCAGCAGCTGTCGTTATGCCAAGCTGTTTGGCTGACTCGGTAATACTGCCAGTTTCGGCAATTCGAATGAATAAGCTCAGATCTGATGTGTTCATTATTAAAATATTTTTAATAGTGTATGTGGTAATAGCCTGTTTTTAGTTTATAAAATATTGAGAATAATGTCTTCAAACCGTTTGTTACTAACCAGAACACCATCCCGAAAGAGCCTTGGGCTTTGCATTGGAGAAGACTCTATGAACCGACGAGAGAACAATAGCCAGAATCTGAGTTACCCTCTGGAACTACCTTGTGGAGCAATTCTAAAAAACAGAATCATAAAATCTGCCATGTCCGACTCCCTTGCTGATGGAGAGGGCGACCCAACAGAGGCTCAGATACGGCTTTATGAAAGATGGGCTGAAGGTGGCGCGGCATTATCAATTATCGGTGAAGTTCAGGGGGATCCACGTTTTCCTGAAAAGCCAGGAAATCTGGTTCTGGGTAAAAACTCCGATCTGGTGAAACTATCCTCTCTGGCAAGAAGAGCCTCGATAGAAAAAGCTCACATTTGGCCTCAGATTGGCCACGGTGGTGCATTGTCATACCCCCTGATCAGCCAACCTAAAGGCCCCTCTGCTCTAAATCTCGGAGGCCTGCAATGCGCAGGAATGAGTGTATCTGACATTAAAAAACTACCTGATTTCTATATAAAAGCTGCTGAGTTAGCTAAAGAGGCCGGGTTTACTGGTGTTCAGGTTCATGCTGGTCATGGTTTCCTGCTGAGCCAATTTTTATCTCCATTATTTAATCGACGGAGTGATCAATATGGCGGATCCATTGAGGCCAGGTGTCGTATCGTTGTTGAGATAATTAACAAAATCCGAGATGTAGTAGGTCCGTCATTCCCCATTGGAATTAAGATTAACTCTTCAGATCAGTTGGAAGGTGGCTTAACACAGGAAGACTCATTAGAAGCCCTTCGAATTCTGGATAAAACATCAGTTGATTTAATCGAGTTTAGTGGCGGTACCTATTTTCCTGGTGCAGCATCCAGTTCTGATAGCTCATCAGAAGGCCCGTATTTTGTTGATTTTTGCCAGAAAGCACAGCTGGTTACCAGTGTACCCCTGGTTGCTACAGGCGGATTTAAGAAACGTGCGGATGCGCTTGATGCACTGGCTAGTGGTAGTGTTGATATAGTTGGTATTGCACGAGCAATGATTTTGAACCCTTCACTTGCGAACGACTGGTTGACTAATCGAGCAGGAGACCCGGTATTCCCTCGCTTTGAATCACCACCCCCTGGAGGAATAACCGCATGGTACACAATGCTATTAACCGCTTTGGGCACTGATGATGAGAAAAGCTTCTCTCTGGATCTGACTTCAGCTATCCAACAATATGAAGAACGTGACGAACAGCGTTGTGAAAAATGGAGAAGAAGATTTCGGGTTTAGTTTGAAAGGTATGTCAGATGGGATGTCCACTTTATGTTGATTAATGAAGAGAGCTGCTGCTTTCTTTGTTTTTCCAGCGAGTTGCGAAGCGACGTTCTAACCACTAGCCAGCGACGAAGCCGCGATCTAGAAAAAGCAAAGATTCAGAACGGTTAGGGGCTTCGGTTATTCTTTTATTTTGCTTGCGGTTATGCTCAGATTATCGTTAGATAAAGGCTCGTTTTGCTGCCTGATGAATTAGCAAAACGTCTGAGAACAAAGGGATAGGTTGAAACGCTGGCGGAATACTACGCCGGGTCCGGAATGCAACTGCGCATTCTCGTTTTTGTCTTAAAGGAGATTGCGATGTCAGTTTTTTCCTCTTTATTATCTGATAGTTACCTTGCCTTTAATGAATTCGGCCTGGCATGCATATGCGCAGGGGTAGTATTAAAATGTTATACGGCAATCAATCTTCAACATAGGAGTCAACATTGAAGATAATTAGTATTTTTAACAACAAGGGTGGTGTTGGTAAAACTACCTATATGTACCACATTGCCCATTTATTAGAGAAGCAAGGAAAGAATGTCCTTGTTGTAGATTTAGATAGCCAATGCAATTTGTCAGCATATTCCCTCAGCGACTCTGAGCTTGAAAGAAGCTGGCGCTCTGATCGGGGAAACAGCATTTGGAATGCAATCGAAAGAGTTTATGAAGGTTTAGGAGATATCCGCCAAAGGCGCCCTTCTTCAGTTTCATCTGAGTACCCAAATTTACACATTGTCCCTGGAGATGTTCTCTTAAGTAATTATGAAGATTCTCTTGGTGACACATGGAGTAGTGCTAAAGGTGGAAATGCTCCCGCATTACGTGTTCAATCTGCTATTTATCGATATATAAAATGGGCAGCTGAGCAAGTGAATGCTGATGTTGTAATGTTAGATTTGGGGCCAAATCTTGGCGCATTGAATCGTGCTGTTCTGGCTGCCAGTGATTATTTCATTATCCCGATGTCTCCAGATTTGTTCTCAATAAGAGGCACAAAAAATCTAGGAGCAAAACTCTCAGTTTGGAGGAGAGAGTGGGATCAATGTAATGGGGCAGCAAATAGCGATATTGAGTTACCTCAAGGTCAACCTACATTTCTTGGCTATGTTATGCAGCAGCACAACATCAGAAGAAATGCTGAAGGTATGACGCGCGGGTGGTCTATCTTCGGAGATCAAGTCGAAAGCTCAGTAAGAGAAAACATAATTAATATTCTCGACCCACTTGGGCAAGTACACGATTGGGGAGATGATAATTGGAATCTCGGTCAAATTCCGAACCTTCACAGTCTGGTTCCCTATTCACTGGAGGCCAAGAAGCCTGTGTTTGATTGTACATCCAGAGACGGATTGAATGGTGCTCATATCACAAGGGCAAGAGAAGCAGCACAATATTTCGATCCAATTGTTAACAAGCTTATGACAGTGCTGTAGTCGTATAACAAGTGGGTCCAGGTGACGCCGATGGCGCACCTGCCCCAGGCGTTATGTATCCGAGTGCCCCACAACTTGTAGACACTTTCTATAGCTATAATTAGTTGAAAGTGGAGGTGCTTACATGGCACGTAAAAAGACCCAATCATATACTGAAGAGTTTCGCCGAGAGGCGGTCAAACGTTCTGAAAAACCTGGCGTCACCCAGGCACAAGTCGCTCAAGAACTGGGCATCAGCTCCCAACAAATCGCCAACTGGAAGCGCCAATTCACTCGTTTGTCGGATAAGCAGTTTAACGCGGTTGACGGTGTGGATTACTCCAAGCAGGAAAGTGAAGAGCTTCGTCGTCTGCGTCGCGAAAATAAACGCCTACAAGAGGAGATGGAGTTCTTAAAAAAGGCAGCTGCGTATTTTGCGAAAAACCAAACGTAAGATACGCAATCATTCGCGAGTTTGAAGGCCAATACTCTGTATCGTTAATGTGTCGGACCATGCGTGTTAGTCGTAGTGGTTATTCACGTTGGCGTCATAGAGGGCCGAGTCCGCGCTCAGTCCGTCGTCAGCAAATGGGTGCCAGAATAAAAGAAACGTTTGAGGAGTTTGAAGCGCGCTACGGTGCGCGTCGTATCGCCAGGGAGCTTACCGAGCTGGGTTATTCGTGTTCAGTGAATTATGTTGCAAGTATCATGAAAGCCGCTGATATCAAGGCAAGGAACGGTAAAGGCTTCAATTATCGTCATCACAGTCTGACGATGCTGAACGTTTCGGACAATTTACTTTGGCGAAACTTTAAAGCGCAAGCGCCGAACGAAAAGTGGACAACGGACATCACTTATATCTGGGTTGAGAATCAATGGTTGTATTTAGCAACGGTAATGGATCTTTATTCACGCAGAATAGTAGGTTGGTCGCTGGATAAGTCGATGACGGAAACGTTGGTCACGACGGCGCTAAAGGATGCTCTTATGAGGCGAAAAGTAAAACCGGGTTTAGTTCTTCACTCAGATCGCGGCACGCAATACCGAGCTCAGAAATATATCGACTTTGCGCGTTCAAACGGGCTAGAGTTAAGTATGAGTCGAAAGGGTAATTGTTGGGATAATGCGCCGATGGAATCCTTTTTTAGTCGGTTGAAAGTAGAGCTTATCTACGCGAAGAACTACAGCAGCGTTCAGGATGCCAGGGCGGGTATTTTTGAATACATTGAAATATTTTATAACCGCAAAAGACGACATTCGGCGAATGACAACCTAAGTCCGGTTGTGTTCGAAGAACAGGCTGCGTTAGCGGCCTAAATAACTGTCTACTTTTTGTGGGGAACACCATAGCGAAAAAAGCACTGCCACGTCATAAACAGGAGGGAGCCATGCTTAAAATAACCGGCCTAGATAAGCTACAAAAAGAACTAAAACAGGCAGAGCAAGCGTTAAATGAACTGGATGGCGAGTTGGGCGTTGTGAACTTTGATCCTCACGAACCTGTGAGTATTGAAGCTGCTATCCAGTCAGTTAACCGAATGATTGATAACCGTGTTGAACCGTACGTTGACAATCCCATTGTTGAGTCCCTCGCTGAGCAAATGAAAGAGCGCTATAGAGAAAATATTCTCCAAAAAGCTGCTGAGGCTAGATTACAGTCTGACGAGGATTAATGATGGCCCAAGATATTTTCGGAGAAATTAACAACGCTGTTCTTGACCTACAGAATTCGCAGTTGCAGACATATGAGCGCCCATTGAAAAAACTCGCCCAATTATTGCGGAATGCCGATCTTGAACTGTACAACGAAGAACTAACGAAAGAAGTGGATCTCGATACTTTTATCGCAGAAAGCGAAAAAACTGGGGGTGGCATGGTTGGTAGTGCCCAGCTTGCATGGCCTGATGACCATAAGAAAACGATGGGATTAACGTTGCTTCTTATCGAAAAGTTAGCCAACGACCCAAGTTATGCTACTAACTTCAGCCATCATTTTTTCTATTCTGGGCGAAAAATCATTGCTGGAATCCATGCGCTTACTGGTCAGCTCATCATACCCTTTGTTCGTGATTACAAGAATTATGTCCAGTCGAAGGGGAGTACAGAAACTGTGTTGAAGTCGCCATTCTCACGCAAGGTATTTATCGTTCACGGCCACGATGATGGTGCTCGGGAAACAGTAGCCCGCTTTCTTGAACGCATTGGGTTAGAGGCCGTCATTCTCCATGAACAGGCCAATCAAGGAAGAACTATTATTGAAAAGGTTGTTGCAAACAGCGATGTTGGGTTTGCGGTAGTTCTCCTCACGCCTGATGATGAGGGTTGTGTAAAGGGAGGAACGCCAGAGCCGCGGGCTAGGCAAAATGTATTACTGGAGCTTGGTTACTTCATTGGCCGTTTGGGCCGAGATAAAGTATGTGCTCTCAAACGCGGTGCGCTGGAAATTCCTAGTGATTTTGCGGGTGTCGTTTGGGAGACAATGGATAGTAATGCTGGCTGGAAACAGGCATTGGCGCGTGAACTTGAAGCGGCTGGGCATAGTATTGATTGGAACAAGGTTATGCGCGCTTAATGGGCGATAGTCGTGAAAAAGGGGACAGATTTATTTTCTTGCCTCATACTCAACAGTCTGTATATCTGGTTAAACCGGCGAAGTGGTCGGAAAAGTTACACGTGGTCAGGGATGAAAGAGATGTTAAGATATTTTGGAATCCAGCCCATGCGAGTGAGTAAAAGATTGATAGCCGTGGACTGGTACTGAGGGTCTGTGTTTTACACGGGCAAGGATATTATTGAAGAGCCGGATGCGGTAGTTCCGCACGTCCGGATCTGTGTGGGGTCGTCTCGGTAACGGGGCGCTCTACCACGACTAACTCATAAAGAATATGCAAACATCGACTAAGAAAACTATATCAATCACAGCTGTTGTTTATGCTATTCCAATAGTGCTGTGCGTAGTTTTCAAGCTGGTCAGTTTAGGCTCTATAGGGCCAATCGTTTTATTTTATTCATTAGCAATGGCATTGGTTCTTTCATACGTTTATTACCAGTCCATGCTAAATGTTCAAGCTAAAATAGCAGCAATTATCATTGGGGTATTTGGTGGTGTAGTTGTAGCTACGTTACTGCTAAATTACTTTATGCTGCTAACGCATTTATTTGGCATCAAAGATTATGAGGCAATCTAAAATTCGTTATAACCAGGCCAGCCAGCCAGCCTCGCTCCCTGCGGTCGCCGGACACTCGCAAGCTCGCGCCGTTTATGGCGGCGTTAATGCTCGCTTTGTATTATCGTAGCTACTGCTGTTTTTCTTTGCTTTTTCTAGCGAGTCGCGAAGCGACGTTCTAACCACTAGCCAGCGGCGAAGCCGCGATCTAGCCACTGCTTTCAAAGCGATCTAGCCACTGCTTTCAGCGCGTTATTCAAAAGAGCACCAGTAGTGGGTTGGATGGTGCGGATTGACTGATTGCATTGGGGCTGATGGCCTATACTTAGGGCGTTGCAATAGGTAAGGGGCGGTCGATATGAGAATTAAGCAGTCTGCTGTTGCTGGTATGTTCTACCCGGATAATCCTGATGAACTTGCTTTACAGGTCAGCCAGTTGCTCGCCGATAATCCGCAGCAGGGGCGACTACCGGTGGCTATTCAGGTGCCCCATGCCGGGCTGGTCTATTCCGGGGGGATCGCGGCAAAGGCCTATAATCTGATCCGCCCCTATCTGGATTCGATTACCCGGATAGTGCTCCTGGGGCCAGCCCACAGAGTGCCGCTGCAGGGGATGGCGGTTATGGATGCGGGGCTGTGGCAAACCCCTTTAGGGCAGATTCAGATCGACAACATTCTTAGTGATGAGCTGGTGCGTGAGGGGTGGGTGAGCGTCAATGATCAGGCCCATGCTCAGGAACACTGTCTGGAGGTTCAGTTACCCTTTTTACAGTTGCTGGATGGCCGCTATCGTATTCTGCCGGTGCTGGTAGGGCAGACGCCCTCAGCAGCGGTATCTGCCCTGGTTGCACAGGTGCTTGAAATGCCGGGAACTCTGCTGGTGATCAGTAGTGATCTGAGTCATTTTCATCCCTATAGCGAAGCCTGTCAGCTAGATCGGGCAACCCAGCAGCAGATCGCTCAGCTGGATAGCCAGATAACACCGCAGCAGGCGTGCGGATGTTATGCTCTCAACGGTTTTTTACGCTACGCACAGTCTGCGGGGCTGAAGGCTGAGTTGCTGGGCTACTGTAATTCAGGTGATACAGCCGGTGATAAAAGTCGCGTGGTGGGGTATTCATCCTATGCCTTTTACTGAGAGTTACAGTCAGGATGAACAGCGGTTGTTAGTCCAGCTGGCGCGGCATGCCGTTGTAAGGGGGATTGCAGGACTTGAGCCGGAGCGTCCTGCGGGATATCTGATCCCCTCTGAACTGGAGAGACCCAGAGCCTGTTTTGTGACCCTGAAGATTGATGGTCAGTTGCGCGGCTGTATCGGTAATCTGGAGGCCAATGGCGCTCTGGCTGATGCGGTGTTGCGTAACAGTTATCTGGCGGCCTTTCGCGATCAGCGATTTGAGCCGGTGTCGGAGTCTGAGCGGCAGCAGCTGGAGTATGAGATATCAGTGCTGACACCGATGCAGCCTCTGCCTGTCAGTTGTGAGGCGGATCTGCTGGCAACGCTTCGTCCCGGCATCGATGGTCTGCTGTTTGAGGCAGAGGGACGACGGGCGACATTTCTCCCCTCGGTCTGGGAGCAACTGACCCAGCCTGAGCAGTTTGTTCGACAGCTACGCCTTAAGGCGGGATTGCCCGCGGACTACTGGAGTGATGCAGTGCAGTGCTGGATTTATCAGACGATACGGATTGAGGAGGGTAGCGGTGATCCGGATTGAAACAGCCGATATTACCCAACTCAAGGTTGATGCGATTGTTAACGCAGCCAACAGCACCTTGCTTGGCGGTGGTGGGGTTGATGGCGCTATACATCGGGCTGCCGGTCCACAGTTGCTGGATGAGTGTCGCGCCATTGGCGGATGTCCAACCGGTGAGGCGCGTATAACCCAGGGGTATCACCTGCCCGCGGGCTATGTCATTCATACCGTAGGCCCTATCTGGCAAGGCGGGGAGAGGGGGGAGGCGCAGTTACTGGCCTCCTGTTATCGTGAGTGTCTGAAGCTCTGTCCGGCGAAGGCGATTAAGCGTATCGCTTTTCCCGCGATCAGCTGTGGTATTTATGGCTACCCTAAAGCCGCTGCTGTGGCGATAGCTGTTGCTACTGTTGCCTCGCTGTATCAGCGTGTTGGCGTGGAGGAGGTAATCTTCTGCTGCTTTGATGAAACGATGGCGGACCTTTATCGGACTGAGATAAGTGGCTGAAAATAGCTTTTCAGATGCCGGGCGTAATCCATTTAGTGAGCCGGAAAAACAAAAACAGGGAGTGATGTCTCCCTGTTTTCCGGTTATCCGCAACTGTAACGCGGCGATAAAAATTCTTAGTTAATAGTGATTGCGCGGGGTTTCATTGCTTCCGGAATTTCCTGTACCAGATCGACGTGCAGCAGGCCATTTTCCATGCTGGCTTCGGTTACACGGACATGGTCTGCCAGCTGGAATTTACGCTCAAAGCCTCTGGCTGCGATTCCCTGATGCAGATACTGACGTTCGGTCTCTTCACTCTTCTTGCTGCCGGTAACGGTCAGCATACCCTGTTCAGTGTTGATTGAGACTTCAGACTTATCAAATCCAGCAATCGCCATCGTAATCCGGTAAGCGTGCTCGCTGATCAGCTCAATGTTATAGGGCGGATAGCCGTTCTGAGTTTGTTCATTACGGGTGGCGTTATCGATCATTGAAGCCAGACGGTCAAAGCCGATAGCGGAACGGTAGAGTGGAGCCAGGTCAAATTGACGCATAATAATATCCTCATAAAGCAATATGTTTTTGGTTGCCTATCACAATGATCAGGCGGTTAACGGACCTCTTCTGAGCCTCCGTTAATCTTCTTTATAAGGACAAAAAAAAGCCTTTCAAGGGAAAGGCTGGATTTTTTTAGCAACGTTTAAGGCTTAATGCCGGAGCGGCTAATGTTTAAATTCTGAGACATCGTTGGTGATTTCGACTTCCACCGTGTCAGCGGGAATCTTGAAGTCGTAAACCCGTTCCCAGCCTTCGGATTCCGGGGTGCGCTCCCAGACGGTGCCAGCGTTATACTCCACCAGTTCAGTCAGGGAGGGATCTAACGTAGTCATCTTTTCAACATCAACCGGCAGCAGGTTGGTGACCTCGTCTTCAAGAAACTCCGGGGTCTCATAACCGGTAAACATTCGCCAGCCGGTGTCATTCAGATGTGCAGGTACGGTTTTATACATAAAGCGTACCGGAAGCTTTTCATCAAAGACCAGTTTCGAGACAAGTGCCAGAAAGCCATTTTTCGTTTGGGCAGTTTCATCTTCTTTACTTAAAGGCTTATCGATATCGTCGAGACTCATAACAGCTCCGGTCCAGTGTAATTTACGAAGCCCGTATTCTACGCATTTTTGCGGTCAAAGTTTAGCGAGAAATAGCGCTTTACTGATGGATGACAAGCCAGATAAACAGGATGTGTTAACGCATTGAGCTCTCAATCCTGCATCTTCGATTGTCGAAACTGTTTGGGTGTCACCCCACAAAGCCGTTTAAAAAAGCGGCTAAAGTAGGCGGGATCTGAAAACCCCAGCAGATGAGAAATATCGGCAGCGGATTTACCTGTAAAGATTAAGTTGCGCTGCGCTTCAGTGAGGAGTCGCTGGTGAATCAGGCTGAGTGCTGTTTGTTGCCGTAGTTTTTTACAAATCTCGTTCAGATGGGCTGCGGTAACGCCGACCTTATCCGCGTACCAGTCGACGCTGTGCTCCTGATCAAAATGGCTTTCGAGCAGATCGATAAATCGCTTTAATCGTTGTTCTGAGCGGCTTTTGGGCTGTGCATCGGCTTCGTTCATGAGCGCATGTTGACGGGTAATCCAGATCCCCAGGGAGAGCACTCTGTTTTCCATCAGCAGGTGGCGGTAGATCTCCTTTCCTGCGCACTCTTCGTTAAGAGAGGAGAACAGATCATTAAGGTAGTTGCGGTCAGCTCCGGTTGAAAAAGAGGTCGCTGTACCGTGGGTCCACGAAGGATCATCGAGCACTTTTTCCAGTTTTTTCAGCAGGGGACGGGCCACCGCAAGCACATAGCCGTTGGACCCGGATTCCCAGCGGAATGTGTGAACGCACTGTTCGGGAATGACCAGCAGGTCGCCGGGGCTGATCAGCAGCGAACGATTATCAACCTGGGCTGAGCCCTGTCCTTCAAGGACAAAGAACATCTGCATCAGATCCCTGTGTCGGTGAGGTTTTATCTGCCAGTCATACAGAGCGCTTCGCAGACTCAACTGTTCGCAGTGGACCATATCCTCCAACGGCCAGGCCGTGGATTCTCCATAGAAATCGGTAATAGGGATAGGCTGGTGAGAGTGGCTGTTTGTCATTTTGATCTTGGTAAATCCATGTTTTGTACAATAATAAAGCATGAAATTTGCATTTTATCCAGTATAGATGCGCGTAATATACAACTTGTAGAAAGCACCTATATTTTGATACTGGGGTTTTGGTAGTCCCGCAACTCAATGGAGTCACTATGACTATAAAAAAAATGCGTGCTATTCCAGGCACTACTTTCTTCGATGGACCGATGTCCACGAAGGGTTATCCCGTGAATAAAATGTTCTACTCCTTCAACTCGAAGGAGGGCCGTGATGCCTTTGTCGCCGATGAAGAGGCTTACATGGAGAAATTTAAACTGAATGAAGCTCAGAAGCAGTGCGTGCGTGATCGTGACGTTCTGGGCCTGATTCGTGAGGGGGGGAGTATCTATTACCTCGCTAAAATCGGACCGATTCTGGGTCTGAATGTACAGGATTTTGGTGGTTTACAGACTGGACAAACCACCGAAGAGTTTCAAGCATATCTGGACAGTCAGGGGATAGGTAAAAACAATGGCTAAAATAGTAGGCGGTATCGGTTCATCTCATATTCCAGCCATTGGCGTAGCAATGGACAAAGGTCTGGAAGACACACCCTATTGGCGCGACTTCTTTCAAAGCTATGTGCCTCTGAGAAAGTGGTTTAACGAAGTTGATCCAGACATTCTGATCATATTTTATAACGACCATGGCCTGGAGATGTTTCTGGATAAGAAACCTACCTTTGCCGTGGGTACCGCACCCGAGTATGAAAATGCCGATGAAGGCTGGGGTATTAACCCTATTCCTCCGGTACGGGGTGAAACTGAGTTGTCCTGGCACATTGTCAATGAACTGGTTGAAAATGATTTCGATCCAACCGTTTGTCAGGAGATCAAAGTTGATCACGGTCTGACCGTGCCGCTGACCCTGATGTACCCTGGTAAGGATTACTCAAAGGTCAAGGTTATCCCTATCTGCATCAACTGTGAACGTCACCCGATGCCTAAGCTCTCTCGCAGCTATGCATTTGGTCAGCAGGTCGGTCGTGCGGTTGAATCCTTCGGTGGTGATCAGAAGGTTGTTGTCATGGGAACCGGTGGTCTGTCGCATCAGTTAGATGGTGAGCGTGCAGGTATTATCAACACCGATTTTGACACCGAGTGTCTGGACAAAATGGTATCTGATCCGGAAGCACTGACTAAATACAGTCTGGAAGATATTGTTGAGCTGGCGGGTGGTCAGGGCGTTGAGCTGAATATGTGGATGGCGATGCGCGGCTGTCTGACCGGTAAAGTAACCGAGGGTTACCGTAATCTGATCGCTCCGATCTCCAATACGGCTGCTGGTATTCAGTTACTGATCAACGACTAAGTCTGTTGGTTTCAGTGTAACGGAAATAAAAAAGCCCTGATTGCATATCAGGGCTTTTTTTAGCTTTGAAATAAATGCTTTAAGTTTATAGCTTTGAGTTTATAGCTTTGAGATGAGTGTCTTCAGGTTTTGCTTCAACTGATCGGTTTGATCAGAAGGTATAGAGGCCAGTAGACGGGCTTCTTCAGCCAGTGCCAGTTGCTTCATCTTTTCAGCGACCTCAGATCCTTTCGCTGTGATACGTGCAGTGCTGCCAGACAGTTCAACAAGTCCCTTTTCTGCCATCCAGCTGATAGTCTGATTGAAGGCTACTTCAGGCTGCATAACCCGCTCTGCAAGCTCCTGGGTGTTGATCTCCGGAGACGAGATCATGCGGGCAAGGATGCGCCACTCTTCAGGGGTGATGTCATGGTGTTGTTTGAGTTTTGGATAGAGTTCGGAGCTAAACCCCTGGTAAGCAACGCGCAGCAGGTAGAGCAGATAACTGCCGACGAAATCATCTTCCTGCGATGATGCTGCTTGTGAACTGTTCATCTCCGGGTGTTGAGATGAGATAGCATAGCTACCCCGGGCAAAAACCAGCGGTTCAACGCTATCGTTGTAACGGTAATTAACCACTTCGCCAACTAAGATCAGATGATCGCCACCTTCATAGACCGCCCAGGTTTTACATTCAAACTGAGCAGCATAATCATCCAGAACAGGTGAGCCGCCCAGGCCTTCTGAATAAGCCGCATTGGCGAACTTGTCTTCGCCACGGCTGGCAAAATTATTGGACGTAGAAACCTGATCCTTACCTAAGACGTTAACAGCAAAATGGCTGGCATTTTCAAAGGCAGACAGGCTGTGTGCGCCTTTGTCGATGCTCCAGAGCACCAGAACCGGATCCATAGATACCGAGTTAAAACTGCTTGCGGTGACGCCCACCGGCTTGCCGTCAGCATCCAGAGTGGTGATTACCGTTACGCCGGTAGGAAACTGTGAGAGTGCACGACGAAAATCTTTTGGGTCGAATTCTGTCTGAGACATGGAGGGTCACCTTTGATAAATAGTGTAGCGATGTCGTTATTATTGTATCTGCCGTCGATACCGGGCAGGACAAAACTTAATATATTAATTAATTATAGAGGCAGATCGGCTGGTTAACATATAATTTTCACTGCTTTAATTGTACTTTTCATAAGCTATTTACCCGTGGCTGTGAATGATAAGCATTGTAAAGACGACTTAACTGATTGAAATTATATGCTAATTTTTTCCTTCTCTGTACTGGCTGGCGGTAATGCCTGCATTTCTGCGGAAAAAGCGTGCGAAATAAGCCGGGTCTTTGAAGCCCAACTGGTAGCTTATCTCCGTGATCGGTGCAGAAGAGTATGTCAGCAGGCGTCTGGCTTCCTGCATCAGTCGCTCCATAATCAGGCGCTTGGAGGGAAGCCCCGCCAGACGCCTGCAGATCTCATTCAGGCGAGCCTCAGTCACACTGATCATTGCTGAATAACGGGCCAGGGAGAGATGTTCATGAAAATGGGCTTCGATCAGCTCATTGAAGCGGTGAAATATACGGACATCCTCTTTGCGTATTTTTTGTTTTTTCTGGGTTTGATCTGATAGCCGTGTAATATCGATGAGTACCAACTGGAGCAGTGCTTTCAGTGCCAGCGAGTGTTCCATGCTGTTATGATCGTTCTCATCGGCCATCAGGCTGAGCATGTAGAGCATTCTCTTTGCGGTGGCATCATAATCGGGTGACAGGGCTACACACAGGGGATTATTCATAATGCCATTGTTACCCCAGCGGGTTGGTCCCATCTCGCCCATCAGCTCCCACACAAGTTGTTGTCTTGCGGTAATCACATGACCGGTAGCGTCATTGTCAGTGACGAAAGCGTGGGGAATCGTCGGTGGAGTCAGGAAAAACATTGGTCCGTCGACGGTGTAGCTTGTCTCATCCAGATGAACCCGCACGGTACCATTGAGAATGACATGAATCTGATAAAAGCGATCATGGTGGTGAACGGGCATATTGCGGCCGAAAAAATCTGCCAGCTTTTCCAGTTGTTCGTAATGTATCTCTGCGTCAGTGTAATGCTGATCGTAAGCCTTGCCGATATCGATGTTGGGGATATCGGCTGATGGGCTGTTGCTTTGGGCAAGTGGTGTAGAGTGACTACTCATCGCTTTGCTTCTGTCGGTTAGATTTTCCATATCTGGGTATCACCTTATTATAGCGGTAAAACTGCATCTGTGAGGCTGCCATGTAATAGGTTGATTTGTACAAGTTCTCTCTGGTTATGGCCCGTTCTGTTTAGTCTGGTTTTACTTGAAGTGCGATTTCAGTGCTCTTTGTCCTGGTTTTATAGTAGCTATAGTATAAAAATACTTCATATATTAACAATGAAAAGTACAAGTTACCCTGTGAAAGATCCATTTTATTCTGTCGGTGTGTCATCAATAATGTATTCAGAAGTTTGATAGATGGTCCTGAATCAGGGTGTGAGTACATAGGGTTCAGGTAAGCCACTGTCGCGACAACAATAATGAGAAAGGTAATGAGTGATGCAAAGACCAAATCCGATGCTGGATGAGCTTAAAAAAATTCTCCCTGCTATCGCGGCAAATGCTGTTGAAGCAGAGAAGCTGAGACAAGTGCCAGAGGAAAATATCCGTCTGTTAAAATCGATCAAGCTGCATCGTGCGTTACAGCCTAAAGCTTATGGCGGTTTAGAGTTGTCTCTGCCTGAAGTGACCGATTGTGTTGCAGCCCTTGCCGGGGCCTGTGGTGGTACAGCCTGGGCATTTAGCTTGCTGATTACTCACAGCCATCAGATGGCGATGTTTTCAAAGCAGGCTCAGGATGAGTTCTGGGGTGAGGATCCGGACGCGGTGGCCAGTAGTTCAATCGCTCCCTTTGGTAAGACCGAAGAGTGTGAAGGCGGTGTTATCTTTAATGGCGATATGCGCTGGAGCTCCGGTTGTGATCATGCTCAGTGGGCTATTCTTGGTTTTTTGCGCGATAACAAAGAGACCGGTGAGAAAGACTACTGTTTCGGTGTTGTTCCTGCCAGTGATTATGAGATTGAAGACGACTGGTACTCTGCGGGCATGAAGCCTTCAGGCACCAAGACGCTGAAGATCAAACCTAATACCTTTATCCCTGAGCATCGTATCGAGCGTGCTAAAGCGATGATGTCTGGTCAGTCAACAGGTTTTGGTCTGTATCCCGACAGTAAGATCTATTACACCCCGTACCGTCCCTATTTTGCCTGTGGTTTTGCCGCCATGGCGCTGGGTATCGCCGAGCGGATGCTGACGGTTTATAAGGAGATGACACAAAACCGTACCCGTGCTTATACACTGGCCAGCAGTGGTAAGGAGATTCCACCGCTGATGCGTCTGGCTGAGTCGACCCATCAGGTTGCAGCTGCGCGGGCGTTTATGGAGAAAACCTGGGACGAGCATAAAGAGTTTGGTGAGCAGAAGCGCTATCCAACCGATGCTGAGCTGGCATTCTGGCGGACCAATCAGGCCTATGCGATTAAGATGTGCTGCGAGGCGGTAAACCGGTTGTTTGAGGTAGCAGGAGGTTCTACCTGGATTCACGACAATGAAATTCAGCGTCTGTGGCGTGACTGTAATATGACAGCTGCCCATGCTTATACCGATTACGATGTCTGCAAGCAGATTCTGGGACGCTCCCTGATGGGGATGGAGCCAGATCCAACCATGGTGTAATTTTCCACTTTTTAAAAAGCCCGCAAATGTTGCGGGCTTTTTTGTGGGTTAATGATCCGTATGGGAGAAACGGATTCAGGCTAAAAAAAAATTTAAAAGTGTTAGTATTGCCTTCTTAGTTTCGCCACTGTCGGCTAAAACAGGTTTTTTACATTACAGGTATGCATGAAAGCACCAAAATCTCTTCTGCCGCTGATCGATGAAGGCTTGATCGACGAGGTTATCAGCCGGCTTATGAGCGGCAAAGAAGCCGATATCTATATCGTCAGCTGCTCCGGTCAGATTCGATGCGCCAAGGTTTATAAAGACGCGGTGAAGCGAAGCTTTAAAAATGCTGCGCAATACCAGGAGGGGCGCAAGGTCCGTAGTGGCCGGCGTGCCCGGGCGATGGAAAAAAACTCGGCTTATGGTCGAAAACAGCAGGAAGAGATCTGGCAAAACGCTGAAGTCGATGCGCTGGCAAGATTGTATCGGGCTGGCGTTCGGGTGCCGGAAACCTTTGGTTGTATCGACGGCGTGTTATTGATGGAGCTGGTGGTCGATGATGAGGGAGATGTAGCACCGCGTCTTGGTGATGTACTGCTTACAGAAGAGCAGGCCGTTGAAGATTATGCAGTGATGATGCACTACATAAAGCTGATGCTGTGTGAGGGGATTGTGCATGGTGATCTGTCAGAATTTAATGTGCTGGTGGATGAGTACGGTCCGGTCGTGATTGATCTGCCCCAGGCAGTTGATGCCTCAGCGAATAACAGTGCAAGGTCAATGTTATTGCGTGATGTTACTAATATGACCCGTTACTATTCCCAGTTTGCCCCGGTACTGAGTCTGTCCCGCTTTGGTGAAGAGATGTGGGCGCTGTACGAAGAGGGGGAACTGAAGCCTGAAACTGAGCTGACCGGCCTCTATGACGGTGATGCCGATAGTGCTGATGTTGACTCTGTATTGGAAGAGATCAAAGCAGTTATGCAGGAAGAGCGTGAGCGGCAGGAACGCCTTAAAGAGGCTGAGGAAATTTAATTTTCGTTAAGCCGTTTCCGGCAGATCAGCCCTCTACAGGCTGTTACTGAAATAAAAACCCGCATGATGCGGGTTTTTTAGTCAGTATCTTTCGCTTACGCTGTTCTGCTAAGCATTCGCGGCAATAATGTCGCGTAACACCATCGGCAGAATGCCTTTATGACGTATCTGATCCAGCTCTGATGAGGTATCGATACGTGACAGCAGCTCGATCTGCTGGGATGAGCCATCCGCTCGGTGAATCGTCAGTTCTACAGAGCCTCTGGGCTCAAGTGTATCAATACCATTCAGGTCAAAGGTTTCTGATCCATCCAGATTAAGAGAGGCCCGTGTGACCCCTTGCGGCAATTGCAGCGGTAAAACCCCCATTCCCACCAGATTGGATTTGTGAATACGCTCAAAGCTTTCTGCAATGATCGCTCTGACACCCAGCAGCGCTGGCCCTTTTGCGGCCCAGTCCCGTGATGATCCGGTGCCATACAGTTTGCCGCCAAAGACAACGGTGGAGGTGCCTTCTTCACGGTAACGCGCAGCGGCATCGTAAATAGACATCTGTGCAGGTTCACCTTCAGACGGGTGGTAACGGGTTACCGCGCCAGTGGTGCCTGGCAGCATCAGGTTTCTGGCTTTATTGTTGCCAAAAATACTGCGTAGCATGACATGGTGGTTGCCCCGGCGTGCCCCAAGCGATGTCAGATCGCCCTCTGCAACGCCTTGTGAGATCAGGTATTCACCCGGAGGGGAGTCTGGACGTATCCGGCTTACCGGTGAAATATGGTCAGTGGTGGTATTGTCATCACACATCACCAGCATGCGCGCCCCGGCGATATTGTTTAACGCATCTTGTGGCGTTTCCAGTGAGAAACCGTCGAAGAACGAGATCTCCTGGATGTAGGTTGAATCTGGATCCCAGTCATAAACAGGGCCTGTCGGAGAGGCCAGGTTCTGCCAGGTATCAGGGCCGTCGAGGGCGTTCTCATAGGTTTCTCTGAAGGCTTTCGGATCCATACACGCATGCATCGTCTGAGTAATTTCAGCGTTGCTCGGCCAGATATCTTTAAGGAAAACATCCTTTCCGCTGGCATCCTGACCAATGGGCTGAGTAGTGACGTCAATATTCACGTTACCCGCAATAGCCATGGCAACCACCAGCGGTGGTGACATGAGGAAGTTGGTATCAACATCCGGATGAACCCGGCCTTCAAAGTTCCGGTTACCGGATAAAACAGAGGCTGCGATAATATCGTGGTTTTGCAACGCTTCTTCAATGCTGGGTGCCAGAGGGCCGGAATTACCGACGCAGGTTGTACACCCATAACCAGCGGTATTAAAACCCAGTGCATCCAGATGCTGTTGTAGTCCCGCCTTGGTTAAAAAGTCGGTGGCAACCGGTGATCCCGGTGCCAGAGATGTTTTAACGCCATCAGGTACTTTCATTCCCAGCTCATTCGCTTTCTTAGCAAGAAGACCTGCTGCAATTAATAAGCCGGGGTTAGATGTATTGGTGCAGGCTGTAATCGCTGCAATCACGATATCGCCGTCTTTTAACTCCCTTTCCGGTAACGGTGCGAAAATACCGGCTTCGTCTGCTTTCATTGGCGTCACATTAACGACTTCAGGTTTGCGATCTCCTTCGGTTGCCGCTTTCCTGAAAACGTTGCCAAGCTCAGCCAGCGGTAACCTGTCCTGAGGCCTTTTGGGGCCGGCGACAGAGGGTTCAACCGTGGCCAGATCAAGCTGAAGAAGATCGGTATAGCGTGGCAGCGGCTGGCCTGGCGTCCAGGCCATATTTTGTGCTTTATAGAATGCGAGTGGCAGATCACCATCCCTGCCGGTTGCTCTCAGGTAGTCGGCTGAGATCTCATCAAATGGGAAGAAGCCCATGGTTGCACCATATTCAGGTGACATATTGGCGATGGTAGCGCGGTCAGGCAGGGACAGATTGGCGCAACCCTCACCGATGTATTCAACAAATTTACCCACAACACCGCCCGGATAGTTTCTCAACATCTCCGTGATGGTCAGTACCAGATCTGTTGCGGTAACACCCTCTCTCAGTGCGCCTGTGAGCTCAACACCGACCACTTCAGGAGCCAGCATCTGCATCGGCTGGCCCAGCATAGAGGCACCGGCTTCAATACCGCCAACCCCCCAGCCCACAATACCTAAAGCATTGGCCATTGGCGTATGGCTGTCCATACCAATGAGGGTGTCAGGGACCATCAGTCCATTGATGTTGAGATAGCCCTGTGCCAGATATTCCAGGTTAACCTGATGCACAATGCCGGTTTGTGGGGGAATGATCCTGATCGTTTCAAATGCCTGCGCACCCCATTTCAAAAAGGCATAGCGCTCTTTGTTTCTGGCTGCTTCCAGCTCCCCATTAATTCTGAGAGAAGCGGGACTGCCTGTGTTGTCCATTGTCACCGTGTGATCGATAACCAGATCTGCGCGTACCAATGGCTCGATGATGGCCGGATCCATACCCATCCGCTGAACCGCTGAGCGCATAGCAGCAAAATCCACAATGGCTGGCGTGCCACTCAGGTCGTGCATAATGACGCGACCTGCCGTGAAAGGAATTTCGATCGGCTGCTTACCCTGATGTTCAGTCCAGCCTCCAAGCGCCTGAACCTGCTCAGCGGTTATGCCGTTCTGGCCAACATTCCGGGCGATACCTTCCAGGATGGGGCGAAGAGAGAAGGGTAGTTCATCAAGCTTTATACCAAAGCGCGCAGCGGTATCTGGCAGGCTATGGTAGCGGTGCGCTGTTCCGGGGAGGGTTTTAATGGAACGGGATGGATCAAAATCGATAGGACTTGTCATATTCTATTCCTCTCGCAGATGGGATGCTGCTGAACCTATAAGCTGTTTGCACGAGCCCCGGTCATTGGTGGAGTCGCCCGATCTCCCTGCTTCGTCATATATTCAGCTGTCAAACGAACCGCTATCACCTGCAACATAAATTATTACATTGTTAAGATTGTCGACAATGTTATCGGATAGATAGCTTAAAGCAAGGCTGCTGGCGCTATTTTCGTCTATATTTCATACAATCTACGACTATTTGCTAGTGTGCATAGACTGTTTTGACCTTTTTCAAGTGCTGCCGGACGGGGTTTGTGCAATGCAGAATGGCAGAGGGGGCTAGTCAAAAGAATAAATGAAGGGTCTGGGACAGAATCAGCATATGAAGCCACCGGGCTGCTAAACTGAAGCCAGTAAGAGGCGAGGGGATGGTTCTGACCGATCGATTAAATCACTATGGACACGAGCATCCGTCAAACAGCTGTGTCATAAATAACGACTGACTTATATTGGTCAACCTGAAATTAAGCATCCTTCCTGAATGATTACTGTTTTTCAGCAAAGGAGCAGCTATCCCAAATTTGCAAAAACATGTAGATCTACAACCAATGTATACCATCAGGAACAGATTGATTTTGTTGCCATTTATTTTATTTATACCGACTATAAGCGCAATTTAAACTGTTTTCATTGAGCTGTTTGTTGCTTTTTCCTTATAATCTGCCGCAGATTCATAATTAGAATTAACTGAGACGAGACGCTTTACGCTATGAGTTACTATTCTGACTACCTAGAAGAAATTGAGGTTCGTAAAAAGGACCTTGGCCTGAATCCCAAACCGATTGATAGCGCAGAGCTACTTTCTGAAATCATTGCCCAGATTAAAGACACTGGTAATGAGCATCGCGAAGCATCTTTGAACTTCTTCATCTACAACACGCTGCCTGGTACGACTCCAGCGGCTGGCGTTAAAGCCGCTTTCCTGAAAGATATCGCTCTGGGTAAAGAAACGGTTGCCGAAATATCTCCTGAGTTTGCTCTTGAGCAGCTATCTCACATGAAAGGTGGGCCATCTGTTGCAGCGCTGCTGGATATCGCGCTGTCTGACGACGCTCAGGCTGCTGCTGCAGGTGAGGTTCTGAAATCTCAGGTATTCCTGTACGATGCTGACTACACTCGTTTGGCTGATGCTTACAAAGCGGGCAATGCGATCGCTAAAGATATCCTGGAAAGCTACTCAAAAGCTGAGTTCTTCACCAAGCTGGATGATATTCCAGAGAAGATCAAAGTGGTTACCTACATTGCTGCTGAGGGTGATATCTCCACTGACTTACTCTCTCCGGGTAATCAGTCTCACTCCCGTGCTGACCGCGAACTGCATGGCCTGTGCATGATCTCGCCACAAGCTCAGCAGGAGATCGTTGAGCTGGGTAAGCAACACCCTGACGCCAAAGTGATGCTGATTGCTGAAAAAGGCACCATGGGGGTAGGTTCTTCCCGTATGTCAGGTGTTAACAACGTGGCACTGTGGGCCGGTGAAAAAACCTCTCCATACATCCCATTCATCAACAATCGTCCGGTCGTTGCTGGTACTAATGGTATTGCGCCTATCTTCCTGACTACGGTTGGTGTAACCGGCGGTATCGGTCTGGACCTGAAAAACTGGGTTAAGAAAACTGACGCAAACGGCGAAGTTGTTCGTGACGAAAACGGTGATCCTGTACTGGAAGAAGCATACTCTGTTGCAACGGGTACGGTTCTGACCATCGATACTAAAGCGAAGAAGCTCTACAACGGCGACCAGGAGCTGGTTGACGTAGCCGACGCTTTCACGCCGCAAAAAGTTGAATTCATGAAAGCGGGTGGTTCTTACGCGGTAACCTTCGGTAAGAAACTGCAAACGTTCGCTGCTGAAACGCTGGGCGTTGAAGCGCCAGCGGTTTACGCGCCATCTAAAGAGATCTCTCACGAAGGCCAGGGTCTGACTGCGGTTGAGAAAATCTTTAACCGTAATGCTGTTGGTGTTACTTCTAAGACGCCTCTGCACACAGGTTCTGATGTTCGCGTGAAAGTGAACATCGTCGGTTCTCAGGACACTACAGGTCCTATGACTTGTCAGGAACTGGAAGCGATGGCTGCTTCTACTATCTCTCCAAGTGTTGATGGTGCCTTCCAGTCTGGTTGTCACACCGCATCTGTTTGGGATAACAAAGCTAAAGCCAATACACCTAAGCTGATGGCGTTCATGAACGCATTCGGTGTAATCACAGCACGTGACCCGAAAGGCGTTTACCACTCAATGACTGACGTTATTCACAAAGTACTGAATGACATCACCGTTGACGACCGGGCAATCATCATTGGTGGTGATTCCCACACCCGTATGTCTAAAGGTATCGCCTTCGGTGCTGACTCCGGTACTGTTGCAATCGCACTGGCGACAGGTGAGTCCGCTATGCCAATCCCTGAGTCTGTGAAGGTAACCTTCAAAGGCTCTATGAAGCCTCACATGGATTTCCGCGACATCGTACACGCCACTCAGGCGCAGATGCTGAAGAAGTTCGGTGGTGAAAACGTATTCCAGGGACGTGTCATTGAAGTACAGATCGGTACTCTGCTGGCTGACCAGGCGTTCACGTTCACTGACTGGACTGCAGAGATGAAAGCGAAAGCGTCTATCTGTATCTCCACTGACGAAACGCTGATCCAGTCTCTGGAACTGGCTAAGTCCCGTATCCAGATCATGATCGACAAAGGTATGGATAACGCAGCGGGCATGCTGCAAGGCCTGATCGACCTGGCTGACAAGCGTATCGCGGAAGTTAAATCTGGCGAAGCACCTGCACTGGCTCCGGACGATAACGCTAAGTACTACGCTGAGCTGGTTGTTGATCTTGACGCAATCGATGAGCCAATGATTGCTGACCCGGACGTAAACAACGAAGATATCTCCAAGCGTTACACCCATGATGTGATCCGTCCCGCTTCTTACTATGATGGACGTAAGGTAGATCTGGGCTTCATTGGTTCCTGTATGGTCCACAAAGGCGATATGCAGATCATCGCTGCGATGTTGCGTAACCTGGAGAAGAAAGGTCCGATCACCTTTAACGCGCCACTGGTTGTTGCTCCACCAACGTACAACATCGTTGATGAGCTGAAAGCGGAAGGTGACTGGGATGTTCTCGCGAAATACGCTGGCTTCACTTTTGATGATGAACATCCAAAAGAAAAGGCACGTACTCAGTATGAAAACATTCTCTACTTAGAGCGTCCTGGATGTAACCTGTGCATGGGTAACCAGGAAAAAGCAGCGCCTGGTGATACTGTACTGGCCACTTCTACCCGTCTGTTCCAGGGCCGGGTTGTAGAAGATAGTTCAGAGAAGAAAGGTGAGTCTCTGCTGGGGTCAACGCCAATGGTTGTTCTGTCTACTATCCTGGGTCGCTTCCCGACTCTGGAAGAGTACAAAGAAGCCGTTGAAGGTATCAACCTGACCTCTTTCGTTCCACCGAGTCAGGACCTGAGCGTAGCGCATACTGCTATCCCGGCTGTTCGTCTTTAATCACAAATCATGTGACTAACAAAAAGCCCTGATCCTTCAGGGCTTTTTTTATGCTTGCGGTTTAGTTTTCATTCTGACCTCAGAGAGACCCGCGTTTGGTTAGCTGAGATTTTGCCAAATGTAGCGTGCCAAAAACCTGAACGCCCGGCGTTTCAGAAAACAGCCCTATAACTGACAGGTGGAGACCTGATACTTGACGCTGAAAAGTATCAGGGAAATGTTTTACCACAGAGGGCATGGAGAAACGCTATTTATAAGGTTTTCTCTGTGCTCTCCGTGTCCTCTTTGGCGGGGTTATTTCAGGCTGTTATATCGCTCCACAGCATATCGAATATGCTGGCATCCTTTGATAAAGTGCGATGAAGCAAAAAAAATCCGATGCTGATATCAACATCGGATTTTCTGTCAAACCCTTCTATCGCTCTGATGCTTAAGTAAGCATTAGTGGTCTTATCGGGTTATCTAACGATTACGCCGTGGCGATCACGTTAGATGCTTTGTCGATATAAGAGTCGATCTGATCGAAGTTCAGGTAGCGGTAAACATCGGCAGACATGCTATCGATCTTAGTCGCGTAATCCATATACTCCTGAACAGTCGGGATCTTACCAATTAGTGCTGCTACCGCGGCCAGTTCGGCAGAGGACAGGAAGACGTTAGCACCGGTACCCAGGCGGTTGGGGAAGTTTCGGGTGGAGGTGGACACAACCGTGGTGTTATCTCCGACACGGGCCTGGTTACCCATACACAGTGAACAGCCCGGCATCTCGATGCGTGCACCCGCTTTACCGAAGATGTTGTAGTAACCCTCTTCGGTCAGCTGAGCGGCATCCATCTTGGTTGGTGGTGCGATCCACATACGGGTTGGGATAGATGCACCAGAGGCTTCCAGCAGCTTACCAGCGGCGCGGAAGTGGCCGATGTTGGTCATGCAGGAACCGATGAATACTTCATCGATGTGGGTGCCGGCAACTTCCGACAGCAACTTAACGTCATCAGGGTCGTTCGGGCAGGCCAGGATGGGCTCTTTAACATCTTCCAGATCGATTTCGATTACGGCAGCATAGTCTGCGTCAGCATCGCCTTCCATCAGTTCAGGGTTAGCCAGCCACTCCTCCATGCCCTTGATACGGCGCTCAATTGTGCGTGGGTCGCCGTAACCCTCAGCAATCATCCACTTCAGCATGGTGATGTTGGAGTTGAGGTACTCTTTAATCGGCTCAGCATCCAGCTTGATAGAACATGCCGCTGCGGAGCGTTCAGCTGCGGAGTCAGACAGTTCGAACGCCTGTTCAACCTTCAGGTCCGGAAGACCTTCAATCTCAAGAATACGACCGGAGAAGATGTTTTTCTTACCTGATTTAGCAACTGTCAGCAGGCCCTGTTTGATCGCGTAATAGGGGATCGCGTTAACCAGATCGCGCAGGGTGATGCCTGGCTGCAGTTTAGTGCCCTTGAAGCGCACCAGAACCGATTCAGGCATATCCAGAGGCATAACACCGGTCGCAGCTGCGAAGGCTACCAGACCAGAACCTGCCGGGAATGAGATGCCAATCGGGAAGCGGGTGTGAGAGTCTCCGCCGGTACCAACAGTATCAGGCAGCAGCATACGGTTCAGCCAGGAGTGGATGACACCGTCACCTGGACGCAGGGATACGCCGCCGCGGTTCATGATGAAGTCTGGCAGAGTGTGATGCGTTTGTACGTCAACGGGTTTAGGGTAAGCCGCTGTGTGACAGAAAGACTGCATGGTCAGGTCGGCAGAGAAGCCAAGGCATGCCAGATCTTTCAGTTCGTCACGGGTCATCGGACCGGTCGTGTCCTGAGAGCCTACAGTGGTCATCTTAGGTTCGCAGTATGTGCCGGGGCGAACACCTTCGACGCCACAGGCTTTACCCACCATCTTCTGAGCCAGAGAGTAGCCTTTACCGGTATCGGCAGGCTGTTCAGGTTTGCGGAACAGATCAACCGGACCCAGGCTAAGCGCCTCCCGGGCACGATCAGTCAGACCCCGGCCAATGATCAGCGGGATACGACCACCGGCACGAACCTCGTCCAGCAGTACCTGTGTTTTCAGTGCGAATTCACACAGTGTTTCGCCGGTTTCAGCATTGACTGCTTTGCCTTCATAGGGATAGATGTCTACGACATCGCCCATATTCATCTTGTCTACATCCATTTCGATCGGCAGTGCTCCTGCATCTTCCATGGTGTTGAAGAAGATAGGAGCGATCTTGCCGCCGAAGCAGTAACCGCCAGCGCGCTTGTTGGGTACATGTGGAATATCGTCACCGAAGAACCACAGTACCGAGTTGGTAGCAGATTTACGCGAAGAGCCGGTACCCACTACGTCACCTACGTAGGCAACCGGGTAGCCCTTTGCTTTTACCTCTTCAATCTGCTTCAGCGGACCAACAGAGCCTGGCTGAACGGGTTCGATACCTTCACGCTCCATTTTCAGCATCGCATTGGCGTGCAATGGGATATCCGGCCGGGTGAAGGCATCGGGAGCAGGGGACAGGTCGTCTGTATTCGTTTCACCGGGTACTTTAAATACGGTAACGGTGATCTTCTCGGGTAGTTCAGGCTTAGAGGTAAACCATTCGCCAGCTGCCCAGGACTCCAGAACCTGTTTCGCAAACGTGTTGCCTGCGTCAGCTTTATCTTTCACATCATGGAATGCGTCAAACATCAGCAGTGTATGGGACAGAGCTTTTACAGCAGTCGGCGCAAGATCATCGTCATCAAGTGCAGCGATCAGTGGCTGGATGTTATATCCACCCAGCATGGTGCCGAGTAGTTGAACGGCTTTAACCCTGTCAATCAGTGGCGATTCGGCTTCACCTTTTGCGATAGCAGCCAGAAAACCAGCTTTAACATAGGCTGCCTGGTCAACACCCGCAGGTACACGGTTTTCCAACAGGTCAAGGATAAATGCTTCTTCGCCAGCAGGTGGGTTTTTTAATAAGTCAACCAGCGCTGCAGTCTGATCTGCATCCAGTGGTTTTGCCGGCACGCCTTCCTGGGCGCGTTCTTCTACATGTTTACGGTAAGCTTCAAGCACGATATACCTCTCATCTGTTATCTCTGTCAGACAATATTGGTACGCGACTCTCTGACAGTTGGCCGGTAATCTTAGACGCCTAACTTAAGCCTGGCTTAACTAGCTTAAATTGGCGCATAAATTTTAGCCTAAATGTGCTCTAAAGTTAAGATTTGTAGGAAGTTTAACCGCTGATGCTTTTTATTTAGGTATAGTGAATAACTGGCTAAGTTAATGTATTCATAGTTAAAATAGCGGGTGAGATCTATGTGATGCAGATCAAGGTTATCTCTTGAGAATCACAAAAGGCTGAGCGATTTATGTATTATTCAACTTAAGTCACTAAAATGTGTACTTATCAATACCCAAGCACATGTATTTATATTAACGTTAGTTACTAGTTAGTCCGGTTGAGTGATCAACAGTTGTCGGATTCAGTAAATCTTAGTAGTAGAGGGCGGGCTTGTGAATTCACCAATTTGGGCGGCAGTTTCCGGCTGGGAACTGAATGCTGAGCTTGAAGGGCTAAATGCTCTTAACATTGAGACTCTTTTTACCGCATTAGAGGGTAAAGAGCTAATCTATGACGGGCCACACAAGTCTGTTTTATTGCATCATTTCAATCGTTTGGTAGCCTCCCGGCCCAATAACCTGCGTAATCAGGTGCAGCGGGTGTATCTGTCTATCTTATGCCATGATGAGGCTGAACTGACCGGTGCGCTGCTGGATCTGTCTCTGACCCTCGAAGGTAAAGGGCAGGCGTTGCGCAAAAGACTTTTGGAGCAGGGGGCCGATCTGATCAGAAAAGAGGATCTTGAACTGTTCCAGGAAGCTCTGGCAGATGGCGATAATTACAGATTGTTGCAATTAAACAAACAGAAATCTGTGCTTTGTAACGGTAGCTTTTCACTGCATTAGTCTCTATTTTAATTTCTCACTATAACGGGGTGGGCGTAGTTGTGGGGGTATCTCATATCAAGTTGAATAAGCGTGCTGCAAGCAATGTCATTAAGCTGGGAATCGTCGGCTTTGAGTTGCAATCGAAAACAGCGATGGATCTGTTCTTTATGCAGCACCGCAGTATGTACAGTCTGGTCTCGGCTGAGCATGCTGATGTTCTGATCATCGATATGGAACACCCGGCTGTAAAACCGGTTGTTGAGCAATATCGTAATAGCCGCCCAATTATTGCAGTTACTGCCACTGAGAATGAATTTCCCGGATTTGAGACGCTACGCAAACCCCTCGATGGTAAACGTCTGATTAAAGCGATCAACCAGGCAATTGAGTCTTTTGTTCCTGCTGATGGCGATCAGCAACCTGATAATCAGGTGCGCAATGAAGGTGAAAAAGCGTTTCAGGCGTATCAGAAACGCCTGGCTACGGGTCGCCAGGCAATGGCCGATTATAAAACCATCACCTCAGACCGTGATCAGAACTCTTCTGAAGTACGGCAGCGGTTTCAGCTTGATAACCAGCCCGCCCCGGTGAACCCGGAGAGTGAAGACGACGTTGTTAAGGTTGAGGCTGATACTGTTGCTCCTCCTAAGGCACAGGTTGAGTCAGCAGTGGCCGTGCCGGTTGGGCGTAAAGCTGCAGAAAAGAAACCCCAGGATGTCAAAGCCCGGCTTTCCTATCAGATGGTCTATGAATGTTGTGGCAACGCCCCTGATGTCAATATGTATGAACCGGATCAGCGGCGCAGGGTTTTCTTTAAAGAGGATTCTACCCTGCTGGCAATTTTGCAGCAGGCTATTGTTGAAGGCGAGGCGCAGAAGGTGCCGGTGGAAATTACCGGATTGCCCGGAACGCTGGCCTATATTCCTGAACATAAGAAGTTTCTTTTCGATTTCAGTGAAGACCTTCTGATTCCGCTTGCACTTACCCGGTTTGGTTATCAGGAGCTTACGCTGAAAGTGCGTCCGGATCTGGATCTCGAGCGTCCCAGTGTGACCGGATCAAAAGTTTTACTGGTGGAAAGTGATGAGATGATCTGGAAGCTGGCACTCTGGACATCGAAAGGGCGTCTTAACCGTAATATAGACCCGGAGCAACCCCATCGTCTGACTAAGGGGCTTGATTTTGAGCGTCTGCTGGCAATACCTCACGCAACTACGATCAGTAGTTTGTGGGGAAGGCATAGTCTGTCAGCGCTGGAAGTGGTTAAAGTCCTCAAGATTCACCAGCGTTATGTGTTTTCATTTATGACTGCCGCCTACGCCCTGGGAGCGTTCCGGTCGAAATAAGCAGCAGTTGATGGCCCTTAATTTCTTCTGTAGTAATGTGGCAATTCAGGGATTTAGTAACTAATAAAAATGTAGCCGGAGATATGTTGGTGGGAGATTACAATCAGGACTCCATTCGTTATATCGCTATCACCCCTAGCGGAGCTTACTTTGCCACATTAAATTCAGCCCCGGATGACGCGAGGGCGATGTTGTTGCAGTTGCTCTCTACTGATTTTGAATTGCTCTACTCGCTGGAACTGGTGGCTGAGCTGGCTGATCTGGATGAGACCCAGGCAATGGGCTTATTCCAGCAGTTACTCGACCGGGGGTTTGTTGCACTATCTGAATCACCTCCTGAGATTAAGCGGGGTCCGCTTGAGGATATTCTGCCCGACCTTCTGCAGCAGATATCTGATAGTGGTAAGGCGCTGTTGGCAGATGACCAGGGTTTTTGCCTTTCTTCAACGGGGTATTCTGCTGAACAATCAGAAAACCTGGCGGCACTGGCCGCAGATCTGCTCTCTTTGCAGGAACGTCATAAACATATTCTGACCAGCGATCTGGAAGTAGCCGGAGACTCCTGGGGCATCATGAACGCGGCAGGGCAAAGCCAGCTGGGTTTTTGGGTGATCTATATCGGTCATCAACGCTTCACGCTGGTGATATCTGATATGCCTAAACTGAATCAGCAGGCGTTTGCTGAAATACTGGCGAGCCTGGCTCGTCGATACCTTGATTACTAATTAATAGTTTTAATGAACTCCCATATAGGGAAAATAAATGGAAGGAGTGTTCTATGCGTTCTGAGATGCTGACCTCAATTTTGAGTGATCTCAACGGCACATCTGCTGATATCGAAGCCTCTGCGGTAATTTCTACAGATGGTCTGATGATTGCGGCGCTGCTGCCATCAAGTATGGATGAAGACCGCGTTGGTGCAATGAGTGCTGCCATGTTGTCTCTGGGGGAGCGTACTGCAAAAGAGCTTGCCCGGGGTGAACTTGAGCAGGTACTGGTCAAAGGGGACGAGGGCTATATCCTGATGACCCATGCGAATCAGGACTCAGTACTGACTGTTGTTGCTAAACCGAATGCTCGTCTGGGTCTTATATTCCTGGACGTTAAGCGTGCGGCAGAGGCGATCGGTAAGATCCTTTAATCGTAAACATCTGGCACCGGTTATGGATTAACAGCTATCAGGGAAGATGTGCGGTGCCTGAGCGAAGAAGGCTGTAAGTATGTCTGAGCAAGACACAGGAGAAGTACGTACCGTAGAAATAGCATATTTTGATGGTACGAAACGCACAGCAGATATTGTTGACCGGGAGGTTCCTTATCCTGATGGCAAGCTGATTGTGTCCAGAACCGATCCGCAAGGTATTATTACCCATGCGAATCAGGCATTTATAGATATGTCCGGTTACTCGGAAGATGAGCTGATCGGAACCAATCATTACATCTTACGACATCCCGATATGCCTGCAATTGCGTTTAAAGGGCTCTGGGATACTATAGAGCAGGGAACCAAGTGGCACGGTTATGTTAAAAATTTACGTAAAGACGGCGCCTATTACTGGGTAAAAGCGACCGTGATTCCGAACATCCGTAATGGCCAGTTGGTTGGTTATACCTCGGTTCGGCGTAAGCCTTCGCGCAGTAAAATTGTTGAGAGCGAAGCGTTGTACAAAACATTGTTGGCTGAGGAGTGATAAAGATGACATTTAATCTCACGGTCAGCCCTGATTTTGCCCCCGACCATATTTCAGGGTGGTATTTTTTCAACACCTGGCTGCAGCGTAAACTGGGTGTCGGTATTCATCTTGAACTGTATGATAGCTTTGATGCACAGCGCGAAGATATTCGTGCCGAAAAATTTGACCTGATTTATGCAAACCCTTACGACGCCTCTATGCTGGTGCGGGAGATGGGGTTTCAGGCGGTAGTGAAACCGGCCAGTAAGTCTGATGAAACGATTATTGCCGTTAACGCTGAATCTCCATTTCACACGGTAGAAGATCTTATCTCTGGCTGTCGTGTAGCAACCACAGATGACCCGGATGTACATACCATGGGTATGATCATGCTGGAGTCGGCGGATCTGGACAAAAACAATACTGAGATTAAGCAGCACAGCAGTTATGTTGTTGTAGCGAAAAATCTGTTAAACGGTGATGCGGATGCCGGTTTTTTCCTCAAAGATGCGTACGATGAGTTGTCTGAGCTGATCCGTTCAAAAATGCGTGTTCTGGTGAGTAGTCAGATCAGTGTAGTACATCACAGCTTGCTGGTGGGGCCGAGGATGGCGGAGCATATCCCTGCCATTCAGACCGCTTTGCTGACGATGCATGATGATGAGAAAGGTAAGGGAGTCCTCGAAAGTATGGATATCGAAACCTGGGAACCCATGGACTCAGAGCAGACTGAGTTTATGATAGACCTGATCGATACACTGATAGATTAACCGAAATTATCTCACTATAAAAAACGCCCCGGTCGAGGGCGTTTTTTTTTACCAGATCGTTTGTGCTGCTTAATGGCCGACTTTAAATCGCTTCATTTTTCCGTACAGATCACTGGCAACCTTTTTAAACGAGGTCGATATTGTCTGGGTGTTCTGGGTGAGTTCATTGGAAACCTGGTTCTGATCACTCAGGTGGGCCAGGTTTCGGTTGATCTCATCCGTCACCAGACTTTGCTCTTCGGTTGCAGAAGCGATCTGAATTGCCATGTCGTTTACCTGTGTGGCGGATGTTTCGATTTCACTCAGAAGGTCCTGAGTGCTTTCAACCAGTTCGACAGAGGAGTTTACCTGCTCAGAGCCTTCGCGAATTGAGCTGACAGCCTGATTCACCCCCGTTTGCAGCTTTTCTATCATCGCCTGTATCTCTTCGGTGGACGCCTGGGTTTTACTGGCCAGCGAACGAACCTCATCGGATACAACGGCAAACCCACGGCCATGATCGCCTGCTCTGGCGGCTTCTATTGCGGCATTCAGGGCAAGCAGGTTGGTTTGGTCGGCTATCCCTCTGATAACATCCAGCACTGAAGCGATATTTTCAGACTCTTTAGCCAGGTTGCCTATCACCTCTTCTGAATTGGTAACTGAGCGGGTCAGGCTCTGGAACTTAATCACCGAATCATTAATTATGTCCCTGCCTCTGTGGGAGATATCGACGGTTTTAGCGGTTTCTGAGGCTGTACGCTGAGCGTTTTCAGCGACGTCGCGGATGGCGGTACTAAACTCCTCCACCGCGGTTGCTATCATCTCGACCTCCTGGCTCTGCTCATTAACAATTTTCATGCTGCTGTCAGCCGATTGCTCCAGTTGAGCTGAACTGCTGTTCATTGACTCCGCCTGATGGCGGATGTCAGATATCAGTGTTTCAAGGTTGCTGACAAAAGTATCGAAAGTATCAGCTAACTCACCCAGTTCATCTTTCCGATCGGAGTTTATTCTGAGAGTCAGGTCGCCATCGCCCTCACTGATCTCCTGGATGCTTGTGGTAAGCCGGCGGATATTGGTGACCAGAAGTTTCGGTGTTAAGTAGGTGAGCGCGCCGGCAATAATCAGCACGATGAAAATGAAAACTCCCAGGCCAAAAGACACTGTCGAGATCTGTTGCTCCAGCCGGTCACGCTCGCGGATCGATTGTGCATCCAGCTCTTCACCTGCCAGATTGTATAGATTTCGGAGTTTTTTGAAGGCGGTTTGCGCCTCGCCATCGCTCAGGGCGCGTGCCTGGTCGGTATTACCGGTTTTTATAAGCGCCAGTACCCGATCCGCTTTTGCTTTCCAGTCACTGAAGCGCGTATCAAAAGCATCCAGTTTGCGGATGATGTCGGGGTATTCTGACATCAGCGCTTTGTACTTATTCATCCGATCCAGTGCCTGCTGAGCATTCTCATTAAAATCGTTGAGAATTTTATCGCTGGTATTGCCCAGCAGATATTCCAGCTCGGCTTCTCTGGCCTGGTACAGGTCTCTGTCTGCGTTAAGTATGCTTGAAATCGCCGGCAGGTAGTTCTGACCAAAGGTGTTTACACCTGATTTCATCTCATCTGTCAGAATTTTGCCGGATACTGCGATGATCAGGATCGCCAGGGTCAGTATGACCATCGCGATTGAAAGTTTGAATCGAATGCTTTGAAACGGGCTGGACTTCATCATTACTCAACCTGTAGTGGTTTGCTTGCTTGTTGAATGTAAAGCTCAGGCTATCGTGAAGATGACTTAAATCAATAAAAATAGGTCTCAAAGTGACAGTGTCAGCCTTATTCTCTCAAATGCGTCTGCATGCTTCAGGGGATGGGTCTGCGTTTAGCTGATGTGAAGAGGGAGTCTGCCGCTATCTGCTGATAGGGCGCTAGTGTCTGAGAGGGGGGAATAACATTGTGTGAAAGCCTCTGAACCCTTCAGGTTCAGAGGCCATGATGGTTCAGGAAGGACAGCTTGTGGCTAGCTCTCTGGCCCGCGTATATACTTTTTTCGCCGGCAGACCCTTAGCTTCAAGGCTGTCAATATAGTTTTGGGATGCTTTATCCAGCAGTGGTTTCCAGTCCGGGTTGTTTACGCCTCCCTCAATGGTGAAGATCTCGTGGCCGGCATCCTTCGCCTGCTTTTTGCCTACCACATCCAGTGCGTCAAACACTTCACCTGCCTTCTCAGCCCATGTAAGGCCTGAGTTTTTGTCGATAATGGCCTGAAGGTCCGCTGGTAGACTGTTATAGACCCGTTTATTCATGGTGACGATAAAGGATATGGTGTATAGACCGCCCACTTCTGTATGGGTGTTGGTCAGCTCATTGAGCCGGAAAGACGCCATCGCTTCCCATGGAAACGCGACGCCATCAATCACGCCCCGTTGCATCGCCGTGTATGAACCGGGTGCCGGCATGCCCACTGGTTGTGCATTTAACTCTGTCAGCAGCTCTGCGACAACCGTTGTTGGACGGCGAATGCGCAGGCCCGACAGATCAGAGGGTACCTTGATCAGTTTATCCCGGGTGTGCAAAAGACCGGGGCCGTGGGTATAGAGGAAAATAGGTTTGGTATCTTCGTACTCTTCAGAAATCAGCTTCTCATCAAGCAGGCTTTGCAGAATGCAGGAGCCATTGACTGCATCTTTAGCAACGCCAGGGAGCTCGACAATTTGTGTCAGAGGGAAACGGTTTGCACTATAACCCTGAACCGTTGCCGTTACATCCATTATCCCGTTTTTGACTGCGTCATATTGTGCTGGTGGTTTTGCCAGAGTACCGGATGGGTACACTTCTACTGAGATGCGCCCGCCGGATTCCGCTTCGATTTTATCCGCCCAGGGTTGAATCAGGTTTTTATGTGGGCCGGAGACGGCTGGCCAGAGATGCCCCAGCCGGATAGTGAATTCTGCTGCCTGGGCGGGCGAGAGAAGTGCGGCCGATAGCAGGCCTGCCGCGGTTAAACGGGTCAGAAGTTTACACATATGTTGCTCCTATAATTCATCATATTGATGATGCGCAGATCTGTTCAGCTGTCACCCGGGCTTTACGTTATCCCTGAAAGAGTTGTTGCTGAGCTATTGCGGGATGGTCAGATCTGCATCTGTTTATTTTTATTAGCTATATAGGTTTGTATTAATGATAGTGTATCGGTTAAGTTTTTTATTGCAGCCCCCCGGGCTATCTGTTGCAGCATCTAAGCGCTTCATCGGCAGCGTCGTTGACCTATACTCTTAAGTACAGGTCTTGCATGCCCTGGCAATGCTTCAACGAATATAGGTTATTGGATTCAAAAATGTAAAGTTATTTTGTTTGTGATATATTTTATCAGGTTTGTTTTATCGGCTTATTTATTTAAAAACATATAGATAGGCGGGTATTTGTTTTTTGTTTTGGGTGTAAGTTTTTGGTATTTGTATCCAAGTTGTCAGGTGTGTCGGGTGTTGAAAGTAGACCGAATATTGAGCGGGAGTCTGGATGAGTAAGCAGGGGCAACGGGTTATTCTGTCGTTACGACAGATGATTGTGAACGGTGATCTTGCGGCGGGAGAACGACTGCGGGAAGAGTCGCTCGCCGAGCGATTAGGTGTTTCACGCACCCCTATCCGGGTGGCTCTGAAGCTATTGGCGCAGGAGGGGTTGCTACAGACGGTGGGGGCACGGGGTTATGCTGTGCGTCAGATCAGCACTGAAGAGATCAGGAATGCGGTTGATGTGCGGGGGGTTCTCGAGGGGATGGCTGCACGCCTGCTAGCTGAGGTCGGGCTGACAGAGAGTGTTCGCGATACGCTTAAGCAGTGTCTTGATCAGGGTGATCAGCTGTTTTCCCGAGGGGCTATTGATGAAGGGGATGTGGTTACGTTTCACGACCTGAACATGACATTTCATAACACCATCATTGATAACTGCGGTAATGGTGCAGTCAAGAGCGCCATCATGCTTAACGACCATATTCCCTTTGCCTCGGTGCACTCTATTGCTATCGACAGTTCCGCGATGGATCGGGAGTACCTGCGCCTGACGTTTGCGAATGTTCAGCACCACCTTGTTTACGATGCACTGATAAACCGGCAGGGCACCCGTGCCGAATCACTGATGCGTGAGCATGCCAATGCCGCATTACGTTATGCTGAGATTTTTGGCGTGGGGAATGGTGATCGGGGGAGCGTCAAAATCTTGCGCTCCGATCTGACCGCCGACTAACCAGCAGCGGGCAGGGCGCTTGCGTCGGGGATCCTGTCTTCAGATTAACGCTCCTCAGATTATCGCTCCATTGTGTAGATAATATCACCGCCGTTATGTTCTGTGGCGGTTTGGGTTTCCACGCTCCAGGCATCATTGAGACGATAACGCATAAAGAATGTATGCGTCGGCTCGAGCAGTCCAACCCCATATTTAACATACAGGCGGGGCGACAGATATTTGCCAATATACAGCGATGTATCGGTCGCAGTATCGCCTCCGGCAACCCCCAGTTCGTCGATATTAAAGGTTTCTGATATCTGCTCAGCGATTGTGTTGCCGCCTTTCAGGGTTAAAGCTGATGCGGCTTTAAACAGCAGTTCCTGTTCACTCATCGAGTTGCCGCCAGCGCCTGGCGCGTGACCAAACATCAGATAGGAGAGTTGGCTGCTTTCCGGCATGGCCGGTTCGGAGAACAGCGAGAGACGGGGATCATTCAGGGTTCCGGATACTTTTGCACCGGCAGTGATATCCTCCACCTGTCGCGACACTCGCAGATCTAACCCGGGGTTGTCCACCGGACCTCCGCTGTAGACCAGGCTGCCGCGATCAATATTAAGATCCTGCCCATAGAGGCGGTACTGACCCGAAGCTACCTGCATAACGCCGGTGGCACGCATGACCTGTCGGCCATCATCCTCAATCAGTACACTGCCCAATAAGCGTCCTTCAAACCCCAGCGCTTCCAGGTTGACCTTATCCCCGAGGGTAATTCGCATCTGGGCATCCAGATTGCGTTTGTGGGTCGCCCCGGGCGTGTCTGGGTGATTCGGGTCGACAATCACTACATCATCCGATACCGGCGAGGTCGCTTCGATCTCGGGTGGCTTGATACTGGCCTCCGGTATTTTAATCTCGCCTCGCAATACAATCTGATCCGGGGTCACGTTCAGCTTAACAGAGGGGGATATCCACGCCTGAATCTCCTCGGTGGCAACGGCTTTGAAACGTGTGCCTTCCAGAGTCAACTCTCCGCTATCGGCCACCGGGTTGTACTGCCCATGCAGCTCAACAGGGCCATTGTCGGATTGCATTCCGCCGTTAATCAGCAAAGTGTTGCTACCGGGTTCGCCAGTTACATCGAGGTTGATCTGTTGCAGGCTTATACCCAGCGCGGGCAGGTCCGCACTGGCATGGTTGAGGGTCAGATGTCCCTCAATACCGGGTTTGTCTACCGTTCCACTCAGCGCCAGTTGCGAACTGATCTGTCCGGTGATCGCCTGAAGCTGCGGTGTGAACAGGGAGATGAATTTAAGGTCATCCACGGACAGGTTAAGATCGCCATTAAGCTTTCTGCTATGGTAAGGATCATCAACGGTGACCTGTGCTGAAAGTTTTCCCGTAGGATACCGAAGTGGCAGGTTCAGACCTGCTCTGAGTTGATTGTTGTGACCCTGGATACGCAGGGTAATATCGTCAGCACGTATTTTAAGGTCATCCTCCTCGAGCAGTAGCTCGGTATCTTTCAGAACTGCATAGCCTTTAATTTCCGGTGCCAGGCCCGGTGCTTGTGAAAACTTCAGATCAGACTCCAGATAACCCTGTAATGCCGCCTGAGTTGGTATCCAGGGCTGCAGGTGGGTCAGCGAGAGTTGTTTCGTATCGATGGCTGCTTCAAGCCCTTGGGTCGCTGACCAATCGGTTGAGGCACACAGGGAACTGTCGGTTTTGATGGTTGAGTTGAGGCAGAGGCTATCAAGGTGTGCCGCAGTGGAACTCAGTGTCACAGCCACCGGGCGCTGAATCTGCCAGCCGCCCAGTTGCGGCTGAATGAGGTTAAGTGTGTTCAGGGTTCCGTGCCACTGCTCCTCTTTCCACTGGCCACTGAGCGCCAGTTCAAGGTCGGCGGGGCCCTTATCGGTTGTCAGTGTCAGTTGGTGCTTATCAGGCGTCCCCTGACCAGCGATGTTAAGTTCTTGCCACTGGTTGCCAGCGATATTGAGCTGTGCAGCGCTGAGCCGAATATGTGAACGGGTTTCCGGGCTGAGGTTCAGATCCAGGTCTGCGTTTAAGTGGCTGGCTTGATAGGTATCATATGCCAGATTCTGCCCCTCAAGGGTGGCGATAAGGTGCGGCGTTTTCTGGCTACCGGTTAACGTGCCTTTACCATCCAGGCTGCCTTGCAGACTGGGCAGCAGCTGGTTCAGATTGGGCGAGTGAGCAGACCAGGAAAGGTTGAGCTCTTCATCTATCGTTCCGCTGGCCTGAATGGCAGTAGCGGCTATGTTCAGACGAAGATCGGCGATATTGATGTCGCTACCGTTAACCGTGACCTTGCCATGACTGCTGAGGGGTTCATTGCGCAGCACCCCGCTGAGGGAATCAAGCAGTAGCTCAACTCTGAGCGGTTCCGCTGCGGGCTGACTGCCAGTGACCGCTGCCTGAAAGTCCAGCTTGCCGGGCCATTCCGGCCAGAACTGTCCGGGGTTCAGTTGTTTTCCGCTGGCTTTCAGATTCCAGTTCAGTTGCGGCTGCCAACGGACTTTACCACTGACCCTGACACTGCCTTCCAGTGTTTTTCCTGTCAGCAAAAAAGGCTCTAGCCCCTCACTGTTACCGCTGCCTGTCAGCGTCCACTGACCTGGAGGGATGGCGGGGCCTGCAAAAGCGCTGTTGAGGGTAAACCGATAGTGTTGCAGATCACCACTGACCTGAAGCTCGCCTTTGGGGCTTAAATAGGCTGCCTCCCCCTGAAGAGGGTAGCGCAGGTTATTCCAGTGCCCCTGTATATCAAAGCTGAGTGGTTCGCTGGTTACAGCCACTTTACCGGTTAACTGGAGCATTAGCGGATTGCGGCGGTTGCCCTGTAACGGTTCAGTCTGGATCAGATTCAGTTGATCAATCTGCAGCGTGTTGTCTGCAAAATGAAGTTGAAGTGAGAGCTGTATCGCACCGACTTCAGGCAACTTTGTCTCTAGCTGACTATTGAGTTTAAGCTGGTCATCACTGCCGTGTGCGGTTACCGATCCGCTCAGGTTACTATCGCTTAACTGCGGGGTAAACTGCCCCAGATCAGTTGTTATACGCTGTAAAGTCAGCTCTCCCTGTGGTTTTTTCAGCAGGTTTTGCAGCGATGCTGAAAGCTCCGTGTTGATTAATCCGCTGAGTGTCTGCTCAACCTTCAGGGTGTTGCTATCTCCCTTGAGTGTTCCGGTTATGTTGCCCTGGCCCGACAGCGGTTGCTGCTCAGGCAGGGTTAAACTCCATTGGGTGTTCAGCTCCAGCGGGAACTGGCCATTGGGTTGAAGCTGACCACTGATTAGCATCCGGGCCTGCGGGGTGACAACCTTAAACTGATCAATGAACAGTGTATCGTCCGAGGTATGGACACTGATGAAAGCGCTTGAAACGTTAGTTGTGGTTGCTGGCTGATCATCTTCTTTTACAGCGTTTATAAGGCTTAATTGACTGATATTTAACGCATCAATCTGTAGCGTCAAAGGCAGGGTTATATCTTCCAGAGCCAGGTCGGTCGTTTGATTTTTATCAGGGGGCGCTGTGGCCTGACTTGTCGTTGTAATGACCGGCTGCTCAATATCCAGCCTGATAATGTGCAACTGGCCGGTAAGTAGTGCCGATGGTTGCCAGTCCAGTGAGATGCGGTTGAAACGCAGTTCTGTGTCCGGCTGTCTATAGGCGATCCCTCTAAGATCGGGCTGGCTGAGGATTGAGCCCTCAATCTGCTGAACCTCTAATTTGCCCGGCAGCCACTGTTGGCTTATGGCGATCAGTTGCCGCAGACCGCTGGTCGTTGCTGTGAAGTAGAGGAGTGTGGCGCTTGCCAGCAGAGCGAACACCATGAGCAGTATCAATAGCATCCGGAACAGGCGACGTATCCGCTTTGGCCGATGTTGCTGATCAGTTGATGGCGCAGGCTGCTGTTCAGTTGAAGACTCTGACTGAGCTGATTTTCCAGATGGGCTCACAGATCGGTCCCCAGATTAAAATGCAGGTGAATGCTGTTATCGTCACCATTGTCCTGAGGAACTGCCAGGTCGAAACGAACCGGCCCTACCGGAGAGAACCAGCGCAAACCGATGCCTGCACCGGTATGCAGACTGAGTCGGGTATCATTAAACGCATTTCCGCTATCGATAAACGCCGCCACTCCCCAGTTCTCTTTAAAACGATAATCAACCTCAAGGCTGCCCACTAGCAGGTTGCGACCCCCGATAACATCACCACTGTCATTGCGTGGCCCCAGGCTTTTGTAATCGTAGCCCCGGACACTGTTGTCGCCGCCGGCAAAAAAACGCAGACTGGCGGGCAGGGCGTCGAAGTTATCGACCCAGGTGGTACCGGCTTCAGCCCGGGTGAGCAGGCGAAACTTATCGGTAAAGCTATAGATTCCTTTGCCACTGAGGCGGGTCTGGACAAAATCTTCGGTTGATATCACCGCTTTGCTGCTGCCACGCAGTTGTGCAGAGAGACTGTAGCCATTTTTTACATGTAAACGGTCTTCAGTGGATAGGGTGCTGTAGTTGATCTGTGGGATCAGAAAGTAGGAGGTGTCCGTCTCGCCACTAAAGGTTGATTCCTCCTGTTGATAATTCAGGGCCATCACCTGTTGCCAGCTTCCCAGTTGTTTCTGCCGCGACACGCCAATAGAGTAATTGCGTGTTTCAACGCTGTCGGAGTTCTCATCCAGCAGGCTGAAGAGGATGGAGTAGCGGTCCTGACGGGGGTTTTTACCCGGAATCGAATATTCAGCAGAGAGATTGGTGATAATCTCTGAGGTAAGCAGCTGAGTATGGAACTGATGACCCTGGCGATTAACCCAGCGTTTTGTCATACCCAGCTTCGCCCGTGCGCCGGTATCGGTGCCATAACCCAGGCCCAGGTGATATTTGGTTCTCTTATTGGGCTGCAGATCAACGTAAACGGGGACTTCAGTGTCGCTCATCTCGTTCCATAGCGGCCTGACCTCCACCCGTTGAAAATAGTCAGTATCGATCAGCGCTGATTGCAGGTCGATCAGGCTGCTGTTCTGCACCGGGTCTCCGGATGAGAAAGTGGCATAGGATCTGAGATAATCATCGTCAAAGGGGTTGGGGGCAAAAGATATTTCACCAATATTGAAGCGGGGGCCGCTGTCGAAGTAAAGCATAATCGTTGCCGAATAATCGGACAGGTTCACTTCCACCCGGTGACGCGTCAGGGTTGCCTGATAATATCCCCGTTCGACGGCCAGTGAACTGAGCTGTTTTTTCAGCTGTTCATACTGACTGTGAATCAGAGGTAGGCCCTGACGCAGGGGGCTTTTTGCCAGTAGCTGCTTAAAGGATTTGTCGTTGCTGGCATCACCGTTTAGCTGTATATCCAGCTTTGATATCAGCACTGGCTTACCGGGGGTGATGCTGTAACGGGCGACCCAGTCCTGATCTGTTTTGTTTAACTGGCTTTTAATTTGCGGCCTGTAGAAACCAAAAGGCTGCAGTGCTGTCCTGATCTCACTGTCTGCCTGACTATGCAGGTAGCGTAACCGACTAGGATTGGTGACCTCTTTATTGTTGAACTGTTCGATGCTCAGCATGCTGCGGATATTGACTTCCTGCTCTGAGTTTACACCCTCAATGGTGATAGCGAGATTGCCAGCCATAATCTGTAGAGAGAGGCTGCTGAGCAGTAACAGAAGTATCAGGCGCATTAAAATCGTCGTCCGTATTTTGGCGCGGGTAAAAAACACAGGTTTTGATTATACCGGGTAGCGCAGGTATTCATACTGCAATTGCACAGTCTGTGCGCGTATCCGCCTGAGGTATTTATCAGAGCGGCATAAAGCCTTCACAAGTAATGGGTTGACCCGCCCAGGAAGATAAAGTTTTATAAAGGGGCAGGAAAGTCACTGTTTATTCATAACTTTCATCAGTGGACTATCTGTTTGCTGAATAATGGTGTATATCGTCATCGGTTAACGTGCTGGCGCCAGGTTCTGGTGGATTAACGTAACCGGATGATCTGATTTTAAGACCTCTGATTATGCTCAACTGACTGGTGAGTGAAGGAGATGCGATCTTGAATAGCGAGAATAAACCGGTTATCGGGTGGCGTGAGTGGGTGTCTTTGCCGGGGCTTGGCATTGATCAGATCAAGGTCAAGGTAGACTCTGGCGCCCGCACCTCTGCGCTACATACGTTCAGGCTTGAGCCGTTTCAGAAAGAGGGCCAGGATTGGGTGAGCTTTGATGTGCATCCAAATCAGTACGATCCCGATACGGTTATTCGCTGTGAGGCTCCAGTGCAGGATATACGCACGGTCACCGACTCGGGGGGGCATCAGAGTCAGCGCTATGTCATACTGACTGATATTGTAATTGGTGATCAGCAATACCCTATAGAGCTGACACTGACTAACAGAGACACAATGCGATTCAGAATGTTACTGGGCAGAACGGCGATGAACGGCCGCTTCCTGATAGATCCTGAAGGCGCATATTTAATTTCACAAGGCATTCATCCGCCTGAACAGTAAGGTTTTATAATGAAGATAGCCATTTTATCGCGCAATCCGTCTCTGTATTCTACGCGTCGTTTGATTGAGGCAGCAGAGGCTGCCGGTCATGAAGTCCGGGTACTGGATGTATTGCGTTGCTATATGAACATTAACTCTGAAGAACCGAGTATTCACTACAAAGGTGAGGATCTGGGCAGCTTCGATGCGGTTATTCCCCGGATTGGTGCATCGGTAACCTTTTATGGTACCGCTGTGCTACGTCAGCTGGAAATGATGGGGGTATACCCGCTGAACGAGTCTGTAGCGATCAGCCGCTCCCGGGATAAGCTGCGCTCAATGCAGTTGTTATCGCGCAAGAAAGTTGGCTTACCGGTTACCGGGTTTGCCAGTAAACCAAGTGATATTCCCGATCTTCTGGATATGGTGGGTGGTGCCCCTGTGGTGCTCAAACTACTGGAGGGTACTCAGGGGATCGGTGTGGTCCTGGCCGAAACCAGAAAGGCTGCCGAGAGTGTGCTGGAGGCTTTTATGGGGCTGAAAACCAATATTATGGTTCAGGAGTTTATCAAAGAGGCTGGCGGTGCGGATATCCGTTGTCTGGTTATCGGCGATAAAGTGGTGGCGGCAATGAAGCGTCAGGGCAAAGAGGGTGAGTTTCGCTCTAACCTGCATCGTGGCGGATCGGCTTCACTGGTCAGAATCACTCCCCAGGAGCGTGCGACAGCTGTTTTGGCGGCTAAAACCATGGGATTAAATGTTGCTGGTGTCGATCTGTTGCGCTCTGAGCGGGGGCCGCTGGTGATGGAGGTAAACTCCAGTCCAGGCCTGGAGGGTGTGGAGCGGGCTACCGGCAAGGATGTGGCTCACAGCATAATCACCTTTATTGAGAAAAGTGTTGCAGAAAAGAAAAAAGCGACCCGCACACGCACACGGGGCAAAGGATAATACTTTATGGCGCAACTGAATCAACCGCTTGAGATTGCCGGTTGTATTGTAAAGCCGGGCGAGCGGCGAACGATTCATGTCGATCTGGCTCGTCTGTATACCAATACCCATCTGGATCTGGATATCGAGGTGATTCATGGGCGCCGCGCCGGGCCAACACTAATGGTATGTGCTGCAATTCATGGTGATGAGCTCAATGGTGTAGAGATCTGTCGTCAGCTCTTGAAGTATAAATCTTTGCACCGCATTGCCGGGACGCTGATTATTGTGCCGGTGGTTAATATTTTTGGTTTTATCCATCAAAGCCGTTATCTGCCGGACAGGCGCGATCTTAATCGCTGTTTTCCCGGCAGTGAGAAGGGCTCACTTGCCAGTCGGATTGCCTACATCTTCAGGACGCAGGTTCTGAGTCACTGTACCCATGTGCTGGATCTGCATACCGGGGCGATTCACCGCAGCAATATGCCGCAGATCAGGGCAAATCTGGACAACCCGGTGGCAAAAGAGATGGCGGATGCATTTGGTGCACCGGTGATCATTGATTCAAAGTTACGGGATGGTTCGCTGCGCCAGTGTGCTGATGAAGCAGATATCGCTTTGATACTTTATGAGGCGGGGGAAGCACTGAGGTTTGATGACCGGGCGATCCGGGGAGGGATCCGCGGTGTGTTAAACGTTGTCCGCTACCTGAAAATGTTGCCACCGTTGAAGAAATCTAAAAAAGTGCTTGCACCTGTGGTTGCCCACTCTTCAGCCTGGATTCGGGCCAATTCCGATGGTGTTTTCAGGTCAGTGGTTTCGGTTGGTCAACGGGTTAGCAAGGGACAGATCATGGGGGTGGTTGCATCGCCTTTCGGGGCTCATGAAGAGGAGGTGGTCGCACCTAATTCCGGTATTATTATCGGACAGAACAATATTCCGGTCGTTAATGAAGGGGATGCCCTGTATCACCTTGCCCGCTTTGAATCGAGCAGTCTGGAAGCGGAAAAACAGGTAGAACGGATTACCGAAGAGATTGAAGCGCAGCGTATGCCGGAAGATAGCGAACTTAATTTATAATTCTCTTTTAAATTATATAGTTATGTTTGTTTTGTAAGATTTTAATTTAATTGGAATTGCTGCGATTGAGGAAGGGTTAAGCGCTTCTGTTTACCGCTATCGGGCTTTATCCCATGCTCTTCAACCGATTCTTTAGCTCCTGTTTGCAGGGGCTTTTCTATGGCGCTCAGTATTTGATCGCGTTTTCGACCAGCGCATTGCTGAGTTTGCGGATATTTCTGGCCATATCGCGAGCCAGATTCAGGGTGATAATGCCAAAGTCAAAGGGATAGTTTTCATGAACCCGGGCAAACAGATCAGAACTGATCTCCAGCACCCGGCTGTCACAGTTGGCAACGGCATAGCCTGCATGGTTGTGCAGGGCGATCATAGCAACGAAGCCAACCTCTTCACCAAAACCGATATCGCGGGTGTTATAACGCTTGCCATCGTGGAGTTTGACAAAGCTGAGGCTGCCTTCCAGAACGACATAGAAAGCATTGCCGCTATCGCCGGCGTTAAATACCTTCTCTCCGCTGGCAAGTTCAAGTATCCGCCCCTGCTCGAGGATAAAGTTAATACAGTCATCGGTGAGCGCTCCAAACAGAGACCCCTGACGTATTTTTTCCTGGGGCAGGCGGGTATGGATGTCCTCGGCTGTTATCGTTTTCATCGCTTATTTAACAATTAAACCCTGTATGGTCAGCCTAGTACAAATCTGCAGTTCCGGTGAAATAAGTTATTGCAGGAACTGTTCGATGTTGAGGGGCTTACTGTCGCCGAGCCACATAATATATTTGGTATGGTCGTCAAGGTCGTTGCCGGTAACCGGATGGATAAAGACAGTCAGTCCTTTACGATTAAGGATTAGCCACGGCAGAACCTTGCCGATGTCTGGCGCACTGAAGGAGAGTTGGCAGCTCCATTCAGGGTGCGGGCCTACCAGTTTCTGGTGTACTCTGCCCATCGCGACCCCCAGTGTATCGTGGGCCTTTTCGCACAGCTCAACCGCCTGGTTAAGACTGTTGGCATCGAAGTAGACGTGTGCATGATAGGCGGTGATCTCTGTCGTTACCTGGGTCATCTTTATTCCTGTGTTTCTGGTCGTTGCAGATAATAGAGTAAAGCATTTTACAGAAGCAATTGTTATCGAAAAACTGAATAGTGCTCAAAGAAAACAGATGGGTGTTAACGTGTGCAATCTGAGATGCTATACAATCGATACACTATAGTTTCCCGAAACACGAAAATAACGAAATAGCAGGAATATGATGAGTAAAACCTATCTGCAGGCATCACTGACACTGGATGCCGCTCTGGTGATCGCCCGGGCTGCGATTAATCACGGTAATCAGTTGGGGATCAAGGTAAATGTGGTGGTGGTTGATAGTGCCGGTAATCGTCTGGTGTCACTGCGTGAGCCAGGAGCGCCATTACCGGCGATGGATTTCGCTGAGAAAAAGGCATACACCGCTGCAAATTTCAGATCGCCAACTGAGAAGTGGGCGGAACTGCTGGAGGGCAGACCCATTGTTGCGAATGGTTTAGCACAACACCCAAAAGTGGCACTGTTCGGCGGTGGTTTGCCGGTGCTGGTGGATGGCAGTGTGGTGGGGGCTGTGGGCGTTGCCGGCGGCAAAGTACCAGAAGATCTGCAGTGCGCTGAAGCAGGGATAGAAGCGCTTAATGGGCTGATCTGAGGCGGAGTTCCACTGTGTCAGGCTGGTTCCGTCGACTGAAAAAACAGAGCTTGAAAAAACTGATCATGATCGATACTGGCTACCATAGCCATCATCTGTCAACCATCCTGCTTGAACGTGGTGGGTTTTCCCTATTGGCTTTTATCGATGAAGAACCGTGGAATCACCTCAACCTGATGAACGGCGCAAAAATTCACTATCCCAGTGAGTTGCTGGCGCTGGCAGAGAAAAACAGGGCTGATGCTGTTATTAAATTGACTGGAAAGGGGTGGCAGCCAGCCAGTGACTGTGTCTCAGAACTGCAGAAAAAGGGCATAGCGTATATCACGCTGGATGTGGCGATAGCGCCGGATGAACAGTTGAAAATTATTGTGGAGCGTTTATCAGCTGAGTGATGAAGACGACTGGCTCTCTTAGCGGTGAGCCAGTGGTCCTGGAATGAATTCAGGCAGTTCAGCAGAAAACAGGTTGGTCACTTTTTTAGCGATATAAGAAACCATTTCAAGCAGATATTCTGCACGCATGCGCTCAGCTTCTGCAACAATTTTATTCAGGTCATAATCAGCAGATTGATCGGTATATATGTACTTGCTCATGGTCATATTCCTTTAAATGTTTAAGATAGAGGCTATTTTAGACTTTGGTATGACACCATACAAACGAGTATTATTTGAATGAAAGATTAGAAAAATTCATTATTTTAAGTGGGTCGGTCAACCAGTCAATAGTGGTGGGGTTGAAGAGGGCTGGACGATAGCTATTCGAATTATTCTATTGCTATCGACATAGAATGATTCGTCTCCCCCTGATTAGCTCACTATAATTGTCACTCAGTTCCGCTTTTGTCATTCACCGCTTCAATCTCTTTAAGACAGGTTTATTGTGACCAGAATACTGCGTAAGTTTTTTCTGCCAGTGGTTTGCCCCTCTGCTATTGTGTCCATTGTGCAGCAGGCGATGCTGGTTGTATTACCACTTTATGTGCTGGCTATTGGAGGAACGCTGGCACAATCGGCGATGATTATTGGCCTGAAAGGTATCGGGATGATGCTGGCGGATCTGCCTGCTGGATTGCTGCTGGCGCGATTCGGTGATAAACGGGTAATGCTTGGTGCCGCGTTTGCCTCTGTCCTAGCACTGCTGCTGATGTCTCAGTTTCCGACGATGCCTGTATTAATCTCAACAGCACTGCTACTTGGCCTGGCACATGGTAGCTGGCTGGTGGGGCGTATCTCTTTTATTACCGACGCCTCGTCTATTGAAGAGCGGGGCAGAGTGATGGCGCTGTCTGCCGGAACCATTCGCCTGGGTAATGTTATCGGCCCGTTATTGGCAGGTATGCTAATTGCCGCACAGGGCTATCAGGTAACACTGGCAGTGTTTGCTATCTGCTCGTTGCTGGTAGTGTTGTGTGTTGTGCGCTGGGTTTCCTATACAAAACCTCAGGGGCATGACAGTCACAGCGTTATTGCACTGCGTGATGCCCTTATCGATAACCGTAAGGTGTTTATGACGGCGGGTGTTGCCTCATTTGCACTCATGCTGGTGCGCTCTTCGAGGGCGCTTCTGCTGCCTCTGACAGGGGCGGCCCTGATGCTGGATGAAACCAGTATCGGTATTGCCATCTCAGCGGGAGCCATCATTGACACGCTGCTGTTTTATCCGGCCGGTAGTCTGAGTGATCGTATTGGCCGTAAACCTATCTTTATCACCAGTCTTGTACTGCTGGGTATGAGTATCAGCCTGTTGCCGTTAGCCGAGGGGTTGTGGAGCCTCATCCTGATCGCTTCGCTGATGGGCCTGGGTAATGGTGTTTCCGCAGGCGTTATTATGACTATGGGCTCAGATCTGGCGCCTCAGAAAAACCGTGGAGGCTTTATCGGCATCTGGCGATTGTTTGCCGATGTGGGGGTGACCTCAGGGCCGTTGATCATTGGTTTTATGGTCAAGCTGGCCGGTTTAGCTGTGGCCACTTGTAGTATTGGTTTTCTTGGGCTGCTGGGCAGTGCGTTTGTGGTCAAAGCCGTTGCTGAAACGCATCGTAAACCGGCTGAGTAAAGCGGCAGACTGTTAGCTTCTTACGTTATGGCAGCCTCCGGTCATCTCATGTGTTCAGCCGCTGCTGATATAGATTTTGCCTTACCCGTTTACTGAATAAATTTGATATAGCTGCCTGCAGTGTTTTCGGGTAGTGAGAAATACCATCACCATAAACAGTTTTGCGGGGAGGGAAGGTGATAAAAAGGCCTCTGAATGAGGCCTTTGTCACTGATGCTAATTGCATCAGTGAGGGACATGGATGATTCGGTCACCCTGATGCTTTGCTGAAAGAGATTATTTATCCCAGTACAGACGCATCGGGTTATCAATCAGCAGCGCCTGTTGCAGTTCTGCTGTTGGTGCAATCAGTGGGATAACGTCAACCAGTTTGCCATCATCGGGCACATGGGATTTCATGTTGGGATGCGGCCAGTCGGTGCCCCACAGAACCCGGTCTGGAAACTTCTCAACCAGGGTGCGGGCAAATGGAACGACATCGCTGTAGTCAGGAGCTTGCTGAGTCAGACGCTCAGGACAGCTGACTTTAGTCCAGATATTAGTGTTTTCAGCCATCAGGTTGATAAACCGTTGAAAATCTTCGTGGTCAACACCGTTTGCAACATCGGGACGGCCCATATGGTCAACGACGATGGTGGTGTTCAGCTGCTTCAGAAACGGAATAAGATCTGCCAGATCTGGCGCTTCAAAATAAACGACGATATGCCAGTCCAGCTGTTTGATCTTCTCAGCAACACTGAGGAAGACCTCTTTGGGGGTGGTATCGACCAGCCGCTTAACGAAGTTGAAGCGAACCGCACGAACGCCGGCCTCATGCATCGCCTGCAGCTCTTCCATTGTGATAGCCGGATCAACAACGGCTACACCACGTGCCAGCTCTCCGGCTGTGTTCAGCGCATCAATCAGGGCCGCGTTATCAGTACCGTGGCAGGAAGCCTGAACGATGACATTGCGTGCAAAGCCAAGATAGTCCCGCAGGGCGAAGAGTTGTTCTTTAGATGCATCACAGGGGGTGTATTTACGTTTTGGGTGGTAGGGGAATTTATCCGCGGGTCCAAATACGTGACAGTGAGCATCGACTGCCCCGGCTGGAGCTTTAAACTCTGGCTTGCTGGGGCTGTCATGGAATGGAAGGTAATCAGCGTCCATTATTTAATCCTGTTCTTATGTTGGAAAGACTCAGTAGGCAAAGTTTTGATTCAGCGAATCAGTCCGCAAACACTTCACCATCAAACAGTTTACGGGCGGTTCGTAAGATCGCAGCACTTTCTGCATCGCCCTGTTGATTCATTTTAAGAATCACGGTCATCTCACCGATCGGATGTTCAACCGGCATCGTTTTAGTCGAGCCCTCGGGTATGTCCGCCAGTGCATGTGCCGGAGAGTCCGGCAGAATGCAGGCTGTCGCAACGCTGACTGCACCCAGTACACCGATCGAAGCGTGGCAGCGATGGGGGATGAAGGTGCGGGTCGAGATTGAACCGCCCTGAGTCGCCCGGCTGACCATGCTCATTTTAGGTACCGATTTGTGGGTGACATCACCCAGATTCATCATTGGGCCCGCCTGCAGGCGGATCGATTCGAGGCGGGATTTAAGCGCTTCATTCTGCTCCAGCAGCTCCCGGGATTCCGTGCCGCTAATACCCAGATCTTCAGCTCTCATGACCACGACCGGCATACCGTTATCGATACAGGTCACCGCGACACCATCGATGATGTCAACCTGATTACCGGTTGGCAGCAGGGCGCCGCAGCTTGAACCTGCAGTGTCCTGGAAGGTGACAGGGATGGCACTGGATGTTCCCGGAACACCATCAATACAGGCATCACCCCGATAGCTGACTTTACCGTTGGGGGTGTGCACCTCCTCAATGGCGATCTGACCGGTATTTTCCATATAGATGGCTACGGAGGTCTGATCCCCACTGATATCGACCAGGCCGCGCTCAATTGCAAACGGGCCGACACCCGCGAGAATGTTGCCACAGTTCTGGGCATCCGTAACGGTCGCCTGGTCAACAAATACCTGCAGAAACAGATAATCAACATCGACGCCGGGGCGTTGCGATTTCTTAACCACCGCCACTTTTGATGTCAACGGATCAGCGCCGCCGATACCGTCTATCTGACGCGGGTCCGGTGAGCCCATAATGTTGAGCAGAAAGTTATCCCGCTCTGTGGTATCAGATGGCAGGTCTTCTGCGAGGAAGTAGGCCCCTTTAGAGGTCCCCCCCCGCATCCACATACAGCGTGCTGAATCAGACATATTTCAGTCCTTTCTCTTTCAGACGTGGGCGCATGTTGTAGATATCCAGTCCCAGCTCACCATTTGCCATACGTACACGCTTTTCCTCTTCCCGTGCTTCCCGAGCCAGTGCTTCCGCCAGAACCTCTTCTGCTTCTTCACGGCGAACCACCACCACACCGTCGTCATCGGCGATGATAATGTCGCCCGGGTTGACGATCTCATCTGCGCAGACCATTGGTATATTAACTGAGCCTAGCGTTTCTTTGATGGTGCCCTGGGCGAAAACATGTTTTGACCAGACCGGGAAGTTCATCTTACGCAGATCACGGGTATCACGAACACCGCCATCAATGATCAGGCCGACGACTCCACGAGCCTGTGCAGAGGTCGCCAGCAGATCACCAAAAAAACCAAAATTAGACGGGGAGGTCGGGGCAAACACCATAATATCGCCCGCCTGGCACTGCTCAATCGCAACGTGCATCATCCAGTTATCGCCTGCCGCTCCGGAGATGGTGATAGCAGAACCGGCAATAGTAACATCCATCTGAATCGGGCGCAGGTGGTCGGCCAGCAGGCCACGGCGGCCCTGTGCTTCATGTACCGTCGCAACGCCACACTTGCCGAGCGCTTCTATAATAGCGGGATCGGCGCGCTCAATATTTTGTACAACAACATTCTCTTGCATAACTGTTCTCCTAAATCATCAGGCCTGTATCGGGCGCGCTTTGATTACTCGACAATTTTCAGACGGCTGAATACCCGGCGGGCATTGCCTTCAAAGATCATCTGCTTCTGTTCCGCTGAGAGCTTGCTGTTGTTATCGATATACCGCTTGGTGTCATCGAAATAATGACCGGTTTCCGGGTCGACGCCGCGTACCGCACCGATCATCTCGGAAGCGAACAGGATATTTTCTGTTGGAATAATATCCAGCAGCAGATCGATACCTTTCTGGTGATAAACACAGGTATCGAAATAGATGTTTTTCAGTGCTGAGATCTCAAGCGGCTCATAACCCTGATCCTGCATAAGGCCCCTGAAACGACCCCAGTGGTAAGGCACTGCACCACCACCGTGGGGGATGATGATTTTCAGTTCAGGAAAGTCTTTGAACACATCGGACATCACCAACTGCTGGAAGCCGGTTGTATCTGCCCCCAGATAGTGAGATCCAGTGGTGTGGAAGCAGTCATTACAGGAAGCACTCACGTGGATCATCGCGGGTACGTCCAGCTCACACATCTTTTCATACAATGGATAAAAGGATCTGTCCGCCAGGGAGGCATCCTGCCAGTGACCACCGGAAGGATCTGGATTCAGGTTGCAACCGATAAAGCCCATCTGCTCAACGGTACGTACCAGCTCGGCAACTGATTTTGCCGGATCAACACCGGGGGACTGTGGTAACTGCGCAACCGGGGCAAAGTTTTTCGGGAACAGGTCGCAGACCCGTTTGATCAGATCATTCTGATGCTCGGTCCAGTACTGGCTGGTGTATTCATTGCCGATATGGTGACCCATCCAACTGGCACGGGGAGAGAAAATAGTCAGATCGGTTCCACGTTCCTGCTGCAGGCGCAGTTGGTTTTTTTCGATACTTTCGATGATCTCATCATCACTGACGACGACCTTGCCTTTCTCACCTTTGAATGATGGGTCCTTAGCTATAGCCGCTTTTTGCTGCTCACGATATTCGCCAACGCCTGGAGGCGTTGTGGTGTAGTGTCCATGACAGTCGATAATCATCTTCGGTTCTCTCATACCTTGTTTATAGTGGTGCGCCTGATTTACCTATAGGAAAAACCTGAAAGGGGATTACCAGACAGGATGGTTCCACTTAGCAAAACGGGCAAACATAGCTTAAAGGTATTCTGAACGACCCGGTTGTGGCTATTCAGTTTTTAAAGTTATGGTATTAGTTTTTGAGATAGACTATGTTTTAGTGAACACTTTTCAGAGGGCGGTATACGTGTTTGAAATACCAAATATAAGGCATCTCAGGGTTTTTCTGGAGGTTGTCGAGTGCAAAAGTATCAGTAAAGCATCAGAGCGCGTCTTCCTGTCGCAGCCTGCAATAACTCAGGCGATTGCAAAGCTTGAAACTGCACTGGGTGCTTCGCTGTTCAGTCGCCGCAGTGATGGTATGTATGTCAGTGAGTCCGGTGAGGTGTTTGCGCTTCGTGTTCAGCGAGCGCTGGATATGGTGCTTGAGGGGTTGCGGGGAGCCGTCAGGCTGGGGGGCAGTAAGTCCCAGCCAGCGCACCTTTTACAGATGTTGACAACGACTCAGTTGCGGGCGCTTATTGCGGTAACCGAGGCTCACAACTTTAGTATTGCAGGTCGGAATCTGGGTATCTCTCAATCTTCGCTACACCGTGCTGCGCGAGAGCTGGAAGCGCTTCTGGGGGTGGTTTTATTTGAGAAGACCAGCACCGGTATCAGTTCAAGCAAAGCGGCCAGGGCATTAGCCCGCGCCTGTAAACTGGCCTTTTCGGAAATTAGTCAGGGCCGGGATGAGGTCGATGCACTGCATAACCGGGAAGTGGGGCAGTTGGTGATCGGTAGTATGCCCCTGGCGCGGACATCACTGTTGCCAAAGGCGATTATAGAGTTTTCCCAGCGTTTTCCCGATTTCAGAATCCGGGTTAACGATGGCCCCTATGATGATCTTTTATACCATCTGCGGCATGGCGATATCGATCTGCTGCTGGGTGCGTTGCGCTTTCCCGTACCCGCTGATGATGTGATTCAGGAGGAACTGTTTTCCTCCCCGGTTGAGATAGTCGCAAGGCCGGGTCATCCTCTCTGTAGTGATCGCAATGTGTCATTGGAAACGCTGCAAAAATATCCATGGGTGGTGCCGGGAAAAGGCACGCCAACACGGGCTATCTTTGAGTCAACGTTCACTGAAGCGGGGTTAGACGTGCCCTCCCGGCTGGTGGAAACCGGTTCTCAGATTCTGGTTCGTTCGCTGCTGATGGGTAGTGATCGCCTGACAATGATATCCGAGCATCAGATTCAGCATGAGCTTTCTACAGGCGTTTTTAAGACAGTTCCTTATGAGGTTGAGCACGCATACAGGCCTATAGGTATCAGTGTCAGGAATAACTGGAAGCCAACAACTACGCAGTCTGTATTCATAAATCTGCTCAGCGATACAGACCATGGGGTCGATCTTGATGATCAGTGATAAAACTGATTCTATGCAAAAAATGAATAATATTACCGGTTATTTAATTATCCTGTTCTGATAACCGGTGTTAGCTTGTTATGTATAGAGTCAGTAAGTTCTGTTGATCATATTTGTGCTGCTTCTGCATTGAGAAGCAAAGAAGACAAAAATTGGAGAAAGTTCAATGAGAGTATGTATTGCCGGCGCTGCAGGCGCTTTTGGTATGAAACATCTGGAAGCGATCCGTGCTATTGAAGATGCCGAGGTTGTTTCTGTTGTTGGCAGCTCTAATTTAGAGAAAATTAAAGCGTTTGCTGCTGAACATAACATCCCTCATTACACCACTGATCTGGCTGAAAGCCTTGCCCGGGATGATGTGGATTGCGTTATTCTGGCGACTCCTACTCAGGTGCATGCCGCTCAGGTAAAACAGTGCCTCAAAGCAGGTAAGCATGTTCAGACTGAGATCCCAATGGCAGACAATATTGAAGATGCCAAAGAGATTGTCGCGTTGCAAAAAGAGACCGGTCTGGTAGCAATGGCCGGTCATACCCGTCGTTTTAACCCCAGCCACCAGTGGATCCACAATAAGATTCAGGCAGGTGAGCTTAATGTCCTGCAGATGGATGTACAGACCTATTTCTTCCGTCGTACGAATACCAACGCAAAAGGCGAGCCCCGTTCATGGACTGACCACCTGCTGTGGCACCATGCCTGTCATACGGTTGATCTGTTCCAGTATCAGACAGGTGAAACCGCCAGTCAGGTTCAGGCTATGCAGGGACCGATTCACCCAGATCTGGGGATCGCTCTGGATATGAGTATCGGTATGAAAGTACCCAGTGGCGCGCTGTGTACTCTGTCTCTGTCATTCAACAACGATGGTCCATTCGGAACCTTCTTCCGTTACATCTGTGATAACGGCACTTATATTGCCCGTTATGATGATCTTGAAGATGGTAAAGGTAATCCGGTTGATCTGTCTGGCGTAGCGGTCTCTTTCAACGGTATTGAGCTGCAGGATCGTGAGTTCTTTGCGGCTATTCGCGAGGGCCGTGAGCCCAACTCCAGCCTGAGCCAGTGCTACCCTGCCATGGAAACCCTCGACCAGCTGGAGAAATGTCTGGCAGCGGCAGAGTAAACCCAAAGCACGATTAAAGCAGGAGAGGTTGTCTTCATGAATACCCGTAAACTCGGTTCTTTCGAATGCTCGCCGATAGGGCTGGGCTGTATGAACCTGTCACATGCTTATGGTACGCCACCTTCCGAGAAGGACGCAGAGCAGGTTCTGTTGCAGGCTCTCGACATGGGGTACAGCATGCTCGATACCGCAGCGTTATATGGCTTCGGTAATAACGAGATTTTACTGGGCAAGGCGCTAAAAGGGCGTCGTAACGATTTTGTGCTGGCCAGTAAATGCGGCATGTTTAAAAACGATGCGGGCGTGCGTGAAATTAATGGTCGTCCTGAGATGATCAAAAAGACCTGTGAAGACAGTCTGCGCCGGCTGCAAACCGATGTGATTGATCTCTATTACCTGCACCGTTGGGATAAGAATGTACCCATTGAAGATAGTGTAGGAGCACTGTCTGATCTGGTTTCAGAAGGCAAAATTCGTGATGTTGGGTTATCAGAGGTTTCCGCAGAGACACTCAGGAAAGCCAGTAAAGTGCATCCGATTGCGGCGGTGCAGACTGAATATTCCCTGTGGACCCGTAATGCAGAGATTGCTGTGCTGGATACCTGTCGCGAACTGGGTGCAACCTTTGTTGCGTTCAGTCCGTTAGCCAGAGCGTTTCTGACTGGAAAGCTGCGGGATGTGAATGCCCTTGAAGAGCGGGATATCCGTCGCGGAATGCCGCGTTTTTATCCGGAAAATTATGCTGAAAACCTACAACTTCTGGACCGCGTAGAGAGCGTTGCTAAAGCCGAAGGGATGACCCTGGCGCAGCTCTCTCTCGCCTGGTTGCTGGGGCGTGATGAAAATATTATCCCGATTCCGGGAACTACGAACCCTGATCATCTGAAAGAAAATATCAGTGCTGTGGATCTGCAGCTGAGCGCTGAAGCTTTCCTGCAACTCGACCAGATTATCAATCAGAGCACCGTCACGGGGAGTCGTTATAACCCGGCAACCCAGGCAGAGATTGATACCGAGGAGTTCGTTTAATCTTTTTTCAAAACGGTTCTGTGCCCGCGTGGCCGTCATAATAAAAATATAAAGCGTTTATAAAAATTTTACTGAGGAGTCTTAAATGAAAAAGCCCCTGCTGAAAACAGCAATGGCGTTAACGGCTGCCCTGATCATTCAGGCGCCCGTTCAAGCTGCTGAATACACACTGCGCCTTGCGCACTTCTTCCCTCCTGTAGCAGGTCAGCATAAGCTGATTGCTCAGGCCTGGGCGGATAAAGTCAAAGCCGATTCAAATGGCCGTATTGAGGTTGAAGTTTACCCTTCATCAACCCTGGCAAAGCCACCGGCACAGTATGATGCGGTTAAGAACCGTATCGCTGATGTAACCATGACCATTCAGGGTTATACCGCTAACCGTTTTCCGCTGACTCAGGTGGTTGAGCTGCCTGGCATTGCCAAAGATGCGGCAAATGGCTCCTGTATTATTCAGGGACTTTATGATGAAGGTTTGATTGCCAGTGAGTATAAAGAAACGCACCCACTGTTCTTCTTTACTCATGGCCCGGGTCATATTCATACCACCGAAAAACTGATTCAGAAACCATCTGACTTTGAAGGGTTGCGTATCCGTCGCCCGACAGCTGTGGTGGCAAAACTTCTGGAAGGCCTCGGCGCGCAGCCTGTTGGTATGCCTGCACCACAGGCTTATCAGTCCGTTCAGCGCGGTGTTATTGATGGTGTTTCATTGCCATGGGAAGGTCAGTTGGTGTTCCGTATTAATGAGCTGACGCCTAATCATACCGAAGTGGGTGGTTTGTATACGCTGTCATTCCTGATGACCATGAACAAAGATGTATATAACAGCATGCCTGCTGATCTGCAGAAAGTGCTGGATGATAATTCCGGCGCTGAGTGGGCGCAGCGTGCAGCCAGGGTGTTTGATGACCTGGATGTGAAAGGGCGTGCTCAGGCGGTAGCGAATGGCGATAAGATCTATACCGTCGAAGGCGGCATCTCAAACCCGGACTGGAAACCGGTTATCGATGGCGCGATCGAAGAGTACCTGTCTGAGCTGGAAGCCAAAGGGCTGCCAGCACGCAAAGTCTATGCCCGCGCGAACGAACTCGCTGCTACCTGTAATTAATGTGCGATTCCTGTCTGACTTATCATCTGGATGAGTCAGGCAGGAGCTGCCTTTAACTGTTAGCCCAGCCTTACTACTCAGTTAAATGGAGTGCCTTATGATGGCTTTCAGCCGGCTGTTTGATCGTATTACCCATGCCATGCATGTGATCAGCGGTGCTATTCTTGTTTCAATGATGTTCATCACCCTCGCGGATGTTCTGGCCCGTGCGTTGTTTAAAGCAACCGGAGGCTCAGTAGACCTGACCTTTATCGGTGGGGTAGAGCTGATTAAGTATGGCTTGTTGCTGATGGTGGTGTTTGCATTGCCATATTCAGTGGGTCGTTCCCAGGTAATTGTTGACCTGTTTACCGAAAATTTATCGTCCCGAATGAAGGCATGGCTTGAAGGCTTTTATATGCTTGGTTTTGTCATGCTGGGTGGGGGGATGAGTTATCGTTTTTATCATGCGATAGGACAGGCGGAAATGTCTGGAGAGACCACTCAGGACCTGCTGATTCCGTTGAGTTATCTTTACGCTATAACCTCTTTTGCGACTGCTTTTCTAGCACTCGCGGCACTCCTGATAAGTATTCGTTTGTTTTTCTTTCGTAAAGAGGTGCATCAGTCATGAGCGGATCAATCATCGGTTTAATCTGTATTTTCAGCATGCTGGGGATGATTGCACTGCGTATGCCAATTGCCCTCGCGATGGCGCTGACTGGCTTTGTCGGTTTTGGCTGGATCGTTGCGTTCGAGCCTGCGCTCTCTATTCTTGACAGTGGTCCGTTCGAAACCCTGTCTAACTATAGTTTCAGCCCGATCCCTATGTTTATCCTGATGGGGGTGTTTGCCTCAAAGGCAAAAATGTCTCAGGAACTGTTTGAAGGTGCCCGCACTCTGTTTGGTAGCTGGAGAGGGGGGATGGCTCTGGCTGCAGTGACTTCATGTGGGATTTTCTCAGCTATTTCGGGTTCATCCATGGCGACTGCCGCGAGTATGTCGCGGGTAGCATTGCCTGAAATGGAAAAGAATGGTTATGCAAAATCGCTGGCATCCGGCACCCTGGCAGCTGGTGGTACGCTGGGTATTATGATTCCGCCATCAATTGCGTTGCTGCTCTATGCGTTGATCACGGAACAGTCGGTTGGTGATATGTTTATCGCAGGCGTGATTCCCGGTCTGCTGGGACTGGGTCTTTACTGTGTAACCATTGCTATTGTGGTGATGCTGTTTCCTAATCTGGCGCAGCCGGGCGCTAAAACTACGTTTGTTGAAAAGATTATCGGCCTGAAAGGTCTGGTGCCATTTACCGGCGTGTTTGCTCTGATAATTGGTGGTATCTATACCGGTTTCTTTACACCGACAGAGGCTGCATCAGTAGGCGCTGCCGGGACCTTCGTGATTGCATTGTTGCGGGGAATGAGCTTTAAGCAGTTTAAGGAATCGGTTGAAGAAACGCTGTTTATGTCTGCGATGATCTTCTTTATGATCATTGGGGCGGAGATATTCGGCTACTTCCTTTCGGTTTCCCGTATCTCCTTTTCGCTGGTTGAGTTTGTCGATAGTATGCATCTGACACCTTATATGGTGCTGTTCTGTGTACTGCTGCTATTCATTCTGCTGGGGTGTGTGATGGACAGTATCGCCATGCTGCTGCTGACCGTTCCCGTTGTTTACCCGCTGATTGAAGCCGCCGGTTTTGATCCGATCTGGTTTGGTATCATTGCGGTAATTACCGTTGAACTGGGGTTAATTACCCCTCCGGTGGGTATGAATGTGTTTGTCATAAAATCGGTTGCGCCCGATATCCCGATAAAGGATATTTTTAAGGGAGTCTTTCCGTTTGTGTTGTCAGATATTGTACGCCTGGGTTTGATTATCGCTTTCCCCATGCTGGCTCTCGGCCTGCTTTAGGAGTTATCAGCTATGAATGTTAACTGGACCAGTGATCTCAGTGTTGGGGATCACAATATTGATGATGATCATAAAGGGTTGTTTGCGCTGATAGATGAGCTTGATTCAGCGGATATGAGTCATGATTATATCAACTCCATCCTGGATCGTCTGAAGGCCTATACCCGTGGTCATTTTAGCCGGGAGGAGGTGTATATGAAAAACGCAGACTTTCCCGGTTTAGAGGAACATCTGAAACAGCATGAAAGCTTTGTTGAGTGGCTGGAGACTATACGCTCGACCTATGCCCGCTTTCCCCAGAGTCCATTCATTATCGGTGATTCTGTCAATGGTTATCTTCAACGCTGGCTGCGGCAGCATATCCTCGAGGAGGATATGAAATACCGCGATTATATTCTCGGGCAACAAAAGTAGCAGTTGAAACTGTTTCTGTTCAGTATCGGGTAATCTGCGTTATTAATCGGCACTGCTTCAGTGTCGGGGAAAAAGCTCAGGCAGTAATATGTCTGAGCTTTTTTTATTTTAAAAGTGAGTAGCAGCAAAAGCATCATTCAGGTTGTTGCAATAAGCAGTTGGCTGAGAATGTTTAAGGACGGTTTAATCCAGATCAAAGGGGGCTCTTTATTCCCGGCAGTTCATTCTGTGTGGTTAATTCCAGGCAGGTATCCTCTGATGCTTATTCAACTGCGTAGCGGATTAATACTGTTCTGATCATCACAATGATACCGCCAGAATCGCTGTTAACAGACGAAAAAAAGGACGCCGAAGCGTCCCTTTTTTTATCACCTTGTCAGGTCAGATATTAACCGAACTGGTTCATGGTGTTGTCTTCACCCGCGGCTTTCAGTGCGGCTTCACCGGCGAAGTATTCTTTGTGATCATCGCCCATATCGGAACCGGCCATGTTCTGGTGCTTAACGCAGGCGATACCCTGACGGATCTCTTTGCGCTGTACGCCAGCGACGTAGCCCAGCATGCCCTGCTCACCGAAGTACTCTTTCGCCAGGTTGTCGGTAGACAGCGCAGCGGTGTGGTAAGTCGGCAGGGTGATCAGGTGGTGGAAGATACCGGCTTCGCGAGCCGCATCCGCCTGGAAGCTCTGGATACGACGATCGGCTTCTGCAGACAGTTCAGATTCATCGTACTCAACTGACATCAGGTTATCACGGTTGTAAGCAGACAGATCCTTACCCTCTTCAGCCCAGGCATCAAATACCTGCTGACGGAAGTTCAGGGTCCAGTTGAACGATGGGCTGTTGTTGTATACCAGCTTGGCATTCGGGATCACTTCACGGATGCGGTTAACCATGCCACCGATCTGACCGACGTGAGGTTTCTCAGTCTCGATCCACAGCAGGTCAGCACCGTTCTGCAGTGATGTGATGCAGTCCAGTACGCAACGGTCTTCACCGGTGCCGGCACGGAACTGGAACAGGTTAGATGGCAGACGCTTAGGACGCAGCAGCTTGCCATCACGGTTCAGTACCACATCGCCGTTCTTCATGTCGGCAGGGGAGACCTCTTCGCAATCCAGGAAGCTGTTGTACTGGTCACCCAGGTCGCCCGGTTTGTTAGTCACAGCGATCTGCTTGGTCAGGCCAGCACCCAGAGAGTCGGTACGGGCCACGATAACACCATCATCCACACCCAGCTCAAGGAAGGCGTAGCGTACGGCGCGGATCTTCGCCAGGAAGTCTTCATGGGGAACGGTTACTTTACCGTCCTGGTGGCCGCACTGCTTCTCATCGGACACCTGGTTTTCAATCTGGATACAGCAGGCGCCGGCTTCGATCATCTGCTTAGCCATCAGGTAGGTTGCTTCAGCGTTACCGAAACCGGCATCGATATCGGCGATGATAGGCACTACGTGAGTGATATGGTTATCGATTTTTTCCTGAGCGGCTGCTTCAGCAGCGCTGTCGCCGGCCTTACGGGCAGCATCGACTTCACGGAACAGGCCGCCCAGTTCGCGGGCATCAGCCTGACGCAGGAAGGTGTACAGCTCTTCAATCAGGGATGCAACAGAGGTTTTCTCGTGCATAGACTGGTCTGGCAGGGGGCCAAACTCAGAGCGCAGTGCAGCAACCATCCAGCCAGACAGGTAGAGGTATTTACGGTCAGTGCTGTTGAAGTGCTTCTTAATAGAGATCAGTTTTTGCTGACCGATAAAGCCATGCCAGCAGCCCAGAGACTGAGTGTACTGAGAAGAGTCATTATCGTAACGCTCCATGTCTTTACGCATGATAGCGGCGGTGTATTTAGCGATATCCAGACCGGTTTTGAATTTGTTCTGCGCACGCATACGGGCAGCGTATTCAGGGTTGATCGCGTTCCAGGCAGAACCGTAGGTCTCTTTCAGCGCGGCAACTGTTTCGATATCTTTATTTAGAGTAGACATGGTATTTCCTTCTCTCGTTCATCTGGCAGCTATGTGTGCTGCTCTGTTATTTGGTATGAAATCTATTCTAGGTGGGCGGTTAACATAAAGGAAATAAATGGTTATTATATAGAGTATTCACAGTATGAATGAATATAGTAACACTCAGGAATGATGGGCTTTGTATGAATCTTGATAGGATCGATCTGAACCTTCTGGTATACCTTGATGTGCTGCTTCGGGAACGCAATGTCACCCGTTCGGCCAGCTTGCTGGGAATCACTCAGCCAGCCATGAGTAATGGTTTGCGTCGTCTGAGAGAGACGCTGGGCGACCCGTTGTTGGTTCGCACCAGTGAAGGAATGGCCCCAACGGAAAGGGCTCAGGCGCTGCAACCCCTACTGCGCCAGATACTGTCCTCTGTGGAGCAGGTTATCGAACCCAGCAGTTCTTTCGACGCCAGCACCAGTGACCGGGTATTCCGGATTATGACCAGTGACTATGGTGAGTCAACACTGCTGCCCCGGCTGCTTAATCGGCTGCGAAAGCAAGCTCCTAATGTCGTGCTTGATATCATGACCCCCAGTGATATGAGTTTTACTGAGGTTGAACAGGGGTTGGTGGATCTGGTGATTAACCGGTTTGATACGATGCCGCAGGCGTTCCATCAGAAAACGCTGTGGACTGATGGTTTTTCCTGCCTGTTTGCGGTTGATAACCCCATATCCCATAACTTTTGTCTTGAAACCTATCTTCAGGCCAGACACGTCTGGGTGAGTAAAACCGGCATGGGGGCGGGAATGGGGCTCACCCCGAAAGATATAAAACGTTTAGGCTGGGTTGATGAGGCGCTGGAAAAGGAGGGTCATCAGCGCCAGATTACGGTTTTTACCCGGCATTATCAGTCTGCGGTGTTGATGGCACAACAGAAGGGATTGGTCGCTACCGTTCCCACCCGTGCAGCGACTGCACACTCTGATAATCCTCGCCTGATCATCAAAAAACCACCATTCCATATTCCTGATTTCGAGCTGAAGATGGCCTGGAGTCCGCTGCTACAGCACAATGTTGCCCATCAATGGCTGCGCAACCTGATTGCGGATGTGGCAACGACATAACAGCGGCTCCACTGCATCAGAGTGGATATCGCGGTTATTCAGAGTATTGATGGTAAGCTCTGAGTCACCAGCCTGTAGAGCTGGTGTTTAAATGGAATGTTATAGGTTTTGCGGCATATATAAATGGTGGATTAGCCTTTATAATTTTATCCGGGCTCAGACAGGGCGCATACATTGGTTAACAGAAAAGGAGATCAGGATGCTGATCAGCAATATGGAGATACTGCCGGGAAAAGAGGTTAAAACCCATCTTGGTCTGGTGCAGGGTAGCTCGGTACGGGCCAAGCATGTTGGGCGCGATATTATGGCGGGGCTGAAGAATATTTTCGGTGGTGAGTTAAAAGGCTATACCGAATTGCTGCAGGAGTCCCGTGATGAGGCGATGGAACGAATGAAACAGCAGGCCGAGTCGATCGGAGCGAATGCGATACTCAATGTCCGCTTTTCAACCTCTTCAGTCGCTCAGGGAGCTGCTGAGATCTATGTTTATGGTTCAGCGGTTATTCTGGAGTAATCCTGATGACGAATCTGATTATATTTCTGGTGCTGATGACGCTGGGCTATCTGGTCGGTCAGATGGCGGAGAAAAAGCACTATAAATCTATCATTCAGCGTGAAAAACAACTGAGAGAGTTGCCGACAATTGCCAGCCGTTTTCCTCCCACCGATAAGCTGTTTGATCAACACCTGGTGATGGGCAATACAGTTATCTCGGTAGATTATTTCAAACGGTTTATCGCCGCGCTGCGTAATCTTCTCGGAGGCAGGGTGACCTCCTATGAGTCACTACTCGATCGTGCCCGCCGTGAGTCTCTGTTGCGAATGAAACAGCAGGCTGAAGCGATGGGGGCAGAGTATGTGTTTAACGTAAAATACGAAACTGCTTCCATTTCCAAAGGACGCAAAAACGCAATCGGTTCGGTAGAGGTGCTTGCCTATGGCACAGCACTGATCGCATCTGGGTCGGGCAATGAAGTTTGAGCATCGGGAGATTCCGGAGGGGATCAATGTCACCGATGTTCATCCTCTGAAGGAGCTGGCAGTCCTGCTGACGGGGGCCGCTATTTTAATTGTTGCCGTGGTCTATATTTTGGGGCTTTCAGCAGGTTTTATGGCGCCCTATATCCCTTTTGCAGCAGAACAACGACTGGTTGCCTCAGCTTCCTATGCGATTGAGCCACATACAGATACAGACGTAGAGCGCTACCTGCAGCAGGTGACTGATCGGGTCGTTAAGGTGATGGATCTGCCTGAAGAGATCGACATAACCCTGTATTATTCCGCTGGCGATACAGTCAATGCGTTTGCTACCCTGGGAGGCAATGTCGTGGTGTTCAGAGGCTTGTTGGAAAAGCTCCCCAATGAGAACGCGCTGGCGATGCTGCTGGCTCATGAAATTGCCCATGTAAAGCACCGGGACCCGATTGTCAGTCTGACCCGGGGGGTGACTATCAGCTCCGCTTTAGCGCTGTTGCTGGGAGTCAGCGATCTTGATGTGATGGGAGATGCAGGGGTCTATACGATGCTGCATTTCAGCCGGAAGATGGAGCAGCAGGCAGATATTGAAGCGCTGCAGGCGGTGTACAAACTCTATGGGCATACCCATGGTGCTACCGATCTGTTTGATACGATCAGCGCCTGGCACAAAGCATCTGAGAGTAGTGAGGGTATCGAGTTGATGCAATCCCATCCACTGGACCGTAACCGGATCAAAAACCTGAATGCCTTTGCTGTCTCAAATGAATGGCCGCAAGCAGGGGTGATTACACCTTTACCTCAGTCTTTTCTCGATGGGCTTAAACAGAGCTCAGATGACATTCAGGATGAATAGTCGCGACGACCTTCGCTCAGGAGTTTTTGTTTTGATTCCTGCTTAATGATGACTAAGCCATGATTTTACTTTGCAAGCGCAAAGCACGTTCTAACAGCGTTTGACAATCCACTTCCCATGTATAACCATAAGCCCATGAAAACGAATCTTAAGCAGCAATCAGTACGAATTATCATCATTCCTTAGGAATGGTGGGCTTGTTGTTGCGCGTTTAAAGTGTCAAACCCACCCCTCAGAGGTGGGTTTTCTGTTTCTGCCTCATGGGAATAATTCATTTTATGGAGGCAGTGTGAAAAAAGTTGCAGTGTTTGGTAAGCCCGGCAGTGGTAAATCCACGTTAAGCAGAGCGCTGGCGTCAGTGACCGGTATACCGCTACACCCACTCGATTCTATGGTGTATCAGAAGAGCGGTGAACTGGTGGAGCGCAAGCTGTTTGATGAGGCGCATGAAAGAGTCCTCTCATCTGATCGCTGGATCATCGATGGCTTTGGTCCGCTGGAGTCGTTTTATAAGCGTCTTGAATCCGCTGATACCCTGATCTATATCGATCTGCCGTACCGGACCAGTTACTGGCTGGTGACAAAGCGACTTTTAAAAGGCCTGATGGTGACGCCGGAGGGCTGGCCAGAAGGGAGTTCAGTTGTCAGGGGAACGATGCAAAGCTATAAAGTGCTGCGATTGTGTCCCCGATTCTGGAACGAGGCGTTTATGGGCAGGCTGGAAACCTTATCGACTGACAAGACGCTGTATGTGATCCGTTCCGTTGCTGAACTCAATCGTTTTGTGCCTGAGCATATCAGCGAGTAGTACCGCATGGATGAGTTACAACGGCGTCAGGCTTGAGATGCGTAGCCCTGCTGGCTTTGATGAAGTCAAATAGTCTGAAGGGTTAATGGAATCCTGAAGAGGACGGCAGTAGTCGGTGTCTATAACGGATGCTATAACCGACAATGCCGCCTCTTGATCAATCCTGTTGATGTTTCAGGTTAACTGTTTATTCCGCTTTCCATGCGGCGGCTGCAGCAAAAAATGAAAATGTTTCATTGGTCAGCTGGGTGTCGTCACCTGGTGGAAAATAGCTTAGCTTGACGATCACAGTATTGCTGGCCGGATCAACGAAGATAAACTGTCCCTGTAAACCAATCGCTGAATAAGCGTCGCTGTCAGCAACGGTCCACCACTGGTAACCATAGCCACCGGGGCCGCCATCGCGGTCTTCAGGGCCTACCGATTTTGTCGAAAGTTTGACCCACTCTGGTGAGACGATCTGTTTGCCGTTGATACGTCCCTCTTGCAGCATCATCTTGCCAATACGGGCATAGTCTCTCATCGTTGCATTGTAGCCTGCGCCGCTGAATTCCCGTCCTACACCTGGCTGTCCATCCATGATGAAGAAACCATCAGATTCTGCACCCATTGGTTCCCACAGATGTTTGGTCATATAGGAAGCGATATTTCCGCCATCTGAGATCCGTTCAATCAGCAGACCCAGGACTGCGGTATCGATGGTTTTATAAGCAAATACTTCACCCGGTTTATGGGCGCGTTTGATGGTTTTGGCCGGCTCGACGAAGCGGGCAACATTCTTCACCAGTGCGAGAATATGGTTGCGGGCTGCCAGACCAGGGTTTTCGAAGTCATACCGTTCTTCATAATCGACACCGGAACGCATACCCAGTACCTGACGAATCGTTACGCCTTTGTAGGCTCCCTCTTTCAACTCAGGCAGGTAGGTGGTGATATCATCATCCAGCGACTTAATACGACCCTCCTCTAGGGCACAACCGATCAGGATCGAGGTCAGCGATTTCGTCATCGACCAGCCCATAAAGCGGGTCTTAGCATCACTGTTATTACGATAGTTCTCATAGACGATATTACCGTCTTTCATTATCAGCAGGGCATTGGTGTAGGTTCGGTCGAGAAACTGTTCCGGCGTATAGCGTTGGCCATCAAACTGATAGCTGAAGTTGAGTGATCTATCGGTGCGGGCCAGCGGGGAGGGAGTGCCTGAATGGGGGACCTTACGGGTCGTAAACAGTGAATCCATGCTGCGGAAGGTCAGGGTGTTGAAGTAGGGTTGTAACATCGCCCAGCGGGTGTTCTGAACCGCTACTGGTACATCTGATACGGGGCCTACTGCTGCTACCAGTGGGTCAACTGTGGATGCTGCGTTCACACTTCCTCCGCTGAGCATTGTGGCCATGACACTGGCACAGGCCAGGGCAGATTTTAAAGGGTATTTTTTGCTCATCAGCATGTAACTCCTTTTGATTATTATATTTTCAGATCTAAAGTTGTTTATAGCCAAAACAATTTGTACTTAAATCTATTCAGAGCTTACGTCCGGGTGTAACTAAGGGCTATATCACGGAAGTGGTAGTGAGCTGATAGTGCTCCAGCGTGGGTGATGGAGTCAGTTAATTCAGAAAGAGGGGAAGAATGTTAAGACGGAGAAAAATGAGGCGGGTGCAATGAAAAGGCGCATCCATGAGGAGTACGCCCTTTAGTATTAGCAGATTAACGGTTTAGTTAAGATCAAAACGATCGGCATTCATTACTTTGTTCCAGGCGTTCACAAAATCGGTGACAAACTTCTGCTTCGCATCACTCTGCGCATAGACCTCAGCGATCGCCCGCAGTTGCGAGTTAGAACCAAATATCAGATCAACCCGGGTTGCGGTCCATTTGAGTTCGCCAGTGCGGCGATCATAGCCTTCAAACAGCGTCTCATCTGCAGAGGTTGGCTTCCATTTAGTCCCCATATCCAGCAGGTTGACAAAGAAGTCATTGCTCAGGGTTTGTGGTCGCTGGGTAAAGACGCCATGCCGGCTGTGGCCGGTATTGATATCCAGCACCCGCAGACCGCCAACCAGTACCGCCATTTCAGGAGCGGTGAGATTGAGCAACTGACTTCTGTCGATCAGCAGTTCTTCTGCAGACACGCTGTAGCGGGCTTTCTGGTAGTTTCTGAAACCGTCGGCGTATGGTTCGAGAGGGGCAAACGAATCGATATCAGTCTGCTCCTGAGAAGCATCGGCACGCCCCGGTGTAAACAGCACTGTAACCGGCTGACCGGCATCATTGGCGGCCTGCTCGATGGCGGCAGCGCCTCCCAGAACGATCAGATCGGCAAGAGAGACCTGTTTAGTGTTTCCATGGGTTGTGTTAAACCGGGTCTGAATCCCCGTCAGGGTATCCAATACCCTGGACAGTTCGTCAGGCTGGTTAACCTCCCAGTCTTTTTGTGGAGCCAGGCGGATACGGGCTCCGTTAGCTCCGCCACGCATATCGGAACCCCGGAAGGTGGATGCCGATGCCCAGGCGGTGCTCACCAGCTGAGACACAGACAACCCAGATTTCAGAATTTCATCTTTAAGCACCACAATATCCCGGTTGTTGATCAGTTCATGATCAACCGCTGGAAGTGGATCTTGCCAGATAAGCTCTTCGGAGGGCACTTCAGGGCCAAGATAGCGTGACAGCGGGCCCATATCCCGGTGCGTCAGCTTAAACCAGGCGCGGGCGAACGCGTCGGCAAACTCATCGGGATTTTTGTGGAAATGCTCGGATATCCGGCGATATTCAGGGTCTTCCCTCAGCGCCATATCGGCGGTTGACATCATGGGGGCATGTCGTCTGGATGGATCATGGGCATCGGGCACGGTGTCAGCGGCTGCGGGATCTTTCGGCGTCCACTGCTGAGCGCCTGCCGGGCTTCTGGTGAGCTCCCATTCGTAGCCCAGCAGAGTATCGAAATAGCTGCTATCCCACTGGGTTGGCGTGGCTGTCCAGGCGCCTTCAAGACCGCTGGTGATGGTATCCACACCTTTACCTGTGCCCATACTGTTTATCCATCCCAGTCCCTGTTCTGCTATACCGGCAGCTTCTGGTTCCGGACCGACATGTTCCGGGTCTCCGGCACCGTGGGTTTTACCGAAGGTATGACCACCAGCAGTGAGAGCGACGGTTTCATAGTCGTCCATTGCCATCCGGGCGAACGTTTCGCGAATATCACGGGCTGAACCCAGTGGGTCCGGGTTGCCATCCGGGCCTTCCGGGTTTACATAGATCAGCCCCATCTGTACGGCTGCCAGTGGGTTTTCAAGGTCACGCTCGCCGCTGTAACGTTTATTGCCCAGCCATTCCTGCTCGGCACCCCAGTTAACATCCTCCTCGGGCTCCCAGATATCCTCGCGACCACCGCCGAAGCCAAAGGTTTTTAATCCCATGGATTCAAGGGCGCAGTTACCCGCGAGAATCATCAGGTCGGCCCAGGAGATTTTGTTACCGTACTTCTGCTTAATGGGCCAGAGCAGGCGACGGGCCTTATCCAGATTGCCGTTGTCAGGCCAGCTGTTGAGTGGTGCAAACCGTTGTGAGCCTGAACCGGCACCACCCCGGCCATCGCCAATACGGTAGGTGCCGGCACTGTGCCAGGCCATACGGATAAAGAAGGGGCCGTAGTGGCCATAATCGGCGGGCCACCACTCCTGTGAATCGGTCATCAGATCATAAAGGTCCTGTTTCAGTGCAGAGAGATCGAGCTTTTTAAACTCATCAGCATAGGAGAAACTTTCTGCCATTGGGCTGATCTCAGGAGTGTTCTGATGAAGGATTTTCAGGTTGAGTTGATTGGGCCACCAATCCTGATTGGCTGTACCCCGATCACTAACCTGTGTTTTCGAACCGTGCATAAAAGGGCACTGGCCTGTCGCTGTTTTGTTATTGTCGCTCATCATCTACTCCTTTATTGATTAACAGTTGAAGTCTCTGGATGGCTAATATCAGATCGGTAAAGTAGAAAGTATAGTTCTATACGGGGGCTTTTGATCTGTAGATCAGAGCTAACTGAGTCGGGTTTAGCTGTTGGTTTCTGTTTTTTTCCCGTTGCTAAAAGTTATAGCAGTACCCGCTAAAGAGACTAAATTGCATATTCTCATCGCTTCGATAGGTTAGATTTATATTGGGATAGTCGGGTTGTAAAAGGGATGCCTGGTGAGCTGAAGTTTTGAGGTCGTGGTGAATCGAAACAGGAGAGATCGTTTTCATAAAAACGATCTCTCCTTAATGGACGTGTTGTTTTTTCTGAACATCAATAAAGCTGTTCTCTTACAGCTTTATAATAAAAAAACTGTTTAATAACAATAGATTGTATTTGTTAGTTAATGTTAATTATCGATTTGTGACTTTATTAAGGCTGGATTTTATAAGCCTCAATTCGCTGTGAAAACATCATCGGAATATAGAGATATTCGCCTTTTGTGGAGATGTCTGCCGAGTGCTTACCGGTCTCCATGAGCAGTTGCACGGCATTGTTTTTGAACTCAAAAATCTTGCCGTTCAGCCAGTCGCTGATAATCAGTGAGTCGCCGGCAGAGGCGATGCCATCCAGGTTGCCAAACTGCTGGGCTGATTTATAAGGTGTCAGAGTGCCGGTCTCGAGGTTGATCGAAACCAGTCCTCCCAACGTCTCAGTGGAGAAATCCTCTTTCATCCCTTCACCCCAGGTTGCAACGATCAGCGCGCCATCTTTAATGGTCAGTCCGTTCGGATGAGGCAACTGATTGCTGCTAATCCACTGTGTCAGGGTGTTGTTACGGTAGCGGTAAATACCACCTCCTGTCAGGTCGCTGATATAGACAGTGCCGGCGTCATCGATGGTGATATCATTCAGCATGGAGCTGCTTTCGGCAGTGATGGATCTGATCAGTTTGCCCTGTTTATAATCGATAATATGCAGACGCTGCATATCAGCCACATAGAGATAGTCAGCATCCATCGCCATCCCTTTGGGGGCATCCATTCCATTAACCCATACATGCTGAATGATGCTGCCATCATCAGAAAGCAGGCTGATGTAGCCTTTGCCGTTCAGTTCTGTCGGGGTTCCGTTGATATTGGAAACGTATAACAGGGGCTCGTCTGGGTGGACCAGCACCGATTCAGGCTGATCAAAGCCGCTCTGGCTCCAGGCGATTTCAGGTGCTGCGACGGCGGACTGTGTTGCGCATGACAAGATTGTCACAGCAGAACAGAGCGTTTTTTTGAATATTGAGGTCATAACAAACTCCTTATGTGAGGTGTTGTCGTATTGTGCTATATTTGATCCCTGTTTCTATTCTTATAAAATAAGGTATCTTTTTATGATACTTTTTGGGGCGGTTTGGTATATCTATGAATGATCTCTCTTCGTCCGTTGTACAGAGTGATGCCTGTGTCAGCGGTGATGAACACCAGCAGCGTGAAAATCTGTTTACCCTGCTTAAGCAGGCACTCAAAGCCCGGGGATTCACCTATGCCAGACTGGCGGCAGAGATGAATATGAGCGAGCTGTCTATCAAACGCCTGTTTAAAGAGAAAGACTGTAAGATGAGCCGGCTTCTGGAAATATGCTCCATCATCGGCATAAGCATCGATGAGCTGATTCAGATGCAACAGCGTTTCAGTCAGATACCGGAGTTTTTGCCTGAGTCTGTCGAAGCTGCGCTGGCTAAAGATAAAAAGCTGTTTCTGATATTGATATTGCTGGTCTCTCAGGTGGATATTCCAACCGTTGGGAGTCTGATGGAGATGGATCAGGCCAGGTTATATCTGCATCTTCGAGAACTTGAGAAGCTCGGGATTATTGAGCTCAGGTCTGGTAGCGGGTTTCGGTTTCTTGTTTCTCTGCCAATTCGGTGGCGTATGGGAGGTAAGCTGGCCGGTCTGATTAAGGGGATTAATAAGCGTTATATCGCGCACTGTCTGGATCATGAGAAAGACCCTGAATATGCCTTTACAACCGCCAGTCGGCTGATGAGCAAAAGCAGTGTTTTGCAGATACAGAATAATCTGCACCGTATACGGGAAGAGTTTGATTATCTTAGTAGCCAGGATCAGATGTTTTATAAAGTAGAGGAGCTACAGCTTCATAAGCTGGTGTTTGGCATGGGGCCTTTCCCTCTGGATGTTATCCTGGCAGAGGATTAGTGTCTGCTTTCAGTCTGCAAAAGGGACAGAACGAATAAACCCGCATAAGCGGGTTTATTGTTTCAGGCAGTGAGGGTTACTTTTTCACGAGGCTATTCAGCTTAAAACCTGCATCTTCAATCTGTTGCTGCGTGGGTGATACCCCGGCAGTAATCAGCTTACGACCGGCCATATGATCAGCAGGGCGGTTGACCGTGTGAATGGCAATCAACCGGTCATCACGGAAGAAAAACAGCGAAAACTTGTCATCCTCCTGACTGCCCCGTTGATAGAAGTGGGTGTAGCCGTCATGGATACCCACCATCTGCAGTTTGATATCATACTGATCGGACCAGAACCAGGGTACTGAATGGTATTCTGCATCCTGACCTGCGATCACCTGGGCGATCACTTTCGCTTGATCCACGGCATTCTGCACCGATTCCAGGCGGATCTCGCTACCGGTGAAGGGGTTGTTGTAACGTGCGGAATCGCCTGCGGCAAAGATATCCGGGTCGTTGGTACGACACTGGGCATCCACCACCACACCATCGTGACAGAGCAGTTTAGCTTCGACTGCCAGCTCGGTATCGGCGGTGACGCCAATGCCCGCCAGTACGAGTTGAGCGGGCAATAGCGTACCATCTTTCAAACGCACCGCTTCAACATTGCCGTTGCCATCATCGGCAATATGGTCCACTTCCGCTCCAAAGCGGATATCAACCCCATGCTGGTGGTGGATATCGAGCATATACTGAGACAGTTCAGGGGTGACGGCATTCGCCAGAATGCGCTGACCTCTGACCAGTACCGTGACTTTCTTTCCCAGCTTTGCGGCGGTTGAGGCAAACTCCAGGGCGATAAAGCCACCACCGATAATAACAGTGTCTTCCGTCTGGTTTAGGTGAGACTGGATATAACGGATATCGTCCAGGCTTTTAATGTATCCCACACCGTTCAGAGCCGCGCCGGGCAGGTCAAGCTGTCGCAGCTTTGCTCCAGTCGCCAGCACTAGTTTGTCGTAGCCCAGTGTTTCACCGTTATCCAGCTCAACCTGTTTATCAGCACGATGGATTGCGGTGACCCGATGACCGAGTTTCAAACCGATGTTGTGGTCATCATAGTAGCTTTGAGTACGGAACAGCAGTGCCTCTTCGCCGGTGTCGTTGAGCAGATGGCTTTTCGACAGAGGCGGGCGCTGGTAGGGCAGATGGCCTTCACCATCGACCAGGGTAATCTCACCGTCATAGCCTGCGCGTCGCAGTGAATCAGCGCATTGATAGCCCGCATGACCGCCACCTACAATGACCACACCCGTCATTACTCCTGCTCCTCTGGCATATGGATGACGATGCCATCCAGTTCAGCAGTGGCTTTGATCTGGCAACTGAGGCGGCTGTTAGGCTTACGCTCAGAGGCGGTATCGTCGAGCATCTCATCTTCGTTTTCAGACATCTCCGGCAGCTTCGCCAGCCAGGCGTCATCAACATAGCAGTGGCAGGTGGCGCAGGCGCAGGAACCGCTGCACTCACCTTCAATCCCTTCAACGCCATTCATGACAGCGCCCTGCATGATGGTCATACCTTCGGCCAGTTCCAACTGAGTAGACTGACCATCAAAACTTACATAATTAACGGTTGGCATAGATACGGTCCTCAAATAGCACCCGCCTCAGTGAGACTGAGGCGGGCTTTTTTTATGATTATATAAAATCTTAAGCTTTAACCTGCAACTCCAGCGGGCTTCGGAAGTTAGTTGATGGCATCCAGCGTAGCTCCTGGTCAACCTTCGACAGGTTAGGGAACGCTTTCAACAACTCTTCTACCGCGACTTTACACGCCAGACGGGCGATGGCTGTTCCGAGACAGGCGTGAACCCCGCCACCAAAGCCCAGATGGCCTTTGGGTTTACGGCTGAGGTCATAGACATCCGCATTGGGGAACACCTCCTCATCACGGTTACCTGAGCCGTATGCCAGGATAACAAAATCGCCCGGCTTCATGGTCTGACCATGCAGCGTCGTCTCTTTCATTACACAGCGGCGGAAACGCTGGGCCGAGGTGTTGAAACGCAGGCTCTCTTCAATCGCATCGGGAATCAGGTCAGGATTCGCTACCAGTGCTTCACGGACTTCAGGATGATCGGTAATATTCTTGATCAGCATGGTCATAAAGCCAGACAGGGATTCGATACCCGCCATAATCAGCGTGGTTACTGTCAGCAGAATCTCTTCATCTTTCAGTTTGTCGCCATCAATCTCGGAGAGAATGAACTGGCTTAGCAGATCTTCGCCGGGATTCTTCTTGCGTTCCTGTACCAGATTAGCAGCATACTCGCGCATCCACTCGTAAGCGGCCAGATGCTCAGGACCTTTCTGGCGGGTAACCGGATCCGTTTGTACCATCATCACCGCTTTGTCCCGAACGATTTCCAGATCGGCGGGTGGCAGATCAAACAGATAGACGATCAGATCTACAGTGTACTTTGATGAAAACTCAGCGACGAAATCAAACTGATCACGGCCTTTCAGAGCCTCCAGGTGCTTCTGGGCAACGGATTGTGCCGGCGCCATCAGATGCGCCAGAGCCCGTTTGGTCACCGCTTTCTGAATCAGCGCACGCAGACGGTCGTGACGGGGTGGATCTGTGGTACCCAGAGTTGATCCTGCGCGGCCTGGCAGTTCGTTCACCAGGTTACCTTTGGCTGAGGAGAAGGTCTCCCAGTCATTCAGTGCCATCACAATATCCTTGTGACGGGACAATACCCACATCTCAGCATCTTCGCTCCAGAAGCAGGGGTATTCCGCCCGCAGGGTGGCGTATGCCGGAAACGGATCAGCATCGATCTCGGGTGAATAGGGGTTAAATCTGAACATTCGCACTCCTCACAATCTTTACGTTGCTGTTATTGGAACTGTATTCAGTGTAGGTGCAATAACCTACTTAAAAAATGGATATTCTGAGCAAAGCATTGTACTTTTATAACAGTTAAACTATCTGTAAATGCACTTAGTGATAGAAGTCATGAATAAAATTAACAGTGATCTTACGGCTGACAGGCTGATCTCAACCTACTCGCTCTACAGTGAAGAGCAATCGCTGGGTGATCCGGAATTTATCCATATTGAGGATATCCGTACCCGGGCAGAACTGTTTGACTGGACCATCAATATCCATACCCATCCGAAGATGTTTCAGATTATCTATGTGCGTAAAGGTAGCGCCCGAATCCACATCGATGGACTGGAGCAGGTGGAGTCAGGCCCCTGCCTGATTACTATCCCGGCGGGTGTTGTGCATGGGTTTGAGTTTGATCAGGATGCCACAGAGGGAGCGGTTGTGACGGTGTCGCAACTGCTGATGCTGGATGAGCAGTTTCAGCGGCGTTTTCCCTTTAAGGAGGAGCTGTTGAGTAAAGCGCTGATTATCCCTTTATCGGAGAGCGATCCTGATCAGGCACTGATTGATCAGCAGGTTAAGGAGCTGAGACGGGAGTATTTTGATAATCAGCCTGCTAAGGCGCTGATGTTTGAGTGGTTGCTGTTCTCATTGCTGATCCGTATCGGGCGCAAGTTGCACTCGGCCTACAGTCGTTCTGATGTAGGCAGCCGCTATGAGCAGCGCTATAAGGAGTTATGTCAGCTGATTGAACTGCACTACCGGGATCACCTGTCAGCAAACCAGTATGCCGAGATGCTCAGCACAACTCCGATTGGACTTAATCGGGCCTGCGCAGCGGTGGCCGGGAAAAGTGTCAGCGAGCTGTTACAGGACCGGCTGATTCTGGAAGCGCAGCGGTTTCTGATCTACACCGCCGCACCGGCTTCGCTGATCGCTTATGATCTGGGATTTAAAGATCCGGCTTACTTTTCCCGTTTCTTTAAAAGGAGAGTCGGCTTAAGCCCGGGGGCGTTCAGAAACCAGCGGGACAGATAGCCCCGCTGGATTGGCTGTCTGTCAGAGCAGCAGTTTAGTCAGACCCATCACCGCCAGATAACCGCAGGTATAGGCAACCAGCAGCCAATGGATGAAGCGCAGATAGGTGATAAAGGAGAGCGCTTCAAGCTTACTCAGTGCGATTACACCGGCAGCTGAACCGACAATCAGAATTGAACCGCCCACACCGACCGCATAGGTCAGCCCCAGCCATTCACCCTTGGTCATCGGAATATCTGATTGCAGGATTGCAGCCGTCAGCGGTACGTTATCCACGAATGCTGACAGAATACCGATGACATAGTTGGCTACCACCGCTGGCATCATCGTGTAGAGCTCTGGCAGCAGCTTCAGTATCGACAGCTCTTTCAACATGCCTACCAACAGCAGTACCCCAAGGAAGAACAGCAGGGTATCGAATTCGATCTCGCGGACGTATTCCAGAACGTTAGGGTTCTGTTCTTTTCTGAAGATAATACGATGGACAATAAACATCAGCGCCAGACCAAACAGGAAGGTCAGCACTGGTGGAACGGAAAACAGCACGCTCATTGCCAGAGTGCTGATAATGGTCAGCAGGAACAGGGCGGCGATCAGTTTATCGCCAGCAGCAATAGGGCGCTTAAATTTGGGCAGAGTGATCATCTCATTGCTGCCCTGCATCAGAATCAGCGCCAGTATAGCCACTCCGGCCATGGCTGGCAGGATCAGCAGCATCAGATTAAGAATCGACACCTTGCCGTTAAGGAAGATCATCAGTGTGGTTACATCACCGGTAATCAGCGATACACCACCGGAGTTAACCGCAAAGACAATCAGTGCGGCGAACTTCAGCGTATCTTTGGTTTCCAGTTTTAGTGAGGCCAGCAGCGAGAGCATGATCAGCGAAGCGGTGATGTTATCCGCCAGGGATGAAAACATCAGGCCCAGCAAAGCGATCAGAATCATCAGCGTGCTGAGTTTAAGCTGGCTGGGCAATAACCGGTATACCAACTGAGTAATCAGACCTTTTTCGTTGAGGTAGGCTACAAAGGTCATAGCGGCCATCAGGAATAGCCACAATATAGCGATATCAAGGAGTTGCTCGTTGAGCGCCTCCTGTATTGCCTGAGGTGATTTTTCAGGGAAAACGAAGGCTAGAATCCACACCAGCGTACCGATAAACAGCGTCGACTTTGCTTTGTTCAGATGAACAACATCTTCAAAGACGATCAGTACAAAGGCGAGGATAATCAGGCCCAGCAACAAGTAGTGCATGGTTATTCTCGTTATCAAAATTTTATAAGGCGGCTATTTTCTACTTTTGTACCGCGCGTTGACAATAGATATAACGCACTAAGGTATAAAAAATTAGGATTACTACTTTTATTTAGGTGCTAAAGGCGTGGGTAAGCCATTTTCAGTCCTTTATTTATGTAAGGTTACTTTCAGATGGCCCTTTGCTGACGAAATAGCAGGGGAGTGACGCCTGCATGACGCCGGAAAAATTTGATGAAATTTGTGGCTTCGGAAAAACCCATAGCGTGGGCCAGTTCTGTTACCGATAGATCGCTGTGTACTAACAGGCGTTTGGCTTCCAGCACGATTCTTGAATCAATTACCGCTTTCGCACTACGTCCTTCGACAGAGTGGCTGGCTCTGCTGATAGTACTTTCAGAATACCCCAGCCTGTTGGCATAAAACTTCAGACTATGTTGCTGGGCGAAGTGCTGCTCCAGAAGCGATTGAAATAAACGGTAGGTTTTATAGCCCTGCTGGTGGACAACCACAGGGGGGACAAGATCCCGCTGCCAGCGTGCCAGTCGTAGCAGCAGCGTTTGAAGCTGGTGACGAAACAGTGCCTGCTCCAGATCGCTGTTATCGAAGCGGCTGATATCATCCCGCAGCAGTCTGAAGCTGTTACTAAACTCCTTCTGCATGGCCTGATCAAGTGCAGTGCAGGTACGCCACTCGAGCCGTTTATAGAGCGCTGCCTCCTTGCTGCTGATCAGCGGGACAGAGCCTGGCAGGGCGGTTGGGTCGATGAGAATAAGCTCAGCTGTAAACGACTGATGCGGATGCCATTGCTGCACCTGTCCCTGCCTGACAACCACCAGAGAACCCGTGCTGAGCTGCCAGTCGGTGAAATCAACGGTATGGACACCCTGTCCGGAAGTGACCAGCATCAACAGTTCAAAATCGACTCTTTCCGGTCTTGAATAGTGGCTATGCGAAAGCTTATTCCGAATATCATCCAGATCAAGTAACTCGATACCCAGTGCATTCAGGCGACTATTGCTGAAGTGCGTCTTTCTGATCGTGCTGGCGAGCCGCTGGCTGGGCATACAAATCTGTCTCTGAATAAGCTTTGCTCGATTTTGATCATTATATGGCGATCTGCTACCTCGTTACCAGTCGGTGAAGCCGGGATAATAGGCTCAGGTTTGAGGCAACGTAAAAACATTGTTTGTTGAGCAGGAGTTATTGATGAAAACCAGTATCAGGACAGTATTTCACTCAGGCTGTGCAGTGAGTGTGCTGACTGTGGCGATAACTGCCACACCCGCTTTAGCTGCTGATAATAAAGGGGTAGAGAAGATGTTACAGAAACAGAAAGTAGTTGAGTTGCTGAAAAGCATTGAAACAGGTGCGCTGGAGCCCATCGCTTATATTAATGCGCACAACTATACCCAGCATAACCTGGCGGTGGCCGACGGTTTGGCCGGTTTTGGGGCAGTGTTGCAGGCCCTGCCTGAAGGGAGTGCGAAGGTTAATACGGTCAGGGTGTTTCAGGACGGTGATTTTGTATTCACCCATACGGACTATAATTTTTTCGGGCCAAAGGTCGGGTTTGATATCTTTCGTTTTGACAACGGCCTGATCGTAGAGCACTGGGATAATCTGGTGCAGAAGGCTGAGCCGAACCCCGGAGGCCGGACCCAGTTGGATGGCGCTACCGGGATCGATACAGCCATCGATACTGAAACGAGTAAAACGCTGGTTGCCGATTTTGTGAAAACCATTCTGATTGAGGGCGAGATGGCTAAAACTGGCAGCTTTATTGGTCCTGCCGAGGGTGACTATATTCAGCATAACCCGGCCATTGGCGATGGTCTGCAAAATCTTGGGGCCGCACTGGGTGAACTGGCTCGTCAGGGCACGCCGTTGCGTTATACTCAAAACCATAAGATTCTGGGTGAGCATAATTTTGTGCTGGCGGTGAGTGAAGGAGAGTTCCTGGGCAAGCATGTGTCTTTTTATGATCTGTTTCGGGTTGATAACGGGCTGATCGTAGAGCACTGGGATACCATTGAAACGATTCCGCCTGAATCTCAGTGGCAAAACAGCAATGGCAAGTTCGGCCTGTAAGCCGGTCTGAGCGGAGGGGAGCACTCATCATTTTGACAGTAATGGGTGTTACCCCTTGCGCCGGGGTGTTTATCAGCGCTATACCTGTCTCTGTGTTTTTGAAATTTGTACGATAAAGGAAAAGCAAAGATGTCTGATAAACGCCAGTTTTATATTGATGGCCGGTGGACTGCCCCGGCTCAGAGTCATGACTTTGAGGTAATTGACCCATCAACTGAAGCAGTTTGCGCGGTGATCTCACTGGGTGGGGAGGCCGATGCTGACGCGGCGGTAGCCGCAGCCCGGGGGGCTTTTGATCAGTGGAGCCAAACGTCAAAAGAGGAGCGTCTGGCGCTGCTTGAAAAATTGCAGGCAATCTACAATGAACGTTCGCAAGAGATGGCTGAGGCGATCTCTGTGGAGATGGGGGCGCCGCTTGCATTGGCCCGCACCGCGCAGTGCGGTAGTGGTTCCGGGCACATCAAAAGTTTGATCCGGGCGTTGAAATCGTATGAGTTTGACCAACCACTGGGGCCCCACGCACCGGATAACCGTATTCTGCATGAACCCATCGGGGTATGCGCACTGATAACGCCCTGGAACTGGCCAATGAATCAGGTCACCCTGAAAGTGGTTGCGGCACTCGCTGCCGGTTGCACCATGGTGTTAAAACCCTCGGAAATTGCACCACTGTCATCGATGCTGTTTGCTGAGATGATCGATCAGGCCGGTTTCCCGGCAGGCGTATTTAACCTGGTGAATGGTGACGGTGTTGGCGTCGGCTCTGCTCTGACAGGGCATCCTGAAGTGGATATGGTCTCTTTTACCGGTTCAACCCGTGCCGGTATCGCTATCTCTAAAAATGCGGCCGATACGGTGAAGCGCGTGGCACTCGAGTTGGGTGGCAAGGGTGCGAACATCGTCTTTGCCGATGCCGACGATAAGGCGGTGGTGCGAGGCGTACGTCACTGTTTCAATAACAGTGGTCAGTCCTGTAATGCGCCTACCCGGATGCTGGTGGAGCGTTCCATTTATGATCAGGCGGTAGCAACTGCCGCTGAAATAGCCAGTCAGACCGCCGTTGATCGGGCCAGTGTCGAGGGTCGGCATATCGGTCCGGTGGTGTCGCAGCAGCAGTATGACAAAATTCAGGGCCTGATTGAAAAAGGTATCGCAGAGGGTGGACGGCTGGTGGCGGGTGGCCCGGGTAAGCCAGAGGGGCTTGAAAGAGGTTATTTCGTTAAACCGACCGTGTTTGCCGATATCAATAATCAGATGAGTATCGCCCGGGAGGAGATCTTTGGCCCGGTGCTGACCATTATCCCCTTTGATACAGAGGAGGAAGCTATCTCGATTGCCAACGATACCCCCTATGGCCTGACTGACTATATTCAGACTCAGGATAGCGAGAAGGCTGCGCGGGTTGCGCGCCGGTTGCGTGCCGGTATGGTGCAGATCAATGGTACGAGCTTAGGTGCCGGGGCACCATTCGGCGGCTATAAACAGTCAGGCAATGGTCGTGAAGGCGGTGTCTGGGGGCTGGAAGACTTTCTGGAAGTGAAGGCGGTCTCCGGCTGGGGCTGATCTGCATCGTTTTCTTAATGGCTTAAGCAAAGGGGCTGCCGGTGAGGAGCCTCTTTTTTTAGCACTGATGTTTTTAGCTTTTATCAGTAGCTTACCTCTGGGGTAGTATTTTATTGACTGAACGGACAAATTTAGGGTGGTGGATGACCCAGCCACCCGCGAAACCAATCAAACAGCCCAGAATAATATCCAGCAGGCGTGAAAGCATCAGGTGACCGGTGTCTGATCCTGCGATGGTTATATCGGCAAATATCACCGTCAGCGGGGTGATAAATATCACTGCCAGGCCATAGTTCCGGGTTATCAGAATCTCGATAAAAAAGCTCAGTATAAAAATCAGCAGCGCCAGTTCCCATGGGCCCGGGGCGAGTAAAAAAATCGCCCAGGCGATTCCCATACCAATCGTTGTGCCCACTATCCGATGAACATTGCGGTGCCATATTGCCCGAAAAGTGGCGCCCTGCATAATCGCTGCCGTGGATATAGGCACCCAGTACGGGTTGTCGAGATCCGCCATGATCGCCAGAAGATAACCACCACCGACAAACAGACTGATCACCAGAGACTCAATTGTGATCGCGATGATGTTATTGTCCACGGCTTCGGTCGGCCGATTGACATAATCTTTCGAAAAAAAGACCTGGTAGACGCTGTAAATGAGTGCGAGCAGGCAGGCGCTCATGGCTCCGAACATCAGAATCCCCGTTCGCTCTGCCGCTAGTGAAAGGTCGAATGGCAGGGTTCTGGCCAGACATGCTACTACGATAAAAAACAGTGTACCGGGGGGTGGTAAAGCGTAATAACGGCAGATCGTTGTAACCAGAAATGCGGTCAGAGTGAGGGTCGCTGCGGAAAGGAATGGGTTGAAGCTTGTTAAAACTCCCAACGCAAAACTCAGGGCAAAGCCAAAAGCGCAGGTTGCCAGTATCATCATTCGGCGGGAAATGTCTGTCTGGCGCATGTAGAGAATCACCAGTCCCCCCATGCAGGCTAACATGGCCGCTGAAAGCTGACCGATCCAGGCACCAAACAGCGCCGGCAATGTTACCGAAAATGCGGAGATCGCCAGAAACCCCAGTGGGCGCTTATGATCGCTAAGCTCTGATAATGGTTTAATCACGTTCCAAAGCTGTAACCACAGGGATTTTACAGGATGATTGCTACTCAAAGGTTGTCCTTAATCTGAACACGATAACTATCTGGCGGATCTTTTGTGGGAAGTACAGATTATTAATGCGCTGTAGATTGCTAACTCAGGTAATCAGGTAAGTGTACTGGACAGTAGGGTCGTTAAACAATATTCCAGCTAAATTACTTTAGTTCTACATTGTCATCCCTCGCGTTTTTCAAGGGAGAGGGGGCTGTTGATTGACTTCGCATCGCCACTGTTATTCACTCGCATTTTGCGCCTGAAGTGTTATGCAGGTATTTCGCCTCCTAAGGGAAGATAAACAAGGGAAAATTAAACGATGTCGGAGTTATTAGAAAAAATTGATATGAACCAATACTTTCCAGTCGCGATTGACTGGGCAAGTAATATTCTTCTGGCAATTGTTATCCTGCTGCTGGGCTTATGGTTTGCGGGCAGGGTGAATAAGCTCATTGTGGCTGCCAGTAAAAAGAATAAGCATCTGGATGATACGCTGTTCCGTTTCCTCGGCAGCGTGGCCCGCTATGTGATCATTGCGTTTGTGATGATCGCAGTACTGAATCGCTTTGGTGTGCAGACCGCTTCGATTGTTGCGTTACTGGGTGCGGCAGGTCTGGCGGTCGGTCTGGCACTACAGGGGGCAATGTCGAATCTGGCAGCCGGGGTAATGCTGCTGATTTTTCGTCCCTATAAAGTGAATGATTTTATTGAGGCGGCAGGGCGCTTTGGTAAGGTGACAGAGATCGATATGTTTACTACGATACTGCAGACATTTGATAATCAGCAGATCATCGTACCTAACTCGCAGATCTGGGGTGATCAGATTATCAATCACTCTCACTATGATATCCGGGGTGTCGATATGCGCTTTGGGGTGGCGTATGCTGAAAGTACTGATGCTGCCCGTTCAGTGATCGAAGCAGTATTGGCAAACCATCCCCATGTGTTAAAGAACCCAGCCCCCTTTGTTGAAGTCGAAACATTGAATAACAGCTCGGTTGATTTTCTGGTGCGGCCATTCTGTAAAGGCGAGCACTATTTTGATCTGCTTTACTCTGTGCCGGAGCAGATCAAGAAAGCGCTGGATGAGAATGAGATAGAGATTCCGTTCCCGCATCGGAAAGTGATTCTGGTGAATGAGACGACCAAAGAACTTGTGTTATAAATAACATTATATAAATCTTATAATATATTGATATTGTATATTAAAAGCCCTGAAGTTCAGGGCTTTTTTTGGTCTTAAAGAACGTTGTTTCAGGGGGGAGTGGTCAGCCACGTTTCCAGCTGTGAAATCTCTCCAGCCAGCCAAGTACCTTTTGCGGCGCATGCTGCTTTTTCCACTCACCGGCAACAAAGCGGTTGGCTTCATTCAGGGTAGGGTACGCATGCAGGGTACCAAGGATCTTGTTCAGCCCCAGTTTGTTTTTCATCGCCAGGGCGAATTCGGGAAGCATCTCAGCGGCATGTTCACCCACCAGTGTCACTCCGATAATCTTATCGCTGCCGGGTTTTAATAATACTTTTACAAAACCGTATGCCGCTTCGTCTGTGATCGCCCGGTCCAGCTCTTCCAGGTTGTAGCGCACCACTTCATAGGCGATGCCTTTATCGATGGCCTGTTTCTCATTCAGACCGATACGGGCCACTTCGGGGCTGGTATAGGTGGTAAATGGGATAAACCGGTAATCCACGCGGAACCGTTTCAGTTGACCAAACAGTCCATTGACAGCGGCATACCAGGCCTGATGACTGGCTGCGTGGGTGAACTGATAGGGACCTATGACATCACCGCAGGCGAGTATATTGGGAAATCGAGTGCGCAGATAATCATCTACCTGAATGGTGCCGCCGGGCTGGGCTGTGATACCCAGGTCTTCCAGACCAAAGCCTGTGACATTGGCACTACGACCGGTTGCCACCAGCAGTTTATCGAAGCCGATACGTTTTTCCTGGTCATTGTGGCGGCACACCAGTTCATATCCTTTGGCGGCGACTTCAAAGCGGAGTGGTGTGTGGCCTGAGCAGATCCTGATACCATCCTCTATCAAGCGTTTTTCGACCACGGCGGCGGCATCCTGGTCTTCCCGGGTCAGCACCTGATTGCCCCGGAAGAGGATTGAAACTGTGCTACCCAGTCGGGCAAAACACTGTCCCAGTTCACAACCGATAGCGCCTGCGCCAAGTATCAGCAATCGCTCAGGGCGCTGACGCAGTCCCCATACGGTATCCGACGTCAGTGGATCGACCTTGTCAATGCCGGGGATCTGAGGGATTGTCGGGCGGGCTCCGGTTGCAATCACGATGTTCCGGGTGGTGATGGTTTTGCCGTTAACTTCAACCTCCCACGGGCTGCGAATAAACGCCTCTCCGGTAACGCAGTCGACCCCGAGTGATTCATAACGTGCGATGGAGTCATGGGGTTCGATGGTCTGTATTATCCGTTGCACCCGCTCCATAACCTCCGCGAAGTCGTATTCGACAGCCGCTTTTCGGATGCCAAGCTGTTCAGCGTCACGTATATCTGCGAGGAAGTGGGTGGTGCGGATCAGGGCTTTTGAAGGCACGCAGCCTGTATTGAGGCAGTCACCTCCCATCTTATGACGTTCTATCAGGGTGACTTTTGCCCTGGTTGCCGCCGCAATATAGGAGGTTACCAGCCCGCCAGCTCCAGCACCTATCACCACCATATTCGTGTCGAATTTCTTCGGCTTGTTAAACCCGGTGTAAACGCGCCGCTGTTTGACCGCATCGGCAATGGATTTTGCGATCCACGGGAAGGCGCCTAATAAACAGAAAGAGAGGATCAGGCTGGGGGAGAGAATATCCCCGGGTTGTTCAATGGCCGCAAGCTGAGTACCCGCATTGACGAAAACAGCGGTGCCAGGCAACATCCCTAACTGACTGACCCAATAGAAGGTGCCCGCTTTCATCCGGGTCATCCCCATAACCGCATTGATAACAAAAAACGGGAACAGCGGCACCAGACGAAGGGTGAACAGGTAGGATATCCCGTCCTTTTCAATCCCCCGGTTGATCGGATCGATATATTTTGAAAACTTGTTGGTCAATGGTTCCCGTAACAGATACCGGGAGATCAGAAACGCCAGGGTCGCACCGATTGAGCTGGCAAATGAGACCAGCAGTAAACCGGTAAACAGGCCGAAGATCGCGCCGCCGAGCAGTGTCATAACCGCCGCACCGGGAAGAGACAGGGCGGTGACAACGGTGTAGATCAGCATAAACGCGGCAAGCGCTGCCAGGCGGTTATTGGCTACCCAGCTTTGTAAACTGTCCTGTTGCGATTTCACATAGCCAAGATTCAGGTAGCTGCCCAGGTCCAGCAGGAAGAACGCGCTGATCAGGGCGGCAATGACAACGATCAGGATGATTTTTTTACTATTCATAAACAGATTTGCTCAGCATGGGTGGCGGTGTTTCCGGTGTCAGACCGGTGTATTAAATTGTGTCGCTAGTGTGTAAAAGATTGTTGCCAAAAACGGTTGTTAACGGTTGTTGCCAAAAGATAGTGGCATACTAACCTGAAAATTTCCTGAATATAGTGATGTAAACGGATGCTGTTGGTTCCGTTAATGTTTGATCTGTTTGCTGATTTTTCCCAGGCCTGAGGTTAATGTTGCATCAGCCCAATAAAAAAAGGCCTTTTATGGTCTCCACTGGGAGGATAAAAGGCCTTTTTCAAAGCGATTGGACTCAGCTGTGGTTATTTGCAGCTTCCAGTGTGTTTTCCATCAGAGTGGCGACGGTCATAGGGCCAACGCCGCCGGGTACGGGGGTAATCCAGCCAGCCCGTTGCGCAGCAATATCGTATTCAACATCGCCTACCAGACGGCCATCTTCCAGGCGGTTGATGCCAACATCGATAACTATCGCTCCCGGTTTTATCCATTCACCCTTAACCAGGCCTGGAATACCAACCCCGACAACGACAATATCCGCCCGCTGCACATGGCTGGCCAGGTCCTGAGTAAAACGATGGGTTGTGGTTGTCGTGCAGCCTGCCAGCAGTAGCTCAAGTGTCATGGGGCGGCCAACGATATTAGAAGCCCCCACAATGACGGCATCTTTACCCCGTATCGGTTCACCTGTTGATTGCAGCAGTGTGATGACCCCCTTCGGGGTGCAGGGGCGAAGTGCTGGGAGTCGCTGAGCAAGGCGGCCTAAATTGAACGGATGGAAGCCATCGACATCCTTTTCGGGGCGGATTCGCTCAAGAATCTCATTGGCTTCCAGATGGTCTGGCAGAGGGAGCTGGACCAGTATGCCGTCAATCTTAGGATCGCTGTTCAGCTCATCGACCAGATCAAGCAGTTGTTGCTGCGTGGTTTCGGCGGGCAGGTCGTAAGAGACGGACTCAATGCCGACCTCTTTACACGCATTCTTCTTGTTTCTGACATAAACCTGCGAGGCGGGGTCGAAGCCTACCAGTACTACTGCCAGACTGGGGGGGCGTTTGCCCTGATCAATGCGGGCTTTTACCCCAGCGGCAACCTGTTCGCGAACATTTTGGGCAATCTGTTTGCCGTCAATTATCTGAGCGCTCATCTTACGAATGTTTTCCTCAGTCATTTTTTGATGGCGCGGATTGTCTCATGGTTGCCCCTATCCTCCAAGGGGAAATCCGCCGGGCAGACTTTGTTCCTCAGTGGTTATTGAAGGCAGGCCCGGGCAGGCGACTGAAAACCGGTTTTTAATGGAGCGATTGTGTTTGTGGGTCGTAATAGCAGAAAATTGCTAAGTGGTTTATTTTGTTAAAATTTTAAAAAAGGGTGTTGACGGGGTATAAAGCGATATATATTATGCGCACCACCTTGAAGGGAGGGTCATGACGCACCTGGTTGCAGATAGTGCTTCTAACAAGGTCGGGCAGTGTCAGGCGCCCGTAGCTCAATGGATAGAGCACTCGCCTTCTAAGCGAGCGGTTGCAGGTTCGACCCCTGCCGGGCGCGCCAAAAAGGTCTGACAGAAAGCTGTATTGCAATGGTGGGCGTAGCTCAGTTGGTAGAGCTCCGGATTGTGATTCCGGCGGTCGTGGGTTCAAGCCCCATCGTCCACCCCAATACAGAGTCATCGGATTCATGGTACGCTGATACCAGAAAACAGATGGCAAAAGAAAGTTTTGCGAGTGTGGCGGAATTGGTAGACGCGCTGGTTTTAGGTACCAGTATCTTACGGTGTGGGAGTTCGAGTCTCCCCACTCGCACCAATGACTTTCTCAATCAATATGCCTGTGGTGGGCGTAGCTCAGTTGGTAGAGCTCCGGATTGTGATTCCGGCGGTCGTGGGTTCAAGCCCCATCGTCCACCCCATTTCCCCTGTTTATCTATTCCTGTTTTCTTTCCTGTATTTAAAACTATTTCAATCTGTTAGCAGTTTGTTCTGTGTACGTTGATATTCAACGCTTTTCACTTGACTAATAGTGCCGCTTCCCGGACAATTTCCGCCTTTAGAAATTCTGGCACCTGTTGTTACGGGCTTTGTGCTGAAGCATGAGGGTAAGCAGCGGGTCAATTTTCAGATTTGTAACGATACAAATAATTTTGTGAGGAATTCCATGCAAGTATCCGTAGAAACCACTACTGGTCTTGAGCGTCAGCTGACTGTTGTCGTACCTGCTGATCGTGTAGACGGCGATGTAGCTAAGCGTGTTCAGCAGACAGCCCGTACTGTTCGTCTGGACGGTTTCCGTCCTGGTAAAGTGCCGGTTAAAGTGGTTAAAAAACGCTACGGCCAGGGCATCCGTCAGGAAGTGATCGGGGAAGTTGTGCAGCAGAGCTTTTATGAAGCGATTCAGCAGGAAAACCTGACCCCTGCCGGTGGCCCGAATGTCGAATTTAAAAACGACAAAGAGGGTGAGGATTTCTCATACACAGCTACGTTTGAAGTATACCCGGAGATCGCTCTGGCTGACTTCTCCAGCGTTGAGATTATTAAAAACTCCGCTGAGGTTAAAGATGCTGATCTGGATCAGATGATTGAAACTCTGCAGAAGCAGCAAGCTGCTTTTGAAGAGGCTGATAAAGCTGCGGCTGAAGGCGACCAGCTGAACATCGACTTCGAAGGTTTTATCGATGGTGAGGCTTTCGATGGCGGCACCGCAACCGGTATGGATCTGGTGCTGGGTTCCAACACGATGATTCCTGGTTTCGAGGCCCAGCTGGAAGGCGCTAAGGTGGGTGACGAGAAAGAGGTTAATGTTACTTTCCCTGAGGAATACCACGCTGAAAACCTGAAAGGTAAAGATGCTAAGTTCAACGTTAAAGTGAACAAGGTTTCTGCTCAGGTGCTGCCAGAACTGAACGAAGAGTTCTTTGCTAAGTTTGGTATCGAAGAGAAGACCGTTGACAGCTTCAAAGTTGAAGTGCGCAAGAACATGGAGCGCGAACTGACTCAGGCGCTGAAATCCAAGCTGAAAGAAGCAGTATTCGGTAAGCTGGTAGAGATCAACGCCATTGATGTACCTGCTGCCCTGATTGATGGCGAGATCGATGCAATGCGTCGTCAGGCTATCCAGCAGTTTGGTGGCGAGAATGCCAATATCGATCCTAACATGCTGCCTAAAGAGATGTTTGCAGAACAGGCTGAAAAGCGTGTTAAGGTTGGTTTGCTGGTCGCTGAAGTGATCAAAGCAAACGAACTGAAGGTTGACGAAGATCGTGTCCGCACCACTGTTGAAGAGCTGGCTGCGACTTATCAGGAGCCTCAGCAGGTGATCGACTGGTACTACAGCAACCAGGAGATGCTGAATCAGATTAACAATCTGGTTCTGGAAGATCAGGTGATGGATCTGCTGCTGGATTCTGCTAAGGTAAGCGAAACCGAGCTGAGCTATGAAGACGCAATCAAGCCTGCTGCACCCGCAGCAGAAGAAGAATCAGAAGAGGCGTAATTGCCCTTCGTCTTAATTGCGTTTATAAAAGAACGGTTGTCGGCTTAGGTCGGCTGCCGTTTTTTTTTCTGGACGTGCGCTAAGCGTGTTTGTTAAGGATTAGGAGAGAATTCAAATGTCGGATTTTTATAATGGCCCTACAGTAATTACTAATAGCGGTCTGGTACCCATGGTTGTTGAACAGACAGCCCGTGGTGAGCGTTCTTACGACATCTACTCTCGATTGCTCAAAGAGCGGGTTATCTTCATGGTGGGTCAGGTGGAAGACCATATGGCTAACCTGGTGGTTGCTCAGTTACTGTTTCTTGAATCGGAAAACCCGGATAAAGATATTCACCTGTATATCAACTCACCGGGTGGTTCAGTCACTGCAGGATTGTCTATCTATGACACTATGCAGTTCATCAAGCCCGATGTAAGCACTATGTGTATCGGTCAGGCGGCCAGTATGGGCGCTCTGTTGCTGACCGGTGGTGCCGCAGGTAAGCGTTATTGTCTGCCGCATTCGCGGATGATGATTCACCAGCCTTTGGGCGGTTATCAGGGGCAGGCTACGGATATCGAGATCCACACTCAGGAAATCCTGACGATTCGTGATAAATTGAACACCATTATGTCTCATCACACCGGTCAGGATATGGCGACCATCAGTAAGGATACCGACCGGGATAACTTTATGTCTCCCGAACAGGCGGTTGCTTACGGTCTGGTCGATCAGGTGCTGAGCAGCCGTTAATACGGCTGTGATCGGGACAGTTAGCAGTCCCGTATTGCCTGTCGTGATAGCACCGCACTTGAAGTTTGATTCAAAGCGGTGCACATTATCCGCTATAATGTGCGTGGCACACGAAAGAAATCAAAAGTCCGGGCCGGGCATGGCCGGGACAAACAGAGGTAGTTGAATGTCGGACGATATCAACGGACAGGGAGGAAGCGATGACAGCAAGTTGCTGTATTGCTCTTTCTGTGGAAAAAGCCAGGACGAAGTTAAGAAACTGATTGCAGGCCCGTCTGTATTTATCTGTGATGAATGTGTTGATCTGTGTAACGATATCATCAAAGAGGAGATTCAGGACGCGGAAGAAGCCCAGGAAGAGGGCGATCGCCTGCCGACTCCGGCTGAAATTAAAGACAATCTGGATGCGTACGTAATCGGTCAGGAACGGGCCAAGAAAGTACTCTCCGTTGCGGTATACAATCACTACAAGCGTCTGCGTTTCCAGCAAACCGCCGGTGATACCGATGTTGAGCTGGGTAAGAGTAATATCCTGCTGATCGGCCCAACCGGTAGCGGTAAAACCCTGCTGGCTCAGACGCTGGCAAGAATGCTGAACGTGCCGTTCACCATTGCCGATGCAACAACACTGACCGAAGCTGGTTATGTGGGTGAAGATGTTGAGAACATCATTCAGAAGTTGCTGCAAAAGTGTGATTACGATGTCGAGAAAGCCCAGCTGGGTATTGTCTACATCGATGAGATCGATAAGATCTCCCGCAAATCAGATAACCCATCTATCACCCGCGATGTCAGTGGTGAAGGGGTTCAGCAGGCCTTGCTGAAACTGATTGAAGGCACCGTGGCTTCAGTACCGCCTCAGGGTGGTCGTAAGCATCCACAGCAGGAGTTTTTGCAGGTTGATACCTCCAATATCCTGTTTATCTGTGGTGGCGCATTTGCTGGTCTGGATCAGGTGATCAAACACCGTAGTGAAAAGAGCTCAATCGGCTTCAATGCGGCCGTTGTCAGTAAGGAAGAGACCCGCAAGATTACCGATGTGCTGGCCGACCTGGAGTCTGAAGATCTGGTGAAGTATGGTCTGATCCCTGAGTTTGTCGGACGTCTGCCAATGATAGCGACGCTGACTGAGCTGGATGAGGATGCCCTGATTCAGATTCTGACCGAGCCGAAAAACTCGCTGACGAAGCAATATTCAGCGCTGTTCGGTATGGAAGGCGCTGATCTGGATTTCCGCGAAGATGCGCTGAAAGCCGTTGCGACCAAGGCGCTTGAAAGAAAGACCGGTGCCCGGGGGCTGCGCTCCATTCTGGAAGAGAACTTGCTGGACATTATGTACAGCCTGCCATCTCAGAAGGGAATCTCCAAGGTTGTTATTGATGAGGGCGTGATCAACGGCGAGTCCGACCCGATCCTTATCTATGAAAATCTCGAAGCACCGAAAGCGGCTGCCGAAGACTGAGTTTATTCAGTGATATGTAAAGACGCGCCCACGGCGCGTTTTTTGTATCCTGATCAACTAATCCCCTGTTAACTGATCTATTTGTTAACAATCAGGATTCACACACTAGAGCTTAGACGGGCGAGCGATTAAAATGAGCCCCTGTCTTAATGTAAGAAAGAGATTTTCCAATGGGAAGAAAGTTTGAAGTTCGTAAGGCTTCCATGGCTAAGACTCAGGGAGCTAAATCCAAACTGTATGCTAAATATGGTAAGGAGATCTATGTTGTCGCTAAAAATGGTGGCGTAGATCCTGAGGGTAACCTGTCGCTGCGTCGTATTATCGAGAAAGCGAAAAAAGATCAGGTGCCGGCGCATGTTATCGAAAAGGCGATTGATAAAGCCGCAGGCGGTGGAGGAGAGGATTTCGTTCCTACGCGCTACGAGGGTTTTGGCCCAGGCGGATGCATGGTCATCGCTGATTGTCTTACCGATAACAATAACCGCACTTTTGGTGATGTCCGTGTTGCTTTCAATAAGGGTAAAGCAAAACTGGGCGGTCAGGGCACCGTTGCACATATGTTTGATCACCGTGCCGTGTTTGTATTTCCCCATGACGACGAGGATGAGATCCTTGAGTTGCTGATGGAAGCAGATGTTGATGTGGCTGAAATCGAGAGTGAAGATGGCAACATCACCGTCTACGCGCCCCATACTGACTTCTTCAAAACTAAAACGGCTCTGACTGAAGCGTACCCGGATCTGGAAATGGAAGTGGAGGAGATTACCTTCATCCCACAGACTTATACCGAGCTGGCGGGTGAAGACCTTGAGCAGTTTGAGAAGTTCCTTGAGCTGCTCAACGATGTGGAAGATGTTCAGGATATCTACCATAACGTTGAGATGGCTGATGAGTAGTCAGACGTAGCTGATCAGTTAATAAAAGGCCGGTGCGGAAGCATCGGCTTTTTTTAGATTCATCGCGCTTTATCGGGAAAGGATGCCAGCATATTTGATATTCTGTGGAGCGATACAACAGCCTGAAAGAAACTCACCACAGAGGACACGGAGAGCACAGAGAAATCCTTATAAATAGTGTTACTCCGTGTCTTCTGTGTGACCTTTGGATACATTTCCTTATACTTTTCAAGACCTCCGCCCACCGGTTATGGAGCCGTATCCTACAACGTCAGGAGCTCAGCTTTTACTGCCTACAAAAGATCGCTTGGCAGAGATTTTACATATCTGGAGAGCGCACTTACCAGACTTAAACCGGAAAGTTATCAACACTTTCTACATCCTTCTCCATAACACGCGAAGAACCTTTTTAATGCGTGTCTGGAACTGTAGAACAGGTATGTCGAAGATAACTATTGACGAAATAAAGGGCTTTGAACCCTTTAATGAGAATATGCCTGTTCTGTATTCTTAATTTAAGTTTTTATAGCCTGTCTGATGGGCTGATGACGCCGTTTCCTCCACGATTTACTACATGAGTATAAATTTGGGTAGTTGTTACATCGGAATGGCCCAGCAATACCTGAATTGTGCGAATATCATAGCCTGACTCTAAGAGGTGAGTTGCAAAACTGTGTCGAAAGCTATGGGTTTTAGCTGGTTTGTTAATCCCTGCTGCTTTGACAGCCCGAGTTACCTGCTTTCGTAATGCGGAAGGGTGAAGATGATGACGCCGAAGAATTCCTGTGCGAGGATCACGGCCAATTTGGCTTGAAGGAAAGAGATACTGCCATGCTGTTTCTCTGGCCGCGCCCGGGTATTTTCTGTCGAGAGCGTAAGGCATATAAACCTCTCCAAATCCCTGGGCAATATCCGATTGATGGAGATGCTCAACTTCTGTTATCTGATTTTTAAGTGCTGGGATGAGTCTTTGGGGTAGCATCGTTGTTCTGTCTTTATCTCCCTTGCCAGCGCGGACAAAAATATTGTTACTTTCGAAGTCTATATCCTTAACTCTGAGAGACAGTAGTTCGGCGCTACGTAAACCTGTGCCATACATCAGTTCTACCTGAAGCCTGTGAACCCCTTTTAGGTTTGAAAGAATAGAAGAGACTTCTGCTCTGCTATAGACAACGGGCAACCTCCGATGAGTGCGAGCCGGGGAGAAACTAAGATGAGATACTTCAACAGCCAGAAACTTACGGTATAGGTACATCAGGGCATTTAATGCGATTTTTTGTGTGCTTACAGAGCAATGTTTATTGATAGCAAGGTCATTTAAAAATGCTTCAATATGTATTGCATCCATATCTTTGGGATGTTGTTTGTTGTGAAAGTAGATGAACCGTTTGATCCAGTGAACATACGTTTGTTCAGTTCGATAGGCCAGGCCATTTATGCGGATATGTTGGCGAAGCTGCACCATAAAGCGAGTGGGCTTGTTGGGTATCTTGTGTCTAATGTCATCCATGACAGAATCTCTTTTACTGTTTTTATATACAGTAGTGTGCGGGTGCTTATATGTCAATTATCCCAATTCAGGGGACCCCCTTTCCCTTGAACACTGAAAATATTGAACTAACTCTTTGATTTAACTGAAAGAGGTATTATGATCAGGCCAATGTTATTGGCATGGATGCAGCCTCTACAGGCACTATAATTCTGTAAACTGCCTTTCGTGATTATTGCTAACCTGCTGATATATAAAATAAATGTGAATTTTGGTCTATCGAATTTCCAGAATTATAGTGCCTGGGAGTTATAGTGCCAAAGGGCACTATAATTTACTGTTATATTTCTAGGAGAATCCTACATTGGAAGAAGACTTAAGGTTCAGAAAAAGAAGCGTATTCATAAGCCCAGCAGATGCGTTCACTTTTAAACTTCAGTCTGTTGAAGACATAAAGGAAGATTCTCTTTTTGTAGTTGATACAAATGTTCTATTGCTTCCATTTACAACGGGAGTTAAAAGTCTAGCCGCTATAAAGAAGATCTATGAAACCTTAGTTGCTAGTGACAAACTGTTTTTGCCGGCTCAAGCGGTTAGAGAGTTTTTAGATAATAGAGCCAAAAAGCTTTCTGACATGAACGAGTCACTACAAAAGAAGCTAAATCAAAATTACCAGTTTGTTGGTGCGCATCCCTTGCTTAGTGAGCTTGACGAGTTTAAATCGCTAGAAGAGCAGGAAGAAAATCTTAAGGCGCAAATATCAAAATACAATGACGAGATTAAGAAAACTATAAAAGTAATTCAAACGTGGGGATGGGATGATCCTGTAAGCCAAATGTATCACGAGGTTTTAAAAGATAGAGTCCTTGATGATAGATTTATAAAAGATGATGTGGTTGCAAAAGATTTGGAGCGCAGAAACACTTTACGCATTCCCCCAGGATACAAGGATAGTGGAAAAGAGGAGAACCAAGCTGGTGATCTATTAATCTGGTACGAAATACTAAAGCTTGCCGAGGAAAAAGCTTGTCACCTCGTCTTTGTAACCGGAGATGAAAAACAGGACTGGTGGCATAAGAGTGGCAAAAAGCCACTATACCCAAGATTCGAGCTCGTTGATGAGTACAGGGAAAAGTCTAAAGGTAAATCTTTTCACATGATTAGCTTATCTAGTCTGTTGAAGCTTTTTGGCGCCGAAGAAGAGGTAATCGAAGCTGTTAGATCTTCGGAGTCAACTACAAGTATTGCGACCAAGCATAGTAGGTTGAGTAATATGGAGCTACGCGAACTTGCTTTGGATATCGTAAGTGAACTTAGAGAAATGATTGCTCAAGAAAGGATACACAGCGATCAGCTATCTATGAAAAGAATGGAGGCAGTGCGTATGTCTACTTCTGAGGAAGAAAAGAGTTTGGCGTGGAATAAATTTAACGAACTGGACCGAGAACCCACTAGAAGATTAATGAGTTTTTACGATTCTAAACATAAGATTGACGCCATACTAATCAGAGATGAGCTTGAGCGTAGATTGCCGAAGGCTGTCTTAGACAACAGGAGTAGTCATGTGATGCACATGTATGAACATCCGACTAACCCACTGGGGCTGACAGCCGTCGTTGATGATCTTGAAACTCTCGCAAAGAGTTTAGCCTGAAAAAATATAACAAACGCGTCAATAAGGACGCTCGCAAGCTCGCGCCTATTACGCGGGCGTTATACATAGGTGAGAAATGGTAGCACTGTACTTGATTCTTTTTCTTGTTGCTGTCGGATCACTCTATATGGTGTTTGACTACTATAGAATGCGTAAAATAGCTCGTGAGCGTGGAGGTCCGAATATTTGCGCTTACGCTAGATCTTTCGATTACCGAAATACCGATACGAAGATCATGCGCGAAGTGTGGAATGAAGTTCAGTCTTACTTGGGTGAGTATGATGGTAAACCTTTTCCAATCTCATCTGATGATTTGTTTGCTGAAACCTATAATTTAGACCCTGATGACTTAGATGATATATATTGGGCTGTAGCAGATAGAATGGGTATTGAAACAGGTAACCCAGAACGGAATCCATATTTCAACCAGGTTACTTCTGTTAGGAACTTGGTTTTGTTTCTACAAAATCAGCCCAAAAAGGCGGCAAATGTATAACAATCCAATGCACGCGGAGCCAGGCTACGTTGCGCAATTATTTGTGGTGTCGCTACGCTCCATTTTACCACAAAAATTGCTCCAGTCCGCTGGCCCGGTGATTGGGGCGTTAGCACCCTATGTGATCCATACATTTAGCGATGAGAAAGAATACAATGGATATTTCTCCAATAACGGAGTTCAAGCACGAGAAAAGGATGGTTCCCTTAACTATCCCGTATGAGAGCGATTACTATGAGAACACTTTTACTGTCATCGTAGGAAAGAATGGTGTAGGTAAAAGTCGTTTGCTATCAAACATGGTTAGTGAATTTGTGAGAACTGACCAAGCACCTCAAGGTTATGAATACCTCAATGACTTTGATTCATATAACAGAAACGAACGTCGTGTCATTGCTGTATCAACAAGCCCATTTGATAAATTTAAGTTGCCGCCGAAGAATCGAATAAAAGAATCTGTTGTTAGAACAAATTATAGATATATTGGAATGAGATCTGGCGGGCCCTATGGGATCTCATCGATTTCGCTAATATCTTCTGCCACAAAGGGAATACTGGAAAGGTTTCTCAAAAACGAAGGTTATGACAGGCTAAAAGATGTATTCCACACTTTAGGGTTTCTTCCAGAAGCGCGGCTCATATTTAAACCGAATTTCAGATTAGATAAGCACTCAATTAAAGTAGATAGAATAAGTTCAGAAATAAATAGCTTCGAGATTGCATGGCTCAAAGATCTTGGTATCGAAGTTGGACCGAGAGCCTTGGAAAGTTTAAACGAAGTAAATGAAAAGGATGTCTACGAAATAAGAAAGGCATTAGATGACTTGGGTGATCTCTTTATTTATGAAAAAGCGATATCAGTTGATATAGATTTTTATCATGGTGAAGCATTTAGTATTAATAAGGAAGTCTTCCACAATATTGGGTTTTTAGAGTCTATTAATATTCTTCTAAATTATGATTTGATTCGTCTTATGGATATGAAGTTACATAAGAGAGAGTATGGTGATATGTCTTTGCGTCGCGCCAGCTCTGGGGAACAATGTATGCTGGTTATGATGTTGGGTATTGCCGGGCATATAAATGATTCTTCATTGATATTTATAGATGAGCCTGAGATTAGTCTGCATCCAAAGTGGCAAGAAGAGTTTATGTCTTTATTAATCAGAACATTTTCTCAATATCGATCTTGTCAGTTCTTTATTGCAACACATTCGCCTCAGATAGTTTCTCAGTTAGAGGGGAAAAATTGTTTTGTAACTTCGTTAACAAAGAACGAAATATTCCCATCGTCGTATTTCAATGATAGATCTTCTGATTTTCAGTTAGCAGAACTTTTTGATGCCCCAGGCTCAAGAAATGAATATATAACTAGGCTGGCATTTTCTCTGCTATCCAAAATAAAGAGTAGGAAAGCGGCTGGTAAGAATGAGGTTCAGGAGTTGGATAAATTGTTGGCATTATGTAACGCAATTAGCCGCGATGATCCAACCTTAGAACTTGTTAAAGCGGTAGAGGAGATAGTTAAACACTATGCCTCTTATTAATAATATAATTTGTTTCAGCGGAGATGATAACGCACTCATCGAAAGTAAACGTCAATTAGATACTTTCTCTCATTCGGACTGGGGTGCAAACGAATTATTGCCTATTCGCAGTAAAATTAGAAGTTTTTACAGAACCGAACAGAGGGGAATTTGCGCTTATTGTAAAGGTGATGTATCTCTAAGATCTGCAAGCAACGCTCATGTTGAGCATATAGCTCCCAAGTCTTTGTATTTATCTTTTATGTTTGAACCAAAAAACCTTTGTGTTATCTGTGCTGATTGCAATGAAATTAAAAGAAATCAAGAGGTTATGAATGAAGCGGTTGATACGTTTTCGGGTAACGTTAATCTATACCCGAGATCTTCAGGTGCTTTCAAAATAGTCCATCCATTGTTTGATAATTATGATGAGCACATCTTGAAAAAAGGTCGTGTATATATCGATAGAAGCGCAAAAGGTGCATTTACCATTGGTGCTTGTAAGTTAAACCGTTACTTTCATGAGTTCGGCGTGGATGACGAATTTGTTAATGATGAGGAATTGGTTGGCCAAATGAACGAATACATTGGTTCTCAGAGTACACTGCAAAAAGCGGGGATATTGAACAGGCTACGAGATATGCTATTTAATTTGTGACGAGTTATGTGCTAACAAGCGCCTGCATCGGAACTCGCTACCGCTCGCCCGATGAGGCGAGGCGTTAGGCAAGAGGAACATATGAGCGACTGGGACTTTCTGCACGACATGCATAATGAGGGCTATAGCCCAGAGCAGATAGCGGATGCTGCTGCTTGTGGATATAACCCTTGGGAGCATGGCGATTGGGATAACATCGAAGAGTTTATTGACGATGAAGCGGGCTGGGATTCTGATAGTGGGCCAAAGAACCCAACAACTCTAGAGCTTTGGGAGTTGCTAGGTGAATTGATTGAAAGCGCCCGAAATTACTTCGAAGTAACAGGTCGGCATCTGCCAATTTATGGAGAGCTTGGCGAGCTATATGGTGAAGCGAAATACGGAATCAAAAGACATAAACCGTATACACAAGGCTCCGACGGCAAATTAGGAAATGATTTTGTCGAAATAAAAACAATTAGCCCATTTAAGACCGACAATTCTGTGCTAGTTAAGCGGGCCGGTAATTTCAGCAAACTTCTAATTGTGAAAATCAGCAAAGACTTCGAGTTTAAAGCCAAAATGCTCGATCGAAAGAGCTTTGGAAAAGGCTCGGGAAAACACATTAAGGCCAAGTGGAGTGAATGAAATTGCCTAACAAGTACATGTTGGCGGACCGGTTTTCCGCTGCGCTCCAAACCAGCCGCAAATGTAGGCGTTATGCCTCAGAAGAGTGAATCATGGAATATAGCGAAATCATAGACAACTGGAAAACCTTCGCCAATGCAGTAAAAGCTATCGGAGGTGATATCCAAGCCTTCACTATAGAAGAACCAGCAACTGAAAAAGAGATTGCTGCCTTAGAGGAAAAGCTAGGTTTTCCTTTGCCTAAGTCGCTGAAAGAGGTTCTGCTTAACTTCTCAAGAAAAGTTGAGTACCGCTGGTTTCTTCCTGATAAATTTGAGCTCGAAGGCGAATTGTCGGAGATTTTCTCGGGTGACAGGCATTGGTCACTAGATTGGCTCTATGATTTCAATGAATCTAAGAATGGTTGGGTCGAAGAGTGTTTTCCAAACAAAGAAGACCCATATGATGTTGTTTGGCACAACAAGCTTGCGTTTCATGAGGTAGGAAACGGCGATTATTTGGCAATTGATTTGTCTTCCCCTGAAGCGGAACCTGTTGTCTATTTAAGCCATGATGATGGTGATGGGCACGGAGTCGAGCTAGCAAAAAACTTCAAAGACTTCGTTTTTGAAAGTAGCCTCGTAGGTTGCGTTGGCGGTGAAGATTGGCAACAACTGCCATTTATTGAAAACGGCAAAAAACACATAAACGGAAATTGTGCCAATGCTATTAGACTTAGAGAAGTCCTTGGAATCAAGGCATAACAAACGGCTGCACCGGACAAATTTTCGCTGTCACCTTTTGTGCAAAAATACGCACAAAAGCCGCCATCAAAAATTTGCTCGGTGAGCCGGGCGTTAGCCAATACCAGGGAGAGATATGAGTAAAGAAAAACTGGATAGCTTGTTAAAACCTTTGGTTAAAAAGGCAATAAAACTAGAACCAAGAGCTAATGACGCAGCTTTAGCTGCTTCCTGCCACACTAAGTTTGGTGGATCGCCCTACGCTGAGGCAGGAGACACTTGGCCCTCGTGCCCAACCTGTAAGAAAGAGCTAACTTTTATTAACCAAATTCACGATGAAATAGAACAGCAGCTCTTCGTTTTCTATTATTGCAATGAGTGCTTTCCATGGGGCCTCGGCGATGAAGAAAAGGGTCAATGGTTGGTAAGGCTGTACGATGAGCCTTCAAGTAGCAAAATTGTAAACATAGCGCGAGCTTCGAATGATGAGTTCGCGCCCACGCCTTGTAAGGTAATAACCTCTCCAGTTGAAGTTCTCCCTGACTGGGAAGGTCTTGATTCTGCATCCGATGAACTAAGTGATCTATGTTGCAAGATCAATGATGATTCGCCTTGGGAAGAGTATGAGGAAGCTGTAGAGAGAGCTGGGTGCTTAAATGACTATGCAACGCTTTTAGGTGGTTATCCTCGTTTTGTTCAAGGTGAAGCTGGACCTGTCTGTCCTGAATGCAATTCACAAATGATATTTTACGCCCAGATAGATTCAGAAAATGAAGCCAATATTATGTGGGGAGATGTTGGGCTGGTTTACTTCTTTCGTTGTCCAGAACATAAAAACCAGTTCCAGCTCGAGTTACAGTGCCACTAATGGCTAACAATGTGGTGCACGGGAACCAATTACGTTCCACAAACATTTGGTTCGCTGCGCTCTCTTTACCACATGTTTGTTCCACTACATTGGTCCCGTGACCACGGCGTTATGAGTCAAAAATAATATGAACTCTGTAGAATTGATCAGAAGGCTATCCCTAGAAGGTGCTGAGAATTTTTACACGGTTATGCCATGGATAAATCCGATACCGAAATCAGCCGAAGAAATCCTAGAAAAGATGGAAATAGCTAGGCAGCGTTTGCAATACGCCGCAGAGCGTCAAGGGGCTATTGAAGATACTGATTCGGAAAGGGCTTTAATTAGCAGGCTTAAAACTGAAATTGAGGCAATAATTGGTGCAAACAAATAATTACTTTCATTGCCAGCAACAACTCATAACAAGCAAAGGCAGCATCGCCCTTCGGGCTGGACGCGCTAACGCGCGCCGCTGCTTTGAGCGTTATGTGCAATAAAGGAAGATTATGACGATATCGATTGGAGCTGTGATGGGTGGCCCTGAAACCCTCCCTTGTGATGAATCATTTAAAAAAATTTGGAGTTATTTTTCAGGTAATGAATCCAAGCCTTTTTTAAATGTAGTATTCCATTTTCCTGGTAGTCTCATGAAGCCAAAACACACCGGTTTAAGAACTGGTAGATTTTCATCAAAAGAACAAGGCTTCATGATTCAAGTTGCTGTTCCAGAAGACATCGCCGAAACAGATGATTATATTGTCTCTGCAAATTTCTTCCTTGATTCAATCGAGCAGGCATTAGATTTATCTAAAAAACGCTGGGAAAAACATAAAATTGAATTTCCCTTTGATAAAAATATAGAGATTATAAAGTCAGCCAGAAATGAAATTAATTTACAGTGAGGCACATAACAAGCGGCAGCAGTCGGACAGTTTTTCCGCTCCTTCGTCGCTCCAAAACTGCCGCTGTGCCGGGCGTTAAATGGCAATCCAAATGTCAGAGATAAAATTCAAAGAGATTAAGAATTCTGAAGGCTCTCTTTTAAGAGCTGCATTCGAATACATTGCGCAGTCGAAATCGGACGGCTCTTTTGATGAGGCCAAATTGAGAGAGATCATGGGTGATAAAGTGAATAGCCATTTTGTTAATCCTACAAAGGAAGAAGCAGATGAGATGTTGGCAAAATGGAAGTCGAATCCAAACATCGAATTGCCATGGGATTTTGGCTCTTGGTTCGATGCATTGGAATCGGCAGAGCTAGAGTTTAAATCAATCGAAATAGATGCAGACGGTAGCGGTCAAATAGTATTTGAACAGCTCGCATGGCCAAGTGGTGGTATTGATGCAACTACTGAGCTTGTAAAAGCGTTTGGCGGCGTGGTGATATCAAACAATGCCATTTAACAAACAGCTCAAACCGACCTCCACTGCGTTGCTCGTTTTGTGCTTTTTCGCTACGCTCGCACAAAACAATCAACTCCGTTTCGGCGGCTTAGCTGGGCGTTAGGGGATAAAAGAAAAGTAAATGAATCACCAGTGTCCTTGTTGCGAAAATAGAACACTGCCAGGAGATGATATTTTCCCTGGTTCTTTTTATGTGTGTCCTGTTTGTTACTGGGAAGATGATAATGTGCAATATGATGATCCGAACTTTTCTGGTGGAGCAAACAAAGAAAGCCTTAATCAAGCACGATCAAATTACAAAGAGTTTGGGGCTATAAATAAAGAAATGCTTCAATATGTTCGCCCCCCTGCTGAGGAGGAGAAGAGCAATGGTTAAATACAAACCCCTAACAAGCGCAAACACATTCGCCAGCAAGCTGGCTGGACTTCGTTGCTTCGCTCCTCGCCTGTGTTGCGGGCGTTATGCGTAAAAAGTATATGAAACAGAGTTCACCAACTGCGTGGCTAGAGGTTCAGTTAAAGGCAACAAATGCGCTTCTAAAGTTTTGCCAAGAGCACAACTACAAAGATCCTAGGATGGTTCATTTAGAAGCGTGCAAAAATGCACTCGCAGAAAAGAAGATAAATATGGCTATTGAGGAATATAAGAATATTCCACTTGGAGGCAATGGTTGCTTCAATGACTGGTGGCCTGAGCCGGTCTATGAACATGAAACCGATGAATTTGCGGAGGCAGTCTTTCAGGCGCTTACTGAGCGGTGGAGTCGTTTGATGTCGTTATCAGTTGAGGCATCAAATGCATAACACAACGCTCAAAATGGACGCCAATTCCGCTGCGCTCCATTGGCGCCCTTTAGCTCAGCGTTATGTTTCAGGGAAGCTATGAGCATAAAAATCACTGATATCATTTTAAGCATTGCTCTAGGGTTAATTGCAATCTACCTAATTCATGATTTCATAGTCACTGATGCATGTTTGGATATGGGGGGGGGTATCGATCCTAAGTCAGGGCTCTGTAATGATGAAAACTATCATGAGCAGTATATGGTGGTTACTCCTGCACTACTGGCAATCTACTTCTTCACAGGGCTAGTTGTTTCCGTTGTATCAGCACTGGTGATTAAAGCTGTAAGGGGTGCCAAAGGTGAGTAAATCGCAAAAACATAACAAGTTGCAGCACGCAAAGCAGCCCAGCAAGCTGGGCTCGGACCTCCGTTTCGGCGCTTCGCGCCTACACTTCGGCCCGTGTGCAAGGCGTTAGAGCTCCTATGAAATACATACTACTTTTCACACTGATTTTAATTGCCGGGTGCGATACCCTCCATGGTTTGCGTTTGCCAGTGAAACCAGCATATGAAGGCGGTTGGGAATGTGTATATAACAATATTGCTTCCATCAACCTTAGAGCTGAGCCCGGAAACGAAAATCAACTATCAATATCCAGCAATGAAAGCGGTAAGTATTTGTTCTCGGTAATGCCAAACTACAGAAACCAAATGGAGCTTTACTTTATGCAAATGCACGCTGCTCCTAGCTGTGAAGAGACCAATGCTTCGCTTATAGAAATGAAAGAGTTTTTGCAGCTCATGGAAAAATATTGTGGCTATACGCCATTATCTTACGAAACTACTATGGAGTGCAGCTCTAACAAATCAATGCAGCCGACCGCTAACGCGTCGGCTGATTGAGGCGTTATGTGTCCTGGCGGTGAGTCATGAAAGGAAGAGTGGCCTTTGGAATAATCTCAATCATCGCGGTATTTGCGTTGATGGTTTTATTTACTGTTTCATCCGAAGTATGGGATGGCGCATGTGGTCACAAAGAAGAGTTTGGTCTTTTTGCTTTTTACAGGTCTGGTAGTGATGCGCTTCCAGCCTCAGAGTGTGCAACGGGTGTTTTGATTCCTGGCGCACTATTAACATTAATAGCCACATTGGGTTTGCTGGCCGCAATATATTATTGCTGGCGTTGGCTAGTAAAAGGTAGTTCTTAGCATGGCTTTGGCAACAACACATAACAAGTCGCTGTTGTCGCCACTTCGTGGCTGGGACAGCTTACACGCCGCTTCGCTATGTTTCAGCTGCCCCAAAGCAAGGCGTTAGCCAATACCAAAATTAAAGGGCCCAAAGCCCTTTAATTGCAGCTAAGGGAATTAGATGAGTGAGAAAGTGAGAGTAGCCTTGAAGTGGCTGAAAGGGCTCTTGGATGGAGAAAACATTGAGTACCAAATTGTCGGTGGGCTAGCTGCAACTATTCACGGTGGCAGCCGTGAAATTGCAGACATTGACCTTTATATCCATAACTCTGATGCAAACAGGGTCTTGGCTCACGTATCTCAATTCATATCTAAACCGTTAACCCGTTATACTGAATACGGTTGGGATCTGGAGTATTTCCAGTTGGTTTACCAAAATCAAAAAATTGAAATCGGTTTATCTCAAAATACAAAGATACAATCGGCTTTAGACGGTTCTTGGTATCAGCTTGAAATTGATTATTCAGCGTCTGTTGAAAAAGACTATCAAGGCATCCTACTGTCAGTGATCCCTGTTCATCACTTAATCGAGTACAAGCGAATATTGGGTAGGGAAGTCGACCTAATCGACATACAAGAACTAACGCAGAGTGCAGCGCCATAATAAAGTGTTTAAGAGTGACTCGAAACGCGTGCCGGTTTCGCTTAGCTCAAGTATGGCACGCTTGTTTGTCGAACCTTAACACGGTGTTATAGGCTGGTGTTGAATGCCTGAAGTAGAAAATAGTCTTCGGAAGATAGTCGAGGAATACGACAAACTGAAGAAGCTAAACAAAGTCTTTCTGGTCGTCGGTATACCATCGTCAATCGCTGCAATAATATTTCCGCCTTTGGGTCTTGTGGCTTTACTTTTTCTCGTCTACTTATATTTTAGATGGTGGAAACATAGCCAAAGTAGGTGCCCTGGATGCAATGCTCATTACTTCTGCTTTATACAAAGAGGTTTTGTACCTGTCACTACTAATAGCAGGGGGTGGAAATGCAGGAAATGCAAATTAGCTGTGAACGAGTTACCCGAACTCGAAGATATAAGGCCTAAGAGTCACACTAACGAATGGCACAATTAGCGAATAACAAGTGACTGTGGTGTCGCCGCTATCGTGGCTTTGACTCCAGCTTTACCAACCCTTTACGTTAGAAATCACTGTAGTCAGAGAAGTAATATGGAACTTGAAATAACGGTAGTAGACGCTTTTACAGATGCTGTGTTTGGTGGAAACCCAGCCGCTGTGATCATCACTGATGAATGGCTCTCCGACGATTTGATGCAGTCAATTGCGGCGGAGAACAACCTCTCTGAGACCGCTTTTTTGGTATCAGCAGATCCCTCAGCGTACCAGATCCGCTGGTTTTCACCTCTGACTGAAATTGCTTTTTGTGGGCATGCAACTCTGGCTTCAGCCTTTGTGTTGTTTAACAAAAGTCCCGGCTTAACGAGTCTTATATTTTCAGCTGAGGCAGTTGGGGAGTTATTGGTCACGAAAACCGAATCAGATCAGGTGCAGATGGACTTTCCGAATACCAGACCTGAGAGCGTTGAGTCTATCCCGGATGCCTTGATAGACGGCCTCTCTATCCCACCGGAGGAGGTTTATTGTAACTCGCAAGCCTATTTCGTGATTTATCAATCTGAATCTGACGTGTTGTCTGTGCTACGAGATAACGAGACCCTGAAGCGGTTGAAGCCCCGTGATGTCGTCGTTACATCCAGATCCGAATCCAGTCATTATGATTTTATATCAAGGTACTTCTGGCCAGCGAATGGTGGCGATGAAGATCCAGTGACCGGCTCAATTCACACGGGTTTGGCTCCGCTTTGGGCTGAGAGTCTGGGTAAGAAGGAGTTAGTGGCCTACCAGGCTTCCCGTCGTGGAGGTGTTCTCAACTGTGTCGTTTCTGGCGACAGGGTTTTAATATCAGGTAATGCGGCTCAGTATTTACACGGTAGTATTACAGTTTAGTGCTGTAACTTTCTAACAAGCGACAGGTTGTCGGATTAGCTTTCCACTGTGCTCCAGACCAACCGTAAATGCGGGCGTCAGGTCTGAGTGGGTTATACGACTCAACAATCAGGGCGAGTGATAAACTCTACCACAGGGTCAGAGCCCTTTTTATAAAGCCCTTTTCATCGCATCGTTCACGAAAAAGGGGAGGGGTTTATCTCTTTCCTGATATCTCATCTCAATCCACGGAACCATCGCTTTTTCCAGCAAGCGACGAAGTCGCGTCGAGCCACTAACCAGCTGCGTCGCGGCGGTCTGGCTAAGGCTTTTATCTGCGTCAGAGAGTCACAACCCGGGCGGCCAGCGCAATCAGTATTCCACCGGTCAGGCGGTTGACCAGTTGACTGCGGTTTTGCAGGGTTTTAAGAATAGGGCCATGGGATAGCACTAATGTAACGACGCTGTACCACAGGCCATCGACCAGCGTGGCCGTCGCCGTCATAATCATCTGATCGGCTATCGTTGCATCCGGACTGACAAACTGTGAGAACAGGGCGATAAAGAAGATCGCCAGTTTAGGATTCAGCACTGAGATGGTCGCTCCCTCAATGCCGGCTTTCAGTACAGAGGTTTTATCGCCAGGGTTTACGCTGAAGGAAGAAGCTCGTCCGGCTCTGATCGCTTTGAGGCCGATCCAGGCCAGATAGCCAGCCCCCAGCCAGGTGATCACCTTAAACGCGATCTCTGACTGGGCTACCAGAATAGCCAGTCCTGAGATGGTTGCGAATGCCCAGAGGCCAACCCCCGCTGCATGAAACCAGCTGGCAGCCAGACCATGTTGGCGGCTGTTACCGACCGTTTGCTTCAATACTACCGCCAGACTGGGGCCCGGAGACATTGCACCCAGGCAGCAGACTGCAAATAGTGAAAGCCAGGCGGTAAAGGTCATAGTGGATTCCTGATCGTGATGGGGTGGGAATATTTCGGTTCAGCGTAACCGCTTAAAACCAGCTAAGCTGATAGGGGGATTATATTGCAGTGTGCTGACAGGGGCCAGTAATCCTGTTGGTCAGCTGCTGACGGTTCAGTCTGTCTGCTAACTTAAGAGCTGGCTTAAAAACTGACTTAAGAGCTGACTTAAGAGCTGACTTAAGAGCTTAACTTGAATTGCGAGGTGTCAATCATGCAAAGTCTGGAAGCGGTGTCCCGTACATGTCCCTACTGTGGGGAACCGGTCGAGTTAGTTGTGGATTGCACAGCGGGTAATCAGCAGTATTTTGAAGATTGCTCGGTGTGTTGTAAGCCGATGATGGTTGAGCTGGATGTTGAAGGCACGGAGCCTGTTATCTCTCTGAAGGATGAAAACGAGGTATAAAAAAACGCCGCATATCGTTATGCGGCGTTACTGTCTTGCGGCCCCCTGATAATCAGGGGACGATGATCAGTCGATCAGAGCGTACTGGTCGCGCAGAATCTCAATGATCTCTGCTTTCGGGTTATCAGACAGCGGTAGTTTCTCGCCGATAATCTTCTCTGCAATGCCGACATAGGTGTCAGATACTTTCTGTAACAGTTCTGCAGGGAGGGCGTTGTCCTTAGCCAGGGCGTAACGCTCTTCCATCCGATCTTTATTGATCAGGATATCCGGGTCAGGGAAGTAGTTGAGCAGTTCCTGACGGAATACCTCTTTGGAGTTTTCGATGACTTTGCCTTCCCGGTAGGATGGGCCGTCCCAGATGCGGGATGAATCAGGTGTCCCCACCTCATCCATATAGATCAGCTTTTCGTTGCCTGAGGCATCAGTCACGTAACCAAATTCAAACTTAGTATCGACGAATACCTGGTCGATCTTTTCCAGTTCAGAGCTGATGACATCAAAGCCTTCTTTCAGCAGTTTTTCGTAAACCGCGATATCCTCTTTCGAACGGAACTGAAAGGCTTCATGGTTATTGATGATGTCATCACGGGTGATGTTGACATCATCTACTTCAGGCACGCCAGGAATCCCCTTGAGAATACCTTTGGTGGAAGGTGTAATCAGCAGCTCAGGCAGTTTCTGATCTTTCTGCAGGTTGTCGGCTATCTGAATGCCACAGAACTCACGCTCACCTTTGGCGTAGGAACGCCACATAGAGCCGGTGATATACTGGCGGCAGATCGCCTCAATCATGACGGGTTTTGCTTTCTGAACAATCCAGACGAATGGGTGGGGGATATCCAGGATATGGCTGTCAGCCAGACCGTTTTCGTGAAACAGCTTGAACCAGTGATTGGAGATAGCATTCAGTGCGGCACCTTTGCCGGGTACACCGTTCATACCGCCTTCGCCATGCCAGATGCACTCGAAAGCGGAGATCCGATCGCTGATGACCATGATCGCCAGGGGGGCATCGGCTGCAACATCATACCCTTTCTCCTGGATAAGACGTCGACTGTCGGCTTCGGTCAGCCAGTAAACGGAACGTACTTTACCACTGTGTACCGGTAGGTCGGTACGGATCGGCAGATCATTGTTTACTGCCAAAACCTTATCAGCAAGACTCATTGCAAACTGTCCTGTATCTCTAAAAGTCGATTAATGAAAACGTTCCAGAATATCAGCGTTTACCAAAAGTTCGGCAATGCAGACCACCAGGCAAAAGCCTGGAAAAAAGCTGAGGATTTCTGCCTGATTCTGGAACAGGGATATTACACAGATTTGTAATATCCCGCCACATTTTGGCGTTCCAGACTTGAATATATCAGCGAATCTGGCCACCCATGCTAAACGCATTAACATGTGATTAATCTCGTATGCAGTCATCGTTATAATCTACTGATGAGCGATAGTCTGATACTCTCTCGCTGCGACTATTCTGAGTCTGACAAAACGCTTCTCAGAAGCCGCTTATGAAAGCTTCACGATAAAGTTTCTGTCAGAAAAATCGGCTAAATAAATGGACTATTGGTGAGTCATTTTTACATTGCGTTTTAGAAATGTTCACTGGAAATTAGTGAATATCTTAATTATCACCTGCTATACTTCCGGTCCCATTAAAAGGTGCTACCGTGACTGCGAATATCGAAACTGTAAATACTGAAACATCGTTTTATCAGGATAACCCCCGGGCTCGGTGGTATGTGCTTATCAGTATCTGTATTGCGCTGTTTCTGGTGCCGATGTCACTGTCTGCCGTGAATATGGCCTTGCCAGCCATGGCTGATGCTTTGCAGGCTGATGCGGTATGGCTGAGCTGGATTCCCACCGCCACGTTGTGGGGAAGTATCGTGTTGTTACTGCCGGCGGGGAGAGTGGCCGACTCCATTGGCCGAAAGCCGATCTATCTGATCGGTGCGTTGGGTTTTTCACTCGCATCGCTGCTGGTGTTTGCCGTCTACTCTGTTGAATTTCTACTATTCGTAAGGGTGCTGCAGGGATTGTTCAGCAGTCTGGTATTTGCAACTGCTATGGCGATTATTGCTGCCGTCTTCAGTGGTTCTAATCGGGGGACCGCACTGGGATTGACGGCCACCTCTGTTTATCTGGGACTGACCTGTGGGCCTCTTTTTGGTGGCTGGCTGACCGATCATCTCGGCTGGCGAAGTGTCTTCTGGGGGCCGGTTATCCTGGCGATGGTTGCGCTGATACTGGCCGTTATCTATATCAGGAATGACAGTAGTGATGAACAGCAGTCTAACCCATTGGACTGGGTTGGCTCGCTATTGTTTGCTGCTCTGTCCACACTGTTGTTGTTCGGCTTATCCGGATTGCCAAACCTGTATAACTGGCTGATGCTGATTGCAGGGATCGCCCTGGTGTTTGTATTTGTCAGACAGCAGAACCGCTGCGAATTTCCACTGGTGCGTTTTTCGCTGTTAGCTGCTAACAGGGTGATGAATCGTTCTTTGATGGCCAGCTTTCTGATGTATGCAGCGCACTATCCGGTACTGTTTCTGCTGAGTCTCTATCTGCAATATCTGCAGGGATTGTCACCCAGTGAAACAGGGCAGATGATACTGTTACAAGCACTGATTATGGCATGTCTGGCGCCGCTTGCCGGTCGGCTGTCGGATCGTTTTGAGCCTCGTCTGATTGCGACGGTAGGATGTTTGTTCTTTAGTGCGGGATTTGCAGTACTGGTATTTCTGCGGGCGGACAGTTCATTAAATCATGTGATCGTGGCGCTGGTATTGCTGGGAGTAGGCTTTGGATTATTCTCAACGCCGAACAATAATGCAGCGCTGGGTTCGGTGCCGAAAGAGCGCCTGAGTATCGCTTCGGCGCTGCTGAACCTGTCCCGCACCAGTGGGAATATGTTCAGTATGGCGATTATCATGCTGCTGATGAGCGTGTTGCTGGGCAGTGAACAGATCATGCCGGAACGTTATCCGGATCTGCTGATTGTCGTGAAAGCCGGCTTTGCCAGCGCCTGTGGTTACAGTTTTCTGGCTGCCTGGTTCTCCTATAGCCGGGGAAAGGTTAACCGTGATGCGGGTTAACCAATCCGTCGCTTAAGGCCCATCTGGGCGATAATACGGGTGGCTATCTCTTCAATTGAAAAGTGAGTGGTATTGATGTGCGCCAGCTTTTGCTTGCGGAACATCCGTTCGACTATCCGCACCTCATCTTCGCACTGGTCCAGTGACGCGTAACGACTGTTTGGACGGCGTTCATGGCGGATTGACGCCAGCTGAAACGGATCAATTGTCAGACCGAACAGCTTATTTCTGAAGGGCTCCAGCACTTCAGGCAAGGTTGTCTGTGTGAGGTCGTTGTCGGTCAGGGGGTAGTTTGCTGCCCGGATGCCAAACTGAAGTGCCATGTAGAGACAGGAGGGGGTTTTCCCACAGCGGGAGACCCCGGTGAGAATGATATCCGCCTTATCATAGTGCTGAGTGCGGGCGCCATCATCATTATCGATCGCAAAGTTTACCGATTCGATACGGTCCATATATTTGTTTACTTCATTAATCGAATGGGATTTACCGACGCTGTAGGATGAGTGGCTTCCCAGCTCCAGCTCCAGCGGTTTCAGAAACGCTGAAAACACATCGATCTTATACGCGGTGCTGGTGGAGATGATTTCACGGGTGGCTTCATCCACTACCGTATCGAACACTATCGGTCGCTGTCCGTCGGTTTTACCCGCCTGGTCGATAATGTCGACCGCTTCAACCGCTTTTTCAATGGTATCGATATAGGGCAGCGTCACTTTATTAAACTGAATTGAACCAAACTGCGCGAGCAAACTATTGCCCAGTGCTTCCGCTGTGATACCTGTACCATCAGATATAAAAAAAGCTGTTCTTTTCATAAGGTTAAGCTGTCTCGCGTCACAAAAATGTATTTATCCGGGGGTATTATTACGGCATCTGTGCGTGCTGTATAGCGTAGCGATGAATCAATCAGGATCTTCGTCAACACACTGACCTCAGCGAAGAATTACAGTATGATGCGCCTTAATCACTAAAATTTGAAGGAGTGCGGAGCTTTGCAGGATTATATCGTTCGTCTGGATCAGGTGGGTATGGATGATATTGAGCAGGTAGGTGGAAAAAACGCCTCACTTGGCGAGATGATCTCAGAACTGTCTGGTGCAGGCGTTAAGGTTCCCGGTGGGTTTGCGACCACAGCGTCCGCATTCCGTGACTTTCTGAAACACAATAATCTGGACCAGAAGATCAGCGATAAACTCGCTCAGCTTGATCCTGAAGATGTTAATGCGCTCGCAGCGACCGGTAACCAGGTGCGTCAGTGGATCCTGGAAACCCCATTTCCTGAAACCCTCGACCAGGCTATTGAACAGGCCTATGAAGAGATGGGCGGTCACGACGATCTGGCGGTTGCGATCCGCTCATCGGCAACCGCCGAAGATCTGCCCGATGCCTCTTTTGCCGGTCAGCAGGAGACCTTCCTGAATATCCGTGGTCTGGCAAATATTAAAGCGGCCATCCATGAGGTCTTTGCCTCGCTCTACAATGACCGGGCAATCTCCTATCGGGTTCACCATGGTTTTGAACATCACGACGTCGCCCTGTCGGCCGGGGTTCAGCGTATGGTTCGCAGTGAAACCGGTGCCAGCGGCGTCATGTTTACACTGGATACGGAATCGGGCTTTCAGCACGTTGTGTTTATCACGTCAGCTTATGGCCTTGGGGAAACAGTTGTCCAGGGGGCTGTTAACCCGGATGAGTTCTACGTTTACAAACCGACTCTCAGACAGGGTGCTCCGGCCATATTGCGCCGCAGTATGGGCAGTAAAGCGATCAAAATGATATACGGTGCTGAAGGTACCACCGCCAGTGCCGTTCAAACTGTCAGTGTGGCACCTGAAGAGCGAATGAAGTTTTCCATCAATGATGATGACGTGCAGCAACTGGCAAAAATTGCGATGACCATCGAGCAGCATTACGGTCGTCCGATGGATATCGAGTGGGCTAAAGATGGTGATGATGGTGAGCTGTATATTGTTCAGGCACGACCTGAAACCGTTAAGAGCCGGGATAAAAACGCGGTTATCGAGCGTTATCTGCTCACCGAAACCGGTAATGTTTTATTGGAAGGCCGCTCTATAGGACATCGTATCGGCAGTGGACCGGTGCGCATTGTCGAAAGTCTCAGTGATATGGATAAGATTCAGCCCGGTGATGTGCTGGTCACCGATATGACCGACCCGGACTGGGAACCTGTAATGAAGCGTTCTTCTGCGATTATAACCAATCGGGGTGGACGTACCTGTCATGCAGCGATTATTGCCCGTGAACTGGGTATTCCGGCGATTGTCGGTTGCGGTGATGCCACCGAACGACTGACGGAAGGTCAGGAGGTGACCGTCTCCTGTGCCGAAGGTGATACGGGACGAGCCTATGAAGGTTGCCTGGATTTCGAGCATCAGACTAACAAAATCGATTCTATGCCGCCTCTGCCGTTCGACATCATGATGAACGTTGGCAACCCTGACCGCGCATTTGATTTTCAGTCGTTGCCCAATGCCGGTGTTGGTCTTGCGCGTCTGGAGTTTATTATCAACCGTATGATCGGCATCCATCCGAAAGCGCTGATTGAGTTTGATCAGCAGGACGCTGGGCTGCAGCGCACCATAGAGCGCCGCATTGCGGGCTATGAAAGCCCGATAGAGTTTTACGTTGCCAAGCTGGTGGAGGGCATATCTACACTGGCCGCTGCTTTCTATCCCAAGAAAGTGATTGTGCGGATGTCGGATTTCAAATCCAACGAGTATGGGCATCTTATCGGTGGTGAAGCCTATGAGGCCCACGAAGAGAATCCAATGCTGGGCTTCCGTGGAGCCAGTCGCTATATTGCTGAATCGTTCCGGCAGTGTTTTGAGCTTGAGTGCCGGGCGCTGAAGCAGGTACGCGATGTGATGAAGCTGACCAATGTCGAAGTGATGATTCCTTTTGTACGCACGGTGGGTGAAGCGAAACAGGTGGTAGACCTGCTGGCAGAAAACGGCCTGAACCGGGGTGAAAACGGTTTGCGGGTGATTATGATGTGTGAAATACCCTCAAATGCGCTATTGGCTGATGAATTTCTTGAATATTTCGATGGTTTTTCCATCGGCTCGAATGACCTGACTCAGCTGACTCTTGGACTGGATCGGGACTCTGGCGTGATTGCTCACCTCTTCGATGAACGTAACGATGCGGTACGCAAACTGTTGGCCATGGCTATCCAGGCATGCAAGGCGCAAGGGAAATATATCGGAATCTGTGGTCAGGGCCCCTCTGACCATCCAGATCTGGCAAGATGGCTGATGGAGCAGGGGATCAGTTCGGTTTCTCTGAATCCTGATTCGGTGTTGGAAACCTGGTTCTTCCTGGCGAATGAAGAAAGTACTGCGTCCTAGATTTATACCGTTATCTTTCAGTCATTTTCCTGAGTAGCGCCGATGCAGCTCTCCAGGTTTTTACAGCTCAAAACGCCTTATAGCCGGCAGCGGGTTAGAGTGCTGCTGGCTCAGGGCAGGGTCCGGGTCGGTGGTGAGATTATCACCGATGCGCATCGGGAGATTGATCGGTTCATCCGGGTTGAGCTGGACAATAAGCTGCTTCAGGAGGCTCAGAGCCGTTATCTGATGCTGCATAAACCCGCTGGTATCGTCAGTGCGACAGTACATTCTGAACACAAAACCGTCATAGAGCTGTTACCTCAGTCGTTGCGCCAGGGCCTGCATCTGGCGGGAAGGCTGGATCTGAAAACCAGCGGCCTGATGTTGTTGACCAATGATGGCAACTGGTCCCGCAGAGTCACCCAACCCGAATCAAAAGTTGCCAAGGTCTACCGCGTGACGACAAGAGATCCTGTGTCTGACGAAGCACAAGGGGTGTTTCAGAAGGGGATCTATTTCCGTTATGAAAATATCACCACCCGACCCGCGCAACTGGAACGAATTGACGACTATAACTCCCGTCTGGCAATTCATGAGGGGCGTTATCATCAGGTGAAGCGGATGTTTGGTTATTTTGATAACGAGGTAACGGCGTTACACCGGGAAAGTATCGGCGCCTTAACACTGGATCCGGATCTCAGGCCGGGTGAGTTCCGCTTTTTAACGGCGGCGGAGATAGCGCTGTTTTAATGCTGCTGTGCCCGTCGATGCTAGCAGCACGAACAACCCTGCCAACGCACCCGCCAGGTGCGCCGCTGGATACGGTGGCCAGGGGCTCTGGCTTAACAGCGCCTGTTGACTGAACTGCTCCCATATCAGCTTTGCCAGACAGATCAGCATGGGTAACCAGCCATTTAACGCTTGCTGCTTCCGGGCAAAGATAAACAAACTGAGAACCAACGGCGCGAATAGTAGCCCGGATAACCCTGCATAGCTGCTCACTCCTGACCAGGGGGAGAGAAGCAGGGCATCGACGCTGACAACTCCCACGCACAGTGATGCCAGTAATGCGCTGCGTGAATTCAGTTCCAGGTAGCCCGCAGCAAGCGTAAATGCCAGCAGATCCCAGCTCAGGTGGCTGAGCGATGTATGGCAAAGATGCCCTGTTATTAAGCGCCATAGCTGACCCTCCAGTATCAGGGAACGGTCAGCATAGCCCAGTTGAAACAGTTCTGCTGACAGGCTCAGCGGCAGGCACAACAGTAACAGAACCAGGGTTATCCAGGGAAACTGGAAGATACCCCCCGCTTGCGCGGGAGGCTTTGGGTTGGCGAACGGTTTGATTGATATAGTGTTCATTAGCATCTCACGGTGCCCGACGACGGTTGCGGTATTGAATCAACAGCGATGCGCCGATTAACAGCAGAATCCAGTGGCCAATCGCACCTGAGCCGCCGCCACCCAGTGATGCCCGGTGATGAGATTGATTGAACATCGGTTTCTTGCTGTCAGCCCGCTGACTCGTGACCGGTTGTTGCAGCCGCTGTTGCCGGGCGTTGTTCTCATTCGCAACCCGTTGCTGGTTATTACGCTCAATATTCAGCTGTTTAAACACCTCGTCCCTGACGATCAGCATTGAGGTGTAGTCGGTTACCAGATCATATTGAACGGCCAGGTCAGTCATCGCTTGTTTAGTATCTTCATTGCTGCTGTCACCCTCTTCAAGGTAATCCATTTTAGCCTGCATATTTTCGAGAGTGGCAAAGGCCCAGATACGTTCCAGTTCGGGGTGCAGTAAACTTTCCCCGGGAAGGGTTATCTCTGTTGTGTAGTGGCGCTGCTGACCGCCAACCTTGCCTGTCAGTGAGATCTGCACCGGTCCTGGTTGTCGGTAATGGCCGAGGACTGTCAGTTGCTCACCCCGATAAAGTGAGTTGATCTGTTCAGGGGTCAGGTCGGTGACCCGGCCGCCATCAATTTTCAACTCAACATCTCTCATTGCCTGGTGGGTCATCTTGCTGGTTGCCAGCATCAGTTGGCCGACAATATCATCAGCATTAGAGACACTGATGGCAAAACCATTGGATACCTCCGTCATACGGTTCAGCAGGGGACGGTTTGCACTGTTGCCCATGACAAAGGTGAATAGTCGGACATCTGCTTTTTCCAGCAGATCAAGAAAGCGTTTTTTTTCAGTGACACCTAAGTTGGCAACGCCATCGGTGACCAGAATCATGGCGGTGCTGCGGTCAGTATCTAATCCTTTTAAGCCCTGCGCGAGACCTGAATAGAGATCAGTGCCACTGCCAGGCTGATACTGTTCAAGCTTATTCAGCAGGGGGGTAATCACTTCTGCTGTTGCGGGCTTAAATCCACCGGAGAAATCGGTGGCTGCGTTGTTAAATAAAACCACTTTAAAACGGTCATTGGGTTGGAGTTTGGCCAATCCCTGGCGAACACCCTCAACCAGTGTCGTGTATTTGCCCTGCATCGATCCGGACACATCCAGAACAAATACCCAGTCACGGCCTCCCTGCAACACGCCGAGATCATCCCCCGGGGTTAGGGTCATCATAAAGGTGCCGGGTGTGGTGCCTGACTTTTTATAGCTGATCAGGTCCAGTGTACCGGGCAGGTTCTGGCTGTGGCGCCAGTAAACGACAATATCCTGGTTCAGACTTGCTGCAGGGACAATGCCTGCAGCACTGATCTGTTCAGCGGATAGTGGCTGGGATGCTTCCGGGATCTGATCAGCAGATGGGTCAGAGGACGGATCAGTTTTTGGCAATGCTCCGCCCTGACTGGCCATCGAGACCTGCCACTGGTTGGGGGTGATCTGTTGAATTGCAGCCTCAGCGTGCTGGGGCAGGCGGATAGAGTCGATTGGGTAACCTGAGGCAAGGCGCATATTGAAGCTGAATTTTTCATCGACCACTTCATTGCGGCTCCAGAAAGCATTCTTCTGAGTATCGACACCGCCATCCTCAAGCGGATATACATAGCGGCCGACACCTGAATCCAGATGGGCTGGCTGAATATAAACAAGCTTTATGCGAACATCGCTGTTGGCCTGCACCGGTGTGACACTGATATCGAAGGTTTTATAACTGTCTTGCTCTACCAGGGCGGCCTCATGCCCCGCTTGTTTCTCCTGTTCGTAAATGGTTCTGGCCTGCTGTTTTTTTACCACTTCGCCGGTGACCGGCTGACCGTCAATCCAGTAGGTGAACTCACCCACGGCGGCATGGTCCGGCACCGGAAAACTGTAAATCGCTTCTAACGCCTGGGCAGATGGATTATGAAAAATCTGTTCTACAGTGGTCACGGCATAACTGTGTTCAAGCACGACATTGACATGGTGTTCACGGATGCTGAGTTCAGGTAGAGATGAATTAACCGGCTTTAGCAGCCCGGCAGCATCTGCCGGTGCCGCCACTGTTGTCAGTGTCAGTATGGCGCTGAGGGCTGCGGTGCCCAGGAATGTTCTGATGTTCATATCGGTCCTCTGAAGTTCCTTTGTTGGAAGTCAGAGGGGATAATGGCGGCAGTGCGCCAGCAGAAGTAGTTAAACCGTTGAAGTATCAGATAATGATACGGGTGGTTGAATTAGCGCGTCTGAAAAAAGTATGGACTAGCTCTTGCGATAGTTTTTGAACAGGCTGTATTGCCACTGCCGGATCGCGAGAACCATGGTGTTACCATGTTTCTGATCGATTGGCAGGGGAGAGTCATCACGCAGCAGGCTGTTAAACTCTTCCGCAACACGCTCCATTTTTTTCTGCATCGCCAGGTTGGCTTCCGGTGTCAGTACCCCATTGAGTACGATCAGTTTTTCATGCTTTTTATCAAACCGGGACTGGAAGAAATCCTGTTCTACTTTTTGTTGGAAAAACTGCTGAATTGGACCATTGGCAAGCCAGGTAAAGTTTGGATCGATCAGTAGCTTTATTCGGTTGCTTGGCAGAAGCTCGATAATCCGTAGCCGGTCCAGCTTAGCCAGTTTCTGGATGCATTCGTGTTCGGTGATATCGTAGTGAGAGATGATATCGCAGAAGGAAAAGCCATTGATAACACTGACAGTGACGAGCAGCAATTCGAGATCGGAGGCGATCTCCTGTTCCTGTTCGCGGGTTAGTTGAGTCAGCCGCTGCTGCTCCTGCGCCATCAGCCGGAACAGCCCGGTTAACTCCAGCCCAGCCAGCTCAGCGATCATCTCAAGCCGCTGTAGGGTAAAGTTGTGTTCAGAGAACAGGCGTTTAACCGAGGCTTCACTCAGATCCAGAGCCTGGGCTACATCAAGATAGGTTTTGCCCTGAGCCTTTAACTGTTTTTTCAGGGTTTGTACCAGTGCTGCTGTCTGAGCCATAACGCGATCTCTAGTCCTTTAAAGTTGTTTTTTATCATATAACTGCTGCAAAATCTGTGTTGTATTGCAGAGACGCTGCAGATACTGATAATTATACCGTTATCTAAAGCGTGAAGTTTAAAATTAAGCTCGTGCCGGATTTGGCTCTTTAGTAGAGTAGGGAGCAAACAGCATCGTCAGACATATTACCTCTGTGGTAAGGAGTAAGAGTGAATTATAGTATTCCTGAATCGATCAACACCGCCCGTTTGAGTCTGGAAAAGGTCACCATTGAAGACTGGCCTTCACTGCACAATTTTTATAAAGATGTTGAAGCCACCCGCTATACCACCGGACATCCTCTCAGTGAAGGGGAGAGTTGGCGGATTGTTGCTGCGCTGATTGGTCATTGGGAGATTCACGGTTATGGCCCCTATACCCTAAAACTGAAAGACAATGGTGCTGTGGTGGGAGTTGTTGGCCTGTGGTATCCGGGAGACTGGCCCGAGCCAGAGATTATGTGGTCGCTGGTGCCGGGGTATTCAGGTAAAGGGTATGCCCGCGAAGCGGCATTTGCGGTCAGACAGATGGCCGCTGAATGCCTTCCGCAGCTGCACCTGATCAGTCTGATCTTTGAGCAAAATTTGCCTTCGAGAAAACTGGCGGAGTCACTGGGGGCAACCCTTGAGCAGCGGTTTTTATTTCGTGATAAAGAGGCATTAATCTATCGTCATCTGTCACCGGCTCACCCGGGTCAGCCCGATTCCTGTGAGAATGCCGATCAATGCGATCAGGCTGTTTGAGGAAACCGCTTCTCCCAGAATAAGGGTGCCTGCAAAATATGCCACCACCGGTATCAGGAAATTGCAGTTAGAGAGGAAGCTGGGGCCTGCCCGGTTAACGACAATAAAGTAGACAATTGAGGCGACACCCGCGGGCATACAGCCCAGCCAGATAACGGCCATTAAAGCGTCTGGCCCAGCGACATAACGCAGCTCGTCAATGATAGTCTGTGCATCTGATAATATAAAAGGAAGTATCAGCAGCAGGCCGCACAGCAGCATACCTGAACCGGCAATCAGCGGGTTGAATTTAGGGAGTAAGCGGATCAGCACCGTATTCAGTGCATAGCTGCTGGCGGCGGTGAGAATCGCCAGCGCCCCCAAAAGGTCCACGCTCCCGGCGGCAAAGGGGTTGAGTATAAAGGTTACCCCGGAGAAGGCGAGAATCAGCCCCATCATCTTATAACGGTTGAAGCGCTCACCCTCAACAAAATAGTGGGCAATCAGCATCGTGACAAATGGCATTACCGCCATCAGTACACCGGTTGTCGCCGATGGCACTGTTTGCTGCCCCCAGGAGATCAGCAGAAATGGCAGGGCGCTGCCAAACAACCCCAGAATCATAAAACTTCCCCAGCTTTTGGCGCTGAAAGGGAGGCGTAAACCTCTGGAGTAGGCAAACAGCGTAATCACCCCTGCACCCAGCGCGATCCTGAGCAGAGTGATCGTCAGCGGTGACAATCCGCCCGCAATGGCGATGGAGGTCACCATAAATGAGGTGCCCCAGGTGATAACCAGAAAGCTGAGAAGCAGCCAGTTGATGAGTTGAGGGCTGAGCACTGTGGAATGACTCGTTTAGTGTTGAGAAAGCAGGCTAGTTTATACTACTCTGGTCTCTATTACGCTATGTGGTTTTCAGGGCTGTATAACAACACTCTACGGCTTCTGTCTTGTCTGACCCATACCTTGACACTTAAACCAGAATCGATCAGGAATATCATGAAACAGTTTGTTATTGTGTGTGTCGTATTGGCGTTGATTGTCACGGGTTATCTGGCGTTTCAGGGATATGTGTCGCGCACACAGAAAGCGCCGGGATTGGTGGATGGCGGATTAACACCTTGCGGCCCCAGGCCTAACGCCGTATGCAGCAGTAATGAGGGTGATGGTGAGCACTATATTAAACCGATTAATTTATGTGTTAGCAGTCTGGCTTCAGTGAGCGCCGATATAGAGCGTTTAGGGGGGAAGATTGTCTCGCTCGACACTGACTACTTAGCTGCTGAGTTCAGTTCTTCTGTGTTTGGTTTTGTTGATGATCTTGAACTGCTTCGGGATGTTAAAGGAGGCGTCATTCATGTCCGCTCAGCTTCACGGGTGGGGTATTCTGATCTGGGTGTGAATCGGCAGCGGGTCGAGGCGCTACGTAAACTTCTGGAGAATAATTCGTGAGTCGCAAGCCGAAGATTAACTTTTTGTCCGGCTATTCGCCTGAGCTGCAGCAACAGGCAGAAAACCTGATCGATTCAGGAAAGCTTCCAGACTATCTGCGTAAACGTTATCAGCCGGGACACAGTATTGTCGGCTCTAAAGCGCTCTATCAATACACCCTTGAGTTGAAAAACCGCTACCTCAGACAATCGGCTCCCCTTAATAAAGTTGAATACGACGACCGTATTGATGTGATCCATAATGCACTGGGATTACACACCCATATCTCCCGTGTACAGGGAAGTAAGCTCAGGTCTAAAAAAGAGATCCGCATCGCTTCGCTATTCAAACAGGCGCCAGAACCCTTTTTAAGAATGATTGTGGTGCATGAGCTGGCACATATAAGGGAGAAAGAGCATAACCGGGCATTTTATAAACTGTGTCAGCATATGGAACCGGACTATCATCAGCTTGAGCTGGATCTGCGGCTTTACCTCACCTGTCTGGAACGGTTTGGCCCACTCTACTGAGCCAGTAGATGGTTTGTATTATCTTCCTCATTTTCCTTATTCATACTCTGAGTTAATCAGATGACAGATCTTCAGCTTTATCAATATATTTTAATCGGCCTGCTGTTTGTCTGGAGCGGTTTCGTTCGCTCCGGGCTTGGTTTTGGTGGGGCGGTGCTCACGCTGCCGTTTCTGCTGCTGGTCGTCGATGATCCACTCATCTTCCTGCCCATTATTGGGGTGCATCTGATGTTTTTTTCCTGCCTGATCACCTGGCAGAACCGTCAGCGGGTTAAGCGGACGGCGGCAGACCATCAAAGCAGTGTCTCCACCATTGATTGGCAATATTTGCGTTTTGCTTTGTCTGTGATGATCGTACCAAAACTGATCGGTATTCTCGGTCTGTTGACCCTGCCAGCATCACTGATGAGCAGTATTATCTATTGCATCGTTATCGCCTACGCCATCAGTTATGTCCTCAATCGTCCATTCAGGAGTAATAGCCGCACCCTTGATATTGTGTTTCTGATAATGGGTGGCTATGTCAGTGGTACCTCTCTCATCGGTGCGCCGCTGATAGCGGCGGTCTTTGCGACGCATGTTAGTCGTGAAAAACTCCGGGATACCCTGTTTGTGCTCTGGTTTATACTGGTGTTAATCAAGATGGTGTCTTTTTTGATTGCCGGCGTTGATCTTCAACTGGTTCATCATCTGTGGTTGTTACCCTGTGCCTTTATCGGTCATCTGCTGGGTGAGCGACTGCATAAAAAGCTGGTCGGCGCTGAGAGTAAAGTGTTTTTCAGGGTGCTGGGCAGTGTGTTGATTCTTGTCAGTACGCTGGGGCTTATTCGCACCCTTATCTGAAGCCTGTCAGCAAAATCAGATGCTGAACCGTTGTGACAGCAAACTGACCGGAAATGATATTTTTAGCGGTTGGCTGAAGTGATAATTTAGTTGTTTTGCAGCGGAGGTGTTTATGTCTATCTGGAAAACAGAAAAAAGTATTGCCGAGTTGCAGGTGTTCGCCAGAAATACACTGATCGACCACCTGGGAATTGAGATCACCGAGATCGGCCCCGATTATATCACTGCCTCTATGCCGGTCGATTGCAGAACACACCAACCGATGGGGCTTCTGCATGGGGGCGCATCGGTAGTTCTGGCGGAAACACTCGGGAGTGTTGCCGCACAACTGGCTGCCGAACCCGGCCATCGGTGTGTCGGACTGGAGATAAATGCGAATCATCTGTCAGGCATCAGCACCGGACATGTTTATGGTACCGCATCACCTGTGCATATCGGTCGTTCAACTCAGGTGTGGGATATCCGCATCGTCGATGAGCAGGAAAAGGCGATTTGCGTTTCCCGCTTAACCGTCGCGGTATTAGGGAAATAATCTGATTTAGAAAAACAGCTTGGATTATGATCTGAATCGGCACTTTAGGGGTGTATATGACCGATTTAGGGTGTTAGACTGACAACTTAACAAGCCGGCCTATTAAGCCGGCTTTTTGCATTTTTTAAAACCTGAAACTGAACGGGTTTCTGCCATAATTTTATATTTCTGAAGAGAGAAATCTTCGTGCGTAAAGCTCTGTTGTCATTAATTGCTCTGTTTAGCAGCTGTATTATCCTCTATCTGGGTATTGGCCTGATGAACATTCTTGTGCCATCACGGATGGGGCTGGAAGGGATCTCAACCGACACCATCGGTATGGTGTTGTCGATGTATTTCGTCGGGATGCTGACTGGTGCCGTCTACAGTAAGCAGTTGGTTAAACGGGTCGGCCATATCAGAGTCTTTGCTGGCAGCCTGGCGATAGAAGCGATCTGTATACTGGCTTTCACTCTGGATGCTAACGCACTGTTGTGGGGAATATTGCGGGTTTTGCTTGGTTTCAGCCATGCCTGTCTGTTGACAGCGATGGAGAGCTGGCTCAGTGACAGCGCTACCGAAGAGACCCGGGGGAAAATCCTGGCTGTTTATAATGCCTGTATCATGGGCGGTCTGTTTTGCGGACAGTTCCTGATGGGGGTTGCTGAACCGTCTGACAATACTCTGTTTGTTCTGGTGGGTATCCTGTTCTGTATGGCCACGCTGCCGGTTCTTTTCAGTCGTTCTCAGGGCCCGGTGATTGAAACTGTCGCGCCGATGTCGATCATCTCTCTGTACAAAATATCCCCTCTGGGGGTGGTAACCTGTTTAACATCGGGCGCGGTCTATTCTGCACTGTTTAACCTGTTGCCGGTTTTTGCTGCTGAGTATCATATCAGCGGTTTTCAGCTGTCACTGTTTATGGGCTGTGCCATCCTGGGCGCCTTCAGCATGCAGTTTCCGGTGGGGGCTCTGTCGGACCGTTTAGATCGACGGACCATATTGCTGGGTTTGCTGCTGCTTTCCTCTGTGCTTGGCGTTGCAATTATCCCGCTGGCGGCGATGCATATGATGACCGGCATCTTTATTCTCTGTGGTCTGACGTCAGGGATGGTGGCCTGTTATTACCCGCTGAGCGTGGCTGAGGCGTTTGATAAACTGAAAAAATCTGAGATGGTATCCGCCATGGGCAGCATGCTGCTGGCCTTTGGTATCGGTGGTGCGATTGGCCCCTACACGGCGTCTCTGGTGATGTCCGCTTTTGGCAGTTCCAGCCTGTTCTATTTTCTCGCGGTATCACAGATGCTTCTGGCGTTGTTCACTATCTACCGTATGTCTGTCAGTAAGGCGCTGCCAGTCGAGGATCAGGAAGGCTTTGTGATGCAGGGTGAGGCACTGACCACGTCGGTTTACCTTGATCCCCGGACCGAGTATACCGAGCCTGAAGCGCAGCTGAGTGCAGAGGCCGAACTTGCAATCAGCATCGCAGAATCTGATCCTGCGGCCGCTGTTAAACTGGCACGTGCACTGACCGTTAAGAATCCTGAAAGAGGTACTGAGGTGGCCGCGGCTGTTGCCAAAGTGCCGGGTATCGATGTCATGCGCCTCTATGAGGTTATGAAAGAGGCGGCTCCCTATCAGATTCTTGAGATCACTCAGGCGATTGTCAAAGCCAAGCCTGATCTGGCAGCCGATCTGGTATCTCGTCTGGCTGAATGGTATCCGCAGCAGGTGATACCTGTGGCGATTGAAGTGGGACGGGTATTTCCCGAAATGCGGATTGAGATGGCGCGTATTGCCGTTGCATCTGCACCTGAATCAGCCACCCAGGTGGCTGAATACTATGCCCGTCTGATTGCCGAGGAGCGTGAATCAATGCGTCCGGCTGATCGTGAAGATGATACCAGTGAGGCCGATGCGCTGAACATGGCCACTGAACTCTGGGATGCTAATCCGGATCAGGCTCTGGATATTGCCGTGACCGTCGCAGGCTCGGTGCCTGAATCTGCGGTGGCCATGACAGAAGAGTATATGTCCCACTATGAATCTGAGGCAGACAGTGAGGAGACTGACAGCACTGCAGATGGAGCATCTGAGGCAGACGAGAGCGATTATCATGATGCGGTTGAATGGGTTTCGAGACTCTCTGAAGCTGCTCCTGAGCAGGCGATGGATGTTGCCGCAACGGTTGTAGAAGCGGTGCCTGAATCGATGTTCGAGGTGACGGAGCAATATCTGTCAGCAACCGATGAGGACGCAGACGATGTGACTGACAGCGATAGCGATGTCGCTGAAACGGCTGTTGACGGCTCTGACAGCGATGGTGAACAGGCTGAACCGTCTGAACAGACAGAAGAGGCCGAAGATGAGCATCAGAAAGCAATCGAGTGGCTCACCCGGATGTCTGAACTATCGCCTGAGATGTCATTGAATCTGGCGGTGAAAATTGTTGAAGCGGTACCGGAAAGTGCACGCTATGTTGCGGCGGAAGTTGCCCGGCTGTTACATGAAAGTTATCAGACCGACAATACCGGTTTAAATGACAAACCTGCCAGTGAAATTCAGGATGCCGTTGAGTTGGTTAACCGCCTTCGTGAGGTATCACCTGAGAGTGCCGAACAGGTCGCTGTCGCCGTGGTTGAAAACATCCCAGAGGCCGCCTCTGACGTTGTCGATGCGATCAGCGCTGGCGATCAGTCCAGAGAGGGGGAGTGGGTAGACTCTATTGACCGGAATAGTGAACGGCAGGTGGATACCCGTAATGCTGGCGGTTCGGATGTCCCTTCTGGTGATGATGCTGAAAAGCCAGAGAAAGACCATTAAAGAGAAGGCTGTTAAAGAGGATCGGCGGGCTGGGTTTCCCGCTGATCTTTACCTGCTTAAGTTAAGTTCATGTTTAAGCTGAGGTCTGACAGCTTTAACGACTTACAATGATCTTGCCAGTCGGGTCACCGCTTCAGCAGCCAGGGATGGCTCAGTATTGCTGAAGTTGAGCCTGATGGCATTATCTGTCTCTTTATCCCCGTCAGGGTAGAATGCGGCGCCAGGCACAACGGCAAGTTTATGTTCAAGGGCGCGGGCGGCTACTTCACTGCCTCTGCCTTTGCGCAGCTTCAGCCAGATAAACATACCGCCCTCTACCGTTTCAAACTCCACCTGCTGGCCCAGTTGCTGATGCAGCTCAGTGCTCAGTTGCTGATAGCGCTGCTGATATCCAAGTCGCAGGCTGATAAGGTGGTCTGGATATCCGGGATGATTCAGTAGATCGTTGATGATCGCCTGCTGAGGGATACCGGTATGCAGGTCGACCGCCTGCTTAATTCGTTCAGCAACCCTGATAAATTCAGCGGGGCCACTCATCGCGCCGACACGTAGCCCCGGAAATCCGATCTTGGAGAATGATTTCAGAGTGATTGTCTGTTCCGGGCAGAGCTGACTGAGGGGGCGTTGCTGTTCGCCACTGAAACGTAACTCGCGGTAGGGAATGTCCTCGATCAGCGTTACACCATAGCGCCGGCACAATCGGGCAACGTCGATTCTCACCCCGGCCGACCATACACGTCCGGTAGGATTGTGAAAGTCAGGCACCGCATAAAACAGTCTGACTGTGGGGTGTTGCAGGTAGTCTTCGAGCTGCGTCAGATCCGGGCCCTCTGAGTTACTGTTCAACGGGCAGATAGTTGCACCGCTGAGCTGAAACGCCTGTAGTGCACCCAGGTAAGCTGGCACTTCGGCAATCACCGCATCACCTGGTTCCAGAAGCGCCCGGGCTAGCAGATCAAGACCCTGTTGACTGCCGTTACAGATTAACCAGGGGTGGGGGTGTTGCGGATCAGACTGACTGAGTGTATCCAGTAAAGGCTGATATCCCCGGCTGCTACCATACTGAAACAGATGCACGTTATCCGCCAGTGACTGGCAGGTTTGCTGCACGAGTTTGACCGGTAACAAAGAGGATGCGGGCAACCCACCGGCCATTGAGATCATATCGGGCTGTACCGCCGCTTTGAGGATCTCCCTGATATAGGATGGGTTTAATGCGCCGGCAAGTCTGGCAAACTTCATGGCTCTGTCCTGTTGTTTGTGTTTTGTTATTTATCTTTGCCAGAGTGTAGATCTGTAAGTCGCTATTGATTTATCTATTTATGCTTTACTATTTGTCTGTTTAAACTTATTTTCAGCTAGGGTTAAAGTGTTTAACCGAACTTGAGAGATCAGACTAGCAATGCCAAACACTCAGCAGATAGTGCGCATCAACGATGTCCTGCACCGTATTCACCGGGACCTGAGTGCCCCGCTGACCGGTGCCGGTCTTGCACGTGTGGCCGCCTATTCTGAACAACATTTTCACCGCTTGTTTAAGCGGGTTACCGGCGAGTCTCTGCACTGTTATATCCGTCGGGTCCGGCTTGAGCATGGCGCTAATCTACTGATGTTTGAACCGTTAACGCCGATACGGGATATCGCCCTGAAGTGCGGCTATAATTCGCTGGCTTCATTCACCCAGGTGTTTACCCAGCAGTTCGGCATCAGCCCTGGCCGCTGGCGCACTCAGGAGCGTCCCCATACTCAGCCCTATATGGCAGACCCCGAAATCGCTGCAGGGGCCGAGCGGATTAAAGGGATTGCACTGCCCCAGCCGGATCTGATTGAACTGCCAGATCAACCGGTGGCCTATATCCGGCATCTGGGCTATGGTCGCTCAATTCGCAATGCCTGGCAGATTCTGCAGACGTGGGCAACGTCAGAGAAACGTCCGTTTGAAAAACAGATCGGCCTGCATCACTCCAATCCCGCCTGGACGCCGTTACACCGGTGTCGCTATGTCGCCTGCCTGGCGATTGATCGTCCGGTTGCCCGTCGGGGGCTGGTCAACTCGATGGTGATTCCTGGGGGCTTGTATGCACGTTTCAGGTTTGTCGGGCAGTATGGTGAACTGTTACCCTGGATTACCCGGCTTCAGGACGAGTGGCTGGCCGCTTCAGGCCTTAAATCAGGGGGGACTCCGGCATTTGCTGAGTATCAGCGCAACCAGTTCCTTGATCCAGAGGAACGTTTCGAACTGTCGTATTTTCAGCCTGTTCAGTTCTACTGATCAGACCTCAACTTTTAACAATACTAATTTAATACAGGATCTTTACTTGTGAATACGGAAATCAGTTTCAACGATCATCTTCGGCAAGACGAAGTGGTTCAGCTTTACCGCGATAATGGCTGGTCTGCGGCACAAAAGCCCGTTCAGTTAATGGCTGCGCTGGAGGGGTCTCACTCGCTGGTGACCGCCCGGATAGGGGGTAAACTGATCGGTTTAGGTAACGCGATCTCCGATGGCCATCTGGTAGTCTATTACCCACATATGCTGGTCTCTCCGGACTATCAGGGGCAGGGGGTTGGCAAGCAGATGATGCAGGCGATGCAACAGCGTTATCAGGGTTTTCATCAGCAGATGTTAACTGCCGATGGTGATGCGATAGGCTTCTATGAGTCACTTGGTTTCAGCCGGGCAGGAAAAACCGAACCGATGTGGATCTATGATGGCAATGATCATTAACCATGGTTGTCTTTAAAATGTGAGTTTTAACCGGATAACAAGTAGAGTAACGTTTTTATAGATCGGTGACCTGTGTGAGCCATTCCCGTTTTACCCAACTGGTTCCAATACTGTTTGTGTTGCTCTGGAGCACAGGCTTTATCGGGGCAAAATATGCACTGCCCTATATTGAGCCGTTCTATCTTCTGTTCATCCGGATGCTTATGACGCTGGCAGTATTTACCTTGCTGGCTCTGATTTACCGATCTTCCTGGCCTTCACTGCGCCAGGGGGGGCATCAGGCCGTTACCGGTTTTCTGGTGCATGCCTGTTATCTTGGCGGGGTATTTGCTGCTATTAAATGGCAGATGCCTGCCGGAATTGCCGCCATTGTCGTCGGTTTACAGCCTCTTCTGACGTCACTGATCGGCTGGCAGTGGCTGGGTCAGCGACTGCGTAGCGTACAGTGGATGGGACTGGTTATGGGGCTGGTCGGGGTGGTGGTTATCCTGCTGAATGGTCAGCATAGTGAGGTGATCACTTTTCGACCTGAGGCGGTTGTCGCGGTGCTTATTGCACTTTTTTCGATCTCTTTTGGCACGCTTTATCAGAAACGTTTTGGTGGTAAGGTCGATCTGTTAACGGGATCGATCTGGCAATATCTGTCAACTGCCGTTGCGATGGCGCTGTTGGCGTTTCTGTTTGAAGAGCGTCACGTTGAGTGGAATATAACGCTGATGTTATCTCTTGCCTGGCTGGTATTTGGCTTGTCGGTCTCGGCGATTCTGCTACTGATGTTCATGATTCGCGAGGGGGAGGCAGCCCGTGTTGCCAGTTATTTCTATCTGGTCCCACCGGTCACCTCGCTGGAAGCCTGGATTCTGTTTGGTGAAGCACTCAGCTGGATTCAGGTGGTGGCTATCGGCGTGACCGTCGCCGGAGTGTACCTGGTTCTCAGGCCAGCATCGGGGCCTGCGAGATAACCGACCGTATTAATGGATAAACAGCGAATGCCGCACAGGAGATTGTGTGAATATTGAAATTCTGTTTGTTTTAACGCTGCTGCTAATCACCATAGGCCTGTTTATCTGGGATCGTATCCGTATGGATATGGTGGCGATGATGGTGGTTGTGGTGTTGGCCGTATCGGGAATTATTACGCCGGCAGAGACGGTTTCCGGTTTTGGCCAGTCACTGGTGGTGATGATTGCCGGGCTGTTTGTTGTTGGTGAGGGGTTGTTCCGCACCGGTGTTGCCGCGGCGGTAGGTGACTGGATTCTGCGTATGGGTGGGCAGAGTGAGCGAAAGCTGCTGTTGGTATTGATACCGGTGGTGGCCGGGATGTCTGCGGTGATGAGTTCCACCGGTGCGGTAGCACTGTTTATTCCCGTGGTTCTGAGTATCTGTCGTTCCGCCAGGTTACAGCCCTCCAAAATGCTGATGCCGCTCTCCTTTGCCTCGCTGATTGGCGGGATGATGACGCTTATCGGTACGCCTCCCAATATGGTTGCCAGTACCCAGTTGCGTGCAGCGGGGCTGGAACCTTTTGGTTTTTTTGATTTCACCCCGATCGGTGGTGTTATTTTACTTTTTGGCTGCCTTTATCTGGTTTTTATTGCGCCCAAACTACTGCCTGAAACCGGCGTTCGGGAGGCTACACATCCCCATCTGAAAGAGTTTGCTCAACGCTACGGGATAGAGGATAACCTGTATCGTTTGCGGGCGAGAAAAGACTCAGAACTGGTGGGAAAAACGGTGTCGGATATGCGTCTGAGAAGCCGTTTTGAAGTGACGGTATTCGCCATACGTCGCGATGGAAAGCTGGTGTCATCGTTGATGCCGGTGCTTAGCGAAACACAGATTCAAAGTGGCGATGTGTTGTTAGCCTATGGCGAAGCCGAGGGTATCGAACGCTTATGTATCGAAACCGGGTGTATGTTTTTTGGCTTTCCCGATGACGAACGTACCCGCATGGATAAGGAGTTTGGTGTAGCTGAGGTGATGTTGCATAACCGATCTCCGGTTATCGGCAAAACGATTCAGGAGGGACGGTTCAGAGAGCGGTATAACCTCAGTGTTATTGGTGTGTTGCGTGATGGCAAACCCTTAGTCACCCGGTTTGCTGGCGAGCCACTTCAGTTTGGCGATACTCTGTTGCTGGCAGGAGGCTGGCGCTATATTGAGGCACTGGATGATCGCCAGAATTTCGTTATGCTGGAAACCCCGGCGGAGATGACTGAGACATCGGCGCGCTGGGGGCATGCTCCGATTGCCCTGACTATTATGGTCGCTATGCTGGCACTGATGATTAGTGGTGTGATGTCCAGTCTTAGTGCGATACTACTGGCTGCGGTGGCGATGGTTCTCAGCGGCTGTATCAATATGAATGAGGCTTATCGCTCATTGAATGCCAGCAGTCTGGTGCTGATTGCCGGGATGTTGCCATTGGCGCTGGCGATGCAGAAGAGCGGGGCTCTGGATCTGATTGTGTCAGGCTTATTAGCACTGCTGGGGTCAAGTACCCCGATGCTGATCTGCGCCGGATTGTTTGTGCTGACCTCAGTGCTGAGTCAGTTTATTTCTAACACGGCGACAACGGTTTTGATCGCTCCAATCTCAATTGCCATCGCCCAGGGGCTGGGGATGAGCCCTGAACCGTTTATGATGACGGTTGCCATTGCTGCATCGACTGCGTTCTCAACGCCGATAGCCTCGCCGGTGAATACTCTGGTGCTGGTGCCGGGTAACTACCGGTTTATCGATTTTGTCAAAGTCGGATTGCCGTTACAGTTAATGTCGATGCTGATAACGCTGACGGTTACGCCGTTAATCTTTCCGTTTTAGTCTGCATTTATGCGGTAAAAATGTATTATCTGACAATCAACAACATAATAATCTGATAGGTTTAAATAATGAGTGATCGTGAGTATCGTACTGTGAAGTCATCGCAAACGGTGTTGAAAGAGTTGATGGTGCCTTCCTACGCTAATTTCGGAGGAAAAGTACACGGTGGTGTGATTCTTTCGCTGATGGATAAGATCGCTTATACCTGTGCCGCATCCCATGTCAAAGGTTACTGTGTGACCGCTTCGGTTGATTCGGTTAACTTTCTTAACCCGGTTGAGGTGGGCGAGTTGCTGACCTTGTCGGCATCGGTCAACTATGTGGGTAACTCGTCACTGGAGATCGGTATCAAAGTGGTTTCAGAAGACTTTCGTCTGGGGATTGTGAAGCATACCAATACCTCCTATTTCACCATGGTCGCGATGGATGAGGAGAGCCGCAAGCCAGTACCGGTGCCTGGCTTAATCCTTGAGGATGAACAGGAAATAAAACGCTTCATTGAGGGCAAAATCCGCAAGCAGCTTAAATCGGCACACCGCTCAGAGATGAAGAAAATCCGTGGAAGTCTCGACCTGATTAAAGAGATTAATGCTCTGGACGGTGAAAACTGTCGTCTCTATAAATCCTGATTTGAGTGCTGAGGCTGAGCAGTGCTTTCCAGATAGGCAGGCAGTCTCATGGTTAGAAAATGCTGCCGGACGAAACTGAGCAGGGTAGAGGCTGCCGGGCTCAGTGAGCGGCCCTTACGACTAACCAGACAGATCTCACGGCGCATCTGTGGCTCAACCAGCGGGATAAAATGCAACGCCTTGAATGACTCGGTACTGGATGCCAGCGCGGGCAGTACCGAGATGCCTATGCGCTGACGAATCAGTGCGGCGATTCCCGCGGGGTTTGACACCTCCAGTATCGCTTTCTGATCTGACAACTGGAGCTGGCCCGCCTGGCGAAACTGATTCAGTTGTGCCCGGATGCCGGTATCAGCTGAAAGAAACAGCAGTTCTTCCTCAATCAGTGCCTGCCATTGTACCGACTCAAACCCTTCAAAACGGTGGCCTTCCGGCACAACCACGCCGTATCGATCGGTCAGCACCGGCTGATAGTACAGTTCAGGATTGGCCGAATGGTTTGCGCCGATGCCAAAGTCCACATCGTTATCCAATACCCGTTGTTCTATCTGTCCGGCGCTGTCATCCCGCAGTGAGATCGCAATCTCTGGAAATTGTTGCCGGTAATCGTCGATCACCGGTGGAAGCAGGCGGCTGATCGTCGAGGGGGATGCTGCAATTCCGACCTGCCCCTGTTGCTGCCCGGCAATTGCCTGGAGGTCGCCTATGGCGGTATCGAAATCAGAGATCAGTTTCTCCGCAACAGGGCGAAATTGTTCCCCCTGAGCCGTGAGCAGGACGCGTCGGGTTGTTCTGTCAAACAGGGTCAGCCCGACCGATTGTTCCAGCTGTTTGACCGTTGCGGTGAGACTTGACTGGGTCAGATGGAGCCGGCTGGCAGCCTGGGTAAAACTGCCGCAGCAGGCCACCTCTGTAAAGGCGCGCAGGTGCCTGATCGAAAGCGATGTGTTCATTTATCGTATTTAACAATTAATTAATCATATTTTATCGTTTGAATGATAAATGATAATTCTGCATTATGGCTATATATTTATTCGCCAAGAAGTCACAGGTTGACCGATGATCCCACGTATTGCCGAAATCAATCCCACCCAAAAACGCTACCTGTATTTTATAGAGTCCTTAAAAAACAGTCATTTTGAGGGTGAAGTTAATCCTGATTATGCCAGTAGAGTTGTGCTCTCTACAGACAACAGTATCTATCAGGTACTGCCTCAGGGGGTGGTGTTTCCCAAATCCGTTGAAGATCTGGTGCTGCTGGCAGGCCTTGCGGCAGAGTCTCGTTTTAAAGAGGTGGTACTCAGTGCCCGTGGCGGTGGTACCGGAACCAACGGTCAGTCGCTCACCGATGGCCTGGTCGTCGATATTTCCAGACATATGAACCAGATCCTCGAGATAAATGCTGAAGAGCGCTGGGTGCGGGTGCAGGGTGGGGTGGTGAAAGATCAGCTGAACGCTGCACTAAAACCCTATGGGTTGTTTTTTGCCCCTGAGCTTTCAACCAGCAACCGGGCAACGATTGGCGGCATGATTAATACCGATGCCAGTGGTCAGGGCTCCTGTATGTACGGTAAAACCCGTGACCATGTACTGGAGCTGAAATCGGTTTTTCTCGATGGCACTCTGTGGAGTTCAGCTCCACTGAGCGATGAGGCGCTGGAGGAGATAAAGTGTCGTGATGACCGGGTGGGTGAAGTACACCGTACCGTTGATCAGGTGTTTAATGAGCACCGCGACCTGATCGATGCCAAGTTTCCCAAACTGAACCGCTGTCTGACTGGCTACGATCTGGCTCATATCCGTGATGATGAGGGGCGTTTCAATCTTAACTCCGTCCTGTGTGGTGCAGAGGGCTCGCTGGCATTTATTGCTGAGGCAAAACTCAATGTTCTGCCAATTCCCAAATATTCGGCGCTGGTCAATCTCAAGTATGCGGGGTTTCAGGATTCCCTCGAAGATGCGGCTGAGCTGATGTCCTGGGGGCCTACCTCAATCGAAACCGTTGATTCCAAAGTGCTGAATCTGGCGATGAACGATATTGTCTGGGACACGGTTAAAGACTACTTCCCACAACACGAGGGCGAGCCGGCGATTCAGGGGATTAACCTGATCGAATATACCGGCGATGATGAAGACCAGCTGAGAGCAAAAGTCGCGAAGCTGACCGCCTATCTGGACAGCGTCTCCGGTCAGCCGGGTAAAAGTTTCGGTTATACGGTTACCTTTGGGGCTGGTGAGGTTAATAAGATCTGGGGAATGCGGAAAAAGTCGGTGGGGTTACTGGGGAATGGAGTGGGTGAGCAGCGTCCAATTCCGTTTGTTGAAGATACCGCAGTGCCCCCGGAAAATCTGGCCGCCTATATCAAAGAGTTTCGTGCGTTGTTAGATAGCCATAATCTGGCTTACGGTATGTTTGGCCATGTGGATGCCGGTGTGCTGCACGTTCGCCCGGCTATCGATATGAAAAATGAGGCCGAGGAGGGCTTGATCCGGACCATCTCTGATGCGGTGGTTGCCCTGACGCAAAAATATCATGGTCTGATCTGGGGAGAACATGGCAAAGGCGTTCGTTCTGAATATGCCCCGGCCTTTTTTGGCGAACTCTATCCGCAACTGCAGATCATTAAAGGCGCGTTTGATCCGGCCAATCAGCTTAATCCCGGTAAGATCTGCACCCCTCTGATCGATGGTGCTGAACTGTTAAAAATTGATCAGGTGTCTACCCGCGGCCAGTATGACCGCCAGATTCCGGCTCATACCCGGCAAGAGTACAGTCAGGCGATGTTCTGTAATGGTAACGGTGCCTGCTATAACTATGACCCTAATGATGCGATGTGCCCCTCATGGAAGGCCACCCGGGAGCGTAAACACTCGCCCAAAGGGCGCTCATCGCTGATTCGCGAGTGGTTACGGCTGATGTCGCTGCAGGGCGTCGATGTGGTTGACGAGGGCAGTAAAGCCCGTTATGGCTCGTTTATTACCAGTTTACCCGGACGCATCAAAAACAGCTGGAAGAAAAAGCAGGGCGAGTACGATTTCAACCACGAAGTGCATGAAGCGATGATGGGCTGTCTGGCCTGCAAATCCTGTGTGGCGCAGTGCCCGATCAAAGTGAATGTGCCGGATTTCCGTTCCCGCTTTCTTGAAGCTTATTACAGTCGCTATCTGCGTCCGCTGAAAGATTATATGGTCGGTGGTCTGGAGTACATGATTCCCTATCTGTCCCGCTTCCCGGCGCCTTATAACTGGATGATGAACAACTCACTGATGCGCTCAGTTCTGCAGCGCTGGGGAGGGATGGTCGATAGCCCTGCGATCTGTACCAACACTCTGAAACAGGGGATGGAACAGCGGGGTATCCGCTTTGCCACGCCAGAGAACCTCGCCACAATTCTCCCGGAAGAGCGTGAGCATTCGGTGATTATTGTTCAGGATGCCTTTACCAGCTTTTTCGAAACCCAGTTGGTGCTGGATATTATCGATCTGCTGCGTAAAACCGGTTTTAACGTTTTCGTTGCACCCTTTAAACCTAACGGTAAACCGCTACATGTCCATGGGTTTAAGGCAGCCTTTAACCGTGCGGCTGACAAGAATACTCAGATGTTGCAGGCACTGGCCACGAGCGGTATAGCCATGGTCGGGGTTGACCCTTCTATGACGCTGACCTATCGGCAGGAATATATTGATGACGGGACCCGTCAGCAGGTCAGGGTTGAGTTGATTCAGGAGTGGCTGGCCAGACACTGCGATCTGTTAAATCAGAAAGCGGAAGGGTTGCCGAAAAATGAGTATAAGCTGATGGCCCATTGTTCTGAAAAGACCTCGGCCGCAGCCTCCATTGCTGACTGGAAAAAGATCTTTCAGGCTCTGGGACAGACACTCGAACTGCAGGCAACCGGTTGTTGTGGCATGGCGGGAACCTATGGCCACGAAACCGAAAACGTCGATACCTCAAGGAAGATCTATGATCTGAGCTGGTCAGAGGTCGTGAACGATCCGGCGAATGAGGGCCGGCTGGTTGCGACCGGTTATTCCTGCCGCAGCCAGGTGAAGCGGCTTGATGAGCAGCAGTTACCGCATCCTTTACAGCTGTTGCTGCAACTGCTGAAGGCGGCTTAGAGGGGGATTCAACCTTTCCGTATCTCGGCCGGACTACTGATCAGTGGTCCGGTTTTTTTCCTTCTGAGCCTGCAGATATTGGCGGTCCATCTCGCCATACTGACGTTCGTAAGCCTGCGGATCTGAGCGCCAGAGGCGATAGAGTTTGCGATCATTACGGGCCATGGGGGGCGGATTCAGTTTACGCCTGATGATCGCCTGCCAGGTAACAGGTGCAAACATCAACAGGATAAACAGGATTACAATGAAGAGTTTATAGTGTTCCATTTTCAGTCCATATTCTGGATTAAGCCCGTTTAACAGCGCTATAGTAACGTTTTCTCTGTTTCTTTTTCACCCTTCTGGACAGTCATATCATGAGCCGGGCCGATCTCTGGAACAAGCGATATCTTAATAAAACCGATACCGCCCCGGTATTGCCCGCTGAGTTGCAGCGTCAACTTGACTCCTTAGCCCCTGGGCACACACTGGATCTGGCCTGTGGCGATGGTGCCGCAGCGCTCTATCTTGCCTCCGCCGGTCATCAGTTGATGGCGGTGGATTTTGCCGAGAGGGGACTCAGGCGTCTGCAGCAGTTTGCCGCTGATCACAGCGTTACCGTTGAAAGCCACAGGTGCGACCTGAATAATCCCGATGAGCTCAGGGGGCTGGGGCGGTTTGATAATATTGTTATCGTTCGCTACCTGCCGGAGCGGCTCCTGCTGAATATGCTTCCTGATCTGATGAAGCCCGGAGCCCACCTGCTGATCACCACCTTTAATCAGGAACATCACCTGCAATCCGGCTTTCCGCTACGTTTCTGTTTACAACCGCAGCAACTGATCGATCAGTTACCCCGGTTGACTCTGGTCTGTTACGACAATGGGCTATTAAAAGGAAGTGTATTTGATAGTTACCTGTTTACCCTTTAATGTCATGTTTTCCTCCTATGGTGCAAGTGCAAAATACGCTGAGATCAGCGATCATAGAACCCCGTTAACGGCTAAATTTAAGGAGTATCATTGTGGACGATTTATTACCTGAACTTTGTGACCAGTTTCCCGATCTGGTGCAGGTCGTGGAACCGATGTTTGGCAACTTTGGAGGTCGTGAACGTTTTGGTGGCGAAATCGTCACGCTAAAAGCGTTCGAAGATAACTCTCTGGTGCGGGAACAGGTGGCGCTGCCAGGTGAAGGCCGGGTGCTGGTTGTTGACAGTGGCGGTTCCATGCGCCGGGCTATGCTGGGTGATATGCTGGCTGAAAAAGCGGTGCTGAATGGCTGGTCCGGCATTATCATTTATGGCTGTATCCGCGATGTCAATGCGATCGGTGAGCTCGACCTTGGCGTGCAGGCGCTGGGCACACATCCAATGAAGACCGATAAAAAAGGGATTGGCGAACTGAATGTGGATCTGACCTTTGGCGGGGTAACCTTTAAGCCCGGCCATTATGTGTATGCGGATAACAACGGCATTCTGGTCTCTCCTGAGAAACTTGAGCTGAGCGAAGCTTAATTACCGGTATCGCTTAATGTGAGAGAAAAAAAGCCTCTGCCGATACTCAGCAGAGGCTTTTTTGTGTAGCGATAGCGCTTATTTGAAGGTATCGGCAAACAGGTTGTCGGACCAGGTAAACATATCGTTGAAGTTACGGCTACTCCAGTTATGTGCTTCACCCAGCGAACCCGGTACCAGCCCCATTGAGCCAGTATCGGGGTTGTAGCTGTATACAGCGGTCAGCCAGGATGCCTGATCGTACGTGATCGGGCTGAAACAAGCTGAGTTTGTGGTGATATTCTGTAAGCGTTCCTCGGTATAGCTGGACAGACCATGGGCGGTACGGATAATGCTGTCGGCACAGATTTTCGCCTGAGCATTTGCCATATGGCCGGATTTAGGTTGCCCGGTGCCCTGTGCATCACCGATAACATAGACATCCTGAAACAGTGTGTTAGTGGACGCATAGGTAACCGGATCAACGTCTGCCCAGCGAGAGTCTCCGGTGAGTCCGCTCACTCTGAGGATATTCTGAGCACCGTGGGTCGGGATAACGTTAAGGACATCCCCGGCAAAACTGCCCTGAGAGGTATTAACAATCAGGTTATCTGAGTCGACAGACTCAACCTGCGCATTCGGAATGTACTCGATAATATCGCCATAGAGATCATTGAAGGCACTGGTAAAGGTGCCTTTCTCCGCCATGATGCCTGGGTTGGCGTCCAGTACAATAACCCGGGGAGCGACACTGCCACTGCCATCAAGATAACCGCTGCGGCGACCGAGAATGTCCGCTACGATGCAGGCCCGCTCATAGGGGCCGGGGGGGCAACGATAAGGCGCTTTAGGCACGGTCATGACAAAGGTGCCGGTGTCCGGCATTTTGTTGATTTTGTTGCGCAGATTATTCGACTGTCCTCCTGCGATCCAGGCATGGGGGACTTTGCGGAAATCCTGCCCCGGAATATTGTCAAACTGAATGCCTGTGGCGACCACCAGACTGTCGTAACTAACCCATCCAGCCTCTTTTAATCGGAGTTGTTTTTGTGGGCCTCTGATTCTTTTAGCCCGATCATGTATGACTTCAACGCCATACTTCACCTGCAGATCATTGTATTCAAAGGTAAGGTCGGTTGTTTTCAGGCGCTTGTTGAGAATCAGGTTGCTCATGATACAGGAGACATGATTTGAATTTGGTTCTATCAGCGTGACTGCTATCTCACCATTGCTCCACATGCGCAGATATTTTGCAACGGTGCAGCCAGCAAAACCGCCTCCGAGTACTGTAACATGGTGAATGGGTTCTGCGGCTTTTGCGCCGCCAGTTAAGGTCAGTGCCGCAGCAGAAGCAGGCACCATCTGGATAAAATTACGTCTGGTTAATGGCATTTTTGTAGCCCTCCGGTGTCCTAGTAGCAAGCTATATCAATGAGATCAGGATGTAACAGATCCGCTTAGTCACCACCGTTTTCGGGTAGGATGGAATAATACTGAGCGATGCGTCGAATCTGATCGTCGGTATAGCCGAGGGCCTGATGATCCATGATGCCGCTGGGGCGGTCTTCACCTTTCATATCGTATAGGTGGTCGGCGAGATCTTTAGCTTCATCACCTCCAAGGTCGGGATAGGAGCCGCGCGCATACCCATTAGTGCCGTGGCACTGAGCACATTGCGAGGCGATCATTCTGTTAACAGTCTGGTCTTCAGCGATGGCTGAATGAATGGATAATATAAACACGGCAGGAGCTATCAGGAGCTTCCCGAAGGTTATTGTTGAGCTAACTCTCATATCTTCACCATACTTATAGAGTTAAGTTGACACAGCCAGTATCGACTGCGATGTACTTTTACCCCCCCATAAGCCAGCTACATCATGTAGCACTCATTAATATATAGACATCAAAAATGGTTATATCAAAAAAAAAATACTCAAGATGGGTTCTGCAAAAAACTGTATGAGTCGTGGTGAGGAAAGATATTTTTTACAAAGTGAGGGGCAATGAGGGCGAAGAATGGTTAAGGGATATCGTAAAGGGGAAACAGAGAAAAAGGCCGCATTGGCGGCCTTATCGCTGGATTTATAACGGTAAAAGAGGCTAATCTTCAGGAATCAGATGGCCTTTTATCTGATACGCTTTACCCCGGAAAAACGCCAGCTCCTCACCTTTCTGGTTATACAAGGTGATGTCATATACACCGGTTCGGCCACTGCGTGAACGTTCCTTCGCAATCGCTGTGAGGGTATCACCTTCAAAAGCGGGGGCAATAAACTCTATATTACATCCGCTGGCAACGGTTGAGCGGTTATAGGTGTTACAGGAGTGTGCAAATGCTGTGTCACACAGGGCAAACATCATCCCACCATGACCTATCGCATGACCATTAAGCATATCCCTGCGCAGCACCATCGATAGTTTGGCGTAGCCGGGAGCAATCTCATCAATGGTCATGCCCATCGCCTGAGCTGTCTGATCGTCACGGTGGAGGGCTGCACTGCAGGCTTCTGCCAGCTGTTGCGGTGTCATCTCACTGGTTTTCATCTCAGGCACCTCCGGCCACTTTTCTCAACAACAGGGGAGATGCTCGGTAACGGTCTTCACCGTAGGCATCCATCAGATTATCGAGAACATCAAGGGCGTAGCTCAGTTCCAGCTTATTGACCCACTCAATTGGCCCGCAGGGGTAGTTCACTCCCCCTTTCATGGCGATATCGACCGCCTGTTCATCACAGACCTGTTGATTAACCGCATCGAAGCCTTCGTTGGCGAGCATGCAAACGGTACGCATCACCACCATGCCAGGGATATCATCGATAACAGTGACTGATTTTCCAATTGCCTGAAAGAGCCCGATAGCTGACTGTACCGCTCCCGGTGACGCCTGATCGGCCGGTGCCAGCGCAATGCGGGGCGCGCTGGTGTAATCCAGCGCAAGATCGAAATTGATCAGGTCCGGGCGCAGGGTTTCGCCGGCACGCAGGGTAGCGAACTGACCGTTGGTCAGCATTAGGGTGGCATCACCTACTGAGATCATCCCTTCGACCTCGTCATTATCGATCCGGGTAACCCGGATGCCAGCCGCTTCAAACATCGGAATTAACGGCTCAGCTACGCCGAGGCTGCCTTCAACCGTGATTGACAGAGGGGCAGGAGCGGCGTCTGAGGTAAGTGCTGCTGGTTTTTCAGCGTCGCTACTATAATGGTAGAATCCACGGCCCGTTTTACGGCCCAGATGACCGGCATCTACCAGCTCTTTCTGAATCAGCGATGGCAGGAAACGCTGATCATTATAGAACGCTTCGAAAACAGAGCAGGTAACCGCATAATTAACATCGTGGCCGATCAGATCCATCAGCTCAAACGGGCCCATACGGAATCCACCACATTCACGCATCAGCGTATCAATCGTTGCGATATCGGCACCGCCTTCCTGGTAGACACGCAAGCCTTCCGCATAGAAAGGCCGGGCAACCCGGTTGACAATAAAACCAGGGGTGGATTTTGCCAGTACTGGCTGTTTACCCCAGCGGGCAGAAAGAGCATAGATATCAGATGCGATATCTGGGTCTGTATCCAGACCACTGATCACCTCCACCAGCTTCATAATTGGTGCGGGGTTGAAAAAGTGCATACCCACCAGGTTTTGTGGTCGCTTCAGTGTTGAGCCGATCGCGGTCACTGATATTGACGAGGTGTTGGTGGCAATCACGGTGCTCGGGTCGCAGATCTCCTCCAGTTGACCAAACACCTGTTGTTTTATCTCCAGCCGTTCGACAATCGCTTCAATCACCAGACTGGCCGGGGCCAGGTCGGTTAATGCATCAACCGGGGTTAGGCGGGACAGCAGTGCATCCACATCTGTCTGGCTCATTTTGCTCCGTTCAACCAGTTTCGCGAGCCCTTTAGCGGTGTTATCAATACCCCGCTTAGCGGCACCTTCTGCAGCATCGAAGAGGAGAACCGGGTGGCCCGCATTCGCAGCCACCTGTGCGATGCCGGCACCCATAGTACCGGCACCGATGACGGCGATCACCGAATCTGTTGTAAAACGATTCATAACTGTTTGCTCCATTACTTTCCGGTAAATTGTGCCGGGCGTTTTGCCATAAATGCGCTGACACCTTCGCGATAATCGTCGGTACGGCCCGCCAGTGTTTGCAGATCACGTTCCAGATCAAGCTGCTCGTTCAGGCTGTTATTAGCCGATGCCTGCAGCGCTCGTTTGATCAGTGCCAGGCCCTTAGTGGGCTGAGTGGCCAGTTGTTTTGCCATGGCCAGCGCGACCTCTTTTAACTCTTCTGCCGGGTAGGTTTTCCAGATCATACCCCATTGCTCGGCTTGCTCTGCTGAAAGTTTGTCACCCAGTAGAGAAAGTGCCATTGCCCGGGGGAAACCGACCGCCCGGGGCAGGGTCCAGGTGCCACCGGAGTCTGGAATCAGGCCGATCTTGCAGAACGCCTGAATAAAGCTGGCATTTTTGGATGCCAGTACAATGTCGCAAGCCAGGGCAATATTAGCACCGGCTCCTGCGGCGACTCCGTTAACGGCGCAGATGACCGGCATCTCAAGCGAACTGATCGTACGGATCATCGGGTTGTAGTTTTTCTCGATCGATTCGCCCAGATTAGGCATCTCGGCGTCCGGGTCGACGGCCCGGTCACTAAGGTCCTGGCCGGCACAGAAGCCCCGGCCATTACCAGTGATCAGCAGGCAGCGTACCGCATCGCTGGTTTTAACCTGTTTCAGGGCATCGCGTACCTCAGCGTGCATCTGGGTGTTGAAACTGTTGAGACTGTCAGGGCGGTTGAGTGTCAGAATGGCAACGCCTTCAGTGATCTCAAACTCGATATGTTCATATGTCATCTTATTATTTTCCTTGAAAATGGGGTTGGCGTTTTTCCATAAAGGCGGCGATGCCTTCGTTTCGATCCTCTGTTGCGGCCAGCAGGGTAAATGCTTTTCGCTCTAAGTTGAGACCGGTTTCCAATGTTGTTTCGTAGGCTTTCAGCAGTGATTCTTTCGCCAGGCGAACAGCGATGGGAGGCTTAGAGGCGATGGTTTTAGCCAGGGTTAAAGCCTTTGGGTAGCTCATCTCGGGAATGGTAACTTCACTGACCAGACCAAATTCACGAGCTTGTTCGGCATTTATAAATTCACCTGAAAGAACCAGTTGCATCGCCATCGACTTGCCCACGGTTCTTAGCAGGCGCTGGGTACCTCCGGCACCGGGAATAATCCCCAGATTGATCTCCGGCTGACCGAAGCGGGCATTGTCTCCGGCGATGACGATATCGCAGTGCATCATCAATTCACAGCCGCCGCCCAGGGCAAAGCCGTTAACCGCTGCAATAACAGGTTTTGGATATTGAGCGATACGTCGCCAGTAAGTGGGACGGATGTCATTCATTACCCCTACCGCATCCAGTTCAGCCATCTCTTTGATATCAGCCCCAGCGGCGAACACTTTTTCACCACCAGTGATAACTACGGCTCTGACTTCGTCATTGCCGATGGTGGCGTCCAGCATATCTGCCAGTTCACGTAGCAGGTTATTACACAGGGCGTTACGCGCTTGAGGGCGGTTGAGGGTGATGGTCATTACCCCGGAATCCGGCTCGGTGACCAGAATATCTTGATAATCAGGCATGGTTTATCTCAGCATATTGAGTATCGAAATCGGCTGTCAGCCCGAGGCAAACAGACTAACGTTCATTATTATTTTAGTGGGTGCAACTTAAGCAAAGCGTTTTCTTGCTTTGTTAGCCGAATCTTTCTGTCCGGCACGGATCACTCTTGCAGCCGGATTAAAGGTTACCGTAAAACACTAAAGGGATACAAATATATTGTTATTAATTTATCTTTTCGTATCACTTTGTTTAGTGTATCTTTTAGTTTTATAGATATTCGTCAGGCAGTTTAGGTCAGGTTGAAACAAATTCTGCTGAAAAAAGTACTATCTTTTATAACCTGTCTGACAATAAACCGTATGTTGGCAGAAAATTCGGTTAACCCTTTTTTCTGCACCAAGATAAAGCCTCAGGGCCAGTTAAAATAAAGAGAATCCAGTATGAGCCAAACCCTGTTTGATCTGCACAAAGCAAAACTTGATGCTGCACTGAACGCACTCCGTACCCGTGATTATTACAGCGCCTATGCTGAGAGTCCCAGCCCGCGTAAATATGGTGAAACCGCTGATAAAGATGGTCAGGCGGCCTTCAAAGCGCATCTGAACCGTTCATTTGAGCTGGACATGCCTGGAATCACTGGTGAGGCGGGCAGCGAGGTTTCCCCTTATGGATTTGAGCTGGGTATCAAATATCCCACCGTTGATATCGATATCCTGCTGCCTGCGATGAATGAAGCGCGTAAAGTCTGGCGCGATATTGGTGTACAGGCGCGTACCGGGATCTGTCTCGAGATTCTTAAACGCATCAACCAGCACAGTTTTGAGATCGGCTATGCAGTGATGCATACCTCGGGTCAGGGCTTTATGATGGCATTTCAGGCCGGTGGTCCTCATGCTCAGGATCGCGGTCTTGAAGCGGTTGCGTATGGCTATGATGCGATGATCCATTCTCCCGCTGCAGCAACCTGGACCAAACCGCAGGGTAAGCATGATCCGCTGGTGATGGATAAAACCTTTACTGTTGCCGGGCGTGGCGTGGCTCTGGTCATCGGCTGTTCAACCTTCCCCACCTGGAATACCTATCCGGGTTTGTTTGCTTCGCTGGTTACCGGCAACCCAGTGGTGGTTAAACCCCATCCGGCAGGTATTCTGCCAGCGGCGATCAGCGTAAAGATCGCTCAGGATGTACTGAGAGAACAAGGCCTGCCGCCGCATATCGTATCGATGGTTATCGATGCCGATCCGGCCCAGCCGTGCACTAAAGCGCTGGCGCAGCGTGATGAAGTTAAACTGATCGACTTTACCGGTAATACCCCGTTTGGTGACTGGCTGGAGCATAACTGCCATCAGGCGCAGGTTTACACTGAGAAAGCCGGTGTTAATACTATTATTATCGACTCAACCGATAACTTTAAGGGGATGATACAGAACCTGTCATTTACCCTGAGTCTGTATTCCGGTCAGATGTGTACCACGCCGCAGGATATCTTTATTCCAGCCGGGGGTATCGAAACTGACCAGGGGCACAAGAGTTTTGATGAGGTCGCAGAAGCACTGAGTACTGGTATTACCCGGTTCCTGTCTGACCCTGAGCGGGCCGGCATGGTGCTGGGTTGCATCCAGGCTGAGGTAACCGACAAGCGTATCGACAGCGCCCGGGAGCTGGGTGAAAAGATCGGTACCGTGGTTCGCGAATCAGACCGTCCTGAAAACCCCTGGTTTAAAGAGGGACGGATGCGTAGCCCGCTGCTGATCGCAGTGGATGCCGATAAAGAAGACGCCTATATGGAAGAGCTTTTCGGTCCGATCAGCTTCCTGGTGCGTACCGCCAGCACCGCTCACTCAATTGAGCTGGCGCATAAAGCCGTGAAAAATCATGGTGCGATTACCATGGGCTGTTACTCAACCAGCGACGCTGTGCTGGAACAGATTGAAGAGGCTGCACTGGATGCCGGTGTTGCGCTCTCGATCAACCTGACCGCCGGTGTTTATGTGAACCAGAGTGCAGCCTTCAGTGATTTTCATGCCACCGGCTGTAATCCGGCGGCTAATGCGTCATTGTCAGATCTGGCCTATGTTGCCAACCGCTTCCGCATTATTCAGAGTCGTAAGCACGCCTGAAAGGTGACGCCATCGAAAACTAACGGAAGAGGGGTGGTTATGAGTTATCAATGTATTCTGACGGAAGTCAGTCAGGGGGTTGGGATTATTACCCTCAACCGCCCTGAGGTGATGAACGCACTTAATGCGACCCTGTGTCGTGAGGTGGGTGAGGCGGTCGACCGGTTTGAAGCGGATGAAGCGGTCGGCTGTATTATCATCACCGGGGGCAACCAGGTGTTTGCTGCCGGTGCTGATATTAAAGAGATGAAAGACCAGTCGTTTGCCGATCTGCACCGTCAGGATTTTCCCCGCATTCAGCGGGATTGCTGGCGGGCGATTGAAGATGCCCGCAAGCCGGTGATTGCGGCGGTGGCCGGATTTGCACTGGGCGGTGGTTGTGAATTAACGATGGCCTGTGATTTTATCATTGCCGCAGATAGCGCAAAGTTTGGTCAGCCGGAAATCGCGATTGGTACGATGCCGGGTGCCGGAGGGACTCAGCGTCTGACGAAAGCGATTGGCAAAGCAAAAGCGATGGAGATGTGTCTGACCGGCAGAATGATGGACGCTGAAGAAGCCGAACGAGCCGGGCTGATTGCACGCATTGTTCCGGCAGAAACGCTGGCGGAACAGGCACTCAAAACGGCCTCTAAGATCGCTTCGATGTCTCAGCCTGCGGTTATGTTAATTAAAGAGAGTGTTAACATGGCGGTGAGTTGCTCACTGGATGATGGCATGCGTTTTGAGCGTCGGGCATTTGAAGCAACCTTTGCCTTCGAGGACTGCTCAGAAGGGATGAATGCCTTTGCTGAAAAGCGAAAACCGGTCTTCAAAAATCGCTGATATGCATATATTGAAAGCAGAGACTTAAAGGGCAGCCAGACTGCTCTGATAAAGCCGCCGGGTCATTACTCTGGCGGCTTTTGTGTTTCTGGATAGGTGCGCTTATATTTAATTAATCAGATAAAGTATCAGAGTTAATTTTATGAAATTATTAGGAAAAAAAGCGTGGATTACTGGTGCCAGTTCCGGTATTGGGCAGGCTGCTGCGCGGCTGTTAGCCGCTGAGGGAGCGGATCTGGTGATCAGTGCCCGGCGCGATGATCGGCTGCAACAACTGGCCGATGAGATTCGCCTGCTGGGACGTAAAGTCATTGTTGCGACGGCTGATGTTTCTGATCGCCAGGCGATGCAGAAGGTGGGGGAGATAATTGCTTCGCAGGATGGTGTCGATATCCTTATCAATAACGCCGGTACCATGCCGATCAGTCCGATTATCAATGGTCGGGTAGATGAATGGGAACAGATGATCGACACCAATATTAAGGGGGTGCTGTATGCCATTCATGCGGTCTATCCCGGTATGGCGGAGCGCAAACAGGGGCATATTGTTAATATCAGTTCTGTTGCTGCACGGCTGACCTATCCCAGTGCCGGCGTTTATGCGGGCACCAAACATGCGGTGCGGGCGATCTCCGACACGCTACGTAAAGAGGCGATTCGCTACGGTGTGCGGGTCACCGATATTCAGCCAGGAGCAGTGGATACCGAACTGCCGGATAGTATCGTTCACGATAAGATCCGAGCTGCGGTGAAAGAGAATATGTATGCTGAGGGGATGTCCAATCTCCAGCCGGAGGATATTGCTAACGCCATTCTCTATGCGCTGACTCAACCGCCACGCGTGGATGTCAGCGAGTTGCTGATCCGCCCGCTGGTGCAGGAGAATTAAGCGCTTTTGCCAGGCTAATTATCAACCTGAGGTTATCTTTATCCTCCTGTTAACGTAAGATCGGTTTCCAGGTTTACGATTAACAGGTTGGATATCTATTTTGTACAAGTTACTTATTTTTGACTGGGACGGTACCATCATTGATTCAGCGGCCCGGATCGTCTCCAGCATGCAGAAAGCCGCACGGGATCTGAAGCAGCCGGAACTGACCGATGACGCGGTGCGTAATATTATCGGGCTGGGGTTGCCTGAAGCGATTCAGATGCTGATTCCCGGCGTTGACGATGCCATTATTCCACAGATGCGGGAGCGTTACGGGCACTATTATCTGGATGCGGACGACACGCCGACCGCACTGTTTGAAGGAGTTGAACAAACTCTGAGCAATCTAAAACAGAAGGGGTTTCGACTGGCTGTAGCTACCGGAAAAAGTCGTCGTGGGCTGGACCGGGTCTTTGCTGAAACAGGCCTTGAACCTCTGTTCGAAACCTCCCGTTGCGCTGATGAAACTACGTCGAAGCCTCACCCTCACATGTTGGAAGAGATTCTTGAGGAGACCGGTCTTAACCCTTCTGATGCGGTAATGATCGGCGATACGGAATTTGATCTGGAAATGGGTGTCAGAGCGGGTATGGATACGATTGCGGTGAGTTATGGTGCCCATCATATCGACCGGTTGCTGCAGTATAAGCCGGTATTAGTGATGCATCAGTTTACAGAGCTGGAAAACTGGCTGACAGAAACATCGCTCAACCGTCCGTAAAACGTAACGTAAATTTCAAGCATATTAAGGAGAACAGCGTGGGCTCAAATCCCTGGGAAGCTGAAGACAGCAAGGAAACAGAAGCAGCAAAACCGCACGAGAGCAAAACCAAAGAGTGGCGACTGATCGAGAAAACCATGATGGGGCTGCAGAAAGAGCAGCGTGCCGCCCGTCGCTGGGGAATCTTTTTTAAGCTACTGACCTTTGGTTATCTGTTTGTAATACTCGGCATCTACCTGTTTGCCGACTCGTTCACCCCGGATATGGATGAAGGCGGAGAGCATACGGCGGTGGTGCAGGTGAAGGGCGTGATCGCCGACGGTGAAGACGCCAGTGCCGATAATATTATCGGAGCACTGCGCCGCGCGTTTGATGACGAGGGGACTAAAGCGGTTATCCTGCGCATCAATAGCCCAGGAGGCAGTCCGGTACAATCAGGCTACGTTTATGATGAAGTCAAACGTCTGCGCGCACTGCATCCTGACAAGAAAGTTTACGCTGTCATCCTCGATATTGGTGCTTCAGGGGCTTACTACATCGCCGCTTCAGCCGATGAGATTTATGCGGATAAAGCCAGTCTCGTGGGATCTATCGGTGTGGTATCGTCCGGTTTTGGCTTTGTTGACCTGATGGAGAAGGTCGGCGTTGAACGGCGAAACCTGATTTCCGGCGAGAATAAAACCTTCCTGGATCCGTTCTCTCCCTTGAAAGATAAAGACCGTGCCTTCTGGCAGACAGTGCTGGATACTACCCACCGGCAGTTTATCGAGCAGGTGCGTAAAGGTCGGGGAGATCGTCTGAAAGAGAATGATCAGCTGTTCAGTGGTCTGGTATGGACTGGCGAACAGGCGCTGGATCTGGGCCTGATCGATGGGCTGGGCAGCAGCAGTTATGTGGCCCGGGAAATTGTCGGTGCTGAGAAGCTGGTTGATTACACCCCTAAAGGTACGCCGCTGGAGCAACTGATTGACCGGCTGGGCGTTACTTTTGGTAAAACTATAGCTACGCAGCTGGGGCTAAACGGTCCAGTTCAACTGCGCTAAGTTAATCGTTTATTGTTGAAAGCCGCTGCAGAGATGTAGCGGCTTTTTTTTTTGGTTCTTCGCGAGTTATGGGAAGCATATAGAAAACCTAGAACTCTTCACGATTAAGTCCGGTAGGTGCTCCGCCGGACAACAAAAGATTCCTGCTATGAGATCGCTCGCTGTGGAATAGAAAGTGCCGTAAAACCTCTCTGGCGAGGATCTGATTGCCTGATGTAACGAGGAATAAAGACTTTACTACAGAGGGCTCAGAGAACACTGAGGAAAGGGAAAAAATTACAGCATATGGTTTGTCTCTGTGCCCTCGGTGTTATCAGTGGTGAAATCAAAATCAGTTGTCCGTTAAACAGTCTATCGATGAGTTCCGGCTGCTCTGGCTTTGGAGATAGAAGCTTTTTACCACCGAGGACACAGAGTACACCGAGGAAGGACAAAAAAATTCCAGCATATGATTTTTCTCTGTGCCCTCGGTGTTCTCTGTGGTGAAATCAAATTCAGTCGTTCATTAAACAGTCTATCGATGAGTTCCGGCTGCTCTGTCTTAAGATAGAAGCTTTTTTACCACCGAGGACACAGAGAACACCGAGGAAGGGCATAAAATTCCAGCATATGATTTTTCTCTGTGGTGATATCAAAATCTGCGGCCTTTTTGTTGCCTGTACAGCATGGTTATCATGCGAATCGGTTAATCATGGGCTAAGCTGGGTTAGTCAAGTTCACATTCGTTCCTTTCATATCCTCACAGGAACTGCTTAATCGTTCGCGAACGGGATCTGATTGACCCGGTGCCAGCCGGTCGCAGTCAGCACCGTATCTACGCGTTTATCATGGAAGAGTTTATAGCGTCCCTCGCGCTAATCCCGCTGGGTTAAATATTCGCTGGCACTAACATAGAGCTAATAGTAGAGCTAACAATAACAGCACTAGAGCACCGTTTTAGCTTGCTGGGCTCATGCCTGTATCGCGATTCCGGTGATCTTCCATATACATCTTTACACCGACACTAATCTTGAGACCAAGGGGTAAACCGTATGAGAATCGCTAAGAATGATATCGACGTGAAAATGGACATTCCCGGTGCTGTGATACGTCAGCAAACCGGATTTGGTGATGCCACCGGACTGGGGAAAATCAGTGGAGAGTATTTCAGTCTCTCGGCCGGAGTGGACACCACGCCGTTGTTTTTGGGGCTTGATGGCGATATGTGCCAGTGTCCGCACTGGGGCTATGTTATCCAGGGCGAACTGACCACCACCGACGCAAGTGGACAAGAGGAGACTGTCAGTGCAGGCGATCTTTTCTACTGGCCGCCGGGCCACAATGTAAAGGTTACCTCCGATGCCGAAATAGTGATGTTCAGCCCTCAGAGTCAGCACAGCCATGTGATCAGTCATATGATTGAGAAGGTGAGTGGTTGAGTATCTGCATATAAGTTCTGCATCTAAGTACCCTGAATTACAGATTGCTCAACGTTGTCTGAAACACTGAAGGCTCTGTTTCACACATTAAAACACGCCTTAATCGATGGTTGAAAGCGAGGGGCTGTTCATGTGTCATTTTGCTCTATAGCATAGGGTAAAATCAGTCCGTCAATCTGTAAGCGTCTCTTCGCGGATAAAAGTGAAGGGGTTGAGTTTAAACTTTAAAGAAAAGGAATTTCAACGTTGCAACTGGAGAGCATTGTCCCCTGGGGGGCGTTCATTAGATGAGTGCCGGTTGATGTTTGCGCTATCTGAAACCGATCTGCAGAAACGCATTCTGGGGTGTGGCGATGGCCCTGCAGCGTTTAATGCCGGGTTGAGTGCGCGCGGTGGCCGGGTGGTATCCGTTGATCCGGTATACCAATTTACAGCGGATCAGATACGGATGCAGATCGAGCGGGTCTATCCTCAGGTTATGTCACAGATGCAGCAGAACGCCGACAATTATATCTGGGACAGTATCAGCAGTGTTGACGCACTGGGCAGTATCCGTATGGAGGCAATGCAGCAGTTTCTGGCGGACTTTGAAACGGGTCTTGAAGCAGGGCGATACCTGACCGCTTCACTGCCGGATCTGCCATTCGGTGACCAGCAGTTTGAGCTGGCTCTCTGTTCCCATTTTCTGTTTCTCTACAGTGAGCATTTCAACCTTAGTCAGCATATTGAAAGCATGCGCGAGCTCTGCCGTGTGGCAGAAGAGGTGCGGGTGTATCCATTACTGACACTGGATGGCAAGCCATCGGATTATCTGCCTGCGGTCAGGGAGGCGTTATCCGCTGAGGGTATTGAGACGCGTCTTCAGATTGTTGACTACCAGTTTCAGAAGGGCGCTACACAGATGTTAATCGCTTGTGTCTGAGTTGATTCCTGAAGATAAAAGCTGCTCTCTGTGGTGAAATCAAAATCAGTTGTCCGTTAAACAGTCTATCGATGAGCTCCGGCTGCTCTGGCTTTGAAGATAGAAGCTTTTTACCACCGAGGACACAGAGTACACCGAGCAAGGACAAAAAAATTCCAGCATATGGTTTGTCTCTGTGCCCTCGGTGTTCTCTGTGGTGAAATCAAATTCAGTCGTTTGTTAAACAGTCTATCGATGTGTTCCGGCTGCTCTGGCTTTGAATGTAGAAGCTTTTTAACCACCGAGGACACAGAGTACACCGAGGAAGGGCAAAAAATTACAGCATATGATTTTTCTCTGTGCCCTCGGTGTTTTCTGTGGTGGAATCAAATTCAGTCGTCCGTTAACTAGTCTATCGATGAGTTCCGGCTGCTCTGGCTTTGGAGATAGAAGCTTTTTACCACCGAGGACACAGAGAACACCGAGGAAGGGCAAAAAATTACAGCATATGATTTTTCTCTGTGCCCTCGGTGTTATCAGTGGTGAAATCAAAATCAGTTGTCCGTTAAACAGTCTATCGATGAGTTCCGGCTGCTCTGGCTTTGGAGATAGAAGCTGTTTACCACCGAGGACACAGAGAACACCGAGGAAGGGCAAAAAATTACAGCATATGATTTTTCTCTGTGCCCTCGGTGTTTTCTGTGGTGGAATCAAATTCAGTCGTCCGTTAACTAGTCTATCGATGAGTTCCGGCTGCTCTGGCTTTGGAGATAGAAGCTTTTTACCACCGAGGACACAGAGAACACCGAGGAAGGGCAAAAAATTACAGCATATGATTTTTCTCTGTGCCCTCGGTGTTCTCTGTGGTGGAATCAAATTCAGTCGTCCGTTAAACAGTCTATCGATGAGTTCCGGCTGCTCTGGCTTTGAATGTAGAAGCTTTTTAACCACCGAGGACACAGAGTACACCGAGCAAGGACAAAAAAATTCCAGCATATGATTTTTCTCTGTGCCCTCGGTGTTCTCTGTGGTGAAATCAAATTCAGTCGTTTGTTAAACAGTCTATCGATGAGTTCCGGCTATTCAGGCTTTGTACACCTTCAAAAACAGATAGTCTTTATCTCATGAGGCTGTAGAGAAAAGATATGAGCTTTCTTCGTAGTCTTGGTGTCCTCTGAAGAGATAGCAACATGAGCAACCAGACAATATGAACGTTAAACACTTTATCCATGAGTTCTGGCTGTTCGGGATTAAACAGGCATATGCCTCTGTTTTTGGCGGCTTCCTGCTGGGAGTAATGATTGTTACCCGGCTATGGTATCCGTTAGAAAGTCTGCATCGTTATGATTTTATCTTTCTTGCGGCGATCGCTTTTCAACTGTTTTTGTTAGCCTTTAAGCTGGAAACGTTGCGCGAGTCGGTTGTTATTATTGTGTTTCACTTTGTAGCGACCCTGATGGAGCTATTCAAAACCTCTGACGCTATCGGCTCCTGGGTTTATCCCGAAGAGTATATCTTTGGGGTTGGCAATGTCCCACTGTTTACCGGCTTTATGTATAGCGCGGTCGGCAGTTATATCGCCCGTGTCTGGCGAATCTTCGAGTTTGAGTATTCCAGCTATCCGCCAAAATGGGTGACTATTCTGCTGGTAATTCTGGTCTATGCGAACTTCTTCAGCCATCACTACATCTGGGATATGCGCTGGCTGTTGCTGGGAGTCACTGTGGCGCTGTTTTATAAGACCGATATCTATTTCAGGGTTCGTAAAACCCACCGCAAGATGCCGATCCTGCTGGGGTGGTTTCTGGTCGCTCTGTTTATCTGGTTTGCTGAAAATATCGCCACCTATGCCAATATCTGGATCTACCCTAATCAGGTTGACGAATGGCATATGGTGTCGGTCGCTAAGCTCAGTTCATGGTTCTTGCTGATGTTGCTCAGTTTTGTGCTGGTGTCGATTATCAATACCGTTCGGATACGTACAGCAGAGGGGCGTGTTACATCCCTGCAAGATGCTGGCATAGCTGTAACTAACAGAGGTGATTAGCCTCTGCTTTCTGCGTTAGCCAAAGAGTTCGATTAAAGAGTCTGATCAAAGAGCTCTCAAATAACCCTCTTAAAGAGCTTTGCTATCTGGTATCGACTTTCAAACGGTCGGTTTTGTCCTGTGCTATATATTATTATCGATTGCGTTTGTCTGTGTCGATTTTTGTGGCGACTCCCATTATTTCAGCGTAGATTCGCAGGGTGAAGAGCGTCTCCGTGGCGCACCTCTCAGGTTTTGCAGATCAACAATGAACATCTCTTTTGCATGTGCAGGTTGATATTATGAGCGACTGGTTAGCTGTTGCTAAACAAGTTTCATGTTGTTGGCTTGAGGGGCAATATATAACAGCATTTGTTCCGGGCAGACGGGAGCAAAGAGATATGTCACAGCTAGAAAATCTATTCTGACGTATATAACACAAGGGCGTGGTATGAATCTGGATAAAGCGAGAAAGCGGATCGAGAAGCATGTGAAGAAAGGTTTCAGGGGGTATCCGATGATCTCTCTGTGTTATTCAGGAGAAACGACAGAGTGTGCAACACAGGTTGTGATTCAGTTTATTGCTGCAGAGGGCGCTGAACCTCAGGAACAGCGGTTTGCCGCAAAAACGGATATCAGGAAGGATGAAGTTGTCCAGACCACGCTATTGAAAATCATTGAACGGGCTGAGGCAAATACGGTCACAGAATCAGAGGTGGTTGCGGTTAGTTAGTAACCCCCGGATGCTTGGCAGAGACCGTCTCGCATACAATCAAAAGGAACGATGACTATGACAGGAATCTATCTTCAGCCAACGCTGACCGGCAAGATGATAACCCTTCGGCCACTGCTGGACGAAGATTTTGAGGCTCTTTATGAGGCTGCCTCGGACCCCGTCATCTGGGCAATGCATCCAGACTCCCTTCGCTACGAGCGGGATATTTTTGAGCAGCGTTTTTTTAACAGCGCGATCAGTAGTGGCGGCGCCCTGGCGGTGATTGATAATCGCACGGCCCGGATGATCGGTTCTTCCCGTTACTATGACTGGAATCCTGAGCAACGCGAAGTAGCGATAGGCTTTACTTTTATCGAGCAGGCTTATTGGGGCAAGGGCGTGAATACCGAGATGAAAGCGCTGATGCTGAATCATATTTTTGAGTATGTTGATACGGTCTGGTTTCATATAGCGGAGGAGAATATCCGCTCGGTTAAAGCCGTTGAAAAGCTCGGGGCAATCTACTCACATAAAGAGAATAAAGCGGTTGAAGACAAACCGTTTGTGCAGCTGTATTACCGGCTGACACTACCTGCTTATCGCAAGGCTTGCGGGGTGTAGGTGGTTTTATTAATTGATGACAAACAGGGTGAACAGTATGACCTATCCAATTGAGGGTTCTTGCCAGTGTGGTGGCGTTAAGTACCGGTTGTTAGCTGCGCCGCAGATGGTAGTCGCCTGCCATTGCAAAGAGTGCCAGAAACTTTCAACCAGTGCTTTCAGTATCACCGCCATGGTAAATACGTCTGATCTGGAGTTTGAAGGTGAGATGGCTGAATGGAGCCGGTTAGCGGACAGCGGCAACACCAGTGGCGCTAAATTTTGTCCGACCTGTGGTAACCGGATCTATCATTTTAATCCCGCTGAGCCTGATAAGATTAAGCTCAAACCATCGAATCTCTCCGATACCAGTATTATCCAGCCGACCGCCCATGTCTGGGTCAGTGAAAAGCAGGACTGGTTCACTATACCGGAAGGCGTGAAAGTGTTTGATAAACAGCCCTGATATCGCGACTGCGTAAGGGCAATAAAAGGCAGAGTGCTCCAGTCTTTTCACCGGGAGACTGGAGCAGGGTAAAACCGTTCCGGATTATCCGTTTCTGGCTTCACCAGTGCCCATAGCGATTCATATCATACACGCCCGCTTCCAGCGGGTGGATTGCCTCCATATACGCAGTGAAACTGTGAAATACCTGCCAGAACTGCGGATTCATCCGGCCCACACCCCAGCGTTCGACGAACTGATCAAATGCGCTATCCGAGTCGATAGCTTCGAAGGAACTCACAAAATCATCCAGTTGTGATTGCTTAAGCTGCAAAATCAGGTTGGGATAGCTGCCAACCGGTTCCGACAGAATTGTCAGGGTATCGAGATCTTCCTGATAGCGCAGTGATTCCCCCAGCAGGAAAGCGACGCTGCTGTGACGACGGTTACGTAGCAGAGTAAAGACCTTAAACTGTTTATCTGCAGTTGCACTATCACTGTCTGTAGTTGTTTTGTCCAGATTGATCCTTACAAAGGTAACTTCAGGCAGCCACTTAATAGCGGTTAAATCGGCAGCAGGTTTAGCGGCAATATTACTCAGCGCGAGAGTGTCGTTTTCATTGGCTGAGCCCGGTATACGCTGTTTGCAATCGTTGCAGCGGTTGATGTTGTCGGTGCCGGTCAGTTGCGGATATCGTTCTAGCAGGGTTCGTAGTAACTCCTCTTTTGGCTTATCGCTGCTGAAGGCGATATTGCTGGGGGTCCGGGTATCCAGATCGTGGTAGGTGATTTTGGCCTTAATTCTGGCGGAGGACTGATACCAGTCAGAGTAGATGGTCTGTCTTGAAGCTGCTGGCATGAAACGCAGAAAATTGGTTTCCGAGCCGTTTCTTATCAGATCAAAATAGAGCCGGGTCTGCGCCTGATGGGACACACTGCCAAAGACATCGAAGTTAACCACCAGTTCGTAATAGGTTCTCTCCAGCAAGGGGTAGCCCATCACCCAAGCGGTGAGGGGGATCTCCCCCTGCCAGCCGCTAGTGACCGATGCGCTGTTGTGGTGACGGAAAACGGTTAAAAAAGCGTTGTCATTGGTTTGATCGCCATCCCAGATCTGCTGCAGTACTGCGCCGGATGGATATGCCTGCTGATAGGCTTTCTGACGCATGTCCAGATAGCTGTTGCGCTTGTCGCTGTAGGTGAACCACTGACTGCCAAAGTCCAGTAGTGAGCTTTTTTCGCCCGGCAGGCCCAGATAGTCGTTGACCGATAACTGATACTCAGGATTATTGCTATAGAGCTCAGTGTCAGGGGACTCAAACATCACCCAGAACTGGTCACGGATAACGTTGGTTGCGATCTGTCCACGGCACACCGGCCCCCGGATAAAGTTTCTGACAAAGAAGCGGGCATCATTGAGCAGAAAGCGGTAGCGTAGTTTCGCCGGTATCGCTGCAAACGTGATAAAGGGGTTGGAGCGTTCCTCGTACCCATAGCCGGGCAGGGAGTCAACTTGCCAGTCAGTGCTGTAAAACAGCTTTTGGTACTGCTCAAGTCTCTGAGAATCAAAACGGTAGGTGATATGGGTTTTATGTACGACGGTGCCTGGTAGTGGTATTAGTCGATAATAAAACCGCTGTTGCGGGGTGTTGTCAGGGCGGTCGTTAGGTCGCACCGTTGGTACAATAACCGGTTTCTCTCCCGCAGGGGTATAGGAACGTATCAGTTGGTAAAACCGGGTTGTTGGGTGGTTCTGGCCGTCAGACTGGTCGGCACTGTTGAGATACAGATGGCCGAGAAACAGATGTTCGTAGAGATAGCGCGATAGCAGTATCGAACGTTTATCTCTCCGGTTTAGCCAATCCTCCCAGCGGCTGATCATCAGTTGATCGGTATCACTGATGGCGACTGGCGGTGTGTCGATTTTCGCCCCCTGTTTCAGCCAGGTGGAGAGAGTCTGGTACTCCTGCTTATCCAGCCCGGACACCGCCAGCGGCATCCCTCCATGGGGAAACTTATCGACATAGTCGTTGAACTCTCCCGGCGCGGGGCAGTAGTTGACCCGGTCAAAGCCCAGCTCAATCGTATCCGGTACCCGGGTGTTTGTCGTTAACGGGTTGTTCTGGCCAAGATCCAGCATCTGCTGCATGAGTGGTGGAGTGGTGTTATCCGCTTTATCACTGTACTCGGAAAGCACCGAATAGAAACCTTTTTTTAGCCACTCTTCTGGTGTTTGAGCATCAATGTAGAGGCGGGTTGGAGGGCTGTCCTTGAGTCGGCCACCATCATAAACACGGGCTTTGGAGGCACCACGTTCCAGCCCCTGAAATGATTCCAGTTTCAGCTGGCAGGGCGCGTCATAGCATGAATGACATGCGAGGCATTTAGTGTCCAGTATCGGGCGGATATTTTGGGTGAAACTGTAACTTTGTGTCGCGGTAATAACCCGGGGTTTAACCTGTTCAGCCTGTCGATCATTATCGGAGAACAAGAATAAAATGCCGACGACAAAAATAACACTTGCGTAGGTTCTTCCCTGTACTGGTTTTTTCATTCGCTGTTTTATGTCACTCTAATTGGACCGACAGATTAACAAATGCCGGAATTACTTCAACAGGTTACCATAACGCTCATATTTCCTGATGAGTAATTAACAACATCCAGTCACTCAATTGCTATTATCGATTGAAGCAGTTTTTTCGTCAGTGTGCTGGTTCAGCGGATACACTAAGGAACTCTATGGGACACCATCACAGCCATCACCAGGGCCATAGCCATAGCCATAGCCATCAGGTCACCAATTATAACCGGGCATTTGCCATCGGCATCGCTCTTAATCTTATGTTTGTGGTGGTTGAAGTGATCTATGGGGCGTTGTCAGAATCGTTGGCACTGATCGCAGATGCAGGACACAATCTCAGTGATGTATTCAGTCTGATTCTTGCGTGGGGAGCCAGTGTGCTTGCCAAAAAAGCGGCCACCGAAAAGCGTACCTATGGTTTGCGTAAGGCGACGGTGATGGCTTCACTAGGCAGCGCTATTCTGTTACTGATTGCGCTCGGTGGTATTGCCTGGGAAGCACTAAACCGTTTTTCCAATCCAGCGCCAGTCGCAGGGATGACTGTCATAGTAGTGGCTGCCATTGGGGTGGTCATCAATACTGTCACAGCGCTGCTGTTTTTTAGCGGACAGAAAGATGATCTGAATATCAAGGGCGCTTTTCTGCATATGGCGGCGGATGCAGTGGTATCGTTGGGCGTGGTGATCGCTGGCCTGTTTATCCTGTTTAAGGGGTGGGTATGGATCGACCCGGTGATCAGCCTTGTTATCGTCGCGGTTATTCTGGTTGGTACGTGGGGATTGCTTAAGGATTCGATGAACTATGCACTGGATGCGGTGCCGGATAGCGTCGATATCCCTGCCTTAAAGCAATACCTCAATGGCCTGGAATCAGTGGAGCGTATTCATGATCTGCATGTCTGGCCTTTAAGTACAACGGAGATCGCGCTGACCGTGCATCTGGTGGTCGATCAGTGTGAGCTGAATAACCAGTTTCTGCGGGATCAGCAGCAATACCTTCACGATTATTTTGGCATCGAGCATTCCACGATACAGATTGAATCCTCCACGGCGGAACAAAACTGTATGTTAGATAATGCTAAGCCGTCCTGAGTGCCGCTGAGTCATATCAGCTCATCATATCAGCTCATCATATCAGCTCATCATATCAGCTCATCATATCAGCTCATCATATTAGTCCACTGTAGAGAAAATGGTGCTTAACTGTGGATCATTAATCTGGCTGGCCGGAGTAAGTGTCTGGCGCTTCCAGGGGATGAAGCCTAAAAACCAGCAGCGCCAGAAGCGAACTGATGCCTGAGGGTTTTCCTGTAGCAGTTGTTCCAGCGTTTGCGCCTTGCCCAGCTCAATGCCTAAGGCATCTTTATAAACCAGGTGGACAAACTTAGAGCAGAACTGACGCTGTGAATCGAAATCAAATCCCAGATGATAGAGTGTGGTTGGGAGGGTTGCGGACAGTTTATCTGCCGATTGTTTTAGCTGTTCAATCTCTGTTGTTGAAAGAGGTTGCTTCAGGCGGCGAATCATCACTTCACCGTTGCAGGTCCGACTCAGAAATTTACGCAATGGGGTTTTGCTGACAAAGGGGACTTTGCTCTCAACGACCAGCCACTGGCCATTTTCTTTAATGGCAAAACCCACATGGGAACACCAGCTTCCGGTACCTTTGGCAACCTGCTTATAAAGGAAGGCATCAATAGAGATAAACAGAATGTCGCCTTCCTGAAGCGAGGCAGCAACTTGTTGTTCCAATGCATTAAGGTGGTAGTGTTTCATGTTCAGCTCCGTTGCTATTATGCAGTTCGATGGAGCTGATTCTGAGAGATTCCAGACGTATTATGAATCTGATGCTGAAAAGTATTAAATATTAATACTTAACGGTACAGATATACGGTTTATCGGGGGGTACTGTCGTCGGAAGTAGTAAAAAAGGCCGCTACCTTTCAGTACCGGCCCTGTTAAAGCCTGAATATTGCCGTTGAGTCAACGCGTTATTGTGTGAGTGTTTCACTCAATGCCTGGATATGATCAGGACCGATACCGCAGCAGCCACCAATTAACTCAGCACCGAGAGCTTGCCACTTTTGCGCCCATTGCAGATAGGTTGTAGGGGACAGGTCGGCCCGTAGCTCATTAAGGTTGTCATTTGCAGTAGCATTTTTAGGCTGAGGTGGGAATGCGTTTGCATAGGCGCCAATTTTAATCGTTTTGGCATAGTGAGCCAGTTCCTGTTTGGTCATCTCAATCGCTTCGGCAATGACCTCGGGCTGGCTGCAGTTAAATAGGATGGCATCAACGCCTGCCTGTGCCATTGATTGAACCGCCGCAATGACGGTTTCACCGGAACGGAGCAGAGGCTGTTCTGTGGCTTCAGCGTCTTCAAGGGTGAAGGCTACCCAGAATGGTTTGTGATCCGTATCGATACGGTCGACCAGTGCTTTGATAGCCAGGGGTTCTGCAATCAGGCTTTGAGTCTCATTGAGCCAGAGATCGATATGGGGGTTAAGGGCTGTGATCAGCGGGATAGCAATCTCTTCAACCCGTTCAGGTTGATACAGATCCGCACGGTATGAGCCAAACAGAGGTGCTACCGACCCGGCGACCAGTACACCTTCCTGACCGGTTTCATTAATGGCTTCACGGGCGACGATTGCCGACTGTTCTGCCAGTGCTACACCGCGTTCTTTAAAGCAGGCTTCACCGATATGAAAAGGTACCAGTGCATAGCTGTTAGTGGTGATAATTTCAGAGCCCGCATCAATGTAAGCCTTGTGCACCTCTTTAACAATCTCTGGGGCTTTCATCATCGCCAGTGCGGACCATTCCGGTTGTTGAAAAGGGGCACCCCGACGCTCAAGCTCTCTGCCCATCCCACCATCAAGTATTGTAATTTTGCTCATAGCACTTTCATCAGGTTAATTCAGAATTGGCGCAATTCTATCCTCACAAAAAGAGGATTCAAACAGGATTAACCTGATTCATCTGGAATACTGTTAATTAGTTATTAATCATTAATAAAACCGCCCCTAAGTCTCGGGTCAGATGGCTAGCCGAGGCCTTAATTTATGGCGATAGTGGTTAAGCTGTTGGAGCCGGACGGTCATGGCGTCCGGGGGTTCATATGATAAGTTTGACACTTTTTATTAAAGAGAAAGAGGAGGTCAACTGTTGACAGTGGTACGCTTCTTCTCGCCAAAGACAAAGAGTATCACTATGTGCTGCCTTGAGGTGCAGCTAACCAATTGAGTATGTTGAGTTTCACTGGCCCCCTGAGCAGATCAGAGGTGTTGGCGGATGTTGTTTCATATAATAATGGTGCCCTGGTTTTCCAACATCCGAATCAGACGGATCAGTGGCAGACCGATCAGGGTGTTTGGGTCATCCCCCTCCAGTTTTTCAAACAAAGCGATTCCCAACCCCTCAGATTTAAAGCTACCCGCACAGTTATAAGGTTGCTCAGCCTTAAGGTAGTGCTCAATCATTGTCGGAGTCAGGTGTCGAAAGTAGACATGAAACGGAACAACATCCGTTTCACAGCTACCGGTTTGGCTATTCAACAGTGAGAGTCCGGTCAGGAAGGTAATCTTCTTTCCGGATGCGTCACGCAGTTGCTGACAGGCGTTGTCAAAACTTCCTGGCTTGCCGATCGTTTTACCGTTGATAATAGCGGTCTGGTCTGAACCGATGATCAGCGCATCGGGGTAATCCGTCTGCAACGCTTCCGCTTTTTCTCGGGCAAGCCGGGCTACATACTGTTGTGGTGTTTCAGAATCGAATCGTGTTTCATCAATATCGGGAGAAACTGCTTCGTAAACAATATTGAGTTTATCCAGAATCGCTTTTCTGAAAGGTGAGCTGGATGCCAGAATCAGCCGGGACATACCTGATTTTCTCCAAATAGTGAGCGGTTGCGATAAGGTGCAGATATTAGCCTGTTTTTTTCGCTTTTAAAGCCTTATTTCCTTTGACAGACCGGGTTTTGATCCCTAGAATTGCGCGCTTATGTCGAACGCCCCATTACCAAAGAAAATTGACCCGCGTAAGCTTGCTGATCGGGGAGTACGGATTGAAGGTGACGCTGAGCTTGCTCTGCTGCCAAATCTGGTCACAATGCTGACTGATTCGCAGGGCAGGGTTGCTGTTGATCTGCAGTTTGATCTTGATGAGCTGCGTATCCGTACAATAAAAGGCACTGCTGTTACTCAGGTGAAAATGGCCTGTCAGCGCTGTCTTGAGCCAGTTGAGATCGACATCGAAGCGAAGTTCAATTTGGCTATTGCTCCCACTGAGGAGCATGCAAAGAATCTACCCAGGTACTATGATCATCTGATTGTAGCGGGAGATGAGCTGGAATTGTTACCGATGGTGGAAGAGGAGCTGATTCTGACGCTTCCGATTGTACCATTTCATGACGATTGCAGTGTGCAGACTTCCTTCGGTGAAGCGGCTACGACTGACAATGAAACTGATAAACCGAACCCTTTCAGTGTATTAGCCTCACTGAAGGCTGATAAGTGAAATAGGAGCTATATACCCATGGCAGTACAAAAGAGCAAAGTAACTCGTTCACGTCGCGGACAGCGTCGTTCACACGATGCACTGGGCAACCCAACTCTTTCCGTAGAAGCAACTACTGGTGAAACTCACCGTCGTCACCACGTCAGTGCTGACGGTTTCTACCGTGGTAAGCAGGTTGTTGCACAGCAAGACGACGAGTAAACTTGTCTGACAGCATTTGCATCGCCATAGACGCGATGGGCGGGGACTTCGGTCCCCGCGTTGTTATTCCTGCCTCAGTGGACGCCCTGAAGCGTCACCCCCGCTTGACCCTGCAATTGGTTGGTCAACAAACCGTTCTTGCCCCTCTGCTTGCTGACTCTCTGAAAAAACGCTCCGATAAAAGTCTTTCTTCTCGTATCTCGATTATTGATGCAGAGAATGTTATCGCCAATGATGAGCGGCCCTCTCATGCACTTCGTAAGCGTCGCGACACCTCTATGTATCGCGCCATCACACAGGTGGCAGAAGGTCAGGCGCAGGCTTGTGTGAGTGCCGGTAATACCGGGGCCCTGATGGCGCTGGGGCGCTTTACGCTTAAAATGCTTCCGGGGATAGACCGCCCGGCTATCATTACCGCCATTCCATCTGTTAACGGCATCAGTTATATGCTGGACCTGGGGGCAAATGTCGATTGCAGCGCCGAGCACTTGCTGCAGTTTGCCATTATGGGTTCGGTGATGACTCGTGCCGTTGAAGGGATTGAGGAGCCTCGCATCGGGCTACTCAATGTTGGTGCTGAAGAGATAAAGGGAAATGAACAGGTCAAGCTGGCTTCCCGGCTGATACGCGAGCATGGTGGTCTGAACTACATAGGTTTTATCGAAGGTGACGATATTTTTACCGGTAAGGTGGATGTCGTGGTCTGTGATGGTTTTGTTGGTAATATCGCGCTCAAAAGCAGTGAAGGGGTCGCGCGCCTCATCGGTCGTCAGCTGCGTCTGAGTTTTACCCGCTCGTTGTGGCGTAAAATGATGGCGATGCTTGTCAGCCCTGTGCTGGAAGAGATACGCGCCCATATTGATCCGGCTCGTCGCAATGGTGCAAGCCTGCTGGGGTTGCAGGGGATTGTTGTGAAAAGTCATGGCTCAGCTAATCGACAGTGCTTTGGCTATGCCATTGATCAGGCTGTTGCAGAGGTCCAGATGGATGTTCCAGGTAGTATTAATCGCCAGCTGGAATCTCAGATCAGCTGAAGCAGGGCGGAAATATTTGATCTATAAGACAAACGTTTTAATTCATCGCGAATCCTGTAAACTACGACCTTTAAATTGTTATGCGTTTATCTGTACATTGAGGTAACAATGCCACAATCCCTCGCTTTTGTTTTTCCCGGTCAGGGCTCTCAGCACCTGGCAATGCTGGCCGAACTGGCCACCGAACACTCTGTTATTCAGGAAACTTTCGCTGAAGCATCTGAGGTTCTTGGATATGATCTATGGGCGCTGACCCAGAATGGTCCTGAAGAGGATCTGAATCAGACTGATCGTACGCAGCCCGCACTACTCACTGCTGGAGTTGCCCTCTGGCGTCTGTGGCAGCAGCAGGGTGGTAAGTCGCCTGCGCTGATGGCAGGGCATAGTCTGGGTGAGTATACAGCGCTGGTCTGTGCCGGTGCTATCGGCTTTAAAGATGCGGTAAACCTTGTCCGGTTGCGGGGCGAGTTTATGCAGCAGGCGGTTCCGGCAGGAACTGGTGCAATGGCTGCTATTCTCGGTCTTGCCGATGATGCTATTCAGGCGGCCTGTGAAGCGGCTGCCGGTGACGAGGTTGTTTCCCCGGTAAACTTTAACTGTCCGGGGCAGGTTGTGATTGCGGGCAATAAGGCCGCCGTTGAGCGTGCTATTGAAGGCTGTAAGGCTGCGGGAGCTAAGCGGGCGATACCTCTGCCTGTCAGCGTTCCCTCGCACTGTGTGCTGATGAAACCCGCTGCTGAGCAGATGGAGGCTGAGCTGCAAAAAATTTCAGTGCAGATGCCTGTTATTCCGGTAGTCCAGAACTTTACTGCGAAATCGCCTGAGAGTGTTGATGAGCTGATCGCAAATCTGCTGGCACAGCTATATAGCCCTGTTTTATGGACAGACTCGGTGCAGAATATGATAGAGCAGGGTATTGAGAGCACCGTAGAGTGCGGCCCTGGTAAAGTGTTGTCCGGGCTGAATAAGAAAGTTCAACGCACCCTGGCGGTTGCTGCGATCAACGATCCTGCGGGTCTTGAGAAGGCGCTGAGCGCTTAATCTCTGAAATATAGGAAACAGAATATGAGTATCGAAGGCAAAGTGGCTCTGGTTACCGGTGCTACTCGGGGAATCGGTAAAGCGATTGCGCTGGAGCTGGGGCGTCAGGGTGTGGTTGTTGTGGGTACTGCGACCAGTGAAAATGGTGCCGCTTCTATTGCGGCATACCTGAAAGAAGCGGGCGTTTCCGGAACCGGATTATGTCTTGATGTAGGTTCGAACGACTCGGTTGATGAGGTGCTGAAGGCAGTTCAGGATCAGTTTGGATCTGTAACGATCATCGTCAATAATGCAGGTATTACCCGGGATAATATCATGCTTCGCATGAAAGAGGATGAGTGGGATTCAGTCTTGAATACCAATCTGAAATCCGTTTATCGGGTGGTGAAAGGTTGTTTGCGTGGCATGACAAAAGCGCGCTGGGGTCGCATCATCAATGTATCATCGGTGGTTGCTTCAATGGGCAACGCCGGGCAGGCAAACTATGCTGCTGCTAAGTCTGGGATGGAGGGCTTCAGTCGGGCGCTGGCACGTGAGGTTGCTTCCCGGAATATTACGGTTAACTGTGTAGCACCCGGTTTTATCGATACTGATATGACCAGTGGTCTGCCAGAGGAACATAAAGAAACGCTGCAAAAACAGATCCCAATGGGGCGTTTAGGGCAGCCTGAAGAGATTGCTGCTGTTGTTGGTTTTTTAGCCAGTGATGCCGGCGGATATGTCACCGGAGACACGATTCATGTCAATGGTGGGATGTATATGTCGTAAAGATTTCCCCTAGGGAATTGTTTTTTTTGCAAAAGTGTTGATAATGAGCCGCAGCTCACTGGAGAAATATCGCCGTCAGGCTTGATCCATAGCGGCGGATTCTAATAAAATCCCTGTTCACATCTTCGGGTGTGGATGTCGATAAATAATAGGAAGAGTTATGAGCAACATCGAAGAGCGCGTAAAGAAAATCATTGCTGAACAGCTGGGTGTTAAAGAGGAAGAGGTGACCACCGAAGCTTCTTTTGTTGAAGACCTGGGTGCCGACTCTCTGGACACTGTAGAGCTGGTTATGGCTCTGGAAGAGGAATTCGAAACTGAAATTCCTGATGAAGAGGCAGAGAAAATCACGACTGTTAAACTGGCAATCGATTACATCAACGCACATCAGTAATCGACTCAACCAGATTACCGAGAAGCCGCAACTATAGTGATATAGTGCGGCTTTTCTTTTGTTCGCCCGGTAAAGCAGGAGGATTTTGATGTCTCGCAGAAGAGTCGTTGTTACGGGTATGGGGATGCTGACCCCGGTAGGTAACACTGTCCAGGAGACATGGGCCAATATTCTTAACGGCAAAAGTGGTGCGGCTGAAATCACCCACTTTGACCCTACGCCGTTTGGCACCCGTTTTTCCGCCTCTGTTAAAGAGCTGGATCTCAGTGGCTATATGAGCCCGAAAGATGCACGGAAGATGGATCTGTTTATTCAGTACGGTATGGTTGCAGCAATTCAGGCTGTTGAAGATTCCGGACTGGAAGTCACTGAAGAAAATGCTCCCCGTATCGGTGTTGCAATTGGTTCAGGTATTGGTGGCTTGCCGATGATTGAGGCGACCCACGATACACTTAACAACAGTGGCCCGCGTCGCATTTCGCCGTTTTTTGTACCCGGTAGCATCATCAATATGATCGCCGGCAATCTGGCCATTAAATATGGCTTTAAAGGCCCGAACATTGCCATCACTACGGCATGTACGACCGGTACTCACAATATTGGTTTTGCTGCGCGAATGATTCAGAACAGCGATGCGGATGTGATGATTGCTGGCGGTGCCGAGATGGCAACAACTCCGCTGGGGGTTGGCGGCTTCTCTGCTGCCCGAGCGCTGTCAACCCGTAATGATGATCCGCAGGCTGCCAGTCGTCCCTGGGACCGGGACCGTGATGGTTTTGTTCTGGGTGATGGTGCCGGTGTAGTTGTGCTGGAGGAATATGAGGCCGCTAAAGCCCGTGGTGCGACCATCTATGCCGAACTGGTTGGTTTTGGTATGAGTGATGACGCCTATCACATGACTTCACCTCCTGAGGATGGAGCGGGTGCTGCGATGGCGATGGCTAATGCGATTAAAGATGCGGGGATTAACCCCGATCAGGTTAATTACATTAACGCCCATGGTACATCGACCCCTGCGGGGGATATTGCTGAGTCAAATGCTGCCAAGCTGGTGCTGGGCAGTGCTGCTGAAACCGTGCGTATGAGCTCAACCAAGTCGATGATTGGTCATCTGCTGGGGGCTGCGGGTGCGGTTGAGGCGATCTTCTCAGTATTGGCTATCCGTGATCAGGTGGCGCCACCCACGATCAATCTGGATAACCCCTCTGAAGGTTGTGACCTGAACTATGTCCCTCATACCGCTCAGGAAGCAGCCGTAGACGCTGTGGTATCCAACTCTTTCGGTTTCGGTGGTACCAACGGTACCCTGGTATTCCGTAAGATCTGAGTATACGGGCGTGCTCTGTGCACGCCCGTTCTCCCTATGCGATCCTATATCCTGATAAATGGTCAGTCAGAGCAGTCAATCCCGGTAACTGATCGGGGGCTTGCTTATGGTCATGGCCTTTTTGAAACCATTACTCTGAACGGTTCTCAGCCGGTTGTATGGCAGGCGCACCTTGATCGACTGCGCAAGGGGGCTGGCCGTCTTGGCATTCCTCTTCCGGTGAATATTCAGGCATTGCTTGAAGCGGATCTGGCAAAGCTGCTGCAACTGCAGCCAACCTCTGACACCCGTCAGGTACTGAAAATAACCATCACCCGGGGGTGCGGGGGGCGTGGATATGCGGTCGATGACAAGGTGTCTGTCAACCGGATTGTGCAGCTGACCCCCTTTCCTGATTATCCTGATCAACCTGCTATAAAGGGGGTTTCTGTCAGGCTGTGTCAGACTCGCCTGGCGTTATCGCCGCTGCTGGCCGGCATTAAGCACCTTAATCGTCTTGAGCAGGTGCTGGCGCGGGCAGAGTGGGACGATAGCCGAATTCGCGAAGGTCTCGTGCTGGACAGTGAGGGGTTTCTGGTAGAAGGAACCATGAGTAATCTGTTCTGGGTGCAGGATGGGGAGCTTTATACTCCGCAACTTGATCGTTGTGGTGTCGCGGGCATTATCCGTCAAACTATTCTCACGCTTGCTGAACAGACAGGGGTGACGGTATGTGAAGGGCTGTATGCTGCAGATACTCTGGCTGCTGCCGATGAGGTTTTTGTCTGCAACAGTGTTATTGCAATCTGGCCAGTCACCCGGCTTATCGCTGATCAGGGCTGCTATCCTGAGTGGCCGGTTGGGCCGCTAACCCGTCTGTTGCAATCCCGGTTGGCCGCTGAAGGAATATATTAGTGCGTAAAGTTGTTGTCTCTTTTGTTATTACTCTGATGGTTGTTGTTGCGCTTGCTTATGCTGGCTGGCGATCACTGCAGAGCTATCTGGACACACCGTTGACCCTGTCCCAGTCGCGGACCATTCTGGTTGAACAGGGAAGTAGCTTTAAACGTGTTGCGGGGCAACTGGCCGCTGAAGGGGTGATGGAAAAACCTGACTGGTTTGCTTTTTTTGTTCGTCTGAAAAAAGTGGGGCATCTTCTTAAGGCGGGTGAGTATGAGCTGGTTCCTGGTACAACTCCCAGAACGCTGCTGGTGCAACTGGTGTCTGGTAAAATTATTACCTATAACTTTACGATTATAGAAGGCTCTACTTTCAATCAGTTACGAGAGCAACTTAGAGAAAATAAACAGGTAAAAAATACCCTGGATAGTCTCAGTGATAATGAATTAGTGGCTTCTCTGGGGCTTGATGGGCAGCACCCGGAGGGGATGTTCCTGGCTGATACCTATCAGTTCCATCGTGGAATGAGCGATGTCGATCTGCTTAAACGCGCCCATGCTCTGCTACAGACTGAACTGGATACCGCCTGGCGGGAACGGGCTAAAGAGCTGCCTTACAAGTCTGCCTACGAGGCTCTGATTATGGCCTCTATCGTTGAAAAAGAGACGGCGTTGAGCAGCGAGAGACCCACTATCGCCGGTGTTTTTGTTCAGCGTCTGCAAAAAGGGATGAAGTTGCAGACCGATCCCACTGTGATTTACGGAATGGGAGATCGTTATAAAGGCAATATCCGTCGTGCGGATCTGCGCCGTCCCACCCCTTATAACACTTATACTAACGCTGGGCTGCCGCCGACACCGATCGCGATGGTCGGGCGGGAAGCGATCCGGGCGGCTCTGCATCCAGATCAGAGTAAGTGGTTATACTTTGTGGCAAAGGGTGATGGCAGTCATCAGTTTTCAGCAACCCTGGAAGCACACAATCGGGCGGTTAAGCAGTATCAGCTAAAGCGTCGCAGTGATTATCGTTCGAGTCCGGATCAATAACGCCGGGTACGATTAAGTTTGATTAGATGAGTTGGATAGTATGAGTTCAGGCCGTTTCATTACACTGGAAGGTACCGAAGGGGTTGGCAAATCAACTAATCTGAGGTTCATTGAATCTGTATTGCAACAGCATCAGATCCGTTATCAGTTAACCCGCGAGCCTGGCGGTACTCCGCTGGCGGAGCAGATGCGCGAACTGCTGCTGGCCAATCGGGATGAAGTGGTTGCTGATGATGCGGAGCTGCTGCTGGTATTCGCCGCGCGAGCGCAACACCTTGAAAGGGTGATACGGCCAACACTTGCCGAGGGTAGATGGGTGTTGTGTGACCGTTTTACCGATGCCACTTTTGCCTATCAGGGCGGTGGGCGCGGGCTCAGCAAAGCGATGATTAGTCAGCTTGAGACGATGGTGCAGCGGGGATTGCAACCTGATCTGACGATTCTGCTGGATCTGCCGGTAGAGGTTGGTCTCGCCCGGGCCAGTCAGCGGGGAGCACTGGATCGGTTTGAAAATGAACGCATCACTTTTTTCGAGCAGGTACGTAACGCTTATCTTGAGCGGGCCGCTGCTGATCCGGAACGCTTTGCTGTGATCGATGCTTCAGGCACACTGGAGCAGGTGCAGCACCAGATCAGGAGGGTGCTGGAACAGTATCTTCAGGAGCAGGCAGGTGAGTGATTCAATCTGGGAAGACCGACCGGTAGTATTGCCATGGCTGAAACCGCGCTGGGAATATCTGCACGAGCTGAAAGCACAGAACCGTTTTCCTCATGCGCTGTTGATTAACGGGCCTGAGGGGATCGGCAAGGCCTGCTTTGCACTGGCACTGGCTAACTATGTTCTTTGTCGTAACCCTCAGGGGAGCGTTGCCTGCGGTCGCTGTCGCAGTTGCGAGCTGACCAGTAGTGGTGGGCACCCGGATCTCTACCTGCTCAGGCCCGAAGAACCGGGAAAGCCGATCAAAATTGATCAGATCCGGGAATTGACAGACTTTATCTACTCAACCGCACAGCAGGGTGGCTACCGGGTGGTGATCATCGATCCCGCCGATAGCATGAATGTTAATGCGGCCAACGCCCTGTTAAAAATGCTGGAAGAGCCGGGTTCTAACACCCTGTTAATGCTTCTGACGCATCGTCTGGGGCAGATGCTGCCGACGATCAAAAGTCGTTGTCAGCGGGTCGATATGCCGCCGGCGGATAACTCAATGGCAATTCAGTGGGTGGCGACTCAGCTTGAAGTCGATGCTGCGGAAGCTGCGCAGCTGTTAGTGATCGCCCATAACTCCCCCCTGCAGGCGCTGGCGTATAAGCAGGATGATCTTCTGGGGTTGCGGGCTAAAGTACTCAAAGGGCTGGCGGATATTCTCAAGAGTCGCAGCAGTGCAGTGGAGGTGGCGCAGTCGCTTTATAAAGAGGATCTGGAACTGGTACTTGGCTGGATCTACAGCTGGGTTGTAGATATTGCCCGCTCTGCAGAAAACCAGGCCGACCCTGAACTGTTGCGACATACCGATGCTAAAAATATGTTACTGGCGCTGGCCCGTAAGGTCAGCAGCAAGAAACTCTATCAATTTTCTGATCAGGTACAGGCCGCACGTAAGGATCTGATGTTCAGGCGCAACCCAAACAAGCAGTTGTTGATGGAGAAGCTGCTCAGTGACTGGTATGCTCTTCCAAGAGCTAACTAACTGACCTGACAGGATATACAGCAGCACAAAGCAATAGTAATATATAGACAGTCTGAGTTTAGGATGAAATAAGTACTAGGGAGGCTATACGGCCTATGTCAGTTGTACCCCGCATGAGTCATGGGATTCTTTCCCTGGCAATTGAGACCAAGGAAGATCTCTATAAATCATATATGCCATTTATCAAAAATGGTGGGTTATTCATTCCTACTACCCGTACCTATCAGTTGGGCGAAGAAGTTTTCATGCTGCTGAGTCTGATCGATGAGGACGACAAGATCCCGGTCACCGGCAAAGTTGTCTGGGTTACTCCCCGGGCTGCTCAGGGGGGGCGAGTCCCCGGTATCGGTATTCAGCTCTCGCAGGATGACGCGACGCTGATCTCAAAGATCGAAACCTATATTGCGACACTGATGAATTCGGGTAGACGTACCAATACAATGTAATTCAGAGTTACCCTCATGTTTGTAGATTCTCACTGTCACCTCGACAGGCTGGACCTGTCTGCCCGAAATAATCAGCTTCAATCCGTTATTGATGCCGCCACCGAGAAAAATGTTTCCCGGATGCTGTGTGTCGCTATCGATATGCAAACCCTCCCAGGGATGCTTGAAAAGGTTAATCGCTTCGATAATGTTTATGCGTCGGCGGGGGTTCATCCACTTCATGTATCCGATGGTGTGCCGGATGTTGCTACTTTGCTGGGTTATGCTGCTGAGCCGAAAGTGATCGCCCTGGGTGAAACGGGCCTGGATTACTATTACCAGAAAGATACAGTAACGCAGCAGAGGGAAAGTTTTGTTAACCATCTGCAAGCGTCAGCACAGTCGCGCTTGCCGGTGATCGTGCACACCCGCGATGCCCGCGACGATACCATTAGCATACTGCGTCAGCATGTTGATACGGCTGTTGGTGGCGTGTTGCACTGCTTTACCGAAAACTGGGAGATGGCAAGGCAGGCGATGGATCTGAACTTTATGATCTCGTTTTCCGGGATCATTACCTTCCGTAATGCTGCTGAGTTGCGGGAGGTTGTCCGTCAGGTGCCGATGGAGAATCTGTTAATCGAAACAGATTCTCCCTACCTGGCGCCAGTGCCCTATCGTGGTAAGCCAAATGAGCCTCAATATGTCGTTGAAGTGGCACAGTGTGTTGCGGATATTAAAGGTCTTCGGATAGAAGAGGTGGCCGAGATCACCAGCAACAACTTCGACCGTCTGTTCAGTAAAGCGGTCAGTGGCTGACAATGAACTGGCCTCCAGTCGCCCCTCCCGTGAGTTATATCGAGCCGGTGTTCCGGCCTCCCAGTGAAGCCAGCTCCCTTATTCTCCAGGTCACCAATGGTTGCAGCTGGAATCGCTGTACCTTCTGCGAGATGTATATCGATCCGCAGAAAAAATTTAAGCCTAAAAGTGAAAATCAGCTGCTCGGGGAGATCATCCGTTGCGGCCAGCAACTGCCCGGTGTGAGGCGTGTTTTTCTCGGGGATGGTGATCCAATGGTGCTGTCATTCCGGCGCCTGAAGACTATCCTGGAAGCTATCCGCACCTATATGCCCTCCGTGACACGGGTTTCAACCTATGCATTGCCTGCCAATCTTAAACACAAAACCGTTGAGGAGCTTCAGGTGCTGCGTGAGCTGGGTCTGAAACTGATCTACGTGGGGGCTGAAAGTGGAGATGATGAGGTTCTGCGCTGTATTGATAAAGGTGAAACCTTTGCCACCACACGGGATGGTTTACTCAAAGCAAAGCAGGCGGGTATTAAAACCTCGGTTATGCTGATCAATGGTCTGGGTGGCGAGCGAATGAGTGAGCAGCATGCGCTGGCTTCTGCGCGCCTGGTAAATGCGGTGCAGCCGGATTACCTGGCAACACTGGTGCTGTTTTCCCGTCGCGGCAATCAGCGCGTCGCTGAAGGCTTTAATGGTGACTTTACCCCGTTAACTCAACGCCAGCTGTTTCAGGAGATGGAGGTGTTTCTGTCAAACCTGACGTTGGAGAAGACTGTTTTCCGCAGTGATCACGCGTCAAACTTTCTGGTCTTAAAGGGTGTGCTAAACCGCGATCTTGATGCACTATTAAGGCAGTTGCGCGCCGCGATAGAAACACCTGACAGGGTATTTCTGCGGCAGGATTATCAGCGCGGACTATAAGCGCGTTTTCCTGCGGTGGTCCACGCTAGCTGATATAAACATCAAATTAATAGCGCCAGGAAGACAGCAGGCCTATGCACACTGAAGCCAGAGGTTCGTCACTGAGGCAGATTCCCCGCGGGATCTGGATACTCGGTTTCGTCAGTCTGTTGATGGATTTTTCATCCGAAATGATCCATAGCCTGTTGCCGATGTTTATGGTGACAACATTGGGGGCCAGCGCGTTTGCCATCGGCATGATCGAAGGCCTGGCCGAATCCACGGCTTTGATCGTCAAAATTTTCTCCGGCTCCCTGAGTGATTATCTGGGCAAACGAAAAGGGTTAGCTGTACTCGGATATGGTCTGGGGGCGCTCTCCAAACCTTTGTTTGCGCTGGCTCCGGGAATAGGTGTATTGCTGTCGGCTCGCCTGCTGGATCGGCTTGGCAAGGGGATTCGTGGCGCGCCACGGGATGCTCTGGTTGCCGATATATCGCCTGCTCATCTTCGGGGTTCTGCCTTTGGCTTGCGTCAGTCCCTTGATACGGTAGGGGCCTTTCTTGGACCGCTGCTGGGGGTGGGCCTCATGCTGTTGTGGGCCAATGACTTCCGGGCGGTGTTCTGGGTCGCGACTATTCCTGCGTTTGCCGCCGTGGGGCTGCTGATTTTTGGCTTACATGAACCAGCCCCCACCGATACCAAACCACGCCGCAATCCGATCCGCCGGGACAGTCTTCAGCGACTCAGTCAGTCATATTGGTGGGTGGTGGGTATTGGCGGGTTATTTACCCTGGCCCGGTTCAGCGAGGCGTTTCTGGTATTGCGGGCGTTGCAGGCGGATATCCCTGTAGCATTCGTACCTCTGGTGATGGTGGTTATGAGTCTGGTTTATTCACTGTCAGCGTATCCGTTTGGCAAGTTATCTGACCGGATCAGTCATACCCGGTTACTGACCATTGGGTTGCTGGTGCTGATTGCTGCCGACCTGGTGCTGGCGAGTGGTGGGCACTGGGTAGTTGTGTTGCTGGGGGTGTCACTCTGGGGGCTGCATATGGGGATTACTCAGGGGCTGCTCTCTACCATGATTGCCGATACCGCGCATGCTGAACTGCGCGGCACCGCCTTTGGTATATTTAATCTGGTTGGCGGTGTTGCGATGTTACTGGCCAGTGTTATCGCTGGATTGCTATGGGATCATTACGGCGCATCGGTAACATTTTATGTCGGGGCAGGGTTTTGTGTTGTGACGCTTATTTGCCTGATGGGGAATTGGGCCCGGCTTAAAGAGCAGCACTGAAGCGTTGGTCTTTGCTTCCTCAAGAGTGACTCTTTAGTGTTGCATTGGAGTCGTTTTCTGGCAGTCTTGCAGCAAATTTTTGCGGTATTCTAACTATATATCTATCTGTTATAAATAATCCTCATTGGGTAGTAGTTACATCCGAAACCCATTGATTTATACTTTTGTATAAGAGTTAGCTCTCATAAGTATATAACAAAAGGTAATAAGCCATGAGAAGACCCGTACGGATTGCTGTTACTGGTGCGGCAGGTGCAATCAGTTACAACCTGTTGTTTAAAATTGCTGCAGGGGAAATGATGGGCCGCGATCAGCCGGTTATCCTTCAACTGATTGAGATTCCTGATGCCATGGAGGCGCTTCGTGGTGTGGCGATGGAGCTGGAGGATTGCGCTTATCCATTACTGCATACCATAACCCTTCACGATAATGTCGAAGAGGGTTTCAGCAATTGCCACTATGCGCTGTTGGTAGGTGCCCGTCCCCGGGGACCCGGTATGGAGCGTAGCGATCTGCTGGAAGTTAACGCAGAGATTTTTGCCCGTCAGGGTAAGGCGCTGAATGATTTTGCCAACCGTGACGTTAAAGTTCTGATCACCGGCAACCCGGCGAACACTAACGCATTGATTGCCAGCCGTAACGCACCCAAGCTCAGCCCCTCGCAGTTTACCTGTCTGACACGCCTGGACCATAACCGCGCTAAAGGTATGCTGGCCAGCCAGTGTGGTGTTACCGCCCGTGATATTCAGAATATCATTATCTGGGGTAACCACTCTCCGACTCAGTACCCGGATCTGCATCATGCAACTGTCTTTGGTGAGCCTGCTATGGGGCAGATCGATACCTCCTGGTATCGCAATGAGTTTATTCCCCGTGTGCAGGAGCGGGGTAGCGAGATCATCAAGGCACGTGGATTATCCAGTGCTGCATCGGCTGCGCAGGCAATTGTTGATCAGATGCATAACTGGACTCAGGGGACTGATCCCGGTGAAATCGTCAGCATGGGCATACTGAGTGATGGTAGTTACGGCATTGAAAAGGGGGTTTTCTTCTCCTTCCCGGTGCGTTGTAACTATGGCCGTTATCAGATTGTTCATGGACTTGAGATCAGTGATTTCAGCCGTAAGAAACTCACCGCCACCGAGCTTGAGTTACTGGAAGAAAAAGCGGTCGTTGAGCATCTGTTGCCGAAAGAGACTGAAGAGTCTCACATGAACCTGACTATCTGTCTGAAATCGGGTGTCACGCTATACGCCGATGGCACAGGGCCTAGTCAGGAAAGTAAGTTTATGAGCAATAACCGGGTGCTTTGATCCTGATAAGATCGGTTTAAAGCGACTCCAGGCCCTGCCAGAATTACACTGGTGGGGCTTTTTTATGATGGATATTTCACTATGGTCGAGATAATCAGGATAGAAACCCGGGGTCAGGGATTATATGAATTTACGGATCAGCTGAGGCAGCTACTGAACAGCAGTGGGGTTCGGGAGGGGTTATGTACTCTGCTGATTCAACATACCAGTGCCAGTCTGACGATTCAGGAAAATGCCGACCCCAGCGCACAACAGGATCTGGAAAACTGGTTGAACCGTCTGGTGCCCGAGGGCGATCCGCTCTATACCCATGTATTTGAAGGGCGGGATGATATGCCGGCCCATATCAAAGCCGCACTTACCGCAACTACCTTATCGATTCCGGTTAGTGAGGGGCGTTTGCTGCTTGGAACCTGGCAGGGAGTGTATTGCTGGGAGCATCGTCATGACCGGCAGATCAGATCTGTTGCGGTACATATCGGTTAGCCATCTGTCAGCTCTGATGTCATTCTGGTTGCCACGCTTTGAACCGAAGCGAGTATTGTTATTTTCGTCTATTTTCCTACAAATAGTCTGTATCTCTCAATAAAAGCTTATATATAGTCATAAATGTAAATGAATATAGGTTTTTAGAGCCATATCCTAGTCTAATTGTCTAATAATTAAACAGGTCGGGCTAACAAAAATAATATTCAGATTTGATCAACAGAAAAGCCTCATAAACACCAGTCTAAAAGACTCTTAGCCTGATTGGTGGAGTGTTGTGATATCTGTCAGAAGAGAGATACGCTCATGAATGACCATCTGCAAGTTTCTGACGTGAAAAAACCCGGGCTGGGATTAGCTCTGATTCCCGTTGTTCTGACTCTCATGGTGCTGGGTATACAGCTGTTCTATTTTGGTGATTTTACCCCTCATATTCCTCTGGCCATCGGTTTAGCGATAACTGGTTTGGTGGGCATCAGGCTGGGCCTTAAGTGGAAAGATATAGAGGAGGGGGTTTTTCATGTCATTCATGTTTCGTTGCCCTCGGTTTCGGTGCTGATATGCGTGGGGATGATTATCGGCGTCTGGATTGCCAGTGGTACGGTGCCAACGCTGATCTATTATGGCCTGACGCTGTTGTCTCCTCAGATATTCCTGGCCGCGGCTATGGTACTTTGCTCAGTAGTATCCCTATCCCTCGGCACTTCCTGGGGAACAGTTGGAACTGTGGGGCTCGCCCTGATGGGGATTGGTGCAGGTTTTGATATTCCGGTGTACTGGACTGCAGGTGCAGTCGTTTCCGGAGCTTTTTTCGGCGATAAAGTTTCACCTCTCTCAGACACCACTAATCTGGCACCCGCTGTTACCGGCACGGATGTTTTTTCACATATCAAAAACATGATGCCGACCACTATACCCTCAATGCTGATCGCTTTTACTATTTACTTAATTGCAGGTTTTACCCTGATAGATGGTGAGGGAGCATCCTTTGAAAAGATCAATGCGATTACGGCAGCACTTGACGCTAACTTTACCATCTCGGCCTGGCTGCTGCTTCCAGCGCTACTGGTTATCGTCCTGGCTGTTAAGCGTATGCCGCCGATTCCTTCGCTGTTTGCCGGTGTTCTGGCGGGGGCTGTTGCAGCGATGATCACTCAGGGGGCTGGCATCCATCAGTTGCTGACCTTTGCCAATAGTGGTTACTCCATTGATACGGGTATCAGTACCATTGATAGTCTTTTAAACCGTGGCGGCATCCAGTCAATGATGTGGACCATCTCGCTGGTGCTTATCGCCCTGGGGTTTGGTGGTGCGCTTGAGAAAACCGGTTGTCTGGAGGCGATTATTGCCGCCATTATGACGAAGGTTAAAGGGTTTAAAGGGGTCCAGACTGCTGCGGTCTGCACTTCTATATCGACCAACCTTGTTGCCGGGGATCCCTACCTGTCAATTGCTCTGCCGGGTCGCATGTATGCGCCGATCTACCGGGGAATGGGCTATTCAACCCTTAATCTTTCCCGGGCAATTGAGGAAGGTGGTACGCTTATTTCGCCGCTGATTCCGTGGAATGCCGGTGGTGCGTTTGTGATTAGTGCGCTGGGGCTGGGCATTGCGGATGGTCATGTAGAAAACCTGCTGTATATCCCACTGGCATTTGCTTGCTGGGTGTCGCCTGTTATAGGTCTGATCTACGCACAGACAGGTTTATTTTCACCTAAAGCGACTGATGCTGAGCGCCTTATGTGGGAGCATCAGGGAGAGATTATCGCGACTGAAATGGTCGAGGATGGTTTTGTTGAAAGGGAAGTGACCGTATAAGTCTGGACGATCATCGTACTGTTGAAACCCCGGAATATCCGGGGTTTTTTATGCGTGCACTCTTTCCAGCTTATCTGTGAAAGTGGTGGTTGCGCTACTGTTCCTGCTCTGGCTGAACGGCCTTAAAGCCTGCCAGCATGCGGTCAAGATCCAACAGAATGATTAACTGTTCTTCCCGATAACAGACTCCCTGGACAAACTGGCGCTGGCTGTCTTCGCGTAAGACTCCGGGGGCTCTCTCGGTTTCGCTTTCGGGCAGGTTGAGAACCTCATCTACACCATCGACCAGAATCCCGAGTACTTCCTGATCTTCGAACTCAACCACCACGATGCGGGTGTTGTGATCGATCTCTTTGTCTTCAAGCTTAAACAGTGTACGTGAGTTAATCACAGTGACGACGCTGCCGCGCAGATTGATGATGCCGAGAATGCCCGCGGGAGCACCTGGAACCGGCGTTATATCGGTGAAGCGCAATACCTCTTTAACCTGCATAACATCGATGGCATAAAGTTCATCGGCTATCGAAAAGGTTGCCCATTTGCGATAAGCCTCCTGAGTTTCACCATTTTTCTTATGCTGCTCATAAACATTGTTACTGAGCTCTGCCTGAATCTGCTGTAGTTGTTTAGCTGCGTCTTCAAGACCCATAGATTACTCTCTTATGCTATCTGTTCTAGCCAGCTAAGACTTTCAGTCGTGCTGACAGAGGGATTATATTCAAGGCTTGTTACACCAGAGTATCCCATATCATCCAGAGCTTTAAAAATATTGCTGAAATTTAGTTCACCAGTTTGGGGTTCATGCCTTCCGGGAACATCAGCAAACTGTATATGGCCGATTCTGTGCAGGTTTTTGCGCAGGGTCTGAATCAGGTTTCCCTCCATTATCTGCATATGATAGATATCGTATTGCAGCTTGATATTGGTATGGCCAACGGCCTCAAAAAGTGCAAATGCCTGACGGCTGTTGTTGAGGAAAAACCCGGGAATGTCCTGTGTATTGATCGCTTCAGTGAGCAGCTGAATTCCCGCCTTGTCGCACTCTTCGGCACAGAAGCGGAGGTTAGCGATAAAGGTTTTTTCAGCCAAAGCATAGTCACAATTTTCAGGAACTATGCCGGATAATATATTGATATTACGGCACTTTAATTTATCTGCATACTCAATAGCGAGCGCTGCACCCTGACGAAACTCGGCGATTCTGTCTGGATGACATGCGATGCCCCGATCACCGGCAAGCCAGTCGCCGGCGGGGGCGTTAAGCAGGATCAGTTGCTGTTTATGTTGCTCTAAAAGATCAAGAATATGATCAGCGGGCAGTTCATAAGGAAACTGAATTTCGACCTTGCTGAATCCTTCTGCCGCCGCAGCGGCGAAGCGCTCAGTCAGGGGAACCTCAGTGAAAAGCATACTCAGGTTAACGGCAAAATCGGGCATGGTATATCTTCCTGCTAAGCGTTCGGGTTATTGGGTCCGGGTCAGGTGTGATCAGCTGAATCGTAGGGTGAGGTTGTAGCCTTATTATTCAGTGTGCGGTTGCCGTTGAGTCTCTCAAGTTGCAGTAATAAGCCGCTGTGGTCGACCTCCTCAAGACCGTTGTTAACCAGATTCTGATACTGGTCATAGGTCTGCTGCACCAGCGGCAGATATAGCGCTTCGGCCTGGGCCGTATCGAGAATAGTGCGCAGATCCTTCAGTTGCACCCGGGAGGTGGCGCCGGGATTAAACTCCCGGTCTATCATTCGCTGACCATGCAGTTCAAGAATCCTACTACTGGCAAAGCCTCCCAGCAGGGCTTCACGCACAGCGGCGGGATCGGCTCCCCCCTGTGCAGCCAACAGCAGCGCTTCAGCAACTGCCCCGATGGTAATGCCAACAATCGCCTGGTTGGCGCATTTGGCCAACTGGCCCGAGCCTGCGGGGCCGATATAGGTCGCTTTGCCCAGGGCTGTAAACAGGGTGTGGCAGCGATCGAAAACCGTTTTCTCTCCACCCGCCATAATGGCAAGGGAGGCCTGTTGTGCGCCCACCGTACCGCCCGATACCGGGGCATCCAGATAGTTGACGCCGATATGTTTAAAGCGGGCGAAGTGTTGTTTGGCCAGTTCCGGGGGAATAGAGCTCATATCGATAACCGTACTACCGCGTTTAAAACTGGCAGGTTGCCCGGTATTAAACAGCACCTGATCCACGATCGGGCCATTTTCCAGCATGGTAATGGTAATATCCGCATCAGCGATCGCCTGAGCGGCCGTGTCCGCAACCTCCGCACCATAACTGATCAGGGCTTCAGCCTTGCTGCGGGTGCGATTCCAGAGCGTCAGTTTATAACCCGCATTGAGCAGATTGATAACCATTGGCCGGCCCATCAGGCCTGTTCCGAGAAACGCTATTTTCATCGGCAGGGTTCCGTTATAAGCAGTTAGTTGGTTTTGGCAAGCCGGCTATCTTGCTGGCAAGTTTTGCCGGGCTTCCCGGAAAGAGAGACATCAGATAGATACTTTTACCTTTATCGCTGCCCAGTTGTGCGGCGACCGCTTTGATCAGAGGGCGCATGGCAGGGGACATCTCATAGGTTTGATAAAATTCACGCAACAGGTGCAGAATCTCCCAATGGGCGTCAGTTAGCTCAATCCCTTCCTGCTGAGCCAGCTGCATAGCCGCCTCTTTGCTCCAGTCTTCCAGATTGCGCAGGTAGCCTTCGTTGTCGATGGCGATGGCCTGGCCGTTTACATCGAGATTTTCCATCAGAACCAGCTCACCACTTTGCCATAACGACAACTCAGTTCGACGAAACCGTCATAGTCAATAGGGCGAAATTCCTGATTGAGCTGTTTCAGGCCCCGGGCTTCGGCATCATTCTCCAGCAGATAGCATTGCACCGAGCCAGGCAGGCGGGTGAAAAGTTCGGCATAACCCTGTAGTGCTGCATAAACGCCGTTCTCAATCAGCAGCAGGGCATCACCCTCGCTTACGGCTGACAGGCTATCGATGAGGGCGCTGCTCTCCGATGGGGTTTTGTTAATCAGGTGTAGTGTCATAATCAGAAGCTCAGAACCTGGTCCTGTTGTTTGATCAGAGCGGTAATACCGTTCTGATCCAGCAGGGTAATATTTAATCGTATATCAGCAGGACAGATGCCCCGTTGTTCCAGTGCCTGGCGACAAACATAGAGTCTGTCAATATCATACATCTCCAGCATTGCAAGGTTTGCAGAGAGGTTTTTCTGACCAATCTCAGAGGCGTTGTGTTCAGGCAAAAGTTGCAATACGCCGTCGCCCATAAACAGCAGGCTCAGGGGTTGTTCAAAGACTGAGATTGTTAGCGCGACATCCAGGGCATCCCGGGCGGCGCTGCTACCATAGGGAGCCTTACGATTGATAATCAGAAATGATTTTTTAGTCTCACTCATTATCAGGCTCCAAAGGTGACGACACGGTCGGAGAGGATACCCGCTTCAGCCAGCTGACCCAATCCTGAGAGAGTAAAGCCGGAACTGAGATTATGGCCGCTCTTTTCATAGCGTCGGGCTTCATTTTCATCGAGAACCCCACGCCGGACTGCGGCTGCGATACAGACCACCAGGTCCAGTTCATGCTCGCGGGCCAGCGCCGTCCATTCGGTCGGGATATTGATTTCGTCCTGCGGCGGGGCAGCCAACGCTGAACCACTGTGAACACCATCCGCGTAAAAAAACACCCGATGTATCCTATGTCCGAGTTTTAAAACGCTTCTGCAAAACTGCAAAGCGCTGGCTGACGCCTGGGAGCTATAGGGAGCCCCGGTAACAACGATTGAAAAAATCATAATAGTGATGTCTGTAAACTAAAAAGCCCTGCAATCTTATCAGGATTGCAGGGCTTTGTGTGTTGTTTTCAGCAGGTGAAAACTAAACAGAAACGCTTAGTCGTCGCTCAGAAAGCCTACCAGTTGCAGCAGGTGGATGAACAGGTTGAAGATGCTTGTGTACAGGCTGACCGTGGCCATAATGTAGTTGGTATAGGTGCCATTCACTATGTTACTGGTGTCATAGACAATGAAGCCGGACATCAGCAGTACAACCGCAGCGGAAAACGCCAGGTTAAGCGCAGGGATGTGGATGCCGAAGAATGGCAGGGCGATCAGCACTACCATGGATACCAGCACAACCATTAAGCCTGCAGCCAGGAAACCACCCATAAAACTAAAGTCTTTCTTGCTGGTGAGGACATAGGCTGAAAGACCCAGGAAGGTCGCTGCAGTCATCCCCATCGCAGTCATGACGATCTGGCCGCCATTGTTCATGGCAAGATAGGCATTCAGGATCGGACCCAGGGCAAAGCCAAACAGGCCGGTGAATACAAACACCAGCGGCAGTGCCGCCGCACTATTCTGTTTTTTAGCGATAACAAAGGTGAGGATCATACCCACGATCATCGCCCCCAAAGCTAAGATCATCGGCGGATTAATGACCATGGAGATACCGGCGGTCATCGCGCTGAATACCAGAGTCATGGCAAGCAGCAGGTAGGTGTTTCTTATCACCTTATTGGTTGCCAGAACCGACTGTTCTGAACGGACGGTCATTGTATCGATATTACGCATTTTATCCCTCTGAATATTAAGGCTTTAGGTGCCGTTTAAAGTTATAGGATACTGTATATATATAGGTTTTTTTCGGTATTTCAACCATACAGGTATTACGTGTTAATAGGTATGACTGGATCATCTTATATAGGTTCATAGGCAATCAGATGATTTATTGTTAAGCTGCGCGCCTTGATCAGATCAGGTAAGTATCACGATGTATCCCATCCATATTCTTTTTGAAGATGAACACTTTTTCGCAATCGATAAGCCCGCCGGCTTGCTGGTACACCCCAGTCCTATCGAGCGCCGTGCCCCCAATGCGGTTGCGCTGATTCGCGAACAGCTGGGGATTAAAGCCTTTACGGTGCACCGTCTCGACCGGCCGACCTCCGGAGTGCTGATCTTTGCTAAATCCTCAGAGGCTGCGAATAAGCTCAATCTCTGTTTTGCTGAACGCCGGGTGCAGAAAACCTATCTGTGCGTCTGTCGGGGGTATACAGAGGAGCAGGGGGTAATCGATTATCCCCTGAAAGAGATTATTGATAAGGTGGCTGACAAGATGGCTAATCCGAATAAGCCAGCAAAAGATGCCGTAAGCCGCTATCGTCGCCTGGCCACTGTCGAGCTGCCTATTCCTGTCAGCAAATACCCTGCGGCGCGTTATTCGCTGGTTGAAGTTAAACCGGAAACCGGACGCAAACACCAGATTCGTCGTCATCTGAAACATATATTTCACCCTCTGGTGGGGGATACGCAGCACGGCGATGGCAAACATAACGCGCTGTTTCGTCACCATTTTGGTCTGGATCGGTTGTTGCTGATGGCCACCAGACTGGAGTTTGTTCACCCCTTTACTGATGAGAATATTGAGATCAATGCGCCGGTGTCGCCCTGGGTGGATCAGCTCTTTACACAGTTTGGCTGGCAGGGGCACTATCCGGCAGCCGCCAATTCAAGCCAGGAGGCCAGTGTCCCTGAAAGTGAACCCCGTTTTTGGTAGCTGAACGGTGTCCTGAAACTGTGCGAATTGGCGTTGTGTCGTTCAGTGGCAGCAAGACTCGAATAATACTGATGGTTTTATTGTCTTTTTCTGCTTTTTGACTATTGTCCACCGGTTTAATTTGCGTATCCTTAACCCTTAAAAATACGCACTTTTACACTAGCCGTGATGGAATCACCTGAATGACCAACAACACCTCCTTTGCTGAGCGCCTGCACGCTCAGTCTGATCAGCTTAAAATCGGTATTATCGGCGCTATGGACGAAGAGGTCGAACTACTGAAACAAACACTGGAGGGACGTCAGGAGCATACGATTGCCGACTATAGCCTCTACACCGGCACTATGCATGGTATCCAGGTAGTCCTGCTCAAGTCTGGAATTGGCAAGGTCAATGCTGCGATCGGCACAACGCTGATGCTGCAGGAGTTTCAACCTACCTGTGTGATCAATACCGGGTCTGCCGGCGGTTTTGCTTCTGAGCTGGATGTGGGTGATGTAGTGATCTCAACTGAAGTCCGTCACCATGATGTGGATGTTACGGTGTTTGGCTACGAACATGGTCAGGTTCCCGGATTGCCCGCCGCTTTTATTCCCGATAATTTTCTGTCGGATGTTGCCCAGCGCTGTATCTCCCGCATGGCGGACATTAAAACCGTAAGAGGGTTGATTGCTACCGGCGATTCATTTATGAACTGCCCTGAGCGGGTCGCCAAAACCCGCGAGCATTTTCCGACCATGAAGGCGGTTGAGATGGAAGCCGCAGCGATTGCACAAACCTGTTATCAGTTTGATGTTCCCTTTATTGTGATTCGGGCACTGTCCGATATCGCCGGTAAAGAGTCTAACCTGTCGTTTGATCAGTTTCTGGTGGTTGCTGCGAAGCACTCGGCGGAGATGGTTATGGCGATTGTTCAAACCATTGCGGATGAAGCAGCCTGATCGTTCCGCTGGAATAACAGGTAAACAGACACTCAGTACAGTAATTACAAAAGGCAACGGACTATGACCACCTCTTTCTATCCCCCCCAACGAACGCTGATGGGGCCCGGCCCCTCTGATGTACATCCGCGGGTTCTGGCGGCACTTTCCCGGCCAACCATCGGCCATCTCGATCCTGAGTTTATTCGCATGATGGACGAGGTAAAGCAGATGTTGCAGTACGCTTTCAAAACCGAAAGCCCGCTGACAATGCCGATCTCAGCGCCAGGGTCTGCCGGTATGGAGGCCTGTTTTGTAAACCTGGTCGAGCCGGGTGATAAGGTGATCGTCTGTCAGAATGGTGTGTTTGGCGGGCGGATGAAAGAGAATGTTGAGCGCTTCGGCGGCACAGCGATTATGGTTGAGGATGACTGGGGTAAGCCGGTGGATCCAGCCAAAGTGAAAGCCGCTTTTGCAGCGCATTCTGATGTTAAAATTCTGGCTTTTGTTCATGCAGAGACCTCTACCGGCGTTCTGTCTGATGCGAAAACGCTGTGTCAGATCGCACAGCATCATGGTGCACTGACGATTGTCGATACGGTGACATCGCTGGGCGGCAGTGAGCTGGATGTTGATGGCTGGGGCGTCGATGCGGTCTATTCCGGAACTCAGAAATGTCTCTCCTGTCCGCCAGGGATCTCCCCCATCAGCTTTAATCAGCGTGCTATCGAAGTGATTGAAAAGCGTCAGACTAAAACTCCCAGCTGGTTCCTGGATCAGAAACTGGTGATGGGTTACTGGGGTGGCGGTGCGAAACGAGCATACCACCACACGGCTCCGGTTAATGCGTTATACGCTTTTCATGAGTCGCTGGTGATGCTGGAAGAAGAGGGGCTTGAGAATGCCTGGGCACGTCACCGTCATCACCATAATGCGTTGCGCGATGGTCTGGAAGCGATGGGCATCGGATTCCTCGTAGAAGAGCCTTACCGCCTGCCACAGCTTAACTCGGTCTTTGTGCCTGAGGGGATCGACGAAGCGGAGGTGCGTAGCCGTCTGTTAGCCGATTACAGTCTGGAAATCGGAGCCGGGCTTGGAGCTCTCGCTGGTAAGGTATGGCGTATCGGTCTGATGGGGGCTGCGTGCAATAAGAAGAATGTACTGCTCTGTCTGAGTGCGCTGGAAAATACCTTGTCGGCGATGGGGGCAGATATCCCTACAGGCAAGGCGATTGCGGCAGCACAAGCGGTCTATAACGCGAATTGATTTAACAGCAGAAGCCCGATGCCTGAACGCTGCGCTTGTCCGTAATCCGAAACGGCGGGAAAGCTGTTTTAATGTTCGGTCATCAGGCTGCTCATCAGTTGGCGTACCGCTTTAATATTTTCCGGGTGATCCCACTCCCGCGCGCCGCTAATGGTTTCAATCTGCATGCCGCTGGCATCAAGCAGAAAGCTGGAAGGCATCCCCTCAATGCCCAGCTGAGTAAAGGCACTGCCTTTATCATCAAGATAGACGGGCAGGTCGAAATCGAAAGTTTGCTCCTCTAGAAAACTGTTAACTGTGGCTGCGGTTTGTCCCAGATTAATCAGTACAACTTTGAATTCACTGGGGTCAAATTGCTGCTGTAGTCGCTGTAATGAAGGCATCTCTTTAACGCAGGGGGGGCACCAGGTCGCCCAGAAGTTAACCAGTACCAGGCCGCCCTTATGCTGATTCAGATTGGCCGTATTACCCTCAAGATCGGTCACCCTGAGTTTGTCGTAAAATGATTCTGTGGCCGATACCGGCGGTGCCAGCGTGCACAGCAATAGCAAAAGCGTGCCGATGAAAAGGGTTGCTGGTCGCCGAGTATATTTGTCAGATTGCATCACATGACCCTGAAAATTAGAGGTGTTTCAATATATACCATTAGCATAGAATACCCTGATCATAGCAATAGTCAGCCCTTGGGTGGAGAGGAAAACGTATGAAAGTTGCATTTATCGGTCTGGGAGTGATGGGCTATCCGATGGCTGGTCATCTGGCCAATGCGGGTCATGATGTCACTGTCTACAACCGCACAGCGACAAAAGCTGAGCAGTGGTGTCAGCAGTATAAGGGAAACCGGGCAACCACTCCGGCTGAAGCGGCGCGCAATGCAGAGATTGTATTTACCTGTGTTGGCAATGATGACGACCTGCGGCAGGTGGTTGCAGGGCCTCAGGGGGTATTCAGCAGCATGGCTCAGAATGCCATTCTGGTTGATCACACGACGGCATCTGCCGAAGTCGCCCGTGAACTGGCGGTTATCGCTGCCGACAAAGGGCTTCAGTTTCTCGATGCTCCGGTATCCGGTGGCCAGGCCGGGGCTGAAAACGGTGTTCTCAGTATCATGATTGGTGGCGAGCCCGCGGTGTATGAACGAGCGGCGGCGGTTATTGATTGCTATGCAAAATCTGCCAAATTACTCGGCCCGGCAGGCAGTGGTCAACTGGCCAAGATGGTTAATCAGATCTGTATTGCGGGGCTGGTCCAGGGGCTGGCTGAAGGAGTTCATTTTGCAAAACAGGCTGGCCTTGATGCCGCCGCTGTGTTTGATGTTATTCAGCATGGAGCTGCGGGGTCATGGCAGATGGTTAACCGTCATCAGACTATGATTGATGATCAGTTTGATTTCGGCTTCGCCGTCGACTGGATGCGTAAAGATCTGAAAATTGCATTGGATGAAGCACGCAGTAATGGTGCTCAGTTGCCAGTAACTGCGCTGGTTGATCAGTTCTATTCAGAGGTGCAGAAGATGGGTGGCAATCGCTGGGATACCTCCAGTCTGGTGAAACGGCTCGATTCTTAATCTGTCCCGAAACCTTAGCTGCCAGGCGGTTTTCAAAACCAGGGTTGGGTAGATAGGCGTCTGCCTGAAATTTATTAATAGATCTTTTTGACTATTGTGCCTGAGGGTGGATGCTCTATAATCGCGCCCTATAACTAAAACAGATAAACCTGAAATTATACGTAATCATTGATTACGATAACCCATGAGGACAGTTCTATGGCCGATAAATACACTATGATCTCTTTCGCACCCAGCATGGCAATTGTTGCTGCAATGGTTGTTGGAACCTTCGTTGCTATTTACTACCTGCGTAAATGCATTGCCAAAGACGCTGCTAAAGCCGCTCAGCGCGCTGAATAATAAGCCGTCTTTTTGAAAAGAGCAGCTCCTGGCTGCTTTTTTTGTGCCTGCTGTTTTCTGTCGGGTGGGGGTACGTAGTGCAGATCGGGGTCAGATCTGCAAGTTCCAGTTATCAGGCACAATAAAACCCCGGTCAGCTTCATGCCAGCGACTCTCTTTAAACACCAGGCGGGCGATCAGCATCGGTGTGGTAATGCTACGATCAGTTATCTCTGCAAGCTCAGCACGCGACAGGGTTTCCTGAAAACAGCAGCGGGCCAGGGCCAGCCAGCGGGGCTTCATCAGAACAATATACTGATAATGGTCCCCCAGAGCATCCGTTTCAGAAGCTCTGATCCACCAGCCTTTAAGATGATCCGGGTTGACCGGGGCAGGAGGGTTGTATGCCTGCCACTGGGCGAAGGGGTAAAACAGATAGCCCCGTAGTAAGAGTGAGTGTCGGTCAGGCAGAAGCCCCAGCTCCATCGCCTGAGTTTTTCCGGCATCGGTTTTCGACAGCTGCAGCTGATGTTCGGTGAGCCGTTGCCATTTACGATCCAGTCGGTCAGAGCGGTTAGGGCCGATGAAGTCCTTCAGATTGCAGTGGTTTACATCAGTGGTTGTGCACAGATAAAACTTTACTGCGGCTTCAATATGCACGTTGATGCTGTTCTGCAAAGCCATCAGGAAGTCATATTCACCGACGGTAGCTTTCTCTCTTGATACTTGTATATTGTATTTAAGTTCAATGGGTTGAGTGAAAGTTTTTATGTAAAATCTTACCAGATCTTCGAAATAATAGCCGAGCCTGAACTGCGCCTGTTGGCGCAACTCATCTATCAGTGGCTGAGGGTTTTGATCCAGTCTGGCAAGGTGTGAATCGATCTCTGGGATATTGAAAAGCCAGTCGGAAGATTCGTTGTCCGGAGGAGTCATTAGTGAAGGGCTGTAGATCAGCCAGTGCAGATCGCGGATCACTTCCTGCTGATACACTGAGCCTGACTCAAGGATGGTGGATTTCGAAATGGAACCCTTCGCTGAGTGACCGATGTTATGGCTGCGATTTTTGCCCATAAATCATATATTCACATTGATGTGAAAAGCTCATAAAGTGATACGATACCAATAACTTTACTCTACTTTTATCAGGATGTCTTATGGCAGCAAATACACGTACACGCGCGAATCAACAGCAACTTCTGCCTAATGAAAAAGATCGTCACCCACTAATGAGTGATTCTGACATCAACACCATTATGCTGAATGGCGCTAAAATCTCGCTCTCTAAGTTAAAGCGTGCACGCAGCTTCGATGCCAGGCTCTATTATTATGCTGAGATCAGCGTCTACCTTGAAGTTAGTTTGTCCCGTGGGGCGGGTATCGCCGATGGTACCCGTAAACAGCTGGAAAAAATTCATACAGAGGCAACCCATTACCATATGGATGCCAATAAGCTATTGAATATCCTTGAGGAATAGAAGGGCGCACAGTTAGAATACGCGGATGAATGAGATTCCTGATAATGACACTAACCGCCCTGATCTGAACCGTGCAGAGTCTGATGACAGCAGCTCTGAAAGCACTTCTGACAGCGTCGCTGTTGATGATGGCGATTCCCTGGCGGAACTGAATAAGCAGGATCAGCAGGGTGGTAGCTCATCCTTTGACAGTAAAAGTTTTCTTTCCCGGCTGACCCGCAGGCCGGGTATCTATCAGATGTACAACAGCAACGGCGAGATACTCTATGTTGGCAAGGCTAAAAACCTGAAAAACAGAGTCAGCAGCTATTTCCGTTCCACAGGCCTCAACATTAAGACTCAGGCGCTGGTCAGCCGTATTGCTGATATACAGGTAACGGTCACCAACAGTGAGACCGAGGCGCTGTTGCTGGAACAGAATCTGATCAAAACCAACCGTCCTCCCTATAACATCCTGCTGCGTGATGATAAATCTTACCCCTATATCTTCGTGTCTACCGAGCAGCAGTATCCTGCTGTCCGCTTTCACCGGGGGGCAAAGCGGCAAAAGGGACGCTATTTCGGCCCCTTTCCCAGCAGTGGAGCGGTGCGTGATAGCCTGGCAATTATGCAGAAGGTATTTCGTATTCGTCAGTGTGAGGAAAGTTTCTTCAAAAACCGTTCCAGGCCTTGCCTGCAATATCAGATCAAACGCTGCAGCGGCCCCTGCGTAGGCATTCCAACGCCGGAGGCGTATCAGGCGGATATCCGCCATGCAATGATGTTTCTGGAGGGCAAAAACAATACCATCATGGATGAATTGGCTGAGCAGATGGACCAGGCCTCTCAGGCGCTCAATTTTGAAGACGCAGCCATCTATCGTGATCAGATCTCCAGTCTGCAGCAGGTGCAGGAGCAGCAGCATGTCAGCGGTCAGAGCGGTGATGCCGATGTGATTGGTTGTGCTCAGCAATCGGGCGCAGTCTGTATGCATATGCTGTTTGTCCGCGGGGGGCGGATTATCGGTAGTAAGGTCTATCATCCGAAATTCAGTATTGAAGAGACGCCACAGGAGCTGCTCGCGGCGTTTATCGCTCAGTGGTATCTGGCAAGCGGCCGGGAGATCCCGCCGCTGCTGATCACCGTGGACGAGGCGGCTGATCGTGAGGTTCTTGAAGCGGCGCTGAGTGAACGCAGTGGCCGTAAAGTCACGCTGGTGCACAAGGTTCGTTCAGATAAATCGGGCTGGCAAAAACTGGCACAAACAAATGCGGAGCAGAATCTGAAAAGCCATCTGGCCAGCAAGCAGAACATCTACAACCGCTATCTGGCGCTACAGGATGTACTGCAACTGGATACTATTCCTCAAAGGATGGAGTGCTTTGATATCAGTCACAGTTCAGGAGAAGCTACAGTAGCGTCCTGTGTTGTATTCGATCGCAATGGTCCGCTGAAGTCCGATTACCGACATTTCAATATCGAAGGTATTACCGGCGGTGATGATTATGCCGCGATGCATCAGGCGCTCACCCGGCGCTATACCCGGCTGAAAAAAGGCGAGGGTAAGCTGCCGGATATTCTGCTGATCGATGGTGGTAAAGGGCAGGTGACTCAGGCGGTTGAAGTGCTGGCGGAACTGCAGATTGATGAGGTTCTGATTGTCGGGGTTGCCAAGGGTAGCGACAGGAAGGCCGGACTGGAAACCCTGATTATGGGCGATAGCGGTGCTGAAGTAGCCCTGCGTGCGGATTCACCGGCGCTGCATCTGATTCAGTATATCCGCGACGAAGCACACCGTTTTGCTATCACAGGCCACCGGGCCAGGAGAGGTAAAGCCCGGCGGAAATCATCCCTTGAGGGGATACCCGGGGTTGGACCTAAGCGGCGCCGTGAGCTGCTGAAACATTTTGGCAGTGTGCAGTCGATTGAAACCGCAAGTATTGAAGAAATTGGAAAAGTCTCTACTATAAGCCGCAAAATTGCCGAAGATATTTATGCTACCCTGCATCCTGATCCTTAATGGCAAAATATTCACTGCCAACTCTGTCCCGTATTTACAGGAAAGCTGAACGTCGATGAAAATACCCAATATCCTGACTTTGCTGCGCATAGTTCTGATTCCTGTTTTTGTATTGGTTTATTATCTGCCCTATGCCTGGGGGCCGATGGCGGCTGCCCTGGTGTTTGCCCTGGCGGCTGTTACTGACTGGTTTGATGGCTATCTGGCCCGCAGGCTGGATCAGACTTCGCCCTTTGGAGCGTTTCTCGACCCGGTCGCTGACAAACTGATGGTGGCGACCGCCCTGGTACTGCTGGTTGATACCTATTCCGTTTTCTGGATTACCGCTCCGGCCATCGTCATAATTGGCCGGGAGATTGTTATCTCAGCGCTGCGTGAGTGGATGGCTGAGCTGGGTAAGCGCGCCAATATCGCCGTCTCCTATATCGGCAAATTGAAAACAGCGTTGCAGATGCTGTCGATCTTCATCATGCTCGCTTTTGTGCCTTATACACTGTTTTCCTGGATTGGTATCGGGGCGCTCTATATTGCGTCAGTACTGACGCTCTGGTCGATGTATGTCTATCTGAAAGCCGCCTGGCCAGACCTGACGGACGATATCTGATCAATCGGTAGACAGATCTAACTTATTAATCTGATTGCACTTTTTTACAGCGGAAAAGTTGTTGACATAAAGAGTGAGCTGTCTATAATACGCACCACTTCTTCGGAAGCATGCGGAATTAGCTCAGTTGGTAGAGCGGAACCTTGCCAAGGTTCAGGTCGTCGGTTCGAGCCCGATATTCCGCTCCAATCCTGCTCAGGCAGGGTTGAGGGTAATATGGTTTACCTAAAGGCGCGGTGGCAGAGTGGTCATGCAGCGGACTGCAACTCCGTGAACGCCGGTTCGATTCCGACCCGCGCCTCCATATTTGCTTTGCCCGGATGATGGAATCGGTAGACATAGGAGACTTAAAATCTCCCGGCTGCAAGGCCGTGCCGGTTCAAGTCCGGCTCCGGGCACCATTTACAGATCGTCCGATCTGGTGTAAAAAAGGTAAGTGAAGCGGAATTAGCTCAGTTGGTAGAGCGGAACCTTGCCAAGGTTCAGGTCGTCGGTTCGAGCCCGATATTCCGCTCCAGTTTCACATTCCTCCTTATCTCTCTGTATCTCTGATTCAATCAGTCTCTCTGTTTCTGAACAGCTCTAAGGTCGTATCCAGCATTCTGTTGGAAAAGCCCCATTCGTTGTCATACCAGGCAAATACTTTCACCAGGCCATCCATTACCCGTGTCTGAGTGCTGTCAAAAATCGATGAGGCTGAGTGGTGGTTGAAGTCGACAGAGACCAGTGGCAGCTCATTATATTCCAGAATGTTTTTCAGGCTGTTTTTTGAAGCGTCCAGCATCAACTGATTGATCTCTTCTGTAGAGGTCTTTCTTTGTGGCACAAAGCAGAGATCAACGAGTGATACATTGGCTGTCGGCACCCTTACCGCCATTCCGGTCAGCCGGCCTTTCAGTTCAGGCATAACGATGCCGACCGCTTCAGCGGCGCCGGTGCGGGTAGGGATCATTGACAGGGTGGCGGCCCGGGCCCGATAGATATCGTTACTGTAAACATCGGAAAGATGCTGGTCATTGGTATAGGCATGGATAGTGGTCATAATGCCTTCTTTGATACCGATGTGATCATTGAGAATCTTCGCCACCGGTGCCAGGCAGTTGGTGGTGCAGGAGGCGTTTGAGATCACCTTGTGTTCCGGTTTAAGAATCGACTGGTTAACACCATAAACAATGGTTGCATCAGCGTTTTTGGCTGGTGCGGATACCAGTACCCGCTGTGCACCCTGGTCCAGATGGACCGCGGCGGCCTCGCGGCTGGTGAAGCGGCCGGTGCACTCGTAAACGATATCGATCTCAAGCTCGGCCCAGGGGAGTGAGTGAGGGTCGGCTTCGCTGAGGATCTTTATACTGTCTCCAGCCACCTTCATAGTATCGCCTTCGGCGCTGACCGGATAATTGAAATGACCATGTACGCTATCGAATTCGGTGAGGTGTGCATTAACCCGGCTATCCCCCAGGTCGTTGATGGCAACAATTTCAATCTGACTATTCTTACCTGATTCATACAGGGCGCGAAGAATATTGCGCCCTATACGACCATACCCGTTAATCGCTACTCTGATTGTCATGGCATGCTCCTTCTGCTGCATTGGCTTTGTTTCAGCATAAGACGATAATGGCTGAAGTCAAAGTAACAACCGTTGTCGTCGGGGAGAGAGTTCACTATTTTGTGTGTCTCTGCTGATTCAGCTGGTAGTGTCGGGATTGCTCATATAAGATAAGTATCTAATATGTATTATGTATTTTTAATATCATGACAATGACACCCAAGACCTACGACAAAGTATTTGAAATAGCCGACAATCTGCTTGCTGAGGGGCGAAAGCCCACCCAGCAGATGGTGCGCAATGAGTTAGGGGTTGGCAGCCTGACGACCATTAATAAAGCATTGAATGACTGGTGGCAGGGCCTGGGTAAGCGGCTGATTGAACTGAATGCCCGACCGGATATTCCTGAGCCGGTATTTAATAGTGCTAACACGCTGTGGCAGCAGGCGCTGGCTTATGCTGAGCACCAGCTGTCTGATCAGCGGGAGCAGCTTGAACAGCGTTATCTGGCGCTAAAAGCTGAGCTGGAAGGGCGTAATACCGAGAGTCATAATGACTTGCGCCGCCTGCAGGATTTGTCTGATAAGCTTCTGAGTGAAAACCAGCAGAGCCTGGCGGCTATCGCAGAGCTGCAAAAAAAGCAGCTGGCGCAGGATGAACGAGAGATGCGCCTCGAATCCGAAAATCGGGATCTGCGGCGCCAGATAAAAGAGTTTGAGATCACTCTTGAGCAGCTCGAGCGAAGTGGTGGTGGCAATCATCAGCAGGAAGTGCTGGAGTATCCGCATAAAAATCAGTACCTTGAAGGGGAGACTTCAAGGCTTGAAAAACATAATCAGGTTCTGCAGGATGAAAACCGTCAGTTGAGAGACGCGCTGCTCGACGTTGAGCGGCAAAGCTTTAAAGAGAAACATCAGCTGGAACAGGTGATCAGTCAGCAGGATATGCGCTATCGTGAGATGGAGCAGAAGCTGAATTCAGGCAGTGTAGATTCATTGCTTGAGGTACGTTTACAAGAAAAAGAGCGTGAGGTTGAACGGCTTCACTCCCTATTGGAAAACATTAAGTTAAAGTCATAACTACTTGAATATTTGAGACTATGGATACATATCTGGAGAAGGGCTCATCGTACGGAGAGATTCTTGAAGGGATTAAAAGTTGTGATCCTGACGGTGCTGTTTGCTGTACTGATGAGCCTGTTTTCAATCTTGCCAAGGTGGTGCTTGTTAAGGAGAAACTGGTTGGTATTACTCTGCAGCTGGTTGACGAGCAGGGGTATGCTACCCGCCAGGTTACCAGTAAAAAGCCCTCCGACGATCAGCCAAGCGACAGCCATCTGAGTACTCGCCAGACGGCAGTTATCAGAGCGCTTGAAAAAGTGCTGCAGCACTGTAAAAAGGAAGGCATCAAGCTTATTGGATACAGTGATGAGCTGGTTGCTATGCCTGTCGTGGTGAGTTCTGATGATGTGTCTCCCGCTGTAGCACTGGATATTGATACACACGGTGTCTATTTCGGGGCTGATAGTGTGATTAACAATAACGACAACATTTAATCAAGACACTGCATTACTGATCGTTGATCGGTATAATTGGCCCATAGATAGAATATTCAAAGGGATCTGAGCTATACATGAGAGCTATCAAGGTATTGTTGGTTGATGATCATCCTGTTGTCAGAGCGGGGTTTCAGCGTCTGCTCGATAATGACAGCGGGATTGATATCATTGCTGAGGCCAGTAGTGGCCAGGAAGCGGTAGAAAAGTACTTTTCCGTTTGTCCGGATGTGGTGATCATGGATCTTTCTATGCCTTCCGATGGCTCTGAAGGTGATGGAATTCAGAATTATGGTGGTCTTGAAGCCATACGGGTGATCAGGGCCAAAGATCCTGAAGCCAAAGTCCTGGTGCTGACGGTTATGGAAAGTGAGCCATTCCCCGCGCATGTTGTTCAGGCGGGTGCGTCAGGTTATCTGACCAAGCGTTGCGCCCCTGACGAGCTTCTGAAGGCCGTGTATGAGGTCTCAGAAGGGCGCACATACTATGCAGAAAGTATTCGTGAGATGCTGGCTCCGGGCGCAGCGGACGGTAATTCCCCATTCAACAAGCTCACTAAGCGTGAGTTTCAGATTTTCTCATGCCTCGCTCAGGGGCAATCGGCAGCTCAGATCGCTGAAAAGATGTTTCTGAGCCCTAAAACTGTACACGCCCATCGTGCCAATATCCTGCGCAAACTGGGTATCAATAACAATTCTGAACTTGTACATATCGCTATCCGTCATAGTATTGTAGAGGCCTGAGTATTTCATTCAGACCGCACAATAATCGCGTGCCAATTTGAGGCGTAATCTATGTACGATCAGGACCAGTCTGAGCTTATTCTTGAAGCGGATTTTCTCTGGCGTGAAATTCGCGTTGGAGATGAGATCTATCTTGATGCTGACTTTTACAGCAGCAACCGGCGTTTGCTATGCCGGGGCGCACCTTACCAGGTGCTGGCCAAAATAGATAAAACCTGCGGCGCGCAGGAGCTGATTGTTCAGTCATATCAAACCCATGAACTGGTTGCGGTTTCACCATTCCTTGTGTGCAGTTATGAATCACCTGAACAGCCGATACTGATCTCCTGATCAGCGATTTTCTTCTCCAGACTTTCCCGGATTTTCCTTCTTAACGTAAGCAGTACACAGCAGAGCAGGCGGATTTTTATCCGCCTGTTTTTTGTCGTGCGCAGACTCGCGTTCGGCAGTGTTTACCTTAAAGATCGTTAGATTTTTCACGTAGCGCACGCAAATTTCACCGTCTTTTATTAAACCAGTAGTAAGCCTTAGCTAGCTTGGAATGTCCTGAATAGCGACAATCTCTATAAATATATCACTTCGTATAATGTATATTATGTTAAATATGATATTTTTAAGGGGATGGATGTTGGAGGCACAGCCTGTCCATAGAATGGTTTGAAGGTATGGATCGAAAGCGTGGTTCGAAATGAGACAGGGGTTCTGGTTGGTTGCGATGAGCATCACCCTGCACCAGGCTCTGTTCAGGCTTCAGTTGTGTTGCCTGAAATGAAAAAGGCTTACTACCTGGTCTTTCAGATTGATCTCTTGATGTCGTATCTCCTGCTGCCAGATCGCGTCTGAAACTTGAGATCTTAAGCGTGAAAACAGACCGTGCGGAGAGCGTCGAAGAATTTAGTTTTGTGGGTAATCCTGTCGCTGCGTGAAATCTCCTGCGATGATCAAACGCGTAGATTCATGTCACCACTTCCTCCTGAAATGAGATCTGATTAAATGAGATTCGAAGAGCGATCTGAAACCAGGAGCGTTTGATGCTCTGTTCCGGAAACATGAATGCGAACGGTTTTCTCAATCCGGACATTATTCCCCGGTTATTCCATCGATTGTTCTATCAAAGCAAAATGCTTAGTTCCTTATGCTTAGCTCCTTTTTGGATAATTGCGTGCGGACAGTACCGTTGATTTAAATTTTCAGGGTGACTCTGCCACTCCGTGAAATCTAACCGGCAGGTTCGCTTCAGATGAGCCTCTGACAGTGTCTTGTTGATCTCATTGTCATCTCGTCAAGGGCTGACCCGTGAAAAGGATAAATGACATTGCTGCCTAGTGTTTGGCCTGGTTGATGCGACAGGACTATCTACATGACATGCCGTTGATCTTCGACAGTAGCTATATTGGTATCGTCCAGCAAAGCGAAGCCAGTGGTTGTTATGTAAATTCAGTGATGTATGCCGTGAGCGTTGAGATAGTTATGTGATTAAAAGTAGCTATGTAAAGTAACTATGACTAAAAGCAGCAATTAAAAGCAGCTTAGCGCTCTTAATGGGGTTGTACGTGTGCTCTATCTAATTACCAGTAGTAGACACTACTGGTAATTGGCACTTATGAATCTTATACTTATGACACTATTCTGAATCTGCTTAAGGCCTTTAACCGTGTCGAGTAAATCCTTTCCTGGCATCCCTCTCTTTGACTCAGCTAAGTATTTCAATCAGATTTCCAGAAACGCTGTATTCCCTGATCAATCACCCGCCGTTGAAGCATTCGTACTCAGCCTCGGCATTGAAGACGCTCTGGATGACTATCGCTATACCAAGGACTTTCTCACCAGTTACAGCAAGAAAAGCCAGGATACTTACGATAAGTTCCGTGGCGATTCTGAGCGCCTGCTGTTATGGTCCTGGCTGATTAAGCGTAAGTCCGTGGTAGCGCTCCGCCGGCGGGATCTTGAAGAATACACTGACTTTGTCGCCAGGCCTGACTCCAACTGGCAGGCAGACAATACAGAAAGACGTTTTCTGACCGTTGCCGGGATACGTGTGCCTAATGAACGCTGGCGTCCATTTCGGGCAGCCGGTGCAGGTAAAGGCCGCTTAAATACAAAATCATGGCAAGGTTTGTTTTCTAATCTGAGTGTCTATTTCAATTACCTTATGGCTGAAGATTATGCGCCGGGCAATCAGGTTCCGATTGTGAAGAAAAACTGTCCATACCTCCGTCACGAAACAGGTATCAGTACTGCCAAGCGACTTTCTGAACTGCAATGGGAATACCTCCTGAGCACGGCAACATCGATGGCCGCTACCGATCCACAGCACGAACGAACTCTGTTTGTCATCGCCACCTTAAAGTCACTTAAACTGCGCATCTCTGAGCTGGCTGAACGTTCTAACTGGTTACCTGTGATGTCCCATTTTCATCGAGACCATGAAGGTAACTGGTGGTATCGTACCTACGGTAAAGGCTCTAAAGAACGAGATGTCTCCATCTCAAACGAATACCTGCAGTTCTTAAAGCGCTATCGTGAGTTCCGGGGCTTAACCCCCCTTCCCTCTAAAGACTCTTCAGAACCTGTGATCGAGTCCAGAGTCCGCAATCGCGGTATCGGTACCCGACAGCTGCGTAATATCGTAGAAGTCGCCTTTATTGAAAGCTGTGAATCATTATTACGGGATGGTTTTGAGGTCGAAGCATCAGAACTGCAAGCCGCAACAACTCATTGGTTGCGGCATACGGGTGCATCGATGGAAGTGGCCGCAGGTCGTAACCTTGCACACGTTCAGGCCGACCTGGGGCATGGCAGCATCAGAACCACCGATGAGCTTTATGTGGATTCGGATAATATGGAGCGGGCTTCGAGTGCTAAAAATCAGGAGGTATAATTCATCAATAATACATCGAGTTATTCATTCTTCTTAAAGTACTCTGTCAGAAAAGCATCTCTCTTTATTGTTGTCGTTGCTGAATAGTAGTGGCTGAAAATATGCCGGGCGGACGCAATCCAGGCATAAGCATGCATGCAAAATGGAGTGCCCCGGACTGCCTGCACTACGCATTTGTGAAGTGCGCGTTACTCTCGCCACCTCCACCAATCTGTACTCATTATAATTATTCCTTTTATGCCTGATCCTGTTTTCTGTTCAGGCGTAATCTTGCCCCAATCAAATATCAGAGGCGCTTTCTGGCTACTGTTGATTTGGCTCATCAGCGTCCCGATAACCTATATCCTGACGTTGATATTACGCAGCTCATACCGGGCTAGCCGGTCACATCATATTTCATAGAGTGTGGATTCATGCATATCGTACAACCGGACAACACAGCGGCCATTGAAAAGAGTCCCAGCGCAGCGGCATACACGCTGGAAGTGACAGGCAAGGAGATCCGCCAGATCGAAATAGCTGCACCACTGATTCCACCGGGCACGCCGATCAACATCGCGTTTCTGGGCAATGAGAACCCTGATCAGCGAGTGAATGCCGCCAGAGTCATTCGGGAATGCGGCTTTGAGCCTGTCCCCATCATCTCTTCGCGCCGCTTACGCTCGGAAGAGGATCTCAACAGTCTGATTACGCAGCTAAACCGCGCAGCCTGCCCGTCCCGCTATATTTTCGTCGGCGGAGATCCCGCTACGCCAGCGGGTCCATACACCGATTCGCTGGCCCTGCTCGCAAGTGGGGTATTACAACGCCATGACATTCATCATGTTGGGATCGTCGGCTATCCCGATGGGCATCCGAAGATCAGTACAGATAAACTCTGGCACGCACTGGAATGGAAATATCAATTGCTTCGAGATGCTCATTGCACGCTGGAGATCACCACTCAGTTTGGTTTCGATACTGAGGCTATCGTGCGCTGGATCAGACAACTACGCGATCGCGGCATCGATGCCCCTGTTAATATCGGCGTTCCAGGGCCAGCAAGTATCAGCCAGCTGCTCCGATATGCAAAGCAGTTTGGGGTAGTCGCATCCACGGAAATTGCCGGGCGTTACGGGCTGTCATTGGCGACCTTGCTGCGTAAGTCTGTCGCGGATCACTTCTGGGCAGATCTTGTCCGCGGCCTGGCAGAGAAGGAACTGGGAGATATTGGATACCACCTCTACCCTTTCGGCGGTATTAAGGACGGTGTCCGTTGGATGAATTCCCGGGTTTGCAATGATCAGCCATTAGCGGACAGTTCTGGCCTGGAGGTTTAACACAACAGTGATCGCCGGTCTTTAATAGCATCATGCTTTTTTAGCGCATTGCTCTTTTACCCGGCAACCCCCTCTGAATGATAAGAGCGTAATGTAAAATAGCTGTCAGCCAGACTTTGATTTTCGATATTCCCCCGGCGTCATACCGCAGTACTTTTGGAACATGCTGATAAAGGTCGATGTGGACTCATAGCCAATATCAGCAGCAATCATGGTAACGGAGTCCCTGCTAGTCACCAGTCGCTCCAGTGCTACCTGCAAGCGCAGTTGTTGACGCCACTGTTGAAAGGTCATACGGGCTTCTTTCTGAAACAGTCTCTGTAATGTCCGTTCGGATGCGCCTACCAGCGTCCCCCACTCTGACAGCGTATGTTGCAATGACGGATCTTCTTCCAGTTGATAGCAGATGTTGCGCAACCGCGAGTCCACCGGTAATGGCAGATATAGTGGTGCCTGCGGCGCTACCGAGATCTGATCTCTCAGGGTACGGAACAAGCGTCCAGCCGGGCTATGCCAGTCATAATCTACCGGTTGTTTAAGCGCTTCCTGAATCAGTTCGCGAAGCAGTTGTGATACTTCCAGGACAAGACACTCCTGCGCTAAATCAGCTGTCGCCACCGGCAAAATGTTAATACTGGTGAGTTCTGCGCCGTACAGTGATGAGATTTCATGAGGCTGATTGGGGGGGACCCAAACGGCCCGATCGGGTGGAATCAGATACCGGGCTGCAGGTGTAATAACGTCCAGAGCCCCCTGACGGCAGTACACCAGTTGCCCCCAGTTATGCGTGTGCGCGGCCACCACTGTTTGAGCCTGAAGTTGGCGATAAAGGACGCTGACCGGCCGGATGGGTTTGCCTTCGGGAAAAACGATTAACGGTACACGCAGCCAATCGTGTCGGGTTTCCTGCATAAGTTGTCTTATTTTCAGATGTTCGCCAATCAGTTTATGGGCAGACTTAACGAACTTCAAGCAGCCAACTCAGGAGACTTAAATGAAAGCCGCCGTCATTACTGACTTCAACCAGCCCCCCGTTATCGGTGAAATTGCCGACCTCATCCTACAGCCCGGTGAGCAAAGGGTTTTCCCCCGTGCAACTGCCATCAGCCAACTGGTGCGCGCCAAAGCCTCAGGCCTGCATTACAGCAGCGGCACTGCCTTACCTATGGTGCCCGGTGTGGATGGCGTAGGTCTGCTGGAAAATGGTGACCGGGTATTCTTTGTTTTTCCTCGTGATGGCAGCATGGCTGAACAGGCCGCCGTCAGAAGCGTGCTTTGTGTCCCCATACCCGATGACCTTGATGATATTTCCGCTGCGGCTCTTGCTAACCCGGGAATGTCCTCAATAGCAGCCCTGCAGTACCGGGCCAGCTTTAGCGTCGGCGAAACTGTTCTGATCAATGGTGCTGCTGGCGCATCAGGTCGTTTAGCTATTCAGATTGCGCGCTATCTGGGTGCTTCCACCATCATTGCCACTGCCCGCAATCCTGATGATGCTGACACCCTGCTGGCATTAGGCGCAGATCAGTTTATCAGCCTTAACCAGTCTGCAGAGCAACTGACTGCCGCCTTCCGCGACCTGCTGGAAACATCTCCCGTGGATATCGTCCTGGATTATTTATGGGGCATACCCGCCGCCTGCCTGCTCAGGGCTATACCCGCCTTGCCGGATAACCCCCTGAGGTATGTGAATATTGGCTCGATGGCGGGTGCAGACCTCCCCCTCGATGCAGGCACCCTCAGAAGCAAAAATCTTGTACTGATGGGCAGCGGCATTGGCAGCGTTGCGCCGGGCAACCTGATTAAAAGTATCAGCCAGGTATTCGAATGGGCCCAACCGGCAGGCCTGAAGATCAACACCAAAGCGATGACCCTGGATCAGGTAACGCAAGCCTGGCAATACACAGGATCAGAGCGTCTGGTGTTGACGATTGGTTAACTGAGGCAGAGCGTCTACAGGACCCAACACAATCCCTTAGCTGGATTTACACGTGTCTGGAAAACGCTCTGGGCAGTATGCAGATACAGCTGTTGTAACGTTGAAACCTGACTGGTCAGTAGTCACGATCAGCCTGTCTTCAGGGTAATTTTAAGGGCGAGTTATATAACCGCTTCAATCCCTTTTTTATCAATGACATTGAGCAAGCGCAAAGCGGCTCCCTGAGGCTGGGTTTTGCCTTGCTCCCACTTTTTAACACTTTCACTGCTCATGTTAAGAACGGTCGCTAATACCCCCTGGCTTATGTGCTCTCGCTGTCTTATTGATTTAATTCTAGCTGCTGTCATCTCTTCATTTTTAGCGCTCATGGCTAATGCATCAATTTTACGCATCGTTAATTGATCGATAGTACCGTTGTCATTAAAACGCTTTGCAATTGCGTGCATTTTGTCTAAACGTGTATCAACCATTTTTAACCTCTCTCAGCAGACCCGCTGTTATGTTTTGCCTGATCTGTTTATCTGTAAAATTAAGGAAGCTATCACCCAATAGTCTGTATGTTTCCAGTAGCTTATCGGGGATCTCTTTACCTTTCTTTGGAACATCTGCCTTGCGCCAGCCATCAATAAAAAAAGGAGATTATCCTTACGGATTGCTACCACGCTCCTGTTAGAATCTCGTTTACTTTGCCTGGGTGAAGGTATTCTTTTTTTGAACAGTCTCCCCATATCCAGATCGCCATCATGCAGACCATTGTTAAGTTCGTTAGCGACTTTTAAAACGATCTTATCGTCCAGCTGTGCTTTGACCATGAAATCATCAAAGTCATCGGTAACATATATCTTCACTGATATTAATCTCCCCAACTGTGGTATACATTACCATAGTTTTAGAATGGCAAACACTGTCTTGTAGCAATCGATTTCTGTTGGCTTTCAAAATTTCCAGCAGGCATGGTATTCAACAGCATATCGCTTAACCACCAATCCAGCTGCTTAATCTCTTTCAGGGTGACAGTTGTTAATGCGACAGTAAAACGGGTCTGATCATGAGTAAACACGATGCACTGGCGGCGCTGTATGGTGGTGATATTGGCATGCTAGTCGCCCAGCAGTGATGGCTTATTGGCTGATCTAGCAGGCACGTCAAAGCCCGCTTTCTTTAGTTTTTCAGCCAGTTTTTAGTGATGTGAATTGTCAGATTACTTATACAATATTTTGATAATTAAGACTTAATATTCGTAAGCATATCGAACACTACCCGGGCAAACCCTTGTGCCACCTGCGGGTTGCTGAGTATCTGCATCATCTGATTCTGATGAGCATCTGAGCTGTCCATCACCGCTTCATCCAGCGCCATAGGAAAGTCCCCGAGGAAAGCCTGTTCTGAAGAGTTGTTTCTGATCTGGTGCATCACCTTCTCGTTCTCCCCTACTTTGTCAGCCACTGTCCGGGCGTAGTTGAGCATGTCATCATCTGTCAGGTTATCGGTGATGAACAGCTCATTGAGGCGTCTCAGAATAACCGACAGAAACTCCTCTTTTTTATCTTTGGCTTTCGCAGAGCCGATATCGGTATTGGGGTCGAGGGTGTAATCTGCCGCATCCTCTTTGAGTTTCAGATCTTGCTGGCGAATTTTAGACAGACGATAATGGCTCAGAGTCACGTTGCTCAGATCGACATCATCATCCTGATCGATTTTTTCACGCAGCATGGGCCGAAGGTGGCGGGCAAACAGGCTGAGTTTTTCCAGCTCTTTATCATCGTAATCAACTATCTGCGACATAAACTCATAAAAGCGTACAAAGCTTCCCAGGTCTTTTTTGAAAATTTCCAGGGCATCTTTTTCCTGCTTACACTCTCTGAAACTGTTTTCCGCATTGGCGATCAGCGTGGCATCACCTGTATTTTTAGTACGTTCAAAAATATCTTTGGCCTGCTTATAGGCATCAATAGCCGAAGCATAACGTTTCTGCCAGCGTTCAACTGCGGGCTTGCAGATATTAACGATCGCAGCATTGCTCTTATTTTTTATAAAGAAAGCGGTACAGAACTGTTCGACTTCACTCCAGTTGAAGATCCCCTGCGCTTTAAGCTTCTCACAGAGGTCATAGACCAGATTCGGGTCTGAAACATCCGTGAGTTCAGCGGTCTGATAATAGGGCTGAAAGGCGTCCAGAATCTCCTGAGGGTCATTAAAGAAGTCCAGCACAAAGGTGCCTGATTCTGCTTTACCCGGGTAGGTACGGTTCAGGCGGGACAGGGTTTGAACGCATTCCACGCCCCCCAGTTTCTTGTCCACGTACATGGCGCAGAGTTTGGGTTGGTCAAAACCTGTCTGAAATTTATTCGCAACCAGCATCACCTGGTAGTCATCGGAATCGAAGGCCTTGCGCATATCGCGCCCTTTGAGCGCTGGGTTCATACTGGTTTCGGTATATTTCTCACCGATTAACCCCGCTGAGTTCGGATCATCACTGTTAAACTCAACCTCACCCGAGAAAGCGACCATTGCGGTGATGTTTTGATATTTGTTCTCGGCAACGTATTTATCGAACGCCAGCTTATAACGTACCGCTTCTTTGCGGGAGCTGGTGACGACCATCGCTTTTGCCTGACCACCCAACAGACCCATCACATTAGCTTTAAAGTGCTCGATGATTACCTGTACTTTCTGGGCGATATTGTAATCGTGCAGTCGCACCCACTGATTCAGTTTTACCTTAGCTCGCTTGCTATCAACCTCTTTGTCCTGTTCCCGTGCTTTTTCAGCCAGTTGATACGCGACCTTGTAACTGGTGTAGTTTTTCAGTACATCGAGGATAAACCCTTCCTCAATCGCTTGGCGCATACTGTAAACATGATACGCCTCGGGCTTATTGGTTGATGACGCGGGCAGATCGGGATCGGGTAAACGGCCAAACAGTTCCAGGGTTTTCGATTTAGGCGTGGCGGTAAAAGCAAAATAACTCAGGTTATTAGAGCTTTTACGGGCGGCGATGGTGGCATCTAACAGATCTTCAGAGGTTAGTTCCTCCTGTTCCTCTTTGTCATCGAGCATCAACACCTCTTTCAACTGACGGGCAGTTGAACCCGACTGCGATGAGTGCGCTTCATCGGCAATCACTGCATAGTTGCGCGCTTTCAGGCTGACACTGTTCTCAATCGCTTTCAGCACATGGGGGAAGGTCTGAATGGTCACGATAATAATCGGCTGCGCATCTTCCAGCGCGCTGGCCAGTTTCTCTGACTTAGATCCCTGCCCCTCTTTATTATTGATCCGCCCGACTACACCATCGGCGTGCTCAAACTGATAGATAGTGTCCTGAAGCTGATCGTCCAGTACGGTGCGGTCGGTTACCACGATAACGGAATGAAAACGTTTATTACCCTCCGTATCGTAAAGTGACGCCAGTTGATGGGCTGTCCAGGCGATGGAGTTTGATTTACCCGAGCCGGCACTGTGCTGCACCAGGTATTTATGGCCAGGGCCGTTATCACGGGCATCCCCCACCAGTTTATTCACCACATCCCACTGATGGTAACGGGGGAAGATCATCGTCTCTTTCTTTGTCTTCTTGCCCTGCCAGTCCTCTCTGTCTTCGATCTGAAGGTGAACAAATTTGGCCAGAATTTTCAGCAGATTATCGGGCGCAAGCACCTCGTTCCACAGATAGGCCGTAGCATACTCATTCGGATCAGCGGGAACATCGTTACCCGCAGCCCCCTCGGCAGTGCCTTTGTTAAACGGCAGAAAGAAGGTGTCTTCCCCCTCCAGCTTTGTTGCCATATAGACTTCGTACTGACTCACAGCGAAATGCACCAAAGCACCGCGCTTAAAGGTCAGCAGTGGCTCTGGTTTATTGGTAACCGGATCTTTCGGCAGACGGGTGAGTTTGTACTGTTTTATGGCGTTTTCAACGGCCTGCTTGAATTCTGACTTTAGTTCCAGTGTGGCAACAGGCAAACCATTAAGAAACAGAACTAAATCGATGCGCCATTTTTTTGCCTGCTTACCTGTTTCAGTCAGATACTCATCCGTGGCATAGGGGCTATAGGTCAGCTCAGGCACTACCCGCAGACGGTTCTTCTGATAGCGTGCCAGCGTATCGGGGTTGAGATCATGATCAGGTTTAAACTGACAGAGGCGAAAGCGCGTACCGCGGTCTTTCAGTTCAGTACGCAGCACGCCCAGGGTGCCAAAGGTGCGCAACTCTTTGCTCGCCGCATTCGGGTCCGCTTTGGACAGCTGAGAAGCGACCCGCTCAAGAAACTGTTGTTCAGGGTTTTGTGGGTAGAGTTTGCAGTATTTCTGCCATTGAAGGGGTTGTGTCTCTTGTACAAACCCCAGCAGATCCTCTTCATACAGCGCAAGTTTTCGATTGTAGCCAGCGGGCTGACCGAGCAACCAGCCGTTAGCAATCAGCTGTTCGATGATATCGTTTTGAAAGTGAACTTCCTTAGCACTGCTCATCTGGTTCTGCATCCCTACTATTATTTTGATACGACTTTAGGTACTTAGCCTTTCAGTGATCCCAGTGACGTTTTATTAATGCATCATAAAAAACATATGTATCCATTGCCAGAGCACGGGTTACATACTCTTTGGGGTGTTTGCTGGCGTGAATTAAATTTCTTGCCTCTTTCACCTTATGGCAGAGGGTTTCATCTTCTTCTGAGAGAATTTCAAGCTGTCTCGCTTTAATAATCATTTTGTTAAATGAATCAGCAGAAGCTGGTGTGCAGTTATCTAACAAGCCCTCTATAACAGCGCCTGCCATCATCATAAAAGACAACCATGCCCCAGACTCAAATGACATGTCTGCTTCCTCAGCATATTGACCCAAGCGCACACGACACGATGACTCGTTTATATGAGGGAACAGTAAAGAATAATCGCGAATACCTGCGTAATGAATTACAAAGCGATCTTTACCTGAACGAAAGAGCTTGTTTTGAACCCCTTGGATACGAATACTATCGCCCTCAAGACTAAAAACTGCGCGATAGTTTCCTGATTCATAGGGAGAATAGTCTCCATCAAGGGAATAATCGATAATTGAATAAGCAGGGAGTGTAGGGATTCTGAAAACAGTTTCCTGAGGGCCAAAAACTTCCAGCTCTTTTTCAAAAGTTGGATTCACCAGCTGAAATACTGTTGTTTTCATCTGCTCAATTGGCCTGATAACTTTGTGAAATCAGCTCAAAGGCGGTTTCGAGTTCAGCGGCGCTGCGTAGGTTCAGTTCAATATTACCCGTTCCCCAATGCCCAATGTTGGATACATCGCGGATAAACTCAGGTTCATGGGGTTTGCCTGTGGGATTGAGTTTTAATAGCTCATCTGTGGGGGTGAGCTTGAGGAATAGCTGAATTCTGGGGTCTTTGTTTTGCGGCGATACCAGGACGCTGACGAAGTTCTTAATCCGTTTAAAGGCGGTGTAGAGTTTTAGCTCTTTCCGCTGCACCTCGTCACCCAGACCGTTGGCGTATTCGCAAACCTGATTATAGAGGCTGATCAGTTCCGGGGATGATTCAGCCAGCCGCTCTTCCTGGGATTTATCCCCTGACCTGCCCCGGCTGTCTGTATTTGATGTTGCCCTGCTGCTTTGAGACGCAACCTTCTTCGGGGTGCTGGCATCGGCGGTTTGCGCATTCACCAGTTCCAGCAACAGCAGGTCATTACCAAAGTAACGGTAGCGCATCAGTTCGATATTCCGATTGATCTGCTGTACCGCATGTTCATCATAGCGGTTGAAATCCGCCGCGATGCAGATCAGTCGTGTACCGCTCCACTCGATTGATTCGGTCACCTCTTTATCCAACTGTTTCATCACCAGCAACTGGAACTCCGCCTGATGATCCAGCAACCAGTCGAGGTAGAACAACCCCTGATTGATCACATTCTCATTGCTATGGCGTTTGTATTCGATAATCACAGGGCAGTTGTTTTCATCCAACCCCAGCGAATCGATCCGCCCTTTGTGGGTCTTGCCGGTACTGTATTCGCTGGCAAGAAAACGCACGCCGAGAAAGGTTTCCAGCTGACTTTCGATCAGTTGTTGCAGCTCTTTTTCCAGCAGCGCACTGCGCCCCGCCAGTTCATAAACGCTGTCGGCGTTAATCGAGAAGAGTTTGATATCGCTCATGCGGTGGCTTCCATGCTGGGTTGAGATTGTTCAGGCGTCCAGTTACGCACGTCGATTTTACCTGTGACGGCGGCTGAGATTAGAGCTGTGCGGCGCTCGTTTAACAGTATGATGCTTGCTTCAGATTTTAAAAGAATGTCGTCAAATTTATTGGTTTTTATCTTTAACTCTTCAAAGAGCGCATTGGCTTCTGAAATTGGTGGAATCAAAACAGGTAATTCTTTAATAGTAGATTGACCAATGTTTTGCATAGAATGACTTGCACCGGTTGCCCCCAGTTCTATTTGCTGTCGGACGATTGGAAGTGCCAAGTAATATGAAATAAATTGTGAATTTACATTCTGATCAAATCGAAGCCTGTATAGTTTGTCACATAGAATTAGATTATTGTGTGATTCCTCTACAACGGCAGCGCTTCCAACTAACTCTTTCGTATTTGCTCTTGAAATAAGCAAATCACCCTTTCGAATTAAGTACTGCAGCTGAGGCGTAAGCTCCGCAGGCAAGGCTTTATTCTCCATCGAGTTAAATGTGCCATTATTTACACAACCAACCTTCAATACACCATATTCATTACCATCAGCTGGGCGTGAGTCACACTGAGGACTCCAGCCTTGTTCAAATAACCTTGTGTGGTGCTTTATACGAGAAACATCCCAATGCTCAGGCACATCTCCCAACCACTCAACACCTGAATCTTTCATCGGGACGTTGGGGTTTAAGCCTTTGGTGACGGCATGGCTGATCACCGCCTGACGCTTCTCCTTCAGCAGTTTAATCAGTTGCTGCTGCTTATCGATCAGGGTGTCGATCTTAGCGGTTTCGTGGTCGAGGAAGTTGGCGATTTGTTGCTGTTCTTTTTTAGGCGGTACCAATATATTAAACTTACGTAGATCTGCTTGGAATAAATGAGGCACTCCCATTCCTCCCCGCATTCTATTAATAATATTTTGAGTATATTCAGAGACAAAGAAATAATACAAAAAGTTACTTTGAAGCCCCCCGGCACTTCGTAATACGGCAATTGAACTATTTACCGTGGCAGGCTCTGGGAGATGTTTTACTATATTAGTCGTTCCAGTGGTCGATCCATCTTTAGTTACAAGAATATCCCCAAGTTCTAACATAATTTCTGGAGATTCATAGTAACGATTTTTTGTAATTCTGTTTACATGGTTGAAATCAATCTCACTATTTTTAATATTTGGAGTTGCAAGAAATATATAGCCCTCGTCAACATATTCTTCAGCCTTGAGCCCCTTCCAGCCAAGTCTAGCTTTAACCGAACATTCAAAACCCAAATAGCTTATAGCCCAATCTGCTGGGATTTCTTTTATCCATTCAATGTTTGGATTGCGATAATCAGGATAAATTTGATATTTCAAATCCATCATGAGTGAACCTCCCTTAGCAGGTTCATAATCTCCGCACTCACCTTATCCAGATCCGCATCAATCTCTTCCAGGCTACGTGGCGGCTGGTACACATAAAAATGTCGATTAAACGGAATCTCATAACCGACAATGCCGATCTCACCGTCTTTATCATCACGCTTATTCGCATCGATCCAGGCATCAGACACATGGGGTGCTACTTTACGGTCGAAGTAGCTTTCGATCAGGCTTTGAGTGGGCTGAGAAGGATCGAGCGGTACGTTTTCATTGTCTCGCAAATCACCATCAGGCTGGTATTCCACCACGGCGGGTTTGCCATTGATGGTTGTATCAAAAGCTCCGTATTTGGGTTGCGATCTTTCTTTCAGCACTTTTTTGATAACAGGCTGTGCCTCTGGGTTTTTCCAGCTTATGGCGTCCAGTAGTTGCTTCTTCTCTTTGGCATCCAGCTTCACGCCTGTCTGTTTCATGGCGAGTTTCAGCTCGTCTTCAAACCGGTTGAAGTCATCACAAGGGTTATCGATAACGGCGTTAGTACCCATTGATGAACCGAGCCCGCCCTGCAACTCATAGCCTTTATGCAGCAGGCTTTGCTGGCTGAGCCAGAGTTTGCTGTCGAGCAGCTCTTTAATCTGTTTCTCTTTCAGTTCGGGGTAACTGGCTTTCAGCTCTGCCCTTATCTCTGTAGCATAGTCAGACAGTTGTCCGTAACTTGCATCATCCCAATCCCGACCATACGCCAGCCAGATCCAGCGCATCGGCGCGTTAAAAGGCTTTGGCGCAAAACGCAGCTCTTCCAACCGTTCATCGCTGATCTGTACCGACAGACGCAGTGGGCGCTCGATGGTAATACGACGATAACCGAAGTCGGTTGAAGCAAATATTTTACTGGAGAAGGTTTTCGCTGATTCAAGCTTAGGACTAAGCCCTGAAGAAGAGCCTGCCTGGCGGCCACGGCTGCTCTTCTGATCAGCAGGTTTATCCAATAGCTGATGATCAACGGTTTCGAATTCGCCAAAACAGCGGGTGATGATACGAATATCATCCGCACTCATCTCATTGCGTTTTGAGCCTAACGATTTACGCATCTTGCCGCAGAGATTAACTGCGTTAATCAGCTGCACTTTACCCTTGCGCTCGGCTGATTTTTTATTCGACAGCACCCAGACATAGGTGGCGATGCCGGTGTTGTAAAACATATCATTCGGCAACGCGATAATCGCTTCCAGCAGATCGGCTTCAAGCACGTAGCGGCGGATCTCACTCTCCCCGCTGCCTGCCCCGCCGGTAAACAGAGGTGAGCCATTAAGGATAATACCGATACGGCCGCCGCCCTCAACCTTTCCCTCAAGACTGCCTGAAGCGTTAACAGAGGTGTCGCGCAGTTTGCTGATCAGGTGCATCAGAAACAGCAGTGAACCATCAGACACCCGGGGCAGACCAGGCCCGAAACGACCGGCAAAGCCTTTCAGGGTATGCTCGTCCTTAATCTCACCCTCGACCTTTTTCCAATCCACCCCAAACGGCGGATTTGAGAGCATATAGTCAAACTTATCGGCGTAGAGCTGATCATTGGACAGGGTGTTGCCCAGCTTAATGCGGCTGACATCCTGACCTTTGATCAGCATATCCGCTTTACAGATAGCGTAAGACTCAGGGTTCAGTTCTTGTCCAAACGCCCGCATAACCGCATTGGCATTCAGTTCATGCACATACTCCATACCACTGGAGAGAAAACCCCCCGTACCCGCCGTAGGGTCATAGATAGTGCGGATAATGCCCTCTTTGGTCAGTGCTTCGTCGTCTTCCATAAACACCAATGAGGTAGTCAGACGGACAATATCCCGTGGGGTAAAGTGCTCCCCTGCTGTCTCATTAGAACTCTCGGCAAAACGGCGGATCAGCTCTTCAAATACCAGGCCCATCTCGTGATTGGAAATGGCATGAGGACTCAGATCGGTATTAGCAAACTTCTGCACCACTTTATACAGCAGGTTGGCATCACTCAGCAGGCCAACAAACTCATCAAACTTAAAGTATTCAAAGATCTCACGGGCATCTTTAGAAAAACACTGAACATAGTTGTCCAGGTTATCTTTAATCCCTGTTTCACCCAGCTTATCGAGAGACATGGGGGAGGAGTTAAAGAAGTTGAATCCATCAACACCAGTCTGTTTTTTTACTAAATGAATGACCTGTTTCTCAAAATTATCTTCAGGCAGGTTCATCATCTTTACTTTATCGCAGGCATCCAACACCGCCTGTTTATCTGCCTCCAGCACACATTCAAGACGCCGCAGCAGCGTAAAAGGCAGAATCACCCGCCCATACTGACTCTGTTTGAAATCACCACGCAGAAGATCGGCCACTGACCAGATAAATGCAGCCGTTTGAGAGAAATTAGTCATGAAATCGCTTTGCCTTATTACAACGTATTAGCAGAGCCAGCGGGGAAAGAGATGAAGCGTCCGCTGCCTCTTTTTTGAATGGAAATCAGTGTACTACAGCGACAGTGCTCAGGGTACTGCTGACCTCCAAAACTCTGCCCTTGTTCTGTCTCAAGCTGGAGTTTTCCAGCGTAGATACTATGTCTCGCAAATGTATTAGAGACCTGCGAGTCAGGTTTTGCATCAGAGTAAAAAGGAACCAATCCATGATCTCGTTATTCTCAGTTCTCGACGCAGCCTATGTTGCTTTAAACGGGGGACGCTATCACCTGCTGTGCTGGTCAGGAAACAATATCATGTTCCTCAATATACTGAACTAACGCCTCTTTTCTCATCGGTTTGGCAAAGTGATAGCCCTGTATCCGGTCGCAGCCAAACGCTTTGAGAATATTCACCTGTTCCTGAGTCTCTACCCCCTCAGCGACGATGTCCATTTCCAGATTTTTGCCGATCATGATGATATTTTGCACCATCTTCTGGGAGGATTCATCGACGAACATAACGTCGATAAAGCTCTTGTCGATCTTCAGTTCGTCGATGGGCAGGCGGCGGAGGACGCTCAGTGATGAATAGCCGGTGCCAAAATCATCCATGGAGATCTCGAGGCCATGGTCCTTAAACTCCTGCAGTAAAGGCACGATGTGATCAATATCCTCGATGAACAGGCTTTCGGTAATCTCCAGGGTAATCGAGGCGTTATCGAGGTTATTCGTTTGTATACTCTGAATAAATCGTTCGGCAAAGCCCACCTCCATCAGCTGACGCACTGAGATGTTTATTGAGGTATGAAAAGACCGGTTCAGTGTGCTCTGAACCTCTTTCACATCTTTGAGGGTTTGCTGCGTGATAAAGTTGCCGATGGCGGGCATCTGACCAGAGGTCTCGGCGACAGATATAAAACGATCAGGCGGGACAAACCCTAAGGTAGCGCTTTGCCAGCGCAGCAGCGCTTCAACGCCATAGAAATCCCCTTCCGGGGTGACCTGGGGCTGATAAACCATAAAGAGTTCATCATCGGAGATCGCACTACGCAGAGCTTGCTCGATTTTGACGTTTTGCAGATAGCCCTCTTCCATCTTGTCTTCAAACAGGTGGATACTGTTTTTAATTTTTTTCGATTCATACATCGCTATATCAGCAGATCGCAGCAGGATATCAAAACTTTCACCATGGATTGGATATTGTGCAATACCGATACTGGCCCCGATATGCAACTTCAAATTGTTGACCCTGTAGGGTTTACAGATGGTTTCAATTACTTTTCGGGAGAGCGCCATCACCTCATCTGTGTCGACTGACGGGGTTAACACCACAAATTCATCTCCCCCATGACGGATGATGATTGAGTCTTTCGGCTGGACTGACTGAAGTCTTCTGGCAAGGTCCAGCAGTAGCTGGTCACCACACTGATGGCCAAAGCTGTCATTGATACTTTTGAAGCGATCTAAATCTATATACAGAAGACTGAATGGCTGAGTAACGTCATGAATCCAGTTATAGATATTGGTCTGTAGATAGCTCCGGTTTGGCATCCCCGTGAGTTGATCATGGGTTGCCTGATAGAGTAAATCTTCGTTTCTTTTCTTATCTGCGTTGAAGATAACCCGGACCAGGGCATAAAGCATGACCTCAACAGCCACAAATATAGAGAGATAGATTTTTACCAAATTGGCAAAAGCGGTGGAGACAATATCCATTTTAGTGGTGGAGAGAAACCACAGTTTGTATGTGTCGTCATACTTCAGTGAAGCCAGATATTCAACGCTCTCATCGCCGGTGTAAGGGAATGATACTATATGCCCGGTGCGCTTCAGTTCATCTTTTGAATGCGCATAATGCTGGCTTAAGCTCTTCTCAATGCTCTGAAGTCTTTCAGCAGAAAAAGATGATCGGTACACTTCGTAATTATCAGCAGTGCCGTTACTTGCATACTGTATGTATTGGTCATTGTCTCTGATAATGAGGGTGTTGTATCGGTCGTTTTTATCAGCATTCCTCACGATAAACCCAAATGAATCCTGCAGTCTGAGCGCGGCAGTAATAACGAGCTTTACATTGCCTTCACTATCTCTTATCGCTTTTCTGATGGGGACAATCCAGTCATTGAACGGCTTGAAAAAATAGGTTCTGCCAAACATCATGTTCTGGCTTTGCATCACCGCCAGAAATGATTCACGGCTTTCCTCTTGCTCTATCAGATTGGGGAACCTGGACACATCAAGACCGTGAGTGGCAAATAACATTTTTCCCTGTGGGTTAACGATAGCAATTGATGTGATGGCTGGGCTTTCGAGAAGTGCTGCGTCGAGCATTCTCATCGAGCTGATGTTGTTTTTATAACGGGTGTCTTCAATAAACCGTTGCCCTAAAATATCCAGCATTACCTCATGGGTCTGGTACAGCGAGTGTGTTGAACTGGCTATCAGTTTAAGCGTATTCTCCTGCGATCTTTCGTACCGGTTATATATGTTATTCCAGCCAATGTATGAAACAGCAATCAGGCAGATCAAAAAGAAAATCGTAAGAATATAGAAGATCGACCAGATGTTCTTTTTGAACAACCACATATGAAATCACCATGGGTAAGATGGTTACAAGTCCTAGGCAGTATGTGTCGTATTTCTGGATTCCGCGAACCCTTAATGCCTAATATGGTGATTGTTTCACCCGGAAACTGCTGTGATCAACAATGATTGACGTTGAACAATACCCGATTGGTATTCAACCAGAGACAGTCTCTTTCTACGCAATGCAGATCAGGCGTAGACTACCCGATTTCGTCCTTCCTGTTTGGCGCGATACATCGCTTTGTCGGCATCGGAAATCATATGGTTGATGGTATGGCTGTCACCACTATCAAAATGTATGGTCGTAACTCCAAACGAGGCGGTTACCGAGATCGCTTCACCGCTGCCCAGCGCGATGTTTGTGCTGGCTATTGCCTGCCGGAGTCTTTCAGCGCTTTGCAGGGCCTCATCATGGCTGGTCTGCACCATCAGCACAACGAACTCCTCGCCGCCTAACCGGGCAAGAATATCCGCAGCGCGAACAGTCGTCAGGCTGACATCCGCTATTCTTTGTAGCACCAGATCGCCAATGGCGTGTCCGTAGGTATCGTTGACCTGCTTAAAATGGTCAAGATCAAACATGATGAGAGACAGTGCATTGTTATAACGGCTGGCAACCAGCATCTCCCGGTTTGCCAGTTCAAAGAAATGACGCCGGTTGATAAGCTGGGTCAGGAAATCGGATCGGGCTTGCTTCTCCAGCTTATGCTCCATCTCCCGGTGCAATGTTATATCCCGCCCGATGGCCAGTGCTCCCCCTCCTCCTTCATTCTCTTCGCTAACGATATTAAACATCAGATATCGCTGGCTTGATCCTGTGTGGATGCAGATCTCAACCTGCTGAGGGGTGCCGGTTTTGATCACTTTTTTGATGACTGAACGGTAATGTTCAAGATAGCTGTCATTTTCTGATATATCGCTTGCGAACAGCGCAGCGAAGTTTGGGTTGGTGTAGATCAGATCGCCAACTCCATCATAGCGTGCGATCGCATCCGGAGCGTTCTCTGCCAGACTGCGGTAGGCTTGTTCGCTGCGTACCAGTTCTTCCCGATTTTTGAGGGTTTCTATTGCGATAGATGCCAGATTAGCTGCAAAGGATATCATTTGAATATCGTGATCGTCCGGCTTATTAGGCGTATTGTGATAGATTGCAAAACTACCCAGGACGCGACCCGTGGAAGAGATAATGGGTTCGGACCAGCACGCTCTCAAGTCGGCCCGGGCTGCCAGTTCACGATAGGGAGCCCAGTATGGATGGGTGTCAATATCCTCAACGATAACCCGTTTACCGAGAAAGGCCGCTGTACCGCAGGAGCCAACCCCCTCGCCTATCTCAACGCCATGAATCGCTTCGTTATAAAAATCAGGGAGGCTGGGTGCCGCACAATTTAACAGATGCCTGCCTTCGGCATCCAATAACAGAATGCTGCAGCGAATTGAGGGATCGTCTGACTCAATATCGGTTATCAACTGATGCATGATACTGCGTAGTTGTTCCCCCTGCGCAACCCGCTCCATCATTCTGTTGCGGGTCAGGTTGCGTTGTTCGATTCGCCACTTCTCTGTGATATCGATGCAGTTGTAGAGTATTTTCTGATTAACGGCCGATACCTGACTTGAGATTCTTTTGCTGGTGCCATCCTTACAGCGGACAGTACTTTCCGTAGTAAGGGGGGGCATAAAGGCGCCGTTACTTTTTTTCTGACTGTAGAGCCATCTCTTAAATATTTTCTCTATCGGATGACGGACTTCAGGGTCTGGATACGCTGCCTTATACCAGCTATCTACATCTGGAAGATCTTCCAGGGTGTAGCCCAGTATCCGGGTAAATGTGTGATTAATATATTCGATATTGCATGCTTCGTCGCACCAACTGATACCTGTGGGTGAATTATCAAGCAGGTCTTTTATCTCAATACGTTGCTTTTTACTGTGGCTGAGGGCTTCCTGAAGGTGGTGCTCTCTGATAGCGCTCAGTGCGCTTTGGGCCAGCACAGTGGTCACCTGGACCATATGATTCAGCTGCTTTTCCAGTTGCGCTTTAGGGATGACCGGAGCCTGTTTAATGGCCTCTATATAGGCTGCTTTGTCGTAATTAAAGCGTTCTGCCTGTTGCTCATAATAGCTAAGATCGGGCGGCTGATGCAGTAGTTGTCCCATGAACAGGGTGGCAACATGCTTACCGTCGATATTGATGGGGGTGGCGTAGTCATAGAGGCCATTTTTACAAAGAGAGTTACAAACTTTTTGAGTCTGGGCCTGTTCGAGGAGGGTGCAATTGCTTTCGACGCAACGGCGGTTTGTCTCTTCGTGACCGCGATGAAAACGTGTACAGGCATCGATCCAGCCGGCTTGGGTGATCAGTTCACCCCCAGGCCCGACCAGGCCATTCGGTATTCCGGTCGCCTGATAATAACCTTCCAGCAGCTCTGCAAAGCAGGTTATATCAAGTAGCTTCTCGATACGGTAATCATCATCGGAGCCGTTAACCGGAATTTTGTTCATCTGTTACATCTCAAAAAGCCTTCCTGGCAATCACTTTTCTGGGTGGTAGTGCTACTTATACGTTCGTCGTCTGGCTTCCATAAAACCAATCCACTTTATTGGTGTATGACGCAGCGGTCAACGAATTGAGGCTATTCTTTTATTCTTTTGTCGTTAAAAATCCGGTTTATTGTCTGTTTCTCCTGCGTTAAGGCTAGTCTAAAGACGGTGCTAAAATCCATCATTTTAGCGCTTTTGTGAAAGGCTCTTGAGGTGTGTCAGAACTATTTACCGTTTCAGGACGATGGCGTTGTGGATGCTGGCACGCTCTGTTTCTCGTTTTGTTCCGTTTACTGGCTTCGCTTGGCATGTACTCAGGCGGTTTCATTTCTTCATTAAATGTCGCTTTCAAAAATAGCTTCGGTTATCTTTCATCCCGCAAACCCATTTATAAGCACTTATTATAAGCTCTTAGTGATTCTGGAACTTTTTAGCATGATTGATTTTGCCCGGCTTCAGTCTAAATTTACTACCCTGAGAAGCAACAAAGCGTTTGAGCTATTTGTTGTGATTGTGATTATCAGTTCAGCTTTGTTAGTGGGTGCCAAAACCTATGAACTCTCCCCTTTAGCAATCACGCTGGTTGTCTGGCTTGACCGTCTGATTACGGTTTTCTTTCTGATTGAGATCAGTATTCGCTTCCTGGGGGAAGAGAATAAAAAGGACTTTTTCAAAAATCCCTGGAATATTTTTGACACACTGATTGTCACCATCAGCCTGATTCCGATTGATAACACTGATATGGCACTGGTGGCTCGTCTGGTTCGGGTTTTCCGGGTGTTGCGGATGGTTTCTGTTATCCCTGAACTGCGCCTGCTGCTCAACTCCCTGATTAAAGCGATGCCTCAGCTTGGTTATGTTATCCTGTTGATGTTTATCATCTTTTATATCTACGCTGCCATCGGTAGTACGCTGTTTGAAGATATCAATCCTGAGCTCTGGGGCGACATCACTATCTCGTTGCTGACCCTGTTCCGGGTGATGACATTTGAGGACTGGACCGATGTCATGTATGAAACGATGACGGTCTATAAGCTCAGTTGGATCTACTACCTGACCTTTATCTTTTTCACGGCGTTTGCGTTTCTGAATATGGTAATCGGCATCGTGGTGAATGTTCTGGATGAGGAGCACGCTAAGGTCAGAAAACAGGCGGCGATCGACGCCCATGAGCCCACCATTGCTGATCTGCAACAGCAACTCGAAGAGATTAAGTTGCTGCTGAAACAGCAGACAAAGTAGCGGTTTTTTACTGAATCGCTGATGCCTCCTGGCTGATTAGACGAGGTCGGTCAGCAGTTCCGCCGCCCAGTCGGGCAGCGGATCAATGTGTGAGGTCAGCACCTGCTGGCGGATAGTGGCAATCTGGCGGAAAGGGTCGGTAGAGCTGGAGTTATCCAGAATCCTCACCTGATCACACAACGGCAGAGCCGCACGAACATTGATTAACGTTCTGGGGATGCGGCCTTCCACTTTTTCTTCAGGCACAAAGTGCCCGCCCTCTTCTACTCGCTGACTGATGCGTGCATGGTTAAGCGCGCTGGACTGAACATGAATCAGTACCAGAATAATCTGATAGCCGAGCGCTTTGGCTTTTGCGATGAAATCAATCTTTGACGGGTGAGAGAAAACGGTTTCAAAACAGAAGTTGGCACCGTCCAGTAGTAACTGTTGACGCATATTTGCGGCCAGTTGTGCTGCGGTATAGCTGTTGCCTTCGGGGTCATCCGGAAACAGTTGCTTTGCCAGGATGTCGGCATTGACGAAAGGCATCCCCAACGGTTGCAGAAACTTTCGGTAAAAGGTGCTTTTACCGGCACCATTCCCCCCTGTCAGCATCCACAGCTGTTTAGGCTGCACCGGTATCGAGTCCTTTTTCTACCTGAAACTGGCCGTTACGGAACTGCCCCAGAGAAACGTGTCCATCGCTGTCTATCTGCTCCAACAACCCCGGATGGCTGGCGGATGCCTGATAACGTAACGATGCAGCGGTAATGTCATCGCTCAGGCGGCCGCTTGTGCGATCATTTTCAAGAGCCTCGAACAATACATCAGGGTCAACTGCCGGGCCAACAACGGGCTCGATACGCACCCGGGCAAGGCCTGCACACACCTGCATCAGCGTATCGGGGCTGATGACATTGGCAACGCTTCGGCCTATATCCGCCCAATATTCAATCTGCTCTGCGGTTGAACGATGTAACTGCTTGCCTGCCAGGGTGGCCTTTTCAACTAACTGCGCTTCTAAACGCAGCGGAGAGTGTGCTTTTGCCATGATGACTTTCTCCCTATGGGTTAACTTAAAAAATTGTAGCAGATCGCTACGCGAATACCAGTCATTCCCCGTTTCCTCGTCGCCGCTTTAGGATTAATATTGCGGCCAGACGACGGGGCTGACATCAAATCAGCAGTGATCACGCGGCAAGGAGTGTTCATGGACACTATTCTATCTGACATATCTATGCTGGTTATCCCGCTTCAGATAGTCTTATTCTGGCTCAGCCTCTGGCTGATTCTTCGTTTTTTCTCCTCTACGGTGATTGCCACCTGGCTAACCAATGGCTTGTTTATGTCATCTGTCGCCGCCCTGCTTATAGTTAACCTGGGAGCGCAACTGAATGTTGATGACGCGCTGAGTTTACGGGGGCTATTGACCGGCCAGATGATCGGTATGAATTTTGTCGTTATGCCATTTTATTACTGGCTGGATAAACGCAGATCATTCCTTGTGCACACTTCGCGTGCTCCGGAAGTTGTGCTGCACAGCCTGTCCTTTTTGGGTGGTGCAGGCGGTGCGCTGGTATCGCAGAAGTATTTCCATCACAAGACGGTGAAGCCCGGTTTTCGGGCAAAAACATGGGTGGCTTTTACCGTTAACCTGGTGTTGTTCTATGCAATCCTCTTTTATATCCCCTGAGGCAGGCTTGCAACGACTACCCTCCGTAATATTTTGCCAGATAATCGAGAATACGTTCATGCTGATCGGCTGGTAGTTCATCCATGCCCTGCTCTTCTACCATCCACACCAGAGTGTCCGTCCAGCGGGAGCGACTCATGCCCTGCTGTTTCACCAGCATAATGGAGTGGCAGCGAGAACAGACCGTGTAAACATCTTCCCGTCCAACCCCCTCTTTTAGCCCGCCATAGTCGAAACTGCTGGAGGCCCCTACCACTGGCCCATCATCAGTCAGTGTCTTCAAATAAGCGACCACCGCAGAGCGATCGGTTTCTGAACTGATACCCGAAAAGGCCATGTGGTTATTGGGGATGAAGGTAGCAGGAGACGCCAGATAATGTTTCAGGTTGTCCTCTGTCCAGCTCCCTTCAAACTGTTTAAACGCTTCAGAGTATTCAAAACCTGCAGCTGCCCCCACCTTTCGGCCAACAACATTCCAGAGGTTAGGGCCAATATTGTGTGGTTCTCCCTTTGCTAAGGTATGACAGCCCTTGCAGACCAGGACCAGCTGTTGGCCTCTGGCTGCAAGGTTTGCCTGATCGGCAAAAGCTGACTGAGAGCCAACCGACCCGGCAAGCACGCTGAATAGCAGTGCGGTGGTGAGTTGTCTGATCATATCGAACCCTGTCAACTGACTCTGACTGCCACCCGGTGCATACTGTTGTTGAGATAGCCTTTGGGGTTCCAGGCGATCCCGAATGGCTGACTGACACCCTTGTCATCGGTGGCTTTGGCCCATACTTCATAATAGCCGGACTCAGGGAACGTCACCTGGGCTTTGAAGCGTTGCCAGGCGCCAAAGTTAGGCTGTTCACCCAGCTCGGCTGTGATCCAGGTGGCACCGAAATCGATGGAGATCTCCACCTGGGTGATTTTACGCTCGCCGGACCAGGCGTTGCCGCGCACTTCCAGGGCTTTTTCGTTGAGCATGGTTCCGGTGGCCGGATGTGTGATCAGGGACTTGACCGGCATCCGCTCGATGATAACAAAGTCTTCTTTAGGGACCTTTTCCCCTGCTGCAACCGGGTGTTTGGGTACGCGATAGGCGGTACCGGTCATTTTGGCACCGTCATGTACCTGATCACGGATATTGATGCGCTGTAGCCATTTCTGTGAACAGGAGCCGGGCCAGCCGGGAACGATCAGTCGCAATGGTGCGCCGTTCATTGGATGGATCGGTTTACCATTCATGGCAAACGCGATCAGGTTATTGGGGTCCATCGCTTTCTCGATAGGCACACCGCGGGAGATCGCTTCTTTGCCCTCTTTGCCGGACAGGTGTTTATCGGCGCTGTGGTGAGCGGTATACACCGCGCCGGGTTTAACTCCGGCAGCCTTGAGTACATCGGCTAAGCGGACACCGGTCCATTCAGCGCAGGCAACCGCACCATAGGTCCACTGATTACCACTGGCAGGTGGGTCAAAGGCCGCACGGCCATTACCACCGCACTCGACGACAACCGGTCGGGTAACCACCTCAAACTTATCCTGCAGATCTTTAATGGACAACGTGAGCGGCTTTTCAACCAGCCCATCGATCGTCAGCTGCCAGCTGTCCGCATCAACCTCAACGGGAGGGACGCCATTATTACGAATGAAGTGACGGCTGGTGGGTGTGACCGCATCGTCCAGCAGGTGTGCGGGTGTTTCCGCATTGACCGGACGGTCATTAAGAATGGTTAGTCCCTCTTTCCCTTCGATAGAGAACGGGGTGGTATCATCGGCCATCGCTGCGGGAATAAGACCCTGAGGCATGTTGCGGTGGTAGGGAATAAATGACACGCCCAACAGCGCTGCCATACTGGTGAGACCTGCCCCGCGTAGAAAGCCACGCCGGTCCTGATTAGCGACACGTCCGAAAACCTTCAGGTCTGCGGTGGCAGGGTCTTCTTCATATAACGCGTGTAAGCCTACCGATTTTTTATTCTTGGTGTTCATCGTCATTAGCTCCGGTTTTTTTATTGTCAGGAGAGCGTTTTTTTTCGAATATTAATAACAGCTAATATAGCTTAGTTAAAAAATCGACAATTACCTAACTCAGCTGAAATATAAACCGGAGCACGGATGAAGGCTGAAAGCTGGCCCCAGATGAGGGGCGCTAACTTAGCCGCTGTACTGCTGACGAATCACCTTTTTATTGAGCTTACCAACACTGGTTTTTGGTATATCTGACACCACACTGATCTTTTCTGGGATAGCCCATTTGTTAATTCTGCCACTGTCAACAAACTGCTGAAGATGTGCCTGGATTGCGTCAGCGTCAACGGTATTGCCCGCGACAGGAACAATCATAGCAAAGGCCCGTTCACCCCATTTTTCATCAGGAACACCCACCACTGCGACTTCTGAAATCAGAGGGTGCTGGCTGATCAGGCTCTCCAGTTCAATCGAAGAGATCCACTCTCCCCCGGTTTTGATGACATCCTTAATGCGGTCTTTAATTTCCAGTACATTGGCTTCATCCATCGATGCCACATCACCGGTATGCAACCAGCCGTTTTGCCAGAGCTCAGCGCCCTTTTCTGGCTCTTTATAGTACCCCTGAGTCAGCCAGGGAGCCCGTACCACAACCTCCCCTACCGCTTCGCCATCATGGGGGACTTCGTTGCCAGCAGGGTCTACAATCCGCAGATCAACCATGGCATTAGGCACACCTGTTTTGATGCGCAACGGCATCTGATCGATCATATCAAGCTCACGGGCTTCCGGCTGCATGTAGGTTGTGGTTAACAGTGGGCAGGTTTCGGACATACCATAGGCGGTATGGAAGAGAATCCCTTTTTCGGCCATCTGCTGTGCCAGGGCCAGTGTCGGGGCGCTGCCCCCGGTGACCATTTTCCAGCCAGTCATATCCGTGGTTTTAGCCTCTTCACAGTTGAGAATCATCTGTAGTACCGTCGGCACGCCATGGGAGAAGGTCACCTTCTCATCACGATAAAGCTTCACCAGCTTATTGGGTTCATAACGGCCCGGATAAACCTGCTTAACCCCCAACAGCGTGGCGATATAAGGCACGCCCCAGGCATGTACATGAAACATCGGCGTCATCGGCATATAGACATCATCCGAACGCAGCATTGGCTGCCCATCATAAAGTCCCAGGGTTGCCGCACCATTCAGGGTATGCAACACCAACTGGCGATGGGAGAAGTACACCCCTTTGGGGTTACCGGTGGTACCGGTGGTGTAAAACAGGGTTGCCACCGAGTTTTCATCGAAATCTGGAAACTCATACTGGTCGCTGGCGCCTTTTAGCAGCGTTTCATATTCGCCAAATATGTTCAGAGAGGTCGCTACTGGCTGGTCTTCGTCAGTTAGCTGGATGAAGCCAGTCACATGGGGTAACTCTGTCGACAGCTGCTCAGCAATAGCGACAAAATCATCATGAACCAGCACCAGCTTGTCCTCTGCATGGTCCATCGTGTATTGGATCTGATCAGGGCTTAGACGCACATTAACATGGTGTAAAATGGCGCCAATCATCGGTACAGCAAAGTAGGCCTCCAGGTAACGATGGCTATCCCAGTCCATCAGTGCCACGGTGTCACCCGGCTCTACGCCAGCATCAGTTAAGACATGCGCCAGCTTGCAGATACGTTGATAGAGAGTGCGGTAGTCATAGCGGAACAGATCGCTATAGACAATCTCCTGGTCGGGCTGATATCGCTTACCCGATAGCAGCAGATTTTTAATCAGCAGCGGGTAATGGTAGGCATTCTCAGCAGGTTCTATTATTTTTGTTTTCATCGCTTTCCCTCGGTGAATGGTTATTTCCCTCTGACGCATCGCGTCATCGTAGTCGTTACGATTTTATGGACCTCGCCCACAAGGTTAAATCTGATAATTCGACCCTATCACGTCTTTTAAGTGCCTGATAGATGGATAATTATCTTCTTTGTGCAGAGCCGTTATGAAGATAAGCCGTTATGAAAATAGAGTATAGTCATGAATTCATCGCTTTCGGGCAATTTGCAGGTTGCCCTGTAATCATAGGCCTCATAAATCTGTCATCTATACGTCATCGCTCTGTCACCGACACTATTTAGCATGCCTGTGCTGAATATATGGTCTGTGTATCGGTAGATTCTGACGGGGCACAGTGCCGGTAAACTGAACTATGGGATTAAATCGATTATGCTGAAAAAACTATTGCTAGCTGCATCCGGCTCCTGCCTGTTGCTGGCGGCCAATGCTCCACTCGTGATGGCACAAGAGCGTGCTGAAACCCTGAAAGTAGGCCTCTGGGGAGATCAGTTTTACAGCAAAGACGCTGCAGAAAAAGCACAGCGGACAAGTCAGACCATCGAGTCGATGAATGCCCATAAGCTGAACTTCACCATGTATGCCGGTGATACTAAAAACGGCAGCAGTGAATGTAGCGACAAAGCGATTGGTGACGATATTATCAGTGTTTATAACAGGCTTGATATGCCGACACTGTATACGCTGGGTGATAATGAGTGGACCGATTGCCACCGCACCAGTAATGGTGCTTACGACCCACTTGAGCGTCTGTCATTTTTGCGTAAAACCTTTTTCAATAAGGCGACTACCCAGGGTAAGAGCCCCATTGCGGTTGAGCGTCAGGGTGAGCTGGGTGAAGCCTACAGTGAAAACAGCCGTTTCGTTGCCAGCAACGTTGAGTTTGTTGCCCTCGCGGTCACCGGTAGTAACAACAACCTGGTGGTGACTGAAAAACAGTGCACCAAGAAATCTAAACGCAGTGCTGAAGACTGTGCGGCGGCCAGCGAAGAGTATAAAGCGCGAAATGCTAAAAACATTGAGTGGCTTAAGGAGTCGTTTGCGAAAGCGAAGCAAGATCAGCTTGCTGGTATAGCGATCATTATTCAGGCTGACATCTTCTTCCCGTTTGAGCTCTCTGATGGTGGATATGAAGATGACTTTATGACAAGCCTGGATGATAAAAACGGTTTCACTGATTTCTTCAAAACGCTGATCAGCGAAACTCAGAGCTATGACGGCCAGGTTGTACTGATTAACGGCGATTCTCACTTCTTTAAAATGGATAAGCCGATGTACAACCCTAATGGGCAACTGACAGCGAACTTCACCCGCGTACAGGTGTTTGGTGAGGAGGATAACAGCTGGATTGAGATGACCGTTAACCCTGCCAGTGAGACGGTATTTACTTTTTCACCGGTAATGCTTAACTGATTGAAAATATTTGCATAAATAGGAATTTGTCTTAGTTACAAATAACGGCATAGACCTTAGTATGCTTAACGTGTTCAGGGTAATCAGGGATTTGATTACGGAACTCAGCAACGTGGCCAGAAGGATTGCAGGAAGCAACGGCTACATGGAAATGGATGGCTGACTTAAGGGGGCGTAGTATGGATGCTACAACTCCCTTGCCTTTTCTTCAGACAACGCTCAACCCTCTCTTTTACTCCCCCCTTCGTTTTTAACTACATAACCGCTTATTGATACCGCCTGGTGTTGTGCTCCAGCCAGCCGTCAACATGCCTGCCTTGTGGGTCGCGGTGGGTCCAGTGGACCACTCCCCCTTTCGGATTCCATTCATACTCACCATTAAAGCGAACGTGGTCTCCTGGTCTCAATGAATCAAGGCGGGGTGCCAGATCGATATTGTGAGCGATGAGAATAGTGATGCCTGACGGTAGCCTGAGAATAAAACGTTGATGACGACTGCCCTTCAGGTCGTCTGCTAATACCTTAACCACCACACCCGTGCCGCTGACCTGCAGATTGCTCTGGTGATGCTGATAGGCTTGCAGGATAGACGTGCTGTTACCGCTTGGGGCGGATGATGGCTGAAGCTCAACAGTGCTATTGCGGCCCGGGAGCGCACTGCCGGGGAAAACGCTGTAAGCTGTGCCCCCGGCAATGGCAACGATGAGGGCGGAAACAGCCAGCAACTTCGGCATAGCACTGCCGTTGTGTCGCAAGGACAGATGGTTCAAAAAGGTTTTATTCTCCTTCAGGGCTTTGGTCGGCTGGCGCAATATCAACATCCGTGTCCATAGAGCCTGTTATCGCGTAATCGGAATCTGCATATGGAAGGTTGAACCTACATCCACGTCAGAGGTGACCGCCATATGTCCCTGATGCTGCTCGGTAATGATGTAGTAAGAAAATGAGAGATGCTCACCGGTATCAAAACTGTCAGCTTGTTGGGTGGTGCTGAAAAAGGGTTCAAACAGACTCATCTGCTGTTCGTTGGTCAGGCCTGTCCCGTTGTGCTGAATCTTGATCCACATATTGTCGTAACTCTCTGAAAGAATTATCTTTATGATTGGCTCAAAACTCTCACTGACGCTCTTTTTCTGAAGTGCGATACAGGCGTGTCGGAACAGGCTGAGAAACACCTGCTGCAGTTCGGTAATATAACAGGGAACCTGAGGCAGTCCTTTTTCAACCTGCCATTCCAGCTTCACCTGGTTAAACCGGAAACCATCAGAGACCGAGATAACCTCTTTTCCCAGATTGACGGTATGTTCCATCACATCAACGATATCTGCCATCTGTTTTTCTGAATGACGATTGCGGGCAAAGGTCAGCAGGTTATGAATAATTTTGGAAACCTGATCGCCCTTATCCGACATATCATTGTAGATCGATTCCAGCAGCGCTGTTTTGTCGTTACCGCCCTGCTCCAGCGCCAGATGGTTCTCCGCCATAATATTTTTAAACCGTTTCAGGTCCATCAGAATCGCCTGCAACGGGATATTGATATCATGAGCCATAGAGGATGCCAGCTCACCCATAAATGACATTTTATCATTGTGGATCAGCAGGTTTTCGGCGGTGGTCTCTTTAGATACATCGTCCACCAGAATAACAACACCGGGTTCCGGACCGTTCAGGGGGTAGATGGTGATATCAAAATGGGACAGGCTACGCAGACTCTGCTTCAGGTGGATGGTTTTGTTCTGTTCAATCGCTTGCTGAATATGCTCGGGCACCACGGTCATAGTGGGATAGGCTTCCCACAGGGTTTTACCCAGTGCTTTCTGTGCCGGGACGCCGGAGAGTTCCTCAACCCGACGGTTCCACTGGGTGACCCGCCCCTCTTTATCCAGCCCCACCAGCATCAGGGGCATTGAGGTCAGGATATCTTTGATATATGACTCGGATGAACGCAGTTGATTGGCGGTAATCACGTGCTGTGCAACTTCTGATTCCAGCAGATGGTTGCTCTCGATCAGTTTGCTGTTGGACTCCTTAAGCGCTGCCGTACGCTCCTCAACCCGTTGTTCCAGCTCATTTTTAATCAGAGTCAGTTCACGATTGGCGCGGTGCGCACGACGACTGTAGATGAACAGATAGATAGCGGTAATCGACAGAATTATGATCAGGGTGCCGCTGCTGAAATTGGCCAGATGTTGCCACTTGGTTTTACCATTCTCATCTTTAAACCAGTCGATAGCGGCAACCGCCAAGGAGCTCTGCAGGCACAGAGCAAGAATAAATAATGTTTGTTTAATCATATGTGTAATTAACTAATCCTGCTGAATAAGGAAACCTGAATGATTCTGTCAGGGCGGTTGGATAAAGTAACGCAGATACGAACGAGCTTAGCTTCATCTATGCCAGCTTAACCTGACTTTAATTGCGACCTATTCTATAGGATCTGCCGCACATTTCGTCATTAACATCGATAGTTTTTATGAAAAATTCTCTGAACCGTCCATTCATCTGTTTAATCCCCCAAAAACATTCGCTCAAACTGTTTAATATTTTGCTGAATATAATCCAGAAACGCCTGCATCGCCGGGGTTGGATGTTTAGCCTGAGGGTGTACCACACAGAAGCTGCGGCGCAAAGGAAATCCGTCTATCTGAGGAATAATAAGTCGTCCCAGTTCAAGTTCAGAGAGAATGCTCAGCTTGGGCAATACCGCGACTCCCAGGCCGGCGATAACCGAATGCTTTAATGCATCGTTAGAGCCTATCTCCATACTGGGAGGAAAGCGTAACCGCTGTTGCTGACAGTGTTGTTCAAGTGCCAGCCGACTGCCTGACCCCTGCTCACGTACCAGCAGTCCACTACTGAGAAACTGCTGTGGGCTGATCTGAGACTGCTCCAGCAGCGGGTGTCCCTGAGGGACGACCGGAACCAGCTCATTATCCAGAAATGGCAACGATGCGAGGGGTTTATCGGTCGGCACCATCCCCATAATCACCAGATCATCGTTATTTTCATTCAGCCCCTGCAGGGCTGTCGCCCTGTTGACCACTCTGATCCGTACACTGATCAGCGGGTGCAGGTCGAGAAATGCCCGCAACAGGTAAGGCACCATATATTGCGCTGTATTCACGGCCACCAGTTTTAACTCGCCAGCGATGTTGCCTTTCAGCGCCCCCAGATCGGTCTGCAGGTCTGACAGTTCGATAAAAATCGCATTGATACTCTCGTACAAACGTTCGCCCGCTGCGGTACAGAAAAGGCGTCTGCCAACATACTCAAACAGGGGCTGATCCACGCCCTGCTCCAACTGGCGGATCTGGCTGCTAACGGCAGGCTGCGTCAGCCCCAGAAGTTCGCCCGCCTTACTGTAGCTTTGCAGCTCATAGACCGCTTTAAACACCTGAAGCTGACGAAAACTCAGGCGACTGGTCATTTTTTGAATAGACAGTGGCACAAAATCGATCTCATAGGTTTATCTATAAGTAATACCTTATAGATAAACAAAAAAATATCAATTTCTACTTATCAAAGATTGCGACTAGGATTTATTTACACACTTACGGCAACGAGCCGGAGGCAGAGGAGAGTTTCATGATCAAAAAAGTACTGATCGCCAACCGGGGTGAGATTGCGGTGCGTATCGTCCGCGCTTGTGCCGAGATGGGCATCCGCTCTGTGGCGATTTATACCGAGCCTGACCGTTATGCACTGCATGTCAAACGTGCTGATGAGTCCTATTCTTTGGGTGATGATCCCCTGGCCGGGTATCTTGACCCACGCCGGATCGTCAATATGGCATTGGAAACCGGCTGTGACGCCATCCATCCGGGCTACGGTTTCCTGTCAGAAAATGCTGAATTTGCCCGACTGTGTGAACAGCATGGCGTCGCCTTTATCGGGCCTAAATCTGATGTCATCCACAAGATGGGTGACAAGACCCAGGCGCGTGACTCGATGCGTGCCGCCGGTGTTCCCATCACCCCCGGTTCAGAGGGTAACCTTGCTGATGTCGATGAGGCATTAAAGCTGGCGGATGAGATCGGCTATCCGATCATGATCAAAGCGACCTCCGGTGGTGGTGGCCGCGGTATCCGTCGTTGCGATACACCGCAAGAACTTAAACTGCAATACCCCCGGGTTATCTCCGAAGCGACCAAAGCGTTTGGGTCTGCTGAAGTGTTTATGGAGAAGTGCATAGTTGACCCGCGCCACATTGAGGTGCAGGTGCTGGCTGATAGTCAGGGTAATGTGGTCCACCTGTATGAACGGGACTGTTCAATACAGCGGCGTAACCAGAAGCTTATCGAGATCGCGCCCAGCCCGCAGTTAACCCCGGAACAGCGTCAGTATATTGGTGGTCTTGCTGTTAAAGCGGCGGAGGCTGTTGGTTATGAAAATGCCGGGACTGTAGAGTTTTTGCTGACCGGGAATCAGGTCTACTTTATGGAGATGAATACCCGGGTTCAGGTTGAGCATACCATCACTGAGCAGATTACCGGGGTTGATATAGTCCGCGAACAGCTGCGCATCGCATCGGGTCTGCCACTGAGCTACCGCCAGGAAGATATCTCCTATCGAGGTTATGCCCTGCAGTTCCGGATCAACGCTGAAGACCCGAAAAATGACTTTCTGCCAAGCTTTGGCCGTATCTCTCACTACTATGCGCCGGGTGGCCCCGGTGTGCGTGTTGATACCGCGATCTATACCGGTTACGAGATACCGCCCTACTACGACTCCATGTGTCTGAAGCTGGTGGTCTGGGCGCTGACCTGGGAGGAAGTAATCGCCCGTGGCCAGCGAGCGCTGGATGATATGCGCCTGCACGGTATTAAAACCACAGCGAACTATTACCAACAGATTCTCAAGCATCCTGAATTTCAGGACGCGAATTTTAACACCAGCTTTGTTCCGGAGCATCCAGAGCTGCTGGGCTATTCCGACAAGCGTCATCCCAGTGAGATGGCTCTGGCGGTTGCCGCTGCGATTGCGGCCCATGCGGGCTGGTAACGCGTATTTAAGCGCTTTCATCCGCATCTGATAGCAAAGAAACTAATTTCAGCTGACCGCCGGAGCGGTTGCAGGAGAAACTACAGTGAGTACTGTAAACATGAATCAAGCAAAGAAAATTGAAGTCACCGATGTGATTTTGCGGGATGCCCACCAGTCCCTGATCGCGACCCGTATGCGTACCGAAGATATGTTGCCGATCTGTGAAAAACTGGATCAGGTAGGCTACTGGTCTCTGGAGGTTTGGGGCGGCGCTACCTTTGATGCCTGTGTGCGCTTCCTGAAGGAAGACCCATGGGAGCGTCTGCGCCAACTACGTGCTGCCCTGCCAAACACCCGTCTGCAGATGCTGCTGCGGGGTCAGAACCTGCTCGGTTACCGTCATTATGCAGACGATGTCGTTGAAGCGTTTGTTGCGAAAGCGGCTAAAAACGGTATCGATGTGTTCCGTGTTTTCGACGCGCTGAATGATATCCGCAACCTGGAAACCGCCATGAAAGCGGTGAAAAAAGCGGGTAAGCACGCTCAGGGGACGATCTGCTACACCACCAGTCCGGTGCACACTCCTGAACTGTTTGTAAAGCAGGCGATTGCTATGCGCGATATGGGGGCTGACTCCATCGCTATTAAAGATATGGCGGGATTGCTTACACCTTATGCAACCTATGATCTGGTTGCCGCACTGAAAGCAGAGCTGGACCTGCCGGTTGTGGTTCACAGCCATTCCACTGCTGGACTTGCTCCGCTGTGTCAGTTGAAAGCCATTGAAGCAGGCGCTGATCGCATCGATACAGCGATCTCCTCATTTGCCAATGGCACCAGTCATCCGGCCACTGAAGGTCAGGTAGCCGCTCTGCGGGGGACCGCTTATGATACCGGACTGGATCTTGAGTTGCTGGCTGAGATTGCTGACTACTTCCGTGAAGTCCGTAAGAAATATCATCAGTTTGAAAGCGAGTTCACCCGCGAAGATGTCTCGGTGCAGATCAATCAGGTGCCGGGTGGCATGATGTCCAACCTGGCTAACCAGCTGAAAGAGCAGAATGCACTGGATAAGATCCGGGAGGTGTTCGCTGAGATTCCCCGGGTGCGTAAAGATCTGGGCTACCCTCCTCTGGTTACACCCACTTCACAGATTGTGGGTACACAGGCGGTGTATAACGTGCTGGCGGGCGAGCGCTACAAAACCATCACTAATGAGGTTAAGCGTTACCTGCAGGGTGGTTACGGAGCGGCACCTGCTGAAGTGGATGCGCAACTGCAGAAGAAAGCGATCGGAAATGAAAGTGTTGATGTTGGTCGTCCGGCGGATCTGCTCAAGCCTGAGCTGAACAAACTGCGTGAGGATATCGGTGATCTGGCGTTGACCGAAGAGGATGTTCTCACCTTCGCGATGTTCCCCGATCTGGGACGTGAGTTCCTGCAGCAGCGTGCAGAGGGGACTCTGAAACCCGAGGAGCTATTACCCCCTGATGCCGCTAAAGGCGCAAAACTGGGTCAGGCCGGTGCCTCTGAGTTTAAGATTGAGGTGCATGGTGAGGTCTATGATATCGCGGTTACCGGCGTAGGTGAGTTTGGTAGTGGTAAGCGTAAGATCTACATGTCGATGGACGGTGTGCCGGAAGAGGTAATCTTTGAACCTCAGAACGAGTTTGTTTCCGAAGGTAGCAGTGGTCGTAAACACGCCAGCCAGCCTGGTCATGTCACCACTGCGATGCCAGGCAACATCTTCGAAGTATTGGTTAAGGAGGGCGATGTGGTCGAAGCGGGCCAGGCCATTCTGGTGGCTGAAGCGATGAAGATGGAGATGGAGATTCACGCCAATATCGCCGGTACGGTTAAAGCGATTCACGTGGCCAAAGGTGACCGCGTCACCCCCGGCGAAGTCCTTGCTGAAATCGAATAACGCAATAAGCTGAGAGTCTTGAGCTCTGCGTTATGTAGCGGTTATGGGAGGCAACCCCCATAACCGTATAGTAATACACTACAAAGCTGAGAGAATCTGTGCGTGGATAAAATAGTAAAAGGCGTGATTAACTTCCGGCAGAATGTATACCCGGAACATAAAGACCTGTTTGGCACTCTGGCTGATGGGCAGAGCCCTGATGTATTGTTTGCAACCTGCTCCGACTCACGTATCGATCCTAACCTGCTGACCGGTACGTCGCCCGGCGATCTGTTTATCTGCCGTAACGCAGGTAATATTATTCCGCCCCACAGCAACGAAACCGGCGGCATGACCGCCTCAATTGAGTATGCGGTGGCGGTGCTGGGAGTGCGTCATATTATTATCTGTGGTCACACCGACTGTGGTGCAATCAAAGGGGCTCTGGATCTTAACGCCCTGAATGGTCTGCCCCATGTTAAAGAGTGGCTGGGACACTGCCGTTCGGCGATGGAGATTGTGCGGGAGCGGCACGATATCCCCCATGATCATCCGGTGGGATCAGAGCACCTGAACGAAGCGATTGAAGAAAACGTGCTTCAGCAGGTGCAGCATATCCGCACCCATCCGGTCGTAGCCGCGAAACTGGCGACCGGTAAAGTCGAAGTCCATGGCTGGGTGTACAACATCAAAACCGGCTCCATTCGCTGCTGCAGCCATAATGATATGGTGTTCAGAAGTTTTGATAAGCACTATGCCGATCTGATTGCACAGATCGAGGCTTAAGTTTTCCCTGTTGTTCCTTCCTATGTTTGCGCTTTGCTGGTTTCAGAAAGCGCCTTTTTTTCGCCGGAATTGACTGTTATGGGCATGATTGATTTAACCCATTGCAGCAGCCTGCCCTGCCCTCAGTCGTTTTACCGGACGCTCATCGATAAAGATATGAATCACCGCCGTTAGCAAGGCGATCGCGGCAGCCGCCCACCAGACACTGCTGTAACTACCTGTCTGATCAAACATATAGCCACCAACCCAGACCCCAACGAATGAACCTAGCTGGTGATTAAGAAAAACAATGCCATAGAGCGTCCCCATATGACGCAGACCAAACATCTGCGCCACCAGGCCAGAGGTGGCTGGCACGGTAGCCAGCCAGAGAAACCCGGTGGCAATGGAAAACAGGTATACCGTTGTCGTGCTGATTGGCAGCAGCATAAACAGAGCGATGACCACCGCACGCAGCCCGTAGATTATTCCAAGCAGCTTTTTCTTTGAGTAGCGTCCGGACCAGGAACCAAACAGCAGACAGCCAAATATGTTAAACAGACCGATCAGCGAAAGGCTGGTAACAGCGACCGTAGAATCAAACCCCTGATCGGAAAGAAATGAGGGCATATGCACGGTGATAAAGGCCAGTTGAAAACCACAGACAAAAAAGCCAGCGATCAGTAGCCAGTAATGCAGATGGCTTCCGGCTTCCTGCAGCGCCTCTTTCAGCGGTTGAGGTGAAATTTCTTCAGCCGTTGTTTCTGCTTCATTTACATGGCGAAAGGTTGTGGCCAGAATGATCATCATCAGCGCCCCGCCACTCATCAGTAAAAGTGCAGTCTGCCAGCCATAGAGACTAATAAACGCCTGAGCCACCGGAATCACCATCAACTGTCCTGCAGAACCGGCAGCGGTTCCCAGGCCCAGAGCGAAAGCACATTTTTCCGGTGCGACCATCCTTGCCAGCGCCGGCAGAATAACGCCGAATCCGGTTCCCGCAATACCCATTCCGATCAGAATACCGGCACCGGTGTGCAGACTCCAGACGCTGTCAGTGGTTGCGGTGATATAGATACCCAGGGCATAGAGCAAGGCTCCGATAACCAGTGTCCTGAAGGTTCCAAAACGGTCGGCAAATGCTCCGGTAAACGGCTGAAACAAGCCCCAGCAGAGATTTTGCAGCGCCAGCGAGAAAGCAAATACTTCCCGGCCATAACCAAACTCGGCGGAAATGGGTGCCATAAAAAAACCCATAGAGGAGCGCAGACCAAAATTGATCGCCAGGATCAGGCAGGACGCAACGACAAACAGGCTGAGAAGCTTTACATGGCCGGCATTGGTAGCAGTAGGCATAAGATATATTTCGGCTTGGGTTTAGGGAGGCCGGGAGGCGGTGAGTTAGGACGATTATATAAACAGAGAATCATCAGTGACAGATACAGATTGCGTTCAAAACAGTGTAAAACTGATGGCCAGTTATCTGCTGTAAACCCGATGCAGTAAAAATCCCCTCACCGACTCAAATAAGGGGATTATGTTTTTAACTCAGATACTGCTTGAAAAACTCCAGTGTCCGGCTCCAGGCAAGCTCGGCACTATTTTCATCATAACGGGCTGTCGAATCATTATGGAAACCGTGGTTTACATTTGGGTAGATGTAGGCGGTATAGTCTATCTTTGCCGCTTTCAATGCCGCCTCGTACTCGGGCCAGTAACCATTCACACGGGTATCCAGCCCGGCAAAATGTAGCTGCATTACCGCTTTTATATCAGCCACCGGGCTTTGCGGTGGCGTGCCATAATATGGTACAGCAGCATCGACACTCTCCGGCAACATCGCTGCCAGTTGGTTGGTCAGATAGCCGCCAAAACAGAAACCGACGACTCCCAGTTTATCGGTTGTCAGCTCGTGTGCGGTTAACATCCGTGCGGCGCCCGCAAAGTCTCCCTCTATTTTGTTACGCACCAGGGTTTTCTGCATCGCCCGGCCTTCATCATCGTTACCGGGATATCCTCCCAGGGGATACAGTGCGTCGGGCGCAAACGCGACGAAACCTGCTTTTGCCAGCCGTCGGGCGACATCTTCAATGTACGGATTCAGGCCTCGGTTTTCATGGGCTACCAACACAGCGGCGGCAGGTTTATCACTGCTGACGCCCGTTGGTACGACCAGATATCCCCGCCCTTTTCCATGGCCTTCAGGCGCATCAAATTCAAGATAGCGGGCGTTAATATCCGGGTCGTTGAAGGAAACCTGTTCAGCCAGCGCGTAGTCGGGGATTAATACTCCGGAAATCGTGCTCAGAGTAAGTCCGGCAATTCCCAGTGTAGCGAGACGTGCCATGAAGGTGCGTCGATCAATATCACCATGGGCATATTCGTCGTACCAGTCAAAGGCTTCCTGAGGAATTGTAATATTGGCGCGAGCGTCTTCACCGTTGCGGTTATTCATGTGGCCTCCTGATAGTGTTGCGACCTGCTCTTCTGGTATTGGGTCTTTCTTAACGAATCCAGATGTGTCTAGACAATATAGCCTATGCAGACAGAAACAGAACTTACAAGCAGAACTTACAAACAGAACCTATAAACAGAGCTTACAGGTAGTACCTTCAGGGTTTATTAACGTTTTCAATGCACTCAGCGGTATCCCGCTTTATTCGACGGCTATAGAGAATGTAGATACCGCTGATAACAATCACTAAGGTGCCTGACAGCGTCATCAGGTCGGGTTGTTCGTCAAATATCACTATCCCCAGAATCAGAGCAAAGATGACCCGCGAATAGCGAAAGGGTGCAACGACGGAGATTGAGCCGGAACGCATGGCGATGGTCAGTGCATTGTAGGCGATAACGCCAAACAGGATCGCTGCGGCTATCTGTACCGCCGAGGAGGAATCGATAGCAAAGGTTTTATTTTCGATAAATGACAGGCAGCCGCCTGACGCTATCAGCACCAGAAATCCATAGAAACCCAATTGATAATTGGATAGTTTGGGGGATGCAGCCCGGGTGGCCAGGTCGCGACCGGCGAAGCCCAGTGTGCTGGCCACGGCAAACAGAGAAGCGGGATTAAAGTCCCCCGGACCGGGCCGGACAATCATCAGCACTCCGATAAAGCCGGCAAAGATCGCCAGCCAGTGCGATGCAGAGATCTTTTCATTCATGTAAACCGCCGCCCCCAGCACTACCACCAGGGGGGTTGCCTGAAGTATTGCCGAAGCACTGGAAAGCGGCATTAAGATAATCGCCAGAGCAAAAAATGAGCGACCGATAATCTCGCAGATCACCCGAACCAGCATCGCCTTGCTGAGGATATCCGGCGGTACGGTTGACTCGCCTCTGGACTTCATCAGACAGAGGAATGTCAAAGCGCCACCAACACCAAACGCAAGCACCGCATACCCGAGTGGCACAACGGCAACGGCGCTTTTAATAAACATATCTTCCAGGGAAAATGCTGCCATCGCCAGAAGCATAAAGAAGCACCCTTTCATGTTGTCAGTGGCCTGCGAACTGTTTTTCATCAAGTGTGATTACCTGGCATTGCGATTGTTATCTATGAGAGTATCGGAGAGGAAAAAGCCTGCATGGGGAGACCTGTCGCCACTGATATTTTATCATCAAAGATTAAATTAATGGCGCGTCATGATATAGGGGTAAATAAATAAAGTACGATAGAGACAGAGCGCTGTTGCTGCCGAGTTTAGTTGCAGTGTTTAGCCGCATATTTACGCAAATTTTACGTCCCGATGCTGTTTTCACAATCGAATATTTACAGCAGTTCAGCGGATAATTAAGGTATGGATTCTTGAGGTAGCACTGCAATGATTAAGCTCTTTCGCCCTGTTCTGTATGTTTGCGGGGTATTATCATTGATAATGGCAGCGCTGATGCTGATACCGGCAGGCTATGCCTTTTTCATCAGCCATGATCCGGAAATGATCCCTTTTCTTCTCTCTGCCGGGCTCAGTATTATGCTCGGCATTGTTCTGATTCTGCTGTTCAGGTCTTCATCCTTTACCCTGACATCACGCCAACTCTACCTGCTGACCAGCTCTAGCTGGATGCTGCTGTCGTTTCTTGGCGCGCTGCCCCTGATGCTCTGCCATCACCCGCTTTCACTCTCTGATGCGGTGTTTGAGTCGGTCTCCGGTATTACCACTACCGGCTCTACGGTGTTGAGTGGCTTGCAAGACCTCCCACCCAGCCTGCTGTTGTGGCGCTCGCTGCTGCAATGGGTGGGTGGTCTGGGGGTGATCGGCATGGCGGTGACCATTCTCCCCTTTCTGCGTATCGGTGGTATGCGTCTGTTCCAGACTGAGTCATCGGACTGGGCGGAAAAGTCCCTGCCCCGCTTTCATGAGCTGGCCAGAACGCTGCTGTTCAGTTATCTGCTGATTACCACCCTCTGTGCGGTGAGTTACTGGATTGCCGGGATGAACTCCTTTGATGCGATCAACCACGCGTTCACCACTGTGTCGACCGGCGGCTATGCCACCGATGATCGTTCCATGGGACGATTTGGCCCGATGATTCTCTGGGTTTCAGTCTTCTTTATGCTACTGGGTGGCCTGCCATTCACGCTGTTTATCCGTTTTCTGGTTAACCCCTCCTTCAAAAGCTTGTCGGATCAGCAGGTAAAGGGGTTTTTAATGATTGTCGCCGGGCTGGTTGCAATTCTGACGGCGCAACTGATGATTACCGACACGATGCCGTTTTTTGAAGCGCTGACACACACGGCATTCAATGTCACATCGGTGATCACCACCACCGGTTATGCATCATCTGATTACACTCTCTGGGGGGAGTTTAGTATCGCTCTGTTTTTTATCGTGACCTTTATCGGCGGCTGTTCGGGTTCCACTGCAGGGGGGATGAAAATCTTCCGCTTTCAGCTGTCGTTTTCATTTCTGGGGGATCAGTTCCGCAAGCTGGTTCACCCCCGCGGCGTATTTGCCATCCATTACAATGGCAAGCTGGTGCATGACGATATTATCTTTTCGGCGGTGGCGTTCTCCTTTATGTTCTTTCTGGCGTTGGCCATTACCACCCTGCTACTGACCGCTATCGGCATCGATTTTGTTACCAGCTTTACCGGAGCGGCCACCGCTCTGACCAATGTTGGCCCGGGTCTGGGAGATATTATCGGCCCGGCGGGCAGCTTTGAGCCCCTTCCCGATCTGGGTAAATGGATACTCTCTTTTGCGATGATTCTGGGGCGTTTGGAGTTGCTGACTGTTATAGTGTTATTCTCACCGGTTTTCTGGAAAGGATAACTAAATCATGGGATTACCCAATATTCGAGAACGCTGCCTAGTCTGGACCATGCCCTGGTTAGCGCCGCTGATCGCGACCCTGATCTCCTGGGTATTATCCCCTGTATTGCCGAAAGCAAACTACGCCATGATCTACCTGGCCGGAGTATTGTTAACGGCGGTGACAACCCGGGTAAAACCGGCTCTGGTTTGCGCCGTATTGAGTTTTCTCACCTACAACTTCTTTCATACGGAGCCCCATTTCACCTTTTTTATGGTGCATCAGGAGGATATTCTCACGGTGACCCTGCTGATATTTGTGGCAGTGGTGACCGGACACCTCGCGGCACGGTTGCGGGAAAAAGTGATCGCTCTGGAAGACAGCAGTCGCTGGAATCAGCAGCAGATGCTGCTGGCACAGGAGCTGGCTGGCTGCGTTAACGGGCCTTCAGTAATGAAAACCCTGGCCCAACATCTGACTCAGTGCTTCAGTTTCACAACCCAGACGTACTATCCGGGCAGTGATGAGCTGGCGTCGCTGACCGCTAAATATGGGCTGAGCTCTCCGCATATCACCAGCGCGGCCACCGAGGTTATTTTCAAAGAGGATAAAGCCCGGGTGCTGGTGGCTTTTAATAGTCATCGTGGCTGTATGGGGTTATTGAAAATTGAATCAGATGCGCCGCTGACCTCCTTGCAGCGCTCTGGTCTGGATGGTTTTATCGGACTTGCACGGCTGGCCTGGAGCCGCGTCGTGCTGAGTGAAACCCTGCAGCAGGAGATCACTGTCAAAGAGCGGGAACAGCTCCGCTCCGCACTGCTCTCTTCTATATCCCATGATCTTCGGACTCCGCTGGCAACGATGATCGGTTCTGTCTCCAGTCTGATAGAGCTGCGGGACGCGTTGGATCAGGCACAGCAGGATGAACTGCTACAGAATACTCTCAGTGAGGCTCAGCGACTAAATCGCTATATCCAGAAATTGCTGGATATGACCCGGCTGGGGCATGGCGAACTGACTCTGGATCGCGACTGGGTGGGGCTTGATGATATTCTCAGCGTGGTTATCAAACGCAGTAAGCCTCTGTTGCAGGACGTCACGGTGGATATTAGCCTGCCCCCCGAGATGCCACTTCTCTATGTGCATCCGGCGCTGATTGAGCAGGCACTGTTCAATGTGCTGGAAAATGCGATCCGTTTTGCGCCTCCGGGTACGGCGATCACTGTCAGTGCATTCACTGCGGAGACTCAGCTGCATATCGATATTCACGATGAGGGGCCCGGAATACCACCTGAATCCTGGGACAGTATCTTTGATATGTTTTTTACCATGGCTCACGGCGACCAGTATCCCGCTGGCACAGGGCTGGGGCTGGCGATATGTCAGGGCATTCTGGGCGCTCACGGAGGCAGTGCTTCGGTGTTTGAAAGCGATTCCACTTCGGGCACCACGCTGCGACTGTCCCTGCCCCTTCCTGAAACTCAATTATCCTCAAAGAGCGACGATGATGACACGTATACTGGTGATTGATGACGAACCCCAAATCCGGCGTTTTCTCAATATAAGCCTCAGCTCCCAGGGCTACTCTATTCTGGAAGCGGAGGATGGTGCCAAAGGCCTCAAGGCCGCAGCACTTGACGCGCCGGATATGATTATTCTCGATCTTGGGCTGCCCGACATGGATGGCCAGGAGGTATTAAAAAGCCTGCGGGACTTCTTTAAAGGCCCGGTGATCGTGCTCTCGGTGCGCGACAGTGAACGGGAGAAAGTGATGGCTCTCGACAGCGGCTGCAACGATTATGTCGAAAAACCTTTTGGCGTCAATGAACTGCTGGCTCGCATTCGTGCGGTGTTGCGTACATTTTCCGGTATTGAGGTGCCGCCCACGGGCTATGATGATGGCCGTCTGGTGGTGGATCTGCTCAATCGCCGGGTTGCCCTGAACGGGGACGATGTGCATCTCTCGAAAAAGGAGTTTGAGCTGTTACAGATGCTGATCAGCTATCCGGGGCGTATTCTCACCCAGCAACATCTGTTGCGGGAGATCTGGGGGGCTCACCATACCAAGGACACCCACTACCTGCGTATTTTTATCGGGCGGCTGCGGAGCAAGCTCGAGGATGATCCCACCAACCCACATTATATAGAAACCGAAGCGGGTGTTGGTTATCGCTTCATCGGTATTGAAAAGCAGGGAGAGAGATCAGGTCCTGAAAAATAAGCGCAGAAAAATAGGCTCTGAAGGATACGGAGATATAAGGCAGATAGAAATTAAGACGGGTCAATCAAAATCCAAAATCACTGGGAGAGACCGATGAAGCATAACGCCACCCTGACTGCAGATGAACGGCAGTTGCTGAAAAGGGTTCACCACGGGGATTTTGATAGTGCACCTCTGGTCCCGGTAGTGTTGCAACCGCTCATCTCCAAAGGCCTGATTGAACCGGTCAGATCGATCATGATGCCCATTATGCCCAGCCGTTATCGGTTTCGTCTTACCTCACTCGGCGAACGGCTTCTACAGCAGAAAAAGTGTTAAAAATTATAAACACGCCAGGTACCGGGCTCCCCCATTCAAACCTTAGAGAATCCTTTTGAGATCTCCTGCGATGCTTAACCGATTAACAAAATAAAATAAATATTCAATTTAAAAACAAAACATTACAGAATAATCCTATATTCTAAATTAACTTTTAATAGCTTTTGTTTATTGGGATTCCAGAGGTATATTCCGAGTCTACCTCTCTTCTGCACCTCCTCCTGCTACCCCTCTTTCAGTTTGCAGAAAAGTGCAGTCATCAGCCAGATAGACCCCATCAGAGAAACAAAATCCCCCCTGAAATCCTCTGCTCTGCCCCCCCCATAAACTGCAATATCCTTCAGGAATAAAGAGTGATATCGAGATCTGCCAAAGCGCTTCAGGCTTATGAGTTTCAGCCAGTAGGTGCAGGGACGCGTTACGCCTCTTTTCTGCTTAATGCATCAGAACACTCGCTATGCACTGACAACCCCCTTCGGCTTTACGAGCAAAACGCGCCACACACAAAAAAACAAAATATGTATTATGTATTAATAATACGGGCTCTGGTGTCTTTTTATTAACGACTTTGCGCATTAACGACTTTACTCACTAGTAACAGAATAATAATATACTGTTTAAATATACAGTAAAGTGTTCGTTTTGCTATGGCTATTACATTACTGGGGCGCTATCTGCGCCCCGCTTCATCTGTTGCGTTACCGTTGTTTATGCACTCAGTGACGGCGGGATTCCCTTCGCCAGCGCAGGATTACATTGAAAGAACCCTGGATCTGAATGAGCTTTGCATTCGCCATCCGGCGGCAACTTACTTTGTGCGTGCCGAGGGCGACTCGATGCAGGGAGCTGGCATATTTTCCGGCGATATTCTGGTGGTGGATCGCTCACTGAAAGCGGTGGATGGCGATATTGTGATCGCCTGTGTCAATGGCGAGTTTACAGTGAAAGAGCTACGCACCCGCCCTGCACTGCAGCTGGTGGCGCACAATCCAGCTTACGCTCCGATCCATTTTGGCCCAGACAGTACGCTGGAGCTGTTTGGTGTAGTAACGACCGTAATCCACTCTGTGCGGCAGCGAGGCTAGTTATCCGGTGTTTGCCCTGGTCGATTGCAATAACTTCTACGCCAGCTGTGAACGGCTGTTCCGGCCTGATCTGCAGGGGCGCCCCATCGTTGTGCTTTCCAATAATGATGGTTGCGTGGTGGCCCGAAGTGCTGAAGCGAAACGACTGGGCATTAAAATGGCGGTGCCGCTGTTTCAGGTGCAGGAACAGATTGATCGGGAAAATGTAGCGGTATTCTCCTCCAACTATGCACTTTATGGCGATATCTCAGCCCGGGTAATGACCGTTCTGGAACAAGAAGCGCCCGCAGTAGAGATCTATTCAATTGACGAAGCATTCCTTGATCTGACCGGACTGGAAACCCACTTTTCGCTGGTGGAATATGGATTGCAGTTAAAACAGCGGGTCTATCAATATACCGGCATCCATGTTTCAGTGGGTATCGCACCGACCAAAACCCTGGCAAAGCTGGCTAATCATGCCGCCAAACAGTATCCGGCCACACAGGGAGTGGTGGATCTGAGCGACCCTCTGCGACAGCGGCGCTTGCTTGGTTTGTTGCCGGTACAGGAGGTCTGGGGAGTAGGAAGGCGCTTATCAAGCCGCCTTGAGCAGCAAGGGATCAGCACTGCGCTGGCTCTGGCAGACAGCAATACCGCCTGGATTCACAGCCACTACTCTGTCACTCTGGAACGAACCGTACGAGAGCTCAATGGTCAGCCCTGTATGGAGCTGGAAGCGTGTCCGCCACCCCGCCAGCAGATACTCTGCAGTCGCTCATTTGCCCACCGCATAACAGAGTTTAACGATATGCGCTCGGCTATCGCCCAGTATGCAGCACGGGCCGCAGAGAAACTGCGGCAACAAAAGAGTCTTGCCAGAGTGGTAACGGTGTTTATCCGCACTAATCCTCATAGTCAGTATGAAGGGTTCTACAGCAACAGTGCCAGTCGGATTCTGAGCGTCCCCAGTGCTGATTCCCGGCGATTGACAGCCACTGCGCTCAGATTACTGAAGTCGATCTGGCGGCCGGGCCATCGCTATATGAAAGCGGGTATTATGCTGTCTGATCTCTACCTGCCGGGGCACTTCCAGCCCTCTCTGTTTGATGCGCCGGAATCACCTGCAGTGATGCGGCTGATGCAGGTCGTCGACAATATCAATCAATGCAGTCCGGGACAGGTCCGCTTTGCCGGAGAACTGCTCAGCAGCGGCTGGCAGATGCAGCGCAACCATCTTTCTCCCGCCTACACGACCCGCTGGGATCAGTTACCAGTGGTCCGGGCATGAATACGATATGGTTTTGTATCAATATACCTGGTCACTTACTCATGCGCCTGAATATATAAAAAGCTGTCAGCAACTATATAGACGACTGAGAAACCAGGTGCTATACCGGTTAAGGCTAAGGATATAAAAAAAACCGGCTGACGGGTGTCAGCCGGTTCGATTCAATGAACTCGTCGAAGAATCATCAAGCAGGTTCTGTACGCAGCCCGTGCCAGATACAGTAACACATCGAAACGGTCACGATGGCGAACGGGAAGCCCGTAGCGATCGCCAGTGCCTGCAGAGAGCCCAGTCCACCCCCCAGCAGCAATGCGATAGCGATCAGGCCCTCAAAGCTGGCCCAGAAAACACGTTGCGGCATCGGAGCATCGACCTTACCACCGGCACATATAGTGTCGACAACCAGTGAACCTGAATCAGAGGACGTTACAAAGAATACCAGCACCAGCACAATGCCAACGACTGAAGTAAACATAGGCAACGGCAGTAGCTCAAGCATATGGAACAACGATAGTTCCGGCGTCCAGTTGGCGATAGTTTGCTGCACGCCGGTGTAACCGTCATTAACCAGTTGGCTTATCGCAGTGCCACCGAACACGGCCATCCACATAACACAGGCAAGCGTCGGTATTAGTAATACGCAGATAATAAACTCACGAACAGAGCGCCCCAGTGATACCCGTGCGATAAACATGCCTACAAAAGGTGACCAGGCAATCCACCAGGCCCAGTAAAAGGTGGTCCAGCCGTGGAAGTAGTACCCATCATCACGGCCCACCCAATTGGAGAGCGCTGGCAGGTTAACACCATAGGCGACCAGTCCTTCGACAAAGATCCCAAGGATGCCGGAAGTAGCACCAAAGATGAGCACAAACAGGAACAGTGCAAGTGCCAACAGCATATTGGCCTCAGACAGTATTTTTACGCCGCCATCAAGACCGCGGACAACGGAAGTGATCGCCAACCCGGTTACGACGATAATAATCGATACCTGAAGCTCGATGGTGGCCTCAATGCCAAACACGTAGTGCAAACCGGCAGCCGCCTGTGACGAACCATAACCGAGCGATGTTGCCAGACCCGCCAGTGTCGCCAGTGCGGCCAGGGAATCCAGCAAGTGGCCCGGCCAGCCCCAGACCCGCTCCCCCAGAATCGGGTAGAAAGCGGAACGGATCGTCAGTGGCAGCCCCTTGTTGTAGGCAAAGATACCCAGAGCGAGCGCGACAACGCTGTAGCATGCCCAGGGGTGTAGCCCCCAGTGAAAGATAGTTGAAGCCATACCCAGTTTGATGGCGGCATCAACTGTAGCTGCGTCGGCGACATTACCGTTGGCATCCAGGATGCCGGGCTGGTTAAAGGAGGGGGTCAGCGAATGATTCAGTGGTTCAAGTACGCCATAGAACACCAGACCGATCCCCATGCCAGCGGCAAACAGCATCGAGAACCAGGCCGGATAGGAATATTCAGGGGTAGCACTTTTTCCGCCAATCTTGATCCTGCCCAGCGGCGAAACAATAAGGTACAGGCAGAAGATCACGAAGATGTTCATGCTGATCGCGAACACCCAGTCAAACTGAGTCGTTAGCCAGGGGCGCAGCGCGCCGAATATATCAGCCGCTATTTTATCGAATATCAGACAGAACAATACCAGGGCGATAACCGAGCCTGCTGTGAGTGCGAATACGGGGTTGTGAATGTCGACCTTGAGGGGGCCGATGCTGGGTTGGATGTTGTCCTGGCCGATGAGATAGTCGGTATCTATTTCCGCAGACGGTGCTGCAGGAGTTTGAGGTTCAGATGACATAGTCATTTATTCTCCCGGATTGTATAGCACTTATATTCGGCCCATTGGCCCGAATTTGCTCCTTGTTCCCGAATTACCTGACGACGAAGACAGATATTTGTGAATGAGACGCCAGATGGCCTCCGTGTGAGCCCGTCAGATGGTCAGCAAAACTGGGCAGGTGTGACGCCACCACCACCAGATCAGCACAGATGGTTTCTTCTGCGTGTTCCAGTACAAGATCGAGTTCGACAGCCGGATCATGAGAAATGAGAGTATGGGGCTCAGCATTGATGTTATTAGCGGATGCCTGTTCTTTCGCGAATGCCTTTAGTTTCTCAGCATACTCTTCGGCGTTATGTGCAATTTCGCTCGGCAGAGCCGATGTTACACCCACATAGTGCACTTTAGCTCCGTAGTGTCTGGCGAGGTCCGCGGCAACCTTTAACGCCTTATCGATCTGATCGATATGGGCCAGGCTAACCGGAACCATAATATTTGAATACATGATCGCCTCCTGATTTTCTTTGTAAGGATGGTTCCTGTATTCGTGCTGTTATCGCGCTTCAGCAGCAACAGCGAGGCGTAATAAATCGATACCTCTTTTGGTTGAATACCCTTAACGTATTACCTTAGTAGGCATGTCTTGCCTTTGTCAAACGACCCCTCTAGCGCAATCAGGCCGCTATACGAGTGGTTGCAGCAGGATAAAATTACTGAATTGTGGGGCTAAGGCTCTGAAGTTTTGACGCAATCATGTGGGCTGGCCGCTTTTCCCTGTGCAACAGGTTGATCAACTGTCAACGGGATAGAGCTGTCACTTTTATCAGCCCGGCCCGAGGGATATTATGCGTGCTGTCTGATAATCAGCTCGCCTGCCTATACCACCGCAAAAATAAGTTGGATACAATGATAAAAAGATTAATATATAAATAAAACAATATGATAAAAGATTATATTAATGCTTTTTGGAGGACGTATGTACCATAATAGCGGCTCTGATAACGCGTTTCTTGAGTATTTTGAAACGTATGTAATAAAACCAATACTGTCAGTTTTTGTCAGCATGTAGGCTATACTGCAGCTTTATTTTAGAATGGAATTAATCCGTGTCCCGCTCTGAACGCCTACTTAAACTGATCCATCTGTTGCGTAGTTATCGCTATCCCGCCCCTGGTTATCAATTGGCGGAAACGCTGGGCATCAGCCTGCGAACACTCTATCGTGATATCGCCAGCTTGCAGCAACAGGGTGCCAGTATAGAGGGAGAACCGGGGCTGGGTTATGTGCTCAAGCCTGGTTTTATGCTCCCTCCCCTGATGTTCACCGAGGAGGAGTTAGAAGCGCTGGTATTGGGCTCCCGCTGGGTGGCAAGTCGCACTGATTCAGAGCTGAGTGAAAGTGCCCGGAGCGCGCTGGTGAAAATCGCCTCCGTTCTGCCAAAGGATTTGAAAAATTCACTGGATGAAAATACTCTGCTTATCGGCCCATCAAAACAGCCTGCAACAGCAGAACCAGCGGAATTTTCACAGATTCGCCAGGCGATCCGCACAGAACAGAAAATCACCATTCGCTACCTCGATCTGAAAGAGCAGGAATCAATCCGGACGATCTGGCCATTTGCTCTGGGCTATTTCGATAGTCTTCGGGTGTTAGTGGGATGGTGCGAGCTGCGTCAGGCCTTTCGTCACTTTCGTACCGATAGAATTTTACAGTTTGAAATGTGCGCAGAGCATTACCCCCGCCGCCGGCGACAACTGTTGAGTGAGTGGCGAAAAGCGGAAGGTATCACTTGATAACAGGCATTGAGTCACACAGTTCTGTACAGTAACCCCTCTACCCTCTGCTTTAAGAAGAAACAAAACACTACTGACAAAAACTGACAGTACCTTTCTGTACTCTGCAGATGTCGGGCATCAGAAGATGCTCCCTCAACTGAATTACACAAGGATACCGTCATGCCAGATAGCAACTTTATTATTCTTTACGTAGAAAACCCATCCCACAGTGTTGAGTTTTACAGCACATTACTGGAGAGATCCCCGATAGAGAACTCGCCAAATTTTGCCCTGTTTGTTTTAGATAGCGGCATGAAGTTCGGCTTGTGGCAGCAACAGGACGTACAACCCGCCATAGAATCACTGGGCGTCAGCGGAGAGATCGCCTTTCCACTGCCTGACAAGGCAGAGGTCAGCCGTATTTACCACCGCTGGCAAGATCGCGGGCTGACAATGATACAGGAGCCCACCGCAATGGAGTTCGGCTATACCTTTGTTGCCCTGGACCCGGATGGCAACCGCCTCAGAGTCTTCTCTCCAGCTGAATCATGAGCCGTAACTGGATTGCTGTTGCTTCAGCAGACCATGTCAGAACGGGCCGCTCAGGTGGGTTTATGCAGGTTTGTCATGGCAAAGCGGCTCCGCTGAAGCGGATCAGTCCGGGGGACCTCGTTGCCTATTACTCCCCAGTGGAGACACTGGGTGATAAAGCCAGGCTGCAGGCATTCACCGGCTGTGGTCGTGTAAAACCGAGGGAGCCTTATCAGGTTGATATGGGCAATGGGTTTAAGCCATTCCGACGGGATCTTTGCTGGTTTGATACCCGGGAGGTGTCGATTCAGCCCCTGCTGGATCGGCTGGAGTTCTCTGCGGGTAAGGAAAACTGGGGCTATCCGTTCCGCTTTGGACTGTTTGAGGTTAGCGAACAGGATATGCACCAGATATGCGTAGCAATGGGGCTCTGATCAATGCGTATCAGGGGCGGGAAATAGCTGTGGCTCCGCCCCTTCTTGCCATTGCTGGTATTTTCTCATGACTTCGATAAAGAGTGACGATTGCAGGTGATAATCCAGCCAGTGTTGCAGCAATGGGTACGGTGCATTGTAAAACCACTCACGATCCACATGGGCAAACTGACGGATGAAGGGAAAGATAGCAATGTCTGCAATACTGCACGACTCACCCACAAGGTAACGGTGCTGTTCCAGCAGGCGTTCAAGTTTAACCAGAGTCGTTTCACACTGCTCACGGTAATAGTATTGCGGATGCTCCGGATAACGCTCAAAGTATTTATAGCGATCCAGATGCTGCTTGAAGACAGCGTCATTCTCCTGAATCAGAGCCTCACTTTGCCATAGGCGATCCGGATCCTCAGCGCAGAGCCAGTTATCCGGATCATTCAATCTTAACGCCCAGCGCATAATATCTCTGCTCTCATCGATCACTCGCCCCTCTTTTTCAGACGAAGCGGGCAATACTAAAACTGGTACGGTACCTTTTGGCGAGGCCTGCAACAGTTCGGCGGGCTTGTTTTTCAATACCACTTCGCGTAGTTCAACCGCTATGCCGCTATGGACAACCGCCAGCCGGGCACGCATGGCATAGGGACAACGGCGAAAAGAGTAAAGAATAGGAAGGTCTGGTGTCATAGCAATAATTGATTAGCTGATTACAAAAAACGCAGTCTACCTGCCTGACAGAAGAAGTCACTTTAAACTGCCATCAACTTATGCAACCATTCCGGCCGATACCTTTTGGCAGGAAATGGAAGTGGAACTACTTAATCTGGATTATCAGGGGCACAACCTGCGCCTGGAAGGCTCGATGGCGGGCTGGCAACTGCTGTACTGGAACAATACCCCGGTTTCCCGGCGGGATGCAGACAGCGGTTTTGACGGTATCAGTGAACACCGCTTTGAGTTGCAGAACGAACAGGGGGAAACGCTGATCTGTCGTCTGGAAACGGAGGTTGAGTGGGACCCGGTCAGGATCGGCTACCGTTTCTTTATGGGCGAGCAGTTGGTTGCCAACGGAGAGCATGGCCGCGAAGCGATGGAGCAAAAAGTGCCTCAGGCGCCGATACGTCAGGAAAAAGCCTCATTCAGCATTGTCGGTCTTGGTGCCCTGAGTCTGAAGTTACTGAAAAGCGCCAAGGTGATCAAGGTGGTGATGGCTGGCGCCAGTCTGGCGGCCTACTCCTGGTTTTTCTCTCTGCCCTTTGCCCTGGCACTGATCTTCTGCCTGGTGGTGCATGAGTATGGCCATATCCGGGCGATGAAACATTTCGGCATGAAAACCAAAGGGATCTATCTGATCCCCTTTGTTGGGGGCCTGGCCCTGAGCGATGCACGTATCAATACCCGCTGGCAGGATGTCTGTATCTCGCTGATGGGGCCATTTTTCGGTTTTGCGCTGTCACTACTGAGCCTGGTCGCCTACTGGGTAACCGGGTCGATGTTTTTTGCCGGATTGAGTGCATTCAATGCCCTGCTGAACCTGTTTAATCTGCTGCCGATTCTGCCGCTGGACGGTGGACATGTATTGAAAAGCATCGCCTTCTCGATGAACTCGCTGGCGGGAATCGTACTCTGTGGTGCTGCGGCAGCGGGCGGTATCTGGCTAAGTTACACTTTTGGTCTGGCGTTACTGGGCTTTCTTCTGATTATCGGCACTGTCGAGGTGCTTTTCGAGTGGCGCAGCCGGCACCATAGCCTACTGTTGCCTCTGGATCGTTATGGTCAGATCGTTTCCGCACTCTGGTATCTATTTACCATCGGTGGGCTGATCGCCATTATCTGGTATTTTCATGGTATGGGCGATGCGCTGTTAGGACTTCCGTTAAAGGTGTTGCAGAGCTAAACTGTTATTTGTTGAGGCCAAAACAAGCAGGCTTCAGAAGCAGTTATCAAGAGCAGCCATGAGTGGTAGATATGAGCGATAACGTTGTCGATATCAATAGTAAGCGGGACGATCTGCGCCACAAGCGTAAAGAGAAGCAACTCAACGAGCTGAAAAGTAAGTTTGAGAAAGCGCTTCCTACCGAAGAGCAGGATCCGAAACAGAAGTTGCTGAGCCTGTTTAAAAAGAAGCCGAAACAATAGATCACTTATCAGAAACGGCAGCCTTTAACGGCTGCCGTTTTACTTATGGGCTATGACATCAGTTGCTTGCCGGCAGCACGGTACTGGCAACCTCGCCAAAACCGATGCGTGCCGCGCCCTCTTTTTCACAGTATCCACGCATCACCACGGTATCGCCATCCTCCAGGAAAGTTCGTTGCTCGCCATTGGGCAGCGTAACAGACTCTTTACCACCACGGCTCAGTTCCAGTAATGAACCGCCCTGCTCATGCTCCGGCCCGGATTGCGTGCCAGAACCAAAAAAATCGCCGGGCCGCAGATTGCAGCCATTCACCGTGTGGTGAGCCACCATCTGGGCAACAGTCCAGTAGGAGTAAACAAAATTAGATTCAGAGAGTTTAGCAGGCTCCTGATTATGGTGGCGCATCTGCTGAGTCTGCAGCAGCACCTCCAGCCTGATATCAAGTGCCCCCTCCTCGCTATTCATTCTGGATGACAGATAGGGCAACGGCTGAGGGTCAGCAGCATCGCGCTTAAACGCTGTCCGGTAAGGTAACAGGGCTTCATTGGTGACAATCCAGGGCGACACGGTCGAGGCAAAGTTTTTCGCCAGAAACGGCCCCAGAGGCTGATATTCCCAAGCCTGAATATCCCGGGCCGACCAGTCATTAAAGAGGCAGTAACCAAACACATGCTGATCACTGTCATCCAGAACGACCGGTTCACCCAGGGCATTGCCCTGGCCGATATAGATGCCGACCTCCAGCTCATAATCCAACCGCTTACAGGGGCCCAGGGAGGGTTCAGCAGCATCCGGGGCTTTGATCTGCCCCTGTGGCCGTTTGAATGTTTGTCCCGAAACATCAATAGAAGAGCTGCGACCATGGTAACCTATAGGTATCCACTTATAGTTTGGCAGCAACGGGTTATCGGGGCGAAACAGGCTGCCAACACGGGTGGCATGGAACACTGATGTATAGAAATCTGTGTAATCACCAATAGTACAGGGCAGACTGTACTCTACCTCACTCTGCGGAATCAGACAGTTTTCCAGGGCCCCCTGCTCTTCGGCGCCTTCACGCAGGCCCCTCGATAGCGCCATACGCAAAGCAGACCAAACTGATCTGCCCAGTGACATAAAATGGTTCAGTGTTGGCTCGGCACATGCTGCTGCGCCCTCCGCCGCAGCACCAGTGAACAGATGCTGGGCGGCGGCAAGATCAAGCACCTGATCGCCAATCGCTACTCCGCCACGGAATGACTCATCAGAACCTTTACGACGAAATTCCGCAAAAGGCAGGTTCTGAATCGGGAAATCGGTATCAGGCAAATTTGCACAGCTCACCCAGCTGCGCAAATCAGGATTATGGGTTTCATTCAGTACAGGCATCACTCACTCTCTGGTGTCATTGTTAAGCAGCGCGCCCTTTTAGATTTTTTTAGCATCAAGGGCTTCACCACGAAGGTCTGATGTTAATTTTTATTATCTGCTTGTACGTTACCAGAAGACAGGCAGGCTTCAATGCCCGGATATAAATTGACTAATTCCAAAGAGTAAAGAATAACTATCAATAGCGCGAAATGGTTACATTAACGAGCCTGATCAATACATCATCTCTGCTCCTGTGATAGCTTTGGCACTAGTTTTACCCGGTAGTTCTGCTTATCAAGGGGAGATATCAAAGGTATCTGCAGGTATAGTTTTTAAATCCAACAGGGTTGGAAACGTTTTTCGAAGGTTAGGGACGTAAGGACATAAGATTGATGTCGGAATCAGTAGTTACTCTGAATACCATTTGCAGCCTGGACGTCTTGCACGCCCACCCGACCGATGCCGCTTTAACGGTCCTGCATCGCATGCGCAAATCTCATGTAAGCTCGATCGTCATTATTGATCAGCGTGAACCGATAGGTATTATCACCGAGAAAGATATCCTCCGCCTGGTCAGCTCTGCTGAAACTGAGCTGAGTGAACTGAAAGCCAGCGATATCATGACATCGCCGGTGAAAACCCTTTACGGGGATTGTGATTTTCAGCATGCCTATGAGCAGATGCAGCGGGAAAACCTGCGCCATATTGTTGTCATCAATCGGGATGGCAGTCTCAGAGGAATAGCGACTGAAACCGATTTTGTTCAACATCTCGGATTTGAATATCTGGCCGAAATCAAGCATGTCGAAGCCGTCATGGAACGGGTGATTATGTTTGTCCCCCAGGATAGTACCCTGCGCTACGCATTCTCAGTAATGAGTGATAAGAAGATCAGCAGTGTTGTGGTAGGCGACAGCAATAATGCCGCAGGTATTCTCACTGAGCGGGACGTTGTCCGCTTGCTGGATGACCAGATAGATCTGAATACCGCCAGAGTCTGCGATTATATGAGCAGACCGGTTGAGTTTATTGGCGTGGGCACCTCTTTGCTGCAAGCCCGGCAAACGATGCAGACAAAACAGATACGCCGTCTACTGGTCTGCGATACGGATGGGCAGGTAATAGGACTCCTGACCCGGCAACACCTGATTGATCGGTTACAAACCCACTTTATCAAAATGATGAGGGATGCGATCAGCCACCTGAATCAAAAACTCGAAAGCAGCCGCAATAAGGTCAATCACTACCAGGGCTTTTTTGAGAACTCTCCCCTCGCCTACCAGTCACTCGACGCCGAAGGCTTTATTCTTGAGGTCAACGCTTGCTGGCGTAAACTGATGGGGTATGAAAAGCGAGAGATCATTGGTACAGCATTCAAACAGCTGCTGGTCGCCGGTCAGGAGGAGAAATTCAGGCACTGCTTTGCCTCATTCTCAAATCATGGATTCGTTGAAAATGTCCATTATCAGCTACGAACCCGGGCTGGAGAGATACTGGATATTCAGTTAGATGGTCAGATAATGCGGGATGAAAGTGGTAATTTTATCCAGACTCATTGCCTGCTGACCAATCTGACTGAGAAACATAAGATGGACTCGCAGCTTCATCTGTTTCGCCAACTGATTGATCAAAGCCATGATGCCCTGTTTGTGATCGATGCAGAAAGTTCCCGCATTCTCGATATTAATCAGGCCACTTGTGATTATCTGGGTTATAAGCGTGAACAGCTGCTTAAAATGTCAATCACGGATATCAGTGATCTATCGTCTGATCTTTCCCGTTGGCGGAAACGTCTGGCTAGTATTGATGCCCGGGGAGGACTGTTTGAGGCAATTCATACCACCTCTGACGGGAGCAAAGTCCCTGTTGAGATCAGCACCACCTTACAGATGATCAATGGTAATCAGGTGGTCCTGTCTACCGTACGTGATATTACCGAACGTAAACAGGCTGAGCTGCGAGCGCGCAATGAGAGCAACTTCCTGCAGGCGGTGATTGATTGTATCGGCGATCCGGTGATGGTTATCGATACGGATTACAAAGTAATCAAGTCAAACCGGGCGGCAAACGATTACTACTTTAACTGCCTCTCCAGTAGCGATAGCTCATGCTATCACATGGTTCATAAACAGGGGGTTCCCTGCGAGCACTGTCCGCTGACAGATGTGATGAGCAGCAGGAAGCCCACCACCCGCATTCATGAGCATACCAGTAAGACCGGCGAAGTCCGGACATTTGAGCTGATGGCCAGCCCACTTTACGATGCCGATGGCAAGCTGGCCGGGCTGGTAGAATCAAGCCGGGATATTTCTGACCATGAGACTATCCGCAAAGCCCTGCTTGATAAAGAGAAGAGCCTTGATTTTCTGGCACATCACGACCCCCTGACCAAGTTACCCAACCGATTACTGTTCGGCGACCGGCTTAAACAGGCTGTACGCCATGCGAAGCGTAATAAAACCGGCGTCGCCCTGCTGTTTATCGATCTGGATGAGTTTAAAGAGATCAACGACAGCTTTGGCCATAATCTGGGCGATCAGTTACTCAAAAAAGTGTCAGAACGACTCAAACACCATGCTCGAGAAAATGACACGATCTCTCGTCTCGGCGGTGATGAGTTTACGATCATTATCGAAGATCTGATGAACGCTGATGATGCGGCTACCATCGCTCAGAACCTGCTGGCCGCATTTAATGAACCTATCGACCTGGATGAGCAGCTACATATCAGCCTCAGTATCGGTATCAGCCTCTACCCAGATGACGCCGAACAGCCAGAAGCACTGATCCGTAACGCCGATACCGCGATGTACCGGGCCAAAACTGCCGGTAAAAACCGCTATGAGTTTTATACTCAGGAGATGACCGATCAGGCCTTTGAACGGTTTCTGATGGTCGGGGCACTGCGTAATGCAATCGAGAATCAGCAGTTCGTGCTGCACTATCAGCCACAGATAGACCTGCGGGATAACAGCATAATAGGTGCAGAGGCCCTGATTCGCTGGAACGACCCGCAAATGGGCACAATTCCCCCCTCCCGATTTATCCCGGTGGCGGAGAAAACCGGAATGATCCAGAACATAGATCGCTGGGTACTTAATACCGTATGCCACAATATTCACCAATGGCAACAACAGGGATATCGGGTGCCACGAGTATCGATCAACATTTCAGCCCGCCATTTTGGTTCTAACATTCTTGCGGATGAGGTGGCGGCAATACTTGATCATCATCACTGTAGCAGTGAGCTGATTGAGCTTGAGATCACCGAAGGTGTAATCATGAACAACCCGAGCCGTGCGGGTAAAGAGCTTAAGCAGCTGCGGGATATGGGGATCCGTCTGGCAATCGACGATTTTGGCACCGGCTACTCCTCTCTGAGCTATCTGAAAACCCTGCCGCTGGATCGATTAAAAATCGATCAGTCCTTTATCAGTGATATTCCCGGAGATAAAAATGATCAGGCGATCTCCAGGGCCATTATTGCATTGGCGAACAGTCTTGGCCTGGAGGTGATTGCTGAAGGTATGGAAACAGAGCAGCAGCGCCAGTTCCTGATTGAGGAGGGCTGCTTCCATGCTCAGGGATTTTTGTTTAGTAAGGCTGTTCCGGAGCACAGCTTTCTGGCGTTGCTGAAAAAGGTCTAGCCAGCCCAGTCCTAACCCCTTAAGCTCTGCACCTTATACATCAGCATCTTCGAGTACACAGATCAGGGAGATCCATGAAAACAGTACTGATTACCGGCTGCTCCAGCGGCATTGGCTACCACGTAGCAATCGGCCTGCAACAACGGGGCTACCGGGTTATCGCCACCGCGCGACAACAAAAGGATGTTGAACGGCTCCAACAGCTGGGATTAGAGTCCATTCAACTGGACCTGGAGTATTCTGAATCGATTCAACAGGCTATGGACTGGGTTGAGGCAGAAACTGGCGGAGCGCTGTATGCCCTGTTCAATAATGGCGCCTATGGCCAGCCCGGTGCGATTGAGGATCTCAGCCGGGACCTGCTGCGTAAGCAGCTGGAGATCAACCTGCTGGGCTGGCATGAGCTTACCTGTCGGGTTCTGCCGCTGATGCGTAAACAGGGTTTTGGCCGCATCATTCAGAACAGTTCGGTTCTGGGGCTGATCACGATGCGCTTTCGCGGGGCTTACAACACCAGTAAGTTTGCGCTGGAAGGCTACAGCGATACCTTGCGACAGGAACTTGCAGATACCCGTATTCATGTTTCACTGATCGAACCCGGCCCGGTCAGAAGCAAATTCAGAGAAAACGCATTCAAAGCCTTTCGTGACAATATTGATATAGAAAGCAGCCCGTTTCGCACTATTTATCAAAAAGTTCTGAAACGTTTAAGCAGTCACGATGGCGGGGACGATCCGTTTACACTGGGGCCTGATGCGGTATTGGATAAAGTGATTCACGCGTTGGAGAGTAAACGCCCAAGGCCCCGCTATTATGTCACCCTGCCAACCCATCTGTTTGGTATTCTACGCCGTATTTTGTCGACCCGGATGCTCGACTGGATTTTATTACGGGCATCGGCATCGGAGAATAAATAGGGCCGGGCATATCAACGCTGTACTGCCTGAAATACGGCCAAGCGGCCGAACACGGCTCGGTCCTATCCCCTCCCTCCAAACTCTACAGGCTCTGTCTGATTCCTAGAGGACTTTTTAACTGCGGAAACCCTCAGTGCTTAATCCCGCCGGTCAGGTGTAGAAATTGAGCGTTTTATTGCCTATAGTTTCATTGAAGAAGCAACAGGAGCAATTCTATCTCTTTATCAGTATGTGGTTATTCTCTCCGGTATCGTTTAACACCCTTATGCTTATATGCTTCAGTCGGCTCTGTTGAGAGTACGGCCAGGAGTATTCTCACAACTCACGCCAGTTTCTGAATATTCCGTGAGTGTTTTTCACTGCTTCAAGCTGGCCTTGCTAATTTTATACGTCATCAGACTATCAGGTGCTTCACGCGCCCGGCACCAGTCATATACACGTCAATCGGGCGGTAAGAGGATCTCTTATGTTCAAGTTCGCTGGATTAATCCCTTGCATCTCTCTTTTCATGACAGCCAGTGCCTTCGCTGCAGATACGACTGACTGTGTAGTGCTCACACGGGAACAAGGGAATAACTGTGCGTCCAGAGATTCACTGCAGATTAAAGTCACCAACAAATGTAGTGAAAACGTTTATGTAAAAATGTGTCTGGAGCGAAAAGATGGGCAATGGAACTGTGGCTCTGACTCAATACTAAAACCGGGCAGAACAAATACCGGGTTTTATGCTTGCCATGGTACTGGCAACTATCAATGGTCAAGCTGCACCGGTGGCTTCAAAGAGTGTGGATTTCGCTCTCCCTGAGACCTGTCAGACCTGCCTGAGGCAACAGGGACAAACTCCGCTAAAGGGTTTGTCCCCGTGCTTTTTGACTTAGTCACTTTCCTCATTACTGCACAAAGGTCACCTGCAGCGTATTTCCGACAATAGCAAAGCTGGGTTCAACCCCGTCTATGCTATTCGCGCGAAACCGTTCCGCAGTCATATGACAAAGTTCAGAGCATGTCAGCAGTGTATAGGGTGTATTGAAGGCAAAGCCTCCATTTTTCAGCTTGTCGAGATGAAAACTCACCTGTGTCGAGTTAACATACAGCGCCCCTGCTATTGAGAGCGCGGGCATCTGCGAGCCCAGTTGAGTGACAATCACGCCACCAGTCATTTCCAGGCTTCCTATAGTGAGGTCGCCGGTATGGTAGGCGATATTCAGCTCAGCATCATCGAACAGACAAACCTTAGCACTCCCCCCCACCGATTGATCATAGAATACGATCCGGCCACCATAACCACCGTTCGTGCCACCATAGGCGATCAGGGAGGCACTGCCTGCAGTGGACTGTCCGGAAAAGACGGTGTAGCCACCGGCAGCACCGGATGTGCAACCACCCAGATTGAATATTGTAGCGCTTCCTGCGGTCGGAAAATTTTCGCAGGTACTGTCACTGTCATTCTGATTGCTGTAAACCGAAAACTCAGTATAACCGGCAGCGCCCTGCTCGCCTGAACCCGGGTGATTCCAGATCGTTGCGTTACCCGCCGTAGGAGAATATTTGCTTGGCAGGTTGATGGAGAAAATGGTGTGACCTGCGCTGGATTTGTTTGCAATGGCGCTGCCGTAGTTGACGATTGTCGCCTCCGCACCGGTCGGAGAGCCGTACTTCGCACTGAACTCAAGATGGCCACCACCGCCCTGCTCACCCTGACGTGCACCGTAGTTAAAATAGCAGCCGTAACCCGCAGAGGCGCCCTGTGAGGCATCCATGTATGGAGGGTTGTTATTAAAACTGGTTACCCCACCGTAGGCTCCAGCCATCTCTGCCGCATAGTTGTAGAAATATCCCTCACCACCCGTGGAGGTGCTGTCAAAGGCTACATCGCCACCATTTGCTTTTTCGTGAGTTGCTCCCCAATTGTTGTATACACCGTGATCGGCACTGGAACTGCCGTAGAACTGCGTATTACCGCCATCACCACCGGCGACCGTGCCGCCCACATTGGTGAAAGTGGCCTTACCTGCGGTGGCGGTATCGTGAAAGACCACATTAGCGAAGGTATCACCATCAATACCCAGGCTACCGTAAATAGTAAATGTGGCACGATCAGCCGAAGAGGCGTCGCTGAAGCTTATCTCGCCACCGACGGTACTGGGGATGTTTTCTTTTCTGTACTGAGGCGGTGGTTCGGCGCCGGTCCACACTTTAAACCGGGCGGAACCGGCTCTGGCATGATCGCAAAAGCTGATTACGCCACCACCGTAGCCCTGTTCCCTGATCGGGCCTGCGCAGTAATAGATATCATCAGTACCTGCTGTCGCATTATTGGTAAACAGAAGTTGCGGATTATCATGCCCGCTGCTGGTCGCGGCCACAATAAAGCTCTGCTGGCAACGCGAAGAGTTACTGACCCCCTGGCCGGTAATAATAAGGCCAGGTACTTTGCCGGGACCGAAGTTGAAGGTATAGGCTGTGGCGCTTTCACTGAATTCGATACTCTCAACACTTGCGCTGTGGTCTGCTGAGAAAGTGATTGCAGTTTGAGATGAACTGTTAAAAACGGCTTTACTGACTGGCAGTTCCGCTGGACTCCAGTTGGCGGCGGAGTTCCATTCTCCCGACGCGGGTTGAGGATTCCATTCAGATTGAGACATTGATTACTCCGTTGTTATTAGGAGGGACACCCATTCGGGCCATAAAATCATTGGGTATTCCCGTTATTATCGATAGTGAAGTTCTGTTTGTACTCACGGGCTGGCCATTGCAGCCTGAAGTCCCACGGTGCCCGTTGTCGCTGCATACTCTTAATCAACCAGCATCGGAATACCGAAGACAGCAACAACAGTACCGAAACCTGACTGCAATGAATAGCCATAGTGCTATCTGGTTTTCATGGTATACAATTGTTTTTTCAATTGAAATTACGTGGAGATAGTCGCCGATGCTGGGGGCAAAGAATCAACAGGGAACGCCGGTGGACTGGTGGTTTATCTATAAAACTCCTGAGCATACAGGAACCTCCGAGAATCAGGGGTACGAGTTCTTCTATTTTGATTCACAAAGCGCAGCCCTGGATTTGTCACCCACCGGGCTGAACCAGGATAATCAGGCCCTGGGATACACCCTGGCCGAAATTTTTAGCGCCCCGCAGAGCACCGGTTATATTGCCTATAACGACGAGCACATTGACGCGGAAAAAAACAAGTCGGAAAAAGGCCATTGTAAAGGGGTGCTCGCCTTTGACAAGGCGAGTGATTCAGCGCTCTATCTCCTGCATTCAACCCCCAGATTTCCCGTCAACAAAGAGGCGACACTGCCGGACGACGAGATGATCTATGGGCAGACCTTTATCTGTATCACACTACCCGACTACCAGACGGCCAATCGTATCGCGCAACAGATGCTGAGTCAGCAAAACCCGCAGGTGCTGACAGAATGTTCACGTATTCCCTCCTCTCTGCAGGATGATGAACCTCTTTCGCAGCTGTTTCATGGACGCGGGATCAACGAATCGGAGATTCCCTCGACGCTGTCCTTCAGTTCGCGGGGAGGTAAACCGTTTCTGCTGACAGCCAAAAGTAGAAAATGGGGTAAAGACTTCTGGCTCGATCTGGTTTCACCGCAACTGAAATGCGATCTGGTGGTTGAGACCTGGCGAAGGGGCGCGGTGACACCCATGCAGGACAGTTTGTCTACCGAGTATGATGACGATACTCTTACCCTGGACTTCAAAATCCCCCCGTCACTGAACTATGAGTGGCACTATACCAAGGACCACGCCAAATGGGCGGTGGCCCTGAAAAACAACACCTCTTCGTTACCCTGGGTCTGTATTGCCGACCTCAATCGCATGGTATCCCAGGAGAAACGCGGTGGTGGAAGTTTATGCTTCCAGGACAGTCAGTTGTGGCAAGCCTTGAAAAACGCCGAAGAAAAGTTACACCAGCCAGCTCAACCGGATTCGGCTCAGACCTAATGCCACCCCCTGAACGCGGATGATGCTGCTTTAGCACCATCCGCTCTCATCTAACGTTCAGGCGGGAAGGATTTATCATAAGGCGGTGTTAATGTCGGTGCATCGGTTCTCGCCTGATCCGCCTCAAAGACTGCCTCAAAGGTGGGCGCAACATTAATTCGATCACCCAGTCCCCACAATGGTTTGGGAACACCAAACCAGTCCAGCAGAGTCGCGGCAAAAGAGGTTGAATCGAAGGGAGTCTCTCCCTCTGCTCTGATCACAGATTGCTCCCTGATCCAGGGAGAAACCATAATGGTAGGGACCCGTGGTCCCATCAGGTCGTAGGCAAAGCCATTGTTAAGGTCGTTTGGCCAGGGTTTCTTTGCGTAAGGTGGAGCAACATGGTCATAGATGCCGCCGTTCTTATCGAACGTAACAACCAGCAGGGTGTTTTTCCAGCCAGGTCCACTTTTGATCGCTTCGTAGATCTCGTTGAGTTCCCTCTCTCCGGGGACCAGATCCCCTCCCGGGTGGTAAGAGGTCGCCCCCTTAGGGGCGATCCAACCTGGCTCAAGATAACTGAATGCCGGCAGATTTCCATGTCGGGCATCCTGCTTGAACTGTTGAATACTGGAAAGAAACTGTGTTGGATTTGCATCAACTGAAGGAACCTGCCCCTGGAGATACAACTGGTAGGTAAAGACCACGTTTTCCCACAGTACTGAGTTATATATTTTCCAATCGCTAATCCCCTGACTCCAGAGCGTTTTCCAGATGGATTGGCGGTGGGAAGATTCCGGCCAGTTAGCGTAAATACTCCCCCCCTCCCAGGTGCCTAGTCTGTTAAAGGCAGAACCGGTAATGGAGAAAGCGCGATTGACGTCCGTTCCTCCAGGCATTGAACAGAACCAACGATCAGAAATGGCGAAATGACGAGCCAGGCCATTGAGTACCGGCAACTGCTGCGGACTGAAGGTCTCCATTACCTGTGGGTTGGCGTTATTGAGGATAAATCCCCCCATATCGGGGGTGGCGCGCCCCCAGTACCCCGGTTCTTCAGCAAACATCTGTTGCAGATTATCGGTGGTGTCGTGAAATGGATCCTGATCAAGTGCGACGAGGTTATACTGGGTGCTCAGCTCCCCGGCCTGAAACTTGCTGACGAAAACCCGATTGTCTCCATCGTTATTAAAATATTCGCGACTGGTGCCATCAAATGGTTCCTGTGAACCGATGTAATGGCAACCCTGGTCGCCCTTCTCATAAAGCCAGCCGCAAACGTTATCGAAGGAGCGGCTCTCCAGCATGTAATAGACCACATGTTTAATTTTGGAGCGCATGAAATCGAGAGTGCCTGGTGTAGCGGCCCGCTCTGTTTGCACCGGGATACGGGGCTGAAAACTGGTCAGCAGGCTGTTGCCATCAATAGCTGATGGCAGTTTACCCTCATGTACCGGCCCCGTGAGCACGTCCGGCTGTTCAGGGTCAAACTGCCACAGACGATAGTTACCTTTGGCAGGATTCCATTCCAGTACATGATAGCCGATCGCAGTGAGCTCACTGCTCTCATCCACTTTATCCCATTGACCCTGTTGCACCGCAGGTAATGAAAGCGGAGTTGCCAGTTGCGGGTCAAAACTCCATAAACGAAACGCTTTACGATCAGGCAGGCGGTCCAGTACATAATTGCCAATCGGAATCAGTGTGTGGCCCGACTTTATTAATGGAAAACCGTTCTGCGGGCTGTATGATACTGGCAGTGGATCGGATTTGAAGCCTGACACGCCCTGGGGATCGAAATTCCATAGTTCAAATGTTCCACGCCCCCTGGCGGGAATCAAATTCAGGACAAAACTGGTCATGGGAATAAGGTCCAGATTCTGGCCCTCATCCGGGTTGCTGCTATAGGTGTGACGGTATTTGCCCCAGAATTTAGTCTTGCTCCAGAAACCGCTCTCGATTGAGGTGCCATTTAGCGGGTCGGCAGCTTCGGGGTTGAACTCGATCAGGTTGAACTGATAGCCCTCATCCCCGTGCTGTTTACACAGAGGGCTCCACTGCAAAAGATACCCCCCTATCTGAGCCATACGCCAGTTACAGTCAAAAGAAGTATCTGCGGCGAGTGTAACCGGGGTGAAAAACGCCTCTGCATGGGGATCAACCCGGTACAGTGTATAGGCATCGCTTTTCTGATTTCGACAAATTAAAAAGTCGAAAGAGGGTCGTCTTTGAGAGGGCTGGCTCATAGTGTTACTCTTTTTTATAGTGTTATATAACGGGCTATTGAAAAGCGATCTGCTTACGCTGAGTGCTCAATTTTTATTGGAGCAATTCACCCTATCGCATCAGCTGCCGATGATGGTTTTCGAAGCACATTTAAGTGAGTATTCGCATAATTTGTGCGACTGAACAAGCTTTGCGGCTAGTTGGATAGTCTTTTCTCCATAATCTCATCTGCGTCTTCTATCTCTTGCAGGCCATGCATAATTTCAGGAATCACTTTGATAATCTGGATAATGCTAAAAACTAAAATACCGTGGTGGGTGCTCAGTGTGAAGTCATTCAGCGTGTGAATCGTTTCATATCCAGACGTGATAAAAAGGATGAGCGCGCTTAGCAGGATCAGGTAAGGACTGTTGGTTATAGTATTTAACATAGGGCTTTCCGGTTATTGTTATAGCCGTCTAAAAAGTCAGATTTCCCCAATCTTAGGTATAAGATCTTTATGCTTCAATAGGTTATACAGGATTTGTCTATAAAGCAGGATGAATAGCAGCCGCCACAAACTGGCGTCATGGTATTTCAGGATAAAACCGGAAGTTGCTGTGTCAATGATACAACGGCATGAAGAGAGTGAAGCGATTTATAGGCTCCCGGTTATCGAGAGCCTGAGTATCAGATATCTGATACGCGTTTTGAGCAGGAATAAACACCGCCGTAGGAGTCAGATCTGGCTACCAGGTTTGATGCGGTTAACTCAAGTATTGTGGATGACTCCCGCAGACGGTGCGGGATCAAACTTTTTATATTGAGAAAACTATCCAATTCAGGATGGCTCTGGTTGACTACATTTAACAGAGTTGCCGAAAGAATAAGCGAGTTACCTTTAACTTCCCAGTTGGAGCGATTTGATACGCCGTACTGGATCTCGGGAAAATTGGCTAATTTCAGCTTTAATGTTCCTGATCCGCTGGCCTGACCATCAGATTTGTAGTTGATAACATAGTCTACTTTCATCCCTGTATCGGCCTCTTCCATGGTATGGGTACAGTTCCAGGTTCCAACCAGTTGTTGTGCATCGAACGGCCTGGAGTCATTGCCTCCAACCGCAGTTGAGATAGATATAACGCATGCAAACAGTGCTATCACTTTACTTCGTTGCATATACTCGGTTACCGCCAGGAAGGTTATATGGATCACCATACTGTATAGAGCGAAGCTTGCTGGCAGCTTAATACTCATTAGTGCAGCGTCACCTCTCAGAAGACGTTTATATGAGGCAATAAATATCATAGTGTTGTGTGGCAACCCGACAGAATGACGGATAAAAGTAATCGCCGAATAGTTGATACAAGGAGCCAGTGTTCGTCGATTAAACAGAATTTATGAATATGTGCGCCAGGTGTTAATGCACTATTTAATTCATCGAATGCAGACCAAACATATTCCCTTCGGTGTCCATCGCTAACGAGATGAATCCATGCTCACCAATTGACATTTTTGCTCTCTGAACTCTGCCACCAGCAGCATTAACTCTTGACTCCTGAACAGCACAATCTTCGCAGGAGAAGTAGATCAGCGTACTGTTTCCTCCTGCGGGAAACCCTTCCATTCTGACCAAAGCACCGGTCGCGCCATATTTGTCCATATCTGCTGGAAAAGACAGCATCTCTACACCGGAATCATTAGGATCACTCAATAATTCCAGATGAACGCCGAGCACAGCTTCATAAAACTTTCGTGCTCTGGCCATCTGGTCTACATAAATTTCAAACCACACAACAGGGTTATCAGACATAGCCAGTACCTCAATGTTATCTTCCCGCCTGACGATTAGTAGCCCCTCTATGGGTAGGAAAGTGTATGTCAGCGGTGCTGACATACACTGTAGTTCAAAATAAAAAAGGCAGCCATATGGCTGCCTGAAAGGTAGTAAAACACTTTAATCCGTCAAGATCAGCTTACCAGGCCATTTCGCCCCATGATCTCCTGAATTTCTGGCAGTGATGCCGGATCATCGATGGTAGACGGGACAGTGTAATCCTGACCATCGGCAATCTGACGCAGCAGTTTACGCAGGATCTTACCGGAACGGGTCTTCGGCAGACGCTGAACCACAATCGCACGACGGAAGCAGGCCACCGCACCGATCTCTTTACGCACCATCGCAACCAGCTCTGATTCGAGCTGCGCTGCATCGATCTCAACACCGTTCTTAAGCAGCACCAGACCGATGGGTTGCTGTCCTTTCAGCGGATCATTGATGCCGATAACGGCACACTCGGCAACGGCCGGATGGTCAGCTACGATCTCTTCCATCTCGCCGGTCGAGAGTCGATGGCCCGCGACATTGATCACATCATCGGTGCGCCCCATGATGAACACATAGCCATCTTCATCTTTATAACCGCCATCTCCTGAGCAGTAATAACCTGGAAACTCTGACAGATAACCGGTACGGAAACGCTCAAAATCACCCCATACGGTTGGCAGGCAGCTTGGCGGCAAAGGGAGTTTAATGGCAATATTGCCCTGCTCCCCATTAGGCAGCTCGTTACCCTCATGGTCCAGAATCTGGATATTAAAGCCACTGACTGGCACCGTCGCTGAACCCGGCTTGGGTTCAAGCATCTCTACACCGGTCAGGTTACCGCAGATCGCCCAGCCAGTTTCCGTCTGCCACCAGTGATCGATAACCGGCTTACCCAGAGTCTCTTTGGTCCAGTGGTAGGTGGGCGGATCAAGCCGCTCGCCCGCCATAAAGACCGTTTCCAGCTTGCTCAGATCATACTGCTTCAGAAATTCAGAGTTGGGATCCTCTTTCTTGATCGCCCGGAATGCTGTCGGGGCAGCAAACAGCGCTTTAGCGCCATACTCGGCACACACACGCCAGAATGCACCGGCATCCGGAGTTTTGATCGGCTTGCCTTCGTAAACGATGGTGGTACAACCTGCCAACAGTGGACCGTACACAATATAGGAGTGCCCTACTACCCAGCCGACATCGGAGGCCGCCCAGAACACTTCACCCGGTTCCATGTTGTAGATCGCTTTCATACTGTATTTAAGCGCCACCGCGTGACCACCGTTATCGCGTACCACACCTTTTGGCTTACCCGTTGTGCCGGAGGTGTAAAGAATATACAGAGGGTCTGTCGCATTTACGGGGGTGCAATCCGCTGGTTCTGCAGTGGCAACCGCCTGCGCCCAATCAATATCGCGACCTTCGATCATCGATGCGGCCACTTGTGGACGCTGGAAAATGATACAGCTATCAGGCTTATGAGCAGACTTCTCAATCGCTTCATCCAGCAGCGGCTTATATTCAATCACTTTAGCAATCTCAATGCCGCATGAGGCAGTCACTACTACCTTTGGCTCTGCATCGTCGATCCTGACGGCCAGTTCATGTGCCGCGAAACCGCCAAAAACAACGGAGTGGATCGCTCCAAGCCGGGCTACGGCAAGCATGGCGATAACCGCTTCAGCGATCATCGGCATATAGATAACAACCCGATCGCCCTTCTCAACGCCCTGAGACTTCAGAACGCCAGCAAAGGTTGCCACAGCATCGCGCAATTCAGAATAGGTGTAGCGCTGTTTAGTCTCTGTGACAGGCGAATCATAGATCAGTGCATCCTGATCACCACGGCCACTTTCAACATGGTAGTCCAGTGCCAGATAAGCGGTATTCATCTCGCCATCAGCAAACCAGCGATCAATACCATTTTCATCTTTGCTCAGGATCGTCTCAGGGGCTTTAAACCACTTGATCGCTTCAGCTTTCTCCGCCCAGAAAGCCTCAGGAGTTTCGATCGATCTTCTGTATTCTTCTTTATATGACATAGCACTGGCCCTTCGCTGTAACCATTATTATATGTTTCAGACCGGCATCACCTACTTTTGTTATAGGCTTATCATTGTTGTCTGCAGGTGCCGCCTCATGTGTCACACTCTAACCGAGAAGCAGGCAAAATAAACTAATACAAAAGGCTAAATTGTCTACGATATGCCGATAATTTTCAGATAAATTGCTTTTTTATGACTAAATATGCGACTACAAAATAGTGACATAGATCAATTGTCGACAATCCTGACTTTGTAATTTTGGACATGCCGTTCAAAAAGGCATAAAAAAAGCTGCCAGAAGGCAGCTTGAGGAAACAGATTTGCCAGGGGGTTGTCAGTTATTTTCCTGAACTGCGATGCTGTTTTTAATGCCAGTCATGATATTACGCTGATGCAGCTCCTCATCACTGACCCGGTGAGCATCGTTCTCATTTTTAGCGTTTTCAAAATAGCATAGGGTTGGCTGAAAACTCTCAGCCTCCTGCTCATCCAGTTGCACATAGGAACAGATGATGAGCAGATCACCTTTTGAAGCGCGGTGTGCCGCAGCCCCGTTAACAGAGATAATACCGCTGTTGTCTTCACCACGAATTGCGTAGGTAGTGAAGCGCTCACCGTTATTAATGTTGTAGATATGTATCTGTTCGTACTCCTTAATGCCGGAGCGTTCGAGTAACACACCGTCAATTGCACAGGAGCCTTCATAGTGAAGCTCAGCATGGGTTACCGTAACCCGATGAAGTTTTGCTTTTAAGAATGTTTGCAGCATATTAATGACCTGAGTCTCAAACAGCCGGGTAACCGACTTAAACCTTGCTGAAATATTCAGCATACCTCTGCCAGTGTCGCGTTATATTGCAATCACCAGCACCAGGCCGATTCATCGGCCCCATCACAGCCGCAGCCATGGACACTTTTTCAGATCTGTTTACAGCCCTGAAACAAAGCGAACGATATAAGGTAAAGCAAACTATAAGTGATGTTATAAGTTTGCTTACCTTTTTCGCGGGGCAATTGTACCAGCTAATTTTAAAATTTTAAGCAATTTATCAGCAGGGATACACGCTTTACATCTATCAGATCACAGCGACACAGAGGTCCAATGTTGTTTACCCATAAAAAGCAGCGTGATTTTTCTGGTCGTGTTTTTCCTGATTCTGTTATGCATGATTCTGACGTCATGAATGTTGCACTTGCTTTCGCGAATCTATATGATAATCATTATTATTAACTATTAATGTAATTCTGAGACTTTGCTATGAAGAAATTGATGATTGCCGCCCTGCTTGCCACGTCAACAACAGCGATGGCTGCCGATACCCGTTTTGAGGTGTCGATAAAAGATCATATGTTTTCGCCTGCAGTAATCACCATCCCCGCTAATCAGCGGGTAAAACTGGTAGTTTCTAATGAAGACGCCACCCCTGAAGAGTTTGAAGGGGAAGACTTCACTCTGGAAAAAGTGATTCCAGGAAACAGTAAAGCAACTATTATGGTTGGGCCCTTTGAACCAGGCCGTTATGAGTTTGTGGGCGAATTTCATGAAGACACAGCCAAAGGTGTCCTGATCGTCGAGTAATTATTGCTGAGGCAGACCTATGTTAAGCTCCGCTGTTATCGTATTTCGTGAAGTGCTAGAAGCGGCACTGATTGTCAGTATCCTGCTGGCGGCTACCTGCGGCCTGCCCCGCCGGACGCTGTGGATCGGTGCGGGCCTTATCGCAGGACTGGCTGGTGCCTGCATTGTCGCGCTTTTCGCAGGTTCCATCACCAGCGCTTTTGAGGGGACTGGCCAGGAACTGATGAATGCCTCCATTCTTCTGATCGCCGTTCTGATGCTGGCCTGGCACAACATCTGGATGTCTCATCATGCCCGGGAACTGGTCGCCCACATGAAAAACGTCAGCGCTAAAATAACTGACGGCTCACTACCTCTCTACTTTCTCGCGGTTGCCTCTGGTATGGCAGTGTTGCGGGAAGGCTCTGAGGTGGTGCTGTTCATGTACAGTGTCACTGCCAGCGGTAGCTCTGCGAACTCGATGATGACCGGCAGTATTCTCGGCGTGATCGCTGGTATTCTGGTGGGACGCCTGATCTATAGCGGGTTACTGCGAATCCCTACCGCCCGCCTGTTCCAGTATACCGGATGGATGATTCTGTTACTGGCAGCGGGTCTGGCAGCGTCAGCTTCCGGCTATCTGATGCAGGCAGGTATTCTGCCCTATCAGACTCCACTCTGGGATAGTGGCGCGCTGCTCTCAGAAAAATCGATTACAGGCCAGCTACTACATATTCTTATCGGATATCAGGAGCGTCCTACTGCAATCCATCTGATCTTCTATCTGGTCACGCTGCTCACTATCGTAGCGGGTATGCGCTGGGTTGGTCATCGCTCTAACCTGAGACTGCAAAACTCTGGCGCTTAATTCAGATATCAACGCTCTGGCCTCTACAACTCACTCAGTCGCCCTGTCCTGGCTGAGTGGGTTTTGTCTTTCAGCAATGACCGTTTTTTCAAACGCAGCAAGCATATCAACGACAAAAAAGTTATCTGAGCACTGATCTGTCAGGCTCTACAAATATATTTCATCATCAATTGAGTGTAACTCACCCACAAGCCCGATAATTTAGTTAAAATAGCCGCCTTTACAATAGGTTATTGGTAGGTTTATACGTGTCGGCACATACTTCTGTAGATAAAACAGTTCAACTGAAACAAGCCCTGTCAGAACGCATACTGGTTCTCGATGGCGGTATGGGCACCATGATTCAGGATCGCAAACTGAACGAGGCTGATTTTCGTGGTGAACGGTTTGCCGACTGGAAGGTCGATCTGCAGGGAAACAACGATCTGCTGGTGTTGACGCAACCTGATATTATCAGCGATATCCACCGCGCTTATCTGGATGCCGGGGCAGATATACTGGAAACCAACACCTTTAACGCAACCACCATCGCTATGGCTGATTATGAGATGGAGGCAATCAGTCATGAGATCAATCGGGTGGCCGCGCAGCTGGCCCGTAAAGTGGCTGATGAGGTTACTGCGTTAACGCCGGATAAGCCCCGCTATGTTGCCGGTGTTCTCGGCCCGACTAACCGCACCTGTTCTATCTCACCGGATGTAAATGATCCCGGATTCCGCAATGTCAGTTTTGATCAGTTAGTCGAGGCGTATACCGAATCCGTCGACGGGCTGATAAAAGGTGGCGCTGATATCATTCTCATCGAAACTATCTTCGATACTCTGAATGCCAAAGCGGCTATCTTCGCGGTTGACCAGTACTTTGAAAACAACAAGCTGCGTCTGCCGGTAATGATATCCGGCACCATCACCGATGCCTCAGGCCGAACCCTGTCTGGCCAGACCACCGAAGCGTTCTGGAACTCTGTGCGTCATATCAAGCCCCTATCAATCGGCCTGAACTGCGCTCTTGGACCAAAGGAGTTACGGCAGTATGTGGAAGAGCTTTCCCGTATCGCTGACACCCATGTATCCGCTCATCCGAATGCGGGGTTGCCAAATGCTTTTGGTGGCTACGACGAGTCCCCCGAACAGATGGCGACAGAGATTCGTGAGTGGGCTCAGGCCGGCTTCCTGAATATTATCGGAGGCTGCTGCGGCACAACACCGGCACACGTTACCGCTATGGGTAATGCCGCCAATGAGTTCGCTCCGCGACAGATTCCTGAGATTCCTGTTGAATGTCGCCTTTCCGGCCTGGAACCGCAAAATATCAATAAAGACACCCTGTTTGTTAACGTCGGTGAGCGAACCAACGTTACCGGTTCGGCGATGTTCAAACGTCTGATCAAAGAGGGTGACTACGAGACCGCACTGGATGTTGCCCGTCAGCAAGTTGAAAACGGCGCACAGATCATCGATATCAACATGGATGAGGGGATGCTGGATGCGGAAGCGGCGATGGTGCGCTTTCTCACCCTGATCGCCTCTGAGCCAGATATCTCCCGGGTGCCGATTATGATCGACTCCTCTAAGTGGGAGGTGATCGAAGCAGGCCTGAAATGCATTCAGGGTAAAGGCGTGGTGAACTCCATCAGCCTTAAAGAGGGTGAAGAGAAGTTTATCTATCAGGCCAACCTGCTGCGTCGCTATGGGGCTGCGGTGGTGGTCATGGCATTCGATGAGGATGGCCAGGCGGACACCGAAGAGCGCAAAATCCAGATCTGTGAACGATCCTACAAAGTGCTCACTGAGAAGGTCGGCTTCCCACCAGAAGATATTATCTTCGATCCGAATATCTTTGCCGTGGCGACAGGGATTGAGGAGCACAATAATTATGCGCTGGACTTTATCCGCGCTACGGGATGGATTAAGAAGAATCTGCCCTATGCGATGATCTCTGGCGGCGTATCTAACGTGTCATTCTCGTTCCGCGGTAATAACCCGGTGCGGGAAGCGATCCACTGTGTATTCCTCTATCACGCAATTCAGCAAGGGATGGATATGGGTATCGTTAACGCCGGTCAGCTGGCGATCTACGATGACCTGCCGGAAGAGCTGCGGGTTGCGGTTGAGGCTGTAATTCTCAATACCTCAGATGACGCGACCGAAAACCTGCTGGAGATTGCTGAAAAATATCGCGGCGATGGTGCACAGGTTGAGGAGAAAACTCAGGAATGGCGCAGCCTGCCGGTTCAGGAACGTCTGTCCCATTCGCTGGTTAAAGGTATCGCCGAATATATTGATGACGATGTCGAAGAGTGCCGCCATCTCTATGATCGCCCGATTCAGGTGATCGAAGGCCCGCTGATGGACGGCATGGGCGTGGTGGGTGATCTGTTTGGTGCGGGCAAGATGTTCCTGCCTCAGGTGGTTAAATCGGCCCGGGTAATGAAAAAAGCGGTCGCCTATCTGATGCCCTTCATCGAAGAGGAGAAAGCCGGCGCGGGCAGCGAAACCGCGGGTAAAATCCTCATGGCCACGGTAAAAGGCGATGTTCACGATATCGGTAAAAACATCGTTGGTGTCGTGCTTCAGTGTAATAATTACGAAATTATCGATCTCGGCGTGATGGTGCCGGCAGAAACGATTCTGCGAACCGCCCGTGAAGAGAATGTTGATATTATCGGTCTCTCAGGTCTGATTACCCCATCGCTGGATGAGATGGTGCATGTGGCCAGAGAGATGGAGCGTCAGGGCTTTAATATTCCGCTGATGATTGGCGGGGCAACCACCTCTAAAGCACATACGGCGGTAAAAATTGATCAGGCCTACAACCGTGATCAGGTGGTCCATGTGACCAACGCGTCCCGGGCGGTAAACGTTGCCAGCACCCTGCTATCCAAAGAGCGAAAAGCAGCCTATGTGCAGGAGATACAGGAGGATTATGAAACCGTACGGCAGCGCTATGCTGAACGCCAGAGTCAGGCGCGCCGGGTTTCACTGATTCAGGCCCGGGCGAACAAATTCAACATCGACTGGAGCAACTATACCCCTCCGGTCCCTGCTCAGCCAGGCATTCAGACCTTCGAGAATATCGATCTGAATGAGCTACGTGACTATATCGACTGGACCCCGTTCTTTCATTCATGGGAGCTGGCGGGACGTTACCCACGCATTCTAACAGATGAGATTATCGGTGAAGAGGCGACCCGTCTGTTTAACGATGCTCAGCAGATGCTGAATGATATTATCGCTAACAAGAAGCTGGAAGCCCGGGCAGTGATCGGTCTGTTCCCGGCTAACAGTGTCGACAATGACGATATTGAACTGTATACCGATGACAGTCGTTCAGAGGTGCTGATGAACCTGCACCATCTGCGCCAGCAGGTAGAGAAAACGGATGGCAAGGCGAATATGTGCCTCGCCGATTTCATCGCACCGAAAACGAGCGGCAAAGCTGATTACTTCGGGGCTTTTGCGGTTACCGCTGGTATTGGTGATCAGGCGATGATCGACGCCTATGAAGCCGATCATGACGATTATCACAGTATTATGGTGAAAGCCCTGGCGGACCGGTTAGCCGAAGCGCTGGCTGAGTATATGCACGCCCGTACCCGGCGTGAGTTCTGGGGTTATGCTGCCGATGAAAACCTCGATAACGAGGCGCTGATCAGAGAGAAATATCAGGGCATCCGCCCCGCCCCGGGTTATCCCGCCTGTCCGGAGCATACCGAAAAAGGTCTGCTGTGGAAGCTGCTGGATGTTGAAAACCGGATTGGTATGCAACTGACCGATAGTTATGCCATGCTGCCGACCTCTTCGGTCAGCGGCTGGTATTTCAGTCATCCGCAATCTCAGTATTTCGGTGTCGCCAAGATCGGTGAAGATCAGCTGGAATCCTATGCCAAACGCACCGGTATGGAGAAAACCGAAGCGGAACGCTGGTTATCACCAAACCTGGGGTATGAACCGGACGATAGCTGATCGATAGAGAAAAAAATCCGCCCTCTGTGGCGGATTTTTTTTACCGGTGCCGGCCTTAGTCAGCCACTATCTGTCGGCCACATAGTGACTTCTCTTAACCCAGTCCGATGATGCGTAATCAGTGGTAAAACGGGAGCCCTGGTTTTGCCAGAAATCAGTGTTGTTAAACATAAAGGTGGGATGATATTTAGTCTGCAAGCGGGCCAGTGGAAACGCTTTCAGGCGATTGAGGCCACGCTTTCGGGTTGTCTCAAGCAGAAATTCCTGGCCCTCGGCAAACAGCACAACCCAGGCGTGTCCCTCTCCATCATAGTCACCAACGACAACCCGAGCATCGTAGCCCAGGCCGATGAGCCAGTCGGCCACCAAAATGGCGTGGTCTTCACAATCCCCAACCTTAGCAAAAAATGCCTGCTGGCTACTTTGCCAGACCTCAGGGCGGCCCGGATAGGTGATATGATCAAGCTGATACTTTTTTCGATGGGCAACCGTATAGAGCGCCAATACCGGATTCTCAACCCGGAACGGCATATAGCCATCAAAATAGCTGTTTACCAGATGGTAACGCCGGTCGACACCCGGAGCGATCATGATATATGCCCCCAGGTCGGCCTGACCAAACAGATAGATGCTGGGTTTTTCTCTGCGTTTATTGAGAATCTTATCAATATCCAATTGATTCAGCGTGATACCATTCGCCATTAACTGGAGTGATCCGCTGCGTAATAACCCGGGAGATGCGTTGGGGTCAGCTGGCAGTGGCAGACGCTCTAGTGCCTCGTCAATTATCAGATCCGGCGAGCGCTGGTGTTGCTGTAGCGCTGAGGTCAGTATGATGACGAGAATAAACAGCACGCCCTGCCCCAGGCGTTTTAACATGGCCGGCTACCCTTTCAGACCCGAGGCAACAATAATGGCGACGAAGATCAGTACGGTTGAGGCAAATATCGAAACCGCGATATTACCCTTCTTCATCTCCTCCTCAATATCGATATTTTTGAGTAACCGCTTATCGATCCATAACAGAGCATACACTCCTACCACCAGAGCGATGATGGTGTAACTCAGATTCAATAACAGATTGATCAGAGAGGCGCTAAAAAACTCCATTTCCATAGAGAACGATCCTTAAATTCAGGTTAGCAGGACAAAACAGATAGCCAGCTAAATCAGTCTGGCTGACGCTGATTCTGAATCAATAGGCGCCACTAATCCAGTCAGTTTTGCATATCTTCTGTGGCTTCAGGCAATCTGCTATGGCCCGCGTTACGGGTTCCAGTGATTCGGCCCCAGCAACTGCATCTGATGGGTGATCCAGCGAATGCGCTGCCAGACATAATTGCTGGGGTTGGCAGCACGTAAACGGTAGGGGTTGGGTAACACCGCGGCTAAGCGCGCTGCTTCGACCGGGGACAGTCGCTGAGCCGGTTTATGGAAATAGGCCTGACTGGCCGCTTCAACACCATAGATTCCGGGACCGAACTCGACAATATTGAGATAAACTTCCAGGATACGCTGCTTGGTCCACAGGGCCTCCATCAACACCGCCAGCCCCGCCTCGAGTCCTTTTCGCAGATAGCTTTTGGCGGGCCACAGAAACAGGTTTTTAGCGGTCTGCTGCGTCAGGGTGCTGGCACCTCTGATCCTGCCGCCTTTCTCATTGTCACTGAGAGCGTCCGCTATCGATTCCAGATCCAGCCCCCAATGTTGCGGAAACTTCTGATCTTCAGAGGCGATGACTGCTAGCTGCATCGTCCCGGAGATCTGATCAAGAGGCACCCAGATATGCTGACTGTGAGCCGGATATCCCGGTGGCGGATTCAGATCCCGTTGGATCTTCCACATCCATATACCCGGGTCGATAAAACGCAACATCAGCACCAGCAGTACTGGAAGCAGAATCAGAATGAGCAGCACTCGGATCAGCCACTTGCGAATAGAGAAACGGGAAACAGTCAATATCGGATTACCGCAGAGTCAGAAGCGTAACAAAGGTAGCACTGATCATACCCAACACTGCCCATTTTTTGAACAGCGATCAGTAATGATTCGCGCCCCTTTGTATGTTTAACTAATGGCACAGATCTAACGATCATAATAATGGACAGTAACATGACATTTGCCCTGGATGAGGTTCTGGTGGTTGGTATTTCCAGCCGCGCGCTGTTTAACCTGGAACATGAAAACCGTATCTACCAGCAACAGGATGTAGAGGCCTACCGCCGTTACCAGTTTGAACAGGAGAATAAAATTCTCGATAAAGGGACCGCCTTTCATCTGGTGGAAGCGCTACTCAGCCTGAACACCCTTTCCGACGAGCGACTGGTCGAAGTGGTGGTGATGTCTAAAAACAGCCCTGATACCGGTTTGCGCGTATTGAAATCAATTCAGTACTACGGCCTGGATATTACCCGATCAGCCTTTACCGGAGGTGAATCACTCGCCCCTTTCCTGCAGGCATACAGTGTCGATCTGCTGTTAACCCGACACCCGGATGATGCGCAGGTGGCCATCGATACTCAGGATTGTGCTGCGGCGCTGATATACGATCCCCCCGAAAGCTTTCAGCCGGACCGTGACACCATCAGGATCGCATTTGATGCGGATGCGGTGCTGTTCTCTGATGAGTCAGAATATATCTATAAAACCGAAGGGCTGGAACGGTTTCAGGAAAATGAGTCAGACAATGAAGATGTCGTGCTTCCCGATGGTCCCTTTGCCAAACTGGTCAGAGTGCTTTCCAGACTCAACAGTAAACTGGGAGCAGATCGCTCCCCCCTGAGACTATCCATCGTGACGGCCCGCAACGGCCCGGCGCACTTGCGGGTGATTAAGACGTTGCGGCAATGGGGAGTCAATGTTGATCAGGCTTTTTTTCTAGGAGGGATGAGTAAAGAGCCGGTTTTGAGTGCTTTACGTCCCCATATCTTTTTTGACGATCAGCCCGCGCACCTGGTATCAGCCGCAAAACGGGTCCCCAGCAGTCAGGTTCCCTACCGCAGCGATTCACTGATCAACAGCCTGCCTCAGGCCTCCCACAGTGAAACCGGAGAGGATTAACCGTTACAGGACCGGGTCTGTCACCGGCTTTACCGGTTGCGAACGCTTCCCCGCCATCGCCACAATACCCGCACAGCAAACCAGCAGAATGCCCAGCAGAGTATGCAGTCCCAGCACCTCATCCCATACCAGCCAGCCAAGAACCGCCGCCATGGCAACCGAGCCGTAGGTGTAGGGTGCTAACTGACCGGCCGGAGCCATACCATAGGCTTTGCTGAGCAATAACTGTGCTACGGTTGAGGTTGCCGCCAGCAACACCAGCCAGCCAAACTGAACCAGGTTTAAGCCTGCGCCGCTCAGCCAGGCCGGAAAAGCGGACAACACTGCAGCGAACAGAGCAAAATAGAATACGATTAACTGGGGGGATTCGGTATCCCGCATCCGGCGTACCGTCACTTTCGCCAGGGCACCCAGACAGGCACCGAACAGAGCAATTAAAATGCCGATATTCACCGCGGTCTCTGTTGGATTGATAATAAAGGCGACACCGATAAACCCTACCAGAATCGCCAGTTTCACCTGCAGGTTTATCCGCTCTTTAAGCCACCATAAGGCGATCAGCGGCATAAAAAACGGGGCAGTCTGTTTCAGCAGTGCCGCCTGGGCAAGAGGAAGATGGCCCCAGGTATAAAACAGGCAGGTCATTGCCGTTACTCCTACCCCCGCGCGCATCAGATGGAAGTGGAGCTTGGTGGTGTGTAGGACAGAGATACCGTTACGCAGCATCCAGGGGACAAAAAGCATCAGCCCCAGCAGGTTACGAAAGAATACGATCATCTCGGTAGGCAACTCAGCAGAAACCTGTCGTATCACCATGCCGGATAGCACCAGAAACATTTCTGATATCAGGATCAGAGCCGCGCCGATCAGAAAACTATGATTTTTCATAAATAACAAAGCCCCTCTGTATCACTCAGAGGGGCTATTGAACTCCAGCAGCCAGTCAGAGGGCGATGATTTCAAACTGTTCATCCAGTTTGGCTGCCGCGGCCGGGCTGGTCACTACCGCAACGCTGGCCTGTTCCGGCTTGAGATAAGTTGCCGCCACCCGCTTCAGATCGTCCAGGGTGACCCTGAGAATACGCTGACGGAACTGTTCGCGTTGTTCTGGCGTGCGGCCAAACAGCGCACTGTGATAAGCCTGTTTCGCCTCTCCTGCGGGAGACCCCGGTTTATCGATGCTGCTGACAACCCCCAGAATCGCTTCTTCCAGCTTTTGTGCTTCCAGTTCGCTCTCCTGCAACCAGACCAGAGAGGCATCAAAATCCGCCAGAGTTTCGCTCAGGCGAGGATCACGATAGGAGAAGAAGCGGAATACTGCATCTGCCGAATCCTGCCCGGCACCACTACCGTAGGCACCGCCCTTTTCGCGCACGGTTCTGTGGAGAAAGCCATTACGCAGAAAATCACCCAGCACAGTGAGCGCTGCCGCATCAGTATGCTCCACCGGAACCGTCGGATAAGCCTTGGCACAGAAGTTCACCTGAGTACTCGTAGTCCAGGCCTGGGTAACACAGCTTCGGCTTGAAGGCAGAGTAAAAGGAACAAAACCATCCTCAGTCGTAACATCCTGCCACTGTGCAGCCAGGGTTTCAGCAACCTGCTGCTGGTGTTCAGCTTCAGTTACTATCAGGAAGCGCCGCGGCGCTTTTAACAGCTTCTGATGCAGCGCTTCCAGCGCATTGGCAAGTTGCTTCAGGTTATCCTCGTTGCGAATACTTTCATCCAGTGCTTTGATCGCACGAATACTCTGTAGCCCTCGTAAGTTATGGGACAACTGCCCGCCGGGTGACAGCTGACTGGCCGCTGCCATAATTGCCAGACTGTGTCCCTGCCCTGTCACGCTCTGTTCTTTACGGGTGCGCTGCTGCGATACCAGCTCACGAATCCGGCTCAGTTCGTCGAAACGGACAGTGGTTAACGTTTTATATACCAGACTGCTCATTTCAGCCTGCTTGCTAAGCAACGCCTTGGCTGACAGCGTCATGTAACCACTGACTTTCTGCTCATCATCAATACTGCCGCGCACCGATGAGTATGCACTGATGCTGCCGCACACCTGTGACTGCCAGGCCTGGGTATCCTGATAACTCTTACCATCACAACCCAGTTCAGTCAGACAGTGACTGTAGAGTGGGATGAGTTGTTGTTCCGCTTCACTCAGGGCAGGCAGATCGATAATCACCTGTTCATATACCAGACCGTTAGTCCCCTGAGGATAGAAGTGATATTTGAAGCCCTGTAGAGACTCTTCCGTCCCGTGAGGAATACGCATCTGTGCCGGTACATCCACGATGGTCACTTTTGGCAACAGGGTTTCATCGTCTATCTGGTTCTGCCGCTGCTCCAGTGCTTCAGCCTGCTGTATAACCGCCTGTTTCTGTTTCTCATCCAGCGACTGACGAATTTTTTCCAGTTTCGCCGTTTCCGCTGCATCGCGTTTTGCTGCCAGCTTAGCATCCGGACGTAGCGTCAGCCTGACCCGGTGGGGGTTATCCAGCAGCTCACGTACCATCGACGGGATGAAATCCGGGTGAGTAATCTCTTCATGCAACTTGGCCAGCACCGGATCGAGATTCAGCAGTGCGATGGGATCACCACGATGGATCGCAGATGACAACGAAGCCAGAATCAGGCTCATACCGTAGGGGTATCCGTCACCACTGATCTCGCGCTGACTCAGTTCCAACTGATGCAATGCGGCTTCGAGGTGCTCCTGAGGTACGCCTTCCTCAGCAACTTTGGCCAGCGTGTCCAGCACCAGTTGCTCAAACTCTGCTGCCTTGTCAGGCTCACTGCCTTCGATGCCGCACATAAAGCCCATCTCCCGGTTTGAATCTTCCAGGCCACAAAGCGGTGAAGGCGACGTTCCAAGGTCGGTGGATTCAAGGGCATAGCGTAATGGAGAGGAGCTGTTATCCAGCAAAACCCGGGACAGCAGGTGCGCTTTTAACTGCTGCTCAAGATCGATACTCGGGCCCAGCAACCAGGCCAGCACATGGTGGGTTTTAGCGCTGATATTTTCATCATCCAGGGCATAGGCCTCCTCAACTCTGACCGGAGAGAAGTAGCGTTTCTCGTCACCAACGGCTATCTCCTCATCGAGTTTGTCGAAACTGGCAAGTGCCTGGGTTTCAAAACGTTGCTGCAACTCTTCAACCGGAATATCGCCAAAGGTCATAAACACCGCATTGGATGGGTGATAATGGGTCTTATAAAAGTGCAGCAACTGCTCGTAACTGAGATCAGGGATCGCTTCGGGATCCCCTCCTGAGTTGTAATGATAGGTGGTAGATGGAAACAGATAACGGGTCAGGGTCTGCCACAAATAAGAGACTGGCGAACTCATCGCCCCTTTCATCTCATTGTAAACCACCCCTTTGTAGACCAGTGGACTATCGCTATCATTCGGTTCACTGAACTCAATCCTGTGACCCTCCTGGGCAAAATCCAGCGGGTCAAGACGGGAAAAGAATGCCGCATCAAGATAAACATCCAGCAGGTTAAAAAAGTCTTTACGGTTCTGGCTGGCAAATGGATAGGCAGTCCAGTCACTGCTGGTAAAGGCGTTCATGAAGGTATTCAGGGAGCGCCGGCTCATCATAAAAAAGGGATCGCGCACCGGATAGTTGCGACTACCACACAGCGCGGTATGTTCCAGAATATGGGCAACACCGCAGTTATCTTCCGGCACAGTACGAAAAGCAACAAGGAAAACATTTTCCTGATTATCAGCAGCAATATGATAATGAAGCGCACCAGTATTGGTATGCACATATTCCTGAACATCGATGCCCAGTGATTCGATTGTTTCGGTGCGCTTGTGTTGAAAAGCCGGGTGACAGGTCATAGCGTTATCCAATGTCAGTGATCTCAATGGTAGATATGGCGATCATTGTAACTAAATCAATCTCTTTTGACCCGCTCACATCAAAGAAATCGTGGATTAGTGATACGCCATCAGATATCTGAGCTAAAGTAACTATCAGGAACCCTCCGGCCGTAGTTTTTTAACCTGTTGTCATCTTTATTTCATCTATGATCTTTAGGTTAATATTGCCGGGAACTTCTGCCAAACAGTTGTGTTCTTTGTTAAATATCGCTTTGTTGCACTGCAACAACATAATTGACATTATTTCGTCCGCCGAATATAGTGAGCAAAAATGCTGCAACGCACAAAGATTGAAACTCTTGCGATCACAGGTGAAAAAACATGTACGAAGAAATGATGAAAGACGTTCAGGAAAACATGAAGCCAGTTGTTGATATGGCTGAAATCAACAAAAAAGCAGCAGAGAAACTGATCGAGCTGCAGTCTGGTTATGTGTCTGATTTTGTAAATGCGACCATGGCGCAAATGCAGGCACTGTCTTCTATCAAAGACCCGAAAGAAGCGATCGATCTTCAGGTTGAATATGTTAAGACGCTTGAAACTAAGCTGACCAATGTTGCTGAAGAAGAGATGGCAGCACTGAATTCAGCCAAAGCTGAACTGACAGCTGTGATTGAGAAAAGCTTCGCAGGCCTTGGCCTTAAAGATATGAACTACTTCGAAGACCTGAGCGCGTTCATGACTGCTGCAGCACCTAAAGCCAAAAAAGCTGACACAAAACCTGCGGCTAAAGCGGCTGCTAAGCCTGCTCCGGCCAAAAAGGCTGCAGCACCTAAACCTGCTGCCAAACCAGCTCCAGCTAAAGCCGCAGCGCCAAAACCTGCTGCCAAGCCTGCTCCGGCAAAGGCCGCAGCACCTAAACCTGCTGCTAAACCTGCCGTTAAAAAAGCGCCAGCGAAGAAGGCTGCAGCACCTAAAGCTGCCGTCAAGCCAGCTCCGGCAAAAGCAGCTGCCCCCAAGGCTGATGAAGCGAAATAAGATTTACTATCAGAATTTAAAAAACAAAAAACGGAACCTCAGGGTTCCGTTTCTGATTCTGCGCGCAAACGTTTCGCGGCGGTTTCCATAGCCGCCAACTAACTAAGGGGCTCCCCTCGCGCAAGGGCGGGCAGCTTCCCCTCCAGCCCCATCGCAAAACGCATCACTCTGTTTTTTGCAGGTACAATTCGTTCTGCTGCTCCGAGCCCCAGGTTTCTCAATATTTTTAACGGCAGAAGATTATTGGAGAAGACCCGGTAAAAACCATCCATCAGCTGCATCATCATCAGATTGTGATTCCGCCGCTGCTGTTCGTACTGCTGTAATAACGACAGATCACTGATCTCAATCCCAGCATGATGCCCCTGAAGTATTACCTCTGCCAGGGTTGCCGCATCCAACAGACCGATATTGACGCCCTGACCCGCCAGAGGGTTGATCATGTGGGCAGCGTCCCCCGCCAGGGCTACGCCCTCTTTGACATATTGCTGAGCATGCTGACGCCGTAATGGGAAAGCCCCTCGTTCAATCAGATTCTCGATCCCGCCGAGACACTCAGGAAAGGTTTGTGTCAGTTCATCGACAAAGGCGGTGCTATCAAGATTCAGCAGTCGCCTGATCTGTGAGGGGTGGTTGTACCACACCAGAGAACCGCGCTGACCCGACAATGGCAGAAACGCCAGCGGGCCGTCGGGCGTAAACTGTTGCCAGGTAATATCCTGCTGAGGCAATGCAGTTGCCACGGAAGCCACCAGTGCATGCTGGTCGTAATCCCAGCTATGCACGCCGATTCCAGCGGCCATTCTGACCCTGGACCCACCGCCATCCGCAGCGATCATCAGCTTGCCTATCAGTTCCCGGCCATCCGCCAGGCGCAACAGGCTACAGCCAGGCGAGTAATCGATGTCCACGGTTTCAGCCGGGCAGATCAGGTCGACATTGTCGAGGCGAGCAAGCTGCTCCAGCAGTGCCAGCTGAATGACGCGGTTCTCAACAATATAACCCAGATGATCCGCACCGATATCATCGCTGACAAACTCTGTAGAGGCGCGCTTTTCATCACTCTCCCACACCTTCATCCGCCGATACGGACAGACTCTTCGGGCGGTGATACCATCCCACACCCCCAGCGTTCTGAAGATCTGTTCAGAGGCGATGCTTAATGCAGAAACCCGCAGGTCATGTTCAGAATCCGGTTGAAAAGATGCCGGATATTGCTGTTCAACCACGGCGATCCTGAGATCGGTATTCCCCAGTGCTGCGGCGATGGTTGCCCCCACCATGCCCCCACCGACTATTAACAGATCATACCTGTTTTTCATTTTCTCTCCGAAGCGCTAGCCTGCTCAAATAGCAGTGAATTGTACCTTCCAGTCTGCGGCTTCTAAAGCGGTTTTACCGTGCAACCTGGACTGCATACACTGAACGGCAACCGGGTGATCTCTGCAAAGAATGGTTGCAGATACAAAAAAAGCGCCAGTAGCGCTTTTTTATTTATCGATTACAGACGTTCAGAGCTTAACTCAGAGTTCGGTAATACCGCCCATATAAGGAAGCAGCGCCTCAGGGACTTTAACCTTACCTTCAGCCGTCTGGTAGTTCTCCAGAATCGCCACCAGAGTACGGCCAACAGCCAGTCCGGAGCCATTCAGCGTGTGCACCAGCTCAGGCTTGCCGGTTTCAGGATTGCGCCAGCGGGCCATCATCCGCCGGGCCTGGAAATCTTCCATGTTACTGCAGGAGGAGATCTCACGATATTTCTGCTGACCTGGCAGCCATACTTCGATATCGTATGTTTTTGCAGCACTAAAGCCCAGATCACCACCACACAGGGTGACTACGCGGTATGGCAGATTCAGTTTCTGCAGAATTTTCTCGGCATTGCCAACCAGCTCTTCCAGCGCATCCCATGACTGTGATGGCTCTACGATATGTACCAGTTCAACTTTCTCAAACTGATGCTGACGGATCATGCCACGGGTATCACGCCCGTGACTGCCCGCTTCACTGCGAAAACAGGGCGTATGGGCAACAAATTTCAGCGGCATCTGCCCGGCATCAACAATCTCATCGCGAACGATATTGGTGACCGGTACTTCTGCTGTCGGGATAAGATAGTAATCACGCTCACCCGGCACCTTGAACAGATCCTCTTCGAACTTGGGCAACTGACCGGTGCCACGCAGTGAATCAGCGTTGACCAGATAAGGAACATAGGTCTCTTCATAGCCGTGTTCTGTGATGTGGGTATCCAGCATAAACTGAATTAATGCCCGGTGCATACGGGCGATACCTCCGCGCAGAACCGCAAAACGGGCTCCGGTAATTTTCGCGGCGGTGGCGAAGTCCAGCTCACCATTCTGCTCCCCCAGATCAACGTGATCTTTGGGCTCGAAATCCAGTTGGGTTGGCTCACCCCATTTGCGGATCTCAATATTATCGTCTTCGCTCAGACCGGCAGGCACTGACTCATGGGGAATATTCGGCATCCCCATCAGCAACGCATCCATCTTCTCCTGAACCTCTTTCAGCTGCTCTTTAGCGGCATCCAGTTGCTCTCCAAGGGTGCTGACTTCAGCCAGCAGAGGGGCGATATCTTCACCCGCCGCTTTGGCCTTACCGATATTTTTGGAGCGGGTGTTGCGCTCGTTCTGCAAGCGCTCAGACTCAACCTGCACATCGCGACGCTGATTTTCCAGCGCATTAAACTCGTCAACCGGAAACTTATAACCTTTCTTGGTCAGCAGCTGAGCTACTTCCTCCGGGTTAGAACGTATAAATTTAGGATCTAGCATAATGTCAGAAACAACCTTAAAGTCAGAACAGGCGAGTAAACCATAGGCCGCTGTACAGGGCGACCATGCAGAGCACCACGCTCATTAATATGTAAATTGCGGCGGACATTATATGCCCTTCTTGCAGCATGGTCACGGCTTCCAGCGAGAAGGTGGAAAAAGTTGTGAAAGCCCCCAGAAAACCAACCATCAGGATCGGCCTTAATTCCGGATTGATGCGGGCTTTTTCCATGATCAGCACAAAAAACACCCCCATCAGGAAGGAACCCAGAACATTACAGAGCATGGTGCCATAAGGCAGCTTATACTGGGCATTATTGACCAGCACCCCGCTCACCCAATAGCGGGCCAGGGCGCCGGTAGCGCCGCCTGCGGCGACTGAAAGCAGGTGTAGCATTGGCTAATCCTTATATCGTTGCTTGCTGCTGGAGCGGTCCAGCGCTTTCAAATGCTCGAGTTTATCACCGATGCGGATCTCCAGCCCCCGGGGCTGTGGCTGATAATAGTGACGCTCAGCAATTTCCGGTGGCAGATAACACTCTCCGGCTGCATAGGCATCCGGTTCATCATGAGCATAACGATATTCAGCGCCATATCCAAGGTCCTGCATCAGACTGGTTGGCGCATTACGCAGGTGAACCGGGACCTCATAACCAGGATCACTGCGCACATCCGCCATCGCCTGATTGAAGGCCCGGTAGACTGCATTACTCTTCGGCGCGCTGGCGCAATAGATCGCAGCCTGGGCAATCGCCCGCTCACCCTCTGCAGGTCCGACCCGTTCAAAGGCATCCCAGGCCGACAGGGCGACCTGCATCGCCCGGGGGTCAGCATTGCCAATATCCTCAGACGCAATCGCCACCAATCGCCGGGCGATATAGAGCGGATCGCAACCACCATCCAGCATCCGGCAATACCAGTACAGAGCACCATCAGGAGAGGAGCCGCGCACGGACTTATGAAACGCGGAGATCATATCGTAGAACAGATCTCCCTGCTTATCATAGCGGCGCGCACTGGACTTCAGCACCTCTTCAATAATCTGTGGCCCGATAGTGTATTGAGTGCCATCAAAATCAGCCAGATCGGCAGCAATTTCAAGCAGGTTCAGCCCACGCCGGCCATCGCCATCTGCCGCTGCCGCCAACTGATCCAGCGCCCCATCCTGAAAGACCAGTGGTTGCTGAGGGATACCCCGGTCAGGATCATGCAGTGCGCGCTGCAAAAGCGCCTCGATATCGTCCTGCTCCAGGCTGCGTAACAGGTAGACACGGGCCCGGGAAAGCAACGCATTATTCAGTTCAAAGGAGGGGTTTTCCGTGGTGGCACCGACAAACAGAAAGGTGCCATCTTCAATGTATGGCAGAAACGCATCCTGCTGAGATTTGTTAAAACGATGCACCTCATCAACAAACAGGATGGTTTTGCGCCCGGACTGCGCTTTCACCTGCAACGCCTGATCGACTGACGCACGAATATCTTTTACTCCGGACAACACCGCCGAGAGAATAATAAAATGAGCATCCACCTGATGGGCCAGCAGGCGGGCCAGGGTTGTTTTCCCCACCCCTGGCGGACCCCATAGAATCATTGAATGAACAGTCCCCTGCTCCAGGGCTTTGCGCAGTGGCTTGCCCTGCCCCAGCAGATGTTGCTGACCGCAGTATTCATCCAGCGACCGGGGTCGCATCCGGGCAGCCAGGGGTTCATATCCGGGCGGCTGGAGATCGTCAAACAGGTCTGCCATCAGTTAACAGGCTCCGCGGTGTTCTCGATAATAACATCGGTGCCTTCTGGCGGCACAAATGTGAAGAAATCTTCTGAATAGTCTGGATTAAGCTTCTGATTATTAAACATTATCGAAGTTTTCTGACCAAGAGAGTCTTCCATCTGCAACTCTTTAATCAGACCATCAGTAAACAGCAAACGGATACGGGTAAAGACTTCAGCATCATTAATGGGAAGCAGTTCAAACAGCTGATTACTGCCCTTCTCCTGCAATAACCGAATTCGGTACTGAGACTGTAACTGGTCTATCTGACCATTCAGAATCAGAGCCGGAACCCCTGAGTCACTATCAGCAACCTTACGACGGGTTGCCTGTTCCAGATCTGGGTCGTAGATCCACAGCGTATCACCATCACTGACCAGTGTTTGGGCAAATGGCTCGGTAGCAATCCATCTGAATTTATTGGGTTTAGCCAGCAACAGGGTCCCCCGGGAGTTATCCATACGGCGGCTATCTTCGCTGCCAGACACCTGATCAAAGTCAGCGCTGAAACTATCAAACTTTGCCAACAGACTGTCGAGCTGCGGCCCCGCATTTTCCTGAATATCAGCCAGGGCTGAGAAGCTCAGTGAACACCCCAGCAAAGCAACAGCCGCAATCTTTTTAAACATCATTATCAATCCTTAGGCGGTGGTGGAGCCAGTACTTCACGGGCGCCGTTATGACTGGCCGGAGAAACAACTCCAGCCGCTTCCATGGTTTCGATCATCCGGGCGGCCCGGTTATAACCAATTTTCAGTTTACGCTGTACAGAGGAGATTGAGGCTTTGCGGGTTTCGGTAACAAACGCCACCGCTTCGTCATACAAGGCATCCTGTTCATCATCCATATCACCGGAAAAGCCACTACTTCCGCCTTCAACAACCTCTGACAGATCGGTAATCAGATAGTCAGGCGCGCCGATCTTCTTCCAGGATTCGACAACCCGATGCACTTCGTCATCACTGACAAACGCGCCATGCACCCGGTTTGGCAGGCTGCTACCTGCTGGCAGATAAAGCATATCGCCGTTACCCAGCAGGTGCTCCGCTCCACTCTGGTCAAGCACCGTCCGCGAGTCGATCTTTGAGGAAACCTGAAAGCCTATACGGGTGGGGATGTTAGCCTTGATCAGACCGGTAATAACATCCACCGAGGGGCGCTGAGTTGCGAGAATCAGGTGGATACCGGCGGCCCGGGCCTTCTGCGCTATCCGCGCAATCAGTTCCTCAACCTTCTTACCCACCACCATAATCATATCGGCGAATTCGTCGATACACACCACTATATAGGGCAGTGTCTCCAGGTAGGGAGCCGGTGCGTCGGATGGTAGCCCCTGCTCTTCCGGATTCCACAGAGGGTCCAGCAATGGAGTACCTTTATCACGCGCTTCATTGACTTTATCGTTATAACCGGCAATGTTCCTGACACCCATTTTGGACATCAGTTTATAGCGCCTTTCCATCTCAGCAACACACCAGCGTAAACCACCGGCGGCCTCTTTCATATCAGTAATAACCGGTGCCAGCAGGTGCGGAATGCCCTCATAAACCGACAATTCAAGCATTTTGGGGTCGACCAGCATCAGCCGTACTTCATCCGGGGTTGCCTTAAACAGCAAGCTCAGCAGCATCGCGTTAACCCCCACCGACTTACCGGAGCCAGTTGTACCGGCTACCAGCAGGTGAGGCATTTTCGCCAGATTGGCAACCACCGGATTACCGGCAATATCGTTACCCAGCCCCAGCGTCAGCTTGGATGAGGCCTCTTTATAGGGTTTAGAGTTGAGCACTTCACTCAGGCGCACCATCTGCCGCTCTTCGTTCGGTATCTCGATACCGATCACCGATTTACCCGCAATGACCTCGACTACCCGCACGCTCATCACCGCCATAGATCGCGCCAAATCACGGGCCAGATTGGTTATCCTGCTGGCCTTGACACCCGGTGCTGGTTGCAGCTCAAACCGGGTAATAACCGGGCCTGGGTTAACCTCGACGACCTCTGCGACGATGCCAAAGTCTTTCAGCTTGCTTTCCAGCAGACGCGACATCTCCTCCAGTTGATCATCACTGTAACAATGCCCCTGTTTGAGTTCTGGTGCATCCAGAAGATCCAGTGACGGGATTTTTCTGCGGGGTTCACGGCGACGGTTGACCTGAGAAATATGATCCAGCCCCAGTTCGCTGTCCTTCATTGGCGTATGCGCTTCCGACAGCGGCACCACCCTGACGCCTTTGCGATCGACGACAGTCAGCGGCTGACCTGACTCAGACATATAAGCCTGTCCGCTGTGCGCATCAGCATACTCGGTTACCAGAGGAATATCGTCAGCGTGGCCCTGATCATGGGCAGAGGGATAGTCTGCCCGGCCAGTATCGAACGTCTGCTCAGTGTGCATGGTCTGATCAGCATAGTAATTGTCTGCAGCGACCGGGACGTCCTGAGGCTCCATCAGCGGTTGCTCAAAAAACGGTTCCTGGCGGCGCGCTTCATGTTTTTGCTCCGCCCTGTGTAAACCGTCCCGGACGGGCTGGTCTTTCAGGGTCGGCAGGTCAATATCAACAACGGGTTCTGAACGCTGCGAGGTCTCAGCTGCACGTCCCTGCCGGGCTGCGGCTCTGAGAAGATTACGTTTCTCTTCATCCTCTGCGGCGTAAGGATTAACCACGGGTTTCTGAGGCTTTTCACGTGCAGCGGGTTTCAATGCAGCTCCGGCAGTGAACAGCAACCCTCCCAGCCGCTCCAGCAGGTGCGACCAGGAAAGCTCGAGCATCAGAGTGAAGCCAAACAGCAGTACTGTCCAGATCACCACAGAACTACCGATCAGGCTGAACAGAGAGACTGCAAGATCAGACACCGCCTGCCCGACCAGCCCACCCATACTGAAGGGCAGCTGTGCGGTAGCATTAGAAAGATGGGTTGCAGCCAGCGTGGCAAGACAGAGCAGCACCAAAACCGCTCCGATAACCCGCAACATCATAAAGGGGATCCCATCCAGCAGCGAGACATGCCGTCGCACCATAAAGCGCAACGCAGGTACAATCAGCATCAGTGGTATCAGCCAGGCTGCAAGACCAAACACAGACAAACCGAGATCGGCCAGCCAGGCACCGACATAGCCGGTGAAATTTCGCGCTTCAGGCTGGTACCCCAGGTGAGACCAACCCGGGTCCCGGCTATCATAGCCAAGTAGCGCAAGCTGCAAAAAAACAGCGAAGCCAATCACAATGATCAGCCCGCCCTCTTTCACCACCCGACCGAGCAGCTCAGAAAACGACACAATTCTGGTTTCGTTCGCAGCGGTTTTAACACTGGCTTGATGACTATTTGTTTGACCACTCTGAGACAAGAAAAATATCCTTACAACTATCTATCAATAGGAGCTAAAAAATAACATATTTAGCCCCGGCTCCCCAGACACAATAGTGCCTTTTACACGCTTTATTCAGCTTACCGGCCCAGACTGAGCATAAACTGAACAATAACGCCCATACTCAATACCCATCCTCTGCGGCGTGTTGGTTAAATCACCCCGACAGGAAGAGTCTGACCCGCTACGGATAAAAAAATTCAGCGCTCATTGCTGTTTTGTCCGCTCCATGAAACGGGCATAATAGGCGTCAATATAATGTGTGAACAGAGAACGGATCACCAATGAGCGAAATACAACACCATAAATTGATTATTCTCGGCTCCGGCCCCGCAGGCTACACCGCTGCAGTGTATGCCGCCCGGGCCAACCTTAACCCAGTTGTGATTACCGGCATGCAGGCTGGCGGTCAGTTAACCACTACGACCGATGTTGACAACTGGCCCGGAGATGCTGAGGGAGTTCAGGGGCCAGAGCTGATGCAGCGGATGCAGGCCCATGCAGAACGTTTCGATACCCAGGTAATTTTTGATCACATTAGTGAGACTGACCTCAGTCATCGCCCCTTCCGTCTTAAAGGCGACATGGCAGAGTATAGTTGTGATGCCCTGATTATCTGTACCGGTGCATCCGCCCAGTATATCGGACTGCCTTCAGAAGAAGCATTTATGGGTAAAGGGGTTAGTGCCTGCGCTACCTGTGACGGATTTTTCTACCGCGGCCAGAAAGTGGCGGTAATCGGTGGCGGCAACACCGCTGTCGAAGAAGCCCTTTACCTGTCCAATATCGCTGCCGAAGTTACCCTGATTCACCGACGCGATTCACTACGCTGCGAGAAGATTCTTCAGGACAAGCTGTTTGAGCGTGCTGAAAATGGCAATATCAACATTCTCTGGAACCATCAGCTGGACGAAGTACTGGGTGATCCGATGGGTGTCACCGGTATCCGGGTTAAAAGCACAGTGGATGACTCACTGAGCGAACTCGAACTTCAGGGCGTGTTTGTTGCTATCGGCCATAAACCCAACACTGAGATCTTTAACGGTCAGCTGGAGATGAACAACGGCTACCTGAAAATCAGATCCGGAAGCGACGGTAATGCAACCCAGACCTCGGTTGAAGGTGTATTTGCCGCGGGCGATGTGGCGGATCACATCTATCGTCAGGCGATCACCTCGGCTGGTTTTGGCTGCATGGCAGCACTGGATGCTGAGCGCTATCTGGACGATCAGGCCTGAGTAGCAACTGATGATTCTGTGGCTTGATCCCTACAGCAACCAGTTCCCCCCGATCACCCAGGCGCTGGATGATCCTAATGGTTTACTGGCTGCGGGAGGGGATCTCAGCCCAGAGCGTCTGATTGCGGCTTACAGGCAGGGGATATTTCCCTGGTACAGCCCCGGGGAGCCTATTCTCTGGTGGTCGCCAGATCCCCGTTGCACGCTGATTCCGGGGCAGATACATATCTCTAGAAGTCTGCGCAAAGCGATTCGAAACACTGAATTTGAGATCACTTTTGACCGGGCGTTCATCCAGGTGATCGAAGCCTGCGCTGCCCCCAGGCATTACAGCGACAGCACCTGGATCAGCGCTCCGATGCAAAGCGCTTATACCGAGTTGCATCATAGGGGTTACGCCCATTCGGTCGAGTTATGGCAGAATGGCGCCCTGACCGGCGGACTCTATGGTATCGCTATGGGACGCCTGTTTTTTGGTGAATCGATGTTTAGCCGGGCCACCAATGCATCCAAGATCGCGTTTGCTTTTTTTGCCAGACAACTGGAAAAATGGGGCTATGCTTTAATTGATTGCCAGATTGAAAATGATCATCTGACCAGTTTGGGAGCTAACAGTATTCCGCGAGCAGAGTTTAAGCAGTATCTTGATACCCATCTGGAAACAGAACTAAGCCATCGCTGGCATTTTGATATAGATAAAGAAGACGTGGTAAGAACTGAGTGACCAACCTGAAAACCCTGCATTTTTATGCAACACCAGAACATGAGTGCAGCTACCTCGAAGGATTTGAAGCAAAAACGCTGTTTGTTGACCCCCAGGAGGTCATCTCCACGGACGCCTACAGCCAGCTTTCAGACCTTGGGTTTCGCCGCAGTGGTAAACATATCTACCGCCCCTACTGCAGCAACTGTCAGGCATGTATCTCAGTGCGGGTCAATGGGCGCGAGTTCAGGCCCAGCAAAAGTCAGAAGCGAATCTTTAATAAAAACAAAGACCTGCAGGTTACAGCAGTGCCTCCGCAGTTTACTGATGAATACTACGCCCTGTATGAAAAATATATCAACACCCGTCACCGTGACGGCGATATGTACCCTCCGACACCGGAGCAGTTCAGTGCCTTCCTGATAGAGGGGGGGCAGAAAGGCTGTTTTTACGAGTTCAGAGACCCGGACGGTAAACTGCTGGTGCTTGCGGTCACCGATTATCTTACGCAGGGACTATCGGCAATCTATACCTTTTTCGACCCCGACGAGGATCGCCGCAGCCTGGGCAGCTACGCGATACTCTGGCAGCTTGAGGAAGTTAAGCGGATGGAGCTGGAGTATCTTTATCTGGGCTACTGGATACGCGAGTGCCAGAAGATGTCCTATAAAATAGCCTATAACCCCATTGAAATGTTGCTGCATGGCCAGTGGATAGTCGTTGACTAACACTCACTGCCCCACCCACCAGCAGAATCAGTAGCAGTATTCCGCTGTCAGTGATAAACAGCAAACTGGCCACAACCATCGCTGTAATTGTTCAGACCTCCTGATATGCGCCATGACACCCTGAGGCTGGATTCCTGCAGCATAACCACAATATAATCGACGCCGGTTTAACAGGTACTCAGGATTTGTTTGCTATTTTTACCAAATCTCTTTGATATAGATAACAAAATAGGGCAAAATACTGCGCTGCAAAATGTAGTATTGCAATTAATTAACTCAGGTAGGTAATGAATGTCTAAAGAAGACAGCTTTGAAATGGAAGGCGTTGTGACCGACACACTGCCTAACACAATGTTCCGGGTAGAACTGGAAAACGGTCACGTCGTTACAGCTCACATCTCTGGCAAGATGCGTAAAAACTATATCCGCATCCTGACTGGCGATAAGGTAAAGGTTGAACTGACGCCTTACGACCTGACTAAAGGCCGCATTACCTACCGCGCCCGCTAATAAAAAAACGGCCCGCAGGCCGTTTTTTTATATCTATACGGTGGCTGGCGGTATTAAACCGCCACCCCCGCATGTATCTCAATATCGTTATCCGCATTAACGGTGATATCCACTTCACCCCCTTCATCTGCCAGCTCGCCAAAGAGAATCATCTCAGCCAGCGGTTTTTTCAGCTTTTCCTGAATCAGGCGTTTCATCGGCCGTGCCCCCATCGTGGCATCATAGCCTTTCTCAGCAAACCACTGCCGGGCAGCATCATCGATATGAAGCACCACATTTTTGTCATCCAGCTGGGCCTGCAGCTCGGTCAGGAACTTATCGACAACCCCCGTGATAACCTGCGGAGAGAGTGACTTAAACTGAATGATACCGTCCAGACGGTTGCGGAATTCAGGGGTGAACAGTTTTTTAATCGCTTCCATCCCATCCGTTGTATGGTCCTGCTGACTAAAGCCGATAGATGCACGTGTCATCTGTTCAATACCAGCATTAGTCGTCATCACCAGGATGACGTTACGGAAGTCCGCCTTGCGGCCATTATTATCCGTCAGGGTACCGTTATCCATCACCTGCAACAGCAGATTGAAGACTTCCGGATGTGCCTTCTCAATCTCATCCAGCAGCAACACGGCATGGGGTGACTTCGAGACCGCCTCTGTTAGCAATCCGCCCTGATCATAACCCACATACCCGGGAGGCGCACCAATCAGACGCGAGACAGTATGCCTTTCCATATATTCAGACATATCAAAACGGATCAGCTCAATTCCCATAATACGGGCCAGCTGTGTGGTCACCTCGGTTTTACCCACCCCGGTCGGACCAGCAAAGAGGAATGAGCCCACTGGCTTATTCGGCTCATTCAGCCCGGCACGGGAGAGCTTTATGGCAGCAGACAGCGTGTCGATCGCCTGATCCTGCCCCAGAACCACCATCTTAAGGTTGCTATCCAGCTTTTTAAGCTGCTCTTTATCAGACACAGAAACACTTTTAGCTGGAATCCGGGCAATTTTAGCCACCACAATCTCAACTTCGGCAACATCAATAATCGCACTGCGTTTTTCTGCCGGCATCAGTTGCTGATAGGCCCCCGCTTCATCGATCACGTCGATCGCCTTATCGGGCATATGCTTATCATTGATATAACGGTCAGCCATTTCGGAAGCTGCCCGCAGCGCCTCATCGGTATACTTCACATCATGATGGGCTTCAAAACGGCTTTTAAGCCCCTGAAGAATACGATATGTATCCTCCACCGAAGGCTCCAGAACATCCACCTTCTGGAAGCGCCTCGCCAGCGCCCTGTCCTTCTCAAAAATTCCACGGAACTCCTGAAAGGTCGTTGAGCCGATACAGCGCAACTGCCCTGAGCTCAACAGCGGTTTGAGCAGATTGGACGCATCCATTGAGCCACCAGAGGCTGCGCCCGCACCTATAATGGTATGAATCTCGTCGATAAACAGGATCGCATGGTCCTGATCTTTTATCTCATTGAGAAGGCCTTTCAGTCGTTTTTCGAAATCCCCCCGGTATTTGGTCCCTGCCAGAAGCGCACCCAGATCCAGCGAATACACCACGCTCTTAGCGATAACATCCGGCACCTGAGCCTCAACAATCAGCTTGGCCAGTCCTTCTGCGATAGCCGTTTTACCCACACCCGCTTCACCCACCAGCAGAGGGTTATTTTTACGGCGACGGGAAAGAATCTGCACCACCCGCTCAATCTCATCATCACGACCCACCAGTGGATCGATTCTGCCAGATAATGCCTGCTCATTCAGATTGACAGAGAAGTTCGCCAGCGGGCTTTTCTCTTTATCGGTCGCATTATCGCCTTCCAGCAGACCCTCGTCGCTGGGACGACTGTCGTCCTCCTCGACACGGGAGATCCCGTGAGAGATATAATTAACCACGTCGATACGCTCAATGCCCTGCTGGTTGAGCACATAAACCGCCTGACTCTCCTGCTCACTGAAGATGGCTACCAGTACGTTGGCACCATTCACTTCAGCCTTGCCGGAAGACTGCACATGGAATACCGCCCGCTGCAATACCCGCTGGAATCCGAGGGTGGGCTGGGTCTCTACATCGGGAATATTCTCGGGTAGCAGAGGAGTCGTGTCTTCGATGAAGGTGCTCAATAAATTTCGCATCTTCTCAAGATCAACTGCACAGGCGTCCAGAACTGCACGGGCCTCGGAATTATCCAGCAGAGCCAATAGCAGGTGCTCTACTGTCATAAATTCATGACGCTTAGCGCGCGCACTTTTAAAGGCAACGCTCAGCGTATCTTCAAGCTCTTTATTTAACATACCTAACGCTCCGTTACGCTTTCTCTACTTCGCACAAAAGAGGATGTTTGTTCTCTCTGGCGCACTGATTAACCTGTGCTGCTTTAGTATCAGCTATATCGCGGGTAAAAACACCACATACCCCCTTTCCTTTAGTATGGACCGCCAGCATCACTTGTGTAGCTTTTTCCTGATTCATTGCAAAAAAACCCATCAGAATCTGTACTACGAAATCCATTGGAGTATAGTCATCATTTAGCAATACCACCCGGTACATCGAGGGTCTCTTCAGTTCAGGCTTGGCCTCTTCAGTGACTACACCGGTATTATTATGGTCACTAAATTCGTCTGCATCACCTGAAAGTTTAATCTCGCAAAGCTCTTGACGCATATCATATCTCAAAAAAATTAACAGTTTTTCATGCACCATTATGGGCACCCCTTGATATCTGGGGCCTCCAGCCCAATGATATAATTCAAGGGCAGGAGTTAAGAATATGTGCAGTATCAGTTGTCCCTGCATGATGACAAGGAACAATCTCACTCATATTGCTTTATTGTAGCAAGAGAGTTTGTTGTGGTGACAGGCCCAAAGACAATTGGGCCTGGTAATTTGGAAATTGGGGGGCACCAATGCACACAGGGAAAGTAAAATGGTTCAATAACGCCAAAGGTTTCGGTTTTATTGTTTCACCGGACTTTGAAGAGGATCTGTTCGCACACTACTCAGTTATACAGAGCGAAGGATATAAAAGCCTCAGAGCGGGACAGAGCGTTCAATTCGAAACAGCTCCAGGGCCAAAGGGAACACATGCTATCAATATCAGACTATTAGCTTTATCAGAAACAGAGGAGATCGATTAACGCCAGATCGTACCTCCCTCAGTACCGGCGGTGCTTTATTCCCCATACAGTATAGAAAAGGCAGTTAGTTAACTGCCTTTTCTGCAGTTCAGTTACCCGAAATGCGACACCCCTAACTGATTATCGTCAACCTGAACTACTCTGCCTCAGAAAAACAGCACTTATATATGCTCTGAATGCTTCACATATGGTGGATAATGGCCTCTCCAAACGCTGAGCTACTAAGCAGTGTCGCACCCTCCATCAAACGCTCAAAATCGTAGGTCACTGTTTTCGCGGTAATTGCGCCATCCATCCCTTTTATAATCAGATCCGCCGCTTCAAGCCAGCCCATATGGCGCAGCATCATCTCAGCAGAGAGAATGATAGAACCGGGATTTACCATATTCTTACCCGCATACTTTGGCGCTGTGCCATGAGTCGCTTCAAAAATCGCCACTTTATCCGACAGGTTAGCCCCCGGTGCAATACCGATCCCTCCCACTTCTGCTGCCAGGGCATCAGAGATATAGTCACCATTCAGATTCAGGGTAGCCACCACATCATACTCAGCCGGACGCAGCAGAATCTGTTGCAACATCGCATCGGCAATCACATCTTTAACAACAATCTGTTTACCATTATTCGGGTTGGTTATGCTCATCCAGGGGCCGCCATCAAGTGGCCGAGCGCCAAACTCATCTCTGGCAATCTCATAGCCCCAGTCTTTAAAGGCCCCCTCGGTAAACTTCATGATATTACCTTTGTGTACCAGGGTCATCGAGCTGCGATCATTATCGATTGTATATTGCAGCGCCCGCCTTACCAGTCGCTTTGTACCCTCTTCTGAGACCGGCTTAATACCGATACCACACATGGTGTCAAAGCGGATTTTGGTCACCCCCATCTCCTCCTTGAGGAAGCGGATCACCTTGTCGGCTTGGGGGCTTCCTGCCTGCCACTCAACGCCGGCATAGATATCTTCAGAGTTTTCCCGATAGATCACCATATCCACATCTCCGGGATTGATAACCGGACTGGGCACCCCTTTAAACCAGCGCACCGGACGCTGACAAACATACAGATCCAGCTCCTGTCGCAAAGCAACATTGAGTGAGCGTATACCACCACCGACCGGTGTGGTCAGCGGCCCCTTGATCCCCACGGCAAACTCTTTAAATGCATCCAGCGTCTCTTGCGGCAACCAGGTATCCTGATCATAGATGCTGGTCGCTTTCTCTCCGGCATATACTTCCATCCAGGCGATTTTACGCTGCCCGCCGTAAGCTTTGCTCACGGCGGCATCAACAACCTCAAGCATCACCGGGGAGACATCGATACCGATGCCATCACCCTCGATATAGGGAATGATCGGATGGTCGGGTACATTCAGCGAGTTATTGTCATTCACTGTGATCTTACTGCCCTGTGGAACCGTGATCTTTGAATAAGCCATCGTTCACCCTCCTTTTTCCTGTCCTGTGGTTTCGCAGTTTTTTGTGCTGACGATGATCAACTTGCAGAAACAGTATAGACGCTGATAACCTGCTTGCCCGTCCAATCCAATTGCTGCACCGGAAAGCTCTATGTCCCGTATACTTCTGTTTAACAAGCCTTTTCAGGTGCTGACACAATTTACCGATAGCGAAGGCCGTCCCACGTTAGCTGATTATATTCAGCACAAAGGGGTGTATGCGGCCGGACGGCTGGATTACGACTCGGAAGGATTGCTGATCCTGACGGATGATGGCCAGCTACAACATAAACTGGCCGACCCCAAGTTTAAGCTTGAGAAGACCTATTGGGCACAGGTTGAAGGGGATATAGATGACAACGCATTAAAACAGTTGCGCCAGGGCGTGAAGCTTAAAGATGGAGTAACACGCCCCGCCGCTGCCAAAAAAATTGCAGCCCCCGACGTCTGGCCGCGCAACCCTCCCATCAGACAACGCCAGCATCAGCCTACCAGTTGGATTGAGTTGAAAATAACAGAGGGAAAAAACCGCCAGGTGAGACGGATGACCGCTGCGGTGGGTTTTCCTACACTCAGACTGATCCGCGCAGCGATAGGCAACTGGGGCCTGGAGGGACTGCAGCCCGGTGAGCTTCGTATTGAAGAGGTTTACATCCCTGTTGCGGCACCAAAACCATCTGCCAGGCGGCATGATAACCGCGGCACTGCCAGAACATCTTCCTCAGGTAGATCTGCAGCCACGAAATCCAGAGCCCCCAGACCTGGCCGTAAAGCCAAAAACAGGCCACGTTAGTCTTCTTCTGCACGGTTTCTGCGCGGGGTATTACCATTTCTCAGCGGCATCGAGATCACTCTGCTTAGCCTCAACCCAGTGCTCGCCTTCAACGGTGATCTCTTTCTTCCAGAACGGTGCATCACGCTTGAGATAATCCATAATAAACTGAGCGGCTTCAAACGCCGCCCGCCGGTGAGCGCTACCGACCCCCACAAAGACAATATTCTCATTCAGTTCCAGACGACCAATGCGGTGAACCACGACCACATTCCCCAGCGGCCAGCGACTGCGGGCCTGAGCAATAATATCTTTAAGCGCTTTTTCAGTCATTCCGGGGTAATGCTCAAGGTACATCGCTTGTAACCCCGGGCCATTGGGAAGCTGCCTCACAATACCGGTAAAGGTGACAACGGCACCATTACTGGCATCTTCTGATCTGACCTGATCAGCCAGCTCAGCTAAAGAGAAATCATCTGTCTGAACCGAAACAAAATCTTTGAACAATGGGGACTCCAAAATACAGCCAAAAGTGATCAAAAATGGTAAGGTTGGCCGCCTGTACACACTGCAGTGAAAAATGGTCTGCAGGTGATCGAAACAAAATCGAAACAACGGGGCTTCACAAAGTTTTATGCCCCCTAATATACGGGATGAAGAATGCGTTGGACACCCCACGTGACCGTGGCAACCATTATTGAGCAGGACAATAAGTTTCTCTGCGTGGAAGAGCAGTCATTATCACTGCAGCAACTGGTTATCAATCAGCCTGCCGGCCACGTCGAGGCAAATGAGACCTTCATCGAAGCGGCGATCCGTGAAACACAGGAAGAGACCGGCTGGAGCGTCACCCCAACCGCACTGATAGGTATCTATGTCTACACGGCACCCGCCAACGGGATTACTTACCACCGCTACTGCTTCGCCGCACAGGCAGATAGTCACGATCCTGACCAGCCACTGGATACCGGCATTGAACGGGCTATCTGGCTGAGTCGTGAAGAGCTGGAGATGCACAAAGAAAGATTGCGCAGCCCCATGGTCACCCGCTGCATCGATGATTACCTTGCGGGCAACCGTTTTCCGCTGTCGGTCATTGTTGAAGCAAATCAGCAGTGAAGCATTGAATTACGTGACTCCGGTCGCATATTAACCAGAACATACAGTTTTAAGGTCGCATATACTCCCTATGTCAGAAGCAGCTAACAACCCCCCTGCAACACATGATCCTGCAGCTATAAAAGTCATCGTCGGCATGTCCGGTGGTGTGGACTCATCGGTCTCCGCGCTGTTACTGCAACAGCAGGGATATCAGGTTGAAGGCCTGTTTATGAAAAACTGGGATGAGGATGATGGTACTGAATACTGCACAGCGATGGACGATCTGGCGGATGCTCAGGCGGTCAGCGATAAGCTGGGTATCAGATTACATACCGCTAACTTTGCTGCTGAGTACTGGGATAATGTATTTGAGCACTTTCTCGAAGAGTATAAAGCAGGCCGCACTCCAAACCCGGATATTCTCTGCAATCGTGAGATTAAGTTTAAGGCTTTTCTTGAGTATGCAAAGATGCTGGGCGCTGACATGATAGCCACCGGGCACTATGTGCGCAGGGGTGAGATTGATGGTAAAGCGGCACTGCTTAAAGGCCTGGATAACAACAAGGATCAGAGCTACTTCCTGCATCAGGTCGGCTCTGAAGAGCTGGCACAAACCCTGTTTCCGGTAGGCGAGCTGGAAAAACCCGAAGTGCGCCGTCTGGCCGAACAGCACGATCTTATTACCCACAACAAGAAAGACAGCACCGGTATCTGCTTTATCGGTGAGCGCCGTTTCACCGACTTCCTTAAGCAATACCTGCCCGCGCAGCCCGGCAATATCGAAACACCGGAAGGAGATGTCATCGGCCAGCATCAGGGGCTGATGTATCACACCATTGGTCAACGACAGGGACTGGGTATTGGCGGTTTAAAAGATTATCCGGAAGAACCCTGGTTTGTGGCGGAAAAAGATCTGCAACGTAATGTCCTGATAGCGGTCCAGGGGCAGCAGCATGAGTTGCTGTTCAGTAACTGGCTGACCGCCAGTGAGATTTTCTGGATCAGCGGCGACACCCCCACCCTGCCTTTTCGCTGTCGCGCCAAGGTAAGATACCGTCAGTCTGATCAGGCCTGCACTGTCTTCGCTGAGGGTGACGGCTTTCGCATTGAGTTTGACGAGCCCCAGCGCGCAGTTACCCCGGGGCAGTCAGTTGTGATATACCATAACGACATCTGTCTTGGCGGTGGCGTTATTGAAACCACCGGGAAAACAGATTCCACAGCAGCATAGGGAGATCGATCGATAATATGTCCAGAGCAGAAGATCAACAGGCAATCGCCCTGGCCGGACTGTTTCAGGCAGCCAGTCTGGTGGAACAGATTGCAACCCGGGGAATGGTGTCGCAGAACAGCTTTGAAACATCGCTGGCCAGCATCTTTGTCACCAACCCGCAGACCACCGAAGAGATCTTTGGTGGTGTTCATGATCTTCCGATCAATCTTAGTCAGGGATTTCGCGGACTTCAGGAACTGCTGGACAAGAGTCGTGCCGACCAGAATCAGGATATCATCCGTTATGGCCTGAGCCTCATCCATCTTGAGAGAAAGCTGAATAAGCGGCCGGATCTGCTGAAGGTGATTGGTGAGCGTATCGACAAGATCGCTCAGCAAGCCAGCTATTTTGCCGAGGCCGGCACCAGCCTCAAGGACAATCCTGCGGCCTATACTCATCCCAGCGTCGTGGCAAACCTGGCCAGTCTCTATCAGGATACCCTCAGTACATTCAGCTTTCGCATACAGGTCACCGGCGAACCCCGCCATCTGCAGAATGCAGAAAATGCGGCCAAAATACGGGCGCTTCTGTTAGCAGGCATCCGTTCCGCCATGCTATGGCGACAGGTAGGCGGTAAACGCTGGCACCTGTTATTTTTTAAATCCCGACTGCGTCCATCAGTGCGGCAGATCAGCGGACGGGACTGATATTCAACCCCGACACTTAAGCAATTTTATTCGGCGATAAATAAATACCCATCGGATTTTCCCTGAGGGGCTATTTTAGCTATAATTCGCCCTCAAAAATTTAACCCAGTCAGGTATCTACTCGATATGGATCTTTCTTCTCTTTCAGCGATCTCTCCAGTTGATGGTCGTTACGGCAGCAAAACTGCTGATCTTCGCCCGGTTTTCAGTGAGTTCGGTCTGATACGCGCCCGTGTAACCGTTGAAGTTCGCTGGTTGCAGAAACTGGCCGCTCACCCTCAAATTACTGAAGTGCCAGCACTAAGCGATGCAGCCAATGCAGTTCTGAACGCTCTGGTTGATAATTTCGGCGAAACTGAAGCTAACCGGGTAAAAGAGATTGAGCGCACCACCAACCATGATGTGAAAGCGGTTGAATACCTGATTAAAGAACATATTGCCGATAATGCCGAACTGGCTGCTGTCAGTGAGTTTGTTCACTTTGCCTGCACCTCTGAGGATATCAACAATCTGTCCCACGCGCTGATGCTGAAACAGGGTCAGGAAGTGATGCTACCGATCATGCAGCAGGTAACGGATGAGATCGCACAGCTGGGCCGCAACTATGCCGCTCAGCCCATGCTGTCCCGTACCCATGGACAGACCGCTTCGCCAACCACTGTCGGTAAAGAACTGGCGAACGTCGCTTACCGTCTGCAACGGCAGATCAATCAGATCAAAAAGGTTGAGCTGCTGGGCAAGATTAACGGTGCTGTAGGCAACTACAACGCTCATCTGTCAGCTTACGCCGATATTGACTGGGCAAAGAATGCGCAGGAGTTTGTCGAGAGCCTGGGGCTGACATTCAACCCCTATACCACCCAGATCGAGCCCCACGACTATATCGCTGAACTGTTTGATGCGGTCTGCCGCTTCAATACCATCATTATCGACTTTGACCGTGATATCTGGGGTTATATCTCTCTGGGTTACTTCAAGCAGAAAACCATTGCTGGCGAAGTGGGCTCCTCCACTATGCCGCACAAGGTTAACCCGATCGATTTTGAAAACTCCGAAGGTAATCTTGGAATCGCCAACGCCGTAATGCAACACCTGGCGGCCAAACTGCCGGTATCGCGCTGGCAGCGTGACCTGACCGATTCGACAGTTCTGCGGAATATGGGCGTTGGTTTTGGCTACAGCCTGATTGCGTACCAGTCCAGCCTTAAAGGTATCAGCAAGCTGGAACTGAACCCGGCCCGCCTGGATGCCGATCTGGAGAACAGCTGGGAAGTCCTGGCCGAGCCGATTCAGACGGTGATGCGCCGTTACGGGATTGAAGAACCCTATGAAAAACTCAAAGCCCTGACCCGTGGTCAGGAGATGAACAAAGAGACCATTATGGCATTTGTTGATACCCTGGAGATGCCTGATGCAGCGAAGGAGGAGCTTAAACAGCTCACACCACACAGCTACATCGGCAACGCTGTCGAGCAGGCTAAAGCGATCTGAAGATCGCTGATAGTATAAAAGCAGAGCCCCGGCTCTGCTTTTTTATTGCTTTAACTTAATTCCGCAAGCATTTGAAATAATGGAAATAATTACTGCTTCCGATGGAGCAAAGATTCACTATTTGCGACTGGGCAAAGGTAACCCGGTTATCTTTCTTCACGGCTGGAGTGCCAGTGCAAAAGACTGGCTACCCTTCGCCTCCGCACTGGCAGATGAACATGATGTGATCTGCTGGGATGCCCGGGGCCACGGCGGCCATCAGCAAAGCCCTGACATCAGCAACCATGTCAGCGATATGGCTAACGACCTCCAGACCCTGATTGAACACCACGATCTGGAAAAGGTATTACTGGTCGGCCACTCCATGGGGGCACTGACCTTGTGGCAATATATCCGCGATTTTGGTTGTCAGCGTTTAGCCGGGATCTGCATTATCGATCAGTCTCCCAGACTTATCACCGACGAACAGTGGAAAAACGGTATTTATGGCAATTTTGATCAGGCCGCCAATAAGCAGTTTATTGGCAGACTGCGTGATAACTTTGCTGAAGGATTGCTGCAACTGGTCGCCAATGGTTATAACCGTAAATCATTTGAGAACTACCGTCGCAACTCGCGGGGCTTTCAGCAGATGAGGGAGCACCTGCAAACCCTGGAGAGTGAACCTCTGATACAGTGCTGGGAAAGCCTTACCGCTGCAGATTACAGAGATATGCTGCCATCCATAACTATCCCCGCACTGCTGATATATGGTGATGAGAGTCAGTTCTATGGTCAATCGGTGGCTGAGTATGTACGGGATAATATTACCGCCTCAGAGCTGCATATCTACGAAAAATCAGATCACTCACCTCAGCTATTCCACCGCGAGCGGTTTATCTGGGATCTGCAAAAATTTGCCCGGACACTAAACCATTAATCATCTCACTAACGCTGCTGAGACTGGGACTGGGAAAAAACCAGCACCCCCTCGGCATCTGGCAAACACTGGAGACGCTTCTCTGCCTGCAGGTAGTTCAGATTAGCCAGGCATTCCCCTCCCGCCAGCAACAGGTCGAACAGTGTCAGCTTACGCTGATAGATCAGCTCCGCCAGCTGCATGACTGTTACCGGCTCAGAGCAGGCCCGCTCAACATTCTGCAGGGTCTCCATATGCTCCTCAATCAGCTCGTCAAGCCTCTGTCTGAGGCCATAAAATGGGCGTTCATGGGCCGGCAGTATCAGAGTGTCAGCCGGTAGCGCTTTCAGCCGCTCCAGTGATTCGATCCAGGCCCGCATCGGATTAGCATCAGGTTTCCCCGCCCTGACACTGACATTAGAGCTTATCCGGGGTAACACCTGATCGCCAGAGATCAGTACGCCCAATGCCTCTGAGTACAAACAGGCATGGGCCTCTGAATGCCCCTCTGAGACAATCACCCGCCACTCAGCGGTACCGATCTGAATACTCATACCCTCTTTTAGCTCACGGATAGTGTCCGGCAACGGATGAACCAGTGATGAGATACCGCTAAAGATCCCCATAATCCCGGTGATCTGTTGCTGATCCATGCCCAGGCTGTGCAGGAAACAACGAGCCTGATCCGTAAAGGTATCGCCACTCTCGCTCTCTAACTGGAAATACTCTTCAGCAGTCGCCTGCTCACCCGCCGTGATCCAGAGCGGAGCAGCGGTATACTGACACAACCAGCCCGCCGCGCCGATATGATCAACGTGAGCATGAGTCAGGATAACTTTTTTTATCGGCCGCCCCTGCAAATAACTGGCTATGACGGTCTGCCACACAGCGCGGGTGTCGGTGTTTCCCAGACCGCAGTCCACCACAACCCAGCCATCGGTATCATCGATCAGATAGAGATTGATATGATCCAGCTCGAAAGGCAGCGGCATCCGTAGCCACAATACGCCAGGGGCCACCTCAAGCAACTCACCGGGCTCCGGCACAGCGTATTTGGCGGTAACTATTGAATTCACGATAACCCCCTCAAGAACCAGGATTGAGTCGAACGCCAGAGCGATCCACTGGCCGTTCAGATTAGCATGTTTAACCCGGACAGCGGTGGCATCAGATTTACCTATACAGTCAATATATTGATCTTTGCGGCCAGAGACCGGTTTATACCTCTCTGGCGATTCTTTTCCCCGTGACACTCACTGACCTCGGATCGCAACGGAATCATTCTGGATTGTCGACTCAAAACTCATTAAACTTACGCCATTCTGAACACCATAAACCAGCCACGACAGACCACCATACACTCAGAAAAACCTCTCGTTTCTGGCAAACCGGAACGCAATGTATGCGACCTTTCGCAGATCATCAGCGCCCAGTAACCCTGATCTGAAACAATAACTTCCAGGCCGTAACTGACTATGATAGCCGCCTGAACTGACTAACGATGACACTATGCTAGACAATATCCGTATCGTACTGATCAATACCTTTCACCCCGGTAATATCGGAGCCGCCGCCCGGGCGATGAAAAATATGGGCTTAAGTCAGCTCTACCTGGTAGAACCCAGGGTGTTTCCGGATGAGGAAGCCGATGCCCGCGCGGCAGGCGCCAAAGACCTCCTTGATAGTGCAGTGGTGGTCAGCACTCTGGATGAGGCGATAGCTGATTGCCAGTTGGTGATCGGTACCAGCGCCCGCAACCGCACCTTTGATCTGCCCATTTTTGATGCTCATGACTGTGCCCGCAAGGTGGTCGGTGAAGCAGAGCATGGTAAGGTTGCCATCATCTTTGGTCGTGAAACGATGGGATTGCACAACGCTGAACTGCAACGGTGCAACTACCATGTCTATATCCCGGCCAATCCTGAATACCCAGTACTTAACGTGTCTGCCGCTATTCAGCTGGTGTGTTACGAGATCTGGCAGGCCCATAGCAAGCAGGACTTTATCAAACGCGATGAGCCCTACCCCCTGACCCGGGATATGGAACGGTTCTACGTACACCTGGAGAGTGCGCTGCGCAAAACCCACTTCATCATCCCTCAGCATGAGGGCAAGGTGATGGATAAACTGCGTCGCTATTTTAACCGTTCCCGGCCGGAACGCACCGAATTAAACATGTTGCGTGGCATTCTGACATCGATAGACGAAACCACCTCTCAGTTAGCTGACAAGCAAGAGACTATACAATCCCAGGATAAAGGATCTGATCAATGAGTGATTCACCTTTCGGCGACATCTCAATCGAAGAGTTTCTGCGTGATTACTGGCAGAAGAAGCCGCTACTGGTTCGCAACGCTTTTCCTGACTTTGAAGCCCCTGTAGGAGCAGATGAGCTGGCGGGCCTGTCCCTTGAGGAGGATGTTGAGTCAAGGCTGGTTGTCCAGAGCCCGGATGGCAGTGACTGGCAGATACAACATGGGCCTTTTGATGACGACACCTTTAGCAATCTTCCCGATTCCCACTGGACACTCCTGGTGCAGGCGGTGGATCACTGGGTGCCGGAGGCCAGCGAGATCGTCGAACAGTTCCGCTTTATTCCTAACTGGCGCTACGATGACCTGATGGTTAGCTTCGCCAGTCAGGGGGGCGGCGTGGGTCCCCATTACGATAACTATGATGTATTTCTGATCCAGACCCAGGGTAAGCGCCGCTGGGAGGTTGGCGGTTTCTTTGATCAGAACTCCCCCCGTCGCCCCGATACGCCGGTCATGATCATGACCGAGTGGGAGCCAGAGTATAACTGGGTACTTGAACCGGGAGATATGCTTTATATTCCACCACAGGTTGGCCACAACGGCATAGGCGAGTCCGATGATTGCATGACCTACTCGGTGGGTTTCAGAGCGCCTTCACACGCTGAGATTATGCGCAGCTTTACCGATTTTATCGGTGAAAAGCTGACCTCAGAATCCCGCTATACCGATCCTGATCTGGCCCTGCAGGATAATCCTGGCGAAATCCGCCCCGAGGCCCTGCAAAAAGTGCGTGAGATCTTTACCTCCTACCTTGAAGATGATGCCCGGCTGGGCGAGTGGTTGGGGAAATTCGTCACTGATCCGAAATATCCTGAACTGGATCAGCGTCCGGAACAGCCCGCCACCGTGGACGAGATTCGTGAAGCCCTCAAGGAGGGTGATCTCTGCTTTATCCGTAATGAGGGTAGTCGCTTCTCCTACAGTGCCGGTGAGGGTGATGAGATTCAGCTCTATGCTGATGGAAGCTGTTTTAAAGTCTCGGGAAGCTGCGGCACTTTAGCCACCAGTCTTTGCCAGTCCCCTCTGATTGTGATCAATCAGGGAGAATGGAGTGAACAGCAGCTGCAGTTACTTGCTGATCTGTATAACCAGGGATCGCTGTATACAGAATAACCTCATAGGGTTATAGGTTTCACTCTCTGGCTCCCCCGGAGCAGTCATCCGCCATTTACCAAAAAAGGTCAGATACTCTGGCCTTTTTCTGTTTTAGTTAACTGATATTTATCATCTTTTTCTGATCTGCCGCGCTTTCAGTGTTTTATGAATGTTGTAGTCAAAGGCTGCCTATATTAATTAGCTATATAATTAGTATGTTTTTATAACTAAAAATTTGTGTAAATGTATGGTTTATCCCCCCCACCGAAAGTCGCTAGACTTTAGACTATAAGGCGCTGATCACTGATGTCTTCTGACTTTGCTGCAATGCAACACAGGATCCCCTATGTAATTAAATTACAAACTTGTCTAAACAACTTTTGTAGTACAGTTACAGCTTTGCTGCCCTGCACAAAAAAGCTTTGACCCACCCGCTCAAACTCCGCATCATGGGCTCTCCGTGAGGCGTCTGCCACTTCGACAATTTGCTGACGCAAGAAGTAAACCGTTCCCTGATCAGAATCTATAAAGCATAAACACTGATTCAGAGAGCTACCAATATAAGGATTTACCATGTCTAGTCTGAATAAAGATATCGAAACAGTTGCCGCGCTGAAAGAGACCTACGGTTCTGCCTGGAACGCGATCAACCCTGAATACGCTGCCCGTATGCGTGCACAGAACAAATTCAAAACCGGTCTGGATATCGCTAAATACACCGCCGCTATCATGCGTAAAGACATGGAGCGTTACGATAATGACTCTTCTCAGTACACTCAGTCTCTGGGCTGCTGGCATGGCTTTATCGGTCAGCAAAAACTGATCTCTATTAAGAAGCACTTCAACAGCACTGACCGTAAATACCTCTACCTGTCTGGCTGGATGGTTGCTGCACTGCGCTCTGAGTTTGGCCCCCTGCCAGACCAGTCTATGCACGAGAAAACCTCTGTTGCATCCCTGATTGAAGAGCTGTACACCTTCCTGCGTCAGGCTGATGCCCGCGAACTGGGCGGCCTGTTCCGTGAAGTCGATGCTGCCCGTAAGGCCGGCGACAGCGCTGCTGAAGCAGCCGCTCAGGAAAAAATCGATAACCATATCACTCACGTAGTGCCTATCATCGCCGATATCGATGCCGGTTTCGGTAACGCTGAAGCAACCTACCTGATGGCTAAGCAGATGATCGAAGCCGGCGCCTGCTGTATCCAGATTGAAAACCAGGTGTCCGATGAGAAGCAGTGCGGCCACCAGGACGGTAAAGTAACCGTTCCCCATGAAGACTTCCTGGCGAAGATCCGCGCCGTACGCTACGCCTTCCTTGAGCTGGGTGTGGATGATGGTGTTATCGTGGCCCGTACCGACTCTCTGGGTGCTGGCCTGACCAAGCAGATCGCTGTGACTAACAAACCGGGCGACCTGGGTGACCAGTACAACAGCTTCCTGGATTGCGAAGAGGTCTCCCCTGCCGACATGAAGAACGGCGATGTGGTACTGAACCGTGATGGCAAGCTGCTGCGTCCTAAGCGTCTGCCATCTAACCTGTTCCAGTTCCGTGCCGGCACCGGTGAAGACCGTTGCGTACTGGACTGCATCACATCACTGCAGAACGGTGCTGACCTGCTGTGGATCGAGACTGAGAAACCTCACGTCGGTCAGATCGGTGGCATGGTTAACCGCATCCGTGAAGTGATCCCGAATGCCAAGCTGGTATACAACAACAGCCCATCGTTCAACTGGACCCTGAACTTCCGTCAGCAGGTATTTGATGCCTGGGCTGAAGAGGGTAAGGATCTGTCTGCTTACAACCGTGATAACCTGATGTCAGTTGAGTACGATGAATCTGAACTGTCTGCAGAAGCCGATCGTCGTATCCAGAGCTTCCAGGCGGATGCGGCTCGCGAAGCCGGTATCTTCCACCACCTGATCACCCTGCCGACTTACCACACCGCTGCGCTGTCTACCGACAACCTGGCGAAAGAGTACTTCGGTGAGCAGGGCATGCTGGGCTACGTCGCTGGCGTACAGCGCAAAGAGATCCGTCAGGGTATCGCCTGCGTTAAGCACCAGAACATGGCCGGTTCCGATATGGGCGATGATCACAAAGAATACTTCGCCGGTGAAGCCGCACTGAAAGCCGCGGGTGAAGACAACACCATGAACCAGTTCGGTTAATATCTGACCTGACAAGGTGATAAAAAAAGGGACGCTTCGGCGTCCTTTTTTAGTTCATCTTACATACCCACACCTGCCTGTTTTGCTACCCAATACCCACTCACATACTATGGTTAATTGATCTGGCGCAACAGTCTTATTTAATAACTCTCTCAGACGAATAAAACTGTCTTAAATCAATACTTCCCCAATCTAATAAGCGTTAAATGGGTTCACTTTTTGAAAGACGTTTAACAAAAGGATGGTCTTAATGAACAGAAAAGCTCTTTCCGCATTAGTATTGGGTGTATCACTGGCTGCCACAGCTAACTGTATGGCACACGAAGCAGGCGATATGATCTTACGGGTAGGTGCGGCGAACGTTGACCCACAGACATCGAATAACACCCTCGTCCCAGGTTTAGATGTCGACGCCAATACCCAGCTTGGTATTACCGGCACCTATATGCTGACCGATAACCTTGGTCTGGAACTGCTGGCGGCGACCCCTTTCAAACACGACATTACCCTTAATGGAGCTAAGGTCGGTGATACTGAACATCTGCCACCGACCCTGTCCCTGCAATACTATCCGATGGATAGCAGCTCTGCGTTTCAGCCCTATGTAGGTCTGGGCATTAACTACACCGCATTCTTCTCAGAAAGCACAACAGGTGCCCTCGCCGGGACTAAACTGCAGCTGGATAGTTCATGGGGACTGGCGGGTCAGATAGGTGTCGATTATTCACTTAATGATCAGTGGCTTCTGAATGCCGCAGTCTGGAAGATGGATATCAATACCGATGTAAAAGTCGATGGCACCAATCTGGGCGAACTTGAAATCGACCCAATGGTGTATATGGTTTCTGTCGGCTACAAGTTCTGATTAAAGCTGATCAGATCGAATGCTGGGACGGCCCCCGCCTCCCAGCATCATCCAGATACGCTGAATAACAGCACCTCAATATTATCCCTCTATATATTTCCCCCGATTGATATCATTAAAAACGCTCAACTCCAGATAATGAATACTGGTTATAAGTAATTATAAAGAGCGTTATCCACTGACTTATCAATTAGTTATATAAGGGAGATTTACTTTGACCCGGTTTTAATAAAATGTAAAAATCCCCTACTGTTTATACCAGATAAGCAATAGCCTGGATGTAACGGGTCTGGCGGCTTGGGTGGTGTTTTACTCATTTATCTTTTCCAGGAGCATTAATCCCTATGTTTGTTAGAGCTCGGATACTGACTGAAACACGTCAGGAAGTTATCAGGTGTGAGCAGAAAAACAAGAAGCTTGAGCAGGAACTGAATACAGCACAGGAACGCATCGCTCTACTGGAATCACAATTAAGAGAAGCCACAGGCGAAAAAGATAACGATATCGGGGTAATGAGGGGCGCGATTCAGGGCTTTTCAAAACTCAACAATATTCGCGAACGAATCGCATCAATGGCGACTCACCTGCTTTCTGAACGGAATAAGATACTGGACTCTGCAACGATCTATGATCAATCCTCTTCCAATATGAAAAAACTGGTGGCGGGTCTCAGTGATGTTAATGGTGAAGTCAGTACCATACATGAGCAAGTCTCGACACTTCGTAATGTTGCTGAAGAGATCACCCAGTTTGTCGGCAGTATCAAGAATATTTCTGAACAAACAAACCTTCTGGCGCTGAATGCAGCCATTGAGGCAGCCAGAGCGGGCGAACAGGGTCGCGGTTTTGCGGTCGTCGCCGATGAAGTCCGTAATCTGGCAAAACGAGCCAGCGAAGCCAGTGGAGAGATTGAAAAGCTGGTTGCACAGATAGATCATAGCACACAGGAAACAGGCAGCAGTATCTCTGAGACGCTCAATAACTGCGGCTCAATGCTGGGCAATGCAACTGAAACCAATGCATCCCTGGAACGGCTCATCAATCACTCTGTTTCAATGCATGAAACCATTACCGATGAAGCGATGGCCAGCTTCCTTGAGACGGTAAAAATGGATCATATGGTCTGGAAACAAGACATATACAACCACTGGCTTAACAAAGAATCCGGAGATGGCCAGGTCGCAGACCACAATCAGTGCCGTTTGGGCAGATGGTATTATGAAGGTGACGGTGCTCAGACATACAAAACAATGCCAAGCTTTGCCTCACTGGAAACCCCTCATGCAGATGTACATAAAGGTGGATTGTTAGCACTTGAACGTATCGCAGAGAATGATCTGAAAGGATCACTGGAAGGCATCCGGTTGATGGAACGTGCCAGCGATGAAACATTCACAATACTGGATAGGCTGGGCGCTGAAATCGGTAAGTAACCGATAGCCCAAGCCCTGATAGGTATAAAACTGATAGGTATAAAACTGGTAGGTATAAAACTGGTAGGTATAAAACTGGTAGGTATAAAAAAGGGTGAAGATATTCACCCTTTTGTTCAACAGGCCGATCACCTGCGTCCTCGTACTGACATTATCTCCCTCCCCGGCAAAAAATAGCCACCCAAAGCGGGTCATGTCTCTTACAATGGATAATCGGCCAAACTAAACTAATCTTCAGCTAACGTATAGCTGAGACAGTCCAATGCAGAACCTGCTTACTAATATACGGGCACAGCTTCCCGGTGAGTTATTTACAACGCTGTTAGAAAATAACCATCTGAAGATTGAGCGTATCGTGTCCCGGGGGCACCACTCCCCCGAAAACTATTGGTATGATCAGGATCAGCATGAGTGGATTCTGCTGATTCAGGGCACCGCCCAGATCGGTTATCCCGATAGTCAGTCAAGGACGCTCCATTGCGGTGATTACCTCCATATCCCCGCGCACAGACGGCATCGTGTTGAATGGACATCACCCGATGAAGACACCATATGGCTGGCGATCCATTACGGGTGATTCTGGAAAATAGCCCGTTACGACTTCCTATGACACGCTAAAAACATCCTAAAAAACTAACAAATACAAAGGAATGCCCATGACAGGCAATGTAAAACTTCCATCTCTGATCGATAGTAAATTAGTACTGTCTAACCGTATTGCAACGCTAACATTCATGCGCCACGATGTCCGTAACGCCCTCACCGGCACAGGACTGATTGGCGACATTATCCAGGTGGCAGAATGGGTTAACCGCACCCCTGAAGTGTCAGTGCTGATACTGACCGGCGACGGCAGCGCGTTCTCAGCCGGCGGCAATATCAAAGAGATGAGTGAGCGGGATGGCATCCATAAACACGGAGCTTTTGGTGGCGATGTCTATACGGTTCAGGAAAAATACCGCCAGGGTATTCAGCGCATTCCTCTGGCCATGAGCCATATCGATATCCCGGTGATCGCAGCAATTAATGGGCCGGCCATTGGGGCTGGCTTTGACCTGACCTGTATGTGCGATCTGCGCATTGCATCAACTCAGGTATTGCTGGGTGAAACCTTCGTCAACCTCGGCATCATCCCCGGTGATGGTGGTGCCTGGTTTCTACAACGACTCATCGGCTATCAAAAAGCGGCAGAACTGACACTGACGGGTAGAATGATCGGCGCTGACGAGGCGAAACAGCTAGGCATCCTGTTAGAGGTAGTAGAGCCAGAACAGCTGATGGATAAGGCGATGGAACTGGCAACCAGAATAGCGGACAAACCACCACAGGCTCTCAGAATGACAAAACGGTTGCTGAAAACCGCCCAGAAAATGGAACTGCCCGAGTTTCTGGAACATTGCGCTCTGATGCAGGGGATCTGCCACAACACCGAAGACCACCTGGAAGCGGTCAACGCCTTTGTTGAAAAACGACCGCCACATTATCACGGCAGATAAGCAAACGCTGTTATAGCAAAATGTCTACTCTACTGACGCCCGCTCTCTGGCGTCAGCTTTAAACTGCAATTCTGCCAGACGTGAATACAGCTCTGAGCTTTGCAACAGCTCCTCATGGCGTCCCATAGCAACAACACTCCCCTGGTCCATCACCACAATCTGATCTGCATGCAGAATCGTCGACAACCGGTGAGCAATAATAATCGTTGTTCTGCCCTGCATCAGAGTATCCAGTGCCAGTTGAACTTTATGTTCACTCTCGGTATCCAGCGCGCTGGTCGCTTCATCCAGCAGCAGTATCCTTCGATCATTGAGGATCGCCCGGGCAATAGCGATCCGCTGTTTCTGGCCACCCGAGAGACGTACCCCCTGCTCTCCCAGATCGCTGTAATACCCTTGCGGAAGTCGTTCAATAAACTCATGGGCATAGGCGGCTTTCGCTGCCGCAATCACCTCTTCGGTACTGGCATCATTACGCCCATAGCGGATATTTTCAATCACATTGGCGGTGAACAGTGCCGGTTGCTGCGAAACCAGCGCAATCTGTTGTCTGAGCTCCCGGGGGTCAAGATCCCGCAGATCGGCTGTATCAAAAAAGATCTGACCACGCTGAGGGTCATAGAAGCGTAACAAGAGCTCAAATACAGTGGACTTACCAGCTCCGGATGGCCCCACCAGAGCAGTGATAGTGCCTTCGGAGAAGGTTAGCGAAAAGTCTGCCAAAGCGGCCTGATCCGGACGGGATGGGTAATTAAAACTTACATCGTTAAGCCGCAACTCAGCCCGCAGATTAGTGGTATCTGTGGCAGCCTCCTTATCAGGAGCCTGTATCTCGCTCTGGGCATCAAGCAGCTCCATCAACCGTTCAGTGGCGCCGACGGCCCGTTGAAGCTCACCATAAACCTCCGACATGGTGCCAACCCCCATGGCAACGATCAGCGCATAAAACACAAAAGCGCCCAGCTCACCGGCTGTCATGGCACCGGTGATCACATCATAACCGCCCACCCAGAGCATCCCGGAGAGCGCCCCGAAGACCAGCAGGATAACCATCGCCATCAATGACGCCCGTTGACGAATACGTTTCTGTGCGATGCTGAAAGCACTGTCTACCTCAAGGCCAAATGCGCGACTCTCATGCAGCTCCTGCGTATAACTCTGCACCGTCTTAATCTGCTGAATCGCCTCACCGGCATAACTGCCAACATCGGCAATACTATCCTGGCTTTTACGCGCCAGTGCCCGCACCCTGCGACCGAAGATCAGAATCGGCAACAGGATCAGCGGCACACCGGCAACGATAATCAAAGACAACTTGATATTGGTAACAAACAACATGATCAGCGCACCGGACGTCGTTACCAGACTCCGCAGGGCCATCGAGAAAGAGCTACCAATGATCGATTGTAACAGTGTGGTATCGGTGGTTAGACGGGACATAATCTCGCCACTTCGGTTAGTTTCAAAGAAACTGGGGTGCAGACCAATGACATTATCGAAGACCGCCTGACGAATATCGGCGGTCACACGCTCGCCAAGCCAGGAGACCAGATAGAAACGGACAAAGGTACCAATGGCCATTAGCACCGCCATCACAATCAGCACCAGAATCGCCTGATTCAGCTGCGTGACAGAGCCCGCGACAAAGCCCTTATCGATCACCAGTCGCACACCCTGGCCGATAGCCAGAGTTATACCTGCGGTGAATAACAGCGCGATCATCGCGCCGATCCAGTAGCGGCGGTATGGCAGCATAAAGCGCAATAACTGCGTCAGCGTCGATAATTTATTCATTCGTGCGAAACCCGAATAGAAAAACGATTGCAATGAGAGCTGTGCAGAAGACAGCGGTTAATCTGTTAACCACTTGCTTTTCAACAGCCGCCAGAGTTGTGGCAGAGCCTGCCTGATCCAGTAGAACTGATACTTCAGCGTCAGTTGCCCCCAACCCGTGCTGGCGTATTTACGCGCACTGGTGATCAGTTCCACACCGGTATTGGCTAATTGTACGCCCTGTTGATGGGCTCGCCAGACAAACAGATGATCTTCACCATACACTGCTTCGACCGGATAACCACCCAAGCGTTCAAATTGCCTGGCCGAAAGGCAGAACCCCTGGTCACCAAAGGGTAAGCCCAAATAGCGTGACCGCAGATTGGCCCCCAGACTATTGAGGCACACCGGTCCTGCGCCGTCGCTCAGGAAGCGCAGATTAAAATAGTGCAGCGCATCAGGCCGGCGTGTCAGGCTCTGATTAAGCATCTGCCACTGACGATGGGAGAGTTGACTATCCAGATGAAGAAACCAGATATACCCGGACTCAACCTGTCGCGCCCCCGCATTCAACTGCTTGGCACGCCCCGCTTCAACGGTTAAAGCATCAATCTGATCACTGGTGGGTAAGCGCGAAATAAGATGTTCAGAGGCCGGGCAAAAAACAAAAATGATTTTTTGTGCCTGCTGCAGACAGGCAAGCTGGCCGAGCATCGGCTGCAGACTGGTTTCGGCCGGACCGACCGGAATCACGACAGAGATACTATGCTGACACACCTGATCGCTCATTAAACTATATCATTTACTAAAATATCGCTGACTGAAATATCCGGAGAAACCAGGCTAAGCATCACTGCCTGACTATGCTTCATTACATAACTAAGTTTCACTACATGAAGCACCATACCGGAAACAACTAAAGCAGCGGTGGTGTTTCATGCTGATCTGCTGCTCCAGTGCCTGACGCAGATTATCACCCATATCATACTCAGGATCGTCATCTACCAGCGTACAGGCATAGACCCGCATCCGGCCATTTTGCTTCACCACCATCTTACTGAACGCGCACATAAAGCTGTTACGGGTCTCTTCGGTGTGATAGTGGGTCATGCAGTGAGTGGTGATATCCGGTCCATGACCATGACTGCCTGGGGGAAGAAAGTCCGGGAAGGCGACAAACTTAGTCTCAGCCGGTAGTCCGCGAGAGACTAATATGTCCCGATAGGACTGCTCTACCTCCACAGAGTTCTCTGTTTCTGCCATATGACGCGCCACCGATACATGAAAGCCCATATCGTGAAGCGCTTTCATCCCCTTCAGCGCAAGGTCAAACATCCCCTCACCCCGGCCGGCATCATGTTCAGCCTCGATGTGTGAATCGATACTGACACGAAAACTCACCGGGTAACGGCTCTGTAACAAAGGCACCAGTTGATGCAGACGTTTTTGCAGTGCATCGGTGCCATTGGTCAGTACCAGACAGGGAGCGTGCTCAGAAGCACGCTGGAGAATCCTGATGAGGTCTTTGGCCAGAAAAGGCTCGCCACCGGTAAAGGAGAACTGTTCAACGCCCAGTTCAAGGGCCTGATCGATATAGGGCGTCACGTCCTCAAGCTTCAGCAGTTGCAGCCGATGATCGCCGGGTCCCGAACCCTCAAGACAGAAGTCGCAGCTGAGATTGCAGGCCGTTCCGGTATGAAACCACAACTCTTTCAACAGATGAGGGCGAATATAACCCCGATCAGAACCATCAGCTGTTGTATACCAGTCACGACTCCGTATCCGTTCCATATAAACCCCTTACCTCTCTTTGAGTAAAACCTGTAACAGTTGTAACAGCTGTTGCCGGGCAGGACGGGAGTCATATGCAAGTGTTCCCAGCAGCCGGCGCAAATCAGCTTCAGTATCCACATCGTAGCCCGTGGAGCTGAAAGCAACCTGAAAATCGGCCGCTTCACATACACAGGCCAGTTGCGCCCCCAGCTGTGGGGTACTCCAGGGCAGGTTTTCCAACACTGGCCAGGGGGTTCGCCCGCCCATCGCGGTGACACCGCCATCTTCGGCAGGTGAAAGCACAATATCACTCTGCTGCTGTAACTGGCAAAGCTCAGCATAATGCTGAGCGTTGTGTTCCGGCGCATCGGTACCGATAAACAGCAACTGTTCAATCCCCTGCTGTCGCACAATCCGATCCACATAGTTCAGTTTTGCCCCCAGATTGCCTTCGCACTGAGGCACCACCTGACATTCCCGCAACAGCAGATCTTCTGCCCACTGGCGATCAGCTTCACTGCCGGGTGAAAGAACGACCGGTCCCGGCCAGCTTCTGGCATCCTCAAGGGCGCAATTGAGCAACGCACAGGCAACCTGATAGGCGGCATCTTTACCCAGTGTCGCGGCGATGCGCTGCTTACCCTGACCATGCAATGGCCGTTTACAAAAGATAACCAGTGTTGGCTGCTGACTCATCTATCCATCCTTTAAACAGAAAAAAGGCAGCCACTTGCTGCCTTTAAAAACTACTTAATATTCGGGTTTAGTTAGCCTTCACGAAACCAGGTGGTTCCTTCGCGACTATCTTTAAGAATAATCCCCTGGGCGACCAGATCTTCCCGAATCTGATCAGCAGCGGCGAAATCCTTCGCTTTCTTCGCATCAGCGCGCTGCTGAATCAACGCTTCGATCTGTTCCGGGGTAATCTCACCGGCTTTACTTTCACCCTGTAAAAACGCGTCGGGGGACTGCTGTAAAAGACCAAGAATACCACCCAGTTGCTTTAACTGGGCGGCCAGTGCCGGCGCTTTCGCATCGCCAGAACGTGAGGCGGTGTTAAGTTCGTTAACCAACTCAAACATAACCGCCAGGGCTTTAGGGGTGTTGAAATCATCATCCATCGCCGCATAAAAACGAGCGTCGTAGTCGTTATCCAACTCAGCAGGTTTCGCTTCAACCCCATTCAGCGCCTGATAAAACCGTTCCAGTGCACTACGTGCCTCTTTCAGACTGCTTTCCGAGTAATCGATATAACTGCGATAATGTACGGAGGACAGGAAGTAACGGACCACTTCAGCATCGTATTTTTCCAGCACGTCACGAATGGTAAAGAAGTTGCCCAGTGACTTGGACATCTTCTCGGCGTTTACCCGTACAGCCCCGGCGTGCATCCAGGTATTGACAAATTTAACCCCGTTCGCTGCTTCGGACTGGGCGATCTCATTTTCATGGTGCGGGAACGGCAGGTCTGGGCCCCCACCATGGATATCAAAGGTATCACCCAGGCAGCATTTAGACATCGCTGAACACTCAATATGCCAGCCAGGACGGCCTGCACCCCAGGGGGATTCCCAGCTCACCTCACCCGGCTTAGCGGCTTTCCAAAGCACAAAATCCAGCGGACTCTCTTTGGCATCCTGAACCTCAACCCGGGCACCGGAGCGAAGCTCATCGACATTTTTGTTGGTCAGCTTGCCATAGTCGGCAAACTTCTCAACCCGATAATAGACATCTCCATTAGCGGCGGCGTAAGCATATCCCTTTTCAATCAGTACCTGCACCATATCGATAATATCCTGCATATGAGCAGTCGCACGGGGCTCACGGTCCGGGCGCAGAACACTGAGTTTATCTTCATCGTCGTGCATCGCCTCGATCATACGATCTGTCAACTGATCAGGACGTTCGCCATTCTCCTGAGCCCGCTTAATGATCTTGTCATCAACATCGGTGATGTTGCGAATATAGTTAACATCCCAGCCTCGGGCCCGCAGATATCGGGTAATCACGTCAAACGCCACCATCACCCGTGCATGTCCGATATGACAGAAGTCGTATACGGTGATACCGCATACATACATATTGATCTTGCCCTCTTCCAGTGGCTGGAACGGGGCTTTTTCTTTGGTCAGGGTGTTATAGATCTGCAACATCGGAATTCGCTTATGAGTCAGGTCAGGATGAAGTTCAGTGAAAAACAGGCTGACCATTATAGAGGAAACCGGCGGGGATTTAACAACCTGATTAAAATTACTTTTATCGCGCAGCAGAGAGTTGACTATTTGTCTCAAAATGAGGGATCTGGTCGTTGATCCAGAACAGTTCCTGCCACAATTGCTGCAATATTAGTTAAAACAACACAGACTTATAAGAATAAACTAATATAGTAAGTTGACGTTTTAGCATGCCCGGGAGTACCACAATGAACAGCCCAGTTAAAGATACCAGGCAAACCCGAATGATGGATGGCAACGAAGCCGCCGCCTATATTGCCCATCACCTCAATGATGTTATCGCGATCTACCCGATCACACCGGCTTCACCCATGGGGGAGATGAGCGATAGCTGGAGTGCCGACGGAGTCAGGAACCTCTGGGGCGTAGTACCCGATGTGATTGAGTTACAAAGTGAAGGTGGGGCCGCCGGTGCGGTTCACGGAGCTTTGCAGGCCGGGGCAAAAACCACTACTTTTACGGCCTCTCAGGGGTTACTGCTTAAAATCCCGAATATGTATAAGATTGCCGGAGAGCTGACGCCGACTGTTTTTCATATTGCTGCCCGCTCGCTGGCGACCCACGCCCTGTCTATCTTCTGTGACCATAGTGATGTGATGGCTACCCGGTCAACCGGTTTCGCGATGCTTGCTTCCAACTCGGTACAGGAGGTGATGGATATGGCCACCATCGCCGAGATGTCTACTCTGGAGGGGCGGGTACCACTGCTACATTTTTTTGATGGCTTTCGTACCAGCCATGAAGTCAGCAAAGTCGAAGTGGTCACCGAAGCGATGCTGCGACAGCTGATCAATATGGAGCGGGTACGGGATTGCCGCAACCGGGCACTGTCCCCCGACCATCCTGTAGTACGGGGTACCTCACAGAACCCGGATATCTTTTTCCAGGCCCGGGAAGCCTGCAACCCCTATTACGATGCCTTCCCTGAGATCGTCCAACAGGCGATGAACCGCTTTGCCGAAGTGACGGGTCGTCAGTACCAGCTTTATGAATATGAAGGGGCCAGGGATGCCGAGTCGGTGATTGTTCTGATGGGGTCTGGTGCGGAAACCGCCAGCGAAACTGTCGACTTTATCAATCGCAACGGCGGCAAGACCGGGGTACTGAAAGTCCGCCTGTTCCGCCCCTTCGATGCAGCCCGTCTGCTCAATGCCCTGCCTGACAGTGTAAAACAGATCGCAGTACTGGATCGCACCAAAGAGCCCGGTGCCGACGGTGAGCCGCTGTACAAAGATATCGCCACGGCATTTATGCAATCAATCCTGTCCGGAAAACTAACCGCAGATAAGCTTCCGAAACTCCTGGGTGGACGTTTCGGTCTCTCCTCAAAAGAGTTTACCCCGGCAATGATTCGCGGCGTATTTGATGAGCTGGCCAGGCCGCAGAGTAAAAACCTGTTTACCGTCGGCATCGATGACGACCTGACCCACACCAGCATCAGTTATGACCCCCACTTTATTACCGATGCTCATAAAGATGCCTATCAGGCGGTATTTTATGGTCTGGGCGCTGACGGGACAGTCAGCGCCAATAAGAACAGTATTAAAATCATCGGCGATCAGGAGGGCTATTATGCGCAGGGGCACTTTGTTTATGATTCGAAGAAATCCGGCGCAGTAACCGTTTCCCATCTGCGTTTTGGACCACACAAGATTCATTCGGCCTATGAGATACAGGAGGGACAGGCAGATTTTGTCGCCTGTCACCAGCCTCGCTTCCTGAGCCTTTATCCGATGCTGGAAAAAGCCCGTCATGGCGCGGTATTTCTCTTGAACAGCAGCGCTGCACCGGATGAACTCTGGGACACCCTGCCCGAAACCGTCCAGCAACAGCTGATCGAAAAGCAGATCCGCCTGTATGCTATCGATGCCTACCGGGTCGCAACCGAATGCGGTATGGGTAAACGAATCAATACCATTATGCAGAGCTGCTTCTTTAAAATTTCCGGTATTCTGCCAATTGATCGGGCAATCTCGCTGATCAAAGACGCTGTCAGGAAATCCTATAGCAGCAATCCGAAAGTGGTTGAGTTGAACCTCAATGCAATTGATGCCAGTCTCAGCCAGCTGCATGAAATTAAGGTTCACGAGCGGGCCACCAGCCGCATTCCGATGCATGAACTGAGTGCCAATCGCGCCAATGACTTTGTTCGCCAACTGACCGCAGAACTGATTGCCGGTCACGGTGACCGGATACCGGTCAGCGCCCTCTCTGCTGATGGCACCTGGCCCACCGGCACCACCGCATTCGAAAAACGCGATCTGGCGACTGAGCTGCCGCTGTGGGATGAGGATCTGTGCACCCATTGCGGTAAATGTGTACTGGTCTGCCCTCACAGCGTTATCCGCAGCAAGATTTTTGATAAGTCATTGTTGCAGGAAGCACCCGATGGTTTCCGCGCGGTGCCGGTGAAAGGCGCCAAAGATTTCCCGGAAAACAGCTTTATCAGCTATCAGGTCTCCCCTTCTGACTGTACCGGCTGTACCCTTTGCGTTGATATCTGCCCGATTGTTGATAAGCAACATCCGGAGCACAAAGCAATCAACATGGTACCAAAGGAGCAAACTTACGAGGTGGAAAAAGACAACTGGGAGTTTTTCCTGTCACTGCCAGAGTTTGACCGCACCACACTCAAAAACACGACCCTCAAGGGCTCGATGGTATTTCAGCCTCTGTTCGAGTTCAGCGGAGCCTGTTCCGGCTGTGGTGAAACCTCCTATATTCGCCTCGCCAGTCAGCTATTTGGCGACCGGATGCTGGTCGCCAACGCTACCGGTTGCTCATCTATCTATGGCGGCAACCTGCCCACCACTCCCTGGACCAAAAACCCCGATGGCCGCGGGCCTGCCTGGAACAACTCTCTGTTTGAAGATAATGCCGAATTTGGGCTGGGTATGCGGGTCGCGCTGGATAAACAGAAAGCTTATGCCATCAGCCTGCTGCAGGAATTAAAGGATAAACTTGATCCTGAACTGGTTGAGTCGCTGCTGACGGAAACAGAAGCAGATGAAGCCGGCATTGAGCACCAGCGCCAGTCAGTCGAAAAGCTTAAACTCGCGTTGGATAGTCTCAGCGATCATTCGGAGATCGGTGACAAAGCGGTTGAACTGCGCCATCTTGCTGATCAGCTCAGCCGTAAAAGCGTCTGGATTATCGGCGGAGATGGCTGGGCATATGATATCGGCTTTGGCGGACTTGACCATGTACTGGCTTCAGGACGCAACGTCAATATCCTGGTATTGGATACTGAGGTGTATTCCAATACCGGCGGTCAGACATCCAAGGCAACACCGATTGGCGCAGTCGCTAAATTTTCTGCGTCCGGCAAATCGGTCGCGAAAAAAGATCTGGCCCGCATCGCCATGGACTACGAGCATGTCTATGTGGCCCATGTGGCTTATGCTGCCAAAGACGTTCAGACCCTGCGGGCATTTCTCGAAGCGGAATCCTATGATGGTCCGTCCCTGATTATCGCCTACTCCCCCTGTATCGCTCACGGCTTCGAGATGAAAGATAACCATCTGCATCAGCAGTTAGCCGTCGATAGCGGTCACTGGCCGCTGTTCCGCTACGACCCTCGTCTGGCAGATCAGCATAAAAATCCACTGAAAATGGACTCCAAACCGCCATCCATTCCCTATTCTGAGTTTGCCCGCCGGGAGACCCGCTTCAACTCGCTGTTAAAAGCGCATCCCGTTGAGGCCGCGGCCTTTCTCGATAAGGCACAACACGATGTCAGCGAACGTTACAAGCGTTATCAGCAGATGGCAGAGATGGACTGGGAGGAAGCGCCATCACCGGAGTAACCGGATAAACAGGGCTGGTTCACCGGGCTCAATCTGCAGTTTGAGCCCGGCCCTTAATATGATACAAAATTGATCATGATCATGAAATATTAGTAACATAAAGTATAATATTGAACTATCCAAACACCGGACCCCCTTAACGCAAAAGGGCGATATCCGTGTGACACAGGGTAAACCCCTGCCTTAAAGAGAAGGTGAATCAATGAACACTAAACCATCCAGCCCTACCGATGACTTTTCCCAATGTCATATCTCTATCATTAAGAACTTTGAACAGCTTGGAAAACTGGGCAATTCAGAGATCACCGATCCGGTCCAGCCAGAGACCAGCCAAGTTGCGCAAAAACTGATTACCTTTTTCCACGAAGTAGTGCTCAATCATCATCAGGAAGAGGAGCAGGAACTATTTAATATCGTGATGGACTGCGCCAGCCCGGGTGAAGAGTTGCAACAAACATCGATGATGGTGAAGCGGCTGACCGAAGAGCACCGCAATCTGGAAAAAGAGTGGAAAAAAATCGAGCCGGATCTTAAAAAACTGGCGAAAGGCAGGTTTGTCGAACTGGACAGGCAAGCCGCGACAGGGATGTCTGAGCATTACCTGCTGCATGCGAAATATGAGGAATCATTCTTTCTGCCCCTGTCAGCAGAAATTCTCAAAAATACCGATCTTGAGTCCCTGGGACTCAGTCTGCACACCCGTCATAACCTGCACAAGACCCCCGGCTATATCTGACAGATACAACAACGGCTACCTATGGGTAGCCGTTTTTTGTTTCAGACTGTCTGACGCTGAATTATTTTTTCCAGGTATCGCGCAGTCCGATCGTCTTGTTAAATACCGGGGTCTCCGGTGTGTGCTGGTAACGATCCGCAACGAAATACCCCTCACGCTCAAACTGGAACGCGGTTTCAGGAGCGGCATTGATCAGTCCGGGTTCAACCCAGCAATTATCAATCTCCCGGAAAGAGTCCGGGTTAATATTGTTCAGGAAGTCCCCCTCTCCCTTATCAGGAGATTCAACATTGAAGAGACGATCATAGATACGCACTTTCGCCTGCTTACCCTCAGTTGCTGACACCCAGTGCATCACCCCCCGTGGTTTGATCCCCCCTTCAGGATTTTCCCCTACGGTACCCGGAAGCAGTGAAGCATGAACTTCAATGATCTCACCAGCGGCATCTTTAACCACCTCATCGGCTTTGATCACATAAGCACTGCGCAAACGCATATAGTCACCTGGCACCAGCAAACGGAACTTCTTCCGTGACAGCGTTGAGTCTTCGCTGAAGTCAGCCCTATCGATATAAAGTTCCCGGGTAAACGGCAGTTCACGACTACCCATCTCTTTTTGCGGATGCACCGGAGCGCTGAGCATCTCCACTTCGCCTTCCGGAAAGTTGGTAATGATCAGTTTAAGCGGATTCATCACACACATTGCCCGCGCGGCATTGTCGTTCAGGTCTTCACGGATAAAGAACTCAAACTGGGCCATATCCACGGTACCATCGGTTTTAGCGACCGCCAGACTGTCACAGAAATTGCGCACTGCCTGCGGGCTGTAACCCCGTCGACGCATCCCCTGAATGGTTGGCATCCGGGGATCATCCCAGCCACTCACATGGCCTTCATCCACCAGTTGCTTCAGCTTACGCTTACTGGTCACGGTGTAGTTGATGTTCAGGCGGCCAAACTCATATTGGCGCGGGGTACTCGGCACCGGCAGATTTTCAATAAACCACTCATACAGCGGGCGATGATCGGCAAACTCCAGAGTACAGATGGAGTGAGTGACCCCCTCAATAGCATCTTCCTGGCCATGGGCGAAATCGTAGCTGGGGTAGATACACCACTTGTCTCCCGTCTGATGATGGTTTTGCTTACGAATACGATAAAGAATCGGGTCCCGCAGGTTCATGTTCGGCGAGGCCATATCGATCTTGGCACGTAACACCCGGCTGCCTTCGTCAAACTCACCATTTTTCATCCGCTCCAGCAGATCGAGATTTTCCTCGGCTGACCGCTCACGGAACGGGCTGTTCTTACCCGGCTCAGTCGCCCAGCCCCGGTACTCACTGGCCTGCTCAGGGCTGAGATCACATACATAGGCTTTGCCAGCCTTAATCAGATGCTGTGCCCAGGCGTAAAAAGTATCAAAATAATCAGAGGCGTAACGTACTTCACCCGCCCAGCTGAAACCAAGCCAGCGCACATCATCCATTATCGCGTCGACGTATTCCTGTTCCTCTTTGCCCGGATTGGTGTCGTCAAAACGCAGGTTGCATTCGCCGTTGTACTTTTCTGCAGTACCAAAGTTCAGGCAGATCGACTTAGCATGACCGATGTGCAGATAGCCATTTGGCTCAGGCGGAAAACGTGTAACCACTTTTTCCAGTCCCTGCTGCTGGTCCTGTTCGATAACCTGATGAATAAAGTTGGTAGGTTGTTTCACAGTATTGCTGGCGTCGTTATTGCTCATAGAGGCTTCTTAAACTTCCGTCTGATATCAAGTAGGCCGATATTATAGACAGATGGCCTGCATACAACCATAAGTAAGCCGAAATTAATCAGTTAGTTATCAGATTAATTCTTTAGTATAATAAGCCCCATTGAATCGACACAAAAAACTCTCAGTCAAACCAACTAGATGAAAATAACTAGTTAAAACAAAGGGATCGTAAGCATGATCGTACTGCACACTAACTTCGGCGATATCACTATAGAACTGGATTATGAAAAAGCGCCTAAGTCAGCAGAAAACTTCGAAAACTATGTTAAAGATGGCTTTTACGATGGTGTTATTTTTCACCGGGTTATTGATGGCTTTATGATTCAGGGTGGTGGTTTTGAACCCGGTATGGTCAGCAAGCAAACAGCTGGGAGCATCGAGAACGAAGCGGATAACGGCCTGCAGAACAAACGCGGTACTCTGGCGATGGCCCGCACTATGGATCCTCACAGCGCATCGGCTCAATTCTTTATTAACGTCAGCGATAACACCTTCCTCGACCATACGGCTAAAACCACAGAAGGCTGGGGCTATGCCGTATTCGGTAAAGTGACTGAAGGTATGGATGTGGTTGATAAGATAAAAGGGGTTTCTACCACCTTCCGTGGCGGACATCAGGATGTTCCTGCCGAAGATGTGATCATCAACTCTGCTGAAGTTGTGGCTGCTGATAGCGCTGAATAATGCGAACACTGTTTATATCCGATCTTCATCTTCACAGCGGACGCCCGGATCTTACCCGGGCGTTACTGCATTTCCTGGCTACCACAGCAAAAGAGTGCGACCAACTCTACATTCTTGGTGATCTGTTTGAGGCCTGGATAGGCGATGATTTTATCCCGGATGATCTGCAACCGGTTGTCGATGCACTGAACACTCTCTCCCGGTCAGGCTGTGAGATATTTTTTCAGCATGGCAACCGGGACTTTCTGATTGGCAGTCGATTTGAAGAACTGACCGGTGTTCAGATTCTGGACGATAGCGAAGTCATTCAACTGGCATCGGGTCCTGCCCTGCTTATGCATGGCGATCAGTTATGCACTGATGACCATGCCTATCAGGCGCTGCGTCAGCAGCTGCGAAACCCGCAATGGCAACAGGCGGTGCTGACCAAGTCTGTCGAAGAGCGACTGGAGATGGCGAAACAGCTCCGCATGGCCAGCGAGACTCAGACCGCAGACAAAAGCACCGAGATCATGGATGTTAACCAGCAGGCAGTACTGGCCGCGATGGCCGAATCGAACTGTGACCTGCTGATCCACGGCCACACCCATCGCCCGGCAGTACACTCGCTTGAAGGGGGTAAGCGGCGTATCGTCCTTGGAGACTGGGATAAGTCTGGCTGGTATCTTGAAGCGTCAAAACAGGGTGAGAAATTAATCGTATTTGATCTTATCTAATCAAAAGTTAAAATTACAATTATCAAATGCAAATATTGATAATTCAATTAATTTCTCCTCCTCTTTATAGCGATTCCGACGGCTGCATCTTCACCCTATCAATAATGACACAGCTAGACTCGGGTGAAGATGACCTTCAGCCCCAGTACAATCATCGTTGCGCCGAGCAACCGATCGATGTGATATCCAAATCTCTTAAACCGGCGGTTGATACCCGGATTTGACAGCAGAGTGACAACAGCTGAAAACCACATCAGCTGAATCAGCATCATCCAGGCACCGTACACTGCTATCTGAACTAACGGCATCTCTGGTGACAAAACAACCGTGAACAGGGATATGAAATACACCGGCGCTTTCGGATTAAGAACATTACAGACAAAACCGGTTATGATATGACGACTTGCTGGAATATCGACTGCAACGGCTTTCGGCGGCTGAACTATTCCAGACGAGCTCCGCACGCCCACTATTCCCAGATAAATCAGATAGCTTCCGCCGAGGATTTTAATCACCCAGAGTGCTGTCTCTGAGTTTGCCAGCACTGCGGCTAACCCCAGGCTGGAGTAAAATATATGCACTGACAATCCTAAAGCGATGCCGATACTGCACATAAACCCTGCTTTTCTGCCGTTTGTTAATGTCTGCTGCGAAACCAGTACAAAATCAGGCCCCGGAGACGCCGCGGCCAGAAAGTGCACTGCACTGATCAATGCTAAACCTTGCAAAAGATCCATAACACACCCCAAAAAAGTAATTAATCGACTGATTAACGATATATGATTAACAATCAGTTGATTATTCCCCTTATCTGGAATGGATTTTTGTTGTATGCGCAAGAATGAACAGTATTCACTGATGTACGAGATGGCTGTTTTCGTTGAGGTGGTAAACAGGGGGAGTTTCACCGCTGCGGCCGGGGCTCTTGGCAGTTCGACCTCATCTGTTAGCCGAAGTGTTACGAAGCTGGAAAATCAGCTTTCCACAAACCTGTTACAGCGTACAACCCGCAAGTTACGACTGACCAGTAGTGGCGAGCAGGTATACACCCGCTGTAAACAGATGATAGAAGGGGCGGAGCTGGTGTTGGACATCTGCGATAGCCTGAAACAGGAGATTGAAGGCGACATCAGTATCTGCGTCCCCAAGGCCGTTGGCAGCACAGTGATTCACCCCCTGCTGCCGGAGTTTCTTCAGCGTTATCCGAAAGTGAATGTGCAAATGAATCTCGATGACCGTGCTCTGGATCTGATCGACAATGGTATCGACCTGGCATTAAGGATCACCGATCAGCCACCACCGGGGTTGATGGGCCGGGAGCTTTTCCGGCTGGACCACGTGATATGCGCCTCTATGGAGTATCTGCAACAGCATGGGCTCCCGGAGCACCCAAAAGAGCTGAAAGACCACAGTTGTATCTATCTGGGTAATAACCCGGCTGACAGCCGCTGGCGATTGAAGAAAGATGGGCAGATCATCGATATTGATGTCAGAGGCCGGTATGCAGCCAATCACACCCAGGTACGTCTTGATGCGGTCAAACGAGGGATCGGTATCGGCACATTACCCGATTTTACCGCCCGACCCGATCTCGAGGCAGGAAATATTATTCAGCTATTTCCTGACTGGGAGTTTATCACCAACTATCAGGGCGGTGTCTGGGTTCTGTATCCCCCGACCCGTCATCTGCCACAGCGGTTAAGGGTTCTGGTGGACTTTCTGAAAGAAAAACTGCTTAACCCTGGTGTAAGTTAAATGCGTGAATTTAAATGCTTAGAACTGAGTGTTTAAAGTCTACAGATTAAAACTAACTTAACTAGCGTATCAGTCACGCGTCATCCATGCTCTCAAATCACTCTTGTACGGTGGTACTGAACTAGAAGAAACTCCGTTTGCTCAACATCAATGAGGCTGTTGTGACTGGCCGTAAAACGACCTCAGACCCGATTCTGTATAATGGCACGCTGCATATCTTTCACGCGCTTAGCGGCGGTTAGTCTGCCATAATCCATCTTAAGCTCTGCGTCAGCACCAGTCAGTTTAAGTAGTCAACTGAGCTTATCCCGCCAGACTGCAACGCAACTAAAACGATCACATCCCCTTAAGGCTTAACTCTCTGGAACCGACTATGTATGTTAACGAAACTGTTTAAACCGATTCATCATATGCAAACAGCATATAGGGTTTTGTCACCCGATAAGTGTTAGCATAGTCCTATCTTGCATTAATAAATATTATGTAATTACAAAGACTTATATCTATGGATTTTATCTGGGTTCTGTTCGCTTTTCTGTGTGGTCTGTCGCTTAAAGTTATTGGGATGCCGCCCTTAATTGGCTTTTTGCTGGCGGGCTTTCTGCTGCACTTTCTCGGCATTGAGCCCACCGAAAGCCTGGATACCCTTGCTGATCTCGGCATCACCCTGATGCTGTTTACCATTGGCCTTAAACTGCACATTGGCGATCTGCTCCGGCGTGAAGTGTGGGCCAGTACGCTCAGCCATATGGCGTTGTGGATCCTGGTATTTGGTTCTTTTGTCCTGTTGATGGCGGTTGTTGCTGTGCCCTATTACAGCGGCCTCGATCTGACCACGGCGGCCCTGCTCGGCTTCGCCCTCAGTTTTAGCAGTACGGTCTGTATCGTTAAGCTGCTGGAAGAAAACGGGGAGATGAAGACCCGTCATGGGCAGCTGGCGATCGGTGTATTGGTGATGCAGGATATCGTAGCGGTGCTGTTTCTGGTGGTTGCCACCGGAAAGCTGCCATCGATCTGGGCTCCGCTTCTGTTCGCACTGATCTTTGCCCGCCCAATACTCTACAAATTACTGGATAAAGCCGGACACGGTGAGTTGCTCCCCTTAACCGGTTTTTTCTTCGCCCTCGGGGGCTACGAACTTTTCCAGTTGGTCGGTGTTAAGGGGGATCTCGGGGCGCTGGTATTTGGCATACTTCTGGCCCAGCACACTAAAGCCTCAGAATTAACCAAGTCACTGCTCAGCTTTAAGGATCTGTTTCTGATCGGCTTTTTTCTGTCGATCGGATTTACCGCATTGCCAACCTGGTCAATGCTGGGCACTGCCGCACTGATCTCTCTGCTGATCGGCATTAAGTTCGTGCTCTTCTTTGCCATTCTTACCCGCCTCAGACTGCGCAGTCGCACCGCCTATCTGGCCTCACTGGCCCTGAGTAACTTTAGTGAGTTTGGCCTCATTGTTGCGGCCCTGAGTGTCGATTCCGGCTGGCTTAGCCGCGAATGGCTGGTGATTCTTGCGCTGGCAGTATCACTGTCTTTTGTGCTGACCAGCGTTCTTTATCCCCGCGCACATCGTTTTTACATGCAACATAAAGATTATCTGAAACGCTACGAAAACAGCCACCGCCTGAAAGCAGATATTATTGAACAGTTTCCCCATGCAGAGGTTCTGGTCATCGGTATGGGCCGGGTTGGAAAAGGGGCGTATAAAGCATTACAGAATATTATTGACCACCGGGTCGCCGGGCTCGATTCAGACCGCTTCAGAGCCGCAGAGCTGCAGCAGAAAGGTTTGAATGTCTGCTTTGGCGATGGTGAAGATGCCGATTTCTGGGAAAGCTTTAATACCTCTGATATTAAACTGATACTGCTGGCCCTGCCCTCCATCGAAGATAGCCGTAATATTACCATCCAACTGGCAAACTGCGGTTATCAGGGCCAGATTGCCGCCATTGCCCGCTATGAAGATGACCGGCAAAAGCTGCTGGATGCTGGCATCGATAAAGTGTTTAACTTCTACAGAGAGGCCGGTAGCGGTTTTGCAGAAGACAGTTTGCGACTGATATCAAGCGACTATAAGCCGCAATCGCAGGGCTAATAGTCCTGTTACTGTAGTAACGGTTCAACCGGCAGGCTGATCAGACCAGACCGCAAACTCGTTGCCGCCGGGCTCTATAAAATGAAAACGGCGTCCACCGGGAAACTCAAAGATCCCTTTACAGATATCACCCCCATGGCTTGCAACTTTTGCCAGGGTTTGTTCAAGATCGCCACTATAAAACACCAGTAGCGCACTGCCCTTTTCCTGACTTGCAGTCTGGTCTGAAGTAAAGAATCCCCCCTCAAGACCCTGTTGATCAAATGCACTGTAATCGGGACCATAATCGGTAAAGTGCCAGCCAAACACATCGGTGAAAAAACCTTTTGAACCCTCAAGATCCGTCGAACCAAACTCTACGTAATTAAGCTTTTCATGCTGCATATCTATCGCCTCTCTCCTTTTAAGTTATACAAAATAGTCCCTGACATTGGCTGCCTAAATAGTAGAGTATAGAGGATCATATGGCATTGTAGGAGCCACATCCTGCGGCGATAAAACAATATACAGGCACGGACTATCGCCGCGGGGGCGCGCCTCCCACACCACAGAGACACCTCCACACCGGACATCGAGAGAATTTATGGATTAATTGTATTGTAGGAGCCGCATCCTGCGGCGATAGAACAATTCACAGGCACGGACTATCGCCGCGGGGGCGCGCCTCCCACACCACAGAGAGACCTCCACACCGGACAACGAGAGCATTTTGGGTTAATTGTATCGTAGGAGCCGCATCCTGCGGCGATAGAGCAATTCACAGGCACGGACTATCGCCGCGGGCCGTGCTTCCCTCTCCACCTATGGCAGAATAAAAAAAAGACCCTGCACTTGCGTACAGGGCCTAAGCGTGAAGTGAAACGAACAGTCCTTGATAGGGAGGCCTGAACGTCTGACTGCCACTTCGACATTGGTAACATTCTGCAGATACCCTCTGTGCAGAATGAAAAATAGGTTTTAGCGCTTAGAAGCTATCTCCGGGAATGCGTACAAACCCTTCCATCAGCACCCGTGCGCTGCGGCTCATGACCGCTTTAGTGGCGCTCCAGTCACCATTGGCCTGCTGCTCTGCGGCGGCACCGACACGCAGGGTGCCTGAGGGGTGGCCGAAGGTGACTGAATCACGCTCTACTCCACCGGCTGCCAGGTTCACCAGAGTACCCGGTACCGCGGCAGCGGTGGCGATGGCAACTGATGCAGTGCCCATCATCGCGTGGTGCAGTTTACCCATGGACAAAGCCCGTACACAGACATCGATATCATCCGCAGAGATCTGCTTACCACTGGAGGATACATAGGCGGTTGCTGGCGCAACAAAGGCTACCTTGGGCGTATGCTGACGGGCTGCCGCTTCAGAGATATCACTGATAAGCCCCATCTTCAGCGCACCATGAGCCCGAATGGTCTCAAAACTTCCCAGCGCTGCTGCATCGGAGTTAATATCTTTCTGCAGCTCGGTACCGGTGTAACCGATATCTGAGGCGTTAAGAAAGATGGTTGGAATACCCGCATTGATCATTGTCGCTTTTAAGGTGCCGATGCCCGGAACCTCAAGATCATCCACCAGATTACCCGTAGGGAACATTGACCCTTCGCCATCGGCAGGATCCATAAATTCGATCACCACCTCTGCTGCCGGAAACGTCACGCCATCCAGTTCAAAATCACCGGTTTCCTGCACCTCACCGTTGGTCATTGGCACATGGGCGATAATGGTTTTACCGATGTTTTTTTGCCAGATCCGCACGGTACAGACCCCATTGTCAGGAATCCGCTCAGCGTCAACCAAACCATTACTGATGGCGAACGCCCCTACCGCTGCGGTCAGGTTGCCGCAGTTGCCAGACCAGTCGACAAACGCTTTGTCGATCGCCACCTGACCAAACAGATAATCCACATCGTGACCGGGTTCGCTGCTCTTATCCAGGATCACCGTTTTGCTGGTACTCGAGGTTGCGCCACCCATGCCATCAATCTGCTGACCATAGGGATCGGGACTGCCGATCACCCGCAGTAAGATATTGTCGCGGGCTTCACCCGGCTGCTGTGCTGCTGCCGGCAGATCCTGACGACGGAAGAAAACACCTTTACTGGTACCGCCACGAATATAGGTCGCGGGGATTTTTACCTGAGGGACAAATGCCATTTTTACATTCCTGTGTCTCTGAGCGTCATTCAAAAACGAGACTCGTGTTCAGAAAACTCTTAATAAGATCAGATAGATAAAAGCTTTTATTAAATACGCTTATTAAAAATTCTCTTGCATCAAATAGCAGAGCCGGAAGAGTGCATATCCGGCCCTGCACAGCGGTTAACGCTTATGCGTTGGCTTCCAGGAAGTCCTGCGCAAAGCGCTGCAACACACCACCAGCACCGTAAACATGGACCTCTTCAGCGGTATCCAGGCGACAGGTCACCGGAATCTCAACCACCTCGCCATTGCGACGGGTCATCACCACGGTCAGATCACAACGTGGGCTGATCTCGCCAACCACATCGTAGGTTTCTGTGCCATCGATGCCGTAGGTATTGCGGTTATCACCGGCTTTAAACTCCAGCGGTAATACCCCCATACCAACCAGGTTGGTACGGTGAATACGCTCAAAACCTTCCGCAACGATCGCTTCAACACCCGCCAGACGAACACCTTTGGCGGCCCAGTCACGGGAAGACCCCTGACCGTAATCGGCACCGGCAATGATGATCAGCGGCTGTTTACGCTGCATATAGGTTTCAATAGTTTCCCACATCCGCATCTGGGTACCTTCCGGCTCCAGACGTGCCAGAGAGCCCTGGATAATCTCGCCATTCTCATCCCGGCACATCTCATTGAGTAGTTTCGGGTTGGCGAAAGTTGCCCGCTGAGCGGTCAGGTGATCCCCCCGGTGGGTTGCGTAAGAGTTGAAGTCCTCTTCCGGCAGGCCCATCTTGGCGCAGTATTCACCGGCAGCACTGGAAGCCTGGATCGCGTTAGAAGGCGACAGGTGATCTGTGGTGATGTTGTCACCCAGTACCGCCAGCGGACGCATCCCCTTCATGGTTCGCTCACCAGCCAGTGCGCCTTCCCAGTAAGGTGGACGACGGATATAGGTTGTCTGTGGACGCCAGTCATAGAGTGGGCTGGGTGAACGCTCTGCTGCGCCCAGGTCAAACATAGGAATATACACCTGATTGAACTGTTCCGGCTTCACGGCGCTGGCAACAATCGCGTCGATCTCTTCATCACTTGGCCAGATATCTTTCAGGGTAACCGCATTGCCCTCTTTGTCGGTCCCCAAGACATCGTTTTCAATATCGAAACGGATGGTACCGGCAATCGCATAGGCGACGACCAGTGGCGGAGATGCCAGGAATGCCTGCTTGGCATAGGGATGGATCCGACCATCAAAGTTACGGTTACCCGATAGTACTGCCGTCGCATACAGATCGCGGTCAACGATCTCCTGCTGAATCACCGGATCAAGCGCCCCGGACATACCGTTACAGGTGGTGCAGGCATAGCCAACAATACCGAAGCCCAGTTTTTCCATCTCGGGCAGAAGACCCGCTTCTTCAAGATAGAGTTTGGCTACCCGGGAGCCCGGCGCAAACGAGGTTTTAACCCAGGGCTTGCGCAGCAGTCCCAGCTCATTAGCTTTCCTGGCAACCAGACCGGCAGCAACCACATTGCGCGGGTTCGATGTGTTGGTACAGCTGGTAATGGCGGCGATGATAACTGCGCCGTCAGGCATCAGGCCATCCGCTTCTTCTGCCTGAGCAGCGGCCAGCATCGTATCACTGGAGATACCGCGCTCGTGCAGGGCTGAGGTCGGCAAACGGCGATGTGGGTTAGACGGCCCCGCCATATTGCGGACCACCGTTGACAGATCAAACTCCAGTACCCGTTCGTACTGAGCATCAACCAGATCATCAGCCCACAGGCCGGTTTCTTTGGCATACTGTTCAACCAGCGCAACCTGTTCCGGCTCACGACCGGTCAGCTTAAGATATTCAATGGTCTGCTCATCGATATAGAACATACCGGCAGACGCACCGTATTCAGGAGTCATATTGGAGATCGTGGCACGATCACCGATCGACAGCGTTGCAGCTCCCTCGCCGAAGAACTCCAGATAGGCGGAAACCACTTTCTCATTACGCAGAAACTCAGTAATCGCCAGCACCATATCGGTAGCGGTAATCCCCGGCTGGCGTTTGCCCACCAGTTTAACGCCGATAATGTCCGGCAGACGCATCATAGAGGGACGGCCCAGCATCACGGTTTCAGCTTCCAGACCACCGACACCGATAGCGATAACACCCAGAGCATCAACATGAGGGGTGTGGCTGTCGGTACCCACACAGGTATCCGGGAAGGCAACACCGTCACGGGCCTGAATCACCGGAGACATCTTCTCCAGGTTGATCTGGTGCATGATACCGTTACCGGCCGGAATCACATCAACGTTATCAAACGCGGTTTTACACCACTCGATAAAGTGAAAACGGTCATCGTTACGACGATCTTCAATATCACGGTTCTTCTGAAAAGCATCGGGATCGAACCCTGGTGCTTCAACAGCCAGCGAATGGTCAACAATCAGTTGGGTTGGTACAACCGGATTCACTTTGGCCGGGTCTCCCCCCTGATCAGCAATAGCATCCCGCAGACCTGCCAGGTCGACCAGTGCGGTCTGACCGAGGATGTCGTGACAGACAACACGGGCCGGATACCAGGGAAAGTCGAGATCCTGTTTACGCTCAATCAGTTGGTTCAGTGAAGCGGTCAGTGCTTCGGGTTCACAGCGACGCACCAGTTGTTCAGCCAGTACGCGGGAGGTGTAAGGCAGCGTTGCATAAGCACCGGGCTTGATCGCATCGACCGCCGCACGGGTGTCGAAGTAATCCAGGCCGGTACCTGCTAACGGTTTACGGTATTCAGTATTCATATCACACCATTAAATTCTTAGTTAGGGAAAGGGCTGATCGTTAACTCAGCCCCTCTCCTCTCAGCCAGTTCGGCTTACGGACGATCGGCGATATCGATCCACTCGGCGCTGGTTGGGCCGCTGTAGTCAGCTGATGGGCGGATAATGCGGTTATTGGCCCGCTGCTCCATCACATGTGCAGTCCAGCCTGCCGCCCGGGAGCAAACAAAGATCGGGGTAAACAGCTCGGTAGGAATGCCCATGAAGTTGTAGGCAGAGGCATGGAAGAAGTCAGCGTTACAGAACAGTTTCTTCTCCCGCCACATTACCGCTTCCACCCGCTCAGATACGGCGTACAGATACTCATCACCCACCTGCTCTGAAAGCTTTTTCGACCACTCTTTAATGATCGCATTACGGGGATCAGAATCACGGTAGATCGCATGGCCAAAGCCCATGATCTTATCTTTACGCGCCAGCATCGCCATGATTTCGGCTTCCGCCTCGTCCGGAGAACGCCAGTCCTGAATCATCGCCATCGCCGCTTCATTAGCACCACCATGCAGGGGGCCACGCAGGGAACCAATGGCAGCGGTCACGCAGCTATGGATGTCTGATAGCGTTGAAGCACACACCCGGGCAGTAAAGGTTGAGGCGTTAAACTCATGCTCGGCATAAAGAATCAGCGAGGCATGCATCACATCAACATGCAGTGGTTCAGGCTTTTTGTCGTGCAGAGTCCAGAGGAACTGTTCACCGATCGAATTGGCATCGGTTTCTACATCGATACGCTTGCCGTTGTGGCTGAAGTTGTACCAGTAGTTAATCATGCCTGGGAAAACCGCCAGCATCCGGTCAATATGATCGTGCTGCTCGGTAAAATCCTGTTCGGTTTCCAGATTGCCCAGCATGGAGCAACCGGTACGCATCACATCCATCGGATGAGCATCCGCGGGGATCTGTTCCAGCACCGTTTTAAGCGCGTCAGGCAGCGCCCGCATCCCTTTCAGGCGGGCTTTATAAGCATCCAGTTCACCCTGATTTGGCAGCTTGCCATACAGCAACAGGTATGCAACCTCTTCAAACTGCGCCTTGTCAGCCAGCTCTTTGATATCGTAGCCACGGTATGTCAGACCTGCGCCGCTCTGACCAACGGTACATAGTGCCGTTTCACCAGCGGACTGACCACGCAGACCCGCACCACTTAATTTCTTAGCTTCTGCCATCCTATCTTCTCCTCTCTGCTTTCGGGCCTGAAAAGTGTGTTTACCCGTTACAGTATTATTTGCTTTGACTCTGTCGATCTTCCCGCTTTAACGCTCAGCGGGAGTTAGCTCACCGGGTTTCAGCGCTGCGGCTGATTACTTGTTTTTACCTTCCTGAAACAGCGCATCCAACTTCTGTTCAAAGTCGTGGTAGTTGAGGAAATCGTAAAGGTCCATACGGGTCTGCATCGTGTCGACAACCGCTTTCTGGTCCCCATCACGCAGAATCGCTTCAAATACATTCAGGGCAGCCAGGTTAGCCGCACGGAAGGCTGACAGCGGATACAACACCATAGTTGCGCCGTTAGCGGCCAGCTCCTCAGTATTAAACAGCGGTGTCGCACCAAACTCAGTGATGTTGGCCAGCAGATGTGCGCCGTTGATACCATCAGAGAACGCCTGGTAATCATCCAGGGTGTGAACCGCTTCGGCGAAGATACCGTCGGCACCAGCTTCCAGACAGGCCTGCGCACGTTCAACGGCAGCATTCAGCCCTTCCATCTGAAACGCATCGGTACGGGCGATCAGGAAGAAGTCATCGTCGGTCTTCGCATCAACAGCGGCTTTCACACGGTCAACCATCTCTTCCAGAGAGACGATCTCTTTATTAGGACGGTGGCCACAACGTTTCTGCGCTACCTGATCCTCAATATGACAACCTGCCGCACCGAACTTAGTCATCTCTTTGATGGTTCGGGCGATATTGAATGCCCCACCCCAACCGGTATCGATATCAACAATCAGCGGCGTTTCCACAGCGCTGGTGATACGGCCCACATCGGCCAATACGTCATTCATCGATGTCATGCCCAGATCGGGAAGACCGTAAGAGTGGTTAGCAACGCCGCCACCGGACAGATAGATCGCTTTGTGGCCAACACGCTCAGCCATCATCGCATGATAGGCGTTAGTGGTACCCACGATCTGCAGTGGATTGGTCTCTTCTAATGCTTTGCGGAAACGTCCGCCAGCGGTCAGTTTGCTCATAGGTTATTCCCTCTCTTCTTTGTTCGTTGGGTTCAGACGTTCTTCAATATTACGGCGCGCCCGGCCTATATGCCGACGCATCAGCAGTTCTGCCAGCTCGCCATCCCTCTCTTCGATCGCATCCAGGATGCGATGATGTTCCTTCAGGGCACGTTGCGGACGTGATTTAGAAACGCTGAACTGGTAACGGTACATGCGTACCAGGTGATAAAGCTCACCACCCAGCAACTCAAACAGTTTAGAATTTTTACTGGACTGAACGATGCGGTAGTGAAAATCCAGGTCGCCCTCTTTCTGAAAATAGGCGCGGCCATCAATCTCCTGGATGTTTCGCTCATGCTGATAAAGCAGTTCCCGCAGGCTGTTGATCTCATCTGTCGACATATTGTCGGCCGCCAGTCGACAGGCCATGCCCTCAAGCGCTTCACGAATCCGGTAGATCTCAACTAACTCTTCCGGGCTCAGCGACACCACACGGGCCCCCACATGGGGAATCCGGACCACCAGACGCAAGCCTTCGAGCTGGCGGATCGCTTCGCGTAAAGGCCCCCGGCTGATGCCGTAGGTGCGCGCCAGTTCCGGTTCACTGATCTTTTGTCCCGGAGGGATATCACCGCGAACAATGGCGGTAATCAGTTGGCCACTGACACGATCTGCCAGGGTGCGTACTTCGCTTGAGGTATCGTTTAATTCTATGATCTCTGCCATTACAACCTTCTCGATGGATTGTCGACAATCTTGTTATTTGGCTAACAATACAGAGCAACTACTGCATCGTCAACCATACTAAAGACGAAAAGTGTCGACATGCTACAAAAGTATAGGGGTATATCCTGACTTAGCTATCAGGCATAAAAAAGCCCCGTCAAACGAGGCTATCAGTCTAGTTCAGGAGTGCGTATCAGGCGAGAAAACGGTTCAGTTCTGCATCCATAATACGGGCGATCTGACGGGGTTTCTGAAACGGCAGCGAATGATCAGTGCCTGGCACCATAAAGTAGTGCCAGTTGGGCAGGCGTTCGGCCAGATCCCGCTGATACTGATGCATCAGATCAACACTGTGACCGCCAATAAAACTGGTGACATCGCCCTGGGCAGCCACCAATGCTTCACGGTCTATGGTGGTAATCGCTTCCGTGACACAGTTGAGGGCATTAGCAAAACCAATAGGACGTGCTGCAAGCCGCTGGATTGTCAACAACTCGGCTTTAGGTGCCACTTTACGGTTGGGTGAGATAGTATCCAGAAACGCACGTATTCCGGTTTCCGCCTGATCCCCCTGCAGATGTTCCGCCGCTTCACTGAACTGCAAGCGCAGATTAACCGTAGACTCCCAGCAGGGCCGGTCAAGCACCGCAGACTCTAACAGATACTGTTTCTTCACCCGCTCATGGTAACGCTGCTTATACAATAAGGAGACCATCCCCCCCATGGAGTAACCGGCCAGATCAAACTGCCACCAGCCCAGATGGTCCACCAATGCACTGATATCATTCACCAGTTCATTGACGGTAAATGAATACTCAGTGCCATCAGGGTAACGGGTGTTTCCGGTGCCGCGCTGATCCGGTATCAGGATCTCATCCCAGCTGGTGCTCAGCATCGCAATGGCGGCCCAGGTGTCCTCACCGGCAACGCCGGCACCGTGCAGCATCACCAGTCGGCGCGTTGAGCTGTCACAGGGTTTTCTGTAAAGCTGATAACTGACCTGCTGGTCGGGAAGGTTGAGCTGATGCTGAGTGATCTTAAAGGGGTGTTTAATCATCGGTCCTGCTAACTGTTATCTGACGGCTATAAATAAACGGATAGTATCCTGAAGAAGGAAAAAACTCCCGTCATTATAAGGCGATTATACTGTTTAGATTTGTAGAAAAAACTGCAGGATTGCACCTCGCTTTCGCTACCCCGGACAGATACAATCGCTTTTTACCCTGAACCATCCTGTTCAATCTTAAGCTGAGGGATGGCAAAACAACGACCGGTCACACTCAGAGACCTGAGCTGAAGACAGGCAAGAACTAAGGTTTATCGGGTGTACAGACTTTTTTCACTCCCCTATCTGCAAAATACCACCCTCTACTTCGAACGCATCCGTCACCTCGACGCCCCGGTGTTCCTCGACAGTGGAAAACCTGCCGGCCGTTATGGGCGTTTTGATATCATCGCCGCAAATCCTGAAGCCCGGCTTAGTTATCAGCATGGATTAACTCATCTCACCACAGCCAGCAGCGATGAACAGCTCGGCGGCAATCCCTTTACCCATCTGCAACAACTGTTTAGCCAGTATCAGCAGCATTGCCCTGAGCCACAACAAACCGAGATTAAAGCGCTGCCATTCTGTGGTGGGTTGCTGGGATATTTTTCCTATGACCTGGGCCGCAGTCTGGAAACACTGCCAGAAAACACCATCGCTGATATCGAGCTTCCTGATATGCAGGTGGGTATATACAGCTGGGCAGTAGTGATCGACCATGAGAGTAACACCGCACAATTGGTCACCACCCCCCTGATCAATACCGCCGACGCAGAAAACATTCTGCAGCTGCTAAACCATGATGGTGAAACAGGCAGTCGCAGCTTTACCCTTGCAGCCCCCTTTAAAAGCAATATGAGTGAACCCGAGTATTACCACTCGCTTAACCGTATCGATCAGTACATCCACTCCGGTGATTGCTATCAGGTTAACTTTGCCCAACGTTTCAGCAGCCGCTATACCGGGGACCCCTGGACGGCCTACAAGCTGATCAGACAGCAGGCACCAACACCCTACTCCGCCTACATTGAAACCACTGATGGCGCAATTCTGTCGCACTCTCCCGAGCAGTTTCTTGAAGTGGTCGAGCGCCGGGTGACCACCAAACCAATCAAGGGCACCCGTCCCAGGGGCAACAATCCGGCGCTGGATGCGCAGTTGAAACTGGCCCTGCATGACAGCGAGAAAGACCGGGCCGAAAACCTGATGATCGTCGATCTGATGCGCAACGATATCAGCAAGGTGTGTGAACACGGCAGTGTCAGAGTGCCTAAACTGTTTGCGGTTGAGTCCTATGCCAATGTCCACCACCTGGTCAGCACCATCACGGGTAACCTGGCCGCCGATAAAACCCCGATCGACCTGCTGGAACACAGCTTCCCCGGCGGCTCGATCACCGGCGCACCCAAGATCCGCGCCATGGAGATTATCGATGAACTGGAACCTCATCGCCGCTCCATCTACTGTGGTTCCATCGGTTACCTCAGTTTCTCCGGTCAGATGGATACCAGCATCACCATCCGCACCCTGATCTGTGAGAACGGCCAGATACACTGCTGGGCTGGCGGCGGTATTGTCGCCGATTCAGAAACCGCAGATGAATATCAGGAAACCTATGACAAGGTGAACAACCTGCTAGCGCCGTTGGAGCGGACTATTGGTAAGAGCAGTGGCTAGACGTCACTGCGTGACTTGCTAGTGGTTAGACGCGACTGCGTCGCTTGCTAGAACAAGCGTTGGTTCGGTGGATTAAAGGGGGGGGGAAGGGGCAAAAAAATATATCGCTCGTTCCCACGCTCCCGCGTGGGAATGCATACCTTGCAACGTTGCTCAACGGTTAAGCAATCCATCGTCATATTGATTGCCCCCTTAAATCAGACGCGACTGGGTCGCTTGCCAGAACAAGCGTTGGTTCGGTGGATTAAAGGGGTTCAGGGGCAAGAAAATATATCTCTCCCCTGTTCCCTGTCAGGCCTACCGAACATATAAATCATTGTTGGTTAGATACTCTTGAACTTCTGTCGAAAAGCCTGCAATTTGAACCGCCTCCAGAAGGCCTTCAGATTTCAATAAGTAGAGCTGAAGCATAACCTTAGATCTAGAGTTGTAATTGAATATTTCTGCAATTCGTTTATCTCGCTTTTCGATCATCCTATACAAACTAATGTATTTCTCATGGTTTGAAAGAACAACATCGTTAATCGTCTCAGACGCATCATCTAAAATCTGTTTACAGAATTTATCTAATGTTGCAGCCTGCACTGTTTTGAAGTGTTTCCAATCTGCCTCTGAAATCATCGCTAACCTCTTCAGGCTTGTTTTCCCCATTAAACGGCGAGCATTAGCGAGTCCGGTGAAGGCCAGCATAAAGAATGCTCAATAACCCTAACCAAAAAGAAAGCCTTTTCATCAATCTCTGCCTAATCTGATCTACTCGTCCGAATAACTCTTTTTCGCTCGTTCCCACGCTCCCGCGTGGGAATGCATACTTCACAATTATTTGATTAAAGGGCTCTGCCCCTGTGGTATCCAAACGATCCCCCCTGAATAACACTAAATTGTCCGGATGATCAGTTCCAATCACCTGAGGGCACAAACCGTGCTTAACTGACATCCCGAGAGACCAGGGTAGAACCTGCTTTAGTTAAGCATACTCTGATAGCTCTTTTACCAACCACTCTCTGAAAAGAGTAACTTTTCGTAAATTCTCGCTAAAGGGAGAAACCAATAGGTAATATGTCAAACCCGGCAAAGAGCAGTCATTATCCAAAGCCTTTAACCAACCTTGCTGCAAGGCCATTTTAGCTAATACCGAACTCACGAGTGCTATTCCCTGACCGGCTAAAGCGGCTTGAACAACATGATCTTCCTGATCAAAGAAACAGACCCTGGGATCGGAGATATCGGCGTTAAACGTTTGTAGCCAATTTTTCCAGCTTATCGACGGTAAGTCTTTATTCTTCCACCGGGTCTCAATAAATGTGGCATCAGTTAAATGCTTGCAACTGTTTAAATAGCCCTCTGTTGCATAGCCAGCAAAATGTTCGGTCACCAGTTTTACTGCAGTTGTATTTTTCTCATCATCACGACCATATCTTATTGCGAGATCAATGCGACGATCCCGCTTGATATCTGCCAGCTCTTCGCCGGTCTTTATCTCAATCTGAATATCGGGATGTTCTTTGTAAAACCTTGCCAGATTAGGCACAAGCCACATTGAGGCAAAAGAGGTGGTTGTGGCAATGTTCAACACAGACTGCGCATTAGATATCTCTTCAATTGCCGTTGATATCTGCTGCAACGCCTGATGGGCAACATGTGCAAACCTGGCCCCTTCCTGAGTCAGGATTATTGAACGGACTTTTCGTTCGAACAGCAGAACCCCCAGTCGATCCTCTAAGTTTGATATTTGGTGAGATATTGCCGTTGGAGTGATATTCAGCTCCTCAGCGGCAGCTTTAAAACTGCCTAATCGTGCAGCAGCCTCAAACCCTCTGATTTGGTTCAGCTGAGGTAAGCGAGAGAACATAGACTTTACTCATAGATGAAACCTGCTCATCTATAAGTAAAGTTTTACCATTTGTCAACAAGCCCAGCTTTGCAAATAATTCCCGTCACAGCGTACTTCATAACAAACCAGGGAAAATCATATGACCACTTTACTTCATATCGATGCGAGTGCTCGCAAAGAACGTTCAATCACAAGAGATCTGGGCGAGAGATTCAAGCGTCAATGGCGCGCGGTACAACCCACGGATCGATTTATCTATAGGGACATTGGCAGTTCACCACCAGACTTTATATCTGAAAGCTGGATTGCCGCTGTCTTTACCCCCGAAGAGAAAAGAACAGATGAACAGAATGTATTACTATCATTGTCTGATCTGTTAATTGAGGAGCTAACTGAGGCCGACGTCATTGTCATCTCCACGCCAATGTACAACTACGGTATGCCTGCATCACTGAAAGCATGGATTGACCAGATTGTGAGAATAAACAAGACCTTTACCTTTGACCTTGATCGCGGTGATTTCCCATTAGAGCCAACCCTCTCTGGCAAATCCCTCGTGCTTTTAACAGCATGTGGGGAGTTTGGCTTTGGAGAAAACGGGGCACGCGAAACGATGAATCATTTAGGGCCTCATCTGAGAACGCTCAGCAAATATCTTGGCGCTGATGACATACATGAAATCCGTGTTGAATATCAGGAATTTGGTGATAAACGACACAAGCGATCAATTGAAAGCGCATATGAGTCCATTTCTGGAACAATAAACAACATTGCGGAGAAGCTTGAGTTGCGCCAGGAGTTAGATGCGACTGCGTCGCTTGCTAGGAAAAGTTAGATCGTAGGTTGGGATAAGGCAAGAATCCCAACAATACCCGTGATAACTGTCATAAATCTCGCTCGTTCCCACGCTCCCGCGTGGGAATGCATACTTCACAATTATTTGATTAAAGGGCTCTGCTCCCTTTAATTGCTTTAATTGCTTTAATTGTTTCTGAACGAGTGATACAGGTACTTTGAAGCAACAATTAGTGGACCCAAGAAGCAAAGGATAAAATAAAAGTCTTTAGTTTCATTTGGTTCCGATATGAAAATTGCTATGTACGCAATTGGTAGCGCGGATAGCATGCCCAGTGACAGTAGTGTTAAATGCACTTTGCCGGGCTTGAAATTGGTTTTAAATGCATTTTGCGAAACAACGGACCAAAGCCCGATCATGCCTGCAAGTCCAAATATTCCTAAAATGCCTAATGGATGAAAAATATCTTCCCACCCTTTTGCTGCTCCGAAGATGCTGAACATTGATCCTAGGATTGCGGCTGGGGCCAATAGTGTTGCGGGCAAAACGCCAACGACCATTTCAAGTATAAAAACTGCTATTTTCATAAATTAATTTTTGGCATCTAACGCCCGCATAATTGGAAATTTGTGAAGCGCAGCGAAGAAAATTATCCGAGTTTATGCGTTTGTTAAATTTATGGTCGGCATTCTAACCAAACCCTTTCTTCCGGGTGATGCTCCGCAATGGTTGCCAGAGCACCATCTAGCTCTTCGTCATTTGCTGGGTCTATTTCATAGCTGAAGTTTGTAAGATCTATATCCATTTCTCTATAGCGATCCAGCTCAGATTCACTCAAGACATTGCCGCCAACCCAAACAGAATACTTACCTGTTTTAATCACTGGTTCCAACTCTTGAAACCCTTCTTTTGTAACTGCAAATATGATCATAGGAATTTAACGCCCGCATTTCGGCTGGTTTGGAGCGCAGCGGAAAACCAGTCCGACAACATGCGCTTGTTAGTTTCGTTGGTGATTCTTCTTTCTCCAACCGTTATTCTTAATTCCACTCTTGTGGGGCCATTTCAAAAGCTTTTTATAGATCTCATAATCGAACACCTCATCCATGTCCTTACCTCCCTCGAAGTAGAATTCATCGTCTTCGATTCTTGCGCATATTCTGAGCAGCTCATCGTTGATAATTGAAATAAACTGCTTTGCATCTTTTTGTTTTATTTTCCAAGGGGTTGAAACCCGACTATCTGTATCGATCTTACCTTTTGAGCGAGACAAGCCAACGTAGATTGCATTTTGCTTTTTCTCTTCAAGTTTTCTACTTTGGATCAGAGAAATAAACTTTGGCGAATAATCATCTGTTTCTCTTGCCACAAAGTTCCACTGCTTTTTTGGATGCAAGTACAGAAGCTTTAGCCATTCTTGTTCAAACTCAGCATCAGAATAGCCCTCATTAGTTTCCGATGACCATATATAGTGATCTACCCAGTTGGCCTTTGAGAATTCCTCTAAAGCCAAGACTGAAAGCTGAAGAGCACTTGGGTAGGAGCCATTTTCATAGAGCAACACAGAGTCAAAATGAAGACGGATAGTATTTCTCAAAGACTCCGTAGCAATTTTACTCAGCTTGTACTTTGAGATTCCGTCTTCTTTCTTCACTGATACTCCGATTCAGAAACTAACATTTTAATACTACGTCGGCACATATACATGCCAGGCGACATTAACAAAAAGAAGGGTAACCATCAGATAATAAAGAGGAAAAAAATGACATCGTAATCTCCTTTAAGATAAAAACGAGAATGCGCAGTTGCATTCCGGCCCCGGCGTACTATCCCGCCAGCATTTCAACCTATCCCTTTGTTTTTCTGATGTTTTGCTAATGATGCCAGCAGCAAAACAAGCCTTCTCAAACGATTAAACGAGCATAACCGCTGCGATATACAAAATAAACTGTTTATACATACAACTTACGTACTGTTTTTGGTAGAGCCGGATAGTTGATACTTCTAATGATTCTTTCTTTGCTTTTTCCCGCGACGAGCAAGTCACGGTTTTGTGACGTTCGAACAACGAGTAACGGCTTTTTAGCTTTTCCTAGCAAGTGGCGAAGCCACATCTAACAACTGGCTACGGCTGTTATTAAGGCACCGATATATACAACCATTTATGATGCAGAAGAATCTGAATAAACGTCTGCGGGTCACTCAATTGTGTCAGGTGCAGATATGATTTCACCGCAAAACCCGTGGGATTGAACCCCATGTAGGTCACACTTATTTCATCGCCGGACTCCCAGGGGCCGGTCGCGGCAGCCTGAATGATCTGCGCTCGTCTGGCGGCGGATAAAACCCCAAGTTGAGTGGCATGTGCCAGATACTCCTGCGCCGCGTTTGTCCACTGGTCCTCTGTGTGGTTTGCGTTATGCTGGAAGATCGCATGGGTAATCTCATGGGCTAAAGCACCCACATAGTGCTCCTCGTCAAAGGGCATGTTATACATCTGTGGCGATTGACTGCTGTGTAATATTGCGGGCAGCGACATTATCTGAATACGGTCGCTCTGGCGATCATAACTTCCAAAGGCCATATAACCTTCCTGGTTGATGCTCTGTTCAATAATGCTGATCTCTATCGGTTTTTGCAGCTGCAATTGATACCGGGCAAGAAAACCGATCGCCCTGTCAGCCGCATCGCACACATACCCGACCATACTGTCATCGGCTGCCGAGACTAAAATCTCCGGTGTCGTCTCGCAACGATACTGACTTGCGATAACCGGAGACAGCCAGGTAACGGTCAGGATAACGAGACCATAACCGACACTAAGAATCGAAATCGGGAAAAACCTTCGTTGACGCGTTTTCATAGGCTCACGTCCATTGATAACGACAGGTTGCGCGCTTACACAGATCTAAACTCCATTTCTGTGATATCAGGCACTAACAATTTAGCTTTCAATATAGTCTGAAGATCTCTCCTGCGCCTCAATCCGATATCCAGACGCTTGCGTGTGCGGGTCAAATCGTAATCACAGCGACTGAAAACAAAACCCATATGATCAGTAAAACAACATTACTCAGGGCGAACACAGTAAACCTGTGCAGCACATGGTTATATGTCAGATGTACAAGACTATGTAACACCCGCAACCCGACATAGGTCCAGCAGAGGTCCACTGTGACGGATGTATCTGTCTGTGTGACATACTGAGCCAGAATCACAACATAGAACAGCAGCGGAAGTTCTAAGAGGCTCATGTAGTTACGATTAGGAAGGCTGATTTCTGCAGGGACATTGGCTGATTCACCAAGCCTGAAATCTTCTGCGGTGACATCCCCACGAAAAACACCCCGAAAGCGCCTGAAGGGAATAATAAGAAGAATTGCAAAGGTCCAGGCCACCAGCGTAATCATCGGCAACAGGATCGGGTGACTATTCATTATGTGCTCCATGCGTCGCCTGATTCAAAAGCCAGGCGTTTTAGCGTATAAGTTGAGGGATCAGAGCCCTTTATTATCAATAACCTCTCTCTTGGTATCCCAGTCTTACTTATCCTACGTCACAGTTTAAGGGCATTAACCCTGTTAACAGCTCTCTGACTCCTTGAATCACCCCGTTCTAATCCTTTATTGACCAATATTTACATAGAAAACGATAGGATAAAAGAGCACTGATAGCGCATCCCCCTGTCCAGCAGGTCTGACAACTAGTGGCTATCTATACTTCATTTGTGTTGCAGACAACTATACTGACCTATGAGGCTTTTTAATCACCTGAACAGGCCGGTGGCCTGAAAGGATCTGTTATGACATTTGTAGTCACGGAGCCCTGTATCAAGTGCAAATATACCGACTGTGTTGAAGTCTGTCCGGTGGACTGCTTCTACGAAGGCCCTAACTTTCTGGTGATCAACCCGGACGAGTGTATCGATTGCGGCCTGTGTGCACCGGAGTGCCCGGTCGAGGCGATAATGGAAGAGGACGAGGTAGCAGGTGATCAACAGTCATTTATTCAACTCAATGCGGAACTGGCGCAACAATGGCCCAATATCGCCGAAAAGAAACCCAGTCCGCCGGATGCGAAGCAGTGGGATTCGGTGACCGACAAGAAGCACCTGCTGGAGCGTTAAGCTGTCAGCCCCCCTCCCCGTAGACGCAATTTAGCCGCTGGGTGATGATCAGCGAACTATACTGAGAGCGTGAATGTCGATCATGAGGCGGCCAGATGATTCCCGAATCCCACAAGATATTATCTACTCAATACTGGCATACACTGGAGGACGGCCGTATCCAGTGCGATGTCTGTCCACGTGCCTGCAAATTACATGAAGGCCAGCGAGGATTGTGCTTTGTACGCGGGCGTGAAGACGACCAGATAATGCTCTATACCTGGGGCCGCTCCAGCGGCTTCTGTATCGATCCGGTGGAGAAAAAACCCCTCAATCACTTTCTGCCGGGACAGCCGATCCTCTCCTTCGGTACCGCAGGGTGCAACCTGGCCTGTAAATTTTGTCAGAACTGGGACATGAGTAAATCCAGGGAGATGGACACCCTCGCCGATCAGGCCCTGCCCGAACAACTGGCAGCCACCGCGAAGCAACTGGGCTGCATGGGCATTGCTTTCACCTATAACGACCCGGTGATCTTTATGGAATATGCCATGGATGTCGCCGATGCCTGCCATCAACAGGGTTTAAAGAGCGTTGCTGTTACCGCCGGTTACATCTGTGCTGAGCCTCGCGCAGAATTTTACCGCCATATGGATGCCGCCAATATCGATCTGAAGGCGTTCACTGAGAAGTTCTATCACAAGATCTGTGGCGGAGAGCTCGGTGCTGTACTGGAAACCCTTGAATACCTGAAACACGAAACCGATGTCTGGTTCGAAATCACTAACCTGCTGATTCCCGGTGAAAACGACTCCAGCGCCGAGATCAACGCCATGACACAGTGGGTGGTCGATCACCTTGGCCCCGATGTACCAATACATTTTTCCGCCTTTCATCCCGACTGGAAGATGCTCGACAAACCCCATACACCACCAGCAACCCTCACCCGGGCACGACAGATCGCCCTGGCTAACGGCGTGCGCTATCCCTATACCGGTAATGTCTATGACACTCAGGGAGAAAGCACCTATTGCCACAACTGCGGTGCGACGCTGATTGAGCGCTGCTGGTATACCCTGGGTCATTGGGGACTCACCGGGGATGGCTGTTGCCAACAATGCCACACGCCCCTCCCCGGGGTTTTCAACGGCCCACCTGGGCGATGGGGATCACAACGACAGCGGGTCAATATGCGTTACCACACAATGAGCTGACTGCAGGGACCGTTGCGGATTATTAGCACTAACACTTAACGCTCTTATCAGTCGACGCTCAGTCAGTCGGCTTCATTTGATTGTAGGGCTTAGATACAGTTCCATTGAAAAATTGACTAAAGTCACTCCGCTTCTCTGAACCTCATTCTTCTTAACGACAGAGAAACCGCGGTGTTCAAAGAACGGCTTAGCCACAAGTGATGCCTCGACGTATAAACGTTTGATATTTCTGACTCTTGCTTCATCGAGCAAACGTTCATACAGTCTGGATGCGACCCCTCTTCCCTGAAAATCTGGATGGGTATAAGTGCAGTCAATATGACCATCTGCATCTAATTCTATAAAGCCCGCTACACAACCATCAAGGAAAGCGATAAACGGTTTTTTCGCATTCAGTCGCTCAGCCCAGCGTTCATAATCGACAGGTGTAGGTGCCCAGGCTTCTTTTTGCTCTGATGAATACAGCGAGGGATCAATTGCATGAACAGACTGATGAAACAAGTCAGCTACTTCCCTGGCGTTGTCTGTAGAGTATGTTTGTATTCTCATAAAAGCTCTAGCTCTTTGCCTCGCGGCGCGAGGTACGGGCATCCAACATCGCAGACGGGAAGGGCTGAAACTTACTATCTTTTTCGCTCGATACATGTAAGAAATTGCCCGTATATTGGAGCTCAAGCATCAGCTTAACTTGAGCATTAATAACCTTTAACTGGTTTTACCCCAATAATAGTTTCAGCATCAAGCGGATAAGAATCTACGCTTGATGCTGAACGGTTTATTACACGTATCAAAGAAGGAAGACCTTATAAACGGAAGCGTTTGACTTCACCTTCGATTTCGCAAATCAAAGCCCGCAAGGTTTCAGCCTGCTCCGCAGCTTTAGCACCTTCATCCGCCATGTTTGAGGCAGCATCACTAATCGCAGTGGTATTAAGGTTGATCTCTTCGGTTACGGAGGTTTGCTCTTCTGCTGACGAAGCGATCTGAACGGCCCGATCTGAGATCTCTGCAATCGCCGAGGTAATCGTCACAAGACTCTGTCGCGCTGATTCAGCATCATCAACGCTTTGTGCCGCCATCGAATGACCGCGTCCCATACTGGAAACCGCTTGCTTAGTCATTTTTTGCAAAGTATCGATCATACTTTGTATCTCACCGGTCGACGCATGCGTCCTCTGCGCAAGCACACGAACTTCATCGGCGACCACTGCAAAGCCCCGGCCCTGATCACCCGCACGGGCCGCTTCAATTGCAGCATTCAGGGCCAGTAAATTCGTTTGCTCTGCTATCCCACTAATCGTCGAAAGAATACCGCTGATATGTTGGGAGTGTTTTTCCAGATCGCTGATAACATCGGTTGCACGTTGAACTTCATCCGCTAACGCCTGGATGGATTTCTGACTTTTCTCAACCTGCACCTGTCCATTTTCGCTGATGGTCACCGAATCTTTAGCGGAGTGGGCTGCGCCTTCCGCGTTACCAGCAATTTCCTGTGTAGCAGAGGCCATCTCTGTCACTGCGACCGCAACCATATTTATTTCATCTTGCTGCACACGGATACGTTGACTGCGCTGCTGTGCCGCCTGTGTAAAATGATCAGCCGTTTGAGTAAGACTACCAGAGGTTTGACTTAAGCGGCTGATAATGCCGTGTAAACGCTCGACAAACTGATTAAACCCTTGTGCTAAAACGCCGATCTCATCGTGGCTATTTACAGGTATACGGACGGTTAGATCCCCCTCTCCTTCTGATATGTCCTTCAATGCCTGGCTTACACGCTCGAGGTTTTTAAACATAACCTTGAACAACGCGATCAAAATTAAGCTCAGAACAATAACAATCCCTAAGCTGATCAGTGCCTGGGTTGTGAGGGACTGCATTAGAGGTTTTAGCACAGTTGATTTGTCTACTACATAGATTAATGCCCATGTGGTATCAGGAATCGCAGCGGCGTAAACAAGACGATCACGATCATCAAGCTGAGTTTCTATTAGCTGATCACCGTCAATCAGCTTGGTTAGTGAATCCCCCGCTAAAACTGGGTTAACACTGGCCAGAGATTGAGATTGGAGCTCCGCTTGAGGGTGCGCGATGATCTGATCACTGCGATCTACCAAAATCGCGTAGCCATCGCCTGGTACTGATAACTCTGAGGTGCGTTGAGCCAACCGTGACAGAGTCACATTGGAGCCGACCGCACCAATCATTACCCCATTTTGCATAACCGGTTCGGCTAATGTTACGACGAGTTCCTGAAGCGTTTTACTGACATACGGCGCGGTGACAACAGGTCTCATTTTTTCTTTAGCCAGTTTATACCAACCGCGTTTACGCGGATCATAACTGCTGTTGTTTTGATCCAGAGAAGGATCCTGGCGGAACATCTCGCCCTTTTCATTACCGTAATAGGTTAGGCCAAAGCTACCCGATTGATGCGCTTGTAAAATTTTAGCGTAAGGGCTTTCCGAGGGGTTTTGCTCAATCGCGTTTTTTAACGCGGTCATGGTATTTTGTCGGTCAGTTAGCCACTGGCTAACGCCATCACCGTACGCAGTAGCTGAGTGAAAGACATCATTTTTCAAGACTTCCATCAAGGCATTACGTTCAACAACGTATTTTTCAAGCATCAATACAGCCACGACAAACGCCACCGATAAGACACTGATGGCGAGTAAACGTGTTTTCAAAGACTGAAACATAATAAGCCCTTCACAGTTGAACAATTTTTTTATTTTTATCGGCAAAGCTACTTCAAAAGTGAGGAAAAAGTAAGTTTTAAAAAGAGAAAAGATCATATTTAACACGATCTTAAGCCAGCCCCCTCTGAACCTCCATTTCCAGCCCCCGAACTATGAGGAACAGCGCTCTTCATCTTTTTCTAACAAGTTGCGCAGCCGCGTTCTGGCAAGTAGCGAAGCTACATCTGGCCACTGCTTTTAAGTCTAACCACTGGTCACAGCGTTTAATAGTGCTTCATTGGTCGGATAGGTCTCAAGCAACTCAATCAGCTTCCTGGCGCCCTCTTCCGGTTTGAGATTGACAAGGCTGCGTCGCAGTGCCCGTATCGCCTGGAGATCTTTCGGGTTTAGCAGCAGTTGTTCACGGCGGGTACTGCTTTTGGCAATATCCAGCGCCGGGAATATGCGCCGATTCGCTGCCTCGCGGGATAATACGACTTCCATGTTGCCGGTGCCTTTGAACTCCTCAAAGATCACCTGGTCCATACGGCTGCCAGTATCCACCAAAACTGTCGCCAGAATGGTCAGCGAGCCGCCATTTTCAATTTTTCTGGCTGAGCCAAACAGTTTTCGGGGTATCTCCAGAGCCCGGGCGTCGACACCGCCTGACAGGGTTTTTCCGCTACTTTTACGTTCCGCATTGTGCACCCGGGAGAGCCGTGTCAGTGAGTCGATCACAATCATCACATCATGACCTTCTCCCGCTTCCCTGCAGGCTCTATCGAGCAGTTGATCCGCCACCCGCACATGATGGGCATAGCTTTCATCCGAGGATGAAGCATGAACCTCTGCTGGTACGCTTCGCTTAAAATCGGTCACCTCTTCGGGCCGCTCATCAATAAGCAGTGCATACAGCCTGATCCCGGGATAAGCCTGCCCCACTGACTGGCAGATATGCTTTAACAGCGTCGACTTTCCCGAGCCAGGAGGTGCAACAATCAGCCCCCGCTGCCCCAGGCCAACAGGCGTAATAAGATCCATCGCCCGCATAGAGAGTTGCTGTGAACCTGATTCAAGACGAATACCGGGAGATGGGTGAACGGCAACACCGTTTAAAAAACGCTTTAACGGGTTATCATCAGCCTGCCCTCTGCTATCCTCATCGACAGGCTTGGCAGCTGCGCTTTTTTTAACCTTCAGGCTCAGGGTTTTTCGTGTCATGGTATCGCTATATCGCTCAGGGAAATTGGGTAAATTCTGATCAGGTTAATGCTGCATCTATACGGTAAATGCAGGGTAGCCTATATAACCGGCCGGGTCTCGCTAAGACAAAAAAAGAGCGCCGAAGCGCTCTTAATCTTACCGGTCGCGCAGCGACTGCGGTTAAAGAGACAGGTCGCGGTTGCTCGCTTTAATAAACTCTTTTTTCAGCTCTTCAAACGTATGTACTGCGGGGAACTGCGGAAACTCATCAATAACATTCTGTGGTGAATGAAACAGAATACCGGATTCAGCCTGGGTCAGCATGGTGGTGTCGTTGTAAGAGTCTCCAGCGGCGATCACACGGTAGTTCAACAGTTGGAAAGCACGGACAGACTGACGCTTAGGGTCTTTCTGTCGCAGGGTGTAATCGGTGATACGACCGTTCTGATCCACTTCCAGCTTATGACACAGCAGCGTTGGATAACCCAACTGCTTCATTAATGGTGCAGCAAACTCATAGAAGGTATCGGACAGAATCACCACCTGAAACCGCTCACGCAGCCAGTCGATAAACTCACGGGCACCTTCCAATGGCGAAAGACGATCAATAGTGGCCTGAATCTGCGGCAGAGTCAGACCATGCTCATCGAGAATCCGCAGACGCTGTTTCATCAGCACATCATAATCAGGAATATCGCGGGTGGTCGCTTTCAGCTCTTCAATTCCGGTTTCTTCAGCAAAGGCGATCCAGATCTCCGGGATCAGTACACCTTCCAGGTCAAGACATGCGAGTTCCACAAGCGACTCCTGTGTTTTTAGTTATTTAGCAATAAGCGCTATCAAATAATGTGCGGGAGATTCTACCGGAATGACGCACTGCTCAACAAGTAGGTAAAGGCAGCGATACAACTTTTAAAACTGATCATCAAAGGCGTTGATATAACGCAACTAATCCTGTTATTGAGCTTAATTTCGCTAGAGAGATGAAACACTCTCCCTCTAGAATGTCCGTTTAGTCTATTCGGGAGATACTGTGATGGGTCAGGCAGACAATACGGACCGCTATGTCAGCTTCTGCGGCATTGAATGTGATCGCTGGGCTGATGAACTCCATAAAAAACTACAGACGATTCTGAATTGTGATGGCAATGAGCAATGGCAGCGCTATTTTTCAATGAAGCTTGAAGAACAGACCCGCATGAAGCATGACAATCTGTTCTTTATCGGCGCGCAGATGAACAACCTCTACAGCTTTTTTGAAGAGCATGATGACCCGCAGGCGTTGCAGCTGCTGTGGAAGCTCGAACAGGAGTGCTGCTGAGCGGCGTCCCCGCAGCTTACGATACAGTAATCGATACCTCGCTCAGAGCGGTCCCCACGGCAAACAAAATCAACTGGCTCACCAACACTAGCAGGATAATATCCGGCCAGATATCCGCATCACTGAACTGCTTTAACAGATAAAACAGTATAATAATTGAGAGTGGCCAGCCAAATGAGGGGATCAGCGACACCAAAGATGCCGCTCCGGCTGCGATAACCGTATGAGAAAAATTCAGATGGACCGCCGTAACCTTACCGGCCATCCATAAAATCGCACCGGTGATAACCGCATCCAGCGCAACAAGCAGTATCATATCCATATGAAGAATATCTATCTCAAAAAAAGATTATCAGGCGCTATAGTCTGTCAAGCCACATCAATAACGTCCTGTTGATTCAGATAACGCCGGGGCAATGTCAACTGCATAGCCCTCTGACCGCTTATCCCTTAGCGGCAGCATGATAACATGATAAAAGCTGCTTACTTAGAAATTCAGAGCGCCGAAATTCAGAGCGTCAAAATTCAGAGCGCCGGAAGCGCCTCGCCTTTGAACTCAGCCTGATGCTATAAACCTGTCTGTTAACCTCAAACGTAATAGCACCATACCGATGTTAAAAACCCGGAATGAGATTTCAAAGCGATGCGACGATCAGCTTTCCGCTTTAAATTTGGGCACCACCCCTTCGATCCCAACGTCCATCCGCGGGCGATCTGCTTCCACTTCAGTCAGCGCTTCAACTTCCTGCATGGTGTTCATGCTACGGACCGCCAGATCCTGATACTGCCGGGTCCCGGCTGATTTCCAGTCGATCTCTTTATCGGTCAGCTCTTTGATCACCCGCGCCGGGGATCCTGCCACCAGTGTTCGCGCAGGTACATCCATCTTCGCCTTAACGAACGACATCGCCGCGACAATAGATGACTCCCCAATAACAGCCCCATCCATAATCACCGAGTTCATTCCCACCAGCGCATTCTTGCCAATGACACAGCCATGAAGCACCGCCCCATGACCAATATGACCGTCCTCTTCCACTACCGTATCGGTGCCGGGAAAGCCGTGCATGACGCAGGTGTCCTGCAAGTTGGCCCCTTTTTTTAGCTCCAGGCGACCAAAATCCCCCCGCAAACAGGCGGCCGGGCCGATATAGCAATCGGGACCGACAATCACATCACCGATCAGAACGGCGCTGGGATGCACATAAGCCGAAGGGTGAACAACCGGGGTTATGCCATCGAGTGAATATACTTTCATAATGCTATTCCATGTTTCTGAATGGACGAAATATTTGTGTAGCTATTACTTTAACGGATCTAAATATACAGGAATACCCCTATATTTATTTAGCGCTAAAAATAGTTAACTTGCTAACTAATTTACACTCGCAGGATGATAACTGTCACTGCCCGAATGTATAACGTTTACTCATTAATACCAGAATACTGAGACCGGATGTTCAGACCCACTTCAACCGCCGTTATTGTAACGCTGGCCGCCGCAGTCGCACTAGGCCCTCTATCAACCGATATGTATCTGCCCAGTCTGCCAGGCCTGACCCGGGAGTTTGATACCTCGGTTGATCGGGTGCAGATCACCCTGTCGGTGTTTCTTTATGGTTTTGCCTTTGCGCAGTTGGTTTACGGTCCCCTGGCCGATCGCTTTGGTCGTAAGCCGGTGATGCTTGGCGGGTTGCTGCTGTTTGTCCTGTCCTCACTGGGCTGCGCCCTTGCTACCACGATTGAGCAGTTGATATTTTTCCGCTTTCTGCAGGCCCTGGGTGCCTGCGGGGGACCGGTACTGGGCCGCACAATGGTCCGTGATATCCATGGACCGGTCAATGCGGCCAGAGTGCTGTCGATGATGGGCAGTATTATGGCGCTGGCACCCGCAATCGCTCCGGTCATTGGCGGCTATATGCTGGCCTGGTTTGAATGGCGCGCAGTGTTTATCTTTCTCACCGGGTATGCATTAGCGTCAATGCTGCTGATCGCCTTTAAGGTGCCTGAATCTCTGGCCAATGAGAACCGCAGCTCACTCAAACCACTGGTTATCCTGGGTAACTTTGGTTTGTTATTAAAACATCGGGAATATCTTGGTTACACCCTGTGCTGTAGTTTTATTTTTTCCGGACTGTTTGCCTTTCTCTCCGGTGCTCCGTTTGTGCTGATCGATTACTTTAAAGTACCTGCGCAGCACAGCGGTATTTTCTATGCGTTAGCGTCCGGCGGTTTTTTGAGCGGCACGCTGATTGCGCAGCGTATCGGTTGTCGCACCGGTATTAATGGGGTTCTGAAGCGTGGTACCGTTATCAGTGTGCTGGCGGGACTGAGTATGGTGATACCGGCGCTGCTGGATATCCATTACCTGTGGCTGACGGCCATTACCCAGATTATCTATATGTGCGGTGTCGGTATGGTGATGCCTCAGGCAATGGCGGGGGCACTGGCCCCTTTTGCTAAGATGACCGGAACAGCGTCCTCTCTGCTGGGCTTTAGCCAGTCACTTATTGCCGCCAGTATTGGCATGCTGGTGGGGCATTATCACAGCGGCACCCCGACAACCATGGCGGTGAGTATTGCCGCCATGGCGATCCTCTCTCTGGCCAGCTTATGGTTGCTGGTAAAGCCGGGCAGGAATCGTGCTATAAACCACCCGCCGGAGGAGAGATAGCCAAAAGTGATATTAGGGTATATCCTTATCGGCACTTACGTCAGAATCTGACTATACATCAAGCTTCAAGGCGGTTTACTGCCCCTGTTACGCGGAGAATTTTTATGCTGATCTACCCAAACTCATCCTGCCTTCTGGTTGTCGATATTCAGGAAAAACTGGTGCCGGCAGTGCATGAAAGTGAAACGCTGGTGACCAATGTCCGCTGGCTGGCTGAGGTGGCCAAACTGGCCGGGGTTCCGATTCTCACCTCTGAGCAATACCCGAAAGGGCTTGGGCGAACAGTCCCTGAACTGCTGGATGTGCTACCCGAAGAGGGTTTTATGGATAAGTTGCACTTTTCCTGTATGTCAGACCCCAGCTGCAATGAAAAGATCAACAGTATTCGTCCCAACCAGGTCATTATCGTCGGCATGGAAGCACACGTCTGTGTCATGCAAACAGCCATTCAGATCAAACAGCAGGCCCGCGAAGTGTATGTGGTGGCCGATGCGGTGTCTTCTCGTAATCCGGCAGATAAACAGGCAGCGCTGGAACGGATGCGCCACTGTGGTATACACATCGTGACTAAAGAGATGGTCGGCTTCGAGTGGATTCAGAAATCGGGCACAGAGGAATTCAAAACCTTCAGCACCCAATTTTTACGCTGAAACCGCTAAGCTGCAAACGCTTGTCTGAGCACACACATCTTATTGAAAATAAGGCTCTGGGCCGATAAACGACTCAGAGCTTTATCTTTTCTGTAAGGTCTCCTGCAGAGCCCAGAATAATATCCACCATGCTTCGGGCCGCAGTCGACAAGGGATAGCGTTTACGCATCACTACACCAACAGGCCGTTGCATCACCGGGGTATCCAGTTCACGGCAGACCGCCCCCAGTTCCCGCATCTGCTGAATACACAGAGAGGGCACCGCACTCACCCCCAAACCGGTTGCCACCATTCTGCCGATAGTCGCCAGTTGATGGGTTTCGAATTCAGGTAACATCTGCATCCCCAACTGACGCAGTTTAGCTTCAATCAGCAGACGGATACTGGATGGCCGTTGCAAGGTAATAAAGTCATTTTTAAGCAGCGCCTGCCAGGGGATACTGCAACTTTTCGCAAGTGGGTGATCCGGATGTACCACCGCCACAAACCGGTCGTCAAACAGCGGAGTAAAGGTCAGGTCTTCGGAACGGCCCGGGTCAAAGGTGATCCCTACTTCCACCTGGCCATTGCGCACCATATCCACCACATCCTCGGCGATGACATCATTCACCGTAATACTGACATTGGGATAGAGCGCGCGATACTGGCTGATAATGCCCGGCAGCAGGCTGCTGGCAAACGATGGCATCGCCGCCAACACCACCCGCCCCCGGTTAAGGGCAAAACGCTGATTCAGGTCATCCAGTGCAGCTTCACAATCATGCAGAATTTTCTGCGCCACTGGATAAAACTCCTCTCCTTCAGGGGTAAGCGCGATCGCCCGGGTGGTTCGGCTGAACAGCGCGCCTCCCACCTCCTCTTCAAGATTTTTAATCGTGATACTCAGCGCGGGCTGGGACAGATGAACCTGAGTACAGGCCTCCGTAAAGCTTTGGGTACGGGCCACAGCGACAAATGCTCTTAACTGCTTCAGGGTGATATTGACCATTTTACTGTTTTCCAGCCGGTCATATTAAACCGGGTATGTTGTGGAACAGGGATTCCACATATATAAACAAATTTTATAAATACTTCAAATCATTAAATTTGCTAAATGATACGCGGTATATAAGACTTAACTTATTCGTGAGTCAGGTATCTGGTGTTCCGGGAACGGAACTGTCCCAGCCAGATACCACCCTTAAATACGAAGACCCCTATAAAAAGAACTGAATTGCGGAGTTGCACACATGTCGGGTTTTAATAAAGTTGTGAACAGCTATGAAGAGGCTATGGCTGGTCTGGAAGATGGTATGACCGTCATTGCCGGAGGCTTCGGTCTTTGCGGTATCCCCGAGAACCTGATTGCTCAGATCAGAAAGATGGGTACCAAAGAACTGACCTTTGTATCGAATAACTGTGGTGTCGATGATTTTGGTCTCGGCATCCTGCTGGTTGATCGCCAGATCAAAAAGATGATCTCCTCCTACGTGGGCGAAAACGCCCTGTTCGAAAAGCAGCTGCTGGCGGGTGAACTGGAAGTCGAACTCACTCCACAGGGCACGCTGGCTGAGAAAATGCGCGCTGGCGGTGCCGGCATTCCGGCGTTCTATACGGCCACCGGTTACGGTACCCCGGTAGGCGAAGGTAAAGAGGTGCGGGAGTTTAACGGCCGCAAATACATTATGGAAGAATCGATTACCGGTGATTTTGCCATCGTAAAAGGCTGGAAAGCGGACACCTACGGCAATGTGATCTACCGGGATACGGCACAGAACTTTAACCCAATGGCGGCAACCGCGGGCAAAATCACAGTGGTTGAAGTGGAAGAGATTGTTCAGCCGGGTGAGTTGAAACCCACCGAGATCCACACCCCTGGCATCTACGTTAATCGTGTGATTAAGGGCAGCTTCGAAAAACGTATTGAGCAGCGCACAGTGCGCCAGAGCTGATACGACACTCCGGTAATTTATTGAATTTCTGATAGCCCTGTCGCTTCACCGCTGTCAGAAAGAAGAGGAAAGACAATGGCACTCTCACGTGAACAGATAGCACAGCGTATTGCACGCGAACTGGAAGATGGTTTTTATGTAAACCTGGGTATCGGCATCCCGACTCTGGTCGCAAACTACATTCCTGAAGGCATCGAAGTGATGCTTCAGTCTGAAAATGGCTTACTGGGTATGGGTCCATTCCCTACCGAAGATGAAATTGATGCGGATATGATTAACGCGGGCAAACAGACCGTCACTGCGGCCACCGGCGCATCGATATTCTCCTCCGCTGAATCCTTCGCCATGATCCGTGGCGGGCATGTCGACCTGACCGTGCTGGGGGCATTCGAAGTTGATGTTAACGGCAATATCGCTTCCTGGATGATCCCTGGAAAACTGATTAAAGGGATGGGCGGTGCGATGGATCTGGTGGCCGGTGCTGAGAATATTATCGTCACCATGACCCACGCATCCAAGCATGGCGAATCCAAACTACTGACCAACTGCACCCTGCCCCTCACCGGCGCTGGCTGTATCAAAAAAGTGCTCACCGATCTGGCATTTCTGGAAATTAAGGATGGCGCCTTCCACCTGAAAGAGCGCGCGCCTGGCGTCTCTGTGGAAGAGATTATCGAGAAGACGGAAGGTAAGCTGGTTGTGCCGGAGCATGTGCCAGAAATGACCTTTGCTTAAAAGCAGTAGCGAGATGCGGCTTCGCCGCTTGCGCGTTGTTAGAAAAAGCGGATGGACGGGTGATTACTAAACGTTTGTAATAATCACTGGCCGATTTAGAAAGGCTGATACATCAGGTATCAGCCTTTTTTTGTTTAGCGGTTGGAAGGACCTTTAAGCTAGCTATTACAATCCTGCTATATGCCTGACAAAAACGTCGGGCTCGATAACCCCGATCAGCGTCATATTAGGATGATACTGACCCGCCCGGTCATAGAAAATCAGTGCCGGTGGGCCAATAACACGATAGAGAGCGCTTAACTCTTTTGCCGCATCATCATTGGCGGTGACGTCAACTTTAATACGTTTGAAACCACTAAGCCCCTGCTGCACTGAACGATCAGCAAAGGTCAGATTGTCCAGTTCGACACAGGAGATACACCAGTCGGCGTAGAAATCCAGCATCACCGGTTGCTGCCTGGCTTTCGCATCACTGAGTAAGCTATCCAGCTGCTGTTTATTGGTGACGGTAACAAAGTTCATCTCTGGACCGGACTGCGCCCCGGCACCGCTGACAGCAAACCCTTTTAGCGGTTGCATCAGACTCTTGCCACCGGTCAGTCCACCGATAAAGAGGATACCGCCATAAAGAAGTAATACCACTCCAACACCCTTCCAGAAATAACTCCAGCCCGCCGCATTATCCTTCAGCCGGTCGAGCGCTTTCATATGTACCGCGGCCACCAGCAGAATCACCGCATAGAGCAGCAAAGCAACATTATCAGCAATAACCCGGTCGAGCATCCAGACCGCCAGCAACAGCAGCATAACGCCGAATCCGGCTTTCACGCTTTCCATCCAGAGACCCGCTTTAGGCAGCAGTTTGCCCGCAGAAGCCCCGACAATCAGCAGTGGGACTCCCATCCCTAAACTCAGACTAAACAGCGCAGCGCCTCCCATCAGTGGATCGCCACTCTGACCAATATAGATCAGCGCACCGGCCAGCGGTGCCGCCATGCAGGGGCCAACAATCAGAGCCGATAACAGCCCCATGACCATCACCCCCATCACCGTGCCGCCTTTCTGGCTGTTGCTCATACTATTCAGCCGGCTCTGCCAGCTGGAGGGCAACTGAAGCTCATAGAAACCAAACATCGACAGTGACAGCAATACAAAGATCAGACTGAAAAAGCTGATCACCCAGACATTCTGAAACGCCGCCTGCAGGTTTTCACCAAACAAACCGGCAATCACCCCGGCAACCGTGTAGGTGAGGGAAACCGATAGCACATAGATCAGCGATAGAAAGAATCCATGGCGGGCGGTGGTTTTATGTCCGTGACCCGCAATAATACTGGAGAGAATGGGAATCATCGGGAATACGCAAGGGGTCAGTGCCAGTGCCAGACCAGCGACAAAGAAGGCCCCAAGAGTTAGCAGCAGACCACTGCCGGAGATGAGCGCGGCGAAACGATCCTGTTCACTCTGTATTGGTGAAGATGAAGGCGTAGTAATGCTTGGCGCTGTGTCCGGCTGACTGACCACGGGCTGAGTGTTACTGTCAACGGTCGCCGTGTCCCCCGTCTGTCCCGGATTAACCGGCAACTGTGTAAGGTTGAACGTCCTGGTGACCGGCGGATAACAGATTCCACCTTCCCAGCACCCCTGATAGTTAACCGTCACGACACTATCTACCGGCTGCCCGGTAGTGCTGGTCAGATCAAGATTAACAACCGCCTGATTGTGATACACCCATACCTGACCAAACAGGGGGTCGTCTTTCTCTTCGGCATCGGAGTAGCGACGATCCAGCTCTTCCACTTCCGGGGTATAATCCAGCTGTATCTTATCGCGGTAAAGATAGTAACCATCCGCGATAGTCCAGATCAGTTTAACGGCACCGTCAGCGTCCTGTTCATAGTCAAATACAAAAGCCTGCTCAACCTGCAAGGGGCCATCATCACCGGCAAACGGATTGGCATTATCAAACAACCCCGCACTGACAGGTGTACTAAACGGCAAAAACAGTAACATCAGGATGACGGTAGCTGGCATGGTCAGTCGTTGAAACAGTAACGGCACGGAAACCCCTTAATGTAATAGTCAGATCGAACGGTTTATGGACAGCAAGCAGTCTGGGGAGTTCGATCCGGCCTGCAGATAATCAGGCTAAAAACATATTAAACGATGAAAAAACCTCTGGCTTTACAGTAAGCCTGCTAATTTTGTTAATTGTATCACCGGATAGCACCGATCAGCACTTAAACCTTCACCATTAATATGTTACAAAGTACCTCCTTTACGAACGCGCTAACGGGTGTACAGGGTAAAGGCTGTGCACTTTAGGAAATTGAGATGTCTGATAACCGAGTCGAAAACCTCAATATTGAGAGTAATACGGTTCTGGTCACTCCTGACCAGCTGAAACAAAAACTACCTCTGAGTGAAACTGCAGCGGCCACTGTTATGGAAGGTCGTCAGGTGATAAAAAACATTCTGAAGGGTGAAGATAAGCGACTGTTTATCGTGGTGGGCCCCTGCTCTATTCACGATACCAAGGCGGCGATCGAATATGGTCACAAGCTGAAACAGTTGGCTGAACAGGTTCAGGACACTCTCTATCTGGTTATGCGCGTATATTTTGAGAAGCCCCGGACGACCATTGGCTGGAAAGGCCTGATCAATGACCCCCATATGGATGACTCTTTTGAAATTGAAGAGGGCCTGCATATTGGTCGTGAGCTGTTGATTGAGCTGTCTGAGGCCGGCCTGCCACTGGCAACTGAAGCACTGGACCCCATCTCACCACAGTATCTGCAAGATCTGATTGCCTGGTCTGCCATTGGTGCCCGCACCACCGAATCACAGACCCACCGGGAGATGTCCAGCGGTCTGTCCGGTGCTGTCGGTTTCAAAAACGGTACCGATGGCGGCCTGACGGTTGCTATCAACGCACTTGAATCTGTGGCGCACCCGCATAATTTTCTGGGTATTAATGAGCAGGGACAAGTCTCCAAAGTGCACACCAAAGGCAATAAATACGGTCATGTCGTACTGCGTGGCGGTAATGGCAAGCCAAACTACGACTCAGTCAATGTCGCGCTGTGCGAGCAGGCACTGGATAAAGCCGGCCTGAAGAAAAACATTATGGTGGATTGCAGCCACGCAAACTCCAATAAAGACCCGGCTTTACAGCCACTGGTGATGGAAAACGTTACCAACCAGATCCTTGAAGGCAATACGTCTATTGTTGGTCTGATGATTGAGTCCAACCTGGGCTGGGGTAATCAGAAGATGACTGCAAACCCGGCTGACCTGCAGTACGGAGTATCGATTACCGATGCCTGCATCGACTGGGATACCACCGAGAAGGCGCTGCTGGATATGCACAATAAGCTTAAACCAGTACTTTCCAAGCGCTAATCCCACCCTGCTTAAAAAAGGATCTTCGGATCCTTTTTTTGTTAATACCGACTGCAAAAGTTAAAAAAAGCATGCTGCGCTGCGGTAATAAAACTACAGTAATACTATCTTTTAGTCGATATTCCCCTCCAGAAAGCGCAGGACTACTTCAGTATTAGTAATTTTTTGACGTATAATGCGCCCGCGGAAATTAATTATAAGGCTTAAGCAAAGATGTTAAGGACAGCCACAAGCTGCCCTGTTAAGCCTCTGGCTACCAGCCAAATGACAAGGGGATAAAATGACTACAACGAATCAAACTATTTACTGGACCCTTACCGACGAAGCACCATCACTGGCCACCTGTTCTTTACTTCCTATCGTAAGAACGTTTACCAAGGCTGCGGGCATCGACGTTAAGATCAGCGATATCTCTCTGGCTGGCCGTGTGCTGTCAGCATTCCCCGAAAAACTGACCGAAGAGCAAAAAGCGGAAGACGGCCTCACCTTTCTGGGAGCCCTGACTCAGGACCCCCACGCAAACATCATCAAACTGCCAAATATCTCAGCCTCTATTCCTCAGCTGAAAGCCTGTATCGCAGAACTTCAGGCAGAGGGTTGTGATATCCCGAACTACCCTGAAGCACCACAGACCGAAGAAGATAAAGCAATCCAGGCTCGCTATTCCAAGATTCTGGGTTCTGCTGTAAACCCGGTACTGCGTGAAGGTAACTCAGACCGCCGTGCTCCAGGTGCTGTTAAAGCTTACGCACGTAAGTTCCCCCACTCTATGGGTAAGTGGAGCAAAGCTTCACGCACCCACGCTGACTACATGCGCGATGGTGACTTTTTCTCCAGCGAACAGTCCATCACCATGGATCAGGCCGGTGATGTCCGCCTTGAGTTTGTTGATCAGGCCGGAAACGTCGAAGTTAAGAAAGAGCTGAGCCTGGAACAGGGCGAGATTCTCGACAGCATGCGCATGAGCTGCCGGGCGCTGCGTGAGTTCTTTGAAGAAACCATGCAGGATGCGAAAGAGACCGGTGTTATGTGGTCTCTGCACGTAAAAGCAACCATGATGAAGGTGTCTCACCCAATCGTATTTGGTCATGCAGTAACCGTATTCTACAAAGAACTGTTTGAAAAATACGGCGATCTGTTTGAAGAGCTGGGTGTTAATCCGAATAACGGTATCGGCAGCGTCTACGATAAGATTTCATCGCTGCCAACCTCCAAGCGCGAAGAGATTGAAGAAGCGATCCACGAGTGTCTGGAACACCGTCCGGAAATGGCAATGGTTGACTCTGTTAAGGGGATCACCAACCTGCACGTACCTTCTGACGTCATCGTTGATGCATCAATGCCTGCAATGATCCGTAACGGCGGTAAGATGTGGGGCCCTGACGGCAAGCCAAAAGATACAAAAGCGGTTATGCCGGAAAGCACCTATGCCCGTATCTACCAGGAGATGATCAACTTCTGTAAAACTAACGGCGCATTCGATCCAACCACCATGGGTACTGTGCCAAACGTTGGCCTGATGGCTAAAAAAGCCGAAGAGTACGGTTCGCACGACAAGACGTTCGAAATGATGGCCGATGGCATCATGCGTGTTGTTACTGCAGACGGTACCGTGCTGATGCAGCACGATGTTGAGAAAGGTGATATCTGGCGTGCTTGTCAGACCAAAGATGAGCCTGTACGCGACTGGGTTAAGCTGGCCGTGACCCGCGCACGTCAGTCCGGTATGCCTGCTGTTTTCTGGCTGGACCACAAACGTGCTCACGACCGCGAACTGATCAAAAAGGTAAATACCTACCTGCAGGATCACGATACCGATGGTCTGGATATCTCCATTAAGACTTACAATCAGGCGATCCGTTTCAGCATGGACCGTATGATCCGTGGTAACGACACTATCTCTGTCACCGGTAACGTGCTGCGTGACTACCTGACCGATCTGTTCCCAATCATGGAACTGGGCACCTCTGCGAAGATGCTGTCGGTTGTACCGATGCTGAAAGGCGGTGGTATGTACGAGACAGGAGCAGGCGGTTCTGCACCTAAACACGTACAACAGGTTGAGGAAGAAAACCACCTGCGCTGGGATTCACTGGGTGAGTTTCTGGCTCTGGCAGTGTCTCTTGAAGAGATGGGTATTAAGGAAAACAACAAGCGCGCATCCATTCTGGCGAAAACTCTGGATGCCGCTACCGGCAAACTGCTGGAGAACAATAAGTCTCCTTCACGTAAAACCGGTGAACTTGATAACCGTGGCAGCCACTTCTATCTGGGCATGTACTGGGCACAGGAAGTTGCGGCACAGACCGAAGATCCCGAACTGGCAGCTCACTTTGCGCCTCTGGCGAAAACACTGAGCGAAAATGAAGCACAGATTGTTGCTGAACTGAGCGCAGTTCAGGGCAAACCGGCTGAACTCGGTGGTTACTACCATGCTAATCGCGAAAACGTTAAGAAAGTGATGCGTCCAAGCGAAACGCTGAATGCGGCACTGGCGGCGCTGTCCTAAGCGTTTAAACCACGCTTAAACCGTAAAAAAACCGGATCAGGTTCACTGATCCGGTTTTTTTGTCTCACCCTTTATGCAACCCATCTGCTGGCAGTCGTAACCCTGCCGCAACAGCCCGCAGCGTTAATGCAGCTTCATTTTTGGCTTCACGGTCCCGCTTATCTTCTGAGCCCAGTACACGGCCGCCGCCCTGAGCCAGCCATGAATCGCAATCTGGTGCATCCGGTAGAGTGAGATATACACCAGCCGCGCCAGCTTACCTTCGATAAACATCGAACCTTTGGTGAGATTACCCATCAGACTGCCAACCGTGCTGTATCGACTCAGGTTAACCAGGGACCCATGGTCTTTATAGATATACTCCTTCAGCGGTTTACCCTGTTCAGAGAGGATAATATTCCTGTACACCAGGCTGGCCATCTGGTGCGCCGATTGCGCCCGGGGAGGCACCCAACTGCCATCGGGCTGCTCGCAAGCGCAACAGTCACCGATAACAAACACGGTGTCATCCACGGTGCTCTGCAAGGTGGGCTTAACCACGATCTGACCATTGCGGTTGGTATCAAACAGACCGATCTGCTTGATAAAGTCCGGGGCCTTAACCCCGGCAGCCCAGACCTGAAGATCTGCATCGATCAGTGTGCCATCACCGGTCACAAAACCCTCCTCGGTTGAACTGGTCACCCGCACATTTTCATGAATGGTAATGCCCAGCGCCATCAATTCCTTCTTCGCCGCCTCTGCGATCCTCAGAGGCAGCGCCGGTAATATCCGCGGGCCGGCCTCGATCAGGTCGATGCTCAGACGTTTGCCAGACATTTCCGGCATTCCGTAGATCTTAAACAGATCGGCTACATGGTAGAGCTCTGCCGCCAACTCGACACCTGTTGCTCCCCCGCCAACAATCGCCAGACGCAGCTTAGCATCGGATGATTTCTGGTTAATCCGCAAAAACTGATTTAACAATGCCCGGTGGAAACGCTCCGCCTGCTGATGGGAATCGAGAAAGTAGCTGTGCTCAGCCACACCCGGAGTACCGAAGTCATTACTGACACTGCCAACCGCCATTACCAGCGTATCAAAGGCAATCTCCCGTTCCGGCAGCACCTCTTTACCCTCTTCATCCACAAGCGATTGCAACCTGATCGTTTTCGCCACCCGGTCCAGACCGATCATGGTGCCCAGCTGAAACTGATAATAATGAGCCGCCGAATGGGCACGGTAGACCACGCCATCACTGTTCATATCCAGCGAGCCCGTGGCGACTTCGTGCAATAAAGGTTTCCAGATATGGCTACGGTTACGATCAACCAGAATGATATTGGCGCGTTTCTTTTTACCCAGCTTATGTCCGAGCTGTGTTGCCAGCTCAAGACCGCCAGCCCCTCCCCCTACGATTACGATTGTTTTCATTTCAGATCCTCAAATAAAGTCAGGTTAGCACTCAGGTCTCAGCACTAACCTGACTCAACTGAGCAGAACAGCAGTTGGTTTACAGTCGTAATAAACCCTCTGTTGACTAATATATAAATATATCGATAGTGCAAAACAGCTGATACTTTCAGGCAGGGTGTTATCAGTCAGACGTCTGCTGTTGCAAAAATTGACACAGATCATAGATTATGAAGAAGACGGCCCCCGGAGTAAACGTTCGCAGAAAATGAATGGAGAGATCGTACTAACGCATGATGACGCCTGTACAACGGCAATTCGCATGCCCTCTGATTCAAACAGCTGTTCGTATACAGCAAAAGAAGGTTTCTTTTAAGCCCTGACGGGCGCCAGGGGATACCCATTTTAAGAGGTCTCCTGCTTGAGAAAGCCTGTCATTACTGGTTAGATGAGTTTGATAAGCTGTTTTTATAAATTAACTGTAATTATCGATTTTTGCTGCCTTTACTCAGCTTTATCGGCCTCCAAATCAGATAATAGTTTGGTCTGTCTGATTATATCTATGCGAGGATGGACATGGTTATCACAGAGGTTATTTGATGAAACTCATAAATGATGACACGCTTGAATTCGAAGAGATTTCGAGTGACTCAGAATCAATACTGGTCTCCCGTAAATCCTACCGCCTGCCTGTTCAGGACCGGGATAGTAATTTACTGGAAGCCAAAGGCCGCACTTACCCCCTGCTGGACATCAGCCCTGAAGGGGTTTGCATCGGCATAGAAGCCGCCTCACCGATCTCCACTGAAGATATCCAGCCAAACTGCAGGATAACCCTTGGCGATCAAAGTTTTGAGGGGTTAGAAGGAGAAGTGGTACATGCTTCTCTTGATGGCGATGGCAACTGGATATGTGGCATCCAGTGGTTAAATGTTGAGGAAGGCACCTTAAACGCCTTAGAGAAAAAGTTAGCCTCCCTGCGCAAAGAGATTTTTGACAATGCCTGAAAATAACCAGTTAGACATTATGGGGTTGTTGCTGAGCGAGGAAGTCGGTGACGATATAGATGAACTTCAGCAGCTTAACAACATCATTTTTTGTGATACCGACTCCACCCCTCTGAATGAAACCCGCAAGGACCAGGGTGAGCTGATATGGCAGACTGAAAGTGACCAGTTTGCAATTCATGCCTGGAAACTGAAAGGGAAAATAAGTCTTAAATTTATCACCAAGTCCAAAAATAACGTCTCAGTGGAAAGGCTGGCTAAGATCGCCTTGAAAGCGATCCTGGATGACCTTAAGAAGGCTAACCCATGACTATTATTGTATGCCCAAACTGTTCTCGTAAGCATCATGCTGATACCAGTAAGGTCGCTGCCAAAAAACGATTCGTTGTCCGGTGTAAGGCGTGTGATCATAAATTTCTGATCAATCTGGATCACAGTGAAGTCATTCAGCCGGTTACCTCAGCGCCGCCGGCCCCCGCGCCTGCCCCCACTGAACAGCCTGCTGCCACTAGTGCCAGCAGTGCGACCACGCCAGAACCGCAACAGCACCAGAATAAACCCAGAAAGATCTGTGTCTCTCTGAGTAAGGGTGGCGTGGGTAAAACTACAACCGCAGTCAACCTGAGTGCAGGCCTGGCAATGGCGGGCTATAAAGTACTGCTGATTGATACCGACACCCAGGGGCAGTCCTCCTTTATGCTGGGCAAGAAACCCCCTGCCGGCTTAACCGAACTGCTCACCGGGGAGCTGACACCAAAAGAAACGATTGTTGAAGCGAGGCCCAATCTGTTCCTGCTCAGCGGTGGACGCTCACTGGCGGGGGTCAAGCGGATTATCGATAAGAAGAGCTTTGGTTCAGAATGGACCCTGGCAGAAGCGATGGAGGACCTCGATAAAGAGTATGACTATGTCATTATCGATACCTCTCCCGGCTGGGATCAGCTCACCGTAAACGTACTGTTTTACGCCACCGAAGTACTGACGCCGGTCTCCCTTGAGGTGATGTCGCTGCATGGTCTGGCGGAATTTACCAAAAACCTCCATGCGATCAAGAAGTATAAAGAGATCGATCTTAACTACATTCTGCCAACCTTTCTCGACACCCGGGTGGAGCAACCGCAGAATATTTACCGCAAACTGCAGAGTCTCTACGGCGATAAAGTGTGTACACCGATTCGCTATGACGAACAGCTGAGCCGCTCGCCCTCCCATGGAGAAACCATCTTTGAGTTTCTGCCTGACGGCGATGGCGCTGCTGACTACTCAGCACTGGTGAGAACCATTACCGGCAACAAAACTATTCTTCTGGGAGATAAAAAAAATCACGATGAAACGGTGATTCCCTCTCTGTAGAACAGCCAGTTTCAGGCAAAAAAAAAAGACAAACTCCGGTTTGTCTTTTTTTTCGATAGCCGGTTGCAGTTGCCTCTTAACCGGCCTGGTAAGCGGCTTTACGCGCCTGATGCAGTTTTTTATAGCTAGCGATCAGACGCAGATGTTTATCCAGGCCTTCCAACTTCATACTGGTGGGTGTCAGGCCGTAGAACCTTACCTCGCCATTGACAGAACCGACCACATTTTCCATCACTTCAGCGCCGAACATACGTTGCAGGTTGACAATAAAATCATCCAGTTCCAGCTCATCATCCAGCAGTATTTCCAATGCCGCATTCATCGCCTGATAGAACAGCCCCCGCTCTACCGTATTGTCATTGTATTGCAGGAAACTCTGCACCAGCTCCAGCGCTGCTTCATGCTGCTGCAGGGCCAGATAGATCAGGATCTTCAGCTCCAGAATAGTGAGCTGCCCCCAGACCGTGTTTTCATCGAACTCAATACCGATAAAGGTTTTAATCTCGGTGTAGTTGTCCTCTTCACTCTCTTCCAGCCTTTCGACCAGATCCGCCAGCTCGTCATCGTCCAGTGAGTGGATGTTGAGAATATCCTCGCGGAACCAGATCGCTTTATTGGTGTTGTCCCAGACCAGATCCTCCACCGGATAGACCTCAGAGTAATCGGGCACCAGAATCCGGCAGGCAGAGGCAGTCTGATCAGGCCCGAAACCATTGAAGGTGGCGACATAAACCTCTTTACCCATCTCCTGCAGGATCGCCATCAGACGGTCGCACTCCTCCTCATTGGTACCTGAGAAGTCCCACTCAACAAAGTTGTAATCGTGCTTAGCACTGAAGAAGCGCCAGGAGATCACGCCGGTTGAATCGATAAAGTGTTCCACAAAGTTGTTGGGTTCAGTGACCGCCATACTGTTAAAGGTAGGCGGTGGCAGATCGTTAAGACCTTCAAAGCTTCGTCCCTGCAGCAGCTCAGTCAGACTGCGCTCCAGCGCAACCTCAAAACTGGGGTGTGCACCAAAGGAGGCAAACACACCACCGGTGCGGGGGTTCATCAGGGTGACACACATTACCGGGAACTGGCCACCCAGTGATGCATCCTTGACCACGACCGGAAAGCCCTGCTCTTCAAGCCCCTGAATACCGGCGAGAATGCCTGGAAACTTCGCCAGAACGGCCGGAGGCACATCCGGAAGGACAAGCTCCTGTTCGATTATCTGCCGTTTCACCGCCCGCTCGAAAATTTCTGACAGACACTGAACTTTCGCTTCGAACAGGTTATTACCGGCACTCATACCGTTACTGAGAAAGAGGTTTTCCAGCAGGTTGGATGGAAACCAGACGGTTTCATTATCGGACTGACGCACATAGGGAATCGCACAGATCCCCCGTTCATAGTTACCGGAGTTAGTATCGATCAGATTAGAGCCCTGCAACTCACCATCCGGGTTGTAGATCTCCAGACAGTAGTCATCCAGCAAACCTTCTGGAATGGCATCATCGTCAGTGAGCGGAAACCACTTTTCATTCGGATAATGCACAAACTCAGCATTCGCCAGCTCTTCGCCGAAGAACTGGTCGTTGTAGAAGAAGTTGCAGCTCAGTCGTTCAATAAACTCACCCAGCGCTGAACAGAGAGCGCTCTCTTTGGTAGCCCCTTTACCGTTGGTAAAACAAAGCTCTGAGGCTGCATCACGGATATTCAGCGACCACACATTGGGCACGATATTACGCCAGGAGGTGATCTCAATCTTCATGCCCAGGCCTTCGAGAATGCCGGTCATGTTGGCGATGGTTTTCTCCAGCGGCAGATCTTTCCCTTCAATCATGGTGTTCACACCATCATCGGGGATCCCCATCGCCATGATTGAGGCATCGGCATCCAGATTTTCAACGGTTTCGATCTTAAACTCCGGCCCCTCCTGTACCACTTTCTTCACGGTACAACGTTCGATGGAACGCAGAATGCCGGTGCGATCTTTGTCGGAGATCGATTCCGGTAGTTCAACCCGGATCTGGAAGATCTGGTTATAACGGTTCTCCGGATCAACAATATTACTCTGGGACAGACGGATATCATCGGTGGGGATATCCCGGGCATTGCAGTACACCTTTACAAAGTACGCAGCACAGAGCGCTGATGACGCCAGAAAGTAGTCAAATGGACTGGGGGCAGAACCATCCCCCTTATAACGGATCGGCTGATCGGCAGTGACGGTGAAATCATCAAACTTCGCTTCAAGCCTGAGGTTATCTAAAAAATTTACTTTGATTTCCATCTGAATACTCTATCGGAAACTTTTATAAGGATACCGGTATCACTACCGACAAAGAGATTGCGCAGGCTTAGCTGGTTGTAGAGTTAGCCCGGTTACAGCCCCCGTTTTGGGCAGCATTTTACACTAATCGACCGGTTAAAAACGATCTGAATCAGATTAATATCATCGAAGGAGACGCGCACCGACATACGGTGCGCGGTTAAATCAGTGAGAAGCGTTTAACAGCTGTTCAGGCGGAAAGGCGGTACAGAAGTTACCCCAATGACGGCCATTAACGTAAAGAGGCACCGAGATAGAGTTGAGGATCTCACCGGTATCCCGGATAAAGGTTAGCAGCAGAAACGGCGAGGTCTGATTGGCCCGACGTATCTCTGCCCGGCTACCATTGTAGATGCGGCGATGTCGGCTAAGCTGGTTATCTTTGTCAAAATCACCGGTCAGGGGTTTGGATACCTTGGCGTTATGCGCCGGGCAATAGCCATTCACATCAAAGGCTGAAGCGATCAGAAATGCAGGTTTATCCGCTATAAAGCGGTCAAACAGTGGCTGCATCACCCGCTCAAATTTATCGGCATAGCTGGTGTCGAATTTTTCCGGTTTCTGGTCGGGATTCGTTCTTTTATACTGGGTATCAAAAACATTTAATCCTGCATCAGCCAGTTTTTCTAACTCTCTCTGGATCTCGCCAGCCCATCCCGTTGCAGTAGTCACTATCTCCTCAAATCCACCATAACCAATACTGAACCGGGACAGCAGCTCCTGCATCTCTTCTGTCGCTGTTTCAAGATTGATTGAATGTTCGGCAGATACTGTCATCTCTGACTGTATATAGTCTGACAGTTCAGTTATTTTGGAAACATGCTCGTGAGTGCTGTTATTGGTATAAGACATCTCCTCAATAGCCGCACTGATCTCACTCATCTGACCATGCACCGTTTCAAAGTCCTCAATCATAACTACAAATTTATCGCTGGCCTGTGAGATGAAACTATCAGTTTCAGAGACATAACTTTTAATTTTCGACGCACCAGAACGGGTATCATCCACGAGAGTGACCATCTGGTGAATGTTCCTGTCGATCTCCTGCGTGGCCGTATTCACCTTCTGAGACAAACTGCGTACCTCATCCGCGACCACGGCAAATCCCCGCCCGGCTTCGCCTGCCCGGGCCGCTTCAATAGATGCATTCAGCGCCAGCAGATTAGTCTGATCGGAAAACTCCTGTACCAGTTTCAGCACTTCAATAATGTTGCTGGAGTTATCCGATAACTGCAGCACGACATTCTGAAAATCGGTCAATTGATCTTCAATCGCATGAATCTGATTTTTAACACGTTCCATATCCTGACCAGTGGTCCGGATCTCAGTCAGGTTAAGCTCATTGCGGTTAGCTATATTCTGGGTATGCAGAGCAATCCCCTCAATCGCCTGAGTAGCTTCCTGGCTGGCCTGAAACACTTTTTGCGCCTGATCAACCTGGGATTCAGCCGTGCCTTTCGTCTCAAGCAAGACTTTCTGAAGCTGACTCACACTTAAAGAAACCCTGACACTGCGCTCCCGTGTATCGGCGATGATTTGCTTAAGGCTCCCGGAAAAACCATTATAGTTTTCCGCCATACCGGCAATCTCATCGAATGTTTTCACCGGCAGTGTGGCCGAGATATCGCCCTGTTTATCTTTCACAGCACCGAGAACGGTACTCATATCCCGAATCGGAGACAAAAACAGGTGCCGCATAAAGTAGATACTAAAAGCAGTGACTATCAATATAAATACCGCCATCAACATGACAGCATTAGAAAGCAAGTGGGTGAGCGATAATAACTCACTGCTAATCGCAAGATCAGGCCCTGACTGCCGCTGCAGATTGAGCAGAGAATCATATACCCAGTAACAGACCCCAAGCAGAAGAAAGCTGGGTAACTGTAAAAAAACCACGTTGCCGATAATTTTCTTAGTCAACGTATAGAAGAAAGTCTTCTCAACCGTTTTATACATACCCACTTCTTTCATCTCCATTATTATTTTTGTCACATCTCATAAAACTAAAGACAATCAAGGCCTGATAAGGAACAACCCTTAGTGACACACTATTTTATCAACTAACCTCAAATTGAGTATCACTTAAAAGAACCCCATTAGCAAAATTTGTCTATAACTGATCGACAAACGATTACCCAAAATGGTTATGGATAGCGATATTGATTAAAGCGGAATCAGCCGTTATGAAGTCATTCCTGGTAGTCAACCGTGCTAAAAAAGCGATGTGAAGAGGATAGACTCTTACTTGAGAGGTGACAGAATATGGGGGCAAGCCGTGGAGGACAGATGCGCTAATCAGAACGGACATTGAAACCTGTCCGGCTAAGCCGAGACAGGCAGAATTTTTTACGCGCTACCAAGCAAAACAGGCAAAGCCTTTTTCTGCAACAGTTTTCTTTCGACATCCCTGTTTTACCTGGCCTGCTTAAGCGGTTAAAGGTTTTGCCTGCTTAAACAAAAAACCAACTGAATCGGATGAATATAGCAATTGATGCGCACCGTCATCCGGTGCGCATCTCTGTTATACAATAAAGGCTAATCGCTCTTTTTCAGTTTGGCACTCTCATGCAGCACCTTACGGTAGTATCGGCTCAGTGACCGCTCTTTCGCTCTGCTCTGTGCCAGTGTCAGACTGTTGCGCGCCTGCTCCTGCATCAGTTTAAGGTAGTTCGTCAGCCGCCGCTGGTCGATCTGCGATGCTTGCAGGGCTGCCTGAACCGCACAACCGGGCTCATTCTGATGCTGACAGTCAGTGAACCGGCATGCTGATGCCAGCGCACTGATATCGGCGAAGGTTGCTTCGATACCGGCCTCGCAACTGCTCAGCTGCAACTCCCGCATTCCCGGCGTATCAAGCAAGACACCACCACTGGGAATCAGATGCAGTGATCGGGCGGTCGTGGTATGCCGGCCCCGGTCATCATCTTCACGGGCTGCCTGTGTGTGCTGCACCGGGCAACCCATCAGACTATTGATCAGGGTTGATTTACCCACACCGGAAGAGCCTAACACCGCCACGGTACTGCCTGCCCGACACCAGGAAGCTAAGACCCCGGTGCTTTGCTGGTCCAGCGCATTCACCGCTTCAACCAGCAACCGGCTATCCAGTGCCTGAACCTGACTGACCAGGCTGTGCGGATCATCACAGAGATCGGCTTTAGTCAGCACGACAACAGCCTCAGCCCCTGCTTCACGGGTGAGGGCCAGATAGCGCTCGATGCGGCTGAGAGAGAAGTTCTGATTAAGGGCGCAGGTGATAAACACCGTATCCACATTGGCGGCTATCAACTGCTCGGATATCCTGCTGCCCGCCGCCTTACGGGAGAAACACGAGAGTCGCTCCAGCGCACGATAAAAGCCACCCTCAGGGTCGAGCAGCACCCAGTCCCCCACGACGAGGGAAGGCTGATTGGATGAGGCCTGGAGGATCTTTCGGCCCTCCTCACTATACAGTTCATACTGCGAACGATGTTGCACCGCTACGCGGGCAGGCTGATAGTCTGCAAGTTCTTCGAGGGTAAGCTGTTGCTGAAAAAAAGGCTTCCATCCCAGTTGGGACAAACGAGAAATAGTAGTCATAAGAACCCCTGACGCATACCTGAGTAGCGTCCAGAAATTAATCCATAGGGGCGGGAAAGCCCCCGGTTCAGTAACCGGGCAGCGAGATCAGCTTGGCTGAGTTCAGCAGAGTGCCCGGAAGGTGTTGACTACAATCATCGATCCCCTCCAGCGGTATGTTATTTATAAAGAGTGCTCAATTTAGCAGAAGCCTGCACTGAGTCAAGGCTCAACAGCTGAAAAGAATACGATAAGGGTCAGCGGTAAGCTTTCATTACTCAACCGCTAGTCCCTGCATCCAGAACTGAGTTAACTGCTCCAGCGAAATATCTGAAACAGATGCAGGAGGCTCAGAATGAGCTGCAAATATCCCCTGTGCCAACTGTCTTCCAGCCGCTTGCGCGGCAGAGGCCTTATCGATACGTCGCTGATAAAAAGTGGGCAGAGCGCTGTCCAGCTCATCCTCTTCCGCCAGAATCCGGACAAGATGCCATGCATCTTCCAGCGCCTGACACGCTCCCTGCCCTGACGTTGGCAACGGTGCATGGGCAGCATCGCCAATCATTAGCAGATTGTCCTCGTGCCAATAGGGTAAAGGATCAAGATCATGAACGAAAATAGCTCTGAGAGATGCTTTATCATAAGAGCTGAGCACACACTGCAGCGGGTCAGGCCAGCCCAGAAAACGCCGGTGCATCTCTTCATACCAGCCAGATAATGGCCGCTCTTTATCCATAGAGGTGCTCCATGCGGCAGCCCAGTAACAGACATCGGCAGCAACCGGGACGATGCCAAAGCGCTCACCACGGCCACGATAGTCATGAATGGCGTTGTCTAACGCTCCGTCCATCTGACTAATGCCGATAATATTGATGAAGCCCTGATAGCGGGGAGTTATCTGTCCCTGATATAAGACCTGACGCACCACCGAATGCATTCGCCCATCGGCTCCGACCACCAGATCAAAGTCTTGCTTTAACCCTGTAATCGCCTCTGGCGTGATAGTGCAATTAAACTGTCTCTCAACACCCAGGCCATCTAATGCGCTGTCGAGTAGCTTCATTAGATCCCGGCGTAATATCGTCACACTGGTAAAGCCACTCAGACTATTCATAGTCTCAATATCAAGCTCACCTAACAGGACTCCCTGCTGATTAAACTGACGCATCAAGCGAGGGGTTCCACCCAGATGCATCAGCTCTTTTTCAAGCCCCATCTGCTGCATAATATAAACAGCATTTGGCCATAAAGTGACACCCGCCCCCATGGATGAGACCTGACTGCCACGCTCATACAGACTCACCTGATAACCCTGCTTTGCAGCGAGTATCGCCAGCGCCATCCCGGCAACGCCTGCGCCGACAATGGCGATTCGATCGATGTTGCTCATCTGCACTACCTCGTTAATTAAACTGGGCAGAGATTGTCACAAAGTCATCATTCAGGATAAATAAGGTATTATTGGGTTATTAATCCCATTTTATGAGTGAATAATGATTGAGAAAATTGAACCCCGATGGTTACTCAGCTTTCAGACGGTATATCAACAACTGAGCTTTAAGCTGGCCGCCGATCAACTGCAACTGCCTGCATCCAACGTCAGCCGCCATGTCGCTTTACTAGAGCAGCAGTTAAATGTGCGCTTATTGGAGCGCACCACACGGAAGATGATCCCAACCCCTGCAGGCAAACAGCTTTACCATTCCATGACACCTCTCATTCAGGCAATGAATGATGTACTGGCAGATGTTTCACTGCAGAGTGACAGCCTGTCCGGTCATCTTAAAATAATCATGCCTGATCTCCCCTTTCTGGCTGAAAGCATCGCGGACTTTTGCTCGCTTCATCCGAAGATAGAACTAAGCTGTGATACCCAGCTAAATCCGACGGAAGGTTTGTTAGAAGGGTACGATCTGGTACTGCGCTTTGGCCGTGGCCCATTGGAAGATTCTGGCTGGATCGCTAAAGAGATACTGCGCTGGCCAAGTTGCGTGGTTGTCGCTCCCCGGTTACTGAAACATCACCGATTGCCACACTCGCTGGATGAGCTGCGGAAAATGCCCTGTATAACCACACTTTCTGTACTACAGGGAATGCCCTGGCGATTTAAACAGAACCAGACCATTCAGGTGCAGTCCAGCTATAAGGTCAACAGCGGCCACATGGCTAAAGCCGCGGCACTGAAAGGACTGGGCTTTGCCATCTTACCCACTCATGCATGCCAGGCAGAGATAGACAACGGTGACCTTATCCCAATTAAACTTACCAGCGAACCGGAAGACCTGGTGTTATACGCACTATACTCGGGAAGAAAATACCCACTGGAGAAAGTAAAACTGTTTTTACAACATCTTCGAAAGGGGCTTGATGGTTGATGGGCTTAATAAATGATAATAATTAGAGATCACAGCGTAAGCACACAGATCAATACAAAATACCATCTGTAGCAGGACTAGCCGGTCAACGGCCCACTGCCGACGATGCTCATAGCTACGCCCGGTTAACACATCCTCGGCACAAAGAAATGCCGCCGTATACAGTGGTAATAAGGGGTATCTACGGTAGATATTATCTGATGTCGGGCGCAGGTCATCTGCTTTCTCTCCACTTCCTTGTTTGGGGTAAGCACAAGTATAGCTCAGATTAAAAAGTTTATGCCTGTCCCATAGATACTATTGATTCTATGATTCTATTGATTCTACATGAACCGCACACTTTTTAGACTTACCATAAGGCTCGCTAACTTTACCCAGAGATATATATTTAATCAAAACCACTTCATTATCTTTATGTCTAAGAAGCGTAGCAAGATTACCGCAATAAGAAAAAGAATGAGCAAAAAATACATTCAACCCATCACCTATATAGTAACGTACACCTGTAGTAGAATATTTAATTTTTTCAGGAACTCCCTTATAAACATAAAACTCCCCCGAGGAATAACGTTCCCAAACCCAAAAACCCTGCTTTATGTCAACCAAATCAACAACGACAAAAAAAACAAAGGCAATAAGCATAACTGCAGCTTTATAAATTCCAAAATATGGCCTGAATTTTTCTTTGATATAAGGTGTTATATCTACCGTTCTATAAAGCAGCCAATATATTACTATAACAACTCCCATGGAAATAGTTAGAGAAAATAAAGCCTCCAATAGCGAAGGCTTCTGGTCTAAACTATACAAGATCATTCTATACCCTTTTTAGTTACAATTTCATCCATTGAGTTACCAAACAAAAGGTTCAACCCACCATAATCCACTTTCCAAATTTACCTCCATAAAAACCAGTAGTATCATCTCCATCTAGATATATTGATAATAAACAAGATCACTCTACATCACCCGAAACCCCAGCAGTTACAGTTATTTTTGAAGTGTTTAGATCTATAGTAATTCCTACTTAAGAAAAATCGTCCACTGGAGCAGATTTTCTACTATAGTCGTTATATAGAGTTCCTTCACCATAACTAAACTCCCCTCCAATTAGAGTGTCTAATCCAACAACCCAACTAAACGCTTCACTATATCCGAAAACAAGAGTTATAACTGAACCTACGCCTCATACTTTAGCTAAAGACACCCGCTGATAATTCTGCATTTAATATACTGTATTTGGTTGGTAGCCCCCGCACATAGCGATATCGAACTATCCTTGATTATCAACACCTAAACTAGGTATCTTTGACCACACATCATCAGCTATCATCTTTACCTGTTCGGTAAAACTTTCTGAAATAACACTCAGCTTTCTTTTTGCACTTAGTTCCTGACAGTATCTCTTACCACGTGATATAAACAAGATTCTCTACCGAATTAACAGATAAAGTTAAAAACTCATGTTCGCCTCATAATTTGAATAACTTTATTGCTTTTAAAAAGCTTACTCAATAGTTTTCTCAGCATAAACCGCACACTTTTTACCTTCCTCGCCAGCATTACTAAAAGATACGTAACGTATATAATATTCAGACTCTTCATCGATCGATCCACCAACGTCGCTCGAACTAAAATCAAAGCAAAAATCATAATATCTGGTAAAAAACATTTTCTTGTCTGAATTATAAAACACCCACAAACCAGTACTGTCATCCTTCAACCCAGACAATTTTCCAATTAACTCATGATAATTTTCTCTTTGATATTCCTCCCAAGCAAAGAATTCCGCTTTAATCTGATAATAAAAATTCACTGGAAAAAAACCAAAAGCATTAATAACCAATATAAAAGAAGCAGCCCTACTAGCTACTATATTTTTTGATTTCCATGACCATAAAAACCGCACATATATAAACAAGACAAACATAAAGGCCAAAACTGATAAAATAAACTCAATCAAGGCGATCATAACTGATGGCTCAGTATTCCATTGATAAATTATCATTAAATATCCTTCTCAGCCTGAACCCTTAAAATTAATTACCATAGGCTATATGTAAAACACTATAAAACCATTCTTGCTGTAAAACTATTGTTTTCGCTTTCTGAAAGATACAGACTTTGCCCGGTTTCCACATGTTTTCATATTGCACCACCGCCGTCCCCTGCCCCGACCTTGATTCAGGAACATCCATGAGCAACGCCCACACTCTTTGAGTTTAGAAATGTCGTGAAAACGTAGCAGACTCTCAATGGATAACGTCAGAACGTCAATGACCCAGTTCGGATTAACCATATCGGGCACCCATATGTAGCTGTTTTCTTTCAGTTTCAAAGACGAGTTCCTTAGCGCAGTTCTTATACCCTCTTCCAGCTTTTGCAGTGCGTCATCCGTTTGCTTTTCTCCCGATGCGATGCCGCTAAGCGCCGCATATGCAGTCTCCCTGAGATCGTGAATATTCCTCAGCAAAGTGGAAATGTCGGTTTGTTGTATCTCATTTTCCAGCACATTCATCTGCTCTTCGCTGAAGACATATGAAACCTGCGCCCATCCCAGAAAGCTTGCCCATTCAGATATACGACTACTGTCTCTGCGCTTATCCTGATCCTCGACGGTGTTCACGAAATCAAGTGCAGGATGCCCTCCAATGAAAGCATCTTCGTTCCATAGCGCCATACCATAACCTATTACTTCAATTTAACGGTTGTTTAATTCTACCCGATTAACTAACCTATTATATCTTATTAACGGTTATACGGGTGCGTTTTATGCTTAATTTGTCACATCGTTTCATATTTGAAGGACAGGATATTGCGTGGGGATGTATGGGTGAGGGGGAACCACTCGTGCTTATTCACGGAACGCCCTTTTCCTCACAGGTCTGGAGGAAGATCGCACCGCTGATGGCAAGGCGAAAGAAAGTCTACTTTTTCGATCTGCTGGGGTATGGACTATCAGAAAAGCGGGAAGGCCAGGATGTATCGCTGGCGGTTCAAAATACTCTGTTTACTGCTCTGCTTCATGAATGGGGAATCGAGAAGCCTGAAGTGCTCTGTCATGATTTTGGTGGCGCAACCGCGTTGCGGGCGTACTACCTGAACGGCGTCCGTTATGCCCGGCTTACTATAATTGATCCGGTAGCAGTCGCTCCCTGGGGATCGCCGTTTGTCAGCCATGTCCGTGAATACGAAGACGCCTTTGCGGGACTACCCGCATATGCTCATGATGCTCTTCTCCGTGCATACCTCCAGAGTTCTGCATATTCTGAGCTTAGTGAAGAGACGCTTGCAATCTATATGGCCCCCTGGCAAGGCAGCATTGGGCAAGCCGCATTCTATCGCCAAATAGCACAGATGGATCAGCGCTACACCGATGAAATAGAGAAGCTTTACGCCCCCATGGAAGACCCGGTACAGATTTTGTGGGGTGAGAACGATGAATGGATACCTATTTCACAGGGCAGGAAACTTGCAAATCTGCTTACCACTGGAGTGTTAACACCGGTTCCAGAATCTGGCCACCTGATGCAAGAAGACGCACCAGAAGCCATCGTGGCGGCTATGTTTGACTAAGCGAAACTTCACGTTTGCGAGGTGTCTGATTCAACAAGAAGTAACTCTCTTTTTCAAGAAGAGATCTCAGATTTGATCTAAACTAATCCACTTTATACCAATCGGGGTAAAACCACCCACAGCACAAAGCAGAAGACATTGTTGGCTGATAGCGACCTATGTTGTGCGAAGTTTTTCGCTTGTTTCTATCATCTACGTCTAGACAAACCAGTCGGCTGACAAGAGACTAGTTAGCGAACGAATAATTAGAAATCGATAGTACGTAGAGGACAGTATGGCTGAACCGCTAGCAGAGATTAAGGGCGTTCTTTTAGCACTCAAGCCTGCCGGTGCTACCGGCTTTGAAGGGTTTGTTCGGATCGTTCTTACTGAATTAACAGGTATTCCATTTCGCCTAGCCGCAAGTGGTTTTCAGGGGGGAATCGATGGTGATTCCGCGTTGGAAAGTGACACAGTATGTTTTGAAGCAAAACGATACTCCGGCGAGATCCATAGAAATGAAGTCTTAACAAAAATCGTCGACCTAGCTTGCAACAAAGATGCTCCCGATCGACTCTGGGTACTTGGAGCCACAAAAGAGATCTCCACTCAATTGGCATCCGCAGTACGAGAAGCTGGAGACCAACACGCAATTTCCACACTAATTCTTGATTGGACATCTGCTCCGTTACCTCTTTTAGCAGTAGCAGCTGCGGCCTCCGGAAAGCCAGCACTAGAATTCCTTAAGGCCCATGCTTCTCCTGCACCTTGCAAAGAAAACCTGATTAAAGCCTTCACGGAAATCACTGAACATCCCGAGTTTCATAGCTTATTGCACAAGTTAAAACTGAACCTAAAAATTTCCAGCTTGGCTCTAGCACGTTCAATAGAATTGAATGAAGCGTGGAAATCAGCCTCCTTTGGGTCCGAAAGCGCCGCTAGGGATAGGTTTAATCAGGCGCTTGCAGTTAGCGCATACCCTGACTCTCCTCCTTTACGTATTGAACTGCGAAAGAAGGTTTCTGAAATCTTACAACGCGACCAAAGCGTTGTTCTCTTTGGCGGAGAGGGGCAAGGTAAGTCATGGCTCGCTGCGCAGATCTGCGTTGACCATAAAGGGCTTACGCTGTTCTCCAGCGCTGAACAGTTCGATAACGTTTCTAACAAAGATCTAGACGCGTTTCTTATCGATCTTCTGATCGCACAAACCAACGAAATAGCAGATGAAACGATAAAACTTAGATGGCGACATCGAGTTTCTGCTTGGCAGAGCCAGCCACCGAAGGCCCCGTTACTGGTGATTGTCGATGGTATTAATCAGAGGCAGAACATTCGATGGGACCGCCTTCTGAATGGCTTACAGGAACGCTTGCGGGCTATTGGTGGGAGACTACTTGTTACAGTGCGCCCTCAGTTCTGGCGCAAGCTCGTTGAGCCAGGCTTAGCCTTTACGCCGAAGACTATTGAAGTGCCCGAATGGTCACCGGGTGAACGCGATCAACTATTAGAACATTATGGTATTGAACTCGATTGGCTCGATGACGCCACTCTCAGGACTCTCCGCAATCCACGACTTCTCAAAGTGGCGGTTTCTACGATCCCCCACAAGAAATCTGAGGCCTGGAAAGGGCTGACGACTGACCGGATTCTCATGGAGCATCTTCGAGCTTTACAGCGCGAAAATTTTGAAGACGAGAGGATGAACGATCTAACCAAACGTCTCAGTAATTGTGCAAAAGAAGTACTAGAGCGAGTAAGGAATTCGCCAGAGAAGCATCCACCATGCAGCTTTGAAGATGACTCTAATCACGTTATTGAGACACGCTTCTTTCGAAGTCTCCCTGGGGCGGGAGATATTTATGAATTACTAGATGAAGGGCTCACTCTAGCCCTCTCTTATACCTTTATCGACCAACTGTTTCGGGCACAGCAGACAGGGACTAATCTTAGTGAGCATATAGCCCAGCTAATCGATCCTATCCAAGCTATGGATCGAACCGTCGATGTTATGTTCGCAGCGTTAATGGTCTGTACATTAGATACTAGCCGTTTCGATCAAGCCATATTTGCTGCCCTCCTTGATGCGTTCTCCAGCCTTCAGAATGTTGACGATCAACGTTTTGAGGAGTTCGTCGAGATAGTAAAAATCCAACCTACAGAACTGTTCAATGCATTGGAATTGTTTGCGCTTGGTAGAGCACACCGTATTAACCAAGACTGGTTCACCCATGCTGCGTTCGAGATCGCTGCAACAGAGAACGGATGGCTTGTAGCTAAAACTGCAATTCGCAACTGGCTACATCGTTATAACAAAGATCCGATAGAACAGACGAACCGCTACGCGAAACATGATGAGGACACTTATCGGGAAAACTTACAGAGACGACAGAAAGAAATAGAAGGCACATTATCGTCATTATCTTCTTTCGAAAGACAGCTATTGGACAATATGACTGAGGTAGCAGGGGAAACAGATTCCCTGTTCAACTTGGCACTTCAATTACTTGCCGGTCGCCCACTTGCAGAGTTTTCTGACTGTTTTATAGCAATGGGGCTTGCTTTCAATCTCGATAAGGATACGGGTTATGCGCGAAGGGCCTTTGATCAGCTAACAACGTTCAATAGGGTAGACCGAATGCGATGTAAGGACGCATTTCGGAGCGCTATTGAACCACTACGTTCCCCCGATACCTCCCTTGCTGGTAAGTGGACTATCGTGCGTATGCTCTATGCTTCCGGCGATGGCCCTGCCTCCTCCGAAGCGAAAATGATCGCTGCTCAGTTAAACAAGGAGAGAGTTCGTTGGAAACTATCTTCTCCTAACGAATGGCGTCAAATTAGCGTGGCTGATCCTGGCGTTCAACGCCCCATCGACATAGAAGAAGCATTAGACCAATTTTCCTCAATTAATAAGGAGAATGTCCTAAGTGCGATGGGAATGACTGGAGAAGACTACACACTTGAAGAGATTCTTCCGCTCGTATGTAGATTTGAACCTGAATTAGCTGTCGATGAAACCAGGAATCTTATCTCAGGACTTTTATCCAGAACTGGGTTAGCATTGCGTCAGCTCATATTTAATGGTACCGAATATATTCCTTTGATGACCCGAAATATCGCAGAAATCCTAGTTAAAAGGGTCTGCGATACCGATATGGTGGGAACGATCAAAGAAGAGGAACAAGAAACCATGAGGATGTTTCTGTTCTACTACTCCGCCTACCAAATGTCGGCGTCAGAACAACTCAGCTGTTTAATCAACCCTGCATTTGGATCGAATGTCCTACTCAAAGCACTGGACGCCCTAGCGCCACAACCTACTAATACTGTCCTAAATTGCCTGAAGTCAGCACTAGAGTCTAATGATAAAAATGCCATTTATGGTTCATTGATCGCCACACGTTACGGTGATACTCCGATCACACCAGAGCTTGAATCGCTCATATTAACATGCAGTAAATCGGAGCATCCTGAACTTCGTACCATCGCTTTTGATATAGCGGCTAAGAATGATCTTAAATCAGTAAGAGATGCCCTTTTGGGGAGTGACTGGTCCAGTCAAACCACAGATACGAGGACTCTTGAGAGTTGGTATGGCTCTATCCTGCTGGCTCAAGCCTGTGCAAGGCACGAAGTCGGTATTGATGAGTTACTGAAACGGATTAGCCTGGAAGTCTTGTACACAACAGATGAGCTGGTTGGCGAAGTGATAACCAAGCCATCGGCTAAATATTTTTTATACCGTTTTAAGGACGCAATAGAGGCAATCAATAGTCATGTACCTACAACTGTTGACCTTACTCTATCGACAGATAAGCGTGATTCTTTCCCCTTACTTTCCGTCGATGAATCAGATCATGACGAAGGCCGTTTCCCACGCCAGAAAACGCTAAAAGAGAGCTTTAGAATATTTGAAGAAGATTTTGATGAGAAACAGAAACGAATACACTCGATTGCAGATGCATTTTTTGAGAGTTTGAAGGACTCCGATGCTAAACTTCTAGTTGAATATCTAACGCTTGATGATATAAGAAGACTTATTAAAGCAGACGAAAACTTTTTGTCTGAGGTCCTCAATACCTTAGAACAGGCCAGAGAAAATCAACTGGGTTGGCTGAAAAATATCGCGCTCATGGTCGCGAACCTAATATCGAAAGAGTTACCTGAGAAAGCCGTAGCTCTTTTTAGAAAGTTTTCTGAAGTACCTGGAATGGTCAAGTATGACCTGGGAGATGATCTGACGTTAGAACATGAAGCTATCTGGTCAAGCTGGTCTTCAAATACAATAAATGAATTTTGGCAGCAACGGCTTCTTAAGTCTTGGAATGATGAAATCTTGGCCCGAGAGGTATTAGCAGCAGAGCGATTTGGTGCTTCCGATTTCGTTCAGTCCTTCATAAAATCTCTATCGGATAGTACTTCAACGCTTGATCAATCATACGCAATATCAATCGCTGGTTTTTCTATGCAGTCCGATCAATTTTTTGACACCATAAATCACCACCTGGATGGTGACGGAATTGCAGCAATAGCATCAAAATGCGCCAAAGAGGCTCATGACAACTATCAGTGGACTAAGAAATGGATGACCGACATGTGCTCCGCAGAATCACCAGAAGATTTTTGGTGTTATTTAATGGTACTAAAAACATGCATGGATGCACGTACTACTGCCGCCCAAATATCAAATACTAAATGGTCACATTTTGCTCCTATTTTTAGGGAAATAAGAGTATCAGCGCTCAAAGAGCGAAAGAAAACAAGATCCAAGACACTTGTTGGACAACAAGCACCGGATAAAATATTTATCGCTGGTTTATGCAAAAATTGAAGACTTATTCCGCGGGTTGGTTGTTATCGGAACATTTGTGATCCCAACTGTATGACCTCTTTGGCTCGACACACAGCTTTTGAACTAAACTTTGTTTTACCCCGACGGCGATTTTGAAGGTAGATGTCGTGAAAGCCTAATTTAAATCGACTTTGAATGAAGGCAGACCAGCAGGAATAAAGTATTTCCACAAAGCTAGACAATCTCCTATATGTCTAGCTTTTCATTACCGTTTGTCTAAATTTTATTACCTTTGTCTAAAATTTAAATACCCTGACACAACTAAACCGCCTGCCCCGCAGCCACCCCGGACGCCCAGGCCCACTGGAAGTTATGGCCACCCAGATGGCCGGTTACATCGAGGCACTCGCCAATAAAATACAGGCCAGAAACAGATTTAGCTTCCATAGTTTTCTGATTGATTTCATTAGTATTTATACCGCCAAGTGTGACTTCAGCTGTACGATAACCTTCAGTACCGGACGGTTTAATTTTCCAGCAACAGAATGCAGCAGCAGCCGCTTCAAGCTGCTTATTGGAGAGGTTTCCTATTACGCCAGAGAGTTCAAATTTGGCACAGAGTATTTGCGCCATCCGCTTACTCATCTGCTGCGCCATGATGGTGGTCAGTTCTGCTTTTGGGCGTTGTTCCCGCTGCTCTTTCAACCACGCTAACAGATCAAAATCGGGAAACAGGTCGATCTCAACTTCCATCCCCGGCTGCCAGTAGTTGGATATCTGCAGCACCGCAGGGCCACTCAGCCCCCGGTGAGTAAACAGCATCATCTCAACAAAGCTGGTTTTACCGATACTCGCCCGCACCCGATGTGAAACACCGGACAGCTCGCTCAGTTGCTCTTTATCTTTGGGTTGCAGGGTAAAAGGCACCAGAGAAGCGCTACGCGGTAACAGATCCAGCGAAAACTGCTCGGCGATGTCGTAGGCAAAACTGGTGGCTCCGCCGTTTGGAATAGACAACCCACCGGTAGCAATCACAACCGATTTTGCCGCTATATTGCCAGCAGTGGTTTGCAGCTGAAAACCGCACTCGGTCTGTTTCAGCTTATGTACCTCGGTTTCGGTTCTGATCTCAACCCCTGCCCAGTCACACTCGGTGAGTAAAACCTGAAGAATCTCCTTACTGGATTCGTTACAGAACAACTGCCCCAGCGTTTTTTCGTGATACTCCACCCCGTGACGATCAACCAGATCGATAAAATCCTGCGCACTGTAGCGACTCAACGCCGATTTACAAAAATGCGGATTTTCTGAAATAAAGTTCGCGGGTGAGTTATGGAGATTAGTGAAGTTGCAGCGGCCACCGCCCGACATCAAAATCTTCCGGCCGATCTTAGCCGTGTGCTCAAGCACCAGCACCGAACGTCCCCGATAGCCTGCCGTAGCAGCACACATCAGACCGGAAGCACCAGCCCCGATAATAACCACATCAACCTGTTGCAAGGTAACTATTTCCCGCTAAAAAAAGAAACGCATTGTACCCAGTCAGGTCGGTTGTAGCGAGTGCTATTGGCTGTTACCGCCCGTACGGCTGTGACTACCATCACAAAGCGGCGGTGTAGCGGTTTGTTTACAACGGCAGAGAAACACGGTTTCGCTCTTGCGGGCAACAAAGACCACCGGATCCAGTCCTGTACCCTGATGAGAACCATCACAGAAAGGCTGAGTTGCCGAACGGCCACAGGCGCACCAGCAATAGGTCTCACCCTCTTTCAGATCAACCCTGGCAGGCGAATCGCCCGCACGATGAACATCAGCATGAGTCATAGTCCGATCTCCATTTACCGCCTGCAGTTTATCTGCAGGCACCAGTAAACGTAGATGAGGCTTTGGCGGAGATCAAACTCCGGAGGGATTTATTTATCTTCGGCTTCCGCCTGGCGAGCCTCTTCGGCGCGTTTCAGTCGACGGATCTTATCCGCCAGCGGCGTATCACGTTTAGCCTCAGCGGACTCTGCCGCTAATTCAGCTTCACGGGCTTTTTCGTACACAGACTTATGCTTTTTCTTCTGTTCCAGACTGCGGCGCTTACGGCTCTCATAGCTATCGGGATCAGCCAGCTTTTCGCTGCGCCGGGGCACATCGAGAAAGATGGGTTTTGGTGAAGTACGCTTTTTCTTAATACGTGTCATCTCATTTACCTTTATTTCGCTGAGCCGGGCGATCACTCTGTGACCCTGCCTCCAGCCCTTCCTGCGCTTCTCTTTCCTGCTCCAGACGCTCTGCTTCAAGCTGTTGTTGCTCCCACTTTAACAGCCACTCATCGACCGTTTCGTAGGTTATCTGTCCCAGCTGACCTCCGCGTAATTCGTTAAGCAGTATTTCTGATGCTTTATGCATATCGATCTTGCCACCAGGTCTCAGTCCGCCACGCTTGCGCCCAATCTCTTCCAGCACCTGGTCGCCGCGCTCAGGCAGTTGCTTCAGTTTATAGCGAGCCACCAGCAGCTCAGGGTATGCTTTACGCAAAAACTCAGCAGCATACAGCGCAACATCCTCGAATTCGATGGCGGTATTTTTAATAGCCCCACTGGCGGCCAGGCGGTAGCCTGAATCGATATCTTCAATTTTAGGCCATAACATCCCCGGCGTATCGGACAACGCCATACCATTGCGCAGGGTAAAACGTTTCTGCCCCTTAGTAACCGCCGGCTCGTTGCCAACTTTAGCGATTTTCCTGCCCAACAGGGCATTGATCATGGTGGACTTGCCAACATTGGGTATCCCCATAATCATCGCCCGAACCTGACGCCCATGATTACTTCGCGAAGGCACCAGTTTATTGCACAGATCGGGAATAGTGCTGATCAGCTTTTTCTGCGAATAATCGATTATCAGTGCCTGAGTGTCGGGCAGACTGTTATAAAACGCCGCCCACTCCTGCGTTCGTTGAGGGTCCGCCAGATCACTCTTATTCAGCAACTTGATGACTGGTGTTCCTTTGCGCAGCTGAGACACCATCGGATTTTCACTGGAAACCGGCAGGCGCGCATCAAGCACCTCGATCACCACATCGATCTCATCCATCACCTGGGCGATCTCTTTGCGGGCTTTGTGCATATGGCCAGGGAACCAGTTAATTGTACTCATAATCACAGTCTGCTAAATCAGGGAGCAACATTATACCTGTCGCATAGAAAACAGCGACTTCTTTTGCTGTTTATCCCATAATCCTATTACCTGTATTGGTGATAAACACAGCTGACAACAGAAACTGCTGATTATATGCTGTAGCAAAAAGCAGTTTCGAATGGAAAAAACTATATGGAAAGCACATCAGATTCACAAGTTCTGATGGCCCGCCAGCCGATCTTTGACCGCAGCCAGCGGGTTGTAGCCTATGAACTGCTCTACCGGGACGATCAGGACTCGGATAACAGCCTGTTCCGCAATGCCGGTTCCACCAGTGAGGTTATCCTTAACTCCTACACCAGCATCTCTGATCAGGGGGAACTGAAACGGGTACCAGCGTTTATCAACCTCAATCGAGACCTGCTGGTGTCTGACGATTTCCCTGAGCTGCCCCGTAAAAATATTGTCCTCGAAGTGCATCAGAATATTAAACCTGATCGCGAAATCATCACCGCTATTTACCGTCTGGTCAAGGCGGGTTACCGCATCGCACTGGATCATTTCACCTATAAAGCAGCGTATGAACCCCTGCTCAAGATGGCGCATATCGTCAAGGTTGATGTGCAGAACATGAGTGTTGAGGAAGTGGCTGAGCAGGTGCGTCTGCTAACGCCCTTCAAAGTCACCCTGCTGGCAGAAAAAATCCAGACGGTCGAGATGCTGGAAGCATGCAATAAGCTCGGCTTTAAGCTGTTTCAGGGACACTTCCTCAGCAAACCGAAACCGGTTAAAGGAAAGAAAGTTGACCCAAACCAGGCTGCGCTGTTTGAACTGGTGCAGGAACTTCAGAATCCCAACACCACGCCTGAGCGACTTGAACACCTGATTATCCGCGATCCGGTACTCACCTATAAGCTACTGCGTATCGTCAACTCAGCGGCCTACTCCCTGGTGCGTAAGCTTGAATCCCTGACTGAAGCAATCGTTATGCTGGGAATGACGCAGATCAGGAAGTGGGCGACTCTGATTGCGCTTAACAACCAGAGCGGCAAACCAGAAGAGATCTGCCGCAGTCTGCTGGTGCGGGGGCGGATGTGCGAAGAGATCGCACTGGCAAGCAAACGAAGCAATCCCGGCAGCTATTTCATGACGGGTATGATGTCCAATTTACACCTGTTGCTGGATATTGATCGTGAATCGATGCTCCGGGAAGTCCCCCTGAGTGACGAGATTAAAAATGCGATTCTGTTGAATGAGGGCGAGATGGGCGAAACGCTGATGTATGTTGGCAACTATGAAGCGGGCGACTGGGATCTGCTGCCAACCAATTTCGATTCAAACCTCTATGAAACCTGCTATCGCAAAGCCCTCGACTGGAGTAAAGAAGCGATGCAGGCGCTCAGTGATATCGACTGATCTTCTCTGGCCTCAGCATATCCCCTGGGCCGCATTTGCGGCCTTGCTAAGCCACTTCATGCTCCAGGCTGCAGATCGGGATGGGCGGCGGCAAACGCCTGAATCTGCAAACAGTTTTCATTTACCCGGACAATGTTGGGGTAGCGCTCAAGGTCGCAGTTAAACCGGTTCGCATTAAACACCTGCGGAACCAGACAAAGATCCGCCAGCGTCACCTGATCGCCAAAACTATAACGGCCAGACACCTGGCTAAGCAGCTGTTCCAGCGCGGTAAACCCCTGATAGATCCAGTGCCGGTACCACTCGGTTTTCTCGCTTTCGCTGACGCCCAGTTCAGACACCAGATAGTTAAGCATACGCAGATTATTAAGCGGATGGATATCACAGGCAACCAGCTGTGCCATTGCCCGCACGGTAGCCCGATCAGCAGGCGTTGCTGGCATTAACGGCGCTCCACCAGAACAGGATTCCTCGAGATATTCACAGATCGCCAGTGATTGAGTAAGCAGCAGTGCTCCGTCCTCAAGCGCAGGAACCAGCCCCTGGGGATTTCTGGCCAGATACTCGGCAGAACGCTGCTCACCGGCAAGCAAACTGACCGGAACCTGCTGATACTCAACCTCTTTAAGATTCAGGGCGATACGAACACGATAAGCCGCTGAAGAGCGGCAATAGTCATACAGAATCATTTATCTTACCCAATATATTTTATTATTAAACAGATGCTTACAGGAAACACTAAAAGTAGATTATCATAATAAACGGTCAGTCCAGGATTAAGCACGGCTTTGGCAGTGTAGTTTTTGCTGCAGATTATTTTCCAGCCAGCCCTGAAAAAACTCGATAAATAAACTGACTTTCGGAGGGCTGTATTTACGATCAGGGTAGATAGCATAAAGGCTGAGTTGCTCCGCCTGAAACTCTGGAAGCAGTAATTCCAAACGTCCCTCCTCAACATAGTGTTCGATTACAAATGAGGCCAGATTAGCCACCCCCCGATGCGCCAGGGCAGCCTGTAGTACCAGCAGACTGTTGTTCGCTTTCAGGTCTCCACTGACCTGTACAGTCTGGCTGCCTTCAGCGTTTGTCAGGGTCCAGAGATTGGTATTACTTGCCAGCATAAAGACCAGACAGTTATGCTGCCTGAGATCCTCAGGTGTCTGAGGATGACCATGCTGCGCCAGATAGCTGGGGGTGGCACAGAGGAACAGCGGGATGGAAGCTATCTGACGAGCGATGAGACTGGAATCAGGTAGTTTAGGGTGGGCTATTCTCAACGCCAGATCAAACCCCTCTTTGAGCAGCTCGACATCGCTGTCATCGAGAGCAACTTCCAGCTGCACATCCGGATAAGCGGCCATAAATTCTGGGATCGCCTTTGACAGCAACAACTGACCAAAGGTCATATTGCAGTTAATCCTCAGCAGCCCCCTGGGCTTGCCCTGCAACTGGGACACCAGGTTTTCTGCTTCGTCCACATCTGCAAGAATCGCCTGACACTTTTCATGGTAGGCGGCCCCCACTTCTGTGACACTGAGACGCCGGGTTGTTCGTTGCAGAAGCCGGGCACCGACATGCTGTTCCAGATGTGAAATCTGCTTACTCACTGATGAGCTGGAGATTCCCAGTTCAGAGGCTGCCAGGGAAAAGCTTTTGAGATCTACCACCCTGACGAATACAGCCATTGCCGACAAAACATCCATTCACTGTCTCTCCTGAACACTGATCAGGCTTTAACCTATCAGGGCATACGCTGATACACAATATTAATTCCATAAAGATAATAATCATTGGTCTGAAGCACAAAAAAAGCGACTTCAGAAGCCGCTTTTATCTGCTAATACAGCGATCAGAGTGGCACGATCAGCACCGGCCGTTTTGAGTTATGCATCACTTTATTGGCGGTTGAGCCGAGCAGGAACTGTCCCATAGCTGAGTGCGTCCGGGTTCCCATCACGATGACATCGGCGTTGATCTCATCCGCTACCCTGAGAATGGTTTTCCAGGGAGTTCCCTCCTCGACACGGGAGGTTACAGAACCTTCATCAAGGATCTCATTCTGCTCGAGTTCCGACTCACAGAAACGCTGGATTCGCTCCTCAATTTTAAATTTCAGGTTTTCCAGGCTCTGATCATGCAGCTCATTCAGATCAGCCTCACTAATCATGTTTTGAACAATACTCTGCGCTGAGGCACTCAGAGGCTCTATCACATGCAGGTAGGTAATTTCAGAATGATAATGGCCACACAGACTCACCGCAGCGCGAAACGCAGGACGTGAACCTTTATCGATATCAGACGCATACAGGATTTTTTTTACATCAGGTAGCATAGCAGTAACCTTCTGTTAAAGAGCCCCGTCTCCCTATTATGAGTAAGGGGCCGTAGTATATTAACGATACAGCAGCTCAGGAAGAAACAGCGATATCGATGAGATAAAGGTGATCAGCGCCAGGCGAACGATATCAGCACACCAGAACGGGGTAACCCCCTTAAAAATAGTACTGGCTTTAACGTCTCTCAGCACCGCACTCAAAACAAATACGTTCATGCCCACCGGTGGCGTGATCAGACTGATCTCTGTCACCACGACAACAACAATACCAAACCACACCAGGTCAAAACCGAGACTCTGAACCAGCGGGAAAAAGATCGGCACTGTTAGTAGCAACATCGACAAACTTTCGAACACCATGCCCAGCACAATGTAGATCGCAAGAATAACCAGAATAACCACCATTGGGGCGACATCCAGATTGTTAACCAGATCCAGAAGGTCTGACGGCAGGCCGGCACGGTTAATAAAGTTGGAGAAGATCAGCGCACCGATCAACACTCCGAAGAGCATCGCCGAGGTACGGGCAGTATCCGTAAGAATATCAAACAGACTACCAAAACTAAGCGACCTGCGGTACAGGGCAATAATAAATGCACCACCGGCACCGATACCCGCCGCTTCCGTCGGTGTAAAGATACCGAGATAGATTCCTCCCATCACCACAGAGAACAGTAGCAGCACACCCCAGACACCGTTTAATGCCTGAATCCGCTCGGGCCAGCTCATCTTTTCACCGCAAGGCCCCGCTTCAGGGGTGCGCCAGACAACAAATCTGACAGCGCAGAGATAGAGCAAAATACCCAGGAATCCGGGAATAAAGCCCGCCGCAAACAACTCACGGATACTGGTCTCGGTCAGCAGACCATAGATAACCAGAATAACCGAGGGTGGAATCAGTATTCCCAGAGTACCACCTGCAGCAATGGAGGCAGTGGCCAGAGAATCGGCATAGCCATACTTGCGCATCGGTGGCATCGCCACCTTTGCCATCGTCGCGGAAGTCGCCAGACTGGAGCCACAAATGGCCGAAAAACCACCACAGGCAACCACTGTAGCCATCGACAAACCGCCCTTGCGGTGGCCGAGAAAGGCGTAGGATGCCCGATAGAGCTCGTGAGAAAGTCCTGATTTGGTAACCAGATTCCCCATCAGGATAAATAGCGGAATCACTGACAGGCTATACTCCTGAGCAGTATTAATCACCCGCTTGGAAGCCATCGTCAGAGAGGAGTTCCAGTTAAAATCCATAAAATTATCAAAGCTCAGGCCCTGCATATACGCAAAACCAAAGAAGCCCACCAGGCCCATCGCAAATGCGATCGGCACGCGGACCACCACGATGAACAGTAACAAAATTACAAAACCAGTTAATGCAGTAATCATTCTTATAATACCTGTAACGTTGTCAGCGCATTAATACCGGAGACCCCGGAATCAATCCCGGGATAGGAAAAGCAGCCGGTAGATACCGTAACTGATCATCAGCGCAGCAGTCGCCCAGCTCATCACGGCGATATAATCGACAATATAACCGACCGGAACTTGCAGAAACTCGGTCACCTCGCCCCGACTATTTGAACGTACAGCCAGTTCATGGATACGAACAGCAAGAAAATACAACGAAGTAGAGATAAGCAGCGCAGACAGCAGACCCAACACTTTGATTACCGTACCGCCTAGTAGCCGGTCCAGAATATCAACGACTACGTGACCACCGCGCCAGGTTATAACAGGCATCTCAGCAAAAACGAGAATAGCGAGACTCATCTCAGTTAACTCTGTCGCACCATCAACCGCATTATCGAGAAAATACCGTCCAAACACATCGGCACAGGTCAGCATCATCATAAAGAACAACGTGATGGCAGCTACCAATTCAAGGAGAAAGGCCAGCCAGACGACTGGCCCCTTCTCCTCGTAGTGCGCTGTCATCCAGGCACTGAAGGACATAGCAGGCTCCTTACTTGTAGCTGCGGGCGATCTGACGCAGCTCAGCCAACGCGGCTTTAGCGTCGACACCACGGTCAGCTACAGACTCATAGAAGGCCTCATCCATGCCCTTGGTAAGCGCCTTAAACTCTTCAGCCATCGGCTCGCCCTCTTTGACCTGAACCACGTTTACACCGTTTTCCTGCGCGGCTTTAAGTCCTTCAATATCCGCAGCATCCCAGGCACGCCCAGCCATTGCCGACAGTTTTTCACCAGACACGCTGAGAATAGCTTCACGATCCTTAGCATCAAGATCAGCCAGGAAGTCGGGGTTCATAAAGATTCCAAAGCTGCCCAGATACATGCCACCCGGCAGCGCAACAACATTGCGGGCAACTTCATGCAGACGCAGAGATTTCTGCTCGCCCATTGGGATAAACACCCCATCAATAACGCCCTGCTGCATCATCTCGTAGACTTTGGGAGCTGGCGCACCAACCGCCGTCACGCCCATACGCGCACCGATCTCACCCTGAACACCACCGCCAAGACGGATCTTCTTTCCTTCCAGCTCTGACAGAGAAGAGATAGGTTCAGCCAGATGGATCTGACCAGGCCCATGGGTAAACAGACCAATCACCTCAAGACCATCATGCTCATTAGCCTTAGCAAAATATTTCTGATGTACACGCCAATGGGCGACAGATGCCGCTTCTGCACTCGCCCCCAGCAGCGGCTGCTCTACCGCCTGCGTCAGTTTAAAACGCCCCGGCACATAGCCATGATAGCTCCACGAAGCATCTACTACGCCATCTTCTACCAGTTCAAACATGGTTTTTGGATGGCCCAGCCCATACTCAATCTCAACCTTAACACGGCCCTCGGTAGCATCTTCAACCCACTTAGCCCAGGTAGGCCAGACAACAGCATTTTGTGGATGGGTAGGTGGCAACCAGCTGGCTACACGCAGTGTAGTATCAGCCAGAGCAACGGTAGTTAGTGATGTGCCCAGTGCAATCGCGGCCGCACTTTTCAGGAAAGTCATTTTTGTCATTCGGTCTATCTCCTGGCTATCTCTTGAACGTTTAATACGTCAGTTATTGTTATTAAGAGATCATTGGGGTTTTGCCCCTATTTATTATTTATCCTGACTATTCGGGTCAGGGTCTTTCGAATCATAACCAACTAAGTGATACAATTCCATACAACATTAAAAAGATATATGTATCAGTTAAATATTACAGCGCCTCCGTTGCCCTGCTTCGCCTGATCAGCCTTCTTCTGTGAACCTGAACAAGCCGCATTGTGCTCTGTTCGTTTATCCTGTCACTCAGAGAGTCATCTGATCCAGCTTTTAGTTAACATGTTAACTTAATAGTATTTACAGGTAAACACCTATAACCACATTCACCTTTATCTACTCTGCGTCTGCTCTGTTACAGCCAGTTATGCTATCCAGGCATCCCGGCAGCAATAGCCCTGAGTTACATTTACTTATAGACCATATGGATTTAATTACCTCTTACTATGTTGATGAGTTCGTTTTTTGCTCATAAACTCGTTGATTTACTGGTAATATCCGCTATCAGCATTTCCGGTTAGCCTGGATACCCTTTCCGTTCTGATTTATGAGTAGCCCATGAACAAACTCCGTTGTATTGAAGAGTTGGTCGATGACTTTAAGAATCAACGCCCGATCCGGGGCGGTTCTCTGATCATCACTATCTATGGCGATGCCATTTCCCCCCGGGGTGGAACGGTCTGGCTGGGAAGTCTGATCAGGTTGCTGGAGCCACTGGGACTCAACCAGCGACTGGTGAGAACATCGATTTTCCGGCTGACAAAAGATGGTTGGCTGGCTTCCAGCCAGGTTGGCCGGAAAAGTTTTTACAGTTTGACGGACACAGGACGTCGCCGATTTGAAAGTGCATTCAGGCGGATCTACGCTGAGCTTTATCCCGAGTGGGATGGCAAGTGGGATATGATTGTCACCACTCAGCTTGATAATGAGCTGCGTAAAGTTGTCAAAAAAGAGCTTGAATGGCTTGGCTTCGGTAATATCACTCCCAGCGTCATGGCACATCCAATGGCAGACATAACCGAGGTCAGCAGTACGCTGCAGGAACTATGCGTGCTCAACGATGTGATCCATATGAAATCCGAACTGGTAGGCAGCCAGACCTCTATTCCGTTGAAAGAGCTGGTGCATGAGTGCTGGAATCTTGACCAACTGGCTGAAGGTTATCAGGCGTTCCTGGAGCGTTTCCGACCGATTCTCAGAGCCCTGGAGGGGCAGTCCGAACTGGACCCGGAGCAGTGTTTCCAGCTCCGCACCCTGATGATCCATCACTACCGCAGAATCCTGCTGAGAGACCCGCAACTGCCGGAAAAATTACTGCCGGCCGACTGGAGCGGAACTTCCGCCAGAGTGCTGTGCCGCAACATCTACCGGTTGATCTATAAGCGGGCAGAGGAACACCTCTCCTCAACCCAGGAGACCGCCGATGGTCCTCTGCCCGAACCCGCTCCCCGCTTCTACAAACGCTTTGGTGGCTTGTAAGCAACTGCAACAAAAGATTGCAAGCCACAACAGTTTATGGGTTTAATATTTTACCAGGCGCCCCCAGCGAGTGAGCGCCCGATAAACTATTACTATTAGAAAGAACAGATTCTATGCCACTACCTCAACCTGCTGAACGCACAAAAATTCACACCCGCACTGTCACCTGTGAGGGATTTGAACGCACTGACGGACTATGGGATATCGAAGGCCATCTGACCGATATCAAAACCATCCCGATTACGCTGCGCGACCGGAGTCTGAGTCCGGTAAATCCTGGCGAGCCTATTCACGATATGTCAATCAGGCTGACCATCGATCTGGATTTCAATATTCTCGATGCAGTTGCCAGTATGGAGCACACGCCTTTTACAGTCTGCCCGTCAATTGCTGATGCGTACAAACAGCTGATCGGCCTGAGAATAGCGCCCGGATTCACCAAACAGTGCAAAGAGCTGTTTGGTGGCACCAATGGATGCACCCATCTTCTTGAGCTGCTTGGCCCGGTGGCAACTACCGCATTTCAGGCAACCCATCAGGCCAGGGAAGCCAGACATGAGCACGCCAGTGAGGAGCACCGCCCCCATACGCTCAACACCTGCCATACCTTTGACAGCGCCGGTGAGGTGGTTAAGAAATACTGGCCGCAATACTACGAGCCGGACAAGCTGATCAGCAGCAAACAGATCAGTTAAACCGCTTCTCGTTTGCATGGAACATCACAAACTCGATAAACAGCCTTACCTTGCCGGGGATGTATTTGCGCTCTGGATACAGCATATGCACTTCCCGCGGGTGCGGCTGCCAACCCGGCATCAGTTTTTTTAACCGGCCAGCGATCAATGACTTAGTCACAACATAATCCGGCAGGTTAACAATACCCAGCCCATTTTCTGCCGCCCGTGCAGCGATATTCAGCTCATCGACTTTCATCCGCGCATCACCCACAATTTTGACTGTTTCATCCCCTTTACTGAAGTTCCACACCGGGTTTCTTCGGGTTACGATCAGGGTGTGCTGATACAGATCCTGCGGGTGTTGCGGCACTCCCCGTCGACGCAGATAATCCTCGCTGGCACAAACACTGAAGCTTGACTCCATTAACGGTCTTGAAATCCAGTTCTGCATCCGCACGTCCCCAATACGGAACGCGACATCGATCCCCTCCTCTACCAGATCGATATTACGGTTAACCACTATCAGCTCCAGATTGATACGTGGAAAGCGCTCCATAAATTTAAAAAACCACTCCGCCAACAGATCATTGGTGAGGCTGACCGGCGCGGTTACCCTTAGCAACCCGGAAGGCTCTGCCAACTCATCATCAAGCTCTTTAGCGGCGTACTCCAGCTCAGTAAAGAGCGGCTGACAACGGTTATAGAACTTAACACCCGCCTCCGTCAGCACCATTTTTCGTGCACTGCGGTGCATCAGTTTATAACCCAGATCATTTTCCAGCTGCTGAACCTTGCGGCTGACAGTCGATGTGGGGACCGATAACGATTCTGAAGCCGAGAGAAAGCTGCCTCGTTCCACCACTTTAAGAAAGATAAACAGATCCTGATAGTTCATTTGATTACCTTGATCCCATATTTGGGATCATATATTACATTTTTACTACATCTTTTTATATAGGCAATCATATATGATGATTTGATCATAATCATAACAATGCAGAGTGCTTATTTAATGAACATCGCAACCAAACATCTGAATATAAAGCATCCTGATATCAAACAACTGTCCAAACAGGTCAGATTCCAGAACCATGACGGCACCGTCTGGTTTGGCGAACAGCGCATGCTGTTGATGCAGATGGCGTCACTGACCACCTTTCGCAAAGAACAGATCCTCACCGTCGGTCTGGAGCGGGCCAAAGGCTTTTTTATGCGTCTGGGTTACAGCCTGGGACAGAAAGACGCCGAACTGGTTAAACGGCTGGCCGGCGATATTGAGCCCGAGGAGTTGTTCCGCACCGGTTTTCAGCTGGACTCATTAAAAGGCTCCGTGAAAGTTGAAGAGCTAAAGCTGGAGATTGACCCGGCCAATCAGCATTTTTATGCCCTGCTGAACATGCATGATTCTTACGAAGCTGAAATGTTTATCTCCGAGCTGGGCCTGACAGACGGACCCGCCTGCTGGGCGCTGGTGGGTCATACCAGCAGCTTCGCCTCAGAACTGCTGGGACAGGAGATTATCTTTAAAGAGATTCACTGTCGCGGCTGTGGCGATCAGCATTGCCTGTTTGAGGGTAAGCCCGCTGCTGAATGGGAGGACCATCAAACCTACCGCGACTATTTTAAAACAGCCCCCATCATCGAAGAGCTTTACGATCTTCAGAATCAGGTTACCGAGTTACGCCATCAGGTAGATGACACCCCGAGTCTGGGCAACCTGATTGGTAAATCCGGCGCATTTAAGCAGGTGTGTAAACTGGCGAAGAAAGCGGCAACCGGCAAGGTTTCAGTGCTTCTACAGGGCGAAACAGGCGTGGGGAAAGAACTGGTTGCCAAAGGTATCCATGACAGCTCCGGCCGTTCATCCCAGCCCTTTATCGCCGTTAACTGTGCCGCCATCCCCCCGGACCTGATTGAGGCGGAACTGTTTGGCGTCGAGAAAGGTGCATTTACCGGCGCTAACACCAGTCGTGAGGGGCGTTTTGAGCGCGCCCATCTTGGCACCATCTTCCTCGACGAAGTGGTCGAGCTGAGCCCCCGTGCTCAGGCGGCACTGCTGCGGGTATTACAGGAGGGTGAACTGGAACGGGTAGGCGATTCCCAGACCCGTACCGTTGATGTGCGGGTGATTGCAGCAACCAATGAGTCACTGGCGCAAGCCGTTGAAGCCGGCCGGTTCCGGGCAGACCTTTACTACCGGCTGAATGTTTATCCGATCGATATCCCGTCGTTACGCCAGCGGCATGAGGATATCCCGCTGCTGGCGGCGCACTTCCTGCAAAAGTACGAAGCACTCTACGGTAAAAAAACTCTGGGACTCTCTGATCTGGCGACCAAAGCGCTGCTTAACTATGACTGGCCCGGCAACATCCGTGAACTTGAAAACATCATCGAGCGGGGAGTCATACTGGCTGAAGACAGCGAAACTATCGATGCCGACTATCTGTTTCCCAGTATGCGTCAGGACGGCAGCAGCCAGGTGTTATCAAAGTCAGGCACCCTTATCGACTCTGCTCCCGCACCAGAGCATGGAGCCACCAGCTGGACAATGCAGGCACTTGAACAGTGTGGATCGTTAGAAAAAATTGAAGAAGCGCTGGTGCGATTTGCACTATCCGAAGCGGAAAACAATGTTGCAGAAGCCGCCCGTATGCTGGATATCACCCGCCCAACGCTGGCCTACCGCCTAAAAAAACTGAATATAGAGGTTGAATAGATGTTATCTGAACAAAGCCAGCAACTGCTTACGCTGGCGCTTACCACCGCCCGCAACGCCGGCGTAAATGTGAACATTGCCGTTTGCGATCCGGGAGGCAACCTTTGCGCCTTCCTGCGAATGGATGGTTCACCTCTGGGGTCGGTTGATATTGCCCAGAAAAAGGCCCGTAGCGCAGTGCTGTTTGGCGCCCCTACCGAGGCTCTCGGTCAGTTGGTACGGGAGCAGCAGCTGGATAGTTTTGAGCAAACCAACGGTGGCCTGATTCTGTTCGCCGGTGGTGAACCGGTCTTCCAGCAGGGCAAACTGATCGGCGGGATCGGCATCTCTGGTGGCAGTGCCGCTGAGGATAAGATGATCGCACTTTCAGCTATCGATCAGGCGGGCTTCACCCCTGCAGGAGTCACTAATGCCGTTTAAGCTTAGCGTAGTAGATCAGTCCCCAGCTCATAATGGTCAGTCTCAAAGTCAGGGATTGCACTACTCTATCCGTTTGGCGCAGCTGTGTGAGGAGTTGGGCTATCACCGTTTCTGGATTGCAGAACACCATGATACCGCCAGCTACTCCAGCTCCTGCCCTGAAATTCTGATCGCCCATATCGCCCAGAATACTCAGAATATCCGCGTCGGCAGTGGTGGCGTTATGCTATCCCACTACAGCCCCCTCAAAGTGGCGGAAGTGTTTCGCACGCTGGAAGCGCTTAATCCGGGCAGAATCGATCTCGGCGTTGGCCGGGCACCCGGCGGCACTGACCAGACCAGCAGAGCATTAGCCTTTCCTAACCGGCCAAACAGCGCCGAGCTGTATCCTCATCTGCTCAGCGATCTGAGCGGCTTTGTACATGATAATCTGCCCGGGGAACACCCTTTTTACGGCATCAACGCCACCCCGGTGGGTGCTGCAGCCCCTCAACTCTGGACACTGGGCTCCAGCAGCGGCAGTGTCGACCTGGCGGCAGAATTGGGACTGGGGTTTGTACTGGCGCTGTTTATCGGCACCCATGAACGTCCGGCAGAGATCTTTGAACGCTATAAAGCCAGATTCCGGCCCAATGGTAAGGGGCTGGAGCAACCGCAGACTATTCTCTCAGTTGCCTGTCTCTGCGCCGACAGCAAGGAGGAAGCCGCCTACCTGGCGGCCCCGAACATGTACTGGAAAGTGATGGCGTTCCGGCACGGTATCCGTGAGCATATCCGTAGCCCTGAAGAGGCACTCAGTCTTTATAACAAACTGCCGCTATCGGATCAGGCTTATTATCAGGAAACCCTCGATTCGGTGGTCAGCGGTTCAGCCAGACAGTGCCGTGAAGAACTTGAGCGACTGGCCGATCACTACAATGCAGAAGAGCTGATGCTGGTTAACGTCACCCATGACTTTGAAGACCGCTGCAACAGTTACAGGAAACTGATGGCTGCATTTTAATCTGAACGCTGCCCGCTCAGGGTTGAGCGGGCAACGCGACCTTCACCCGGTCACCATCAATATTCAGGGTAAACTCAACCGCCTGAAGCCGGTGATAGCGACTGCCGAGTACCCTGAAATCGGTATCATCAAGCCCCTCCTCTATCCTTTTCAGATAGAAATATCCCCGGTGTCCATAGATTTTATCTCCCAGCACCGGATGACCCAGATAACTCAGCTGAGCCCGAATCTGGTGTTTTCGCCCGGTATACAGGCGGCACTCAATCAGCGCGTTGCCGGCCTCTGAATATAACACCCTGAATGCCGTTTTACTGTGGCGCGGTTTCACAAAGTGTCCGCTATCGCTAGCATCCACCACATAGACCTGACTGCGAATGGCACTACCCGCTCTTTCAGACAGGTCGCACAGCAGCGTTTTTGTCTGCCAGACAGGGATTCCTGCAACCCAGGCGTGGTAGATCTTCCCGGTAATCAACTGATCCAGACGAGGCTTCCAGCGACGATCCGCTGAGGCATGCTTGGCCAACAGGACCACACCCGCCGTTTCGCTATCCAGCCTGTGTAATAGCCGGGCATCATAATAGGGCGTTTGTCGCCTTACCAGCGAGATCAGAGTGTTGTAGAGATTACGGGTGGTCCGGCTCACCGGCAGCAGATGAGGCTTATACACCGCCATCAGTTCACTGTTTTGCCACAGTAAGCGCCAACCGGCATCGACGTCATCTTCACGATGACCCGGCAGACTGACACGCACCATTGCACCACCCAACAGATTAAAATCCGCCGAAACGACCTCATTGTCGACGCATATACAGCCGCTGGCAAAAAGCTCAGGCAGGCGGTCAACATCCGCAGGTGTAAGCCTCAGGCGTAAAAAATCGATCAGAGGAAGGGCTAAGGTCCCGGACTCAGCAACAGCGAGACAGTCTGACAGATTAAAGATCAGAGAGAAGTGTTCCGACACGCGTCACAGACCTGTACAGGTAGACTAAAACAACAGATCGATCAGAGATCCGGCAGTTGTTGATGGGCAAAAACTTCCTCGATCTCAGCCCGGTTACTACAAGCTTGAACCTGCCTGACCACTTCGGGAGTAAGGTGCGGCGCAAACTGCTGGATAAAGTCGTACATATACCCCCGCAGAAATGTCCCTTTACGAAAACCGATCTTGGTGGTGCTGTACTCGAACAGATGGCTGGCATCAAGACAGACGAGATCCTGATCCTGCTGTTCATCAAACGCCATGGTAGCGATAATCCCAACACCCAGCCCCAGACGGACATAGGTTTTGATGACGTCGGAATCAACTGCAGTAAATACCACTTTGGGTTCCAGTCCCTCCCGGCTAAAGGCATCATCCAGCTTGGATCGTCCGGTAAAACCAAACACATAAGTCACAATGGGGTACTGAGCCACATCCTGCAGCGTCAGTCTGGATACCTGAGCCAGAGGGTGATCTTTCGGTACCACAACGGACCGGTTCCAGCGGTAACAGGGCATCATGATCAGATCATTAAAGTGCGACATCGCTTCGGTTGCAATGGCAAAGTCGACTGAGCCATTTGCCGCCATCTCCGCTATCTGCATCGGAGTTCCCTGATGCATATGCAGGGAGACATCGGGATAGTTTTTCATGAAACTGTTGATCGTCACCGGTAGTGCATAACGCGCCTGAGTATGAGTCGTTGCCAGATCAAGACTGCCCATCTTCTCATCACTGAACTCCTGGGCAACCTGCTTGATGCTTTCAACTTTACGCAGAATATCACCGGCTACTTCCAGAATCGCCTCGCCGGCGGGTGTTACCCGGGTAAGGTGTTTTCCGCTACGGGCAAACACCTCCACCCCCAGTTCATCTTCCAGCAGACGAATCTGTTTGCTGATACCCGGCTGAGAGGTATAAAGGCTCTGGGCAGTCGCAGAGACATTCAGATCATGCCTGGCTACTTCCCAGATGTAACGTAACTGCTGCAGCTTCATTTATACCTCCAATAAAGATAAAACTGTATTCTAATAACTATTGATTATAATACACCGTTATCTCTATCAAAAAACCTCTCTTTAGTACGTCAGACATCAGTAGCAATCGCCGTAACCGGTCTTATATCCGTGTGCGGCTAAGCCTGATCAGGTCAGACGACTGCGCAGCTTGCGGATCTCTTCCTCGTAGGTGGTCATCTTTTTTTCCAGCGTCGATAGCCGTGCCGTAGCCCGCATAACCTCTTCGGCCTTATCCTTTAACTGCCCACGCAGCATATTTTCACGCCGGGAGGCGTCGTTTACGGCCAGCAGGTTTTTCTGGTTGACCCGTTTAAGCTCCTCTTTCATCTCATCAACTTTATCTTCAAGGCGCTTACTGCGGTTCTGTTCTGAGAGTAACTGGCTGCTTAACTGGCTTCTTTCCCGCAGGCTCTGGCTGTCTTCTGTTTTATAGCGTTTTAACTCAGTTTCCAGAGACTTAATCTGATTTTTATAGGTCTCCAGTTTGACATCTTTCTTGGCCACAACGGCCTGCAGATTATGAATATCCTTGGTCAGCGCGGACTCTTTACGGCCACATTCATCACGAAACTTTTCCAGTGCACTGCGGTAATAACGGGTGTCTGCTTCCGCTTTGGCAACCTGATCCAGACCATGGCGCTGTTCTTCAATGATGCGCTGATCAAAAGTACGTTTAGAGTCGTCGATTTTTTTCTGCAGCAAGTTAAGCTCCTGCTCAACATTGAGGCGGCGCTGCTCTTCCGCCTTCTGTTCCGAGGTTGCCGTAGTCAGATTAATTTTCAGCACCGATATCTCGGCGTCGAGCACCTCTACCTGATGCTTTTCCTGTAACAGCTGCTGCTGCAGATCACGATAGTTCTGATCCATCTCTGCTTGCTGACTCTGCGCCTTAAACAGCTCCGACTCTGATTGCCGGCGGGCATCTTCGCTGGCCAGCTGCTGATACTGCTTATCAGTGGACAGAGCCGACTGAGCTTCCTGAACCGCCAGTTGCCACATTGACTCAAAGCTATGCACCAGAGATTCCGGAAGTTCGGGCATTCGGGGGGTAGAATCTCCGAACATTCGCATCCGGTCAGGCAGTACCGTCCACCACTGCGACAGCAGCCCTTCCAGTTGTTCTGGCTCGACGCCAAATAGTTTTGCCAATTCAGTTGTAGTCGGCGCCTTGCCATTTTTTAATATGGCATCTGCTGCTTTGTTAAATTCTTCGGTGTTGATCTGTTGACTCATTAATAACGCCTTACCGGGCTGATGATTGCCCGTCAGTTTTCTGCAAATTTTTTAACCCATTTTCCAGCTCATCCCCTAAAGGTGCGTGGAAAATTTTTCTGCCACCGGATGGCAGAGGTACACGTAACTCAGCGGCATGAAGAAACAGGCGACGGATACCATACCCTTTCATCTCCCGATTAACCGGGTCAGTGCCGTACTTATCATCGCCAATGATAGGATGACCTGCAAACTGACAGTGAACACGAATCTGATGTGTCCGCCCGGTAATAGGCCGCGCCTCCACTAAAGTTGCCAGACCGTCAAAGCGTTGTAACACTTTATATTCGGTCAGCGACGCTTTACCCATAGGGTGGGCTTTTACGATCCGCTCACCGGATTTTAGTTCATTTTTTTGCAGTGGCGCATCGACTTTGGTTTTTCTCGCCGACCACTTACCCTCAACCAGGGCGTGGTAGATCTTAGTGATCTTCTTGGCTTGTAGTGCCGCATGTAAAAACCGGAGCGCACTGCGTTTCTTAGCCACCATAATGCAACCAGAGGTATCCCGATCGAGCCGGTGAACCAGTTCAAGGAAACGCGCGTCCGGCCGGATCTGACGAATAGTTTCGATCAACCCAAGACTGATGCCACTGCCTCCATGAACCGCCAGCCCTGACGGTTTATTGATCACTATCAGATCGTCATCTTCAAACAGAATTGAGCTTTCTACCCGCTGCTTTAGCTTATCACTGACGGTTGCCTGCGGTTTCTCTTCGCTAAGCCTGATAGGTGGCACTCTGACCAGATCGCCATCCTGTAAACGATAGTCCGGTTTAATGCGCTTTTTATTAACCCGCACCTCACCTTTACGTAAGATCCTGTAGATCAATGTTTTAGGGGCACCTTTCAAACGGGTGCGCAGGAAATTATCGATCCGCTGCCCGGCTAACTCTGAATCGATTTCAAACCATTGGACTGCGGGGGCTGATACTGCTGTTTCTTCTGACATATTAATGGGATATCGGACCTTTCGATTGATGCTATCTGTTTAAGCTGCTATATTCTAGCGCTGCTGCGGGCAGTTGGCTTTAGCTAATTTGAAATTCCCGGTTATTTTGCAATTTAGTTCTTAGAATCAGGCAAATAATCGGTTTGAATCCCTCGTACAGCATCAATTTAAGAGAATTACTACGTATTTCATCCAGTTGGCAATGCCCTGAATGGCAAAACCAGTTGGAGGTGAAGATGTCAGTTGCCCGGAACCTGCCAATAGACAGACGGCAGCAACAGCCTGATCAGACTCGAAATAAGAGGTCGATATGAGGCAACTGTTTCCTTCACCGTCGATAAGACCTGGTCGCATCGCTATGCAACCCGGCATTAAGTTGAGCAGATAAGTCGTTACGAAGACTTGGTTTTCTGTGTCTGGATAGACTCTACAGGCACCTCTCTGTGTGGCTTGCGGCTGGATGAAGTACGTTAGTGTTATAAGAGAACGCTAACAAACAATGAAAAGAATGCTAATTAACGCGACTCAACAAGAAGAGTTGCGCGTTGCTCTGGTCGATGGCCAGCGCCTTTATGATCTGGATATTGAATCCAGTTCCCGCGAACAGAAAAAAGCCAACATCTACAAAGGCAAAATTACCCGGGTTGAACCCAGCCTCGAAGCTGCTTTTGTCGAATATGGCTCCGAACGCCATGGTTTTCTGCCCCTCAAAGAGATCTCACGCGAATACTTCAAAAAAGGCTCCGATAAAGGCGGTCGTCCGAATATCAAGGATGTAATTGCTGAAGGAACCGAAGTTATTGTTCAGGTTGATAAGGAAGAGCGCGGCAACAAAGGCGCGGCGCTCACAACCTTCATCAGCCTGGCTGGCCGTTATCTGGTATTAATGCCAAACAACCCACGCGCTGGCGGTATCTCCCGTCGTATCGAAGGTGATGACCGCAAACAGCTGAAAGAAGCTCTGGACGGTGTGACCATTCCACCAAAAACCGGAGCGATTGTGCGCACCGCCGGTATTGGCCGCACCTCTGAAGAGCTGCAGTGGGATCTGGATTACCTGATGACCCTCTGGGATGCAATCACCAGTGCAGCTGAAGAGCGTAAAGCGCCCTTCCTGATCTATCAGGAAAGTAATGTTGTCATCCGCGCAATCCGTGACTACCTGCGTCAGGATATCGGTGAAGTACTGATCGATAAGCCGGAAGTGTATCAGGAAGCCCTGAACTTCGTGCAGCAGGTGATGCCTAGTTATCAGAACAAGATCAAACTCTATGATGAGTCGATCCCCCTGTTCAACCGTTTTCAGATTGAGAGCCAGATTGAAACTGCTTTCCAGCGTGAAGTTCATCTGCCCTCCGGTGGTTCTATTGTTATAGACCCCACTGAAGCACTGGTATCCATCGATATCAACTCTGCCCGCGCAACCCGCGGTAGTGATATCGAAGAGACCGCCCTGCAGACCAACCTGGAAGCGGCTGATGAGATCTCCCGCCAGCTGCGCCTGCGGGATATCGGTGGTCTGATCGTGATCGACTTCATCGATATGACACCTATCAAAAACCAGCGGGAAGTTGAGAACCGGATGCGCGACGCGCTGAAAGTAGACCGCGCCCGTGTACAACTGGGCCGCATTTCACGTTTCGGTCTGATGGAGATGTCCCGTCAGAGACTGCGGCCTTCCCTGATTGAGAGTCGTGGCGCCGTTTGCCCACGCTGTAACGGCCAGGGCACTGTACGCGATACTGAATCACTCGCGCTCTCTATCCTGCGTCTGATCGAGGAGGAGTCATCGAAAGACCGCACCGCACAGATTCGTGCGATTCTGCCGGTTTCCGTGGCCACCTTCCTGCTCAACGAGAAACGTCGTGAAGTTCATGAAGTTGAAGTGCGTCACAAAGTTCGGGTTGTGGTTGTCCCCAATCCAAACATGGAAACGCCGCATTATGAAGTGGTTCGCCTGCGCGATGATCACACCGTGATCAACACCAATGATGCCAGCTACACCCTGCAACCGGAACCAGAAGAGGAACCGGAAGTTGAAAGCGCCAGAACTCAACCTATACGCGAGCGCGCTGCTGTCAGCACGGTAGCCCCATCAACACCGGCACCAGCTCAGGTAGCAGCTCCTCAACCGGCTCCAGAAGCTGTTCAGCAAAAGCCTGCTGAAGCCTCCCTGACCAGTCGCATCTTTACCGCGCTGGGTAGCCTCTTTGGCAGTTCAGAAGACGCCAAAGAGAAAGAGCGACTGGCACAGGAAAAAGCCAAACAGGAGCAGGAGCAAGAGGAGCGCAATAAGAAGCAGCGCAGCCGCAAGCGGACCAGCAACCGTCGTGACCGCGATCGTGATCGTAATCGCAATCAACGTCGTGACAGCGATAAGATCATCGATAACCTGTCTGACAGCAGTGACTCGCAGAACACATCTGATCGCGATGAGTCTCGCGAAGAGTCAGGACGTGGACGCTCACGCAACCGTCGCCGCGGCGAACGGGACAAGAAACCGCAGCAGGATAAAACTGAGGAACAGAACACTGCTCAGCAGAGTGAGCCTCAGAAAGGCAGTGACGATAACAAGCCTGCGGAACAGAACGAAGATGGTCGCGCCCGTGGTGAACGCCGTCGTGGACGTCGTCGTCGCGGCGAGCGTAGCGGCAAACGCACCAGCGATTCTAATGCGTCTGAAACTAATGCTTCCGAAAACAGCACACAGCTGAATGAAACGGCAGAGACAACCGCCAAGCCTCAGACTGAAGAGCCAGCAGTGGCTGCTGACACTCAACAAGAGACTATGACGGAAGATGCACCTCGCAAGCGCCGTCAGCGCCGTCGCGGACCTAAAAAAGAGGCTACAGATACTGAGAACAGCACTGACAGCACTCAGACTACGGAAGCGACTGAAACAACCGTTAGCTCTTCTGCTAACTCTGAAGTAGCAGAGCAGGTATCAACAGACGCCACAGAAACTGAAGCGTCCGAAGCTAATATCCAGGTGGAACAGCCACAAGCAGAAGCTTCTGCCCAGCCAGACACTGACACAACTGAAGCCGCAGAGACGACTGCAGTTGTCGAAGCGACAACGGCTACTGAAGCGCCTGAAACGGCTGAGAGTGAGACTGAAGAGCCCGCGGCAACACCTGAGGTTGCAGCAGAAGCTCCGCAGCCTGAGCTCCTGGAACCTGCGCTCTTAGAACCTGAATCGCTGAAGGCGGAAGAAGCTGCACCCGCAGTAGCAGAACCAGAAAAAGCTGAAGAGAGCACCTCTGTTCAGTCTGACGAAGCGACAGAGGAACAGCCCAAGCCTGAAGCCGCAGAACAAGCGGTAGTTGAAACGACCGACACTGATGCTGAAGCGGAAGCAGAGGAAGCACAACAGGCTACAGCTGAAGCCCCCGCGGAGGAAGAGCAACCCAGCCGCCCAGCCGGTCGTCGCGTTCGTAAACGCCCTGACCTGACTGCGCCAACGGTTGCGCCTGACGAAGTCATGACCGCCCGCCCACGCCGCGAAGCGCCACCGACCAAAGCTCCTGAAGAGGCAGCACCTCGTCAGCGCCGTCAGCGTCGGGCACCTAATGACCCGCGTCTACAGGAAAACAGCGATAGCTGAATTCAGTAACGACAAAAAAGCCGGCGATTCGCCGGCTTTTTTATGTTTATGGTTTATAACAGGAAGCAGAGCGACAGCCCCTGTCAGGGATAGCAGCGGGGTTCTATCTCCAGCATCACCCCAAACTGCTTGTATACGTCGGCCTGAATTGCCCCCGCCAGCTCGACGATCTCGGCTCCGGTGGCACTGCCATGATTTACCAGCACCAGCGCCTGCTTCTCATACACACCTGCCCCGCCCTCGCGACGCCCTTTCCAGCCCAACTGATCGATCAGCCAGCCAGCCGCAAGTTTGCAATAGCCAGGCTTATCCGCAAAAACAACCATCTGCGGAAAATCCTTTTGCAACTGTTCAGCCTGTTGCTCAGGGATAACCGGATTTTTAAAGAAACTCCCCGCATTGCCCAGTAACTCTGGCTGTGGCAGTTTACTATTACGCACTTCACAGATCAGGTCACTGAGCTGTATAGGCTCAATCTCAGTCATATTGCGCGCCTCTAACTGCTGAGCGATGCCGCCATAGTGCAGTACAGGATTAAACTCAGAACTCAGAGCAAAGGTCACCGATGTAATAAGATACCGACCGGGAAAACGGCTTTTAAAGATGCTGTCACGATAATCAAACTGGCACTCCGCAGTGGCGAAATAAACCTGCTGACCCGTCTCCAGATCAAATGCCTCAAGACCCACCATCCGATCTTTAATCTCTACCCCATAAGCACCGATATTCTGAACCGGTGCTGCACCCACGGTACCGGGTATAAGCGAGAGATTTTCCAGACCGTACGCTCCCTGCTCCAGACACCAGCGCACAAAACCGTGCCAGTCCTGCCCTCCACCTGCGGTAACCAGCAGCTCACCGTCCTGACCAGGAGTTATCTGCATCCCCTGAATACGGTTAACAACCACAAGTTGATCCAGGTCCGCGGTCAGAACAAGGTTACTGCCACCGCCGATAAACAGTACCGGCATATTGTGCTGCTGAACAAAATCCCGGACATCGCCAAGTTGTTCAGCACTGTCCAGAAGCGCGAAGTAGCGTGCTGAAACGTCAAAACCAAAACTGTTATAGGGCTTTAGAGAGACATTTTCCTGAAACAGAAGACTCATTGTTTCAGCTCTTTGGCGATACGGTCCAACAGAGCCTCTGAGGCCGCTTCTACCAGATCCAGCACCCGATCAAAACCTGCAGGGCCGCCATAATAGGGATCAGGCACCTCACGCAGCTCCAGCTCAGCAAGATCAAGAAACAACCCCAGGTGCCCCTGAAAGCCTGCTGGAGAGATCGATTTAAGCTCTGCAAGATTTTCTTTATCCATCGCCAGGATGTAATCGTAATGATCAAAATCGGCACTGATCGCCTGACGCGCCCGCAGGTCGCTCAGGTCATACCCTCGCTGACGCGCGACAGTAACTGAGCGGTGATCAGGCGGATTGCCTATATGATAGGCTGCCGTACCGGCAGAATCGATCTCAATCAGGTGAGTCATGCCCCGCTGTTCCACCAGCGCACGAAACACCCCATGAGCGGTAGGAGAACGGCAAATATTCCCCAGACATACAAACAGAACCGATCTTTTATCCTGATATTTCAAAGCACTTACTCTCACAATTAACGATGCGCAGACTTAGCTGTCTCAATACTGCTCATTATAAAACAAACTGTTGCAAAATGATTTGGCAGGCAACGGATGAGATAAGTTCACGCTAAGTGTTGAAAAAAAACCAGCCATTAAGGCTGGTTCAGTTGAATAAAGACACCTCAATAAATCAGCCAGCGCGCCAGCTTACTTAGCAAACTGGCTCTGAATCAATAGAGATTATTTTAGCAGATCATTGTTCAAACAGATGACGAATACGCTCCAGATCTTCCGGTGTATCAACGCCTGCCGGAGGTAACTCATCCGCCTCTTCAACATGGATAACGGCGCCGTTCCACATCGCTCTTAACTGCTCCAGGCACTCGGTTTCCTCAATGGGGGCTGGCGCCCACTGGACAAAGTCATTCAGCAGTTTAACCCGGTATGCATAGATACCAATATGGCGTTGAAAATTGACACCTGAAGGCATCACTTCACGCCCAGACTGAGAGGTAAAAGCATCTCTTGGCCAGGGAATCGGTGCCCGGCTAAAGTAGAGCGCCCGTCCCCGGGAATCTGCCACCACTTTAACTACGTTGGGGTTGAGTACAGACCCGATATCATTGATAGGCTCACACAGGGTGGCAATGCTGGCCTCAGTCACGGCACTAAGGTTATGCGCCACCTGATTGATCACCCGGGGTGGGATCAGAGGCTCGTCCCCCTGTACGTTTACCACAATATCATCAGCATAAAACCCCAGCGAATGAACCACTTCCTGTAGCCGGTCTGTGCCGGAAGGATGGTTAGCCGAGGTCATACAGACTTCGGCACCGAAGCCGCTGGCAGCATCCGCTATACGCTGATCATCGGTGGCGATAATGACCCGCTGAGCCTCGCTCAGAATGGCCCGTTCATAGACATGCTGAACCATCGGCTTACCGGCAATCTCCGCCAGCGGCTTACCGGGAAAACGGGATGAACCAAAACGTGCAGGGATAACAACGGAAAAAGGCATATCGTAACCTACTTCGCCAAACGTTCGTCTGCGGTCAGGGTGCGAGCTTCGGTCTCCAGCATCACCGGAATATCATCACGGATCGGGTATGCCAGACCGGAGCTGCGGCAGATCAGTTCATTGGTCTCTTTGTTCCACTCAACCGGTGCTTTAGATACCGGACAAACCAGGATATCAAGCAGTTTCTTATCCATCGTTAGTGCCTCTGTGTGAAGTGCTGTAATAATTGTTACGTCGCGGGTCAGCGGCTGAGCAGTCGTTCGAGAGAGACTGAAAAGCCCTCCCCCAGCGCTGCATCAACCTGCAGATACCAGCTATTTTCAAGTGCTATATGATCGCACTTTACTGCGTCTTTTTCAGTCATTATCAACGGCAGCTGCTGTTCAAAGGATAGATCACTCTGACTAAAATGATGGTGATCAGGAAAACTGTGCAGCTCGGGCGTAAACCCTAAGGCTTTCAATGTATGACTAAAACGTTCAGGATTACCAATTGCGGCTACCGCATTAACCTGTCGACAACCACTCCATTGGTCCGCAGAGACAGCAGTATCGGATGATAATGACACCAAATGCCCCGGTTGCAGCGTCATACTAAACGCTTTAGCTGCCTGGGAGGTATCCAGCAGTGTCTCCGCTGAGCCACCGTTTACCACGATCAGATCAACATCATTCAACCGTTCTACCGGCTCTCTGAGCGGACCTTCAGGCAGGCAGCGCCGGTTACCAAAGCCCCGCACACCATCGATCACTGCTATTTCCAGAGTTCGGTTCAGTGCGTAATGCTGCAAACCATCATCACTGATGATCAGATCGCACCCGGTCTGCTCCAGCAACAGCTTTGCAGCAGCAACCCGGTCAGGCGAGATGACCAGCGGAACGTGGGTTCGACGGACGATCATCAGGGGCTCATCACCCGCTTCAGCAGCGGTTGAATCTGATGTTACAAAATAGGGGTTCGTCGGCGGTGTGGCACGGTATCCACGGCTGATAACACCGGGTTTATAGCCCTGCTGGCGCAGATACTCGACCAGCCAGATCACCAGTGGCGACTTACCGGTTCCACCGACCGAGATATTACCAACGACAATCACCGGTACCGGCGCGGTCCAGCTGGGTTTCAAACCATCCCGATAGCGCTGTCGTCGCCGGGTTGCGATACCACGGAATAGCAACTCCAGCGGGCGCAGAAGGCATAGCCAGCGACTGCTTCTGTACCAGGCCTGCTCCAGCCCCATGTTTACTGCTCGGCCGGTTGCTGGGTCGTAATACTCAGCGCGGCGAACCCTAGCTTACCGGCAACATCCATAACGGTAACCACCGACTGGTGCGGTGTTTTGGCATCAGCGGAGATAATAAAGGGCAGCTTACGATTGTCGCCGGCTTGATCGATAATCGCCCGGCGCAAGGTGTCCGGCTGACTGTTCAGCAGGCTCTGACCATTCACCGTATAGCCACCATCAACACTGATCAGTACCTCAAGGGATTCTGCCTGGGTCTCAGAGGCCTCACCATCGGCCTCCGGCAGACTGATCTGCAGATGCGACTCGTTCGTGAACGTGGTGGATACCATAAAGAAGATCAGTAACAGGAAAACCACATCGATCAATGGCGTCAGGTTAACGGAAACCTCTTCTTTCGGCTTACGTCTGAATTTCAATCGACTCATCAGTTACTCGAAATCTACTTCACGCTCACCGTGAACTACTTCAACCAGTTTCTGACACTCCTGCTCCATCTCAATCAGCAGAGTCTCAACACGACGTTGAAAATAACGGTGAAATACCAGTGTCGGAATCGCTACAGATAAACCCGCAGCGGTTGTAATCAATGCTTCAGAGATGCCTCCGGCGAGCACATTTGCATTGCCGGTCCCCTGCAGCATGATCTCAGCAAACACTTTGATCATACCGATAACGGTCCCTAACAGCCCTAACAGAGGTGAGATAGCAGCGATAGTGCCCAGCGAGTTCAGAAATCGCTCCATCTGGTGCATAACGTGATAAGCCGCTTCCTGAATACTCTCCCGCATGATCTCGCGACCATGATTGGAGTTATTAAGACCAGCGACCATAATCTGCCCTAACGAGCTTTCATTACGGATCATCTGCAGGCGCTCAGGGGTCATTTCACCGCTGCGTACCCGCATCCAGACTTCAGATAACAGATTATCTGGCGCTACCCGCTTCTTCTGCAGCACCCAAAAACGCTCCAGACAGATCGCCAGAGACAATATAGAACAGGCGATAATTGGCACCATCAGCCAACCACCGGATTGAATCAACTCAAACACCAGAACTCCTCCTTCAAACCGGCCCATACTCTAGCATAGAGTCTCACGCCAGAGTAGTGATTAACCCGCTGACCAGTAACGCTTTTTCTGATCTCGATAGGATTCGGTCAGGCAATGGTCTGCGCTACCCTGAATAATCACTGCGCCGCTGTCCGAGGTATTCAGCCAGTTCAGCTTAAGCAGCTGTAATCGATCAATAATCTCTCTGGCAGGATGCCCATATGGGTTGTCAAAACCAGAACTGAACAGTACCCAGTCCGGTCTTAAACCGTTTAACCACTCGGCAGAACTGGAAAAACGGCTGCCATGATGAGCGGCAACCAGCCAGTTAACATGTAAACCGGGATGCGTATTCATGATCTGCTGCTCGACACTGCTCTCGATATCTCCAGGAATCAGAATCGAACAGTTTTCTGACTGTACCAGTAGCACACAGGAGCGGTTATTTTCATTGGTCTGCTTCAGACCGGCAGGCTGAATATAGCTGAAGCGAACACCATCCCACTCCCAGCTATCACCAGGTACGCAAGGTTGCGCGGGTAGACGGCGTCGAATCGCCGGACTACCTGAATCCAGAGCCTTAACTGTGAATGTTTCTGCCAGATCAGCATAGCCACCCGCATGATCATTGTCTTTATGGCTGATAATCAGCCGGTCAAGCTGACTGATATTGCGACTTTCCAGCATCGGTATCAGAGTGAAACGGGCAGTACTGCGACCACGATACGCGGCACCTGTATCAAACAGTACAGCTTTGCTACTGGTCTCAATCAGTACGGCAAGCCCCTGACCAACGTCCGCTACTGTTGCCCGAAAGTCGCCCTGATCAACCGGTTGTTCAGGTGGAAAAATCAGCACAGTCAGCATGAGCAGCGCAAAAAAACCAACGCCCATCCAGCGGGGCAGATTCAGCAATATCGCCGCCAACCCGCCCAGCAGTACCGGCAAAAGAGCTGGACGACTGAACAACATCGCCTGTCCATCAGAGGGAGCGCAGACCTGTAACAATAACCAAAACTGGTTCAACAGCCCATTCAACAGCGCGCTCCCCAGCTCAGCATTAACCAGGCAGAGCAGCACGCCCAGTACGACGCCGGGAATCAGAATAAAGGTGAGTAACGGAATCGCCACGATATTGATCAGCGGTGCGATCAGAGCAACCTGACCAAGCCAGAACAACAGCAGCGGGAACAAGCCCAAAAACACTGACCATTGTGTAGCAACAACAGCTTTAAGCCGATAACTCACTGGATTTGTTGTAGTCGACAACAGCAACGCCCCGACTGCGGCAAACGATAACCAGAAACCAGGCTGATAGAAGCTCAGGGGTTGCAGCAACAAAACAATCACCAGTGCCAACTGGAATCGCGTCCAGATTCCCAGATGGCGGTTAAACAGCCCGGGCAACAACATAGACAACGCCATGATAAGCGCCCTCTGAGTGGGAATACTAAACCCCGCCAGCAGCGCATAGCTGGATGCCAGCAGTAACGCAGGCACAATACGGTAAGCACGAATATCAGCCTGCCCCGGCAAAACACGCCCGGCCAGCCACTGAACCAAACTGCCTAACCAATACCCGATCAGGCAGGCAATTGCGATATGCAGACCACTGATAACCACCAGATGGACTGTTCCGGTTTGTCGCAGAACGCGCCACTGGTCATCCTTCAGTCCCTGCTTGTCCCCCAGCAATAACGCCCTGATGGTTGCTTCACTTCTGTCCGTCAGTGATAACTGGCTTAGCCACTCTGCAATCCGATATCTCAGGTAGGCGATCTGCTGAGCCCCGCTCTCCCCGGGTCCGCGAATCAGTCTGGCAGACAGCAGATAACCCCGGGCATTAATCTGTTCAGCAAACAGGCGGGTTTCATAATCACTGCTACCGGGATTCATCAGCCCTCGTGGCGGTTTCAGCCGGACCTTAAACAGCCACTGCTGACCCGGGACAATTTCCCCCTCAGGGTGATACCAGCTCAGTTGCAGATGCTTCAGATCAGCCCCAGGCAGTGAGGGAGAGTAGTGGTCTACGTCAAAGCTGAAGCGGATCATAGCGGGCCGGTTTTGCGGCAAACCTGTAACCGTTCCGCTGACCGAGAACTCCTGTGCCGGCATATCCATCGGCATGCGCTGACTCAGATTGAGATAACCCCAGCCAGTGGCATAAATAACCCCGAATAACAAACCTGCTATCTGGATTCGCACCCCAGAGGATAAAAAGCCCCGGCAAGACAGTAGTAAACATAGCAGTAGCAATGTCAGCAGAAGAGTCAGAGTTGGAAATGAGATCAGCCGAGGCAGCCAGGCCACCAGCAAAACACCCAAAGCGATACCAATCATCCATGATTACCGGTTGGCTTACAGTTTGTAAGGGGGCATAATGAGCCCCTCCCATCAGCTAACTATAGTTTCTTCCTGATGCCGCGCAAACTTATCAGAAAATTTATGCCAGATGAGCGTAAACTCAAGTCCAACCGCTACCTGAGCTGGCTTGGAAGTCATATACATGACCCAAATCTGTGGCACCTGACCCGTAAGTCCGTCAGCAGGGCATTTTTCGTAGGCTTATTCTGTGCATTTATACCGCTGCCATCACAGATGCTTATTGCTGCAGTCGCGGCTCTGTTCGTACGCAGCAATCTGCCAATTTCAGTGGGCCTGGTCTGGCTGACCAATCCGATCACTATCCCCCCCATGTTTTATTTCGCTTACTGGATCGGCACCCTGATTCTAGGTGTAGACCCGGTTGCTATAGATTTTGAGTTAACGATGGAGTGGATTAAGGCTGAACTGGAACATATCTGGCTACCTCTGCTGGTCGGCTCACTGGTGTGTGGTATTGTCAGCGGAACTCTGGGTTATCTGCTGATGCAGCGATTCTGGGTCTGGCATGTCAATAAAAGCTGGCGCAACCGAAAAAGCCGCAAGTTTATACTGCGTAAACTCATACGGGATAAAGAATCGCAAGATAGCGATGAGGCCACTCCTGGCAAGCAGTCAGACAAAACTGCTCAGAGCAAAAAGCCGGAATAGATTCCGGCTTTAATCGTGAAACGTAACGTTCAGCGTACAGATAGTTCGGTCTGACCCTCTTAACTGTTCAGTTGCTGTAGTAAACCATCTTTCAGCTCAACAACCCGTCCCTGTTTTTCAGCGAGCTGTGGATCATGGGTCACCACCACAAACGAAATACCAAACTCGTTGTTCAGTTTATCCATGAGCGCCTGCACCTCCTGAGCGGTATGACGATCAAGATTACCGGTAGGCTCATCCATCAGCACGCAGGCAGGGTTAGTGACCAGCGCCCGGGCAATGGCCACCCGCTGACGTTCACCACCACTCAGCATCGACGGTTTATGTTCAAGACGATGAGAAAGCCCCACCGAGTGCAGAATTGCAGTCGCCTGTTCGCGCACGTTGCTGATCGCTTCCCCTCTGATAAGCAAGGGCATCGCTACATTCTCAAGCGCGCTGAATTCTGCTAACAGATGGTGGAACTGATAAACAAACCCAAGTGAGCGGTTGCGCAGCTGTGCCCGCTCCTGTTCACTGATCTCAAACAAAGACTGGTCGTCAACGCGAACATCCCCGGAACTGGGCAGATCAAGTCCCCCCAGCATATTCAGCAGGGTACTCTTCCCGGAACCGGAGCTGCCGACTATCGCCAGGGTCTCTCCCCGCTTTACCTGAAGCTCTATCCCCCGCAAAACCTCTACTGCGATATCTCCATCACCGTAACGCTTTTTCAGATCGATACACTGCAGAACCAGATCACTCATAACGCAACGCCTCCGCCGGTTGTGTCCGGGACGCCCGCCAGGCCGGGTAGATGGTTGCCAGGAAACTGATTCCCAGGGCCACAGAGATAATCACCACGACATCACCCAGCTGTAGTTGTGAGGGCAGATAGCTAATGAAATAAACATCCGCACTGAGAAACTGAATCCCAAAAGTATGTTCAATCCAGGCGATAATATCGGTAATGGTCAGCGCCAGCAGGATACCCAGAACCGATCCCAGCAGCGTTCCCATCACTCCGATGACAGTGCCCTGCACCATAAAGATCCGCATGATTCGACCCGGTGTTGCCCCCAGTGTCCTGAGGATAGCGATATCCCCTTTTTTGTCAGTTACCACCATCACCAGCGTCGAAACAATATTGAATGCCGCCACAAACACGATCAGAAATAGCAGCAGCCCGATCATCTTCTTTTCCAGCTGGATCGCCTGAAACAGATTACCGTGCGTACGGGTCCAGTCACTGGCCCGATAAAACTCGCCCAGGTCAGCAATAATCTGCCGGATTCTGGCGGGTGCCTGAAACAGGTTGTCAAACTCCAGACGGATACCATCAACACCTCGGTCCATCCGTTTAAGTCGTGCTGCATCTTCGATATTGATATAGGCAAGACTGGCATCCAGCTCGGCCCCGACTTCAAACACTCCGACAACGGTAAAACGCTTCAGACGCGGAATAATCCCGGCAACACTAATGGAAGCTTCGGGAAGCACCAGCGTTACCTTATCGCCCACAGAAACGCCCATGGAACGGGCCAGTAATGCACCCAGAACAATACCGTAACTTCTCGGCTTCAATGCATCCAGGCTGCCAGCTTTGATGTTTTCATCCAGAATGGAGATCTTTTTTTCCAGTTCAGGCTCTATACCATTGATCAGTACGCCACGAACGACACCCCGGTTTGTCAGCATCCCCTGCGCCTGAATGTAGGGTGCAGTGCCTACGACGCCAGCCTTCTGGTTAACCTTAGCAGCGACTGCCTGCCAGTTTTCCAGCGGCTGACCATAGTCAGAGATGGTGCCATGGGGCACCATGCCAAGAATACGTTCTTTCAGTTCACGGTCGAAGCCGTTCATCACCGAAAGCACAACAATCAGCGCAGCAACTCCCAGCATCAGTCCCAGCATTGAGACCAGCGAGATAAATGAAATAAAGTTGTTGTTCCGTTTGGCTGAGGTATACCGCAACCCAACGTACAGAGAGAATGGTCTAAACATGGCCGGGATTAAATCACAGACTGATAAAATTCTCTAACAAAATCAGAATAATATTCGTTATACTCAGGAAAAGTGACCAATTCACGAGGGCTGTATTTTGAACCAGGAACGTCGCCAGTATTTCCGCATCAACGGCAAAGTAGCGGTAGACTATAAAGTCATCACGGAAGATGAGATGCAACACGGCCGTCTGCCGACGCAGTTTCAGGTTTCCCCCTTCTTTTTGTTACTGACTCAGCTTCAGGAGTTTAGCCAGGACAACAGTTATCAGCTGCGCAAAATCGCTCAGAAAGACCCTCTGGTTGCGACCTATCTCGAAAACATGAACAACAAGATTGATGCCATCGCTCATGCCATCGCTAAAAGTGATGTGGAATTTGAAAATCTGACGACTCAGGAGATCAACCTGAGTGAAGGCGGCATGAGTTTTTACAGTAAAGAGCCGATCCCTCTTAAAAGCTATCTCGCTCTCAAAGTCGTATTTGAAGAAACCTACTCAGGCTTACTGCTGTATGGACAGGTTCTCTATAGTGGCGAAAAAAATGAACAGGGCCAATACAAAATTGGTATCGAATTCAGCGATATGCCCGAAAGCAGCCGGATGATTGTTGCCCGCTATATTCTCACCAGCCAGACCCGCGAACGACAGCAGAACGATGAGCAGTACTGATACGGTTGAACTGCTTGAAAGTCTCAACCAGCTTAATCAGGCTCTGCTATGTTTCTCTGAGCAACTACTAAACAGTAAACTGCCCTTCTGGTTACCGGGCGAAACAGCCCGCAGCCTGCCACAAGCGGCCAGCCTCTATACAGATATCTGGTATCGCGACGGACAGGACGGCCGTACCACACTCACTCAGCACGGCATGATCGGTGCCAATCCTGATCTGATTCAGGCGACTCTCAGACTTAATTCCGCGAAAGCTGATTTTCAATCCCTCGCAACCCGTTATCAACTGAGCCAGTCCGCCGATACCCTGCAACTGCTTCACCGACGCAGTGAAACGCTCGCCGCGATGTTGCATCGCCATGGTGCATCAAGACTTCATCTCAAGCAGTGTTATCGTCAGATACCGCTGTTTGAAACCTGCCCCAGCCGCATCGGTTTCAGCTGGTACAGCAGCGGCCGCAGCATTCGCAAACTCACCCCCAGAGAAGCTGAAGAAAAACTGCTAAAACTGGACACCAGTCAACCCCATATTCAGATGCAGTTACAGGCTGTCGGTCAGCTACGGCCCGGCGATATGCTGGCACAGGTTCAAAACCAGGTACCGGTTATGCGGGCCAATCCGGTCTGGAAACACAAAGACAGCACCCTGCGTAAAGCGCTGAATACATCATTGCCGATTATTATCGCCCTTAACAGTGATAACCCCACCCTCCCCGCGTATAATGAGCCACCGCTTACACCGCCTGAAACGCGCAGTCGGGTGGAACGCAGTGATCTGAAAATAGATCCTCAGCCCTTTCTGCCAAGCATCAGAGTACACCGTTACCTTGGATAACCAAATCAATGTCTGACAACTTAAACAGTTCCGATAGCAGTACCCATAACAAGCTGTTACATCACATCGCCACAGGGTTTGGTTTGCTGTTTCTTATCGCTTATTATCTGGTGATCGACAGCACTGGATTTTACGACTGGGTGACGGCTCAGATGCCAGAAAAGTATGCCGGAGCCGGACTGATGCTGGGGATCATGATCGGTATGACCCCCGGTTTCTTCCTCTGGAAACACTACAATCGCTGGATTGAAAGAAAACTCGGTGTAACCGGTAAGTATTATGAGGATGGCTTCTATAAAACGCCTGAAAAACCCGACGACGATACCACTGATCGATAATACAGACAAAAAAACCGCCCAATGAGGCGGTTTTTTATTGCCATTCTGTTACAGATTGGAGATACGGTTCAACCCTGCAATGGCTGCTACCCGATAGGCTTCTGCCATGGTCGGATAGTTAAAGGTGGTGTTGACGAAGTAGTTTATGGTATTCGCTTCGCCCGCCTGATTCATAATCGCCTGACCGATATGTACGATCTCAGAAGCCTGGTCTCCAAAGCAGTGGATACCCAATATTGCCAGCGTATCCCGGTTGAACAGAATCTTCAGCATCCCCACCGGCTCACCGGAAATCTGCGCACGGGCGGTATCCTTGAAAAAGGCCTGTCCAACTTCATAAGGCACACACTCTTCCGTCAGTTGCTCCTCGGTTTTACCGATAGAGCTGATCTCTGGAATAGTATAGATACCGGTGGGCACATCATTAATGTAACGGAAATCCTCTGCATTGAGCATATCTGAAGACGCTGCACGCCCCTGGTCAAGCGCCGCAGATGCCAGCGCAGGCCAGCCGATCACATCACCACAGGCATAGATCCCTTCTGACTTGGTCCGGTAGTGTTCATCGACCTCAATCTGCCCCCGACTGTTCGCCTCCAGACCGATATTTTCCAGCTTCAGCATGTCGGTGTTACCGCTACGCCCATTACACCAGAGAAAAGCATCCGCCCGGATCATTTTGCCTGAACGCAGCGTCAGAGTTACGCCTCGCTCATCAGCGACAACTTTTTCATAGACTTCATTATGGCGTATCTTCACCGCATTATTACGCAGGTGATAACTCAGTGAATCGGAGATCTCAGCATCCAGAAAAGATAACAGGCGGTCCATCGAATCGATAAGATCGACCTTAACGCCCAAACCACTGAAGATAGAAGCGTATTCAGAACCGATAACACCGGCACCATAAATAATAAGCGTCCGGGGAGTATGACTGAGGGTCAGTACAGTATCGCTGTTATAGATACGCGGATGATTAAAGTCGATATCATCCGGCTTATAAGGCCGCGAGCCGGTAGCAATAATGATGTTTTTAGCCCGCAGGGTTTCATTACCCTTAACCGTACCCGTCACCAATACAGTATTTTTATCAGCAAACTCTGCCTGACCAAAAAACAGATCTATACGATTGCGGGCATAGAAATTAGTGCGCATCATGACCTGGTTTGAGATAACTTTTTCGGCACGCTTAAGCACTTTAGGAAAGGAAAACCAGCGAGGTTCGCCGATATCACGGAACATAGGGTTGGTGTTGAACTCAATGATCTGCTTGACTGAGTGACGCAGCGCCTTGGAAGGGATAGTGCCTTTATGGGTACAGTTACCACCCACTGAATCCTGAGACTCTATTACGGCTACACGACGCCCCTTTTTCGCCGCATTCATTGCCGCGCCTTCACCGGCAGGACCGGATCCGATTACAATGACATCATAGTCATATACAGCCATCACTTTCCCCTATTACTGTTATTCTTGCGATAATTATTTGTCGAGACAACCAAACCCCGTACATGCAGGCACAGACAACTTACTGTGCCTGGAAAATTCAGTCAGCAGATTCAATTCTACTCAGTGGCCAGACTTCGCCTCATAGGCCAGTTCGGCAACAGCCTCTTTACGACTCTGCTTGTCCTGCTCATCTTCACACTTGTTCTGATCACCACCACAGATGGGGCACTCTTCGTCGATACCCACAGCGGCCAGACCACCACAGGAGCCTGCAATCGGTTTACGTCCCATGATAACGCCGATGGACATACCTGCTATCACCAGACCCAGAACGATAAATGACAAAATCATAGTACTCATAGAACTTTCCTCACTCCACCAGATAGTGTTTAAATCCCGGTGTCATCTTTTCAATAAAGCCGTCAGCGGACTTTATAATCAATAGCGCTTCAACCCCCTGCTGCTCAGCATAGGTTTCAGCCCGCTCGGGCCCAAGCACCATCATCGCCGTCGCCAACGCATCTGCTGTCGCACAGTCACTGGCCAGTACAGTAACGGACGCCAGCTTATGACTGATCGGCTTGCCAGTAGATGGATCTATTGTATGGGAAAAACGGATACCGTTTTCCTCAAAATAATTACGGTAATCGCCTGATGTGGCGATCCCCACATCTTTCACTTCAATTATACGCTGAACCTTACGCTCACCGGAAACCGGCGCTTCAATGGCGATCTTCCAGTGGCTGTTGTCCGGCTTTAGTCCCCTGGCTCTGAGTTCACCACCGATCTCAACCAGATACGCGGTAATACCATTACTTTCCAGCAGTTCGGCTACTTTATCCACACCGTACCCCTTAGCGATTGCTGAAAGATCGATATAGACTTTACGCTCACGATTTAACTGATTCCCGGTAAGCCTGAGATAGTGATAGCCTACCCGCTGACGCAGCTGAGCAATCTCCTGTTCCTCCGGCGCGTGGATAACCCGGCCATCCGGGCCAAAGCCCCACAGATTAACAAGTGGACCGACCGTAACATCAAATGCACCGCCAGAAGAATCGCTAATCTCTAAAGCTTTTTTTAATACCTGAGTCAGACCTTCAGATAGTGTCGCAACCTCACCTGCCGGCATCCGGTTGATGCGACTCAGCTCTGAGTCCTTCTGATAGGTAGACATACTGTTATTGACCTGCACCAGCAACTGATCAATCTGTGCCGGCAGTTTTGCATCAATATCAGCATCGGACGATACCCACTTCACAGTGAAGCTGGTACCCATTGTCGGCCCCTGATGGCTGACAATCTGAGGTTGTTTGCTACACCCACTAAGGAGTGCAAACATGAAAAACAAAGCGGCCAGCAGCAGAGCTGCCGGCCGTTTAATGACTTGTCTGGTTATTTCAGACATCAATGATCAGCCACCAAAGTCGTCGAGGAAGATATTTTCACGCTCAACACCCAGATCAACCAGCATCTGAATAACTGCAGCATTCATCATGGGAGGTCCACACATGTAGTACTCGCAATCTTCCGGAGCCTCATGGTCCTTCAGATAGTTTTCGTACAACACATTATGGATGAAACCAGTCATACCATCCCAGTTATCTTCAGGCTGAGGATCTGACAGGGCCAGATGCCACTTGAAGTTGTCATTTTCCTCCTGAAGCTTATCGTACTCCTCATTGTAGAAGCACTCACGCAGTGAGCGGGCACCATACCAGAAGGAGATCTTACGCTTAGAGTTCAGACGCTTCAGCTGATCGAAGATATGAGACCGCATGGGTGCCATACCCGCGCCACCGCCGATAAAGACCATCTCGTTATCGGTATCCTTGGCAAAAAACTCACCAAACGGTCCGTACACGGTAATCTTATCGCCCGGTTTGAGGCTGAATACGTAGGAAGACATCTTACCCGGAGGCACATCGGTACCCGGAGGTGGAGACGCGATACGGATATTGAATTTAACAACACCGCGCTCTTCCGGATAGTTTGCCATGGAGTATGCACGGATCGTGGTTTCATCCACTTTCGATACATAACGCCATTGATCAAACTTATCCCAGTCCCCACGATATTCCTCTTCGATATCGAAGTCTTTGTAGTGCACTTCGTGAGGAGGACACTCCAGCTGAACATAACCACCGGCCCGGAAGTCCACGTTCTCACCTCCCGGCAGACGCAGGGTCAGCTCTTTGATGAAAGTGGCAACGTTAGGGTTAGATTCAACCGTACACTCCCACTTCTTAACACCAAAGATCTCCTCTTCGAGCTCGATATTCATATCCTGCTTCACAGCCACCTGACAGGACAGGCGCCAGCCCTCTTTCGCTTCACGCATGGTAAAGTGAGACTCCTCAGTCGGCAGCATAGAACCGCCTCCATCAAGCACCTGACACTTACACTGCGCACAGGTACCACCGCCGCCACAGGCGGAAGGCACAAAGATACCGGCGTTAGACAGAGTTTGAAGCAGCTTATCACCGGCAGGAACAGTAACGCTCTTGTCCGGATCATCATTAATGGTGATGGTGACATCACCACTGCTAACCAGTTTTGAACGGGCTGCCAGAATTACCGCGACCAGTGCAAGCACCACCGCGGTAAACATGACAACGCCGAGAACGATTTCTGCATTCATTAGCTTAATCCTTCTTTAGTTGATCATGCGACAGCAATTACAGCTGCACGCCGGAGAAAGACATGAAACCCAGAGACATCAGACCCACAGTGATGAAGGTGATGCCCAGGCCACGCAAACCTTCCGGTACGTCGCTGTATTTAAGTTTTTCACGGATACCTGCCAGGGTGGCAATCGCCAGCGCCCAGCCAACACCCGCACCGGTACCATAAACAACGGACTCACCAAAGGTGTAGTCACGCTCAACCATGAACAGAGCAGCACCCATGATGGCACAGTTCACGGTAATCAGCGGCAGGAATACACCCAACGCGTTGTACAGTGCCGGTACATACTTATCCAGGAACATCTCCAGAATCTGTACAATCGCAGCGATTACACCGATATAGGAGATATACCCCAGGAAGCTGAGATCAACATCAGGATAACCGGCCCAGGCCAGTGCTCCTTCACGCAGCAACAGATTGAAGATCAGGTTGTTGATCGGGGTGGTGATCGCCAGAACCACGATAACCGCAATACCCAGACCGATAGCCGTCTGCACCTTCTTAGAGATCGCCAGGAATGTACACATCCCGAGGAAGAAGGCCAGCGCCATATTTTCAACAAAGACCGCCTTAACGGCTAGGCTGATATACTGTTCCATTACACAGCCTCCTTCTGAGAGTTCTTGGCCAGCTCAAACTCCGGTGCTTCGACCTGATCTTTCTTAAAGGTACGAATCAGCCAGATAAACATGCCAATGATAAAGAACGCGCTCGGTGGAAGCAGCAGCAGACCGTTAGCCTGATACCAGCCGCCATCGGTGACCAGTGGCAGGATTTCGATACCAAACAGCTTACCGGCACCAAACAGCTCACGGATAGTACCGACAAACAGCAGTACCACACCGTAACCCAGACCGTTACCGATACCATCCAGGAAGGAGATCATCGGAGGGTTCTTCATTGCGAACGCTTCAGCACGTCCCATAACGATACAGTTAGTAATGATCAGACCAACAAATACTGACAGCTGCTTCGATATTTCATACGCGTACGCTTTCAGAATCTGATCTACCACGATTACCAGCGAGGCGATAATCGCCATCTGACAGATGATCCGGATACTACTCGGCATCTGATTACGGATAATCGAGATAAACAGGTTGGAAAATGCAGTAACAACGGTTACCGCCAAGGCCATTACAAATGCAGTCCCCAGGTTTGATGTTACCGCCAGCGCGGAACAGATACCCAGAATCTGCAGACCAATCGGGTTATTGTTAAAAATCGGTCCTAACAGGACATCTTTAACTTGAGACATAATTTACGCCCCCCCTGCTTTCAGATTAGACAAGAATGGTGCATAACCATTTTCACCCATCCAGAAGTGAACCAGATTTGTGACACCACGGCTGGTCAGTGTAGCACCTGATAAACCATCAACCTGGAATTTCGCTTTAGGCGAAGCCGGATCAACACTACCTTTAATCAGCCCCAGCTCAGGCTTCATGGAACCCTCTGGATAAACCTGTTTACCAGGCCACAGCGCTTTCCAGTTAGGGTTATCAACTTCGCCACCCAGGCCTGGTGTTTCAGCGTGAGAATAGAAGCCCAGACCCACCACGGTATTCAGATCTGACTCAAGTGCCAGAAATCCATACAGCGTTGACCAGAGACCATACCCGTGTACCGGCAGGATCACTTTATCAAACCCTTTTGGTGAATCACTTTTCACCAGATAAACAGGCATCACTTTTGCCTGATATTTGATAGAGGCGATATCTTCCTGACGACTCAGCTTAACACCGGTATCCGCTTCTTTTGCCGCCTTACGGGCATCATAACGGGCCGGATCACTGACCTCAGTAAACTTACCGCTGCTCAGATCTACAAAGCGCTTTTCGATCAACTGATCAAAAACCGCCTGAACATCCTTGCCGGCAGTAGGAATACCCGCCGCAGCCAGGATGTTGGTCTGACGGTCAAGGTTTTTATTGGCAATCTGTTTCGGCTTGAGTAACACCGCTGCTGCAGATACAACCACAGAGCAGACCACACACAGCAAAACAGCTACGGTAATTGTTCTACCGATAGAATCTTTACTCGCTGACATTGCGCATCGCCCTCCGCTTGATGTTTGCCTGCACGACAAAGTTATCGATCAGTGGTGCAAACAGGTTACCGAACAGGATCGCCAGCATCATACCCTCAGGGAATGCTGGGTTAACCACACGGATAAGTATAACCATCACCCCGATCAGTGCTCCGAAGTACCACTTACCTTTATTGGTCATAGATGCAGAGATCGGATCGGTTGCCATAAAGAACATACCAAATGCGAAACCACCCAGCACCATATGCCAGTAGAACGGCAGTGCAAACATAGGATTGGTGTCAGAACCGATGAGATTCAGCAGAGTTGCCATCGCGGTCATACCCAGAAAAACACCAGCGACAATCCGCCATGCAGCAACTTTGGCAATCAGCATCACCAGGCCGCCCAGCGCAATAGCAAAGGTTGAAACCTCACCCACAGAACCCTGGATATTACCGATAAAGGCATCGAACCAGGTGATATTCTGCGCCAGGATCGCGTCAACACCACCCGCAGCAGCCAGACCCAGAGGGGTCGCACCGGAGAAACCATCGACAGCGGTCCAGATCGCATCACCTGTCATCTGCGCAGGATAGGCAAAGAACAGGAACGCACGGGCGGTGAGTGCAGGGTTAAGGAAGTTTTTACCGGTACCACCGAAAACCTCTTTACCAATCACAACACCAAAGCTGATGCCCAGAGCAACCTGCCATAACGGAATCGTTGGCGGCAGAATCAGCGAGAACAGAATAGAGGTCACGAAGAAACCTTCGTTGACTTCATGTCCACGCTTCATTGCGAACAACACTTCCCAGAAGCCACCCACGACAAAGGTAACCATGTAGATAGGCAACCAGTAGGCTGCACCGTGGATGATATTATCCCACAGACTATCAGGGTTGAAGCTGGTCAGGGCACCTGCAATAGCCCCCTGCCAGGTAGTCGGATCAGTAATACCCAGTGCCGCCATCGCAGTATTTGCCTGATGGCCAACGTTGTACATACCGAAGAAAACCGCCGGAAAAGTACACATCCAAACCAGAATCATAATCCGCTTCAGATCGACAGCGTCACGTACATGAGCTGCAGTCTTAGTCACATGACCCGGAGTGTAGAAAATAGTATCCGCAGCTTCATAAAGCGCATACCAGTTTTCATACTTGCCGCCTTTATGGAAATGCGGCTCCATCTTATCAAGAATATTTCTTAAGCTCATGATCAGGCCTCTTTCTCTATACGCGTCAGATTGTCGCGAAGAATTTGGCCATACTCATACTTGCCCGGACAGGCAAATGTGCACAGCGCGAGGTCTTCTTCGTCAAGCTCGAGACACCCAAGTGCCATCGCATGAACGACATCCCCGGTGACCAGGGCACGCAACAGCTGCGTCGGAAGAATATCCAGCGGCATCAGCTCTTCGAACTGCCCCACCGGCACCATGGCCCGTTCTGAACCGTTGGTGGTCGTAGTGAAGTCAAACTTCTTAGACGGGCTCAGTTTGGACAGGAACATATTCAGTACAGAGAATTTGTTCGCACCCGGTACGATCCAGCCCAGCAATTCACGCTGATCACCCTCTTCCAGAACAGTCACCTGGGAAGCGTATCGGCCAAGGTAGCCCATAGGACCTGCAGCCTTACGACCATTCCATACAGAGCCGCTGATCACCCGGTTATTTTCACCTTCAGTACGGCCCGCCAGCAGCTCATCCAGATTCGCCCCCAAACGGGTGCGCAGCAGTGCTGGCTGCTTCACCTGAGGACCCGCTACAGCGACTACCCGATCAGTAAACAGTTCACCGGTCGTGAATAATTTACCGAATGCAATAACATCCTGATAGCCGATGGTCCAGACAGTTTTTGTCGCAGACACCGGATCAAGGAAGTGAATATGCGTACCCGCATTACCCGCTGGGTGTTTACCGGCAAACTCTTCGACCGTAACACCTTCAGCGGCAGGAATATTTGCTCCCTCAGCTTTACAGAGAAACACTTTACCTTCGGTCAGACGAGTTAACACTGTCAGACCATTAGCAAAAGCTTCCGCCTGCTCAGCGATAACCACTTCCGGATTTGCAGCCAGAGGATTTGTATCAATCGCAGTAACAAAGATCGACGCAGGCTGTGTGCCCGGCTGCGGAACCTTGCTAAATGGACGTGTACGTAGTGCAGTCCAGGCACCGGACTTAACCAGATTATCCTGAACCTGCTCAGCAGTCAGTGAAGACAACTGAGATACTTCATATTTCGAAAATTGTTCCGCTTCGTTGCCATCTACTTCAACAACAACCGATTGCAGAACCCGTCTATCACCACGGTTGATCTCTTTGATCACACCCGCAGCTGGTGCTGTAAAATCAACACCTTCCGTTTTCTTATCGGAAAAGATCACTTGACCGAGTTTTACCCGATCTCCCACCTTGACCCGCATCGTAGGCTTCATGCCTGGATAATCGAAGCCGATCACGGCGACAGACTTAACCTCAACAGCTGCCGAAACAGTCTGTTCAGGTGCGCCTGTTATAGGTAGATCCAGACCCTGTTTGATCTTGATCATCCGCCTCACCCAATCTCTATTATAATTTTTTCAGGATCCCCTCCCGCAGAGCGCAATGCCTCCGACTCTGCAACATTGTCCCCGGATGTTACAAACCAAAGCAAAAACCCTACAAAGGATGGGATAACCCCAACCCAAAAACCGGTTAAGTATAAAGATCGGGAGGTAATTTTTCTACAAGAGCGACCACTAAAGGTGACTTTTAGGTCATTAATCGCAAAGCATTGATAGAACTTTAAGGTATAAGAATATACTTTTAATGAATATAAAGAAAAACCCAATAAAAAACCGCCTGTTAGGGCGGCTTTTAGTTAGTCTAAAGTCTTATCAGACCTTAGCTTTAGGGAATGCAGGCAGGGTACATTTAGCCATACGCTGAGCCATACGAATCACCTGACAACTGTAACCAAACTCATTGTCATACCACACGTACAGGACACAGCGATTGCCTTCTGCAATCGTAGCCAGCGCATCAACCACACCGGCTGCACGCGAACCAACAAAATCGGAAGAAACCGCTTCTGGAGAGTTGCTGTAGTCGATCTGCTTCTGTAACGGAGAGTGCAGCGCCATATCACGCAGATAGCTGTTCAGCTCTTCCTTGGTAGTGCCTTTATCAAGGTTCAGATTCAGAATCGCCATCGATACGTTAGGCGTAGGCACACGGATCGCATTACCGGTCAGCTTACCTTCCAGCTGAGGCAGCGCTTTGGAAACCGCTTTGGCGGCACCCGTCTCAGTGATAACCATGTTCAGACCCGCAGCACGACCACGACGATCACCCTTATGATAGTTATCAATCAGGTTCTGATCGTTGGTGTACGCGTGAACGGTCTCTACGTGACCATTGGTAACGCCAAACTTTGCATCGATCGCTTTCAGCACAGGGGAGATAGCGTTTGTGGTGCAGGATGCGGCCGACAGGATAGTATCGCTATCGTCGATATCGCCGTGGTTTACACCCATAACGATATTTTTAATCCCTTTACCCGGTGCAGTCAGTGCAACCTTGGCAACACCTTTAGATTTAAGATGCAGTGAGAGACCTGCTTCATCACGCCAGATACCGGTATTATCCAGCACCAGTGCATTGTTGATACCGTATTGGGTGTAGTCAACCTGATCAGGACCATCAGAGTAGATCACTTTGATCAGGTTACCGTTTGCGATAATCGCCTGATTTTCCTCATCCACCTGGATAGTGCCGCGGAATGAACCATGAACAGAATCGCGACGCAGCAGGCTGGCACGCTTTTCAAGATCATTAGATGCTTTGCCTTTGCGCACAACAATCGCCCGCAGACGCAGAGATTGCCCACCACCAGTACGTTCAATCAGCAGACGCGCCAACAAACGACCAATACGGCCAAAACCATACAACACAACATCGGTTGGCTCTGAGGCTGCACCACCAATAGCAGGTGCCAGCTCAGCCGCCAGAAACTCTTCCATCGATGCGCCATTGCCTTCCTGCTGGAATTTGACTGCCAGTTTGCCCACATCAACATGCGCACTCTTAACATCAATCTTATCCAGAGCAGTCAGAACAGGATGGGTGTCACAAACAGACAACTCCTTATCCTCAACCTGACGCACATAGCGGTGTGCTTTTATCACATCAACAACTGAACGCTTGATGATAAGACGACCATACACAGAGGTCTCAACGTTCTTGTCACGGTACAGACGACCAACTAAAGGGATCATCTCTTCAGCTAATGCTTCGCGACCTTTCCAGTCAGCTAACACTTTATCTTGGCTCACGGCTCACTCCAAAAAGGTAGTAGTCAATATAGCAGTCAATTTTTGCTGGGCGCATTATCACCTTTTCCCTCCCTGTGAGCAAATCTGAAACACTACACTTTAGGGCTATATTTCAGATTAATGTAACCCTGATGACAGAATAAGACAGAAATGCCACACCTTAGGACAGTCGCATCAGAGACTGTACTTTTGTCTCACGCTCCGTAAGATAAGCGCCCATATCCCCTGTCGCGCGTTGAACAGAGGCCCGTATCAGCTCATGGAGTTTGTTGTCAGTGTTTAAACAAGAATATCAGTTACCCCGAACAGCCGGTGATATCCGGCGGATCGGCAATCTCTCCGGCAGCAGCCGTGGCATGCTGGCTACCGAGATTGCCGAGCAGCATCCCGGGCTGATTCTCTGTATTACCAACGACAGTGACGGCGCCTCCCGGCTTCAGTCTGAAATCGGCTTTTATGGCAACAACAGAATCGAATGCATGCTGTTTTCCGACTGGGAAACCCTGCCTTACGATAATTTTTCTCCGCATCAGGATATCATCTCAGAGCGTCTGAATACCCTCTACCGACTGCCACAGATGCAGCGCGGCGTACTGATTATCCCGGCCAGCACGCTGATGCAGAGAGTCGCACCACAACGTTTTCTGGATGGTAATTCGCTTATTCTTGATCAGGGTCAGTCCCTCAATCTGGATGAGATGCGTCGCAAACTCTCAGATGCGGGATACCACCTCACTGAAACCGTTTATGAACACGGTGAATTTGCCATTCGCGGCGCCATCATCGACATCTTTCCAATGGGCAGCAATACCCCCTATCGCATCGAGCTATTTGATGATGAAGTGGATACCCTGCGCAGCTTCGACCCTGAAAGTCAGCGCTCAATCGACAAGGTCGATAAGATCCGTGTATTGCCTGCTAAAGAGTTCCCTTTCGACGAACTCTCGATCCGCAACTTCAAACAGCGCTGGCGGGAAACCTTCGATGTCGATTATAAGCGCTGCTCCGTTTATCAGGATGTTAATGATGGCATCAGTCCTCCCGGAATTGAGTACTATCAGCCGCTATTCTTTGATACCAGCGCGACCCTGTTCGACTATCTACCCGATAACGTACTGATTGTCACCGAAACCGACCTGGAAGATCACTGCAACCAGTTCTGGCAGGAAGTCCAGGAGCGCTATGAAGAGCGCCGCTATGATATCGAACGCCCTATTCTGCCACCGGACAGACTGTTTATTCCGGCCAACGAGCTGTTTGGTACACTGAAAAAGATGCAGCGCATTCAGCTGCAACAGGGTAAGACCCAGGCCCGGCCAGAGTCTGGCCGCTACAATCTGCCCCTGACGGAGCCACCTGAACTGACCATCAATGCGCAGTCAGCCCGCCCGTTAGCTGCCGTTGAGAGCTTTCTCTCAGAGACCCGCGACCGGGTACTGTTTTGTGCCGAATCCGCAGGCCGCCGCGAGGCGCTGATAGAGCTGCTCGGGCGTATCAGGATCAAACCTCACCCGGTAGATAACCTGCAACAGTTTCTAGACGATGGCTACCCGGTCAACATCTGCATCTTCCCTTTGGAGCAGGGACTCAGTGCGCCGGACCGCTTTCATCTGATCACCGAAACCCAGTTGTTTGGTCATCAGGTTTTTCAGCGTCGGCGTCGCTCCCGGGAACAGGAGCAGTCTGATCAGATCATTAAAAATCTGACCGAACTGAATATCGGCGCACCGGTGGTGCATATCGATCACGGCGTCGGCCGGTATCGCGGCCTGGTAACCCTGGAACTGGACTCACAAACCTCAGAGTTCCTCAAACTTGAATACGCCAACGAGGCTAACCTTTACGTCCCGGTCACCTCGCTACACCTGATCAGCCGTTATTCCGGGGCGGGCGATGAACTGGCGCCTCTGCATCGCCTCGGCACTGAGCAGTGGAGCAAAGCGCGCCGTAAGGCTGCCGAGAAAGTCCGTGATACCGCCGCGGAGCTCCTCGATATTTATGCCCGCCGCGCCGCCCGGCGAGGCCATCAGTTTGATTCACCGGACGAGCATTACGCCAGCTTCAGCGCCGCATTTCCCTTCGAAGAGACCGTCGATCAGGCCAACGCCATCCAGGCAGTCATCAAAGACATGCAATCGGAACAACCGATGGACCGGCTGGTGTGTGGTGATGTAGGTTTCGGCAAAACCGAAGTGGCGATGCGAGCCGCATTTATGGCGGTTCAGAGCAATAAGCAGGTCGCCATTCTGGTACCAACCACCCTGCTGGCACAGCAGCATTACGAAAACTTTCGCGACCGCTTTGCTGACTGGCCGGTTAATGTTGAACTGATCTCCCGGTTTCGTTCCGGCAAAGAGAGCAATGCGGTACTCAAATCCCTGACAGAGGGCAAAACAGATATCGTTATCGGCACCCATAAACTGCTCCAGGGTGATATCCGCTTCAGCGATCTGGGTCTGCTGATTATCGATGAGGAGCATCGCTTTGGGGTACAACAGAAAGAGCGTCTCAAATCCCTCCGCTCGGAGGTTGATATTCTCACCCTGACAGCAACGCCGATACCCCGCACCCTCAATATGGCAATGTCAGGCATCCGCGATCTGTCGATTATCGCAACCCCGCCAGCCCGGCGACTGTCGGTGAAAACATTTGTGCGACAGGCAGATAAAGCGCTGAAAAAAGAAGCTATTCTGCGGGAACTGCTACGTGGCGGACAGGTGTACTACCTGCATAATGAAGTTAAGGACATTGAACAGACCGCTGCCGAGATACATGAACTGGTGCCCGAAGCACGGGTGGGCATCGGCCATGGCCAGATGCGCGAACGTGAGCTTGAACAGGTGATGTCTGATTTCTATCACAAACGCTTTAATGTATTGGTCTGCACCACCATCATCGAAACCGGCATCGATGTACCCAACGCCAACACCATCATTATTGATCGGGCTGATAAGTTTGGTCTGGCACAGCTTCACCAGCTACGGGGCCGGGTTGGCCGCTCACACCATCAGGCCTACGCCTACCTGATGACACCCCACCCTAAAGCGATGACCAGCGATGCCGTTAAGCGACTGGAAGCGATTACCAGCGCCGATGAACTTGGCGCAGGCTTCACCCTCGCGACTCATGATATGGAGATTCGCGGCACTGGTGAACTACTGGGTGAAGGCCAGAGTGGTCAGATTCAGAACGTTGGCTTCTCTCTTTATCTGGAGATGCTGGAGCAGGCGGTAGAAGCGATCCGCGAAGGGAAAACACCTAACCTGGATGCACCTCTGAAACAGGGCATAGAGATCAACCTGCGTGTTCCGGCACTCATCCCGGATGAATACCTGCCGGACGTTCACAACCGTCTGATCATGTATAAACGGATAGCCAATGGCAAAAGTGAAACCGAGCTCAAAGAGCTGCAGATCGAAATGATCGACCGCTTCGGCATACTACCTGAGCAGACCAAAAACCTGTTCCGTCAGACACTACTGAAACTGCAGTGTGAACAGCTCGGCATCACCAAAATTGATGCCGGCGAAAGTGGAGGACGAATCGATTTTGACGCCGATACTGTGGTTGATCCCTTTAAACTGGTGCAACTGGTGCAACAACAACCACAAAAATTTCAGTTTGGCGGCGCCAGTCAGCTGAAGTTCACCCTGAAGATGGATAAAATAGAGCAGCGTTTTCAAGCTGTAGAACAGCTACTCCAGCAATTGACCGGGAATTCATAATGACCAAGCTTACTTCAGGGATCCTACTGGTTCTGACCCTGATCCTGTTTAACAGCAACGCAGTCCAGGCCGACACCTCTGATTATAAGGTCGAGCTGCTGATTTTCAGCCATCAGTCTTCGGATACTCTCGGTGATGAGATCTGGCCTCTTATCGACACCATTCCGCCACGTCGCAGCCGCGCGCTGGAATACAATCAGCAGGGGCAGAAGATCGGCTATTTCACCCGTCTGCCAAAATCGTCACTGTCACTGAGTGGCAAACAGGCCAGCCTGAGACGCAGCTCACTCTACCGGGTGCTCTTCCATGAAGCCTGGATTCAACCGGTCGGCGAAGTCAAGAACCGGCACGTAGTCAGAATCAACGGCGGAGAGATACTCGACAACGGCCTGTATGAGCTGGATGGCTATATCTCTATTGATAAAGGTCGCTATCTGCATTTTCGTAGCGACCTGTTTCATAGCCGCAGACTCAGCCCAACAGAAAGTCAGATGCTGCTAAAACCCTCTGCCGGCCCAACCCCGGCAGATGAGACACCGCTGAGTGATGCGTCTATGACTGAAACGCCGACAGATCAGCCTGAAGGCACCAGCGCCAATGGCAATCGTTACCTGACACAAACCACTATCCCAGACTTTCTCACGGTGGAGATGGAGAGCGCCCGACGGATGCGCAGCAATGAGCTGCACTATATTGACCACCCCCTGTTCGGCATGCTGGTGAAGATATCGCCAGTTAAATAAAAAAACGGAGCGTTCGCTCCGTTTTTACATCACAACAGCCGGAAACGATACTCCGGCTGACTGAATCAGATTATCGTTTGCGCGACCGTTTTACTTCCCGGGTCAGCATCATATCAAGCTCTTCAGGCCAGACCACCAGACCGTCCTCTTCCCCTCCGCTACCCGGGAGCGGAAACACCACCACAGCAAAACCATCCTCTTCCAGACCCGGTGTCCAGCGATGGTTCCACTGCTTAAGGGTAATGGGCATCGCCTCACAATCAGACCACTCGCCGGTTGCCCACTGCTCAGCATATTCCAGATCCGGCCAAACCGGCACACAATCCTCATCATCAGTATTCAGCATCACGCTGCCGTGGGCGTCTGTGAGAATCCAGACCTCTCCGGTTTCAACTACGCGGTGGATCATATAGTCGAAGCGCTGCTCCGCATCCAATCCTGCAACCCGGTCTAACTCACTCTGTTCTAAAGCCACTTATCTTTCTCCATCACCCTGCCGGGCAAAAAAAGAGACACCAGAGGTGCCTCTGTCACAATGATTAAACCGGATCAGGCTGAGGCTCTTCATTCTCCAGATGAATGGTTTGTGTTGGAAACGCAAAGTCTGCGTCGTGCTCATGCACGATGCGAATAATCTGCCCCATCACATCCTGCTTAACCTGATGAAAGTGCACCCAATTGGTCGTTTTGGTAAAGGTATAGATAAAAAACTCCAGCGAATAGGGGGCAAAACTATTGAGATTAACAATCAGAGTCTGACTATCATCGATCTCCGGATGATTAATCAGCATCTCCCTGACATCATTAATCACCCCCTCTATGCGAGCTGAATCCTCATAACGCAGACCGATCTTTTCATAGATACGGCGGTTAGTCATGCGTGAAGGGTTCTCCAGCGAGATACTTGCAAAGGTGCCATTAGGCACATACAGCGGCCGTTTATCAAAGGTACGGATACAGGTCAGCCGCCAGCCGATATCTTCCACCGTACCTTCGATCTCTTTATCTGGCGAACGCACCCAATCACCCACTTTGAAGGGCCGGTCGAGATAGATCATCAGGCCGCCAAAGAAATTTGCCAGCAGATCCTTGGCAGCAAAACCCACCGCAATACCACCGATACCACCGAACGCCAATACACCAGAAATGCTGTAACCGAAGCTCTGTAGCACCACTAAAACCGCAGTAATAATAATCGACAGCCGCAATAGTTTACCCAGCGCGCTCACGGTGGTCTCATCCATCGGATTCTTTACTTTATCATCCGACACCAACACCCCTTCTGCCTGACTGATAAAGCGGATCAGGAACCAGGCGATCATCACTATCACCATCACTCTGCGCAGCGGATCGACCAGCCCGACCAATACGGAATCAGCACCGGGATCTGCCAGCTCAAATGCCAGGCTCAGGCCCAACACCCAGATTAACAGCGCAATGGGACGACGCGCGGCATAGAGTAAAATGTCATCCCAGATATTACGGGTTTTTTGCAGCTGAGCTTCTAACCGCCGAAACAGGCGATTGGAGATGAAATTTGCCAACATGGTGAGGAAAACCACGACAAACACCTGCAAAACCCAGGCCTCAGCATAGCCGGTTAATCCCAGCTGTGTGAAAATTTGCGCAAGCTGCTCCTGCATGACATCGCTCCAATAGATCTAATGAATATTGACTAACTGATTAGCTAAACCTGTGGCGCGCTGCCAGCGCGCAGTGCTGCGAATATCATCAAAACAATAACTGTGTACTGCTTTCATGCGCTTAATACGCTTTGACCCCGGATGCTCCAGTTGCTCCAGATAGCCCAGCACCTGCAGCGCAGCAGAACGATTATTACATACCAGCAGCATGTCGCAACCCGCATCCAGCGCCTGCGCTGCACGAGCCTCAAAACTGCCGGCAACACTGGCACCTTCCATGGTCAGATCATCACTGAAAACAACCCCATCAAACTGCATCCCGGCGCGCAGCCGCTGACCAATCCAGTAGGATGAAAAACCCGCCGGCCGATCATCCACCTGGCGATAGATCACATGAGCGGGCATCACTGCATCCAGTCCCTGCTGTATTAACCGGGTAAAGGGGATCAGATCCTGCGCTTCAATCTCCTCCAGACTACGCTCATCAACGGGAACGTCGAGATGAGAATCCGCAACCACCCAGCCATGCCCGGGAAAGTGTTTACCTGTGGATGCCATGCCTGCCTGGCGCATACCGTCAATGAAGGCTCCTGCTAACGCCGTGACGGTTTCAGGACTGCCGGAGAACGCCCGGTCTCCAATCACCTGGCTAACGCCAAAATCAAGATCCAGTACCGGCGCAAAACTGATATCGATACCATAGCTGATCAACTCGGCAGCCATCAGCCAGCCCAGTTCCGTCGCCACTGTCACTGCATTATCCCGGTCCTGACTGTATAGTGTTCCCAGAACAGACATTGGCGGCAACCGGGTAAAACCATCGCGAAAGCGCTGCACCCGTCCCCCTTCCTGATCAACAGCGATCAGCAGCTGCGGCGCACAAAGGCGAACTTCCTGAATCAGATCAGATAATTGCTGCGGGGAGTGATAATTCCGGCTAAACAGGATAAGACCGCCCACCTGAGGGTTCTTCAAAAGGCTTTTATCATCCTCTGTCAGACTCAGACCGGCGATGTCCAGCATCAATGCTCCAGACATTGCTTTTTTCTCTTCTGTTAGAACTACTCTATGAAAACCAGGGTACCGACACTGACACGCTCAAACAGCTCCGCTATATCGTTATTACGCATACGGATACACCCATGAGACAGAGGCTGTCCCATGGGTTCACTGTCAGGTGTACCGTGAATGTATATATAGCGCTGCATTGTATCAACGCTGGACAACCGATTGCGACCTATTTCACAGCCAGACAACCAGAGAATGCGGGTCAGAATCCAGTCCCGCTGGGGATAGCGACGAGCTAAATCGGCCGAGTAAGTTTCCCCCGTATCACGACGACCGACAAAAACAGTATTAAGTGGTTTTCCTGCACCAATTTTGGCGCGTACCAAGTGTTTACCACGGGGCGTGCAGCCACTGTTTTTTTGCTCACCGGGGCCGTTCAGAGCGGTTGAGACCGGATAGTCCACCACACACTCAGCGTCCTGCCACACTTCCAGACGCTGATGAATTATTGAAATCCGGATAAACATAAACCGGCTTACATCCCTAGATACGGGTGAACGGGGTATGCTCCGCACGTGCTTGCAGGCCAGCCACCAGCACGGGAATCATGCGATGCAGAGTACGTTCGACCTCAGCACTGCGCTCGAATTCGCGCATCTCTATCGCCACCAGAGTCTGAAAATTAGACAAAGTAAAAATGATCGACCCCATCAGGAAGTGCAAGCGCCAGAAAAACTCTTCATCCTCCATGACCGCTGCATCTTTACGCAACAACTCAATAAAAACTGAAAAGGAATCCCGGTGACGGGCCAGCATAGCATCGCGCAGCTCTTGCTGGTTTTTCATATAGATCAGCTCCAGCAGGCGCATAAAGACCGGTAACGCAAACTGCCTGGACTTACCCAGTTGCAGCAGTGTGCGCATCAGTATCTCTAAAAGCTCTTGCGCTGTAATGGTGCCACCTTTTATATCCGCCTGACGTTCACTGAGTGAATCCTGAAGATTTGACACCAGCGGGGTCAGATATTTTTCAGCGACCGCTGTAATCAGACCTTTTTTAGAACCGAAATGGTAATTTACCGCTGCCAGATTAACTTTTGCAGCACTGGTAATCTCCCGCATTGTCGTTTCAGCAAACCCCTGTTCAGCAAACAGCGCTTCGGCGGATAACAATATTTTCCTTGCGGTTGCAGACTGTCGCATTAACGCTCCCTTAGCCGGGTCGCGAATCCCATCAGAATCATCCTGACAAAATCCGCTTCATATGTTTGAAACTTTTACAATATGATTATAAGCGACAATCAGATAAATGCTGGCATTTCCCTTACCATTTTGGTTACTTAGCTAATAAATGGGAGTTTAGAATACGTCCTGCCCATTTCGTAAAAAGGGTGTCAGTTGTTTTAATCGACATATCAGAGAGACGATCTTGCAGGGTCTTCTTATACTCATACCGGACCGTATAGACATCGGCGTCTTCACACGCCTGGGTCAGATATTCATCGCTGGTAGAGATCTCATCAATCAGATTGACTTCCAGCGCTCGCCGTCCAAACCAAACTTCACCGGTTGCTACTTTTTCAAGATCAACCTGAGGCCGGAACTCGCCAACAAACTCTTTGAACAGACTATGGGTATCTTCCAGATCTTCAATAAATTTCTGCCGGCCCTTTTCAGTATTCTCCCCCATCACCGTCAGGGTGCGTTTATACTCACCCGCCGTCAGCACTTCATAGTCAATATCATGCTTTTTTAATAAACGGTGAAAATTGGGCAATTGTGCCACCACACCAATCGATCCGAGTATCGAGAACGGCGCTGCTACAATCTTGTCCGCCAGGCAAGCCATCATATAACCACCGCTGGCCGCGACTTTATCGACACACACTGTCAGCGGGACTCCCCGCTGCTTAATCCGCTCCAGCTGAGAGGACGCCAGACCATAGCTGTGCACCATCCCACCGGGACTTTCCAGACGGATAACCACTTCATCTTTCTCGGTCGCCATGGTCAGCACAGCGGTGATCTCTTCACGCATCGGCTCAAGCTCTGAGGCTTTAATATCACCATCGAAATCCAGTACGAAAACCCGTTTACGTTCCGGCTCAGCATCAGGCTGGGATTTAGTTTTCTTCAGCGCTTTTTTACGCGCCTTAGCTTCCTGCTTTTCCTGCTTCTCTTCCGCTTTCAGTTGCTGCTTATAAACTTCAGAATCCAGCACGACCTCTTTCAGTGCGTGCTCCATATCCTCCAGCGTTTCATTCATGCTGTGGATACTGAGATATCCCTCTTTACTGTCTCGCTTATTCCGTGATGCCACAGCGCCTATGGCAACAATAACCAGAATAATAGCACCGACCACTGTCAGCGCTTTTGCCAGAAACAATCCGTAACTTGCCAGAAAATCGACCACCTAACACTCCAGATCTTTAAGCCCTTGGGGGCAATTCAATATATTGATTTATGGTCGGGTAATGTACCATACAACCCACCGAGGCAATATCACTGAATACAAAATTGGAGAGCTGAATCAAATATGTCTGAAGCAATCACTGTCACCCGGGTTATAGAAAAGCTTTCCAGTCGCTTTATTCCGGAAAACACCTCCGCAGTGTCGGCCACATTCCAATTTATACTGAGTGATGCGGACGACTTCTATTTCACTATCGCTGACCAGCAACTGACGGTTGCCCTTGGCGAGCATCACGACCCTGATATCACCCTGATCACCAATAGTGACACCTTTATCCGTGTGGTCACGGGTGAGAAGGATGGCATGAGCGCCTACCTCACCGGCAAACTCAGGGCCGAAGGCAATGTGATGCTGGCAACACAGCTGGGTAAGTACTTCAGTAAAGATAAACGCGGTTAATCCCCTGCTCTGCAGCGCTTTACGAACTCATCAATCAACTGGCGGGATATGGTAAACGGCGGAGGAATAGGTGCCTCATCCAGCTCACTGTAGTGGAACCAGCGCGCATCGACTATCTCTCCCGGCTCTGGCACGATCTCCCCGGATACATAATCGGCAAAAAAGCCCAGCATCAGCGAATGAGGAAAGGGCCAGGACTGACTGCAGTGATAGCGGATATTGGAAACCTCCACACCCACCTCCTCTCTGACCTCTCGAGCCAGGGCATCTTCAGCACTTTCCCCCGCTTCAATAAACCCCGCCAGGGTGCTGAATCTGGGCTCAGTGAATCGAACTCCCTGCGCCAGTATGCAATACTCACCGCGGGTCACCAGCGTGATAATGCAGGGGGAGAGTCTGGGATACTGAGTCAGGCCACAACCATCACACTGCTTGGCCAGGTCCTGATGGTGATGACGCAATGCATCTCCGCAACGGGGGCAGAAGTTGTGATCGCGACTCCAGGTTGTCACCTGGGCTGCTCGCGATAGCAGTGGAAACATCGACTCTTCTGAGCGGGACAGCAGTTGCCGCAGCTGTAAACCCGGGGTTTCATGGGGCAACACTTCCTCAGGCATGATAAGCAGTTTTACCTGCTGTTGCGGCAATAAAGTCAGATCATACTCTTCCAGAGCGAGGTTGTGGTCGCAACAGGGCTGAGTAAAAATCCAACGCCCCTGCAGATCAGACCAAACCCGGTGTCCCGATGAATAAATATATTCAATTTCCATAATATTTGTTGAACCTAAGCAAAAACAGACCAATAAACAGTGATTTCAGGCATATATGTCACCTGAAAACTAGGGTACTCTTAACAGGTTAAGCAGACTTTTGATTTAACAAAACTCCTGCTAATCTACGTCAAAATCATAATAACATTCACTACTTAACTTACATTGGAAAGACTGTAATCACTACATTTAGCATGATGCACAGAAACTTTCCACAGGCCCGAATTGGCACAGGACCCCGTATCGATGACCACAACCCAGGCGCTTATTAAGAACTTCCTTGGCAACTCACCTATCTGGTATAAACAGGCCATTGTACTTTTTCTGATACTTAACCCGATTCTTCTGTTCACCGTTGGACCTGTAGTAACAGGCTGGATGCTGATCTTTGAATTTATCTTCACTCTGGCTCTGGCACTAAAATGTTATCCGCTTCAACCGGGCGGCTTACTCGCTCTGGAAGCGATTATTATCGGCCTGGCAAGCACTGAGACGGTTTACCATGAAGTGGAAGCCAACCTGGAAGTGATTCTGCTACTGATGTTCATGGTAGCAGGCATCTACTTTATGAAGAACATGCTGCTCTGGGTATTTACCAAACTGCTGCTGAAAATCCGCTCCAAAGTTGCACTGTCGCTGATGTTCTCACTGTTTGCAGCACTGCTATCGGCCTTTCTCGATGCCCTGACAGTGACGGCAGTACTGATCAGCGTCGGTGTCGGCTTCTATGCGGTGTATCACAAAGTAGCCTCCGGCAAACAGTTCCACCATGAAGCACACGATCATGGCGATGATGAAACAGTTCATGTCGACCACCATGAAGCGCTGGCGCAGTTCCGGGCATTTCTGCGCAGTCTGCTGATGCACGGCTCTGTGGGCACCGCGCTGGGCGGTGTCTGCACCCTGGTGGGAGAACCACAAAACCTGCTGATCGCGCAAAAGGCGGGCTGGGATTTTGTCGAGTTCTTTGTTCTGATGGCCCCGGTAACGATGCCGGTTCTGTTTGCGGGTCTGGCAACCTGCATCCTGCTGGAAAAACTCAAGTGGTTTGGTTATGGCGCCGATATCCCTCAATCGGTACGCACTATTCTCGAAGATTTTGCTGCCGAACAGGATAAGAAGCTAACCAAGTCGGACAAGCTGGCCCTGTTTGTTCAGATTCTGGTGGCGGTCTTTCTGGTTCTGGCCCTGGCATTCCATCTCGCGGCCGTTGGTCTGATCGGTCTCACAGTGATTATTCTGCTGACCGCGTTCAACGGTATAGTCGAGGAACATCAGATAGGTAAAGCATTTGAGGAGGCACTGCCATTTACCGCGCTGCTGGTGGTATTTTTCTCCATTGTATCGGTGATTCACGAACAACACCTGTTCCAGCCCATTATCGCTTCAGTACTGGCCATGGACACTCAGGTTCAGCCGGGTATCTTTTTTATTGCCAACGGCCTGCTATCGGCTATCTCTGATAACGTCTTTGTCGCAACGGTGTATATCAATGAAGTACTGGCAGCTCTCAAAGAGGGCTCAATCACCCGGGAGCATTTTGACCTGCTGGCGATCGCTATCAACACTGGCACCAACATCCCGAGTGTAGCAACCCCCAACGGCCAGGCTGCATTCCTGTTTCTGTTGACATCTGCCCTGGCACCCCTGATTCGTCTCTCATACGGCACTATGGTGTGGATGGCACTGCCCTACACCGTGGTCATGAGCGTCACTGGCTATCTGGCGGTAACACACTTCCTGTAAACAGGGAATCGCTTCATAGCTGCAAAACAGACCTCTGAAAATCAAAAAAGCAGGCTTCACAGCCTGCTTTTTTTCGTTCTCATTAAAGATTTGCTTCAGCCCGTTTCACCTGGCTGCTCACCAAGCTGACTCCAGATGCTGCCCGCTTTACTATCCAGACGTTCGATATAACTGCGGTGAGCATCCAGTTCATCCCCTTCAGCCTGCACCACCTTCAGGGTCATAGCTGAAGTATCAAGACGCCGAACCTGATCAACACCGTCGTCACCATCCTCCTCGCCTGCCAGCATCAGATTCTTCTGACCGCCCGTCAGCATCAGATAAACATCGGCCAGAATCTCAGAATCAAGTAACGCGCCGTGCAGCTCACGATGGCTGTTATCAATACCGTAACGGCGACATAGCGCATCAAGGTTATTTTTCTGCCCCGGATGCTTCTTGCGTGCAATCGCCAGCGTATCGGTCACCTGACAAAAATCATGGACCCGCTCCTGATGGTTATTCAGGCTTAACTCATTATCGATAAAACCTACGTCAAACGCAGCGTTATGGATAACCAGATCGGCGCCTCGGATAAAGTGCAAAAACTCATCCTGGATCTCTTCAAAGCGAGGTTTATCATCGAGAAACTCATTGGTGATACCGTGTACCTGAATCGCTTCATCATCGATCACACGGTCCGGCTTAAGATAACGATGATAGGTACGACCTGTCAGTCGGCGGTTCATCATCTCAACACAACCGATCTCAATGATCCGATGCCCCTCTTTCGGGTCGATACCCGTGGTTTCCGTATCCAGTACTATCTGTCTCATAACTTATCTGTTCACTTACGCCTGTTGCAGGGCTTGCTCAACCCCTTTGTTAGCCAACTGGTCGGCCAGTTCATTACCCGGATGACCACTATGACCTTTCACCCATTTCCACTGAATCTGGTGCCGTGCAGTCTGCTCTTCAAGCTGCTGCCACAGATCGGCATTTTTTACTGGTTTCCTGGCTGAGGTTTTCCAGCCATTGCGTTTCCAGCCTGCCAGCCATTCCGTAATGCCTTTACGTACATACTGAGAATCGGTCGTCAAAACAATTTCGCAGGACTCCTTCAGAACACTCAGCGCTTCAATCGCGGCCATCAGCTCCATCCGGTTATTGGTGGTATTCATCTCTCCACCAAACAGTTTTTTGCGATGTTCACCATATTCCAGAACGGCTCCCCAGCCCCCCGGTCCCGGATTTCCTTTACAGGCACCATCAGTATAAATATTAATTTTTTTCTTCACTCACTCTTCCTCGGGCACCACGGGTTGTTGGTTCAACCAGCGGCAGATTAATCAGCTTACGCTTCTTCCAGACCGGTTCAATCGGGGTCATCCCGCCGACATCCTTGCGGGCAACATGCAGCACAAAGGCTCCGCAATGAGACGAACAGCGTCGGGTTATCGCATCGATCAGCCGCCCACGCTGACGCCAGGACTCTTTCTCGAAGGGCAGGCGATAGTAATCGGACAGCTCCCTGACCACCGTTAATTCGAGCAACGCTAACCAGTCATGCATACGTTGCGAGCCGATAAAGTGCCCCTGCCAGGGCACCGTTTCTTTATTCAGTTTCAGGGTACGATAAACGCCCCACCAACTGACCGGATTAAAACCGATATTCAGCAGATACCCCCCCGGGCGCAGAACCCGGGCAGATTCACGCAGCACCTGATGGGGGCTTTGGGCAAAATCGAGTCCATGGTGCAACAGCACCACATCGATACTGTTATGCTCGAACGGTAACTCTTCATTGCGGGCGATCACCGCACTGTCTGGCAATCCCAATTCGGCAACCGGATTTACCGGTATCTGATGGCGCACCGGACTCTCCCGGGCCAGATCAAGCCGGTTATCAAAACTGATCTGCAGCAGATGATAGCCAAACATGGTCGGTAACAGCCGGTCCAGCAACTCTCGCTCTGAAGCCAGCAACTGCTGCCCCAGCTCTGTATCAAACCAACTACGTAACGCCGGTAACCACTCTGCGAGCGGTGGCTGTTGTTTAAAACCCATACATTATTAGCCCTTAACGCTCCGGTTTGAATAGGTTAACCTTGTAGTTAACGGGTGCACTCAATCTCCTTACTCTGCTCAATATGTACTACTATATCTGACAAATCCAATACAGCCGAGGCCTAAAATGTTCAATGTCATGCCGATACCTGCTTTTAATGATAACTATATTTGGGCTCTGACTGTACCCGGCAGTACTGAAGTGGCCGTCGTCGACCCCGGTGATGCTGACGTGGTCGAACACTATCTGAACGAAAATAACCTGCTGTTAACCACCATCCTGATCACTCACCACCATCATGACCACACCGGTGGTGTCGCTCAACTATGCCAGGATAACACTGTCACTGTTTATGGTCCGGCCAACTCCCCATTTGACGGCATCACTCATAAGCTGAGCGATGGTGATCAGATCAGTCTGATGGAGCAGACGCTGACTATCCGTGAAGTACCGGGCCACACATTAGATCATATCAGCTACTATCTCCCAGGAAGTGAGCCGCAGCTGTTCTGCGGTGATACGCTGTTTCTGGCCGGTTGTGGCCGATTGTTTGAAGGCAGTGCAGAACAGATGCACCGGGCGATGGAATATTTCCGACAGCTGCCTGATGCAACCCAGATCTACTGCACCCATGAGTATTCTCTTGCCAACCTTGCATTTGCTGCAGCGGTTGAACCCGCAAACAACCGTATTAAAGCGGCGATCGAACACTGCACCCAACTGCGCGAATCCGATCAGCCGACCCTGCCTACAGATATCGCCACCGAGAAACAGATCAACCCCTTTCTTCGCTATAGCGAAGCCCCCGTGAGACAATCTGCAGAGCTGTTTGCTGGCGGACCTTTGACCTCAGAAGTGGCCATTTTCGCTATGATCCGGGAATGGAAAAATCAGTTCTGACTCCTCCCCTGCTTCCTTGTTAAGCGTTGTAAAGTTGATGTAGCTCAGCCTGGGATCAATAACAGTTGACCCTCTGCAACTGGCCCCATAAAATGCACCCTTTTATATTTTACAGGGTGCCTTGGGCAATGCAGCTGGTCAGAAAATTTGTTGTACTCACCGCTGCCGGGCTGATTCTTGCCGGCTGTCAGACCAATCAGGTTATCAGTCAGCAACCGGCGCCTGTCAGCGGCCCTGATGAGCAGCCACAGGCACAGCGTCAGGTACTGAATCCGACACTCTCTTCTGACACGCAACAGCAGCCTCAAACCAGCACCGATCTCTGGCAACTGACCCGACAGCATATGCAGCTTGATCTGGATCATGATGATCCACGCTTACAGGCGCAGTTCGAGTGGTATCAAAAACATCCGCAATATATGCAACGGGTCGCGACCCGTGCCAGCCGTTATTACTATTATATTCTCGGTGAAGTACTGAAACGGGATATGCCTGCTGAGGTTGCGCTGCTGCCGATTGTCGAAAGTGCTTACGACCCCTTTGCATACTCACATGGCCGCGCCGCCGGGCCCTGGCAATTCATTCCCGGCACAGCGAAACATTTTGGTTTAAAAAGCAGTTGGTGGTATGACGGACGTCGTGACATTGTCGCCTCAACGGATGCTGCGCTGACCTATCTGCAGCAACTGCATGACCGCTTTGATAGCTGGGAGCTGGCCCTGGCTGCCTACAACTGTGGTGGAGGGAATGTTTCAAAAGCGATTCGCCGCAATAAGAAAAAGGGGTTGGCGACAGATTTCTGGTCGCTGGACCTGCCCAAAGAAACCCGGGTATATGTACCTAAACTGCTGGCGGTTTCAAAACTGATTCGTGACGCTGAAGACAATAATCTCACCCTGCAGCCATTGCCGAACAAGCCCGTATTTGAACAGGTCGAACTGGACAGTCAGATCGATCTGGCACAGGCAGCTAAACTCAGTTCTATTTCAACGCAGGAACTGTATCAGCTCAACCCCGGCTTTAATCGCTGGGCCACTGATCCCGATGGTCCGCATCGCTTGCTCATTCCGGCTGACACAGCAGAACAGTTCCGTACTCAGCTGGCTCAGCTTCCGGCTGAACAACGGGTTAACTGGGCGCGCCACAAAATCAGCAAAGGCGAAACCATCAGCACCATTGCCCGACACTATAACACCACCTCCGCGGTCATCCGTGAAGCCAACAAGCTCAGCGGCAGTAATATCCGTGCCGGCAAGTATCTGCTGATCCCCAGCGCCAAGCATGAGTCCAGCGAATACTCACTGAGCCAGTCCCAACGCTTCAGTCGTAAGCAGAATCAACTGGCTCAGAGTGACCGCAATCGGGTCACCTACGAGGTAAAACAGGGCGATAGCTTCTGGAAAATAGCCAAAAACAACAATGTCAGCGTGCGAGAACTGGCCTCATGGAATCAAATGGCGCCTGGAGATCCCCTCAGAGTCGGTCAAACTCTGGCAATCTGGAAAGCCGATGCACATCAGGGCCTCAGCCGCAGTGATCAACAGCTGATTCGCCGCATCGGTTATTCCGTTCGTAGCGGCGATTCACTGTATACCATTGCTGACCGTTTTCGGGTTTCTATCAATGATATCCAACGCTGGAACAAGCTGGAAAAGAGCAAGTATCTCCAGCCGGGGCAACACCTGACCCTCTATGTTGATATCACTGAAGCGCGGTAAAATAGCGACTTGATCACCCGGTTTTTCAAATCCGCCACCCAGGAGACAGGACATGGACGCACTTAGTATCGGCATCATTATCTTCGCAACGGTGACCGCACTGCTGTTCAAATTTATTCTCTATCATAAGATCTGTAACTGGATGGATAAAGATCTGATCTCCGGGCTGTCAGCCGGTAACAGTGATAAGCAACGCTTTCTCACCGAACAGCTCAACCAACTGAAAAACGACAAGGTTAAGCGCAAATTACAGCACCAGCGTCTGACCGAACTTGCCGATGAATTTGAACAAAACCGCTGATCCGTACTCATATAACTAGCTATAACCGATCCCCCCTGTTATAAATTAACAGGTTACCAATCTGGCTGGATAATTACGGATGAATTTCAAACAGTTATCTAAGCAGATATCAACGCTTTGTCTGTTATCTGCAACTCTGATCTGCACACTCACCTCCCCGCTACACGCTGCTGCACCGCAGCACGGCATCTCTATGTATGGCGACCTCAAATACCCTCCCGGGTTTAAACATTTTGATTACGTCAATCCTGACGCCCCAAAAGGCGGTGATGTCTCTGAAGATGCACTGGGCACTTTCGACAGTTTTAATGGTTTTATCATTAAGGGTGCTGCCGCCGATGGCATTGGACTGATCTATGATTCTCTGCTGACCAAAGCTCAGGACGAACCCTTCTCTCTCTATGGGCTGCTGGCTGAGTCACTGGAAGTCGCAGATGACCGCAGCTGGGTCATATTTAATCTCAACCCCGATGCAAAATTCAGCGACGGCCAGCCCGTCACTGCAGAAGATGTGGTGTACACCTTTAAACTGCTGCGTGAACAGGGAGCCCCGTTTTACCGTTCCTACTACCACGATATCGCTAATATTGAGGCGCTCTCCAGCCAGCGGGTTAAATTCACATTTAACGCCAGCCAAAATCGCGAGCTGGCATTAATTGTCGGAGAAGTCAGTATTTTACCCAAGCACTACTGGGAGGGGCGTGATTTCAGTAAGCCCGGTCTGGAGATTCCGGTGGGCTCTGGCCCCTACCTGATTGACAGTTTCGATGCCGGACGCACCATCACCTATCGCAGAAACCCAAACTATTGGGGTAAGGATCTGCCAGTTAACCGCGGCCGCTTCAACTTTGACACAATCCGCTACGACTATTACAAAGATGGCAATGTTGCCCTTGAAGCGTTTAAAGGGGGCGAATACGATTTTCGCCAGGAGTTCTCATCCAAGCAGTGGGCTACCGGATATACCGGCACTGTGTTTGATGAAGGAAAGATCATCACCCGTACCCAGGTGCATGAAAACCCAACGGGTATGCAGGCCTTCATTCTTAATACCCGTAAATCCTACTTCTCAGATGCCCGGGTCAGAGAAGCGCTGGCCTACGCCTTTGACTTCAAATGGACCAACAAGAATATCTTCTATAACGCCTATACCCGCACCAACAGCTATTTCTCTAACTCGGAGATGGCCGCCACAGAGCTGCCCACTGAAAAAGAGTTAAAAATTCTTGAGCCGATCCGTGACCAGGTGCCCCCCGAAGTATTTACTCAGGTCTACAAAGCGCCCACAACCAATGGAGATGGCAATATTCGCGGACAGTTACGCACTGCCCTGAGGTTGCTGAAAAGTGCTGGCTGGGAGTTAAAGGATGGCTTACTGCTGGGGCCTGACGGCAAACAGATGTCATTTGAAATTTTGCTGGTTCAACCCACATTTGAACGAGTGGTAGCCCCCTTTGCCCGCAACCTGGAACGGATGGGTATCAAGCCCTCAATCCGTATTATCGATGCGTCACAGTATATCAACCGGGTGCGCAGTTTTGATTTTGATGTCATCGTCAGCGGCTTTGGTCAGTCTATCTCTCCCGGCAATGAACAGCGGGAGTTCTGGCACTCTTCAACGGCCGATCAGCCAGGCAGTCGTAACCTGATTGGTATTAAAAATCCGGCTGTCGACTATCTGGTCGACCAGATTATCCAGGCGCCAGACCGGGAACAGTTGGTACTGAGAACCCGCGCCCTGGACCGGGTGCTGCAGTGGAATCACTATGTTATTCCGCAATACCATATCAACAGCTATCGCGTGGCTTACTGGGATAAGTTTGATTTCCCCAAAGTCCATCCCAAATACTCGCTGGGGTTCGATACCTGGTGGGTCAAACCGGAAAAGACAGGGCAGTAATCTGAATGGCAGCTTATATCCTGCGGCGTCTGCTGCTGATTATCCCTACTCTGCTGGGTATTCTGACCATCAACTTCCTGATCGTACAGGCCGCTCCCGGCGGCCCGGTTGAGCAGACTATCGCCAACCTGCAGGGCCTGAACACCAGTTCAACATCCCGTTTCGACGGTTCAGCTCAGTCCGATCTGAGTAGCTCAGGCTCATCATCCGCAACAGGCAACAGCAGCACCTACCGGGGAGCACGGGGACTTGATCCGCAGTTGGTGAAGCAGATTGAAGCTCAGTTTGGGTTCGATAAACCAGCCCATGAACGTTTCTTTCAGATGCTGAAGAACTACCTGGTCTTCGATTTCGGCGAGAGCCTGTTCAGCGGCAAAAAAGTGACAGATCTGATCATCGAGAAACTGCCGGTATCTATCTCCCTCGGACTCTGGACAACCCTGATCACCTATCTGGTGGCCGTGCCACTGGGAATTAAGAAAGCGGTACGTGATGGCACCCCTTTCGATGTCTGGACCAGCTCAATGATTATCGTGGGCTACGCGATACCCAACTTTCTGTTTGCCATCCTGTTGATCGTACTGTTCGCTGGCGGCACATACTTCAGCTGGTTTCCGCTCAGGGGACTGACCTCTCCGGATTTCGATCAGCTGAGCATGTGGGGACAGATTAAAGATTATTTCTGGCATATCACCCTGCCGGTGCTGGTATCGGTGATTGGCAGTTTTGCAACCCTGTCGATGCTCACCAAAAACTCTTTTCTTGATGAGATTAACAAGCAGTATGTGATAACCGCCCGGGCCAAAGGATTAACTGAAAACCAGGTGCTCTATGGCCATGTTTTCCGTAATGCGATGCTGCTGATTATTGCCGGCATGCCTGCGGCGCTGATCGGTATCTTCTTCACCGGATCGATGCTGATTGAAGTGATCTTCTCACTCGATGGAATTGGCCTGCTGGGCTATGAAGCCGTCATTAAACGGGACTACCCGGTTATCTTTGGCACCCTGTATATCTTCACACTGATCGGTCTGTTACTTAAACTGGTCAGCGATCTTACCTATGTTGCGGTTGACCCACGAATCGATTTTGAAAGCAGAGAGAACTGAGCAGTATGCTAAAGCGGTTCAAATCCCTGAAAATAAGCCCTGTCAACCAGCGTAGACTGCAGAACTTCCGTAATAACCGGCGTGGTTACTGGGCGCTCTGGATCTTTCTGACGCTCTTTATTCTCAGCCTGTTTGCGGAGCTGATTGCCAACGATAAACCGCTCCTGATCGGCTATCAAAACAGCCTGTATTTTCCAGTGGCGATCGACTATTCCGAACTGGAGTTTGGCGGTGAGTTCGACACATTCGCTGATTACAAAGACCCCTATATTCAGGAACTGATCACCAGTAAAGGCGGCTGGATTCTCTGGCCACCTATACGTTTCAGTTATCAGACGATCAATCATGATCTGCCTGTCCCTGCCCCCTCTCCTCCAAGCACGGACAACCTGCTGGGCACCGATGATCAGGGGCGAGATGTCCTGGCCCGGGTTATCTACGGTTTCAGAATTTCAGTATTGTTTGCTATCACCCTGACGCTGATCAGCTCGGTCATCGGCGTTGCCGCCGGCGCGGTTCAGGGTTTTTACGGTGGTAAAATCGACCTGTTCTTCCAGCGTTTTATCGAGATCTGGTCGGGAATGCCGGTACTGTTCCTGCTGATTATTCTGGCCAGTATTGTGCAGCCCAACTTCTGGTGGTTGCTGGGTATCATGCTACTGTTTTCCTGGATGCAACTGGTTGATGTCGTGCGTGCCGAATTTCTGCGTGGACGTAATCTTGAGTATGTCCGGGCAGCCCGCGCGCTGGGCCTGAGTAACCGGCTGATTATGTTTCGCCATATCCTCCCCAATGCGATGGTAGCGACACTGACATTTATGCCGTTTATCTTCAACGGCTCGCTGGTCACCCTCACGGCGCTGGACTTCCTCGGTTTCGGTTTACCGCCAGGTTCAGCCTCACTGGGGGAGTTAGTGGCTCAGGGTAAAGCGAATCTGCATGCGCCCTGGCTGGGCTTGACCGCCTTTATCTCTCTGTCCGTCATGCTGACACTGCTGATCTTTATTGGCGAAGCTGTTCGTGATGCTTTTGACCCCCGGAAGGTGATGAATGACTGAACCCCTGCTCTCGGTACGCAACCTGTCAGTCCGCTTTGGCCAGAACCACTCAGCGGTCAATGCCGTTAACAACGTCAGTTTCGATATTATGTCGGGACAGACGATGGCCTTGGTGGGCGAATCCGGTTCGGGTAAATCGGTGACCGCGATGTCGATCCTTAAGCTGCTGCCATATCCTAAGGCCAGCCACCCAGGTGGAGAAATTTTATACCGGGGTAAAAATCTGCTACAGAACACTGAAGCGCAGATGCGGTCGCTGCGCGGTGACCGCATCAGTGTTATTTTTCAGGAGCCGATGACCTCGCTCAATCCGTTACACAACATATCCCGCCAGATCGGTGAGACACTGCTGCTGCATAAGGGGCTGACAGGCCTTCAGGCTCGCGAGCGGACGCTGGAGCTACTCAGCCTTGTCGGCATCAAGGATCCGGAAAAACGTCTTAACAGCTATCCACACGAGCTCTCTGGGGGGCAGCGGCAACGGGTGATGATCGCCATGGCACTGGCCAATGATCCGGAACTGCTGATCGCTGATGAACCGACGACCGCACTGGATGTCACAATCCAGGAACAGATACTGGAGTTGCTCCGCTCACTGCAGCGAAAACTGGGGATGTCGGTGCTGCTGATCACTCATGATCTGAATATTGTCCGCCGTTACAGTGATGCAGTCTGTGTGATGTATCAGGGATCGATTGTCGAGCAAAACCGCACAGCAGATCTGTTTGCCGACCCGCAACACCCCTATACCCTGAAACTTCTCAATGCAGAACCCTCAGGACTGCCTCAGCCGGTCGCAGAAACCGGTTCACCGATATTACAGACTGACAAGCTTAAAGTATGGTTTCCCGTTAAACGGGGCTTGCTGAAACGCACCGTGGACCATATTAAAGCGGTAAACCCCTGCAGCATTAAACTACACACTGGCCGCACTCTGGGGGTTGTTGGAGAGAGTGGTTCAGGGAAAACCACTCTGGGGCTGGCAATACTCCGTCTGATCCGCTCGGAGGGAGGCATACAGTTTGATGGCAAGGCGATTGAAAGTCTGAACCAAAGCGAAATCAAACCTCTGCGACGCAAAATGCAGATCGTATTTCAGGACCCCTATGGCAGCCTCAGCCCGAGAATGTCTGTAGCTGAATCGCTCAGCGAAGGTCTGGAGATCCATAATATCGGTTTACCCGGGGAACGTGAGCAGCTGATTATTGATGCTCTCAAAGAGGTAGGACTGGAACCCGATGACCGGCACCGCTACCCCCATGAGTTTTCCGGCGGCCAGCGCCAGCGCATTGCGATCGCCCGGGCAGTAATTCTCAAACCGGAACTGATCATCCTGGATGAACCAACCTCAGCCCTGGATCGCACCGTACAGGCACAGATAATCGATCTGCTACGCGAACTACAGCAGCGGTACAAACTCAGCTACATCTTCATCAGTCACGACCTGGCTGTCGTCAAAGCCCTCAGCCATGATCTGCTGGTGATGCAACAGGGTGACGTGGTTGAACAGGGCTCCGCTGCTGATATATTCAGCAACCCTGGCCAAAGCTATACCCGCCGTTTACTGGAGGCCGCCTTTGCCGCAGGTTGAATATCGCCCTCAGGGTGCTGGTGGCGACAGTGGCGGAGGCACGACAGCAGCCGGATCCACCGGAATTTTCATACCAGTTGTGGCATCATAAGGGAATCCTGTTGGTATAATATGCACGCCGTCCGGGCACCGGATCAACGCGGCAAGCCCCAGAACCATCCCCTCACCAGCAGCGCCATAACCACCGACCGAAATGGCTTCACAGCCAACCGTCTGACTACGGTTAATAGCGAGCTGCAGCTCCTGTGCCGCTTCAGCACCCGTGGCCATCGATTCACCGATAATAACGAAGCTTTTACCACCACTCATCCGGGTCGGATTATGCTGACACCCGGTGATGAAAATGATGGCAACAACACACACAGCAAAAGAAACAGGTCTGATTTTCATACGGACCTCCTGAGATTAGCGTTTTTATTATTACGATTTCATCACGCCCTCAGACAAGCAGTTTAATGGTTGTAAAACCTGAGGTGGGAATGAAAACAGCCGTTAGTAGCCTTTAAAATCTCACAGATGTTGATCAGTATAGTATTAAAACGACAGTTTTAAGATTTCAGAGACCCAGCCCGCCTGCAGTTTAAATGTTTCCCTTCGCGCTAATTGAGCACCCTGACCTACGGCGAAGCAGGTTTAACCAGTGACGTCAGCAGTTCCAGCCAGATCTCCAGGCGATCAATTGCCCGGTCATAGCCATGTGCAGCGGATAGATGAGAGGGGGTAAGCTCTGTAGCGCTACTTAACGCTCTGCATGCCTGATCAATGCTGTCTGCGAATGCCTGAGAATCACCATCCCAGACGACTATCCGATGCCGTAAGCCAAGCTCAGCCGCCCGTGCCGCATTACGCTGCTGTTCGGGTTGATCGGTGAGCACCAGTATAATGGGCTTGTCATAGACCCGGGCAATCGATAGTGCCGCCATCCCCGGTGCAGAGATGATCAGCGAGCTGCGGGCAGCCTGGCTGACCCAATCGGTGTCCCGGGCTAACCAGCCTGGACGGTGTGCCATCCCCTCGCCAACCAGATGTGCTATCCCACCTGCATCAGAAATCCCCTGCTCTAACGCCGCAGCGAGTGCGGAATCACAAAAGTGTGGATTAAGATACCCTGCTATGTGCATCCTGCCCTGATCAGGCTGGTCCCTGCCCGGCTTTACCACAGCAACAGGGGTAGGCAGGCGAAAGCAGTCACCGTTGTGCTCAGCCATAGAGGGGTAGGCAAAATGATGTTCCAGACGTGCTCCGGCACGACTGATCTGCCATGCAACAACAGCGCTGTATAACCTCGCCACAGCCACCGGAATGCGGCCATTGAAGTTTGTTTCCAACGCCTGGCGCAGGCTGGCCCCGTAAATATGCACCACCTTGTGTCGCCAGACAGGCAAACACCCCATGAATAACAGTGCCGGGTGAAACGAATCATTGAGTACAAGATCATTGTCACGAAACACCTGGCGTAGTTTCCAGATATCCCGGGCCATGCGCTTAGGGTGAAAAATATAGCCCGCAACATTAGCATCCGTTGCTCCACGCAACATGTTCTGCTGAGTATCAAACTGCACCGAGTAATGACGCGACAAAACTGTTGCTGCCAGCCCAAAGCCCGCTAAGAATCGCTGCCCCTCATCGGAGGTGGTAATGAGTTGCACCTTAACTCCCCGGGCTTGCAATGCATGCGTGAGCAACTGTGCCCGCATCAGATGACCTCTGGCATCCGCTGTTGCCAGATAAGCAATGCGCATACACTTAACTCCGGTCTGGCAAGAGGCGAAGCAGCAGACCCACAGAGAGTAACCCGAGGGCACCGGTAACGGACCAGGAACGGTCGACAGCCCGGATCTCTGCCAGCATCTTTTGTAATGTCCCCTGCTCATGGGGTTCTACCAGACGGATTAAGGCACCGCTGCACATCTGCACGTGCCTGCCTTCGTCTGAGAGCACTCGTACCAGCAGAGGCAGCAGAGGGTGTGACGGAGAGATCTGTTGGAGCAACCGGATATGACGTTCCAGCACCCGCGTGGCCATCTGTTCCGCACACAAGCCAATGGCAAATGCGGGTACCAGTAATCGGCTCTTAAAAGACGACTCATATCGGTGTGCTATCGCGTGCCACTGGGCAATTTTACGACGGCTTAACCAGTCTGGCTGTGCAGTACTTTGAGCAACCGTCGTTTCACCGCGCTCCTCCAAAGCCGCAGCAAAGGCCCGGACATGTTGCCGTTCTTCGTTTAAGTGCTGTTCCATCTGGCGCACTATCCAGTCTGGTGGTTCGCTCAATAGCTCTTGTTGCAACGCAATCTCTGTGGCGTCTTCACCTATAAGATAGATGCGTAACAATAACCGCTCACCGGCATGACTTGCATGAAGTTGTCGTAACGCCGCTCGTTTGATAGCGTTCACCCATTGCGCCTGTAAACGTAACCATCCATACAACACAGGCGGATCACAACAGTCCTGTACAAAGGGTGCTGAATCAGCAGACATAAGCTTCTCTCCGGATATCCCTGTTTAAAGTGACACTGTCAGTTACGGTGCTTTGCCTGATCATCATTTGGATGAGCCATGGTAGGACAACGCCTGGACGTCACCGCCCTCTTTACCGCGAGGATAGCGCACACCTAAACCGCGCATCAGGGCGCCACTCATATCCAGCGCTGAGAAACCGATAATCAGGGTAATAGCCGCTAACCAGCGAAGCCGATATAATGGCGGCAGATCCTGCTTATTAAGGGCTCGCACACTGAAGCCCAATCGGGCAATCAACACACATAAAGGCCCAATAGGTCCACTTCTTGCCAGCCACTGCCATCGCGCGGGCATATAGCTTCGCACCAGAAATGGCGTCAGCCCGCAGGTATCCTGCCCACGCAGCCACCTCAATTTGATGATGTCCTTTAAACTATCAGGAAAGCGATGAACGGTGTGCGCTCTGGCAGCATAATGCAGAGGAATCCCCTGCGATTGCAGTTGTAAACCGAGCACCTGACAGTGGGCTCGATAGACACTCTCCAGGTCCTGGTAATGATATTCAGCGAAAACATCCCGACGAAAAACAACGTTATTGGCATAAAAGTTACGCGTTGCTCCGTCTGCCAGAACCCCGGGAAAGTACATGAAATCGAGGGTTGTCAGCGCTGTTCCCGCCAGGTCAGGTGCATAACTGGTGCGTCCCGCCACTGCGGCAAGTGTGTCATCCCGGATAAATGGATACAGTAGCTGAGCTAACCAGTCTGCTGCTGGCACGCAATCTGCGTCGGCAAAAACAACCCATCGGCAGCGCTCAGGATCTGTTGCGGCAAATCCCGCATTCTTTGCGTGGTAGTAGCCCGTAGAGGGATCAATCTTTACAAAATCAACAGGATGCCCGGCGATATCCTCCACCTCCTTAAAAGAGGATTCATCCAGTCCGTCGTGTGTTATGACTATCTGTGCCAACGAGGTTAGTGGCAGGCTCTGATTTGCCAGCAACCCGACAACCCGTTTAAGGCTGGAGAGAACTCGTTCAATATCTGCACCACCGCGCAGGTTATTGGTTTCTAATACCAGTGCAGTGCGACTTGCCACACTGTTCAGCGCTGTGCTTGTATCCGATGGAATGCCGTTAATGGTGTCCATTTGCTTGAAATACTCCCTGTATAAAAGCGGTTTATGACGGTAATCTCCAGACCAGAATGAGATCTTATCTGTGCGCATACAGCCGGCTTCAATAAGCCAGTGACGGCTAGCACAGAATCACCCGCACCGGTGACCACAACCGAGCTCCTCTGGGTCGAGCTAAATGATTAAATACTACAGGACTTAAAAACACCTTCCATAGCCTGTGGTTGCCATCTGATCTCCCTGGCACAGACTGAATATTACACAATTAAGTCTGGGTTGTAACGCCAGGATTCAACCGCCCGATAACAGGCAATAAAAAAGGCTGCATCAGCAGCCTTTTTCAGGTTTCATTGAGTCCGGCGATTTCAGAGCCTTTCGATTTCAGCTGCGTTTTTACGTGCTTCCATCACCGCCTGATAATCAAACTGACCAGAACGCTGGCTGAGAATATTTCGCATCGCTTTTTTCTCATCGGCAGAGACCGCTGACAGATCCGGCTCATGTAGCGCCGTGACGGCAACAATTGCCTGGGCTCCATCCTTGAGTGTAATCAGAGAGTAAGAAGCACCCTGTTCTGGCTTAGGCAGCTTAAATGCAGCGGCCATAACCTCAGCGGGCTGTTTCCGATCAGCACGTCCCACCGCATCCGCAACCTGCCACTCAGCACCATTAACCGGTTTGCGCTCAGCCCCCTGTTGCAGTTTTTCAAGCTCCCCTTCCAGAGAGGCCTGCAACGCTTCGCCTGCCTTCTGCAGAGTCAGAATTTCAGTGATCTGTGGCCTGACCTCCTCTTCACTCAGCTGACGCGGACGGATATGCTCCTTAACCCGCAGTACCAGAGTGCGTCCTGAGTCCAGTTCGATCGGATCACTGTTGAAGCCATCACGAATCAGCTCTTCGTTGAACGCTGCGCGAACAACCCGCTGATTCGAGGTGACATCATCATTGCCGCCTTTACGACTGAAAGGAGCCGCTTCAACTATCTTTAGGTTGAGCTCCGCTGCCGGCTCCTGCAGATCACCGGATGAGAATGCCAGATCGGTCAGTTGCCCAACCCGCTCAACGTAGATCTGCTCAACCTTGTTGTCCAGCTGCTCAGCGATCAGTTGATCTTTAACCTCTTCAAATACCGGAGCCTTACTCTCAGACAGATCGGTAAGTTTAATGATGTGATAACCAAATGCCGTGCGTACAGGTTCAGACACCTCACCGGCTTTCAGTGAATAAACCGCCTGCTCGAACGGTCCATCCAGCATCCCTTTCTGATAGACACCCAGATTACCACCATCAGAGGCAGAGCCAGGGTCATCAGACTCAGTTTTTGCCAGCTCGGCAAAATCTTCACCTGCAGCGAGTTTTTTCTCGAGATCCTGAGCCTTGGCCAGTGCAGCAGCATCATCAACACTGTCTGACACTTCGATCATGATATGAGAAACGGTGCGCTGCTCTTCAGATTTAAACGCCGCTTTCAGTTGCTCAAACTGCCCTTGCAGCTCAGCATCATCAACCTTAACTTCTTTCAGAAGGTCCGCTTTATTGATCAGCAGATATTGAATGGCCACCTGCTCATCGGTCATAAAGTCCTGCTGATGCGCATCGTAGTAAACGGTCAGGTCATCTTGCGTCAGAGACACATCTTTCATGTAATCCTGCAGCCCTACCTTAAGATACGCCAGATCACGGGTTTGCCGGTCCAGAGTAATAATCTTGTCAGCTTCGCTGTTCAGGACAAATGCAGAGCCCATATAACCCGAACGTTCATAGCCAATCAGGCTCTCTTTACGCAGCAGATTCTTATACATCATCGGTGTCAGCCCTGCATTGCGCAGTACCGCCTGATAACGGTCAGGGTTAAAAACACCATCGACTTTGAAATCCTGGGTATTAACAATCATCTGATCCAGCACCTGATCAGAGATGGCCATATCCTGATTCGTCGCAGACTGAACCAGGATCTCCTGTTGAATCAGGTTATCCAGGGTCGCCTTACGGATAAGATTATCATCCAGCAGGGTTGGATCAGCATTCTCACCCATCTGCGCCAATAGCTGACGACGTTGCAGGTCAGCACCCTGCAACACATCCCGCTCACTAATGTCGACACCGTTGACGGTCGCGGGGGCGTTTGAACCTGAGGTCAGACTGACCAGGGACTCCACCCCGAATAGTGCAAAGGTAACGACGATCAGACCAACAATGATCTTGGCGACGATTCCCTGGGAGTTATCTCGGATATTCTGAAGCATGATGCCTCTTGGCCTCTAAGGTAGTGTACAAATAGAAAAAAAGGCGCATCCTGACAGGATGCGCCTTTGATATGTTTGGCAGTACGGAACCGGTTTTAATGGTTTCCGCTACCCAGAGAAACACTGACAGTATAATCAGCGATCTCACATTTGGCGGAACGGACGGGACTCGAACCCGCGACCACCTGCGTGACAGGCAGGTATTCTAACCAACTGAACTACCGCTCCGGATGCCAGCGATCCTTTCGGATCAGGCGCTAGCTATTCTTACTTATTGACAGCGTCTTTCAGAGCCTTACCAGGCTTGAAAGTAGGCAGAGTCGCCGCAGCGATCTGAATTGGCTGACCAGTCTGAGGGTTACGACCAGTACGTGCAGCACGCTCCTTCACACCGAAAGTACCGAAGCCTACCAGTGCAACAGAATCACCCTTTTGCAGAGCGCCGGAAATTGATTCCAGTGTAGCATCCAGTGCGCGGCCAGCAGCAGCTTTTGGAATATCCGCAGAAGCTGCGATTGCGTCGATTAGTTCAGATTTATTCACATTGTTCCCCTTATATGAATCGTTTTTATATTCTGTAGCCCATGCCCAGCAAGTTGACGGACAATTTATACCAAGCCTGCAAATCAGGTGTCAAGCGGGTTGCAGCCTGTTTTGCCACTATTTTGTGTTAATGCGGTTTTATTTGTCCCTGCTCATTTTTTGCTTGCTTTTTCTTTTCAGAAAAGCTTGCTTTTTGCTCCTCCGTCAGCGGTTCAGGACTGAACTTCAGAGCAATTTGCAATACCTCGTCTATCCATTTTACCGGACAGATTTCAAGGTCTGCTTTGATGTTTTCAGGAATTTCCTTCAGATCACGCTTGTTCTCATCCGGAATAATAACTGTTTTGATACCACCGCGATGCGCTGCCAGCAACTTCTCTTTCAAGCCACCGATAGGCAATACCTGCCCACGCAAGGTGATCTCACCGGTCATCGCTACATCGGAGCGAACCGGAATATTTGTCAGGACAGATACTAATGCAGTACACATCCCGATACCAGCACTTGGACCATCTTTTGGTGTCGCACCTTCCGGTACATGGATATGAATATCGTTTTCCTCATGGAAATCCGGATTTATACCCAGCGATTCTGCCCGGCTACGCACTACGGTCATCGCCGCCTGAATCGACTCCTGCATCACCTCACCGAGGGAACCGGTACGAATCTGACGCCCTTTACCCGGCACAACTGCGGATTCAATCGTCAGGATATCCCCGCCGACAGAGGTCCATGCCAGACCGGTTACATGGCCGATACGGTCCTGCTCTTCAGCAACACCGAAATTGCACTTACGCACACCGGAATAGTGCTCCAGGTTTTCGCTGTTTGCGACCACCGAAGCGTTCTTATCGTCACCCAGCGCAATCTCTTTAATCACCTTACGGCAGATCTTGGCAATCTCTCTCTCAAGACCCCGTACACCCGCTTCACGGGTGTAGTAACGGATCAGATCAGTAACCGCCTCATCCTCAATGATCAGCTCACCCTTCTTCAGACCATTCATTTTAGTCTGCTTAGGTATCAGATACTTACGAGCGATATTTAATTTCTCATCTTCGGTATAACCCGGAATGCGAATAATCTCCATACGGTCCAGCAATGGGCCGGGGATATTCATCGAGTTAGAGGTACAGACAAACATCACATCGGAGAGATCGTAATCGACTTCGAGGTAGTGGTCGTTGAAGGTACTGTTCTGCTCCGGATCAAGCACTTCCAGCAGCGCTGAAGCGGGATCGCCGCGCTGATCCATACCCATTTTGTCGATCTCATCAAGCAGAAACAGTGGGTTTTTCACCCCAACCTTAGACATCTTCTGTATCAGCTTACCCGGCATCGAACCAATGTAGGTACGCCGGTGTCCCCGAATCTCCGCTTCATCGCGAACGCCACCCAGTGCCATCCGAACATATTCACGGTTGGTAGCCCGTGCAATGGACTGTCCCAGAGAGGTTTTACCCACACCCGGAGGCCCTACCAGACAGAGAATAGGCCCTTTCAGCTTACGCACACGTCGCTGCACTGCCAGATATTCAAGAATGCGGTCTTTAACCTCTTCAAGGCCGTAGTGATCTTCGTTGAGAATCACCTCTGCCCGCTTCATATCATGGCGCAATTTAGAGCGTTTCGACCAGGGGATCTGAAGCATCCAGTCGATATAACCCCGAACAACAGTGGCTTCAGCAGACATTGGAGACATCATCTTCAGCTTGTTGTATTCGTTCAGCGTTTTATCCAGCGCTTCCTTCGGCATACCGGCCTCATCGATCCGTTTTTTCAACTCTTCGATATCGGTATTGCCGTTTTCATCCAGGTCGCCCATCTCTTTCTGAATCGCTTTCATCTGCTCATTCAGATAGTACTCTCGCTGGCTTTTCTCCATCTGTTTTTTAACGCGCCCACGAATCCGTTTCTCAACCTCAACCAGGTCGATCTCAGACTCCATCAACGCCATCAGATGTTCCAGACGCAGTTTATCGTCCAGAATTTCTAAAATTTTCTGTTTTTCATCCAGCTTGAGGGACATATGTGCGGCAATGGTATCCGCCAAACGGCCGATCTCATCGATCGACCCCAGCGAAGTAAGCACTTCAGCCGGGATCTTTTTATTCACCTGCACAAAACGTTCAAACTGATCCAGAGCGGTACGTTTATAGATCTCTGCTTCGCTGTCGCTAACCTCGCTGACCGGCAGAACCGTAACATCGGCAGTGAAATGGCTATCGCTGGTATGCAGGGTTTCTATACGCGCTCGATAATCACCTTCCACCAGCACTTTAACGGTACCATCGGGCAGCTTCAGCATCTGTAGCACGCTTGCTACTGTACCGATTGAAAACAGATCGCCACCGACAGGCTCATCGTCTGAGGCATTTTTCTGAGCTATCAGCAGGATCTCTTTGTCCTGCAGCATCGCAGCTTCAAGGGCCTGAATTGATTTTTCCCGGCCAACAAACAGGGGGATCACCATATGAGGATATATAACAACATCACGCAGCGGTAAAACCGGCAACGTGGTGGTAGTGATCTCTTTATCATTCTCGAGTGGTGCCATAATGGACCTTACTCCTTTTTCGAAAGAAACTGCGGGAAGACAGCAGTTACGGACTGTATGACATATCGTTCTTACTGGTTAATGGGGCTTGGACGGCAAAAAACAACCATATCCCAGTAAAACTTACATAAAAAAGCAATAATCAATATCAGCGTTATATCAGTTCACCCGAAAGCGAACAACGTACCAAAATGGTAGGTAGGAGGGCTGGCAGAGGTTTTAACATCAAAAAAGCCCGGACAAGCCGGGCTTCAGGGCAGAATATGTCTTACTTATAGTAAGCGTTATCCGTCACAGAATGGTCAGTTACATCCCGGACACCTGCAAGCCCACTTATGCGTTCTACCAGTGTTTTCTCAACACCATCCTTAAGGGTCATATCTACAGCACTACACCCCTGGCAACCACCACCAAACTGCAGAATAGCAATGTGACCGATCTCTTCCTCTACCAGCTCAATCAGTTTAACTTCACCACCATGGGAAGAGAGACCGGGGTTAATATCAGAGTAGAGAATGTAGTTAATCTGCTCTTCCATTGGGCTGTCATCAGAGACTTTGGGTACTTTGGCGTTTGGAGCCTTAATGGTTAACTGGCCACCCATTCTGTCAGTGGCGAAATCAACCGTGGCTTCCTCCAGGTAGGGCAGACTATTTTTTTCAAAATAGAACCTGACCTTTTCCATCTCCATAACTTCATCATCTTCGACAACCTCATCTGGACGGCAGTAAGCCAGGCAGGTCTCAGCGTAAGGTGTTCCCGGCTGAGTCACAAACATCCGTACAGCAATACCTTCAACATTCTGTTTTTCTAGCAGCTCAGCAAGGTAGGTTTCCGCTGATTCGGTCACTGTAATATTCATTAAAATTCCTGTTAAATCACTGTCTCATATGGTTGACAGGATACACGTTTTCTAAACCCGAGTAAATTGCTCAGTTATTAACCAGAACATCGTTAATACTATTCTGTTAAACTGCCCCGTTTTACACCTTTGTGGCAGACTTCACAATATTCTCACGGGCCATCACCCGCCCATTTCGGCAATAGGGAAACCGGATTTTTGAAACGCCTGCAACGCATTAAAACTATTCTCACGCTGGGATTGCCCATTGTTGGCGGCATGTTATCACAAAGTGTTCTGAATCTGGTGGATGCCGCCATGGTAGGTCGTCTGGGCGAAACAGCACTGGCAGGCATCGGCGTCGGAGGCTATATAAACTTCCTCGCGGTCAGTCTGATACTGGGGCTTTCGTCTGGCGTTCAGGCACTGGTGGCGCGTCGCAGAGGGCAGAGCCTTGACGCAGAAACAGCAACTCCGTTGGGCTGGGGCATTATCGTTGCCTTTGCCATCGCCCTGCCCCTGACTCTCCTGTTTTTGATTAACGCCGAGTGGCTGATAACGCTGCTGAGTGATGATATTCAGGTAGAAGAGATCGCAGCCAACTATTTTAGTTATCGTGTGCTGGCTCTGCTGGCGGTCGGTCTGAATCTCAGTTTTCGTGGTTACTGGAACGGCACCAACAGGCCGGTCGTTTATCTGCGAATCCTGCTGATGGTACAGTTTCTCAATGTGTTGATCAGCTACACCCTGATCTTTGGTTATTTTGGTCTTCCCGCCATGGGCGCAGCCGGTGCGGGGCTGGGAACAACTATCTCGCTCTATCTGGGTGCAGTATTGCTAGCACTGGTGACATTGCCAACTGCGATCAACAAAGGGATGCTCAACCTGCAACGCAGCAATCTGAATCAACTGAAGTCGCTACTGCGCCTCGCGGTTCCCCACTCTATTCAACAGTTTCTCTTTGCCGCGTCCATGCTGGTCCTGTTCTGGATAATCGGGCTATTGGGCACCACCGAACAGGCGATCGGACATGTGCTGATAAATCTGGCTCTGCTGCTGATTCTGCCAGGCGTAGGGTTGGGTGTTGCGTGCACAACACTGGTCAGTCATGCACTGGGACAAAATGATCCCAACATGGCCAGTCGCTGGGGCTGGGATGTTATTCTCACGGCTATACTGATCATGCTGCTGCTCAGTTTGCCGATGTGGCTATACCCCGATTCGCTGCTAGGGCTCTTTCTGGCCACCGCTGAAGCGATCAATAAAGCCCATACCCCGCTGATGTTAACCGGGTTGGCGATCTGCCTGGATGCCGCGGCTATCGTTTTAACCCAGGCGCTGCTGGGGGCTGGAGCAAACCGGGTAGTGATGCTGATCAGCAGCCTGGGGCAATGGTTTTTTTATCTGCCACTAGCCTGGCTGATCGGCCCCTGCCTGGGTTACGGACTAACCGGTATCTGGTTATTACAGACATTTCACCGGGCAGGTTCTTCGCTGATCTTTATTTATATCTGGAAGCGCCGCAACTGGGTTCATATCCGCATATAGATTGGGTAGACTGAACAGGTAATCCGGATCGGATCGGACCACCAACCCAGCCTGAATTTACAGGATATCTGCTTATTTATGTTGCAACAAAGCCTGGTTTTCTCTTTTTTTCTTATCTTCACCGGGGCTGCGATACTGGCGTCTATCGCGCTCTATACCCGACAGCCCCTGCTGGTTGCATACATAGTGCTGGGAGCAGCGCTGGGACCCTATGGTTACAGCTTCATCCAGGATACCGCCCTGTTATCGGACATATCCCATGTCGGCATCATATTTCTGCTGTTCCTCCTCGGGCTCGATATGCAACCCAGTCACCTGGTACATATGCTTAGAAAAGCAACTCTGGTGGCGATTTTCAGCGCGGTGATATTTATGGCCATCGGCTATGGCGTGGGGGTCGCGTTCGGCTTTACCCGGACAGAAGCGATTATTATCGGTGTGGCGCTGATGTTTTCCAGCACCATCATCGGTATCAAACTACTGCCAACCACAGTGCTACATCACAAGCATACCGGGGAGCTGGTGGTGGGCCTTCTGCTGCTTCAGGATGTCATCGCGATTCTGGTGCTACTGTTCCTTAACAGCGGAGATGGCGGCACCAGCCAAGTGACAACCTTCCTGAAAACAGCGGTGGCGTTACCGCTGATTATCGGTGCAGCACTGCTGTTTGTGCGCTACATACTTTTGCCGCTGATTCAGAAGTTTGACCGTTTTCATGAATATATCTTTCTGGTAGCCATCGGCTGGTGCCTGGGCCTTGCCGAGCTGGCCCACGCGGTAGGCCTGTCAGCAGAAATCGGCGCGTTTATAGCGGGAGTCAGCCTTGCAACCAGCCCAATCTCTCAGTACATCGCCACCAGTTTACGTCCGTTGCGTGATTTTTTCCTGATACTGTTCTTCTTTTCTATCGGTGCCAGCTTTAATCTGGGACTGCTTGGACAGATAATTATCCCCGCACTGATTCTCGCGGCGCTGGTGCTGGCCATCAAACCCATCGTGTTTCGCTTTCTGCTGCAAAGCATCAGCGAAAGTAACAAGCTTGCCTGGGAAGTGGGCTTCCGTCTGGGCCAGATCAGTGAATTCTCACTGCTGATCGCTTACATGGCCACCAGCGCGGCGATGATTGGACAGGAAGCCTCCCACGTTATACAGGCAACCGCCATCCTGACCTTCCTGCTATCAACCTACATAGTGATATTCAACTTCCCAAGCCCCATCGCGGTATCGGATAAGCTCAGAAGGGATTGAGGCGGCAAAACCAGCCGCAAGACGCAACTCCGTTGCTTATCTAGAACGGCGCCTGCGGCTCCTGCTGGTTGCGAGAAAAAGCAAGAAGACAATTAGATTTTGTTTCTTCTAGCAAGCGGCTCTGCCGCGTCTGGCAACTAACAAGTCACACAGTGACGTCTGGCCAGGAAAGCTGGCTTTCCGATCTCAGAAGCGTTCCCTATCCCTTCCCTGCCACATCTGTTCAGCCAGTGTGAAACAACCAGCATCATCTGCCGCTTTATTGAGCAGTTTCAGAATCAGCGCCAGTGTAGAAAGCACCGCTCCTTCACCGTATTCATCTGTTATCTCACCCCGCCACACTGATAACAGGTCAGCAGTATCCAGCTCTTGCTTAACCAGCCGGCGCGGATAGTAACGGGACCACTGGGAGGTACTATAGTCACCGCCACGGGTCCATTGCAGGTCACACTCTGTGTCAGGCTTCACTTCTGCTTCACCGCCATCACCCTTGATGGTCAGACCATTGGCAACCCCCAAAAGCTGCGCGGTTTTCTGATGCATCGGACCGTAAGCCGGGTGAAAAACACCGTCCACTGTGTGCAGGGCATGCAGCGGATTGATCAGTCGACACAGCGTGTGTACCGGTGATCTGAGTCCCAGCACCGGACGCAGATTGATGATTCTGCCCATCTCGGGGCTCAGCGTATTGATCGACATAAAAGCAAACCGTGAAGCATTTAGCGATTCGGTCACTTCGTTCCAGTCGCGACAGGCCGTTATACCAAACAGCTGCAGGCAGTCTTCGGTGTAGATGCGGTCAGGTGTGTGGCCACGGGCACCATGCATAAAAATCCGGGTACCATTTTCCGCTAATATCAGCGCCACCAGAATAAACCAGGGCAGTTGACGTTTTTTACCCGCATAGGTTGACCAGTCCAGATCGACTGTTAGCTGTTGCGGAGCGCCAGATCGCCCCCTCACCGCCTCGATAAATCCCGCCAACTCTTCAGGGGATTCCTCTTTCACCCGCAATAACATCAGAAAGGCACCCAGTTGTTCGGGCTCAACCTGACCGTCTAAAATCATCTCCATCGCTTCCCGGGCCTCGATCTGACTCAGCGAGCGGGAGCCCTGCTTTCCTTTTCCCAAAATACGTACAAAGGGGGCAAACGGATGTTCCTGTGACATAAAACTGCTCTGACCAATAGATAGAAGTTAAATAATTTTATACCCTGAACAGCCATCGGATGAAGCAATTACTCCGAAAAACTATTTTTCCCTGAGGCGACCTGCAGCCAAACCGCAGTAAAGAGTCGACTCCTTTCCCTGGTCAGGATGCTTTAATCCCCCTGCACTGGTAGAATCCGCGCTTCGTCAGGAGAAGCACATGAAACTGAACAGTTCCCGCACCATAAAACAGCCCCCGGCTCGTAAGCCATCACAGCCGCTACCCTCAGAACCGGTAGAGCTGACCATTAACGCTCTGAGCCATGATGGCCAGGGGATTGGGCGTTATCAGGGTAAAACGGCCTTTATTGCCAACGCTCTGCCTGGAGAACAGGTTCTGGCGCGACTCACTGAAGAGAAAGCTAAGTTTTATACGGGCCATACCGACTCGATTATCACCGCTTCCAGCCATCGAACAGAACCTGCCTGCCCTCATTATGATCAGTGCGGTGGTTGCGATCTGCAACACCTGGAAAACAGCGAACAGCTTGCCCTGAAGCAGACTCAGGTGCTGGAACAACTGGAACGTATAGGCAGCACTAAGCCTGAGCATATCGATCCGCCACTAACGGCTAACCACTGGCATTATCGTCGCAGCGCCCGCATCGGCATCAATCAGCTCTTTGACGGTGAGCCCATCGTCGGTTTTCGCCGCAAAAGCAGTCATCTGCTGACTCAGATCGATAGCTGCATGGTGCTGGATAAACGGGTAAGCGATCTTTTTAGCCGGGTCAGAGAGGCGCTCAGAGACACGGGGGATATCAAACATATAACCCAGATTGATGTTGACCTGGGGGATCAGGGTGGCTATCTGTCCTTAAGACTGAAAAAACCACTGAATGATCAGCATCTGCAGATTTTCACTGCGCTAGCAGAACATTATGAACTGAGCCTGCAGCTGCAAGTTATCGGCTCAGATCCGCAAGTGGACGACACCTGCTTAACCGGTTACGCACTGGATCAATTGGAGCTGACGTTCCGCCCCGGTGATTTTATTCAGGTGAACGCCGAAATCAATCAGCAGATGGTTAATAAAGCCTGCCAGCTACTGCAACTGAAGCCCGACGATAAGGTACTCGATCTGTTTTGTGGTCTGGGCAACTTCTCCCTGCCGGTAGCCGCCGCAGGAGCCTCAGTGACAGGAGTTGAGGGCAGCCTGACAATGGTAGAGCAGGCGCAGCGCAATGCACTGCATAATCAGTTGCAGAACTGCCAGTTCTTCTGCGCCAACCTGGCCGATGATCTGAAGGGGTTGCAGTGGTTCAGGCAGAGCTATAACAAGGTCATTCTTGACCCACCCCGCACCGGAGCGGCTTCGCTGATACCGCAGGTCTGTAGTCTCAGACCGGAGTTAATTCTCTATATCTCCTGCAACCCTGGCGCGCTGGCGCGTGACAGTGAATTGCTGGGCCAGGAGGGATATCAGATGAAGCACTGCCTGGTAATGGATATGTTCCCACAAACCCATCATATCGAATCGATGGCACTGTTCGTGCGGGGCAAAAAGAAAACCCGGAAAAAGAAACTGTTTGCCGGCAAAGGGATCAGCCGCTGAGATGTCAGCATTAATGGCAGAGCACGATATTCTCTTCGCCGATGATGAGATCGTCGTTGTTAATAAGGCGGCCGACCTGTTATCGGTGCCGGGACGCGGAGCGGATAAACAGGACTGCCTGTGGCGCAGGGTTCAGCAACACTACCCTACTGCCCGAATCGTCCACCGACTGGATTATGCAACGTCAGGTGTGATGGTGTTAGCTCTCAGCGCGACCAGCCATCGACATCTGAGTATTCAGTTTCAGGAGCGCAAAACCGACAAGTCCTATCAGGCAATAGTGGCGGGACGGTTAGCTAAAAACAGCGGCACCGTTAATCAACCGTTACGTTGCGACTGGGAAAACCGCCCCCTGCAGATCATCGATCACCAGCAGGGTAAATCCGCACAAACCCATTGGCGTTTAATCGAACAGCTGGACGATGCCAGCCGGGTCGAGCTGACACCGATTACCGGTCGTTCGCACCAGCTGCGGGTGCATATGCAGTTTCTCGGGCACCCGATTCTGGGAGATCGCTTCTATGCCACGCCCCGGCAGATTGAGCGATCAGAACGGCTGTTGCTACATGCACACTCACTCAGCTTCAGCCATCCGGTGAGCGGTGAGCCGCTGTCATTCAGCTCGCCAATGCCCTTCTGAGCGTCCCCGGCTAATTAACCACCCGGATCGGTTCTCCGGCTTTCAGGCCCACAATGGTTTCGGTCATCTGATCGACTATCCGCTGGCGAGCCTGGATACTGCCCCAGGCACTGTGAGGGGTAATAATCAGATTGGGGATATCATCGGCCAGTAAGGGGTTACCATTCACCGGCGGCTCCTCACTCAGTACATCGGTTGCCGCCCCGGCAAGCTTACCGCGACGCAAAGCATCAGCCAGATCGGTTTCATTCACAATGCCGCCACGGGACGCGTTGATCAGAAAAGCGCCGGTTTTCATCTGTTCGATCGCATCAGCATCGATCAGGTCGCGGGTCTGCTCGGTCAGCGGGCAGTGTAAACTCAGGACATCAACCTGAGGCAGCAACTCTTCCATCGCCAAACGACCACCGACCGTATCACCTCCGATACGCTGGGCGACCACGACATTCATACCAAATGCGCCCGCCAGTTGCGCTACCCCGGCACCCAGATTGCCATATCCCACGATGCCCAGTGTTTTACCGCTGAGTTCCTGTATCGGGTAATCCAGCAAACAAAACTGTTCCGCCCGGCCCCATCGACCATCACGGGCAGCCTGATTATAGGCTATCAGATTAGTGTGTAACGCTAGCATCAACGCCATAACATGCTGTGACACCGAAGCAGTACCATACGCCTGGCAGTTGGACACTGTGATTCCCAGCTCTGATGCCGCCTGAAGATCAACATTATTCGTGCCAGTGGCGGCGATACAGATATGCTTAAGCTGAGTGGCAGCAGATAGTGTCTCCCTGTCCAGAACAACTTTATTCACAATCACTACATCAGCACCGGCAACCCGTTTGGCAATCTGCTGCGGTGCCGTTGCCGGATAGGGATGAAAATGGCTGAACTCCGCTTTCAGCGCGGCCAGATCCAGGTCATCGCAATCCAGGCTTTGCAGATCAAGAAATACTGCCTTCATAGCTATTCACCTATATCGTTTCGAGAAAAATGCTGATTAACAACACTAAAACTCTCAATAACACAAAAAATTAAATAAAAAAGGGGCCTGCTATTCAGAAGGCCCCTGTTATGTCGCTCTGAAAGCCAGGCTCATCACCTGGCTTTATTTTTCAGATCTGTTCTTTGATCTCCCAGAGTATCTCATCAGCAATCACCGCAGGCGCTGAGTAACCATCCGGCGTTTTAACGGTCAGGAACACACCGTTAGAGGTCCGGTTCATATGCAGCTGATACTGACCAACATGTTCATACTTCCCTGATTCATTATTATAGACGCCATCCTGATCATCACCGAAGATATAGATCACCTTACCAGCAAACCATATTTTGAATCCCTTACGGCTCGCCAAGTCCGTTGTATCATCAATATTATATTGCTGACCAACATCGGTAGTTTCATCTTTACTGTACTGTTTTGAACTGTATGAAGGGACATCAGTATTTTTACTGCTTCCAATGCCAAACACCTCGCCAACGCTACCAGTATCAAAGGTGATCGCTTTACGATCAGAGTGCAACCACTCAAAGAAGCCCATCTTTTCGGTATCTTCAAACGGCGTCGAGGTGGTGTAGGTCAGGTAGATCACACCGGTCTGCTGATCCCGGGTACCCACATCCAGAGTGGTTTTATCGATCGCCCTGTTGATCTGCGCCCAGGCCTGATCAACCGGCACAGTAATTTTCAGTGCCGGGAACCCCTTGGAGTCGCGTCCCATCTGCGGCAGATCGTTACGCTGCCGTTTCATTTCAAGCAAGCTGAGACTGTTTCCGGCATTACTGGTTGATTTGCTCAGGTAACGCAGCATTTCAAACATCATATCGGTTTTATAGCCAACGTCGGTGGCATCTTCTGTCCAGTTAACCGGCTGGTCTTTCTGTTCCTGAGCAACCCGTATATGTTGCATCGAAATAGTCGTCCGGTCAAAATTGTCAGCCACCGGACGCACTGATACCCGCAGCTTGTCACTGACAGGCCCCTCGATATCCTGGAACGTCAGATGTTTGATCATACTGTCGACGAAGCTTAACTCCTCACCTGCAGTATCGATCCAGTCGGTCTCCATGACACCTTCCCGAGGCGCAGATTTTGCCAGAGCGACATTGTTGAAACGCCAGAAGTCCTGTAACTGAATCCAGACATCGCCAACAGGCTCATCCACAATCAGAACTTTTTCATCCCCCTGACGCTTAAGGTTAACGGTGCCATTGCCGGCATCTGCATAGAAAAACTCAGGACGGGGCACAACAAAATCTGTCGTTCGCTGGGAAGCCGTCTGGCCAGCACTCGGAATTTCCAGAACATCCTGCATCGCTTTGGAGCGGCTCTGGATCGCCGGAGGCAGTTCCAGCCGCTGGGTTGCCTTAGCCTCTTCGTAGTTCTGGCTGCGATCGTTGATGAGCCCATGCTCGCCATATATTGGATTTGAGTATGAACCACATCCAGCAACACTTAACACAGCTGCCGCCAGAGGCAACAAGGCAATTATTCTCATTATGCTCGTCCGTTAGTTTCAGATAATTTCGCAGGCTTTCAGGGCATCACGCACCTGATTGTGATAGTGATCAGACAGAACAGTCAGTGGTAAGCGAATCCCCAACCCCATCAGCCCCATCTCAGCGACAGCCCATTTCACCGGAATCGGGTTAGCTTCAACAAACATCGCCTTATGCAGCGGCATCAGCGAAGCCTGAATGGCGCGTGCAGCCTCAGCCTCACCGGCTATCGCCAGTCGACATAGCTCTCCCATCTGGGCAGGTGCAACATTGGCCGTTACGGAGATATTGCCATCCCCGCCCAGCAACATCAGTTCAACCGCCGTTTCATCATCACCGGAATAGATCGCAAACTCTTTTGGCGCGGCGTCTATCAGCGCTTTGGCACGCTCAAGATTCCCCGTTGCTTCCTTTATACCAATAATGTTGGGTATTTCCGCCAGACGCAGAACCGTTTCGGGCAGCATGTCACAGGCGGTACGCCCCGGTACGTTATAAAGAATCTGTGGAATATCAACCGCTTCAGCAATAGTTTTGTAATGCTGATACAGGCCTTCCTGAGTGGGTTTATTGTAATATGGAGTCACCAGCAGACAAGCATCCGCGCCAACCCCTTTAGCCGCTTCGGTCAGCTCAATCGCTTCGCGGGTGGAGTTTGCACCCGTACCGGCGATAACAGGTATAGCCCCGCCAACACGCTCAACCACCCGTTTGATAACCTGACAGTGCTCATCACAACTGAGTGTGGCAGATTCGCCGCTGGTACCGACAGCGACTATCGAATCAGTACCCTTTTCCAGATGAAAATCGACCAGTTTATCCAGTGCGCCCCAGTCGACATCACCGTTAGAGTTCATCGGGGTAACAAGAGCAACAATGCTGCCAGTAATCATCATGGTCTCCATCAAGAGGTATACAGAATGGCCTATGGTACTTGCCTGAGATTAGCGGCTCAACCCATTTAAGCTCAATACGTTAGCGTAATCTGAATATTCGAAAAACGATGTTTTCAGGGGCTGCCAAAACTGTGTAATCTGTTATCGTATAAAAAGCGTATTATTCTAACTGATCTCGGTCAGATAAGCGTAGTTTTTAAGACAGTTTTTTAAGGAAAAAGTATGAGCCAGCCAACGATTGATCAACCCGTAACCGACTTCACCGCGACAGCCACCAGCGACACCTCTGTGACGCTGTCTGAACTGAAAGGTTCCAACGTGGTCATCTACTTCTATCCGAAGGACAGCACCCCTGGCTGCACCACCGAAGGCCAGGATTTCCGTGATCTGTACAATCAGTTTGAGGCGGCTAACACCCGAATTTTCGGTGTTTCCCGCGATAGTCTGCGCGCCCATGAAAATTTCAAAGCCAAACAATCGTTTCCCTTTGAACTGATCAGTGACCCCGATGAAACGCTCTGCAAACTGTTTGATGTGATCAAACTGAAAAAACTGTATGGCAAGGAGCATATGGGTATCGAACGCAGCACTTTCCTCATCGATGCTGACGGAGTACTGCGAAACGAGTGGCGTAAAGTTAAGGTGAAGGGGCATGTCGCAGAGGTACTGGAAGCAGCTAAAGCACTCTGACCCTGCTCCGCCTCCTGTTCAATTAAATAAGCCGGCCTGCAGCCGGCTTTGTTATATTACGAATCCCGTCCGGCATCCTGAATAAAAGAGTGGCTATTAGGCCAGGCATTGAGGATAGCTTTGATCAGGGTAGCCAGCGGGATGGCAAAAAACACCCCCCAGAACCCCCAGATACTGCCAAACACCAGCACCGCGATAATAATCGAAACAGGGTGTAGGTTCACCGCTTCAGAGAACAGCAGTGGCACTAATACGTTGCCATCGAGGGCCTGAATAATGCCGTAGGCCAGCATCAGGTACCAGAACTCATTGGTCCAGCCCCACTGAAAAAAACCGATCAGCGCCACCGGCAGCGTCACCAGTGCCGCACCGATATAGGGGATCAGCACCGACAGACCGACCATAATTCCCAGCAAAGCCGCATAGTTGATTCCCAGAAAGGCAAACGCCACATAGGTCACCGAGCCGACAATCACGATTTCAATCACTTTACCCCGGACATAGTTGGCGATCTGTTGATCCATTTCCGTCCATACCTGAGTCAGCATCTCTTTCTTCTGTGGCAGAAAAGAGACCCACCAGCGCACCAGGCTGCTGCCATCTTTAAGAAAGAAAAACACCAGTATCGGCACCAGAACGACATAGATCAGCAGCGCAATCAATCCGGTAATGGAGTTAAGCGAGTAAGTCACCACCATCTGGCCCACTTTTCTCAGCTCGGTGGTTGCCAGATCGATAATCTGGGTAATTTGCTGTTCTGAAAAAACATCCGGATATTGCTGTGGTAACAGTAACAACACCTTCTTAGCCTGCGTTACCATCCCCGGCAGTTCATTGAACAGGTTTACCGACTGTTTCCAGGCCAGCGGCATAATAAACAGCAGCAACGACAGCAGCACACTGATAAACAGAGTGAACACCAGCAGCACCGATGCCAGATGGGGAACATTATGCTCTTTCAACCAGACAATCATCCCCTGCATCAGAAAAGCCAGGATAATACTGGTAAACACCGGTGTCAGTGCCTGCCCCAGATAGAGAATGATTCCCAGTGCTCCTGCCAGCAGCACCAACAACAGCATTACCTCCTCATTAGAGAAGTAATTGTCGATCCATTTGCTGAAAATTTTTCTCACACTCTGCTCCCTGTTAGCCGCGCTGAATAATATAGGTATACTGACCGTCATTGCTGAACGATTCCAGCATCCGGTGGTCTGACTGATCGACAAACGCCTTGAAATCCCGCTGAGATCCGGCATCGGTCGCGACCACTTTGAGGACTTTACCCGGCTCCAGCTTATGTAACGCCTGCTTCGCTTTTAACAGCGGTAGCGGGCAATTCAGGCCGCGGGCATCGAGTTGCTCATCCCAATGGGTCTCAGTCATGGAATTATTCCTGATACAGATAAGAGGCCTGCAATATATACCAAAAAACGGGTTATTATAATCCACAATTACGTTTAACTGCTTTTGCTGCAGTGGAAACTTAGTATAAGGATCAACGATTTGCGAACTGGACTTTCATGTTATCTGCTGGCAGGTATCCTGGCACTCAATCCGGTCACCCCCGTGCAGGCCGATGACCTGCCCGTTATCGCCAGCAGCTCCGGCACCATATCCCTCGAGCAGGAGTTCCAGCTGGGCCGTACCTGGGCACGCCTACTGCGCGGCAGGGCTCCGGAATATGGCGACCCGCTGATCGTAAACTATATTGACAGCCTGTTGTGGCAGATTGCAGCCAACAGTCAGCTACAGGATCACCGGCTCGAACTGATCGTCCTGGATAGTCCGGTTCTCAACGCCTTTGCGGTACCCGGGGGCGTCGTCGGTATCAATGCAGGGTTACTCCTTGGAGCAAAAGATGAGGAGGAGCTGGCATCGGTTATTGCGCATGAGCTGGCTCACCTGTCACAGCGGCACTATGCCCAGCAGCTTGAGGAGAGCCGGCGTAATACGCCCTTGATGCTGGCAGGTATTCTGGCCAGTATTCTGGTTGCCTCGGCTGACCCGCAGGCAGGTATGGCGGGCATCACCTCATCGATGGCCGCAGGCCAGCAGGCCGGTATAAACTTTACCCGCCGCAACGAGCAGGAAGCTGACCGTATCGGCATGCTCAACCTGGTTAACGCAGGTTATGATCCCCACGCGATGCCGCGTATGTTTTCCCGGATTCAGCGCTCAAGCCGCTTCCTGGGCCAGAAACCCCCGGAGTTTCTGCTCACCCATCCGGTCACAGAATCACGTATAGCGGATGCCGAAAACCGAGCCAGCCAGCTTCCAAGCCCAGCTTTCAAGCCTCAGCGCTACGATTTTCAACTGATCAAAAAACGTGTTGAGGTGCATTATGCCAGCGACCTCCGGCAACTGATCAAGACCTATCAGGAGAGTGCCAGCAGTAACCCAATGAGCCGATACGGTCTGGCACTGGCACTGTTAAAGAACAGGGACTATAAACAGGCGCAACAAGCCCTCGACGGCCTCCCGGACTCTATAGGACAACACCTTTATATCCGTCTGAGTTATGCGGAACTGGAACTGGCAGCAGGGGAGCACGAGAAAGCTTTACAACGACTGGAGCTATTAAACAAACTCTACCCCGACAGCTATCCGGTTCGTCAGCTGTACGCCAAAGCACTCAGGGCCAATAATCAGTTTAAAAAATCAGCCCGGATTCTCACTGACCTGAGCCAGAAATACCCCACCAACAGCTATATCTGGTATGAACTGGCTGAGACTCAGGGACTGGCCGGCTATACTCTGGGAGTGCACGAAGCCCGTATAGAATATTTTCTGCTCACCGGCGCAACCGATAAAGCGCTACGGCAGATAGACTTTGCCCTGCGGGAGAAAGAACTGACCAGCAGTGATATCGCCCGGCTTGAACAGCGTAAAAAAGAAGCTGAAGCGATAAGGGATCAGATTAAAAACTCGCTGTGAACCTGCACTGACTGATCTGAACCAGGTTGCACCCCGTAAACCCGGTTAGATAATCAGAGTTGGTGGTAGAGGAATCCTATGTTCTCAGTATACAGCCCCAACGGGCGGGCCTTCCACGATACGCTGGAAGCGCTGTACCGGGCCAGATCCGGAACGCAGAACCGCAGTACAGATGAACAACTCAAGCGGCAAAGCGACACTGCTCACAGGATCACACCTAAAGCTCTGGATGCTTATCGGCAACTGATCCATGCTCAACCGAAAGATGAACTGCACCACCTCTATGAGGTGATGAGCGATGCATTTACAAACCTGCCTGCAGAGCAACCCGCCTATCAGGCACTTCTGGCGATACAGCAAAGTCCTTTTAATGAGTTACCCGTAGTCAATGCTCAGAACTGTATTATCGGGATGATCTCCTACGACTCAATCATCGGTCATCTGATCGAGACGGGCGAAGCACTGGGATTACTGAAAATTTCCACTGTCAGAGACTATCTCTCTGGCGATGTGATCACGGCAGAGCCTGTCACCAGTATCCGCCGGGCGGCCCAGGTGATGGATCATTATGATCTTGAAACACTTCCGGTAGTCGACAACTATGGCACAACCATTGGCATTGTCACCGCCAGGAGCATCGTTTCAGCGGTCGCGAATGACCCTCCGCTAAGTGTCTGGAGTTGATCACCCTGTTGGCGCAGAAATGAAATAGAGACCCGAAGGTCTCTTTAAACGTTATTAGCTTTATGCAACAGCAACGGTGATATTACTACTCATCAGAGTTGGCTTTATCACGCAAGACAAACTTCTGAATTTTACCGGTTGAGGTTTTAGGGAGCGGACCAAAAACAACTTTTTTCGGTGCTTTGAAATTGGCCATATTTTCACGACAGAAATCGATAATCTCCTGTTCTGACACTTCAGCCCCCTCCTTCAGACTGACAAAGGCACAGGGCACCTCCCCCCACTTTTCATCGTCACGGGCAACGACCGCCGCTTCCATCACACTGCTGTTACGGTACAGAACATCCTCCACCTCAATGGAGGAGATATTCTCGCCACCGGAAATAATAATATCCTTGGAACGGTCTTTAATCTCGATATACCCATCGGGATGCCACACCGCCAGGTCGCCGGAATGGAACCAGCCGCCGGCAAAGCTCTCTTCCGTAGTGGAGGGATTTTTCAGATAACCTTTCATCACCAGATTCCCGCGCATAAAGATCTCGCCCATGGTCAGACCATCCTGAGGCACCGGCTCCAGCGTCACCGGATCGGCAACCATCAGACCATCCAGCATCGGGGCACGAACCCCCTGTCGGGATTTCAAACGGGCGATCTCATCATCGGTACGATCATTCCACTCCTGATGCCATTCACACACCACCGACGGGCCATAGGTCTCTGTCAGCCCATAGACATGGGTAACCGTAAAGCCCATCTTCTCCATCCCCTGTATCACCGCAGCCGGCGGTGCTGCCCCCGCCGTCATCACTTTAACCGCGTGACTGATTCCCGCTTTCATCTCATCCGGCGCGTTATTCAGCATATTCAGCACAATCGGTGCACCACAGAAATGATTCACCTTCTCCTGTTTGATCGCGGCGTAGATGTCATCGGCGCGCACATGTCGCAGGCAGACACTGACTCCGGCAGATGCCGCCAGGCTCCAGGGAAAACACCAGCCATTACAATGGAACATCGGCAGGGTCCAGAGGTAAACCGGATGATGCCCCATATCCCAGCAGACAATATTACTCATCGCATTAAGATAGGCACCACGATGATGGTAAACCACCCCTTTCGGATTGCCGGTGGTTCCAGAGGTGTAGTTCAGACTAATGGCGTTCCATTCATCATCCGGCATCTGCCAGTCAAATGCAGGGTCCCCGGTCGCGATAAAGGCTTCATAGTCACAACTACCGATCAGCGTTCCACCCTCATAATAGGGATCATCGATATCGATCACTAATGGTTTATGGGGGATCATTTTCAGAGCTTTACTGATGACCTCAGAGAACTCACGATCAACCATCACGACCTTAGCTTCACCGTGTTGCAGGATAAAAGCGAGCGCTTCAGCATCTAAACGTACATTCAGTGCATTCAGCACTGCGCCACACATCGGCACCCCGAAATGGGCTTCGAACAGTTCCGGCAGATTGGGCGCCATTACCGCCACGGTATCCCCCTCACCTATCCCCTTCTGACTCAGCGCACTGGCAAGCTGACGGCAACGGCTATAGGTTTCTGCCCAGGTGCGGCGGGTTTGCTGATGCACCACCGCCAGGTGATTTGGATAGACCCAGGCGGAGCGTTCAAGAAAACTTAACGGACTCATCGCTGAGAAATTGGCGCTGTTTTTGTCCAGCCCGAACTGATACGGATTAGAATGTGTCGACATAGTCATTAGCCCTGAAGAATACCGCGTCACGTTCAGCCAGCAGGCGCAGTATTATAATTTTTTAAAACCGCTACGAAATACTCACAGCCTAGGGTTTACCCTGATTGCATCGGATATAATACGTAATTACCCTGACTAAACAAGTTAGTCTTAAGTCAAAAGCAGAGCAGACTCAACAGCGGATAATATTTTTTTAGGGGTTTATCCCTTATCAGCGAGCAACAATGAGTATAGAACAAGAACTGAAAGCGATCAGTGAAATGGATGAGGGAGAGCGCTCCCGCTTTCTGGTAGAGCAGTCCACCGATATGATCTCCCGCCACACGCCAACACCGGAATGGACATTTCTCGATGTCAGCCCGGCGGTTGAGCGAATGCTCGGCTACACCGTCGAAGAGATGATCGGCACCGCAGGCTATGATCTGTTTCACCCGGAAGATGCTGATAACCTGATCAAACGCTCAGACTCAGTACGTTACCGTAAAGGGATGTATACCAATGTGTTCCGTTATAAACATAAGAATGGTCACTATATCTGGCTGGAAACCACCAGCCGCACCCTGCGTGACGCTGATGGCAAACCGATCGAAGTGGTTTGTGTCTCCCGTGATGTCACAGAACAGACGCTAGCGCAGCAAGCGACCCGCCGGCTGGCACGGGTGGTAGAAGCGTCCTCCGATATGATCATGTTCTGCAACCATAAAACCATGCAACTGACCTACATGAACGAGGCCACCTACATCACCCTCGGTACCGAAAAAGAGAACCCGATGGTGTTCTATCTGGAGCAGATGTTTGAACCGAGGATCTTTGCCACGCTGGTGCAGGACGCCCTGAGTCATGCTGCGGCTCATGGCACCTGGTATGGCAGTATCAAAATGCAACTGCCGTCCGGACGGGACCGCACCGCAGAGATCCGCGAGGTTATCGCCCACCGCAATCTTAACGATGATATGCAGGTGGAGTATTACTCGATCATAGGTCGGGATATCACCCTGCGCCGCAAAGCCGAAGAGGAGATGAAACGCAATCAGCTGGAGATGGCTCATATCGCCCGCCTGCTCTCCGTGGGTGAGATGGCGTCAGGACTGGCCCATGAGATCAACCAGCCGCTGGCCGCTATCCTCAATTATTGCCGGGGCTCGATGCGCCGTATTGATGAGGGGCGAATCACCACCGTCGAAGAGATTGGCAAATCGATGGAACTGATCACCCGACAGGCCAAACGGGCAGCAGAGATCGTTAAGCGGATGCGCAGTTTTGTTAAAAAAACCGAATACCAGCGAATGGAGTTCTCGCTCAATGAAAGCTGCCAGGAGATCGCCGAATTCCTCAAACAGGAAGCGCTGGACCACAACACAACGTTTCAATTTGAACTGGAACATGGAGAGCTGCCGATTCTGGCGGATAAAATTCAGATCGAACAGGTTCTGGTCAATCTGATTCGCAACGCAATCGAAGCGTATAACGACTGTGAAAAAACTCATCGGCCCGTTATCATAAGCACCCGTAAGGCAAAAGATTACATCTATATTTCAGTTGCAGATCATGCCAATGGCATTAGCGCAGAGATATTAAGCAAACTGTTTGAACCGTTCTTCACCTCAAAATCGACCGGACTTGGCATGGGACTATCGATTTCGAGAACGATCATCGAGGCACACGGCGGTCAGCTGTGGGCAGAAAGTGACGGTCAGACAGGCACTCAGTTCTATATTAAACTTCCAGCGAAGGGCTAGTGGGTAAACATGAGCAGACACAACGGTACCGTTTTTATTGTTGATGACGATGATGACTTTCGCGATTCGATGCAATGGTTATTGGAAAGTGACGATCTGCCGGTTCAGAGCTTCTCCTCAGCCCGGGACTTTCTCAGCAATTACAAAGGCGATAAGGGCTGCATGCTATTGGATGTCCGTATGCCTGAAATCAATGGTCTGGCACTCCAGCAGATCATGCTGGAACGGGATATCCGCCTGCCTATCGTCGTACTCAGCGGCCATGGTGATATTCCGATGGCGGTCACCGCGATGAAAAACGGTGCCATCGATTTCCTGGAAAAACCGTTCGACGATGAAGTGCTGATCCCACTGGTGCAGAATGCGCTGAAAAAAGCCGATGAGATGTTCGCCGACCGGCAGCAGCAGGAGCAGGTTCGAAAACTTTATGACAGCCTGAGCCGCCGTGAACGGGAGGTGATGGCGCTGGTTGTCAGCGGCAAAGCCAACCGCGAGATCGCCGAAGAGCTGGGCATCAGTCCAAAAACCGTTGAAGTGCACCGCTCCCGGGTGATGAGTAAAATGCGGGCAGAAAGCCTGCCGGAACTGGTAAATCAGTCAGCTCAGCTGTAACGCTGGGCGATTGTTTGGTTCTCTCTGGGCGCCGTTAGACGTTATTCGTGGGGATACCACAGGCTTTGACCCGTTTAGCTTTCATTAATGGGTTGCCTCCATGTACCAAACGAAACAGGCAAAAATTATGACGATCACAACGAATGAATACATTACAACTTTGTATATTTGGTTCATTGATCTAGTTTTTTCTTCTACCATAAATCTTCGGTGTTGATCTAGATTTATTGAAGCGGTCACAACGTGATCTTCATTTTCTAACAGTTTCATCGCTTCGTCATATTGTTTCTCATACAATATAAATATATTGTATTTTCTAGCAGGATAGATAAAACCGAAGTTTCTAGCTGAATCTTCGTTACCCACGTGGAACGCAATTCCATTGGATTCAAGTAATATTCTCAGTGAATGAAGTTCATTCACATCTATAACTTCAGTTAGTAGTTTCATAGGTTTTGTTCAATTTATGTATAACACCAAATATACGACAGTGCGTTCGGGGAAATACGACAAGTTGTCGTATATCACCGCTGACAATCAAAAATCCCGGGGGCGGGTCTTAAGTTTTGCACGAGAGTTAATCCAATTTTCTTAACCTGCAAAATGCAAGGCCTACCCCAATTTCCCTGTCTCGCATCTCCCCTCGTTCTGATCAGAGTAATTAAAGTGCTTTAACCCCTTTAGCTTTTTACGTTTAACGCCATTGTTATACGTTTTTAACCACGCTAATAACTTTTTTCTCAAGATCTCTAGCTGAGATAATTAGATTTTCTATTTTCTCCAGATACAAAGAAGCCATTTCTTCATCTTGAGTAATACCTGATTGGTATTTGTGTTTGAATACCTCTCTAACGTCCAGAACTTTTCCATTCTCTTCAACAATGTCTTTAATGTGTACTGAAAGTTCAGGAAAATACATATCTGCAATCATATGAATTCTTTCCGGGTCGTAATCCCTCTTTTCGCTGGATTCTAAAGTCATATCCAAAGCCTTCTCGTACTCGAACTGTCCTTTCATGACCCTAAGATATGGAAAGTGATCTGAAATCATTCGACTACAAAACTTCTTGATGCTTACATAAAGTTCTTCTGCTCTTTCACGTTCAATTTCATCTTGGCGTAACCTACGGTCATGTTCATGTTGTGCAGTCAGACGTCTCATGTTTTCTCTATTTGTATACGAAACGCCAATATATGCAATTCCAGAAGTAACTATAGCAGTAGCTAAAGCACTCCACGCAGTTGCTGGTATTGATTTCATTAACTCTAAAATTGACTCCATAACCTTAACTCTTGTTTACGTATAACGCCCCAATCACCGGGCCAGCGGAGTGGAGTTATTTTTGTGGTACAAGGGAGCGTAGCGACACCACAAAAATAGCGCAACGTAGCTGGCTCCGCGTGCATTGGATTGTTAGCTCTTTAACTCGCAACCACCACGACAATTTGTGGGTCAAACCAGCTTTCGACCATCTCTTTGTGATGTTTATTAGGAAGAATCAATCTTAGCTTCTTCCCATGAGGTAACCTAGAAACCACTTTACTGAGATACATATATAAAGAGCTCATCATGAAATCCTTCCGAGATATATGAAGTGTATAGACTTTACATTCGCTGTGAAACTGCTGCGATTCTCCCGCTGTTTCAGCTTCTGCTCTTCCTATGAACTGAAAATCCGAAAAAGAAATCAGACAGGGATCAGGCTTAACTCGAATAATTGGATTATTGAAATTTAATGAAATCACATTGTTTGAATGAACAACATTAAATTCATAAGATGCATCTAATTCATCTTTATATTGGTTTATGAAGTAGCTTATGTACTTCAAACCTTGCATATCAATTCCCGTATTTATATTTCCTGACTCAGCAATAGGATTAAACTTTTCTCCATTTTCTTTTATTTGAATAGATTTTGAGAATATTTTAATCTCAAGCTTCCTTGCTTGACCATGCCTAAAGGAATTTGAAGCAACCTCCAATACAAAATCCCGAACCTCATGCCTGAATTCAGGTAACATTTCCCCACGCATATCATCAACTTCAAACAGTGCCGCGATCTTTTGTTCGTGATCATTACTTAATGGAATGGTAAAGTTGAGCGAATCGTGTGTTCTATATAAGTTTGGGCTAACAAAAATTTCAGGATAAAATTTCCTGAGTAAAGCAGGATAATCTTGAACTTTTTCAGATATGTCAGGCCAGCTCCAAGTCGAAACAGTAAACCCACCTGCGTTAACGTTTTCAGCATTAATAGCTCGAGTAAATGCTTGTATATTTGCGTCTCTATTTCCTGTTGTAGCCAAAATAAATTTACTGATGGCTGGCTTAAATGAAATGGCTTTCGCAATTTCTTCTCTCAGCTCAGCCTCCGAGACATTTCTCTCAAGGTAATTATCTTTTCCTTTGCATTGAATCCCTACCAATTCTCGACTTCCATTTCTATGATCATAGCCATAGACATCAACACCGTTTTGAGATTGACCTCTACGACCATGCATTTTTGCTTCTGGATCTGACAACAGCTCTATCCATAACCCATGACAAAGCTGTTCAAATTCATCCCAATCCTGTGGGGGCAGTAATTGATTCGTCATTTTTATCTCTTATGAAGCTAACAGCTAAATATACGACAGTGCGTTCGGGGAAATACGACAAGTTGTCGTATATGACCGTTGCGAATCAGATTAGAAAAACCAGATAACCCTCTGAATGCTATTGAATTCAATAAAGGTTCTACTTTGTAAAAACACGACAGTTTGTCGTATATGTGCAGAAAGACGACAGAGTGACCGTTAATAAGATTCATTCTTGTTCTTAATCCCTGGTTCTGTTTTGCTTAATTCCTTATACCCCAATACTCACACAGAAAATAACGTTATGGAATAGGGTTTGTAAAAAACAGTGGGAGGTCACATATGTCGTGAAGCGCCCCAGCAGCGGGCGCAGCTTTACAGTCTTAGTAAGCTTTACAGTCTTAGTAAGCTTTACAGTGTTAGTAAGCTTTAGAGGATTAATAGGCTTTAGCGCTTCAACGATCTCGATCTGGCCTATATCTTCAGCGCTTCAATAAACCGCTGCATCGATTTCAATGTAGCTTGTTGTGCCTGCAGATGGGGCACATGGCCGCAGTTCGGCAGAAACAGCGCTTCGGCGCTCTCCCCTATACCACTGACAATATCTTCCACTTGCGACCGTTCGCCGTATTGATCATCCTCTCCCTGCATAATCAGCGCCGGGCAGTGAATCTCTTTCAGCCAGCCGGTCAGATCCAGTGGCTTGAACCGCGGCCGTAGCCAGGTTTCATGCCAGGCGCGAAACAGCAGATCGGTGCGATCACCATGATAACGGGCTAACCGCGTCGGCAGATCGGTACTGTTGTACAGTTCAACGGCTTCATGGATGCCCGCCGTCGTGAGCGGGTCGATACGGATATGGGCCGCTTCAGTGATAATGGCGACCACCCTGTCCTGCAGACAAGCCGCACCTATCAGTGCAATGGATCCGCCGTCACTGTGTCCCACCAGCACCACCTGATCCAGTCCGGCAGCATCCAGCACCGGTTTAAGCCAATCCCGCCCCTCCTGCTCAAGATAGTCATCTGGCCGGGGGAGCGTAATCGGTGATGAACGACCATAACCCCGACGTTCATAAACAAAAATATCGAGACCGGTTTCATCGGCCAGCTGCTGCGGAAAATCCTTCCACATATCGATATGGCCCAGCGCCTCATGCAACAGCACCAGTGTAGGCCTGTCCCAGCCTTCGTTATGGTGATGCTGGCCATGCAGGGCAAAGATCTCGGTTCCATCATTGAGGGTCAGCAGCCGTTCCTGCCATCGGATCTCATCCATGATCAACGCTCCGCAGGTATGGAGTAGGTCAGCGTGGTATGGGCGACTAACTCGTCGCAACCTTCAGAGCGAATCCACACCTCACCTACCGCCAGTCGTTTACCGACCTTCATCAGGCTACAACGGGCCAGAAGATCGCGACCGGCCTCAGGTTTGCTCATGAAATTGATATTCAGATTGGTGGTGACTGCCAGTGCCACAGGACCGATCTGCCCCAGCAGTGCGGCATACATACAGACATCTGCCAGCGCCATCATCGAGGGGCCGGACACCGTGCCACCGGGACGCAGATGATCATCAGCCACCGGCAGTTTCATCTCCGCCCAGCTATCCCCCAACCCGGTTAGCACACCAAACTTTTCACCCTGAGGAAAGTGCTCAGCCAGAAAGCGGTTCATCTGCTCAATGGTCATTACCGGCATAGAAAAAATCCCCTTGTTATTATTGTTTTATGTTTGTTTCGCAGTCTCCACTACCGCCAGCGTCACAGTGGCTTTTGATACCAGCTCTGCCCGTTCGCCCGCGTGAGAGTATATTTCAGATTCTGCGATGATCAGACTGCCCCCGGGCTTCAATACCCAGGCGCGGCAGCTTAATCGTTCTCCCCTGGCGGCCCGTAACAGGTTTATTTTAAACTCAGCGGTCAGCACAATCTGGCCCGCCGCCAGTAACGTTGCCCCGGCTGTACCGGCGGAGTGATCCGCCAGAGTTGCTTGCACCCCGGCATGTACATAGCCGTCCTGCTGCAGATGTTTTTCCTGCAGTAGCAGTTCAGTTTCACAGCGCCCCGCTTCAAAACTCACCAGTTTAAAGCCGAGTTCCCTGACAAAGGGCGCCTGGTAAAAGACCCGCTCTACCTCCGCCGCAAAGCCCGGGTTTCTTACCCGGTACTCCGTCGGCAGAGCGTGACGCTCAACCGTCATTGTTATAAACCATCCGCTTCATCTTTGGCCCGGTTGCGCAGAATAAACCGCTGAATCTTGCCGCTTGGCGTTTTTGGCAGTTCCGCCATAAATTCGATCTCCCGCGGGAACGCGTGGGTCGATAAGCGACTGCGAACATGGTTCTTTAACTCTGTGGCCAGCTCATCACTGGGATCATACTGTGATTTGAGCACCACATAGGCTTTGATAATCGCGCCCCGCTCCTGATCCGGTTTACCGATCACGCCACTTTCAGCAACAGCCTCATGCTCCAGCAGGGTGCTCTCGACATCCGAAGGCCCGACACGGTAGCCCGCCGTAGTGATGATATCGTCATCCCGGCCATTGAAAGAGTAACTGCCATCGCCGTGGCTGATGACAACATCACCGGTGAGATAGTATTTGCCCCGGAATGGATTTTTCTCTCCCCAGGTGTATCCCGGAAAGAAGAACAGCGGAGACTTCTCCATATCCACCGCCAGCTCACCGATCTGCCCCTCGCCCAGCTCATTCAGATCATTATCCAGCGCAACCACCCGATGCCCCGGCATAGAGAAGCCCATTGAGCCCACTCTCACAATCCGCTGTTCAAGATCATGGTGGTTGCAGGCGGTCATGCCGGTTTCAGTCTGACCATAATGATCCATCACCGGACAACCCAGACGCCGCTCCACCCAGCCGATAACTTCCGGGTTAAGCGGTTCGCCGGCACTGCTGGCCAGGCGCAGCTCAAAACGGTCATCGGCGGTCAGCAGACTATCGTTTGCCATCAACAGACGGTACGCCGTTGGTGCCGCCGCAAGATTGGTTATTCTGTATTTACGCAGCATGGCGTAAGTGGTTTCCGGCGTGAAGGCGTTTTCATTGAAGTGGGTGGTGTTGCCCAGCAATAAAGGACCGACGACCGCATAGTACAAGCCGTAGGCCCAACCCGGATCGGCTACATTCCAGTAACGGTCTTCAGGATGCAGGCCGATGGCATAACGCATATAGACATAAAACGACAACAGCGCCCGGGCAGGCACGGCCACCCCTTTGGCTTTGCCCACAGTACCCGAGGTAAACATCTGCAAAAATGGATCATCAGCGCCAATTCGCACAGGTTCAAAAACAGATTCCTGCTCGTTAAGCTCAGTTTCAAAGTCGGCAAGTTCAGCATACTTTGCCTCTGCGCCATCACGATTGAACAGCAGAATCGGTGGACAGCCATTAACCGCATCAAGCTTGCCAATATTATCGGGATCAGTCACTAACAGCTTGGTGTCTGCCTGGCTGACACGGTACTCTATCGCGCCACTGCCAAAGGCGGTAAACAGCGGCTGATAAACGGCTCCGGCCCGCAGGACGCCTAATACAACGACCAGTAGTTCAGGTGTTCTTGGCATAAGGCAGGCTACCCGATCACCCTTGCCTATCCCTCTGGACGCCAGCAGATTAGCAAACTGTGCAGCCCTTCGCTGAAGCTCAGCGAAGGTATGACTGGAGGCGGGCCGACTGGCCCCTTCGTAGTTTAGCGCCACCCGGGACGGGTCTTCTGCCCAGCGATCACAGATCTCTTCACAGACATTAAATCCCTGTTTCAGATCACCGATCAGCTGTGCTTCAATCATGGACGGAGTAAAGGAATCGTAGAATTCCTGATAGTTAGCAATAGTCATTATCTGCCTCGTTATTATGTTTATTAAGGCCCTGCGGAGGTGTAGTACAACCGACCTCATGTCGCAGGTTCTTCCCTTTATTTGCACTCTGAAATCATTTCTGTCTAATCAAACAAACCGCTCTCTCTGAGGGTTTCAATTTCGCCCGGGCTATATCCCAGCTGTATCATTATCTGTTCTGCCTGTTCACCACACCGGGGCGCCGATCTGATCGGTTGACGCTCAAACCCTAAAGCCGAGCCGAGCTGCCGCTCGCCATTATCTCGGGTGACAATCATCTGCCGGGCAATAAACTGGGGGTGCTGTGCCGCTTCAGAAACGGTTAACACCGGCTCCACGCAGATATCCAGTGCCGCCAGTTGCTCGCACCAGCTGTTGAGATCACGATGAATAAATTTCTGTTGCAACAGCGTCTTGAACTGGCGCTCTTCCAAAGGTGGGTTATCCTGGATATTCATCGCCTGTGCCAGCCGCTGACGAAACTGAGGTTCGAGACTGCCGACCGATATGTAGCGATCATCGGCGGTGCGATAGTAGTCATAGACGCCAGCACCGTTGAGAAAGTTACCTTCCGGTTCCGGGTCTTTACCGCCATTCAGCGCAGCGGGCACCATCAGCGCCTGTAACGCCAGGGTATTGTCAGCCATAGAGATATCCAGATAACATCCCTCTCCACTGCTCTGACGACCGATCACCGCGGCCAGTATCGAAATCACCGCGGGGTGTGAGCCGGCAGCGACATCTGCCACCTGCAACCCCATCGGAGCGGGCCCCTGAGATTTGCGTCCCATATGGCTGGCAGCCCCTGACAACGCCAGATAGTTAATATCGTGACCTGCCCGGTCGCGATAAGGTCCCGTCTGACCATAGCCGGTAATGGAGCAATAGATCAGTTGCGGATTGACCTGTCTGAGGGTTTCATAATCCAGCCCCAGCCGCGCCATCACCCCAGGGCGAAACTGTTCGATGAGAATATCGTATTCGCCCACCAACTCACTTATTACTTTCACAGCTTCGGGGTGTTTAAGGTTCAGCGCCAGCGACTGTTTACCCCGGTTAAGATAACCGAAGGCTGCTGACTGACCATCAATCTGTGGCGGCATACCGCGCACCAGATCATGTCGCGATGCTGACTCAACCCGCAGAATATCAGCGCCCAGATCCGCCAGTAACATACTGGCATAGGGCCCCGGCAACAGCGTTGACAGGTCAAGCACCTTCAGACCTTTCAATGGCGTTTTCAAACCGATCTCAACCTGCAGCCTGAAGAATTTCACGGGCGATAATGACACGCTGAATCTCACTGGTGCCCTCATAAATTGAGGTGATCCGGACATCCCGGCTCATTCGCTCCAGTGGGTACTCCTGCATGTAACCATACCCGCCCAACAGCTGCAGGGCTGTGTAACAGGCCTGATTCGCTTTTTCACTGGCAAACAGTTTTGCCATGGAGGCCTCTTTGGCAAAACTCATGCCCCGCTGTTTACGGTCGGCGGCACTCATCAGCAGTAACCGGGCGGCTTCAAGTTCGGTCATCCGGTCAGCAATCATCCATTGCAGCCCCTGAAAGTCAGCGATCGGCTTACCAAACTGCTGCCGCTCTCTGGTATAGGCTATTGCGTACTCCATCGCCGCCAGCCCCACACCCAGTGCCAGAGAACCGATACCAATACGTCCTCCGGCCAGTTCAGCCACGGCGATGCGAAAGCCATCATTGAGTTTGCCCAGAATGGCACTATCCGGTACTTCGCACTGATCAAAATGCACTTCATTGGTCGCTGAACCGTGCTGTCCCATCTTTTTCTCTGCCGGACCGACAGTGATACCGGCGGCATCGGCAGGCACCAGAAAGCAGGTAATCCCCTTACCCTTCCGGGCATCAGGATCGGTCACTGCCCAGACCACATATACGCCGGCAAATTCAGCACTGGTGATCCACTGTTTAGTACCGCTGATTGCCCAGCCATTCTCGGTTTTCACCGCTTTGGTGCGCATCGCAGCTGGATCCGATCCAGCCCCGGCTTCAGTAAGACAAAAGCTACCGCTCAGATATTCGCCACTGCATATTTTCGGCAGATAATGCTGTTTCTGCTCTTCACTACCGACCACCTGTATCACCTCAGCAACCATATTGGTTACCGACATGGTTACCGCCGTTGATGCGCAGGCCCTGGCGATCTCAGTTACGGCAATACTGAAAGCCACCGCTCCCGCGTCAGTGCCTCCAAATTGAGCATCGATATTCAGCCCCATAAAGCCAAGTTCAGCCAGTTGTTTACAGTGAGCGGTGAGAATATTTCGATCTTTGGTTTGATCCAGCTGCTCAGCAACAGGTGCCAGCTCACTTTCCGCAAAGCGGCGCGCGGCATCCTGAATCATCTGCTGCTCTTCGGTAAGATTCAGATCCATCGGGTATTCCTGGTTTTAACTATCAGTGCCCCGCCCTGAATATTCACAACAGGGCTCAAATAAGGGATTTCCCCTAAGTATATACCCTAAACACATCCAATTCGTAAACAGTAAATTGAAAAAAAATCCGCTTTAAATCTCTGAATTGAACCGGTGAGACTGCCTCAGATCATACAATTGTCACCTTTAAGCGTTAGTTTAATTGTCATAAGCGTTTTAACTGTTAGAATCCGCTCCGTCATACACTGTCACACATAAGCAATGCGCAATCTGAATGATGAATAAGAAAAATAAAATACTAATCAGTGCGTGTCTGTTAGGTTGCAAGGTCCGTTACGACGGCAGAGACAACCTGATAGATAACGATTTCATCCGCCACTTACAGCAGCAAGGACGTCTTATACCGGTCTGCCCGGAACAGGAAGGCGGACTTCCAACCCCACGTGCTGCCGCAGAAATTCAGGATAAATTTCCCCTGCGAATTACCAGTACTGATGGTGAAGATGTCACTCCACAGTTTCTCTCAGGCGCTGAAAAAACGCTGGAGATAGCTCAGCGGGAAGGCTGCTGCTGCGCTTTGCTTAAATCCCGCAGCCCTTCATGCGGTAATCTCGAAGTTTACGATGGCAACTTCACCGGCACGCTGAAAGCAGGTTCCGGCGCAACGGCTGATGAACTTATGCGAAACGGATTTCCGGTCTACAATGAGAGACAGCTCGATCAGTTGATCGAATTTATTGAGTTGCTGGATGGCTGCGAGCCCGATACCCAACGCCGCGCCAGCTAGTTGCCTCTGAAGCAGAGGCTACCAATATAGGAGACCCGTCCATGATCAAGGACGAGCTGGCTACTCTGACACAATTTTATACCCTGATTATCGATTTCTTCGTTAACTACAGCTTTCAGGTGATCGGGGCGATTATCATTCTGATCATAGGCCTGATCATCGCCCGCTGGGTTGGCAAACTGACGCTCAGGGTTTGCCTGCGTCACAATGTTGACGTCACCCTCAGTAATTTCATCAGCAGTACCGTTAAACTGCTGCTGATCGCGATGGTTGCCGTGATCTGTCTGGGCAAGTTTGGCATCAGTGTCGCCCCCTTTATCGCCGCTATCGGCGCGGTCTCCCTCAGTATTGGTCTGGCGCTACAGGGGGTTTTCTCCAACTATGGAGCAGGTTTTACCATTATCCTCACCCGCCCGTTTGTTGTGGGCAACACGATCCGCTGTAACGATGTCTGCGGTGTTGTTGAAGAGATCCGCCTGGCCTATACCCAGCTGTCAACTGAGGATGGTGAAATTATCACTATCCCCAACAAGCACATAGTCGGCGAAGTACTGATCAACTCATTCGAAAACACCCTTGTGGAAGGTGCCATAGGGATCAGTTACTCCGCCAGCCCCGACCGAGCGATCGAACTGACCCGTCAGCAACTGCTTAACCATCCCTCAATCGTCAAAGACCCGGCTCCTCAGGTGGGTATCGCCAGCTTCGGTGACTCATCCGTGAATATTGCCTATCGCTACTGGGTGCCAACCAAACAGCAGTTCGAGTTACAGTTTCAGATCAACGGCGCAGTCTACCAGGCATTCAGAGAGGCCGGAGTGGAGATTCCATTCCCACAACGGGAGGTGACGCTGAAAACACCCCGGCCTGAGGAAGAACCCAAATTATTCTAAGTATAAACACCCCTCTGCAGCATAATAACAATTAACACAATCACAGAATGGAACAGCTATGAGTATGACAGACACAACCGAGCCGACCATCCACGGCAGTTGCCTGTGCGGTGCCGTGAGTTACCAGTTCAGCGGCGCCCCCCGGGGCTTTCAATACTGCCACTGCTCCCGCTGCCAGAAAGCATCTGGCAGTGCTCACGGTGCCTTCATGTTTGTCGCACCAGAGCAGTTCAGCTGGCTTAGCGGAGCGGAGCTGGTGACCCGCTATGAAGTCCCTGACGCTCAGTTTTATGCATCATGCTTCTGTAGCCGCTGTGGTTCATCGCTGCCCTGGGAGGTTAAAGGTGCCAACAATATTGCCATTCCGGCAGGCTCGCTGGATGATGATCCGGGAGTCCGGCCGCGTCGCAATATATTCTTCGACTACCGCGCCTGCTGGTTCGAGCCGAGCAGCGAACTGGCGTGTTTTCCTGAAGGCCCCGGGCGCAAATAAACAGCTATTCGCGCAGATAACAGACAGCCAATAAAAAAGGCCCACCGGGCCTTTTTCTTTGAACCGTTTTGAACCGTTTTTCAATCAATATTTATCCAGCATCTCTGGCCGGAACTCGTCGGTCGTCACGCTATAACCATGCTCCTCAATGGTCTGCTGTAACTCTCTCATCGAGCGGTGCAGATCTTCCATTGTGATAGTATTGTTGTCCAGATTATAGAGCTGCTCAGAACCGTTATAACTCCAGTTCATGATCACCATTGCATCCCGGTCACCGGTTTCAATCGCGGCCTTAACCTTTTTCTGTTTACGATAAATTTTATTGAGCATCTGTTTCAGATCCCAGACATAGATCACTTCGTACATATACTCATGATCACGGTAACGGCGCAGGAGTGAAACCACCACAACCGCAGCAACCACAACACCCGCCACATTCAGCCAGAAATTACTGCCATCCTGATTACCCATCAGTTGGATCAGGAGAGTAGAGACGGATAACGCTATCACTGCAAGCAGTATCACCACACCGACCATGATCTGTTTATAATGTTTGCTATAACGCTCTTTGTTAATCTGTTTCAGCTGCATGTTATTTTTTACCCGAAGAATGATTGGCGCGATTATAGTCTCTCGCGGGAGTAGCACCAAGGCAGCAGATCAACAATCTTGCACCCCACGGGCAAATACCTGAAGAGAGTAAAAATGTATAAGGCTATCCTGATTCCTCTGGTTGTCCTGCTGATTAATGGCTGCAGCCAGAGCCTGCGCCCCCTGCCACCGCAATCCGGGGCCGCTGAGCACTGCGCTGCAGCACTGACCTCGTTGCAACAACTCAGCCTAAGTTACAGCGGAATGCAACAGGGAGAGCGGGTTGCCAAAGCCCCCTGGCTGCGCAGTAACAGACTGGTGGATTATTATCGCCAGACCGATCTCAACGAAACGCAATTAGCCGATCTGCTTAACCTGATGTCACAGCTGGCTGTGACCAGCCTTAATAATGAAGCCAGGCTGATCCCGGCTTCCCAGCTGCAGGAATGGCAGCAACGCTTTGACATTAACGACGCCAGCCGCTTTATCGATCATTGCAGCCAGACACTGGTGCAGCAACAGTTGCAGTCCCCCGATAAAACCCGTCGCTGGCTACGCAGCCTGCCCGAAGACGACGACTATCAGCCGCTGGCCAGAGTTGCCGGCATCTACCCAATCACCGCACTACTGTTTAAGCAGGGCGTCATACGGGAACATAACCGGCTATACCAGCAACCGGAAACACTTCAAGACAGCCAATGGACAACCTATACCGCCGCAACAGTATCGACAACCGCACCCGATATGGATTCAGTCACCTATAACAGTCTGGGCATGCCCCGCCTGCCCCCGGCGCTGCAACAGTCACTGCTTGAATACCACGCACCACTATGGCGACTGCCTGACCATCAGCCGGTTAACCGCCCGGGCACCCCCTACTGGGCAGAGGGAGAACTTCAGGTAAACTCGCAACCAGTCAGCTTTACCTATATCAGTTACGGAATCCATCACAGCCAGATTACCCTGCAACTGAACTATCTGATCTGGTTTCCTGAGCGCCCGGCTGAAAACAGCTTCGATCTGGTTGCCGGACAGCACGATGCCGTACTGTTTCGGGTGCACCTGAGACCTTCCGGAGAGATTCTGGCCTATGACAGCATCCATCTTTGTGGCTGCTGGTACACGCTGATTCTGCCAACCGGGACACGCTATTCCGACCATCAGGAGCTCTATCATGAGCCCACCTTTGTATTGCACACCGACAGAGGTCGACAGCAGATTTCGCTGACGGCTGACTCTCATCTGCTTATCGCCAGCCAGAAAAGCGATCAGCCTCCGCCTGTCAGCACAGAGTATCAACTGCAACCATTTACCCGCCTGATGCAGCTGAAGACCGGGGATAAATACCGCTCCGTATTTAACCGGCAAGGTTTTGTAAGTGGCTCTGAGCGACTGGAACGCTGGCTATTCTGGCCCATGGGAATCTCTAACCCAGGAGCCCTCAGGCGCCCCGGAGACCATGCGATCCGTTTTATTGGCCATCTCCACTTTGATGACCCTCAGATTCTGGAAAAGCTCGGCGTCGACAGCGATTAACCCGGTTTCAGCGGGTTTTCTGCTTTTTCCTTCTCCACGACTCTTGTCCCGGACGGACGGGCCACATACAATGTTCGGCTAAATTATCTATTCGATTTCAGGTTTATAAAATCTATGCGAGCCAGCCAATTTCTGATTGCCACACTGAAAGAAACTCCCTCTGATGCTGAAGTTATCAGCCACCAGCTTATGCTGCGGTCAGGTATGGTCCGTAAAGTGGCCGCTGGCCTGTACAACTGGCTGCCAACCGGCCTGCGGACCCTGCGCAAAGTTGAACGGATTGTGCGCGAAGAGATGGACAAATCCGGTGCCCAGGAAGTGCTGATGCCAGCGATACAGCCGGCTGAACTGTGGCAGGAATCTGGCCGCTGGGAAAAATATGGTCCAGAACTGCTACGTTTGCACGACCGTCATAACCGTGAATTCTGCGTTGGCCCAACCCATGAAGAGGTGATCACCGATCTGGTTCGCAACGAGATTCACAGCTATAAGCAGTTGCCTGCGAACTTCTACCAGATTCAGACCAAGTTCCGGGATGAGGTGCGGCCACGCTTCGGCATTATGCGTTCACGTGAATTTATTATGAAGGATGCCTACTCCTTCCACTGCAACCTGGAATCGCTGCAACAGACCTACGATCTGATGCACCAGACCTACTGCAAAATCTTTGACCGTATCGGACTGGACTACCGTCCGGTACTGGCAGATAACGGCTCGATTGGCGGTAACTCCTCCCACGAATTCCATGTTCTGGCGGATTCCGGTGAAGATGATATCGCTTTTTCCGACAGCAGCGACTTCGCCGCCAATATCGAGAAAGCGGAAGCGGTAGCACCAGCAGGTGAACGCGCAGCCCCCACTGAAGAGATGACCCTGGTGGATACACCAAACGCCAAGACCATCGCTCAGCTGGTTGAGCAGCATGGTCTGCCGATTGAAAAAACCATTAAGACCCTGTTTGTTAAAGCCTCCGATGAGTGTGATGCTGACTTTGTTGCCTTGCTGGTGCGTGGTGATCACGACCTCAATGAGATCAAAGCAGAAAAACTGCCGCAGGTTGCAGCACCTCTGGAGATGGCCGATGAAGCGGCGATCAAGAGTCTGATCGGTGCCGGCCCCGGCTCCCTGGGCCCTGTCAATCTGCCAATTCCCTGCATCGTTGACCGCACTGTTGCAGTGATGTCTGACTTTGGTGCCGGTGCTAATATTGAGGGCAAACACTATTTCGGTATCAACTGGGATCGCGATGTTGCCCTGCCAGAAGTGGCAGACCTGCGCAACGTTGTCGAAGGTGACCCAAGCCCCTGCGGCAAGGGTAAAATCGTTATCCGTCGCGGCATCGAAGTAGGCCACATTTTCCAGCTGGGTCAGCAGTACGCCAAAGCGCTGAACGCCACCGTTCTCGATGAAAATGGTAAAGCGGTCACGATGGATATGGGCTGCTACGGTATCGGTGTTACCCGTGTAGTGGCTGCCGCTATCGAGCAGAACTACGATGACAACGGCATTATCTGGCCAGAAGCAATTGCCCCCTTCAGTATCGCCCTGGTAGCGCTGAAGTATGAAAAGTCCGAAGCGGTGCGTGAACAGGCTGACAAACTGTATGAGACCCTGACTCAGGCGGGCTACGACGTTATTCTGGATGACCGGGCTAAAGTGAGTCCCGGGGTTAAGATGGCGGATATGGAGCTGATGGGCATCCCTCACCGCATCGTCATCTCAGATCGCGGCCTTGAAGCGGGCACGCTGGAATATAAAGGCCGCCGGGATGCAGAAAAGCAGGAGATCCCACTGGCCGAGCTCAGCGCTTTCATTGAGCGTAGCGTGGCCCGATAAAATCTCACAGCAGGCCTCTGGCCTGCTTTTTTTTGCGCCAGTGAAACTGTGTACCACTGTACGCTTAACCCAACCTGCCGCGGTATCTGGTTATGGATAACATCCGGCTTCTGACGCCCCCCAATGATACCGCCCGGGATTCTGAGCGCTGGTACGAATTTGCCATCTATCTGAGTCGTCAGTGCGGTGATACCGTTACCCCCCTGATCACCACCACAGCAGAGGAGTTTCAACAACAGCTCTGCGATGCCGGGATGGTCTATTGCGCCCCTGAGCAAATCCCCTCCCTGATACGCGACCATCGCTTTATTCCACTGATGCAGCCTGTTGATGTGTATGAAGAGGTAGTTATTGCGTCAGGACCTGCTGCCTCAGAACATCGACTAAGCGCCATTCAGGGCTGCTCGCTGGGAGGCATCAAAGGCTCCTTTGCTAACCGGCTTGGGCTTACCACACTGAAGCAGAAACAGATCCAGCCCGGCTCCATGGCATATGCCGAAAACTGGCTGCAACTACTCAAAGCAGTACAACAGGGACAGCAGCCCTACGCCCTGCTGAGTAAAAACTTTATCGACCAGTTGTCAGAACTCAGCCTGACATCGGTCAACCTTCTGGCCCGCAGCCACCTGCGCAAAGCATTTCCCTTGTTGATGGTGGCACCGCAGCTAAAACCCCGGATAAACGGTTTACGGGAGATACTCGAAAGAATGGCTGATGATCCGAAGGGAGCGGCTGTTGTTGAAAAACTGAATAACCAGGGCTGGAAAAAACCCTCACAGCAAAGCATTATAAACATGGTTAAATTACTGCGTGGCAAGTAGCACCCGCTCATTTACCACTCAGTTCACTGACAGATCAGGAGTCCGACTCAGATGTATATCGCAATGAACCGTTTCAGAATAAAGCCAGGCCACGAGCAGGATTTTATCGAAATCTGGAAAAACCGTGACAGCCACCTCGAATCGGTACCGGGCTTTGTCTCGTTTAATTTGCTGCAGGGCGAAACGAAAGAGGATCACACACTGATGTCATCCCATGCGGTATGGCAGGATAAAGCAGCCTTTGAAGGCTGGCTTAAATCCGATGCTTTCAAAAAAGCTCATGCCAACGCCGGTACCCGCAGGGATATCTATCTGGGACCGCCTCAGTTTGAAGGCTTTGAAACCGTACTCTGAGCGAGGCAGCGTCGGTTTCCGAGCCGTGCTGAGAAAGCGACTTAATTAATCACTTTACATTGACTGATTAATGGATTGATTAATAGATTGTTTAATCTGAATTTTGAATGGTTATAAATTTACCTGTGCGACTGACAACCACCCTTTTACTCTTGCTGCTATCATGGCCATCACTGGCAGCAACCCAGGAAGTCGATCCCCAGCTGCGGGAGGCACTTAAGCAGGCATTTGCGCAAAGCAGTAGTTTTGAAGACCGTTTTGCCGCAGAGGTCTGGCTCACCGACATGTCCGGTCGCACCAAACGCTACGTCAGCAATGAACTGGAGCGCATTGAGATTCTCAGAACCGTTCATGCTGAAGCTCAGCGGGTTGAATTACCCGTCTCGTTACTGCTGGGTGTGATACATACCGAAAGCCGTTTCAACCGCTTTGCGGTATCGGTGGTAGGTGCTCAGGGACTGATGCAGGTAATGCCTTTCTGGAAAAAAGAGATCGGCCGCAACGATGACAACCTGACCAACATCCAGACCAATCTGCGCTATGGAGCCACAATTCTGAAATACTACCTGGATCGCTCCAAAGGCAATCTGACGGAAGCGCTGGCACGCTACAATGGCAGCTACGGTAAGGTCTGGTATCCGGAAAAAGTTTACCGTAATCAGCGCCGTTACGAAGACTGATTAGCGAATCACAAAATCGCTATAGCTCTCCTCAGCTTCGACCCGGCTGGCTTTTACTTCGGCGACACAAGCCAGCTCGGGGCCGATACTAAGCCAGGACTCCAGTTGCATCAGACCATGCTCGTTGCCACAGGCCATCACCTCAACCCGCCCATCATCGAGGTTTCGCACCCAGCCGGTTAAACCGTTAGCCTGCGCCACCTCCAGCGTCGACTGGCGAAACCATACCCCCTGCACACGACCACTCACCCAGGCATGTAAACACTGCATATAAACAATTCCCAAAGATTAAGTTAATTCGACGGGCGCCACTTATTCGTTAAATAGCGCTTCCAGTGTCAGGCCCAGTTGCTCTTGCCGCGCCTCACTGAGGTTTTTTAACCGCTGATTCAGCTGATTCTGCCAGCCACTGGCAACTTCTGCAGCAGCACTCTCAGGCAACGGCCAGGGCAGCAACTGATTCAACTGGTCCAGGGTAAAGTTACCCATATCCCGGGCCAGCAGATAACCACCCTGCTCGGTGCGACTGATCACCGATGCCTCCAGCAAGATAATGTTATAACTGTCCCAGTCACTCTGTTCAAGCCCTTCAACCTGCTGCAGCAACTGTCGGTCAGCCAGCACCTCGCCCTTCTGTTGAGCCTGCCAGAGCCGTTGCAGAATAGAGACCATGGTATGCAGATGAGAGTAGTGCCTGCCACGCCGGTGATCGCGATAGACAGTCAGTGCCCGGCTCAGCTCGGCGCCCAACAGAATGATTGTCCAGGAGATAAAGATCCAGGCAAGGAACAGGGGTACCGCAGCAAAGGCACCATAGATCAGCTCATAGGAGGGAAACTGGGTGACAAAAAACGCAAACGCCCGCTTTGCGGTTTCAAACAGTATAGCCACCACCAGACCACCGATCACCGCATTACGCAGCGGCACCTTACAGTTAGGTACAGCGGCATAGAGCAGAGTAAACGCCGCAGCAGACATCACCAGCGGCAGAATCGCCAGTAAACGTGCACGCCCCACCAGCTCGGTGGCGCTGGTAAACAGCGAGAGTGAGGCGAGATAGGAACTCACCAGAAGCCCCACACCGATCAGTATCGGTCCAAGACTCAGGACTGCCCAGTAGAGGAGAAAACTGGACATCCCTTTACGGGGTTCGCTGACCCGCCAGATACGGTTGAGTGCGGCCTCAATATTTTTCATCATCATAATCGATGTAATAAACAGAAAGATCAGACCAACAGCCGTGAGCTTACTCGCCTGGGCAGCAAAATCACTAAGATACTCCTGCACCACCGCCCCGGTGGCAGGGACAAAATTTTCGAAAATCCAGCCCTGCAGTTGCTCACCTGCCCCCTGAAACGAGGGGATGGCAGCAAGCATGGCATAGGACACTGTCATCAGAGGGACCACCGCAAACAGTGTGGTATAGGTCAGTGCCGAGGCGTTAAGCACCCCCTGATTATGAACAAACTGGCGTACAAGGTAGCGAATAAAATGCCAGACTCCCCGCAGGGAGAACAGATGATCACTCATCACAACGATCCTGTGTCGATGAATTAAACGGATATAATACCCTGCTGCTCTTTTGGCTGGTAGCCAAGCTGTATACAATATCGCACTTACTATCTATTTGCCGTTACAAACAGGATATGTTCCATGACTGTTGAAATCTATCACAATCCACGCTGTTCAAAATCCCGTGCGACCCTGGCGTTGCTGGAAGAAAACAATATCACCCCTGAGGTGCGACTCTATCTGGAAAACCCGCCCACCGCAGAGCAACTCTCCGGAGTGATTGCACAGCTGGGTATCCCCCCCCGGGAACTGTTGCGCAAAGGGGAAGATGAATATAAAGAGAATAACCTTAAAGACACCTCCCTGAGCGACCAGCAGATTATCGATCTGATGGTGCAGTTTCCCCGCCTGATTGAGCGTCCCATCGTCATCAGTAATGGTCAGGCGCGCATCGGTCGTCCACCGGAATCGGTGCTGGAGATTATCTGAGTGGCAGACCCTTACGTTCTGGTGCTCTACTACAGTCGTCATGGCGCAACCCGCGCCATGGCCTCTCAGATCGCCCGCGGTATCGAACAGTGCGGCATAGAAGCCCGTCTGCGAACCGTACCAGCGATCTCGGCGAATTGTGAAGCCACCGAAGAGAGTATCCCGGCAACCGGCGACCTGTACTGCACAGAGGAGGACCTGAAGAACTGTTCCGGTCTTGCGCTGGGCAGCCCAACCCGTTTTGGCAACATGGCCGCACCGCTGAAATACTTTATCGATTCCACCAGCAGCCTCTGGCTCAGTGGCTCACTGATCGATAAACCTGCGGCAGTGTTCAGCTCCAGCTCCAGCCTGCATGGTGGTCAGGAAAGCACACTACTCACCATGATGCTGCCGTTGCTTCACCACGGCATGGTGATCTGCGGCCTGCCCTATAGCGAGCCTGAGCTGATCAAGACCCTCAGTGGCGGAACGCCTTATGGGGCCACCCATCTGGCGGGTCAGTTCAGCGACCAGCCACTGGATGAGACTGAAGCCGCGCTCTGCCTTGCACAGGGCAAACGACTGGGCCACCTGGCCCTTCAGCTACATGATTAACACTCAGGATCAAACGATGTACGACACCCTCACAAAAAAGGTGGCGATCAGTCGCGCTGCCACCCTGTTCAGCTATTTCGGACTGATTCTGCTATTAACAGCATGGCATCTGTTGCTGTCACCGCCTGATAACGCCAACCCTTATAGTATCTGGGCATTCCAGACGGTGCCGTTGCTGCTGTTTTATCCGGTTATTCTGAAAAAACATCTGCGCGGTCATATCTGGCTCTGCTTTTTTATCACCGTTTACTTTATGCACTCGGTCACACTGGCTATGTCGGCACACAGCAGCGCCACGCTGGCACTGGCTGAAACCCTGCTGGTGGCGAGTCTCTTCATTGCCGCTATGATGTTTGCCCGCTGGCAGAGTCAGTTGAACAAGCTGCGCAACAGCGCCTCCCAGTCGCCCTCGGCAGACAATTAAGCTCAGGAACCATTTGTGGATCTACACTCAGTCAGACAGCAGTTTCCGGCACTGCAACAGCAGATTAATGACCACCCACTGATCTATCTGGATAACGCTGCAACCAGCCAGAAACCGGAAGCGGTGATTAAAACTGTAGAACAGTTCTATCGCACACAGAACGCCAATGTTCACCGTGGCGCGCACCAGTTGAGTGAACGGGCCACCAGCGCTTTTGAAGCGGCCCGATCAACGGTAAAGCAGTTTCTCAATGCAACCTCTGAGCAGGAGATCATCTGGACCCGGGGAACTACCGAGGGGATCAACCTGATCGCCCAGAGTTATGCCCGTCCACTGCTGCAACCCAACGACGAAATTCTGCTGACTGAGCTTGAACATCACGCCAATATCGTCCCCTGGCAGATTGTCGCCCAGCAGACCGGCGCGCTGATCCGGGTGGTACCGATCCACGATAACGGCGACCTGAATCTGCAGCGTTTCAGTGAGTTACTGAACGAGAAAACCCGCATTGTCAGCCTCACCCATATCTCCAATGCTCTGGGCACCATCAATCCGGTTGCCGGACTGGTACGTCAGGCGAAGGCGATCGGCGCAACCGTAGTGATCGACGGTGCCCAGGCCGTCCCCCACCTTGAAGTTGATGTGCAGCGACTGGGATGCGATTTCTATCTGTTTTCCGGACACAAACTGTTTGCTCCTACCGGCATCGGCGTGCTCTACGGGCGTAAACCATTGCTCGAAGCGATGCCTCCCTGGCAATCCGGCGGGGAGATGATCAACCATGTCTCTTTCAGTAGTGGCACCACTTATAACGGACTGCCTTTCAAGTTTGAGGCGGGAACACCCAATATCAGCGGTGCACTGGGACTGGCGGAGGCGATTCGTTTTCTGACAGCACTGGATCGCAAAGCACTGGCCCGACATGAACGGGCACTGATGAACAAAGCGGTTGATCTCTGCGCCATGATTCCCGGCTTTAAGCGTATCGGCAGCCCGACCGCCTGTGCTTCGATTCTCTCTTTCCAGCTGGAAAGTCATCATCAGCAGGATGTGGGTCTGATGCTGGACCAGCAGGGGATCGCCCTGCGTACCGGCCACCACTGCGCCATGCCCTTAATGGCGCGACTGGGGCTGCCCGGCACCATCAGGGCATCATTCTGCTTCTACAACACCCTTGATGAGGTTGAACGTCTGGCCCAGGCTCTGGAACAGATCAGCCAGGGAGGTAGCTTTGCGGTCGCTGAAACCGTGTCGGCGCAATCGATCTTTGATGATTCGCCCTTTGGCCGGGAGATCCGTGACCCGGAGATCCTGACCCAACTGACAGCGCTGAAAAGCTGGAATGACCGTTATCGCGAGATCATGCAGCTGGGTAAACACCTGCCGGCGTTTACCTCATCCATGAAGCATGAGCAGTATCGTATCAGCGGCTGTGAAAGTGACGCCTGGTTACGGGTTATTCGTGATGATCAGGGAGCCCTGTGGTTTGCCGCCGATTCCGATGCCCGGATTATTCGCGGCCTGATAGCACTGGTACTGGCGGCACTGAATGGTCGCCTGCCGGAGGATATTCTGGCGTTCGATATCGAGGGGTATTTTGATCAGTTAAACTTAACGCGTCACCTCAGTCCCTCAAGAGGCAACGGCCTGAAAGCGATTATCGAAGCGGTAAGAGAACAGGCGTTGCGGGCAAAAAACAACGAACCGATCTGATACCTGAGTGCAGGTAATAAGATCAGAACAATCCGGGCTGCTCGATACCACTCTCGTCGCTGACCAAAATCGTATCACGCCCGGAGCCCTTGGCTGTGTAGAGGGCATCATCAGCGCACTTGATCAGAGCATCTAAAGCTTGCGAATGTAGCGGACAACACGCCAGTCCGGCACTGAAGGTGTAACTGATCTGCTCCCCCGACTCCAGCTCTGCCGGGTTATCAGCCAGTTTTTCTTTCAACTGACCGATCAGCTTTACGGCACTGGCGACCTCAGTGTTCGGCAGCAACAGCAGAAACTCTTCACCTCCCCAGCGCATCAGCGAATCAGACTTGCGCAGGGTGATATTCATCAGCCCGGCAAAATGCTTCAACACCGAATCGCCTGCCAGATGCCCAAAGCTGTCATTGATATTCTTAAAATGATCCAGATCGATCAGGCAAACGGTAAGACTCTGATTATAGCGCAGTGCATAACTGAGCTGTTTGGAGAAATGAATATAACCGGCACGCCGGTTCAGCAAACCGGTCAGGTGATCATGACTGGCCTGCTCGCGAAGCTGATCTTCCAGGCCCTTACTGCGGGTAATATCATGCACCATACCCACTACCCGTAATGGATTGCCCGCCTCATCCCGCTGACAGACCCGGCCACGATCCCGCACCCAGATATAACTGCCATCGCGCTTACGCATCTGATATTCGGCACTGTAACTATCGTCACGCCCTGAGAGATGCTCATCCAGCGCGGCCATTACCCGGCCCCGGTCCGAATCATGCACTGCCTCGCTCCAGGTCTCCAGCGTCGGTTCCATCTCATGGGGCAGATACCCCAGCATCCGCTTTAGCTGGGGTGAGAAAAACACCTCTCCGGTATCAATAGTCCAGTCCCACAGCCCATCTACCGCTTCATTCAGAGCATAAGTGAGGCGTGCATCCTTGGTGCGGAACGCCTCTCGCTGGGAAGAGGTACGATCAAGGTTACGGGCGATTGAGAGAAAAAGCGGCTGACCTTCAAACTCAATCACACTGGTATAGACTTCAACCGGAAAATAGGTCCCATGTTGATGATAATGGCGACCAATAAAGGTAAAGGCCTGCGGATGACAGGAATAGATCATCTCCGCGATCTGCGCCCAGTGCTCCTCATTTTCAACCCCCTGCTGCAGCGAAATGACACTGTGCTGTAATAACCGTTCGCGGCTCATGCCCAGGTCTGTCCAGGCACGGGTGTTGGCATCAAGAATGCGTGAGCTTTGCGGATCTATCACATAGATCGCATCACTACAGCCTTCAAAAATGGCTTTATAAAATCCTTCTGAAAAGCGCTCAGACATTGACGGGCCAGATATCCATTTGCGGTACAATCGAAACACTTTAGCCTGTTAAACAGAAAGGTCAACCGCAACCGTCAACGATTACTCCATACCAGGCGTTTTAAACCAGGTCAGGGTGCTTTGCTTTCGCGCTCTGCCCTTTCAAGCATCTTCTGCAATACACGGGATACCGCAACAAAACCAAATGTCGCCGTCACACAGGTCGAGGCACCAAAGCCGCCACTGCAATCAAGGCGGGTATTGCCATCTGCGACTGACTTCATCTGACAGACGCTGCCATCCGGCTGCGGATAAACCAGTTGCTCTGTTGAGTAGACACAATCCACCGCAAAACGCCGGCCACTTTTACTGAAATTGTAATAACGCCTCAGTAATGAGCGGGTTTTAGCGGCTAAAGGGTCATGATGGGTTTTGCTCAGATCCGCAATATTGATCTGCGTGGGATCAGTCTGTCCACCTGCACCACCGACAGTAATGACCGGAATTTTTTGGCGCTTACAGTGGGCGATCAGCGCCGCCTTCTCTTTAACACTGTCGATACAATCGATAACGTAGTTAAACTGAGGATTGATCAACTGCGGGATATTCTCCAGCGTGATAAAATCATCCACCAGCTCAACCCGGCAATCGGGGTTAATCTGCCGGATTCTTGAGGCCATGACCTCCGTTTTTGGCTCACCAATAGTACTATCCAGCGCATGAATCTGACGATTGGTATTGGTGATACAGATATCATCCAGATCGATCAGGGTAATGTTACCGATAGCCGAACGCGCCAGCGCCTCGGCCGCCCATGACCCGACTCCGCCAATACCGATGACGGCGATATGCGCCTGCCGGAACAGCTCGGCCCCGGCCATGCCATAGAGCCGCTGAATACCGCCAAAGCGCTGATTAAACGAGTCAGACATATGAAAAACAGGCCTTAAAAGTCATCATCAGTAAGCTCGGTGAGCACCACACTGGCACAACGATTACACTCACCCTCTATAAAGATAACCCCTTTATAAAGATATTCCCGTGGGTTTTTCATCCCCAGATTCGCTTCCTGACAGTTGTCGCACCAGGTTTCCTGCAGAAAGGCCTGCTGCTCCTCCTCGCTACGGGCGCTGAAGTCCCGCTCAACTCGATCTTCGTGCATTGAGGTCCTCAAAATAGAGTTACGTTGCCGGCCAGGCCTGAGCGGCTGGCGGCTTCCAGTTTTCCAGTTGCTGTTTTATCGCGTCCTTAAGAAACAGCTCACCGACTCCAGGATCACACAGATATTCACACCGCTCACCCTGCCAGTCAAATGCCAGCCCCCAGGCATGCAGATATCCGCGGTCGGCCGCTGTTTCAGTTGCACCATGGTAACGCGTATCACCAATAATAGCGGCGCCGATACTTTTCAGGGCAACCCGTAACTGATGTGTTTTCCCGGTTAAAGGGCGCAACAGAAACAACCGCATTCCAGGCATGGGGGAGCAACTGAAAAACCGGGTAATAGCAGGGTTGCGCTGAGCGGTGGTGAGTTTCCAGCTACCCCGTCGGGTGCGTTCCATATCGCCTTTGATCAACCCCTGCTTCTTGCGAGGTTTCTGATCGGACAGCGCGATGTAATACTTTTCGACCCGGCGATCCTGAAACTGACGCGAAAGTATTGAGGCAGCTTCCGAATGGCAGGCCAGTATCAGCAAACCCGAGGTCATCTTATCCAGACGATGAACAAGATAGAGAGGACCACACCCCAGATCAGCTGAGATCTGCTGCAACAGCCCAACCTCTGCGTCATCACGGTGAACCGATATTCCCGGGGCTTTATCAATCACCAGAAAATCGCGTGTTCGGGCAACCAGTGAATATGTTTGCATGCACCTGTCTTCGTATTAAAACAGTCTTCTTATCAAAACAGCCTTCGTATCAAAACAGCGATACATAGGCCCGCAGAGAGTGACCATGCCAATACAGGCCAGTCAGCCGACGGGAAACCCAGTGTGCCTCAGCATTACTTGCCTCGACTGTCAGGATCGCAACCGTCTGTTCCGGCAGATCACCCGGGATAATTTCCAACTCATCAACTTCAGCGTAACGAGAGAGCAGCTCCCTCAGTTCAGCTTCAGTTACATCCGATGTAAAGCCCGCAAGGATAATATTCATAATACGCCGCAATTAATAATCAGAGACCCAGAACCTGTTTAACGAATGGGATGGTCACTTTACGCTTAGCGCTGAGTGATGCAGAATCCAGTTTATCCAGCAATTCAAACAGATCAGTCATACTACGACTGGCACGATGGATGAGAAACCAGGCCACCTCTTCGCTGATCGTGAAGCCGCGCCCCTGGGCACGCAGCTGCAAAGCGCGCACCTTGCCATCATCGTCCAGATTATGCACCTGAAACACCATTCCCCAACTCAGCCTGGAGGCCAGATCGGGCAGATTAAGACTCAGCTGCCGTGGCGCGCGGTCTCCGGCAACCAATAAGCGGTTGTTTTCAGCCCGGATACGGTTGAAAAAATGAAACACGCCCTCTTCCCACTGTTTATTGCCGGCAATAATCTGAATATGATCGAGACATACAAGATCAAGGTGCTCCATACCTTCCAACACCCCCGGCCCCATATCGAGCAACTCATCAAGGGGTAGGTATACAGCTGTGCGCCCCACTGGATCAGAGGCATGGCACACCGCCTGGAGCAAATGGGAACAACCGCTGTCACTGTTGCCCCAGATATACAGGTACTGCTCGCCTTCACCCCTGGCAGCCTGATCCAGCGTGTTGCACAGCAGCTCGTTCCCCTGACAAAGGAAATTCTCAAATCGGGCATCATCCCGCAGAGTGATACCCAGCGGTATCTGAAACGGTTCAGGACTACTCATCTATATCAATACTTATTCAGGCCTGCAGCTGAACACCGGGCCTTTCTCATCGTTAAATGTTCTGGGTTTGTAAGCTTTGCTGTACTTTAAGCCCGCGATTTGTGAGCGCTGAACGTTAAATCACTGCATTGTACTTATTACTGACTGCTTAACAGTCATAAAGTTTACTACTTTTATATCCCTGATGCAGATGTCGGAGGAGCACCATAATAACGGCAGCAACGGGAAGTGCAATCAAAATCCCGACAAAACCGAACAACTGCCCACCGGCCATAATGGCAAAAATAACGGCCACCGGATGCAGGCCGATACGATCGCCCACCAACAACGGTGTCAGCACCATTCCTTCCAGCGCCTGACCCACCGCAAATACCGCGCCGACCCACCCCAGCATAGTGATATCATTAAATTGCAACATCGCTGCTACACCGGCAACGACAATACCGATAATAAACCCCATATAGGGGACGATACTGGCCAGGCCGGCAAGCATTCCAACCAGCAGTGCCAGATCCAGCCCGACGGCCCAGAGTCCCAGAGAGTAGATCACCCCCAGCGCCAGCATAACCAGCAGCTGCCCCTTGATAAAAGCCCCCAGCACCTCATCACACTCCTGCGCCCAAAGGGTGACCTTTCTTTCAACATTACGCGGCAAAAGCACGCCAATTTTATCCATCATCACGTCCCAGTCGCGCAACAGATAGAACATCACGACGGGGATCAGCGCCAGATTAGCCACCCAGGCGGCCAGCGCCAGCCCGGACTGACTCACACTGCTAAACACACCTTTCACAAGACTGCCTGTCTGCTGCCAGTGACCACTCATCAGCGCCTGCAGATTTTGAAGATCAAACTCGGCAAAGGACAACCCGGTATGTTCCTCCAGCCAGGGTATCCAGACGGTCTGAATCATAGAGAATACCTGGGGCACCATTTTCACCATCACCTGCACCTGATGTCCCAGTTTGGGTATCAGCAGAATCACCAGTAACAGCAATACAGTGGTCATCACCAGAAACACCACAACCACTGACAGCGTCCGGCTCAGTCCCCGTGCTTCCAGCCTGTCGGCCAGCGGGTCTGTCAGATATGCCAGCAATGCAGCAATCAGAAAAGGGGATAGTATCGGCTGTAGCAGATACAGGAGAAACCCCACTATCAGGGTAAAAATCAGGAAAAACCAGCGCTGCGAATCACTCATAAACACTCCCTTTCAACCGGCTTTTAAAACAGCGTCCATCATTGCTGCTGCCAGCGATAGCTATAAACAGCTTCAGCCCCATTCTGTAACCGCGACATCGATGTCATCCGCGGATTAAGACGAACGGCCTGCTCCAGCGCCTGAATCCCCCCCTGAATCTCAACCCGGAACAGCACCCGGTCAGCATCTACGCCGCTGACCCGCACAGCATCAACCGGAGGTAACTGGCGCAGATAATCCAGTAACTGCAGATAGTCTTCTATCTCTACTATATTAGCGACTTCAAGTTGCAATCCTGTTTCGACGTAGTTAAAACTGGATGCCCCCAGTGAAGCCAGCGCAAAATCAGCAGTCTCATTCATCACCTGGCTTATCTGTTCCGACAACGAGCCGGACGGGCTGAACGAGCGCGCCTGACCATCTTTAAGCAACAACCATTCCGTTTGCCAAGCACCGCTTCCCCCCTGCACCAGCCGCCCGATCAGCACACCATCGGGCTGATAACGGGCGGATGCCTGTAACACCGGTTCGCGAAAGAAGCCCCACAGATCACTGACATCAACGGCATTCTGATCATCCAGATCTAGTAGTGGCACACTCATGGGCAAGCCTCTCAGATCAGCCTGCTGCCGTAACTCAGCATATATGGGACTCTCCTGTGGCACAAAATCCCGGCCCGCCGCACCCCGCTGTTGCGCCAGCCACACCAGAATGACTGGCCGGGCGTGGCCGATCGCTTTCATAGCTGATTTGTTCAGTAACTGGTCAACCATCACCGGATCAAATTCGAGCAGCAACCGCTGTCCCAATACCTCACGACCATCACCAGCCGCTACCGGCGTCTGGGTCGCCTGATAACTGAACTGACTGAGCAAGGCAGCAGGCTGCTGCAACGCATTCACCACAGCAGGCTTGTTGACTACAGCGCTGCGCCCGGAGACTTTAATCAGTACGGTTTTCAGGCCTGCTTGCAACTGCGCGTCTGAAGGCTGAGCGTGTTGCTCAGGCACCAGCATCTCAGCCGTATAAAGTCCATTTACCGTAGCTGCCTGGGCCAGTGTCGATAAGCCTGCAAAGACCCATACCAGAAGACAGTTACAAAAGTTGCGCATCATGATCGTTTTCATACCCTGTTTTGCTGCCCGGACAACAATCCCGGGCGTCTGAAAAAAAGTGTCCTTTAAAACGGCATAAACTTTAACACACAATAGCCGCCTCACCAGCAACCTGATAGAATACGCGTCAAATTTTTTCTATCAGTAATCAGCCCGAACAGGTTCATACACACTATGTCTGCAACTGACAATAACACTCCTATCAGCTACAAAGACGCCGGCGTCGATATCGATGCAGGTAACGCACTGGTTGACCGTATTAAAGGCGTTGCGAAACGCACCGCACGCCCCGAAGTGATGGGCGGCCTGGGTGGTTTCGGAGCCCTGTGTGAAATACCTGAAGGCTATAAGAAGCCCGTACTGGTTTCCGGCACTGACGGGGTAGGCACTAAGTTGCGTCTGGCAATGGACCTGAACAAACATGACACCATCGGTATCGATCTGGTTGCGATGTGCGTCAACGACCTGATCGTTGCCGGCGCCGAGCCACTGTTCTTCCTGGATTACTATGCGACTGGCAAACTGAACATCGATATTGCAGCCGATGTTGTCACCGGCATTGGCGCTGGTTGCGAGCTGGCAGGAGCCGCTCTGGTGGGCGGTGAAACCGCCGAAATGCCGGGCATGTATGAAGGCGAAGATTACGACCTGGCAGGCTTCTGCGTTGGCGTAGTGGAAAAAGATGAGATCATTGATGGCACTAAAGTCAGCGTCGGTGACACACTGATTGCACTGCCCTCTTCCGGCCCACACTCAAATGGTTACTCGCTGATCCGCAAGATCATAGAGGTGCGTGAAGCTGACCTGAGCGGCACAGTCGATGGCAAGCCACTGACTGAAGCACTGCTGGAACCCACCCGCATCTATGTTAAGCCAGTGCTGGAGCTGATAAGAAAGAGTCAGGTGAATGCACTGTCTCATATTACTGGCGGCGGTCTGCTGGAAAACATTCCCCGGGTTCTGCCACAAAGCGCTAAAGCCGTCATTGATGTAAACAGCTGGCAGATGCCTGAAGTGTTCCGCTGGCTTCAGGCGCTGGGCAATGTTGACGCCCGTGAGATGTATCGCACCCTGAACTGCGGCATCGGTATGGTGATCGTCGTACCATCAAATACGGCTGACGCTGCGCTTGAGATTCTCAAAGGCGCCGGAGAAGCACCCTTTATCATTGGTGAGATCGCTACCGCTACCGAGGGTGAAGAGCAGGTAGAACTGCTGGGCCTGGAGGCCTGAGAATGGCAGAGAAAAGCATTGTAGTGCTGATCTCTGGCAGCGGCTCAAACCTGCAGGCGATCATCGATGCTATCGCAAGCGGCCAGATTAATGGCCGCGTTGCTGCGGTGCTCAGCAATAAAGAGGGGGTCTACGGGCTTGAGCGCGCCAGGCAGGCCGGCATACCTCAGATCGTTATCAACCATCACTTGTTTGATAGCAGAGAAAGCTTTGACTCAGCGATGATGGAAGCGATTGATGCCCACCACCCCGATCTGATCGTGCTGGCAGGGTTTATGCGCATCCTGACAGCGGACTTTGTACGTCATTATCAGGGGCGGATGCTGAATATCCATCCATCCCTGCTGCCCAAATACAAAGGGCTACATACTCACCAGCGCGCGATAGAAGCTGGCGATTCACAACACGGCTGCACGGTCCACTTTGTCACTGAAGAGCTGGATGGCGGACCTACGGCAATTCAGGCACCGATCGACATTCTGACCAACGATGATGCCGACAGCCTGCAACAGCGGGTTCACAGTGCAGAACATCAGATCTATCCGCTGGCGGTTGAATGGTTCTGTGCTGATCGCCTTGCGTTAACAGTTTCAGGAGCTGTTCAGCTCGATGGGGCTACTCTGGCACCTGAAGGATATCAATTCATTCAGGAGTAACTGATGCGCATCGGCACACTATTTATCTCTGCACTTTTACTGGTTTCAGCAGCGCCTGGGCACGCCTCTGAACTATTCATGCCCTTTCGGGCGGTTTATAAAGCACAATGGGATATGGGCATCTCCTTTGGCGGAAACGCGATCGGTGAACTGAAACGCAAGGGGGATCGCTGGGTATCCTCGCTCACAGCTGAAGCCCTGATTGCTGAAGTGCATGAGTTTTCTGAGTTCACCATTCAGGACCAGTCCGTCCAGCCACAACATTATGAATATCACCGCAAAGTGATTGGTGGCAACAAGAATGCGGTATTACAGTTCAACTGGAACACCGGCACCGTACTGAACGATGTATCGAAGAAGCCCTGGACCATGAATGTTGCACCAGGCACTCAGGACAATCTCAGCTATCAGATGCAGCTACGCCTGGACCTTGCTGCGGGCAAAGATGATCTGGTTTACAAAGTCGCCGACGGTGGAAAAATCAAAACCTACCCCTTTATCAAACGCGGTACCGAAACGGTAACCACAGCGATCGGCTCTTTCGAAGCGGTTAAAATCCAGCGCGACCGCGGCCCGGACAGTAAGCGTGAAACCTATATCTGGTTTGCTCCCGAACTCGACTATATCGTGATTAAACTGCAACAGGTCGAAAAAAGCGGCAAAGAGTACAGCTTGCTGATCGATAAACTGGAATTTATGGACCCCTGATGAACGCATACCAACAACAGGCTGAATCGATTTACAACCGACTGATCGAAATGGAGCAAAGGGCTGAACCCAATCTGCTGTTTCTATGCAGTTATCTGCTGGGACATATCAGCCTGGTAAGCGCCGAACAGGGCGACACCGCAGACCAGTTCAATCAACGGGTAGAAAACAGCCTGGAAGATGCTTTTAAAATTGACAAACTCAGTACTGAGGATCTCCACGATATCCGCTCACTCTGGGCTCAGCTAAGCGAGACAGATGCATGAATTTTGAAAAAGAGGGTATTGTTTCAGTCTGGTACTCAACAACTGACTACGCCAGCATCCCTGACAGTTATTTTGAAGAGGATGAACAGGGGCTGGATCAATGGGCCAGAAACTTCCAGATCAGCAGCTACAACCCTGAAAATATGGAAACCAACGGCTGCGAAACCGGCCTTCTGAGTGTTCGCAAAATTATAGCGCCCTGCTCCTGGTCATACTCCTATGGCGAGGCGGTGATTAAAAAGATAGACAAACTTGGCAACCAGCAGATCAGTTGGCTGATACTGATGTTCGATTTTGAATATCGCGCTAAGAAAACCCATATCTTCGAAGATCAATATGTCCATTTCGTCGGCTGTTTTCCATACGACATGGACGCCGGCAATTTAGAATAAGTCAGGAATCCAGGTAAAGAGAGACCGATGGTCAGGCGATATATCTATTCCACTGATGAGTATAATGTCCGCAACTACAGCAGTCTGTTTCTCGGGGTGCTGGCGTTCGTATTGCTCTATAGTCTGATCGCCCTGCTTTCATTTCCCCTGCTCTGGTTTGAACAGCTTCATCCCCAGGCGAATATTCTCAGCTACGCAGACGCCTTCTGGGCACTGCAGATGAGTGCCAGCACCATCGGCTTCGGTGACTTCTACCCGGTCAGCCAGGGCGGCAGAATCATCGTTGCTCTGATGTTCTATATCGGTGTCGGAATCGTCGGATTTATTGGCGCGCAGATCGCCAGCAAAATGATAGGCTTCGCTGATACCAATGTGCGCAACCGTGAGCTACGTCGCCAGAATGAGGAGATAATGAAACACAACAAAGAGTTAGAGAACAAACTTGATCTTCTGATTGAACAGCTGAAATCCTGACCCATTGCACCGCGCTGCCAGCAACTGGGGCTATAAAACTACTGACAACTGCATAGAAGTTAACATCGACAGGTGAAGTAAGGTGAGAGAATACAGGATTACCAGCGAAACCTTGTCAGACTGATCCGACCATTCAGCACCGCTACTCCCTCCTCCTGCAGCCGTTCAACCTGCCTGAGGTATCCTTCACTTCCAACTGGAAATGAGATCTGGCCTTTAGCATTGATGACCCGATACCAGGGCAGTCGCGTATCGAGAGGCAACTGACTCAGACAGCGACCAACCAACCGGGCCGAACCGGAGACACCCGCCAGCTCAGCCACCTGACCGTAGGTAGCCACCTTACCCGAGGGGATGGCCGCCACCACCTGCCATATCATCTCATAGGCGGGATTCTGCACCACAGGAGCAACCTCTTAGTAAAAAACACCACCAGCACTATACTGGATCGCGATGTTGGCGAAAAGCCCGCCCCGCTTTGGCTACAATAGGCTCATCAACCGCCAGAGATAACTAACACCGAACGCCTCAGTACAGGCAACATAGTTACAGCAACAGAGACTACAACCCCCAACAGAAAGGGGCCTGGAAAACCAGGCCCCTTGGGTGAGCGAAGAGTAACACGATGAACAGCTGTTATAAAAAGGGGAACATTACAACAGCCCTTTCGCCCGTAGTTACAGATCAGCACATTGTGCCGTAACTGCCTGGAAACAGCAGCTACCGGCAGCAGACCAATTCAGAGAATAGCCAGAAGGGGAAATGGGCCTTAAAACTCTGATACACTGATCCAAAACGTACTTCTAGTATAGTCGAAACTAAAAAGTGTAAAGCAGATATGTATAATATTTACTCAGCAGTTTACGCAATCACACTGATATCAGCGCTGGCGCTCCCTACCGCCTTGGCCTCACCGGCACAGCTTCCCCAGTTTGATTCGCGGAGTATGTCTCAGTGGCAAAAAGAAAGCTTTGCCGGAGAAACTCACTATTCGCTGGTAACTGAAACGGATAATCAGATACTGGAAGCGCGCTCAGATAGCTCAGCATCCGGGCTTTACTATAAAAAAGATATTTCTATCGACTCAACAACATACCTTAACTGGCGCTGGAAAATCAGTAAAACCTTACCCACAGCCGCAGAAACCACGAAGGCGGGGGATGACTTTCCCGTACGGGTGTATATTGTCGTATCAGACGGCCCCTTTTTCTGGCAAAAACGCACCCTCGTTTATGTATGGTCTAATAATCAGCCGGTAGACAGCCGCTGGCTTAACCCGTTTACCGACCGGGCAACAATGTGGGCCCTTAACAGCGGCAGCAACCAGACAGGCCAGTGGGTACAGCACAGTCGCAACCTTCAGCAGGATCTTAACACCGCGTTCAATAAAACCTATACGCAGATTCAGGCGGTCGCCATCATGACAGACAGCGACAATAGCGGCACACGCTTTTTAAGCTGGTATGATGATCTGAGCTTATCAGACGCTCCATTAGCAGCCGACTCTGAGTCACGTTAATAAAATACGGGCTTTTATTCGACAATAGGCGTATAATTTCGCGTTTTACAATTCCATTCCTTCCGGTACCTTCAAATATGTCAGACACACAAGTCGCATTCAGCGACCTTGATCTCCCCTCTTCCGTTCTTAAATCCATAACAGAGCTTGGCTATGAAACACCGTCTCCCATCCAGGCCGCCTGTATTCCGTTACTACTGAACGGAGATGATGTACTGGGGATGGCACAAACAGGTACCGGTAAAACAGCTGCTTTTGCCCTGCCCCTGCTGAGTCGTATCGACCTGAAACTTAATAAACCTCAGGTTCTGGTGCTTGCACCCACTCGCGAACTGGCAGTTCAGGTGGCTGAAGCCTTTCAGGCTTACGCACGTCACATTCCTGGTTTTCATGTTTTACCCATCTATGGTGGCCAGAGTTACACTCTGCAGCTGAAACAGTTACGTCGCGGCCCGCACGTTGTCGTTGGTACACCTGGCCGGGTTATGGATCATCTGGATCGTGGCACACTGATTCTTGATGAACTGAAAGCGATGGTGCTGGACGAGGCAGACGAAATGCTGCGCATGGGCTTTATCGATGATGTTGAAACCATCATGGCTAAAACCCCTGCGGCACGACAAACCGCACTGTTCTCTGCAACCATGCCGGAGCAGATCCGCCGCATTACCAAGCGTTACATGCGCGATCCGAAAGAGATCAAGATCGCCTCCAAGACCACCACCATGGAAAATATCGATCAGCGCTGCTGGATCGTTTCCGGTGTAAACAAACTGGATGCACTGGTTCGGATTCTGGAAACCGAAGATTGTGGCGGCATTATCATCTTCGCCCGCACCAAGACAGCCACCACAGAGATAGCTGAAAAGCTTGAAGCCCGCGGGTATGCGGCGGCGCCACTGAACGGCGATATGAACCAGCAACTGCGTGAGCGCACCGTGCAGCGATTAAAGGATGCCAAGCTGGACATTCTGGTCGCAACCGATGTTGCCGCCCGCGGACTGGATGTTGAACGTGTCGGCATGGTTATCAACTACGATATTCCTTACGACACTGAAGCCTATGTTCACCGTATCGGTCGTACCGGTCGTGCCGGTCGTGATGGTAAAGCGATTCTGTTTGTTGCCCCCCGTGAACGACGCCTGCTGAAACAGATCGAACAGGCGACCCGTCAGCCAATAAAGCAGATGGATCTGCCCTCCCGCGATATGGTGCAGAACAAACGTCTGGAATCGTTCCGCGAGCAGGTGACCAGCATCTTCAATGATGAGGACATGTCAACATACCGCGAGCTGGTGGATCAACTGGCCTCTGACACTGAACTGGAAACCCTGGATCTGGCTTCTGCCCTGCTTTACATGGCCCAGAAAGATAAGCCACTGATACTGCCTCCAGAGCCTGAACCACGTCCACGTCGCGAGCGGGATAATGATCGCGATAGCCGTGACGGCGAGCGGGGTGCGAAACGCGAACGGATCAACTATGCGGACCTGGATGTCTATCGCCTTGAAGTAGGTCGTAATGATGGCGTTCAGGTGAAAAACATCGTCGGAGCGATCGCTAATGAGGCTGATATTAATAGCCGTCATATTGGCGATATCCGTCTGTTTGATGACCACAGCACTGTTCAGCTACCCAAAGGGATGCCGCCTGAAGTTCTGCAGCAACTGAAAGGGGTATTTATCTGTCGTAAAAAGATCGATATCAGCCTGATGGAGGGTGAAATTGCCCGTCCGGCCCCCCGTAAACCGCGGGGCGACTTTAAGGGTAAAGGGCGTAACGACCGCGGCGGCAATGACCGTGGCGCGCCACGAAAGCCCCGTCCACGTCGCGACGCTTAAGAACATATCAATCTGATCAAGAGAGCCCTGTGGCTCTCTTTTTTTTGTCCAGAATATCGCGCAGCATTCCCCCCTTAATTGGTACTCCGGCAATATTGGCTGAGTAATGACTCTAACTGGATAATCCTGCATTTGATCACTATTCTATGCAAAAACAATAGATCTGCCCCATCTTAGATCTGATCCGGTTACCCGGACGTATAGCGACAAAGATAACTGCATCGGAAGGAAAGAGATTATGAAAAAAACAATCGCTTTAGTATCAGCCCTTGCTTTACCCACGGCCCCCGCAGCCTTTGCTGAGCACCATGCCTATGATGCGATCAGCCCTGATTATATTGCTGGCTTCCTGGCAGGCGCAGACCTTACTGATGGTGCCATCATTGACAATATAAGCTCAGGAAATGAAAGCGAGTTTATATTACGGGCTTACAGAACCCGCCTCGGCAAAGAGCATCCTGCCGAGCAGTCAACCTATCTGGCAGGCTTCTGCCTTCCGGAAGGTGCCACGCAAGACTCTCTGATCAGCAGTATCCTCGATAAACTTAGCCATACTCCGCGCCCAGACAACACTCAGCGCGACGTATTTCTTTATAACATAATCAAATCACTCTACCCTTGCCAGGATTAACCTGCCACCGAAGAAAAGTTAAAACAACACATGCATAAGGCTATGATTTAGTTACAATGCAGCAGCGAGATTAACAGTACCTATCTGTAGCTTGGAGAGATTGATGAGACGGAGACGCAGGATTGCCGGCAATGAGTATGTTGCCCCCTGGGAACGAGCATTTGAAACCGTGCTAACCCCATTTGAGGAGTTTATTCACCGCCAGACAACCAGTGGTATTCTGCTAATGCTGTTTGCAGTTGTAGCACTTATCATTGCAAACAGTCAGCTGAATGAAGGCTATCACCACTTCCTTCAATCAAAGTTCGTCATCGGCATGGAGGGCTTTCAGCTATCGAAAACCGTTCACCACTGGATTAATGATGGTTTGATGGCACTATTTTTCCTGGTGGTGGGACTGGAGCTTAAACGGGAACTGCTGGTCGGCGAGCTGGCAAATGTAAAACAGGCCTCACTGCCCATTATTGCTGCCGCAGGCGGCATGTTGATGCCTGCGCTGATCTATGTATCAATCAACCCTGAAGGGCACACTCTGAACGGCTGGGGCATTCCGATGGCAACCGATATCGCCTTCGCCCTGGGCGCACTGGCACTGCTTGGTAAACGGGTGCCACAGAACTTGCTGATGTTCCTGGTCGCACTGGCCATTGTCGATGACCTTGGGGCGGTTATTGTTATCGCGGTGTTCTATACCGAGACAATCAATCTGACGGCACTACTAACCGCCGGATTGATGATATTTCTGTTAATCTGCCTCAACCTGGGTGGTGTCCGCCGGATTCTGCCCTACTCACTGATTGGCGTGGTACTCTGGGTAGCAATGCTGAAAAGCGGGGTTCATGCCACGCTTGCAGGGGTTCTGCTGGCTTTTACCATCCCCATGAAACCAAAATATGATCCCGCCCGCTTCCATTCACTGGTACGAGACAGTGCTGATCACATCAAAAGCCTGTTCAGCCAGAATGAGAACATCATCATTAACGATGCATTAAGATCCCGGGTACGGGCACTGGGAGAAGGAGTATATAAAGTTCAGGCGCCGGCTCAGGTACTTGAACATAACCTGCATCTGCCTTCCGCTTATCTGATTATCCCTATCTTTGCGCTGGCCAATGCCGGTGTACCGATTAACTGGTCAGAGATTTCAGATGTTATTGCCCACCCTGTCGCGATGGGCATAGGTGCCGGGCTGATTCTGGGCAAACTGATCGGTATCGCCGGTTTTACCTGGCTGGCAGTCAAACTGAAAGTCAGCGATCTGCCTTCCGGCCTTAACTTTAATCATATCATTGGGGTGGCCTTTATGGGGGGGATCGGTTTTACCATGTCGATCTTTATCGCCGAACTCGGCTTTGCCCAATATCCAGCTGACCTTCTGATGGCGAAAACAGGCATTCTGTTTGCTTCCCTGATATCAGGCCTGATCGGCTTTAGCTGGCTGTACTTTAAGTCACCAAAACCGGTTTGATAGCAGCGTTTATTCTCAGATTAAAGAGAGCCACACGGCTCTCTTTTTGGTCAAAAAACCACGTTTATCCTGCATCGGCTGCAGCTACACAGTTAACAACGTGACCACGCCCGGATTCGATCGATTTCATCGGCACCTATCTGCAACGACTCAAGGAACTCCTGATGCGCGTCAGGCTCCAGTGTTTCAAACTGGATGTGCCAGTTATGCATATCATCATCACTTAGCCCTGCGGCTCTCATGATCTCTGTCCAGCGCTCTTTCGTCACCATACTATTCTCCTCAGTGTCCGGCTGTTTCATAAATTTAAGAATCGCCATCTGCTGTTGATGAAGCCGCTCTATCTCTGCCTGCAGACGCTGCAACTGATCCTGCAGAATGCGCTTCTGCTCACCGTTTCCATCCAGCAACAGCGCGATTTCAGAAACAGGAACGCCCAGCGCCCGGTAGCTCACTATCTGCGATAACCGGGACAGCGCCTTGTCGCCATAAAGCCGATAACCATTGAGATCCCTCTTAAGAGGATGCAACAATCCTTCCCGCTCATAATAGAGAATCGTCGTCCGTGAAAGATTGAACTTTTTGGCCAGTAGAGAAATAGTCAGCACATCAACACCTCATTCACGATTCACAGCTAGCCTGAGGCCATCACCAGTAGACAGGTCAAGAAAGTTTCTTAGCAAACCTCAAAATCCCCCCTCAGCGTCGTAATAAAGATCAATTTTATTCAATATCCTACGCATCGACCACGGCATACTGATCATCTTTCGTTGAGGAGAACAGCATGACCCTGCCTATCATTTTATCCATGTCGACTTTTGCGCTGGCGGCCTCAATCTCTCCCGGGCCGGTAAATCTTGTCTGCCTGAGCAGTGGCAGCCGCTACACCATTTCGAAAGGTCTTATATTTGTCACCGGTGCGACTCTCGGCTTTATTGTTTTGTTTATAGCTATTGGGATGGGCCTTTATACGACACTTGAAATGATCCCGGCTTTAACTATTTTACTGCGCTGGGGCGGTATCATTTTCCTGCTGTACCTGAGCGTCAAGCTTGCCGCCTTTGACGGGCAACTGCCAGAACAGCAACCGGGGAAAGCCCCCGGATTTATAACCGGAGCGATGATGCAGTGGCTCAACCCCAAAGCCTGGCTGGCCTCAGCATCAGGAATCGGTGCATACACCAGCGGAAACGATATGCAACAGCTGCTTCTGTTTGCGACAATCTACCTGCCGATCTGTTGGCTATCGCTGGGAAGCTGGGTTTATGCAGGTGCATGTCTGCGCAGATATATAAGCCAGCCTGCAATACTCAAAACAATCAACCGGACTCTGGCTATCCTGCTGGTAGCTAGCTGCTTTTACCTTCTATCTGAGTAGAGATTGTCTGTACTGATTTGGGGTGGCAGCGACCATCCGTTTAAACGTACGCTGAAAATGGGGCTGGTCGGTAAAACCCGCAGTCAATGCGGCCTCAGCAATGGGCCTGCCTCGTTTTAACTCCCGCTGCCCCCGCTGGATCCGTCGATTTATCTGATATGCATGGGGCGTCAGACTGAAATACTGCTTAAATGACCGGATTAGATAACCGGCGCTATAGCCAGTGCGAAGACACATCTCTGCCAGGGGAATATCCTCTGTTGCATTTTCATCAAGATACCCCGCAAGATCACTGAGTGCCTGCGGCACCTTCTCAAGTGGCAATGGATATTGACCTGCCAGGCAGTTCAGTAAGCCGGAAAGGTATTCGATAACCGCGGTTTGCTTCTCTGGCAGAGCTATCTGAGAGTCCAGCAAACAATCCGCCATCTGACAATATCCCTGATAAAACCGCTGCTCAGAAACAACGGCGGTACCAATATCTTGCCACACAGGTTGCTCCAGCAACCCAAGCCGGGTACGCAGCGCCGTTAGCCACCCAGTATCGATGTAGAGCATCAGATATGCCCAGGGCTGATTGTCGATCGGATTACAGGCGTGGACCCAATCAGGATTTATCAGCACCAGATCACCCGCACCGACCTGGCACCGCTCATCCCGGTAACAAAACGTGCTGATACCTTCAGTAATTGCGCCAATTGACCACTGAGCATGGCTATGAGGTGCGTAACACACAGTCCTGCCATCACTCACCTGACGCAGTTCCACATAAGGCATACGTGAATCACGCCAAAAAACAGGCTTTGATCTATCCATTAATGCCCCTTCACCCTCTTCGTCCGTCACCACGATCAACCTGATACTTGCGGTATCAGCGGATCACCAACCCTGATCATACCTGACTCCAATACCCGCGCACACAGGCCACCATACCCCAGCATAGCCGCAGCCCCGCCCTGGCCCAGCGCCAGATCCATCCGACGACAGGGGTGGCACAACGCGGTTGCTTCAAACAGCGCACCACCAATGGTGAACTGTTGATGCCGTAAAGCATTGAGATTAATACCACTGACTACCAGATTGCGCCGTAACAGGGCCGGATCAATCGTGTTAATTCCAGTGTAGGTTTCGATCATCCTGATGAACTCAGCAGAGATCAGCGTAACCTGCCGGGCAGAGCCCGGTGTTTTACTGCAACGATGATCCCCTTGCAGCCCCAATCCTGCCAGCGCTTCAACGCTATCAACCACCTCAAGATCCGCTTTACGCGTTGGTCGCAGGCCAATCCACTCAAGCCTGCCAGGATTAAGATCTTTACTATAGCGGGCAAACAGTTGTTTCTGAGTCATCGGGTTCACCATAAAAAAGCGCCATGAGGCGCTTTAGCTGATCTGATTTCAACCATTACCACTCAGCGATCGAAATAGGTATAGTACTCACGAAAGAGCTCCTGAGCCTTCCGGTCTTTTGCCAGATCATTCAGAAACAGCGACAGACTGTTTTCCAGAAAAAGCTCCTCTGCTGGCTTCATTTCAGAAGTACGGGGACCGCTCCACATGTTCTCTACATCAGTGGAGGTCATCTCGTAGTCAAAAGTAGACAGCAGATCCCCCTGAACAAATACACCATACTGAACTTTAAAGCTTTTATTCGATACAACGGGTATTAACCCAAGAGTTCCCGCCGACAACATTAAACTAGAAAAACTGGTTGCATCAGCTTTCATGCGCAAGCCTTTCATAACGATAATACCAATAGGCGAGCCCATAGCATCCTTGTCTACGGATTTAAAAGCACCATAGGATTTTAGCTTCTCCGTAAAGGTGTCGCCCTCAATATTACTCTGGAACAATACAGGAGGATACGGATCCCCCTGATGAACATACTCAGTAAATGACTCAGAGGGATCTGCTGCTTGCACCAGGCCTGAATTAAAAAGCACCGTCAGCAACAAGATAATCTTTGTCCGGGTTAAATTAGTGAACATTTCAGCACTCCTTACTGATAACACAATATCTGTACAGTGAATTTAACCGCTGCGTCTGAAGCCGCTTCCAGACTCTTTTTCAGTGGTTTATAACGGTACTGAACGTGCGAATGATCGAGAAAGCGGCGCATATATTCGGCACTCACAGCAAAGTTGACATTCTGAGACGTTGTCCCCGTCTTAGCCAGCATCATTGACTGATTCAGACTGCTGGTGACCACCCCTACAGCATTCCCCCTGTAGTCGATTAATGGTCCACCACTATTACCCGGCTGCACTGGCGCTGAAAACTGCAGATTGGCCAGCGCTCCTTTCAAGCCTCCCAAAGAGCTGATATTTCCCATTGTGAGACTGGGGTAGTCCGCCATGATGCTTCCTAGTGGATAGCCAGTAACAAATACACTCTGTCCCAATGCTACATCATCGGAAGCATTAGCGGGAATGCTGGCAAAACGTGCCGGTTGCAGATCAGCCTGCAGTACCGCAAGGTCAAGAACCCTGCTAAGCGCAACCCTGTTCGCCGGATAGTTTTGCCCGTTGTATCGCACTTCGGTTTTCAGACACTCATTTACGACATGAGCTGCCGTAAGCAACTGACCACTGCTGTTTATAAAGAAACCTGTACCGTTGCCTGCGGGTTTCATCTCTCCCAACAGTTTATCAAAGTCAGCTGTTTGTCGTTCCTCATCACTAATAGGCTGCTGTAAATCACTATTCAGCCCTGCCATATGATTCAAAAACCGGTGAGTTGATTCTTTCAGGGCCTCGGCATAAATGCTGGTATAAGCCTCCTGCCATAAGTTTGCCCCGGTAACACTGGCCTCCGTTGTGGTTTTAAACACCTCATTACCCTGACGATCGAGGTATGAAGCTGTGACTGTTACCTTATATGTGCCCCACAGATTTGAATACCCTGCCTCGCTGCTAAGCTTGACCAGATAGCGAAAAGACTGATCTTCAGCCAGTGGTCCGGCAACCGAGAAAAAATCTGGATAAACGATATCTGCTGCTTTTTTGAAGAACGGCCCAGGATAAAACTTCCAGCGGGAATAGCCATCAGCCCCATTAACTTCTCGCTGCAGATCTTCACGGGAAATATAGTAGGCGAGTGGCGCAGCCACAGGAAGTGTCAGGCTACTATCAAGCTTTGTTGAAACCTGGACACTGGCAGCATCTTTTACCGGCGCAACTTCACAACCAGCCAGCAGCAATGCAAGAGCAATTATCAGATATCGCATTAAAAAATCCTTTTAAAACTGAGTGTAAACAACTGAAACATTATCATACAAACAGCTGTAAACGACCATAAAAGCCAACCAGGCAGAATAAATCAGCCGAAAATATTATCGCCCTGCTGATCAATCACCTGCTTCGCTTTACGCACCATCTCCTGAGCACAGCTGTCACTGGAGGAAAGCATATCCGCGCGGATAAACCGGTGGCTTTGCTCACCTTTGCTAATCAGCCCATTAACCCGATAGCCACCCTCTTCACAAATTGGCGCGGGTGTTATAGTAAAACCCTGATACTCTTCAGATGGCAGAGTTTCAGGCTCTTTAGAGCCGCTATCCGCAGAGCTAAACATCGACTTGATAGATGAAAACAGACTCATAAAAACTCCTTAACTATAGATACCTCCAGAATACCCGCAGACCCTGAGTTAACTCAATCCGCAGACATAAAAAAACCGCCAGTCGGCGGTTTTAGTAAAACCTCCTCAAGAGGAAATAAGTAACACTACTTCAACTCTTCATGGGAGAGAATAGACTCAGTCAACTTATCATTCAAACTACCTGCCGCTCTTTTTGCAGCCAAACCAACCTCATTGATAAATTCATCAAATTCGGCCTTACCTTCACTTGTTACATCCAGTGTTGAAACAAGCCCACCGTCGACATCATACACAGAACATGTCATATCAATCGTAAATTCTGTAGGCGGCCATGTGAACGCAGACTCTGAACTTGAATTAGTTGAAATACTTGGAACATATACCAATTCGATACCATTGCCCTTTATCGTCGCATTATCGTCTGTAGAATTAAGTGCATAAACCCCCTCGTAAACAGAGCCTAATGCGGAGCGTAAAGTTCCCTCAAGATCGCGATATGGATAGTAACTTATTTTATCACCTCCCCCCCCGGGAGTGGTCACCTCAGCTTTTCTCTGCTCATCAGTAATGACATAAGCAACTGTTTTAGACACTTTCTCCCCAGCATATCCCTGATGATCAGCTAGCTGACTGATACTGATGGGATGAGCACAGCCCACTACCGCACTGCATAATGCGATAACGGATATTGCTTTTAAATTCCTTTTCAGGTCTGAAACAAAATTTTTCATTTTGAGAGTTCCTTTATAAATTCAGGGTCTGAGTATATCTGTTTGAGCAGTTCCCTAACCAGATAGGGATATTCAGATTGAGCTTTAGGAATAGCAACCGCCCCGGCAAAAGACGATTCAAACTGTGTTAGACCAGTATACTGTTTGGAAAAAGTGAGCACTGATGATTTATGGATTTCAAGATCAACAACCATCTTGCCATAACCTTTAGAAAAGCTGGAAATATCGATATCATTTTCGATAAGAGTCGCTTTAATCTGCACATTAGAACTGGGCTGATAGATTCCCATCTCGGTCAGATCCTGAATCATAGACTGCTCAAAATATGCAGAAAAAGTCCCCTGCTCGGTAGATAAAGACGCGGCTCGCAGACTAATTTTATTAACTTTAGCCTCAGGATCTTTAGGCTCAACAGGCGCAACAGACACACTGACCAACGGCTTATTCTTAAGACTATCTAACACCTGATAGTCTGGTGAGTAAACTGGAGCCTTAAAAGAAGCACAACCAGCAGTTACCAACGTCAATAGCAGAATCAAACAATATCGTAATCGAATCATTATTCAAACATCCCTATTAAAAAATAAGCCCTAATAATGCATAAAAATAGATTTAAAAACAATCATTTACAGACAAAAAAACCGCCATTCGGCGGTTTTTTTTTCTAGCCACTAGCAAGGCGCGAAGCGCCGTCTAGCAACTTGGGCGTGTTATTCCCAACCAGTCACTTCACGCAGACCGTCGGCGATCTGAGCCAGAGAGCGAACAGTCTTAACGCCAGCAGCTTCCAGCGCAGCAAACTTCTCGTCTGCAGTACCTTTACCACCGGAGATGATCGCACCCGCATGACCCATACGCTTACCAGCAGGAGCAGTCACACCAGCGATGTAAGAGACAACAGGCTTAGTTACGTTTGCTTTGATGTAAGCAGCCGCTTCCTCTTCAGCCGAACCACCGATCTCACCGATCATAACAATCGCTTCGGTCTGTGGATCGTTCTGGAACATTTCCAGAATATCGATGAAGTTAGATCCTGGGATCGGGTCACCACCGATACCGACACAGGTAGACTGACCGAAACCAGCATCAGTTGTCTGCTTAACTGCTTCATAGGTCAGTGTACCGGAACGGGACACGATACCGACTTTACCTGGCAGGTGGATGTGACCTGGCATGATACCGATCTTACACTCTCCCGGAGTGATAACACCCGGGCAGTTTGGTCCGATCAGGCGCACGCCCAGGTTGTCACATACAACTTTACACTCAAGCATATCCATAACCGGAATATGCTCAGTGATACAAACGATCAGCTTGATACCGCCGTTCGCAGCTTCCAGGATAGAATCCTTACAGAATGCAGCAGGAACGTAGATAACAGAAGCGTCTGCGCCAGTCGCTTCAACAGCTTCAGCAACAGTATTGAATACCGGCAGACCCAGGTGTTCAGTACCGCCTTTACCCGGCGTTACACCACCAACCATCTTGGTGCCGTATGCGATAGCCTGTTCAGAGTGGAAGGTACCCTGACCACCAGTGAAACCCTGACAGATTACTTTGGTGTCTTTATTAATCAGAACGGACATTATTATTTACCCTCCGCTGCTTTAACTGCCTGCTCAGCAGCATCAGTCAGACTGGTTGCTGCAATGATGTCCAGACCAGACTCAGACAGCAGTTTGGAGCCCAGTTCAGCATTGTTACCTTCCAGACGTACAACAACAGGTACGTTTACGCCTACCTCTTTAACTGCACCGATAATACCTTCTGCAATCAGATCGCAACGTACGATACCACCGAAGATGTTAACCAGTACGGCTTTAACCTTGTCGTCTTCAAGAATGATCTTGAACGCTTCGGTTACACGCTCTTTAGTCGCGCCGCCGCCAACGTCCAGGAAGTTAGCCGGGAAGCCACCGTGCAGAGAGACGATATCCATCGTACCCATTGCCAGGCCTGCACCATTAACCATGCAGCCGATGCTGCCATCCAGCGCTACGTAGTTCAGATCCCATTCTGCCGCGCGCGCTTCACGCTCGTCTTCCTGTGATGGATCTTCCATCGCCTGCAGATCTTTGTGACGGTATACAGAGTTACCATCGATCGCTACCTTAGCATCCAGACAGTGCAGGTTGCCTTCAGTTGTGATAACCAGAGGGTTGATTTCCAGCAGGGCCAGATCTTTTTCTTTAAACATCTTGGCCAGACCCAGGAAGATCTGAGTGAACTGCTTAATCTGAACGCCTTCCAGACCCAGTTTAAACGCCAGCTCGCGTGCCTGGTAAGGCTGCGCACCGGTCACCGGATCAATCGTGGCTTTCAGAATTTTTTCTGGAGTTTCTTCCGCAACTTTCTCGATCTCAACACCACCTTCAGTGGATGCCATGAACACGATACGACGTGAAGAGCGGTCAACAACCGCACCCAGATACAGCTCATTAGCGATATCAGTGCAGTCTTCAACTAAGATTTTGGAAACTGGCTGACCATTTGCGTCAGTCTGATAAGTGACCAGGTTTTTACCCAGCCAGTTCGCTGCGAAAGCCTGTGCTTCTGCAGGAGAGTCAACCAGCTTCACGCCGCCGGCTTTACCACGTCCACCTGCGTGAACCTGAGTCTTAACAACCCACTTATCACCACCAATTTTCAGAGCCGCTTCAGCAGCAGCTTCAGGGGTATCTACCGCGATTCCTTTAGAAACCGGCAGACCATATTCGGCAAACAACTGTTTGCCCTGGTACTCATGAAGATTCATGCTCTAATCCGTCGTTTTTTTCACACTTATTAGGACTCTGCAAAACGATATAGAGAAAGTATCTTTTTACAGCCCAATTGTTGCAGGTAATAAACAATCTACCCTCAACAATAATCGACCGGGGTTACCCGGTCGAAATTTCAAACTATTGTACAGCGATTAACGCTTTTTACGATTAGCCATATGGATAGCATGGCCATCGACAGCCAGTGCTGCTTCATGCACGGCTTCTGATACGGTTGGGTGCGCAAACACAGTCAACTGCAGATCTTCGGCAGTAGAGCCAAACTCCATGGCGATCGCTGCCTGTGCAATCAGCTCGGAAGCGATACCACCGACCATATGAACACCCAGGATGCGGTCAGTTGCCTCATCGGCGATCATCTTCACGAAACCATCGGTGTCATCAGCAGCCATAGCACGGCCAGATGCAGCAAATGGGAATTTACCCACTTTAATTGCAACGCCTTCAGCTTTAAGCTCTTTCTCAGTCTTACCGACCCACGCCAGTTCAGGATGCGTGTAGATAATGCTCGGAATCACATCATAGTTCATCTGCGCATGGTGACCGGCAATGATATCTGCAACCATAATCCCCTCTTCGGAGGCTTTGTGCGCCAGCATAGGACCACGAACAGAGTCACCGATAGCGTAAACGCCCGGCGCTTCTGTACGACACTGACCATCGACGAAGATAAAGCCTCGCTCATCAAGCTTAACGCCAGAATCATCGGACAACAGGCCCTGAGTTTGTGGACGACGACCAACTGCCACGATCAGTTTGTCGACAACCAGCTCTTTAGCACCCTCAGCATCGGTATACTTCAGGGTAATCTCTTTGCCATTGATCTCAGTCCCGGTGCAACGAGCACCCAGTTTGATATCCAGCTTCTGCTTCTTAAAGATCTTAGCCGCTTCTTTAGCAACATCAGCGTCAGCCATGGCAAGGAACTCATCCATCGCTTCAAGAACGGTTACTTCAGTACCCAGACGCGCCCAGACAGAGCCCATCTCAAGACCGATAACACCCGCGCCAATAACACCCAGACGTTTAGGAGTTTCATCAATATTCAGTGCACCCGCGTTATCGAGAATCAATCCCTCAGTCAGCGGCGCTGGCGGAATTTCAACCGGTACAGATCCGGATGCCAGAATCACATTTTCCGCAGCATATACACTTGCAGTGCCATCAGCAGCAGTCACCTGAACCTGCTTGTTGGCCAGTAGTTTACCCATACCCTGTAACAGAGTAACGCCGTTAGCTTTAAACAAACCGGCGATACCACCGGTCAGGTTGCCAACGATCTTATCTTTACGGGCAACCATCTTCTTAACATCCATGGTGACATCACCGGTCTGGATGCCGTGAACATCGGCGTGCTGAGTCTTATGGAACTGATGAGTCGACTCAAGCAGTGCTTTAGAGGGGATACAACCGACATTCAGACAAGTACCACCCAGTACAGGCGCACCTTTATCATCTACCCACTTTTCAACGCACGCAGTTTTCAGACCCAACTGGGCAGCACGGATGGCGGCAACATATCCGCCAGGCCCTGCACCAATTACAATTACGTCAAATTTATCAGACATTTATTACCTACCTATCTATTCGTTCTAGTAAGGGACCGACTCAGACTTCTAAAAGCATACGTGCAGGGTCTTCCAGAAGGTCTTTAATAGTCACGAGGAATTGTACCGCTTCCTTACCATCAATCATACGATGGTCATAGGAGAGCGCCAGATACATCATTGGCAGAATCTCAACCTGACCATTTACCGCCATTGGACGCTCCTGGATTTTATGCATCCCCAGGATAGCGGTTTGTGGTGGATTCAGGATCGGCGTAGACATCAGGGAACCAAACACGCCACCGTTGGTGATCGTGAATGTACCGCCCTGCATATCATCCATACCCAGCTTACCATCACGACCACGCTTGCCAAAATCAGCAATAGTCGATTCAACATCGGCCAGAGTCATCGCATCAGTATCACGCAGAACCGGAACCATCAGACCCCGCTCAGTTGAAACTGCGACACCGATATCCTGGTAGCCGTGGTAAACCATATCATTACCATCGATTGAGGCATTGACAGCTGGAAAGCGCTTCAGCGCTTCAGTTGCCGCTTTAACAAAGAACGACATGAAGCCCAGACGAGTACCGTTGTGGGTCTTCTCGAACAGGTCTTTATACTGCTTACGCAGCTCCATAACCGGCTTCATGTTGACTTCATTGTAGGTGGTCAGCATCGCAGCATTTTGCTGAGCTTCCACCAGACGCTTGGCGATCGTAGCGCGCAGACGGGTCATCGGAACACGCTTTTCAACCCGCTCACCAGAAGCGATGTTCAGGGCTGCAGCATTATCGACCTTGACGGCTGCTGCAGGCGCTGCTGCAGGTTTATTTTTGAGGTAGTTAACCACATCCTCTTTAGTGATCCCGCCATTTTTACCAGTACCCGGAATCTGATTAGCATCCAGGCCGTTCTCTTCGATCAGCTTACGTGCCGCAGGGCCGACTTTTTCGGCATCGGTAGTGGCAGATGCTTCAGCTGCAGGGGCTGCTGCAGCAGGCGCAGAGGCCGCTGCCGGAGCTGCAGATGCTGCCGCGCCCGCTTCAAAGATCGCCAGGACCTCTTCACTCAGGACCGTGTCGCCCTCGCCTTTAATGATCTCTTTGATCACACCATCGGCGGGTGCCACAACTTCCAGAACCACTTTATCAGTTTCAATATCAACGATCAGTTCATCGGTAGAACAAGCCTCACCAGGCTGTTTGTGCCAGGTCGCTACGGTACCGTCGGCTACAGATTCAGGGAAGGTCGGCGTTTTGATTTCGATTGACATGTCTTTTCCTTTCTCAGTGCTACTAACAGGCGCTTTTATCTGGCCTGTTAGCCATTGATTGCTTCATTAACCAGTTTTTCCTGCTGCTCAAGGTGTACAGAGATGTAACCTACGGCAGGCGCTGCAGCGTGTGGACGACCCACACCTTCCATATGAATCTTGTCATTGTGGCGAGCCAGAGCATGGCGCATATGATGCTGAGAACAGTACCATGCACCCTGATTCATTGGCTCTTCCTGACACCAGACGACCGATTCCAGGTTAGTGTATTCCTTGATCGCATCGAACATCTGATGTTCTGGGAACGGATACAACTGCTCGATACGTACAATGGCAACATCGTCTTTTTCCAGCTCAGCGCGACGGTTATACAGATCGTAATAGACCTTGCCGCTACACAGCACCAGACGCTTGACTTTCTTCGGATCCAACTGATTTGTTTCACCAATAACCGGCAGGAAACCACCGTCAGACAACTCTTCAAGCGATGAGACCGCCTGCTTGTGACGCAACAGACTTTTCGGTGTCATAACCACCAGAGGCTTACGCAGAGGCCGGACAATCTGACGTCGCAGCAGATGGAAAATCTGCGCTGGCGTGGTGGGCACACAGACCTGAATATTGTGTTCCGCACACAGCTGCAGGTAACGTTCCAGACGAGCTGAGGAGTGCTCAGGCCCCTGGCCTTCGAAACCATGCGGCAGCAACATAGTCAGACCGCAAAGGCGCGCCCACTTGTGTTCACCACTGGTAATAAACTGGTCAATCACAACCTGAGCACCGTTGGCAAAATCACCAAACTGAGCTTCCCAGATCACCAATGCATTTGGCATAGTGGTGGAGTAACCATATTCAAATGCCAGCACCGCTTCCTCTGAGAGGAATGAGTCGTGCAGCGTCAGCCGTGGCTGATCTGCGGCGATATTTTTAAGCGGCTCAAAGACATTGCCACTACGCTGATCATGCAGCACTGCATGACGGTGAGAGAATGTCCCCCGCCCCACATCCTGACCGGTCAGACGTACCGGGTATCCCTCAGCCAGAATTGAAGCATAGGCCAGTGACTCCGCCATCCCCCAGTTCAGTTCCATCGCGCCGACAGCCATACGCTTACGGTCATCGTAAATTTTCTGAACCTGACGCTGCACCTGGAACCCTTCGGGGACTTCACAGATCTTAGTGCCCAGCTCCTGCAACAGTTTAAGATCAACACGGGTATCGCAATCAAATGACCACTCATGACCCAGGTAAGGAGCCCAGTCGACAAACAGTTCCTGATTGGGCTTCATCACCAGAGAGTGGGTTACGTGCTTACCATCTTCCAGATCTTTGCGGTAGTCCTGCTCCAGCTGCTTGCTCTGCTCTGCAGTGATCACGCCTTCGGCGATCAGTTGCTGAGCATAGAGTTCACGTGTGGATTTCTGAACCTTGATCTGCTTATACATCAGTGGCTGAGTGCCAGAGGGTTCGTCCGCTTCGTTATGGCCACGGCGACGATAACAAACCAGATCAATCACGACATCTTTCTTAAACTCAGTACGGTAATCAACCGCCAGCTGAGTTACAAAGCGAACCGCTTCCGGGTCATCACCATTCACATGGAAGATAGGCGCCTGCACCATCTTAGCGATATCGGTACAGTATTCAGAGCTGCGGGAATCTTCCAGTTTATTGGTGGTGAAACCCACCTGGTTGTTGACCACAATATGGATGGTGCCACCGGTCTTATAAGCACGGGTCTGAGACATCTGGAATGTCTCCATCACCACACCCTGACCAGCAAACGCCTGATCGCCGTGGATGTTAACCGGAAGAACGGTCGTGCCTACCGGATCCTGACGACGATCCTGACGGGCCCGTACTGACCCCTCCACTACCGGCGCAGAGATCTCCAGGTGCGATGGGTTGAACGCCATCGCCAGATGCACTTCACCACCACCAGTCATAACGTTTGACGAAAAGCCCTGGTGGTATTTCACATCACCGGAGGTTTCCAGCGTCTTCTTGCCTTCAAACTCACCGAACAGTTCGGCCGGATTCTTACCGAAGATATTAACCAGCGTATTTAAGCGCCCCCGGTGAGCCATACCGATAACAATCTCACGGGCTCCCTGTTTACCCGCACGCTGAATCAGCGTATTCAGGGATACAATCAGTGACTCACCGCCTTCAAGACCGAAGCGTTTAGCGCCCGCGAAGCGAGATCCGAGATACTTTTCCAGACCTTCGGCCGCAGTCAGCCGCTCAAGCACCATCATTTTGCGTTCAACATCGACAACCGGATGCGAGCGTACAGGCTCCAGACGAGACTGAATCCAGCGTTTTTCCTGAGTATCGACAATATGCATATACTCAGCACCCACTGTTGTACAGTAAGTCTTTTTGAGATCGTCAATAATCTGTTTCAGGGTCGCCTCTTCAGTACCGAAGAAGAGTGATCCTAACTGGAAGGTTGTATCAAAGTCAGCTTCAGAGAGTTCATGAAAGCGAGGATCAAGATCCGGCACAGGCTCACGCTGCATAAGATTCAACGGATCGATATTCGCTGCCTGATGGCCACGAACGCGATACGCATTAATCATCCGCAAAACACGAATCTGTTTCTTTTCATGCTCAGAACTCTGACCACCGCCAGCAGCAGGCGCTGCACGACGCTGATTTTTAGCCAGATACAGGAAATGATCCTGAACCGTTGAATGAGGAACATCCTGGCTCAGGTTGTCGCCGACTTTAGGGAGTCGATCGAATTCTTCACGCCATTCCTGAGGAATCGCGTTGGGGTCCATCAGATAGGATTCATATAGCTGCTCAATGTAAGACAGGTTGCCACCATATAGATGGGCATTCTTCCACATCAGCTCCATTATGCCTTCTTGCATTCTTGATCACCCTGGCTCAGGGGTACTATCGAAGTCCAGGATGCACCACGTCCTGTCCAACTGGCCTGTTCCGGCCGTCCCCTGTTTAGTTACCGTTTATAATATTTCACGTATATAGCCTGATAGAGGTACAGGTTACGGGACGTGATTCTACGCTTTTTAAGGCGCAGTTTATATATCAATGCAGAGGGAATTCTAAAAAGTTTCCATACAAACAGATATAAGTCTTTTGACTAGTACCCCCATAACCACTGACGGGCACACAGATAAAAGTCAAAAAAAAGCGGCTCCCAATGGGAGCCGCTTAGTTTGCAATCAGGTTGCTTGTGAAATCAACATATTGCGGATCTTACCAATTGCCTTGGTCGGGTTAAGTCCCTTAGGGCAAACGTTGACGCAGTTCATGATGCCATGGCAACGGAACACACTGAACGGATCATCAAGATCAGCCAGCCGTTCAGTTGTTGCAGTATCACGACTGTCAGCCAGGAACCGGTAGGCCTGCAGCAAACCGGAAGGACCGATAAACTTGTCAGGATTCCACCAGAAAGACGGACAGGCAGTTGAACAACAGGCACAGAGAATACACTCGTACAGACCATCCAGCTCAGCCCGCTCTTCCGGCGACTGCAGACGCTCGATAGCCGGCGGCGGAGTATCATTGATCAGGAACGGTTTGATCTTCTCGTACTGCTTGTAGAACTGAGACATATCTACAACCAGGTCGCGAATAACCGGCAGACCAGGCAGCGGACGCAGCACCAGCTTGTCATTTTCGACAACTTCAGACAGCGGTGTGATACAGGCCAGACCATTCAGACCGTTCATGTTCATACCATCAGAACCACACACACCCTCACGGCATGAACGACGGTAACCCAGCGTCGGATCTTTATCTTTCAGCAGTTGCAACAGATCCAGCACCATGATGTCCTTACCGCCCGGGATATCAATATGGATATCCTGCATGTAAGGTGCATCATCGATTTCAGGATTATAGCGATATACACTTACCAGCATCGTAACAACCCCTTAGTAAGTTCGAACTTTTGGTGGAAATGCTTCGACTGTTTTCGGAGCAAAGTTAACATCACGCTTGGTGATCTCTTTGGTCTTCGGATCAAACAGTGAATGGCACAACCAGTTTTCATCATCACGCTCAGTAAAGTCATTACGGGCATGCGCACCGCGACTTTCCGTACGGGTCAGAGCTGCAATAGCCGTTGCTTCTGCAACTTCCATCAGGTTTTCCAGCTCCAGCGCTTCGATACGCGCCGTATTGAAAGACTGAGACTTATCTTCCAGATGCAGATTTTCCACCCGTTTGCGGATGTCTTTGAGCATCTCCAGACCTTTCTCCATGCTTTCACCTTCGCGGAATACACCAAAGTAAAGCTGCATAGTCTTCTGCAGTTCAGCACGAACCTCAGATACACTCTCACCACCGGTGGAGTTGTTCAGACGGTTCAGACGAGCCATAGCGCGCTCGATATCTGCTTCAGTAGCATCATCAGCGGAGTAACCAGCTGCCATCTGCTTCTCAATCTGAATACCCGCTGCACGACCAAATACAACCAGATCAAGCAGAGAGTTACCACCCAGACGGTTCGCACCGTGAACAGATACACAAGCCACTTCACCACAGGCAAACAGACCTTCAATAATCTGATCATTACCATCCGCATCGCGACCAATCGCCTGACCACCAACATTAGTGGCAACGCCACCCATCTGGTAGTGACAGGTTGGAACAACAGGGACAGGCTCTTTTACCGGATCGGCATGGGCGAACGTCTTAGACAGTTCACAGATACCAGGCAGACGGGAGTGCAACACTTCCTCACCCAGATGATCCAGCTTCAGGTATACGTGGTCGCCATTCTCGCCACAACCACGGCCTGCCAGAATCTCCAGCACCATAGAACGGGCAACAACGTCACGGCCAGCCAGGTCTTTAGCGTTCGGCGCATAACGTTCCATGAAACGCTCGCCATCCTTATTGACCAGATAACCACCTTCACCACGACAACCTTCAGTCACCAGCACACCGGCACCGGCAATACCGGTTGGGTGGAACTGCCACATCTCCATATCCTGAGCAGGAACACCTGCACGCAGAGACATACCCATACCGTCACCGGTATTGATCAGAGCGTTAGTGGTCGACTGGAAGATACGTCCGGCACCGCCGGTCGCCAGCACAGTTGCCTTAGCTTTTACATAAACAGTTTCACCAGTTTCGATACAGATCGCGATAACACCGACAACAGCACCATCACCATTCTTAACCAGATCAACTGCATACCATTCGTTGAGGAATGTTGTACCGGCTTTCATATTCGCCTGATACAGCGTGTGCAGCAATGCATGACCGGTACGGTCAGCTGCAGCACAGGTACGGGCAGCCTGACCACCCTCACCGAAGTTTTTAGACTGACCACCGAAAGGACGCTGATAGATACGCCCCTCTTCAGTACGGGAGAAAGGCAGACCCATGTGGTCCAGCTCAAATACCGCCTGAGGACCTACAGAGCACATGTATTCGATAGCGTCCTGGTCACCGATATAGTCGGAACCCTTAACGGTATCGTACATGTGCCAGCGCCAGTCATCGTTCGGATCAGCACTGGCAATCGCGCAGGTAATACCACCCTGGGCTGATACAGTGTGCGAACGGGTTGGAAATACTTTAGTAATACATGCGGTATTCAGGCCGCCCTGGGCCAGTTGCAGTGCCGCACGCATACCTGCGCCGCCACCACCAATAACAATACCATCAAAAGTCAGCGTACGTAGCTTGCTGCTCATTTTACACTCCCCACAGAATCTGAATGCCCCAAACGACGTAGATAAACGTCAGAAGACCACAAGCTGACTGGAACAAGAAGCGAATGCCTGTTGGCTTAATGTAGTCAGTTGAGATTGACCACATTCCGATCCATGCGTGTGCCGCCATTGACAGCAGAGCCATCAGTGTAAAGATACGCATAGAGGTGCATTCGAATAGTTCTTTCCACTGCTGATAATCCAGATCCGGATTAAACAACATATACCCAATCATAAAGACTGTAAAAGCAAGCAGCACAACAGCAGTTACACGCTGGATCATCCAGTCATACAGCCCACTGCGGCCAAAACTTGTAATTGAAGTTACCATATCCATACTCCTGCCAGCAGAATAGAAACAGCAGAGACAACCAGGGTAACCTTGGCAGCCATCTTACCGCTTTCCAACTCTTCACAATGACCAAAATCCATCACCAGGTGTTTGATGCCGGCAAAGAAATGATACAGCAACGCTGAAACCAGTCCCCATGCGATCAGCCTCGCGAAGAAGCTCTCCGTCAGCATCTGCGCAGCAGCTTCAAAGCCCTGCTCAGACTCAAGAGACATTCCAAGTGCATACAGCATAAAGAACGCGCCAAAAAACAGCGCAAGCCCCGTCACACGGTGCAGTATGGAAGTGATAGCCGGAAGTGGCTGTTTAATAGTTCGTAGATCTAAGTTTACGGGTCTTTTCTCGTTCACGGCTCTTGTTCACACTTATGTTAAGCCCGATTGCAGGGCTAGGTTGTTGAAGGTAGTGTACAAAGACAAAGATAAGCACCTCGGTCCAGCGCCCGCACCCCATCCCGAAATGAGGAATGCAAGCTGGAGACGGAGTATACCAGCAAATTGTCGCAATACAATTAATCAACACCGAATCTAAGTCTATTGTCTAGTGTTTTTTTTATCTGACACCCTGTCTGAACTACCTACAACTAAATGATTATTCAGCTTATTTCAGTTTCCTGATAAACCTGTTCTTAAGCATATAATACCTTTGCTGCATTGCAGTAAAACCTGGCTCGTTTGAATTGACAAACGTATTCAACGCTCTATAGTGTCAGGGTCCTATTTCGAGCTAAAACTCATATATTGTGACTGAGATAAAGGGCTGCGAGTGCTGACAGGTTTAACTGCAAACCCTGCTGTAGCGACAGATCACCCTTCAACAATTTATAAAGTCATTCAGATTAAACAGAAATGATAGGAGCCTATAATGGCTGACAAGAAAGCACGCTTAACAGTCGACGGTATCGACGAGGTTTTTGAACTGCCGGTGTATTCCGGAACAATGGGACCTGATGTTATAGATGTACGCGCTCTGACAAGTAAAGGCCTGTTCACATATGATCCGGGCTTCGTTTCTACTGCAGCTTGTGACTCTGCCATTACCTATATAGATGGCGGCAACGGTGTCCTGCTGCATGGCGGTTATCCCATTGAGCAACTGGCAGAAAAATCTGACTACCTGGAAGTATGTTACCTGCTGCTGAACGGCGAACTGCCGACACCTGAGCAGAAAGCAACATTTGTTGCCACCGTTAAGAACCACACCATGGTTCACGAACAGATGCTGCATTTCTTTAACGGCTTCCGCCGCGACGCTCACCCGATGGCAATCATGGTCGGTGTTGTCGGTGCACTGTCAGCGTTCTACCACGACTCTCTGGACATCGACGATGCCCACCACCGTGAAGTCTGCGCATACCGCCTTATCGCTAAAATGCCTACTATCGCTGCGATGTGTTACAAATACAGCATCGGTCAGCCATTCCAGTATCCACGTAACGATCTGGATTATGCAGACAACTTCCTGCAGATGATGTTTGGCAATCCATGCCAGGACTATGTAACCAATCCCGTGCTGGCTAAAGCGATGGATAAGATCTTCCTGCTGCATGCCGACCATGAGCAGAATGCATCGACCTCTACCGTACGTCTGGCCGGCTCATCTGGCGCCAACCCATTTGCCTGTATCGCCTCCGGCATCGCCGCCCTTTGGGGGCCTGCTCACGGCGGCGCCAACGAAGCAGTTCTGACAATGCTCAATGAGATTGGTGATGAGTCCAATATCGAAGAGTTCATCAAGCGCGCCAAAGATCCGGATGACTCCTTCCGTCTGATGGGCTTCGGTCACCGTGTTTACCGTAACTTTGACCCGCGGGCTAAGGTTATGAAACAAACCTGTGATGAGGTTCTGGCCGAGCTGGGCATTGAAAACGATCCTCTGTTGAAGATCGCTAAGCGGCTTGAGCAGATCGCCCTGGAAGATGATTACTTCGTAGAGCGCAAGCTCTACCCGAATGTAGACTTCTATTCAGGCATCATCCTGAAAGCGGTAGGCATCCCAACTAACATGTTCACGGTAATATTCGCCCTGTCGCGTACTATCGGCTGGATCTCGCACTGGAGCGAATTCCACAGCAGCCCGAACAAGATCGGACGACCACGTCAGCTCTATACCGGACCTGCCAAGCGGGATTACCCTAGCAAGTAACCCCCAGAACAAAAAACCAAAAAGCCGCTTTCTGAAGCGGCTTTTTTTTGCCCGATACACACTCAATTCATAAAACTAGCAGCATTGTTGAATTTTTTTCATGCAGCAAACTAGTCAATACGTTTAACTTCATACTAATATCCATACATGGGTAGGGGGATTTAAACAGCAATCTGCAAAAGGCGATGACTATGCGGCTTCCCACCCCTGTTTACGAAAGTTTGCCCTATCTCTACTTTGCCATATGCTCACTTCTGGCAATTGGATATCACCAAAGCCCGGCAATGCTAATTGCAGCACTGCTACTCTACCTCTGCGGTAGTGTAATCTGGGTTATGCGTTCAAACTACCGTCGCCGGGACCGTCGGGAACACCGCCTCCTTCTCAGCCAGATATCCCGAGGCAATGTCGAAGGTTATGCCCCGGAGTGGCTGTATGAGAGCCTGCCCTTTGCCTACCTGGCTGGCGGCGTAACCTGCTATACCCTGGTAGAAAACCCTCTGGGCTTTGTCAGCGGCACACTACTGGTACTGGCAGGTCTGATTGTCCTGAGAATCAGAATACACTGCAGACATGAGCTCAATTCTTCAGTTTCCAGGATATAAAAAAAGCAGCGGTGGCATTCCCCAGAATGCCACCGCTGCATTGCATTAACCCCCTGATCAGATCGACAGACCACTGATGTGGAGCCGTCAGCCTGCAGGACCCGAATCAGACTGAAGACTCAATCGACAGATACGGATTCAATATTGTGAATCGACAGGTCTGCACCGTTAAACTCCTGCTCTTCATCCAGCCGAAGCCCCATCACAACTTTAATCGCACCGTAAACAATCACACCACCGACCACGGCAATAGCAATCCCTAACAGAGTGCCTACCACCTGTGTAGTGAGACTGATACCGCCCAACCCGCCCAGCGAGACCGAACCAAAGATGCCTGCCGCAATACCGCCCCAGGCACCACAGAGACCGTGCAGTGGCCACACCCCCAGCACATCATCAATCTTCCAACGGTTCTGCACCACGGTAAACATCCAGACAAACAGTGCGCCGGCGATTCCACCGATCATTAGCGCCCCAATGGGATGCACAATATCTGAACCGGCACAGATCGCTACCAGACCCGCCAGAGGACCGTTATGAATAAAACCAGGGTCATTTTTACCCAGTAACAGAGAAACAATGATACCGCCGACCATCGCCATCAAACTATTAACCGCCACCAGACCGGAGATTCCATCCAGAGTCTGGGCTGACATCACATTAAATCCAAACCAGCCAATACAAAGAATCCATGCCCCCAGCGCCAGAAAAGGGATGTTAGAGGGAGGAAAAGCCACCAGCTTGCCGCTTCTGTACCGCCCTTTACGGATGCCCAGCATAATGACCGCCACCAATCCCAGCCAGCCCCCAACACCATGCACCACAACAGAGCCGGCAAAGTCATGGAACGCAGCACCAAAGGTGGCCTCCATCCAGTCCTGAATACCGTAATTACCATTCCAGATGATGCCTTCAAAAAACGGATAGACAAAAGCCACAATCAGCGAGGATGCAATCAGGAAAGGCCAGAATTGTGCCCGCTCCGCAATACCACCGGAGACAATTGCCGGAATCGCCGCCGCAAAGGTCATCAGGAAAAAGAACTTTACCAGCTCATAACCATTCCCCTGGGCCAGGGTCTGTGCATCCTGAAAGAAGGTCACATCGTATGCAACCCAATAACCTATAAAAAAATAGGCGACTGCGGAAAAGCCAAAGTCGGTCATAATTTTAACCAGCGCATTCACCTGGTTTTTCTGACGCACGGTACCCACTTCAAGAAAGGCAAAGCCAGCATGCATGGCAAACACCATGATGGCGCCCATCAGAATAAACAGCGTATTTGAACTCTGAACCAGTGTTTCTACGGCACTATTAACACTTTCCACGAAGACCTCCTGCGAAATAACGCACTCTTTTAATGCCAATTCTTAATCATAGGCACATTTATGGTGCGTTTATTAATTATTCGAACAATCAGAACATGTCGCTAATCATCTCTATCAACCATATATCGAGAGATCAACGAAATCCGCTCACTATTGCTCCAGAAATGTGCATTTTTATAAGCAGATAATGTGCCAACACACAAACTCGCACCATTTGAACGCAAAATATCCGCACCAAAAAAAACCACCTCCCGGTGGTTTTAATCGATGTCTGGCTGTTAATCTCTCGCCACTGATTGCATCACAGCGCTGAAATTTCAAAACACTGATGAATCTTACTACTGCGCTTAAAATCAAGATCGATCGATTTGCGGGTAATATCCACCACCCGATAACGCTCTGCCAGTTGCGGATCAATTTTAAAGCGGCGGTAGTTATTGGAAAAGATCAGCTTACCCTCTGGGCGCAACAATGCCATTGCCAGACTGATCAGCTCAACATGGTCCCGCTGCACATCCAGCACATCGTGCATCCGTTTTGAATTAGAGAATGTCGGCGGATCAAGAAAGATCAGGTCATAGCCCTCCCCCTTCTGCGCCTTTAACCACCTGATACAGTCCTCCTGAATAAAATGGTTACGCGCTTCTGAGAAGCCGTTTAAAGCAAAGTTTTTCTTCGCCCAGTTCAGGTAGGTTGCCGACATATCAACACTGGTGGTGGAACGGGCGCCACCCTGAGCAGCGTGAAGTGATGCCGTCGCGGTATAGCAGAACAGATTAAGAAAATCCTTTCCTTTCGCTTCCTGTTGAATCTGCATGCGCACCGGACGGTGATCAAGAAACAGACCGGTATCGAGATAGTCTTCCAGATTAACCAGAATCCGGCAGCCACCCTCTGTGATATCGATAAAGTGCGCGGTCTGATCCTGTTTTTCATACTGACTGCTGCCCTGCTGACGGCGGCGCTGCTTCAGAATTACATGAGCAGCCGGCACTCCCAGCACTGATGGCAGCACAGCGACAATCTCCTGCAGACGGGCAAACGCTTTCACCACATCGACACTTTTCGGTGCCTGGTATTCCTGCACATGCACCCAGTCATCGTAGATATCAATGGCAGCGGAATATTCCGGCAGATCAGCATCATATAAACGGTAGCAGGTTATCTCCTGTCGCTTCGCCCATTTACCCAACTGCTTGAGGTTTTTTCTCAACCGGTTAGCCAGCATCTGAGCGCCATCACTCAGCTCAACCGGCGCCGCGTCTGTCACTGCTGGTTCACTGCTATCAGGCTCGCGCGTCTCCAGGCACTCAGATGCTTGTATTTCAGCTGCTTGCCGGGCCCGGATATTGAAGATCTGCAGCTGACTGGGAATCGCTCCGTTATATAATTTATAGGTTTTATCCGCTGCCAGCTTCATCATCCGGCAGAGTTCCGGATTACCGGTGAACACCGCCGCCTGCCAGCCAGCAAATTCCGCTTTAAGGCGCTCCCCCAGATGCTGATACAGAAAGAACAGCGTTGGCTCATCCCCAAGACGCTCGCCATAGGGCGGATTAGTCACCACCAGCCCCTGAGCATCGGTCGCTGGGAGGGACAGGCGCGACAACTCTCTGCGTTCAAAATGAATCAGCCTCTCAACACCAGCTCTGCGGGCATTATCCCGGGCGATATTGAGTACTTTGGCATCGGCATCAAAGCCTTCGAAGCGACTGCTGACAACTTTCAGCCCCGCCTCCCGGCGCTGTTGTGCCTCTTCAAGCAGTGATTTCCATAACTTGCTGTTATGCTGTGTCCAGTAAGTAAAACCGTAATCCCGGCGCAGCAGCCCCGGGGCGATATCAGCCGCCATCAGCACCCCTTCGATAAGCAGGGTTCCGGAACCACACATCGGGTCCAGCAACGCTTGCCCCTGAGCCGCTTTTTCCGGCCAGCCACAGCGGTATAGCAACGCAGCAGCCAGGTTTTCTTTCATCGGTGCCGAACCGGATTGCAGACGGTATCCCCGGCGATGAAGGCTGTCACCGGAAATATCAACCGCAATGGTTGCTTCGCCCCGCTGCAGATGAACATTGACTCTCAGGTCCGGTTTCATCCGGTCGACAGAGGGGCGCCGTCCAGTTTCATCGCGGATCTGATCAACAATGGCATCTTTAACTTTCTGTGCCCCAAAGCGACTGTGATTAATCCCTTCAGACTGCCCGGTAAAGTCGATTGTCAGCGTGCCTTCCGGACGCATATGCTCAAGCCATTTAAGCTGTTGCACACCCTGATATAACTGCTCGGCCGTTTCCGCAGGACAGCGGTGTAACTCAAGCAGAATACGGTTAGCTACCCGCGACCATAAACAGGCACGATAGGCGGCTTCAAGTCCGCCGGAAAAGTAGACCCCCGCCAGGGTTTGTTTCGGCGCGTCAACATTCAGGGCCTGAAGTTCATCAAACAGAACAGGCTCCAGCCCTTTTGGGCAGGTAGCAAAGAATTTCATACTCAGGGAATACCTCATTTAAGAACGGGCATATTAACGGCAAACGCTTTTAAGACCAATGACTAAGATGCAAATTCAAAGAAAACTACAGTAAAGTGAATTTTTTTCATTGAGGTGTCGCTGTTTCAAAACCCCTGTGCAAGCTATTGAAGTAATGATCTTTTTGCAGATGCTTCTATGACATTTTTATTAAAAAACGATTCCTGATACTTTTTTTTAATTACACACCCGATTGCGTTTGCGCCATTGTGGATTTCTGTGAAGTTCACAATGTAAACAGTTAACACACAAACCACAGGAGCAATTGAGTCACAGTAAACCGGATTACTGAGACGCCAGGGAAGTCGAAAATGTTATGAGTTTGTCTTGTAGCTGTGTTTCGCACCAATGGCCCTGGTATCAGTAGTCTGCCTGAAAATATTAAGAACTAAATAGAGGCGTCTTTTATGAAGAGACAAAAACGTGATCGTTCTTCAGTACTTTTCAACCGCGGCTTTACCGCCGGACTCGTAGGTAAATCTAAAGACGAGTGTCCAGTCACAATCGGAGACCTCAGAACCCACTGGATGAGTGGATGGCGTGAAGGTCGTGAAGCACATTGGAATGGTCAGTCGGGTGTCTCGGCTATAAACATTAATCCATCTTTGCATTAACCGAACCACTGAAAACAATAATTGTGGAAAGAACATAAACAGGAAAGGCTCCCTTGGGAGCCTTTCTTATAGTTGGCCGTTCAGGCCTTAGTCACTCTCACCTAAGCAACGGACATCTAAACATCAGATATCTCTGTCATGGGTTGCTTATCAGGCTTTCCTTTCAAGCTCTGCAATCGCTTTTACAGACTCAGAAATCAATTCAGGACCGCGATAGATAAAGCCGGTATACACCTGAACCAGTGAAGCCCCAGCCTCAATCTTTTCTGCCGCATCAAAGCCATTGGTAATTCCGCCCACACCGATAATCGGCAAAGCACCGTCCAGTTCACGGGCCAGAATACGAATAGCCTTAGTGGCAGCATTACGCACTGGTACACCACTCAGCCCTCCGGCTTCCTGTGACACCGGAAACTCCTCAACACCGGCACGGGAAAGGGTGGTGTTAGTGGCAATCACACCATCGATCTCATAGGACTTGAGCGATGCAGCGACCAGAGCGAATTCCTCTTCACTCATATCGGGGGCGATCTTAACCGCTATCGGGACATACTTACCATGCAAGCGGGCCAGATTGGCCTGTTCGGTCTTAAGTGCCGCCAACAGTTCATTCAGGGTGTCGCCAAACTGTAATGTCCGAAGCCCGGGAGTATTGGGAGAGGAAACGTTCACTGTGATATAGCTTGCCCTGTCATACACTTTGCGCATGCAGATCAGGTAGTCATCCGTCGCCTGTTCCACCGGGGTATCGAAGTTTTTACCGATATTGATGCCCAGAATGCCATCAAAACGGCTCTTTTCAATATTTTTCAGCAGTGTATCAACACCCTGATTATTAAACCCCATACGGTTGATAATCGCCTGACGTTCAGGAATCCGGAACAGACGCGGCTGAGGATTGCCCGGCTGCGGTCTGGGTGTAACCGTCCCCACTTCAACAAAACCGAATCCCAGTGACGCCATACCATCGATAGCAATGCCGTTTTTGTCCAGTCCCGCAGCCAGGCCTACCGGATTCGGGAACTTAATCCCCATCACCTCTACGGGCTGACTGATCGTTTTAAAGCGAAACAGTGAGTTCAATCCAATACTGGCCATCAGGTTAAGGCTGTTCAGTGACAGGTCATGGGCCGTTTCAGGATCCAGTTTAAACAACAAAGATCGGGCAGCTTGATAGAGCATGGGATACCACAAGTCAAATTAAAGTGCGGGCATTATATGCAAAGCCGTCGGCGCTGTAAAAAAATCAGAGCCGTTCGATGCTACTGAATTTTCCCGCATCAGTATATGAGATACGAAAACTCCCCTGAATTCCGTTATGCAACAGATAGGGTTGCAGCAATGAAGATGGAAATCTGACCCGCCGGCCATCACGACTGGTGGCCACAACATCCCTTGCCTGAGATGTGTAATGAGCCAGATACTGCTCCTGAGTTAAGTGTATATCGACAATGATCTGTTGCATAAGTGTTTCTTAAAGAGGATATATGGCTTCCTGCGTTATTCTACTGCCGCTGCAGGCAGGCTGCCAGCATATCCGCGTAGTCCCTCCCTCTGTCGGTTCAGCAAAAGGTCACAACAATCGAGTCATGCGGCTAACTCAAAGACTCCGGTTTATCTCTCTAAAAGTTATCCTTTTGCAGCATTTTTCAGTTATGCTACTACGGCTGCAGCGGTGGTGCGACAGCCGCCCAGCGGGCAGCGTTAACAAGATGACCATGAACACGGACTGTATTAACAAGCCTTCTGGAGCCGGACAGTCACCGGAGATTAACTTACTTATGTCGCAGATGTTCCACCTTACCCGTTCTCTCATCACTGGTTTGATCATACTGGCCTCCTCACCAGTCTGGGCACAGCTCAATGTTTTTCCTGATCGCTTTTCTATCACTGAGGGTGAAACCATTCAGCTAACGGTTGAGATCGATCAGCGTACCTCAAGCCGCCCGGACTTTTCGCCTCTGACAAAAGATTTTCACTTTCTGGGCAGCAAACAGATGACTGTCTCCAGCTATGCTAACGGTGCTAACCAAAATATCACTCGCTGGAAAATTCTGCTGCGGCCTCGCCGGGCAGGTGATCTGCAGATTCCGGCGTTGCAGTTGAATAATGAATACAGTCAACCACAACTGATCACCGTGGAAGGGGTTGCCGGTGCGGCGGCACTGATCAGCAGCGATTCATTTCTTGAAAGCTCAGTTGACAGTTATGAGGTTTATCAGGGCAGCCAGCTTCTGTATAGCGTCAGACTGTTCCATCTGGAAGAGCTGCCGCCGATGTCAACATTGTCTGAGCTGACCATCCCCGGCACCAAAACAGTTCCTCTCGGTGATAAACAGCAGTATAGCCGCCAGATGAAGGGGCAGACCTATCAGGTAACAGAACAGAGCTATGCCATTTTTCCAGACCAAACCGGTCCATTAACAATACCCGCGGCCCACTTCAGTGCCGGTCCCGGAACACCGGAGCTGACCACTGATCCGATCTCCATCGATGTATTACCCAGAGTTTCTCAAACGATACGCGGCTACTGGCTGCCAGCCAGCAAAATTACTCTGGAAGACCTTACTGAAGCGGATAACAACCTGGTACTGGGTGAAAGCCAGCTACGCACCCTCAGAATCAGTGCCGAGGGATTGATGGCTGAACAGTTACCCGCCCTGATGCCTCTGCGTAATGAACTGGCCCGCATCAACGTAGAAGATGTCAGCCTGGAGCAGAAACTCACTGCCAAAGGGGTTGTCAGCAGCCGTACAGAGACGCTGCGTATCACCCCTGCAGAGCGGGGTGAGGTCACCCTGCCGGAGATAATTATTCCCTGGTGGAACATCAATCAGGACCAGAGTGAGAAAGTCCGCTTAGCCCAGGTGATTCTGAGAGTTGCCCCCCCCTCACCTGCGCCAGCCACGCCCCCGGCAGTAGAGGCGGTTGCCGAAAAATCGGCAATGGTCGCGCCAAACATCCCCTCAGAGGATAAGCCGGATTACAGCAGTATACGCATACTGGTCTGGCTGCTGACCGCGATTACCATTATCTCCTCACTGGGCTGGCTCTATAGCTATTCTGCACAGCGGCGCAAGAAGTTTGATATCGGTGACTTTGATATCAGCTCAGCGGACAAAAATCCTCTCCCCAACTCATTGTCGCAGCAACCAATGGCTGAAGCCGGCGCTTCCCAGGCAAAACCACAAGACGATGAGCAGAACGCGTTTGATAAAGCGATTCAGGCCTGTGACCGGGATATTCCCCTCGAAGCCCGGTTATTGATACTGGATTGGGCCCGACTGTTCTGGCCAAACAGCCAGTTTACAGACAGTCTCCATCTGAGTGAGATCAACAACAGTAAAACCCTGGAGTTGCTACTGATCGATATGGAAAGCTACATCAGCGGTGCTGAAACAGGCCAGTGGTCCGGCGACCTTCTGGCACAGGCTCTCAGACATATCAGAGAGAGTCAGCTACGCAAGCGGCAGCGCTGAAACCGCACCGTTTTGCTGATAAGCGGCGAGTTAATCCTGATTAGTCTGCAGGCTCCAGCACCTGGGCCAGCGCAGTATCCAGATCAGGATAGGCAAACTTATAGCCCGCCTTTAACAGCCGTTCGGGGTAAACATTTTGCCCTTTAACCAGCAGATCACTGCCCTCACCCAGCATCAGATCAAGCATCACGGCAGGCACTCTGAACCAGCATGGCCGGGATAAAACACTCGCCAGCGTCTGACTGAAGGTTGCATTGGTCGCTGCTTCAGGTGCGGTGAGATTATAGGCGCCATGAAAACTATTATGGGTCAGCATCATACAGATGATCTCTACCTCGTCGTCCATATGGATCCATGACATCCACTGATCCCCTCTGGCAACCGGACCACCCAAACCGAGTTTGAAAGCAGGCAACATTTTTGCCAACGCACCGCCATGCCCCAATACCACCCCGGTTCTGATCAGACAAACCCGCACCCCCATGGTCTGAGCCTTAAGCGCTTCACTTTCCCACCGCTGACACAGCTGATGGGTAAAATCATCAACCACCTCCCCTCGTTCAGGTAGCTGCAGATCATCTGTCCGGCAACCATAATAGCCAATTGCCGAACCACTGATCATCACTTCCGGGTTGTGTTCCAGCCGCATAATCAGTGAGACCAGATCTGCAGTAATGCTGATCCGGCTGTCCACTAATGCCTGTTTGCGGGCCTCATTCCAGCGCTTATCGGCGATCCCCTCTCCAGCCAGATTGATGATGCCATCGATCTGCTCATCACTGTTAATCTGATCAAGACTGGTAATTACTCTGACAGAAGCCCCAAACAGATCCCTGGCTTTGGCTTCAGAGCGGGTAAGAACCACTGGCTCATGATCGTAATCCAATAACCGGGGAATAAGGTGGCGCCCAATAAAGCCGGTAGCACCGCTGATCAGAACCTTCATATAGATCTCCTTAGAAAGAGTGCCAAGAAACAGAGGACATTAGCCCCTACCCTGATATTGCAAACCAGGCTGTCTCTCTTTATAAACATAGACCAGTGAAAATTTAACAGGAAATAATTATGTTCACCGGAATTGTTCAGGGTACCGCAACGGTTATTACGACTTTAATGAAAGATCAGTTCATGCAGCTGACGCTGGAGTTTCCCCAGCAGCACTGCGAACACCTTCAAACCGGTGCCAGTATTGCCATCAATGGCACCTGTCTGACGATCACCGGATTCAGAGCAAACCAGATCAGCTTTGACCTGATTATGGAAACGCTCAGAGTCACTAATCTGGGAGAGCTGAAACCCGGTGATAAGGTAAACTTTGAACGCGCCGCCAGAATCGGTGACGAGATTGGTGGACATATGCTCTCCGGCCATATCCATGGACAGGCAACCATCAGCCAGATTGAACAACCCGAAGACAACCGGATTGTCTGGTTTGAAGGTAATTCTGAACTGATGAAATACATTTTGCCGAAAGGCTTTGTCGCCCTGAATGGTTGCAGCCTGACGATTGGAGAGGTTCAGGGCAACCGGTTTAACGTTTACCTGATACCGGAAACACTCACTGTCACCACTTTTGGTACAGCATCTGTCGGAGACAGGATCAATCTCGAGGTCGATAGCCAGACTCAGGCAGTAGTCGACACTGTAGAACGATATATGCAACAGAACGCTATATTAAGCCGCTAGAACGGCGCTTCGCGCCTGTTAGTGGCCAGACGGAAAGCTTCGCTTTCCTTGCCAGAAAAAGACGTTGCTCGTTGCTCGTTGCTCGTTGCTCGTTGCTCGTTGCTCGTTGCTCGTTGCTCGTTGCTCGTTGCTCGTTGCTCGTTGCTCGTTGCTCGTTGCTCGTTGCTCGTTGCTCGTTGCTCGTTGCTCGTTGCTCGTTGCTCAGGATTATTGCCCTTCTCCAACCGAACACAACAACTTTCTTACAGAGTTCATCATTCAAATACAGACCTTCACGTAAAAAGAAGGCTTTTATCGAGCAACGAGCAAGTCACGCTCTTTGTGACGTTCGAGCTACGAGCGACGGCTTTTGAAGCTTTTTGTGACGTTTTGAGCCGTGCCTGCTATCCCCCATCCAGGCCATATACGACCATTTGACCACGGCTATTCGGCTATCCTTGACTCAGGTCAGCCTGCCATTGGCGGGGTTCGTTTTAAAATCACTCTTTTATGATTCACTTTTAAGCCTACATAACTAAAAAAAGCTATCAGGTCTAAAGCTGTAAGGAGCCTATATTGAACGCACCCCAACCCGTCCAGCAGGATCAGCGTCAGTTTATTTCCGGGAATGAAGCCGTGGCACAAGCCGCCAGAGATGCCGGTTGCAGTGTCGCCTCCGCTTATCCCGGCACACCATCCACTGAGATTCTGGAGTTTATTGCGGCCTATCCGGAGATTTATACCGAATGGTCAATCAATGAAAAGGTGTCTCTTGAGGTGGCTATCGGCGCATCTCTGGCGGGAAGCCGGGCCTTATGTGCCATGAAACATGTTGGGGTTAACGTCGCCTCCGATGCGCTGATGACGCAGACCCTGATCGGTGCGGTAGGCGGACTGGTGCTTGTGGTTGCGGACGATGTTGGTCTGTCATCCTCACAGAACGAACAGGATTCCCGCTACTGGGGTCGCTTTGCCCATCTCCCGGTGCTGGAACCGGCAGATGCACAGGAAGCTTACGAGATGACCCGCCTGGCCTTTGGTCTGTCAGAGCAGTATGACGTGCCGGTGATGGTGCGTCTGACCACCCGGATCTGCCATGTCAAAGGCGTGGTGGTGTGCAGTCAGCCTGACATCTATCAGCACAAAAACTTTACCAAAGATCCGGCCCGCTATGTCATGGTGCCGGGAAATGCGAAAAAACGAATTCCCCTGATGATGGAGCGTGATCAGCAACTCAGCCAGGTCAGCGAAGAACATCCTCTTAACCGCATTGAATCAGGTTCTGACACTGAAATCGGTTTTGTGACCTCCGGCGCCGCTTACTTTCATGTCAAAGAGACCTACCCTGACGCACCGGTCTTTAAACTGGGTCTGAGCCATCCCGCCCCAATCGAAGCGATTCGTGATTTCGCTGCCAGTGTTAACAGACTGGTCGTTGTAGAGGAGGTGGAACCTCTGCTTGAAACTGAACTACGGGCCGCAGGCATCAGCTTATATGGTAAGGATATCCTGCCCCGAATAGGTGAACTCTCACCGCAGGTGTTGACCCCTTGCATCGACAAACTGTTGGGGAAAAACAGTGACGAGAAGCTGATATCCACAGCTGAGCTTTTCCCCCGTCCTCCAACCCTCTGTGTTGCCTGCCCCCACCTGGGCATCTACTACTGCCTCTCCCATATCAAAAACACCATCATCGCCGGCGATATCGGCTGTTATACACTGGGGGCCGGGCACCCCTGGAATGCACTGGATACCACGATCAGTATGGGAGCCTCGCTCAGTGTTGCTCAGGGGATCGATAAGGGCCGCAGTGAGGCAGATCAGAATAAGAATGTTCTGGCCGTGATCGGCGATTCAACCTTTATGCACATGGGGATGCAGGGGCTACTGGACATCACCTATAACAAAGGCAACGTCACCGTCCTGTTACTGGACAACCGTGCCGTGGGCATGACCGGTGGTCAGAACGCCCCTTCGTCCGGTCTTAATATCCATGGTGAGGCTACCCTGCAGGTGGATTTCCGCAAGCTCTGCGAAGCCCTGGGCGTTAAACCGGAGCGTATTCACGAGGTTAATCCTTATGAACTGCCGACGCTGTTCAAAGCGCTGCGTGAAGAGGTCAAAATCAAAGAGCCATCAGTGATTATCACCAATCAACCCTGCGTCCTGACTGAACGTTACAGCAAACTTCCGCCGCTGAAAGTGGATGAAGATCGATGTACTGGCTGCAGCAACTGCCTGGATGTCGGCTGCCCCGCCATTCTGGTCAGCCGCAAAGAGACCGTCATCAAGCCCAATGGCAGAGAGAAGGAGCTTAGCTTCGTCAATATTGATACGGCGGCCTGTACCGGTTGCAACCTGTGCACAAACACCTGCGCTCCCGATGCGATTGTTCCGGCTTTCAATGTCGGGAATATCAATGCTGTGGAGGTAAAATGATGACTTCGCAGAAACCCTCACTCGAACTGAACAGCGATGCAGTCACTAATATTCTGGTCGTGGGGATCGGCGGACAGGGGGTAATGACCGCCGCCGATGTACTGTCCCAGGCGGCACTGGCGCTGGGTTATGATGTCAAAAAAACCGAGGTGGCCGGTATGGCACAACGGGGTGGTGTCGTCACCTCTCATGTACGCTTCGGAAAACAGGTGTTATCACCGGCCATCAGGCCGGGTGATGCGGATATGATGATCGCCTTTGAACCGGCCGAAGCATTGCGCTGGCACACGCACATGAAATCCGGCGCAGTGGTGATGGTCAATGACTATCCACTCATCCCTCCAGTTGTTTCAATCGGTCTGTATGACTACCCTGACAACCCTCTCGGCCAATTAGCAGACGGTTCAGTAGAACTACACCATTTCAATGCCGGAGAAGCAGCGATAGAGCTGGGCGACCGGCGACTGGTGAACTCCATAATGCTGGGTGCCATTGCCGACCACCTGCCGTTTTCGCCGGAAATCCTGGAACAGGCGCTACTAGCACGCTTTCAGCGCAAGGGAGAAGCGCTGACCGAGCTTAACCGCCGCGCCTTTACACTGGGACGGCAGGCGTTTAATCAGGTGGATAGCCTGGCTACTGCCTGACAGCCCGGCAGCTGAGATCAGTCCAGACAATTAACCCGGATAATCAGCTATTTACTCCCCCTGCCATTGCGTAAAAAGAGCAGCAATTTACAATAGCTGCTCTTTTTATGTTTTATGAGGTTCCATTGATGGAAACCCGCAACATCCGCGCCGACCTCACGCTGTTACTGGTCGCTGCTATCTGGGGCCTGGCCTTTGTCGCCCAGAGACTGGGAATGGATCACCTCGGACCCTTTGGGTTTAATGGCTGTCGCTTTCTGCTGGGCGCTGTTTCACTGCTGCCGCTGCTATTGATATTTAGGCCTAAAGCCGGTGCAACAGAACCCCGGGCAATGCTGCGGGGCGGTATCACGGCCGGTATGATTCTGTTTCTCGGAGCATCGTTGCAACAAGCGGGTTTACTCTGGACCACCGCAGGCAATGCCGGATTTATCACCGGACTCTACATCATTATCGTGCCGCTTCTGGGGTTGCTACTGGGCCATATCACCCGGCTGAATACCTGGCTGGGAGGTCTGCTGGCCGTTGTCGGGCTTTACTTCCTCACGATTGAAACAGATTCAGACGCCAGTTTCACAATCAACAGTGGTGATCTGCTGGTTTTGGGAAGCGCCCTCTTCTGGGCCGCCCATGTGGTAGTCATCGGCCGTCTGGCCAGCCAGCTGGACAATCTGCGACTGGCGATTATCCAGTTCTTTGTCTGTGCTCTGCTGAGTTTTATCGTTGCACTGGTTTTTGAGCAGGACAGCCTCACTCTGTCGAATATCACCCTGGCATGGCAACCAATCGCCTATGCCGGTCTGCTCTCGGTGGGGGTGGCTTATACACTGCAGGTGGTGGCACAACGCCACGCCCCCGCCTCCCATGCGGCGATCATCATGAGTCTGGAAGCGGTATTTGCCGCCATCGGAGGGTGGTGGTTACTGGAGGAAGCGTTCAGCAACCGGGCTCTGATCGGCTGCACGCTGATGTTGGCGGGAATGATTGTGTCACAGCTGAATCTGTTTCGAAGGAAACAACTGATCGCAACAAACGGATAATCCTCTATAACCGTCCCGAGGCCTTAACCGTCAGATATTGATTGACCAGCGCCACCGGGAGTTGTTTGGCCAGCAGGTCCATCGGCATCGCCCCCTGATGACGAAGTTTTTCGTGGTTCTGGGTGCGGCATTCCAGATACTCCTGTACGCCATGAAAACGCAGCGCGGCGTCAAAATCTGATACCCGGTTTGCCTGTGCAGTGTCGAGAATCTGTTCACGCAGATCAGCGACCACAACCAGATGGCGACGGGAGAGCAACCGCACGGCAGTTACCAGATCATCACTGTCTTCATCGCGGGTGTTGGTAACCAGCACTATCAGTGCCCGGCGCCGCTGCAGGGGCATCAGCTCCCGGGCCGCTTCAAGATAGTCCGCAGCTTCCAGTGTGGCTTCAATATCATAGGTGCTGGCAATCATCTGCCGTACCACAGTGCCTCCTTTAACCGGGGGAAACCAGCGTTTAACTCCGCCAAAGGTATGGAAGCCAACCGCATCACCCTGCTCCGCCGCTACATAGGCAAGCAGCAACATCGAGTTCAATGCCTGATCCAGATGACCACCATCCTCTTCCCGATGGCGCATACGCCGGCCACAATCCAGCAGGAACAGAATCTGCTGGTCGCGCTCATCCTGATATTCCCGGGAGATCAGTTTGTGATAACGGGAGGTTGCTTTCCAGTCAATCTGGCGTAACGAGTCACCGGTCCGGTACTCCCGCAACTGGTGAAAATCATTACCCTCACCCCGGCGTAGCTGATGTTTGATACCCAACTGACTCAGATGGTTGTCGGTGGCCAGCAGGGTGTACTGGCTCACGGCACGAAAGTTTGGATAGACTTTAATCCGGTCCACCAGCGTAACAAACTGTTTGCGCTGCCACAGCCCGAATGGTGAGACACTGACCAGATCGACACCATCAAACTGTCCATCTCCTCGCTGATCAGGTCTTATCTGATAGGTTGCTCTGGCGGTGCGCTCAGGCGGTAAGCTGAGTTGCAGCGGCAATCCTTCAACCGCATATTCACTGGGGTGATGATCATGCAGTGTCAGCCACTGCGGTCGCCCGGTGTGATTGGTCACCTGCAGCTTCACGTCACTCCAGACCCCCACCGGAATACTGCCGCGTAACTCCCGGCTGACTTCGGCCACCGTTTCACGTCGGTGCAACAGCAGGTCGAGCAGAAGCGCCCCCGCCACGGTTGCGGCTATCAGATCACGCAACCATTGCAGCCCGGGCCAGACAGCGGCCAGCAACGCCAGTAACAGAACCACAGTTACCAGCAATACTGAACGACGGGATGGAATCATACCCGGGGAGCCTGCACGTTGCTGAGAATATCTTTCAGTACATCGTCTGGCTGATAACCTTCAATCTCAAGGTCTGCACTGAGTTTAATCCGGTGGCGTAACACCGCCTGGGCTACCGCTTTAATATCATCGGGGGTGACAAACCGCCGACCAGACAACACCGCATTGGCCCGGCCTGCCCGTAGCAGTGCGATGCTCCCCCGGGGCCCACTACCGGTGTCAATTCCGCTCCAGTCACGGGTTGCCCTGACGATATTCACCGCATAGGTAACGATCTGCTCATCGACCTCCAGTTTTGAGGTATAGCGCTGCAAGCTGAGAATCTCTTCAGGCTTGAGCACCTCCTGAATCGATGACACGTCCAGTTTATCAGCCACAGATCCCGAGGTGATCTGTTGAACCATCTGCAACTCTTCATCGACACTGGGGTAATCGATATAGACCTTCAGCAGAAAGCGGTCCAGCTGCGCCTGTGGCAAGGGGTATGTACCCTCCTGTTCAATCGGGTTCTGGGTTGCCAGCGCCAGAAACGGCAGTTGCAGCTCGTACGTCTGCCCTTCGATGGTCACCTGCTGTTCCTGCATCACTTCCAGCAGTGCAGACTGAGTTTTCGCCGGCGCCCGGTTGATCTCATCCGCCAACAGAAAGTTACAGAACACCGGCCCTTTACGCACCCGGAAAGAGTCCGTTTTACGGTCAAACATAATATGGCCGCTGATATCGCTGGGCATCAGATCCGGGGTGAACTGCACCCGGTTAAACACACCGCCGACGGCTGCCGCCAGACTTCGAACCAACAGGGTTTTGCCCAATCCAGGCACCCCTTCTACCAACACATGCCCACCCGCCAGCAATGCAATCGTGGTATCCCGGATGACCTGACGCTGACCAATAACCGCTTTACCGATCTCCTGCTCCAGCTGCCCGAGTTTGCGCAGCACTTTGTCTGACAGCTGATCCTGTCCCTGAGATTCGTTCATCTTAGCTCCCGCTGTTTTAAGCCACTGGCCAGCTGCTGCAGCACCAGTGTTGCTTTAATAAAATCCTGATCTTTGGTTATCTCATGGTAGAGACTGCGCTCAACGGCGGTCGCTGCCATACCGGTTTTCTCACCAATCCACTCCGCCCTCTGGCTTTCGTCCATCGGATTAAGAGCCGGGTGACGTTTACGCCACGCCAACTCCAATGCTCGCCGATTGTTCTCAAACAGGGTATACCCCTTATCGATACGCCAGGCATAGTGCGCCGTCGCATCAATATGCTCCAGCAGGTTACGCCGCTGCAGATTCTGCAGTTTCAGACGCGGACCGGTAAACAGGAACAAACGCCAGCCCATCAGCAGTAGCAATACGACCAGTGCACAAACGATAAAAGGGATCTTCTGCCATAACAGTTGAGGCAGCGGCAGGGCGTCAATACTGTACTGCAACCAGACCTTACGACCGCCAGCCACCAGATGACTCAGCAGAAAAGCGTTATCATCTTTGTTAATCCGGTCGTTGGTAAACAGATCCAGATCACTCAGCACCATGACCCGTCCCTGACCATACTCAAATCTGAGATAGTTTGCTCCCTGTTCAGAACCGGCACGAAGAGAGGCCCACTGATCACCATCGACAAGAATCCGGTCGCGGAGAAAGCTGACAGTCACCGGTTCCGGTTCGCTGGCAAGGGACAGACTTACCGTGAGATAAGACGAGGAATCTGCTTCACTGGTATCTGATTTAACTGAATCTTCATTCTGATCAGAGGTGTCTGCCTGCTGATCGTCAGATGATTCAGGCGGAAGCATTCGTACGCCCAGGAATGCCAGAAACGGATCGTTGTCTTCATCCTCCTGATAAAAGTGCTCCGAAGTCAGAATCAGTATGCCACCCGCTTCAATCCAGTTATCCAGTACTTCAATCTGCTGATCGTTCATCTGTGGCGGCATGCGCCGGGCCAACAGCACATCCCCCGGAGGCGGTAACACAGTCGTCAGATCCCTGGCGCGAAAACTTTCTGCCTGATAGCCCAGCTGTTGCAAAAAACGCTCTGCCGCGAGAAAACGGTTACGCATCGCTTCAGGAGATATATCCACCCGTTGTTCCTCGGTAACCCGTTCGTGATTATTAAAAAACCACTGGGTATACCAGACAACACTGAGCAGCAGCAATCCCCCCAGCAGCCAGAGAAAAAACCGGTTAGCGTTCGACATGGCCATACACCTCCTGCCAACGCTGACAAAGCTCAACCACGGGGGCTTCCGCCGGAACCACATGTCCATAGGCCATACGCAACCAGTGGCTGGTCAGAGACTTGAAAAAATCCGCTTCACTGGCACTGCGGTGATCTATCACCAGCTGTTCACACTCGCCCTCGGTAGCACTGTCGGGAATCTCGATATGTTCCTGAGTCACCAGATAGACCAGTGCGCCCCGATAGAGCAGGCTCAACGCCTCCCTGAAGGCGCCTTCAGCAATCAGCTTCCGGGCTTCGCCAGCAGGATCGTCTGGCAATTGGTCAGGACGTAAATCCAGACCAAATAACTCCACCGGCCGGCTTCGGCCTTTACGAGCCGGGCGTCTCTGAAAATTTCTGAACCACTGACTATTTTTGGCAACCTGATAGATCAGAAATACCACCAGGGCAATACCGGCTATCCATACCAGGATTTTGCCAATACTGGCGCCACCTTGCATAACATCACCGACGCCATTAAACAGCTTTGCCAGCAGCTCGATAAACCAGTTATCTGAATCACTGTCCGGTTCCGGCTGACCGGTATATTTCCAGTAGTGGGTCTGCTCATAACGGCCAAAGGCTTCATCCTCCAGCACTTTTTCGATGAGCGGCTTCGCATCCCGGGCACTCACCTGCTGCGCCGCATCAACAGGTGTACTGATCAGCGGAACGGCCAGCGCCAGAACAGCCGCCAGCATAACCGCCGCAACAGTGCTGACGGAACGTCGGGAAGCGCCAGATTTAAAGCGTTCACTGGTCCGGCGGAAGTTGATCTCGATATCCCAGGCTTCCAGCTCACTGCGTCGATTGAGATAGAGGGTAAACCCGGCTGCCACATAGAAGGGGGCAATAACCGACATACAGAGCAGACCTCCGGCAAACTGTAACCAGTCCCCCACCCGCCCCGGTGCCATAAACAGATCACCGAAACTGGTCCAGCGAAGGTCTTCCGGAATCAGCATAAAAACCACGGTGATAAACGCCATCTCCAGCACCGTTTCCAGGTGGATGCCGATCACCGTCAGCCAGGCAGCCGCACTCTGATTTCGTCCCAGCACCCGCAAACGATCACGGCGTGCACTCCCCTTCAGTTGTTCCAGCAAGGCCACCGGCAGCGTAAAGGACCGGGAGGGATTAAAACGACGCAAGGTGAGATTAAGTAGTAACTGCGGCCGGACCACTGACCACCATTGTCGCAGCACCGTTTTCACCGGCAACTGCTCACCAAACACAGCCCGGCTTAACCAGAACATCAACGGTGGCTCGTACAGCGGTTTAAACCACCAGATAATCAACATCAGCCAGCCGAGCTCATCTGATAGAAAGAGGAACAGAAGCAACCCCAGCGGCACTGCTGTACTGAGCCAGAGCAACCAGAGCGGCTTAAACCAGCGCCGTGCCAGCGCAAAACCGAGATCTATCGCTTCCCAGGGAGTTCGTCGACGCAGAGATATTTCTAGCTTATCGAGCTCCATCCGCCCCCCTGCCCGCGAACATAAAATAGAGAATCATCATGATCCAGAGGATGATAGCCGCCACATATTTAACCGTGTTTGGCAGACTGCTGGCAGACCAGAACGCCTCAATAAAAGCGGCCCCCAGCAACATCAGTCCCGCCCCCATTACCAGCGGAACGGCTTTACCCGCCTGCAGTTTGATCGCATCCAGCCGACTGTAACGGCCCGGGCTGATCACCCCTCGCCCGATCATCAGGCCGGCTGCACCGCTGATCACAATGGCTGTCAGCTCCAGCGCCGAATGGCCACAAACAAAAGACCAGAATGTATCCGTGTAACCCAGCCCGGTCAGATAGCCGGCCACACCACCGATCACGATACCGTTATAAAACAGGGTGAAAACTGTTCCGACCCCAGCCAGAATACCCATCGCGAAAGTACGAAAACCGATACCGATATTGTTATAGATATAGAAACCGAACATCACAAAATCAGAGTCGGCGCTACGTTCAAGCGTGCGTCCGGGGCGGGCATTATCCGGGCGGTACATCTCCTCCATATTGCTGATTTCAGCATCACTCATCAGGCTATGGATGAAGGTATCATCGATCATACAGTAACCGCCCACCAGCAACGCTGGCAGGAGAAACAGTGCCAATGCAACCCAGACATAACCAATATTGAGTCGCAGGCTAGCGGGAAAATCACTGGCAATAAAGGTCAGCAGCCGCCACAGCCAGGCACCCCGGCGGGTATAAAGTTGCTGATGGCCACGCAACACCAGCCGGTGAAGAAAACCAACCAGTTGAGGGCTGTAGCGCCGCGCCCGGGATAACGCATAATGATTACACAACTGACGGTAGAGCTGTGGCAGATCAGCGGGCAACTCATCGGAGGAGCGACGCAGCCGAAAGGTTTCTAACTGATCTAACTGTTGATCCAGACGTTGCCACAGGGGCTGATAGCGCTGTTCAAACTGTTCCTGTTTCATCGACTCCCCCGGGTCAGCCACGCAGCATATCCAAGTATCTCTTTCACTGCAGCTGGCCCCCGTTTACCGGTGACAGGATAGAGAGAAGTTGCCAGCTCAATCTGACGCTCCTGACTCAACTGCGGACAACGCTCGGCAAACCGGATCAACTCGCGCTGCTCATCGACACTGAGATCAACGGGAGGTCGCAGGCTTTCTGCATTGGCTAATTTAATCCGTTCCAGATCGGCTTCCCGATAAACAACCAGAGTCCCTGCCGCCAGATCGCCAAGACGCTGAAAGTTATTGTTAATTAGCATTGATAACAAACCGGTAGCATACAGAAATGGCAGAAAATCTGCGGCCCTGAGCAGATTGCGAATTAGCGAAGAGGAGAACGTAACCGGCGTACCATTATCCTGAATCACCACCAGTCCCATCGATTTTTTGCCGGGTGAGGCGCCGTTATACAACTCAAAGACGACCGGATAAAACCATTCAATGAGGAAAAACATGATCAGCATTACGGAGGTGCCCACTCCCCCGAAGAAGGCAAAAACACCTGAAACCAACCCATAGAGTATCGCCCGAATCAGCATATCGATGCTCCAGGCACAGGCACGCACAACCGGCCCGGCCAGCCTTAATTCGAGCCGGATACCTTCGGGGGTTTCATGACGTCTGACGGTGTCCGTCAGGGTCATCGCTTCTCTGTCAGCCATCGAAAATACTACAACTTAGTTGTAGAAAATATCCCGATATGAGGTATACAAAGAGGCGATAGCCATCGGCATCACAATCAGCAAACCTAAAGCAAAAGGTATTGTGCCAACAATGAACAGGATCAAGGCGATCAAGCCATACAGCAGGAATGGCAGCACGTTTTTCAAACAGGCGCTAAAGCTTAGCTTCATCGCTTCAATGGCAGGGATATCATTCAAAGCAACTAAGGTTGGCGCAAACCAGTAAGCCATTATCAGGGGGATGAATAAAAGAAAGCCAACCAGCATCGGAAGAGCCAGAGCTGACATCATGCCAGGTCCCATCTGTTCTACTCCCCCCCCGATAAAGAAGGTCGCGCTGCCGATCAATACCCCAATAATAACTGAAACAACGATAATTCCGACCATATAGAGCAGCCCCACAAGCACTAACTGGCCAACATTATTTCTAAAACCACTGAACAGGTGCCCGATCTCAAAATCGCCCCCCTCTGCCTGCTCTCTGCAACCAAGCATAAAACCCGCAGTGATAATCGGATACACCAGTATCAGCAACATTCCCACAAAGGGTATGAAGCTCAAAACTGAAGAGATAATAACCCAGATTACCAGCGCCACTATCCAGGCAACGGGGTTCTGTTTAAAGTGACCAAACCCCTCGGCAAGCCAGCTCCAACCATGGGATGCAGGAACCGAAACAGGCCCGGTAAGATCCCCCTCTTCATACTCCTGACTGAGATCAGCCTCCGGTGCCTGATAGGGGTTAGAGGACGATGCCGCAGCACTATCGTCATATGATGTTGCAGAAGCACTGGCAGTGAAAGCGCCTGAAGATGAGTTTTCGGAAAGCGTAGATGAGTTATTATCTGAAGATTCTGGGGCTTTAACGGGAGCTGAGGTAAATGCCTGACCACTCTCCTGAATCGCCAGGTACTTGGAGACAACAATCTTACAGTCCGGGCAGCGGTCATCGGCAACCTCTTGAGAACCGCACTTAGGACATACTGACGACTCAGAAGCAGCAACCACATTGCTGACCCCAGGCTCATCATCTCCTTCAAGTTCAAAGGCCATTGCGGGCTTCACTGCCGGCTGAGGAGCAACCAGTTTAACGTCGAGGCCGATAGCGGTTAGCACGGCGACATATCGCTCTGCTTTGACCCTGTCCAAACCGCTTTTTATGGGGGTTTCTTTACCTGCCATCACCAGCCCACGGGCCTTGGCGTCACTACATTTGAACTTTTCTGCAAATGCGGTGATAACGGATTCAGGCTCAAAACCTTCAGTAATGGTGCCACTGAAAACGACTTTAAATTGATCTGACATTTGCAAATTTCCCTGTTGCGCCCTGTAAGAGTGGTTTTCATTCTAACGCCAACAGGATAATTCACAAGGCTTCAGATCAATAAATCAAAAACAGAAAAGCATCTGAAATTAGACAGTTACTCACTTTTAACGAATTAATAAGCCCCCACAATACTGAGGTAGGTTTTTTTACTCAGGCAGGTCAACAGAGATCTCTGCTCCGCCATAGTGATGCACACGATCGTGTGCCCTGATGTTTACCCTTACGATGCCTGCAGGAATCGTTACCGAACGCAGTGAACGGGTAAAAGGCTGCTCATTTACATGGGGGTGAAGCAGTGCCCGTGTAGCTAGAATATGACCTTCAATATCAACAACTTCCCACCTGTCAGCATAATGTTCCCAGCCGGTATCATCATGTTTAAGGGTTACACTGAAATCATACTGCTGGTTTCCACTCCGACTGACCGTCACACTCATCACATCGGCTTCCCCGGCAGTACTAAGTACGGGAAACAGAGCCACTGCAGCAACGAGAGCACAGCACTGGACGGTTAAATCATATAGTTTCATCATAAGCTGACTATAGCTTATCAAGCGATGAAATGATCAGCGAACTGACTGCAAGTCAGGCTAACACCGTCCTGCGACGAAACACCACAATTGTCAGCAGAACCGTACAGGCAAGGGTGATCGACAGGGGAAACAGCACCGTTGTCACTGAATAACTCTCCAGAGCCAGAATGGCGAAGCAGTTACGCAACGCCAGTGACAGGAAGAACAACTGACTCTCCTGATGGGGCGATTCATAGGCTTTGCGAATGGTCGGGCCAAAGCCGAACAGATCAACCACCGACAGCACCACAACCGTCCACAGAGGGTCCGAAGTTAAGTACCAGAACGGCAGCGATGCCAGTGCCGCAGCAAAGAATAGCCAGTCGGTTTTGGTGATGCTGATATCCGCGCGTTTAATAAATGCCAGCACCGCCACCGCGACAGTGAGCAGACCCGAAATACCGATTGGCCAGGCACCCATACCGCCATCAGCTTCAAGCTGGGCGAAAAAAACGATCACTGTCGTAATCCCCCAGATAAACCAGGAAAAAACATGCGGCCGGGTTGTGCCTTTGAGTATGGAGCGAACATAGGGAACAAACGCGACAAGCGCCAGCGCGATAGCTAAACCGCTGAATAGCAGTTTAAAACTCGTATCAATCATAGCGGTTCACCCTATATTCTGTCAGTTTTTCAGCTCTTACCCTCTGCCACCCTGCCAGCGATAATCAAAGAAGTAGCAGCCCCTGTCGCAGGATGACGGGGTTCCTTTATCAGTCGAACGCTTAGCCCATTCGCATCAAATAAGCTAAACCAGGTCTCCAGCGTCCTGAAATACCAGGGAGCTGGATCACAAAACTGATCACTGAAACCATCCCACGAACCTTCGCGCCAGCCATCATAGTAATGGCTGTCTGCCATGAGTCCCGGGTGAATAGTTTGCATAACAAACCAGCCGCCTGGGTTTATCAGCTCTGGCAAGACACTGAACAGTTTGCTGACCGGCTCATCCCCCAGCAGCGAGAAATTACACACCGCAAGATCAAATGTTTCACCTAACTGGCGCGCCGATAACGCCTCATACGCCAGTAAATGAAAGGTGCCTTTACACGAGGTTCTGGCATTCTCAACAAACCCCGGAATAACGTCAATGCCCGTTACCGACATCCCCCGAGCGGAAAGCTCACGGGCCAGCCAGCCTTCGCCGCAGCCAATATCAAGCACACTGTCAGCCTCAAATCCACAGATCACGTCTACTATCGCCTGATCAGTAACCAGTCTGCGACTTTCAATCTGTTTCTCCTGAACGGCCCGGATCCAGGGAGCGGTGTTTTTAGCCCATGAATCGAGTATTTTGGCATCGTTAAAATCAGCCATAAAGCGACATCACTCTGTTATCAGTGGTTACTCAGATTCAGCACATTCCGGCAGGTTATTGCTGATGCAATACCAGGAGGCTTTCTGTGATACCCATATATGCTTCTCCTCAGCCACTCCCGGATCATCATCCAGTGAGCCCAGGCGTAAAATGATATGCGCAGTATTATCCCGCTTAGCATAGATCTGAGTGCCACATTCCGAACAGAAAAAGCGGCGCTTACCCGGCGAGGACTCATAGGAGTTCAATAGCTCTTCACCGGTTAGATTGAACTCAGAGTCAGGAACGGCAGAGACACTGGAAAAAGCCGCACCATGAGCCTTACGGCAGGTCTGACAGTGGCAGTGAACAATATTGCCGGGCTGACCACTAATCTCATATTTCACTTTGCCACACAGACAACTTCCTCTGATCATCTGACCTCCTGTTACTTGCTAGTGCAGAAATCGATTGTTGTGATCCATCTGCAGTTTCATGTCACACCTTAACACCACTGGCAATCAGGGCCGGGGCGGCGAACTCAACCTGCCCTCCGGCCACGGTATACGCGCTTAAAACCGTTTCCGCTTCATTCAGAAGTAGCGCAATCTGCGCTTCCTGCAACTGCACCCCCATCACCGGCAACCAGCCCCGGAGATCCGCTTCAACCATCGTTTTAATATTGGGAAACCGGGCCCTGCCCTGATGCGTATCAACCGTCACAAAAGCCGCGCCGGCATCAGCAAGAAGCTCAGACAGCTGATCGGGATTGCCTAATACAAAAGGAGCCCGTAATGCGTCTGCAGCGGCCTGGCCAGCAAGCCGCTGCAGCATATCCACTGCATCGGGATAGGCTTGCGAGTTTATCAAAGCGTCCCAGACAGCCACAACAAGCCGCCCACCAGGAGCCAGCACACGCATCATCTCTTTTAACGCAGCCGGCCGATTCTGAAAGAACATCAAACCGAACTGGCTGACCACCGCGTCAAATGAGTTATCGGCAAACGGCAGTGACTCAGCGGCACCCTGCTGCCAGTCAATCGCAGGGGCCAGTTGGCGGGCGATAGCAAGCATCCCCGGGGACAGGTCAAGACCGCTGACGGAACCCGGCTCAGTCACCGTTGTAGCAACGGTTCTGGCTAAAATCCCGGTGCCACAGGCAACATCTAAAACCCGTTGACCCGGGCTGATCTGTGCGGTGGAAACAACAATGGGAGCGAACTGCCGAAACAGCGCAGGGACATGCAGCTCTTCATAGGCTTTGGCTGCCAGCAGCTCTTCATCGGACAGGCTTGCATCGGATAGAGGCTTATTCATACGACATCTCCTGAGCGCCATTCAGTTTGTCGCTGCTTTCATCCGGTTTACGGCAAAATATAATCCGTAAAAAAACTGAAAACCCGGTCCGGATTATGACAAAAAGCAGATGTATAGTAGCGCGGCGCACATTCAAACTATAGTTTATCTATCAACAGTTAATGGCCCCTGTTTGAAAACTGACTGAATATCAGAGGATGATTTAACCCGTTCCGATTGCACCACAAGCAAACACTTACACTTTTTTCCCCGCCACCGGTTCAGTAATATTTTCAATATCAACCAGATTCCAGGGCATCCCTGCATGTCGATAGATCCGTTTATTGAGTGCCGTATAATCCGCAACATCATGATCTGAACGCTGCCCCACTACGATGCATTTGAGCACGGTGCTGCCATTATTGAGCAGTTTATGGGCCTCTCCCCCGGCACGATAACCCAGAAAATCCCCGGCCCCTACCTGGACAATTTCATCGCCAATGGTTGCCTCCGCTTGCCCCTCAAGAATATAGACACACTCATCCTCATGGTAATGACGGTGCAGCTCGGTAGACTCATAGCCCGGCTGTATCTCTATCAGGTGAAAACCAAAACCGGTCAACCCGGTCAGATCACCCAGTGAGCGGTTTACCCGTTGAGCATTGCGGTTAAGAAAATGGGTTTTGTTAACGCCTTCATACTGCTCAATCTCAGCTTTGGTAATAATATACTTTTCCATTCAGATCCCCTCAAAATGACCAGCCGTTTCTCGCTTAATGAATCCAGAAGCAGAGCAGGCAAAAATGCTCACGAGTTAAAAATAGCATGCTCCCCGCTATATCATGAAAGACCGCTATGCACTTTCAGATAATCGATCAGAGCTGCGGCCCTGCGGGTCAGTAGCTGACGGCGATAGCAGATCGCATACAGATTTCGTCGCTCACCCTGCCAACCGGATAAAACCGGGGCCCGTTGCCCCATCCGGAGCAGCTCTTTAATAACGGGTGAGTCAGTAGATCGATTAACAATCGGGGTACTCACTGATATTAGCGTTAAGCCAGAGTATGCAGCGCCCTTTCGCGACTATCACGCTCGATATCCCCATCGTCAACTGACTCAACCCGCCCGATCCGGTCTATATAGTCAGAAGGTAGTCCCGCTTCCCGCGCCCCCACCAACACATGGTGAACATACCAGCTATAGGGTTTAAGCGAAGGATCGATCTGCAGAGCGAAGTAGGTTATCGCTTCAAGCTCATCGCCCTGTTGATTTTGCAACGATACCACTTTCTCACCATAACCAACTCCCAGCCCTTCAGCCCGATCCAGCGCGGGCTTCTCCGACCGGGGGATATCAAACAGAACACCATAAATACGATCATCGTTGCCGGTATACAATGCATCACATTTTGCAGAACCATCCTGACCCGCTTTATGAAAGCGCAGATCATGCCCATCAAGAAAATAGCAGCCGACAACCCGGGCACCGGGTACACGCTGCTGCAATCGCGCCAGCGACATATTTGATCCGTAGGCAAAATAATACATAGCGATTAACCAGACCAAAATTTAATGAAGTGGTCGAAACTCATTCTGTAACTCACCATAACATATCACGGCAACTGAGGGGCTTAGCGACTACCGGTTTAGCGCTCAACCTCACAACAACGGGACAGATTTTGTCTTAAACGAAACATTCAACATCTTGAAGCTTTATATAAAACAGTCAGTTAACCCCATTTCCGGTGGCACCTATCTTGCAGTTTCTCTTCATCAGCAGCAGTAATAACGAGTGCCCACACTGGATCTATTTAAGCGCTGTTCAGTTTATCGGGGAATGAACCTATGACGATGAAATTCTATATGACACCCGGGTCATGCAGCACGGCGATCCATATTTTACTGGAAGAGGTGGAGGCTATTTTTGAAGTTCATCTGGTTGACCTCATGGCGGGCGACAATAAAACCCCGGAGTATCTTCAGCTCAACCCCAAAGGCACCATTCCGGTGTTGATCACCGATGATAATCTGGTGCTGACTGATTTCCAGCCGATGGCCTGGTGGATCGCCCGCCAGAACCCCAAAAAAGCATTACTGCCTACGGGTATCGCCGATGAATGCAGGGCGCTGGGTTGGATGAGTTATGCCGTCAACACCATTCACGGACAGGGCTTTACCCGTATTTTCACCCCTGACCGCTACAGCCTGCCGGGATTAGACAACGGTGCCGGGCATGATGCCATTAAACAGCAGGGAGAGGAGATTGTCGCTAACGCGTTTGCCTTGCTTGAACCGGTCTTAGCCGGAAGAGAGTTGCTGTTTGATCGTTTCTCGATTGCCGATGCGGCGCTGTTTTATGTGATGTTCTGGGCCGACCGGATCAATCAGCCGCTGCCCGAGAGCTGTAAACGCTATTACCAGACTCTGTTAACCCGGCCAACGGTTCGACAGGTGCTAAGCGAAGAGGGATATGGCGCGATGTTCAGGTGATCAACCGGCGCAATCCGCTAAAAGAGCGACGGGCCGCTGAAAATGAAACGGGCTGACAAAAGAAGCAAGGCCCGCTTAAAGGAGTTAAATTGATGACCGCTAAAAATTACCGCAGCCGATAAACCGCATTGTTCCGAACAGTAAACGTCAGTATTACCTCTACTAATTCAGACTGGATCCGACAATTACCACAGATCCTCCATAAACCACGCGGTAAAACTAACCTTACTTGTTGTCCCGGATTTTTTATAAACACTGGTGAGCTGATTACGCACAGTTTTCTCAGAGGTATTCCTGAAATCCGCAATCTCTTTAGCGCTAAAGCCCTTGAGGGTAAACAACGCAATATCGGACTCGCTTTCGGTTAACTCCCATTTTATAAATTGTTTCGTTATCTCCTCGCCAAACATCCGCTTGGCACTAACCAGCTCTTCAGATGCCTGGGCTGAATGGATTTTTGCCTCTTCAAGATCAACCAGCAGTTGTGCATTGCGCTGTTCATGCGCCCGGGTATTCAAAAACAACAGCAGCAACAGAGATAGCGCAAATACAAACACCACTGACTCTTGCACAATATGCAGGACATTCGCTCCCTGCAACACATCCGCGACGATATCCGAAAAACTGGTGATAACAATTAACACAAAAAAAACCCGGATAAGGGCGTTCCACTTGTCTGCCTCGATCATTATGTCCCCATTACTCAGCATCCTTACTGCCTGAGCGAGTGCCTAATTGTTTAACATTCAGAGCATGTGACAAACATCCTATGCTTTGAAATCAATCACTTAAAAAATCACAGGGACGTAACTCCCATATAGCAACCGATAGTAATGACATAACATCGGTCTCACCTACTGACTACCACTGCAGGCTTGAGTTCATTTTTGTATGTTTTTTTAATCAAGTGTAGTGGCAGCAAGGTGATACTACCCATCAACATCAAGATGGAAATTCCGATGAAAACGTTTAGACACCTACCTGCGATAGCTCTGACCGCTATCACTTTTTCACTGTCCTGTACTACACCGGCTATCGCTCAGGACGTTGACTTTGGGCCACTACAACCGTTAATCGGTACATGGAAAAGCGTAACGCCCGGCGTAGACATCGCCCCCGGAAGAACAGGCTCAGCGGTTGGTGAAGGCGGCAAAGCCATAGAACCCTACTACGAAGTCAGAACATTTGAAGCGGCAGCTGACGCGGTCAATGCCAGTGACCAGTCTCTTGTTGCGATCTACTACAAACAAGAGGTCTTCAGACAGCGTGATGATGCAAAATTTCATGACCAACGGGGTTATCTGATTTACGACAAAAAGAACCAGATGGTCTATAACTCCTTCTGCGTCCCGAGAGCCGTCTGTGTCGTCGCAGAAGGCACAGCAGGCGTGAAAATGACACTGACAGCGCCTCAGAGAGGTATCGCTGAATCCTCTTATATGAGCAAAAACGCCACCAGCCAGGCATATTCCATGACGCTGGATATTGCCGCAGACACACTGTCCTACACACAAACAACGCAACTCAACATCTATGGTAAAGAGTTTACCCATACCGAAGCCGCTACGTTAGAAAAGGTGCGTTAGAAAAAAGTACATTAATGTTTTAACGCGGCTCTCATAACGAGCGGTGCGTCACACACAAAACCGGGAGACATCCCGACAGGCCAGCCTTTGGTTAGCGACACGTGCTAAAGGCTGGCTCTATTTTGCCTCAATTTTTTTCTATTCTCTACTGCGACGCCTGCGGGTCAACCAATCAGCCCTGACTTGTTCGTTGCAGCTCTGCCAGATCACAACCCACTATGGCTTGCAGATTGTTAGTAATTTTCTCTGCACTCCAGTCCCACCAGGCGATCGCCAATAATTCACTGATCGTCTGCGCATCAAAACGATACCTGATGACCCTGGCAGGATTGCCCCCCACGATACTGTAGGCAGGAACATCACTGACCACTACCGATTTGCTGCCAATTATCGCACCACAGCCAACCTTGACCCCCGGCATAATGGTCGCCTGATAACCGATCCAGACATCATTGCCAATCTCGGTATCACCTTTATAGGGCAGCGCACTAGCTTCTGGTGCTACCTTCTCCCAACCATTGCCGAAAATATAGAATGGGTAGGTGGAAAAACCAGACATCTGATGGTTTGCACCGTTCATAATAAACTGTACATCTTTGGCAATGGCACAAAAACGGCCAATAATCAGTTTGTCACCAATAAAGGGAAAGTGGTAAAGCACATTGGTTTCAAACCGTTCAGGGCCTTCGGGATCATCATAGTAGGTATAGTCACCCACAAGGATATTTTCAGAGGTAATGTAGTTTTTCAGATAGCCTATCTGAGGAAACCCTTTCATCGGTGCTTTATCATCGGGGACTGGACCGTTGAGGGTGTTTTTTTGTCCGTTCAAAATAACTCCTTACCATATCCGCTGGCTTAACCGACCGGCTTCTCAAGCTCCTCAACCAGATAGCCTATCTCCTCGGCTTTTGCCGCAAAGATATCCCGGGCATCAGACAGTCCACGGTTGTAAAACACAGGTCCGATCTCCCGGGCAAAGAAGTCCATCAGGAACTCAGCTTCGAAACCACCGATCTCCTGGTCCAATTCATCGTTAAAGTATTTTTTGATATGACTGACAATCCGGTCAGTCTCATCTTTGGTAAATTTGATATCACTCATACAGATTCCCTGCAAACTCAGTTTTTCATGACTACCACTCTTTCTGAAACACTGCCTGTCGTTTTTTTAATCTGTAGCCCTGTTTCTCATAAAAGTCGTGGGCTTCAGTTCTGAGAACGTTAGCCCGAACCCGAATATTCGAGGTGTACTGTTTCAGCCAGGCTTCGGCCATCAACACTAGCCCCAGACCACGGGCCTGATCGGACACCACTAAGCTGACAATCTCACCCGACACCCCTTCAGCCAGGCGTACATCCATTATCGCGGATATAACGCCAACTACTTTGCCGTTAACCTCAGCCACAAACACTTCACCCTCGCGTGTTTTCACTCTACGGACATTAGCTGCCAATGAATCCATCGTATGCTCATAACCCAGCTGTTTCATCAGCGCCACCAGGCTTTCCAGATCAGATGGTTCAAATGTTCGAAATACCGACTTCATCGTTTTGCGCTACACCTTTTATTTAATGTCCTGCCGTAATCAGCTCACAGCTGAGCAGAAACATTGGCTCTCGAAACAACTCTGAACCCGCTTCTATACATTGTCATTAGTTGAACTATTAAAGGAGTACATGCGAACATCATTGCGCAAAAACCAGCCTGACTGTTCATAAAATCTCTGTGCCTTAACATTCTCGCGATACACAAACAGATGGGTTTTAGCGATCCCCATCGCTGCCAGCGCGTTAACCGATGCGGCAACGAGCTGCCGACCTATCCCCTGACCACGATGTTCGGAAGACACAGCTAAATGCTGTAGATAGCCACGCCGACCATCAGTACCTACCAGAACAGCACCAATCACACTGCGGCTATCTGAAGCCACAAAACTCAATCCCGGATTACGCTGCAGGTATAGGCCAATACTGTGTTTCGAATCAGCATCCCGCAGAGACATATGCTCAGTTTGCCCCCACAGACTGATAACCGCATCATAATCGGAAATATCCATCTCTCGAATCACTGTCACAGAAGAGCTTCCTTATTGTTGAAAATATCGCCTCCACGGCAACCTCACTCGACAACAGGCAGCTTCTTTGTTGAGCCGTAGCTGATAACAACCAGAGCCAGTGAGACACTTTATTCTACCCAATAATGCTTAATTTTTTCTGAAACATCACGGTCTCAATATTTTCTTGTTCAATTCACCAGGCTTTTTCTGCTACGAGGCCCTAACTACTCAACGATAGGGTTTACAGCTTCTCACGCCTCTAATCTTTTAATCCGCTGAAGCCAGATAAACTGTTGAAACTGGGTGGATTTAAGTGAACTTATCAGTATTTTCAGGGACTAAATAACTCAATCTGATTATATTAAACTGAGTTCTTAACTTTTACTGACTGACAAAATTGCAGAGGCTCTCGATCATGGATGTTAACTCACTCTTAAACAGCATTATGGGTAACACTGGCGCAGGAATCGATAAAGCAGTGAAGACTGCCAAATCCGGTTCTATGCCAGGTGGTTTGCTGGGTGGTGTTGCTGTCGGAGGATTAGCCACCATGCTACTGACCAACAAAAAAGCCCGCAAGATGGGTGGAAAGGCAATCAAATATGGTGGCATAGCAGCAGTTGGCGGAATGGCTTACAAAGCCTGGCGTGACTATCAGGAAAACCAGGCCGCGGCACAACCACAGACCATTACGCAAACCTCTACCGTCGTATCTGATCCGGGCGTCACTGCCCTGCCTGCGGCTCCCACTGGTAGTATCTTTGACCTTGCAGAGGAAAAGCAAACTCAACAGGGCGAAGATATGCGTCTGATCCTGGTGCGGGCAATGATTAGCGCGGCTAAGGCCGATGGTCATATCGATGCAACCGAACGCGCCCGCATTGAACAACAGATCAGCGATCTGGGTATCGGTGCAGAAGAGCAACAGTTCCTGGTGCAGCAACTGCGAGCGGACAGTGACCCCATCATGATTGCGCGTCTGTCTGAGAACGATGAACAGGCCACAGAGATCTACCTGGCATCGATGCTAGCGATTGATCTCGATACCGACGAAGAACGGCGTTATCTGGATCGTCTGGGGGATGCTCTTCACCTGCCAATGGAGCTACGACAAACTATCGAACAGGAAGTGCAAACCGCGCAATAGTTAAAAGAGCCGTGGCCAGAACGCCGCTACGCGGCTCGACGAGACTGCGTCGCTTGCTGGAACAAGCGCTAGATCGTGAGTCTACAAGGGGTTTTACTTACTTATTAACTCGTTCCCACGCTCCTGCGTGGGAATGCATACCTTTAAGACCATCCTCAGAAAATAAATCTGTCCCCTTTTCGCATTTATATTACTGACAATCCGGTCAGTCTCATCTTTGGTAAACTTAATATCATTCATAAAGGTCCCTCTTCAGACACTCTCTATTGGCAAACTGATAGGTACATCATTGTAGGATTAACGCTGAACTATCGAGGCTTACTTACAGATCTATTAAAAATATCAAAGAGTTATCAAGATAACTTAGCGATAGAATCAGCGTTTGAATGGGTCAATGCAGTTTAATTTAAAAATAACAGCTCCATAACCGCAAGAGCCGTTAAAAAGAACACCCTACTAAATAATTAAACAGGATAATTAAACAGCAATTAAACAGGGACAGGCATTCTTCAATTCTTCTTCAAAACATTGACAACTCTTCAGTGCAATTCCAGACTAAGATTGTTCACCCCCCAAACCATCGAAAAAAGGACTTTAACGATGACTCGCCCCAGAAAGGAACAGGTCTGTATTCAAGACACACCCTACTACCATGTCGTTTCCCGCTGTGTTCGGCGCTCTTTTTTATGTGGTATAGACCATGCTACCGGTAAAAATTACGCACACCGGCGGCAATGGATAGAAGACCGCATACGTATACTCTCTTCCCTTTTTGCAATCGATGTGTGCGCCTATGCCATTATGTCTAATCACCACCATATCGTGGTTAAACTGAACGCGGATGAAGCCTTAGCATGGTCAGATACCGATGTGGTTGACCGCTGGCTCAGCTTATTCAAAGGCCCCTTACTTATCCAGCGGTGGCGGACAGGAGACACACTGACCAGCGCGCAAATACGCTCGGTTAGTGACACCATAGCGGTTTATCGGAAACGCCTTACCAGTCTCAGTTGGTTTATGAAATGTCTCAATGAACCGATCGCCCGACAAGCCAATCAAGAAGACCACTGCAGTGGCCACTTCTGGGAATCGCGGTTTAAATGTCAGGCACTGTTAACGGAAGAGGCTTTACTTTCCTGCATGGCCTATGTCGACCTGAACCCCATACGTGCCGATATGGCAGAGACACCAGAGACCTCTGAACACACCAGTCTTAAACAAAGAATCGCCCCTCAATCAGACTCCAGCTGCGCCATTCAATTCCAACAGGAGCAACAGACATTGCAGCCGTTCCCGTTCCCGGTCAAACCACTGTTACCCTTTGAGGGAGATGCTCGGAATGAGGAACAGGCTGGCATACTGTTCAGTCTGCAGGACTACCTGACTCTGGTTGATCTGACTGGACGAATCGTGCGCAACGATAAGCGCGGTGCTATTGCTATGCACCTGCCTCCGATATTGAAAAGGCTCGAAATAGATCAAAAAGAATGGCTCAGCAACGCGACACAATTTGAAATGCTCTATCCAAAAAAATTCGCCCGCAAGCGACGATCAGCTCAAGCCGCCTGAAATACCTAAAAGAACTTAGCCAAAGCGTGATCAGTTGGTAACAACTGAGGGTAAAAACTGGCTGAAAAAGGCTGCAATCCGGGTATTTAGCCAAATCGACATCATTGCAGGCTTCCTGGTATTAGAAATAAAACGATGCCTCATTCTAAACACATGAGAAGCCTGTTTCTTTTTAAAGAGTGCCTGTCCTATCTTTCCTCAGTGTCCTATCTTTCCTCAGCGTATAGTGCTGACTTTGATAGGCCTTGATCATTGCTTCGTTTCGATCAGGATATTTTTTTGCATAATAGGATAGTGCCTTCAGTGGTCCGCTTTTCTGTAAGCGCGGGATCTCTTCTAATGACTGATCAGGTTTCAATTGGCATTGAACCTCGTCGACAAAAGCATCCGAACCCAGATAGACCTGATTTTTTAATTCCTCCCAGGGTGAAAGCTGATTAAGGCCATCATCAACAAATAGACGGTACACCTGTTGCGCTTTTTCCTGTTTTAACCCAAACACTGACAGCACCGCTTCAAGCGTCAAACAGCTACGGGGCTCACTTAATCCCACCATTGCACGGTAACTACTCCATGGCCACTCTTCTGCGTTGTACACCATTCTTGCTCGTACAGGGTTAAGAACAATGTAACGACTCAATTCCTGCAGGTAGCTATCTTTCTCAACCAGAATAGCTTTGTATCGCCCCTGAAAAAGATGTCCTACCCGACTATGAGTTCTATTGATGTATTGGGTAAACACGCCATTCAACTGGCGCATTCCTTTAGAAAGGTTTGCATCTGCCGTTTCAATTAATAAATGGTAATGATTATCCATCAGACAGTAGGCATGACATGCCCAGTTAAAACGATTACATACCTCTGCAAGCAATGTTAAGAATGCATCGCGATCTTCATCTGAGAAATAAATGGGCGCTCGCGCATTCCCTCTGGCCGTAACGTGATACAGCGCGCCTGCAAATTCAATTCTTAAGGGTCGAGCCACAACACAAATCCTGATAGTTACCTACCATTCAACTTAGTAGTATGTTTGCAAAATGCAAGACCTGACCCCGTTCACATGCTAAAACTGGCTGAAAAAGGCTGCAATCCGGGTATTTAGTCAAATCGACATCATTGCAGGCTTCCTGGTATTAGAAATAAAACGATGCCTCATTCTAAACACATGAGAAGCCTGTTTCTTTTTAAAGAGTGCCTGTCCTATCTTTCCTTTTCTGCTATCTTTCACCTGTTTAGAAATAAAACGATGCCTCATTCTAAACACATGAGAAGCCTGTTTCTTTTTAAAGAGTGCCTGTCCTATCTTTCCCTACTAATTCGTATCTTTATTTCCAGCATCATGGACTGGTATATCAGATGTGGTTCTACCGACATAATTAGATACTCATTGACTCATAACGCCCCGCTAAACGGCGAGCGTTAGCGAGTCCAGAGGAGGCTGCGCTTTTTGCAGCCGGAACGATGTTTGAGCGGTTTGTTATGGCCATGCTCAGTACAGAGTGGTTTTCACCCTGTTTTCGATTAACTCTTCTACATTCTTGACTTCGTCTTCTGATTTTGAAGGATCAATCTGGTGCATCAGTATTTTTCCTAGACTCGGCATAATATTACGCTCTATCTGTGATTCGGAAGCCCATAGCTTGGAACGAGTAATAGCCTTGGCACAATGAAAGTATATTTCTTTGATTGAAATAACTAATACAGATTTAGGCAGCTTACCTTGGTGCTCAAATTGAGAAAGTAGACTAGCATTAATTGCTACTTTCGCAACGCCATTAATCCGTAGGCATTCGGCGAAGCCCGGGACTAATATTAAAAGCCCAACATTAGGATTCTCTATAACGTTGTACAAACTATCCAAACGGTTATTCCCTGGTCTGTCTGGCAATGCAATAGTATTGTCATCCAATACTCGGATGAAACCGGGGTAGTCACCTCTCGGTGAACAGTCCATATTACCTTCTAAGCTTGATGTTGCCAGCACTGAGAATGGGGACAGTTCTAAAAACTGTTTGCTATATTTGTCGAGTTTAGTCTTTTGCTTCTTTATAACTAGCTCCGTTGGCATGCCATATAGCTCTTGAAGCTTTTCTATTGAATCTATTTGTTCAAATTCCATGAATTATTCTCAGTTTTTTTAGCCATAACGCCCAGCCTCAAAGGTGAGCGCCACAGCACTTACCGAAGCGGCACGAACAGTGCCGCGAATCCTTTGAAGGCCCTTGTTATAACCGATAATGTGCATGTTGCCTCAGACCCTTGAAGCTGGGTGGTTTGTTTTTAACGAGACTCGAAAATACCGCTGTACTTAAATGAAAGCAAGAATTTATTGAAGTAACACTCCATACTTTTACGTGTGCCGATACTCGAATGCTTTCTTTTACCGAAGCCAGGGCATTTCAAAATTATTATTCTTAATCATGAAACCCCCATGCTCTTTACCGCTTAATTTAAAACCGTTTTTTGGAACCATTGGTTTCTTTTTTTGAAACCAACTACCAGTATTTTTCTTTTGGGTTATAACGCTTTGCACAACTGCATTTTTGGAGGAGCCCGTTTGTGCTATTAAGCACAAAAAGGAGCGACGGAAAAAATGTCAGTTGGTGCAACTTGTTATAACGTTGACTAGCCTTCCTGAACATGAGCAGAGAACTCCGATAGTGAATCGCAAAGACCTATGCAGCCGAAATCGAAATCAAAATAGTAAACTTTACCAAAATTATTTCTTTCATGCCCCAGACATAAAACCATATTTCCATAAAACTCAGCTATAGGGGCAATACCCAACTCAGAAGTATGCGAATCAAAGTTTTTCCAGACTTGTTCTAATTCATCGCTAGTAAAAACCTCCGTTATTTCAAGTGTTGAATCAGGTATGGCTTTTTCTAGGGAGCTAAATATCCTGGTTTTGAATGATTTACCTTCTAAAGAGTATAGTTCATTTATATGCAACTCTAAATACTCTCTAAATTCTTTGTTCATAGGTAACGCTACGAGTTATAACGTCGCAAGCAGCGGCCGCCGCAACGGAGCGAAGCGACGAGTAAGCGGTCCTGCTGGCTGGCTTTGTTATATTTCAATATCAATAATTTTCTTTGTGTCTGAGATTTCTTTTATTGCGTTTTCTTTTGGAATAATTGAAACGTTGGCTTTTCCGGCCATTGTCATGATGCTGCCAACCACCATTGCATCTGTCATTTGTGGCGTTACCCTCACATAGTATTCATGGTTTGCCTTAAAGTTATGTGATATTTCCATTGGGCCGGGATACCAATTTGTAAATAACATAGAGCCTTCAGCCTTTATTTGATGTTCGCCTGGTCTCAAATGAACAACACCATACCCCTGATTTTTAAGGGCAAAGAGCTTTTTTTCATCCACATAAATTTCAGGCCACCCACCCGCGTTAAAGAATACATATGGTCGATATATGTAAACCGTAGCTCTATCATGGGAAGTAGTTTCGACTGGCTTGAAAACAGGGCCTGTAGCAGAACAACCATATAGGCCCAACACAGTAATAATTAAAACTATCAGCTTTCTCATAACTATCCTTGAAATATAACATTTTAATACTATGCCGGCGCATATGCATACCGAGCTGAATTGCCTAAAGGGATGATAACTATCAGATAGTAAAGAGGAATTTATGAACATCGCGATCTCCTTTAAGATAAAAACGAGAATGCGCATATGCATTCCTTACCCGGCGTAGTATCCCACCAGCATTTTTAACCTATCCCTTTGTTTTTATTATGTTTTGCAAAAAACCTAAGCAGCAAAACGAGCCTTCTCAAACGATTAAACGAGCATAACCGCTGGACAGAATAAAATAAACTGTATATATATACAGAAAGCATAATTTTCACACGGAGGTGCGTTATGCCTAAAAGTCCTTTTCTGGAACAGGTTCGCAAAGAGATTCGATTGCGCGGCTATAGTATACGAACTGAAAAAACCTATCTTCTTTGGATCAAACGCTACATCTTGTTCCATCAAAAAAAACACCCTGCAGAAATGGGCGCTGTGCAGGTAACAGCTTTTTTATCCTGGATGGCTAATGAACAACATGTCTCGATTAATACTCAAAAAACCGCACTCAACGCCTTAGCGTTTTTGTACCACAAAATTCTTAAGATTGAATTAGGAGAACTGGGCTTTAACCAGGCTACTCGTTCCAGAAGGCTGCCTGTCGTGTTAACTCCGTCAGAGGTCAGCTCAATTCTCAACCAAATGGAAGGTCGTCACAAACTCATATTTTCACTGCTCTATGGAAGCGGACTGCGTATTACAGAGTGCCTGCGGTTGCGCCTTCAAGATATTTGCTTTGAACGTAGGGCGTTATTGGTACGCGATGGGAAAGGAAGCAAAGACCGTCAAACCATTTTAAGCCGCAACCTATTTTCAGAGTTAGAAGCACAAATGGATATAGCGTTGAAAACTCAACAGGAGGACAACCGTCAGGGCATAGGCCCCTCTTTGCCATTTGCGCTTGATAGAAAATACCCAAACGCCTTTCGCCAACCCGGGTGGATGTATCTTTTCCCCTCTAACAACTTATGTCCGCACCCACTTTCCGGGCAGATATGTCGACATCACTTGCATGATTCCGCACCGCGAAAAGCGTTAAAGCAAGCGGTTGCTAAAACCGACATCCGCTTCAAACGTGTGAGTTGCCATACCTTCAGACATTCGTTTGCTACCCACCTGCTAGAGGCTGGCAGGGATATCAGGACCGTACAGGAACTGTTAGGCCACAGCGATGTTAAAACCACTCAGATCTACACGCATGTGATTGGAGAACACTATGCAGGTACATCAAGCCCTTTAGATTTACTATAAAAAAACGCGCCCTGAGGCGCGTTCTTAGCATTCACAACCGAATCAGGATTTCTTCACAAACTTGGTCAGAATCACAATGCGGGTGCCGTTGACACGACCTTCGATATGTTCTGCGTTATCCTGCACCAGAGAGATACCGCGAACCGCAGTGCCCCGCTTGGCGGTGAAGCCAGCACCTTTCACATCGAGATCTTTGATCAGCACGACGTTATCGCCTGCTTCCAGAATGGCACCATTGCTGTCGCGGTGAATCACTTTTTCAGAATCATCCAGATGGTCGCCGGTAGCTTTCGCCCAGAGTGACGTTTCATCATCCAGATACATCATGTCCAGCAGATCCTGCGGCCAGCCTTCGCTGCGCAGACGGTTAAGCATCCGCCATGCAACAACCTGCACAGCCGGTGCTGGATTCCACATGCTGTCGTTCAGACAACGCCAGTGGTTAGCGTCCATGGTTTCTGGATTTTCAATCTGGCCTTTGCAGGTGGCACACACCAGCACAGAGTCATCGACACCACCCACTGAACCTGGCGGTACTTCATAAACACTCAGGTTATCGGTTGCGCTACACAGCTCACATTTTGACTCGCTGCGATCACGCAGAGCTTGTTCTGTACTCATTGTCACTCCGGTAGTTAATATTCTCGATGCCTCTGCCCCAGGGCAGCAGGATTAAGGACGATATTGTAAGGTCGCGCATTGTACCAGAAGATTGCGACATTATCAGGTGAGATCTCTACAACAAAATTGAGGCTGCATCAGTTCAGAAGACTCCGATAAAACTGCAATTCAGCTTCAAGACTGTGTATCTGATTGTCTGCCTGCCTGAAGCCATGTTGCTCTTCAGGATACAGGTGATATTCAACGGGTACTTTATTGCTCTTCAGGGCGCTGACCATTACTTCTGTCTGCTGTGGCACCACCACCCGGTCTTTGCCCCCCTGAAAGAAGATCATCGGGCATTTAATCTGCTCGGCATGTTCCAGCGGACTACGCTGGCGGTAGAGATCGACATCTATCTGAGGATCACCAATCAGCCAGTCAAGATAGTGGCTTTCAAACTTATGAGTGTCCCGGGTCAACGCTAGCGGATCACTGACACCGTAATAGCTGGCCCCGCCTTTAAACCGGTCACTGAATGTCAGCGCACAGAGGGTGGTGTAGCCACCGGCACTACTGCCACGAATAAACACATTATCCGCGTCGATCAGGCCTTCTCTCGCCAGATAATCCACTGCGGCCTCAGCATCCTCCCAGTCCGTCTGTCCCCAACTGCGGGCTAATCTCAACCGATAATCACGCCCATAGCCGGTGCTGCCGCGATAATTAAGATCAACAACGGCGAAACCCCGGCTGGTCCAGAACTGGATTTTGGGGTTATAAACGGGATAGGTGGCTGCCGTGGGCCCGCCGTGACTAAACACAATCAGCGGAGGTTTTTCTTTGTTATCAGCGGGCGGTTGCGGCAGATAAAGAAAGCCGAATGCTGTTTCACCGGCTACCGGATAGCTGACCGGTTTTGGCTGAACGGGTTTCAGCGCAGGTTGTGAGCCGCCTGCGATCACGGTGATATCGGTGTTCGACTCTGGCCTGCACTCAAGGATCGCGGGCGCCCGGTCATTCGCCGCAGCGATGCAGTAAATCCGGCCCCGAAAACAGCAGATATGACGGAACAGAACATAGTTCTCCGCCAGCCTTGTCTCCGCTATGTTCTCATTATCTGTCTCTGAGCCGATCACTAACCGCCCTTCACCCTGCTCCATATAACAGGCAACCCAGCGGTTGTTATCCAACTGATCCCAGGTCGACACACCCAGTTGCCACTGGGGAATGCCAAAGTCGTTATGCCGCGGACAGAGAGGTTGCGGCGATTCAGGCGCAGACAGCCCCCCCGCATCTGTCAAACCGGTTTCAGGCACTCGGCTCTCATCATTCGCTTCATTAAACAGATAACGGTATAAACTCCACCAACCACTTTTATCGGTTATCGCGACCAGTGCGCCATCCTGTGAGAATCGCGGCTGCTGAATTGATTCCTCGGTTACCTCTCCCGCGACAATACGATGGTCAATTAAAGATCCGTCTGTATTGACGTTGGCGAGGTTGAGCCGGGTGCTGACCCAGGGCATATGGGGGTGGTTCCAGCTTATCCAGGCCAGCTGGCGACTATCGTGACTGAGTGTCGGCGATGCATAAAAATCATCGCCCTGCGCCAGAATGCTCACCTGCCCGCTGACAATATCAACGGCCACCAGGCGGTGACAGGGTTGTGTGGGATCGTCAGTGGCTTGTTCCTGAACGGCGAGGAGACGCTGAAAATGCGGATCAAACAGCAGATCGCCATAGCGGCAGTCGGGGGTATCGGTGAGTTGTCGTGGAGGCTGTTCTGTGCTCTGCAACCAGATCTGCTGATCAGCGGCATTCACAAAAGCGATCTGCTGACCCGCTACACACCAACTTTTACCCCCATACTCACAGACACCACTGCGGACACTAAACCCTGGCGGTGTCAGACAGTGCACCTGGCCATCCCAGCAGCGCTGAATCAGAAGGTTTCGGCCGCCATCGGCTGGCCGGTATTCCACCCAGAAAAGGCCCAGATCACAGGCGTGCAGCTGACCATATTCCAGCCCCGCCGCTACGGCATCGGCGGCGCTGAGAGAGGATTCAAAGAAACCATACTTGGGCATATTGAGGTGGTATCCGCGCAGGCTGTTGAGAGCATCAGGCTACCATATCAGCTTTTGCAGAACACCTTTGAGTTGCGCTCGTTACGGTAGATCGGTTCTTTGTGGGAGGGTAGCTCAGCCTCTTCCCGGGCCTGAATGATCAGATCGTGATGAGGTGATTTACTGCACACCGGGTCGGTATTGTTGGCATCACCGGTCATCATAAAGGCCTGGCAGCGACAACCACCAAAATCCTTCTCTTTTTCATCACAGCTACGACACGGCTCTTTCATCCACTCATAGCCACGGAAGTGATTGAAGCCATTGGACTGGTTCCAGATCTGCTCGATACTCTGCTCCCGCACATTGGGGAACTCGATCGGCAGCATGCGGGCACTGTGACACGGCAGCGCAGTGCCATCCGGGGTGACTGTGAGAAATACCTGGCCCCAGCCGTTCATGCAGCCTTTGGGGCGCTCTTCGTAGTAGTCCGGAGTAACAAAGATAATCTTGATCGGATTGCCTTCCGCCGCCAGCCGGTCACGATATTCATTGGTGATCCGTTCCGCCCGTTCCAGTTGCGCCCGGGTGGGCAGCAGATCGTTACGGTTTTCATACGCCCAGCCATAATACTGACAGGTGGCCAGTTCAACGTAATCCGCTTTGAGTTCAACACAAAGTTCGATAATACGGTCGATCTGATCGATATTATGACGATGGGTGACAAAGTTAAGCACCATCGGATAACCCTGAGCTTTCACTTCACGGGCCATCGCCAGCTTCTGCTTAAACGCCTTTTCCGACCCCGCCAGCAGGTTGTTGACTTCGGGATCTGCTGCCTGAAAGCTGACCTGAATATGATCCAGCCCCGCCTCGCGGAAATCGGCAATCTTACGCTCGTTTAATCCCACCCCTGAGGTGATCAGGTTGGAATAATAACCCAGATTACGTGCTTCCCTGATCAGCTCGATCAGATCCTGACGCACCAGAGGCTCGCCGCCGGAAAAACCCAGTTGAGCAGCGCCCAGTTCACGGGCCTGCGTAAACACATCGATCCACTCAGCGGTCGTCAGCTCTCCCGTTTTACTGGCAAAGTCCACCGGGTTGGCGCAATAGGGGCACTGTAGTGGACATTTATAGGTCAGTTCAGCCAGCAACCAGAGCGGCTGGCCATGGCCTGGGATACTGCTTAAAGAGGGAGCCTGTGAAGGCTGACCGTTACAGGCTGATCCAGAGTTGCTCACGGGCGTCTCCTAAAAAATCCAGAATATCCCGGTCGATCCCCTCGGCATCGGGGAATTTCGCCTGCAGTGTCTGGATAATATCCGCTGCAGTACGCTGACCATCGACCAGCGCCAGCACTTCACCGGCCGGGCCGTTCAGTTTGACCATCCCCTCGGGATAGAGCAGTACGTAACAGTCCTGCGCTTTCTCCCACTGGAAGCGGAACATGCGATTCAGCGCAGGCACCGATTCCAGGGTTATCGCAGCGCTCTGGTCTGCACTGCTCATGCAAACAGACCTTTATGGTAGATCTTCTCGTCGGTGACGGTGTGATACGGCGGACGATTCAGTTCATACGCCATCGTCATCGAATCCAGCATGGTCCACAGCACATCCAGTTTAAACTGCAGGATGTTGAGCATCCGTTCCTGCTGCTCGCGGGTTTTGTAGTAATCCAGCGTGATCTCCAGCCCATGTATCACATCGCGACGGGCTTCGGTCAGACGGTTACGGAAATACTGATAGCCATCCTCTTTAATCCAGGGATAGTGCCCCGGCCAGGTATCCAGACGATTCTGATGGATCGTCGGTGCAAACAGTTCTGTCAGCGAGGAGCTGGCCGCTTCATGCCAGTCGGCCCGGCGGGCAAAATTGACATAGGCATCCACCGCAAAACGAACCCCCGGCAGCACGTGTTCCTCAGAGAGGATCTCTTCGCGGGTCAGACCCACCGCTTCGCCCAGTTGCAACCAGGCTTCGATGCCCCCCACGGCACCGTCATAACCATCATGATCCAGCACTCGCTGCACCCAGTGCCGGCGCACTTCCCGGTCGGGGCAGTTGGCCATAATCGCGGCATCTTTCACCGGAATGGAGATCTGATAATAAAACCGGTTAGCCACCCAGCCCTGAATCTGCTCCTTAGTGCAGCTGCCGTTGTACATGGCGATATGGTAAGGGTGCTGTGTATGATAGAAGGCGCTTTTTGCCCGCAGCGCCTGTTCAAATTCGTCCCGGCTCATGGGTGGCTGATCCTGCTTTTTACCGGCTTCGTTCATCTGTGCATTCATGGTAAAACCTCTCAGAGTTCTATACCCATTCCGTCCCAGGAGACTTCGATACCGTGGGCTTCCACTTCGGCCCGTTCCGGTGAGTCTTCATCAAGAATCGGATTGGTATTGTTAATGTGGATCAGCACTTTCCGGGGCTTATCCAGCGTATCCAGAAAGTCGATCATGCCACCCTTACCGGTTTCATCATTACGGGACTGCGCCAGATGGCCCATGGTGACGCCAAGCTTGTCGCCAACACCGGAGGTGATCAGCTCATCGTCGCGCCAGATGGTGCCGTCAACCAGCAAACAGTCCGCGTCTTTCATAATCGGTTTGAGGTGGGGTTCAATCTGGCCGAGACCAGGGGCATAGAACAGAGTTTTCCCGCTGCGGGTATCTTCTATCAGGATACCTATATTGTCCCCTGGGTGGGGATCGTTGCGATGCGGTGAATAGGGTGGCGCACTGCTGAGCAGCGCGACCGCTGTCAGTTTCAATTCGGGTACCTGAGGGATCACAAAGGTGTTGGTGCCCTCTTCTACCGATCCCTCAACGGGAATTCGGTTGCGTTTGATGCCGCCATTCCAGTGTTCCAGCATCTTAAAGATGGGGAAACCGGTGGTCAGATCCTGATACACCATATCGGTACACCAGACCTCATGGGGGCAGCCTTCACGCAGCATCAGCAGACCGGTGGTATGGTCAATCTGGCTGTCGATGAAGACAATCGCCGCAATGCCGGTATCACGAATCTTTCGATTCGGTTGCATCGGCGCAAAGTCAGCCAGTTGCTGGCGAATATCCGGCGAGGCATTAAACAGAATCCAGTCTTCACCGTTGGCACTCACAGCGATAGATGACTGAGTCCGGGATTTGGCATTGAGGGTTCCGGCCCGATAGCCGGCACAGTTACGGCAGTTACAGTTCCACTGGGGAAAGCCGCCGCCCGCTGCGGAGCCTAATACTTGTATTTTCATTGTTATTATTATCTTGTCGGTGTGTCTGAACAGAGAAAACTAAAAGACTCCACCCGTGGGCGGAGTCTGATAGATTGCTTAGCGGTTAGCGAAGTACATTGTTACTTCGAAACCGATACGCAGATCTGTATAAGCTGGTTTAGTCCACATACTCATTACCTCTTTTGTTATTAGATTGTTCCAGTCTTGTGACTGTCTTTAATCATATGAAGAGGCGTGCTAATCACATATGGTACTTTGGAACTAAAAGCACTCCTGTTTTAGTCTATAAAAGACCGCCGGGTGCTGAGTTTGTGAATGACATCAGTCAGTTAGAAGATACAGTGCTTAGCAAAGTCTTTCGCTTCATTCGCTGTCCAGTCGCCCTTTGGTTTCTCTTTCAGCTCTTCACACCAGGCTTTAGTGCCCACTTCAGGCGAGCAGCCCTGCATGCTGACCACAGCAACCCCCATCATCATCACAAAGCTCAGCTGCTTAATCTTGTTCATCAATATCTACTCCCTGGTTTCATTCAATTAATCGGTTACCCGGCCACGCAAAGATTTAATCTGACCCCGCCTGGTTTTACTATCCACCCGTTTACGCTGGGATGAGCGGGTCGGTTTGGTCGGCTGACGCGCTTTCTGAACCACGGAGACACTACGAATCAGTAACTGTAACCGCTGCAGCGCGTCTTCCCGGTTTTTCTCCTGAGTGCGAAACTGCTGGGCTTTTATCACCACCACACCCTCTTTGGTTATGCGTGAGTCTTTTAACTGCAGCAGCCGTTCCTTGTAAAACTCCGGCAGAGAGGAGGCATTAATATCAAAACGCAGATGGATAGCGGATGAAACCTTGTTAACGTTCTGCCCTCCGCTGCCCTGAGCGCGGATTGCACTCAGCTCAATCTCCTCATCCGGTATCGATACGTTGTTGGATATTATCAGCACAACTCACCCCATTTCAGATCAATGGAGCGATTATATCAGTTTCCGCAGGCCTGTAAGGAGGGTATCGTCCTGCCGGGCCTTATACCGCCTCTGTGATTGCCGGTTCTACCAGCTCAGCTCTCTTGCGCAGATCGTCATCAACGATTCAGCGGCAAACCGGCATCGAGCCGAACGCGTTGTAAACGATTCAGGTAGACAGAAGGGAAGAAAAAAGGCGGCCAGAAGGCCGCCAAAAAACACCGACATAATCCGGCATGAAAAGAACACCGGATGCGGAGTGCATTCCACTCGTACAGAGTGGGCTGCGGTGCGAATCTCCAAACGACGACTGGAGACTGAGAAGCGGGGCAGACCAGCTGCCCCTGGGAATAGCTCTAGGAATTAAATCCGGCTTAGAAGAAGCCCAGTGGATTGATATCGTAGCTGACCAGCATGTTCTTGGTCTGCTGATAATGATCCAGCATCATCTTGTGAGTCTCACGACCTACACCAGATTTCTTATAACCACCGAACGCAGCGTGTGCTGGGTACAGGTGGTAGCAGTTTGTCCATACCCGACCAGCCTGGATACCACGACCCATGCGGTAAGAGCGGTTCATGTCGCGGGTCCAGACACCGGCACCGAGACCAAACTCAGTATCGTTGGCAATTTCCAGCGCTTCAGCTTCATCTTTGAAGGTTGTCACGGCAACCACAGGACCAAAGATCTCTTCCTGGAAGACGCGCATCTTGTTGTGCCCCTTCATCAGAGTCGGCTGTACATAGTAACCTTTACTGAACTCGCCATCATTTGCGTGAGAGTCACCACCGATCAGGAACTCTGCACCTTCTGACTTACCGATCTCCATATAAGACATAATCTTATCGAACTGCTGTTGAGAAGCCTGAGCACCCACCATCGTATCGGTATCCAGCGGATTACCACGTTTGATCTGTTTAGCACGCTCAATCACTTTAGCGATGAACTGATCGTAAATGCTTTCCTGAATCAGCAAGCGTGATGGGCAGGTACATACTTCACCCTGGTTAAAGAATGCCAGAACCGCACCCTCAACCGCTTTACTGACAAACGCTTCTTCCTGATCCATAACATCTTCAAAGTAGATGTTCGGAGACTTACCACCCAGCTCAACCGTTGATGGGATGATGTTATCAGCAGCACATTTCAGGATGTGAGCACCGACCGGAGTCGATCCGGTAAAGGCGATTTTGGCAATACGCTTGCTGGTAGCCAGCGCTTCACCCGCTTCTTTACCAAAACCGTTAACGATGTTCAGTACGCCCGGTGGCAACAGATCACCAATCACTTCGATCATTTTCAGGATAGAAACAGGAGTTTGCTCAGCGGGTTTCAGTACCACACAGTTACCGGTTACCAGTGCTGGTGCCAGTTTCCAGGCAGCCATCAGCAGCGGGAAGTTCCACGGAATGATCTGACCAACAACACCCAGTGGCTCATGGAACTGATAAGAAACGGTGTTCTCATCGATTTCACCCATGGAACCTTCCTGAGCACGGATACAACCGGCATAGTAACGGAAGTGGTCAACACAGAGAGGCACGTCGGCAGCCAGTGTTTCACGAACCGCTTTACCGTTATCCCAGGTTTCAGCAACAGCAAGCATTTCCAGATTTTGTTCAATGCGATCTGCGATTTTCAGCAGAATGTTGGAGCGCTCTGTAACAGAGGTACGGCCCCAGGCGTCTTTAGCTGCATGTGCAGCATCCAGTGCCAGATTAATATCTTCTTCAGTTGAGCGTGGGATCTCACAGAATGCTTCGCCAGTGACAGGTGTTGTATTCTGGAAATACTGACCTTTTACTGGCGCAACCCACTCACCACCAATATAGTTTGCGTAACGTTCTTTAAAGGAAACAACAGAACCTTCGGTTCCTGGCTGTGCGTAAATCATTGTCCAAGCCTCTCTTTTTGTTATACACCGCACTCTGCGGGCCGTTTGACTACCCTTCCATATTAGTCAGTAACCCCCATTTCCACCTATGCTCCCTTGGCACTGAAAAATTAGTTATTTAGTAGTAGTTGCATGTATGCAATCCAATTACCACTTTGAGGATAAAGAGTTCGCAACATCGTCATATACAACATACTATTGATATAGCCTTAGCAGACTGAACATTAACAGCCCGGCAAAAGATTCAGACCGAATGACTGAACATGACCATAGAGCTGTAGGAGCGACAAAGGGAGAACTTCAGATGACCAGCAGTACAGATGGTAAAGAGCGGGACTTCCCTGAAAACAGCCGTTTAATCTCGACCACCACACTGACGGGATGCATCACCTACGCAAATCAGAACTTCATTGATATTTCGGGTTATAGCCGTGAAGAACTGGTAGGTAAACCCCACAATATTGTCCGCCATCCGGATATGCCTGCGGCGGCTTTCGCTGACTTATGGACTAATCTAAAGGCTGATAAACCCTGGCTGGGCGCAGTAAAGAATCGCTGTAAAAATGGCGACTACTACTGGGTGCTCGCATATGTCACACCGCAATATGATAACGATGGCAAAAAAGTCGGTTATCAGTCGGTGCGCGGCCGGCTTCCCAATGAGATTAAACGTCAGGCACAGGCACTTTATGACCAGGTAAACAGCAACCCGAAACGGTTATCACTGTCCCGCATCCGCCTGAGTTACCGCATCCCCGCCACCGTCTTTTCTGGCTTACTGGCCGTATCTCTGATCGGTATTGCACCACTGGATATGCCGATAAAACTGTTGCTTTCTGGTTTGCTCACCTGCGCCATCAGTGCCCTCACCTACAGGCAGTTAACACCGCTGCAGAACAGTGTTAAACAGGCACTGAACATCTACAACAACCCCCTTTCGCAACGGGCAATCAGCGGACGGATGGATGAAACCGGTGCGACAGACATTGCCATTCAACTGTTGGAAGCCAAACTACATACCGTTACCGGCCGCGTGGAGGATGCCATCAAAACCCTCAGAGAGGTAATGGATTTGACTCATCAGAGTCTCAACCAGACCACCACGGGCATTGAACAGCAGAATCTGGAGAGCGATATGCTGGCCTCAGCCAGTACGGAGATGGCGTCTTCCTCCCATAACGTTGCAGAAAACACCTCCCGGACTTCTGAGGTAACCCATCAGGCGGCCATGGAAGCTCAGACCGGCAGAACCACCATTAATGATATGCTGAAAACCATTGAGCTGTTGGCCGCTGAAGTTGAGCAGTCAGCTGAATTGTCAGAACAATTACATGTTCAGACCGATGAGATCGGCCATATCACCACCATCATCAACGATATTGCCAACCAGACTAACCTGTTAGCACTCAATGCCGCCATCGAAGCGGCCAGAGCCGGTGATAATGGCCGCGGATTTGCAGTGGTAGCAGATGAGGTGCGGGAGTTAGCCATACGCACTCAGAAAGCAACGGAGCAGATCAAATCCAGTATCGGTGCCGTTCAGAATCAGGTTCGCAATACTGCAGATACGATGAGCAAAACCCATACTCAGGCGAGAGACAGTATCAGCCGGGCAGAGATAGCCGGTCAGGCGTTCGATCAGCTGAGCCAGTCCCTTGATCAGATCTCTGATCAGAGCCAGCAGATCGCAGTGGCGGCCGATGAGCAGAACGAAACAGCGGAGAGCCTCAGCAAAAGTATCATCTCAATACGGGATATTTCCGATAGCAATAAAGCGTCAATCAGCAGTACCAACCAGGCTATCGACAACCTCGCCCGACTGGTGACGGATCTGTCACAGATCGTCAACCGGACCATTCAATAGTTGAAACATCAGCCTCCGCCCGGGACTCAGGGACGGAGGTTGCCGTTCAGCAGCAAAACCGCCAGCGTCCACATCATCACACAGACCAGCATATCGAGAATGCGCCAACTGACAGGCTTGCGGAACAGCGGAGCCAGCCAGCGGGCGCCAAGACTCAGGGAAAAGAACCAGACAAATGAAAACATCGCCGCTCCGGCGCCAAACCAGTAGCGCTGCTGATCGGGATAGCGACCACCAATACTGCCCAGCAACACCACGGTATCAAGATACACATGGGGGTTCAGCAGACTCAGGGCCAGGGTGGCCAGCAGCGCCGATCTGAGGCTGGAAAAGTTGCTGCCGGAAAGCCTCAGGGATTCACTGCGTAACGCTGAACGAAGCGCATTCGCACCATACCACAAAAGAAATGCCCCGCCCGCCCAACTGATCAGTTTCAGCATCAGCTCAGACTGACCGATCAACACCCCCATACCCGCAATACCGGCAGTAATCAGCAGCGCATCGATAAGACTGCACAGCGCCGCTATCGACCAGTGGTACTCACGGCGCACCCCCTGACTGAGAACAAACGCATTCTGGGCACCGATGGCAATTATCAGGCCGGCACTGGTCGCCAGACCGGCAGTAAACGGGGCAAATATCAATGACATCATGAGACAACCTATGCCGACTTTGTGGATTGCTGCAAGGGTAAGAGATCGACATGTGTTAGTAAAACTAATAATATTTATATTTCATTAGCAAAACTGATATTACATCTATGTTTGATTATCGGCAGTTGAAGGCCCTGGCCACTGTGATCGAAGAGCAGAGTTTTGAGCGCGCGGCAAAGAGGCTGTTTTTAACCCAGTCGGCGATCTCCCAGCGGATCAGGCAACTTGAGGAGTCAGCGGGCCAGTTACTGCTGGTGCGCAGCCAGCCACTACGACTGACCGCGGCCGGAGAACATCTGCAACGTCACTATCATCAGGTGACCCTGCTCCAGAGTGAACTGCTGAAAACCCTGGACAGCGCTCACCAGGAGGGCTTTACCAAACTGACTATCGGTTTAAATGCGGATACCCTGGCAACCTGGTTCATGGATGCGATACAACCGTTACTGGCACAGAGTCCGATACTGCTGGATCTTCGGGTTGATGATCAGGATCAGACCCATCTACTGCTTCGACAAGGCGATGTACAGGGCTGCATCAGCGCCAGCAACAAACCCTTACAGGGAAGCAATGCGGTCTTTCTCGGCATCAGCCGCTATCTTGCCCTGGCGAGTCCGGACTATATTCAACGTTACTTTGCCAATGGGGTAACCGCAGAAGCTCTGAGCCTCGCTCCGGCGGTTGAATACAATGAGAAAGACGAGCTGCAGGACAGCTTCATTCAACGTTTCTATCCCGCAGTAGACGATTACCCCCGCCACCGGGTCCCCTCCTCTGAAGCGTTCACAGAACTGATACGGCGAGGATTCGCCTGGGGAATGGCACCGGATCTGCAGATGCAGACTCTGATCGATCGGGATGCGGTGAGGGAAATATCAGTGGGGCAGTGTCTTGAGGTACCACTATACTGGCACAGCTGGAATCTGGTCACAGAAACCGGTCATAAGCTGACGCAGCAACTCATCCGGTACTGCCAGCATCATCTGCAACAGTCCAGCAAACTGCCGATCTAGCGGCCGAACCAGCGTATCGTCGTTGCACAGCAACGAAGTCTGAGCAACGACGATAGCCAGAGATCGCAGTTACTACTTCTCTTTGAAACCAGTCAGCATCGATTTAACCAACGATTCGTTATGCAGTCTGCTGGACAAAACGACACCGGCAACATGCAGAAGAATTAACAACACCATCAGGTTCACAGAAAACTCATGAATCTCTTTCCAGAACTCATCACCCTCTCCCTCACCTTCATGCTCATGCTCATGCCCCTCATGCGCGTAGGCCTGGCTGATAAGGTGTATCTGCGGGGCGACTGCCAGCGGACCTTTACCCTCTTCAACCGCGTACAGTTTCATTCCACTCAGGGTAATCAGCGTCAGCATCACCAGAAATGCCACCACCATCAGGCCACCCAGAGGGTTGTGCCCCAGGTAGCGTGTCGGTTTACCGGAGGTGATTCCCGAAATATAGGCCTTAGTCGTGGCAACTGAGGGCACAAAATCGCTAAAGCGAGCATAACGGCTGCCAATCAGCCCCCAGATAACACGTAACACAATCAGTGCAGCGATCGTATAACCGGAATAAACGTGCAACCACTCGATCTCTTCAGCAGAGATATAGCTAATGGCAAACAGGGCCACCAGCACCCAGTGAAACAAACGCACAAACTTATCCCAAACGTAAACTTTTTCGGACATAATCCCACCATGAATGAAGACGTGAATAAAGATTCAGAAAAATAGTAAACTTACTGCTTTATAATTCCTCAAACAAAGCAGTAAATCGATCCGGCATCTGCCGGAGCAGATGATATAACAAAAATATGACAAGGATTTAAAGTGTTAAAGCATTTCTCTCAGGATTATCTATTGATGCTGTTCCTGGTGGTGATCGTCAGTGCCAGTGGCACCGACATCGCTGCGGATCTGTCCCACGGCGCCGGATTGACCCACTTGTTGCAAGAAATCACCATTTTACTCTTTGCGCTGATCATTCTGTCTTTACTGATCTTTGATAACTTTATGAAAAAAAGCCAGATCCGACAGCTGAAGGAGGAGCTGGAAGCGGCAAAGAATATGCCGGTTCCCGAATCAGTTGCGGTGCTCGCGGCCCGCCAACAGTTGAGTCAGGCCATCGATGAACAATTTACCGAGTGGCAGCTGACGGCCAGCGAACGGGATGTCGGCATCATGCTTCTCAAAGGCTACAGCCTGAAAGAGATTGCAGCACTGCGGGGCACTGCCGACAAAACAATCCGTCAACAGGCATCGGCTATTTATCAAAAGTCCGGGACACCGGGCAGACATGCATTCTCCGCCTGGTTTATTGAAGATCTGCTATAACCTTTTATTAAGGCGGTATATTAACCGGCGGATCTATTGACCCTGAGGGTGAATACAACGATAGTCACCCGCCACCATGATGCTCTCAACCTAACCTTCTGATCAGGATACTGTTTTGCTAAGTTATCGACACTCTTTTCATGCAGGCAATTTTGCCGACCTTCTGAAACATATCGTGTTGACAGAGATCCTCGAACATCTGATCAAAAAAGATAAACCATTTGACTATATTGACACCCACGCCGGAGCCGGGTTGTATGATCTGCAGTCAGATCAGGCGGAAAAACTGGGAGAGTTCAGCAACGGCATCGGTAAACTGAAGCCAGAGCAGTGGCCCGCCCTTGCCAGCTATTTCGCTGCCATTGGCAGCTGCAATCCGAAAGGCGGATTACGCTTTTATCCCGGGTCCCCCCTGATCGCCAGCTACTTCATGCGCCCGCAGGACCGCGCAACCCTGTATGAACTGCATCCAACCGATTTTAAATTACTCAGCCAGAATACCCGTAGCAATCGCCGCATCCGAGTATTGAATCAGGACAGCCTCGAAGGCCTCCTCTCTCTGCTGCCACCAGCTTCCCGGCGAGCGCTGGTGCTGATGGACCCCTCATACGAAATCAAAAGCGACTATGATCAGGTGTTTAAAGTACTGAAAAACGCCCATAAAAAATTCGCTACCGGAACCTACGCACTCTGGTATCCGGTGGTTGACCGACACCGTATCCGTAAGCTTGAAAAGCTGTTTATCAGCAGCGGTATACGCAATATTCAACGCTTTGAACTGGGTCTGGAATCCGACTCTGCTGAACGGGGGATGACCTCATCCGGAATGATTGTTATCAACCCACCCTGGACCCTGCTTGAACAGATGAAAACCCTGCTACCGCAACTGGTTGACGCCCTTGATGAGGGCAAAGGGGCGTTTCACTCCTGTGATATTCTGGTTCCGGAATAAACACCAGCAGGATTGATCCGCGTAAAAGACTCACTGTGGAGAAAGCAGAGATCACCGGACAACCTCTTTCATGGGATTTGCACTGCTATCTGTGATCAGCGTTCTTTTTCAGCAAAACAAAAAAAGCCGATGCAGATGCATCGGCTTTTTATCTAAACGCTTAAGCGAATTAAGACTTAGGCAGTTTGAAGGTCCAGATTGAACCACCCTGATTCAGGTGTTTGATCCGTTTGGCAACTTCACCACCCCACAGAGGTACCGCACCACCCCAGCCGGAGACAACTGAGATAAACTGCTCGCCATCCTGTTCCCAGGTGATCGGAGAACCAACGATACCGGAACCAGTATTAAACTGATATTTAACTTCACCGGTCTTAGCATCGAAGCCTTTCAGGTAGCCTTCCGGAGTACCGATAAAGACCAGATTACCCGCGGTAGCCAGAACACCACCCCAGAGTGGAGAGAAGTTCTGATAACGCCATACCTCTTTACCAGTCTTCGGATCCATCGCCCGCAGCACACCGATATGATCATCAGTCAGCGGCTTGATCGTGAAGCCTGCACCCAGATAGGCAGCGCCTTTCTTATACGCGGTTGGCTCGTTCCAGATATCCATGCCCCACTCGTTGGAAGGCACATAGAACAGTCCGGTGTCCTGGCTGAAGGCCATAGGCATCCAGTTCTTACCACCCAGGAAGGCTGGTACGGCATGAACGGAAGAACCTTTCTTACCATCTTCAGATGCACTTGGGTTGCCCGGACGCATCTCTTCGTTGTAGATCGGACGGCCATTCTTATCCAGACCTTTCGCCCAGGTAATCTCATCGACAAATGGGAAACCGCGGATAAAGTCACCGTTGGTGCGGTTCAGGACATACATAAAGCCGTTACGGTCTGCCGTTGCAGCCGCTTTAACGGTTTTACCACCATCTTTATAATCAAATGAGATCAGCTCATTTACACCATCGTAATCCCAGCCATCATGCGGAGTAGTCTGGAAGTGCCATTTGATCTTACCGGTATCCGGATCGATCGCCAGACGGGAGGATGAGAACAGGTTGTCACCCGGACGCATATGGGAGTTCCACGGAGCCGGGTTACCGGTACCGATGAATACTGAGTTGGTATCAGGGTCGTAGGTGCCACCCAGCCAGGTTGCTGCACCACCGCTCTTCCACAGATCGCCAGGCCAGGTCTGACCAGGCTTACCGCCAGAGATACCGTTTTCTACTTTTTTGCCATCTTTCCAGATATAACCCATATGACCTTCAACGGTCGGACGGGACCAGAGGATCTTACCGGTTTTGGCATCATAAGCTTCAGCTTTACCCACAATACCGAATTCGCCACCGGACACACCGGTGATAACCTTGCCATTGACGATCATCGGAGCGGCTGTAATGGAGTAGCCCTCTTTATAATCTGCAACGGTTTTTTTCCATTTAACCTTGCCGGTTTTAGCATCCAGAGCGACCAGTTTGGCATCCAGTGTACCGAAGATCACCAGATCGTCGTACAGAGCGACACCCCGGTTGATCACGTCACAACATGGCATAATGCCATCAGGAAGACGGGCATCGTATTGCCACAGCTCGTCCCCGGTTTTGGTATCCACAGCGAATACCCGGGAATAAGAAGCGGTGACATACATCACGCCATCTTTAACCATCGGCTGAGATTCCTGACCCCGTTGTTTCTCGCCACCAAACGAGAACGACCAGACCGGACGCATATCTTTTACAGTATTGGTATTGATCTTATCCAGCGGACTATAACGCTGTCCGCGCGGACCCAGACCGTTGGATACCACATCTTCTACCGTACTCTGATCCTGCAGAATATCTTTATCGGTTACATTTGCCTGGCTCACGCCCGATAAAGACATTGCTGCAACCAGCGCTGACACAGCAAAACTGCCGCTGAACTTCTTCATTGCATTGCTCCTTGATTAAGGATTGTTCTTATTTTCTGACTCTCAACAGATCTGAGCAAAGATTCCAGACCTGCTGACATTCTGTAAATTTACACCCATTCCAACAATTAACCGGGGGAATGAGTTTTGTACTTACTTAGTAGTACTACCCGCCTTCAGGGCAGCCATACTATGGCTCATGCATTCAACACAGAGATAAATCCGCGTCGCTCAAACTCCTCCAGAACGTCGAGCACATCGTACTCTGTGATATTCTTCAGATCTGAGAAAGACGCCAGTGAGCGGGCGATCTGTGCGCCACTGCAACTGCCGTCACAAGCTTGCAGAGTGATCAGTGTCAGTCGATCCGGAAAGATAAGCTGCTGCGGGCCTTTCAACACCCAGCGATCATGCTGACCATCAAAATAAAGCTTACAGTCGGCATTAAGTACCGGCATCAACCCAGGCATTGCAGTGATCATAACAAAGCCTCCCTCGCTAACACTGAACACACAGACAGATATCCTTTTGATTCCCGCCCGCTATAAACCGAGCCCTAAACAACAGGCACTTAAGCACCAGTCCCTGCTACAAAACGCTGGTGAATACCGCGATTTTGGCAACTCACCAGCCTGATTCATCGCTACAGGGCTTTTATCCCAGGCTGAAACACACGATGCCCTGACACCGCTCCTCTTATTAAGGCTGAAAGCGCCAGAGCAATCGTTATTACTGAGCAACATCCTGATATAACCCTGGCAACTCGTAGCGCAGGTTATATCGGGCATATATCTTTTCTATCTCGCCACTGCGAATCAGCTTCTCAACCACTACGTCAACCTCATTACCCAGTTGACGATAGCGCTGCGAAACCGCCATGCCGATATCCCACTGCTGCTTACCCATGGTTGGAAAACCATTTTCTGCCAGCTTGTAACGTGGATTTCCGGCCTGACCGATCTGCCAGTCGACTTCTGCCCGCATCCCCATAACAGCATCGACCTCGCCCGCCTGCATGGCAGCAAACGCTTCGCTATTGGAGAAATAATGATGGGTATTTTTTCGCATTCGCCCGCCAAAAGCGGAGGTCAGATAGAAGTCCGGCAGGCTGTCAATTTCAACACCGATAGGGTGATACTGAAACACCGCCACCGTTCCTACCCGGTCAAGCTTTTCGCTATCAAATGCCACCTGCCAGCGTTCCCGCTGATAGGGCCCGAACAGCACCACCTGATCATTGACCAGCAGCCCCTGATCATCCCGTTTAAATGCGTATTCGCGATCATAGGGCACCCGCATCATCACATCGGCCAGATGCTTAGCTGCGAGTGGATCCTTTTCGTCTTTATCCAGGTAATGACCTTTCCAGACGTTGTTTCGCAGATCGTCCTCAAGACTCTCATCGGGAGTGATCCAGTGAACCTCCATCTTCACGCCGAACGCTTCGGCGATCCGCTGGCCAATCTCGATATCCACCCCTACGGGCGCGCCATCTCTTTCGAAAGAGTACGGCGGGAAGTCTTTGTAAGCGCCAATGTGAATAACACCACTGGCGATTACATCATCGTAATAGCGAGCCTGAGCCGCACCTGCCCAACTCAGGGTCAATACAGCTAACAGCACCAGAATTCGCATCTCAGACTCCGGTTATTCTGTGGTTGCTACTGAAACCAACCAGGTACGTATTGCCCAAAGCGCTTCCTGACTCAGGTAATCTGCCATCTTTGGCATGTACACCCGACCATCTCGAACCGCACCGTTAATCACCCGGTATTTAAACCAGTCATCACCCTCGATGCCAGGTTCAAGGTAACGCAGATCCGGAGCAATACCGCCTGAGATCGCTTCCAGACCATGACAGCGGGCACAGTTCTGAGTGTAGGCTGAAAAACCGATCTCCAGTGCAACATCGTGTTTTTCGTAATCTTCACCATAGGGGTTCTCATCCAGCCACTCATCACCCAGTTGTTTCAGCTCATGAACATCCACCGACTGCGGCGTTACATCACCATGTGCCAATACCTGCGCCGACAACAGCATAGAAAGAGTCCCCGCAGCAACAGCACCCAGAGTTTTAGTTGGCTTTCTCATTTACATCACCAGTCTTATTAGAGTTTTAAAAATTCTGGATCTCCCAGGCTTACCCTGGCACACACTTCACAAAAGAGCGGGAGATCGCTATAGGAGACATAATAGAACGGGAGGAGAAAGCTCCAGAATTCTGCTTTGGTGCTGAAAAACTAGTACCTTCGTACTAGCTATATCCGCCGATATAATTTAATCCATATACATCAATAGGTTATATAAAAAACAGGAGGGCATTATCTGCATTTGATGAGTGATAACCTGGCCTTGACTACCTGCCACTGAGTCAATTGATCAAAAACCGTCATCAGATACCGGTTTAATGCACAACAGGATTTTTAAGCCAGCTTTGCATATCCCTGATTCCTTGATAGATGCGCTGTTGAAACGCCGTTGCGAAACAAACAAAAACTGACGCTGACAGAGGCCAGAATCAGCAGAGGAGAGCCGGCTGACTAAAACACTTAATCGGCCAGAGTGCAGCGCAGAGCTTTGCAGTCATACGGTGAAATATGATGGTTGAAGGATAGGGTTATTGATCAATCTGTTGCAGTTGATCCAGCGCCGGAGGATAGCTCTGGGAGGCTGATTTTTCTAGCCACTGCTTTGCCAGACTATCGTCCTGCTCCCGCCCTACACCGGTCTGGTACATCACTGAGAGGGCATATTGTGCTTCTGCGTTACCCGCTTCTGCAGCTTGCATGAACAGCTCTGCAGCCCGGTCAATGTCCCGCTCTACCGCCAGACCACTCTCATACAGCCAGGCCAGTCGGGTGATTGCGCGATAATCCGGTGGCGATGCTGCTGCCAGTGCTTCCAATTGCTCCAGAGCCTGATCACTATCTCCATGAATCAGAAGCGCCTCAACCTGCGACAGGGGATCGCCAGGTTTATCGCGCTCCAGACTGGCTAACAGACTTGCCGCATCACTATCACCATCCAAAGCGGCAACGGTTAACCAGTGACGAGCCTGGTCACGACTCTTATAGTCAGGTGAATACAGATAGATCAGCCCCAGTTGATAAGCCGCCGCCCTGCTACCTGTTTTAGCGGACTGGCGGTAAAGCTGCATCCCCCGCTCGGGATCTTTATCGACGCCAACGCCCTGGATATAGAGGTTAGCCAGATTAAACAGCGCTTCAGACCTGCCAGAACCACCAATATGCATCCACATCTGCCGGGCCAGATCGTGATGGCCCATTTTAAATTCAGCGTAAGCCATATAGAGCTGATTATTGGGCCGGGCATCAAGAAACTCCTCCGGCAGACCGCTATCAGCATCAGCCCCATGAACAGCTGCGGCCAGTGCCAGTGAAACAGTAAGAATGATCGAAGCGGAAACGTTTTTCATGGTTGAATCCGGTTGGCCAGTGACAGGGTTCATAAGCGTTTAATGACAGGGAGTTACTTAACGATAAACACCCCTTCCATCCCTTTATGCCGTAGCCCCGCAATATAAAACTCGAAGGTTCCGGGTTTAACAGGCACAAAAAACATCTCTGCACTGCCCTCATCTTCAAACTCCAGCTCGGTCAGACTGACCGCTTTAATCTCCATATCTCCCGCCTCTACCTTGCGCAGAAAGATCGAGGAAAAGAATTCCGGGGCTCGAAACGCATAGGGTTTTAAACCACTGGCAATCAGTTCTAGTCGATACGCTTTGCCGGTTTCCAGTTCATAGGTTTTTTGCGACAGACTGTAGTCACTCTCTTCGCTGCCCATCACCAGTTCAGGGAGACGCTGCGGCTTGAGGGTCAGGTCCCCCTCTGCCAACAACTTGCCGCTGAACATCATTGAGATAGTGATCGTGACCACCGCAAGACCGCTTAATAGCACCCGTGCCATACTTAGATTCCTCTGCTTATCATTATTTATGATCAATGCTAAGCTGATACTGCTTTTTAAAAATAGTACTTCAGAACTAATTGTTCAGTACTTTCCGCATATTTAACCCGCTTGCGGTAGCACCTATCCTGAAAGCTTCTGACCAATGAGTTCTTATATGCGTACACTCAAATCATTATGCTGGATTCTGGCGGGCTCCATTTTCAGTCTCTATGCCCTGGCAACCCCCCAGGAGATCCGCATCGGCTACATCGCTTACCACCCTCACCAGGGGCCGGTACTTTCAAACCTGATTCCTGAACCGGAAGACCGTGGCTTCAGTGGTGCCCAGCTGGGCCTCAAAGATAACAACACCACAGGCCGTTTCCTGAAACAGCACTATACCCTGACCTCAGAACTTGCCGCATCACCGGAACAGGTCAATCAGATTGCACAGCAATGGCTCGAGGACGGCCTGAGACTACTGATTACGGATCTGCCTGAAAAACAGCTGATCGAACTGAGCCAACTGGCCAGACCCTATGGCGCGATTCTGTTTAATGCCGGCAGTTATGCCGATGAGCTGCGCACCCGTGAATGTCTGGCAAATACCCTGCACACCCTGCCAAGCCGCGCCATGCTGACCGATGCCCTGGGACAGTGGAGTAATGCCCGGCGTCTGCAGCGCTGGCTGCTGATTAAAGGTTCACAACCCGGGGATATCGCCTATGCTGACGCCCTGAAACGTACAGCTAAACGCTTCGGTCTGAAAATTGTGGCAGAGAAAACCTGGAGTTTTGATACCGACCTGCGGCGCACGGCACAGCGGGAACTGCCCCTGTTTACCCAGACAGATGAGTATGATCTGGTGGTTGTCGCCGATGAACAGGGCGATTTCGGTGAATACGTGCTGTATAACACCTGGTATCCGAGACCTGTGGCCGGCACTCAGGGGCTAACCCCGGTAGCCTGGCATCGGGTGGTGGAACAGTGGGGTGCGGCTCAGCTTCAGAGTCGTTTTGAAGACCAGTTTAAACGCTGGATGAACAGCAAGGATTACGCCGCCTGGGCCGCAATCAGGACGATTGGCGAAGCGGTCACCCAAACTAAATCGTCTGCCGCAGAAACCCTGTTTAATTTTATCAACTCAGATAAGTTTCAACTGGCTGCATTTAAAGGCCGCAAACTGAACTATCGCAGCTGGAGCGGTCAGCTGCGCCAGCCGATTCCGCTGGTGCAACCCCGTTCACTGGTTGCCCAGCCACCGCTGGAGGGTTTTCTCCATCCGGTCACTGATCTGGACACACTGGGTTTTGATCAGCCGGAGTCCAGCTGCAAAGTTACCTATGCTTCCCATTAACGCTTCCCGGAATAAGAAGAAAAACAGGATCTGCTCTATGAGATATTTAACCAAAATTGTCCCGTCTGTGGCGCTCGCCCTGAGTACCGCGATAGCGTGTCATCAGGCGGTTGCTGAAACTGCTTATGTGTCAAACGAAAAGGACGATACCCTCTCCATTATCGACCTGGATACCCTGGAGGTTACCGATACCATCGCGGTAGGTGAACGCCCCCGGGGGATCATTTTCAGCCACGATAGAACACGCCTGTACATCTGTGCCAGCGATTCAGATGCGGTGCAGGTGATGGATCTGAAAAACAACCGTATCATCGCCCAGTTGCCGTCTGGGGAAGACCCGGAACAGTTTGCTCTGCACCCGGATGACCGGCAACTCTACATCGCCAATGAGAATGATGCAGTGGTCACGGTGGTGGATGTGACAACCCAGGAGGTGATCTCGCAGATTGATGTCGGGGTTGAACCGGAAGGGATGGCCGTCAGCCCCGATGGCAAATGGGCACTGGCCACCAGCGAGACCACCAATATGGTGCACTGGATCGATACCGAAACCCATGAGGTGGTGGATAACACTCTGGTAGACCAGCGCCCACGCCACATCGAGTTTAACAAAGAGGGCTCCATTGTCTGGGCCTCATCCGAAATTGGCGGTACCGTGTCAATCATCGATGTTGCCAGTCGTCAGATAAGCCATAAGCTTCACTTCGAAATCAAAGGGGTACACCCGGACAAGATCCAGCCGGTCGGTATAAAACTGACCGATGACGGCAAGTATGCCTTTGTTGCGCTGGGGCCTGCCAATCACGTTGCGGTTGTCGATGCTAAAACCTATGAAATTCTGGATTATCTACTGGTCGGTCGCAGAGTATGGCATATGGAATTTAATACTGACCAGAGTCGCCTGCTCACCACCAATGGTATCAGCGGCGATGTGTCGGTGATTGACCTTGACCGGATGAAGGTGATCAAATCGATCAAAGTGGGACGCTATCCCTGGGGAATCCGGATCAAGCCCTGACTCCTTAATCCCCAGGCAGCTATCTGGCAACTATGAGCATCGACTATGAGCATCGACTATGAGCATCATCATCCGCAATCTCAGTTTCAGTTATGGCTCTCTGAATGCCCTTCAGGATATCAATCTGGCACTACAGGAGGGCTGTTTTAATGCCCTGCTGGGACCTAACGGTGCTGGTAAAAGCACACTGTTTGCGCTGTTATCACGACTCTATGCGCTGCAGAGTGGCGAGATCACTATTGCCGGTCACAGTATTGCGCATCATCCTGCACAGGTGATGCGCAAACTCGGCGTGGTGTTTCAGCAAAGTACGCTGGACCTGGATCTGAGTGTGGCGCAGAACCTTTACTACCATGCAGCGCTGCACGGTATGTCGAAGCGACAAGCCCTGCCCCGGATTACCGAAGAGCTGGCCCGCTTTGATCTCAGCCAGCGACTGCACGATAAGGTCCGCACCCTCAACGGGGGGCATCGACGCCGGGTTGAGATCGCCCGGGCATTGCTGCATCAGCCCGAAATACTGCTACTGGATGAACCCAGTGTTGGCCTTGATCCCGCCACCCGGGAATCACTCAATCTACATATTCGTCAGTTATGCAGGCAACAGCAGCTCACCGTGCTCTGGGCCACCCATCTGATTGAAGAGGTGCAAAACGATGACCCCGTTACCATCCTCTTCAAAGGCCGGATTCTCGCCAGCGATACTGCCGATCAGTTATGCCAGCAACATCAGAGTGCAGATATCAGCACACTATTCCGATCACTTACAGGAACGTCAACATGACTCTTCGCGATGCCCTGATCTGTTTCAATGGTCTGTTACAGCGTGAGCTATTGCGTTTTGTGCAGCAGCGCTCGCGGTTCTTCAGCGCCCTGGTTCGCCCCCTGTTATGGCTGGTTGTATTTGCATCAGGCTTCCGTGCGGCATTGGGTATCGCCATCATTGCGCCTTACGAAACCTATATCACCTATGAGGTGTATATTGTGCCGGGACTGTGCGCCATGATTATTCTGTTCAACGGAATGCAAAGCTCGCTGTCAATGGTGTACGACCGGGAGATGGGGAGTATGCGGGTGCTATTGGTGAGCCCCATGCCAAGGCCTTTCTTACTGCTATCCAAGCTGATGGCAACCTCACTGATATCCCTGTTACAGGTTTATGGTTTTCTGGTGATTGCCTGGTTCTGGGGGGTTGAAGCGCCTCTCTGGGGTTATCTCACCGCACTTCCTGCTTTCCTGTTGGTTGCCATGATGCTGAGTGCGATCGGTTTATTTATCTCAGCTAAAATCAAGCAGCTGGAAAACTTTGCCGGGGTGATGAACTTCGTTATTTTTCCGATGTTCTTTCTCTCTTCCGCCCTTTACCCGTTATGGAAGATGCGTGAAGCGAGCGAATGGCTCTACTGGATCTGCGCCTGGAACCCCTTCAGCCACGGAGTCGAACTGATCCGGTTTGCGCTATACCAGCAGGTAAACAGCACGGCACTGAGCATCGTTATTGTGGTTACACTGGTAGCTTCAATAGTGGCCGTCAGAGGGTTTCAGCCTCAGCAGGGGATGGGCAAGCGATAGTGCTCGGGTTGTCACCATAGAAGATAACCCGGCCGCGTCCCTGATGCTTGGCCATGTAAAGTGCCTGGTCTGCCGATTTCATGAGTGCATATGAATCTTCGCCCTGATGGTGGACGGCCACGCCGATACTGCAACTGATCGCGATTTCAACATCGGCAAAACGCACCGGTTTCAGCAACTCACTCAATAACCGCCGACTGAGTTGATGTAATTGCCGGGAATCACCATCCTCTTTAAATTTACTCAGCACAACAAACTCATCCCCCCCTACCCTGCAGGCAAGATCGGACTCACGAAGACAGCAGGTTAAGCGATTCGCCACCTCACTCAACACCGTATCTCCTACATCATGTCCATAGTTATCATTGATTGCCTTAAAGTGGTCAAGATCAACAAAAAACAGGGCAATGCCAGGGGATTGATAACGCTCTTTGAAAGCCAGATCACGGTTCAGGCTGTCCATCAGGGCGCGCCGGTTTGCCAGCCCGGTAAGTGGATCGGTTTCCGCCATACTGCGTAACTGCTGCTCCAGCTCTTTACGCTGGGTAATATCATAAAAGATGGCAATATAGTTCTGCACCCTGCCGCTGGAATCCTTGTTAACACTGATCGATAGCCATTCAGGATATACCTCACCGTTTTTACGCTGATTCCAGATCTCGCCACGCCACACGCCCTCGCTATCCAGACTCTGCCACATACGCCGGTAAAAGCCGGCATCCTGGCGGTCAGAAGCGAGTACCGTTGGATTCTTACCGATGAGTTCATCTTGCTGATATCCGGTAATCCGGGTCACTGCACTGTTCACCTGCAGAATATTGTTGTCGGCATCACTGACAATGATCCCCTCATAGGCAGACTCAAAAATCAGGCTACTGAGTTTAAGCGAGTCGGCGGTGTTACGCAGCATTGTCTGCTGCTTGTGGATATCGTTCTCATAACGCTTAAAGCGCGATTGCAGCCAGCGGCTATAGGTGAGCGTCAACAGCAACGCTAATAAGCCAATGATGGTAAAGGCGATTACCTGCTTGATCACAACGGTTCGAATCTCCCGATCGCGGGACTGTTCCTGCGCCAACAGCAATTCACTCAACTCATCCTGAAAGATACCCGCTATCAGAATCCAGCCCCGATCTTGCAAAGGTTCAATCAGTGACAGTTTTTTACTGGGTGTAGTATCCCCTGGTCTGAACCAGTCATAGAAGCGATAACCGCCGCCATTGCGGGCAGTATCTACTACGGTCTGCGCGCTCTCCCGAATCCTGGGGTTTGGATCATCTGTAAAATTAACCCCCTCCAGCTCAGGAGTGACGCCACTGGCCAGCAGGGTTCCATCATTGCTCGCCAGCGCAAAATAACCGGTATGTCCAAAACGGATGTTGCGGATGTAGTTATAGATTCGTGGTTTAAGATCATCTTCAAACCGATACAGATAATCACCGGTACCGACAATCCAGTTGTAAGGTTCAAACACCTCGACATAGGCGATCTTATCTTTCATCACCTGATTGTTATCGGGGGCATACCAGCGGTAGTTGGAAAATCCGGCGCGTTGAGCGTTAGATACAGCCTCTATCAGCCCGCGCATAATATAGTGCCCGGTATCATCCCGGTTATTCAGCAGGGAACGCCCCTCCATCTCCGGGGCGATCGGCAACAGCACGGCGGTGCCATCTAGCTGATCAATAAAATAATATCCCCGGCCATCAAAAAAACGGATCTCCCGCAGCGCCTCAATCAGCAACTGTTTCATCTCGGCTTCACTAAGTTGCTTATGGTAGCGCTGGTAGAGCGAGTTCATCAGTTGCAGAGCCTGACGGGTCTGCTGACGCGATTCACGCTTTAGCAGATCAGTGGCTTCGGTAAACATCTGTCGGATCATATACTCAGCATCAGCCATCTCGGCGTCGAGCCGCTTTCGCTGGGACTGCATCAGATTTTCTCGCAGTGACACCAACTGATGCTGATGTTGGTTTTTGGTGCTAATAAAGAAATAGACGGTTTGTGACAGCAGCAGTATAAGAATAATACATGAGACCCCCCACAATAGCTGGGCAGGGAATCGGGTCGTGTTATTGTTTTTATTCACTGATCAGATCCAACGTACGTACTACGGAAAACGTTTTTTAACTCAAACCAACTCACTGCGTGGGCAGACCACATAAGCAGAGATCGTATAGACCTCAACGCAGGTATACAGGCCTGCAGGATCATATCACAAACGTAAAATTATGTTTATTTATCCGTCACTTGCTCCGCAATGATAGATAATAGTACTTTAGTATTGGTTTTTTACACGCATAGTAGAATGGCGATAAACTCCTCCTAACGGTGTAATAGAATAAGCGTTAATTTATACAGCGGATGTTAACCTGAACGATCAGGTCTGGGCCACTGCCTGCGACTAGCTCAGAAGCGGTTGAGGACATACCTGACTAAGAAGATCTTCAGAGATTAAAGCGCATCACAGATAAAGCGGTTTCTACTCTGAAGCTGCAATGTAGTAAACTGGGGGGTAATAAACCCAGTCCCATTACAGAATAATTATAATGGGCGGTAACTATCTGCCAACCGGCAGTCGCCCAGCGGGAGAACAACGTGTATAAAATTCTTATTGCCGACGACCACCCTCTGTTTCGTGAAGCAATTTGCGGCGTCATCGCGAATGGTTTTCCTGGTTGTGAAACACTCGAAACGGAAGACCTGGACAGTGCACTGGAAATTGCCAAAGAGGAAGAAGACCTTGATCTGATTCTGCTGGACCTGAATATGCCAGGAATGCACGGTCTGAATGGGCTGATCAGCCTGCGCAATGACTCGCCAACGATTCCCGTTGTAATTGTATCAGCGGAACAGGATAAGCAGATTGTACTCCAGGCGATCACCTACGGTGCAGTAGGTTTTATCACCAAGTCTTCACCACGGGAACAGATGACCGAAGCATTGCAGCAGATTCTTAACGGTAATGTTTATCTGCCATCTGACATCATCCGCTCAGAGAAGCCCTCAGGCAGCAGCATTCACCGCCGTCACGATGAGAGCCAGATCCCACCAGAGATGCTCTCCTCCCTAACCCGCCGGCAACTGCTGGTTCTGGAACGAATGTCTGAGGGTGAATCCAATAAACAGATCGCCTACACGCTCAATATCGCAGAGACCACAGTGAAGGCTCATGTCAGCGCAATACTGCGCAAGCTTGGCGTGCATAATCGCATTCAGGCGGTACTCTCTGCCGGCAATGTAGACTTCAACCAGTACCTGAAACGTTAACCCACCCATTTCCGGCTACACAGGCAATAGAGTCAGTGTCTGGTGAATCTTTATAATCCTGACACTGGCCAACATTGGCAGAGCCTCTGACACCCTGCGGTTCACCAGCAGGGCGTTTATTCCAACAGATGATTGAGCGTCATCTTCAGCTTCATCGGTTTAACCGGTTTATTGATCAGCAGATAGCCCTGCTCGCGCACGATCTGTTTCAGTTCATTGGTATAGTTTGCGGTAATCATCACCACCGGAACCGGCTGAGCCAGTCGCCGGTTAAAATGGATGGCGGCATCCAGGCCATTCTCATCATTATCCAGATGGTAATCAGCGATTAATAATTTGGGCGCTTCCCCCTTATCCAGCAACGCCATCAACTGCTCCTCATCGTGGGCCGTTTGCACACGACAGCCCCACCCCTCCAGCAGAGTTTGCATCCCCCGGCAGATCGCCGGGTCATTGTCGATCAGCCAGATCTCGGCCGCCTGAAGCTGATCTCCAGTCGCTGGCTGATGCTGCTCTTTAGTCCTGACAGGAAGCTGATCAGGCCTGGCCAGGGGAACCTCGACAGAGAACATTGATCCCTTGCCCGGCACTGAACTGACGCTGATCTGATGTCCCAGCATCCGCGATATTTTATCAACGATCGCTAACCCGAGCCCCAGTCCCTTATCATTTTCCACAGGGCTGCCGTGCAGGCGTTTAAACTCCAGGAAGATATCGCCCAGCTTATCTTCAGGAATACCGAGACCGGTATCCCACACCTCAATAACCAGGCTATTCCGCTTGCGCCGACACCCCAGCAACACAGAACCATGATCGGTATAACGAATCGCGTTAGTCAGGAAGTTTCTCAGGATTCGCGCCAACAGCTGAGAGTCGGAACAGATCACCGCATTGCTTGCCACATAGCGCAACCTCAACTGCTCGCTGATGGCTACCTGCTGATATTCATTGGCGATATTATTCAGCAGACTGCTGGCCGGAAACACCGTGACGTCAGGTTCAATCACACCAGCATCCAGCTTGGAAATATCCACCAGCGTACTGAGCAGTGACTCCACATCATCCAGCGAACTGCCCACTGAGTCGATCAGATGCCGCTCACTCTGGACCGCTGGCTTTTCCTGCAGCGCACTGGTAAACAGCCGGGCTGCATTTAGCGGCTGCAACAGATCATGACTGACCGCAGCCAGAAATTTGGTTTTCGACAGATTAGCCTGCTCAGCATGTTTACTGGCTTCCAGCAGACGCCCTTCCACCTGTTTACGCTCAGTGATCTCCTGCCTCAACTGATCGTTCAGTTTAGTCAGTTCGGAGGTCCGCTCAATCACCCGCTGCTCCATCGTCTGATAGGATTCCTGCAAGGCATAGGCGGTTTTACGCCGCTCAGTAATGTCCCTGATCAGCACAAAGAAGCCCACCGCATGCCCCTCGGCATCCAGATTGGGCACATAGGCTTTGAGCATGTATCGCGGTCCGCCCTGAGGATCTTTCTCTTCGATCTCGAAGGTGACACTCTCACCCGACAGCGCCCTGTCAATATAGGGCTTGAGATTGACAAACTGATCGCCACCATGAACCATCGTGATGGTTTTGCCGATCAGCGCCTCCCGCGGCCAGCCATACCAGTCCTCATACACCTTATTGGTAAACTGGAATCGCAGATCATCGCCCACATAAGCGATCAGTGCCGGTACATGGTCGGTAATCAGGCGGATCCACTGTTCACTCTCACGCAATGTTTCAGCATATTGATGGCGCTCGGTAATATCAGTGTAGGTATTCACAAAACCACCCTCCTGAATCGGATGGGTACGAATCTCTATCACCTGACCATTACGCAGACTCTGCTCCAGCTCGATAGTCCCCCCGGCGTGGTGATGATTGGTGAAAGGGGTCAGCAGAATCAGCTCACATCGGGCGATCAGGTCCTCAAACAGGGGCTGTTCATTCAGCTCATCCTCACCAAAGCCTGACAGCTCCAGAAAGCGCTGATTCCAGACCTCAAGCCGCCCCTCTGAATTGATCAGTACCACCCCCTGAGAAAGGTTATCAACGGTATTTTGCAACACCCGGGATTTATCCGCCAGGGCGCGTTCCCGGCGCGCGGTTTCGTTCTGTTTAAGCTCGGTAATATCGGTATAGAGAATAACCAGACCGCCATCCAGCGTAGGCCGTTCACTAACCTGAAACCAGCGGCCATTCTTGAGCCGGTAGAACACCGAGTTATCCGTTTCATCCCCCCGCAGCTCTTCCTCGATCAACCCATGCTGATCCGCAAGCCGGCGAATATCCTGAATCCCCAGCCCCTCCTCAATGGAGACGCCAGTCCCCGCCCAGACCGATTCAAATTTGCTGTTATAAAGGACAATACGCCGCTCGCTATCAAACAGGACAAACGCATCGGAGATACTCTCAATACCATCTATCAGTCGCTGATGTGCCAGTTCGGCCTGCTGTTTTGCCTGACTCAGGGCGGAATTGCTGGTTTTGAGATCGCCCAGCGCGACATTCAGTGCAGCGGTTCTTTCACGGACCTGTTCGGCCAGTACAACAGAGTGTTCAAAAGCGGCATAGGGATCGGTACGGGTGGTAGCACTGACTTCAACCCGCTCGATCAGCACCCGGTTGATCTTCTGCAGTTTGCGGTTTTCCCGTTCCAGCTGCTCAACCCGCTGGACAAGGTCAATCGGCTGATCCTGCCCCATACCGGTCATGATTTTCTCCCGATCGCGACACCGGTAAAGGTCTGGTTAACATGCATCCCATCGATCTGCTCACCATAGGTGTTAAATCCCACCACCCGGTGGCGCTGCAACAGCTGGGAGACGGGTTCACTTTTACCACGGATCTGGGCCTCAAGCCGACGCAGAAAACAGTCGCACCCCAGGGTTAACAGATGCTCGCCGAGCGCCTCCTCTTCACGCGTCAGTTGCTGATCCAGCTTGGATATCATTTCGCCGGGCTCCATTAGCGTCAGCACAATACCGCTTTCAACAGCACAGTAGAATGTCAGGCTGAGATCATCGTTGACGCTCTGAATGGAGCGGACGAAGTACTCATCGCCTATTCTCACCGCGATCGGGTTCAGCGCAAACGACTCATGGTTCAGCTCATCCACCGGCACCCCGACAATGCGGGAGTACTCAATGGCTGCTGGCTCAGCATTCAGTTCCAGCACCCGGCGCTGTTCACTATCCGCTTCGGTAACTACCAGTTTGGTATCCCGGCTTTCCATATGATGACCACTGAACACTCTGAACTCACAACTGGTATTGATCAGAATAATCACAGCCGCATTGGTATGAAAAGCGCCATCAAAATAGACATGGGTATTCGCCAGGCAGATATCATCGCCAGCCGACCCTCCGAAGTGGGGAATACTGCCCAGAGCGGAGTCCAGTGTCACCAGCACCTTTTCCTCCTGAGTCGACAACCCGTCAAACAGTGTCAGGGCAAAACTATGATCTTTGATCGGTGCAACCTGCTGCTCGAGACACTGCTCAGATAGTTGCTCAACCACCCCCTGAGCATCATTAAAATCAAAGTGTTCCAGACTGCTTATTAAGCGACCACTGACAGCAAACGCCTCGCGGGAAAAACCGATCGCAGAGATACACCCCTGACCGTACCCCTCGACGGTTATCTCTCCAGCGGTGGTGCAACCGACCACCAACAGATCTTTGAAGCCCTGTTGAAACGCCTTAGCCAGCCTGTCCAACTGGTATTCCGCCGAGCAGAAAAAAAGAACAAAGTTGAGACCGGGCCAGTTAAGTTGTTGCAGCAGTTGGTCCACTGCCACCTGTTCATCACGTTCAGTCGTAAATGCAGTGCGCAGCTCGGGCTGGCATATATTCTGAGATGATTGCTTGGTCACAGTAGTCACACCGTCGTTTGAAATGACCCTTGAGTCTAAAATGGAATGACAAATGAAAACACTATACTTGAGTACTGAAGAGTAGTGCGAAATTGAAAAGAATTAAATAAGGTATTGTTTTAAAGGAATTAATAATAGAAAAAAGCAGGACTAAAGTAGTAGAAAAGCATCCTCACCGACAGAGGAAGGGGTTGTCGGTAAGGATGCGGGAGCTGGCTGACAGATTACCAGCTCAGCACAGCGCCCAGAGCAACCGTATCGGTTGCTGAAGTATCGATGCTGCCGTTATCGGTTTTGTGAACCGTATACTCAGCCACCAGTGTCAGATTGTCGTTGATGTTGTGGAACAATGCTGCGCCAGTGAGAGAATCCTTGGTGGTCACAGAGCTACCAGCTGCGGTGTTTTTTGTCTGACCATGGGAGAGTACCACACGGTTAGTTGAAAACGCATAGGAACCCTGTACCAGATAACCATCAGACTCAGCACTGTCGGTCAGCGTATTGCTGGCAAACACACTGCTGATGCCTTCCTGGTCGAACCCGGATGCAGTCAGGGCAAAACCTGCGGCAGCAATTCTGGCACCGTAAGAGATACCTTTTGCATCAACACCTGAAGTCACGGAATCACCCATGGCGCCACCAACCCAGGCCTTGACTGCAACACCATCGTAATCGGCAGTGTAGGTCGCTTCGGTTTCAAAACGAGCAGCGTTGGAATCACCCGCAGCGGTACTGCCCGTCGTATTTGGGTCCAGTACACCCACTGCAACCTGGAAGCCACTCATCACTGGCGAACGGTAGGTGATCTGAGCAGTCGGGTTGGCATATGGATAACCCGTGGTAATATTGCCAAACGTCGTATTACTGGTGGTAGCCGGTGCAAAACCTACACCCATCAGCAGCTCATCACCGAAGATATTGCTGCGGGCATAAAGACCAAAGTCCTTACCAAACAGCACCTGACCGAAATCACCATCGACGGTGGCATAGAACTGACGGACATCGATCATGGAATCAGTTTTAGTGCCGTCACCATCCTGATTGCTATCGTTGATAGAAACCCAGAAGGATGAACGACCACCCACGGTCAGATCACCGACCTCTTTACCGACATTAAAGCCGATATAGTTTGGCAGAAATCCCATCCGTACCCGGGAGGTTTTGGTGTTGGTATCAGCGACTTTATCTTCGCTATCCTGATAGGTGTAGAAGGCGTTGAAATAACCGTCTACTGAGAAGGTTGTACCGTCCTGGTCATACAGACTGATCCCGGCCATCGCACTGTTGCTGAATGCTACTGCCAAGGCCAACGGCACGCTGCGCCATAGTTTTTTATTATTCATTATGCCCTCTGATTCTTCATCGATTGGTTTGTTGTGTAAGTCAGGGCATTATTGGGCTTTGCGATAACCGGTAACAGGCGACTTTGGAGCCGTTCAGACCGGCAATTAGTTGCTCATTCCAAACCGCTCTATCGTCCCGGTCGCAAAGGATGAGCAGGCGTACGGCGAAAGTGCTTAAGACTAGAGCGGGGCCGTGATTAATCCTTTAGTACCTGAACCGCTACTTTAACGATTCATTAGAAACCACAGGCCCGGCTCAGTCCTGACAGGACAAAAAAAGGCCCGCTGCCAGAGGCAGCGGGCCTGTTGAACAACGCCTTTACCTATCGGCGTATACTCGCTTAATTGTTGCTCTCACTATCGAGCAGTAGCTCCGGTTTGAATCCCAGCGCAAACGCACCCCAGTGACGGCCGTTAACATAGAGCGGGAAGGTCAGATCATTAAGCACCTCACCGGTGTCACGGACGAACGTCTGCAACAGGAAAGGGGCGGTATTGGTTACCCGGCGCACTTCAGCGCGACTGCCTTTAAAGAAGCGACGATGACGGCTTTTTGCATTATCAACATTGAAATCGCCCGTCAGGGGCTCAGACACCTTCAGATGGTGTGCGGGGGCATAGCCGTCAACACTGATAGCCAGTGCGTAGATCAGATCAGGCTTCTGTCTCAGGTAGTCGTCATACATCGGACGTAACAGCTTTTCAAACGCCTCAACATAGCTGACATCAAATTTTTCGGGAAGACCTCCCTCATTAGTGCGTTTGTAGTTGCGATCAAACAGATCAAATCCCTGGCTGTTCAGTTGTTCCAGCGCCTCCTGTATCTGACGGGTCCACTCCCGTCCCGCCTGAATAATATTTTCAAAGCTGCCGTAGCCAATAATAAAGCGGGACAGCAACTCCTGAGTCTCCTCTGTTGAGCTCTCAAGTTCAGCAGAAAACTCTCTTGAACGCTCCATCTCATCGCGAATGTCACCACTGATACCCGCGATACGCTCCACATGAGAGTGAGACTCTTTGTTCGTATAGGAAAGCTCATCAAGGGTAGAGCTGATGGTGGTCAGTTGACTATTGACGCCTTCGAAGTCACTTACCAGCCGGGTAAACTGTTCGCTGGTATCACTGATAAAGCCTTCCGTGTTGCGCGTATACTCGAGAATATTGGAGGAGTTTGTCTTGGTATCATTAACCAGATCAGCCATCACCGAAATATTCTGATCGATCTCAGAGGTTGCATTCTGCACCTGCTGCGACAGATTTCGCACCTCATCGGCAACCACAGCAAACCCCCGCCCCGCTTCTCCCGCTCGTGCAGCTTCAATGGAGGCGTTCAGCGCCAGCAGGTTGGTCTGATCAGAAAAGCGTTTAACCATCGAGAGAATTTCAGTAATGGTCTCGGAACTGGCGCTGAGCTTCTCAACCGTACTCTGGAATCCGGACGCCAGCTCAGAGATAGTACGCACCTGACCCAATACCTGCTCCAGCTCACGACTTGAACTTCGGATCTCGTTCAGGTTGTTACTGGTATATTCAGATATTTTCAGGGTATTACCCGCCACCTCCTGAATAGCCGTGGTGGATTCCTGGCTGGAGATCAGCACCTGTTGTGCCTGTTCTTCCTGAGCGGTGGTTGACTGATGAACCTCCTGCAAGACTTTGCTTAACTGAGTCGCACTAAGCGCCACCCGGACACTGTGATTGCGCGTCTCTGCAATAATCTTTTTCAGACTGGTGGAAAATCCGTTATAGCTGGACGCCATTGTGGATATTTCATCGTGAGTAAAATCGGGCAATGTTGCGGAGATATCACCATCTTTATCTTTGATCGCACTGAGAACATCGATCATTTTACGAATCGGTCGTAAAAAAATGTGGCGCATAAAGAAGATCGTAAATAGCGAGGCGGCAATGGCAAAGCTCAGCACTAACCAGCTGTAAAACTCCAACTGACTAAGCCTGGATAGCAGCTCAGCGTTATTCGACGACTGCGACGCAGCCTGCTCAAGCTGACCCAGGCTATACCAGTTAAACCCCATAAAAAGCAGCGAGGGCAGAAGCAGGAAAGCTACATTTCCGACGATTTTACGGGTTAGTGAGTTGAAAAAATTTCGTTCTACTGTGTCATAGAGCCCCATACTCATCCACTTCTTTTGTCGTTATTATTCAAATACGGTAGTAAATGTTTTAAATGAAAACCCGCTCTGTATAAAGCAAAACACTACCCATTTCATGTAATTATCATCATTAACAGAGAGATAGAGACTAAAGGATTATTTTGTCACACCAAAGTTCTACTACCTGAGTTTCATTGAATCCTGAACTTTAATATCAAAATTCTCGTTATCAAAGATTATCACCGGTCAATAAACTGGCTGAGTTACAACCGATCGGGACGGGCTCCGACTGGAGGCCAGCACAAACCCGCGCCATGACTATTTAACCAGGCTTTCGCTTCAGCATAATCCGGGTAAAACCGGTTAACTTCCTGCCAGAATCGTGGGGAGTGATTCATCTGTTTCAAGTGACTCAGCTCATGAACAATAACGTAGTCGATAATCCTCACTGGCGCCATCATCAGCAACCAATTAAAACTGACCACACCACGACTGTTACAGCAGCCCCACTTGCGTTTATAGCTACGCACCACGATGGCGGTGGGTGATAGTTTCATCAGCTCACTCCACTCAGCTACCCGCTGCTGGAAGTAGTGCTGCGCCTGCTCCCGGTACCAACGCTCCAGTTGCTCCGGTACCACTTCAGCCTGCGGTTTACGGATGCGTCGGGAAAGCGATAGCTCAATAATCCCCGCACTCAGGTTAACAGCGGTCTCAGGCTTTTCGGTTGCCAGTTTCAGCATCACAGGCTCACCCAGCCAGCGCAGCTCACTGCCCTGCTCCAGTACCACCGGTTGAGGGGAGATCGGTAACCGTAACCTCAGCTCCTGCTGGCGGGTGGCAATCCAGTCACTCTTTTCGGCGACCAACTGGTTAATTCGGGACTGCGCCACCCGGATTGGAGCTAACACTCTGACACTGTCCGGACGAACCTGAATTTCGATGGTGCGCCGCCGGGAACTGCGCCGCAGAGTATAATCGGGTATCAAATGCGTCTCTCCGCAAGTTTTTGTGTGCACCTGTCTGAAATGACGAATCCGGTGATATAACAACCTTTCAGGCTTATCAGACAGAGTTATGACTGAGGGATCTGTGTACAGCAACGATTTATCAGTTGCCGGAACTGTTGCTGCAGCTGCGGATCAGAATTTTCCGCGTAACTGATCTGTTCATAACAGCGGGAGAGTGCAGTAAATTCATCCGAAAGTGAAGGAAACACCTGCCCCAACCGGGAAAAAAACTGTCCCGGAGTCTCGCCACAAAGACGCTGCATACCCCGTTGTTTCAAATGCTTATCCAGCCGTTGTAATGCTAAAAACAGTGGATCTTTACGCGGTCCCCGACGGATAAATAAGCTGCCCGCAACCGCCAGCAATACCAACCCTCCCGGCACCAGAATCAGTAATAGTATTCTGATTACGGAGATCTCGCCAAGTAACTGCCGTAAAAAACCGGTCTGATGCTCATGAAAATTCAGCACCCAACGGTGCCAGCCATAGTTCAGCGCCTCATAACGCAGCCTCAGCTGTTTTAACAGCGAACCACTCAGGAAACCGGTGCGCATCAACATCGAATCGGCCAGAAATGATGGCTCCGAACTGAACAACTGCGCTGCGGACTGTTCCAGCCGCAGGGGTGCCACCACCGAGGTGGGATCCAGCCGGTGCCAGCTCAGGTCCTCGCTATCCCAGTACTCAAGCCATGCATGGGCCTCGTACTGCCGCACACTGAGAGCACCATCCAGCGGATTCATCTCCCCCCCCAGATAGCCTCCAACCACCCGGGCAGGGATGCCAGCAGCCCGCAACAGAAAGGCTCCGGCACTGGCAAAGTGACCACAAAATCCCTGCCGTGTCTGAAACAGAAACTGATCGACAGAATCACGTCCCGATAGCAGAGGCGGTTCCAGAGTATAACGAAAATCCCTGGCAAAGAAGGTCAGCATCTGTGCCGTAAAGGCTTGCACCCCAGGCTGTTCGGATGCCCATCTCAACGCCAGTTGCCGGGCACGTTCATTACCATTTTCAGGCAGTTGCAGATAGCGGAGATAGTGGCCATCCGCCAACGGCTCCCGCACAGGAGCAGAGCGGGACACCAACGAATATTGTGTGCGTTGCATCAGGGGCTCCCCGCCCTGCAGGGTCAGATCACTGAGGCGACTCATCGTCGCTGGAAAGCTTAGTGGCACATCCAGCCCATAACGCCACTGCTGCCCGGTGGCTTCCATGACGATCTGGTAACGATAGTCCTGGTAAGCACTATTGAACTGAGTCAGCAAGGATGTTTGACTCTCCTGTTGCAATTCAGTACGGCTCCAGCGCCGGCCATCAAAGCGGTCGTAGGTCAGACCCCGCCAGTAACGCTGATTCTCTGGTGGTAAATCACCGTCAAAGCGGGCTCTGAAAGCGATGTCCGCTGACCGGGTCAGGCGGCTGACATCACCAGGTGAAAGCGAATCAGAAAGACCGGTAAAACTCTGTCCGGTATTCAGATCCACCTGCCAGAGCGGCCCCATTCGGGGGAAAATAACAAACAGCACCAGCATCATCGGCAGCGCCTGCATATAAAGCACGGCGGAGCGTTTCAATGGCCGCCAGATATCACTGTTCTGCTGACTACGATAGACAGTGTTCAGACAGGCTGTGACAACCACCAGCGATAACAGACAATAAAACGCCATCGGTATCGACTGAAAAAACAGAAAGCTGCAAACGATCAGCAGAAGCGCCACATAGAGCACCACCAGCGCATCCCGGCGGCGATACATCTCGGTCAGTTTGAGCAGAAAAGCCGCCACCAGAAGGCTGACGGTGATCACCATCGCCGACCCCGAGCGCAGTTCAAACAGCAGTCCCACCAGCACCAGCAAGAGCAGCACCAGACGTATGCTCCAATGGGGGAAGTTCCAGCGCCCGCTATGTACCATCAGGCGCCAGCCTACGGTCAGGACCGCCAGCAGAAACAACCAGCCGGGAACCACCGTGGCATAGGGAGCTGTCACCATCAGAATACTCACCAACAACCAGATCATACTGCTGCGGGTCAGTTGAAAGAGCGGTTTCACGGGCGGCTCTCCTGAAGCTCAACCGGGCTGTCCAGACCGAAACAGGCCAGCGCTTCCAGCACTCTGACCCGGTGTGATTCTCCCCGGTCAGGACGGATCTCGATACCGGGTAATCGCAGCCCATACTCCTCACCCCGTCGATGCAACTGCAACGCCCACCATGTCAGACGGGAGAGGCGGGCTTCGCCAGACAACTCAGGCCACAATTCCCAACTTAACCATCTGCGATTATCACTCAGTTCGACATACTGCTTGGCGTGCATCCCCTGCCCCCGGGCATAGTTTTTCCAGGCCACCCGTTTCAGCGACATGCCGGCCTGATATTGCTCCAGTCCGGTAAACTCCTCCCCCCCGGGGCGCTCGGCCAGATGCGGTGATTGCTGATCGCCCCCTGCCGCATCATGCATATCGGGCAACTGCCCCCCCTCGACGGGACGTGGGTAGACCAGGCTTTTAAGATCGACCTGCAACCAGGTCCAGGCTCTGAAAAGCCCCAGCGGATAAAACGTTTCAATCAACAGAGCATCGGCCGGCAGATAACCCCGACGATGAGTATTCTGATACAGGGTCAGACTGCGCTGTCGATCCTCAACCAGATCAATAGCGGCTCCCTCCCCTTCGCGCAAACGTAACTGAATACTCTCGTACTGCCGCGTCCCCCTCGCAGTCAGCGTCAGATCGAAAGCGGCCTGTTCCCCTAAAAAGCAGGGGTGACCCCGGACAAACTGAATCGTCAGTCCGGAGAGATTGGCATAGGTGTGCAGGATAGTTACCACGAACAGGCTGGCCAGCAGAAAAGTGACAGCAAACATCAGATTGTTCTGAAAGTTAATCGCCAGTATCAGCATCACCAGCAACAACATCAGGAACACGGCTCCTGCCTGCGAGGGCATGATATAGATACGCCGCTGACTCAGGGTCAGCTGTTTTAATCGGGGACTGCGGCGCAGGCTCCAGTCAATCACAGCCCGTCCCAATCGTTGTCGTATAGATCCGGTCAACTTTCACACCTCAACTCAGGTAGCATAGTTGATAGTCAGCCTACCACATCAACCTGACTCAGCAGTTGCTGAATCAGGGCGTTGGCACCAAAGCCTCCGATATCTTCTGCCGCCCGTAAGCGATGACCGGTAACCGGCCCGAGCAACTGCTGCAGATCCTCAGGCAGTACATAATCCCGCCCATCAATATAGGCCCAGCTTCGACTTGCGCTGAGGAGTGCTAAAGCGCCCCGCGGAGAGATACCAAAACTAAACTCCGGCGCCTGGCGACTATAGGCGATCAGCCGCTGCAGATAATCCAGAATGCTGTCAGACACTTTAACCGCGCTGCAAGCCTGGGTTATCTGCTCTAACTCTGCCGCGGATATCACTGCCGCCAGTGTTTGCAGGCGCTCCCGGGGATCGCCACCGCGCAGCAGTTCCCGCTCGGCCCGGGCATCGGGATAGCCCAGTTCTATCCGCATCAGAAAGCGATCCAGCTGAGATTCAGGCAACGGGAATGTCCCCTGCTGAGTTACCGGGTTTTGTGTTGCGATAACAAAAAAGGGGGATGGCAACGGATGGGTCTGCCCATCCAGACTGACCCGTCTTTCCTCCATCGCTTCCAGCAGTGCAGACTGGGTTTTGGGAGTGGTACGATTGACCTCATCAGCCAGCAATAACTGAGTAAATACCGGCCCGGGATGAAACTGAAAACGGTTGCTGGAAGGATCAAAAATCGTCACGCCGAGAATATCAGCCGGCAACATATCACTGGTAAACTGCAAGCGCTGATAGTCCAGCCCCAGCACTTTAGCCAGCGCGTGGGCCAGGGTTGTTTTACCCATCCCCGGCAGGTCCTCAATCAGCAGATGCCCCTGACTGAAAATACAGGTCAGGGCAAGCTTGATCTGCTCCTGCTTCCCATAAAGAACACTGGATACCGCTTTAATCACCGCTTCAATCTGGTCTCGCATCGGGACTCACTCTTCCTTTGGCTGGGTAAACATCCTATCCATTATATATACAGCAACGGGGGAAATAATCGATGACTCAAAAGCAAAAAGTGCCCAAAATCACCATTGCCAGCGCCTCATTCACGGGTAGAACTACACACGTAAGCAAGTCCAGACAATAAAAAAAGGCGCTGAGCGCCTTTTAATCGGGTGTTACTGTTGTTAATCAGTTAAATCAGTGGTGGTGCCCGCCTTCACCATGAGCGTGCCCATGTTCCAGCTCTTCTTCAGTGGCATCACGCACTTCAACAACTTCGACATCAAACTTCAGCGTCTGGTCAGCCAGCGGATGGTTGCCATCAACAACCACCGTCTCATCGCTGACAGCAGTTACCACAACCGGCTGCTGACCCCAGGCAGTCTGCGCCATAAAGCGCATGCCCACTTCAATATTATCGACCCCTTCAAACGCAGCACGGTCAACTTCCTGAATCAGTTCAGGATTCAGCTCGCCGTAACCCTCTTCAGGGGCAACCTCAACATTGATCTTATCGCCGGCTTTTTTGCCCGCCAGCTCTTTTTCCAGGCCGGGAACGATACTGCCGGTACCATGCAGGTACGCCAAAGGCTCTGCACCCTCCGAGGAATCCATCACCTCATCATCCAGGTTTTTCAGGGTGTAGTGTATCAGGACAATTTTTTTGTCAGCAATCTGCATTGTTCAGACCTCAAGTGTTAAAGACGTGAACAGCGCTGCTGACAGAGGCCTAGATTAGTGGAATATTTTTAATCTGGGGGTGAGAAATAGGATATCAACCCCTGAATAAAATTTTATACCGTCAGCGACGCTGCAGGCAAACCGTTTGGCCACGCCCTCTGCCTAATGGCAGAACAGTTCAGCGATCAGCTCGGCAGCAGGAACAGCACGACAGCCGCTACGATTCTGCCCACTCCACAGAGGTGAAAAGTCCCCCAGCCCCTGCCGTTCAGCCGCCGCCCGCAAAGGAGCGATTGATGCTGCAGCCAACGGAAACTCGGGCGCCTGCGGTGCCACAGGGCCTAACTCGGCCATCACCCGGTTGACAATGCCCCGGGCGGGTCCTCCTGAAAAAATATTGGTCAGCGCGGTAGGTGTACTGGGTTCCCGTAAAGCCTGCCGATGGATTTCGCTGACCCGCGATTCATCACACAACAGAAATACCGTTCCCAACTGCACTCCGGCAGCTCCCATCGCCAGCGCCCCCTGGATGCCACGTTGATCAGCGATACCTCCGGCAGCAATCACCGGTAATCCAATGGCAGCGATAATCTGTGGCACCAGGGCCATAGTGCCTGTCTGACTATTCAGATCCCGGTTAAGAAAAAATCCCCGATGACCTCCCGCTTCCACACCCTGTGCAATCACCGCGTCGACCCCCTGCTGTTCCAGCCATACGGCTTCGGCCACGGTGGTTGCACTGGAGATCACTTTACAACCACAACGACGCACCCGCTCAAGCAGATCAGGGCAGGGTAAACCGAAGTGAAAGCTGACTACCGACGGACGGTATTCTTCGATAACCGCCGCCATCTCACTGTTGAAAGGCGCACGACCTGGTGCAGCGGAAATATTATCAGGATCGATGCCATATTCGCGATAATAGGGCTGCAACTGGTTACGCCACCGTTGCTCCCGCTTTTGATCAACAGCCGAAGGGGTATGGGCAAAAAAGTTCAGATTGACCGGCTTATCGGTTGCCGCCCTGATCGTTTCCAGTTCAGCCCGCAGTTGCTCCGGGGTTAACATGGCGCAAGGCAGTGACCCCAAGCCTCCAGCGTTACTTACCGCTATCGCCAGTGCAGCGTCCTGCGCGCCCGCCATCGGCGCCTGAATCAGTGGCAGTTCAATACCAAAGAGCTGTTTTATATCCATTTTAATTCTCCGTGAGTGCCAACCGGGCACCCAGATAGATCAACACCGAACCACTGAGCGCATTAAATCCAATACTGACCGATTGACTCTGTAGCCAGTGACGGGCGCTGTTAACCGCCAACGCCAGCGAACACTGCCACAGCATGGCAATGACAAAATGTATCGCCGCCAGCCACAGCGACTGCGTCAGGGCGCTCCCCTGCGGATCAATAAACTGGGGCAGAAAAGCCATATAAAAGAGCGCTGTTTTAGGGTTCAGGGCATTCGACAAAAAACCCTCTCTCAGTGAGCGCCAGATCACAAAGGGTCTGCTGCCGGTATCCGGGAGCCTGAATACGCTGTGTCCCTGAACGATCCCCCGCAGACTGGTGAATCCCAGCCAGATCAGATACCCCGCACCGATCAGCTTCAGAAACTGAAACGCGTTGGCTGATTGCAACAGGATGACCGAAATTCCCAGCGCAGATACGGTTGCGTGCAGGAACAACCCGCAGCAGATGCCGGTACTGGTAGCGAAACCATCCTGCCACCCTCCCCGGGCGCTGTTGCGGATAGTCACCAGGGTATCAACCCCCGGGGTCAGGGTTAACAGAGTAATGGCAACCAGAAAAGTGGCAAACAGATGGCTCTCCATTAGCAGTAAAACTCCTCACTACACAGATTCAGTGAATTCAAAACATCCTCCTCAGACCGACGAACTGCGCCGCGCGAGCAGATAATAGCGTCCGACCACCACCAGAAAAATCCCTCCCAGCACCAGTAGTGCCGCAATCAGCAGGCGAGTAGTGATCTGTTCATCGGTAAACACCACGCCACCGGCCGCCGCGATGACCGGGACCAGCAACTGTAGCACCGCAGCCTGCACTGCCGATAAACCGCTGAGTGCCCGGTACCAGGCAGCGTAACCGATGCCCGAAGCGATCGCTCCGGAAAGCATCGCCAGCAACGCCCCATTGACAGTAATGACAGCATTACTGAGTGTCAGGGTAAAGAGGAGTGTCAGCGTAACCAGCGGCAGGGTGCGGAAAAAATTAAAGTGAGTATCGGCCAGCGGATTAACCGACCCCCGCCCCTTCAGGGTGTATATTCCCCAGGCAATGCCTGCCGCGGTCATCAGCACAAATCCCCACAGGGATGGGGTGTTGATAGCCGGTTTAAGCAGATAGACAAAACCGCTGAACGCCAGTGCCAGCCCCAACCATTCAGCCCACACCAGGCGGGTGCCCCGCAACAGACTCACCATAATCATGGTGATCTGCACTGCGCCAAACAGGATCAGTGCACCGGTGCCGGTATCGAGACTGATATAGGCATACGAAAAGCCCAACGCATAAATAAACAGCATCAGGGCGGCGGTCCAGCTGCCCCGCCCTCGGCCCGGGTCGGTTTCGGCTTTGCGCTTCTGTGTCAGATACCAGAGCGTTGACAGTACCGCGATCCCAGACAGCAAACGGATCACCGTAAAGCTGCCCGCATCGATACTCTGCTCACCCAGCGCCAGACGGCACAACACCGAATTCCCGGCAAACGCCAACAGGGCAAACAGGGTATATAGAGTAGTCATTAACAGCGCCGGCTGATTCATAAGTCATTCTCCACCAGGTCCGCATCGGCCGGACCGTTATCACGCTGCCGCCCGGACCGATCCGCGCGCCCCAGCTGCCACAGCATCAGCGCCGCTCCGCAGCCTCCGCTACCCAGCACCATGGTCATGATCATGATCTGGTAGCGTACCGCGATCAAAGGTGACACACCGGAAAGGATCTGACCAGTCATCATCCCGGGCAGGGATACCAGGCCCACCGCCAGAAGACTGTTGATTTGCGGAATCATCGCCGCCTGAAACGCGGTCAGCCGCGCTTTTGGCTCCGGTTTACCTTCCTGCAGTTCAGAATGATAGCGTTCGGTTGCCAGACTGATCGCATTCATCGTATTGGCAAAATACATCCCTGCCAGCGGGATAATCACTCTTGGCTCATACCAGCTGTCAACACCGATCACCAGAACCAGTGAGATAAACAGGTGTAATCCGGCCGAGCAGGTCAGCGCGATCAGCGTGGGTTTAAGGTAGTTGCGCTGATGATTCACCGGGCGCAGTGCGATCCAGCTGGCGATACAGATCATCACAACAAGCACCCCGCCAGTAATCCAGGGCGAGGGATTTTCAAACAGCGCCACCAGAACATAGCCGACGCCGATCAATTGCAATGTCATCCGCGCCGCTGACAACAACACCTCGGAGGCCTTGCCTGACCAGCGGGTATAGACAGTCGCAATCAGTACCACCGGAATAGCGCACCAGGCGAGTGACCCCCATGAAATTACATGCATCCGGATTCTCCTTATTAAGCGGTTTTACCCGCTGTACTACGGTACGTTATTGAGCTGTGGACCTGTGAACGAAACTCAGGTATCCATACCGATAAAGCCACCGGACTGATGCGCCCAGAGCTGGGCATAGATCCCCCCCTGTTGCACCAGTTGATGGTGGTTACCCTGCTCTACGATACGCCCCTGGTCCAGAACAATCAGCCGGTCCATTGCGGCGATTGTGGACAGCCGGTGGGCGATAGCGATAACGGTTTTACCCTGCATCAGATTGGACAGGCCCCGCTGAATATCCGCTTCGACCTCTGAATCCAGTGCCGATGTCGCTTCATCCAGAATCAGAATCGGCGCATCCTTCAGAATCACCCGGGCAATCGCGATCCGCTGACGCTGGCCCCCGGACAGCTTCACACCCCGCTCACCCACCTGAGCATCATAACCGGTGCGCCCCTGAGGATCGCTCAACCCAAGTATAAACTCATGCGCCTCTGCCCGTCTGGCAGCATCGATCATCTGCGCCTCAGATGCATCCGGGTGACCGTAGAGAATATTATCCCGCACACTGCGATGCAGCAGCGAGGTATCCTGAGTCACCATGCCGATCTGATGCCGCAGACTATCCTGCTGCACCCTGCTGATATCCTGGCCATCAATCAGAATCTGCCCATCAGCCAGATCATGGAAGCGTAATAACAGATTAACCAGAGTGGATTTTCCCGCACCTGAGCGCCCCACCAAACCGACCTTTTCACCGGGTCTGATATCCAGATTCAGGTGTTCAATCACCCCTTCACGCTTATCGTAGTGAAATGAAACATCGTTAAAGCGGATCGCTCCCGTCTCAACAACCAAAGGCTTTGCATCGCTGCGGTCGGTGACATCAAGCGGCTGAGACAGGGTATTCATACCATCATTGACGGTGCCTATATTCTCAAACAGCATACTCACTTCCCACATAATCCACTGAGACATACCGTTGAGACGCAAAGCCAGGCTGATGGCGATAGCGATAGCCCCCACCGTCACCAGGCTGAAACTCCACAGGTAGATCGACACAGCGGTGGTGATGAACAGCAACAGATAGTTGAGGCATTGCACCGTCACATTAAGGCCGGTGGCCAGACGCATCTGCCGGTAAACCGTGGTCAGAAAACCATCCATACTTTCCCGGGCATAATCCGACTCACGCTGACTGTAAGAGAACAGTTTCACGGTGGAAATATTGGTGTAGCTATCGACTATCCTCCCGGTCATCGATGAGCGGGCATCTGCCTGTATCGCTGACACATCCCTCAGACGGGGCACGAAATACCACATCAGCAGACAGTAACCTACCAGCCAGCCCAGTAACGGGAACATCAGGCGCAGATCAGACTGTGCCACCAGCACCAGCATGGAGAGAAAATACACTGCGATATAAACCAGGACATCAAGCAGTTTCATCACGGCTTCCCGCACCGCCAGTGATGTTTGCATCACCTTGGTGGCGATCCGCCCGGCAAAGTCATTCTGGTAAAATGACAAACTCTGACGTAACAGATAGCGGTGCGCCAGCCAGCGAACCGACATGGGAAAATTCCCCAGCAACACCTGATGTACGATCAGGGAATGGAGCACCACCAACAGCGGCAGCCCGATCAGCAACACAACGCCCACCAGCGTCAGAGTATCCCCCTCCTCCTGCCAGAATGTATCAGGTTGCTTATTGCTCAGCCAATCCACCAGTTGACCGAGAAAACCAAACAGCGAGACCTCTAGCATCGCCAACAGCGCAGAGCACAGTGTCATCAGCAACAGCGGCCACTCCATCCCCCGCATATAATAACGGCAGAAGCGGTATAGCCCCTTAGGCGGCTGACCGGGTTCCGGCTCAGGATATGGGTTGGTCAGACGTTCAAAAAATCGCAGCATCTACAGAATCCAAAGGCCCTAGCGCAGGCCCGTAACAAAAGTCAGAAATAATACCTGAAAGCCGGGCGGTAAAATATGCCTGCTGCCCCCCTGGAGTTAAGATTCCTATGCTCCACCGGGGTCTCAGACACTGGCAAGATCAATCACCATTTTGACCACTTTGCCGTTTATATTTAACCTGACTAGGCTAAGCTGAAGGGATATCAGGTATTTAACGTCAAACCATTATCAATCATACGCGCTGGAGACTCTCTAATTAACTCTGTTCTAACCCTGCTTATTGATACAGACTCTTTGTTTTATCGTTTAAATTTATGGATATGCATGAATGGTTCTTAGCCGTTTTTTACCCACATCCCTGCATAACCGGGTTTTAATTCTGACACTGGTAGGCTTTCTGTTATCTGCCGGAGGCACAGCGCTACTCATTTTTAATTACCTGCAACAAGGCTCCATCAGACTTCTGGTAGAACAGCAGCAAACCATGGTAGACATGGTGGTCCGACAGATGGATTCAGCCCTGCAAAAACGGGTCACCTACCTGGAAGAGTTCACTGATCTGCTGCACTCCCGATACCGGCTGCATCCAAATGAAAGAATGCAGGAAGCCCTGAAGCGGGATACCCAGCTACACGCGCTGTTTAATGGCGGGGTTGTCGTACTGAACCGGGAGGGTATATCACTGGTCGATTATCCAACAATCCCCAACCGCACCGGCATCGATTATTCTGACCGTAAACATCTGGAGAAAGCGCGCCGTTTGAAATCAACGGTGATCACCATGCCCCTGATGGGCAAGGGGTTAAAAAGCCCGTTGTTTGCCATCAATACACCGATACTCTCCGATTCAGGCCGGGTGCTGGGTTATATCTTCGGTGTCAACCTGCTGGCTCAGGATAACCTGCTTAAAGAGATATCCCGCATCTCTTTTACCGACGGCGGCCGGGTGATGGTGATAGACCCGAATCTGGGGATCTATGTAACCGATACACTCAAAGGGGTGCCACTTGAAAGCTATAAAAAAGAGAAGCACTGCGACTGTATTGAGCGGATCCAGGCTGGAGAAACGTCGGGTATAACCACTGACAGCCGGGGCAATCAGATCATCTATGCCTCCGCCATGCTAGACAAGATGGGCTGGGTTGTGATCCGTACCTACCCGCTGAGTAAAGCGATGTCGTCCATTAACATCCTCACCGAAACGATCATCGTTGTGATCCTGCTGATCAGCTTTATGATGGCGGGCCTGATCGCCTATCTGTTAAGAAAACTGCTGACGCCGCTGCGCAATGCCACCCGTGATATTCGTAAAATGGCTGAGGGACAGCTTCCAGAGCAGACCCTTACAGTGCAAAGCAATGATGAGGTGGGGCAACTGATCAGGGCATTCAATCAGCTCCACCGAAATCATAACCGCTATGAGCAGGCTCTCAGAGACTCGGAGGAGCGTTACCGGCTGACGATGGAGGCGACTCAGACCGGCTTGTGGAGCTGGAACCTGACCAATGATTCGATTCAGTGGGACAGCCAGTGTTACAAGATGCTCGGCTATCAAGATCAGGAGTTTCATCTTAACCGACAGCTGTTCCGTAAGCTGATGCACCCGGAAGACCAGGTGCGTTTCTACATCAACTTCCTCCCCCAGGTGCTGGACAACCTTACCGCCGAGATTCAGTTCAGGCTGTTGACCAAAGACAACCGCTGGCTCTGGATAAAGTGTCGCGGCAAACCGATCAGATTTGGCAAAAACAGCCACCCTATCTGCATCGCCGGAACCCATATGAACTTCGAGCAACAGAGGCAAACCGAACAACTGCGTCTGGCGGCGGCAGCATTTGAAAGCAACGATGCGATTATGATCGTCGATGCCGACAGCAAGATTGTTAAGGTCAATAATGCTTTCACACAGATTACCGGATACCAGGCGGAGGAAGCGATTGGCCATTCCCCCGCTCTGCTGCGCTCAGGGGTACATAAAAGTCCATTCTACGAAGATATGCTGGGAACCCTGAGCGAATCTGGCAAATGGCAGGGCGAGATCTGGAACCGTCACAAGAATGGTTCAATCTACATCGCCTGGCTGAATATCAACACCCTCTTCAATGACGACAATACGGTCTATCAACGGATCGCCACCTTCTCTGATATCACCGAGAAAAAACGGACTGAAGAGCTGATATGGACCCAGGCAAATTTTGACCCACTGACCAATCTGCCAAACCGAAGGATGTTTATGGACCGGTTAACGCAGGAGATTCGCCTGGCGGCCCGTTCAAAATCATCACTGGCACTCCTGTTTCTCGATCTCGACCGTTTTAAGGAGATCAACGATACTCTGGGCCATAATGTCGGAGACCAGCTGTTGATTGAAGTGGCCGATCGATTTAAAAGCCTGGTGCGCAGCAGTGACACCATCTCCCGACTGGGAGGCGACGAGTTCACAATCATTCTGCCGCAGATAGAAAGCAGCTCACAGGTGGAGCAGGTTGGCGAGAAGATCCTCAGCGTACTGAAACAACCCTTCATGCTGGAAAACCAGCAGCGCTATATCTCTGCCAGTATCGGCGCCACGCTCTACCCGCAGGATGCAGACAACGCAGAGCAACTGATTAAAAATGCTGACCAGGCGATGTATGCCGCCAAAGCCGCGGGCCGCAGCAAACTTCACTTTTTTACCGCGGGTATGCAAACCCTGTCACAGAAACGCTCACGGCTGATAAACGCTCTGCGCGAAGCGATCAGACAACACCAGTTCCAGCTCTACTACCAGCCGGTGATCGATCTGGAAAGCATGACGGTGGTGAAAGCCGAAGCGCTGATCCGCTGGAATCATCCGGACGAGGGGTTGATGTTCCCCCACCAGTTTATTCAGGCCGCCGAACAGGGAGGCATTATTCAGGAACTGGGCGACTGGATTTTCCGCGAAGCGCTGCAGCAGGTTAAACAGTGGCGCAAACAACTCAACCCACAGATACAGATCTGTATCAATGCATCCCCGAGCCATTTTGAAGACAGCGCGCAGAGCCCGGCCCATGACCGCTGGATAGCGATAGCCCGTGAGTCCGGACTTAACAATGCCGAGCTGAGCATAGAGATTACCGAAAGCCTGCTGATGGAATCTTCCGCAGACACCCAGCAAAAACTCGTTCAGTTACGGGACGCCAATATCCAGATCGGGCTGGATGACTTCGGCACCAGCTTCTCTTCACTGGCGCACCTGCGCCGTATGGATATCGACTATTTGAAAATTGACCGCACCTTTGTGCGCAACCTGCATGGCGACTCTGATGATCTGGTACTGTGTAACGCCATCATTGTTATGGCGCATACCCTGGGCATCAAAGTGATCGCCGAAGGGATTGAAACCGCTGAACAACACACCCTGATGCAACAGGCAAACTGCGATTATGGCCAGGGCTTTTTCTATGCCAGCGCGATGACAGCCAGACAGTTTGAACAGTGGCACCAAAAATTTAGTGAACAGCCATTATTACTGCCAAATTAATAGCGCCCTGCAGCAATATTATCAGCCCTGGACTCTCCCTTTAAAAGATTGAGGGCTGCTTTGCCGCCGCTTTGATCTCTGGGTAATTATCCAGAAAAACCTCAACAATCCCGGGATCGAAATGGATGCCCGCCTGTTCACGGATATACAACAGAACCTGATCTTCAGGCCAGGGCTGTTTGTACACCCGGTGTTCCGATAACGCATCCCAGACATCGATAATGGCAAAAATTCGTGCGGCCAGGGGAATCTGTTCCCCCGCCAGTCCTTGTGGGTACCCGGTGCCGTTCCAGCGCTCATGGTGGCAATAAGGAATGTCAATTGAGGGCTGGAGAAACTCAATATCTCTCATCAGATCCCGGGCAATCACCGGATGCTCCTTCATGATAACCCACTCATCCTGATCAAGCGGGCCGGGCTTGATAAGAATCGCATCGGGAATGCCCACTTTGCCCGCATCATGCATCAGCGCCCCCCGGGCGATATAGGTCAGCTCATCCCCCTCAATCCCCAACAGGCCGGCAAGCCTGACCGTCATTCGGGTCACCCGAAGACTGTGCTCACCAGTCTCCTTATGCCGGATATCCATCACCTGCACCCACCCCTTGAGTGTCTGATCATAACTTTGCCGAAGCTTCTGACTGACCTGCTCAATGCGGTTCAGATCAGCACGAATCAGAAACAGCAGTAACAGCGCCGTACAGCCGACAAATGCAAATCCCTTGAGATTCTGCACCCGCGTAATCATCTCTGCAGAATGAAACAGTGAAGAAACCAGCGCGTCTGAAAAGTAGATCCACAATAGCGCAAAGATCAGGTATATCAGCACAGTCCGGTAATAGGGTTTTATCATCAGATACCTCGGCTTCTGATACTCTGATTAATAGAATTTAGTTAAGATTAGCAACAATCTCTGACAAATAAATTCAGGGAGCAACTATTGCTGCCTCAGTTTTGTCAGCAACCGCTGTATCAATGTATCCTCTGCTTCATTGGACGAATCTGAGCCAACAGGCGTCGACGTATCCTGAGCACCGATCACTCCCGCTGGTGCCGTCACATAGGGGTTACTGTTGCCCTGCAAACCGGCAATCAGCTCATTGCGTTGCAGCTCCCAGCTATCCACCGGGTCCTGCACACTCCAGGCGGCAAACAGCTTCTCCTGCTTTGAACTGATCTTCAGGCCATAGCGGTCGCGCATATAGAAATAGGTACGGGCGATATCGCCCTGACGGTTCTGCGGCGGCTCAACCTTACGCCGCTTGAAATCGACCTCCATATCACAACGACCGTATACCCGGGGCTCCCCTTCCAGCTGTGTGAAGCTGTAATTAGAGCGATCTCCGTTTACCTCCCCAATAGCCGGCACCAGGTTGTGCATATCGGCTTCCATCTGTTTGAAACGTTCATCTTTTTTACAGGCTTTACGTCCGCCATTCTGCCAGCACTGTAGCTGATGTCCAAACGCCCAGGCAGGCACAATATGCTCCCACTCTATACGGGCAGCCCGGTTACCGTTTTTTCGCGGCTGAAAACCACAGCGCCCCCACTCCGGCACCAGTTTTTTCCCCTCAGACCGGTAGTCACAACCGCAATAAAAACTGACGGGATTGACCTGATACACCCCGGCAAGCAAACGTTTTGACTTACTGAATGAGGCGGCCGATTCTGCCAGCGTCAAGCCAGACAACAGCAACAGAAAAAGAGTGATCAGAAAACGATTTGGCATACAGCCCCCTTACAGACAACAACAGGAATCCGTTCCGGGTGTGTACTATCCCTGGCAAGAGAGATTTAAAAAGAGTTAACGATGATTAATTAGCGGGCCTGAATGACCCGCTGTTTACGGACGATTACCTATCCGATAGTTGCCCGTCTGATGGAACTGTGCCACCTGTTTTCGCTTGCGACCGATGAGGAGCGGGCCATCATCAAAAAACAGAAAGTTCTTCCAGTTGCGACGAAAGACATCCCAGCGGGTTTCAATCACATGTTCACTGCTGTAACAAAACCAGACAACCGTCTGATCATCCCATTGCAGATGGTCAGCCAGCAGCCCAGGCAGCGCTGGATCATCGGACTCCCAGGTCTGCTGCCAGTTAGCAGTCTCCAGCCAGATTTGATTCTTATTAGCCCAGTCCTCGGAGCCAAAAAGACCCGGATGGTTGCAGTGCTTACTTATCTGCTGAGACCAGACCTGCTCGGCCCGCGCTTCACTTAGGGGTTTAATCTGAGCCAGATCTTCTTCACTGACAGGCATATCTTTATGTCTGAAGATCCAGGCTTTCTTGTATTGCTCAATCGGCAGATAGCTCATTACTACTCGGACTACTCGGTGACCTTATCGCGGCTGGAGGTTCAGCGCTATGTGTTAGTTGCATTAAGTGCGCACACTATACCAGAATGCAGACAGGCAACAATCAGTAACCTTTCACAATCCCCTGCCATTAATCGATCAGGCGCCGGGCTTGCCAGAAGTGCGCGGCCCAATAGGGGTTATTCAGGGGCGATATCATCACCCCACGACTGGTTGATGCATGCAGAAACTCACCATTCCCGATATAGATACCCACATGCCGCAGCTTAACTCTGGAACGGTAAAACAACAGATCGCCCGGCTGCAGTTGCCTGATATCCACCGGCCGGCCGTCCTGTGACTGCGCCAGGGTAGTCCGGGGAATATCCACCCCCAGCCGCTGACGTAGAGTCAGTTGCGTAAACGCGGAACAATCCACCCCCTGCTTATCCGTGCCGCCCAACCGGTAGGGCACCCCCTGCCATTCGCGGTACTGCTGTAACAGCTCCGCCCTCACCTGTGACGGTGCAGCCGTATTGGCAGAGAGCTGATCAGTCCGGTATGGCTGCGAACCACAGCCTCCCAGGCTCAGCAGTAATATCAACGCAATCAATCGTATCATCGTATAGCGGCCGCAAATCTATATGAGAGTTTCAACACAGGTTATCGGCAGACTGGAAACTTTTTTGACACCGACAGCAGCACCGATACACTAGCCTCAACTCTCAATGTGACTAAAGGAAACTGCGATGCTTCACATTCTGCCGGAAACCGCTGGTGATATCATTGTAATTCAGGCGACTGACACACTTACTTCAGCCGACTACCAGGATATATTTGCCCCACTGCTGGAAGAAAAAATCGCCAACCATGGACAGGTGCGCTGCCTGCTCTATCTGGACCACAACTTCAAAGGCTGGGAAGCCGGAGCTATCTGGGAAGATACCAAACTCGGCCTGCAGCACAGCAATGACTTTATCCGTCTTGCAGTCGTTGGCGGTGGTGAATGGCTCGACTGGGCCATAAAACTGGGCCAGGCCTTTATCAGTGGGGAAGCGCAGCACTTCAGCGAGAGTCAGTTCTTGCAAGCGCTGCACTGGATTGATGCAGGCTGAGTCCGGTTTAACCATCAGAAAATTCCTGCTTAGCATGGCAAATGTGAAGCTTCCTCTCCTAACTTATGATCTCTGTCAGGGATTACTCCGGTAGCCTCTGACAGGGCTTAAATACTGCCCTCCATAACACGATCACCGCCCTGTTATTCGCTATTCTTATACTGTATTTATACCTTAGGGACGATAGTCATGGACACCTCTTCAGATAGCGCATCTGAACCAACCTCAGACAGAAAGCAAACAGTCTGGCATACCTGCACCTCCGAACAGATATACAGTCTCTTAGAAACATCGCCGCAGGGTCTGACCGCTGAACAGGTTAACAAACGCCAGCAACAATACGGAGCTAACCGCCTTCCTGCGCCTCCGCGCAGAAGCGGCCTGATGCGTTTATTAGCACAGTTCAATAATGTACTCATCTACGTTCTTGTTATCGCGGCCCTGATAACCGCAGCGTTGGGTCATCAGGTCGATTCGGGGGTTATCGTTGCGGTTGTACTGATCAATGCTCTGGTGGGTTTCTTTCAGGAGGGTAAGGCGGAAAAAGCGATCGATGCCGTCCGCAATATGCTTTCCCAGCAGGCCGTTGTCATCCGTAACGGACACCGGCAACAGGTTCCAGCTGAACAGCTGGTGCCCGGCGACATCGTTTTTATTCAGTCCGGTGACCGGGTCCCTGCGGATCTGCATCTGCATAAGCTAAAAGCGCTGAACATCGATGAAGCGCTGCTCACAGGAGAGTCCGTTCCGGTTAGCAAACAGACTGAACCGGTGACTGCCGAGGCAGACCTTGGCGACCGGACCAATCTAGCCTTCTCCGGCACCCTCGTCAGCTTTGGACAGGGAACCGGTACCGTTATCGCCACAGGTGCTGATACCGAAATAGGCAGGATCAGCACACTGCTGGCCGAAGTGTCCACGCTGACCACACCGCTGACTCGCCAACTGGATAGCTTTGCCCGCTGGCTGACGGGCACCATCCTGCTGATTGCCATTGCCACCATGATGTTTGGCTACTGGATAAGAGGCTATGCGCTGGGAGATATGTTTCTCGCTGCGGTGGGGTTGGCCGTCGCTGCAATCCCCGAAGGCTTACCTGCTATCATCACCATCGCTCTGGCGATTGGCGTGCAACGCATGGCCAAACGCCATGCCATTATCCGCCGTCTGCCAGCAGTTGAGACCCTGGGGTCGGTCTCAGTCATCTGCTCTGATAAAACCGGCACTCTGACCCGCAATGAGATGACGGTAACCTCCGTGGTCATGGCTCGTTGCAGTGCCGATATCAGTGGTGTTGGTTATAACCCTCACGGAACCTTCACCTGCCACCATCAGGATCTCAACCTGCATAACCTGACTGAATTGCAGCTGCTATGTCAGGCCAGCGTACTGTGTAATGAAGCACAACTGATACAGAAAGAGGGAGAGTGGCTGATCGAAGGAGACCCGACAGAGGGGGCGCTGCTAGTACTGGGGGCTAAAGCAGGTCTCGATCTGCATGAGCTGCACCAGCAAATGCCTACAGATGACCTGATCCCGTTTGAGTCAGAACACCGCTTTATGGCTACCCTGCACCATGACCATAAAGGCACAGGTGTGGTCTATATCAAAGGTGCAATCGAAGCGGTTCTGTGCCGTTGCCAATGGCAGCAGGAAGGCGATATCAGCTCCCCCCTGGACCAGGCATTCTGGATCGCTCAACAGGAACTGATCGCCAGTCAGGGTAAGCGAACCCTCGCACTGGCAATGCTTCACCTGCCGGAAGAGCAGCGGGTATTGCATTTCAGCGATATCAGCAACAACCTGACGCTGCTGGGGTTGGTCGGCATTATTGATCCCCCCAGGGATGAGGCGATTGACGCGGTACAAAAGTGCCATCAGGCAGGTATCAGAGTAAAAATGATTACCGGCGATCATGTGATCACGGCCACTGCGATCGCCATCCAGATGGGGATAACACAATCTCCCAAAGCCCTGACCGGTCACCAGATCGAGCAGATGACCGACACCCAGCTGGAAGCGGTAGTGGAAGATACCGATGTGTTTGCCCGGGCCAGCCCCGAACATAAGCTGCGTATCGTCAAATCTCTGCAGGCCAGAGAACATGTTGTCGCGATGACCGGGGATGGTGTTAACGATGCCCCCTCGCTGAAACGAGCCAATGTTGGTACAGCCATGGGGGTTAAAGGAACAGAAGCGGCCAAAGAGGCATCGGAGATGGTTCTGGCCGATGATAACTTTGCCTCGATCACCTATGCAATCGAAGAGGGTCGTACCGTATTCGACAACATCAGCAAATCGATCCTGTTTATTCTGCCAACCAACGGCGGAGAAGCACTGACAGTGCTGGCTGCAATCGCTCTGGGAACCCTGTTACCGGTTACTCCGGCTCAGATTCTCTGGGTCAATATGATAACGGCAGTCACCCTGGCACTGGCGCTGACGTTTGAACCAACCGAGCCCGATGTTATGCAACGTCCGCCCCGCAACACACGCAACGCAATACTCTCACCTTTTATGATATGGCGAATTGTGTTTGTCTCATTACTGATGGTTAGCGGAACCTTCGGCTTGTTTTTATGGGAACGTAGCAACGGTACCGATATTGATACCGCCAGAACCATCGCAGTAAATACTCTGGTAGTGCTGGAAGTATTCTATCTGCTCAACTCCCGCTTTCTGGCCCGTCCGGTACTCAACAGGGATGGGCTTCTGGGCAATCACTATGCGTTATATGCAATAGCGCTGGTCATGCTGTTTCAACTGTTATTTACCTATCTGCCTATTATGCAGCTGTTTTTCCATACAACACCGATAGATGCAGCCGCCTGGGGTAAGATTTTAGCGGTAGGATTGGTACTGTTTATCGCTGTTGAACTGGAGAAAACCCTGATTCACCGCGCCAGGGCGGATCAATAATCAACTTATCACCGCAAAGTGGGGATCTCCTTTGCTATTAGAGCACTTAATAGTGCATAATTGATCGTTTATTATACAGGTCAGGGGAAATACAATATGATTAAGCGCCAAACCAAATCAGAACTACGTAAGCAATTACAGCAACAAACTCAGGCATTCCTTAAACAGGGCGGTCAGGTTGCTGAAGTTGCTAGCGGTGCAACAGGTCTGGTGAATGGCTCTTATCGTAATGCCGGATTTATTCTCAACCCTCAGCGTCAGGAACGCACCCCCCTGAACGGTGTACTGGCTCAGATAGATGCGCGCAAAGCCGAACGCACTCAACGTGCAGCCGCAGCACAAAAAACGACCCGGCAGCGCAAAAAAGTAATCTATGACGATTTCGGCGAACCCCTGCGCATTGTTTTCGAGTAATCCCCTCAAGTTCGCGTTTTTTCCCCTGCTTTCGCTTCTCCCTGGTTATCAGACCCGGGAAGCAAGCGATCTGTGTGACTGCATCACCGCTCCAGATACCCTGGTCGTTACAGACATCCTAGCCGTTACAGCGTTAGCCTGAGATTCGTTTCAATCTCATCAACCAATCCCGCCGGTACAGCATGTTCCGTTGCCAGCTTGCGCCAGTTTGATACCTGCTCAACAGTTTCATCGATAATCTGATCAATCTTCTGCCGCGAAAACAGCGGACTGAGCTTTTCCAGAGAATAGAGATCAGCCCGGGTAAAGCCATCCCGTTTACCGTTCAGCGACATCCAGTGACTGTTCACCCAGGGGCTGCCGGGTTTGTAGCTATACGCCAGGTCATATGCGGGAGCCAACTGCCACCGGGATGGCGACAGCGGCTGCGTGGGATCTTCAGGCTGCAGCATAAAAGCGAAATTTTTAGCATGATCATCATGGTTGCGGGCAACAATATTAAACACCATTCGCCTCATCAACTGAGCGGCATCACTGGCGGGCAGTCTCAACTGTCGCGCGATCCCAAATAACTCAGCGTAGGAGAAAGACCCCGGTTTTTTATAATCCACATGAGCAATACCGTTGAGTGTCTGTACATGTATCTTGTTATCACCCTGTCGATCAAAGCGCTGAGTGATGAAGTGCCGCCGGTTGCCCTCGTTGAGTAACTGACAGGGCATCATCCGGATGCCGCATGCCCCCGCCATCAGGGAATAGACATACTCCATCGCACCATAACCCAGCGGGTCACCGAAGGTCTCCCGGTTCTGATGATGTTCACGGACGCCATCAAACTTCATCAGGTAGTGAGTGAACCCCTCTGGCACCCCGGTCTGCCCGGAGCGTACCTGAGTAAAGTCCTCATTAAACGCCAGCACCGCTTTTGGCCGGGCACCGCCAGCACTCATCCCCACAGAGAGCAGCGCAAGCATCGCTTCGCGATTTTCCTGTCCCTCCCGGGAAAGTTCTACAGAGAAATCATGGTGATTGTCGAGAATCTCCTGAGCAATCGCCACCAGCGATTCGATCTCGACCTGCTGCGATGCATTAAGTTTTTTCAGCCGGGTGGCCGGGGCATATTCGAGCGCACCGATACCCCGGGTACCGGTAAACTGCAAGCGCTGCAGCGGCGTAATATCGCCAGGCTGTTTACCCTGACTGGACACCCAGGCATTGAGCACCGCATTACCAAAATCATCCGGCAGCGAATCGGCGATCAGTCCGGGCAGCCCTTTAAATGTTGCATATTCCAGCTCGGGAAAACTATAGATTCGCCGGGACAGCGGCATTTTAATGGGAGACAGCTCAATACCGCTTTGAATAAACGCGGGGCTATACTCAAACGCCCCTACTCCGGTGTCAGTATCAAAACTCACTGCACCAGCCTCCTGATCATGATAGAGAACCCTGACAACCTGCATCACCATTCAGAGTCCCCCTCAGGCTTAACGCTGGTGCTACCCGATGCCCGCTGCCGTTTTTTACCCTGCAACCGCGCCAGCTGCACCGGTGAGATCGTCTGTTCAGGCAGAAAACGGTTTAAATGGTCACTCAACCCCAGGGCCTGCATAATGGCGACCAGTGTTTCCAGCTGTACCTTCCCCTTCTCTGCCCCCATCACCATTTTACGGGAAACGCCAGACAACTCAGACACCTGCGTCTGAGTCATATCGGCATTCAGCCGAGCTTGTTTTAACCGCTCTCCCAGAATAACAGCGACCGCTGCAGGAGAACCTTCTCTAAGATCCATAATATCCCCAAATCAGCACTTAAGTTGAGATAATCTCTATTAATGTAAGATTTAGTAACATTATAGACCAATAACATCAACACACAACAAAGTAACCAATATTGTACTTTAACTGTAAAAAACCCTATTAAAGTACCAATAATGCAACCTTATGAAGGTATTATTCTATCGAAAGTAACTGAGGATCACACCCTTGAATGGCGCGATCAAAAAGTCAGGTTGTTGTGGCCGTTCAGCTAGCAGACTGAAGCCAGCTTCAGCCATCGCCCTGCTGAAACGAGCATGCCGTCCCCGGCCAGGGTCGACCAGAATCACCTGCCCCTGAGGCCGACTGTGCTGACAGATAAAGTCTGCCAGCTGTTGCACATGTTCATCTTCATAGAGCAGATCACTACCGATAATCAGATCGAACAGCCCCAGATCGGTCTGCTGATCAGCCCAGCCAGTGCGCACAAAGGGCACCCGGGGATCATCATTAAGATCGGTATTGTGCTGCATAAAGCCTTCCGCCTCGGGGTGATAATCCGTGGCGGTTATATCCGCCCGCAGATGATTCAGCAGAACACTGGTAAGGCCGATACCACACCCCACCTCAAGAATACGCTTATCCCTGAAGTTGGTCTGAAACAGATGGTGAGCAAGCACCTGACCGGATGGCCAGACAATACCAAACAGCGGCCAGCTGGCTGAAGAGATACCCAGCGCTTCCGCCTGACCGTCCTCATCTTCAAACTCCTGATTACTGCGCAGACTGCGCAGATGGATATCAACATTGTCAAATTCGTGGGTATCGTAACGGACGCGGACTGCCATACTGTTTCCTGAAGGATTAAGTGAATAGCAGACGGCTTGATGAAAGATGGGTGGATAACAAGGTATATGCTTTTACCTGCCAGATTACAACAGATAGAAGGAAATAGCGAACATAAGCTCAACTAAAACGCACCAGAAACATTGCACTTCCGGTGCATTTTTATCAAAGCAGAGAGAAATATTTAGCCCTGCTGCTCTGCCACCTTGTCACAGATATAAGCGCCAATCGGGATTGCCGATGTGGCTGCTGGTGATGGTGCATTACAGACATGCAGCGACCTTGGGCTTTGGGCAAACAGGAAGTCATGCACCAGCGAGCCATCATTCATCACCGCCTGGGCCCGGATACCCGCAGGATAGTGCTGCAGATCTTCCACTTTCAGTTGCGGACAGTACTTCTGCACCAGCTTGAGATACCCGGGCTTCCACAGGGAGTTCTTGGTTTCCACAATACCGGTACCGATATGGGCTTTGAGCACCCGCCAGAATCCCGGAAAGGTCACCATATCCCAGATATCCCGCAAGCTGATATTGATCTTGCCGTAGCCTTCACGCTTCCAGCCCTGCACGGCGTTTGGCCCCACGGTCACGGAACCGTCGATCATCCGGGTCAGATGTACTCCCAGGAAAGGCAGATCAGGATCAGGGATCGGATAGATCAGATGGTTAACAATGGTGTTGTATTTCTCCGGTAATTTGTAATATTCGCCCCGGAACGGAATGATCTGGAAATCCGTCTTGATTCCCAGCATTTTTGTCGTGCGATCGGCCATCAGACCAGAACAGGTGATCAGAAACTTACCCTTGAAACTCACCTGCTGACCATTGTGAAGTGCCTCTACCGTGACCTCATCGGCAGATTCCGACAGACCGGTCACTTTATGATTCAGACGGGCATCTCCCCCCATCGCCACAAAGCGCTCCGCCATCTTAGTGGTCACCTGCTGATAGTTAACGATCGCAGTATCTTTCACCAGGATAGCTCCAACACCTACAATATTGGGCTCCCGCTGTTTCAGTTGTCCGGCATCCAGCAGCTCAACATCAATACCGTTGTCGATACATCGATTATACAATGCCTGCATCCGCTCAGCTTCCAGATCATTCGTGGCAACCAACAGCTTTCCGCACTGATTATAAGCGACACCGTTCTCATCACAGAACTTCATCGTTGCAGCCACACCGGCTTTACAGAACTGCGCTTTCAGACTGCCTGGCGCGTAATAGACACCCGCGTGGATAACCCCACTGTTATGACCCGTCTGATGCTTAGAATAAACCGACTCCTTTTCCAACAGCAGGATTTTAGCGTCTGGAAAGCGCTGCTGTAGCTGCCAGCCTGTCGACATACCGACGATACCGCCGCCGATGATAATGTAGTCGTATGTCATGCATTTCACCCGTAAACATAGAATCAGTTAAATACGCTTTAAAAAAACAGACGGCGGAGCCGATCAATCGACTCCGCCTTAGTATATCTGCGCGGTATTACCTGGTGAAGTGCCCCCGCTGACGCAGCAGTTCACGACTCAGCTGTGGGTGTGCCACAAACTTATCACGACCGTGAAGCCAGCAGTGGTTCTGTACCACCAACATAGAGCCAACCGGCAGGCGAACGCGGAAGAAGTTCTCATCCTCTTCCAGAGACTTGCCCATCTCATAGAGATAGATACCTTCGGCCATGTTTTGCGGCTCAGCAAACTGATCGATAAACAGCATATGCGGTTTACCATTCTTATCCTCTTCAAAGAAGACTGGATGCTCAATCTTGGTTTCTACATTCTTAGATTTTGGGGCGCCCCAGACGATATCCTGTTTAGCCAGAGGGTGACGATAGAAACGGTCCAGTTCAGCCCAGTCATCCACGTGAAGCAACAAAGAGTCGCCTCCCTCCATGTGCGCCTCTCCCAACTTTTGCATCAGAACAAAGTCAGTACGCTCATCCACATAGGTGCCATCATTATGTAGCTCCATACGGCGGTGAGCCTGACGCAGATAACTATCAGAATTATCATCGTTCAGGACAGTAAACCGGGCATAATACTTGCCGTACATCGCATCATGGTTTGGCATACCGATGAGATGGGAGATTGCAGTCGACAACTTGATCTCAAACTCTGTACGCAGTTCACCCTCGGTGATTTCTGGCTGACCTTCATACTGCAGCAGAAAAGCAGCGGTATTACGGTCCTGCATCGTTGCATTGAGAAACTTACCCAAAGAGTATCCGGTAATAGCATCCAGCTTGTCTGCGGTGGCATAACGCAGAAAAGGCTTATACTCGAGAGCCTGTAGCGGCCACTGCGCTATCGCCTCATCAAACGCGGCAATAGTCTCGGCGCTCAGCGTTACCACCTGCAATCGTTTATTTGCCGCATAGGGGGCAACGGAAAAACCCTGGGGTTGAGTCGTTTCAACTTCACGCAACAAAGCAGTCATCTTTATCTCTCCTAAAGTGTATTCGTATCGTTTACCAAAGACTCAGCAGAATGCAGGACGTTCTGGTAAGACGTTGTCAATTTTTGTTTTTGTGGCGGATCGTTCTGTCTCAGAATCATGGAATCTCAGGCTCTTTCAATCTCACGAACTTTCAACCTCAGAATCTTTGAACCATAAGTTGATCTGGATCATCACCAACATCGACGCAATGCAATAATGTCGACATTTTAAATTAACGTCAACATTATATTTTATTGTTTGTCTTAACTAATCAATGTCGATAAATTAAACTGACCCAGGACAAGCGACTTAGTTACTTCAATAAATCCTTTAAAAACAGAATACTAGACCCTTCTAACCATGATAAAGACCAGACCAGTCAACGATACCAGGGGCGATAATTCTGCCCTGAAAGTGGTAGGTGATCTGAAACAGGATATTCTTACAGGCTATTTTAAACCGGGCGAAAAACTCAAAATGCCCCGTTTGAAAGAGCGTTATCAGGTCGGCGTCAGCCCCCTGAGAGAGGCACTTTCCCAGCTACTGATCGAACAACTGGTGGTGGTAGAAAACCAGCGGGGCTTTAAGGTACACCCGGTGTCGCGGGAAGAGATGCGCGATATCTATGCAACCCGGGCAGAGATTGAAGCCCTCTGTATCGGGCTGGCAGTGGAGCGAGGTGATGATGAGTGGGAAGCGGGAATCCTGGCGGCGGCTCACACCATGCACAAGTTCGGCGATATGGTCGATAAAGACCCGCAGGAGTGGGAACGACGCCATCAGGCGTTTCATACCGCAATCGCTCAGGGGTGTAACTCACCGACTCTGTTACAGGTGCGTCGTTCGTTGTATGAAAAAGCCTCCCGTTACCGCAATCTCTGGCTGAAGAAAAATATGGCTAACAGTAACGTCTTTGATGCCAATCAGAAAGAGCATCAACAGCTGATTGATGCTCTGTTAGCGGGTGATGGAGAACAGGCCCGGGAACTGATCAGACAGCACCTGCTCAGCCCCAGTCGCGCCCTGGAAAAAACATCCGGACTGGAAGAGCTGGCAGACTGAGTTGGCGCAGTCTGCTGCAGGGTTGCCTCAACCGAAGGGCGCGACACCAATTAACCATTTATGGGCCCAGACGACCGTGACACCATAAAGTGCAAGTCCCGCGACAACCAGAATCAGATCGTTATAGGCAGACGCGGGTGCAGCGGGTAGCGGCCGCTGTTGGCGTCGCTTCATTGAGATACGGTCAACCACCGCCCAGGCGAGGAAACTACCAAACAGCACCAGATCACCCAGAGTCCCATTAACCAGCAGATGGGACACCGCCCAGAGTTTTACCGCGATCAGCTGCGGGTGCACGGTGACCCGTTTAATCCGTCCGGGAAAGTATGGCGCCAAGAACAGTATAAATACCGGTAACAGCAACAACGCTGACAGATGACGCATCCACACCGGCGTAACATAGACGATATAGGGGTCAAGCCGGTACGCCGCATACCCTTTGGCGATCAGCCACAGCCCCAGCAGGGAGATAACCGCATACAGTAGTTTCCAACCCACTTCACTGGCGGCAACGGCCCGGTTACGCAACGGCATCGCCACAATGGCAACACTGTGTATTCCGAGAAAAAGAATTAACCCCAAAACCAAAGTCAGCATACTGAAAGTCCTTTAATTATAATGTTGCAGATAAACACATCATTGTGACATATAAGTAACGCTTTTAGTTCTGCTGGTGAACAAAGCATTACGATCACAGCGTCATCCTCCGGTAACGTTAAAGTCATGTGGCAGACATAAACAGAGTCTAGTCTTCTTTGCAGAAAATGATTCCACTCACTTCCGTTTTCAGGAATATAAGCATGAACAAAGATCATCTGCAGGCCGATTCAGCAATGCATTCTGAATCAGACTCCGACTTCAGCAAAATTATTGATGCCGGCCTGAGCCGTCGCCGTTTTTTACAGGGCGGTGCTACCGCTATGGGGCTGTTTCTGGCAGCCAACCCACTTGCCGAAGCGATGGCAGCAACCAGTAACCCTCAAAGCAAGCTGCTGGGCTTTACCAAAGTACCTGCCAGCACCGCTGACACCTTCGTGGTGCCTGAAGGTTATGTTGCCAAACCGTTGATCTCCTGGGGCGACCCAATCCTGAAAGGCGCGCCAGAATTTGACGAAAGCGGCACTCAGCCTGCCAGCGCTCAAGCGGGCCAGTTTGGTGATAACACCGACGGCATGACCTTCTTCCCACTGTCTGACGATCACGGCCTGCTGGCAGTCAACAACGAATACACCAACTACCCACTGCTGTTCGATCATAGAGGCGAAGCGATGACCGCCGATGACGTGAAAAAAGCGCAGGCGGCTGTTGGTATCTCTGTCTTCGAAATCAGGCGTACCGCTGATGGCTGGGAATACAGCAAAGACTCTGATTACAACCGTCGTATCACAGCCAATACCGAAATGATGCTGACCGGCCCTGCCGCAGGAGATGATCTGCTGAAAACCAGCGTTGATGCCAGCGGGACGAAAGTACTCGGGACATTCAATAACTGCGCCAACGGTGAAACACCATGGGGCACTTACCTGACCTGTGAAGAGAACTTCAATGGATTCTTTGCTAAACCTGGTGGCGGACAAACAGCCCACGAAAAGCGTTACGGCCTGAAAGATGACAGTGATTACCAGTGGTTCAAATTTGATGACCGCTTTGATATCACTAAAGAGCCAAACGAACCAAATCGTCACGGCTGGGTGGTCGAGATCGACCCGATGGACCCAACCTCTACCCCGCTGAAGCGCACCGCGCTGGGTCGTTTCAAGCATGAGAACGCTGCGGTTATCGTGGCAGACAATGGTCACGTTGTGGTTTATCTGGGCGACGACGAGCGTGGGGAACACCTGTACAAGTTTGTCTCTAAAAACAAGTACAACGCTACGGATAAAGCCGCCAACCGCAACCTGCTTGAAGAGGGTACCCTGTACGTTTCTCGCTTCAGCGCACAGCCCGGTGAAGTGAAGGGTACCGGTGAGTGGATCGAGCTGACTTACGGCAAAAATGGTCTCACTAAAGAGAACGGTTTCAACAGCCAGGCTGAAGTTCTGATCTACGCCCGTGAAGCGGCGACGGTTGTTGGTGCCACCACCATGGATCGTCCGGAATGGGTTGCGGTAAATCATAAAACCAAAACGGTATGCTGCACCCTGACCAACAATAAGTACCGTGGCAAGAAAGACAACCAGCCGGTTGGCGGGCCGAACCCACGGGCCAACAACAAGTATGGTCAGATTGTTCGCTGGAACGAAACCAATGGCGATAACAGCGCCACCACCTTCAAGTGGGATCTGTTCCTGGTTGCCGGTAATCCGACAGTCCACAATGACTTCTACGCCGGTTCTGCCAACATCAATGATGAAAACATGTTCAACAGCCCAGATGGCCTCGGCTTTGATAAGGCTGGACGCCTGTGGATTCTGACTGACGGTAAATATTCCAACGAAGGGGACTTCGCCGGCATGGGCAACAACCAGATGCTCTGTGCTGATCCGCAAACCGGAGAGGTGCGTCGCTTTGCCACCGGTCCGATCGCCTGTGAGATCACCGGTCTGACATTCTCACCGGATCAGCGCACCGTGTTTGTCGGCGTGCAACACCCAGGTGAAGATGATAAACCGTCCCACTTCCCTGCGGGCGGCAACAGCAAGCCTCGTTCCACCATTATGGCCATTCAGCGTAAAGATGGCGGTATTATCGGCGCCTGAATTTAACGCTTAATGAGATATTGAAAAGCCTCCGTTGTGAGGCTTTTTTATTATCTGACGCGACAAAATATGGCCAAGGTCTGAACGGCGCGATGTCTTTCACTTGTTACAGTAACAGCATCCAAAAACACTGCCTGGCCCGCTAGCCAGACAACGCAACTCAATGCCCGGTTTAAACTGATAAAGGTCACTGTTGCTGCATCTGAAGCTCTGTTAATATAGACCTACTTTTATGGACAAAATAATATAACTCATTCACAGAAAACTGTTTTTTACGCTGGCTGGCTCGTTAACCGCCGCCAACACCTGTAGGCGTTATATTCAGACATCGCAGCACAAGGCGCTCGCTAAAAAATGTTAAACCTCCTGCTTCTCTTCACTTTTCTGATGTCAGCCGAGATGCTGATCATGCAGGCGATGCAGAGGCTGGAGATCGCGGTCAGTTTCTTCTGGCTGGAAGTCTTCCTGGATGCAACACTGATCGCCTTCATTACGGTTTTGATAGTGCGCTTATTTATCAAAACGAATCGGCTGACGATCCGTCATGACCTGAATAGTGAATCCGTCCTGCTGCGAGCAGGGCTGATTGCTCTTACTGTTGAAACCATGCTAATGCTGATCTTTCCGCTGATCAGAGTGTCTGCAACCGGGTTTGCTGTGACGTTATCCGACGGAGTGGTATTTTCACTGATCACCACTCTGCTAATACACTACTTACTGCTGAAGCCCGCAAACTTAGTCCCTGTAAACCAGCGTACGCTGATCGATAAAATCCTGGCACTGCGGGGTTTTCTCCTGTTTTGCTATCTCACCTCTCTGAGCTTGTTTTTGTTATTACTTCTGAATGTTTATCAGCAACAGCAGCAGAGCTATATAACCCAGGCGGTAGCAGCTGAAAAGCCACAGCTCGCCCTGATCAAAAACAGCCTCAACGATCACATATCCAAAGCCGCCCTGGATACACTGATGCTGGCACGACAGGAAAACCTTCAGGACCTGCTAAGCGGTGACCCTGAGGCTCGTAATCGACTAACAAACGACTATCTTAATCTGGCGTCTATCAAGCCGGTCTATGAACAGATCCGTTATCTCAATGCGCAGGGCGTAGAAGAGATCAGAGTTGATCAGGGCAGCCTCGAACCAATCGTCATCAGCACTGAAAACCTGCAGGACAAGCATCATCGATATTACTTTAAAGACTCATTAAAGCTCTTAGCGGGGCAGGTTTACATCTCCCCGATGGATCTCAACATCGAACACAACCAGATTGAGCTGCCCTTCAAACCGATTGTACGCACCGCGTCTCCGGTTTTTGATCGCCAGGGCAATAAACAGGGTCTCGTAATCATCAACCTGAATGCCTCCGCCCTGTTCACTCAGCTGAAAGGCGATGCTAAGAATACCGCCGGCGAGTTGATGCTGCTTAATGAGGATGGCTACTGGATGTTTGGACGGGAACGTGATGCGGCCTGGGCCTTTATGTTTCCGGAATATAAAGACAGGACCATTGAAAAATATTATCCCGGCATCTGGCAGAAGATTATAGGCAAAGACCGGGGGGCTTTTCTGTCACCTTATGGCTATTTTATATTTGATACCATAGCAACTGGCCGGGCAACGCCAGAAGACCCGCAGCACAATAAGCTGGCTGCAGAACTGCACTGGCCAGAGTGGAAACTGATATCGCTGGCAAGCCCTAACAGCCTTTCCAAAGCTTACAGTAATTTTCTACCCCCACTGGCGATGTTTTTTGTTCTGACCGCCATGGTTACCGGGGTAGGAACCATCATGTATTTCAGAATCCAGCGAAAAAACCTGATCTCGCAGCAGCAAATTGAACAACTTGCCCATCATGATGTGCTGACCGGCCTGAACAATCGCAATATCTTTATTCAGATACTGGAGCTGCAACTGACCCAGTCCAGACGCACACAAGAACCTTTAGCACTACTTTATATGGATCTGGATCAGTTCAAACCAATCAATGACCGTTATGGACATGAGGCCGGGGATTATGTGTTAAAGCAGTTTGCGGCCCGACTGAAGCAGATACTGCGGGAGAGTGACCTCCTGGCACGATTGGGAGGGGATGAATTTGCCGCGCTGCTATCCTCCTACGGCAACAAACGTCAACTCGAGATAATCGCCGAACGAATTATCAGCGCGACAGAAGAACCTGTTTCCTTTCGCGGACAGCAGCTTCAGGTGGGTATCAGTATCGGTATTGCCTTACACTTTCAGGGGCTGCCTCTGGAATCACTTCTGCATGAAGCCGACCAGGCGATGTATAAAGCCAAGCGTATGCAAAGCAACAGCTACTGCTTTGCCGAAGCGCCCGAGGAGCATCAGAACGTACAAATAACCTCGTAACTCAATAGGATCAGACAGTATCTTGATAAGACAATGTCGTGATTAAATTGAGCACCACGATCTGACAGATTAACGTCTCCCTCCAGCGGCTGTCGGGTATCCCTTTAAAAACTTCAGAACTGTTTTATTCCCTTGGGTTATCAACAAACCCTATTTATAACCAAATAATAACTTTTATGCTGAATCAATATTAGCGCTGGCCCGGTGAACAAGTATAATCCCGAGCCTTAACAGTATGGTTTCCCTACCAGAAGCCCTGCTTATCAATTTTTATGTCTGTATTCCAAAAGAATGACAGGCTTTTTATTGCTGATTCTGCTTATCCGCAGAACAACGTTGATTTCAAGATCCTGTGAATTTCCCCTGTTGCTGAGATACAGCCTGCGGTGATCTTTCCTGTTCGCATTGATGAAACACTTCAGCATAATATTTTCTGTACTCCGGGAGTCTGAAATGAGAGCAAACCCGTTCGCTCTGTTACCGCTATTACTCTTTCTTGCCCTGTTTATCGGCAGTGGCGTTTACTATCAGTCAGCCAATGTTGATTTCGCCTTCTATCAGATCTCAGCACCGGTCGCGATCCTGCCTGCGATTGTACTGGCTCTGCTGCTGGATCAGGGCACACTTAGCCAGCGTCTGGAAACCTTTATCCAGGGGGTTGGCGACAGCAATATCATCACCATGTGCCTGATCTATCTGCTGGCAGGAGCCTTCGCCAGCGTGGCTAAAGCGGTAGGCGGCGTCGATGCCACCGTTAATTTCGGGCTCAGTGTTATCCCCTCAGAGCTGGTACTGCCAGGACTGTTTGTAATTACCGCTTTTATCGCGACAGCGATGGGTACCTCAATGGGCACCATCGCGGCGATGGCACCCATTGCACTGGGGCTGACCGAGGTCAGTGATCTGTCGCTGCCGCTTTGCATCGGTGCAGTGGTTGGCGGCGCGATGTTCGGCGACAACCTGTCCATCATCTCCGATACCACTATTGCCGCGACCCGCTCACAGGGCTGCGATATGCGTGACAAGTTTCGTATGAATTTTAAAATCGCCCTGCCCGCAGCGCTGATTACTCTGGGCTGGCTCTATCTGCAGGGTGCTGATGCCAGTATTACTCAGGACAACGACTACGAACTGCTTAAAGTACTGCCCTACCTTGCGGTGTTGGTGATGGCACTCAGCGGCCTGAATGTATTTCTGGTTCTGTTCAGCGGTATTCTACTGGCCGGCGCTATCGGTCTGACAGGCGTGCAGGATTACTCGATCGCCCAGTTCTCCAAAGATATCTATACCGGCTATACCGGAATGCAGGAAATTCTGATTCTGTCGATGCTGATTGGCGGTCTGGGGGCACTGATGAAAGCACAGGGCGGTCTGGAGTTTCTTGCCCGACTGATTGATCGTTTCACAATACAGAGCAATAAATCAGAAGCCAGCCCCCGGGCGGGTGAAGCGGCGATCAGTAGCGCCGTTGTCCTGACCAATATCTGTACCGCAAATAACACCGTTGCCATCATTATCTGTGGCGGCCTGGCAAAAGATATTGCCGAGCGTCAGCACGTTGACCCACGACGCAGTGCCTGTCTGCTGGATATATTCTCCTGCGTAGTGCAGGGGCTGTTACCCTACGGCGCACAGGTACTGCTGGCAGGCTCAATCGCCGGACTCTCACCGCTGCTGATCATCGCTAATATCCATTACAGCTGGTTGCTGGGGACCATTGCGCTGGGAACCATTGTGTTTGCTAAAGCGAAGACCCATAAGCATGCCCTAGAGAGAGCTTAACCCCGTTTTAGCGGAGATCTAAAGCCGCTTATTGCCAATAAAACACAGGGCTGGTGATTACACACAGCCCTGTTCTGTCTGACGCCTACCTTCAATCACATGACTACACCACTATACCGGTGCGGCGATCACTGGTGAACTGAGGGTGTCTGTTTTACAGACTTGCATCAGGCGTCTGGCCACCGCCAGTAAACGGGCATCATCCCCTCTTGCTGCAACCAGTTGCAGACCTACGGGTAAACCGTTGACAGATCCACAGGGAACTGTTGCTGCAGGCTGTTGTGTCAGATTAAACGGGTAGGAAAATGGGGTCCACTCCATCCACTCTTTCTGACCGTCATCCGCGGTATTACGTCCCGCTGCGAAAGCAGTGATCGGCAGGGTTGGCGTCAGCAACAGATCGAAACGCTGATGAAACTGGTTCATCAACACCCCTAAAGCAGCCCTTGCATCAACGGCTTTCATATAGGTGACAATATCAATTTTACTCCCCGACTCTCCGATCCGGCGAAAGCCCGGGTCGAGTAGCTCCCGTTGCGCCTCGCTGAAGCCCTGAACCACTTTACCGGCGCCGGCAAACCAGAGTGTTGAAAATATCTCTGCCGGATCGGTAAACCCAGGATCAACCTCCTCAACGTTGGCCCCCAGATCCACCAGCAGAGCGACTGCGTGGTCGACCTCAGCCCGTACTGCTGGGTCGACATCAACATATCCCAGTGTCGGGCTATAGGCGATATTAACCCCTTTCAGAGGCAGATCCGGAATCGCGCTCCAGTTACCGGAAAAGAGACGATCCGAATACCAGTCGCGGGGGTCTGGCTGGGCGACGACATCCAGCATCAGCAGACTATCTTCGACGCTGCGGGTCATCGGCCCAAGATGGGAAAGCGTGGTCATGGCACTGGCAGGCCACTGAGGGATAAAACCGAAGGTGGGTTTGATACCGAACACACCACAGAATCCCCCGGGAATTCGGATAGAGCCTCCCGCATCACTCCCCTGGTGCAACACCCCCATATTCAGAGCTGCAGCCGCAGCCGCACCGCCAGAAGATCCGCCGGCAGTCAGCGCGGTATTCCAGGGGTTGCGGGTAATTCCCGTAAGACGGTTATCGGTGACCCCTTTCCAGCCAAACTCGGGGGTACAGGTTTTTCCCAGAATCACTGCGCCGGCTTCCAGCATCCGCGCCGTGAAGGGAGCATTATCAGTGGCCGGTTCAGCAGAGCTGGTCAGTGAGCCGCTACGATTTGGCATACCCGCAACCAGGGTCAGGTCCTTAATGGATGAGGGAACGCCATCAATCGGGCTCTGTGGTTTCCCCGTTAACCAGCGCTGCTCCGATTCTTTAGCCGCTTTAAGCGCACCTTCAGCATCAACATAACAGTATGCGTTCACCTGTAAATTACAGGCGTCAATCCGGGCCAGGGAGGCCTCTGTCGCTTCTACCGGAGACAACGAACCCTCCCGGTAAAGGCGGCTCAGCGTGACAGCATCAAAATCAGCAATATCCGAAGATAACATTTTATTGTTCATCTCAGGCTCCCCTTCCGGCACTGGCCAGCAACGCATTTAGCAACACCGAAGCCCCGGCAGCCAGATCATCGGCATCTGCACGCTCCATTTCGTTATGACTGATACCGCCCTCACAGGGGACAAAAATCATTCCGGCTGGCGCTATCTCCGCCAGAAAGATGGCATCATGTCCTGCGCCGCTGACAATATCTAAATGGCTGTACCCCAGTGATTCACTTGCGCCGCGAACCGCGGCAACACACTCAGGTGCAAAGGCCAGTGGAGCAAAGTCTGCGGTAGGTTTCAGCTCGGTGGAGACGCCAAACTGTTGCTCGATCCGGCTGATTTCTGTTTTCAACGCCTGAACCATAGTCTCCAGAACCTCAGCCTCAAGGTGACGCAGGTCTATTGAAAGATCGACCTGCCCCGGAATTACATTTCTTGATCCGGGGAACAGCTCAAGACAACCAACCGTTCCACGCCCATGCGGGGCATGGTCGAGTGCCAGTTGATTAACGAATAGCATGATATGCGCAGCAGCGAGCCCCGCATCATGGCGCAGATTCATCGGCGTTGGCCCCGCATGGGCTTCAACACCGGTAATGCGCAGGTCAAACCATTTCTGACCTAGCGCACCAATGACAACACCGATAGTTTTCTGTTCATCCTCCAGCACCGGCCCCTGTTCTATATGCGCTTCATAGTATGCAGATGCCCGATGCCCGGTTACCGGACGCTCTCCGGCAAAGCCAATACTCTGTAAAGCCTGTCCGACAGAGACTCCCTCGCTGTCACACACCGCCAGAGTACTATCAAGATCAAACTGTCCGGTAAAAACACCCGACCCCATCATGCAGGGGGGAAAGCGAGATCCCTCTTCGTTTGTCCAGACAACCACTTCAATCGGCGCGATAGTTTCAATCTTCAGGTCATTCAGGCGACGTATCGCTTCCAGCCCTGACATCACACCAAAACAGCCATCAAACTTTCCACCGGTCGGCTGGGTATCGATATGGCTGCCAGTCATCACCGGCGGCAAGCTGTTATCGCGCCCTGCTCGACGGGCAAAAATATTTCCGATCTGATCAACGCTGACTTCACAACCCGCTTCGGTACACCAGCGGATAAAGAGTTCCCGTACTTGCCGGTCAAGGTCAGTCAGTGCAAGACGGTTTAAACCACCCTTTTCGGTTTCGCCGATCCTGCCCTGCTCCATCAGACTATTCCAGAGCCGGTCCCGGTCTACTGTTAACAGCTCAGAAGCTAACTTCTCTATGCTCATTTCATTCATCATTCATTATCCTGAAAGCCGGTTGTCTAAACCGCCAGATAGCGGTCTTTTATAATTTCCTGCTGGCGGAAATCTTCACCTGTACCGCTGTAAACAATATTTCCCTGTTCAAGGACATAGTGCCGGTCGGCAAGTCGTTCACAGACGGCCAGGTTCTGTTCAACCAATAACACCGATACACCGGTTTCTCTGATGCGCTCAAGAATGCGCACGATCTCATCAACGATTACCGGAGCCAGCCCCTCTGTCGGCTCATCGAGCAATAACAGTTGCGGGTTATTCACCAGAGCCCGGGCCATGGCCAGCATCTGCTGCTCACCACCGGATAGCTCATTACCGCCATTTTTTCGCCGTTCATATAACCGCGGGAACATTTGATAAACGTCGGCCATGCTCCAGCGACTGCCAGCCCGCACCGCTATCGAAAGATTTTCCTCCACACTCAGCAGACTGAAGATCCCCCGATGCTCAGGCACTAGTGCGATACCGTAACGGGCGATCTCAAAGACCTCTTTACCCACCAGCTCAACATCGTTAAACCGGATCGAACCCTGCTTAGGTTTAACAATGCCAACGATACTGCGCAGCGTGGTGGTCTTACCGGCGCCGTTTCGCCCCAGCAGCGTAACCAGTTCGCCTGGGCCCACTTCAAGAGAAAGCCCCTCAAGGACATGGCTTTTACCGTAATAGGAGTGAACATTATTCAGCTCAAGTTTCATGATCCGCTCTCCCCCAGATAGGCTTTCTTAACCCGTTTATCACCGCTCACCTCATCCGGGTCACCCTCAATCAGGATATTGCCCTGATGCATCACCGTAATCCGGTCTGAAATCGACATCACCAGGCGCATGTTGTGTTCAATCAGCATAACCGTGTGATCGCGTCCAAGTTCTGCAATAAGCTGTGTCATCACTGGAATATCATCAACCCCCATCCCCGATGTCGGTTCATCAAGTAGCAACATCTGTGGGTTGCTGCACAGTGCCATACCAACCTCAAGCACTCGCTGTTGCCCATGGGAAAGTTCGCCGGCACAGGTATCCGCGACCGCTCCCAGCTTAATCCGTTCAATCACTTCGTCAGCCTTGTCACTATGTTCACGACGATGCTGATCTGAATACCAGAACGACAGGGCTCCCAGTCCATCTCTTCCCTGAGCAGCCAGGCGCAGATTCTCATGCACACTCAGGTTCTGAAACAGGCTGGTGATCTGGAATGAGCGGGACATGCCCGCAGCGACACGTTTATGCGCAGCCTGGCTGGTAATATTTGTGCCGGCAAACTGAATATTGCCGCTGGACGGCTTGCGTTCTCCCGTTAAGCAATGAAACAGTGTGGTTTTACCCGCGCCATTGGGACCAATCACCGTATGGATTGAGCCCCGCCGTATTTTCAGATCAACACTGCCCAGCGCGGCAAAAGCGCCATAACGTAAACCGAGACCTTCTGTTTCAAGTATGTAATCGTTCATCAGTTAGCCTCCCGGGATTTCGCTTCCGGCTCTTTTGAGCGGCGATACTCACGCCAGCGATCAGCAATTGAACCCAGGCCGCCCCACAAACCTGAAGGCATAAACAGCACCACCGCAATCAGAGCAATACCCAGCAAAATCATCCAGCGGGGCCAGACAGATGACAGTACATCACCCAGCAAGACGATTGATCCCGCCCCCAGAATAGAGCCAAACAGCGAGCCGGTGCCACCAATGATGGTCATGATCAGTATGTTCTCAGACATCTGTAACTCGATATTCGAGAGAGGAGCAAAGTTCAGCAACATCGCGTACAACGCTCCGGCTATACCGGTGATACCCCCTGAAATAACAAACGCCAGTAACTTGAAATGGTTGGTTGAGAACCCCACCGCTGAGGCACGATTCTCATTTTCCCGAATGGCCACCAGTGTTGTGCCAAAGGGAGAATGGATAACCCGGCGGGCAAAAATAAAGATCAGCATAAACAGGGTAGCGACAAAGGCGTAGAATGCCTCGCTTGATACCAGGTTACTGATTTCAAATCCAAGCAGGGTTAATGCAGGACGTGGAATATCCAGCAGACCATTATCACCGCCGGTCCAGTCACTGACACTGTAAGCGATAAAATAGGCCATCTGTGAGAACGACAATGTCAGCATGACAAAGTAGATCCCTTTACGGCGAATAGATAACGCCCCTACCAGGCCCGCCAGTAACGCCCCAGCCAACATCGCACTGAGCAAAGCGCTGAGCAGGCCAAAATTCCAGTGGATCATGCATATTGACGCGATATAAGCACCGCCTCCGAAGAAAATTCCCTGACCAAAGGAGAGTAATCCGGTATACCCCAGCAGCAGATTACAGGCCAGTGCAGCCATCGCAAAAATAAGGATTTCGGTTGCCAGAGTTGCCGAAGGCAGCAACAGAGGCATCAGTATAACCGTTGCCAGGGTTGCCAGAGTAACCCCGCCAAGCAGCGATGATCTTTTCTGCTTCATCATAATCAGGCTCTCCCGAACAAACCGTATGGACGTAACAAAATAACAAACGCCATCGCACCATAAATCATCAGGCTTGCACCCTGCGGCCAGATAGTTGTCATCAGACTCTGCACCAGACCGACAATCAGACCACCAACCAATGCCCCGGTGAACGACCCCATGCCGCCAATCACAACGACAACAAAGGCTATACCCAGCACCTCAACACCAACAAAAGGGTGTACACCCCGGATCGGGGCAGCCAGTACACCGGCAAGACCGGCAAGACCCACTCCCAGCGCAAAGGTAATAGAAAACAGTTTGTGGATATGAGTTCCCAGTAAAGAAACGGTTTCAGTATCCTCACTTCCGGCTCGCACCAGCGCGCCAAACCGGGTTCGTTCAAGCAGCAACCAAAGGGCAAACGCGATAACCGCCGAGAACAGAATCACGAATAAACGGTATTTCGGATAGAAAAAGTTCCCCATCTGAAAGACCCCCTGCAGCGCCTCAGGCACCGCGACAGATTTACCGATGGGCCCCCAGATTGAGATCGTCAGTTCCTGAATAATCAGTGCTATGCCAAGGGTTATCAGAATGTGATAAGTGTGTGGCAGATGATAAGCGCGTTTAATCAGTATTCTTTCAGTAATCAGGGCCAGTATCGCTACAGCAATAGGTGCTATGGCTAAAGCCAACCAGAAATTTCCCGTTAGTGCTACGACGGTAAAGCACAGATATGACCCGATCAGGTAATAAGCACCGTGGGCAAAGTTAACAAAATTTAAAAGACCAAAGATAATCGTCAGTCCAACCGAAATCAGAAAATAGATCATCCCCAGTCCGACACCATTCAGTATCTGAAACAGATAAAGACTCATCGGATCGCTCCTGCACAACGAATATATGCCGTATCCCGGTATCACCGGGATACGAATACTGATTTAGCTACGCTTGCACGTCAGAGCTGATTCATCCGGAAACGACTTTCCAGAACTGATGATATTGACATAATCGTCCTGATCGGCCATGTCTGCGGCAGGTTTACCTTCCAGCAGATAGTAGTCTTTCAGAACCTGATGATCGGCTTTACGAATCACTTCGCTTCCGGTTGGGCCTTCATACGTGGCTCCTTCCAGCGCTTTAGCAACCGCAGCACTATCGGTTGTTCCGGCCTTAGCAATCGCATCCAGAATCACAGTGGTGCTGATATAGTCAGCGGCCAGAGGGTAGTTAGGGTTCATACCGTAAACCTCTTTCACCCGCTTAACCAACGCCTTGTTCATGGGTGTGTCCACGGTGTGCCAGTACTGCGCACCGAAATACACGCCTTCGGCAATATCCGGACCCAGCTCCTGTAACTGATCAAGACCGGATGACCAGGCGACCAGAATGGTCATCTGATTTTTCAGACCGAAATTAACAGCCTGGCGCAGCGCATTCGATGACTGAGAACCAAAGTTCAGCAACAACAGAACATCCGGTTGTGCCGCCATCGCGTTGGTGAGGTAACCGGAGAACTCCTGCTCTTTCAGGGAGTGATAACTGTTACCAACATGTTCGATACCTTCCTCGGCAAATACCGCCTTGGCATTGTTCAACAGCGCCTCGCCAAACACATACTGAGGTGTGATGGTGTACCAGCGTTTTTTCTCCGGAAACTTATCAATCAGCGGTTTTACGGTTTGCCGGATAGCACCATAGGTCGGCACAGACCAGCGGAAAGTAGACATGTTACAATCGCTTCCGGTCAGTTCATCGGCACCCGCCGGGGTGATGAAAACACCATTAACCTTGTTAACTTCTTTACCGATAGCCAGCGCCGTAGAAGAGAGCGTTGCACCATCAAAAAAGCGGGCGTTGTCCTGACTGATCGCTTCCTGAACCTTACGCACCGCTTTACCCGCATTGCCCTCGGTATCAATCGTCTCATAGTGGACGCTCTGCCCCAACAGATCGCCATAATCCTCTACGGCCAGTTTAGAGCCCATATCTGCGTATTTACCATAACTGGCAAATGCACCAGACACTGATTTTACACCGTAGATAGTAATGCCATCTGCAGCCAGCGTAAGAGAGCTCGTTGCCGACAGTACTGCGGATATCAGGACGTTCCTCAACATTATCTTTTTCATACTGCTTTCCTCTAAGGTTTAATTGCTCTTCTATTTATTTGCCTTAATTTAAAGCTTCTCATGTACTACTTATTATTCTGTCCGGCCTGTTCAACAAGCTCTTTTTGCTGGGTACCTGAATACCCTGGGTATTACATTTTTTTTGAAATTTTGCCGTCCAACGCAACGAAATGCGCCTCAGCTTCGCACATATGCTCACCCATCAACCTGCGCACCTGTGCTTCATCTTCTGCGCGATAGGCATCAAGTAAACGCTCGTGATAATCAACATTGGATTGAGTAAACTGGTAAGCATCAATCTGATAAGACTTTTTCAGCACGACCAGATCTCTGAGCGCCTCGTTCAGAAAACGCCCCATAAAGCTCAACAAGGGATTTGGACATGCATCAGACAACACATTATGAAACTCAAGCTCTGCGATTCTCTGGCTGCGCTGCTGATCTTCAGACTCAGGCGGAGTCGCACAGGCATTGGTATGCGCTTCAAGCAGTTCAAAGTCGGCCTGAGTCAGCTTTCCAACCACCGACACCGCCAATTCAACCTCAATCAGCTTGCGCATCTGGTAAATCTGTTCCGCAGAAAGGTGATTAAAATATAAATAGTTTCGCAGCATCTTACTGGCAGGTTCAGTTCCAACTTCAGAAAGGTAAGCCCCACCTCCCGGGCCAGGACGGGTATACACAAGCCCTTCAACCTCAAGCGCCTTCAGGGCTTCTCTGACCGTGCCTTTGGAGCAGCCAAACTGATCAATCAGATCCTTTTCATTAGGCAGGCGATCACCCGGCAACAGCTTTTCAGCAACAATCATCGACTTCACCTCATCAACAATGAGGTCAGATAGTTTCTGTTTACGGTACTTTCGCTGAATTTCAGCCATTTTATCTCCAAATTGAGCGACTTAAATAATTAATGTAAATAATCATGATTAATTATTTTAGCTCAAAAAAATCAGCTTCGAGAGCTGTTTCTGCTAAAGGGTGACACTGTTTGATATCGTCAGTGTGTCATTGATATCCCCTCGCCGTTATTCGAAACTACAATAGATCCATCAGTTAGTTAAATATTTATAAAATTAATGTTAGTTAATGAATTGCTTAACTATGAAAAAAATCAGCTGTAGTGAGACAGGGTATTTCTTCATTAAAGCGCTCTATTTCGAACTTTTTTATTGTCAGACGAGCCTGTTTCAGAAAGACAAAAGATGCTGGAGAAATCAGGATTTTATAGTTGGAAAACCTGGTTTCCTTATGGATACCAGCTGAAACGCCGAAAAATATGCGATTCATCAGGCCCCTTATAGAAGCGATTTGGGTCTGACCGACAGGACAGGGACAGCACTCTCTTCAACACCGTATCTATGGTTACAATAAAGTATGACGCAGACGAAAAAGGACAGGAAATTCTTCCCTGCTTTATCCCAGATCGTCAGCGCCGTATAAAAATCATCCAGATAAGTCGCTTTACAAACCTATACGAGTGAACCAGCTAACAAGCACTCAGGATAAAGCCTCTGCCCGCTACAGAAGCCTATGAAGCGTTTGCGATTTTCCCCGAAAACAGTATCACTTCCTCTCCTGGCGCAGGCTTCTCAGGCACCATCCGCGCCAGTATCAGCGACACCCCGCCCAGCGCGGCACCGGTGAGAAACACCGCCGCCGGAGAGATAATCCATAACACCCCATAGGCGGCAGGCAGCACCACTGCAGCAATATGGTTGATGGTGAAAGAGACGCCTGCCGTAGAAGCCAGATCCTTCGGATCAGCAATTTTCTGCAGATAGGTTTTCTGCGCTATCGCCATAGAGAACAGCAGGTGGTCGGCAATATACAGTCCCACCGCAATCCAGGGATCTGACACAATAGCGTAGGCAGTAAACACGATAATCAGCCCGATATACTCAATGGTCAGGGTCTTACGTTCGCCCCAGAAACCGATCAGCTTGCCAATCCTGGGCGCACAAACCATATTCAGAGCGCCATTGATGAGAAACATGATGGAGATCTCACCGGCAGAAAAACCAAACTTCTCCACCATCAGGAAGCTGGCAAACACCATGAAGATCTGCCGCCGGGCACCGCCCATAAATACCAGCGCGTAGTAAAGCCAGTAACGTTTTCGTAGCAGCAGTTTTTTATGCTGCTCAACCTTTCCCTCCATGCGAGGAAATGCTAGCCAGCAGAACAGAGTGATGCCTACAGTAACGCCACCACCGAGGAGATAAACCGTTTGCATCGATAAACCGGATATATCCAACGCCAGCCATACCAGCGCAAACGCCACCAGGCTGGCAAAGGAGCCAATCGCCACCATCTGACCCAGGCGATGGGGTGCTTCCTCCTTGCTGAACAGCTGTAGTGAGAGCGACTGATTCATGGTCTCATAGTAGTGAAACCCCATCGACATCAGCACGGTAGTACAGTACAGCCCGACCTCGGAGGGAAAAAATCCGGTGGCAGCGGTCCCCAGCCCCAGAAGCAACATCGATACCAGAGCCAGGGTCTGTTCACGCATCAACACCAGCAACAGCACCGCGCCGAAAGAGATAAACCCGGGAATCTCACGCAAAGATTGCAGAATACCGATCTCAACCCCGGTAAAGGCCGCTTTCTCAATGGCGAAGTTATTCAGCAATGCCATCCACACCCCCATCGACAGGGGCATCGCGCCCGCCAGCAAAAACAAAAATAACTCCGGGCGACGGATCAAGTTCAACATAGTGACTCCTGTACAGTCGGACATTCTTAACAACGCAGTAATACCCGACCTGATGACTCAATTAATTTCTCAGGCTACTTTAAAAAAGATCCAATCTGGCGTATACAATAAAGCATGCCAACTTATATCGAGAAACAGACAGAGCTACCTGAAATTCCCAAACACTGGGTAACCCTGGATGGAAAACCGGTCAATCGGCTGGAACACGTTCCCCGTCAGGTCGTGATCCGTAAAGCTGACCACGAAGCGGGATTTTATTCGCCCTACCATAGCCATGGCTGGGGACAACTGCTGTTTATCGCCGCCGGACTGATTCAGGTGTCAGCCCGGGATATCGGCTACTGGGTAGTACCGCCGCAACGGGCGGTATGGATTCCCGCCTTTATCGAACACGATGCCCGCACGATCCATCCGGTACAGATGCGCAATGTCTATATTGCACCTGAAGCCTCCAGAGATCTGCCCAATCACTGTCAGGTCATCCATGTAACCCCCCTGTTGCGGGAGCTGATTCTGGAGATGGTCTCCTTTGATACCCTCTATGATGAGGACGGCACACAGGGACGTATCGTTCAGGTGTTTCTTGATCAGCTTAAAACCATTCCTGAGGCCCCTCTCCACCTGCCGCATCCCAAAAGTAAATCCCTGATTGTGATCGCCCACAGGCTGAGAGATAACCCCGCCGACCCGCGCTCAATAGATGAGTGGGCAACCGAGCTGGGCACCAGCGCGCGCTCTCTGGCCCGACACTTTCGCCAGGAAACGGGGATGACGTTCGGGCAGTGGCGACAACAGGTGCGCCTGCTGGCGGCTCTGACCCGCATCGCCCAGGGGGATGCAGTAGCCAACGTTGCTCAGGATCTGGGTTACAGTAGTCAGAGTGCCTTTATCACCATGTTCCGCAAAGCACTGGGAAAAACACCGGGGAGGTATTTTGAGCTGTAAAGCGCTCAAAAAGTGGCAAGAACGGCGCTTCGCGACTCGCTAGTGGTTAGAAAAATCGACAGTGGCAGCAGCATTTTAGGTGGCCAAACACTTATGACGACGCTTAATAACAACACTTAATAACAGCGCTCAGTCACCACCGCCATCGCCACCACCTGAATCACCATCGAAGAAACCACCGCTATCACCGCTATAACCATCAGACCGACTGCCGCGACCACCGGATCCCATTCTTAAAACCAGCCATACAGCAAGGGAGGCCCCGAATATCAATACGCCCAATGGCGCCACCATATTAAACAGCGTTTGATCTGAATGCAGATCGGTGTAATGCCATGAGATCCAAAGCCCCGCCAGAATAATTACGATTGATTTCATGATGCTTTCCCTATGGTTAATCGTTTTAACAATTCATCATTCCCGGTCCAGATCAGCTTCAGGACAATCTCTAAAAGCTCTTTTTAGCGGTTAACTGGGTATTAAAGTACTCCAGCAAGAGGATAGATCTCCCCATCACCAGCTTAATCCCCCATTGCTTCTTTTCGCTCACGCTCATATTGATCGTAAGATTTATTGTAGCGATTCACACACTCATCATATTGAGAGGGTGGCAACTTAGAACATTCGAGCCTGTTACTTAGCTGAATACTTTCAAAAGAACCACTATTGGTACAACCAGTGATAAGAAAAAAGCATAAATAAAAGAGCTTCACTTTCATGATTCTATTCCGATTTTTACGGGTGCAGAAAACTAACCAACAGCACAACATCATCCTAAGCCCTGAGAAGATAATGCATCATTGATCAGCCGGGCGGCCTGCCCAGCTCATTCTCTCCGGATGATACGGAAAAAAGGGGACTCACGACTTTGCCAGACGATGGGATGAAAATATACGGTTAATTGTTATTTCGCTGGGACAAATTACTCACCGCATACCCGGTTGCGTCCCTCCTCTTTCGCCCGATAAAGCGCCCTGTCCGCGCGGTCTACCAGTTCCTGGATCTTATCGCCGGCGTGTCTTTCAGCCACACCGAATGAGACAGTCACCTTAAAATCAGAGCAAAACGGATCACTATTCACCAGGCGACATAGCTCTTCAGCTTTGCTGACAGCGGCATCACAGCTCGCTTCACTGAGTACGATGGCGAACTCATCCCCCCCAAGACGATAGATCGTATCAAGCTTTCTCAGTCTTGAACTCAGTAACTTTAGAACAGCGCTGAGAACCTCATCCCCTTTTACATGGCCAAAAGTATCGTTGATGGTTTTAAAATTATCTATATCCAGGAAAATGAGTGACAGTGAGGTATGCTGCTCGGTCGCTGAGGCAAAAAACTGTTCCATGTGATGATTAAACAAACGACGATTACCCGCACCGGTTAAACCGTCCTGAGTCGCCTGCTGTGTAAGAACATCCTGATGACCCGCCATACTCCTGAAAACAATGTATGAAAAAACATTCACCAGGGTAATGGTAAAAAGAATACTCAGTTGTTCGATCAAAACCAGCTGCGTATTGATGATCGGAAAGATCGCAAACAGAGCCAGAATATTGACAATCAACGCTTCCCCGGGCTTGAGCAGGAAATACCCGGTAATCATGGTTGGGTAAAACCAATAGATAAGCGATGGCCCCTTGATGTTAACCACCAAAACCACCGTGACGAGAAATAATGCGGTGAGGATAAGACACGCTATTCGTAACTTATTGCTTTTAAGGACATACAATCCGATCAGGGTCGCGCCCACTAATGCTCCAGAATCAACCGCAGCCATCAGCCAGAGCTGATCCATCAGGCGTAAAACGATAAAAGGCAAAACGCCAATAACACAGGCGGCACACAACCCGAGGATAATGTTTTTCTTATTATAAGAGTACATCGGTACTTACCATCATATTTTACTCTTCACCATATATCTGATCACCCCAGAAGTAACCCGAATAAGTCCCCATAAAGAGATATATGTACGCTGCAACCTGCACCAAAAGCACTGTTTTAGCGTTTCAGAAGGCTTTGTAAGCGGGTATAAGGAATTGGTTTTCGGAGCCGGGATGAGGTCGAGCAGACATATTTGATTACATTGAGCAATTCAACGACCAGAGGAAAAAGCGTGAGCTAATTCAAACCGCTCTTAACTGACCGTCCAAAGGATCGGGGTAAAACCAGGTTCAATTGCTGCAGGATGCAGCTCCTACATATAATACTGACGCTCTTATCCAGCGGCGAAGCCGCGGTCTAACCACTGATATGTTGTATCAGGGCCGTTTGCGAATCAGCACAGTGATAACTGTCTTCCAGTAACTCAAAACCGGTGAAGATGATCTCCAGTGCACGATCGTTGGTAAGCAGCAATACGATGGTGTAGTCCTTGGTTTTTTCTATCTCGTAGGCACCGGATTTAAACCAGCTATCAGCCAGTTCCAGCTGTTCCAGATAGTCCTGACGGGATACCGAATGGAACTCCAGGGGGATAGTATTATCGCCTCGAAACTGAACCGCCGTATAGGTTTTAGGCACGGAGAGAAAATCCCGTTTAGTGGCATAAACTACCGTCAGCAGAGGCTCACCTTTGGGGTTGTGGCTGATAAAGGAGCAGTCGGTGCCGGGTTCAATCTCCAGTGCAGGCAGTTGCGAAAATTTCTTTAAAATCATTCTGACAATATCCTGTGTGCGTTCTCAGTTAACCAGACCCAGTATCAGCGATGCATGGCCCGTTTGCTGCAGGCTCTGGACAATCCGCAAGGCAGCATAGGCATCATTCGCGGCATAAAGCAGCTGTGCTTCGCTGAGTTTCGGCAATGCCCAGTTGGAGGTCGAAACCCGTTTTGATTTATTGAATTTCTGCCCGAACTGTACCGCAATCGCGGCTTTAACGCCCAGTTGGCGACGATATCCCAGTTTCCGATAGACGGCATCCAGGTCAAGAATCGCACCAATCTCAACGCCAAACTTACGCCGGATGTGACTGCGATCCGATTGCAGGCCGAAGCCCACTTTGACTACCTGTTCAGACTCCAGCACCTGACAAATGATCGGATAAGCCGCCTGATCATGCAGCTGAAAAACATACGCCGTATCAGCGGTACAGAGCTGAACAACATGGGGGCCGTCGGACATCTGATCTTTGCGAAAGACCGGTTTCGATTCGGTATCAAAACCAACAAAGGGGCTGTCCATCAGATGTTGCAATGCTAACGCCAGCGCGTCTGCATCACTGGGTTGCTCAATCTGATCCAGTGTCATGCCCTGAAAAACGGGTAACTGTGCGATCTCATCCCGGGTTGGAGGCAGCTGTTTCTCTTTCATTCCGCTCAGCTCTTTTTACCGGTTTTAGCCAACGCTTTTGCCCAGACGGAGTGACTATCCACGTTTGTCGATTGCGCTGTTTTTTCAGCCGCTGGTTTATCAACGACAAACTTCACATCCTGTTTCGCTCGTCTTTCTGCAGAGGGTTTGCGTACCGGTTTATCGGATTTAGTGGCCGTTGTACGCGGAGGCTTACTGGTTTTAGCCCCCGGGGTTTTATCGCGCAACTGGCTTTGTAATCCGCTGAGAAAGTTGCGCAGTACCTGATCCTGACACTCACGATAGTTCTGGTGGCCCTGTTTGCGAAACAGTGCGCTCAGCTCATGCTTACTCAGTCTGACGCCGGCCAGCTTAAGAATTGCCAGAATATCGTCAGCGGTCAGATTAAGAGCGATCTTCAGCTTGCGGAAGATAATGTTGTTATTCAGCCGCTTTTCCGGCACCGGCTGATCCCCCTCCTGTCGGCCCCGCTTTTCGACAATCAAACCGTTCAGAAAGGTCGCCATCTCCAGATCCGGCATGCGTATATAATCGGCATCCTCCTCCCTTTTCAGCCAGCCAGAGAGCTGCACACGGGTTACCGCCAGATCAGCATGACGAAACACCCCGATCATTTTGGTATCACTAAAATCGAAGGTATAGCGCAGGCGGCGGAGAATATCGTTATTGTTCACAAAAAGGGTCCGGACTGAGGTGAATAAGGCTGGCACTTTACCACAGTTAGCCCCTGTTCAGCGCCTATTGTTTAAGGATTAATCGCAACAGAATTAATAGCCGCGATTTTTATCAACACACTCAGGCAGAATTCCCTGTGACAGGTAAGCGGTGATATTTCCGGCGACAATACGGCTGGCGGTGGCCACACTGGTCGGCGCAGAGATATGCGGCAACAGGGTGATTTGGGGGTGATGACACAGGGGGGACTCTGGCGGCAGAGGTTCTTCAGCGAAAACATCCAGCACCGCGTGGCTGATCAGCCCCAGGTTCAGAGCTTCCAGCAGATCGCTCTCAACCACCGTTGCGCCACGGCCAAAATTGATCAGTGCTGCACCGTTTTTAACCTGTTGGAAAAATGCCCGGTTCATTAAGCCCTGAGTAGCAGGCGTCAGCGGCAGAAGATTGACAAGAATATCCGCCTTAGCAAGCAACGCTGACAGCTGATCACCGGCATAGCAATCGACAGAATCGATCTGTTTTACTGAACGACTCCAGCCGGAAACACGAAAGCCATTATCCACCAGCCGTGACGCACTGCGTTGTCCCAGCAACCCCAGCCCCAGTACAGCAATATGCCGATCAGCAGGATCAGTATAAGGAAGCTGTTGCCAGAGAGAGTCCACCTGCTGCTGGCGGTATTGAGGCATATCACGGTGCAGATACAACACCCAGGCCAGCACCGCTTCTGACATCGTTTGTGCCAGTTGCGGATCGGTCAGACGAACAATTTCAAACGGCATGTGTGACAGGTTAGCCATCATCCCCTCGACACCAGCCCACACCGAGTGAACCCACTTCAATCGGGACAGTTGTGCAACCTCCACCGGATCAGGATTCGCCACAATAGCGATCTCTACCTGCCCCCTATCTACTGCGGACAGTTGAGAGAATTCACAGATATCACAACCGGGTAGTTGCGACTGTATTGTATCTATCCAGTCGCAGGCTTCCTGACGACTAAGCTGATGTATAAAAGGGATTAGGGGTCGCATACTGATCTCGTATTACCGCGTTCACAACGACTATATAAAATAGAGGTTGCCGGCACTCTCGCTATGATTTTTTACATCTTCCATAAAGCGGATGAATTCATCAATAGGTATTGGCCGACAGAAGAGATATCCCTGCCCCATCTCACAACCCAGCCGAATCAACTCATTCAACTGATCCTGTGTTTCTATTCCTTCAGGACACACTCGTAAGTTGAGCGATTTCCCCAGCGAAATGACATTTTTAACTATCGCCAGGCTGTCAGTATTATTTCCCATTTTCTGAATAAATGACTGATCAATTTTCAGTACATCAATATTGAACCGTTGCAGATAGGTCAGGCTGGAATAGCCCGTGCCAAAATCATCCAGCGCAATCACAATCCCCTGGTTATGCAACGCTTCGATAATCTCCTGGGCAGTCTCAATATTTTGCATCAGAGCGCTTTCAGTCACTTCCAGCTCCAACATTTCAGGCGGCAGGCTACTCCGACCAAGTATCGTCATAACCCTGTCTACAAAGTCTGTCCGCTTCAACTGAGAGGCGGACACATTCACCGCCACAGGAACTTCAGGATGATCTGGAAGCCATTTATCCGCATCGGAACACGCAGTTTCCAGCACCTGTTCACCCAGCTGTTCAATCAGGTTTAACTCTTCTGCTACCGGAATGAACTCACAGGGCGAGATCAGCCGTCCGTTTGAGTCCCGCATTCTTACCAGGGCTTCTACACCAACAATCCGGTATTCCCAAAGGGAGAACTTAGCCTGGTAGTGCACCTCAAAACTCTGATGTTTAATCGTTGTACGGATTAGCTGTTCTATTGCATGCCTGGAGAGCAAGTCTTCTTCCAACTGGTTGGAAAAAAAGCAGTGGCGCCCCCGACCTTCGTACTTGGCCCGATACATCGCTACATCGGCCAGACGCATCAGATCTTCTGCATCAGCAGCATCATCAGCCGCAATACTGATGCCCATACTCACCGACAGCCCACACTCCCCCTCGGTCAGCTTAAAAGGCTTTTCCATCTGCTTATGAATATTGATCGCCATCCGTTCGACCTGGCTAATATCATCAATATACGGGATAACCATTGCAAACTCGTCACCACCGATTCGTGACAACGTAGAACGGGTCTCACTCAGTTTACTAAGCCGGTCAGCCACCTGTTTAATCAGGCTGTTTCCCTGGGTATGACCCAACGAGTCATTGATATATTTAAAGTTATCCAGATCGATCAGTATTAAAGCTGTTTTCAATCCCGAGGCTTGTGCAAATGCAATGGCATCCTCAAGTCTCTGTTGCAACAGAACCCGGTTAGGCAATCCGGTCAACTGATCGTGGTATGCCAGATAATCCATTTTATCCGAGATCGCCACCGTATCACTGAGATCCCGGAACACAATCACCGCTCCGGTGATTGTGCCATCGGTATCGGTGACGGTGGCGGCAGACCCCTCTATGGGATAGACATGACCATCATCACCGGCTAACTGGCTGTTAGAGGAAAGGTAGTTAACACACAGATGCTCCAGTGCCAGAAGCCATGGACTATCAATGCGATCACCGGTTAATCCATCGTGTAAAACAAAGACCTCTTCAATAGGGAGACCGTATGCGGCTACGGGTGAAATTCCGGTTAAACGTTCAGCAATCGGATTCATATAGGTAACCCGGCCGTCGGTATTAATCGAGATAACGCCATCGCCAATTACATTAAGGGTGACATTATAGTTTTTATTTTGCAGCTGCAGCTCGCGCTCCGTTTTTTTCAGAGAGGTGATATCTATAAGTGTCAGCAAATACCCCTGAACGCCTGTCACCGGATTTGCATTAACAAAGTTCACCTGAAGGTGTCGTTCACTGCCGTTATGCAGATAACTGATCTGGGGAGCGGAACCGGTTTTTTGTGTTGCGAATCGCCTTAACAGCCGGGCTAAGCGGGGCGGTAACAGATCATCAATCGACCGACCGGACATCTCAGTAGCAGAATGACCAAACCATGCACCCTCGGGGTCATTGCTGTATTTATTAACCCAATCCCGGGTCCAGTAAGTGACCTGCACAGGTAAACTGCTAATCATCGATGTTAATGCCTGATGTTCGAGTTTAACCTGTTTCACCTGGGCAGATTGCTGTAGGTGATTTTTCACTTTCAGACGACAGTTTTCAACATTGATCGGTTTAGTCAGATAATCAACGCCTCCGGCCCCCAACGCCTGAGTTTCGATCACTTCGCTTTCAGTTGCTGTAATAAAGATGACAACCGGATGTTCAAATTCGGGATCGGCTTTGAGTATTTCGCACACCTCGATACCGCTTAAATCCGGCATACTGATATCAAGCAGAATGAGGTCCGGTCGATATAAGCGGGCCTGTTGCAACGCAGTTTCACCACAATCCGCTTCAATAATCTCGGCCATACCACTGACGGCGTCTGCTAACAAAAGGCGGGTAGCTTCATCATCATCGACTAATAGAACTGTTAGTGGAGCTTGAGTATCCGTTCTCATTTTTCCCATACTCATCTACGTTAGGATTAACCCGGTCTTTAGAGGTATTACTGAAACAGTCTGTTGCGACTAACCAGGCCTGCTGGATGCATAGGTTATAATCCAATTATAGACAATCTTTAACATTCTACTACTATACAAACTCTATTCCAGAATTATACAACGCCTCAAAAAGACCACATAAAAAGTAGGCAATACATTGATATTATTAAATAATTAATAGAGAGCAATTGACGCTTAGACACACATACACCAAAATTAGTAACAAAAAGAGTGTAATTAAATAGTCTCGTTAGAATGATTGCGAATGCAGATAGTCACCGGCAAATACCGATAAACCTATGAGTTTATTCATGTTATGCCATCGCGATCGAAAGCAACTGTCATATTTGCTGCTCTTATCAACTATTTTGTTATCTATTCTGAAACACCCTGCAGTACCGGGCAGACAGACTCAGGGAGAGTTTTATGCAATCGGCATTCAAATTGCGGCAATTTTATCTGGGAGTAATGATTGCCGTTATCTTATTTCTGACACTCTCTGCTGCCATTTACTACCAGGCGCAAACCAGTATCAGAGGAGATCAGCTTGTCAATCAAAGCCTGGATCTGAAACAGATTGAACGCTATCTTAATGATCAGTTAGACACTCAGCGCAAGCAGATTCGGTTTATTGCCCAACTCCCCGCCATTGAGGCGATTGTCCATAAACTGACTGACGCCAGCATCCCTGACTCCCGCGAAGCGCTCAGCCTGAATCAATGGAAGTGGCATCTGCAACAGACGTTTCTGGCGTTTGTGAAAACGACCCCTGAGATTCGTCAACTGCGCTTCATCGGTATCGCTGATAACGGTCGTGAGCTGGTCCGGGTTGACCGCCGTCAGGGACAACTCAGTATCATTTCTGAGCAGCACCTCCAGTCCAAAGGAGAGTCAGCCTATTTTAAGGAGATAACAAACTCAGCCGATGAGTCAGTCTATTTAAGTGATATTGAGTTTAATCGTGAGTTTGGCAAGATCGAACTGCCGGAGTGGCCCACCTACCGTCTGGCGGTCAGAGTATACGATGCCGACCATACGCTGTTTGGCTTTGTCATTATCAATTACAACGCCGGACCATTACTGCAGAGACTGAACAACATGCACCATGCCGGTGGTGTGTTTTTGCTCAATGACCGTGGTGATTTTCTGTTACATCCCGATCCGGATATCGCCTTTGCTTTTGAACGGGGTAACCCCATCACCTGGCTAGACTATTCAGGGCAGACAGAGCCGGTTAGCGGATCACAACACTGGCAACAGATTAGTACGCCTGATGGCGATACCCTGAACTACATCGCCAGCCAGATTAACCTGGGAAGCAGCAACGAGCCAAGACAGTTCACCGTTATAAAGACACTGACAGAAAACTCTCTACAGGCGCAGGTATATAAACACTTCCTGGCAACATTTGCCGGCCTGTTAATCATCTTCACGATCGCCCTGAGCGTGGTTTTTCTCTACCAGAAAGCACTTTCGGCCCGCAAAGAGCTACTTAAAACCCAAAGCAATTTCCGCGCAATTGTGCTGGGGTCTTCAGAAGCGATCATTACCGTCGACAGGAACGCCTGCGTGAAAGACTGGAACCCGGCAGCTGAGCGGTTGTTGGGCTACAACGCTGCGACACTGCTCAGTCTCAATATATGTCATGTCATAGCGGATACTGATGCGAGCAGCCAATGCCTGTTATCGGTGCAGGACGTCATTGACGATGGCAGAATACGCACAAATGAGGTTCAGATAAAAAACCGTGAAGGGCAGGTTCGTCATGTGGAGATGACGCTGTCGGCAATTAAGGATGATCAAGATAGCCAACACACTGCCACAGCCGCGGTGATCATTCACGATATTACAGCGCTTAAACAGGCACAGGCGCTGCAATTAAAGCACAATGAGGCGCTGGAGCAACAGGTTGAAGCACGCACCCGTGAACTGCAGGACGCTGTCCATGAAGCCCGGGCGGCCACCGAACTAAAAAGCCGCTTCCTGGCCAATATGAGCCATGAGATCAGAACGCCGATGAACGGCATATTTGGCATGCTGGGATTACTCCGTAAAGGGCCTCTCAGCCGCCGCCAGCAACAGCAGCTGGAGCTGGCAGAGAGCAGCGTTAAGTCGCTGACCCTGCTGATCAACGATATTCTGGATTTTTCTAAAATTGAGGCCGATAAACTGGAACTTGAGTTTATTGACTTTGATCTTCACCGGCTGCTGCACGCCTGTGTCCAGTCGATTTCATCTGTCGCCTACAGCAAAGATATTGAGATGATTGCTCATCTGGTGGATGTCGACACCGTCTGGGTCAATGGAGATTCAAACCGGATACGCCAGGTTCTCAATAATCTGCTCAGTAACGCCGTCAAGTTTACCATGACAGGACAGATCTGCCTCAAGGCAGCCACCTATATGAAGGATGACGAAACGCTCTGGCTTAGCTGTTCAGTACAAGACACCGGCATCGGTATTAGCTCGGAGAAACTATCCGGGATCTTTACCTCCTTCTCCCAGGAAGAGATTGGAACTTCCCGGCGATATGGGGGCAGCGGGCTGGGGCTGACAATCTGCAAACAACTCTGCCAACTCATGGGTGGCTCGATCAGTGTGGTCAGCGAAAAAGGGTATGGCAGCACCTTTTCCTTCACCATCCCCCTCAATCCAGCGACCACCGAAGCAACCCCAGCATTTAAACCGGAGCTGGGCGGCCAGGGTGTATGGATAGATGCAACGCAACCCAGCACTTCAGCCAACCTGACAAAAATTTTTCACAGCTGGGGAGCGCGTGTCACGCTGTCGGATGCTGATCAGTTTCATAATATATACCAATCGCCCTCCTACGACCTGCTGGTTGTCGATTCAGTCAATTACATCCGGCTGAAGCCCGGTATTGAGCATTACCTGCAGCAGAGCAACCCATCAGCGCAGGTGATGATCATCGATAACTGGCATGCCCCGGATCTGATCGATCCGGCCGTTCTGGATCCAGACACCGTGTTAATTGACTCACCGGTAACGCTGGTCAATCTGTCAACAGCCCTTGAAGCTTTAAAGATCGACCGAAAACATGCCGAAGATGAGCCGCCAGTTTCAGATACACCACAGCTCAACTTCCATAACCGTAATCTGCTGGTCGTCGATGACCACCGGATCAATCGTGAAGTACTTCAGGGGCTGCTGGAAGACTATCATGCCCATGTATTGCATGCACAGAACGGCCAGGAGGCCATCGAGATCCTCCGCCAGCAAACCGATGATACTGTGCTCGCTATTATCATGGATTGTCAGATGCCGGTGCTGGATGGTTATGAGGCGACCCGGAAAATCCGTACCGGGGAGGCTGGCCCGATCTATATGAATGTCCCGATCATCGCCTTAACCGCCGCGGCCCTGCAGGGCGAGAAAGAGAAGTGCCTGCAAGCGGGCATGAATGACTATCTGAGTAAGCCTTTTGAACCGGAGACGCTAAAACAGCTGCTGTGTCAGTGGCTACCCCACGTTATTGAAGCCCCTGCCCCGGTCAACAGTGCACAACCGCACACTCAGAGTGACGATTCACAAGCCCCCTCGCCGCTCTGGAATAAACACAAGGCATTGCAACAACTGAATCAGAAACAAACGCTGTTACAACGTATTATTGAGATCTATCTGAAATCCGCCCCTCAGATTCTGAAGACTCTTCAGAATGCGGCAGAATCTGGCGATACAGCCGCGCTGATCAGTGCAGCGCACAGCTTAAAAGGGATCTCCGCTAATGTCGGAGCAACCCGTATCGTTGAACGGGCCCGTCAGTTGGAGCGTGAAGCAACGCAGATGAGCGCTGATGAGATCGCAGCGGAAGTGTCACATCTGACAGCGGATATTCAGCAGTTCAGGTGTTTGCCGGAACTACTGAAATTCATGCAAGCGACAGGCTTTGAAGGCAATGATTAGGAAAAACACTGCGGACGAATGAACGGGTGACGCATGTACCAGTCACTAAAGCCCCGACAGATCGCATCATACCCAGAGATTGAAGCTTTAATCGACTCAGGGAAGCTGAGGTTTACTTCAGTTTTTTATAAACAAACAGCAGAATAAAGGCACCAACGGTTGCTGTTGCTATGCTGCCAAGGCTAAGACCATCCAGGGTGCCGAAACCGATCAGATTGCCGAGAAAACCACCGACAAAAGCGCCAGCGATACCCAGCAGAGTGGTGATGATAAAACCGCCACCATCCTTACCTGGCATAATCCACTTTGCCAGTACACCTGCGATTAAACCTAAGATAATCCAGGACAGAATCCCCATAGCCACACCCCTTTTCTGTTTTTTAAACTCGTATACAAGACTAGTCTATCTTAAAGCGCAACGAGATTTCCCCATATTTTTCATACTCTAAGGTAAAATTCATCTCGGGGGCGACTTCAATAACCCCGGCATAGGAACTGGTAATCACCACCTGACCCGCCTTGATATCGATACCCCGCTGGGAGAGGAAATTAACCATCCAGAAAAGTGGTGTCTGAGGATAGCCTGAAGGATGTTTGCCCTCTATTTGTCGACATCCACCTTCCAGCGAAGGGTCGGTAACAACAAATCGAATCTCTGACGCTGCACAGGCCTGTACAACGCTGATTGGCGGGCCGACAAATAACCCCTGATTAAACAGACAGTCGGCCAGATGTTCGAGATAGCTGATCGAATCGGGCTGAACATAACGACTCAGAATCAGCTCCAGTGCCAGATGTGCGCCACACAGAGCGTCCAGTATCTCCTCTTCACTGTAGGGTTCCTGTCGGTGCGGCAGATCACGCCCGAAGCGAAAACCGATCTCCGGTTCAATTTTGCACACCCCCTCGTCCAGTTGCATTGTACAGGGGGAATCATCAGAGATACTGCTGCTGAAAATCGGCGCGATAACAGGCACATTGTCCAGGCCATCAATCGCGATCGGCAGCGCACATTTCCAGCCACCCACCGTCTCTCCGGCTAATGCCATCTGTTCAATCAGTGACTGCTGAATCGCCAACGCCTCTTCTACTGTTGCAGGACGCTGTTCAACGGGTAAAGCTCCGCTGATCTGCTGATTAAGGCGACGGGTAAGCAGGGCCTGAGCGGCTGCCCGGATATCAGTTTGCTGCATAAACGGTTCGCATATGTGTTAACGAAAGCACTCACTTTACTGCAAAGTCAGACAATAGGAAGGGGGGTATAACGAAATCGACGGAAAATAAAAAAACCAGTGGCATCGGAGGAGATGCCAACCGGTTTTTGGGTGATGGAAACGGTAAAGCCTGAGCTTGTTATTGACTGCTCAGGAGAAAATTCTGGCCTGCCGGAGCGCCCTCAAACTCAGCCATGGCATCCAGCAGAGCATCCCAGAGATACGCGGCCGATGCACTGTCACTGAAGATTGAGTAGACAGTTTTCCCTGCCATCGGATGATGACAGATAATCCCGCCGACCCGGGCCAGCGAGGTCATCACCAGATCACCGGGGGCAAAGCTGTCCTCTCGCAGATCAACCGCACAGACCTTAGCCATAATATCCGCCAGATGCTCCCCTGCCAGCGCCAGCCAGGTATAACTGTCATGGCAATAGACCGGATAGATTCCGGAGCCGCTCAGCTGTTGCTGAAGTGCATCCAGATCACGCTCGGCAGCGGCGTTGGGTAGCGCCAGCACCCAGTACTCTGTCCGCCCCAGCCGTAACACCATCATGCCATCATCAGATACCGTCAGAGTGTTTGGCTGTTCCGGGTGCATTAGCCCGGCGGCGATCAGCGCCTCGCCCGCTTTCGGGCCGCGCAGACCAAAGCGGGGCCGCACGGAAAGATCAATCAAAGCGGTGTCCGGATCGCTCTGATCTGCATAGCTGAGCACCTGGGCAGCACCGCTTACCTCGGCAAACTCGGCCTGCGGATGCTTACGATAGATAAAACTTCGACTGTCAAACAGTTCAGGTTTAATAACGGTCATGATCACATCTCCTGTCTCAGGTTTTCAGGATCATAGAACGGCAGTTTAACCACATCCGCCATAATCTCTTCACCCTCTACGCGAATACTAATTCTGGAGCCCGGTTCACTATCTGCAATGTCCGCAAAGGCCAGACCGATAATCGCCTGACTGGCTGATGAGTACTCGCAGGAGGTGACATTGCCGGTAATCTTATCCCCTTTCAGCACCAGATGGCCCTCTTCCGGTTTAGTGCTGTTAAGCGGCAGTTTAAAGCCCACCAGTTTTCTCGTTTGTGGCTGAGCCATTACGATATCCACCGAACGACAACCGACAAAGAACGGCTTCTTGCGGTTCACCGCCCAGGTCAGATCCAGCTCGCCGGGATGGCTCATACCATCGGTATCCTGACTGACAATCAGATGGCCTTTCTCCAGTCGCAACAGACGCTGGGTTTCTACCCCGAATGGGCGGATATCAAACGCTTTACCTGCATCCATCAGCGCATCCCAGAGTGCTTCACCATAGCGGGTCGGTACATGGATCTCATAGCCCAGTTCACCGACAAAGCCAACCCGTAACAGTCGCGCAGGAATGCCCGCAACATGGCCTTCCCGATAGGCCAGATAGGGAAACGCTTCGGCACTGAGGTCGACATCATCCACCAGTTGCTGCAGCACTTTACGGGCATCAGGTCCGGCCAGATTAACCGCAGCAAACGCTGAGGTAACGTGCAGAATATCGACATCAAGACGCCACTGTGCATTCCACTTGGTCATATCCCGGTAGACCCGTTCAACACCACTGGTGGTGGCTGTCACGTAGAAATGGTCCTCGCTGATACGACAGGCAACCCCATCATCGATCACTACGCCGTGCTCATTAGTCAGCACCGCATAGCGGGTCTTTCCTACCGGCTGTTTCAGGAAGGCAAAGGTGTAGATCCGGTTCATAAACTCAGCCGCATCGGCCCCCCTGATCTCTATCCCCCCCAGGGTGCTGACATCGATCAGCCCTACTCTGGAACGCACATGCTCAGCTTCTTCCCGAATCCAGCGATCCCGCTGAGCGGCATCACCATAGAACGCAGGCCGGCGCCAGTTCCCCGCCGGAATCATCTTCGCCCCCAGTTCCAGGTGACGATGATGCATCGCGGTGTGTCGTCGTGGATCAAAGATACGTCCGGCAACATGCGCGAGTTTTTCCGGGGCAAAGGGTGGTCGTGCGGTGGTCACACCGGTTTGCGTTACCGTCCGCTCGGTGGATTTCGCCACTAGCCGGGCGGTTGGCAGAGCTGAATGACGGCCCTGGGACGGTCCCATACCCACGGTTGAGAAACGCTTCACCAGCTGCACATCGCGGTACCCCAGACGGGTCGCATTAACGATATCTTTAGCCTGCAGATCTTCATCATAATCGACAAAATCTTTACCCTTGGGATGGCTGAAGATTGGCCAGCTGAAATTGGGTTTGGCAAGACAGCTGACCGGCTGTTCAGACTCATCACTGAGTTGCAGACGGCGCAGTGCGCGGATCGCAGCATTCGCACCGTCATTCAGTACCGCTTCCAGTGTATGTAAGCCATTCACAGAACCGGCAATGTGCACCCCCTGGGGTAGCCCGGACAGGGTAAACTCTGCGGCATCATCGTTATAGGAGAGCTGCGCACCCGCCTGACACAGCAACTGATAAGCTGGCATATAACCCGCTGACATACAGAGCAGATCACACTCCAGTGTTGTACTGAACTCACTAACCTCGCCTTCGCCAACGATAGTGCGGATATCAACGCCCCGTATATGTTTGTTGCCTTTGGAGGGTAACGCTTCATAAACGGTGCTGTTCTGAATAACCTGCACCCCTTTCTGCTTCACGGCGCCCAACAGTTCCGGCCAGGGGTGTTCAGATCGCAGATCAACAATGGCGGCGACTTCAACACCATTTTCAAGCAGTTCCAGCGCCGTCAGATAACCATCATCATTGCCGGTCAGCACGACCGCCCTGCTGCCCGGTCTGACCGCATAGAGTTTCATCAGCCGGGTCACCGCGCTGCACAGCATAATGCCCGGCAGGTCGTTGTTGCGAAACACCACATGCTGCTCATAGGCACCGGATGCAACGATGCACTCCTTAGCCCGCAACTTATAAAATCGTTTGCCTCTGATCAGTGGCAGGTAGTTATCGGTAACCCAGGCGTTGCACACCGTATCGGTCATCACCTCGATGTTGTCGTGGGCGGTGACCTTGTCGATCAGCTCGCAACGCAGAGAGTCCGCCTGCTGCCCCGCAATATCGAAGCGGTTATAGGTCAGCGCACCGCCTAACAGCGGCATCTCCTCGACTAACAGTACTTTAGCTCCGGCATCGGCGGCTTTCAGTGCAGCACTGAGCCCCGCCGGGCCGGAACCGATAACAACCACATCGGTGAACAGATACTTTTTATCGTAGTATTCCGGCTTAAACGTCAGGTCCAGTTTGCCCAGTCCCGCTTTATCACGGATAAAACTTTCCCATTTATCCCACACGCCCATCGGCTTAAAGAAACTGCGATAGTAGAAGCCCACCGGCATAAAACGACCAAAGTGGCCGAGATAGGCATCTTTGTCCCCTTCGAGGGTACCGTTGTAGTTTTGACCCTCGGCACTGATCCCTTCGCGAATCATCTCACGATCGGCCAGTACATTGGGCTCACCGCCCAGCTGTACTAAGGTATTGGCATCCTGACCGGCCATGGTCAGAGGCGCACGGGGGCGGTGATATTTAAACGAACGGGACATCAGCCACTGCTGATTAGCCAGCAATGCACTGGCAATGCTGTCGCCTGCAAAACCCCGGTACTGTTTACCTTCAAAGCTGAACGACAGCGGTTTCTCCCGATCGATCAGCAACCCCATCGGGGCCTTTAGGCGCTTCTCGCTGCTCATGCGGTAATCTCCTCAGACTGACTGCTCTCTGCTTTCGCACTGAACTCGACCCGTTTGGTAAAGATTTCAGAGGGATCGTAAGTTCGCAAAATCTCATCGCTGCCGGTATGCCGTTCGGCGATAAACCAATAGCCTGACGGAGCGTGCAGCCACCATTCGGTAATCACGCCAATCTGGTTATCGCTGTAAAACACATACTCGGCCCACTCCCTGTCAGTGCAGTTGTTTGGGTCCGGCATCTCACGCAGCTCGCCACCATGGACAAATTCGCTGCTGTTTCGGGGTCCGTTCAGAGGACAATTAATAATCTTCATTGCAGATTCCTCAGTGGCTGGCCGCCGTAGCGCCCATCTCGTTAACCTGTCGGAATGTATCAAAGCGCGACATGGCAAAGGGCTCGATCAGTTCAGGCACTTTGCCCGTGGCGACCAGCTCGGCCATGGTTTTGCCGCAGATCGGTGTGGACTTGAAGCCCCAGGTTCCCCAACCCGCATCAAGATAGTAGTTATCTACCGGACTGAGTCCCATAATCGGGCTGTAATCAGATGTCATATCGGTCAGACCGCCCCACTGACGCATCAGCCGCATATTGGCCATAAAGGGAAACAGCTCGACCGCATGGGCCAGCAAGCTCTCTTTCAGATCCATGGTGGAACGGGTGCTGTAAAGGGGATAGGGATCAGAGCCACCGCCGAACACCAGTTCGCCACGACCAGTCTGCTGTACATAGCAGTGCAGTGCCGGAGAGCTGACCAGCGGATCAAGGAACGGTTTAACCGGCTGGGTCACCATCGCCTGGAGTGGATAGGTAGTGATCGGCATACGAATACCCGCCATCGCGGCCACCACTGAACTCATTCCGGCCACCGCCTGTACGACGCAACCACAGCTGACTTTGCCGCGATTGGTCTCGACGCCAGTCACTTTTCCCTGCTCGACAGTGACACCGGTCACTTCGGTCAGTTGATGTAGTTCAACACCCCGCTGTGTAGCACCCTTGGCATAGCCCCAGGCCACCGCATCATGGCGTGCTGTAGCCCCGTCGATATGCCACAGACCAGCCAGAACCGGCTGATCCGCAGGATTCATATTCAGGGTCGGTACCAGCTCACGAATCTGCTGTGGATCGATCAGCTCGGTTTTGCCGCCAAAGTGTTTATTCACCTCAGTACGCTGCCGGAACCCCCGCACTGCGGCATCTGAATGCGCCAGGGTCAGCTGTCCCCGACGGGAGTACATGATGTTGAAATCAAACTCGTTAGATAACCCCTGGAACAGCTTCACTGATTCGCTATAAAACTTCACCCCTTCGGAGGTGAGATAATTAGAACGGATAACCGCCGTATTCCGGGCCGTATTTCCGCCCCCAAGATAGCCTTTCTCCAGCACTGCAACATTGGTAATACCATGGTATTTCGCCAGATAGTAAGCGGTGGCTACACCGTGACCGCCGCCACCGATAATCACTACATCGTAGTGAGATTTCAGCGCTGAGGGCGCTGGCAGATCTGCATTCTGTTCAAATGGGTAGTCTTTATTCAGACCGTATTTCAGTAATGAGAAAGGCATCGACCTCTCCTCCATTCAATATCGCATTCTGTATCAGCTAATGGGATCATGCAGAGACCTGTTGGCGTGCCGCTGTGAGGGTGTTTTTCATCAGGCAGGCGATCGTCATTGGTCCGACACCTCCAGGCACCGGAGAGATCGCCCCCGCGACTTCACTCGCCTCACCAAACGCCACATCGCCGACCAGACGTCGCTTGCCATCTTTCTCAACCGCGTTGATCCCCACGTCGATCACCGTTGCGCCCGGTTTAATCCAGCTGCCTCTGATCATCTCGGGGCGCCCGACCGCCGCCACCAGAATATCCGCCTGACGGCAGATCGCTTCGATTTCGGCAGAGCGGGAATGAACCACGGTCACCGTGCAGTTTGCCTGCAATAGCAGCGCCGCCATCGGCTTGCCGACAATGTTTGAGCGCCCTACCACCACCGCATGTTTACCTGACAGATCGCCCAGTGTCTTTTCTAACATGATCATGCAACCCATCGGGGTGCAGGGGATCAGCTCAGCCATACCGGAGGCCAGCGCCCCGACATTAAGCGGATGGAAACCATCAACATCTTTTTCCGCCGCAATCAGACGAATGATCTCCGGTTCATTCAGTTGCTCAGGCAGGGGGAGCTGCACCAGGATGCCATGAACCGAGGGATCGTTATTCAGCTGTTCAACCAGTGCGTTAAGCTCTTCCTGGCCGGTGTCCGCTGGCAGACGATGTTCGGTGGAATGAAAGCCAGCCGCCGTCGCCTGTTTTACTTTATTGCGCACATAGACCTGACTGGCAGGGTCATCTCCCACCAGTACCACTGCCAGCCCCGGTGTCACACCAAACTCAGCGATAAAGGTTTTAGTATCGATCGCCAGCTGTTCTACTACGGCCGCTGAGATCTTCTTACCATCGATTAAAAGGGTCATGGTCAGCACCTATTTAAAAACAACGGTCTTATTACCATCCTGGAAAACCCGGTGTTCGGTATGCAGTTTGACCGCCCGGGCCAGCGCGACGGTTTCGGTATCCCGTCCCACGGCCACCAGCGCATCGGCATTGAAGGTGTGATCTACCGGCTGAACCGATTGCTCGATAATCGGACCTTCATCCAGATCAGAGGTGACATAGTGCGCGGTAGCACCGATCAGCTTCACGCCACGGGCGTGGGCCTGATGGTAAGGTTTGGCCCCTTTAAAACCGGGCAGGAATGAGTGATGTATATTGATCGCCCGGCCACTCAGTTGCTGACACAGGCCATCACTGAGAATTTGCATGTAACGCGCCAGCACCACCAGTTCAGAGCCGGTCTCTTCGACAATCGCCAGCAGTGCAGCTTCCTGCTCCAGCTTATTCTCTTTGGTTACCGGCAGGTGGACAAAGCGGATCCCCTCCCTTTCTGCCATAGGCCGCAGGTCTTTGTGGTTAGAGACGATCGCAGTGATCTCCATATTGATCTCACCCTTGTGGAGGCGATAGAGAAGATCATCCAGACAGTGGTCAAACTTACTCACCATAATCAGGGTTTTCATCGGTGATTTAACGGAGACCATCTCCCACTTCATATCAAAGCTGGCCGCCACTTCAGGGAATTCATTCTGCAGATCGCTGATCTGGTAGCCGCCATTCTCCACATGGAAACGGGCTCGCATAAAAAAGTTACCGCTGTCTTCATCATCAAACTGCGCTAGTTCGCTGATATAGCAGCCCCGCTCAGCCAGGAAGGTAGTGACTTTTGCAACGATTCCACTTCCAGCAACACAGCTGGCTTTTAATACAATCTCATTATCTGCTTCGTACTTACTCATGATGGCAGACTCCATAGTCTCCGGTTCATTATTCATCTATTCAGGCAAAGGGGTGCCGTTCACAGGATGCTGGTGCATCCCGTGTCGGTTCCACTTTGTGTATGCGTTTAGCTTTTTCGCAGCGCTTTCAGTAATGCTCTTTCTAGTAGCGCCCTTTAGTAGTGCTTCTAATAGCCCTTTCCTGGAATCCAGCTGGTACCCGCCAGGGGCACATTCGCCATCGCCGCCGACTCGACCGTCAGGGCAACCAGATCTTCAGGTTCCAGGTTACGCAGATCATTCTTACCGCAGGCACGGGCCAGGGTCTGGGCTTCCAGTGTCAATACATTGAGGTAGTTCGCCAGACGACGACCACCATCAACAGGGTCAAGACGTTTCATCAGCTCGGGGTCCTGAGTGGAGATACCCGCCGGGTCTTTACCCTCATGGTAATCATCATAGAAACCTGCTGCCGAGCCGATCTTTTTGAACTCTTCGTCATACATTGGATGGTTACATCCCAGTGCGATCAGTGCCGCTGTGCCGATCGCCACCGCATCCGCCCCCAGCGCCATACACTTGGCAACATCAGCACCGTTACGGATACCACCGGAAACGATCAGCTGTACCTTGCGGTGCATCCCCATCTCCTGCAGTGCACGTACTGCCTGAGGAATAGCCGCCAGCGTCGGAATACCGACGTGTTCGATAAACACATCCTGAGTGGCTGCAGTACCGCCCTGCATCCCATCGACGACGATCACATCAGCACCCGCTTTCACCGCCAGCTTGACATCGTAATAGGTCCGGGTGGCACCGACTTTGATGTAGATCGGTACCTGCCAGTCGGTAATCTCACGCAGCTCCTGAATCTTAATCGCCAGATCATCGGGACCGGTCCAGTCGGGATGACGGCAGGCAGAGCGCTGATCCACGCCCATCGGCAGGGTGCGCATTTTAGCAACCCGGTCAGTGATCTTCTGACCCAGCAACATACCGCCGCCGCCAGGCTTGGCCCCCTGCCCCAGAACCACTTCGATGGCATCGGCTTTACGCAGATCATCCGGATTCATACCGTAACGGGATGGCAGGTACTGATAGACCAGCTTGCTGGACTGACCACGCTCTTCAGGGGTCATACCGCCGTCACCCGTGGTGGTTGAGGTGCCCATCAGTGATGCTCCGCGCCCCAGGGCTTCTTTGGCGTTGGCAGACAGTGCACCAAAACTCATACCGGCAATCGTCACCGGGATATCCAGCACAATCGGTTTTTTCGCATAGCGGGTTCCCAGCGTTACCGAGGTATTACACTTCTCTCGGTAACCTTCCAGAGGATAGCGGGACATACTCGCCCCCAGGAACAGCAGATCATCAAAATGTGGCAGTTTGCGCTTGGCGCCGAAACCACGGATATCATAGATACCGGTTTCAGCAGCACGACGGATCTCGGTCATCGTATTACGATCAAACGTTGCTGACTCTCGCAGACCATCTTTTACTTTAATATCTTCACTCATCTTTTTGTCCTCGAAATCAGCCTTAGTAAGCGGAAGTGTTGTCCACTTTAAAGTTGTACAACTGACGGGCAGAGCCGTAACGTTTGAACGCGGTTGGATCTTCATCCACCCCGGCACGATTCAATAGTTCGGTCAGCTCTTCGATATGCTCTTCACGCATATCCTTCTGAATACAGTCGGCCCCCAGTGACTTCACCTCACCTTTGACATAGATGTGGGTTTCATAGAGCGAGTCCCCCAGCGCATCACCGGCATCACCACACACCACCAGCGCGCCCGCCTGCCCCATAAAACAACTCATGTGACCGACATTGCCTTTAACAACAATATCCACCCCTTTCATGGAGATACCGCAACGGGCGGCGGCGTTGCCTTCAATCACCAGCAAACCACCGTGGGCGGTCGCACCGGCTGCCTGGGACGCATCCCCTTTCACCCGCACGGTACCTGACATCATATTTTCGGCCACACCCTGTCCGGCATTGCCGTGGATCGTAACGTGGGCTTTCTTGTTCATACCCGCGCAGTAGTAACCAGTCGGGCCTTTGATATCGACCGAGATATTCTGATCCAGTCCACAGGCGATATTGTGCTGACCTTTCGGTTCCAGTACTTCCCACTCCCGCTCGGTACACTCGATAGCCTGATCATGCAGCGCCTGATTAAGGTCGCGGACGCTCTGTTCTGTTAGGTTGATTGTTTTCATCATGTCGCTCCTTAGTGGCTGCTGCGTTCCCAAACATAGATAGTGGCTGGCTCTGGTTCCCAGATCCTGGCATTTTCAATACCCGGCAGGGTAGTCAGTGCCTGATACTCTGATGCCATGGCAACATAATCATCGGTTTCAGCCATCACCGCAGGTTTACAGGCGATCGGATCGCGCAGTACTGCAAAGCCATCCCGGGTGCCAATGGTAAAGGTGAAGAAACCATCCAGATCTTTCAGCGAGTTGGTCAGGGCTTCATTGAGACTATCGCCCTGCTGCAAACGCCAGGTCAGATATCCAGCTGCAACTTCAGAATCATTCTCGGTTTCGAAAACAATCCCTTCGCGCTTCAACTCTTCGCGCAGACGGTTGTGGTTTGACAGCGAACCGTTATGCACCAGACAGAGATCCATCCCGGTAGAGAACGGATGACTACCCTCCATGGTGACCGCAGATTCAGTCGCCATACGGGTATGACCGATAATATGGCTGCCTTTCATCCCCTTCAGATTGAAGGTATCAGCAATGTTTTCGGGCAATCCCACCTCTTTGAGAATTTCGATGGACTGGCCGGCACTGAGTATCAGCACGTCAGGCGCCGTCTCTTTAATAAAAGCTTCAGCGATAGCGGCACTGGTCTGCAGTTTAAACACCGCAACCTTACTGTTTTTAAACCACTCAACACCCACATTCAGATCGCTCTGTGCTTTTTCAGCCAGCGCAGCCCAGTCATAGTTTTCATCCGCATGCCGCAGGGTCAGCTTGATACTGCCATCGGCAACCTCATCGCCGTAGATAGCGAAACCCGCACTGTCAGGGCCGCGATCCGTCATAGCGATCAGCATCGGCTCAAACAGCGCACCCAGCTGACTTTCCAGAGCCTTGTTCTTCAGATAAAGGCCAACAATTCCACACATAGTTATGTCCTCTTAAATCGACAATGTAAGCCTTCCGGGCTTAGAAGAATTCTGCGTAACGGTTAATCTCCCAGTCGGATACATGCCGGCTGTAGTCGATCCACTCGTCGCGTTTAACTTTGATAAATTCAGCAACAATCTCTTTCCCCATCCGCTCTGTCAGAACGGTATCCGCTTCAAGGGCCGTGATCGCTTCATTCAGATTCTGCGGCAGAATATCGATCCCTTTCTCCTCCCGTTGTGCTTCCGTCAGGGCGTAAAGATTGATGTTCTCAGGCTTGCCTGGATCCAGTTCCCGTTCGATACCATCCAGGCCGGCAGCGATAATGGCTGCATGCACCAGATAAGGGTTACAACCTGAGTCCGGCAGACGGAACTCAAGGCGACCATACGGCACCCGCACCATCGCTGAACGATTGTTGTCGCCATAAGCGATATAAGCTGGCGCCCAGGTTGCGCCGGACGCTGAACCGCCCACCACCAGACGCTTGTAGGAGTTAACAGTTGGCGCGGCGAAAGCACACAGCGCCTTAGCGTGATGCAACAGACCTGCAGTGAAGTGATAGGCCATTTTCGACAGCCCCATACCATTCACATCGCTGTCATCATTGAACAGGTTTTTACCGTTTTCATCACAGATTGACAGGTGGAAGTGCATGCCGTTACCGGTACGATCCGATGCGGGCTTCGGCATAAAGGAGCAGACCATCCCCATATCATTGGCGATCTCCCCTGCAGCCATACGTACAAAGGTGAAACGGTCCGCTGATTCAAGGCCGTTGCCGTAGGTGTAATTGATTTCAAACTGCCCGTTGGCATCTTCGTGGTCGATCTGATAAACATCAAAATCAACCGCCTGCAGGGATTCAACCAGGGTTTCCAGAAATGCCCGTGAACGGGACAAGCCTTTATAGTCATAGCAGGGTTTAGCCAGAGTATCGGTATCATCCACGGTTTTCAGGCCGCCATTGCTGTCCCGCTCGAACAGATAAAATTCCGGCTCAAGCCCGGTATTCAGCGTCCAGCCTTTATCTTCCAGCAGTTTCAGTTGTCGCTTCAGCACCACCCGGCTGTCATAGGGGTGTGGTTCCCCGTTAACATACCCTTCACACACAATCCGCGCATATCCCGGTTGCCACGGAACGATAGACAGTGTGTTAAGATCACCCCGGGCCATAAAGTCAGGTCCGTGGGGTTCCATGCCCATGCCCCATACAGCAAAACCCGCGAAACCCGCGCCAGTTTCAACAACATCCATCAGGCAGTTCGCCGGTACTGATTTGGTTTTCGCAACGCCGTGGATATCAACAAACTGAGCCAGTACATATTTAATGTCGTTATCCGCAATAAACTTTTCTGAATCCTGTGGCATGGTAGCCCTCCGTCTGATGCTGAGCTCTGCTCTGATAAGGAGCAGATCCATATATTTCTTAACAGTAATTTTTTATGCTTAATGAGAAAGCAACGCCTGTGCCAAAAAAGTTCTTTTTATGAATATTTATTTCCTGACAGGATAACTTGTTGATTTATATGGATCTGGTAAAAAAAAATTCTTTGTGGGAATATAAGGGATCTCAATAATAGTCTCAGGCCGCATGGACAGGCGCACAAAGCTGGTTCACAGCGCCCCAAGAAAGGGCAATCAGATGGCAGAACACAAAGGTCAGAAGTTCGAACTCGATCAATATATCGGTATGAAAGTAAAAAAGGCCCGGCTTGAAGAGGGGTTAAAAATTACCGATGTCGCGCGCATCTCCGGCATCAGTCAGGGGATGGTCAGTAAGATAGAAAATGCCCAGGTCTCCACCAGCCTTGAAACCCTCAGTCGCCTCTGCTCTGCACTGGGGATGCCGATGTCAAAACTGTTTAATGATTTTGACCGTCCGGAAGGGGGTGCACAGTTCACCAAAGCGGGCGAAGGTCTGGAAGTAGTTCGCAGAGGAACCGAGAAAGGCCATACCTATCAACTGCTGACCTACCAGCGGGGCGGCAAGAAAAACTTCGAACCCTTTCTGATCACCATGGATGATCTGTCTGAGGTGTTCCCAACCTTCTCTCACCCGGGGGAGGAGTTTATCCATCTTCTGAGCGGCAAGATCCGCTACCGCCACGGTAACCATCTCTATGATATGAAGCCCGGCGACAGCCTGACATTTGATGCCGAGATCCCCCACGGGCCAGAGGAGTTGTTAGAGGTTCCGATCAAGCTGCTCTCAATTATCCATTATGATGATAAAAGCTGAGTGACTCAGACGACTGGGTGTCTGCCCGAATACAGATACAGAGAGGCCCCGGCAATACCGCGGGGCCTGCCACTGTCTATTCAGCCGCGGGGTCCTGTATCAGGCCCCGGCTCAGAAACACCTCTTTGGCGACAAACATACCGTTTAAAGCCGCTGGGAATCCCGCATACACCGCCATCTGCAGTATCACCTCAATAACTTCCTCAGCAGTACAACCAACATTCAATGCACCATTAATATGAACAGCTAACTGTGGAGCACAGTTGCCCAGCGCTGTTAGCGCTGCAACCGTGCCTATCTCCCGTGATTTAAGATCCAGCCCGGGGCGCTGATAGATATCGCCAAAGGGAAATTCAATCGTATAGCGAGCCAGATCGGGGCAAACTGACTGCAGGCTGTCAATCACCCGTTGCCCGGCGTCACCATCGATCTCGGTAAGCTTTTCTAACCCTGATTCATACCGTGTTAATGCCATTTTCCATTGCTCCTGTGTGAGTGTATGGAACAAGGCTAAAGGTTAGAGCATGCTCTAAGTCAAGCATTTTAAGACTTCAGCGGCTAATCGTTCAGGGTTTATGTGATTGGTAATACGCTATTTTTGCATCCAGCGCCTGCAGATGCTCCTGCTCTCTTTGCAAACGTAATTTCAGAGCATCGCGGTGCCGCTCTAGTAAATGACAACGATTATCAAAGGTCGCATCGCCCGCTTCCCGCAGTTCAGCATAGTGACGAATCTCCGCCAACGGCATGCCGGTGTCCTTCAGTCGGTTGATAAAACGGACCCACTCCACATCCTTCGAAGAGTAGCGCCGATGCCCACTGGCATCTCTGGAGATATTCGACAACAAGCCGATCTTTTCGTAATACCTCAGGGTATGGGAAGAGAGCCCGGTCAACGCTGAAAATGTTGAAATATTCACGGTAAGGTCGTTTTCTTAAGTATTAGCGATACAACACTGGCAGACAGAGATCTCGTCCAAAGAGATCTGTCTCACTCAAACACAGGGGCATCGTAATCGGCACTCTCATCGGAATAAGCGGTCACAATAACATCCTCAACCAACCCCGCTTCGGCCTGAACCTGGGTTTCAAAGAAATGCTGAATCTGTGCCCTGCGTCCATGGGCTGACCAGGCGTCTGCATCCTTCCAGATCTCATTGAAAACGATTGAGTATTCATTACGGGTAGCACTGGGATGATCAATCTGGCGCGTCAGCCGATATTGAATACACCCCTCCTCACGACAGGAATCGGGCTCCAGCGCCTTAAGCACCTCAAACAGCTCTGACTCTTTACCTGGTTTCGGCTTAAACTGGGCGATCACATATACGCGGCTGGTCATCGGTTTTCCTTTCATTATCAGTAGGTCGAATGATAGTAGATGAAAACCTGGGCGACGTGAAACGCTCAGTGAGTTGTTACGATAAAAAATCTATTCCGTTACCCATAACTCAGAGATTGATCAAAGAAAGAAGGTATTGACCAATTGAATCACTACTTTGTATGAGCTGATTTAGTGTCCATATCAAAGCCTCTGCAGCACCTCTGTGCATTGGCAATAACCGTTGCAAATAACCCCTTGTTATTTGTTATTGTTATTTTTAGCCAGTTCGCCTCTAATAACGCGATGAATCGCTATGGATGGTGAGCGTTTACCCTATTCAGGGTCCCTCCCTGCTTTGAGTGATATCCCTTTTCGCTTCAGACTAAACGACAAAAACAATGAGCTTACTTGCCCGAATTTTAATGATATTCACTACTGTTTCTTATTCCCTCGCAGGCGGAATGGCCCAGGCCGATGAGTGGAATGTGGGCTTCAACATACTTCAGGTATCAGACCCAGAGCTGGATTACGACATTGACGTTGCGGTATGGTACCCCACTCTGGAGAGAGCGAAGGCTGAGACGGTGGGACCGGCAACCCTGAATGTGGCCCGTGGCGCCAGACCAATCACCAGCACTCATGGGTTGATACTGATCTCCCATGGTTTTTCAGGGAGTTTTCTGGGTCACAATGATACGGCTCAGTTTCTTGCGCGCCAGGGTTTTGTGGTGGCTACGCCAACCCATCCAGACTTACCCGGCCTAAAGTCAGGTAAACCAGCATTCGATCCGTTAGTGGTACGGCCACGTCATCTCCGCTTAATCAGCGACCGGCTCTTAAATCATCCGCAGTTTAAGGCAGGCTTTCTGCAACCTCGTGTCGGCGTTATTGGCTATTCCTTAGGGGGTTACACCGCGCTGGCAGCCAGCGGTGTGCAGCCCGACCCATCAGGTTTAACCGCTTACTGCAGTGCAGTGATTAATGATGCTCTGTTATGTTCACCTGAAGCAACCCAGCGTTTTGCCACTATCGCAGACCAACTGCCACAGCAAAAGATTGATCAGCTAGCAGCTATCGTGCTGCTTGCACCCGCGTATGGGCCGCTGTTCTCTGAGCAATCGCTGGCAGAACTCGATATTCCGGTCCGCTTGTTTAGTGCAGAAAAAGACCAGGAGCTGGATAACCGCTACAACGCTCAGCATTTTGAGAAATTTCTTGGCAACACCTCAGCTAACGAGGTGATCAAAGATGCGGGTCACTTTGTCTTTATGGCCCCCTGCCCGGAAGCCCTGAAACACGCTGTTCCGTTTTTGTGTGAAGACAGCAAAAATGTTGATCGGGTATCGGTTCACCAAAAGCTGAATGAAACGATTGGGCACTTTTTTGCGCGTGTATTTGGGCAACAGAAAACGGACGCTTAATCTCTCCCAACCGGGTGCTGCATAACAGTGCTAACAACCGGTTTAAAACCTTCATAACCTTTTGGCGTTCATTGGGTCAGCGGCGTTTTTGATCCCAGGTAGAAGAGAAGCAGAGCCCACCAGCCTGCCCTGTAATTCAAAGAGCGCCACTCACTCCATCACCTCAAGATACTCAATATGATCCTTTTTCAAAACCAGTTGGAGGTTATGAAACCCCGAGACAGATACCCGCTGCTGCCCTCTCTGGCTCAGATAGTTCGAGTACACCACTACATCGATTGCAGACCGATGCCTCTCGGGTAAATCAACCTCTTCGACAAAGTCACCTGGAGGTATCTCGAGGGAGACCAGGTCAGCCTGAAGGCCGAGTATCGATTTCAGAGCATCCCGTGCAGCAAACCACTCTCCAGCATCGCTGGGTAACAATGTTGCCGCACGGCTGCTGTAGATAAAAACCAGGTCTACCGCTGTGGATGATTGATCGTTGGCTTCGGGCAGCGCGACAAGCTGAAGGCTTTCAAGCTGACTGCCCTGGCCCTCCACTTGCACAACATCACAACCGGCAACCAGCGCGATGCTAAGATAGAGTCCCAACCAACATAAGAGAGTAGCGCCTCTGTTGTACCTATGGGTAGTCTGCTCTTCTATCCTTTCATCCCTTTTTGCCAAACAACGAAAAAACTGGCCAACCCATTTGATAACTCGTTTCAGTCTCATAAAATATACCGGCCCCATGTTGACCAGTTGAATATTCATTTACACTGTCGGCCTGTACGGATTGCAGATGTTAAACACAACAAGGATTTCTCTCTATGCAAAGTTCACCGAATGTTCTGCTAATGGTAGCGGCAATATCAAGCGGTTGCGCGGCATTATTACATTTTGCCTGCGTTTTTCTGGGTGCCCCCGGTTTCCGGATACTTGGCGCAGGAGACCGATTGGTTCACATGGCTGCACGGGGCAACAGTTACCCTTTTATCGTCGCTGTTCTGATCGGGATAATACTCGTTATCTGGTCGCTCTATGCGCTTTCAGGTGCCGGCGCGATCCCCAGGCTGCCATTTGTTAATGTCGTGTTATTTGCTATCACTGCAATATATCTACTAAGGTCTGTTGCGTTTCCCCTGCTAAAGCGGGTAATCCCGGGTAACAGTGATCAGTTCTGGTACCTTAGCTCACTGATTAGCCTGGCAATCGGTTTGCTGCATTTATTCGGCCTGATTCAGGTTTGGCAGACGCTTTAATACCGCTGCATATTCAGACACTCCAGCCAGCGTCTCACGGAACTCAGCCGGCCCTTTGGCTTTGGCTAACCTTCAGCTCTGCGAATACCTGATACGAGGAGTGGCACCACCTGAGTTAGTGCCATGTCTGAAACTGGGTTAAGTGCCAAGGCCGACTAAGATGGATTAATTTCATCAACAATTTCTTCATGTTCCAAGTATCGCTTGATTGCATAATCGAGCTTGGCAAATGCCTTATTGAGCGACTTTCCGTCATAGCAAAAAGCTACAATCATATTTGATTCTTAAGAGGCGACAATGAAATAGTTCCCATTGTATTGCGGATCAAAAGATATACTGCCACCTGAATTGATCCATTCCGTAATATTTTTGTACTCGTTTTCGATGCTCATTTTCTAGCAACATAGTCATGGTAGAGCCCCCCGTTACCAAGGGCGTCCCCACGCAGATCCGGATGTGGGAATTACCGCACCCGGCTCTTAAATAATAGCCTTGCCCGTGAAAAACACAGTCCCTCGGTACCAGTCCACGGCTATCAATCTTTTACTCATTTGCATAGGCGGGATTCCAAAATATCTTAGCATCTCTTTCATCCCTGACCATGTGTAAATAAAACGATGCCTCATTCTAAACACATGAAAAGCCTGTTTCTTTTTAAAGAGTGCCTGTCCTATCTTTTACCGCTATCTTTTTAACTTTTCCTACAACCCAAAATAATAGTTCACCCGCTCTTGCAGCAAGGCTTTAGCCTCATTTTCAGCTATACCATCCAGCCTCTTGTAAACACCCAGAGCAATGCCCTCAAACACTTTAACAATATCAGGATCAAAGTGACTGCCACTGTCCCTTATAAGTATCGACATACTTTGCTCAAAAGACATCGGCTCCTTATATGGACGCTTAGAACAGAGAGCATCAAACACATCCGCTACGGCAAATACCCTCGCGGCAAGCGGAATACTCTCTGCTTTAAGCCCTCGGGGATAACCCGTTCCGTTCCATTTTTCATGGTGACAGGCAACCACAGTACTGGCGTCATCCAGCCAACCGATCCCCTTCAATATAGATTCGCCCTGATCCACGTGGGTACGCATCAGCTCCATCTCATCATCCGTCAGCCTGCCAGGCTTCAGTAAAATAGAGTCTGGAATAGCTATTTTGCCCACATCGTGAAGAAAACTTCCGATGATCAGCGGTTGCATACTGTCTTTGGGTATTTCAATGGCTTCTGCAATCTTAGTTGCAACCCACGCGACTCTATAATTATGAACACCGGTATCAGAATCACGTTTCGCGATAGACCGACCCAAGGCTTCCATCATAGAAATATGAGAATCAAGCACCTCTTTTGCCCTGCGACGGTTTTCCTTAGATAAATAGACAACAATGGGATAGAGAACTGCACCACAGATTAATGATGCTAACGCAACCATCAGGGCAGCCGTAAAAGCAGTCGTAGTTATCTGTCTGCGCTGCCAATCAGGAACAATGCGTACCCCTTCAAAATAGCCTGCTAATGATTCAGAGCCAGACTTAACAAAATGCAGCGGAACAAACACTCTGAGAACCCAGTCACCGTCTGGCAGCTTCATACTTTCGTAGGAACTTTCCATGTAGACAGGCATGGCGTGTTTAGTTAACTGGTCTTCAACCTTCGCCCCCGATGGAGTCATTGCCTCAGCCAGCTTTTCACCGGATGCGCCATACAGTTCCGCAATATCAAAGAAACCGCCCGCTAAAATGTCCGCGGCCTGCTGAGCCCCCTCTCTGGATATCTCATTTGAAAAATCCAGCACATGGTAGTAAGCCAATAGACGCTCCGTCTCCTCATTGGCAAGCGAGACTATCGCACTCTCAGCTTCCTCTGTTGCAACATACCAGGCGATCGGGCTGGTGATTGACACAAGAATCACACTAACAAGACTGATCAGAACCGCCGTTCGCCGTTCGAAATTGGTTCTCATTCCATTTACCTTATCTAGACTCAGGCTTGAGTAAGCAGACAGAGATTAGTGCATCCATACCAACACTAGTCAACTAACCAGCTAGTAAAAAACAACTTTTCAGTACCCAAAATAACAGACAATAATCCCATTCCAGAAAAGGCAAGAGACTAATTCAAAGCAGGGCTAAACAGGGACAGGTATTTTTCAATTCTATTAATACTCTTTTAAGATAGAGCAAGGGTTAACTGTTTTTTTAAGCAGAGCTTAGACGACAGATTCAGATTATGAAGCAAACAACGGCTGGTAGTCATAACAGAAAACGCAGATTCACCCTGACAAAGGGCCCTGACTACTTCAGATTGGAATACTGAATAACCAGTAGGTGAATCCTGCAGCGGGTACTACCGCGATCAGAAACTTAATAATACTCACCGGTTCCCTTTCGCAATGTTCTGCGTTATCCCGGTCCTGCTTCAGCTTTCTTCCATGGATCATCGCCGGCACCAGCGGCTCTCCAAATTTCACCTTATAGAGAACGATAGCCAGGATATGCAGTCCGACAAGCAACTGGAGCAGTCCCTGAACGGTTTCATGTATCTCACCAGCCAATGCTGACACTGTTTCACCAACTGCGTTATAAAACGGTCCACTCCAGATAATATCATCGGTGGACATCATACCAGTGGCAAGCTGGATACCCAGCAATCCTAACAGTAGGATAACCATCATACTGCCAGCGGGTGTATGTCCGTAGTGAACAGAGTGCTCATCACCTAACAGCCCTTTGGTATATGAGAGAGCCTTAACCGGATTGAGGCTGAATGAACTGAAACGAGCGTAACGGGTTCCCAGCCCCCCCCCATATAAGTCGAAAAACGATCAGACCGGATAACAGATAACCCCCATAAAAATGCCACTCCATCAGATCATCGCTATCACCACTGATAATCAGAAATAAAAACAGGGCAACCAGTGACCAGTGAAACAATCGGGTGGGAATATCCCAGATGTTTATCATTTTACTCATGATGAAATACTCTTCTTTCAAACAAAAGGCCTCCGAAGAGGCCTTAACCCGGTCGTCGGACCGACTACACTATTTTGCTTTGTAATCGTCGTGACAGGCTTTGCCCACTGGCCCGAAGCTCATTTTAAGAGCATCTTTCCCATTGCCCGCATCCTGAGCCAGTTTTTCAACGGCAGCCTGCCAGTTTCCATGCTTCTCTTTAACATCATCAAAGTTCTCCCAGATAGCCGGTTTAGCCCTGGTCGTATCCAGTTGACTATTATCAGAACCTTTCGGCCAGAGCATGCTGTTATTCACTTTGCTCAGGTTATAGATGTTATTGGCAGCGGTCGCGGCAACACCGGCATCATAATCTTTTTTACCTTTGACCATGGCACCAAGAATGCCAAAGTTATACTTAACCAGCTTGTAGTATCCCTGTCGGGCATTGATCTCGTCTTTAAACGCGTCCTCTGCAACTGTTGGCGCTGAAATAGTTGCCAGCATTGCTGTACATAAAACGACCTTAACCACTTGCTTCATTCTCAATCTCCATTGAATTAACTAAGCATTACTCAGGGGCGCGTCATTGCGACCCGTTATATACAAAACTTCTAATATACTAATTCCGGGAGGGAGGTTATGCAATCGTTGTGACCACCAGGCAGTAAAAAATCTTGCAGCATGCAGCACAACGCTTTTAAACACTAAACAGGGACAGGCATTCTTCAAAACATTCTGGGAATAAGCTCAGGTTAACGTACCTGGGGCAATTACTCTGCCCTGTCGATTCAAAAGCGTTTTTACCACAGAGGACACAGAGCACACTGAGAAAAGAACTGATTCAGTTAAAGTAGCTGGATCAATGACTCTGACCCAGTGATTTGGTGAGCGACCGGAAGGAGCGAATCCTGTGAAGCTGACTGTTATGCATTTTTACCGATAATCTCATGACCATATGAATTGTCGATAGAACATAACCATGCGCCACTAGCCGATTTATTAAATACGTATGTAGCCTTGCGTTCAGTGGCCGGAAAACCTGGACCAGATACCACAGTATTTGCTAGCACCAAAGCGGTATCTCCTGACTCTAATATCTCCATACCGCTTTGCTCAACTTGCAACCCGTTTTTGAAATATACAGCTATAGCTTCAAAAGCTTTGCGGATTTCACTTTTTCCCACCGCATTCCGGCCCGGCTCTATAACTAATACTGCGTCATCAGTATAGACATCCATAAGGGCATCGAAATTCTCAGCAACTATAGCTTTGTCTGCCTTTTCAATTTGAAGCTGTACGGGATGTTGATTCACTTTCTCATTTCTCCTTCATACATAACGTCTGAGAATTAAAGGGCTCTACCCCCTTATTCTGCGCTGTCGATTCAAAAGCGTTTTTACCACAGAGGACACAGAGCACACTGAGAAAAGAGCTGATTCAGTTAAAGTAGCTGGATCAATGACTCTGACCCTATGATTTGGCACGTAATTGCGCAGCAATTTAAGTGACAGGTTGCCAAGTCCGTTGCTGCCACTTGTTATGCGCTGCCATTTAAAGATGCCCCTGCTTAACGCTGAAAAATACGTTGTTTTTCTTGTCTAAGATACCAAGGTCCAAACCTTCAAGATGCCAATCGAGATTAAATTTTGAAGGTGGTTCTAGATTAGCTTCCTTGTAGATACTGTTTACAAATTCCCTCTCACCAAGCCTCGGATCTATTTCAAGAATTCTTCGTGTGTAATGATCTGCCAACCTAATCAAATACAAGGGATGGCCAGAAGTCATTATCGGATTGTTCATATACACAGACCCTGGTTTCATTCCCAAAGTTGCATATTTTTCATGGACGTCCCACATCCTTTTTCGCTCATCAGTCATAGAGCCACTTGCATCTGATTGCTCAAATACTGAGTGGTCAAAAATCGCTATAGCGTGAAAACTTTTTCTATCTACAAACGCGAAAAGGACTTCATTCGTTCTTTTCGATAGCCCAGATTGTTCAAGGGTCATATCAAGGTGAAAATGATGAAAACCTTTGGTATTTAGAATTTGATCTTTATCTTCCCATCCATCGACTTCACCATCTTTAACTCTCTGAACAGGTGTATACCCTTTCTGGTGTGCTCTGTGAGATAAAAATGGATGTAACGATTCTCCATTCCTCACTTTATCCAAAAGACTATTGATGTCTTCCTTTAGAGTTTTGTATCGCTTATCTGAAGTTAACTCGGGTGCTCTGTGTACCGTTCTGATTCTTGCAGGTACTTGCCGAGTCTGCCAATGAAGATAATGAATCACTACTTCATTTATATTCTTTGACTCCAACTCTTCCAATGTCTTTTTTTCATTAGGAAAAAAAGGTAACTCCTTAATGAGCTTATTCTTGAGTCTATTTATACTTTTTGATTCTTCCATACACATCATTCTTCATAAAAAGGGCGATATTTCTATATTGCCTGCCGCATAACGCCGCATTCAGCGGCATGTCCGCTGTAATTATTTGTTAAGCGATGAGTAATGTTTCATATATAGAATACCTTTTCGGGTGCTTTCGTTTCTAATTCACCGAAAGTAAGTGTAATTTTTGCGCCACGCATGAAAGGTAAAGCCACCAACCCTGTTTTTAAATATTCAAATAATTCAATCGAATTTTCACAAGAAAAGACCGCCTCTGCGTCACCGCCATCAATTGCCATATCATCACCGAGATATTCTCCTAGACCTGCTCTTACGATTTCTTCCTTAGCCAATTTAATATAATTATGATAAGGAATAATGTCTCGCAATCCATGTTTAAAATATATAGTCAAATGTTCCATCGCACACCTTAACGTATTCGCTTAACAGCTAAATATACGACAACGGATTTGGAGAAATACGACAAGTTGTCGTATATCACAGTATCTAATCAGGTTAGAAATCCCACCCAACCATCTGAATTTTAATGATTTATATAAAGATTCTACTTTGTGGAAACACGACAGTTTGTCGTATATCTGCAGAAATACGACAAAATGACCATTAATAAGATTTATTCTCACTCTGACTCCCTGAGCTGAGGTGTTGTTACCCCTTGATTGATCAATACTTGCATAGAAAGCGATAAGATAAAAGCGCATTAAGCCACTGTTTTAAAGATCTTCACTTTCCCTAACCCACGCCCCTGGCGACACCCTGTTTTTGACGCTCAAGCAATGAGCAAGTCACGCTTTGTGTGACATTCTAACCACTAGCCACTAGCCAGCGGCGCAGCCGCGATCTAGCTACTTTCTCAGCTTTATTAAAAAAGGCCGACACATCTCTGCATCAGCCTTTTTAAACACTCAACCGGTCTATAACATCTCGACCGCAACCGCGGTGGCTTCACCGCCACCGATACAGAGCGAGGCGATGCCCTTTTTCTTACCCTGATTTTTCAGTGCGTAGAGCAGCGTGACCAGAATGCGGGAACCGGATGAGCCGATGGGGTGACCCAGTGCACAGGCACCGCCGTTAACGTTGACTTTTGACGCATCCAGCCCCAGTTCACTGATCGCCAGCATGGTGACGACGGCGAAGGCTTCGTTGATTTCATAGAGATCAACCTCGTCTTTGCTCCAGCCTGCCCGGGTCAGTACTTTATCAATGGCACCGATCGGCGCGATGGTAAACTCGGCGGGCAGCTGAGCATGGGTTGAATGGGCGACGATCCGAGCCAGCGGTTGTAAACCGCGTTTCTGTGCTTCGGATTCACGCATCAGCACCAGCGCCGAACCACCATCGGAGATGGAGCTGGAGTTGGCTGCGGTGATGGTACCGTCTTTTTTGAACGCAGGTTTCAGCTGACGGATCTTATCTTTGCGGGCATTGCCCGGCTGTTCATCGGTATCAACCAGCGTGTCACCCTGTCGGGTTTTCACTGTCACCGCGGCAATCTCATCTTTGAAAGCACCGCTCTCAATGGCCGCCAGCGCTTTGTCCAGTGAGCCGATAGCGAAATCATCCATCGCCTCGCGGGTGACGTTGAAATCATCGGCGCTCTTCTGGGCGAAACTGCCCATCAGGCCGCCTTCGTAGGCGTCTTCCAGGCCATCGAAAAACATATGATCAATTACCTGCTGATGTCCCATACGCATACCGGCACGGGCCTTAGGCAGCAGATAGGGTGACAGGCTCATATTTTCCATGCCGCCGGCCACCATAATATCGACCTGGCCGGCTTTCAGCTGATCATGGGCCAGCATCACCGCTTTCATACCGGAACCGCACATCTTGTTGACCGTGGTGGCCCCTGCCCCATCGTGTATACCCGCCGCGCGGGCCGCCTGACGGGCGGGTGCCTGACCCAGCCCGGCGGGAAGAACGCACCCCATAATCACTTCATCAATATCACTGCCCTGAAGAGCCGCACGTTCAAGCGCTGCTTTAATCGCAGTAGCGCACAGATCAGGAGAGCGCACCTCACTCAGAGCCCCCATCATGCCACCCATTGGGGTACGGGCCGCGCTGACAATTACAATTGAATCCTGACTCATAAATCTCTCCAATCCCACAACCATGTTACGAAATGCAATTACTCAAAAGGTAATAAGCCAAAAAGGGCGCCAGGCGGCACCCTTTTCAACTTAATAATAGTTAACCAAAGTTCTTTTTAACCAGCTTCTGGAACTCTCCGACAATACCGCTGCGGAATGCCAGCACACAGACGATAAAGATAAGGCCCATGATGATATGAATATAGTTGCCCAGCTCACCGCCAGAAAGCATATTCTGAATCGAGATCACCACCCCGGCACCCACCAGCGGTCCGAAGATGGTGCCCATACCGCCCAACAGGGTCATCAGGACTACTTCCCCTGACATATGCCAGTGAACATCGGTCAGCGACGCCAGCTGGAATACCAGCGTTTTTGTTGAACCGGCCAGCCCTGCCAGCGCCGAGGAGATAATAAAGGCCACCCACTTGTAATCATTGACGTTGTAGCCCAACGATACCGCACGGGGTTCATTTTCCCGGATCGCTTTGAGGATCTGCCCGAAAGGTGAATGCACCGTACGCTGCACCAGCCAGAAGCCGAAGATAAAGATCGCCAGCACAAAGTAATACATAGCAAAGTTATCATTCAGGTCGATCAGGCCAAACAGCGCTCCGCGGGGGACCCCCTGCAAGCCATCTTCACCACCGGTAAAGGGCGCCTGCAGGTAGAAAAAGAACGCCAGCTGCGCCAGCGCCAGGGTCACCATAGCAAAGTAGATTCCCTCGCGCTTGACTGCCAGCTTGCCGTAAACAGCACCCAGCAGCCCGGCCCCCAGGGTTCCCGCCAGAATTCCCAGTTCCGGCGTCAGGCCGGTGTGCAGCATCAGATAACCGGTGATATAACCGCCGGTTCCAAGAAACACCGCATGACCAAAAGACAGCAAGCCAACAAAGCCCAGCAACAGGTTGAAAGCACAGGCAAACAGCGCGAAACACAGCAGTTTCATCAGAAAAACCGGATAGACAAGGCTCGGTGCCACCAGTGCTATGACGATCAGAAACAGATAGAGCTTATTTATTTTTATCATCTCATTTATCCCCTGCCAGATGGCTCAGGCCTCTTTACCAAACAGACCGGCCGGCTTAACCAACAGCACGATCACCATAAACAGGAAGATGACGGTAGTGGATGCTTCCGGATAGAAAAACTTCGTCAGCCCTTCAACGACCCCCATCATCAGACCGGTAAGAATCGCCCCACCAATCGAGCCCATCCCACCAATAACCACAATGGCAAACACCACGATCAGAATATTGGAGCCCATCTCCGGACTCACGGAATACACCGGCGCCGCCAGCACCCCGGCAAAAGCGGCCAGTGCCACCCCAAAGCCAAAGGTCAGCGTGGTGATCAGCGGCACATTGATACCGAAGCCCTGCATCAGTTGAGGATTTTCCGTACCCGCTCGCAGATAGGCGCCCAGCTTGGTTTTTTCGATCACCCACCAGGTGCTGAAGCAGACCACCAGCGAGCTGACGATGATCCAGGCTCGGTAGTTCGGCAGGTACATAAACGGTAACTTGGTACCGCCTTTCAGTTCAGCCGGAATCTGATAAGGCAGACCGGAAGAACCATAGAAATGGGTAAACAGCCCTTGCAGCACCAGAGCGACCCCAAAGGTCAGCAACAAACTATAGAGGTGATCCTCATTGGCGATGGGACGCACCAGAAAGCGCTCCATCAGGATCGCCAGAACACCAACCGCCAGCGGCACCAGCAGCAGCGCCCACCAGTAATTGATGCCCATATAATTGAGAGCCATCCAGGCAAAGAAAGCGCCGAGCATATACATCGCGCCCTGCGCGAAGTTTATGATTTTTAACAGACCAAAAATAATCGCCAGACCGAGACTCAGCAGTGCATAGAATGAGCCGTTGATCAGCCCCACCAGCAGCTGTCCCGACAGCGCAAACAGATTTATACCAAATATCGTCGCCATAACATCACCCAGAGAAGCAAAGATGGTGTATGTAACCGTCCCCTTCAAGCCGGTTACATACAGTCCTTTCAGACTTACTTTTTATGAAAAGACCGGAGGGTATGCAGCGGCGCTGCACGCCCTCCTGATTTCAGGCTATTGCTTAAGAATTACTTGAAATCACACTCAGGCAGCATCGGATTAAACGCAACATCACCGGGGATAGTCGCTTCGATGTTGTAAATATCATCGGCAGACTTACGGCTTGCAGCATCTTTGATGCTCACCAGCAGCATATCGTGAACCATCCGGCCATCGTTACGCAGGTAGGCATTACGGGCGAAGAAATCATCCGGCTTAGTGGCCTTCATCTGCTTCATAACCGCATCGGAGTCATCCGTACCCGCCGCTTTAATGGCATTGAGATAGTGCATGGTCATAGAGTAAGCACCCGCGTGCGGCATAGCAGGGATAGAACCGTGACGCGCTTTAAACCGGGCAGACCATTCACGGGTCTGGTCATCCATATCCCAGTAGAAGCCAGTAGTCGCCTTCATGCCTGCAGCGATAGCAGGATCAAGCGCCTGGGCGTTAGGGGTGAATACCAGCAAGCCAGCAACATCAGTGGTTTCAGTCAGACCAAACTCTGCAGCGGTTTTCAGCGAGTTAACGAAGTCAGTACCGGCGTTTGCCAGACCAACCACATCAGCACCTGAAGCCTGCGCCTGCAGAACATAAGAGGAGAAGTCAGTGGTGCCTAACGGTGCGCGTACAGCCCCAACGACTTCACCACCACTGGATTCGATAACCTTAGTGGCAATCCCTTCCAGCGCGTGACCAAAAGCATAGTCTGCTGTGATGAAGAACCACTTCTTCTTACCGGATTCAACCATCGGCTTAACGGTACCGTTTGCCAGTGCCGCTACGTTATAGGTCCAGTGTGCATTGTAGGGAGAACAGGCTTTAGTGGTGAAAGCATTACTGGCAGAAGCCGAGATCAGCGCGATCTTCTTAGCGTCGGTCAGCACTTTAGTCACGGCACCTGTTACCGATGAGGCTACCAGGCCGGTTACCACATCAACATTCTCATCTTCGATCCACTGACGCACTTTCGCAGAGCCTACATCCGGCTTGTTCTGGTCATCAGCACTAACAATCTCGATTGGCTTACCGAGTACGGTGCCGCCAAAATCTTCGACCGCCATCTCGACGGCGGTAACACAGCCCTGGCCACAGATATCAGCATATACGCCGCCCATATCCGCCAGAACACCGATTTTAACCACATCGTTAGAGATGCCTTCGGCCTGAACACCGGTGGCTGCGGCCACGCTCATCGCTACAGCCAGTAGGGTCTTCTTCATTGCTTTCATTTTGTCACTCCTGCTTGAGAACTTGTTATTTTTATCGAACTTCATGTTTAGAGCTTTTTTACTACAACGCGTTTTCGGGCTTTAAACCCCCAGATAGGTATTCAACAGTTCCGTTTTTGCTTCCAGCTCATGCTTCTGAACCTCTTCTACGATATGACCATGTTCCATAACGTAGTGACGATCAGCGATAGGCGCAGCAAAACGGAAGTTCTGTTCAACCAGCAAAACTGTCAGGCCCCGCTCCTTGAGCATCACCAGAACCTCAGCCAGTTTTTGCACAATGACCGGAGCCAGCCCCTCTGTAATCTCATCGAGTAACAGAATATTTGCACCGGTTCGCAGAATGCGGGCCATCGCCAGCATCTGCTGCTCCCCGCCGGAGAGGCGGGTCCCCTGGCTATAACGACGTTCAGCCAGGTTGGGGAAAATGTCATAAATCTCTTCAACGCTCATACCATCGGAGCGAACGTTGGGCGGCAGCATCAGGTTCTCTTCCACATTCAGACTGGAGAAGATGCCCCGCTCTTCAGGGCAGTACCCCACCCCCAGATGGGCGATCTTATGAGCGGCCATACCGATGGTTTCATTACCATTGATATTGATCTTGCCGGTACGCCGCCCCACCATGTTCATAATCGCTTTCAGCGTGGTCGACCGGCCGGCGCCGTTGCGTCCCAGCAGGGTCACCAACTCCCCCTGCATGATGGTCATGTCGATGCCATGGAGAATATGAGATTCACCATAGTAGGCATGCAGATCGCTGATACGCAGCTTTTCACCTGTTGAGCTCATGCAACGTCCTCCTTCTTCGCAGCATTCGCGGCAGCGGTTTCTGCGGCAATGGCATTAGCCACCTCGTCATCCGCTTCAACCCCCATATAGGCTTCACGGACACGGGGATCCTGAGACACGGTTGCATAGTCGCCCTCGGTAAGAATGGCGCCTCGTTGTAATACGGTAATCTTGTCGGCCAGCTGAGCCACCACATGCAGGTTATGCTCAACCATCAGAATGGTACGGTTCGCCGAGACTTTTTTAATCAGATCGGCCACCACACTGACATCTTCGTGGCCCATGCCCTGGGTCGGTTCATCCAGCAGCAGCATCTCGGGGTCCAGCGCTAAAGTGGTCGCGATCTCCAATGCGCGTTTGCGACCATAGGGCAGATCCACAGTCACGGTGTTGGCATAGCCTTTCAGCCCCACCTCATCCAGCAGTTCAAGAGCCCGGGCATCGAGTTTTTGCAAAACCTTTTCCGACTTCCAGAAATGAAAGCTGTTGCCCTCTTTTCGTTGCAGGGCGATGCGCACATTCTCAAGCACTGAGAGGTGTGGGAACACAGCAGAGATCTGAAATGAACGCACAATCCCTTTACGGGCGATCGCAGCGGATTTCATATAGGTGATATCTTCACCGTTGTAGAGAATAGTGCCTCGGGAGGGTGTCAGAAATTTCGTCAGCAGGTTAAATACCGTTGTCTTACCGGCGCCATTAGGGCCGATCAGCGCGTGTATTGTTCCCCGCTCAACCTGAAGATTTACATCGTCAACGGCGGTAAAGCCCTTGAATTCCTTAACCAGATTCCTGGTTTCGAGAACGTAGTCGGCACTCATGCAGAACCAGCCTCACATATATTTGTTTTTATTATCGGATGGACAAAATAACGCTTTGCCCATGTCAGCCTTGGAGCCAAGTTAGCAATTTCCCCTACAGGATAACAAGTACTACTTTAGTATAATAAGAAGTGTCTCCACATAAAATAAATGATATTTATATTTATATATCAATAACTTAAGAACAATCCTACGAAATGTAACATTCAGGGCAATTTAAAAAACATACTTTACGTTTACGTAAACTTCCGCTACATTTAATCCCATAAGCGTCAGGAAGCAGATTATGAACACACGTACTTTTTCTATCAGTGAGCTGGCAAGTGAGTTTGATGTCACCACACGCAGCATTCGCTTTTATGAAGACCAGCAACTGCTCTTCCCCACCCGCCGTGGGCAAACGCGCATCTACAGTGCCCAGGACCGAGTGCGGTTGAAGCTGATTCTCAGGGGTAAGCGGCTCGGCTTCTCGCTGGCGGAAACCCGGGAACTGTTTGCTCTATGGGATGAAACCCCGACCGGCAGTATGAAACAGCTGCAGCTGCTGATGGCTAAAATTGAAGAAAAGAAAGCAGCCCTTGAACAGCAGTTAAATGATATCGCCATGCTTCAACTGGAACTGGACAGCGCAGAGAGTCGCTGCCGCGAAGCGATGGCTGATCTGACGGAGAAAACGCTCTAGACCGCCCAAGCAGGTCAGCAGATAAAGATTGATCAATAACGTAGTAACAACAATAAACACAAACCGGAGACGAAAACGGCAGCGACAACAAACCTGCCCTATCGACTCCCTAAGCCAGGTGGACAGAAAATGATTGCACAGTACAGCTCACTTAATTTCGGACTCGGCGAAACTCTGGATATGCTGCGGGAGCAGATTAACAGTTTTGCTGCACAGGAGATCGCTCCCCGCGCCGAGCAGATCGATCATGATAATGAGTTCCCCAATGATCTGTGGCGTAAATTCGGTGATATGGGTCTGCTGGGTATTACCGTGAAAGAGGAGTATGGCGGTGTCGAGATGGGCTATCTGGCACACATGATCGCGATGGAAGAGATCAGCCGTGCTTCAGCCTCTGTTGGCCTCTCTTACGGTGCCCACTCTAACCTCTGTGTTAATCAGATCCACCGCAATGGTACCCATGAGCAGAAGCTCAAATATCTGCCAAAACTGATCAGCGGCGAACATATCGGCGCGCTGGCGATGTCTGAGCCGAATGCTGGTTCCGATGTGGTTTCAATGAAACTGACGGCGCGCGACAACGGTGACCACTACCTGCTCAATGGCAACAAGATGTGGATCACCAACGGTCCTGATGCCAACACCTATGTCATCTATGCCAAGACCGATCTGACTGCCGGGCCTAAAGGGATCACCGCCTTTATCGTTGAGCGTGATTATCCTGGTTTCTCCCGTCATCAGAAACTGGACAAACTGGGAATGCGCGGCTCCAACACCTGCGAGCTGGTTTTCCAGGATTGCCCGGTGCCTAAAGAGAACATTCTTGGCGAACTGAACGGTGGTGTTAAGGTGCTGATGTCGGGTCTGGACTATGAGCGTCTGGTGCTGGCCGGTGGCCCACTGGGTATCATGCAGGCGGCAATGGATATCACCATCCCCTATACCCGCGACCGGGTACAGTTTGGTAAAGCGATTGGCGAGTTCGAAATGGTACAGGGCAAAGTGGCCGATATGTACACGCTGATGAACGCCTCCAAGTCCTATGCTTACACCGTCGCCAATGCCGCGATGCGCGGTGAAACTTCCCGTAAGGACTGTGCAGCCGTCATCCTCTATACCGCAGAGATGGCCACCAAAATTGCCCTGGATGCGATCCAGCTGCTCGGCGGCAATGGCTATATTAACGAGTTCCCCACCGGTCGCCTGCTGCGTGATGCGAAACTCTATGAGATCGGTGCCGGTACATCGGAGATCCGCCGGATGCTGATCGGTCGTGAGCTGTTCCTGAATAAGTAAACCCGTTTTCCATCAGTGGACTTTATGGGGAAGGGTGTTCTGCACCTCCCCACTTTTTCACTGTGAATCATGACGAATTCAGACAAGGCGTCTTTTAACATTGATCAGACAGGCGTGACGGATGAACAGATTATCCAACGGCTCTGAGAGAGGTGTTAACAGTGACGCCGGAGAGATGTAATGGCAACGATAAAAACAAAAATTAATCCCCGCGCAGAAGAGTTTCGTGCTAACTACGACGCCATGGACGCAATTGTCGGCGACCTGCGGGATAAAGCAGCACAGATTCATCAGGGTGGCGGCGCCAAATATCAGGAACGTCACCTCTCCCGCGGTAAACTGCTGCCCCGGGAACGGATCAACGCCCTGCTGGACGAAGGCTCGCCCCTGTTAGAGCTGTCACAACTGGCCGCCTATAAGGTCTACGATGACGATGTACCCGCTGCGGGCATCATTACCGGTATCGGCCGTGTCAGTGGCGTTGAGTGTATGATTATCGCCAACGATGCCACCGTTAAGGGCGGCACCTATTTCCCACTGACGGTGAAAAAACATCTGCGGGCACAGGAGATCGCCGAACAGAATCACCTGCCCTGTATCTATCTGGTGGATTCCGGTGGCGCCAACCTGCCACAACAGGATGATGTTTTCCCCGACCGCGATCATTTCGGCCGCATCTTCTATAACCAGGCGCGCATGTCTGCCAAAGGGATTCCCCAGATCGCCGTCGTTATGGGCCTCTGTACTGCGGGTGGCGCTTATGTTCCGGCGATGGCGGATGAATCCATTATTGTGCGCAATCAGGGCACTATCTTCCTGGCTGGACCACCTCTGGTAAAAGCCGCAACCGGTGAAGTCGTCAGCGCCGAAGATCTGGGCGGTGCCGATGTGCACTGTAAAGTTTCCGGGGTCGCCGACCATTACGCCGAAAACGATCAGCATGCGCTGGAGATCGCCCGCACCTGCGTGGCCAACCTGAACCGCCGCAAAGAGATCAACATTAAAACTCAGGCCCCCAAAGAACCGCTCTACCCGGCTGATGAGCTGTACGGCATTGTCGGTACCGACCTGAGAAAACCCTACGATGTTCGCGAAGTGATTGCCCGCATCGTCGATGGTTCTGAATTTGATGAGTTTAAAAAACTCTACGGCACCACACTGGTGACCGGATTTGCCCATATCCACGGTTATCCCGTTGGCATCATCGCCAACAACGGTATTCTCTTTGGTGAGTCAGCGCAGAAAGGCGCCCACTTTATCGAGCTGTGCTGCCAGCGCAAAATCCCGCTGCTGTTCCTGCAAAACATCACCGGCTTTATGGTGGGGCAGAAATATGAATCAGAGGGTATCGCCAAGCATGGCGCGAAGATGGTGATGGCGGTGGCCTGTGCCGATGTGCCTAAATTTACCGTACTGATCGGCGGCAGTTTTGGTGCCGGCAACTACGGCATGTGCGGCCGGGCCTACAGCCCTAACCTGATGTTTATGTGGCCTAACGCCCGCATCTCAGTGATGGGCGGCGAACAGGCAGCAGGGGTTCTGGCAACCGTTAAACGGGATAATATGAACCGTACCGGTGAACAGTGGTCGGCTGAAGATGAAAGCGATTTCAAAAAACCGATCATCGATACCTATGAGCATCAGGGACACCCCTACTACGCTTCTGCCCGTCTCTGGGATGACGGCGTTATCGATCCAAAACAAACCCGCGATGTGATCGGCATGAGTCTCTCTGCCGCACTTAATAAGCCGGTGGGTGACACCCGCTTCGGTGTATTCCGGATGTGATGGAGGATCAGACAATGACAATCAATACACAACAACTGGTGCTGTTGGAAAAAAGCGCCAACGGCGTTGCCGAACTGATTATCAACCGCCCAGAGGTGCACAATGCTTTTGATGATGGTGTAATCGAACAGCTGATCCACAGCCTTGAAGCCACCCATGAAGACCCTGAAGTGCGGGTATTGGTGCTGCGCTCCCGGGGTAAGAACTTTTCTGCCGGTGCCGACCTGGGCTGGATGAAGCGGATGGCCAACAACACCCATGAAGAAAACATGGTGGATGCCGGCCGTCTGGCAAAACTGATGGAACTGCTGCACAACCACAGCAAACCCACCATCGCCCTGATTCAGGGCGCCGCCTACGGTGGTGCCGTCGGTCTGGCCGCCTGCTGCGATATCGTGATTGCCGCCGAGAGCAGTTCATTCTGTCTTTCAGAAGTCAAAATCGGACTGATTCCCGCCGTGATCAGCCCCTATGTGGTACGTGCCATTGGTGAACGTCAGTCACGCCGCTATTTCCTTACCGCAGAACTGTTCAGCGCCCAGGCTGCGCAACAGTTTGGGCTGGTGCATGAAGTGGTGGAAAACGTTGAGCAACTGGACGAAGCCTGCGACCGGTTTATCGCCTCGCTACAAAAAAACAGCCCCCAGGGGATGAAAGCCGCTAAACAGCTTATCTATGCCGTCAGCCAGAAAGAGATCACCAGCGAAGTGATCGATGACACGGCCCGTCGCATCGCAGATATCCGCGTCAGCGACGAAGGTCAGGAAGGACTCAGCTCCTTCCTGCAGAAGCGTAAACCGAACTGGATTCAGGAGTAAGCGGCATGTTTAATAAAATTCTAATTGCCAACCGTGGGGAGATCGCCTGCCGGGTTATTCAGACCGCTCACCGTCTGGGTATCCGTTGTGTTGCTGTCTACTCTGAAGCCGATAAAAACGCCCGTCACGTGGCGATGGCGGATGAAGCCTTTCTGCTGGGGCCTGCCCCCAGCAGCGAAAGTTACCTGCGCGGTGACAAGATTCTTGAGATCGCCAAACAGTCCGGCGCTCAGGCGATCCACCCGGGTTATGGTTTCCTCTCAGAGAACGCCGAGTTTGCCCGCGCCTGTTTCGATAACGGTATCGAGTTTATCGGGCCACCCACGAGCGCGATTGAAGCGATGGGCTCCAAATCCGCCGCCAAAGAGATTATGTCTCACGCAGCGGTGCCACTGGTGCCGGGTTATCATGGCGAAGATCAGTCCCCGGCACTACTGAAAGAGGAATCGGTGCGTTGCGGCTTTCCCCAACTGTTGAAAGCGGTGGCTGGCGGCGGCGGTAAAGGGATGCGGGTGGTTAACTCTATTGATGAGTTTGATGAAGCGCTGAAATCCGCCTGTCGTGAGGCGAAAAACGCCTTTGGCAACCCGGATATGCTGATTGAGCGTTACCTCACCCAACCCCGTCATGTTGAGATCCAGGTGTTCTGCGATAAACAGGGCAACGGCGTTTATCTGGCGGAGCGGGACTGTTCGGTGCAGCGTCGTCACCAGAAAGTGATCGAGGAAGCGCCAGCCCCTAACCTGTCCGATACAACCCGTAAGGCGATGGGTGAAGCAGCGGTGCGCGCCGCTCAGGCGATCGATTATGTGGGTGCAGGTACGGTTGAGTTTCTCTATGACGTGGATGGTTCCTTCTACTTTATGGAGATGAACACCCGCCTGCAGGTTGAGCATCCGGTTACCGAGCTGATTACCGGGCAGGATCTGGTGGAGTGGCAGCTGCGGATAGCCAGTGGCGAACCGCTGCCGTTGCAGCAGGACGAGATCCGTATCAATGGTCATGCACTGGAAGCCCGGGTGTATGCGGAAGACCCTGATAACGATTTCCTGCCCGCCACCGGCATCCTGCGTTATCTGCGCACTCCGCAGGAAAGCCAGCATGTTCGGGTAGATACCGGCGTGGTGGAAGGCGATGAGGTAAGTGTCTTCTATGATCCGATGATCGCCAAACTGATCGTCTGGGATGATAACCGTGACCGGGCCATTGCGCGGATGGAGCAGGCGCTGGAGGAGTACCGCATCAGCGGCCTGAAAACTAATCTGCGCTTCCTGCGTAATCTGGCAGGCAGTGCGCCCTTTAAGGCGCTGGATCTGGATACCGGCTTTATTGATAAACATGAAGCATTGCTGTTTCCGGCCAGCAATCTGAACAGCGCATTCTGTCTGGTCATGGCGGCTTGTTTCTTCAGTGAAAAAACCAAGCAGCAGGCCAATAACCCGGACGACCCTTATTCACCCTTCGGTTATCAGAACAGCTGGCGGCTTAACTCAGAATATGCCCGCCCGCTGACACTGATCCATGCTGACACCGACTACCAGTTAAGCATTCTGGAAGGCGGCAATAAAGGTCAGTATCAGGTACAGATCGATGATGCCAGCTACCAGGTCACCGCGCAGCTGAATGATGATCTGCTGGATGTGGTGATCAATGGTCACCGCCTTAGCGTGCACCTGTTTAACGATGGCGATCAGCTCACCCTGTTCCACGAAGGCGAACAGTTTATCTGTGAGCAGCACCGGGAAACCTTTGGCAGTGATGATCAGGCTGGCGATAACAGCCTGACAGCCCCCATGAATGGTGCGGTAGTCGCGGTACTGGTTGAAGCGGGACAAGCGGTTAAAGCTGGAGACACGCTGGTGATTATGGAAGCGATGAAGATGGAACACAGTCTGAAAGCACCCCATGACGGCACGGTTGCTGAGATCTATTTCGCTGAAGGCGATCTGGTTGAAGATGGTGCGGAACTGATCTCTCTGGATGTAACGGAGGCATAACGATGGCATTTCCAACACATCTTCGCCTGTTCGAAATGGGAGCCCGTGACGGTTTGCAGAACGAGCCTGGAGCGGTGATTGATACGGCCATTAAGATAGAGCTGATCAACCGGCTGAGTGAGTGCGGGCTGCGTCATATTGAAGCGGCCAGCTTTGTGTCGCCCAAATGGGTGCCGCAGATGGGCGATGCCGCTGCCGTTATGAACGGTATCAACCGTAAAGCGGGAGTGACCTACTCTGCACTGACACCCAACCTGCAAGGACTTGAGGGCGCCATCGCTGCGGGCGCTGATGAGGTTGCTGTCTTCGGCGCAGCCTCTGAAGCGTTCACCCAAAAGAATATCAACTGTTCGATCAGTGAAAGTCTGGAACGCTTTGCCCCGGTGATTGAACGGGCTCAAGCCTGCAATATCCGGGTGCGTGGCTATGTTTCCACGGTGATGGGCTGTCCTTATGAGGGAGAGACAGATCCCGCTCAGGTGGCTGCTGTCAGCCGTGAGTTACTGGATATGGGCTGCTATGAGATCTCTTTGGGCGACACCATTGGCACTGGTACGCCGCTTAAAGCCAAGCAGATGCTGGAAGCAGTGAGCAAGCAAGTGCCTATAGAGAAGCTGGCAGCACACTTCCATGACACTTACGGACAAGCCCTGGCGAATCTGTATGCGGTGATCGAGGAAGGGATCGCGGTGATCGATGCCTCAGTTGCCGGTCTGGGTGGCTGCCCTTATGCCAAAGGCGCATCAGGCAATGTCGCCACCGAGGATGTCCTTTACATGCTGAATGGGCTGGGCATCGACACCGGCGTCGATCTTGAAAAACTGGCGCAGACCGGTCACTGGATTACCGCTCAGCTGGGTCGCACCAGCGGTTCCAAAGTGGCTCTGGCCATCGGTTGTCAATAAACACAAAGGGACAGTGAATAGATTTAATCCGATCTTAAAACTTTCCTCTTGAAAGAAAGTAAGGGTTTACCCTAATATAGAGCAGATATCCAGGTTCCTGCTTATGGACCCGGGCGGAACAATCCCGCTTATCTGCTCTGACGGACAAAAATAATACGGAGTAATACCATGTCTCAACCTGATCATATTACCGCGCTGGACCTGCACTACCCGTCACGGGAAGAGCTGCCCGACGACGTTAAAAAATATTTCGATGTTTGCGATGCAAAGCTGGGCATGATCCCCAATGTCCTCAAGGCCTACAGTCAGAACCTGGCTCAGCTGGAGGTGTTCTCCCGTTTCTACAATGAGATGATGTTCGGCGACAGCAATCTGACCACCCTTGAGCGGGAGATGCTAGCGGTAGCCGTATCCTCTCAGAATCACTGTTTTTACTGCATCGCCGCCCACGGTGCTGCAGTGAGAAACTATTCTGGCGATCCGGCACTGGGCGAGTTGCTTGCTATCAATTACCGCGCCGCTGAACTGTCAACTCGCCACCGGGCGATGCTGGATTTCGCCGTTAAGATGACGGTATCTCCCGACTGTATTGAGGAGAGTGATCGTCAGGCGCTGCGGGATGCAGGATTCAGCGACCGGGATATCTGGGATATTGCGAATGTAGCCGGCTTTTACAATATGACCAACCGGGTAGCAGGCGCCGTGGATATGCAACCTAACCCTGAATACCACTCCCAGGCACGTTAAACAGATGAGCGGATATCCGTGCTGATCAGGCTGACAGCACGGATATTTAAACCCTCAATATATAAAAATAATGAAGGGATGAAGCAATGAGCAATGCACAACCCAGTTATACCAGTGGCACCAGCAACACTCCCCTGCTGGGCATGACGATTGGCGAAAAGTTTGATGAGATCTGCGCCACCTATCCCGATAATGATGCGCTGATTGTTCACTATCAGGATATTCGCTGGACCTACACCGAGCTGAAAGAGAAAGTTGAACAGTGCGCCCGGGCCCTGCTGGCCATCGGCGTTAAGCCCGGTGATCGTGTTGGCATGTGGTCGCCCAATACCGCCCAGTGGACGATCACCCAGTTCGCCACCGCCAAAGTTGGTGCGATTCTGGTGAATATCAACCCGGCGTACCGTCTGCACGAGCTGGAATATGCCCTGAATCAATCGGGGGCTAAGTTTCTGGTGACGGCTGACAGCTTTAAGTCATCCAATTACACGGCAATGCTGCTGGAGCTGGCGCCCGAACTGAACAACTGCGAGATTGGGCAGCTTAAGTCGGCCAAACTGAAAACCCTGGAATGCATCATCAACCTGGCGGATGAGCAGCATCCCGGCATGTGGCGCTGGAACGCCTTTATGAAGCAAGCTGACAAGGTTGATCTGCAACAGGTTAAGGATATTCAGGCATCCCTGCAGTTTGATGACCCGATCAATATCCAGTACACCTCTGGCACCACCGGTTTCCCTAAAGGCGCGACCCTGAGTCACCACAATATTCTGAATAATGGCTTCTTTGTTGCAGAGAGTCAGAACTTTACCGACAAAGACCGGCTGATCATTCCCGTACCGCTGTACCACTGCTTTGGCATGGTGATGGGTAACCTGGGTTGCATGACGCACGGCGCAACCATGATCTACCCCACCGAAGGTTTTGAACCGAAAGCGGTACTGGAAGCGGTCGAGAAGGAAAAAGCCACCGCACTCTATGGTGTGCCCACCATGTTTATTGCCGAGCTGGATCATCCGGATTTTGATAACTATGACCTTTCCAGCCTGCGCACCGGTATTATGGCCGGATCAATCTGCCCCGCCGAGGTGATGAAAGCGGTCAATTCCAAAATGCATATGAAAGAGGTGCAGATCGCTTACGGCATGACCGAGACCAGCCCGGTCTCCACCCAGACCCGGGCGGATGATCCGTTTGAGAAACAGGTCACCACCGTGGGCCGTACCCAGCCACACCTGGAAAGTAAAATTATCGATCCTCTGACCGGGCGGATACAGCCGCGGGGCGAAATCGGTGAACTATGCACCCGGGGTTACAGTGTGATGATCAAATACTGGAACAACGAAGAGGGCACCAAAAGCGCCATCGATGAGCACCACTGGATGCATACCGGCGACCTGGCGACCATGGATGAAGACGGCTATATCCAGATTGTTGGCCGGATCAAAGATATGGTGATCCGAGGCGGCGAGAACGTCTATCCGAAAGAGATCGAGGAGTTTCTCTATACCCATCCGAACATCATCGATGTTCAGGTTACCGGTGTACCCGACAAAAAATATGGTGAGGAGCTGATCGCCTGGGTGAAACTGAGCGCAGATTCAGAAAGCGTCACCGAGGAGCAGCTGCGGGATTTCTGCAAAGGGCAGATCACCCACTTCAAGATTCCGCGCTACTTTAAGTTCGTTGATGAGTTTCCGATGACCGTGACTGGCAAGATTCAGAAATTCAAGATGCGTGAGATCTCGATCAAAGAATTGGGGCTGGATGATATCTGACCTGCTGATTTACCGTTAGACTATCAGGGCTCAAGCGTATTAACGTCAGGTTAAATTACGCTGGGCCCTGTTCTTTTTTGCACTGGAAATACTGATGGATATAGAGCACCACTACAGCGCTCACATGGCTGAAACCGCCCTGCTAAACACCCTGAAAGAATGTTATCCCGCAGGGCCGACACTGTATCAGTTGGCTCCAATCGATCAGTTGCATATCGGCGGCATCAAAGCGTCAGAAAAGCTCCTGCAACAGCTGGAACAGACGCAACCCAGACGTATTCTGGAGATAGGTAGTGGTGCAGGCGGACTGATGCGGATGATCAATAGCCGCTTCAGTGCAGAGGTGACTGGTATCGATATCACCCACCGTTTTAATACCCTGAACCGCGCTCTGACCGTGCTGACAGATAACTCAGCCGCCCCGGTAATCACCTGTGATGCGCAACAACTGCCCTTTGCTGACAACCGTTTTGACTGCATTATTCTGCAGCACAGTCTGCTGAATATTCCGGATACAGGGCGCTGCCTGCAAGAGTGTCTGAGAGTACTGGATGGGAATGGATCGCTGTTGCTACACGAGGTATTAGAAGGCCCCCACTCCGCCCGTATGACCTATCCGGTGCCCTGGGCACGCTCCGCAGATCAGTCACATCTGATTACCTTTGATACGCTATCTACATTGCTGGAGAGAAGTGGCTTTCAACTCAGCACGGCAGAAAACTGGTCAGAGGAAGCACTGCAATGGCGTCAGCGGCAAGCGGATAAAGAGAAGCACAGTGAAAAATCCCCTGCAGCCCCGCCAGTCTCACCGATTCAGATTCTCGGTGAAGCGTTTAAGCAGATGGGCCCCAACGTCATCACCAACCTCAGTGAGGGTGCGGTCGAAGTATGGCAACTGAGTTGTACGGCAACGTTATAATCACTGCCAATCCCACGGCCTTTCCTGTATCCTTCGCGCTCGTCATTTTGACAATACTGTTGATAGAGAGAGTGCATGAAATTTACTGATCTGGGCCTGTCGGCACCGATACTTGATGCCGTTACCGATAAAGGTTACGAGACCCCTTCCCCCATTCAGGCGCAGGCGATTCCCGCTGTACTGGAGGGCAAGGACCTGATGGCTGCCGCTCAGACCGGTACCGGTAAAACTGCCGGTTTCACCCTGCCTCTTCTGGAACTGCTAAGCCGTGGCGAACGCGCCCAGGGCAACCAGATCCGTGCACTGATACTGACCCCGACCCGGGAACTGGCTGCACAGGTTGCCGAGAGTGTGCAGGACTATGGCAAACATCTGCCATTGCGCTCCGCAGTCGTCTTCGGTGGTGTCAGCATCAATCCCCAGATGATGCAGCTGCGCAAAGGGGTCGATATTCTGATCGCCACCCCCGGTCGTCTGATGGACCTGTATAATCAGAACGCCGTTAAATTCAACAAAGTTGAAGTGCTGGTGCTGGATGAAGCGGACCGGATGCTGGATATGGGCTTTATCCATGACATCAAAAGAATCATCAACCTGCTGCCTAAACAGCGTCAGAACCTGATGTTTTCAGCCACCTTCTCCGATTCAATCCGCAATCTGGCCAAAGGGCTGGTCAACAACCCGGTCGAGATCTCTGTCACCCCGCGTAACACCACCGCAACCAATGTAAAACAGTGGATCTGCCCGGTTGATAAGAAACAGAAATCGGCACTATTCAGCGCCCTGCTGGCCGAACACCAATGGCATCAGGTGCTGGTGTTTACCCGCACTAAACGCGGTGCCAACCAGCTGTGTAAGCATCTGGATGCGGGCGGCGTCAATGCCGCGGCCATACACGGCAATAAAAGTCAGGGAGCCCGCACCAAAGCGCTGCTGGAGTTTAAACAGGGTAAAATTCAGGTACTGGTGGCAACCGACATCGCTGCCCGGGGCCTGGATATTGATCAGCTCCCTCAGGTCGTTAACTTTGACCTGCCCAATGTAGCAGAAGACTATGTTCACCGGATCGGCCGTACCGGTCGTGCCGGTGCCAGTGGCCAGGCGATCTCACTGGTCAGCGCTGATGAGTTTGACCAGTTGTCAGATATCGAGCATCTGATTGGCCGGATACTTGATCGGGAGGAGGTTCTGGGTTTTCAGCCGCTACATAATCTGCCCGAATCCAGCCTCAATAAGCGTAAACGCAAACCGAATAAGCCCAAAAGAGCTAAGCCTCAGGCTGAGCACAAAGATGGCCAGCGCTCGGCAGATGTTGCCCGTGGCCACAAGCCCGCCGGTAAAAACAAGCGTCACCGTGCCAGCGGTGCAGGTCGTCAGGAAGCCGCGTTAACCTCGGCTAAACCTGCCCAGCGTAAACCCGCACAGGCCAAGGCTGCCCAGGGCAACGCTTCTGGCAACAAGCAACAACCCGCGAACCGTGGCGGACGTTCCAACAGTGGAGGCAACAGCCCGGCCAAACCGGGGAACCGTCGCCCGGCACGGGGCAGACCCGGCATTTCCCGCGGTTAAAATTGTCATTCACAACGGCTTCCCGGGTGGAAATCGTTATCTTTTCAGGTAAAGTGCTACCCTCATCCAGAAACTGATATGAGCAGGTAGCACTATGCGTTTTCTTTTCATCGGTGCCGGTGGGATAGGCTGCTATTACGGCGCCCGACTGCAACTTCAGGGCCATCAGGTATGCTACCTGGCCCGGGGCGAGCATCTGCAGGCGTTGCAACAAAACGGACTGCAGGTAAGCCATCCTGACCTCAGTTTTAATCAACCGGTCGACGCGGTTGATATCGATAGCCTTCAACGGCAATACCCGTGCAACAGCTTCGACCTTATTCTGCTGACACTCAAAGCGGGCGCTACCGCAGCGATTCTGCAACAGTTGAAAGACTGGCTGCACACTGCTGAGGTACCAGTTTTATCACTGCAAAACGGTGTGGATAACGAACCTCTGATTGAACAGGCTCTGGGACGCCCACGCACTTTGGGAGGGCTGGCGGTGCGCATCGGCGGTCATATCATTGCGCCGGGACAGATTGAGGCCACAGGCCCCGCCCAGGTGGTGATGGGTAGCTGGCCAAACCAAAGCAGCGATCAGGCCTGCAACCCCAGCACCTTAGAACCGATTGTAGATGTGTTGAACCAGGCGGGCATCCCTACCCGGCTGAGTGCGGATATCCGCCATGAACTATGGCGTAAACTGCTGATTAATAATGGCGTCAATCCGCTTTCAGCATTAACCCGACTGGACACCCGCAGCCTGACATCACACCCCACCTATGGCAAAACGGTTTATCGCATGATGCAGGAGGTCGCCGCCGTTTCCGTTGCCGATGATGTCATCCTCAGCAAACAGGATGTCGATGAGATGTTTGAACTGATCAGCAGCTTTGATGCGATCAAAACCTCAATGCTGGTCGACAAAGAGAAGGGACGACCGCTGGAACTGGATGGCATCAGCGGTGCTGTTCTACAACGGGCCGTTCAGCTCGGCATCGATGTGCCCAACACGGAACTGGTTCACGCATTGCTGCAACAGCAGGAACAACCCTCCTTATAGAGCAATACACTTAAATCGCAGAAAATAGTAATCAACAGGAATACCGAATGGATCTTAAGCAGTTTCTTGAGCAACTTGATGACAGTGGTCGTTTTGATTTTGAAGACACAATGGCGACTATCGCAGCAAACTACGACTACACACCGGCCCGCTTCACCAATGGCGAACTGGTGAATGAAGCCGGCACCAATGAAGGCTCCTGCAAAATCTTTGCTTTCGCCCGCTTGAATGGACTGTCAGAGCAGCAAACCCTGAACTGCTTTGGTCGCTTCTATCACAACGATGTACTTGAGAATCCCCAGGGCAGCGATCACGGTAACATCCGTAATTTTATGGTGCATGGCTGGTCGGGCATCATTTTTGAGCAAACGGCGTTAACCGCCAAACCTTGATCTGAATCAAGTACTGAACAATGACGCCCCTTTTAGACAGGTAAGCCTCCCATTCAAGCCAAAATTAAGACTTTTTCCTATATTCTCACGACCACAATATAGCGATACTTATCCGCGTTGGATCGACGCTCTTCATGGACTTGAAGAACAGGCTGGGGGACATGGCAGTATAAACGCGATATGGACATGACCTATCGGCAGGACGCTGACTGGTATTTCGCAGAAAATTTCCATGGATGGGAAGCCTCTTCCGGGATTGCGAAGAGGTTACAGTATGGACCTGTTTTATACAGGGCAGCTAAGCAAGCACAGTTTAAAAAAAGAGCTCAGGGACCTGAAGCTCTTTTTTTATGTCTGAAATTTTTAGTCCTTGCCCTTTAGCAGACTTTGCAGCCCACCGGATACCGGTTCTTAGCATCCGCCACAGTAAAGCGCTTTCTCTATTGTGCGGCTCTGTGGCCAATGCATCAGATAACTGAACTGATCATCTTAATTGCCAGCCCCAGTAGTAATACTGCAAATACTTTCTTGAGTACCGGCACTGGTAACCGATGGGCAACATGCGCTCCCACAGGCGCTGTAAAATAGCTCATCATTGAGATAAGCACGACACCGGGCAGATAGATAAACCCAAACACGTAGTCGATCTGCAGATCTGCTGATAAACCATTGACAAGATAGCCAATGGAGCCTGCCACTGAAATTGGCAAACCGATGGCCGCAGAGGTACCAATCGCTTTCTTTACATCAACATTGTGCCAGCTCAGATAGGGTACGGTCAGCGTCCCGCCACCAATAGAAACCAATGCCGAGATACTGCCAATTACACTACCGGCAGCAAACAGCCCGGGCGTGCCCGGCAGATTTCGCGAAGGTTTAGGTTTGATATTCAGAAACATCTGAGCCGACGCATACACCAGAAAACAGGCAAAGAATATCCCAAGGGATGCCGAGCTGAGTACCGAAGCCAGAAAAGTCGCCAGAAACGCTCCGGTCACGATCCCCGGCGCGATAAGTCTTACTACCGGCCACAGCACCCCTCCCTTTTTATGGTGGGCACGCATACTGGAGATCGAGGTAATCACAATCGATGCCATCGAGGTACCCAGAGCAAGATGCACCACCTGCTCCTGAGGAATCCCCTGCCAGATAAACAGGGATGTCAGCACCGGCACCATCACCAGTCCTCCACCGATGCCTAACAGGCCCGCAAGAAAGCCGACAATCGTTCCCAGCGCAATAAAGGCGACAATCAGTCCAATATCCATTCTCAAATCCACTTAAAGTAAAAACCGCGACTATTGTCGCGGGTTTTCAGGAGATAACAAGTGGCAGATCATCCCAGCTTGTCATCAGCCACTTTGTAGTCGGGGTCTTCTTCCCGGTTGATCTCAACAGCACTGCCCGCCTTTTCAAGCAGACGGATACACTCATTACTCAGATGGCGAATATGGATATCGATACCAGCCTTCTCATATCGCTCCACCAGCGAATCGATCACCTCAACACCGGAATGATCCATTACCCGGCAGTTTGCGAAATCGATAATCACCTCCTGAGGATCAAACTTAGGGGTGAAATTATCCCGGAACGCCTGAACAGAACCGAAGAATAATGGCCCATGGGGCTTATAAACCTTGAGGAAGCCGTTCTGTTCAATACTGGTATCGATGCGCATATGCTTGGCGTGCTTCCAGGCAAATACCAGGGCTGACACAATCACGCCGACAATCACTGCAATCGCCAGATCGGTAAGCACTGTCACCACCGTCACCGTCACTACCACAATGGCATCAGAGGGTGGAATCTTACGCATCAGGTTGATACTGGCCCATTCAAAGGTACCAATCACCACGATAAACATCACCCCGACCAGTGCCGCCACCGGTATCATCTCAATCCAGCTTGACCCCACCAGAATGAAGAGCAGCAGGAACAGAGCCGCAGAGATACCTGAGGCCCGGCCAGTACCACCAGAACCGATATTGATCATACTCTGACCGATCATAGCGCAGCCGCCCATTCCGCCAAAGAAACCGGTGACCACATTGGCCACCCCCTGGCCGACACACTCTCTGTTACCACGACCCCGGGTTTCGGTGATCTCATCGATCAGTGTCAGCGTCAGTAGCGATTCGATCAGACCGATGGCAGCCAGAATCAATGCATAGGGCACGATCACTTTCAGGGTTTCTGCGTTGATATCCACCATGGGGATATGAAACTGTGGCAAACCACCCGCAATGCTTGCCGCGGGATTACCGGTCATATCCGCGAGCACATCCTGCACGCTACGGGCAGAATCAATATCCAGACCGATCACGACGCCGGTGACAACCAGAATCGCCACCAGCGTTGAGGGCACGGCGTTGGTTAACTTGGGCAAAAAATGGATAATTGCCATTGTCAGCACCACCAGACCCAGCATGATAGCCAGTTGCTGTCCCTGCATCCATCCCAGCACCCCGTCTGCATCGGCAACCTGAAACTGCTTCAGCTGAGCCAGAAAAATAACGATCGCCAGGCCGTTTACAAACCCCAGCATGACCGGATGGGGCACCATGCGGATAAATTTCCCCAAACGAAAAGTACCCGCGAGAATCTGAAAAATTCCCATCAACACCACGGTGGCAAACAGATACTCGATGCCATGTTCCGCTACCAGACTGACCATCACCACTGCCAGCGCTCCGGTTGCACCAGAGATCATCCCAGGCCGCCCGCCGATGGTTGCGGTGATCAGTCCCACCATGAAAGCCGCATACAGACCGACCAGGGGTTCAACCCCGGCAACAAAAGCAAAAGCCACGGCTTCCGGCACCAGCGCAAGCGCCACGGTCAGACCAGACAAGACATCGGATTTCATGCTTTGAGAACGTTTATAAATCAACTGCAGCATAGGAGAACACTTTTCCTGATTTTGAGAGCGGACGGAAAAAAAGCGCGATTATAGCATTGTGCATTTGCACAAAACAGGTTTAGGGACGGATATGCTTTAAAAGCTTCTCTCGCAATACAGGAAGGTTGGCTGAACTGATATCGGTAGCGAGCTGACGTACCGGTTCTGAAACATGGGCCTGATAGTGGGTTTGTAGCTGAGACAGGTTTCGCCAGGCTGGCGGCAGCTTATCAACACAGTGCAACATCCCGCCGTGCGAATCCGCTGCAATATACCGCACTGAACCAATACCGGATAACAGCAGCCGCGCCAGACACATCGGACAGGGTTCCAGAGAGACCAGCATTGTCAGCTGTTGAGGCAGATGTGCTATCAGGTTATCTTCCAACTGATCGATCAGCAGCATCTCAGCATGGGCCCTGCTGCTAAAACCCTGGCGACTGCGATCACTGCTGTCATGTGCGGCACTGAATACCTGGTTTTCCGACTGAGCCACCACTTCTCCCTGGGGATCCGTCAGAATCGCAGCCACACCATAGTTCCCCTGCTCTAATGCATCCAGCGCCAGACGGCAACAGTAAAGCGCATGGTGATCATCGCGAAACGCCGGATCGGCATGCAGTTGCTCCAGGCGACCAATCAATGGCGCGGTAAACATTGTGCCGGATGAAACCAGGCCTTCCTCGTCTGCCTTAGCCATCTGAGTCTCCTCCAAGCCTGTGATATTAAGCCAGTGATATTATTCGATCAGCTTCAGCTGGACCGCCATTTGCGAATTCTTTGGTTTCAGGCGATAACCCACACCAATCAGCCGCACCGCTTTCTTGCCCCGTTCCCAGGCTTCACGGCACAGATGCTGATAGAGCGCCAACGAGCACTCAGTGCCACTCTGCTCCATTGTAGTCTGGGTAAAGTCGGCAAACTTCAGTTTAATCACCCCGCCCGCTATCTCCCGCTGATCTGAATGCCGCTTAAAGCGTGATTCAAGCTCATTCAGCATCACTGGCAACTGTTCCAGACAACTGGCTATGTCGGGCAGGTCAGCAGAGAATGTGTGTTCGACACTGATCGACTTACGCTCTCTGCTGGTTCGTACAGGGCGATCATCCTCACCCCGGCTCAACTCATAGAGCCGCTTACCAAAGCGGCCAAAACGATCGACCAACTGGGCCATACTCAACGCTCGCAGATCAGCACAGGTCTCGATCCCCATCTGCTGTAACTTCGCTGAAGTGACCTTTCCCACACCATAGATTTTCTTCACCGGAAGCTGCAGCACAAAAGATTCCAACTGATCGGGTGTAATCACACAGAGACCATCCGGCTTATTCCAGTCACTGGCAATCTTGGCGATAAACTTATTTGGTGCAACACCGGCGGAGATGGTGATGCCAACGGTGTCCTTAACCCGCTGGCGGATCTCCCGGGCGATCAGGGTAGCACTCCCCCCCTTTAGCGTTGTCCCAGTCACATCAAGATAGGCTTCATCCAGCGACAATGGCTCTATCACATCAGTATAGTCCTCATAGATCGCCATAATAGCAGCGGAGGCCTGACGGTATTTTTCCATATTGCCGGGAATAACCTTCAGCGCGGGGCATAACTTGAGCGCGTGGGCAGTTGCCATAGCGGAGTGAATACCAAATTTCCGGGCGGGATAGTTACAGGTAGAGATCACTCCCCGACGCTCAGAGGAGCCACCGATAGCCAGCGGAATCTCTCTGAGCGAGGGGTCGTCGCGCATCTCTACGGCTGCAAAGAAGCAATCACAGTCGCAATGGATAATTTTTCGTTGAAGTGTCTCTGTCACTGCCAGGCCCGGATTAACGCGGTTAGAATGCGTTTTCCTAAGCCTACTACGAAATACTGTACAAAAAAACAGTTAATTAAAGTTCAGCGTACTCTTCACATCATCGATATTCTGACTCAACCAGTCCGGATTAATTGCGCCCCAGTGGTCGATAACATAATAACCATCATTATTGCGTCGACCATCCTGCTTGAAGTAGATATTAACCCCCATACCGGGAATCGCTTTAATAACATCCTGGATGGTACGTCTGGGCCAGCCTGTTTTCTCCATCAGGACAGGTACGCTGGGGCGATCAACAGTGGTAATAAGATGGGAGATGAAAAGCCGACGAGCAAATGTCGTATTAAGGTTGTCCATAATGCGTCTATTCCCTTAGATGTGCGTGAAGCTTAAAAATTTCAGCTGCTAATTTAGAAGATTAACGGGCTTAACGTCAAGAAAACAACCAGAAAAACCTCTGCCTCCGTCAACAACAGGTGCGATAGCAAATCATTCGGAACTCGAATTTGCGAAAAAATCTTCTAAGCTGAAGGAGTAATACAAAAAGGGCCCTATAGATGGAAACAGATCATACCAATAGCCACGAACAACCAAAACGAATAATACCCGAGCGAAGATCGGGTAAGGACCGTCGACGCACTCTTGACCGGCGCGATGAGATCCGTTTTGAAGCGAATCGGCGTAAGAATCATGGCCGCAGGACAGAAGACCGCGACCTCTGGAAGGAGTCTCTTGAGTTCGACTAGTGCGCCCCATAATCTGAACTGAATACCATCGACCTGATCGGCTGTAACCAGATAGTCACCTTTCTGCCAACCAACTGTCACGAAGATCACATAACTTGCACATGTGAACAGTTATAGGAAAGGTCAGACAACGTGATCAACGTCGAACAGGTCATCACCGAAAAATATCCCTCATTTGCCTCAAAACCCGCGCTTATCCGAAAAACAGCGCTGTTTATGCTGCGCCGCTTGTTCCATGAGCATGAGGTGAATACATTTCTTGAGGAAAACCATAACTGCCAGGGGTTCGAGTTTATAGACCGGGTACTGGACTACTTTAGTTTCACCTACAGCCTGTCCAATAAAGATCTGATGAATATTCCCTCCAGTGGCCGGGTGCTGATTATTGCTAACCACCCCCTGGGCGCTCTGGACGGTCTGGCACTGCTAAAAATGATTGGCGAGATCCGCAAGGATGTACGTATTGTTGCCAACGATATGCTGTCATCCTTTTCACAGTTAAACCCTCTGCTGCTACCAGTCGACAACCTTAACCGGGCAACCCGCAAACAGGATATTGCCAATATCAACAACGCCCTGCATAACGAGGAAGCGGTGATTGTGTTTCCGGCGGGAGAGGTGTCCCGGGCAGGAGCCACGGGCATAAAAGACAGCAACTGGAATCAGGGCTTTCTGCACTTTGCCAAAAAGACTAACAGCCCTATCCTGCCAATTTTCATCGGCGGCAAGAACTCCTCACTGTTCTATACCATCTCCGGTATCAACCGGGCACTGGCGGCACTTCTGCTGCCAAGAGAGATGTTTAACAAACACGCCATGAATCTCAAGTTTAAAGTGGGCGAACCGATCCCCTACAGCCAACTGGATAAACTCCCGGTGTCCGGGGTGGAAAAGAGCAAGATGGTACGCAAACACCTGTACCGTCTGGCCAGAGGCAAGAGCCCACTGTTCAAAACTGAAAAGACCATTGCCCATCCACAGGACCGTAAAGCGCTGAAAAAAGAGCTCAAGCAATCCGAACTGCTGGGGGAGACCGCAGACGGCAAGCGCATCTATCTGTTCGATTATCAGGCCGATTCAGCCGTCATGCGTGAAGTCGGCCGGCTTCGGGAAGTCTCATTCCGCTGTGTCGGCGAAGGTACCGGAGAAAAGCTCGATCTGGATCGCTACGACTCCCACTATCGCCACCTGATCCTCTGGGATGAAGAGGAGCTGGAGATCGTCGGCGCTTACCGCCTGGCGGAGGCCTGGAAGATGAATAACAGTGAAGATGATCAGCTGTACAGCTCGACGCTGTTTAATTACAGTCCCGCTATGCAGCAATTTTTCGAACAGGGTATCGAGCTGGGACGTAGCTTTGTACAGCCTAAGTACTGGGGCAAACGCAGCCTTGATTACCTTTGGTATGGCATCGGTGCCTATCTTAAACGTCACCCCGAAGTCCGCTATATGTTTGGTCCGGTAAGCCTGAGTAACAGCTATCCACAACACGCCAGGGATCTGCTGGTGTTTTTCTACAGTCTGTATTTTCCAGATCGGGATAACCTGGGAAAGTCGTTCACCCCCTACTCACTGAAACCCGAGACCATCGCCGATCTGCAAAAACTTTTCAGCGGCAGCAACTATAAAGAGGATTTCAAAACACTGAAGCAGCAGATGGATTGCCTCAACTGCGCGGTCCCTACCCTCTACAAGCAGTATGCCGATGTCTGTGAAGAGGGCGGCGTTCGCTTCCTCGATTTTGGCGTTGATGCCGACTTTAATTTCTGTGTAGATGGGCTGGTTCTGGTGGATATGGATTACCTTAAAGCGAAAAAAAGAGCCCGTTATATTGGTGATATCAACTAACCCATTCGATATTCAATACAACAAGGGGCTGCAAGGCCCCTTTTTTTCTGCCAGACTTTCAGGGAGAACAGCGTTATTCGATCAAAACATCAGGTTTGACACTATATGAGAGAAAAACACCCTCTGACTACGGTTTCCAGTGATCAGGATATTGAAGAGTTTCTGCAACAGGCACAACAACTCGCCGTGCCTGCCGCCGGTGATGCCCGGCTTATCTTCTCTCTGGATGCCACCGCCAGTCGCGAAAGGACCTGGGATCATGCCTGTCATCTGCAAAGTGAGATGTTTCTGCAAACCCGGGAGCTGGGACAGCTTTCGATCCAGCTATGCCACTATGGCGGAATGAACCAGTTCAGCGCCAGTCCCTGGCTGCAGGATACCAACAGTCTGCTCAACCGTATGAACGGTGTTAAGTGCCTCGGAGGCCATACCCAGATAGCCCGACTGCTGGAACACTGTCTGAAACAGACCCGGCAGCAACCGGTTCAGGCGATCATTTTTATCGGAGACTGCGTTGAAGAACCGGTAGACTTTCTCTGTCAGTTGGCGGGCCAGCTCGGTATCCACTCGACCCCTCTGTTTATTTTTCAGGAGGGACATGACATCACCGCCGCCCATGCTTTTAAACAGATGAGCAGGTTATCAGGCGGCGCATATTGCCGTTTTGATAATAGCAGTGCAGCCACCCTGAAAGCACTGCTCAGTGCAGTAGCGATATATGCCACCGGAGGACGTCGGGCCCTGCTCGAATATGCCAAAAAAGGCCACCCCGATATACTGCAACTCACCCACCAGCTTAAATAGCAAGGATCAGCCTCTTGAACCCAATCGTTCTTATACTGCTCGGATTAATCCTGTTGGGCTGGATTCTCTGGTTGCGCCGCAAATCCCCTGCGGATCAGCGCAAAGCCAACCTGATGCTGCTGGCAGGGGTTATCATGGCAGCACTCCTCTATCTGCTGGTCACGGGAAAGCTTAACTGGATTGCGGCGCTGGTGGCTATCTCCCTGCCATTCGTCCGCCGTTTTATTCCCCTGTTTCCTCTGCTGGGAAAACTCTTCCGGCACTACCAATCTAAACAGCAGGGTGGCGCCAACCGTTCTGAAGTCAACAGCCGTATTCTGAAGATGCGGCTGGATCACGATAGCGGCTCCCTTGAGGGGGAAGTCATTGAAGGCCCTCTGCAGGGCAGACAACTGGCAACCCTGAGTGAGTCGGAGTTTATCGAACTACTCAACTACTGCCGTAAAACCGATAAGCAGTCTGCCCGCTTGCTTGAGACCTATCTGGACAAGCGTTTTGGCGATAGCTGGCGCAAAGATGACACCGCAGACCAGAACAGCAACAACTCGGAACTATCAGAGAGTGACAGGGCGTACCAGATTCTTGGGCTTGAGCCGGGTGCTTCAAAAGAAGAGGTGATTGAGGCGCACCGCCGACTGATGCAAAAGCTTCACCCTGACCGCGGCGGCAGCGATTATCTGGCAGCAGAGATCAACCAGGCCAAAGACCTGCTACTGAAGCTATTATCCTGAATCGCCAGAGCCACTTATTCAGCGCCTGCGGCAGCGTCATTAACAATAATCTCATGCAACAGCTCATCATCAATATCAGCGGCCTGCACCTGAGGACTGGTCAGCAGCGACGGTTTCACTGTTGACTGAGTCTCTGGCGACTGCATCAGGGATGACGAAGCCTGATGCTGCTCACCGGACGCTGTTTCAGGCACCATATAGTCAGTGGAAGCACCCGGCTCAATGCCTTTCGCTGTGGCTGGCAGATTACTCAGCAGCTGACCACCACTGAGCCCGGAAGGCCGCCACAATTTAAATGTCGCCCCATAGCTGACCAGATGTTCTGAACCGGTTTGCAATACCAACTGGCCATCGGCTTCCCGACTGAACAACATCAGGTATTCCTGCTGGGCTGCGTCGCGCATACTGAATATCAGCTTACCCGATTGCAGATACTGCCAACGGCCTCGCTCCGCCACGGTTTTGCCCCCGGCATCCCGGGTTACCAGCTGTACCCGCTGATCCGCAGAAAGCTTAAACATCACCTGCGCCCTGCCCGGTGGCTGATACCAGTAAAAGCCGTAGATCTCACTACTGACAGGATGCCCTTTTCTGGCACAGCCCCTGTAGAGGCGGCCAAAAAAACGCATTTCTGCAGTAAAAGGCAACACCGTTCCGGTTGCCGCATCGTTGCAGCGACGCTGAAGAATTTTTATTTCTAGCGGTCGCTTTGTCGGCTGGGTTTCACGGTATACCGCAACAACAGCTGAATCTGGCTGCACCGCTGTGGACTCGCTGTCTTCTGCCGTGCCTCTCGAACGGGTTAATGTATCACGGTCTGCGGGGGAATCCTTTCCGGTTTCATTTGCGGTACGAAAACGATAGCTACCGGCCGGGGTGACACTCTTCACAATCACCTGATCCGCCATAATATCAGCTACCCAGACAGGGTCACTGCTGGCTGCTCTGTACTGCAAACCTTCGAGACGAAAATTACAGGTTTGCGCAGTGCCACCGACAGTCTCCACGGTTTTCACCCGCAGCATATTATCCTGTTGCGGATCAGTGCCTCCAATCAACTCGACATAAAGCGCCTCACTGCGTAACAGAGTAAACTTTCGGTAGAAAGCGGTCAGCTCCTGCTGAGCAGTGTTATCCTGAACCGGCCACCATAGCCTTTCATTGCAGGGCTGAAACCATAAAGCACCTGCCCGTTCAACCACCACTCCGGCCAGATTCTGAAGAGCGATCTGCGACGGAAAAGGCTGAGTCTTTTCCACCGCGCACCCGACCAGCGAGATTAGCGTCATAAGAACAGTTATTTTGAAGAGTTTTCGGATCATCGGTCAGGCAATTCATTGGTGAATAAGCGGCCCTTAGCATACTCTGCAACGGTCGCATCTGAAAGGGTTACTACAACTGAACTCTGTCGATAAGCTCTGCTACAATGTCCCTCCGTTTGCAGATAATCAGGAACCGCTCTTCATGAAACTCGCACGATTTCTTTATTCAGGAAAACAACAGCTTGGTATAGTAACAGAGCAACATATAACGCCTATACCCAGCACGTTATGTTCAGGCTCTATGACTGAACTACTCTGCCAACTGAATGAGTTACGGCCCCTTCTGGAAACGATTGAAGAAAGCGCCCATCAAGCACTGGATCTGGACCAGGTTACTCTGCTGGCCCCTGTACCACAGCCGGAAAAGTTTATCGGGGTAGGCCTCAACTATGCTGATCACATCGCGGAAACGGGCCTGCAAACGCCGGAGTTTCCAACCCTGTTCAATAAGCAGTCCAGCTGCGTCACCGATCCTGGTGCGCCCATCTATCGGCCCAATCTGTCCAACAAACTGGATTATGAGGGCGAGCTGGCGTTGGTGATTGGACAGTATTGTCGCAACGTGAGTGTTGCGGATGCTCCCCGGGCGATTGCCGGGTATACCATCGTCAACGATGTCTCCGTACGGGACTGGCAGATCAAATCCCCCACCTGGACTCTGGGGAAATCGTTTGACAGCCACGGCCCTATGGGCCCCTGGATTGTAACATCCGATAGCCTGGAGCCACACAACCTGGAACTCAGAACCTGGCTGAATGATGAACTCCGGCAACACTCCAACACCCGCCATCTGATCTTCAACTGCTATCAACTGGTTGCCACCCTGTCCGCCGTCTGCACCCTGAAACCCGGGGATGTGATCGCCACCGGAACCTGTAGCGGAGTCGGTGTGAAAATGAAGCCAAGGGGATATATGAAACCTGGGGATCAGGTCACCATAGAGATCGAAGGTATTGGCCGTTTAAGCAATCCGGTTCTACAGGAACCAGAGGGCAATAGTTTTATCGGCTCAGCCCCCCCTGTCTTAAATTCATAACCATCTAAGTCATTGTTTTATAAACATTTGATGAACTTTAGCTGTTTACGAGTCTCTTTTAAGAGACAATCTGCTAAAGTTAGTTCATACTATAACTGGCTGAAGGGTTCTATTTATAAAATAAGTTTTTGTTTTATATGCTATTTTAACATCAAGGCCCGGTAATTGCTTATTAGCTGTCAACTAGCAATTTCCGGGAGATAGAGATGCGCGTAGCAACTATACTATTGTCAATGACCTTCACTGCAACACTGGTCCAGGCTGAGCCTGAAAGATCATTGGAACGACTATCCAATATCGAAGTGATTGAACATATACGTTCTGAGCTTCCTAAAGATAAGACACCGGTCAAGCGAACCCGTTCACTGTCGATGTTTGAGTCGCTGGACAGGAATCGTGACAATGAGGTTTCACTGACAGAGATGCGCCGTCATCCATCATTGGTTAACAGTTTTCATAAACTGGATATCAACAATGACGGGGTTCTGAACCGGGAAGAGATTCAGCCTCTGCAGGAAGAGATCAAAGGGTTGAGGAATATTCTGACGCTGACAGCACTGAGAATTATCTGATGAGCAACAACTGTTAAGGAAACGTCACGCTATAAACAACTTGAATACTGGAAAGGTTTCTTCGCTGCAAACCCGATCATTGATGCAGCTGGTGGTTCTGGCGTTTGTTCTGGTGGTTGCACCGCTGGGAATTCTTATCTATCAGGCTACCGACTCGATGGTGACACTGTCTCGCCAGGGACGCGAGCACGCCAAAGAAGCTCTCGATTTTTTCAGCCGCAGCCAGCATCTTCGAGAGTTATCGGGAGATCTTGTCCGTTCAGCCCGACAGTATGAAGTTCTGAAAAAAAGCGAGATCGAGGAGCGTTTTCGCTCGCAGCTTTCTGAATATAAAGAGCTGCTGCAACTGCACAGTTTTCTGATCGATTCCGGTAATATTGAAACGATCTTTGCCCTGATTACTCAGCTTGAAAAGCTACCTCTGGATAAAACCACCGGAGAAAAAGTCACCGAGCTGGTGCCTCTGACCCAGACACTCTACGACGACACCCGCAAGAAGCTTGATCAGCGGCTGGAGTTTCTCAATGCCAAAGCTGAAGAGCAGCAGAATCTGCTCTGGCTACAGGCCGGTTTGCTGATAACGCTGTCCACTATTCTTATCCTGTTTTTCAGTATCAGGATAACTCAGCCAGTCAAACAGCTGATGCTGAGAATCAAAGCCTTAGGTCATGGCCAGTTAGACATGTCAGAACCCTTCAATGGGCCTAAAGAGTTTCTGGCACTGAATCAGCAACTGGAATGGCTGGAAACCCACCTGCAGCTGCTTGAGCAGGAAAAACAGGCTTTTTTACGGCATATGTCCCATGAATTAAAAACCCCCCTGACTACACTGAGAGAGGGTACGGATCTCCTGGCTGAAGAGCTTGCGGGGCCCCTGACCGAAAATCAAAAAGAAATCATCACCCTGATGCAGGAAAACAGCCTTTCTCTGCAGTCGCTGATTGAACAGCTACTGGATTACAACCGATTGCAGCACGGAGGTGAACATGAGCTTCAGACTCAACCCATCCTGCCTGTCATCAAAGAGTCTCTGTCATCCCATCAGTTGCTGCTCAAACAGAAACAGATCCAGGTCACACTGCCAAAGCAGGACATTCCCTGGGGGATCGAAAAAGGATTATTACAACGCGCTTTGAGCAACCTGATCTCCAATGCGTCGGTCTACGGTAGTGAGAATGGTCTGTTGAAGATTACCCTGACGCAAGAGGATGAAACCCTTAAAATAGAGATCGGCAATACGGGTCCAGAGATACCGGTAACAGACCTAGAACAACTTTTTGACCCCTTCTATCAGGGGGTAAACAAGCGACAGGGGTCGGTCAAAGGGTCCGGAATAGGCTTAAGCATCGCCCGGGAAGCAATCAGAGCGATGGGCGGTAATCTTGAACTTCACAGCAATCAGGATGGTTATGTTAGTTTTATGATAAGTATACCGAATCAAGGACACGCTTCAGATGAGTAAAACGCTGTTAGTTGTTTTTACAGTTATGATGCTTGGTGGCTGCCAGATAAAGCAATTTCTGCCGACGCCAGACAACGGCTTTACCTGTATCGCAGGAGATATAGGTGAATGGATGATACTGGAGCAGCAATACCAACAATCCCGGCCTGAGGGAAAAGCCGCTATGCTTAAACAAGCAGCAGATAAAGATCAGGTAATTATCCAGGCCATGCTTCTCAGTCAGCCCGATAACACTACGGCCCAGATAAAACGATCCATTGAGCTGTTTGAACAGCTTGATCTGGATAAAACACCCCAATGTGATGCAGAGCAATACCTGCTGGTGCGCTACCAGTACACCCAGGCAGTTATGACGCTACAACGTGCTCTGAATACCGCTGACCTTGAGCGCAAAGCGCTGTCCGCCGAACGGGACAAGCTCAGGCAGCAGATAGAAGCATTGACTCGCATTGAGAATGATCTGTCTCGATAGAAAGGCAGAGAGGAGAAAATCTATGAAGTCTACTCAGCAACGCATCCTTATTGTGGATGATGATCCGGGTATCCTTAAAGTTCTAAGCTTACGCCTGAGTGCCTCAGGCTTTATCATTGATACTGCTAATTCAGGCGTAGAAGCACTGAAACGGATCAAACATGAGACACCCGACCTGGTTCTGAGCGATCTGCGCATGGACGGAATGGATGGCATGGCACTGTTCTCAGCGATTCAGGAAGACCACCCGGCCCTGCCCGTAGTGATCATTACAGCTCACGGCTCTATCCCGGATGCCGTTGAAGCAACTCAGAAAGGTATTTTCGGTTTCCTGACCAAACCTATCGATAAAGAGCAACTGCTCACCACAATCAACTCGGCGCTGGATTCGGCACACGCGCAGGATGATAGCTGGCGCAGTGCTATTGTGACCCAGAGCCCGTTGATGAATGAACGTCTCAGCCAGGCTGAACGGGTTGCTAAATCCAATGTCAGCGTTCTGATCACCGGCCCCAGCGGTACCGGTAAGGAACTGATGGCAAAGGCGATCCACAATGCCAGCGACCGCTGCGACAAGCCCTTTGTAGCGATTAACTGTGGCGCACTGCCAGAGCAACTACTTGAGTCCGAGCTGTTTGGCCATGCAAAAGGGGCCTTCACCGGGGCGGTCACGCAGCATGAAGGTCTGTTTCAGTCTGCTGAAGGGGGCACGCTGTTCCTGGATGAGATTGGTGATATGCCCACGACACTCCAGGTTAAGCTGCTACGCGCCATTCAGGAGCGAACCATTCGTCCGGTGGGCTCAACCCGCTCCATCGAGATCGACGTCCGGGTAATCTCAGCAACCCACCGCAACCTGGAGCTGGCGATGGAGGATGGCGAGTTTCGCGAAGACCTCTACTACCGCCTCAATGTGGTTAACCTGGATCTGCCGCCGCTGCGGGATCGCCCTGAAGATATACCTTTGCTGGCCCGCTACTTTGTCGAGCAGTCGGCTAAACGACACAATCCTAAAGTTAAGGGAATCTCTCCCGGAGCGCTGCATATCCTTGCTCAGGCGGCCTGGCCCGGCAATGTGCGTCAACTGGAGAACGTGGTTGAGCAGACCGTCGCCCTGTCTGGCGCGCCGATCATCAGCGAAGGACTGGTCAATCAGGCGATTGCCAATCAGGACCGGGTAATCCCCTCCTTTAATGAGGCTCGATCCAGTTTTGAGAGAAGCTATCTGACCAAAGTGATGCATATCACTGCTGGCAATGTGACCCAGGCGGCCAAAATTGCCCAGCGCAACCGGACCGACTTTTATAAACTGCTGAACAAGCATAATTTAGAAGCCGCCCAGTTTAAGCCGGGACGCAAAGCTCATGAGTATATTGAGCACAAAAAAGCCGGATAACATTCTGACTGATCAAAAAAAGGCCATCTCTGATGGCCTTTTTTATTGAGCTGTCTATAACGTCAATCGCAACATCAAGCTACAACGTCAATCTGTAACGTTAAGCAGCGCAAATAGTGGCCGGCCTGGAGAGAGCTATGCCAGCCTAACGACCGATTTCCGCCATTGATCCCCGGGTCAGCTGCAACAGGTCGGCGGGACGCAACTCGATCTCCAGACCCCGTTTCCCGGCACTGACGAAGATGGTTTCAAACTGCCCGGCGGAATCATCCAGCAGGGTTGGTAACGATTTTTTCTGTCCCAGCGGGCTGATTCCTCCCACCAGATAACCGCTGCTGCGTTGCGCCTGTTGCGGATCAGCCATGCTCACTTTCTTTGTTTTTAACGCACTGGCTACCGCTTTCAGGTTCAGCTGCCCAGCCACCGGTACCACCGCAACCGCCAGCTGTCGATTATCGCCATTAACAGCCACCATCAGTGTTTTATAAACCCGTTGCGGTAAAACATTAAGTGCTTTGGCCGCTTCCTCTCCATATGATTCACAAGCAGGATCATGCTGATATTCATGGACAGTGAACTTCACTTTAGCCCGTTTGGCTAATTGAATCGCGGGGGTCATCTTAAGGCTTACTCCATAACGCCGCTGGCATCCAGTATATCAATCACATCGATCACGGTGGCATCACCCTCAAGCACTCTGATCACCTTATTGCCAAGCCGCCGGTTTTCCTCACCAGCGACCCGCCCGATAGCTCTGTCCAGATCATCAGGCAATGGTTCGGACTGACGGTAAAGTTCGCGATCAAGGCGATCACCCGGCACAACTTTACTCTCCCAGCCGGGAGGCAGGTTTCCGCCACGCTGCAGCTTCATTTCCAGTCCCTGAGGTATCGGTTTCTGCTTATCTTTTTGCGCATGTTTTGACTGATACTTACCTTGACTTCCCTGCTGACGCTCACGCTGTTCATTCTCTTCACGCTGCTGATAAAAGTTACGAATCCGATATCGCTCATCATCACTAAAGGTGCGGTGCCGCACAGTATTTTCATTCCGTTGACGGTCGTGTTGTTCGACGCTGTGCTCCTGCCGGTGATATCCCCCGGACTCGTCTCTGCCAGCACTCTCAGCTTTCTTAGCCAATACCGCGGGCGATGCGGCTATAACAGTAGCTGTCAGCAAAACACTCAATAACGGGGCTATACGCATTTTAAAAATCGTCCTATCTATCGATACGGGTTATTTTCGAACCTTCAATGCTGAGATTATACATTAACCCCTTATTGGAGAAGATAAAACCAATGATAGGCTGCTGTACTGTATTTGAGTCTATCTGCCCACCGGCTCCCACAGTCGCCAGAGCCACACTGCCATCCACCCCCGCTTCCCAGCCATCACTGTTGCGGAATTTATCCAGTGCCTCCTGACTCATAAACAGCAGTACTTCTGATTTAATCTGTGCCCCCAGCTGGAAACCGATTGAAGCGGATGCAACATTATAATAAGCGGCTGTTTTACCACCCACCCGAAGCGCACCTTCGCCATACTCTCCACCAATTCCCATGCCCGCCTTAATCACATCGGGAAATACCAAGACGCCAACCGCTTTTCTGGCCAGCTCTTTTCCCGCCGGACTATGATGATAGAACTCCTTCAACGTCTGATTAACTTTAGCGTCAATCTCCTGAGCCGACGCTGCGTTGGCACTTACCGGCAAACATGCAAGCAGTGACGAGACGAGTAAAACCGTTAAGAATTTCATCAGCATCTCCAGATTACGTTTACAGAAAGTATGAGCGACAAATGTCGGGGCAGCAACTTCACCCCGACAAGCGTAGTGGTTAGATCTGAATCAGGGTGATCATATTAATATGACGCTCTCAGGGGCCTGAGAACGTCTTCCAGACCGTTGAGTTTCACTTCATACAGAATCTGCAGCAGAATACCGATCTCCCCTTCAGGAAAGCCCTTCCCAGCAAACCACACCAGATAGGGCTCCGGCAGATCCACCAGTATCCGGCCCTTATATTTCCCAAACGGCATCTTCATATTAGCCAGCTTCTGCAGTCTTTCTGGGGTTATGTCCATCTGTGCCTCGTTTTACCCTGTTTGTCGGACTAGACTATAGCGCAAATAATCCGCGAAATAATTCCAATCATGATGTACAAGCGTTACGCTTCGCTCTGTTCAGCCATTAAATACCGCCCATGTTAACCTCCAGGACAGAAAAAGAGAGATCAAGGGATGACATTACCGCCGACTCAAGTTAAATCTTTACAAACTCAGTCTATAAAAGCTCAGCCTGATCAGCCTCAACTGACTCAGATTAGCATCTATCCGGTTAAGTCGACCGCACCGGTCGCTCTGAGCCGAAGCGCCGTTACGGATACCGGGCTGGCGTTTGACCGGCAGTTTGTGCTCTGCGATGACAACGGCAAATTTATAACCGCCAGAACTCAGCCCCGCTTACTGGGGGTTAAAACCGCTCTGCTGCCAGAGGGCATTCTGCTGACAGCACCGGGGGTTGAGCCTCTTCACCTTGAATATGCAGCCTTCAGTGGCCCCTACCACAGCATCCGCGTATGGCAGGACAGCATCGATGCGGTGTGCTGCGGTGATAAAGCTGCACAGTGGTTCAATGAATATCTGCAACGCCCCTGCAAACTCTATTTTTTTGGCCCGCAATCCAGCCGCCCGGTGAGCCGCCGACCCGGGAATCAGGTCGCCTTTGCTGATGGTTATCCGCTGCTACTGATCTCTGAAGCATCCCTGAGCGACCTCAATACACGCTGTAAAAGCACAGTACGGATGGAGCAGATGCGTCCCAACCTGGTTGTCAATAATTGCGCCCCCTACGCTGAAGATGGCTGGCAGCGGATCAGAATAGGAGAAGTCGAGTTTGAAGTCGTAAAACCCTGCGGCCGCTGTATTCTCACCACCACCGATCCGGAAACGCTGGAGCGCAACACCGACCGGGAACCTCTGAGTGTCTTAAAACAGTACCGCAGGGGCACTGACGGAGAAGCCCACTTCGGGCAAAACCTGGTGCCACTAAACCATGGTCTCATCTCGCTCAACGACCCTGTAGAAGTGCTGGAAACCTGTCAGGCACAAAGCTACGGTCAATAGCCTGAAGCGGACCGGTTACAGGGCAAACAAACTGAGCAGATCTGAACTGATCTGCCCGGTCCCCTGCAAAGCCAGTCTTTTAAGCTGCAGGCTGGCCTTGTCAGTGCCTTTCTCCTGCAGCACAATCCCGGCAGGCGATACTCCCCGCAGCATGACGGCAGCGTGGGTTCCGCTGACCTTATCCCGGTTATAGCCAAGCCGTTGCAGGCGGAAACCAAACGGCTGCCAGAAACTCAACAGCTCCGCCGTTGCCCCAAAGCTGGTACCCAGCCAGTCAATATCTGTGCTGGCCTGTTCGATCGCCTGTAACAGGGCTGTGCCAATACCCCGTCGCTGTCGTTGCGGATGTACCGCAATCCGCATGACCCTCAGCCCGCGGCAACCTGCCGCTTCAGGAATATGGCAGTGAGCCAGCAGTGTCTGGGGAATTAACTGACCTTTTGGTCGTCGGGTGCCAGCCATTATCGCCTCAGCCAGACCGTGGTTAATCGGCCCTTCATAGGCCAGCAATGCCGTTGCCACTAGCGTAGGCTCTTCCTCTTCACTGAACCCTGCCCACACCTCAATATTGGGGCTATCCAGCAAAATACGCAGATCCCCCGGGGTGGTCCGGTAGTGCGCCAGAATCAACAAGCCGAACAACTGCTTGAGCATGTCACTATCGGCGATCAGATCATCACGGTCCAGCTTTCTGAAGCTCACCCCCCCCCACTGCGCAGGGGTAGCCGCCAGTGTTACAGGCTCGGCATCCAGTAATAATGCCCGATAGGTAAACCGCTCCAGTGGATCGCCTTCGGCCCAGCGTACCGGCTGCTGCATAGAGAGCAGCTGCCGTTCGGGCACCCTGCGGTCAAGCGTGGGCATAAAGCGCACAGCAAACCCCTGTCCGGTTCCCTCATAGCCGTGCAGGGTCGAAGCAAAGATAACCCGCCGATAATCCAGCAGACTTAACAGTACCGGGGCTGGAATTGCTGCCGCTTCATCGATCAGCAGCAGGTCCGCATCCGGTTGTTGCCGGGACAGTTGATCAGGCAGCATAAAGCGCAACCGATTCTCTCCATATATCCAAAGGTCCCGGGGGTGTTCGCGAAGCTCTGCAGATAATAGTCTTTCCAGCATCGCTATCACCGACTGCACTGCCCCCCGTGATGGGGCGGTCAGAATAATATCGAGCCTGTCGCGATTGACGGATGAGTCCGTATTGGGGATATCCTGCTCTGGCGCTGTTATTCCCTTTCGCATTAATACCGCAGCGAGTATGCCCAGCGCAGCACTTTTACCCCGCCCCCGATCAGCGGTCAGCACCAGCACAGCCCGGGACTGACGGACCGCCTGCAGACACTGTTTAACGGTCCTCTCCTGATCCGCGGTGCGAAACGGTGCGCTGCAGGATGAGGTTTCCGCTTCCGGCTGACCATGGGTTCCGGCCACTGGGGTTACAGCATCTTTTGGTCGGCAAAGCTGCGGCAAGGGGGTCTCTTCGGTGAACTGAATCAGGTCAGTATCGCAGGCAATACAGCCCTGCAGATGGCGGATAAAACGACGACCGACATCGGCCACCCCATAGGGCTCCACAGCAATATGCTCATACTCAGGATCATTAAACGCCTGCCAGGCAGATAGAGTAGGAGTGATTAGCACAAGCACCCCGCCTGCGATCAATGTGCCAGACACCTGACCAAACCCATTAGGGTTAAAGCCGCTCCAGCAATCAAAGAAAACACACTCACTCTCCTGCCCCAGCAACTGATGTGTCTGTTTGGCACTGACCGGTTTAAGCTGCGCCGGGGGGACCAGACCAACCCCGGCATCACCAATCCAGAGTATCCGGGTTGTCGGGCAATTCAAACCTGAAACCTGCTGCTGACACCACTGGCGCCCACCGCTAACCAGCAACAACTGTCGGGGCGCCCCCTTGCGGACGAGGTTCAACAAAGACACAATTATGTCGCTTAATGGTTGTATGCTATTCACTGACCTTTCCTTAATTTCACCCGGATTGAATTTTACACGCCCTGTGTGGTCAGGGTATAAGGAAATAACGGAAACCGGGTAAGGAGGCGAAATAAACACCATGAGAGTAAATCACAGGCTTTTAAAGGCATGGGGATAACAGATGCGTTCTGACTTATGCCTTGTTATGGATCAGGGTAGCCATAGTAGCCGGGCGATGGTGTTTGATCGCTTTGGCAACTGCCTGAGTCAGGGACAAGTACAGGTAAAAACCCGGCTTACCCAGCCCAACCGCGCGGAGCAGCAGCCGACCGATATCCTGATTTCCCTGAAACGCGCAGCTCTGGAGGCGGTCAGTAAACTGAAACGGGAAGACCGCGCCAAACTGCGCACCGCAGCCCTGACGACACAACGCTCCAGCGTGCTCTGCTGGGATGCAGACGACGGTAACCCGCTGACACCTATCATCAGTTGGCAGGACCGGCGCGGTTTTCATTACATCGACGACCTGATGCCCCTGGCAAGTATGGTGCGCCAGCTCACAGGGCTCTACCCTAATGCCCACCTGCCCGCCTCAAAGCTGCGCTGGTGTCTGGAACATATGATCTTCAACACAGCTAAGCATCGTATCCGCGGCGGTCCTGTCGCCAGTTGGCTTATCAAGCAGTTACTCCATGAGCAACCGGACCTGATTGACGGTGTGAGCGCAGCCAGAACGATGCTGTTCTCCCTCAAAGACCGGGACTGGCATCCCGAACTGCTGGACCTGTTTCAGCTACCGGATTCACTGCTGCCGAAAGTCCGCCCCAGCAAGTACAACTTTGGTACGCTGAAACTGCCCGGCTTAAGCCTGCCCCTCAACTATGTCAGTGGTGATCAGGCTGCGGCACTGTTTGCCTTTGGCGAGCCGTCGCAGGACAACCTCTATATCAACCTCGGCAGTGGCGGCTTTATGAACCGGGTACTGACCGAGCGGGGGTTGCACCCTCAGGAGCGGATACTGCATCATCTGATCCACTCCGACAAACAGCCCCTTTACAGCGCCGAAGCCACCATCAATGGTGCAGCAAACGCGCTGGACTGGGCCTTTAATATCTGCCGGCCAGATACCCGGGATATCGATAGCTGGGCCGAAAAGTGCACCGACCCTCCCCTGTTTATGAATATGGTTGGAGGCGTCGGGTCTCCTTACTGGCAATCACTGGATCGTTCTTGCTGGATTAACGATTGCGACGACCCGGAGGCCCGGATGGTTGCCGTTATGGAGAGTATTGTGTTTCTTATCTGCAGAAATATCAGAGCGATGTCTGCACTGCCCCCGGCTAAACAGATTATCATTGGCGGGGGTATCAGTCAGCTCAGCTCGCTCTGTCAGCGGGTTGCAGATCTGAGTGGCTTGCCGGTGCTGCGTTATGAACAACACGAGATCACATCGCTGGGCGCCGCCTGGCAGGTGCTACCAAACAGCGTACGGGATTTTGTACCGGAAAAAACCTTCACCCCTCAAGCCAACGGCCCCTTAGCACTGCGCTACCAGTCGTGGCTGAATACATTTAATGAGTATCTGGATTCACTCGAAGGATAACGGATTCTGCCCCAGGGCCTTGCGCATCGGGGAGATCGAAAAGGTTTCTATCAGATCGGCACCCCGGGCAAACAGAGTACGGGCAAGCTCAGCATCCGCCACTTCATAGAGCACCACACGGATCCCGGGCCAGCTACGTTTTTCGGTTGCAAGATCAACTTTACGCAAGCAGGTATAATCGAGCAACAGATAGTGTGGCGGCCTGATAAACCCCTGCCACCATCCGCTGGCTGGAAACTGATCAGAGACCCAGCCGGCGCGCCAGTTATCCTCAAGTACCCGGTCCACCAGCGATCGGGAATAGCTGATCAGCACCACCTGCGACCTGACCAGTTCTAACAGGGGCAGCGCCCTCTCCACACAGACCTCAACGCCGAATGTTTCGATAGCAACCCGCTTGAACTCAACAAAAAAAGTCACTTCAGGATAATGCAGCATCAGATTAACCAGATGCTGAAGATGGGAGATCGGTTCATCTTCAAAGCGATCACTGAAGGCCACCGGGTTATGCAGGCTATAACGATCAAGCTCATCGTAGGTGAGCAACTGAATCTTATTATCCGTGCCGGAAAGTCGCGCCATATCCCGGTCATGATAGAGCACCGGTTCAAGATCAGCGGTCAGTTGCAGGTCCACCTCAACAAATTTTGCTCCGGCTGCCAGGGCCCGCTCAATCGCCAGTAGCGAATTTTCCGGATAGCGGGATGCATACCCCCGATGCGCGACCAACCGGTCCGCCTGAGGAGCTTCAGGACCGCCCTGGGCTGAGAGATAGGTAACAGTCTCATCAACAGGAGATATGGGAGTGTTGTCCGGGTTGTCAGATGGGTTACTCACTGTTGTCTCTCCGCCGCAAAAGAAAGCCTGCACGGGGCAGGCTTAGCAGAAACAAGTCTAATTGGAAAACGTTACAGGAATATCACGGGGATCTTCCGTTATCGCCCGTACCTGACAGCCACCACTCTGTAACGCTTCATGGAGCGCCGCTTCGGTCTGCGACAGAATGTATTCGGCGGTCAGGAGCGCCGAAGGTTGTAGCGTACTGATACCGATACTGACACTCAGTTGATGCCCGCCAAGTTCAATATCATGAATATCATGACAGAGCCTGTCAGCCAACACCGGCGACTGTTCGTTAGTTGCTGGCAGCAGCATAGCAAAGCGTCCGCTGTCTATGCGGGCAGCCATATCCCCTGGCCGTGAAATAGCCCCTTTAAGAACCTCAGCAATCAACCCCGCCTGCTGATCAGCATAATCCTCTGGCAGTTGCTCAGCCTCGATCTTATCAACCTCAATCAACATCAGGGTTAACGGACTGAACTCCCGTACGGCTCTGCGGCACTCGGTTGACAACACCTGATGGAAGTGACGCTTGTTAGCCAGCCCCGTGAGTTCATCCATCACCGTAACGGACGCAAGCTTTTCCTGGCTGCGTTGCAGCTCCATCTCTTTCGATTCAAGCACTTTGTGCAGCTGACGGGCACGCAATGCCGCATTGACCCCCATCCCCAGCATAACAAAGTTCAGCACTCCGCCCATCAAAGCGATAAACAGCGGCAGATAGGTGTGATGACTGTCTACAATCGGATCCGCCAGACGATAGAACTCCTCCTCAGTCAGCTCCTTTTGTGGGCCATACACCGCCCAGAGTGAATCGATATCTTTTGCCTTGCCCGCCTGAGCATAATCAACATTATCAACCCGGTGCTCAATTGCCAGCCTGATCGCCTGTACAGCAACCCGCTCTTCATAGGAACGAATGCCAATAAACAGGGCTATAAACACCAGTATTGAAACCACCATAATGACAATGGTCTGTACCCGGCTTCGGATTTCAGTCTGCCTGGTATCTATCACCTTTTCATTCCTTTAATGACACCCATGTTTCTGTTTAGTAAATACTTTTTTGAGGATTGATGCAAATATCTACTGCCCATAACGTTTATGCGGTTGATTCAGATATGCTAACTCTTCCGGTGTCGAGGAACGCCCGAGTATCTTATTGCGATGAGGAAAACGCCCAAAGCGGACAATAAGATTGCGATGCTCATGGGCAAAGTCCAGCGCATTATCGATATGATGCCTCAACTCCCGGGGAGTGGTGCACAACATCGCTTCTATCTGAGAGATACACAAGTTCTGTGCGATGATATCTTCGGCATGCTCAAGGGGCATATAGAAAAATAACTTTTCACTCCCCTCAAGTGCCATATCATGACCCAGTTCAATCCCTTCCCGACAAAGCTGTTCGGCTCTGTAATCGCCGGAAAAGGCATCGGCCGAGCCACGATAGATGCTCCGGGTAAACTGGTCCAGCAGGATAATCAATGCCAGCCGTCCCCGAGGCTGCCCCGCCCAGTCATCCAGTTGCCCCCATAGCGCCTGCCTGACCTGATGGCCGAACAGATCACCGAGCTGACGATCCATCGCCTCGTCACCAAACCACCAGAGCGACTTTCGGTTGCTCACCGGAAATCCCTGTTTAAGCTCACCAAACCAGAATTGCAGTATCTCTTCAATCTGTTCCGTCATAGACAATCCCGTTAAACGCAGCTTACAACTCATCCAGTATAGAAGAGATGCGCCTGTGCTGCTGAGCTCCGATAATGACCGGCTGGCCTCTGCAGAGCAACAATTTAACTTTTATATCGCTAAAATCTGTTTTAGTCTGAACCTTATGAAAATAAACCACTCTTTTAACGTATAGTAAACTGAGTGGCGATGATTTCTAACGGGGGAAAAATGCGCAACGTTCTGATTTTACTCATACTGGCAGGCATCGGCATTGCCGGTTACCTCTACCTCAATCCAGCGCAGCTGGCTCAGACTCCGCCCCCTGAAGTCAGACAGGACGAACTGTCAAAAATGGCCGTACAGCGCGAGACTGAAAAAGCCCAGCGTCATATCGATAACCTGACAGCAGCCCCGGAGCAGGCGATCGAGATCGGCACAGCCAACAACTTTGTCACTCAGGATCAGTTACTCAAACTGCCGACCGACCTGGCTACAGCAATAGCCGCCACCGAAGCGGTTAAAGAGGGGGATGCAAAAACCTATGGCATCAATCTGGAGCAGATAGGAAACTCTCTCCATCCCCAGCACAAAGCCGTGCCCACCAGCCAGCTCCCCCTGGCCGATCAGGTCAGACTGAAAGAGTTGCTTAATAATCCGGATAATCCGGCGGGCACACTATTCTATATCCACGGCGTCAGTGACGCGGACAAGCAGGGTCTCTGGGGGATCATTCAGAGCGGACTGATAGATACTTTTGCCAAAGGTATTCAACTCAAAGCCCAATTGATCAGTGCCGATATACCACAGGAGGCGGATGAACGACTCCCTAACAGCACCAGCTCATTTCTCGGTTCTATTCTGGATCAAAAGGTGAAAGACACCTATGTCTATAACTATCATAAAGGGATACTGGGACAAAACCCGAATCTGATAACCCCGGGGCAGGAGCTTATTGTTGTCACTTTCAGTCAGGATGAACTGATCGATATCTATAATCATTTTGCCCAACAATAAAAACAGGACTCGCTCATGATCGATCTGTACACCTGGGGGACACCCAACGGTCGTAAAGTGTCAATTATGCTGGAAGCAACGGCACTTCCCTACATAGTTCATCCAATTAATATTCAGGCCGGTGATCAGTTTACTCCGGAGTTTCTGGCGATTAGTCCAAACAATAAAATTCCGGCTATTTCAGATGATGAGGGCCCCGGTGGGGAAACGGTTCATCTGTTCGAGAGTGGTGCCATTCTGCTCTATCTGGCAGAGAAAACCGGTAATTTTTTACCGACAGATCCGATGAAACGTCTGCAATGCCTGCAATGGCTGATGTGGCAGATGGGAGGCTTTGGCCCCATGCTGGGACAGGCACACCACTTCAATCGCTTCGCCAAAGAGAAGATTCCCTATGCGATCAGCCGCTACACTGAAGAAAGCCGGCGACTCTGGGGGGTACTGGACAGACAACTGGAAGGCCAGGCATTTATTGTTGATCTAGACCTCAGTATCGCCGACTTTGCCATCTACCCCTGGGCGTGCCGCTTTGAATGGCAGGAGATTGAGCTGGACGACTTCCCCAATGTGAAAGGCTGGATGGAGCGGATGTCAAACATTGCGTTTGTACAACGGGGTATGGCGGTTCCCTGAGCCTGAAAGCCTGCGCTTAAACACCGCTCAACAGGCCAGTCCAAACCGTCTCAGTTGCCGGGGCAGCACCTCATCCAGCGCATCGAGATCGACCTCCTGTAGTTCGATAACCGCCAGATTATGCGCTTCATAGAGCGCTTTTTTACGCATTTTATCCGCCAGATAGGAGGGCGATTTTTCACTCCCCCAATACTCAATAAACAAACCGGCCTGCGGCAGATAAAAGTCAGCCCTGGCCTGTTCAGCAACGGGCAACGGTTTATCGCAGGCATGGATGATCTGAGCAAGATATAACCAGTTATCAATCTTGACCTCTGCTTCAGAGCGCAGCAGATGACCATCCATCGCGCGGCAGCCATGGCATTGTTCCACCTCAGCCATATGCAGACCGAACTCCCGCAAGGCACGTTTAAAGACAGTGTTATCCGGCAGCGTTTTTGGCCATACCACATAGGGGATAGAGGTATGAATATCCTCTTTCTGAACGCCTCCCTGAGCCTCACCGGTATCCGTCAGTTGCCACCCCTTCAGCCAGGGCCTGACCCAGCCCAGATCAGCGAGCAACTGATTGATACGCGAGGCGGCTAACCCGCTTTTCAACCCCAGCCCCCTGGCTCCGGTAAGCCGGTCTTCAGGATTAACCAAGGCGCGGTGCTCAGTCACGCTGTCCGGCCAGACGATATAGCGACCATAGCGCTCACTCTCACGGTAACTGCCCTGCTCAAACTCCCCCTTTGCGGTCAGTGACCAGCGCTGTTCTTCCCGTTTAATCCAGCCGAGAGCCTCCAGCTCAGTAAACAACTGACGGCTACTCTTTCCCAGCATTTTAGCCAGCGCTGAGGTCGATACTTTGTTGCGCTCTCTGGTCATCAGCCCGGTTCCGCTCAATTGCCACTACACACTCATCAATACTGTGATAATTATCAGCAGGGGTCAAAAATAATTACGCACCACGGCTTAGTCAGAATGTTATACCGATGGCCCGGCCAGTAATCCTTCGCCGTCGATCGCAAACCTCGCAACCGGTCAGGAAACGCAGGCTCAAACGGTCGCCCCATAATGGTTATTTTTTTGTGACAAATTCGCTTGCAATAAAATCTGAAAAGAGCATTCTGTAGGTGTGACATTAAGCATAGTTTGCAGTAAGGGTTACATCATGAATATCAATATTACCAACCGCAATGACAAAGTTTCTCCTGCATTACGAGAAAAAATTGAAGCCTGGTTAGAGGAGAGTCAAAGACGCTATAACGTTATCACCAGCGCCCAGGTCACTATTGAAAAAAGCAATGGTAAAGAGGAGATTGTTGAGGCGACCGTTCACGCCACCGGTAAAGACCTGTTTGCTAAAGCCAGTGAAGAGAATCTGTATGCAGCGCTGGACTCTCTGGCACACAAAATAGACAAACAACTGGCCAAGATTCGTGATATTCAAACTAACAAAAAAGGCTCCAGCGTCCCGCTGATGGCGGAACCTGAAGAGGAGATCGCTGAAGAGGAAGAATAGTTCTCCCAGCGTACTGAAATCCTGAAAAAAAAGGCTGAACGATGTTCAGCCTTTTTTTTCAGATAATGACCTACCTGACCTGCTTAAGAAAACGTTGCGAAATCCAGCCTGAAACCGTTGTCTCACCCTGATCAACATTAATCTTCATCCAGCCCTTTTGCTGCCCGACCACCTCGACACGTTGTGGAGCACTCACCTGGCCAACAACAGCAAAGCCGGTTCCCGGACCTGAGCGGAAATTCACATGACGACCGCTAATCTGATACGGTACAGCAGACATATTCTGTTTGCCTGCTGCAGGCTGACCACTTCCGGAGGCGGGCTGCTGAGCACCGGAAGACCCGACTGAGCGGAGAAAACGCACCGCGGTCCAGGCCTCTGCGTTATGACCAGAACGATTGCGATATTGCACTTTGACCCACTCATCCTGGCGTTGCAATTCAGTTACCTGCTGATTAAGTGACAGACTCCCAACCACCCCATACTGGCTACCCGGCCCCTGCCGCAAGCGCAGACTGCTCACCGTAACGCTATAGCGCTGTCCCTCTGCTACCGGTTCGCTCTGCCCCTGTTGCTGCGCGGTAAGATAACTGCTCAGCATCCAGCCCTTCAAAGGCTGTTTATCCGCAGAGAGGAAAAATACCCGCGACCAGCTGCCTTTCTTGTCAATTTCGAGTAACACACTGCCCTGGCCCAGACGGGTTAACAACTCACTACTGTCAGGGGCTGAGTAAACTTCGGCCTCATGGTTGACGACAAAATAATCAAATGCCATGACCAGCGGCGAAATCATGCTGAATACAACCAGCCCCAGGGCTTTCAGACATCGGGGTTTAAAGAGTGCAGCTTTGATCATAATCACCTTCACGATATTCAATCCATCGAAATAAACTCTACAGGCCCAATCATAACAATTGTATAAGCAGTAGCAACAGCGACTCAGGAAGATCGGAATTAAAACCCAATCTGGTGATAGAGAAGACAACCTTCCGGCACAAAAGGGCTATACTGAGCGCAGAACATCAGATCCCTTCCTTCCCGCGTAGAAAGGGGATATCAAAGGCTGATACGGCGACTTTAGGGGGAGCAATGCCTCAGGATATTTTAATGGCCCGCCAGCCCATATTCGATGCAGATCTCAATGTTGTAGCTTATGAGCTGTTATATCGGGACAAAGACAACCAACAACATTCGATTATTACCGACGGCAACAGCGCGACCTCTCAGGTTTTACTCAACAATTTCACCAGTATCTGCAAGGCAGGCAAACTGACAGCCCTGCCAGCCTTTATCAACCTGACCCGGGAGATGCTGACATCGAGCCATATACCAGCAATATCCCGCAAACATGTCGTGCTTGAGATTCTCGAAGGGATGACCGTTGATGAAACCCTGATTGCCGGTATCCAGCGCTTCATCGACGCGGGATACCGTATGGCGCTGGATGATTTTATCTATAGCTCTGAATATGATCCGATTCTTGAGATGGTGCATCTGGTGAAGCTGGATCTGTTACAACTGAGCGACCAGCAACTGATAGAGCATGTCGAGCTGCTCAAACCCTATAACGTCACTCTGCTCGCTGAAAAGATCGAAACAATGGAGGTATTTAACCATTGTAAAGCGCTGGGATTTAAACTGTTTCAGGGATATTTCCTGTGTCGGCCACAAGTGGTTGAAGGGCGTAAGCTGAGCGCCAATGAGATTGTGATGATGGAGCTGATGTCCCTGTTAGCAGAGCCCACCGTGACGCCCGCAGAGATAGGACAGATTGTCAAAAAAGACCCTCAACTGACCTTTAAGATCATCCGTATCGTTAACTCTCCACTATTCAATCTGATCAGGAAGATAGAAAGTCTTGACGAGGCGGTCGTCATACTGGGAGTGCAGGAGATAAAGCGCTGGTGCGCGCTGATCGCCTTTTCCGGAGAGATGACCAAACCCGACGAACTCACCCGACATACGCTGATACGCGCAAGAATGTGTGAACTGCTGGCCGAAAACAATCCGGCTCTCTCCGGCTCCAGTGCATTTATGATGGGGATATTTGCCGGACTTGATGCACTGCTGGATACCCCCAGAGAGGAAATTCTGCAGCAGGTTCCTCTGAGTGACGTGATCCACAAAGCGATTCAGTATGGTGACGGGGAGTACGGTAACCTGCTAACCACTGTAGACAGTTTTATTCTGGGCGAGTGGCATTCGCTACCCGACCTTTACTCTGGCCCGCAACTAAACAATGCTTACACAGACAGCCTCAACTGGGTTCGTGAGACCATGGAAAAAATAACCTAGGCTCAGACGCTCCAGCTCCACTTCCCCCTGACAGCTCCCCTCACAGGTTTCAGTCAATTTCCTGCCTGATAAATAAAAGTTATCAGATATGTAAGGGATTATTCATTAGACAGCTTATCAGCGTAACGCCACAATGATACTTACTTTGATAATAGTGATGATTCTATCAGGAGCACGACTAAGACCATGAGCACAATGATTCCGCTGGACCAGTTTCAGCAACTCCGTCACGTTGACGCAATCATTGAGAAGGCCGCTGATAGCTGGTGGGTCTACCGTCGCAATATCGGCTATAACGGTGCCCTGAGTGCTACAGCGCGTGTCGTTTTTTTCGGCCGCAGCAAAGCGCAGGTTGAACAATGGCTGGCTTCACAGTAAGCCAACTGTTTTTTTAACTGATATCTCCGCATCTGCAGATAGATCAGTTAATGGGCTGGCCAGTGATCCTGGGCAGCCTCCCTAACCCCTGCCGTCCGGCACATTCTCCGGCACCATCATTTGTCATGGATGCCCGTTTTTTCCTGTAGGGTCTAAGCTAATACCGTGCAGAACAGATAAACCACCTGACATCTTGCAATGGCCAGGTTACTCCTTTCCGCCTGCTATTCCACTGGAATCAGGCTGTAGAAAGATTACAAGATCGCCGCATTGCGGCCCGCAGACTAAGGCTTAACCGATGAACAAAGAGATGACACCTTTTGAAATCCGCCAGCAGATTCGCAGCGGTGAGTTTACCGGCAATACATCCGGATATGGTCAGGGTTTCGTTCAGGGAAACCTGGCGATCATGCCGAAAGACTGGGCGAATGATTTTCTGCAGTTCTGCCAAAAAAACCCGAAACCCTGCCCGATTGTTGGCATGTCCAGCCAGCCTGGCGAGTTCATGCTGCCCGACCTGGGACAGGATATCGATATCCGTAGCGATGTTCCCAAATACCGTATTTACAAAAACGGAGTCCTCACCGAGGAAGTTGCCGACCTCAAGCCCTACTGGCGCGATGATCTGGTCACCTTTGTACTGGGTTGCTCTTTCTCTTTTGAAGAAGCGCTGCTCGCTGACGGACTGGAAGTGCGCAATATCACCGAAGGTGTCAATGTACCGATGTACCGCACCAATATTGAGTGTAAAAGTGCCGGCCGTTTCAGTGGCACCACAGTAGTCAGCATGCGCCCGATGAAGGCTGCCGATGCGATCCGCGCGGTTCAGATCTGCACCCGCTTTCCCTCGGTGCATGGCGCTCCGCTACATCTGGGCGATCCATCCCAGATCGGTATTCGTGATATCAACACGCCGGACTTCGGAGATGCGGTCACCATTAAAGCGGGAGAACTGCCGGTATTCTGGGCTTGCGGTGTCACACCTCAGGTCGCGATTGAACAGGCTAAACCCGAGTTCTGTATCACCCACAGTCCCGGCCATATGCTGATCACCGATCTGCCTAACAGCCGACTGGCTGTGCTGTAAAAGGAGAACTGAATATGTCATTACGTCTTAACTGTGACCTGGGTGAAAGCTTCGGCTCGTGGAAAATGGGTTTGGATGAAGCGGTGATGCCGCATATCGATCAGGCTAACATTGCCTGTGGTTTTCATGCGGGCGACCCTCTGGTGTTGCAAAAAACCCTGACTCTGGCAAAACAGAACAGTGTCACCATCGGTGCCCATCCAGGTTATCCCGACCTGGTAGGCTTTGGTCGACGCAGCCTAAAAGCTTCAGCTGATGAACTCAAAGCGATGGTGCACTATCAGATTGCGGCCATTGATGGCATGGCTCAGACTCAGGGGCTTACGCTGACCTACGTCAAACCCCATGGCGCCATGTACAACGATATGATGGCCGACGCAGCTGTCCGCGCTACCATTATGCAGGCGGTGTCTGACTATCACCGTCCTCTGGTGCTGATGCTGCAAAGCACCCCCCAGTCAGCCCAACATCAGCAGGAAGCCGACAGTATCGGCCTTGAACTCTGGTTTGAGATCTTTGCTGATCGCTGTTATGACGATGATGGCAAGCTGCTGACCCGATCAAAGCCCGGTGCAGTACATAGCAAAGAGAAAATGCTCGCACAGGTTAAACAGCTGCAGGAACAGGGCACGGTTACCACGGTTAGCGGCCACACCCTGACGTTGCAAGCCGATACACTGTGTGTCCATGGAGATAATATGGACGGGGTCAACGCCATCCAGGAAATTCGCAGGTTGATCAGCTAATGAATACCGAAACAAACAGCATTCGGGTTGAAATTGCCGGGGAAAACGCTCTGATCATCTACTTCGGTGACAAAACCGATCCCAGGGTTTCCTCTCAGGTGCAACAGGCAGTGACCATTCTCGAAACGGAACTGAATGGCAAACTGATCGATATGGTGCCCTCTTACGCTTCCCTGCTGGTGATCTACGATCAGTTGGCTACCGACCATCTGGAGGTACGCCGCTGTATTCGTGAACTACTGAGCAAGCTGGACAACAGTGAAAGCAGCGAAGGTAACTTAGTTATTTTGCCCGCCTATTACAGCACCGAATCAGGCCCCGACCTGGAAGCACTGGCGCAGCGGGCAGACCTCAGCATAGAGGAGGTCATTAAAATTCACAGCGAGATGGAATACCGGGTATACGCGATCGGTTTTGCCCCCGGTTTTGCCTACCTTGGCGAAGTGGATGCACGTATTGCTGCGCCCCGGCTGGCAACACCACGAACCAAAGTACCGCGGGGAGCCATCGCGATAGCTGATCGTCAGACAGCGGTTTATCCGGCCGTATCCCCCGGCGGCTGGAATCTTATCGGCCTGTGCCCCACCCGGATGTTTGATCCAAAAGCGGAGCCAACCATGCCGGTACAGGTGGGTGACCGGGTACGGTTTAATCCGATCAGCCGGGAAGAGTTTTTCGCCCAGGGTGGTGAATTGGGAGAGATCAGATGAGCGGTTTTAAAGTAGTACAACCCGGCCTGATGACTCTGATTCAGGATGCCGGACGCTTTGGCCATCACCGTATCGGCCTGACCACCGGAGGTCCTCTGGATGCACTGGCATTCAAATGGGCTAACCGTTTGGTTGATAATCCAGTGAACACCACAGCGCTTGAGATCAGTTTTGGTGGCCTGGTGCTGCTGGCAGAAACCGATGCACAGATCGTTCTGGCAGGCGCGCAGATGCCCCTGAAGATCAACGGTGTTGAGCAGGATCGCTGGCATGCGCACCGGATTAAAGCCGGGGACAAGATCGAAGTTGGCTTTTCAGCCCAGGGTGCCCGCGCTTATCTGGCCGTCAGCGGCGGCTTTCAGGTCGAGCATAGTTTTTCCAGCAGCGCGACCGTCACCCGGGAGGGGATCGGCGGCTTCACCGGAGAGAAACTAAAGCAGGGAGACTACCTGAACTGCAAACCACCCATGAAGCACAAAGGTTATCGCCTGCCTGAAACTCACCGTCCGGACTACAGCGATAATGTAACTTTGCGGGTCATTACCGGCTATCAGCAACAGGCCTTCAGCGACTATCAGAAACGACTGTTCTTCAGCAGTGAATACAAAGTCACCGACCGGGCTGACCGTATGGGTTACCGACTGGCGGGGCCTGAAGTAAAGCCCGCACTTGACGGTATTCTATCGGAAGGTATCTGCCACGGTGCAATCCAGATCCCCGCCGATGGCCAGCCAATCGTACTGCTGAATGATCGCCAGACCATTGGCGGTTATCCGAAGATCGGTTCAATGATCGCGCTGGATACTGCCCGTATGGCCCAGATGCTCCCCGGTTCACGGATATCATTTGATGAGATCAGCATCGATGATGCCCATAACCTGCACTGTCTGGCCCATATACGGTTTAACAATACCGAGCCGGAACCCGTTGATTAATTCCGGTCGATAACGGTCACATTTTATCTCCGGTCACAGTAACACACCGGATAACGTACAGAATCGAAACAGAGAGAACACTCGATGTCACAACATTCGATCAATGAAAACGTTCTGAGCAAGCAGGTAGAAGACCTGTTGGTTGCACGCAACCTGCGCGGAATGAAAACCGTCCAGCCAGCACTTTCCAGCGGCTACTATCTGCGAGCGGCACGCACCCTCTATAAGTGTAAAGGCCATGTCCTGATCGGCACCGGATTCCCGGTGGTGGATACCTTTGAAACCGATGGTCCTCTGGGGGCCATTGCACTCTACGATGCGCTGGAAAAACTCGGCGCTACGCCGGTGATTGTCTGCGGTCCACCGGTCTCTCAGGCGCTGATGGAAAAATATCGTGTCCACGAAATCCGTGTTGGTGAGCATCAGGAGCGTACCCTTGAAGCGTTCAAGGCTCTGTATAACTACAACCCTGATGCAGTACTGTCGATTGAACGCCCGGGACAGGCTGAAGATGGTGGTTATTACAATATGCGCGGTGAAAGCATCAGCGCCCGCACCGCCTGTTTCGACACCTTTGTTAACAACGCAAAATGCCCAACCATCGGTATTGGCGATGGTGGCAACGAGATCGGCATGGGCAACATCACCGAAGCGATTAAGGGGCTGGATATCACACCGGCAGCGACCCGTGTTGATGAGCTACTGATCGCCGATGTGTCCAACTGGGGCGCCTACGGTCTGATCACTTTCTTCAGCCTGTGGAGCGGCCGTGACCTGCTGGGTGAAATTGATCCGCTGGCGATCATTGAATATCTGTCAAAACTGGGCAGTGTCGATGGTGTCACCCGCATCAACCAACTAACAGAAGATGGCCTGCCGCTGGAAGAGGGCGACAGTGTGATCGCCGGACTCAGGGCGCTGATCGGCTATACAAACTAACTTTTCAAAACACCCCTGGACTGTAGGAGCGGCGTCCAGCCGCGATTCTGGTTATCGCCCCTGAAAGGGGCTCCTACACACAGGAGCGTGTGTCCAGACACGATAGATCAAACTGTATTCAAGCCTGAATCTATCTCCCCCCTAACACCCCTTTCAGCTGTAACTGATACTCAGAGATATCGCCCAGCGTTTCTGCAACCCAGGCCGGATCATAGTAACTATCAAGATAGCGCTCGCCACCATCACAGATCAGGGTGACCAGTGCCCCCTGCTCTCCCCGCTGATGCATCTCGGCCGCCAGCGTCAGCATACCCCAGAGATTAGTGCCGGTAGAGGCTCCCACTTTGCGACCACAGAGATGTTCCAGCCAGAGCATCGCCGCGACCGACGCGCCATCAGGAACCCTCATCATCCGGTCAATCACCGTTGGTTGAAACGATTCCTCTGCCCGGGGGCGACCGATCCCTTCGATACGGCTTCCCTGGCTAATCTCCAGACTGCGATCACCGGTCTGCCAGACATCATAGAAAACCGAATTTTCAGGATCTACCGCAACCAGCGTGGTGTTAAACCCCTTATAGCGAATATAGCGCCCCAGGGTGGCGGTGGTACCACCGGTACCGGCACTCATCACAATCGCTGTCGGTACCGGATGTGATTCCAGTTTCATCTGCCGGAAGATACTCTCGGCTATATTACTGTTGCCACGCCAGTCGGTGGCCCGCTCAGCAAAACGGAACTGATCCATAAAATGGCCATTGCACTCAGCGGCAAGCACCACCGCCGCTTCATGCATCTGCGTGGGACAATCGACAAAGTGGCACCGGCCACCATAGAACTCAACCTGTCTGATTTTTGCTTTGGCCGTTTTACGAGGCATGACTGCGACAAAGGGTACACCGATCATACGGGCGAAATACGCCTCCGACACGGCAGTACTGCCAGATGATGCCTCAATCACGGTCGTGCCCTGATTGATCTGACCATTGCATAATGCGTAGAGAAACAGGGAGCGGGCCAACCGATGTTTGAGACTTCCGGTAGGATGACTGCTTTCATCTTTCAGGTAGAGATCGATCCCCGCCAGTGCGGGGAGCTCCAGTTTAATCAGATGGGTGTCGGCTGAGCGCTGTGCATCAGCCTGAATTCTTGCCACTGCCTGTTCGGTCCAGACGCTCATGAAAGCCTCTCTTTTAATCAACAATTAATGGAGACAGTATACGTGGGCAGGCAGAGATATTTTTTGCTTTCTGCTGGATAAAAAAGAGAATTTATAGAATAATTTTATCTATAACTTGCAAAAATAAGATAATTTTTCCATGGATTCGATAGATAATAAGATTCTCAATCTGCTACAACAGGATATTACCCTGCCGGTAGCGGAAATAGCTGAACGGGTTAACCTTTCGACAACCCCCTGCTGGAAGCGCATCAAACGCCTGGAAGAGAACGGCGTCATCAAAGCCCGGGTGGCCCTGCTCGACAGCGCCAAAGTAGGCGCAGGGGTCTCCGTATTTGTCCATATAAAAACCCAGCAACATGAAGAGCAGTGGTTAACGCGCTTTGCGCACTCAATAAGCCGGTTCGATGAAGTGATGGAGTGCTACCGGATGGCCGGAGAGTGGGACTATCTGCTGCGGGTAGCGACCCGGGATATCGAATCCTTCGACCGTTTCTATAAAAAGCTGATCAGTGAAGTCGATGGCCTGACCGATGTTACCTCGAGTTTTGCGATGGAAGAGATCAAATTTTCCACCCGGCTGCCACTGTCCAACTGCTAACCGGTGAAACCCTGTCGAAGCCTGCAACAAAATCCAGGCTTCTATGTAAAACGCTGCTCCTATATAGTGACACCAATATCTGCTGAGCCCTGCAACTATGCGTCTGAGAAACCTTAACACCTTTGTCAAAGTAGCCCGCCTGGGAAGTTTTCATGCCGCAGCCCAGCAGCTGCATGCCACTCAACCGGCGATCTCAGCCCGAATCCATGCCCTGGAAGAGGAACTGGGAGCACAGCTGTTTATCCGGGATAAGAGTGGCACCCGGCTCTCCGCCCGGGGCGTTCAGCTTCTGCCTTACGCAGAGAAACTTCTGGCAATCAGTCAGGAGATGAAACAGCAGATCTGCGATGAAAACCCACAGAAGGGAACCCTGCGGATCGGTATCACAGACACGCTGGCACACCTCTATCTGGCCCCCCTTTTACAGCACTGGCAGCAACAACACCCGCTGATGTCATTCGAGCTGATCAGCGATGTCACGCTGACGCTGATGCGTCAGCTACAGGAGCACGAACTCGATCTGGCGCTGATGGTTGCGGGGCACAGCAACCTGCCAGAACTGGTGACAGAACCGCTGTGCAGCTATCCTCAGCACTGGGTTGCGACCCCTCAGAGGCTGGCTGATAACCCGGTCAGTAGCATCGCCGAGCTGGGACGCTCCCCGATCCTCAGTTTTCCCCGGGACACCCGCCCCTGGGATTACCTCCAGCAACTGTTCCGGCCGCTGGAGGAAACACCGGTATTTCATACCTGCAGTTCGGTGGCAAACCTGTTGACTCTCACGCTTGAAGGGGCAGGCGTAGCACTGCTGCCCGAACCGGTGCTCCGTACTCATCTGCAGCAGGGACGACTGACAATATTCAGCCCCGGTCCCCAACCGCCGGAACTGGCATTTTGCGCCTGCTGGCGACTGGATGATGACAGAATTCTGCCCCAGCTATTGGCTAAAAGTGGCCGGGAAATCATTATCAGGCGCACATAAGAGCAGGATGGAGAGGTAACCCACCCCATATTAACCGCAGGATTTATCGCTAAAAATAGAGAAATATCAATATTAAACCCTGAAATTCATACTATATCAGATTATTATTCTTATCTTTTTCCAGCTATTGCAACTATTCCACTTTTCTAAGAAACTGCGATCAACTCAAAAAGTAAGATTGTCGTTAATTATCAGCCCATAGCCATAAGCCCGGCCTGGTTAACGGCACAATCTCATGACCCGGGAACTGCCCTCAGATCGATTGAGGATTTTTTTTGCGGCCCCCCGTGTTAATTAATTCGGACCCTAGCAATACAACTATACTGTCATTGGTATATCACCTGTGACAGCTTGTCGGCAGGGTCCATAATACGTTTAAGGAAGGTTAATATGAGCATTGCTTACCTGAATGGCGAATACCTGCCACTAGAAGAAGCCCGCATCTCCCCACTGGATCGCGGCTTCCTGTTTGGTGACGGTATCTACGAAGTTATTCCATACTACAACGGTAAATCTGTAGGTCTGATGCCTCATATCAACCGTATGATCAATGGTCTGGCTGCCATTGAGATCAAAAACAACCACACTGCAGACGAGTGGAAAACCCTGCTGGACGATCTGATCGCCAAAAACAGCGATCAGGGCGAAAACCTGGGGGTCTACGTTCACGTTTCCCGTGGCACAGACACTAAGCGTTACCACGCTTACCCGGAAGGTGTAGAACCAACAATTTTCTGCTTTACCTTTGGTATCAAAGACCCTGAACCGGTTGATCGTACCAGGGTGCATCAGTACAGCATGATCTCAACTGAAGATCTGCGCTGGCAGCGTTGTCACATCAAATCGACCGCGCTGCTGGGTAACGTTATCCACTTTCAGGAAGGTTACTCTACCGGCAACGACGAAGCGCTGCTGTACAATGCCAAAGGCGAGTTAACTGAAGGCAGCTCCTGCAACGCTTTCATCGTAAAGGATGGCGTCATCATCACACCGATTCAGGACAACCAGATCCTGCCAGGTATCACCCGTCGCATCATCATCGACAGCATCAAAGCGGACGGCTCTCTGAAAATTGAAGAGCGTACCGTAACCATGGATGAAGTGCGCAACGCAGATGAACTGTGGATCACCTCCTCTTCGAAAGAGATAGCGCCGGTGACTAAACTGGACGGCAAGCCTGTCGGCAACGGTGAAGTTGGCGAAATCTGGGAAAAAGCATTCCAGATTTACACGGCATCTAAGTTTGATTTCTGATTCAGTCAGATAACGTTTAAAAACGCACCCCGGTGCGTTTTTTTATGCCTGTAAGCACGTGATTTACTGACCGATAAGACGCCTGACAGCCACTTCCGCATTGACCAACCGCTGCTCACCCCTGCCTTCAACTATTTCAAAGGGACGATTGAGCCGCTGAATCTCCAACAGATGACGCTCATAGAGCCGCTCCCGGTCATCCGGGTTTTGCCGCAGGGGATCTGGTTCCCAGGGCAGATCAGGTTTACATACCAGATACACATGGGATGACTCCTGAGCGATCCCGGCACTGATAATCGGTGGACAGCAACCAAACACCTCTTCAGCCCAGATCTTATAGTTGATCAGATCCGTATCAAAAATCCCCAGCGGAGTAGCGCAACTCACTTCACGCTGCTGATATTGCTGATGCATCACACTCAAACGGCTCAGCAACCCAAGATCATACGCCGGGCCATGCTGCTCAAGATAATAACGAGCATACTCAAGGGCAAAGGGCAGATTCAACAGTCTGGCCAGATGTTCAGTCAGCGTGCTTTTACCGGACGACTCCGCCCCCGTTATCACAATCCGCACTAACTATTTCCAGCGACAGCAAGCGCGAACCGTTGCGACCTCTGCCATTGAATCCAGCCATAGATCCCCAGTCCCAAAAAGATGGCGTATTGAAATGAATAGATCGGCGCTGCTTTAATCCAGTAGATGTAGATACCCAGCACATTCACAATGCACCAGCCGACCCAGTTTTCCATCCGTTTACGGGCCTGAAGAAACTGAGCAAAAAAACTTAACACGGTGGTCACTGAATCCAGCCATAACAGCGAAGGCTGGGGGATCCAGCTAACCTTTTCAGCCAGCAGAGAGATACTCAGCCCCCACCCGAGAATAGCAAGTACAACGATAACAACCAGTAACTGTTGCTGTCTCTGCGATAACCATTGTGGCACAAACGCCCCCTGCTCTACTGCAGCCCCTCGTTTGATCCACACCATCCAGCAGTACAGCTGAATGGGAATATAGGAAAGATAGAGGATGCCATCAGACACCAGTTGCCATTCGGTTATCGCCAGCCAGGCGGAGATAGACGCCCAGAGAATACCCAGCGGCCAGCCGAGAATATTTTGCCGTGCAATCAGAACCACCCCAAGAATGGCACTGACAGTGGCAATAATCTCCAGAGGAGTACTGCCAAACAGTTGCAGCCACTGGATTGAAGCCAGAATATTATTTTCCATAACGCTGTTTTATCTTTTCGGTGAGACAGAAAGTGACACTATTTTAACCGGAGCACACTATACCCCAGGTCGGGGTACAATAGGACAGTCAGTTACCCGCCTGACAGCAAAACGCCTGCACATAGCAGGCGTTTTCACTACGACTGACCTGTTAGCCAAGCGCGGGATAATCGGTATACCCCTCAGCCCCCGGACCGTAGAACAGTTCGAAACGAGGTGGATTCAGTTCAGCATCCTGTTGCAGTCGTGTTGGCAGATCAGGGTTAGCAATAAAGGGAATCCCAAATGCAACGGCATCCGCTTTACCTTCCGCCAGCCACTGATTCGCCTGCGCTTTGGTGAACTTCTCATTAGCGATCACCGGGCCACCAAACAACTGCTTTAAATAGGGCGTCAGACTGTCGTCACCCTCCATCTCGCGGGTTGAGATAAATGCGATACCCCGCTTACCCAGTTCAGAGGCGACATAACCAAAGGTCTCCCGTGGATTAGAGTCGCCCATATCGTGGGCATCCATCCGGGGAGCCAGATGTACAGCAACCCGATCTTTACCCCAGACACCAATACAGGCGTCGGTCACCTCCAGCATCAGACGGGCACGGTTTTCCAGCGAGCCTCCATACTCATCATCACGCAGATTCGTTTTATCCTGCAGAAACTGGTCCAGCAGATAGCCGTTGGCACCGTGAATATGTACACCATCAAAACCTGCAGCCCTGGCATTAACCGCGCCCTGACGGTAGGCTTCGACAATCTCTTTGATCTCATCCAGGGCCAGTGCCCGGGGCTCAACATACGCTTTTTTGGGGCGCACCAGGCTAACATTGCCTTCGGGTTTTACTGCACTGGGGGCAACGGGCAGTTCACCGTTCAGGTACACAGGATCAGAGATACGGCCGACATGCCATAACTGAAGAAAGATCAGACCTCCGGCCTGGTGTACCGCATCGGTTACCTGTTTCCAGCCCTCCACCTGTTCATCAGACCAGATGCCGGGGGTATCAGGATAACCGACTCCCATCGGCGTGACGGAGGTTGCTTCAGTCAGAATCAGACCCGCACTACTTCGCTGAGCATAATATTTTGCCATTAACCCATTTGGCACCCGGCCTTCATCAGCCCGGCAACGGGTTAAAGGCGCCATGACAATACGGTTTTTCAGGGTAAGATCACCCAGGGTCAGAGAATCAAATAGGGTTGGCATCGGTACCTCCTGTTAATGCTTGCGCTTATAGTTGCTCGTTCAAGCGGGTGAGAAATTGCTGAATCACCGCTTCATTGCGCGTGAAAAAATTCCACTGCCCTACTTTCTTGCTGCTGATAAAACCAGCACGTTGCAGGGTTGCCAGATGGGCTGAAATAGTAGACTGAGACAAGCCGGCCTTCTGATCGATCATACCGGCACAGACACCAAAACTCAGAGGGTGCTGCTGATCTGCAAAGAACCGTTCGGGTTGCTTCAGCCAGTTCAATATATCCCTGCGAACCGGGTGTGACAGGGCTTTGATCATTTCATCGAGTTCAGCAGAGCTCATCTGATTCCTTGTTACTGTTTTATGATTAACATAATTAGCGGCTATATTTATCAATTGTGATAAGGCGAAACATATATCGCATAGATACGATATACAACCATTATATTTCACCCGTCGATTAACTCACCTGATGATGTAAGTTGAGATTGAGATTCGATCTCACACATATTTACATTGCTGAAAAGCTGGTATGACAAGTGATATAACGAGAATCCAGGCAACAACCGTAATAGTCGTTTTAGAATTAAGGTGAGATATTAACTTATAAATCAATACTATTGACACTTAATAAAGCCGACACTATATTTACATTTGGGCTGGGCGATCCTGAGCGACGTGCAGATCAGTTTATTAAGCATATTTGATTAAATGAATAATTTTTTCCACGAGAAAAATCGTGAGGCATAGCTATGCCTGGGAGAAATGGAATGGTTCTTAAAAAGAAGACGACCAGCTTGGCTGACGTGTACCTAAAACCACTGAATGAGTCGATATCCTTTGTCAAAAGTGTGAGTTCAGGGACAGGTCTAGGTAAGAGTTGGTCTGCGATCTTTGCTGCGCTTGAGTTCGTCAAATCCAAAACAGAGAAAGGGGATGAAACACCTCACATCTTTTTCTATACAGCCCCCCAACATAACCAGATTTCGTTTGATGACAGAATAGTCAAAAAGCTTCAGGACGCTGGATGCGATGTGGTTAAGGTCAGGCCGATATCGGCAATGGCACTGTCTAACATTGAGCAGGAGATGAACTCCTATGATATCGCTAAGGACTTGATCAAGACGCCTACAGATAAGCTAAACAACCTTTATAACGACCTGATTAAAATTTGCACAACCATAGATCGTGCCATAGACCGTAGCGACTCAACTAACCCTATTGATTTGGCATTAAAACTTAAAACGATTCGGTACCAAATTGGCCGAATAGAGCAAGAGCAGGGTAAAGGATCAAAGTTCCAGGCTGATGAAGATAGCCCTAAATCAAATATTTCTGATGATATCGATGAAGATCTGACTTTCATTAAAGAGCAGGAAAATGAAGAAGAGGCTAATCGATCAAAAGATCGCATCGTTAAAGCGATGGAAAAGATTACGTCATCTCTGGTTCTCCTAACTAAACATTCTTATACCAATGAGCCTTTTCGAAAGAGTCTAAAGGAAAATCTATCTGATCAGTCTTATAAGAAGTTCCGTGAAGTTAGCTCATCTTTCCATCCATTCTTACATATTCAGACATCAGACAGTCGTTTCTTTATCTTGGCCATGACGATTAAAAAGTTCATGACTAAGCACAGTGTTTTGGCCCCTAGAATTATGAAGACAAAAAACATAATTCGATGGGGCAACAGGCCTGTCGATATACGTGAGATTGTGTCTGATCGAAGTTCAATAAACACTAAAGCAGCTGAAATATTCGATAATGCTAGTGATACGAATACTGTTGTTAGTCATACAGATAACGTTCTTTCGAAAATCTTCTGTGCTAACTACACCTTCTTTATTGATGAATCAGATGCATCTAAGGAGGTAATCTCGAAAGAATTATCACGGAATGTAGAAGATGCAGAGCTGATCCAAGCGATAGGAGCATTCAGTAAAGAGGTGGGTGATGTGCTTCTAAATGAGTCACACACCTTCTTGTCACAGCTGGTCGAAAGACAGCCTGAGCGCTCGCTGGTGGATATTTTCAGAGACATCTATAACGACGACTCAGTGCCTCGTATGCTTTCAAAAGAGGCTCTTCTAAAAGCCAGGGGCAAGATATACCAGTCATTGATCAACTGTGAGTGGAAACATCTTAATGGTGAAAGTGATCCTTCTGAGATCATGGAAAAAATTAATAGCTTCCTGAAAAACGCACTCACAGCTCCGTACTGTACTGTAGAACAGTCAGTTGATGCCCAGGTTTTCAATACGACAGCGGCTTTTGGTGGGGAAATGTATGGCTTCACAGGCTCAAAAAACATCGATAATTTTATCGTTGTAAGCATGGGCAATTCATTCAGAATTACTGAAGCTGATCGTGCGAAAGATATTCCTTTCCCTTCTCTTCCTCTTTCCTACTTCATGCTGCTGATTTCAGAGTGTTATTTGTATTTTCGACTGATACTTAAAGGTATTGGGGGAGAGTCCAGTGATATTAATCAATCACTCAGCTTCAATGAATGTATTGCAGAAAATGATAAGACCAAATTCCAAAAGCTGATGAACAAGTACTACAGTGAATCGGCTCCTTTCTCAGGGGTGGGTGCGCCATTCCGCCAGGATGGAAACAGTGACCTTCCCCTGCATACAGATGCTGCTAAAGCATCCATTAGGATTACTCATCGAATCACCAATGATTTATTCTCCGAAGCATTCTCTGATGGTAAAGAGATTGCGGCCCTGGTTAACGATGATGTGAAATCCTTTTCTTCAGCTGTGTCTACGCCAATTGATATGGATTTCAGCTATAAGAAAGGTCACACGATCTATGGCATGGTTCAGATTGAAAACAGCAACTATCCCATTAAGAACGGTCTTCATCACGTCGCTTTTCCAACGTCCTTCAGGTCTCAATCAGCAGAGAAATACCTGGTTGATCTTGTGGACAACGAAAAGAGAATCAACGGCATTTTCGTAATGAGTGCAACAGGTGGCTTCGAGAACAACCATATCTCAGCTTTTTCTCTGGTGGCACTTAGAAAGCTTTTAGAAGGAACGAAGGCCGTTTTTGTTGAAATGAGCAAGGAAGATTACTTGCTTACTAACATCAAGCAGAACGAAAGGGCTGAGTTTAAGAACATTAATTCTCAGCTCCTAATTGAGTTGGATGAGCCAAGCTTCAGAAAATCCCTGATGTCAGAGATCGGCTATCTAATTAAAAAAATCCGTTCTGATAGTATTGATTCTATAAGCTCAAATATTGCCCAGCTCGCTGCTATGAACAAGCACAAGCATAAAGAGTTGGATAATGTCATGATTGCCATAAGTAAGGCATTGGAGAATGACTCACAGTCTCCTACCTTCGCTCTGGCCCTGGCTCAAACGCATAAGAACGTACTGAGAGCCTTAACGTATGCTGCTCAAATCCACTCAGTCAGTGTAAATGGCAGTCCCTACTTCATCACTCCCTATCTTAATCATCGGCCCTCCACCGACAACACAGATCAAGCCACAGGCTATGGGGTATTTCAAATTACAAACCACGCTAACAATGCGAACCGCTGGGGGGTAAGTAGTCCATTTAATAAGGAGCACGGAACATCAAATACGATTGTCGTATGTTATTCATCTCCTTTTGAAAAAGCTCTGAAGAAGATTCTCAAGACCGCCATATACAATCCACACTCAGATGAGTACAAGCTGAAGAAGCTATTATTACCGAATAGCAGGCCTCAAGACCCTGTAAAAGAGGCAAGCTCACCGAACTTTAATCCTATGGATTACTTGCTCTCAAGTGCTCATGGGAACAATGTCATCATCGTCAGTGCTTATGTCTCCGCTGCCAGGGGGATAAACTTAATTGTGGACAAAGTTGCACCTCCAAAAGCTAAGATCTCCAGTAAAGATGATCCTCAGGGGCACATGTTCGCACATGGGAACGAGCAACAAACCTCCTCGAAAGAGTTGAAGCTTGAACCAAAAGATCTGGATCATTTATACATTTGCGCAGCTCCATTCTATTCAGAGGTTAACCAGCCTATCGTTGAGGACTCATTAAATCGCGTACAAGCGCAAAAGCGCTATTTCACTGAATGCGATCTCTATTATTACTATATCGAGTATCTTGCACGTAAAGGGCATGATAATCCTGAAGAGCTGTTTATGAGTGACCAGGTAGACCTGGCCACACGGAACACAGATCAGGAGGCATTTGAGTATTTTGATGAGCAGCACCACCTTTCTATCTTCAGTACGCTCCAACAAGGTATTGGTCGTATAGAGCGTACCAATGCATCCCAATCTCAGAACATCTATCTTTGTCCTGAAGCATATGATGTCCTTAAAGATGGTATTACAGCAGTTATCAGCAATCTTAATGATGAAGAGATTGACCGTGTCGTTGGAAGCATGTCCTATGCAAATGGCACCCTGGCAAACTCCATCATTGATCAGATTGATTATCATTCTGAAGACTCAAGCGAATCATCAGAGCAAACTAGCAAGAAATCACCAGAGCACAGAATCTTTGATAATGGTAAGTCTATAATGCTACAAGCTCATCAGGATCTCAGAAATCCAAGTGAATCCACTTACAAGCCAGAAACTGTTAGCAAACTGATTGATTTCTATGAAGTGTTCAGGTCTGAACTTCCTTGGACTGAAGGCGCAGAATCTTATTTAGTTGAGCTGAAAGAAGCATTGGTTAAATTGCCTGAGCCTATCCAGGATCAAATGGCAAAATTCATTCTCACGCTCTTTGTTAAGAGTCCTGTAGAGATTCATGACTTTGAACCAAAGAATTTTAACCAAAAAATCTCTAAAAAACGTCTAATTGGACTGCTTGAACATGCTGCTGACTTTGAACAGTCATTGTCTATTAAAAGCCAGAACCTGCAAAATCCTTATGTAACAAGAGTGCCAGATGGATTTATGTATCCATGCTCTTGGTTTATTCCTGACTTGGCAGGTAACTATGGCGAATATGTACTGAAATCAGTGATCGAGATTCTTTCCAGGAATCCTGAAAATAAGCATTTGAATCGTAAGAATTCAGACCAGGCCAGGGCCTGTTATGAATGGGCCGATAACTTCATTGTTCAAGGCAATAAAGTTCTGGCTCTGGATGCCAAACATTATGCCTCTATTGGCTATCATATGATTCGAACACCTGAAGATGCCAAACGTAACGAAGTACTCCTATACAAACTGGCAAGCCATCTTAAAACGATAGAGTCCGTATTTGAGGGTTACGATGTTCACCTGATAGCTATTAATACAGTTGATCGGAGTGATTCTAACGTAGGCCTTAAAGCCACCACTCAAAGCAAGAACTTGTTTCTATTATCTGCACTGGATAAGCCACAAACTATTGCGGCTTACCTAGCTGATCACTTTGCGGGGATGTAAAGCAATGTCTAAGTCATACTTTCAAAATAACATTGCCATTCAAGATGTAGGTAACTTCAACGCCAATCTGATTGATTGGCTTATTGAGAATTCTACTAGCCTTAACCTTTTGGTACTGCCAGTTTCAGTGCCTTGTAGTGATTATAAGACTGCTACAGCCTTGTTAAAGGCCAAGGTACAGGATGAGATCCGTAGCATGAGTGAAAACACTCAAGATTTAGTTTCAAACATTGGGTGTGTTTCGTTTTTTATCAATGATGGAAAAGCTCATGGGATTAGCATCACCTTCGGCAATAACTTCATCTCAGAAGATAAACTGCCAACTTACCATAGGCGTTTAAATTCATTTAAAAGAGCTATCCCACAACGTTGTAACGAGCTGACATTCAGATTCAGCTTACCTCTTCTTAGGATGTGCCTAGCTGTTTATGGGATACGTCATGAACTGACAAGCATTAAGGCATCAGATCTGGATGAGTATGCTCTTCTCAGTTTTGCCAGAGAAAAACTATATTACTCTTGGGATAAGACCCTTTTTAAGGTTGAGCTGGCACAAGTCCAGGATTCTGATAATCAAATTGTGCTGTATGTTCGTAACCCACAAACATCGTTAGATGCAAAAAAGCGATTAGAATCTCTGAGATTCTCAAATGCTGAAACAGGATTAACCTGGTTCGATACAACCGATCTAAAACTGAAAAGCTTCAAGGACTCCAAAAAACTACCTTACAAGCACTACCTTGGATTAGCGTTGTCCCAAGACCCTAGCAAGATTCAAGAAAATGTAGCGAAGCAATTAAATACCCGCATGATCAATGAAGTTATGTGGAATGGCCTTCTTGAAGCCCTGCTGAAAGACGCAGGTATCGCCTTTAGACGGGAAAGGTTTGAGAACTACAAAGAAATTGCTATCAAGTCAGAATATCAGCAATCACGTTCTTTGACCCAATACCCATTGGGAATGGATCTTTCAGAGATCGTTTTAAACAATAATGTCATTGAAATTTGTTACACAGTTGATACGTCTCTCCAGAATCAGCGCGAATATATTGGCGATTTTTTGAGGGAGAACCTTGCCAGCTTCTTTGATGGCAGCCCTTATGGATTCGGGTTAAAGGAATTCGAATACGGGACATGCTTCAGCCACCTAGATCTTGTTATTGGTGTAATGCCTGATGAAGACCATTATTGGAAATCATCTTCCAATGATGATGGTCTTGATGATTATGGTCGCTTCAAGAAAGAATCTCTCAGAAAAGGATCACCTTCATCTGTTCAATTCTTATCGCATACAGCCATAGCTGGTAGTGGGCATGAGCTTGTTAGAGTTGTAATTGAGAATTTAGCAAAGCGTTGGATCTGCCAGGACACCTTTAGTCGGAAAATTGAAGCAGAAGGTGTTCAATGTGATAAAGAAATAGAGCTTCTTGTTATGGGATCTTTAAGCTGGAAGCATAAAGGTCAAACGAAGTCTCCTACATCAAACTTCTCTATGATGCTCTATAAGATAGCACTCAAAGATGAGATGACGTTTAGTCGTCCAGAGATAATTTTTGATGACAAATTCATAAAGGCAAAAGTGGGCGGTATCGTACCTTACTTAATGCGTTATTCAGAACATTCAAGTTATGCTGGGACTCTTACATCTGCTCTCTCTTCTGCTCCTGCTTTGGCGAACGTAATCCACACCATAGATAATGACTTCAGGCTGAGTGATACGCTGTATTTGTTCCATATGGAAGGAGGGCAAATTCAAAAGGTCTTTAGTATTAACAATACAGCTATCTGTCTTATCCCTGACATGCAATATGTTTCATCTGCAACGAATACTTTTAAAGAACAGTTGACTGCATGGTTAACTGAAGGTCGGATGACAAGAAACGAATCAATTTCTTATGTCGGGGAAAACAAGAAATCGAAAAGTGATGCTGAATACCAGGGGCGATTGGCAGGCAATACATATTACCTTACCCGTAAGTCATATAGTGAGAATCAAAAAGCTAATAGGCATCTGGTTAAGAAAATAAGCAAAATTTTTGATGCCGACCAAAAAGAGAATCTTTCATTTACAGAGGCTGATGCCGCCTTGTTTGATGCTGGTCTTATGTCAGATCTGGCGGGTGCATACAAAGATTCAGGGGTTAAGAAAACTATCTACGAAAAGATAATTTCTTTAGGCATCTCTGATTAGATTGGTTTGTAGTGGTCAACTAAAACTAGCCACAGTTCATAAGTTTTCCAATATGCCTTTTCTGCTCGATCTGGCGACCTCATTCCGTTAAATGAGTGCGGTCTGATCGGACTGTAATACCCAACAATGTAGTCGATGATCGAACGTTTCGCTTCGGTAAAACTGCGATAGCCTGTATCAGGTACCCATTCCGTTTTTAGACTGCGAAATGGCCCCATGTTCCGCAGCAAAATAGAGATCAGTATTGGAGAAATTGTTACCCGTGATAACTTTATCTTTGCTGACCTTTTGCCTGTAGAACCAAACGGCCAGGGCGGTTAATGGATGGTGCAATCGGTGTATTAATACCGGTAGAAATAGTCCATAGTAACCCTGACAGAATCTGGCGGAGCGCGCGTGTAGAAAAAGTTTTTTTCTTCGGCGATCAACTCAATAATCACTCTGATAATTATCATTAGCACTCAGTTTCATGAAGAAAAACATGACTCCCAAAGAGATTGGCCAGGCTTACAACGGCATCACTCATCTGTGGCAAAGCGATAAGTTCAACCGTACAAATGGTATTGCCCAACATGAGCGGGCGATTGCCTTCACGCAACAGCAGCGAACAGCGTTAGATGTGGGTTGCGGCTGTACCGGTAGATTTATCGATCTGCTGCTGGAAAAAGGCTTCGCAATTGAAGGCGTGGATATCTCAGATGAGATGATCAGGCTGGCCCGACAACGCCATCCGCAGATCCGCTTTCACCATCAGGATATCTGTCAGTGGGTGCTGCCGCAAAGCTATGATTTTATCACCGCCTGGGACAGCATCTGGCACGTTCCTCTTGAACAACAGGAAGCGCTCCTGAGCAAACTGTTTAATGGCCTTAACCCCGGAGGCGTGTGTATTTTTTCCTGCGGTGCCACCGATAATCCTGACGAGAATACCGATAGTTTTATGGGGCCTGAAGTTTATTACTCCACCTTAGGCATCCCCGGATTCCTGAAAGTGATTGACGCCTCAGATTGTATCTGCCGCCACCTGGAGTTTGACCAGCACCCCGAATTGCATGCGTACTTTATTGTCCAGAAACCGGAAAAGGCAGCCTGCACGCCCTGATTTAGTGCAACGTCAACGTTTTTAGCAGAAAAAAAACAACTATCAATACAATAGGTTGAAATACATTTTTCATTAGCGCATTTTATACTGCAGGTTTTCACAAACGATCATTACAGGTAAACAATTCATGAGTATGATTCACTTTGTCGGTGGCGAAAAAGGTGGGGTTGGCAAATCGGTACTGTCGCGCCTGCTATCACAATATTTTCTGGATAACGCCATGCCCTATATTGGCCTGGATGCAGATCAGTCCCACCCGACCCTGAGTCGCTACTACCAGGATTATACCCGCCCCATCAACCTGGATCACTTTGAAAGTATTGACCAGATCATGGAGCTGGCGCTAGAGAACGATTGCAATATTCTAATCGACCTGCCGGCACAAAGTGAGCGTTTCCTCGATCGCTGGATTGAGGAAAACGGTGTCATCGAGATGTGTGAAGAGATGGGTATCAAGCTGGCATACTGGTATGCCGTCGACAGCGGGCCCGATTCAGTCAAACTGCTGGATAACTTTCTTACGAAATATAATGATCAGTTTACCGTTCTGGTCGCTAAGAATCAGGGCCGAGGCAGCGACTTCTCCAATATTGAAGCGCTGCCCCAGCTGCAGAACTCAGACCGGGAGAGCATGCCGCTCTACCAGTTCTATATCCCCGCTCTGCACACCTCCACCATGCAGAAGATCGAAAAACTTGGACTGAGTTTCTGGGCAGCAGCGAACCTGAAAGACAGCGAAGTCGAACACCTCGGCATTATGGAACGGCAACGAAGTAAAGTCTGGGTGAATAAGGTTCACCAAACCCTGGGGGTTCTGTTCAGCTATCTGTAACTGCTAGCCGGCCAGTGTGACTCCATTCTGGCCTGTTTTTTCCAGCTTTATACTCTGCCCTATTTTTCAGCCGCAAATCGATAACCGATCTGCTAAACTCGCGCCTGTTTAAACGTTAAGGCACAGGTCATGAGTTTCGCATCATTTGGTTTACACCCCGCTCTGCTGCAGGCCGTCGAAGAAAAAGGCTATCACCAGCCCACCCCGATTCAAAAGGAAGCGATTCCCGCTGTTTTAAAACATCAGGATCTGATGGCGGGCGCGCAGACCGGCACCGGGAAAACCGCCGCGTTTGCCCTACCCATTCTGCATGCACTGGGAGACAGGAAGACACCTGCACCGGTGGTTAAAGCGCTGATTCTGACACCCACCCGGGAACTGGCGCAGCAGGTGGGACAGAGCTTCAGGCGCTACGGTCAATATCTGCCACTGCACACTGTGATCGCCTATGGCGGCGTCAGCATCAACCCCCAGCTGGAGGCTATCGAACAGGGGGTTGATATACTGGTGGCAACGCCAGGCCGGCTGATTGATCTGCTCTCCCGCGAGGCAATCGTCCTGAGCCAGTTGGCGTTCTTTGTGCTGGATGAAGCCGACCGGATGCTGGATATGGGTTTTATCGATGATATCAAACGGATTTTGCGCTCAGTACCGGATAGCCGCCAGACACTGCTGTTTTCCGCTACCTTTGATGATGCCATATTCAAACTCAGCCAACAGCTGCTGAACAGCCCGATCCTGATCGAAGTAGACGAGCGTAATACCGCCGCCAGCCAGGTTAAACAGATCGCCTATGAGGTGGATAAACAGCGTAAACGTGAGATCACCTCATACCTTATCGGTGCCAATAACTGGCAACAGGTGCTGGTGTTTACCCGCACCAAACAAGGTGCCGATGACCTGGCGAAAGAGATGTGTAAAGACGGTTTAAAAACCGAAGCGATACATGGCGATAAGTCTCAGGGAGCGCGCGAACGGGCGCTTGAAGGATTTAAGAATGGCACCATCCGGGTGTTGGTGGCCACCGATGTCGCATCCCGTGGTTTAGATATTCAACAACTGAAATATGTGATCAACTATGAGCTGCCGCATAATGCTGAAGATTATATCCACCGTATCGGCCGCACCGGCAGAGCGGGCGAAACGGGCTTGGCAATCACATTGTTAAGTGCTGATGAAACATGGTTGCTTGATGAAGTTCATAAAATTCTCGACACTCCGCTGATGCAACAGTGGTTACCCGGATATGAACCCAATCTGGATCAGGATTTCTCCCCGTCGAAGAAGAAGAGCGGTAGTCGGAGAGGATCGAGTCGAACTGGCCGAGGAAAGCAAGCGGGACGTTCACGGCGTCGATAGGAGAATTACGGTGCAAGATATTTTAGATGAGATCGTCGCCACAATCGGCGCGAGTAAAGAACGCGGCAAGGTAGCGGATTATATTCCGCAACTGGCCTGTATTGATCCTAACCAGTTCGCCATTACCGTGGCGCTGGCAGATGGACGGGTATTCAGTTCGGGACACAGCGAACGGCTGTTTTCGATACAGAGTATCTCCAAAGTATTTACCCTGACGATCGCTCTGGGCAAACTCGGTGACGCGGTATGGTCCCGGGTTGGACGTGAACCCTCAGGCGATCCGTTTAATTCCATCGTGCAGCTGGAACATGAAAACGGTAAGCCCCGTAATCCATTTATCAATGCCGGTGCTATTGCTATCGCCGATGCCATTCTGAAGGGTCACCAGCCAAAAGAAACACTGGGCGAGATTCTTCAATTTGTTCGTTTTATTGCGGATGATGACAGTATCGGTATCGATGAAAAAGTGGCGCAGTCAGAACTGGTCACCGGTGATCGAAATGCCTCTCTGGCTCACTTTATGGCATCATTTGGGCGGATGAAGAACCCGGTCGATTGGGTTTTAGGCACCTATTTCCACCACTGCTCCATTGCGATGAATACAGAACAGCTGGCCCGCTCAGGACTGTTTCTTGTCGATAATGGCCGCAACCCGGTGTCCGGAACCCGGGTGGTTTCGGCCCTGCGCGCCCGCCGAATTAACTCGTTGATGCTGATGTGCGGTCACTATGATGGCTCAGGCGAATTCGCCTTCCGGGTAGGTCTGCCCGGCAAGAGTGGTGTTGGCGGTGGTATTTTGGCGATAGCGCCGGGTAAGGCATCGATCGCGGTATGGTCACCGGGTCTGGATGAGGTTGGCAACAGTAAACTGGGCACCGAAGCGCTGGAGAACCTGGTACAGCACACCGGCTGGTCTATTTTTGGCTAGCACTCCTAGCGAAATTATTGACAGTGTTAAAACACTATTTACAGTGCATATTTCACAGAATTGCAGTTGATAACTACACTGAATTAAAACGGTTGTTTGCAATCATGCGCAAACCACTGAAGCCTATCAACTGCAATCCCGCTATTCGATCCCTGAATGAGCTATTGAGCAAAGCTTCAAACAGGGATTGAAAATAAAGAGGTGAAGTATGGCTATAGACTGGAAAGCAATAGCTGATATTTTAAATGCGATCGCATGGCCTTTTGTCGTTGGAACATCATTATTCGCAATGCAAAAACCTCTCTCCACTTTAGTTGAGCAGATGGGTAAACGTATCACTAAGTTATCCTATGGTGATTATGCTATTGAGCTGTCCGCTTTACCTGAAATGACTCCGAGCTCAGTCGCAGATTTCGATGTCAGGCAGCTCACTCCTACTAAGCTTTTCGATAGCGCATCACACGAACTGTTTAAACAGCTGGCGGCTACACAAGATGCCGATTATGCCATTATTGATCTGGGTGAAGGCGATAAATGGCTCTCCTCCCGTTTATATATTTTTGCTCTGATTCTTGGAAGGGTGAGTGACTTAAAGTCTTTTGTATTTGTTGAAACCCGGAATGGAATTAGCAGATGTCTGGTAGGCACGGCAACGCCTTCTGGCATATTCACATCGCTTGCAAAGCATTACCCCTGGTTTGAATCTGCGTTTATCAAACTATATGCCGACATCGCTCCTGATCCTAAAACCTCAGCACAGCCTTTTGAACTGGCTGAACTTGCAGTATCAAACTCCCAGCAGCTATCTGAGTTAATACGAAAATACATTGATGAGATACAACAATCAGCATATCCCCCACCGGAATCAGAAAATGAGTGGGTTTCTTTCGGGGAGCCTGTTCAAATGTGGGAACGGTCACGCTGGTTAAATGGCCAGATGGTTGAAGAATTACTGGGATCGGGACTATCGACAACATCCCTCATTGATTCCCCTGAATATAATACGCAAACAAAAGTGCAGGCCATATTGCGTCTTACGGGTGCGAATAATGTTGTACTGACCGATAATAAAGAGCGCTTCCAGCAACTGATCGACAGATCTGCCCTGCTAGAACAGTTAGCGAAAACAGTTGAGTAAGCAAACTACACTTCACAATCTGTATGAGATCTTTAAAAGGTAAATTTTCACGCATTTTGTTAAACTCCTGCCGAATAAAAGCATAGGATCTCAAAACATCCTGAATCAAAGGACTCTATTGTGTCTGAAACTGGCTCAGCTGCCATCGCCTTGTGCAACCCGAAAAGCCCTTCCAATGTTGGTGCAGTGATGCGCGCAGCGGGTTGCTATGGTGCTTCAGCCATTTATTACACCGGCACCCGGTTTGAGAGAGCCGCTAAGTATCACCTGGATACCCGTAATATCAGCCAGCAGATCCCTCTGAGTTCCATTAATGCATTAACAGAACTGATGGGAGAAAGCCGGAAACTGGTGTGTGTCGAGCTGGCCGAAGGAGCGATACCTCTGCCCGAGTTCACTCACCCTGAGGATGCGCTGTACATCTTTGGTCCGGAAGATGGATCAATTGATCAGTCGGTTGTCGATCTGGCCGATGCAGTGGTCTATGTTCCTACCATCGGTTGCATGAACCTGGCAGCAACCGTCAATGTACTCCTCTATGATCGCATGGCGAAACAAAGCAATGCGATAGACCATAGAGAGCTTATTAAACAGAGTCGTGATGTGAATAACCGGCTGGTATACAAACGCTAGTAGAGATCGTGGAGCTTTTAATCCGTGATCATCTCTACCCGGTTGCGACCATTTTTCTTGGCCTGATAGAGGCCCCGGTCAGCCCGGTCAATCAGATCATTGCGAGCTTCATCGGGTCTCAGCTCTGCAACACCGAACGAGAGTGTTACATGGCCGTAGACTTCATCTGAGTTGGCACGTTTCAAGCGACTCTTACTGATCGCCAATCTAAGCTGATCAGCCACAATTACAGCGCTTTTAAGCGGTGTTTGCGGCAGAATTATGGCAAACTCTTCTCCGCCAAAACGGCAGACAAAGTCCCGCCCCTTGATTGATCTCTTCAACTGTTTAGCCACAAATTGCAGTACTTTATCGCCGACAAGATGACCATAATCGTCGTTGAATTTTTTGAAGTTATCGATATCGCATAACAGTAAAGAGAGCGGTTCACTCTGATCTGTTGCTTCATCAATCTGATGGTCTAAAGCAAAATCAAATGCCCGGCGATTAGAAACGCCAGTCAACGGATCTATATGAGACTCCTCCCGAACCTCATTGATCACCTTACGGATCTCACGAACCTCTTTCAGTACATCGGTAAGCTGAGACCCCAACTGCTGTTGAGTTTCTGCTACTTCCTGAGCATCTTTGATAGCATCTTTAACGGCTGTCAGTGTTAGCTCAGAGTTTGCATCAGCATTCATCAGATCTGCCAGTATGTTTAAGCGACCGGAGTATGCCAATAACTCTCCCCGGGCAAAGCCACACTCATTAACCACACCGGTTAAAATTCCCTGCAGCTCAGCTCTGATAAGCTCCAGCGCCTCTTCATCCTGTATATAAAACTTACGATACAGATCCCATAACGCTTCATTGAGATCTGTATGCTCTGAAGCGAGCACCGCCTTAAACTGATCATTTAAGCTGTGGCTTCTGCCGTCGATAAGATCATAAGCAAGCCGGAAATTAACGGGCGAGCTGGGCAAACGATGCTCCCCTAATACAGACAATGCAAGTCGGAGATTGATAGCAGCCTGATCATAGGAATCATCGGAATAGGGGTTAGGCTTATGTCTAGCCATGGACTGTGCACTTAATCTACCTGGTAATGGTATGACTATACGAAATATCAGATCGCATTTATAGCGGAATTAACGTTTAAATTGCGATTGATATCTGAGCATATAAGCCTATCCCCGATAGATCATGATAATCCCGATAAGAATGATCATTGCCGCCAGAACTCTCTGCTTCCAGGCCCAGCGTTCACGTAAGAAAAGAATCGAGATAACCGACGCGACGATGATTCCGGCATTAGAATATGCCACGACCACGGCAGAGGGCATCTGCTTCATGGCAAACACCACCAGTGCATAAGCCAGACCGATACAAAGTCCTCCGGTGAACATAGCTAAAGGAGAGATCCCTGTTCGGGGCCGCCAGTCTCCTGTCTGGCGGACTAACAGAACCGACAGTGCCAGCCATGAACAGAAGTACCCCACTGAGATGAAGCCGACAATGGCACTAAAACTATTCAGGCTGGACACTGCCGCCTTATCACTCAGCGAATAAACACTGGTGGCCAGCATCGCAGTCATCGCCCAGGGCAAGGCGCGCTTGTCATTGGCAGAACCAGAGCTGAATGCCAGAATGAGCAAGCCTGCGACACTAACGATGATTCCTGCCCATGCCCAGATACCCAGCGTTTCCCCAAAGAGTAAAACACTCCAGATCGCAATCAACAGAGGTGAACTTCTGACCAGAGGGTAGACCAGCGGTACCGGGGCGTGATGATACGCCTGCCTTAGCCCTAAAAAGTAGATCACATTCGCTGACGCTGAGATCAGCAGAAGCAGTGCAAAAGTAAGGTTCCAGTGAACCTCAGTAATCAGCGCCCAGAAACCCCACGGGGCAACCATAATCAGATGAGCCAGCAACACCCACCACAATGGAAATGCCCTGGATGACTGATAGCGCGCGATCAGATTCCAGGTGACATGCATCATCACCGACAGGACAACAGCAATTTCCGGTTCAAGTGTCATTCGCTATCTCAGCTGTCTCTTCCAATCTCAACCCTTTCTACTTATCTCGACGATCAGTTTCTGAGAGACACAATCTTCTTCAATCTCAAACAGCATCCCATCAGTAACAACAGCCACACCTTCAGGCAGTGTAGCGCCAGAATGCTCCAGCCAGCAATCCAACCGATGGCTAATATGGGTGAGCCACAAACGGCTGGCACCACTTTGACGCCAGAGATCAAGCGCAGCATTCAGATCGTTATGGTTGCGGGGCATCGATTCTCTCGGAGGCTCACTACAATCCAGCACCAGATCATCCACCGGATAACGTTGCAGATAGTTCAGAGTCTCCGCAGGAAAGCCTGCTGTATCGGTCAGATACGCCATGCAATAATTGCCATTGCTGATCAGATAGCCGAAGGTTTCCCTGGAATGAATCAGCGGTAAAGCAACCACTCTGAACCCCGGCCATTCAACAGAATCAAAAGGTTTGAAGGGGGGCTGAAACTCAAACACACCCGGATGTTTATACAGATCATCGGCCCCGAGAGGATCATCGGGTCGGAAAACCGGTATCCGCCTGGCCTCTTCTGACCAGCGCAGATGAAACAACCCCTGTACATGATCCATATGAAAATGGGTCAGCAGAATCCGTTTTACTGAGACAAAACTGAAGCGTTCAGCCAGATCAGTCAGCCCGGCATCAACCAGCGTTACCCCCTCATCTGTATGAATCGCCAGTGAGGCGCCTCTGCGCCGTTTTCCCGGATCAGTCTGAGCCTGAAGACAGGCACTGCAGCGACAACCCCAGACAGGAACCCCCGCCGCATTACCACTGCCTAAAAACTCAATTTTCAACATCTGCGCTGATCTCTGTATGATTCATCACGATGCGGTGAAACTGATCGACCGCAGAACAAAGATCGGTATCATTGGCGATCTCTATTGCCCGACCATGCAGGCGCTGTTCAAAGATCTGATTACGGGCAATTCTGGCATCAATTTCACCCCCCTCTTCCCGCCCCCGCGCCTGCAGACGCTGCCTCAGTACTGCCGGATCAACGGTCACCAGAATTGGAATAAGTCGATCACCAAAACAGGAGGTCGCCTCTTCCAGATGAGCCCGCGAACCATTCACCACGACCGAATAGCCGCTGTTAAGCCAGTGACTGATCTCAACACCGATCGCATAACGGCAATTATTCGCCTGCCACTGCATGCTGAATAATCCTGCCTGAGAACGCTGGCGAAACTCTTCTTCACTCAGCTCAACATGATTCTCACCACCGGCTTGCCAACAGCGGGTTATGTAGCGGTGCGCAAACAAAACCGAAGACCCGCCGCCAAGACGATCACGCAGACCATTGATAAGGGAATCCTTTCCGCTGCCCGACGGGCCTGCCACATAGAATAGATATGACATCTTGTCAGAACACCCGCAGACCATTTTTCCACACATGCAGGATATGTGGATGATCGCTTGTTGCCTCACACCAGATCAGATCCGCTTTTAATCCGGGGGCAATGCGGCCACGGTCAGTTAAACCAACCGACTTTGCCGGGTTACAACTGATCAGCTTAGTCGCTTTGGCCAGGTCATACTGATTATTCTCATCATTGGCCAGCTTGAACGCTGCATCCAACAGACTGGCGGGATAGTAATCACTGGAGAGAATATCCAGTAACCCCTCTGATGCCAGTGTATGGGCAGCAATATTCCCAGAGTGTGAGCCGCCGCGCACCACGTTAGGCGCCCCCATCAGCACCGCCATACCATAGCCATGGGCCTCCCGGGCCGCTTCATAGGTGGTCGGAAATTCAGCAATCACCATATTAAAGCCCAGTGACTCAGTCACATGATCACGGGTAGCATCATCATGACTGGCCAGTGGAATACCCCGTTCATCGCAGAGAGCACAGATCTCCTTACGATACTGATCGCTATAAAGCCTGCTGGCTTCGGTCTGACGCTGAATAAAGGCTTCCATCTCGGTATCAGAGAGCTTGTACTTACCCTGATAGTACTGACGATATTTTTCCAGGCTGGCAAACTGACGCTGCCCCGGGGTGTGATCCATCACCGACACCAGCTGCGGCGGATACCGCTCTGACAGCTGCTTAAAGTTGCCGAGGGTATCTTCATGACTGACTTCACAACGCAGATGCAGCAGGTGATCAGAACGGGTCAGTCCCCTATGACGACTTTCATTCAGCGCATCAGCCATACGGGTCAGATTGTTAAGTCGATCACTGCCCTCCACCACATCCCCCACCGAGATCGCATCAAACACCGTGGTGATACCGGCGCTGATCATCTGCGCATCATGAACCTTAAAGGCAGACAAACCGGGCCAGGCAACACCGGGACGCGGGGTAAAGTGTTTCTCCATATTATCGGTGTGCAGCTCTACCATGCCGGGTAGCAGAAAACCGCCTTCACAGTTGACGGCCCCCGGCAAAGTAACAGAGCCCGGATCAACCGACTGGATCAGACCTTCACTGATAGAGACTGAGCCATGAATGACCTCGTCTTCCAACACAATATGCGCGTTTGTAAGAATCATGCCGGTACCCTTTCATCGGTGAATAACGAATCTTCCTGGCGGTCAGGATTAACATGGAAGATCTGATCCGCCACGGCATCACGAACCTCCGCATCGTGAAAGATCCCAACCACGGCTGTCCCCCGGTTACGGGCCTGACGGATCAGATCCACCACCACCGCCGCGTTGCGCTGATCCAGCGATGCCGTTGGCTCATCCAGCAACAGAATTGGATAATCGACGATAAAGCCCCGGGCGATATTTACCCGCTGCTGCTCGCCACCGGAAAACGTGCCCGGGGGCAGAGACCAGAGCCGTTCAGGAATATACAGCTGTTCCAGCAGTTCAGCCGCTTTAGCATGGGCTGTTGCAACGTTGACACCCCGCTCACGCAGAGGCTGAGCCACCACATCCAGAGTAGCCACCCGGGGAATCACCCGCAGAAACTGGCTGACGTAGCCGATGGTTTCCCGGCGAATCTCCAGCAGGGTCTGACTTGAAGCCCCGGTGAGCGCAGTCATCTCACCACGATGTCGAACCACTATCGAACCGCTGGTTGGCAGGTAGTTGGCGTAAAGTGAACGCAGCAGCGTACTTTTGCCGGAACCACTTTCACCAAACAGCACCGTGCACTCGCCCTGCTTCGCGACAAAGTCGATACCATTGAAGACCGGCAGCTTGATAGCGCCCTGATTGTGCAGGGTGAACACTTTGGTTAACCCCTGCACCTCTATCATTGTTTGCATTATGTTACTTCCCGGAATTATGAGGTCAGTACGGAGGACACCAGCAGCTGGGTATAAGCGTGCTGAGGATCATCAAGCACCTGATCGGTGAGGCCGGTTTCAACCACCCGGCCGTGACGCATAACGATCAGTCGCTGCGCCAGTAATCGGGCCACCGCCAGATCATGCGTGACAATCACCACGGCCAGGTTCATTTCGGTCACCAGTTGCCGCAGCAGATCCAGAAGCCGCGCCTGTACCGATACATCCAGACCCCCGGTTGGCTCATCCATAAACACCAGTCGGGGATGAGTCACCAGATTACGGGCGATCTGCAAGCGCTGCTGCATCCCTCCCGAGTATGTGGTTGGCTTGTCGTCGATGCGGGCGATATCCAGCTCTACGTCATTCATCCAGCTCTGCGCGGTTTGCCGCAGATTGCCGTAATGACGCTCACCGGTCGCCATCAGGCGCTCACCAATATTGGCGCCGGCAGACACCCCCATACGTAAACCATCCCGGGGATGCTGATGTACAATCCCCCATTCGGTGCGCTGCAGGTGACGCTGGCGGGACTCGCTCAGGCCATAGAGGTTGACCCACTCATCAGCCCGGGTGAGATAGTGAATATCACCCTCATCCGGGGCCAGACGGACAGAGAGACAGTTCAGCAGCGTTGACTTACCTGAACCTGATTCCCCCACAATTCCCAGCACTTCACCGGGATAAAGATCGAAACTCACCGCCTCACACCCTTTGCCCGCAGCATAGAGTTTGGTGAGGTTATCGACCTGTAAAATCGGTTCACGGTTCATGCGGTCACCTCCAGGTTTGCCATCCGCTCACGACAATAATCGGTATCTGAACAGATAAATTCATGGGCTCCCTGATCATCCATAATCACTTCATCGAGAAAGCTTTCATCTGAACCACAGATAGCACAGCACTGTTCCCACCTCTGCACCTCAAACGGATGGTCTTCAAAATCGAGGCTCTTAACATCGGTGTAGGGCGGGATCGCATAGATCCGTTTTTCACGACCGGCACCAAACAGCTGCAACGCCGGAGAGTTATCCATTTTCGGATTATCAAATTTAGGGATCGGTGAGGGATCCATCACATAGCGCCCATTTACCAGTACAGGATAGGCATAGGCCGTGGCGATATGGCCAAACTGGGCAATATCCTCGTAGAGTTTGATATGCATCACGCCGTAATCCTCCAGCGCATGCATCTTCCGGGTTTCAACCTCACTGGGCTCAATAAACCGCAACGGCTCAGGAATCGGCACCTGATAGACCAGCACCTGCCCCGCCTGAAGTGGCTTTTCCGGAATCCGGTGGCGGGTCTGAATCAGCGTCGCCTCTTCGGTTTTCTCAGTGGTCCTGACTCCGGTCAGATCACGAAAGAAAGCGCGAATACTCACCGCATTGGTGGTGTCATCCGCTCCCTGATCGATCACCTTGAGACAGTCATTCTCACCAATCACCGCCGCAGTCACCTGCATGCCACCGGTACCCCAGCCATAGGGCATCGGCATCTCGCGGCCACCAAATGGCACCTGATAACCGGGAATAGCGACAGCCTTTAACAGCGCCCGGCGGATCATCCGTTTGGTCTGTTCATCCAGATAGGCGAAGTTATAGCCTTCACGAATAGTCTGCGGATTCATCAGTTCATATCCTTAGCAGAGTCACTCTGCTCAGCAGCCCGTATACGACGCAGCAGTTCCAGTTCGGACTGGAAATCAACGTAGTGAGGCAGTTTCAGGTGAGAGACAAAGCCAGCGGCTTCGACGTTATCGCAGTGAGACAGAACAAACTCCTCCTGCTGCGCCGGAGAGACCACCTCTTCGTCGTAGTCAGCGGCTTGCAGTGAACGGTCCACCAGCGCCATCGCCATCGCTTTACGCTCACACTGACCAAAGCCCACGCCATAACCACGGGTAAATTTCACTTCGCCATCACGATGGCGGGTAAAACCATTGACCATTTCGCACTCAGTCATCTGTACAGCGCCGATGGTAATTTCAAAGCCCAGCTCCTCAGGCACGATGGACACTTCAACCTCGCCGATGCGGATCTCTCCGGCAAAGGGGTGATTGCGACCATAGCCCCGCTGGGTGGAGTAGCCCAGCGCCAGCAGGAATCCCTCATCCCCCTGTACCAGCGACTGCAGACGGGCACTGCGTTCCGCCGGATAGGTGATCGGATCCCGGGTAATATCGGTGGGTTCTGACTGATGATCAGACTCGCTAACCATCAGGTTTTCCCGTTCCAGAATCTCCAGCACTTTGGATACTGGTTCAACAGAGACAGGCTCAGCAGACATCTCAGCAGACGGACTAATATCAGCAACAGAGGGTTCACTAACGTCTCCCTCAGCCATCAGGCTGAAATCCAGCAAGCGATGGGTGTAATCAAAGGTTGGCCCCAGCACCTGTCCACCGGGCAGGTCTTTATAGGTCGCAGAGATACGCCGCTCGATCTGCATCGTTTCTGTATTGATCGGCTCACAGATACCAAAACGGTTCAGCGTGGTCTTATAGGCGCGCAGCAGAAAGATCGCTTCTACCAGGTCACCAGCGGACTGTTTAATCGCCAGAGCAGCCAGTTCAGGGTCATAAACCGCCCCCTCCGTCATTACCCGGGCAACCGCCAGCGGCAGCTGTTGCTCAACCTGCTTAACCGAAAGCTCCGCTTCGCGGGTATCGCCGCGACGGACTTTCGCCAGTAATTCATGGGCCGCGCTAATCGCCTTTTCGCCCCCTTTTACGGCTACATACATCAGTTCACCTCCACACGGGTGGTTCGGGGAATGGCGGTCACAACATTGTCGGCCAGCAGAACGATATCCAGTCCCAGCGGAAATGGGTCGGGACGCCCGGTCAGATAGTGGATCAGTTCACGCGGTAACGAGCTGATTGCCAGCGTTCGCTGCCCAGGTATTCCGGGTCCCTGCAGACGCAATACCGTAGATTCAGGCAGTGCGGTATCGGATATCTGATCAACCTGAACCAGCAACGTGCAGCCCCGGTCAGGGTATTCAGCAGAACCCCGTTTGAGCTGATCCAGTTGCGGTAACTGATCAGCCCGGCAGAGAACAAAATCCGCTTCACCGACGGTTTGCGTCAGACGGCAACCGGTATGAAAGCTGAGATTCTTCGCTACAGCATCACTGTTAAAGGGTTCGGCTAACCAGATTCGGGTAGTAGAATCCAACAACGCAAGGCAGGTTGAAAAGGCCGCCGGGCACAGAGTCTCCAGTGTGGTGGCCTGATCCAGCGATTCAATCACACCCGGTTCGCTCATCACTTTAAGCAGCGAACGGAACACCTGTTGTGCATCGGTGACCGGCTCCTGGAAACCGATCTGTAGTGCAATACTGTTCATCGGTTAGTCCTCTCCTCTCACCAGGGTAAAGAAATCAACTTTGGTAGCAGCGGTCGCCTGCTGTTTCACCTGCTGGGACTCGCTAGCCTGCTGTTTCAGCGGTTCTATTACGTTGTCCGTCAGGTGCTGATGAAAGTCAGACAGTTGCAACATCGCATCCAGCTGCGCCGCCCGCAGCGCATGAGCCTTATTACGTCCGGCAACATAGCTGAACCCCAGAGAGTCCCCCTGACTGCGAACCACGCAACGGGTCACGGTCATATCCCCCATATTGAAGGCATCGCCTTTTCCACCCATCCGTGCACGCACCTGGGTCAGGCCAATTTCAGGTTCACGGATCAGCTCAAACTGCATATCACTAACCACTGAGTCAGATAGCTTCAGCAGAACTTCGGTAGGCGCTTTCGCCAATACCGAGATCCAGCGCTGACGCTGTTCAGTACTAATATTCATGGTGTTGGTTCCACTCGGTATTCAAAGTAATCACTGCGGCTACGGGCAATAGAGTATTCACGCAATACACCTGACTGCCGGCAGACGTTTCGGGTGTGTACCTCCATTACCGGAATCCCGCGACTGATAGCCAGTTGACTGCACTCATCAAAGGTAGGCATACGGGCCCTTAAACGGGTGGTGCCCCGCTGCAGCTCCAGATCAAAATTCTGTAGCAGATAGGCGTGCAGCGATCCCTCACTAAAGTTATTCAGAGCATCATCCGGCAGGCCAAACAGATAGTGGCGGATCAGACATACCGGATCAGTGCCGATAAAACGGCGGGTCTGTAATTCAATCACACTGACAGGTTCTGTCAGCTCCAGCTGATCTGTCAGAACGGCGGGCAACGTTGTGACCCGGCATCCCAGAATCTCAGTTTCCAGCCCCAATCCGATCTGATTCAGGTTATGGGAAAATGCCGCCCGGTCATGCAGGGCATAATCGATCGGTTTTTGCACCACTCGACAGCCAAGCCCCTGATGACGTCGCACCAGACCATCCTGCACCAGCTCATCGATCGCCCGCCGGACGGTATGCCGGTTAACATCAAAACGATCAGCCAGTTGGTTTTCCGGTGGTAACAGGTCTCCCGGCGTATACTGGGCACTGATCTCGTCTCTTAACTGAATCGCAATTTTGCGGTAAATAGCCATTTGTCTATACAAGTTCCGGGAGCTAAAAATTATCAGATAAATGCTTTGCGCAGCCGCTGCGACAGAAGGTCGGTCAGGGTGACGCAGATAACAATTACAATCATCACGGCACAGGTTTGCTGAAACTGGAAACCGCGAATACTCTCCCAGAGAATTACCCCCACACCTCCGGCACCTACCATGCCAACCACCGTGGCAGACCGTACGTTGGATTCAAACCGGTAAAGCGAGTAGGAGATCCACAAAGGCAGAACCTGAGGAATAACACCGTAAAGAATCTCTTCTAAAATATTGGCACCGGTTGCTCTGACACCCTCAACAGGACGTGGATCAATCGCTTCAACCGCTTCTGAAAATAGCTTTGCCAGCACACCGGTGGTATGGATAAACAGGGCGAGCACTCCGGCAAATGGTCCCAGCCCCACCGCCACCACAAACAGCATGGCGAACACCATCTCATTAATGGCACGGGTCGCATCCATCAATCGACGCACCGGCTGATAGATCCATACCGGCATCAGGTTTTCGGAACTGAGTATGCCGAATGGGATAGACAGCAGAATGGAAAGCACCGTCCCCCAGAGCGCGATATGGATCGTGACCGCCATCTCTTCAAGGTAAAATTTGATATCGCTAAAGTCAGGAGGAAAGAAGTCTGCGGCAAACTCCGCCATATTGCCCGCATCACGGATCAATACCATCGGGTTCATCTCGGCGCCTTCCCAACCCCATCCAAGCATGGCGAATAAAACACCCCAGCTCAGCGCAGCCATCCAGTTAAATGGCTTACTGACTATGGTATTTTTATTGACGTATGCATCTGTAGTCATCGTCTGATTCCGTTAAAAAAGCAGGAAACCAGCAGCGCTTGTACAAACGCTGCCAGTTGTTGTAACAATTAAAGTGCAGCAGCCTGAAGAGCTGCCATACGACGGTTCAGTACAGCCAGTTGCTCATCAATTTCCTGGATTTTTTCAGCTTTTTCAGCATCAGAGAGACCCGAGTTATTGATCATTTTTGCCCGGTTCTTAAACAGGGCCAGTTGACGGATAGGCAGTAACTGATCATCGCTGGACGCTTTGAACGGAGCCCACTGCAGTTCTTTCAGAATATCCAGCTCTTTAGCATCGTTGGTCTTTCCGTAAGACATAAAGAAGTCATAGATCTTGCTCTTGTCAGCTTCAGCCAGGTTCTTACGCCATACGATAGGGTCAGACGGAATCAGCGGAGATTTCCAGATCACCTTCACTTTATCGACCATTTCCGGATGAGTGATCGCAACACGAGCAAGGTTCTCAGTGTTGTTTGTAGCAACATCAACCTGACCGTTGGCAACCGCCATAAAGTTAGCTTCGTGGCTGGCATTGGTGACACGCTTAAATGCTTTTTTGGCATCGACACCGTTTTTAGCAAACACGTAGTAGCTAGGCACCAGGAAACCAGAGGTTGAGTTTGGATCACCGTTACCAAACGCCAGCTCACTGCTGTTCGCCAGAACATCTTCAACACTGTTCAGCTTGTCGTTGTTGGCAGAAGCCAGCAGCACACTCCAGTATCCAGGGTTGCCAGTGACATCAACGGTCTGAGCAAAGATCTCGCCACCTGCACGATCAACAGCTTCCATGGCAGATTTATTGCCATACCAGGCAACATCGACTTTATTGAAACGCATCGCCTGAATAATGCCAGCATAGTCAGAGGCAAAGAACGGCTTAACTTCCATATTCAGCTTTTTCGACATATCCGCCAGAAAAGGCACCCAGATAGTTTTCAGGTTCTGGGAAGTTTCGGTAGAGATAATGCCGAAATTCAGCGTCTTTAACTCTTCTGCCTGAGCAACACTGACACCAGTCAGTGCCGCAGTGATCGCCAGGCCAGCAGCCAGCTTAGAAAACACTTGCTTAAGTTTCATTGGATTTTGCTCCGGGTTTAGTTCAGTTTCACACAGGGTTAAGTTCAGGGTTTAGATCTAAATGAGAGTGTTTTACAGGTACTTCATGTGCCTGAGATCCAAGCGTTCCTTCGGATATCTGAGTACCGTAGAGATCGGTTAACAGAGAGGTTTCAAGCCCATCGATAGAACCATCAAAATAGATCTCTCCCTCTTTCAGCGCGATCGCACGACTACAATATTTCTGGGCATATTCAACCTGATGCAGCGTTACCACGACGGTGATACCCATCTCCTGGTTGATCCGTTGCAGAGTTTCCATCACCTGCCGGGAAGACTCAGGATCCAGCGATGCGATCGGCTCGTCGGCCAGAATAATTTCGGCTTCCTGCATCAGCGCTCTGGCGATTGCCACCCGCTGTTGCTGGCCGCCTGAAAGATCAGAAGCCCGCTTCAATGCATGCTGACGCAGACCGACAGATTCCAGCGCCTCAAGAGCTTTAAGTTTCTCTTCATCGGTAAACCAGCCCAGCAGGCTGCGATAGGTAGGGATACGGCTCAGCGCACCAATCAACACATTGGTCTGAACGCTGAGGCGGTTAACGAGATTGAACTGCTGAAAGACATTACCGATACGGGCACGGGTAGCCCGCAGTTCCTTTGCCGGCCGGCCGTTCTGCTGCACTTTGCGGCCCAGCACCTCAACCATTGATGGTGAATTACGATTGGCAAAGGTCAGTCCGGAAAGGTGGCGCATCAGCGTTGACTTCCCGGAACCGGAAGAGCCAATCAAAGCAACCATCTCGCCTTTTTGCACCTCAATCGACACATCTTTCAGAACAGCAACACGATTGAAGCTTTTGCGCAAAGCAGTAATTTTGATAGCAGGCATGAAATCCAATCCTCTATTTGATTGCATGCAAGCTTAGGGCGTTTTTATGACAGCAAAGTTATCTAGACATGTTGGTTTTCTTACAGTTTTATGGACGCTTTATGTCGAAACAAAGCGGGTTGTTCAAAGCACTTGATTTAACGGTACTTATTTACCAATACACATTTAACAGTACACATTTAGCAGTACTTAAGCAGAAAATCCTCGCCCGATAATACCCGAAAATCAGCCATTCGTTCAGCTAATAAAGCATCATCCCAGTCCCACCAGCACAGCCGGTTAAATCCCTGAATGACCTCATCGCTGAAGCGCTTGCGGACAGGCTTTGCCGGCACGCCTGCGACAATGCAGTAGTCTTCGACATCTTTGGAAACCACAGCTCCTGCCGCAATGACCGCACCATTGCCCACAGTAACTCCGGCAAGAATCACCGCCCCGTGGCCGATCCAGACATCGTTGCCAATGTTCACCGGCTGATCCCGACGCCACTGAAAAAAGGACTCATCATCGTCACCTAAGCCATACATAGAACTGCGGTAGGTAAAGTGATGCATCGCCGCTTTTTCGACTGGATGGTTGCCCGGATTCAGCCGGGTGTGGGAGGCTATCGAGCAGAACTTACCGATCTCCGTATTGATGATATCGGAGTCATTTCCAACGTAGGCGTAATCATCCAGGCGGGAATTCACCAGTTTACAGCGCTCACCGACTTCATTAAAACGGCCAAAATTAACCCCCTGAATCTCTGCATCCGGGGCAAGGGTAGGCTCTTCAGATAGCTTTTTCATCGTTGTATTCACGCTCTTTATCTTTATAGAAAGATCAGAGACTAATACCTGCCGATGAAATTAATATGACACCTAAGGCCCGGTGTTCCTGGTCAAACCGGAATTGAGTCATACAAAAACAGAGGGGAATTTAACCGCCCCAAGAAGAGTGGAAGGCTGATACGGGCGTATCAGCCTGACAGGCTCAGATCACCAGATCCTGCATCAGCATCTGTGTCAGAGAATCTCCTTCAGGATCGCGTCACCCAGCTGCTGGGTATTCGCGTTACCGCCCATATCCCGGGTCAGTGCTTTGCCCTCAGCTAATACGCTGGCCATCGCCTGCATCAGAGAATCGTGTACCGAATCATAGCCAAGATGCTGCATCATCATCGCACCGGCCCAGATGGTACCCAGCGGATTGGCGATCCCCTGCCCGGCAATATCCGGGGCCGAACCATGCACCGGTTCGAACATCGACGGAAAGGTTTTTTCCGGGTTGATATTCGCCGATGGCGCGATGGCGATGGTGCCGGTACAGGCAGGTCCCAGATCTGAGAGAATATCGCCAAACAGATTTGACCCCACCACCACATCAAAGTGTTCCGGCATGCGCACAAAGTTAGCCGTGAGAATATCGATATGGTACTGATCCACATTTACCTGCGGATAGTCTTTCGCCATCGCCTCGACCCGGCTGTCCCAGTAAGGCATTGAGTGATAGATGCCGTTGGATTTTGTTGCAGAACTCAGATGCTTCGCCGGGCGGCTCTGAGCCAGGTCAAACGCATACCTGAGAATGCGATCTGTCCCACGACGGGTGAAGATACTCTGCTGCGAAACCACCTCATGTTCGGTGCCCTCATACTGAATGCCACCCACAGAGGAGTACTCCCCTTCAACGTTTTCCCTGACCACGTAGAAATCGATATCGCCGGGTTTCTTTCCTGCTAACGGGCATGGCACCCCCTCAAACAAACGGACAGGACGCAGGTTAACGTACTGATCAAACGCCCGGCGAATCGGCAACAGCAATCCCCAAAGGGAGATATGATCAGGCACACCAGGAAAGCCCACCGCCCCCAGATAGATCGCATCAAAGCCTTTCAACTGCTCCAGACCATCTTCAGGCATCATCCGCCCGGTGCGATGATAGGTTTCACAGGACCAGTCAAACTCTGTCCAGTTAAACTCCACCCCATGTTTACGCCCTGCCGCTTCGAGTATCTGCATCCCGACAGGGATAACCTCTTTACCGATACCATCACCGGGAATCACCGCAATCTTTACTTTGTTCATCGTCGTACTCACTTGAAAAAGAGATCTTTTCGAATTCGGAAACAACCATCATATTCGATATGATACGTAGATTAAAAAGCCATAGTGTAAATACAAGGGTCACGAAACGTGAATCAACTTCCTCCCCTTAACGATATACAGGTGTTCGTAGTCGCTGCCCGATTGCAAGGCTTCAGTAGTGCGGCCGACAGCCTGGATGTCTCCCCGGCATATATCAGCAAACGGATCAACCTGCTGGAGAAGCATCTGGGCGTGCGCCTGTTTATTCGCAACGCCCGGCAGGTAATACTGAGCCCCGAAGGTAAAATTGCCCTGGAATGGTCAGAGCGCCTGCTGGAAACGATGGAGCAGATGGAAGCTGAAATTGTCAACGAACAGCTGATACCCAAAGGTAAACTAAGAATTGTCACCAGTAGCGGATTTGGCAGCCACTTTATCGCACCGGTGGTATCCCGCTTTAGCCAGCAGTATCCGCAACTGGAGATTGATCTGGAGTTGCTCGACCGTCCCGTCGATCTGATTTCAGAGGGGTTTGATATTGAACTGCGAGTCGGCGGTGAACTGCCTCAACAGCTGATCGCCAAACGCCTCGGTGAAAACCAGCGAATTCTCTGCGCCGCGCCAGCCTATCTGGAAGAGTATGGCACACCGCAACAGCTGGCTGAGCTGAACCGTCACCGCTGCATCGGCATCCGGGAACGGGATCAGAGCTATGGACACTGGCGTTTAGAGAGCAGAGCCGGCAAAAAAAGTATCAAATTAACCGCGCCGCTAACCACTAATAACGGCAGCGTGGCCAAACAGTGGTGTCTCGATGGCCGGGGTATCATGCTCAGATCAGTGTGGAATATCCGCGAGGAACTGAACAGCGGCCACCTTATCCGCATACTCCCGGACTATAGTCAGCAAGCTGATATCCACGCAATCTACCCATCACGGCTGGAGACCTCAGCAAAACGTAAAGTGTTTGTCACCCTACTCGAAACAGCACTGAAAAAGGTTTAAAGAGCCGCGTCTATAGGTTGACTGTATAACCCATATCAAAAAGCAATATTGTACTTATATCAGGCAAGCCAATAAGTTTGTTTCTATGCTGACTAAAGAAGGCTGGCTAACAAAACTGAATAAACAGTGCTGATATCGCACAGTCTATGTGCCAGCCCACTGAACATCTGATTGGGTATGAGAGATGAACTACGAAACTTTTTTTGCAATGCTTTGGCAGGACTATATCGACATCGCGCCCCAGGCACAGAAAATCCACGACCTGTTCACCAGCCTGGGGGAAGCCGTCATCAATGATCACGTGGCGTTCAGAACCTTCTCTGACTGTCCCATTGACCTGGAGCATCTGCAACCGGTTATTCTGGCGATGGGGTACAAACTGCAGGAGCACTATCATTTTGAGCAGAAGAAGCTGGTCGCCCGCAGTTATTCCCACCCGGATCCCGCTGCCCCCCGTATTTTTGTCAGTGAACTGATGCGTCACCTTCTGAGTGAAAAGAGTCAGCGCATTCTGGAGTCGGTTGTGTCCCAGATCGATCCCGGAGCAGTTGATGGTCCGGAGGTTTTTGCCCGGGGACTGCTGTGGCAACCGATCACTGCAGCAGACTACGATACCCTGTCAGAGGAGAGTGAATACGCCGCCTGGCTGACAAGTCTGGGACTGAGAGTTAACCACTTTACCGTCAGCCTCAACCACCTTAAATCCATCACTGATATGCAACAGGTGATCGATCTGCTGCAACAGCATCAATTCCCGATCAATCAGGCAGGCGGGGCGATAAAAGGGGTTCCGGCAGACCTTCTGGTGCAATCATCCACCATGGCAGATCAGACAGAGATGACCTTTAGCTGCGGCCAGACACGGACGGTCCCTACCTGTTTTTATGAATTTGCCATGCGCTATAAAAACGCCGGGGGCGAATTGTTTGATGGCTTTATTGCCAGTAACGCTGACAAAATTTTTGAATCCACTCACCGCACCTGACAGACAGTGCCAGAATCAACACTAAACGCATCATCCGGGCAGTTAGCACCCGCACCCTGCCCGACTATCTGACCATTAACGTAGAGAGTAAACAGCTGACTGATCTGTCGTTTGCGGCCCTGCATCTGGCCATAGTCCATTCCTATAGGGGAGTCATAAAAACAGTATTTCTGCTCGATCTGAGCCGGGAATATGATCGTGATATTGCGCACGCTTAACATTGCCTCAAAGTTGATCGGTTCTCTGCCCGTTTTATCCCATATACAAAGCGTGATCGGAGAGCTGATCAGATCATCGTCATGATGAATAGTACGATTTGAATGGAAACCCGACCATGAACAATCATCACATTATCCGGCACACACTTCCTGACTCATTGTGGGCAGCGAGTGCCTGCCCGGCTCCTGATACGGCCCCGCTTCAGGGACAGCACAGTGCAGCCGTCGTGATTATTGGCGCCGGCTACACCGGTCTTTCGACAGCGCTGCACCTGGCCGAAAAAGGGGTCGATGTAATCGTCCTTGAGGCCCAGGAGATCGGCTTCGGTGGTTCTGGTCGTAATGTGGGATTAGTGAACGCTGGCCTGTGGGTCAACCCTGACGAGATTGAAGCGACCTTAGGCTCAACCTATGGACAGCGACTCAATACACAGCTGGCGGGGGCTCCCGATCTGGTTTTTTCGCTGATAGAGCGCTTCGGTATTGGGTGTGAAGCCATTCGCAACGGCACCCTGCAACTCTCTCACTCCAGAAAGGGTGACCATATTCTAATGACAAGAGCCAGGCAATTACTGCAACGGGGGGCTCCGGTTGAGCTAAAAGACCCGGCAACCACAGCCCGGCTAACCGGCACCAGCGCCTACAAAAGCTCACTGTATGACCCCCGTGCAGGTACGATTCAGCCCCTCAGCTATGCCCGGGGACTGGCTCAGGCAGCACAATCCTTGGGGGCCAGAATCTATACCGGTTCCATCGTCACTGAACTCAGCAATAACCCTGCCGGAGAGTGGCAAGTGGCTACCGCCAACGGTTCGGTCGTTGCCGATCAGGTGGTTATCGCCACTAATGCCTACAGCGAACATCTCAATAAAACATTAAAGCAATCCTTTATTCCGCTCCGCTTTTTTCAGTATGCCACTCACCCATTGCAGCCCGAACAGTTGCAACAGATTCTGCCGGAAAAACACGGTTGCTGGGATACCCGTCAGGTGATGTCATCAATTCGCCTGGATGATTCAGGTCGTCTGATTATCGGCAGTATTGGTACGGTCGAGGACCGGGGGAATCGCTTTTTGCAAAACTGGGCCAGCCATCAGCTATCCAGACTGTTTCCGGGTCTTTTTCATCCCTCAACGGTCCGTAATGACGGTCTCTGGAGCCATAGCTGGTCCGGCCAGATCGCCTTTTCCAATGACCACCTGCCACATCTTCATCGACTTGCGCCGGGGCTGACCGCCTGTATCGGCTATAGTGGTCGGGGAATCGGACCGGGTACTATGATGGGTAAGTCACTGGCGGACCATCTGACAGGAATGCCGCTGGAAGAGATGTTTGTACCGGTCACACCATTGAAGCCGATTCCGGCCCGTCGTGTCCGGGAACTGTACTTTGCCCGGGGGGCCGATCTTTATCACCTGTATCAGCGCATCATGTAATCATCAGGTTAATTCTCATTGTCCAAACAGCTCTTCAGCGAGTTCTGACTTAACACTTTCAATCACCGACAGTAACAGCGGCGGTAACGGCTTATTACGGGCATAGGCCAGACCAACCACCCGCTCCAGCTGTAAGCCATTGACCTCGCGAATAATAATGTCCTTTCTGCCATCGGTGGATTGCTTCGGCACCACTGAAACCCCCAACCCCGCCGCCACCATATCCAGGGCATACTCTTCGGTACGCACAGTCGCTTTGGTATTCAGAATAATCCCGCGTTTTTGCAGCAGAAACTTCCAGGCATCATTAAAATCACAGCGCCGTCGACTGATGTACGGCAGGTTATTCAACAGCTCAAAATCGATTGAATCGTGGATCTCCAGCGGATGTCCTTTGGGTAGCGCCAGTACATAACGGTCAGTCCATAGCTTATGAAACGCTTCATCAGGCTCAACAATACTGCTAGAGACGATGCGCAGATCAGATTCCTCAGCGATATCCACCAGCGTCAGATCAAGCCCTGGAATCTCCCGGAATAGCGCTTTAATCACCCGGCCTATCCGCTTGCCCGACAAAAAAGGCATCAGGCCGAGCCGTACTGGCAGAAACTCAGGCTTATCCTGAAACTGCAGCTTAATCGACTGAATATCTCCCAGTACTTTGCGGGCATCGGGGTAGAGACGGGTACCCTCCGGAGTGGGCGTCACCCCTTTGGAGTGGCGCACAAACAGCGCACAGTCCAGTTCAGATTCCAGTTGCTGAATAGCCGCAGAAATGGATGGCTGAGCGACAAAGCAGCGCTTCGATGCCGCGCTCAGACTCAGCTCCTCATATACCGCAACAAAGTAACGTAATGAACGAAAATCCATAACAGTCTCTAATAGTTATTACCCCGAAGCCTATAGAATATCCTATAGCAATCATTTAACGATATAGTCTTTGACGATACCCCCTCCAGAAATTTAGTATTTTTTTATACGCTTCCCGACGACTAAGCTTGAGAGATCGCATAATCGCTATTAAAAGGGCTTACCATGAACATGAATTTTCTCGACAACCTTGGCCTTACCTCACTTTCGTCAGAAAACGTCTACTACAGCGTAATAGGCAACAACCTGCGTGAAACAGGTAAAGGGGATGCGTTTTCAGTGAATTCGCCCATCAATGGTATGGAGGTTGCCCGTTTCAGAAATGCCACCCCGGCTCAGCTTGAAGAGGTGATTCAAAACGCTGAAGCTGCGTTCAAACAACTCCGTACAATCCCTGCGCCCCTGAGGGGTGAACTGGTGCGTCGGATCGGCAACTTTGCCCGGGAGCATAAAGAGGATCTGGCAAAGGTCATCACCCTGGAATCCGGCAAAATCATGCCTGAAGCACTGGGTGAAGTGCAGGAATGGATCGATGTCTGTGATTTTGCCGTTGGTCTGTCCCGGCAGCTGCACGGTAAAACGATCGTCAGTGAGCGCCCCGGTCACCGGATGATGGAACAGTGGCAGCCCCTCGGGCTTGTTGCGGTTATAACCGCCTTCAACTTCCCAATGGCTGTCTGGGCCTGGAACACCATGATCGGTCTGGTGTGTGGTGACTCGATGGTGCTTAAGCCATCGGAAAAAGCCCCTCTCTGCGCCCTCGCCTGCCAGTCAATTGTCGAAAAAGCACTTGAGACTATGCCGGAGATACCTAAGGGTGTTACCAGCGTTATTATCGGCGATCGCGAGATTGGCGCACTGATCGCTCAGGACAAACGTTTCCCACTGGTATCGGCAACCGGCTCTACCGCTATGGGCCGCAGCGTCGGCGAAACCGTAGGCGCACGTTTAGGCCGTTCGTTGCTGGAGCTGGGGGGGAACAATGCCATGATAGTTTCAGAAACCGCGGACCTTGATCTGGCCCTGCGGGCGATTGTCTTCTCCGCGGCCGGCACGGCTGGCCAGCGTTGTACAACACTGCGCCGCCTGATCACCCATAAATCGATCCAGGACGATCTGGTTGAACGGCTCAAAAAATCCTATGCATCACTGCCCATCGGCGATCCAACTGTTGCAGGCTCTCTGGTCGGCCCGCTGATCGACCAGCGCAGCTTTGATACGATGCAAAACGCCTTGAACGCTGCAAAAGAGCAAGGCGGTGAAATTCTCTTCGGTGGCGAGCGCGTAACTGAAGGTGTCCCCGATGGCGGTTATTATGTTCGTCCGGCTATCGTCAGCATCGCTCACGACGCTCAGGTAGTTCACCAAGAGACCTTCGCTCCGATTCTCTATGTGCTGACCTACAGCAATATCGAAGAAGCGATCGAGATTCAGAACGAGGTTCCTCAAGGGCTCTCATCGGCAATTTTCACTGAAAGCATGCGGGAAGCTGAAACCTTTATGTCGGCTACCGGTTCTGACTGCGGTATCGCGAACGTCAATATCGGCACCTCTGGTGCAGAGATCGGCGGAGCCTTCGGTGGTGAGAAAGAGACCGGCGGTGGTCGTGAGTCCGGTTCCGATGCCTGGAAGGCTTACATGCGCCGTACCACCAACACCATCAACTATGGTGGTGAACTGCCGCTGGCTCAGGGCATTGTGTTTGAATAAGAAAAGCCAGTCGTTAGTCACCTGCCCGTGACTATACACTGCGAAAAGAGGGGCCCACACTATAGCCCGGCATGATTACCTGCGCGGGCTTCAGACCCTTACCACAAAGAACCGAGAGCCCACGGCGTTAGCGTGGGCTTATCAGACGATGCTGACTAACTCTGAATCGCGAATAAATTCAGCCTTTGTCGGCAAGCTTCTTGTGAATGTTGTTCATCCGGTAGTTGCGCTCCGGGTGTAGTTCAATCATCTCGAAACCCGCGCTCATCCAGCGACGGTCAAACACCGGCTTAAGACACTCACTGAAGGTCTCAAAGATCTTATCAGAAGCCTCTTTAAGCACTTCAGGCGAACGACCAGACCCCACTTTCGCGGTCAGATGCACAAACGTATTGTCGGGATCACCCTCACCTACCCGGAAATGCTCGCAGCGGATCGCCCGGCTGCGAATACCACCAATCGGGAAAACCCCGGTAGCAATCGCAGTAGCGTTTAACTTCTCAAACAACGCCGGAATATCCAGATCATCATCCAGGTTAGCTGAGTATTCCATAATAAAATGAGGCATAAAGTTTCCTCTGTTTAATCAATCTATCTAATTTACAGATCTACGCATCAGGCTCATAACACTTAAAATCAAAAGCTGGCTAAGATTACTCTAAACCAGCTTTTAAAAGCCGTGTAGCCAAACGCAATAGCTTGTCTAAGCGTCACGAGCGCAGATCAGACAAGGCGGAAGCAGGTAAAAAGCGCGCAGTTTAGTCTGCTAAATAAGTACTTTATACCTTCTCTCAACACCATACGATCAAACGCAATAGCTGTCTAAGCGTCACGAGCGCAGATCAGACAAGGCGGAAGCAGGTGAAAAGCGCGCAGTTTAGCCTGCTAAATAAGTACTTTATACCTTCTCTCAACACCATACGATCAAACGCAATAGCTGTCTAAGCGTCACGAGCGTAGATCAGACAAGGCGGAAGCAGGTGAAAAGCGCGCAGTTTAGCCTGCTAAATGAGCACTTTGAACCTGCTTCCAACGCCGTATGATCAAGCGCAGTAGCTTAGACGATTAGCGGCCGAGGACAGGGACCTTATGCGTATCATGCGCTATACACACATTCTTCGTTTCCATATAGAAATCGAAGCTCCAGTCACCACCGTCACGACCAATACCCGACATCTTAACGCCGCCGAACGGGGATGGCAGGTTACGGTTGTTTTCTGAGTTAACCCACAGCATACCGGCTTCTACTGCATGCGCCATACGCATTGCCCGACCGGTGTTGCTGGTCCAGATATAGCCTGCCAGACCATACACAGTCTCGTTAGCCAGCTGAACCGCTTCCTCTTCGGTTTCGAACTCAATCGCGGTCAGAACCGGACCAAAGATCTCTTCCTGAGCGATACGCATAGTGTTCTTCGCATCAACAAACAGGGTTGGGGTGACGAAGTTACCAGGGCCCATCTCATCACGCAGAGACTTGCCACCGACAGCGATAGTCGCACCATCCTGCTTAGCAATTTCGAAGTAGCTGGTGACTTTATCGTAGTGACCGGTATGAACCAGTGGACCTACTTCAGTTTCAGGGTCCAGTGGATGACCTACTTTGATGTTTTCTACACGCGCTTTCAGGGCAGCCAGGAACTTGTCCTTAATACCACTCTGGATCAGCAGACGGCTGGAGCTGGTGCAGCGCTGACCGTTCAGGCTGTAGATCATGAAGACCACGGCATCCAGAGCACGATCAAAATCGGCATCATCGAATACGATAACCGGGTTCTTACCCCCCAGTTCCAGATGCAGACGCTTCAGGGTTTGTGCCGTCTGTGCCTGAATCAGTTTACCGGTGGCAGAATCACCCACCAGCGCGACCGCTTTGATAGCAGGGTGTTGAGTCAGCGCTTTACCGGCTACCGTACCAAAGCCGTTAACCATGTTCCAGACACCTTTCGGCAGACCCGCCGCTTCAGCACACTCAGCCAGAATGGATGCAGTTAGTGGGCTCAGCTCGGCAGGCTTATGTACCACGGTACAACCGGATGCCAGTGCGGGTGCAATCTTCCAGGTAGACAGCATAAACGGCGTGTTCCACGGAGTGATTACGGCAACAGGACCGATTGGACTGCGCACGGTAAAGTTGGTGTGCTCCGCCTGATGCAGAGACAAGCCGTTGCGGGCCTCGGGTGCCTGATCGGCGAAGAAACGGAAGTTGGCTGCACCACGTACAGCCGCCTGACGCATAAAGCGCAGCGCCTGACCGCAGTCCATCGATTCAACCATAGCGATCTCTTCGGCACGCTTCTCCAGCTCGTCACCCAGACGATGCAGAATCTTACGCCGTTCAGCACCCGGTGTTGCCGCCCAGCCAGCCGCTGCAGCAGCCGCTGCTTCACAGGCAGCATTGACATCTTCTTCAGACGCCGCAGCCACTTTACCCAGATAGCTCTGATCAAAGGGTGTGGTGTTATCAAAGGTTTCACCACTGCCCAGCGTCCACTCGCCATTAATGTAATGGCCCAGGGTGTTCTCTTTAAAACGCGCCAGGTAGCTTTCTGCTTTACTGATATTCTCTTGTAGTTGTGCACTCATCAATCTATACCTCAATACTTATCGCCGTAGAACGTTTGCTCAGAAACGATGTGCGTTACCAGAGCACCTACTTTTTCAATTTCACAGACAACGGTGTCGCCCGGCTGCATATCTTTCAGACCTTTTGGCGTACCGGTGGCGATCATATCGCCGGGCTTCAGGGTCATAATTTTACTCAGGTATTCCACCAGGAACGGCACATCGAAGATGATATCCGCCGTGGTGCCTTCCTGAGTCAGCTCCCCATTCACATGGGTCGTCAGTTTCAGGTTGGTGATATCACCCACATCATCCTTATCGATCAGCCAGGGGCCAATCGGGCACAGTGAATCACGGCTTTTCACCCGCAGATTAGGGCGGTAGTAGTTTTCCAGATAATCACGGATGGCAAAGTCATTACACACGGTGTAACCCGCGATGTAGTCCATCGCATCTTCACGGGAGATGTTCTTACCCTCTTTACCGATCACCGCCACCAGCTCACACTCATAGTGTTGGAACTCGATGTTATCCGGACGGTAAGCATTCTGTTTATGACCGGTCAGGGTATTGGCACCTTTAAGGAACACCAGCGGCTCTTTCGGTGGTTCAAACGCCAGTTCAGCGGCGTGATCCGCATAGTTCAGACCCAGGGCGAAGATAGTACCCGGCTCTTTCACCGGACACAGCCAGGTGACATCCGCTTCGTTAATCAGCAGCCCATCAACTTTAGATTTCAGCTGTCCCGTTTCGGCAAATAAGTCTTCGACGGTGACATCCAGTTCGGAGCCATTAAAAAGTACGCGTGCGTGTTTCATTCTGAATGATCTCCTTACTGGCCAAGTGTGTTGTTGAGTTCGGTAACACCGTCAATCACGGAGTGGACCTTGTCGCCCGGTGCAACCGGTGCCCGCTGACCCGGGAAACCCACTGCGATCACATCGCCCGGCTGCAGTGTCATGATGTAGGAGATTGTGCTGATCAGCTCAGCAACGCCACGCACCAGTTGAGAAACCGGCGTCTCATTGACGACCGTGCCATTTACCGACGTAACAACCGTCAGAGCCTGCGGGTCGGCAACGGCAACCACATCAGCACCGATAGGTGCAGAGGTATCCAGACACTTACCTTTGATATCAGGGCGGTAGTAGTTCTGCTCTACCAGTGAGAAGTCATGTACCAGGGTGTAACCCTCAACATAGTTCAGCGCCTCTGCCTCGCTGACACGGCAGCACTCTTTGCCAAACACCACCGCCAGTGAAGCACCCACCACCATCTGCTCAGCGGGTGAACCATCAACCTGTGCCCACTCAACCACGGCACCATCGGTACTCCAGGTGTTGTGGGGTTTAAAATAGAGAACCGGCTGTTGTGGTGCACCTTTATACGGTGCTTCAGCAAACTCGGCTTGCATGGCGTTGAACTGTTCAGCGTCATTTAGCGCCACACAGACTAACTTACCTTTCACGATTGGATTTTTGCTCATTACACTTTCACCTAAACCTGTATCTAAACTTGTGCCTGAATTTAATATCCGCTGGAGCCAGTGGCATCAGATTTGTTGTCCCCGGACTGGAAGCTTTCTGCCAGTTGTCTGGCCGCATTGCCCAGTAACAACGTATCGACTCCCACACCAACAAACTTCGCACCTTTCTCAACATAGTGATGCGCTTTAGCAGGATTGATACACAACAGCCCCGCCGCTTTGCCCGCCGCATTGATCACCTTAAAGCCGTTTTCAATCGCCGCGACTACCTCAGGGTGATCGGGATTACCGATATGGCCCATCGAGGCTGACAGATCAGAGGGGCCGATAAACACCGCATCCACCCCTTCAACCGCAGCGATCTCTTCAAGGTTAGCCATGGCGGTAACCGTCTCCGCCTGAACGATCAGACAGATCTCATCGTTGGCTTTTTGCAGATAACCAGGGATACGGTTCCAGTTGGCCGCCCGGGCCAGTGAACTCCCCAGCCCCCGCACACCCATGGGTGGATATTTAACCGCTTTAACCAGCTCCCGCGCCTGCTCTGCGGTGTCACACATGGGCACCAGCACCGTTTGCGCACCGATATCCAGAATCCGTTTCAGCAATGCAGTCCGGCCCTCCTCCGGACGGACAATTGCAGGTACACCATAGGGTGCAATCGCCTGCAGATGACGCATCGTGGAGTCCAGTTCAAAGGGTGCGTGCTCGCTGTCGATCAGCAGCCAGTCAAACCCGGCCCCGGCAACAATCTCAGCGCAGGTTGCGTCGGGCAGCCCCAGCCACAACCCCCACAAAGGCTTGTCGCCTTTCAGGCCCTGCTTAAATTTATTAACAGGAAGATCCATAGCCACCTCTTAAACAAACTTCACTGAGATACCGCCCAGTGGGCCGTAATCTGCATGCACAGTATCACCGGCTTTAACCGGCACCGGACGGGTAAATGAACCGGCCAGAATCACCTGACCCGGCTCCAGCGCTACACCATGAGGGGCGAAGCGTTTACATACCCAGCAGATACCATTGGCCGGATGACCCAATACGCCTGCGGCAATACCGGTCTCTTCAATCTGACCATTCAGATAGAGCAAAGCCCCGGCCCAGCGCAGATCCATATCCATCGGTTTAATCGGCCGGCCGCCGAGAATGATGCCGCCATTGGCGGCGTTATCCGCGATCGTGTCGTACACTTTGCGGGTATAGCCCGTATCAGGGTCGGTACGGTGGCACCGGGCGGCGATCAGCTCCAGCGAGGGAATCACATAGTCGGTGGCATTGAGCACATCAAAGATGGTGACATCGTCACCCTCCAGTCGATCTTTCAGTACGAATGCCAGTTCCACTTCGATACGGGGATCGAGGAAATCAGACGCTTTGATCTCAGCCCCATCGGCGAAGAACATATCATCCAGCAGCACACCGTAATCAGGCTGATCGATATTCACCGCCATCTGCATCGCCCGGGAGGTGAGGCCGATCTTGTACCCTTTAACCTTAGCCCCGTTGGCAATCTTCTGATCGACCCAGGTCTTCTGGACGGCATAGGCATCATCCATTGTCATATCCGGGTGCTCAAGTGTGATGGCAGGAATCTGAATACAATCCTTTTCTGCCTGATAGAGCTTGTCCGCGGCTGTTCGTATCTGCTGTTCTGTTAACATATCTGACCTTCCGTTCTAACGTGCGCTGCACTCGGCAACCAAAAGAGTAAAGCCTAAAAAAGCATTCTTTAATCTGTGACCATTTACCCAGCGACAGGTAAAAGCTAACATATGCAGACAATATACTTAATATATTAAGTAATTTCCAGTATTTATTTACAGGCTTTAACATGTCAATCAATAGTATTAGCGCAAACCTCAGCAATCGCTGGCCTGGCGCCCGTGTTGCAGGCCTTATTGTTATCACGATGTGTCTGCTGACACTGTTGAATATCGTCGTTCCCCTGGGGCTGACCGGGGCAACGACCCTGCTGGCATGGCTCTATGTTGCGATTGAGTCTCCACGGCTGAAACCGAAACAGCGTAAGCAGATCCTTATCCTGTTTACCGCCGGAGTAGCTGCCGCAATACTCGCCTGGAGCCAGGGTTCAACCATCACGCTGCCAGCGCTGTTCGGTGAACACCTGAAGCTGGCCATGCTGCTGACGGCCATCAGTTTTATCGGGATGGCCAGTCAGATAGGCTGCGATGTCAGCAAACCGGGTAGCCGCAGCTTTATTACCACCCTGCTGGGCATGCACCTCTTCTCATCGGTGGCTAACTTTTCATCGGTGATCGTGGTGGGTGATCAGATTAAAAACGATAAAGGGATTGATCAGCTCTCTCAACTGGTGCTCAGTCGGGGTTTCGGCATGGCGGTGCTCTGGTCACCCTTCCTCAGCTTATTACCCCTGGTGCTGGAGCAGGTACCCGGTGTTGAACTGTCACAGATCTACCCTTTCTCTATCGCCATCGCGGCGACCGGCCTGTTCCTCAGTACACTGGAAGCCCGTCTCCGGGCAACCACTGCGTTGCAAAGCTATGCGGGATACCCCCTAAAACGGGAAACACTGGCCATGCCTTTTGCCCTGATCGGGATGATTCTGCTACTCAGTTGGCAACAGCCTCAACTGCCCACGGTGTTTCTGGTATCTCTGCTCTCCATTATTGTCCCTGTCGGCTTGCTGACGTTGCGAACAGGTATTGCCAGATCAGCGGAGAAAGTGTCACAGCATATTACCGGAAAGCTCTCAGAAAGCCGGGCTGAGATCAGCCTGTTTATGGCGGCCGGGGTACTCGCTGCGGGGGTAAAAGCCTGTATCGGGGTAGGCCTGATCAGCCTGCCGTTCACTGAAACCAATGCCGGGGTTGCTTCTCTGGTGCTGATGATGATCGTGGGTCTGGCCTATCTGGGTATCCATCAGTTGGCACTGGTCGCGATCTTCGCGGGTTTACTGGCCGATATCACAACCACGCCGAACCTGATGGCGATCAGCTATATCCTGGGGACCGCACTGGCGATGTCCGGCAGCACTTTCAGTGGCCTGAACTTTATAATGAAGTCCCGCTTTCATGCGACAGACAGTGAAATCATCCGCAACCAGTTGCCTTACAATCTGGTGATGATCGCTGTCGGGTGTGGGGTGATCTTTCTGATGCAGGCGTTGGGGGTACGTTAACCCCCTTCTGTCTGGAAGAATCAGATCAGCGATAGGTTGATCGCTTATAGGCTTCGATGATTGCCAGTGCCACCTGCTGAATCGGCAGCTTCTGATCCATGGCACTCTTTTGCAGTGTACGGTAGGCTGCCTCTTCATCCAGATTCATATTATCTTTGAGGATCGACTTGGCTCGCTCAACCAGTTTTCTCGCTTCCAGCGCCTCTTTAGCCCGTTGCAGATCCGATGTCAGATCGAGAATCTGTTTGCGTTGTTCTAAAATCAACGATTGAATCGGATGCGAAGGATTCGCTGCGTTTAACAACCCCCGCCCGATGACTTCATCCCTGTTCAGGTTGATGCTGGTCAACTCCGCAATCTGATCCTGCGCTGCTGAGCGGTTACGTTTTGCCAGATCGACCCGGTTATCGCAGAGTGTCAGAATCTGTTCGGTTGCCTGAATTTCAAGCCCATGCAGTTCATCAATATAGAGTGTGGCTTTTTCATACCAGGTATCAGCGAGCTCAGGATTCACCTGCTGGCCATCCTGCAATCGGTCTCTGAGGGTTCTCAGCTGTTTGAAATCAGCAATCAGAGCGCTGCTTTCAAGCTGAGACAGGGCGGTGTTTAACTCAGCGCTGGCGGTTTGCTGGAAGCCACTGAAAATTTCGACCTGCTGCTGTTTCACCCGCTCAAGCCGCTCACATAACCGGCTTGAAAAACTGCCTCTGGCAAACCCCACAACGGTCCAGGCACGCTCCTGACCCACCAGCTCCTTCCCCTGTATCAGATGAAACAGCGTACTCAACCCCTGGGTTACTTCCGGATCGGTGGCATGATCAGCCACCTCGAAAACAATCAGCAACAGGTTTTCGATCAGGCGACTATAGCAGGCCGTAGCATCAACCGGTTGCATCCGTGACTTTTCTATATCTGCGCGCAGCGCTTGTAATCCTTCCAGGGCCAGCAAAGCGGAAGCGATCAGGTTGAGCAGTTTCGCACTCACGGTGCACTCTATGGCGGTTTGATAAACCCCCACCAGCCCCTCATTCATCGCTTTGCGAGCATGGTCAGTCTGCGCCAGCTGTGCCATCATCTGCGGTCTGGTTTTTTCTCCGCCCCCGGCTAACAACCGGTTTGAGAGCCCCCGTTCCCGCTGCAGCTGATGAATAAACTCACAGATCAGCGTGACCCATCTGAGCATCGATTTGAGTTCAGTAATGGTATTGATCTCGGACTGTTTTGCAGCCAGAAAAAATGATTCGGGGGAAACAGCGGTTTGTTTCATAAGTTCAGAAGGTTACCTGACAGTTAAGCATTCAATGTTATGTTTCTGAACTAACTACAGCAATTACAGTGCCATCCTCCTGAAGCACAGATTAAACAGATCAGGCATACTCTTTGCTTTATTACTGATTAACAACAAATAAGATGACGATATTGTTTTCGTCGGGTAACGAAGCCCAAAGCTCATACGAGCTTTGGGCTTTTTTTGTTCATCGAAAACGGGAGTGAGCACTCATGATAAGTCTGGATTTTATGCGCTACCTGCGCGAGTGGATCGGCAACAGAGGCCGTTTAAGCGGCAGCGCATTGAGGCTTCACAGCCCGCTTAAACCTGCACCAATGGGGCGGGTAGACCTGGTTGGCGCGGGCCCCGGCGACCCTGAACTGTTGACGCTGAAAGCCTGGCGACTCATCAATGAAGCCGACGTCATCGTCTATGATGCGCTGGTCAGTCAGGAGTTACTGGCAGGCATAACGGGCCACCCTGAGTTGATCTATGTGGGTAAGCGAATGGGCAATCACAGTGCCAGCCAGGCGGAAATATGCTCCATACTGGTGCGACAAGCGATAAAAGGCAAACATGTGGTGCGCCTTAAAGGGGGCGACCCTCTGGTTTTTGGCCGGCTTGGAGAGGAACTTGATGCACTACGGTGCGAAAACATCCCCTACAGCATCGTTCCCGGTATCACCGCCGCCTCCGGTTGCGCAGCCAGCCTGGGTTTCCCGCTGACTGAACGGGGACTATCAACCCGCCTGAGACTGATAACAGCGCAGTTCAGCCAGCACCACGAGATCGACTGGAGCCACCTGGCGAGAACCGATGAAACCCTGGTGTTCTATATGGGCGTTTCGAAAGCTGCGATGATCAGCTCTGAGCTGATTAAAGCGGGGTTAGCGGAAAACTATCCGGTCCTGATCGTCGAAAATGGCACCCATAACGAGCAACGCGCCATCGAAACAACCCTTAAGCAGATGGCTAGTGCGATCACCGCTAACCAGATTGAGGCCCCGGCGCTGATCTATGTTGGCCAGGTTGTCACCCGCGCCCACAGGCAGAGTCAAAGCCGGGTCGACGCGATGATAGTCTGAAAGGCGTTAATGCACCGTACATGGTTTTATAACTCAGTATTGCTTTTACTTTTCAATTAGTTAAGTCTTAATTTTGGGTATAAAAAGCACATCAAAACTGTCTTTTTATGCTTATTAAACTCAATAACTTAGCTTTGAGTTTTCCGAAAACTCAGCCCGTATAATATGGATTATATAGCCGAGCCTACGCTGGCAGTCCTCTACCTGGACACCGACATAAATTTAAACATGAGGGATACATAGTGAAAGGACTTATATTTGGACTAGCTTTCCATGTATATGCTTCGTAACAATAAGACGCCTGAAACAACTTTTCCCATTTGACAAACTTGCAAAACGTTCCATTTTTGGTACACTACACCCATGGAAGATAAACCTAAGAAAATTATCCAAGCTGTCTTTTTTAAAACTGAAATTGGTAATGAGCCTGTTAGAGACTGGCTTAAAGACCAAAAAAAAGAAGATAAGTCAGCAATCGGAAAGGATATAAAAGAAGTCGAGTTTGGATGGCCTAAAGGAAAGCCCCTGGTTACCAAAATGGACAAAGACCTCTGGGAAGTAAGGAGTGATATATCTGACTCTCGTATTGCGAGAGTCCTTTTCACTGTATACCAAGAGGTAATGGTTCTTTTACATGGGTTCATCAAGAAGAGTCAGAAAACACCTAAGCCCGACCTAGATTTAGCAAAAAACCGTCGCGATGATGTGCATCGTTAGTAGAATGAGAGAATTATATGACTAATCAATACCTTGGAAGTGGGTTTGATGATTTTCTCGAAGAAGAAGATATTCTCGAGGAATGTACTGCAGAAGCAATGAAACGTGTAATTGCTTGGGAGATACAGCAAGCACTTGCAGAAACTCAGCTCACAAAAGCCCGTTTTGCCATAGAAATGCACAGCAGTCGATCTCAAGTTGATAGATTGCTGGATCCTGCTAACACAAGCCTTAGCTTAAAAACTTTAGCAGCAGCAGCTCAAATTATTGGAAAACAGGTAAATATATCATTTACCGATATTCCTACCGCAAAAGAAGGTGAGGAGATCCGAAAAACTTATAAGCAGCAAACCTCACGTGCTTAGAAACGACCACTACGACTAAAAAAGCTTCCGTGGGAGCTTTTGTTGCTTCTGGCACTCCACAATGGGTACAAGCCCCTATTCCCTTCTCCGCTGATCTCGGGCAATCTACACGCCCAATCTCAACTACGTTAAGGAAAACGCATGGCTATTAATACCCAGCACTATACAGACGCTAAAGCAGCCCAAGCCCATATAGGCTTTCTCCTCCTACTGTTGCTTGATCTATTATCCAAAGATCAAATTACAGGCTATCAATCGTTCGCATCAATATTCATTGGTATAGCAATTCCTGCTCTAGTCCTATCCCTTATCCTTCTTCCTAAAGAAGATGAAACACTAGATACCACTCCAAAATTTCAATTCAGGTTGGCAGTACTATCCAATCTGATAGGCCATGGAGCTGGCATATTCGCTATAGCATCTATTCTATGTGGTTTTAACTTCCTCGCTGGCATCATGTTTCTTGTCGTGGCCGTAATCGCTTACTTCATTTTTATTGTTGTATTATTACAAGATTTGGGCTTTGCGACGCTAAGCAATATTTATGAATATGTATATGGAAAACCCTTATTTGAAAGCGAAGAAACAGAGATCCAAGATAAGCCCGCACTCATAGAAGAACATAATTCAAAATAAATCAGCCAGTTGATGAGATGGCATATTGACGAAAAGCACTTTATCCAAGACAGTCGATATAATACCGACTACAGATGTCGCGCTGCTGGTTGAGGCCTTTGAAACAATAGCCCGTAGCTTCTGCCTTGCGCTCCTGAATAATGACCATGTGGGCAGAAAGCTTAAGATAGATGTTAAAGTGGCAAGGTACAGAGTTTGAATTCACTACCTGGCAGGGTGATGCGCTGCTGTAGTAGACCAGGCGGCAACCTAGCAGTCGTGATTAAAGTGAAGTGACTGCGATATACCTCAGTGTTTCAGATATTGCTCCTAAAGAAGAGATACCGCATCTTGGTAGTCCATACTTGGTGACTGATGCAACGGGGAATGTAGTTTAAACTATTCACACGCTATAGATACACCATATCCATAGGAAGCTAACCCCATAAACCAAGAATAAGCGAAGCCGTCGGTGACTGCAAATACTCAGATGAAAGCCATATTATCTAAGACCGTTAATACCACTGATATCAACTCACTTGTCCAGAAGTTTGATCCTATTGCCAAAGGGTTTTGTCAGCAGCTACAAAGCCAGGGAATGGTAGGATGAACGTTAAAGGCGTTAATGCACCGTACACACCATACATGGATCGAATGAGCGGACAATATGCTGTACCGACACCGGGTCTTTCTCACCCTCCATCACCTGGGTACCCTGCAACGCCTGTTCGAGGGCGCCTGGAATCCCCTGACTATCCCGGGGGGAGAAGTTCCAGGTAGTCGGTGCGATAATCTGGTAATTACTGATTCGCCCCTTCTCAACACTGAGCCAGTGTCCCAGACTGCCCCGGGCGGCTTCGACCATACCAACACCGATGGCGCTATCAGGCATCGCACTGTGCAAACAAAACCGCTCTGAGGGATCGATCTGTCGCGCCCAGCGTTCCATCTGCGGTACCACTATAGCCAGCTCCAATAATCTTGCCAGTATCCGGTTATGGACATTAGCGCCGCTACGGGCAGCCAGGTCCATCATCAGAGGGTGTCCATTGTTCAGTTGACGGGCCAGGGCACCGGTTTCCATCACCTGTCCATCCAGCCGCGGGGCTTTACACCAGCTGTAGCCCTGTTGATTCTCCAGAGAGGGCTGAGTCACGCCCAACTCTGGGTGCTGAGGCCTGTCCTGCCCTGTCAGCCAGGCATGAGAAAGGTCTTCAGTAATCTGGTTGCTATCCAGCGGTGTTCGCGTCCCCTGGGCATCGATAACACCGGGACGGAACAGTCGCTCCCCCTCCAGCGGATAGTTGCCGTAACTCATAAACGGCACGGTCGTGGCTCCCAACTGATCCAGTTGCAGCTGTTGAGACAGGTGCAGAAAGGTTCTCAGATCAGAACTTTGCCAGGGTTTCTGGGCCGCCCACTGCGACAACTCAGCGGCTGAGGTCAACTGAACGATGGTTTCCAGTGTGTCGCCAAACAGGCGGCGTTCCAGAAACCGGCGAAAACCGGCCAGTATTGCCAGCATTTTCAACCGGTCATGGGCTTCTACCGGTTTGGCGCTGCCACCCGGCTGAATACTCAGACTATGGGGCCACTTGCCAGCCAACAACCCCATCAGGTGCAGAAACTCTGCCCGGGCTGGCAGCATCTCCCGGGCCGCCTCCCCGCTCGCCGCACGATAACGTCGCGCCACGGTTTCATACCAGGGTTGGGCAGCATACACGGGCCGGGCAAAATCCGGCATAAAGAAGAGATAGAAATGAGTTAAAAGGTCTGCCATATTTTCATTGGCAAGGATCAGATTGGTGCAGAGTTCACCATTGCGCGGCATCCCCATCTGCATCGCATCAGCCAGTGCATAGGCACAGGCCACCGACTGACTGACCGAACAGATACCACAGATCCTGGGCGTATAAACCAGCGCATCGAGCGGGTTTTTGCCCTGTAATATCTGTTCAAAACCGCGATACATGGTCGAGTTAACCTTTGCACTTTCAACCCGGCCATCAGCGATATCCAGTGTAATTTCAAGATCCCCTTCCACCCGGTTAAACGGGCCTACCAGAATTCGACTCATCAGCTCAGCTTACTACAGTTACTGTTTTTCATGTTTCTGCTTACTGGGGGGATAGATGATCCGCTCAGAGACAGCGTTAGTTTTCAGTCGCTCCGGGGTTGCCGCTTTGGAGAGTGATGCCAGTGCGACAAACCAGGCTTTCGGCATATCGGTGGGCAGGCCCACCGGAATACCGGCAATTTTACGGGTTTTGGTGAACGCGTAAGATGGCTCTTCAAACTCAGGGGCGGTGCAGTTAATGCAGGCGTACCCTCCACTGGTGCACGAGCCTTCGCCATTCCAGGGACGGATATTGCAATCCGCATGCGCCTGAGTGCCAAGGCACCCCATATTCTCCATCATACAACCCTGCTGCCCAGGCTGTTCGGCACTGGCCTTATATTCGTAATACTCATTGCGGGTGCAGCCATGGTGAACCAGATGATCTGCATAGCTTCGGGGACGTCCCAGATTGTCCACCTGCCCTGGATCAAATTCATCAAGGGCGATCTGTAGCAGTGTCTCAGTCACCCAGTTTGGATGGGTGGGGCATCCGGCGACATTGATCACTTTGTCACCACTGGCGGAACGGTAATCGGCCCCCAGCAAACCACCACTCAGGTCCCCATCAAACTGCAGACCGGTCGCTTCGGTAACGTTATCACCGGCGGCACTGATGCCACCATAAGCCGCACAACTGCCGACGGCAACGGTATATTGCGCTTTTTCTGCCAGTTGCCGTACCCAGTTGATCATTGGCACACCGGTGCCTCCCATCAGGTGAAAACGGCCCGTGCCCATCGGTCCCATCAACATCGACCCCTCTATACAGAGGATATCCAGCGGAATCGCTCCATCAATCACCTGCTGCAATATCGCAATCACTTCCGATCCACTCTCCTCACTGAGGGAGGGGTGCCACAGCAAACGGATTCCGGCAGCATCAAGGGTGGTCATCAGATCCGGCGATTCAGCATTCAACAGAGACATGCTGCAACCGCCACATCCACCGGACTGTAGCCAGAGTAGATTAGCCATTTCTATCCTCCTGATGTGCGGTTAACGGCACTTGCTTAGGCAGTTCCAACCTTACCATCACGCCCCCGGAAGGATAATTATGCAGTGATAATTTGCCGCCATGCTCGGTGACAATGCCATAGCTGATGGAGAGGCCGAGACCGGTTCCCTCACCCACTGGCTTGGTGGTAAAGAACGGATCAAATACACGGGACAAGTGCTCCTCTGGCAGACCCGGACCATTATCGAGTATGGTGAACCACACCCGTTCAGCGGTTTCACCTGCACTGAGCTCAAGCCGCGCCTGGGGTTGCTGTTGCATCGCATCGACGGCGTTCTGAATCAGATTGACAATCACCTGGTGTATCTGCCCGGAATGCCCCAGTGCCATCAACTGAGGCGGAAGATTAAGATCGACCTGCACCGGTCGGTTGCTCTCTTTGATAATCCAGTGCAACGCCGTTTTAATCACGTGATTAAAATCGAACAGGGTTTTCTCCGCTTCCTGACAGGAGGAGAACTGGCGCAGATCACGGACAATATCCCGCACCCGGTCCGCGCCTTCCATAGTGCCGGCGACCAGCGAATTAAGATCCTGAATCGCTCGGTCGAGACGCAGATTTTCCCGCAGTGCCCGCAACTCTTCTCTGCTGCTGTTTTCACCCACCGCATTAAAGTAGGTCACCAGTTTTTCGGTGTATCGGCGCAAGGCATGCATATTGCCGTAGACAAAACTGATCGGGTTATTCAGCTCGTGGGCAACACCGGCCACCAGGCGACCCAGGGATGCCATCTTTTCTGACTGAATCAGGCGCTCCTGTGCCAACTTAAGCTCTGCATGGGTTTTGTTCAGCTCTTTATAGGCTTTCTGCAGTTCCCCCAGCGGACGGCCAACCATCACCATACCCGCCATCCGGCCCCGTTTATCTTTACGGGGACTGCAGTTCATGGCCAGGGGTACACTCCCCTCATGCCCCATCAGTTCCACTTCACAGTCCCGCACCGGTGTAAGCCGTAACTGATTCTGAATAGCGGTGATTTTGCTCTGATAAGGCTGGGCAACCAGCTCGACGAAGGGTTTACCTATCAGACGGTCGGCCTGTTCACCGGTCAGTTGCTCCAGAGCACTGTTAACCTGCTGAATAACGCCCTGTTTATCGCACACGATCAGCACGTCGTTCATGGCGCTCTGGACACTGTCGAGAAACCCCTGGGTCTGCTCCAGTTCGAGGTTTTTCCGCTCTATCTCAACCTGGTAATGCACCAGGTCAGCATAGGTTTCATCCATTTTCTGGATAACACTGACCCAGGCTTCATCGGCCAGTTCAGGGGTTTCAGCAATATCCTTTGATTTTTTCGAGGCCATCGGCTGTATCACTGATTATTAAAAGCACTTGTTCAACATCTGCAATCCAGCTTACTCTGCGGATAGGACAAGTGCAAAGCGATCATTGAGTGCGCTCCACTGCTGACTGGCAGCTGAGACAGAACCGACTTTCTGGACGGGCCAACAGGCGCGGCAGACTGATCACACTATCGCAATGTTCGCAGTAACCATACTCAGCCTCGCTGAAACGCTGTTCTGCATGCATCACTTCCTGCATCCGCTGACGACACTGTTCAAGATTGGCCAGCGCCATACTCTGTTGTTGCATCGCATCCCCCCGGGAAACCCGGCCAACCGCCTGCTGATCCAGTTGCACAGGCCTGGCACTCTGTTCCAGACTGGCTATCTCTTCGCTCAGCTCCTGTTTCAGTTTAATCAGTGCCTCGTGACACCGCTCCAGCTGCTCACGATCCATCAATACATTACTCCGCAACCTGTTGAGGGGGCTGTAGCAGGTGGCTGATCAACGCCCGCAGTTTTCCCGGCTTAACCGGCTTATTCAGCACTGGCAACTGCCGCTCACGAAAGAGCTTACGCCCTTCCGGAGAGCGGTCAGCGGTGATAATAGCAGCGGGAATATCATAACCGGCATAGCGCCGCACCTGATCAATCGCTTCAACACCGGTGGCATCATTATTCAGATGATAATCGGCCAGAATCAGCTGCGGTTTTACCCCTTTACTGAGATAGTTTTCAATCGCTTCTGCCGGGTCAATAGCCATACAAACCTCGCAGTGCCACTGCTCCAGCAGCGCCTGCATGCTGACCAGAATATCCTGTTCATTATCGATCACAAGAACTGTTCGACCACTAAGATCCTGCTGCGGCATCTGTTGTGGTTGCAGGATCGGCTGCACCGGTTCACTACTGATCGGTACCGAAACACTGAACATGGTGCCCTTACCCGGCGTGGAGCTGACTCTGATCGGGTGATCGAGCATTCCGGCAATCCGTTCAACAATCGCCAGCCCCAGACCGACCCCTTTGCGGCCGGTCTGATAGTGATGATCGATCTGCTGAAACTCTCTGAAGATATCTTCGAGCTTATCTTCCGCAATACCCGGACCGGTATCCCACACCTGCAGTTCAAGATGATCTCCCCGACGACGTGCCCCCAGCACAACCCGGCCCGCCGGGGTATAGCGAAACGCATTGCTGAGAAAATTGCGCAGCACCCGCATCAATAGCCGGGTATCACTGTAAATATTGAGACCACTACTCAGCACCCGCAACGAAACAGAGCGCTGTTCGGCCACCGGCTGAAACTCCACCTGCAACATCCGGAACAGATAATCCAGAGGGATACTGGTCAGATCAGGTTGCACCGCGTTCTGATCCAGACGGGAGATATCCAGAAGATCACTCAGCAGCTCCTCCGCCCCCTCCAGCGCCATATGGATCCGCTCAACCAGATGATTATTCTCTTCAGCCAGCTCCCGCTCCTGCAGGGTGGACACCAATAACCGGGCGGCATTCAGCGGCTGCAACAGATCGTGACTGGCGGCCGCCAGATATTTATCTTTACTCTTATTCGCCTGTTCTGCAGCATCCCGCGCCTCTTTAAGCGCCTGCTCTATACTGCTGCGTTCATTGATCTCGCTGACCAGTTGCTGATTCAGAGAAACCAGCTCCCGGGTGCGGTCTTCAACCCGCTGTTCCAGCTCTTCATTCAGTTTCTTGAGTTTATCCTGAGCTTTCTTGCGCTCAGTAATATCGGCAACAAAGGCTTCCATCAGGCTGCCCTGGCCATCGTCTTTTAACAGCACATTTAACGATACATCAACGGCACTGCCATCCTGACGTAACAACCGGGTTTCATAGCCGAACAGCTTGCCGTAAAGCTTGAGTTTCCCCAGCAGAAGCGGGTATTCATGAGGATCAAACAGCAAGCCTGAGGCAAATGACTCAACCCGTCGGCACAGCTGCTGCGGGTCGGTATAGCCGCAAATCCTCGCCAGTGCCGGATTCGCCGCGACCAGGCCACTGTCCAGCCGGGCCTGAAAAATGCCATGCTGGGCATGCTCAAAGATCGATTTATACCGATTCCGCTCCTCTTCCAACTCTTCAAGTTTGGCAACCAGTTCAGGATAGTGACTTTTACGGGCTGACTGTCCACCCAGCCCCATCAACCGTTCTATCGTGAGTTTATCGCTGGAAGAGTGCTCAACCTCAGAGCGCTTCTTCATAGACCACCTCGACATCCCGCTTACTGGACCTGCGTGGATTGGTCAGAATACAGGGGTCCTTAATCGCCTTGGCAGAGAGTGTCGGTATATCGCTGAGATTAACGCCCCGGGAGGCCAGCCCCTCCACTAATCCCACATCACGCTTGAGCTGTATCACCCGATCCTGCAGACGTTTATGCACCATCAGATTACTCATCCCCCGGGTGTCGATCCCCATGGTTTCAGCCACCACACGAAACTTATCTTCCGCCGATTTAAAGTTAAAACTGATCACATGTTCCAGCAGCATCGCGTTGCACATCCCGTGGGGCAGATCGAGAAAGCCTCCCAGACTGTGTGACATAGCATGCACCGCCCCGAGAATCGCATTAGAAAACGCCAGCCCCGCTTTCATGCTCCCCAGCATCACCTGCTCCCTCAGTTTCAGGTCGGTCGGGTCTTTCACCAGCGCTACCAGATTATCATTTACCAGTTTAATCGCATCCAGCGCGTGCATATCGGTCAGCGGGCCTGAACCGGTTGAGACAAACGCCTCGATCGCATGTACCAGCGCATCCACCCCGGTACAGGCGGTCAGAAAAGGGTCCATAGTGACGGTTGTTTCCGGATCGATCAGGGAAACATCCGGGACCACCGCTTTACTGACAATGGAGATTTTCATTCTCTCCTGCTGATCATTAATAATGGCAAACTGCGAGACATCTGCCGAAGTCCCGGCAGTGGTGGGGATAAAGATCAGTGGAGGGATTGCCATCTCAATGGTATCCACCCCTTCAAACTCCAGAATGTGGCGATTGTGAGTCGCTACGATACCGATCCCTTTAGCACAATCCATCGGGCTGCCACCACCCACGGCGACGATCAGGTTACAGCCATGCTGGGTGTAGATCTGCGCGCCTTTCATCACCTCTTCGGAACGGGGATTGGGGGATACGTCGGTAAACAGTTCATACTCGAAACCGCCCATCTGCAGGTCCTGGGCAACCTCTGTAACCCAGCCGGCAGCCTCAACACCCGGATCGGAGACCAGCAGAATTTTTCGGGCGCCAAACGAGCGGGCAAAGTTGGCGACTGTTTTTCTGGCCCCCGCCCCAAAGACGATTTCAGGGGCCACAAATTTTCGCAGATTAGCAATATCATCACTCATTTCAGATCCCGACAAGGCCTTACGCCCTGTATATACTTATTGTTCTGGCGCATCAGTTGCTAATGCGTAATCGACCAATTATATCAGTGTAACAGACATAAAAAAGGCGACCAGTGGTCGCCTTTAGTAACAACATATAGAGTTAGCTGATCAGATTCAGCAGCAGCTTATTGAGACGTCCCACATAAGCGGCCGGATCATCCAGCTGCCCACCGGCGGCCAGTTGCGCCTGCTCAAATACCACCAGTGCCAGCTCACCGAAGCGGTCTTCATCGGCTTCGTGATCCAGCTTGCTGATCAGCGGGTGCTCGGGGTTGATCTCAAAGATAGGCTTGCTTTCCGGCACGGCCTGACCTGCGGCTTCCATGATCTTGCGCATCTGCATACCCATATCATAAGCGCCCAGCACCACACAGGCTGGAGAGTCTGTCAGACGATGGGTGATGCGCACTTCACTGACCTGAGCATCAAGGCTGTTCTTCAGACGCTCAACCAGGCCTTCCAGCTCTTTGGCGGTCTCCTCGTGAGCTTTCTTCTCCTCTTCGTTCTCGGTTTCACCCAGATCCAGTTCACCTTTACTGACATCCTGGAAGGACTTACCGTCGAAGTCGAACAGCTGGCTCATCAGCCACTCATCAACACGGTCAGACATCAGCAACACTTCGATACCCTTCTTGCGGAAGATCTCGAGGTGAGGACTGTTCTTCGCAGTGTTGTAGTTTTCAGCCACGGCGTAGTAGATCTTCTCCTGACCTTCCTGCATGCGGGAAACATAGTCTTCCAGGGCAACGCTCTGATCAGAGGAGTTGTTATGCGTAGAAGCAAAACGAAGCAGCTTAAGGATGGTTTCTTTGTTGGCGTGATCTTCCGCGGGTCCCTCTTTCAGCACTTCACCAAATTCAGCCCAGAACTTAGCGTACTGTTCAGGATCATTCTTAGCCAGTTTACCCAGCATATCCAGGGCACGCTTAGTCAACTGAGTTTTCAGTTTATCGACTACAGGATCTTTCTGCAGAATCTCGCGGGAAACGTTCAGTGACAGGTCACTGGTGTCAACAACCCCCTTCATAAAGCGCAGATACATCGGCAGGAACTGATCTGCCTCATCCATGATAAACACACGCTGCACGTAAAGTTTCAGGCCACGCGGCGTATCACGATTCCACAGATCATAGGGAGCATGAGCCGGAACATAAAGCAGACTGGTGTAATCCAGCTTACCCTCAACCCGGTTATGACTCCATTTCAGTGGGTCCTGGAAGTCATGAGAAACATGCTTATAGAACTCTTTATATTCGTCATCACTGATATCGCTCTTAGAGCGGGTCCAGAGCGCGGTCGCAGCATTGACGGTTTCATCTTCTGGTGCCGCTGGCTCTTCACCCTCTTCCACCGGAGCCGCTTCTTTCTGCATAATCACCGGCAGAGAGATATGATCAGAATACTTACGCACCAGACCACGCAGACGGAAGCTATTTGCGAACTCCAGTTCTTCATCTTTCAGGTGCAGAATAATGGTGGTACCACGTTGTGCTTTTTCAACGTTCCCAACGGTGAACTCACCCTCACCCTGAGACACCCAGTGAACCCCTTCAGACGCCGGCTGGCCGGCACGGCGGGTAATCACTTCCACCTCTTTTGCGACGATAAATGCAGAGTAGAAGCCAACCCCGAACTGGCCAATCAGCTGCGAATCTTTTTTCTGATCGCCACTCAGCTGAGAGAGGAACTGTGAGGTGCCGGATTTTGCGATAGTCCCCAGATGCTCTATGACATCCTGACGGGTCATACCGATACCGTTGTCATCGATGGTGATCGTTTTTGCTTTCTCATCAAACTCGATGCGAATACGCAGATCACCATCACCCTCATAGAGGTCGTCATTAGACAGTGCTTCAAACCGCAGTTTATCCGCGGCATCGGAAGCGTTGGAGATCAGTTCCCGAAGAAAGATCTCTTTATTTGAATACAGAGAATGAATCATCAGGTGAAGCAGTTGCTTCACTTCGGTTTGAAAGCCAAGAGTTTCCTGCTGAGTTTCTGTGCTCATCTATCAATTCCCAATCTTATTGTGACAAAGATTTACTGTTAAAACGAAAATCGTTGACACTAAAGATGGGGACAGCCCCTTCCATTTCAAGGGGCCTGACAGGAAAAGCGCGACAAATTATTCCATCCGGCTGATCACCAGTTGGCGCAGGGTACTGGAGTTAAACTCCCGGCGATAGAGAATAAAGACCACGCCGGTAACCATCAGCATAAACAACCAGGGATTGATAAACCAGGCCAGAACAGAGAGGCTGAAATAGTAGGTGCGCAGTCCCAGGTTAAAGTTATTAGCGGCCATCGAACTCATGACAGCCAATCGGTTCGCATGGGCTTTCAACTCTGATTCGCTTGCCTGATCCGGTTGTGGCGCACCGCCCATCATCACCGAGGTAAAACCATACTGACGCAGACTCCAGGTAAACTTGAAAAATGCGTAGATAAACAATCCTATCAGCACCAGCAGTTTCAGCTCCCACTCCGCCTTGGTCGCGTGATTGACAAACGGCAGATCCCCAACCACATCGATCGCTTTCTCTGTAGACCCAAGTACGGTCATCAGGCCGGCCAAAATAAGCATGGTTGATGAGGCAAAAAATGATACGCTACGCTCCAGATTGGTAATCGCCGCAGCATCGGCGATACGCACTTCACGGTGAAGCATCCGGTTCATCCACTCCAGGCGATAGTTATGCATCACACTGGCGAGACAGTGGGTATCTCTGGCTCTGCGCCGGGTGTAGGTGTTGTAACCCTTGAAACAGGCAAGAAACCAGATGAGTGCAACAACGTTAACCCAGTTTGTTTCAACAAAGCCGATCAGCAATTCCATGGATATTCCCGGGAAGTAGATGTAATAAGCTATTGTAATTAAAGCAACAGGATAGACAACCTTGCCCCAACAATATTCCAATCTTATTCGCGGCGCGGCCCTGGCAATGGCAACGACGCTGTTAATGAGCCTGGCTGCTGCCGCCACTAAATATACCGCCGGTTTTGTCTCAATCGAACAGATCGTACTGGTTCAGTACGGTATCTGCACCCTGATGATGCTGCCCTGGCTGGGGCGGAAAGGGTTGCGGGTCCTCAAAACCGAAAAGCCCTGGTTGCATCTGATACGGGGGCTCTCCGGCTGGCTCTGCTTCTACACCTACTATCTGGCGCTGAATAATATTCCCCTGGGCGAAGCTTCACTGCTGCGCAATGCCGCCCCCCTGATGGTGCCTTTGCTGGTGCTGATGTGGCTTAAATACCGGATGCCACTACTAAACTGGTTGCCCATTGTGATCGGTTTTCTGGGTATTGCACTGGTGCTCAAACCCGATGGCAGCCGGTTAAATCCCTGGCATCTGGCCGCAGTGGCCTCCTGCCTGCTGCTAGCGGTTTCCATTGTCACCACCCGGGTTCTGGCCCTCTCAGAACCCACCAGTCGTATTCTGTTCTACTATTTCGCACTCTCAGCACTCTTCTCTCTGCCGCTGGCATTAGCCAGTTGGCAACCGGTTCCACTCGCCAGTGTGCCACTGATGATCGGCATCAGTCTGTCGATCTGGTGCACCATGTGGCTTTACACCAAAGCCTACAGCTATGCTAAAGCAACTGTGATTGCGCCGATCAGTTATTTTGGCGTGCTGTTTGCCGGTCTGCTGGGCTGGCTTTTCTGGCAGCAGGTTCCTGATATGATCTCAGTTATTGGCGCAGCACTGGTTATCAGTGGTGGTATCGGCTCGGTATGGTTAGGACGGGAGAAAAACTGATGTATCTTGATCTGGGAGACCTGTTCTGGCTAACCCTCATTGTGCTGCTTTTGTTGCACTGGTGGCAGTCACTGAAAGTGAAGGAGATCGCCCTCAAAGCGGCCACCAACCACTGCCGTGAACTGGACCTTCAATTACTGGATCAGAGTGTCTATCTGCGGGGAATATGGCTGAAACGGGATGACAACGGCAAGATTCGAATCTGGCGCTCCTACCTGTTTGAATTTACCGCAACCGGTGAAGACCGGGCCCGGGGTCGTGTTGTTCTGTTAGGCCCCCGGATCACCGGCATCACACTGGAAGCTCACCGGATCTGATCACAGCCAGCCATAAAAGCATACTTTAGAGCAAGGATGTACGCTCAGAGCCACACCGTAAGGACGATAGAATGAGCTGTTCGCATCTGTTAGGGTTGGTTGTCCATCAACGATAGAGAAAAAGTTGCCGCAATATGTCAGCGTCCTCCTTCATTAAGCTAAATTCATCAGATCATTGATCTCATGCAGTTTTCTTCGTTGCTTTAACCTGGTGGAAAAACAATAGTAAAAGTAGAGAAACCGTGAGAAAGCCGTCATGTCAGTATTAGACGACCTGTTAGAGAAAATTGATCAGCAAGAATTTGTCCGCCTGTCTGCTGATATCCGCACGGTGTTCCATCAGCACCTGCGCTGGTTTAACTCCCTGAATCTTGCCCTGGTGTCACAGGAAACAGTTCTTAAAGAGGAGGACTATTGCTGCTGCTCCCATTCCCATTGCCAGTTTGGTCAGTGGATTAAGCGGATTCTTGATAATCCGAAATTCCATCATCCGTTTTTTCTTGATCTCGATATCCAGCACAAAAATTTTCATGCCGTTGCCAATCAGCTACTGACCGGCCTGCAATCGCAACAACCAGTCAACCTGCTGCTTTATAAAGCGCTGATAGAGGCGCAGGAAGCCTTTACACTTGAGGTTCTGACACTGTTTGAATTCAGCGTTGTCTCTACTAACCAGTTTGATACTGTCACCGGGTTAATGAATAGACGCAGCATCTACTCTGTACTCAACTACGAGAAAAACAGAATGTCTCGGGACAGCAGCCGCAGCTGCTGTATCGCCTTAGTTGATATCGATCACTTTAAACGGGTCAATGATCGGTACGGACACGATGCCGGCGATAGCGCTCTGTCTCAGGTTGCCGCAGTACTACTCTCATTTACCCGACAGAGTGATTCGCTGGCACGCTATGGCGGGGAGGAGTTTCTTTTTGTCTTACCCGATATTGAGATCGCCGAGGCGCAAACGGGGATTGAGCGGGTGAGACGTAAACTGGCTGATACCCCCATTGTGACAGCACAGGGAAATATTCAGATAACCGCCTCCTTCGGCATTACTCAGCTAAGCGCCCAATGCGACATCGAAAACTCCATCAAACGTGCCGATGAAGCCCTGTATCTGGCTAAAAACAGTGGCCGCAACTGCAGCGCCTACATTGATCTCGACAGCTTTTCAGCAGCTGACCGGGAAACAGCTAACGGACAGATCGATGATCATCTGCATCAGTTACTGGCCCGTTACAGCAAACGGGTAAATTCAGAGTTGTAACACCACCAGTTTCAGGGGAAATCTGCCATCCGGAGAGGGAAAGTCACTTTCCGGGGTTAACCGGGTAACCTGCTTTATGGGACAACCGGCTTTAACAGCACAACGCTGAACGATGTCCAGCCACTCGTCATAATCAACACTGGCAACATTATTGGCACACACCAGTTGACCGCCTGGTTTCGTTGCCAGCAATGCCGGTTTCAGCACACTGGGATAATCGCGGATCAGATCCACAGTACCAAATGTACTTTTCGCCCAGCGAGGCGGATCCAGAAATACCAGATCAAATTTTTCCTGCTGAATCCGTGGAAACGGTTTAGGTTTTCGCCCCCGCCCTACTCTCTGCTTAACCGGAATACCTGCCAGCTGTTTCGCAGCGGTAAAGAAGTCACTCTGAAAAAAATCGATCTGCTGATCGCTTAGGTTGTTAAGCCGGGCATTCTCCCGACCGATATCCAGCGAGCGGGTTGAGAAGTCCACATTCAATACGCGACTGGCTCCAGCCACAGCGGCAACCACGCCGACCCCGCAGGTATAAGAGAACAGATTTAAAACAGACTTCCCGGCAGCATTCTTCTGTATCCAGCGACGACCCACGCGCATATCGAGAAATAGCAGAGGGTCCTGGCCTTCGTGCTTTCCCTTTATCCGGTAGCTGATACCCAGTTCATGGGCAACCCCCTGCCAGTCATCAACACGAAAATCATCGCTGCGGCGCGAGTTCGCTGAGCTGCGGTCGTTGTACACCCGCTCAAGCGTGCAACCAAGAAAGCTTTCTACCGCACGGTGAATCTGTTCGCACTGTTCCTCTGTGACCGGCTCATGAAAGGTCTGAATCAGTAACTGCGGACCGTAGCGATCAACTGTCAGGCCGGGAATCCCCTCATTAATACCATGAAACAATCGATAGCAGTCGCTGTTTTCCGCATGCAGGGTTTCCAGTAGCGGACTACGACTCACCAGCGCCGTTTGAATCAGATCGAGCATCAGTATTCCTTGAGAAGAGTATAAATCGATTCCAGTCGTGCCACAGGATCATCGAGTTCCAGTAACCGCTGCTTGTCGGCGCCTGAAAAAGGCAGCATCGCTGCTAACTGGTAGCTGAAAGCATCAGCAGTTTCAGCACTCACCCGGGCCGGACTGAATGATAACAGAGGATGCTCTGCAAGATGAGCGATAATCTCCGACAACCTGATCGATTGCGGTGCTAAGTCGACCGGATCAGCGGAGCAAAGATACTCCACCTCCCCCAGCAACAGTCCGTCACTCTCTTTCTTTATTGCAGCAACCCGGACCCTCTGCTCTCCCTGCAACTCAATACCGATCATCTGGTTCGGCAGCGGCTGCCAATCGAGGATGCTCCCCGTTGTACCCGTAGTATAAAAATCGATATCCGGAGTGGAGGGATGTCGGGCCTGAAGAATAACCAGCGGTTCCTGACGGGCAAGACACTCTTTAACCATGCGACGATAACGCAGTTCAAAGATCTGTAGCGGCAATAAAGTTCCGGGAAACAGAACCACAGGCAGTGGAAATAATGGCAGGGTTTTCATCCTCTCAGTATAGAGAGTAAAACACCTGTCGACGATGCCTGGAGCAATAAAAAAGCGCACTGCAGAGTAGACAGTGCGCTTTGGCCATACGAGGCATCAGCCGATTCAGAAATTAAACACCCGGGTATCAGAGTCCATTAATGCGTCGGCCATCACCGGCGGTTTAGCGGCACCCACTCCGTCCAGTAAAGCCTCCATCCCAACACCTTTATTGGGCAGATAGAGCGCGCATACATCGACTTTAGCGCCACCTGAGATCAGCTTCTGCAGCAGTTGCTCTGGGGTAACATTCTTAGGCTTTAATGGCTCGGATTTATACTCTTTAAGGGCCATATCACCCGCACTATCACACAACAGCACACTGACTTTAGCGCCTTTTGCCTGCATCATGTTACCCAGCACCATCGCCATGCCCCGGGTTTGCTGTTCTGCACTGGTCAGGGTGATCAGCACTTTATCCACGGTTTCTGTTGCAGAAGCCATGATCGGAGCGACCAGAGTTGCGGCCAGTACCGCAGATATCACAATTTTTCTCATTTCGATCAAATCCTTAATTCCATTTATTTATTCGGCAGGGTGCCAGGCAACCGCAGGGTCGACCTTATAGCTCCAGGGAAGACCGGAATTACGCCAGCCATTAACCGCACGAACCCCTTTGGAATCCCCCTCTTTCAACGCCCCCCCTTCAAAGCCATTTACCACTGACCAGACATTGTTATATCCCTGGGCGGCAAGCAGATTAACGGCAGAAGCGCTACGGGAGCCGGAGCGGCACATCATAAAGATAGGCGTATCCTTGTTAGCACCGAGCTGATTAAGCTTGTCGGTCAACTGGGTGTTAAACGCAGGATTTTTTTCCATCGCCCAACTGCTTTTCTTATCGTTCCAGCCTTTTGGATTGGCAATCATCAGAGGCACATGAATACGGGTTGGGGTGGCAAAGCCGGTAAACATCACCTCAACCGGATCACGCACATCCACCAGAATCGCTGAACTATCCTTTTGCAGCACATCCCAGGTCTCAGAGGGCGTTGCATACAGATCAAGTGTGGTCTGCGCCGATGCTTTTTCAGGTTTTTCGGCAGCAACCGTTGTCAGTGCGATAATGCAGCTTAACAACCCGGCAGCCAGTATCGTTCCTTTCATAAATTTCTCCATTACAGTATGCCCCCATTGAAGCAACAGAATATATTAGATATCTCTAATAAATAAAACCCTAAAGTTAAATAGCGGCATAAAAAAAGGTTCATCGCACTTTACCGGGGAAGGCTGCCTTGATTTTGAGGAAGAAGTAAGCCTTGTCCCGGTAACCATATGCCATGCGCTTGATCACCTTAATCTTGTTGTTCACCCCTTCCAGCAGGCTGGTGTGCATCGGAAACTTTGCGCTGGCGAGGATGCCTCGCGTGTATCGTTTTAGATTATGGGCAAAGCGCTGTAATGGCTCCAAGCCGCTTTCTTTGGCATACCTTAACCACGCTATCCAGCGACACCCCGCCTCCCACACCGATGGCGCATACCAAACCTCTTTCAAGGCGTCTTTGAGCACGTAGACGGTCGCCAGTGACTGGTTCGCATCAAGGATCTCCTGCAACCGAACGCTTTGCTCTTCCTTCAGGTTTTCCTTATTTCTCAGCAACAACCAACGACTCTGCTTGATCACCTGTCGGGCGGGTTTGTCTGCCTTTAACGCATTGGCCTGGTCGACTCGTATGCGATCCATCACCTTGCGCCCATACAAGGCCACTACATGAAACAGATCGAACACAACTTCGGCTTGCGGACAGTGCTGGCTGACTTCAGAGTCAAAGGCGGTATTCATATCCATAGCAACCGCTTCAATCTGCTGGCAGCGCTCGCCCAGCTGCTCGAAGAATGGGCGGATAGCCTTTCGGCTATTACCTTCACCCACCCAGAGCACTCGAGTACGTTCGGCATCCATGATGACGGTGGCATATCGGTGCCCCTTATGAAGCGCAAATTCATCCATGACCAAGCGACGAACATCGCCCGGATCAAAGCCACCAACAGAGGCCTCCAAGCGCCGCTTATCAAGGGTTTTAATCGTATGCCAGTGCAGCCCTGTGAGTTGACTGATGTGACTGATCGGCAGTAGTGGCAGCAGCGTTTCAACCCAGGCGATCATCCGCAGTGTCAGCCTTGCGCCAGGCCGTAGCCAATCGATATGCTCGCTGACACGACCACAGTTAAGGCAATCAACACGCCGGACCAGCAGGTGCAGTTCGACACGCTTATCGAACAGGTCACGATCACGAATTTTGCGGATACGCCGATCATGAATAAGGGGGCTTGGCTGGTGACACCGGCTGCAACGGGGAGTCGTCTTCGGGCAAGGTTCCAGGTGAATAATCAGAGAATGGTCATCGAGCGAAGTGTAAGTGCTGGGTTGAAAACCTGGCCAGAAAGAGTCGAACAGAATAGTATGCATAGTGACAGCAGAGTTGAAGGCTTGGTGTGTTTGGCGACTACCAATTTACCTTCTTCTCTGTCTGTCCACCTCATTTTTCCCACGATACCGCGATGAACCTAAAAAAACCACTCCGAAGAGTGGTTTTGATTTTTAAAGACAGCGGTCAGGCCTGATAGTCGCGATCAAGGTTCAGCGTGGAGAGAGTCCGCTTACGCACTGACCGCAGTAATTGACCATCCTCTATCAATGACTGTCCGTATGAAGGCACCATCTGTTTCATCTTAGCCTGCCACTCTGGCGTGGCCAGCCGCTCAGGGAAACAGCGCTCAATCACATTGATCATTGTTGGCGTTGCCGTAGAAGCGCCGGGAGATGCCCCCAGCAGTGCAGCCAGTCGTTTATCTGCAGAGGAGATAACCTCTGTGCCAAACTCCAGCTTACCCTGACCTTTCTCATTCTTCTTAATGATCTGAACCCGCTGCCCCGCATAGGAGAGTTCCCAGTCTTCATCTTTCGCTTCCGGGTAAAAACGGCGCAGGGAGTCAACCCGGTCTGAGTGAGACTGCATCACCTCACTGATCAGATAACGGGTCAGGTCCATATTTTTGGCCCCCACCTGCATAATCGGTTTCAGGTTGTTAAGCCGCATACTCAACGGCATATCCAGCGCCGAGCCTTTCTTCAGGAACTTAGTGGTAAAGCCAGCGAAGGGACCAAACAGTAATGCGCGCTTGCCATCAATAATACGACTATCGAGATGGGGAACTGACATCGGAGGCGCACCGATCGGTGCCTGTCCATAGACCTTAGCCATATGCTGTTCAACGATCTCCGGCTTCTTGCACACCAACCACTGACCGCTGACAGGAAAACCGCCGTATCCATCTCCTTCGGGAATACCAGACATCTGTAGCAAGGGTAAAGCCCCACCACCGGCACCAAAAAAGAGGAACTTTGTGCGGATATGCTCTTTTTCGCCAGTATGACCATTTTTGAGCTCAACCCGCCAGTCACCATCGCTGTACTGAGACAGATCTTCAACAGAGTGACTCAGCTGCAGATCAAACCCTTCCTGCTGTTCCAGATACCTGACCATGTTGCGGGCTAAAGCACCAAAGTTAACATCGGAACCATACCGTACACGGGTCGCGGCAACCGGTTCTGTGATATCCCGGTTATTCATGATCAGTGGCATCCACTGACGCAGCACGTCCGGATCTTCGGAGTATTCCATCTCAGAAAACTGCGGTGTCGCACTCAGTATTTCAAACCGCCGACGCAGAAATGCCACATTCTCTTCACCCATCACAAAACTCTGATGCGGTACATTATTGATAAAGTTATGTGGCTCGGGAAGGTGTCCCTGCTCTACCAGATAGGACCAGAACTGCAAGCTGGTTTCAAACGCGGCGTTAATAGCAAATGCCTTGTCGGTATTGATACTGCCATCATCGTTTTGAGAGGTATAATTCAGTTCACAATAAGCTGCATGACCAGTACCCGCGTTATTCATTGCATCGGTACTTTCTTCAGCTACATGGTCTAACCGCTCAACCATGGTGATTGTCAAAGATGGATCCAGCTGCTTGAGCAGAACCCCCAGAGTGGTGCTCATCGCACCTGCACCAACCAGCAGCACATCAACAGATTTTGAGGTCATACTAACTTCGCCATTCAATTATAAATAATGGAGGCTAAGATGATTTCAGGGGCGGGCTTGTGGCCTGACAGTTATATATCAACACAAAAAATAAGGATATAACTCGTTGATAAGTCTGAAACTATCTTAGCTAGCCGTGATAGATACGTTGCTCGCTTCAATAACACCAGAACAACTCATATCTCAGGCAGAAACTGTGTCGCTGATTATACGCATTCCTAAGAAAAAATCTTGTGCATTGCAGTAAATTGTCATCATCCCTTAGGCTTATTGTCATCCTAAAGTGGTACAAACCTGGTTGATTTTCTACCCGGAAAGACAAAACAGGAAGAAATTCTAACCTGACCTCTATATAAGTATTTTTACTCTGTTTACTACGCCGCTGAAAGACAGGTTCAGTCACACTGCTGACAACAACGTTTTATTCATCTGCACTGACAACATAACTCTCTGCCCACAAAACTCAGCTCACAAAAAAGGGGCCGAAGCCCCTGAATGAAATAGCGAGAATTAAAACGACTTATGCGACTTTAAACCGGCCCACCAGTTTCTGCAGCTTACCTGCCTCCTGGGCCAGATCCTGTACCGCCTGATTATTCTCCCGGGCGATCTGTGAAGACATCTCCGAATGGCCAGCAATCTCGGTCACGGTCTGATTCAGGTTTTCACACACCTGGCTCTGCTCTTCTGCGGCCGTGGCGATCACCACAGACATCTCCTGAATCAGGTCCATATGTCCGGACACTTTTGACAGTTCTGACATCCCCTTCTCTGACTGGGTTACCGCCAGATCCGACTGTTTAAAACTGTGCTGCATCGTTTTGACGGCATCACTGGATGCCAACTTGAGCTTTTCGATACTCTCATGAACCTGCAAAGTGCTCGCCTGAGTGCGGGTTGCCAGCGTACGCACTTCATCGGCCACTACCGCAAAACCACGACCCTGCTCACCCGCCCGGGCCGCTTCGATCGCCGCATTCAGTGCTAACAGGTTGGTTTGTTCCGCTATCTCCTGGATGACGCCAACTACGGAGATAATATCCTGCACGTTATTCTCCAGCGTCGAAATAGCCTGGTTAGAGCCCGCGACATCATCTGCCAGTGTTTTCACCGCTCCGGTCAGTTCAACCACACTGCCTTCGGCCTGATTGAGGTTATCCCGGGACTCATTGGTGGAGTTTGCAGTTTCCGCAGTGTTATGGGCGATATCCTGAGCCGTGGCCGACATCTGTGACATCGCCGAAGCGGAGTGTTCAATCTGTACCTGCTGTTGGTGCAACAGATTGGAGACCTGCTCCATCTGTTTACTGATCGCTGAAGAGCGCTGAGTCACTCCGGCAGACAGTGCAATTACTTCGCCGACCATCTTCTGCAGGGTTTCAATAAACCGGTTAAAGCTCTGGGCCAGATCACCCAGCTCATGATCCCCATCAATTTTGAGGCGGGAGGTCAGATCCCCCTCTCCAGTGGACAACGATTTCATCGATTCATTAATACTGTACAGGGGGCGCATAATCGACGCTTTGACAACTGAACTGAAGATAACTGCCAGCACCACCAGAACGACGCTAGCCAGAGCAAAGTAGATCAACAGCGTATCAAGACTATTTAAGGACGCAGTATCAACGTCTGCCAGGATCGCTTTGACATCATCAAGATAAAAGCCCGCGCCTATCATCAGATTCCAGCGGTCCAGATAGAGAGCATATGAGAGTTTCGCTTCGGCTATATCCTGACCCGGTTTGGGGAAATAATAGGTTACAAAACCGCCCCCCTGCTTACCCGCTTTGACCAACTCTCGGATAATATATACGCCATTGGAGTCTTGCAGATCCCAGAAATTTTTACCAATCGACTTATCCATCTCCCCCATAAAGACCCGCTCACCTTTATCGGTATAGCCAAAAAAGTAGCCATTCTTACCATACTTAAGTGCCCGCAGAATCGGCAGAGCATCTTTCAACTCTCCCCCCGCATCATAGATATGCTTGATGGAGTTCAGTGCAACCTTATTCAGCGACTCCAACTCTGCACGTTTCATCTCTAACAGCTTGCTCTCTGTGACCTGAAGCTGTTCATGGCGCAACTCATTATTTTCAAAAACAGTCAATATCAGCAGAATAACCGCTAAGAGGATAACGGGGGCAGTCCCCATAATCGTAAGACGCTTGCTAATCGACACAGTCATCAGGATCACTCACTTTATAAATGGAATAACTCTATTACACACACAAACCCATCAGTTATCAAAGTTATGAGTCACCATTTCGTGTTCATCGTTGATTTGTCTCAACGTCAGAGTTTTCAGAAGCGAGTCGAAGACACACACACAAAAAAGCGGCCCAGTGCCGCTTTTCATTTCAGACAGATAACACTGGCCTGTCAGATATCGATGACATCAAATTCAACCAGTGGGCTGACATCCGCATCATAATCAACGCCCGCGACACCGAACCCAAACAGTTTCAGAAACTCATCCTTATACAGTTGATAGTCAGTCTTTTCAAACAGGTTCTCTGTGGTAATCGTCGGCCACAGCTCGCGACATTTCTGCTGAATATCATCCCGCAGTTCCCAGTCGTCCATGCGCATCCGGTTTTCATCGTCCATTTTGCCAGTATCACCGGCAATAGCGGTGTTGAACAGACGGAACACCTGTTCCATACAACCTTCATGAACCCCCTCTGCGCGCATAATCTTAAACACCATAGAAAGATACAAAGGCATCACAGGAATCGCAGAACTGGCCTGGGTGACAACTGATTTTAGCACCGCAACGTTGGCACTACCGCCCTTCTCTGACAGTTTACTGTTGAGCGCCGCCGCTGCGCGGTCCACATCTTTCTTCGCCTGCCCCAGAGCACCATCCCAGTAGATAGGCCAGGTAATATCGGTACCGATATAGCTGTAGGCGACGGTCTTACACCCTTCAGCAAGGACTCCGGCATCATCCAGCGCGTTGATCCACAGCTCCCAGTCCTGCCCGCCCATAACGGTGACGGTATCAGCTACTTCCTGCTCGGTGGCGGGTTCAACTTCAGCCTCGATAATCACATCTTTGTTTGTATCAATGGCGGTAGAACGATAAGTTTCGCCGATAGGCTTCAGGCAGGAACGGATGACCTCTCCGGTTTCCGGCAGCTTACGAACAGGAGAAGCCAGCGAGTAGACCACCAGATCGATCTGTCCCAGATCCTCTTTAATCAGATCAATAGTTTTCTGTTTAGCTTCATTGGAGAAAGCATCACCATTCAGGCTCTTGGCATAGAGACCCGCTTCATGGGCTTTCTGATCGAAAAAAGCCGCATTATACCAACCGGCTGTACCGGTCTTTCTGTCGCTGGCGGGCTTTTCAAAAAACACACCGATGGTGGCTGCACCACAACCAAATGCGGCGGAGATGCGTGACGACATACCGTAACCGCTGGAAGAACCGATCACCAGCACCCGCTTGGGTCCGTTTTTGATCGGTCCCTGCGCTTTGGTGTAATCGATCTGTTCCTGAATATTGCGCTCACAACCTGTGGGATGTGTTGTGGTACAGATAAAGCCACGAATCTTCGGTTTGATAATCATTATGGATCCACTTTACTTGTCATTCTCTCTGTCCGGCTCGCTTACCCGCCCCCAGCAGAGATTATTGATATCGTTCTTGAAATCGATGTCTGAAACAGCCGGTAAAGATACCCGATTTTAGTCTTCTAATACAGCTAAAGCGCTCTGAACAGCTATAAAAAAAGCCCGCTTTTACTGAAAAAAGCGAGCTCTTATCCTGTCAAAGGTGGCTTTACCACCCAACAGCGTCAACCACTACTTATCAACAACTAAGCAGATATCCAGGGAAAAAACCTACAGTTTGCCATCCAGCTCAGGCACCGCATCAAACAGATCAGCCACCAGACCATAATCCGCCACAGAGAAGATCGGAGCCTCTTCATCTTTGTTAATGGCAACAATAACTTTGGAGTCTTTCATCCCGGCCAGGTGCTGAATCGCCCCGGAGATACCAACCGCAATATACAGATCTGGCGCAACAATTTTACCGGTTTGACCCACCTGCATATCATTCGGCACAAAGCCGGCATCGACCGCTGCCCGGGAAGCCCCCACAGCCGCCCCCAGTTTATCCGCCAGAGACTCAAGCAGTGCAAAGTTCTCACCATTACCCATGCCCCGGCCACCGGAAACGATAACACTCGCTGCGGTCAGCTCCGGACGATCACTCTTAGCCATCTCTTCGCCGATAAAGGTTGAGATACCGGCGTCATGGACCGCGGTAACCGCCTCTATAACAGCTGAACCACCTTCAGCCGCAGCTGCATCAAAACCGGTGCCGCGGATAGTAATCACTTTGATTGCATCCAGGGATTTAACGGTAGCAATCGCATTGCCAGCATAGATAGGCCGGGCAAAGGTATCTTCGCTATCAACACGGATCACATCGGAAAGCTGAGCAACATCCAGCAAAGCGGCCACCCGTGGCATCAGGTTTTTACCCGCCGTGGTCGCCGGTGCGATAACATGGCTGTAATCAGTTCCCAGTTCAGCGACCAGCAGGCTGACATTTTCTGCCAGTTGATGCTCATAAGCCGCATTATCAGCCAGCAGTACTTTACTCACACCCGCCACTGCTGAAGCCGCATCAGCAACCGCCTGACATCCGGCTCCAGCCACCAGAATATGGACATCCCCACCGATCTGAGTGGCGGCTGTAACCGCGTTAAGGGTTGCACCTTTAAGTGATTGGTTATCGTGTTCAGCAATAATCAGAATAGCCATCAGATCACCTTCGCTTCATTCTTCAGTTTGTCCACCAGCTCCTCCACGGAGGCAACCTTAATACCCGCCTGACGCTGTGCAGGTGGCTCAACTTTCAACAGCTGAGTATGTGCTTTAACCGCCACGCCCAGATCCTCCGGGGTTTTGGTTTCCAACGGTTTGCGCTTGGCTTTCATGATATTGGGCAGAGAAGCATAGCGGGGCTCATTCAGACGAAGATCGGTGGTAACAATCGCCGGCATAGTCAGTTCAACCGTTTGCAGACCACCATCTACTTCACGGGTGACCTGAACCTTATCACCGGACACTTTAACTTCAGATGCAAAGGTACCCTGAGGCATCCCCGTCAGAGCAGCCAGCATCTGACCGGTCTGGTTGTTATCAGTGTCGATCGCCTGCTTACCCATGATCACCAGCCCTGGCTGCTCCTCCCCGATCACCTTAGCCAGCAGTTTGGCGACTGTCAGAGATTCCAGGTTTTCATCGGACTGCACCAGAATCCCCCGATCAGCGCCCAGCGCCAGAGCGGTACGGAGCTGCTCCTGTGCAGCCTGGGGTCCCAGAGAGACCACTACAACTTCAGATGCGACACCCGCTTCCTTCAGACGTACGGCTTCCTCTACAGCGATCTCACAAAAGGGATTCATCGCCATTTTCACATTATTCAGATCAACGTCACTGTTATCCGACTTAACGCGTACTTTTACGTTGTAGTCGATAACACGTTTGACAGTTACCAGCACTTTCATCTGTCTACCGCCTTTGCATGTCTATTATCAATAAAGTTTCTTCTACCCAGAAAAAACATGGGCTTGCTTTCATTCTACAGCGAGACCGTTATTACACAACAACCCTAAAAGGGGAGGATCCCGTTGCTCGTTATTGCCCAGCACAAAACCTATGCAACAACTTTCTTACAAAGTTCATCACTCAAATTCAGACCTTCACTTAAATGAAGGCTTTTATCGAGCAACGGACAAGTCTCGCCTTTTGTGACGTCGAGCTACGAGCAACGGCTCTTACCTCATCCCCGCGCGATCCATCATCTCAGTAATCTCTGCCAGAATACTCTCATCATCAATGGTAGACGGCATCTTATACTCATCACTGGCTGCTATCTTGCGCAGAATGGCACGCAAAATCTTGCCGGAACGGGTTTTCGGCAGACGTTGTACCACAACAGCCCGGCGGAAGCAGGCCAGCGCCCCCACCTGATCACGCACCATCTGCACCAGTTCAGTTTCCAGCTGTGACTCATCCATTTCCACACCCGCCTTCAGCACAATCAGCCCGGCGGGAACCTGGCCTTTGAGGGTGTCGTTGACACCGATCACCGCACACTCGGCCACTGCAGGATGGGACGAGACCACCTCTTCCATCTCACCCGTTGACAAGCGATGACCGGAGACATTGATCACATCATCGGTGCGCCCGGTGATGTAAACGTAGCCATCTTCATCTTTGAAGCCACCATCGCCGGTGTGGTAATAGCCCGGAAAAGCGGTGAGATAGGAATCCGTAAACCGCTGCGGTTGATTCCAGATATCCCAGGCAACCCCCGGCGGCATCGGTAGGGTGACCACAATATTACCGGTTTCATTCGGCTCAACCAGCTGTCCCTCGCCATCAACCACCTGAATATCATAACCGGGAATCGGTTTATTGGTTGATCCCAGCCGGGCCGCTGAGGGGTTATCCCAGCCCATCATTGGCGCAGTCATGGGCCAGCCGGTTTCGGTCTGCCACCAGTGATCGATCACCGGCACCTGCAACAGCCCATCAAGCCACTGATAGGTGGAGGAATCGAGCTTTTCACCGGCAACAAACACCCAGTTAAGGCTGGAAAGGTCATACTTCTGCGCCAGCTCACCTTCAGGATCTTCCTTGCGAATCGCCCGGAATGCGGTCGGTGCACAGAACATGGAATTCACCCGATACTCATCGATCACCCGCCAGAAAGTTCCGGCGTCAGGGGTTTTGATCGGTTTACCTTCAAAGAAGATCGCACTGCAGCCGCCCATCAGCGGGCCATAAACAATAAAGGAGTGTCCCACTACCCAGCCAATATCCGAGGCTCCCCACCAGACATCACCGGGGTTCATGCCATAGACATTATGCAGCGCATAGTTAAGCGCCACGGCGTGGCCTCCGTTATCCCGCACGATCCCTTTCGGCGCCCCAGTGGTGCCTGAGGTATAGAGAATATAGAGCGGGTCGCTGCCTTTCACGGGCACACAATCGGCAGGCTCAACGCCTTCCTGACACCCATACCAGTCCAGGTCACGTTCCGGATTCATCTCTGCCGGCAACATCGGCCGCTGACAGACAATCGTATAGGCGGGCTGATGAGTTGCCAGATCAATCGCTTTATCGACCAGGGGTTTATAGGCAATTTTCTTATCAAACTCGATACCGCAGGATGCAGTCAGAATCAGTTTGGGTTTCGCATCATCGATGCGGATCGCCATCTCATTGGCGGCAAAACCACCAAACACCACCGAATGCACCGCGCCTAAACGGGCACAGGCAAGCATCGCCACAGCCGCCTCGGGGATCATCGGCATATAGATCACCACGGTATCGCCTTTCTCCACACCCAGCTTTTTCAGGGTTCCGGCAAACAGCGCCACTTTCTGATGCAGTTCGCGGTAGGTGATCTGTTGTTTACTGCTGGTCGCAGGGGAATCGTAATAGAGGGCAACCTGATCGCCGCGGGTTTGCAGATGCTGATCCAGTGCCAGATAGCAGCTGTTGAGCTCACCATCGGGATACCAGCAGAAAGTGCCGTTGGCGGTTTTTTGGAGGATCGTTTCAGGTTGTTTAAACCAGTTGATCCGTTTAGCCTGCTCAGCCCAGTATGCTTCGGGATTCTGCTGTGCAGCCCGGTATTCGTCGTTGTAACCCATGACCTACTCCGGTTTTGTTTTTATAGAGGGAGTCTGCCGGCTGGCATTACCGGCAGTATGTGGTTGCTGATGTCAAATCATAAGAAAATCAGCTGTCCTGATAGAGCTTCAGGATGCTGGAGAAATCCAGACCGCCGTTGCCTTTGGACTTATGCAGCGAGAACAGTGAGCGCGCCGCTGATCCCATCGGCACCGGCGAATTACTCTGCTGACTCAGCTCCATCGCCAGCCCCAGATCCTTAAACATCAGATCGACCTGAAAACCGCCCTGATAATTGTTTGAAGAAGGCACCCCTTCCATCACCCCCGGTACCGGGTTATACACCTGCAGCGCCCAGTTATTGCCGGAACTCTGCTTCATAATTTCAGAGAGCACCGCCGGATCGAGGCCATTTTTCATCCCCATGTTCAGCGCTTCACTGGTACCCGCCATCAAAATCGACAGCATCATATTGTTGCACGCTTTGGCGATCTGGCCTGCACCGCTCTGACCGGCATGGAAAATATTCTTACCCATACACTCCAGAACCGGTTTTGCTTTAGCAAACTGCTCATCGGTGGCACCGACCATAAACGCCAGGGTTCCGGCGATAGCGCCACCGACACCACCGGATACCGGTGCATCGATAAAGCTCAGTCCCCGTTCGGCGGCCGCCGCCGAAACCCGTTGAGCCGTGGCGGCATCAATGGTAGAGGAATCAATAATCAACGCATTGTCAGAGACCACATCCAGCAGCGGAGCCTCCCCTGTCAGATATAACCCCTGCACATGCACTCCGGCAGGCAGCATGGAGATCACAAAATCAGCACCGGTAGCCGCCTCAACCGCAGAAACCACAGCGGTGCCGCCCTCTGATACGACATGCTCTACTGCTGTCTGAGACAGGTCAAACGCCTTTACTTCATGACCTGCTTTCAGCAGGTTGATCGCCATGGGTCCGCCCATGTTGCCCAGACCGATAAATCCGATAGTTGCCATAACACTTTGCCTCTTTTAATTCTTATTAACGTTCTTGTTAAACGGCTAAATTAGAGTGACGCCAGTGGGTTAACCTCCCACGGGGATTCGAAGAACTGATCGACAAATGCCGGATCAACTTCCCCGACTGTCTTATAAATCCATTGCGGAGCACCATCTTTATCCACTAATAGTGCCCGTACACCTTCGGGAAACTCCCGCTGCTTACAGCACTGTACCGACAGAATCATTTCACTTTCAAACACCTGTTTCAGTGACATATGCTTAGTCACTTCCATCTGCTGCCTGATGATATGAATCGCCAGTGGACTACCATGACTGATCGCTTTCTGTGCCCGATTGATCCACTTGTCATCGCTGTCGACGGCCAATAAACCTTCAACCAGCTCCGGCAGAGAGTCTTTGTCGGTAATCTGCTGAATAAACGAGTAGTGATTCTGCACCGGTGAGTCCGCATTAAACGCCGCCTGAGACTGCTGCTCCAGGTCGCGCAGCACCCGATTGGTGGCAGCATGGGCACAACCCTCCCAGCTTTCAGCCTGTAGTCCATCCAGCATCTGGCTACGCAGCTCTGCGGCGATAAACCGATCCGCCAGCCCCAGGAACAAGGCATCTGCGGCATTCATCGGGTTGCCGGTGAGGCCCAGAAACAGACCGGTACGACCCGGCATATGGTTCAAAAACCAACTACCACCAACATCAGGATAAAGGCCGATAGTCACTTCAGGCATCGCCATATGAGTTTTCTCGGTGACGATACGGTGGCTACAGCCGTTCATCAGCCCCATACCACCGCCCATCACAATGCCATGACCCCAACAGATAATCGGCTTGGGATAGGTGTGAATGGTGTAATCGAGAATATATTCCCGGGTAAAAAAATCGGTTGGAAACTGCGGATCACCATCACCGGTCATCGACTTGTACAGGTTGACCACATCACCTCCGGCGCAGAAGGCTTTCTCTCCGGCGCTATCGAGGAGCACAGCAACCACGGCATCATCGGTTTTCCATTGATCCAGTTTTGGCTGAATCAGATCGATCATCTCCAGCGTCAGCGCATTCAGACTCCGTTCTGCGTTCAGCTGGATCTCAACAATTTTTTTGCCGTCGCGGGTCGGGTATTCATTAAACAGTACACAGCTCATCAATTCTCTCCTGTATGCCGCTTAGCGGTTTTTCCACTGTGGGGCACGTTTACCCAGGAAGGCATTCACCCCCTCTTTCTGATCTTCGGTAAAGAACAGATCGACAAACAGTTCCCGCTCGAGAATATAACCGGCACTCCAGTGCTGGGTGCGGTTGTTCTGGATCAGCTGCTTGCAGGACGCTACTGCGGTTGGGCTCTGCTGAGCCACGTTTGCCGCCAGCTCCAACGCTTTTTCCAACGCCTGCCCCTGCGGCACAACCTCTTCCACCAGGCCTATCTCCTGAGCTTTCGCGGCTTTAATGCGCTCACCGCAGAGGATCATCCGTTTGGTCCAGCCCTCACCCACCAGCATAGTGAGGTTCTGGGTGCCACCAGCACAGGGCAGCAAGCCTACTTTGGCTTCCGGCAGCGCCATCTGTGACTGCTCTTCGGCGATACGGATATCACAGGCCAGTGCGACCTCCAGACCACCGCCCATGGCAAAACCATTGATGGCTGCGATAGAGACCCCGCGGAACTGGCTCAGGGTTTCAAACGCTTCACCAAAATAACGCGCTATATCCCGGGCTACACTGCGATCGCCCTCGGCAAACAGGTTCAGATCCGCTCCGGCTGAGAAGAATTTTTTGCCCTGTCCGGTAATCACCAGACTATAGATATCACGATCAGCGTTCAGCTCTTCCACCAGCGTTTTAAGCCCTTTAAGACTCTCTTCTGTCCAGGTATTAGCTGGCGGATTATTCATTGTCAGCAAGGCAATACTGCCCCGCTTCTCAACTATCAGCTTGTCGGTCATGGTGATCTTCCTTTCTGTTCAACTCTGTTCTTTATCCGGGAAGCTAACAACCCCGGTTCTGGTTAATCTAACCCGCGATTTACAGCAGCTCTGCGGCATTTTGCATTAGCAAACGACGGGCGATAATCACATTCATAATCTCGTTAGTGCCTTCAAGAATCCGGTGCACCCGGTTATCCCGCAGGAAGCGTTCCATCGGATACTCTTTGATATAACCGTTCCCCCCAAAAATCTGCAGCGCTTCATCGGCAACGTTATAACCAACATCAGTGGCAAAACGCTTCGCCATCGCACAGTAGGTGGTTTTATCCGGATGGTTATTATCCAGACGGGCTGCCGCCATACGCACCATCTGCCTGGCAGCCACCAACTCGGTGGCAGCGTTAGCCAGTTTAAACTGCAACGCCTGGAAGTTCGCCAACGACTGACCAAACTGCTTTCGTTCATGCATATATTCGGTGGCTTTATTCAACGCCTGCTGAGCGGTACCCACAGAGCAGGTGGCGATATTGATGCGCCCACCATCCAGGCCCCGCATCGCGATCCTGAAACCATCGCCTTCCTGACCAAGAAGCGCCGAAGCTGGAATACGCACATCCTCAAAGGTAATCATCCGGGTTGGCTGACTATTCCAGCCCATCTTCTCCTCTTTACGGCCATAGGTGATGCCGGGCAGTGTGGCATCAACGGCAAACGCGGAGATCCCTTTCGGCCCTTCCTCTCCCGTACGCGCCATCACCACCAGGCAGTCGGTTGCACCGGCACCAGAGATGAAGATTTTGCTGCCGTTCAACAGATAGTCATCGCCATCACGGCGGGCAGAGGTTTTCAATGATCCGGCATCGGAACCGGCATTGGGTTCCGTCAGGCAGTAGGAGGCCAGCTTCTCACCGGCGGTCAGTTGCGGACACCACTGCTGACGCACATCCTCTGCGCCAAACTCGGAGATCATCCAGGTGGCCATATTATGAATCGTGATAAAGGCGGTGGTCGAGGTACATCCCATCGCCAGCTGTTCAAAGATAATGCTGGAATCTAACCGGCTCAGGCCCAGACCGCCAACATCCTCATGGGAATAGAGGCCGCAGAAACCGAGCTCTCCCGCGGCTTTCAGCACATCAACGGGAAAGGTCTGCTGCAGATCCCACTCCCCGGCATTGGGTTCCAGTTCATTCTGAGCAAACGCGCGCGCCATATCGGCAAACGCCACCTGTTCCTCATTCAGTTCAAAATCCATAGATGCTCCGTACTTAACACAGGTAGATTCTTATTATTACTCTGAAGAGTCAGAGTGTATTTAACGACTAATCCCATTTTTGTTGGCTGAGCGTAATGAGCGCCGGTGAATCAAGGCAAAAGCTGGCGCAAAGGCGGAGTTGACTGTTGTCAATATTCGCAAAGCTCACCCTTACGGGCCGTCCTTCGGACGTTGTGGCAGTTAACTGCCGCTGAGCACTTTAAGCCAGCTTTTAACGCAGAGTCACCAAGCGCAATAGCTCAGGCGACAAAAATTATTTCAGATGTATCGTGGTGTTAACCCCGGTATCAATATCATCCTCAAACCAGCGTGCAGTGACGGTTTTAGTCTCGGTGTAGAACTTAACTGCTTGCTTCCCATAGGCATGCTGATCACCGTAGAACGATTTTCTCCAACCAGTGAACGAGAACATAGGCAGTGGCACGGGTACCGGTACGTTGATACCAACCTGACCCACTTTAATCTCGTGCTGATACTTACGCGCAGCTGCACCGGATGAGGTAAAGATGGAAGTACCATTACCGTAAGGGTTTTCGTTGATCAGTGCGATCGCTTCTTCAATGGTATCCACTTCCAGTGTAATCAGTACCGGCCCAAAGATCTCTTCCTGATAGATGGACATATCCCGGGTGACGCCTCTGAACATGGTTGGGCCAACCCAGTTCCCGTCGGGAAATCCTTCAACGACACACTCAGAACCATCCAGAATACACTCGGCACCAGCATCTTTACCTTCCTGAATAAAGTTCAGGATTCGTTGTTTGGCCTGTGGGTTAATCTGTGGGCCATAACCCGCTTCAGGGTCATTCCAGGCACCGGGGCGCACTTTAGCCAGGGCATCACGAACCTCTGGAATCCACTCCCGTGAATTACCGACAAATACGGCGACCGAAATTGCCATACAGCGCTGACCTGCGGCACCGACAGAGGCTCCGGCAATGCTGTTGACCACCTGATTCTTAGCGGCATCCGGCATAATCACCATATGGTTCTTAGCCCCGGCAAACGCCTGTACCCGCTTCATCTTATCAGTACCGGTACGGTAGATATGCTCACCGACCGCGACAGAACCAACGAAAGAGATCGCTGGCGTATCTTTGTGCGTCAGCAACTGATCAACAACATCTTTGGTGCCGTGAACTACCTGCAGCAGACCATCCGGGGCACCGGCTTCTTTAAACAGCTCTGCCAGACGCATCGGCGTCAGCGGGTCTTGTTCGGATGGTTTCAGGACAAAGGTGTTACCACAGGCAATTGCCATGGGGAACATCCACAGAGGAATCATCGCCGGGAAGTTAAACGGGGTAATACCCACACAGACACCCAGTGGTTGAGTGATGCTGTAGCAGTCGATCTTGCGGGCCACGTTTTCAACCGTCTCCCCCATGCTCAGTGAAGCAATATTGCAGGCGTGCTCGACCACTTCGATACCGCGCCACACATCCCCCTTAGCGTCTTCAAAGGTTTTACCGGTTTCCTGTGACAGCAGCTCAGCAATCTGATCATGATTCTCTTTCAGCAACGCCTGATAACGCAGCATCAGACGGGCACGCTCACCGACAGGGGTCTCTTTCCAGGATTCAAACGCGGCTTTTGCGGCTTCGACCGCCTGATCTACTTCGGCAGGCGTCGCACAAGGTACCTGAGCAATGACTTCCTGGGTGGCAGGGTTGGTTACCGGAATCCAGTTTTCACTGCGGCTCTGAACCAGTTCACCATTGATCAGTAGAGGGACTTGCTGAGACATGTTTTGCACCTTTTTTATAGTTCAGTTTTTATAATTCAGTTCTTGCTTGTTTTTGTCACGGTTAGAACAGGACCGTTTTCCCGAATACAGAGGGGGCACCATGGATTCAATTAAAGCACAGCTTCTGACTGCAGATGATTCATAATGTTGCTATATTAATGGACTATATTGCTATTTAATACATGAATACCCTTACAAACCCTTTATACCCTATACTACCTTAGTCGAGCAGACCCGATGAGCACACCGTCAAACTGGCCTCTTCCGCCCCAGAGCATCCGCTTTATCATACCCCACAAAATCATCGAAAAACTCAGTAATAACAAGCTTTCAAAGGATCTTTACCCACTCGGCGCCGGCTATTATAAAGAGGCAGAAGGCCACCGTATGGAGCGCCTGGAACATGATGATCATCTACTGATATATTGCCTCGATGGCAAAGGTAAAATTCGCGTTAACCAGAAGAATATTGCGGTAAATAGCGGTGATCTGATTGTGTTACCCCGGGGCACAGCTCATCAATATGCATCCAGTCTGAATATCCCCTGGACCATCTACTGGTGTCATTTTGAAGGGGCGCTGGCAGATGACTTTATTACTCATCTGCAAATCTCAGAACAGAAACCGGTGGTTCACTTAGGGCTGCACAGTAGTCTGGTGAGTGAGTTCGATGCCCTGCTGGAAGCACGACATAGCAGCTACCATCTGAACGCCTTTATCAATGCGGCAAACCAGTTGCGGCAGATACTCACCCATATTGCGCTGCTACAGCCGCTGGTACGCAGCCAGGATGCCGACAGTTTTGATCTGGAAAAAATTCACAGCCTGATGCAGGCTCGTATTCATGAACAGCTGGATATCGATACCCTGGCGGCCAGCGTTAACCTGTCAAAATATCACTTTATTAAGAAGTATAGAGATATCACCGGCACCACACCGATCAACCACTTTATCCATCTGAAAATTGAACGCGCCTGTCACCTGCTGGATATCAGTAGCAGAACCATTGCAGAGGTGGCCTTTATGGTGGGCTATGAAGACGCTTATTACTTCTCCCGCGTTTTCAAGAAGGTGATGGGTATATCACCCACCCAATATCGCAAACTGCAGGTCGGCGCCTGGTCGTATAAGAGCTTTAAAACCGCAACCGTTTAATTTAGTTTATAGTGACTAAACGATTACCTGACACAGTTTTAGCAGAGGTGAATATGGCACTTAACATTGCCGGAATTGATCATATCGTATTACGCACTACCCGGCTGGGGGAGATGCTGGCGTTTTATTGCGGAGTCCTGGGCTGTATCGTTGAACGGGCCCTACCGCCGGAAACAGGATTGGTGCAACTACGCGCAGGGGATGCGCTGATCGATCTGGTGATGGTCGACAGTGAGTTAGGACGCGAAGGTGGCGGCCCTCCGACAGCAACAGAGAATAATATGGACCATTTCTGCCTGCTGCTTGAGCCGATCACTGAAGATGAGATCCGCGAGCACCTCAAAAAGCATAAAATAGCCTTCGGGGATTTCACAGAACGCTATGGCAGTGAAGGCTTCGGACTATCCACTTATATTCAGGACCCTGAAGGCAATACCGTCGAGCTCAGAAGCAAGAACGGGTAATAAGTGAAAACACCTGGGGATCGCTGATGAGCATCAACCGGGTGATTGCTCCCAGGTTTGCAGTACCATATGGGTGACAATCTTAGCGCCCTGGGGTAATTTATTATCAATTTCAGCAAGAATATCGTGCAGACGCTGCATCTCTGAAAATTCGATATACACCAGAAGATCCACTTCGCCGCTAATACCATGACAGTACTTTACTTCAGGGTACTGCATCACCAACTGAACCAGCGGACGGCATTTATAACCACCGTGCTTAATTTCAAAATAGGCTCTCAGAGGCCCACTTTCGTCGGCCTTAGTCGAGGTCAGCACCTGATAGCCCAGAATCTCGCCCTGCTCCTCCATTCGTTTTATCCGTTCAGAGACGGCTGGGCGGGACAGATTTACCTGTTCAGCAATAGCGGAAACGCTCTGCCGGGCATTTTGCCGAAGTGCGGCGATTATTTTCTGATCAAAACTATCCATGGGTTAACCTGAGTATGCAAAACGTCGGCAATATAGTGAAAAACCTACAGATTGACAGTAAACCACGACGTAACGATTTTAACATCGGTCGTACACTCTACTGACACACTATACGTTATCTGGACTAAAGGATGCCTAGGCTAAATCAAACAATAACCCGCTGGCAAGGGATGGGACTGATTGCCACCACTCTGCTGGGAACCGGGGTCTTTATTCTGCCACAACTGACCATCGTTGCAGCCGGCGATAAAGCGATCTGGGCCTGGGTTATTCTGTTGCTGGGTATTCTGCCACTCACCTGGGTATTTGCCCAACTGGGACGACGCTTCACCCACGCCGCTGGCCCCGCTTATTTTGTTGAGCGGGCGTTCGGCCCCCTAGCCAGCAGGGTTATCGGGTTGCTGTTTCTGTTCTCTGTGCCTCCCGGCGCTGCAGCAGCCCTGGTGATGACATTCAAGTTTCTGGAACCCATCATTACGCTTTCACCAGAACAACAACTCTGTGGCGAGCTGCTGGTTTTTTTACTGCTGTTTTATATTAACCGTCGGGGACTACAGCTCTCGGGCCGTATTCAGATGGGACTGACCCTGACCATTCTGTTGGTGGTTGCCCTGATGCTGGCGACGACACTGATTCAGACACCCATCACCGATGCCACGTCCATCAGGTCTCAGTCTGTTATTATGGGCGATTACAGCGGCCTGATGCAGGCGATAGGGCTGGGTATCTGGAGCTTTCTGGGTATAGAAGCCGTCACCCATCTGGCGAGTGAATTCAAAGATGTGCAAAAAGATTATATCCCGGCAACCCTGACCGGCGTTTTGCTGGTAGGTCTGATCTATATCGGTTGCACCTGGCTATCGATGCAGGCCCCCGATCACCCGCTGGCAATGGTCGGCCTGTTTGAGATGCAGTTTGGCAACAGTGGTCGCTGGATTATCGGAGGCTTAGGCTTTATCAGCGGCATCGCGATGATCAATATCTATTTTGCCAGTCTCTCCCGTCTGGCCTGGAGTTTCAGTCACGATGGCATCCTGCCCCATCAGTTACGCTCACTTAACCAATACAGGGTCCCCACGACAGCACTGATCACCTTTATACTGATCTCTGCACTGATGCTGTTGCTCAGCTATCTGGCCAGAATGAACTTCACCTTGATGGCCCATTGGGTAAACGGTTCCTTTGTGGTGGTGTATTCCGCTTCAATGCTGGCCGCGTGGAAGTTACTGGATAAACGTTGCAGGCCAGCAATAGCGATCAGCCTGATAGCCTGCGGGGTGTTTATCTACTGCCTGGGCAGTGCAATGCTTTACGCACTCTTGCTAGGCTTACTGATAACAATGATCTTGCTGGGACAGCCACTATGGAAACAAACTCATCCCGCCGATGAGAACCTGAAGCCGTAAGCCTGACGCTAGCGGATTCACACGGTCCTGGTAGCTAGATCTGCTCGATAAGCAGATTAATCCATAGCAGTAATACACATAGAATCCCACCACCATACAGGTACATACGATAGAGGACTTTATTACTGGTCAGATGAACCCAGGCCTGTGCAGACCTGAAAAGAACAAACGCCCAGGCAAGTAGAAGCCCCGCCGTGTTCTCCACCCCCGATACGATATACAGCGTGCCAACCACGTAAAAAAGGCAGGGTACCTCAAACATGTTGTTGTAACATCGGCCGGTTTTAATCATCTGCTCAGGCAGGGCTTCACCCTGCATCAGTTTAAAATAGCCTGCAGGAACCTCACCGTTGCGGACGCTGGATAATCTCTCTCTGACCAGCAGAACTCCGATTAAGATTGTTAACAAGGTTACTGCCGCGATTGCATAGATCATGATTTCTAATCCTCCCAATTTAATAACTCTTGATGCTAACAAGAATCTATATATGATAAAGATCATATTTAGATATTTATGAGTAATCGTTATGCCCTATTCAAGGGAACATAAACAAAACAGCAGAGAGAAAATCCTGCAAAGCGCTTACCGGTTATTTTCAACCAAAGGCTTTGACAACGTGACGGTGGACAGGGTGATGCAGGACTGCTCATTGACCCGGGGAGCCTTTTACGGACATTTCAGAAGTAAATCAGAACTGTACAAAGAAGCGCTGAAGTTTGCCGCGTCAAACAGCAAACTGGCCGATATAAAACCTGAAGGACTCTCATCCCGGGAATGGCTGAGCGTGCTGCTGGATGGCTATCTGAGTCTTGAACATGTATATGGGGAAAGGCCCTGCCCTTTGGCTTTTCTGGCGACCGATATCGTCTCCCGGGATAAAGAGACCCATAAAACCTATGCCCAGGTATATACCAGAATGAATCAGCTGATTCTGGACTATGCCGGCAGAGATACGGTGAAAAATAGCCAGGATGTTTTCTCACTCACATCAATGATCATTGGGGCTGTAGCGGTTTCGAGAACTCTGGAGGATCAACAACAGGTACAGCAGATTTTATCATCCTGCCGTCAGCAAGCGCGGTTGATGTTAGGGGGGATATAAAAAAGCCCATTCCCCCCAATACTCAGTCATCCCCTGCCTGTTTATGTCGCGCATAGAAACGTTCCAGCTCCCGCGGTTCCGGTGTCTGCCCGGTAAAGATCTCGACATAGTCTGAGATCCGCTGCAATCGGGTGGAGATATCTTCGTCGGATTTCATCGAAATATAACCGATCTGTGTCAGATAGATAGTACGTGCGCGAACATCGGCTTTCAGCGGTTCATAGCCAAAACGGATAAACATCTGCCGTAACGCTTCCAGGCGCGCTTCATCCGCCAGACCTATCTGCTCGGCAACCTCTGCCGACTGCAATGCCCAGCTGCGAACAGCGAACTCAAACTGAGAATCAAACAGATCCTGATTCAGCCAGCAATCAAATACATTCAGGATCGCTTCCGCAATGGTCTCGGCATAGGCCTGTGACTGCGCCACCAGATTACCACTGTTCTTATCCCGCCACTTCTGCAACAGGGCATTCAACAGTTCGTCCCGATCTTTAAAAAACCAGTAAAAGCTGGTGCGGGATAGCTTCAGCTTTTTAGCCAGTGGTTGAATACGTACCGCATCAACCCCGGTCTCAACCACAGTATCGTAGGCGGCCTGCAACCAGAGGTCTGCCGAACCGCGCCAGCCACTGCCTGCGGATGTTTCGGCATTCGTTTTATCAAGTGCACTGCTCATAGGTTAGGGTTGTTCCTTCTGCTCTGCGGAATCGGATAGATTGGCCGGACAGTCAAAATGTACATAAGTGTCGAAGCTAAGTAAACCTACCGGCGGTGTTGCCGGGTTTAGGGAACAGGACTTTAGCAGTTTACCTGATACAGAGAGAAAAACATCAATGAACAATTTATTGACATATATGTACATTATGTCTATTTTTTAGCAAAACAGAGTGTAGAGAACTTATCTGTAGAGACTTATGTGTAGAGAGTTTATCTACAAAAAACTTATCCGGAGAGGCTGAAATGTCTAACGATCCACTACTGCAACCCTATCAACTCAAACATCTGCAGCTGCGTAACCGCATAATGATCACCTCTCACGAGCCGGCCTACTCAGAAAACGGGATGCCCACTGAACGCTATCGAGCCTATCACGTGGAACGGGCCAAAGCGGGGGTCGCGCTGACAATGACGGCCGGCTCTGCAGCGGTATCGCTGGATAGTCCACCGGTCTTCGATAACCTGCTGGTGTATAAAGATGAGATTGTGCCCTGGATGAAAGATCTGACCGACGAGTGTCATGAACATGGCACCGCAGTGATGATTCAACTGACCCATCTGGGGCGCCGTACCCGCTGGGATAAAGGCGAGTGGTTGCCGGCAGTCTCCCCGTCCCATCACCGTGAACCCTCTCATAAAGCGTTCCCGAAAAAGATCGAAGACTGGGATATCGATCGCATCATCAAAGACTACACCGACGCGGCTGAACGGATGTATGCGGCAGGCCTCGATGGTATCGAACTGCAGGCGTATGGCCATCTGATGGATCAGTTCTGGTCTCCCCTGACCAATACGCTGGATGGACCTTACGGTGGCGATCTGGATAACCGTCTCAGATTTACCTTTGATCTGCTGAAATCGATCCGCCAACGGGTAGGCAATGAATTTATTGTCGGCTTGCGCTATACCGGCGATGAGATGCTGCCGGGCGGTCTGAACGCTGCGGATGGCCTGTCCATCTCGCAACGCCTGAAAGACTGTGGCATGGTCGACTTTCTCAACGTCGTGCGTGGTCACATCGACACCGATGCTGGGCTAACCGATGTGATCCCGATTCAGGGGATGCGTAACTCTCCCCATCTGGATTTCGCCGGCGAGATCCGCTCAGCAACCGACTTCCCGGTCTTCCACGCCGCAAAAATTCCGGATGTTGCCACCGCCCGTTATGCTATCGCCAGCGGCAAGGTCGATATGGTGGGTATGACCCGGGCACATATGACCGACCCCCATATTGTGCGTAAGATCATCGCAGGCAAAGAGGATAGTATTCGCCCCTGTGTCGGTGCCAACTACTGCCTTGACCGCATCTATCAGGGTGGAGCCGCCTACTGTATACACAATCCGGCAACCGGTCGTGAACTGACCATGCCCCACGAGATTGCAAAAGCACCACAGCAGAAAAAAGTTGTTATTGTTGGTGCCGGCCCCGGGGGGCTGGAAGCCGCCCGGGTTGCCGCAGAACGGGGCCATGAGGTAGTCGTGTTTGAAGCTGCCAATGATGCCGGCGGGCAGATCCTGTTAACCTCTCAAAGCCCACGTCGCCATGAGATGATCAGCATCATCGACTGGCGTATGCAGCAGTGTGAGTCGATGGGGGTGAGATTCCACTTCAATACCTATGCCGAAGCCGACACGGTATTAGCGGAAGATCCCGATGAAGTGATTATCGCCACCGGTGGTCTGCCGGATACCGAGGTGCTGCAAAGCGGTAATGAACTGGTGGTTTCAGCCTGGGATATAATCTCCCGCAGTGTCAAACCCGGTACCAATGTGCTGCTGTACGATGATGCCGGTGACCACGCAGCGCTGCAGGCCGCCGAGGTCATCGCCAATAGCGGTGCCAGAGTCGAGATTATGACACCGGATCGCAGCTTTGCTCCCGAGGTGATGGCGATGAACCTGGTACCCTATATGCGTACCCTGCAGCAAAAGGAGGTTACCTTCACCGTCACCTACCGTCTGCACTCGGTGGCCCGTGACGGCAATGAACTGGTGGCGACAGTCGGCAGTGACTACGATGACGGTAGCCGCGATTTTACTCAGAGCCGCCGCATCGATCAGGTAGTCGTCAACCACGGCACCCTGCCGCTGGATGATCTGTACTTCGACCTCAAGCCCCATTCCGTTAACCTGGGTGAAGTGAACTACGATCAACTGATTGCGGGCACCCCTCAGACCCTGGAAAAAAATAGCGCGGGTAAATTCCGCTTATTCCGTATCGGTGATGCGGTATCGGCACGTAATACCCATGCGGCGATCTATGATGCCTTACGACTGGTAAAAGATCTCTGAAACGATTCGAAAAGATTAAAGGCTGGGCAGGTTTTACAGTGAGATGTAAAACCGCCCTGAACGACTGTTGAGGGGGCTCATTTTCAGGGCCTTTTTTTCAGGAGCTCATTTTCAGAAGCTTATTTTCTGAGTCTCAGACTGGCTATCTGAGCTGGCTGTCTTTACTACCGCGGCGATTAATACCAGCCGAGCTGACCTGCTGTTTTTCCAACTCCGACTGACACTTAATACAGAGACGGATGCCGGGAATCGCCTGCCGCCGTTTCTCAGGAATAGGCTGATCACACTCTTCACAGTGGGTTAAGCTTTCCGCCGCACTGGAACCCGCATTTAAACGGCTGCGCGCCAGCGCAACAGCATCTTCAACACTGGCATCAATCTGATCCTGAACGGCGCCATCACGCGCCCAGCCACCGGCCATACTCTATCCTCAACCCTTTTAGAAATAAACTGATCTGATCATCAATCAACAGACGATATAATCTGTGACTTCTTGTAAGCAGCATCCAGCCCCTCTGCGATAGCATCGGCCAGCGGTGAGGCCTGCATCGCATTTAACCCCGCCGCGGTGGTGCCCGCATAGTCAATCATAGCCTTAACCTGCTCTGCTGGCGAAGCCTCTGCCGTGGCCATGACAACCCCACTGGCATGAAAAAGCTGCCGTACCGCCCGTTCGGCTATGGCCGGATCGATACCGGTTTTAACGGCATAATTCACCATGCAATCCGCATAATAGGCGACAAACCCCGGTACCGGGCCGATCAGCGCAGTGAACTGATCGATCTGATCCTCACTGGCAACCTCATCTGTCTGACCAATCGCGTTAAACAGCGCCTGCGTCGCTTCACGATCCTCCGCCGTCACTTCACTACTGGCACACCAGGGGGAGTAAGCCAGCCCTTTTTCCGCCGCAGGATTGGACATCGCCCGGATCACCCGCTCAGCGCCGGTACGATGCTGAAGCTGCTCAATGGTAACCCCCGCGGCCACGGAGATTAGCAATCCGTGGCGAGACTCTACCCGGATATCCAGTGTCGCTGACAGTGCAGGTGGTACCGCGATAATCACGATGTCACAGTGGTCGATCAGATCCTGATTACAGGTGGTAAACTGTATCGCTGCTTTTGATTCCACTGATTCAAAGCCGGCACGATTATTTGAACGGCTGGAGATCCACAGTTTCTCAGGTGCAACAAGCCCGCTGCGAAGTAACCCATGAGCGATGGCCGCACCAAGCTGGCCAGTGCCGCCAATAATACCGATACAACGTTCTGAGATCATGTCGACACAGGCTCCATAAATTCACACAACGAGGCTGATACAGCCACAAAATATAACCACCATTCTAGCGCATCCGCACGGAGAGTTTCCTGTCTTTACGACCGATATCTGCCGCATAACGACCGGGTAACAATAGCTGAAATAAAAACAACAGGATTAAAAAGAAGTTTGAAAAAGGGTGGTGGCAAAAGAGCCATTAAGTGTAGCGAGTCTGAGAAAAGGCAGAAGGCAGCCAGAGCACGACCAGAAAGATAGCCCCGAAAACAGAGGCCCGGATAGAAAGCTCAGTACTGCCCGTTGCAGATAGCTATCAGTTATGTGATGAGAAAGTATCCCTTACTTTGCACACCAGTCCGCCTATGGGGCGGGGTTTCGGGGGAGTAACCTGCTTGTTCAGATAATCAGCCACTGCTTTTTCGGGGTCTGCTTCAGCCGTCAGTACGGCATTGATACCCCGCAGAGCCATTTTATTCACGAAATTATCTCCGGCGCTGGCACCGATCACCACATCACAATCGGCTAACGGGTGGGGCATATCATCCTTATAATAGTGAAACACCAGCTCTCTGGGCAGAGTGATCATCTCGACCAGTTTTATCTGATGTATTGCGTCCGACTGAAAAATAATCCAGCTTTTGCATTTACCGATATGTCCGGCGACCGAAATACCATCTCTGCTGGCAACTGCTATTTTCATCTGAATACCTCAATCAGCACGTTGAATTCATCATTAAACTTCAATCTGCCATTGCAAATCACGGCTCCAGTTTACTTAAGTTCAGCGATCAAACCCTGACCTGAAGCAGTGTTTGGCTACGCCAACCAAAAAAAATGCAGCCTGTGTGGCTGCATTTTCATTCTAAGGTGGTGCAGGCACAATGCTGTGCCCCATACAGTTCGTGCTCAACTCAGGGTTAATCGCGGCATCGCATCTACCGCACTTTCCATCGCTTTGTTCCAGAGTTTGCGCAGATCCCTCATATACTCATCGTCTTCGCCGAATGAACGGTAACGGCCTAAAGTAAGGCTACCATGTTGAAGAATGTAGAGTTCAATCGGAGGGCCAACGGTCAGGTTACTTTTCAGCGTCGCATCCATCGAAATCAGACCGCAGACGATCGCTCTGTCAATGGTGGTGCTTTCCTGAATGACCCGGTCTAATATCGGTTTACCATATTTTATTTCACCGATCTGCAGATAGGGTACCTGACGCGAACTGGCGATATAGTTTCCCTGTGCATAGATCATGTAGAGTCCACTGAGCGAGCCGAGAATCTCGCCAGCCAGCAGAAACGTGGCTTCAAATACCGCTCCCCCACCGGCCTTTTCCTGAACCGCAACACTCACCTTACCGATATACTCGGCAGCCTGATGCATATCCGCAACCGTCAGCAAGCTGGTCTCGGCAGTGTTCTTAATATCCCGTTCGATCGCCGCGATGACCGCCTGAGTGGTCGCCAGATTGCCCGCACTACAGATGACAAACTGACGTTCACCGGGAATACCATACCGCCACATTTTGCTATAGCTGCTAATGTTATCCACCCCGGCGCTGGTGCGGGAGTCGGAAATCATTATAGTTGCTTCATTGGTTCTGATACCCACACAGTAGGTCACGGTTCTCTCCTAAATACCCTGATTATAGGCGGCTGACATTTTATCACCGTTGAATTATTCCTGACGGCAGTACTCAGGCTTCAACGCTGCTCATTATATGAGTTTTACAACGCATACCTATTATTTATTTGCGATGTGAGAAAAAGGCGTACTCCCTATCCACTCTATAGTCTCAGGTATAACCACCGTAAATCAACGCACAAATAAATGAAAAAGCCACCGGCTGAACAGCGGATGGCTTTTCAAGATCAATACAGGGTTCTGTGAAGGTTATTTACCCGAAGTAAATTCCGGATAGGCTTCCATACCACATTCGTGAACATCCATTCCTTCCATCTCCTCCTCTTCGCTGACGCGCAGCCCCATCACTGCTTTGATGATCAGCAGGACAATGAAAGAGGCAATAAACATCCAGGCAAAGGTTACCGACGTACCGATCAACTGGGCCATAAAGGTGGCATCCGGGTTGCTGATCAGTACGGCAAAAATACCCCAGATACCGGCAGCACCATGCACTGAGATGGCTCCCACCGGGTCATCCAGTTTCAGCTTATCCAGTGTCAGCACAGAGATCACAACCACCAGTCCACCCACCGCGCCGATCAGCGATGCTGTACCGGCATCAGGCAGCAGCGGCTCAGCCGTAATTGCCACCAGACCGGCCAGCGCACCGTTGATTGTCATGGTCAGATCGGTTTTACCAAACAGGGCACGGGCAAACAGCGCTGCAACCACCATTCCGGCAGCCGCTGCAGCATTGGTGTTAACAAAGATTTTTGCAACTGCATTAGCCTCTTCAACATTGGCTATTTTCAGTTCTGACCCGCCATTAAATCCGAACCAGCCCATCCACAGAATAAACATCCCCAGAGTTGCCATCGGCAGGTTAGCACCGGGGATCGCCCGTACTTCTCCATGAGAGCCATATTTACCTTTACGCGGCCCCACCAGAATCACTGCGGCCAGAGCGGCAGCTGCGCCCGCCATATGCACCACCACTGATCCGGCAAAATCCAGGAATCCCAGCTCATCCAGGAAACCGCCGCCCCACTTCCAGTAACCCTCCAACGGGTAGATAAAGGAGACCATAAAGACAGCGAAGATCAGGAATGGCCAGAGACGCATCCGTTCAGCCACGGCACCGGAAACAATCGACATGGTTGCAGCGGCAAACACCGCCTGGAAGATAAAGTCCGCCATACTGGAGTAATACGGTGCATCATCGCCACCCGCCACCACAGCGTCTGTGCTGTTATCAGCCCCCAGAAGGAAATCCAGACCGGGAATAATTCCACTGACCGGATCAGCCGGATACATAATGTTATAGCCCACCAGCAGGTAAGCGATACAGGCGATACCATACAGCAGAGCATTCTTATTCAGAATCTCCACGGTGTTCTTGCTGCGGACCAGTCCGGCTTCAAGCATGGCAAAGCCTGCGCCCATCCACATCACCAGCACGGCACATATCAGAAAATAAAATGTATCGAGCGCGTATGACAGTTCAATTGGTAGATTACTCATCTGTTTCTCCTACAATGCAGATGCACCGGATTCTCCGGTACGAATTCTGAAAACCTGATCAAGGTCCTGAATAAACAATTTGCCATCACCAAAAGCACCCGTTCTGGCGGCCCCGGAAATCGCTTCCACAACCTGATCCAGCAGGGCATCATCGAGTGCAATTTCCAGCTTAATTTTGGGTACAAAACTGACACGGTATTCTGCGCCCCGATAAAGTTCAGTGTGCCCCTGTTGGCGCCCATACCCCTTAACTTCAGTAACTGTCAGGCCGCTCACACCAATGGACTGCAAAGGCCCTCTTACCTCTTCCAGTGTGTGCGGCCGGATAATGGCCGTTATTAATTTCATATCTCCTCCAAACTTACCCATAGGGAATATATTATTCTTTAAAGGAATATGTAATATTCATGCCAAGAATATTTTTTTATTTAAAATCATGAAGTTAGATTATCTTTGGCGGGACAACACTCACTCTGGCGCACACTCTTAGTGCGTTGCACCAGTACGAGTCACACAGGTGTGCACTGATTAGCTATCTGAAACCATGCACAGCAGAATAAAAAACCAGCAACACCGGAGGAGGGTGTTACTGGTTTTGGGGGGTGATGAAAGGTTTATCCTCTGCTCTGAGTAAGTCACTCAGGCAGCAGAAAGTTCTTCTTGCCGTGAATCTTTGCAGCTGAGACCGACTGATCCTTAAGGCTGACACCTGAACACTCCAGGCGTATCGATTCATCAATCAGCCAGATCAGTTTTTCGCTGGCCGCTTCGATACTCATTCCGGCAGGGCGGACATTGGAGATGCAGTTACGTCGGGCATCGGTCAGCCCTACCGACGGCTGGTAGGTGTAGTAGATTCCCAGGCTGTCGGGTGAACTGAGCCCGGGGCGTTCGCCCACCAACAGAATCAGCAATTCGGCGCCCAGCAGCTCCGCCACCTCATCGCCAACCGCTACCCGCCCCTGGGTGACAATGGTCACCGGAGCGATACTCAAGCCGCGGTTTGCTAAACGGCTCAGAACAGACCCTGCCATCGCAACAGCGTGATTCTGTACAGCAAGGGATGACAGGCCATCGGCGATCACCAGAGCAACCCTGACACTGTCCGGATGTTTCTGGCGGTATTGCTGCAACTGCTTCACTGAACGCATATCGAGCCGGCGTCCCAGATCAGGACGCTGCAAGTATTCTGTCCGGTCGCGGGCCCGGCTGTGCAGTTGAATGGTTTGGTAGCCTGCGCTATACAACTCCTCCGTTAAGGGTTCAATCTGCAACGCAGTATGCACCGCATCCCGGGCGCTGGCATGATCCATCTGAAATGCCAGCAGAGCGCTGGTTGGCAAACTCACACCGGTACGCCCCTGGGCAATACGGGCAGCGGTATAACGTCGCAGCGCCTGCCAGGGGTTCTCTGTAACAGGGGTTGTTTGCTGCGTTTGTTCTAGCTCATTCATCACCGAACTCCCTGCTCTTTTCTATAAGGACTTCAACAGGTTACTGAAGGTTTCCGGCATGCGCTCAGCCAATCGTCCGGAAGGCTGCGTAATACCGGCCTGCTGCAGCCAGTGATCAAATTCAGGGGCGGGCCTCAGGCCCAGAACTTCACGGATATAGAGGGCGTCGTGAAAAGAGGTGGTCTGATAGTTAAGCATAATATCGTCACCACCCGGGATCCCCATAATAAAGTTGATACCGGCCACCGCCATCTGCGTCAGCAGCATATCCATATCATCCTGATCCGCCTCAGCGTGATTGGTATAACAGATATCACACCCCATCGGCAGCCCCAGCAACTTGCCGCAAAAATGGTCTTCCAGACCCGCACGAATGATCTGTTTACCATCATAAAGGTATTCAGGACCGATAAACCCCACCACCGTATTCACCAGCAGCGGATCAAAATGCCGCGCGACCGCATAGGCGCGCACTTCACAGGTTTGCTGATCCACGCCGTGATGAGCATTGGCCGACAGTGCACTGCCCTGCCCGGTTTCAAAATACATCACGTTGTTACCCACGCTACCCCGCTGCAACTCACGCGCAGCCTGATTAGCTTCACCCAGCAGCGCCAGATTGATACCAAAACTCTCATTGGCGGCCTGGGTACCGGCAATCGACTGGAAGACCAGATCGATCGGAACCCCCCGATTGATCGCTTCGATCTGATTAGTGACATGGGTAAGCACGCAGGACTGGGTTGGGATGCCATAGTGATTAATAATATCATCCAGCATCTTCAGCAAGTCAGTCACTGCCGTATAGTTATCGGAGGCCGGGTTGATACCGATCACCGCATCACCACTGCCATACATCAGGCCATCCAGAATACTGGCTGCCACACCCGCCGGATCATCGACCGGATGGTTGGGTTGCAGCCGTGTAGATAAAACCCCTTTGCCCCCGAGTGAATTTCGAAAAGCGGTTTCATTGCGACATTTTGAGGCCACCAGAATCAGATCCTGCACCCGCATCAGTTTTGATACCGCTGCTACCATTTCCGGTGTCAGCCCCATTGCCAGCCGTTTCAGACTGGCACTATCGGCAGCATCAGAGAGCAACCAGTTACGAAAATCGCCGACCGTCAGATGTGACACCGGGGCAAACGCAACCGGATCATGGCTATCGATAATGAGCCGACTGACCTCATCGACTTCAGGGGGAATGACCTGCTCATGCAAAAATGTCTTGAGTGGCAGGTCGGCCAGCGCCATCTGCGCAGCAACCCGCTGCCGTGCCGATCCGGCTGCCAGACCCGCCAGACAATCACCGGACCGCAGTGGCGTCGCTTTGGCCAGCAGCTCTTTCAGATCAGCAAATTGCCAGCGTTGCTGGCCTGCGGTTGAGGAATAGACAGTCATTGACGCAATACCTTCACACAGACATTTTCAGATAAACATGAAATAAAAATTCCGGAGCAGCCTGAGCTGCCCCGGTGACTTTCACAATCTATAGCTTAGGCTATTTATAATCGATATAGGTGTGATTCTCATGCAATACACTGGCAACCACTGCCCCTACCGTTGCAGCCATCGCCAGCGCCAGAATAATCATCATAACGGATGGGCTGTCAGCAAAGGTGAAGTATGCTTCTGCACCTTCCCAGGTTGTAATAGGACTGGAATTCATCATCGTTCTCCTTATGCAGTTGCAGTAATTTTAGTGGCGGGAAGCTCTTCCGGGGCCGAATATGCAGGCACCGATTCTGGATAAGCCTGCAGCGGAACCTCTACAATATCCAATCCCATCTCTTCCGCTTTTGGCGGTACACGCAAGAAGTTCATCTTCGCCATCACCCAGGAGAGACCGAAGCCTGGCACAAAGCCCAGCAGCGCCATCACTGCCGCACTCATCAGTTGGCCGGAGAAAGACACAGCAGGAGCACCCTCGATAACGTTGGGGAAACCGCTGGCGAAAATACCCAGACCGATAATACCGATCAGACCACCGACACCGTGCACAGCAAAAGCGCCTACAGCATCATCAATTTTGAATTTATTGGTGATAAATTTATCTGCCAGAGGGGAAACGACACCGCCAGTAATACCCAGCAGGAACGCCAGTGGCGGATAGTATAGATCCAGTCCAGGTGCCGCACAGAAGATACCGGACAGTGCGCCGGACATCATCCAGAATGGCTGACGGGTAACAAAGTAAGCACCGATAATACCGCCGGAGAAGGCCATCAGTGTATTAAAGCTAACCGCAGACAGTGTCACCGGAGTACCAAAGATAGTGGTCCACTGAGCACTGCCAGCATAGATGATGCAGCCCCCCAGGAAACCAAAGAAACCCACGATAATCAGCATCAGACCGATAATGGTCATCGGCATACTATGGCCTTTGATATCAACTACAGTGCCATCCGCCAGGAAACGACCGATACGAGGCCCCAGATTAATAGTCACACCCAGTGCGAAGAATCCGGCCACCATATGTACACAGCCTGCTGCGCCAAAGTCGTGGAAACCCCACTCAACAGTCAGCCAGCCGGCTGGATGCCAGCCCCAGGCAGCAGCAAGAATCCAGACCACAGAACCCAGAATAATCGCCAGAATCAGGAATGAGCTCATACGGATACGTTCGATCACAGCACCGGAGAATATCGACGCAGTGGTCGCCGCAAACAGAACGAATGCGCCCCAGAAGATACCGCTGGCATTATCACTCAGGTTTGGCCCCATATTAGTCGACCAGGGCAAGCCTGCTGCAGCCGCTTCATAGTCAGGCGTAAAACCGTTGTACATCGCCAGATAGATCCACCAGCCAAAGAAAAAGAAGGTCGGGATAATAAAGGCAAATGCCAGAATGTTTTTCACACCGGACGCCAGTGCGTTTTTCAGGCGGGATGCACCCATCTCATACGCCAGAAAGCCTGCATGGATAATCACCATCAGGCCGGTACACCACCAATAGAACACCTCCATATTGATGGTGCCCGTCATCTCAATCAGAGTTTGCAACTCCGCAAGTGTAGGGGCTGTCTGCTCCATTTTGGAAACCTCTCATCTGTTAAATTTTCTATTGTTAAGCGTTAGAACTGTGACTCAAACAGTCAAACTTTTATTTATCTATGGGAAACTTTATTTCCCTTAAAGAAATGCAGATATCATACCAATCCGATTATTTATTGATCTATATCAATAAGTTAAAAATATACGCTATAGATTTACACACTTTACTGGCCGGTAAACTGACCCTGTTTGGTGCATCGCATCATTCGGGGTCAATTTATGGCTTCATCGTAGGACAGACGAAACCATCAGCCTTCGCCTTCACGGCGCTGTCCGCAGAAGAAGCCAATGCCATAATCGGATGACTGGAAGGTGATGACCGAACCTTTCGGGAAGTAGAAAATATCCCCTGCCGTTGCCACTACTTCATTGCCCTCTTCATCGGAGATCGTCATCTCGCCTTCGACGATAATCTTCATCTCATGGTAGGTGTACTCATACACCAGCGGTTCATCGGACTTTTCCATACGGAAGAAACCGCTGACGATGGTTTTGTCGGCATCATCGGACACCATTACATCGCCCAGAAAAGCGTTGCATCCCGGACGCTCCATACTCGGTTGTTTCATCTGTGACGCTTGTTTTATGTAGGTCATAGCCATGGGTATTACTCCTTCGAGTTGATAAAAAGTGAATTAACTTCTGACCCGGGTTCGTTCCGGGTCATAGAAAGGCAGCGAGGTGACGCTGACCGCTATTCGTTTACGCTGACCATCCAGCTGCCCGATCTCCAGCGTGGTACCGGGTTCAGCAAACTGAGGTTCTATGCGGCACAGTGCGATCTGACTTTTAATCGCGGGTGAATAGGTAGAACTGGTCACAACGCCCACCGGAAACCGGCCATTAAAGACAGAATCTCCGTGACTCACGGTTTCCTGGCTGTTGATTAGCAGCCCTACCAGTTTTTTCCGGCTGGCGGGGTTTTGAGCGGCTATCGCCTCTCGCCCGACAAAATCATCAGTCTTGGTTTTCAGCGGTACGGTAAAACCGATACCCGCTTCATATGGGTTGGTTTCTGCACAGAACTCGTGATCAGCAAAGATAAGCCCGGCCTCTATCCGCAACATATCCAGTGCATCGAAGCCCAGCGGGGCAATACCATATTGTTCGCCGGTCTCCCAGATACGATCCCAGACCGCGTTTGCTTTATCCGGGTGGCACCAGACCTCAAATCCCAGCTCACCTGTGTAACCGGTGCGGGAGACCATCACCGGAATACCCTCCGGACCATCAAGACGGCCGGTCATAAAGCGAAACCAGCCCAGCTCAGAAACCGGCGTACAAGACTCTCCATTCCAGATAATCTGTTGTAGCAGGTTCCGGCTTTGCGGTCCCTGCACAGCCACGTTGTGTATCTGATCGGTAGATTCCCTCACCTGCACCTGCAACCCCTTTTCAGCAGCCAACTGGCGTAACCAGATACCGCAATAGGAGTCACCACAGATCCAGCGAAACCCGTGCTGCCCCATCCTGAACAACGTACCGTCATCGATCATCCCGCCGGTGCTGTGGCACACCGCCGAGTAGACCACTTCGCCCACCGACATCCGCGCTATGTTGCGGGTCAGAGCATATTGCAGCAGGGTTTCAGCATCAGGCCCCAGCACTTCAAACTTTCGCAGCGGTGTCAGATCGATCATCGCCACCCTTTCGCGACAAGCCAGATACTCGGCTCTGGCACCATAGTTCTGATAATCTGAGGCCACCCAGTAACCGCGATACTCAGTAAACTGCTTGGTCAGGGTGGAGGTGCGGCTATGAAAACCAGTTGGCTTAGTCATACGGGGTTGTTCCTCGGGTGTTATCCGGTATCCCACTGAACGGGGAAACTCACAGGTTGCGGGGTAGATGCGGATATGGATATCGGTTGGGTTCCAGCCGTTGGCCGGATCAATATCGTCGGGACAGGCGGAAGAGGCACAGATCAAATCCCGTGTGGCCCGCAACAGCACATAATCGCCGGCACGGGACCAGGGTTCTTCGAAACCGATGGTGCCGCAGTCGCCAGCCTGGGTATTAAAAAAGAAGTTGATCGCAGGCCAGCCAGCCCGGGGAGCAATACCATAGTCACTCAGGCAGTGATTGAAATTTTCAGTACAATTCAGATGTCCGAAATAACCGCTGTCTTCGTAATATTTACTATTACAGGCAAACAAAAAGCTATCATGCCGACCCACAGTATCCTGCACGACTTCGAGCATGGTTTGCTGCTGTGCATCGGTGAGCTTCGAATGCACACCCGGTTGCGGCAGAGTCAGCCCATTAAGCGTTCGGGTGGCCACCGCATCCAGCGCAACCTCATCCCCCCGGGCCAGCGCCGCAGCATCAAAGGCGATAAAATCACTGCACTGTTTGCCCTCAACATCGATAATCTGAATCCACTCACCCGCTTTCACTTCGTAACTCTTCGCGCTGCATCTGGGCACCCGGAATTCGCAACGAGGCACAGCCAGAGGCAGTGGCAACACAGCATCAGCGGTCGTGAAATGGGCTATCTGTAACGCGGTAACCGGGGATTGCTCAACCACCTGCATATCGCGGCCACAACAGAGCACCACCAGGGTGACCGCAGCAGTAACTTCAAACTCTGGCAGTGTCTGTGCCGTAAAACAGCAGGCCCGCTGCAGTGTTTTTTCACTGACCTCCCAGGCCTGCAACAACGCCTTTAAGCGCAATCCTGAGCCTCCTGGCTGATCCAGTTGCGCCAGGGTATTCACCGCCTTACTGCACGCGTATGAAGGTGACGATGCTTCAATCACACCGCCTTCGGGATCGATAAACAGCAACTCGCACCCCTGCTGCATATCGGCTGAGGTAATACAGATTTTGTCGCCCTGCTGCAGATCAAGGCGCAGAGCCTCCTGCCCCTCCAGCCGATACAACCGCGGTATCCACTCATCCTTCACTCTATCCTCGGCAGGGTGTTGCTGAATCGTCATAGAAAAGCCTCAATTACCTTTTGACCCGATTGTCTTTCGTCTACGGCGCTATGTGAGTGCACTATCGATCTCTTCAGAACTAACTTGGTGCACACAGATCTTCGCTTTGACAGCAGAAATTAATTTCCCATTGGTTAAAAATATTTACTCATGGTGATTTGAGACACAATTCTCAGGAAGGGGTAATCCATAGGGAGTAGCCCCTCATCTATGGCACAAAAACTGCAATGTTAACTCTGGAAGAAAACCTTTCCCTGAGCGGGAAACCAGCAGTAAGGAGGTTCGAATGGCGGTTTCATTGCCACTATGGCTGCACAATTTTCCCCGGCTGTTTCGCGATCAGCCCGCACCACAGAAAGAGATTGTCTGCGCCCCAGCCCTGACACAACTGGTGGTCGATCTGGCTTGCAGCGAAGATATCCGGCTCAGCCTGGAACAGGCACTAAACCGACTGCAAAGCTATATCGGTTTCTATCTTCAGGCGCAGGTCTATCTGATCGGTATGCCGACCCCGCAGCGGGATCAGCTACTGCACGCCGCATCAATCGCCCCGCCAATCGGCCTGGCCGGTCAGTTGCGCTATCAACTGACGGAACATTGCATCAGTGACGCCAATGAGTTGCGCTATAAACTACCGGGCACAGCTCTGTCTGTTCATGCTCTGCAGTTACGCTTTGATGAACAGAGTCCGGCGGGCTGGATGGTACTCTGCTTTAAAGACAGCCTGCCGGATAGCGAGCAGATCAACCGGGTATCGGGCCCGGTTGCCGAGGCACTCAGCGGCGGGCTGAGTAGCTGGTACCGGCAGCAGTCCCGCATCAATGCCGCGATCTCATCAGAGAAAGCCGCCCATGCTGCCGAACTGCATGACTCCATGGCGCAGATTCTCGGCTATATGCGGATTAAGGCATCGCGACTGGCGGATCAGTGTAAGCGCAGATCCGAACCGGAGCTGGCGGCAATCAGTGAAGACCTGTGCCATCAGGCCCAGTGTGCCTATCGCCAGACCCGGGAACTGATCGCCTGCTCAAGGCTTTCTATCGAACAGGGACAGCTGGTTGAGGCGATCAGCCAGGCCATCAGCGAATTCGAACAGCGCAGCGCTATTGTTTTTGAACTGGATAACCGGGTGGGTGCCCAGCTGATCACCGAAGATGACTCCCAGGCGATCTTTATTATTCGTGAAGCCCTTAACAACATCGTCCGCCATGCCCATGCCTCGCATGCCCGGGTACAGCTATTACCCCTGAGTGATAGCTCAATACGGATCCGTATTGAGGATAACGGCAAGGGAATCTGTGCCGAACAGGCCCGCCAGGACAGCTTTGGCATGAAAATCATGCAGGAGCGGGCACAGCGGATCCACGCCAGCCTGTTTATTCTGCCTCGCCCTCAGGGCGGCACCCGTATAGATCTGGTGATTGCGGACACACCCCGATGAATCCAACTAAGTGTGATGATCTTATGAATGAAGTTAGCCTGACCAATGTCATTATTGTTGATGACCATCCCCTCTTCAGACGGGGGGTGGTTGAGCTGCTGAACGACAGTGGCGAGTTCAGAGTACTGGCGGATTTCGATGGTGGGCAACAGCTACTTGAAGCCCTCCCCGGCCTCTCCGCCGACCTACTGCTACTGGATATGCATATGCCGGAGCTTTCCGGGCTGCAACTATTGCAGCAACTTAAACAGCTGGGGGCTGAACAGAAGATCGTGTTTCTCACCGCATCGGATGACAGCAGCGAACTGTTTGAAGCGATCTCGGCGGGTGCACATGGCTATCTGCTGAAAGACTCTGCACCAGAACTGATCATCAGTGGTCTGAAAGGTGTGATGCAGGGCAATATCGCCATGGATCATACCGGTGTCACCATGCTGGCACACCATCTGAGTAAGGGGGATCAACAGCCCCGGGAAATTACAGAGAACAATCACTTCGATCTGACTGAACGGGAACAACAAACGCTGGAGCTAATTACCCGGGGGATGAGCAATAAACTGATCGCCCGGGAACTGGGTATCAGTGATGGCACGGTTAAGGTCTATGTTAAAAACCTGTTGCGCAAACTGAACGTCAGCTCCCGCCTGGAGCTGGCCGCCTGGGCTCATGCAAATCAGCCTCACGCATCAGAGACAGGGGGCGGTCTATGACGGTGCTCAGGCTATTCCGCCGTACACCCAGTGCAGATCTGCCAGCGCTGAGCGAAGTACTCAACAGCCTGGGAGATGCCGTTTTGGTGTTTAACAGCGATTTGCAAATCAGCTATGTTAATGCCTGTTGGAAAAACCTGACGGGGTACACCAGTAAAGAGGCCACCAATACCTGCTTCAGTGACTATATCCATCCGGAAGAGCTACAAAACTGGATCGATATCACCCGGAAAGTTAGCCGGGAGGGCGATAGCCAGTTTCTCTGGTTCCGCCTGATCCGCAAGGATAGCGAGGTACGCTGGTGTGAAATTCGCCTGCAACCGTTGCGCAGCGGTGATCCCTTTCCCCTGACGGCCACCCTTTGCGATATCACCCCCCAGGTTCGGGAGGATGAGATCAGCAAAGCCAGCCATCGCAGCCTGTCTGGATTAGTTAACCGGATACCGGGAATGCTCTATCGGGGGCGTAATGATACCCGCTGGACCATGGAGTATGTCAGTGAAGGGTGCCAGGAACTAACCGGTTACAACCGTGATCAGTTGCTCAATCAGACCCAGCTCTCCATCGGAGGACTGATCCACCCCAATGATGCGGGCAGAGTCTGGGAAACGGTACAACAGGCCCTGCAGCAGCACCGTTGTTTTGAGTTGTACTACCAGATACTCCATGCCGACGGTCAGTACCGTCAGGTGTATGAGAAAGGCCAGGGTATCTACTCCTCCACCGGTGCCGTTCTGGGTGTTGAAGGGATCATTCTCAATATCAGCCCCCCTTCAGAGTAACCCGGGTTACCCCTTTTGACTTATCCACTCTGAGGAATTTATCACCGTCCGATATCTTAATAACCTGATGAAAAGAACGTAATTATCAGGAGATTACAGATGACAAAGCGAGTAGCGATAATCGGTGCCGGCCCCAGTGGTCTGGCTCAACTTCGGGCCTTTCAGTCAGCTCAGGAGAAAGGCGCAGAGATACCAGATATGGTCTGTTTTGAAAAACAGAGCGACTGGGGCGGCTTATGGAACTACACCTGGCGCACCGGTCTGGATGAGCATGGCGAGCCAGTACACGGCAGTATGTATCGCTACCTCTGGTCCAACGGCCCGAAAGAGTGTCTGGAGTTCGCTGATTACAGTTTTGATGAACATTTCGGTAAACCGATCGCCTCATACCCGCCCCGTGAAGTGCTCTGGGATTACATTAAAGGCCGGGTAGAGAAAGCCGGAGTGCGTGACTATATCCGTTTTAACACGCCGGTCCGCAATATCACCTTCGATGACACCAGCAAGCTTTTCACCGTAACCGTGCACGATCACACCACCGATACCGTTTACTCTGAAGAGTTCGACTATGTAGTCTGCGCCTCGGGCCACTTTTCTACTCCACGGGTACCGGAATTTGAGGGTTTCAGCACCTTTGGCGGCCGCATTCTGCATGCCCATGATTTCCGTGACGCACTGGAATTTAAAGACAAGGATATTCTGCTGGTCGGCAGTAGTTATTCCGCCGAGGATATCGGTTCTCAGTGTTACAAATATGGCGCCCGCAGCCTGATCAGCTGTTACCGCACCGCACCGATGAACTACAAGTGGCCGGAGAACTGGGAGGAGAAACCGCTGCTGCAACGGGTAGATACCGATACCGCCTACTTTGCCGATGGCAGCAGCCGTAAGATTGATGCCATCATCCTCTGCACCGGCTATCTGCATCACTTCCCCTTCATCGATGAATCCCTGCGCCTGAAAACCGACAACCGCCTCTGGGCGATGGACCTCTATAAAGGGGTCGTCTGGGAACACAATACCCAGATGTTCTATCTCGGTATGCAGGACCAGTGGTACACCTTCAATATGTTTGATGCCCAGGCCTGGTATGTACGCGATGTCATTCTCGGTCGAATCGAACTGCCAGCGACCAAAGAGGAGATGACCGCCAACAGCATGGAGTGGCGTGAACGGGAACTGCCCCTGAAAACCGCCGAAGAGATGTTTACCTTCCAGGGTGACTATATCCTCGAACTGATTGAAGCGACCGATTATCCCACCTTCGATATCGAAGGCGTGCGCCAGACCTTCCTCGAATGGAAACATCACAAGAAGGAAGACATTATGACCTTCCGTGACTACTCTTTCCGCTCACTGATGACCGGCACGATGTCCCCACCGCACCACACGCCCTGGATCGATGCGCTGGATGATTCACTGGAAGCCTATCTGTCTGATAAGAGCGAAGTTAAGCAGGCAGGTTAACCACTATCCGGGCCGGTCACTGACCGGCCTTTCGTTTCATTAAAGAAACCATCAGGAAACACACTATGAATCGGGTCACAAAAATTATCAATAAAAGCGTCACCCCCATAACTGATGATCTGGAAGGTTGGGAGAAGGTCGACGGTAACCCCACCATGACCACCTGGATCGAATACACCAGCCCCGACGAGTCGATGATCACCGGCTGCTGGGCTGCCACGCCGGGCACCTACCGCGCCACTTACGCCAGCTGGGAGTTTATCCACCTGATCGAAGGCAAAGTGATTATCACCGAGGATGGGCAGGAACCACAGACTCTGATGCCCGGTGATGCGTTTATGGTCGACGCTGGCTTTACCGGCACCTGGGAGATCATTGAACCGGTGTTTAAGCACTTTGCGATTAAGTTGAAATAGAACTTTCAACCAGAGCGCTCATAAACTAAGCAGCGGAATAAAAGCTGCTTAGTTTATACCGATAAAGCAGGATGATTTGCTCTGATAACATCGCGGCAAAACATTTGTACTACGCAGGCAGAGATATCGACAATATGAAACCTATTTGTTAACCGAGTATGGGTCTTCTGCCAGCAGATAAGCCCTCAGATCAGCCTTGCGCGGGTGATCATTCAGCCACGACCTTATCTCTTTAATCTTTTCATATGACTCGTCACCAAACCGCTCCCTGTAGATATCTGCGAATGTCATTTCAGCATTCTGATCACGCAGTGCCCGCTGCCACTCAGCGGTAAAAATCTTATTTAATGAGCCCGCTAATTTCTGCTCCTTCAGATACTGCCACTCGCCTTTGTCCAGCAAGACACCGCCGACACTGGGACTGTAGTCCAACCGGTGATCACTGCTATTGGAAATTTTGTATTTATGCATCAGGGTGCCGGTCATTGGGCAGATTAATGCCTGTTTGCTATCGTCAGCTTCGAACGCATCTTCCTGAACAAAAGCGTGTTCCGGATGACGTTCCTTCCAGGCGACATAATCCTCTATCAATAGCCAGTTGCCACCGCAGTTATCGCAGGTATGTGCGCGAAATAAACCTTCCAGAAAACTGGGGACCAGATTACCTTTCTTACAGATCGGGCATTTCATCCTAAGCATTACCTCACATTGTGCTCAACAGATTAATTTTGGCAGTTAGCTAACGCAGATGCACGCCAGCCCCACTGTATAACAGGCAGGGTAACGGTAAGATTGAGAGAGGAAGTACTGAGCAGTATATCGCCATCTCCTGGCAGAAAAACGAGAATGCGGTTATGCACTCTTAACCTGGCCAGATCTCCTGCCAGCGTTTTTAACCTATCCCTTTGTTATCCTGTTGTTTTACTGACTTTGTATAAACCCTGGCAGCAAAACGGTGTTTCAGTTGCGATTATTGCAGACTAACGGCTGAGGAGTAGAAAATAAACACTAGCGTGACTATTTTGTACTTTACTATGACTCAGAACAGTCTGAATTTTCAGAGGTTAAGGCCCGGTTACGGGAATTGAATAAGTCCTTCTCATCTTCTGCTAACACAACCCGATTGCGGCCACTCTCTTTCGCTTTATAAAGGGCGCTGTCGGCGCGTCCGAGAAAACAGCGCTCGTTCTGATCCGACTCATCCAGCTCAGCTACACCGATGCTGACGGTGTAATTGAAAGAGATGTCATCCTCACTATGCATCGTTATACCCTTTATTTCTGAACGGATCCGCTCGGCTACCTGAACCGCCTGGTTCTGATCACAGGCGGTGAGCAGAATAGCAAACTCTTCCCCTCCCAGGCGGGCAACAACATCAATGTCACGGGCAAACTGATGACTAACAACAGACACATTGTGAATCACCCGGTCACCCGTCAGATGCCCATAGGTGTCATTCACCCGCTTAAACATATCGATGTCCAGCATTAACAGAGACAGCTTTTGCCCTGTGCGTTTGGCTCTGCGAACCTCCCTCGCTAACAATGGGATAAAGTAACGACGATTTCTCGCCCCGGTCAACGTATCCGTCGTCGATAACGCTTCCAACTGTCGCTCAAGCTGGTAGCGCAACAGATAGTGATGGGACTGGACTATCTGAGCCACTATCGCCAGCAATGCCGCAGGCCAGATCAGAGCCGCATATTGAAAATGCTGAAAGTTATCGGCGATCGCCAGCTCACCCGCAAGATGGGGAAGCAGCGTGGCTGACAGGGTATAAATAATATTGGTTATCAGAGAGAAGCATTGAAACACCAGCACCGCGATAAACATGCAATACATGAAACCACCGAGACCATACACAATTCCGTTATCAAGATGGTTCAGGATCAGAATAAAGTTTGCCTCCGCCGCCAGCATTCCCACAACCGTGATAATTGCCAGCCAGGCAGAGCTCTTACGGATAAAATACAGTGTCAGTGAATAGGCTAAAGCCGCCAGAAAAAGCAGCCGCAGAACCCTCGTATTATCGGCACCCACCGGATCGGTCACCCAATCCCATCCCCACAGAGCTGCCCAGAGAACGGACAGAAAAGCCGAGACAATGATGGTAAATCGCCGGTGATCTTCATACTTTTTCTGCAGAAAGTCACGATTAGGAAAAAGCAGAAATCGAAGCCCACCAATGAGAGTATCAGGAAGCTCTGCTGAGGATTTGATCACAGCTTAAACGCCTTACCAGGCAACTGCTGAGAGAGTACGTTATTCATCACATGACCTCCATCATCGCAAACCTGACCGGAGTCAGGTTAAAACTCCACAACACGACAATTATATCTGTTTTAGCTCATTAACAGACAATATAAGTAGTCAAAAGGATAAAAAGAGTTCCCATTCTGAACAGATGATATCTGTCGCCCTGGGCTGATCAAGACTGCAAGATGGCCCGGGCGCCTCAGGAGAGAAAAGTGCGCATCGCTACCATTGATGAAAGGAAAAAACCCTGTTGGTTGTAAAACCTTTTTGCCGCTGTATTATCCTGATCGGTTAGCAGAGTAATACGTTTCACCCCCTGCTCCCGGGCATAACCGATCGCGTGGTTTAACAGTGCGGTGCCGATGCCTGATCCGCGTTTTTCCGGTTCAACCACCATATCTTCCAATAAACAGACCCGGCCACCCAGCGCAGTGGAGATGCTGTATAACAGACTCACCATACCCACCAGCCTACCGGCCTCCCGGCTCACCAGAATGGTGCCGCTATCAGGCGACTCTATTATCGCTTTCAATCCCTGCCGTTGTAGCTGGATATCGGGTTTAAATTCCGACTCCTGCGCAAACAGATAGCCCAGCAAGCGACACAGCTCGGGAATATCATCCGGGGTTGCTAATGATATATTCATCACGCCTCCTGTCAGGAAGATTAGACATTAATCTGAAGATAACTATCAGTTGATGCTCTTAAGCATAACAGGAAGATCAGACTAAACCAGCGAATCCAGCAGCCCATGCATTATCGTCTGGCTCCGTGAGAGAAAAGCCTCACTGAGCAGTTGCTGTTGCGGCTGGACATATTTCCCTTCAGGCAAGCCATGGGGTTCTAGCGCCAGAAAAGCCTCCACGGTTCCGGGCTGGGCTTCCAGATGAAACTGCAATGCCCATACACGCGGCCCCAGACTGAATCCCTGGCAGGGCGTAATGCGACTGGCGGCAAAAGGCCGGGCTCCAGCCGGTAGTCTGAAACAATCTCCATGCCAGCTTAACAAGCTGGCGGTTTCAGGCAGCCAGGTCACATCAGTATCGGTTCTGATAACCGGAAACCAGCCGATCTCCACAGCACTGTTTCGATATACCTCAGCGCCGGCGGCTGACGCAATCAACTGGCCTCCAAGGCAGATCCCGATTATAGTTTTATTGTCTGCAATAGACTGACGAATCAGTTGTTTCTCTTCACACAACCAGGGATAGTCAGATTCATCATTAACACTCATCGGCCCGCCCATAATCAGCAACCAGTCAAATGAGTTTCGCCCGGGGAGTGCCTCCCCATGATCAAGGCGAATAGTCGTCAACGTAAAACCGCTCACTCTGGATGGTTCGCTAAACCAGTCATTCATTGAACCGATCCACTCACCTTCTGCATGTTGCAGTATCAACACCCGAACCATTAATCTTCCTCAGGCAAACACTTTGAGTCCCGCACCACCAGCAATGATCATGAAGATGCAACTGATTCGGATCAGACTACCGGATTCATCGAGAAACATTATCCCGTAGACTGCCAGCATAGCCGCTCCAATGCCGCTCCATACCGCATAAGCAGTACCTACAGGAATAGTGCGCATCGCCAGAGACAACAGTCCAAGACTGATAATGATCAAAGAGATACTGATTACCGAGGGCCATAAACGGGTAAAACCATCGCTGTATTTCAGCCCAACCGCCCAGAGGCACTCCAATATCCCGGCTATACAGAGATAGACCCAACCCATATTTTTCACCCTGACTACTGATTAACCATATAGAAAAACAGGGCTGCAAAACGTTTGCCCCGTAAAAACCTCAGTTTACTGGATCAAACTGCGCCAGATAATCCACGACAGTCCCGTGAAAGCGGGTTAATCCTTTGTAGTTGATCAACGGCTCCGGCAGGGTTTTCATCGCCCGGTGCATCCGCACTGCCCACTCTTTATTGGTCACCAGATCTTCAAGACTGAGCAGATAAGTACGGATGCTAAACATCATCGCATTACTGCGAGGCATCCGGTCTAACACTTGTAACTCAACCCGCAGATAGACTTTTTCACCCACATTTTCAGGCGTTACAGAGGTTCGTTCATGGCCCCATTCGTGATATTTCTCTGGTGAGGTGTCCATTCGGGCATTCACCGTCAGGGTCCAGTTAAGACGACGTACCGGTTTGCCCACAGGGATCGCAATCAGGTATTTCAGCGCCCGTTCGAAGATCCCTTCTCCGTGGGCCATCGGTACCGGACCATGCCACTCTTTAAAACTCATCCCGGCATCAAACGCCAGTGACCAGTCCGCGGGACAGGTGATAATACCCGCATCAAGGAACAGATCACCTTCGCGCTGATCCAGCAAAGCAAAATCCCCCTGCATCTGCCGACCGATATAATCCAGCGGCGGCATCGGCAACGAACTGCTATCCCCAAAGGTAAACTGATCCTTAATATTCAGTAGTTTATTTTCCCAGCTCCAGTGATCGCCGTCGCGGATCAGGCTGAAATAGTCCGGATAATCCTCTGACAGAGACACCATGATCCGTTCAACCATATCCCAGCAGGCCAGATCCATATGGGGCATCGCCAGACAGCGATGCGGCATCTCTTTTAAGACCAACTCACGCTCAGCCATTTCCGACAGATAATGCTCATCAATATCGAGAAAATGCTCATAGGCCGAACCCTCGCCCCCTTTTGGCAGGTGAGGCTCCATATTCACCGAATAACGATATTCATCTTCAGCGAAAGGAAAGGGGAAACGCTCAATCGCTTCAGCACTGTTACTGTAGGTAAAATCATCACGAAAACTCTGAATCTCTTTCGGTGCTACACGCATTGCTCTGCTCTCCTAAATATCTAAAACCAGTCGTTCGCCTGCCGCCCGGGAAACACAGGGCATCATCACCTGGCCCGACTGTTTCTCAGGCTCACTCAGATAGCTATCCCGATGTTCCACTTCACCCTCGGCCACCTTGCAGACACACTGGCCGCAAACCCCAGCCCGACAAAGGTTAGGGATCGCAATATCAGCCCCTTCAAGGGTCTCCAACAAACTGCTATCAGAAGAAACGGCCAGTTCTACCCCACTGCGACTCAGCTCCACCACAAAGGGCTGGCCCGGTTTCGCGCCAGCGAACTCTTCCCAGTGAACCGCACTGGCAGGAATGCCCATTTCGTCCGCAATGGCCCTAACAGAATCAATCAAAGATTGCGGACCGCAGATGTAAAAATGTGTACCCAGAGGCTGCTCTGACAACACCGCGGCGATATCGCAGCGGCTCCCCTGATCAGCATCATAGTTGCTACAATGGTTATCTAAGGTTTCCGCCAGTTCAGCGCTGTAGGCTCCTGTCTGTTTACTACGAAACATATAGTGCAGTTCAAACTCGGTCTCACGCTGCTGCAGTTCCGGCAAATAGGACAGGAAGGGAGTGATGCCTACCCCTCCGGCAAACAACACATGCTTTTTCGCCATCCAATCTGGCGCGAAAAGATTTGCCGGGGGTGAGATCATCAACTGATCTCCCACCGCTATCTGTTGATGCATGTAGAGTGAACCACCACGGGAATCCTCCTGAAGACGAACCGCTATGCGATACTGACTCTTATCCTGAGGGTTACTCATCAGTGAATAGGCATTGCGATAGGCTGGCTCGTTCTCAGCGCCTCCCATCGTCACAACTACATGCGCACCAGGCGAAAAAGGCACCAGCTCAGCATCGATTGCTTCGAGCGTAAACTCTTTGATCATCGGTGCGACCTGCTTAACGGCGGTCACCCTGACCGGGATTTGATCGATAACACTCATTAGCCCACCTCCCTTTTCTCTGGCATATCGCTGCTATCTTCTGCATTGGCCTGATAGCCAAAATAGGCGCTGTGTAGACGGGCAAAATGATCGGTGACTTCGAGACTCAGGCCACACCCGCTGCAGATGAAAGGTGAATAGGTCACTCCCTCCGTGATCTGGTAACAGTGACAGCAAAACAGATGTCGTTCGCGACTGACCGGTACCATCATTCTGATCTGATCAGGACGCAAACCTGCCTGCCGCGCATGGCTGGCCACCCGCCAGATAAAAGGCTCACTGCCAGCCAGGTAGAGAGTGCCTGTTAATGGCATAGCAGCCAGTGATTCAAGCAGCCGGGAATCACTGGCATCGCTGTACACAGCGCTCTCTTTATCAACACCACAGCCATCAAAAAGCGACTGCATCTCTCCGGTTACAGCCTGTTCAGCGATAAAGAGATGAAAGCTGGACTTCGGGTTTAGCTCTACCGGCGAATATGCGGGTTTGCTGACAACCCCATTCAATTGTTCTGTCTGCATCTGAGCCCTCCTGATAAGGTCCGGTTAGCATCATGATGTGCAACTAAAATTCCTGATAAGAATATTATGAGAGGCAGACAGAACCCTCAATTGTCATGAAGAGGTACTTCAAAGGGGGTAACAGGAAGAGAGTCTGAACAGTGTAAAAAGAAAACCGTACTACCAGTGCAACTTTTAACGGCTGTAAGATGGATTAAACTCCCTCTATAGGGCATATTAACCTTCATATTTCCAGTAATAACCAGGCCAGCTTATGCAGACTCTGCCAACGCAGAATAGTGGTTTCTTTGAAATTGCGCGTGAATCGTCAGATATCTCTTTTGAAGAGCTCTCTGAGAGATACCTGACCCCTGAGATACCGGTAATCATTGAGGGCGTTGGGAAAGAGTGGCACGCCCGTGAGTGTTGGAATGAACATTATCTGCATGAGAAACTATCCCAGGAACCCTCTGCATCCACCGCATCACTCTGGTACTGGATGAACCGGGATTCACTGACAGAAGACTACACCACGCCTGATTTTGTCAATCAGAGTCTGGACTCTCCACTGGTATTCCCCCGAACTCAGCATCTGCGATTATGGATTAATAAGAAGGGACATGTCTCTAGCTGGCATTATGATGGTAGCCTGGTTAATGTATTTAATGTGCAGGTAAAAGGGAAAAAAGAGTGGGTCCTTGTATCTCCGCATACCCCACTTGATTGCTATCCATATACCAGCTTTGCCATTATCAAAGGCGATGACGACAAAATGCTTAACGGCAAGGTGTTCACCCGGTTCGTTATCAATGAGGGTGATATTCTCTACATCCCCCCCGTGTGGTTCCATAAAGTTGTTGCCTGCGATGCCGAAAACATTAATCTGAACTGGTTGTTTACTAAAAAAGAAACCACGGCTACCTCAGCAACACTTAAACGAGAGGTTGAGCGTTATATAATCAATGACTACCTTAAAAATCATCGATTTAAACTCGTGAGAACGATGCTTAAACAGTTCAACAGGTATGCACCAGGGTATGTCAAAATCAGCTGGCGCTATCAGGAACTGATCAGAACGCCCTACAGCATCTCAAAAACTGATCTGGTTAAACATATCGCTAAGGAAGCCATTCTACTGGGTAAAACCCTTTGGCATCTAAATAAGATCAAAGCCTATACAAAAACGCTTTCTAAGCCGCGAAAAATACAAAAATCCCTGCCATAGCATCAACTTCAACGCGATGGCAGATACAGAGATATCCCCGCAGCTATCGCCAGAAACAGTGCCGACACCCAGAGACAGGCGGTTAATCCGGCGATCTGAAACAGGTAGCCGGACAGTACCGTACCAAGCAACCGCCCCATCGCATTGGCCATGTAGTAAAAGCCGACATCCATTGAAGCGCCATCCTCCCGAGCATAGCTGACGATCAGATAGCTGTGCAACGAAGAGTTGATGGCAAACACTCCGCCAAAGATCATCAGGCCAGCCAACAGAACGGTTTGAGGATAAAAGTGACTGCTCAGTGACACTGCGATCAAAACAGGTAATAGCAACAGGCCCAAAGCCCAGAAAAAAACCGCCCGTCCTCCGGGAATATGGCCGGAGCGTTTACCAGTGAAATAGGGTGCAACTGACTGAATAATGCCATACCCGATCACCCACAACGCCAGAAAGCCGCCAACGGACCAGTGATCCCAGCCCATAGTACTGGCCAGATAAACCGGCAGCGCCACCACAAACCAGACATCCCGCGCACCAAACAGAAACATGCGGGCGGCCGAAAGGGTGTTAACGGCGCGGCTTTTAGAAAAGACCTGACTGAACTTAGGCGAGGTTTTCGCCCGACCCAGTTCCTGTTTCAACGACACCAGGCTCAGCAACCACACCAGCGCCAGAACAACCGTCATTGCCAGTACCGCGCCCTGAAATCCCAGCAGCGTTAGCAAAACGCCTCCCAGAAAAAAACCAGCGCCTTTCAGGGCGTTCTTTGAGCCGGTGAGTACCGCTACCCACTGATACAGCGTGCCTTGCGCATTGGCTGGCACCAGCTGCTTAACTGAGCTTTTTGCGCTCATCTTGTTCAGGTCTTTAGCGATACCGGACAACGCCTGCGCCAGCATTACCCAGGGTACGGTGAGCATCGCAGCGGGAACTAACAGCATCCCCAGCGCCACCACCTGCATCCCCAGACCGATATTCATCGTCCTGTTAAGGCCGATACGCGCCCCCAGCCAGCCACCCAACAGATTGGTGACAACGCCAAAAAACTCATAGAACAGAAACAGCAGTGCTATATCCAACGGGCTGTAGCCGAGCTGATGAAAATGCAGCACCACCAGCATCCGCAACGCACCATCCGTGAGGGTAAACGCCCAGTAATTACCGGTCACGATGAGGTACTGACGCAGTTGTGGCGTCAACCGGGATAAAACAGAGGACACCACCTACTCCTGTTCTGCCACCAGCCGCACCAACTCGACCGTACGGTTGGCATAGCCCCATTCATTGTCGTACCAGAGGTAGAGTTTTAGCTGAGTACCATTGACCACCATTGTTGACAGCGCATCAACAATGCAAGAGCGGGGATCCGTCTTATAATCCACGGAGACCAGTGGCCGCTCCTCATAGCCCAGTATCCCCTTTAGCTCGCCCTCTGAAGCCTGTTTCAGCAACTGATTGACCTCAGCTTCGGTCGTGCCCCGTTGTAGCTCAAAGACACAATCGGTAATCGACGCGTTTGCCAGCGGTACCCGTACCGCATGGCCATTCAGTTTTCCCTTCAGCTCCGGAAAGATATGGGTGATCGCGGTGGCTGACCCGGTGGTTGTGGGTATCAGACTGCTACCGCAGGCCCGTGCCCGGCGCAGATCTTTATGGGGGGCATCCAGAATCGTCTGGGTATTGGTGATATCGTGAATCGTCGTCATGGAGCCATGCTTAATACCCAGATTCTCATGGATCACTTTTACAGCCGGTGCCAGACAGTTGGTAGTACAGGAGGCGGCGGTGACAATTGGATAGAGCGCTTTATCATAAAGGTGATGGTTAACCCCCATGACGATATTAAGTACGCCCTCCTCTTTCACCGGCGCAGTCACCACGACCCGCTTAACCCCCTGATCAAGATAGGGCTGTAACTTCGCTTTGCTCTTCATCACGCCGGAGGCCTCAATCACAATATCGCAGCCAGACCAGTCGGTATCTTCTATCGCCCTGTTCCGGGTACAGTGCAACCGCTTACCCTGAATAAGCATCTCACTGTTATCAGCGTTCGCTATCGCTGTATGCTTCCAGATCCCATGTACGGAATCGAACATCAGCAGATGTGCCAGCGTTGCCGCATCTCCCGCCGGATCATTGATCTGCACAAACTCCAACTCCGGCCACTCCCAGGCGGCCCGCAGTGCTAATCGTCCCATCCGGCCAAAGCCGTTAATACCCACTTTAATTGTCACCCGCTCTGCCCCCTTTGCAACGACCTTGTATGACGGTTGTTATGGTCAGTTATAGTGTTCTGAATCTGTCTGATTACGGCTGCAACCAGCCGGTAACATCAGCCTGCGTTGGAATACTACCGCTGTGTACCAGCTCTTCGTCGATCACAACTGCCGGTGTCCGCATAACACCGTACGCCATAATCACCTGAACATCGGTCTCTTTCTGCACCATCGCCTCGACACCCAGTTCGGTTGCCAGCTTCTCAATCAGCTCGGCTGTTTTTGTGCATTTAGTACAACCACTACCCAATACTTTGATATTTTTCATCACGCGCTCCTTGGTTTTATCTCCTTTCCCAACAATCACAACACCGGGAAAAGAAAATTAAAGATCCAGCCAATCAGGGTGAAAGCAAACAGCAGCATGGCAAACAGAATCGCCAGTAAACGCCACTGCATCACCTGTTTCAGCAGGATAAATTCAGGAAAACTGGCCGCCACTGTACTCATACAAAATGCCAGGGTTGTGCCGATCGGCAGGCCATTGGTAATCAGACTCTCCATCACCGGGATAACACCGGTCGCATTCGAGTAAAGCGGGATACCTAGCGCTACTGCCGCAGGCACAGTCCACCACTGCCCATCCCCCAGATTAGCTTCTATCCAGCCATCCGGTACAAAGCCATGCAACGCCGCACCCAGACCCACACCGATAATCACCCACTTCCACACCCGGCCAAAGATCTCCAGTGTTTCATCACGGGCAAACTGATGCCGTTCAGCCATCGACAGAGTCGATGCTGAAGCAGAACTGACCGGTCCGCTCTGTTTGCCTCGCTCCAGCGCTTTTGCAGCAAACGACTGCAACCAGCGTTCAGCCTTAATGGCGTCGAGGAAAAAGCCCCCGGCGATTCCAACAGCCATTCCCACCAGAATATATACAGCGGTAAACTTCCATCCCAGCAGACTCAATAGCAACAGTACCGCAACTTCGTTGATCAGAGGCGAGGTCAGCAGAAATGCCATGGTAATACCCACCGGTATCCCGGCTGACGTGAACCCGAGAAAAACCGGGATGCTGGAGCAGGAACAAAAGGGTGTCACCGCACCAAAACCAGCGCCCATCAGATAGCCTGCTCCACGATGTTTTCCAGCCAGAAAATCCCGCACCCGTTCAACATTGAGTGACGCCCTCAGAAGTGCGATCAGGTAGATCATCACCACCAGCAGGACAAAGATTTTCACCGTATCTTCAACAAAGAAGTGCAGCGCCTGTCCCATCCTGGTATCTGCTGACAAACCCGCAAGATGGTAAACAAGCCAGTCGGCTAAGCGGGTGAATATTTCGAACATGGAGCCTCCTCTGTTTAACAGAATGTTCTGTTACGGTCCGGACGGTCGCCCATCTGAGTTAAGCGCTGTTTCTCTTCAGCAATATAGCCCGGGTTTGTCACCATAGTTTCCCAGAGAATATTGCGGCACCAACCGGGAAGGTCCGGGTTGAGCCGGTAGAATACCCACTGACCGTGACGCCGATCACTGAGCAAGCCCGCTTTTTTCAGTTGCGCCAGATGGCGGGATACTTTCGGCTGACTCAGTTCTAACGCGGCGATCAGTTCACAGACGCACAGTTCCTTCTGCTGTTTAATCAGCAACACCGACTTCAGACGGGTTTCATCCGCAAGACACTTAAACAGATCAACAGGATGCATCGTACATATACCCAAAACCATATATATGTTTAATCATATATACAAAATGACCGATATTAAAGTGAAGAGTTGATGAATTCCCCCCCGAATGGCAGCTCCTTGACGCCAGTCATCATCCCAGGAATCAGTTATGCTATTCTCTGTCGCTCACACTCTTTCGGATCGATTCATGCATTCTCTGAAAAACAGCGCTGAGCAATACCTGTCTGAGCACGCTTCACCGGCAAAGGTTGCAACAGAAAAGCTAAAGCCTAATAAACCGATACAGCATCAGAGCATTCCAACGGATGAAACGCTGGTCTATCAGATTGAAAATAATCTCTATATCAATCTGACCGACCGCTGCACCCTGGCCTGCCAGTTCTGCCCAAAGCATAATGGCAGTACTGAGGTAAAAGGCTACGATCTGGCGCTGGAAGTCAGGCCTGAGGCACAACAGATCATCGATCTGATTGGGGATCCAACACAGTATGATTGTGTCGTGTTCTGTGGTTATGGAGAACCTACGTTGCGTCTTAAGCCGCTACTGGAGATCGCTCATTGGGTTAAGCGGCACGGTGGACAAACCCGGTTAAATACTGATGGCCTTGGCAATCTGGTTAATAAGCGTAACATTCTGCCAGAGCTGGGCCAGTGTATCGATGCTTTATCTGTCTCCCTGAATGCCCAGAATGAAGCAGTCTACATCCATCACTGCCACCCCATACTTCCGGGTTCATATGCTGCAATGCTGGAGTTTGTTGCCCTCGCTCCCGAGTACATCAGTGATGTCAGCGCCAGTGCAATCAACGGGTTGGACGGAGTCGATATCGACGCCTGCAGAGAACTTGCGCGACAGCGAGGGGTAACGTTTAAGCAACGGGAACTGGATATTGTCGGTTAAGAGGTGGGTAACAACGCGTCAAACTCTTTCCTGACACCACTGAACAAACTCCGCCTGGGGCATCGGTTTTCCCAGACAGAAACCCTGTGCCAGATCGCACCCCTCCTGTTTCAGCAGAGCCAGTGTTTCCATATCCTCCACCCCTTCTGCTGTCACCTCTAAACCGAGGTTATGCGCCAGATTGATGGTGGCATTTACGATGAGGGCATCACTTTCATCACGCAAAATATCGGCAACAAATGAACGGTCGATTTTAAGCTCTTTCAGAGGCAAACGTTTCAGATAAGAGAGCGATGAGTAACCGGTGCCGTAGTCATCGATAGAGAACTGAAATCCCATATCATGGATACGATGAATAATAGCCATTGCGGCATCAGGGTCGGTCATGATTGAGCTTTCGGTAATCTCCAGCGTTATCCAGGCCGGGTTGATACCAACAGCCCCTTTAATACCAGAGATAAGATCGGGCAATTCTGGATTATTGAGATCTTTAGCGGAAAGATTGATCGACAGCGCAACCTCCAGATCAGCCTGATGCCATTCGGCACACTGAGCAAAGCCTTCCTGGATCACCCACATGGTCAACCCCTGGATAAGCCTGGAGCGTTCCATCAGCGGGATAAACTGGTCCGGATAAAGTAAACCATACTTCGGATGATTCCAGCGCACCAAAGCTTCAGCGCCCAGCACCCGGTTATCCAACACGCTGATTTTAGGCTGATAAAAAAGCTCCAGTTCGCGGTTCTCTATCGCATGGTGAAGCTCACTCATCAGTGTTAACTGTTTGGGACTATGAGCATCAAACGAAGAATCGTATACCGCACTACCCTTATTAGCGTTCTGAGCCATATAGAGCGCAATCCCGGCTCGCTGAACCAGCGTATCAACATCCGTACCATGGTGGGGAAAATGCACAATACCTACATTAACCTGGGCCGCCAGTTTGATCTGCTCGATATAGAACACATCGTGCAGCACCCGGTGAACACTATCCGCCAGCTCCAGTACCGCTTTCTCATCCAGATTTTCATTCACCAGCAGACTGAAGGTGTTATTTTCCAGCCGGGCGATGGTAAACGGTGCAGGAAAGGCACTTTCAAGACGTACAGCAATCTGCTTGATCAGGCTGTCACTGCTGTTGCGGCCCAGGGTATCGCTGATCTCTTTATAGTTGGAAACCTCCACCAGAAGCACAGAAAAAACAGTATGCCTGCGGGGTGAAACGATCAGCTGTTCAACCCGATCATAAAACAGCTCTTTGTTTGGCAGATCGGTCAGCAGATCATGGGTCACACTGTGACGGGCCTGCTTCTCAAAACTATCGGCTTTATCCCGCAACTCCTGAGTCTGGTCCATCACCATAGCGCTGGCTTCATAAGCGAGTACGGTACTGGAATACTGTCCCCAGAAGGCGAATACAAAGGGGATCCCATCGAGAATCCAGAGTGCGAAGTTAGTCTTCTGAACGGCAACTATACTGGCAATGCTGATAGTACCGAACTCAAGATACGCCACGGTAACATTGGCGATAATCAGCGCCAGGAGGGCAACAGAGATCCCCTGCCAGGCGGTTTTTGACACCCGGGAACGGAATACCTTGACATTATTATGCAGAAAATCACTGGTCGATCCTTTCATCACCGCCACAACTAACTCCTTGTTGTAAAAGCCCTCTGTTTAAACAGCGGGTACCCGAGATTAGCACTAAACGCTCATCTGGAAAACTCTCAGATTGAAAATGTACGTAATCCTGTAAAGCCAAAGCATTTGCGATATGCCCCTCAACCGGCTGGCTCATATCCTGCTGAAAGAGCAAGTAGAAATAATCACGGTATTACACGAAATGGTGAACTGTTTATACCGGGAATGAGTGGCGTCTGAACGAAAAAAGCCCCTCACAGGGAGGGGCATAAAGCCGGTGATAGAAACACACTATTCCGACAGATCAACAATCCCGCGGAGAAAGGATTGCAGAGGTGAAGTATCACTGAAATATAACAGCGATACTTCACTGAGAGATCACCTGAGCAGCCGTGAGTTACTCAGATGCTGCGATCAGACTGGCGTTCCCCCCTGCAGCAGTAGTATCAATACAGAGGTGGCGTTCGAGAGTGAAACGCTCAGATGCATTACGCTCAGTAATCAGGGGGATTAATACCCCGTCACGGGACGCCAGAGCTACACGGTAAGCTTGCAGAACAGCCGTGTCGGCACAGCTGGCAACCGCAGCGAACCCGGATACTGTCGCCAAAGCCTGAGGCTCCACTAACCCACTGATCGCACGGACCGGTAAACCACCGGCGATAGCGGCCTGACATTCGGCCTCAGCCCCGGGAGCGATAACCACAACGGCATTACCCTGTGACAGAGCCAGAAGCGCATGATGCATAGCACTTTTCAGATCTGGTCCGAGACAGAGCACAGTGCCTCTGGCATGGGTGGAAAGCACATTAAGCTCCCCGGTCGGTCCGGGCATTGGCTGGGGTTCATGCTCCAGTGAAGAGAACAGGATATCTGCCCCGTTGAACAACTCTTTAAGCTTCTCAATCCGGCGGGTATCCATAGCCCACTTACTATTGTTCAGGCTATCGATGGCCGGTTGCAGGGCCCCCGCGGTAACCGCCGGAATCAGCTTAGACGGTACCGGTGCAGCAGTTTCAGTCTGCATAAAGCGCTTCACGTACTCAGGCCCACCTGCTTTTGGTCCGGTGCCGGACAAGCCTTCGCCACCAAATGGCTGGGATCCCACAATGGCCCCAATCTGGTTACGGTTAACATAGATGTTACCGACCCTGATACGGTTGCAGATCTGCGCTACACGGTTATCAACCCGGGTATGCAGACCAAAGGTCAGACCGTACCCGGTGGCGTTAATCGCATCGACCACTTTATTGATATTCTCTGCCTCAAAGGTAACAACATGCAGCACCGGTCCGAAGATCTCCTCCTCCAGTTCAGAGATACTGTCGAGTTTGATGACGGTTGGTGCGACAAACAGCCCCTGCTCGGGGATTGAGAGAGATTTCAGGACCCGTCCCCTGGCCGCATACTTGGCGCAATGAGCCTCTATCTTAGCTTTTGCAGCCTGATCGATGACCGGGCCTACATCAGTGCTCAGCAGTGCGGGATCACCCAGTCGCAACTCATCCATCGCACCGAACAGCATCTCCAGCAGGTTGTCAGCAATATCTTTCTGCAGATAGAGAACCCGCAGCGCGGAACAGCGCTGTCCGGCACTCTGAAAAGAGGACGCCAGAACATCACGTACGACCTGTTCAGGCAGTGCAGTGGAATCGACGATCATGGCGTTCATACCACCGGTTTCAGCCACCAGCGGTGCGTCAGGAGCCATATTTTCCGCCATCACCCGGTTGATCCGCTGTGCCGTTACCGTAGATCCGGTAAAGCAGACACCCGCGATACGGCTATCAGAGGTCAGCGGGGCGCCGACAGCAACACCACTACCCGGCAGCAACTGGATCACATCGGCAGGAATCCCGGCCTCATGCATCAGCTCAACGGCCCGGGCTGCAATCAAAGGCGTCTGATCAGCGGGCTTAGCCAGAACGGCATTTCCGGCAGCGATAGCAGCCAGCACCTGACCGGAGAAGATAGCCAGCGGGAAGTTCCAGGGAGAGATACAGGTAATCACACCACGCGCTTCACCGGCGGACTCATTACGCTCAGCTTCATTGGCATAGAAACGGGCAAAATCCACCGCTTCACGCACTTCGCCTACGGCATCACGCAGGGTTTTACCCGCTTCACGGGTTGCCAGTGTAAACAGTTCCGGTGCATTCTGCTCAAACAGATCAGCCACTTTACGCAGGCAATCAGCGCGTTCTGAAGCACTTTTCTGTGACCAGCTTGCATAGCCATTCTGAGCGGCGACAATTGCCGTTTCAATATCTTCAGGGGATGCAGTCACTACCTGACCGACACAGTCTTCAGGCAATGCAGGGTTATAATCTGCACTGCTTTCGCCCCCCTGTGAAGCACCTGCAATCACCGGGGCAGCATGCCACTGTGCGGTTTTGAATTGAGCCTGTTGCGCCTCAAGCTCGGCAATGGCTACCGGATCGGTAATATCCCAGCCCTTCGCATTCTTACGCTTGTCGCCAAACAGAGCAACCGGGCGGGAGATAGCAGTACTGCTGATATTCTCTCCCATCGCTTCAACCACAGAAAACGGATCACGGGCGATATCTTCAGGTTTAATCCGGGTATCGACAATCTGGTTGACGAACGAGCTGTTTGCACCGTTTTCCAACAGCCGGCGTACCAGATAAGCCAGCAGATCACGGTGAGCACCTACCGGTGCATAGATACGGCAACGGGTACCTTCACCCTTCAACACCGTATCGTGCAATGATTCACCCATGCCGTGCAGGCGCTGAAACTCAAACTGCTTGTTATCCAGATCACGGGCCAGATGCAGAATACCGGATACAGAGTGAGCATTGTGAGTGGCAAATTGCGGATAAATGCGATCGGTCATCGCCAACAGTTTTTCGGCGCAACACAGATAGGAGACATCGGAGTTGACCTTCCGGGTGAACACCGGAAAACCATCCAGACCCAACTCCTGAGAGCGCTTAATCTCAGCATCCCAATAAGCCCCCTTCACCAGACGCACCATAATTTTACGATCCAGGCGGGTCGCCAGGGCATAAAGCCAGTCAAGCACAAAAGAGGCACGGGGGCCGAAAGCCTGTACCACAATACCAAAGCCATCCCAGCCAGCCAGAGCCTCATCGGACAAAACCGCTTCGATAATATCCAGCGACAGATCCAGACGGTCCTGCTCTTCAGCATCGATATTGAAGCCCATGTTAGCTTCTTTCGCCTGCAGGGCCAGGGTTTTAGTACGTTCAACCAGTTCAGTCATCACCCGTTCTCTCTGACCAAACTCATAGCGGGCATGCAGCGCAGAAAGCTTAACAGAGATCCCCGGATTCATGCGGATATCAGAGTGGATGCACGCCGGAGCCAGCTTCCCGATAGCAACACTGTATGCCTGATGATAGCGCAGTGCATCGGCATCGGTACGCGCGGCTTCACCGAGCATATCGTAAGAATAGGAATAACCCTGTTTTTCCAGCTTACGGGCATTCTTGGTCGCTTCCTCAATCGTACGGCCGAGTACAAACTGGCGGCCCAGCTCTTTCATCGCCTGGCCCACGGCAGTACGCACAACGGGCTCACCCAGGCGCTTAACCATGGCGCGTAGCGTCTGCGTAACTCCTTTATCTTCAGCAGGCGCAATCAGCTTACCCGTCAGCAACAACGCCCAGGTTGAGGAGTTCACCAGTGAAGATTTGGATTTACCCAGGTGCTCGCCCCAGTTACCCGATGCCACTTTATCTTCAATCAACGCATCGATTGTCATTGAGTCAGGCACCCGCAGCAGTGCTTCCGCCAGACACATCAGAGCCACACCCTCTTTGGTGGTGAGGCCGTATTCACCCAGAAATTTTTCCATCATCGAAGGCGAACTTTCATTACGAACTGTGGTTACCAGTTGCGCAGCATTGGCAGAGATCTGCTTACGATCTTCTGCTGTCATACGCGCATTTGCCATAAGACCACGGATAACCTGAGTCTCGTTTGCAAGGTAGTGCTCACGTATTTCGGTACGGCACTGGTCAGTTGTTTTTGTCATAGTTTCACCTTTTAAAAATCTGCTTGAAAACAGCTCTGCTCTGGTTCTGCTGTTTGCGTATTTACCCATTTTCATTGCAAGAACGATTCATGTACCCCATTCTAAACAGTCCCATAAAGTCGTTTTCACTATAAAGTTATATTTTTTAAGTAATTGTCATATTTTTTAAACAAAAACAAAAATTAAGTCTCGTTAAGTAAAAAATATTTAGACAATTAACCCTAAAGAATCACGTTAAAAAACATCTTATAGACATAAAAAAAGCCCCTAATGGGGCTTTATGCTATTCAGAATAAGTCTAGTCTTTTATTTCCGCTACGACACTTTCAAAACGCTCAGTCACGGATCGGGCCGGAGCCGCTGTCGCCAGAGTTGCAACAACAATAGCGATGAACGCGAATACAACGCCAGGAATAATCTCATACAGATCAAACCATCCGCCAGTCAGCTGCTTCCATACCACAACTGTGACACCACCGACAATAATCCCCGCCAACGCTCCTGCCGTGTTCATACGTTTCCAGTACAGCGACATAATCAGGGCCGGGCCAAAAGCAGCCCCAAAACCAGCCCAGGCGTAAGACACCAGACTCAGCACCTTGGAATCTTTATCCAGCGCAAAGAAAGTCGCAATAACCGCTATCGCAATCACCGCAAAACGACCAACCATGACCAGTTTTTCCTGGGAAGCTTCCTGATTGAACAGGGCTTTATAAAAGTCCTCAGCCAGTGCAGAGGAGGACACCAGCAGCTGAGAGTCTGCAGTACTCATAACGGCCGCCAGAATTGCCGCCAACAGAATCCCGGCAATCAGCGGATGGAACAGCGCATCAACCATAACCATAAAGACGGTCTCATTATCCCCCAGACCATCAGGCAGATAACCGATGGCTGCCAGCCCGATCAGGCAAGCCCCAGCCATGGAAAAAGCTGACCAGATAACCGCAATGCGACGGGCGGAGGGAACAGCGTCTTTGCTGGAAATCCCCTTAAATCGCGCCAGAATGTGAGGCTGACCAAAATAACCCAGTCCCCAGCCCAGCAGCGACAACGTACCGATAAGCGTGATAGAGCTGCCATCCGCCTCGGTAAACATATTCAACAATTCAGGATTTTTGGCGTTGACGGCCGCCAGCGTCTGGCTCATCCCCCCCAGCTCACCAATGGCAAACAGAGGTACCAGCAACAGGGCGCCAACCATCAGCAGGCCCTGCACCACATCGGTCCAGCAAACCGCCAGATAACCGCCAAACAGCGTATAGGAGATAACAGCAACAGCGCCCAGCAATACCGCCAGGGTATAATCGAATCCGAATACTGTTTCAAACAGCTTGCCACCTGCAACCAGGCCTGAGCTGGTGTAAAACAGGAAAAAAACCAATACAAAGAAGGCCGATACGACACGAAGACTGCGGCTGCTGTCATTAAAACGCTTTTCGAAAAATGCTGGCAACGTCAGCGAATCTTCAGCCTGCGCGGAATAGACCCTCAGTCGCTGCGCAACGATCAGCCAGTTCAGCCATGTCCCCACCAGCAGACCACCCGCCAGCCAGAACGATCCATAACCTGCAGACATTGCATAACCTGGCAACCCCATCAGTAGCCAGCCACTCATATCGGATGCACCGGCACTCAGCGCACTGGGAAATGCTCCGAGATTCCGCCCCCCCAGTACATAATCAGAAAGATCCTTGGTGCGACGATAAGCAACAACCCCTATCGCCAACATCAGAACCAGATAGATAATAAAGGTCAGTGTTATTATCATGCATAAGCCTCATCGATTTTAGAATCTGCTAACCACATCTGCGCTGGCAAACTACATAGCCGTACAGTGCACAGGTTGCAGATTCAATTATTGTTATAACCGGTATCGCCACCGGCATTTTGTATGTTTCAGACAGGCTCAGAAAGCCTGCTTCCCCCCATCTGCCACCTCAGTGAGCAAACGCTGAAACACAGAGTCTGTGCTGCGATACTATGTAGTACCCAAATGCAGACAGTGAAGCGACATAGCTTACAGAACAAAAAGCAGCCTTTTTTCCTATTTAAACAAAAATAAAAGAACATCCTTTTATTTAAGTGAGATTTTGTAGGTTTTTATTCAAACAGAGTACCGCATCACAGACACCTGCTTTTCAGACATAAAAAAAGCGGAGCCGACAGATGCCGACCCCGCTTTTTACAATGATGGTTGCGTTAACGAAGTTCGAGCAGCACACTCAGCGCCACTGCGAAAATCGAGCAGTCAATCAGTTTGGTATTCTGAATATCCTTGAGCGTGTAATGCCAACGCTCCAGATGCACCGCCCGCTCCTGCTGCCAGCGCTCCAGCCGCTGTTTGACACTACTTCCCGGCTCCCCTGTCTGCAGAACTTTCAGTGTCAGTGCCCGATGCTGGTTATCCAGTTCAATCCGATAACTGTTTTTGGCCAGTGCCTGCCAGTGGTTAACCGCAACAAACTGACGGATCTGCTTATCCAGCCAGATCAGATTGAGGCTGGTCCCCACACCAAAATAGGTGCTCGCTACCTGCTCAACATCCTCATTGGTTTCGCGGGCAACATCGATCACATCCAGCAACCAGTAAATATTTTCACTGGCGGCACAGAAGGCTGCCAACTGACCCGGAGTTCCCGCTCCGGTATAACTCTCATATTTTTCCTTCAGACGATCGGCTGGAATCACTTTATGGATCTGTTTATCAGAAACCACTACCTGGTCAATGGCTGGTTTATAAACCTCCAGACAGCCCTGCATACTGAGACTGTCACGATGATGTCTCAGCAACCACTGCGTACCCCGGCCAAGCAGCTGAATCAGGTCCCGCATCATGGCAACCTGCAGATCCGCTGGTATCTGATTGTCCAGTGCTTCAATCTGCTGCCACTGATGCTCAATATTAAAGATCTCACGGGCTGCCATATATGCCGCTGCGATCTGAGCATAGCTGACACCGATCGCCGTACTGAGGTTATTTACAAAGGTGATTCCCATCCGGTTAATCAGATCATTGGCGATCTGAGTGGCGGTAATCTCCCGATGCAGACGGTGGTTATGCATTGCCTCAGGAAACTCCTTCAGCAAACGCGCCGGAAACGCCGTCTCCATCTCTCTGGAAAAGCCTTCATCCTCGGTAATCCAGGAATTAATCAGCGCCTGCTTCAACTCAATCCGCGCATAACAGATCAATACTGACAACTCGGGCCGGGTTAACCCCTGCCCCTGCTCGCGGCGCTGTATAAGCTGTTTCTCCGTGGGTAAAAACTCCAGCTCCGGATTCAGTTTACCCTCCCGTTCCAGGCTTTTAATCAGGCGGATATAATCATCGAGGGACTCCCGGGAAAAAGCCTCAGCGATATTCAGTGCCTGCGCCTGTCGGTAGTTGTTTTTCAGCACCAGCTCTGCGACATCATCGGTCATATCACGTAACAGCTGATTACGCTGTTTCATCGTCATATCACCCTGGCTGACCAGTTCATTCAGCAAAATCTTGATATTCACTTCGTGGTCGGAACAGTCCACACCGCCGGCATTATCGATAAAGTCGGTGTTAGACGAACCGCCATTGAGAGCAAATTCGATCCGTCCTAACTGGGTGAACCCCAGATTGCCTCCCTCGCCCAACACTTTGCATCTCAGCTCACAACCATTGACCCGCACGCTGTCATTAGCTTTATCGCCAACATCGGCATGGCTTTCCTGAGTCGCTTTAACGTAGGTTCCGATACCGCCGTTCCACAACATATCAACGGGGGCTTTCAACAAGGCGTTGATCAGATCATTCGGGGCCAGGCGATCAGCGGAGATCGCAAAGCGCTTTTTCATCTGGGGTGAAATATCGATCCATTTAGCCGACCGGGCAAACACCCCTCCACCTTTACTGATCAGCTTGCTGTTATAATCTGCCCAACTGGATCGTGGCAGTTCAAACATCCGTTTCCGTTCAACAAATGCGCTGGCAACATCAGGATCGGGATCGATAAAGATATGCATGTGGTTAAACGCCGCTACCAGACTGATCGTTTCAGAGAGCAACATACCATTACCAAACACATCACCCGCCATATCACCAATACCAATCACAGTAAACGGCTCAGACTGAGTGTTGACCCCCTTCTCCCGGAAGTGAAGTTTAACCGACTCCCAGGCCCCCCGGGCAGTAATCCCCATTCCCTTATGGTCGTACCCCTGACTGCCGCCGGACGCAAACGCATCACCCAGCCAGAAACCATACTCTTCGGAAATCGAGTTAGCGATATCGGAGAAGGTTGCGGTGCCCTTATCTGCGGCAACCACCAGATAGGGGTCATCCTCATCATGGCGCACCACCGATTCAGGGTGAACCACTTCACCGGCAATCAGGTTATCGGTGATATCCAGCAATCCGCGAATATAGGTTTTATAACACTCGATACCCTCGGCCTGAATCACTTCCCGATCAGCGGTATCCGGCATCCGCTTACAGATAAAGCAGCCCTTGGCGCCCATCGGTACGATGACCGAGTTTTTCACCTGCTGAGCTTTCACCAGCCCCAGCACCTCGGTGCGATAATCCTCCATCCGGTCGGACCAGCGCAGACCACCCCGGGCAACTTTACCCACCCGCAGGTGTACCCCTTCAATGCGGGGTGAATAGATAAATACTTCGAACTTCGGTTTCGGTTGCGGAATATCCGGAATCGACTGAGAATCAATTTTGAAAGAGAAGTATGATTTATCTTCTCCTGCTTTCTGCTGGTAAAAGTTGGTTCTCAGGGTCGCTTTAATGACCACCATAAAGCGACGCAGGATCTTATCATCATCAAGGCTGCTAACCCCGTCCAGCGCGCTGAGGATATTCTGCTCGATTTTCTCTTCCTGACCAGGATTCTGTTGGCCAGGTTGAAAACGGCAGCGGAACAGCTCTACCAACTGCCGGCTAATGTCAACATTACGCACCAGAACATCCGCCAGAAACGGCTGAGAGAAGCCGAAACGCAGTTGTTTAATATAGCGACCATAGGCTCGCAGCATGGCGACTTCACGCCAGTTGAGGTTGCCGCAAATAACCAGACGGTTAAACTCATCACTGTCAGCCTGCCCATCCCAGACTCTGGCAAAGGCTTCCTGCAGAATCACTTTCACCTTATCCAGCTCAACCACGGCCTGCGGTCCGTAACTAACCCGGAAATCGCTGATCCAGAACTGTTTACCATCCCGGTCAGTCACCACATAAGGGTGTTCACTCAGCACTTTAAGCCCCAGGTTTTCCAACAGCGGGATCACTTCGGACAACACCAGAGGACGATCAACACTGAACAGCTTAAACTTCAGAATCCCCTCTGCTTCTTCAAATGAGCGGTAAAAACTCATGGCAATCGCATCCGGCGACTGCAGATAAGAGATATGCTGGAGATCATACACTCCGTTACCCGTGGAGAAGTTCTCTTTATAAGCAGAGCTGAAACCACCACTGAAACGGTTGACAAAGCGGCTGCCCTTCTCTTCGCCGTAGGTTTCAATCAGGTTGAGATTCAGATCATCATCCCAGGAACGTGAAATCTCCAGAATCCTGGCTTCAATGGCTCTCAGATCAACTTCAACCTGCTGATCGGGATCCGCATAGATAACGAAATGGGTGCGGGACAAAACCGATTCAGAGATCTGAGAGTTGGCTTCATAATCCCGCCCATGCAACCCTTTATACAGCAGGTTTAATACCGAGTTTCGCAGTTTGGTGGTATACAGGTCGCGGGGGATATAGTAGAGGCAGGAATAAAAACGCTTACTGGTATCCTGGCGGACAAACAGGCAGGCCCGACGACGCTCCTGCATATTAAAGATACCAAAGCTGGTCTGCTTCAGATCGCTGGTTTGTGCCAGAATCAGCTCTTCCCGGGGCATATCGGTCAGGATCTGCACCAGTGCTTTATGGCTGTGACCACCCGGTTCAAAACCACACTCAGAAAGAATACTGATCAGTTTCAGCCGCACTACAGGAATCCGCAACGGATTGGTCAGGAAGACCGAAGAGGTATACAGGCCGTAGAAACGACACTCTCCGCACACCCGCCCCTGCTCATCAAACCGCTTAATTATGACCAGATCCCGGTACACCGGCCGGTGCACCGTGGAGCGCACCACATCTTTACTGAACATTGCCACCTTCTCAGCCAGCACAAACTGCTGTTCCAGATGACTCAGCTCTTTACATACCGTCGTGTTGCGCTGGGTACCCAGTTGCGAACCTTTAACCGTATCAGCAAAAACCTTTCCCTCTTCCTGGCGAATAGCAACCTCTTCATAGCCCTGGAAGATAAAGTTCTCATCCATTAACCAGTCCAGCAGTTTACGGATCTCTTTAATCTCAGGGTTGTTTGCATCACGCAGCCGCAACTCCTCTTTAATTTCCTGCCCTTTCTCTTTGATGGGCAGAAAATCATCGACCACGGCTTTCACATCAGCCAGCACTCTTAACAGACCATCACGTATCTCATCCAGAGTTGCCTGATCGGAGTGACGTTCAATCTCCAGATAGATCAGCGATTCAACCTGAGTATTTTCATCACGTTCACGGGCCGATTTAAGATTTTTAAGCTTGTGGGTGCGGGTTCGTTCGCATGCCAGGACACAGTTATTAATGCTCAGTATCGCCAGCTCACGACGATTGAGTTCCATTCTGACGGAATCCACCAGAAACGGCACATCCACATTGTGAACCTGTATCACCGTATGGTTTGAGTGCCAGCCGTGCTGTTCGTAGTCGGGGTTGAAAACTCTGACATCGGGGTCTGGTGCTTTGTAATCCTGCAGCAGTTGCCAGTATGACAACGCTGTAGCGCAGAGATATTCAAGTGAACGGCTCTGCAACTCTTCCGGCGCAGCGACACTAAAAAACTTTTGTGTGAACAGTTGCATCGATGCTTGCATACTCTTGCTCGCCTGAGCAGAGAGCTTTTCGCTGATCAGATCGATAATCTGAGATTTGGTCAGTCCCAATAAATCATGCATTTTGTATAGACTCCAGATAGCACTCGCGACGCCCGGCAGGTACCGGATTGTTATTATTCTCTGTATCGGCTGATACAACGCCCAAGAAACAGAGGTGTTGGCGCTGATACCCCATTTTTCTTATTCCTGTATGAGTAATAGGATAGGCATAAAAAACGGGACGTATTAGTTAATATCAAAGTATAGGAAAAGAATAGAAGTCTTTTTCACTGTATTTTTATTTTTTTTAGCCGTATCCTTCTCATAACGATCAAATAAACAAACGAACAACCAGAACTGTGAAATCGTATGGATAATTTGGATAAACTGGACAAGCTGGATATGGCGATTCTGCGTGAGCTGCAGAAACATGCCCGTATCACAGTCACAGAACTGGCTTCTCGGGTCGGTCTGTCGAAAACACCCTGCCAGATCCGTATGAAGCGTCTGGAAGAACAGGGTTATATCCTCGGTTACATCGCTCTGGTCGACCAGAAAAAACTCGGGACAAAGCATGTCGCCTTTGTTCAGGTAACGCTGAGTGATACCAAAACCAAAGCCTTGCACGCATTCAACGCTGCCGTTCGTGAAATTCCTGAGATCGAACAATGCCATATGATCGCCGCTAATTTTGATTACCTGCTTAAAGTCCGCACCACAGGAATGGAGTCCTATCGCGAAGTGCTCGGGGAAAAAATCTCCTCTCTGCCCTATGTCACTCAAACCAGCACCTTTGTCGTGATGGAAGATGTCAAAGACATCGAATCGAAGCTGCTTTGATCTGTTCTGAGACAACACGTTGAGCCGCACCTCACTTATTCTGGCACTCTCTGTGGTGCTGATGTGGTCCACTGTGGCCACCGCATTTAAGCTGACATTGTCTATCATCAGCCCGTTGCAGATGCTCTGGATCGCTGTAACCACGACCTTTGTTATTCTCTCGGTAGCCACCATTGCGCAGCGTAAACTTCCCCTGGCACGCCAGTATCTGCAAGAGTCACCCGGTTACTTTCTGCTGTTAGCACTGCTCAATCCAACCCTTTATTATCTGATTCTGTTCGCCGCATACGATAGGCTACCAGCGCAACAGGCCCAGGCACTGAACTATACCTGGGCGGTGGTGCTGAGCATTCTCGCAGTACCGTTTCTGGGACAAAAATTCACCCTGAAAAACGTGATCAGCATTCTGCTGGCTTACGGCGGAGTGCTGGTTATCGCGACCCGGGGAGATCTGCTGGCACTGGAGTTCAGAAACCCCCTGGGGGTCGCTCTGGGGCTGGGCAGTTCAGTTTTTTTTGCCAGTTACTGGATTCTGAATACCCGCAAGCCCAGAGACGCCGTCGTCTCACTACTACTATGTTTTGGCCTGAGCCTGCCCATTCTGAGTGTCCTTCTGCTACTGCAGGGTGAAATGACGTTGATCCCCTGGCAGGCGGTCGCTGGCGGCATCTATATCGGCACCTTTGAAATGGGGTTTGCCTTTCTGCTGTGGATGCAGGCGATGCGAATGACCGATAACACAGCCCAGCTAAGCAATCTGGTCTATCTGTCGCCACCTCTGTCTCTGATATTGCTCGCTACAATTGCCAACGAACCGATCATGATCTCAACCGTTATCGGCTTGATACTCATCATCGGTGGGGTGCTGTTTCAGCAACTGAAACGCTAAGGCTAAACCAGCTCCCAGCTACGCAATCAGTGAGTCGATCAAATCGACGGTCTGCTCCCGTTTTTCTGAATCTGTGATCTGATCAAGACCAAACAGATAGTTCAGTGCCGTTCTGGCACTACTGCGCAGGTCATTAATGGTGACACTGTGATGGTATCGTCTGACATCCTCATAATAGCGATTCAGGCGCGAATCACCACGTAGCTGCCGGGAGAACAGGTCGGCGTCAGCCATATGCTCAACCAGCCCCTCAACCAACGCTTCACCATTGGAATCCGAGGTGAACAGCCCGATAATGGCTCCGACCAGGCCCACGATCAGGGCCGCTACAAATAGCACCGCGGCCAATGGGGGCACTTCTATTGTTCCTGCAGACATCCACAACATAAATCCAGCCAGACTCAGAACACCACTGGCCAAGCCAAAGCCTGCCACCGTCATACCGGCATAATCCCGGGTGCGATACTCTTCGGCCATCAGCGCAGTGCTGGAGGCGATCGCTGCCAGAGATCCAATAATGCCCAACACCCGGCTTGTCCCGGCGGTTCCGAGTACGCCCTGACGAACAAACTTAAACCGCTGTAGCGCCTGGATCAGCGAGTTAGCAAAGTTGGAAAACTGAGCCACCGTGTCTCCCCATAAGCGAATTCGGGTAATCATACTGTCAGTCGTGGTAGTCGCGGCACTGACGAAAGCATTGAGAAAGAGGATGCCGGTAATCATCGACATGAAAACGCCCCAGCCTGGGCTGCTCATTACCTCGGAGTTGACTACCCCCCGACTCCACTCTTTCACCTGTAAGACCTCTTCAGGATCGGATGAGCTCAGGCGACGGATAAATTCACCCTTATTCGAACCCACCATGCCAATTAACTCAGCGGTGACCTCGACTGTAAGGTCACGCAAAATACGCCCGGCACTGGGAGCGAGTGAAGCCATCTGTATTATTTTTGGCATTGATGCTTCCATCACCACCATCAGTAACGACGGTGGTCCCGGCAGGTTACCGGCAATGGTTGGCACAATACTCAGCTTTCCGGCAACGGTAGCCAGACAGGATGGATTGACAAAACTGCGCCACTCATTACTGACAATCATCTCCAGGGCCGGCTGCAAACGTTCAGTTATCAATGTTTCAGCATGATTGCTGGTCATGAGAACCCGGTAACAGGCACCCAGCTTGCTATAGACACCATGCATAAAACTGCTGGTAATCATTGAATCACTATCGCAAGCCTGGGCCAGTAGTTCATTCAAACGACTGTCACCTTCCAGCATTGAATACAGACTATCGGTATCCCGTCTGATCGCCTGCTGCAGTGAGCGGGCTCTCTGAGTGGGCTCGCGTCCAAATGTGCTGTCGGCATGACCTTTCAGCGTATTGAGTTTACTCTGCAGCGTATCGATCTTCGCCTGCTCAGATGAGGAGTAAGCTGAGTCGGGGTTAACCTCAGCCAGATCGATAAACTCCATTAACAGCTCAAGCGCTCCCAACTCCTGTCTGTATGGCTGCAGAATCCTCCCCAGCGCCTGTTGATTTGCAGCGACCCGCTCCGCTTTAGCCATAGCGTCATCCATCTCAGCAGACAGTAACGCGCTGAGTTGCTGAATATCTGCGGAAACCAGAGCGGTACGATTCAGGGCGATCTCCTGCTCCAGGGCTTCACTTCTTGGCAAAATCAGGCGGTAATTCCTGCCAGAGGGTAATCGCCAGCGATGATAAACAGGCACACCTGAGCCGCCCTGCCTGATCTCTCGCAAAGCGGCAACCTGATCCTCGACCGTGGTCGCATCTCCCCCCACATAACGCCGGTAGAGAAACGCTCTGACATGACCATTAGGCCCCGCATGCCAGTCCAGAATACGGTTAAAAAGGGTCGCGCGTTCAAGATGCAGCACCTGCGCCAGTTCGCCGATAGTGGTCGGACCATTCGCCTGACGATAGGCATCCAGCTCGACCCGAACCAATGGATAATCGAAATTGGCGATTCGATAGAGAAATACACCTGCGGTCCGGGTTCGCTCATTGCGTTCCACATTGCGGACATCATCAATCTGCTGGTTATAAATCTCAGAATAGTTCACCGCATCACTGATACAGGCAAACTCCTGACTGACATCAGCGCCCGGAGTACTGGCTTCGCACACATCATTGCACATCGGTTTACTCCTTAACGTTTAACTAACACCGGGACCTCAGGCTGGCAAAGCGGGATTTACCAGCTCGTGTTTCGGTTGGGGTTATTAATCGGGCTCTTCATCTCCATCTGTCGCAGGATCCGGTTCTGTATCGAACTGACTATCCCCTGGAGGCATCGGAACTGCGTTGGGGTCAGGCCATGCCGACTGCTGATCCAGATTCCGTTGTAGCTGTTGGGAGTTTTGTCCCGGCATATCATGCAGCATTCTCATGGTTGAGATCAGACTGCTGAAGCCCTGTTGATTCTGCCGACTGTTATTGATCAGGCTCATTGAGCTGACCCGGCCTAAACCTCCGGCTATCGGATTTTGCAGATCAAACATCTCCCCAGCCGGCGCATTTTGTTGCTGTGAAATGCGTCTTAACAGCGATTCGATCCGCTGACCTCCATTACTCATTCCAGACTCCTCAGGCGCTTATACGCCTACCAAGATGTGTTTGCCTGCATCGATAAATGACCCAGCCACAGGCGTCGTCGAGGCAACAATATCGCTGTCTTTTGCGTTTGCCCTGGAAACCTTGTACTCGATACCGATCTTCTCCAGCAGCGCTTTAGCTTCTCCCAGAGGAATGCCTGACAGCAGCGGAACAACCTGCATGTTATCAATCTCCAGCGGCGCAGGAACTGGTCTGAATGTCAGTTTCAGCGTGCTGGCGCCCTCTATTTTGAAGTCATACTGATTCTGATATGAAGCATCAACCGAGGTACCTCTGATCTCAGTTTTAACTTTCCGGTCGCTGCCTGTTGTCTGCTGTATCGTCAGTGCCATGCTGATCTCGGCTTCAGCCTCCGGTATCACATACCAGGTGGGCCGGTAGCCGATACGGCGCATCTCTTTCAGCAGCTCATCATCCAGACTGTAGATCTGTTTCAGATTCTCAATGGTTTTTGCATCGATCGCATATTGCGCCTGAGCAACACCAATCCCCATCTCGGCAATCATGTCGCCCAACGGGGCAGCCAGTACGGTTGAAAACGGGTTATCTGCCATAATTGTCTCCTTGATAATCAGATACCGACACCAATGATCAGAATGATCTGAGTATCAGGTTGCAATGGGGTATTTGCTTTCGGATGCTGACGAATGATCTGCCCGGCGGAAAAAGGATCTTTTTCAGATAACTGCTGTTCATACCAGAACAGCTGATCCTGTAATCCATCCAGTTTTCGCTCGGCAAGCTGGCGGGTATAGCCCGTAACATCAGGCATTGTAAGATCGGTAGCGGCGGGAGTTTCGGTATCCCCGGTATCGGTCAGATCAATATCGAAGCTGACGTTGCCAAAGCAGTTTGAGGGGATACGGGCAAGGTCATCCGCACTTTCAAACAACATCAGATCGGTGTGGTTAGCTGACGCCACAACTTTCAGATCGACGCTGGCTTTGCTGATGCGATAGCCTCCCTGTTTAACCAGTTTGTCACTGGCACGAGAGATCGCCTGGGATGTAGAAAAGATCAGATCTTCACTTTTAACGGTTGTTGATTTGATCGGGACTGTAGCCCCACCCCGGCTAATCCGCTCTTCCAGCTCCGCTATGCGGTTGTCTTTCAACTTAAGCTGGCCCTTAAGATCGGTCACCAACCCCTTCTGTATGTTGAGCATCTCAACTGTGGGCCGTTTATTGAGCTCAACCTCCAGCTGCTTACGCTGTTGCTCTTTCAGTTCCAGCTGACGGCTGATCTCACTCAGTTGTCCGCTCCCCCTCTCCAGCTGGGTAATCCGCTCGTCCCTCGCCTTAAGTTGCGCGGTTAAATCCCTGACCTGAGTTTTCTCGGCATTCAGCATCTGCACAGTGGGACGGCTCTGCAGCTCTGTCTCCAGTGACTTGCGCGCCTTTTCTTTGCTCTTCAACTGCTCCGTCAGATTTTTCGTCTCATTGGTCAGTTTTAGATTCTGAGTTTCTAATAACCTGAGCTTATTAGTATCAGCAGCGACCGCTGTGGCACCTGCAGTAACTGCCGGAATAGCATGTAAAGTGGTTGTCGCCAGCGTCAGCACAGGCTCACTGCTCAGTTTTACCGTGCCGAAATCAATGGTCGCCTGGCTGTAGGATTTTGGGGTATTACTGGCATTCACCCACTTATTATTCAGTTTAACCTTCAGCAGAACGCGGGGTAAAAAATCACTGATACGGGTATTAGTCGACATAGTCAGTGCACCGTTTGCACTGCTACGCCCCGATGCAATGAGCTTTGTCCCGCCATTCAGGGTATAGAAAAACAGCTGTGCATCGGTACTGCCCAACGCTTTATTATCGCTGTTCCGTAATGCGGCTTTGATTTTGATTGCCATAGGTCATCATCCCTGCTCAAAGCGGTACAAAAGTGTCTGAGTCTGCCCGAAAAGATCGGCTATCAGGGCGATAATCTGCCCTTCTGACTCCTGATTGGAGATCATCAGCTCCGTTGAAGCTTTGCCCTCCTGATTCAACGCCAGAGAGGCCTGTTCAAGTCGGGTGGCGGGTTTTAACGGGGTCTTATTGAGCTTTTCCGACAGCTCGCGATCAATATTTAGCTCCACAACAGCCCCCTGCACCGAGTGACCCGGGGCCGCCTGAACAACAATGTTAACCTGAGCTTTGCGCGCACTCTTCTTCTCAACACTGAGGCTGAGCTGAACCTGCGCCACGGTAGAATCAAGCGGAGCTGCAACAAACACCCCTTTGATAATACTGGTGGCAGAGCTACTACTGTGTTGTTGTGATGCTTTCACCGGTAAAAATTGCACCCGGGATTTTTTCTGCAGTGGCAGGCGTCCACCCGACCCGGACGATGCCGGCGCCTCTGACGCAGTCATCTGCAGTTTGAGTTCAAACTCCATACGGGGGATGTGGTAGACCATGCTTTGCTGCCCCATCGCATTCATGACCGGATATTGATTCAACCGGCTTTGAGCCTTACTCAGCCCATCCGCCAGATTGATCAGAAAATCATCCAGATTTTGCCCTTTCGCTACATCATCCATTCAAATCTCTCCAGGTCCTGATCAACTGAAAAATTGCATTCGTTCCTGTTTGGCAGCCTTTCGTCTCTCTTCCGCGCGAACCGCTTGCCGCTGCCGGGATAATTCGGCCAGGCGTTGCTCACGCTGTGTTTCAGCACGGCGGATAAGCGATTCAAGCATATCCTCCTGCTGCTGCCGCGCCTGCATCCGCGCCTCTGCCAGAGCCGCTTTCTGCATCACCTGCAAGCGGGCTCTCCGGGCCTGCCATTGCTGCTGTTCCTGCCGCTGAGCCACACTGGCCTGTTGCAGACGCTGCCTTTTAGCCATCTCCCGCACCGTCGCCTGTCTCAGTTCCTGACGCTGGTGTAACGCACGTTTCAGTATTCGTTGCTGTCGCTGATAGTTCTGATCGAGCTGCCGCTGAAGCTCTTTTAACCTGATCAGCGCCTTATGCCGTTGCGCCCTCTGCTTTTCCAACTCCAGTTGACTCAGACGCTGCTGCAACTGCAGAGTCTGAGTTTTTTTCTGCCTGAGTTTTTCATGCCGGGCGAGCTCAGCCTCTTTCAGCCCCCGTTCAAGTTGCAAACGTGATAGCTGTCGTTGATTAAGCTGCTGCCTGACACGGCTGCGATTTTCCTCCAGACGCTGCGCTTTGTGTTTATCTGCCAGCCGGGATTCAGCACTATGCTGGGGCATCACAAAGCGCTGTTCATTCCAGTCCGGCAACGGCGTGCTGCCCGTCAGTTGATCCAGCTGCTGCTCCAGCTCCCGCTGACGATTGACCAGTTGTTTCAGCTCATCCGGAACATCGTCCATCTCCAGCAGGTCAGTTAACGCACGCTGCCGGGGCTGCTCACTGCTGCCGCTATTCCGCCCGGATGAATCTAACGCTGGTTGATCATCAGCGGGGTCGGCTACAGCTTCGAGCGAGGTCCAGTCAAGATACTCGGTCGCCATCAGACTATTCCCTAAAACTTATCCCTTAATAACTAATCCCTTAACGGCTCATCCCTTAACAACTATTCCCTTAACGGCTTAGCCATCGGCAGGCGCTGGCTTGTTACGTTCTACAATCGCCCTGATCCGCTCCTCCAGTACAGCGGGTGCCGGGGTCGGTAATATCTTGGTTCTCATCAGGCTTGAGCCTTCGGCGCTATAGTTAAACTTATTGGCATACCGGGCACTGACCGATGTTGTCCTGGCCCGCGCCATCCCCATGCCTAAGAAACCACCGGCCATCGCACTGATGGTTTTAGTCGATGATTTGCGCTCAAACTCTGAACTCTGCGTGAAGCTGATCGAGACTTTTATCTCTATCAGTGATTCAGTGAACTGATAGAAGGTTGGGGTAAACCCAAGCTCAATCAGCGACATCTCCTCACCATCAAACTTCACCAGCGATTTCTTGGTAACGGTGGTTATATCGCCGGTAATCGGATCAACTTCTGGCACCTCATACTCACCGCCCATCATCTGGGCCAGTCTGAGACTGGTTTCATCCATCGCATACTGCGCTTCGGCAATCGCAAGCCCCATGCTGGTGATCATCTCGCCAAAGGGGACATCGCTCAGTTCACGTCCGATACTTGGTCTGGCCATAACTGCTCTCCTTCAGATTGCGTGATTAACCATCAGCTTCTTCGTCCGTCTCAAACAGATCTCTTACCCGCTCTTCAAAAATGGCAGGTGGTGGAATAGGCACCAGATTACAGCGCAACAGACTCGCACCCTCTGCGCTATAACTGTATTTGCTGGAGTAGGTTGCATCCACGGTGGTGGTTCTCAGCTTGGAACTACCGCCAAAAAAGCCACCGAAAGCAGGCTTACTACGGCTGGTCCCCGTGGTTTTGGTATTGCGGGTATAGGAGCTTTCACGCACAATCTTAATCGCTATTTTGACCTCGATAATATTGTTGGTGAACTGATAAAACGTTGGTGAAAATCCCAGCTCCAGCATGCTGACTTTCTGCGCTTTATCATCCTCATCGGTACCAAAATAGACCCGCGTATCTTCGGTTCCGGTAACCGTGCCGGCCTCATCCAGAATAGGCACCCGCCCGCCCATCATCTGAGCTACGCGGATACTGGCCTCATCCAGTTCATACTGAGCATCTGCAATTGCAAATGCCATCTCTCTTATCATCTCCCCCATGGGGACATTAAGTAGTTCCTGACCGATCGACATAGTTCTCTCCTTGCTAACCTGTAGCTGTTAGATCATCTTTATTCGGTATCAGTGGGCTGAGCAGCCTGCTGCCTGCTGGCAATCCAGTTCTGAAAGGCATTGGGCGGTGGAATGGACGAGATCCGGGCAGTAATTGAGCTACTGGCCTCGGACGAAAAGCTGTATTTATTGCTGAATTCGGCACTGACCGTCGCGGCAAACATGACAAAATAGTAAGCTCCACCAACGGTTGCCGAGGTGCCGAATTTGGTTTCAGTGGTGGTCGATGTTGACAGCGACACTCTGATATCGATGGTGGCCTCATTGAAATGATAAAACACCGGAGCAAATCCCAGTGATATCAGTGAAACCTTCTCACCATCGCCTATATCAACACCATGCTCTTCAGCATCGCCCAGCTGCATCGCCATCTGAATGGAGTTGTTGTCCAGCTCCCGCTGAGCTGATGCAATCGCCGTCCCTAACTGGGTCAACAGACCCGGGAGTGGAGATTTTTCCAGTGAGGCCATCACTTTGCTATTGGACATAGATCAATCCTCTGTCAGCCTGGATCTGCCGGGGTTGGATCAGTAGGATCTGCCGGATCAGCGGGGTCTGCCGGCGTCGGATCGGCAGGGTCTGCCGGCGTCGGATCGGCAGGGTCTGCAGGTGCAGGCTCAACTGGATCTGGCGTTGGTGCCGGGCCATCAGGCGCAGTGATTGATCCCCCACCCGAGGCGGCATGATTACGAATAGCATCAAGAAACGCCTGAGGGGGTGGAACCGATTTCATGGTGGTTTTTATCCGAGAAACTGCTTCCATATCAAACTCATATTTATGATGCAGATCGAACGAGATAGTGCCAGCAAAAGCGACAGGCAACCCCGCACTCTCGGTAGTGCCGAGCCCGGCTTCCACACCGAAATCGATACCAGCTTCAACCCGCACAGAGATGGTCACTTTGAACTCCATCTCCGTCTCTTTGAAATGGTAAAACTGAGGGATAAAACCCAGTTCCAGCAGACTCCGTTCCCGAGAGGTGCCATCAACATCGTTAAAACTGATCCGGGTTTCACTCAGCATGGTTGCCGCACGTACTGAGGTAGAATCCAGTTCATACTGCGCAGCGGCAATCGCCTTGGCGGTGTTTTCAATTAACTTCGGGATAGGCACATCCATCAGCGCCTGTCCCGGCGTCATCCCGGCTACCTGATTATCAAAATTCATCTCCCTGACCTCGCTGAGTTATGCTGACACGATTAATTGTTGTGACAGCTGAAACGAACCCATCTGTTTCTGCTCTCTCAACAGCTGATTTCTTGTTGCGCTGGAGTATTTCAGAATGCGTGTAAACAGTTTGTGATATCGGATTTTGTCCTGTAATGAACGGGAGTGTTGAAACGCGTCTACGGCGTCTCGGGCTTGCAGATGCTGATCCAGCTTGACCAACAGGCAGATTCTGCGAAACCTGAGCAGAGCAAGATCATTGGCTACCGCGGCAGACGCACAGTCCCGCTTCTCTTCATACTCGGCTATCGCCCGTTCGCAATACTCCAGCGCCGCCTGGTCCTCTCCCGCCAGTTCCAGACACTCAAACACCAACTCTGAAATATAGCGCTGCAGTAACAGGGGAAACTGTTGCGCCATACCGGCCTGCAACAGTTTTTGCAGCATTAGCAGAGCGGCTTCATACTTTTGTTGACGCAGGCTTTTGCCTACCTGCTCAAGAACGGCATCAAGTTTAACTTTGGGGATCTCTGAGTTACTCATGTCCACTTCTCATCAGTCTGCAATGAATACCTGACTGGGCTGCCTCGTACTGAATCCACAACCCCTGATGCAGATTGGCATCGGCCTTCACCGACCAGCCACCACCTGACTCTGTAAATGTAAGAGGGCGCCCCATAATCGCGGCGCATAATTTTTCTAACCGGGCACGCTGCTCCCCCGTGTCAAACCGCAGATCAAAGCGAAAGCCACCGACCCACTCTGCTGTCACGTCACCCCCCTGCGCCGCCAGTGAGGTCAGTACAGAGTCATAATCATTAATCCTGATGCAGCGTTTCAGCACCATGGGCAGCTGTTCAAAAAGTCGTTGATGCAGATGTTCAGGTATCCCCAGCGCCTCTGCCAGCACCCGGGAGATCTGTTGCCTTGCGGCGGCATCGAGGGGAACCGATTTGAGCAGCAGATCAAAGCGGTAATAATCCTGATTATGAATCACCAGCGGCAGATGCAGCTCATTGGCTTGCTGCCAAAGGGTTTGGGCTTTCTCCAGTGTCAGGTCAGTCAGTTGCCAGCACTGGGTCTGTTCAGCCTGATCACCTGCCCGCTGCAAACCAAACGTCCGATAGTAGTCAGCCAGGCTCTGATCCCCCCCAGGAGCATAGGCAACCACCGTATATCTGGCGGTTGCGCTACAGGACCGGATCAACTCGATACCGGGTTTACTGAAACGGGTTACCAGCTCTGCAGCAACGTTTTCCGAGAGGTTTCCAAGAATGATGGCAGGAGTTTTAGCAAGGCAACGAAGCAACTCTTCACTCCCCTGCCCGGTGAACAGCGCAAGATCGGTAATAAACGAGGTAATATGGGTAAAGTCGGTGATATAAACCGCTATTTCAAAGCGTTCCTGAGACGGGATAAGCTGTTCACTCTGGGGCACCAGCTCGCAGGGAAGATCAGCTCCCCTGAGTACCTCAACCATCGCTTCTGCTGAACGGATATCAAGCTCAGACTGTAAAACTGACGGGGCCGTCAGAATACGGCGTATACAGTCCTGTTTGCTTAACCCAAGACGTTGATGAAAACGTCCGATCGACAGAACATCTGCATTTCCTACACCCAGAACCCTTACCTGGTAGCGATCCTGCTGATAGCTTTCCTGATGCACGATAGATTCACCCTGAATAAAGTAAGGATACCGCCTGTAACCAGGGACGTTATCTAAGAGTGACGTAAAGCGTAACCATCAGACTTCTAGAGTTTCATATCTCTTGGGCAGGCCTGTATCTTTATTGTTTTATCTCTGATCCAGACAGGTAAAAAAAAGCATAGGAGATATTTCTGAGTAATCAAACAAAAGTTTGAAATTAGTTTTTTTTCGGCGGAGAAAATAAAAGTAACAAAAAAACCGCTCAGAGAGCGGCTTTCAAAAGAGAGGGGAACTGACGATCAGGCGCTGACTTTCGCTTCCATGTAGCGGGCATAATCGGCACCTACACGGCAACCATATACACCCACTTCACCTTTCCAGCGCATCCAGGTGACAAAATTACCGACAGCATCGATCACTCTGCTAACAGCAGACTGGGACTCTGCACCATACTCATCATAGTATCCCATCGCCTGAAGCTCACTGGCTATACGGCGATCATCACACTCTATTCCGGTAAACACCGATTGCTTCATGGGCGTATCTCCTGATCTGATCAACATTCAGACGTAAGTATAATACCAGCTTCCGCACTGCACAATCAGGCTGGCTATTTTCTGATCAGAAAACTGCGACACAGATCAATAAATTCCCATATCTAAACCTGCGGCCATGGTCATACCGAGCCCCTCACACTGTTGTAAAAATTCTTCCTGCCAATCCCCCTTGCACACCAAAGGGGGCTGAATCCAGTGCCAGCGCAAACCGGTACAGATGGTTTCTACGGCGCGACAGGTACCGGTACCATCATGACCTGCGCGAACATAGAGAGCACAGGGCAAGCCCTGCTTTGCCTCCAGACAGGGGTAATAGCAGCGATCAAAAAAATCTTTCAGGGCGCCACTCATATAGCCCAGATTCTCAGTCGTTCCCAGAATAATTGCATCACAGCCCAGAACATCTTCCGGTGTCGCCTTCAGCGGCTCAATCCAGCGACATTGCACTGCGTCAATATCCGGATGTCGGGCCCCTTTTAACGTGGCCTCCGCCATTAACCGGGTGTTTTCGGAAGGAGCATGGGCCACCAGCAGTAACTGTTTCATCTTTTTTCTCTGGCGGATAATCTGTCTTTACTATACAACAGCATTTCGCCTGCGTAATCTGAAAACCTGATCGTATCCGGAGCTAGCGCATGACCCTATCACTCTGGCAGAAAACCCTGGCTACCACTCAGGCAGCCCTTAACAGCGGTGCCCTGCAACCAATCAGCACGACGATTGAAACAGTGTATGAAGCGCCCTTTAGTTATCAGCTAAGAACACTCAGTAGCCTGCAACATAAAGAAAATGACCGGCGGATTAAACAGGCGGCAAACCGCTCTGTTAACCCGTTTAAACCCTATGACCCCGAACTTTATGTGGCTGACATCGGTGCGAAACATATCTGTCTGTTAAACAAATTCAGTGTCATCGATAATCACCTGCTGCTGGTGACCCGGGATTTTGAGCCTCAGACTCACCTGCTGACGCTATCAGATTTCACGGCAGCATTGATGGCACTTCGAGAGATTGACGGTGTTGTTTTCTATAATGGTGGTCGGGAAGCCGGGGCCAGTCAGCCCCATAAACATCTGCAACTGATTCCCGTCAGACCGACTGATCTGCCACTGAGCAATGCGTTGAATTACTTTTCTGCTACCCCGGAACCGGATGCTGAACTGCCCTTCCGGCAAGCCGGGGTGCGCCTGCCGGCCAATATCGGTGACATTCAGGACACCGCGCAATGGTTGCATAACCATTACCTGATACTTCTGCAACGTCTGCAGATCCGCCATACAACCCGGCAGGCGGAGATGGCTTACAACCTGCTGCTTTGCCGGGAATGGCTGATGCTAGTGCCCCGCAGCAGCGAATCCTTCGCCGGAGTCTCATTGAATGCCCTGGCTTTTTGCGGTGCTCTGCTGGTTAAAAACCAGACCCAGGCTGACGCCCTGAAGGTGGCGGGAATCACTCAGGCACTCGCTTTTGTTACACAGTAAATACCGGTCGTCTGTGCAGTTAAAAGGCAGTGCAGTTAAAAACCAGAGCACTTAAAAACCAGGCGCCTAAAAATAGTAATCAGCGGTCAGCTGCAGCAGATCATCCTGCTCAATATTAACCATCAGATCGCGGTTATCCCGGGCATCAAACAACCGGGCATCAAGACTCAGTTTCCAGCGTTCACCAAAGCGGCTGCCGGCTTCCAGAAACAGACTACGGCTATCAAAATCAAGATCATAGCCAAACCCAACCAGAAACTCAGTACTGGCGGCATCATTCAGAGCTATACGGCTACCTAAGAACAGATCATTCTGGAAAATAGTATCCGCATCGATCCCCCGTTCATCCCAGCCATACTCCACCAGCACGCCGACATCGGTGGTGGTGTCACTGACACCATAGAAGCTATATTCAACCCCGGCCTGCATCGCACTGTAACGGTCTGAAGGGGTATCACGCCACAACAGTTCGAGCTTCCACAACCAGCTGTCAAGAGTTGCCTGACCATCAAAGCCGATCTGATCCATCTGCTCATAGACTGGCACTAGCACCGGCTTACCCTGAATGAGAGCGGTTTCTAAACGGGGATCACGGTTAGTGCCGTTAAACCAGTACAAGCCGACATCGAACAGATCAAAACTCTGACTCCAGCGCACAGCCGTATCAATATGCTGATCGCCATCACCAGACTCATAGCGAACGTTATCGGTGTCCACCACCAACCCCGAACGGGTCCGGCCTTCGCGTCCGGCGAAACTACGCTCGCGGAAACCCGGCAACACAAACAGGTCGACGATACCCCAGTCCCGCACCAGTGACAGATTGACCATCGGCTGACCCAGCTTGTCTTCGCCATCGCTATCTTCCACGGCATCGGTCTGATTGATCACATCCACCAGATGGTTAAACTCTGTCACCCCCCAGAACACTTTTCGCAGCCCTGAACGCAGCTCCCAGTCGTCGCCCACATGGATCCAGCTCAGCTCACGGATATCACCGTGGGTACGCTCATCATCGTGCTGATCCAGCCGGTAAAAGGGGGTAAACACAACGGAGTCATTGCCCCCGTTAAACTCCCAGTACAGTTCAGGTTCCAGCGCCAGTGAAGCATTGCTCTGATACCCCTGACCATTAAACTGTCCCTCATGAAGATAGCCCTGCAGCTCACCGGAAAGCCTGCCGCTGTATTCAAAAAACACCTCGTCCGCCGCCGCAGAGCCACTGAGCAGCAACACCGACAGCCCGGAGAGCCATAAACGTTTACACATATCAGCGGGCCCGCTTCAGGGTATTTTTATTGAAGTCAGAGTCATTCAGGCCAACCCTGAACTGGTATCCACTCCATTTCAGATCGGTGCTTTTTCCATTCTGATGATTGATCATCTGTTGCAGATCTGCCCGCCAGTATCTGTCCAGATATTGCTGATAGCCTTTGAAACTAAGGGTTTTCAGCAAACTGTTCTTACGATCATAAAACTCCACTTTCCAGACCCGGTATTGATCCTGATCGATCCAGGCCACCCGTCGTGTATAACCGGAATCTTTGTCCACCGGGTATTGCTCTACTACAAAACAGGTGCCCCCCTCACAGGATTCATCCTTGATGTATTTGTAACTGTATTTTTCAATCTCAAATGAAGACAGGTCCTCGTAGGCAAACTCCGATCCCATAAACGGGCCGGACTTGTTTCGGGATGAGATCCGCTTTACCCGCTTCAGCGCTGGCAGATAGAGCCACTGATCATCCGCTTCAAGGGGGTGGGAAAAGCTCAGAAATGCAGTACCTTTTACATCCAGGGGTTTATCGAATATCGTCAGGCTCTTATCACCATCGCCCTCTTGCTCCAGCGACTTGATACGGATCTCCCGAACGCTCTCTTCTCCCTGTTTATTACGCAACACCATTAACATTTCGGCCTGCATGTCGGCCCAGCCAAAATCCCTCTGTTTTACTTCTCTGGCGATCTCCAGCCCTCGCTCTTCAGGCGTCTGAGCCAATACCGGGCCACTTAACAAAGTCAGTGTCAGCAGCAGATAAAAAGATTTAGTCAGATTCATCGTTCAACTCCTTGAGCGGTTTTAGCGGGTGTTTCAATCTTAGTTTTATCAAACACCATCAACAACGGCGGCAGGAAGAGAAAATCCACCACCAGTGCAATCAGGATCGTCAGTGCCGTAAGGAATCCCATATCGGCATTCAGTTTAAAGCTGGACTGTGCCAGCACCATAAAGCCGCACACCAGAACAAAGGTCGTAATCCAGAGCGCCCGGCCAACACTACCAAAAGCATACTGAACGGCGGCAACAGAGTCTGCATCCCGATGGCGTCGGGCGTACAGGTATTTACTCAGAAAATGAACCGTATCATCCACCACAATACCCAGTGTCATACCCGCTACAACGGAGAGCCCCAGTCCCACCTGCCCATCAATCAGATACCACAAGCCAAACCCCATCGCAGCCGGTGCCAGATTTGGCAGCAGGGAGATAACGCCAAAACGAACAGAGCGCAGAGCAAAACCCAGTAACAGGGAGATCAGCACCAGTGCCAGCGCGATACCTGACAGCATACTCTTGATATTTCGCTGGCTGATATGGGCAAACATCAGGTTCGGACCGGTGGTCTGTACCTGATATTCAGGGGCATTTCTGGCAAACCAGTTTTGCACCCGTTCCTCCAGTGACACCAGCTCATTACTGGTGAGGTTTTTGAATGTGCCGACCACGCGCACCGAGGATTTATCCACATTCAGCTGATTATTGAGGTCAAGTCCATAGGGCAACGACATCTCATAGAGCAACAGATACTGAGCCGACAGCTCCCGGTCCTCGGGCAGACGATAGTAGCTCTGATCATCCCCATGCATATTTTTATTCAACCGCTTCAGGGTATCTGTCAGGGTGCTGACATGATCAGTCTCCGGTTGGGATCGCAACCAGTCACTGAAGACACCCAGTTTTTTCAGAAACGCCGGATCATTGATACCACTGGACTCACCGGAGTCTATGGAGATCTCCATCATGGTCATGCCCGACAGATTATCCTGCATATAGTCGGTTGCCTGACGAAACGGTACTGAGGTATCGAAATACTTCACAAAATCATCATTGAGCTGGTTCATCGGCAAAAACGCGATCAACAACAGCATAAAGACACTCATCCCCGGTAGCAGAATACGGCGTTTGGAAGTGACAAACGCTGCCAGAGAGCGGGTCCAGTCCCGATCTTCCTCACGGGTCTGTTTCACCCGCACCGGCAATACCATCAGCAGCGCCGGAAACAGCGTAATAGAGAACAGAAACGCCAGCATCACTCCCACCGCAACAATGTTGCCCAGATCACGGAAAGGAGGTGAATCGGAGAAGTTCATACTCAGGAATCCGATCGCAGTGGTGACACTGGTAAGCATCACCGGTTGAAAGTTGATCCGCAGGCTATCCAGCAACGCATCACGTTTCACGATACCGCGACGCATCTCATAAAACATGGTACTGAGAATATGGATACAGTCCGCTACCGCCAGCGTCAGAATCATGGTTGGCGCACTGGCCGATGGCCCGGTGAGAAACATCCCACTCCAGCCGGCCAGTCCCATCGCAGCGGCGATACTGGCAGCAATAATAATGACTGTTGAAAAGGTGCCGCTGAAAGTACGCAACAAGACCAGCATCGTCAGCACCACCACGCCAAACATGATGGGGATCAGCGTGGCATTATCCTTCAGTGCAGACTCGGCAAAGCTGTTGTTCATCATCACGATGCCGGACAGTTTGATCTCAAGTCCCGGATTTTCCGCCATATACTTCTGCTGAATTTCGCGCACCCTGGCTACAACCTCAGGCACCTCAGCCACCGGATCGATCATCGGCATCTGCACGGTCACATTCACCAGTGACACCTGACCTTTAACCGATGCAATCTTGTTTAGCAGTATCGGCTCGGTATTAACAATCTCTCGTATCCGGTCGAGTGCAGACGGGTCCAGTGTCTGCCCTTCTGAGACCAGATCCTCAACGATCATATCGTCCTCTTCCGCCCAGGTATGCTGGTAGTTTGCAATCGAATCCACCCGGGTTGAATAGGGTATCTGCCAGGCGTCGGTGGTAATCTGTCTGAGCAGTTGCAGATGTTCAGGGGTGTAGATATTCCCGTCAGCCGGAATCACAATAAAAGCGACATTATCACTCTTGTTAAAGATATTCTGGATCGACTCATAAGCCACTAACTGGGGGTTTTCTTCACTGAAAAACACCCGGTAATCACTTTTAAAAACCAGATTTTTTCCACCGACTGTCGCCATAACGGTCAACACAAGACAGGCCAGTAGAATCAAAGCCGGGTAGCGCAGAACCGTTGCAAATAGTTTTTCCTTCATCGTGATGCCTTTAGTGACGATTCGTCAGTGTTAAATTTTAAAAAAAACGGCTATGCCGTCGGCTAAATCACAGTCTATAGACTGCTGCAACGCTCCTGATTCATCTCTCCAGCGGTTAACATTGCAACTTCATCGGCAAAGATCTCGCAACGGATACGTTCAAGACTGGTGTTGTAGTCAAACAGGGAAGATAAAGGACGCCAGTTCAGGCCATCCAGAACAAGACTCACATTGGCCAGCAGAGATTCTTCTAACTCAAGACCTGCACGGATATTGCACCTGTCAGTCCCTTTACTGAGCAAAGAGATTGAGCCAAACGATGCCGACCAGTTAGCAAACGCGATCTGCTCAGCAGTCATATTCAATGGGTTACCACATTCAGCGGTTTCCAGTGCCTGCCGAATAAGCCCAAGCAGCCCTTCACTCAGTAATGCCTGAAGCTGAATATGTTTTTCACGCTGCCGCTCTGAGGACTTTTCAGCCACGCCAGGTGCTTTCGCGGTAATAACCAGCATAAAAAACATGGGGTAAAGACGGGCGTAAAGCTGATAACCATAGATCCAGGCTAACAGCCGCTCCCGGGTGACACCTTCAAATGATTCAGCCCTTTTGAACATGCTGACTAACAGTGCCATACCGCGGTTACACAACGCCAGCAACAGGTCCTCTTTTCCACTGAAATGGCCGTATACGGTGCCTTTGGAATAAGGTACTGCACTCACCAGCTTATCCATCGTCAACCCTTCGACGCCCTGAGCACCGATCAGAATCATCGCTGCATCCAGCAACTCCTCTTCACGCTGATCGCGGGTTTGACTATCGATTTGACGTGGACTCATACAGACCTCTATATAAATGACGATTCGTCAATTATAGAAAAAAAAGCGCCGCCTGCAAGTTAAACATGATGACAATCGAATGAAATTTAATCGTTAAAATGAAATAAGCGGCCATCGCGCCGCTTTCAGTCGGGGGATTAAAACGGGTACAGGATACAATAACATCATAACGCTGCTGCCCCGTCATCGATTAAAAACGGTTCACCTTAAACAGACTCATATCAATCATACTGGCCTCTTTTTGCAGCAGTTTGAGTGTCAGTTCAGCGGTAACGGCGGCCTGAGTTAATCCCAGATGCTGATGGCCAAAAGCAAACAATATCTGCGGGTGTTGTGGATGCCGATCAATCACTGGCAGCGAATCCGGCAACGTTGGCCGGTGCCCCATCCACTCTCTGACTTCAAGCTCTGGTGTATCCAGGCCAGGCAGAAGCTGACGGCTATGGTAGCGCAACACATCGAAGCGCTGTTTAAAGGGAGGAAGCTTCAGTCCCCCCAGCTCGGTCATCCCCACCACCCGCAAGCCGCTGTCCAGAGGTCCCATGACAAAACGCCGCTCAGCGGAACCGATCGTATGTCTGAGCATGAAACCGGCTTCCGGGATCGTCAGATGATAGCCCCGCTCAGCCTCCAGCGGCACATTAACCCCCAAATCACTCAATAGCGTTTTGCTCCAGGCGCCTGCACAGATCATCGCAGTGTCATAGCGCTGATCCTGCGATTCAGTGAGAACTGTCACCTGTTGGCTGGATGGTTTGACCTGAGTAATGTTTTGCTGAATAAACGCTCCGCCGCGCTCTATAAAGGCCGAAAACAACCGCGTGCACAGCTGATAAGGTTCGCTGACACGGCAGGCATCCGGAAAAAACAGCGCATGACTCACGGTTTTGGCCAGCTCAGGTTCCAGTTGCGCCAACCGTTCTCCCTGAACCAGCTCGGCGTCAATATGGTTATTCCTCAACCAGGCCTGGTGCTGGCGGGCAGCCTCGATTTTATCGGCTGATTCCCACACCAGCAGATAACCAGACTTTACAATCTGCTCAGTGGCGTCAATATCCGTCAGACAACGCTGCCAGGCGGCAATGGCTTCTCTGTTTAACTGAATCAGGCCTTTGCGACTCCGCCGCAGTACTTCTGGAGCCGATGAGCCAACAAAACGGAACAGCCAGGGGATAATGCGCATAAAATATTGCAGTGGCAGAAATAGCGGTCCCTTCGGATTCAGCCATAGTGGCAGCGCTGAGCGCAGGATTTGTGGATTTGAAAGCGGCTCAATCAACTCGGTCGCCAGATACCCTGCATTACCAAATGAAGCTCCCAAACCCGCTTCATCGCGATCAAACAGCGTCACCTGATAACCCTTACGCTGCGCCTCCAGGGCACAGCAGAGCCCGACCACTCCCGCGCCAATAACCGCGACCGAACCATTGAAGTGTTCATCGCACTGCGCCATCTCTGATAATGCCATCTGCTTTTTCCTAAAATCTGACGGGCTGGTGTTCAGCCAGAATCAATTCTGATACTGCTCGCTCTGCTGATACGCCAGCACCGCCGCAGCCAGATCTTCACGAGAATCCCCCACCGATTTAAACAGAGTGATAGCATTTTGCGAATCGTCCAGTTCAGCCCGCCCTCTATGCTGACCGCTGCACAGTTCCGCAAACTCTGCTTTGATAACCTCTTCGGTAATCGCCCCCTCCCTGATCGGCATAATCAGATCGCCGGTTTCACTCAGAGCTCCAGCACGCACATCGACAAATACCGAGCAGCGTTGCATCGCAATGTTATCGGTCTCTCGCATTGTGGGGGTGAAACTCCCTACCAGATCCAGATGAGCACCGGGTTTGAGCCACTCGCCTTTAATCAGGGGGGTGGTAGAGAGTGTTGCACAGCTGATGATATCGGCTGTTTTCGCAGCGGCCTCCAACTGCTCCACAGGGCAAATCTCTGCCTGAATTCCGTCGGCTTTCAGCTCTGCGACTAAATTTGCTGCCGTAGCCTCATTACGGTTCCACACCCGCACGTTGGCAATCGGCCGCACACTCATATGCGCCGGTATCAGATAGCGACTCATCCGCCCGGCCCCAACCATTAACAGTTCAGTTGAGTCCTCACGGGAAAGGTAGGCGGATGCCATCGCAGAAGCCGCAGCGGTTCGCCGAGCGGTCAGTTCGTTGGCATCCAGCTGGGCCAGCGGCTCGCCCGTTTTTGCGGACGACAGGATATAGTGACTGTTCAAACCCGGCAGACCCCGGGCACTGTTACCGGGGAACACATTCACCAGTTTCACCCCCAGGTACTCGCCTTCCAGCCAGGCGGGCATGAGCAACAGGGTCGCCTGAGGTTCATTGGGCACATTGATGCTATGATGATGGCGAACAGGGGCAGAAACCTGTTTGGTAAAAATCTCATTAAGTGCTTCGATCAATCGATCCCAGGGCAGTGCTTCACGGACCTGTTTCGCGTTCAGTTGCATAACTGCTTCTCTTATTTAGCCGTTTTCAGTAATGTTAGCTGGAAATACGCTCCAGGGGTTGTCTCAGACTACCAATTTATTGTCTCAGACTCTGAAGCATATCGAGTTAACCGGAACATTCATCGTATGAAAGAGAGCCTGGCCCGTCGCAACCTTATTGCCCGTCAGAGTGGAGAACATCTGCATGACTTCGCGCAGATTCTGATCGGTCTGAATGGCAGGATGGAGTGCGAATTCACCCGGCAGAGCGGGCAGATCGCCACTGGCACGCTGGCCATAGCGCCCGATGGTGAGCCCCATCTGTTTAGCGGTCTGAATGAGGAGAGTGAGCTTCTGGTGATCGATCTGGCCCCCTTTGACCCCTATATTCAGGCGTTGGAGCAGAGCTGTAATCTCTCCTTTAAAGAGACCATACTGAAACAGCCCGAGTTCATTACCCTATCCCCGCAGATGTTACCGATGCTGGATTTTGCGGCAAGCCAGCTCGCCAAAAGCAGCCAGCAGATCAGTGAGCAAAGCCGCTATCAGATCAATTGTCAGATCATTACCCTGTTTATCACTCAGCTATGCCAGCAATACTCAGCAACACCCGTCACTGACAGCAAAAACCCACGACTCAACCTTAGCAAACTGAACAGCTACATCGATCAGCGACTCTCTTCTCCACCGGGCAATATGGAGCTGGCTAACGCCCTGAACCTCAGCGAAAGCCATTTCTATTATCTCTGTCAGAAAGAACTTTCTCAGACACCTCAGCAATACATCATGACACGACGCATGCACCGGGCCCGCTTTCTGCTGCAAAACAGCGATGCACCTCAGAGTGTTCTGGCAGATGAACTGGGGTTCTCAGACGTATCGGGGTTCTCCCGGGCGTTCAAACGTTTTTTTGGAATAACACCCGGCAATGCCCGAAAACTGAACCACCACAGGCGCAGTTAATCGGCTGCAAACAGTTGACGCAGCCAGTCACCACTTTCAGGGTAATGACTGGCCTGCAATACAAACTCCTGGCCCCGGGCGGCTGCCTTTAGCACGCAGTACTGCGGGTTAAGATGCCACCGCTCAGCGTTGTGGTGATAGCTCAATGGTGGACGATCAGCAGGGTAAAACCAGGTCGGTAACTGCCATAGGCTGGGCTTAGGAGAGCCAGGCATTGTCAATTGCAGTTTTGACGCAAACCGTTCAAAAACGCCGCTTCCGGGAATATGCTGCAACCCTGGTAAAGAGAGAGACCGACGTGCCAGATAGAGGGTGTTATGACTATCGGGAACGCCGTGTAGATGGGGATGATCCTGCAGCCAGGGACGCTCTCCCGGAGCCAGACGATCAACCGGCACAATCTCATCGATCTGTAACCACCCCCATAACAGATGGCGGGCAGTCGTCCCGGGGATAAAGCGCCAGCGGCGCTGATAAATCTCAGCATCGCGAAACAGTCCAAAAAAGAGGAACAGATCACCGGGCTGAACCTGTTGGTTTCTCAGATGGCCCTGAGCTGATCCGGTTTGCCCCAACGATGGGCACCAGCCTGCCAGCCTGGGCAGGTGACCTTTGATAAGATCGGGATCAAGATGAGCGGTACTGCTACTTTTAATTTTGGCGCCGCTCAGCTGTGATACCAGACGTCCGGTATTGATACCCTCAATGTGCAGTTCCCGGTAACAGATCTTTGATTCAGTATCGGGAATGGGCAGTGTGACGAGTCGCCCATCCGGCAACACAGGGCTGGGGCACCCGCCTGAGGAGGAATCAAACCCTTTACGGCTAAAAATAATACGCATATCAGGACAGATGGTTAACCTTGATCCACACCCGCGTACCGGGACCTAAACGATAGCGGTGAGCGGCACGGGGACGACGAATCCAGCAGCCCTGCGAAAAGAGCTGCTGATTTTCAAACAGTTCTCCTTCAATCACAAACAGCTCCAACCCCTTTAGGGCGTTGCTCAGATCCAGTTCCACATCGGCCTGGCTCTTGAGCATAAACACCTGCTCATCGTTATGCTGATGCAGATCCAGTCGTTGCAGTACACTCTCTGTCCCACCCCATGATGCGGTATCGGTCTGAACAGTCAGATGCGCCCGGTCATCCGGCTGAAACTGATGCAGTTTCACCAGAATAATGCAGCCTTCATGACTGAAAGGTGCATGACTAAACCCCTCAGGGTTACGAAAATAGGTGCCTGCAGCATAATCTCCAGTCTGATCGGAAAACACGCCCTGCAGTACCAGAATCTCTTCACCTTTCGGATGCCCATGAGAGGAGAAGCTGGCTCCCGGATCATAACGCACAATACTGGTCGCATGCCCCTGCTCTGCGTCCTCCCGCGCCAATGGTTTACGCCAGACACCCGGCATCGGACTGGTAACCCAGCTCTGTCGATGGGTGCTAATACTCACCGACTGGTTGAAATCCATATTCAGCATAACAACTCCTCAAGGTTTTCTGGACTGCTATAAAAACGCGGGTATACAGCAATAGATGCAGCCCGAAGCTCGCGTTGTAAGCGGTCTTATTCCAAGGATTCAGATCTCAATTTTATCAAAGGAGTAGCGCAAAAAACGCAGAAAACCATTGGATATAGACAATATTCAGCTTTTCATCGCAATCTTATCCCGATTAGTAGATTTCGCGCTTTATTCACCTTGACACTGAGCCCAAGCAACGTCACATTTAACTCAACCCAAGGACTATCACTGGTTAGAAACATGCATCATCTGGATACACACGAAATCGTCAATCAGCTTGCGGATCTGACAAGTGCTCTGACCACTGAAACAGATCATATCAGGTTACTGGACAGGATTATTCTGGGCTGTATGTATCTGACCAATTCAGATGGCGGCACCCTCTATACCCGCAATGAAGAGAATGACAACGAACTCCATTTTACCATTCTCCATAACCGCTCACTGGGTATTCACCGCAAACCCCGGGATATGCCCACAGTAGAGATTTATAACTCTCAGAAGCAAGCGTCCAACTTAGTAGTGGTACAAACATTTGTGCAGCGGGAAACGATCAATATTACGGATGCTTACAGCTCCGATAAATACGATTTCTCCGGTACGCGTAAATTTGATAAGCAGTTGAACTATCGATCAAAATCCTTCCTCTGTGTACCTCTGGTGGACCATGAAGGTGAGATTATCGGTGTTCTCCAGCTGATCAATGCGATGAACGCCGATAATCAGGTGATCGCCTTCCCGGCGGACCAGCAACACCTGGTCGAATCCCTGGCTTCTCTGGCCGCTACCGTACTGACAAAACGACGACTGATTGATGCTCAGAGAGAGCTGTTTGAATCCTTTATCAAACTGATGGGACGCGCCATTGACCATAAATCCCCGGTGACCGGGAAGCACTGTGAGCAGGTCCCGGAGATCGCTATGTTACTGGCTGAAGCGGTCAACGAAAGTGTCAGAAACAAATATGCTGATACTCAGTTTAATAACCAGGAGATGTATGAACTGCGTATTGCCGCCTGGCTTCACGACTGCGGCAAAATAACCTCTCCCGAATACATTATCGACAAAGCCACTAAGCTGCACACGATGTTTGATCGCATCGAGCTGCTGGAATCCCGCTTCCGTGAATATAAACTGCAGCTGCAGCTGGATCATTACCGCACGCTACACGGGCTTTCCGCTGCGGAAGCTAAGCTTGCTGAGAAGCAGATGGAAGAGCGGTGCAGTAAACTCGACGAAGAGATCGCTTTCCTGAAACAGAGTAACACCGGTTCTGAATTTATGGCTGATGAGGATGTCGACCGCATCAGACAGATTGCGGCAATCACCTGGACCGACAACGATGGTAACCTGCGACAGCTGCTGACGGAAGATGAGACAGAAAACCTCTGTATTCGCAAAGGCACGTTGCTGCCCAGCGAGATTCAGGTGATGCGGGACCATATCAAAGTTACTATCGATATGCTGGAGTCCCTTCCCTACCCAAAGCACTTAGCCCAGGTGCCTGAGATTGCCTGCAATCATCATGAACACCTGGACGGAAGCGGCTACCCCAGAGGTTTGAAAGGTGATCAGATATCGTTGCGCGCCAGAATTATGTGTATTGCTGATATCTTTGAAGCGCTGACATCCCCGGACCGCCCCTATAAAAAGGGGATGCTGTTATCTCAGGCGATGAACATTATCGGCCTCATGGTGGAGGATGATCATCTCGATGCTAATCTGTTTACTATCTTTGTTGAGAGCGGAGCCTATCTTGAATACGCTAACCGCCATATGGCCCCCAGACAGATCGATCAGGTTGATCTGACCACCCTTCCCGGGCTTGTTCAGTAACGGACAGCCACGGGCTACTTTAGCTGATGACTGAACACAGCATGCCACTCTTTTCCTGGACTGTTTTGCTCTAACTCAGCGATACGCTGGAGATAGATCGTTGCGACGCTGTCGGATGGAGTATGTGCCAGCCATTGCTGAAACCGTTCCCGGGAAGACGCCCACTGTTGCTCACGGTAAAGAGCAACCCCCTGATTAAACGATGCTACCCGCTCGGCCAGATCAGCGTCCTCAGTGTTAGCGACTGACATCGGCTGAAACAGCTCGACTGGCTCAAGGCGCCCTTTCACCTGCACCCGATCAATCTGCCTGTAGATATAACCGGGCAAGCGTTCACAGAGTTCACCGCTGACCAGCAACGGACAGCCGTAAAACCGGGTCAGGCCCTCCAGCCGGGAGGCGAGATTGACCGCATCCCCCATCACTGTATATGCCATGCGGAACTCAGAGCCCATGTTGCCGACACTCATGATACCAGCATGCAGACCGATACCTATTTCAACTTCAGGCAGCCCCTCAGCAACTAAACGCTGATTAACGATTGGCAGTTGCTGAAGCATCGCCAGCGCCGCATCCAGGCCGTGCCGGACATGATCATCATCCTTCAGTGGTGCCCCCCAGAACGCCATAACCGCATCGCCAATATATTTATCAACCGTACCATGTTGCAGATGAATAATATGGGTCATTTCGGTCAGATAGATATTCATCATACGGGTCAGTTGCTGCGGTGCCAGCTGTTCAGAGATTCGCGTAAACCCCCTGATATCAGAGAAAAAAATCGTCATATCCCGGTTTTCACCGCTCAGATGTACGCCCTCCTCCTGCCTACCCAGCTCCCGCACTACTTCGGGGGGAATATAGTGACCAAACTGTCCCGCCAACTGTTTAACATTGCGTGTTTCGAAAAAGTAACCGGTGGTTTGCTGAAACAGATAAAGCAGTAACACCAGAAACAGTGTGTAACCCAGAGGAATAACCCAGTAAAGACTCTGCCAGGCATACAGGTTGAAAGCGGTCAGACAGGCAGCCCAACCCAGAGTAATCAGGGTTGAGAAGGTCACTGAACTGCGGGGGATCAGAACCGATAACAAAATGCCACTGATCAGTAACTGTATAATCTCCACAGCAGCGGTGTAATCCGGTTCGCTGAAAATGCGATTATCCAGCAACCCCGAGAGAATGTTAGCGTGTACTTCCACTCCTGGATAACGGCTACTGACTGGGGTCACCCGAAGATCAAGTAAACCTGCCGCACTGGTACCGATCAGCACAATCGCGCCGTTTAGCTGAGCAGGCTCCGCCAGGCCGTTCATCACATCCGTTGCCGAGATGTAGGGAAAGCTGCCTTTTCCGCCCCGGTAAGGCACCAGCATAGCGGCAGAACTATCCACAGGGATCTTCTGACCTCCAGCACTGATCGCCACTAATGCCTGATGATCACCAAAAAGATCGGCTTCAAACTCCGGGATTACCTGCCGCTCATCAAACAGTGCCAGCCAGATCGCCAGCGAAAGCGAGGGATAATACTGCCCCTGATACTTCTGCAACATAGGCACCCTGCGGTAAACCCCGTCACTGTCCACCATCGGGTTGTCGAAAAAGCCGCTATAAGCCTGCTGACTGTGGAGTCCATCAACGCTGGCAATAATACCTGAAGCCCGGGGTATCGGTTGCTGGTCCAGCAAAGGGGACGATTGGATCACCGCGATGCCGGGATCACCGGCCTGCAGCTGACGATCACTGCGGTCGAAGGAGTAGCCCAGCACCACCGGGCGTTCGCGGATGGCTGCTGCCAGCCGCTGGTCAGGATTAAGCTGTTGTAAAAAGTGCTGCAGATCGGGAATCTGATCGGCTTCCAGCAACAGTGTTGTTAACTGCTCCAGATCGATACTGCTATCGGCTTCAGAAAACACCATGTCAAAACCTGCGATAGCGACACCATAATGGTCAAACAGCTGGTCCAGCAGCTGCGCTAGCTTCGCCCGGTTCCAGGGCCACCGTCCCTGCTCCGCAAGACTCTTTTCATCCACATCAACGATAACAATACGCGGATCCTGCTCCCGCTTTGCAAAGTGCTTCAGACGAATATCATAGAGATCGTACTCAAAACGCTGCAACAAGGCAGGTCTGCTGTCCTGAAAAACAGGGATCAACATCAACAACGTCAGTATGATGCCCATCAGTGTGCGGGTTTTGCGCTGTTTCATTGCTTATACCGATAGTGAATATCAACAGGGGTTATCCAGCCCCAGGCTACCTGACCTTAAATGAGCTATCGCCTTATCATATCCTGCAATTCCCCTCAGGTTGTAGCGAACCTCTCATTTTTAGTACAGAACTTATCTCTATAATGGTTTAAGCTGACTGTATGCCAGGCAGCCTCTGTGTTATAAAAGAAACAGTATGCCGGGGTATTAGAATGAAAAGCCTGTGTCTGCACAGTCGGAGATATACGTGAAAATTGAGATTCTGGGATGTAGCGGTGGTATTGGTCCGGGACTGAAAACCACAACGTTTCTGATAGATGACACCCTTCTGCTGGATGCAGGAACCGGGGTAGAGTTACTGTCGATGGAACGACTGCTGGGCATCCGCGATGTCGTTATCACCCATGGCCATCTGGACCACATTATCGGCTTGCCGCTTATGCTGGCCACCATCTTTGACAGTCATAAGAAGCCTGTCAATGTCTACGCAGAACCGGCGGTGGTCAGCGCGCTTGAACAGCATATTTTTAACTGGACTATCTGGCCCGACTACACCCAGCTTCCCGAACAACAGCCCATTATCAATCTGCACCCGATTGAGATCGGCGACGTACTGACGATTCAGGATAAAACGGTCGAAGTCATACCGGCGGAGCACCCAACACCCACAGTCGGCTACCTGATTAATAATGGCCACAACAGCTTTGTGTTTACCGGCGATACCGGTGTCAATGATAAACTCTGGCCTATTCTGAATCAGCGCAAACCCGATCTGCTGATTATCGATGTATCCTTTGCTGATGAGTCTGACAAGTTAGCCAGAACCAGCGGCCATCTCACACCATCACTACTAACCGGTCAACTGGAACAGCTGGAGCACAATCCTCGTATAGCGATAACCCATCTGAAGCCAGGTGCGGAAGATAGCATCATGCAACAGTGCCGCCGACTGTTACCACAGCGACAGATCGACCGGTTGCATCAGGGCGAGGTCATCACTCTGGATTGATCTGATACGTCAGAAAGGTTCAATGATCCGTTAAGGCAAGGGGGCGTTAAGGGGCTGGACCACTGCTATCCAGCAGCACCGTTCCAACCACCGTAATATCCTTATTTACAGGGCTGGACCCTGATGCACCATAAGAGGAAATCGCGCCATCGGCCCGGTTTCCAACCAGATCAAAGGTCATCTGCCCGTTCATCGCGGTATCGTTCCCTCCCACAGAACACTGACCGCCACTACAGCTACCGGCAAGCGTTAACTCCCCCCCCTGCAGAACATCATTCAGCGATGTTTTCACAGCAACGCCCTGTTTATCAACCGCCTCAGTCAGGTTAAAACTGCGAATACCGGTACCATCATTTACATCGGCTTTTATACTCACCTGTTCGATCTCAAGAGAATCCCAGTTCACCAGCACGTAGGTCCCCCCGTAAACACGTCCAGGGGCAACTGCACCGCTGCCATATCCAACCAGTGATCCGGTCGCGCCGGTTTCGATCTGTGGCGCAGTCAAACTGGTTGAGCCATTGGTAAAGGTATACAGATAAGACCCACTGCGCGCCGTTGTCAGCGCATCAAGCTGTGCCTGGGTCGTCAGGCTATCGCTATACATGTAGTGGAAACCACCCGCCAGAGTCTGAACGGTATTATTCTCTTTCAGCTCAAACCCTGCATTCCAGCGCCCCCAGGAGATCTCAGCCCCCCCCAGGGTTGCAGTACCGCTGCCGGAGACAAACCCGGTATCGTCACCACCGGTAAAAATACAGGGGGAACAGGCATGGGGCGTGGTATTCGGCTTATTGTCCTTGTAGCTGATACCCGTCACCAGACCGCCGGCACTGTTATCGATAGCGATACCAGAAGCGCTGCCCGCCACGACCGAGCCATTTCCGGACAGGTACCCTTTAGCCTTATCATCCCGGGTAAAGGCAACAGCAACCAGAGCGCCATCCGGTGCTCTGGTACCATTACCGGTGGGATCGGGCAGTTCCGGCTGACCGGAACGCCCATCATCGGAATAGTCCCCCTCAAGTTCGGGGTCCGTCGCCGGAATGGTACCCGCCAGCTTGCTGTCGTCCTCAGGCTCTTCGTTTTGCTCATCGGAAGTAAGTGCATCAGACTGGACTTTTTTGCGCAGGATATAATCCCCTGTCTGCCCGGTTGCACTGCCTTTTCTGACATTGCCATTACTCCCCCACCAGGCGCCCTCTCCGGCACTCACCAGAATAGTCTGATGATCGCTGGTAACCTGAATAGCCCCCTCAATGGTTTCACAATAGATCCCCTCACCGGTGTACTCAACACCGTAGTGGGTGCCACGAATGCCGATAGTGGCCACAGTTGTCTCCAGACGATAATTTTCTTTGTTCGGCTTGCCAATCTGCCCAGAAATCGTCCGCATCCCCCCTTTTAGCAACTGAAAGAGGGCTTTCCCCTCCTCCGGCTTCTTTTGTTCAAACTGATACTCCGCAATACGAAATTCAGTAGCAGCTTTCAGGGCCAGCCGGGAGTTATCGCTGAACCGTAGCTGTAGCCGCCCTCCTGGTCCGGTTTTTAATAAATCATTGGCATAAACTTCAGAATGCCGTTTCAACACCCTCTCACTGCCATCTGCAGCCACCGCAACATTCTCACCGAAACTCAATATCACACTGGCCACAGCTTCGGCGGCAGAAACCGCTCCCGAGCACAACATTAATATCAGACTAAACAGCATAGACTTCATAAATCTACCTCACCTGAAGCTATAGCGCAGACCCAGCATCCCCTGATGACGGTCATACTCATATAGCTCAATATTGGAATCCGCATGGTAAGAGCTTAAATCAGCCAATACGGTCCAGTTTTTCTCTACGGCCCATTCAAGATTGATATTCAGAATGGCGAAGTTATCCTTACGTCGGACTTGATATATCCAGTCATCACCTGCGTAGTGGCTGGACTGATAGGTCAATACAGGAGTCAGGGTAAGGTCATTGCCGGGTTCTAACTGAACACCAATATTGGATCCCCAGAAAACACGATCAACCTGTGAATCTGCCAGTACTCCAGCGGTATCCGGGGTTTCCTGGCCGACAAAACCACCGGCAAACCAAAGGGGGTTCCAGTTGCCCCGACCGGTAAACAGATAATTTCCGGCAAGATAATACTGAGTTGCATCCTTCCAGCTATCTTCAGCATATTCCAACAGATTTATCCCGCCATATAAGCGCAGCTGTGACTGATTGTCCGGTGAATGAGTCCAGCTGCCATTTATGCCCAACAGATCACGATAACGCTGACCATCACGACTGAAATGCTGCAGATCAACGCCCAGTCGATAACGGTTCTGATGTTCTATCCAGGTATGCCCGCCCGACACAGACAGGATAGTGTAGTCCTGTGCCATTTCGTCATCGTAGCGTGTGAAATCGCCTTTCAGGGTAAAATCCAGTTGCCGGTCAGCCGCATACTGATGCTCAACCGTTGTCCCCATTCGCAGTCGGTTAAACTGGTTTCCTCTGCCAAGTGCATCGCTGGTCAGCGTCACCAGACTGGCTTGCGACTCAGGGCCAGAATTAATATTACTATCATAGCCGCGCCAGATCTCAACGAAGCCCTTAACCTGAGTGGCGGGAAAGGATTGTTTCTTCTCAATCAGATCAAGATACTGCGCGATACGGATACGGACATTATCTGGCGGATCGAGTAACAGCACCTGTTCAAACAGCTGCTGCGCCTTATCAAACTGCTGTAACAGATAGTAGCCCCGCGCCAGTTCAAGCCGCACCAGCGGATTTTTCGGATCGGAAAAGGCAACCCGTTCCAGAGCAAAAACACCTTCGCTGACATTACCACTGTCGATGGCAGCAACACCATATTGAAAATCAAACTCCGGATCGCCTTCAAACCCCTGCAGATAGGTCATCGCAAGGTTGTACGCTTCGTTGAAGCGCCCCTCATCCAGCAACGCTTTAACCAGAGCGGCACCACTCTCGGAAGCATAGCTGTGAGTACAAAACAGTCCTGTTAACAGCGCGATCCCTGTCAGTTTAATCAACATTGACACTCCAGAATTTTTATCAATCTACTGCATAAACAGCCAAACATAGAGCTTAATTAAACAAAAAATCACTAGATATAGACTACATTACTACTATCGGTAAAGACTATTCAAACAAAACAGACCTGTTTAAGTGTGATTTTGAGTAGTGTTGCTCTATGTTAGACGTCTGATATTGTCTGCTGGTGCTCAGTCAACGGAGCGCTTATCGTCAGCGGCCATAAAAGACCTTATGCCAAGCCTGAATCCTTATTAACCTGGAAGATATCGAAAGATGAAAGCCTCTCCCCTCCATCTTTCTACAGCAAGTGCGTACAGGGTGGACTCCCCCTGTGTTCGCAACTGCTGCCTGGATAGCGATGATATCTGTATGGGGTGTTACCGAACCCTCAACGAAATACTGATCTGGCATAGCGCGACAGAGGACGAAAAACAAAAAATTTTAGCGTTATGCGCTGCCAGACGACAAAACCGTTTAAACCGATAACTGCTCTACTTTCTTTCGAATGTCGGCATATCTCAGACGCTCACAACTCGCGAATCCACTTAGTTGCCGCACTTTGTTGCGGGTAAATAACGGCACACTGATTCCGGCCAGAAAGCGGCACTGGGTATCCAGGGTTACCGTACCCGAAAGATGCTGACACAAACCAGTCAGATCCGCGATCAATTGCTGATCCGATGGCCAGCGGGGCGATTCGGAATACTCAAGCACAGCAGGATGACCTCGACAAACGGAGCAGTGACCGCAGTTTTCAGCGCTCTGGTGATCATCAAAATAGAGCGCCAGATTGCGACTAAGACAGCTGTCCAGTTCGAAGAACCTCACCAGCGCTGCAATTCGGGCAATCTCTTTTCGCTCTTTATCAATAAAGTAATCATACAGCTGTTGCCCTAAAGCGGGATCAGCGAGTGCCTGGGGATTCACCTCATACACCTCAGTGACTTTTTTGGTTTCCAACTCGATCAATCGCTGATCCTGCAGATAGTCGAGAGCGGCAACCACCCGCTGACGATCACAGTTATAAGCGTTAAACAGAGCTTCGAACTCCAGAGTCCCCCAGACCCGTTTGAATTGGGTATGCGCCAGCACTGCCGTCAGAAACGCTTTTCGTTCACCGTTAAACCGTTCAAGTATCGACGTTTGTGGTTGCAACAGTTTGTATCTGAAATCGGCAAAATATGCATATAAAGGCTGCAACACGCCCAGTAACTCCAGTTGTACCAACAATGTTTTCAGGGGTAGCTGGCGGATATTACTGGCCGTGGATAACGCATTCAGCTGTAACTCCCACTGTCCTCCCTGAGACTCATGGCGGATATTATCAACAACATACCCGATGCCACTCAATTCCGGGGTATCCCCATAAACAAAGTTTTCTACGGTATTCAGGCCATCCAGATTAGCCAGAGTGATACAGGCAGATGGCAACCCATCCCGGCCTGCCCGGCCAATCTCCTGACTATAGTTTTCAATCGACTTGGGCAGATCATAGTGTATAACGAAGCGAATATTGCTTTTATCGATCCCCATGCCAAAAGCGATCGTGGCGATAATCACACCGATACGCCCTGCCATAAAGTCAGCCTGTATTTGTTGCCGTTTCTGATCTTCAAAACCAGCATGATAAGCTGATGCACTCACCCCCTGCTGCACCAGATAGCGGGCAACCTCTTCTGCTGTGTGCTGTAGAGTCACATAGACAATTCCCGCACCCTGCTGCTGACCAATCAGTTCAGCCAGGCGCGGACACTTTTCCGCTGAGGTGACCGGCAATACAGAAAGATCCAGATTAGACCGGTAAAAGCCGGTCTGCACGATATGTGCCTCGGTAATATCAAATTTCCGCGCCATATCCAGCTTCACCTTGCGGGTCGCGGTAGCGGTTAATAGCAGTACCAGCGGAATATTCAGCGCCTGGCGATAGGTTGGCAACTTCAGATAATCAGGACGGAAATTATGTCCCCACTCAGAGATACAATGCGCCTCATCAACCACCAGCATCGACACCGGCACTGACTGAATAAACTGTCGGAAACGTTCATTCTTAAAGCGCTCAACCGAGACCATCAGAATTTTGGTGATGCCGTTACGAACATCGCTCATCACCTGACGGTTTTGCTCCGGCGTCAGAGTCGAATCTATACTGGCGGCCGGGATCCCCTTACTGGCCAGAAAGGTCAGTTGATCTTTCATCAGTGCCAGCAGGGGCGAGACCACCAGCGTCAGATGGGGTAACTGAGTCGCGGTTAGCTGATAGCAAAGCGATTTACCGGAGCCTGTGGGAAAGATCGCCAGAGAGGAGTGTCCCTGCAGTAACTGACTCACCGTTTGTTCCTGACCCGGGCGAAACTGCTCAAAGCCAAAAATTGTTTTTAGGGGGGTATAGATAGCGGTGTCGGTGTCCATGCTCTGTCCTTAATATAAAACTGAAATTCAATCCCTGAATACAGTAAGGCAGTATAGCGGTATCGTTGGGGCACAACATCAGAATATTAACGGGGCAATAAAGTTTTCACCATGAAGGGAGCCCTCAGCATACTCTTTTTTAATAAAAACAGGGGGCATACGCCCCCAAAAAAGAGATCCGTCAGGACCAGTGCTTTACTCAAGAAGCAACCCGATACTCCGAAAAGCATAGATGTTGCAATAGAACTGTGGAGGGTCACCGGGCTGGCCAGTTCCACACCAGCCCGATCATGCAAGCAAGAAACTATATCGGCATCAGGCAGCAATCAGGCCTTCGCGGGTAACAAAGTCCAGTGTTTCATCCAGCGCTTTACCCAGTTTTTCAACCATCTCATCGATCTGCGCTTCAGAAACGATCAGCGGCGGACAGAAAGCCAGCGAGTTGCCCGCCACTGCGCGGGTGATCATGCCGTGGTTCTGACAGGCCTGCATGGCAAAATAGCCAACAGCGCCGCCTTCAAAGCCAGCACCGGTTTTCTTGTCGGATACCATCTCAACGGCACCGATCATACCCGCGCCACGAACTTCGCCTACCAGAGGATGATCTCTGAATTCGCCCAGACGTTTCTGCATATACTCACCCACCTTAGCCGCATGACCAAAGATATTATCGCGCTCGTAAATTTCCAGCGTTTTCAGTGAAACAGCAGCCGCAACCGGGTGACCTGAGTAAGTATAACCATGACCGAAAACCCCAACCTGGCTACTTGGCTCAATCATCGCTTCATACATATCACCACGAATCACAGAGGCACTGATCGGCATATAGGCGGATGACAGCTGCTTCGCCAGCGTCATCAGTGCTGGTTTTTCAATACCCACAGTAGTACAACCAAAATCATTACCGGTACGACCAAAACCGGTGATCACTTCATCCGCCCAGAAGAGGATGTCATACTTATTCAGCACCGCCTGTACTTTTTCGTAGTAACCCGCTGGCGGCACGATAACACCACTGGCACCAGTAATCGGCTCAGCGATAAAAGCGGCGATAGTATCGGCCCCCTCTTTCAGGATCAGTTGCTCCAGATTATTAACAATGCGATCAACAAACTGCGCTTCAGATTCACCCGGCAGCGCACCACGGAAGTAGTGCGGGGCATCAGTACGCAACACACCCAGTGCATCAAACGGCAGGCTGAAGTGAGTATGATTCGGTGGCAATCCGGTGAGGGACGCTGCAGCAACAGTGACACCATGGTATGAGCGTTCACGGGCGATAATTTTGAATTTTTCCGGCTTACCAATTGCGTTGAAGTAATAACGCAGCATCTTCACATGACTGTCATTGGCATCACTTCCGGAGTTGCCGAAAAACACCTTAGCGTTTTCAACCGGCACCATCGCCGTTAATTTATCGGCCAGATCCATACCCACCTGGTGAGTCTTTCCACCAAACATGTGGGAATAAGACAGCTTACCCATCTGCTCGGCAGCCGTGTCGATCAGCTCACGGTTGTTATAACCCAGCGAGGTGCACCACAATCCTGCAAGGCCTTCCAGATACTGGTTACCTTCATTATCGTAAACATAGGCACCATCGCCCCGCTCAATCGTCAGGGTTTCTGTCGCTTTAAAGTTAGTTGTTGGATAGATCATATTACTCATAACGCTTCTCCACGGCTCTCAGCTTAACGCTGTAGTGCACCAAAACAGATATACTTTGTTTCCAGGTAGTCATCCAGACCATATTTAGAGCCCTCGCGGCCCTGACCCGACTCTTTAACACCACCAAAGGGAATCACTTCCGAGCTGATCGCAGTTTCATTCACACCGACCATGCCATATTCAAGCGCTTCTGATACGCGCCAGCTGCGCCCCATACTCTCGGTATAGAGATAGGCTGCCAGGCCAAACTCGGTATCGTTTGCCATGCGCACAGCATCGTCTTCCGTTTTAAATTTAAATACCGGGGCAACCGGACCGAAAATCTCTTCACGGAACACCCGCATTGAATCGTTCACATTAGTCAGTACAGTTGGCTGGTAGAAACACGCGCCCTGCTCACCCGGTTGACCACCAATTACCACCGTGGCCCCCTCGGCCACCGCATTCTGCACCTTGGCATCGATCTCTTTCGCCGCTTTCTCGGTGATTACCGGGCCATGAGTGGTGCTGGCATCAAAACCATTACCAATACGAAACTCACCGACCGCCGCTGCGAATTTTTCAACAAAGGCATCGTAGATCCCTTCCTGAACCAGCAAACGGTTGGCACAGATGCAGGTCTGTCCGGAGTTGCGGTATTTAGCGGTCAACGCACCGGCAACCGCCAGATCCAGATCGGCATCATCAAAAATAACCACCGGGGCATTACCACCCAGCTCCATAGAGGTACGCTTAACGGTATTCGCACACTGCTGCATCAGCAGTTTGCCCACCGGAGTCGAACCGGTGAAGGTAACCTTTTTAACTGTCGGGTTAGAGGTCATCTCGCCGCCAATCGATGGCGCATCGCTTCCAGGAACAACATTAAATAAACCGGCTGGCAGCCCGGCACGATTGGCCAGTTCTACCAGTGCCAGCGCTGACAACGGCGTCTCTGCGGCTGGCTTCAACACAATGGCACAGCCCACCGCTAACGCAGGGCCAGCTTTGCGGGTAATCATCGCGTTAGGAAAATTCCAGGGCGTTATAGCAGCAACAACTCCGACAGGCTGCTTCACGACCACACCGCGACGATCCGTTTGCGGCGTCGGGATAATATCGCCGTAGACCCGTTTTCCCTCTTCAGCAAACCATTTGATAAAGGAGGCACCATAGGCCACTTCACCCCGGGACTCCGCCAGGGTTTTACCCTGCTCGGCGGTCATAATCACAGCCAGATCTTCGGTATTCTCAATAATCAGTTGATGCCACTTTTCCAGAATTTCACTGCGACTCTTCGCAGGCAGTGCTTTCCACTCCGTCATCGCCCGTTCAGCCGCCGCGATAGCCCGACGGGTTTCAGCTGCACCGACACTGGCAACATCAGCCAGATGCTGACCCGTAGCAGGATCGGTCACAGCGAAGGTTTCACCACTGTCACTATCCATCCAAAGACCATCAATAAACGCCTGAGTTTTCAGTAGCGATGGATCCTGAAGTTGTATTGTCATTATTTATCTCCTGCCTGAGGTTGGTAGATTCAACCGCAATATAGAGCTATTTATAGATCGCCAAATCTTTTGCTTATATAATTACTTACAAATATTTACTTTTATATATTCAATTGTAAACAGTACGCTCTCAACATTACTTTCGAGGTATACCCGATGGGACGCAGAAAAGCCGCCCTCTCCGGCCAGTTAGCAGATATGGATCTTCGCCTGCTAAAAGTGTTTAAATCTGTGGTTGAATGTGGTGGATTTACTCCGGCAGAGATCCACCTCAACCTTGCCAACTCAACTATTTCCAACTACATCGCCGATCTGGAAAAACGACTGGATATGCGTTTGTGTGAACGCGGCCGTGCCGGATTTTCCCTCACTGAGCAGGGTCAAACGGTGTATAACGCCACCCTGGAACTGCTCAGCGCACTCGATCAGTTCAAAAACACCATAAACCAGAGTCACAACCGCATTCTGGGCAGCCTGCACCTGGGGTTTGCCGAGCATATGCTGGGAGCGCACAATTCCTCTATCCTGCAAGCCCTCAGCCGCTTTTCGGTTAAAGCCCCGGAAGTCAGAATACAGATCAGTACCATGAGCTCCGATGATGTCATCACTGCTTTGCTCAACAATCAGGTCGATATCGGCATCACTGTTACCAGTCAGCCCTACCCTGAACTCTCAGAAATAAAACTGTTCGAAGAGGAGATGCTGCTCTACTGTGCCCAGGATCACCCTCTGTTTAATCAAGAGGAGATAACAGCCGCCGAACTACGCCACTACCGCTTTGTCGAATCTCCCAGACTGATGCCAGGCCGGGAGATCCATCCGGATATGATGCTCTGGAATAAGCAGGCCATCGCTCACCATCAGGAAGCCAGGGCCACGCTGATTCTCAGTGGCCACTATCTGGGGTTCCTGCCCCGCCACCTGGTCAGCAACTGGAGACTGGAAAAAGCGCTTCGCCCCCTGTTCGCAGAACAATACGGTTATCGCAACACTTTCAAAGCTCTGTGGCGTAACCGGCAACACAACAGACTCATCATTCAGTTATTCAGTGAGTGCCTGACTGAATCAGCTATCTGATTCATCGCAACGCACGATAAACACCGAACAAGGGGCGTGACGCACGACCCGCTCGGCATTTGAACCGATGAAGTAACTGCTGATACCTGGCTTACGGGCCATCATCATAATGACATCCGAGCCCAGTTGCTCTGCTGTTTCCAGGATCTGATCATGGGCGGTACCATCCCGGTAGATGGTATTCACCGTCGTATTGGCCGGCAGATCCCCTAACAGCTCTTCCATCTCTTTGAGAGCCTCCTTACGGTGGCCCTCATGCAGAGCGCGGTCAAACTGAGGATCGCCCGCTCTGTGAACAAAACTCTGATCAACATACAACAGATTGACCTGCGCAGGTTTGCCTGCCGCTAATGCCGTTGCAATCCGAGCCAGATCCACTACCTGCTCTTTATGGGACAGATCCAGCGGGATAAGAATATTGCTGTACATAGTTAACTCCTTAGCCCATCACTAAATTCGGCAACCAGAGTACGATCTGCGGGAACACCATGCAGAGAATCAGTACTGTCAGGTTAAGCATGATAAACGGGGTCACAGATTTATAGATCTCTGACATACCGATACCAGCGGGAGCGATCCCTTTCAGGTAGAAGAGCGCAAATCCGTAAGGTGGTGTCTGCACGGCAATCAGAATATTCAGGATCATCAGCACACCAAACCAGATCGGGTCATAACCCAGCGAAACGGCAATCGGTGTAAACAGCGGTGCGCACATCAGTACGATAATGAACTCATCGATAATGAAACCCAGCATCAGCATAATCAGCTGGAACATTATGATGATCATAATGGGGGGCAGATCCAGTTTACCGGTGAAATCAGCCACCATGCTCTGCACCCCCATCAGCAGATGGAAGTTACTGAATACCGATGCACCAAAGATGATCCACATCGCAACACTAACCAGAGTGGCAGTCTGAAAGCCCGACTGGAGGAACATATCGACTTTGAAACGCTTAAACACAATCGCCAGAATAATCGCGCCAACCACACCGATAGCCCCGGACTCTGTAGGCGTGGCAATACCGGTGATAATACTGCCCAGTACCGCAACGATCAGCAGCATGGAGAACAGACCATCACGGGCAATTCTGAATTTCTCTTTGCCCTCCAGTTTTACAATATCCTTATTATCCATATCCCGCGGAGCACGCTCCGGGAACAACCAGCAACTGATCGCGACATAGAGAACCATCATCACAACTGTCAGCAGTGCCGGCATCATCGCCCCGAGGAACATCCGGCCAACGGAGTTCTGAGTTGAGGCGGCAAACATAATCATCGGAATGCTCGGCGGAATCAGGATACCCAGACCTCCACCAGCCATGATAACCCCCAGCGCCAGGCGTTTGTTATAGCCCCGTTCCAGCATTGGCCGCAGTGCAATACTACCTGAGGTCATAATGCCCGCGCCGATAATACCCACCATCGCCCCGATCATAGAGCAGACGCCGATAACACTGATGGCGAGGGAACCACGTACCCGGCCAATCAGCATCTGGCTGAAATTGAACATCGCATCACCGATGCCCGATTTAGTCAGCAGCTGCCCCATATAGATATACAAAGGAATCGCCAGCAGAATAAAACTGAAGTAAGTTGACTCAAGCGTGGTGGGAATCACGTTAAAAATGCCATCGCCCCAGGTCATATACCCCACGGCCATAGCGATGCCACCCAGTGCCAGCCCCACCTGGGCACCAAGCGCAAAAAACACCAGAATACATAGCAGAAGAACTACGGTTAACAGCTCAATTTCCATCACTGTTCTCCTCAATAAGTGCATGACCTGTCAGCAAAAAATACATCTCAGCCAACATATCTCTGACCAGTTGCGCAATAAACAGGCCGCAGGCAATCATCATCATGATCCAGAAATGGAACATCGGCGGTGCCCACTCACTCTGGCGACGATAATCAAACTCGATCGCCTCTTCATACTTGCCAAGACTCATCATCACGATGATCACCAGAAAGAAGATAGCCAGTGAGAAAGAGATCAGATTGAATACACAACGGGTGCGGTGTGAAACCTTGAGATAAAGGATATCGACATTAATATGTGCACGCTTCTGCTGCGCATAGGCGCCCCCTAAAGCGGCAAGATAACCAAACATAAACAGTGACAGATCAAACGCCCAGATGGTCGGTTTACCCAGAATGTATCGGGAGAACACTTCAAATGCGACCACCAGTGCCAGTACCGGCATAATGAATGCTGCGGTTCGGCCAGCCTGTCGCACCACCCAATCGATAGAAACACAGATATTTGTCAGTATTTTTTTTAGCATAGAAGTACCTGCAACAAAAAAGGGGCACGACAGCACCCCTTTTTGCTAATTCAAAATGCTTACTTGCTGTTAGCGCGCAGGATATCGATCAGCTCTTTGCTGTACTTATCTGCAGCAGCATATTCGTCCCACAGGCCCGCACCGGCTTCTGCCCATGCTTTCTTATCAGCTTCACTTGGCTCAGGGCTCCACTTAAGACCTTTCGCTTCCATCTCAGCAACCGCTTCTGCTTCCCACTTCTTAGACAGGCGCAGTTGATCAGCAGCATGCATTTCCGTCGCTTTGCGAACAACCGCCTGCAGATCTTCAGGCAGTTTTTTCCAGGCAGCACGATTAACCACGATTGGCAGAACCTGAGCACCCGCCAGTGGCAGCTTGTACATGTACTTAGCTACTTCAACATGGTTACCATCGCGGTGATCGATCATGTTGCTACCGATAGAACCATCGATAACACCGGTTGCCAGAGAGGTGTAGATTTCGCTCCAGGACAGTGAAACAGGGGATGCACCCAGGTTACGCAGGAACTTACCGTAAGCACCCGGCGCACGGATCTTCAGACCTTTGAAGTCGGCAACAGAGTTGATAGGCTCTTTAGTCAGAACGTAGACAGGTGGCTGGATGTAAGGCTCGAGCCATACCAGCCCTTGTGATCCATAGGCTTTAGTCAGGACTTTATCCCAGCCTTTTTCATGGAACAGAGACTGCAGTTCAGCAGGATCATCGGTGCCACCCGGCAGACCGATCTCAACAACACCCGCAGGCAGTTCACCGGCGTGCATGGACTGGAAAGGAGCACCCATCGTTACCAGACCGGATTTAACCGCTCCCAGCAAACCACTGGTACCAACCCCTTCGCCCGAGTAGAGAACCTGAACCTTGATACGGCCATCAGACATGGTTTCAATGTTTTTAGCCAGACTCTCGTAAACTTCACCAAACGCGGTTCCGCGACCATACAGGTTGCTGAAACGCCAGTTGAAGTCTGCAGCTGAAACATTAGCAGCCAGCGTACTCAGACCCAGTGTCACAGCCAGTGCAGATGTGGATAGTTTTTTCTTAAGGTTTTTGATCATACTTCACCCAGTGATTGTTAGTTTTATATCGCGGAATAAACTCTCTATAGCCTTATCCTTACAAATTACAGGCATAGGATAAATTACAAAAATTCCACTCAAACGTTCACTAAACTTTACGTAAAGACCGTTATTAGGTATAAAAAAACGAACGGTTACAGATTCCTGTTCCCTTCTTAACAACCACCACACAGAGTAGCCGGAATGACGAAGTTTGCACTGGGTCAGCTGGGCGATATTGAAATAAAGCAGCTAAAAATATTCAAAGCCGTTGTTGAATGCGGCGGATTTTCGGCTGCCGAAACCGAGCTGAATATCAGCCGCCCCACGATCAGCAACCATATTGCGGCCCTCGAAGACCGCCTCAACATTAAACTATGCAAACGGGGACGAGCCGGTTTTTCCCTGACCCCTGAAGGCAAGGTGGTCTATGACCAGACTTCACAACTACTCAATCGTCTGGAGCAGTTTCGCAGCACTATCAACAATCTGGGTGACAGCCCTGCAGGAAAACTCAGAATTGCCCTGAGCGACACCTTCAGCACCGATGCCCGGTTCCGGCTGCCGGAGATCTTCCGCCATTTTTATCAGCAAGCCCCCGATGTAGAGCTTCAGGTGGAAGTTGATCATATGAAAGTGATGGAAAAGATGGTGCTCAATAATCAGCTGGATCTCGCCATGATCCCCTATCACCGGAAGTTTGAAGGGCTTAACTATATCCACCTGTTTACCGACGAAAACTACGTTTACTGCGGTAAAGAGCACCCGTTGTTTGATCTTCCGCCCGAGCAGATCACCGAGAAGGTTATCAATAGCTACAAATTGGTTCATGCCGGGCTCAAACCCCATGAAGAGATCTATCACCAGTTAGCTCAGATGAACCTGTCAGCCTCCTCCTATCACTACGAATCCCGGATAGCGATGTTGTTGTCGGGCTGTTATATCAGCTTCTTACCGGCTGAAGTGGCCCGCCCCTATGTCGAGCAGGGGCTGTTAAAACCTGTCGCGCAACCGATTAAACATTTTCGCCTCGGGGTTGCGGTTATCTCAAAAAAATCGGCCCAACCCAACCGGGCCAGGGATATGTTTCTGCACTCAATCAGAATGATTCACAAAGATGCGGAGAATGCCCCACCTTACTGATCATTGTGCTGTTCCTTTACGGTGCAGCACGCCAGTGACAGCCAATCTATCCCCTCATAGGTATATCTCCCCTTTACAGTAACTATTATCGTAGAGACATAATGAAAGCTGCGGACTTCAACGTTATGTCCCGGCACATAATCTGCAATACCCGGGTCGGGTCGTAATACAGGGTTTTTATATGGCTGTTCCATCTCACACCACGTCATACTATGCCGCTTCTGCCAACGATAAATCGTTTCGCGCACCATTAAATGACAATATCACCGCTGATGTTTGCGTTATCGGTGCCGGCTATACCGGCCTGTCTTCAGCACTACATCTGGCTGAACAGGGATTCAAAGTTGTCGTGCTGGAAGCCAGCCGCATCGGCTTTGGTGCTTCAGGCCGGAATGGCGGTCAGATTGTCCACAGCTACAGCCGTGATATCGACTTTATCGAAAAACATTACGGTAAACATACCGGCACCGAGATGGGCAAGATGGCCTTTGAAGGTGGTAAAATCATTCGCCGCTTTGTCGATCAGTACAACATAGATTGTGATCTGAAAGAGGGTGGAATCTTTGCCGCCTGCAACAACAAACAGTTGCATGAGATGGAGCAGAAAAAAGCACTCTGGGAAGCCCATGGGCATACCCAATTGGAGATGCTGTCTGAAAGCACCATTCAGAACCATGTCGGAACCACGCGCTATAAAGGCGGCCTGCTGGACAAAAGCGGGGGCCATTTTCACCCCCTCAACCTGGTGCTGGGCGAAGCGGCAGCACTGGAAAGTCTGGGCGGTGTTATCTACGAAGACTCTGCGGTTACCGGAGTTCAGGAGGGTGATAAAGCCGTTATCAATACCGCGAAAGGTTCCGTCAGCGCTGATTTCGTGATTGTGGCAGGCAATGCTTATCTCGGCGGACTGATTCCTAAACTGGAACAGAAAGCGATGCCCTGCGGCACTCAGGTGATTACCACCGCGCCTCTGAGTGAGGCTCAGCAGAAAGCGCTGTTACCACAGGATAACTGTGTCGAAGACTGTAACTATCTGCTGGATTACTTCCGTCTCTCTGGTGATGGCCGCCTGATCTATGGTGGCGGCGTCACCTATGGTGCCCGCGAGCCGGATAAAATTGAATCGCTGATCGTCCCGAATATGCTGAAAACCTTCCCTCAACTGAAAGGCGTGAAGGTTGATTATGCCTGGACCGGTAACTTTCTGCTGACACTGATGCGACTGCCCCAGTTCGGTCGTATCGGCAATAATATTTACTACGCTCAGGGCTACAGTGGCCACGGTGTGACCAGTTCACACCTGGCGGGCAAAGTACTCTGCGATGCGATTCAGGGACAGGCCGAGCGCTTTGATGTGTTTGCAGGTTTACCACAATACCCCTTCCCCGGCGGGCGTACCTTCCGCATCCCATACACTGCGATGGGAGCCTGGTATTACACCCTGCGCGACAAGCTGGGCATCTGATAAACACAACGCTGCCCGCGTGTACTGACACAGGTAATGACCCGGTCCGGTATTTTTCAGCCCGGACCCATTTAATCGCTCACCCGGGTCAGCATTCCTTCGAAATTAAAGTGTTTTTTCATGCCCGCAACCGGGATGAAGAAACACTGTTTATAACAACCTATAACGATAATAAAGGTGCGATATGAGTACTGAGATCGCTCAGACCGAAAGCCTTAGCAACACTGTAAAAATAAGCAACACTGTAAACATAAGTAACACCGCCAGCATAAGCGGCGATACCACTAACAGTCCGCAAAAATGGCTTATATTCTATGGCGCGATTATGGCATTTTTTGCCTACCTTTCGACCCAGCATGTCGAAGGCGAGTCCTATGGTTTTTACAGCCTGCTCCCCGCACTGCTTATTCTGTTTGTGGCGGTAATCACGAAAAAACCTCTGGAATCTATTTTTGCCGGTATTATTGCCGGCCTGTTACTACTTGACCCTACCAATGTTGTCAGCGGTCTTGGCGATCTCTCAATGTCCGTCGTCATGGATGAGACCATCGCCTGGATCGTACTGGTCTGCGGGATGATGGGCGGCCTGATCAATATGCTGGAACGCGGTGGCAGTGTTCTCAGTTTTGGCGAAATGCTGGCTAAACGGATTAAAACCAAACGCGGCACGATGCTCACCACCTGTGTACTGGGCATCATGGTATTTATCGATGACTATCTTAATTCTCTGGCAGTCTCTGCCTCGATGAAACCCCTTACCGATCGCTATAAAATCTCCCGTGAAAAGCTGGCGTTTCTGGTGGACTCGACAGCGGCACCGGTCTGTATCCTCGTGCCGGTTTCCACCTGGGCAGTGTATTTTGCGGCCCTGCTGGAGGAAAACGGCGCAGCCCCTGAGGGCAAGGGGATGTCTCTCTACATCGAATCGATCCCCTATATGGTGTATGGCTGGGCTGCCCTGCTGGTTGTTTTTCTGGTAGCTGCCGGCGTACTGGGCGATTTTGGTGAAATGAAGAAAGCGGAGTCCCGTGCTCAGGCGGGACAGCCCATCCCTGAAGGTATCCAGCAGGACGGATTCGATACTTCTTTAATGAAGCAGACCTCACCGGTTATCGGCCTGCTCAACTTTTTATTGCCGATGATAGTGCTGGTCGGGGCCAGCGTTTATTACGAGATAGACCTGCTGCTGGGTGCACTGGTTGCTTCGATGTTCACCATGGTGCTCTACTTCTGGCAACGCCTGCAGACTTTCAGCCAACTGGTCGATTCGATGCTGGATGGCTTTAAAGTCATGCTGCATCCGATCGCCGTGGTTTGTGCCGGTTTTATGGTTAAAGAGATTAACGATCAGTTAGGCATGACGCCCTATATTATCGACTCACTGACCCCTCTCCTGTCGAAAGAGATGTTACCGGCACTGGTATTCGCGTCTATGGCGGCCGTTGTGTTTGCCACCGGATCAAGCTGGGGAGTCTTTGTTGTTTCCCTGCCGATCGTGATACCGATGGCTATCAGCATGGATATGTCGATGCCATTAACCGTTGGCGCACTACTGTCTGCATCCGCATTTGGCAGCCATGCCTGCTTCTTCAGTGACTCTACCGTACTCTCCTCCCAGGGCTCCGGCTGTACACCTATGCAACATGCTCTGAGTCAGATCCCCTATGCGCTGATCGGGGCGGGCGTCGGTTTTATATCCCTGCTGGCACTGGGTTTCATCATGAGCTAACCGGTCTGCCGATTAGCGATACTGACCAGAAAATGGAGGCCCTGCCTCCATTTCCGGATGATAGAAAAGGACGACACATGCTTATCAGATCTTCCCGTACCGCCACACTTATGCTCCTGCTCGTCAGTTTCATCTGGGGTGCTGAATTCGTTCTGATCGATCTTGCGATAGAGGATATTCCTACCCACACTTTCAATGCGATCCGCTTCCTGCTGGCAGCTTTATCGTTAACCCCTCTGATTTGGTTCAAACGTCATCAGCTCAAAGGGATCCGATGGAAACCTCTTTTGAGTGCCAGTGCACTGTTGGGTTTTCTGCTGTTTACTGGCTTTTACACCCAGACGGAAGGGATGCACTACACCTCGGTCTCAAATGCCGGGTTTATCACCGGGCTGAATGTTCCGCTGGTTCCCCTGCTGGGTTTTTTACTGTTTCGCAAGCGGGCATCACTTGCCGTCTGGGCTGGGGTTATCATCGCCACCACGGGGCTCTATCTGTTAACGATGGGGGATAAACTACAGTTTAACCACGGCGACTTGCTGGTCCTGGTATGTGCATTTAGCTTTGCCGTACATATCCTTCTCACCGGACGCTTTGTGGACTCACTTCCGGTTGTACCGCTGAGTATTCTGCAACTGCTTTCGGTGGCGATCTACAGCACCATTGGTGCAGCAACCAGCGCGGATCCGGCATTTTATCATCCAGGCTCTCCCCCGCTGAACTGGCAGGATCTGGCCATCAATCCGACGGTTATCTGTGCTGCACTGATCGCCGGGATTATGGGTACCGGTTATGCCTACTGGGCGCAATCGGCCTGCCAACAGATCCTGGAGTCACACAAAGTAGCGCTGATCTTTGCCACTGAGCCGGTGATTGCCTATCTGTCAGCCTGGTTATTCCTGAACGAGAAGCTCGGAACACTGGGGATGATCGGCGCTGGCCTGATTATCGCCGCAATGCTGATATCAGAACTGGGAGATCGCAAACGCAAAGTAAAACTTGAACTTCTGGATCAGACCACAGCTGTGGCCGATTAACAGAACAGGACTATTCAGTTACGCTGGCGCCTGTATGGTTGCCCTGAACGATTCCCGAACTCCATTTCTCACCGGAATTGGTCAGGACTGTCTGAAACCGGTTAAAGAACGCATCCAGTTGCTCGGAATCCAGGGTATCGCTTTTAATCTGAAACATCAGTTCACGCCTCAGATCACACAGAGAGTAATAGATAGTACGTTCATGAATCCACAACTCATCAGCCTTACGCAACCCTTCCAGGGAAGCCAGAATACCTGCGATGCCGGAAAAAGCGAGAATAGCTATATTCAGCATCGGAGCGACCTCGGGCAGATAGAGGGCCAGACCAGACAGCACTGATAACACGGCGGTTAACCCAAAAGAACCATACCGCAGGCGCCTGTGCAGCAGCTTGTGCTCAGAAGAGTTACGCCTGAACATCTCAATTTTTTTATCCAGCTCATCAAGAACAAACTGTTGCTGATCCATAGAAACTCTCCTGCTCTGCCTATCGCCATACCGGGCCGGACAAGTTATCCCGGTTGGCGGCGGTTACCACTGATTGATAATAGTCCAGAGTCTATGAAGCTGCCTTTGCAACGACAAGCGTCGAGAGCACTCTTATAGAGAGCAGTTGAGAGAGCAACGCGAATAATAAGGCGGTTTTAATCAGGGGTTGCTATGAAAATCTGATGCCTGGTGAATAATGAAGGGTTCTGATCAGCTTTTAGCCACATACATCTCGTCCAGATGACTGATTTCACGGCTCATCTCCCGGGTAATATTGATCAGAAAGATCATAAACATCTCCGGATACTCTTCACACAACTGATGAAACAGTGCCGAACTGATCTCCAGCAGATAGCCCTCCTGCTCAACAATCGCGTCCCCCCGGCGCTGATGCAGTCCGATCATCCCCACAAAACCGATCTGTTCTCCCGCGACATAGAGACGCAACGGCACCCTCTCTCCATCGTTATCACGATCCTGATAAAAGCGCACTGAACCATTGAGAATTACATAAAACTTATCTGAGTTATCGCCGCGACAGAAAAGTTTATCGCCACTCTGAACAGCTAACAGAGATCCCTGTTGTAGTAAAAAATTCAGGCTTTCTTCGGACAGGGCGCCAAACATAGACAGATGCTGGCAGAATCCTTCGGGGAACTGCTGTTGGAGCTCATCGAACGATACAACGTTCATGGTTAATTTTCCGCAATGCAATATTAGACAACACAATTATAGAATGGAAAACGAAAATATAAGATACCCACAAGGGAATAGCGAGAAATTATCCCCCGTCAGTTCTGAAGACCCTGCCGGTAGGTTAGGCACCAACCCGACTTTTGAACACCACGGCTTTTCGGAGCGATTACCGGTTAACGCCTCGCCCGAGTGAACAGTTGATAGTGATGACTGTCGAGGCGGCCTCAGAGCTTACGCTATAACAGCCTGATCCGCATAAAACTGGCGAAACGCGGCACACCATTATTGTTGATCCCAGTGTACTTGTAAGTTACCAAACTACCGATTTCTGGCGGATTTTTTCGTTGCTGATCAGTAAAGCCACTGCCGAGTTTAAAGCGGACTCCGGTTGGCGTTTCAACCAGCAACGCCCCCAGCATGCCAGCATACTTCCCTTTACCCGGCTCATAACCTATTACTCTCGCTTCGGCATCTTGCCACAGTTTTAGCTTAAGCAAATTCGAGCTGCGTCCCTGTTTATATATTGCATCTTCATGATGCAACATCAGCCCTTCGCCTCCACTGGCAACGACCTGCTCCAAAAAAGCCATTAACTCAGTATCAGAGGCTAACCGCCTCTGATCGATTAGCTGAATCCAGTCCCGATCAATATCATTTACAATGCTTCTCAATTGAATCAGTCGATCACTAAAAGTCCCAGGAGACTGCGGCAGATCGAACAACATATATTTCACTTGTCTCCACTGTTGAGACCAGAGGGCAGGATTATCACCCGGAGAGCTTCTCACGAGTGCTGAAACTGCATCAAACTGCCCCCGTCCTATCCATAATTCACCATCCAGCGGCTGTTGGGGCAAATCAGCGATAAACCACTGCGGCGCGCTGACCGGATAACCCTGCCGGGTTAACAGCTGTTTCCCATCCCAGTAACCTCGCACCCCATCGAGTTTCTCACTTACCCAGTAAGCAGAGATATCAGAACCCGATTGATAGATTGTCGCCAGCTGCAGTTTTGGCTTATCGGCAAAACCAGGCGACACAACTAGAAAACTGACCACAACGATCAGGCTGCTAAATAAGATATGACAGTAACGGATAAACACCATTTCGCCCTCCCTGAGCAGATAAACAGGACTTCGTCCATGAAGCGTGTTGATAATTAACCCTAGCAGAAAATTTAATTGATGCATAAAAAAGCCGGCCCAGTATTAACTGGACCGGCAAAATCTCACGAACAAATGAAACCCAGATGTAAAACTGTGGCCCTATGGGGGATTAACTAGGGAAAGAGAAAGATACTCCTTCGCGAACACCGCTGGACGGCCAGCGCTGAGTAATCGTCTTACGCTTGGTGTAGAAACGTACCGCATCCGGACCATAGGCATGCAGATCTCCAAACAGTGAGCGTTTCCAGCCACCGAAACTGTGGTAAGACACTGGCACCGGCAGAGGTACGTTGATACCGACCATCCCCACCTGAATATTGTCTGAGAAGTAACGTGCCGCTTCACCATCACGGGTAAAGATACAGGTACCGTTACCATATTCGTGATCGTTGATCAGCTGCATCGCCTCTTCCATGGTATTAACACGCACAACCTGCAACACCGGGCCAAAGATCTCCTCTTTATAGCTCTGCATATCAGCCGTCACCGCATCGATCAGTGTGGCACCGACAAAGAAACCGCCATCGAAACCTTCAACGGAGGGATTGCGACCATCAACAACAACCTTCGCACCATCGGCTTCAGCGCTATCGATATAACCGTTCACTTTCAACTGATGCGCCTGGGTGATCACCGGACCAAAGTCGTTGTCAGGATTGCTGTAAGCGCCCACTTTCAGAGACTCCATCGCTATCCGCATCTTCGACACCAGTGCATCAGCGGCTGCATCACCCACCGCGACGGCGACAGACAATGCCATGCAACGCTCACCGGAAGAACCAAACGCCGCCCCCAACAGTTGGTTGACCGCGTTATCCATATCCGCATCCGGCATCACAATCGCGTGGTTCTTCGCCCCGCCCAGTGCCTGACAGCGCTTACCATTGGCATTCGCAGTGCTGTAGATATATTCCGCAATCGGTGTTGATCCGACAAAGCTGACCGCTTTAATCCGGCTATCGGTCAGTAAGACGTCTACCGCTTCTTTATCACCGTTAACCACGTTGATAACACCGTTTGGCAGACCCGCTTCCTGCAGCAACTGGGCGATAAACATGGTCGAGGATGGATCACGCTCAGACGGCTTCAGAACAAAGGTGTTACCGCAAACAATCGCCATGGGGTACATCCACAGGGGCACCATCGCCGGGAAGTTAAACGGGGTAATACCCGCCACCACACCCAGTGGCTGAAACTCACTCCAGGAATCAATACCGGGGCCAACATTGCGGCTGTGCTCGCCTTTCAGCAGTTCTGGCGCACCACAGGCGTACTCAACATTTTCAATCCCCCGTTGCAACTCACCGGCGGCATCATGGGCGATCTTGCCATGCTCTTCGCCGATCAACTGGCAGATCTTATCGGCATGCTCTTCCAGCAACGCTTTAAAACGGTACATCACCTGGGCACGCTTTGCCGGTGGGGTGTTACGCCAGGCAGGAAACGCCTGTTCCGCCGCGGCAATCGCCTCTTCAACCGTGGCTACCGATGCCAGCGCCACCTGTTTGCTCTCTTCACCGGTGGATGGGTTATATACGGGTTGTGTACGGACGGCATCACTGCGCATCTCACCGTTAATCAAATGGCCTACAACTGTCATAATAATATCTCTTTACTCTGTATTACTGCGCCAGTGACGCAGTAAAATCAATACAACTCGATCAAAAACGGGCACTTAGCTCAGCTCGTTGATCGACTCACCCAGCGCATTAATCAGGCTATCAATCTCTTCAACCTCAACGGTAAATGGCAGACCCAACTGGATGGTATCGCCACCGTAACGAACATAAAAACCTTTCTCCCAGCACTTCATCGCGATCTGATAGGGACGCAATGCAGGCTCACCCGGAGCGGCCTCAATGGTCAGACCTGCAGCCAGACCGTAGTTACGGATATCAGACACATACTTCGTACCCTTGAGACTGTGAACCATCTCCTGGAACTGAGGTGCAATCGACTTCGACCGCTCAATCAGCTTGTCATTGGCAAGGATATCCAGTGACGCCAGACCAGCAGCACAGGCGACCGGATGGGCTGAATAGGTATAACCGTGTGGCAGTTCCAGCATATAGTCGGGACCGCCCTCAGCCATAAAGGTATCGTAGATCTCCTGTTTAGCGATCACTGCGCCCATCGGAATGACACCGTTGGTCAGCTGCTTGGCAACCGTCATCAGATCCGGGGTCACACCAAACTCTTCTGCCCCCGTACTGGAGCCAACACGGCCAAATGCGGTAATAACCTCATCAAAGATCAGCAGGATATTGTGTTTATCACAGATCTCCCGCAGACGCTTGAGATAACCCACCGGCGGCGGAATCACCCCGGTAGAACCGGCCATCGGTTCAACAATCACTGCGGCAATATTCGACGCATCATGCACCATGATCTGCTGTTCCAGATCGTTTGCCAGGTGAGCACCGGTTTCAGGCATTCCCTGGGTAAACAGATTCTCTTCAAGCATGGTGTGGGGCAGATGGATCGCATCGATACCCTGACCGAAGATAGCCCGGTTAGGGCTGATACCACCGACGCTGATACCACCAAAGTTAACCCCGTGGTACCCCTTAGAACGGCCCACCAGACGGGTCTTACCGCCCTGACCTTTTTTACGCCAGTAAGCCCGGGCTATCTTCAGAGCAGTTTCAACGGATTCAGAGCCGGAACCGGTAAAAAACACCCGGTTAAGACCTTTCGGCATCAGCTGAGTAATCCGGTGTGCCAGCTCAAATGATTTGGGATGACCAAACTGAAACGCCGGAGAGTAGTCCAGCTCTTTCACCTGTTTACTCACCGCCTCGGTAATTTCGGGGCGACTGTGTCCGGCACCACAGGTCCACAGACCAGACAGACCATCAAAGATTTTCCGGCCGTCAGCAGCGGTATAGTAGTTACCCTCTGCCGCCACAATCAGTCGCGGGTCCTGCTTAAAGCTACGATTAGCGGTAAAAGGCATCCAGTGTGCATCAAGCTGCTCCTGGGTAAGGCCGCAACGCTTTGGATCATCAGTCATAGTGTTATTCTCGGGTTATTACATGTTGACTCTATTATCGCCAGGGATTAAGTTTATTAAATTCACAAATATTAATTCTAAGTTAACCAGACAATTACCTAATATGAGCCGAACAGAAAACCTGTTACCCCGTCAGTTGGGTGATGCCCATATACGTCTGCTAAGAATCTACAAAGCGGTCGTTGAAAGCGGTGGTTTCTCTGCCGCCGAGGTGGAACTGAATATCAGCCGCCCTGCTATCAGTCTGGCTATATCTGAGCTGGAAAGCCTGCTCAATATGCGTCTTTGTAACCGTGGCCGCGCCGGTTTCGCCCTCACAGAACAGGGCGAAGAGGTGTATGACGCTACCCTGCAATTACTGGGGGGGCTGGAAAACTTTCGCGCCCGGATCAATGCCATCAACACCGAACTGAAGGGTGAACTGAACATTGGTATCACCGACAATATGGTCACCGTGCCGCAGATGCGCATCACCCGCGCCCTGGCAGCGCTGAAAGCGCGAGGCCCCGAAGTGGTTATCAATATCCGCATGATTCCACCCAAGGATATCGAATCCGGGATATTAGACGGGCAGCTTCTGGTGGGCGTGGTATCAGAACAGCGCAGTCTGCCGGGCCTCAACTATTTCCCTCTCTATGACGAACAGTCGGTACTCTATTGCAGCAACGAACATCCGCTATTTGATCGCGACAACAGCGGCCTGAGTGATAGCGAACTGTCTCAATATGATGCAGTGCTGCCAGCCTTCCCACAGTCAGCGGAGATAAAGCAGCAACAAGCGCTGCTCAAAGCCAGTGCCAGCTCTACTGATCGTGAAGGGATCGCTTTCCTCATTCTCAGCGGCAGCTTTATCGGCTTTCTGCCCACCCATTACGCCAAACAGTGGCTCAGAGAGGGGCGGCTTAAAGCGATTCAACCGGAAAAACGCAGTTTTACCACCCACTATACCGCTATCACCCGCAAGGGCGCGCGCAACAACCTGATCCGGGATGCGTTTATGGAGGAGTTGGAAAAGCAGCCAAAAAGCAGCAGCCAGACGTGACTTCGCCGATAAGAGCAGTAGCTAGAACGTCGCTTCGCGACTTGCTCGACGCGGCTACGCCGCTTGCTAGAAAAAGATTAAAAACTTAAGGAACACCTGTGAACCGAATCGCTGTCTTTGTTGATGTGCAAAAAATCAGAAGTGGTTTAAACCGCCGAACAAACAGAGAACTTGCGTTTGTGGGGTGGGAGGCGCGCTGGTATGCCCTCTGGGTACCTCGCGGCGATTGGAATCTTGCAAACATAAGAACTTGCTTGCCTGATATAGATATAAAAAAGGAACACCCGTGAACCGGATCGCTGTCTTTGTGGATGTGCAAAACATCTATTACACCACCCGTCAGGCCTATGGGCGGCAGTTTAACTACCGCAAACTGTGGCAAAAAATCAGTGTTGAAGGTGAGATTATCATCGCTAATGCCTACGCTATCCATCGCGGTGATGACAGTCAGCTCAAGTTTCAGAACGCCCTGAAGCATATCGGTTTCAACGTCAAACTGAAGCCCTACATCCAGCGCAGTGACGGCTCTGCCAAAGGCGACTGGGATGTCGGTATCGCCATCGATGTGATGGACGCCGCGCCAGACGTCGATACCATCATCCTGCTATCCGGTGACGGGGATTTTGATCTGCTACTGGAACGGATAAAACGGAAGTATGGCGTTAAAACGCAGGTCTATGGTGTGCCTGCCCTGACCGCTAACTCCCTGATCAGCTCTGCGACTGAGTTTTTTCCCATCGGAGAAGAGATGCTTCTTTGAAGCAGTTACCAGACGTGACTTCGTCACTTGCTACAAACATTCGCTATGTGTTCGTAACTGTTTGTGCATGACATAGCTATCAACATAGCCAAGTTTACCGTGTTTATAACCCTTAGGGATCGTACCGATAATATTGAAGCCCAGCTTTTGCCAAAGCTGGACGGCCACTTCGTTGGTCGACACAACACTATTAAACTGCATCGCATCAAAGTTCAGTAACCGTGCCTGTTGTTGAGAATGTTCACACATTTTACGGGCAATCCCTTTCCCTCTGGCTTCATCTGCAACCATATAACCACAATTACAGATATGTTTACCCGGGCCCATCCCGTTTGGCTTAATGTAGTACGACCCTGAAACAACACCATTATCTACAAACACATAGGTTTTCAGGGGTATCTCGCACCACAGATGATATGCCTCATCGGAGGTCATATCCGGATCAAATGCGTAAGTTTCCTGTGCCTGAATAACACCTGAAAACACAGACCAAAACGATTCAAAGTCTGATTTTGTCATCTCTCTGATCATTCAATTCCCCTGAAACATAAAAGCAAAATTGCTGACAGAATCGCGCTGCCCCCAATTTAAGTCATCATTGTACAATTAACCGGTTTTCTTATCAGGGGCAGAAAAAATGGCAATAATGGCAGCCACCACCCCGATAATAATCGCCAGCATAGCAAAGCCGGTCATGGCATTACCGTGAGCTTTGAACAACAACAGATAGAGGCCCAGCGCCACAAGGATCACCCCCACTCCGATAAATATTTTCGGGCTTGGGGCTCTTCCCGCTGACACTTTGTTCTTTTTAACCGTTTTAGATTTTGAGTGAGCAGACACTTTTCGTTTATGCGTATTTTTAGGCATTTCCTGGTTCCTCAGGCTGACAGCATCAGGTGAAAAATCACCATCTGCGTACCTTGTCCTACTACATATAAATCAAATAACTCTGGCGAATCAAGTATAGTCACTTAACTATTTTTGAAGCACAGGATTTACAAATACACGCCTTTCCTTTCGCCTCTTCAGGCACCAGAGCTAATAGCGCTTCTGGAAACGCGATGTCAGGAGAACGACACCAGCAATCAGGTTCCGCAACACTCGACGATATGCCCCCACACCCATTATCCTGATGACACAGAGGGCATACAGTGGGATCAATTCTGTCCGGGTTAGTATTCACATAACACCTCGGTTAACCACAGCCGTCTTAAAACTGGATAAACGTTTATTAACCCCTGGCTTTCTGCTTCCTGAGCTTATCCAGCTGCTGTTCTTAAATAAAATTCAGCTCTATTTTTTCTACATTTAATTACGAGAATAAGTAGATTCAAAAGACAATATACGCCCGTTATCATTAATGCGTAATAACGGGGCAAACTAATTCAGACAAATAAAACATAATGAGTGCGATAGCGTTTAAAAAAAGTAAGCATAAACGTAAAGAGCGATTCTCCCGCTCTGACAGCCCGGGCTGGTTTATCGCCGCTGGAAGCGGCTCCTACAAAAAACTAAGGTCTGTACCAATCCCGCTTTTTCTGGCAAGTGACGTAGCCAAGTCTGAAAACTAGCAGCTGCTCTGGAAAAGCACGGCATGAAATAGCGTTTATAAAAAGACGGCTTAATTACCCCTAATAAACCGGCTTTCACTTTCCGCGCTGCGCTCTCTGTAGTTAAACCGTTTTTTAAACCTTATTCACCACAGAGGACACCGGGATCACGGAGAAAAGCGACATAGACAAAACCTTAAGTGGTGAGATTCAGGACATAGCGTTCCTCTCGCGGAGGCTTACTAAGTCTGTTCCAGCCAACGACTCAGTCAGGTCATGCCACTGTCAGGTCCGCAGTATCTGCTCTTGTCGCAAACCTCTCAATGGCGGGTACCTGTCGTAGTGATGACATATCCGCTGCTACATTCAGTTTCTTAACTTACTGAATTATAATTACTAATTAGTATTTACGACTAAGGAATGTATTTTGCAGCAGGGTATACAGAGCATAAATCGTGATTGCGTATTCACTCGATACGCTCTGTATAACAACAGGAGAGTACTGTTATGTTGACACATCAGATCGCTGCATTTTCCAATAAAGTCAGACAAACACCTGAGCTGAGCAGGAAACTCAAAAATTGCCACCGGTTAACCGATATGCTGGCACTGGCACAGGATCTTGGCTTCTTTTTCGAAGAAGACAGTCTCTATCCACCCAACAAGCCTCAGTTTACCGAGGATCAGCTGTCTGACCGGCTCGCGAGTGTTCTGCTGCGTTTTTATGCATGAGAATAAAAGCCCGGCATAGTGGTTATTTCACTGCTGACCGACCGGATGGACAGTCAATCGTGGAGTGACAGTGCATCCTGTATTTTTGTCAGAAACGCTTCAGCACCGATAGAAATGTCATAGTGCTGACAAGGACTGTTCAAAAAAAGCTATCATAAGTAATTGTTTTTACTTGATTATCAAAGAAAATCAGATATCCATAATCGGTATATAGATTGCAAACCCCTTCTCGATTCAGGAAACAGTGGAAACTCCACTTTCCGCTTACCATCCATCTAATTAAATTGAGAGAGCAATACTATGTCGATTAAGCAAATTGCCGATTTTTCCAGCCTGGCCAAAACCTCCCCTGAAGTGGGTGAAAAATTAAAAGCCTGCATTAAAATGAAAGAGATGTTTGCCCTGGCCCGCGAGAATGGTTTTGATTTTGATGAGGACAGTCTGTATCCACCAAATGAACCACAGTTCACAGAAGACCAGCTTTCTGAGCGTCTGGCTAAGGCCCTGCTACGGGTTTAAGGGCTTGATGCCCTGGCTCTGACTAAGGACATAAATCGCTTCCGCATCTCTGTTCATCAGAGATGTTCACTGGAAGCGATGTTATCAAAATACTCCGCCATATCTGCCTGATATCACTCCTTAAAAATACTGGTGCAATCTCTGTTCAGATGATACAAACAGGTTGATCCCTTATTGTCGGAGAGAGGATATGTCTGCCATTGTTTTTTTACCCGGATTAATCTGTGACCAGGCCGTCTGGGAGGATCAGGTTAAGGAACTGCTCCACCGCGGCTTCGAATGCCAGGTAATCGATTACGGTAATGCTGACAGTCTGACTGAGATGGCATATATAGCGCTTGAGCAGGCCCCCGAATCATTTGCACTTGTTGGTCACTCGATGGGGGGCAGAGTGGCAATGGAGGTCGCCCGTCAAGCACCGCAAAGAATCACCCAGCTGGTATTGATGGATACCGGCTATCTGCCGCTGGCGCCAGGCTCAGCTGGCGAAAAAGAACGGGCTGGCCGAATGGCGCTGATTGAGAAAGCCCGCCAGCAAGGGATGCGTATAATGGGTCAGGAATGGATGCAGGGGATGGTGCTACCGCAACATCTCAAAGATGAGCCGCTCTGTAACGCCATTCTCAATATGATTGAGCGAAAAACAGTGGCTCAATTTGAAGCGCAGCAAACAGCCCTTTTAACCCGCCCTGATGCCACAGATGTATTAAGATCACTAAACTGTCCGACTCTGTTTATCTGCGGCAGTGATGATCTCTGGAGTCCGGTCAGTCAGCATGAAGCGATGTCTGAACAGGTAGCTGACAGCATCATTGAGGTAATCGCTCATTCGGGACATATGTGCACCATGGAGCAACCCCAGGCCGTTAATCAGGCCCTGATTCACTGGCTGCAACCACACCCGGGTTAATCATTTTTGGGTGAGTACTGCCCCAGCAGATTGCAGATGATCATTTTCAGATCCGCCAGGGTGCGCTTCGCCCGCTCACCTTTCTGATTCACCACCACCAGCATGACACTATGGGTCACCTCCAGATAGAGGCGGCCCAGACGCTCCCGCTCTTTCAGATGGCGGTTAATACCGATCCGTTTGAACACTTCGGCCATCCGTGAGATTTCCAGCTCGTCGTGCTGTTCATCCAACTCTCTCAACTCCGGCACGGAGAACATCGCCTGCACCAGCGTCAGGATCGCTTTCTGCTGTTTGTAGGTTTTCAGTTTCAGTGCCAGCATCTGTTCCACCAGCGTTTCCAGCGGCAGATCTTCAACCGGCCAGCGGGCGATCTCATCCAGCGCTGCTTCGACAGTCTCCAGCCAACGCGACCCCATGGCATAGAGAATCGCGTGCTTATTGGGAAAGTAGTGATACAGGGAACCTACCGAGATCCCGACCTCTTTGGCGATCAGAATCGTATTAAGATCATCCAGCCCAACCCGCTCCAGCAACTCACCGGTGACATCGATAATCTGCTTTGAACGCAGCTTTGAACGACCCTGTACAGGTGCATTGCGCGGTGCCAGATCCGGGGCCGCTTTTACCCGGCGATTCTCTGTCAATTTCGGTTCCTGCTCTTCCAACTCAACACTCTCTGGTTAACGTGCTTTGATTGGCGGGCATTATAGACTGAATTATCCGGGTTCTGAAAATATCGGGTTATTAAAACCGGGCGCATTAACACTGGTTCTCGTATGACACATCAGCTCAGAGAAAACGGTCACGCATCGAATAATACAGCATGCCCGCCACCAGGCCGGGCCAGCGCAGCAGCGTTCCGCCCGGAAATGTCGGTGTGGGCACTCGGGTAAACAGATCAAACCTCTCTACAGAACCACTGATCGCTTCAGCCATCAGTTTTCCACCCAGCGTTGCCAGCGCCACACCATGGCCGGAATACCCCTGCGCCACGAAGAGATTGTCATCGATCCGGTCGAAATGGGGCATTCGGTTAAGGGTAATGGCCAGGGTTCCTCCCCAGCCATAGTCGATCTTCACATCCTTCAACTCCGGGTAGAACTGCAGCATATAAGGACGCACAAACGCCGGAATATCGTTAGGAAAACGGCTGCTGTAGTTCTCGCCCCCGCCCCAGAGCAACCGGTTGTCTCCCGACAGTTTGAAATAGTTGATCACAAAGCGCGAATCAGCCACTGCCACATCATCCCGGTTAATTTTGCGGCACAGTTCCTCGCTGAGCGGTTCGGTGGCGATAATAAAATTATTAATCGGCATAATTTTACCGGCTATGCGAGGCTCAAGTTTGCCCAGATAGCCGTTACAGGCCAACAGAATATACTTCGCTTTGACAACACCTGTGTCAGTGCGTACCTCTGCATCTTTTCCGGTGGTGTAACCGGTCACCCGGCTGTGCTCATGGATAATCGCACCGGCTTTGGTCGCTGCAGATGCCAGCCCAAGGGCATAATTCAGCGGATGCAGGTGAACGCCTTCCTCCCAGTATTCGCCCCCAAAATATCGATTCGTACCCAGCATCGCCTGCACTTCACTATCTGGTACGAAACGGATCTTGTCGTAACCCAGCACCCGCTGCTTATACTCAACGCTCTCACGCATTTCGGAAACATGCCCCGGCTTTGCAGAGACATGCATCACTCCCTGCTTCAGATCACAACTGATCTGATGCTGTTCGATCAGATCTTTAACCAGTTGCACCGACTCAAGTGAGCTTTGCCACAGAGAATCCGCAGCGCTTTGCCCCACTTTCTTAATCAGCTCAGCATGTCCCATGTTATGACCAGGGCAGACCTGTCCACCATTTCGACCAGACGCGCCCCACCCGACTGTTTCACTCTCCAGCAGGATCACGGAATAACCCTTTTCTGCCAGGTGCAGTGCCGCTGACAGGCCGGTATAACCGGCACCGATAATACAGATATCAGCCTGTTGCTCCCCTATTAACGCAGGATAATCAGGCCTGTCATTGGCCGAAGCAACATAATAGGAGGGCTGAAAATTGTTAAGACTCATGTTCGGGGTCTCCATAAAAAACCACATTAACCGATATAAAAAAAGACAAGACCACACAACAAACCGAATAATAATTCTAATTTAATTGAACAACAACCCCGAAAAACGGTAACAAATACAAAATTAGTGTTGATTTTTAAATATTCATGAAATAACCTAAAACCCGAATAATGTTTCGACTAATGTCACACAACAGACCAATCAGAAGGTCACATAGCCGACATATTATTTGAACAGTTTCACAGTAAACGCTGCTCTCAGATCCATTACTTCTATAGTAAGTAGTGAATAGCAGGCAATCGGATTAACTCTACAAGTAGGTGATTTATGGAAGCCGTGGAAAGGTTTCTCAAAGAAAACGGGATTACCGAGGTCGAATCGACCCTGCCGGACATGACCGGCAACGCCCGGGGTAAGTTTTACCCCACTAAAAAGTACCTGGCAGAAAAAGGAGGTAAGATTCCTGAAACGCTGTTGGTACAAACCGTTACAGGCGAATGGGCTGATAACCACTATGATATTGTGGATCCGGCCGACCGGGATATGGTACTTGTGCCGGACGCCAATACACTGCGATTAGTTCCCTGGGCAGACGAACCCACCGCACAGGTTATCAACGATTGCTACACCAGCGATGGGCAACTACACCCGTTATCCAGCCGTTCTGTTCTTCGCAGGGTTCTGAAGCTTTACGAGAAAAAGGGGTTGCGTCCGGTTATCGCTCCGGAAGTCGAGTTCTATCTGATTCAGAAAAACACCGATCCGGATTATGAACTGAAACCGGCCACAGGCCGCTCCGGTCGCAGAGAAACAGCACGCCAGTCTTATGGGATTGATGCGGTTAACGAGTTTAATCCGGTGATCGACACCCTATACAGTTACTGCGAAGCACAGGGGCTTGATGTTGATACCCTGATCCACGAATCAGGCGCTGCGCAGATGGAGATAAATTTCCTCCACGGTGATGCACTGGACCTGGCTGATCAGGTATTTGTGTTCAAACGCACCCTGCGGGAAACCGCCATGAAGCATAATATGTATGCCACCTTCATGGCCAAACCGATGCAGCATGAACCCGGTAGTGCGATGCACATACATCAGAGCCTGATCGATATTAAAACCGGTGAGAATATATTTGCCGGTGATAAAGAAAATGAGTTCTCTGAGAAGTTCTATCACTATCTGGGCGGATTGCAGAAATATACGCCACAAGCGATCTCATTCTATGCACCCAATGTGAACTCCTACCGCCGTTTTGCACCGGATATTGCAGCACCGGTTAACTTTAAGTGGGGCATCGATAATCGCACCACCGGCCTGCGGGTACCTATCGCACCACTGGCAGCGACACGAATCGAAAACCGTTTCCCAGGCTCTGACTGCAACCCCTACCTGGCGATAGCCGCCAGTCTGGCGTGCGGATATCTGGGCCTTGAACAGGGATGCACGCCCAGCAAGCCGGTTACCGATCTGGCCGCTGATGAAGATGAAACTGTCGAGGTTGCGCGCTCCCTTGGTGAGGGACTGGGCCTGCTGGAAGAGTGTCCCGAGCTGGGTGAAATCATGGGTACGGAGTTCGTTGAAGCTTATCTGGGCGTCAAACGCGCAGAGTTTGAAACCTTCCACGAAGTCATCAGCTCCTGGGAGCGTGAATACCTGTTACTCACTGTTTAAAGCTAAGCTTACAAACTTAAAAAACAAGAAATTATGCTTACAGCCTGTGACTTCTTAACCTGCGTCATTCGGGGTTAAGGAGTCACAGAATATACTGTAAACAAAATCAGTAAACTCCGATGAGAGGCGCGACGTAATGACAAAGACTTTACCTTCCCTGATCAGAAAAGCGTTACAGATATCTACATTCAGCCTGGCAGCTTCGGCCTCCATTGCGCAGGCAGAGGAGGTTCTGAACTTTTACAACTGGTCAGACTATATTGCTGAAGATACGCTGGCCAAATTTGAAGCGGAAACCGGCATCAAAGTGGTTTACGACGTCTACGACAGCAATGAGACTCTCGAGGCTAAGCTGCTGGCAGGCAATTCCGGATATGACCTGGTGGTGCCCAGCTCACACTTTATGGAACAGCAGATCAAAGCGGGCATTTTTCAACCGCTGCAGAAAGATAAGCTGACCAACCTCGGCAATCTTGACCCATCACTGATGAAACTGCTGGATAAGAAAGATCCGGGTAACCAGTATGGCGTCCCCTACCTCTGGGGTACCACCGGTATTGGTTATAACATTCAGCAGGTGAAGGCAGTGCTGGGGGAAGATGCCCCCGTGGATAGCTGGGATCTGGTATTCAAGCCGGAAAATATGAAAAAGCTCGCAGAGTGTGGTGTCACTTTTCTCGACTCACCGGATGAGATCTACCCTCTGGCACTGCTTTACACAGGCCAGTCGTCCACCGATACGTCCAAAGCGGTTCATAAGAAAGACAACCCTGCAGCTCAGACTCTGAAAGCAGTGCGCCCCTATCTGCGTCAGTTCAACTCGTCTCAGTATGTTAATGATCTGGCCAACGGCGATACCTGTGTCGCGATCGGCTATTCTGGCGATGTGTTTCAATCGCAGGCCCGTGCAGAAGAAGCGGGTAATGGTATCGAAATTGGCTATAGCATTCCGAAAGAGGGCACTGAGATCTGGTTTGATATGTTGCTGATCCCATCAGACGCCAAACACGCTGAGAACGCACACAAGTTTATCAACTTTCTGTTGCGACCAGAGATCATTGCAGAGATTACCAACTACGTCTGGTATGCCAATCCTAACAGCGCATCGACTGACCTGGTTGACCCTGAAATAACCTCTGATACCTCAATCTACCCCGATGCTGAAACCCGCACCCGCCTGTATATGCCAGCGACACTTCCGGCAAATGTTGCCCGCATACGCAGCCGTACCTGGTCTGATATCAAAACCGGCAACTAGAAAATATCGACTAAAGCGTTTTACTCCATATTAACGCCCCTTCGGGCGTTTTTTTTATTTCAGCGTCTGACATCATCCCCCTAACTGCCAGTCTGCCACCTGCAAAAATAACTGCCTATCCGGCAATGAAACCCTATCACCAGTTAACAACGAGATTAGCTGAAGAGTGCAACGCAAATCTGTTAAGATATAGTCTTCGACACCAGGGATGATTTCGGCTGTCGGCCAACAACTCCACTATCCGACAGATCAAGACACGATGAAGCCGATAACGTTACGTAAACCCTCTTTTATCCTGATTAGCAGCCTGTTGCTAAGCATTGCCTTCGCTACCATCAGTTTTATCAGCTATTTTGTTGCCAATAACTCGCTGAATCAGCATATCAAAACCAACACCCTGCCGCTGACCAGTGACACCGTTTACTCAGAGGTACAGCGAGACCTGTTACAACCCGTGCTGGTTTCATCGCTGATGGCGCAGGACACCTTTGTGCATGACTGGATTGAGAACGGCGAGCACTATCCTGAACAGATGCAACGCTACCTTAAATCGATCCAGACGCGCTATAACGCCTTCACTGCCTTTTTTGTTTCCGAACAAACCACCAACTATTACCACAGCTCCGGGATCATTAAGCAGGTATCGGCATCGGACCCGGCCGATGACTGGTATTTCACCAGCCGCAAAACGCCTGCGCAGTTCGATATCAACCTTGATCAGGATACCGCCGATGGTTTCACCACAACCCTGTTCGTCAACCATAAGGTCAACGATGCGCAGGGACGGTTTCTGGGGATTATCGGTGTCGGTCTGGCCTCGCAAAAGATCAGAGAGTTGATCGAGGTTTATCAAAACCGTTACGGCCGACAGATCTATTTCATTGACCGGCAGGGCAAAGTTACCCTGCAGGGCAGCCAGTTCAAAGGCGCTGATGATATTCATAACCTTAGTGGACTTGGCGATATAGCCCCATTGATACTATCCTCTCCCGGAGGCTCATACAGCTATAGCCATAATGACCAGCAATACCTGATAAAAACCCGTTTTGTGCCTGAACTGGATTGGTATCTTATCGTTGAACATACCGAACACAGCTCATCACAGATCACCGCAACCCTTTGGATCAACCTTCTCATCAGTCTGGTGGTTATAGTGGTGGTATTGCTCCTGCAACACTTTACTTTGGGTGGCTATCAGCGCCGTTTAGAAGTGATGGCCAATACCGATCCTCTGACGGGCACCGCCAGCCGTCACGCCTTTGAGTTAGTCTATCAGCAGATTCTCAGGCTTGCCGACCGTCACCGGCATCCGGTGTCCACTATTCTGGTGGATATTGATCACTTTAAACTGTTCAATGATACCTATGGCCACCTGCTGGGAGATAAAATTCTGAATCAAGTCGCCAGAATACTCACCGATAGCCTGCGCAAGGCCGACACTCTCTGCCGCTGGGGCGGTGACGAGTTCTTTATCATCCTGCCTAACTGCAGCCAGAAGAATGCCTGCGCAGTGGCCGAAAAGATGCGTATGCAGATTGAAACCGCCTTAACAACACTCGAGGGGATTGAGCTGAAGGTAACCGCCAGTTTTGGCGTCGCTGAATATATCAGCCATGAGTCTCCTGCCACTCTGTTTAAGCGCACTGATCAGGCGCTCTACCGGGCTAAATCCAGGTCCCGCAATCAGGTTGAAGCATCATCCCCAGAGGTTTCAGAATCCATATAAAACTGAATATAACCAATTAATGTGTTGATATTAAAAATATAAGTGTATATATTAATACCTGCTTGAAGATTCACCGTATTTTTATGCATCATTTCGAAGATCCTGTTTCAGCTTCTCGTCCTGTTTCCATAATGTATAGTAAAAATTCCTGCATCATCCGCCATCTCTGATGGCAAAACATTATTTATAAAATAGGACAACTAACATGGCTACTGTAACCGGTACTGTTAAATGGTTTAACGCTGACAAAGGCTTCGGTTTCATCGAGCAGGAAAACGGCCCTGACGTATTCGCACACTTCAGTGCAATCCAGAGCAACGGCTTCAAAACTCTTGAAGAAGGCCAGCAGGTACAGTTCTCTGTAACTCAGGGTCAGCGCGGTCCACAAGCAGAAAACATCGTTGCTATCTGAGACCGTGCCAGCTAACAGATCTCTGATCTGTTGCTAGCAAAAGAAAGCCTGATTACGATCAGGCTTTTTTATGCCTGCTATATACTGATTTACTCAGTTGCCAGCTGTTGAACATCATCGCCAGAAAGGTTTACCCGCCTCCTCAAGCGCCTCCTCCCGTGTAACACCAATATCTTTAAGCTGCTCTCTATCCAGCTGAAGCAACAGCCGACGGCTACGATAACGCTGCAACCAACGCTGCCAGACCGCTAAATAATCAAGTCTTTCTTTACTATCGCGTTTCGCACCTATCTGATTTAACACTACCGACTTCATAGCAAATCTCTCCAATAGCTAAGTTATACAGCCATAATCAAGATTTACTTCGCTGACGACAAACGAGTTTTAACACTCTACAATTAAGTTTATCTTATGCATAAGCCAGTATAGAAACGATCATGACCCGCCTGCCCTCACTTAAAGCACTACAAGCCTTTCGACACGCTGCGGAGATGCAAAGCTTTAAACTCGCCGCCGAACAGCTCTATGTCAGCCAGGCCGCAATCAGCCAGCAGATCAAAACACTGGAACAACAGCTGGGGGTAACACTCTTTCATCGTCTGACACGGGAGATTGAACTCACCTCGGAGGGGCGACAACTGCTCCCCTATGTCAGCAAAGCGTTTGCCAGCCTGGAACAGGGTGTTAACCAGTTAAATGATGACCCGCACCCCCAGCGTTTAATACTCAGCACCCTGCCCTCGTTTGCCAGCCGCTGGCTGGTGCCCAGACTAGGTGACTTTCAGGCGCAGGAGGAACATCTGAATATCCACATCTCCCCTGGCATCAGACTGGACAGCTTTGATGATAACCAGCTTGATCTGGCGATCCGGTTTGGTAAGGGAGTCTATCCCGGCCTGAGCAGTCGATTACTGATGCGGGACTATATGATACCGGTTTGCCATCCATCGCTGATCAATAAAGATCGCCCGGCCCGGCAACAACTCGGGGAACTCCCTCTGCTAACGGATGACGCTCCCGACATGAAAGATCTCTGGCCACTGCTCAGAACAGCACTCGGTCTGCCCGAGACGCTGACAAGCTCACGCTTACAGGTCACCGACTCCAATATTCTGGTGGAAGCACTGCTAAGTGGACAGGGAATCGCCGCCGCCCGTTTCAGCCTGGTATATGAGATGATCGAACGCGGACAGCTGATCTGTCCGCTTCCAATCTATCTGCCAAGCAGTTTTGACTACTACCTGGTTGCCCCTGAACATCACTTCAGACGCCCTAAAATACAACGTTTCGAAACCTGGCTGCGTCAACAGACAGAGGAGATCAGTCATAGCTGGGAAAGGTTCAGACAGCAGCACCAGATCACCTGAGTATTACAGCGACTTGCCCATCAATACACGGATGATCGCATCAACCACCGGCGCTGAATCAGCCTCATAATGCTCAAGTGATTTCAGCCCTTTCTCAGCATCAGTAGCAGTCAGATACTCCGGCACAATGGCAGGCAGCTCGCATAGCATATATTCACGACTAAACTCCGGATGTGCCTGCACGGTAAAAATATGGGAACCATAACGCAGTACCCCATACTGACAAAAGGCAGACGCGGCCAGTATCTCAGCCCGCGCTGGCAACTGTATAACCTGGTCCTGATGGATAATGTGCAAACGCACTGGTTCGCTACCTAACACCGCCTGACCGGCTGCAGATGGCTGATAACTATCTACGCCCACTCCCCAACCGGCATCAGCCTTAACCACCACACCGCCCAGCGCCTGAGCGATTAGCTGATGTCCAAAACAGATACCGATCAGTGGCACTTCAGCCTGATCAATGGCCCGGATCAGCGATTCAAGATCAGCGATCCATTCCAGCGACTCATAGGCACTGCAGGGAGAACCGGTAATAATCCAGCCATCACATTCATTCACGGCCTGCGGAAACTCACCCAGTCGAACATCCCAGCACTTAAAGCTGAACTGAGCGTCCGATAGCATGCGTTCAGTCATCAGCGCAAATGAACCGAACTGTTCCTGTAAAGCACTACTACTGGTACCTGCAGCGAGAATACCTATCTTCACTTCTACGCCCTCCCGATACAAAAAAACCGCTGTAGACAGCGGTTCAAATAAGAATCCACAGCTTAGGAAGCAGTGATAAAATCCACCATCCAGCGTGCAACACGCGCTGAATCTGTTGCCGCATCACTTGCCTGCAACTGTGCCAGTCCGGCATTGGCAATATCATCCGGGATCACTGCCCCCTTACGTATCGTCACCAGGTCCGTTTCAAACTGCAGATTGAATTCAGGATGCGCCTGCACAGTCAGGATATTGTCGCCATACACCAGCCCCGCATATTTACAGAAATCAGACTGAGCAAAAGTCCGGGCATTTTCCGGTTTTTCAGTCACCTGATAACGATGCATCGCACTGATCGAGAACGGTTCAGCACCATCCTTTATAAACCCGTTGTCGCCAAGCAGCTGATAACGGTGTAGTCCAACACCCCAGCCACCCTGATAGGCCTCAACTTTTCCGCCAAAGGCTTCAGCGATAATCTGGTGGCCAAAACAGATCCCCAGCAAAGGTCGCTTGCAGGCATCGATCTCCAGAATCAGCTTTTTCAGCTTTTGCATCCAGTCGCGATTCTCATCGACGTTGAACTTTGACCCGGTAATCACCCAGCCATCACACTGTTCAGCGCTATCAGGAAAAACCCCATCGCGCACATCAAATACATCGTATGTAAAGTCAGCATTGACCAGTGCAAACAACTGCTCAAACATATCCGCATAAGAGCCATACTGGCCCAGTAGCTCATCCGGTGTAATACCGGTTGCCAGAATACCTATTTTCATAATCGCTTACTCACCCTAAAAACCAAAGCGCCCACTCAGAGTGGGCGCTGACATAAAGCCCGGAACTACCCTACCCCTGCTTCTCCAGCAGTTTCGCCTGCCGTCGCATCTGATACATCGCAGCTGTCACTCCGATCGCCACCACGGCAATCATCAGTGTAGCCAGTGCGTTAACTTCGGGGGATACACCCAGACGCACTTTGGAGAAGATCACCATCGGCAGCGTACTGTTACCCGGACCAGAGACGAAACTGGCGATAACCAGATCGTCCAGCGACATGGTAAAAGACAACAACCAGCCGGAGATCACCGCAGGCATAATCAGCGGCAACGTCACCAGAAAGAACAGCGATGAAGGTTTTGCACCCAGATCCATGGCTGCCTCTTCCAGAGTTTCATCCAACTGGGACAGACGCGATTGTACAATTACCGCTACATAGGCCATACAGAAGGTGACATGGGCGATGATGATAGTGCTGGTACCACGTCCTGCAGGCCAGCCAAACGCGCCTTCCATCGCCACAAACAGCAACAGCAGTGACAGACCAGTTATTACCTCAGGCATCACCAGTGGCGCACTGACCCAGCCCGCTAATAGCATCTTGCCACGAAAACGTCTGAAACGACTCAGCACAAATCCCGCCATAGTTCCCAGCACCACCGCCACACTGGCGCTGATAAAGGCGATCTTAAAACTCAGCAGGGCCGCATCGATAATCTGATCGTTACGGAACAGCTCGCCATACCACTTCAGCGACCAGCCACCCCACACCGTTACCAGCTTGGATTTATTAAAACTGTATACCACCAGCGCGATCATCGGCGCATACAGAAAGATAAACCCCATGGTTGCGGTCGTATTTAAAAACAGTGATCTACGCTTCATCAGACCGCCTCCTCTTTACCCTGACTGTTGCGGATCATCATGATCGGCAACACCAGTACAATCAGCATCACAACCGCAACCGCTGACGCCATCGGCCAGTCCCGATTGAGGAAAAACTCATCCCACAATACCCGTCCGATCATCAGCGTATCCGAACCACCGAGCAACGCCGGGATAACAAACTCACCAACCGCGGGAATAAACACCAGCATACAACCAGCGATAATGCCAGGCATCGCCATCGGTACGGTGATCAGAAAGAAGCTGGTGGCCGGTTTTGAACCCAGATCTTCAGCCGCCTCCAGTAGCGTGATATCCATCTTTTCCAGCGCGCTGTAGAGAGGCAGCACCATAAAAGGCAGGTATGTATAAACAATGCCGATATAGACGGCAAAATCGGTCTGCAACATGATCAGAGGCTGATCAATAATACCGGTACTGAGCAAAAACTCATTGATCAGACCATTCTTTTTAAGAAACCCCATCCAGGCATACACCCGCAACAGGAAAGAGGTCCAGAAGGGCAGAATCACCAACGACAGTAGCAACGCCCGGGTTGTTGGTTTACTGCGGGCGATCATATAGGCAATGGGAAACGCTATCAGCAACGTCAGAACAGTCGAGATCGCTGCAATTTTTATCGAGCTAAGGTAAGCATCGATATAAAACGAATCTTCAAACAGGAACAGATAGTTCCCCAGATTCAACTTCAAATTGATAAATGCTTCATCCAGATTCCAGTCTAACAATGCCGTATAGGGCGGCACCGCAATGGCTGTTTCCGACAGTGAGATTTTAAACACCACCAAAAAGGGGATAAAGAAAAATACGGCCAGCCAGAGCATAGGTACTGCGATAACAGAAAAGCGCCCCCAGTTTAACCGCTTAAAAATATTGTACTTTGCCAGGCGTGAACCGGAGCCCTCCACCCAGGCAGAACCGGTCTGAGTACTCATGATGTCAATACCACGCTGCTGTCTTCATCCCAGTAAAGATAAACTTCATCGTTCCAGGTCAGCCTCGCACCCAGATCCCGGGTGGTGTTCGGCTGGGTGACACGCACCTCCATACCACTGGCCAGGCGCACCCGATAAACCGACAGGCTGCCCATATACGCGGTCTCTTCGATGATGCCCTTGATGCAGTTCTGCTGACCTTCCGGTTTCTCTTTGCTGATCTGAGTTTTTTCCGGACGCAACGCGACATGCACCTTCTGGTTCGGCGCACAGCTGATACCATGGTTAACAAACAATACCGCACCCGCATCTTTAGAATCGATACGGACAGAGTCAGGCAGATCCTCAATTACCCGCCCTTCAAACAGATTGACCGAACCGATAAATTCAGCAACAAAGCGACTATTGGGGTATTCGTAAACATCATGGGGCTCCGCTGTCTGCACAATCACACCATGATTCATAACACCGATCCGGCTCGCCAGTGTCATCGCCTCTTCCTGATCATGGGTTACCACGACAAAAGTTACCCCCAGCTCTTCCTGAATATTGATCAGCTCAAACTGCGTTTCCTCGCGTAACTTCTTGTCCAGCGCCCCCAACGGCTCATCCAGCAGCAACAGCTTAGGCCGTTTAACCAGAGAGCGGGCCAGCGCCACACGCTGCCGCTGTCCACCTGAAAGCTGATCTGGCTTACGCTTACCCAGATGCCCCAGCTGCACCATCTCCAGCATCTCTGCAACACGCTGCTTAACCTCTGAGCGATCCAGCCCTTCACGCTTCAGACCGAAGGCAACATTTTCTTCAACCGACAGGTGTGGAAACAGGGCATAGGACTGAAACATCATATTCACCGGACGTTTCCATGGCTGAATACCCGCCATATCAACTCCATCAATGATAATCCGACCACTTGTTGGCGACTCAAAGCCAGCCAGCATTCGCAACAGGGTGCTCTTACCCGAACCGGAACCACCCAGAAGACAGAACAGCTCGTTTTTATATATATCCAGTGAGATATTATCGACAGCGGTAAATTCACCGAATTTTTTGGTGACATTTTCTATCCGCAAAAAAGGTTTTGCCCCCTCCTGCTTCCAAAGAGGCATTTTGGAAGTCTGAGGAGATGCCGCAGGTACACTATCAGACTGCGGCTCAATTGTTACTGTTGAAGTCATACTACACCCTATACCATATTCATATACTGAACTCTGTCGGGAGCTCAGAGAGTTATTTATGAAGCCTTCAGTGTGGCAGCTATCTCGTTAGCCGTTAATCCCACTACCTGAAAGCGATATCTCTCTGGCAGAGGCTCGCCTCTGCCAGGGGCAGACTTACCGACCAGTTTTAATCTGAGTCCAGGTGCGGGTCAGCAACCGGTCAAACTTGGCGCTATGTGCATTCTGAGGAAACAGATTAGCCTTCACCTCGTCTGTGGGATAGATACCGGGATTATTTAATACCTCTTCCAGAACCATTGGCTCTGCCGCCTTATTGGCTACCGCATAGTAGGCATAGTTAGAGACCGCTGCGCCGCTGTCTCCTCTGAGGATATAATCTACCAGCTTATAAGCCGCATCTTTATGAGGCGCATCAACTGGAATCGCCATCAGATCAAACCATGCCAACGTACCCTCTTTCGGAATGACATAGCCGATGTTCACCCCCTGTCCCGCTTCTTCAGCACGACCCTGAGCCTGCAACACATCACCGTTGTAACCCAGGGACACACAGATATCACCATTGGCCAGGTCAGAAATATACGCAGAAGAGGAGAATTTACGATAATTGTCACGAGCAGACTTCAGCAGATCTCCTGCTTTTTTCAGATCTGCTTTATCCTCAGAGTTTGGATCAAGCCCCAGATAGTTGAGCGCGATTGCTACGATCTCAGCAGGAGAATCAAGCAGGGAGATACCACAATCATTCAGTTTGGCCGCTATCTCAGGTTTAAACACCAGATCCAGTGTATCAACAGGCATATCGCCCAGCCGCTCTTTGATCATATCAACGTTATAGCCGATACCGATCGTTCCCCAGGCATAAGGAACATTGTGCTTATTACCAGGATCATGACGGGCAATTTTCTCGAGTATTGCCGCATCAAGGTTACCGTAATTGGTCAGCTTACTGCGATCAAGCTCAGTGTAGATTCCGGCCTGTACCTGACGTTCAAGGAAAGAACCGGTTGGCACAACGACGTCATAGCCGGCGCCGCCAGACATCAGCTTCGCTTCAAGCACCTCATTCGAGTCATAAACGTCATAGTTAACCTTGATCCCGGTATCTCTGGTGAAGTTCTCAAGGATCTCAGGGCTGATGTAATCGGACCAGTTGTAAAAATTCACAACCTGCTCTTCAGCCATTACAGTAGTGGAAACGGACGCAGCCATTACTACTGCAAGACCAAGCTTCTTCGGATTCATTGTATTACTCCATCTCTGGTGCTTCAGATGTCGCAGCATGTGCTGACCCATCTATTAGCATTAACTCTTTAGATGCCGCAAAGCGGCGTTCATCAGAGCCACATCTTTTTGTTGTTATTGTCATGGCCGCCCCTCTGATCAGTAAGGCGGCGCTCAAGCTTCTCAAACTGTCGCAGTATTTTCTGCAACTAGTAAAAATGTACTGCAACCTCCCTGTCAGCTATATACCCTCCAGTAGGTATTAGAAAATAATAAATAAATATCAATAAGTTAAAGCAATCCCAAGTAAGATTCATACTCAATATCAGAGATCTGCTCGTTAAGTTTCCGTTGCTCCTGACGCTTCGCTGCAGCAAATACCCTGACAAACTCCTCACCAAGATACTCCTTCAGCACATCACTTTCGGCAAAAAGATCGGTAGCGATATCCCACTTATTTGGCAGAATCATCTCCTGATCTCCGTCAGCATAAGCATCACCTTCAATGGGAGCCGGTGGCATCAGCTTATTCTCAATACCGTATAACGCTCCAGCCAGAATGGCGGCTAACACCAGATAGGGGTTTGCATCAGCGCCGGACACCCGGTGTTCGATCCGACGTGCCTCACAGGGGCTTTCCGGAATTCTGATCGCCACGGTGCGGTTCTCATAGCCCCAGGTGGCAATCGTCGGTGCATGGGCGCCCGCCATGAAACGGCGATAGGAATTCATATGTGGTGCAAAGACCAGCATGCTGTCAGACATGGTATGCATCAGACCTGCAACCGCATTCTTCAGCACATCAGTACCGTCTTCGCCACCATCATCAAAAACATTATTGCCCGCCTCATCCAGCAGACTGAAATGAACATGGAAGCCATTGCCACTCTTATCCGAATAAGGCTTGGCCATAAAGGTGGCAGAGTAGCCATGTTTACGGGAGATCCCTTTGATCAGACGTTTAAACATAATCGCCTGATCTCCCGCCATCAGCGGGTCATTCACATGCAACAGGTTGATCTCAAACTGGCCGGGCCCTAATTCAGAAATAATAGTATCCGCCGGAACGCCCTGAATCTCACAAACCTCACGCACCTCAGCAAAGAACGCCGAAAGACCATCCATCTCATCGATTGAGTAACAGTCGGTTTCACTCAGACGGCGCCCATGTCCTTCGGATAAGATAGGAGGCTTTGGACGCTGAGTCTCTTCAGACTCGCCATCCATAAGATAGAACTCCAGCTCGGTCGCCATCACCGGGGTCAGACCGATCGCTTTAAAACGTTTCACAACACCGGCCAGTACCTGGCGGGGGTCACAACCAAACGGCGTCCCATCAGGGTTGGACATCATTGCCAGAATCTGATCTCTTGGTTCCTCAGCCCAGGGAACGGGGATCGGCCGGTCCCCTACAGGCATACAGATACCATCCATATCGCCCGTTTCAAACACCAGGCCATTGTCCAGCACATCGTCTCCCCAGAAATCGAAACCAAGCACTGAGCGCGGCAATTTAACGCCCTCTTCAAAAACCTTAACCGCTGCACTCGCCGGCAGCCGCTTACCCCGCAAATTACCATTCAGGTCAGCTATAAACAGATCAAACTCTTTATCTTTCTCTTTCTTAAACATCATAAGATTCTCACTCGAAATCTTTCATCCCCACACGCTGGCGGGTCACAACATACTGTTGCAATCAGTTTAGCTTAACCTACATGCTTTTGTGATCACAAAGAATAAAGTAATGTGATCACATTTTTTTGTGGCGGTCAATATCGACATCTGTTAAAAATGTCATGTAACCTATTTAATGATCGCATTACTAATAAGAGAACCTGCTAAGAGGTTCCCAAGAGAACAAGGCCAGAACCAACGTTGATTATGGACAAGAAATCTCCGATAAAAATAACATTAACTGAACGTGATGAGTCTGTAACTATCACCCAATGGGTATACCAGACTCTGCGCAACGCAGTGATGTACGGTGAGATCCTCCCCGGAAGGGTACTTACCATTCGTGAACTGGCCGGCATTCTTGATGTCAGCCCTATGCCTGTCCGGGAAGCCCTGCGACAACTGGCGGCCGAAAATGCACTGGAAATTCAGGGCAACCGCAGAGTAATGGTGCCAAAAATGACAGCAATGAAGTTCAATGAACTCTGTGAAGCCCGGATCGCCATTGAGTCTCATGCGGCCGCCCGGGCACTACCCTATATCGATAATGACCGACTGGAACAGCTTCGTTCACTGGACAGCCTGATCGATCAGGCACAGGAGGAAGACAACCTCAGTCAGATCAGCATTCTCAACCAGAACTTTCACCGCTCCCTCTATACCGCCAATCCGCATCAGGTAACCCTGCCACTGATTGAAAGCCTGTGGCTGCAGCTGGGCCCCTTCATGCGAATGGCCACCAGCGAGCTGGAGGAACACTATCTGGTAGACCGGCACAATGAAGCGATGTCCGCTATCGAACGAAGAGATGCCTATGCCCTGCAGATGGCTATCGCTGCCGATATCCGCGAAGGGATTGCGTTTGCCGGAACCCCGGAGATGCTGCATACCTTTATTGAAAACTCAGGCCACTGAGTTTTAAAGCCACCTGTTTCTTTACTCATAAACAGATTCGCCCCTTAAAAGCCGCTGAAGAGAGCTAAAAACTTTTGCGGCTTTTTTGTTGACTTTATCTTTTTGTGATCACAAAATAGTGATCACAAAATTAGATTTGATCCTGCTAGCTTCAAATCTTTTGATCGTTTTATTTATTCACCGGCAGACTGTTCACATCCGGTGACAGGTTGGGAGAGAGTCAATGCTCGAAAATAACAGCACTTCAGTAAACACAGCGGACCTACAGACCATCGATGCCGCACACCATATGCATCCCTTTACCAACACCGGTGCACTGAACAAGAAGGGAGCACGGGTGATTACCCACGCTGAAGGGGTATACCTGTGGGACAGTGAAGGCAATAAGATTCTCGACGGTATGGCTGGCCTGTGGTGTGTCAATATGGGCTATGGCCGCTCCGAACTAATTGAAGCAGCCAACAGTCAGATGAAGCAACTGGCGTATTACAACACCTTCTTCCAGACCACCCATGCACCTGTTGCTGAACTTGCCAAAGAGATCGCCAGCGTGACCCCGGGCGACCTGAATCATATCTTCTTTGCCAACTCAGGCTCAGAAGCGATCGATACTATTATCCGGATGGTACGCCAGTACTGGTCTATCAAAGGTAAGCCTTACCGCAACATCATTATTGCCCGTGAAAATGCTTACCACGGCAGCACCATCGGCGGTACCAGCCTTGGTGGCATGAGCGGTATGCATAAACAAGGCGGCCCTCTGGTACCTAATATTGAGCGGATACGCCAGCCCTACTGGTATGGCGAAGCCGGGGATATGACCGAAGAGGAGTTCGGCATCGCCTGCGCCAAAGCCCTGGAAGATAAAATTCTTGAAGTCGGTCCTGATAATGTTGCTGCTTTCGTCGGCGAACCGATTCAGGGCGCCGGGGGCGTCATTGTTCCTCCAGCGAACTACTGGACAGAAATTCAGAAGGTCTGTGATAAATACGATATTCTGCTGGCAGCCGATGAAGTCATCTGCGGCTTTGGCCGCACGGGCAGCTGGTTTGGCTGTGAAACCCTGGGCTTTAAACCTGACATTATGTCGATGGCTAAAGGACTGTCTTCCGGTTATCTGCCGATTGCGGCAGTTGCCGTGGGTGATCGCATCGCCAACGCTTTTATTGAACACGACGATGACTTCAACCACGGTTTCACCTACTCAGGTCATCCCGTTGCGGCTGCGGTTGCGATCGCTAACATCCAGCTGATGAAAAAAGAAAATATCGTTGAGTATGTAGCCAATGATATCGGACCTTACTTCCAGCGCAAACTGCGTGAAACACTGGCAGACCAGCCATTGGCTGGCCATATCGAAGGCACTGGACTGGTTGCAGGCATCGCTCTGGTAAAAGACAGAGAGACTAAAGAGTTTTTTGGAGACGATATCAATATCGGGCTGATCTGCCGTGACCACTGCTTTAACAACGGCCTGATTATGCGTGCAGTAGGCAGCCGTATGGTACTGTCTCCACCACTGGTTATCAGCCATGCAGAAGTGGATGAGCTGTGTGAAAAAGTCCGTCTGTGCTTTGACCTGACACTTAAGTCAGTCAGCTAATCAACACCCATTTTACCTGTGTAATACTTTCACTATCGTTATACAGGCAAAGGTCAGTGGCAGAACACCCTGACCCCCTTATCCGGCTGCAGTGGATCGGTATTACCGGTATTGGTCCCGTCATCTGTCATAAGTTCAGCTTAACTGACAGATGCAGCCGGATCTTTTTAATCCGTTTTAACGACCAGCGCAGGAGCCTGGCTATGCAAAGTATAAGTGCACAGCACAACGCATCTGAAAACTGGCAAAAGGAACTTGCTGCTGTTATCGACACCATACGCCTGCCTAGTTTTGGCGGTATGCTGGAAAAATTTCTCGCCACACAGTGCCATTTCGACACGATGCTGGTAGTGACTTTCAGAAAGTCACTTAAACCCTTAATTCTTCACCCCACCAACCCTGCAGAGCAAAGCCTGACACTGCATAACTATATCAACCGGGCCTACATTCTCGACCCACTGTTTAATGCGATCCGCAGTGGTACCCTTGGAGAAGGCGTCAGCCGACTGATCGACATCGCACCCGACAGCTTTGAAACCACCAAGTACTACCAGAGCTGCTACAAAGAGTTTGATCTGATTGATGAGATCAATCTGGTCATTGAGCTCGACCCTAAGGTCAGCTGTGCTATCTCACTCGGGCGCAGAACCAGCCGGGGCACCATCACCCGGCCCGAATTAAACCGTTTGAATACTATTTATCCGGTGATCAAATCACTGATTCGTCAGTTCTGGTGGTCACAATCACAGGAATTCGTAAAATATGAAAAATCCGAGGGCGCAATGAATCAGGCGATCAGCACCTTTGGCAGCGGCGTTCTCACCCCCCGTGAGCAGCAGATTGCTGGTCTGATCCTGCAGGGACACTCATCAAAGGCGATCGCCAATATGCTGGACATCAGCCTGGGAACGGTAAAAGTACACCGTAAGAATATTCATACCCGGCTCAACACCTCAACCCAGTCAGATATCTTTACGCTATTCCTCGCCCACCTGAAAGAGCTGGATCCAACGACCAGTTAGAACGGCGCTTCGCGCCTGCTAGTGGTTAGACGGAAAGCTTCGCTTTCACTTGCTAGAAAAAGCCGCCGCTCGTTGTGGTTGCTCAGAATTATCGCCCTGCACCCAAGCTGTGCAACAACTTTCTTACAGAGCTCATCACTCAAATACAGATCAGCACTAAAAAAGAAGGCTTTTATCGAGCAACAAACAAGTCACGCTTTTTGTGACGTCGAGCTACGAGCAACGGCTTTTAAAGTTATTTATAACGATCAATCAGAGACTATACTTTTAAAAGCAACTGATAAAACGACTAATTTAAAGCGGCTAATTTTAAGCGACTAATTTAAAGTGCTACCCCTCAGTATTATCAGAACTGATCCTGATCAAACGAGGCCACCTTGCCATCGTTTACCAGAAACTCCCGTCGCTGCAGATAGGCATCACGCATCGCGGTGTAACGATCTCCGGTAAGCAACTCTTCCGCGGCCAGCAAGTTTGCCCGGGTATCAATAATACGCAGCCCATAAAGCTGATTACGGGTGCGGATGGGGTCGACCTCACCTACCGGATCAACCATTGAATCCGGTATCAGACCAAGACCATCACGAATATTGGAGGGGCCTAACAGCGGCAGCACCAGATAGGGGCCCGTTTCCACTCCCCAATAGCCCAGCGTCTGACCAAAGTCTTCATTATGCTCCGGCAGCCCCATAGGCGTAGCGACATCAATAATACCGCCTAAACCGATAGTCGTATTAAACACTACCCTGGCCAGGCTCTGACCGGCATCCTCCCCCTTCAACTGCAAAGCACTATTCAAAGTACTGCCTACATCCGACAAATTACCAAAAAAATTACTTACACCGGTTTCAATAATATCCGGCGTAACCGCCTTATAACCCTGCGCCGCAGGTTTGAGTGCATAACGGTCAACCGTATCATTAAAGCTGAACATGGCACGGTTAAATCCCTCCCATGGATCAACATCCAATCGATCATCCGCTACAGCACTAACAGAAAACATAAACAAAATGGAGAGCAGACTATTTTTAATGAGCATCATGCAAAACTTCCAAAACCATATCTAAAACGCAATTGTGCCTCAGATCATATTTTTTTGCGACCGCAAAAAGCCTTATCACAGATGGCTGTTATTATTTTCAGACATAAAAAAAGGACCCTTCAGGGTCCTTTTTATCAGCTTAATCTTAAATTAAGATTAGAAGCTTACGTTGTAACCTACAGCGAAAGTATCAACTGCGTTAGTTGCATCTTCAGCTTTGCCATTTGCTTCAATGTAGTTAGCAAATACAAACGCTTGCTTGCCCAGCTTCTGCTGAACTTCAGCAATGTAACGCTTACCACCATCAACATTAGAAGCATCATCACCGAAATCAGTGATAGAAGCCAGCAGCTTGGTGTTACCCAGAGCGTAAGAGCCAGCCAGAATGATTACATTGTCAGCACCGTTACGGTTGACTTCGTCGTCTTCAACAGACAGCGCTACGTACGCATCACCAGCAGAGTAGCTCAGACCAAGAGAGTTGATGTTCTCATCAACAGTTCCTTTGTACTGCAAAGTAGACAGAGCCACACCGAAACCAGCTACAGAGTAAGTAGCAGCCAGGTGAGTCGCATCAACGTCAGCACCAGTATCACCACCAGCATCAACGCCAGGAGCCTTACGTGCAACAGCAGCAACTGCCAGTTGCAGACCACTCAGATCTGGAGAGATGTAGGCAGCAGCATTACCCTGACGACCGCCAGTACCGTAGCTGTGAGTTGTTTCAGTGTTAGCAGCAGCCATGATGTCAGTTTTACCAACAGTCCACAGGTAAGCTGGCAGCCACTGACGACCAACAAGTACGGTACCGAAGTCACCAGTAGCACCAACGTAAGCCAGACGGCCTTTATTTGGAGTACCGAAAGAACCGGATTCAGTATTTGCGTAAGTCTCGAAGTGAGCGATTGCAGTCGCACCAGAGAACAGTTCAGAAGTAGCCTTGATACCGATACGTGAAGTGTTGTCCTGGATATCCAGATCACTACCATCAGCGTCAGCAATTTGAACACGCAGTGAGCCGTACAGAGTAGCATCTGCTTGAGCAACCATTGGAGCAGTCAGAGCACCAGCAACAGCCAGAGCGATAATTGACTTTTTCATTAACATTTCCCCTTCAATATTTAACGTACTAGTAGTTAAACTTTATTATTTCTTACTTCGCTTCACGTCATCAACTACGCTCAGCTAACAAGAAAATACTATAATTCAGAAATATTTCAATGCTGTGCATGAAATAAATTCTTACACTCAATATTTCTGGCGGGCTGACTAGCGTAACAGCCCTTAGTATCTTTTAGTTGTAATCCGGTTAACATCCTGCACTTCAACCGATTCAACCAACCCATTATAGGCTATAAACCGTTTAAAACCGAGGTTTCAGAACAGCATTTAAATAAATTTGACGCATTACAGCATAGCTCCCCAGTGTTCGCAACCATTTGTTCTGGTTTTTTAAACAGTTAAGGCCTTTTTTGCAGTAATCCATTAGCAAAAACTGATACAGATCAAATTCGAACCCTGAATCATGGGCTACAGGCAGATAAAAAGCTCACCTTCGTTTATCGCTCGATCTGTTGCCACTGCTGTTTAAGCCGCTTCTCTGAGACTGTTATCCGGGTACCCAACTGCTGGGCAAACAGTGAGATACGATACTCTTCCAGCATCCAGCGGTATTCATCCAGAGCAGCATTATACCGGTTATGCTGACGGTCCAGCTGTAGCTGTCCCTGATACTGTCGGGTCAGTTGCTGCAACTGTTCGCTCAGCATACGCTGTCGTGGCAGTTCGCGTTGGTATTTTTCCAGTCTGAGCACAACACCTTGCAGATATCTTGGATATTGCTGTAATTGCTGCACCGGCACTTCGGCTAAAAAACCTTTAAATATCAGTCCATCCAGTTGCTGCCGAATATCGTTAAGGATGGTAACGGCCTGAAGATTAACCGAACCTGAAAGTTGTTTCTGTAGACGGTGATACTGTTTGGCAATCTCTTCCAGTAACAGCGCCTGTTGTTCTGCCTGCTGACAAAATTCACTTCGATACCGGTTTAACCGGTCGGTAAACTGCTTTTCAGACTGTATCTCATCGCCTTCTGCGAGAAATGTAGCGGTCACTGCACTGAACAAACAGTGCTCATGTAGCTGATTACGGTTTTCTACTTTAGCCAGTAAAATCGCTGTTTGCTGAAAACCGGGCAATCGGTTTTTGACAAATTTTATCTGCTCTGTCAGTTGTAACATCAGTAATCGGGTCAGCCCCAGACGGTTCTGTTTTACCGCCATCGCCTGGTCTTCAAACACTTTCAGTTCAACGCTGTCACCGCAGTCCTGCAACCCAGGATACACCTCCAGCTCCAGCCCTCCGGCCTGCTTCAACCTGATCGACCGGGGCAGATCACCAAAGTCCCACCCGGTTATCCCTTTTCGTCCCCAACTCTCAGACGGCGCTTGCGTCAGTGCCTGGCGGGCCTGTGAACCGAACTGCTTCTGCAACCGCTGCAGATCACGTCCTTCGGCAACGAGTTTGTTGTTCTCTCCGATCAGACGAAGATTTACCCGATAATGATCATCCAGATCGACAGCGTCCAGATCATCCCGACTGATTCTGACACCGGTCATTCTTTTAAGATGCAGCGCCAGTGCTTCATTCAAAGATCCCTGAGCAAAGACTGCTGCTTCAACAAAGGCATCCACATAATCAGGAATCGGCACAAAGTTTTTGCGTAGCGATTTAGGCAGCCCCTTTAACAGCGCCACGCACTTCTCTTTAAGCATCCCCGGCACCAGCCATTCGAGTCGCTCTGGCGGAATCTGATTCAGCAGTACCAGCGGCGTCTGAAGGGATACCCCATCATCTTTGGCCCCGGGCTCAAAATGATAACTAAGCTGCAGTTTTGCACCATTCAGCTGTAACTGCTCGGGATAACTGGCCCGGGTAACATGATCCGCCGAACGTTGTAACAGGTCCTCCTCCTGCATAAACAGGATTTTAGGATTGTCCTGCTCTACCTGTTTGCGCCACTGCTCAAAGCCTGCGCCATTGACCACGCTACTTCCGTTATGTTGCTCCAGCCGTGAAGCATAAAACTCAGCCAGAGTCTCTTCATCCACCAGCAGATCACGCCGCCTGCTTTTGGCTTCCAGATCTTCAATCGAGTTAAGCAGATTCCGGTTATGACTGAAGAACTGCCCCCGGGTATTGAATTGCCCCTCTACCAGTGCGCTACGAATAAAGATCTGCTGACTGACCCTGGGATCGACACTGCCATAGTGCACAGTCCGCCCGGGGACAATAATAAGCCCGTATAAGGTCACCTGCTCCTGCGCCACAACCTGAGCCTTTTTCTTCTCCCAGTGTGGTTCCAGATAGCTACGCTTCAGCAGATGTGCTGCCAGAGGCTCTGCCCAGAGCGGATCGATCCGAGCCACCATACGGGCATACAAACGACTGGTTTCTACCAGCTCTGCCGCCATAATCCACTTAGGCGCTTTCTTATACAACATCGACCCGGGAAAGATACTGAAGCGACGATTACGAGCGCCAAGGTACTCTTTATTTTCCTGTTTAAAGCCCATATTGCCCAACAAGCCGGCCAATAGTGATCGGTGCAAAGCGTCATAGCCGGCAGGCTGAGGGTTCTCATTATAATCCAGATTACGACAGATCAGATGCAGCTGACGATGCACATCGCGCCACTCACGCATGCGCATATAGGAGAGAAACTGTTTCTGACAGAATTTACGCAGCTGATTCTGGCTCAGATCCTGCCGCTGCTCCTCATAGAGATTCCAGAGGTTAATCAGAGTGACAAAGTCAGACTCTTCATCAGCATATTCACGGTGCTTCTGATCCGCAGCCTGCTGCTTGTCCATAGGACGTTCGCGGGGATCCTGCACACTCAGGGCGCTGGCAATAATAATCATCTCTTTAAGACAGTTATTTTCTACCGCTGCCAGCAGCATCCGGCCAATCTTTGGATCAACAGGCAGGCGACTCAGTTGCCGCCCCAGTTTTGTCAGATGACGCTTATCATCGACGGCACTCAGCTCCTGGAGCAGATTAAAACCATCGTTGATATAGCGGGAGTCCGGTGGGTCGATAAAGGGAAACTGATCGATCGCCCCCAATCGCAAGTTGAGCATCTGCAGAATAACCGCGGCAAGATTGGTACGACGAATCTCGGCATCGGTAAACTCAGGCCGGGCATTGAAGTCCTCCTCTGAGTAGAGGCGGATACAGATCCCCTCTGCTACCCGACCACAGCGGCCTTTGCGCTGATTTGCACTGGCCTGAGATACCGCCTCAACCGGCAACCGCTGCACCTTAGAGCGGTAGCTGTAACGACTGATACGCGCCTGTCCCGGATCGATAACATAGCGGATTCCAGGGACGGTCAGCGAGGTTTCCGCAACATTGGTAGCAAGTACTATTCGCCGCCCCGCCCCTCTCACCGATGTGAAAATCAGGTTCTGTTCTGCGACGCTGAGGCGGGCATACAGGGGCATCACCTCAATATGCTTGATACGCCCCTGCTGAACGGCCTTCCTCAGATATTCCGCCGCTTCGCGGATCTCCCGTTCACCGCTGAGAAACACCAGAATATCACCGGCACCCGTGATCCCCTTTTTGCGCTCCAGCTGTATCAGTTCTTCTGTAGCACAAACGATACCTTCCGGAATGCTTTTTTCACTACTGTCATCCAACTCTTCAAGGGGACGGTAGTGCAACTCAACCGGGTAGGTACGACCCGATACTTCGATCACCGGTGCGTTATTGAAATGTCTCGAGAAACGCTCCAGATCAATAGTTGCCGAGGTGATAATCACTTTCAGATCTGGACGTTTCGGCAGAATCCGGTGCAGATACCCGAGCAGAAAGTCAATGTTCAGGCTGCGCTCGTGGGCTTCGTCAATAATCAGGACTTCGTAGCGTTCGAGATAGCGATCATTCTGGGTTTCTGCCAGCAGGATACCATCGGTCATCAACTTGATCAGGGTATTGTCGGCAACCTGCTCCGTAAAACGCACCTGATAACCGACAGTACTACCCAGAGAGGTTTGCAGCTCCTCGGCGATCCGGTTGGCAACCGTTCTTGCCGCCAGTCGGCGAGGCTGGGTATGACCAATCAGCCCCACCCGGCCCAACCCCAGCTCAAGACAGATCTTGGGCAACTGAGTCGTCTTACCCGATCCGGTTTCACCAGCAATCACCACCACCTGGTGCTCTGAAATCGCTTTGGCGATCTCTTCCCTGCGGGCACTGACAGGCAGGTCCGGATAGTTCACCGGCAGACTATAGGCCCGTTTTGCTACCCTCTCTTCAGAGCGTGATAGCAGCGTCTCAACCTCGCTCAGCAAGCGGTCAGAAGGCTTATGCTCTTTCAGACGGCGCTGCAGCAGTTGGATTTTCTTTCGAATAGGAAAACGGTCGGCAATAAGACAGTTATCCAGCCGGGTATACAAATGCTTGATAGTGGCAGTCACAATGAAGTTATCAGTTAAAAAAATGGTTTAGATCAGGCGTGACCAAAACAACGACTCAGAGGTTGCTGTACACCTTCGCGAAAAACAATCATCTCGCCTGTCTGCAGCTTACGCCAATGTTCATTATTGGTCAGCGGTTCGGTGGTAACCACTGTTACTATATCGTTAGGGGTCGTTTCTTTGCAGAAATCGACCGTCAGTTCTTCGTCGGTCAGGCGCGCCCTGCCAAAGGGGGCCCGCCGGGTGATCCAGGAGAGTTTAGTTGAGCAGTATGCCAGCAGATACTCAGACTCGGTCATCAGCATATTGAACACGCCGAGCTCCCGTAACTGGTCACAGCAGCAATGTATCAGCTCAATCACCTCGGAGAAATTCTTCGGCCGCTGAGGAAACCGCTCTCTTACCTGTCCCAGCAGCCAGCAGAAAGCATATTCACTATCGGTCGTACCAACAGGGTGATAGTAATGCAGCGGCAGGTCAAACAGTTTCGGGTCCAGTTGGCCATTGTGAGCAAAGGTCCAGGAATAACCCCAGAGTTCCCGGGTAAAGGGGTGAGTATTTTCCAGACAGATACTACCGACATTCGCCTGACGGATATGACTGATGACGGTCTTACTCTTGATAGGGTGGTTTTTAATCAGGTTCGCTATTTCAGACTGGCAACTGGGAGCCGGATCATGAAACGTCTGCAACCCCTTACCCACATAAAAAGCGATCCCCCAGCCATCCTTATGGGGGCCGGTTTCCCCACCACGCTGCATCAGTCCACTGAAACTGAAGCAGATATCGGTTGGAACATTGGCACTCATGCCAAGCAGCTCACACATCGTTCAGGCAGATTCCTTATCCGCTTTGATCGTTACTTTATCCGGCAGGGAATCAATTGCATCAACACCGGACTCAACCGGCGGTGTGTGCTCTAACACACCCACCTCTTTCATACGTCGCTCACCGATAAAATTGCCTTCCGGGTGAATCGCCATTACTTTACTGATAACCGTAGCAACAACTTTGCCGCCGCGGTCAATCTCCAGTTCATCACAGACAACTTCCCCCTCAAGCAGGCCACACACCGTAATATGATTGGCTTTTACCACGCCGTGTACATGGCCACTTTTACCGATTGAGATATTATCCAGGGAGGAGATATTACCTTCAAATGTACCGTCTATATGCATCCGGCCGATAATACTCATATCGCCACTGAACTTATTACCTTCAGCTATGATAGTTATTGCTGAGCCGTTTGCAACGCCTGATTTAGCGGGTACATTTTTCGTAAAGAAGCCCATTTTACACCTTTTACTTCTGAAAACAGTGATTCGAAATTGCTTATATTCCAGGCCACAAATGGCGCCGGATCGACGGGTCGGAACAGATAGCGAACTTCATAATGCAGATGAGGGCCGGTAGAGATACCAGAATTCCCCGTCAGACCGATCAGTTGCCCTTTGCTGACAAAAGTCCCGCTTTTAACTTTGACATCACTCAGATGAGCATAATACGTTTTAAACCCCAGCGCATGCTGCAGAATAATCAGTTTGCCAAAACCACTCTGCTTATGTAACCCGGCATACTCCACCGCCCCATCGGCTGTGGCATAAACGGGTGTACCGATATCGGCTTTAAAATCTATACCGTTGTGCATAATCCGTTTCTTGTGGATGGGATGCATACGCATACCAAAGCCATCAGTGATCCGGATTCCCTGCGTCGGCTCACCATTTGGCAGCACGCTGAGAAAAAACAGCCGCTGGTTGGTCATCACAGTCAGGGCATCGGCCCGGTCAGAGGTCATCTCTTCAGAGGGGGGTAAACCCAACAGATCTTCCAGCCCATAGAGACTGGCATCCAGGGTTTCATTCAGCTCACCGATACGCAGGTTCTCTTCCTGTAAGTGATCGCGCTCAACCTTCAGCTCCTGCAGGGTAGTGGAGAGCTGATCGAGCTGGCCTTTTTGCAGTTCCTGAGCCCCCAGAGTCATCTCGTACTGGCTCGCCAGGGAATTAATCCCCTGCTCCAGATCGTCCAGTTCATCCGAGGTTTTGACCAGCAGCAGGTTGGAGACAAAAAAGCTACAAACCGACATCACCAGAAACAGCGCAAGCAGATACCTGGCCAACTGGCCCAGAGTATACTGCCGCGATCCCCGTGCAGTTGTTAATGTAATAACCAGCTTTTTACGCAACATGACCGGCAAACCAATATTTACAATAAAAAATATCGGTGAAATATACCTTTATTGGTGCTAAAAGTCATAAAAACGACATCAAAAATACACCACTTTATGACATTTAGCTGACACGGCTCACACTGCGGCTAGCGCTCCCCCTTGTCATCCCCCCCGATAGCAGGGGCTGCAGCGATAATGCGGTCTGCAAGGCGGGAAAACGGCAGACTCTGAACCCAGACACTGCCAGTCCCGGAGAGTGTCGCCAGCCACAGACCCTCTCCCCCCAGGAACATCGACTTTAACCCCTTAACCATCTCAATGTCATAATCGATCCCCTCACTGAAGCCAACCAGACAACCGGTATCAACCCGCAGGGTTTCATTGTTCAGCTCTTTTCTCACCACTGAACCACCGGCCTGAATAAAGGCCATTCCATCCCCCTCCAGCTTCTGCAAAATAAAGCCTTCACCACCAAAAAAACCAGCCCCAAGCCGGCGGGAAAACGCCACTGATAAACGGGTTCCTAAAGCCGCACAGAGAAACGCATCTTTCTGGCAGTACAGTCGCTCTCCGGTCTGAGACATATCCACCGGAACAACCATCCCCGGATAGGGTGCGGCAAAAGCAACCTTGCGTTTCTGACCTCCTGTGTTTGAGAAGTGGGTCATAAACAGAGATTCACCAGTGATCATCCGTTTCCCGACAGAGAATAGCTTTGAGAACACCCCTTCCTCAGGATCGGCGCCGTCCCCCATCTTTGTTTCAAAGCTGATATCCCCCTCCATATAATTCATGGAGCCGGCTTCTGCGATCACCGTCTCGCCCGGATCCAGCTCCACCTCCAGCATCGGCATTGAATTGCCTATAATTTCATAATCCACTTTATGACACTTCATATCGCTCTCCATAACAGCTTTCTTTAACGGGCTACTAGCCACCCCATTGTTTCATCAACGGCAGCAATACAGCCAGGGTAATCAATGACACCAGGGTGGTCACCATAATCGTTGCCGAGGACAGTATTATCCGGGTGTTGTATTGTTGCGCCAGCACAAACACCATCGCCCCGGTTGGCAGACCGGCAAGCACTACCGCGCTAGCCCCCCAGAAAGGATCTAAACCAAACAGAAGCGCCAGACCAAAGGTTGCCAGAGGGTGTATTATCAGCTTGACCACTGTCAGCCAGGTTAATTCAAAACGCCCGCCCCTGACCTTCAGACCGCTGAGGGATATCCCCAATGCAAAAAGTGCCACCGGGGCTGCAGACGGAGCCAGCATCTGCATCGGTGTTAACACCATTGGCGGTAGTGTTATGCCGCTCACCGATACCAGCATTCCCAACAACGGCGCCATCATAACCGGGTTTTTAAGCAGCCCCTGTAACAACAACGTTTTCAGTTTCCCCAGCACACCGCCCCCACTGTTCTGCAACTCGGACATCACCGCCAGCACCAGTATAAAAATAAGATTACTGGACAGTGTTGCGATGATGACTGGTAAAGTGCCCTGCTCACCAAAGATAAAATAGAAGATCGGCACACCCATATAAACGGTGTTGGCCCAGGCAGAGTTCAGCGCAACCACAGTCCAGTCGAGAGGAGACGACAGCTGCATCTTTTTCCAGCCCAAAAACGCAACTCCAACCGCGATCACAGATCCCCCCAGATACACGGCGATGAAGTTCCACTGCAATACCGAGGCTATATCAACAGAAGCGGTCGAGGTAAACATCAGAGCGGGCACTGCAATGAAATAGACAAAGCGGTTCAACGCTGCGGCGCTGGACTCCTCCAGTAAACCGGACCGCCGGGAAACCCAGCCCAACACCATGAGGATAAAAACAGGAATGACGATATCAAACAGCAAATGCATCAGTTGTTCTCAGAAAATAGATGGCCGAGCGAAATTGTTATTAATGTTTCACTAATTGGCTAGAGCCTTTAGTGCTGACCGGTGATATGTTATCCCCCTGACTGCACTACATTGCAAACTATAACAATAATTACATACAGCTAATATACAGGATCCAACTATGAGCAAGAGAGAAGTAGTCGTACTGAGCGGAGTCCGGACAGCGATTGGCGGTTTTGGTGGCAGCCTGAAATCACAGACGCCCTGCGACCTGGCCAGCACTTGCGTCAGTGAAGCGGTCGCCCGTTCCGGTGCCGCACCTGAAGATTTCGGCCACAGCGTCTTTGGTAACGTGATTCATACCGAACGACGGGATATGTATCTGGGCCGGGTTGCCGCCGTTAACGGTGGCCTGCCGGTTGAAACCCCTGCGGTCACCATGAACCGTTTGTGTGGCAGTGGCCTGCAGGCGATCATCTCCGCAACACAGCAGATTGAGCTGGGCGTATGCGATGCGGCTGTGGCCGGGGGCGCCGAGGTGATGAGTCAATCCCAGTACTGGATGCCAACCGCCCGCTTTGGCCAGCGGATGGGTGATGCCGCCATTGTTGATGCAATGGTAGGCGCGCTGACCTGCCCGTTTGATAATACCCACATGGGTATTACCGCGGAAAATATCGCTGAAAAGTGGCAGATCAGCCGTGAAGATCAGGATGCTCTGGCTGTAATGAGCCACAACAATGCTGAACGGGCCATCACCGAGGGCCGGTTTAAAGAGCAAATTGTGCCTGTTGAGCTGAAATCGCGCAAAGGCGTTACCCTGTTTGATACCGATGAACACCTGCGCTATGGCTGCACTATCGATGATATGGCTAAACTGCGTCCGGCGTTTAAAAAGGATGGCAGTGTCACCGCCGGTAACGCCTCAGGCCTCAATGATGCAGCAGCAGCAGTAACACTGATGGCCGCCGAAACCGCTCAGGCGAAAGGTTTACAACCGATGGCCCGGCTGGTCGGATACAGTTTTGCCGGGGTTGAACCTAAATATATGGGTATTGGGCCGGTTCCAGCGGTACGTAAACTACTGGCTGACAATCAACTGGCTACTGGCGATATTGATGTCTGGGAAGTCAATGAAGCCTTTGCTGCTCAGGCACTCGCGGTTTGTCGTGATCTGGAACTACCGCTGGAGAAGGTTAACATCAACGGTAGCGGCATCTCGCTGGGTCACCCGATTGGAGCAACCGGTGCGATTATCACCGTAAAAGCGCTGTATGAGCTGCAACGCAGTGGTGGTCGCTATGCGGTCGTGACTATGTGTATCGGCGGTGGCCAGGGTATTGCTGCTCTGTTTGAGAAAATCTGAAACGCCCCCGCATCATTGTTTTAACCCAAGCCCGCTGCGTCATAACAGCGGGCTTTTCTATTGACCACGCGCAACGATACACGCACCATTTTCAGGCTACCTGATACGGATCACATACGGGTAAGCTATGCTCTGTCTGACATTCAATTAATTCACTGACAACAGGCTCCCTATGTTTCCTCTCACGTTATATTTCACAGATCAGCAGGTTAAATGGAACGCAGCGCAGCTGTGGAACAATATCCCGGCGTACTACTGTGCAGATGAAGCGACGATGGAGTCTCAGCTCACAGAACTGACAGCGCAGTTACAGCTTCCCCCTCTCAGAGCGCTTGTCACTGACGATATACAGCAGGGAGCCCTGTGCTGCCCCATTGAACTGAAAGATGCTGACAAACTAACCGGTGATGAGCAGATCGCGCTGACCTCTCTGGCCGAAAGACTGCTTTACCTGCCGGATCAAAACAGTATTACGCGATTTATAGAGGAGAAGCTGACCCCGGCTAACGGGCAACCTTTCTTTGAACGAAACTCCACAGCAATACAACAGACACATACCTGGAAGCAAGCTATCCGACAGCAGAGAATCACTGTGTCCATCCAGGCCCACAACATATTCAGTCAACTGGCTGAACGGTTCGATTATCCTTTTATCCGCACCACCCTCAGCGATACCGTCACGCGTCTGAGACAGAGAATCATCTTCAGCGACAGTATCCCGCAGATTAGCGAGATTCCGGAAAACTACGCCTACAGTCTTCATCTGCTGACTGAAGGGGTGGTCACGGCAGAGGCAGCCAGAATCGCTCTGAACCGATATCTGGACGCGATCAAAGCGATATCAGCACAGAAGCCCCACTGCCGCGCTACCCCCTCCCTTTCCGTCAAACTGTCTGCACTAACCCCCCGTTTCGCCCTCCTCAAAGCACCTGCAGTGATTGAAGAGGTAACGCAAAGGCTGTTGCATCTGCTGATTCTCGCCCGCACTGAAAATATCACGATTACTCTTGAAGCCGAGGAATCCTGCCACGTGGATCTGACACTGAAGGTTTTTGAAAACCTGCTACGCAGTGATCTTTGCTGCGGCTGGGGCGGACTGGGGGTGACTGTGCAGGCCTACTCTAAACGAGCCCTGCCGATCCTTGGCTGGTTAAACTTTCTTGCCCAGGAGCTACAGACAGATATTCCGGTGAGGCTGGTTAAAGGTGGTTATCTGGACACAGAGATAACCCGTGCGCGGCAGCAGGGGCTGGCGGATTATCCGGTTTATACCCGTACCGAAATAACCGATCTCTCTTATCTGATATGCGCCGCCTATCTGTTACAGGATCAGTGCCCCCGACTTACTCCACAGTTTGCCAGCCACAACAGCAACACCCTTGGTCAGATAGTAACGTTGGCCGAGCAAAGCACTAAACCCATTGAGCTGCAACAACAACCGGGGCTTGGCGAAACCCTGCTTACCCAGCGGCAAAACGCCAATAGTGCGGTGACACAAAGAGTTTGCATAATCATTGGCTCTCAGGCGCAACTGCCCCCACATCTGTATCGCCTGCTACATAACAACCTCTCCGTTGCTCCGACAAGTTTATCGGTCAATGAAAGTGCGGAAGCTGACGTTTCTGCCGAAATAAGCGCAGCCGCTGTGATGATCGACACGCAATCCCAGCGCCAACAACTACTGAAAAAGGTCGATGCATTTCGTGACCAGCAATGGCTGGCTGCACCGCTGATAAATGGCGAGCCAGTCAGATCCCAGCCACCGGAGGCCCGGTTTTCCCCCTTTAATCTGAGCTGGCAAACCGGAGAGCTGTTTCCCAGTACCCCGGATGATGTCCGCGAAGCCTACGCAGTCACCAGAGCAGGCTTTACTGGCTGGAACAGGGTCTCGCTATCCGAGCGGGTAACGATTATCCGCCACTTCGCAGACCTGCTGGAGCAGCATCGTGAAGAGCTGATCGCTCTTTGCATCCGTGAAACGGGTAAACCCCTGCGCGATGCTATTGATGAGCTCCGTGAAGCCGTTGAACTATGCCGTTTATACGCCGCACAGGCCCTCAGCCGTTTATCTCCACAGCAACTGCCACCGATAGCGGGAGAAAAGCAGACACTGCGCTATCACGGCCGGGGAATATTTGTCTGTATCAGCCCCTGGAGCTTTCCCCTGGCTATCGGAACCGGTCAGGTCGTTGCGGCACTGCTGGCCGGCAATTCAGTGATAGCCAAACCCGCCAATAGCACCCCTCTGATCGCTTATCGCGCAACCCAGTTATTATTAGATGCAGGGGTTGCCAGAGACGCTATCGCCCTGCTCCCCGGCAGCAGTGAATCAATCAATGAATCACTGCTTAAAGACTTTCGCCTCAGCGGCATCAGTTTCACCGGATCAAATCAGAGTGCAGCCTCTATAACCCGGCTACTGGCACAACGGGAGCAACCCCAGCCCGTCCCGCTGATAACGGAAACCAGCGGATTAACGGTAATGATTGCCGACTACACGGCCCTACCTGAGCAGATCGTCAGAGATGCCATTGAAGCGGCGTATAGCGGCACCGGACAGCGCGGTTCAGCGTTACGGGTGCTCTATCTGCCAGAGGAAACCGCAGAACAGCTGGAATCGATGCTGACAGGGGCGATCATGACCCTGAAGACTGGTAACCCGGATGAACCGGATACTGATCTGGGACCGGTGATCGATAACCATGCCCTGCAAGCCCTGCATGGGCATATAGAGCACAGCAGGATACATGGCCGACTGATATATGAAGGAGAATTGGATACACAGCACGATAGTGGCTATTTTGTTGCGCCTACACTGATTCGTCTGCACTCAATTGATGAACTGAGTGAGGAACATTTTGGCCCGATTCTGCATATCATCCGTTACCAGAGCGACAACCTTACCCGCATTCTGGAAGAGATAAACCGCACCAGTTATGGTCTGTCTCTGAACATTCTGTCCCAGGATAACCAGACTATTGATCAGATCTGTAACCTGATGCGCCCCGCCAGTATCACTATCAGGCGCAATCAGAGCACTGCCCATACTCATGGGCAGCGCTTCGCATCAAGAGGGCTATCGGGTACCGGTCCGAAGGCGGGCAGCCCCGATTATCTGCTCGGTTTCACCCAGCAGACGATCTGTTCCTCCGACAGTGACGATAACGTTTACAGGGTCTGAAATCAGGCGATCTCCGCCTGGACCAGACGATAACAGGGATCATACTCCTCATAATCGATCTTCATACGCCGTTGCAGCACAAAGGATGACAGCAGCACATCGAGCTCATTCACCAGTTCCGGTTCGCCAGTGAGTTCAAATGGACCAAACTCCTCGATAGCACGAATACCCGGCGCTTTTACATTACCCGCAACAATACCGGACAGTGCCTGACGCAGGGTAGCCGCCAGCAGATAATCCGGCTGGTCCCGGCTGAGATTAAGCGCCGCCATATTTTCATGGGTCGGTTCAAAGGGTTGCTGAAATTCAGAAGGGATATACAGCTGCCAGTTAAAGTGGAACGATTCGCCGGTCGCTTTACGATAGATGGTCACCCGCTCAAGCCCCGCCTTCATCTTCACCGCCACCTCGTAGGGATCGCCCACCACAATTTCATACAGTGAAGCCGCCCGGTCCCCCAGGGTAGACCGGATAAAGCGGTCCACCGTTTCGAAATAGACCTCACTCCCCTCAGGGCCGGTGAATATCAGCGGAAACGGACAGGTGCTGTTGCGTTCATGCAGCAGGATACCCAGCATGTAGAGAATCTCTTCTGCCGTGCCCGCCCCTCCGGGAAAGACAATGATGCCATGCCCCAACCGGACGAACGCTTCCAGCCGTTTTTCTATGTCCGGCATGATGATCAGCTCGTTGACGATGGGATTGGGGGACTCTGCCGCAATAATGCCCGGCTCAGATATTCCCACATAGCGGGCATCGCTGATGCGCTGTTTCGCATGAGCGATGGTGGCGCCTTTCATCGGCCCCTTCATCGCACCGGGTCCACAACCGGTACAGACGCTCATCCCACGCAAGCCAAGCTCATAACCAACCTGTTTGGTGTAGATATATTCCTCCCGACCAATGGAGTGTCCACCCCAGCACACCACCAGATTCGGCTTCACATGGGGCTCTATCGCTTTGGCGTGACGCAGAATATGAAACACCATATTGGTAATCTGTTCCCCCTCCTGCAGGCCATCACAGCACTTATCCAGTTCATCGCCAACGTAAAGCAGATCCCGCAGTACAGAGAACAGATGCTCGCGGATACCCTGAATAATCTCCCCATCAACAAACGCGCTGGCGGGTGCATTGATCAGCTCCAGCTGCACACCGCGGTGTTTCTGGCTGACTCTGATATCAAAATTCTTATGTTTTTCCAGCACCTGTTTGGTACTGTCCTCTTCACTCCCGCAGTTAAGTACTGCCAGCGCACACTGTCGAAACAGGGGATATAATCCCGCCTGGTTACGGTCCTGTAGTTTTGCAACTTCAAAAGGTGAAAGTGTATCCAGACTATCCAGTGGCGTAATATTAGCGGTTACATATTGTTCGGTCATCATGGTCCTGCCCCTCTGATCAATACCCCAGCACAGGAACAGTTCCCGGCCGTAAACAGGGCTTAACGGGTCCCTCCATTTCAATTGGACCCGTCTAAAAAATATAAAGTTCAGGTTACAATATAGTTACATTTTCTACACTACACCATTAACCCCTTGATACAAAAGAATTAACTACTGATCAAACTTTCAACAAACAGAGGCACTTCGCGGCTGGCCGGACCATAAATATGGCGATCAAATGCAGACTGTTTTTTTGAAGGCTCAAGATTAATCTCCACTGTTTCGGCCCCGACACTGTTAGCAATTTCAACAAAGCCGGCGGCGGGATAGACATGCCCCGAAGTGCCAATGGAGATAAACAGGTCGCAGCTTTCCAGGGCGTCATAAATCAGCTCCATCTGCATCGGCATCTCACCAAACCAGACAATATCCGGTCGCAGGGTGCCCATTTGACCACAACAACCACAGCGGGCATCCGGCCCGACCGGTTTGTGATGGGTAAACACCTGACCGGAGGTAGTACAACGCAGATTTAACAGCTCCCCATGCATATGAATCAGATTGCGGCTACCGGCACGCTCATGCAGATTATCAATATTCTGGGTTACCAGCAGCACTTCCCCTTTAAAGTACTGCTCCAGCTTTGCCAGCGCCAGATGTGCTGGGTTGGGGCGGATATCCGGCATCAGCAACTGCTCCCGGCGCTGATTATAAAATTGATGAACCAGCTCAGGATTGCGGGCAAACGCTTCGGGGGTAGCAACATCTTCAATACGGTGGTTTTCCCATAAACCATCCGCCGCCCGAAATGTTCTTATTCCTGATTCAGCCGATATTCCGGCACCGGTCAGAATCACAATATTCTGATATTGCACAACCCTGCTCCTCAAAAATGGTGACAAGTGGGTTTTATCCTACGCCAACTTCTGCTTAACTAACTATACAGGCCGGTTTTTTTTTTACCGGTTACTGTGTAAACATCTGAGTCGGCTCGAGAAGGAACCCCTGTATGAGTGCTGATAAGCTCTATATCCTCGATACCAACGTTTTACTGCACGACCCTAACTGCCTGTACGAATTTAAAGAACAGGATGTCGCTATACCGATGACAGTTCTTGAAGAACTGGACAACATCAAAGATCGCAAGCAGAGCGTGGCGCAGGAAGCGCGCCACGTTATCAGAGCTATTGATAAGATTCTCAGTGCCGCCACCCCATCCCAGATACTCAAAGGGGTACAGATTAAGGTTCCCGGCACCGAAGACACCACCCGGCTGGGCAAACTGAGTATATTCCCCGACCACGAACTCACCACCCGTCAGGGTTTTTTGCCTGACAATAAAAACAACGACAACCATATTATTAACTGCGCTCTGCACCTGCAGGGCAGCGATCCACACCGTGAGATCATCCTCGTTACCAAAGATATCAATATGCGCCTCAAGGCGCTGGGGGCGGGACTTCAGAAGGTTGAGGATTATCGCAAAGACCAGTTGGTATCCGATCTGGATCTGCTGCCATCCGGCCATCACCATATCGAAGGCAACTTCTGGGAAAAAGTCGAACAGGTTAAAAGCTATCAGGAAGGACCTAACACCTACCATAAGGTCAATCCCGATCTGCTACCGGATGCCTATCCCTGTCAGTATATTTACGATGATTCAAAAGATTTTGCGGCACGGGTGGTTTCAGTCAGCCATGAAGAGACTGTGCTGCTCGACCTTGGCTACGATAAGCTGATGCAACAGGAGTGCTGGGGCATCCACCCCATCAATATCTATCAGGCGTTTGCCATGCAGTCGATTCAGGACCCGGATATCGATCTGTGTCTGCTGAACGGTGCAGCGGGCTCCGGTAAAACCCTGATCGCACTGGCCTGTGCCCTGGAGATGGTGATCGAAGAGGGACGCTTCAACAAGATTATCGTCACCCGCTCTACCCCTCCGGTGGCCGAAGATATCGGTTTCCTGCCAGGTACTGAAGAGGAGAAGATGACTCCGTGGCTAAGTTCTATCCACGATAACCTGGAAGCGATGCACGAAGGTGATGAACGGCCTCAGAGCAGTGTTAAATACGCGATAGAGAAGGCCAACATTCAGTTTAAGTCGCTCAACTTTATCCGTGGGCGAAGCATTCAGAATGCTGTGGTGCTGATCGATGAAGCACAGAACCTGACACCCCAACAGTTGAAAACCATCCTCACCCGTTGTGGTAAGGACAGTAAGATGATCTGTCTGGGTAACCTGGCACAGATCGACTCCAACTACCTGACCCCACTCACATCTGGTCTGACCTATGTCGTGGAGCGCTTTAAAGACTTCGAGGGCGCATCAACTATCCACCTGGAGGGCATTTTCCGCTCAAGACTGGCGGAGTACGCTGAAGAGCATCTCTGATCTGCCCGAAAGCAGCTGTTATCAAACTTACTGCTATCAAAGCCGCGCTGTGACGCGGCTTTTGCTTGTCTACGGCTCCCCGACAGCGCTACACTTAAACGATGATTCTACGACGCTGCTTTATCTTCCTGATCCGCACCTACCAATACCTGATAAGCCCGTTTCTGGGGCCTAATTGCCGGTTTTATCCAACCTGCTCAGCGTATACCCTTGAAGCGATCGAAACCCATGGCGTGATCAAAGGCTGCTGGCTGGGTATTAAACGCCTCGGCAAATGCCATCCTGGCCATCCCGGAGGGTATGACCCGGTACCGCCTGCATGTTGCAGTGCAAATAAAGTAGACCAGGAAACCTCTTCAACACCGCCGGAATAAGTTTTTGGGTAACCTTTAATTGACCTGAGAAGCGAAGCCAGCTATAGCTTAACTGTCTGATTTACAAACTAAGCCGTTGAAGTAAGGATCAGGATGTTTAGCTCTCTTACTGTAATTCTCACCGTGACTTTGTATATGGCGGTACTTTTCGGTATCGCACAATTAGTTGAAAGACGTAGCGAGACCCGCAGGGAGAGCTTTAAAAGTCCCTGGGTTTACTGCCTCTCGCTGGCGGTCTACCATACCTCCTGGACCTTTTATGGCAGTGTCGGCTTTGCCGCCAGCTCTGGCCTGCAGTTTCTCGGCGTTTACCTTGGCGCGATGCTGGGCATTGCGTTCTGGTGGGTCACCCTGCGACGCATGGTGTTTGCCAAAGAGGTTTTTCGCATCACCAGTATCGCCGACTTTATCTCCACCCGCTATAACCGTTCCGAAACCATTGCCGCGCTGGTCACCCTGATCGCCCTGTTCGGGGTTCTGCCCTATATTGCCCTGCAGCTGAAAGCCGTAGTCGCCTCCTTTCAATTGATTACCGACCATGAAAGCTCCACCATGGGCTGGGGGTTATCCGGCTTACTGATCACACTGTTCATGATCGCCTTTACCATCATGTTTGGTATGCGCCGTTTAGATCCCACCGAACGACATCAGGGGATTATGACCGCCCTGGCAGTGGAGTGTCTGGTGAAACTGGTTGCCTTTATCACCATCGGGCTGTTTGTCAGCTTCGGCCTGTTTAATGGTTTCGATGATATTACCGAACGTCTGTTTGACCAGGGATTCGAACGGGTGATTCAGGTCAGCGGCACCTCTAACTCCGGTATTATGTGGCTGACACTGATCGTGCTCAGCTTCGCTGCCATCCAGAACCTGCCCCGCATGTTTCATGTTGCAGTGGTGGAAAATGCAGATCACAAACACATTAAAACCGCGATCTGGGTATTGCCACTGTATATGGTTCTGATCAATCTGTTTGTGGTACCGATTGCCGCCGGGGGGCTTCTGATGGGGTTGCCACAGGAGTCCGCCGACTACTATGTGTTGTTACTGCCACAACTGGCGGGTAATAACGCCCTCACATTGCTGGCATTTATCGGTGGTTTTTCTGCCGCCACAGGAATGATCATCGTCACCACGATGACTCTCTCCACAATGGCCTCCAACCATCTGATTCTTCCGGTACTGGAAAGAGTGCCTGCCTGCCGCTTCATTAAACCCTTTCTGCTACAGATTCGCTGGCTGCTGGCGGCGATGATTCTGCTGGGCAGCTACGGCTTTGCCATCGAGTTCACCGATTCCTATATTCTGGTGGCGATCGGCCTGATCTCATTTGTTGCGGTGCTTCAGTTCTCTCCAGCTCTTTTGGGTGGCCTGTTCTGGAGCAGGGGAAATAGCGCCGGAGCACTGGCTGGTTTGCTTGCTGGATTCCTGATGTGGATCTATACCCTGATGATTCCGGCCTTTGTCAGCCATGGATGGTTTCCTGAAACGATTCTCGATGAAGGACTGTTTGGCTTTGCCCTGCTGCGACCTGAAGCGCTGTTTGGCTTTGATGAGATCGGTTCCATCCCCCACAGTGTATTCTGGACCCTGCTGGTTAATATCGGTTTCTACATCTTCGGCTCACTGCTATACAATCCACACAAAGCAGAGCGAAACCTTTCCACCGAGTTTCTCTGCTCAATGAAACCCGCCCCCTCTCAGAGAGCCCGTCCCACAGGGCTGGACCGTTACATCCCTCTGGATGACAAACTTAACGAAGCACAAACTCTGCTGGAAAGTTATCTCAACAAAGACAAGACTAAAGCCGCCCTGCTACAAATCACCGAAGACCTGCAAGTCACAGGTAAGAGCCATATCGCCATTATCGAGTTGCTCGAGTTCCATCGTATGCTGGAGCACATACTCGCCGGTTCAATTGGCGCGGCCAGTGCCCATAAAGCGATGGAGAGCAGTATTCGTTATAACACCCGTGAGGCCACCGACCTGAAGGCACTCTATAGCCATCTGGTGGTTGAACTTAATCAGCAGCGAATGCCCGCGAATGAGAACCTGAATGAGGCTGAAGCAGGTAGCCAGAGCTATGGCCTGATCAATAACTTGCAAAATAAGATCAAAAAAAATGAGCAGACGATCAAAATGCTGAACAAGCAGATTGAAGATCTGGAAGCCCGCCTTGAGCTCCGTTATCAGGAGATCTTCCGTTCCCGCCTTGAAACCCAAAAGGTACGGCAGGAAAATGAAACCCTCAGAATACAGTTAGAAAATAGCCTGCTGATTGAAAAACCGTTAGACCCGGCAGAGAAACCGCTTAAAGAGTAGGAAAAAACAGCCGCATATGCGGCTGTTTCGAAAGCAGTCAGAACTACTCGCTGTCGTGCTTGTACTGATGAATATCCATCTGTGGGAACGGAATAGAGATCCCTTCCTCATCAAAGCGCAGTTTCACGCTTTCAGTAGTATCGAACTTCACTGCCCAGAAATCAGCAGACTTTACCCATGGACGCACCACGAAGTTAACGCTGCTATCCGCCAGTTCAGACACGGCAATCACCGGTGCCGGGTCCTGCAGGACCCGTTCATCACTGGTCACAATCTCTTCCAGCAATGCTTTGGCTTTCTTCAGATCATCGCCATAGCCAATGCCAAAAACCATATCTACACGACGGGTGTCACGGGCAGAATAGTTAGTGATAACCCCGCTGTAGATATTGCCATTCGGTACTATGACCTCTTTGTTATCGCCGGTACGCATAATGGTATTGAAAATACTGATGTGCTCAACAACACCGGCAACACCCGCCGCTTCGATAAAATCCCCCTCTTTGAAGGGACGGAAAACAATCAGCATTACGCCTGCGGCAAAATTCTGCAAAGAGCCCTGCAGTGCCAGACCAACCGCCAGACCGGCAGCACCCACCAGAGCGATCAGCGAGGTCGTATCAACCCCCAACTGGTCCAGTGAGGCCACAATCACCACTAACAGCAGCAGGATATTGGCAATCGAAGAGATAAAGTTGACCAGAATCTCCTCCATTTTACTTTTGCGGAGCGCTTTACCCAGCAGGTTCACCAATACCTTTGCGACCATTCGACCGACGATAAAGATAGCCGCCGCCAACGCGATATTTATAGCCCAGGGCAACACATAAACATCGATAAAAGATAGATCCATTTCCATTTCCTCTTTTGTCATAGACACTGCATTGAATAAATATTATTTCAGAATAGACGCAATTCGATCACCCATCGACAAAAATGCGCAACGCCTGCTTTCTATAAGCAGAAATATCTCACAATAACGGACAAAAATCCCGTTTAAATCAGCCATTTCCACGCTAAAATAGTCGTATGCCTCTACCCTGTCATGCAGATCAACTGCTCATCAATTCTGAACGCACATCTGGTTATTTTTATGGCCAATAGTTTTCAGCTGCGTGATTATCAGCGGGATGCGGTAGCAGCAACCCTGAACCATTTTCGCAATAGCGATGAGCCGGCCGTCATCGTTCTGCCAACCGGCGCAGGTAAAAGCCTGGTTATCGCTGAACTGGCACGCCTGGCACGGCGAAAAATTCTGGTGCTGGCCCATGTCAAAGAGCTGGTTGAGCAGAATCACAACAAATACCTGAACTACGGACTTGAAGGCGGCATCTATTCTGCAGGCTTAAAGCAGAAACAGAGTCATTATCAGGTCACCTTTGCCAGCGTGCAGTCAGTCGCCCGCAACCTCAGGGATTTCGCCACCGAACACTCACTGGTGATTATCGATGAATGCCACCGGATCAGCGACGACGAAAACAGCCAGTATCAACAGATTTTCGCGCAACTGAGGGAGTATAACCCCCGGCTGAAGCTGCTGGGTTTAACCGCAACACCCTACCGCATGGGGATGGGCTGGATCTATCGCTATCACTATCGCGGCTTCTGCCGCAGCAGCGAGTCACGCCCCTTTGAGCACTGCATCTATGAGCTCCCTCTGCAATACATGATCAAACGGGGCTTCCTCACCCCTCCCAAAATGGTCGATGCGCCGATCACTCAATATGATTTTTCAGCCCTCAATGCCAACCGTTTTGGCCACTATGCAGAGGCAGAGGTGAACCAGTTACTGGTCCGTCATCCACGGGTAACCCGGGCGATCTGTGAACAGATCGTGGAACTGGCAGCAGAACGCTGCGGGGTCATGGTGTTCGCCGCAACCGTCAGGCATGCCCATGAGATATGCAGCTACCTTCCGGAAAAGGAAACGGCGCTGATCACCGGAGATACGGCACATACAGAACGGGACCAACTAATCAGTCGCTTTAAAACAAGGCAGATAAAATATCTGGTCAATGTCGCGGTGCTGACCACCGGTTTCGATGCCCCCCATGTGGATTTTATCGCCCTGCTCAGGCCCACCCAGTCCGTCTCTCTGTTTCAACAGATCGTGGGTCGGGGACTCAGGCTGGCTGAGGGCAAACAGGACTGCCTGGTGATGGATTATGCGGGTAACGGCTTCGATCTGTACTCGCCCGAAGTGGGGCAGCCAAAACCGGATAGCAGCAGTGTGCCGGTACAGGTGTTCTGTCCGGTCTGTGAATTTGCCAATATTTTCTGGGGCAAGACAGATGAGGAGGGCAATATTCTCGAACACTTCGGCCGACGCTGTCAGGGTACCATTGAGGGTGTAGACAGCACCCCGTCTCAGGATAAAAAGTCACAATGCGACTATCGTTTCCGCTTTAAGGAATGCCCCCAGTGCAATGCGGAAAACGACATTGCCGCCCGCCACTGTCATCAGTGCGGTCACGCCATCATCGACCCCGATGATCAGCTCAAAGCAGCTCTTAAGCTGAAAGATGCCATGGTTATCCGCTGCGCCGGTATCTCGTTAAGCGAATCAAACAGCAGACTCAGAGTCATCTATCACGATGAACAGGGCGAAGAGCTGAGTGAGCTGTTTGATATGCATAATAGCAAGCAGCGAAAACGGTTTAACGACCTGTTCGGACGACGCTTTGGCCAGAGTTTACAGCCACGTCAGTTCAACTCGGTTGAGGAGGTGTTAGCGGTATCCCATCTGTTTACCGCCCCAGACTTTGTTGTCGCCCGTAAAGCCGGAAAGTTCTGGCGGGTACAGGAGCGCATCTTTGATTATCAGGGCAACTACCGCAAAGCCAATCAGCTATAACTCATGGGATCAGTCTTAAATAGCCTTATCCCGGTTTGGCAGCCAGCGTAACGAGTCAAACAGTGCCTCGATCACGTTCAACGCTGGGGTGCTGCGGTGGCGGATAAACTGGGTCGGCACTAGAGATACATCATCAGGCAGGGGTTCAAACTCCAGGTTATCACGATAGATCGATAGCTCGACCACATTGCGGGGCATCAGTGTCACCCCCAGCCCCTGAGCCACACAGCCGAGAATCCCCTCAAGTGTGCCCAGCTCACTCAGACCGTAACCGTTATTCTGATGGTTCCGTGACCACTGCAACGCTTTTTGTCGATAGACACAGCCTTCCCGGAACAGTACCAGATTATCCGCCGGAGCCACGCTCCCGGGTTTCACTAATACCAACTCCTGAGTCATGACATCAATAGTGACCAGATCAGGATGATCTATCGGCCCCGCCACAAAGGCACAATCAATATGATGCTCCAATACTGCCCGAAGCAGCTCCGCGGTCGTTGCAGCCGTGACCTGTGGTTTAAGTTTTGGGCAGCTCTCTCTCAATGCCCCCAACAGCTGTGGCAGGTGGGTTGCCGTAAATGTTTCCATGGCACCAATTTTAATCTCAGCAGCACCTTTATCCGCCAGCCTGACAGCGACACCTGCTTGCCGCTCCAGTTGAAGAATCTGTTCGGCATACTCGAGAAGAATCATACCCGGGCGGGTTAATTCAAGCCCACGCCCCTTGCGGGAAAACAGTTTAGTACCTAACTCCTCTTCCAGCCGCTGAATCCGTGTAGTGACATTAGACTGCACTGTATTCAGTTGCTTCGCCGCAGCCAGTATGCCGCCCTCTTTCGCTACCTTTTCAAAGGTTTTCAGTGCTATCAGTTCCAACCTTATCTCCATACAACCGTCAACAGATGCAATATAAGCAAACAAATCATTCTTTATTAAAGAACATATGGTTCTTAATAATTCATTAGTAACGAATAATATTAATACATACACTTACAAAAAACATAAAAACAGTCTGAGTTCTATGGATACAACTGCAAACAGGCAACATCTCAAAGTACTGGGCTCCGGTCTGCTCGGCCTGATTCTTACCATCGGTATCGCCCGCTTCTGCTATACCACCCTGCTACCCGCGATGCAGGCAGAAGCCGGTTTGAGCGACCTGGGCGGAGGCTATCTGGCCACCATTAATTATATCGGCTATATGTGTGGCGCCCTGCTGGCTGCCACCGTTGGTAACCTGAAAATCAAAGATACCTTCTACCGTGCAGGTCTGATAATAGCGGTGATTACCACCCTCGGCATGGCTCTGACCAATAACATCTGGCTCTGGGGAGTATTGCGATTTTTCTCGGGACTAAGCAGTGCCAGTGGCATGCTGATCAGTGCCGGGCTGATTATGAACTGGCTGTTGCGTCACGGCCACCGACCTGAACTGGGTATTCACTATGCAGGAGCCGGGCTGGGTATCATTGTCAGTGGTTTAGCAGCCGAACTGATGATCGGTCACCTCGACTGGAGAGAACAGTGGCTGGCCGTCGGCGTGCTGGGGTCTCTGATTGCTATCCCCGCCTGGCGCTGGTTGCCCCGTCCGGATACCAGCCATCAGACCACTGCCGGTCAGCGGTTGCAGGACAACCCTCCCAGCCGGCGCTGGTTTATACTGCTGGGTATCATGTATTTTTGTGCCGGTTATGCCTATGTGATCAGCGCCACTTTTCTGGTGGCAATCGTTGAAGCGCAGCCTGCTCTGCAGGGTGATGGCCAGATTGTCTGGGTCTTTGTCGGTCTGAGTGCGACCCCTGCGGTGATTCTGTGGGACAGAGTTGCCCGCCGACTGGGAGAGTTAAATACCCTGCTGATCGCTTTTCTGATTCAGATTATCGGCATCATACTGCCCGCCCTGAACGATACCCTCTGGGTCGTACTCATCAGCGCAGTCCTCTATGGCGGCAGCTTTATCGCGATCGTCAGTCTGGTGCTGGCGATGGCGGGTCGTTTCTACCCCACCAAACCGGCAAAACTGATGGGCAGACTGACACTACTCTACGGTATCGCTCAGATCGGAGCCCCCGCCATCGCCGGGATTATCGCCGACCAGGGTGGCAGTTATGCTGACTCCCTCTATATTGCCGCTGCGATCTCAGTGTTGGGGGCGGGAATGATTCTGATACTCAAGGCCGGTGAGCAACGAGAGCTGGCCCTCAAAACAGCTTAAAAAAAACGGCTCATCTGAGCCGTTATAATCATCTGATGCATTAACTGACCAGCCAGACCTCTCTGGCCCACTCCCACACAGTGGTCCACTCCTCAACTTCACCACTCTCCGGCGTCCAGTAAACCACAGAGCCTTCAATGGTGACCGCATAAAAACCACCATCATGGGCACAGATCGGGGTTTGCTCGCGGGACAGGCCAATCGACCAGGCATACGCAGCGACTTCAGGCAGATGGGTATGCGAAGAGGGGTCGGCCACGGTCACCGGTTCGATAGAACCGCAGATAACATCACTGACCGTCAGCAGAAACTCTTTAAAATCCGGATAAAGCGGTACACAGATCTCCTCTTCCGCCGCGACAATATCGTCAAAATCCGGCAGTTCCAGAGGCGTTACTACGTCGATATTAGCATCACGCAGCGCATCAATTACATCTTGCATAGGTGTCCCACATTACTCACTGACTTAAATGAAACGGATTGTATCAGAGCAGCTCAAGCATCGCTTCAGCGCTACTCACTTCAAAGGTTTTTGGTTCCTCGACATTGAGAGCGGTCACTACACCATCTTCAATAATCATTGAGTAACGCCGTGAGCGGATACCTCCAAATGAGCCGCTGTCCATATCCAGCCCCATCGCCTTAGTCAGATCAGCACCACCATCCGCAATCATGGTAATCTGCTCAGCATTCTGCGTTTCAGCCCACGCCTTCATAACAAATGCATCATTCACCGAAAGACAGGCGATCAGATCGACGCCTTTGCTGAAGATATCATCCGCATGAACGATATAACCCGGCAGATGCGATGCAGAGCAGGTCGGCGTAAACGCACCAGGCAAGGCAAACAAGACCACTTTCTTATCAGCAAAAAGCTGATCCGTGCTCACGGCAGACGTTTCACCAGCAAAAATAGTGCTGACACTGACAGCCGGAATTTTATCACCCACTTGAATCATAATCGTTACCTATAGATATTATTTAATGCTTAGTTATACAGATCAACATAGAAACCGGATCATCCGGGATTTCGTTCTATAACGGAAGTTTAGCAGAGCCAAGAGTAGCATCTGATAACAACCGCATCACTATAGCCGGGTTTTACTCCGTTTAATCGATTATTTCACAGCTCGTAATTAAGAATTCGTACTTGAGAGTTCGTACTTGAGAGTTCTACTGATCATTTCTACCTGATAGTTTTTACCTGACAGTTTTTATCTGATAGTTCCGTTCAGCGTTTGCTGTCACCTGAGCCCAGTAAGAAGATCGGGTTCGTGCCTGGTGTGCCTGAAATGCGGCGCGATCAGAAAACTCTTCAAAAACAACGAAGCGACAGGGATTAGTCTGACACTGAGTCACCTCGAATCGAAGACAACCCGGCTCATCCAGCGTCAGTTTTCGATGATTTACCAGCTCCCGGATGACGGCATCAAGATCCGGCTCAGGAACCCGTATAAACCCTGTTAATCTGATCTTTAACGTCACTCCTTCACCCACTTATCCATATCCATGTTAACTACGCCAATACAGAGACCAGCTCATCCTCTTGAGGTTCATTACATACTAATGCTGCAGAAATTAACAAGACCGTCACCAACAAATAAGAGAACCTGCGAAGAAAAGGAACAACCACTAAAGGCTAAGAAATTATTGCTTCTGCGCCTCTTCCAACGCTGCCGCCCTTTTTGCCGCTTCGCTCTGAATATAATCGCTCATCTCTTTGCCAAACTGCTTAACTTCATCGGGACGGGTAGGCACTTCTGGAACATCCGGGGCTGTATGCGTGGAGTTGAGGTCGGCTGATGCATCAGGTGCAACGGCTTTCGGTGCCATCTGCTGAATAGTCAGCAAACCAACAATAAGCAGCGCAACCATCAGTATGATCAGTTTCATCAAACGTCCTCACTATTCATAACTGCCGTTAAACAACACATCAGTTTAGCAAGAATATCAGACTTATAAGATCATTGATTCCTGCCAACAAAATGAATGACGTTTCCAAAAGTATTCGAATCCCTGAGCGGGTGTAGGGGTGCACCAGGCAAGGCCTGGCAAGCGACGTGTAGCTCTTCTTACACCAGCGAGCGTAAAAGCACATGGTGCTCCCCAGTATTCGAAGAACTGAGCGAGTGTAGGGGAGCATCAGGCAAGGCCTGGCAAGCGACGTGTAGCTCTTCTTACACGAGCGAGCGTAAACGCAGCATAGACATTCCCAAAACTGAGCGAGTGTAGGGGAGCATCAGGCAAGGCCTAGCGAGCGACGTGTAGCTCTCTTACACGAGCGAGCGTAAACGCAGCATGGTGATCCCCTACACCCGCTCAGCAGATGCGGGGGAGTTGCTCGGCCGAAATCCAATCCACCATCCGCCGTCCACCAAACACCGTTTCCATCTGCACAAACTTCAACGGATCTGCGGTCACTTCACCAATAATCGCAGCCTCTTGCCCTTTCGAATGTTTCCGCATCACGGCCAGCAGTTGCTCCGCTTTATCAGCCGGACAAAACGCTACCAGTTTGCCCTCATTAGCCACATAGAGCGGATCCAGCCCGAGAAACTCACAGGCGGCACTGACCTGAGGTTTAACCGGTATAGTTGCTTCGTAGATGGTAACCCCGACATGGCTGCTCTGGGCGATCTCATTCAGGGTTGCGGCCAGTCCGCCCCGGGTGGGATCCCGCATACAGTTAATCTCTGGTACTTCGGCCACCATTGCGGCTACCAGATCATGCAGGGACTGACTGTCAGACGCTATAGTGGTTTCAAAGGTTAAGCCTTCGCGCAGAGACATAATGGCAACCCCGTGATCCCCCAGGGTGCCGGAGAGGATAATCTTATCCCCCGGTTGCACCCGGTTACCGGAAAGATTCAGCTGTTCCACCAGCACACCGATGCCGGTGGTGTTGATAAAGCAGCCATCCCCTTTGCCCCGTTCCACCACTTTGGTGTCACCGGTGACGATAGCGACACCGGCCTCCTCTGCGGCCCGAGCCATGGATTGTACAATGCGTTGCAGATCTGCCAGCGGGAACCCCTCTTCCAGAATAAAGCCCGCGGAGAGGTACTTTGGTACCGCACCGGACATCGCCACATCGTTAACCGTGCCATGTACTGACAACGAACCGATATCCCCTCCGGGAAAAAACAGCGGCGAGATCACATGGCTGTCGGTGGCCATCACCACACGTCCCGGCGGCAGGGTAAAACAGGCCTGATCGTTCATCTGCTCCAGCCAGGGGTTGGAAAACGCCTGCAGAAACAGCTCATCAATCAGCTGTGCCATCGCTTTACCCCCGCTGCCGTGGGCCATCTCTACCCGGCCATTCTGCAGGTCCAGCGCATGGCTGTATTCAGTTCGCTTGGTCATTATGTATAAACCCTTATCTCTGAGCCACTTGTATTACTTGTCGCGATGTTTCATTTTGATCAGGCATGCTCTTTGGCGATCAGCGATTCCTGATGCCGGCCGTAGCTATAATAGGCCGCACAGGCGCCCTCACTGGAGACCATACAGGGCCCCAGCGGATTTTCCGGCGTACAGGCCCCACCAAACAGCGTGCAATCCCGCGGGGATTTCACTCCGTGTAAAATTGGTCCGCACAGACAGGCAGAGTTTTCCGCTGAACTGCGATATTCCACCGGAAAACGTTTTTCCGCATCGAACCCGGCAAACTCTGCTCTGATCTGCAGCGCGCTACGGGGGACAAAACCCAGACCTCGCCATTCGAAGCTATCCCGCTCTTCAAAGGTTTCATCGACAATCTGTTTAGCGCGCTCATTACCCTGCCGTGTCACGGCACGGGAGAACTCATTCTCAACCTCTGCCCGGCCCTCATTCACCTGGCGGATCAGCATCAGAATCGCCTGCAGCAGATCCAGCGGTTCAAAGCCGGCAATGACAATCGGTTTACTGTATTCGACAGCAAAACGCTCATAGGGCTGGCTGCCAATCACGGTGCTGACATGGGCCGGGCCAACAAAGCCATCCAGTTTAAGCAGCCCAAGTTCTCCCGCTTCAGGGGAATCAAGAATACTGCTGATCGCTGCCGGGGTGAGCACATGGTTACAAAACACACTGAAATTCTTCACCCCCAGCTTTTTCGCCTGATGAATCACCAGTGCTGTGGGCGGGGTGGTAGTTTCAAATCCGATGGCAAAGAACACCACCTCCCGATCGGGATTATCCTGTGCCAGCTTAAGCGCATCCATAGAGGAGTAGACCATCCGCACATCAGCCCCTTCTGCCCGCGCTTTCAGCAGACTGCGCTTGCGCGAACCAGGCACCCGCATCATATCGCCATAGGAACAGAGAATAACGTCATGGGCGACCGCCAGCTCGATCGCAGTGTCCAGACGGCTGATCGGCAGGACACACACAGGACAACCCGGCCCGTGAATCATGTTGACATTATCCGGCAGCAGATCGGGAATACCGTAGCGAAAAATGGCGTGGGTATGCCCCCCACAGAACTCCATCAGGTTGTATTGCCGTGACGGCAACGCTTCGTTACGGATACGTTCGGCGATCTCCCGCGCCAGTTTGCCATCCCGGTATTCATCAACATACTTCATGGGAGCACCTGCTGATTATCGTTGATTGCCGCTTGCAGCTCGCCCAGTTCAGCGAACAGTTCCAGTGTTTTACGAGCCTCTTCCGGATCGATCTTATTCAGAGCATAGCCCACATGCAGAATCACATAATCACCGACCGTCAGATCCTCGATCAGCGCCACATTGATCTCTTTACGAACGCCTCCGATATCGGCAATCGCGGTGTCACTATCGAGTATTTCAACCACCTCTACGGGTATTGCTAAACACATTGGGATAACCCCTTTACCGGTTGTTTATCGTTGTTATTTTGCCGGGCCAGCAGATGTGCTATCTGTGCCTGGCCAAGACTGATCCCCGCATCATTGCAGGGTAGTTTTGCAGCACTATAGACGGTTATCCCCGCCTGCTGTAAATTTTCTGTGAGCCCCTGTAACAGTATCTGATTGAGGAAACAGCCGCCCCCCAGTACCACAGTGCTGATATTAACCCTCCGACTCTGAGTGATAACCCAGCGACTCAGCCCCTCAATCAGCTGACAGTGAAACAGCGCGGCACCCCATTCAGGGTCTTCAGTATCCGCAATACACTGTAGCAGTCGATTCAGCATTGGCTGGCCGGACTCACTGAAGTCGATCAGCAAATCCAGCTGCGGATGATCAGAACGTTGCAGATAACGGCAGGCACTGGCCTCAAGCTGCATCGCCGCATCCGCCTCAAAACTGTTGCTATGACAGATACCTAACAGGGATGCGACCGCATCAAACAATCGACCTGTACTACTGGTTTGCGGGCAGTTAAAGCCCTGATCCAGCATCTGTTTAACAGTGATCGCGGCGGGTTGAGAGAAGCGGGCCGAAATCTCATCGCCACGCCCTAACCGATGCAAAACAGCCGCAGCGGAACGCCAGGGCTCGATTGATGCGCGGTCACCACCGGGCAGTGCCAGTTGAGGCAGATGACCCAGGCGGCTATAGCGATGTCCATCCACTTGCAGCAGTTCACCTCCCCATAACTGCTGATCAGGCCCCAGCCCAAGACCATCCAGCGCCAGACCCAGCACCTCTTCACTGATATTCTGTTCGGCCATGACCGAGGCGAGATGCGCATGATGATGCTGAACCCGATACAGAGGGATATCGTTCTGCTGCGCATATTCCCGGGCAAACCGGCTGCTATAAAAATCGGGATGCAGATCGCAGACCACCTGCTCAGGCTGAATGCCCAACAATGAAGTCAGGTGCCCGGTCATCTGGGTCAGCGACTGACAACAGTCCGGGTTATCCAGATCACCAATATACTGGGATACGTAAGCCCGATTCCCCTGCGTCAGACAGAGGGTATTCTTAAAAAACGCACCAACCGCCAGGGTCGCCGGACCACTCTGTGGTAAGCGAATCACCTGTGGGGCCAGCCCCCTGCCCCGGCGAATCAGCGGCATCAGATCCGACAACCCATTCACCACGGAGTCATCACAACGGATATGAATATCCCGGTTATGCAGCAGAAAACCATCGGCGATCCCCTGCAACTGAGTAACCGCCTGCTGATTATCGGTCACCAGCGGGTTGCCGCTACGGTTACCGCTGGTCATCACCAACAGCGGAGTCTGAGGTTGGCGGAGCCAGTCGGTTCCGGCAGGACTACCACATAAGCGGTGTAACAGAAGATAGTGCAACGGGGTATGGGGCAGCATTACACCACACCAGGCCAGACCAGGAGCAATGCCCTCAGGCAACTCATCCACTGAAGGACAGAGTAAAACCGGCGCATCCTGGGCCTGCAATCGTTGTTCCCGTATGACATTCAGCGACACTATCGACGTCAGCGACTGCGGATTCAGCCCCATCACAGCAAACGGCTTAACCGGGCGACTCTTACGCTGACGCAGTCGTTGAACGGCCGCCGGGTTGCGTGCATCGCACACCAGATGAAATCCGCCAATCCCTTTAACGGCAACAATCATCCCCTGCTGAATCAGCGCCACTGCGGCGGCCAGCGGATCCCCCTGTTGAGGTTCTCCCGTCCCCGCAACAAAACTCAGGTGGGGGCCACAGACCGAACAGGCATTGGGCTGAGCATGGAAGCGACGGTCGGCAGGATTAGAATATTCACGCTGACAGGCAGGACAGAGCGCAAACTCAGACATGGTCGTCTGATGACGATCGTAGGGCAGCGCCCGGATAATACTGTAGCGCGGGCCACAGTTAGTGCAGTTAATAAAGGGATAAAGATAGCGCCGGTCACCCGCATCAAACAGTTCATCTAAGCAATCCGGGCAGACGGCAGCATCAGGGGTTGCCGCCACCTGCAGATCGCCCTGGCGGCTTGCAACAATGCGAAAACCGGAGAGGTGTTGCGGCGCCGCAGGTTCCGCCTGAACTGCTTCAATCAGCGACATTGGAGGTTGTTCCTGCTCAAGCAGCTGCTGGAACAACAGCAGATCAGAGGCCGGTCCCTCTGCAAAGATCTCCACCCCTGAAGCAGAGTTGGCAACGGTACCCTTCAGGCCAAGACGGCAGGCAAGGTTATACACAAAAGGTCGGAAACCAACCCCCTGCACCTGCCCTCTGATCCGGATACTGATTGCTGCAATAATAATAGTCCGCCCCTGCTCACACCTGTTCTGACCTGGCTAACAGTCTACAAGTTATATGCCAACAGACAGAATATAACCCATCAACAGCTGTAACGGGGAGGGTTACAGTTAAACCCTGTTATATATATGGAAAGCAGCTTGTCAATTTATCAGGCATGCGGTTAGCCTACTTACAAAAAGTGCTTCTAAATATATCAAACGTTATAAACCGAAACCAAACCTGAGCAACATAAAGCACAACATGCCGGCAACAATAGTCGTCAGCAGATCCCGTCGCCAGAACGACACCAGTGCAGCGAATCCCCCCGCCAGCAACCAGGGGTTATCTGCCCGTAACCATAACTCCCCCCGGGGCAACAGAACCGCCGGAACAATAATGGCCGTCAGTACCGCCGGCGGTACGAAACTCAATCCGGTTGTCAGCCAGGGAGGGAAACGCACCTTACCCGCAACACCAAACAGCACATAGCGAACGCTGAAGGTCACCAGAAACATCCCCAGAATCAACAATGCTTCATTCATGCTCACTCTCCGGTGCTGACTGGCGTTTAAGTAGCAGGTGCAGGGATAATCCGGTTGAGATACCGCACAGTGCCGCCACCATTAACCCCAGCTTATGGGGCATGCCAATGGTTGCCATGGCGATGACACCGGATACGACTACCGCCCCCCACATCGGTTTACTCTTCAGGTAGGGAACCACCATACCGATAAAGGTGACCGACATCGCAAAATCCAGCCCCCAGTCGGTCATATCGGGGAACAACTCCCCCAACGCGATACCCAAGCCCGTGCAGAAAACCCAGTTGCCATACATCGCCAGCCATGACCCCAGGTAAAACCAGTGTGCATGCTCGGTATTGTCCTGCAGCAGAAAACGGTTGCTGACCGCAGCAAAAGTCTCATCGGTCAGTCCGAACGCCATCATCACCCGCCAGCGATGGGGCAGATGAGCAATTTTGGGTACCAGATTGGCTGCATAGAGAATATGCCGTAGATTGACGACAAAGGTGGTGGCAATAATCACAGGGATTGCGGCCCCCGCCGCCAGCAGTCCAAGGGCGATAAACTGAGCAGAACCTGCAAACACAAACACCGACATCGCCAGTGCCCCCAGCGCGGATAAGCCACTGGGCCCGGCAAGGGTACCGAAGATAATACCAAACGGGATAGCACCGATTATCAACGGCACGGTGGCTTTGGCGCCGTCGAGCATCTCCCGACGCTTTAAAGAGGTATTATCCTGATCCATAACGTTACAATTCATAGCCGTAAACTCATGCCCGTAAAGTCAGTGTCATATAGATATCGGCCCTGTCATAATAAGACTGGCCTTCAGGATGGAGAATATCCCGGAATCCCAGATTCCGATATAGCTGTAAAGCCCGCTCCAGTTTGCTCGAACTTTCAAGAAACACCTCTGAAGCGCCCAGCTCCCGGGCTTTATCCAACGCAGTCATCAGCAACCTGCGACCGACACCGATCGTTTGCCAGCTGTCATCGACTCCCATTTTCGAGATTTCATAACGCTCATTGTCATGCCTTGCCAGAGCCACACAGCCAACCACCTGGTTATCTGCCTGGTGTCGGGCAAACCAGATATAGCCTCCCTGGGCAAGATAGTAGCCTTCAGGATTATTCAGCGCCTCGCGGTCTCTTTCCAAAAGATGTCCATCAAAATAACGGTTAAGCCAGGCCAGATTGAGACGACGGAAATCATCCCGCAGCTCAGCATCCCACCCCTGAATAACGATATCCTGCCCCTCATTACGACGTGCCAGCTGTTCCACGACCGGGGTATAGAAACCTCGCTGTTGCAACAGGTTTTCAAACTCTGCAAGCGAATCCAGCAGGGGGTACTGCTGGCAACTGATCAGGGTATCAAGCTGACCCTGAATCGCCGACCAGACCGGGGTGATCTGCTCCAGCAGTTGCTCACTTTTTGGCGACAAAGCCAGCAACTGACGCCGCTCATCATCAGGATCAGCGGTTTTACTCAGCCACTCCTCCTGCTGCATTTTGCGGGCGATCTTACTGATAGCCGGATGGGTTACCCCCAGCTTCTCTGCCGCCTCAGTGACGGTCATAGCGCCCTGTTGATGCAGCATATTGAACAGTGGAAAAAAAGTCGGGTTAAGCTCTATACCCTGGCTCTGATACAGACGAATCACATCCTGCACCAGCCGGTCCGACAGCCGCTTCAACCGGCTGCCCAGTGACAGACTGCCAAAACTTCTCATGTAATCCATAGAACCCAACCCCAATACAAGACAAATATACAATACTAATTACGTAACTAGTTACATAACTTACTATAAAAAAGGGGACTATGCATCCCCTGAATGGTTGGGTGAATCGCAGGAAGGAGATTTACTGATCCGCCCTTCTAAAAAAAAGGCTTAATAGGATCAGGATATCAACATCCCTACGTGTACCAGCATGGGCGATATACCGATCACTAAACCGACTACCACCATCAGAACAGTTGAAACGATACCGATAACCTCAACACCTTGCTCTTCATGTACCATGAGTCAATCTCCAGATATGTTTTTACGATACCTCTCTTGAAGCAGAAACAGGGCCAACTCAACATACTCAATATATTTCAATTAGTTAGAAGATAAATACAACCAAAACGCCTACCGCCCCACCTCCTGCAGCGCCATCCATGTCAAATGATTTGTCATAATTGACACGCAACATACTCAATAGCATTCGCACCTCGCCTTATAAAACGGACAGCGTTATTAAGCTGAAATACAGCCGCAACAGATAAAAATGATGATGAATAAGCAACTAAACCCTGCCAGGAAAAGGCCGATAGCATTGTAAGAGTCAGGGAAGCCATTATTTGAGTCGGGGATGACAGCAGCGCCAGCAGGTTTTAATGATCAGCTTTGAGGTGCACTATGCCTAAACACTACCTTCGTCATCCGGCAGAAATTCCTATCCTGCTGAGTACGGCACAGGAATCTCAGCCTCTTAATTTTTGTTACCCGCTAAACAGAGAGTTCAGTCCGGCGGGGCTGAGCTGTCTTTCCGAAGCGTATATTTCACCGGGCTCTACAATCGAAATCAGTACCACCCTTTCACACCCCAGCCTGTCAGCCACCGGCCATGTTATCTGGTGCCAGCAGGAACAACCGGGCTTTCTCCTGGGGATCGGTTTTGATGATCCGGATCAGGCTTTTAGTGTCAGGATGATTGAGCAGGTTTGTCAGATTGAAAGCTACCGTTTAAAGCAACACAGGAGGGGCCGCCAGCTCTCAAGCGAACAGGCAGCCGTTGAATGGATCAGGCTTCACGCGGCAGATTTTGCTGCCATCGGAGAGCTGCAATAACAAGGCTAAAACAACCTCAGATATGATGTTCCGCTATAAAATCATGCAGTGAATCGTAACTCCAGTCGCTGCCATCGGGATGCTTATGATCATGCTCATTAAGCTTCTCCATCATCTGTTTCACATTATCTCCCTTCTTTCGCAGCCCCTGTACAAAATGCACCGCCTCATCAATGCGTTGTTGCATCTGCGGGTCGACGCCACCATCCCGTTCACCTTTTTTACGGATGCTAACTTTAATTCCCGGTTTCATGCTATGTTTCTCCTTCTCACTCGATTTTCTATAACGTTACCCCAGCACTCAACAACTGAAAAGGGGCAGATTCAAATGCAGCTAAAAGAACGGATTCTACACCGGTCACTTATCTTGATTCTGATCAGCATGATGCTATTGAGCAGCGGTTGCCAGCTAATATCCAGAGTGCCACAGAATCAGCCTCCAACCGGTGCTGCACAATCATCAGAGGGGACGAACGATGCCCACCCTCTGAACGGGAAAATTATCGCTATGACGACTGGGGGAGCGGTCAGTCGTGAAGCCCTGCTCGCAAAAATTCGTCACAGCCGTTTTGTCCTGATCGGTGAAAAGCATGACAATCCTGAGCACCATCAGCGAGAACTTCAGCTACTGAAGGCGCTTCAACAGGGCCCCCAGACCCGGCTGGTGCTGGAGATGCTGGACGAACAGCAGGGCGAAGCGATCAACGGACTCAACAGCGCAAGCAGCGAAACACAGATCCAAGAGCAACTTCACTGGAATGATAATAGCTGGCCCTGGCAGGATTATGGCCCACTGATCGGTGCTGCACTCAGTAATAACAACCAGCTCAGAGCAGGTAATCTGAGCAAGCCATTTTTGATGCAGATCTACCAAAGCGGCGTGCCGGATCAGCCCCGTCTGACAACCGTCAGGGGTATTTCGCAAACGATACGCTCGACAATTCAGCAGCAGGTGTATGAAAGTCACTGCCGCACGATGCCATTTGAGCAGATGGGGCCGATGACAGATATTCAGATGAGTCGGGATGCCAGTATGGCTTACGCATTAAGCGACCAACTGGGCAAACAGATGCAGGCGATTCTGATCACTGGCGCGTTCCACGCCAGGAAAGACACCGGGGTACCGCAACATCTGAAAGAACTCACATCAGACCCGGTTATCACCATCCTGCTGACCGAGGTCGATGACAGCATCAAAACAGTTCAGGAGGCGGTCAATAATAACGCTGGAATAGCTGATTATATCTGGTTTACCTCCAGATCGGAGGAGAAAGACTACTGCGCATCACTGCGGCAGCAGCCTCATAAGAAGGAGCCTTAAAAAAGAAAGCCCTTAAGCAAAGCTCTTAAGCAAAGTTATTAAAACAGCAAAAACGCTTAGTCTTCGCGGCTGGTCACTTCCAGAAGATGATAACCAAACTGGGTGCGTACTGGCCCCTGTACCTCACCCACAGGGGCAGAGAAAACCACTTTATCAAATTCTGCAACCATCTGGCCCGGTCCGAAACTGCCCAGATCGCCACCCTGACCACCGGATGGACAGCTAGAGTGTTTTTTAGCCAGGTCAGCAAAATCAGCACCCGCCTCAATTTGTGATTTAAGATCAGCGCACTGAGTCTCACTGCTTACCAGAATATGTCGGGCTGTCGCGCGTGCCATATATAAAATCCTATAGTTCAATTGATAGTCCGCACAGGATCGCTTTTTTTGCTATCGCCTGCAACCCCGGGGGGAAGGATTGACGTTATCAGTATTACTGATATGCTTGCCCGATGGAACTGGCCCGTATCAACCTCAATCTACTGATCTCTCTGTACTATCTTTTGCATAGCAAAAGTGTCACAGCGGCAGCGACGGCCCAGCATATCAGCCAGCCAGCGATGAGCCGTAATCTTCATCAGCTGCGGGAAATATTTAACGATCAGTTGATGGTTCGGGTGGGGAACAGCATGCACCTCACCCCCCGGGGCGAACAGCTATGGCTACAACTGCCTGAAGCACTGAATCATCTTGAAAGCCTTCTGATTCCGGGTCAGTTTGAACCCGCCGGTTATATTGGCGAGTTTAATATCGCAACCACTGATTTCATTACCCACGATCTGATGCCGCCACTGATAGCAGCGCTACAACAGGATGCTCCGGGCATCAGCCTGCACTTCCACCTGTGGCATCCGGGCATGATGGAAAGCCTGCGTCAGGGACGAATGGATCTGGCTGCCTGTATCCTGGACTCTGTCCCCGATGATATCTATGGAAAACAGCTGGGAAGCGGTGGCTACAGTTGCCTGATAAACCGCCACCACCCTTTGGCCGATCAGCCCCTCACCCTGTCTGACTATACTCATGCAGATCATATCGGCATCAGTGCAGGGGGCGATAAGATCAGAGCCGTGGACGAAGCGCTGCAAACGCTGAATCAGCAACGCAACATGAAGCTGACTGTCCCCTTTATCCACTCGGCCATGGCGATCACCAGCAAAGCAAACTATATACTCACCCTGCCAACCCGTATCGCAGAACACCTGGGGCCGGAGTATGGACTTAAGATCAAACCATTGCCGCAACAGCTGACCCTGCCCGCCAGCCAGTACTACCTGATCTGGCATCAGCGCCTACAGGGCGATCCGGCCCATCGTTACCTGCGCGAACGGATGCTGCATAGTTTAAGCGAATGATCACAAGTGCTCTACAAGGTCATAACTAAAACTGATAACTGCTATCTGAATACAGTATTCGCTACCTCCCTCCTCAGCCACTAGAATTCGCGGCATTAACCGGGGAGGAATGTAATGACTGAATGGCTTATTTTTGCTGGTGTAATGCTGCTTGGGGCGATGCTTCCTGGCGCTAACACCGCCATTATTCTACGCAACACCCTGCAGGGATCACGGCGCACCGGGTTTATTACTGCTCTGGGGCTCGCCACGGCTCTGGCGATCCATGTCGTGCTATCCGTTATCGGCCTGGCGGCGCTGATTGAACGTACGCCAATACTTTATGAAGCAATTCGCTGGCTTGGCAGTGCCTATCTGATCTATCTGGGAGTTGTCTATCTGGCAACCCGCTCCAGCGGGGAAAATGATGACCCGGAAAAAAGCAGTGGCAACCCCTTCATTGCCGGGATGATGGTAAGCCTGTTTAATCCCAAAATTCTGATTATGTTTGTGGCAATTTTCAGCCACATTATGGCCGAGGTGAATAGCATAGGGATGCAGGTTCTCTATTGTGTTACCCCTGTACTTGTCGAGCTTAGCTGGCTTAGCATGATTATACTGATGCTGACCCGCCCAGCCATTCAAGTCTGGCTAAAAAAAGTGCGCTCCCGTATCGAACGGGTGATCGGCGGTGGGCTGGTGCTTCTCGGTATCAAGCTGGGTCTGGGATAAACCCTTCCAGCACTCAGAGATCTATTCGATCGCTCATGACAGTTGCCGGGCGGGAATATCTCCCTGGTTCGCCGCCTTGCGTTGCCGCTGCTTATTCTGAGATAACTCGATAGCACACTGATCATCGTTATTCAGAATGACGATACACTCCATACACTGAATACACTCATTGTAATCGACCGAACCATCCCGGTTGATTGAATCAATACCACAGCGGACCTTGCATAACTGACATGGCTTGCCACACTCAGCCCGGCGGTGCAGCCAGCGAAACAGACTGAACTTGCCCAGCACTGCCAACCCCGCCCCCAACGGACAGAGATAGCGACAGAAGAACTTATGGATAAACATCCCCACAACTAATAACAACAGGGCGTAGACAACAAACGGCCAGCTACGGACAAAGACCAGAGTTATAGCAGTCTTGAAAGGTTCCAGCTCAGCCAGACGTTCCGCCAGAGTAACTGACCAGAAGGCACTGCCCACCAGGACCAGCAGCAACAGATATTTCAGTTTCTGCAGGGTTTGATGCACTTTCGGCGGAATTTTCACCTGTTTCAGTTTCAACAGACTACCCACTTTCGCCGCTATCTCCTGCAACACGCCAAAGGGACAGAGCCAGCCACAAAAGACTCCCCGTCCCCAGAGGAACAGGGTAATAAACACATAGGTCCAGAGAACAAAAAGCACCGGGTCTAAGAGGAATACCTCGATGTCGAACCCCTTCGCGATTTGCAGCAGCAACGTATAGATATTCACCACCGACAACTGGCCCTGAGCATAGATACCGATAAAGAACAGAGTGACCAGCATGACGCCCCAACGCACCTGATGAAAGCGGCGACTGTGAGCAGATAACCGGTGCTGCCAGATAAACGCTGCAGTCACCACCAGCAAGGTCATGACGAGCCCGGCAATCTGCAACCAACGATCCAGCCATAGCCGCTGCCATAGCGGCATAGGTTTAACCTCTTCTGTCACTTCAATTTTAAACAGCTCCGCGGGCAACTGATAACTGTCCTCAAACTGCGCCTGATCACGGATAAGATGATTGCGGGGCAGGTCCAGATCCAGATTCAGGGTCATAGGCTGCGATGGATCAAAGCCAGACTGGGCCTTAATCCTAAACACCCGCAGTTCTTCAAAGGCGGGGGCGTCTGCGGGGAACTGCGGCCGGGTATTATCAAAGAAGTCCAGGTCACGGATATCGACCGGCAGCCCGTTCTGAGACATACCCAGCCGACTGGGTACTGTCCCCCGGCGAAATTCCGGTTCGAGAAAACCGTATGCGCCTACCGATGCCACCAGTATGGCATGCTCACCGGGACGCAATACCGTCATCAACCGCTGATATTCCTGTTCGCCCAGAATATTCTTTCCGGTCACCGGCGTATTAAGGTAGGCATAATAATAACGCCCGGGCAGATCAGACTCAGCTAAAGCCTGCTGCAATTCAGGGTCCTGGTAATCCTCCAGCGCCAGTGGAAAACCTTGTTGAAGCTGCGCCTGAGAGACCGGCCAATAACGCAGCAGACCGTTGCTTTCCATTTGCTGCCAACTGTAGGGCTGAAAAACATCCTCACGCACGGTTACTGTCGGCGGACGCTCAAACCCTTCAAGATAGGCCCGGGCCACCTGAAGTGCAGCAGACAGTACCGTATCATTCATCACCAGCACAGAAACAGTCGCCTTGGTTATGCCGTCGATATAGACCGTTCCGGAGCCATCGGGATCCTGCCCGCTATGGCGACTATCGACAATTATCCGTTTATCAACCGTAATCCCCTCGTATTGATGGATAAACTCAACCATCGGCTGTTCCCCCAATCCGTGGAGAAAGATCGGCTCATGATGATTCAGAACCTTCAGTTTAACCAGGGTTCCAGAGGCATCCAGACCGATCAGCAGATTGATCCGTTCGCCTGAAAAGCCGGGCAAATTAGTCAGATCGTTGGTTTCGAAGACATAGCCTAATAGCTGGTCGAGCTGATACACAGGCACCACCGAAGGGTTTTCGAGGGGTTCACCAATGCGGGTCAGTTTGGGGAAAATTGAACGGATCTCTGTTTCAGACACCTGCGCCAGTGCAGTACCGCTCTGCAGCAGCATACATAAAACCAGCACGACTCTGATAAAGGCAAACGATGGCATATAGAAACTCCACGGATCAACTGTTAATAATCCATTTAGTTTCTTTACTCAGCCATAGTACTTTGCGCCTGATTAATCTACTACTTTAGCGCCACGCACTGCATCTCAGATCACTTGCAAAATTCGCTGCCTGATCCAGCGGCACATCGGGTCCCGGTGGTGCCGCTCATGCCAGTACAGATAGAAATTGATCGGAGCAGACCTCAACTCATCCGGGACCGGCTTGAGAATAATATTGCGTCCCAACGCGATACGCTGAGCAACAATCTGGGGCAGATAAAACAGCAGGTCTGAGGTTTCACAAAAATCTGCTGCGGTCATAAAATTGGACAGACGCAGCGCCAGATGCCGTTTACGACCCAGCTGTGCCAGCCGTTCATCCACATGTCCCGGTCCCTGACCGGTCATAGACACCAGACCATGACTGGCAGAAAGATAGTTATCCAATGTCAGCTCTTCGGATGCCAGCGGATGATCCGCCGCCATCATACAGACCACACCAGACTGTGCGATCAGCAGCCGGCGGTACTGCCCCTCCCCTGCCTGCGGCTCCATTCCCGTCAGCGAGAACTGCACCTCTCCCTTTTCCAGCAATTCAAAATGGTTGCGTGGCTCGGTGCGCACCTCCAGACGCATTTTTGGCGCCTGCGAGCGCAGCACTTTCATCAGCGGTGAGACAAAGCACGCCACTTCCAGATCAAGACCATAGACCCTGACCACATCCTCCGCTTCTGCAGGATTAAATTGCGGTTCCGCGATCAACTGCTCCATGCCGCTGATAAGCTTCTGCAGCCGGGGAAGAATATCAGCCCCCCGGGCACTCAGATCATACCCCTGAGCGGTTCTCACCAGCAGCGGATCATCAAAGGTGTCCCGCAGCCTTTGTAAAGCGCGGCTGACCGCAGGCTGACTCATATTCAGCCGTTCAGATGCACGGGTAACATGGCGGGTTTCCAACAGTTGTTGCAATACCACCAGCAGATTGAGATCAACGGACCTAAGATTCACTTCACGCATAACAATCATCACAACAATGCATTAGATGAATTTATTATGAACCATTAGAGTAACCATGACTACGGGAAAACAGCCCGGCAACACAACTTAACGAGGTACTCTTCATGTCGGATCAGGTAAAAGTAGCAATCGCATATCACAGTGGTTACGGGCACACTGAAGTACTTGCCCAGGCGGTTGCCGCTGGGGTAGAAAATGCAGGCGCGGTCGCGATCACAGTGTCTGTGGCAGATCTGGATGCAGTCAACTGGGAAGGCCTGGCTGACGCCGATGCGATTATTTTTGGTTCGCCAACCTATATGGGTTCAGTCAGCGGTCCGTTTAAAACCTTTATGGACGCCAGCTCAAAGATCTGGGCTGAACAGGGCTGGAAAGATAAACTGGCGGCAGGCTTTACCAATTCAGCCAGCCTCAGCGGCGATAAACTGAACACACTGATTCAGCTGTCGATCTTTGCTGCACAGCATGGCATGAACTGGATTAACCTGGCCGTCGCCAACGGCAACAACAGCAGCCAGGGTAACCCACAAAGCCTTAACCGCATTGGCAGCTATCTGGGAGCGATGGCGCAGAGTAACGCTGATGAAGGTTCGGATGTTGCGCCGCCGCAATGCGACCGGGATACCGCTCAGGCACTGGGGGCCCGGGTTGCTGCTGCCGCCAAACGCTGGAAACAGTAACCACCAGACAGTAATAACCAGATAAGATGACAGGCGGCCGATGCCGTCTGTCACCATGGATGACAACGATGGCAATACCTGTTACAGACAACCCTAAATCCTTTGGCCTGGGTTCAATTCTGCTGCACTGGTTCACTGCGCTGATGATTATCGGTATGTATCCGCTGGGGCTCTATATTGGCACCCTGACCTATTACGATGCAGACTACCATACCGTGCCTTACTGGCATAAAAGCATCGGCATGATTCTGATGGGGCTGATGCTGGTCAGAGTTCTGTGGCGCACCATGAATACGACACCGGCACCACTGCCACAGCCTAAACCACTGCTATTAGCAACCAAGGCGGCACACCTGCTGCTATATCTGCTAACGGCCACTACACTGATATCCGGCTATATGATATCCACGGCTGACGGTCGGGGAATAGAGGTGTTCAACTGGTTTGAGATACCAGCACTGCCTGCGGTAACTGAAAACCAGGAGGATATAGCCGGTGAGATCCACTATTTAACGGCAACAATGCTTATCAGCCTGGCGGCAATACATGCCCTGGCTGCACTGAAACACCACTTTATTGATAAAGATAAAACCTTAACCCGCATGATAAACATGCGTCAGGAGACAAACCAATGAACTTGAAGACCGTTATTGCTGGTGCAATTCTGGCCGGAACCATCACATCGGCTCAGGCAGCCGATTATGTGATCGATGACAAAGGCGCCCACGCTTCTATCAACTTCAGCATTAAACACCTTGGCTACAGCTGGGTTGTTGGCCGTTTCAACGAGTTCAACGGTTCATTCAGTTACGATGAAGCAAACCCTGCGGCCTCCAGTGTTACTGTCAATATCAAACCGGCCAGCGTCGACTCCAACCACGCAGAGCGTGACAAGCATCTGCGTAGCGAGGACTTCCTGGCGGTCGATAAATTCCCTGAAGCGAAATTTGTCAGCACCGCCTTCACGCCTGCTGACGATGGAAGCGCAGTACTCAGCGGCAATCTGACCCTGCGTGGTGTCACCAAACCGATCGATATCTCCGTCACAAAGATCGGTGAAGGTAAAGACCCATGGGGTGGATATCGCGCCGGTTTCCGTGGCACGACAGAATTAAAACTGAAAGAGTATGGTATCAACTTCAACCTGGGCCCCGCTTCAGAAAGCGTCTACCTCAACCTGAATGTTGAGGGCATTCGCCAGTAAGCATTACCAGCCTCTCGACTCAAGCGCGCAAAGAAGACTCAGCTTCGCGCGCTTTTTTATATACTCTGCGCCCTGACTGGCTGTGGTCGGCCATCGCTGCCAATCGCAACAAAGGTAAAATTGGCCTCGGTTACTTTCTCAATTGATTCACTGTGATGACGCTGAACCCAGGTTTCCACATGAACCACCAGCGAAGTATTGCCGTAACGCACAATTTTGCAGAAACAGCTGACATCATCACCAATATAAACCGGCTTATGGAAGGTCATCGCATCAACAGCAACGGTTACGACCCGTCGACGCACCTCCTGAGAGGCAAAGCTACCGCTGGCAAGGTCCATCTGCGCCATAATCCAGCCACCGAAAATATCTCCGTCCGGGTTAGCATCTCCCGGCATCGCAATGGTCCTGAGTGAAGGGCGTCCTTCCGGCATTTTTGACATACTGACTCCAAAGTGACTCAGGCAGGCCAGACAGTCTGCCGTCATTAAATAATGTAATTTGATCTGCATGAGCGGATGACGTCAGCGATCCACTCCTTTACTCCACTCAGGTCTGTGCGAGCTTTTCGGACAGTCGGGACAGCAACCCTTCAGGATGATTATCCACCAGCAGGAAATCCCGGTACTCATCCCGAATAAACTCCTCATCTGCGGCGTGGGCAATAAAGGCCAGAAGATGATCGAAATAGTTATGGATATTCAGTAAACCAAACGGTTTATGGTGAATACCAATCTGTCGCCAGGCCCAGACCTCAAACAACTCCTCCAGTGTGCCGGTGCCTCCCGGAAGGGCAATGAATGCATCCGCCAACTCCATCATCACCGCCTTGCGCTGATGCATATCTTCGACCACATGAAGCTCACTCAGACCGACATGAACCTGCTCCCGATCCACCAGCACCTGAGGTATCACCCCACAGACATGGCCTCCCGCTTCAAGCACACCATCGGCAACACTGCCCATCAGCCCGATACTTGAACCACCATACACCAACTCAATATTTTGCCGGGCCATCAGACTGCCCAGTTTTCGCGCTTCACTTTGATAAGGCCCCTCTGCAGGTCCAGACGAGGCGCCACAATACACAGCAATTTTCATGTCGGTCATTCGCACAGGTTTCTATTGTAGAACCACTATTCAACAACAGTGCGCAGTGAGATTAAAGAAGAAAAAAAGCAGAAGAGAAAATAACCACCGATGAAGGAGCACCGGTGGTAAGGCAGATCAGGCTGTAACCGTCACGTTATCCGCCTGCAAACCTTTCTGGCCCTGGGTAACTTCAAAGGTTACCTGCTGACCTTCCACCAGCGAGCGCCTGCCAGTGCCATTGATTGCGCGATAGTGCACAAACACATCAGCACCACTCTCCCGTTCTATAAAGCCATAACCCTTCTCATCGTTAAACCATTTAACGATGCCGGATAGAAGTTGATCAGACATAGTATCCCCGTATCTTTTATTATGTAATTCTCAGCGGCGCTGGTGACACAGCGCAATTGATTTCAGCCTTCGGTTCCAAACAGAGCCAGAATATCTTCAATGCACCCAGGACTGACAGCGGAGACTGTCAGAACAACACGACACCGTGATTCCGACTCTATTGCCGAAGCGCTAAACTCCTTTTACTGAGTAATTTTTATTTTTTCAAGAAAATACCCGTATTTTTTATAATGGATTAGCCCCAGATCAACATAACCAACGAATTCATTCAACTTTAGTATAACGTCAATCTAATCAGCAGTTGATCTGGAGCTAAATCCCGATGTCCGATATAGTTCACATCCTGAATGCGACAGAGACAGGGTAAACATCATGGCAGGATCTCTACAGGATCAGCTTCTTAAAGCAGGACTGGCAAATAAACAACAGGCTAATAAAGCCAAAGCCGAGAAGCGCAAAAAGAGTAAGCAGGCAAAAGCCGTTAAAAAAGGTGAAGTATTTAAGGATCAGGAACAGCTGGAGCGGGAGCAAGCGATTGCGGCGGCTAAAAGTGAAAAGCTGAAACGTGATAGAGAGTTAAATCGCCAGCGGGAGGATGAACTCACCCGGCGCTCAATTGACGCATCCTGCCTGCAGATGATGCAACAGAACCGTGTGCATATACCCGAAGATGGCGATATTGAGTACAACTTCGTCGATGGCACCACCATCAAGAAGCTCTATGTCACCAAGACACTGCAAGAACAGCTGGCTAAAGGCAATCTGGCCATTGCCTCAGGTAAAAATGGTTATACGGTGATTCCGGCCGGTGTTGCTGAAAAGATAAGCGAGCGCCGACCCGAGCTGATTATCAGCCGTCAGGAAGTGGCAGAGATCGATCCGGATGATCCCTATGCTGACTTCCAGATCCCCGATGATCTTATGTGGTAGTGATGCCAACCCTATTTTAGTACTCCCCCCTAAGACAACGCTGAAGAGGGGAAAGCGCCAGGGCCCCTTCTGCATTGCCTGGCCGTGCAGGAACGGGGGCAGGCCCGCCATCCTGCCCCCGTAAAATCAACACCGCTCATGCCTGACAGATAACCGTATAACCTGTCTTCCTTTCGGAACAGTACCAAAGACCCGTGAATCTACTCGGGTGACCGGAGCAGCCCAGTCTGTCATCACGACAATAAACGGTAATTATCGGCATTAACTTTGATGTAAAAAAAACCCGATAAACTAGCCAGGAGCCATATTGCAAGAATTACAGGCCCGATCAAAAAGCCAATAAGACTATAAATAACAACAAGTTAAACACATAAAACGATTTGAAAATAACGCTTTTACTATTTTGGCAAATGTCTTAGAATAAAATCAGCTTGAAAGTAAGGCCCGATTTTTATGCATCAAAGAGTCCATCAGATCAACCTGTGTGTCCCTTAGTCATAAATGTAGTTCCTGCATTCTTAGCTTAACCCGTGTATCTGATTCGATTCAGAACGCAATTATTTAAAAAAAAACTATTGTAGGGAATACAATTATGTCTACATCTACTGGTACCGTTAAATGGTTCAATGCCGATAAAGGCTATGGTTTTATCGAACAGGATAACGGTCCTGACGTATTCGTTCACTTCCGCGCTATCAACTCCGATGGTTTTAAGACTCTGAACGAAGGACAGCAAGTTTCTTTCGAAGTAACTCAGGGCCAGAAAGGTCCTCAGGCTGAGAACGTTACTATCCTGTAATGCTTTGACTGCCCGGCTGTAACCTCCGGGTTACAGCCTTATCCACCCCGCCGCCATACCAACAGCTGATTATTAGCTGGCATACCGATATCACACTCCAGCATTAAGTTCGCAGCGTGCGCCAGTGAATTAACCTGTTCGAAATCCCGGACCCCGCTATCAGGATTACGCGCTTTCAGCCAGTGATCAAACTCAGCGTTACTCTCGCTGGTAAAGGCATTATTGTAACGAAACGGACCATAGAGAATAACCCGGCCGGCAGGTTTCAGAACCGCTTCTGCACGTGCAAACAGTGAAACAACTTCAGTCCAGCTAATAATATGCAGAGTGTTAGCACTGAATATCAGATCAACCTCAGGCAAGCCGTTATCCCAGTTCTGATGGCGTAGATCCAGCACCACCGGCTCGTCGATATTGGCACAACCGTGGGCATCAAGGTTCGTCTGTAATAGCGGCAACTGCGGCGCGACCTCTGAGGGCAACCAACGGAGGCCAGTAAGCTGCTCGGTGAAATAAACAGCATGCTGGCCATTACCACTACCAATCTCCAAAACAGACTCATCACCGCTCAGGAGCGAAGTTAATTGCTGCAAAATAGGTTGGCAATTTCGCGCCGCTGATGGCGAGAAAGCGATAAAATCACGCGCTTCAGTCAAACCGGTCTGCCTGTTTCTGCAGCATCTCAAACAGATCTGCCGCTAAGGACTCGGTAGATTGTTGCAACTGGTCATTGTGCAAACGGCCATCCTCTCTGAACGCCTGCCCTGCCAGCCCTAACGAAACCTGCCCAGGAAGCGTCATTATCCCCAGATTCTGAAGATAGATGCGCAGAATAGTCAGCCCCCGGGTGCCTCCCCCCGCACCGGGAGACGCCGATAGCAAGGCCGCTATTTTATGCTGGAAAGCAAACATGGGGGGCTCATGTTCAGCCTGTTTGCGCGAGAGCCAGTCAAAGGTGTTTTTCAGCAATGGCGTTGGAAACCCATTGTACTCTGGCGATGCAATCAGCAATCCCTGATGCTCTACCATCAGCCGTTTCAATTGAACAGCTGCCTCGGGAATACCTTCTTTATATTCAAGATCCTGATTGTAGAGAGGCATCGGATATTCACTAAGATCCACAACCGTTACCTCAGCGCCAGCCTGCCGGGCACCAGCCACAGCAATGTCAAGCAATCTGCGGTTGAAGGATTCCGCCCGGGTACTTCCTGATAACGCCAGTATCTTCATGCTAAATCCTCTGGCCTAAGCCGATTCAATAAATTTAATCAACTATACTCAGGCCTAAAGGTCAGGTAAATACACAGGGATGACTCAAATTTGATTGTCTTCCTCATGCCAAAGTAAACGACCATCCAACTGATGAATTTAACTCATCATTTATCTGAAAATTGATCAGTTAACACACCTCAGACGAAAGTCTAAAATGCGCGCATATTCCGAAGGGTGATCCCTTTCTGTTTTCTGAATTTCGTTCTGACAGATCAACGCTGATCAACTGAATATATTCTCTGAACTGAATTCAACGTATGGTGAGTAAAATGGCAATTCCTGAAACCCACAACAGTATCTACCAGCAGGCAGTAAGCATGCGCTCTCAGGTACAGGCAGAGCTTATTCTGAGAGCCTTCGCTTTCGTTAAACACCGTGTTACATCAAAGACCCCAGCTTTCGGGCCACTGTCCAGCCATACAGACTACAAAATGTCGATGAAGGCGTTGGATGGTGATACAGCTGCAATCTGAAACGATTCTCTCTAAAGAGCATATGACTGGCACAAGACAGGCCGGTCTTTTTATATCGCTCTTATTTTGACAGGCCTCTGGCCTGTTTTTTTTTACCTAAACAGTGCCCCCTGCCCGCATCCTTGCTGTATACGCGTCAATCAATCCCCCCTGCTTTACACTTTATCTTTAGTTGAATTTTAAAGACTGATCTGTCGCCCGGGTCTGTTTTAAGACCAGACAGACTTCAGTCCAAACAACCCTCGCTATTTTCTTAAAAAAGTCCTGTATATTTTTCAGCCTCAGTTATAAACTGCAAATCTGCCATCTGTATAATCAAAAAACGGACAATAAAACATATTTAAAATCAAATATTTAACAGTAATGACTCAAATAACATACACAATAACTATTTGATTTATATGAAAAACAATCACAAGCCCTATTTTGCGTATCGAAACAGCAACACTTTTTTTCAGATAAAGATTTAATCGCGATAGAAAAACACACAAAATAAAAGCAACCCATTGATATCCTTCATTTTATAAAAAACAGGCACCAATATTGTATATATAGGGGTATTACTTCGGCTGATACCACCCGAAAGTTGAGCACCCCCCCCCATTGAGCCTGATGATTAAGGTGTTTCAGCTGGAGCAATAAGAATTACGAAAAAAACCGCCTTATGGCGGTTTTTTTTTGTATCGACAGGGCGTTTCAGGCACCCCTCAGGCGTTGCAGACCTCCACTATTTTCTGGCTAAAGCTGCTGAATGGTGTCGATGCCAGTTGCTCATCCTTGGCTTCATCATCCCAGCGTCGCAAACGTATCGCCTGCTCATAAAAAGGTTCTGCAAGAAAAGCGGTGATCTCATCTTCCGTCATAAAGCCGCCCTGATGCTCCAGAGAGTAGCGAGAGGCCTCTGAAAGACTATCGATATAACCCGCTTCAGTGGTACAGAGATAGCGTTTTGCGCTGACATGCAGGCGCACAGGCTCAGTCACACCAGGAGGGAAGTATTGGCTAAGATATTCAGCGCCAGCCTGGTCATGACAGAAGTCCCCATAACCAGGGTTCACCCCGGCAAACAGGTGCCCTATATCATGTAGCAAAGCCGCGACAACCATATCTGCCCGTTCACCATCTTCCACCGCCAGACGTGCGCACTGCACTGCATGCTCAATCTGGCTGACCCCTTCACCATAGTGGTTATGGCCCATCTCGCTGTAGATCTGTTCAATGTTACTAAGGATATCAGTCATCTTAGCCTCCATAGGTTATACCAACAAAATGCCTGAAAGATATGAAGCTGATGTTACGGTGTTGTTTTGGATAATCGTCGTAACACAAAAAAGGCGGATCAGTTTCCTGATCCGCCTGGGCACCTGTTCATAAGGCGACTATTGAAAACACCGATTTATCATTCAGTTAAATCGGGTCGTCCATATAGGTTTCGATAGCAGGGCAGGAACAGATAAAGTTCCTGTCGCCGTACACATTGTCTATCCGGTTTGAGGTCGGCCAGAACTTGTTTTCCCGGGTCGCGCGACTCGGAAACACCGCTTCCTCCCGGGTATAGGGGCGGTTCCACTCTTCAGCCATCATATCAGCCTGGGTATGTGGAGCCAGGCACAACGGGTTGTTATCCGCAGGCCAGTGTCCGCTGCGCACCTTCTCGACCTCCCCTTTAATCTGCACCATCGCATCAATAAAGCGATCGATCTCCACTTTTGATTCAGATTCGGTCGGTTCGATCATCAGTGTACCGGCGACCGGGAATGACATGGTCGGCGCATGAAAACCGTAATCCATCAGACGCTTGGCGATATCCTCCTCAGTAACACCGGAAGCCTCCTTCAGCGGGCGAATGTCGACGATACACTCATGGGCCACTTTGTTATTACGCCCCCGGTAGAGAATCGGATAGTGCCCTGAAAGCTTCTCCGCCATGTAGTTAGCGTTGAGAATCGCCATCTGAGTGGAACGCTTCAGCCCCGACTTGCCCAGCATCAGATTATACATCCAGGTGATCGGCAGAATGGATGCAGAACCATAGGGGGTTGCCGCGACTGCACCGTTCTCTGGGTTCAGACCTGTAACCGGGCTGACCTTGTGACTCGCCAGAAACGGCGCCAGATGGCTCTTGACCCCGATCGGCCCCATACCGGGACCACCGCCACCGTGCGGGATAGCAAAGGTTTTGTGCAGATTCAGGTGAGACACATCAGACCCGATCAGACCCGGTTTGGAGATCCCTACCTGAGCGTTCATATTGGCGCCATCCATATACACCTGGCCACCATTCTTGTGAATGATGTTACAGATCTCGACAATATCCTCCTCATATACCCCATGGGTAGAGGGATAGGTGATCATCAGACAGGAGAGATTATCCTTATGCAGCTCTGCCTGAGCCCGCAGATCAGCGACATCCACGTTGCCCTTCTCATCACAGCGGGTGACGATAATCTTCATATCCATCATCGCCGCCGAGGCCGGGTTGGTACCGTGTGCCGAAGACGGTATCAGACAGACATTGCGATGCCCCTCCCCAATGGATGCCTGATATTTGCGAATCGCCAGCAAACCGGCATATTCCCCGGACGCACCTGAGTTAGGCTGCAGCGACACCTTATCGTAACCGGTAATCTCCACCAGCTGCTCTTCAAGAAGTGTGAGCATCTGCTGATACCCTTTAACCTGCTCTGCCGGTGCGAAGGGGTGAATGTTAGAGAACTCCGGCCAGGTAACCGGAATCATCTCAGCAGTAGCGTTCAGCTTCATAGTACAGGACCCCAGCGGGATCATGCCGTGTACCAGAGAGTAATCTTTATTCTCCAGCCGCTTCATGTAGCGCAGCATATCGGTTTCGCTATGGTAACTGTTAAAAGTCGGATGGCTCAGAATCGCGTCGCTGCGACGCATCTCAGCGGTGATACCGGTTGCCGCACCGGCGACGATTGCCGCATCCAGCTCAGCCACCGACAGACCGTGCCCTTCACCCAGCACACAATCAAACAGATCGGCAATATCCTCAGGCCGGGTGGTTTCATCCAGCGAGACTCCCAGTTTATCCACGGCAGTCTGACGCAGGTTGCAACCGGCATCCAGCGCTCGCTGATAGACCTCAGCAGCGGTTTCGGGCAACGTCAGCGTCAAAGTATCAAAGTAACTGTCATTGACCACAACGCCTTTGGATTTAAGGCCATTGGCCAGAATAGCGGTCAGGCGATGCACCCGCTCAGCAATAGTTTTGAGGCCATCCGGACCGTGATAGACACAGTAGAACGACGCCATATTCGCCAGCAACGCCTGCGCCGTACAGATATTGGAGGTCGCCTTCTCACGACGGATATGCTGCTCCCGGGTTTGCATCGCCATCCGCAATGCCTGGTTACCATTGGCATCAATAGAGACACCGATAATACGGCCAGGCACCGAACGCTTGAGCTTTTCACTGGCAGCAAAGAACGCCGCGTGTGGGCCACCAAAGCCCATCGGCACACCGAAGCGCTGGGACGACCCTAACACCACATCAGCACCCAGCTCGCCCGGGGATTTCAACAACACCAGCGCTAAAGGATCGGCCGCGACAGACACCATCGCCTGCTGCGCTCTGGCTTTTTCAATCAGGGTTTTAATATCCGTAATATCACCGTAGGTGCCCGGATATTGCAGCTGAACGCCAAAGGCATCGCAGTGATCCAGATCCGTCAGCGGATTACCCACCACAATTTCAAAACCGAAATACTCCGCCCGGGTTCTGATCACATCGATAGTCTGCGGATGCACGTCATCAGCGACAAAAAAGATATCGCTTTTTTTGCGGTTGGAACGTTTGCACAGGGTCATCGCTTCCGCTGCGGCAGTGGCCTCATCCAGAAGAGAGGCATTGGCCAGATCCATACCGGTGAGATCCATCACCATCTGCTGATAATTCAGCAGCGCTTCAAGACGTCCCTGAGATATCTCTGGCTGGTAAGGTGTATAGGCGGTATACCAGCCGGGATTTTCCATCACGTTACGCAGAATCACGTTAGGTACCAGAGTATTGTGATAGCCCATACCGATATAAGAGCGGTTCACCTGATTCTGATCAGCCAGACGACGCAACAGTGCCAGCGCATCGGCTTCAGACACAGCATCCGCCATATCCAGCGCATCATCCAGACGGATTGAATCCGGTACGGTCTGCGTCATCAGCTCCTCTATAGAACTGATACCCAGCTCAGCCAGCATCGCTGCGGTCTGATCGATGTCCGGACCAATATGCCGACGGGTAAAATCGGTGGTCTGCTGAAGCGTACTTAGCGGAACAGGAGTCAATATCTCGGTAGCCATTACAATAACCTGTGTAAACTGATCGGCAGTATTACTGCAGATCTCAAAGTAAAGGGTGCGGGAAGGCCTTAACAACCTCCCCGCGTTTGCGAAAGACCCGATCGGGGGACAGTGATAGCCTGTCGTCCGATACGACAACAGTTATCAGCATAGATCAGATCTATTCAGCAATCGTAGCTGCATAAGACTCGGCGTCCAGCAACTCATCCAGCTGAGATGCATCAGCCAGTTTAATTTTAACTATCCAGCCACCATCGTAAGGCGCGTTATTCACGGTTTCAGGCTGATCTTCCAGCGCTTCATTTATCGCGACGACCTCGCCGGTTACCGGTGAATAGATATCCGATGCGGCTTTGACTGATTCAACCAGTGAGAACTCCTCTCCGGCATCGACTTCACGTCCCACTTCCGGCAGTTCAACAAAAACCACATCACCCAACAGCTCCTGCGCATGATCTGAAATCCCCATAGTGACGGTACCGTCACCATTATCCAGAACCCATTCATGGCTTGAAGCGAAACGGTAGTTAGATGGAATGCTCATAATTGTATGTCCTTTGTAAGATCAACACTGGCGCAGAACCAGCATAACGTTTGTTGGATAATAGGGTTATTTATACAGCGGAAAGCGTTTGCACAGGTTTTCTACCTGAGCGCGCACCTGCGCTTCAACTGCTGAGTTGTCATCCGGGTTGGCCACCAACCCATCCAGAACATCACTGATCAGATTGCCAATCAGGCGAAACTCTTCGACACCAAAACCGCGACTGGTTCCTGCAGGTGTACCCAGACGTATACCCGAAGTCACCATCGGCTTTTCAGGATCAAACGGAATACCATTTTTGTTACAAGTGATGCCGGCACGCTCCAGGGCTGCATCGACAACATTCCCTTTAAGGCCTTTGGGACGCAGATCCACCAGCATCAGATGGGTGTCGGTACCACCGGTCACAATATCGCAACCTCGCTCAACCATGACCCCGGCCAGCACCTGCGCATTCTCAACAACCCGATCGATGTAAGTTTTAAATTCCGGACGCAGCGCTTCGCCGAAAGCCACAGCCTTGGCAGCGATAACATGCATCAGAGGCCCACCCTGCAATCCAGGGAAAACCGCTGAGTTAATTTTTTTGCCGACGTCCGGATTATTGGACAGAATCATGCCACCGCGAGGGCCCCGCAAAGTCTTATGGGTGGTGGTTGTCACAACATCAGCATACGGCAGTGGACTCGGGTGCACACCGGTAGCAACCAGTCCGGCGATGTGCGCCATATCGACAAACAGAAAAGCCCCCACCTTATCGGCAATCTCACGGAACCGGGCGAAATCGATTATCCGGGGAATGGCAGAACCACCCGCGATAATCATCTTTGGCTGGCATTCAACTGCCAGCGCTTCCACTGCATCATAATCAATCCGGTTATCCTCCCTGGAAACTCCGTACTGAACAGCATTAAACCACTTACCCGACAATGCCGGGCGCGCGCCGTGGGTCAAATGGCCACCCGCATCCAGAGACATTCCCATAACGGTATCGCCTGGCTGTAACAGTGCCAGCATGACCGCACCGTTAGCCTGTGCACCAGAATGTGGCTGAACATTGGCAAATTCACAGTCGAACAGCTTTTTTGCACGCTCAATTGCCAACTCTTCCGCCTTGTCAGCATATTCACAACCACCGTAATAACGACGTCCCGGATAACCTTCTGCATACTTATTGGTCAGCACAGTTCCCTGAGCCTGCATCACCGCTTTAGATACGATATTTTCAGAAGCGATCAACTCAATCTGCGTTTCCTGGCGGCTAAACTCTTCGTTTACCGCAGCCATCAGTTCGGCATCCCGCTCAGCCAGATTCTGAGTAAAAAAGGCTTCACATATCGTGTCACCGCGGTACAGTTCAGTGTTATTCATCGTGTTATTCTCTATTCAGATTCAAGCAATTCAAAATCAGCAGGCAACGACGTTAACCGCCAGTCCGCCCTGCGAGGTTTCTTTATATTTGTCCTGCATATCAACACCGGTCTGACGCATAGTTTCTATAACAGAATCAAGGGATACGTGGTGTTTGCCATCGCCCCGTATCGCCAGCCGGGCAGCATTGATCGCTTTAACCGCCCCCATGGTATTGCGTTCAATGCAAGGGACCTGCACCAGCCCGCCAACAGGATCACAGGTAAGACCCAGGTTATGCTCCATACCGATCTCGGCCGCATTCTCAACCTGTTCAATAGTGCCACCCATCACTGCACAGAGCGCACCGGCGGCCATCGAACAGGCGACGCCGATCTCACCCTGACAACCAACCTCAGCAGCCGAGATAGAGGCGTTCTTCTTAAACAACATACCGATCGCTGCGGCCGTGGCGATAAAATCAAAGATACCCTGCTCACTGGAACCATGAACAAAGCGGTCGTAGTAAGCCAATACCGCCGGAATGACGCCGGCTGCACCATTAGTCGGTGCAGTCACAACCCGGCCACCGGCAGCATTCTCTTCGTTCACCGCCATAGCATAGAGGTTTACCCAGTCCATTACTGTCAGTTGATCTTTAAACGACGCTTCCGGGTTGTTACGCAACTCTTCACAGAGCTCGTGGGCACGGCGCTTTATCCGCAGACCTCCCGGCAGCTCGCCGGTTTCCGCACAGCCACGTCGAATGCAGCTGTCCATCACCTGCCAGATGTTTCGCAATCCGGCACGAACCTCATCATCACTGCGCCAGACCCGTTCATTCTCCAGCATAATCTGAGCTATGCTCATACCGCTCTGTTTACACAGCGCCAGAAGTTCTGCACCGCTATTGAACTCATAGGGCAGCGTTACACTATCCGCAATGGCGGCCTGTTGATCGACCTCAGCATCACTGAGCACGAAGCCTCCCCCAACGGAGTAATAGACCGCGTCATGCAAGACGAGGCCCGCTGCGTCAAATGCCTGAAAACGCATACCATTCGGATGCTTAGGCAGTGACTCACCAAATTGAAACAGCAGATGTTCATCAACCCGGAACTCAATTAACCGTTGACCAGCCAGATTCAGACGGCCAGTTTGCTGAATCTGGGTAACAAAAACCGGCACCTGATCCGGATCGACCCGATCAGGCATTTCACCCATCAACCCGACCAGCACTGCCACATCCGTTGAGTGCCCTTTTCCGGTCATCGCTAATGAACCATAGAGCCTGACTTTAACCTTACAGACCTGTTCAAACTGCTGGCGATGCTGCAACTCATCCAGAAAACGATTGGCTGCAATCATCGGCCCCACGGTATGGGAACTCGAAGGGCCCACGCCTACTTTAAAGAGATCAAAAATACTCAAAGCCACTGACAGCTACTCCAGCCTGATGCACAACGATTACTCCAATCTGCCATCAAATCTATAAAGCCCGGACAACAGTTCTAAACAGATTGATAGCCAACTGGCGCTCAGACTAGCAGCGCATTTTCCTAAAATCAACAAAAAGTTTCTTTTAGGAAACTTTTCCATATTATGCCATCAAACTAGAAAATATGGCCTTCTTTCAATGCCCAGATCGGTTGTGTACTATTATCGGAAACAGGGAGAACACCCCCTTGCCAAGCAGTATTAACGTATAAAAACGGAGTAACCGATGCCAGATAAGCCATCCTTTCTCAAAGAAGAGCAGCAGTTCTTTTCGGTTACCCGGGATAATGCAGAAGCCAGTGTCGAGCCACTTGAACTTGGCAAGCGAGTACGCGAAATCCGCCTGAGTCAGAACCTGACACTGGAAGAAGCCAGCAAACTGACAGGTCTTGCCCGTTCGACACTCTCAAAGATTGAAAATGAGCAGATATCACCCACCTTTACCGCCGTTAATAAACTGGTTAAGGGGCTGGGCATCGATATCCCACAACTATTCACTCAGCCGAAAAAGAAAAGCCCCGCCAGTGGCGGCCGCCGTGACATCACCCGTCGCGGCGAGGGAAAGCCTCACCCGACACCCACCTATGAACACGAACTGCTGGCAACGCAGCTGTCCAGCAAGAAGATGATCCCCTTTAAAACCACCGTACGCACCCACTCCTGGGATGAATATCAGGACTGGATCCGCCATGACGGCGAAGAGTTTCTCTATGTGCTTAGTGGCAGCATCATGTTCTACACCGAGTTCTATGAACCGATCGAACTGGTCGCCGGAGACAGCGCCTACTACGATTGCGAAATGGGCCATGCGCTGGTATCCACCAGCAAGAAAGACGCCGAGGTGCTCTGGGTTACGGCTTAAAAACAGAACCCAGTTTTCTTTGCTCGTTGCTCGGGATACCCTTTACCAACCAAACTCAACGACTTCCTTACAAAGCGCTCAACCTGATCGCTTAATCATGGAACCATTTAGAAGGCTCTTACGAGCAACGAACAAGTTACGCTCTTTGTGACGTGCGAGCTACGAGCAACAGCTTTTGAAGCTCTTTGTGACGTCAAGCTACTATCAACGGCTTTTAAATATTTCAAAAACGACCCAAACTTTCTCGTCAACGTAACTTTCTGCTTGCAAACTATTCCCTGATCAATTAACTTTGTTTCCTATTGGAAACTTTTCCCTTTTGCCAGAATTTTCTCTGCTAATCTGTTGGCAAAGAACAAAGGCGTTATTTAGAACATCAACAATGGAGACTCCCATGTCAGAACTGAACAAAACACCGCTTTACGATCTGCATATTGAACTGGGAGGCAAGATGGTTCCCTTCGCAGGTTTCGAGATGCCTGTTCAGTATCCGATGGGGGTTAAAAAAGAGCATATCCATACCCGCGAACAGGCGGGTCTGTTTGATGTTTCTCACATGGGTCAGGTAAAACTGACCGGCGCTAACGCCGCTTCTGAACTTGAAAAACTGGTACCGGTGGACATTATCGACCTGCCCGCTGGCAAGCAGCGCTACGCACTGTTCACCAATGCCCATGGAGGCATCATGGATGATCTGATGGTCACCAACTATGGTGATCATCTGTATGTTGTCGTCAACGCAGCCTGCAAAGCTCAGGACATTGCCCATCTGCAGGCGAACCTTGGCGAAGGGGTCGAACTGGAAGTGCTGGATGACCGAGCTCTGGTGGCATTGCAAGGGCCTGAAGCCGCGACAGCACTGTCGCGTATCTGTCCTGAAGTCAACGAACTGGTATTTATGGACTCACGCCATATTGCTATCGATGGGGTTGAGTGTTTTATCAGCCGCTCCGGTTACACTGGCGAAGATGGTTACGAGATCTCCATCCCCGAAGCGGAAGCTGAACGTCTCTGCCGTCTGTTTCTTGCGCAGACTGAAGTTGAGTTCATCGGCCTCGGCGCCCGGGACTCTCTGAGACTGGAATCCGGTCTCTGCCTCTACGGTCACGATCTTGATGAGAACACCACACCTATCGAAGGTAGCCTGATCTGGGCGATCAGCAAATGTCGTCGCGCTGAAGGCGAACGGGCCGGAGGTTTCCCCGGTGCGGAGAAGATCTTTGACCAGATTGCCAACAAGAGCTTCACCCGCAAACGGGTGGGTCTGATCGCCCAGGGCAAAGCCCCTGTCCGCGAAGGTGCTGAACTGGTCAATGCCGAAGGAGTCCGCATTGGTGAAGTGACCAGCGGTAGCTTTGGTCCAACCGTGGGTGTACCAATTGCGATGGGATATGTCGCTTCTGAGTATGCAGCACTGGAAACAGAAATATATGCTCTTGTGCGCGGTAAACTGTTGCCAATGGTGGTATCTAAGACCCCCTTTATCGAACAACGCTATTATCGCGGTTAAAGCAGAACCTGGTAAGACAGACAGATCGACTCAAAAGATCTGCTTAATAAGGTCGACACAGTCAGTCGGGTGACGGAGAACAGGCCCAGCATAACCGCCAGGCGCTTCGTCACCGGCTACACAGCACATGACACAGATTTAGACGCAGCGGAGGCCTCCCCAGATGGCGATGATTCCTTTAAAAGAGCTGAAAGGCGAATCAAAAATGTCCCGTCTGCGGGAAAAACCCGATCCCACCCGGGAGCGACTACGTAAGCCGGATTGGATCCGCATCGATTCGCACTCCAACGCCAATGTTAAAAAAGTTAAGCAGCAGCTTCGCGAACTCAATCTGCATACTGTATGTGAAGAAGCCTCCTGCCCTAATCTGGCTGAGTGCTTCAGCCACAAAACAGCAACCCTGATGATCATGGGTGCTATCTGTACCCGGCGGTGTCCATTCTGCGATGTCGCTCATGGCCGGCCGATGCAACTTGACCCGGATGAGCCCAAGAACGTCGCCCGCAATATCGCTCAACTGGGACTACGCTATGTGGTAATCACCTCAGTAGACCGGGATGACCTGAAAGATGGCGGCGCAGGCCACTTTGCCGAGTGCATTAAAGAAGCAAGAGCCCTGAATAAAGAACTGAAGGTTGAAATACTGGTGCCGGATTTCCGGGGCCGGATGGATATCGCTCTGGAAAAGCTATCGGAGCAACTGCCCGATGTGCTCAACCATAATCTGGAAACAGTGCCCTCCCTTTATAGCAAGGTACGTCCCGGCGCTGATTATTTCTGGTCACTGAATCTGTTGTACCGCTTTAAACAGCTGCATCCACAGGTGGATACCAAATCCGGCATTATGGTCGGGCTGGGTGAAACCCAGGAAGAGGTCGTTAAGGTGATGCAAGATCTGCGGGCTAACAATGTCGATATGATCACGATTGGTCAATACCTGCAACCGAGCAAGCATCATCTGGCCGTGGAACGTTATGTCACGCCTGAAGAGTTTAAGGAGTATGAACAGATTGGTTATCAGCTGGGCTTTAAAAATGTCGCCAGCGGCCCGATGGTGCGCTCTTCGTATCATGCGGACCTTCAGGCCCAGACAGTTTAATTAAACCGTATAAATACTCTGAACACACTACAACTGAACACCGAATAACAGGGTTGTCACCGACGACCGAACGAGTAAAGGAACTGACGATGTCTGTTTACACACCCGTCACCCGGGAGCAACTTGAAAGCTACCTGCAACAGTACAACGTGGGCAAGCTGATCGATTTTCAGGGCATTGAAGCCGGTGTGGAAAACACTAACTATTTTGTCACCACCACAGAGGGGCCGTTTGTCCTCACGCTGGTTGAATCGATCAGCAGCGATCAGCTCCCCTTTATTCTTGATTATATTGAGCACCTGACACAGCATGGCGTGGCCTGCGCTAAGCCGATCCACCTGAATGACCAGCGTCTGTCCGGGCAACTCAATGATCGTCCTGCCGTGCTGATGTCCCGGCTGGCTGGCAGCCCATTACAAACCCCCAACGATCAGCAAGCCAGTGTTATCGGTGTAACACTGGCGCAGATGCATCAGTTGGCAGAGCAACTGGAAAACAAACACACTATCGATATCCACCAATGGTGTTCAGATCTGGGGACAAAACTGATGCCTCATCTGGCAGAAGATGAGCAGCAGAGCCTTCACTATAATCTGATGGATTCCGGACATATCCCCTGGGAAAGCCTGCCAGCCGGCCCTATCCATGCCGACCTGTTCCCCGACAATGCACTGTTTGAGGGCGACAAACTCTGTGGCCTGATCGATTTCTACCACGCCTGTTCAGCCCCCTATCTGTATGACCTCTGTGTCACGCTGAATGCCTGGTGTTATGACGAGCGCACATCCGAATACGATTTCAACAAAGCGTTACTGATGCTCGACAGCTATCAGTCGGTTCGCCCACTGAATAGTGATGAACAGCGCAGTTTCAGCACCATGTTACAGGTTGCGGCAATGCGTTTCTGGCTGTCCCGATTGAGGGATATCCACTTCCGCAAGGAGGGTGAGGTTGTCACCCGTAAAGATCCACAAGGTAAACTGCAACTACTGAAACTCCTGTGCGGGCACCAACAGCTGAAGATGACCGGCTGAATCACTCAGCGACCGGCTCAACCCGATAACCACGCTGCTGCAACTGATTAATAAGCCCCTCTTTACCGGCCAGGTGACCGCTGCCCACCAGCACAAACTCCACCGGCCGGTCACGCAACATAGCATCGATCTGCGGCAGCCATTGCTGATTTCGGTCGACCATCAGGGCACGAAAACTGGCGGGCGATTCGCGACGCATGTCATCAATAACCAGATGTTCAAGATCAGCCAGACGGCCACCCCGCCAGGCAGCCACCATCTCGTTGATGATCCCGCCAGACTGGTCCAGTTCATCCAGAGAGATCCGCATGAATTTTTCTTCATCACCGGCGCCCATACCCGACAACAAGCGGATCTGCTGCTCCACCGATTCCAGCCCAGCGACGGGTTTGCCATCCGCAGTGGCCCGACTGTGATAAAAGTCATCAATACCCTGCGCGTCCACGCCTATCTGTTTCAGGTTAAGCATCGTCAGAGTAATAACGATGCCCGAGGGACGCAACCGATCCAGAGCCTCTGCCGGCAAACCATACTGAGTCCAGACTCTGACGATACGCTGATACAGGGGCGCAGAAACCCGCTTATCCAACCCACTGATCCCCTCAGGGTAACGCACTGCCTGTTGCATTCGCTGCAGCACCTCAGCAGAGTGCAGCTGTTCAAGATCCGTTTCAAAAACCAGCTTATCGGCGTGCTGATAAGCGCGATCAAATTCTGGAGGAAGCGGGTAGTCGCTCTGACGCAGAACATGCAGCGTCCCGCCAACATAGACCACATTATCGCCTGAACTCACCTTCCAGACACTGGTTGCTGCCGTGGCTGTCACTGTAACAACCGATACGACACAAAGCACAACAGCTCTGAACAGCCTCGCTGTAAATCCCACCATAACCCTTTCCTTCCTCTGCAAACTTATGCGCTGTATTCCCGCACCACCTCGACAACCTGAACCCGATATGAGGTATACCACCGGGCTCGCCCCTTTTGCTGAGCTAACCGATGCCCGGCATTCTCTTTCCAGGCACGAATCTGCTCTTTGCTGCGCCAGTATGAGATCGCGATCTCATGATTCCCCTCTGTCACGGCGGTAAACTCCAGGCAACCATACTCCTGCAACGCAAGGTCCCGCATCCGGGCAGCCATCTGGTTGTACTCATCATCTAACTGGGCGATCTCTGCCCGGAAAATCACCGCATACATATCGGTCTCCCTGAATTAACAGTGCTACAGCGCTGTCCCTGTATATCATTTCTTAACGCAGATTACCGCCCGCTGAACAATATAAAACAAAAAACCGGCACGGGGCCGGTTTTAAAACGTCTGATCAACTGCATCTATTCGTTTATGTAACGCTTATGCACCCGACGGGTAATGCCGGTAAACAGCGTATAAGGGATTGTATCGCAGTAGGTTGCAACCTCTGCAGCAGTCACATTTCGTCCCCAGAACTCCACCTCTGTACCGATGCCAGCGTCTGGTATACCGGTCAGATCAACCCCCAGCATATCCATCGACACCCGGCCAATGATCCGCGCGCGCTGACCATTGATCCACACCGGTGTACCGGTGACAGCATGGCGCGGGTAACCATCAGCATACCCAAGGGCAACCGTCCCTACCCGGGTCGGCTTATCGGCAACGAAGTTACCACCGTAGCCGACGCATTCGCCTGGTTGTACATCGCGTATAGCGATGACTTCAGAGGTCAGCGTCATGGCCGGTAGCAGTTTATCAGCCTGCTCCTGCGCTTCCGGGAAAGGTGTCGCACCGTACAGCATCAGTCCGGGACGCATCCAGTCACGACGCGCATCCTGCCAGGCCAACACTGCGGCAGAATTAGCCAGGCAGTGGGGTGCATCCAACCCCTCACTGGCGCGGTTGAACACCGCCAGCTGCTGCTCAGTCGTCGCTTTATCCAGTTCATCAGAACTGGCAAAGTGGGTCATCAAAACGATATCTGATACATTTTCCAGTTGCTGCAAACGCTGAAACGCCGCCTGATAATCATCCGGATGGATACCTAAGCGGTTCATACCGGAATTCATTTTCAGCCAGACCGTAATCGGTTTACTCAGAGAGGCTTGCGCTATCTGCTCTATCTGATACAGGCTGTGCACCGCACACCACATGCCATGTTCACTGATATAGGGCAGCTCACTGACTTCAAAGAAGCCCTCGAGCAGCAAAACAGGTTTTTGTATACCGGCTTCAATCAGCTCGATTCCCTCTTCAATACAGGCAACACCGAATGCATCCGCTTCAGCTTGCAGCGCCCGGGCCACCTTAACGGCGTTATGTCCGTAAGCATCTGCCTTGATAATTGCTGCAGCATTACCCGCTGTATTAAGGGAACGTGCCAGTCGGTAATTCTGTCGGATAGCCTCCAGATCAACCGTAATTTTTGCTGCTCGACTCATGTAACTCTTACCTTAAGCTCTCACTTTTATTCAGATGCCTGCACAACACAGGCATCAAAACCAGAATCCTGCGGCTCAGCCCAGAACCATCACCGCTTCAACTTCGATATCGGCATCTTTTGGTAACGCCTTCACTGCATACGCAGCACGGGCGGGATAAGGCTGATCAAAATAGCGTGCCATCACTTCATTGACCGTGGCAAAATTAGCCAGATCGGTCAGCAGAATGTTCACCTTCACCAGATCATTCATTGAGCCACCCGCTGCTTCAGCCACCGCTTTCAGGTTATCAAACACCTGCACAGCCTGGGCTTCAAAAGACTCAGTAACCATCTCCATGGTTGCCGGTACCAGTGGAATCTGACCCGACATATATACAGTGTTATCGACTTTAACAGCCTGCGAGTATGTGCCGATTGCAGAAGGTGCATTTTCAGTGGCAATAATAGTCTTGGTTGGCATGGTATAAATCCTAAGTAATCGTTCTTAAAATAGTTTGTCAGCACTGGCCCGGAGCATCTCTGCGCTGGCCATTGCTGCTCAGATTGGTTTACTCTCCAGCAACAGAGTGCCGCAGATTATAGCCTGTAATAAAAAGTGAACACAGAGGCAGAAAAGGTGCTTACGAGGTGCGTAAAAGCCCCTGTGTTCAAAACCGTTATTGCTTAATTCTGGCCATAACGGGCGACGGAAAGTCCTTCTGGATCGATATCGGTTTTGTTACCGCTGATGACATCGGCAACAAACTTGCCTGACCCCAGAGACATGGTCCAGCCCAGGGTGCCATGACCGGTGTTCAGATAGAGATTCGGATAGCGTGTCCCGCCAAGAACAGGTGTACCATCCGGGGTCATTGGCCGCAGACCGGTCCAGAACTCAGCATTCTGAATATCCCCCCCGCCGGGAAACAGATCACCCACGGTAAACTCAACATTCTTACGACGCTTCTCCTGCAGCGAGGTGTCATAGGAGGTAATTTCAGCCGTACCACCCACACGAATACGATCATCGAAACGGGTCACTGCAACTTTATAGGTTTCATCCATCACGGTTGAAACCGGCGCTTTGGTTTCATCAACAATCGGCAATGTCAGTGAGTAACCTTTAATCGGATAGACCGGAATCGCAACCCCGACATTAGCCAGTAACAGGGTGCTGTAGCTGCCCAGACACATCAGGTATCGGTCAGCGGTGAATGTGCCCTGACGGGTTTTAACGCCTACAATCTGGTTATCATCGCTGATCAGACCTTCGATCTCAGTATCAAACTTAAATTCGACCCCCAGCTTCTTACACTCTTCAGCCAGCGCGCTGGTGAATTTGAAACAGTCACCGGTCTCATCACCGGGCAGACGCAGGCCACCGACGATTTTCTCTTTAACAAAACCCAGAGCGGGTTCACGGGAAACACAACCGTCACGGTCCAGCAGTTCATAATCGACGCCGCACTCTTCCAGCACAGAGATGTCTTTTGCCGCCGCATCCACCTGTTTCTGGGTGCGGAACAGCTGCAACGTGCCCCCGGTACGGCCTTCATAATCAATTTCGATATCAGTACGCAGATCTTTGAAACAATCGCGGCTATACTCAGCTAAACGCATCATACGGGCTTTGTTGGTGTGATATGAACTCTGAGTGCAATTGGATAGCATCTTGGTCATCCACTTCAAAGTATTGGCATTCACTTTAGGGTTGATCATCAGCGGCGCAAGATCCTGCATCATCCACTTGATCGCCTTTAATGGTACACCCGGTGCGGCCCAGGGAGCGGAATAGCCAGGCGAGATCTGACCGGCATTGGCAAAACTGGTTTCCATCGCCGGTGCGCTCTGGCGATCGATGATAGTAACCTGATGGCCCTGTTTAGCCAGATACCAGGCGCTGGTTACACCGATAACGCCGCTACCCAAAATCAAAATCTTCATTGCAACATACCTATCCGTTTTTATATTTATCACCAACAAATGATTTGACTAGTGTATTGTATCTTTGACAGATTATTTTTTTGTATTTAAACTATTTTCAAAACTATTACCCTGCAAAATAGCGCCTGTTATAAATTTTACCTCCAACCGGAGACTGCGGACGAAGTAACCCTATGAATACAAAACAAAAACGTAAGCTGGATAAGATCGATCTGAATATACTGAGAACCCTGCAGGAAAACGGCCGCATCAGCTATGTCGACCTGGCAGACATTGTTGGTCTCAGTACGACACCCTGCATGGAACGGGTTAAACGGCTGGAAAAGGATGGTTTGATTCAGGGTTATTATGCCCGCATTGATCCTCAGGCAATGGGTTATGGGATGCTGGTTTTTGTTGAGATCTCACTCTCCTACCAGTCACCGGATGCCTTCCTTAAGTTTAATAAAGCGGTAGCGTCCCTGCCCTATGTGCTGGAGTGTCACCTGGTTTCGGGGGATGCTGATTTTCTGATTAAAGCGCGGATTGCCGATATGTCCGAATACCGGGCGTTATTGGGAGAGATGCTGCTGACCCTGCCCGGCGTGAAAAACTCCAAGAGTTATATTGTCATGGAGGAAGTCAAAGAAACTCTCAGCCTGCCAATTAATCCGAGTAGTCCGCGGGGCTAAATAGTAAGTTGACGGCCATTACGCTCAGCCTGGCTGACTGCCAATCTCGATAAGCCAGTCATGCACGGCTTTAATCCTTGGATTATTCAGGGCGCCATGAGCATAAACAATATAATAACGGCAGCGACACTTTTGCTTTGCGTAAGGAGCGAATAAGCGCCCACGAATAATCTCATCCGTCAGTAGCGACTCCCGGGCAATTGCCACGCCCAGCCCTGATTCGGCAGCCTTAATCGCCATATCACCGCGATTGAAGTAGTGCCCCCGGTCAGTTTCAATCGTATTCATGCCACTGGCTCTGAGCCAGTAGCGCCACTCCGAATCGGGTTCGGCATCCGCCCAGGGGGCGGTGTCATGCAACAGTGGTACCCGATTCAGCGCCTCCGGAGTACTCCAGTCAATGTCACTGAAGTACTCAGGACTGACAACCGGAAAAAGATTTTCATTCATCATCAATGAACAACTCAGGCCGGGATAGCTTCCCAGGCCATAATCGATCGCAATATCGAAGTCCCGGTTTTTCAAGTCCAGCAGACTCCCCTCTGCTATCGTCTCGATGCGAATATCAGGATAGCGCTTCTGGAAACCGCCCAGACGCGGAATCAGCCACTTAAATACAAATGAGGGAATCGAACGCAACCTGACACTACCTTTCAGATCGGATCGTTTGATACGACTGAGGCAGTTTTCGATACTCACCAGCGCAGGCCTTACCGTCTCATAAAACTGCAACCCCTCTGCCGTCAGCTCCACCTGTCGAATCTTACGCGTAAAGAGCATAACCCCCACCTGGCTTTCCAGATTTTTGATCTGTTGGCTGACCGCCCCGGGAGTAATCGACAATTCACTGGCCGCCTGACTGAAACTATGTAACCGTGCCGCTGCTTCGAACGTTCTCATGGCCGCGAGAATCTGACTATTAGTATGCATAGGCTCCGTTTTTATTCTTGCTTAGTTTAGTTGAACTTAACCATACAATAGAAATCATCGTTTGTTTAGCCCGACCTAAGATCACAGAATACACCCACTGCACCATACAAACATAACAAACTGCAGAGCGATCTATGGGTAAACTAATTGATACACCACTGGGAAAGGCTCTCAGTACCGGCAAGCCAATACTCTGGCTGAACCCTGAATTACACGCCAAAAAAGCCTGCCACAACACCGAACTCACTCTTTCTGATATCCATCAGGCAGACCAGCGCCTGCGCCGTTGTGCAGCGCTGCTACAACAACTGTTTCCTGAACTCATCAGTAGCAATGGACTGATCGAGTCAGCCCTCCTCTCAGCGACTAACCTACAACAACAGCATTATCCCGAATTGTCAGGCAAACTAATGATAAAAGGTGATCATGCTCTGCCTGTTGCCGGATCGGTCAAAGCCCGGGGCGGCATTCATGAAGTACTCTGTCATGCAGAGCAACTGGCACTGGAACATGGCATCATCAGCGGCTACGACGATAACTACCTTAAATTACTCAGTGCAGATGCTCAGGCACTTTTCAGCCGTCATGAGATAGCGGTCAGCAGCACTGGAAATCTTGGCCTGAGTATCGGCATCATCAGTGCAGCTCTGGGCTTCAGATCGGTAGTACATATGTCGGTTGAAGCGAAGCAGTGGAAAAAACAGCGACTGCGTGACCGCGGCGTTACCGTTATCGAGCACAGCGATGATTACAGCGCTGCCGTGGCTGCGGGCCGGGCCGCCTCCAACGCCGACCCAGACAGCTATTTTGTCGATGATGAAAACTCGCCTCGCCTATTCCTCGGCTACGCCGTTGCCGCCCTGCGCTTGCAACAGCAACTGATTGAACAGCAGATCCCTGTTGATGCAGAACACCCTCTTTTTGTTTATATACCCTGCGGGGTCGGCGGCGCACCTGGCGGTATTAACTTCGGTTTGAAGCAGGTTTTTGGCCCTCATGTGCACTGTTTCTTTGCCGAACCGGTTGAGGCACCCTGCGTACTGATCGGCATGCAGGCTATCGATAAAGAGCACCCGGACTCGGTCTATCAGGTCGGCCTCAGGGTTGACACCGAAGCAGATGGTCTGGCAGTTAGTATGGCGTCCGGTTGGGTCTGTTCTGTTATCGACAATATGCTTAGCGGTATTTTTACCGTCACCGATGATGAACTGTTCAAAAACCTCTTCCGGCTAAGCCAGAGTGAAGGTATTGAGATAGAACCCTCAGCCGCAGCAGGATTTTCAGGGCCTACCTGGCTAACCGGAACAGAACAGGGACAGAACTATCTGCAACAACAACGGCTAAATCACGCAATGCACAACGCCACTCACCTGCTGTGGACCACCGGAGGCCTGTTTGTACCGGCAGAAGAGATGCAGAAATTTCAACAGCGCGGCAATCAACGTCCCACACGGTAAAACCAACCTCTTTTCCCAGCGCTAAGGGGCTGGTTGAAGAGGCCTGAACAACCAGTATTTCAGAATATCCGGGTATAAAAACCAAGGGCGCATCCGCCTGGATTATTTATCCGTTTTTTCAAAAAACGACCATTAAAACGGCAACGTTCCCAGCCGGATACTCAGGTGAAAAGCCTGCTGGAAGGGAACAACAATAATTAAGGAGTTTATATGGAAGCTATCACCTCAGTAATCCACACGATTAACGGTATCGTCTGGGGACCGATGATGCTGGTCCTGATCCTCGGTGTCGGTCTGTTTCTGATGTTAGGTCTGAAACTGATGCCGATTCTCAAACTGGGGACCGGCTTTAAGCTGCTCTGGAGCGGCCGCTCAGCAAAAGGTGAAGAGGCCAATGAGGGTGAAATCCCTCCTTATCAGGCACTCATGACAGCACTATCAGCAACCGTCGGTACCGGTAATATTGCAGGTGTTGCGACAGCCGTTTTTCTTGGCGGCCCCGGTGCGCTGTTCTGGATGTGGTGTACCGCACTTGTGGGCATGGCCACCAAATACGCCGAAGCGGTGCTAGCCGTAAAATATCGTGAGGTTGATGAAGAGGGCAACCATGTCGGCGGGCCAATGTATTACATCAAGAACGGTCTGGGCACACACTGGGCCTGGCTGGGCACCGCATTTGCTATCTTCGGTGCAGTTGCCGCTTTTGGGATAGGCAACACCGTTCAGTCAAACTCGGTGGCCGATGTTATCCATTCCAACTTTGGACTGAATGTCTGGGTAACCGGCGCAATTCTGATGGTACTGGTAGGCGCTGTTCTGATCGGTGGTATCAAACGTATCGGTAGTGTTGCGGGGGCTCTCGTGCCTCTGATGGCGATCGCATACCTGGTAGCAGGCCTCGCGGTTCTGGCAATCAACGCAGATGCAATCCCTGCCGCGCTGAACCTCATTTTCACTTACGCCTTCACTGAAAGTGCGGCTGAAGGCGGCTTTGCCGGCGCTGCAATCTGGATGGCGATCCGCTTTGGTGTTGCCCGGGGTATTTTCTCCAACGAAGCAGGCCTTGGTTCTGCGCCGATAGCGCATGCGGCGGCCCAGACGAAAGACCCTGTGCGTCAGGGTTTGGTCGCGATGCTGGGCACATTTATCGATACCATTGTCATCTGTTCGATTACCGGACTTGTGATCATCACCTCCGGAGAATGGACCTCTGGCGCGTCGGGCGCCGCGCTGACGTCAGCTGCTTTTTCTCACTCACTGCCAGGTATCGGTAATTATCTGGTCGCAATCTCGCTGGCGATTTTCGCCTTTACCACCATCATCGGCTGGTCATTCTATGGTGAGCGCTGCATTGAGTTTCTTTTCGGAGTCAAAGCGATCACCCCCTACCGTGTCCTATGGATTATCGCCGTACCAATCGGTGCCGGCGTCAGCCTTGATTTCATCTGGTTGCTGGCAGATACCCTCAATGCAATGATGGCGATCCCTAACCTGATCGCACTGGCATTGCTGAGCCCGGTTGTCTTCAAACTGACCCGCGAATACTTCGCCGCTAATAAATAGTTTTACAAAGAGATGTTAAAAAGGAGGCCCTGGCCTCCTTTTTCATGTCTGTTAGTTGTTCTACCGGTGACCGATCAGGACATCACAATTTATAGTCCCCTGAAATAAGTCTGTTCATCGTTCTAACTGATTCACGAATTCCGACTACACTTTATTCTGTATCTCAGTGGGAGGAATCGATGACAGAACTTGGACAAGCAGCAAAATTGTCATCTGAGCCGATACAGCGGGTTCATCCCGGCCTGACAGACCGCTGTCTGCCAGAAATGGCGCTGCTGGAGGAGCTGATCTGCGAACATGCCAAACAGCTTAAAGTCCGAACGCTGGCGTTAATAGAGCATCAGTCTGACAGTCAGCACCATCAGCTACCGATCTACAGCCTGCAGTTTGGCTCCGACAATCCAGATGCACCTACCCTGGCATTTGTCGGCGGGGTGCATGGGGTTGAACGGATCGGTACCCGGCTGCTGCTCACCTTTCTCAGTTCACTACTCAAACGTTTAACCTGGGATCGCGGTCTGAACTATGAGCTGCAACACCTGCGGCTTGTTTTCTGTCCTCTGCTCAACCCGTCCGGAATGGCCCTGGGGCAGCGCAGCAACCCTCAGGGGGTCGATCTGATGCGCAACGCGCCTCATAACGCCAGCGATAAAACCACCTGGATGGTGGGCGGTCACCGGCTCAGCAACCGCTTGCCCTGGTATCGTGGCGAAGAGAAAAAACCGATGGAAACAGAGGCGCTGGCGTTATGCGACTGGGTGCATGATGAGCTGTTTAACTCACCCCTGAGCATTGTTCTGGATTGTCATTCCGGTTTCGGGCTGCGCGATCGCATCTGGTTTCCAATGGCCGGTTCCCGCGAACCTCTGCAACACCGGGCAGAACTCGCCGCGCTGGTTCATCTTTTTGAAACAAGCAACCCCCATCATAATTACATTATCGAGCCCCAGCACCATAGCTACCTTACCCATGGCGACCTGTGGGATTATCTGTACCACCAGTCACTCAGCCTGGAGGCGACAGTTTTCCTGCCATTAACGCTGGAGATGGGGTCATGGCGCTGGGTAAAGAAGAATCCGCGACAGTTAACCTCATTTATGGGCCTGTTTAATCCGTTGGTACCGCATCGGGAAAAACGCACCATGCGCCGCCATCTGTTATTACTGGAGTTTCTTATCCGCAGCTGCTGCGCCTATGAAACCTGGTTACCGGTAAGCCCAATGAGCCGACTGCGCTACGAACTTGAGGCAAAGCAACGCTGGTATGGCTGAACAACACTGGATATTACTGCGCGGACTGTGCAGGGAAAGCCGGCACTGGGGAAAGTTCCCACAACAGATGCAGAAACTGCTGCCCGACACCCGGGTCAGCTGTATCGATCTGCCGGGCAACGGAAAACGTTATCAACACCCCAGCCCCACCTCAGTCAATGAACTGATCAACGATCTGCACCGCCGCCACCGCCCTGAACAGCCGGTGTATCTTCTGGGGCTCTCTCTGGGAGGCATGATCGCCTATCACTGGATGCAGGAATATCCGGATGATCTGCGGGGGGTAGTGATGGTTAATAGCAGCCTCTCGCCCTGGAACCCTCCTCATTACCGCTTACAACCCGGCGCCCTGCCAAAACTGGTGCGGGCGATGCTCACAAAAGGTTATCCGCGGGAGCGAACCATCTTTGATCTGACATGCGCATCGCAACGCTATCGAAATGAGTCCCTGTCTTTCTGGCAGATGTACCAGTTGGAGTATCCGGTCAGCTTCAACAATTTTCGCCGCCAGCTGCAATTGGCTATTGCCTGTAGTGCCCAGCCCTACCCGCCCAAAAAACCGGTGCTTCTGGTCAGCGGAGGACAAGATAAACTGGTCAATCCGTACTGTTCAGAGCAGCTCGCAAGCGCCTGGCATTCACCCCATATCAGCCACCCGGATGCCGGTCACGACCTGCCCCACGACCAGCCGGAATGGCTTATTCAACAGATCAGTCAATGGCTCAAAGAATAAACCTGGAGCGCTTACTCCAACGCCTGAATGTGCTGAGTCAGCAGCTCAATAAACAGATCCCTGGGTTTATTCAATGGGCCCGAACGGCGACTGATCGCCGCAACCTGTAGATTATAGAACCGGGTGTCGGGCAACAAAGCCCGCATCCGTCCCTGCTCAACCCACTGCTGAGCAAACTTCTCAGCCAGAAAGCCCACATAAACACCCGATAAAATCATCGTCGCCCGGGTTTCGTAGTAGTAGGCTTCTGCTGCCTTATTCATCTCGGCCAGCTGCATACTCGCTTCAGAGCTGGTCAGCACGCCGGCATGTACCAGCTTACAGGCTTTCAGTGATTCATTAAGCTGCTGCGCATCCTGCTCATGAAACAGCGGATGGCGGTCGCCACAATAGAGCAGTGACTTATCTTTATACATCAGCAGAAAATCCAGCCCCTCGATATCTCTGTGATGGGGAATAAAACCGACATCCGCCTCTCCGTTGATCACCCGTCGCTCAATCTCTCCCAGCGGGGCGGTATCAAAGCTGATATACACATCCGGTGCCAGGGCGGCAAACTCGGCCAGCACCTTATCCAGGCCACAACGCTCATCCAGACTGATGGTATCCGATGTCAGAATTCTCACTTCACCGGTCATCTGCTGGTGCAGGGCGTTAACAGTAGAGCGAAACTCCGCCAGTCGGGAAAACAGCTGTCGGGTGGCGTTGTAGATAGTCAGCCCCTCCTCGGTCAGGGCAAATCCGGAACGCCCCCGCTGACAGAGTTTAAGCTTCAGACGCGCCTCCAGGTTGGACATATGCACCGAGATGGTTGAACGACTGATATTCAGTTCCACCTCAGCCGCAGAAAAACCACCACACTCAACCACCGTTTTAAAAACCCGCAGCAGACGAATCTCATAATCCCCTACCTTGGCCATGCTTTGCAACGCCTTACCCACCATCAGACGACCCTCAAAATAGTTTTATAAACATCAAAGTAAGCATTCAATGTTTGTTATTTATAAGACTTTAACACTAGCGTTACTATGACTCCATAAGGCCACCCTTTAAAAAAACCGTTCTATGCTGAACTGATCTCAGTAACCGGCCATTACTAATAACTTAAACAGGGTTTTCCCATGAGCACGAACATCAATATGGATGCGTTCTGGATGCCATTTACGGCGAACCGGGACTTCAAAAGCCAGCCACGCATTATCCAGCGTGCTGAAGGCGTTATGTATTACACCAACGAAGGTCAGGAAATACTGGACGCCACGGCGGGCCTGTGGTGTGTCAACGCGGGACACGGTCGTAGTGAGATCGCTGATGCAGTCAGCCAGCAACTGCGTGAACTGGACTATGCTTCACCGTTCAACTTTGGTCATGAGATCGGTTTTGAATTTGCCAACCGGCTGATCAGGCACACCCCCACCGGGCTGAACAAAGTCTTCTTTGCTAACTCCGGCTCTGAAGCCGTTGAGTCAGCCCTGAAGATCGCACTGCAATACCACAAGTCACGGGGTAAAGGAGGAAAAACCAAATTCCTTGGACGGGAGATGGCTTACCACGGCGTTAACTTCGGTGGTATCTCCGTTGGCGGCCTGACTCCAAACCGTACTGGTTTTGGTCCGCTACTGCCAGTTGACCATCTGCCACATACTCTGGATATCGCTAACAACGCGTTTAGCAAAGGTCTGCCTGAACAGGGTATCGATAAAGCTGAAGCGCTGGAGCAACTAATTCACTTCCACGGTGCCGACAGCATCGCCGCAGTTATCATTGAGCCAATGAGTGGTGCCGGTGGCGTTATTATGCCACCGAAGGGTTACCTCAAACGGATGCGTGAGATCTGTGATCAGTACGATATTCTGCTGATCTTTGATGAAGTGATCACCGGCTGGGGTCGGCTGGGGTCCGCTTTTGCTGCAGAGGAGTTTGATGTGGTACCGGACATGATCACCTCTGCCAAGGGGATCACCAACGGTGTTATCCCTCTTGGAGCCGTGTTTGTTAAGGATGGGATCCACGATCAGATCGTCAATAACGTAGCGGTCGGAGGTATCGAGTTCTACCACGGTTATACCTATTCGGCGCACCCGGTTGCCTGTGCAGCCGGTCTGGCAACCCTGGATATCTATGAGAAAGAGGGATTACTGACCCGCGCCAGCGGCGACATTGGCACTCACTTTGAAAACCAGCTGCACAGCCTGAAAGACGCTCCTAAAGTGATCGATGTGCGTAACTACGGCCTGGTTGGCGCAGTGCAGTTTGACGCCTCGGTAGCTTCTAACGGCCCGATCGGACTGGACTTCCAGAAAGGCTGCTATAAGCGCGGAGTGATGGTGCGGACAATGGGCAACATTGTTGCGTTCTCCCCTCCTCTGACCATCGAAACCAACCATATCGACCGCCTGGTCAACGTGCTGCGTGAAACCGCAGAAGAGATGTTCGGTTAAGCCCGCCCTGGCGTTTTAAAACCACTGGAGTCGGATGGTCGTCCCCCACCGGAGCCGGTTTTTTATCGGACCTCTTGAAAAAGAGGTCCGCTTTTTTATTTCCCCACCCAACGGCACTCATTGCAACAGGCTACTCTGATTAGCGAGCTTGCTTAGTCCAGAGTCCAGAGTCCAGAGTCCAGAGATAATATTTACCGGTTAACGTTTAAATAACAGTTAACTAACGCCTGACTACCTTCTACTATCGGTTTATCAACAGAGGAAATCTGCCAACCAGTTGAGAATTTCCCGCGAGGAATCGGTTATCATCTGACCCACATCCGGCTACAGCACTCTAAACAACAGATGAGACTGAGCAGACCGGAACCAACCATGGGGGAACCTATGAAACGCTATTTTGAAAATCTGGCGAAAGCCCTTCTGGGGCAGAGCTACAGCTCGCTGGCCGAGAAAGAGCAGAAAGTCATTAACAGTATCGCCGAACACACCACGGTATCTGAAAATGTGAACAACGCTTTCAGTGATAGTCTGACGACCGGACAGAGAATCGCGGATGTTGTCGCTCGCTTTGGCGGCTCATGGTGGTTTATCAGTCTGTTTTTTCTCTTTATCGTCGCCTGGATAGGCGTCAATAGCTATCTGCTGATTGATACCCCCTTTGATCCCTACCCCTATATCCTGCTAAACCTTGGGCTTTCCAGTCTGGCCGCGTTTCAGGCGCCGATTATCATGATGTCGCAGAACCGCCAGGCCGCAAAAGACAGGATCAAGCAGGATGCGACCTATGAAATCAACCTGAAGCTGGAGCTACAGATCATGCGCCTGCATACCAAACTGGACCAATTGAGCGCAACGACAGAGCATACAGATAATTCTGACCATAAAGATAATCCAGACCCGGAGATAAAAAAGGGATGAAATACCTAATCGTTATCGTGCTGATTGCCACCTATGCCATCGCGATCCGCTTTATTAACCGCAATATCAACCGGCTGGGGAAGCTGAAAGACACAGACCCATATCGTATTAAGTATATTGCCAAAACACTTAATATCGCCCTGACGCTGCTGTTCTTAACACTGCTGACACTGCTATTAGGGATCCACTATTCTCAGCTATCGGTATTTCTCTCGTCGGTTTTTGCAGTGATTGGCGTGGCGATGTTTGCCCAATGGTCAATTCTGAGCAATATAACCGCCAGTCTGATTATTTTCTTCGGTTTTCCCTACCGGGTTGGCGATTTTATAAAGATTGTGGATAAGGATGAAAATATCAGTGGCATCGTCGACGAGATCACGCTATTCCACGTCATTATCCGTCGTCAGGGAGAGATCATCACCTACCCCAACACACTGATTCTGCAAAAGCCGGTGATCAAACTGGATGGGGACACCCCCTCAGACACAACAATCAGCACCCAGGAAAAGCCCGCCGCTGAAGCGGCAGAAAAAACGCAAGCCAATGGTTAAACCGATGGGTTAGCGCTGATTATTTCGCACACTTCATCCGAAATATTACGAAAACGATGGGGCCGGTTACTGTTGAAATAGTAGCCGTCCCCCGCTTTCAGATGGTACACCTCAAAGCCCACCGTCAGCTCAATCTCACCACTGATCACCACCCCACCCTCTTCGCCGGGGTGTTGCAACATCTCAGGTCCGGTTTCCGCACCGGGTTCATAGCGCTCTTTCAGAAGATCCATTGAACGCCCCTTATTACGCGCACCTATCAGCTTAAGACTGACATTATTGGAGCCGATATCGGGCATATCCTCAGCCTTATAGACGACACTTTCAGACTCCATCTCATCAATATCCAGGGTGAAGAAATCTCCAATAGAGATCGGGATACCCGAGAGCACTTTCTTTAATGAACTGACCGAAGGGCTGACACCATTCTTTTCGATCATTGAGATCGTACTGTTGGTCACGCCCACACGTTTTGCCAACTCCCGTTGTGAGAGCCCCTTCATCTTGCGAATCGCCTTTAACCGTTCGCCAACATCCATATTTTCCACTTCAGTTACCGCCGTCTGTATTGAGTTATTGGAATCAACATCCGCGCATGAACAGCATCAGGTGTGCAAAATATTTTATAGAAAGAACAGGAGGGAGTAAAAGGCTGGCTCATGGTAGGTCGTTAGAAGGTCGCTACGCGAATCGTTAGACGCGGCTTCGCCCCTTGCCAGGCGCTAGAAAAAGCATAGAGAGTCAGACGACTCTAAGCTCAATTCAATCATAAAGAGACGCCCCTCAAAAATCCGATCTTCTCGCAAAGCGTACTTTCCACCCATATAGAGGAAGGTCCAAATAACGAGCAAGGTGCGAAGCGCTGTTGGAACAACAAGCAGCGTCTTGAAAATCAAGACGCTGCTTCAGTTATCATCGATAAGACTTACATCAAACCCAGTAGTTTGGGAAAGAACAGTGACAGCTGTGGCACTAAGCTGGTGACCACCATCACCGGCAGACCGACTAACCCCATCAGTGCGATTGCCGGCATAACAGCCTTATGAATAGGCACCTGTCCAATTCGGCAGGCCATATAAAGAATCGGCGCTACCGGTGGGCTGTTGGCTCCGATAACAACAGAACAGGCAACAATTGAAGCGTAATGAATCGGGTCTACCCCACTGGCCACCATCAGAGGCATAAACAGAGGAGCAACCACGACCGTCACAGAGACATCATCCATAATCATGCCGGCCACAATCAGAAAGATATTGACGGCAATCAGAATCATCAGAGGATCTTTCACCAATCCGGTAATAACCTCAGTCAACTCCTGCGGAATCCGCTCAGATGCCAGTATCCGACCAATCATAAAACTGAACAGCAGGATAAGAATGACGGTACCTGTTGTTTCAGCCGCGGCAATAACACTTGAGCTCAGGCGCTTGATATTCAGGTCACGATAGACAAAAAATCCGATCAGGATCGCCATAAAGGCAGCAATCGCAGCGGCCTCAGTCGGCGTACAGATACCGCCATAGATCCCCCCCAGAATAACGACTGGCAGAGACAGTGCAGGCAGCGCATGAAATGCAGCAGTCCCTTTGGAGGGCAGCTCTTCCAAACCATCTTTAGCCTCCGCCGACACCTCCTGAAAAAGGCGGCCAACACTAAAACGGTTTGCCAAAATCAAACCAGCGATTAACAGTAGTGCGGGGCCGATGGAGGCGGCAAAACAGGCGGCAACTGACTGTCTGGTAACCACGGCAAAAAGAATCATTGTGATCGAGGGAGGAATCAGAATACCCAACAGTGAGGAGATTCCAAGCAACGCAGAGGAGTAACCGCGGGGATAGCCACGCTTCTCCAACGGGCCGATCATAATCGTGCCAATCGACGCGACAGCTGCTGTGGCAGTCCCGGCTATGGCACCAAAAATACCGGATGCCAGCACCATTGAGGCTCCCATCCCTCCCTTGCGCTTACCCACCAGCACTTCAATAAAATTCACCAGCCTCAGAGCGATTCCACCACTCTGCATCAGGTATCCGGTGAGCACGAACAGCGGCAGGGCAATCAGAATGACCGAATCAATAGAGCGGTATCCCTGCAGCATCAAAGTATTAAAATTAGCATCATATGCAAATGTCAGATACGCCAGTACACCGGCAAAAGACCAGGCAACAGGCACACCGAAAATCATCAGGAACAATAATATTCCTACTGCAATTAAACCTTCCATCAGCGAATATCCTGCTGGTTTACTTCAGCGATAACTACCGGCTCCGGATGGTAACCGATCAGGCATTGAATAAAATCCCTCAGGGCGTAAAGGGCGCAACCGATACTGGCAAAAAATATTGCGCTTTGAGGAATCCACAGGGGGATTGACAGGCCCGGGGTATGCTGTGGCCGACGCAGGCCCCAGGTCAGCATCCGGTAAGACAGATAAACAAAGAAGGCCGTGATCACCAGCGTTATCAGGGAGATGAAGCCCTGATGCAAGCGGCGAATCTGCCGGTCGCGGATACTGGTCTGTAGAAAATCGACTACCAGGTGTTCCCGTTTACGGCTGGCAATCAGTCCACCCACCATATACAACCACATACCAAACAGCATGATCAGTTCCAGCAGGCCGATAATCGACCAGCCAAAAATATAACGGGCCACAACGAGAAACAGCATAAGCCCTACCAGCATAAGACTGCTGATAAGCGCCATTGCATTGAGCAGCCAACCGACTCTCTGGTCCAGCCCAGTAAATAAACGCACAATCATGGTACTACCTCTGAAAGCAAAACGGCGGAGCAGTCTCTGCTCCGCCGTCGGCGACTCTAAACGTTACAACGGCGTTGCGTTTTTCCGAATGGTGTCCATAATTTCAGAGCCAATCTCCTGATCCATCAGCGGCCATACTTTTTCACGGGCAGCCCGGGCGAACTCTTTAATCTGCTCGTCAGACAGCTCAAAGTATTTCATACCCGCTTTTTCAGCTTCAGCAACATAGTGCTGATCCTGCTCTTTAGCGGCTTTGAACTGGGCCATCATCACTTCATTTGCGGCATCAGCAACTACTTTTTGCTCAGCTTCAGTCAGCCCTTCAAACGAATCCTGATTCATACTCAGAACACCGGTCATGAAGAAGTGCTTGGAGCGTACGTAGTAGTCCAGCAGATCACGGAAGTACTCATAGTCCCAGTAGATTACGTTACCCGCTTCACCATCTACGACACCTGTCTGCAGGGAGGTATATACTTCACCCCAGTCGATTGCAGCTGTCTGATAACCCAGCGCCTGCATTGTCTGAGGCGCAGGAAATACTGTCATGGTGCGAACTTTAAGCCCTTCGGCTTCGGCAATATTCGTGGCATATTTGCCCCGGGTCGCAACACCGTTAAAGCCTTCAGGCCAGGGACCAAAGAACTTCAGGCCGATATCGGAATAGATGCCTCCGAGCATATTGTTGACCCAGCCACCCGGACTATAGGCTTTGAGGGCCTCATCCCAGGAGAGAGTCATGTAAGGGGTATAGATAACGCCAATTCGTTTATCATAGGAGGTCATTGGCCAGTTGAGCATGAGATCAACATCACCTGCCACATGCAGATCGAATACCTCATTCTGACTGCCCAGTTCGTTCTGATAGAACACCTTTACATCGATATCACCACCTGAATTTTTCTCAATCAGTTCAGCCCAGCGATCCAGAGTGTCACCGGCAGGCGAACCCTTAGCGCCGGAGTCAGTAGCCATCTTCAGAGTAACTGCCTGTGCCGAACCCGCCATCAGGGTTCCGGCAGTCACCAGACCGGCCATAAATGAAAATAAGCCTTTCTTACTAAATACAGACTTACATTTCGGGGTATCAATCTTGCTCATCTCTTCTACTCACCGCTGTTCTTATAGTTGAAATAACCACTGCATCACTGCAGCAGAATCCGCTCTGTTTTTCCCGGGAACACATAGATACCAGCAATAAATATCATCGGTCAATTACATCCAATACAGAAAAATACATCTGAATTTTTCAATATATACAGATGATACAGATGGAATACAAAATAAAGACAGGATAATAATTCACGCATTTAATTTATGGCGATTTGATTACCTTAAACCGATTTTTTAGCCACTTCGCAAACAGATAGGCTAAGCGTCGCTTCTGAAATAGTCGATAAAAGCTGCAGCAAAAAAACGCCATAATGGCAATGATAAAGGTCAAGTGAAGCAATGCTGATAAGGACAGGATCTGAAATATTTAAAGCGGGAAAAACGAAGCACAAAAAAGGAGCCATGCAGCCCCTTTGTAAACAACATTCTGAAAACAGCTTTCGTGGATAATACTCAGATGAGATGCTAATCGATCATTATGCGGCTGCAGGCGCCGTGACGCTTAACAACCGGGTCTTTCTCCATGGCTACCGGAGTAACCTGATGGTTCCGGAGAACACCACCCTTCAAGGAGGGTCTGATCCGGTTTATAAATCTCAACATGCAGCGGATAGCAGGCCGCTGTATCGCTGGAATGTTCAGCACTGCAATCTCCCCCCGGACAGGCTGACAACGCCCCCAACAGATCGATCTCGGCGAAAAACTCCAGATAGTCCCCTGGCCTGACCGGACTGGCCTTCATAAAGTATTGATGACTATCCCGGGTAAAACCGGTGCACATAAATACATTCAGAACATCGTGCACATGAGTTTCAGCCTGCTGCAGTGACAGCCCGGTTTCAGCGGCCAGTGCCCGGGTCAGATTCGAGTGACAGCAGTGGTGGTAATCCTGACCACTCAGCAGATGATGGGTATAAGGGTCGCAACGGGTGCCGATAACATCGTGAACCGACCCGCCATCTGAATCAAAACCATACCAGTCGAGCGTATCCCAGGTAATGGTCGCCATCGGCCGCAAATGAGGAAAACTGCTCCACATCCGGTCGCCGGTACTCAGATGGGTGCCATGCAGCGCCCGGGTTTTGCCGCTGTAAAAGCGTTCATTCAGATCGCCCTCTGACCAGAGATTCAGATCGCCAACCTGCGCGCCCTCAACACTGACAATACGGAAGAAATGACCTGCCGGAACCCGGAAAACGCTGGCTTCACGGGGGGCTACAATTACCGTATCAACCAGTTTCATAGTTTTACGCGCGGCTGTATAAAGGTGCATTTCAGGCTTGGGTAACGTATCGACCGGATAACAGATAACCGGCCGGATCGATTTACGGGCGTCGCCATCTGCCGGGGCGGTGTTGTGTCGAGTGTGCTTCATATTCCCCGTGTCCTTCTGTAAGTATCAGAATATCCACCGCTCGGGAGTCAGATGACCAGGATCATCACCTGTCACGGGTGACCGGTTAAAAGGATGGTATAGCAACCCACTTCTGAAGATGCAAATATTCAGCAATCAGCCTCAGACGCACAGCCACTGCTAAAACATACGGTAAGGTATAGGGGTAGAGTTAGACGCAGCCAGATAGGATTCAGAGAACCCCCATCTGGCTGCAGCAAGACTATTTCAGATAGCTACAGAACCAAAACTGGGCTCAGCCTGCGCCGAATGTAACACCGCAACAGACCGCTTCATACTGGCGAAGAAACCGCTCTCTTCAATTGGCTCTTCGACCTCGACACCGCTCTGCTGCTGAGAAACCGGAGTCACCCCTTTTCGTTCATCTCTCGGGGAGATGCCGATATGTTTGCGATAGCAACGGCTGAAATGGGGGGTCGAGACAAACCCACATGCGGTGGAGATCTCTACAATCGCCATACTGGACTGTTTTAACAACTGTCTCGCCCGGTCCAGCCGCAGTTTCAGATAATAACGGGACGGCGAGCAGTTGAGATATTTAAGAAACATCCGTTCCAGCTGGCGCCGCGATACATCAACGAACGCTGCCAGCTCATCCAGCCCTATCGGCTCCTCCAGGTTGTTCTCCATCAGCTCAATGACATCCACCAGTTTCGGCTTGCTGTCGCCGCAATTATGTAACTGACGCAGGGGGACACGCTGCTGGTCGAACTCACTGCGAATACGGTCGCAGATAAACATGTCCGACACTGCCATCGACAGTTTCGGACCATGCTGCAGAGTCACCATATGCAGGAACATATCCATCGGAGAAACGCCGCCGGATGAGGTCATACGGTTTCTGTCTATGGTGAACAAACGGTTATTACAGTTTACCTTTGGATAGTGCTCCTGCAGGGAGGCCATGCACTCCCAGTGAGTGCTGCAGTCATAACCATCCAGCAAGCCTGCATGGGCAAGCAGATAAGCACCGGTACAGATGCCACCCAGTGTCACTCCTCGACGCCCCATTAACTGTAACCAGCTAACCTGCTTGTGGGTAAAACTGCGGGTGATATCAACGCCTCCACAAACGATCAGCAGATCGAGCTCAGGCATATCCGCGATGGAAAAATCGGGTGTGAAACTCAAGCCATCACTGGCGCTCACCTGTCCGCCGCTTTCGGACACCATATGCCAGCTATAAAGCTCATGACCGGAAAGCTGGTTTGCCATCCGCAGAGGCTCGATGGCTGACGCCAGCGCGATCATAGTGAAGTTATTCAGCAATAAGAAACCCACACGGGTAACTTTTTGGTAATCCTTGATCGGTTCCAAAGCTGTGGACGTAGTCATAGTCGTGCCCCCTTATTTAACGCGTAATAGAAGATGCAAAGAGCCTAGCAACGTCGCACCGATGCTACTCACGTTAGTTTTCTTATTTTCCAGGACAATTAAGAATGGCCGAAGAACTCACAGAACTGTGATTTCGCCTGCCCCTTTTGTCGTTTTTTTACTCAGCTTTTTACTGTATGTTTTATCTTCTTGCTGAACGACTCGATCAATATTATTTGATTTAGATCAAACCAAGAATACCTGAAAACGACCTGACTTCAGTTTCACATACCCCTGAGCGACATCAGCCAACGCATTAATTGATCAACATCAATGTACATAAGAGCTGTCAACACACAGTTTCACCGTCAAAAACTGCGTTTCACTGAGATTTTTCTGTTTCACATGTCGGTTCTGATCAATTCCTGCGCGGTGGCAGGCAGTCGAAGCCTGCAATCAGCGCCTATGATGTCCTGACATCTGCCAGCCTTAATGACGGCAGAGGAGTAGAAACACAATATTGGATCCAAAATTTAATTATTTAATATCTAATATTGTAATTATTGCGTTATTGTATCCAATACATCTATTTCAGGTGTACCAATACAAAAATAACAGGAGTATTACCATGTGTAGCAACCATGCCAACCGTGGTGTTGTCTATAAAGGCCCGGGTGAAGTCGCAGTTGAGTCAATCGCCTTCCCAGAACTCTCTCTGGGTAAACGTAAGTGCAATCACGGTGTCATCCTGCGGGTGCTGACCACCAATATCTGTGGTTCCGACCAGCATATGGTGCGTGGACGGACCACCGCGCAGGCCGGTCTGGTACTGGGCCACGAAATCACCGGTCAGATTATCGAGTGCGGTAATGATGTCGAATTCCTTAAACCGGGTGATATCGTGTCAGTGCCTTTCAATATCGCGTGCGGCCGCTGCCGCAACTGTAAAGAGGGTAACACCGGAATCTGCCTCAACGTCAACCCCGCCCGCCCGGGTGCCGCTTACGGTTACGTCGATATGGGTGGCTGGGTAGGAGGACAAGCAGAGTATGTCATGGTGCCTTATGCTGACTTCAACCTGCTGAAATTCCCCGATTCCGATCAGGCGATGGAGAAGATCCGTGACCTGACACTCCTGTCTGACATCTTCCCAACCGGCTTCCACGGTTGTGTGACGGCTGGCGTTGGCCCTGGTTCAACTGTATATATTGCTGGCGCAGGTCCTGTGGGTCTGGCAGCGGCAGTATCCGCCCAGCTGTTAGGGGCAGCCTGCGTCATCGTTGGCGACATGATTGAGGATCGCCTGGAGCAGGCGCGCAGCTTTGGTTGTGAAACTCTCGATCTGCGTCAGGAAGGCGAGATGGCCGATAAGCTGGAAGCGATTCTGGGTGAGCGTGAAGTCGATGCATTCGTCGATTGCGTTGGCTTTGAAGCCCATGCCTGTGGTTGCAACCACGGCAAAGAAGCTCCGGCGACGGTACTCAACTCTGCCATGCAGATGACCCGTGCCGGCGGTGCTATCGGTATTCCAGGTCTGTATGTCACAGAAGATCCGGGCGCTATCGATGACGCGGCTAAACATGGCGCTCTGAGTATGCGCTTTGGCCTGGGCTGGGCGAAGTCCCACTCCTTCCACACCGGCCAGTGCCCGGTTATGAAATACCACCGTGCACTGATGCAGGCTATTCTGTTTGACAAAGTTGATATCGCTAAAGCGGTCAACGTACAGATGATCTCCCTGGATCAGGCGCCGGATGGCTATGCTGATTTTGATGGTGGTGCAGCGAAGAAATTCGTTATCGACCCCCACGGTTCAGTAGCCGCTTAAGATCTCAGCGGTTATAGCAAAAAAAAACCACCGGACACACCGGTGGTTTTTTTTGCCTGTTGCCATCCGTCAGATCCAGAGATCACTGATCGGTACAGAGGGACTATAACGGTGCTGAATCTGCGCCTGTAATAACTCTGCGGTGGCAATGGCATCAGTCAGCGCATGGTGCTGTCCATAATGTGGCAAGCTATACCGTAGTCGACTGTCCCCCAGGCGGATCGACTCCTGTTTTGCCCCTAACAGACGTTTAATCTGGCTGCAGATACCGCGCCGATAGAGCTGCGCTTCCAGCTCCATAGTATCGACCATTGGAAAGAGGATCCCCTCCCCCAACCGCTTTTTCACCGCTGTGTAAAAAAACTCCCGCTCAATATAACGGTAATGCACGACAACAATTTTACCGGCAACGGCAGCCAGCACCTGTTCCAGAATATGAATAAGGTCGGGGGCATCATCCAGCTGCGAATGGGTAATACCATGAAAAGGAACAGATGTTTCTGTTAATCCCTGATTGGGCTTTAATAACCAGTAACGACTCTCGCGCAGACGGATGCGGTTCAGATCAAAAGGAACCAGACCGATGCTGATGATCTCATCCTGCTCAGCACTCAGCCCTGTGGTTTCAAAATCCAGCGCCACGAAAGAGACCTGATCCAGCGGCGTTTCGGCAGCAACAACTCCCTGCTGATAAAACCAGCGAAGTCGCTCATCATCGACAGTATCCACCCTGTCCCGATAAACTGCGGCCCAGTTCTCCCCCTCCTCCGCAGTGATCTTGGAGTGGCCACCTTCCCTGACGCCGGGGGGGATACGAGCACTTTTATTGGTCACAATAGTCACTCTCTATCTGCCAGAAAATGGGTAGCGGAATTTCAGGAATCGCTGACTATTACTGAGCACCTGAAATGCCTCTTTCAGATTACGACGATCAAAGTCGGTCAGCTTCTCTGGTTTTACGTTATTGGAAGGTTCCCGTCCGGCCTCAATATCAGCCGCCTGATGACGAATCCTGACCATCGAAATGAACTCCAGCGCATCTCTCAGGTCGGCAGCTTTGCCTGGTGGCAGAATATCAGCATCCACCACATCATCCAGCCGCTCGAAAGAGTTTTGTACTCTGGAACCAACTGCCAGTGCATGTACCCGGATCAGGTCGGCAAGCGGGGCGGTACCCCGGCGTTTAAGGTTAATAGAGTTACGGTGCTGACCATCCTGCTCCATAACAAAATTCTTAAAGAACCCTAACGGCGGTGTCCTGTTCAGGGCGTTACGCGCCAGACTGGCAAGAAACTTTGGTGACCGCTGAGCCCGTAGAGAGATAAAGGTATTCAGCTGCGAGGCCCACTCAGTTTTCCCCCAGACGCCATCAAGATCAAAAAATATTGAACAGTTGAGCAATGCTTCCGGCAACGGATTATCCATCCAGTCAGCAAACGTCGATTCCCACTGCTGCCGGGTTTTGCGCCATTCAGGATTGGTCGCCATAATCTTTCCGGTGCAATAGGTATAACCGCATCTATTCAGACCATCACTGACAAAGGTCGCCAGCTGTTTGAAATACTCACCATGAATTTCCGGCCGATAGCCATTATCAAGAATCAGGGCATTATCCTGATCAGTCACCACCAGTTGCTCGTCCCGGGCCATTGAGCCCAGCGCCAGGAAACAGTATGGCAAAGGGGGTGGTCCCAGCTTCTCCTCTGCCAGCTCCAGCAAGCGTTGCTTAAACGTTCTGCCTATCACCGACATCGCACTGCCAATCATATGGGAGTTAGCATCTTCACTGACCATACGCACAAAACACGCGCTGATCTGTGGCTGTAACTTGGCCAGTTCCTCAACGCTGGGTTGACGCATGATATTACTGACCATATAGAGACTGCTTTGCGACTCATAACGAACAATATCAGAGGTTGCCAGCACCCCAACAGGCTTATCATCATGTAGCACCGGCAGATGATGAAGGTTATAGCGCAGCATGGTCAGCATCGCTTCAAAGGCATAAGCATCATCATCCAGAGTAACCGGATCCTGGGTCATCACCTGGGTCACCGGGGATTCCAGATCAAGACCGGTAGCGACCACCCGGGTGCGCAGATCACGATCAGTGATAATACCCGCCAATGTGTACTCTGCCGATCCATCATCCCCCCGCTGCGGCTGCATAATCAGCAGCGAAGATACCCCCTCCTCGGTCATCTTCTGTGCTGCCTGGCGAATCGTGGTAGAGGTATCTAACCAGACCGGCGTCCGGCTGATCAGTGCGGTCACTTTAGACACCATCAGATCACTGCTTTCCTGTTTGCTGGATACCGCCTGGCGCAAACGGTTATCGTCCATCTCAACAAAATAGGCAAATGAGTCAAACCGTTCACACAGAGAGCTGAACAGCGTTTCGGGGATAAAGTAGATCAGCGAGTCCTCTATCGTTCGGGCGGGCAATCTGACTCGCTGACTCATCAGCAGACTCAGCTGGCCAAACAGCTCTCCCTCACTCAATCGGTTATACAGATCCCCATTGCGACGATAGATCTCAACCGCACCGCTGCGGATAACACACAGATCATGGATCTCATCGCCAAACTGAAACACATCGCTATCAGCCCTAAAATAGCTGATCTCAACCTGACAGGCGATCTCATCGATCACCGGTTCAGGCAACGCATTGAAGGGCGGGTACTGTTTCAGAAAACCTGCAATCTCTATCTGTTCTGCCTGCATCGTATCGTCCGGCTAATATTGAGTTAACAACTGACTGTACTCAAAGCGACTGCTTTAAGCGAAAAAAATCGCCCGCAGGCGATTTTTTAATGTTTCCTGAACAGCCGTCAAAAATCGATCACAACATCTGTTGTTGCTGTGGTGCAGCAGGAAAGCACATATCCATTAGCCACATCGTCGTCGGTTATACCGCCGTTATGCTCCATGACGGTTTCCCCCTCTTTAACCAGCACTTTACAGGTACCGCAGATCCCCATACCACAGGCTTTTGGAATCAGCAGATCGAGTTTAGCCGCGGCAGTATGCAGGGTATCACCAGGAGCGATATGAATACTCATCCCTTTACTGGCAAACTCAACCCGTATCATATCCTCCTGCGTCAGCGCCTCCGCTTCTTCCTGAGCGATCTCGGCATTTTCAAAGGCTTCCTCTTCAATCTCTACCGGAGTCGCACCAAATGACTCTTCATGATAATGGCTCATATCAAAGCCGTTATCCTGAAGCAGCTTTTTAATGGCATTCATATAAGGCGTCGGACCACAGCAGAACACTTCACGCTCAAGAAAATCTGGCGCGATCAGTTCCAGCTTGGCCTGATCCAGGTAACCACGATAACCGTGCCAGGCCTGACCATTTTCAATCTTTTCACAGATCAGATGCAGGCCGAAATTACTGACTCGTGATGCCATATGATCCAGCTCTCGCTGAAAGATAATATCTTTAGGCGTGCGGGCACTGTGAACAAAAGCAATATCAACATCGGCATTGGTATCAAACCACCAGCGCGCCATCGACATCATGGGAGTGATGCCGACACCACCGGATAACAGCAACACTTTTCTGGCGGGGAAATCGATACAGTTGAACAGCCCTACCGGACCATGCACCGCCAGTTCATCGCCCTCTTTGAGGTTCTCATGCAACCAGCTTGAGACCTGTCCATTAGGGTCTTTTTTCACCGTAATGGAGAAACTATAAGGCACCGATGGTGAGCTGGAGATAGTGTAGGAGCGCATCACCATCTGCCCTTCGATCTCTAACTCAAGGGTGACAAATTGTCCTGGTTTAAAAAAGTACATCACCGGCTGTTCAGACATAAAACAGAAGGTACACACATCCCAGGTTTCATGGATCACTTTGACACAACGGACATTGTGACGACCATTGACCCAGGTCTGGGTATTGACCGGGATGAAGCTATCGGAGCCAACGGTGGCAGGGATGGTATTTGTCATAGCGTATCTCTCATCTGTGCACAGCTATAAATCGGTTCAGTCATCAGGCTGAAAGCTTGTCCCAACATCGGGTTATACAAACTTCAGCCCATCAATCATACTCAATGAGTGCATTGTCTGCCCAGCAGGTTTTGAAATATTAACTACAAACGACATTTATTTGCTTATTGCGACCATCCCAATAGATATGGGCATTACAGGTCGATTTATGTACTTATTCCTGTCGTTAATGGTCAATCCTGTAAATACACCTTGGAGGAGGATTAGCTCGTTCTATATCACTATTCAGATCGGGGTTATTCCTGATCGACTATAATAAACAGCACAGCAGTGCATTGAAGGAAGATCGAACTGATGAACCAAAATGATCTATTAAACACCACCTGCGCGACTATCCATGATGCGCGCCAGGAAATGGCGACAATGCTTGAGGCCCGTCCGGCGAATTACTCCCTGCCTCAACCACTGTATAACGATCCACTGATGTTCCGGATCGATGTTGAGGAAGTATTCCAGAAAGAGTGGCTGTTTGTGGGTATGACCAGTGAGATTCCGGCTAAGGGCGATTATTTCACGGTTGAGATCGCACAAAACCCAGTGCTGGTAGTGCGCGATGCGGATGGCAGTGTCAATGCTTTTCATAACACCTGCCGTCATCGTGGTTCACGTGTGTGCACTGAACATCGCGGTAAAGTGGCGAATCTGGTTTGCCCATACCATCAGTGGACCTATGACCTGAAGGGCAACCTGCTGTTCGCGGGCACCGAGATGGGTGAAAGCTTTGAACTGAAAGAACACGGCCTGAAAAAAGCGTTCTGCAAAACCGCCGGTGGATTTATCTTTGTCTGCCTGGGTAAAGAGGAACCTGAAGGCGACTTTGACCAGTTCCTTAGCACACTGGATGAATATATGGAGCCCTACGATGTTGAAAACACCAAACTGGCGGTGGAATCCAACATGTATGAGCAGGCTAACTGGAAACTGGTTATCGAAAATAACCGTGAGTGCTACCACTGCGTTGGTAACCATCCAGAACTGCTGAACACGCTGCTAGAGTGGGACGACACCAACGATCCACGCGCATCTCAGGAATTTAAAGATTACTGTAAAGACCAGGCCGCACAGTGGGATGCCGAAGGCATCCCTCACGAGCATCGCAGTTTCGGTCCAGGCCTGCGCAACCGTATCGTCCGTATGCCACTGAAAAAGGGCACCAAGGTCATGACGATTGATGGAGAAACCGGCTGTAAGAAAATGCTGGGGCGGATTAAGAATCCACAGCTGGGCTCAATGCGCATCCTGCACCTGCCTAACTCCTGGAACCACATGCAGTCTGACCATTTTATCGTCTTCCGGGTGCTGCCAATCTCTGCACAGGAATCTATCGTAACAACCAAATGGTTTGTTCACAAAGATGCAGTTGAAGGTGTGGATTACGATCCAGAGCGCCTGCGTCAGGTCTGGGATGCCACCAACGATCAGGATCGTATTCTGGGTGAAGAAAACCAGCGCGGTATTAACTCTGTCGGCTATCAGCCAGGCCCTTACTCAGAAACTTTTGAGTTCGGTATTGTTAACTTTCTGGAATGGTACAGCGACACCGTACAGAAGAACCTGAAGGCAAAATAAGCGTCTCTCATATACGCAAAAAAGGCTGATGTGTCATAACATCAGCCTTTTTTATTTGTATACAGCTCGATTTTTTACGACAGTCTTTGCTGCCACTTACCTCAACATCACTCTGGCAGCAGCTACTTACTTTCAATATCCGCCCCCTGAAAACCGGTTAAACACATCCAGTCTGCTGACCGCCATCGCTCTCATTAACGTAAACCATTACCGTAAACGACACAGCCACCAACCGCTTTTGCGACACCAGGTCAGCAGGGCACAAAAAAGCCGATAAATAGCTTATCGGCTTGATACACTATCGTTTTCAGATCAGCCATTTTCAGACCAGCCAGCAATCGCCTATAAAGCATCGGCCAACACAGCTAAAGCATCCTGCACCTCGGGCAACATCACCGGTATCTGTTTCTGCAACAGAGCAACAGACTCAGCGAACTGAGCACGTCCCAGCTCATCCTGAGTGGACAACCAGTGCAATGCAGCCTTACTACACTCCCATGGAGAAAGCCCTTGCTCAAGCGGCACACCTGCGCCTTTCAGATACTCATAGAAATCATCCTGATCAATCAGGTCAGTAATCATCATATTGACGTTCTCGCACTATTTTTCCTGAATCACACTTACGCCGCATTTAAACAGAGAAAGCTAAACAGTCTGAATTAAACAAAAAAAGCTGGCACCAGGCCAGCTTTTTCCTAAACGATGAATCTCAGACTGGCTTATACCTCTGTCTTCAATCCCTTGTAGATACTGATACACATCAACAACAGGATAACAGTAAATGGCAAGCCGGTGGTTATCGCGCCAGCCTGTAATGCTTTAAGTGCTTCGGATCCACCACCATACAGCAGAACACCCGCAATCAGCCCTTCCAATACCGCCCAGAAGATACGCTGTGGCACCGGTGCATCAACCTTACCACCTGCGGTAATTGAATCAATTACCAGCGAACCGGAATCGGATGAAGTGACAAAGAAAACCAGCACCAGAAGAATTGCCAGAGCGGAAGTAATCTGAGCCATTGGTAAGTTTTCCAGCATCTGGAACATCGCCAGCGACACATCACCCAGACCATTTGCCAGTGCACCTGTACCACTCTGAACCTGATCCAGCGCCTGAGCACCAAATGCCGCCATCCAGACCGCTGAAACCACTGTAGGAATCAGCAGGACTGCGATCATAAACTCACGCACTGTGCGACCTTTTGACACCCGCGCAATAAACATACCGACAAAAGGAGACCAGGATACCCACCAGGCCCAGTAGAACACTGTCCAGCCGCTGTAGAATTTCTCATCTTCACGGCCAATCCAGTTACTCAGCGGCAGAATTTCAGTTGTATAACTGCTGACGGTCAGCCACAGGTTACTGAAAAAGCCTGACAGCGAACCAGCAACGATCACAAACAGAAGCAGCAGTGCAGCAAGCCCCATATTGATATTACTGAGTATCTTTACACCACCATCAAGTCCGCGGACAACGGAGAAAATCGCGATTGATGTCACGACGACAATAACCGCAATCTGGGTAGAGATCGTATTATCCACACCGAACAGGAAGTTCAGCCCTGCTGAAGCCTGAGAAGCCCCCAAACCGAGGGACGTTGCCAGACCGAAGATAGTTGCCAACACTGCAACAATATCAATAACATGACCGATTGGGCCCCATACCCGCTCACCCAGTAGTGGATAAAAAGCAGAACGAATTGTCAGTGGCAGACCTTTATTGTAAGTAAAGAATCCCAGCGCCAGCGCTACGACACCATAAATGGCCCATGGGTGTAGTCCCCAGTGAAACATGGTGGCGCCCATCGCTGCAGCTTCACCGGCAGGGGTTTTGGCTTCCGCGTTCAGAGGTGTTCCCCACCAGTCGGTGTAATAAGCCACCGGCTCTGCCACACTCCAGAACATCAGACCAATACCCATACCCGCAGCAAACAGCATTGAGAACCACGACATGCGGCTAAACTCCGGTTTGGCTGCAGCTCCACCCAGGCGAACCTTACCCACCGGCAGAACAATCATCAGCAGACAGAACAACACAAAAACGTTGCCGCCAATCATAAACAGCCAGTCGAAAGTTTCAATCGACCAGGTTCGCGCGCCCTCAAGTATCGCTTTTGCGTCTGCCGGGAAGATCAGAGTCAGTGTGATAAAAGCCAGAATGGCCACTGCACTGGTGGTAAAAACAGGGTTATGGATATCCATCCCCAACACCTGAATATTATCCTGCCCAGCTTTATAGTCCGAGGTATATTCCTCAGACTTAGGGCGGAAGTGAACTTCTTCATTCATAGAACTACTCCAGTTTCTTTTTATATATCTATCAAGCCTGCACGCAGACCCCCAAGAATCGCCAGAGCCTATGGCGATATGATCTGCAACTTTTCTGACAGTTCCTGCATCAACTCTTAACTGCTGTAGCCAGCAACGACTTCCGGTTAATTATTAAACAGGTCGCTTCGATTCTACGACCAAAGGCTAGTCAACAGCTGACTTATAACGACACAAAGAATCACAAAATGACCGTTCTCGACAGATAGCTTTTAACGCAGAAAAGAGGAGAAAAACAACAAAGCAGATATAAAAGGCAGACCATAATGGCTGGTTTAGGACATATATAATCCGGCATGAAACAAACATTAAAAGCCCGGAGTCCCAGACTCCATGCCAGATTAAATCCTATCTGCAGCAACATCGGAGTTAGTCTAACAAAACAGAGGGCAAACCGCTAACGGACCCAAATCGGACCAGGGCAAAAAAAAACCACTCCGAAGCCGTGAACCTTCGGAGTGGTCAACAATTGCCTGGTGAATCGGATTAGAGATTCAGTTTTCGGGTCAGGCTGTTTCTGATAGAAACTAAGTGCAAGAAGCAGGATCAATAGTACAGAACAAAAATCACATGATACCCACAGTAAACGGCACTTTATTTACAATTAACGACAATTCATAGCATTATTACCAACTGTCGCTATTTTAAATAAAACAGGATTCTGACCCGATCCGCCAAACCTTAGCGAAGAACCCCCTCCTCTTTGAGCAGATCAAAGATCGCCTGCGCCTGCTCAGCTGCAGACTCATTCTTCATCACTTTACCACCATCACCCTGGGATTTTGCAGTCGCCGCCTTAAAGCGCTCTGCAGCCGTTTTAGCTTTGACAACTTTCAGACGCTTAGGCCGTTTACGGGCCGCCGCCTCTTCCCAGGCCTGACGTACGTCATCAACGGAAGCGCTGACCACTTCGATATCCATCAGTGCGCGACTGGCGGGGCCGAAGGCGCTCTGCCTGGCCTCAGGGGCAGCAGAATCAACACTGGCGATGAAGGGTAGCTTGACCATTACAGAACGTCTCTGACCCCGTGGCAATGCCTGTAATACCTCAGCCACACCACCTTTCACAGAAACGATATCCGCCACCCGTGGCACTATCGGCCAGCCGAGTTTTTCCGCCAGTTGATAGGGTACCATTCCGGAGGACTCACCACTCTCGGCGCGTACACCGGTCAGTACAATATCGGCACCGCACTGTTGCAGATGCTGCCCTAGCGGCAAAATGGCATCGGCGGCCGGATCAAGCTGTAATACCCGTACCGATTTTAGCCCCATCCCCGCATAGCTTCTCAGGTTCGGCTCGCCGGGATCACCTGCGTGCAGTACCACCAGACTTTCGCCTGAGTGGTTATCACCGGTCAGTTTAAGGCCCAGCTCGACAGCGCGACTGTCCTGATCTGCCCGACGCATACGGCCAGACTGAGGATGTTTCCCCACCGACACCAGCGATACTATTTTCAGTTTATTCGCCGCATCGACGTTGAATTGATTAGGCTGCATCGCGATCACCTCCGGCAGATTGCTGGGCACGGAAATCTTCTGCCAGCTTTATCAGTTCACCCAGTATTGCTTCACTATCACCAATCACACTGAGCGCGGCACGCTTAACCATATCGCAGCCCGCATCAGTATTGATCGCGATCACCTTGTCACACTGCCCAATCCCCTGCATATGCTGAATCGCACCGGAGATCCCCACCGCCAGATAAACCCGGGCAGTCACCCAGGTACCCGTGGCACCAACCTGACGGAAGCGCGGCATAAAGCCATCATCCACCGCGACCCGGCTGGCACCCTCGGTGGCACCCAGCACAGCAGCCGCTGAGTGGAACTGATCCCAGTTATGGATACCGTTACCCGCAGAGAGAATAAACTCTGCCTCAGCCAGCGAGATCGCATTCGGATCAACGGCTACCTGTCCCCGATCCTGCAGCTGAGCAATTACAGCAGGCACCGAATCCAGTTCCACCGGTAGTGCTTCGTGACGGGTTTCATCGATCGGATCGGCACACTCCTCTGCCAGCATCAACAGACGCGGTGTACTGCGGGTGATATCCGTAGTCCCTCCCGCACCCCGACAAACTGTGGAGTCACTATCGACCAGCCAGGCTTGTACCGCCGGACGCTCGCCAATACGCGCTGCCAGACGGGAGCCCAGATCAGAACCACCATTGACACTGTCGGGAAATAACCAGAATTGTGGCTTATAAGCAGACTCGACCTGCACCAGCGCTGCCAACCGCTGTTCGGGACGGTAGCCTTCATAGCACTCATCCTCCAGCAGCAACAGGCGGTCAACACCGGCCGTGTCAAAATGTTCCTCTTTACTCTGACCAAAGCAAACGGCCAGCACCGCGCCGTTACCTTCAGCTCCGGTAATCAGTTTATGCGCCTGACCAATGACATCTTTATCGTGAGCGGTCAGACGACCACCCACCATATCCGGTACCACCACAACATAGAAGTCGGGGTTTTCCACCTGGTGCAACGGCAGCTGAATATCCTGTGCAGCACTGCTGCGGCGGCCTTTTCCGGCACCCGCTGCATTGCCTTTTAAGCGATCGATACGCTTAATACCATTGGGACCAATAAAGCCAACCTTATGGGGGTTTTTACGCAGCAACCCTGTCGGCCCGCGCACCTCACCCATATCAGCACTGACAACAGAGCCATGCAGAGGGTGTAAACGGTTACGGGCGATCCACTCAGCACGGGGATCCCGGCGCAACAGATCCTGTGAATTATGAGCGCTCATCAGTGCACCTCCTCAGCCAGTCGATCCTGACGTGAATTTTCAGCCGATGGATCGACAAGCTGATCCATCAGAATCTCGGCAATATCTTTCACCTCAGGGCGGGGCTCAACAACACCCTCGAGCATCGCAGTACACTGCTGGCAGCCAACAGCTACCAGCTCAGCACCGGTGCTGCTGGCATCTTCCATCCGCATATCCGCGATACGGCGTTCGCCCGGAATATCGGTAATCGGAGCCCCCCCTCCGCCACCGCAGCAGCGGGAACGGAAGCCGGAACGTTCCATCTCAGCGATCTCGATACCCATGGAGCGCAACAGCTCACGGGGCGCTTCATATTCACCATTATAACGTCCCAGGTAGCACGGGTCGTGATAGGTTACTTTTGCGCCACTAAAGTTATTCAGTTTCAGACGGCCCAGTTGAACCAGCTGATTCAGGAAGGTTGTATGGTGCAGCACCTCCACTCCATCCAGGGCATCTGAACCAAAGTCACTGTATTCATTTCGCAGACAGTGATACGCATGGGGATCGGTGGTAACGATCTTACTGAATGTATACTGTGACAATACCTCAAGATTACGCTTCGCCAGACTCTGGAAAGTGGCATCATCACCCAGACGACGGGCAACATCACCACTGTCCAGCTCTTCATCACCCAATACCGCAAAGTCAACATTAGCCGCTTTCAGCAGTTTGACGAAAGCGCGCAGGATGCGCTGGCTACGCATATCAAACGCACCATCAGAAACCCAGAACAATACCTCGGCTTGTTTCACATCGCGCATCAACGGCAGGTTCTGATCCGCAGCCCAGTTAGTACGACTGGCCGGCGCATAACCGTTAGGATTATCGGTGGCGATAATGTTATCCAGTACCTCTGCACCCTTGTTAGGCGTTTTACCTCTTTCCATAGTCAGGTAGCGGCGCATATCGACGATGGCGTCCACATGCTCGATCATCATCGGACACTCTTCGACGCAGGCACGACAGGTGGTACAGGACCAGAGGGTTTCAGGATCGATCAGGCCATCGGTAATAATATGATCAGGACCGCCCTTGGCATTACCGACCTCTTTACCCGGGTAAGGGCTACCGGCATAGTTAGCATCCGTTCCGCCGGCAAGACCCACCACCATATCCTGAATCAGTTTCTTTGGATTCAGAGGCTGACCGGCCGCAAATGCAGGGCACATCGCTTCACACTTACCACACTGAACGCAGGCATCAAATCCCAGCAGCTGGTTCCATTTAAAGTCGGTTGGCTTCGCCACGCCCAGCACACCACCAATCTCTTTAGCCAGAGTCAGATCAACCGGCTTCAGGCCGGTCGAACGACCGCCACCAAAGCGCTCCTGACGGCGATGGAACGCCAGATGCAGCGCGCCAGCAAAGGCGTGCTTCATCGGACCACCCCAGGTCATCCCGAAGAACAGCTCACCCATACCCCAGATAATCAGCGCAGTCAGTATCACGGTCAACAGCACGCCGCCACTACCGTCAGGCAGTACACCGGCAGCCGGCAGTGTCAGCACAAAGAATGCGCCAGCAAACGCCAGCAAACTTTTGGGCAAACGCATCCACGGACCTTTTGAGATCCGGCTGGGGGGATGTAGGCGACGCTTAAATACAAACAGCGCGCCGACAAACATCAGAGCCAGTGCTGCCAGCAGCGCCCAGGCCAGAATCTGGTTGTCGAAGCCCAGCAGATGAACCAGGATGATTAATAATGCGGAGAGCACAAAACCACCGCCAGTCGCAGCGTGGGTTTTGGACATATATTTGTCGCGCTCGACGATATCATGCAGGTCATGCAGATAACGTCCGGGCATCGCCATGAGACCCGCGATCAGATTGATCCGATCCGGTTTACCGGCACGCCACAGATTCACCCGGCGCACAGCACCGATCACCGCCAGCACCAACGCTGTCGCAATCAGTAAAGGATGTAACCACTCAAAACTCATAGGGTACCCCAACAAAAAACAGCTATCGGGCTGTTACGTCAGCCCTGTTATTCTTACCAGCCCGGTATCACCGTGCTTAATATTTCTCAGGTGTTGCACTGACCAAACACGTTATAAGCGCATGCAGGGAGCAGCCAGGGCCAGGCGAAAACAATACGCCTCGATTAGCCCGAAGAGCGCCCGTAACTGCTGCCGGAGGAGCGAAACAGCGATACTCCCCGGCAACATTTACACTCCCCTGCCAAGCGCAGTCGCGTTACAGGTCCTTGCAGAGACGCAACGCGTCGTACATAGCCGCATGTACATTACGCTGAGATACACAGTCACCCAGACGCCACAGAATCATGCCATCACCAGACTCACTCAGGACTGGCTGCGGTTTGATATCAAACAACGCCTCGTTGTCGATCTGACCGTTGTTACGTGACTCAGCTTTCAGTGCGTAATACAGCTCCTCATTAGGACGGGTGCCGTTTTCAACAACCACCTGATCCACTACCCGCTCTTCACGCTGACCGGTGTACTCGTTTTCCAGCACTGCTACCAGACTGTCACCTTCGCGATAGACTTTTTCCAGCAGGAAGTCAGAGGTCATAATCACCTCTTTCTCATACAGAGAGCGGTAATAGGTTGGGAAGGTTGTGCCGCCGATCCCCACACCGGGCTTGATATCGTCGGTGACGATCTCAACCAGCGAGCCTTTCGCTGCCAGATAATCCGCTGCTGATAACCCTGAGAATTCACAGATGGTGTCATAGATCAGCACGTTTTTACCCGGCTCAACCTTACCGCTGAGGATATCCCAGCTAGAAACCACCAGACCCTCTTCAGCACCCCATTCAGGGTTCTGATCGATAAACGGACGTCCGCCGGTAGCGATCACACAAACATCAGGCTTCAGCTCGCGCACTAACTCCTCGTTAGCTTCAGTGCCCAGACGAATATCAACACCCAGACGCTCCAGCTCCATGACCAGCCAACGGGTAATACCAGCAATCTGATCACGCTGTGGCGCTTTCGCTGCCAGGGTAATCTGACCACCCAGCTCGTCAGCTTTTTCAACCAGCACAACATTATGGCCGCGTTCAGCTGCCACACGTGCCGCTTCCAGACCACCAGGGCCACCACCAATAACTACGACTTTACGCACCTGACCGGTGGTTTTCTCGATAATATGCGGCAGTCCCATATACTCGCGGGAGGTCGCGGCATTCTGGATACAAAGCACGTCCAGACCCTGATACTGACGATCGATACAGTAGTTCGCGCCAACGCACTGACGGATCTGATCCACCTGATCATTTTTAATTTTGGCAATAATATGCGGATCAGCAATATGTGCCCGGGTCATGCCGACAAAATCGACATAGCCGGCTTCAATAATACGCTTAGCCTGATTCGGGTCCTTGATGTTCTGAGCATGAATAACCGGAACAGAAACAACCTCTTTAATACCCGCCGCCAGATGCAGGAATGGCTCCGGTGGATAACTCATATTCGGGATAACGTTTGCCAGAGTGTTGTGAGTATCACAACCGGAACCAACTACGCCGAAGAAATCCAGCTCGCCGGTGGCATCATAGTAAGCGGCGATCTGCTTCATATCGTCATGATTCAAACCGTCCGGGTGGAACTCATCACCGGTAATCCGCATACCGACAACAAAGTCACGCCCTACTTCAGCACGGACTGCTTTCAGTACTTCCATACCGAAACGCATACGGTTTTCGAAGGTTCCGCCCCACTTATCGGTGCGCTTATTCACCCGGGGAGACCAGAACTGATCAATCAGGTGTTGGTGTACTGCAGACAGTTCAACGCCGTCCAGACCACCCTCTTTCGCCCGACGTGCAGCCTGAGCGAAATCACCGATAACGCGCCAGATCTCTTCCTCTTCAATCACTTTACAGGTGGCACGATGCACAGGCTCACGAATACCGGACGGAGACATCAGGTTCGGCCAGTTTTCACCATCCCAGCGGGAGCGACGTCCCATATGGGTGATCTGAATCATGATCTTGCCGCCGTGCTTATGCACCGCATCGGCCAGATTCTGGAAGTGTGGAATAATCCGGTCGGTGGACAGATTTACAGAACTCCACCAGCTTTGTGGACTGTCGATGGAAACTACACTGGAACCACCACAAATACAGAGGCCACAGCCACCCTTGGCTTTTTCCTCATAGTATTTTACATAGCGATCAGTAGTCATACCGCCATCGGTGGCATACACCTCGGCGTGAGCGGTACTGACAACACGGTTACGAATTGTCAGATTGTTAATCTTTAGTGGCTCAAACAGAACATCAAACTGGGACATGATATCTCACCCCGATATATTTTAAGTGGGAGTGGCTGCTTAAAGCTCTTATCCTTTTAGCAACCATCTCTGCCGGTATTAAATTTATTATTTAACTTTTTACAGTGGAGTTACTTCAAAGTAACCGACGTCACAGCCGTCCTCTGCAGCACACTGTGTCTGGACCGCTTTGGTCCGTACCGAATAGCCAAGGCTCTCAGCTATCTGATCCAGGGCACCCGCAAACCAGCCGGTAAACATGTAATCAACTTTGCGGTTAACTTTGCCGTACTGGTAAACAAAAGCTGAATTTTCCAGCCGTACCTTAGCAGTGCCCGCTTCGATATCCAGCTCTTCAGTAATGAAGAAACCCCAGCCGCGCTGAGACAGACGCTTCATATAGTGATCCCAGACATCTTTCCCGGAGATCCCATGCTCAGCAGCTTCCTTTTCACACCAGTAATGAGCAGATTTATAACCTGCCTTGTAGAGAATATCGGCATAACGCTCTGCTCCAATCTCCTCTTCAATCCCCATGTGGTTATTGACAAAGAAATGGCGCGGAACATACAGCATCGGCAGCGCGTCAGTTGTCCATACTCCGGTTTCATCATCTACTTCAATTGGCATTTCTGGCGCATGTACACCCATCGTCTCTACCTCAAAATTCTTTATGTTTTGTACTAAAAATTATATTTACTTTGTAAAGCGTAGTAGCTTTAAGAACCCCAGACATCCTTCAACAATGTCATCCAGTTCTCACCCATAATCTTGCGCACCTGGGTTTCAGAGAAACCATCCTTCAGCAGCGCTTCGGTCAGATTCGGGAACTCACCCACTGTACGAATACCCTTTGGATTGATGATCTCGCCAAAACGGGTCAGACGACGGGCATAGCCTTTGTCGTGTGTAAGGTACTCAAAGAAGTCATGGCCATGACCCTGAGTGAAATCGGTACCGATGCCGATGGCATCTTCACCAACGATGTTATAGATGTAACGGATCGCTTCGACGTAGTCTTCGATAGTGGCATTCACCCCCGCTTTGAGGAATGGCGTAAACATAGTAACGCCAACAAAGCCGCCTTTATCGGCGATATATTTCAGCTCTTCGTCGCTACGGTTACGCGGATGCTCTTTCAAACCGGATGGCAGACAGTGGGAGTAACAAACACGCTGCTTAGACTCATCAATCACCTCTTTCGCGGTGTTCGGGCCAACGTGAGACAGATCACATAGCAGACCATGCTTATTCATCTCAGCAACAATCTCACGACCAAAACCCGATAAACCGCCATCGCGCTCGTAGCAACCGGTACCCACCAGGTTCTGAGTGTTGTAACACATCTGCACAATGCCCACGCCCAGGTCTTTAAAGACCTTAACGTAGCCGATCTGATCTTCAAACGGATTGGCATTCTGGAAACCCATCATGACGCCAGTCTTACCTTCACGCTTGGCGCGTCTGATATCTTCCGTGGTGCGCACTTTGACCAGCAGATCACTGCTCTCTTCGATCAGTTCATTCATCTCAACGATATTACGAACCGTTCCTTCAAAGTTCTCCCAGAAAGCCACGGTGCAGTTAGCGGCAGTCAGGCCACCTTTCGCCATATCTTCAAACAGGGCGCGCTCCCATTTGGCGCAGATCAGACCATCAATAACGATGGCATCATTGTGCAGATCAGCTGCATTCATTGTTGGTATCCTTCTGAATCAGAGTTTAGCAGCACCCGGTGAACCCACAGGCCTGCAGGCAAAAAGATCCACATCAGACCTTTTCATCATTAAAGCCAGTGTAGTTATTCAGAAAAATGAAACGGGGCTGGAAACGACTTACACACTACTAAAAGCGACGATGGGTGGTGATTTTGTTCTGTAATCGACCTCCCAACTGAGAAAGGAAAGTAAGGGGCTATCGATGCTAAACCCGCTATAAACATGCTCCGGAAGGCTCCACCACGTCAGTAGATAGCGCTTCAACTGAAAATACAGACGCACTTCTCAAACAAGATACTGGCAATCACGAAACAGGTAAAACAGAGACTCCAAACAGTATACGGGTCAAAGAGGGGCATCATCTTACTGATGATGACGCTCCCCCTTATTATCTTCTGGCTCCTTTTTGATGGAGAGTTACAACCCAAAAAAACCACTATAAAGCGTGCCCGCTACGATGGCGAAAGCGATAATAAAACGCAGTGTCGAGGGAACCATTCCATGAGCCAGTTGAAAGCGGTTCCATAGATCGAGTTTCTGTTGCAACTCATGCTCGTCACCCGGCAGTAAAACCGGGTATTCAGCCGGACAACTGCCGGCATGCGGCGCGACCTCAAGAGCCTTGTTTTGCAACAGATGCTGAGCAATTTTCTCTTCACTTGCAACCAACTCTTCAAGTGTCGCAGACTTGATTTCACTGAAGGTATACAGCAGATTGTTCATCAGTGTCGAAGCCGCTTCACACCATTCGACCCAGTTCTTTTTGTTAACGTCGGCGATATCAAACTCAGGAAATCGCTCTGACCAGTTTTCAAAGCCCGTTGCTTCCACGATTGGCTCTGGCAGCACAATTTTTGCCGCAACAGCGGAGATTTGCCGCATCTCATTCTGTACAGCGTTGCACACTTTAAGTATACGCCGCTTCTCAAAATGACCCACTTTGCCATCGGCGGTGATCACTTCCCAGGTGTTAACCAGGAGTGCGATCTCATTTTCAATGTTGGCATGCAGGTGTTCGCTACAATGAAGCAATCGAATCAGGGACTGCAAATAGTTTTCCCACCCCTGTCCACACTCTCTGGCACCCTGCAGATGAGCAGCACGACAGCGGGCATCATGTACCTTTAAATGTTCCGCTACCGCTGCCCGCTCGGCATGAACCTGCTGCAGCGCAACGGGAATATCGTTTTTCTTCAGCTCATTACCCCGATGACGGATAACGCCGCCGGAGGGTTTAAGTTGTCCGGACGCTAGCCCTTTCAGGGTATAACTTTCCAGATCCAGACTCCTCGCCAGGTCCAGCTGCTGTGCCAGCGATTCAGGGTAGAGTGATGCAATTGACTCAGCTGCAGAGCCCTTCAAATCAGCTGCATGCAGCATCTCATCGATACTAGCGAAATGACGCACCGGGCTACGACTCAGGTAGGTACCCCTATATTTGGATGCAAAGGAACGCTTGCTAAAGCGGTCAACAACGGCATCTTCAGCAGCAATCGGCTCCATTTCCGCAATTTTCTCTGCATTATAAAAATTCAGGCTAACTTTCTGACGCAGCCCGGCCGGATCAGAAAAGACCTGCCAGGAAGATCGCCGATCAATATTCGCAGCGATATAGATATGCTTTGCGTTGTCTTCACGATCCCTGTTCGCCGGGTGTGTCGACCACATTTGCGGTGGCCGGGCCATATCCTCAGAAAACACCCGGTGTTGACTGACATCATCGCCATCCGGCTGTGGCACTACGCCATAGCTCGCGTCATTGAGCACCTCACCAATAACACTCACCGCTTTTTTCTGGGCACTGAACAGATCGCTGATAAACTTGCCTTTACCAGCCTCAACATTGGCAACACCAAGAGTTGTCTGCCAGGCATTATCGGCGGACTGCAACTTATGTAAAGCATTGACCAGGGCATCACTGCCGGTGACTGAGACGGCGACCAGATCAGCGTTAAACTCCATCTCCCGGCTCAATGCCCGTTCAGCAATAATCACCAGCCGGAACAAGGTATCCATCAGTGAACGGATCGACCATATCACTAACCCCAGGATCCAGCCTACCCAGGCGATACGCAGATCAATACGTGAGATAAACCGTACGACAGAGTCAAGCCAGTCACGGGTAGACACCATATGGGCGATAATTTGCTGCGCGATATATACCCAGCGGCCCACCATCATCGAGCCTTGCGCAAAGTGACCAAACTCATGCGCCAGCACCGCCTTAAGCTCACCCAGATTGAGCACGTTGACCAGACCTAAACCGATAATCAGATTCTTCTTCGAAGGGAAGATCATATTGATCAGTGACAGATCATAGAACACAGCGGCATTGACATCCGGCGTGATAAAAACCCGGTGAGGTCTCGGGGCCCCTATCTCATCGGCGAGGGTATGCAAAAAGTCGAAAAGTTTCGGCTCTTCCTGGGCGGTGACCTCTATACCATCAATACGGTCAGACTTTCGCACTGAGAATAAAGACTTGATCATGAACAGGCTCAGCAGAGATGCGATGCCGGCAAACAGCAGATTAAACAGATCCGAATGACCTGCCTGAATTTTTACAATGTTGCTATAGGCAATCCAGCCAAAACATGCGGCTAACGCCAGATAAAACAGCATAAAGACCGTGAGCCCAACCATGGCTAACCAGGCCTGGCGTTTATAGCTGGCGGTTGCGCGGGTCAGATCTTCAGGTATATTACCTGGACTGGATGGATAGAGCGATAAATCAGACATGTTACGTCTCCCTGTTAGTCGTGTTCGTCCTTGCTAATCAAAACGGATAACATTCAAAACCGTTATCCAGCGTTATTCTGTTTCTCACATTTATCAATTATCGGTTCAGGCGATTACAACCTGCCGTCTGACATATCATCTGTCATCCAGGCGCAACAGCTCCCTGCCCCATACAATACAGGGAGGAGAGGACAACAATGACTGCGCCAGATTACAGAAGCCCCAGTGGCAGGAAGACTATGAGTAAAAACCTCACCGCAGCCAGAGATAGCCGGGAGAGCAGACAGCATCCTTGTCCACGATCAGTACAGCCTGTGGCAGCAGGCATATCCCTAAACCTTGAATATAAAGCATTTTAACTGGATTCAGAGTTATAATTGATAACCCCGGCGGCTGCAAGTTTTCTCCCCCCTGATACCCGCGAACCTTTGCTTCAAACAGGAAGATTTAACCGGATCTGATAATGCAGGACTCCTTTTAAGGGGGAGTCTAAGGGCGATTCGCGCGTCAGGACAGTCTGGGGCTAGTTCATAGTCAGATATTCAGCGGCGGCATGCACCTGATTACGTCCCATTCGCTTGGCGCGATACAGAGCAATATCCGCTTCACGCAGCAGCGGTTCAGTACCATCCATCGCTTCCGGCACAATCGTTGCAGTTCCAACACTTACGGTAACCACGGTGCCGGCAGAGGAATGCTCATGTACAATCGCCATATCCTGCACCGCCTGGCGGACAGTTTCGCCGACTGTAGCCGCACCTTCAGCATCGGTATCCGGCAGTATAATCATAAACTCTTCTCCCCCGTATCGGGCAATCAGATCGGCCGGACGAAATAACGTTTCCCTCACCTTTGCAGCCACCGCAATCAGACAATCATCACCCGCCTGATGGCCATAGCTATCGTTAAATGCCTTGAAGTGGTCAACGTCCAGCATAATCACCGACAGCGGTTTCTTTTCCCGCCGCAGTCGTCGCCAGACTTCAAGCAGATAGGCATCCCCTCGGCGACGGTTAGCAACCCCCGTCAGGCCATCACAATCCGCAAGCCCCCGTAGTTCAAGATTGAGTTGCTCCAGGCTGGCGGTCCGCTCAATGACCTTCTCCTCCAGTGTCCGGGAGTATTCCTGAATCTGCTCGTACAGACGCGCGTTCTCGATGGCAACCGATGCCTGAGCCGCCAAAAGGCGAATAACTTCCACTCTCCCCGAGGTAAATACACCACTGGCAAGGTTATTCTCTATATATAAAACGCCAGCGAAACGCTCACGCAGGAGGGGCACACAGAGTACAGAGGCAGGCTGAACCTCAAGAACATAGGGGTCCTGTACAAAGGCGCCCTCTGAGGCAGCATCCCGGAGCACCACAGCCTCACCGCTGTGCAGCACTTCACTGATCAGCGTCACCGGCAGGAAAACCGGCGCTCCCTGAGAGCTCTGCACCAGCGAACGCCCCGGCAGATCATCTGCTGATAAGCCGGATTCGGGGAAAGTACCCGCCTCGACAACCAGCCCTGCTTCGCGTTTAACCACTAAGCAACCCCATTGTCCTCCGGCATTTTCCAGCAGAATCGTCATGGTTTTTTTCAACAGCCGGTCGAGGATGATCTCTTCTGAAATCGCCCGGGAGGCTTTCATCACCGAGGCGAGATCCAGATCACCAACCGCATCAGTACCATAGGGCGTACCCGCCAGCGGCGATAGCTCACGCAATACCGCAAACTCCTGTTCCAGCAGAGCCACTTTACGATGGGCGCCCCAGCGATCATATATCCGGTGTGCCGCGCGCAGATAGCCTTCCGCTGAGCGTCGCCGACCGATAGTCAGAAGATGACGCGCAGCCCGCTCACAGGCGGTGGCTTCATCCCGTAGAAAACCACTCTCACGCGCTGCGTCGATGGCGATATCGTAACCCTCCAGAGCGGCCTCATGCTGACCGTCCAGCCGTTGCAATTCTGCGTCCATCAGCAGCTGCAGATGACGAAAGTTAGTCTCGCAACTGTCGGCCCAGCGTTTCATGCGCGCCAGGTCTCGCTCAAGCCGGGCACGGGTTTCTGCCTGCTGTTCCACCTCCATATCGGGATACAGCGTTGACAGTGTCAGAAACGAAGTGATGTAAAAACGCACCAGTTGAGGCAGTGACATCGCCGACTTTATCAACACATCCTGAGCCCTGACATGCTCAAGGGCACGCTCATATGCACCGTAAAGAAAGCAGATCTCTGCACTGTAAATATGGTAGTTGGCAATTCCGGTCATGAACTGACGCTGACGCATCCCCTCCAGGCAGAGCGCTTCGTCAAACTGATCATCACTTAACGAACAGGGAGCATCCGTCAGTCCCAATAGATTACGTTGTAACTGTAAGAACAAAGTGCCGGAATCCAGCGAATCCTGATAGGCGCATTCACGCACGATCTCCATATTATCACTGTGCAACCGGTAAGCGGTTTCCAGATCCATAGAGGGATCCCAGATGACACAATCCTGAGCACTGTAGGCAAGATAAAGCAGATCGCCGGACTGATAACCCGCTTCAATCCCCTTTCGAAACAAAGAGGTCAGCCCTGACCAGGGCTTACTCCAGTGATAGACAAACATCGCATAGACATAGATAACCCGCGCCCGCAGCGCCAGATCATCCAGTTTTTCATTAATCGCCAAACCCGCACTGGCATACTGGAACCCCTCTTCGGGCTCATCATATTCACCACACAACAGCATCCCATAGGCGGCATAGGCGAAAGCGGTTTCCGGACAATTACCATGACTCAACGAGAGATTGACCGCTTTTGTCACCAGATAGGGAAACAGATTGCCACTGCCCGACAGAAATGCCGCAGCAAAGGTCTCCATCAGCAGTCTCATAGCGGTGAGCGTAGCAGGGTTATCAACCGGCTGAGCGTTAACCAGCTCAGCAATAGCCCGGCCACCTAAATTCTCTGTAACCCGTTGCCGTTCCCGGGCGACATCCTCCACTCCGGGATGTTGAATGAACTCAACACCCAGAATAGCCAACCCCTGAATGGCTGAAAGAATGGAGTCTTCCATCCGCCCGAGGGTTGCATATTGCCGGGTGCGGATCGCAAGAATATGACTGCGTTCCAGATCGGATTGAGCGTTTTCCAGCATCACTTCAATCCATTCATCTGCCTCTTCAACCCGCCCGGTCAGATAAGCACATTGCTGGGTTTCCTCTGCCAATGCCTGCATCAGTGATGGCACACTCTGCCAGGGGTCGGCAGGTAAAAATTCGGCACTGATCTGAAGATATCCGAGCGCCACCTCATAGGCAGACGCCTGTTTGGCACGAATGCCTGCGCGCAGATTAAGCTCAGCCAGCGACCGCTGTTCATCAGCAGAGGTTATCAACTGCCGGCCTTCATTGAGATGCGCAACAATATCGATCAGTCTGTCATCGGGCACCTGGTTATCGGCATGCTGTAACATCAAACGCCCTACCGAAAGATGAACAACCGGCCGCAACGACAAGTCGATTAATGCATATGCAGCCTGCTGCACACGGTCATGCTGGAACCGATAAACGGGATTAACAGTCACCGGGGCCTCAGAGTCAGTTGCCGAAACATCCCCCACAAGACGGTAATCACTGTTGAGCGGCTGCACAGTATGTTGTTTGAGTGCCGGCAACAGCGCCATAGCCGTTGCATCAACTGAAGCTTCATAAATGGCTGCAAGGGTCAGCAGGTCAAACGTCCCGCCAATACAGGCCGCTAACTGGAGGACCTGCTGCGTCTGCGGTGTAAAGCGTCGCAGATTGTCCACCATAAACTCGACCACATCGTTACTCACACCAGACCAGCGAGCTGCATCTAAATCCCAGCTCCACCGTCCGCTAATCTGATCGGCGACGATAGCGCCCTCTTTATGCAACTGACGCAACAGTTCAGTGGTAAAAAAGGGATTTCCCTGAGCCTTATCATAGAGCATGTCACTCAGTGGTCGGGTTTGTTCCACATTGCTGCACAACGCATCAGAGACCATATGTCTTACAGAGTTGCGATCCAGCTGGCCGAGATGAAGCTGATGGATATTCTCCCGGCCACCCAGATCCTCAAGCAATAGTCGCAAAGGATGACTCACACCAACTTCGTGATCCCGATAAGCCCCAATCAGCAATAAGTGACTCAGCTCTCTGGAGGTCACCAGACGGCGCATGAGTTCTAAGGTAGGTACGTCACTCCATTGCAGGTCATCGAGAAATAACACCACCGGGTGCCCATCGCTGGCGAACACCCGGAGAAATGCGATCAACGCCCTTTGCAAACGGTTGCGCGCCTCGGCGGGAGGAAGCTCGGCCACCGCCGGTTGTGGCCCGACAATCAGTTCCAGCTCAGGTACCAGATCAATCACTAACGCTGCGTGTGAAGCCAGAGCAGCCAGTAAATCTTCCCGCCACCGGGCAAGTTTTTCCTCGGGCTCTGTCAGGATCTGCTGCACCAGACCACGGAATGTGGCGGCAAGCGCCGTATAAGCTTCACCATGTTGAAACTGTTCAAACTTACCCTGAACAAAGAAACCCCGTTCACGCACAAGTGGCTGATCAATCTCATTCACCAATGACGATTTACCAACACCGGAATACCCTTTAACCAGGCAGAAGACATTCCCTCCAGTGACAACGGTTTCAAACAGATCGAATAGTTGCCCTAATTCTGCTTCACGGCCATAGAGTTTTTGCGGCACCAGAAACTTCTGTACAACCTCTTTTTGCCCCAGCTCAAAGGGGTCGATCAACTGCCCTGCAGCCAGTCGATCAGCGCAATAACTCAGATCATAAATCAGTCCCCCGGCACTCTGATAACGCGCCTCGGGACTTTTGGATAACAGTTTCAGGATGATGGCTGAGACAGCCTCAGGCACCTCAGGATCTATTTCGTGAGGTGCCGGGGGGATTTGGCTGATATGACTGTGCACCCACTCCAGTACGTTATCAGCCTGAAAGGGTTGCTGTCCGGTAAGCAGCTCAAACAGCAGCACCCCCAGAGAGTAATAATCGGAACGGTAATCCAGGTCGCGATTCATGCGCCCGGTCTGTTCCGGAGAGATATAGGGTAACGGCCCCTCTAACTGACGCGACATTTGCAAAGCCTGTCGCTCCTGATCCAGCTCAGAAGCGATACCGAAGCCAGCCAGCCCTGTCGCTCCGTTGAGCGGATTAAACAACACGTTCCCAGGCGTCAACGCTTTATGAACAATATCCCGGCTATGAATACCACCGAGAGTGTGAGCAAGACTCAGAGCGATTTCGAGACATTCGGCCAGCGGCAAACCACCGCCCCCCCTGAGGGCAAGGTGAGATCTGAGAGACTGCTCAAACGGTTCGCACACAAGCGCCAGATTGCCACTGCCATGGGAGATCACGGCATACACTTTACGCACACCAGCAACATCAGCTAATCGTTGCGCGATCTCACCTTCACGACGAATTTCAGCCACCTGCTGACGATCTGGAAACTCCGCATCCAGAGTCTCAACGGCCACCACCGCGCCATCCACCGCACTACGTGCGCGATAAACAACACGCCCATCCGCACGGCATATTATCGCCTCAGGCTGATAGCCAGGCAGTTGTGGCAACGGCTCCTTCACACAGATTCTCCTAACCGCCGGTCAGACACCGAAGATACGCTGGAAGGTGGCGTGATAATCCTCATAAGCGGTCTCACGCAGTGGATCGCCATGACCACACAGAGCATGCCTGAATGGCAATGTTTTCAGGCGTGCAAAATCATCTCCCTCAGGTGCAGCAGCCTGAAGCCAAACCGGGCCCAGATTAGCAGGGGTAAAGAACTCCATCGTCTGCATCAGCTCCCGTGAAGCATCAGAAAAATACTCATCCGGCGCCAGCCAGTTTTGTAATGCATCACAGGCAATCAGAATCCCACCTGCGCGATCAATACGCAGTATCGCTTCCGGTATCTGAGTAGTCCGGAACAGGAACAGAGAGGCATCCGAAATTGGTAACGTACCATCCTCTGTCAGTGTATGTGTCGCTTGCAAGCCATCTGCCTGCTCAACCCCGGGCAGTGTCCAGTAATCAGCATGATAGCGGTCAACATAGAACTGATCATCCCGGCCATGCAAGCAGCCCAGCCTGACCACATCAGTAACACGCCCCAGCTGATCAAGCTCAGCGAGGCTCTCATCGCTCAGACGAACACTGTTAATGATGATCAGGCGGTCGCCATCACGCACCACGGTCATATTGCGGCTGAATTGCCAATCCATCCCCTGAAGAACGGTTTCCATCGCGCCGCGGACGAAAAAGATATCCGGAAATACCTCTTCAATGGCGCCATGTGCAAGTACCTCTGGAAACTGATTCATTACTCTATTCCTTACTCAGTATTGTCGTTGGTGTTGTCGTTTGAGCTGTCGCAGGGTTTGAGCCGTAGTCGAAACGACCGACGTAACGGTACTCTCGGGCATACTCATTGAGATAGCTGTTAAGGTAGCGCCATTGGGCATCACTGATACGCCCCTGACGGATATCTTCCAGCGACTCATTACCGTCACTGCTATCCAGTCGTTTAATGTGGTACAGAGTCATATCCCTTCCACCAAAAAAAACCTTCAGGTAATCATGTAACGGCCGGGCTTCAGACATATCAAAAACAGCCCCGTACAGTGCGGTATACAACGGCTGATTCGCCAGTGTCGTCGCGTTGAATCGGGGGTAGTCGCCTGCCGGCGGTTTGAACCGCGGGTATTCATCTGGCTGATGAACCGGGTGCTCTGTCAGGTAAGATACAAATTCTGATGCTAACCCAGCGGATCGAGCCCCTTCGATCAACAGGTTAAGATAGCGTTGGGTTGGCAGGCAGGCATCATTGATAAACTCTGGCATCCCGACATAGGCGAAAGCTGATGCCTGAGTACCACCATCATCCTCTACCTCAACAGTGATACGGTCATAACCATGGCCGTAAGCTTCCATGGCATCCAGCGAGGTAAGCGCCTCGTCCGGGCAGTCATACAGTACACCCAACACCCTGTCATCCGGATTGCCGGAACGTTCGATGTTGCCAACCCCCCCTTCATGACGAAAGAAATGTTGTACATTAAAACGCAGTCGCCAACCCCGTAAAACCGCTCGTCTGGATGCCAAAGGCTCAACACCCTTCGCCCGCAACGAAGTCATGTTCATGTTGGATCCAAAACCAAAATAGCGAAACATCTATATTACCATCCACGATGAATCGAAAATATTACCCGCCGAAGCTGTTTTAATAACACCTTAAACGCCTAACAATACAGGGTTAAAGGTCGAAATCAATAGGTTACAACTCTGGCACTTCAGGCCTGGCGAACGAACGTGGACATTTCTTCCCTTTACCTGCATCGCTACTGCGTTTTATCGCAGTTCGGGATTAAACCACACTTAATCAGACGCTCAGTGTCTTATAACACAGACAGAACATTAATGGGGAAATTCTGTAGCCGGGCATGAGGGGGAATAATCGGGTTTTCGCTATTGCTTGCAGCGTCAAAGACAGGGCTGAAATCAGAGCATTCCCTGCAATCGCCAGTTGCATCTGAAATACCCATCGGGTATCTGGCAATACCGGTTGAAGCCTGGAAAATCGGCAGCCTGCGCCCTATTTATCCCGCTTTCCTTTCAGATGAACCGAACCAAAAGTTGACTCCGTTTTCGCTTCGGAAAGGGTATCTCTGGAAACAAACTCTTTTGCCTCAGATGGTAACCTGGTGAACTGAGCAGACTTGATAGCGGCCGCCTCGAACAGCTCTTCATCATCCCCCTGAACCGCCAGGGTACGCTCATCCCGGGGCGGAATCCCCATCTGTTCGCGATAACACTTACTAAAATGGGGACTAGAGACAAATCCACAGGCCGCAGCGATATCAATAATCGACATCGAGGTCTGTTTGAGCAACTGCCGTGCTCTGAGCAAACGCAGACGCAGGTAATAACGGGAAGGAGAACAGTCGAGATATTTCTGGAACAGTCGCTCCATCTGGCGACGGGACAGGTTGACATAATGCGCCAACTCATCCATCTCGATCACCTCTTCAATATTGGCCTCCATCAGCGCCACTATTTCCAGTAATTTTGGCTGGGTTGTCCCCAACACATGGCGCAACGGAATCTTCTGCTGATCACTTTCATCACGAATGCGATCACAGATAAACATCTCTGATATCGCCGTTGAGAGCTGATAACCATGCTCCAGCTTAATCATATTGAGCATCATATCCAGAGGCACGGTGCCACCGGTGCAGGTCATTCGATTGCGATCAAAACTGAACAGCCGGCTGGAACACTTCACACGTGGAAATGCTTCTTGAAGCGCAGCGAGATACTCCCAGTGGGTACTGCACTCATACCCATCCAGCAGGCCTGCTGCGGCTAACAGGTATGCGCCGGTGCAGATCGCCCCGATTTTACACCCTTTGCGCTCTCTTTCCTGCAACCAGTTGATATGGATACGGTTGTAAACTTTAGTGACATTCAGACCACCGGCAACGATCACGGTATCCAGCCCGGGACAGTTATCAAAACCGGCATCAGGAGTGATGGTAATCCCGTCGCTGGCACTCACGGGCTGACCATCGATAGTGATTGTGTACCAGACGTACAGCTCTTCACCACTAAGCTGATTGGCCATCCGCAGGGCTTCAACCGCCGCTGCCAGAGAGATCATAGTGAAATTATTTAACAGCAGGAATCCAATGCTTCGCGGACGCCCACCGTTAATCTCATTCGTCATAAGCAAACCTGTAATCACGCAGCATTCCTTACGGAACTGCATAGGGAGTGTTAGTTAGTCTCTAGAATCTGATTTCTTCAATCTGATCTCTTGAATCCGACTATACCTCAATCGGCCCGCCAGGGATTCAAAAACGCCATTTTAGTGATAAATGGCGTATATCTGAACCCTGTCTTTCAAAAAAACAGACGTGTAATAAAGAGATTATAGTGCATTAACTATCAATACCCTTAACACTCGATTGCGTTTACCGCCAAACCGCCGCGGGAGGTTTCCTTATATTTATCCTGCATATCCATACCGGTGTCGCGCATGGTTCTGATCACTTTGTCCAGCGAGATAAAGTGTTTACCATCGCCGCGCAGCGCCATCTGAGTGGCATTGATCGCTTTCATGGCACCAATAGCGTTGCGTTCAATACAGGGCACCTGCACCAGTCCACCCACCGGGTCACAGGTCAGACCCAGATTGTGTTCCAGACCGATCTCTGCAGCATTTTCTACCTGTTCAGGGGTGCCCCCCAATACTTCACAAAGACCTGCCGCCGCCATGGCACAGGCAGAGCCGACCTCTCCCTGACAGCCCACTTCTGCGCCGGAAATTGAAGCGTTTTTCTTACACAGGGCGCCAATTGCCGCCGCCGCCAGCAGGAAATCGACAACGTTTTCCTCGGTCGCATTCGGGGTGAACTCGGTGTAATACATCAATACCGCGGGAATAATACCTGCCGCGCCGTTAGTCGGTGCCGTAACCATCCGCCCACCGGCAGCATTTTCTTCATTCACAGCCAGTGCATACAGGTTCACCCAATCCATCGCTCCCAGTGTGGAGGAGATAATATTGGGTTTAGTCGAACGGATCAGCGACTTGTGCAGCCCCATCGCCCGCCGTTTGACGTGCAAGCCCCCAGGCAGTATCCCTTCACTATGAAGACCGTTAGCGATGCACTCTTTCATCGCCGCCCAGATATCCATCAGTCCATCGCGAACCTCTTTCTCGCTGCGCCAGACCTTTTCGTTTTCCATCATCAACTGACTGACAGTGAACTTGTTCTCCTGACACAACGTCAGCAGTTCGACGGCATTATTAAACTCATAGGGCAGCTCAACCTGGGGGACCACATGAGCATCTGCAGTTGCTTCACTTTCATCGATGACAAACCCACCACCGATGGAATAATACACATTGTCATACAGCAGATTATCATCGGCGTCGAATGCACTCAGACGCATTGCGTTCGGATGGTAGGGAAGGTTCTCCTCCAGCAGATTCATATCCCGCTGCCAGATAAAGCTGATCGGGAACTGCCCCAACAGATTGAGGGTGTTGCTCTCTTTTACTGCGGCAACCGCAGGCAGAATCATCTGTGGGTCAATGCTATGGGGTCTCTCCCCCATCAGGCCGACAATAACTGAGTTATCTGTTCCGTGTCCCACGCCTGTGGCGCTCAGAGAGCCATACAGATCAACCCGGATCTGCACAACCGCCTGAGCCAGATTATGCTGTGCCAGATGGTCAGCAAAATTTGCTGCTGCAACCATCGGACCAACGGTATGGGAACTGGACGGACCGACGCCTATTTTAAAAAGATCAAAAACAGAGATAGACATAGAGTCTCCACCGCGCATTCTGAGCGCAGAAATTGATAGTAAAAGTCGATTATCAGCTTATATAAGTGTAGTTGTATGTCAGTTAACGACCTGAAATTTTCTTAAAACGATTAATATCGTTTTTGCAGGCTTATCGACTGAAAAAAGTAAGAAAAAGAGGCCAGTCAGGATGAGCCACACACTACATACCTCTCTGGAAGAGATAATCCTAACTGCCCTCGAAAAAGATACGCAACACAACAATTTGTGCTGCGTAAATCAGCGATAGAAAGGGGAACTTTATCAGCTGGAAAACACAATGGTACGTCCGCCATTGAGAAATACCCGCTTCTCAATGTGATAACGGATCGCGTTAAACAGGGTGACCCGCTCAACATCCTGCCCTTTGGAGATCAGATCCTCTGGATAAAATGCATGATCGACGGTCTGGATCCCCTGGGTAATAATCGGACCTTCGTCCAGATCATTATTGACGTAGTGAGCAGTGGCACCAACCATCTTAACCCCTTTCTCCCAGGCCTGATGATAAGGTCTCGCACCCTTAAAGCCCGGCAACAGGGAATGGTGAATATTGATCGCTTTACCATTCAACTGATCGCACATCCACGGGGACAGAACCTGCATGTAACGAGCCAGCACAACCAACTCGATATCGTACTGTTCCAGCAGCTTAACGATCTCTGCTTCCTGGTAGGGTTTGGTCTCCGGGGAGATCGGCAGATGGTGGTAAGGGATACCATGCCACTCAGCCAGATGCTCCAGATCAGGATGATTGGAGATAATCACCGGTACTTCAATATTCAACTGACCGGTGCGATAGCGGTACAGCAGATCGTTGAGACAGTGATCGTACTTAGACACCAGAATCGCCACGCGGGGACGGTGATCCGGCTTAGTCAGATCCCACTCCATGCCAAACTCTGCAGCTCTGGGCGCAAACTCGGCGTTAAATTTTTCCTCGCTAAACCCGTCCTTGATTGGCTGAAACTCAATACGGATAAAAAAGCGTTTAGAGACCCGATCATCAAATGAGTGGATCTCATCCACATAGTTACCCGCTTCAGCCATATAGCGGGTGACCACATCAACGGTACCCAGCATGCTTGGACAGCTGGCAGTAAAGATCCAGTGCTTTGGTTTTGTTGTATCTGTCATTTGAGGACTCCTGCTCTTATCTGCTGCATTGAATTGCGGCTAGCCGTCACAAACTCAACAGAAGCAAACGGATAAAGCCAGCCCCGGTCAGGGCTGGCATCTGGTTCAGTATAATCAGGCTTCGATCACCAGGCCGTACTCACGGCTGGCATCCTGCAACCAGAGCCAGATATAGTCCGCAAACGAACGACGGATAACCAACTCATAGCGCTGCTCACCAGAGCGGCGAATGACCGCCCCGCTCTTAGCAAACAAAGTCGAAACCACTTTCCCAACCGGGAACGCCTTAGGATGCAGATCCACCGGCGTAGACTTTTTCAGCACTTCAAGCACATTTGCACCGGACAGTTCCAGAACGGTCGATCCACCACTACTGTTTACCAGTGAATAGTGGCCCGGCATCTCGTCGCGGAACTTCGTTTCAATATCAAAGGTTTCCATCCCTGGCACCAGAATCAACCACTCATCCGGTGACATCCAGCGAATGGAGTAAGCACCGTTCTCAGCAGAAGTCAGAGGCTGAAGCGGCAAGGCAACACCCAATACACGCTCAACGGCTGCCAGTTGCTCGGCATTTTCTGCATTACAACGCAGGGTCAGATGGCCCAGCAGCTTTAGTTCACGCAGATGTACGCCACCAGTTTTAGGGCCTTTCTGTGCCAGGCTTTCCAGGTCCGCATGGTGCAGCGGAGACTGGCCCTGAATCTCAGGGCCGGGAACCTGATTCATTACTGCCGCTTTAGTGGCTGCGCTCTCTTCAGGAGTCATTACATTCAGATCAGACATTTTGACGCTCCCCTTTCGGATCAAAGAAGATCGGGCTGCAAATTTCAGCTTCAATCACAGTGCCATCAGCCTGTGGGTAGTAAACGGTTTCACCCATCTTATCCAGGCCGCCTTTAATAAAGCCCATCGCAATCGAGTGGCCCAGGTTTTCACTCCAGTAACTGGAGGTCACATGACCTTCTAAAGGCATCGGAACCGGCGCCTTCGGATCAAGTACCGCCTGAGAACCTTCCGGAATCACCTGCTTAGGATCTTTAGTTTTCAGACCGACCATCTGCTTACGGTTTTCACGGGTACAGTCACTCCGGTTCATACCACGCTTACCAATGTAACTGAACGGTTTCTGGTTAGATACACACCAGCCCATACCCAGGTCGTAAGGATGTACCGAACCATCGGTGTCCTGACCGGCGATAATGAAACCTTTTTCAGCCCGCAGAATATGCATGGTTTCAGTACCGTATGGCGTCAGGCCATATTTTTCACCCGCTTCATGCAGTTTTTCCCAGACATGCATACCGTAGTTCGCCTGAACGTTAATCTCAAACGACAGTTCGCCGGTAAAGGAGATACGGAACACCCGGGCAGGTACACCAGCCACAGTGATCTGTTTCCAGTCCATGTATTTAAAGTTTTCGTTGCTGACATCATAATCGGTCAGCTCAGCCAGCAGCTTACGGCTGTTCGGCCCGGTAATCGTCGCTGTCGACCAGTGATCGGTTACCGTATTGAAATACACTTCCAGTTCCGGCCACTCAGTCTGATGGTAGATTTCCAGCCACTCATACACATGTGCTGCACCACCGGTCGTGGTAGTCATGACGAAGTGGTTCTCGCCCAGACAGGCGGTAACACCATCATCAAATACCATGCCGTCTTCGCCACACATCAGACCATAACGACACTTACCTACCGCCAGCTTGGCCCAGGCATTCGTGTAAACCCGGCCCAGGAATTCACGCGCATCTTTACCCTGAATATCGATCTTACCCAGTGTTGATGCATCCAGAATACCGATAGAATTCCGTACCGCCAGACACTCACGATTCAGCGTCTGTTGCATGGTTTCCCCTGCTTTCGGGAAATACCATGGACGTTTCCACTGACCGACATCCTCAAACTCTGCACCGTGCTCAACATGCCACTTGTGCATCGCTGTGAAACGCTTCGGCTCAAACAGAGCACCGCTATGGCTGCCCGCAATAGCACCAAAAGCAATCGGCGTGTAGTTCGGACGGAAAACCGTGGTGCCGGTCTCAGGAATAGACTGGTTCAGCGCTTTCGCTGCCACTGCCATACCATTGATATTACCCAGTTTACCCTGATCAGTACCAAAACCCATCGCGGTATAACGCTTGACGTGCTCAATCGCTTCAAAGCCTTCACGACATGCAATCTCGATACCCGCAGCCGTAACATCGGTCTGATAATCGACAAACTGTTTCGGTGCCTGAGACGTTGGCTTCAGATGCGGAACATGGAACAGGCTCATTGGCGCTGCCACTTTAAGCATCTGCGCTTGCGGCAGAACCACTTCTGCGGCTGCCAGACCCACTTCAACCAACGCTTTCTGACCGGCGTCAAAACCCTCTCGCAGAGCGGCGGCAGTTTCATACTGACCGTTGATACCGCCGGCGGTCAGTTGCTTCTGTACCGTCTCGCCTGGCAGGAAGCCAACGATCTCTTCATTCCATACCGGACGACTACCGGTATGACAGGACAGGTGAATCACCGGACTCCAGCCACCGGAAGAGGCAACCGTATCGGCTTTCAGCTTAGTCACAGAACCGATCACTTTAGAGCCGGACGCACTGATCGCCGCCACAGACACACCCGTGACCCGTTTGCTGCCCTGCACTTCAATCACCGCAGAACCGGAAATAATATTCAGGCCTCGCTTGCGTGCTGCTTCGGTACGGTCACCGACCGCTGCTTCACGGGTATCGACGATAGCCACGACCTTACGACCCGCATCAGCCCAGTCCAGCGCTGCCTGATAACCATAGTCGTTGGTGGTCATTACGACCAGTTCATTACCCGGTACAACACCATAGCGATTGATGTAAGCAGAAACCGCACCAGACACCATACAGCCAGGCACATCGTTATTCGCGTAAACCAGTGGACGTTCATGAGCGCCAGTGGCCAGAACAACCCACTTAGCACGCACCCGATGCATCCGCTGACGCACCTGATTGACCGGCGCAATATCCGCCAGATGATCAGTACAACGCTCATGAATCGTGAGGAAGTTATGATCGTGATAGCCGTTCACGGTTGAACGCGGCAGCATCAGCACATCTTCATAGGTCCCCAGCTCTTCTACGACAGCGCGTACCCACTCAGCAGCAGGCTTGCCATCCAGTGTCTCTTTGCCATTCAGCAGGCTACCACCGAACTCATTCTGCTCGTCGGCAATAATCACACGGGCACCACCACGGGCAGCCGTCAGCGCCGCCGCAAGACCAGCAGGACCCGCACCCACTATCATCACATCACAGTGCTGATTAATGGAGTCATAACGATCCGGGTCACCTTCACGAGGTGCACGTCCGAGACCTGCAGCCTTACGAATCACTGATTCGTAGGTATGCCACATCGACTGTGGAAACATAAAGGTTTTGTAATAGAAACCCGGTGGCATCATATTGCCACCAACTTTACCCATCAGGCCCATGACGTCGGTGTCAACACTTGGCCAGCCATTGGTCGAAGCCGATACCAGGCCATCAAACAACTCTTGCTGAGTGGCACGTACGTTAGGCACCTGAGTCGCTTCAGTCGCGCCCAGCTGCAGCACCGCATTCGGTTCCTCTGCACCACAGGCGACAATCCCCCGCGGACGGCTGTATTTAAAACTTCGGGCAACAACGTTGATGCCGTTTGCCAGCATCGCAGATGCCAGCGTGTCGCCCTGAAAACCTTGATACTGCTTACCGTTATAGGTAAACGTCAGCGGCTTGGAACGGTCAATTCGACCTCCGCTGGTGAGGCGGTTCTGTTGTGTCATTATTCCGCTCCTGTTACTCAGCCACTACAGATGGCTGCTCGCCGATCTTGTAGACTTCTTTAATTTCATAGGTCTGGGTGTCGCGGGTCATATTGAAGAACTTACGACAACCGGCTGCGTGTACCCACAGTTCATGGTGAAGACCACGAGGGTTCTTCCGGAAAAACAGATATTCGCCCCACTCCTGATCGGAGCAGGCTTCCGGGTCTAGTGGACGCGCTATATGCGCCTGACCAGCGCAGTGAAACTCTTCTTCTTCGCGATATTCCGCACAGTGCGGGCAGTAGATATGCAACATGTTAATTAGCCCCTGTTAATGTGCTACACCGGCAGCGCCGTGTTCATCGATCAGTGCACCGGTATGGAAGCGCTGTATAGAGAAAGGCTCCGCAATCGGATGAGGTTTGCCATGTGCCAGCGTATGCGCGAACAGGTTACCGGAGCCCGGAGTCCCCTTAAATCCACCCGTACCCCAGCCACAGTTGAAGAACAGGTTCTTCACCGGCGTATCGGAAATAATCGGACTGGCATCAGGACAGGCGTCGACAATACCACCCCACTGACGGTTCATGCGCACGCGGCTGGTGCACGGGAACATCTCAACAATCGCCTGAAGCGTATGTTCGATAATGCCGTAAGAGCCACGCTGGCCGTAACCAACCCAGCCATCGATACCGGCACCAATCACCAGGTCACCCTTATCTGACTGGCTCATGTAACCGTGCACATGGTTAGACATCACAACCGTATCAAGGAAAGGCTTGATCGGTTCAGATACCAGCGCCTGCAGCGGGTGGGATTCAACCGGCAGTTGGAAACCGGCCATCTTAGCCAGCACACCACTGTTACCGGCCACTACGCAACCCACACGGTCAGCCTTGAGGACACCGTACTGCTTGGTTTTGACACCCGTAATCTTGCCGTCACTGATCTCCATATCAGTTACTTCGCAGTTCTGAATCAGATCGACACCCAGCGCATCGGCTGCACGGGCATATCCCCAGGCCACGGCATCATGACGGGCGTTACCGGCACGACGCTGCACAGACGCTCCCATAATCGGGTAACGGGCACCCTTAGAGCAATCGAGGGAGGGAATCTCTTTCTGCAGCTGTTCGGCATCAACCATTTCGTTGTCAATACCCTGCAACCTGTTGGCGGAAACCAGACGTTCGTTGGCACGCATATCCTGCAATGTGTGACAGGTATGGTATACGCCGCGCTGGGAGAACATAACGTTGTAGTTCAGTTCCTGCGCCAGACCTTCCCACAGTTTCATGGAATGCTCGTACAGAGCAGCGGACTCGTCCCACAGGTAGTTTGAACGCACAATAGTGGTGTTACGAGCAATGTTACCACCAGCCAGATGCCCCTTTTCCAGCACAGCCACGTTGGTGATACCGTGTTCTTTCGCCAGATAGTATGCAGTAGCCAGACCATGACCGCCGCCACCGATGATAATCACATCGTACTTCTTCTTCGGCGTAGGGTTACGCCAGACACGCTGCCAGTTCTCGTGATGACTCAGACTGTGTTTCAACAGTCCGAAACCAGAATATTGCTGCATATCATCAGCTCCAAAAATAGGGGCAACCATCGATAACTGGCTGCCGGGTGTTTAAATAAGTTTTTGCTACACCGACCTGCTTATCTGCAGACCGGTGACGAAACCATCTTTACTATAAGACTCAGCTATAAACCGGGAAGTCAGCACACAGCGCTTTAACCTGCTGCTGCACTTCAACGATCTTCGCTTCCAGCGCTTCTGGCTGATTCAGCACATCCAGCAGATCAGCAATCCAGCCTGCCAGCGTACGACACTGTTCTTCTTTAAAGCCACGGGTAGTCACAACCGGAGAACCGATACGCAGACCAGAAGTAACAAACGGTGACTGAGGGTCGCCCGGTACCGCATTCTTGTTAACCGTGATATTGGCACGACCCAATGCAGCATCTGCATCTTTACCGGTCAGCCCCTGCTTGATCAGGCTCAGCAGGAACAGGTGGTTTTTAGTGCCGCCAGAAACAATCTCGAAGCCACGCTCAACCAGCACTTCAGCCATCGCATTGGCATTTTTTACCACCTGCGCCTGATATTCTTTGAATTCAGGTTCCAGTGCTTCTTTGAAGGCAACCGCTTTAGCGGCGATCACATGCATCAGCGGGCCACCCTGACCACCTGGGAATACAGCAGAGTTAAGCTTCTTCTCCAGCTCGTTATCGCGGGAGATAATCAGACCACCACGGGGACCACGCAGAGTTTTATGGGTAGTGGTAGTGACAACATCAGCGAAAGGCACAGGATTCGGATAAAGACCCGCAGCTACCAGACCAGCAACGTGAGCCATATCCACAAACAGATAAGCACCAACTTTATCAGCGATTTCGCGGAAGCGAGCCCAGTCAACAATCTGAGAGTAAGCAGAGAAACCTGCAACGATCATTTTAGGCTTGTGCTCAACCGCCAGCGCTTCAACCTGATCGTAGTCGATCTCGCCGGTCGCTTCGTTCAGACCGTACTGAACAGCGTTGTAGATCTTCCCGGAAAAGTTCACATGAGAACCGTGGGTCAGGTGACCACCATGGGCCAGACTCATCCCCAGAACGGTATCACCCGGCTCGCACAGCGCCATGTAAACGGCCGCGTTTGCCTGAGAACCAGAGTGTGGCTGCACGTTGGCATAAACAGCACCAAACAGCTCTTTAGCACGATCCAGCGCCAGTTGCTCAACCACATCCACATATTCACAACCGCCGTAGTAACGCTTTTCAGGATAGCCTTCAGCGTACTTATTGGTCAGTACAGATCCTTGCGCCTGCATCACCCGGGGACTGGTATAGTTTTCAGAAGCGATCAGTTCGATATGCTCTTCCTGACGCACCTCCTCTTTGCAGATCGCATTCCACAATACATCATCATATCCCTGGATCAGGTCTTGTTTCTTAAACATCTGTACCTCCGCACCAAACCGGGTCTGGCGAGTCATCTCTGTTATCGTTATTAAGGTTGCTTCTGACACCACAGCAATAGCCACACGCCAGAAGCATTTTTCATGAGTTTGATAGTAGCGGGTCTGATAAACAGCCCTATGCTCGAACACGCCGGGTGTATGTCCAAATACGACAGGGGCCGAAAAAGTTCAGGAAGCGGCGCTTTACCTGCAACAGGATTAGCTTAGATTCTTTCTGAAGCGCTCCCTGAGCTGACTGGGTGACAAACCAAAATAATCTTTAAAGCAGTTGCTGAAATGACTTGATGTTACAAAACCAGAGGCTATTGCAACATCAGTGACTGAAGCGTTGCTCTGTAACAATAATCTGCGGGCATAAGTGACGCGCAGCTCCAGATAGTAACGCCCCGGAGATGTTTGCAAATAATTCTGAAACAGCCGTTCTATCTGCCTTCGCGAGATGCCTAAACACGCCACCAGATCATCCATACTTAACGGATCGTCAATGTTAGCCCGCATCAACTGAATAATCTCCAGCAGATTTTGTGGCATGACCGGATTTTCTTCGATACTCAGGAGTCTTGTATTACCCGGATCCACGACCTGATCACAACTGAGAATTTCCCGGATCGCCCGCATGATAGCCCGGCCTTTCAAGCGACCAATCAACTGCAACATCATCTCCAGCGCACTGGCCGGACCTGCACTGGTCACAACCTGTGACTCGATCTCTAATATATTTCCAGTGACAGATACTTTCTGAAAGCGCTCACGCATAAACGCATGATTATCAGGATGAAGTGCACAGTTGAGGTTATCCATCAAACCTGCATACGCCAGCGGAATAGCTCCGTTCCAGATTCCCGCAAAAATAATGTCGTTCTTTGCCGCTGATCTTAATATGTTGCTTAACTGATGATTTTCAGTCATTGAGCAGCGATATCCGCCACACAGAACAATCAGATCATATTTATCCAGACGACATGATTTAAGATCACTCAGTCCGCCATCCGTTGAGATCTCTATGCCCAGATCACTTCTGACCGTTGCATCACCTGCCGCATAGGTTTCAAAACTAAATAATGGTCCAGTGTGTACCAGATTCGCAGTCACTAAAGCATCCACAGCAGCAGTAAAGGACAACATCGAAAAGTGCTCTGGAAGAATAAAACAGACTCTTCGTATCTGAGTATCAACCTCGTCAAAAGGCAAAAAAGCTCTGTTAGCTTCCCGCCACAAGTGACTAAATTCTTTTTTGTTTTCCTGCGCTACAGACCTGAAAGCTCCTGGCAGGACTGTTTCTGTACTATCGGTATGATCAATATGCTTCAGCATTATTCTTATTCTCCATATCAGCACCCCGGCATCTCTTACGCTTAGAGCCAGAATGTAAGCACTGCTCTTCTAGGTTCAGTGCGTAGATCTCCCATGTTAAAAATCACACCAGCATAAGTCGAAGCAATAGTTTTAATAACAGCATTTGCATTACTTATGACTTATGGCGTAGAGTTCTTTTTAAGAACACCTCCTGTATAACAACCAAGCTTAGGCCTGACACAATGAAAAACTTGCCGATGGATCTACTGAGAACTTTTGTTACCATCAAAGATCTGGGTGGTTTCACTCACGCGGGTGAAATATTAGGTCGATCCCAACCCGCCATCAGCTTGCAGGTAAAACGTCTCGAAGAGCTACTGAACATCCAGCTTTTCAACCGGGCGGGCGGGTTAAAGCTCACAGAAGAGGGCCACCTGCTTTATGAATACGCCTGCAAAATTCTGGCGATGAATGACACTGTTGTTTCAAGGCTGGCAGCCCCTTCTGTCAGTGGTTCGGTACGCTTAGGCACCCCAAACGATTTTGAAGTATCCTTCCTCCCGGTATTATTATCAAAATTTTCTCAGTCTTATCCCAACATTACTCTAGATGTTATTTCTGACCTCAGTATCAACCTGCGGGAAGACTATAAAAAAGGGACTTATGATCTGGTTATGTCAATGGATGAATATCCAGAGCACAATTTTGAAGAAGACAACTTCATAGTTGAAAGCCTTTCATGGATAGCAAATCCCGGTTTCTCAATTAATAAAGATCAACCTATTCCTCTTGTTCTCTATCCAGAGGGGTGCATATATCGTAAGTACATTACCACAGCACTTAATAAAGCCAATATTCCCTGGCGGGTTATGTATTGCTCATCAAGCCTTTTAGGCATTCAGTCTGCTATCAAAGCTGGCTTAGGCATTAGCGCACTGGTTTTGAATACTATTCCTGATTTTTTTCGTGCTGCACACAACTTTAATGAGCTTCCAAAATTGGGCAAAGTAACTATTGGCTTAAACTATGATAATGCAAATCCAACGCCGGCAGTTGCCTTGTTACTCGACTCGTTACGTCAAGGACTAAAACAAAACCAACCTTATCAGGTACCACTTTCACCATTCCTTCAAAATTGAAATAATCTACCAACCAAGCACCAAAACAAAAAACACCGGCAACCCTTTCATAAAAACAACTAAACAATCCATAAAGTAGAAACAGCATTACAACTAGTAATTAACACAGCCTTTAATCCTGTCTATAGAAAATTCAATCTTCAGGTTGGGTGATAAACGTTGAATTGCTACTATTAAATTCATTTCAACAATAGGCCGTGTCAATCGAATCCTGATTTTAGAAGTAAACGATGTATCTCTATTCAAAAAACTTCTCGAATGATATTGATTAAGGTATTCAACAACTCCTCCATGACTCTCTAGAATATTTCGAATATCATGATCAAGCCCAAAACGATATCGTCCCTTTATATTCAGAATCATACAGTCAGAAAAATTAGAGTACTCACTATCGATATCATTAACGATAATATCAAGACCTTTAGCTGAATACTCTTCAAACATTTTACGAGCATACGATACATAAGCCATTGGCAAACGAACAGTGTACATCGTTGAAACATGCCCAGCGACAATAGTCTCTTGACTATTAAGAAAAACCCCTTCCATCAAAGCAATAGTCTCAACGAACTTATATTGAAGTTCAGGATTATCTCTACCCATCGTAGTTATTAACCAATTTTTCATAATCACTCGAGAACCTAAAACCCAAAAAAAATAAACGGAGTAATGTTAAAACATCGATAATTGACACAGCATACTTATCTTTAGTGAAAGATAAGCGAAAAAAGGCAATGTTCCGATGGTAAATTACTAATATTCACAACCGGAACATAAATTCAGTTAGTCTGAAAATTGCATTTGGATACTAGAGGAGATCCCCTTAACACAGACATCCATGAGTAGCTTGCCACTTTCCGCTGTTGCCTTACGAGCTGAAGAAAGAGTTCCATGTGATGGAACCCAGCCTCGATCTGAAGGAAAAATATCATATGGGGGAAAAGTTGCAGGAGCCTGATCAATAACTTTATCCATATTAACCAGCTCAGGATGCAGATGCAGCATCAGCGACGTTTCTAAAACGCCGCCATGCTCAACATCCCAACCAGTAAACCCATCAGGAAAAACTTGCTCAATGGTATCCTGATTTACATAATCCCAATATGACAACAACATCACATTAGCATCAATACCATCATGACGAAGGCGTTCAAGTGCCAGATCAATACCCTCGACAATGAACATCGAATTCTCATAATGACCATTGACCAGTACAAACTTTCGGTTACCATGCCGAGCGTATGCGACGACCACATCCCTGATCATATCAATCAACGTCTTACCATCGATACAGGTTGTACCTGGGAAAAAATTCCCTCCACCTGACTTCACCTGAGACTTGTAACCATAAGAGATTGGATGTGCTACCAGTGCATTAACAAGCTGCTCTGCAACACTGCAAGAAATAGCTTCAGGAATTAATACATCAGGATTCATTGACATATGAGGACCATGTTGCTCTATTGCGCCTATGGGAAGCAGAATAACGGCTTCACCATTAGCTACACGTGACTCATAAGTTTTCCAGTCGAGATCTGCCAGTTTCACCATCGTTAAACTCCTCTTTCAGTCATTACGACACTATATGATTCTTGTTTCAATCGGGATTCTTCCCTTACACCTTTAGCAAGTGCAAAACACATAAGCACCATCAACAATGAAAAAGGTAGAGCTGCAGTTATTGAAGCCGTCTGCAAAGTACTCAGTGCCGCGCTTCCTCCTGTGACCAACAATACCGCAGCCATTGCTCCCTGAATAACCCCCCAGATAAGACGGTGGCGTTTCAGCGGATGTTCTTCCCCTTCACTCATAATAGTTGTGAGCACCAAAGTTCCAGAATCAGAAGATGTTATAAAGTAGGTAGAAACCAACAGCGTTCCGCCAATAGTCGCTAAGTACCCTATAGTTCCTGCGTCCATCGCGGCAATTGTCGCGTACAGAGCATCAGCGACATTATTCTTAACTATGTCCGCAATCCCTCCTGGTCCAATCAGATCAATGTTCAGCGCCGTCCCGCCATAAGCCGCCAACCAGACAAATGATAATAAGGAAGAAACCCCGACAACACCGAAGATAAACTCTCTGATCGTACGCCCGCGTGAGACCCTGGCGATGAAGACTCCAACAAAGGGGGCCCAAGACATCCACCATCCCCAGTAGAAGACACTCCACCAACCTTGCCACATACTCTTCCATGTTGCATCTGCATCTCCCCATGACTGGGTTTGAGGCTCAATATAAACATTCATTGGGATAAGGTTAACCATGTAATCTATAGAAGCACTAACCAGAAGTTTAACAATATAAACGGTAGGTCCCAGCAACAGAAAAAATGCCAGCAATACAAAGGTAAGCCACATGTTAGCAACTGACAGGTACTTTATTCCCCGCTTTAAACCCGTTAGAACAGAGACCAGAGCACATGCACTAATCACAACAATCAAAACTAACTGGACTTTGATATTCTGGGGGATATCCCAGATTGCACTCAGCCCCGCATTAATCTGTTGCACCCCCAAGCCCAAGGAAGTTGCTATGCCAAATAAAGTGGCAAATACTGCAATGACATCAACAGCCACACCAATCCAACCATTCACCTTTTCACCCAGTAAAGGATAAAGTGTATAACGAATGCTTAGCGGCTTTTTAAGTCTGTAGCAAACAAATGCTAAAGATACTCCAACCACACAATAGATTGCCCAGGCGTTTAGTCCCCAGTGGAAAAAAGCCACCTTCATAGCATCTTCAGCCGCCCTGGTTGTACCAATATCTTCACCAAAAGGAGTACCACTAGAGAAATGATACATTGGTTCCGCGATAGACCAGAATATTATTCCAATCCCCTGCCCTGCAGCATATAACATGGCAAACCAGGCAAAATAGCCAAATTCCGGGCGTTCATTATCGTCTCCTAAACGAATTTTCCCATGACGACTAAATGCTAGCCATGTACAGAATGCCAGGAAAAAAGCTGTCAGCCCTACATACCAGGCATTTGCTGACAAAGTTATAAAAGTACGGGTTTGATCAATCAGAGCTGCTGACTGCTGAGGCGATATAAGTGTATATAGCGTAAATGCTGTAGCGACGGCTATAGAAATAAAGACAATATAAGGATTAACTCCTTTCATTGGCCCACTAGTAATAATCATTTTAGAACCCTCGTTGGACCTTATATTTAGGTCCTTTTTATTCTTATTAGAAAGACCCGCTGTCTAACATAACCAATGCTCAAATAAATCAGTTTAAGGTTCAAAACATTTATTCAGAACCTGAATTGATAAACAGCGGACGAGTACTACACTAAAAATCAGGATTTAACGATGTTATGTTCCGGACCGAACGGGAACTTAGTGATGTTTTCAACACTGTCTTCTCCGACTACAAGAATGTCGTGTTCACGGTAACCACCGGCACCCGCGAGTCCTTCAGGTAGCATCAGCATCGGCTCCATAGATACCACCATGCCCGGCTCAATGACGGTATCGATATCTTCCCTCAACTCCAGACCTGCTTCACGACCATAATAATGGCTCAGAGTCCCGAAGGAGTGGCCATAACCAAAAGTCCGATACTGCAGGACATCGTGCTCCAGGAATATCTCATTCAGTTCAGCAGCAATATCGCAGCAGCGGGCTCCTGGGCGAATCAGTTCCAGTCCGCGACGATGCACCTTACAGTTGATCTCCCACAGTTCCAGGTGACGATCTGAAGCAAACTCGCTGAACAAAGTACGTTCCAAAGCAGTGTAGTAACCTGCGATCATAGGGAAAGTGTTCAGGCTGAGGATATCGCCCGCTTCCACTTTGCGGCTGGTAACGGGATTATGTGCACCATCGGTGTTGATACCGGACTGGAACCAGACCCAGGTATCCATCAGCTCGCCATGGGGATAAGTGGCTGCGATCTCGCGCACCATCGCCTGCACGCCAGCCAGGGCAATTTCGTATTCAGGAACACCGACTGCAATCGCTTCACGAATAGCAGCACCACCAATATCAGCAACCCGTGCACCGTTTTTAATCACGGCGATCTCTTCCTCTGACTTGATCATGCGCATCTTCATAGTCGGCACGCCGATATCGGAAAAATCTGACGAAGGGAAAGCCGCTTTCATTTTTTCCAGGTTCTGCAACGGCATATGATCATATTCAACGCCGATGTTCGCGCCATCCTTTATGAGGTTTTTCAGGGCATAGAAGAAGTTGTCTTTCTGCCAGTCGGTATACACAACATTGTCACCTAACTGGTTGCGCCGATACGGCTGACCGCCATCAATATTCGCAGTGACGGTGGTATAGGAGTCCTGTGTAACAACCAGCCCATAGTCACGCCCAAAACGGCAATAAACAAAATCGCTGTAATAGTTAATATTATGGTAAGACGTAAACAGCACGGCCTCCAGATTACGTTCAGACATATACTGACGCAGTTTTGCCAGGCGGGCTCCCAGTTCCTCTTTTGAGAAAGTAGGCCTTACCTTTTCACCATTAGGGATCGACAAAGTTTGTGGCATCTGCATATTTAAAATCCTCTTATTTTTAATTTTATACGTATGACCTAAGACGCTTTTGCTGGTCTGAAGGTGATATCAGCAAGTTATTGGATGCTGTGAAATCAGATTAACCGTCACCAGGACATAATAGAAATCAATAGTTCTTATACAAACATTTACAATACAAATGACTCGCTATCATGTTCATCTAAGAGGATTTGTAGATATATCAAAGGAGAGAAAAGCACTTACAACAGAGCTTATCTCTAGCTCCGATTAACGATGTGAGGAAAGCTTTGGGCTTTATACATACAGAAACCTGACCGCCAGCAAGTGGCACACTCCTTCCCTGCAGCCCGACAGATCAAACGTGTCTAACCACTGATAAACCGCAATACCCAGAGACACAGCATACCGCCCATGACCGGCCAGAACACACTGCGGCTAAACTTAGCGATCAGAATCGCCACCAGGGCCGCCAGCAACTGAAAAGAATCAACCTGATATGCTGTCAGTGGCCGGGTAAAGATGATTGCGGGAATACACAGCGCCGCCAGAATCGCCGGGGGCAGTAACATCAGAATATGCTTGCTACGGGCGATCAGCGCTTCGGCGCTGCCATGCAACTGAATAAACGACAGCCGTATCAGAAAGGTGCCCAGCCCGACGGCAAAAAACAGCAACCAGAGCTGCAGATTCTCACTCATCAGAGGACGCCCCCTTCTTCAGCAACCCGGGCAACAGCAGACCAGCAGAGACACCGGCCACCACCGCCACAATAAATCCGGTATTAAAAGGTAACTGTTGGAACAGCACCGCACAACTACCGGAAATAATCGCCACCATAAACAATAACCGACTGGTAATGGTAGTCACCAGCATCGCCAGAAAGGCCAGAGGGATGGTGAACTCAAGTGACCAGCCCGGCGGGATTCCGGCACCCAGCACAATACCCAGCAGAACCGAGATCATCCAGGTGACATACAAAGCCAGGGTCGCCCCGGCCAGATACCAGATACGTTCTGCCGTGTTTTTTTGCATCTGCTCAGGCATTGAACAGAGTCCGTAGGTCTGATCCGACAGCATATAGGCCAGGGTAAAGCGATACCGTTTGGGCAACGGCCCCAACAACGGTGCAAAGGTGGCACTATAGATGGAAAACCGCAGATTGATCACCATAGCGGTTGCCAGAATAATGACAAATGGCGCGTTATCCTGAATCAGAGAGTAAGCAGCCAGCTGAGCAGATCCGGCAAAAAACAGCGCCGTCATCCCCATCACCATCTCCGGGCTCATCCCCAGCGATATACCGGTTGCCCCAACAATCATGCCAAACGGGGCCGCCCCGGATACCAGTGGCAACAGATCCCTGACACCCAGCCAGAACTGCTGACGATAGTCCTTCAATTAATCTTTCCTTACGACAAAAACAGAACCCAAGCCCTGTCATTAAAGTTCATAAAACCATATAAAGACATTGGGCTACTGAAAAAATCAGAGGTAACATCAGACAATAATTTTACGGGACAGAGAACATAACAGCAGATACTTATAGCGGCAACGTTGTACACTTAACTTTTCAGGGATATTGTTCAACGGATCAACCTGCTACTGAAACAATCCCGCACGCTCAGCTCAACGGTATAGCCCGATAACCAGAGATTCAAACATGCACGACACCAGCAAAAAACGTGATTTCAGCTCAGCCATGCGCAGCAGTAACAGTTGTTATCTGTCTGCTGGGGTCGCACCGGACAAACCGGTCAAGGTCGGGTTTGTGCTGCTGGAACATTTTTCGATGATGGCTTTCACCGCGGCAGTCGATGCGCTGGTCACCACCAATCTGGTACGCACGGCGCCGCTGTTTGAGCACATTATTCTCGGCGTGGATTCGCGCAAAGTCCTGAGTGATCTGGGTATTGAGATCGCTACCAACACCACACTTGAGCATTTCACCATTGAGCACCGCGGCAACATCGATATTCTGATCGTCTGCGGTGGTTTTCGTTGCGACCTGAACGAAAATCCGCAACTGACTGAAACACTCAAAGCAGCCGATAAACTCGGTCTGACCCTTGGCGGTATCTGGAATGGCAGCGTTGCTATTGCTCATGCAGGTCTGTTAGATCAACAACGCTGCGCTGCGCATCCGGATAACCATGCGTATATCCGTGAGCAGTTTCCCCGGGTTGAAGTGGCTGATACCGCACTGGTCATCACAGAGCGATGTGTCACCTGCGCAGGCCCTGTCAGCGCACTGGAAATGATGTTAACCCTGATCCGAAAACAGTATGGCGGCGATATTGTCCGGGCAATCCGCGAGATTCTCAGTTGCGATCAGGTTGCCGAAAGCGGCGGTAAAATGAAGTTACAGGCCGGGGACGATCCCACCCACCCTGAGAATCTTCGTTCCCTGATGCAACTGATGAACAACAATATTGAAGAGCCTTTAACCCTGGAAGAGCTGACCGCCCACGTTGGTGTCTCCCGACGGCAGATGGAACGGCTGTTCCAGACCCATCTGGAAACCAGCCCTTCCCGTTATTATCTGGAACTGCGCATTACCCATGCCCGACGCCTGCTGCTGCAAACCAATGAAACCATCACCAATGTCGCTCTGGCCAGTGGCTTTGTCAGTACCAGTCACTTTAGTAACTGTTATAAGGATTATTTTGGCATGTCACCCAGCGCGGCACGCCAGAAACAGCACAGCTGAGTTCTGGCCGTTTTTCAACCCGCTCACTTAACCTTTTTACCTTTCTACCTACTTTCCCTTGCCCTACGCCCCTTTCCAAACGCACCTGGCTATTATCACCCTTCTGTATCAGACATTTTCGCCCCACCCTTCTGTGCTTCCATTCAGCAGCTACAACCAGTTAACAAACACCGGGGGCCGATGAGCCAAGAGCAACACTCAATGCCATGACCGATATTTCACCGGTTATGTTTACTGCCCGTTCACGCCAGAAATATATCTTTTTACGACACCACAGTAAACAAATGTATAAATTTCAACCAGAACAAAAATATTGAATTAATTGATGTAAATCAGACAGTTATAATAAGACACACAGAAAAATATAAAAAAACACTCTCTATAATCGCTGGCACCAGCCTTTAAGATTCTAAAAACGACACCGATCTTTTTTTGACATTTGCCTATAAAGTAGCCAGTATTATTTTTAATTAAACGATCAATTAATAAAAATCATCATGGCAGATGGCTCTTCATTGTCTCTCAGTGGCCAAGTTTATTTACGTCACTTTGCCAGTATGAGTGAAATACCAATAGCGATGCCGGATGCAGATCTCTGGCAGCGAAGATACGAGATAAAAACCGATGCAAACCGCTTTATATATCAATGGCCGTTATCAGGAAGCCACCTCCGGTGAAACCTTTACTACGATCAATCCTGCCACCGGGGAGACCCTGGCAGAGGTGCAACAGGCGTCACTGGCGGATGTCGACCTGGCTGTTGCATCAGCCAAAGAGGGCTTCAAAGTCTGGTCTGCAATGAGTGGCGCAGAACGGGGCCGGATTCTGATGCGAGCGGTCGCACTGCTGCGCGAACGGAATGATGAACTGGCACTGCTGGAAGTACTGGATACCGGTAAACCACTACAGGAAGCCAACTGCGTCGATATCGTCACCGGCGCTGATGTCATTGAATACTACGCCGGGCTGGCGGCAACCATTCATGGACAACAACAGGATCTGGGCGGCACCAACTTCTTCTATAGCCGCCGCGAACCACTGGGAATCTGCGCCGGTATCGGTGCCTGGAACTATCCGATTCAGATCGCTATGTGGAAATCGGGCCCGGCTCTGGCGGCCGGCAACTGCATGATTTTCAAACCCTCAGAGGAAACCCCGCTGAGCGTGCTTAAACTGGCAGAGATCTTCACCGAAGCGGGTCTCCCCAACGGCGTATTTAATGTCGTACAGGGTGATTATCGCGTTGGTCAGGCACTCTCCCGCCACCCGGAGATCGCCAAAGTCTCTTTCACCGGCGAATGCGGTACCGGCAAGAAGGTGATGGCCGATGCGGCTGGCTCCCTGAAAGAGGTCACCATGGAGCTGGGTGGTAAGTCACCGCTGATCGTATTCGGGGATGCCAATCTTGAAAATGCGGTTGCAGGCGCAATGCTGGCCAATTTCTATACCCAGGGGGAGGTTTGCACCAACGGTACCCGGGTGTTCGTCCACGACAGTATCTACGATGAGTTTGTGCGCAGAGTCGCTGAACGTACCGAGCGAATGATTATTGGCGATCCAACGGACCTGAAGACCCAGGTCGGAGCACTTATCTCTGCCAGTCATATGGAAAAAGTCCTCGGCTTCATTGATGCGGCTAAAAAAGCAGGTGCCCGTTTGGTGTGTGGTGGAGAGCAGGCAGTGGAAAACGGTCTGGACAAGGGCTGCTTTGTAAAACCAACCGTATTTGCCGATTGCACTGATGAGATGCCTAACGTCAAAGAGGAAATCTTCGGACCGGTGATGTCGATCCTGCGTTTCAGCGACGAAGATGAGGTGATCCAGCGGGCCAACGATACCAGCTATGGACTAGCCGCGGGCATTTTCTCGACCGATTTCTCCCGTGCTCACCGGGTGATAGCCCGCCTCCAGGCAGGCATCTGCTGGATCAACACCTGGGGCGCATCCCCCGCCGAAATGCCGGTTGGCGGCTATAAGCAATCGGGTATTGGCCGGGAAAACGGTATCGAAACCCTAAATCACTATACCCAGGTCAAAAGCGTCTATGTCGAACTGGGCGATATTGAGTGTCCGTATCAGTAACAGTTTTTTAACGGTAGCAGTATGACAGATCAGAACAGATACGATTACATCATTGTTGGTGCTGGCTCCGCCGGTTGCGTCCTGGCCAACAGGCTCTCTGAGGATGGCAACAGCAGTGTATTACTGCTTGAAGCAGGCGGCAGCGATAAAAGTATTTTTATCCAGATGCCCACCGCCCTCTCCTATCCAATGAATACCCCCCGATACGCCTGGCAGTTTCATACGGAAAAGGAACCCTATCTTGATGGCCGTTCGATGCACTGTCCCCGGGGTAAAGTGCTTGGGGGTGGTTCCTCGATTAACGGTATGGTTTACGTGCGCGGCCACGCCTGTGATTTTGATGAATGGGAGGAGCACGGCGCCAAAGGCTGGGGTTATCAGCAGTGTCTGCCCTACTTCAAAAAGGCTGAAAGCTGGGCTAAAGGGGGTGATCAGTATCGTGGGGATAGCGGACCTCTGACCACCTGCGGTGGCAACGACATGCAGCTCAACCCACTCTATCAGGCGTTTATTGATGCCGGCAAAGACGCCGGTTATCCAACCACTGAGGACTACAACGGTTATCGTCAGGAAGGCTTTGGCACGATGCATATGACCGTCAAAAATGGCGTGCGGGCATCCACTTCAAACGCCTACCTGCGTGATGCAATGAAACGTAGCAACCTGACACTGATCAGCGGCGTTCTGAGCCGCAAAGTGCTTCTGGATGGCAAACGCGCTATCGGTATCGAGTTTGAAAAAAATGGCCGGATCACTGAAGTGACTGCGGGCAAAGAGGTGATTCTGGCAGCCGGTTCTGTGGGGTCTCCCCAGCTGTTGCAACTGTCCGGTATCGGCCCTGAAAAAGTCTTGCGGGATGCCGGGGTTAATGTGGTGCATCACCTGCCCGGTGTCGGTGAAAATCTTCAGGACCATCTGGAAGTGTACTTCCAGTATCACTGTAAGCAACCGATCACACTAAACAGTAAACTGGGGCTGATCAGTAAAGGCCTGATCGGTACCCGCTGGATGCTCTTCAAAGATGGTCTTGGCGCCACCAATCATTTTGAATCCTGTGGCTTTATCCGCTCAAGAGCAGGCCTTAAATGGCCCAATATCCAGTATCACTTTCTCCCGGCGGCGATGCGCTACGACGGTGGTAAAGCGATTGAAGGCCATGGTTTTCAGGTGCATGTCGGTCCAAATAAACCGGAAAGTCGCGGCCGTATCTGGATCAGATCTGCCGATCCTGAAGATAAACCCGCTATTCTGTTTAATTACATCAGTACCGAACAGGATAAGCAGGACTGGCGCGATACCATTCGCCTGACCCGTGAACTACTTCATCAACCGGCCATGGATAGCTACCGGGGCGATGAGATCCAACCGGGGGCACGAATAACCTCCGATGAAGCGATTGATCAGTGGGTTCGGGAAAACGTTGAGAGTGCCTATCACCCCTCCTGTAGCTGCAAGATGGGCGCGGACGACGATCCGATGGCAGTGCTCGACAGCAAGTGTCGGGTGCGGGGGATTGCGGCGCTCCGGGTGGTCGATTCATCGGTCTTCCCAACCATTCCCAATGGCAATCTCAATGCCCCTACGATTATGGTGGCGGAAAAAGCAGCAGACATGATTCTGGGTAAACAGCCTCTTGCTGACGCCAGTGCTGAAGTCTGGATTGATGAGCAGTGGCAAACACGGCAACGACTGGGGTGTGCAAAAAGACAACTGGTTTAACGCTGGCAGGCAGGCTGACAAGCTGCCTCAGGCTGTACCGAAACCCGGTGCAGCTCGAAATCAATAATGGGATAAGAGAACCGTTAGCACATATAAAATTACTAAATAAAGGGTATCTATCAATGACGACACAACGGAAAAAAATCAGCAGGAAATCTTCCCTTCGCAGGGGTCTATCAACCGTACTGGGGCTGGCTATGGCAGCGGGATTCTCTGCTTCGGGGGCATTTGCGGGAGAGTGCGATAATGTTCGTTTCTCAGATGTAGGCTGGACCGATATTACTGCAACCACCGCAGTGACCAGCGAGCTTGTTTCTGGTCTGGGTTATAAACCATCCACCCAACTGCTCTCTGTGCCGGTCACCTATACCTCTCTGGCCAATGCCGATATCGATGTTTTCCTCGGTAACTGGATGCCCACCATGGAAGCGGATATCGCTAAATATCGCGAAGCCGGCAGCGTAGAAACCGTTCGGGCCAATCTTGAGGGTGCAAAATACACGCTGGCAGTACCTAAATACGCCTATGACGCAGGCCTGAAAAGCTTTGCCGACATCGCCAAATTTAAAGATAAACTCAAAGGCCGGGTCTACGGCATTGAACCAGGTAACGATGGCAACCGCCTGATTCAAAGTATGATTGATGATGATGCCTTTGGCCTGAAAGGCTTCAAACTGGTTGAATCAAGCGAAGCCGGAATGATCTCTCAGGTATCCCGCGCAGCTAAACGGGAACAGTGGGTTGTCTTCCTGGGCTGGGCACCTCATCCGATGAACGCCAACATTGAGATGGAGTATCTGTCCGGTGGTGACGACTTCTTCGGCCCTAACTACGGCGGCGCCAATGTCTATACCAATGTACGCAAAAATTATACTGAAGAGTGTCCGAATGTCGGACACCTGCTGAAGAACCTCTCCTTCACACTGGAGATGGAAAATCAGATCATGGGGTCTATTCTGGATGATGGCATGAAGCCAGATGCGGCAGCCCGTGCCTGGTTAAAGGCTCACCCGGAGACACTGAACGACTGGCTACAAGGTGTGACCACACTAGACGGCAAAGATGGCCTGACCGCTGTTCGCGCCCATCTCGAACTTTAACACGCTGATACGTTCCCTCGCTGAGGGTTCGTCTATCACGATCGTTCAACCGCAGGCAGATTAACCATTGATCCCCGATCTGCCTGCGCGGTTGTTTTCCACCGCCCGTATTCGCCTGTCTGCTTTGAATACTGGCGATCTAACTGTAACAAAGGCCGTTGTATGAACTGGATTACAGAACATAAAATCCCTCTGGGTAGCTGGATGGAAGCTTTCGTTGACTGGCTGACATTTAATGCAGCGGGTTTTTTCGATGCTATCTCTGTCTCTCTGGAATGGGTAATTCTCTCAGTTGTAGAGATCTTTCAGTGGTTTCCCCCCTATGTGCCGATGATAATGGCCGCAGCCCTCGCCTGGGCTCTGCACCGCAGTATTTCACTGGTGATTTTTGTGGTACTCGCTCTGCTGCTGATCCTCAATCTGGGATACTGGCAGGAGATGCTGGAAACCTTTGTGCTGGTGCTTACTGCCACCACGCTATCGGTGGTAATGGGTGTTCCCATCGGAATACTGGCGGCACACAAGCCCAAACTCTATACCTTTATGCGGCCGATACTGGATATGATGCAGACCATTCCTACCTTTGTGTATCTGATTCCAACGCTGGTGTTGTTTGGTCTGGGGGTAGTCCCAGGACTGATCTCAACGATTATCTTTGCCATCGCAGCGCCGATCCGTCTGACTTATCTGGGCATCAGCAAAGTACCGGAAGAGCTGATCGAAGCCGGTAAAGCCTTTGGTGCTACACCATCAAAACTGTTGTTTAAGGTGGAGTTGCCTGCTGCGATGCCCAGTATTATGGCGGGTATCACCCAGTGCATCATGCTATCACTCTCCATGGTGGTCATCGCCGCACTGGTTGGCGCCGATGGTTTGGGTAAGCCGGTCATACGTGCACTCAACACCGTTAACATCTCTCAGGGGTTTGAAGCAGGCCTGGCAATTGTCCTGGTCGCCATCATCCTTGATCGTATCTTTAAAAACCCGGGCTCAAAAGAGGAAAGCTAATCATGTCTGCTATCAGTATTCGCAATCTGGATGTGGTTTTCGGCGATAAGGTCAGCGCCAGCCTCAACCTGCTTGATCAGGGTAAAACCCGACAGGAGATTATAGACCTGGGCGGCAATGTGGTCGGCGTACACGATGCCAGTATTGAAGTCGCCGAAGGAGAGATCTGTGTTCTGATGGGGCTGTCCGGATCGGGGAAATCAAGCCTGCTGCGGGCTGTAAACGGATTAAACCCGATCAGCCGTGGTGAACTGCTGGTCAGAGATGGAGAGCAGATGGTCGATATCGGCTCCTGCGACGAAACAACCCTGCGCCATATGCGCACCCGCCGTATCTCGATGGTCTTTCAGAACTTTGCGCTAATGCCCTGGCTGACCGTATTGGATAACGTTGCCTTTGGTCTTGAGATGCAGGGCATGGGCAAACAGGAACGCCGTGAGAAAGCGATGGAAAAGCTGGAGATGGTTGGATTGCATGAGTGGAGTGATAAATATGCACATGAACTGTCCGGCGGTATGCAGCAACGGGTGGGTTTAGCCAGAGCCTTCGCGATGGACAGTGATATCTTGCTGATGGATGAACCCTTTTCTGCGCTGGACCCACTGATTCGCAGTCAGCTGCAGGATGAACTGATTGAGCTGCAACAGCGGCTGAATAAGACCATTCTGTTTGTCAGCCATGACCTGGATGAAGCGCTGAAAATCGGCACCAATATCGCCATTATGGAATCTGCAAAGATTATTCAGCACGGCAGACCAGAGGATATCGTGCTGAATCCGGTCAACCATTACGTTGAACAGTTTGTTGCGCATACCAACCCGCTCAATGTCCTTAAGGGGCGTTCACTGATGACCCAAACCTCCGAGTTAGAGCGTCTGGAAGATATGCTGGTGCTCAACCGCAATGATAACACCTGTGTCAGTACCAACAGTTCCGGTCAAGTAGTGTCTGCCTGCCGTCAGGGCAAACCACTAGCACTGCATCACTGGCAGGAAGGTCAGAATATCAGTCAACTGCCGGAAGATACCCTGGTGATGGCAACACCGGATATCTCTATGCGTCAGGCGATCGAGATTCGCTATCGCACCGGACATCCGGTGTTACTGAATGAGAAAGAGAGCCTGGTTGGCATACTTTCTGACAAAGATTTCTACCACGCATTGCTGGGGAAACACTTCTCGTCAACCAACGCCAGTGCGGCTATCTGACCCTGGTCGTCCCACTGAAACCGTAAACTGATCGTTTAAAAACCTATTTAGCCACTGCCTGACACCTCAGGCAGCGGCCAAACTCAGCCCAAAATTCGGCAATATAACGAATATGGGAACACAACCATCCTAAAGTCGGGGATTAACCATGTTTAAAAAACTACTACTCAGCAGCCTAATCGCCTCCTCTGCAACCTTTGCGCTGCAGGCACAGGCCGACGTTTCCGCCACCGTCACTCTGGTGTCCGATTACGTCTATAACGGTGTCAGCAATACCGATGGCGACCCAACCCTGCAGGGCAGCGTTGACTGGTTTAACGATGCCGGTTTCTATGCCGGAGCCTGGGCTTCAGGCCTGGATGAAAATGCCTATAGCAGTGCTGAAGTCGAGATCGATTACTATGCGGGATATGCTGGCAGCATCAATGATGATTTCGGTTATGATGTGGGTTACGCATACTATACCTACCCGGGCGCTGACGATGCCGGTGCTGAATCGGATTATGGCGAAGTGTACGGTTCAATCACATACAAGGAAAACACCACCGCTAAGGTGCTTGTCTCGGATGATTATTTTGGTGAGATGGGCAACTCAGTGGTCATCAATCTGAGCCACACCATTAGCCTGCCGGAAGATTTCAGTCTGACCCTTGAAGCGTCTCACACTAAACTGCTGGATAGCAAAGTAAATGCTTATTTTGGACCTGGTGCGGATGACGATTCTTACTCTCACTGGGGCGCATCTGTGGCAAAGAGCGTTGCTGGGTTTGATCTCTCTCTCGCCGTCACAGACACCAATATTGACAAAGATTACTGGGGTGATACCGCCGATGCCAGGGCAGTACTGAGCATCAGCCGCACCTTTGAGTGAGTTACGCTTCAGAGCATACAGAAACAGCACTCCCCCTTCAGCGCTGTCGATGTAAAACAGAAAGCCCCCGAAAATCGGGGTCTTTTTTCTCTGCAAGAATCACCAGAAATCAGCTTAACTGATGCTCCAGATAATCGGTGATCATTCGCTGGGCCAGTTCGGCATTAATCCCCTGGGGAGAGAGCGCCCCACGCAACCAGATACCATCGATCAGCGCCGCAATTCCCTGAGCAACAAACGTCGCTTTTTCTGGCGGCAAGACCTTCTTCAATTCCAGCGTCAGATGAGAGATCAGCCGTTTCTCATTCACCCGCTGAAGACGAAACAGCATGTCGTCATGCATCGACTGCGACCAGAACGCCAGCCAGGTCTTGACCACTTTACTGTCCAGTTGATCCGGTGAGAAATTACCGCCAACGATTGCCTGAATCCGCGCGATAACATCATCAGGCCCCGCCTCCTGCAGACGACTCCTGACGCCATCCGACAGCTGTTTAAGAATCGACCGCATGGTGGCTTCAAGCAGACCACTTTTTCCGCCAAAGTAGTGATTAATAATGGCAGGAGAAACCCCCGCATAACTGCTGATCATCACCACACTGGCCTTTTGCAAACCCACAGAATCAATCGCTTGCATGGTGGCGTTAATCAACTGAGGCTTCCTGATTTCAGGCATTCCTACTTTAGGCATTTACAAGATCCGTATACTTAAATAGACGTTTAATTAAAAATGCCTTTCTGACTCTTAACTGTCAACCCCACATAAGTAGGCATCAGGCTGAAAACGGCAGGAAAGGTTCCTCATTATCAGAATGGTAAACTACGGCGGCGTCATCTTCTTAACCTGTTGCCGCTCCTCCTCAGTCAGTTCGCCATAGCCTCTGGGATAAGACCAGCCATAACCCCAGCGAAATCCAGTCGGTAAAGCAGGAGAGCCTCCAACCCTGACACCCACCAGCATCAGCAGCGCAGTTTTTGGCTTACCCAGTGCAGCAACACACTGTTTAAGCTGCTGATCAGCATCAAGACGCTGCTGATATGTGCCCCCTTGCCAGTACGCCCGGTCATGCTCCTCACAGCAGGCTAACCAGAGTGTATTCTCTTCCAGTGTGCCATCAGGAAACGCGCTGCAACCATCACTGGTAAAGGGTTTCAGCTGATCGGCAAAAGCGTAACCGGGCAGCAGGCAGATCGATAGCAGCAGGATCAGATATTTCATCCCCGAAACCTCTTCTGATTAGTGAATATACCTGGATCAGGTCTGCTAATTATGTCTGCAACTCCGTCAATCACCATTGATACAGATTAGCTCTTGCGAAAAAGATCTCTGAGAGAAGCAGACCAACATCCCACCCCGATAAGCGTCACCTCAGACATGAGGAAACAGACATAAAAAACTGTTCATAAATTGAGCAATCTGAAAAATCTTTCCTATACTGCTTTGTCACCGAAACACAAAACAGAGGAACAGGCAATGAAAGCCCTGCGTCTGAGAAACGTACCCAAACCACCTGCAGCCAAAGAAACCCACGAGTCTATTCGTCATCAGACCAGCCAGTTTTTACAGCAGGGCGGCAGAATTACAGTAGTACCTTCCGGCTTTAGTGGTATCCCCAGGTTACAGGGCCCACAGCAACGAACCGGCAAAAAACTACTGCTCTGAACCGTCGCGGCTATTCCGCCAGTTTCAACTGCAGCGCTGCTACGGTGCGCTCGAGTTCAGCAATACGCGCCTCCAGAGCCTCTATCGTCTCACGACTGACACGCGGGCTGCTTGCCGTTGGTACATAGTCAGACGGATCAGCCGCTTCGACCTCACCACTGAACAGGTGCGCATAGCGGGATTCCCGCTTACCCGGCTCCCGGGGCATACGCACCACCAGCGGATATTCCTCCCGCTCGCTCATCTTCTGCAGTACCGCTTCGGTCTCATGGACATCACTGAAACTGCACAAACGGTTAGTCCGGCTGCGCAGTTCACCCGGCGTCTGCGGACCTCTCAGAAACAGCGTACAGACTATTGCCAGCTCTTGCTCGCTTAGCTTCAGCTCAGAAAATTCGGTGTTACAAAAGCGGTGTTTATACTTGGGGACGCGGCTGCCAAAACTGCTCTCCTCGCGAATCAGATGTTTCCTGTTCAGTTCATCGAGCACCTCCTGAACCTCGGTGTCTGACAGGTCCAGCACCGGGTCTCGATTACTTTTCTGATTACAGGCAGAGGTGAGGGAGTTCAGCGTGAGAGGATACTGATCCGGCGTGGTTTTCTCTTTCTCAATCAGACAACCAATCACCCGGGTTTGCAAAAGACTCAGATCCATATCCATGTTATGCCCTCTTACAAAAAATAATTAACACATTCATAAGGTTACCCTATTTTCAGCAAATGGCACCTTAATTATTCAGACAAATTCAACTTTAGCCCGCCGCTCCAACTGGTGATTTCAGTCACGCCACTCTACACTGTTCCACTGACTCAACAGAGGACAGAAACATGCAGTCACGCTCAGTATCAGTTGATGGTATCTATATCGGCCAGCTAAACACTATCGGTCCTGACAATACGCCAACCGGTATTTTTAAAACGTTGTCGGAGGGCAGTCATGAGATCACCGGACTGGGACTCAATGGCGATATACAAGTGGACAAACGTGTTCACGGTGGGCCAGAAAAAGCGATCTACCACTACCCGGCTGAACATTACGCATTGTTTCAACAAGCGTTGCCCCATCTGAGCGACAGTTTTGTCCCGGGCTCTATGGGTGAAAACATCTCCACCTGCGGGTTAACCGATAACGAAGTCCATATCGGCGATACCTTCCGTTTGGGCACAGCTATTGTGCAGGTATCGCAACCCCGTCGTCCCTGTTGGAAAGTGAATCAGAAATATGGCAACGCCCATATCGCCTCGCTGATCATGTCCGAAGCGATCTCCGGCTGGTATTACCGGGTATTAGAAACCGGCCAACTGAGCCCCGGCGATTCACTGGAATTACTTGATAGAATGGAAAACAGCATCCCGGTTGCAGAGATCTGGCAGATATTTATGGCTCGCTTTGATAAAAGCCTCAGTTACACAGCACCACAAGTGATTCCGGGACTTTCCGAGGAGTGGCGGTTTGAATAGGGTTTACACCTCACGCGCCTTCCAGCTGTTTCAGTTTGCGGTACAGGGTGGCACGACTGATGCCCAACTCTGTCGCTGTTGCTGAAATATTGCCTTCGTTCTGTTCCAGAACCTGCTGAATGGTTAAGAGTTCACTGGTTTTCAATGTCCCAACAACCGGGTTAAACGACATATTGCCCTCAGCAGATTGTCCCTGACTGTTCAGCTCTTCGAGAAAATCATCACTGATATGACAGCTGTTAATCTCCACTTCATCCGGTTCCATAAAGGCGATAGCCACCCGCAGTGTAGTTTCCAGTTGACGTATATTACCGGGCCAGTGATAAGCTAACAGCTGCTCCATCAGCTCAGACGCAATCTCAATCTGGCGACCATCCGGTGTCAGTTGCTGCAGGAAGTAGCGAATAAAATCCGCTTTATCGGTACGGTCACGGAATGCAGGAATACGCAGACAGACACCGTTGAGGCGATAGTACAGATCTTCACGGAACAGACCTTCAGCCACCAGCGCTTTCAGATCCCGATGAGAGGCACAGATCACCGCGATATCCAGCGCGATCTCATCTCCACCTCCCAAAGGCGCAATGGTGCGTTCCTGCAATACCCGCAGCAACCGGGCCTGCAATGCCAGCGGCATATCGCCGATCTCATCAAGAAAGAGGGTTCCTCCCTGAGCCTGTTCCAGCCGCCCGATCATCCCGCCTTTGCGGGAACCAGTGAAGGCTCCTTCCCGATAGCCAAACAGTTCCGATTCGATCAGCCCTTCAGGTATCGACGCACAATTCACCGCGACAAACGGCCCGCTATTACGACGACTATCGAGATGCAGTGATTTAGCCATCACCTCTTTACCGGTACCGGTCTCCCCCTGAATCAGCACCGGCAGTTCGTGGGACAGTGCCCGGCTGCCCATTCGCACACCTTTCTGTAAGCGGGGATCCTGTCCCGCCAGTTCTTGCAGGGGAGGCGCATTCAAAGGAGCCGGAGCGGGCTTACTGCGATTTGATTTGAGCGGAGCTTTATAAGTTGTCGGAAAGCTATTGGGAAAGTGCAGCAGTTCACAGTAGAAATCACCGCCGCGGGTTCGTAACTGCCCCCGTCCTTTACGGTGCAGATCGGTCAGCAGTACTTCAGGACGCACTCCAAACAGCTCTTCAAGATTACGCCCCACCAGCTGTTCCCGCTTACGGTTCAGCAGTTGGCAGATCTGTTCATTGGCCGCCTGAATATGGCCATCCAGCTCCAGTGCCAACATCCCCTGCCATGAGGAGCGCAGATACTCCGGACGGCTATGAACACTGAGAACAATATGCTGCTGAAACTGGCCGCTGAACATGCGATTCTCGATAGAACGCACCGCCTGCTGCACCAGACTGAGATTGGGCGGAAGATCCCGATTATCGGTGGGTGAGGTCAGATCCAGCACTCCCAGCAACTCACCTTTAGGGTCGGTAATCGGCGCAGAGCAGCAGGAGAGGTAGCCGATGGAATCGAGAAAATGCTCATTACCCCGGATCATCAGGGGGGAGCGGTTAACAATAGCGGTGCCCGGACCATTGGTGCCGCGTAATTCTTCGCCCCAGTTAGCCCCCGGTGCAAGTGCATAGCGGGTGGCAGAATCCAGATGCCGGGTTTCACCCTTGATCTTGAGAATCGTCGCCGATTCATCAGTCAGCATCACCAGTCCGCCATCGGAACTAAAATAGTCAACCAGCTGTTTAATTTCAGGATGAGCCGCTTCGATCAGCCCCCTGTTTTTCTCTTGCAGGGTGTCAATCCTGTCTCTGGAGAGATTTTCCAGATCAAGTGGAGCTTCACAGTTAAGACCGGCATTGACACTTCGCTGCCAGGAATCTTCAATCTCACTGCGTAAGACGCCACTGGGAACTTCGCCTTCCTGAACAAGCCGATTGCGGGCGACCTTCACCGAATGAAGGGGGTCGGTAGGTAACACGGAATCTGTCGACTTCTTCATAGTACTGATTACTCGCTACTGCTTAATTGAACAACTCAAATACAGGCTATCAATTTTTTTACCGTATCTGTGTAACTATAGCAATCAAATAGTGTTCCACTGATCGGCCTGTGACTTTTTTATCGGAATTGATTAACCACCTGTTTCAACAGCAAAAAGCCACGGCGCCGGAAACCGGGCCGTGGAAAGCGACATGAAGGTAACCGTGAAACTACCTTTTTATCGCGGCTGAAGGAGCAGGGCCTCCCTTACAATGACATCAGTTCAACGGTGTTGATTAGTAAAGATTTTTAATTAGTAAAAGTACATCAGCACCGCCTGCAGGTAGAGATTGCTATTATCATTGGCCTGATTGGCGATCACGCTGCTGCCATCCGGGGTGTAGTAACCGACCATCGGGCTGAAGATGAAGTTATCGTTGATCGACCAGAGCGCATAGAGGTCCACTTCGTTACCGGCGGTGTCAGCTGCATCAGCCTCTTTACCAAAGTCCCAGTACTGCAGACCAACCGTCAGATCTTCCCTCGGTTGCAGCATCAACTCGACACGATCCACCCTGTTGCCACTGTTGGCAGGACCCGCATAGTTAGATGCCACTTCCCCCTGGAACCAGGTGCCAAAACCACGGGTAAAGCCGAAAAACAGGGGATCAAAGGCTTCGTTATCGGTGGTCGATGCATCGTCTCCGGAGAACTTAGCATGACGATAGTTGAGGGTTGGTGACCATGGTAGACCGGTAAACGTCCAGCCGCCTTCGACATACCAGGCATTAGCATCATTTTTGACTGCTGTATCACCGCCACTCTCATTGACATATTCAAATGACAGAAACAGGTTTTCCACCCCCATACTGCCCTGCCCGCGCAGGCTGACAACATCCATCCCCTTACGCTGATCCCAGATACCAAACCCGGCTCCCTGGTCAACATCCAGCACCGATAGATAACTCAGACCCAGTGTGCCTTTAGCCTCATAAACCCATTCAAGGTTGACTCCGCCCAGCTCTGTATCCTGATGATAAGGATTATCTGACTGCAACCAGAACAGATCACCCCGCACCGGGCCTTCGGGATCGACTTTCAGGATCGCGGTCTTGTCGAAGCTTTTCTGTCCCGCCAGATAGTAAGCACCACCACGGTCAACATCGACACCCGGAATCCCCATATCACCGAGGCTGATCGCATCACCGGCAATAATAAAACCATCCCCCAGCATGAACTGCTGACGACCGGCTGACAGATCGAAAACACCATTACTGCTTTGCCAGCCGACAAACGCGTTTTCTATTTTCAGCTCACTTTCATCACCCGAGGTATAACCACCAGCATCGCCGTCACCACCGGTGCCCAGCGCAATGACACCCAGTCCGCCATAGACGGAGCCGCTGCCAGTCGCCTTGCGGCCCACCAGGTCCCCCTTCAGATAACCTTCCTGCCAGTGATTGCCGCCATCATCGACACCGTTATAGTTCTCATCGGTAGAGAAAATACCTGCCATACCCTCGACATTAAATTCAAGGGACTTGCCATCCTGGTCATAAACCGGAGCGGCCTGCACCGCTGATGCAGAGAGCAACACAGCGACCAGTGCGTTTAACTTCAGGAATGTACTGTTATTGTTTTTCATATTCAGATTCCATAAAACGATTAAAGATAGTCTGCCCGTTATCAGACCCGGCTGATCAGCCGTCTATTGTTTCGGCCAGATATTCAGGCAAAGTCCCCCCTGAGCAGCTTCAGTTGAAGCTACCCGGAGGGAGTATTCAGCGTTAAAAAGGAGTGTTAGCGAACAAATGCCTGGGCGGTGGTGGTGGACATATCCCCACCGGGCAACTGAATGGTTTTCAGCCGTTCAAGGCTATCGCCATCGAAGACAGCGACATGATTGTTGGTACCCGCCAGATAGACTTTGCTGCCGCTCTGGTTGACTGTCACGCAGTAGTAGGAGTGATCCAGCTCAGCCGCTTTCAGCAGCGTCTGCTTCTCAATATCATATTTGGCCAGTCGGTTAAGCACGCCATACATAATGTTGGGGTCTTTCGGTGAACGGGTGCCGGTGAAATACAGCTCGGTGATCGGGCCGAAATCTTTGGTTTCCGTTGCCCCGGTGTCCAGATTGATATTGAAATAACCATACAGCCAGTCGGCGGTATCCAGGTCTTCAGAGCCTTCCTGAAAGCGCGCCGTGGTATACAGAATAGTGAAGTCTTTAGTCGGTGTTTGCACCGCCCAGACGTTCAGTACATCTGGCTGGACATAGCGCTCACGTTTCCAGTTACGACTTGGAACGGCCACCTCGTATTCACCGGTTTTTACATCCATTTTATAGATGTCTGCACCGGCCATATACAGACCACCATCTTTACCTACCTGCATTGCCGTCACCAGGCGGGGTGAGGGGAAGATCCGCACCGGTTTGGCATCCATCCCAGCGTCGGTGCTATACACCGCCAGCCGGGTTGGCTGAACTACATAATGATCCCGCTCCATCAGGGTTGGGTTCTGTACTGCATATAACTCTTTGCCGTCATAACTCAGGGCAAAGGCATAGATGGTTTTAGTCCGCTCTTTTTTGCTTTGCGCCATCTTCGCGTGGAATTTTACCTCGCAGGTGTCCATATCCACACCATAGATATCCTCATAACCATTGTTGAGGATATAGGCAGTTTTCTTGTCCGGCGCGACCTGCAGTGCTCCCGGACCAAAACGGCCCGGCATATCGCAGGTTTTATAAAGTGTATCGCTTTGCAGATCCAGCACGTGCATCTGGTTGGGATAGTTAGCCACCACCATATATTCGTTGCCAGCTTTCAGCGCAGGCCCCTTTGCGGCAATCGCCAGACCACTGGTTAAAGCGGTTACACCCAGCGTTAAGGTCGTCAGCATGACAGTCATGCTGCGAGGAAGCATATTTCTTTTTCTCATCGTTAGCATCCTGTTCGGTTAGTCTTTATCAGCCGGGAACACGGTTCCCAGATTGCGCCAGTTATCCAGCGTGCTGGCTGCATTTTCATTCCAGTCCGGATAGGTATTCATGGTATCCGGCACCTGGGCTGGCCACCAACAGGGGTCGGCACAACCATACAGATCGGACTCCATCGGCTGACACAGGGAGGTGACACCACCAAAGGCGTCAATTTCCCAGCCGGGATCGGTGGTGGCGGTACAACCGGCGATGGACTGCATCGCCACGACTTCTTCTACCTGATCATCGGCAACGGCCTTAGTCAGAGTGTGTGCTTTATTATTAACAGGCTTGAGATGTTTCATATCAGTGAGCCCTCCGGGGAGATATGTAACTGTCGATAAAGGCCGGATTCTCGGCCATGATGCGGCTGTAGACTTCGATACCGAAGTCCACCCAGTCACGCATCAGATCGCAGTAGTGATAAACGGGTTGAGTCGGGTCTTCAAAACGGGCATAGCTTTCATGGTAGCAACCACCGGAACAGAGATTACGGATACGGCAACTGGAACAACCGGTATCGGTACGATCCAGACGCTGCTCAAGGAAGCCGCCCAGACGCTCTTTATTGATACCGGTCTGTACATCACCAAAGGTCTCCAGATCTGATCCGGTAAAACGGTGACAGAGGTTCAAACCACCCTCATGATCCACCGCCAGCAGTCCCACACCGGCGCCACAGGGCAGTGCTTTCTTGTTGCCCTCATGGAGGTCGGTGATCAGCTGATGCATATTGGAGAAACCGATATTACGGTGCTGCAGCGCAGCCTCCAGATACTGCTGACCGAGCAGCTTCATATTATGGAAAACCTCGGCCAGCTCCTCATCACTGAGGTTGTAATGGCTGATATCACCGGAGGTAACCGGTGCAAAACCAACCTCGGCGAAGCCCAGTTCATTGAACAGATGGTCCCAGATCCGCTGCACATCGGTAATCCCTCTGGTCAGCGTAACCCGGGCACCCACCGGGCGCACACGAAAGCGGGACAGCAGCATTTTCGCTTTGCGGCTGACCACATCATAGGTGCCTTGCCCACCCACGGTGATCCGGTTCTTATCGTGAATCGCCTTCGGGCCATCCATACTCACCGAGAGCCCGAAGCGGTGTTCATTGAGCCAGTCAGCAATATCTTCCGTCAGCAGGGTGGCGTTGGTGGTCATGGTAAAGTCCACCGGCTTACCGAGCTCAGCGAAGCGCTGTTCAGCGTAACTGACGACATCCTTTATCAGGCCGAAATTCGACAGCGGCTCACCGCCAAAGAAGACGATGTTATAACGCGTCTCATGGGGTGACTCAGCGATCAGCATCTCAAGCGACTGTTTCGCGGTGTCGAACTGCATCTTCCTGCCTTCAGAGGGTTTATCCAGATCCTCTTTGTAACAGTAGCTGCAGCTAAGGTTGCAACCGGTATTCACATTCAACACCAGGGTATTGATGGGAAACTCGGTAATCTTCTTCAGTGCAATCTCCGGCGTTAACGGCGAACCATCACTCACCAGTTCCAGTGCGATCAGCTCTTGCAGCGTTTCTGCAATCTGATCTGTGGGATACTGTGCTGACAGTTCACCAATCAGTTGCTCTGCGGTTTGCTCTGGCCGCTGCCGCAATAGCTCAATCAGCTGCGCAGTCAGACCATCCAGCTCAAACAGACTGCTTGAAGGTATATGAAACAGCATCTGCCGCGAACTGACAGCCACCAGATGCAGATTCTGCTCTACCAGATTTAATTGGGCGCCCATAGAACGACCCTCCTCACTATTATTTTTTCGGTATGCTGTGATCTCTTCTAACAGACCAGCAACATCGCTCATTAGTAGTCAGGAACTGCTTATGGCAGGGGTGGATTATTCCAGCGCTGTACAGTCACAATCATCTGGCCTTCAGCACTCAGAGTCTCGGCATCCTCCTTAACTTCGGCCACCACTTTCAGATTGCCGGCATTATTGGTTGACATGCGACGCTCGGGGTTTGGACCTGATCCAGCGGTAGTAAATACACCGGTTGTCTCATCCATCCGGCCGGTAAAATGGGTATCCCGGTCGGCAGCCGCCTGCTCATCAAATGGCTCAACATGCCATTTAGCCGGGACAAAACCGATGCGCATATCATCCTCAGTGCCAGGCTTGCCATCCGCACCATTCATCCATGCTTCCGCCTGGAAATGGCCATTATATTTCGGCGTAGAACCGCCATTTCCACCGACGCGAGCCACCGCAAAATCGGGCACCACTTTAACACTGCCGATCTGATCATAGACGGTCAGCATGGCGCCATTGGCCTTACCTGCAACCACATTGCGGGAGCCCGGTTTCGCCTGACTCTCAGCCGTCGCCTGAACAACCACTTTGTTATCATCGCGGTAGAGTTCACTGATAACCCGGATGCCATCGCCCAGGGAGACCTGTTTACCCAGCCCGGTGCCGACCAGTGTCAGCACGCCGGTACTACCTGCACGGATATAGCCCGGCTGAACAGCGAGCAGGGTTGGCGTAGTGCCGGCTTTCACTGCAGTGAAGTCCATCCCCGCTTCATCGTGTACCGCTTCAAACATGCGGCCGGTCAGTTCGGAGCCATCCTTCGACAGGGCAAATACCTGACGCATTTTCACCCCATCAATGGTCAGATTGGCACGCCACTCATAACCGGTGTAAACGATAGCGCTACCGCTGCCTTTCAGCGCAGAGCCATCGGCATACTCACCGTCGACACTCACCTTATACTGATCATCTTTACCACCAGAGACCGTCATGACGCCGCGAATATCGCCTTTTCCTGGCATCTGAGCACTGAAACTCCAGCTACCGCTGGCAGGCATTTTCTTAGCGCTCTGCCATTTATCCCAGCTGGCTGATTGCAGTGGCAACTCTTTCGCCAAAGCAGGCACCATCTCGTTGAGGGCCAGACCTATCCAGTCACGATCCCGCGCCAGCGCCTGATATTCCAGAGAGGGCCACTGTCCCAGATGGAAGTTCACCAGATGCTTCCACTCCGATTCCGGCCGACGCTGAAGTTTCACCCGGGCACCGGAATGACAACGGGCACACATATCGGTGAATTCTGGTGAGTCAAAGTTTTCCATGGTGTTCAGACGACGCTCCATGGCATAGCGGGAACCTGCAGTTTCTTCCGGTGCAAGCCCCTGCTTATCAGCAAAGTACTTCACCAGTGTGCGCCGTTCATCGTCGGTGACTTCCAGGCCATGCATCACCTGCATCCGGGCGATCGTCATCAACCATCCCTCAGGGGTTTTACGCTGATGACTCATGCGGCTCATCTGCAGAGGCTTGGCGCTCTCCTGGGTATGACATGCCACACATTTATTCTGAATAATGGCTTCAGCATCACCCGCCTGAACAGCCCCTGTTGGCAAGAATAATCCTGCCAGCAGAAGCCCACCCGATAGCCGGGGTAATCTCAATTTCTTCATCAAGGCCAGACTCCTTTTGTTGTTTATTTAGTTGAGCTGCTGAACGCAACCCAAAGTTCTAACCTGAAGGGATATAAAGCACGGCCTGTGCCAATAGAGATATCTGTATATTTTTCAATGAATTATGAAAAATCAGGGTAATCCTGTAGAAAAAATCAAGACGGCCACTGTTCAATAACGCAACACCGTTGTTCAAAAATGTAACAGTCAGGCAAAGCCAGAACGGTAACCGGGTGCAACATCCATCTGATGGCACACAGACAGAGCGGCCAACTGACTTATTTTTTAACACCCTGTCTCAGAGTAAAACAATCAGGCAGCGCATATTCCCCATATGAATTCTCATATTTATTCATATAAAACAATCAATTAAGACTATTCAAGCACTCTGGCACAGCCCTTGCGATAACCGTATCACTAAGTGTCGGGTTGCCTGAGCAGTATTCAGGCCTCTCTTAATATCTGCATACAACTATAAACAGGTCTATAAAATATGAGCGAATCACAATTTTCACCATCGGCACAAGCGATGGACTTTATTCAGCGGCAACATAAACTCCTGATTGGTGATCAGTGGCTGGACGCTGAAGATGGACGGACACTGCCTGTCATCAATCCCGCAAACGGCGAACAGATCGCTGCGGTCCCAAGCGGCAATAAAGCAGAGATTGATAAAGCGGTCGCTATGGCCCGCAAAACCTTCGAAGATTCAGACTGGAGCCGAATCAAGCCAGTTGATCGACAAAAACTACTGTGGAACTTCGCCGACCTGATAGAGAAGCATGCCCGACTGCTGGCAGAGATTGAATCGCTGGATAATGGTAAGAGTGTAGTGATCGCAGAGCATGTGGATATCCGCCTGGCGATCGATTTCCTGCGCTATATGGCCGGCTTCGCGACAAAGATCGAGGGACGCAGTGTCGATGTATCTGTACCGTTTATGCCGGACGCCCAGTTTCATGGTTATACCCGCCGGGAAGCGGTGGGCGTCGTCGGCGCCATCGTCGCCTGGAACTTCCCCCTGCTATTGGCCTGTTGGAAACTGGGCCCGGCACTGGCAACCGGTTGCACAGTTGTTCTTAAACCTGCCGATGAAACCCCGATGACCGCACTGATGCTGGGCCAGCTGGCACTGGAAGCGGGTTATCCACCGGGTGTCCTGAATGTGGTCACCGGCACCGGTATCGAAGCGGGTGCCGCCCTCTCCCATCATCCGGATGTGGATAAACTCACCTTTACCGGCTCCACTGAGGTGGGCAAACTGATCGGCAAGGCCGCGATGGACAGTATGACCCGGGTCACCCTCGAGTTGGGTGGTAAGTCCCCCACTATCGTGTTGGAAGATGCCGATCTGCAGACCGCCGCAGCTGGTGCCGCCAACGCGATCTTCTTCAATCAGGGCCAGGTATGTTGCGCCGGTTCACGCCTTTATGTGCATAAAAAGCATTTCGATAATGTGGTCGCCGATATCTCCGCTATTGCTGAAGGAATGACCCTGGGCCATGGTCTCGATCCCAATGCTCAGATGGGGCCACTGATCTCAGCCAAACAGCAAAACCGCGTGTGCAACTACATCGAACAGGGACGTAACGGCGGAGCCACTGTTACCACCGGAGGTATTGCAGTACCCGGCCCGGGCTTCTTTGTTAAACCCACGGTGATGGTGGATGTAGATCAGAACGCCAGCGTGGTGCAGGAGGAGATCTTCGGGCCGGTACTGGTAGCGATGCCGTTTGATGATATTGAAGAAGCGGTGCGTATCGCCAACGACAGCCAGTACGGCCTCGGCGCCAGCATCTGGTCAAACAACCTGTCACAGGTACACCGCATGATTCCGCGCATCAAGTCCGGTTCCGTCTGGGTCAACTGCCATACCGCCCTCGACCCTGCCCTGCCGTTCGGAGGCTTTAAACAATCCGGCCTGGGCCGGGAGATGGGCAGCGATGTCATTGAACACTACACCGAGGTTAAGTCGGTGCTAATGAGTATCTGAATCAGATAAAGGTTCACCCGAAAAGAGCTGCAGAGTCTGCGGCTCTTTTAACTTTCTCTGCCAAACGACACCCAGTCTCGATAATTACTGGCTGATACAGGAAACTATTTACCACCAATCGCCGTCCTCCTGAGCCCACAGGCCTCCTCTCTGATTCGCTGCTGGAAGCAGCTCCTACTCCCCTACCCCAAATACGCTAAGAGAAAGGGACACCGACTTTTTTAACAAAGTATCGCTTTTAGTAAGCGCTTGTCATGTATCAGTATTCACTATTAATCTTTGGAAACAGAGTTTGGCTATCCATTATGCCGCCCCTTCTGATTAAGGTTTATAATGAATGAAAATTCATACAGCCACCCTTGAGTTGAATTACCTGATTCCAATTTGTTAGCCGAGATATCATTCATAAGCAGATAATCGGATAGCCGGGATCATCAACCCTGGCCTCTGTATTTTATCGGCCTCTCGATTACGTGGAGAAACAAAGATGTTTTTTAGCCCCAAGAGTGCGAAGAAACTACTAACGCTGACCCGGATTGATCCCACTAACCCGCTGGCCTCATACTCTAAACACGCCTTCGAACTGGATGGTTATGAGTGGCCCTCAGTCGAACACTATTATCAGGCGATGAAGTTTGACGATACGCTATATGCTGAGCAGATCCGCCAGGCCCTCCATCCAGCCGATGCGACCAAACTGGGCAAAAGCAAAAAGCACGAAAAACGCAATGACTGGGACAGAGTTAAAGTGACCGTCATGACCCGCGGTACCTATATCAAATGCCGCACTTATCCGGAAATTGCACAAATGCTACTGGATACCGGTGAGATCGAAATTGCCGATGTCACCCAGTACGACTACTTCTGGGGCAGTGGCCGCGATATGCGCGGCAACAACGCCTTTGGCAAAATGCTGATGGAGATTCGCGATAAACTGCGCGAAGAGATGGCGCAGCAAACATAGAGCAAAAAGAGGACCGAACTATTAACGCTTCAGACGCGCAATAAACTCTTTAAATTTATCAACTTCTCCTTCCCGCTCAGCCCACTTTTCAATCTCATCAGGGCGATACTCCCCAACCTGATCATGGGCAACCCAGACGGCCTGTTCGAGAGCCTGTCGATCATTCCAGTGAAAATAAGCTGCAAGGCGGTCTTTTATGCAATCTTCCGGGGTAATCAGTGTAAAGGTTCCTAACGGTGTACTCAAAGTAGACCAGTTTCGAACAGGGTCATCACCCACTGAGAGCGGTCCGGAAGGAAACTCAACGACAAATGGCGAATCCGGATGTTCGAAATAACGCCCAACCGGTGTGAAGCCGATTTCAGACATCGCATCCTTAAGCTTTTTGCCTGGCGTATATGAGCGGTCAACAAAATCAAGGTCGTCCGATTGATAGAAGTTATCTGAGTAGATTGACACACAAGTTCCACCTACCAGAGTGACCTCGATCCCCTTTGCCGCCAGGTGAGAAGCTATCAACCCGGCCAGGTCCCGGGCAGTGATCGCTTTATGAATCACAGACTGATCAGCCATTGGCACGGGTCAATTTCAGGGGTTTCTCTGGTTTGCGGGGGCGACGACGATTATTCATCAACGCATCGTAAATATCTTCTGGATAGAACTCCAGTATCCGGTTTATCAGTGCTGTAAGCTCGTTGATATATACACAACGTGGATTCAGTGCATATACACGGGATCTGCCGACAAACCGGCTATACAGAACCCCAGCGGATTCCAGATTCTCAGCCTGTTTCTGAATAGGTGTAAGCGGGGCATTAAAAAATGCGGCTATCTCACGGGGATAGCCGTCACCCCGTGCTATCAAATATACCAGAACCCGTTCTTTGTTGATGTTGCCTAGTACACCTTCCAGCATTGTATTTTCCTGCCTGCACCACCTATTTAAACCCAGGTGTATGAGTAAAGCGTCTGTTAAATTGCTTGTAATCACACCATATCGAACCAATTATAGGTTCAAATGAACCGCTTAGTAAATCAAATAAACCTAAATAAAGGTCATAAAACCAGCTAACCTAAAGAAGCTCGTTGATAAGTATCGGTTAATTACGTGTATCTATTTCAGGTAAAACAATAAAAAATATTTATAGTCGGCTTTTCTATCAGCGTTCCACCTTCAACCAGCGGTTCTGATACAACCAACGGGTCAGCCCAGCGGCGATGTCGGGACTCATCCCCAATACTGTTTCAAGACAGGAATGCGGACTGGTCCCCTGCTCTCTGCTCTGCAGTGCCCGTACTACCGGCGCCATCGGTATACCATTAAGGTGCCATATCCCCAGCGGCTGGTCATTGGTGGTCACCACCTCATGTTCCTCAATCAGTCCATTGCTGACCACCGGCATACTGACTACCCGGAGTGAGTCAGGATCCGTTTCCTGGTGCAGGGGTTTGCTATCCGGCCAGTTGCGGCGAGTGGCCCAGAACGGGTTATCCCACCAGCGCTCTTCTGAGGCGTAAAAGTCCCGACCTATGCGGGCAAAACGGTGGAACAGATGATCAACCCGCTGCTGATAAAACTGTTTCGCCAGGGATCGGTTCTGAGGTTGTTGCAGCAGGGTATTAATTACCGCGGGAGCCTGCAATGCGCTGGAGAGTGCCTGAAAAATTCCATTACCTGAGAGAGGATCAACCGCCATCGCGGCATCGCCAACCCTGATCCAGTTGTCGCCGACGGCCTCACGGCAGAGTATCGGTGTGCTGGTGCGGGCGTGGATAACCCCGGTTGGCTTAGCGTTGGCAATAAAGGGTTGAGCGCTGGGCAGAGTGCGCAGGATAGCGTTACAGTGATCGATCAGCTGGGCTTTGTCCGGCAGATCGGCGCTGGCGACATCAAAGGTCAGTTGCAGATAGCGGGTACCATCGGACCAGGCGGCCATCCAGGCCCAGCCATCCTGAAAACTTTCAGCAGCGGACTGCGGCTGACAGGGTTCACCCTGCCAGTATTGCAACAGGGACACGGTTTCACTGCCCCGCAACCGCGCCAGTCCCGCTGCAGGCGCACTGCGACCACGGGCCTCCACCAGAAAGTCAGCCTTTAGCGGAGCAGCGTCCTTTAGCGGAGCTTTCTTTAGTAGAGCAGTCTCTGAGTCTTTCAGGGCAACGGAAAAACCGGCATCGGTCTCACTGACTTTGCCAACCCGCCCCGGTATCAGCTTCACCCCGGCCGCCTCGAGATCCCTGCCGATTCCCCGGTCCAGTTCACTACGGTTGATCAGCATCTCGGTATTGGCGCTGTTGGTTGCGCCGTTCCAGCTGGCAAGGCGTGGTGAGGGTGGCGGCAGGTTCACCAGGGCTTGCTTAAACCCCGCATTGCGCAGCCCTTCCAACACCCGCTCGGAGATCCCTTCGACCGCTTTAAAGGGTCTTGGCTCGGCGATCACGGTGACATCATAGCCCAGTTTTCTCAGGCCCAGAGCGGTGGCTCCTCCGGCAGGTCCGCCCCCCAGCACAATAATATGGGATAACGATTTTTGTTGAACCATACTCATCAGGCCTCACCTCGACTGTCAGACTTAACCGCCTGAGGGAAACGGACTTCAACACCAAAATAGTCCGCCTGACTCTCCAGCCAGCGATCCACTGAGGCCAGATCGGCAGCACCACCCTGGCTCAGATAGCGGCCGATATGGCCGGTTAACTGAGCACATCCCGCACTGGCCCCGATCACGCCGTTGCGGGCTGTAACATAGCCACCAAAATCCGCGTACTGGGTTTTCAGACAGGAAAGCTGCTGCGGATTTTCACAACGGGCATCGCCGGTCATACGCAGCACACCGGGATAAGCCGAGGGATAGACCGGATCGCCTTTAGCCGGTGAGGAGGCACAGATAATCACCCCGGCAGCCAGTGCCCGCTCGCAGGCAGTGCGTAAAATCTCGCGATCATTGCGCAGCCCCAGACTGAGGTTGATCAGATCCACCTGCTGTTCTACCAGCCAGTCGATCGCCGCGGCAACCTGAGCCGGAGTTGTCGCTAATCGCTCGGTGAATATCTGCGCAATAGCAAACTCAGCATCGGGTGCCTGCTCAGCAATCACCTCTAATAGCGCTGAGCCGTGCCCCAACTGATCATCAATGACCGGTGTTAAAACGATACCCTCATCGAACCGGAATGCCTGAGAAACAACCACCCGATCAGTCCCGGTTGGCGGTGATCCGGCAAAACCAAAACCGCTGTCGACCAGACCGATCAGCACTTTATCAGACTCCTTGCGCATCATCTCAGCTCACCTCCGGCAGCCTTTTTTCAGCCACTAACTGGCCACGGTTTAACTCAATTCGCACATCAACACCGCTTAATGTTGAAGCCCTGTGACTGATCAGAATGCGGGTTTTACCGGCAAAGATACGGTTAACATTGGCGATCACTTCGGTTTCGGTGGCTTCATCCACCGCCGAGGTCGCTTCATCCAGTATCAGGATGGCCGGTTGTTGCAGAATCGCCCGGGCGATCGCTACCCGCTGTTTCTGACCACCGGAGAGCTGACTGCCCCGCTCACCCAGTGGCGTTTCCAGCCCCAGCGGCAGAGAGCCGATCAGCTCCGTCAGTTGTGACTGTTCACAGGCAGCGATAACATCAGCATCGCGGGCTTCAGGTGCGGCATAACGGATATTTTCCATCAGGGTACCGCGGAACAGGGTGATATCCTGACTGACCAGCGCCACCCGTTTACGCAGCGCCATCGGCGGCAGTTGTTTCAGATTCACGCCATCGATGAGAATGCGCCCCTGCTCTGGGTCGTAATAACGCATCAGCAGATCGATCACGGTGGATTTACCCACCCCGGATGGCCCGGTCAGGGCGATACTGGCACCCGCCGGAAACACGGTATTCGCATGACTCAGAATCGGCTCATTTCGACCCTCATAACTAAAACTGACCCGGTCAAAACTGATCTCACCGCGCATATCATCCGCCAGTGAAGCGGGTTGTTCCGGAGTGGTGATATCCGGTTCTGCCCGGCGCAGATCCATCACCCGGTCGAGGCTTACCGACATCCGTTGGATCGCCACATACAAGCCTAACAGGCTCTGTACCGGGCCGGTAGCCATACCTAAATAGGTGGAAAATGCGATCAATGAACCCAACTGCCACTGCCCTTCGATCACCCAGTAACCGCCGATCAGAAACGCCGTGGCGCGGGTCAGTGAGGTCAGTGTGCCAGGAATCGCCTGGGTAAAGAATTCGGTCACCTGCAGCTTTAGCAGGTCGGTCAGATAATTGTCGCTGAGGCTATGGAGTTTGCGTGATTCCCGTTTTTCCTGGGAGACCGCCTGAATAAACTTCATCGCCGGCAGGGTTTCCACCAGAAATGAGCTAAGATCGGCTGAGCGTTCACGAATGATACGCGCCTGACGTTCGACTTTACGGCGCATCCAGCGTAACCAGAGTACCTCCAGCGGAATCAGCACCAGCACCAACAGCGACAGTTTCCACGACAGGGTCACCAGCAACACCAGCGCCCCCACCAGTCCCAGCACACTGCTCAGGGCGGAGAACATACTATCGACTGCAAAACGCTGAATCTGTGATACATCACCGTCCAGACGGGAGAGAATATCGCCGATGCGGCGGCCGCCAAAGAACTGCGGCGACAGGGTTTGCAGATGTTCATAAAGATGTTCGCGCAGGGAGAAGAGAATTTTGCCCGATAGCCGGGTATGCAGATAACGGTTGATACCCGACAGCGTGGTACTGATAATGCCGACGAAAATCATGCCAACGGCCATCGTCACCAGCATGCCGTAATCTTTTGCCAGCAAACCTTCGTCGATCAGCAGCTTGGTCAGCCAGGGTTGCAACAACACCAGGGCGGAGGCAAACGCAGACAACAGCATCAGACCGATGATAGCCCTCGATTGCGGCCGGACAAAAGTGTAAAGCCAGCGGAACGCCTCTTCTAACCGGCCCCGGTCCTGGCCATCAATTGCTGCACTTAGCCATCTGATCATGCTTACGTCATCTCTTTTCAGCAGATACAAAAAAGGCTGTCAGAGGACAGCCTTTACTTACCAGACTATCAGTCTGGTTATCGGAGTAATAGTCCCGATCTACTTCAATCCCGAATTACTTTAGATAAGCAATGCGCATGCCTGAAGTGGACATATCACCCGGTAACTGAATTGAACCAATTTTTTCCAGGGTATCCGGATCATGGATCGAGATATCACTGGAGGTACCGCCCACATAGATGGTGCGGTCATGGGTCATGTTCAGATCGTAATAGGTATGTTCCATGTTATGCACAGCCAGCGTTTTATGCTCACGAATGTTGTGCTTTGACAGTGTATTAAACGCTCCATAGATTACATCACTATCTTCCGGATCGGTAATAAAGTTGAAGATAATAAACTCAAAAGGCACGGTTTCGGTTTGCTCAACTTCACCGGTTTTCAGATCAACCCGGCTCATCCCCCACCAGAACTCAGCCTTCTCCATATCACCCGGATCGCCATTCCACTTGATGGTGAAGTACGGCATGATAAATTCGTCGACATGTTCACCCAGAGAGTGCATGGCGAACGCATCAGGCTGCACCCACTTATCAGCGGGTCTGTCCCAGTGTTGCAGCTTACTCAGCATCCGTATCTCACCGGTTTGCGGATTAATCGCCTGCAGGTCTGGCCCACCGAGAATCACTTCTCCGGTATCCATCGCCGTGATTTTAGTAATCTGACGGCCCACAGGGAAAGTTCTGATCGGCTTGGCATCCAGACCTGCACTGGTATCGTAAACAGCCAGTTGGGGCTCCATCACCTCATACCGGTCAGATAACTTACGGGTTGGGTTCTGTATGGTATACAGTTCCTTACCGTCCCGGCTGACCGCCAGAGAGACAAAGCTTTTAACGGTGACGGTTTTATCCGACTGCTTAGCAAAGAACACCATATCGCAGTTGGTAATATCAAATCCGGCAACGTCTTCCCACTTGTTGGTACCGACATAGGCGATCCGGCCATCCGGTGAGGGTTCAACCGTTCCCTGACCGAACACACCCGGAACATCACAGCTGCGGACAATCTTATTGGTTTCGGTATCAATCACATGCAGCTGATTAGGACGGCTTACCGTCAACAGATACTCATGACCACCACCTTTCATACCATTGAGCGATGCGGATGGGTTGGTTGAACAACCGGACATCAGCGCAACACTGCTTACAGCACCGATCAGCGCTGCGGCTTTTATCATATGGGTAAATTTCATCTGCGCCTCCGTTACTTCTGCTCTTCCGGGAAAATGCCATCCAGCTTGCGCCAGTCTTCATTTGCCTTGGATACATCCTGAGACCACTCAGGGTAGTTACTCATAGTGTCTGGCACCTGGGCAGGCCACCAGCAGGCATCCGCGCAGCCATAGAGGTCAGATTCCATCGGCTGGCACAGGGAACCCAGACCACCAAAGGGATCAACTTCCCAGCCCGGATCATTCGTAGAGGTGCAGCCGACTATAGTCTGCATCGCGACGACTTCTTCTACCTGATCAGGGGAGGTAGTCTGATCAAGCATTTTCGCTTTTTTATTAAACGACTTCAGATGTTTCATTTAAGCACTCCTTCTAGGAGAGACGTGGGCTTCGAAAAAGCCCGGATTCTCTATCATGATGCGGGTGTACGCCTCGACTCCGAAATCGACCCAGTCTCGCAACAGGTCGCAGTAATGGTAGGAGGGTACGGTCGCATCACCGTATTTTGCGTAACTTTCGTGATAACAACCGCCGGAACAGATATTACGGATACGGCAGGTTTCGCAACCGGTATCACTGCGGTCCAGACGGGTTTCGATAAACTCAGCCAGAGCGGGCTTATCCAACCCCTCACTGACATCACCGAACAACGGCTGATCCGACCCGGTAAACCGGTGGCACAGGTTGACGCCACCTTTGGTATCCACCGCCAGCAAACCCACACCAGCACCACAGGGGAGCTGTTTTTTGTTGCCCTCATGGATGTCGGTCATCAGCATATGCATATTGCCGAAACCCAGGTTTTTACCTTCCAGTGCTGCCGCGAGATACTTCCGGCCCAGACGTTTCATCCCCGCAAACACCTCAACCATCTCCTCGGCAGTGAGATTAAACGAGGTAATATCACCGGAGGTAACCGGGCCAAATCCGACTTCAGAGAAACCAAGATCGTGATAAAGATGGTCGAAGATCGCTTCCACATCGGTGATGCCCCGGGTCAGAGTAACCCGGCAACCGATCGGCCGTGCGGTATAGCGCGAAAGCAACATCTGCGCCTTCTGCTTCACCACATCGTAAGTACCCTGCCCACCGACGGTAATCCGGTTTTTATCGTGCATCGCCTTGGGACCATCCATCGAGATCGTCAGGCCAAAGCGGTGTTCGTTAAACCAGTCCACCAATTCTTCGTTGAGCATGGTGGCGTTGGTGGTCATGGTAAAGCTCACCTCAGCTTCCAGCGTCGCAAAACGCTCTTCACAGTAGGCCACCACATTACGGATCAGCGGCATATTGGTGAGTGGCTCACCACCGAAGAACACCACGTTGTACTGACGCTGGTCCGGAGACTCTTTCAGCATCATCTCAACCGACTGCACCGCGGTGTCAAAGCTCATCTTGTCACCCTTTGACGGGGTGGTCAGATCCTCTTTGTAGCAGTACGTGCAACTGAGGTTACAACCGGTATTGGTGTTCAGTACGATGGTGGTCAGCGGAAACTGCTTCACCGGCTTGGGCTCATTATTAATCTGCGCCCAGGTGCCCGCTTCAGCAATGACCTTCAGTGTCTTTAACTCTTCCAGAGTATCCACCACATCACCAGCACTGAACCGGCCATCAAAGCGGTCACGAATCTGCAGCGCAGACACTTCCGTTTCAGATGAAAACAGTTCGATCAGTTCCCGGCCCAGCGTATCCAGCTCAAACAGGCTACTGGTCGGCACATGGAACAACATCCTGCGTTCCGCTACATCAACCAGATGCAGGTTGGGTTTTACCAGAGTTAAAGATCCCATTGTCAGTCTCTCTTCTTGTTATTCGCTACAACAGATGTTGGCGGTTGTTATCAGTGTTACTGAATAGCGCGTTTGATATAGCTCGGAACAGCCACCAGCAGGTCTGACTCACCCTCAACAGTGCTATCGCCATCTTTAACGGAAGCCACCACTTTCAGCATGCCAACGTTATTGGTAGACATCTTGCGCTGTGGGTTCGGGCCAGTATCACCCGGAGTAAAGACGCCGTTGCTGTCGATGGTGCCGGCAAACTCAACATCCCGATCCTCTTCCGCCACTTCATTCTGTGGTTTCAGCGACCAGGTGGCAGGCATATACCCCAGCCGCAGATCATCATCAGTGCCTGGTTGGCCATCTTTACCAGCACTAAACGCCAGCGCGCGGTAGGTTGATTGCACTTTTGGAATCTTACCGCCGTTGCCACCGATACGTGCCAGCGACTGAGGTGGTGATACCTGCACGGTTGCAACCTTGTCATAGACAGCCAGTTGCGCTTTGGCTTTGGTTGCGCCCACCGCGACATCACGCATTCCGACAGTGGCTGAAGCAGACGCTTTAGCCGCTACTACCACCCGGTCAGCATCACGGGACAGGACTTTAAGGACTTTGACACCAGCCCCCAGATTAACGCTGCCTTTCAGATAGCCGCCAAAAATGGTGACCTCGGATGTTTCACCCTGCTTCAGGGCACTCGGAGACAGACCAACGATGGCACTGCCATTGACCGCTCTCAGATCCCCGCCAATCTCATCGTGGGCACTCTGATACATACGACCGGTCAGGGAGGTGCCATCTGTAGAGGCGGCCATAACCTGACGCATGCTGACACCATCAATCGTCAGAGACGCGCGCCATTCATAACCGGAAAAGACCTGCGCGGCACCATTACCACTCAGTAAAGAGCCATCGGCATAATGGCCATCCAGATTAACGGAATACTTATTATCTGAAGTTTTTACTACTTTCAGGATAGCGCTGTAATCACCCTTAGCAGGCATATAACCCGCGACAGACCAGCTACCTTCCAGCTTAGGTTTTGCCATTTTCTGCCACTGTTTCCAGGCAGCATCATTGAAAGCATAATCCATCGCCAGCTTAGGGGCTGTTTCATTCAGGGCGATGTCGTACCAACGACGATCCCGTGCCAGAGCATGTAACTCGGTAGTGGGATGGATCGCCATGTGAGTGTTCACCAGCTCTTTCCACTCATCCTCGGTACGGCGCTGTAAGCCGAACCGGGCGTTAGAGTGACAACGGGCGCACATCTCTTTGTACGCTGGATCAACGTCTTCAACAACGTTTGGCTTCTGTTCCAGCACATAGCGGAACGGCGCGGCTTCAGAAGGCGCCAGCCCCTGGGTGTCAGACAGGTATCGGATCACTGCCTGAGTCTCTTCAGAGGAGAGCACCAGACCGTTCCGATGCTGCATTCGCTGCAACGTCATCTGCCAGCCTTCAGGCGTTTTACGCTGCTGACTGATTCTTGAATATGGCGTTTCGGGGTTTCCGGTGCGCGTATGGCAGCTCAGACATTTTTCCTGAATCACCTTCTCACCATCCATCGCCCAGGACGCCGCCGGGGTCAGCATAGTCCCCATCAGTGCCAGTGCACTCACACTGAGTAGTGCATGCTTGGATTTATTATTGTTCAAGGCCAATCACTCCTGTAAGAATTTTCTGTGCAGCATCTGTTGCGGTAAATCGGAACAGATGCAGGCCCTCATCGATTTTTTTAGTTCGCCGGTCTCCCAACTCCAACTAACCTAACCGTCCGGTGTAAATGAATTTCCGTGAATTTGTGCTAAGTTGTTATCTAATGTAACAGGATGTAACTACGAATCTTTGATCGAATATAACTCATTATTAATAAAAGATTTTTATCTGAAACATGATACAACACAACTTATTGAAGATATCTGTTCCGAATCGCGATAGCTTGCTAGACTCAAGTCTGACGATCAACCAACCCCTTATAATAGTAGTAGACCATGACCGCTCCCACTGAACAGACGCACATCCTAATCGTAGAAGATGATTTTGCCTCCCGCTCTCTGCTGGTCAGCTACTTTGAAAACGAAGGTTATCGGGTGAGTGAAACCGACCATGGTGAAAGCCTGGTACAGCGGGTGCTTGATGAGAGAATCGATCTGGTGCTGCTGGATATCAATCTGCCCGGCAAGGACGGACTGACACTGACCCGCGAACTCAGAGCCCACTCAAAAGTCGGCATCATACTGGTGACCAGCAAAGGCGATGAGATTGATCGTATCGTCGGACTGGAGCTGGGCGCCGATGACTATGTCACCAAGCCCTTTACCCCCCGCGAACTACTGGTGCGGGCCAAGAATCTGATCTGGCGGGTCACCGATCAACCGGGTAAAGCGGAAACCAGGGAGAAACACCTGATTCAGTTTGAAGGCTGGACGCTGGATTGCAGCAAGCGCTTACTGGAAAGTCCGGAAGCTGTTTCAGAACGTCTGCCAGAGGGCGAATTCAAACTACTGAATGCACTCATCAGTCGCCGGGGTCAGGTGCTCAGCAGAGATCAGTTGATGGATGCCATTCATGATCGGGAATGGAACCCCAATGACCGCTCTGTCGATGTGCTGGTTGGACGCCTGCGACGTAAACTTAACGATAATCCGCTTGATCCCCACTTTATACTCACGGCACATGGCGCTGGGTATATGTTCGCCGGGGAGATTGACTGATCTATGTCCCATGTTCCCGGCTTTCAGGTCCAGACCATTATCCACCGGGGTAAACACTGCACGGTCAGTCGCGCCCTCAGGGAGAATGATCTGCAGCCAGTCATCATCAAACAGCTCAACAAAAACTCAACCACTCCCGAAGATATCAGTCGTTTTGAGCATGAATATGAACTGCTCAGCAGCCTGGATATCAGGGGGGTTATAGCACCTTCAGTTCTGACCAGCGTCAACCACCAGACCACGCTGATATTTCCTGACCAGGGAGGCATATCCCTGAGGCAGATGATGCAAAAAAAACAGTATTCCTGGGAACAGATTCTGCCGATGGCAATCGCGCTTTGCGAGCTGCTGGGACGGCTGCACAGCGAGCGGGTGATACATAAGAAACTGTCTCCGGATAATATTCTCTGGTTAGCAGAAACCGGAGAGGTGCAACTGATCGATTTCGCCATTGCCACCCGGCTGACCCGCGAACAGGCCAGCTGGAACTCACAACAACTCTCCGTTGATGACCTGCGTTACATGGCGCCGGAGCAAACCGGGCGGATCAACCGACATATCGATTTTCGCAGTGACTTTTACAGCCTGGGTGTCACCCTCTATGAAATACTCTGCGGACGTCCACCCTTTACCGGTAAAGATCGTCTGCAACTGATCCACAGCCATATTGCCAAACACCCGCAGGCACCCCACAAAGTTAAACCTGAACTGCCGGAGATGCTCAGCCGGATTGTCCTGAAACTGATGGCCAAAGATGCCTCGGAGCGGTACCAGTCAAGCTTCGGTATCTCTGAGGATCTGAAACGCTGCCTGACGCTTTGGACGCAGCACCAGAGTATTCCGCTGTTCAGCCTGGCCCGTAAAGATATCTCTGAACACTTCTCCATCCCTCAACGTCTCTATGGGCGTGCGGCAACCATCCAGAAACTGCGTAACAGTTTCGATCAGGCGAATCTGCGACGTCAGGAGCTGATTCTGATTACCGGTTACGCGGGCGTGGGGAAGTCGAGTCTGGTTCACGAACTGCGTCACTATATCCATGAACAGAACGGGCGGTTTATCAGCGGCAAGTTTGATCAGTTCCGTCGAACCCGCCCCTACTCCGGTATTTTTCTCGCCCTGCAGGGTCTGATCAGGCAGCTGTTAACCGAGAACGAACAGGAGATTACAGGCTACCGGGATCAGATCCTCAATGCCCTGGGGCAGAATGCCCACGCCCTGATACGCCTGGTGCCTGAACTGGAACTGATCATTGGCCCACAAAAAAATACGCCCCGCTTTTCTATTCTCGAAGAGCAGAACCGCTTCTCCCGTCTGGTGAAATCACTGCTCAGCGTATTTGCAACGGCAGAAACCCCGTTGCTGCTGTTTCTCGATGATCTTCACTGGGGGGATCTGGCGTCATTCAACCTGATCACCTCATTGTGTGAAAAGGGTGATATGTCAAACCTGCTGATTGTCGGCAGCTACCGGGATCAGGAAGTGAGTCCGACTCATCCCATGACGCTGGCGATCAGTAAGATAAAACAGGGCAGTAGCAACATCAGTGAGATCTTCCTTGAACCGCTGAACAAATCCCAGATTATCAGACTGATTGCAGATACCCTGAGAACCGAACCGCAACACTGCACCGAGCTGGCGCAGATCTGTCTGGAGAAGACCCAGGGCAACCCGTTTTTCCTCATTCAGTTTCTTTACTCACTGCATGATGAGGGACTGATCCGCTTTCAGAACAACCGCTGGCAATGGGATGAACAAAAAATCCAGTCACGGGAGATGAGTGATAACGTCATCGACCTGATGGTCAGTAAGATACAAAAGCTGTCTCATGCGAGTCAGAAAGCGCTGCAGATGGCCGCCTGTATCGGCAGCCCGTTTGATCTCAACACCCTCGCCGTTGTCTTAGAACAGAGTCCCCACAGCACCACCGGAAACCTGATGGATGCCATGCGTGAAGGGCTGCTCATTCCGCTGGATATCAACTACTCAAGCCGCTCAGGACTGCGCTTCGAACGTCACCGCTATCGCTTTGTCCATGACCGGATTCAGCAGGCGGCCTACTCTCTGATCCCCGAAAATCAACGGCAGCAACTGCACCTGCAGATAGGCCGGCTGTTACAACAGCGTTTTCCTGATCAAAACAGCCGGCCGGTGTTCGAGATAACCAACCATCTGAACAGCGCCCGCACGCTGATCGAGTCCACCGCGGAGCTGACCGAGCTGGCATCACTCAACTGCCAGTCTGGCATGCAGGCACTGGATTCAGCTGCCTTTGATGCCGCCCAGGAATATTTTCAGACCGGCATTGAACTACTGCCGGATAACAGCTGGCAACAACATTACGAACTGACCTTAACCCTCTATAAAAGTGGCGCTGAAGCCGCCTATATCCGCGCCCAGTATGAGCAGATGAACTATCTGATCGATCAGGTGATACAGAATAGTGAAAACGTGCTCGACCGGGTCAAAGTCTTCGAGATCAGAATTCAGTCGCATATTGCCAGGAACCAGTTCGACCAGGCGATGAAAGTGGCCCTGCAGGTGCTTAAACTGCTGGGGGTAGAGCTACCCTCAAAACCCAGCAGACGACATATCTGGCAAGGCGTTTTAAGAACCCAGTGGTTACTGCACAGACGCAGCCGGGAGCAGATACTCAACGCCGCCCCCATGCAGGACCCTCATGATCTGGCAGCCCTGTCGATACTGGCCAGTATGTTCGGGGCGGTAAAATTTTCCAGCTCGGCCCTGCGGCCACTGGTGATGGCCAAAGAGGTCGAACTCACCCTCACCCGGGGTATTACAGCGCACTCCCCGATGGCCTTTGCCGGTTATGGCGGTATCCTCTGCGGCAAGTATTTCGCCATTGAACAGGGATATCGATTAGGTTCCATCGCCATCGAGCTAGACCAACGCCAACCCGACCGCCTGTTGCATCATCGCACCATGTCTCTGTTCGACTCTTATGTACGCCACTGGAAAGAACCGCTGCAGAACTCACTGAGTTCGCTGATGGAGGGACATCAACAGGCGATCAACTGTGGCGACATTGAGTGGGGCAGCTATAGCCTGGCAGCCTGGATCCAGTATGCGTTTACCCAGACAGACAATTTTGCAGAGTTACAGCCGACACTGGAAAACTACACCAATGCACTGCTGCAATATGGGCAAAAACCATCGATACAGTATTCACTGCAGGCATTACAGGCAATCGATAACCTGCTGGGGAAAAATGAAGATCCAACCCGGTTGTTTGGCCGCTTTTTCAATCAAACAATGCTGGATGAACACCACAGTGAAGACCATCGCACCGCGATCGCCACCTATCACCACTACTGTGCGCTGCTCTGCTTTATTTTTGAAGACTATCAACAGGCTAACTGGCATTGCGAAACAGGCGCGCCCTATCTACCGCATATCGTCGGCACCTACTCCTCTCCCTGCTTTGAATATATAACCGCCCTGTCCAGGCTCGCACTTCTATCTGATATCAGTATTCTGCAGCAGAACAAAAAGCTGAAACCTATTCGCAGAGCACTTCGCAGAGCCAAACGCCAGGCTCGCCACTGCCCTGAAAATCATCAGCATTTTGCTTCTCTGCTGCAAGCTGAACTGTATCGGGTCACTCGCCAGTTTCACAAAGCGATGGACTATTATGATGCGGCCATCAGCTGCGCTCAGCGGAACCATTTTCATCTGATAGCCGCACTTGCCGCAGAGATGGCCGGCCGTTGCTATATCGAGTGGGATAAACAGAATATTGCCCACACCTATCTTAATGATGCCTGGGACCGGTATCAGCAGCTGCAGGTCAAACCAAAGCTGCAACAGCTACAGAGCCGCTATCCGGAGTTATTCGCCAGTCGTAGCATCAGCCACAACGAAAAGAACAAAACACTGACCAGCACAGATGACGGCGACACCTTTTCCAATCAGCAGCTGGATACCATTTCGGTTATCCGCTCTTCCCAGGCCATTTCCGATGAGATCGTGCTGGAGAAACTGCTCGGCAGGCTGATGGCACTGGCGCTGGAGAGTGCCGGAGCACAACGGGCTATTCTCATACTTAAAGAGCGGGACGAATACTATATCGAAGCGGAAACTGAGCTGGATCAGCCGCCCCGGTTCTTCAAAAATCTAACGCTGGATGACTGCACCAGGCTGCCGGTCAGTATTGTTCACTATACCGCCCGCACCAAAGAGATTGTGGTGCTCAGTGATGCCCACAGTCATGATATGTTTATGCAGGATAGTTATATCCGGGCGCACAAACCCCGTTCGTTGCTGTGCATGCCGATCCTCTACCACGGCGAGCTGACCGCCCTGCTCTATCTGGAAAACAATGAAAGTCGAAATGTATTCGATCCATCACGCATGGAAACCCTGCAAATACTCTCGGCCCAGGCGGCCATCTCCATCGAAAATGCCAAGCTATACTCCAGCCTGGAACAGTCAGAACAGGAGTTTCGCTCACTGTTTGAAAACACCGTTGAAGCCATTTTCAGGGCCAGTGCGCAGGGGCATTTTATCTCTGCTAACCCGGCTCTGGCTGAACTGTTAGGCTATTCCAATCCACAGGAGTTTCTGCACACCATCACCGATATTGGCAGCCAGTGCTTTGCCAACAGCATCGACCTGCACAGCTTCCTCAGTCAGTTATCTGCCGATAACCGGGTGCTAGGCTTCGAAACCGAGTGGCTGCGCCGCGATGGTACCCCCGTAAATGTCTCCATCTCGGCACGCCGGGAGCTGGATGACCAGGGTAATGTTGTTTACTACGAGGGATCACTGAGCAATATCACCGAACGTAAAGCGAAGGAACAGGCGCAGCTGAATCTGCAGAAGTCAGAAGCCGCCAGTCAGGCAAAGTCTGAATTTCTGGCAACCATCAGCCACGAGATCAGAACCCCCATGAACGGGATTCTGGGGATGGCTCAGCTGCTTAATAAAGGCAACCTTCTCCCTGACCAGCGGGAACAGGTCGAGGCGATCTACCAATCCGGTCAGAACCTCCTGTCAATCCTCAATGATGTCCTCGATTTCACCAAGGCTGAAGCGGGTCAGGTGGAGCTGCACAACGCGCCCTTCTCCGTCAGACAGGTGCTCAATGAACTGGAGTTGATGCTGCGGCCAATGACACTGGAAAAACGTCTGTCACTGGAACTGGTGATCAGTGACTCGTTGCCCGACAGGGTTTTCGGTGACCGACGCAGTCTGGTACAGGTATTGATGAACCTCTGCGCCAATGCCATTAAGTTTACCCAGCAGGGTTACATTAAAATATCGGTCGACGCCCTTCAGAGTGATCAGACCACCAGAATCCATTTTACGGTTGAAGATAGTGGCATCGGTATTCCTGAAGAATCGCACCACCGGATCTTCCAGCACTTCTCCCAGGCAGACTCGTCCATTACCCGCCGGTACGGTGGCACCGGTCTGGGGCTTGCCATCAGCAAAAAAATGGTCGAACTGCAACAGGGCGAGATCGGCTTTAGCAGCATCGCGGGACAGGGCAGCCAGTTCTGGTTCACCATCCCCTATGCGCTAACGACAACAGAGCAGGACAACCTGATAGACAGCCTGCCTGCCCCAACAGCTCCAACACCACTGGATATTTTGCTGGTCGAGGATACGCCCATCAATCAACAGGTGGCGAAAGGCCTGCTGGAAAGCGATGGACACCGGGTTGAGATCGCTGAAAACGGTTATACCGCCCTGCAGAAACATGATCAGCACGACTACGATCTGATACTGATGGATATCCATCTGCCGGATATGGATGGCATGGAAACCACCCGCAGAATCCGCCAGCATCGCACGCCGGAAAAAGCCAATGTGCGGGTGATCGCCCTGACCGCCAGTATTACCGAAGCGGAGATCAACAACTATCATGCCGCCGGGATCGATGCGGTGATCGGCAAACCCCTGCAGTTTACCGAACTACAACGACTACTGAGTCAACATCCGGCAGCCGTTAACAATACCGAGCTTCACGCATCTGTGCCGAATCCTTCAGAAACGGTGACAGCAACAAATGAGATGACGACTATGCTCGATGAACATCTGGTTGGCCAACATTGCAGCATGCTGGGCAGCGAGAAATTTATCCGCCTGCTTAATCAGCTAGAACAGCAATGTCAGCAACTGACTGAGAAGATGCAGCAGGCATACGAGGCTGAAGATTTTAAGGCGATGCAAAGTTTCGCCCATCAACTGGCCGGAGCAGCGGCAAATTTCGGTCTGCATTCACTGGCCGTGCGGAGTAAAGCGATAGAGATGGATAAAGAAGTAATCACATCAGACACCTGTAACGAACTGAAAAGCCTGGTAGCTATGGGTCTTGAGGCGCTGCACCAGTTTAGTCAGCAGAGCGAAACCAGCAACTAGCGGCAATAAAAGGCTAAAAAAAGCCCCTCATCAGAGGGGCAAAGCTATCGTTTATAGCCAGGAAGAAAGCTCCGGAAAACGAGGCCCCGGATCACGAGAGCTCCGGAAAACGAGAGCACCGGAAAACGAAAGCACCGGGATACGCTCCCGGCAGGGCGATCAAGAAACAGGATTTAACAGAGAATTCTGATAAACAAAGGCGAAACAAGTATAAAAAGAGATAACAGAAAGCAGCCTCTACCACTTAATCAGGCTGCTTCCTATGCTGTGCTGCGCACTTAGCAGCAACGATTATTTATTGATATTAAGAACCTGTGCAGAGGTATATTCCATCAGACCTTCCTGACCAAACTCAACGCCGAAGCCTGACATCTTACAGCCACCAAAAGGCGCATAAGGCAGCAGCTCTGCATGACCATTGATCCAGGCCGTACCACACTCCAGACGTCCGGCAATCTGCGTTGCTTTAGCAATGTCTGACGACCAGACAGATCCACCCAGCCCCACGTCTGTTGCATTGGCTCGTTTAATCGCATCCTCAATATCGGTGTAACGGATAATTGGTAACACCGGACCGAACTGCTCCTCATCCACCAGACGGCAGCCGTCAGTCACATCAGCCACCAGAGTCGGTGGATAAAAATAACCAGCGCCATCCACCAGAGAGCCACCACAGATAATCCGGGCACCATTGGCGCGGGCATCTTCAACCAGTTCGTTTACCAGATTCAGCTGAGCACGGTTCTGTACCGGTCCGAAGGTCACACCTTCATCCAGACCATTACCCATCACTTGTTTTGCCGCAACATCAGCCAGCTTCTCACACAGCTCTTCATAGATAGAGTCATGCACATAGAGACGCTTCAACGCGGCACAGGTTTGCCCCATGTTAAGGAATGCGGTCTGGAAAATACCCTCAGCAGCCTTCGCAGGATCGGTATCCGGCAGCACGATACCGGCATCATTGCCGCCCAGTTCCAGAGTCAGGCGTTTAAGGTTATCGGCCGCACCGCGCATAATGGTTTGCCCGGTAGGGGTCGATCCGGTAAATACAATTTTGCGAATGCCCGGATGCTTGGTCATACCGCTGCCGATACCCGTTTCACCGGTGACAACATTGACCAGTCCTGGAGGCGCCACTTCATTGATAATCTCCACCAGACGGATAGTATTCAGCGGTGTCAGACCGGAGGGCTTAGAAACCACCGTATTACCGGAACGGATCGCCGGCATGATATGCCAGACAGCGATCATCAACGGCCAGTTCCACGGCGTGATAGAACCAACGACACCAAGAGGCTTACGATGCACCTCCACCCGTTTAGTATCACTGTCTTCAAGAATATCCACCGGCATTTCCAGCTCAGCGGTGGCACGGGTCCAGGCAACAGCACCGCCAACTTCCATCTGTGCCAGAAACAGCGGCTTACCCTGTTCCTCAACGATAATCTGCGCCAGCTCAGCAGCATTGGCCTCAATACGATCAGCGATGTCATGAAGTAACTTTTTCCGCTCGGCATCGCTGGAATGCTGCCAGCTTTCGTAACATGCCTGTGCGGCACTGACCGCTTCATCCAGCTGTTCAACACTCGCCTGAGGGCAGAGAGCAACCACTGCTTCGGTCGCCGGGTTCAGAACGTCAAAAAAACCACCCTGAGGCGCGGTCTTCTGACCATTGATCATCAGTGAATACTCTTTCATACTCATATTCCTTTGTTGGAGAGATACAGGGCCTCTGCCGAAGCCCTGTTTTTTTATCATTATGTTGTGTTAATCAGAACGGCACGATAGCGATAACCTGCGCGTAAGTATTGGTGTCATCGTTACCCTGCGTGCTGTTAGCATTATCCGGTGTGTAGAAACCCAGTACCGGACTGATAATCAGATGATCCATCGCCACCCACTCAGCCCAGATATTCAGCTCATTAGCAGACATATCAACTGAATCGGTATCGTTCTTGTCTTCAAAGTTGAAGTAACCGGCGCCCACGGTGAGCATCTCGCTCGGATGCGCTGTTACCCCCAGGTAGTGGATATCGGTACCTGTACCAAACGGTCCGGCGTAGTTAGCGGCGACCTCGCCCTGGAACCAGGTTCCATAACCTCGGCTAAAGCCGAAGAACAGTGGATCATAGCCTTCATCGTAACTGGTGAAGCGGTAGTTCACACTGGGTGCCCATGGCGCATCAGCAAAGGTCCAGCCTGCTTCGGCATACCAGGCGTTTGTGTCATCACCACTGACACCATCTTCCTGAGAAACATACTCTGAAGAGAGGAACAGGTTTTCAACACCGGCATTACCCTGATAGCGAACGCTGATGGTTTTCTGACCATCACGCCCCTCAAGCCCCATGAATGCGGCTTCGCCAGCATCCACACCCAGGCCTTTTATATACATCGCTCCAAAGGTGCCTTTTTCAGTCACATACTCAAGATTGATACCCGCCAGCTCCATACTGGCCTGACCGGCGTTATCTGACTCTAACCAGAAAATATCTGAGCGTACGCCATCATCGCCGCCAACACGGGCAACCACGGTTTTATCAAATGCTTTACGGGCCGCCAGCCAGTATGCACCACCTCGGTCAGGCTCAAACGCAGGGTCAATACCCTCAAGGCCTTTACCTAAATTAAGTGAATCGCCATTAAGAATAAAACCATCACCGATGCTCAGATTCTGACGACCAACGGAAAGCTCAAACATATCGGTGCGGAAACCTGCGTAAAGGTCTTCAATTTTGGTTTTGCTCTCATCACCGGTTGTTAACCCTGCAGCATCGCCATCACCCCAGGTGCCGGAAGACACAGCATTAGCAGCGCCGAACAGGGATGCCCCATTACTCAGCTCGCGAGTACCGCTGAAACCATACTTAATATAGCCTTCCTGCCAGCTTGGTTTTGACTCACTATTACCATAGGTTTCATCACTGCTGAACACACCAAAAACAGCTTCCACATCCAGATTAACCTCAGTCCCATCCTGTGAGTAGAGGTTGTAAGCCTGTGCCGGCATAGCCATGGCTGCCGTTGCCGCAGCAACTGCAGCAGATAGCAGGTAACCAGACAGGTTATGGCCATTTGATTTCTTCATCGATATTTCCTCCGCGAACACGCGATATTTTTATAATCGTCAGGCAGCGGATCATCGCCGCTGTCTTGCAATGGCTGCCGATTAACCTGTCAGAGTTCGAAGGGGGAGAACTCTGTACAGGTCAGGACAGACTGAGCACAGGAAACAGAGTAGCCTGAGGGTGTAAACCAGATTCCGTGGAAATGTATAATGTTGTATGAAGATGTAACAAAATATAACAAGCGGAGAATATGGGCTTTCTAAGCGTAAGAAAGCCCGGATTAAGAAGACTAGCCGCTATTCAGCGTTACGCATCATCTCAGCCAGATTGAATACAGGCTCTTTCAGCATTTGAATCAGCTCTTCTGAAGCATTCAGATTGACCAGAGCCTGATCCATGCAGCGCAACCACTGATCCCGTTCGTCACTGCCGATCGTAAACCTGGCGTGCTGACTCGACAGACAGACGGTTCCATATTTTTGAAAATAGAGGTCCGGTCCGCCCACCCAGCCGGATAAAAACATAAACAGTTTTTCCGCAACCTCCGAGGTATCTTTTGCATGCATAGCGCGAATTGTGCTGGCTTCAGCGCGTTGTGACATCACCTTATAAAACTCGTTCGCCAGCGCCCTGACACCGGCCTCACCGCCGAGTAGCTCGTATGGAGTCGACATAAAACCTTCCTATGACTTAACTATTTTAACCGGACGCTGGCTGTGGATGACATTCGCTCTGTGAATAAACAGTGCAGCGCCACTGGCCAATACGCCAAAGCCAGCCACTAAAGGTAACACAGTGGCATCAAACAGTTGCCCCACCAGAGTGCCTGACACCACCGCCAACAGTGTTGAGACATTACCAATCACTGCCGATGCGGTGCCTGCAATATGGCCAAATGGCTCCATTGCCATAGCATTCAGATTACCAAACTGTAGGCCGACAAAAAACAGTGTCACCCCGAGATAGATCATCAGCCCCCAGAGCGGCGGAACTCCCTGCAACAAAAAAGTAATCAGATACATAACCGACGAGAGTAACACCACCATCACCGCGGCACTCAGCGCTAGCCGTTTGGTGCCAAAGCGCATCACTAAGCGTGAATTCAGGTATGAGGCCGCCGCAAAACTAATGGTCAGGGTGGCGAACAGTAGTGGAAAGGCCGCCCCCATCTTATAGATCCCTTGCAACACCGGCTGCACGGTGTTGAGAAAACCGATAAAGGCACCAAAGATAAATCCCAGCGCAATCACGTAATAAACCGCAGCATGCTCGTTCACCATCCGCCGCAGATTTCTCAGCGTCTCTTTAACTGAAAATGGTACCCGATCTTCGACAGCCAGCGTCTCCGGTTGCCGTAACCAGAACCATAGCCAGGCGATGCTGGCTAAACCGAGCAGAAAAATAAAGATCTGTCGCCAGCCAAACAACCAGAGTATACCCTGACCGATCAGCGGGGCTATCACCGGCGAGATAATAAAGATTGTCATCACCAGCGACAGCACCCGGGCCATCTCATTGCCTTTATACTGATCGCGGATAATCGCCAGGGTAATGGTTCTGGGCCCCGCAGCACCGAGGCCCTGCATAAAACGACCAAGCAGCATCATCTCCAGGTTATCTGAAAACAGTGCCACCAGGCTTCCGAGCACAAAGATCAGAATTCCCAGAGATATAGCGACTTTACGCCCTTTCGCATCGGCCAGAAAGCCATAGATTAACTGTCCAACAGCCATACCGGCATAGACAATCGCAACCACCAGCTGAATATCATTGCTGTTGCTGACATTCAGATCTGACGCCATCGGCCCCAAACCTGGCAAAACCGCATCGATCGAAAGCGCCACCATGCACATCAACAGCGCCATCAGGGCAACAAACTCTCCAGACGGATGGTGCAGTGTTAGCTGTTTCATTGAGTACTCGCAAACGGCAGACAGGGTTTCAACATAGATTCAGGCCCGTTGATGTTAAAAAAACGTATTTAAGGGCGGCCTTCCATAATCGCTCGTAAGCCGTTTTTCAACTGTCTGGACTGTTCATCAGACAGAGCGCTAAGGACTTCGGCTTCGTGCTGTTTGGCCAGATCCAGCAGTGTATCGGCCAGCGAGGTACCCGCAGGCAACAAACGAAGGGAACCGTCGACCAGCTCAACCAGTCCCCGGTCCTGCATCCACTCAGCAGTCTGTAGCAACGCCACGGCTGGTTGCATCACTAACGGAGCCAGATCGTCGGTTTTCATGGCACCATGATCACGAAGCATCGCCAGTATGCGCCACTCTTCCGGGTTAACACCGCCGTGCGCCTGCAACTTCGGATAAAGATCTGAACTGAAGCGATTATAGGACTCACGCAACATATACAGCAGATAGTCTGAGATAAACTCACCGGACTCGTCCCCGGCATCGTATTTAACCGTAGATGGATGCTGGCTGGAGACGGAATAACTCCCCCGGGCAAAGACCAGTGGCAGATTGCTGTCGTTATAGCGGTAATCCAGTACCTCACCCACCAGAATCAGATGATCCCCCCCTTCGTACACGGCCCAGGTCTTACATTCGAACTGGGCTGAATAGTCGTTCAGCAGAGGACTGTCGCCCACCCCTTTGCCATAGATAACATCTTTAAATTTATCTTCGCCACGGCTGGCAAACCGGTTAGACAGATCAACCTGATCCCGGCTCAGCACATTCACCGCAAAGTGTTGCGAATTTTCAAAGGCCGCCAGACTGTGCGCGCCCTTATCAATACTCCACAAAATCAAAGGTGGCTCAACAGAGACAGAGTTGAAACTGCTGGCGGTCACACCAACCGGGCGGCCCTGCTGATCATTTGTTGTGATAACCGTAACACCGGTCGGAAATTGCGAAAGCGCGCGGCGAAAATCACGCGCATCAAAATTTTGCATACTCATACTTACCACCTTTTCTTCTTATAGAACTGTCACCCCCGGATGACTTACCTGCCCAACTGATCGGCCGGTACACCGGATATGCCAAAGTGTTTTTTAGGGATCTCCTGCAACAACACTCTGATGCTCTCTTCCGGTGAGGAGATAGCGCTCATTACCGCATCAGTCACCTGGCGGATCAGCGCTGCTTTTTGTTCATCCGTACGCCCTTCCATCATCTGAATATTGACGATTGGCATCTTAATCACCTCTTCAAGTCTTAATAAAATTGTCTGTAAACGCTCTGTTTCCTATTGTGATCGAAACAGTAAACCGCCGTTGTCCGGTATGAATAACGCTGGCTATGCACACCGGGACGATGCTAAAACCGAACCGCTCGCTTAAGTAAGAACGCTAAGGAAACGCTCGTTAAGCACGCGGTCATGGTAGAAAATCGCCTTACCCAGATCCTCAGCTTTCCAGGTCACCGGCTCATGATCGGGGTAGTGATAATCGCCACCGCAGAACACTTCGTTACGGTTACCCGATGGATCGAAGAAGTAGATCGTCTGGCCATGGGTCAGGCCGTGGCGGGTCGGGCCGATATCGATGGACGTGTTGGTCATGGAGATCAGATCCGCAGCACGCAGCACCGACTCCCAGGTTTCCAGGTAGAACGAGGCGTGGTGGAATTTACCCGGCTCTGGGCAGTCGATAAATGCCACATCATGGGCTTTCATACTGGCTGTCAGGAACGCCGCAACACGATTACCTTCCGGATCAACCACCTGTTCGGCCAGATCAAAGCCCAGCACATCGCGGAACAGCGCATAAGTATCTTCAACATTCGGCCCATACAACAAGCAGTGATCAAAGCGCGTGGCTTTCATCCCTTTCAGATCCATCGGCCAGGCTTCCGGATTAACATTGGATACCCCCCATTTACCGGGCTGCTCTTTTTCCGCATAGAGTTCAAAGCGGTGTCCGGTCGGTGCTTCAAAACGGATGCGACGACCGCAGCCACTCAGCTCACCCGCTGCAATATGCTCCACCGCACAGCCGTACGCTGTCAGGTCGCTCTCAAGCTTCTCCAGCACTGTATTGTTGAGCACCTTAAAGCCCATAAAGTCCATACCCGGCTCATCGGCCTGACGCAGGACAACGGAGAACTTATCCACTTCGGTCCAGCCTTTCAGATAGGCACGCCCCTGATCATCACGCTCCACCTCAATCAGCCCCAGCAGATCCCGATAATGAGCCAGCGCTTCTTCGATATCCAACACCCGGAGCTGCACATGACCGGGACGCATTACACCCTTTTTCATTTTGTTAATCCTCTTATTGTTGTTTTAGTCAGCTATTTCTAATGAACTATTTTTTTATCAGCTTTGTTTTCACATCGATTTAACCGGCTATCGGTGACAGCCAGTACCGACAGCATTAGTTTTCAATCGGCACAATCATCACCGGCCGGTTACTCAGCTGTATCACCGACTGGGCGGTCGAGCCGACAAAAAATCGCCCCAGCACTGAGTGAGTCCGGGTCCGTGTCCCCATCACGATCAGATCAGCATCCAGCTCATCGGCAACCTGAATAATGGTTTCTGCCGCAGGCCCCTCCTCTATCCGGGCTACCGGATGATTCTGCAGCGGCTCACGGCCTGAAAGCTCCTGCAGACAAAACTCTGAAATACGACTTTCCATCAACGCCTTCAGATTGCCGAAACCTTCAGAACGCATCCCAGCAATCACCTGAGGATTAAGGTATCCCTCCAGCAGGGTTGTCGTTGAAGTACCGACAGGCTCCACCACATTCAGAAAGATCAGATTAGCGTTATGTTTAAAGGCCTCTTTAGCCGCCATGTAAAACGCCTTTTTAGAGCCATCCCCAAGATCAGATGCATACAGAATTGTTTTGATATCAGGTATCATGGTTCAACCTTTTTATTGTTCTAACGTCGGTTCCTGTTCAGAAAGCCGCTCAAACTAACGGCTTTCATAACCCAGATCTCATAGCCCGGAAGTTTCAACTCACCATCCCCGGCAGAATCAGAGAGATTGCCGGTACCGTTGCGATTAATAGCAAACGCACAATATCTGCGATCCAGAAAGGGGTAACGCCTTTGAAAATCGTCGATAACTTAACATCAGGCAGCACCGACTTAAGGACAAAGACGTTCAGCCCGACCGGCGGCGTGATCAGGCTGATCTCTGTTACTACCACCACCAGGATGCCGAACCAGATCAGGTCAAACCCCATCGCCTGCACCAGTGGATAAAACACCGGAACCGTCAGCAGAATCATCGACATACTTTCCAGTACACATCCCAGCAGCACATAGATCCCGATAATGGCGACAATCACCCAGATCGGGCTCAGCCCCATTCCGAGAACGGCATCGCGCAACGAATCGGGTAACCCTGCCAGATTGATAAAATTGGAGAACAACACCGCACCGATCACCAGAAAGAACAACATGGCGGTGGTACGTACCGTACTGACCAGCGTTTCAACCAGACGTTTAAAGGTCAGGCAGCGACGAAACAGAGCGATAAAAAAAGCACCGGAGGCGCCGATACCCGCCGCTTCTGTGGGCGTAAAAATACCGCTGTAGATGCCGCCCATGACAACCAAAAACAACAGACAGATCGTCCAGACATCTCTGAAAGCGATGAAACGCTCAGCCCAGCTGGAGCGCTCCCCGGCAGGGCCAGCTTCCGGCTTGAGATATACCGTCACACTGACAGCAGCCATGTAGAAAATAATACCGATCAGCCCTGGCAGTAATCCGGCGATAAACAACAGACCGATATCCGTTTCAGTGATCATGCCATAGACCACCAGAATCACACTGGGTGGGATAAGAATGCCCAGCGTCCCCCCGGCTGCGATTGAACCGCTGGCCAGGCCATCGGAATATTTATACTTTCGCATTGAGGGCATTGCGACTCTGGACATGGTGGCTGCAGTCGCCATAGAGCTGCCGCAGACTGCCGAAAATGCACCGCAGGACACCACTGTTGCCAGCGCCAGGCCCCCTTTAAAGTGGCCCAGAAACGCATTCGAGGCGCGATATAACTGGGAGGACAATCCCGCCTCAGTAATAAAGTTCCCCATCAGAATAAACAGCGGAACCACCGACAAGCTGTAGGATAAACCGGTTTCAAAGGACACCTGAGAAATCATGTTTAACGCTGCATCCCAGCCCCGTGGATTACCAAACTCCACCTGTTGCACATAGGCAAAACCGCAGACACCGACAATACCCATCGCATAACCCAGCGGTACACGCGCGAAGATAAGGAACAGCAAGGCGGCAAAACCAATCAGACTTATTTCCATAGGATTACTTCACCTCTTTAACAGCAGTATCACCATGATCATGGCTGAACAGTTTTTTGCCTCGCTTAAACACCAGCATCAGCATCAGTGCCCAGGTGGACAACGAACAGCAAACCGCCATCAGAAACACCAGCCCTGCAAAAGGGATCTGCAGAATGGCCGTGGTGTCTTCATATTCGTAGGTGCGGATCGCCAGTTTCCACATCATCCAGGAGAGGGCTGCAAATGCGATAAGGTTAACCACGCAGATAGCAATATCCTGCAAGGGTTTGAGAAAAGCCGGAATGGTCGAGTCCATAATGTCCACATCGACATGGGACCCTTCCGCCGTCACCATTGGCAAACCGAGAAATATGAGTGATGCAAGTAGCAGCTCTGTCACTTCAAAGCCACCTGGCAGGGGCGCAGAGAACAGATCCCGCCCGACTACATCCACCAGCGTTACCACCATCATGGTAAACATGGCCAGCGCAGCAGTGTAGGCAAGCACCCGTTCGAAAAGAAACTCGAACGGGCGGATCCATACCTGAGTCCTGAACAAAGATTTCAAGAAGCTCATAAGCGGACTCGGTTACTTGTTATAACTTGCGGTAATCTGACGCAGCTCAGCCAAAGCGGCCGCTCCATCGACACCACGCTTTCCGGCTTCTTTAATCCAGTCAGACTCAAGGTTAGAGGTGCGCTGTTTTATCTCTGCGATAAACGCATCATCAGCGACGGTGATCTCATTGCCGTTGTCCTTCATCTCTTTCAATGCAGCCGCATCCGCAGCATCCCAGACGCGCCCTGCTAACTGGGAAAAGGCTTCACCGGACACACTCATGATGGCATCCTGATCCTGTTGTGACAGACTGCGAAAGCGATCTTTATTCATCACCAGAAAGAAGCTGATGTTATAAAGGCCACCGGGCACCATTGTGGTGTGGGTAACAATATCTTTAATTTTGAAGGCGGTAACCGATTCCATCGGCAGCAGTGTGCCATCGGCAACCCCATGGGAGAGCAACTCATAACTTGCAGATGCAGGTTTCAACAGTGGCACCGCCCCCAGAGAGGTCGCCACATCATTGACCACACCGCCGCCAACACGCAGTTTCATACCGTCCAGATCTGCCACCGACGCAACTGTTTTCTTGCTGTTGTGGATCATGCCCGGACCGTGGGTAAAGACACTCAGAAGTTGTGTATCTTTATGTTCATTGGCTTTGGCCAGGTATTTCTGGTGTACACGCCAGTAGGCTACGGACAGCGCTTCAGCACTGTTACCACTAAAGGGAAACTCAACCACCTTAGTCAGCAGAAACCGGCCGGGGGTATAACCATGAACACTGTAAGTAATATCAGCCAGACCATCTCGGGCAATATCATAGTGAACCTTTGGATGTCCCAGTCCCTTGGCCAGAATATTGATCTTCACCCGCCCCTCGGTGGCCTCTTCAACCTGTTTGGTCCAGGGCACAATCATCTGTGACACAACCGGGTGAGAAGGGGGTAACCACGAAGACAGCGTCAGCGTGGTATCCGCGCTGGCGATGCCATGACTAAGGGTTAGTACAAATCCTACAGCAACTGTTTTGAGAAACTTTTTCATTTTAAAATCTCCTGATCGCTCTCATTTTTATAGTTTTATTGAAAGTAATAGTGCTTCTTAAATCGCCCGCTTCATCTGTTTTAAGTTGAAAACCACCCTGAGAAGAGCGTCTGAATATAGTTTACATTTCAACTATATTCAGACAGTTCATCCCTATTTATGACGCATCATTAAAGCTCTGTCTTGCCGCTGAATCGGTCGTCGCTTGCTGGATCAGATATCCAGAACCAGCTTGCTACTTTTCGCCCGCGAGCAACACAGGATAATCTGGTCGTTATCCTCCCTCTCCTCTTCGTTGAGAAACTTATCTTTATGATCGGGCGTCCCCTCCAGCACATCGCAAAGACAGGTGCCACAGACCCCCTGTTCGCAGGAAACATCTACCTTAATGCCCGCAGCTTCCAATGCTTCAACAATGGTCTGATTTTCACCCACCATTACCGAAACACCACTCTGCTCAGCAACCACCTCGAAGGCTTTGCCGGAGGAGTCGATATCCGCATTGAAATATTCAAAATGGACATTATGTTTGTCGAATCCGGCGTTTTCAGCAGTCGAGATCACCCAATCCATAAAGCCTGAAGGGCCACAGACATAGATATGAGTATCCGCTGTCACCGGCGCGAAAGCCCCCTGAGGATCAAAACGCTGCCCGTCGCCCTCATCATCAAAGTGCAGCTTTACACAATCACCAAACTCGGCGGCCAGTTCATCGAGAAAACCAGCACTGCTGCGGGTTCGGCAACAGTAATGCAGTTCAAACGCTTTACCCGCCGCCCGCAGTGTATAGGCCATGGTCAGCATCGGCGTGATACCAATCCCACCACCCACCAGAATGGTGCGCTCTGCAGACAGGTCCAGAGGGAAATGGTTACGGGGGGCGCTGATCTGAATCTCAGCCCCAGTGTGAAAGTTTTTATGGATCGCAACCGAGCCGCCCCGTGACGCAGGATCATTCAAAATCCCCAGGCGATAGACAGCACTGTTATCAGGGTCATTACTGAGGGAGTACTGACGCACAATATCAGGTGTCACATGCACATCGATGTGGGACCCGGCATCAAAGGCAGGCAGGTTATTGCCATCTTTTGCCATCAGTTCAAAGACCGCTACGGCGTCCGCCTGGTCCTCACGCTTACTAATAACAACATCAATCAGCTGTTCGCTCATAATCTCACCCTTAAAAAGTCGTACTGTCGGGCCTGCACTCCAGGCCCGACTGAATGCCCGGGTCTTAATGCCCAAGTCTTAACGCCTTAGCGCATGAAAATTCCGCCATTCACATCCCAGGCAGCACCTGTGACAAAAGACGCTTCAGGACTTGCCAGTTTCGTCACCATATCCGCAACAAACTCAGCATTACCCAGCGCTTTAACCGGAATCATCTCGTTGATTATCTGCTCAAGACGCTCCGGTGGTACCAGTGCACGTACTGAAGGCAGATCGATAGGTCCCGGTGCCACAGCGTTCACCGTGACACCTGACTCTGCTAGTTGACGGGCAAAGATTTTCGTCATCGTCAGGATGGCGCCTTTGCTGGATGCATAGTGAGCTCCGGAAGCGGTGCCGCCATTCTGTCCTGCCAGTGACGCCAGGTTAACGATGCGCCCATAGCCTTTGTCGGCAAAATACTGACCAAACACCTGACAACCGAAGAAGGTTCCGCGCATATTCACGCTGACGACCTTGTCAAACTCCTCCGGAGTAATCTCCATCACCGGTGTCGTCGGTGTCATCGCTGCGTTATTCACCAGCGCATCGACTTTGCCAAAACGGACCACAGCGGTCTCAAGCGCTTCAGAAAAATCGCTCTTAAGCAGTACATCCAGCTTCAGCGCCAGTACACGCTCCTGAGAGGCATCAATCTCAAGGGCCGTCTCTTGTGCTCCGCCCTCATTGGCATCGGTAACGACAACAGCAAATCCTGCATTAAACAGACTTTTAGCAATTGCTTTACCCAGCCCCTGAGCAGCACCGGTGACCAGAGCAACCTGATCGGTTTGTGTTTTCTCAGTCATCTGGACCCCCTTAAAGGATGTAACCAATACTGCTCAGATAAGCATCTGCATTCTGTAACCGAACGACCTTTTCTTCGATCTGGAAGTCGTTACCGGTCCTGGCCAGCTTATAGGTGACATCGGCCGGATAGCTCTTCAGATTGCCGTGACGGCATTCGCTCAGATACATGGCACAACGAACGGTGACATGGCTGTCGCTATCCTCAAGAATACGGAAGCGGGATAAGCCGCGAACGGTTTTATCGGTTGTCTGGGTTGATACGGCTTCGCCGCTCAACAGACGGTTCACCCGCAAACGCCGCATTTCGGCTTTGTCGTAGGCATAGTTAAGTGTATTGGCAAAGTCGGTTTCCTTAGGATCGACCGGCACCACGTAGACACCGGTATCACTCCACAGCCCCAACCACTCGTTATACTCCTGAAAATCAAGCATATCGGCTTCGGTGTTAATAAAGGCCGTTACCTGATTCAGCAAACTTAAATCTGTCATTTTTTTATCTCCTCTCAATCAGCTCAATCAGGCAATCATCATCTTTTTCCACTGCTGGTAAGCAGCGCGCATGCCGGTCTCAGAACACACCGCACCGGAGACATTGCCATCCGGACTGGTGGTCAGATGGTTCTGGCCGCGATTCAGCAGAATCCACTCCTCATTACCCGCCTGAGAACCTTTCTGAACCCGCTCCCATGCTTCCGCATCGTCCGGTGTTCCAAAGCCCATTGGCCCCTGGAAATGTTCATGTAAACGCAGACGCATCTGGTTAAATGCCGCCGGAGCACCCTCGCCCCCCAGAGCCACATGGTGGATCTCTGTCTCATTCACGGAAACCGGTGCCAGCACGCGGAAAAACGCCATCGAGCAGGCAACATTCGGGAACAGGTTAAGGTTGAAACCAGAACCGCCAACAGCACGCACCATACGGCGAACTTCCAGATCAGAATGGCCTTCAGCAGCCAGTTCATCCGCCAGATCCTGGAAGCGTTCCGGGATCGGGGCTTCAAGATCATGCTCCAGATCGACCAGTTCAGGAATCATCACCATCACACTGTGGCCATTACCCAGATCCTCGACATGACCTTCACCATCGAGGAAGTCGAAGATATCTGCGGTTTGCTCATCAACTGAGGAAACAAAAGACTTATGCACAATCGGGAAGTGGTAAGCATCCGTGGTGTTTTCCAGCTGAATTTTCCAGTTACCCGGAAAACGGAAACGGTGATCTCCGAGTACTTTCAGTGGAAAACCGCCGCTCTGTTTAACAAACAGATCGATCCATTTTTTTGCCCCGCCAAGGAACTCCTCCAGTGGCTGAATATCCTCTTTAAACGTGGCAAAAATCAGCCCCTGATAGGTTTCAAAGCGCAGACTGATCAGCGGCAGTTCTGACTTATCAAATACACCTTCATACTCTTCCGGCTTGGGAATTGCGCGCAGCGCGCCGTCGAGAGAGTATCCCCAACCGTGGTAAGGACACATAAAGCTTTTGGTTTTGCCTTTTTTGCCTTCGCAGACAGTCGCGGCACGGTGACGGCAGCGATTTAGCAAGACATGAATATTGCGCTTACGGTCACGGCTGACGATCACCGAATGACGACCGATCATCGCGGTTTTATAGGAGCCGACCTCAGGGACTTCACTTTCGTGGCCGACCCAAACCCAGGTGTTGTTAAAAATTTTATCCAGCTCTTCCTCAAAGATCTCTGGATTAGAATACAGAGAGGTGTGCACTTTATCCGGCTTGACCATACTCTCGTAATCAGCCGCGATATTTTTTACATCGATCTTATTACTCATGGGATTCCCCAACTCTTGTTCTTTTATTAACTGCTTTTGATTTAGTCAACAGGCCGGTCACTCAGGCACTGGCAGATCAGCAGGCTGATCCCAGGGCGTTTTTACCGGCCGGTTAAACAAACTTTCGGTCTGAAAGTGGCTGATACGCCACTCATCCTGCTCACAACGAAACCGGACTGTGAGGCGCGCACTGCTCAGCTGAGACTTACCGCTGCTAAAGGTCGAGGTCTGCAATAACACCCAGCTTCCAGACGCTTCCTCCCCCTGCACATCAATCAACTCGCTGGTGAGAAAATGCACATTGGTGGCAAAATGCGCTGGCGGTTGCGTGTATTTGGCGAACATCGCCTGAATCGCATCAGCGCCCTGGTGACAGCCAAAGGTTTTACCGTAGCGTCTGCCATGTCCTTCCCAGACGGCATCTTTGGTAAACAGCGCCATCAGGTCGTTCAGTTCAAAGCCAGCATCCAGCAGGTCGCACAGGTACATATAGCGGTTCATGCAACGCCGAATCGCGTGTTCATCCTCAAACCGTTTCAGGCGCTTTGATAAGGATGCAACGGTTTCCCGGGTAGCCATCAGACAGTCTCCAGCAACCAGATCAGGACGGAACCACAAGTTCGCGACCGATACGGGCCTCAACCTTGCAGTACTTCCAAAGCTTGTAGGTGCCGTCACCCACCGGGGTTGAACGGAAGAAGTTACAGGCTTCAATAATCGTTTCCAGGTCAGGCACATCCGCCATAATGTAAGCGGTCCACGGTGAACTGGTTGAAGGTCCCACCTGAATCCGGTCATCATCCATAATCCCCAGCACGTTGACTCCGGGGAGCTCTGCAATCCCCTTCATCATGGCACTGAAGGCCTGCCAGACATCGCCCATTTCACTCTGGGGAGCATCCATAAAGTTCTGATTAACGCCGATACAAAAAAGAACCCGGTGCATAGTGTTTTCGCTCATAACATTCTCTCTCTTAGAATCTGGAGGTTAAAAAACCTGCGGTTTGGATTACAGATAACCAGGCAGCGGCTGATGTTCAAACAGCATCGCCCCGGCATTTTTGTATGTAATTGCCCCCATAAAGGCATGCTGCGTACACATCATGGAATCACGCATAATGCGTGACAGAGGATGGTCGTTATAGGCGCCCGTCATACCGGAAACCTGATAAGCGATGCGAATCGCTTCAGCACATTCGTGGGTCAGATTAGTGGATGCCAGCCGTAGCATGCTGACCTGTTCCGGTGATGGGGTCCCCCCCTTCTGAATCGCCTGCCATGCGTCATCTGTCGCTTCGTAGAAAAACGCCCGGGAAGATCGCACTTTCGCTTCCGCCTTGGCGATCTCCATCTGTACATATTCACGCTCACCCAGGTTGGGCGCTCCGGTCACCGATTTACGACCGGCTGCCATACCCAGCACAACATCGATCGCTTCACGGGCCAGACCCAGTGTTGTCACCGACAACACCTGAGTGGCAAACGCCAGCGAGGGATACTTGAAAAACGGATCATCAAGGTTAGGTTTGCCACCCCGGGTAAAAGTCCACTCCTCAGGCACCACCACGTTGTCGACCACCAGATCGTGGGAACCGGTGCCAACCATACCGATCACATCCCAGGTGGGTTCAATGGTCAGCTTCTCCTGCGGCATCACCGCCATCCGGGGTAACGACTGGCCATCATCCGGCGCAATACCCACACCACAAACACTGGCGCCCATGCAGCCACTGCCAAACTGCCAGCGTCCCTTGACCAAAAATCCACCCTCAACCCGCTTCGCAGGTTGCGGCGGAAAAATACCACCGGCAAATACAACATCCGCCGTTTCCGCCCACACCTTTTCAATGGTTTCCAGGGGTAAACAGGCCAGATACGCAGGGTTCATTCCAAAGCTGGCAACCCAACCCGCTGAACCATCAGCGGCGGAGATCGCTTCCACCATCTGTAAAAACTCAGCAGGTGATTTTTCATCCCCACCAAAACGTTTCGGCACTAACGCCCGGTAAACACCGATCGATTTAAACCGTTCGATAATATCCTGAGAGATATATTTCTGATCTTCAAACTCCTGGCGACGACAACGAATCTCTGCCAGCAGGGAATCAAACTCTGCAGCGCCGCCCCAGATCTCTTTGTTGATGACATTGGAAGTCATTACTCAATACTCCACACTGTTATTATTTTGTTGAGGTAAAAACTCACTCAATACGCAAGCGAGTTCGCATAGCATTTCATCTTCACCTTTGCGCCCCACCAGCTGCAGTCCAACCGGACGGTTGTCAGCGGTTTGAAGAGGGACAGAAAGAGCCGGATGGCCCGATAGATTGAATGGACGCACCAGCGCAGAGATGCTCAGATCAGTTTTGCCCGCCAGCGCATCGGCAAGGCTCATCGGAAATGCGGGAAGTGTTGGTAAGACAAGAACAGAGACCTGCTGTAGTGCCTCATCTACCTGTTTAGTAAAGCGTTCGCGGACAACTTCGGCTTCACGCAACTGATCATCGGTGGTATTAGCGGCATTGGCTAAACGCAGCGCTACATCCTCACCGACTTTGCCGGTTTCAAGGAGATCACCGCAGGCGCGCCAGGTTTCCGCATTAATGACCACCATTCCGGCTGTAAACGCATCAGAAAATGAAGATAAAACCACCGGAGTAGTGTCATACTTCAGGCGACTTAAAAATGCGTCAATGGTGTCTGAGATAAGCGGATCGGCGGCGACATCCACCCGACCGAGGCGAATAGTCTTCGGTAATACAGTCGGCTCAAAGGATGGATCAATCACCTGCATGGCGGTTTTCAGCATTTTTGCAGAAGTGGCAAATATGCCGACACAGTCGAGCGTCGTTTCTGCAGGCAAAACACCCCGGCGACTCACCCGACCAAAGGTTGGCTTGAGGCCGTAAACACCACAACAGGCAGCAGGTACCCGAACCGATCCCCCAGTATCAGTCCCGATAGAGAAGTCTGCCTCTCCTGCAGCGACCGCCACAGCAGAACCACTGGATGAGCCGCCCGGAATCAGATCCGGGTAGTGATAGTTAACCGGCGTTCCTGCCCAATGATTAACCCCGGTCATGCCATAGGCAAGTTCATGCAGATTGGTTTTACCGACTAACTGGCAACCTGCATTCAAAGCCGCATTAACGACGTCTGCATTCTCTTGCGCAGGCAAGGCATCTTCAAGCGCCTGACACCCCGCAATGGTCGGCAAACCCTGCACATCTATCGTATCTTTCACGGCTACCCGGTAACCCTGACCACCCTGAGAAATACGCTGAGAAAAAATAGACATCATTCAGCTACTCACATCATTCTTGTTCTAATTAATCATCACTCTCACCAAGAAGAGTGTTGATTGTTGATCTGAATCAAGAATTATATATTTCACTTGAAGTGTCAACTAAATTTAGTTGAATATTCATCTATTATTTAGCGAAAAAAACACCTTAAAGAAACACAAGACAAGTATAATTACTTACTAATCAGTGACTTAATAAACACAAATAAATTGAAGGAATGATATAAAAATTCACAAAAAATTATTTTTTTAATACTATTTTTCAAGATATAACAGCATTCCGAAGCCAAAATTCAGGTACAAAAAAGCCCCCGTTCAGTTGCCTGAACGGGGGCTTTTCCCTGAGACCGGAAAGTCTATTCGGCTGACATATTGATAAAATAACGCCGAAGCAGCTCAGTAGATTTCTTAATCTGGGGCTCTGTGAACCCCTTAAAAGCCTTAGCAAACACCTTTTTTTCAGTCGTCTTTAATACCATTTTAACTTTGTCGTGGCCCTCGTCAGTCAATGACACCACGGTAACACGACCATCCGTTTCTGACGCATTAACCTCAACCAGCCCGGCATCACGCATACGATAGACAATTTTTGTCATGGTTGGCAGCTTACCGATCGCATGTTCTGCAATATCAGAAATACTCAAGGTGCCATACAAACTCAGCAGCACGGCTACCCGCCAGCGGGCGATATCCATCCCCAGGGGTTTCAGCGTTTTTTCCATTTCCTGGGAATACAAAGCGTTTACACGAGCGATCCAGTAGAATGGAAACTCATTAATATCGAAAAACTGGCTGGATGGACTATATTTTTCCAGCTTTGACGAGTGAAAAACCATGGCAACCTCAATACGCTTTGCTCGATAGCAGCAATCTCTGCGCTACCGTCACTAAATTGGCGCAACCATACCAAATAAATAGCTACCAGACGAGTATAGTGCCATTCAATTGAATAATTAATTGAACAGTAAACCACCTGATATCAATTTTTTAGGCGAAGTCATGGCCTTTACTTGCCCCTTTACAGCTATCTATACCCGTACCAGTTCCCCCTTTTATAAAAAAAAACCCGGCTAAAGAGCCGGGCTAAGCTTCAACAAGGAAGAAAGATCCAACAAGGAAGTACATAGTGAAGAAGAGATCAGCGCTGGTCGAAATCCACCACGACGGTGTCAGAGATCGGGTGGGCCTGACAGCTGAGCACATAACCCGCTTCAATCTCGTGGGGTTCCAGACCATGGGAGATATCCATATCCACCTCCCCTTCGACCAGCTTACATTTACAGGTGGAGCAGACACCGGCTTTACAGGAGTATGGCAGGTCGAGACCATTGTGCATCCCGGCATCGAGTATATTTTCACCCACTGTGGCCAGATCAAACATCACCGCCCGGCCATCTGCACGCACGGTCACTTTAGACATTTTCTCTTCGCCAAACTGCTCTTTACGTTTAGCGGCTTTTTCCAGCATCTCTTTCGAATCTGCCGAGGAGTTAGCAAACAGTTCATAATGAATCTGCTCATCGGTCAGCCCCTCCAGACGGAACCCCCGGGAGACCTCTGACATCATCGATTCAGGGCCACAGATAAAGGCATCATCAACCGTTTTAATATTGATCAGTCCGGCTTTCTGCAACGCGTAACCTTTAGCATTGTCGATCCGGCCATTCAGCAGATCAGCCCCCTGATCTTCATAGTCCATTATATTGATCCACTGAAAGCGGTTCATATAGCGGTTCTTAATGAAGTTCAGTTCATCTTTAAACATCACCGAGTTACTGCGGCGGTTACCGTAGATCAGCGTTACCTTTGAACCCGGCTCAGTATCCAGCACCGATTTCATAATGGAGATCATCGGCGTGATGCCGGAGCCCACAGCGATACACATATAATCTTTACTGTTTTCAGGGCTCAGTTGAGTATAGAAGCTCCCCTGTGGCGGCATCACCTCAACGGACATACCGGGCTTAAAGGTATCGTTAGCAAAATTGGAGAACTTACCGTTCTTAACCCGCTTGATACCTACCCGCATATGACCATCATTGACGCCAGAGCAGATCGAGTAAGATCGACGGACATCTTCACCATCGATGGTGGCACGCAGAGTCAGAAACTGACCCTGAATAAATTTGAACTTATCGGTTAGTTCAGCCGGTACTGCAAAACTGACGCAGATCGCGGTGTCCGTTTCCGGCTGCACATCGGCGATTTTCAGCGTGTAGAAATTGGTGTCTGACATGCTTCACCTTTTGTTTTTATAGAGCTGATTAATCATCAGATCTTTTTGAAATAATCGAATGGTTCACCACAATCATCACACTGAAACAGTGCTTTACAGGCGGTGGAACCAAACTCACTGATTCTTCGGGTATTACGTGAAGCGCAGTGGGGACAGGCTGCATGCGCATCCGGGGTTAACCCATCGTCATCCAAACCAGCATCCTCAGGCGGTGCAATACCATATTCACGCAACTTCTTACGCCCTTCTGGCGACATCCACTCCGAACTCCAGGCGGGTGAAAGTGACAGTTTTACCGTCGCATCCCGGTAACCATTGTCATTCAACAGCTGAATCACATCGGTGGTGATATTGTCCATTGCCGGACAGCCGGAGTACGTTGGCGTTATGGTGACTATCACCTGTTCGCCGTTACGCTGCACATCACGTAAAATCCCCAGATCCCAGATGCTCAGCGCGGGGATCTCCGGATCTTTAATCGCATCCAGCAGGTCCCAGAGCATTTTCACATCGTCAGCATTACGCTGCTGCAAACGCTGGTACTGCTCTTCTGGCATCAGTGAGATCTCGTTCATAACCCGTTACCACTTACAGCCAGGGTGAGAACGGTGCACTATCTGCATCTCTGTGAGCATATGCCCCAGATTCTCAGTGTGATAGCCAATACGGCCTCCGCGAACAGCCCAGCTGTCTTCAGGCACCGTCAGCGTCGCTTCAGTGAGAATAGCGCTGATCATCTCTAACCAGCGATCACGCAACCCGGCAACATCGACACCGATTCCTGCATCCGCCAGCAACTGTTCAGTCTCATCCATATCGAACAGCTCATGGGTATAGCCCCACAGCTGATCAACCGCTTTCTGAGCGCGCTGATGACTCTCGTCAGTACCATCACCCAGACGCAACACCCAGTCACGGCTGCGGCGCAGATGATATTTCGTCTCTTTGATCGCTTTAGCGGCGATAGCCGACAGCGTCTCATCTTTAGATTGCAGCAGCTCAGGCAGCATCAGTGTGTAGTACACATCGGCAAACAGCTGACGTACCTGTGAGTAAGCGAAGTCACCCTTTGGTAGCTCCATCAGCAACAGGTTGCGATATTCACGATCATTGCGCATATAGGCGAAATCATCTTCATCGCGACCATCATCGGCCAGCTCTGCGGCATAGGTGTAAAACATCCGCGCACGACCGATGTAATCCAGAGCTACGTTGCCGTAAGCGATATCCTCTTCCAGGAAAGGCCCATAGCTAACCCATTCGGAGATCCGGTGCCCCAGTACCACAGAATCATCGCCCAGACGGGTCGCGTATTCCTGTGTTGCTTGTTTAATCTGATCACTCATATTCGATTCTCCCCGATCACATGTTGTTTACTGGGTCAGGCAAAACGTAATAGGTCGCATGACGGTAGGGCTTGTCGTCACTTGGGTCGTAGAAGCAATCGGCATCATCTTCCTGAGAGGCACAGATATCGCTGGATTTAACTACCCAGATGCTGACGCCTTCACTACGACGGGTATAACAGTCGCGGGCATATTCCAGTGCCTGCTCATGATCTTCAGCATGCAGGCTGCCAACATGCTTATGGTCCAGACCACGCTTGGAACGTACAAACACTTCAAACAGTTCCAGTTTTTCAGTAACGGTTGTCATCTCATCTACCCCTTATGCCGCATGCTGTGCGTTTTTAGCACGTTTCTTTTCGTTATAGGCTGTGATTGCGTCCCGAACCCATTCACCCTCATCATGAGCAGCAATATGGTGTTCAACACGCTGGCGGTTGCAGTGACCGTTGCCATTGATCACACTCCAGAACTCATCCCAGTTCAGGTCGCTGCTGTCGTAATGGCCACGCGCTTCATTCCATTTAATATTCTTGTCCGGATGCTCCAGGCCCAGCACTTCGATCTGCTTTACTGTCTGATCAACAAATTTCTGCCGCAGGTCATCATTGGTTTCACGCTTGATCTTCCACTCCATCGACTTTTGCGAATGAGCGGATTCTGAATCGTGAGGGCCAAACATCATCAGGGCCGGCCAGTAGAAGCGATCCAACGCATCCTGAGCCATCGCTTTCTGACCTTCTGAACCTTTAGCCAGTGCCAGCATCGCTTCATAGCCCTGGCGCTGATGGAATGATTCCTCTTTACAGATACGGATCATGCCGCGGGAATAGGGGCCATAAGAGGTACGCTGCAGAGACACCTGATTGACAATCGCCGCACCATCCACCAGCCAGCCAATCGCACCCACATCCGCCCAGGTCAGGGTTGGATAGTTGAAGATCGAGGAGTACTTAGCCGCCCCGCTCTGCAACTGTTCAATCATCTCTGAACGGGAGATTCCCAACGTTTCACAGGCACTGTACAGATACAGACCATGGCCCGCCTCATCCTGAATTTTGGACAGCAGAATCGCCTTACGACGCAGAGACGGCGCGCGGGTCAGCCAGTTCCCTTCAGGCTGCATCCCAATCACTTCAGAATGGGCATGCTGGGAGATCTGTCGAATCAGGTTTTTACGGTACGCATCAGGCATCCAGTCTTTCGGCTCAATCTTCTCTTCGGCCGAAATTTTGCGCATGAAGTTTTCTTCTTGTGGTGTTGTCATTTCAATCGTCTCCACTTCGTTTTAAGAGCGTTATGCACAGCTCTCAGGCGATGACTTTTTGGCGATCTGGCAGCAGACCCGCCTGTTATTTTATTTTCGGACGGTTATCAAACACCCGCTTAGCCTTGCCTTCTGAACGGGGAATAGATCCGGGTTGAAGAATCTCAATCTGGGTTGAGATACCTACAACCGCCTTGATATGGTGGGCGAGCTCTTTGGCGCTCTGATCCTGACGGGCGCCCGCCGCTTCTGAGGTCAGTTCAACCTTCACCAGCACGGTGTCAAGATTGCCTTGTTTCTCAACGACGATCTCATAGTGAGGCGCCAGTGCCGGAATCTTGAGAATCTGCTCTTCGATCTGTGTCGGGAAGACATTCACACCCCGGATAATCATCATGTCATCGGAACGACCGGTGATCTTATCGATTCGACGCATCGGCCGCGCGGTGCCCGGCAGCAGACGGGTCAGATCACGGGTGCGATAACGGATAATCGGCAGAGCTTCTTTGGTCAGCGAGGTGAACACCAGCTCGCCGTATTCACCATCGGGCAGTACTTCACCGGTATTCGGGTCAATGATCTCCGGATAGAAATGGTCTTCCCAGATGGTCGGGCCATCTTTGGTTTCGATACACTCCTGCGCCACCCCCGGCCCCATTACCTCTGAAAGGCCATAGATATCTACCGCATCAATACCCAGACGATTTTCGATGTTTTTACGCATCTCATCGGTCCATGGCTCTGCACCAAAGATACCGCAACGCAGTGCCATCTTGTGGGGGTCCAGCCCCTGACGTTCGATCTCATCGATGATGTTGAGCATGTAAGACGGGGTGACCATGATGATATCGGGATCGAAATCATTCATCAGCTGAACCTGTTTCTCGGTCTGACCGCCGGACATTGGAATAACGGTACAACCAAGACGCTCAGCACCGTAGTGCGCCCCCATACCGCCGGTAAACAAACCGTAACCGTAGGAGATATGCACCTTATCACCGGCATGACCACCAGCGGCACGGATGGAGCGGGCAACCACATCGGCCCAGACATTGATATCATTCTGGGTATAACCCACTACCGTTGGTTTGCCGGTTGTACCCGAGGAAGCATGCACCCGCACCACATCGGTCATCGGTACCGCAAAGGAGTTAAACGGATAGGCATCTCTCAGATACGCTTTAGTGGTAAACGGAAAATGCCGCAGATCATCCAGCTGCTTCAATTCAAACGGATGAACTCCGCTTTCGTCGCACAATTTTTTATACGCCGGTACATTATTGTACGCGTGAGCGATACTCCACTGCATACGTACCAGCTGCAAGGCACGAAGCTCATCGATGCTGGCGGTTTCAATGGGATCAAGCGCCCGACGGGAATGCTTCTCATATTTCATAACTTTGCTCGTCCTGTATTTTTATATTGCCGTAGTCAGAACATTGAAAAATCAGCTTGTCAGGATGCTGTCCAGTGCCAGGCTGATTAACGTGTTACCGGTTTTACACTCGCTCGATGATCAGCGCGATGCCCTGCCCTACACCGATACACATGGTGCAGAGCGCATAGCGGCCACCGGTGCGATGCAGCTGATACATCGCAGTTGTCACCAGACGGGCACCACTGGCACCCAGCGGATGTCCCAGCGAGATAGCCCCACCGTTCGGATTGACATGGGCTGCATCATCAGCCAGGCCAAGGTCACGCATCACTGCAAGCCCCTGAGACGCAAACGCTTCATTCAGCTCGATCACATCCATCTGTTCCAGCGTCAGCCCGGTTTTAGCCAGCACTTTACGGGTAGCCGGTGATGGACCAAAGCCCATAATGCGGGGCGCAAGACCCGCCGTTGCCATACCCACAACACGGGCCTTAGGCGTCAGGCCATACTTATCCGCGGCGGCTTGAGACGCGATAAGCAAGGCACAGGCCCCATCATTAACCCCGGAGGCATTACCGGCTGTGACTGAGCCGCCTTCACGGAACGGTGCTTTCAGTTTAGACAGATCTGCCAGGGTTGTTGAGCCGCGGGGATGTTCATCGGTATCAACCACCAATGGCTCACCTTTACGCTGCGGAATCACCACCGGCACGATCTCTTGCTTAAACAGGCCTGCAGCCATCGCAGCAGCGGTTTTTTGCTGGCTACGCAGGGCAAACAGATCCTGATCTTCGCGGGAAATATTGAACTCTTCGGCAACGTTTTCAGCTGTTTCAGGCATACTGTCAACGCCATATTCAGCCTTCATCTTTTTATTGATGAAGCGCCAGCCGATTGTGGTGTCGTACAGGCCATTTGGGGTACGGCTGAAAGCAGCCTCCGCTTTACCCATCACAAAGGGCGCTCGGGACATCGATTCACAGCCACCGGCAATCATTAGTTCGGTCTCGCCCGCTTTAATCGAGCGCGCCGCCATACCAATGGCATCCATACCGGAACCGCACAACCGGTTGATGGTGGTACCAGGCACATCGGTGGGCATACCCGCCAGCAGAGCCGACATACGCGCAACATTTCGGTTGTCTTCACCGGCCTGGTTAGCATTACCGTAAATAATGTCATCTACCTGAGACCAGTCCACCTGTGGATTACGATCCATCAATGCCCTGATAGGCACCGCACCCAGATCGTCAGCCCGAACAGCAGAAAGTCCGCCACCATAACGACCAAAAGGCGTTCTGATTGCATCGCAGATATAGGCATCGGTCATGTTATTTCCTCATTCTTTTTTTTCTGAGAACACTGAGATCACTGCCATGCAGCACAGAACCCGTCAAAGCAATAGTCTCAATGATTCCCGATCGAAGTTAATATTACACAAAAACAACTTAGTGACAACTTTTTTGTATCACTTTAAATATAAAATCGGGTTGCTATTACATAATTCAATAACCCTTAAAGAAACAATAGCATCAGATAATGAAACTTAATTTATGAACAATCCAATCCCAGCTGTATCAGTAAAATTCTCCTCAGTAGAGTATAGGCAACCCACAGGATAAAACTCACTCAGGGCTCTTCCGGCCCACCGTTGATAAAACAACAGAGAAAAACACGGGAAACAGCACTATTCGTACTAAACTAAGGAGAGTTGCTCAGGGACTAGTTTCAGGAACAGGGTCGGGATAGATGTGAAGATCAGTTTCGGTATTTAATTCAGTGAACAGAATAAACAGCCAGCAACTACTGGCACGTTATCAACTCAGCTCATTCAACAATGCTTCCGTGTTTGGAGCCCTGCCGAATCCGGCGATCTACTGGTTGCTGGATCATGGGGTTATCAGAGAGGTCAAAAAAGGGGAGACGCTATTTGTCCCTGGCGAACCCGGCAACAGCTTTCACGTTATCCTGGCCGGGTCCGTGGACTACTATAAGTATCATGATAGCCGTTTTGCCTATATTCGGAAATTTAACAGCGGGGAACAGATCGGCTTCGTCAGCATGATTGCACTGCATGACCGGGTGGGCCGTGCTGAAGCGTGCGAGGAGAGCATTACTCTGGAGATAGATACCGATGTGTATCATGATTTCCATATCAGCCATCCGCTGGAGTTTGGCATACTGATGATGAACCTCGCCCGGGAGATGGCCCGCACTCTCAGAAGCACCAATAATATTGTGGTTGAACAATCACTGAAGAGTGACACCGGTCATCGATGACTGATTCCACCATAGATAGCGTGATCATGGCCGCTCAGGTAAGCCCAGAAGCGGTCGCCATAAGAGAAGTGCCACCACTCCTGAAGGTAGTTAACAAACCCTGCCCTGGTCATCACATCATTCAGGAGGACTCGATTTTTCATCGCCAGATCACTGATTCCCGTTGCATGTGTCAGACACAGGTCTGGCTCTGTTTCAGTCCAGCGATAGATATCCATGCCAACATCCAGCATCGTGCCACTGTCATCAACCAGAAACAGGTCCACTGCAGCCCCAGTATTGTGGGGCGGAATATTCAGGGTACCATCCGGATAGGCCACCGCTGAAACCATGCGGGTCGCCTCATCGAAAAGCGCCGCCACAGAGACCCCTGGCTGACGACGCTGTACCCGTTGCAGTTCATCGTTAAACAACATTTTCTGAACGATCAGGCTACGATAGCCTTCATACAAGCGCAGATAAATACCGGCTGGCAGAAGCGACTGAGCATGCAACAGACGGGAATAGATCCCCTCCCGGACCCAGGTGTAATCGTCCTGAGTTTCCGGACATTCTGGCGCGGGACCATATTGCAGACCACCCAGCAATTTTATATCCACCAGCGGTTCACCACATTCATGGACAGGCACGGCCAGCACCTGCGCAGAGGAAGGTGTCAATTGATGCATTGGACTCTCCGGTTAACCAACTCTTGCAACAAAGTCTCTGAAGACACTCATCTGCTAAAAGTATATCGGTAAACACGAAGAAGTGTGCAGCCAGAACGGCTGCACACAGATAAGATTTCAGAAATTGATCAGCTTGCGGCTATCGGCGTGATGTTAACCGCGTGTATGCCTACCTCTTTGGGTGAAGCTTCAAAGCGAACAGACTGTCCCGTCTTCAGACTTTTATAACCTTCGGTAATAATGGCCGAATAGTGGACAAACAGATCCTCTTCGAAGTCAGGTGAGACAATAAAGCCAAACCCCTTCGCATTGTTAAACCACTTAACTGTTCCCGTATGCATTCAGCACTCCTTTTTAATCATCCTTCACTGCGAGTCGTCAGAGAGTATTCAACGTCTATATCGATCTACGCTACTCTGTGACTATTTTCAGAAATCCGGGCAAACGGGTATATAAGAAAAAATCCTATTATCAGCAAACAATCAAAAGAAAGCTGGTTCAAATCAAAAAAAGGAGGGGGAAAATCAAAAAAAAGCAGGCCTGAGGCCTGCTTTCATCTGGGATTATGCCCGGTCCTGCCGGTCCATATCACCATAGATATCTCGTTTCAGCCGCTGTCTTTCAAGGCGATCCTCGATATCTCTGCGACGACTGTGGGATTTACGACCCAGCTCTTCCGGCAGCTCATCATCTGCCTCATCCCAAAAGTCGTCTGAACTGTAATCTATTGCTCGGATCGGGCGCGCACGTCGCTTGCTGCCTTTATAACTATCATACTCTTCATCCCAGTCATCCTGGTCATCTGAATAGTTACTGATACGATTCCTGTTACTCATAATACTTCTCTTTAATACCTCAAGGGCTTTTAATGCTGCGCACGGTCAGGGCAATATTTCTGAACCGTCGCCGGAAACCGATCAAGCGTTTCTGAGCAGATGATCATAAAAATATCTGATCGGCTTTTAACATACTGTTTAAAGTACAATTGGATTATTATCAGAGATTCAGAGCCTGTAAAATGATGCTTTTTTATGATTTCAATCAAAAATACTAATCGAACTTACCTATTGAGCTTTCTGCTGACACTATGGAAATAGGACTACTACGCACATTTCTGGAAGTGAGCCGTACCCGCCATTTTGGCAAGGCGGCCCAGAACCTTTACCTGACTCAGTCGGCGGTAAGTTTTCGTATCAGACATCTGGAAGAGCTGATCGGTGTTCCTCTGTTTTCCCGTCAGCGCAACAATATTCTGCTGACCGCAGCAGGAGAACGACTGATACCCCATGCGGAAAACATCATTAAAAACTGGCAGTTAGCGCTTCAGGATGTGGCTATTTCCCAGGAACAGGATCTGCAGCTGGTATTGGGAGGGATATCCAATCTGTGGGGAACCTTTCTGCAGTCCACACTGCCGAAACTGGCTGACAGTTTTCCCAGCATGGTGATTCGTACCGAAATCAACAATCATCTGGAACTCACCCGCTCACTGCTTTCCGGTACGCTGGATCTGGCCATCGTACTTGATCCACCGAGCCTCAACGAACTCGGTCACCAGCAGATTGGCCAGATAGAGCTGGCGCTGGTCAGCAGCTATAACGATCTGATGCCCGATCAGGTTCAAAGTCATGACTTTGTCTATGTGGACTGGGGAATGGCTTTCAATCTGAGAACCAATAAACTGTTTAAAAAGCCGATGACACCTGTTCTGCATACCGAGCAGAGCCAGATCGCACTGGAATTTATTCTCAGCCATGGTGGCTCTGCATTTTTACCGCTGGTACTGGTAGGGCCTTATCTGGAGTCAGAGCGGCTGCACCGGGTCAATAATATCAAACCGGTTAAGCGTTCAGTCTATGCCGTCTATGTGAAAGACTCTGAACGACATCCGCAGCTGAAACCGATTATCGATAAGTTATGTCAATATGAGCTGAAACCAGAAATGCGACTCTGACGGTTGCACGACACTCAGTCCGGGTAGCGAACCCGGATTCAGAACTCTTTGGCGATCAGTTGTCCAGTAAAATAGAGAGTGCTTCTTTGACCTCAGGTTGCATCACCGGTGTATTGTCCTGTAGTTCGGCCACCGTCACGGCAAACTGGGTACGAATAACATCGTTCTGATCGACAAGCCAGGCGAGCGCTGCCTGACTACACTGTTGCGGTGTCCATGTTTGCTTTAAAGGTACGCCCGAGCCTTTGAGAAAAGCAATAAAATCATTCTGATCCTTCAATACAGAATTCATATGCGCCTGCTCCTGTGCAACACTTTCGGTCGCTTTATTATTATGCTGTCCCTCAGAGTTATCAGAGTGAGAGACAAAAACCAGCATAAAGCTGGCCCTTATTCTGATTAGACCTTAGTTGTATACCATCAGAATCTATTGTTCAACAAATTTATCGACACTACCCGGTAGTCAATGCGGCGCAGCACTAACCTGGGGAACAATCATTACCTCACCACTGAGAATCTGACCTGCTGCCACACTCCCTGCTCATCAACCAGCCTCAGCTGATGAGGGCCTTCATCCAGTGCGACGCTGAATTCATGAAAGGTTCGGGTCTCACCCAGATAATGTTTATCCAGATGCCAGAAGAGTCTGGCTGACTCTCTGCTGGTGCTGGCCCGCAGGACAACCTCCCCCTGCAAACCATTCAGATATCTCGGCACACTGATCACCTGTCCCGGAGCCGGATAGGTGATCTCGAAGTTCCCCCCCAACATACGACGATCCGGAGAACAGGCGGAATCAAAACCGGGCAACGGTGTGTAGTCCGGATGGGCGGTCCGATAGTAAAAAGCCTGTGACGGAGGCAGCTGAAAGAAAGTTTTACTCACCACCCTGCCGGACTGATCACACTCCCGGCTGGTACGTAACCCGGTTTTCCGGTCCACCGAAACCTGGAAATGATGCGGACTGATCTTTTCGAAACGCGCTCCAGCAGGTATCAGTACTGACTCCCGGGAACAGTCAAATTTCGGCAGATAGCCGTTATCCCGGCACACCTGAATCGATTTCAGTGCCGCATCCGGTGTCTGCGGCCAGCTTAATCCGGGCATGATCTTCAGAGTATCAAACAGTATCGGTGCTGCAGCCCGGGTGCCGGTCAGCAATTGACGACCTTCTCCATTGGCATTACCGGTCCAGACTCCGACGGTGAGATCCCGGGTGGTGCCGATCGCCCAGCCATCCCGTAAGCCGTAACTGGTACCGGTTTTCCAGGCGACTTTCGCAGAACCGGCAAACAGACGATGCATGCTGTGCAACCCCGGACGGGTAACATCGGATAGCGCATCCAGCGTCAGCCAGGCGGCTCCCTGACTGATCGGTGAGTGCCCGGCCTCCGGCAGAGCTGCCTCACCGTACCTTAAAGGCAGTTGCACAATCGACTCCGCCCTCTGCGCCTGCCGGCTCAGATTAGCATAGGCCGCCGTCAGATCCACCAGACTCACCTCTGCGCCCCCCAGAATCAGGGAGAGACCATACTCTTCTGGCGTACGAAACAGATGACTGAACCCCATCTGTTTTAGCTGATCATAGAATGCCTGATAGCTGTACTGATCCAGCATCCGTACCGAAGGGATATTCAGCGAAGCGGTCAGCGCCGACCGGGCAGAAACCGCCCCCCGGTATGATTCATCATAGTTAGTGGGCTGATAACTGCCATACGCGGTAGGAATATCGGGAACCAGCATCCGTGGCGTAATATCACCACTATCCAGCATCGAAGCATACAAAAAGGGTTTCAGAGTGCTGCCCGAGGAGCGTGGCTGACTGGCAATATCCACATAGGGCGCGAACTCAGGCCGCTGACTGAAGGGCGTATTGCCAAAATAAGCCTTCACCTGCAGCGTGGCATTATCAACCACGATTAATGCAAGATTATTGATCCCAAGCGCCCCGAGTCGCTGACTATGCTGCTGTAAAATAAACTCAATTTTCCGTGTCAGACGACGGTCAATCTCAGTATGAAACACCGCCTGATCGGGGAATTCCTGGCTGAGACGGTCAAGCAGATGCCCGGCCAGGGCTGGCCATGGTTGAGGTTTATCGGGGATCGGTTCCAGCAATGACAGCCGGTAGTCCTGTTCACTGAGAATTCCCTTCTGCCATAGTTTATGCAGCAAAAAGTCCCGTTTATGGCGTAACTGTTCGCGACTGCGGGCCAGATGCATCGCCGAAGGACTGTTGGGCAGAACGGCCAGCAGCGCCGACTCCGCCCAGCTCAGTTCAGTTAACCGGCGGCCAAAATAGCGCCAGGCGGCCGCTTCAATCCCTACCGTATTACCGCCCATCGGTGCATTTGCTGCATATAGCGACAGAATCTGCTGTTTCGACAGCTGCAACTCCAGTCGTAAGGCAAGATGCAGTTCCTGTAACTTCTGCCACCAGGTGCGGGCACGGTTGCCCTCCACCATACGTGCCAGCTGCATGGTAATGGTGCTGCCACCACTGACGATCCGCCCTGACTTCAGATTGAGATAAAACGCCCGGATAATCGCCAGGGGATCAACCCCCGGGTGAGACATGAAACGCTTATCTTCAAACTGAATCAGGGAGGTGGTATAGGCTTCCGGCAGTGACGACACCGACTGGAACCGCCACTGCTGATCCCCGGCGATCCGGGCGCTGAGCAACTGGCCGTTCTGATCCAGCAGTAAACGAGACAGGGGTTGATTGAACAGCGGCTGCGGCAACGGCCATCCCAGAGAGAGGCCGAAAACCGCTACCAGTGTCGCAACGACGATGAGCCAGCGTCTATTGATCAGCCGCGATAACCGCAACACTCTGACCTTTCACCTGGGCTTTAAGGTTATCGTTATACATCGCATAGGCAGAAATCGCCGGCAGATAGAATCGACCGATAAACGAGGCATTCAACTGCACGGAAAGCATTTTCTGTTCGCCCGCTTTAAGCCCCATATAGGCACTCACCCGATCATCACGAATATCCACATAATCAAACTGACAGGCTGCCTCTGAGCAGGCCTCCCGCTCATTATCGATCTGCCAGCCACTGGCCGCGCGAAAATTAAGGGCAATATTACTGATCTCATGCCGGGTGGTATTACTCAGCCGTAGCTGCGCCGTGAGATTTGTGCCCTGGGCTAAGCGATCAATATCAACCTCGTCACCCTCACCATTTTCGTAGACCACCTCAAGTTTCAGCCCCTGCGAATACTCCAGTTCTGATCCCGGCCCGGCAACACCGCTCTGCGTCAGAGTTAACCACACCGGTTGCCCCCCGGCATTACTGACGTTCACCGCTGTTGCAGTACCACCACCTGACAGTTCCACCTCACTCACCTGCGGAGTCACTTCCAGAGTCTGCTCACTGCCCTGTTGCGCGACAACCACCTGTGAGCTGCCATGATCTGAACCACCAATGGACTGCTGAGCCTGTTGATAACGGGCTAACGCGACCAGCGCAAAGGCTGTGGACTGAGTGCTGTGCCAGCGATCCTCCGCTAACTGCCCGGCAATCTTATCGGCCAGTTCAGTGGCACTTACCGGGTCAGCCAGTTTGGCATAGAGCATCAGAAACAGAGCGTTATCCCGCAATACCGAGCCAAAACTGGCAGAGTTGGTATCGTACTGATCAACCGCTGTCAGGCCATCTGAGATCAGCGACCGGGCAACATCATCCTGACCCGCATACAGGTAGGCCAGTGACAGCAATGCCACACTGGCGCTGTCATCCACCTGCAACGCTTTAAGTCGATACATAGCAGACCAGTTAGGCTTACCATACAGACTCAGGGTAAACAGCCGGTATGCCTGGGCTTTAATCTTTTCCACATCAGAGCTGTCGACGGCAAAGTTAGACTGCTGATACTGATAGGCGAGCCACTGCTGCATCAGACTCTGCGGCACCTCATAGCCCGCCTGTTGCGCCAGCAACAGGAAATGCCCGGCATAGTTAGTGCCCCAGGCATTACTTTGCCCCTGCCCCGGCCAGTAAGCGAAACCACCATCCAGGGTCTGGAACGTCTGCAACCGGTTAATCCCCGCCGAGATATTCTTTTCAATCTCTGACTGTTGTTTCTCATCCAGCCTGCTCAACTGATCCAGATAGAGCTGTGGGAACACTGACGAGGTAGTCTGCTCAATACAGCCGTGTGGATAACGCACCAGGTAATCCATGCGCGATTTCAGGCTGACGGGTTTAAACAGACTCAGTCCCAGCGAGGCCTGATTGCTGCCAGTAATACCGAAGGGCTCCAGAGTGATCTCCTCAGAGCTCCCGGCCTTCACAAGATAGGAGCGGGTGCGGGTTGTCTGCTCATTCGGGGCATTGATATCCAGATAAACGGTTTGGCTACTGTGAGCGTGTGCGGACTCCAGTGCGATTGTAAATTCCGCTTTGCCGGTTATATTTCCGGTCTGAATAGCAAAACGGGCAATCGCCGAAGAGTATGGCGGCAGTGTCAGTTGCTGCGTTGTTTGCTCAATCTGCACCCGGGTGTCATCCCCCTGCAAACTGATCTGCACAGGGGTCGGTTCCGCGGTATTGTTAAACAGCTCCACCGGTACCTGAGCCTGTTCGCCCGTTCGCATCACCCTTGGCAGGGTTGGAAAGACCGAGATATCATCCCGTACGACCACTTCCTGTTCAGCTTTACCGTACGCAGAGCCATCTTCGGCCACCAGCATCACCCGCACCGCCCCCAGATACATCGGCAGGGTTACATGGTGACTACGCTGTTCACCGGCAGCTAATTTGAAGCTACCGATAAACTGCACCAACGGAGGAAAGCGGCGGTTCTTCTTACTTTTTTCATCATCGGATTGGGCATCACTACCACCAACCGGTAACAGGCCATGCAGCTCACCACTGTAAGCGCCGACAACATCTTTATAGAGATCCCAGGTTTTCACCTGCAATGCCTGGCGTTGATAAAAGTACTTAAACGGATCTGGGGCGCTGTAGTTGGTCAGCCCCAGCAGCCCTTCATCCACCAGCGCCAGCGTATAAGCCATTGGACGACCCTCAGATTCAGAGACCTGAATATCGAAACTGGCGCGGGAGTTAACCTGCTCCACCGTCGAAATCTGCGGATGGAGATGTTTCTGCGGATCTTCAACCTGCAGCGGGATAATCCCCATCAAGCGCATCGGCCGGTCATTTTCACGGCTGGCGTGGGGCTGCAGATAGGTTACGCTAAGATAGATATTCGGGGCCATCTCAGGGGTGATCGCGATCTCAATCTGCTGTTTCAGCCTTTTTTTCTGTGCATCCTGCTCAACCCAGAACTGTTGCAACACCCGGGTAGCGGACTCAACGGTCACCAGCGCCCGGCCCTCTTTCAGTTCCGGCAGCGTCACTGTTGCGGTTTCCCCTACCTGATAGGTCCCCTTATCGCTGAACAGTGTCAGACGGTCTACATTATCGCCCTGGGACTCCTGCTGGCGTCCCGCCCAGCCGGGCCAGTCGATATAGACCACTTTACCGCTGCAATGAGTCTCTTCTCCGGCGATACAGGCACGCACCAGATAGCGCCCCCATTCGGGATAATTGACCCGCAACGGCCATTCCGCCATACCATTCTCATCGGTGACCGCTTCACCACTGGCAATCACTCTGCTGTGCTGAGCGTCGGTGTAACGCGCCAGAGATTCAGTACTCTTCTCATACCACCACTTCCACTCAAGCTTATAAACACTGATCTCCAGATTGGTATTGCTCACCGGCTGACCAGCTTTATCCAGCACCACCAGACGGGTTTTATGATCCTCATCGGTCAGCAGCATCCCCCGGGCAGCATCCCCTTTTGGCAGTTTCAGCCCCAGATAGCGGTCATAGTAATCAAAGGGGCGGGAGAAGCTGTTACTGCTGAACTGGCCACTCTCTTCAAACACCCGGTTAGTGAAGCGTGCTTTAAGCATGCCGGGGGGTGGGGTTTTACTTTCAATCAGCAGATCAAATTCGGTATCGCCCTGTTCATTGAGTGTCCCTTCAAACAGATTGATTTTGCTGGCACGGTAATCCCGGGCCGGATCATCAAAGGTATAATCGGGGAACTTACCGGCAAACCGGGTTTTCACCGGCACCAGGGTGACCGATACATCCGCTTTCAAGCCACTGGCAGGGGCACCATGCAGCCATTGCGAGTGCAACCAAACCTTTTGCTCTACGGCGTTTTGCAAACGCAGATCCTCGGCCAGATCCAGCTCGACTTTGAGTCGGTTTGGCACCACGGTTTCGATCCGTAGCGGATGATGGAAATCCTGTCCGCCGACCCGGACCACCGCTTCCCAGTTACCGGTCGGCGCATTCATCGGCGTTGTCAGCGTGAAGGTGTACAGATTACCCACCGGATGATTACTATAGATCGACTCAATCAGTTGTCCGGAAGGGTTAAACAGTTCCACAACCACCGGATGTTCGGCAGGCAGTTCATTGAGCTTATCCTGCAGGATAAAGGTCAGATAGATATTATCGCCGGGTCGCCAGATATCCCGTTCGCCATAGATAAAACCATCGATATTGCTTTGCAGATGGGTGCCGCCGATATCAAACTGACTGGTGGTCAGGGCACTGACCTCATTCAGCTTAAGATAGCCAACCTGATCACCGGCTGCAGCCTGAAGATAAAACGCTTTACCGCTGAGTTTAACATCGACAAAACCACGTTTATCCGTCTTACCCTGACCCACCGACTGGCCCTGAAAGTTAAAAATCTCAATCTCAGTGTTGGCGATAGGTTCTGAGGTTTTCAGATTGGTGATAATGACATGGGCGATATCCGCATCCGGCGCCTGTTTCACGACGATACCGATATTGGAGCGCAACAGGTTTTTCGCTGCACGGGTATCGGCAGAATATTTATAGTAACTGTCATCGCAGGCGCTCAGGCTATTCGCACGGGAGGAGGTCTGGCTAAAGTAGTTCCATGAACTCTCACCATCCTCATGCTGCAACTGGTCGGCACTGGCGGGCAGTTTGCGTTCCGGCATCGGTACAGCATTCTCTGCATCGCTGCAGGGCAGCAGTGAGTCACCCCGGTCCAGCGACAGAGTAAGGCGGATCAGACTACCGGTCTTCTTGTTCATCAACTCGCTGATATCCAGGCGATAGTCCTGCCAGCTGCGCAAAGCACCATCATCCAGAGGGATCGACTTTTGCCAGATAAAGCGGCCAACTTTCTCCAGAGACCGATCACCGTCCAGACGGTTTTCCTGCAGGAACTGACCGACATTGTCAGCAAAAACCTCAAACGCAGTCACGGTCACTGATTTTGCGCTAACCGCCTGAAACGGCAATTCAATCCGTGCGCCATCCGGCAGAATCATCCCCTGACCGGTAAACCGTACCGCAGGCTTCATCGGCGCAATATTAAAGGTTTTATCCTGACTGGCAGCAAGGCCCACACCGCAGCGATCCTGCAGCTCTTTATGCACCGTCAGCTGCACACGTTCAGCATTGGTGTTGTTCAGCCCCAGGCGCAGCCTGTTCCCCCTCACCTGATAACGGGTAAAACGGTACTGACTGGAGATCAGATGTTTAAAAGCCTGGTCTTCATCAAGATTGCGGTTAAATACCAGTTCAAGCACACCACCGGCATCCTCGACAATGCCTCCGGAAAGCAGCTCCAGTGAACCGCTGTCACCTCCCTCGGAACCGGGCACAATAAAGACCTGCTGCTTCAGGGAATCAGCACCAGACTCACCACTGTTCCAGCTTACGGTAACCTTCTGACCACAGCTCTCACCGCGGGTTATATTGCTGATCACCAGCTCGGGTAACACCGCTTTTCCGGCCTCACCTGTTACATTTTCCGGCATAACGACTGCCACCACGGCAGTACTATCCGACACACTGATCCGCTGTTCAATCTCGGTGCTTTTTAGCCCACTGGCACCGTTGACCTGTGCATGGATAGATACGGTATTGGCGGTGTCATCCCGAACCACCGGCTGGCCCTGTTTAAGATCAGTCCAGTTCAGACTGAACGTCGAGTCTGCAGCTTCAGAGGCGTCAGGCGCAGAAGAAGAAGGAGGAGGAGCATTGTCACTACTGACAACACTATCCGCTGTATTTTCGGTGTTTTCATCCACTGCTGCATCGGCTACAACAGGTTTGACAGGTTCAGAACTGGCAGCAGCGCTACTCTCTGCCGTCTGTGCCGCGGAGGGGGCTGAATCATCACCACACCCAGCCAGGTTCAGCAGTAACAGTAGCGCAACAAAAGTCCGCAGCAGTGACAGAGAAAGAGGAGAAGCCCTTAACATATATAAATCCTTTTATAGAGTGGACGCCGAGAGAGTGAATTGTGAAGTAGAGACAGCATTATACCAATGCTTTATGTCAGTGTTATATAACATCAGTGTCTGCCTCCATGACTGGCGTATTCTGTAAAGTACAGAGTACGCAACTCCACCGACACTACCCATGCAATACTTAATCGCCCCTGAAGCGATTACAGCGGTGACTCGTTGCTCATGCCCTTCACCAACCCCATGCAACAACTTGCTTACAAAGCTATTAACTAAAACTCTTACTATCAAAACAATATAGAAGGCCTTTGCGAGCCACGAGCAAGTCACGCTCTTTGTGGCGTTCGAGTCACTAACAACGGCGGATAGCTCTTACTTCTTACGGTTCTTCGCTGCGGGCTTTGCTGTGCCACTTTTACTGCGGATAATCTTGGTCCGCCCGGCTTTATTGGTGCGCGGTCGGTGGATCTTTTTACCCAGCTTTTTTCGCAGGCCATCGCGACTGCCCACTTCGTAGCCCGGCATATAGATACGCTGGATACGGCTGCCGATCAGACGTTCGATATCATCCAGGGCGCGCTCCTCTTCGCGACTGACAAAAGAGATCGCTTTGCCCTGAGCACCGGCCCGACCAGTGCGACCGATCCGGTGTACATAATCTTCCGCCAGATAGGGAAGATTGAAGTTAACCACCAGCTCCAGCCCCTGAATATCCAGACCACGGGCCGCCACCTCTGTCGCCACCAGTACCTGAATCTTGCCCTCTTTAAAGTCAGCAATCGCACGACGACGGGACCCCTGCGACTTGTCACCATGACAGATCGCCGCAGAGATACCATCAATCTTAAGATCCACCATCAGCGAATCAGCCTGAGCTTTGGTGCTGGTAAACACCAGCACCTGAAACCACTGGTGCTTATTAATTAGCTCAGCAAACAGATCCGCCTTGCGTTTCTCTTCCACCGGATAGACAACATGTTCCACGGTATCTGCGGTGGCATTCAGTTTTGCCACCCGAACCGTTTCGTAGGGGGTCATCAGTTGCCTGGCAACCTCATTCACCCGGGGAGAGATCGTCGCCGAAAACATCAGAGTCTGGCGTTTTTTCGCGGTCTGTTGCAGCAGAGTAGTGACATCAGCAATAAAGCCCATATCCAGCATCCGGTCGGCCTCGTCCAGTACCACAAACTCCGCTTTCGCCAGACTGACGTTACACTGCACCACATGCTCAAGCAGACGCCCCGGTGTGGAGATCACAATATCAACGCCCGCTTTCAGCTTTTTCTGCTGACTATCCATGTTAACGCCGCCATATAAGGCAAGAATTTTCAGCGGCAGAAACTGAGCATAACGCTTAATCGTATCCGCCAGCTGTTCAGCCAGTTCCCGGGTTGGGGTCAGAATCAGTGTGCGTGGGCAACCTGACTCGGTGGGTTTAGGGTGATCATGCATCTGTTGCAGGATAGGTAGCGCAAATGCAGCGGTCTTTCCGGTGCCGGTCTGGGCGTTCGCTAAGACGTTTTTACCCCGGCGAGCGGGGACAATCGCCTGCTCCTGAACGGGAGTCATCTGACTATAACCACAGGCATCCAGGGCCTGCTGAATCTCAGGAGCCAGATCTAATGCTGAAAACTTCATGATAAATCCTCGGTATGCCTGTTTTTACGGGCGCATATGATAAAGGAATTTCAACATTTAAGTGAAACTCTTTACAGATCATCTCCGTTACAGCACGGTCAGATCTTTACTGTCTCCATAATGGCCTGCATACCGGGCTTATTGGCAAAGATCTCCGCTTCCGTTAACCCAACCATCTCATAGGGCAGCACCAGCCACTTATCGGAGGTGTGGATATAGAAATCAGGCACCCGTTGTGTCCGGTTATTGGCCGGTTTGAACCAGGGTACAGCGACTTTCACATCCACCGGCATATTACGCTTAGCCCGCTGAGACAGCTGGGTGATGACCGCATCAATGCTTTTGCCCGAGCCGTAAACATCATCAACAATCAGCAACTTGTCATCACGATTCAGGTTTTCCAGCAGATAGCGCAAACCATGGGCTTTAATATTCCCCTCCCCTTCGATCATCGACTGATAACCGGGCAACCCGCGATAGGAGGTGCGAATAGAGATATGGTCGGTTTTCACCCCCAGGTATTGCAGGCACTCCTGCACATAGATACCGACGGTACTGCCACCCCGCCAGATGCCAACGATGAAATCGGGGCGATAACCGCTTTCAAAGATCTGAGCGCCCAAGCGAAACGAGTCACAGATCAGTTCCTGTTCATTAATATACTGTTTTTCCACAATACTCCCCCTCCCAATCGGGAACGGCCTCCTGTTTTGCCTTTAGCCCACCCGGGGAATCAGATCACCAATGATGTCAAACAACTCCGGCCGGTGGGTCTTAATCTCATCCACGGTCAGCCCTTCAAGTGAGTGGGGATATTTCAGCCAGGCTTCGGTTTCATGGAGATAATATTCAGGGTCAACCCCGGTTTTATTCCGTGCCGGCTTAAAATAGGGTACTGCGATGCGGATATCTTCCGGTGTGTTGAGGCGGCATTTCAGTTTCAGCTCTTTGATCACCGCCTGAATTGTCAGCCCGGTATCGTAAACATCGTCAACAATCAGCAGGCTGTCTGTGGCCTGGATATTCTTGATCAGATAATCCATACCATGGATCTTCACCGCTTTAGACCGGCCATCGATACCGTCACTGTATGAGGAGGTTCGAATGGCAATATGGTCACTCTGAATACCGTAGTAGGCGAGAAACTCCTGTACCGCCACCCCAATGGGGGTGCCTCCCCGCCAGATAGCAATAATATAGGTGGGTCTGAAACCATCATTAATAATTTTTGCCCCTAAGCGGAATGAGTCTTCCAGCAGCGTCTGGGCATCGAGATATGTTTTTTCCATCATTTCATACTCTGTCGATAACGCCTGCCATCATAACAACCGGACCGCCATTTCTGTATCGGAATTTGAGCATAACGGTATATTTTAACGATGGTATTCCGTCGCCATTACCCTGTTTTCAGGATACCTCCTCGAATACTCTTGCGCGATCAGGCTTCGGAAAAAGGCAGAATACCGTCCAGACACTCAGCACAAAGGGTGCGGTCAGGGGCATAACATCAAAGAATTGCAGCAAACGACTCAGCAACACCGCCAGTAGTACACCGCAGACGAAAGCCAGTGGCCGGAGATGACTGCGTTGGTGCAACGCCAGAATCACCAGCACAGCGTTATAGCTGTATACACCCGACTGGGATTGAACCATCGGGAACTCCAGCAACAACGAAATCACCAGACTCAGAGTCACCGCGCCTACCACAGCCAGGGTAGCCGCTCTCGAGGCGATAAACAGACCCGCTAACAGCAGCGCCCCACTGACACTACTATTGAGAAACAGCACCTGCCCAACAGCCGACATAACACCGCTGAGCAGCCCAGTCACGATGCCTGGCACTCCCGGGTCAACGATATCAGGTAAGCCGGACTGGACCATCGGCTGGGGAGTGAAAAGCAGCCACAACAGCCAGACCGACAAAATAAACGGCGAGGTATAGGTAGCGCAGTCCAGTCGTTGTAAACCGCGCCCGATGATCGTGGCAAGCAACGTAACGGCGACCGTCAGCATTAACACCAGCGGCCCGCTTAACGGCCATAAACAACTCACCGCCAGCCCCACCAGCGCACCATTAAAGCCATACAGTCCCTGCCCCAACTGATTATGCTGACGATTCGACTGAATGAGCAGCGTCAGGGTACAGAGCTGTTCAACCACGCAGCCTAGAACGGCCGCAACCGCCATGATCGGTGCCTGAATCGCCACGGCGAGGATAAACAGCAAACCGGTCCAGCGGTTATGCTGCAACATAATCTGGCTGAAACTGGTTAATACACCTTGCAGGAACGGGGTTCGCCACAAAAGGCCTGGCCACGACAAAACATCACTGGACACCATCGGGAGATTCTCAAAAGTACTCAGATAAAAACCATAAGCGAAGTATGAGAGGGCGCTATGCCATCGATAACAATCTGCCGGATGCCGAAGGGGGAGGCATCAGCAGATTGTTATACAACGTGATGGCTAAGCGCCGGGATTACACGCAAAACTGCGCGATGTTTTAAGTGGGACCAATCAGAAATGCCACTTCAACAGCAGTGCCGGATTACGCTCGTCAACGCCATCGATACCAAACTTATTGTTCCAGTAGGCATACTCCACACCAACATACACCGGGGCTTTGGTACCGATCAGCTTGCCGGCATTCCATTTCAGCTGCGAAGTGAAGTTCATCTCCGAGGCTTTATCCGACTCAGACGTGGTCCAGTCGATAAAACCATCATAAAGAAACTCCGCATCGCTCAGCGAAAATGGTAGTCCCCAGGTGAGGGTCAATTGAGTATCATTGGATGACTTATCGTTATTGGCACGATACAGGTTGGCATTAAAGTACTGAAATCCCGGCACATCCAGACTGACGCCCACTCCGGCAAGAAAGTTATCAAAGCCCTCCCCGCTCTCCCAGGTGCCTGCCAGCAGCACATCTTTCACTGGGCCAAACGAGAGATCATTACCGGTCAGACTGGACAAGCTCAGCCGGGGTGACAGCTCCATATAGTTTTCGCTGTTACCATTATCCGATTCCAGCCGGTCGAGGAAGAAGAAGTTATCGCCCCAACTATGACCGCTGGCATGTTCAACCGTCACCACCTGACGGTCCGGATCGCCCACCTCATAATCGCTACCGTTCAGATAAGTGAGACTGAACGAGCTCCACAGCATCTCGGCAGAGGCCGACATAGAGAGTGTTGAGAGCATCGCTCCGGCAACTACACTGACAGACATTGGTGCTATTTTCATCTTAGGTTTCCTTATTGTTATATTTTCAGTTTTCAGACACACTTTTTTGCAAACGCGTTTTTTAAAACGAGCGTTGCCCTGCCGGCCAGTTGTGGCCAGCATGACGGGGTAAAATTACACAGGGTAGTAAGGGTTATGTCCGCTACGGGGATGCAGCGGACAGTATCAGACCGCGTGGCTGATCAGTTGGCGGCCAGTTTTCTTGCCAGTGCTTTCTGTCGCTGGATTAATTGCGCGATATCGTAATCGACGATGGCACCGTCAATCACACGCCACCGGCCAGCCACCATCACCCGGTCGGCCTGATGGGCACCGCAGAGCACCAGCGCCGCCAATGGATCGCCAGCACCGGCAAAGCGTAGCTCATCCAGTTTGAACAGGGCGATATCGGCCTGCTGCCCCACTTTAAGTGATCCCAGATCATCCCGGCCCAGACAGCGGGCAGAGCCTTCAGTCGCCCAGGACAGTACTTTCTGATGGGTAATCTCAGATGCATCGTACTTGAGGCGACCCAGCAGGAATGCCTGACGCACCTCCTGAATCATGTTCGAGCCATCGTTGGAAGCCGAACCATCCACCCCCAGCCCCACTGGGCTACCCGCCGCTTCAAGATCCAGTGTCGGACACAAGCCTGACGCCAACAGCATATTGGAGGATGGGCAGTGGCAGATACCGGTTCCCGCAGCCCCCAGACGACGCACTTCATTGTCATTAAAATGGATGCCGTGAGCCAGCCATACCCGGTCAGTCAGCCAGCCAACCTTCTCCAGATAGTCCAGTGGCCGCAGACCAAACATCTTGATACAGAACGCCGTTTCATCATGGGTTTCAGCCAGATGGGTATGCAGTCGCACATCATATTTTTGTGCCAGCTCAGCGCTGGCCCGCATCAGACTTTCGCTAACCGAAAACGGTGAACAGGGCGCCAGTGCAACCCGGCTCATCGCCCCCGCTTCGGACTGATGATACTGGCTTATCAGACGTTCGCAATCATCCAGAATAGCCTCTTCACTCTGCACTGTTGACTGGGGCGGCAAGCCTCCATCCTCTTCGCCCAGGCTCATCGAGCCACGGGTCAGATGCACCCTGACACCCAGTTTTTCAGCCTGCGCCATCTGAATATCGATAGCGTTTTCCAGCCCCTGAGGAAACAGGTAGTGATGATCACTGGCGGTAGTACATCCGGACAGCAGCAACTCGGCCAGCGCCACCTGAGTCGACACTTCAATCATCTCCTCTCCCAGCTTAGCCCATACGGGATAGAGGCTTTTCAGCCAGCTGAACAGGGATTTATTCAGCGCCTGGGGAAATGCCCGGGTGAGGGTCTGATAAAAGTGGTGATGACTGTTAATCAGTCCCGGCAACAGGACATGTTCGCGGGCGTCAAACACCTCATCCACAGGCTGAACCGGTGATGTGCCACTGGCCAGCACTGCAACAATCGTCTGTCCCTCTATCACCACCCCGCCAGCACACTCACTATCCAGTGTTGCCAGAGGGTTCTTAATCCAGATACGCCGGGAACTGTTCAACGTCTTCACTCCGTTAGTAAACTCATTTATTAAATATGACGGGCAACACTAACTATTAACACTGGAACACAGCGAGGGCTTTTGTCCCTGAGGGGTCATAGTGTCTACAGCCGTCTCTGATGCAGATTCTCTGCAAGCATTGTCTTCAGCACCCTCGACCTCTGTCTCTTCAACCTCTTCGCCATCCATATTGGTTGGCAGGATGAAGTTCAGGATAATGGCTGCCAGTGCACCAATGGTCAGCGGCGAACCGATAATATTTTTCAGTGTCGCCGGCATCGCGGACAATACTTCTGGTACAGATGCCACCCCCAGTCCCAGACCGATAGAGATCGCGGTGATCAGCATATTACGGCGGTTCAGACCCGCCTGGGAGATAATCTTAACCCCTGCCATCGCTACGGTACCAAACATAATCAGAGTGGCACCACCGAGTACCGGTTTTGGCATCTGCTGCAATACCCCGCCGATCACCGGAAACAATCCCAGTAACACCAGAATACCAGCAATAAACAGCGCCACATGGCGACTGGCGACACCGGTCAGCTGAATCACCCCGTTATTCTGGCTGAACGTGGTCATCGGCAAACTGTTCAGCGATGAAGCGATCGCCGAATTGCAGCCATCGGCCAGTACACCGGCTTTGATTCGCTTAACATACACCGGCCCGGACACCGGCTGGTTTGACACCATACTGTTCGCCGTGAGGTCACCGGTGGTTTCCAGCGCGGTAATCAGGTAGATAATAGCGATGGGCAGAAACGCCGCAAAATCGAAACTGAAACCATACTTAAACGGCACAGGAATCGCGATCAGCGCCACCTCATTCAAACCGCTGAAATCAACCTTACCCATCGACCAGGCGACAAGAAAGCCAAATGTCAGGCCAATTATCACCGCGCTCAGACGTAACATCTGCACCTGAAAACGATTAAAGATAACGATAGTAATCAGCACAACGCCTGCCAGCGCAAGATTCACCGGGGCACCCAGATCTTTGGCCCCGAAGCCTCCGGCAATATCGGTCATCGACACCTTAATCAGTGACAGGCCGATCAGCGTGATTATAGTGCCGGTAACCACCGGGGTAATAATCCGTTTCAGCTTATCGATAAAGCGGCTCAGAAATATCTCCACAAACGCGCCAAAAAAACAGACGCCGAAAATGGTTGAAAGGATCTCCTCCGGGCCACCGCCCTTGCCTTTGACAATAAAGCCCGCCGCCAGGATAGAGCTGAGAAAAGCGAAGCTGGTGCCCTGCACACAAAGAAGCCCCGATCCCACCGGGCCAATTCGACGCGCCTGAATAAAGGTTCCTATACCGGAAACTATCAACGCCATGCTGACCAGATAGGGCACCTCACTGCCCAGCCCCAACACACCGCCAACAATCAGTGTCGGGGTGATTATGCCGATAAAACTTGCCAGTACATGCTGCAAAGCCGCAAAGGTTGATACGGCAACCCCCGGCTTATCTTCCAAACCGAAGATCAGATGAATTTTGGAACTCTGATTTGCCATTGTGACATACCTATTTATTGTTATTGGTCCCCTGCAACCTATTAGGCAACAGGGTTTTCACAAGCGATCAGCCAGACTGTTTGTCCAACGAGTTATAAAAGTAATCCAGACAAATAACATTGTCCACAAAATACATTAACTCTTGTATCCACATTATGAAAACAGCCCTACGGCTTTACCCTCTTCTGAAAGCTCTGCCAAACCAACGGCCGGGCTCAAACAGTAGTGCAACGCTCTGCAACCGCTGCCACCACGGCCTTGCCGTCTTCCTGAGTTTTCCCGATGACAGCGACAGGCAGTTCGCAAACGGTTTTCAATGCGTTTACTACAAAAACACACCCATATTTTGTATACAATAACAATACAATAAAGGTATACAAAATACTCTTTTTATTTATTACAGATATTCCAGCTATATTTCACACCCACCACAGAACAATCTCCCGCATTTATTCAAACCAGCAGGTAAATACCATAGGCAAAACCGCTGGATTGCAGATCAGTGAGCTGCAAATAAGTTGACTTAAAAGTCAGGTTTTAATTTAATGGCTAAAATCCGAACTAAACTCCATAAAGATAAAACCTAAAAACAGGAGGTCCACCTTGATCAGGTTCTTACTCAACAGGGAACTGCGGGTCGAGCAGCAGCTAGACCCCAATATGACGGTACTCAATTACCTGCGTTCCGAATCCGGCAGGACGGGCACTAAAGAGGGTTGTGCATCAGGCGACTGTGGCGCCTGCACCGTGGTAGTGGGGGAGCTGGATGGCGACCGTATCCGCTATAAAAGCCTCAATTCCTGTCTGACCTTTGTCTCCGCCCTGAACGGTAAGCAACTGATAACCGTTGAGGACCTCAAACAGGGATCTGCGCTGCATCCGGCCCAACAGGCGATGGTCGACTGCCACGGCAGTCAGTGTGGTTTCTGTACTCCGGGCATCGTTATGTCGATGTTCGCACTGGGCAAGAATATCACCCATCCTGACAAAGAGGTGATCAATGAAGCACTGGCGGGCAACCTGTGTCGCTGCACCGGTTATCGCCCGATCGTAGAGGCCGCTGAAAAGATGTATGTGGATGCCACACCTGACAGTTTCAGCACGGAACAGAATGCCACAGTTGCCAGACTGCGGGAGATACAACCCACGCAACAAGCCGAACTGAGTGACGGCACTAAACGATCCTTTAACCCGACCACGGTGGCAGAACTATCAAACCTGTTAGAGCAGTATCCCGATGCCCGGCTGCTGGCTGGCGGCACCGATCTGGCTCTCGAAGTCACCCAGTTTCACCGGGCAATAGAGACGCTGATCTATATTGGTGATATCGCCGGGCTGAAACAGATCAGTGTTACCGATGAACAGATCGAGCTGGGTGCCAGCGCCTCCCTGAGCAACTGCTACCACGCCCTGAATAACGATTACCCCGACTTTGGCGCCCTGCTGCACCGCTTTGCTTCGCTGCAGATCCGCAATCAGGGTACCCTGGGGGGCAATATCGGTAACGCATCGCCGATTGGTGATTCCCCTCCGGCGCTGATCGCGCTGGACGCAAAACTGGTACTGAGAAAGGGTAACTCAGTTCGCACCATCGATCTGCAGGACTACTTCATCGACTATAAGGTCACCGACCAGCAACCGGGTGAGTTTATCGAAAAAGTGATCGTCCCCCGGGCGGCGGACAATGGCACGTTCCGCAGCTATAAGATCTCCAAACGCATCGACGATGATATATCTGCTGTGCTGGGTTGCTTTAACCTGAAAATCAGCAACGGCATCATTGAATCGGCCCGCATCGCATTTGGTGGTATGGCCGCAATTCCGAAGCGTGCCAGCCTCTGCGAACAGGCGTTGGCAGGCGCTCCCTGGACGATGGCAACGATCGAACAGGCCAAACAGGCGCTGCAACAGGATTTCAGTCCGATCTCAGATTTCCGCGCCTCAAAGGAGTATCGCATGCAGGTCGCTGGCAACATGCTGACCCGCTACTTTGTTGAGATCGAATCCCCAGAAGTTGAAACACGGGTAACTGCATATGTCTGATCATAAGAAAAAAGCCAGCTATGAAGAGATGCTGGAACTGACGAAACAGGATCTGAATACCGGCGTTGGCCGCAGCGTTAAACATGAAAGCGCGGCAAAGCAGGTCAGCGGTGAAGCGATCTATATCGATGACCGGCTTGAGTTTCCCAATCAGTTACATATCTATGCGCGGATGTCTGAAAAGGCCCACGCCCGGATCACCCGCATCGACACCAGCCCCTGCTATGAATTTCCTGGGGTTGCCATTGCGATCACCGCTGAGGATATCCCCGGTATAAAAGATATCGGCGCACTGAAACCCGGAGACCCGCTGCTGGTTGAAGATCTGGTGGAGTATTATGGTCAGCCGTTACTGGCGGTGGCCGCCAATGACCACGAAACCGCCCGCAAAGCAGCGATGGCCGCCATTGTCGAGTATGAAGAGCTGGAACCGGTGCTGTCGGTTGAACAGGCTCTGCGAAACAACCACTTTGTCAGCGATCCGCACACCCATCAACGGGGTGATTCTGCCGCTGCGCTGGCCTCTGCAAAACACCGTATCTCCGGCAGCGTGCATATTGGAGGTCAGGAGCATTTCTATCTGGAAACCCAGATATCCTCAGTTGTGCCCACCGAAGATGGCGGCATGATCGTCTACTCCTCCACCCAGAACCCCACAGAGGTTCAGAAACTGGTGGCTGAGGTACTCGACATCCCCTTTAACAAGGTGCAGATCGATATGCGTCGCATGGGCGGCGGCTTTGGTGGTAAAGAGACTCAGGCGGCGGGACCTGCCTGCATCGCCGCCGTGGTAGCCAGACTCACCGGTCGCCCCGCCAAGATGCGTCTGCCCCGTATGGAAGATATGATGATGACCGGTAAGCGTCATCCCTTCTTCAACCAGTATGACGTTGGCTTTGACGATAACGGTATGATCACCGGCTGCGAAATGAAGCTGGCGGGCAACTGCGGTAACTCCCCCGACCTGTCCGACTCAATTGTCGACCGGGCGATGTTCCACAGCGATAACAGTTATTACCTGGGTGATGCCACTATCACCGGTTATCGCTGCAAAACCAACACCGCATCGAATACCGCCTATCGCGGCTTTGGTGGCCCACAGGGGCTGATCATGCCGGAAATCATTCTCGATGAGATCGCCCGCACACTGGGAAAAGACCCTCTGGAGGTGCGCAAGCTTAACCTCTACGGTGATGAGGGTCGCGACACCACCCACTACTACCAGAAAGTGGAGGATAATGTGCTGCCCGAAATGCTGGCCGATCTTGAGCAGAGCAGCGATTACCACCAGCGGCGCCGGGAGATTAAGGCATACAATGCCAGCAGTCCATTCCTGAAAAAGGGGCTGGCGCTGACACCGGTCAAATTTGGCATCTCCTTCACGGCCACCTTCCTCAACCAGGCCGGCGCCCTGATCCATATCTACACCGATGGCAGCATCCACCTTAATCACGGGGGTACCGAGATGGGACAGGGGCTGAACACCAAGGTTGCGCAGATCGTCGCAGAAGAGTTCCAGGTGGACTTTAACAACATTCAGATCACCGCCACCAATACTGAGAAAGTGCCCAACACCTCACCGACAGCCGCCTCATCCGGCGCTGACCTGAACGGTAAAGCAGCGCAGAACGCAGCCCGTACCATCAAACAGCGTCTGGTAGAGTTTGCCGCCCGTCACTTTAACGTGACCGAAGAGGATGTTGAGTTTCGTAATAATCACGTGCGGATCCGGGATCAACTGATGCCCTTCGCTGACTTTATTCAGCTGGCCTATTTCAATCAGATCTCGCTCTCCAGCACCGGTTTCTATCGCACACCTAAGATATTCTATGACCGGGAAAAAGCCAGTGGCCGTCCTTTCTACTACTTTGCCTATGGCGCGGCCTGCAGCGAAGTGGTGATCGATACCCTCACCGGTGAATACAAAATTCTGCGGGTTGATATTCTTCATGATGTAGGTGCATCGCTGAACCCGGCCATCGATATTGGTCAGGTTGAAGGGGCATTCGTGCAGGGTGCCGGCTGGCTGACAACAGAGGAACTGGTGTGGAACGATCAGGGACGTCTGATGACCTCAGGCCCGGCCGGATACAAAATTCCTGCGATCACCGATATGCCGATCGATTTCCGTGTCCGACTGGTAGAAAACCGTAAAAACCGCGAAGACACCGTGTTCCATTCTAAAGCGGTGGGAGAACCCCCCTTTATGCTGGGAATCTCGGTATTCTGCGCCATTAAAGACGCCATCGCCAGCATTGGGGACTATCGCAGCAGCCCGGCACTGGATGCACCGGCAACCCCCGAACGGGTGCTCTGGGCGGTCCATGATATGCAGCAGCAACAAACGCAGCATAACCCGGCCCCGGCGGCTGAGATAACCACCTGAAGCGAAAATCGCAGGAGCCTTGCCATGAACACAGCATGGATCAGAGCACTAAGCCAGATTGAAGCCGATGCCACTCCGGCGGTTATCATCACGGTGGTGGAGGAGCGCGGGTCAACCCCGCGCAACGCCGGCGCCAAGATGATCGTCAGCGAAGCACAGCAGTTTGACACCATCGGCGGTGGACATCTGGAGTATAAGGCGATCAAAATCGCCCGTAAGCTACTGCAGGAACAACAGACACAACCGAGGCTGGAACGCTTCTCCCTGGGGGCCAGCCTGGGACAGTGCTGCGGCGGCGCCACAACACTGCTGTTTGAGCCGATGAACACTGATATAGTCAAAATCACCCTGTTCGGTGCCGGTCATGTTGGCCGGGCGCTGATACCGATACTGGCCAGCCTGCCCTGCAAAATCCGCTGGGTTGATGCCCGTGAGGATGAGTTTCCAGCCAGCATCCCTGAAGGAGTGGAGAAAGTGGTCAACGAGTTCCCGGTGGATGAAGTCGAGAAGCAACCTGCTGGCAGTTACTTTATCGTCATGACCCACAACCACCAGTTGGATCAGGAACTCACTGAAGCGATACTGAAGCGAAATGACTTCAGCTACTTTGGACTAATCGGCTCGCAAACCAAACGTAACAAGTTTATCCACCGGCTGCAGGCAAAAGGTTTCAACAGCGAACAGATCGATCGGATGACCTGCCCAATGGGTATTGCCGAGGTCAAAGGCAAGCTGCCCGCCGAGATCGCTGTATCGGTGGCCGGAGAGATCATCGCCCACTACAACGCTGGATTCAACAGCGGACGTAACGCGACAACCACGACGTCAGCAACCACTGTGGTTGATCGTCTGGCCATCTGAAGCGGCCAGCAAATGATAAATGATGTACAACAGAGAACCCGCATGACACAAAACACCGCAATCGCTTACCGTGCCGCTATGCTGGACAGCCTGGGCGACCCCGCTGAGATCGGTTTAACCGACAGCATCCGCTATTTTGAAGATGGCCTGATGCTGGTTGAGAACGGTAAAATCAGCGCACTGGGACACGCCACGGACCTGTTACCAGAGCTACCGCAGGGCTGTGAAATCAAGCATTACCCGAATGCACTGATCACCCCGGGGTTTATCGACACCCACATCCATTACCCGCAAACGGGCATGATCGCCTCCTACGGCGAGCAGTTACTGGACTGGCTGGAAAACTACACCTTCCCGGCTGAACAACAGTTTGCCGACCGTCAGCATGCTGACGAGGTCGCTGATATCTTCCTGACCGAATTACTTCGAAACGGCACCACCACTGCACTGGTATTTGGCACTGTGCACCCGGAATCAGTTGACGCCCTCTTCAGCAAAGCGGAGCAGCGCAACCTGCGTATGATTGCCGGTAAGGTGATGATGGATCGCAACGCCCCCGAAGCGCTCACCGATACCCCTCGCGGCAGCTACGAAGAGAGTAAAGCTCTGATCGAACGCTGGCATGGTAAAGGCCGTCTGCACTATGCGGTCACCCCCCGTTTTGCCCCTACCAGCTCACCGGAGCAGCTGGACCTGGCCGGCCAGTTACTCAAGGAGTATGACGGCCTCTATATGCACACCCACCTGTCGGAAAACAGAAATGAGATCGAGTGGGTTAAAGAGCTGTTCCCGCAACAAAACGGCTATCTTGATGTGTATGATCACCACCAGCTACTGGGTGAGCGCTCGGTATTTGCCCATGGTGTGCATCTGTGCGATGAGGAGTGTGCGCGTCTCAGTGAAACCGGCTCAGCCATCGCATTCTGCCCCACCTCCAACCTGTTCCTCGGCAGCGGGCTGTTTAACCTGCCCCAGGCAGAGCAGCACAAAGTCAAAGTGGGACTGGGTACCGATGTCGGTGCCGGCACCAGCTTCTCGATCCTGCAAACCCTCAATGAAGCTTATAAAGTGATGCAGTTGCAGGGCGTCAGACTACATCCGTACAAGTCCTTCTACCTAGCCACACTGGGCGGCGCCCGGGCGCTGCATCTCGATCATCAGATCGGTAGCCTGGAGCCCGGCAGTGAAGCCGACTTTGTGGTGCTGGACTATCAGGCCACACCGCTGCTGAGCTACCGTATGGCACAGACAAAGACAATTGAGGAACGTCTGTTTGTGATGATGACGCTGGGTGATGACCGGATGATCAAACATACCTTCTCCATGGGAGAGCCGGTATATAACCGACACTAAACACTGCCGTTGAGTAATAAAAAAGGCTGATCGTGAAAGATCAGCCTTTTTTACATTCTGCGGTTAACACTTTGCCAAATCTGGCAAAGCGTTAACAATACTTAACCGCAGAGCTCGACAAGCGTGAGAAACCAGCAATCATCTCGGATTACGGACATGGGAGAAGATCGCCTTCAGATCATCGGTAGCGATCTCATCATCCAGACTCAGCTTCTCCTCAATATGATCGAGGTGATGCATCATCAGGCTTACCGCCCTGGGTTTGTCTTTCCCGGCAATGGCATCGATCAGCTCAAAGTGCTCATCATAGGAACAGTGAGACTTAGCCCCGCTTTCATACTGGGCAATAATCAGTGAACAGAGCGACACCAGACTGCGTTGAAAACTCAGCAGCGGTGGATTATTCGCAATCTCAGCCAGCAGCAGATGAAACTCACCGGATAACCGGATACCCGCCCCCCGGTCACCACGATCAAAGCAGGCCTGCTCATCCCGCACCATCTGTCTCAGCTGCTCCAGCTGTTTCTTCTGGGCATTATCACACACCAGCTCCATAACCGCCTTCTCGACCACCCGGCGGGCAAACACGATCTGCCGGGCCTCTTCTATGGTCGGACAAGCCACCACGGCACCACGGTTAGGCCTTAAAACCACCACCTGCTCATACCCCAGGCGGGATAGCGCCCGACGAATAATGGTGCGGCTGACACCAAAGATTTCACCCAATGATTCCTCATTCAGCTTGGTGCCGGGAGAGAGGCGCTGTTCCAGAATCGCATCAAAGATATGTGCGTAGACAATATCATCCTGGGTCTTTTTACCATCCCTTTTGGTATCACTCTTTTTTAGCTCAGATATCTGACTCATTTAAGCCTCATTAACTCCGGGTTAGCGGTCAAAAGCAGATCGGGAAACAGCCATAACATTTTGATCGTAAACGTGATTCGATAGTACACAAAAGTGGTTATTTTGTACACATAATCAATATTATGCTTGCCTCAACCTCATCACATCAAGGTTTGTTCAGACAGGTTGATTTAACGTCTGCTCCAGCAGTTTCTCTGCTACGTTCGATACCCGGCTGACAAAACAATTTCATATAATAAAACTAGCAAAATCCAAAAACCTGACTTTTGGGTTGACTTTTTTGTATACAATTATAGTATGAATACAAGCACAATATTACTCAGGACGCGTTATATTTCCAGGGAATGAAACACAACAACCCGGCAGCTACCCCTTCCGTTGACTGCCTCCATAAAAATAAAATGGGTGACACCCCAAATCAGGAGTTAAAGTTGTGGAAAACATACAACTCGATACCGCCACGATGGATTCACCGTCGGCGTCTCAAAAGCGCACGTTTCTGGACCGTTTTTTTAAACTCAGCGAACATAAAACCAATCTTCGGACAGAGATGATCGCAGGCCTGACCACCTTCGTCACCATGTCCTATATTATGTTTCTTAACCCCATCATCATGTCGAAAACAGGCATGCCGTTTGATGGTCTGTTTCTGGCCACCTGTATCGGTGCTGCCATCGCCACTATTTTCATGGGGCTTTATGCCAACTGGCCTATTGGTCTGGCACCCGGCATGGGCCTGAACGCCTTCTTTACCTTCACCGTTGTGCTGGAGATGAACTACAGCTGGCAGATCGCCCTGGGGGCGGTATTCCTCTCCGGGGTGCTGTTCGTGCTGATGAGTGTCACCCGTTTAAGAGAGTGGATGCTGGAAAGTATCCCTCTAAGCCTGCGTCTGGCGATGACCGCCGGTGTAGGACTGTTCCTCGGCTTTATCGGCCTGCGCTTTACCGGCCTGATCGTACCCAACGCCGACAATGTGGTTGCTCTGGCAGACCTGACCCACTTCGGTTTTGGTCCCTTCGGTCCGGAAGCCCCCGCACTGGGGCTGCTGAGTTTTCTGCTGATCTGTATCCTCAGCTATCGCCGTGTTTTTGGTTCTGTCATTATCGGTATCGCCATTACCACTGCGATCGCCTTCCTGATGTCGGCAGTACTTCCCCATGAGTTTTTCAGTGTAACCTCAGACAGAGCACCCGCCTCTGGCTTTATGGCCTGGCCTGAAAACGGTCTGATCGCGGTACCCAACTTTAGTGATCTCGGACCCGTCTTTATGCAGCTGGATATTATCGGCGCGTTGGATGTCGCGTTGATTCCGGTGATTATCACCTTCCTCTTCGTGAATATCTTCGATACCGCCGGCACCCTGATGGGGGTTGCTCAGCGAGCTAACCTGCAGGATGAAAACGGTAAAATCGAGGGGCTGGACAAATCGCTGAAAGCGGACTCTATCTCTTCGGTTATCGGTACCGCGTTTGGCTGCCCTCCGGTCACCTCCTATGTTGAGTCTGCAGCAGGAGTTGCCGCCGGTGGCCGTACCGGTCTCACCGCTGTGGTGATCGGTATCCTGTTCCTGCTGGGGCTGTTCCTGCTGCCGCTGGCGCAGATGCTGCCAGGCTTTGCGGTGGATGGTGCACTGATCTATGTCGCCATGCTGATGATGGGCTCACTGGCCAGTATCGACTGGGATGATCTGACCGAATTTGCTCCCGCGCTGATGACCACCATCATGATGCCGCTGACCTTCTCCATCGCCAACGGTATCGCTATCGGTTTTGTCACCTACACCTTTATGAAGGTGGCTACCGGTAAGGCATCCAGCATCTCCACCGGCGTCTGGGCACTGACCGCGATATTCGTTGCAAAGTTTATCTTCCTGCCATAAAGTGCGCTTAATTTTTGATCAGATTTAACCGGCCCTCCCTTCTCAGGAAGGGCCTTTTTATTGACTCAATAACCTACGAGAAACAGATGACCCTGGACACCTGGCTACTTTACTGTTCTGCCGCCCTGCTGGTAATCCTGATCCCCGGCCCGCTATCGCTACTGATGATGGCCAACAGTCTGAATTTTGGTATCCGCCGCAGCTATCCTGCATTTTTAGGCGGTGTCAGTGCCTCCCTGATTCTGCTGATCGCCTCGGCCACCGGACTGGGGGCGTTGCTGCTGGCCTCAGAGCAACTGTTTACCCTGCTGCGTTATTGCGGTGCCGCCTACCTGATCTGGCTGGGCTACCGGGCCTGGCGGGATGCCGGCCAGGCAAGCGGCAGGAATGAAACGACGAATAACAGTGGTCGTGGTGTAATGTTCCGGCGGGCATTTACTCTGGGTATCAGTAACCCCAAGGATATTCTCTTCTTTGTCGCCTTTCTGCCGCAGTTTATGACTCAGGAAAGTCCACTACTGACCCAACTGCTGATTATGTCGGTCAGTTGGTGTGTCCTCGATCTGATCAGTAAACTGGGATACGGCCTGGCCGCCCGGGTGCTGGCACCGGCCCTGAAAAAGCAGCGCAATATCCGCCACTTTAACCGCGTCTGTGGCGGACTGTTTATCAGCGCCGGAAGCCTGGTGTTTATCCGCTAGCCAGTTTCACTAAACACATTTTTTACCACAGAGAGATATGCATTCCCACGCAGGAGCGTGGGAACGAGATAAACTGAAAGAGCCTCAGTATATTTCTCTGTACCCTTCACCGATCACTGCAGCTAAGCCAGAATCAACGCCGCTGTATTAAAAATATAGATCTTTGCTCTTCTCCGTGTACTCTGGGCACTTCTCCTCCCTGCCCTCTGGGGTTATCGCTATTTAAGGCTCTGAATGAGCGTTTTAGAATAAAGCAGGTCGGAACCGGACAACCCGGAATATGACACTCCAATACAATGACCGCTCTTTGAATCATAATCTTTGGAGCTGATATGTCCGATTTCATCACAGTAATGCGCGAAACCTGCCCCACTCCAGTCGTTGACGCAACCAAGTGGAAACGCATCGGCGGTGAGCCGCACACCGTGAACCTCAACGCCTATCTGTCTGACGACGGCAGCAAAATCATGGGCACATGGATCTGCACCCCGGGAAAATTCGAAGTTAACTACGATAAGTGGGAATTCTGCCACTTCCTGGAAGGTTACTGCATCATCACACCGGAAGGCGAAGAGCCGGTTCACCTGAAAGGTGGCGATGTCTTTGTGATCGAACCCGGAATGAAAGGCACCTGGGAAGTCGTCGAGACTGTACGCAAATATTTCGTTTTTGCCTGATCGTTCTCTGCCCTGAGCGTTCTTTACCAGGACGCTATATCTGAATGACAGATCAATCCGTTGGGCTGAGTAAAACAAAGCCCAACGTTTAACGGCTGAGCGAAAAGATGTAAAACAGGTCTTTTCTGGCAGCTGTGGTCATTGCTGCTTAACCCAGATGAGTTCATCCGTATCAAAACCCCGTTCCTCAGACAATCTGATAAACCACTCTCTCACCTCCGGTGTCACCGTCGGCTTTCGTGACAGCAACCAGAGATAGGATGAGTCAGGTCCGGAAACAAAGGAGTACTGATAGTTCTCACGATCCAGATCGAACACCACATAGGAACCATAAAATGGTCCAAAGAAGGACACCTTGAGATACCCTTCATCGTGGTCATTAACGAAATAAGCCTTCCCTTCAGCTTCCTGCCAGACTCCACTCGCTTCAGAATACCCCCGGTTAAGAACAGCAACACCACCATCATTCCGCAAAGAGTATTCCGCCGATACCCGGGTTAACCCCCGCTCAAACGAGTGATCCAATCGGGCAACTTCATACCACTTGCCTAAATACCGCGCTAACTCAAACTGACCCACCGGCTTCACAGACTCCGGCATTCCCAAGCAGCCATGCAGCAGTAACGCGGTCATCAAAATCAAAACCGTTTTCATACTATCAATCTCAAAAGCGATAGACAGGCCCAATGAAACCAGACCATTTGCACCTTATACGCTGAGATAGCCGTTCAGATCATCCACTGTTGTAACAGAGCGCTCAGATCCGCTCTTTCAGCAGTTCATGGATAAAGCGCAGTTTCTCTTTCACACGAGGCATCAGCACGAAGGGGTAGAGATCAGGCTGCCCCATACTGCGATTCAGGCAGTTGGTTGCAAAAATCACCGCCAGAGCTTTGGACATAAAGGCATCAAAATCGACCTGGCCGTAAGGGTCAATATCTGCAGTCATCGCTAAGCCCTGATTTTTCTCAGCATAATAAGGGTTAACCGATACCCTTAGCGCCGTGGCCGTTTCCATAATATCGGTAAGATGCAGATAGTGAGACCAGGTTTCGGCCCAGTCCTCCCAGGGGTGGGACGAAGCATACTCAGTAACATAATACTGATTCCAGTCGGGCACAGGGCCGTTATCATAGTAACGCTGTAGCGCCTGAGCATAATTTTTCCGCTCGTCACCAAACGCTGTTCGATAGCGCTCCAGCCAGCGAGGGTTATCCCGAATCAGTACGTCCCAGTAATAATGACCCACCTCATGACGCAGATGCCCCAGCAGGGTTCGATATTGCTCATGCATATCAATGCGGGCCTGCTCACGCTGGACTGAGTTAGCCTCATTCATTGTTATCGTGATTTTGCCACCGGCATGACCCGTCATGGTGTGCGCATCTTTCGGCACAACCTGCCGGGTGTTGATAAAGTCAAACGAGATGCCCGAGTCCTGAGGAGACTGCTTACGGTCAACCGGTAACTGATGTTTCAATAAACTGTAGACCAGCCGGTGTTTGGCAGACTGCAGAGCACGCCAGCCATCGAGATTTTCAATCGTACCAATATTCGGAATATACCGGTTCAGTTCACAGGAGATACACAAACCACTGGCTGAGTCACTGTCGACCAGCCAGTTGCACGCCTGCTGCTGCTTGTTTTTACAATATTTCCAGGTGAGCCCCTGCGGTTTATTCACCTCGATTAAGTTGCCGTTATGCTCACAGACGGTAATAAAGCGTAATAACTTAGGCTCAAAGGCAACCTCATATTGACAGCGTTCGCACCTGACACTCTCAAACAGTATGACGTGCTCACAGTGTCCGCATTGAAAAATCTGCATAGTTTCGCCTTCTGAAATTGCTACAGCACTGACCGGATTGCCGCCCGCCGCAGGTTGGGCCCAGCTTGAGCCCTGGTTAAAATGTCGTTGTATTGGCTCACTCATGATCCTGACTGAATTCATGCGGCTGAGAACCGATAACAGTGTCACCTTAGATTAGATCCGCTCAAAAAAGTATCAAATAATGTTTCCGCACCGCTGTGGTTATAAACAGGTCAGAAAGTCTGATTAGCTCTATGAACGTTCGCGCATTACCGGTGTCTCAGTGAGAGATCGTGAAAGACCATCAGTTACCACAGTAGCTCTGAGATAAAGCACGACCGAAGAGTGCAGAGGAGTAAATCGCCACCGATCTGATAGACGCCTCTTTACCGCTTCAACCTAAAGTAAAGTAACGTAAAGTGAATTGAACAGTCCCCTGCTTAAACGTTATAAAACAGTGGTTGTCTAATAATAAGGAGAAGATTATGAATAAGTATATCGCATCATTTCTTGCTGCCAGCGCGCTGGCATTCACAGGCACCAGCGCTATGGCGCAGGACAGTAGCCGCACCGAAAGCCAGACAGAAGAACACCGGGCTCAGTCAGAATCCACAACCGAATATTCAGCTATCTCAGACAACGAACTCTCTGCATATACCGGCTTAAAGGATAACCAGGCTGAAGGGTAATTCAGCTTAGCCATCATTAACAGGGAAGCGGTTACTCAGCCGCTTGAAAAGGCTCTCCCCCTTGACTCAGTCTGGCTATACAGGCCTGAGTCGTTCAGCAGCCCGTCCAGTGTCGCTGGCATGATGTTTATGGAACAGCCAACACCGCGCAATTGCAAAGATCATCACTTTCAAAAGCCGTGATATCGCCCGCGTCCAGGCCGGGAACGGGAAACACACGCACGGTTAATGGTTTATTCAAACGGTATGCCATAGTCCCGGTATCTCTCATCAGCGCCGCAATCTTGTCTGCTGGGGTGTCTCCAGGGATCGGTACGGTATCCAGCCCAATACCGCACACAGCGCTATAGGTTAACAACGAACGGATATCAAAATTTGCCTCGATACTGCCCTGCGCCAGGCCGGTATCTTCTGTCAGCGCCAGCATCAGGCCGGAAAAGCCGACCAGATCGACCCCCTCAATCGATTTGAAAACCCGGGTCAACAACGCTGACGCCTCAACGGTGCCCGCAGCACCAAAGTATTCCACTCCCATCTGTTCATAGACAGCCGTCATACTCGCACAGTTTTTAGACGGGGCGGCAGAGCTGTCAAAGCCCGCAAATTCAAATGGCATATCAAATTCAGCACGGCTGATAATCGTTTGAATATGGCTGATATGGTGCTGTAGTGCGTTACGCATCACCTGATAATACCCTTGAAACAGGTCATTATGGTTTTCAGCGTTGGCTTTCTGGTTATAGGTCTGCAGCACATCAACCAACAGGTCCGGTGTTTCAAGGCCGATAACAAAGCGGTTACCTGACGCTTTGCGATGATAGCTGGCGGGAAAATAGGGAATAAGCGGCTCACAGTTAAAATTAACGGTGAAGTTAAAGTTCCCCTCACCCCGCGGGGTGATAGCGCTGATCCTTTTAACCGCCTTTACCGCATGGTGGATCAATTCGTTATCAAGAAAGCCATATTCATCCAGACCGACATTGACACACACATTGCACAGATCACCAAACGCCTGAATTAACTCGGGTAAAAGCGATATTTCATGTGCCGTTTTAGCCTCACCGATGGCAAAGCGGATGCGCAACCCGGACAGGTCAGACGCGTTCAACAGCTCACTCAGAAACGCCAGATCAGCTCTGGCACTGTCAAGACTGGCGGTATTCAGATACTCACCGAAGGGGTTTGTCACAATGCGAATCGACTGAACAGTATAGCCATTATCGATAAATTCTTGTGATAATCGCAGACAAAACCGGGAGGCTTTATCGATCTCGTCCTTCCAGCTCTCTATATCACCCGTCAAAGACAGAAAAGTGGTGATCGTTCTGACTTTACAAAGATCTTTATTGTGATAGCTCAATTGTCTGCCTCCATTCTATATAAGCTCTCTAACCCGGTCTTAGAGCTCTGTCTGAGAATTGTGTGATCAACACAGCTCTACCGTTTCTTACACATTAACTTTGTAGTTCAGATCCCTGGCTTCATCGCCAGTTATCCCTCTGAAGCCCCACTGATAAGGAGCCTGCTCCTTAATGGTAATCTCAACATCCACCGGGGAGATAGACAGCTGCCCCTCGATCTCATGAAACAGGGCCTTGATCAGCGCCTTTTGCGTTTCCGGTTTACGACCCGCCATCATATTAATCTCAATCACCGTATAGGCGTCAGATCGGCCACCCGGATAATAGAAGTCCTCTTTATCCATCGGCACAAAACGGTGGGCACGCTTATCTTCAGGCATACCCAGCACCGCTTGCATACAACCATGAATCACATCGGATAGCTGAGCTTTTAGCGGATTTAAGCGCTCTTTAATTCCATAGACAACGATCATAATTATTCCTTAATGATGATAAGTATGGGGTTGCGAAAACCGCAAGCCTACTGAATGCGCTATGGCTTCACACACACATACACAGAGTTAGTCGATTCGCCGCCCTGAAACGGATTATAGAAAGAGACCACATGGGATGTCACTTGTGCAAAAACTGTGTTCAGCAACGCTTCAAACTGCGCTTCAGGCAGATTCTGTGACCACATGGCAAACACACCACCGGGATTCAGCTGTTGCGCCATCAGTGCCAGATTTTCAGTGGTATAAAAGCTGGCATTGGCAGAGTTAAGGTATTCCGTAGGCGAATGATCGATATCCAGCAGAATGGCATCAAACTGTTTACCAGCACTGTCCGGGTCAAACCCCTGCTCAGGGTCTGTCGCCAGATCGAAGAAGCTACCCAGCACATAGCGATTACGAGTATCTTCATTCAGTATTTTCCCCAGCGGCACCTGCTCTTTCCGGTGCCAGCCGATCACAGTCTCAATCGCATCAACCACCAGCAGCTCTGCAATGCGCTCATCCTTCAGAGCAGCCACAGCGGTATAACCCAGCCCCAGTCCACCGACCACAACACTAAGGTCATCACCCTGCACTGCCGCTAACCCCAATGTCGAGAGTGCCTCTTCCGCCTCGACAAACATACTCGACATGAGAAACTCTTCACCGAGTTTCACTTCGTAGATATCCCGGTCACCAAAAGCAGGCATCCGCCGTTTGCGTAATGAGATCTGCCCTAATGGCGAGCTCTGGCTATCAATCTCTTCAAATAATGGCGGCATGGCGGGTTAGTCCTGATATCTGATGTGAAATGGAGGCAGGCAAACATCATACTTGCCTGATGCGGTAATGGAAAATATTGGTTAGTTTCGCTGTGAGAGTTTTTAAAAAACAAAAGCGGTTTAACCACAGAGGGCACTGAGGACACTGAGGAAAGAACTGAGGAAAGATAAACGGGAACGGATTCATTCTTTTTTCAGCAGACGGTACACCCAGGCTGACCGACCATCCTGCAGCGTCACTTCCACCCTCTCGTAGCGAACACCCAGGCGTTCATAGCGATCCAGCGCTCTGAACTCATTGGCATTCACCATGATCAGCTGTCCCTTGATAACCGCCCCGTTATCCACCTGAATATCAAGCTTATCCTTACGAAAACCCGGTAACTCAGCCAGCTCAACATCGCCGCTACGCCCCATCACCAGCCAGCGAACCCAGGGTTTGGTGAGGGTTCCATAGACAAATACGGGATAGGTCGCGTGCTCCTCAATAACAGGCAGATTGTCAGGCGGATTATAGCCAAAGGGGCTGGCAAAGGTCAGCCACAGATAGCCAACCGCCATAATCATGAATGCGGACAGAGTCGCCAGTATATATCGAATCGGTTTTCCCATGGCGTTCCCCTGATTGAACCTACTTTTTATAAAAATCGAGCGTTTTTACTGCAGTAGCCAAAGGGCATGCTAAGGACACAGAAAGCACTGAGGGAAAAGCGGAGAAAGAGGCTCGCTTATAAATCGAATATATCTATCCTTAACCTTCTTCTCCCGAGCCTTTTCTTTATCCTTTCTCCGTGTACTCAGTGCCCTCTGTGGTAAGTTTTTTAAGGATTATCCACAGAGAACACGGAGGACAGAGAGGAAAACGCGGGTAAAGATTCATTTTTATAAGCACAATAAATCTGTCCCGTTTTTTCCTTATGCTTAGCGGCGTTTTTCCGGCATCTCAATCAGGCCATCTTTGCGGAACATCGCCTTAATACCACGCACCGCCTGACGGATACGGTCCTGATTCTCGATCAGGGCAAAGCGAACGAAACCATCACCGTAATCGCCAAAACCCACGCCCGGAGAGACGCATACTTTAGCGTCAGAGAGCAGTTTCTTGGCGAACTCCAGTGAGCCCATCGCCTGATAAGGTTCAGGGATTTTAGCCCAGATATACATCGATGCTTTAGGGATATCTACCATCCAGCCTGCTTCATGCAGCCCTTTTGCCAGCGCATTACGCCGTTGCCGATACTGCTCAGCAATATCCAATACGCACTGCTGATCCCCTTCCAGCGCCGCAATTGCCGCGACCTGCAGCGGCGTGAAGGTGCCGTAATCGTGATAGCTTTTGATTCTCGCCAGCGCATGCACCAGCTCTTTATTACCCACCATAAAGCCGATACGCCAGCCCGCCATATTGTAGCTCTTGGACAGGGTGAAGAACTCCACCGCGACATCCTTGGCACCCGGCACCTGCATAATCGAAGGGGCTTTCCAGCCATCATAGACAATGTCGGCATAAGCAAGATCATGCACCACGATGATATCGTGCTCTTTGGCCAGGGCGACCACACGTTCAAAGAAATCCAGTTCAACACATTGTGCAGTGGGATTGGACGGAAAACCAAGAATCATCATCTTCGGTTTCGGAATCGATTCACGGATCGCCCGTTCCAGTTCCACGAAAAAGTCGACGCCGGGAATCAGCGGTATCGAGCGCACCTGGGCACCGGCAATCACCGCACCGTAGATATGGATCGGGTAACTCGGATTGGGCACCAGCACGGTATCACCATGATCCACCGTCGCCAGCATCAGATGCGCCAGCCCCTCCTTTGAACCAATGGTAACAATCGCCTCCTCTTCAGGATCGATATCAACATCATAACGGTCCTGATACCAGCGGGAGATCGCCCGTCGAAGGCGTGGAATACCCCGAGACGTGGAGTAACCATGGGTATCATCGCGCTGCGCGACGGTGCAGAGCTTCTCAACAATATGCGGTGGTGTGGGGCCATCGGGGTTGCCCATACTGAAATCGATAATATCCTCGCCACGACGGCGCGCCGCCATCTTCAGCTCAGCGGTGATATTAAAAACGTACGGGGGCAAGCGATCGATACGGGAAAAATGACGTACGGGGGGTGTGCCAGAATTATCGGCCATAGTAACCTCTATTAACGTAAGCGCCCGGAACCGTCCGAGCGACGCCGACCCTGTGTTCAGGGACGTAGGGGAAATATTAGCGGTATATGAGCGGGCTGGCTAGTCGGGAATACCAAAATTTCTGGAGAAGCAGGTAAAGACTTGAGTCGCTAGACGTCGCTTCGCAGCTATTAACTTCAGTAGTTAGACGTCGCTTCGCTCCTTGCCAGATGCGGCTTCGCCGCTTGCTAGAAAAAGACCTGCGCAGCTCGTGGTTCAAACGCCGGTTCCCAGCTTGCTCGTTATCTCGGAAAGCCTGCTTAACAGGAAGAGTGATGGAGCAGGTTTCTGTGCTATTAAGAAGGGGTGGTGAAATCGATGACTCTCCGGCCCTTTTAATTTCATTCACCACAGAGGGCACGGAGGAAGAATTCATGATTCATAACCCATATAATTTTATCGCCGATGGATTACGGTTACTCTTGCGCATAAAAGGAATCTACCTCTTTATTTTGTCACTATCCCGAATATAACAAACAATCGTGATTGAATTGTTTGGTATGTGCTTTTAAGCTGGCAATACTAACGCTAAGGGGTTTCATTAACCTATGACCAGATATGAGATCGATTCGTCTGAAACCCGATACCAGAATGGTTCAAACGGCACCGTGTTGGCAAATTCGCTCGGCATCACAAATCCTTCAGAGATGAATGATATTGAAGCAATACTGTTAACCAAGCTCTATGAAAAAATTTTCACCGCTAACACTCTTGAACCTGACAGCTGTTCTTTTGAAGACATTTCAACCTGGCATAGACAATGGCTTGGTAACGTCTATGAGTGGGCAGGGAAAATAAGGAATGTCGATATGGGAAAAGCCGGATTCCAGTTTACTTCACCACTTCAGATTCGCAGATGCATAAACAAATTTGAAACAGACTATTTATCCCAATTCCAAAATCTGCCATACATGGATAAAGAAGAACTAATCCGCTACCTGGCACGCAGCCATATCGAATTTATCCTGATACACCCTTTTCGTGAGGGGAACGGGCGCATAAGTCGATTACTGATGGATTGCATGTGCAACAAAGCGGGAATTGGGTTATTAGATTATAGCCTTTGGGATAAACATAAAGAATTTTACGTAGCATCTATCCAGGCAGGCGTGTCACACGAATACCAGCATATGGAGCGGTTAGTTAGTGATATTCTAGACAGCTAAAGACAGTGAGCGATACTTACTCTTGTTTGCTTGCAGCTTTTGCTCTATCGAATCCACAGACTCCCTTGTTTCGATAGCGGTAGAGCTAGCCACGGCCCTGTATATCATTTTTTGGGTTACTTTTTTCTTTTCATGTTTCATGGCTGGCTACCGTAACATCAGCAAACTAATAAATTACATGCTACATCAGCACTACTCGCTATTCAATCTCAAAAAGTCCATCGTTAGGTTGAGGGTCTTTGCAAACACACTGCGGGTATTGAGTGCTCTGAATTACAAGAACGTCAGGTTCTGTTTTTTGTACTGAGTCTGAATCATATTTTCAGATCAAAATAAAACTGCCCCTTTTTTAAGACTATCTACATAGCGGCTGCTGGAGTTATCCGACAGTCTGAAGCTTGCAATAAAAGCCAATTGAAGTAGAACTAAACCATGATAGAGTCGCGCAGTGAATCACGGGGTTGGCGGCACGAAAAATGATCGCAATGCTTGTGATTGTTATCTTATCCGAAGAAGCAGCTGTTTGCGTCTTCACCCACAACTGCTAAGAATTCTTCGAAATACTTCACAGTTGGCATTGGCGTGTAGCTATGCCATTTAAGATCCTGGCGCTGCCAGAAGATCTTCCAAATGCCGTTCTTTTTCACGTAGGTTGCTTTCGCAATGGGAATTTCGATTTTCTCGTTTGGATTATCCCATCCAGATCTAATTTCGAATATCTCGACACTTTGATTTTCAATGCGATAAGCGAGATCAACCTCATTCCGAATATGGGGTGGAGGCCGATGATCATCAAGAAATTTCTCCAACTCCTTCTCACATCGCTTAGTTTCAAACTCACTGATCGCCATCTTGGAAGCCTAATCCTCGTTTTCAAATAACACAGAGTTCAGGGGGGAGCAACGCTACCACCCTGCCTAAACCATTGTGCCGCAAACACTAAAGTCGATTCAAACTAAAAATGCCAGGCGTTGAGAATCTCTCTTAAACGCTTTGTAATGTGAATTTTTCAGGCACCAAGAAGCGGTAAATGTTTACGCTGTTGATACGTTAAAGCCAACTCTAAGCAGTGCTTTATGATTCCTTCTGGCAGTGGCTCTGATAATGAAAACACTATTGCTCTGTTTCCCTGAAACTCTAGCACTTCACCATACAGTTCCCGGAATGTATCGACTAACTTAGTTTTGCAATTGAAGAAGAGAAAGTAATGATTGGGAGACTTCAGTTTCCAGTCCATTCTGAGCGGGGTTCCTGTTTTGACACTGTAGCTTGGTTCACCCCATTTAAGAGATTCTTCGACTTCACCCAACTCCAACTCAGCAGCGACTTTAAAGACAAGATTTCTCACTTCCTCTAACCTGGCACGTGCACTTTCTGGATATTTATCGAAGCGATCTTTAACGACCCGATCCATTGAACTCTCCTACTTACATAATGCCACACATCGGCGGTGCAGCTTTGCTGAGTCAAGCTGCATGTGATTGTTAGGCGGTAGTTTTGATATATTAATTATCAATCTTCTCACCAAACATTATTCGGTGTCCGTCATTCGTACAAATTCCGAACTCCCTCATGCCCCAGGGTTCACTTTTTAGAGCTTTTATTACTTCGGCACCTTTACTGGAAATCTCCGCGAAATGCTGATCTGCGCTATCAACTATAAGGTACGCAAAATAGGAATGATCCCCCAATTCACTTGCCGGAATCGAATCTGGGCAATCTCCTGCCATTATTCGGCATCCATCGCGTTCAAACATACGCCACCCATCATCTCCGATTTCTCGAATAGTGAATCCAAGCACATCTTGATAATACGAGGCTGCCGCAGATAAATCCCGAACGGCAATAACATACATATTGTGAGTAATCATTGCTTACCACCTAACATTAGAGTTGCGTGCCTTCGCGCTTTGACACCGCCAGACTGTAAAATGAGAAGCTATATCTATTTGAACTGAAAGGGTAGTTCTGAAGCACATCGTTTTTCATCCCTGAAAATGCGCATGCGCGTTTTGGCACTTTCAACCGGCACATAGTCTCACCTGTTGATATCCTTATTTGCCTGATTCTGCACCACTTTAAAGGGTTATGCCAGTGGCAAAGCGTACCACTCTTTCTGAGTTATCCCAATTGACTGTTTATATAAAAATACTGGGATTATCCACAGCGAGTAACGAGAAGATTAAAGACTATAAATGAGGCCCTTTCTCTGTGACCTCAGTGTTCTCTGTGGTTAACCTTTGATCTCTGAAAGTCGTTCTAGCGCATAAAACGCAGGGGATCAAAAAGTATCATCGGCCGTGGTATCAGGGTATGCATTCCCATGCCGGAGCATGGGAACGAGCGCAAGGGCTCCTACAGTGAGTTGATTAATTGCAGGGGGCGTGTGGGCGAGTCTTTTCAATAAGAAGTTTGACAGTAACCCCAATCGAGACGGGGTCGCCGTCTCCCACAAAACACAGAAGGCCATAATTCCCGCTTTTTCGAGCAACAAGCCACGAACAACGGCTTCGCTTTTTCTAACAACTCAATCCCTATCATTAGAGCAGCATCCATAGGTGCCATTTGCAGGTTACCCAGTCTTGCATTGATGTGACGTTGATGCGCCCAAAGCGAAGATAAGCAGTATCTATCAATGACTGAACAGTATATTCATACGACTGATTACATGTACGCTGGATTATTGGCAATGTCCTGAATGCCTGAGTTTTTTCTTACTTCTTTGTACTTGTGTTTTGCAACATACATATTCTTATCAGCCTGCTGGATTAACCCTTCAGCTGAAATATTTTCGCCTGCAGAGGCCTGTGCATAGCCAAGACTAATAGAAAGGTTTTTATCATACTTCCTAAGCCGATCGGCGATACGCACGCCAAAGGTATTCTTTGCCTGAGCTTCTGTGCAGTTAGCGAAAATGATACCGAACTCATCACCACCATAACGAAAAGCATGATCTTCTAATCGCGTAAGACTCTTAATTGCGTCGGCTACAGCGATCAGGATTTGATCTCCTTGTTGATGACCAAGGGTGTCATTGATTAGCTTGAAATCATTTATATCGATAAATACATAGGTCAGTGGTTCGGAAGATCGCTTTGAGCGACTCAACTCATTAGTAAGTATTTCAGTCAGCGAACGCACATTCATCAGACCTGTCAGAGGGTCTTTTGCGGCCATGATATTTAAGTGATCAACAATGACTTCACGTCCTGACTCGTATACATGGGCTGCAGCCCATATTGCTGTAGAGCATAGTCCAATATTAACCAATGCAATCCAATGAGCCTCCGGGACTGGTTGCCAGTTGCGCCACCCAAGAATGCTTAACCCCACCAGTAGAAAGACTGATGTTATCCACATAGCTGTTTTGCGGCCCAACAGAAGATAGGAGATCACTGGGAAAATATAAATCCAGGAAAACAGGCCTGAACGAAAACTGGAAACCCAAATACCAAGCAGAACTAAGCTAAAAAAGGTACACAGATAAATAAGTGACCATCTATGCAGGTTAGGTGTTTTTTTAGCAATTAATAATAAACAGCACCAGAAAACTGTCATCGTTACCTGAATCAATGCATAGAGCTTGAGATCTACTGTCCAGTTAAAATATGCAAAAAAAGCTGCGGAGGGGATAGAAATGCTGAGCAGGACACTCAATACTGATCGACGGTAGTGATTTACATCTGACAAGAGCATCATGTGTTCTTTAAGAACCTCTTACGGCAAAGAATTATTTCAGCGTTGAAATGTGTCTGTAATCATTGAAGAACCATTGGCTGCTATTTGATCTTTACCAAGCGTAAATGTTTTACGAAATGCCACAGCTGCTAAACACCTGATTCTCTAATGAGGAAATAAGCATAGTGGCTGCGTTGAACAAAATATACTGTATATTTTGGGGAAGATACTCATTTTAGGGTCTGCCCTATTCCGCCCCCTGGTGAGAGATTGTGCGGCTTGTGAGAGCAGTGGGGTTAGGGCGAGTACTGCCTCTTGAGATGATCAGGTGTGGGATTTTAGAGATGGGCTAAGTGGGGCTGGTCGAAAGGCAAAGCCGAGGAGGAAAGATAGAGATAAAAGATCGCCCTTTCTCTGTGTTCTCTGTGGTTAACCTTTGATTTCTGAAAGTCGTTCTGGCGTAGAAAACACAGGGGATCAAAAAGTATCATCGGCCGTGGTATCAGGGTATGCGTTCCCACGCCGGAGCATGGGAACGAGCGCAAAGTCGTTCTGGCGCAGAATGCACAGCGGATCAAAAAGTATCACCGGCGTGGTATCAGGGTATGCATTCCCACGCCGGAGCATGGGAACGAGCGCAATAGTTTATTGCAGGGGTCGTGAGGGTGAGTCTTTTCAATAAGAAGTTTGGCAGTAACCCCAATCGCGACGAGGGCGTCGCTCCCACAAAACACAGAAGGCCATAATTCCCGCTTTTTCGAGCAACGAGCGACGGCCTTTCATTTAACCATCCATCGCTTCAGCAGAAAATAATGCCCCTTCAAAAGGGGCGAATATCCTTTTCTTTCAATTAGTTAACACAGGAGAAATAACCAGCGTCACAACACTTTGACGATTGTTGAGCCGTGGTGTAAGGCTATATCACTATAACTACATCTACCCGAGCTACGAAGGAACACGCTGTTGGCAATCAACCAGATTCGGGTGATCTGGGTGGCCGAACCTCCAATAAATTGCTGATAATCACTATACAGGTTCCGCTGCTCTTTCAATTCTTTACCTAACTCAGTTGCCCCACTTCGCTGCACAACATGGGTTTCTATGTCGCTCCAGCGCGGCAGTGGACATTGAAAAACCTTGCCTTCCGGTAACGATGAGCTCCACATATATGTAATGTCTTTACCATCATCAAACTCAACTGCAATTGATAGATAATCGTGACTCAAGACGGCATCTTCGGCTACATCAGCCGGTAGCTGTTCAACCAGCCACTGCCAGGAAATACCCAGCCCCTTCTCCAGGGGCATTTCGATGGGATATTGTAAAATACCTACATCTTTGTGAGTGTTGCAGTCTATATGGCCCTCATGATCACCGGTAAAGATCCCCCCATCACCAAACATATACATATAGTGCCAACCCGCCGGCAGGCTGCTTTCATGGCTTAATCGCTTTATTTCGGCACTTACCAAGCCTTCTACATCACCGGCTGCGGAAAGTTGTATCAGTCCCTGGAGCGGATCGTCCTGCCATACGATCGCCACTCCCTCGATGAAGCCTTCAGCCGCGACGTAGTGCTCAGGGGGCGTGAATAACTCACCCTGTGGATTTGAAAATTCACCTACGGAACGGGCGATCTCTAAAACACCGGAGCGGTCGGCTAGCATAGTGCCGCTATTATTCATCGGATTATATGAGAGGCCACCATCAATACGTGCATGAAAAGCAACACCCGGCTCCACCCACAGATCCATCTCTTTAACAATCCACCAGCGACCGTTCAACAGAAAAGTAACAGATTGCCCTGCAGTTAACTGTCCCAGCGTTTGGGTCCAGGGAAGATCCTCCGGGGTCAGGGTAAAGTTGATCAGCCGTTCGATATTAGCCCTGGAGCGGTTAACTAAATTCGCCACCTTGAGATGAAAGTTTTTATTCGGCTCCGGTGCAGAGGCACCACTTTTCAATGCTAATGCCGAGGCACAGGGAAGCAGAGCGCCAACCCCCAATATAGATTTAATCGCTCGTCTGCGACTCTGACTGCTTGACTGATCTGAAGATGACTTTGACATACAGGATTCCTTATTACGTTACGGTTTCTATGTAGCGTAATAAGTGCGCGCTGTTGTTAGGTCAGTTTTGAGTAAGTAGAAGGTAAGTTTTTTGTAAGCCCTTCATGCCTCATAACGATAGCCAGAACCCCGTGCGGTTTTAATAATCTCGGGAACCTTCTGATCTGTTTCAATTTTCCCCCTTAGCACCGCAATAGATTGATCAAGCGCCCGGCTATTGGGAAAGTAATCGCGTCCCCAGCACTCGTTAAACAGCATATCCCGGCTTACCACATTGCCCTCTGATTCATACAATAAGCGCAGAATAGATAGCTCTCTGGGGGTTAATTCCACTGAATTACCCTCACGCACCGCCCTTAAACCACCAACATCAACATACAGATCACGCATCCAGAATCCGGAGATCGGTTCACAGCTTTTATACAGGGGTATTCTTCTCACCATCGCCTCGATGCGAGCTAACAGTTCATTCACACTGTAAGGTTTGCTGACATAATCATCCACACCCAGCGCGAGTCCTTCAATACGTTCAGGTTCAGAGCCCTTGGCAGATAACATCAGAATCGGCAGTGTCGGCCAGTGACTTCGCAGCCTTTTACAGAGTTCGTCACCCGACATGCCCGGTAAATTCCGATCCAGAATACAGAGATCCGGTTTCGACTGCTGACAGGCTTGCCAGGCGTGTTCTGCCGTGTCAAAGCACAGGCAACGATAACCCTCAAGTGTCAAAAGCTCTTTTAAGCCCAAAGTGGTCAGAGAGTCATCTTCAACAATCAGCACAGTTAACATGGGGGATCTCGCTTCAGTATGGGCAGATAAAGCTTATAGTGACGGCCGGAGTCTGTCATTTTCATATCCAGTCGACCATCAAATTGAGCTGCGAGTCGCTGACAGGTTTGCAAGCCAAGGCCCAGCCCGGCAGGGGCGATAGCATAGGGGCTATCAACCGCTTGCTGCCTGCAGTTATTTACCGAGAAGAACAATTCGTTGTCCTCCAGTCCTGCCGCCATTGTAACCAGATGTCCGGGAGCATACTTACGCGCGTTGTCGAGCAGATTCAGTAACACTAACTCAACCGCGAGTTTTGGATACCAGTACTTATCATTGAGTGTCGTTTGTACACAAAGCTGACAGCCCGTTGACGTCAACCGGAGCTGATACTGCTGATATAGCGACTGTAAATGGGTTGCCGGTGACAAATACTGCCACGGGTCTACTGGTTTTCCACGCATGAGTGCTGTGGCATTATCGATGATCTGAGAAATACGCAGCATCTCGTTATCAACAATCAATTGATAACGTTCTTTATCTGATTGTTCTTCGGAGCGCAGCATGAGACCGACATACAAATTGATATTACCCAGAGGAGTTCTGAGTTCGTGGGCAATATCCTGAGTACAACTAAGCAGCGTTCCGCCCGCGAGACCTGCACTTTGTAATGCCGGTAAACCAGGTAGGAGACAGCGCAGCTCAGCCCCAGCAGCGGCAGCACCATCGCGAGAAATAACCAGCGAGCAGAGGCAGTTTCCTGCGGTGCAACTTTAAGTTGCGGCGTAATGATCAACCCGAGTTTTTTGAAGGTGTACTGCACCTTGGGCGGAGTATCAGGAGCGGCCTGCAACTGACTAAAGCTGTCCTCAATTTTAAAGTCATGGCTCAGCACTCTGAGTTCATCGCTATCCCACACCCAATCATGTACCACTTTAGCTGTCGACAACACACATAGGGTCATACCTGGCTGCCCCCGCCAACAGTAAAGATATGCAGGACCAATTGAAGTGGTTACCGCCAGCCAGACATCCACTGTCTGATTAGCTGAGCGACGCTGTAATTGATCATGTGCAGAGATAATGTCTGTTTTCACATCGTCCAGTAACGTTTTATCAAAAAACGTCAGTGCGAGGCCAGAATCCGGGTAGAGAATACCATCGTCGGTATACACAGATACCAGTTCAATCAGGGGGCTATTAGTGGCCAGAGAACTTAAATCTCCATATTTATCATCCAGTATCGCACTGCGCACCGCGGTCTGATGCGATAAGGCCAGGGCATCAACCTGCCTGGATAATAAACTCTGTAACAGCCTGGACTCTGCCGTAGTCTTATCGAACAACTCGCCCTTATGCAGCTCGTCCAGCGCCCGATAACCATGAATACCCAGTCCAACGACCAGCATAAACGGAATCAGAACGGCGATACCGATAAGCAACCCAGCATACCGGCCAGTGCTGCTAATCAACCGACTTAGCACATTATCTCCACTGCTCATACGCCTCTACGGCATCTGGAAACCCTTGTCTGGCAGCCAGTTCTATCCATTGCCGGCCGAGTGTTTCATTTCTGCTATGGCCGTAACCCCGTAACAGCGCCAGGCCATAATAATACTGCCCCCGGCTATCGCCAGTGTCTGCCGCACGCTTTAACCATAACGTCGCAACTTCAGGTAGTTCACCTGTATTAAGCACGCCGTCCTCATAAAAATTTGAGAGCATTAACATTGAGGCAACCAGGCCTCGGTCAGCACAAGCATTAAGCAGGGTCATCGCACTCTCATGTTTACCCTCTTTATGAACCTCATAAGCTGCCCAGCAGATCACCCCTAATCTTTCGGGCAAACGCTCAAGCTGTTCCATATAGTAACGTAGATCTTCCACCGGATTAAGATAACCATCGTCGATGGGGGCAGTATTCGCGTGAACAGTGCCGCCGTGCAACATGAATATCAGCGCCAGGCTGGTATATAAGTGATGAACGTTCAGGAAGTATTTCATAGCTAACCTCTGTATTAGAAAAAACCGTTATAGGTAGGCTTTAATTTTTACAGAAGTTGCTCCGCCTGTGTGTAAGAAGCACGTAAGAAATTGATCGGGGATATGACAGCATGAAATTTACAGAAAGACAGATGTAAAAGGTCGCCCTTTCTCTGTGACCTCTGTGTTCTCTGTGGTTAACCTTTGATCTCTGAAAGTCGTTCTGGCGTAGAAAACACAGGGGATCAAAGAGTATCATCGGCGTGGTATCAGGGTATGCATTCCCACGCCGGAGCATGGGAACGAGCGCAACAGTGGGTTGATTAATTGTGTGGTTGAGTCCCTTTAATAATAAGTGCGGCAGTAATACCAATCGCGACGAGGTACCCAGAGGGCATGCTAGCGTCGCTCCCACAGCTCCTACAATACCCAGAGGGCATGCTAGCGTCGTTGCTACAATTACCAACCCCCGCTTTTTCGAGCAACGAACAACGAGCTACAGCTTTTGAAACGCTTTTTCTAACAACTAGCAAGCGGCGAAGCCGCGTCTGGCAGTCGCGAAGCGACGTCTAGCGACTGCAGTTAAGACCCGCGATACGTCGAATAGCTGTAAGGCGAGATCAGCAGTGGAACATGGTAGTGCTCCTCTTCATCGGCAATACCAAAGCGCAGTACCACATCATCAAGGAAGGCGGGTTCTGGTAGTTCGACACCCCGTTTGCGGTAATAACTGCCAACACTGAAGACCAGTTCGTAGACGCCCTTTTTAAAATCAGCTCCTTCCAGCACCGGCTGGTCACAGCGGCCATCATCATTGGTCAGGGTGGTATGCAGCAGTTCGCGGCGGGTATCGCTGATACGGTAGAGCGCGACAGGTATGTCACTGCCAGGACAGCCGTGGGCTGAGTCCAGCACATGTGTTGTCAGATAACCCATAAGTTATTCATCCTCTCTTTTATACTTACGCTTTGCATAGTTAAACGTTTGCGACTTACGTTCGGCAGACCGGACTAAACTGATCTGAAGATAGCTACACTATAGAACAGCCAAAACCACAGTTAAAGACAATTTTTTAATTTATTGTATACATTATTATCTGAGTAATATCACATTCTGAAATCAAACCCTGAAACCATTGATCTTAAAGGTGTAGCATCGGTTTTAGTGGAGATCCACCCGGGCTAACCTGGAATTTACTGCCTATTTTCGCTTGTTACTTTTAAAAAATATTGTATACAATGATTGCATACCAGTTTGGATTGATCCATTATTTAGTCCAATAGATGCTTACCGTTTCGTTAAGGAGTGCCCCTGTGAACAATGACTATCCCCGTGATCTGATCGGATATGGCAGCAATCCGCCCCATCCCCGCTGGCCTGGTGAGGCCCGTATCGCTATATCATTTGTTCTTAACTACGAAGAGGGGGGCGAGCGCTGCATTCTGCATGGTGACAGCGAGTCCGAGGCGTTTCTGTCAGAGATGCCGGGGGCACAGCCGCTGCCCGGTGTGCGCCATATGAGTATGGAGTCCTGTTATGAATATGGCAGCCGTGCCGGTGTCTGGCGTCTGTTAAAACTGTTTAGTAAATACGAGATCCCCCTGACGATCTTTGCTGTGGCGATGGCGATTGAGCGTCACCCGGAGGTGGCAAAAGCGATGGTCGAGGCCGGCCATGAGATCTGCAGCCACGGTTATCGCTGGATCGACTATCAGTATTTTGATGAGTCGGAAGAGCGTGATCATCTGATGCGCGCCATCGATATCATCACTCAGGTGACCGGTGAGCGGCCGCAGGGCTGGTACACCGGTCGCAACAGCCCCAACACCCGTAAGCTGGTGATGGAGGAAGGCGGCTTTATGTATGACTCCGATGCCTATGACGATGACCTGCCCTACTGGGTCAATAATCAGGGCAAGGGCCATCTGGTGATCCCTTATACACTGGACACCAACGATATGCGCTTTGCCACACAACAGGGCTTTAATAGTGGCGAACAGTTCTATCAGTATCTGAAAGACAGTTTCGACACCCTGTACGCAGAGGGCGCCGATGCACCAAAAATGCTCTCTATCGGTCTGCACTGCCGTCTTATCGGTCGTCCGGCCCGGATCGCAGCACTGGAACGGTTTATCCAATATGCCCAGAGCCATGAGCAGGTGTGGTTCAGTCGCCGCATCGACATTGCCAAACACTGGTACGCCGAACACCCCTTTAACCCGGAGAGCGCATCATGAGTCACGCTCAGTTTCAAAGCTGCACCCCAAGCCAGATGAGCCGCGAAAGCTTTGTCAGTACCTTTGGCGACATCTATGAGCATTCGGCCTGGGTTGCTGAGCAGGTCTTTGATCAGGGAATCGATAGCCGTTGTGATGAGATAGAGGCTCTGCATGGACGGATGGCAAAGATCTTGCTCGAGTCTGATAAACAATCTCAGCTGGATCTGATCAATGCTCACCCGGACCTGGCCGGAAAAGCCGCTATTGCGGGTGAGCTGACCGAATCTTCAACGTCAGAACAGGCCGGTGCGGGCATCAGTGAGTGCACCGCCGAAGAGTTCGCCCGTTTTACCCAGCTGAATGATGCGTATAAAGCGAAATTTGGTTTTCCGTTCATTATGGCGGTCAAGGGCAGCAACCGGCACCAGATTCTGGCGGCCTTTGAAGAGCGCATCCATAACAGTCCCGAGCAGGAGTTCAGCCGGGCATTACAGGAAATCAACAAAATAGCGCAGTTCCGACTGGAAGCTATGTAACCAATTTACGCTAGATGAGTAAAATAATGACAACAACATTTGAGAAACAGATCAACCTGGCTGACGCCCGTCTGGGCAGCAAGGCAATTTTTGTAACCGACGACTGGTTTGCCGCCGTCGACCGGATGCTACAACCCGAAGCCCCCGTCTGGAAAGAGGGTGTTTTTGACGACAATGGCAAATGGATGGATGGCTGGGAATCCCGCCGTAAGCGTTTTGAAGGCTATGACTACACCATCATCCGCCTCGGCGTACCCGGTGTGATCAGCGGCGTCGATATCGATACCTCGTTCTTCACCGGCAACTACCCGCCTTCAGCCTCACTGGAAGCCTGCTTCTGTCAGGACGGAGATCCAGCTGAAGATGCCGAGTGGACCGAACTCCTGAGTGCCGTCAGCCTGAATGGCAATAGCCACCACCTGCACGCCATTAATAATGATAAGCCCTGGACCCATATCCGCTTTAATATCTTTCCGGATGGCGGTGTTGCCCGTTTACGGGTGTATGGCACTCCCTACCTGAACTGGTCTGAGATTGGCAGCGAGCAGGAGATCGATCTGGCGTCCTCCCTCAACGGTGGCCGGGCGCTGGCCTGTAGTGACGAACACTTCGGCAGGATGAGCAACATTCTTAACCCGGGACGAGGGGTTAATATGGGCGATGGCTGGGAAACCGCCCGCCGCCGGACACCGGGAAATGACTGGGTAATCGTGGCCCTGGGACATCCAGGCGAGATCAGCCGCATCGTGGTGGACACCCTGCACTTTAAGGGCAACTACCCGGACAGCTGCTCCATTCAGGCCGCCTACGTTAAAGGCGGCACCGATGAGCAGATCGAAACCCAGAGCCTGTTCTGGAAAGAGTTACTGCCCTCGCAAAAACTGGAGATGCATCAGGAACATGAGTTCAGTGAGCAGATCAACGCGCTGGGGCCGATCACCCATATCCGGTTGAATATCTTCCCGGACGGCGGCATCAGCCGACTGAGACTGTTTGGCCATATTTCTGACTAAGAGCTACGGACTGAGAACTAAGGACTAAGGTGCTTTAAATGACTGAACAAACCAGGCTGACGCTAACACCGGAACCGCTGACCGCCACCGCATTCGCCCCCTATGGCACGGTGATTGAGACCCGGGATCGTGATTTTTTCATGATCAACAACGGCTCTACCCAGCGTTTCCACCGACTGGCTGAAGTGATGCTGGGCAAGCCGGACGACCGGGGGATTATCAGTATCTTCCGCGCTCAGGGGCTGGCAATGCCGTTGCGGGTGAAACTGCTGGAGCGGCATCCGTTTGGTAGTCAGGCGTTTATTCCCCTGAAGCAGAACCCGTTTCTGATTATTGTTGCAGAACCCGGCGAAGTGCCAGAGCCTGCCAATATCAGGGCTTTTATCACCGATGGCAGCCAGGGGATCAATTACCACCCCGGCGTCTGGCATCACCCGGTGTTAAGTTGCGTGCCCGAAGATGACTTTCTGGTGGTCGACCGTGAGGGTGAGGGCAATAACTGCGATGAATATTTCTTTGCTGAAGACACTGAGATAGTCCTTGAGAACAGTCCTTGAGAACAGTCCTTGAAAATAGCCCTTGAGAACAGCCAATAGCGACCAGAGCACAACAAGAACATTAACACTTTGGCCTTTAGCGAAAGCTATGAGTGTCACTATATGAGGAGTAAACCATGGATCCCCATATCACTGAATGGTTAAACCTGGCGGTACGCTGGGTACATATGATTACCGGTATCGCCTGGATCGGCGCGTCCTTCTATTTCGTCTGGCTGGAGAACCACCTGGACCGGAGTAACCCCCGTGAAGGTCTGTCCGGCGATCTGTGGGCTATCCACGGAGGCGGCATCTACCATCTGGAAAAATACAAACTGGCTCCGCCAAAAATGCCGGAGCAGTTGCACTGGTTTAAATGGGAAGCCTACGCGACCTTCCTGTCTGGCTTTACCCTGCTGGCGGTGGTGTATTACCTCAATGCACAACTCTATCTGGTAGCGCCCGGTTCAGACCTCAGCTCGGCTGCCGCCATCGGCATCAGTGTCGGCAGTCTGGTGGCGGGCTGGTTTATCTATACCACCCTGTGTGATTCCCCCCTGGGTAAGCAACCCGCACTGCTGGGCCTGGTTCTGTTTGTTCTGCTGGTTGCTGCTGCCTGGGGCTTCACTCATGTATTCAGTGGCCGCGCGGCATTCATCCATATCGGCGCTATTATCGGCACCATCATGGTGGGCAACGTATTCTTTATCATTATGCCGGCTCAGAGTGATCTGGTGGGGGCAATTAATGCAGGGCGCGAGCCTGATCCTGCGCTGCCAGCTAAAGGCTTACTGCGCTCCCGGCACAACAACTACTTCACCCTGCCGGTGCTGTTTATTATGATCAGCAACCACTTCCCCAGCACTTACAGCTTTGAGTATAACTGGGCGATTCTGGCGGGCTTAGCGATACTGAGTGTGCTGGTGCGCCACTACTTTAACACCCGTCACGAAAGCCAGAAATTTGTCTGGACCCTTCCCGCGGCGGCGCTGGGGATGATCGCACTGGCGTTTGTCACCGCACCGAAAACCGCTGAAACATCCACCACCCAGGTCAGCTTTACACAGGTGAAGCAGATCATCGATGAGCGCTGTTCCGTGTGCCATTCGGCCACACCGACCTTTGCCGGTTTTACCGCCGCACCTCTCGGGGTCATCATGGATAATCCGCAACAGATCCAGATGCTGGCTCCGCGGATTCAGGCGCAGGCGATTACCACCCAGGCGATGCCGCTGGGTAATATCACCCAGATGACGCCGCAGGAACGGGATCTGCTGGGCACCTGGATCGCTCAGGGCGCGTTGACAAAGTAGTCAGCGTCACAATCCGTTTGCTACATTCTGCTAAAAAGCCCTGTTAACCGACAGGGCTTTTTCATTTTCGCAATAACACGGTTGAGCCGGGTTCAGTGCGGGTGATAACATGGCCCCGCAGTTGACCATCACGGTTAAAGAATAAGACAGGATAAGGTAAGCCGATGGCTAAAATAGGGGACCGTAACCGGGAGCTGATTATTCAGGCTGCCAGTGAAATTTTTGCCGCCCGGGGTTACGCCGCGACGAAAACCATGGATATAGCCAACCATGCGGGCCTCCCCAAAGCCAACGTTTACTACTACTTCAAGAGTAAAAAAAACCTCTACCGCAGCGTTGTTGAAAGCGTTATTGATCCCCTGTTGCAGGCAGCCACACCGTTTTACGAGAACGATGATCCGGCCACCGTGCTGGAACAATATATCCGCGCCAAAATCCGGGTGTCGCAACAGCACCCCCACGCCTCGAAGGTGTTTGCCAGTGAGATTATGCATGGTGCTCCCCATCTGCCTGAGGATATTGCTGAACAGATGATGGAGCAGACCAGGGTCAGCAGTAACAGAATAGCGTCCTGGGTCAAACGCCAGCTGATCGATCCGGTAGACCCCCATCATCTGCTGTTCACCATCTGGGCGGCCACCCAGACCTATGCCGATTTTGACTGGCAGATATCCCGGGTGACCGGTAAAGATAAGATGAGTCAGGCTGACTACGACACCGCCGCAGAGCAACTCACCCGGCTGATACTGAAAGGCTGTGGGGTTAAAAGCATACAGCCTGAATAGCAAAAAGCCCCCGATTGACTGGAGGTCTGATCGGAGGCTTTATCTGTCTTAATAAACGACTATACGCTAGATAGCCCCGGCATCCGCGATCAGCCCGGCGGCCTGAATGCCGGTGATGGCACACAGCTCATCCACATCGGACAGATCACCACTGACTCCCACAGCACCAACCACCTCATTTTCGCTGTTGCGCACCAGCACACCACCGGCTACCGGTACCAGATGCCCCTGCGCCAGCGTCGTTAACGATGAGATAAAGGCGGGACGTTCCAGCGCATCCCGGCCCAGATCACGGGAGGATTTACCCATCGCTACCGCCCCCCAGGCCTTACCTATCGCAATATCCGGCCGCAGCATACTGGAACCGTCCTGACGCTGCAGCGAGATCAGCCTGCCCGCACTGTCCAGAATCGCCACGGTCAATGGCGAAGTATTCAGCTCGCGGCTTTTATTGAATGCCGCCTGGATTATGGTGATCGAATTTTCCAGATTTAGTCTGACCATCAGTGTTACCTCTGAATTGTTAATTTTATTAATTGAGAAATCTGATCGTTCGGCGCTGTGGGCAACCCTCACTCAGCGGTAGACAAAACGAATATATAGATAAAACTTACATTCAGACCAAAGTATTGTATACAAATAATAATATATATTGTTGCCATATTATGAAACGGGATTATCTGACAACAAGTTGACCAAAAAGTCAGGATTAACCACAATAGCAACAGCATTACGGCCCTGAAACCAGTGATCGCTGATCTCAGGCTTCACAGGTCCGGGTGCTGTGTCTTCACCGGCAACCTATCATTGTCGGTAAGATTCTTGTTGACTCCCCTCTGCGAGGGTTTAAGACTGTCAGGACGCTGACGGTCTTTTTTTTGTGCTTTTCCGTACCTCGGACCTCAAATAACGCCCCCGTAGGAGCTGCATCCTGCAGCGATTGAGCTTATTGCCTGCACCCAATATCGCCGCGAGGGCGCGCCTCCTACAAACGAGACAACCACCCTGCATTTTCCGGACTGCGGACAAGCGCAGCGTTCGGACCCGGCCCCCGAATAACGCCCCCGTAGGAGCTGCATCCTGCAGCGATTTGGCCCAATGCCTGTTCAGACTATCGCCGCGAGGTACCCGGAGGGCATGCTAGCGCGTCTCCTACAAAAGCGATTCTATCGCCGCTGGAAGCGGCTCCTACAAAAGATGCCACCCCCTCTGCTCTTTCCGACCTCGGACAAGCGCAGCGTTCGGACCCCGGCCCCCGAATAACGCCCTGGTAGGAGCTGCATCCTGCAGCGATTGAGCCCAATGCCGCACCCAATGTCGCCGCTGGAAGCGGCTCCTACAAAAGATGCCACCCCCTCTGCTCTTTCCGACTGCGGACAAGCGCAGCGCTCGAACCCCGGACCCCGAATAACGCCCTCGTAGGAGCTGCATCTTGCAGCGATTTGGCCCAATGCCTGCACCCAATATCGCCGCTGAAAGCGGCTCCTACAAACGAGACAACCAACCTGCATTTTCCGGACTGCGAACAAGCGCAGCGTTCGGACCCGGCCCCCGAATAACGCCCTCGTAGGAGCTGCATCCTGCAGCGATTCAGCCCAATGCCGCACTTCGGACAAGCGTAGCGTTCGGACATCGAACAACGATCTTTAAAATTGTGTACAATAATCAACTCACACTCTGTAACCGGATAGATAAATATAAACGCCATGAAAACGCTGTTTTTTGATCTCGATGGCACCCTCCTCGATTCTCAACGGGGAATAGCCGAATCGATCCAGAGCGCCCTCTCCGGTCTGGGGTATCCACAGGCCGACCCTGAGCAGCTACAGCGCTGCTTTGGCCCACCTATTCGCGATAGCTTTGCCCGACTGATGAACAGCACTGAGAAGGCGCTGATTGAGGATGCAGTGATCCGCTTTCGCCAGCATTATCTGCAACAGGGGATTCGCAACTATCAGGTTTATCCCGGTATCAGGGATCTGCTACAACAGCTTTCAGATGCCGGGCTGCGGTTGCGGGTGCTGACAGTTAAACCCCAGCCGCAGGCTGAGTGGCTACTTGAGGATGCACAGCTGGCTAAACTGTTTGAGGGGGTTCACGGTAGTGAACTCAACGGCGCTAAAAGTGATAAAACTGAGCATCTGGGAGAGTTGATCAAAGAGCACCCCAGGCCCTACAGCCGTCACTGGATGATCGGCGACAGAGCGAGCGATATCCGGGCGGCCCGGGCCCATGGTCTTAATTCGGTGGCGGTTAGCTGGGGTTATGGCGAAGCCGGGGAGCTGCATAGCAGTGACTGCGATTATCTGATTAATGAACCGTCGGCCCTGTTGGATCTGCTGATCCGTTAACCCCCCTTCAAACGACTCCATTACCCATGGGAGGGGTTGAGGTAGTCATTGCAGATCGCATTGAATCTCTGTTGTTGAGCAAACCGGCCAATCAGCTGTTTACCATTGCGGCTGTTAGCCATTTCGCGGCTGGGAAAATCGCTGTTATACAGTTGCAGCAGTGACTGATAGATCGCCTTAACGGAGTCTTCATAGGTGCGATGCCCCCTGAAGTGGATCCTTACCCCCAGCTGCATCATCTCTTCTGCTGAAACCGTCGTCTCTGCATAATCGATCAGCATCAATGGCAGATCAGTCACCCGGTTAAGCTGTACCAGCAGCGCCTTGGAGATCTGGCCAAAAATGCAGATACCATCAACACCCGTGCGACTATAGGCATCCACCCGTTGCAGCAGATCCCGATGGGGTTGCTGTGCATGAGTGCGGGCAAAGATCGCCATATCAGCATCGTTACGGGCTTGCAGCGCGGCCTGTAATTTACTGCATCCCTCTTCCACCGTACTGAGGTTCAGCTCCGGTTGTTTATAAGGTCTGGGAATCACCGTATCTTCGATAGTGATCACCGCCGCGCCGGCATGTTCCAGCTCAGACACCGTTCGCATCACATTGAGGGCGTTACCATAGCCATTATCACCATCGACAATCACTGGCAGGTCGGATGCCAGACACACCCGGCGCGCCTGCTCTGCCAGCTCACTCAGGGTCAGCAGATAGATATCCGGCACACCCAGCGACATCAGCGAGGCCACTGAGCCACCCAGTATGCCAACCTGAAAACCAATATCATCCGCCATTCTTGAAGACAGGGGATCAAACACAGACGCGCAGGTCACACACTGCTGGTTGTCCAGCAGCTGACGCAGTCGTAATCGCGCAACAGAAGCCATCATGGATACCTGTAATACAAAGAGGATTAACCAATAAAACACCCCGTCCGTCGGAAGGGGTGCTCAGCGGGAGAGACTAGATCTGCTCAGGGCAGTCAGCTCAGTTATAAAAAGCTTGTTTATAAAGTGCTCAGTTACAAAGAGACCTGTCCCGCCAGCCCTTTGGCTTGTGCAAGCTCGACTGCTGCAGAAGCGACGGCCAGATCCTGCAGACCGACCCCGGTGCCATCAAACAGGGTGATCTCAAGATCATCCCGACGACCCGGATGGGTGCCATTAATCACCTCACCTATCGGCGTGATATCGGCTTCATTCAGCAACCCGGACGCGACGGCATGCTGCGCTTCACCGATACTGATCGATTGCGCCACCTCATCGGTAAAGACGGAGGCTGATGCCAGCAGTTCAGGATCAACCTCCTGCTTACCTTTGGTATCGGTGCCCATGCAGGCGATATGGGTTCCCGGTTTAATCCACTGCTTCATGAGCAACGGTTCAAACGCTGAGGTGATAGTGATAATAACATCCGCCTCGGCGCCCAGTTGTTCCCGCTCGACGGCGGCAAACGGCATACCCAGCTCTTCACACACGGCAGCCAGTCGGGACAGGTATTCCGGGTGGGGGTTCCAGGCAACCACTTTTTCAAAGTTGCGCTGTTCAAGAGCGGCCCGCAACTGGAAGGTTGACTGATGTCCGGCACCCACCATCCCCAGCACCCGGGCATCTTTACGCGCCAGATGAGCGATAGACACCGCCGACGCGGCAGCGGTGCGTACCGCCGTCAGATAGTTGCCTCCCACCAGCGACCGCAGTTGGCCGGTATCCGGATCAAACAGAATCACGGTGGACTGATGGTTGGTCAGGTTTTTATCAACGTTGCCCGGCCAGTAGCCGCCGGATTTAACCCCCAGTACCATCCCGGCACGATCGAAACCGGACTTGAACCCATAGAGGGCATCCGCGTGGCCGATCGCTTCCCGCACCACGGGAAAGTTATAGGCAGCACCGCTGGCCATCGCAGCAAACACGCTTTCAACAGCAGTGAAGGCTTCAGGACGACCCACCACCTGTTCACATACCGCTTCAGATACCAGGGATATTCCTGCGCCTGCATCAACCGGAGAAAGCTCTTCAAAACTACGTTCTTCAATAGAACCACCCATAGATATTCTCCTTATTCGGATAACCGGTAGCGCCCGGACGGGCAGCTACCGTAAAGATGAGATTAATAAGACCGCTTTATTAATACGCCTTACCACGGGCGGAGACTGGCCACAGCGTCTCAACCTTACCGTTACGCACACCCACATAGTAATCGTGAACGTTACAGGTGGGATCGCAGTGTCCCGGCACCAGGCGGATCTTCTGATTAACTTTCAGTGCGCCATTGGGATCGGAGATCACCCCGTGTTCATCGGAGCACTTGATATACTCCACATCATCGCGACCAAACACGTAGGGCAGTCCACTATCAACCGACTGCGCTTTCAGACCGGCATCACAGATCGCTTTATCCGCTTTCGCATGACTCATGATGGAGGTCAGGATAAACAGTGAGTTTTCAAACTCAGAGATCCGCTCACCGTTTTCATCATGGATGGTCTGATAATCAGCATCCATAAAGGCGTAAGAGCCACACTGCAACTCGTTATACACACCGGAAGCACCCTCAAAGTAGTAAGAACCGGTACCACCACCGCCAACGATGTCGCACTCCAGGCCAACCGCTCTGAGCATCTCAACCGAACGGGCCACCATCTCAATGGCGATATCCACTTTCTCTTTGCGCTCGTTGTAGTTCTGCAGATGTTGCATCGCGCCCTGATACGCCTGAATGCCCGCGAACTTAAGACCGGGAGCCGCATCAATCGCCTGAGCGATATCCACCACCGGTTGTCCCGCAGCCACACCACAACGTCCGGCACCACAGTCAATCTCAACCAGACACTCAATCTGGGTGCCATGCTTCTGCGCGGCAGCAGAGAGTTCCGCGACATTTTCAATGTCATCAACACAACAGATCGTCCGGGCACCCAGTTTCGGCAACCGCGCCATACGGTCGATCTTGGCCGGATCACGCACCTGATTCGAGACAAGTACATCTTTAATACCGCCACGGGCAAACACTTCCGCCTCGGACACTTTCTGGCAGCAAACGCCACAACTTTCGCCCAGCTTTTCCTGCAACAACGCGATATCAACGGATTTATGCATCTTGCCGTGCACCCGGTGGCGCACGCCCATCTGCTTAGCGTAATCCCCCATGGTGCGGATATTCTTCTCCAGCGCGTCCAGATCAACAATCAGACAGGGTGTCTGGATATCTGCTTCATCCATTCCCGGGATGGCCGGAACGTCGTACCCTACTTCCAGATTGTGCAATTCATTCTGTGCATTCATTGGTGTTCTCCTGTCAAAATTCTTAGTTGTTCAGCCATGGCAGTTTGTCGAGGTCGACATTTCCGCCGGTAATAATGACCCCTACCCGTTTGCCTCTGAAGAGTTCCGGATTCTTCAGAATGGTCGCCAGGGGCACTGCGCTGCTGGGTTCAATCACAATCTTCATCCGTTTCCACACCAGCTTCATCGCCTCGACAATCTCCTCCTCGGTGGCAGTGAGAATGTCGGTGACATGGTTGCTGACAAAGTGCCAGGTCAGGTCTTTCAGCGGGACTTTCAGGCCATCGGCGACGGTATCCGGAGCATCATCCGCAATAATATGACCGGCCCGGAAAGAGCGGGCGGCATCGTCCGCATTCAACGGTTCTGCGGCGTAGATCTTCACCTGGGGCGCGATGGTGGAGAGTGTCAGACAGGTGCCGGAGATCATTCCACCGCCACCGATCGGAGCGATCACCGCATCCAGGTCATCCACCTGACTGAGCAACTCTTTGGAGCAGGTCGCCTGTCCGGCAATAACCCGTGGATCGTTATAGGGGTGAACAAAGTCAGCCCCGGATTCAGCCACCACCTCGGCAAACACCGCTTCGCGGGAACTGGTTGAGGGTTCGCACTCAATGATGGTGCCGCCATAGCCGCGCACCGCATCCTTCTTCGCCTGAGGCGCGGTGCGAGGCATGACCACCGTCACCGGAATGCCCCGCTGGCCCGCCGCATAGGAGAGCGACAGCGCATGGTTGCCGGAGGAGTGAGTTGCCACGCCCACCGCCGCCTCGGCTTCAGTCAGGCCAAACACCGCATTGGATGCCCCGCGTACTTTAAAGGCCCCGGCCTTCTGCAGGTTTTCACACTTAAAAAACAACTCTGCACCGGTCAGCTCATTGAGGAAACGGGAGGTCAGTACCGGCGTTTCATGGATATAGGGTTTAATCCGTTCGTGGGCGATCAGCACATCATCATAGGTGGGGATCGTCATCTTCTGTTCAGTTATATCGGTCATGGGATACCTCAAAAATTAACATCAGGCACAGTTCTTACTGGCAGTCTTACGAAAATATTCCTGTGCGGCGGCAACCCCGGAGCCCAGCGTGATCGGGTAGTTCAGATCCGCCATCGCCATCTCAATCGTCGCCAGACCCGACAACACCATCACGTCAGTCAGTGAGCCCAGATGGCCGATGCGGAACGCTTTACCGTTCATCTCTCCCAGACCGATACCGAAGGAAACACCGTAGGCATTAAAGGCATGTTCGGTCAGTTGGTTGCTGTCAAAACCCTCCGGTACATAGATCGCGCTAACCGTATCGGAGTACAGCTCCGGCGACTGTGCACACAGTTTCAGCCCCCAGGCGTCAACCGCTTTACGCACCCCTTCAGCCAGACGGTGATGACGGGCATAGACATTCTCCAGCCCCTCTTCAAACAGCATCGCCAGACTCTCTTTCATGCCATAGATCAGCTGCAACGGAGGCGTATAAGGGAAACCACCGTTGGCATTCGCGGCCATCATGTCGCGAAAATCGAAGAAGGTGCGGGTCAGAGTCGCCGTCTCCATCGCTGCCAGGGCCTTCTGGCTAACCCCCAGAATGGCCATACCGGTATTCAGCATGAAGCCCTTCTGCGAACCGGAAACCGCAATATCAACGCCCCAGGCATCCATCTCAAACGGCATCGATGCCAGTGAGCTAACGCAATCAACAAACAGCAGTGCCGGATGGCCCGACGCATCCATCGCCTGACGAACGGCGGCGATATCACTCTTAACACCGGTCGCCGTTTCATTGTGGGTTACCAGTACCGCTTTAATCTCATGGCCATTGTCGGCACTCAACACCTCGGCAAACTTATCTGCCGGTGCACCGCTGCCCCAGGCACACTCAATAACCTGAACATCGAGATTGTGGCGCTGGCAGAGATCGATCCAGCGGTGGGAAAACATCCCGTAGCGGGCGATCAGTACTTTGTCACCCGCTGACAGGGTGTTACAGATAGAGGCTTCCCAACCGCCGGTACCACTGGACGGGAAGGTAATCACTTCACCAGTCTCAGTACCAAAAACACGTTTGCAGTCGCGCAGTACCGGAGCGAATGTTTCAACAAAATCCGGCGCGCGGTGATCGCGGGTCTGGAGATGCATCGCATTGCGTAACCGATCAGGAATATTGGTCGGGCCGGGTATAAAAACAGGATTCTGATCTGTCATGGTGAATACTCTTTATAAGTGTTAGAAAAAAGCACTCTGCTCAGGATCGTCTGAAGCAGTAAGACTTAAGTGTTATTCACCATAAGAAGAACGATTAACTTCCGCAATATGCAAATATTCCATATTATGAAATTTTAATTATTTACCCGTTTACTTTTACTAACTAACTGAAATTAAAAGAATAAAATAGAGAAAATGGTTGAAAACTAAGAATTTCATATTATGAAATACAGTTTTTTATTGTTGCTATGTGGTAATTTCATAAAAAATTGCACAATATAAAAAGCATCAAGCCGATACATCAGCCCTTAACAGGAGATCTCTATGTCAGATACAAAACCAGAAGCCCGGATTCAGGTTATCGACCGGGCCACACTGCTGCTAGATGTTATCTCCCGTTATTCAAAGCCGGTGAAACTGAAAGTCCTGAGTGCGGATGCCGGGCTACACCCCTCCACCGCCCACCGGATTCTTCACTCGCTGATCGATAACCGTTTTGTCGAGCGCAGCAGCGCCGGTGAATACCGACTGGGACAGCGGTTATTGCAACTGAGTAATCGGCTGCATACAGATATCGACCTGCGGGCGGTGGCGATGCCCTATATGGAAAAGCTGCGGGATAAGCTGGGCGAGACCATCAACCTCACCATCCGTGAAGGCGATGTAGTCATCTACTTTGAAAAGGCCACCCCCAACCGCATGATGCACGTACAACAGATCGTTGGCAGCCGGGCACCGCTGCATGTCACCGGCGTCGGTAAACTGATGCTGGGCATCAGTGGCGAACAGGAGATCGCCGGTTATGCCCAGCGCACCAACCTGCCCGCCTACACCCGTAATACCTTTAACTCCCTTGAAGCACTGACCGAAGAGTGTCTGACATCAGCTCAACGGGGCTATGCCCTGGATAATGAAGAAGCGGAGATCGGTGTTGGCTGTATCGGCGTACTGATCTACGATCAGAGCAACCAGCCAGTGGCCGGACTATCCCTCTCGGCCCCGATAGACCGCCGCCGGGATGAATGGATCGGGGAGCTGGTTCAGGCGGGCAATGCGATATCAGAGCAGTTGGGGTATGGGAAAAGCAGTGGCTAGATCGCCGCTACGAGGCTGGCTAGTGGTTAGAACGTCGCTCCGCGACTGCTAGAAAAAACATCGGAAATAGCGGTTAGGGCTTCGAATTAAAGTGCTTGCGCAAATAGGATGAAAATCGATAGCGCCTGACAGGCGTAACTTGCTGCACAAAATAAATCTTTCCCTTTTTTAGTATACTGAATAATCTAAGATTGTTTATAAAGAATTAGTACAATAAAATAAGATGATGACGCTATACAGCATATAAAGGGGGGGGCTGATAATGAAACTTAAGTTCTTAATAGCACTTAGCATATTTTTCTCATCCACTTTATTTGGCAAAGATATAACCTTGCAATGCTCTGGCACAGAAAAATTCATGCCTGCTACTTTGAATGAAAGTAGGTCACAGAAATACTTGATTGTTTTTAATCCAGAAAAACTAAAAATAAGTAAGTATTTAACTTATATTAGTGTATTTTTTGGAGCCAAAGATAGTGATTCTAAATACGAACTAAAACTCAATGTTTCAGACTCTGAATACATTCTTGGAGAAACTGCAAAGGATAAATTAGGAAATCTTGTAATCATGAGTTCACTATCAATAAATCGTTATACAGGAGAAGCCTCTAGATCTACCTTTTCTTTTCCTACTGGAATGGTAAATCCTGTTGTCATTTCTAATTTTAAAGGAGACTGTCATACTCTTAAAGACAAAAAATTCTAGCCCAAACCATAAGACAGTTTTTTTGTGACTTTAATATTTGAACTTCTTGCCTATTTAGCATGAAAGCTCAGAAAAACAATAAAACAATAACTACCACTCCATTTTAAATAAAGATATCGACTTAATATTACATGCCTTCGGATTAATTAATGTCAACTCCAGGCTAAACAGATAGATTTTACACTTTTTATCTTAATACGCTTATAAATTAATTATGCTTTAAATTAGAGTACATTAATGTCCGTCGAAATAAAGGAAGTCCAAAATATATCGTAGCTACCGGATTGATTTCTGCAACACTTGGGTAAACCACAAACTATGGAAACAAATTGGTTCGAGCAAAGCAATTGAAGGAGGATGAAAATATTGACTACATCTTATTAGTCATATGATAGACTAGATTTTACCAATGACATTTTTAAAAGGATTTGGATACATGTCTAGGATACGCCTACTTGGTTCTGTATTTCTATTGTTCACTCTAGTTGGTTGCGGAGACTACACTTCAAATAAAGTAGTATCCTATAGCCTTCCGAAGGAGGGTATCAAGAAGCTAATCTTGGTTTCGCGGATGAATTTTATCTGTGGTTACTTAGGGAAATATCATGCTGAGTACAGTACTTCTTCTTATTATCATCATTTTTTAGACAATGGAGATTTTTTAATTAAAACTTTGCTGGCGTCAAAAATTGACGGAAACGATCTAGATAAGCGACAAACGGAGTTCATAAAGTCAATAAAGCCTGGCATGGCAAGCGCTCTTCGAGACGATCTTTCTAATATTGATAATAGCATAGAGATTGAAACTATGATCAATACTTGGCTGAATACGCTAAACAATCGCACTTCAAACTGCCAGGATGTAACCACATATACTCGACTTATTATTGATAGGTTAATAGAGGAAAAAATAGTTTTTTGATAGTTAGCTATAGCTAATCTAACTGTGTTTCAAATAGTAAATAACAAGATAAGTAGGAACAAACCAAAATGCTCTTTAGAGATTGTTATCCCGACTTTTTAATGTCCGCTTATGGCACGGAGAAAACTTCAATCAAAGAGTTTTGACCCTTTAGATACGGGTTCTTGTGCTATCAAAGCACAAAGCCAAGCGAAGCCAAAGCTGTCGGCTTGATAGCCTTTTTAGAGAAATTCTTATCTTTGAGTTAGATATACATACCCGTATCATTTGTATTTTTCCGTGCTTCGTGATAGCTATCACGCATATCTTTGGTTATTTTATCTCCTCTAAATTTTTCTTTTAATGGCGCACAGTAAAGTCCGTAATAACCTTCAAAATAAGGCTTTGTTTGACTTGAAATCTCCTCATATTTTTTTCGATCAGTGAATTTAAGTTCAAACCACTCGCAATGAGTAATAATTTCATTTGAGTAATTAAGAATAGCTTCTAACTGAAATATGATGTGTTTAATGCCAGCATAATCATCAGTATATTCATTTTCTATGCGATCATTTTGACTAAGCAGCTCTTCAACAGCTGCGTTATACCCTTTAACTATCTTATAGAACCCATCAGGTAAATCTTGGTGAAAAGGGAAATTTCTTATTAATTCACAACTTATTAAGTCTCTCCTCGGGTGATAAATTGTAGATTCCATCATCAAATACGAGCTTCCATTCTGCTCCATTGAACCGCTGAAGCAGTTATTAAATATTAGTTTCCTAAAATACTCATGAGAATCCAAAACAAATCTCTTCAACTCTCTTAAGTCTTTTAAAGCTTCTTTATCTACATTTTTCTTTTTTTCTTTACTTTCGTAATTTTTACTAATTTTATACATCACAAATGCTGAAAAAAACGCTAGCATTGAACCTATTACTCCAGCTATGGTCGCATTATTCAGAAACTCCATAGTATCCTCTCTTAAACATAAGGTCTTATTAACTTCTAACGAGACTGTCGGATTAGACATTTTGACATAAAAATACCTGATTACCCATAATGCTCAGCCAGCTTCAGGAGTCGGTATGGCATCGGTGGTGTCCTGACGGCGGTACGACCAAGCTTGGGCAGCATTGCAGGCAGATCAAAGCGATGATTAAAACGGAAACAATATTCAGCCAGATGTCTTGGTAAATGCTTTGCTCCGATTGAATGGCAACTACCTCGAAGTGAATTTTTAACGTTACTAATCATCGTGTTAACCCAGTTGAACGCTTTGTGATCCAGTAACTCAAGCTTGCCGCCCACAACAAACCCAGGTGTTCACATTCAGTCTCTTTAACCGCCTTAAAACAAGCCAACTAAAGGGGTCAAAGCCCTTTTATCACGGAAAATAATTTTCCTAATGGAATCTTTAACATCGCCTCACAATATCGCTTGCACCGTAGGAGATCGTCAAGAGCCATAGTAATTCTATCGTAGTAATAGCGGTCTTTGCTCATATCTTCCCTTGACACTTAACGCCTTGCATGAGGGGCGCATTTGGAGTGAAGCCCGAAGGGCGTAGCGAAAAATGCGTCCTTCTCAATGCAATTGTTAGATGCCAAACCATTCATAGCTTCGCAATCTGCCGCAGCTCTTCACGGACGGCTATTACTTGCACCAACTTTCCTGTGGGCAATATTTTTATGAATAGCTCATCTTGGATTGGGAAAGTGTGAGCTATACCCCCTCCTTCTAAAGCCTCTGAGGTTACCAAATGCTCTGATTCCTTCATTTTTGAATAGAGGTCTGAATCAAGAGGGTTTCCTTGACTATCAAAAACGGGGTGACCTGCTTCCGTTGTATGAAACCCAAATTCTTCAGAGGTTTGCAGGTCCAAGAATTCCTGAGCCGCGTGTTCTGTTGGAAAATAGTATTGAAATCTGAGCTCAGGAGGTGCAAAAACCTCTTGCAGTAGCTGCTCTGGGTGTATCTTTCTGAACGACTTCTTTTCTATGTCGTTTACACCAATTACCGCTAAGCTGTCTGGATAAGGTAAATTAGATAAGCGGACACCTACTGAAAACATCCCGTGAAGGTGAACCAAGCACACTAACCCATGATCTTGCGAACCAACAATTATGAGATAGTGTTTTTTACTTTCAAAATCTAAATAATCACGTAAACCATCAAATATTTGATGATCGAAACCACTTCCAATGGAAACAAATTTCTCTACTGAGTCGTATTTTGCATTTTTGAGAATTTCTGATATTTCTATAGCCGATGGATCCGAAAAATACCCATCCACTGTGTCCACAGAGAATTCATAAGCAATTTTCAATAACCCAATCTTAAAATCTGCCAGATCGATAGATAGCGAGCATTTAATGTTTGGTTTTTCGACTGTTTGAACGCTGCGGTCTATTCCTTCGAGCTGCTCTATTGGTACCTGCAATTTTTTCGCTATTTTCTCAAGTATGCTATCTAGCTTTTTTTCATCCGACGCATCAATACATATACTAACTTTGGTTCCGCCACCTTCAGTTTCTAATTCTTCATAGCTTACATTGGTAATGGTGTAGGGCGTGGGCTTACCGTCCTCTCCAAGCCGAAGTTGAATTTTTTTGTTTACGTCTTCAGCAATATGGTGCGTGCCAGAGAATGGGTTTGGTAGTTTTTTAGATTTACCTGTTAAACCAAGCAAATATCTCTGGAACTCTGCAAATTGATGATTAACCAACTTTGCGTCAACCGATGAACCGAGATCAGAGTTGCATTCTTTGCAAACAGTATAAATATGGTAGTAACCACCTAGGGCGTCAGGGATTACATGCTCATCAGAAAAGTTATCGCTTTCTTCTCTGCAAATGATGCAATATTTTTCCATAGAGCTATCCTTTTGCATCTAACGCCCCTATTTAACGGCGAGGGGCTTTTCCGAGTCCGTTACAATGGCTTGTTACATTTAAAGATTTTCACTAGAGATACCATTGCATAATTCTTCTCCAATCCAGGTAAGAGAAGTTCTTTGTTTGATAAATGGGAGAAACATAATGCCTATCATAACGCCTAATACACCCATTAAAATTACATTATTGGCTGAGCTAACGTTTATTGACATACTGGAGAATAATTCCCTGTTAGCTTCTGCTGCTAGCAAGAAGAAAAAAACTGGCATAAGAGCAAGCAAAATCGTTCTTACCACTGGAAACGATTGCTCAAGAATTCCTTTCGAACTAAGTGATTTAGCTAATTCTCTATTTCGAAGATATTCTTTGTCCTTACTAGACCGAAATGAAAGTGCTTCTACTGCGGAATTTACGTTAACGTTTGCATGCTTATCTAGATAGAATTCAATTAGAAACTTTGCTTCAGCAGTAGTTAATAGCGTTAATTTTTCCTTTAGAATCTCTACGTCTACATTTCCGTTTTTTATCTTGGAAATGATGTTGCTCCACAGCTCTGCTACTTCGGGATTCTCAATATCTTGCTCTATGGCACTCTCTACAGCATCATATATCTTCTCAATTGCATCTAAATTACTAGAGTCTTCTTCGGCTTTCTCAAGTATTTCTTCTATAGCCCCTTGATTTTTTTTCAGTAATTTTGCCTTTTTCCTATCGCGATTAAATTCTTTAACTTTATTGATACCCTTAACTTCTAACTTTGCTATCTCGCTTGTTATGGGGTAAATGAGAGTTCCAATTGATTGACTTATGGTAGCCTTAGTAAGCTCAACTTTTGCAAGGTCTTCTAAATCAGTATCTCTTTTATCAATAGCAGGTTCTTCTTTTTCTACACTTGCTTGTTGGATAGCTGGATCTAATTCATCTTCCATACGAATCTCCCATTTGCAATGTAACGCCACGCATCACCGGGAATTTGCGGCGCGCAGCAGAGCAAATTATCCGTGTGAATGCGATTGTTATGTACGTTGTTAATTTCTACTAATGCCATCTTTTGGATATACAAAAACATTTGAATATTTTCGCCTCCATAATTGATCGCTGACACAAGCTCTTAAATCTCGGCTACAAGAACCTTCCAAAATTTCCTCTAAGGTTTCATTAGGAACAAAAACCATGTGAGACTTTCCTGATTCTAATGATATTGGACATTTGTCATCAATTTTATAAAGTGAAAGACTTGAATATACCCAGCCTACAGAGATTGGTAAGCGTTTATACTTGAATAGGAATTTAACCCGCTCGAAAAAGCTTTCCTCGCTATGACGGTAAAGAATATCTATATTCGCCAAATGTACAGTGTGGGGCGATGGATTTTTTGTTGAAATGTAAACTCCATGTTTCGGTTGATCATTTTCACTTTCTATACCAAATCCAATATCTACTTTGTATCTAGGAACTGTTCTGACGACATTCCAAAAGAAAACAATTGTAGAAAGAAGCGCAGCGTAAATGGCTAATATTTCAGTTAGCTTCAAGTAATGTTCTCCTGGCTATTCCTTAAAGTACATAACGCCGCTAGCAACGGCACAAAATTGATGGCGCCTTTATTGCGCCGTTTGCAAAAAAGGTGACAGCGAGTTTGTGTCCGATTTGCCTGGCCTTGTATGGTTAATTCCGTTCCATTTCAGGGTAAATTGGAGGCCCACCCTCAACGGCCATTGAGGGTCTTTATGCAGTAGCTCGATGATTGGCCGGCTCCTCATACGAGAGACCGATAACAAGTGGGTAGCGCTGCATAACTCCGAAGCAATAACTCGAACAGTCATTGGGGCCTCGAGCCCGCATAGCAAGGCAGAGTCAGCTTATTATGATGAATACGAAAAGTCACATTGAAATCAACGTCGGTGTTGATGTCGGTAAATCGAAACTTGATATAGTCCTTCATCCATTAGATCTCCATTTCTCAATACCCAACGATGATGAACATATTCACAAGATCGTCCAGGTTCTTAAAACTCATCAGGTTAAACGTATCGTAACCGAAGCTACCGGGCGTTACGAGCACGCTTTTGTCTTTGCCTGCGACAAAGTAGATCTTCCTGTTGTGGTGGTCAATCCCACTAATATCCGACGCTACGCTCAAGCCATCGGCGTACTGGCTAAAACCGATAAAATTGATGCCACAGAGATTGCGCAATTCGCAGCCACTATTCAACCTGATATCAAGCCTATACCCGACAGACAGTCCCGTATAATCAAGGATTTACTTATCCGGCGCACTCAGCTATTAGAGATGCAAACTATGGAGAAAAACCGTCTCCAGATCATGCCAAAGGAGCTGCACTCATCCATCAAAGCCTTACTTAAATCGCTACAAACTCAGATCGAAAAGCTCACTCTGAAACTCGATCAGCTTGTGGCTGAAGTCAAGCACTGGCGCATTAAAACCGAAATACTGACCAGTGTTCCCGGTGTCGGTAAAGTCCTGGCCTACACTCTGCTCAGCGAACTGCCAGAACTTGGAAAACTAAACCGAAAAGAGATCGCCGCCCTGGTCGGCGTCGCGCCAATGAACCGCGACAGCGGTTCGTACAACGGTAAACGTCGTATCCGAGGTGGCCGCCATCGCATACGCACAGTGATGTTTATGGCAATGCTCTCTTCGATACAGTGCAATCCTGTTTTTAAACGCTATTACGAGCACCTGAAGGCCGTAGGGAAGCTCCCTAAAGTGGCTCTGATCGCCTGCATGAGAAAACTGATCGTCATCCTAAATACTATGCTGAAAAACGAGGAGCGCTGGAATGAAAAATCAGCCTGATATTATTGACAGAACACCACAGTCACTTGTATGGTGATTCTATCAGGCTTGATAAGTTATCAGTTACAAACTCATCAAATGTTTTGTTATAGAAAAAAGGTTCGGCTGATAAGGATTTGTAACTAGACCTAATAGTGCTGTTTATATAAGGATCAACAATGTGTAATTCAGCATCGTTCTTCATGTTTTTTATAAAGAGAGCTTTTATATGAACATCTGCTTCTGGAAATGAATAACCTACAAATACTATTTTTTTAGCCTTCCTAATTTCGATTGCCGCCTCGTCGAGTAATTTGTTAATAGCTGGATGAGAAAGATCTTTAATATGGGACGGCGGGACTATAAATGTATCGAACCTGTTTCCATCTAATGGGCAAACAAGTTCAAATTCTTGGGTTTCTAAATTGCCACAGCTGGCATATGTGAACCCTTTGAAAGCCATAGAGCTTAGATCGATATTAGTGTCCCATGCCGTTAATAAGACTTGATTGCAGCAATTACAATATTTCCAGTTCAGTGAGCCATGTACTTTAATGAGTTTTATTGGCTTAGGATCACCGCCATCCCATACTGTTACAGGATCTCGGGGGTTTGCCCACCAATGAAATGGGTCAATTTTGTCATAATGATTATAATTCATTAGCTCAATGCAATAATCAATATAACCTCTATCGGGATATAAAAAGTCAAACGCCTCATCTAGAAGCGTATCGTAATTCATAGTTACAACAGAGATATTCCTATTGGTTTCAGAGACAGCACTCCAAAATTTCCGATATGTGTTGTTTTTATCTGCCATGGGCTTTGAAATCACATAATGTACTAGCTGTATCAAAGCTTTTTTGATTTCGATAATTTTTAAGGTTGTATACTCTTTTCCTAGACCTTCTCGCTTGCTAATAAAGTATTCTAGATAACCAAATACTGATTCGAGCGTTGGGTATCCATCTTCAGTTAGATCAAAATTCTCGTTAATAAAGACGCGTACTTGATTAGCAGCTTCAGAGGAAGTTAATTGCTTGTCATTAGACTCGAAGATCAGCTTTAAAATGTCTTTTTGTAATGGAGCGCCTTCTGCAATAGATGCGCCTGCACCAAAGACAAAGAGAGTATTTCTCTCTTCTTCATATTTTATGAACTTTTCTTGATTCGATCTCAATTTGATTCCTTTCACCTAACGCCGCAAGAAGGGGCCGCCGTCTAGGCGGTTCCTCTTGCTTGCCTTGTTAACTGTTTGCTCGATGAACTTCATTTGGATAGACCAAAAAATAGATTTCATTAAACTCACTTTCAATATCAATTTTGTTATCCGTAAACAAGAGCTGACCAGAACTATATGTAGGATCAGCGACCAACAAAAGCCGTATATCATCTAGGTGAATTTTATACTTCGGAATCTTTTTTTCCTTCTCTATGATAAATGGTGCTAGAAATTCACTATCGATTTCTCTTACCCACCCGACTCTATCGTCGACATACTCCCATCGTTTATAGATTCCTATTTCTTCAGGAAGGTGGGTAGCGTAGATTATAGAGTTCTTATTCGTATCTATTCTTATGTTATCCCACTCCTTAGATTCGATGGAGAACTGCAATAGAGATTCTAGTATTACCGTCTCATTATCAATATTTCCCAAGATTCCAACCTTTATAGGAATGCTAGTCTGCTGATAATAGCTATCAGCGAGCTTCTGAATAATTTGATTGTTGCGACCCTCGCTGGCTCTTCGTATGGAGCCTTTTTTGGTTTCCTTATCTTTAGTAATTTCTCTTACTTCTAGTCCAAACTGCTGAACTCCATCGTGAACGAGCAAGTCAGGCCATTCACGCTCATCGTCTGGAAACTCAATAGTCCAATTGCCCCCTAGGGTTTTAGCCAATTGAGATGCGTAAACCATTTCTCGCTCTTTTTGTGCGTTGGTAGTCATAGGTACAGTTAACAGCTAATTATAGTGCCCTTTGGCACTATAACTCCCAGGCACTATAATTCTGGAAGCCCGATAGACCAAAAAACATTTTTATATTATAAATCAGCAGGTTAGCACTAATTAAGAGAGGCATCTTACAGAATTATAGTGCTTCCAGAGGCCGCGTCCCTGCCATAAACTTGCCTCAATCATAATACCCATATTCAGTTGAATCAAAGAGTTAGTTCACTATTTTCAGTGTTCAAGAGAAAGGGGGTCCCCTGAACAGGGACAATTGACATACTTTCATCCCTAAACCACTGGAATCAAAGCCAATGGTATCCCCGCGAGCAAGCCGCTCAGCCACATTATAACCACGGCTTTTTATGCTCTTTTCTTCGCTTTTTCTAGCAAGGAAACGAAGTTTCCGTCTAGCCACGAGCAGGAGCCGAAGGCTCCGTTCTAGCCACGTCTTCGCTTTATCATTACAAAATTAAAGGAATCAAACCCTGTGGTATCCCCGCGAACAAGCCGCGCAGCCTCATTCTAACCACGGTTTTTATGCTCTTTTCTTCGCTTTTTCTAGCAAGGAAACGAAGTTTCCGTCTAGCCACTAGCAGGAGCCGAAGGCTCCGTTCTAGCAAGCGACGAAGCCGCGTTCTAAGATTTACACAGTCAGATCCAGCTGTGACAGCTCTTCCAGCAGCCAGCTACCGGCACTACCCAGGGAACGGTTTTCTGCCCAGACCACGTCGATCCCCTGCAAGCTGGCGACCTTCTGATAGTCCCGTTGCAGGATAATCAGTTCGCCGCTATCCAGTTTTTCCTGCACCACATTACGGTGCAGATAGGCCCACCCCAGACCACTGCATAGCAGGTCCATAATCAGGTGGGGACTTTCTGAAAACCAGATACTGGGGCTGAACATCAGTCGTTCATGGCTGCGATCACTGAGGTCCAGGCTACGCAGCACCAGCTGCCGATAAGCACGCAGGTTTGCATGTGACACCGGCTGTTTAACAACAATGGGATGATCATGGCGGCACACTGCCACCCGCTCAGAATAACCGATGCCGCGAAAACCAAACCCCTGAGGATAGCTCTCGCGCTCCAGCATCAGGCCGATATCCGCACGGTTGGTGCGCACCAGTTCCGCGACATCGCTGCCGCCGGGGTCCAGCAGTTCCAGCTGAATATGGGGAAATCGCTGTTCGAAGCGGTGCAGAATCGCCATCAGTGGCCGGTTGGAGATACTCTGCTCCACCGCCAGACAGAGTTCGACCTCATCACTGTGCCCCAGCGCCTGGGCATGGACACGAAACTCATGCTGACTGTGAAGCACGGTGCGGGCGTATTCCAGCAGTGCTTCTCCGCTTTTTGTCAGCACCGGATTGCGGCTGCTGCGATCAAACAGCTCGACATTACTGTCCAGCTCCAGATTACTGATCGCTGTACTCACCGCGGACTGCGCCTTTCCCAGACGCCGGGCGGCGGCCGAGAACGAGCCGGTTTCAGCCGCCATTACAAAGGCCTCCAACTGATCAATACCTGCCATCTGCACACCCTCAACCTATCTGAAATTCAGATAGTATCTAACTTTTATCTATCTAAATAAACCCTAGAATGGCCACCATCATTTAAGCACTGTCAGCTGACAGGGAATTTGTAAGGAGCCATCATGAATCAGCCTATTATTACCCGTACTCCCATGGATCGTCTGCGTCACACTCTGATGTTTGAGGCGCTGTTACTGACCCTGCTGGCGCCGATGATGTCTCTGATGCTCAACCGGGATATCGTTGATGTGGGGATGTTATCCGTGGTGATCAGTCTCAAGGCGATGCTGATCAACCCGATCTTTAACTACTTGTTTGATCGCTATGATGTTCGTCGTGGCAGGGTTCCCACCGAGCGAAAACTGCTGGGCCGGATTATTCATGCGATGGGACTGGAAATCACACTGACTGCCACCTCATTGCCGCTGATTGTCTGGTGGCTGGATGTGACCTTTATGCAGGCACTGGTGGTGGATATGGTGATGATTTTCGCGGTAATGGCCTACACCCTGGTATTTAACTGGAGCTATGACCGGGTGTTTCCGGTGGCTCAACCCGCCGCGTCACTGCCTTTGTCTGAGAGCACTGTCTGAGAGAGCTCGTCTGAGAGCACTGAAACACCTCTGGTGCTGTGCTTTGGCTAACCGGGGGGATAATAAATTTTTACCACAGAGTACACAGAGGCCACAGAGAAGAGCTTATTAATCTTTCCTCTGTGTTCTTAGGATGCCCCTTGGGTACGGTGTCCTCTGTGGTGAGCCAGGTTCAGGGGTTGCACCTTCGCTGTCTCATAATCCAGCAATATTTACCACAGAGAGCACAGAGGCCACGGAGAAGAACATTATGAATCTTTTCTCTGTGACCTCTGTGGTGAGCTAGCTTTAGCGGTTTGCTCCTTCCTTCAGGCGACCCGGGCAGCTTTGGTCTGGTTATCCAGATATTCATCAAAGGTACCGGGGAAGTGGATCACTTTGTGATCTTTAATCTCAATAATATTGTCCGCCAGCGACGAGACAAAGGCGCGGTCATGGCTGACAAAGATCAGTGTGCCATCAAACCCTTCCAGAGCGATATTCAGTGCTTCAATCGCTTCCATATCCATGTGGTTGGTGGGCTCGTCCATAATCAGGACATTGATATCCATCATCATCAGTTTGCCGAACAGCAGTCGGTTTTTCTCACCACCGGAGCAGACCCGGGCCTTCTTATTGAAGTCATCCGCGGTAAACAGCAAACGTCCCAGCAGTGCACGGACTTTAAGGTCATCATGTTTGGGCGTACGCCACTGTGACATCCACTCGAACAGCGTCAGATCGCAGTTAAAGTCAGCCGAGCTATCCTGCGGACAGTAGCCGATTGAGGCATTTTCCGACCATTTCACGGTGCCCTCTTTTGCCTGCAACTCATCCATCAGACAGCGCAGGAAGGTGGTTTTACCGGCACCGTTCTCACCGATAACCGCCAGTTTGGCACCCGCTTCGAGAATCAGATTGCCACCGGAGAACAGCATTTCATCCTCAAAGCCATGGCCCATCTCTTCCAGAATCAGCGCCTGGCGATGCAGCTTTCTGTCCTGCTTATAAGTGATTGAGGGGAACTGCCGACTCGAGGTTTTTACTTCATCCAGTTCAATTTTTTCCAGTTTCTTCGCCCGCGAGCTGGCCTGTTTCGCTTTCGAAGCGTTCGCCGAGAAACGGTTAACAAATGCCTGCAGATCTTCCATCTCGGCACTTTTCTTGGCGTTGGACGACAACAGTTGTTCACGAATCAGCGCAGAGGCTTCCAGATAGTAATCATAGTTACCGGGATAGATTCGCAGCTCACCGTAATCGATATCCGCCATATGGGTGCAGACAGCGTTGAGGAAGTGACGGTCGTGGGAGATGATGATCATGGTGCTCTTACGCTGGTTGAGCACATTCTCCAGCCAGCTGATGGTGTGGATATCGAGGTTGTTGGTGGGCTCGTCCAGCAGCAGAATATCGGGATTGGCAAACAGTGCCTGGGCCAGCAGCACCCGCAGTTTCCAGCCCGGAGCTACCTGACTCATCAGGCCAAAATGAAACTCTTCTGCAATACCGGCTTCCAGCAGGATATCGCCCGCACGACTCTCGGCGCTGTAACCATCCATCTCAGCAAACTCCACCTCAAGATGGGCGACCTTCATGCCGTCCTCTTCCGACATCTCTGGCAGAGAGTAGATCCGGTCACGTTCCTGTTTCACTTTCCACAGTTCGGCATCCCCCATAATCACCGCGTCGATCACCGTATACTCCTCAAAAGCAAACTGGTTCTGACTGAGAATACCCAGCTTCTCCCCCGGTGTTATAGACACATTACCCGCCGTCGGCGTCAGCTCACCGCTGAGGATCTTCATAAAGGTGGATTTACCACAGCCGTTGGCACCGATCAGGCCGTAACGGTTACCGTTGCCGAATTTAGCGGAGATATTTTCAAACAGCGGCTCAGCGCCAAACTGCATGGTGATGTTCGCAGAGGAGATCAAAGGAGTCAGTCCTGAAAAGAGTGTTCTGGAAAGAATGTACTGAAAGAGAATCCGGAAAAAGAGTCCTGAAAAGTACAGGTTACACAGCGCAAAAACGATGCTGTTAATAGTGCGGCAACTTTAAAGAGTTAAGGCCCCAATGTCGAGAGGCAACTGTACATTTATTGAACAAAAATGATGTTTATGAAAATCAGATCCGGGGTATAAACCTCTGTCGCGTAAAACCAAACGGCTGAGGGCCTTCCCTCTCTCTGTCCTCAGTGGCTTGCTATCAATTCACCACAGAGGACAGGAACAAAGATCAGGGCGGTAGATAACGACCGTTTAATCAGGGCAGTTCTGCCAGCATCTTCGCAGCAGACTGCCCTACCTGGGTATCGGCACCCAGATCTACAGCGGTTTTCAGCGCGGTGCGGGCCTTTTCAGTATCACCCATCTGATTGCTGACAAACCCCAGGGTCAGCCAGATTCGCTGATTGGATGGATCGATAATTGATCCCTCATCCAACATTTTAAGGGCTTCATCTGAGCGACCGATATAATGCAGTGTCAGTCCCAGGTTGTTGTAGGTGGCGGCATTTTCCGGGTCAAACGACAACAGTTTTTCATACAGTTTGGCGGCCTGCTGATAGTCCTGTTTGGCAAACATCTCATTGGCCATACGGGAGATCTCCACCGGGTCCTGCAGCACGCTCAGATCGGATGTTGCGCCAACACTGTTGCCGCCCATGCCTGAGCCGCCCATTGAGCCCCCCATTCCAGAGCCTCCCATAGCGGCAGAGCCCATCGCTGAGGGTGTACGCCCCTGTGCACCGCCTGCTTTACCCGTTAGCAGATCACCGGAGAGCGTCTGCCCGGCCACGGGCCAGTCAAGATTGGGCTTAGTGGCCGCTGATTGTGGCTCTGACAGGTAATACTGCCGGGTAAAGCCAAACACAACCAGACCAAAGATGATCTGAAAGGCGATGATGGTGAGCCAGAACTTAACACTATGAGAGTTTTGACTATCGGTCATACAGATTCCTCAACAATTAAACGTAATGCCGCGACTGAAAAATAGTACGACTCATTAGTCGACCACGCAGACAGCAATAAATTCCAGATCAATGACAACGGATTACACCGGTGCACCCCGGTAATAGTGCCAGAGAAACAGTGAGCCGGCACTGCGATAGGGTGCCCAGTGCTCAATCAGATCCCGCGCCTGCCTGGGTGTGGGTTTTTGCGTCAGGCGCTTTAAGCGTCCTAAAGCCACCAGCAATGCCAGATCATCGGCGGGAAAAATATCCTGCCGTTGCAGCGAAAACATCAGGTAGATCTCTGCACTCCAGCGACCAAAGCCCCGCAGCGAAGAGATCACTCTGATCGCCTCATCATCAGGCAGATGGGGCAGCGCGTCGAGATCCAGGGTTTTATCGACAACGGCACCAGCCAGACCGTTGGCATATTCAATCTTACGCCAGGACATTCCGGCGTCTCGCAACGCCTGATCATCCACCGCCAACAGCCGCTCAGCGCTAACCTCGGCCAACAGTGTTTCAACCCGCCCCCGAATCGCCGCAGCCGCCTCGGTAGACACCTGCTGACCGATAATAATCGCCAGCAGTGCGGCAAAACCTGACGCTCTCTGTCGGGGTGCCGGAGCGCCTGCCTGGGGCAGTGCACGGGCAATATCGTCATCGACACAGGCCAGTTGCTGCAATGCCTGGTCAATAAAAGCCTGATCCATCCACACTCCTTAAAAACAGAACCATAACCGTCTGCGGCAACGGCGTGTTATGCAGAGGTTATCAGCTATTCAGCGCAATGGCAGCTCGATGGTCACCCGGATACCATGGGGCTCACGATTTTCCAGTGTCAGCCGGCCCTGATAACTTTCGATAATATCGTTACAGATCGACAGCCCTAATCCAGCCCCCTCCTGCCGTTCATCGAGACGCTGACCACGTTGCAACAGGTGTTCGATACTCTCCTGTGGCAACCCTTTACCGTCATCCAGCACCCTTATCACGGCCAAGTCTTCAGTCACCTGTACCGTTAAGTACACCTCACTCAGACCATATTTGCAGGCGTTATCGAGCAGGTTTCCGATCAGCTCAAGCATATCATCACGATCCTGCGGCAGAGTGCCGGCCGCTGACAGGTCCGTTTCAATACGGATCGCCGGGTATAACTTACTCAGTATATTGATCAGCGGAGGCAGATCGACCGCCAGATTAGTCTGCCGCCCTGGCGATGATACGCCGACTATCCGGGCCCGTTTCAGCTCACGCTGAATCAGCCACTGAATATCATCCAGCAGTGCTTTGATATCCGCGCCAAACTCGGTGACCGATTCATCCTGTAGCTGCTGCAACCGTTGCAACGGACGCTTGATCTCATGGGCCAGATTTCCCAGGGAGTTACGGGTGCGACTGACCCGCTGTTTTAACTGTTGCAGCAGCTGATCTATATCATCCGCCAGGGGCGCCAGTTCCTGCGGTACGCTGCTCAGATCGGGCTTATCCTCTGCGTAACGGAACGACTGGATCTTCTCCCGAACCGAATCCAGATAGCGGAAGTTGCGGGTCAGAATCCATTGCTGCATAAAAAACAGCGAAATCGCACCACCAGCCAGTACCAGCAGCGCCCAGAATGAGTATCGCCATTTCAGGGCATCCAGCGGTGAGCTGTCTTCGATAATGGTCAGCGTAAACGGGGTATCATTTTTATTGAACCCCAGTTGCCAGACCAGCCAGTGCTGACCATCGGCACCGGGCATCTCGAAACTGTTTTCCTCCCCCTTGGCAAGCGTGGCAAATTGCGCCGGATAATCCCACAAAGAGCGACTTCTGATCTCTATATCTGGCCCGGTTATCATATAGTAATGCCCGGAAAGCGCACGCTGATAGACGGTGCTTGTGCCGCGGGGGCCCACCTCCCATGTCTGATTATCAGGCTGCAACTGCAAAGCGGCAATAATCGATTCGGCATCATGTTTAAGGCGGGAAAGAATATATTCGTGGGAGATCTGACCAATACCCCAGTTCACCACCATCAGCAGTGCCCCCATCGTCAGGCACAGGGCGACAATCAGACTACGACTGAGTTGCCGGCGAATCGACATTCTCACCATGGCGGGGGCTTTTAACGGTTTATTCAGATCACTGTTCACTCGCCTATCCGATACCCTTTGCCCCACTGGGTCTTTATAAAGTCTTTACCAAAATAGTTACGCAGCCGGTTTACATAGACCTCGATCACATTACTGTCTTTGATCTGCTCCTCTTCATAAACCTGCTCACTCAGATAGCTTTTCGAGTGCACCTTATCGGGATACATCATAAAGTGCCGCAGCAACCGAAAATCGGTGGATGTCAGGGTGATCACCCGGCCATCCTGGGCAATCGCCTGCTGCTCAGCCAGCAGCAACCGGACCCCCTTCCATTCCAGTACATTATCGGCTTTTCCCACGGTACGTCTGACCACGGCCTGCAGACGGGCGATCACCTCATCTGCATGAAACGGTTTACCCAGATAATCATCAGCACCGGCATTCAGCCCATCAACCCGTTCATGCCAGGCATCCCGGGCAGTGAGAATAATCACCGGCACATGATTGCCCTTCTGGCGCCAGTGTCTGAGCACCTCCAGCCCCGGAATTTCCGGTAAGCCAAGATCGAGTATAACCGCATCGAACTGCTCCTCATCACCGAGAAACTGTCCATCGGTGCCATTATGTGCCATCTCGACAACATAACCGGCCTTCTGCAGACTGCGCTTCAGAGCCTCAGCCTGTTCCAGATCATCTTCGACCAGTAAGATTCTCAATCGTCCCGTTCCTCTTTTAACACCGAACCGCTCGCCGCATCGATATGAAACTCCCGCACCTCACCATCTTCGCGCAGCACCTCAACTTCATAGACGATGCTGTCATCTTCCTGCTCGATCTCCAGATCGAGCAGGCGACCATCAAGGCGGGATTTATTGGCAGCCATAATATCGACAAAGGACATGATTCTGCCTTCGGCCACCCACTCCCGCACCTGTGCATCAGTGATATCAGAACCGGCACAGGCCTGGTTAATCATCCCAACGGCCATAACCAGGAATGCGAACCGAATCTTCATCGAAGTCTCCACTTTCTGCGCGCTGATGGCACGCATTACAGTTGCTGAAACTACCTACTTCCGCATTACCACTGACCATACGCTCTGGCACCTCATCGTGTTTACGCACAAAGTATGGCAGCTCTGTAATCCGTAAAGGCGCATCGCCCTTAACTCTTTTTAACATTCCACGACCCGGTTTACCCGCATTATCCGTCAGATAAGCGCTGATCATCGCAGCGGTTTCATCCGACACTTCAGCATTTTCACCAAAGTGATCATCCAGCGTCGTCATTATAGTGCTCCAGCTTTCCGCTGGCAGCAAACGCGCAGGATAAGCGACATGACAGGCTCCACACTCCTCCCGGTAGACAACGGCCTCTGCAGTTGTCGCGTTACCGGCACTGTAGGTGCCAGACGCATTGCTAACGCCGGTGAGTCCCAATCCCCATGCGGCGACGATAAAGCTGCCTGCCACACCATAACGAATATATCCCGCCATTTTCTTCATTCCTGGTTTCATACGTTTATTGCCCCCTGATCCATACTAAGAAATCACCCTTTTCCTGCGCAGTACACTCACGGTTGAGCGTCCATTTACAGTTTCTTAAAAACCACTTATCGATCTTCTTGCTATCGGTAAACCGTTTTGGGTTTACTGACGGCGCCATCGGTTTGATCGCTTTACCGGTTTTCGCGTGTTTGCCCACACCGGTTGGATCAGCACCATGACACTGCGTGCAGCTTCGACCATCGTTATCTGAGTTCCACAGCGCCTGTCCGGCATCAGCACTGAACGTTGTGGCCCCCGCAGCCCGGTATTGATCCAGCTTCTGATCAATAACACCGGCATTTGCGGTCATTGCCAGACTGGCAATCAGGCCTGCCAGCAACCATCTTTTTTTAGACATGACTCTCTCCTTTAACAGTCTCAACCTTTGATTTTTTTGCACCGATCACTTTGACACCGGTTACCATGGCGCGAATCAGATTTTCCCGGTGCAGCAGACTGCTGACGACCACGCCCGCAAGATGAATAAATACCAGCGCCAGAGTGCCGTTGGCACAAATCCCATGCAGCTCTTTCACCAGATCTTCATTAAATGAGGCCACAAAGGTGCCGGCCAGCGGCCCAATATTGTCAGTCGCAATCAGAGCCATGCCGAAGAAGCAGGTCAGTGCCAGCATCAGCAACAGCGCAACCACCATGATGCCGCCAGCCGGATTATGGCCAACATAGTGTTCCGCTTTGCCGGTTAGCAGCGACTTCAGGTAACTAACCACTTTCTCTTTGCCGGTTACAAAATTTGTGAAGCGCGCGTATTTGGGGCCAATAATGCCCCACAGCAGGCGAAACAGAATCAGAGCGCTGATCCCATACCCCATATAGAAGTGCACCGTTTCGAAGTCACCTTCCGTCAGATAAGCGACCGTAAAAAACAGTGCCAGCGACCAGTGAAAGACCCTGACAAGGGGGTCCCAGACCTTTACTACTTGTTGTGAATCGTGCGTTGACATCTTAAAGCCTCCTCATACCGTTCATATCCATGACCGATCTCTATAGTGGCCATATTAATGACAAGTTCTTAAAAGAAGCTTAAAAAGCCATAGCATTTCAGAGGTTTTTATAAAAAAGCGGCTGAAACCCAATCGGGATCAGTTTTTCCGGATTAAGTACGGCATCAGGTGTATTTCATATTTTGCAATACTGTGATGTGTATATATCAATATACGCAAGACATATTTTTATATAGAGTAGCGCTATTAAACTTCAGCGGGTGTCTCTGTATAATATTGCCCTGCCTGAATTTGAGCCTCGCCGGTAACACTGTTCCCGCCTGGTAAAATGAACAGAATTTACAGTCGTGCCGACCGGGCTGCGACTTAATCAAACGGAACTATCAGAATATGTCTAATAACTACTTCAACACGCTGCCACTGCGTGAGCAACTGGAACAACTGGGCAAATGCCGCTTCATGTCTATCGACGAGTTCAGCGATGGCGTTGAAGCCCTCAAAGGCAAGAAGATGGTTGTTATCGGTTGTGGCGCTCAGGGCCTGAACCAGGGTCTGAACCTGCGTGACAGCGGCCTGGATGTATCTTACGCACTGCGTGCTGAAGCGATCGCAGAAAAGCGTCAGTCCTGGAAAAATGCGACCGAAAACGGTTTTGTTGTCGGTACCTATGAAGAACTGATCCCGACGGCTGACGTGGTACTGAACCTGACACCTGATAAGCAGCACACCTCCGTTGTTAACGCGGTTATGCCGCTGATGAAAGAAGGCGCTTGCCTGTCTTACTCTCACGGCTTCAACATCGTTGAAGAGGGTATGAAGATCCGTGAAGACCTGACCGTTATCATGGTTGCACCTAAGTGCCCGGGCTCTGAAGTACGTGCTGAATATGTACGTGGTTTCGGTGTTCCTACCCTGATCGCCGTTCACGAAGACAACGACCCTAAAGGCGAAGGCCTGGCTCTGGCGAAAGCCTATGCTGTCGGTACCGGCGGTCACAAAGCGGGCGTACTGATGTCCTCTTTCATCGCTGAAGTTAAATCTGACCTGATGGGTGAGCAGACTATCCTGTGCGGTATGCTGCAAACCGGTTCTCTGCTGTGCTTCGACAAGATGGTTGAAGAGGGTATCGATCCAGGTTACGCATCCAAGCTGATTCAGTACGGCTGGGAAACTATCACCGAAGCACTGAAATACGGCGGCGTCACCAACATGCTGGACCGTCTGTCTAACCCAGCTAAGATCAAGGCATACGACCTGTCTGAAGAGCTGAAGCAGATCATGCGTCCGCTGTACAACAAGCACCAGGATGACATCATCGACGGCACCTTCTCCCGCACTATGATGGAAGACTGGGCGAACGATGACAAAAACCTGCTGGGCTGGCGTGCTGAAACGGCAGAAACTGCCTTCGAGAAAACACCGGCTGGCGATGTTGAGATCTCCGAGCAGGAATACTTCGATAACGGTATCCTGATGGTTGCTATGGTTAAAGCGGGCGTTGAGCTGGCATTCGAAACCATGACTGCGGCTGGCATCATCGCTGACTCTGCCTACTACGAGTCACTGCATGAGACTCCGCTGATCGCTAACACCATCGCCCGTAAGAAGCTGTATGAGATGAACGCAACTATCTCTGACACTGCTGAATACGGTTGCTACCTGTACAACCACGCGTGTCTGCCACTGCTGGCTGACTTCATGAAGGACATCAAAACCGACGTTATCGGTAAGGGTCTGGATCTGGAAGATACCGGCGTCGACAACGCCCGCCTGATCGAAGTGAACACTGCACTGCGTTCACACCCGGTTGAAGCGATCGGTGCGGTACTGCGTGGCCACATGGCTGACATGAAGAAGATCGTTTAATTAACTAAGATCTTACTTCCAGAAAGGGCTGGGCTTAATCGCCCGGCCTTTTTTTTGGCCTTACTATTAATGTAACTTAACGTATTGAGCGAAGCCAAGACGCGGCAAAAACGGGCGAGAAAGCGGAATTTACTGTAGTAAATAAGCATTTTAAGCCTGTTTTTAACAAAGTATTGGCGAGTTCAATAGTTAAAAGCAGATAACTATGAATATTCGCCTCGACAACCTGACAGTTAACTTCGATGATCGCTTTCAACTGGATGAGATCAACTGGCAACTGGACGACACCCAGCATTGGGTGATAACCGGTGCTAACGGTTCTGGTAAATCAGCATTAGCTGCCGTGCTGGCAGGCGCTGGAGACACACTCAGCGGTACTCTTGAAGGTCTCCCTCCAAAGGTCGGACTGGTCTCTTTTGAAGCCCAGGCTGAGCTGATCGAGCGGGAACGTAAGAAGGATGACGCCGATATTATGGACGTTATCTCAGAGGGGACACCGGTCAGGGAGATCCTCTGCGAAGGGGGGCGTAATCCTGAGCTGATCAGCCAACTGGTAACGATGTTCAAACTGGACTCGCTACTGGACCGGGCCTTCCGCAAACTCTCTACTGGAGAGTCCCGTAAAGTGATGCTGATCCGGGCGCTGGCCAGCGAACCTGATCTGTTGGTGCTGGACGAACCCTTTGATGGCCTCGATGCAGATACCCTGAAGATGTTGCAGCAGTATCTTGCTGGCCTGGTGGAGAGCGTGCCGATGGTGCTGGTGCTGAACCGCTTTGATGAGTTTCCCGACTTTATCACCCATATCGCCTATGTGGATCATGGCCGGTTGCAGCATCAGATCGACCGTCACGACAGCAAAGCCTATAACGAGCTGTATCAGTTGCTCCATCTGAAAACCACTGATCTTGAAGTACCGGGCGCGGATCCGGAAACTGCGATTCCCAGGCTCGATCCGACGCAACCTCTGGTGCGACTCAACAAGATCAATATCACCTACGATGGTCACCGTATTATCGACTCCCTGGACTGGACTATCGAACGCAATCAGCACTGGCAGCTAAGTGGCCCCAACGGCAGTGGTAAAACCGGCCTGCTGTCACTGATCACCGGCGATCATCCCCAGTGTTACGTCAACGATATTTTTGTATTTGGCTTTCAGCGGGGCAACGGCGAGAGCATCTGGCAGATTAAACAGTTTATCGGCTATGTCTCCACTGCCCTGCAGTGGGAATATAAGGTGGGCACCGGGCTGAGAAATGTCATTATTTCCGGGTTCTACGACAGTATCGGTCTGTACACCAAAGCGACCGACCGGCAGAAAAAAATCGCCGACGAGTGGCTGGCCCTGCTGGGCATGTCTGACCGGGCAGATACCCCGTTCAACAAACTCTCTTACGGTGACCAGCGTCTGCTACTGATCGCCCGGGCGATGGTTAAACACCCTCCCCTGCTGATTCTGGATGAACCCTGTCTGGGGCTGGATGATATGAACCGCCAGTTGGTTCTGGCACTGATCGAAAAGATCTGCGCCGGTAGCGAAACCTCAGTGCTCTATGTGAACCACCACGCTGAAGACAGGATCAAAGGGATCGATAACTACCTGAAACTGGAAAAGCGCGAACCCGCAGCCGGTTAATCGCTGCGTTACAGGCCTACAAATAAGAAAACCCGGCATCACTGCCGGGCTTGCTCTGCGCTGATGAGCGGTACCGTGTGCGATAACTTGCCCGAAGGGGAGGACAATCAGGCGCAATCACTGTACCACCGCAGAGAATCAGAAGACGATACGCATACCCACCAGATAACCTGGATCGGTATTGTCGGCATCGGTATCACCGATCTCTCCAAATACACTCACCGCTTTCTGTTCAGGGAACTTGTAGGTCGCGTTGGCGTACCAACCCGTTATATCATCACCCGCATCTTCATCGCGGTTCTGAACGCCCACCGCAACCGTAGTCGTCTCGGCAACAGGGAAAGATGCCACCAGGTTATAGACATCAGCGGTATCTTCCATTGAACCGTAATCAGCCCCAAACCTGGCAAAGCCGGCATCAAAAGTGACGCCTACACCCCAGGAAGAAACGGAATCTGAACCCATCTCCTGATAGTTCTGATACGCCGCCATCAGCCCCACATTTCCCAGGTCGGTTGAGACAAACAGATCAGTGGATTTAGTACCATCGCTGTCCGCATTACCTTCCGCTTTAAGGTCAGTAGAGAGCGACACAAACAGATTATCAAACTGTGCATCGACACGGATAACATCATCACCAGCATCATCGTTGAGGTCAAAAATATCGTCCTCAACTACGGTCTCATACGCCTTTTCAACGCTGAATTCATCGGTGGAATAGTTTTGCTTACCGACCCGCAACGCAATATTGTCAAACTTAAGCCCCAGATAGGCCTCTTCCAGCTTACCACCATCCTGAGAGTCGGCACTTTGATCGTTGGCGCGTTTGTCAAAACTGTAATCAAGCTGTGCAAACGCACTCATACCGTCATTGAGGTCATAGGTTACCCGGTTTTTCAGTTCCAGATCGTCAAACTCCAGATCCTGATCCTGGTTATCACCAATCTTCTGGCGTAACTGAACCTGCAGATCCCCTTTCAAGTCATATTTCAGGCCGTTGCCTTCGTAGATGGTGGCTGCCTGAACGGAACCAGCCAGCATAGCGGCTGAAATTGCAGTAGTCAGTGCTACTCTCTTCATCGTATTCTCCACTTCGTTAATGGATTGCTTTTATATTTTTTGTTCAGGTTTTCGGGGTTCCTGAAGCCCATTGGTGCTCTCTAATCGCTTCACTCGAACAGCCATTCAGACATCTCAGGCTGATGCGAACCTTAGCGTTTGAGTCACTTTAAAGAGAACAGAAACCCATTTGAAGTTATTGAAAATAAAGTATTTATTGTTTATACACCGCATTAAGTTCGTTTTGTTTACGGCACCCGACAGGCATAAAAAAACCCTGGCAATGGCCAGGGTTTTTGCAATTTACAGCGGGCGGTAAAAAACCGGGTCAGCCCTCTCCTTCATTCACGGCAACTTCGGGTCCCCGGGTACGATTGCGATTGCGCACCAGATCCAGCAGCGGCGGGACAACCAATACAATCACTGCAATCGAAATAATTGCCAGCGTCAGCGGACGCTCCCAGAGAAACGCCAGACTGCCGTCAGAGATCACCAGTGCCCGGCTCAGATTGGTCTCCATCAGACCTCCGAGAATATAGCCCAGCAACATCGGCGCCATTGGGAATTCCAGCAGCTTAAGGAAGATTGCAATCACCGTAATGACCACCATCATCTGGATATCAAAGGTATTGAAACTGACCAGATAAACCCCGGTGATGGAGAAAAACAGAATCATCGGAATCAGAATCGGCCGTGGAATCACCAATAACTTTGAGATATAGGGAATCAGTGGCAGGTTCAGAATCAGCAACACCAGGTTGCCAAAATACATTGAGATAATCACCGACCAGAACACATCCGGATGATCCAGAAACAACCGTGGACCCGGCTGAATACCATAGGCAATCAGCGCCCCCAGCATAATCGCAGTCGTACCTGAACCGGGTATCCCCAGCGTCAGCAGTGGTACAAATGAACCGGTAGAGGCCGCATTGTTAGCCGACTCCGGTGCTGCCAGCCCCCGCAGTGAGCCCTTACCAAACTTCAGTTTTTCTTTAGCGGATGCCAGGTTACGCTCCAGACCGTAGGCCAGAAACGATGCGATAGTCGCGCCGGCGCCCGGCAATACCCCTACCAGAAAACCAAATACCGAAGAGCGGCCAATAGTCGGGGCAACCTCTTTGATCTCCTCTCTGCTGAGTTTCATGCTGCCCAGCTTGCTCATATCAACCTGTTCTTCCTCTTCCCGGTGCTCGCCTTTCAGCACTGTCATCACCACTTCCGTCAGCGCGAAAGTCGCCATCGCCAGTAACAGAAAGCTGACACCGTCGATCAGGTCGATACTGCCAAAAGTAAAGCGGGTTGCACCCGAGGTTGTATCGGTACCGACTGTCGCAATCATCAGGCCAAACACGGTCATCAGCAGGGCTTTCAAAACCTGCCCCTTACCCGAAAACGCAGCCACCGCAGTCAGCCCAAGAATCATCAGGGCAAAATAGTCGGTCGACTGAAAGCTGAGCGATACTTTTGCCAGTGCCGGGGCCGCAAACAATAGAGCCAGTGCACCGACAGTACCGCCGGTAAAAGATGAGTAGGCAGCCAGCGCCAGCGCCTTACCCGCCTGATTCTGTTGTGCCAGTGGGTAACCGTCAAAAGCTGTCACTACAGTACTGGCACAACCCGGTGCATTGATCAGAATCGATGACGTTGATCCACCGAATACCGCCCCGTAGTATACCCCCGCCATCAGAATGATCCCGGAAGATGGATCAAGACCATAGGTGATCGGAATCATCAGCGCTACCGCCGAGATAGGCCCCAGGCCTGGTAACATGCCGATAAAGGTGCCGGCAAAACACCCCACGACCACCATCAACAGATTAAAGGGCATCACCGCAGTGCTCAGCCCGGTAAAGATTCCGTCTAACATTGCATTACCCTCCAAACAGTTGAACGAACAGTTGCCCCGGTGCCAGATAGATATCCAGCAGTTTGGCGAGGATAAACCAGATCCCCACCGCAAAAGGTACGGACACCATCAGCAGCATTTTGGTACGACGTTCGCCCAGCAACCAGAAACCAGCGATAAGGAATAACACGGTGGCGAGCAGAAAACCGATCCATTCGAGTGCCAGTCCGAAGATCACTATCAGCACCAACAGTTTTGCCACCAGGGCAAAATCATAGTTGTTTAACCGCAAACGTTTTTCAGCTTTTCTCTCTGCTGTCAGCAACAGTGCAAGGGAGATAACACCGCCTAAAATAGCCAGTGCATACGGCACCGTACGGGCATGAAAGGGTTCAAACTCATCGCCAGGCAACAAAGGAATATCGCCGGCATAGTAACCGTAGAAAGCCGATAACAGGAGAAACCCCATTCCGCCAATATGGTCTTTGGTAATAATCATGTAACGCTCCCGGACAGAGGGCAATCTGTCGGATATAACAAAAAACTCCGGGCCAGGCGCTTAACCTATACTAAGCGCAGTCGATTGAGGCCCGGAGAAAACAAACACACTCAGGTGAAACAGCGCAGCAATAGAGCATCGGGCTGATTGACTGCAATCAGCCCGATAATACGAAGGCTTACTTAAGGAAACCCAGCTCACGCATCAGATCACCCACCTCTTTTTCCTGCTGTTCCAGAAAGGCAATAAACTGATCGTCAGGCTTAAAGATCTCAACCCAACCATTACGGGCGCGCACGGTTTCCCACTCAGGTGTCTGGTACATCTTCTTCAGAGTGTCAACGAACTCAGCTTTCTCTGTATCGCTGATACCCGGTGCGGCAAAAAAGCCACGCCAGTTGACGAAGGTTGCGTCATACCCCAGCTCTTTCAGGGTAGGTACGTCCGGTGCTGCGGCGTTGCGCTCATCGCCGGTCATGACCAGAATCCGGACTTCACCCGACTCTGCCAGCGCCAGTGCCTCACTGAATCCGGTAGACAGGATGGAGGTTTCGCCAGACAGCAGACCCGCCATCGCTTTACCACCAGCATCGTAGGCAACATAGCGTACCTGACGGGCATCGCCACCGGCGGCTTTAAAGGCCATCGCCGCCACCAGATGATCCATGCTGCCCCGGGCTGAACCGCCACCAATCTTAATCGCGCGAGGGTTTTCGCTAAATTCAGCAACAACATCTTTAAAGCTTTTGTACTTTGAATCGTTCTTCACCACGAAGGCACCGAAATCACCAATGGTCGCGGCAACCGGTGTCAGATCACGGAAAGACTGTGGGAATACTTTTGACAGAGAGCGGATCACGATGGGAGTTGAGTTCACCATCAGTGTGTCATGATTCTGATCGGCCGTTTCAATCAGGTGAGCGATCGCTTTACCACCGCCACCGCCGGACATATTCTCGTAGGAGATACTGTCGACCAGGCCCGCTTTGCTCAGTGCTTCACCGGTACCACGTGCAGTACCATCCCAGCCACCACCAGCGCCACCTGGAATCAGAAAGTGTATACTCTCCACCGCCGCCACATGCAGAGAAGCACCGGCTGTCAGACAGCCAGTCAGCATAGCAGCGATCAGGGTTTTCTTATTTACAGTTTTACAAAACATTCGGACTTCCTCGTACAGAGTTCTGGTTCTTATTGTTATATGCACATTAGTTTTCCGAAGATTTTTATGAAAGCTTATGAATTTAAAGGATTTTTAAAACATAAAATTCATTTTGTTCATAAAGTTTACGAGTCAAGCGGGTGCAGATTGATTACTATCTGCACAGACGTAATCAAACTAACTAAACTAAGATCAGCGATCTCAGAAAATCCGCAAAGTCAGAAAATCCGCAAAGAGAGTACAGATGAGGCTTCTCCAGCTAAAACTGAAACAGCGAATGATCCTGATTCTGGGGGTCATGGCACTGATTCAGACCGGCTTTATCGGTCTGTTTGCACTGCATTACCTGGAACGTTCGCTGGATGAACAGATCGGTCAGCGGGCGCTGGATGTCGCTAAAACCATCGCCGCCATGCCTCAGGTTATTGAATCGGTAGAGCAACGGGACAGCCATTACCTGCAACCATTAAGCCTGGCGCTGGCAGACACCACCCGTGCCCGCTTTGTGGTTATCGGCGACAGTAATGGTATCCGCCTGGCCCACCCTAAAGTAGAAAAGATCGGCCACTCAATGGCCGACGATGACGGTGATACCGGTTATCCCGCCCTGATAGAGGGGCATGGCTATATCTCTAAAGCCGTTGGCTCACTGGGCTGGTCGATGCGGGGCAAAGCCCCGGTGATCAGTGCCGATGGCAGTATTTCCGGATTAATATCGGTGGGTTATGGCCTCGACCGGGTTACTGAGATCATTAACCGGTATCGGGTCACGCTGATTCTGGTCATTCTCTGTTCCTTTATTCTCAGCGCCGCAATAGCGGTCTGGTTTGCCTATCATTTCAAGAAAGCGATCTTCGGTCTGGAACCGGAGCAGATTGCCCATCTGTTTGACGAACAGCGGGCCACCCTGGAGTCGGTCCGTGAAGGCATCATCGCGATCGACAGCACAGGCGAAATAACCACCATCAATCAGACAGCCATTGAAACCCTGGGCTTACCCAAAAACTGCGAGCTGATTGGCCGTAGGGTGGAAGAGGTGCTGCCCGACAGTTCAATGCTGGAAGTATTGCAAACCGGCGAACCCCAGTTTGACAGTGAAGTCTGGCGCGGGGATCACTGCATTATCGCCAACCGGTTGCCGCTGAAACAGGGCGAACAGATCACTGGTGTTGTCTCCAGTTTCCGCCGCAAGGATGAACTGGATATGGTCAGCCAGCAACTGACCCGGATTCAGCAGTATGCCGATACGCTGCGCAGTCAGGCCCACGAATATTCCAACAAATTGCACACCATCGCCGGACTGATCCAGATAGGCGCCACCGATCAGGCACTACAACTGATCGGTCAGGAATCACAAAGCCATCAGGCGCTGATCAAGCTGCTGATGAAAGCGGCGCCTGATCCGGTACTCGCCGGCTGTTTGCTGGGCAAATATAATCGTGCACGGGAGATGGGTCTTGCACTGGTTATCGACCCGGAAAGCGAGATGACCAACCTGCCAGATAAGCTTCCTCGCGAGCAACTGGTAAGTATTATCGGCAACCTGATCGACAACGCACTGGAAGCTACCCTGAACCATCAAGGCAGCGACGGTAAAGTGCATCTGTCGATGACGGATCTGGGTAATGATCTGATCTTTGAGATCGAGGATCAGGGGGCGGGTATTCCACCTGAGCAACAGGACAGAATCTTTGAAAAAGGTTTCAGCAGTAAAAACCGGGATGGTCATGGCTACGGCCTGCATCTGGTCAAAAACCTGCTGGATAAACTTCATGGCACTATAACTATAGAGAGCGGGCCTTCAGAGGGTAGCCGCTTTACCGTGTATATTCCCAAAAATAAAAATTAATTCGGGTTTAGCTAAAATGATAAAAGTTGTTATCGCCGAAGATGATCCACAGATCGCAGAGATCCAGCGGCGCTTTCTCGAACGGATAGAGGGCTTCGAGCTGGCCGGTATTGCACACCGCCTGGAAGAGGCCGAAGATCTGATAGAGATACTGAGTCCCGATCTGCTGCTACTGGATATCCAGTTCCCCAACGGCACCGGTTTTGACCTGTTACGCAAGCTACGTGCGGATAACAGCAGTATCGACGTTATCATGATCACTGCCGCCAAAGAGGTTAATACCCTGCGCGAAGCACTGCACGGTGGGGTATTCGATTACATTCTCAAACCTCTGGTCTTTGAACGGTTACAGGAAACCCTGCAAAACTACCAGCAGCATCTGCAAAAGCTGCACAACCTTGACACTCTGGCCCAGAGTGATGTGGATAAAGTTATGCCACGTAACAGCCCTGCGGAGATGCCACCTGTCGAAATCACCAGATTACCGAAAGGGATTGACGCGATTACACTGGAAAATATCAGCCGGGTATTCAGTCAGCGCGACTCTGCCCTGAATGCTGAAGAGGTAGGCGAGATTATCGGCGCCAGCCGCACCACCGCCCGGCGCTATCTGGAATATCTGGTCAGCCTCGGTAAGTTAAATACCGAAGTCAGTTACGGAAGTGTGGGTCGCCCGGAAAGACGGTATCAGCGAAGTAACTAGAAAAAACCCGGGGGGCAGATGGGACCTCCCGCCAACGACTGGTTTTTACTAAGATCCCTGGTGCGGTATATTAACTGACCAGACCACCTCAGGAAGCATTCCGTTGATTGGCAGACTATTCGATAAACTGACCTTTGGCGTCACACTGTTACTGGCGTTACAGGTGCCACAGCTGGCCGACCATTATCAGCAGTTTCTGGCGGGCATGTATGCATCAACACAGTGGCAGGTCGAAGGTTATGAGGCCACCGCAAAAGCGTTTGGTTACCCCGATGTCCGCTCGATGATTCAACAGCACCAGCAGAACAGTGAGCCCAGTGTCAGAGCAGATGCCCGGCAAAAGCTGGCCACCCTTGATCAGTATGCTGAGCTACAACAGGGTATAGCGGTGTTTGCCAACGGCAACCTGCTGAATAAAACCCTCTATATGTTTACCCCCTCCCGCTACTCCTATCTGGAGAAAACCCTGGATAACTTTAAGCCGGGTCTGCCACTGACCTCAGAGGGTATTGTTTTTGGTGTTGTTGTCGGTCTGCTGCTCAACCTTATGCTAACGCAACCCTGCGTTTTTCTGGCCCGGCGGCTGAGACGCAGACAAGCACCCGACACAGTTTAAAAATATCCTGTAAACCATCTGGTGCTGCCTGTCAGGGATATCAATACCACCATTGAGTTTTATTCCCCGGTGCAGGGAATGCAGCAGGTCACCTTTGGCAAGCAGAAGATCGACGCGGCACAACCAGGCCGATCCTCTCCATCTACTTCAGGGCCCCTGACGATAATCTTATATAGATCTCAGACTATACCGGGCAGTAACAAAGCTCAATTACACAAAATGGGTAATACATAACGGTTCCCCCGCTGACATATGAGCGTACTGTCTGTAAATTATGACAGATAAACGGTCATGGAGAGACGCTGAGTCATTCTGAAGGCGCAGAGGCTATGATAACCGCTGATAAACAGCCGTTCAGATCAGTTGATTCTTTTCATTTACAGATTAAAAAAGGTTTTCTCCATGACAAAGTGGACTCTTGCGCTACTGGCTTGTTGGGCCGTATCGCTCAGCGTTGCAGGCGCCCCCCTGCCCCAACCCACCGGACCAGTCATACTGTCCATCAGCGGCAAAATTGAAAATACTCAGGATGGCCAGACAGCCGCTCTGGATCTGTCGCTGTTGCAATCTCTGCAGAGTGATACCTTCAGGCTGAAAACCCGCTGGTCGGATAGCATTCACAATTATCACGGTCCGCTGCTTTCAGCTGTACTCAGGTACGTTGGCGCACAGGGAGACCACATCAGACTTACCGCGCTGAATGACTATAGCGTCGAATTTGAACGGCAATATATGGACAGTTATGAGCCGATACTGGCCTGGAGAGAGGATGGAGAGCAACTCTCCGTCCGTGAAAAAGGGCCACTCTGGTTAATGCTACCGCTCGACAAATATCATGAGCTCAACAGTGAAATCAATACCGGCAGGATGATCTGGCAGCTTAGCAAAATTGAGATCTACTGATGGGACAAAGATTGCCCTACATGGGTAAAAAAGTCTCCCGTAAGCGCGTTTTACTGATCGCCATTGTGCTGATCTTCTTTATCAGTGCGGCCATGAGTCTTTTCCAGCTCCGCCAGTCGATCGCTCTCCTCGATGAGAACTATGGCACCAGCGTCTTTTCAATGTTTCAGTTAAAACTTGAACTACGCCGTTTTAACGACGCACTGGCGCTGTACCAGGTGGCACCCGACAATGCACATCTTGAAGATGTGAAAACACGTTACGATCTCCTCTGGAGCCGCTTCCCAGTGCTGCTTGAAGGAGTCGACGGTGAACGGATAGCAAAATTTGAACACGCAAAAGAGACCCTGAACCAAGCCTTTAATACCGTCAAGTCACTCGAGCAAGACGTCTTTAAAAAGCTCGCATCCGAGCCGGAATACAGCCTTCAGATACAGCAAGCACTGAAGCCTCAGATTGCACAAATTGACGCACTGGCTCTGCAAAACTACTATCAGACAAATATCCTTTTCAACCGTAGCGAGAGTCAGGTTATCGACCTGCAACAACAGTTAATTCTGCTGATGTGCGGCCTGATACTCTCCGGTAGCCTGCTGTTAGTAATGATCATCCGGGAGAACAGACTCAACCGTCATCAGGCCGAACATGACAGTCTCACCGGAATTCCCAACCGCGCATTTCTACAAAATGAGATCTCCCGGTATTGTCGGAAAAAGCAACCTTTCGCCCTGCATCTGATCGACCTCAACGGCTTCAAAGATGTCAATGACACACTGGGACATCACGTTGGTGATGCCCTGTTACAAGCAGTATCCAACCGTCTGTCCAACGGGATTGATAAGCGTTATGGTTGTCTCACCTGCCGCCTGGGTGGCGATGAGTTTGCCATTCTCCAGCCCCGGCTCATCAACAATGACAGCCTGCGCATAATCACTGGAAAAGCCATTCAGCTTTTTGAAAAACGCTTTCAGATCGACCAGCACACCTGTTTCATTGGCGCCAGTATCGGCAGCGTTATCTATCCGGAACATGGTATCGATGTCGGCAGTCTGCTCACCCGGGCCGATATCGCTATGTATAAGGCGAAAGAACAAGCCGCACACTCAAGTCAGATGTTATTTGATTTTGATATGGATGCGCAGATCCATCGTCGACAACAGCTGCAGAAAGACCTGCGGATAGCACTTGAGCGCAGCAAACTGCACCTGGTGTATCAACCGATAGTCTCTCTGCAGACGCAACAAGTGGTCTCTCTGGAAACCCTTCTGCGCTGGGATCATGAGACCTATGGTGCAATACCACCACTGGAAATCATCAGCATCGCGGAAAAGTATTCACTGGCGAACACCCTCGGCTGCTGGATTATTGATGAAGCCTGCCGCCAGATCGACGAATGGCGAAACGAGGGGTTTCAGCCACTGCCGGTCGCTGTGAATATTTCTCCATCGATGCATCAGCTTGATCTGGCGGCCATCATTAACCAGTCGCTGAAACAGCACAATCTGCCCCAGGGGCTTATCCGCATCGAGGTCACTGAAGATACCGGCATGCAGATACTGAAAGAGACGCAGGACCTGTTACCCGGTCTGGCGCGACACAATATCAGTGTCGCCCTGGATGATTTTGGCACCGGACTGTCATCCCTCAGCCATCTGCAGCAGCTACCGATACAGACGCTCAAAATCGACCGAAGCTTTATCAGCAAGATCAGCGAGGATCAGGTCAGCCGCCGTTTAGTCCACAATATAATCGGTATCGGCCATGATCTGGGCATGAAAGTGGTCGCAGAAGGAATCGAAAATGAGGCCGAAGCCCGCCTGCTCGCAACTTATCAATGCGATTATGGTCAGGGCTATCTTTTCAGCAAACCCCTGGCACCCCGCCTGATCCCCGCCTGTTGCCGGGAAATTGCAATGACTGCAAACGATTCGGCTGTAACCGAAACCTGCTAATCATCTGACGTTGAACAGCCGAAATCTGACAAAGATACTGTCACAGCGGGCTTTGCAGGCGATTCAGTCCGGCCCGGTCCGGGCTTCGTCCGAAGACCGGGCTCCTCCCCTATAGCAGCACAATGCAGAGCCGCTGCCATTGAACTCTCCAGACATAGTAGTTAACATATTAATAAATTCAGGAGATAAAAATGAGCATCAAACTGTCAGTGGTGGATCAATCCCCGGTCCAGGGTTCCCACCCAGCGATCGAAGCGCCGCAGCTAACTATTGAGCTGGCAAAAATCTGCGATGAGCTGGGCTATTACCGTTACTGGGTGGCGGAACATCACGACAGCATCCACTTTGCCAACCCCTGCCCGGAGATCATGGCCACTGCGATTGCCAGTGCCACCAAAAATATCCGGGTCGGCAGTGGTGGCGTCATGCTCAGCCACTACAGCCCGTTAAAAGTGGCCGAGTGCTTCAAGATGTTAGCCACCCTGTTTCCCGGCCGTATCGATCTGGGTATTGGCAGGGCGCCCGGCGGCACCGGTCTCACCTCTCAGGCACTGGCCTTCCCCCATCAGCCCCATCATGGTGACCTGTATGCCGATCAGGCACTGCTGCTGAAAGGGTTTATGCAGGGTAACCTGCCGCAAAACACACCATTCGGCCAGATAAACGTCCTGCCTGACGCCAGCCCCCAAGCAGAGTTATGGATGCTGGGTTCCAGCGGAGGCAGCGCCGGTCTGGCAGGACAGCTGGGGTATAACATCGCCCTGGCCCGCTTTATCGATCCGGATAACTGCCACCCATCAATCTTCACCGAATATCTGGAACAGTGGAAACGGGCAGAACATTCCGGCACGCCAAACAGAATGCTGGCGATCGCCTGTATCTGTGCAGATACCGAAGCGGAAGCAAAACTGCGGGCGGGTACCGCGGTGTATCGTAAACTGGCCGCGCAACTGGGGATCCGTGAAGCCTTCCTGACGCCGTCTGAGGTACAGGACCGCTACCGCACCCTCCCCTCTGCCCATCAGGCAGCCTATAACCATATCCTCAATGGCTATACCGTGGGCACTCCAGAGCAGTGCGCCGAAGAGATCCATCAACTGGCTAAAACGTTTGATTGTGACGAGATTGCCACGGTTGCGGTAACCCATAGCCAGGCAGACCGGATCGATAGCTATACACGGCTGATGAAGGGTTTTTAGCCCCAAGTTATCAGACACCGCTGGCGACAGATAAAACAGACTAAAGCAGCTGTTATCGGCCTCTGAACAATCCCCTCTCTTAACTAACGGAGATTGATCAGTCGGCTCGCTGACTGAAAGACTGAACCTGAACCATGTTGCTTATACAGCCATTACCCAAAATGGGTAATGGCTTATCAGATCTGCTTGTTAATCGACCCCACTTTTGTAAATATGCAACCGTCAGTCGGGCCTGACAAAGCCCGCTTTGCGAACTCCATCATCGTCCCCCCGGCAGTGTTGGATTTTTCGTAGTGCCCGACTGACATTACTTCCGTACAAGCAGTCGCTAGAATGTCACTGCGTGACTTGCTAGTGGTTAGACGCGACTGCGTCGCTTGCTAGAAAAATCCTCAACGTAGCTCGTGGTTCGAACGCCGGTTCCCGGCTTGCTTGTTACCTGTTCAGCGAATATTCAAAAGTTGCCTCAACCGCAGAACATCATTTCCCAACCGTAAATGCGCAATTTCATCCAAGTAAAACACTCGGCTATATCCTAGAATGACTCTTAGTCAGTAACGTCTAAACCCTGCAGACGGTGAGTGAAGATGAAGTTCGAAAACCAGTTTCAGTTTGTCAAAAGCCAGCACCTTGATCAGGTGACAGCATTACAGGCGACTATGCATGATTTCTCCTATGGCAAGCACGCCCATGAGGAGTATTCTTTTGGCGTAACGCAGGCGGGTCGACAGGACTTTTTCTCCAACGGTGAGTTTCATAAAAGCCACCCGGGTAACATTATTATATTCAATCCGGGGCAGTTTCATGATGGCCACTCGGGTGACGACAACGCCTTACAATACCGGATGATCTATATTCACCCCAGTCAGTTAGAACCGATGCTGGGTAGCGCTGGGGTTAAACAGTGTCAGGATTATCAGATTAAAGACACCCTGTTGGATGACCCTCAGTTACGACACTTTATTCTCAATATAGCCGCACATATTGAGAATAATGCCAACGATAAATTGCAGTTAGAGAATCTGTTGTATCAGATGTCAGAAAGGATTGCCCAGCGACAAGGAGACCTTCTGCCAGAACGTCAATCGAACAAAAATGACACTCTGCTATTAAAGGCACAAAACTATATTCATGAGAATATTGGGGCAGATATCACTCTCGATGAGATCAGCAACCAGGTCAGTCTGTCGAAATATCATTTCATCCGCATGTTTCGGCAGCAGTTTGGCATTACGCCTCACCAATACATTCTAAACTGCCGGATAAACCGCGCCAGGCAGGCTTTAGAGGCAGGTTGCGTGCTGGAAGATGTCGTTTTTGACTTCGGTTTCAGCGACCTGAGCCATCTCAACAGGCGCTTTAAGCCGGTGTTTGGTATGACCCCGCGTCAATATCAGAAGCACTTTCTTATCTCTTAGACAGAGATAGCGGACCTCTCCGCAACATTAATCCCAATCACTTAATTTATCAGGGTAACCACCATGGTTGAGATCCTCCTGTATGCCTTTGGCATTATGTACACCCCTGGCCCGGCAAACCTGCTCAGCCTGAATGCAGGTCTCAACGGTGAAATCAAAAATACACTGCGCTTCTGTATGGGCGTAGCGTGCGCCATGCTGATACTGTTTCTGCTTTTTGGTTATACCGGTGCCTGGCTGATTACACCTGACTCTCAGCTCGTCATAGGTCTGCTGGGTAGTTGTTATATCGCCTATCTGGCCTATAAAATCGCCCGTGGTAGTCAACAGATCACCGATAAGATCAGCGCTGATAAGGCTCAACCCGGCCCCAGAAGAACAGGATTCCGTTCCGGCCTCATGCTGCAGTTACTCAACCCCAAAGCCTTTATCGCCATCTTACCTATCGTCACCGTACAGTTTCCAGCCGCATATATTTCCGGTGTATCCATCCTTCTCTGGTCATTACTGCTGGCGGGGTTAGCCTTTGGCGCACCGGGTAGCTACCTGTTCATGGGTGTACGACTGAGTAAACTGATCAGCCAGCCCCGCTATTTCCGATGGCTCAACAACGCTATGGCGTTGCTACTACTCTATGTAGCCATAGAGCTCGCGTTTAAAATCAGCGGCTAGAAAAAGCAGTCGCTAGACGTCGCTTCGCGACTTGCTAGTGGTTAGACGCGACTGCGTCGCTTGCTTTACGAAATTCAAAAGAGAATTCCTTAAATATTGGAGTTCTCACGTTCTCCCAAACCTTTGTTTCTTGCTTTATTATTTCAAAATACCTATTTGAGCAATAAAGACCACACTCCTATTGAGATCAGTGGCATTTTTTGTCACTATAAAAAATAAAATCCATGACTCAGCCAAGAATGATCAAATAACATAAACATTTCTACGTGGGCATGATAAGCAAAAGACAACTTTAAAAAAGTTATCATAAAAAATAGTGCAGTGGCAATACTTAGAAGTTCATTGGAAGAAAAATGTCTCAAAATAAAAACTATCCCTCCGTTATTCTATGTGGTTATGAGCGTGGAGGAACAACACTATTATCCGAGATTTTTAGAAGTAATGGCTATGAATCCGGGTTTGAATGTGGAGTATTGATGTGTGAAAAACCTAGCCATTTTATTGATTTCAAACCCTATTCAAATATGATAAAGAGCGGATGGAAGCTAGAATTTGAAATCAATTCTTACATTCCAAAAAATGATAGCTTTGTTGATTTTTATCATAATATTTTAAAAGGATCTGGCCTTGATAAGAAGGCAAATAAATTCTTTGATAAAACGCCTATCTATATGAGGGATATTGGTAAGTGCTTAAGCAGAGCACCTTTCATAGATAAAGCCATTATAATTACTCGTGATCCAAGATCCATTTTTACATCGTGGGCAAAACGGGCTAAAGATTCAGAGGGTTTGTCTCTGGAAGAAATTATAAATTCAAAGTTACCTGCATATTCTTCACGTTATAATCGTTATTTTGCAGGAGCTATTGCAGAGAGAGACAATCCTAAAGTAATGTTTGTTTCTTTCGAAAACTTGTGCCTTGACCCAAAAAGCGTCTACCAGTCTTTAGGTTTTTTTACTGAAGGCTCTGCTTTTAAGCCAATAGTTAATACTTCAAGATTTAAAAATGTCTATTCTAATGAATTTAAGCTAGATAAGGTAAATGAATATGATTCATATCTTAGCACAAAAATTCAAAATAAAATTCTTGATAACTGTGCAATATCTGCTCTGTTTTTTTCTTCTAACAATGAGCGAATAAAGCATCTAAATACTTTTTTCTCTTTAGATAAAAAAATAAGAGACATTTTGTCTAAATATAATTTAGATGCATCTACAATTGATATAGATGGCCAACCCTTTAATCCGTGGCTATATCTCTTCCTCAACCGAGATATTCTAAACTTAGCTATTAATCCAGTAATGCATTATAAAAACAACGGAATTATAGAAAAAAGACCATTTTAAACCTAAAATCTTTAAATACTTACTGCTCCAGCCAATACGCAAACAAAATTAGCCCATCATCGATTTGAGTAGGTTGGCTTTCCAGGGAAGGTGCGAATAAGTCCAGTAATTGAATTACTACCTTCCTATCTATGCGGTCTGTAGAGAAGTAAAAAGGACTTGTTTGTAGTTTCCCTAGATGTAGATTTCAGATACCTTTTTCTCAGAACGCCTGTTTCTGAAAGGAATATTGAGGAACCTTACGTTTATAAACAAATCCCAAACTGGGTAATAACCCTCATTTTTATGTTGAGAATGGCTGCGGTTTTTGACACTATCAAAACAGATGGAAACCCGTGGTAACGCCACACAACCTATCACATGGTTTACGTATTTTCAGTGGACGAGAATGTAGTAGCTATCTCTTAGCCTTTTCTGCTAAAAGTCACAGTTTTCAAATACTGCGAATACCTTACCTTCATGCAATAAGGTGGAAGTTTAATGAAAAAAATAGGGATTTTTTTAATCACTCTCTGTCTGCTGATCTCACTCCCTCTCCGTGCGGAAGAGCAGCAATTAACGCCTGAACAGCAGCAGTACATCCTCGAAGCCAGAAAACTTCTGGACTCCCTCAATAAACAAACCGGCAAAGTCGCTTTGCCAAATGGCGCCGCCTCTCTGGACGTGCCTAGTAGTTTTTATTATTTATCACCCGAAGATTCTGAAAAAGTTCTGGTAGATGTATGGGGAAATCTTCCAGGCACAGGTTCTGAGACTCTTGGTATGCTGCTTCCCTCTGATACCACACCTTATGATGACAATTCCTGGGGGGTTACGATTGAGTATGAAGAGGACGGCTATGTTTCAGACGAGAATGCTGATGATCTTGATTACAACGAACTATTAGAGCAGATGAAACAAGACGCTCAAGAAGCCAGTAAACAACGAGTCGCCGAAGGATACGAGCCTATCGAACTGATTGGCTGGGCTTCGCCCCCTTACTACGACAAGACATCGAACAAGCTCTATTGGGCGAAAGAGATAAAGTTTGGCTCACAAGAACTGCATACCCTCAATTACAATATCCGCGTACTTGGCAGAAAAGGCGTACTTGTTCTCAACTTTATCGCCGGCATGGATCAAAAAAGCCTGATTGACTCAAACCTCCAGACCGTATTAAACATGACCGAATTTAATCAGGGCTCCCGCTATGAGGACTTCGACCCCAGCATCGATAAAGTTGCAGCCTACGGTATCGGCGCACTGGTCGCAGGCAAAGTCATCGCTAAAACGGGATTAATTGCTGCCGCACTCATTTTCCTGAAAAAGTTTGGTGTACTATTCATTGTCGGAATTGGCGCATTATTCCGAAAGATATTTAAAAAGAAATAAAAAGCAGTCGCTAAATGTCACTGTGTGACTGCGAGTGGTTAGACGCGACTGCGTCTCCTGCCAGGAAAAGCAGCGGCGTGGCGGTGGTTCGCAGCCCCATTTCAAGCGGTTTTTACAAACAGCAACTGACAAGGTACGAGCTTCAGACTATACTGAAGACCTTAAAGTACATAATTATGTACACCATATAGTACATTCAGTATATAGGAGCACTTATAATGGCTAACGCAACACATGCCATTCTAGCCCAGCAAACCGTCAGCATTACTGAGCTGCGAAAAAACCCGGCACAGTTTTTTATCGACGAGCCTGTAGCCGTACTCTCAAACAATATCCCTCAAGGATATATGGTAAATGCTGAACTGTTTGAAAAGTTGGTAAACGCGCTTGAGCAGCAACAGCGAGGATTTAAAGCCAGCTTCAGACCAGCGTCTGTCCGTCTGGAAGAGATCGCTGAACAAGGCAATCAACTGTTGCAGGAGGCTACAGATGAAGAGATGAAGACGTTCACTGAATAATGGAAATATTCAAAGGATCGCTGCTTAAGCAACAGCTGTCAGAGGCCGAGCTCAGCGCACTGGAAAGTGACTTCCGCCATTACAAAGAAACAGGCGAACTGCCAGATAAGAATTAAAGCGGCTAGACGTCACTGCGTGACTTGCTAGTGGTTAGACGCGACTGCGTCGCTTGCTAGGAAAAGCAGCGGCGTAGCTCGTGGCTCGAACGCCGGTTCACGGCTTACTCGTCTCTCGGAAAGCCTTCTTAATGGCAGAAGTTATGGAACATATTTCCGTGCGATTAAGAGGGTTTGGTGAAATTGATTACTCTGGCCCCTTTAATTTCTAAACGTTGAAACGGTAAGTAAGAAAGGCAGCGTAGTTCGCGTCCGAGCCAGCGCTTTGTTAAGAAAATCATGGTCTTTTAAACTTCTTTCTGGCGCTCTCTGCTTTTGATCTGCCCACACAACCTTTTGCATGGTCATTAATTAGCCCCATCGCCTGCATAAAAGCATAAACCGTGGTTGGGCCGACAAATTTCCAGCCTTTTTTCTTTAGATCCTTCGATAAAGCAACTGATTCTTCGCAAGTAGAGACCGTTTGTGGCTCAGCAAGATTATGCTGGTCGGGTTCATAACGCCAGAAGAAAGCGGCTAATGAACCTTCCTCTTTTATCAGTTCTTTTGCTCGCTTTGCATTGTTGATAACGGCCTCAATTTTACCCCGATGGCGGACAATCCCTTTATCCTGAAGTAACTGATCTATATCTTTCTCTGTAAAACACGCGATTATTTCAAAATCAAAGTTATGAAAGGCTGCCCGAAAATTCTCACGCTTAGCGAGGATTGTTCGCCAACTCAAACCGGACTGAAAGCTTTCCAGGCATAGTTTTTCAAATAGGCGATAATCGTCATCTACTGGATAACCCCACTCTATGTCGTGATAGTCAACGAATTCCGGGGCCTGACTACACCAGCTACAACGCGCCTTACCATCTGGACCTTTTATTATTTTACTCATCGTTCTTACTCAATCAGAAAATTCAGACGGCTATCCGCTTTTTTGGGATCAATTTCGATTATTTCAGCATTAACAATATTTTCCGCAACGAAAGGATCGTTGTTTACTCTTGCTTGTAGCTCCGATAGTGAGGTGTTGTGCGCGATAACAGAACCACCCAGATTAGGTTGAAGGCTACCAGCCAACAGAAAAACACCCTCTTCGAAGCCTTGTTTAATCCATAGATTGTGACCAGCCATATGATCTCCAGCCAGAGATTTTTTGTCGGAAAATTTTAAAAGTACAACAAACATATCTGCTCCCTTTTCTGTGTCGCTAGTAATTCATCTGGACTGTTTTGTTCTGACGGACAGATCATCAAGCCAGTCCTCCATCTTTTTCACTTCCTGTCTGACATATTGCAAATCATCAAAAGCATTACCCAGGGTCGCAACCCCCTGACTCCAGGAGAGTACGTGCATAGCCAGTGAATCGGCATTCTGTGTATATCCAAGCTGAGTAAACTGAGCTTTCAGCCATACTCTGAAGAGTGTGAAAACTTTATTGGCCTCAGCTTTTGAGGCGTGGTTCAACTTGGCGAGTTCCGTGCACAATGTACCGACCGGACAACCGTAGTCCCTGATCATTGGCCAGTTTGTCAGAAGGATATTGATATAACATTTGATGCGGTCTTCCGGGGTTGCCGCCTGCTCTTCCCAATCCGTCAGCATCTGTTGCGTCCTGTCCAGGCGGACTTTGATGACAGCATCAAGGATGTCATCCTTGGTCTTGAAATGATGGTATAGATTCCCGCGCGAAATATTCACCAGAGTGGATATGTCTGCAAACGAGGTATGCTCGAACCCCTGCCGATAAAATAAGTTATCGGCGGCCTCTATAATCTGATGACGCTTCTCACCATGTCCCATCGCACTTCCTCTTTACACTACCTCTTTACACAACCTGTTCCTGAGCACCGGGTCGCTTTCTGGTCATCGGTGCCATCACTATAGGATTTGCCAATATCAGACCGCCGAGCTGAAAGGCATCAAACAGATCAGTGTTCATTGCCTCCCTTGGGAGTATCAATAATTAAAATCTTAAAATTAGGTCACCCGCCCTATTTTTAATCTAGGTCGATCGCCCTAGTTTGTCAACAAGCTATTTTGTTTTTCTTTACAGGGCTCATAGAATATGAAATTGAGAATTGATCAGCGTCGCTCGTAGTTCGGATGATAAGAACCGTGGCTCGCAAAGCCTTCTTAACGGCAAGAGTGATGGAGCAGGTTTCAGTGCGATTAAGAGGGTTTGGTGAAATTAATTACTATATGCATTCCCACGCAGAAGCATGGGAACGAGATATAACTGAATCTAAAGGGTCAGGTCTTGAATTTTGCACAAGAACTTAATCCTATTTCCTTACCCCTGCAAAATGCAAGACCTGACCCTAGCTACTCGCAAGACCTGACCCTAGCTACTCGCTAGCTACTTTTTTGAACGGCTTGTTATATTAAATATTCACCGATAATGTAGCTTGCATTAGCTTTTTTATTCTTTCGAACTCAAGGCTATTATCACCTGAATCTAATGGAGTATCTTGTAGAATAATAAGGACACACGATTGCTTGTTACTAAAGTAAAATATATGTTGCTCTATTTTAATTTCACCTAAATCAATATCAAGCTTTCTACCCTTCTTAAGCTTACTATCAACAACAAGCTCAGTTTCTGACATTTTAATTTCTGCTTTCATTTGACTATACTGAGCATTAAGAGCCTCGGTTAATTCATCAAAATCCACCTTATCCGAATATTTCTGAACTATTATAGCTGCATTATTTCCGTCTAATGACCAGTGATCAACACCTGGGGATATCTCCTCGTACGAAAAGTACATTTTTGCATCAAACTCAAAGAAAGCACCTGCAAAATCAAAAACTCTAGTGTTACTTTTAATTAACTTTAGAACGTGTTTTTTATTCTCTATTTGTATTTCCTCAAGATTATTGAGAATAACTTCATGAGAAATGCCATCTATAGCTAGGATATAAGACTCAATGGGGGCCTTATTTTTTCTTTCAAAATCATTTGTAGCTTGTACTGGAAAAGCTAAGATTAATATAAATATTAGAGAAAAAGTTTTCATGTGATCCTTATTGAGATTTGAAAATCCGCTAGTTTATTTAACGCCACCATTTGCGGCCGTAGAGTAGGCGCGAAGCACCGAAACGAAGGGCCAGAACCAGCTTGCTGGTGCGAGGCAAGATGGCTTTGTTATGAGCCATTTTCGGAGCCACTGAAAACAAACTTATACCCCATGCAAAGACCGGTACCGTATTCAATACTGACCTCGTAGCTGAACCCTTTTTCTTTACTTACAATACCAACAAATTCTGCGTTTTTTGATTCTTCTTCAAAAGAAGTGACAGCTTTAGATACTAGCTCACCATTTTTAAAGACAGAAAAAATTGCATGTGACGCAGGGCGACTATCATATTCCTTTGGAGAATCAATTGAAATCATGCTGCAATTTCTACATTGATCCGATTGTTCTTCCTTAAAGTTAAATCCCAATTCTGGTTTAGGCTCAATGCTCAGAGGGCCAACAATACAAGCAAAGCTGATATTTGAGATGAGGAGCAACATTAATGATAGATATTTCATTGAAGGCTCATAACGCCAGCCATCACCGGCCCTGAGTGAGCGCAGCGAGTGAAGGGTCCGAGTGCATGGCATGGTTAGGCGACTTAGATTCATTACTGCGACTTATTGTACTCATTAACTCTGATTTCGAACTCCCGCGTATTGATTCCAAATGTATTAGATTGCGGCGGTAAAAGCGGTGGATACGTAAGACCATTAAGATAGCAACTTAAACCCTCAAACGACTCTTCTGTTAATTTGAGCGCGGTTTCTGGAATACCGTAATGTAGCTGAGTATAACCAGCCTCCAGTTTCAGGAAGGCGATAACACTATAAGCATATTTTCCATTCTCGGCGTTTGGCTTCAAAATAATACTTTTAGGCTTTTCTGAAAAGATGCGGGAAATGTCTCTCTTTCCGTAGAATGGGCCATATCCAATGTTCTTGAAGTCGCCCTCTCTAGTTGCGCCAGTTGCTTTGCAAAATATTTGAATTGGCCTGTTTCTTTCAGCAACAAAGAAATTATAAAGCTCTTTTTCGCTTTCGATATTAAACTTAACCGCCTTGAATTCTTTCTCCGCAAGCTCCAAGGAATGCGACCTCCCCAGTTTCTTATTGCTTGTTTCAATTATTCTTGCGTCCTTCATAACTACCTCTACCGTCGATGCACATCCTGACAGTAGAAGTACAAAACCAATGAGGAAATAGATTCTTGACATGGGCTTCTTTCGCCTAACAGCTAAATATACGACAACGGTTTTGGAGAAATACGACAAGTTGTCGTATATCACAGTTTCTAATTAGATTATAAATACCATCCAACCATCTGAATTTTAATGATTTATATAAAGATTCGACTTTGGGAAAACACGACACTTTGTCGTATATCTGCAGAAATACGACAAAATGACCATTAATAAGAGTGATTTGCATTCATAATCCCTGAAGTGGCGGGTGTTTCTCCCTGAGTATTTCAATATTTGCATAGATTTATGTGTCATGAAATACTGTTCATAAACACAGTAAAAGAATGTACAGGATGAGTTCACCTTTCACGTGCCCGCAATTAGAGTAAGCGCACAAAACAAACCTATGTACATTGGATTCTGGATTTTATTCGCTACCACAACCGGGTTCATCCCGGTACATTAAATCAGCAGGCTACCACTGCTTATCTGGAATATCTGGCGATACACCGTCAGGGGCTAAAAAGGGGACAGATTTATTTTACTAAATCAGCCCCTTGTTTATTCCTTTCGCGCCTGGAAGGCGCTCCTACACGGGTATTCGAGCCCCAGGCCGCGTAGCGGCTCCTAGCCACTCGCAAGTTGCGCAGCAACGTCTAGCCAGGTGCGTAGCACCGATCTAGCGAGCGACGAAGTCGCGTTCTGACTACCCTGATATGTAAAAAACGCGCCCTGAGGCGCGTTGTTCGTTTTTTACATGTTGGGGTAGTTCGGCCCACCGCCGCCCTCCGGCGCCACCCAGGTAATATTCTGGGCCGGGTCTTTGATATCACAGGTTTTACAGTGCACGCAGTTCTGGCTGTTGATCTGGAAGACTTTCTCTCCCGCATCGTTTTCCAGGACTTCGTATACGCCTGCTGGACAGTAGCGCTGCGCCGGTTCGTTGAACTTCGGCAGGTTCTGCATCAGCGGTATACTGCTGTCTTTCAGTTTCAGGTGACAGGGCTGGTTTTCCTCATGGTTGGTGTTGGAGATAAACACCGAGGAGGGCTTGTCAAAACTGAGTACACCATCCGGTTTCGGATAACTTATTGCCGCACATTCAGATGCAGGCTTCAGTTGGGCGTAATCCGCATGGTTATCGCGGATGGTAAACGGCAGGCTGAAGATGTTCTGATCGATAAAGTTCAGGGCGCCACCGATCATGGTGCCGTATTTGTGCAGCGCCGGACCGAAGTTGCGGCTGCTGTACAGCTCGTCATAAACCCAGGAGTTTTTGAAGTTTTCGCCGTATGCGGTCAGATCATTACCACCTTCATCACCCCCGGTCAGTGCGGCAAAGATCGTTTCGGCAGCGACCATACCGGACTTCATCGCGGTGTGTGTACCTTTGATCTTGGCGAAGTTCAGCGTGCCTGCGTCACAACCTAACAGCAGTGCGCCGGGCATGGTCATCTTCGGCAGGGCATTAAAGCCACCTTTGGTGATCGCCCGGGCACCGTAGGAGACCCGTTTGCCGCCTTGCAGATATTGGGAGATCAGCGGGTGATGTTTCATCCGCTGGAACTCGTCAAACGGGCTCAGGTGCGGATTATCGTAGTTAAGATCGGTGATCAGCCCCACTACCACCTGATTATCTTCCGCGTGATAGAGGAAGAAACCACCGCTGGCACCGGCGTCGCTCAGCGGCCAGCCGGCACCGTGCAGCACCAGACCCGGCTGATGCTGATCGGCGGGCACATCCCATAACTCTTTAATACCGATGCCGTAGTGCTGGGCATCGGCGTCTTTATCCAGTTCAAATTTAGCGATCAACTCTTTGCCCAGATGGCCGCGGCACCCTTCGGTGAAGATGGTGTATTTCGCCAGCAGGTCCATACCCGGCATATAGCTGTCTTTCTGCTCGCCATTTTCATCCAGCCCCATATCGCCGGTACCGATACCGGCCACCCGGCCATCATCGCCGTAGATAATGTGTGACGCGGGGAAGCCGGGGAAAATCTCGACCCCCAGTTGTTCCGCCTGCTCTGCCAGCCAGCGGCACAGATTGCCGACACTGGCAATATAGTTGCCATGGTTGTGCATGGTTTTGGGCACAAAGCCGTTGGGGATTTTGGTCGCTTTCTCGCCGCTTTTCAGCAGGTAGATCTGATCTTCAGTGACCTCAGTTTTCAGTGGCGCGCCCTGCGCTTTCCACTCGGGGAACAGCTCATCCAGGGCGCGGGGTTCAACCACCGCACCGGAGAGAATATGTCCGCCAACCTCGGCTCCTTTTTCAACCACGCAGACCATCAGTTCCTGGCCTGCGTCATTTGCCTGTTGCATCAAACGACATGCAGTGGACAGTCCGGCGGGACCGGCACCGACAATCACTACATCGAATTCCATCGATTCTCTTTGCATTGTTTTTATCCTCGTCGTTTTGCGCTACTAAAACTGCTCTTCATCCAGTTGCATTATGCTGTCACTGCCGGCCATCACAGAGGCAAGGCAGGACTGGGTACGGGGCAGCATATGTTCACAGAAGAACCGGGCAGTTGCCAGCTTAGCTTGCAGGAATTCAGGATTACCTTCACCTGCGTCAAGCTTAGCCTGTGCCCGCATAGCACTTTTCGCCATCAGCCAGCCACCACAGAGGAAACCAAACAGCATCATAAAGTTAACGCAGGCACTGCCAGGGGCATTCTTATCCGCTGCACTATCCAGCAACCACTGACGGGCTGCAATACCATTATCGAGTGATCTGCGGCACTGTTGCGCTGCCAGGGTGAACTGACCACCCAGGGATTCAAACTGGGCGATATCAGCGGTCATCTCATCCAACAGAGCTTGCAGGGATTCACCGCCATTGACCAGCGTTTTACGTCCCACCAGGTCCAGCGCCTGGATCCCGGTGGTGCCTTCATAGATGGTGAGAATCCGGGCATCACGGTAGAACTGTGCCGCGCCGGTCTCTTCGATAAAGCCCATTCCGCCATGAATCTGCACCCCCAGATAGGTGAGTTCCTGAGCAAATTCCGTCACCCAGCCTTTAACGATGGGCGTCAGCAATTCAATCCGCGCAGCATTGTCGCGGTCGGCTTCGGCGGCGGCCACCAGACAGAGAGCCCGCATCGCTTCGGTACCGGACTTCATGGTCATCAGCATGCGACGAACATCGGGGAAACGGATAATCGGATAGCGGCTGCCATCTTTATTGGTGCCCTGAATCCGGTCTTTTGCATACTGCAATGCATGCTGATAAGCCGCTTCAGAGACCGCCAGTCCCTGCAGACCCACCCCCTGACGGGCATGGTTCATCATGGTGAACATATAGGCCAGGCCTTTGTTCTCCTCGCCGACCAGATAACCCACTGCACCGCCATTATCGCCAAAGCTCATAACGCAGGTCGGACTGCCGTGGATACCCAGTTTATGTTCCAGAGAGACCGCATGGGCGTCGTTGCGCTCACCAGGATTGCCGTTCTCATCCAGCAGGAATTTGGGCACGATAAACAGTGAAATACCTTTCACACCCGCGGGGGCGTCCGGCAGACGAGCCAGCACCAGATGCAGGATATTATCGGTCATCTGATGGTCACCCCAGGTGATAAAGATCTTCTGCCCGGTGATCAGATAGTGGTCACCGTTAGGCACCGCTTTAGTCTTAACGGCCGCCAGATCGGTCCCCGCATCGGATTCGGTGAGGTTCATGGTACCGGTCCACTCACCGCTGACCAGTTTTGGCAGGTAATGCTGTTTCAGCTCATCGCTGCCGTGGTGACTGATCGACTCGATCGCTCCCTGACTCAGCAGCGGGCAAAGAGCAAACGACAGGTTAGCGGTCTGCCAAACCTCATTAACTGCGGTGCCCAGCACGTTAGGCAGGTTCTGTCCGCCAAACTCTTCAGCAGCAGTCAGCGTGGCCCAGCCCCCCTCAACATACTCCTTATAGGCTTCAGCAAAGCCTTCGGTCTGCTGTACGCCGCTGTCACCCAGTACCGGATGATTCAGATCACCGGTACGATTCAGAGGGGCCAGCATGCCGGAACCCAGCTTACCCGCTTCAGTCAGGATAACCGACGCCAGTTCACTGTTGATATCTTCGAGTCCGGCATCAGCACACAACTGATCGAACTGTACCAGCTCATTCAGAACAAACTCGGCATCTGTAAGGGGGTGCTTGTAGTCACTCATGGTCTTTACCTGTAATTTACTTTTTAGATCTGGCCAGACAGTTCAGGAACCGCATCAAACAGGTCTGCGACCAGCCCGTAATCCGCAACGGAGAAGATCGGCGCTTCTTCATCCTTATTGATAGCCACAATGACTTTCGAATCCTTCATCCCTGCCAGATGCTGAATCGCACCGGAGATACCCACCGCAATATAAAGATCAGGGGCTACCACCTTACCGGTCTGGCCTACCTGCATATCATTAGGTACAAAGCCTGCATCTACTGCAGCCCGTGAAGCACCGACAGCCGCGCCCAGCTTATCGGCCAGACCATAGAGCATTTCGAAATTGTCACCGTTACCCATACCCCGGCCACCGGAGACGATAATCGATGCTGCGGTCAGCTCAGGACGATCAGACTTCGCCAGCTCTTCGCCAACAAAACGGGATGTCCCGGCATCACACACCTCAGACACCGCTTCAATCGCAGCGCTGCCACCCTCGGCAGCCACCGCATCAAATGCAGTACCACGAATAGTCAGCAGCTTAACGGTATCGTCAGTTTTAACCGTTGCGATTGCGTTACCGGCATAGATCGGACGCTGGAACGTATCTGCAGATTCAACGGCGATCACATCGGACAACTGATTGACATCCAGCAGTGCAGCAACCCGTGGCAGATAGTTCTTACCACTGGTGGTCGCAGGTGCCAGGATATGGCTGTGACCGCTGACCAGTGCAACGATCAGCTTAGCAATATTTTCCGCCAGTTGATGCTCATAGGCGGCGTTGTCTGCCAGCAGCACCTTTGCAACAGAGGGGATCGCAGTCGCTGCATCGGCAACCGCCTGGCAGTTATGCCCCGCCACCAGCAGTTCAATATCACCGCCGATCTGTTGTGCAGCCGCCAGCGTGTTCAGTGTTGCAGGCTTCAGTGCCTGGTTATCGTGTTCAGCTATTACCAGAATTGTCATCTGCCCGCTCCTCAAACTACTTTTGCTTCGTTTTTCAGTTTATCCACCAGCTCGCTGACAGATGCCACCTTGATTCCCGCCTGACGCTCGGCCGGTGGGTTGACCGCCACCAGGGTGACTTTATTACCCACTTCAACCCCCAGATCCGCCGGGGTTTTCACATCCAGCGGCTTACGCTTGGCTTTCATGATGTTAGGCAGAGATGCATAACGGGGTTCGTTGAGTCGCAGGTCAGTGGTGATGACTGCGGGCAGATCCAGCTCCAGAGTCTGTAAACCACCATCGATTTCGCGGGTTACCTGCACCTTATCGCCCTCAACCTTCACCTCAGAGGCGAAAGTTGCCTGAGGATAATCCAGCAGAGCCGCCAGCATCTGGCCGGTCTGGTTGTTGTCTGAATCGATAGATTGCTTACCCATAATGACCAGCTGTGGCTGTTCTGCCTGTACCACGGCTTTGAGTAGTTTAGCAGCAGACAATGCATCGGGAGCTGATTCAGTTTCGATCTGGATGCCACGGTCAGCACCCAGCGCCAGGGCGGTGCGGATCTGCTCCTGGCAGGCTTTATCGCCGATGGATACCGCAATAATTTCGCTGGCAACACCCGCCTCTTTCAAGCGAACCGCTTCTTCTACAGCGATTTCACAGAACGGATTCATGGCCATTTTGACGTTAGACAGATCAACATCACTGTTATCAGACTTAACCCGTACTTTAACGTTGTAGTCGATAACACGCTTTACCGGAACAAGTATCTTCATAGCACTCACTTTTAGATTGCGGTTTCTTATTGAGATCTAGTTTGCCTGTTGTCAGCCAGGACAACAATAACGAAAAAAGCCTTATAATTGACTTTTTCGGACACAACAAACCATTTAATTTCGGATATTTCTGATAGTATCGGACAAACAGCTCCATTATAGGACAATCATTTAATGTTTCTGGTACCCGTTTATGAGCTATAACCATCACTCGATCTCGATTCACTTTGCCAATGCGATGCTCAAAGGTGCACGCGCGAACGGGCTGAATGAACAGCAGCTGTTACGGGAGGCCGGGCTTAACAGTGAACTGTTAAGAAACCATGAAGTGCGCATCACGCCGATGCAGCTTAGCCGCCTGGTCCAGTCGATCCTGCGGCATAGCGATGATGACTACCTTGGCCTTGCCAGCCCCCCCTGTCGTTTTGGTGTGTTCGCAGTGATGTGCCGTATGGTGATCCATTGCACCGATCTGCAGCAGGTGTTCACCCAGGCGGTTCATTTTTATAACCTGCTGGTGCCAGCCTCCCACATGACGATAACTGAAACGGACGACCGGGTTATTTTCACCCTGGACCTGACCCATCCGGAGAAAGATCCGGATCACGCCCTGATCGATTTTCTGCTGTTGCTATGGCACCGTTTTCCCAGTTGGCTGATTGGCCAGCGGATTCCGCTGAAACAGGTTGGCTTTCGTCATTCAAAGCCCGCCCACTTCGAAGAATACCGTTTAATGTTCCCCTGCCCTTCAGTGTTCGACCAGCCCCATAACAGTCTGACCTTTGACCGGGCAATCATGAATGCGCCGGTGGTACAGACTGTTCAGAATCTCAGCAGTTATCTGCGGCGCGCCCCGCTGGACTGGTTTAAGCGACAATCCTATTACCCGGTGTATACCCGTAAGGTGATGGACTACCTCGAAAACGCCGAATCGATGGTCGATACCAGTATGGAAGATATCGCCAGCCAGCTGCATACCACCTCCCGGACCCTGCGGCGTAAACTGGATGAAGAGGGCACCAGCTTTCAGGAGATCAAGGATGGTGTTCGACGGGACGAAGCGATTCACCTTCTGAGTCAGCCGAACCTGCCAATTTCCAGGATCGCCAGACGACTGGGTTTCGCCGAAGCCGCGGCCTTTACCCGGGCTTTCAAACACTGGACCGGCATCTCTCCCAGCACTTACCGCAAATCAAAAGGCTAACCCTGAGGTGTTAACTTCTGTCCGATTAGGTCAAAAGACTGACTGCTCAGGCTATCGTCACAGCCTCGCATAACCGCCAGAATATACACCGTATAAACGCCCTCCAGCTCACAGCCTCATGTCTGTGAGCTTTGCATTCTTAGTTTATTATTCTCACCGGCAGCTGCTTCGCAGTTGCCGGTTTTTTTATTCTACCATTCAAAGAATCATTCTAAATCTGTCAGAAAAATGGCTTATATTATTGTTTTAATTATGCATTAATGATAATAATTCTCATTATTTTCAATAAAAACCGCCCATGACAGAACTCCAACTGCTCTATTTATCACAGTTATTTCGCATCTGGACCGTAGGACTGTGTCTGGGCACATCCACTATCGCCATGACGTTCTACTTCTACGTGGTCAGTAAGGGCTTCACCCTTGCCGCCGAAAACAGAATGATGCATATCGTGTATACCGTTCTGAGAATAGGTATGGTGCTGGTTGTGATCTCAGAATTGACGACCTTTATCTATAATTATCGCATTAACAACTTTATCTACTGGACAGATAATCCAGAGTTTATGATGAGGCTGACAATTTTCTGCGTGATTGTCAGCAATGCAATCGCCATGCAAAACCGCTGGATCACCATGTGGCTGGGGCCCGTGATTGCCGGCGGTTCATGGTACGCTTACTTTTTCTTTTCTGTCTGGATTGAAACAGAATCTACCTATCCAACATTGTTACTCGGTTACGGTTACTGGCTGGTGAGTGTGGCGGTGCTTCTGTCAGCGTTGCGCCTATATCTGACCAGACACTCGTCAGATGGCCCTGCGAATAACCGGTAACTGATTCTGATGATGGCTAAAACACGCTACAGTAAAGTTTCCCGGTTACCGCCCCCGACATTCATTATTGCGTTTGTGTCACTGATGGTAGCCATCAGCTTGCTGAGCTATCAGGCTTACCAACTATTATGGCGCCCCTATAATGGATATGGCGAAGTCCGGATAAACTATCGCCAGAGCCACCAGAAAGACAGTTTCAGCGCTGGGGATCTGACCCACTTCCACTCAGATAACAGCGCTTTTGAACAGTCAGCCCCCAACCTCTCTTCGGGACTTGAAGCCGCATTTGAGCGGGGCGACAAACTCTTTGGTCAGGCCTTCTCTGCTAGCGACGGTCTTGGTCCTCTGTTTAACAACGCCTCCTGTGATGCCTGTCATCCTGCTGATGGCAGAGCACAACCTCCGGTTGGGCCAGATGAACCGATTGAAGGCGGTTTTCTCAGGGTTTCTATCCCCGGCATCGGCCTCTATGGTGAACCGTTGTCCCCCCCGGGCTATGGTCTGCAAATCAGTGACCGGGCGATAAAAGGGGTAAAGCCTGAAGCCCGTGTGCGGATAAAATGGCATGACACTCAGGGCGCGTTCCCTGATGGAGAGTCTTACTCCCTGCGCAAACCTGAATTTCTGATAAAAGATCTGGCCTATGGTGCGCTTCCGCCGGATACACAGATCACTCTGCGCCTCGCACCGCCGGTCTTTGGCCTGGGCCTCCTGGAAGCCATTCCGGAACGTACACTGCTATATTGGGCAGACCCGGATGATCTGGACGGTGATGGCATCTCTGGCCGCCCAAACTATGTCTGGGACCTCGAACGCGGAGGCAAAGCCATCGGCCGCTTTTCCTGGAAGTCCAATGCCTTCGATATCCGCCAACAGGCCGCCACTGCAGCCTTTAACGATATGGGGATCAACAATGAGCTCTTTCTGTATCGCTATGATGATCAGAGTAAGGTCCATAAAACCCGTCAGAACTGCGAACCAGAACAACTCAGCTGTCTCCGCGCCTTCGATAGCAAAGAGTTCGAGCTCCGGCCCGATCAGTTAAAAGACCTGACCACCTACCTGCAGCTGCTCGGTGTGGTCTACCGGCGTAATATGGAAACCCCACAGGTGCAGCAGGGTATCGCCCTGTTTAACAAAATCGGATGCGAGAAGTGCCATAAATCCCGGGCAATAACCGGTGAACACGAAATTGCCCGATTGGAAAATCAGTTGATTCGTCCCTATACCGATCTGCTGTTACACGACATGGGTGAAGGTTTGTCGGGGGGACCGGATTTCGAAGCCACTGCTCAGGAATGGAGAACCGCGCCACTGTGGGGGATCGGCATGACCCGCACCGTTAATGGCCATACCCATTTTTTGCACGATGGCCGGGCACGTAATATCCAGGAAGCGATTCTCTGGCATGGCGGCGAAGCGGAACAGGCCAGACAGAAATATATTCATCTGAAGCGGGAATCACGGCAAGCGATACTAAAATTTGTCGGTAGCCTGTAACACGATTATCCGACGCTGAGACACCGCTTTTTACTATTTCCGCTAATATACCTGAACAGGTTAACCGATCTGTTTTCCACCTGCCGGTTGAGTGAACAGGCCTACTCTCTGGGGCTTCTGCGGCAATACAACCGGGCTTGCCACTGAAGCTGGGTGGCTGTAAGCCGTATTCAGCAACGACACCCGCACCGTATGCATCCCATTGCCAATTTCGCGAATAACCAGAGTGCGGTAGAGCTGAGCGTCTTTAACCGGATCAGACTGGGATAACCGAAACGCCAGCAGCTCGGCCAGCATGGTGCCGAGCTGACTCTGACCCTCGTTGTCACCACGACCGATAAACATCAGATCAGGGGATAGCAACTGAATGATTGCGACACAGTGTTCAGCCAGTTCCATCGGCCCCGGGCTGCGGTCACAAGCGCTGAATTGCGTCGAATCAACCCCCTGTAACAGCAACCCAGTACGCACCGGTTCACTTAAAGGCTGTCCGATTGAAACAACGACGACCTCATGAGCCCGCCCGCTCTGCTTCAGTGTTAACGCTTCAGTGATACTCTCCTGCGCCTGACGCCCCACAGCAGACCAGTTATCTGCGAAGACGTCGGGTGTCAGTATTACGGCTATCTTCATTATTATTGTTCCGCCTGACTTTGAGTGGCGAAGAAGTGAACCCTCTCCGCACAAGTTACCAGTCTGGACTCACTGCAGCTCTTTCGCCTTCTGCCGCAGTATAAACTTCTGGATTTTACCGGTTGAGGTTTTCGGCAGATCCCCGACAACAACCCGTTTGGGGGTTTTAAAGTGCGCCATATTAGCCCGGCAGAAATCGATAATCTCCTGCTCGGTGACCGTTTCGCCCTCGGTTGTGGTAATAAATGCGCAGGGGGTTTCGCCCCACTTTTCATCCGGCCGGGCAACCACTGCCGCATCCTGAATTTTAGGATGCCGGTAGAGCACATCTTCAACCTCGATACTGGAGATATTCTCGCCACCGGAGATAATCACATCTTTGGAACGGTCTTTAATTTCGATATAACCATCGGCATGCCATACCGCCAGATCGCCAGAGTGGAACCAGCCACCTTTAAACGCTTCATCGGTGGTCGATGGATTTTTCAGGTAACCTTTCATCACCAGATTACCCTGCATAAAGATCTCACCGATAGTTTCGCCATCTTGTGGCACCGGCTCCAGAGTATCGGGATCGGCCACCATCAGACCATCCAGCATCGGTGCACGCACCCCCTGTCGGGATTTCAGCCGGGATTTTTTCCCCTCATCGAACTCATCCCACTCCTCATGCCAGGCACACACCACCGATGGACCATAGGTTTCGGTCAGGCCATACACATGGGTCACTTTAAAACCCAGCTCCTCCATGCCCTGAATCACTGAAGCGGGTGGCGCCGCTCCCGCCGTCATCACTTTCACCTGATGTTCGATCCCCGCTTTCATCGCTGCAGGCGCTGAGTTGAGCATATTCAACACAATAGGTGCACCACAGAAATGGTTCACCTGCTGCTCTTTGATCTGTTCAAAGATGATATCGGCCCGCACATGACGCAGGCTGACACTGGTACCGGCGGCGGCAGCAATCGACCAAGGGAAACACCAGCCATTACAGTGGAACATCGGCAGAGTCCAGAGATACACCGGGTGTTGCCCCATATCCCAGGAGACGATATTACTCACGGCATTGAGATAGGCTCCGCGATGATGATACACCACTCCTTTAGGGTCACCGGTAGTGCCGGATGTATAGTTAAGGGTGATCGCATCCCATTCATCTGCAGGCTTCACGCCAGTAAATTCGTCATCCCCTTCCGCCAGAAACGCATCATAGGTCAGGTCACCGATCAGCTCGCCTTCAGCATAGGTTGGATCATCGATATCGATCACCAGGATTTTTTTACCGATCATTTTCAGGGCTTTACGCACCACAGTGGAAAACTCCCGCTCGGTAATCAGGACTTTGGATTCCGCATGCTGCAAGACGAAGGCGATCGCTTCTGCATCCAGCCGGGTATTGATCGAGTTCAACACCGCGCCACTCATCGGCACGCCAAAATGAGATTCAAAATGTTCAGGCAGGTTAGGCGCGATAATGGATACGGTATCACCACTGCCGATCCCCCGCTGCACCAGCGCACTGGCCAGACGACAGCAGCGCTGATAGGTTTCTGCCCAGGTTCTGCGCTGCGCACCATGAACGGTGGCAATACGGTTTGGATAAACCTTAGCACTGCGTTCCAGAAAGCTCAGCGGCGTCAGCGCCGTGAAGTTGGCCGCATTCTGATCGAGGGACTGATTATAGACATTATGATGTTCAGACATTGTATTTTCCTGTACCTGTTTTCGACCGGTTCACATGCTCAGGTCCGGCCAGTCGATCTGAAAAAAGTATTTAATGGAAGCTCCCTCACGGGAGTATGCTGGTCAGGTCGGGATGCCGACACCTGAACCACCCGGCCTGTGGGCGCAAGAGTAAAAGGTGGGATAACTGATGAGCATTAACCAGCAACACAGCACCGTAGCCGATCCATAGCGGCTCAGCTCAGCTGTGAAATAATTGTGTGGATACAGAGAAGGCATCTTTACTCTCTCCCGGCCATTGCTGCTGGCCAGCGTTTTTATTGTTATCGGTCACAGTATTGAGTCTGTGATTTTCTAACAGTAAAACCGATAATCATTGCCGCAATTTGTCTGAAATATAACGAAATGTAACAGCCAGTATGGCGACCTGACATTTCCTATAGAATGACAGAACAATAATAATGGTACGGTGACAGACGACAGCACTATGCTTTTCAGATCGAAACTCATGCAACGCTTCTTCGTGACTCTGCTGATAATCATCTCGATGATTTTTATCACGGTGTACTTTTATTCGGTGCCGGTGATTAAGAAAAAGGTGTTCGAGATTGAACGCAATTCCAGCGCTATCGCCCTCAACAGCGTCTTTTCCCTTGCCAATAAGATGTACGCCGATACCAAAAAATACCGCAGCCAGGCACTGGAATCCCATAAGAAGCGTCTGCGTACCGTAGTTGATCTGGCCGACTCATTCTTCGACAGTGCGGTTGCCGAAGCGCGTCGTAACGGTCTCAGCGAAAAGCAGGCACGTCAGGTTGCTTTCGAGCAGCTGAGAAGCTTTAAATACGGCGACAATGACTATATCTGGATCGCCGATCAGCATGGCATCCTGCTATCGCATCCAGACCCGCGCTATCAGGGTAAAGATACCGCGACCCTGCACAGCCAGGAGGGTGACAGTGAGGTTCGCGCAGTCATCGATCTGGCATTACGCCAGGGAGAGGGCTTCTACCAGTACAAATGGAACCGGCTCGACTCCGAAAAGCCGCTGGATAAGGTCTCATTTGTTAAAAACTTCCCCGACAAAGGGTTTGTGATCGGCTCAGGGGTTTATCTGGATGACCTGGATGCGGATATCGAGCAGATCCGCAATGAAGCACTGATTGAGCTGCGCGAAGGTATCAGGGATATAAAAATCGCCTCCACCGGCTACCTGTTTGTTTTTGATGCCAGCACCAATATGCTGATCCACCCGAACTCAAATATTGCAGGTAAAAACTTCCTCAAACTGACAAATCCGGTGACAGGCAACTCTATCGCCGAAGATCTGATTCAGGTCGCTGATACCGGTAAAGAACTGTATTACAAATGGGACCGGCCCGATGACCCTGGCAACTACAGCTATGAAAAACTCTCACTGGTGCGTTATCTGCCGGGGTTTGACTGGTATATCTGCTCATCGGTCTATGTCGATGAATTGCGCAGCAGCGCTGAACTGCTGACAGAAAGAATCATCACTATCGCAGTGATCGCACTGTTTGTTGCACTGCTGCTGATGTTGCTATTCAGTCAGTGGATAACCCAGCCGATCAAACGACTGGCAGATACCGCGGTCAGGGTATCGGAAGGTGAGCTATCGGCTAAAAGCGGTATCCGCCGAGATGATGAGGTGGGACTGCTGGCTTACACCTTCGACACCATGGTGGAACGCCTGCGCGACTCGATTAAAAATCTCGACAGCAAGGTAGAACAACGCACCCATGCATTAGCCGAAAAAAACCAGCAACTGATCATCGCTTCAGAGTCGATGGCCAGTGCCAAGGAAGCGCTGGCACAATCAGAACAGCGTCAGCGACAGATTCTGGACGCCCTGCCCGCACAGATCGCCTATCTCGATACCTGCCTGAACATTCTGTTTGTCAATCGGGTGTTCGCCGAGACATACCATCAGGATAAGGCCAGTATGATCAATAAGCCCCTGCAGCAGGCGATTGGAGAGACCTGCTTCAACCATATTCAGTGGCAACTTCAGTCCGCCCTCAGGGGGCAACAAACGGCAGGCGAATATACCGAACCTCTACAGCAACGACAGGTGATCTGTAAACGCACCCTGATCCCCTGTTTTAATCCGGATAATAAGGTTAATGGTATTCTGATTCTGACCTTCGATATCACCAGTGAGAAAGATGCCGAACGGCAGTTAAATGAAGCGCAACGGATGAATGCCGTGGGTCAGATGGCGGGAGGACTGGCCCATGATTTTAAGGGTATCCGGATTTAGCGGTTGATCTGCACTAGATGTAATTTTATAAATAAATCGGATTTTAGGGTTGACGGCGGGAGCTAGATACCATATCATTAAAAACGTGGAAGACATCCACAGCCGAACTCAGCGGCGACTCTGAGATGACAAGGACTTAACCATGAAAACTATCTCTATTGCTGAATTTGAAACTCTGGTAGCTCGCAATGACTGGCAGCGTGAACAAGACCATGAAGTTGTAGAGCGTCTTGATCGTCAGGTTGAAGAGTGGGATGAAGAAAACGAATCTCTTGACCTGATCGACATTCCTCATGTTTGGGGCTGGGCTTCCAAAACCTCTACCCTCGACGGCATCAAAATCACTTACACCGAAGGCTTTAACTACGACGAATGCGACCCTGATTCTTTGTCTACAGGAACCGAGGGACAGGATGACGTTTGGTCTGTAGAAGGCGTTGTGGTTGTAGATGAAGGCGGTGACGAGCTGAATGCGCATGAGCTGGCCGACTATCTGGATTCTGATTTCAGCAGCATTGATTACAGCGTGCTTGAGATTGAACAAGTAACTGACATTGACGTAGACGAGGACTCAGACATGGAAACATTTACTCTTGAGATTGATAACGCACCCAGCGTTCGCTTTACTGGTGAACTGGTAGCAAGTGCGGCCAGTTCGGACAATCAGGCGATGGGTAGTAGCTACAGCGGTCAAACAGGTCGCTGGACAGAGCTTGCACTTTACAAAACCAAAGGCGGAAAATTCATCTGCCATCAAGTTGGCCGTACAAGATGGCAAGGTGAGCGCGACCGTTTCAGCGGAAAAGTCTGCGAAACGCTGGCAGAGGTTAAAGAGTTTTTTGGACACCGCTGGCTCGCTAAAGAGTTGTACGCTGATGCTAGCATTGATGACACGGTAGAAGTGGAGTAACAGCAAGGGGCTTCGGCCCCTTTCTTTTTGACTATGACAAATATTTTGAATTGGCCTGACTACAACGTAGTCAATGTGGCAGAGCTTGAGCACGATTATCAAGTACAAGCTGAGGTTGCCAAGCCGCCCACACACTGCCCCCACTGCAATCATCCTGAAATCGTTGGCTTTGGCCGACGTGATGAGGTGGTCATGGACACCCCAGTCCACGGCAAACGAACGGGTATTATGCTTAACCGCCGTCGCTATCGCTGCCAGTCCTGCCGGAAGACGTTTCTGGAGCCTGTACCGCACAAAGACGACAAGCGGCAGATGACCCACCGCCTGATTCAGTACATCGAGCGCGAGAGCCTACGGCGGACGTTCTCGGGCGTTGCTGAGGATGTTGGGGTCGATGAAAAAACCGTCCGCAACATTTTCAACGACTACTGCGAGCGGCTGGAAAAAACGCTCAAATTCGAGATGCCGCAGTGGCTGGGAATTGATGAAATCCACATCATCAAACCGCGCTGCGTGATTACCAACATCGAGCAGCAGACCATCGTTGATATGCTGGATAACCGAAACAAAACGACGGTTACGCGCTATCTGAGCAAACGCACTGACCGCGACCAGGTACGCTATGTAGCAATGGATATGTGGAGACCGTACCGGCAAGCGGTAGAAACCATGATCCCTGACGCCACAGTTATCATCGACAAATTCCACGTTGTCAGGATGGCGAACGAATCTCTGGAACGTGCTCGTAAGGCCATCAGAAGCGATCTAACAGCGCAGCAGCGCCGTGGGTTGATGCGTGATAGGTTCGTCTTGCTGAAACGCCGTCACGAGCTGACAGATGCGGAATACATGCGCTTCTCTGGCTGGACGTTGAACTATCCAGAGATCGGCCAAGCCTACGAACTGAAAGAAGCCTTTTTCGAGATTTGGGACTGTCAGACCCGGCACCAGGCACAGGAGGCATATTACTCCTGGCTGCGACAGATTACGCCGGAAATGATGACTCACTTCGATCCGCTGATCAAAGCGATGGTCAACTGGCACGATGACATTTTCGCTTACTTCGACCACCCCATTACCAACGCCTACACCGAGTCACTGAACAACCTGATCCGTGTTGTGAATCGTGTGGGCCGTGGCTACAGCTTTGAAGCGCTGCGAGCCAAGATACTGTTTACTGAGGGTTTTCAGAAGATCAAGAAGCCCCGCTATCAGCGGCAACGGATACCCGAGGGGGCTATGGGCAGGATGCCGTTCTATGGCGTTGCTGAAACTGGCCCATTGACCAACTACGGCGCAGATATGTCAACACTGGTACGGGAGATCGAGGCAGGGCGTTTATAGCCCTGTTTCAACCCTATAATCCGGATACCCGATTTTAATAACCTGCTGACCATTATACTTGGCAACCTGCACTCGGTGGGTGACCGCTACAGCGGGGATGATCAGCTACAACGTTATCTTGAACCCGCCATCCGAGCCACCCGACGCGGCGCAGACATCACCAGCCGGCTACTGTCATTCTCCCGTCGACAACCGCTCTCGCCAACGCTGATTAATATCGGGCAGATGCTCAAAGACTCCCTTGAACTGCTGTCCAGCTCGCTGCCGGACAATATCACGATCCGCATCAATAACACTCCGTCAGAGCTGCAGCCGTTTGCAGATCCGGGCAGGCTTGAGGATGCCCTGGTCAATCTGGTGTTCAACGCCCGGGATGCGATGCCAGAGGGGGGCGAAATCAGCTTCACAACCCAGAGTATAGCGGTGCAGCATCGTCTGATCATGGACGAGCTGGTAACGCCCGGTAATTACTGCGAAATCTGTATCAGCGACACCGGCACGGGCTTCTCCGATCAGGCGTTGCAACAGTGTTTTGAACCTTTCTTTACCAGCAAAAGCAATGGTGCAGGTTCCGGTTTGGGTCTGAGTATGGTGTACGGTTTTGTTAAGCAGTCAAAAGGCTATATCAGCATTCAGAACGCCGCCCACCGGGGCGCTACTATCACCCTTCTGCTGCCGGCAAAAGCAGCCAGAGAAGAGAGGTTAAATGATCACCCCGGCGCACAAGAGAACACGCTGAAGCAGGAGGGCAAGCTGGTATGCCTGGTCGAAGATGATCCGGATGTCCGCTCGGTGGTGCGTCAGCAACTGATCGACCTGGGATTTGATGTGATCGACACCCATAGTGCTGAAGAAGCGCGGCGTCTGATCCCTCTGCTACCGGAACTCCATGCGCTGGTTTCAGACGTCATGCTGCCGGGCAACCTCAACGGCATTGAACTGGCAGACTGGCTGCATCAGCAACATAACCGTTGCAGAATTATCCTGATCAGTGGATATTCTTACCAGCAAAGCGGTGATAAGCCGATCAATCCGGCCTTTCTGCTGCTGAGCAAACCCTTTGGGATTGCGGAATTGAAAAAGGCATTTCATGATAGTGAGAAGCGCTATGCCGGGTTGGATTAAACTCCCTGACCGCTTCTCTCTTTGCGGAGGCAAACCTTGAATAATAATAAAATGATCTACGTAATCGATGATGAGAAGGATATCTGCCAGATGGTCAGCCTGGAGCTGGAACAGTTTGGCTATTCGGTGCGCAGTTTTACCACCGGGGCACAGGCCTGCCATGCCATCCGCACCCGGCCACCAGCCCTCTGTATTATCGATCTGGGCCTGCCCGATATGGACGGTATGGAGCTGGTTAAGCAGCTGTGCGACAAACACAGTGTTGGCGTTATGATCCTCTCAGGGCGTAACAGCGTCCCCGACAAAGTCCTGGGACTGGAACTCGGTGCTGATGACTATATCGTCAAACCCTTTATCCCCCGGGAGCTGGTCGCCCGGGTGAACAGCCTGCTCCGTCGGTTGGAAAACAGCGGGCCTGATCCCAAAACAGAGACCCGCACCGCCCAATTTGCCAACCTGAGATATGACCCCAAAACACTGACCCTGATCACCGGCGATGGCAAACAATCAGAACTCAGCTCAGCGGAGCATGTACTGCTGATCAGGTTGCTGAAAGCGCCAAAAACCATTCTTTCAAGAGATCAGTTGATGGGGGAAACTACCGGTCCGTTTGACCGCAGCATCGATGTCAGAATGTCCAGGGTGCGCAAGAAAATTGAGCAGGACCCAAAAAACCCTGAGATCATCAAAACCATCTACGGCGTAGGCTATATCCTCACCACCGATGTCAGTTGGACCCCCTGAACATCTGCTCAGCAGAATAAGCCAGAAAAAACCCGGCAGATGCCGGGTTGGTCTTACTGGGGGTTCTTATTTAACCAGTTGAGACAAAGTCCTCAGCCCGCTGACTAAACCGTTTCTGATGGTGACTTAGCTGCCGCCTCTTTAGCGGCAGCCCTGGCGGCCTGCCCCTGAGATTCCTCTTCACCGTCGGCAAAGATCACCTCATCGGCAGGATTGTGCTTACCCAGTAGCTTTGGCCTCTCGATCAGGAAGTAGAGAATCAGACCGATTGCCACCGCATACACTGTTGACTTGGGATCGGGCATCGCCAGGGTTACCGCAACGATACCCGCTACGCCCCGCTCGACAGAGTTTTTCAGCTGTTCCATACCCACCATGATGCAGATATAAGCGGTCAGCACCAGCGTCAGCGAAAGCGCGATGGGCAGTACCGGTTTAAACAGGGTGACCAGCGGTAACACAAACAGTGCGACCAGGCCGGTTAGCCAGAACGTGCCGCCCCCGCTGTAGATCGAATCCATCGCCTTGCGACCCATCGCATAACGCTCCGCAACCGTCGCATGGGCTGCGGTCCACAGCGGACCTGCAAGACCCGGCCAGGGCGCCAGAAATGCATGCAGACAGTTACGCATAGCGGTCACCAGATGCACCCGGTCGACACTGTCTTCAATACTCTCATCTGAACGCAGATGATCAACCCGCTTCACCAGGGTAAAGCCGACAATAATGTCACCAAAGGCGATCACATAGGCGATCACAGCGGTAGGAATCGCCAGCAGGAAAACATCCCATCCGGGAAAACCAACGGTAAAGGTAAGATACTGCCACATCAGTGCAAAGTCCGGGTGAGTAATGCCCCACTGAATATCCGGCAGTGGATATTCGCCCACACTCCAGCCAACAACCATCGCCAGAATCATCCCCGGCACCATACCGAAATTGGCAATTTTCTTCGCCAGCGGATTACTGTCGACCACGTTTTTAAAAGAGAGGGAGAACAGCACATAGGCCGAGATCAGCGAACCGATAATCAGGGACACCGGTGTTGCGTCAATACGACCACCCACTTTCAGCTCGCCCATCATCGCCGCGATACCGGCACCGATAATAATACCGGATTTCAGTGAATTGGGGATGATATCCACCAGCTTTGAACCGAGTCGGGTTACCCCCAGAAACAGAAAGATAAAGGTCACTTCCAGTTGCAGCGCAAACATCGCTTTAATCGCATCCGGCCCCGGCTCAAACCCTTTCAGATAGAGCAGAACCACCGGTATTGCCGGGGTTATCCAGCCAGGCACCAGCGGCACCCCCAACAACGCTGGCAGGATATATCCCAACCCAGCAACAAAGGTGAATGCCAGGGCCGCTTCATAGGGCATCCCCAGATATTTTTCCAGCAGCGGAATCATCGCCAGGCCAACCACAAACATGATTAACCCCTGAATCATCTCAGGGGTTTCCCAGCGGTAGTGAATAAAAGGTAGTCTTATTTTAAAAGGACCTGCAGGCCAGTAGGGCTGCTCAGCACCGAACTCTCGAGTCTTTAACGGCATTATTGTTATTCCTGTCATTATTATTGCTGTGTTTGTCAGATCGGGACAAACCAGGTTGCTAACTCCTGACCGGTTCTCTCACCCGGCAGGACAGCGTTGCGCAACAGCCATTTAACAACAGGAGTTTTGCTGCAATCTTTCTCAGAAATAACGAAATGTATCAAGCCGCCAGAGTCGATCATCCGCAAGGAAACGTGTGCCCGTTATTGTTCACAATGCAGAAGCAGATAAGGAAACCAGGGACAGCAATTGTCGACTACAACCGGAGCTAACTTCTTGATTTTTTGCCCATCTATCTACCAGGCAAACAATAAATTGCTGTGATTTACCAACCAGCGGGGATGATGCAAAACACAAATGCACCAAGATAGGTCACAAAATTACACCATTCAGAACCCCGTCCCTCCTTTCTATAAACAGCACAGCTCAGCTCAAATTTCAGCCAAAAAAAGAGAGAACGCCACTATAGCTATCTATAAGCTACAGACTGATATAACGAGAAAATATAAATGATTAGAATAATTCATCATTCAGATGAAAAAGTATACTTTGTCACTGGAAGCAATTCTGGATAATCTGCGCGCGTAAACAAAGTTTGCACTAACAGTATGCAATTAAAGAATGACTGCATCACAAACGCACCAATAATGTGCATAATGAGAGATAAGATCATGCTAACTACCTTCTACTACATCGACCTTTACAACAAACAGCAACAGAACCAGCCAGAAACTGAGCGTGAATATTTCCTGCGTATGGCTCGTGAAATGGAACAAGCCCGTATTCTCGAGAAGCGTCAGGCAAGAAAAGCAAATATTAAGGCTATTTTTGTCGCAGCACTGAACCTGTTCAAGGCCAAGCCTGTTCAGGCTACTGACTCCGTTTTCGGGCATTGATAGGATGCTGGTGAAAATGCAGCTTAGCCCGGCAACTTCCACTATTGGACAACCGGGTTACGCTGCAGATACGCTAAACTGTCACTGCTTAAATTTTCAACTGAACTGATACCTCCCCTGACCTCTGAAATCAGCTTCTCAGCTTCCAAAACTCCGGTTACCTGCCCGCATAATGATTAAGTTCTGATCCGATATCCGGTACGAAAGATCCACCACACCACCGTCAGACAGATCAGCAGAAACACCATCGTCATCCCCAGACTGACCGCCACATTGACGTCTGCAACTCCGTAAAACGCCCAGCGAAAACCACTGATCAGATAAACGACCGGATTAAACAGCGTCAGCGTCTGCCAGGGTTCCGGCAGCATACTGATAGAATAAAACGCGCCCCCGAGAAAGGTCAGCGGCGTGATAACCATCAGCGGTATCACCTGAAGTTTCTGAAAATCATCGGCCCAGATACCGATAATGAAACCGAACAGACTAAAGGTCACCGCAGTCAGGATCAGAAATGCCAGCATCCAGACAGGATGTTGAATATGGTAATCAACAAACAGCTGGGCAGTCAGCAGAATCAGCAATCCCAGGGTCACCGATTTAGTGGCGGCAGCGCCGACATAACCGATCACAATCTCCATCGAAGAGACCGGTGCGGATAAGACTTCATAGATAGTGCCGGAAAACTTGGGAAAGAAGATACCAAACGACGCGTTGGAGATACTCTCACTCAGCAGAGACAGCATCACCAGTCCCGGAATAATAAAGGCACCATAGCTGATCCCCTCAATATTACCCATACGGGATCCGATCGCGGTACCGAACACAATAAAGTAAAGCGAGGTAGACAGCACCGGAGAGGCAATACTCTGCATCAGGGTACGGAAGGTACGCGCCATCTCAAATTTATAGATCGCCCGGATTGCATACAGATTCATCTTACTGCTCCTTCTCGTGAACCAGACTGACAAAGATCTGCTCCAGTGAACTTTCACTGGAGTGCAGATCACGGATCTCCAGCCCCTGCTCGGTCAGCTTGCGCAATAACCGGGCGATGCTGTCGCTCTCCTGACGACTGTCGTAACGGTAACAAAGGGTATCGCCATCCTCTGCCAACTGCAGACTGAACTCCGCCAGCGCTTCCGGGACTTCACTGACGGGTTGCTGCAGACGAATACTCAGCAACTTACTGCCCAGTTTATCCATCAGCGCCTGCTTCTCCTCCACCAGCAAAATCTTACCTTTACGGATAACACCGATGCGGTCCGCCATCTCTTCCGCTTCTTCGATATAGTGCGTTGTCAGGATAATGGTAACGCCCTGCTCTCGTAGCTCCCGAACCATCTGCCACATATCTTTACGCAGTTCGACATCCACGCCGGCGGTGGGCTCATCGAGAAACAGAATATCCGGCTCATGGGAGAGCGCCTTGGCAATCATCACCCGGCGTTTCATCCCCCCGGACAGCTCCCGCATCTGCGCATCTTTTTTATCCCACAAAGACAACTGGCGCAGTAGTTTTTCAATGAACTCGGGGTTAGCGGGCTTACCAAACAAACCCCGGCTGAAGCTGACTGCCGACCAGACATTTTCAAAGGCATCGCTGCACAGCTCCTGCGGCACCAGACCGATCTTACTGCGCGCCGCACGATAGTCTTTGACGATATCGAAGCCATCGGCCAGCACGGTGCCTTCCGAGGGGCTGCTGATACCGCAGATAATACTGATCAGGGTGGTCTTTCCTGCGCCGTTTGGCCCCAACAGAGCGAAAATCTCCCCCCGGTGAATCTCCAGATCGATATTCTGGAGTGCCGTAAAACCGGAGTCATAGGTTTTCGTCAGGCCGCTGACACGAATAATTGATGGCATGGTGCTCCCTCTGAACAGATAAGAGCCACATAGTAACCGCTGAATCATAAAGACTGTAGTGGCTATCGGCCAGATTGCAGAAACAATCCGATACCCAATGCAGCCAACACCCCACCAGCACCTCGTTCAATCAGATGAATACTTTGGCCAAGCATCTTTCTGACCCGCTGCAGACCGATAGCCCGGGCGAGTAGCAGATCCCAACATAGCACCGTCGCAAACATCCACAAGCCGCAGAATATTTGTTGCGCCAGTGTGGCATCCGGCCCGAGAATAACGGTCATCAGACTCATATAAAAAAGTGCATTTTTGGGATTCAATAACGCCGAATTAAGCCCTGAAATCAACTGACGTCGAATGCTGGGTGCATGGCCTGCTGAATCTCCGGTAACAAAATCACCGGCCTGACTGCGTAACAGTTGAATACCTATCCACAGCAGATAGATCGCCCCCAACGTTTCGATAATGCTGAATAGTTGCGGGCTGTCGCGAATGCCACTCCAACCCAGTATTGCGATAGCGATATACACGCCATTGCCCAGCGCTACGCCAAGGCAGATAAAACGGCTACCGGCCAGACCATGGCGTACGGCACTCGCACTGATGAGAAAAAAATCCTGGCCCGGGCTTAACAGCGCGACGAAGTGTGCCAGAATCAACGCGGGAAAAGCAGCAGGAATAAGATAATCAAGGGACATAGAGCCTCCGTCACAGATAGATACAAGAAACGGAGTTTGGCAGAGCATACAAACGAATGATTGTGCGAAATTGATCAGCTCTGCTGATACTGCCCCGGAGTTGACGCAGTGTAGTTAACAAAGGTGCGGTGAAACTGACTCTGATCGGAAAAACCCAGTTGCCCCGCCACATCAACAATCGGCACCCCCTCACGCAGCAACAGCTTGGCCTGTTCGATACGGGCATTATTCACCAATGCCTTTGGCGTAATACCGTAATGACGGCGGAACCTCCTGATCACTGCCTCCGGTGTACAGTCGCTGATTGCGGCAAGTTCCGCCAGTGCCGGAGGATGTTGCAGATCGGCCAGCAAACGCTGCTTTAGCTCAACGCAGCGGTGATCTCTGTCACTGCCCTCTTCTGCAGGGCTGCAGTATGGCAGCAACAGCTGAGTGGCCAGTCGCTCCAGCGTTATCGGGATCACTCCGCCATCCTGACGCTGTAACTGTTCGACCAGGGTCAGAAAGGTATCAATCACCTGCTGATCACGGATCAGAGTCTGCTCGCAATAGAAATGCGTCACGTCAGATCCATAGAAGGATGATAGCCACTGCAGACACCAACTGGCCTCAATATAGAGCATATAGTAGCCACGACTACCATTTTCGAGGGGGTTACAGGCGTGAACCCTGTCGGGTTCGATGATCACCAACTCCCCTGCAACGATCCTCTGTTCGTCGCCTTTACAGCTGAAGCAGGTCTCCCCGGAGTGCAGCAGACCGATTGAAAACTGTCGATGGCTATGGGATTTATACCCCTGTCGGCTGTCCCATGTAGAACGCAGCTCCATCTGCGGCATCCCTGGCAAACGTATAAACTGCTGTTCGATATCCCTGACCTTCATCCTCTGCGCTTGCCCTGTCACTGTATCAGACTCAGCAAACTCAGCATCAGACTGATACTGAAAAACGCCAGCACGGTAGTCACCGTCAGCACCCCGGAACAGTAGGCTTGTTTACCATACTGCCCCCCCACAATAGGGTAGATACTCAGCATCGGCGATGCCGAAAAGATCACCACCGCCAGCTTCAGCATCAGATCCATATCGGGCACCACGAAGATCACCAGACACAATGCAATCAGCGGTTGTAGCAACAGTTTAAAACTGGCAATCATGAGGATATCTTTGAACGATGCACTAAACGCTGCGCCAACCAAAGAGCCACCAATAATGACCAGTGCCACCGGTGCTGCTGCCCCAGCCAGCAGGTCCATCCCCCGGCCAAGAAATCCCGACGCCTGAAAACCGATCAGCGACGCGAATACACCGGAAAAAACCGCAATAATAATCGGATTCCTCACCAGCCGACCCGCGACCGTGATAACGATCTTTTTCGGGCCAATACCGGTGTCACCATGGGTTTCCATCAACGCGAAGGCGAGCGGAAACAGGACAATATTCTCCACCATCAGCGACATCGCAAACGCCTGAGTCGGCGCATCTTCAGCAAAATACTGCAACAGCACCGGCAAACCGATAAAGGCACTGTTAGGGCAGGCACTGCCAAAACCTTTGAGGCCGGAAAAGCTGGTGCTATTGTTGAGCAAAAAACGGCTAATGCAAAAAACAGAGACGAATGAGACGAGGCAACTAAAGCTGTACACCATCAGGTATTGGGGGTCGATCAGTACCCCCAGATCCAGTTGCGATATTTTCTGAAACATCAGCACCGGCAGCGCCAGAAAAAGCACAAAGCGACTCATCCCCGGTAGCGCTTCCCGGGGAATAATACCGACCCGGGTGGCAACAAAGCCGACCAGAATCAACAGGAAAATAGGCGCGGTAATACCGATTATCGTTAGCATAGCGATTGTGATACCGAATCAAAGCGTGAATAAACAAGAAACTGTCAAGGATTGTTGAGGTGGTAAACATACCGCTATAGGGCTACCTGACGCAAGTGCAGCAAGCGGCTAAAAGCAAGCACAATGTCAGGTTTCAGCGTGAATTTCACACCCCTTCCCCCTGACGACAACATCTATTTCTGTGCACTAAGTGCACCATCAGACTGTTTTTTATTGCCCTGCAATAGCCCTCATCTCTACACTGGCCTCACTCTGAAATGACGCCTGGTTAACCCCCATAGACTTGCCTGAGTTACCTAAAGCTCACAACGCGTCATCTCAGAATTCAAATAATAAATCGCCTTTCCAGGGCTGAGACCGTCCCATGGAAAGAGCTAAGAAAACACGCCGATTAATGGAAAGCAAAGTGCATTGCCTTCCCCTGACCGGCAGGTTCTGGAGTCCCGCATGAGTGTAATGTTGAAGTGTCTGTCTCACACCCCCCTGAGAGACTATAACGATCCTGACGCGAGCATCGTCAATGAGGTTAATGAGGTGATTGCTAAGGCCCGTGCCGAGGTTGAAGCATTCGATCCTGAGCTGATCATCCTGTTTGCACCAGATCACTATAACGGCCTGTTTTATGATCTGATGCCACCCTACGTTATTGCTACTGCGGCGGAATCTGTCGGTGATTACAGCAGTCTGCCTGGCCATCTGAGTGTTGATTCTGATACCGCAATGGAGCTGGTGAAATTCCTTTTCGCCAACGGCATCGATATGACCCTGTCGCACCGTTTGCAGGTCGATCACGGTTGCACCCAGACGCTGGAAGAGATGACCGGCAGTCTGACACGTTACCCGGTGGTACCGATCATCATCAACTCTGTAGCGCCACCCTTCTGCCCCTACGCACGCATCCGCAAACTCGGCGAGATCGTCGGCCAGTTTATTGCGGGACTGGATAAACGTGTGCTGATCCTGGGTACCGGAGGACTGTCACACGAACCTCCCGTGCCGCTGCTGGCGGATGCCCCGGAAGAGGTGGCTGAATTTCTGATTGCCGGACGCAACCCTACCCCGGAGTTCCGTGCCGCCCGTCAGGAACGCACCATCGCCGCCGGTAAGATCTATGGCAGTGAGCTGTGCGAACAGACCCCGCTCAACGCAGACTGGGATCTGACCTTTATCCAGACACTGATCGATGGCCGGGTGGCCGAGATTGATGAACTCTCCATTGAGGAGATCTCGCAACAAGCCGGACGTTCAGCGCACGAGGTACGCACCTGGGTGGCTGCCTTTGCTGCGATCGGTGCAACCGGATCAGTAACCGCAAGAAAAGATTATTACCGCGCAATTAACGAATGGATTGCCGGGTATGGCGTTGTCAGCGCCGAGTCGGCCTGATCCGACCCGGACTGATGCCAGCAAATAATAAATAGAATTTCAGGAGAACATCGATGAACAATATGACTGTCCAGATCCCAACCGAAGAAGAGATCGTAGCCCGCGCAACTAAGATGATTCCGTGGCTCAGAGAGAAAGCCGATGCCGTTGAAAAAGCCCGCATGGTGCCGGAAGATACCATTCAGGCGTTTCAGGAGGCAGGCTTCTTCCGCATCCTGCAACCAAAACGCTGGGGCGGCTATGAGATGAACCCTAACGTGCTTAACAAAGTTCTGATCGAACTGGCGCGCGGTTGCCCTTCCAGTGCCTGGAACGTGATGGTATTGGGGGTGCACCCGTTCGAGGTCGGTTTGCTGGACAACACCGTCGGTGATGAACTCTGGAGTGACGATAGCAGCCGTCTGATATCCTCGTCCTACGCCCCTTTCGGCACGGTGAAAGCGGTTGAAGGCGGATACATTCTGAATGGCGAGTGGCTGACATCAAGCGGTTGTGACCATGCGGCAGGTGGCGCTTTTCTCGGTGGTCGTGTCGCCGATGCCGAAGGCAATATGGAGTTCCGCTCTTTCTGGGTGCAACGCTCTGACTTTGAGATTGAAGATGACTGGTTTGTTGTCGGCCTGGCGGGCACCGGTAGTAAGAAGCTTCTGATTAATGAGGTATTCGTCCCCGCCTATCGCAGCCATGTCATTGGTGATTACTGTGATGAGACCCACGGTCATGTAAACAACCTGTATAAGATGCCGTTCTTCGGCGTGTTTTACTCTGCGGTCTCTTCAGTCATCATCGGTATGGCTAAAGGGATGGCTGATCTCTATATCGAACATATGGTGCCACGTCAGAACCTCAACCAGGCGGTTGGTGCTGCCGTCAATGACCCCTTCATCAAAGGTAAGCTGGGTGAAGCTCAGGCTAAAATCACCGGCGCTGAAGCACGGGTGCTGATGAACACCGAGGAAGCCTGGAAATATGCGTCAAAAGGTGAGCTGGTACCCACCGATGTCCGCGTGCGTACCTTCGCCACCAACCAGTTTACCGGTGGTGACTGCTTTGAGGCCGCCCATATGATCTTCAAGAAAACCTCAACCCGTGGCGTCTGGTTGTCCAGCCCGATGCAGCGTCAGTTGCGCGACATTCTGGTGGGTGCGAACCACATCACTCAGAACCAGGACAACATTGGCGAACTGCTGGGTGGACAGATGCTGGGTAACCCTCTGCCACAACCCAATCCATTCGGCGTCAAAGCCCAATAAACAATAATAGCCACACCTGAGGCAGGGGCACGTCCCTTGCCCGGTATAACAATTTTAAAGGGTGCAGAGATGAATAAAGAGATAAATCAGGTTCTTGACTGGACGCCTAACGCAAAATTAGCGGCGATGCCAACTGTGACGTCAGACGACCACCGCTACGGTATGCGCCACTTTGCAGTGGGAGTAACCATCATCAGCGCATCAGACGGTGAAAACAAAGCCGGTCTGACCGCCACAGCGGTCTGCTCGGTTACGGCTGATCCTCCCCGACTGGTTGTATTCGTGAACAAAGATGTCGCTGCCAGTGAGATCATTTTGAACAGCGGCGCACTCTGTGTGAACATTCTTGCCAGTGAGCAGGAAGAGATTGCCAAGGTCTTTGCTGGCATGAACAAAGAGGTTCACGGTGAAGCACGTTTTGAATATGGCCAATGGCGTGAACTGGTGACCGGAGCCCCCAGCCTGGACGGCACTCTGGCCAATTTTGACTGCCGTGTGATCAAAGTGTTTGATGAAAGCACCCATCATGCGTTTCTCTGTGAAGTGATGGCCACCTGCGAGCGGGATGATGGCGAAGCACTGATCTATCTGAATGGAGCCTTTCGCAGCGTCCCTCAGTAAGTGCACAAACAATGAGATAAACCAGGCCCTGTCATACAGGGCTTATTGCGTTCGCACATAACGAATTAAAAGGCAGAATCTATGACTACGATTGAAATCAGTGAAGCCTCCAGCAGCAAATTTATCGATATTGTTGCCGAAGGTAATCCCTATAAGATCCACTACAACGAACTGGGGACCGGTGAGCAGGTGGTGATTATGCTGCACGGTTCAGGCCCCGGCGCCACCAGTTGGGCTAACTTTAACCGCAATATCGAGCCTTTTGTTAATCAGGGTTATCGTATTATTTTGCTGGACTGCCCCGGCTGGGGTAAAAGTGACCCGGTTGTCTGCACCGGTTCCCGCTCCGATCTCAATGCCGCCTGTGTCAAAGGCGTAATGGACGGTCTGGATATCGAAACCGCCCACCTGATCGGTAACTCCATGGGCGGACACAGCGTGGTGGCCTTTGCCCTCAGCTGGCCCGAACGGGTTAACAAACTGATTCTGATGGGTGGCGGTACCGGTGGGCCAAGCCAGTTTGTACCGATGCCAACGGAAGGGATCAAACTGATTCAGGCGCTCTATCGCAACCCCGATCTGGAAGCACTGAAAAAGATGATGTCGGTGTTTGTTTACGACAGCAGCCATCTGACCGACGAGATGTTCCAGCTGCGTCTGGACAATATGTTGTCCCGTAAAGATCATCTGGAAAACTTCGTTAAAAGTCTCGAAGCCAATCCAAAACAGTTCCCTGATTTTGGTCCGCGGCTGGCAGAAATTAAGGCAGAGACGCTGGTTGTCTGGGGACGCGATGACCGTTTTGTGCCAATGGATATCGGCATCAAGCTAATTCGTGGCATCCCTAATGCACAGTTACATATCTTTAATAATTGTGGTCACTGGGCACAATGGGAGCATGCAGATACATTTAACAGAATGGTGCTGGATTTTCTGCAACATTAATTAAATACCGGCGTATTACTTTCTAACAATCCTGTTTTAAAATATTTATAACCACTGCTATACAATAGCAGTGGTTATAACTGTTCCTCTATTTTCTCAATAACATCATTAATTTTCTTCAGATATTTTTTTGCTGCTTTTTCAGTGGGCATCGCTTTGGCGATATACACCAGGTTCAAACATCCCACCACTTCATCTTCACGCATAATCGGCCGGGCAATTGCTGCAATATTTCCCTCATCTCCCCAGTCCTGATTATTGGCACCGTAACCCTGTTCCCGGGTCTGACGTATTACCCGACGTACATAATCTTCATCATTAGCATGCATTCCCTGCCTGTCGTTATGCTGCCGCAACCGCTCCAGTATTTCGTTACGTTCAGCTTCCGGGCAGTAGGTAATATAAGCTCTTCCGGTAGCCGTCATCAGCAGTGGCAGCCGCCTGCCCACCATATCCCGGTGAAACGATAGTTTGCTGAAACGGTGGGTTGTCTCGCGAATAACCATCGCGTCACCATCCAGCGTGCAGAGATCTGTTGGCCATATAACCTGTTGTAATAACTGACCTAATAGTGGCGCAGCCAGCTGAGATATCCACTGAGCATCCTGAAATCCTTCACTCAGCTGTCTGACCTTAAGCGTCAGCTGATAACTGTCATCAGACGGGCTGCGCCGCACATAACCTTCCCCTACCAGGGTTTCCAGTAGTCGTCGGACGGTGGTGCGGTGAATACCACTCCAGTCCGCCAGATCACGGATTTTTGCCCCACCATGGGCGCGATTTAACAGATAGAGTAACTCAAGCCCCCGGGTAAGGCCCCGCACATTCTTATACTGCCCCGTTTCTTCAGTTTCCATGATTCAGTACTCATATGACCATATCAGAATGTGCACTTAGTGCACACTACAGCAGTTTTTAATTGTAGCCTGCTTAACCATTTTTTTATACTGACACAATAATTATAAGTATTAAAAAATAATAATAGTTATTCACTGGGTGCTGCAAAATGAATATTCTTGTCGCTGTCTGTCTATTTTTTCTGTCTCGCTATTTATTGCCAATTTCAATAAAACCCCAAAGAAACAAGCACTCCGTTTCAGCTTTAAAGCATCGAAGCAATATTTTTAACGCACTCCTTCTTAATATCATTTAGTCAGCCGAATTTAAACAGGATTACACCGATGTCAATTGATCTGGATCTGATCGCCAAAAACCTGCGTGAAGCAGAGCTTCATAACGAAGCAGTCGCCCCCATCCGGGAGATCATTGGAGAAGACAACGCCGAAGCGGCATACAGAATTCAGCAGCTCAATACTGAACATGCCTGTCATACCGGGCGTCGTGTTGTGGGCCGTAAGATCGGTCTGACTAACGTCAAAGTGCAACAACAGCTTGGGGTAGATCAGCCTGACTTCGGCACTCTGTTTGCGGATATGTGCTATGGCGACAACGAAACGGTTCCGGTCGACCGGGTGATGCAAGCCAAAGTCGAGGCGGAACTGGCCCTCATACTGACCAAAGACCTGCCCGAAACCGATACTACTTTTGCTGAGCTGATCGATGCCATCGGCTGGGTAATGCCGGCGATTGAGATCGTCGGGAGTCGCATCAATAACTGGGACATCAGTTTTGTCGATACGGTGGCTGATAACGCCTCCAGCGGTGCGTTTGTGCTGGGTGACGCGCTGCGCTGGCAGGGTGGCATCGATCTGGCAAAGATTAATATGACCATGACCCGCAACGGCACCGGGGTTTCTTCAGGCAGCGGTATTGAATGTCTGGGGCACCCGCTCAATGCAGCTGTCTGGCTGGCACGCACCCTGAGCAAGTTAGGAACCCCTCTTAAAGCGGGCGATATTGTCCTGACCGGAGCACTGGGACCGATGGTAGCGGTAGAGCCCGGCGATCAGTTTGAGGTGCTGATCTCATCAATTGGCCGGGTCAGCACTCAATTCAGCCAGGCCTGACTGGACTGGACAGCAATCCGCTCTGCAAAGCGTTGCTGCCAATACAATTCGTTGTTTGAAGGATTTTCCCTATGAAAAAATTAAAAGCAGTGATTATCGGGCCGGGCAATATCGGTACTGATTTGCTGATGAAGATGAAACGGTCTGAGTGGATCGAACCGGTGTGGATGGTGGGGATCGACCCGGAATCCGATGGTCTGAAACGCGCCCGCGAGATGGGTATTAAAACCACCGCTGACGGCGTTGATGGGGTGCTGCCGCACGTCATCGAAGATGATATCCGCGTCGCTTTTGATGCTACCTCGGCCTATGTTCATGCCGAGAACAGCCGCAAGCTGAACGAACTGGGCGTCATCATGATCGACCTGACACCGGCGGCGATTGGCCCCTTCTGTGTGCCACCCGTCAACCTGCGGGCACACGCACAAAATCTGGAGATGAACGTCAACATGGTCACCTGTGGTGGCCAGGCAACGATCCCGATGGTCGCCGCTGTGTCCAGCGTGCAGCCGGTTGAGTACGGTGAAATTATCGCTACCGTCTCCTCTAAGTCTGCTGGCCCTGGTACCCGCAAAAATATCGATGAGTTTACCCGCACCACCGCTGGTGCTGTCGAGAAGGTCGGCGGCGCGAAAAAAGGGAAAGCGATCATCATTATCAACCCCGCTGAGCCACCGCTGATGATGCGCGACACCGTGCACTGTCTGACGGAAGGCGAGCCGGATCAGGCGGCCATTACCGCCTCCGTTCACGCCATGGTGAAAGAGGTGCAGAAATATGTACCCGGTTATCACCTGGTCAACGGCCCGGTATTTGATGGCAACCGGGTCTCTATGTTTATGGAAGTGGAAGGTCTGGGTGATTATCTGCCGAAGTATGCTGGCAACCTGGACATCATGACCGCAGCAGGACTGCGCACCGCTGAGATGTTTGCGGAAGAAGCCGCTAACGGCAATATTACCCTGCCAGCACGCGGCTAAGTGGAGGAGAAAACAATGAATCTGAAAGGTAAAAAAGTAGTCCTCCATGACATGAGTCTGCGGGACGGTATGCACGCCAAGCGTCACCAGATCTCTCTGGAACAGATGATGAATGTCGCCACGGCACTGGATGAAGCGGGTATGCCGCTGATCGAAGTGACCCACGGTGATGGTCTGGGCGGCACCTCGGTAAACTACGGTTTTCCGGCGCACAGCGATGAAGAGTATCTCGGTGCGGTGATTCCGAAACTGAAAAACGCCAAAGTCTCCGCCCTGCTGTTGCCCGGGATCGGCACGGTCGATCACCTGCGCATGGCGAAAGATCTGGGTGTGAATACCATCCGTGTTGCCAGTCACTGCACTGAAGCCGATGTCACTGAACAGCACATCGGTCTGGCCGCCAAACTGGAGATGGATACCGTCGGTTTCCTGATGATGGCGCACATGGCCAGCCCGGAGAAGATTCTCGAGCAGGCGCGGCTGATGGTCTCTTATGGCGCTAACTGCATCTACTGCACCGACTCCGCCGGTTACATGCTGCCGGATGAAGTGACCGAGAAGATCGGTCTGCTGCGAGCTGAACTGGATTCCTCTATTGAGGTGGGTTTCCACGGCCACCACAACATGGGGATGGCGGTCGCCAACTCCCTGGCCGCTATCGATGCCGGTGCCGGGCGTATCGATGGCTCGGTGGCTGGGTTAGGTGCCGGTGCCGGTAATACCCCACTGGAGGTGCTGGTAGCAACACTGGTACGGATGGAAGCGGACCACGGTATCGATCTGTACAAGATTATGGATGTTGCTGAAGACCTGATTGTACCGATGATGGACCAGCCGATCCGTGTCGATCGCGACGCGCTGACACTGGGCTTTGCCGGTGTTTACTCCTCGTTCCTGCTGTTTGCCAAACGGGCGGAAGCGAAGTATGGCATTCAGGCCCGGGACATTCTGGTCGAGCTGGGGCGCCGCGGCACCGTTGGCGGACAGGAAGATATGATTGAAGACCTGGCACTGACCATGGCCAGACAAAAATAAGCGCACAGGCTCACCAGCAGAATAGTCTGCTGGTGAGCCTCGCGGCTATACCGACTCATGCCATCAATGGCTGTACTACCAATTTCATTCAACCATCTCAATTAACCATCTTATTTAACTATCTCAATCAACCATTCATTGAGGAAAACAACCGATGTTTATAATAAAAAAAGTAAAATCCCTGACACTGATCGCTCTACTGATGGGCCTCACCAATATCGCTGCCGCTGAAACCATTATGCGCGTTGCCAGTTGGCTGCCCCCCACCCATGTACAAAATGCAGTGGTATGGCCAACCTGGGGTAAATGGATTGAGGAAGCCACCGAAGGCCGGGTTAAACTCGAGATCGAGTATGGTTTAGGCCATCCTAAAACCCTGTTTGAGCTGGTCGAAGATGGTGTTGCCGATGCCAGCTTCAGCTACCATGGTTATGTTCCGGGTCGTTTTAAACTGGCGCTGGGGGTTGAAGAACCATTGATGGGGACCTCCGCTGAAGCGGCATCTGTTGCTTACTGGCGCGTGCATCAGAAATATTTTGCTGCCGCCAATGAACATGATGGCCTGACCGTGGCAGGGGTGTTTGTACATGGACCCGGCCAGATTCAGACGATAGAACCTATCAGCTCACTGGCTGACCTTAAGGGTAAGAAGATCCGTATCGGCGGTGGTGTGCCTGCTGAAATTGGCAATCGTCTTGGGGTAACCCCGGTGGGCGCTCCGGCCCCTAAAGTCTATGAATTGTTGCAACAGGGGATAGTTGACGGTGTCTTTTTACCGATAGCAGAACAGAAGACTCTGCGTCTGAACGAAGTTGCCCGCAATGTTGTCGCTCTGCCCGGCGGTATGTATCTGGGTAGCTTTTCGATCTTTATCAACCCAGACTTCCTCGATAGCCTGAGCGACAAGGATCGTGAGGCGATCATGAGTGTTTCCGGTGAAAAGCTGTCGGCGATGGCGGGTAAAGCCTGGGATTCCGCTGATAGAGAAGGCCTGAAAGCCGCTGAAGAAGCCGGTGTTAACATCGTCAAAGTATCTGCAGACGATGCCTTTGCCAAGGACTTCAACAAGCTGGTTGAAGGCATGGATCAGATCTGGCTGGATTCCGTAGCTGACCGCGGTGTTGATGCAAAATCCGCGCTGGCAGAGCTTCGTTCTATCGCCCACAGTTATCATGAGTGAGCGCTAACCATGTCATTTTGCGCCTGGATCTCAGCGCATTATGAGGAGCAGGGGCCAGTAAAATGGCTGGCCTTTGCCCTTGAAATGATCGCTGCAACAACACTGTTTTTACTTATGCTGCTGACCTGCTCTGACGTGGTTGGCCGCTACTTTCTATCGAATTCGATCGATGGCACAACGGAACTGACCGAAATCGCGCTGGCAATTCTGATTTTTGCCGAGATGCCGGTGATTACCTGGCGGGGAGGACATGTTGTCGTCGATATCCTTGACCGGATGATGGGCCGCACAGTGATCAAACTGCTGGGACTATTTTCAGTATTCCTGATCGCTTCATCGCTCTATTTTATCGCCACACAGATTTACTTTCTGGCTGAGCGTTCATTTCGACGCAGTGAGGTGACTGAATTTCTGCAATTGCCGGTCGGCTTAATCGTTGAATATATCGCCTTCATGAGCTGGATAACCGCAGCCACCCTGCTGAGCTACGGTGTTTACCGGCTGCTGTGGCTTTCCCGTGATTAACCGACACCACCTTAAACAGGTATATTTAGCATGACTGTTGCCCTGATTGGCTTTGCCATCCTTCTTATTCTGATTGTAATCCTCCGTATCCCTATCGCCTTTTCCATGGCGATCGTGGGATTCTTCGGCTTTGCCTATATGCAGGGCCTGAATTTCGACAGCTATACAGATTTCAACTGGAACAGTGCGCTTTCAATGGCTGCCAAACGGGTTATAAATACCGCTCAGGAATACAGTTTATCGGTTATTCCCCTGTTTATTCTGATGGGCAACCTGGTCACAAAATCGGGGTTATCCCATCAGTTATACCGGGCTTCGAACGCCTTTCTAGGACATATGCAGGGAGGTCTGTCGATGGCCACGGTGGTTGCTTGTGGCGGTTCCTCTGCAATCTGTGGGTCCAGCCTGGCCACCTCGGCAACCATGGCTAAAGTCGCCATGCCGCCCATGCGTAAATACGGTTATGCCGATTCACTTGCAACCGCCTCGATTGCGGCAGGCGGTACACTGGGTATTCTGATCCCCCCCAGCGTTATCCTGGTAATTTATGGCCTGCTCACTGAAACCAGCATCCGCGAGCTGTTTGCGGCAGGGTTTATCCCCGGATTTATCGGCATTCTGCTCTACCTTTGCGCAGTGCGGTTCGCCGTTTGGCGCAATCCGGAGGACGGCCCCTGTGGCGAGCGTCTCAGCTGGCCGGAACGTATTCAGGCACTACAGGGTGTATGGGGAGTGCTGATCCTGTTCAGCGTGGTAATGGGTGGTATCTACCTCGGTGTATTTACCCCGACTGAAGCAGCAGGTATCGGAGCCGGTGGCGCGTTTGTCATTGCCCTGTACCGGCGATCACTAACCCTGGCCAACCTGTTTGATATTCTCACCGATACCGCACGAACCTCGGCAATGCTGTTCGGTGTTTTGATTGGCGCGCTGATCTTTTCAAATTTCATCAATCGTGCAGGTCTGCCGGGTGACCTGCTGACACTGGTACAAAGTGTCGATGTATCGCCGATGGCAATCATTTTTATCATCCTGGGCATCTACATTGTGCTGGGAATGGTGTTTGAAAGCCTCTCTATGATGCTGCTGACCGTACCTATCTTTTTCCCTTTAGTGCAGAGCCTCGGATTCGATCTGGTCTGGTTCGGTATTGTCGTAGTGGTTGTCACCGAGATCAGTCTGATTACCCCACCCGTCGGGATGAATGTGTTTGTCCTCAGCGCGGTACTCAGAGATGTCAAAGCCAGCACCATCTTCAAAGGGGTTACCCCTTTCTGGTGCGCGGATATTGTCCGGCTTATATTGATCACACTTATTGCTCCGATATCACTGTTTCTTCCTGAACTGCTTTATCGCTGAGCCGGAAATCAGCAAGAGAGTAATATTACCGCTGATTCAAACAAGTCCGGCATGTTGCAGATGAGATCGACGCAGATGCCATAGTGATATGATTGCAGTACTCACAGCAGTGTTGTTCAGTTTTTACTGGATTCAATAACGCATAAAGTGATCCATAATTCAAAGCTTCCCGTGCCTATCCTGCCGGGATAAACTAACCTGATCTCTACAGCACTATTCCGCGACGATATAACCGGAATAGTGCTGCTTTCTTATCCAACCAGAGAATCTGTATCTCCTTGTTTCCATGTTCATTTAATCATCAGATTAGCGCCAGAAAAAATAGAAATAAAACCCCTGCCAATAACGCCGGAATGTGTTGACCACACATACCACAGTTGCTACTTTACCACTGTCTTTGACCTTCCATGCGAGCTGCAATAAATAGATGACTACACAAAAATTATCCCGCGAAGAATGGATAAATGCCGCCACTCAGGTACTCGCCACCAGCGGTATTGATCAGGTTCGCGTCGATAAACTTGCCAAGCAACTGAAAATAACCCGCGGTAGTTTTTATCATCACTTTACCAGCCGTAATGATCTGTTAATTTCCATTCTGGACAAATGGCGTTTGCGGGCAACCGAAGCAGTCATTGCGCGGATTCAAAGCGCCAGCAACGACCCGGTTGAACAGATCACCACACTGATGAATCTGCCTATTACAGGCAAACGCTCTTTTGATGGGGCTTCAGTAGAAATCTCTATCAGAGCCTGGGCCCGGCGGGACAAACTGGCACGTTCGGCCGTAGAAGAAGTCGACAAATATCGCCTGTCATTCATCAACAGTATTTTTACCAATCTTGGCCATACATCAGACCGGGCTGATGATCTGGCAAACCTGGTTTACTCCTATATTGTGGCGATGTCGCTGATACACTTTGATAATAAATTCGAAGAACGCCGGGAGATGTCCCGACGTCTGGCTGAGTTTTTATCTGATAATTGTCCCGTAAGCAAATGCCCTAAACGGAAAAACCAACCGGCTTAACTTAGACTACAGGCAGAATAAACCATTCTGCCGGTCATCTCCTGCACGTTTGCGAAGGCGACTCACCAAAGTAATCACGATATACCTTTGCGAATCGGCCAAGATTATTAAAGCCGTATTCCAATGCTACCTGTGTAATATTTTTCATACTCTTCAGGTCAACCAACTCTCTATAAATACATTCAAGTTTTATATGACAGATGTATACCCGGGGACTCAAACCAAATTCATTTTTGAAAAGATGATACAGCGATCTCTCACTGACATTAATATAGGCAGCCAGATCCAAAGGCTTATACTCTTTACGCGGATCAGAGATTACCCAGCGACGAATCTTCTCAATCTTCGGGTTTTCGCAGTAGCTGACTTTATAAAATGGGTCAGCGTTATTCTCGAACCGCTGCAACAACAAGCATGAAAAGAAATGACGATACTGAACCTTCAGCTGTTCAGGTGTCTGACCCGGCTCAGCATCCAGCAGCGACAGAATCTGATGCTTAAGTACACCTAGCTGTTCCAGTTTAAACACATTCGGTTTAAACACCAGACCGGATGCCCTCAGATGGTATCCCAGGTGAACCGCATCCTCTGTCAGGGTTTCAACCGGCATTCTGATTGTCACAATCTGACTGCCCGCATCCACTGCCGTATTCAGATTTTCTGAGGTGTTAACCAGGCAAAGATCACCACAGCCCAGAGATAATTCATCGCTCTTGAGCCAAAGGCGAGCTCCTCCTTGCTGAACAATTATCAACTGAAACCATCCGGGACTATCAGGTTCAGAAATATCGACAAACTGATCATAGCTGCCCACACAAACCTGAATCATCCCCAGGGATTTCTTCATTATATAGTGTGGGGCCTGAGGAGGGTTACGGCGCTCTTTTTGAAGGACTGTTCCTAACGCGAATAGAGCATCCTGCTTCAAAAAGGTATCGTAAGAAAAGGCATTCACTACAGCCATGCTTACCTCCACAATTTATTCTTGTTGTAAGAGTCATATTGAGCGTATGAATTAAGTTAACGAACAGATCTATCAATACTGAAAGCCTCTTGATCTGATTTAATCAAGGGCTTTCAATGAGTATCTACTGAACCAGAATTAAAGAGATAGATGGCACTAATACAATCAGGGCTAAGCGAAACAGATCTGCAACAACAAAGGGGAAGACCCCTTTAAAAATAGTTTTCAGCTCAACATCTGGTAGCACCGATTTCAACACAAAACAGTTCAAACCCACCGGTGGACTGATCAGACTGATCTCTGTTGCGACGACCACCACAATGCCAAACCAGATCAGATCCATTCCCATACTGGAAACAATCGGATAAAACACCGGCACCGTCAGCAACAGCATAGAGATCGATTCGAGCACAGCCCCCAGCAACAGGTATATTGCAATAATGACGAACAGCACGCCTAACAAGCCGAACCCCAGACTATCGATCCAGTCGACCACGTCATAAGGGAAGTTAGACACATTCACCAGATTGGCAAAAATCAGCGAACCGATCAGAATCGCAATCAGTGATACGGATGTCACCGCACTATCCTCCAGTGCATCACGCATCCGCTGCCAGTCAAACTTGCCACGCAGGAACGTCAGAAAAATTGCGCCAACAACACCGACGGCTGCCGACTCCGTTGGGGAGAAAAATCCGAAGTAAATGCCGCCTAATACAATCGAAACCAGCATGGTAAACGCCCACAACTGACGGATCGCAGCAAAGCGTTCTTTGAATGTCGCTTTTTCCCCTGAAGGACAGCTACCTGGTTTCAGATAAGAGATAACAATGATGGCGAGACAGTACATCACAATACCGATCAGGCCTGGAATAACACCGGCGACAAACAGCTGACCGATATCGGTCTCCGTTATAATGCCGTAAAACACCAGCGCGATAGAGGGGGGTATCAATATCCCCAGGGTTCCACCGGCGGCGATAACCCCTGTCGCAACCTCCTGACTATAGCCATAGCGAATCATCGAAGGGTAAGCAATTTTTGACATGGTTGCCGCGGTTGCAAAACTGGAGCCGCAGAAGGTGCTGAAACCACCACAGGCGCCAATGGTGGTAATCGCAAGACCTCCGCGCATATGCCCTATCAGTGCATAGGTCGCAGCATAAAGCTCTTCGGCCAATCCGGATTTTGCAACGATATTACCCATCAGAATAAACAGAGGGATAACGGCAAATTCGTAGGAGATAACCGTTTCAGACGCGATACTGCCCAGTTGACTCAGTGCAGCTCCCCAGCCCTGATAATAAGCCAGCCCCAAAACACCAACAGAGCCGGTAGCGACCGCGATAGGCACGCGTAAAAACAGCAGCGCAAACAGCACTACAAATGTGATCAGAATAATCATGACAGAGTCCTAGAAACCAGAATTTCGTTTAGGCGCAGAAACAAACAGGCTGACCCAGGCAATCAGGGCAAAGACACTCACCGCCAGTAACACCTTCCACTTCATCACACCCAGAAAAAGGAAAACATCACCAAACTTGTAGGACTCTTCCACCTGCATAAACAGTGTGATCACCAACGTGGTGTAAAAGACGCATTCAATCAGATAGACAAACCAGAAAATAATCTTGCCAAAGGTACCTACATAAAACTTATCCAGCAGATCTATCGTGATATGACCTTTGGTTTTGTGCACATGGTAGAGGCCCGAATAAAACATGATAGCCAGCGAGATCGAGACCACCTCGTATGAAAACCCGAGAGGAGTATCAAAAACGGTGCGGCCAACCACGTCGACAAAAATAACTAACGCCATCAGCAACGCAGCCACAATCGCTATTTTCGAGCAAAGAACTTCCAACACTTTGAGAACGGATAAAGGCATAACAGCATACTCTTATGAAACCGCCTCCCGGACTGCCCGTTATCAGAGCCGATAAAGCACAGTTCAGGAGGCGGTGAAACATCATTTCATCGCTTCAAGTTCAGACTTGTAGTAGTCCATTGCTTGCTGACCATCGACACCCTCTTTCTCCGCCTCTTTCAGCCAGTTTTCACGGGCTGGGGCAAATACCGTTGTCAGAGATGAGATCAGTTCAGGAGAGGCAACCCGGTATTCAGCCCCCAGACGAGCTTTCAGAGCAGCTCTTGCCTTGACGTCATTTTCATCCCAGAGTTTACCCATCAGAGCAGACAGCTTTTCACCCGCCAGATCCATAATCGCCGCCTGATCCGCCGGGCTGATCATCTCCCATTTATCTTTATTCATGATGATGAACGCGGAGTTTGAATACAGTCCACCGGGGATCTGCGTCACATGGTTGATATATTTGTCGACTTTAAAGCCGGTCAGCAGCTCATCCGACAGCGCTGTGCCATCAATAACACCACGGGAGAGGAATTCACGCAGTTCCACCAGAGAACCGGAGATAGGGATAACATTCAGCTCTTTAAGTGCATTCGATACCACCGGGGTCTGAACCCGGATCTTCAGCCCATCCAGATCTTTAGCGGACACAATCGCGCTATCTTTGGTATGCAGGTTGCCGCCGGAAGTCACATGCACCGCCAGGGTAACGACATCATCATGCATCCCGCTTGGTTTGAAATATTTGTTGAAGGTACGCCAATACGCTTTAGAACTTTTCTCGGCATCGAGGTTATCAAATGGAAACTCAACCATCTCACTCAGCGGAAAGGCACCCGGTGTATATCCGTGAGGCCCCCAGGCAACATCCGCAACACCATTAACCACCGCCTGGTAGTTTCGGGTAGGCGGCGCAAGCGGTTTTGCAGAAGGACGAATTTTTACCCGACCTTCCGTGGCATCTTCAACCTGCTTAAAAAACTTTAACAGACCGTCAACCTGCGACCAGTGAGTGGGTGGAAACCACTGGTTGTAACGAAGCGTAAGGGTTTCACTTGCCTGAGCAATAGTAGCGGAACTCAGTGATGCACAGATCAGTGCCGCTCCGATAAAGGTTTTCTTAAGTAGCATAGCCGTTCCTCGGTTTTATTATGATTAAATGGAACACAACAAAATTGTTTCACAATACAGTATTGTATGTCTATATTATTAAAAAATATTTATTTTCTATAAATACATTATTATTCAGTAAGTTATATTAGTTCTATAGAATTAAAAATAAGTGCATAACTGTATGTTATGGATTATGACTCAGACAAAAGCATCGCTATAGAAGCGGTCCGGCTCCAGCCCACAGAGCTCAACGAAATCACGCCGGGCTGAGGAAACAACAATAGGCGCACCACAGGCATACACCTCATAAGCCGACATATCCGCAATATCATCGACAACCGCCTGATGAACAAAGCCCGTGCGGCCGTTCCAGCCTTCATCAACGCTATCGGAGAGCACCGGAATATATGAAAACCAGCGATTCAGTTCTGCCCATTGCTGACAAAGCTGATCCATATAAAGGTCCTGCTGGCAGCGCCCCCCCCAATAAAGAGCAACCGGACGGGTATTACCACGGGCAACCAGATCCAGCATCATCGATTTAACGGGCGCAAAACCGGTACCACTGGCAACCATAATGATCGGGCTATCCGAATCCCTGACATAGAAAGTGCCGTACGGCCCCTCGATGGTGACTATCGCTTTGGGCTTCAGCTCATCAACGATAAACGGGCTGACTGCGCCATCCGGCATCTTCCGCACGTGCAGCTCTATCAGCGCATCGGCATCTGTACTGGCCATGGAATAGCTGCGGGTGTCATAACCTTTGACGGTCAGGTCCAGATACTGACCGGGTTTAAAGGCGAAATTGATCCCCGGGGCCGGCGCTATTTTAAGCACCGCAACATCATCAGATACCGCCTCTTTAGCCATGGTTCTGCCAGCACACTTTTGCACACTGATCCCTTCCAGCTCTGTAACCTCAGGCGCTTCAATCACCAGATCAGCGGTTGCATGTCCGACACACATCAATCCGGTTTTACCCTCAAGATCACTCTGCTCAAGCTTGATGCCAGCAGGATCAGCGTAGCTGACAGCGCCTGACAGAATCGGGGCCCGGCACTCGCCACACTGGCCATCGCGGCAGCTGTGTTTCAGCGTGATACCCGCTTCCAATGCAGCTTCAAGGATTGTTTGAGACGCCTCAACCGTGAAGGACTTATCCGCCGGTTCAATCTGTACTGTCATCCCCATCAGATTAATCCCTTCTCTTTTGCCTGCTTTTCTTTAAACATGGTCAGTGCCAGGTCTTCAATCATATCTTCCTGCCCGCCAACGGTGCCGCGGCGCCCCAGCTCAACCAGAATATCCCGGGCCTGAATGCCATACTTCGCTTCCGCCCGTTTGGCAAACAGCAGGAACGAGGAGTAAACACCCGCAAAGCCCAGTGTCAGCGCGTCACGATCGACACGGATCGGCTGGTCCATCATCGGTACAATCAGGTCTTCAGCAACATCCATAATCTTGTACAGATCGATACCGTGGTCCGCTTCCATCCGTACTAGTGTTGCTACCAGCACCTCCAGTGGGGTATTACCGGCACCGGCACCTAACCCAGCCACCGAGCCATCGATACGCCCGGCACCGGCATCGATAGCGGCCAGGGAGTTGGCGACCGCCATCCCCATGTTGTGGTGGCCGTGGAAACCCACCTCAATAGAGGAATCCAGTTCAGCTCGCAGCAGACCGATCTTCTCGGTCACTTCATCCGGCAGCATGTAACCGGCGGAGTCGGTGCAGTAGATGCAGTTAGCGCCATAAGAGACCATCAGCCGCGCCTGCTCGAGAATCTTCTCCGGGCTGGCCATGTGCGCCATCATCAGGAAACCGACGGTATCCATCTCCAGTTTGGCGGCCAGACCGATGTGCTGTTCAGTGACATCGGCTTCAGTGCAGTGACTGGCAACACGGATGGTATTCACACCCAGATCTTTTGCCATGCGCAGGTGATCGACCGTTCCGATCCCGGGCAACAGCAGGGCGGAGACTTTGGCGTTTTTCAGTTTCGGAATCACCGCACCGAGATACTCTTCATCGCTGTGCGCTGGGAAACCGTAGTTTACCGAGGTGCCGCCCAGGCCATCACCGTGGGTCACTTCGATCAGCGGCATACCCGCTTCATCCAGTGCGGTGGCGACATTCACCATCTGTTCCAGCGAGATCTGGTGACGTTTGGCGTGCATACCGTCCCGCAGACTCATGTCATGGAGGACTACTTTTTTACCTTTCAGATTCATCTTTTTCTCCTCCACTTAGCCGCGTGCTGGCAGGGTAATGTTGCCGTTAGCGGCTTCTTCCGCAAACATCTCGGCGGTGCGCAGCCCGGCTGCGGTCATGATGTCCAGGTTGCCGGCATACTTCGGCAGATAATCCCCCAGACCTTCCACTTCCATAAACATGGAGACGCGGTTGCCATCAAATACCGGGCCGTTGACCAGGTGATAACCGGGTACATATTTCTGCACCTCTTTCACCATCGCGTGGACGGAGGCGGTAATCGCGGCCTGATCCGGCTCGCCTTCGGTGAGACAGTGCACGGTATCGCGCATCATCAGCGGTGGCTCAGCGGGGTTGATAATGATGATCGCTTTACCTTTTTTCGCGCCGCCGACTTTTTCGACTGCACCAGCGGTGGTACGGGTAAATTCATCGATATTTTTGCGGGTACCCGGGCCAGCAGACTTAGAGGAGACGGTAGCGATAATTTCACCGTACTCAACTGGCTGTACGCTGGACACAGCGGCGACCATCGGGATCGTTGCCTGGCCACCGCAGGTGACCATGTTGACATTCATCTCCAGGTTTTGTGCGTGTGCCCGCAGGTTGACAGGTGGCACACAGAAGGGGCCAATCGCTGCCGGTGTCAGGTCGATCATGATGACGCCCAGTTCGTTCAGCTTGCGGCTGTTCTCGGCATGAACATAGGCCGAGGTAGCATCAAAAGCGACGCGGATATCATCTTCGATGACGTACGGCAGCACTCCATCAACGCCTTCAGCGATGGTTTTAATACCCATCTCACGGGCGCGTTTCAGGCCATCGGATTCCGGGTCGATACCCACCATCCACACCGGTTCGATCCACTCGGAACGCTGCATCTTCATCAGCAAATCGGTACCGATATTGCCCGGTCCGATAATCACTGCTTTCAGTTTCTTACTCATCGCTCACACCACCCACTAAATAATGCTAAGAACTAATTCAGACGAACTTTTTTTATAGATTTCATCAACCGAGTCACTTCGGTTCTCCAGCATTTTTCGCTGGTTCAGACTGCCCTTATCGGTTATTTCACCCAGCTCCAGATGAGGCAACTCATCCAACACCAGTAACTTGCACACTTTCTGAGAAGAGCCTTTAGCGGAGGATGACATCTGTTCAAGCGATGTTTGCAACGCCGCTCTGACGTCCGCGACGGCAAACAGCTCATGACCACTCATCCGTCCTTCGGTATCACCCGCCAGCTGACGCATTTTCGGTCCGGGAATCACCATCAGACTGATATAATCCTGGTTATGCCCGACCACAACACCATCTGAAACCAGATCGCCGAAGTTCTGATACATCCGCGAGCGGATAGACGCAACACACACCCAGGTGCCCGTACTGAGTTTGAAGTCTTCGGACACACGTCCATCAAACAGAATACCTTCGGATGGGTTTTCTCTGTTTTTCAATTTGCCGGCATCACCGATGCAGTAGAAACCCAGCTCATCAAAGGCGGCAGTGGTGGCTTCAGGGTCATTGAGGTACTGTTCAAACACAATCGGACCTTTAATGCGCATCTCCAGCTTGGAGCCATTCGGTACAAAACGAATCTGTACACCGGGGAAAGGCACACCAATGTTGCCCGGCTTATCCAGTCGCCAATGCACATTAGTAATCGCAGGAGCCGTTTCAGTCGCGCCCCACTCCGTAGTGAAGAACACATCGTGCCCCACCTCTTCCGCCATCCGCTTAAGATCATCCCAAACCGACGGCGCCAACGCTGCCGCCGCATAAAACAGCATGTTGATATTGGAAAAGAATGTCTTTTTCAGCTCTTCATCCTGCTGCAGATGCTCCACCAATACTTCATAGCCTTTAGGCACATTGAAGTAGAGATTCGGCTTAATCTCTTTGATATTTTTAAGCGTTTCGCCAATCAGATTTGGCACCGGTTTGCCATTATCGATATACAGCGAACCACCGTTGCGCAGCACCAGGTTGAAGTTGTGGTTTGAACCAAAGGTATGACTCCAGGGAAGCCAGTCCAGAATCCGGGGAGTTTCCTGCTCAATAAACGGGTAATACTGAGCAATCATCTGCTGGTTGGAACAGATCATTCGCTGGGTGACGACCGCAATTTTTGGCTTTCCGGTCGAACCCGATGTCAGCATATACTTGGCGTGGGTATCACCATCCAGTGTCTGAAACAGCGCTGACACCGCTTCCGTTGCCAGAGTCTCAATCAGTGACTGAAACGTAATGGCATCAGAGTCCACGTCTGACTTTTGCGAGGTAATGAAAAGACTGATCTGCTCACACCCCTGGATAGCCGGTGCAAACGCCGCCTCGTTGTCGGCATACACCGCACAGGGTCTGAGTCGCTTAATCGTGCCGTGAAGCTGCTCATAGGTTTTCGCCACCAGCGAGTAGGCAACGGATATCGATGTCACAGGGATACCGATATGCATCGCAGCCATCATCATCAGCGCATGATCAACTGAATTTCCAGACAGGATAACCAGCGGCCCTTTGCCAACCAGTCCCAGATTAATCATCCCCTGTGCAATATTATGAACCTGATCGCGACACTGACGGTAGGTCAGTGTACGCCAGCCTTCGCCCTGCCGTTCTGCCAGGACAACCTGATCGGGCCGTTTCTCTGCCCAGGTTTCCAACCAGTCGCCTGCGCAGCGCTCATAACTGTCTAACGGTGTTTTTGACTGAATGATAAATGAACCATCATCACTCAACAGCATATCAACAGATGTTTTCGGCATCTGCGAAAAAATATCGGCACCCATAACAAACCTTCTTTCATATTTTTTATAGTTATTTAGCTATTCTGCGTTCAGACTAATCTCATCCAGCCCTTCAAAACGGAAAGAGTACTGCTGACCAGGTATCAGACTGACCATCGGCGCCAGAGCGCCCGACAGAACAATCTGACCTTTACGTATTGGTGTGCTGAGTTCTATCAGCTTTTTTGCCAGCCAATAAGCCGATAGCAGCGGACTCCCCAGGCATGCAGATCCCCGCCCGCTGGCAACACATTCATTATTGGAATGAATCGCCACGGCCAGTGCTTCAAAGTCCACACCCTGCGGTGAAAAGATCCGTTTGCCCGGCATATACAGGGCAGAAGAGGCATTGTCAGCAATGGTATCGACGATGCCGATCTTCCAGTCCGCAACCACCGAATCAACGATTTCGATGACTGGGAAGAAGTAGTCGATCGCGGATAACAGCTCCATAAAGGTCAGATTTTCTTTATCCAGATCCTCTTTAAAGCAGAAGCCAATTTCACCCTCGGCTTTGGGCGCAATCAGCCCACTACAATCAACCGATTCACCACTCAACACTTCCATATCAGCGAACAGCACACCGTAATCGGGTTGATCAACGCCCAGCTGTTGTTGCACCGCTTCAGAGGTGAGACCGATCTTATAACCTACGACTCTGCCACCTTCATCGAGTCTACGCTGATTAACTATCGACTGAATCTGATAAGCATCATCGATGCTTAGCTGCGGAAAATCAGCGGATACTGGCGCGATAGCCGTTGCAGTTTTTCGCCCCTGAAGGATCGATTCCGCAATCTCTCTGTAGTGACTACTGCTCATGCCAGATACCCGGCTGCAATCGCCTGAGACCGTTTCAGCGCATCGGTAAACTCATTGTAAAAACGCTCGGTAATCCCGGTGGCGCTTTCAATCGCAGTGGTACTGCCAACGCCCTGTCCCGCCGACCAGACATCCTTCCAGGCTTTATTGGCTGTCGAAATATTGCCGGAGAAATCGATTTTGGCATCGTTGCTGGCGTCAGGATCAATGCCCGCTTTATCCAGGCTGGCCTGCATCCAGTTTGCCAGCACACCGCTCACCGCTTTGGTTTCCACAACCCCTTCAATATCGGTATCCACCAGCATCTGCTTGTATTCATCACTGGCAAAACTTTCAGTTGCGGCGATATAACGGGTACCACTGGCAACAAAGTCAGCGCCCGCCACCAGCATGGCCGCCACATCAGAGCCGTGAGAGATACAGCCGGCAATCCCCAGCGGACCATCCCAGAACTGACGTACTTCAGCGATAAAGGCGAGTGGGTTGTAACGCCCGGTGTGTCCCCCCGCCCCCTGAGTGACCAGAATCAGGCCATCCACTCCGGCATCGGCTGATTTCTTTGCCATACCCGGCGTAATAACATCGGCATAGACTTTACCGCCGTAGGATTTGACCACCTCCATCACCCGCTTCGGCGACCCCAGCGCCGTTGACACAATGGCGGGCTGATATTTGCGCACCAGCTCAATCTCAGCATCAAAACGATCGTAGGAGGAGTGCACAATCATATTGAACAACCAGGGCAGTGACTGGCTATTCAGCTCACCATGGACCTGAGCCATCCACTCATTGAGGGTTTCAACCGTCCGGGCATTGGCTGCAGGTAAGCTGCCAATCACACCACTCTTTGAGCTGGCAATCACCAGTTCTGGCGAAGAAACCAGAAACATCGGCGCCACAATCATCGGTAGTTTCAGGCGACTAAACAGCGCTTTTTCTTGTTGTATACTCATCGGGCTATCCAACCTCCATCACTGTGGATAACAGTTCCTGTGGTCATCGGGGACTGTTCATTTGCAGCCAGAAGGACATAAAGGGCAGTATGGTCCTCAGGGCTTGCAATCTTTTTTAACGGCACGGCATTCGCCGCATTTTCATTAAAATCAGGGATATGATTCAGCGGCCGGGCCTTACTGGAGATACCCTCAACCGACTTCATCTCAGTATCGGTTGCCCCGGGAGAGACACCGTTTACACGGATCTCCGGCGCAAGTTCATAGGCAAGTTGTTTAATCAGGCCGACTACCGCGTGCTTGGATGTCACATACAACACACCACCGCCACCGGGGTAAAAGCCAGAATTAGAAACCGTCAGGACGATGCTGCCATGGTTCTGCTTAAGCTGATCCATCGCCGCTTTCACCCCGTTCATATACCCCAGCACATTGACCTGAAACAGCTTGTTGAAACTGGCCTCAAGCTTCTCTGGTGCAATACGGGAAAGCGGCGCAAAAAAATCAAACAACGCCGCATTGCCAACAAAGATATCGAGTTTGCCAAAACGTTCAACCGCCAACTCCACCACTTTGTGGTTATCGCTGTAGTTGGTGACATCACCGCAGACAGAACAGAGCTCATCCGGATAGCGCGCCTGCAGCTGAGCAAGCTTTTCCTGATTCAGGTCCAGCACCGCTACTTTAGCGCCCTCCTTTATGAACCGCTCAACCACGGCCCGGCCGATGCCCTCAGCACCACCAGAGATAAACGCGACTTTGTCTTTCAGAATCGTCATAAATCCCTCACAGGAAAGTATTGATATTCTTGCAACTCAGCGTCGCATTCGGCATCAGAATCAGACGCTTACGGATCTTGAAACTGTCTCCGCTTTTCACCAGCAGGTCACGGCGACGTCCAAAGATGACGTATTCCTCATCCTGTCCACGACTACGCACACTCTGGAATACTGAATAGACCAGCAGCTCTGATTCAGACTCGCCCTCAAACACTTCTACATTTGACAGGGTATGAACATTGCGGGTAGCCGGATTTTCAGCCCAGGCAGACGGTTGGGCAAAGCGGGCCACACGGCGACTCAGATCGGTAATGTTGTCATCAAAAAACGCCATATGATTGGGGTCATAAAAACCTTCGCTCAACAGGTTTTCTCGGCGACGGTTTTCAATTCCCGGCATCCAGTAATGAATATCATCGGCCATCAGTGTTAACCATTCGCTAAAGCGTTCTTCATCCAGTAAACGGTATTCCATATTCAGGAAACCGGTGACTTTGTAATGCATCTCCATTGAAACCGGAGTCAGCTGTTGATCTTTGCTGTTCATTTCTCCACCTCCGCTTTACCTTTATTACGATTCGGGACTTCGGCCCAACTCTTTGCTTGCAGCAGATCCTGCCAACGCTGATAAAACGCCCTTGAATTAGCTTCATTCAGCTGGCCTTTATAGACATTGGCCGGAAGGTCTGTATCTTCCAGATAGGTATCCATCCCCAGACCGATAAAGAGATCCTGTTTGGCGGTCACTTTGCCTTTCGCCGTCTTAGTGCAGTATTCCCAGTTTTCACCGTCATCCATCTCAAATACACCGGTAGGCGAGAAGGTCATCATTGCACCTTTACGCCATCTGTCTTTAATGTCCTGAGGTGCACTTTTATTCACCACCACCCAGGTAAAGAGCTCGATTTTGTTAGGCCCACGGGGCTGCCATATACGTACAGTGTTCTGTCCCGCGAGGAATGAGAAGTTAGGGAAGATGGTGCAGGAGGAAACCGAACCGATCATATTGGAACGGAATTCACCCAGTCGCTCAGCCACTGATGGCTTAATGGTATGCAGATACTTATTTAACTGAGAGTCCCCCAGTACGGCGACATTGCCGACGGTATCCAGCGCAAATTCATAACCGTGGCCGTTCCAGTTAACGGAGTAGGATTCGTCAAAATCACTCACTTTAGCAACCGAACCACCCAGCATAGCCCGCGCTGCAGAATCATGTGTCCAGCCCGCGTGGAGGATATCGCCGACAAAATTTTCCGCCGCGATTTTCCAGTTACACTCATAGGTAGAGCGGATACAACCACCGACAAACTCAGTGCCCCCCTCCTGATTATCAAACAGTGAATCGAGGTACCAGGTCATTGGCCCCAGATACTCTTCAAGGGTTGGGCTGTCCGGATCAAAGGTTGCAAAAATCAGCCCTTTGTATGAATCAACCTTAGCAACCTCTTTCAGACCCCACTTCGACTTGTCAAAATTACTGTCTTCATAGATACCTGATTCATGCTGACCAATCAGATTACCCTCAACATTGAAAGACCAGCCATGATAGTTACAGATAAAGCCACGGGTGGACCCTGACTCAGAGAAGCAGACTTTGTTACCCCGGTGTGGACAGGCATTCAACAGCACCTTAACGCCGCCACTTTTCTGACGAATAACGATAACCTCATCCTCACCCATCGTGGTGGTGATATAGTCACCGGTTTTTTTAATCTGAGACTCATGTCCGACAAACAGCCAGCAGCGGGCAAAGACTTTTTCCAGTTCCTGTTCATAGATCTTCTGATCGTAGAAAATTTCACCGGAAATACGGCCACCTTCAATATCACATACAGACTCTATGCCTTCCAAACAATCTGTCGTATCTATCGTTTTTATCAAGTTGCTCATATCAGGTACCTTTACGCTTTAGCAATAATGTTTTCATCGACTTCAATGACTGCAAAAACCTCATCACCCACAACTTCGACAGGATATGTTTGCAAATCAGTTTCACAGGGAAACCCCTGCGCCTCGCCGCTTGGAATATGGAACATTCCCCAGTGCACAGGACAGACAATCATGTCATCCTCAATATCGCCCTCCGCCAGGGAAGCGGTTGCATGGGTGCACAGATCAGCGGTCGCATAGAACTGGCCACCCAGGTTATACACAGCGATATCGCCAAACGTATTATTTTCAATTTTCTTAACCTGGTTTGCTTCCAGGTCAGTGGCTTTACACAGATAGACTTTTTCCATGGGACTCAACTCGCTCTCAGTTCCATAAATCCAAGCCCGGTTACCCATTCAGGCACCGGCTGGTACTCAATCAGTGATACTGTGCCAGCGCCAACGGCTGCCATGGCACACACGAAGTTACGCAACTCCATCGCGCCATTCCCCCCCTGCTCCAGAATCTGCTCATCAGAGAGTGCGATCATCTGATCCAGATCCTGGTTGCAACAGAGGTCGATAATCCGCTGATCAAACTCAGGGTTTACCTTGCCCGACTCTTTAACGCCGACCCAGTGACTGATACCGCCACTGCCTATCACCGCAACATTTTCATCACTGTCAAAACGGCTAACAGACGCAGCAATCTGCTCGCCCAGTTCGCGGCAACGTTTCATCGAGATAAAGGGGTCAACCGCACTGCCCAGATAGACTGGAATCGCTTTGATTTCACGACCACTGATCGCTTCAGCGCGCTGAACAATCAACTGATAAGGAATAGAGAACGCATGATCGGTCGTAAATGAACGGGCCACGGCCCAGTCGAATCCCTGCTCTGCACCATCGCTGGCAATAAAGCTGGCCAGCGCTTCATTGTTATTGACCAGTGCCTTATTAAGTCCTGGCAGACGGTCTATCGGACCTTCAACATGGCCAGTACCAATACAATATTTTGGCAGACAGGTTGTACCAAACAGCATGTAGTGATCGTTGCCCACAATAATCACCGTGGTAACATCCATCGCAGCAAGATTCTGAGCGCAGGTTTCATATGCTTCCCAGGCCTTATCCGCGACAATTTTGTCAGGGGCGTTGGGTGCAACAAACATGATAGGGTCGTGCGGTACTAAAAAACCGCCTACAATTTTTGCCATCTTTATTACCCCTTTATCGATGCCGAGTAGCTGCTCTCAGACCCGAGCTTTTTGTTATAAGTCACCATGCTTTTATCGGGCGACATCTCAATCCAGTACCCCATGGTCAGCAGCGAGCTGACACCGATCTGCTGCAGTTTCTTCACATCAAAACTGAGAATCATCTCGACATCATCAGCATCCAGAGGAAAACGGCTGAGGTACTTTTCGGGATTTTCTTTAAATTTCTCTTTTGAAAATCTGTCCACTGACAGACTCCAGAGAACGCGTTCCAGCACATCTCTTTTCATTGTTATTCTGAGCCCCGCTGTTGCTTCTTCATTTTTATTTGCTGACAAAGTTACGGATGCAGGCGAGGAATTTTTCCCGCTGCTCGGTCTGAACCCAGTGGCCGCATTGCCCAAAGACAAACAGATCGGCACCAGGAATGTTCTCCACCAGGGTATAGCCACACTGCAGAGGGACAACATGATCTTCTCTGCCATGCAGAACCAGTGTCGGTGCAGTGATATGCTGAATAGCTTTAACCGGGAACGCTTTCACCATAGTGACGCCCTCCTCTGCCGGTTTTGGCAGAAGCTTACGCAACGCCCCCTGCGCACCAGGCCGGGCACTGGCTTCATAGCGGCTCTGGACAAGCTCGTCTGTAATCAGGGATTTGTTATAAGGAAACAGCTCCATCAGAGAGCGCATATTCTCGATAGATGGCTCATACAACCAGGCGCCAGCTAACCCTTTAGTCTGTTCAAAGGTTCCCGCTGGGGTTCCTAAAAGAACCAGCTTATCCAGGCGTTCAGGATTAAACAGCGCCAGGCCGATACCCACAGCACCACCAAAAGAGTTACCTACCAGCGAAATCTTATCGACACCAATGGCATCGAGGAATTTAACCAGATGGTTGGTCCAGAACTTAATATCGTACTGGGTTCCCTCTTTAAACTCGGTAAAACCAAAACCGGCAATATCAGGAACGATGACATCGTAATCAACAGACAGCTCATCAATCAGCCCTCCCCAGTTAGTCCAGCCAGATACGCCCGGCCCGGAACCATGTAACAGAACCAATGGATTGCCCGATCCTGCCCGGTAGTAACCCGTCTTATGATCCGCTGCCTGGATAAACTTACGTTCGCTCTCTTTCACAATGCCGCACCTCTAAACATACATAACTGTATGCACAATACTAACAACAGAATCCGGCTTGTCAATAAAAAAATACACAACTGTATCTTTTCTGATAAAACGCACCATCCTCTAACAACAAATCTATAAGCTATTGTTTTTAAATTAATTTATCTCATATTAATCAATAAAAGCATTGTAAATAGACCGTAGAAAGGCGGGTAAAAACTGCTTATAAAACAAACATAAATACATATATGTATCTTTTTAAGAAGACATAATTCTATCGCTAACCTGATTGATGAACCGACACCCAACAACCAGTAGCGGCTGACAGACGCTCAAAAAAAGCCTGCCAGCCGCACTCCCCGGACCTCATGCTTTCATAGATAAAATCCGGCCGTTCTATCCCCCACAGCGCTCTTTGCGGCGGCCAGTTCAAACCTGTAATGAAGCATGATAGGAAGGATTCATCGGCTTATATTCACTAACAAAGCGAGAAATAAGAGATAAAACTAATCTGAACTTATTGATGCGAAGTTGTCTGAGAATTGACCGAGTAGTGTAATTGGTCCGACATAAGCACCCAGCTGTCATTTAATAGATAAATGCAGGCAGTCAAACTTAATATAGCTAATATGTCTAAAACAAATACGACTCGCATCCTATCTATTAACACATTATTAGTAGGACGTTCTTAATAACACAGTCATAAACGCTGAGCGATCTCCCTGCTGCAATTTTTGCAGTATCTGTACATAGATTTGCAGTATTCAAGTATTAGATTTCTATCGATATGAGATCATAAGACCTCACCTATATAATAATAATGAGGCTTCACTTAGATGAAAAAACTTAATAAACTAAGTATTGCAATTCTTGCCGCAACCGCATCCTCTTTCGTTAGCGCTGTTGAGCTGGGCGAGTTTAAAGGCACGACTTTCAGCGTTGGCGGATACCTTAAGGCAGAAGCGATCTGGGGTATGCCCGATAGTGGCGACAATACTCTGGAAACTACAACCCGCCAGTCACGTTTTAACCTGAAGGCCAGCAGAGAGATCGAAGGCCATAAAGTTTCCGGCTTTATTGAGTCCGATTTCTGGGAAAACCAAAGCTACAACTCAGCTGCTGCATTACGTCTGCGTCACGCCTACATCAGCATTGATAACCTGACCATTGGCCAGACCTGGAATGGCCAGTTCTTTGCCACTGCCCCCTTTGACGCGCGGATGATCAACTTCTTTGGACCTGGATTCGGCACCATTGGCGGTAACGGAGGTACTGTTCGCCCTTCTACCGTGATTCACTACACCACCAACGGTTTCCGCTTTACTGCGCAGGATCCGCTGTATGATAACGCCTCCATGCCTGACCTGGTTGCATCTTATTCCAATCGTTTTAAATCCGGCAGTGCTTACAATGTTGCCATAACAGCCCGTGAAGTTCAGACAACCTCTGTTGACGATTCTAAAATTGGTGCAACTATCTCACTGTTGGGTAAGCTGGCCGTTGGCAAAGGCGCTCTGTTTGCCGGTGCATTTACGGGTAAAGGTACCGGCCCGTATACGGGTGTTTGTGTTGGTGGTATGTGGAACCCAGGAAATACAGCAACCTGTGATATCGATGGTTCAGGAGATCTGATCTCTCAAACCGGTTTCAACCTGGGTGTGACTCAGAACCTGACCGAAAACCTCAACGGCACGCTGCGTTACGGCAAAGTAGAGGTCGATGACACAGCCAATACATCAGCTTACGAGACCACCGCAACCCTGATCTATACCTATCTGCCGGGTCTGGATTTTGGTATTGAGTGGCGTGATCAGGACATGGCCAACCACCCTCTGCGTCCAGCTGGGCAGCAGGTTGAAGTCATGGCAATGTACAAGTTCTAAGCTCATCAACTCTTAGAACCGATACATCTGGATAGAGATACTGGCCCCCTTCACCGGTATCTCTATCCTCCTTTCATTACCGTTATTAAGCGTTAGCAGATCCACGTGACAGACAGAGATAAACCTATCTCTGTCAGACGTTACAGCCATACCTGATATCTGATATTTAAAACCTAAAAAACCCTAAGCGGTCAGGCCCTTAACGGCTGTTCAACCGATCTGGAACGGGTCACCGATGGTAGTTCTCCCACCTGTTTGCGATAAAGCTGTGAAAAACGACCCATATTGGTAAAACCATAATCCATAGCGATCTGGGTGATACTCCGGGCTGAACTCCCCGCTGTAATCTCGCGATGCGCCAATGCTATTTTGCGCTGCTGAATATAGCTAAGCGGCGTCGTAGACTCACTCTCCCGAAACAGGTAATAGAGCGACCGCTCACTCATATGACACACACCCGTCAGACTCTTTACAGACAGGTTGCGCTTTATATTCTGATCAATAAACTCCCGCAGTTTGCCCATTATCAGTTGCTTATTACGACTCGCCTCTTCAACCCGCCGGTCAAATCCAATTTCCATCTGGATATAGTGGAAAATGATATCGATATAGTGGCGTTGCAACTCAGGTGTAACGGTCTCTTTAAGCTCTAACAGATGAAGAATCAAAGCTTTGAGTGGAGCTGATTCCAGGCAGATCATATTCTCTGCTGAACTCTCAGCATAGAGCGAGGGCTCCGGGTGATTTTCACAACTATCAAATATAAAGTAGTTTACAAAGATACGCTGATGAACACTGATCCGGATGGTCCGTTCCAGCCCCTCAGGAAGCAGGTAAACCGTGATCTCATCACCGCATCCAGCCAATGAATGAACAATCTCAGTAGATTTTTTAACAATAACATCCCTATCACCACCCTTCATCCTTAGATCGAAATTATGCTTCATAATTTCCTCATGCAGGCATTTATTTTTATTTTTTGTCTAATCACTTTATTTATAATAAATTAATGATCCTTAATATATTAACACGATAATAAAAAAATCAGGTTATAAGAAAACTGCATCAACCTATCTAAAAATAAGAGTTCTTATCCCTTTAACATCCCCTTTTAAAAAGCCTCAAAAAAAAGCCCCTTAGAAAGGGGCACTGAGGAGAGTCAAAAAAGCAACTCAAAACATGTTTCTGGATATGGCATCTACCAAACCATATTCACGAGAATAGATATCTGGTTATATGTTTATTGAATTAACAGCGTTAAAGCGTAATCACCTGCGCTGATGGCGTTGCGCTGTATATATCGTTAACAATATCCGCACGATTACTGATCACCGCATTTGAGTTAAGCGATCCCTTATCGGTCATCTCATGGGCGTCAATATCTGCCGGCTCGCTTTGCAGCACCAGACTCTGAATGCGGGTAGAGCTTCCGGTACTTTTTTCAGCCATGCTGGCAAGATGATCATTGAACACCTGACGAACCGCTGCATGATTAACGATCTGTTCCAGACTTAGCGTCCCCTCTTCACTATCGATCAGATGGCGACAGTGTTCGAAATCCGGAAATACCAGCGCACTGATAAAACCACGATCCCGGCCAACAATCACCACATCCTGAATATAGGGCGCAAACTCATGAATCATATGTGCTTTAAGGGTGCCCACGCTTACCCAGGTGCCGGTATCCAGTTTAAAATCTTCAGAAACACGTCCATCGAAGTAAAATCCACGAGATGGTTTTTCTTCATCGATAAACTTCAGTGCATCACCCAGGCAGTAAAACCCTTCCTCATCAAAGGCTTTCGCGGTTTGTACCTCATCACGCCAGTATCCTGGCATAACGCTGACCCCTTTCACCCGAACTTCCAGCTTACCCTGATTAGGAACCAGTTTAAGCTGAACGCCGGGAACCGGAACGCCAACAACACCGGAAGCCGACTCTTCAATGGAAGTGAACATCGCAGAGGGTGCGGTTTCAGTCGCCCCCAGCCCGGTCAGAATTGGCACTTTATGGCCTGTGTACTGAACCGATAATTCCATCAGCTCATCCCAGACATGCTGGGCAAGGCCCGCACCAGCATAAAACAACACCTGCAGATTGGAGAAGAACACCTTAGCCATATCCGGATGCTGCTTCAGCTCTTTCACCAGCAGCTCATAACCTTTTGGCACGTTGAAGTAGATGGTTGGCGCAATCTCTCGCAGATTGGCAACGGTTTCAGCGATGCCCTTGGGTACCGGCTTACCGCCGTCGATATAGAGTGAACCACCATTATAGATCACCATCCCGGTATTCTTATTACCACCGAAGGTATGGTTCCACGGCAGCCAGTCGCACAATACCGGCGGTTGCTGGTGAACGAAATTCAGATAGGTCGCGATCATTTCCTGATTGGCGCAGATCATTCGCTGAGTATTGATGACTCCTTTAGGCATCCCTGTGGAACCGGAAGTGAAGAGCAGCTTAGCGATCGTATCGCCATTGACTGCAGCATTCGCGCTAACGACTTCATCGGTGACCGGAGTGTTAACAGCATCTGAAAACAGGCTCAGATCAAAACTAAAATCGTCAACACCGTGGTCCGCTTCATACGCCAGCACACGGCAATCGGATGGCATCACCGCATCAATCGCATCACGGAACGGCCCCAGATTTTCAACAAACACCAGCCCTGGAGTCAGTTTTTCAACGATGTAGCGCAGCTTACCAAAATCGGTAGAGATCAGTGAATAAGCGGTGGATATCGGTGAATAGGGAATTCCCACATACATCGCAGCCAGACCGACCAGCAGGTGGGAGATACTGTTACCTGAGAGGATAACCACAGGACGTTCAGCACAAAGGTTCTGATTCAGCAGATACTGAGAGAGGTGTTTTACCTTCTCCAGCGCTTCGGCATAAGTCACCGTTTCCCAGTGATGCTTGTCCTCTGTCCGTTGTGCCACCATCACCCGATCAGGCGCGGTGGCGGCCCAGTATTCCAGTTTGTCGGTCATTTTTGTTGCATAGGGAGGCAACTCAGAATCTGACCGGACCAGCATAGAACCGTCATCTCTTGTTTCGATGCTAACATCATAGGTAACGACATTTACGGGAAGAGTTTGTGCGTTCATTATTATTCTCACTTTCAATTTTTTATTCTGTTTCCGTCAGCCTGCAGGGCCGACTTATTCTTCAAACCGGTAGTCCTGAATTCCCATTTCAGCACTGATTAATGTTCTGTGTAGCGCCAGCACCTTTGGCGTAAAGTGAGCAAAATAGAACCGGCTTAACGCGATCAGATTATCCAGATAGAGCGTATCTGTGCTCTGTTGCTTCTGTTCATAAGCAGCCACGGCAGTGCGCATCATCATCCAGCTGCAACAGGCGATGCCCATCAGCTCGAGGAAGTTCACCGCCCCGCAGAGCAGGGTTTCACGCCCCTCTTTTCCCTGCTGTAAAATGAACTGCGAGCTCTCTTTCAACACTGCGATCAGTTGCACCAGCATCTCAGTCTCGCTGCCTGCAATCTCCAGTGCGGCATAACAGGCAAAGTCACTTTCAATATCTGCGATCAGTTCTGTAAGCGCTTCACCCTGATCGCTCTGAACTTTACGAAACACCAGATCATTTGCCTGAATCCCTGTGGTCCCTTCGTAGATGGTGGTCACCCGGATATCACGCATCAGTTGTGCAACGCCGGTCTCCTCGACAAACCCCATGCCGCCAAATATCTGAATCGTAGTCCCGGCCATCAGATTGCCACTCTCGGTTGAGAAGGCTTTAAAAATCGGAGTCATCAGCGCAACAAAACGCAGGTGTGCTGCCCGTTTTTCAGGATCTGCCTCAGCCAGATCCAGACGGGAAGCGATCTGATAGCTCAGCGCGCGCAGTGCAGTAACCTGTGCCCGCAATCCCATCAGCATCCGCTTTACATCCGGATGACGAGCGATCTGAACATCGGTATCGCCGCTGAGCAGATCACGCCCCTGAGTGCGTTCCTGACTGTACTCAAGGGCACGCTGATACCCCATTTCACCAATAGCAACGCCCTGTTGACCCGTACTCAGACGAGCTTCGTTCATCAGAATGAACATATACTCCAGGCCACGGTTCTCAGCACCAACCAGCTCACCGATAGCACCACCATCATCGCCGTAACTGATGCTACAGGTGGGGCTGCCATGCAATCCGGTTTTATGTTCTATCGACACACAGCGAACATCATTCAGCTCGCCGCACTGCCCCGATTGATCGACTATGTATTTAGGTACGATAAAGAGTGAAACACCTTTACCGCCCGGAGGTGAATCCGGCGTTTTTGCCAGTACCAGATGAACAATATTCTCGGTGAGATCATGCTCGCCATAGGTAATATAGATCTTCTGTCCGGTGATCCGGTAGCGTCCATCCGCCTGCCGCACCGCACGTGTACGGATGTTACCCAGATCCGACCCGGCACCCGGCTCAGTCAGCGACATACAGGTTGCCCACTCACCGGTGACCAGCTTCTCAAGGTAGCGCTGCTTAAGACTGTCATCGTTGGCGCTAAGCAGAATTTCCGCAGCCCCCTGAGTCAACGCCTGAAACATGACGAAACTCAGATTTGAACTCAGCCACATCTCATGCACCGCTGCGGCAATAAAGCGGGGTAACGACTGTCCACCATATGCTTCAGGCAGAGCCAGCCCCAGCCAGCCATTGCTACAAAACTGCTGATAGGCATCGTTCCAGCCTGCTGGAGTCGTTACCTTGCCATCATTGAAATGACAGCCTTCAATATCACCGGACTGGTTCAGCGGAGAGAGCACCTGACCGGCAAATTTTGCCGCTTCATCAAAAACGGCCGACACCAGCGCCGGATCAAAATCCGCAAAATGCTCTATCTGATTAAACCCGCGACTATCCGCAACATGGTTTAACAGAAAGGTCATATCTTTAAGCGGCGCGACATAGTTAGCCATAATCGTTACCTACTTCGCCGCCATCCGGATAGCGCCATCCAGACGGATAACTTCGCCATTGAGCATGCAGTTTTCAATAATCTGTTGCACCAGTTGAGCGTATTCAGACGGCTCACCCAGGCGCGATGGGAACGGCACTGCGGCCCCCAGAGAGGCCTGAACATCTTCCGGCAAAACATCCATCATTGGGGTTTTGAAAATGCCCGGAGCGATAGTCATTACGCGGATACCAAAACGCGCCAGCTCACGGGCCAGCGGCAGAGTCATGGCACACATTCCACCTTTGGATGCGGCATAGGCAGCCTGACCGATCTGACCATCAAATGCCGCGACCGAGGCGGTATTGATAATCACACCCCGCTCTCCGGTTTCCTGAGCATCCTGTTCACTCATCACGCTGGCAGCCAGGCGAACCATATTAAAGGTCCCCAGCAGATTAACCTGCAATGCACGATTAAACGTCTCCAGACGGTGCACACCATTTTTACCCAATACGCGCTCTGCCCCCGGAATACCGGCGCAATTAACTAAGCCATTCAGGCAGCCAAACGTATTTACCGCAGTATCGATACAGTTTTGAGCCGATTGCTCATCAGTGATATCCGTTTTACAGAAAACCGCTTTATCTGCCAGAGAATCAGCAACAGCAGCGCCACGCTCTGCGTTGATATCCGCCAGCACAACCGACGCACCCTGATCTACCAGGCGACGGGCAACCGCTTCTCCCAAACCAGAACTGGCACCGGTAACGATAAAAACCTTTTGATTAATATCCATATGAGTGTCCTCAATTATTCTTTTCTTCAGTCACTGCAGATTTCCGGCACTACCTTTTACAAAGAAACCATCTGTGCAAAGACAAAAATGCACCTTGCTTTGAGCCGGCAAACAATCTGTCTACTTCTTTTTCCGATTCAAAAATCCCTGGATGCGTTCCTGAACCTCAGGACTGGTTTGCGTCATTCCCGCCAGCAGCGACTCGGTAAACAAACCATCATCCATCGACATACTCTCAATACGGGACAAGCCAGTTACCATGGCATAGTTAGACAGACGTGAGTTTTGTGCTATTGATTTAGCCAGCTCAGTGGCTTTTTCCAGCGCAGTGCCCGGCTCGACACAGTAATGGGCCAGCCCCAGACGTTCACCGTCAACTGCATTATAGGTTCGGCCGGTGAGCATCATATCCATCATCCGGCTTGAGCCCAGAATGCTGCCCACACGGACCGACGCCCCCCCGCCCACAAAAATGCCATGACGCCCTTCCGGCAGACGGAAGTATGTCGTCTCATCCGCGACACGGACATGAGCACAGGAGGCCAGCTCCATACCACCACCAATCACCGCGCCATGCAGTGCGGCAACAACGGGAATAGGAGAGTTAGCAATACGCCCAAACACCCGGTGCCACATGCGCGAGTGCAATACGACACCGTAAGGATCGCGGGCGACATGCTCGGACAGATCAAGACCGGAACAAAACTCCGGACCGTTACCCGAGAAGAGCACCACGGACACCTCTTCAGGCATATTGATAAACACATCCTCTATCTCAAGCAGCAGCGCATCATTGATCGCATTCTTTTTTTCAGGACGGTTGAGTTGCAGATGGCCAATATCGGCTTCTACAGAAAATTGGATATAACGATACTCGGCCATTCGACACCTCTGTTGCACAAAGCGATAACTGCCGGTTTTCTTCCCAGCGTCAAAAATTCATATTTATGTTTATACGAAATATTGTTGTATTAATCAACAATATTGGTAACAAATTACTGATTTTTTAAGAACCCCCAACAAAGAAACCAATTAAAAAGATTTAAATACAATAATTTATATGATTACCTAGCAGATAAAGACCCTCTTCTACGCCAGATGCAGGTGACACTACCGCAAATTCCTATAAGTCGGGCATTTATCTTATGGCCACTATTGTTGCCAAACTAAACAGTTTATGCATAAATACAAATACCAGTACTCTGGCATCCTACAACAATAAAGAATCCAAAGGATCTGAACATGGGCATTAAATCCTCTCTGAAGCAATCATTCGCCGCATGTGCGCTTTTACTAAGCTGCGGTAACGCGATCTCTGCCGAAGCTGAATATACCTTCAAGCTACACCATTTCCTGCCACCTCCTTCCATGGCGCACTCCAAGTTCCTCCAGCCCTGGGCAGATAAGGTGATGGCTGAATCAGATGGACGCATCAAGATCGACCTCTATCCAGCGATGCAGCTGGGCGGGAAACCACCCGCCCTGTTTGATCAGGTGCGTAAAGGGATCGTCGATATCTCCTGGACGGTTACCGGCTACACGCCGGGACGTTTTCCAAAATCAACCGTTTTTGAACTGCCGTTCATTGCCACTGACGCTAAACCAATGAGCATGGCAATGCAGGAATATGCGGAAAAAGAGATGGCTGATGAGTTAAAAGATGTTCACCTGTTAGCCATGCATGTTCATGCACCCGGTTCGCTGCACTCCCGTGAGAAGCCGATCCATACCGCTGCTGATCTTGAGGGTATGAAACTGCGCGCGCCCAACAAAACCATGGCGAACGCGTTTGCTAAGCTGGGGGCTAACCCGGTATTCATGCCAGTACCTCAGATGCCCAGCGCCCTGTCGAAAGGTGTACTGGACGTAGCCGTACTGCCTTACGAAGTGGTTAAACCGTTGAAAATCCATCAACTGGTTAAACATCACACTGAAGTTCCAGGTCTGTATGCCAACACCTTTATCTTCAGCATGAATAAAAAAGCTTACGATTCACTTCCTGCTGATTTGCAGAAAGTCATCGATAACAATTCCGGTATCGAGCTGGCCGGTCATATCGGTGCGTTGTTTGATCAGTATGAAGCGGTCGGCCGACAAGCCGCAGTTGAGCAGGGCAACGAGATCTACCAACTGCCCCCAGCTGAAGTTGAGAGCTGGAAATCGAAGCTGTCGTTTGTCACCGAAGACTGGCTGAAGGATATGCAATCCGACGGTTACGACGCTCAGAAACTTCTGGATGAAGCCCACGCACTTATCGCTAAGTACGCCGCGGCTGACAAGTAATAGGCTTCGCTATGTATACGCTTCTTTCTCAAACCAGAAGGGGAATCGAGTTCATCTCCCGTCAGCTGGCGCTGGCGGGGGGTGTCATTATGATTCTGCTCGCACTGATGACAGTCATCAGTATTATTGGAAGAACTCTGTTCGGCATTACCGTTGAAGGGGACTATGAGCTGGTGGAGATGGGACTGGCGATCTCGATCTTCCTGTTTCTGACAGAGTGCCAGCTGAAAAAAGGACATGTAATTGTCGATTTTTTCACCCTCAACCTGGCCAAACGGAAGATCTACTTCCTCGATGCGATGGGTAATCTGATGTTTACAATTATTGCTGCCACGCTGACCTGGCAGATGTATCTGGGTGGCCTTGACTATTATGAGTATCTGGAACAATCGATGATTCTTGAGCTCCAGGTCTGGATCGCCTACATCCCCGCCGTCTTTTGTCTGGCTTTGCTTACCCTCTGCTGTTTTATTGATACCCTGCTGGGCTTCAGGGAGTACCTGAGATCATGAGTAATATTGAACTGGCCCTCTCTATGCTGGCCCTGTTGCTGGTGCTGATGTCGATCAGAATACCCATTGCCATTGCCATGCTGGGCTGTGGTGCGCTGGGATACACCATTCTGGCAGGCTTCCCCACCACACTTAACTATCTGAGTACGGTTCCCTACTCGAAGTTTTCGACCTACGACCTGTCAGTGGTCCCCCTGTTTCTACTGATGGGTGAACTGGCCACCCGGGCGGGTATCACCACCGAACTGTTCCGCACCTGTAATACCTGGGTTGGCCAGTTTAAGGGCGGCCTGGCGATGGCGGCGGTATCGGGTTGCGCTGCCTTCGGCGCCATCTGTGGTTCCTCACTGGCAACCGCTTCGACCATGGGTCAGGTGGCCCTGCCAGAGATGAAGAAGAATAACTATGCTGGCGGACTGGCTGCAGGCTGCCTGGCGGCGGGCGGCACACTGGGAATACTGATTCCGCCATCGATGGTGTTAATCATCTTTGCTGTGCTGACTGAGCAGAATATATCCAAGATGTTTATCGCGGCTTTTGTTCCCGGACTGCTCGCGGCCGGGGGCTATATTCTGGCCATCGCTATCTATGTCCGCATCTTCCCTAAAGCAGGTCCCAAGGGAGAAAAAACCACCTGGGGGCAAAAGTTCCGATCCACCCGGGATGTCTGGCATATCACCACGATATTTCTGATTGTGCTGGGGGGGATCTACCTGGGTTTCTTTACCCCAACGGAGGCGGCAGCGGTCGGCGTTATTCTCACCGGAATACTGGCACTGACCCACGGCAAGTTAACCTTTGCACAGTTTAAGGACAGTATCATCAGGACAGCCGTTTCCAGTGCTATGATCTTTATGATCATTCTCGGTGCCGATCTGTTCAGTGTCTTTATCGCCCTGACAAACCTGCCAAATCTCGGTGCAGAGCTATTATTGAATGCGGAGATGTCTCCCTATCTGATTCTTGCTCTGATGCTGCTCAGCTACTTCATACTGGGTTGCTTTATGGACAGCCTGGCGATGATTCTGCTGACCATTCCGATCTACTTCCCCATTATTGTGGCAATGGACTTCGGTATGTCGGTTGAGGATACTGGCATCTGGTTTGGTATTCTGGCACTGGTGGTCGTTGAGGTGGGACTGATCACACCGCCGGTGGGCATGAACGTATTTATCATCAACTCCTTTGATAAATCTCTCTCACTGAAAGAGAGCTTCAGAGGTGTTGTACCCTTTATATTGTCCGACTTCTCCCGGGTTTTTCTGCTGGTTCTGTTCCCGCCGATTACTCTGGCGCTGGTACACCTGTTAAGTTAGGCGGACGATATTTATACAATCCGGCGCACTCAGCCCACAGCAACTGAACTGACTGCACCGGATCACATTTTTAAAAGAAACAGGGTGACACTATGAATATCGATGAGATCATTGCTATTGATTTCCACACACATGCTGAAGAGCCTTGCACCTGTGCCCGTGACGATGGTTACTATGAGTTTCAGCAGGACTTTGCCAAATACTTTAAGAATCCGGCAGGCCACAACATGCTGCCGACCATAGAGGAAACCGCAGCCTACTACCGTGACCGGAAGATTGCCTGTGTACTATTTCCTGTGGATGCGGAAAGAGAAACCGGATTTCGTCGCTACGAAAATGAAGAGGTGGCCCAGCTGGCCGCTGACAACAGCGATATTATCATCCCTTTCGCTTCGATAGATCCGGCTAAGGGTCGCTTAGGCGCCCGCGAAGCACGCCGCCTGGTACGTGATTTCGGCGTGCGGGGTTTCAAATTTCACCCAACCATGCAGGGATTTTATCCCAACGACAGGTCCGCTTATGTGCTCTATGAAGCGATTGCCGAAGAGGGTGCAATCTCACTGTTCCATACCGGCCAGACTGGCGTCGGGGCGGGTAGCCGTGGCGGTATGAATATGCGTCTGAAATATTCTAATCCGATGTATCTGGACGATGTAGCAGCGGACTTCCCGGATATGCCCATCGTGATGGCACATCCATCGTTTCCGTGGCAAGAGGAAGCGCTTTCTGTCGCGACCCATAAGCCCAATGTGTATATCGATATGTCAGGCTGGTCACCTAAGTACTTCCCCAAAATCCTGATTCAATACGCCAATTCTATTCTCAAGGATAAGATGCTGTTTGGCTCTGACTGGCCGGTTATCACACCGGACCGCTGGCTGAAAGACTTTGATACTATCGGCATCAAGGATGAGGTAAAGCCGAAGATTCTGAAGGAGAACGCCGTCAGACTGTTGGGACTGTAATCAGCCAATAAGGAAAACACAGCCCGCCTGCATCTTGATACAGAGATCGCAAGCGGGCTTTTTTGTGGCTATTAAACGTGAAACTGACTGTTGCTATTGTTTAGCAGGTTTATGGTTTGCTATACGATCCAGCATGTCGATAATTAAAGGCTTCTCACCCTCATTCAACAGACTGGTAAAGCTGGCTTCATGTTTCAGTACTTCAGCCACCAGTTCCTTATAGAAAATCTCCCCATGGGGCGTCAGAAACAGCGCATGTGAACGGCGATCAGATGCTGAAGGCTTACGCTCGACAATATTCATGCTTTCAAGACGATCAACCACACTGACCATAGCCGAACGGTCATTGCCCAGCGCATTCGCTATAGCGGTCTGGGTTAACCCCGGATTTCGCTCGACGATAGACAGAACGCCAAATAAACCCGGCGTAATGCCAAACCGGGAACAGTGCTCAGAAAAGTCATTAAAAATATTCACCTGAGCTCTTCGCAGTTTATAACCAACAAGAGTATCAAGGATTCCGTAATCGATATCTTCCGATGAATTTAGATTAGCCATTAAATTATTTACATTCTTAACAATTTTAATTACAGCAATTATAAAGGATTATCATCTTTAATGACACTCATCCACGCTATCGACAATATTTTACACACCCCTGATCTCTCTGTGCAGCATGCAGGCACCCGGTTCATTTTTATGGCTTGATCTCTGTGTGCGAAAGATGAGATCAGCAATCCAAAACCTGAATCAGGCCTCCTGCTGTTTCAACGACACCTCATCCGCCTGGGTCACCCCAGCTATCCATAGCGTTTGTTGATCAGATCCTTTACGCCGCAAGCGGATGATCGTGAAAAACATGGCTGCTCTCTATCAGTGCTTTGGGGCAATGCATACGAACCTTCTTATAGACATCCGGCAGCAACTCCACGGCAACATCGACGATCATCAGAATCTGCCCTGCCTCGATCGCATGGCGGTATTTTTCAAGATCGGAGTTTGGTGTGCTCTCCCCAATCGCTTTACCAACCAGCCCGCCACAGAAAGAACAGAAGATCGTAATGACTAACAGGGCAATACTGCCAAATTCAAACCCAAAAATAGTGGAGCCGTAGGCAAATATACCGGCTACCAGCCCTATTACGCCGCCAGCAACGATGCCCCAGTTAAAATCATTTTCCACTTCCGACGTTTCCATGTCGGTGGCTTCGTGCAGATGGGCTTTTTGCAATATTGAGTGATCGCTGGCAACCAGATGCATCGCTTCATCACCGATCCCCAGTTGCCGTAACTCCTCAACCACAAGTTCAGCATGAGCCAGATCCGGCGTCAGAAAAGTTAAACGTCTCATTTCATACCTCCCGGCCTGTCGGCCGCTATGAATGTATCAAGTATAGTTCAACTTGCTGATCCCCAACCGTGATCGGTAGATCTGTGGCTGATACAAAAAAGCCCATCAGAGTAACGGGCTTTGGATTAAAATGAAACCGATCTATTTATAGTTCACATCATCCCACTGCCAGCGAAGGGTACATCAACAAGGACTCCAGATATTCCGGGCTAGTGGCCCACGTCGGCATATCGATGCAGGCAATAACAGATCAGCAGCGCAATACTGATCAACACCAGAAAACCACCGACCAATGGGTAGATAGTCTGGTTGTAGAGCTGACCAATGATCAGACTGAACACAATACTCAGCAGGGTCGATAAAGCACTCACCAGGCCTGCGCCGATACCCGCCAGATGCCCCAGAGGTTCCATCGCCATCGAATTGAGGTTGCCGAACAGGAGTCCGACAGCGAAGAACACCAGAAAAAGGTAGATCACCAGGGTCTGCAAAGGCGGATGCCCGGTGTAAAATATCACCACAGGCAGGTAGATCAGTGATAGCAGAGTAATACTGATCAGCGAGAGAATAATCAGCCGCCACATACCATAGCGTCCTACGAGGCGGGCATTCATCAGCGAAGCCAGACCGATGGCGCCCGCCAGGCAACCAAAGTAGAGAGGAAACTGTGTTCCCAGTGCATACTGATCCTGCAATACCGGCTGCGACAGATTGAGATAACCAATAAAGGCACCAAACACCAGTCCTGTTACCAGGGTAAACCCCATCGCGACGCGATGGCTGACCACCTCTTTAAAGCCACGCCATAAAATCCCTGCAGCAAATGAGCGACGATTTACCTCTGCCAGCGTTTCCGGCATCCGTATCATTAGCCACACACTCAACACGATAGCGGCGGACAACAAACCGATAAAGATCATTCGCCAATCGGCATAATACAAAACCAGTTGTCCCAGGGCTGGCGCCATCATCGGCACCAGAATAAACACCGTCATAACAAACGACATCACCCGCGCCATTGCCCTACCGGCGTACAGATCCCTGACCAGCGCGACCGACACAACCCGGGGTCCGGCCAGACCAAAGCCCTGCAGCACCCGACCCAGCAACATCTGCTGAAAACTATCCGCGGTGACCGATAACAGCGTTCCGGCAGCAAAGATCACCAGGCCAAATAAAATCACTGATTTGCGGCCAAATGAGTCCGATAACGGCCCATAGAGAAACTGCCCGACAGCCATACCGACAAAAAAAGTCACGATAACCAGTTGGTTATCATTGGGATCGGCAACATTCAGATCATTACCAATAATCCCCAATGCCGGCAGCATCGCGTCTATTGAGAGTGCCGCCAGAGAGATCAGCAGCGCAATCAGGGTTACAAACTCGGCAAATGGGATCGCCTTATCCTTCTGGTGGTGCAATTGAGATATCCTTAACTAAATATCGGCGCCTACGGCCGCGGAGCTGTATCTTGAGGGCTATATAATACACAACAGAGCGCTACACTGTTGCCAGAAATAGTGGATTATCGGTGACTTTTCCAGCGGACGCCTCCGGCCACAATCACTGCACCGGCATCAAGCGCGATCCGGGGACTGGCTTCTAACCATCCTGAATAGTAAAACTATCCGCATCCATCCAGGCCGGAAACTTCTGTTTAAAATCAGATAGTTCCGCAGCGGATAAACAGAAGCTTTCGCAGAAAGGCGTTCCGGGCTCCCGATCAATCAACAGCTCCCCCCGGAAATCCACCAGCAGACTATCGCCGCTGTAATCGTGGCCATTGGCATCCGCTCCTACCCGGTTAACTCCGGCCACATAACAGAGATTTTCGATCGCACGGGCCTGCAGCAGCTTCCGCCAGGGTTGCCGGCGGGGGGATGGCCAGTTGGCCACATAGAGGGCCAGGTCATAATCATTACAGTTGCGGGAAAACACCGGAAAACGCAGGTCATAGCAGACCTGCAGCAAAATTCTCCAGCCTTTATAGTCAACGATCACCCGCTTTTCGCCAGGCTGATAACGCTCATGTTCACCCGCCATACGGAACAGGTGTCGTTTGTCGTAGAATGTCTGGCTACCATCCGGAAAGGTAAAGATCATCCTGTTGACATAACCGTTACCCGCTTCGATGGCCAGACTGCCAGTTATCGCAATTCCCCGCTGTAGGGCTTGCTGCTGCAACCACTGGCAGGTCTCCCCGCCCATCGGTTCAGCAGCGGTCCGGCTGTCCATAGTAAATCCGGTGGAAAACATCTCCGGAAGCAACACCAGGTCGGTACCCTCAGCGTGCTGGTCCATCAGTTGTTCATACATAGCACGATTTTCAGCGGGATTCTGCCACTGCATATCGGGCTGAATCAGCGTTATTGTCAGATCCTGCATAGTTTTTCCGCTGCCTCTCTCAGCGTGTCATCACTTTTAGCAAAGCAGAAACGTACTAACCGTTGCTCCGGCGGTGACTGGTAAAAAACCGATACCGGAATCGCGGCAACCCCCACCTCGGTGGTGAGCCAGCGGGCAAAGGTCAGATCATCCATCTCCGGTTGAATATCAGAATAGTCCATCAACTGAAAATAGGTGCCGTTTGCCGGGGTAAAACGGAATCGACCGGGTGTCATCAGTTGGCAGAACAGATCCCGCTTCTGCTGGTAGAACCCGGGTAATTCAAGATAGTGTTCAGGGTAATCATTAATAAAATCGGCCAGCGCCAGTTGAATCGGATGCACAGTACAAAATGTCAGGTATTGATGCAATTTGCGAAACTCAGTGGTCAGCGCCGCCGGCGCAACACAGTAGCCCACCTTCCAACCGGTCGTGTGATAAGTTTTACCAAAAGATGAAACCACAAAGGCTCGCTCCGCCAGTGCCGGTCTGCGCAGCAGACTCTGATGCGGGCCGTTGAAGCAGATATGTTCGTAGACCTCATCACTGAGCAACAGGATATCACTACCTTTTACCAGTGCCTGCAGCTGATCCAGGTCTGAAGATGACAACACAGAACCAGTTGGATTATGGGGGCTGTTAAGAATAATCATGCGGGTTTTGTCATTAATCGCCTGCTTAACCTGCGACCAGTCAATGGCAAAATCCGGGGCACGCAACGGCAGATGCACAGCCGTGCCACCATTCAGTTCAATGGCGGGTTCATAGCTGTCATAAGCCGGATCAAAGACGATTACTTCATCCCCCGGGCACACCACAGCGCCGATCGCAGCAAACAGCGCTTCTGTGGCTCCGGAGGTGACCGTCACCTCCGTTTCCGGGTTAACGGTGCAGCCATAGAGTTTCTCAACTTTCAACGCAATCGCATTGCGTAACGCCATCACTCCCGCCATAGGGGCATACTGATTGAGACCATTCTCGAGGTAATAGGTTACCCTATCCAACAACGCCAGCGGGCCATCAAAGTCGGGGAAACCCTGCGACAAGTTAATCGCTCCATGCTCTGCGGCCAGCTGCGACATCTCAGTAAAGATGGTGGTACCAACTTTGGGTAGTTTGGTCGGTGGGTATTGCATCAGTGTGTTGTTCCTTTAAGGCGCGCTGTGAATTACAGCAATAGGGTCAACTCTAAGTCTGCTCTGGCCGGGGGTCAAGCTGAACCCACTGTCTGCTCAGAAAATCAACAGGTGCAGCACACCCCGCACCAGAATACCAACGATAGCCCCAAGCACAGCAGCCCTGGCAATCGATGCGACCCGCTTACCGGCGGCCATCAGAATCGCGACTCCGGCCACATCAAACGGATGGATAATAAACCCGGCTATCCTGTTCAGATCGGTTGCGGTCATCGCCCCCTGATTGATCAGATCAATGGTCACCCCCATCATTGCGGTGCCGCCAGCAATAAACTTAGTCACGATCGGCAACACGGTAGATTCGGGCAGATCAACCAGCGCCAGTACCGGAGCAAGCAGCGCCGTCAGCAACTCAATCGAGCCGGTAATTTTCAATAGATTAACGAAACAGAGCGCCAGAATCAGTAACGGTATAGAGGCGAGCACAATCCTCACCCCCTCCTGACCGCCATCAGACAAAATCTGAATCACATTCTTTTTTTCATGCAACTCAGGCGCCAGATGCTCAGTGTGGCTGTAATCATCATCAAGGCTCGGATCACGGGCGAATAGATAATAGGTTGCAGCTGCCGCAATAAGCCCGCCAATCAGCGAGGTTATCATAATCACCGGCACATCCAGCCCCACCACGGCCATTGGAAAGACCACATTGGCCTGAGACAGGGTCAGCACGATTGCCAGAGTGGCCGCAATTGCCCGCCGCGCGGTACCGTCCCGATCCATAATAGCCAGAGTCGCAACCGGCGCATTGAAGCTGACAAACAGAATCTGCAGCATCGCAAAGATCCCCAGCCCTGGTACCCCAAACGGTTTCACCAGCGGCGACAGTCTGTTTGAGATCCAGCCGAGTACGCCTTTACTTTCCAGCAGTTTCATCAGTGCCAACATCACCACCATCACCGGCAGCAACACATACAACACCATATCCATAGCCGTTCGGCCAGAATCGAGAATCAGTGTAATAATCTGTTCCATTTAAATTTTGCTCGCTCCAGAAATAGCGCTGTTCATTTTACTCTGTCGGAACTGTATTCTAACTCATCATGTTTCTGCGCATATTTCTTCTTACTGGCCTGACCCGATCTGCCGCCATAAAAACATAAAATGAGTAACGAAACCAACGATAATGCGATCCAGCTATGATAGAGTCTGCAACTATACGGCTATGTTGACAGGGACCTCAGGCCAATCAACTGTTGAAATAGCAATCTAAAATTACGGCTCTGTTTTGAAAACGATCTCAGCAACACCTCTGTCCCACAATCGTAACGCTGAAGCCAAAATAGCGCAGTGGTTGGCTAATCGTCTGATACAGCGATTGTGTTTACTGATTTGCACTGTTTTTCTGTCGTTCCAGCCGCTACCGGTTTCGGCCCAGTCGGCTGTAGCAGTCCAGGCCAGAGCGGTTTCCAGTACGACTCAACGTCTACTTAACCTCGATCCGGAAAAAATAGAGCTGGCCTCAGTCAGTGCCGCTGTTGTTGATAACAAAACCGGCGCCCCTCTGTATAAAAAACATGCTGAACTGGTGCTGCCGATCGCCTCCATCACCAAACTGATGACGGCGATGGTGACGCTGGACGCAGGGCTCTCCCTGTCAGAGAAGATAACGTTCACTGAAACACAAAAACGGGCCAACCATAACTACTATAGCCGAATCCGCATTGGCTCTGAGCTGCCCCGCAAAGATGTTATACGCATCGCCCTGATGTCCTCTGAAAATCTGGCCGCCTCGGCGCTTGGACACAGCTATCCCGGCGGTATCAAAGCGTTTGTTAACGCGATGAATCGTAAAGCCCGACAACTGGGTATGACCCATAGCCACTTTGTCGATTCAACCGGACTGTCAGAAGCGAATGTCTCAACCGCTTCGGACCTTGCCATTATGGTGCGGGCTGCCGCCAGCTACCCAAAGATATCCGAATATAGCAAAACCAGAAGCTACACGGCCCGCTTTAGTGAACCGCGATATTCTCTGCGCTATGGCAATACCAATGTACTGGTTCACCGCAAAAGCTGGGATATTGACGTTACCAAAACCGGCTATCTGAATGAAGCCGGCCGCTGTCTGGTCATGATGACCCGGGTTAATGGCAGAGAAACCGTAATGGTCATGCTAAACTCGTACGGTAAACGCACACCGGTTGGAGATGCCGGTCGGATTAAACGCTGGCTCACAACGGGCAAAAGCGGAAAAATCAGTAGTTCTGCAAAACACTATCAGCATCAGGTACTGCAGCAGCTTATACCTGAACAACTGGCACTGCATTAGGCTCACCCTAATGAAAAAAGCAGATGATCAGCTCCCCGTTAACACTGGCCGCCAGCATGCCAATACAAGCAGATCAGGGACTGATAACGTGATGAATAACCTACTTGAAAGTTTGCACCATGATGATTTCGAACAGCTCGCTGCCGATATCAAGCAATCGCTGGAAGCGCACCGCCACTGGATGCAGAGAATTACCACTGCGCTGGTGGCCCGGCAACCGTTAGAGGAAAACCAGTTTATTGCGGTGGATGCCCACCTTCACTGCCACTTTGGTCGCTGGCTGACAAAAATCTTTCAGGATGAGCTGTTTCAACAAGGCTCTTTTCTGAGAATTGAGCAGTATCACAGGCAATTACACGATGCTGCCCGCACCCTGATTTATCAGCTGAACCACCACGCAGAGGTTGATATTGCAGCGTTTGAGAAATTCATGCAGTTGCAAAAAGAGTTCTTCGATATGGTGATGATGCTGTTTGAATTTTCAGTCCTGAATAAGCAGCAGTTTGATCCCACTACCCGGCTGATGAACCGTCGATCTGTAGACTCGGTACTGGCCAATGAATATAGCCGGATGCAACGGGCCGATGACTACTACTGCTGTGTTGCCATGGCCGATATCGACCAGTTTAAACAGGTGAATGATCTCTGGGGGCATGATGTGGGAGACCTGCTGCTAAGTCACACAGCGAAAATATTCAACGATGCTATACGCCGTCATGACACCGTATCACGCTATGGCGGTGAAGAGTTTCTGTTTATCTTTCCGGATATGCGCTTGGAGCAGGCGGGGCTTGTAGTAGATCGTATCCGCAAGCAACTGGCAAACAGCAGTATCAGCCATCACAGTCACCTGCACTCTGTCACCGCCTCTTTCGGTGTCACTCAACTGTGCCGCCATTGCGATATCAAAGGTTCTGTCAAACGCGCTGATATCGCCATGTATGCAGCCAAGGAGAGTGGCAGAAACTGTACAGTGACCGTCGATAGCCAGGCAGTGGTCGGGCAGACATCCTATGAACATCTCAATAAGGAGATCACTGAACTGATTCGCCAGCACTGTAAACGGGTGGCGCCCGGAACCGATTAGGCTAATTAACCACCTCAGGACAGGGCTAAGTCTACCGCTGCGGCAGCGTGAATAGCCGTGGTATCGTACACTGGTACTGAGGTGTCTGACTGGCGTATCAGCAACGCGATTTCCGTACATCCGAGAATCACCGCCTGTGCCCCCTGCTCCGCCAGCGAGGCGATTATCTTCAAGTACACCTGACGCGAGTCGTCATTGATCTGGCCCTGACACAGCTCATCATAAATGATGCGATGCACACTTGCCTGATCAGCCGCATCGGGCACTAACACCCGGATACCATGTTGCGCGGTCAGGCGGCCTTTATAAAAATCCTGCTCCATGGTGAAGCGGGTACCCAAAAGACCAACCGTTTCTATACCGTCTGCTTTTAACTGCTCTGCCGTGGTATCGGCGATGTGCAGCAATGGAATCGACACCGCCGCCTCCACCTGTTGCGCGACTTTATGCATGGTATTGGTGCCAATCATAAAGAAATCTGCTCCGGCGGCCTCTACCGCCCGCGCCGCCTGTTCGAGTATCACCCCGGCCTGATGCCAGTCACCCTGCTGCTGCAGCGTTTCAACCTCCGCAAAATCAACGCTGAACAATGCCATTTTAGCGGAGTGTAATCCACCTAACTGCTCCTTGATACCACAGTTGATTGCCTTGTAATAACTGGTGGTGGACTCCCAGCTCATTCCGCCTAACAGACCGATTGTTTTCATGCTTACTCTCCATACTCATGTCGTTTACAGAGAATATAAAATTATCAGAGCAGGGCACCAGATACAGTTTTTACTCAGGTACAGCAGTACAGATTGACGATATTGATCTACCCTTTATTCAGACACGTAATAATCTGGCACCACCCACAACATAGCAGGTGATTCTCATGACCATAAAATCGATGTCTGAAATCTTCTATCATCCCCACCTGGCAATGCAGCATTTACGGGATGAAAAACTCAGGGGCACTGGAGAGGTGCTTGTGATTCTGGCATTGCTGGCATTGATACCCGCCGTTTCACTGTTTATCGGTACTACTCAGCTCGGCTGGAGTCTGACCCCTGGGGGAGATGCGATAAAGCTGAGCCTGATCAGCGCACTTAACTCAGCCATCGCATTCTATCTGGCAACCTGCTTCGCCCTCTGCTTAATGGGCTTTACCATGCACTGGATGGAAAAAACCTACGGCGGTCATGCATCACTGGAGCGCTGTATGAATCTGACGCTCTATACGGCCACCCCCCTGTTACTGGCTGGATTTGCCGGACTCTATCCCATGTTGTGGTTTTGCGTTGCGGTGGGATTGGTGGCTCTGGTCTATAGCACCTGGTTACTGTTTACCGGTGTCCCGATCATTATGAAGATTCCTGAAGAACGGGGCTTTCTGTTCTGCATCTCTATTCTGACGGTGGGGTTGGTATTACTGGTGGGTTTAAGGTCGGCCACCGTATTTCTCTGGAGCACAACAACGCCGCTGGTCTACGTGCAATGATTGTTCACACCGGCCAGAACCTGAAAAGCCTGCACTGACTGACATCAGAGCAGGCTCTTAACGTTATCAGGCGGCGCTTAACGGCAGTAAAGCTCACCGCGTACTCTATCGATAACCTCAGCAATACTGCTCAATGTCGTACGCTCTTTAATCAGTATCTGCCCCAGGGTCAACGCCAGACGTTCAGAGTCGGCACGACGTTCAGTATCCTCAATCGACTCAATATCCATAACATGTGCCAGACCGATGGTTCTGCGAATCATCTCGGTTCCGGCATATCCCAGAGAGTCAGCCAACAGCTCGCTGATATACCAGTCTGCATATTCTCCCAGTTGCAGGCTGGGATCACGGGTTTCCACTGACATATGCTGCCGGAAGCGCTGTTCGAAGGTATGCCACAGAGTGTTGATCCCTGCCAGCAACCACTGCTGGTAGTCGCTGCGTTCTGCGTACTCCCCCCGCTGATTTGCCTGCCCGGCAACATTCAACAGATAGTTACCGATAACAGTACCAATATCGAAGCCTGCCGGACCAACATAGGCAAACTCAGGGTCAATAATTTTCGTGCCATGTTCATTAGCGAAGACCGATCCGGCGTGCAGATCACCGTGCAACAGCGCTTCAGCCTGATTAAGAAACTTGATCTTCAGACGGGCCACTTCCAGTTTTAATGCACTATCCTGCCACAGTTTTTCCGCATCAGTTCGGAGAGAGGCATTGATGCTGTTACGCTCATGATCACAATACGGATCCCAGAAGAATAACTCTTCCGAAATTTTGCACAGATCCGGGTTAATAAACCGCTGTACCAGAGATTTTTTCTCATAGGTATCCAGATAAAGATCTGAGGTATAAAACAGGGTATCCGCCAGAAAACGTCCCAGATGCTCCGCCAGCAAGGGCAACTGTTTTCGCTCTACCATGGCTATACGCAGATTTTCAAAAGCGCTGATATCCTCCATCACAATGGCACACTGCTCAGCATCATAGTGATATACCTGCGGCACTAAGTCAGGACAGTGGTTCGCCTCCAGCTGCAACGCTTCCGCCTCGATCCGTACCCGGTCCTGAGACAGAGGCCAGCCCTCACCAATAATACGGATATAGGGCAGCGCCTGTTTGATAATCAGACTGTTGGCTGCACCGGTCACCCGGTAGACAAAATTAATATTGCCATCACCGATCTCTTCCACCTGTAAAGACTCTTCGGAGGTAAACAGATCGCTGTGTTGACGGGCAAAAGCGATCACATCGGTATCTGAGGAAAATTTTCTGAAGCTCATTGTTATTATCAATTCCAAAGCGATTAAAGAAAGCGAGAAAAGAGCGTCCTGGGAGAACGTATCAAAAGCACATCTCTGCTGGGATTGACTGCATTGTGGCAAATCTGCTCTGCTCTGCCTACCCCTTTTCTGAGCCCTCGGTTCCTGATAACTTAGGCGGCCTGAAAACCTTCCTGATGGAGCTTCCATGAAAGACCTGCTCGCAACCAGTATCAAATATCAACACGGAGCTCTTTACGTGCTGGATCAGCACCAGTTACCTCACCAAGAGCAGTGGCTTCCCTGTGATAGCAGCGATGCCATGATTGCGATGATTAAAAAGTTGCAGATTCGTGGTGCTCCACTGATTGGCATTGGTGCCAGTCTGCTACTGGCGTACTTGTCAGAACAGGGGCTGACTGCAGATGAGCTGCATACTCAGGCTGAGCGGCTGCGGGCAGCACGACCGACTGCGGTTAACCTGATGAACTGCATCGACCGGATGCTGGCGACACTTGAAAACGAAGGCCCGGCTGGCTTAAGCCGGTGTGCCGAGCAGCTCTTCGAAGAGGACGTTGATCTGTGCAACCGCATGGCAGGCTTTGGGGCAGAGCTGATTTTCGACGGCGCCAATATTCTCACCCATTGTAACACCGGAAGCCTGGCCACGGCTGGCGTGGGCACCGCTATCGGCGTTATCGGTGAGGTGAAACAACAAGGCAAGCAGCTGCATGTCTGGGTGGATGAAACCCGTCCCCTGCTGCAGGGGGGGCGCCTGACCGCCTGGGAGATGGCCCGCCTGGGCGTTCCCCACACCCTGATTTGCGATAATATGGCAGCCACGCTGATGGCCCAGGGTAAAGTCGATGTGGTGCTGGTCGGATCTGACCGGATCGCTGCTAACGGTGATTTTGCCAACAAAGTAGGCACCTACTCACTGGCAGTGATCGCCCACCACCATAAGGTACCGTTCTATGTGGTTGCCCCCTACACCACCGTTGATCCCGAATGCCCCGATGGTAAAGCGATTCCCATAGAACAACGCAGCCCGGCTGAAGTACAGGGTGTCAGTGGCAGTTTTGGCGAGGTGAACTGGGCCCCGGATAATACCCCGGTCTATAACCCAGCCTTCGATGTTACCCCCGCAGCGCTGGTCACCGGCTGGATTCTAGATACCGGGGTTTACAGCCAGGAACAGATCGCCGCTGGGGTATTGAAGACGCTGTGAGAGAAGAGCCTGAAATCAGGCACTTCGTCTCAGGATAAAGCACCGAGATGTGAAATTCAGAGAGGCTGATAGTCCAACTGACGCCTCAGGCCTCAAACTTAGGAAACTGATCAGCAATGGTACTACCGGTATAGTTGGCTACCCAACCTTCAGGGTTATTGAACAGGCGGATCGCGGTAAAGTCCGGTTGCGGCCCCATATCAAACCAGTGGGTGGTATTGGCGGGTACGGAGATCAGGTCATCTTTGCAGCAGAGAACCTTATACACTTTTTCGGCAACATGGAGGTAGAACATCCCCTCCCCACGGACAAAGAAACGCACTTCATCTTCGCTGTGGGTATGTTCGCTGAGAAACTTCTGCCGCAGTTCATCCTTAGCCGGGTTGTCGCTGGCCAGACTGATGGTATCAACAGTGATATAACCCTGTTCATCTTTCAGACGCTGAATTTCAGCATCGTAAGCCGCGAGGATATCCGCAGCACTACTGTTGGCATCGATCGCCTGCCCCGCTTCCCAGCGCTCAAAACGGACACCGATGTCAGCCAGTTTAGTACCGATCTCTGCACCATCCGTGCTGGAGTATACTGGTTGGGCATTATCATCAGAGTATATTGTTAATTCACTCACTGCTTAGTCCTCAGTTAAATATTCGTCAGCGTTATCTGCTGAAAAGTCTGAACCACCGTATGATCGCTCTGTGCCGGAAGCTGATCCCGGGCTAACAGCGTTGTTGCCATTCCCGCTTCGCGCGCCGCATCCAGCTCTTCTTTGATATCAGACAGAAAAAGAATCTCAGCCGCAGGCAAACCGATATCGGCGGCGATTGCCCGATAGGCGGTCGCTTCGCGCTTATGACCGGTGGTTGTATCATAGTAACCACCGAACAACGGCGTCAGATCACCAAAATCACTGTAACCGAATAACAGCTTCTGCGCTTTAACCGAACCCGATGAAAAGACATACAGCTTCAGCCCCTGCTGCTGCCACTTTTGCAGATACTCATAAGCATCATCATACAGGTGGCCGGTAAAATCCTGCTGTTCATAGCCGGCGACCCAGATCAGTCCCTGCAGGGTTTTCAACGCAGTTACTTTTTTATCCTGCTCTATCCAGCCAAGAAATGCGCGGATCAGTGTTTCCAGATCTGCCTCTGGCTGGCCCAGTTCCGCCCGGGCATCCTCCAGGACTGACTGTACAATCTCATCCTGTTCATGGCCACGAAGATAACCTGCCAGATGATCATAGGCATAGGGAAACAGCACCTTATGAACAAAATTGATATCAGTTGTGGTGCCTTCAATATCGGTCAGAATCGCTTTAATCGTCATGAGTTACCCTTTATACACTCTTGATTCAGCACTTTTTTAGGGACGCAGGCGGCGCATCTCCAGCTCACAGGCAAACAGGAACTCCAGTCCCTCCAGGTGACGTCGGGCCTCATTCACATCGTGTCCCCAGGCATAAAGGCCATGACCCCGTACCAGAAATCCCCAGTTCAGTGGCGCTTGCTGCCAGCGCAGGGCTAACTGCTCTGCCAGCGCCTGCATATCCTGGGTATTATCAAACACCGCCAGCTGTATCGTCGCTTCATGGCTCTGATTTCCGGACAGTGATTTTTGCATCTCATAACCACAAAGAGTAAGCCAGTCGTCTCTCTCTAATCGTGACAGCACCGTAGAGGCGACCGAGTGGGTATGCAGCACCGCGCCGATGGCGGAATTGAGCTGATACAACCGGGTATGCAGCAGCGTTTCTGCCGAGGGCTTAAGTTTGCTTTCAAGCGGCTGACCATCGAGATCCACCGTGAGCAGATCTTCATCCGTCAACCGCCCTTTATGCCGTCCTGACGCGGTCACCAGCGCCTGATCATCAGATAGCCTCGCAGAGAAATTACCACCGGTCGCAGGACACCAGCCCTGAGCGTCGATCCAGCGGCCTGCCTCGATGAGTGCTGATGAAACAATAGCTGAAGGAATTGCTGTTCGCATGAATCAATATCCGCTGTAAAATTGCAGCCTAGTGTACTCGATTTTACGCCGCTGACGAAGTCCGTTCTCAACCTCTCTTATTCCCTGATTAGCGCTGAACCATGGTAACAACAGTTACTATTTCGGGTATAAAAATCATCAGCCCACCCTACGCAATCAACTGAACAGTGCCATAATCAGACTTGGTAAAGCGCTTAACGTTCGCCTGTTTAGGCTCAACACTTATCGGGCGTTCCCTCCAGTTTTATTACTCAGGCATTTGCTAACCCAAGCGTTTCAGAGAGGCAGACCGAAACAACTGATGAAAGACGATTACAAGCACCTTATCCATATAAAAAGCCATGACGAACTGGAGCTTTATGAGCTGATACCCGATGTCGTCTGGATCTTTGATCTGGATAAGCACGGATGGTGGTGGGGCAACCAGCCCGCCCTGAAATTCTGGGGACTCAGTCAACTGGATGAACTGATCAACAAGGATCTGTCCGGTGACACCCAGGGCGCCCGGGACCGGACCGTTCAGACCTTTGAGCTGGCAGCCAAAAATGGCCTGACGATTGACCCCTGGACCACCTATCCTGACGGCAAACCCAAAACACTTTATATGAAACACCGCGCCGTGCTGGTCGGTCCTGAGCGTCACCGGGCGATTATTGCCTATATCAACGAAGAGGTTAATCTGGGAGAAACACCGGAAAACCTGCTGCTGGTTGAGGCGATGCGCTATACCACCGTGATGGTCACCAGTTTCACCTTTGAGGGGGAGATCGTGATCGAAAACCCAGCCGCCACGGAAGCCTATAACCACATCGATCCTAAACAGATATCTGACCAGCGGTCAGCCTTCAGTGCCCGTTTCGCCACCCCTGCAGAGGGTGAATCCCTGCTGCAGCAAGCGATCAGTGAAAAAGGGGGACGCTGGACCCATCTGATGCATACCAGTGCAGGCTTACGTCAGCACACTCTCGATATTCGTATTACCCGTCACCCCCTGAGCGGCGATTTTTTGATTCTGATGGCGGAATATGATGTGACACCACTGTATGAAGCGCTCAATGAAGCCCATGAAGCCCAGGAAGAGCTTCGAAAAATGGCCCATTACGATGCGGTGAGCGGCCTGCCCTCGCTTAATTTTCTGATGCAGCATGCGCCCAACTATCTGGCCAGAGCGGAACGAAGCAGACAACAGCTGGCAGTGATGTTTATCGATCTCGATGGTTTTAAAGCCATCAATGATAGCTGGGGCCACGATACCGGCGACCAGGTGTTGCGGGAGATAGCCCAGCGATTATCCGGAGTATTACGGGATGCCGATCAGATCGCCCGTATCGGCGGCGATGAATTTATCATTCTGGTGGATGATATACACGATGAAAACAGTGTCACGACGGTAGCAGAAAAGATTATCCATCGCCTGGAAGGGAAGATCAGCCTGAAAGACTCTGCAGCCATCCCCACTCAGGTGCGCGTCAGTGCCAGTATTGGTATCGCCCTCTTTCCCGAACATGGCAAGACTCTGGAACAACTTATCAAAGTTGCCGATAAGGCCATGTACCGTGTCAAAAACAGCGGTAAAGCCAGTTACGCGATTGGAAACAGCCCGGCCAACGATCTCACCACAGACTAATCAGCGATATCGCCTCAACCCGGGGGTGTCGACAGGTCCAGGCCGGTTGCTGAACCGATCGCATTCCATAAAACACCGACAACCGCATTCCAGACTTTCTCGATGGTCACCATCAGTAACCCGCGCAGGGTTTTAGCAAAATTGAGTGCCATATCCTCGAGGGAATCGAGAAAGAAATCCTGCAGGTCGGCATCAATATCTCCGGAAATAACGCCAGCGGCAATTAACTGAGCCTGTTTGGCCAGTGCTTTTAGCTGTCGTTCAGAAAACCCGCGCAACACCGTCACATCCTGATTAATCACCTGTGAGGCGGCACTCTTCATATCTTCAACCAGTTGATCAGTATTTATAGACATTATCATCTCCCCTATCTTTCAAGAAAGGATTCATAGGTAATGACCTGATCCATTGACACCACCACATCATTTTTGAATGCTGCCACTGCCCCGGGCTTCAGCCCCGAAGCGCAATCAACCTGCTTCATCTTCGTCAACACCCTGGAGACATGCTCAAGAGAGTATGAGCTGGGGGCTTTCCCACCACTCATGGCAGCAACGCCTTTAGACTCAAGAAACGCGTTGACTTTTTCAGCAACCGAGCTGTCCGGCACAGGGCGTGCACTGGCCTGAATAGCCAGAGCATCGACGGAACCAATGATGCGGTTAAACGTCTTTGCACGCTTATCGCAATCTGCGCTGTTTGTGCCCTCGGCAACCGCGGCAAACAGCTCCATAATGTTGACATTGGTCTGGGTAACACCTTTAAACAGAGCAGAGTCATATTTTGGGGCTAACTGTGCAGCACACCCTGTCAGCAACAGGATCAGCAGTACGCAACCCAGCATCAGCCGGTTATCAGCATTCACTCTCATCATCTTCAATACCTCCTGTAATACTCAGATACGCCACAATGCCGGGCATATCCATTCATGGGTTGTGAGGACACAGGTATGCACGAACCCGGGCCGCTCGTTAATCAACCGGACAGATCCAGGTACTGATATTCATGGGAGTACTCTGTCGGATCTCACCTGTCCTGACGCCAGCCTTAATTCAGCGGCTTCTCACATGTCACAAAAGAGCGGCACGCCATGGATAAGGAGCAGAAAGCGGATGGAGATAGCCCATGGCAACCCCTTTGAGTGTAGCCAAGCACAGGGGCAATGCCATCAGATGTGACGAAAAACTAAACAGATGTTTTGCTGGAGCGATATACTCCGGAAGAGAGCCAGACCACTACCGATATGGATAAACCAGAGCGGTATCACTACCCCATCAGCATAAAATCAGTGTACTGAGTGAGTATTAAAGGGCCTGGGAAAACTGTGAACCTACTGCGCCATCTCGCCACAGAGGCTCTGAATCATCAACCCTTTAACCCGATCTGCAGGCTGAGTGGCCAGCAGAAAGTGCAGTTTGGTAAAAGCAGCTTCCAGGGTCAGATCCCTGCCGGGAATGACACCGATCCGGTTCAGTGTTGCCCCGGTCGCATAAGCGCCCTGACTGACCTGGCCCTGCAGGCACTGAGTAATATTGACGATGGTGACGCCTCGCCGGACGGCATTGTCTAACTCGGCCATCAACTCGCCGTTGGCATCTGGTGGATTACCCGCTCCGTAAGTGTGCAGAACGACACCTTTAACCGCCGGGTTGCTCAGCAGATCCCGGGCTATACGTGCGGAGATACCCGGATAGACCGGCAATATCACCACCGCGTCCGGATTAAAGTCGGGAATTTTAAAATCAGCCGTGCCGCTCTGTAGCAGCAGCTCGGTATGCAGTTCGATATCGATGCCCGCCTGTCCCAGCCAGCCGAAGTTTGGCGAGTCAAAGGCATCTAACGCGCTGCTTTTCAGCTTGCTGGCGCGATTGCCTCGCAGCAGGCGTCCATTAAAGCAGATACAAACCTCTGGAATAGCATCGCCTGCGGCAAACATCAGCGATGACAGCAGATTATCCAGCGCATCGTTACGCAACTGTGCCAGGGGAATCTGCGACCCGGTGACGATCACCGGCTTGTCCATGCCCTGCAACATAAACGACAACATCGATGCGGTATATGCCATGGTATCTGTGCCGTGCAGCAATAAAAAACCATCGTACTGCTGCCAGTGCGCGGTAATGATACCGCCAAGCTCGGTCCAGTGGTGCGGTTGCAGGTTGGCGCTGTCGATCAGCTGTTCCAACTCCAGCACCTCAAACGCCGGTAACTCAGATGCGCCGGTGGTGCGGCGCAGCTGTGCCCGCAAGCGCTGTTCAAAGCCGGCCACCGGTACATAACCCTTTTCAGAGGCCTGCATTCCGATAGTGCCGCCCGCATAGATAATCAATATGTTTCGTTTCATAGCGTTAATTATGACACTGCCGGGATGATATAAAAAAGCCCGGATAGCTCCGGGCCTCGACTGCTTGCTTATGCCTGCAACTTCCAACGGACCTTCTGGCCGGCAAAGAATGGCACGATTGGGCGACCATCCGGCAGGGTAATCTCTTCCGGCAGAGTCCACTCTTCACGTATCAGGGTGATGGTACCCTCATTGCGCGGCAAGCCGTAGAAATCGGCACCAAAGTTACTGGCAAACCCTTCCAGCTTCTCCAGTACTCCCAGCTCTTCAAACACATGAGCATAGAGTTCAATAGCACTCCAGGCACTGTAACACCCGGCACAGCCACAGGCGTTCTCTTTCGCCTCTTTGGCGTGGGGTGCAGAATCCGTTCCGAGGAAGAATTTGGGTGAACCTGACTGCACCATTTGCCGCAGAACCGCCTGATGGGTATTGCGTTTCAGTACCGGCAGGCAGAAATTATGGGGACGCACCCCTCCCACCAGCAGGTCATTACGGTTTAACAACAGATGTTGCGGGGTAATGGTGGCTGCGACATTGTCAGACGCGTCTAGCACAAAGTGCGCCGCATCAGCAGTGGTAATATGCTCAAAAACCACTTTCAACTGCGGGAAACGCGCCACGATTTTACTCATCTTCTGATCAATAAACTCTTTTTCCCGATCAAAAATATCAATATGGTGATCGGTGACCTCACCATGCACCAACAGGGGCATCCCCTGCTCAGCCATCACCTCAAACACCGGATACATAGCCTCCAGATCGGTCACCGCTGCTGCCGAGTTGGTCGTCGCGCCCGCCGGATAGAGCTTGGCAGCAACTACTCCCGCTGCTTTCGCCTGAATAATATCCTCACCGGAGGTCGCGTTAGTCAGATACAGGGTCATCAGCGGTTCAAATGTTGAACCTGATGGACGGGCTGCTTCGATGCGGGTCCTGTAGGCCTGCGCCATCTGTGCATTCACCACCGGCGGCACCAGGTTTGGCATCACAATGGCGCGCTGAAAACAGCGGGCTGTGGCCGGAACGGTTTCCGCCAGCATATCGCCATCACGGAAATGCAGGTGCCAGTCATCGGGGGTACGGATGGTCAGGGTTGTCATAGAGCGGGAATCCTAAACGCTGAGAGTATTGAGTCGGCGTATTATAGCGGTGCAGACGCAGGGCGAAAAGCAAGCAGCAGGTTTTCGCGGTCATCCGCTTAAAAAGACTTGAAAATTTTCCTGCTGATCCCAATTTTAAACAATACCGGAGGGTCGCTTCTCATGGAGGGCCGTCCGGACACTATGTTGATTTATTTTATATCGCTTCTGACGGAGGATATCTTATGAACACAATTGATCTTACTCCTCTCTATCGCAACAGCATCGGCTTTGACCGGCTCGCCTCACTTCTGGATAGCGCTCTGAGCAGCAACACCGTGTCATCCGGCTATCCGCCATACAATATTGAGGCGCTTGACGAGAACAGATACGTTATCTCGCTGGCGGTAGCGGGCTTTGAAAAATCAGATATTGATATCACAGTTGATCGTGATCTGTTGATCATTAAAGGATCAAAACCCGAAGACGAGAACCGAAAATATCTCTACCAGGGGATAGCACACCGCACCTTCGAGCGAAAATTTGACCTTGCCGAGCATATTGAGGTGAGCGGCGCAGAAATGGAAAATGGTCTGTTGAAAATCTCTCTGGTTAAGGAGATTCCCGAGGCGATGAAGCCAAAAGAGATACCGATCAGTGATACCAGTGATGCTCCGCCGCAATCGCTGAATCATCAGCCTGAAACGATAGACCAGGCACACTGACAGATAACCCGGCTCAGCTTTCTACCGGAAAGCTGAGCCATTCATGATCACAACCAACGGATATTCTCCATGGCAAATCAGTTAACTGCGATCATCCTGTTACTAAGCTGCCTGATCTGCAGCCAGACTGCATCAGCCGGCCTGCCGGTAAGCCTGCCTGACCAGGGTCCGCTGCCATCCCTTGCGCCGATGCTGGAAAAGATCAATCCGGCAGTTGTCAATATCGCCACCTACTCCACCCAGGTGAACCGTTACAATCCACTACTGAACGATCCCTTTTTCCGCCGTTTTTTTAATTTCCCGGATGCTCAGTTTAAACAGTATCAGCAGCCGGAAAGGCAGCAACAAAGTGCCGGTTCCGGAGTCATCGTCAATGCCAGTGAAGGCGTTGTGATCACCAATTACCATGTAATCAAAGGTGCGGATGAGGTGCAGGTGAGTCTGATTGATGGCCGAAGTTTTGCCGCTGAGGTCATCGGTACCGACCCGGAACTGGATATCGCCATGTTGAGAATTGAGGCAGAACACCTCTCAGAGGTGAGTATTGCCGATTCATCTGCGGTACGGGTCGGCGATTTCGTAGTCGCTATCGGCAACCCTTTCGGGCTGGGACAGACCGTCACAACCGGCATTGTCAGTGCCATTGGTCGCAGCGGCCTGGGTATCGAAGGGTATGAAAACTTTATTCAGACCGACGCATCAATCAATCCGGGCAACTCTGGCGGAGCGCTGGTCAACCTGAGGGGAGAGCTGGTGGGGATCAATACCGCCATTATCGCTCCCGCAGGAGGCAATGTCGGCATCGGCTTCGCAATTCCGGCCAATATGGTCAACGCCAGTATGCGACAGTTACTCGCCTATGGCGAGGTAAAGCGCGGCGATATTGGTCTTGCCGTTCAGGATATTACACCGCAACTATCGGAAGCGTTTAATCTCAAAAATGGTCAACAGGGGGTCCTGATCACTCAGGTAGATGAGCACTCACCTGCCGCTGCTGCCGGTGTCGAACCGGGGGACATCATAACCCGGATCAACGGCACCAAAACCGGGTCATCTGCCCATTTCCGCAGCCAGATATCGATGTCCGCAATCGGGGATATGCTCAGGCTGGACATTCTGCGGCAGAACAAAACACTGAAGATCGGCGTCAAAGTGGTCGCCCGGGAAGACCTGTCCTACAGCGGAAAAAGTCTCCATCCGCTGCTGGAAGGCGCCCAGTTTGAAAACAATCCCGAAGGCGGTGTCGTGGTATCCGCAGTGAAGCCCAACTCCCCCGCAGCCTACAATGGTCTTCGTCCGGACGATATTTTAGTCAGTGCTAACCGGATCGCACTGCACGATATTGAAACCCTGCGTCGGGCGCTGAGTCATGACCGCTCATCAGTCCTGCTGAAAATCATCAGGGATAATGTATCGCTGTTTCTGGTGATCCGTTAAGTAAACCCGATGCTGCAGGCGGCCTACTGACCAACCGCAGACTGGAGCAGTTTAAGCTTGGCAGAACGGGACAGCGCTTTGATCTGTGCTTCCCTTTTGCACGCTACTGAACGGTTTTCGCAGGGTTCCCTGTAGGCCAGACTGACCGGACGACGGGCCCGGGTATACCTGGCCCCCAAGCGGTCACTCAGGTTATGCTCCTTAATCCGGCGGTCGGTGTCGGTTGTCACGCCGGTATAAAGTGAACCATCGGCACAACGCAGAATATACACATACCAACAGGAGGATGGGGCTGACATCAGAGATAATCCAGCTTACTCATATCCAGATCAACCCCGTCCATTGAGGCGAGAAAATTCAGCAAGATCAGATTAACCTGATCGGGCTGCTCCAGCGTCGGCATATGACCGGCATTTTCAATCAGGGCCAGTTGACTGCCCGGTATAAGATCATGCTGAGCCTGAGCATCAGATACCGGATAGGCGGAATCATTTTCACCCGTAATGATCAATGTCGGACAGCCTATCGCTGCAACGTCTTCAAGCATCGACTGACGCTGAAACAGAACCCGTCCCAGACTGACTAAACCACGAATCTGTTCAGGTTCAAGAAACATCAGATCAAAGCGAAACGTTTCCACCACCGCAGGGTAAAGCACCTGAGCCTCTTCACTGAAATAGATCTGCACAATGCTATCCAGCAGTTCAGGTGTGAGCTCCACCTGCGTCTCAACCGTATCAATCAGCTGCAGATACTGCTGCTTTTTAGTAACCGTTTCATCGCTCAGACTCGATCCAATCAGCACCAGACTGGCAACTGCATCCGGGTATTTCATCGCCAGCTTCGCTCCCCAGAGCCCGGCGGTCGACATCCCCAACACACTATAACGATCGATATTAAGATGCTGCATCAGTTGATGGTGGTCTTCAGCGAGGCTTTCGATACTGAGGCCGCTTTCACTCACCACCTGTGATTGACCATGGGACCAGAGATCCGGCACTATACAGCGGAAATGTTCTGACAGCGATTGCAACTGACGGGCCCAGACTCGGCTATCCCAAAGAAAACTGTGCCCCAGAAGCAGAGGAAATCCGCTTCCCTGATCGAGATAATGCAATTCCCGGTCATTGACTGTAAAACTGGGCATGGTGTTTCCTTGTGCTAAAATGAACCGCTACCGGCGCTAAAAAGTGCGTTCTAATATAAAGAAGTTGTACCCATAACAAAAGCAATACTCTGCTTAAAAAGAGGGCTTACTGCCCAGAACAGGTAATAACAACAGCTATCATAAAAACAGTGAACCACTGTCAGCAATTTATCTGATTCTGATCACCCTGAACCGGCTGTATGCCGATCTGAACAGGTTGAAACAGGTTATTAGTAGTGACGCGACCACAATCAGGTAAAAGAAACTGAGTTCCCCTCCGGGGTGCTGGCCGATACACTGTGAAAAAACCTGATAAATTATCCAATAAAACTGAACTCCGGACCCCTGATGAGCCACACAACTTTCGGTACTATTGTAGTATCAGCCATGCTTCTGGCAGGATGCTCCAACCCGGTTAAACCGGCACACGAGGAATATTCCGGTAGCGGCGGGATGACCCAGTGGAATATTGATCCCATCGTATACCTCTATCATTATCAGCATGGATTCACCGGCAGCGATGCTCTGGGTTACGATGAGCAGTTGCAAACCGTCTGGTCCCGCCTCGGTGCGGCCGTCACCTGTAATATCCGCTATAACAAACAGGATATGATCCAGCGACTGATGCATCGGTTTGGCGAGAAAGCGATCACTCACGAACTGAACGGTATCGGCTTCCATAGCGTGCAAAGCCGTAAAGTTCCTGACTTTTGCAACCCTTCAAGGATAAAGAATATCACCTCAGCGTTGCAACGATATAGCAGAGGCCAGTTCGACTGAATACATACCTGATCTCATCTACTGGCGGACTCTGAAAGTCATCAATGCCCGGCCATGCCCCCGGGATTCTGCAGCAGCAATTTAAAGCGCCGGGTTCTGTGGATACCCGTTACCCTCTATACCCCGTTAACACTGGCGGTGGATATTATCTATCGGGGCTATCACTACTCTGTCAGGGATTCTGTCAGCTCGGGCATGGACAACACCGCTTCACACTGTTCGGTAATTCTGGGGAGCTCAGCCGCCAGTTTGTCGATGGGAAAATCGATTTCAGGCCAGTCACTCTTAATACAATGTTCTGAAATATTCCCCCTGAGCAGAGTGTGGGACCAGGCTTGCCACTCTGGATTTTTGAGCGTCATGACACTGAGAAAATCGGCAAACTGCAGTAGCGTCAGCAGTTGCCTGACAGGTAAGGAAAGCTCATCACACTGCCAGAAGTCACTTTGATGGTGCAATAACAATGTCTTGGTAAGCGAATCCGGCAAGCGCCATTGCCGGGCGACAAGACAGCCCAGCTCAGTATGGTTGAAGCCAAATTGCTGATCTTCCAGGTCATTCAGCTCATCAGGTGAGTCCCACCCCGTCTGATCAATTAATTCAACCGTATCCGCAGCTATCTGTAACATAATGAACCGGCCTAAATCATGAATTAAGCCGCTGATGTAAGCCAGTTCAGGATTAACGTTAAAATCAGTGGTATGTTCAGCCAGAAACTGGCACATCCGGGCGGTTTCGACTGAGTGACGCCAACACATCGTAATTCCAGGTCGGGTGACCTCAAGAAACGGAATTTTAACAAGCGTTTTCATCAGCTCCAGGGTTTTGAAAACACCAATCCGCTCCAGTGCGTGCTCAAGATTATAGACCGGCTTATCCTGACCCTGTGGCATGGCGTGCGCGTATGAAAGCACCCTGGCAGCCAGGGGCGGGTATTGCTCTGCTAACGCCGCAACTTTGATATAAAAATCAACTGAGTCACAACTCAACTGCTTCAGTTCATCAATAACCGAAGGGGCTATTGGCAGGTATTCAATCTCATCATTAACAAAATCAAGATTGATTAACTTTTGATACTGGGCGCTATTCTTGTTCATTTGCTCCCCCCTTCTACTGAGACTGGCTGTAAAGCGTTTCGTTCTCCAGGAGTAACAACAATGACTCACTCAACCATGCTCACCAGAAGCGATTGAGGAGTGATTGACAACTGACAAGCGTAACAATCGAAATGAGTTAACAGTATATAAAGACTAGCTTAAACCATTCACTTCGCCGCAAAAATAGGAAAAAGTCTTAATAAGGATACACTCTCAGGCGGTGCCTGCTTTGAGCAGCACCGCCTGACACTGTTCAGAGATTGCCGGCAGCTGCGCCACCAGTTTATCGACAGGGAAGTCGACCTCTGGCCAGTTTTTATGTATACAGAATCCGCAGATAGCCCCTTTTAGCTGAGTGGAGGACCAGGCCGGCCATTCCGGATTTTTTATCAAAAAAACACTGAGAAAATCAGCAAACTGAACAATCGTCAACAGTTGCTTAAAGGGCACCGAGACGGAATCATAGCGCCACAGATCATAATCATGATGCAGCCGTAACATACTGGTGAGGGTGCGGGGAAGGTTCCAGTGCTGCGCGGCCAGATAACCCACTTCGGCATGGGTAAATCCATAAGTTTGCTGCTCTACATCGGAAAGCTCTTCCGGAGAGTTCCAACCCTTTGTATCCACCACTTCAACCGCTTTAACGGCGATCTGCAGCAGCACAAAGCGGCCTATATCATGGAGTAAACCTGCCATATAGGCCAGATCGCTACTAACATTGAAGCCCGGGGTATTCTGTGCCAGAAAGCGGCTGAACCGGGCCGTCTCAAGGGAGTGCCGCCAACCAATTTTATGTCCAGGGCTGGTCGGTTCAAATACCGGTACTGCCGTCAACTCCTGCATCAGCGCCAGTGTATTGAAAACCCCCATCCGCTCGAGCGCTTTCTCAATATTATAAACCGGCTTCAAAGGACCACAGGGAACCCTGTGCGCAGCAGAAAGCACCTTTGCCGCCAGTGGCGGATCCTGTTCGGCAAGCTCTGCCACCTTGGAATAGAAATCGATAGCATCATGACTCAGCGTACTCAGTTGCTCAACCACAAAGGGTATCAGAGGCAGATTATCAATTCGGTCTTTTACAAAATCGAGTGTAAATATCCGTTTACGATCCTCATCCATCGTTATCACCTTCGGGTTCGTCAATAGCAGGTACTGATACGCTCACCCGCCACAGGCTCACAGTATAAGTTATTATATTTGTTGTTAATTATACACTCAGGTTATCGGCCACTCAGTCAGAAATTACAGTCTGACACCGACCGGACTTCACACTATCGGATCGGCCAACCCGCCATTAGTGAGCATCCGGCAAAATCAAACCATGATTATGCAGAACCTCTTCGCCAAACCAGGCCAGATTTTCATGCAACTGCACCACTTCACCGACTATAATCAGTGCGGGAGCCGGTAGCTGAGCCTGGTTCTGGAGTTCAGGCAGGCTCTCTAATGTACCGGTCAGCACCTGCTGATCAGCCCGGGTACCATTTGAGACTATCGCGGCGGGTGTCTCTGCAGATTTGCCGTGGGAAATGAGTTGTTCACACAGTGCGCTCAGGGTATGTAACCCCATATAGAAAACGATGGTTTGATTTGGATGAACCAGCTCATCGAAATTAAGATCTGAAGTGCGGTTTTTCAGCTGTCCGGTCACCAGCTTAACTGACTGAGCGTAATTGCGGTGAGTCAGTGGAATACCCGCATAGGTTGAACAGGCACTGGCAGCGGTAATACCGGGCACCACCTGAAAGGGGATATTATGCTGTTTCAACGTTTCCAGCTCCTCCCCTCCCCGGCCGAAGATGAATGGATCACCGCCCTTAAGCCGCAACACCCTGCGTCCCTGAAGCGCATGTTTTACCAGCAGTTCATTAATACCGGCCTGCGGCAGAGTATGATTATCACGGCGTTTTCCAACAAAGATACGATCTGCATCGCGGCGACACAGATCAACAATGGCAGGTGAAACCAACTGATCATAGAGCACGACATCTGCTTGCTGCATCAGCCTGAGCGCCTTGAAAGTCAGTAGTTCCGGATCACCGGGACCGCCCCCCACCAGATAGACCTCTCCCACCTGATGCTCAGGATCGGCGGTCTCCAGCGCAGTTTCCAACAGTGCACGGGCTTCACGATCCCGCCCGGCAAATACTTTCTCAGCAATCTGCCCCTGCAACACCTTCTCCCAGAAAATACGGCGGCGTTCTACACTGCTAAACGTCGCTTTAACCTGTTGCCGGAACTGTCCCACCAGCCTCCCCAGCCGACTGTAGCCCTGTGGAATCCAGGTTTCCAGTTTAGCCCGGAGTAACCGGGCCAGCACCGGCGACTCCCCCCCGGAGGAGATACCGATCACGATCGGGGAACGGTCAACAATAGCCGGAAAAATGAAGGTGCACAGAGGCTGATTATCAACAACATTCACAGGAATATGGCGCGCAACCGCATCTAAATGAACCCTTTCGTTGAGCTGATCATCATCGGTGGCAGCAATCACCAGATAAGCCTCATCCAGCAGGGCGGGATGGTATTCGCCAATAATCACCTGCCCGTTGTGCAGCTCGATCAGCTCGACAAGTTCAGGTTCCACCTGATGCGCCACCACAATAACCCGCGCACCCGCACGGGTCAGCAAGGTTGCTTTACGCAGGGCAACCTGTCCGCCGCCGACCAGCAGGGCCGTCCGATCATTCAGCTTAAAAAATAATGGCAGGTAATCCAATGTGTCATCCTCTGAAAAGCGGCTGGGTTAACCGGTGAAAAAGCAGCGTTCAACATAGCCCCTATTTTAAAGACGCTCTGTTGAAAAGATAGCAGAAAAGAGCCCGCTGGTAGCGGGCTCTTGGGTTATCTCAGTGAGAGATCTATTTTGGCAGGAAGTCCATCACATTGACCGGTTTGGCCTGCTCCTGGTCTGCGGCGGGAGTTGCCGGATGCAAACCACATTCCCGGGTTTCCGGGTTTTCCCACCACCAGCGCCCAGCCCTGACATCCTCGCCGACAGCAATGGCGCGGGTACAGGGGGCACAACCAATACTGGGATAGTGCTGATCATGCAGCTCATTGTAGGGCACTTTATGGGCGTGGATATAGGCCCACACCTCTTTTTCAGTCCAGTCCGCCAGGGGATTGAACTTATCGATGCCGTTACCCTCATCAAACTCTTTAAAACCAATCTCATCGCGGGTAACTGACTGCTCCCGGCGCAGACCGGTAATCCAGGCATCCCGTGCAGCCAAAGCCCGTTTCAGGGGCTTAATCTTACGTACAAAACAGCACCCCTTGCGCATCTCCTGACTTTCATAGAAGGCATTGACACCATTTTTCCGCACATACTGCTCGACATCCGCCGCCTCAGGGTAGTACACCTCAACCGTCAGATTGCGATACAAAGCCTGAACATCGGTCAGTAGCTTTAATGTTTCTTCGGGTAAACGACCAGTATCCAGCACAAACATGCCGATCTGCGGTGTATGTTTGCTGATCAGGTCGGTAATCACTACGTCTTCCGCCCCCAGACTGTTGGCAAATACAACCTTTCCTTCTGCATACTCCGCAGCGGCCTGCTGCAGTACAGAGATCGTATGGGCTATCTTCGCTTCGAGTTCAGTGGTTATTGGTTCGCTCATCACTATGGTCCCTGATCAGTTACTGACGAAAAATGGGTCGTTCATCATCAGCGCAGCCCTGATAGTGGACCGGGATCTCACCAAAGGCGCTGGTAATATCATCGCTGTAACGGTCAGCAGGAATCGCAAACGCATCAAAGCCACAGCGTTCCATATATTCCAGGCGGTCACGGGTGACATCACCTTCAGCGCGCAACTGTCCGATAAACCCTGAACGACGCAGGATTCGGGCAAAACTAAAACCCCGACCATCAGTAAAGGCCGGAAACTCAATTGCTATCAGAGAGAGCTTATCAAGATTCTGAAGCAACAGATTCAGATCCTGATCGCCGTTGATACGCACACCAAGTTTACCCTCAGCGCTCAACAATGCTTCGCTATGTTCAGCAAACAGCTCATAGGGCACAACAATATCTTCATTGAGATGCGCGGAAAAATCAGCTTCGTCAACCAGCAACCAACTGTCTTCGGTAACGGCACGATTAATTAACAGTGGCATAAACTCTCTCCTTAAACGGATCAAGACCGATGCGGCGTACGGTCTCGATAAAACGTTCATCTTCAAAGCGGTTTTCTACATACACCTGCAGAATCTTCTCAACCGTATCGGCCACTTCAGCCTGAGGCACCGCTTTACCAATGATCTTACCCAGAGTGGCATCTTCCCGGGATGAACCGCCCAGAGTGATCTGGTAAAAATCTTCACCACCTTTATCAACCCCCAGAATACCGATATGGGCAACATGGTGGTGGGCGCAGGCGTTAATGCAGCCAGACATGTTCAGTTTGATATCACCGATATCGTAGAGGTAATCCAGATCATCAAACTTTTCGTTGATCTGCTCAGCGACCCCCAGTGTATGGGCATTTGCCAGGGAGCAGAAATCAAACCCCGGGCACACGATCATGTCGGTCAGGGTACCGATATTCGGACGGGCCAGATTCAGATCACGTAGCGACTGCCACAGGGTGTAAAGATCACCGGCAGCAACATGAGCAAACACCAGGTTCTGATCGTGTGTACTGCGGATCTCTCCAAAGTTATAGGTATCAGCAAGATCAGCCACCGCATCCAGCTGCACATCGGTAATATCGCCTGGTGGCTTAAGATGGGGCTTCAGCGAAATAACAACCGCACGGTAACCAGTAACCTTATGCTCCCGGGTGTTACGCTCATACCAGGCACGGAAATCAGCATTGTCTTCCAGCTGATTTTCCAGCACCGAGAGGCCATCTACCGCATCAGCTGCATATGGATGGGGCTCAAAGTACCCCTTAATCTTAGCGATATAGTCATCGGTCAGAGCCAGCTCGGTGCGACGAATGATCTCCCACTCTGCATCAACCAGCTTTCTGAACTCATCGATACCCAGCGCATTAACCAGTATCTTGACACGCGCTTTGTATTTGTTATCACGACGACCATTGAGGTTATAGACCCGCAAAATTGCTTCAAGATAGGTCAGCAGATCCTGCTGTGGCAGGAATTCACGGATCACTTTACCGATGACCGGTGTACGACCCAGGCCGCCACCCACCAGCACTTCAAAACCCGTCTCTCCGGCAGCGTTCTTCACCAGATGCAAACCGATATCATGCACCCGGGAAGCTGCACGATCTTCCGGACCGCCGGTCACCGCAATTTTGAATTTACGGGGCAGATAAGCAAACTCAGGATGCAGGGTGGTCCACTGCCGAATCATCTCACACCATGGCCGTGGATCTTCTATCTCATCCGGAATAACCCCGGCGAAATGGTCCGTAGTGGTATTTCGCAGACAGTTACCACTGGTCTGAATCGCGTGCATCTGCACTTCCGCCAGTTCTGCCAGAATATCAGGCACCTCTTCCAGCTTCGGCCAGTTCAGCTGAACATTGGTGCGGGTGGTAAAGTGGGCGTAGTTTTTATCATATTTACGGGTGATATCAGCCAGCTTGCGCACCTGAACAGAGTTCATCAGACCATACGGCACGGCAATACGCAGCATCGGAGCCTGACGCTGAATGTAAAGGCCATTCATCAGACGCAGGCCACGGAACTCCTCATCGGGAATTTCACCTGCCAGAAAACGGCGGGTCTGATCGCGATATTGCTCGACCCGCGCATTGATCAGATTCTGATCCTGTTCATTATATTGATACATCGTATATTAACGCCGGCTAACCGGCCCTCACCCTTTTAAAAATTAAAATTCAGAAATTCAGTATTACGTCTGCAAACCACGGCTCAACCGGCCAGTACAAAACGCATGCCGATCGCCAGTAACAGGGTTCCCATAATTGGCTGGATCACCCGGGGAGACAATTTACTGCCAAAGTGACTCCCCAGAAATACCCCCGGCAGCGAACCAATCACCAGACAGAGCAGCAACCAGAGATCGACATTCCCCATGGTGTAGTGGCCCGCTCCGGCGATACCGGTCAGAACCACGGCATGCACCAGATCGGTTCCCACCAGCGTCTGCATACTCATCCGCGGATAGAGCAAAATCAGTAACGCGGTGCCCAGCGCACCCGCCCCCACGGAGGAAAGTGTCACCAGGCCACCGAGAACGACACCCATCATCAGCGTCACATAGGGGCGGTAGCGACGCCCATGCTTTTCAAACCGGGTGCCTTCGAGTTTCACTACCGACGCACGGATCCTGGCACGAAAAAACACCGCCACTGAGGTCAGCACCAACGACACACCCAGCGTGATGTTCATCAGGTGCTCAACTTTTTCCAGACCACCAAGCCCATCAAGATAGTGCAGGGTCATTAATGCACCGGGGATACTACCACCCAGCAGGAAAAACACCACCCGCCACTCAACCAGTTTCTTGCGGGCATAGGAGATGCTGCCACCGAACTTGGTTATCGCCGCATACAGCAGATCTGTACTCACCGCCGTGACCGGAGGGATGCCAAAGCCCACAATCAGAATAGGTGTCATCAGAGCACCGCCCCCTATTCCGGTCAGACCGACAATAAAACCAACCACCAGGCCGGCAAAGCTGTATGCTATTTCCATCAACGTTCTCAGCTGCCATCGAATAAACAGAACCATCATATTTCAGACGGATCACCGCAAAATCAGAATGAGCTATAATAGCGGCCACCTCTTATAACGCAAAATAATAATTATTAATTTGTTAATTCTTTTTTGATCTAAGAAGAGTTCTCAACGGACACCCGGCACAGATATGACCAAACCCATCTCACATATTCCAAAAAGCTATTAAAACATTCCAACATATTCTTTTTGATTTTAAAGATAGATCTGCCATAATGGCCGCCAATAATTAGGTAGCGTGCGTTTTATGCCAACCGACTCTGAAAGACGGAGGCAAAGCCACGCTGTCATAACATTTATCAGCTATGTGGAAAGAGTTAATCACTATGAGCCAATTGCCGGAACACAGACTGACACATCTGCGTCAGCTGGAAGCAGAAAGCATTCACATTATTCGCGAAGTAGCATCGGAGTTCGAAAACCCGGTCATGCTTTACTCCGTCGGTAAAGATTCCGCCGTAATGTTGCATCTGGCCCGCAAAGCGTTCTATCCGGGCAAGCCTCCTTTTCCGCTGATGCATGTTGACACCACCTGGAAATTCAAAGAGATGATCAGCTTTCGTGACAAGATGGCAGAAGAAGCCGGTATGGATCTGATTGTACATGTCAACCAGGAAGGCGTTGATATGGGCATCAGCCCCTTTACCCATGGCTCGAAAAAGCACACTGACATCATGAAAACTCAGGGCCTGAAGCAGGCGCTGAACAAATACAAATTCGATGCTGCCTTTGGTGGTGCCCGCCGCGATGAGGAGAAGTCCCGCGCCAAAGAGCGGGTGTTCTCCTTCCGTGACAAAAACCACCGCTGGGATCCGAAAAGTCAGCGGCCAGAACTGTGGAACACCTTCAACACCCGCATCGATAAAGGTGAAAGCATCCGTGTATTCCCTCTCTCCAACTGGACCGAGCTGGATATCTGGCAGTATATCTACTTGGAGAGCATCCCGATTGTACCGCTCTACTTTGCCGCTGAACGCCCAATAGTGGTCCGCGATGGCGTTGAGATCATGGTGGATGACGAACGTCTGCCACTGGAAGAGGGTGAAGTGCCTGAGATGAAGATGGTGCGTTTCCGTACCCTCGGCTGCTACCCGCTGACTGGAGCCGTTGAATCATCAGCCCAGACTCTGCCCGAGATCATTCAGGAGATGCTGCTGACCACCACATCGGAGCGTCAGGGCCGGGTAATCGATAATGACAGCGCGGGATCGATGGAGCAGAAGAAGATGGAAGGTTACTTCTGACACTGTTGCCACAGACGCTAACCCATTCATTCAGTTGTAGCGGTTACTGTCTTTCCAGACTATCAGTGACTGCACTGTACAGAATTTAAGAATACGGAATACAATCATGAGTCATCAGTCCGATCTGATCGCCAGCGATATCGAAGCTTATCTGGCACAACATGAAAACAAAGAGCTGCTGCGCTTTCTCACCTGCGGTAGCGTAGATGATGGTAAATCGACCCTGATCGGTCGTCTGCTGCACGATTCTAAAATGATCTATGAAGATCAACTGGCAGCACTGCACTCAGATAATGCCAAAGTCGGCAATGCCGGAGAAGAGCTGGATCTGGCACTGTTGGTCGATGGTTTACAGGCCGAACGCGAACAGGGCATCACTATCGATGTGGCCTACCGCTACTTCTCGACCGACAAACGTAAGTTTATCATCGCTGACACCCCTGGGCATGAGCAGTACACCCGCAACATGGCTACCGGTGCGTCGACCTGCGATCTGGCCATCATTCTGATCGATGCCCGCCATGGTGTGCAGGTTCAGACTAAGCGGCACAGCTTCATCGTCTCTCTGCTGGGCATCAAACATACCATCGTCGCAATCAATAAGATGGACCTGGTGGACTACAGCGAAGCCCGCTATGAAGAGATTAAGCAGGACTACCTTAAGTTCGCCCAGGACCTGGATCTGAAAGATATCCACTTCGTACCATTATCCGCTTTGAAAGGCGATAACGTTGTTAACCTGAGCGAACATATGCCCTGGTATAATGAAGCGCCTCTGATGCAGTATCTGGAAACGATTGAGATCGCCAATGACCAGAACTTCGATCAGCTGCGCTTTCCGGTTCAGTATGTTAACCGCCCTAACCTGGATTTCCGTGGTTACTGCGGCACCCTGGGTTCCGGTGTTGTCCGCCCCGGCGATGCCATTACTGTGCTGCCATCGGGCAAGAGCAGCCGGGTAAAATCGATTGTCTCTTTTGAGGGTGAATTGCAGGAAGCCTTTCCACCGATGGCGGTGACCCTGACACTGGAAGATGAGATCGATATCAGCCGTGGCGATATGATCGTACACAGCAGCGATAATGTCCGCGTCAGCAACCGCTTCGATGCCATGGTTGTGTGGATGGCCGAGCAGGAGCTGATGCCTGGCCGTCAATATGATATCAAGATGGCAACCCAGACTGTTGCGGGGGGGATCAGCAGCATCCGTCACTGTGTTGATGTTAATACGCAGCAACAGCACCCAGCAGCTACGCTGAAACTGAATGAGATTGGCCGTTGTGAAATAACCCTTGAACGCCCGGTAGTGACTGATAATTACCGCGCTCACCACACCACCGGATCATTTATCATCATTGACCGTCTGACCAATATCACGGTTGCCGCGGGCATGATTGCAGCTGACGATGTTGATAACAGTGCAGTCAGCGATCATCTGGTCACCACCAGCAGCGCCATCAGCAAACAGGACCGAGAGCGCCGCTTCGGCCAGAAAGCGATTACCCTGGTGATTCAGGGTGGTTCTCAGGAGCAGCGAAACACACTGCTGTACACCACCGAGCGTCAACTGTTCAATCAGGGACGTGCCGTCGCCGTACTGAACAGGGAAACCGCTGAAGATGCGGGTCGGATAGCCAGTCTGTTCAACAACAACGGGCTGCTGGTGCTGACCGATGTTACATCGGCCCTGCCTGAAGGAACTCTGACTGTCGATCTGGATGGTGCGGCAGCGGACCTCAGCCTGAACGCAACGGCACAAGCCATCTCTGCACAGGCTAATGCTATTCTGGAACTGTTGCGGGAAAACGGCGCTATCTGACCCGCGCTGATTCAGATTTCAGATGTTCCGGGCCTTTTTCTGTTCAGGCCCGGACAGTCATTCAACCAGGACGGGCTGGAGGTTTCGGCCAGACCGTCCGGTTTTTATGACGCAGGTGCAGAAAAATTGAGGCACATCAACCATAAAGCTATACCGGAAAGCCTCCAAAATCGGTAAACTTTAGAACTTTCTAATTTTAAGGCAGTTCCGGTATTCTGATACCGGTGATGATGTAACAAATCTTATGACTGATTATCTGCTAATAATTATCAGCACTGTTCTGGTAAATAACTTCGTACTGGTTCAGTTTCTCGGACTGTGCCCCTTTATGGGCGTGTCCAATAAACTGGAAACAGCGATGGGGATGTCACTGGCCACCACCTTTGTGCTAACCCTTTCATCGATTTGCAGTTATCTCGTATACACCTACCTGCTGGCGCCGCTGGATCTGACCTACCTCAAAACCATCTCCTTTATTCTGGTGATTGCGGTGGTAGTGCAGTTTACCGAGATGGTGGTGCGAAAAACCAGCCCGCTGCTCTACAAACTACTGGGGATCTTTCTCCCCCTGATCACCACCAACTGTGCCGTTCTGGGTGTGGCACTGTTAAATATCAAAAAGATGAACGGCTTTATCGAGTCGATCGCTTATGGGTTTGGTGCCGCGGTGGGTTTTTCCCTGGCACTGATTCTGTTTTCCGCTATGCGGGAGCGCATCACTGTGGCTGATGTGCCGGGTCCATTCCAGGGTACCGCCATCGGCATGGTGACTGCGGGCCTGATGTCACTCGCCTTCCTCGGTTTTACCGGCCTGGTTCAGTTTTAAGGAGTTACCGTGAGCGCTGTATTAATTGCCGTGCTGGTATTGTTAGGACTGGGCCTGGTATTCGGTATTCTGCTGGGCTACTCCTCAATCCGCTTTAAAGTCGAAGGCAACCCTCTGGTTGACCAGGTCGATTCTCTGCTGCCGCAGACCCAGTGTGGTCAGTGCGGGCATCCGGGTTGCCGCCCCTATGCTGAAGCGATCGTCAATAATGATGAGGCCATTAACAAATGCCCTCCCGGTGGTCAGGGCACTATCGAAGCGCTGGCCGATCTGCTGGATGTAGAGGCTATTCCACTGGACGCTGAACACGGCGAAGAACAGATCAAAAAGGTCGCCTACATCCGCGAAGATGAGTGTATCGGTTGTACCAAGTGTATTCAGGCCTGCCCGGTTGACGCGATTCTCGGTGCGGCAAAACAGATGCACACCGTGATTGTGTCCGAATGTACCGGCTGTGATCTCTGTGTCGAGCCCTGCCCTGTTGATTGTATTGATATGCTACCCATCGAAACCACGCTGAACAGCTGGCAGTGGCCAGTACCCAAATCCGGTGTTGAACTGATCGCCACCGACCGCAACCCCGGTATTGCACTGGAGGCTGACAGATGAAAAACACAGTCAAAGTGCATGGTTTCCATGGCGGTATCCACCCCCCTGAAAATAAGAAGCAGTCTACCGGGGCCCCGATCTCAATAGCTCCACTGCCTTCACGGGTGATACTGCCGTTGCAACAGCATATCGGCCTGCCCGCGGAACCGGTTGTCAGTGTTGGTGACAAGGTCTTAAAAGGCCAGTTGGTTGCTGAAGCGGTTGGACGGATCAGTGCTAATATTCACGCCTCGATCTCCGGTACCGTGGTCGCGATAGAGCCCCATCCGGTCCCGCATATGTCGGGGATGGAAGCGGGTTGCCTGATCATTGAATCCGATGGTCGGGATGAATGGATTGAACATCAGGGGCTGGAGGATTATACCCAGTTGCCAAAACAGGAACTGATCGAGTATATCCGTCGGGCGGGAGTTGCCGGTATGGGAGGCGCTGGCTTTCCTACCGATGTAAAACTGCATCTGGGCGACGATCATATTGTTAACACCCTGATCATCAACGCCGCTGAGTGTGAACCCTACATCACCGCTGACGATATGCTGATGCGGGAGCGGGCCGAGGAGGTGCTGGGCGGTATTGAGATCATCGCACATCTGCTGAAACCGCTGCATATTATGGTCGGTATTGAGGATAACAAACCGCAGGCCATCCGTGCCCTGCATGCGGCCCTGGATAACAGTCCTCTCAACCTGGATATCGTTATCACCCCTACCAAATACCCCTCGGGTGGTGAAAAACAGCTGATCAAGCTGCTAACCGGAGTAGAAGTCCCCAGCGGCAGAATTCCGGCAGATGTCGGTATTGTCTGTCAGAATATCGGCACCACTACCGCAATCTACCGGGCAGTGATCCATGGCGAACCCCTGATCTCGCGCATCGTCACTGTGACCGGCCAGGCGGCTGGCCACAAGCAAAACTATGAGGTACGTATCGGCACCCGTTTCGCGGATCTGCTGGATCACTCTGAAGTGAGACGCGAACAGATGCATCGCCTGATTGTCGGGGGCCCGATGATGGGTATCACTGTGATCAATGAGCAGATTCCGGTGATTAAAACCACCAACTGCCTGATCGCAGGCACCATCGAAGAGATGCCCCCGCAACCCCCGGCTCAAGCCTGCATCCGCTGTGGCATGTGCGAGCAGGTATGCCCGGCAGAGCTGTTGCCGCAACAACTGCACTGGTTTGCTAAAGGCAAAGAGTTTGATAAAGCCCGCCATCATAACCTGTTCGATTGTATTGAATGTGGCGCCTGCTCATACGTCTGCCCAAGCAATATTCCGCTGGTACAATATTACCGCTTTGCTAAAGCGGAGATCCGCAAAGAGGATGAGGAACAGCGTAAAGCCGACCATGCCAGGATCCGCTTTGAAGCCCGCTTAGAGCGCCTTGAACGGGAAAAAATAGAGAAAGAAGAACGCCGTAAACAGCGTGCAATTGAAGCGGCTGCAGCGCAGGCAGCAAAAAAAGATGCCGCGTTGAACATCGCCTCATCATCCGCTGGCAACCGCCCTGCTGCGGCATCCGTTCCTGACCTGAAACAGCTGAAAAGCAATGCAGCTATCGCCCGCACTAAGCTTAGAAAAGCGGAGAAAGCACTGGCCAACGCCCAGGAAAAAGGCCTCGACGGTATTGAGACGCTGCAGGCCACCCTGCAACAGCTACAGGTTAAATCAGAGCAGGCAGAAAAAGCCTATGCTGATGCCCAGAACGCTCCGGCTTTGCAGCAAACCCCGACCGCACCAGTGACCGACATTAAACAGCTGAAGAGTCATGCCGCCATCGCGCGTACCAAGCTGAAGAAAGCGGAGAAGCAACTGGCGGCGGCACAGGAAACCGGGGACGGTGATATCGATACGCTGAAAGCTCAGGTCGCTGAACTACAGGCCAAAAGCATCGCCGCTGAAAAAGCCTATAGTGAAGCGGAAAGCGGTAACAGCCCGGTCACAACTCCCGGTATTGATACAACTGAACTGGAAGCGGATATCGCCGCGCTGCAGAGCAAAGTCGACAAAGCAGAGAATGCCTGGAAAGCAGCGGTAGAATCTGGCAGCCCGGCTGCCGATAAGATGGCCGCAGGGGTCGAGAAACTGAAAGATAAGCTGAAAGCGCTGCAGGATGAACTGGCAACGGCCCGCGCCTCAGCTTCGGCAGCTCCGGCGACGACAGTCGACAGTACCGCACTGGAAGCCGATATAATGGCAATGCAGTCCAAAGTCGACAAAGCAGAGAACGCCTGGAAAGCAGCGGTTGAATCTGGCAGCCCGGCTGCCGACAAGATGGCCGCAGGGGTCGAAAAACTGAAAGATAAGCTGAAAACGCTGCAGGATGAGCTGGCACAGATAAACGCCGGTTCAACAGCAAAAGCAACGTCAGACTCCGGGACAGAAGCGCACGTCAGTATCAAAGAGCTGAAACAGCAGGTGTCGATTATGCGCACCAAACTGAAAAAGGCGGAGAAGCTGCAGGCTGAACTGCCGGAGGGAGAGAAAGACCCCGCTCTGGACGCTGAAATAGCTGAACTGAGAGCCCGCCATGATGCCGCGCAGGCGCTGTTTGATGCAGCCGAAGCGGAAAAAGCCGCCGCGGCTGCACAACAGGGTATCGACCTGAAACAACTTAAGATCGATGCGGCCATGGCACGGGCGGCAGTCACCAAGGCTGAGCGGGCACTGAGTAAAGCGGAGCAGGATCATAAGCAGACGCTCGAAGAGGAGCTTCTGGCAGCCCGGGCTGAGGCAGAAAAACTGAATTCGACGCTGGAACGTTTTTCAGAATAACATTGAACCATTATTAACCAGACGTTTGACAGAAACGTCGCTAATAACCCGTTTCTATTCAATAAAGCGGCAGACCTGAGTACATAGAATGGCACTGATCCGAATCACATCACCCCACGCTCACCGCGCCGGCAGCACCGGCAACGTGATGCTAACGGTGCTGATTGCAACCCTCCCCGGGCTGGCTGCACTGACCTTCTTTTTTGGCTGGGGCTCCCTGATTCAGATAATCTGGGGGACCTTGCTGGCCGTGGCCATGGAGGCTGCGATTGTCAGACTGCGTAAGCGACCTGTCAGTTTCTACCTGACCGACTACAGTGCCGTTGTTACGGCGGTACTGCTGGGACTGGCGCTGCCTCCGTTTGCCCCCTGGTGGGTGATGACGGTGGGCATCATCGTTGCAATTGTCATTGCCAAGCAGCTGTATGGTGGTATGGGCAACAACCCGTTTAATCCCGCTATGGTCGCCTACGCCCTGCTGTTAGTTTCGTTTCCGGTACAGATGACCAGTTGGGCTGCGCCATTTGTCATGACCGGTGAGGGTTGGTCGGTACTCTCTCTGGGGGATACCCTGAGTGCTATTTTTGGCAGTGCAGGCACCGCAGTTGATGCCCATACCATGGCGACACCGCTGGATGTTATGCGTCACCGGGGTGGATTTACCACCGAAGAGATGTGGGTTGAAAATGCACTGCTGGCCAACGGCATCGGGGCCTGGCATGCGGTCAGTGCCGCCTATTTTATGGGGGGTGTCTTTCTGCTGTACAAAAAGATCTTTACCTGGCACACCCCGGTGGCGATGCTGGGAAGCCTGACGATTATCTCCACGCTGTTTTTCCTGCTGATGCCGGATCAGTTCCCTGATCCCTTCTTCCACCTGACTGCCGGAGCGACCATGCTGGGAGCGTTCTTTATCGCTACCGACCCGGTCACTTCCGCCACCAGCAACCGGGGTAAACTCTGGTTTGGTGCTGGCATCGGTCTGCTGATATTTGTTATCCGCAGCTGGGGTAACTACCCGGATGCGGTCGCCTTTGCGGTCCTGCTGATGAATCTCTGTGCCCCCTTTATCGATCAGTACACTCAACCCCGCAGCTACGGCCATGCAAAACCCAACCGGGGGATGAAGTAATGGAGATGTTGACTGCTATCCGTAACAGCGCTCTGGGACTGAGCATCTTTGCCGTCATCACTTCTGGCGCCATCGCACTGACTCAGGTGTCGACCAAATCTCAGATTGAGATCAATGAGCGGGAAGCACGGGCAAAAGCCCTCTATCAGATCATTCCGAAAGAGAGCATTGATAATAACCTGCTGGAAGATACCGTTGAGATCAGCGACCCGGCCCTGACCGCCAGCAATCAGCCCGTTGAAGCATTCCGGGGACGCCGTAATGGGCAGGTGGTCACCGTGATCATCCCGGTGACAGCACCCGATGGTTACACCGGCAACATCAATATGATTGTTGGCATCAATGCGGATGAATCCGTCGCCGGTGTCCGGGTCCTTGCCCATAAGGAAACCCCGGGGCTGGGCGATAAGGTCGAACTGAAAAAATCTCGCTGGTTACTCAGCTTTGACGGCCAGCGTTATGAAGGGGATGATGATCCGACCTGGGCGGTGAAAAAAGATGGCGGACGCTTCGATCAGTTTACCGGAGCGACCATCACCCCCCGTGCGGTAGTTAACGCAACTGCCCGGGCAATTCACTATTTTCGTGAACACAAAACTGCACTGCTGGAAACCCGGTCAGATCTGAACGCCACAGCGGCGGGAGCTGAATAATATGGCCAATGATTATCGTAAAATAACCCTCGACGGGCTCTGGGACAATAACCCTGCTCTGGTACAACTGCTTGGCCTCTGTCCGCTTCTGGCAGTCACCGGCACTGTGGTCAATGCGATAGGACTGGGGCTGGCCAGCACCATTGTGCTGATGGGCTCCAACCTCTCTATCTCAATGTTCCGTAAGTTTATTCCGGAATCGGTACGCCTGCCGGTATTTGTTATGATTATCGCCTCATTCGTTACCTGTATTGAACTGTTGATGCAGGCCTTCACTTATGAGCTGTACACCATCCTTGGCATCTTTATCCCGCTGATCGTGACCAACTGCGCCATCATGGGCCGGGCTGACGCTTTCGCCATTAAAAATCCGGTCGGTGCATCCCTGCTGGATGGGGCGATGATGGGTCTTGGCTTTACCTCGGTACTGGTGGTGCTCGGCGGTATGCGTGAAATACTGGGACTGGGCACCCTGTTCAGTGATATGCAACTGCTGTTCGGCCCGGCGGCTGAAAGCTGGAAGCTGGTGATTCTGGATGACTATGTTGGCTTCCTGTTTGCCATCCTGCCACCAGGAGCGTTTGTCGGTATGGGGCTGTTGATCGCTCTGAAAAACATTATCGACAAGCGCCTGGAAGAGCGCCGGAAACAGCCTGCTACTCCCGTTGAACCCAGTGGCGAATCGCGCCGTGTCCGGGTAACGGGGAACATTTCGTAACCTCTAAAGCTGCAATAAAACAGCTTCATGGCGGTTAAGAGCAGCCTCAAAAAAGCGACGATATCGTCGCTTTTTATATATCCTAAACCAGTAAGTTAAATACCGAGCTGCGCTATCACTTCATTTATCGTTTTTTCAATCTGCTGTTTAAGAGCCCTATCAATCATACGTTGTTGTTCAGCGGTTAAACCTGTCCACAACACAGGTAACTCTGTAATCTCCAGTTCTGTAACGACCTGTTTATAAAAAGCACTCCCCTGATTAGACCCTTTAAAATATGGGCTAATATTAAGCGCTACATAAACAATTGGTTTTTTCTTCGCTCCCAGGAAAGATCGTTGATACGCACCATAGCCATAGGTATCCGGAAAGCGATACGTATCTCAAAGAGAAAAGAGCCAGAGAGGCCCTCAGCACCACAACATAGCGCACTGATCCGCTCATTGACTGATACAAAAGCGAAGCCCGGCTATATAAACAAACCCGGACTCTAACAGTGGTAACACTTCCACTCTGGCCGTGCTATTATGGTCTGTCTTTCCTGCACATATTCCTAATCTCCTCTGTGTAGCCTCGGCTAAGTTCCAAAACATCAATACCCTGTACTCCCCGGTTACATACTGATCTTGCTGTTGTTTCTTCGATTAAAAACAGTTAGCTACAGCCTACCTGCTGAGTATTTAATATTTTCTGGAGCACTAAAATGAGCAAAGATAAGAACAGTAAGAAAGAGTCTAAGAAAAAGCCTCTCATGACTCAGAAAGAGAAGAAAACGGCCAAAAGAGAGAAAGGAGAATCTGTAGGTTTACTGGGTGAGCACCGGAGTCATTAATTTACTATACCGTACTGACCTCTGCTGTAATAAGGGATACCTGAGCAAAGGCCTGATCCACCGGATCTGACTTATTGCAGATAATTCCTGCTTAAACAGCAGGACAAAAAAAAAGCGACCCTGTGTCGCTTTTTTTAATTCTATAACGGGAGATTACGCTTACTCCCGGTTTTTACTACGAAAACCGGGCTTTGCCAGAATCTCCAAATAAAATGAGTCTTGCTGATTGGCTTCAACTTCAGAGATTTTTTTATTGATCTCAGCCAGATGAACCGGTTCGCTACTGGCTTCATCAAGGCCGAAGCGACAATCGAAATCCCAAAAATCAGCATTCTCAGGTAGCGCCTTATTGCGCTCTCTTTTTAAATATTTTTTAACTTCGTGCTTAATAGCATCGACGCGTCTTGGAACGGTGAGCTTGGGATGCGTTAAGTGAAACGTCTTTTTCATTATGATTCCAAAAGGGTGGCTGGTATATCTGCTCGATACCATTTAGTCATGCGGCTATACATATGAGATAAGATATAAGAGGCTGAACGACTGAGTGATCAGGAACGACTCATAAAGGCCTCAATATATTTAGCAATACTCTCACTCAGGTAGCCCTCAAGTCCTCCGAGGTTTTTATCAAAGAACAGCAGGTAACGTTCAGCCTGTGAGTGCGTTATCTTCTTACCTAATACATTATATTCTATTTCGGGAAGTGTTTTACTGTTTCTCGGTAGGATATTCCAGCGAATAATCCCTGAATGCTCTGATGCAAATTTCTTCTGAGCAAATTCACAGAACCGATCGACAAGCTGCGCACCATCAGGTCCCAGACAGCCCGATTCTACCCGGTAGATAATCAACAGCTTCTTCTCGTCAGGCAAAGGTAAATCACTAACCATTTGAACACGCCATATATAAGCCTATGGGCTATTAAATAATTCTGTAACACTGCCCTGAACTATAGCTCTGTTTAGCAGTTGATTGCTATAACACCAAAGCGCTATCGGGAAATTATCTATCCCATTACACCTCCGATTCCATACACAGTAGCATTGACAGAACTCCCGATGCTGTTGCCCCTGGGACCGCTCCCCGTTAACATACTCCCCTCTTAACAGAAGCCAGTCTGCCGGAATTTATGAACGCTGCAAAACGCCACGAAATTTTCTCCCGCCTGCGGGAAGCCAACCCCAACCCGGTCACAGAGTTGGAATACAGCAATCCATTTGAGCTTTTGGTTGCAGTAACACTCTCTGCACAGGCAACCGATGTCGGCGTCAATAAAGCAACCCGTAAGCTGTTCCCGGTCGCCAACACTCCGGAAGCGATCTACGCGCTGGGGGTGGATGGCTTAAAGGCGTATATAAAGACTATCGGCCTGTATAACGCTAAAGCTGAGAATATTATCAAGGCCTGTAAAATTCTGATGGAGCAACACAACTCCCAGGTACCCGACAACCGCGAGGCCCTGGAAGCACTGCCAGGTGTAGGTCGAAAGACTGCTAACGTTGTGCTGAACACCGCCTTTGGTCAGCCCGCAATGGCGGTGGATACCCACATCTTCAGGGTCTCCAACCGCACCAGAATAGCACCGGGAAAAACAGTTCTTGAGGTCGAAAAAAAGCTGATGCGTTTTGTCCCTAAAGAGTTTCTGATCGACGCCCATCACTGGCTTATTCTCCACGGCCGTTACACCTGTGTTGCCCGGAAGCCACGCTGTGGCTCCTGCCTGATAGAAGACCTGTGTGAATATAAAGAGAAGCTTGACTAACAGTTGGGGCTGACTTTATCTGTTTTCAGCCGTTTTGCTGTCTTCTCCCTGATCGGAGGATACCCCCTGAGCCTGACTTTCCACAGCATCCCCGCAACTGAGCGATTTCATCAGCACTGAGCCAGTCATGCACCCAGCCGTTAACAGCATCGCAGGTAGAGGGTGTTTTACTCCACTCCTTGTAGGCCTTCACATGCTGAAGTGTTATACCGTAGTTGGTGGTTTCATGCAGAGCACAACGTGCCGGAAACCGGCCATTGCAATCAAACTGCTCATTGATCCAGCGAACAGCTCCAGGTGTATCTTCATTGGTCACTTGCATAGCCCCTCCGACATCTATTGCAGACAAGCCAGGTTCATCGGTAACGTGTGAACTTTAATAGGTTTTAGGAGTGTAGAAATTGACCGGCGTCATCGCAAGTCAACTAACCTGTTTCATTTCATATAACTGTCATTTTTCGGCGTCACTCAAAGCGTATCTGACAGACTGAAACACGGTTATCAACCGTCTGAGTTGTACACAGATTCTGTGGATAAAACTGTGAGTATTATTGGGGTAGTTGGCTAAAACACCCGTGGTTATTGGCCCCGAAACAAATCGTTCACATAAACGACACAAAAATATTACCCTATTAATTTCAATAACTTATGTAATTCAATAGGTATTTATCAATACTTTTAAGTATTTTTCAAATGGCCCGCAGCATTTGTTCAGCTTGCTGTGAATTAAATATTGCAATCTGATTAAAGCTGTCACTTAGCGACCTGTATTGAAAGTAGTTACTAACACATTTTTTTGTATCATTTTGCTGACACTGAAATAGAGGCAACACCACAGGTATCTATCGTATAAATTGCGTTTACGCGGTAAATATCTCAGGTAATCAGCAGGGGTTAAAAACAGTGATCAATGCATAACAAACATCGCCATGAACATTCATCAGATGGCAGGGTAATTCAGGCGTCTGGTTAAAGCCGGTGTAGAACGGTTCCATCGAAGTTATCGCTAAACCGCATCCAAACAGAATAGAGTCGATGGATCAGAATAGATTATCGTAGAGTTCCAATAAGAACAGCTTGGCACAAGTATTCTTATTCGGGTCGCGTCCAGATCGTCTTGCGGGTTTGCAACTGTATCCACAGCTGCTCCACTTTCTCTCTCGCCCAGGGGGTTTTACGTAAAAACTTCAGGCTGGATTTAATACTGGGATCACTCTGGAAACAGCGGATATTAATTCGCTGTCCCAGCTCCTGCCAACCATATTCAGCTTCCAGGTCAGTCACAATCTGCTGCAGGGTGATACCATGCAACGGATTATTCTTCTGCCCTGCGGTCATTGTTCTGCCTCCTGCAAGGCTATTCTGGCACGTTCATCCTTAGAGATATAACGGGGCTTTGTCGCTACATGAAGTTTTGCGTTGGCTTTTTTTGCACGCTTTTTCAATATACTGTTTATCTTCTTCTTTCTGTTCATCAATGCTGAGCCTGAAGCCCTGTCCGGTCATTAGGAATGCCTATTCTATCTGAGTTTGGCGTTGAGTTCAGAAGAGAGTTTAATCCCCGCTAACGCAGGTCTATGGCATACAATTCAGTCTGCGTATTGTAATACACAGTTTCTGTGGATAACTCGGTGGGTTACTTTTTAGTAAGTGGCTGTAAAAGCGATAGTATGGGGCCTTCAGCTAATTGCTTATAAAAACACCAAACAGGAATAACTCTTTTTATTTTCAATAAGTTATAGAAAAACAACTGTTTTATTATCAAACTTGTGCAACGCACAATCCACAGTACAGATGACTGTTTTTTAAGCTGTTAAGAACTTTTTGAAAAAGCTTGACAATGACTTACCGGGCAGCGCCCGGCAGGGTGGAAAAATAACTCAGACCAGCGAGCTTAGTGGATCGGCTCCAGAGCCTTACTCGTCTGGAATCTCGATCTCGACATGGGATACCGGCTTGGTACAACAGGCCAGAATCTCATCGCCAACGGTATCATAGAGAGCATCCTGAACCTCTTCCACATCCCCATCAATCAAGCGCACCCGGCAGCAACCGCAGTAGCCACCCCGACAGTTATAGGGCGCAGGAATATCCTGTGCCTCCAAGGCATCCAGCAGTGAATACTCATACTGATAATAGAAGGTACTGTAGTTGTTGACCTTAATTCTTGGTATACCAGACATGACCCGTTCCTTAGAGGTCGAAACCGTCGAAGTCGTCTTCACCCATTTCATTATCAATTGCTCCTACCAGATACGAGCTGATCTCTGCTTCCTGCGGTGCAACCTGAACGTTATCGCTGACCAGCCATGCATTCATCCATGGTAGCGGGTTCTGTTTGGCAGGAAAGATCTCTTCCAGGTTAAGCGCTTTCATCCGCACATTAGTAATATATTCGACGTAATCTGACAGGATGCGCGCATTCAGACCGATCATCGAACCATCTTTGAACAGATAACTGGCCCACTCTTTTTCCTGCTCGGCTGCTTCACGGAAAATTTCATAAACCTGAGGTTGGCATTCTCTGGCAATCTGCTTGAAATCCGGATCATCAGCTCCAGAAGCCAGCATATTGAGCATAAACTGTGTACCAGTAAGGTGCAGCGCCTCATCCCGGGCGATCAGCTTAATAATCTTGGCATTGCCCTCCATGATTGCCCGTTCGGCAAAGGCGAATGAACAGGCAAAGCTGACATAGAAACGGATCGCCTCCAACACATTGACCGATACCAGAGTCAGATAGAGCTTGGTTTTCAGGTTATGCATACTGACATCGTATGTTTCCCCGCCAATGGTATGCTCACCAGGCCCCTGAATCATGTAGATGTTGGTTAACTCAATCAGCTCATCGTACAGACGGGTGACGCTTCGAGCCCGCTTGACGATCTCCTCATTGGTGACGATCGCGTCAAACACTTCGGAGGGTTCAGTCAGTATATTACGGATAATATGGGTGTAAGAGCGGCTGTGAATCGTCTCACTGAAAGACCAGGTTTCCAGCCAGGTTTCCAGCTCGGGTAGCGAAACAATCGGCAGAAATGCGATATTGGGTGAACGCCCCTGCACCGAATCCAGCAGTGTCTGATACTTAAGGTTGCTGAGAAAGATATGCTTCTCATGCTCTGGCATCGCCATAAAGTCTTTACGGTCGGTCGACAGATCCACCTCTTCCGGACGCCAGAAGAATGACAACTGCTTTTCAATCAGCTTCTCAAGAATGGGGTATTTTTGCTTATCATAACGGGCAACGTTGACGTTGTGGCCGAAAAACATCGGCTCTTTGGTGGCATCGTTGAAAGTCGGATCAAACGTTGAATATAGCATATTGCATTAATACTCTTACCCTGCTTACAGGGAGGTCAAAACGGGTAGCCGATGGCATTGTGCCAACGGCCTGAAATCCATTATACAGTCAGTGCTGCAAGCGCTCAGAGCTTACAGGCACCACTCTCACAACCACTCATATCTTCATGCTGGTCGGTGGCTCCATCGCGGGTGTTATGATAATAGAGGGTTTTAACGCCATACTTGTATGCGGTCAGCAGGTCTTTAAGGAGCTGTTTCATCGGCACCTTATCACCCGGGAATTTTGTGGGGTCATAGTTAGTGTTAGCTGAGATAGACTGATCGACAAACTTCTGCATAATGCCCACCAATTGCAGATACCCCTCATTGGTAGGGATCTGCCAGAGCAGCTCGTAATCATCTTTCAGCTCAGCATACTCCGGTACCACCTGCTTCATAACGCCATCTTTGCTCGCTTTGACGCTGACATAGCCCCGTGGAGGCTCAATACCATTGGTTGAGTTAGTGATCTGAGAGGAGGTTTCACATGGCATCAGCGCTGTCAGTGTGCTGTTACGCAAACCAAACTCGCGGATATCTTCACGCAGTGTTTCCCAGAAATAGTGCAGCGGCTCATCACAGAACTCATCCACTTCACGCTTGTAGGTATCGGTTGGCAGAATCCCTTTGGCGTAATTGGTTTCACTAAACAACTTACAGGGGCCCTGCTCTTTCGCCAGCTGATTGGACGCTTTAAGCAGGTAATACTGAATCGCTTCAAAGGTTTTGTGTACCAGGCCGTTAGCGGAGCCATCAGAGTAACGGACGCCATTTTTCGCCAGATAGTAGGCAAAGTTGGTGACACCCACACCCAGCGTACGCCGATTCATTGAAGCGGTACGCGCTGCTTCAATCGGGTAATCCTGATAATCCAGCAAACTATCCAGCGCCCGTACAATCAGATCTGCCAGATTCTCCAGCTCATCCAGATTTTCCAGTGCCCCCAGATTGAACGCCGACAGAGTACAAAGGGCGATCTCACCTTCAGGATCGTTAACATCATTGAGCGGTTTGGTTGGCAGCGCAATCTCCAGGCAGAGGTTAGACTGCTTAACCGGTGCCACCTTCGCATCAAACGGACTATGAGTATTGCAGTGATCGACGTTCTGAATATAGATACGTCCGGTAGAGGCCCGCTCAGACGCCAGAATACCAAACAGTTCGACCGCTTTGATGGTTTTCTTACGGATGGAGGGATCCTGCTCATACTGAACATAGAGGCGTTCAAACTCATCCTGATCGGCAAAGAAGGCATCGTACAAGCCCGGCACCTCATGGGGACTGAACAGGGTGATATCGCCTCCCTTAATCAGACGGGTGTACATCAGCTTATTCAGCTGTACCCCATAATCCAGATGGCGTACGCGGTTCTCTTCTACCCCGCGGTTATTCTTTAATACCAGCAGAGATTCCACTTCCAGATGCCACAAAGGATAGAACAGTGTTGCAGCACCACCACGAACACCACCCTGAGAACAGGATTTTACGGCGGTCTGGAAATACTTATAGAACGGAATACAACCGGTATGGAACGCTTCACCACCCCGGATAGGACTGCCCAGTGCTCGGATACGTCCGGCGTTGATACCAATACCCGCGCGCTGGCTGACATATTTTACAATCGCGCTGGCTGTTGCATTGATAGAGTCAAGCGAATCACCTGATTCGATCAGAACACAGGAACTGAACTGTCGGGTCGGGGTACGGACACCCGCCATAATCGGCGTTGGCAGCGACAGTTTAAACATTGAACAGGCATCATAAAAACGCTTGACGTACTCGAGGCGGGTCTCTTTCGGGTAGTTAGCAAACAGACAGGCCGCCACCAGCATATAAAGGATCTGCGGGCTCTCATAGATCTCATGGGTTACCCGGTTCTGTACCAGATACTTACCCTCAAGCTGCTTGACGGCAACATAGCTGAAGTTCATGTCCCGGCTATGGTCGAGATATTCATTCAGCTGATTAAACTCCTCTTCCGAGTAATCTTCTATCAGGTGCTTATCATAACGACCAGCATCGACCATCTTTGCCACATGGGTCAGAAGGTGTGGCGGTTCAAAGCTATCGAAAGCCCGCTTCCGCAGGTGGAAGATCGCCAGACGGGCAGCCAGATACTGATAATCCGGAGCATCTTCAGAGATAAGATCGGCAGCAGACTTGATCAGGGTTTCATGAATATCGGCGGTTTTTATACCATCGTAAAACTGAATATGGGCTTTCAGCTCTACCTGTGAGACTGAGACATTCTGAAGGCCATGCGCAGCCCAGATAACGACTCGGTGAATTTTTTCAAGGTCCAGTTTTTCCTGACGACCATCCCGTTTCGTTACCAATATGTCCTGCATTTCGCTTTCCCAAGTTGAAATAAATCAGATTTACGAAGGTTTCTTAACCGAACCTTTTCAACGGCGGGAGCGGAGCCACCTCACCTGACGCGCCCCGGATTCCCTGATGTTCACTCTGGCCTGCCAGAAACAGGTGCTGAGCCTTCATCTGGCACACTACATGTTGTGCGCACCCGAACATTAGGCACTAAATATAGTTATAAACAACTTAATTACAATACTTGAAATTTGCCTTTTATGAGTGTAGTCAAACGTTAAAAATGGGCCAGACGCCCGTGCCATCAGCGCTTCACAATATTACTCAAAAATAAGAAAAATTTTAATTAAAAATGAAATCGCAATAAGTTTTGATAATTGTCAAAAAGACCTCCCACACTGTGAAAAAAGATCTGTCATTACGCTTTACAGTGACGCAACAAATCAATAGTATACGCGCTCCCTGTGGTGGGGTTCCCGAGTGGCCAAAGGGATCAGACTGTAAATCTGACGCGCGAGCTTCGGTGGTTCGAATCCACCCCCCACCACCATCGAATGCAAAACAAAACAGCCTCGTTTATCCACGGGGCTTTTTTGTATCTGAGATTTATGAACAGGGGGTGGGTGAGAACCACCGACATGGTTCGAGCCGAAGTGAGCCTGCGAACGAAGACAACGTTGCGTGCTTTTTCGCAACGGCCCGAAGGGGAATAATCCCCCCCCACCACCATCGAATTAAAACAAAAACGCCTCGCAGCTTTTTCGCGGGGCGTTTTTGTTTTAATTGCTCGTCAGTGCAGTGCGTTCGAGCCACCGAAGGTGGTTCGAGCCGAAGTGAGCCTGCGAACGAAGACAACGTTGCGTGCTTTTTCGCAACGGCCCGAAGGGGAATAATCCACCCCCCACCACCATCGAATGCAAAACAAAAAAGCCTCGTTTATCCACGGGGCTTTTTTGTATCTGAGATTTATGAACAGGGGGTGGGTGAGAACCACCGACGTGGTTCGAGTCGAAGTGAGCCTGCGAACGGAGACAACGTTGCGTGCTTTTTCGCAACGGCCCGAAGGGGAATAATCCCCCCCACCACCATCGAATTCAAAACAAAACAGCCTCGTTTAACCACGGGGCTTTTTTGTGTCTGAAATTTATAAACAGGGGGTGGGTGAGAACCACCGACATGGTTCGAGTCGCAGTGAGCCTGCGAACGAAGACAACGTTGTGTGCTCTTTGCACAACGGCCCGAAGGGGAATAATCCACCCCCCACCACCATCGAATGCAAAACAAAACAGCCTCGTTTATCCACGGGGCTTTTTTGTATCTGAGATTTATGAACAGGGGGTGGGTGAGAACCACCGACGTGGTTCGAGTCGAAGTGAGCCTGCGAACGGAGACAAACCTTGCGCGTTCTTTGCGCAGCCGTAATCCATCCGAACGCTTCGTTCAGACCGCAGCAAAGAACGCGGCTCGCCAGACGCGACCTAGTCGCTTACGAGTTGCTCGAAAAAGCTAACGTTCCAACCGACTAACCAGCACTCGCGCTGACACAAGACAAGCCTCGTTCTTTGTGACTCCCAGACATCTGACTTCGATAAAGTCCACCCTAAATCAATAACCCGCACATTTATTCACTTCCGCCTCTGTACCTTGTCGTTCTCCTGTGCCAATGTGTGGGAAATATCTGAATAGCAGTTGGAGAATAACAATATGCCTTTGACAAACGATATCCAGGAAGAGATCAATATGCTGATTCGTTTCAGCCAGAGCAGTGATCATCAGGGACTCAAAGTACATCAGGATGTAGCGGCAGCGGAACTGGTTAACGCAACTCAGCGTCTGTTTGATAAGAAACTCATTACACAGATTGACGGCGGCTATCTGACGCCCCTTGGACACGAAGCAGCAGATCAGGCTCACGCCCTGCTGAATATACTCAACGCGCCTAAATAAGACGTGCAACAAGACCTGAAAAAAGAACCCGTTCATGCATCAAGCAGAGATCCTCATTGAAGATATCAACGTCTGGGAAACCCAGATGTTTACTGTGCAAAATCCGCTGCACAGCACTATCCGGGCTCCCCTTCTGAAACTGATTTACAGCCTGCGGGATAATCAGCAACAGGCCATAGAGAGTGACGTCGCGCCAACAGCTAAACACGCACTTTATGAAAGTACGCTGGATCTGCTGCAGCACCCCGATCCGGTTATTTCAGAGCTGCGGGAGTTTATTGAGGAGATGCTGGTTACTGTTGCCAGTGCCGTCAATGAACCGTTCTGGCCTGAAGGCGCCCAGGCGAGGGCAGATATCGTCGAATCCTGGTTTCATGTCACCGAAAACGGGGGTTATCATGACACCCATGCGCATCCGAACTGCTCCTGGTGCGGCATCTACTATGTTGACGCCGGGGAGTGCGACATCCAGAGTCGTAATGGCATAAACCGCTTCTACGATCCACGCCACGGCGCGGACCAGTATCTGGATGCAGGCACCGCCTATCTCAACGGCACTGGCAGTTGGGATTTTGCCGCCGTTGAGGGGCAGGTGGTTATTTTCCCCTCCTATCTCAAGCATGCAGCGATGCCCTATTTTGGTCAGCAAGACCGGGTTATTATCGCCTTTAACAGTCAGATCCATTTTCAGGAATAAACGTTAAAAGGAGGCCCTATGAAACAGATTCTGGTTTATGGAGACTCGCTAAGCTGGGGCATTATCCCCGATACACGCCAACGGTTTGAATTTCACCAGCGCTGGCCCGGCCGGCTGGAACAGCTGATCAATAAGACGGGGGCATCGATACGGGTGATCGAGGACTGCCTCAATGGTCGCAGAACGGTACTGGATGATCCTTTCAAACCGGGGCGTAACGCCGCCACAGGCTTGCAACAACGTATCGAGATAAACACCCCTCTGGAACTGATCATCATTATGCTGGGCAATAATGATTTTCAGAGCCCGCATACGTTTACCGCAGCGGAAGCCGCTCAGGGAGTTGCCACACTGGTACAGACGATTCGACAAGCCCCCGTAGAACCGGGCATGCCGATCCCCCCGATCTTACTGCTTTGCCCACCCCCTATTATCCAGCCTAAAGGGGCCATTGCTGCAAAATTCAGAGGAGCTGAAACCAAGTGGTCAGGATTCAACCAGGCTTTGAAAAAAATCGCCGCTGACACTCAGTGCGATTTTTTTGACACTGGCAGTGTAATCAGCGCCAGCAAAGTAGACGGTATCCACCTCGATCTGGAACAACATCAACAACTGGCAGTATCGATACATCCCATTATTGAGGATATATTAAAGCGCTGACGGAACTTCCGCTGGCATCACGAATCTGACCTGCAACATTTCATCTTTTGCATACAGGACTGGCAATGCTCAACACTCTCAACTGTTTTTTCCGCAGCCCATGGTACTGGCTGGCCATGATAGTGGTCGGCATGGCTATGGAAGGCGTAGCACTTTATTATCAGTATGTCCTCAACTATGGTCCCTGCGTACTCTGTATCCACGTACGCATCTGGGTGCTGGCATTTATCCTGCTGGGGATTCTTGGGCTACTGTGCCACAACAGCCGGCCCCTGAGTATTCTGATCAGCCTGTTGACGGTGGTGGCTGCGGTGGGTTTAACCGAGCGCTCCTGGATGACCTTTGCCATTGAGCGCAACCTGATTGAAGGCAGCTGCACGATGGGCACAGGCCTGCCTGACTGGTTTGCACTGGACCGCTGGCTACCCGCTATTTTTGAACCCTGGGAACTGTGCGGCTGGACCCCAGAACTGATGTTCGGTATTACCATGGCAGAAGCACTGTTGGTGACTTCAGCCGTTGCCGTTATAGGCACACTGCTGGCGACCCTCGCTCTGTACAAAAAAACCTGAAACCTTTGCTTATAAAAGCGGTACCTTATACTCTCATACCCTGTTGGCTGACAGGGCCAGAAGGATCTGTTGAGACCGACAGCGGGCATGCGTTCCCTACAGTAGAGAGATAGTAGAAAGAATCAGTAGAGAAAAGAGGCAAAGCGCCCGCTTACAACGGGCCATTTATAGCGATGAAAGATCCCAAAATTGTCTTCTTTGGTCCGGTAGGCGCTGGCAAAACAACCGCTATCGCGACAATCACTAACAATAACAGCGCCACCACCGAAGCCCGTATCTCGGATACCGGCCTGAGGCGCAAAAGCAGAACCACCGTAGCGATGGATTATGCGCTGTTAGAAAACGACGGCCAACGGATCCATCTTTACGGTACCCCGGGACAGGAGCGGTTCCGGTTTATGTGGGAAATGGTCTCAACCGAGCTCGCCCAGGACTGTAGTGGCCACATTATGCTGCTGGATAATGCCCGCAACCACCCCCGTAAAGATCTCGAGTTCTACCTGCATAACTTCACTATTTACAATCCTCATACCCGCCTGGTTATCGGCGTCACCGGAAGCGACCTGGTCCCCACACCAACCCGGGCTGATTATGCTGCATGGCTCACCGAACTGGAGATAAAGGCCCCACTGTTTTTTATCGATGCCCGCCGGGCTGAAGACATCCAGTTATTGATTGATCAGATCCTGCAACCGGAATTGCCCGGGCATGCCAACGCATGTGATTATGGTGTGTCGCAGACAGAAGAAGAAATAAGCCTCGAAGACCTGTTTGCAACGACACATGATTATCCGTTATTCACTCCCGCACTGATCACTGAGATTGAATCGATTGGCCCGGTGACCGGCGCAGCGCTATTGAACGTCGACAACCAACCTGAATACTCCTCTCTTAAACATCATCAGCTACAGCAACTGCTGACGTTTACTGCCGACCTTCCTGCGGTGCGTCGTCGGATAGATGATTGTGGCTCCATCGAAAGCTTTACCCTGCGTACCGGGACAGAGGGCTACTATCTGGTGATGCTGGCTGACAACCAGGTACTGGGGGTCCACTGCAGTGACCAACTCAGTCTGCTGACACTAAAGCAGGAGATCGATAACCGGATGCAGTGGAGCGTTAACCTGACGCCTTCACCAACCTGAGGCATAAGCTTATACCGAAAACATCCAGCAAAAAATGCTCCGCCACGCCCGTTCCGATTGCACATCGGCGCCCAGAATCTGTACAATCCGAGTCCCTTTAGGTTTATTAAGATAAGGATTACCTGGTGCGTCTGGCTGAAATTGAAGCGATCTCTCTGAATGTGGGCATTACCGTCTTCGCCGCCTATGTGTTTTTTATCATCTACGATCTGGCCAAAAAATCAAATGCAGGCAAGTTTGGCACGGCCGTTCTGTTCTTTGCACTGGGTCTGGGTCTGGCTGCTTTTCTGGTGAAAACGGTGGTTGTATACATGATAGAGGGCTGATATAAAAACGTTTATATCAGTGTTCTGTAATCAAAACCGCCCTTAAAAGAGCTCAGCGCTGTAGCGTGTCGGCAGTAACCGGCTGTAGCTGAAAGCCCGGCATCAGTATACTGAATGCCTTCCCAAATCCCAGCACCAGGCGCCCCTGTCCTGGGGTCAGTCGAAACAGTATGAAATCCGGAAGGGTGCTCAACAACTCCACCGTCGGTCCATGTCTTTCGCGGTATAGTTCCATCACCGTATCATACTCCGGGGTATTACGATCCACCTCACTGGCCTGACATTGCAGGCTTACCCGGTTTCGGGCAAACAGGTTGCGACTGACCGCCTCATCCTCAATCAACATGACCCCAACGGCCGGCGAGCGCATCAGGTTAACAGTATGAGAGGCAAGTTGACTGACAAAAATATAGAGCTGACGGTCACTTAAAACGAACGGTGAATAACTTGCTTCAGGGCTGCTCTCGCCCTGAGTCGCCAGCTGCAGCGTTCTACTGTCATGCAACAAATGATTCAACTGTTCAACCGCCTGATCACCGGCCTGCGTCTCTGGCATTGCGACCTCCTCCAATGGTTATTAATCAACCGCCTGAATATAAATATACTCCATTGCCCGGCAGATTAACGTATAATCTCCCGCGTATTAATACTGACAGGGTTTGTGAATATGCAACAGAAAGTGGTTAAAGCCGGGGAGATCTCAATCTCAAATGAGATGCCAATGGTGCTGTTTGGTGGCATGAATGTTTTAGAATCCAGAGATCTGGCGATGCAGATCGCAGAACATTATGTTGAAGTCACCCGCCGACTGAATATCCCCTACGTTTTTAAAGCCTCTTTCGATAAAGCCAACCGTTCCTCTCTGACCTCTTTCCGTGGTCCCGGACTGGATGAAGGCCTGAAAATTCTGCAGGAGATCAAAGAAACGTTTCAAGTCCCTCTGATCACCGATGTGCACGAACCCTATCAGGCAGCACCCGTTGCAGAGGTCTGCGATATTATTCAGCTGCCAGCCTTCCTCTCCCGCCAGACCGATCTGGTACAGGCGATGGCCAAAACGGGGGCGGTAATCAATATTAAGAAAGCCCAGTTCCTGGCCCCTCAGGAGATGAAACATATCCTCAAAAAATGTGAGGAGGCAGGCAACAGCAATCTGATTCTGTGTGAGCGGGGCAGCAGCTTTGGTTATAACAACCTGGTTGTGGATATGCTCGGCTTCTCCATCATGAAAGAGATGGGCTACCCGGTGATGTTCGATGCAACTCACGCACTGCAGATGCCTGGCGGCAGAAGTGACTCGGCCGATGGTCGTCGCGCACTGGTCGCCCAGTTATCAAGAGCAGGACTAGCTCAGGGCATTGCCGGGCTGTTTCTTGAAGCGCACCCAGACCCTACCCAGGCAAAATGTGATGGCCCCTGCGCTCTGCCACTGGACAAGCTGGAACCCTATCTGGCCCAGATGAAGGCTGTGGATGAACTGGTAAAAAGCTTCCCCCCACTGATCACTGAATAACCCTCGTGTGGCGGCCCTTTCGGGGCCGCCAACAGCCTGTCTGTTACCTTTCTGATAAGATACCTGTCGTTTTGACAGCTGTTAACCTTAACTCTTTGTTAGTCATACTCTATTATCATACAGAATCGCCAGGATTATCGATTAAGGGTGCACAGGAATGGCTACACCAAGCGACCTCATCTACGACAAACTTGAACCGGGCCAGGTGATCGGCCCGGATCATCATCAGTTCAGGCTCACCAGCCAGTTTCAGACTAACCGCTTTGGCCAGCTCTGGTACGCAGAGGACCTGTCCACCAGCCGGTCAGTACCTGTTACCCTGCAGATCTTTGACCCAGCGCTGCTGAAGCATCAGGGGTTTATCGATTCGGCCCAGAAACATATCGTTCTGAGCAAAAAGTTTAAACACCCACACCTTGCGGAATACTATGGAATGTTCCGCCATAAAGGGATACTGCTGTTCTTTGCCATTGAGCTGATGGACGGCCTGACTCTGGAAAAACTACTCAGCAGCGGCCAGGCCAATAAGCTCAAGGATAACCAGAAAAAAGGGCTGCTACAGCAGCTGGCGACGGCCATCGATACCGCCCATGCCGGAGCAGGCCAAGCGCATAAAGGGATCTGCCCCGCATCAATCTTTATCAACAAGCAGGGCGGAGTAAAGCTGGCTAACTTTGCCTTCGATGAAGCGATGACTATAGCCGATGAGATGAGCAATATTCCCTCCTCCCATCTGGCTTATCAGGCGCCTGAGTCGTTCCACCCTAATCCGGTCACCGTCGAAGCCGATATCTACGCATTCGCCTGTATTGTTTACCAGCTACTGAGTGGTAAAGCTCCCTTCCTGGCTACTGATGATGAATCAACCCGGGTACGCAAAGAGCTTAAAAAACCAGCTTCACTGAACCCGGAGCAGTGGGAAATTCTGCAATCAGCCTTTGCAACTGATCCGGAGCAGCGGCCACGCCAGGCCACTCTGTTATTCAAAAATATCATTGAAGCTGGCGATAAAAAGGAACCTCAGCCTGAGGATGATATTCCTGAACCGCTACAGGATGACTCAGTACAACGACGCAGATTCTGGCCCATCCATGTACCCGACTGGGCGATCTCAGTCCTGATTTTCATCTCTGGTTTTCTACTGGGTTTTACGGTTGCCTTCTTCATCGGTTTAGACAACACCGGGAAGGTTGAGATGGCTCTGGATCAGGTCCGCACAGAACTGCAACTCGCCCGGGAAGATATCGCAGCGCTGCAACAAACGCTCAGGACGGAACGTCAGGATCGAGCCCTTGAAACCGAAACGCTGCGTAATGAACTAAAAAGCAAGGCCGATGAAGCCCAGTCGCTGCATAAAGAGCTGATGGATGTAAAGTTTGCTGACCCGGATAAGCTGACCGTGTTCACCGATCAGCTGGACGACGGATTCAAGGGCCCACAGATGATCATTATTCCCCGGGGGAGCTTCATCATGGGCGACCAGAAACTGGTCGGTGATGACAACGAGCTACCCGCCCACCAGGTGACTATCAGCCACCGTTTTGCGCTGTCGCGGAACGAGGTCACCTTCAACGACTATGACTACTATGCCCGCTCCATGGGACGGCCACTACCCAGCGATGAGGGCTGGGGACGCGGCAATCGCCCGGTGATCAATGTCAGTTGGAAAGATGCGAAAGCCTATGTGCAGTGGCTGGCATTACTGACGGGGCAGCCTTACCGCCTGCCCACTGAAGCAGAGTGGGAGTATGTTGCCCGGGCAGGAACCGACACCAACTACTGGTGGGGTGACGAGCTTGAAGCGGAACGCGCAGTGTGTGGTGAGTGCGGCACAAAATGGGACGGTAAGAAAACCGCCCCAGTGGCATCTTTTCCACCAAATTCATGGGGCATTCATGATATGAACGGTAATGTCGATGAATGGGTTGAGGACTGCTATCAGGACTCCTATTTTGGAGCCCCCGAAGATGGTTCTGCCATGATTGATGGTGATTGTGAATTCCGTGTAATGCGCGGCGGCTCCTGGTTCGATATCGGCCGGGTAATCCGCTCATCAAGCCGCTACCGCCACCTGCCAGATAGCAGTAAGAACAGTTGGGGATTCCGTATAGCACTCGACCTGTCCGATAAACCAAACGAGTAAGAGTGATGCCTAAATACCAGACCAACACCCGCCTGCCCGCACTATTACCCAAAATGATGATAGGCGTGTTAGCCAGCACAGCACTGCACGCTGCCCCACTGTCCGTGGATGCTGAAAAACAAAAGGATCTGAGTATTACCCTCTACAATCAGAACCTGGGACTGGTCAGAGATGTCCGCAGCCTCCCCCCCATCAATCAGGGGCAGACTCTCTATATCCGCGATGTCAGCCACCAGATAATGAGCCAGACCCTGCAGGTAGAGAATGCCGGAAAAATTCTTGAGCAGAATCTCAACAATAATCTGATCTCCGTTTATGCGCTGCTTAACGCCTATACCGGCAAGACCGTGCAACTGGCACGCTTTAACAGCGTCACCGGCAACGAAACCGTTGCGGATGTATTGTTATTGAGTTCCGACGGCAACCAGGCACTGATTGAACAACAGGGACAGATCGAAACCGTACCGGTAAATCAGCAGGGCTGGCGCTTTATTTTTCCATCCATACCGGAGGGGATGCAGGCCCGTCCAAGCCTGGAGATCCGCTCAGCCGGCACCCCCAAAGCCAGTGATGCCGTACTGACCTACCTCACCTCGGGACTCAGCTGGCAGATGGATTATGCCCTGGTGCTGAATACCCAGGGCGATCAGCTTAAACTCGATGGACTGGCAACCCTGAACAACAATACCGGGGTGGACTTCCAAAACAGCAAAGTGCTGTTAATGGCCGGTCAGGTCAATCAATCTCCTGCGCCGATGCTGCGCCAGAAAACAGCCATGCTGATGGCCGAGTCGATGGCAGACAGCGGTGCGCCACAGGCATTTCAGGATTATCAACTGTACAAACTGCCTCAACGGGCCAGCCTGCTAAATGGGCAAACCAAGCAGGTCAGCCTGATCAGTGCCGATAAGGTTACTGCCAACAAAACCTATCACTATCAGTTTCAGGTATACCCCTCACTAAACCGAGAGACCCTTGATCAGAAACCGGATATTACTATCAGCTTTCGCAACGGGGAAAAAGAGGGACTGGGCTTTCCTCTGCCAGCCGGTACCGCCAGAGTGTTCAGTCCTGATACAGAGGGGCTGAAACACTTTATTGGCAGCGCCGCTATCCCAAACAGCAGCAAAGGGCAAACCATCAACCTGCCAATAGGCAAAGCATTTGATCTGACCATCAGGCAGCAACAAACCCTGTTTGAGAAACACGACAACAGCATTCTCAGTGGTTATGACCTGAAGCTCAGCAACAGCAGTCATCAGCCAAAAGAGATAGAGATCAGCGCAAACTTCCATCAGGACTGGAAGGTGACCGAGAGCAGCCACCCCTATACCCGGGTAAACGCCAGTCAGCTGCGCTGGACCATCAGTCTACCGGCAGATAGCACCAGCCACCTGCAATTTAAAACTGAACTTAAAAGTCTGCTGAAGAAAAACTAATAAAGCACGGAATCTGCACCCCGACGGAGTTCCAGGGGTGCTGTTTTCATCACGATGTTGGAGGCATTAAACCAGCCCTTTAACGCAGATGCTTACTTAATAGTGCCCCGCTTCGAGCTGATCGAGCCAATAGGCTGCATCGATGCCGGATTTTTCCTGCTGCAACTCTCCCTTACTGCAGATATCGACCATTCGCCTGAGAGCCAGAATATGCCCGGATTCAGCCGACTGACGATAATACTTAACTGCCTTAAGCGGGTCTGCCGGATAGGTCTGATACCCCTCTTCAAAGATCTTTCCCATCTGGTAAGCCGCTTTACTATCACCTTTATCAGCCGCCCGCTCCAGATAGATCAACCCCTGTATGCGGTTGTTCATCCCCTCGCCCCGAAAGTGCAACAGATGGCCATACACCGAGAGAGCCCTTACGCTGCCATAGTCAGCAGCATACCGAAACAGTTTCATGACAAACCGATGTTTAGCCTTCGACCCCTTGAATAGGGGCAGATGAAACAGCTGGAAAGCGATCCAGCCCAGCAGTGGAGCGATCAATGTCATAAACAAACGCATCAGAACACCTTAGCCAATAGAAAATCTGAGCCGCAACAATATCAGAACTGTCTGATATTAAAACTGATTAAAGTTAAGGATTAACATCCCAGCTTAGCAAACTGGCCGTTACCAGCATATTTTTATCATAGACCAGTCTCACTCAAACACAGCGTCTTGCACAGAGAACTTTTCGTAAAGAGTTCTTATTACTCGCCTCTCTTATTACTCGACTCTCTTATAACAAGAGTCGATCAGACCTGGGCCGTTTTATACTGAATCGACAGCCCACTCTTTCCCTGACAAAGTGTGTGGCTCAATCACTTGCTATAAACCGATTATTGCGCTTAAATCAGTTACAGTTTAGCTATAGAAAAATGATTTTTTATAGCTATAAAGAATATATTTAAGCAGAAGTTAAATATTTTAGTCCGGTCGAAGGCGTCTTCACGAACACCTCTGCGGCCGCGTTTTTAAGTCGTTACAGGTACTTTTATGAAAACATTTGAAGATAATTCACTGACCATCGGTGAAACTCCCCTGGTTCACCTGAACAGAATCGCCCCTGGAAAGAAAATCTTCGCTAAACTGGAAAGCCGCAACCCTGCTGGCTCAGTTAAATGCCGCATCGGGGCAAACATGATCTGGGCCGCTGAAGAGAATGGCACACTGAAACCCGGGATGACGCTGGTTGAACCGACTTCAGGCAATACCGGTGTCGCGCTGGCTTTTGTTGCCGCATCACGGGGCTATAATCTGACTCTGACAATGCCCTCCTCTATGAGCCTTGAACGTCGTAAGCTCATGAAAGCGCTGGGAGCTGAAATTGTGCTGACAGAACCGGCCAAAGGTATGAAAGGGGCCATCGAAAAAGCCCAGGAGATCGTCAATAGCGATCCCCAAAGCCACCTGATGCTGCAACAGTTTGAGAACCCGGCAAATCCAGAGATTCATGAAAAAACCACCGGGCCGGAGATCTGGAACGATACCGATGGTCAGATCGACATTCTGGTTGCCGGGGTCGGTACCGGAGGAACAATCAGCGGCATATCACGCTATATTAAACAGCAACAGGGCAAAGCGATCACTACGGTTGCCGTTGAACCGACCGCGTCTCCGGTGATCACCCAGACGATTAATCATGAAGAGATTAAACCCTCGCCGCACAAAATCCAGGGGATCGGGGCAGGTTTTGTGCCTAAAAACCTGGATATGTCTATCGTCGATCAGGTTGAGCAGGTTTCCAATGAGGATGCTATCGAGATGGCTCGCCAGCTTATGCAGAAAGAGGGTATCCTGGCAGGTATCTCCTGTGGCGCAGCGCTGAGCGCCGCGATGAAGGTTGCCGATCAGCCGGGAAATGAAGGTAAGATGATCATTGTCATTCTCCCCGACTCCGGCGAACGCTATCTCTCCACGCCGCTATTTGAAGGGATGTTCAGCGATAATGAGTTAGTTCAGTAACTCGCTCTATCGACAACAAAAAACCGGGCCTGGCCCGGTTTTTTTAACGGAAATCACTCACTGTTCCGTAAACGTCTATCTGATTCGAAATTCTTAGCTGCTCCGTCAAACCTTGTCCTTACCGTGAAACTCTATCTGTTCAGTAAAACCGATCTTCACAGTAAAACCTAAGTCTTCAGGAAACCATTCTCCGAATCTCTTCGTGACTGGGGAACTTAGGAAGATGATCAACAAAAACTTTGCCATTGCTCAGTTTCTTAACAGTGTACCAACGCGCTTTACGCTCGTCCCCACTAAAATGACCATCCACTTCAAAGTTTTCGCCATCTACTCCCAGTACTGCAATCGTTCTTTTTATCGCCTCATTTTGCATAGTCGGCTCCGCTTTCTTATATTAGCACTCTGCTTCTTTTACAGTCCGTTCACGTGCCTGTCTCCGCAGACTACGAAATCTGGACTGCAGCTCGTATCTCCAGAATTTTCCAATTCCTTAAGTTTAGTCTATTGAGCCAGTTTGACAAACCGGTGACACTTTGCAGTCGATCCCGTTACACAAAAAGTTATCAGATCAGCTTTTCCAGCCACGCTGAAGAGGGTGCAAAAAAGGCCTGCCCGGTCACCGCTGTGGTGAAGTTCATCAGATGATCGTGATGACCCGAACCATCACCCAGCACCATACTTTCCAGAATCTTGGTAAAGGGCTCAGCCGAGCGGCAGTATGCAGCAAACATCAGCCCTCTGCGCGTCAGATTGCCGTAGGGCATACTGTGGCGCAATATCTCAATTGAGCGCCCTTCAGAGCCTTTCAGTGATGCCCGTTTAGTATGAGCAAAAGCGGCTTTATCAGCGCTGGCATATTCGCGGTTATCCGCTTTGGTCCGGCCGAGAATATCTTCCTGTTGCTGCAGCGGGATCTGATTCCAGGCTTTCAGATCATGTTCATAGCGCTGCAGGTGTATATAACTGCCACCAGCAAAAACAGAATCCTCCTCCCCGACCAGTGCAACCTCTGCCCGATGATCCCCTTCGGGGTTTTCTGTACCATCGACAAAACCGGTCAGATCCCGGCTGTCGAGATAACGAAAACAGTGAACCTCTTCAGCCAGTTCAGCATGGCCGGTGAGTTTTTCAGAGAATAACGCAGCCACTTCATAATTAAGATCGTGTCGTTCAGAGCGGATATGCAGCAACAGATCAACCGGTGTATGGGGCATGCTGATCCCGTCATTGCTCAGGGCCGGAAATGCCCTTAACTGCGCAGGCCGTTGTTGCGGACTCAGCTGATCCCAGTATTCACTGCCAATGGCAACGGTGATGTGCATATCCGCATCAGGGTAGCGTTGTCTGAAACCCTGTTCGGTCGCAGGCACCTCAGCGAGTACCTGACGCAGGCAGTCTGCTGACTCGGGTGAGCGGTTGATATTCAGGGTAATAAACAGGGCATCAGCGTTAGCTTCGGCAATAACCCCTGACTGAAAACGGGTCATAACGAACTCCATATCGTGAATATTCAGTGCTAATAACAGCTATCTCAACTGATACAGAGCTTACCGCTTATGACCAGCAGATTAAACTCGTTTTCAGGATTTCCTGACAAAGCCGGGCTGATCAGAAGTTAACGGTATAAAGTTTCACAACCATATTTCAGTTCCAGCGGCAGTCGCTCTTTCCGGGTCATCCCTTTCACCACCAGACCATAGGAACGATCGATCATCCTCTGCAGCTCTCCGGCAGGGATACTCCCATCCAGTATAACCGTGTTCCAGTGGCGTTTATTCATATGATAGCCAGGCAGCACAGCTGTGAATATATCCCGCAGCATCTGCGCCTCTGCAGGATCACATTTAAGATTCATCCGCGCGACACCGTCTTCGACGGACAGTGTCGCGAACATCTTAGTGCGCACCTTCATAACAGCGATATGGGGGTAAAAAGGAAAATCTTCCCAGGCTTCAGGGCGACTGAGCAGGTAATTACGCGCACTCTGGTGATCCATAAGACTCTCCTCAGCGCAACTATTGACCGGTTGCCACCGGTCGCTGAGGGTCACGAATCCACTCGCTCCAGGAGCCCGGATAGACCTTCGAGCCGTGGAGCCCGGCATGTTCCATCGCCAGTTGATTGTGACAGGCGGTCACCCCTGAGCCACAGTAGTGAACCACCTGTTGCGAGGGGCAGCCTTGCAGAAAACTCAGCCATTCCTGATGTAACTGATCGGCAGATTTAAACAGACCATCGCTTGTAAGGTTCAGCTGTAGTGGGCGGTTAATCGCCCCGGGAATATGTCCTGCAACCGGATCGATCGGTTCCTGTTCGCCGCGAAAGCGCTCAGGGGTACGGGCGTCGACAAGTGCGCCCTCTTCAGGATAGCGGGCAACCTGTTGCAAGGGCAGGATCATCGAAAGATCAGGCTGACCACTGAAGTCACCCGCTGATGGTAAAGGCAACTGATCGCTGACGGGCAGACCCGCGGCAAGCCAGGCGGGATAGCCTCCATCCAGCACAGCGACCTGCTTGTGCCCCAGCACGCGCAACAGCCACCAGGCGCGGGATGCCATCGCGCCATTGCAATCGTCATAGACCACAACCTGAGTGCCACTATTCACGCCACGCTTACGCAGCACTGCACAGAGTGTTGCAAAATCGGGCAGTGGGTGCCGACCACTGGCGGGCGTGACAGGAGATGAAAGCTCAGTATCCAGATTCAGGTAACCCGCGCCTGTAATATGCCCCTCAAGGTAGACCGCTTCACCCTTTTCCGGTGCCGTCAGATAGAAACGGCAGTCGAGCACAACCACTGCCGCAGGCTCTGCCTGAAGCAGAGTATCCAGCTGTGTAACTGAGATCAGAGTGGTATACATTTGTATCTCTCCAGAGTCCGTATCATTCAGGAGCACTATCGCCAGGGGGCAGACCTCCCCCTGACAACAGTTGTCATACTTAAACCAGCAAGGGTAGTTAGACCAGCAACGCGGCCAGTTCTTCGCGCAGCAGGTCCAGCTCATTCTGCGCTTTCTGCTTCGCCTTTTTCTTCAGCGTCTCAACTTCAGCCGCTTTCTCGGCAATCAGTCGTTTCGCCTCCGCCGCACTGTCGTCAGCACTGTTGACCCGATCCAGCAACGGCTTGAGTTGCATCAGGATCGCCCGGCGACGTCCCTCTTCCGCCCGGGCAAGCTGTTCGGCAGACTGCTCTTTCTCTTTTTTCTCTGCAGCCGCCGTGGAATCCCCTCCCTGCCAGGTCAGAGGACGAATGCCCACCGCGACACGGATATCCTCGAGGAATGGCGCCGCATGGCTACGGGCTTTTTCAGCACCTTTGAGCAGCTGTTGTTCAACAAATCCGAGGTCATTCATCAGCCGGTTATACTCTTCGCGGGGCTTACTCAGATAGCTGTCAAGAAACTCAAACAGCTCTTTCTTCGCATCACCCCAGCCAATACCATTATCAAACTTCGCGCGCATCTGTTCCTGCTCAGCAGCGGTAGCAAAGTTTGCGTACAGCTGGAAAATGGTACTGCTATCCGCATCTTTCGGCTCACCCGGTTCCCGGGCATCGGTTTTAATCTGTTTGATCAGCTTATACAGCTCATCGGAAGGGCTGAACAACGGGATAGTATTATCGTAGCTCTTCGACATCTTGCGGCCATCCAGGCCCGGAATCAGTTGGGTCTGCTCATCCACCTGGGCTTCCGGCAGATTAAACAGTGTGCCGTAGGTGTGATTGAAACGACCGGCGATATCACGCGCCATCTCAATATGCTGAATCTGATCCTTACCCACGGGGATAATGTCCGCATTAAACATCAGAATATCCGCCGCCATCAGAATCGGATAGCTGAACAGTCCCATGGTGACATCATCGTCGTCCTGACGGCCCGCTTCACGGTTAGCATCGACAGAGGCCTTATACGCATGGGAGCGGTTCATCAGACCTTTAGAGGTCATGCAGGTAAGGATCCAGGTCAGCTCAGTAATCTCTGGAATATCGGTCTGCCGGTAGAAGGTCGCCTTATCGGTATCCAGCCCCAGCGCCAGCCAGGTTGCCGCAATCTCACGGGTGGAACGGGCCACCCGGTCAGGATCGTGACATTTAATCAGAGCGTGAAAATCAGCCAGAAAGAAGTAACTGTTATAGTTACTGTTCAGGCTGGCTTCAATCGCGGGCTGAATGGCGCCCAGGTAGTTACCAATATGTGGGGTACCGGTGGTCGTAATACCGGTCAGAACGGTCTGCTTGGTCATCGGATTATCTTTTTACTGAAAGCTAACGAAAATTGCGCCCTATAATACAAGAAAATTAAGTGGCTGGCCTGGGTTATCGCCGATGAAATGATCACAAGGGTTTTTTCAGACCCTGATCAGTGGTACAAATAGCCATCTCTTATGTAAGGAATCATTATGACCTCGCTTCTCCCCTCTTTTATTGTTCTGGGTTCATTGCTGATAACCCTGGTTATCATGATACGCCGCGCACCTGACCGTAAACCTGCAACGATTGTTAACAACATCATTATGAGCGCGCTCTGTTTTGTCGGAGGCATGCTGATCTCTGCCATGTATACCCGTGCCGTAGGCAATGAAAACTCGAGCCCGTTTATTATTGCGATTCTGGTCGCTATCGGTACATTCGGGGCATTGGCAATCTATATCAAACTGGATGAAAAACAGAAACTAGAGCGGCAACGGGGCAACAACGACTGAACACCAGACATATCAACACAGAACGATCAGCTTCACCGCCAGCACTTTGACAAAGCCCCCATCCTGGCCAAGACTTAATGGGCAATTTTTAAAATGGAGGTCGTGATGGACAGATCAGCACATACGATGAACGCCCTGTTTGAACAGTTGGGTATGCCCGGCGATGATTCATATATCGATCAGTTTATCCGCACCCACACCCTGTTCAGCCAGGATGTTAAGCTGTCTGAAGCCACATTCTGGACAGACAGCCAGGCCAATTTTATTAAAGAGTGTCTGGAAACAGATTCAGACTGGTGTGAGGTAGTGGATGATCTGAATACCAGACTTCACTCCTGACTATCAGGATCATAGCGATAACTTATCGGCCAGCCCTTTTCAGGGCTGGCCTTTTTAGTTTAGGATCAGAGCATTATCAGAAAATGACACACATATACTATGCTACTGGTTATCTCTCCTGCTAAAAATCTCGATTACGATACGCCGGCCACAACCGAGCGTTATACACAACCGCAGCATCTGGATCATGCCGAACAACTGATTCAGACACTGCGGGATTACTCAGTTCAGGATATTGCCGAACTGATGAAACTCAGCGACAAGCTATCGGCGCTGAATGTTGCCCGCTATGAAAGCTGGTCTCAACCCTTCACTCCAGACAATGCCAAACAAGCGGTTCTGGCCTTCAACGGGGACGTCTATAGTGGACTCAACGCTGAAGATTTCAGCGAAGCCGAACTGGAGTTTACCCAGCAACACCTGCGTATATTGTCAGGCCTCTATGGCGTACTGAAACCTCTGGACCTGATGCAGCCCTACCGTCTGGAGATGGGAACCAAACTGGCAAACAGCCGGGGCAAGGATCTCTATGGGTTCTGGGGCAACATTGTCACTGATGACCTGAATCAGGCCCTGGCAGAAAACGATCAACCGGTATTGATTAACCTGGCCTCTAATGAGTACTTCAAATCCGTTAAGCCTAAAGAGATCAATGGACGGATCATCACCCCGGTGTTTAAAGACTGGAAAAATGGGCAATATAAGATCATCAGTTTCTTTGCCAAAAAAGCCCGGGGACTGATGTGTCGCTACGCGATCAAAAACCAGATCAGTGATGCTGAACAGCTGAAAAATTTCGATCTGGCCGGTTATCAGTATGATGACAGCCTTTCGAGTGGCGATACCTGGGTCTTTACCCGCAAAGAAAGCTGATCTTTTTCCACTGAAAAAGATTTTCAGGCATAACAAAACGCAGCTTCATTCAGAAGCTGCGTTTTGGGGGTTAGTCACCTCTGGGGCGATCAGACTGAATCAGGGCTGCTGAATGCCAACAATAATCCAGTTAGCCTCAGTCCCATTCATATCCCGTTGCAGGTGCCAGATCTCACTGAACTCTGTGGTCTGATCACTATCCTCTTTCAGCCAGCCGTAAAAGTTGATTGATGCGATCACATGATCACCGTTATCGATAAAGTTTGCCAGTTCGGCCATGACGGAAACCACTTCGGTTGTCTGATCAGCCGGTTGCTTTAGCCGCTCCTGTTTCAGAACATCGAGAACTTCTGCAGAAGTATAGGTGGCAATATCATCCCAGTCACTGTTATCCCAGGCGTTCTGCAGATGACTGAAATGCCCTTTGGCCCCTTCCAGAAAGGCCTGTTCGTTAAACCACTGTGGCAGTTCTAACGCATCTGCTGCGAAATTAAACCCGGACCCGGTCGCCGGAGAAATATCCTGATAGGCGGCTGTTGCTGATGGCTCCCGCTGCTGGGGTTGAGCCATCGCATCTGCGGGGCGCTGATGACCTGCATACTGGGTTTGTGAACCTCCTTTCAGCGCCGAAAAGATCTTCACTGCGGCAAAGATCAATAATCCGATCAGCAGGATATCCATAAACTGAATGCCATCAAAAGCACCACCGAAGAACAGTGCGCCGAGCAAACCACCCGCCAGAAGACCGCCCATCAGACCACCAAAGCCGCTGCGACGTGGCTGACCTGCTGCATTGGTTGTACTGCCCGTTGGCGCAGCTTTCTGCTGAGTCGGAGCCGCAGGCTGAACTCTCTTCGGCGTTGAATAGGATTTACCAAAACTGAAACCACCACCAAAACGTTTTGCTTCGGCATCGGGTACTAGCAGACCAAAACCGATAATCAGTGCAAATAATGAGACCAACAGGGTACGCATAGAAACTCCTAGAACTGTATTTCAGCCATTCAGCGGTACAGATGATTATGCTGATGACTTTTTATCGTTATGGTTGCGACCGGCAAGGATCGCCAGATAGATGCCGCTGAATATTAGCCCCATCCCTATAAAATGGAAAGGTTCCACCGCCTCATTGAGGAAGATAACCGAAAGAATCAGGCCAAACAGCGGCATCAGGTGGATAAACAGTCCGGCCTTAGCCGGCCCCAGCTCCGCCACCCCCCGGTTCCAGAAGATGTAGGAAAGAATCGACGGACAGATCGCCATATAGACGATCGCTGACAGGGTCTGCGGACTCCATTGTGGACGCGCTCCGGCGAGATATTCCCACAGCATAAAAGGAAACAACACCACGACGCCCACCACCACGGTAAAACCGAAAAAGGTAAAACCATCCAGCTCAACCGGTTTCAGTCGCAACATCACCGAGTAAGCGGACCAGCTCAGCACCGCGGCTAAAATCCACAGATCACCGCGGTTAAACGACAGGGTCATCAGAATCTCCGGATCCCCCTTGGCCACCAGCATCAATACCCCGGTCAGCGAGATAATGACCCCCAGCCACTGCCGGCGAACCACGGTTTCCCCAAGAAACAGCGAGGTAAACACCAGAATGATAATAGGCACCGCCGACTGCATCAGCGTCGCATTGGTCGCCTGGGTAGTCTGTACGCCAAGATAGATAAAGGAGTTAAAGCAGACCACGCTGAGTACCGATAACAGGATTAATATGGGCAGATGTTGCCGGATCAGGAGCCATTTGCGCAGTATGCGTGGCAGCACAAAGGGCAGGATGATCAGCAACGCCAGCCCCCAGCGCATAAATGACATGGTCAGAGGGGGAAAATCAGCATGAATGCCCCGGGCAGTAACAAAGTTACCCGCCCAGAACAGGACTGTCAGGGTCAATAGAAAATAGGGCATCAGATTCGCTTCAACAATTTGGCCAGCAGGTTATGACTCGGTTCTTCGCCGGTCTGAAGATAGTAAAGAATATTGTAATTATTGATACTCCAGCTCATCTGATTGCTGGCTTCCGCCAGACCACAAAAGAGTATCTCATCCCCCTCTTCCAGCTCAGTCAACTCACCCGGTAACAGTTTAAGATCGCCATTGCGGCGAAACATCAGCGGAAAACAGGGCAACTGATCCTTACGATGGCGCGGATCTTTCATCAGGTTGCTCAGCTTAACGCCAACCCCCTCAGCCGAGAGTGTGGTAATTGCCGGGGTTGTCTCCGGACTCACGGTAATAGACCAGCTATCCAGCTCTCTGTCAGAGGCGATACTACTCATCCGGTTAAGCAGGGTATGTGACCAGACATCATCCTGCAACTGCATCTGTTCGATAAAAACCGGCAGTAACGGCGTTTTCAGTTTCGCCAGAATCCGGTTGGCGATGATCTTGCCGGGCTCCATAATGAAGTCAGCCTTGGAGTTCTTATACACCAGCATATTGGTACTGAGATTCTGACGAACCACCGTCACCAGCTTTGGATTTAACTCTTTTGCGGTCATAATAATCGACAGATTATCGGCATCGTTATCGGTGCCTGCAACAATACCTACCGCGTCCTGAATACCCGCCAGCTCCAGGGTCTGCGCTTCTGTGCCCAGCCCGACCACGGTGTTATTAAAACTCTTCAGCTGTAAGGGATCATCATCCAGCAGGATAAGCTCCACATCATGTTTGGCAAACTCCCGCGTCAACGCCTTACCGAAACGACCCAGGCCGCAAATGATCCAGCGGCCACTGGTTTTCTTGTAAGCACTGGACAGTGGCCGATGATAGGGATTAACCAGCCAGTCATAGACCAGATGGGTATAGGGAGCATGGGCAGCCAGAGAGAGGTACTCAGCATAGTCCCTGAACGGATCGACAATATAGTCGGTGCCAAAAGAGGCCAGATTACGGGCATTCACTTCAGACTCTGTGCGGCTCACCACCAGCCGGCCCGGTGCCAGCAGTTTGCTGGCGATTGAGATAGACAGATTAACGTTATCATCATTGGTCAGCGCCAAAACCCCGATACAGCTGGAATGTTGCAACCCCGCATCATCCAGCACCTCAGGCAGAGAAGCATCGGCACACAGCCCGGGGACACGCAGTACTAGCCCGTCAACTTCCAGTTCATCGATGCGTTCCTGTTCGATATCGATCACCACCGAACGGATACCCCGATTACAGAGTTTTTTGATAATGGCACTGCCGGTGATGCCATAACCACAGATCAGATAAAATGGTTCATTAAAGTTTCTGACCTCTTTGGCGAAGGCCCGGCGGCGGAGCATACGGCCAAACATCGGTTCCTGAAACAGCGCCAGTAGTGAACCGATACTGTACAACCACGCAATCACCGTGCCGTAGATCGACACCAGAGTCCAGGCCCGCTGAGCCGAGGTAAAGGCATAGGGGATCTCGCCAAAACCGATGGTCGAGCCCATAAAACTGACGAAGTAGATGGCATGGAAAAAATCCATATGCCAGACGTTGCCCTGATCATCCTGACCGGGAATCATGACAAATCCCAGAGTTGCCAGCGAGTAGATAGAGATCAGGGTGATCAGGGGATGTCGCAGGCGGCGCAACATCACATAGAAGATATCGTTCATAACGAAGCGCTCTTAACGGCGCACAACGATTGTCTCGACCATCAGCAGAATCACCGACACAATATTCGCCAGCAACGCACCTCCGGACATCGAGATCACACTGCTGAACATCTCTGTGGTGACACCGACATCTGACAGCTGGGCGCCATAACCCCAGATCAGCGCAGCAATCACCAGCTGCAGGTCTGCCACCAGGCTGGTTGCCATCATCAGTGCACCCAGATGTGTGCGGTCACCGAACTTAAGCACCGTGCAGATCATACTCACGACGATGGCAGCAAAAAACTCATAGACATTATGGTGTGCAGGATCATCTATCTCGCCGATGAAAAAGCCAAAGTTCATGGTTAAGGCCAGCACAATAAAGAAAGCGTAAATCACCTTTTCGCGATTCATAGAATCCATCCCACCCAAAAAGTTATAACAACAAAAGTTTGCTGCAACTGATTGTAAAGCATACGAGAATAATAAAGAAACAATCGAACCTACGGTAAAACTTCTGGTCCAATATCCCAGATTGCCTGATCACCCAGAATAACGCTATAGCAGTAAGGCTTAAACTGATGTCCAACGACCAACATAACCATCACAATAATCCGCTGATCATGACAACTGGGCGAGTCCTGCGGCGTTTCCCGCAGGCTGATAAACAGGCAAGGCAATGTTAATCGCTGTAAAGTCCCCCTGAAGACAATCCTTTTTGAATGAATTAATCTGAGTTCCATCATCCTGAGGTTTGAGTGAATGCACCCTATGCTGACTAAGAAGACGTTCTGTTACACACTGTTTCTGCTGCTGTTTTTCACCACAAAAGCGGTGTCAGCCGCGGTTATAAAAAGCCCCACCGATGATCGCGACTATCTTGCATTTACACTCCCCAATCAGATGAAGGTGCTGGTTATCTCAGACCCCACTACCGATAAGGCCGCCGCGTCGGTGGATGTCAATGTCGGCTCCAATGCCAACCCGGAAAACCGTCTTGGTCTGGCCCATTTCCTCGAGCACATGCTGTTTCTGGGCACGAAAAAGTACCCAGAAGCGGATAGTTACCAGCAATACATCAGCAATAATGGCGGCAACCATAACGCCTTTACTGCGTTCGAAAACACCAACTATTTTTTCGATATTCAAGCAGACAAACTGGCGCCGGCACTGGACCGTTTCTCGCGTTTTTTTATCGAACCGCTGTTTACTGAAAAGTATGTTGACCGGGAACGCCATGCCGTCAATTCAGAGTATCAGTCGAAGCTGAGAGATGATGGCCGCCGGGGTTTCTCTGCCGGTAAACATGTGCTGAATCCCGCACACAGTATGAGTCGTTTTGCCGTGGGCAGTCTCGAAACCCTGTCTAATGATGACGGTAAGTTAAGAGATGACCTGATTGCGTTTTATCAGCGCTACTACTCAGCCAACCTGATGTCTCTGGTCGTCCTGGGCAAAGAACCGGTGGCACAGCTGAAACGTCTGGTTGAAGAGAAGTTTTCTGCGGTAGAAAACCGTCAGGCCAAACCCTTTATTTCACCGGTGCCGCTGTACCGCGATCTGCCGGAACAACAAAACATCAAAACCCTGCAAGACCTTCAGCAGCTGACCCTCACCTTTCCGATTCAGGCAACCCGGGACTACTATCGCGAAAAACCTGCCCAGTATATCGCATCGATGCTGGGCTATGAGGGCAAGGGCAGCCTGCTCGCTACCCTGAAGAACAAAGGCTGGGCAAACGGACTCGGCGCTTACCGTGGTAACGATCTGCCCGACCAGTCCTCGATTGAGCTGTCGATATCGCTCACCGATGAGGGGCTCAAACACTCTGATCAGGTAATCGAAACCACTTTCGCGGCCATTCGCCTGCTGCAACAAAAAGGGGTTTCTGAAGCGCTGTACCAGGAGGAGCAGAAGATCAGTCGTATCGGTTTCCGCTTCAAAGAGAAATCAGAACCGATTCATGAGGTAGCCCGGCTCTCCCATAACCTGCAACTTTATCCGGCCGATTCTGTTATCAGCGCCGATTATCTGATGGAGCGCTTCGAACCGGAGCTGATCAACAATATTCTTGAGCAGATGACTCCCGACAACCTGCTGGTTACCCTGCAGGCCAAAACAGTGGAAACCGATCAGAAAGACCCCTGGTTCCAGGCCGGGTATAGTGTTAAGCCGATCAGTCAAGAACGGTTGCAAAAGTGGGCCCATCCGGCGACAGATCCCACATTACAGGTACGTCAGCTTAACCCCTTTATCGCTGACCAGTTTGACATAAAACCGGTGGCACATCCGCAACAAAAGCCGGAACTTATTCTGCAACAGGGTGGATACTCTCTCTGGCATAAGCAGGATCAGATCTTCAGACTGCCCAAAGCGGACTTCTTTTTCTCGGTTATCTCAGACCAGGCCAACCGTACTGCGGAGAACGCAGTGATGACAGCCCTCTACACCAAACTGGTCAGTGATCAGCTGAATGAAACTCTCTACGATGCCTCGCTGGCCGGACTGGATACCCGCATCTACCCTCATATGCGAGGCCTGAGCGTAAGAATCTCTGGCTATGATGATAAACAGCAACAGCTGCTAACCCAGGTAGTCAACGCACTACAACAGGCACAATTCACCCAGAGTCGCTTCGCCAGAATCAAAGAGAACTACGCTCAGGAGCTGGAAAACAGCCGCCGGGATAAGCCGTTTAATCAAACGATCGGGGAGGTTTATAACCTGTTATTACAGAGCTGGAACGCAGATAAAAAACTCGCCGCATTAAAGTCGGTCACCCTTGAACAGCTACAGTCCTTCATACCTCAGCTACTAAACAGAGTCGAAGTTCGCATGCTGGCCCATGGCAACCTGACCCGGACTGAAGCGCTGGCAATGGCGCAAACGGTCGAGACAGCCCTGCCCGCTGCACAGATAAATGCCAACAGTCATACTCTGCCGGTTATTATGCTGCCCAAGGATTCCGAATTGACTCAGACCCTGCCGTTGGAGCATAACGACTCAGCAATCAGTGTCTATTTTCAGGGTGATAACAGTGAAACCAAAACCCGCGCTGAGTATATTCTGCTGAGCGAGATTCTCTCGACGCCGTTTTACAGCAGTCTGCGCACCGAGCAACAACTGGGTTATGTGGTCTTCGCAACCGCACTGCCGATGCGTAAAGCCCCAGGATTAGCATTTGTGATTCAGTCTCCTAACACTAATCCAGTTGGGTTGGAAACCCAGATCAACACATTCATCGAGCACATGACAGGCACCCTGAAAGCGATGAATAAACAGCAGCTGGACAGTTTTAAGAGCAGCGTTATCTCCCGGATTAACCAGAAAGAGAATCGCATGGGTGAACTGAGCGAACGCTACTGGCAGGAGATCGACCGTGGCGATACCAACTTTGACAGCCGGGAAAAGCTGGTCACCGCCGTCAGAGAATTATCGCTCGATGATCTGCTCAGATGTTATACCCAGTTGCCCGAACGCCGTCTGACCGTCCGTTCCTTCGGTGAGCAACATCGTGATCAGGTGGATAAAAAAGCGCTGCAGCAGAACTGCGAACCGGAGATTGCGCGTTTAAAAGTTGAGGGTCAGTTTGTGCCGGAAGCCTGAATCTGACGGTCGATCACCCTGTGTGAGCGGGGCTTGTTCTCTTTCGGAGCTTCAATCTCGATCCCCTCACACTGATCCAGGGTATCATCCAGGGTACACTGGATCTCCAGCTGATCACGGGCAATCTGCTCAAAAATGCGGTCCTCCCCTTTCAGGGGGGGCGCCTTCTTCTCCGCACTGACAACCCGCTCAACAGGCGCAGGATCGCTATAAGGCACAACGGTGGGCGGCGGCAGCTGCCGCTCTGGAATCACATAGGGCTCAATCTCAGGCATCGGCTCACTGTCAACAAAGCCACGGCGTTTATTATCGTAAATAGTCTCCGGGTCGACGGGTGAATCGATATGTCCTGCCGGTTTAACCACCGCATAGGGGATCGGGTTGACCAGATCCTCTTTTCTGTCCGCCAGCACTGCACCACTGATCGCCAGGGCCATCAGTCCAGCAGTCACTGTGCAAACAGAATCTCTCATCAATACACCTCATCCATTGGATAGATCGCCTCAGCGTAGAGCGCCAGTTCCTCAAGAATCCCCTTCTGAGATGGGTTCAGGTCTGGCTGCTGATACAGTTCGTTTAGTTTACTGAACAGCTCGGTCATGGTGAGATGACCGTTATTATCCGGCCCCAACAGGCGACGTCGGCGAAACTCTTCCCAGCGTCCCCGCTCCTCCTCACTCAGAGTAAACGGATAGTTCCGGGCCCGATAACGCAGAAACATCTCCTCCAGACGGCTATCCTGGAACGCCAGCTCAAGGCTTCCAAGCTGCTGCGGATCAGTGGTTCTGATCAGCTCCATACTCCTCTTATCGGCATCTCCGAAAAATCCGCCACTATAGAGCATATGATCAGGATCAAGGTCATCCTCAAAACCGGACTCTGAAAACACCTCTGCAAGTTTCTGTTTCAGATCAGGACTGTTGCGCAACATCGCCAGATGAGCGCGGCAGCTCTCTCCCGATATATTGAGACGTTCCGCCTCCACGGCTGTCAGCATCCCGGCGGGGGCGATCACCGGCGCCTTATTGGTGTGAATCTGCTTCACAGGGATGCGTTGCTCGCCCTCTGCCAGATCCTCAGCGCGGGTATAAAGCAACCGACGAACCTCACTGGCCGGAAGCTCAAGCAGTGGCGCCGGATCACAGCGCAGATCAAATGCCAGTACCGCATTCTTATTCACCGGATGGATCGCCAGGGGAGCAACGATAGCGGCATTCCCCCACTCTGCCGGATACATCGACGAGATATGCAGTACCGGTTTCATGGTCATCACATCCAGCATTCCCTGAATGGTGCGTTTATCCCGGTTATTCACCGCATACTGATACAGTTTTGGCTGACGTTCTCTGACCAGGCGAGCCATCGCGATAGTGGCATATACATCCGCTAAAGCATCGTGGGCATTACCATGATCGATACCATTGGCTTTAGTCAGATCCTCCAGACGCATACTGAGGCGACCATCTTCATATTTAGGCCACTCAATACCCTCTGGCCGCAGCGCCCGGGTGAGTCGCAACATATCGATAATATCCCAGCGGGAACAGCCATTCTGGTACTCCCGGCCGTAGGGATCAAAGAAGTTACGATACAGGCTATAACGGGTTATCTCATCATCAAAACGGATACTGTTATAACCCACGCCGCAGGTGCCCGGCCGGGCTAGCTGCTCATGCACCAGCGCCATAAACTCGGCTTCGCAATAACCATCATGCAGCGCTTTCTGCGGCGTGATACCGGTAATCAGACAGGCTTCCGGGTGGGGCAAAAGATCCTCTGCGGGTTTGCAATAGAACATTACCGGTTCGTCGATAATATTCAGCTCATCATCGGTGCGGATACCGGCAAACTGCAGCGGGCGGTCGCGCTTAGGGTCTGCACCGGAGGTTTCATAGTCATGCCAGAAAAAAGTTGTGTTTGAGGATGCCGCCATTCTATTCGCCTTAAAATCATCGGCCGTAAAACCAATGATATCTGTATGGTTATGCTTTTGATCAATATGCTTAATTTTACAGCTCCCTATAATAGCCTATTCATATCTGAATTCTATCTAAGCCGGGGCCCTTATGCTTCATGACCACAAAGATACCACGCTAGCCTGCCCTTGTGGCTCAAATAAGCCATTTTCGTTTTGCTGCGAACCAGCGATCGAGGGCCACAAACCCGCCCCGACTGCAGAAGCACTGATGCGTTCACGCTACACCGCTTTTGTCCTGGGCGCCGTTGATTACCTGATTAAAACGACGCTGCAGGCGCACCGCCAGCCAGATGATGCCGCACTGATCGCAGAACAGATAAAAGCTACCACCTGGACCGGGCTGAAAATTATCAGCACCGAAGCAGGTCAGGCAGACGATCAAAAGGGGGTGGTTGAGTTTATTGCGCATTTTGAAACGGCAGAACAGATAGCCGACCTGCACGAAAGATCAAACTTCGAGAAACACGACAACCACTGGTATTACGTAGACGGAAAGGTTGAGATTCTACCCAAGGAATAAATAAATTATCCCCTCATAAGCCACTGTAAAGCCCGGCAGACAAGCCAATCGCCTCAATTGTCTGCCCAGGGAGACACTTTTCTTTTCTGTCAAGGCTTTTCCTGCACGGCTAAGAGCCGTTAGAATATGAGCACCTGGCCACAGGCACCGTTGTATATATAGTGGCCCTTGCAGGATCGATGTAATGTTTGCGAAGTTTTTCAAACCCCGATGGAAACATAATAAAGCCGCTGTCCGCATCCGGGCAGTTCACCGGCTGAGCCCAGGCAAGACTGAGCACAGAGAAGTACTCGCACGGCTTGCCCGTCAGGATCAGAGTATCGAAGTCCGGCTGGCTGCGGTTGAAAAAATTGCGGCTCCTGAGCTTCTGTCAGATATTCTGACCCATGATATCAATCCGGATATCCGCAGAAGTGCCGCTAAGCGGATCTGCGAAGTGATTCTGGATCCGTCCTACACCCACAGTCAACAAAGCGAATGTCTGAACTATCTCCACGATGAGAATATGCTCGCCCATATTGCCCTGAACAGTGACAGATCCGATATTCAGCTACAAGCTATCCAGCGTGTCAGCGATCAGCACTGCCTCAGCTCACTGGCGATCAACGGAAGCAGCACCCAGCTTCGTCAGGCCGCCGCCGAAAAACTTCACTCGCCAGAACTATTGGAACAAACCCTTAAAGCGATTAAGGGGCGTGATAAATCAGTTTTCAGAATTATCCGCAACAAACAGCAACAGCTACAGGAAACCGCCCGCCACCAGGAGCAGATTCTGCTGCGTAAAGAGGAGTTGCTCTGTAGTCTTGAACAGTTGAGCCGAACGGATCATTTTCCATTATACGGCGCCAAACTCGAAGCCCTCTGCCAACAGTGGAATAGCCTGGATGAGGTTACAGATGCAGATATTGAAAAGCGCTATTCAGGGCTTGTAGAACTGTGTCAGAAAACCCTGTCTGCAGAGCAGGCCCGATGCCATCAGATTGAAGAAAAGCAGCAACAGGCTGAAGCGGAGGCGCAACAGAACCGGGCTCTGTTACAGAAACTTGAAGACACCCTGCATCGCTGTACCACTCTGATCTGCGGTGAACACTTCTGCAAAGCGGATCTCGACGCGGAACAAGCCTGCTGGAATCAGGCCTGCGAACAGCTGCAAAGCGATGCTGAAAACGCAATAACATCGACTTTCAGACAGTTATCAGAACGCTTTGAACGTTATCAGCACACCGGCCGTCAGTGGCTGGAGCTATGTGGTGAGATTTCAGGATTGTTAGATAGCGGATTATCCGGTGACGCCGATCGCGCCGGACTCCAACAGCATCTGCATCAGCTTGACCGGCTGAATGAACAGCTGAACTGGCCAGAAGAGATTAAGCGCCCAGCCCTGCTACAAACAGTAGAACAACAACGCAGCAATATCCTTGAACAACTGAGCCAGCTGAAACTTGAACAGCAACACTGCAGTCAGGATCTCGCAGAACTGCTCGACGCTCTGGAACAGCAGATAGAAGCAGGTCAGGTTAAACACGCCTGCCAGCTGGAACAACAGGCTGAAGCTCAGTTAAGCGGGATGAATGGCACCACCCCCAAGCATCTTCTGCAACGCCATAAGGGCCTGCTAGCACGCCTGGCGGAATTGAAAAACTGGCAGGGGTTTGCCGTCTCGGCTAAGAAGGAACAGCTTTGCGAAGCGATGGAAGCGCTGATTGACAGTGCTATTGAGCCTCCCCTGCTGGCAAAGCAGATCCATACACTTCAGGGACAGTGGAAACAACTCGACAGCGATGATCCACTTCACTCCCATAAGACCTGGCAGCGTTTTAAAACAGCAGCGGATCAGGCATATGCGCCTTGTGAACAGTACTTCCGACAACAGAAACAACAGCGTACGGATAACCTCAGTAAACGTAAGCAACTGGTGACTGAGTTAAACGATTTCCTCGGGCAGATCGACTGGCAACAACCTGACTGGTCCCTGATCGAGCAGGTCAGCCGCACCGCGAAACGGGAGTGGAAAGCATATGCACCGGTGGACCGGACACCGGGGCGCCAGGTGCAAACCGAGTTCAATGCCCTGCTAAAACAGCTGGATAACAAGATTGCCGCCCACCGGGAACAGATCGCTGAAGAAAAACGATCCCTGCTGGAACAGGCGCAGCTACTGGTTACTGATGAAGATCCCCACGCTGCTGCCAGTCAGACCAGAGCACTGCAAAAACGCTGGAAAGAGGCGGGCAATACATTCCACAGTCTGGAACGCAAACTCTGGCCCGAATTCCGCAAAGCCTGTAATGAGGTGTTTGAAAACCTCAATCGAAGCAGACAGAGTGAGAAAAAACACACCCAGGCAGATGAACAACCAGCCACGTCACTCACAGAAAGCAGATCCTATCAGGCCCTGTTACAGCGCATAGAACTGTGTGATCAACTGGAAAACTTTATCGATGACGGCACACTGGATCAATTAGTGCTCGATGAAATTCAATCGGTCTGGGACCGGTGCGATCCGGCTGATGATTATTTCGAAACACTCATACAAGCCCGATACGAACTGCTTCTGGAACTGATCTCGGGCCGTATGGAGATGCAGGAACTACTGACTCTGACAGAGAAAGCCCTGCGGCAACTCTGTATCCGACTTGAGATTCTGCTGGAACTGGACTCTCCAGAGCAGGATCATACACTGCGAATGGAATACCAGATGGACCGACTGCAAAAAGCACTGGAGCAACGTCAGACCTCCGACAACAGCAACGACCTTAAACTGTTGGAGCTGGAGTGGCAGTGTCAGCCCTTTACCCTGCAACATGAAGCATTGCAGATCCGCTTCTATAGCAACCTTCAGCAAGCAGGTTAATTGGCGCACGACTAACCCCTGCAGGGTTATGAAACGCTTATTAAAGTAACAAAAAAACCCGCAGATGCGGGTTTTTTTAATGCTGAATACAGCTTACGACATGTGCTGACCACCATTAATGGAGAAGTCAGAACCGGTCACATAACCACAGTCATCACTGGCCAGGTAAGAAACCGCCTTGCCAATCTCGGCAGGCTCGCCAAGGCGACCCACGGGTACCTGACGGATAATCTTTTCCAGCACCTCTTCAGGAATCTTAGCAACCATCGGCGTCATAACGTAACCCGGTGAAACGGTGTTAACGGTAACCCCTTTCGCTGCAACTTCCTGCGCCAGAGCCTTGGTAAAGCCGTGAATACCCGCTTTCGCAGCAGAGTAGTTACACTGACCAAACTGACCTTTCTGAGCATTAACAGAAGAGATATTAATAACCCGTCCCCAGCCCTTATCCAGCATTGGATTGATCACCAGGCGGGTCATATGGAACATAGAATCAAGGTTGGCAGACAACACTTCGTTCCACTGCTCCCAACTCATCTTGCGGAAGGTACCATCACGGGTGATACCTGCATTGTTCACCAGAATATCAACACTGCCACCGGCCACTTCTTCAACCGTTTTAATACAGGCAGCACATGACTCTTCATCTGTTACATCGCCATAGGCTACCAGAATATCGTAGCCATCCGCTTTCTGTTCTTCCTGCCAGGCTTTTGCTTTTTCGTGATTACCACCGGAATTGTAGCCAGCAACGACCTTTACACCTGCGTCCGCCAATGCGCGACAGATAGCGGTACCGATACCACCGGTACCACCTGTTACCAGAGCAATTTTCTGTGTCATGCTCACGTCCCCTTTGCTTCTTGAGATTTGTTGTTTCGAGTTGTAGTTATAGTTTTTTATTTTTTGTATTTTTCCAGATCATATATCTATCAACGAACAGGCGTAATATGACTTTCGTTTAGTAGGTCAATTTAGCAGCCCTGTTTCGCTGCGAAAGAGTACTGCGTCTCTGTTACAACGTTAAGACAAGATACAACTTATTTAAGCGTTGTCAAAGGATTAAGACTGTTCAGATGGCGCTGCATCCACCTGAACGCCATTGCTGCAGTGCACATATTTGCAATAACAAACGCCACAAACATCCCCTCCAGCCCGGCAAGGTAATTCCCCAGATAACCGCAGGGTACATAGAGAATGAACAGACGAAAAACACTGATACGCATCGCTTTCATAGGTTGATGAACCGCATTAAAACTTGAAGCGGTGAGAAAAGTGACTGCCTGAAAACCAAATCCCAGAGGGACAATCAAAATCCATAAACTGATCAGATTAATCACCTCTGCCTGATCACTGAAAAGCGCACCGATTCCCCCGGCAAAAATAAATAAAATAATATAAATCAATGCTTGCCAGAGCAAAGCAAACCGGACAGCACTCAGGTATGCCGCCCGCACCCGCACTACTTGCCCACGGCCAAAATTCTGACTTATAAAAGGGGGCAGCGTCATAGAGAGCGCCAGGTTTGCCAGCAGCGAAAGCGATTCCAGCCGGTTTCCGACACCAAACGCAGCCACCGCTTCAGGCCCGTGGGTTGCCACAACCGCTGTCATAATCGCTGCTGTTATCGGTGTCATCATATTGGAAAGGGCCGCAGGAAAACCGATTTTCATCACCATCAGCCAATGCTGCATCGCAACAGACAAGGATTCGATTCTTAGCACCAGCAAGCCTTTGCGCAGATATAAATTTGCCAGCGCAGCAGCGGCAGCAATTCCCCAGGCAATCAGACTGGCAATAGCCGCCCCCTGAATGCCCAGAGCAGGGAGCGGCCCCCAGCCAAAGATCAGCAGCGGATCCAGAAGCAGATTCATCACTGAGGAAAACCCCATCAGCATCGCCGGCGTGCGGGTATCGCCACAAGCACGCAGAGAACTATTCGACACCATGATCAGAACGTAAAAAACCGAGCCAAAAAACCATACCGACATATAGCTGTGGATATAGGGCATCAAGGTATCCCCTGCTCCCAGAAGCCGAAAAAGTGGATCGATAAACAGGACGAAGAATGAAGCAATCAACACCATCAGCAGTGTCGTCAGTAACAGATTATCCGTGGTCAATTGACGTGCACCACTGGCATTGCCTGATCCGATTAGCCGGGCGATTGTGGCTGAGGTACCGACACTCAGACCAATAGAGAGACTGATCACCGTAAACGATACCGGAAAGGTGAAACCCAGCGCTGCCAGGGGTTCAGTCCCCAGCCGGCTGACAAAATAACTGTCCGCCACATTGAACAGCATCAGGCTGACGATGCCGAGCATCATCGGCAGTGTCATCTTAATCAGCGTTGGGCGGATTTCACCATTGAGAAGATCAGGCTTCACGATTTAACGGGGCTCATTTAGCTTGGGGAAAAGTAGAAGGCCCATGATAACACCGCGACAGCGGTTTATTGACCCGAAAAGCAAAGGGGGATAAAAAAGCCTCCGGCAGGAGGCTTAAAACACAACTTACTTACCCAGCGCCTTTGCGGACTGTCCGCCGATGCCAAAATGCTGCTTTGGCATTTCGTAAATTAATACCCGGACACTCTCTTTCGGCGCTTCCAGAGAACGGGCAATCGCTTCACTGACTTCGTTTATCATCCGCTCTTTCTGCTCGTCAGAGCGGCCTTCCATCATACTAATAGAGACTATTGGCATCACACCATCCTTATTTAAAAACAGTCCTTATGTTAACGCTTATTTAAATAACCACCCTTTCAACAGACGGGTCACTCTGGGCATCACCAGATAGGTCATCAGCAATACCTGAAGGGTTACAATTATTGCGGTTTTTAACCAGAGATCAACGCCACTGAGGTAGGGCCCCAGACTCAGGTTGATCGCCATAATCAGTACATAGACCACCGCAATCAAAACCAGCGCCATCTTATGCGGTGAAGGGTGTTTATTAACTGGCAACTCAGGAAGATCAAACCAGAACTCAAGACCGGTTCCCCGCTGCACCTCGGCCTCCCCCTCAATCAGAGGGGCAAGTTTATCAAGCCACTGCTTTCGCAGTTCTGAGGACTCCCATCTTTCACAGTTTTCATAACTGTCAAAGCGGTAGATCAGCACATAACGGTTCCCTGTTGACGCTGAAGGACGCAGCACATTACTGCCCTGATGCCCTGGATATTCTGAGGCGGCTTCAATGACCCCGGAGATCCAGGCTTCATAGTCAGCCTCGAAACCGGGTTTTACTTTTCGGGAGATACTCACAGTCACCGGCCCTTCCTGTCCCGGCTCCGTCAGTTGACTCTGAATGCAGCTATCCGCCATGATTTACCTCTAAAAAATAAAGCAGCCCATCATCAGGGCTGCTTCGGATCTTGCTGATTAAACGCTTTGTTTAAAGATCAGCCTGATCAATCATAAATGATCAGGCCCAGCGGTCTCAAACAAATTTACCGCTAATGGTCCCCAGATCCTGATAGCGAACGCTAAAGCTATCGCCTTTATTGACTTGCACCGCCGCAGTGATCGCGCCGATCATGATGAAGGTGCCCGCCGGAATCTCTTCGCCGCGCTCACCCAGCATATTCGCCAGCATCGCCACAGATGACGCCGGATGGCCCAGCACCGCTGCACCTGCACCGGTCTGCACCACTTCGCCATTGATCTCCATCACAACCCCCAGGGTTTTCAGATCAAGATCCGCCGGAGGAGCCATACGCCCACCGGTGATAAAGCGGCTGGAACTGGAGTTATCCGCAATAACACTCTTCAGATCGAACTTGAAATCCTTATAGCGGGAATCGATCACTTCAACGGCTGGCATGACAAAATCAGTAGCGCGCAGTACATCACCGATATGGATGCCGGGCCCTTTCAACGGGGCTTTGGTAACAAACGCCAGTTCCGCTTCGATCTTCGGATGGATCAGTTCATCATGTTTGATCTCGCCACCGTCCGGCACGGAGAAGTAGTCCGCGAGGAAGCCGTAGCAGGGATGTTCAACCCCCATCTGCGCCATCTTCGCCCAGGAGGTCAGGCCCATCTTCATACCAACAATCTTGTTGCCCCTCGCCTCTTTACGACGACGGATCTCCCACTGAATATCAAAAGCATCCTTATAGGTCATCTCCGGAAAATCATCGGTGATCTTGGTGACTTCGTATGCTTCCAGTTCGGCGTTTTCCAGGTGAATCGCCAGCTCTTCGATCTGTGCTTGTGTTAACTTATTTTCCTGAACGTCAGCCATCAGATTAACCCCTTCTCTTTTGCCTGCTTTTCTTTAAACATGGTCAGTGCCAGGTCTTCAATCATATCTTCCTGTCCACCAACGGTGCCGCGGCGCCCCAGCTCGACCAGAATGTCCCGGGCCTGAATGCCATACTTCGCTTCCGCCCGTTTCGCAAACAGCAGGAATGAGGAGTAAACACCCGCAAAGCCCAGTGTCAGCGCGTCACGATCGACACGGATCGGCTGGTCCATCATCGGTACGATCAGGTCTTCCGCAACATCCATGATCTTGTACAGATCGATACCGTGGTCCGCTTCCATCCGTACCAGTGTCGCTACCAGTACTTCCAGTGGGGTGTTACCGGCACCGGCACCTAACCCAGCCACCGAGCCATCGATACGCCCGGCACCGGCATCGATTGCCGCCAGGGAGTTGGCCACCGCCATCCCCATGTTGTGGTGGCCGTGGAAACCCACCTCAATAGAGGCGTCCAGTTCAGCCCGCAGCAGACCGATCTTCTCGGTTACTTCATCCGGCAGCATGTAACCGGCAGAGTCGGTGCAGTAGATGCAGTTAGCGCCATAAGAGACCATCAGCCGCGCCTGTTCGAGAATTTTCTCTGGGCTGGCCATGTGCGCCATCATCAGGAAACCGACGGTGTCCATCTCCAGTTTGGCGGCCAGACCGATGTGCTGTTCAGTCACATCGGCTTCGGTACAGTGGCTGGCAACACGGATAGTGTTCACACCCAGATCTTTCGCCATGCGCAGGTGATCGACCGTGCCAATCCCGGGCAACAACAGGGCAGAGACTTTGGCGTTTTTCAGTTTCGGAATCACCGCGCCGAGATATTCTTCGTCGCTGTGCGCCGGAAAACCGTAGTTCACCGAGGTACCGCCCAGACCATCACCATGGGTGACTTCGATCAGCGGCATACCCGCTTCATCCAGTGCCGTGGCCACATTCACCATCTGTTCCAGCGAGATCTGGTGACGTTTGGCGTGCATCCCATCCCGCAGACTCATGTCGTGGAGGACTACTTTTTTACCTTTCAGATTCATTGTTTTCTCCTCCATTTAGCCGCGTGCTGGCAGGGTAATGTTGCCGTTAGCGGCTTCTTCCGCAAACATCTCAGCGGTGCGCAACCCCGCGGCGGTCATGATGTCCAGGTTGCCAGCATACTTCGGCAGATAATCACCCAGACCTTCCACTTCCATAAACATGGAGACGCGGTTGCCATCAAATACCGGACCGTTGACCAGGTGATAACCGGGTACATATTTCTGTACCTCTTTCACCATGGCGTGAACGGAGGCGGTAATGGCCGCCTGATCCGGCTCGCCTTCGGTGAGACAGTGCACGGTGTCGCGCATCATCAGCGGTGGCTCAGCGGGGTTGATAATGATGATCGCTTTACCTTTTTTCGCGCCGCCGACCTTTTCCACGGCACCGGCGGTAGTACGGGTAAACTCATCGATATTTTTGCGGGTACCAGGGCCAGCAGACTTAGAGGAGACGGTGGCGATAATTTCACCGTACTCAACCGGCTGCACGCTGGACACAGCGGCGACCATCGGGATCGTTGCCTGGCCACCACAGGTGACCATGTTGACGTTCATCTCCAGATTTTGTGCGTGCGCTCGCAGGTTGACGGGTGGCACACAGAAGGGGCCAATCGCTGCCGGTGTCAGGTCGATCATGATGACGCCCAGTTCGTTCAGCTTGCGGCTGTTCTCGGCATGAACATAGGCCGAGGTAGCATCGAAGGCGACACGGATATCATCTTCGATGACGTGCGGCAGCACCCCATCAACGCCTTCAGCGGTGGTTTTAATACCCATCTCCCGGGCGCGCTTCAGGCCATCGGATTCCGGGTCGATCCCCACCATCCACACCGGTTCGATCCACTCAGACCGTTTCATCTTCATCAGCAAGTCGGTACCGATATTACCCGGCCCGATAATCACTGCTTTTAATTTCTTACTCATAAAATTTCACCCTAAGCTTCTGAATAAGGAAGCCAAATATTGCTAGTGGTTATACAAAACGGACAGAAGCCGAACCGATACCACCGATACTAACGCTCATATAATCCCCGGCTTGCACTGGCTCCAGCGGCACCAGTGAACCAGATAAAATCACTTCTCCAGCTTTAAGCGGGATGCCAAACTCACCCAGCTTATTCGCCAGCCAGACGACACAGTTCACCGGACTGCCCAGCGCCGCAGCACCGGCACCGGTTGAGATCACCGAACCATTTTTCTCCACCACCATACCGCAGGTGGACAGATCCACTTTGCGGGGATCGACCGCTTTATCGCCCAGGACAAACAGTCCGCAGGAGGCATTATCCGCCACGGTATCCTGAATTTTGATCTGCCAGTTGTCGATGCGGGAATCCACCACCTCAAAGCAGGGGATCACACAGTCGGTTGCCGCCAGAACATCGGCTGCTGTAATACCTGGTCCCAACAGATCTTTCTTCAGGATGAAGGCGATCTCACCCTCCGCTTTCGGCTGAATCAGTTGCTGGGAGATAGGCATCTCCTGGCCCTGACTGAAGGCCATCTTATCCGTCAGATAACCAAAGTCAGGCTGATCGACTTTAAGCATGTTCTGCACCGCTTTTGATGTCAGGCCGATCTTCTTACCAATAATCCGTTCACCCGCATCAAGCCGGCGCTGCAACAACTGCAAGGAGATATGGTAGGAATCTTCGATGGTGATATCCTCGAATCGTGAGGTCAGCGGCTTCACCTGCTGTCGCTGACACAGGGCCTGGTAGAGTTCATCGCCCAGTAGTTTTATCTGTTCTGTATTCATCATCGTCTCAATATCTAGTTGTCAGTGAATCAGCCATTACAGCTTGATGCAGACGTTTTTCAGCTCGGTATAAAACTCCAGACCGTGTACCCCGCCTTCACGGCCGATACCGGACTCTTTCGCGCCACCGAAGGCGGTCCGCAGATCCCGCAAGAACCAGCTGTTAACCCAGCAGATCCCCACTTCCATCGCTTCCGCGACGCGGGACGCCCGGGCAGAGTTTTCCGTCCAGATCGCTGCCGAAAGACCATATTTGGTATCGTTGGCCAGTTCGATCACTTCCTCTTCGGTATCAAACGGACGGATGTGACAGCAGGGCCCAAAGACCTCTTCACGCACAACACGGGCATCATCAGGCAGGCCGGTCCAGATGGTTGGCTCAACCCAGGCTCCGGCATTCAGTGCATCACCCATCTCGGGGACACCTCCACCAGTGACCACAGTCGCACCCTCTTCCACCGCCAGGCGGTAGTAGGACAATACTTTCTCTTTGTGTTCCTGACTCACTAGCGGACCAAAATCCACCTCGGGGTCTTCCGGCACACCCAGTTTGAGTTTTTCGACCCCCTCTTTCAGACGCTGCACAAACTCGTCGAAAATAGGACGTTCAACATAAACCCGTTCAGTACCCAGGCAGACCTGGCCACAGTTAACAAACGCCGAACGCATGGTGCCTTCGATCGCTTTGTCCATATCGCAGTCGGCAAACACGATACCGGGGTTCTTACCGCCGCACTCCAGAGAGATATTACGCAAGCCAACAGAGGCTGCGCGCATAATGATCTCGCCGGTGCGGGTTTCACCGGTAAAGGTGATCGCATTCACACCGGGATGCTCAGTCAGGTAAGCTCCGGCTGAATCCGGGCCAAAACCATGGACGACGTTATAGACACCTTTAGGAACGCCACACTCGTTCATCACTTCACCAAGCAATGTTGCCGTGGCGGGGGTTTCTTCTGAAGGTTTGACTACCACGGTGTTACCGCAGGCCAGCGCCGGGCCCACTTTCCAGGTCATCAGCAGCAGTGGCAGGTTCCAGGGGCTGATCACGGCGATCACCCCTTTGGGGGTACGGTGGCCATAGTTCAGTGCACCGCGGCCATCCGGTGTATCCAGTTTAAAGGCTTCCGTCGGATGGTTCGCCAGGGTTTCAGAGAACGCTTTAAAGTTGGCTGCGCCACGGGGAATATCGATATGAGAGGCGATCTTGTGGGGCTTACCGGTGTCTTTACACTCGGCATCGAGAAACTCATCGAAGCGTTCATTGATTCGGTTGGCGACCTTATCCAGCAGAGCAATTCGCTGCGCCTGAGTCATCTTCCCCCAGGGCCCCTGCATCGCGGCTTTAGCCGCCTTTACGGCTGCATCCACTTCAGGCTGCCCCGCTTCATGAACCAGCCCCAGCAGACTGTTGTCGACCGGGTTGCGGTTTTCAAAGGTTTTACCGCTGGCCGTGGTGACAAATTCACCGTTAATAAAGTTTTTAAATTCGTGCATGTCGGTACTCGCTAACCTCAGGGGAAAATCTGTCTGACGCTCGCAGTCTCAGGGAACAACAGACAATAGAACTATATCCGACGGGGTTATAACCCCCGTCACAATGGCCGCACTGCCAGATTGAAACAACAGTGCAGCCTTATAATTATCAGGTTATCCAGTCAGGGCTCAGGTCAGAACAGTCAGGAAACGCTCGTTGAGCACCCGGTCATGGTAGAAAATCGCCTTGCCAAGATCTTCCGCTTTCCAGGTGACTGGCTCATGATCCGGATAGTGATAATCACCACCACAGAATACCTCTGAACGGTTACCGGATGGGTCAAAGAAGTAGATCGTCTTACCATGGGTCAGGCCGTGGCGGGTTGGACCGATATCCAGAGAAACATCTTCCATTGAGATAAGGTCGGCGGCGCGCAGCACATCTTCCCAGGTATCCAGGAAGAACGAGGCATGGTGCAACTTACCCGGCTCAGGACACTCGATAAAGGCAACATCATGGGCTTTCATACTGGCGGTCAGGAATCCGGCGATGCGGGTACCTTCGGGATCCAGCACCTGCTCTGCCAGCTCAAAGCCCAGCACTTTCTGGAACAGATCAAGAGTACCGGCGATGTTTGGCCCATACAGCAGACAGTGGTCAAAACGGGTCGCCTTCATGCCCGTCAGGCCACGGGGCCATGCTTCGGGGTTTACTTTAGACAGGCCCCATTTACCGGTCTGTTCCTTCTCGGCAAACAGTTCAAACATATGGCCAGTAGGTGAATCAAAACGGATACGACGACCACAGCCATTGAGTTCACCGGCAGGGATCTCTTCGACGTTGCAGCCATATTCAACCAGTTCGCCATGCAGTTTTTCCAACGTCTGGTTGTCCAGCACTTTGTAACCCACAAAATCCATACCCGGCTCATCGGCTTGCCGCAGGACAACGGAGAATTTGTCCACCTCGGTCCAGCCTTTGAGGTAGGCACGTCCCTGGCTATCGCGTTCAACTTCGATCAGGCCCATCAGGTCCCGGTAGTGTTTCAGAGCTTCTTCAACATCCAAAACCCGGATCTGAATATGACCGGGGCGCATTACACCTTTTCTCATCTCGATTTCCTCTGCACTTTGCTTTTATTGTTCAGCTGAGTGTTCAACTGATTGCTCAACTGCTTTCAGTATTTAGCAGGCCGCCTTCCTGGCGTCCCTGTTTGTATAATATGATTCCCGTGGCTGATAGTGATCCGCTTCAATCTCAAGATCTGTTCGCGGAAAAACCCGACAGGCCAGAACAAAGCCCTGCTGTTGTTCAGCGTCAGAGATATGCGCTTTACTCATCCGTTTGCACTCATACTCCCCTTGAAGAATACGGATCTTACAAACGCCACAACCACCACCACGACATCCCACGTTAATCACATTTGCACACATCCGCTCCATCGCAATCAGCAACACCTGATCTGATGCACATTTAAAGCTTTGATCCCGGTTAACAACCCTGATCAAATGGGTGTTCTGATCCGGCATACGAATCTCCTCTGGCGCTTGTTATAGTTATTACGCCTTAATAGATGAGCAACCACTGTGCCAGCATCGAAGCTGAACAGAAAAACATGGTACAACCCTCTGTTTTAAAAAGAGTTATTAATCAGGATAGATTATGAGATAAAAAAAAGCCCTGCTGAGTCGCAAGGCCTGTTGATCATATGGTTAATAATTTCAGTATTGAGTTAATTATTTAATCAGCTCCACCCATAAGACTCCATCGATAACGCGCGGTATAGCACCGGGCTGTCTAATACGGAGAGCTGATCGGACTCACGACTGGCGCCCATCGCTATCAACAGCGGCAGATAGTGCTCAGCACTCGGGTGAGCCTGGGCAAAATCATCTGATTCCAGGTGGGGCTGACTCAGGGCTGAAATATTGCGCTCAATGACCTGCGCTCTGGCCCAGGACTGAAACCGCACCACATAGTCCAGTGGTGAACCCTGCTCATCACCCATATGATAGAGATTATGAGTCAGACTTCCGGAAGCGATGATCGCAACCCCCTCACTACGAAGACTCTTTAATGCCCCGCCCAACGCTACCAGAGACTCTGGTGTCGAACCCGCATCAATCGACAACTGCAGTACCGGAATTTTATGCTCCGGCAGCATATGCAGCAACGGAACCCAGGTGCCATGATCTAAGCCACGTTGTTGATTCAGTGAAACCGCTACTCCCTGGTCCTGCAAGACGGTCTGAATATGACCCGCAAGACCGGGGTCTCCGGCAACCGGATATTGCAGTTGATACAGCGCCTCGTCAAAGCCACCAAAATCATGGATGGTTTCCGGTTGAGGAGATGCAGTCAGCTGCATCCCTCGGGTAATCCAGTGGGGTGATATCACCAGTAGCGCCTTCACCTGAGTAAAGTAAACACTGTACTCCTGCAACCGGGCCGCCGCGGCACCTGGCGACAGCGCCCAGCGGGGTGAACCGTGACCGATAAACATAACCGGTGCAGATACTTCCGACATAACAATCTCCTAATTCAGATAATCAAACCAGTCTAACTCTGGCCCCTGAGGTACTATTCCCATCGGATTCAATTCCTTGATGGAGTAATAACCGGCTTTTATATGATCGATATTAGTATTCTGACTAAACGCCGGAATCTTTAACAACCGCGCCATATACGCAGAAATATTTGCATAGTCAGAGATTCGCGCCTTATTGGTTTTGAATAATCCATAATAGGCCACATCAAAACGAGCCAGAGTAACAAACAAACGGATATCACTCTCGGTAAGCTGATCAGCAACCGCATACACACTGTGTCCAAAATGCTTTTCCAACCAGGCTAAGGTTGTAAACACATCGTTGTAAGCTTCTTCGTACGCCTCCTGAGAGGAGGCAAAGCCGGCACGATAGACCCCGTTATTTAAGGTATCGTAGATCCGCTCATTAAAGCGATCTATCTCATGCAGCAGTAATTCAGGTGCCAGATCAATCTCAGCGTTATGTACAGGCCGCAGATCATGGTTAAAAATCCTGATGATGTCCGCAGACTCATTATTGATTATCGTGTGACCTTCTGTGTCCCATAAAACAGGTACTGTTGCACGTCCGGTATAGTCAGGATCGGCCTCGGTGTACAGCTGATAAATATAGCTTATCGATTCCTGCTTTGCCGGTGTACTCCCGGGATATCCGTGAAACTGCCAGCCGCTATCACTTAGTTGCGGATCAACAATGCTGACAGGTATATACTTTTCCAGCCCCAGCAAAGACCGGGCGATCAGTGTGCGGGTTGCCCAGGGGCAGATATATGCCACATAGAGTTTCACCCCCAGCGTTTCAACAGCGCCATACTTTACCGCGGCAATACGATCTGCAGCGATCGTTTTTCTAAAGGCACTGCTTTGACGGAGAAAGCGCCCCTGCTCATCTTTTTTCTGTACCGGATCCCATTTACTTTGCCACACGCCATTAACTAACATAATTCCACTCCTTGAGCTCGGCCAACAGGAACGCCGACAGCCGACCGCCAGCGTCCCCATACAATTCAGGCTGCGGCGGACTTTGCCACCTGAGACTTAAGGGCATAGCGTCCATCGCCCAGCAAAAACTGCACAACAGATGCCGCGATCAGAAACACCGGATACTCCCAGCCTCCACCTTTATTACCAAAGCCCCAGCCATTGGCTCCATGAACCAGGATGACGGCGCCCAGCAGCACAGGGATCAGGGCTGCCGCTACGTAGCGAGCATAAACGCCTAAAATCAGTGCAGTACCGCCAGCGATTTCCAACGCCATAGTGACAGGCCCGAAGAAGCCTGGCAGTCCAAGTGAACTAAAAAAGCCTGCCGTGCCTTCCGGTGTAAACACCAGCAGTTTTAACAAGCCATGTGCCAGATACATGCTACCCAGAGCGAGGCGCAGCAGCGTTGCCGCATAAGCAGGAGAAGTATTCATTGAGTTATCCTCATCAATTGATTCGTAGTTGATGGATACATTTTGACTCAATCAATAAAACAAACAATAATCCATTTAATATACATATTGTTTAATATAATTTAACAATTAGTTAATACTTCCGATAAGGCTTTCCGAGAATGGATAAACTGAACCTGATGTCTACCTTTGTGACCGTTACAGAGGCTGGCAGCTTTACCGCCGCAGCAAACCGTTTAGGCAAAACCAAAGCCCTCGTCAGCACGCATATATCACAGCTGGAAGCGCTACTGAAAGTCAGACTGATTATTCGCTCGACACGCAGCATGCAGGTCACCAGCGAAGGTTACAGTTACTATGAACAGGCCAAAAAAATACTGGATGATATTGTCAATCTCGAAGCTCAGCTCCTTAACGAAAGCCAAAGTCTGGTTGGACGATTACGTATCTCGGCACCAACGACCTTTGGCGAGCTGGTGTTAATGCCGTTTATCGCAGAACTGACATCCGCCAACCCTGACCTGAAAATCGAACTGCAACTGAATGATCGCTTTGTAGACCTGATCAGCGAAGGCTTTGATGTTGCCCTGAGAATTGGCAAGCTGGCGGACTCATCGCTGATTGCAAAGCCTGCAGGTTTCACCCGGATGATCCTTTGCGCATCGCCTGAGTTTATAGCGCACTATGGTCGGCCTGACACAATAGAACAACTGGCAGACCTGCCCTGTGTATTTGATAGCAACTATCGACAAGCGGGAAGCTGGGGCTTTTTGCAAGACAAACAGAAAGTTGAAATAAAACCGAGGATTATTGCCCGGGTGAACAGCGCTCTGGCGGCGGCGAATATGGCTTTCACCGGCAGAGTGATCGCTTTTTGCCCGGAGTTTGCCATTCATTCCATGCTAGAAAAGGGGGAGCTCGTCAGCCTCCTGCCCCAAGTGTGTAATACCCAGATACCGGTTAATGTAATCTATCCCCACCGTCAACACCTGTCGAGCAGAGTAACAACCTTTACGCAGCAATTTATTGCCTACTGGAACAGGCAAACCGCAGCATAGCGCTGCGGTTTTGTCTGTCTCAAAGCTATCGGTATGTATAGCGGTGAAAGATCAGAACAATCAGATCCGTTTAAATAGCGCCGAGCGGCTCTGCTCTTCAGCACCATCAGCAGCGGTGACAAAGCGTTCCATATGGATATCCCGCTCAAACAACCGTCCCTGCATCAGGGTGGTTATCGCCGCATCGATCATCGGTGGCGGACCGCAGAGATACGCTTTATTGCCATCAAACCGACCATTGAACTGCGCCTGGGCCGCTTCATGGACAAAACCGGTAAAGCCCTGCCAGTCATCCTCCGGCTCCGGCGCATTCAGCGCGGGCACATAGGTGAAGTTGGCAAACTCTCTGTCGAGGTTTTCAAACAGCGACCGGTTATACAACTCAGAGAGATTGCGCGCGCCCTGCAACAGGGTGATCGGGCGGCTGTCGCCCTCTTCCAGCAGATCCAGAATCATCGATTGCGGGCTGGATAGCCCCGAACCACCGGCGATAAAGATCGCGCCCTGCTGATCCGATTTACGCACAAAAAACTGACCATAGGGACCACTCACATCCAGGGTATCCCCCACCTCCAGCTGCTGATGCAGGTAGGTGGTGCCCGCCCCGCCCGGCACCAGACGGACATGCAGTTCCAGTGTGGTGGCATCGGAGGGTTTGTTGGCGATAGAGAACGCCCGGCTACCCTCAACGCCCGGCAGCTTCAGATTAATATACTGACCGGCCTGAAACGCCATCGGCTTGTCCAGCTCAAACAATACCCCTTTAATCGTCGGTGACAGATCTCTGATCTCGGTGACGGTGCCGATAAAATCTTCCACCGGATAACCGGCAAAGTCATCATCCACATCGATATCCGCCTCGATCACCATATCCGATTCCGGGGTACAGCAGCAGGCCAGCACTTTGCCCTCCTCCCGCTCCATATCCATCAGTGCAAAGGGAGAGGCGTTACCCAGATCACCTTCACCTTCCAGCACCTGCACCTTACAGGTGGCGCAGGTGCCGTGCCCACAGGCAAACGGCAACCAGACCCCCTGACGCAGGGCAGCATCCAGAATGGTCTGCCCCTCTTCAACCTCGATCACATCGCCGGTTGGTTCGACTGTTACTTCATAACTCATACTTTCACCCTGCAACAGACCGGTCTCTCACTCAGATGATATGCCAGAGACCGGTCGGTCTCTCTCAGCTAAAGCTCTGTGACATTAAACGCCAGCACCCTGATACCCCGTTAACTCAGGGGTTTTAAAGCGGATCAGCGACTTATGCCCCACCCCCTGCTCTTCAAGAGCGACCTCCAACTGAGGCTTGAACGGTTCACCGTCCAGCAGCCATTCCGCGGTGTCCCAGTTGATCTGGCTAAACTCCGGGTGCTGACCAAAGGCTTCCGGCATAATGTTGTCAATCAGCGCCGCAAAGGGCATGGAAGGTGGCAGCGGGAACGCTTTGGCGGCGCAGAACATGCGGTGCTCATCCCAACCGAGATAAACAATCTGATTACCGTGGAAGTTCTCCACCCTATCCATCCGCTCGCCCTGATAGTCAGGATTTAGTGCATATACAGGCATTTTCATATCCTCTTGTTATTCTTGTACGGGTACAGCCCTGCCACACCCGTTGACAGGTTGATGACCGGTTCAGGCAATACCTTTCCACTGATTCCAGCGCATCTCATCGGGAGAGCCTTTAATATCCATATTGTCGACGCCATTATTCATCTTGTAGTAATCCTTGAGAATATCGCCAACATCGGGACCGCCGCAGTTACCCTGGAAGATCTGATGTACCGGCAGCCAGGCCTGGACATACTTTTCCGGTTCCTCTTTGAAGATGTCGCAGCAACCATCGGAGCAGAAGTGATAACGCTCGCCCTGATACAGGTAATCACGCATCGAGTTTTGGTTGGGGTTATCCATCTCGGTAAACAGCATCGGGATCTGACAGGTCTGACACAGCTGCGGCAAGCCTGTGGTATAAAAGCGTTCGCCCTTAGCCTCCTGCTCCTTAGCTAACTCCCACATAGGCCGGTAGTATTTATCGAAAGTGTCCGGGTATTGCGCCGACAGCCAGTCCAGCTCCTCATCAGAAGGTATCCAGGTGTGGAACCCGGCAGCATGCCCGTGGGTATAGAAGGTCCACCAGGCCTGATGGGAGATATGCTCTTTCTCTTTCTCGATGGTCTCGGCGTATTTCGGCATACGGATGCCGTAACGGGCCAGATCCTTAAATAGCGCGCCACCGGCCTCTTCGAAGTAGACCTCCCAGGCCTCTTTCCAGGACATCACTTTATTCGGCAGCATGTAGTCCATCATCATCGCCACGATGGTCAGCAGACGGGTGCCACGCCAGAACCACTTGTCGATCCACTTCTGCACAATCGGTATATTGTCCTCATGCTGCTCCAACAGGAACTTGATTACTTCCAGACCGAGGGTCATATGACGGGCTTCATCGGACTGGGCGGAGAAACCAAAGGTCACCGTGGCCATATCGCCGTTATAGGCAGCACCGGACATAAAGGGCACAAACAGCAGATTGGTCAGCACGTATTCAAAGGAGAAGCCGATGGCGATCATGAATTCGAATGGGCCAGCACTTCGCGCATCGCAGAAGAATGAGCGGGGTACCGAGAGGTACCACACCCGGTCATGCATATGGCTGAACTCCTGGAAGCCATCGAAGAACTTGTTGTAGTGGCTCATCGCATGGATCTGCGTCTGTACATGACGCAGCTCATCCAGCGACTGCATCTGACAGGCCACCCGGGCACCGACACCGCCGAACTGACGACCTACATGGGCAAACCCCTGATACGCCTGATATTCCAGTGGCGAAACCCCCGTCAGAAAGATCTTCACCGCATTCACATAGCGGGGGTCGACCACGTTCAGATGACCATTGTTCTGCGAGAAGGCATCGAAGATGGCATAGAGTTTTTTCTCCTTCTCTGCCTGGTATTTCCAGTAGGAATCCATGGTCAGACGGAACGGGTCTTCCCACTTATTCCAGTCGGTGATTTTAATCCCCTCAAATTCCTCGTAGGGAAATGCCTGTTGCCGGTCTTCATAGGAGAACTCCCAGTCCAGGTCACGGGTGAGCAGGCGATACTTATCTTTGATATTGAGTTTTTTAGCAGCCATGATGTTACCCCTTACTGTTTCCACTCGAGAACGAACTGGTCGTCATCTTCATCTACGTTACCGCCGAGGGTGATCAGGTTGACGTGCAGCTCCTGCACATCCCAGTCCCGGCCCATCTTCTCTTCCACGACCGCCCGCTCGATCACCAGACGGTGTTCGCGCTCGATGCGGATCATGGCGGGCTGATGGATAACCGTGGCATCCGGGTTACTCTCTTCGATTGCTTCAACGATATAGCGGGACTCATCATTGTCCTGCAGTGCGATATAGACTTTTGACATGGTTAGAAACCTTATTGTTTTTATTCGTGGTGTTATTACAGTCCGGCTTTTGCCAGACGTTTACCCCAGGCATCTTCGGCGATCGCCAGCGCTTCCGGACCGATCATCTCAGCCGCCAGCGGCGCCAGCGCCTCAAGGGCTTTCCCCTTCCAGTGCTCAAGCCACTGACTCAGCTGCTGCTGATTGGTATCGGATTCCGCAGCCGCGATCTTCATCACCGCATCCACCCAGCGATTGGTGTCTTTATTCCAGTTCTGAATAAACTCGGTGAGCATACTGATATCCTGACCGCCATTATCTGCCAGCCACTGATCGAACTTCAGATAAACCAGTTCATAGATCAGGCCATCCAGCACCACGTCCTGAGCAACAAAAGACTCAAACCAGTCCTCAACACAGATATTGGCCTCGCAGTAAGCACGTACGCCCTGCCACACCGCATCGTCCATCCAGTAGCGTTTCGCCTCGGCCAGGGCATCACCGGAGTTGCCATCGAGAATCAGACCGATACGGGACAGATACTGAGCGTTGCCCAGACGATCCATACCGTTAAACAGCAGGGCCTGGGTGATAGCGGTGCCATAGCCCAGCGAACTGCCATACATATTATTCAGGTTGGCGGCCTGCTCGACATGACGCAGCGGCAGCAGCAGACGAATCACTTTCTGTTGAATCTCATCCGGAATCAGTCGGGCCAGATCGCGCTTTTCGAAGAAGCTGTAGTTACTCTCAGCCACCTCCTGCTGTTTGGCGCGCATCTGCACATAGGTGCCGTAATAAAACTGACGGGGGTCTTTGAAGGCGTACCAGTCCTGCATCACGATAGCGGTACGGCCTTTATCGTTGAGTTCAAACTCAGGTTGCCACAGCGGCTTGTAGTGAAAGTTAATCTCGGAAGCCACATCATAGGTGGCTTCCTGGTAACGGGTCGCCGGTTTATCACCAAAACGGCGTTCAATGTGCGCAAAAGTGTTGCGCACCGGTTCCAGCATGGCTGTTTTTATTTCTATAGTCATCTGCGTTATCCCATCTTGGGTTCATTGTTTTTATTGAATAAGTGCAGTGTTGCCGCAAGGCTCAGCTATGGTTGTTCGCCATCAGCGTGTCCTCTCCGTAGCGCCATTTTTCCATCTCGGCATCGACATTTTCCTGCTGTTCCCGGGTCATAAAGACCACATCGTTGGCGGCACAGAAATGTTTAAAGGCACCTTGAGGCATAATCAGTTCGACAAACAGAGAGGGGTCTCCAATAGCAAAATCAAACTCGACAAAACGAGCATTTTTATCACTACGCACCCGGATATACTTAGTCATCTGGTCTAAGCCGGACCGGTTCCCAGAAGCATGAGGGCTGTGTAGTTTCAGATCTGCCATATGATCACCTGTAAAATTAAGTTTTGATCACAGGGGTTACAGCAATGGCTGTGCCAGAGATAGAAAAAATCTGTAAAACGGCCAAACAGAACAAATAAGATATTGATTTTAAATAATAAAAAAAACAATACATCAGCCTGACTATGGCCAACAGCTACCCCGCAGTGGAACGGATAACAGGTGATGAAATAGTGAAAAGTTAATGAAAAAATTAAAAAAGCCCCTCTGAGTATGAGCTGTACACTCCCGAGGGATATTTAAAAATAGGTGTTGTTTTTTAGACAAAATAAGCGTCACAATAAAAAACAAGCAGGCCTCCGACGCCGATACTCATTAAAAAAAAAAATAACAAAAGCAGTGCCATATGACAGAACTACAACCTAAGCTTCCTGACGCTCAGGATCTCTTAGAACAGATCCGTTTCGACAATGAGGAGGGCAAAATCTGGCTGGATGAGCAGCGGATGTTGCTGATCCATTCCGCAGTAATGGGGTTGCTGCGAAACGAGTTGATCCAGACCCTGGGAGTCGAGAGAGCGAAAGGCTTTCTGATGCGCTTCGGATATCATACCGGCTGGCGGGATGCCGAACTGGCTAAAAAAGTTCGTCCTGATATGACCGCTGAAGAGGTTTTCATGGTGGGACCTCAGCTTCATGCCATCAAAGGCATGGTCAAAGTTATCCCGCGCTCTCTGGAGTTCGACGAAGATAGCCAGCATTTCTATGGTGCTTTTGACTGGTACAACTCCCATGAAGTGGAAACCCACCTGGCAAGCTCTGGCAATTCAGACGTTCCGGTATGCTGGACACTGCTCGGTTACGCCAGTGGTTTCTCAACCTATTACATGAACCGGCAGATCATCTTCAGGGAAACTCAGTGCGCTGCGACTGGAGCCGATCACTGTCATATTGAGGGGCGTCCGGCCGAAGACTGGGATGATGCCGAAGAGACAGAAAAATACCTGCTTCCCGACCCGATTATTGAACAGTTGCTGGCGCTACAGGATGAGGTCAGTGTTCTGAAAGATCAGTTTCGCAGTAACGATGCAGAAGAGGACCTCTTATTTAACAGTGTCGGCCACTCAGCAGCCTTTAAAAATGTCTGCCACCTGATTCGTAAAGCCTCAAAAAGTAAAGTGAGTGTGCTGCTGCAGGGAGAAACCGGCGTCGGCAAAGAGGTCGTAGCCCGGGGCCTTCACACAACCAGTGACCGGGCAAACCAACCCTTTGTTGCGGTTAACTGTGCCTGCATCCCGCCGGACCTGATTGAAGCTGAGTTATTCGGGGTAGAAAAAGGCGCTTACACCGGCGCAATCCAATCCCGCGAAGGTAAATTTGAACGGGCTCACCGCGGCACTATTTTTCTCGATGAGGTGATCGAGCTGACCCCAAGGGCGCAAGCCTCACTGTTGAGAGTTCTGCAGGAATCAGAGTTTGAACGGGTCGGTGATAACCGCACCCGGCGCATCGATGTCAGGGTGGTAGCTGCGACCAATGAGGATCTTGAAACAGCGGTCCAGGAGGGTCGTTTTCGCGCAGATCTGTTTTACCGCTTAAATGTTTATCCGGTGCATATCCCTCCGCTGCGCGACCGTACTGAAGATATTCCGCTGTTAACAGAGCACTTTTTGAAAAAATACTGCACCCTGTACAATAAAAAAACCTCCGGTATTTCAGATAAGGCGATGCAGGCACTGATTCAGTACAAGTGGCCCGGTAATATCCGCGAGCTGGAAAACATGATCGAGCGGGGCGTTATTCTGACTGAAAATAATCAGTCCATCAGTATGTCCAGCTTCTTTCCCTCACTGTCTGAGCCCTCTCATCCCCTGAATATTATTGGTGGCCGGGGACAACTCTGCGAAGAGGCACCCAAATCCAGCTTAACGACGACAGAACCGGTAGAGAGTTTGCTGGTTGACAACTTCAGCCTCGAACAGCTGGAGCAGAAGCTGATTGAGGAGGCGATGTCCCGGTGCAACAACAATGTTTCAAAAGCGGCACGTAAACTGGGACTCACGCGTCCGGCGCTGGCCTATCGCCTGAAAAAACTCGGCGATGGATAACCGCTTAAAGCTGCTTTAGAATGGCCCCCTTATCTCCATTCTGAGTCGGCCATGAACCTGATACTGCTGTTTGAAAGTGACTATAGTACAACCAACAGGGCGGTCATCAGTGACCGGCGCTTTCACCATATCAGACTGTTTCACCAACCCGCCCTGGGTCAGCAGCTCAGAGTAGGTTTGCTAAACGGCGCGACCGGCAGCGGCACGGTGATCGGTCTGACGGATCAGAGTATTACTCTGGAGGTAGAGCTGGTACACCAACCCCCTGCCGCTCTGCCGCTGACCCTGCTTCTGGCTCTGCCTCGACCCAAGATGCTGAAACGCACCCTGCAAACCATTACCAGTATGGGTGTCAAACAACTCTATCTGATCAACTCCTACAAAGTGGATAAAAGCTACTGGTCAACGCCGGCTTTACAGCAGGATAATCTCAGAGAGCAGTTACTGCTGGGCCTGGAACAAGCAGGCGACACAGTGCTGCCTGAAGTACACCTGCGAAAGCGTTTTAAGCCCTTTGTAGAGGATGAACTTCCCGAGATCGCCCGTCAGACCCGGGCGTTGGTCGCACACCCCTATCACGCCGTTCCCTGCCCCGGGGCCAGCGACGAAGCGACAACACTGGCGATCGGTCCCGAGGGCGGCTTTATTCCCTATGAAGTGGAAAAGCTTCAGGCCTGCGGATTTGAAGCGATCCATATCGGTCAGCGAATTCTGCGGGTTGAAAACGCAGTGCCGGTATTACTGGCCAGACTGTTCCCCATCTGAGTCACGCTTCGCTGTACCTGTCTGCAACCGCCATTGTGACCGTCGGATAACCCAGATATAAAAAAATTTAATTGAGAATCATCCTCATTTGAGTTGACATCAGCCCCAAGTTAAATAAGAATAGTTCGCATTATCACTGCAATATAAAGGGCTGACGCTTAACCCTTTTAATCATTCAGGCACAACTCAGGTGTTTCAACTATGCGAAAAACGTTCAAGCAGCCGTTCAAAAAACTCGCCTTTCTCGCTCTGCCACTGACAATGGCGGTCAGCTCTGTAGCCACCGCTGATGAAGTTAATATCTATTCATATCGTCAACCGTTTCTGATTCAACCGATGCTGGAAGCTTTCACTGCAGACACCGGTATCAAAACCAATGTTGTGTTTGCCAAAAAAGGGCTGATTGAACGCTTAGAGCATGAAGGTAAGAACTCCCCCGCGGACATTGTCCTGACATCGGATATCGGGCCACTCTACGATGTGGTCGAAAAGGGACTGACCCAACCGGTGCAGAGTGACGTCCTGACAAATAATATTCCAGCCCATTATCGTGACCCGCAAAACCGCTGGTTCGGACTTACCAGCCGTACCCGTCTGATCTACGCTTCAAAAGAGCGGGTCGCAGAGGGCGAGATTAAAACTTACGAAGAACTGGCGGATCCCAAATGGAAGGGACGTATCTGCACCCGTAGTGGCAAGCACACCTACAACCTGTCACTGATCGGTTCGATGATCGCCTATCACGGTGAAGCGGAAGCAGAAAAATGGCTCGAAGGTGTCAAAGCCAACCTGGCCCGAAAGCCTCAGGGGAATGACCGTGCGCAGGTCAAAGCGGTTAAAGAGGGAGTGTGTGATATCGCCCTGGGCAACTCATACTACTTCGGCAAAATGCTCACCAATGAAAAACAACCGGAACAGAAAGAGTGGGCCAATGCGGTCAACCTGGTCTTTCCCAATCAGGATGATCGTGGCGCACATATGAGCATCTCCGGTGCTGCTCTCACCCAGTATGCGCCCCACAAAGAGAGTGCCATCAAATTGCTGGAGTTCCTGAGCGAAGCCCAGGCACAATCGATGTACGCCGAAGCTAACTTTGAGTTTCCGGTGCGCCCCGCAACTCCCCGTTCAGCGCTGCTGAACCAATATATGGGAGAGTTCAAACAGGACAATATCAACCTGCAGAAGGTCGCTGAGTTAAGAGTGCAGGCATCACGGATGGTTGATAAAGTTGGCTTCGATAACTGATCAACCTTCTGTAACAGTGATCGACAATGATTCACACAAACGGTAGTCTCGTGCTACCGTTTTTTCGTTAACAGCAGAGAGTTGCGCGGGCAAAACCCGCTCCCCATATGGCCAGAGTGAGCGATTCAAAACAGAGTATTTCTGAAAACAACCGTTACCTGTTTGGCTGGTATAGCTGTACCTGGGGTACAGCACTGATGGTAGCCCTGCCGGTGCTGTCGGTTTTCTATCTGGCGCTGTTCCCCAGAGAAAATATCTGGACCCATCTGGCAGAAACGGTGCTACCCGTGTACATCACCACAACCCTGATACTGATGCTGGGGGTTGGCGCGCTGTCAATCGCTATCGGCGTCTGCGGTGCCTGGCTGGTGACCATGTGTCGTTTTCCCGGTCGTCGAATGTTTGAGTGGGCACTGCTGCTGCCCTTTGCGGTCCCGGCCTACGTGATCGCCTATGTGTATACCGATCTGCTGGAATACTCCGGGGCATTGCAGATTTTTCTGCGGGAGCTGTTCGGCTGGCAATCCGCCCGTGATTACTGGTTTCCCGATATCCGCACCCTCGGCGGCGCCATTCTGATGCTGGCTCTGGTACTCTACCCCTATATCTATCTGCTGGCACGGGCTGCCTTTCTGGAGCAGTCCACCACTATTCACGATGCCAGCCGCACGCTGGGCTGTACCGCGTGGCAGAGTTTCTACCGGGTATCCCTGCCGATCGCCCGTCCGGCCATCGCCGTAGGCCTCTCGCTGGTATCGATGGAAACCATTAACGATTTTGGTACGGTGGATTACTTTGCCGTCAAAAGTATGAGTGCCGGTATCTACGATACCTGGCTGAATATGAGCAATCTGGGTGGTGCAGCACAGATCGCCAGTCTGATGATGATATTTGTGGTCATCCTGATCTCACTGGAGCGACTGGCCCGGGCGAAGCAGCGACAGTTTCACAGCGCAGACCGCTTCAAAACGCTGACCGGATATCCTCTGAAAGGATGGCGCGCCTGGGGGGCCACGCTGTTATGTGCGCTGCCAGTGATTGCCGGGTTTATTATTCCGGTATGGGTATTGGCGGGTTACGCCCTGAATAACCTTGATCAGCTCTGGAGCAGCGATTTTCAGCTCCATGCCAGCCACAGCTTTATACTCTCAGGCTGTGCGGCACTACTGACCATTCTTGTGGCACTGCTACTGGCCTATTCAAAACGGCTACACAAAAACAGCAGCCTCAGTCTGGCTGCCCGGTTTGCCAGCCTGGGCTACGCGATGCCCGGAGCCGTGCTAGCGATCGGGGTCATCATCCCCCTCGCTGCTTTCGATAACTTCGTTGATAGCCTGATGGAGCAACTGCTGGGTATCTCCACCGGACTTCTGCTCAGCGGAACCGCCTTCGCAGTGATCTTTGCCTATGTGGTTCGCTTTCTGGCCGTCTCGGTGGGTTCAGTCGAGTCCAGCCTGAATAAGATAACCGAAAACATGGACATGGCTTCCCGTTCGCTGGGTCACTCGCCACTGCAAACCCTGGTAAAAGTTCATCTGCCGCTGATTAAGGGAGGGGTGCTGACAGCCGCACTGGTGGTGTTTGTCGATTGCATGAAGGAACTGCCCGCCACGCTTATCCTGCGACCCTTTAACTACGACACCCTGGCAACCTATGTCTATCAGTATGCTTCAGACGAGATGCTGGAAGCCTGTTCACTGGCCGCCCTGCTGATCGTTCTGGTTGGCATTATCCCGGTCATACTGCTAAGCCGGACCATCTCAGCGACCCGCGATAGCAACTGAAAACCATTAAAGCGCGAAGGCAATCGGCCGATGGGCCGCCACATGCAGTGACACCCTGGCTCCCACTTCCAGCATCAGGGGTTCATAGATCTCAGACTCAATCCGGCGACCGGAAGGCAGGCTTAACTGATACACCACAGAACTGCCGAGAAACTCTTTCTGTTCGATAGTGGCCATCACGGCACCGGGCTCAATACTGGGACGGATATCCCCCGGGCGGATAAAGAGCGACAGCGGTTTCCCAACTTCAGCACCAAAGGGCTCGGCAAACTCAATGGTACCCAGCTCGGTTCTGACCGTGGTCGCATCCAGGCATTCACCCGAAAACAACTCCCCTTTACCCACAAAACCAGCCACCAACGGGTTAACCGGGCGATAATACAGCTCTGTAGGCGTCCCCCATTGCTGCAGTTGTCCCTGCGCCAGAATTCCCAACTGATCACTGATGGCAAACGCCTCCTCCTGATCATGGGTCACCATAATCGCCGCTATTCCCTGAGCCTTGAGAATGGAACGCACCTCCAGCGCCAGCTGGCGGCGCAGATCGGTATCAAGATTGGAGAAAGGCTCATCCAGCAACAGCAGTTTTGGCTTCGGTGCCAGCGCCCGGGCCAGCGCCACCCGCTGCTGCTGACCACCGGAAAGTTCGTGGGGATAGCGGGCGGAGAGATCAGGCAACTCAACCAGTTGCAATAAAGCGGCGACCGCTTCACGTTTTTCATCGCGACTACGGCCCTTTAAACCAAAGGCGATATTGTCAAATACGCTGAGGTGGGGGAACAGTGCGTAGTCCTGAAAAACCACACCGATGCCACGCTGTTCCGGCGGCAGGGTAAAACCCGCTGCAGATATCGGTGTACCGTTCTGCACAATACTTCCGGATAGCAGAGGATTAAAACCGGCGATGGCCCGCAACACCGTTGTTTTACCACAACCACTGGGGCCCAGCAGGCAGGCAATCTCCCCCGCCTGCAACTGAAAACTCAGTTGTTGGGTAATCACTGTGTTGTCATAGCCGCAGCTGATCGATCTGAGTTCCAGCAGGGGGGTCATAAGTTGGGAACACTCTCACCTAAATGAAAATGATTCTCGCTTATAACGACGCTGATTTCAACCATATAACCCCGCACAAGAGAACTGCCTCGCTGCGAGGGCGCGCCTCCCATAAAAGCATCCATCTATGACGCTAGCATATCTGCTGGGAATTAAGGGCTTCTGGCGAGGGATACAGCGGAGTTTAATACAGCGGGGTTTCCACACCCAGCATTGTCAGCACACCAAATACCATTAACCACAGGATCGCTGATCGGCGGATCAACCGATTCAGGCTGATAATCTCTTCAGCCGCATGGTGTCGAAACTCTTCATCGCCACAATCGCCCGCAAACCGGTATTGCTGATAGCTCTCCTCTCCCACCGCGGCCAGAGCGATTCTGAACAGCCAGTCACTGACATTATGATCTTTGGCTTCCGGGTTATTAAGCTGGGTATAGGCACTCAGGCCGTTGCCGACAATGAAAAAGGTAAAGCCTAATAAGCGGGCGGGGATCCGGATAACCAGTTCAGCGATGCCCGGCAGTCGTTTGGTATGTTTATGCTGGATTAACCAGCCCGCCCACAGAGCCAGAAACAAACCCGGGATACCCAGCAAGATAAACCAGAACAACAGGGCAAAAAAGCCAACAAGCGACAGGTAGAAATACTGCTGACAAATCGCATAGTGGGCTGACTGACAATCCGTGACATCATCCGTGCGATTAAGCCCAAGCAGCTCCGCCAACTGCAACCAGGATGCCTGAAAATTGCCTTTACACCAGTCCCGATAGTACTTCCCGGTAATATCACTGGGCGACCAGTTCTCCAGATAAAGGTAGAGCGCCGCCAGCTCAATGGCCAGCACAAAGATGCCAAACTCCCAGCGGAAAAACTGCAATAGCAGGGCCTCCAGAGCCACCATATACAGGGTCAGCATAATCCAGTGAAGAGAACTCTGAGGAATGGCGGCACGGGCCAGCCTGATAACCTTAGGTGACCGTCGTGTATAGCGTCCCAAAACAATCACCAGCATCACTGCCAGAAACTTCATCCGTGTATCTCCTGTGTCAAAAGGCGATAAAAATAGTTCCGGTTAAATGCCGGACCGGGGTCTGTTTTACGCTGCGGCGCAATATCAGAGTGGCCGGTGATATGTTCAGTCCCCATCTCAGGATAGTAGCTGATCAATGCCGCAGTCACTCTGGCCAGTTGCCGATACTGCGCATCGGTGTAGGGGATATGATCTGCTCCTTCCAGTTCAATACCGATGGAAAAGTCATTACAGTTATCACAACCATCGTAGTTCGACTGCCCGGCATGCCAGGCGCGCTGATCAAAACCAACAAACTGAACCATCCGTCCATTGCGTTCAATCAGCAGGTGCGCTGACACCTGCAAAGCGCTGATCGTTTCAAAATAGGGGTCAGCACTGCTATCCAGGCGATTGAGAAAAAAATCCCGGATATAACCCCCACCAAATTTCATCGGCGGCAAACTGATATTGTGTATTACCAGCAACCGGGGTTGCATGCTATCTGGTCGCTGATTAAAGTTGGGCGATGGGCAGCGCTCTGCACCACTAAGCCAGCCCTCCTTGATTGTGTAAATCTCGTTAAACTGCGTCATTTTTCCCCTGCCAGCGACTACTTTACCCAGCGGCTTTCCGTTAAAATAGCGACCTTGGTGTGGCTCATATAAGTGCCCTTTGATAGTACCACGCCTTCTATTTCAGACAAGCTATCAGAACAGACAGACCCTTTGATAGCAGAACAACCGCAATCTGATCACCAACACGGAGCCCTTATGGCCACTAACCGACTGCTCAGCGATATCCCACCTACCGTAACCACCGCGCTGGCGGAAGATCTGGGTGACGGAGATATCACCGCCCAACTGATACCGGCAGAGCAGCAGGCCAGCGCACGGGTAATCAGCCGTGAAGACGCGGTTATCTGCGGTGTCGGGTGGGTCAATGAGGTATTTCGCCAGGTCGATGACCGTGTCAGGGTGAACTGGCTGGTCAACGATGGGGATAGGGTGACTCCTAATCAGCCCCTGTTTGAACTGCAGGGGCCGGCTCGCTCACTGCTCACCGGAGAGCGTTGCGCACTGAACTTTCTGCAAACCCTCTCCGGTACCGCGACGATCAGTGCCTACTATGCCTCATTGGTTGAAGGCACCGGCGTGAAGTTGCTGGATACCCGCAAAACCATTCCCGGCCTGCGTAACGCGCAAAAATATGCGGTGACCTGTGGAGGATGTTTCAACCACCGAATCGGTCTCTATGATGCATTTCTGATCAAGGAAAATCATATTATGGCCTGCGGTTCAGTCGCCAGCGCGGTCGCCACCGCCAAGCGCAACGAACCGGGCAAACCGGTAGAAGTTGAGGTCGAGTCTTTTGCAGAACTACAAGAGGCACTGGATGCTCAGGCCGATATCGTTATGCTGGATAACTTTGACCATGCCGGCCTGCGCCTGGCAGTACAGAAGAACAAGGAACACCCCACACCGGCTAAACTGGAAGCCTCAGGTGGCATCGATGCCAACACCCTGCGCAGCATCGCCGAAACCGGCGTTGACTATATTTCGATCGGCTTGCTAACCAAAGATTGCAAAGCGGTGGACCTGTCGATGCGGTTTATCTGAGGCAAAACGCAAAGCAAAAGAAAAATTCACCACTGAGGACACAGAGGACACGAAGAAGAGCTATTCATAGAAGCTCTATCCTCTCAGTTTCTTTGTGCTCTTCGTGACCTTATTATGCCCCCTGGGTACTGTGGTAAGTCTGCTTTTAATTGGACTGCAGAATATATTCCCAATTAAAGTGCGATGCGCCATAAAAAATCCGCCTGTCTGTGCGGATTTTTTTATGTTCAGAGCGGCCTATTAATTCCAATATAGAAAGAATAACAATAAAACTCTCATACTCACTTTGAGTAACAACCCTGCAAACTATCTGTTGATTTGCTCAAAAAAGCCTGAATTTGAATAATTACCCGGCTTTTAATGACGGAGCTTTCCATTACAGAGCTTTGAATTACAGAGCTTTGAATTACGGTGCTTTTAATTATGGTGCTTTGCGCCGACAATCCGCTGCGCCAATCAGTTCCCACTCATCACTTTTCTGAATCTGCAGGATATCGTACACCTCAACTACGGTTTTATTAACGTTATGCTTCCAGAGAATCTGACAGATCTCTTTGGCACTGTCATTGCGTTTTTCCCCTCCTTCACGGGGCAGCATACCGATCGCCAGAATACCACCATCTGACCACCATACCGGGGTCGCAGGGTATTTATCCGGCTGAGCGGCCAGATCCGCTTCAACCACTGCCCGTTTTTCAATAGGCAGCGGCTCTTCGTAGAGATAGTAGGTGACTGCCGCGGTTATAGCGATCAGGATAAGGAGGATGGTTTTTTTGTTCATTGGGTACCGGGGCTTTCTTATAATTTGAACCTAAGTAAATCATAACCTTATAGCTAAATATAGTAGCTGAAAGGCTAATTTCAGGCATAAAAAAAGCGCAAAATAATTTGCGCTTTTTTCACAAACCTATTCAGGTTATTAGTCACACAAACCTGCAGCAATACAAGTACCACCGCTTGAAGACCAAGTAAGACCGCTATTCACTTCTGTTGGTACGAGAATAAAGGTTTTATTATCAACTTCTGCACTACCGGTTGCTGTTATTGTACCATCTACAGCAGTAACAGTAGAAACATAAGTACCAACGTTTGCCATACCTACAGCAGTACTAACTGAACCGTTGCCCGCGGTATCACAATCAGCTAAAGCATTTCCTGTTTGATAACACACTTCAACTGCAGACTTAACACCTGTAACTGATTGTACCACTTCAGAAAAACGAGCTTTCTTGGTATAAGTGTTATACGCAGGCAGCGCGATTGCCGCCAGAATACCGATAATCGCGACCACGATCATCAATTCTATCAGGGTAAAACCCTGCTGTTTTTTAATAGTGTTTTTCATTCGTAATCTCTCCAGCGAGTAAAGTATTCATCATCATCCTTGCTCCGAACGACTCTTTCCCTTGCCATAGGGCCCATCCTCCATGCTCCATACGAGCCTGATACAGATAGTAACCTATTTTTTATGGCAGTCCAGTGACCTGAAGCAAGCGTCTGTTGATTCTCAAACCGACCGATAGATGTTACTTTACAAATAGATAATAATACAAGGCAGTTTAGGTTAAAGGTAAGATCTTATTCTTTATAACTTTTCATGAGTGGTGATGGTAGACAGTAATGGATGCCTTAGAGGTAAAGCCGTCGGTATTAAGAACTGACAAACAATAAGAGATAAAGGATAACAGCTTTAGCTATACAAATTCAGGCCGCCAACTTAAGCTATTGTTTCTGTCGCCGATATCAACAGATAAAAATGGATTCTCTGAATAATGAGCGTACAACCCTTTCAGCCGCTGAGTGGTCTGGCACGACGACTGGTTAATGACGGTGTGTTTTCATCCGATGTTGCCATGGACGCCCTGAAAACCGCCCGCAAGGACAATAAGCCCTTTATCGCCCATATTATCGAAAACCGCCTGGTGAGTGCCTATCGGGCTGCTGCGGCCGCTGCCGATGAGTTCGGCATGCCCCTGTTTGACCTCGATGTCATCGATATTGAAGCGCTGCCCCAGGGCCTGGTGGATGAAAAGCTAATCACCAAACACCATGCCCTGCCTCTGATCAAGCGTGAGAACCGCCTCTATGTGGCAATCTCAGACCCTACCAATATTCAGGCGCTGGATGAGTTTAAGTTCCATACCGGCACCACCACCGAGGGGGTGATCGTTGAAGAGGATAAGCTCGCCCATCTGATCGACACCTTCCTCGATGAACAGAACTCCGCCCTCGATGGCCTGGAAGATGCCGATCTCGATAACCTGGAGATCGATGAGGGGCTTAATGAGCAGCAGGAAGACAATGGTGAAGAAGCCGCCAACGATGCTCCGATTGTACGCTTCGTCAACAAAATACTGCTGGATGCGATAAAAACCGGTGCTTCGGATATCCACTTCGAGCCCTATGAGAAATCCTACCGCATCCGCTGCCGTATCGACGGCATTCTGCAGGAGGTCGCCAAGCCCCCAGCCAATCTGGCTTCCCGTCTCTGCGCCCGACTGAAAGTGATGTCGCAGATGGATATCTCCGAGCGACGAGTCCCCCAGGATGGCCGTATCAAGATGAAGATCTCCAAAAACCGCGCCATCGACTTCCGGGTTAACACCCTGCCCACCCTCTGGGGCGAAAAAGTGGTGCTGCGTATTCTCGACCCCACCAGTGCGCAGATGGGGATCGAAGCGCTGGGTTACGATGAAGACCAGAAAGAGCTGTTTATGCAAACCCTGCATAAACCACAAGGGATGATTCTGGTGACCGGCCCCACCGGTAGCGGTAAAACCGTCTCCCTCTATACCGGCCTGAATATTCTCAACACCGTTGAACGCAATATATCCACCGCGGAGGACCCGGTAGAGATCAACCTGGAGGGGATCAACCAGGTCCATGTGAATAATAAAGTGGGACTGACCTTCGCAGAAGCACTGCGATCTTTCCTGCGACAAGATCCGGATGTAGTAATGGTAGGTGAGATCCGAGATCTGGAAACCGCTGAGATCGCTATCAAAGCCGCCCAGACCGGCCATATGGTATTGTCAACTCTGCACACCAACAGTGCCGCCGAAACACTCACACGACTACGCAATATGGGGGTTCCGGCCTTTAATATTGCTACCTCTGTGTCTATGATTATTGCCCAGCGACTGGGACGACGTCTGTGCAGCGCGTGTAAAAAGCCCGCCACCATTCCTGAAGCAACATTACTGGAAGAGGGCTTTACTCCGGAACAGATAAAAGCGGGTCTCAGTCTGTTTGAGCATAATCCGGAAGGGTGCAGTAAGTGCAATAAGGGCTATAAAGGCCGGGTGGGGGTCTATGAAACCATGGCGATGACCCCGGAGATTGCCCAGGTGATTATGGACAACGGTTCATCTCTGGATATTCTGGCAACCGCAAAACAGCAGGGGTTCCGCTCTCTCAGACAGTCAGGCCTGCGCAAAGTAATTCAGGGCGTCACCAGCCTGGAAGAGATGAACCGGGTTATAAAACTGTAAACCGCTGTTTGTTAAACCGACTGATTATTAAACGATTCTAAACCTGTAATACGGAAACAACCGGATGGCTAAGAAAGCAGCAAACAAAACGCCTCTCACCTTTAACTGGGAAGGTAAAGATAAGAGCGGTAATGCCAGCAAAGGGGCGATCAACGCTGAAAACCTCGCTGAAGCCAAAGCGATGCTGCGCAAACAGGGTATTATGCCCAAAAAGGTTCGTAAACAGAGCTACAGCATGTTCAGCAACCATAACAAACCGATAAAACCGCTGGACATCGCCCTGTTTACCCGCCAGACCGCCACCATGCTGAAGTCCGGGGTGCCACTACTGCAGGGCTTCGATATCGTTGCTAACGGTATCGAAAAACAGAAGATGAAACAGGTGATATACGATCTGAAAGCCGATGTCAGTGGCGGCACCAACTTTGCCAAAGCCCTGGAACGCCATCCAAAATATTTTGATGATTTGTACTGCAACCTGGTCCATGCCGGTGAAAGTTCCGGCTCGCTGGAAACCATGCTTGACCGGATCGCTACCTATAAAGAAAAAATGGAGACTCTTAAAAAGAAGATCAAAAAAGCCCTGACCTATCCCATTGCGGTAATTGTCATCGGTCTGGTAGTGTCCGCCATTCTTTTGATCAAGGTAGTCCCCCAGTTTGAAAGTGTATTCTCCAGCTTCGGTGCCGACCTGCCCGCCTTCACTATGTTTGTTGTGCATCTGTCGAAAATTGCCCAGGACTGGTGGTTTATCGCACTGATCGCGATTGCGGTCGCCGGTTTCTCATTTGCCAAAGCTCATGAAAAATCTCGGGGGTTCCGGGAGTGGCTCGATCGCACGGTACTGAAACTACCCATTGTCGGGAAGATACTGCATAACTCCGCTATTGCACGGTTTGCCCGAACCCTGGCCACCACCTTTGCCGCTGGTGTCCCGCTGGTCGATGCGCTGGATTCTGCGGCGGGCGCTTCCGGGAATGTAGTCTATGAAAAGGCGATTATGCAGATCAAGAACGGCGTTTCTACCGGACAATCACTGCAAAACGCCGTCACCATGACCGGACTGTTTCCAGCGATGGCTACCCAGATGATCGCCATCGGCGAAGAGGCGGGCTCCCTTGAGATGATGCTGGATAAGGTTGCCAGTTACTATGAGGAGGAGGTGGATAACGCCGTCGATAACCTCTCTACGCTGATCGAGCCGATGATTATGGCGATTCTGGGTATTCTGGTGGGCGGTCTGGTTATCGCCATGTATCTGCCAATCTTCCAGTTGGGTAATGTCGTACACTAACAATACAACGAACCCTGACTGAGAAAACCTAGATACTATGATGTTCGAACTGATTGCAGCTGATACCTGGTTGTCGCTGTCACTTACCTTTGTTTTTGCACTGATGGTGGGCAGTTTTCTGAATGTGGTTATTCACAGACTGCCACAGATGATGGAGCGGGAATGGCAGTTGATGGCAGCTGAAGCTGCTGAAGCTGCTGAAACAAGAGATCCGGAGGCACAGGAAACACCCGCAGAGCCATCCCCCCCCTTCAACCTGGCTCAACCTGCATCAACCTGCCCTAACTGCGGACATCTGATCCACTGGTATGAAAATATTCCGCTAATTAGCTACTTTTTGATTCTGGGTGGAAAATGCAGTGGTTGTAAAACCAGGATATCACTGCGCTATCCCCTTATTGAACTGGTCACTGCGCTGATATCGGCTTTTATTGTCTGGCAGTTCGGCTTTAACCCGGTGGCTTTTGCCGCGATCTTCTTCAGCTGGTGTCTGATTGCGCTTACCGCTATCGATATTGATCATCAGCTATTGCCGGATAAAATCACCCTGCCGCTGCTCTGGATCGGCCTGATCATCAATAGCTTTGGTTACTTCACCACGCTGCCCTCAGCCCTGTGGGGAGCGGTGCTGGGCTACCTCTCCCTCTGGTCGGTTTACTGGCTATTCAAACTGGCCACCGGCAAAGAGGGGATGGGCTATGGCGATTTCAAGCTGCTTGCGGCACTGGGAGCCTGGGCCGGCGCCGATATGCTACCACTGATTATTCTGGCCTCCTCACTGATCGGCGCTATTATCGGTGGGATCATGATCGCTTTCAGCCGTCAGCAATCGCAAACACCAATCCCTTTTGGCCCCTATCTGGCAGGCGCAGGCTGGATCGCGCTGTTATGGGGAGATGAGCTGACCAGCTGGTATCTGCATCTGCTAAACTTATAAACCTGTTTATTGATAAACTTCATTTCGTAAAGTCAGTTCATTCAGAGAGTCTGATATGTTTGTAGTAGGTCTTACCGGTGGTATCGGCAGTGGTAAATCAGCCGTTTCGCAGCTCTTTGAACAGCTGGCTGTCGATGTGATTGATGCCGACCAGGTCGCCCGGGAGGTCGTTGAACCGGGTGAAGCGGCACTGGCTAAAATTGCCCAGCGTTTCGGCAGCGATATTCTGTTATCCGATGGCAATCTGGACCGTAAAGCGCTGAGAAAAATAGTCTTTGAAGCACCCCGTCAGCGGGACTGGCTGGAGCAACTGCTCCACCCCCTGATCAGGGACCGGATTCTGCTGAAACTTGATAATTCAAAAGCGGAGTATGCTATTCTCGCCTCGCCTCTGCTGCTGGAAACCGATCAGCACCTGCTGGTAAACCATGTGGTCGTGATCGATGTCGATGAAGCCACTCAGATCAGCCGTACAACCGAACGGGATAATACCGATGCAGAGCAGGTCGAAGCGATTATTGCCGCCCAGATCCCCCGCGATCAGCGCATCGCTAAAGCAGACGATCTGATCGACAACAGTGGAACGCCGGATGAACTGAAACCCCTGGTGGAAAAACTACATACAAAGTTCCTGCAAAAAGCGCGACAGGAGCGGGAGTCTGATTTTGGTTAAAAAGCCTGACAACACTGATTCACACAAGAAAAAGCCACTGGTGGCCTGCCCTACCTGCAGTAAAGCCCAGGAGTGGAGCACAGCTAATCCATTTCGCCCGTTTTGCAGCGAGCGCTGCAAGCTGATTGATCTGGGTGCCTGGGCTGATGAGGCGTATCAGATACCGGCAGAGCCCAGTGTTGATGATTACAGCAGCAGCTTCGAAGATAGCGAAAGCGCAGACTATCTGGACCGGCCACTGCACTGAGAATACTGCTCCTCTGGAGCATTTCCACTACAGGGAATAACCTGTAAAAGCTGATTTATAAACATCTGGCTTTATCGCTGCAGGATGCAGCTCCTACTAATCTGTGACCTCGGTGGCGAACCAGCTTTATAGTGTGGGAGCCGCTTCCAGCGGCGAGGGTCTGCGCAACTGCAAAGCTTTATCGCTGCAAGATGCAGCTCCTACTAATCTGTGACCTCGGTGGCGAACCAGCTTTATAGTGTGGGAGCCGCTTCCAGCGGCGAGGGTCTGCGCAACTGCAAAGCTTTATCGCTGCAAGATGCAGCGCCTACTAATCTGAGACCTCGGTGGCGAGTCAGCTTTATAATGTGGGAGCCGCTTCCAGCGGCGAGGGTCTGCGCAACTGCAAAGCTTTATCGCTGCAGGATGCAGCGCCTACTAATCTGAGACCTCGGTGGCGAGCCAGCTTTATAATGTGGGAGCCGCTTCCAGCGGCGAAGGTCTGCGCAACGGCAAAGCTTTATCGCTGCAAGATGCAGCGCCTACTGATTTGAAACCCCGGCAGTTTCACCACTCCCTGCTTCAAAAAAAACATCTAATCGCTGCGATCCCCTGGCCACCCGCCTGACGGGTTTGCTCAAGATCTGCCAGCGATACACCGCCCAGAGCATAAACCGGCAGAGAGGATAGACGTACCAGGCGAGAATATTCAGCCCAGCCCATTGGCGTGACCTCTGGATGACTGGCGGTTCTCTGCACCGGTGAAAGGGTGATGTAATCCGCGCCGATCTGTTCTGCCCGGCGTATCTGTTCCTCATTGTGGCAGGAAGCCCCCAGCCAGCGCCCACGATAGGTTTCTCGACTGTTCAGCTGCATCAGCCGTTCTGAACTGAGATGAAGCGCTGTGACTTCAGCATGGTTTGCTGCGTCCAGCGATCCATTCCATATTACTAACAGCTCAGGAAACGCCTCTGCCAGCTGTTGATAGAGGTTTAGCTGCTCTGTTTCAGCCAGGTGTTTCGCCCGCAGCATAACCGCCTCAGCCCCCTTCTGAAGGGCTTTATCGATATATTCACTGTACTGATCAGGTGATAATCGAGGGGTGATGGCTAACGCTGTCGGCAGCAGAAGCGCATTGACAATGGGTGTATTCGCTGCCGGAAACTGATAATTGCTCAGATCCGCCGGTTTAACCCAGTTAAGCGGCTGCCCCTCCCGGCCATAGGCCTGCCCCTTAAAGCGGTTAACGCGGAACACATCCAGCAATACCGATTTATCAGGATAGTGGAAGGGGACCTGTATCAGGGGGACGGTAGCAGACTGATCAATCTCAATCCCCAGCTCCTCCTGTAACTCTCTGGCCAGCGCACTGCGAACTTCTTCACCCGGTTCGACCTTACCCCCGGGAAACTCCCATAAGCCCCCCTGATGCTGCGCCTTATCACGCAGCGCCAGCAACAGATCACCGGAGTCATTGAAGATCGCCGCAGCCGCGACATGTATCAGTTTCAAAATCGGTACCGTTTCAGCGCTGGGCAGGGATCAGGAGCGGTAATCCGCATTGATTGCCACATACTCCTTACTCAGATCCGTGGTCCAGACCGTTTCCTGTTTATCACCACGATTAAGGATAATGCGGATAGTGATCTCTTCACGATTCATTACCGCCTGTCCGGCAGCCTCGGTATAACTGGCAGCCCGACCACCGTTTTCGACAATGCAGGCCTCTCCCAGCCAGATCTGCAGAGTATCAACATCCAGATTATCAATCCCGGCATAACCAACCGCCGCCAGAATCCGTCCCCAGTTAGGGTCGCTGGCAAACAGCGCGGTTTTAACCAGCGGTGAATGAGCAACCGCATAAGCGGTTTTCAACGCCTCTTCCGAGCTGGCGGCCTGTTCAACCCTGATGGTGACAAATTTAGTTGCCCCTTCGCCATCACGAATAATCGCCTGAGCCAGCTCCAGCAACACCTTATCCACAGCGGCGCCAAACTGAGCCAGCAGCTCGCTATTATCCTCTGTCACCTCTACGCCACTGGCACCAGTCGCCACCAGCATACAGGAGTCGTTGGTAGAGGTATCACCATCGATGGTGATACGGTTAAACGACTGGTCTGCGGCACGGCTTAGCAGTGACTGCAGCAGGGCAGGCTCAACTTTTGCGTCCGTCGCAATATAAGCCAGCATAGTTGCCATATTGGGCTTGATCATACCCGCGCCCTTTGAAATACCGGTCAGGGTGATCACCTGCCCCTGGTGTTCCAGCTGCATCGAATACGCTTTTGGCCGGGTATCGGTGGTCATAATCCCGCTGGCGGCTTCCAGCCAGCCATCATCAGACAGCGCATCAAACGCAGCAGGCACCGCGCTGATAATACGATCCGTGGGGAGTTTTTCACCGATCACCCCTGTCGAGAATGGCAGCACCTGCTGAATAGCAACACCGGCCCGATCTGCAACCGCCTGACAGACATCCAGAGCATCCTGATGCCCCTGCTTACCTGTCCCCGCATTGGCATTACCGGTATTGATCACCAGATAGGATGGCATCCCCTGCTGCAGATGTGTCTTACAAATTCTCACCGGTGCAGCGCAAAACTGGTTCAGGGTAAAAACCCCTGCAGTGCTGGCGCCCTCTGCGATCTCCATCAGCACCAGATCTTTTCGCCCTGGCTTTTTAACCCCTGCCGAGGTTGTACCGATACGAAAACCTGCAACCGGGTGCAGCGTTGGAAGCGTGCCAGGACCTACTGCCATTACAGACTCCTTAAACCTTATTGTTAATCTATAGACAAAAAGAAAGCAGCTTCGCTGCTTTCTCTGTATTAATCAATCACCAGATCAGGGTAAATACTCAATATTAATGATCAGCTCAGTTTACCGTGACACTGCTTATATTTTTTGCCGGAACCACAGGGACAGGGATCATTACGCCCCACTTTCTTACCTTCGCGAACAAAAGGCTCAGCACCGGCAACGGCCTCCTCATCACCAGCTTCATCAGCCGCCATCGCGGAGGACTGGTCATGCTGGAAATTCATCTGCTGTTTCGCCGCCTGCTCACGTCGCTGACGCTCCATCTCTTCAATCTCTTCCGGCTGGCGCACCTGCACGTGACTGAGAATCTTAATCACATCGGTCTTGATATTTTCCAGCAGCTGCTCAAACAGGATAAAGGATTCACGCTTATACTCCTGTTTCGGGTTTTTCTGGGCATAGCCGCGCAGATGGATACCCTGACGCAGCATATCCATCGATTGCAGGTGCTCTTTCCACAACGTATCCAACACCTGCAACATCACCTGTTTCTCAAACAGGCGCATATTTTCTACCCCGACAATCGCCGCTTTAGCCTGATAATCCTCGACGATATCGCGCAGAATGCGTTCACGGAGCGACTCTTCATGCAAGGTATCATCTTTATCCAGCCACTCCTGTACTGGCATCTCCAGGCCAAACTCCGACTGCAGATGCTTCTCCAGGCCGGGAACATCCCACTGCTCTTCCAGACTCTGCGGCTTGATATAGTCACTGATCGCATTATCAACCACCTCAGCTCGAATCGCCTCAATAGTCTCGGAAATATCGTTGGTGGCCATCAGTTCATTACGCTGATCATACACAGCACGACGCTGATCATTGGCAACATCGTCATATTCCAGCAGCTGCTTACGAATATCGTAGTTGCGGCCCTCTACTTTACGCTGAGCTTTCTCGATCGCATTGGAGACCATCTTATGCTCAATCGCTTCACCCTTCTCCATCCCCAGGGCTTTCATAAACTGACGAACCCGGTCGGAAGCAAAAATCCGCATCAGATCATCTTCCAGTGACAGGAAGAAACGGGATGAACCGTTGTCACCCTGACGACCGGCACGACCCCGCAGCTGATTATCGATGCGGCGTGATTCATGACGCTCGGTACCGATAATATGCAAGCCACCGGCTTCCAGCACTGCATCATGCCGCGCCTGCCACTCAGCTTTAGCCGCGGCAATCTGTTCCTCAGTCGGGTTATCCATCCCCTCAAGAACGGACTCGAACTTACCACCCAGCACAATATCGGTACCCCGGCCCGCCATATTGGTAGCGATTGTCACCGCCCCTGCACGACCGGCATCCGCAATAATCCCTGCCTCTTTACCGTGATTCTTGGCATTCAGTACATTGTGGGGGATTTTTTTCTTCTTCAGAAATGCTGAGATCAGCTCAGAGGACTCAACCGATGCAGTACCCACCAACACCGGACGTTTCTCTTCAACGCAGTGTTCAATCTCTTTGAGGATCGCTTCATATTTCTCTTCGATAGTGAGAAATACCAGATCGTTATAGTCGATTCGGGCCACCGGCACGTTAGTCGGAATAACCACAACATCCAGACCATAGATCTGATTAAGCTCGAACGCTTCGGTGTCCGCTGTACCGGTCATACCGGAGAGTTTGTCATAAAGCCGGAAATAGTTCTGGAAGGTCGTCGACGCCAGCGTCTGGCTCTCCTGATTGATATGGACGCCCTCTTTGGCCTCCACCGCCTGATGCAAGCCTTCTGACCAGCGGCGTCCCGGCATAATACGGCCGGTATGTTCATCAACGATCACCACTTCGCCGTCCTGAACGATGTAATCTACATCACGCTGAAACAGGTTATGCGCCCGCAGTGCTGCCAGCACATGGTGCAGCAGGCTCAGATTCTGTGGCGCATACAGGCTTTCGCCCTCAGTCAGGATCCCCTCTTTGGCGAGCATATCCTCAATCCGCTGATGGCCCCGCTCGGTCAGCTCAACAGTACGGTTCTTCTCATCAACCGCAAAATCGCCATCGATCTCTTCGTCGCTTTTAGGGTCGATCTCACCCTCATACTTTTCCAGCCCCGGAATCAGAGTGTTCATCTTGCGATACATCTCTGAACTGTCTTCCGCCGCTCCGGAGATAATCAGTGGGGTACGCGCCTCATCGATGAGGATAGAGTCCACCTCATCCACCACGGCAAAATAGAAATCCCGCTGAACTTTATCCTCGACACTGAACGCCATATTGTCGCGCAGATAGTCAAAACCAAACTCGTTGTTGGTGCCGTAAGTGATATCGGCATGATAGGCATCCCGCTTGGTTTGCGGATCCTGTCCCGACAGAACCACACCCACACTCAGCCCCAGGAACTCATACAGTGGGCGCATCCACTCAGCATCACGGCTGGCCAGGTAGTCGTTGACAGTAACAACATGCACCCCCCGCCCCGCCAGGGCATTGAGATACACCGGCAGCGTTGCCACCAGGGTTTTACCCTCACCGGTACGCATCTCAGCAACTTTACCCTCATGCAGGGTAATACCACCGATCATCTGTACATCGAAGTGGCGCATCCCCATCACCCGCCGTGACGCTTCCCGGACAACAGCAAAAGCTTCCGGCAAAATTGCATCGAGGGATTCATTCTGCTCGAGACGCGACTTGAATTCCGCCGTCTTCGCCTTCAGGTCATCATCGGAGAGTTGTTCAACTTCGCTTTCATAGCTATTGATCTGTTTAACGATCTTACCCATCTGTTTGAGTACACGCTCGTTTTTGCTACCAAAAACCTTCTTTAACATCGAAGTGAACATAATCTGATTATTTACCTGTTAGAAGCGGCGGTCTTAGGCCGGTTAAAGTATTAAATTAACGCAACATTCTACCTCTATTGGGGCATCAAATTGAATCTCAATAGGGATATTTTTTTTGCGGATATATCGACCTTAAAAAAAGTAAAAAGCCGGACTCTGGAGTCCGGCTTTCAGGGTGTTAATGCTAATCAGCTTACAGCTGCAGGCTGCAGATATGAGATTGGCACCGCTTGCTCGCGCCCCTCAAAGGTTACAATCTCCCATGCATCCTCTGTTTCCAGCAGTTTGCGCAGCAGCAGATTGTTCAGATAGTGGCCGGATTTAAAGCCGTGAAACTCACCAATCAGGCTTTTGCCCAGCAGGTAAAGATCACCCACCGCGTCCAGTACTTTATGTTTAACAAACTCATCGTCATAACGCAGACCATCCTCATTGAGGATGCGGTAATCATCCACCACGATAGCGTTATCCATACTGCCACCCAGTGCCAGATTCTGGGCACGGAGATATTCAATATCCCGCATAAAGCCAAAAGTACGGGCCCGGCTAACCTCTTTTACAAATGAAGTGCTGGAAAAATCCAGACTGGCTTCCATGTTACGGTCAGCAAAAGCGGGGTGATCAAAATCGATGGTAAAGCCAACCTTGAAACCATTAAACGGCTTAAAGGTAGCAATTTTGTCCTCAATCTGAACAGTGACCTCTTTCATGATGCGGATAAACTGTTTCGGCGCATTCTGCTCCTGAATACCCGCAGACTGAATCAGGAAAACGAATGGCGCGGCACTGCCATCCATAATCGGCACCTCTTCGGCACTCAGCTCGACATAGGCATTATCGATCCCCAGTCCAGCCATAGCCGACAGCAGATGCTCAACGGTGGAAACCCGTACATCACCCTTCTGCAGATTGGTCGACAGTGTCGTGTCACCCACATTTTTTGCCCGTGCGTGGATCTCTACAGCCGGCTCAAGATCCACCCGACGAAAAACAATACCGGTATCTACAGGCGCGGGCTTCAGAGTCAGATACACTTTCTGACCGGTGTGAAGGCCTACGCCAGTTGCTTTAATGCTGTTCCGTAATGTACGTTGTCCGATCATATTGTCTGCCAAGGCTGTTTGGTGTGTCGCGAATTAACGCGCCATATTAACAAAAATACCGCTATATCAGCAATAACTGATTCGCGTAACCCCTGCAACATCAGGCTTTCCAGTGGACTGCTTAATCCGCCTGACGCCGCAGAAATGTCGGGATGTCCAGATAGGTCTCAGTTTCCCCCTGTGTGCCACTCTTCGACTCCTGATTTCCAGAAAGTTCCCTGTGTGACACTCTATTTTTTTCAGCGCTGATATGGTCTGCCTTACGCCTGTGAACTGCAGGCAATTCCAGCTGATTCAGATCAAGCTGACCATCGGGTTTACGGTTATTGCTGACCACCTTAACCGTGGTATCTTCCTGCTTCGCTCTCTGCAGGCCGGTCGCCACAACGGTCACCTTAATATCATCCACCATCTCCGGATCGATAACGGTGCCCACCACCACAATAGCATTATCAGAGGCAAACTCTTCGATCACCTGACCCACATCGCTGAACTCGCCAAGACCCAGATCCAGACCAGCGGTGATATTCACCAGAATACCGCGAGCCCCCATCAGGTCGACATCTTCCAGCAACGGACTGCGAACAGCCGCTTCAGCCGCCTCAATCGCCCGGTTTTCACCCCGTGCCATGCCGGTCCCCATCATTGAGGTACCCATCTCTGACATCACCGTGCGTACGTCTGCAAAGTCGACGTTGATCATACCCGGGCGGATAATCAGATCAGAGATCCCCTGCACCGCCCCTTTAAGGACATCATTTGCTTCGTCGAACGCTTTCATCAGGGTGCAGTTTTTGCCCAGCACCTGCAGCAGTTTTTCGTTGGGCACGATAATCAGCGAGTCGACATGCTCGGACAGCTCTTTGATCCCCTGATCGGCGATCAGCATCCGCTTTTTACCCTCGAACGGGAACGGCTTGGTCACTACCGCAACCGTCAGAATACCCAGTTCTTTGGCCACCTGAGCGACAACCGGCGCCGCACCGGTACCGGTACCACCACCCATACCAGCGGTGATAAACACCATATCCGCACCGCTGAGCATCTCAACAATCTGATCGCGATCCTCCAGAGCCGCCTGACGACCGATATCCGGATTGGCCCCCGCGCCCAGCCCCTTGGTAATCTCACCACCCAGCTGCAGAACACTGCGTGAGCCCATATTGTTGAGCGCCTGTGCATCGGTATTGGCACAGATAAACTCGACCCCATCGACATCCGATGAGACCATGTGCTGTACGGCATTACCACCGCCACCACCGACGCCAATCACCTTAATGACAGCGTTCTGTGCGATATTATTAACTAGTTCAAACATATCCCTTCCCTCCAGGTTCAGTGCCCAACCCGCACCTGTTTTTTTGTTGCGTTCTGTTTCATTGCTGTCTGTCACATCCTGTGAACACATCAATCACCGGGGTTAATACTCTGGGTACCTGCCCCCTAAACTTGTCTTACGCGACCTCTCTGTCTGCGTCGAATTTCAGTTAGTAACTCATCAGAAGTTCCCCTGGAACCAGGCTTTCATCCGGTTCAGTACATTAGGTCGCTCTACTACATCTTCAACCACTACCGCTTCGCCCAGATGCTGAATATCCTGTTTGGCGTATTGCAACAGGCCGATGCCGGTGGCGTAGATCGGGCTGTTAAGGATATCTCCCATGCCCCGCACACCTTTTGGCAACGCCAGTCGCACCGGCATATGGAAGATCTCTTCCGCCAGCTCCACCGCCCCTTCCATCTTCGCCGTGCCCCCGGTCAGTACTATTCCCGCGGCCACCAGATCCTCAAAACCGCTGCGACGCAGTTCCGCCTGCACCAGGGTAAACAGTTCGTCATAGCGCGGTTCAACCACCTCTGCCAGCGCTTGTCGCGACAGATCCCGCGCCGGACGATCACCGACACTGGGCACCTTGATGGTGTCCTCGGCGCTGGCCAGCTGGGCCAGCGCACAGGCATATTTGATCTTGATCTCTTCTGCATGGGGTGTCGGTGTGCGCAACGCCATGGCGATATCGTTGGTCACCTGGTCACCGGCAATCGGGATCACCGCGGTATGGCGGATCGCACCACCGGTGAAGATAGCGATATCGGTGGTACCGCCCCCCATATCCACCATGCAGACACCCAACTCTTTCTCATCCTCGGTCAGCACCGAGTAACTGGATGCCAGCTGTTCCAGCACCGCGTTATCCACCGCCAGACCACAACGCTTAACGCACTTCTCAATGTTCTGCACCGCATTCACCGCGCCGGTCACCAGATGCACTTTGGCTTCCAGTCGCACCCCGGACATCCCCAGCGGTTCGCGAATGCCCTCCTGGTTATCGATGACATACTCCTGCGGCAGGATATGCAAAATCTTCTGATCGGCGGGAATCGCCACCGCCCGGGCCGCATCAATCACCCGTTCCAGATCATGTTCCATCACTTCGCCGTCGCGGACGGCAACGATACCGTGGGAGTTCATGCTGTTGATATGACTGCCGGCGACCCCCACCGTCACCGAGTGGATCTTGCAGCCCGCCATCAGCTCGGCCTCTTCCACCGCCCGCTGAATGGAGTGCACGGTGGATTCGATATTCACCACCACGCCCCGCTTCAGCCCCCGCGACTCATGGGAGCCGATACCAACGATATCGATCGTGCCGTCCAGGCCAACCTCGCCCACCAGACACACCACTTTCGAGGTGCCTATATCCAGTGCCACGATCATATTATTTCCAGGCTTCATCGCCATATTCACAGTATCAACCTTTTTGTTGTTCATCTGTGGCCGCCTCAGGGCGCCACTTAACGGCAATGCCGTTGTTATATCGAATATCGATCTGTTCTATCCGCCCGGCGTCAGCTTCCGCCTGCAATCGCTGCTGATAGACCGTCAGAAACCGTTCCAGTCTGGCCACTACCTGGTCCCGTCCCACCACAACTTTAATGCCGTTATTCAGCATCAGGGTCCAGGCCCCCCGCGCTTCCAGCTTCAGCTCAACCAGCTGCAGGCCGGCGTTGCGCAGCATCTGATTCAGGTCGTAATACTCCGACATCATCATCGCAGTATTACCGGAAGGTCCTGTCAAAAGCGGCAGAGCGCTGTATCGGGCGACCTGATCGGGCCAGAAAATATCCCCCTCATGGTTCAACAGAGCATCATCTCCCCAGCGGGCAACCGGAACCTCCTCTTTTATTTGCAGGTAGAGGGAGGCAGGCCAGCGCCGACTCACTCCCACCTGATACACCCAGGGGTTCTTCTGTATACCCGCCTTTACCGCGTCCAGATCGGCGCTCAGCAGCCCCCCCTTCATCAGGGCAACGGAGCTGGCCGCCAGCTGCGTCCGGTCCAGATGTTCTGTATTCCCCTCAAAAGTAACCCACTCAACCGGCTGATCCAGCCAGTGATAGAGCGAGCTGTAGCAGTAATTACCCAGGGCAATAAACACCGCCAGTGCCGTCAGTATGGTGGCGGGCTTGATCCACCAGTCACCATCAATACCATGCCAGCGCGCAGTCTCCTCTGCGGCCAGCGGCTCACGTTCTGTCCCTTCAGCGGATGTTTTGCTTTTCTGCTTCAGCAGACGCTCATCGGCAACCGCAGACCGTTCTGATCTCCAGAAGCGTTTTTTAGCGCCACTGGTCTCTGCTTTCCTGTGAACAGTGGCAGAGGCCCCCCTTTTAGGCGGCTCCTCTTGCTGTTCAGCCTGTGAAAACAGTTTTTTTAACATGCTTCAGAGGCTCCCCCGCAGAATGGTGACCACCAGTTCCTCAAAGCTGATACCCGCTTCCCGGGCAGCCATCGGTACCAGACTGTGATCGGTCATCCCCGGAAGCGTATTCACCTCCAGCAGCTGAAAGCCCCGTTGCTGATCAAGCATCACATCAACCCGTCCCCAGCCACTGCAGCCGACCATATCAAATGCCTGTTCTGCCAGATGTTTGAGCTCAGTTTCCTGATTCGCTGTCAGCTCGTTATCAAAGTGGTACTGGGTATCACTGGCCTGGTATTTGGCGTCAAAATCATAAAACTCATGGGGCGTTTCCAGACGAATAACCGGCAGCGCCTGGCCATTCAGGACCGCAATGGTAAATTCAGGACCACTGATCCAGCTTTCAACCAGAACAGCCCGGTCGAACTGCCGGGCCGCACCAATCGCCTGCGCTAACGCCCCGGCACTGTCAACCTTACTCATACCGATGCTGGACCCCTCATGGGCAGGCTTAACAATCATCGGAAAACCAAGCTGATCTGCGATCTGCTGCAGATCTGAGTTTTCATCTGGCACGACATAGCTCGGGGTTGGCAGGCCGGCAGCACTCCAGATCTGCTTACATTTAACCTTATCCATCCCCAGGGCTGACGCCATAACACCACTGCCGGTATAGGGTTTGCCCATAATCTCCAGCACCCCCTGGATCGTGCCATCTTCGCCACCACGACCGTGCAGAATCAGAAACGCCCGGTCAAACTCAGCGTTTTGCAACTGCTGCAACGGGTCGGCCCCCTCAGCACAGAGGTCGATACCAAAAGCATCAACATTGGCCTGCAGCAATCCTCGCAACACCTCTGCACCACTTTTCAGAGAGATACTGCGCTCCGCCGAAGAACCACCATAGAGCACCGCAACCCGGCCAAACTGGCTTCGTTCCTGTGCACTAATCATAAAAGTCGTCATCAATCTGCCTCCGCCGCCACAGTCAGATCAAGTTTGGAAAGCTCATGCGCCAGAGCGGTGATATTTCCCGCGCCCTGGGTCAGTAGCAGATCTCCCGGCTGCAGCAGGTTGTGTAACAATCCAGGCACCGCATCAACCGACTCAACAAACACCGGATCAACACTGCCCCGCTGACGTATACTTCGACACAGGCTGCGACTGTCGGCCCCCGCTATCGGCTCTTCGCCGGCGGAAAAAACCTCCATCAACAACAGCACATCCGCTTCAGACAGTACCTGGACAAAATCTTCATAGAGATCCCGGGTACGGGTATAACGATGGGGCTGATTGATCATCACCAGACGCTTATCCGGCCATCCCTCTTTCACCGCACGGATCGTTGCCTGAACCTCACGGGGGTGGTGACCATAGTCATCCACCAGCATCGCCGTGCCGCCCTTAACCGGAATCTCTCCCAGCACCTGAAAACGGCGACCGACCCCCTCAAACGTCTGCAACGCTTGACAGATCGACTGATCATCGATCCCTTCATCAGTCGCTACGGCGATGGTAGCCAGAGCGTTCAGGACGTTATGTCTGCCGGGCATATTCAGAGTCACCTGCAGATCGTCCCGTCCATCTGGACGTTTAGCGGTAAAACGGGTTTTCAAACCGTTCTGAACGATATTCTCTGCGCGGTAATCCGCCTCGTCATTAAACCCGTAGGTGACAACAGGCCGGCCGACCTCGGCTATAATCTCTTTGACCACCGGATCATCGGTGCACAGCACAGCGAGTCCATAGAACGGCAGGTTATGCAGGAAATCGACAAAGGTCTGCTTCAACTTGCCAAAGTCCCCCCCATAGGTGTCCATATGATCGGCATCGATATTGGTGACAATTGCCACCATCGGTTGCAGATGGAGGAAGGAAGCATCACTCTCATCAGCTTCAGCGACCAGATAGCGGCTGCCGCCCAGCTTCGCGTTGGTTCCGGCACTGTTCAGCCGCCCGCCAATCACAAAGGTTGGATCCAGTTTGGCTTCTGCCATCACCGATGCCAGCAAACTGGTGGTAGTGGTCTTACCATGGGTGCCCGCCACCGCAATACCATGACGATAGCGCATCAGTTCGGCCAACATCTCGGCACGACGAACAATAGGAATACGTCGTTCGCGGGCTGCGCTCACCTCCGGGTTATCATCCCGAACCGCTGTAGAGGTGACCACCACATTGGCGGCGGTAATATTCTCCGCCAGATGTCCGATAAAGATCTCTGCACCCATTTTCTGCAACCGTTCCGTGGTGGCTGAGGTTTTAATATCTGAACCGGAGATCTGGTATCCCTGGTTCAGCAAAACCTCAGCGATACCGCACATACCTACGCCGCCAATACCCACAAAGTGGATCCTGCGAATACGTCGCATCTCCGGTACTTCATAAACTTCTGTCGTATTCTCAGTCACTTTTTCATTACCTCCAGACAGATATCGGCTACCGTTTGACTAGCGTCAGGTTGTCCCAGTTGGCGCGCTTTCTGCGCCATCTCTAGCAGCACCTGCCGGTCATTCAGCTGCTCTGTCAAAATATTGATCAGCCGGTCCCGATCCAGATCTTTCTGCTGCACCAGAATCGCAGCACCCGCTTCAGCCAGAAACCGGGCATTTCCCGTCTGATGGTCATCCACCGCAAAGGGAAAAGGCACCAGTACAGACGCAACCCCGGCAATGCTCAGCTCGCTGACTGTCAATGCGCCTGACCGACATAACACCAGATCAGCCCAGCCGTAAGCTTCATCCATCCGTTCAATGAAGGGCACCACCCGGATCGTCTCCCGCTCTGCAAGTCCTGCCGCCTGATACAGCGACTGAGTCTGCGACAGATTCCGTTTACCCACCTGGTGCAAAACCTCCAGCTCACAGCTATCTGGTAGCTGGCTTAATACGGCGGGAAGTAACTCATTGATGGCGGTCGCCCCCAGGCTGCCCCCCACCACCAGCAATCGAACAGGCCCCTGGCGTCCCTCAAAGCGCTGTTCGGGTGCGGGCAGATTGAGAATATCGCCGCGCACCGGATTACCCACAACGGTGGTTGTAAATTTGCCGCGAAATGCGCCGCCAAACGCTTCAAGCACCCGCCGGGCCATCCGCGCCAGAATTTTATTGGTCATTCCGGCACAGGCATTCTGCTCATGCACCACAACCGGAACCCCGGTCAACCAGGCTGCCAGCCCCCCGGGCCCCGAAGCAAAACCTCCCATCCCCAACACCATGTCAGGTTTAACCCGGCGTAACACAGCCAACGCCTGATACAAAGCATGGAGCAACCGCAAGGGTGCCATCAGTAAGCTTAACTTCCCCTTACCCCGCAAACCTTTTACATCGATACAGTGCAAACGGATATCCGCGGCAGGAACAACATCGGCTTCAATACCCGCTGCAGTCCCCAGCCACTCGACAGACACTCCTTGCTGGCGAAGACAGTCAGCAGTCGCCAGCGCGGGAAACACATGGCCACCGGTGCCGCCTGCCATAATCAGTACTGTGCGGTTATTTTTCATCATCAGCGCCCGCTGTCTTTTTTCGCTGTTTTGTTGTGGCCGGAGCCGGAGCATCTGCCAACAACCTTTTCAGTTCGTAATCAACCCGCATCACGATAGCGATCATGACGCAGCTGACCACCAGGCTACTGCCGCCGTAGCTCACCAGTGGCAGGGTCAGTCCCTTGGTTGGCAAGGCCCCCACATTAACTCCGATATTGATCAGCGCCTGACCTGTCAGCATGATGGCGAAGCCATAGGCGATATAGGCCATAAAAAACTGCTGTAGTTTTTCCGCTCTGCGGCCAATACGAAACATACGCACGGCGATCAGGCCGTAAAGACATACCACCAGCAGCGCAAACACCAGCCCCATCTCCTCGGCGAGAACGGAGAACACAAAATCGGTATGCGCTTCAGGCAGATAGAACAGCTTCTGAACGCTGTTGCCCAGACCTTCGCCAAACCAGTCGCCCCGGCCAAAAGCGATCTGCGCCTGCGCCAGTTGATAGCCGGAACCAAACGGATCAGCCCAGGGATCAAGGAAGGTTTTCAGACGCACCACCCGGTAGGGCTGAAGCATCGCCAGTGAGGGGATCACAACGGCACAACCGATCACAATCAGGGCAAACTGACTGAACTTCATCCCGCCAAGAAAGATCATCCCCATAACACTGCCCATCAATACCACAGCGGCACCGAAGTCTGGCTCAAGAATCATCAGAAAGACAAAAAAAGCCAGTGGCAGCGCAGGCTTGGCAATCCCCTTCCAGCTGCTTCTGACCTCGGTCAGTCGCCGCACCAGATAACCGGCCAGATAGATCACCATGGCAAACTTGGCCACCTCTGATGCCTGCAGGTTTACCGGCCCCAGAGAGATCCAGCGAACCGAACCGTTAATCTCCCGGCCCACCGCCAGCACCAGTACCAGCAATACAAAACCTACCAGCAACAACCAGGGGCCACTGCGCTGCCAGAAGCTGATTGGAATTCGCAGTACAACAATCGCCGCTGCAAGCCCCAACAGAATAAAAACACCATGGCGAATCATATAGAAGAACGGATTATTGTTACGTACCGCAGCCACCTCAATCGAGGCGGAACTGATCATCACGAAGCCTATCAGGATCAGGCAGAGTACCGCGCTGACAAACAGCGGATCGAATGGCAACACCCGGTTACGGGCAGTGACTGGGGCAGTGGTGGCCATACTCATAGTGCCTCCACCGACTCAATAAAGGCATCACCCCGGGCCGGAAAACCGCTGAACATATCAAAGCTGGCACAGGCCGGAGACAGCAGCACGATATCACCGGGCCGGGCCAGACGGGCAGCCAGTGAAACCGCCTCCGGCATCGTGGCAGCGTACTGCCCGGGCAGGCAACTGACCGCCTGATCGATCAGCCCACCATCCTTTCCGATCAGCACCAACGCCCGCCCCGCTTGCTGCAACGGTTGGTTCAGATCACTAAAATCAGCCCCTTTGCCAACGCCACCAGCAATCAGCACAATTTTATTACCTGGGGTCAGGGTTGCCGCCAGCCCGTTAATGGCTGCGACCGTGGCCCCCACGTTGGTGCCTTTACTGTCATTAAAAAAGGCCACGCCGCCCTTATCATCAACCCACTGACAGCGATGTTTCAGGCCGGTAAAGTTTTTCAGGGTTTGCAACATCGATAGCAGCGGGATACCGGCCGCCTCTCCCAGCGCCAGCGACGCCAGTGCATTGGCGATATTGTGTTGCCCCTGAATTTTCAGTTCACTGATCGCCAGCAAGGGTTTCAGGCCCCGGGCCAGATACAACTCACCCTGCTGCTCCAGTAAACCAAACTGGTTAAGATCGGGGCGGCCCAGGCCAAAACTGGATACTTTAACTCCACTGCTCACCAGGGGGGATGTCAGTGGGTCATCACGATTAACAATAACGTTTGCAGCACCCTTAAATATACGGTGCTTCGCCTGGTAATACTGTTGCAGGCTGTTGTTGTAACGGTCCAGATGATCGGGACTGACATTGAGCACCGTTGCCGCCGCAGCCCGCAGGTCATTGACGGTTTCCAGCTGAAAACTGGATAGCTCCAGAACATAGAGCTGCTGTTCGCCTCCTTCCAGCATATCCAGTACCGGCGTCCCCAGATTACCTCCGATACCAGCATCAATACCCGCATCCAGCGCCATCTGACCGACCAGAGTGGTCACGGTGCTCTTGGCATTGGAACCTGTAATCGCAATGATCGGAGCAGTAACCGCCTGACAGAAAAGATCGATATCACCACTGAGTTTAACCCCGGCGGCAACGGCAGCCTGAATAGCGGGCTGATCCTTGGCAACGCCCGGGCTCAGCAGAATTTCGCCCGCCCGGCACAACAGTTGCTGATCCAGTGGGCCGCAATGCAACTCTGTCGCTGGGAACTCTGAGCGAATCAGGTCAAGATTGGGCGGCACATCACGGGTATCAACCAGAACAAACGGAACACCTTTGCGTGTCAGATAACGGGCGCAGGACAGCCCGGTCTGTCCAAGACCGATAATAATCCGCAGTTGATCTGTTGCTATCAGGCTCACAATCGCTCCGTTAACGTATTTTCAGGGTCGCCAGTCCGATCAGAACCAGCACCACAGTAATAATCCAGAACCGCACAATAACGCGGGGTTCCGGCCAGCCTTTCAGTTCAAAATGGTGATGCAGCGGCGCCATGCGAAAGATCCGCCGTCCGGTCAGCTTGAATGATGCTACCTGGAGAATCACCGATACCGTCTCAATGACAAACACGCCGCCCATAATCAGCAGCACCAGCTCCTGACGAACAATAACGGCGATAACACCGAGCGCAGCCCCCAGCGCCAGCGCGCCCACATCCCCCATGAACACCTGAGCAGGATAGGCGTTAAACCAGAGAAACCCGAGGCCGGCCCCGACAATTGAACCACAGATAATAATCAACTCACCGGAACCCGCGATGTAGGGTATATGCAGATAGTTGGCAAAGTTGACGTTCCCCCCCAGATAGGCAAAGAACCCCAGCGCACCGGCAACCAGCACGGTGGGCAAAATGGCCAGGCCATCCAGGCCATCGGTCAGGTTGACTGCATTGGAAGTCCCCACAATGACAAAGTAAGTGAAGACGATAAAGAACAGCCCCATCTCAATGGCGACATCTTTAAAGATCGGGATAATCAGTTGTGTCTCTGCAGGCCCATGGGCAGTTACATAAAGCACGATGGCGGCCCCCAGGCCACCAACCGATTGCCAGAAATATTTCCAGCGCGCTGGTAATCCCCGCGAACTCTTCTCGATCACCATCCGGTAATCATCGACCCAGCCAACAGCGCCAAAGATAAAGGTCACACCCAGAACGATCCAGGTGTATCGGTTACTCAGATCGGACCACAGCAGGCTACTGATCATGATCGCCAGAATAATCAGCGCGCCACCCATTGTCGGCGTTCCCGCCTTGCTGAAGTGGGATTCCGGACCATCACTACGTACCGTCTGACCAATCTGCTTGCTTTTCAGCTTGCGGATCAGCGCAGGCCCCAGCAACAGCGAGATCGCCAGTGCCGTCAGCACGCCAAGAATTCCGCGCAACGTCAGATAGCTGAATACGGAGAAAAAACTGTTATATTCAGCCAGCCAGTTGGCCAGAAGCAATAACATCAGTGACTACCCCCATCGGTAGAGCCTGTATTCGCCAGGCCAGTTACAATTTGATCCATCCCCGCACTGCGGGAGCCTTTTACCAGAATAATGCGCTGACGCGGTGGTAGCTGTTGCAGATAGCTGAGCAGAGCGGCTTTATCCGCGAAGTGTTCTGCTTTTTTGCCTCCGGCGGTACTAAAGCCTGCATGAGTCGCGGTGCTGAGGGCGCCGCAAGTCAACAGCAGGTCGATTGGCCGGGTTGCCGCAAACGCTCCCAGTTGCCGGTGCTGTTCCTCTGCGCCGTCACCCAGCTCCCCCATATCACCCAGCACCACTACCTTTTCACCGTTCAGTTCTGACAGTGTATTGAGTGCCGCCTTCACCGCATCAGGGTTGGCGTTATAGCTGTCATCAATAATCAGGGTGGAGCCGTCTGACTGAATCGGACGCATCCGCCCCGCAACGGCCTGGCATTGCCCCAGTCCCTGCGCTGCAGTTTCAGGCGGGCAGCCGTCGGCCAGTACTGCAGCCGCTGCTGCCAGCGCGTTGGCGATATTGTGCCGCCCCATTACCGCCAGACTGACCGGATACTGCTGCCCCTGATAGTTCAGTTTGAAGGCATAACAGCCGTTGCCCTGTAAGCAGATATCTGAGGCAAACACAGACGCCTCACTGCGCTCTACCGAAAAGGTCATCAGCGGCTGCTGTTGCAACATGCCCAGCCAGATATCAGCGTGGGGATCATCCAGATTAACCACTGCCGTGCCGCTGTCAGATAGCCCTTCGAAAATTTCCGCTTTCGCCAGCACCACGCCTCTGAGGGAGCCAAACCCTTCCAGGTGAGCACCAAAGGCATTATTCAGAATCGCCACATCCGGTCGGGTCAGCTGGGTGCTATAGGCGATCTCATGGGCACCACTGGCGCCCATCTCAATCACCCCATAACGGTCACCGGCCGACAGCCTTAACAGCGTCAGAGGAACACCGATATCGTTGTTCAGATTGCCCTGGGTTGCCAGAGTCTGTCCCCGCAGCCGGTTGATAGACGCGAGCATCTCTTTTACTGTGGTTTTGCCACTACTACCGGTCACAGCAAACATCGAACCGCTGAACCGTTGACGGTTATAAGCGGCGATATTACCCAGCGCCATGCGGGTATTACTGACCACCAACTGAGGCACATCAACATCGACCTCATGCTCAACCACCACCGCAACCGCCCCCTCAGCGACTGCCTGTTTTACAAAGTTGTGGGCGTCAAAGTGTTCACCCCGTAAGGCAATAAAAAGATCACCGCTGCCAATATGGCGTGTATCAGTGCTCACCCCCAGCACCTCGCAGCTTCCGCCAATCAGGCGGGCTGACAGTGCTGGCGCCAGCTCACTCAGACTGAACGGACCGTTCATTGGGAACGCCCCTGTTTAGCTGCCCGCATTACTAATGCCTCTCTGGCAACCGCCAGGTCATCGAACGGCATCTTCACCCCTTGTATATCCTGATAGTTCTCATGCCCTTTTCCGGCGATCAATAAAATATCGTCTGGCTGCAGCGCCGCAATCGCCTGTTCAATGGCCCGTTTGCGGTCAGTTTCAGAGGACACAGAGGCGCTGCGGCTAAAACCTGCCATAATCATTTGTATAATCTGCTGCGGATCTTCTGTACGGGGATTATCACTGGTGACCACAATACAGTCAGCCAGTCGCTCCGCTACCTGTGCCATCTGCGCTCTTTTACCGGTATCCCGGTCACCGCCGCAGCCAAACACACAGCAGAGCCGCCCCTGACAATGATTCCGCAGTGCTTCAAGGGCTTTTTCCAGCGCATCCGGCGTGTGGGCATAATCCACTACCACCAGAGGTGTCTGGCGGGATACCCGTTGCATCCGTCCAGCCACCGGTGTCAGGTGCTGCAACGCACGTTCAATCTGCTGCTGCGGATAACCCATCTGCTCAGTAATAGCGATGGCCAGCAACAGGTTACTCAGATTGAAGCGGCCGATCAGACCCGTATCCAGAGCAAAGGTTCCCCTTGCGGTCTCAATCCGGGCGATAATTCCGCTGGCCGACAGTACCACTCCGGTGGCTCGTACTTCCGCCCGTTCAGACTCGCCAAAACCGATCCGGTCCTGCCCATCTTTACGGGCCAGAATCGTTGCGCCGAAAGCGTCATCGGCATTCACCACCTGATGATCAATCTCCATCTCGAAAAACAACCGGGCTTTTGCTGCCCCGTAGCTGTCCATATCACCGTGGTAATCCAGATGGTCCCGCGACAGATTAGTAAAGCCTGCCGCATTGAAGTGCACCCCGCTGATCCGCTGCTGATCCAGTGCATGACTGGATACCTCCATAACCACAGCCGTTGCACCACTATCCCGCAGTTCTGCCAGCAGGCGATGCACACCAATAGCATCCGGCGTGGTATGGGTTGACTCCCTGAGTTGCCCCAGCAAACCATTACCCACGGTCCCTATCAGGCCACATACCTCGCCACAGCCCTGCAGCAACTGGGCGATATAGTGCGCGCTGGAGGTTTTACCGTTGGTGCCGGTGACACCCACCACCCGCATATGAAGAGAGGGTTCCCCAAAGAAACGTGAAGCTACCTCGCCAATCAGTGCCGCGACATCCGTCACACCGATCAGCGGGATAGTCACATCAATAGAGTCCGCTGCAGCCAGTTCTGCGTCATCAACAATCGCAGCAACTGCCCCTTCTGCTGCAGCGGAGCAAACAAAATCGATCCCTTTATGGCTCACACCATTACGGGCAAAAAACAGATCACCCGGTTTCACCTGACGGCTATCCTGACAGATACCGCCGATCTCCAGCTGTGCCAGATCACTACCGGCCAGTTGTGGCAACAACTCAACCAGATGAAAACTGACCCGGCTCATTTCATCACCATCTGCGTGTGCACTGGCTGCCAGTTATCCGGTGCCACATTCAACATGCGCAGAGCGCCACCGACCACCCGCGAAAACAGAGGTGCGGCCACTTCACCACCGTAGTACTCCTGCCCTTTCGGATTATCCACCATCACCACCGCCACGATTTCAGGATTATCCACCGGCGCGACACCGGCAAAAATGGAAACATACTGATCATCCGCATAGCCGCCGGTGCCAACTTTATGCACAGTCCCGGTCTTGCCCGCTACCCGATATCCGTCGATGGCAGCCCGGCGTCCGGTACCACCAGCCTGAGTAACGGTTTCCATCATCTCCAGCACTTCCCGTGCAACCTTTTCCGGCATCACCCGGGTGCCGGGCTCGGGCCGGTCAAGTTTCAGCAGCGATACATGGCGCACCAGCCCACCGGTGGCGAACGGCAGATACGCCTGCGCCAGCTGCAACGGGGTTACAGAGAGACCGTAGCCATAAGCCATCGTGGCACGCTCAACCTTCTGCCGTTCGGACAAATAGGGTAATACGCCCGGCTGTTCTCCAGGAAAACCGGTACCCGGTACCTGTCCCAGCCCGACATTCTGAAAAACATTCCGCACAGCATCCCCGTGCATACTCAGCGCCAGCTTCGTCACCCCAACGTTACTGGATTTAGTAATAATCCGGCCCAGATCCAGCTCACCATAGTTTCGGTGGTCACGGATCGTGTTGCCCTTCACCCGGATATAACCAGGCGAGGTATCAATCACACTGTCAGGGGTATACTTACCACTCATCAATGCCGCCGCGATCGTCAGCGGTTTCATGGTAGACCCCGGCTCAAAGGTGTCGGTCACCGCCCGGTTACGCAGCGACTTCATATCACTGCCGAGGTTGCTGCGATCATTCGGGTTGTAAGAGGGCTGATTGACCATCGCCAGCACTTCACCGGTATGCACATCAAGCACTACCATCGCCGCTGAATCTGCTTTATGGGCCTGCACCGCAGCTTTCAGCTCCCGATATGCCAGATACTGCAACCGCAGATCGATACTCAGCTGCAGATCTTTACCCTGCACCATCGGTTCCAGCTCGCGGATATGTTTAACCGTCCGGCCGAGCAGATCCCGCATCACCAGTTTTTTACCCGGTACACCCTGTAACCAGTCCTCAAACGCCAGTTCAATGCCTTCCTGGCCAACCCCATCAACACTGGTAAAGCCCACCAGATGCGTGGCAACCTCTGCAGCAGGGTAGAAGCGTTTATATTCGCGGTCTACATAGACGCCAGGCATGTGCAGATCTTCAATCTGCTCCGCCTGAGCAGGCGTCATCTGACGTTTCAGATAGATGAACTGCTTATCACGGAACTGCGCTACCCGCTTCAGCAGGTCGGATTTAGTACTGTCGATCAGGGTCGCCAGTTTATTGATCGAGGCGTTATGCAGGTCAAACTCTTTAGGATTCATCCACACCGTTGAGACAGGCGCACTGACCGACAACGGCAGACCGTTGCGATCACTGATCATCCCCCGATGCGCCGGAATCACCGCAGTACGCAGAACCCGGGCATCCCCCTGTTGCTTCAGAAACGCTTGCTCCTGCACATTCAGTGACAGCATCTTACCCGCCACCGCAGCCGCGATCAGCAACAGCAGCAAAAACACCAGCCATAAGCGCCAGCCCCTTGCAGCACGAGCTTGAAAGTCCTGCTCATCGCTCATCTCTGATCACCTCAACCTGCTCAGGAATATGCATTCCCAGGCGTTTAATTGCCACTGACTCAACCCGGTTATTCGCGGCCAGAGTCCCCTGTTCAAGTAGTAGTTGCCCCCATTCAACCTGCAACTCATCCCACTGCTGTACCAGCTCCTGCTGCTGGTTAAATAAGATCCGGTACTGATGTGCCGACCAGATCACCATCAACGATGACACTACTACCAGAGCGATCATGCAGAACACCATCAGCGCCGGCTTAACCAGCTCGACAGGCGCTATCACATCATCAATCGGTTGCTCATCCCGGGCTCTCAGCCATCCAGGCAGTGTCACTCCCAGTTTCATCGTACTTTTTTCGCTACCCGCATAACGGCACTGCGTGAGCGAGGATTATCCGACACCTCTTCCCGCCCGGCTTTCACCGCTTTACCCACCGCTTTCAGGCGGATATTCAACATATCATCGGTCACCGGAATACCCGGCGGCAGATGCTCATCGCCCTTGACATACTTACGGATAAATCGCTTTACAATCCGGTCTTCCAGAGAGTGAAAGCTGATCACTACCAGTCGCCCACCGGGTTTTAATACTTCCAACGCCTGATCGAGACAGTCTTCCAGGTCTTCCAGCTCCCGGTTAATAAAGATCCGGATCCCCTGAAAAGCGCGGGTGGCCGGGTTTTTCCCTTTTTCCCATGCGGGGTTAGCCTCTGTAATAATTTTCGCCAGCCGGCCGGTGGTCACGATCGGTTCCTGCTCCCGCTCATTCACAATAGCCCGGGCCATCCGTCTGGAGTGACGTTCCTCACCGTAGGTATAGAGCACATCAGCAATCTCTTTCTCTGCGGCATGCGCAAGCCACTCGGCCACGCTCTCTCCCACATCCGGGTTCATCCGCATATCCAGCGGACCATCAGCCATAAAGCTGAACCCCCGGTTCGGATCATCAAGCTGAGGAGATGAAACCCCCAGATCCAGCAATACACCATCGACTTTTCCCGCCAGCTCGCGCTGACGAACAAACGCCTCCAGCTGAGCAAATGACCCTCGTTCAATACTGAAACGCGGGTCATCACCAAATCGTTCTGCAGCGCAGGCTATCGCTTCAGGATCCTTATCAATCCCCATCAGTTGTCCCTGCGCAGACAAGCGACTCAATACCAGTGCAGAATGACCACCCCGTCCAAAGGTGCCATCGATATAAAAGCCATCCGGATCATCGACCAGGGTATCCACAGCCTCATTCAGCAGTACTGTGATATGTTTAAACTCTGCACTCATGTGCTAACCCCTGTCGGTTTAAAGTGATAAATTCTGTAACTCTTGCGGCAGTTCAGCACCGCCATCAACCTCTGCCAGATACTCCTCGCGGGTTGCCAGCCAACGCGTTTCGCTCCAGATCTCAAACTTATTCCCCTGCCCCAGCAACACAATCTTCTTATCAAGCTCTGCGTATTCCCGCAGTGGAGCAGGCAACAGCAACCGGCCATTGCCATCCATATCCAGATCGGTTGCATGACCAATCAGCAAGCGCTGAATACGCCGCGCCGCGGGGTTAAAACTGGGAAGTGCTTCAATCTTTTCCTGAATCTCTTCCCATTCAGCCAGGGGATAAAGCAGCAGACAGCGTTCCTCGGTGTCAATCGTTGCAACCAGTTGCCCACCGCAATGCTCCGTGATCTTGTCACGGTAGCGTGCCGGTATGGCCATACGGCCCTTGGCATCCAGATTGATTGGATTGACACCCCGAAATACCAAAAAAACTCACTCCTTAACCAAAACTGCCCACAATTACCCACAATTACCCACTAACGCACACTATAGAAATTAACCTACAGGTTTGCAAGGGAGAAACTCCCCGAAACAAGCTTATAAATCGACGGATTATTAGTGAGGCAAATACAGAAAAGCGGACAGCGAAAGCGCCGGATAAAAACCGTTTGAATAACAGAGAGTTAAAAAATTGAACGCCTACTAATCACAAACAAGATCACTGGCAAGATGAAAAAAAAGAAATCAACAGGATACACAACAGGTCAACGCTAAAAATGCAGAATCGAGGGCAATCATTCATCATATGAAAAACATGTAGAGCCCGCCGATAAGCCCTGAGCTTTTTTGAGAGCTGTCGTGGACAATCATTCACTGTATGAAAAAATGCAGAACTCGCCGATAAGTCCTGAGCTTTTTTTGAGAGTTGTCGTGGACAATCATTCACTGTATGAAAAAATGCAGAACTCGCCGATAAGCCCTGAGCTTTTCTTGAGAGTTGTCGTGGACAATCATTCACTGTATGAAAAAATGCAGAACTCGCCGATAAGTCCTGAGCTTTTTTTGAGAGCTGTCGTGGACAATCATTCATCGCATGAAAAGATGCAGAACTCGCCGATAAGTCCTGAGCTTTTTTGGAGAGTTGTCGTGGACAATCATTCATCATATGAAAAACATGCAAAGCTCACCGATAAGCCCTGAGCTTTTATTAAAGATTGTAGAGTTCGCCGATAAGTCCTGAGCTTTTTTTGAGAGTTGTCGTGGACAATCATTCATCATATGAAAAACATGCAAAGCTCACCGATAAGTCCTGAGCTTTTATTAAAGATTGTAGAGTTCGCCGATAAGCCGGGTTTTGTCGTGGACAATCATTCATCTAGGACCTGCGTCGCCACAGGTCTCAAGCGACCTACCCGAATCCAGCATGGGCCATGCCTTAAGGATTCCTATTTGGTCTTGCTCCAGGTGGGGTTTACCTTGCCGTAACGTGTTACCACGTACGCGGTGCGCTCTTACCGCACCCTTTCACCCTTACCGGCTTCCTGTAAACAGGAAACGTAGGCGGTCTTCTCTCTGCTGCACTAGCCGTAGGCTTACGCCCCCCAGGCATTACCTGGCACCCTGCCCTATGGAGCCCGGACTTTCCTCCCCTCCCATACGGGAGCAGCGATTGTCTGGCGAACTCTACGGCGCACAGGATACCAGCAAGGCCGCCATAAGCAAGCAGAACCATAACCCCGGAGAGTATTATTTTCGATCCAGCGCAGCCTGGTAGATCACTTTCTTTTTAATCCCCGTGATTCTGGCCGCCAGCGCACTGGCCTGCTTAACAGAAAGCTCTTCCAACAGGATATCAAGCACCTCACTACTACGGGGATCAAGCAGACCCGCATCCTGTTGCGGTGCCCCCTCCACCATGACCACAAACTCTCCTTTTCGCTGATTCGGATCGGCCTCTACCTGCGCCAGAACCTCAGCCGCAGAGCCGTTGATAAAGGTTTCAAACGTCTTCGTCAGCTCCCTGGCGATCACCACAGGACGACCGGCCCCAAAAGCTGCCACGATATCCGCCAGGCTATCCACAATCCGATGGGGCGACTCGTAAAACACCAGGGTCCGGTTCTCGCCCGCCAGTGCAGTAAAAAAATTCAGCCGCTGCTGAGACTTAGCTGGCGGAAAGCCCTCAAAAATAAAACGGTCAGACGGCACACCTGAGGCACACAACGCCGCAATCAGGGCACAACACCCCGGCAGCGGCACAACACTGAATCCAGCAGCCCGGACCTCACGTACCAGAATAAAGCCGGGATCTGATATCAGCGGCGTCCCCGCATCAGAAATCAGCGCGATATCACTCCCCTGCTGCAACTTTTCAATAATTTTTTGCTGCTGCTGGCGTTCATTATGGTCATGAACTGCTATCATCGGCGTTTTGATATTAAAATGTGACAGCAAACGACCACTATGGCGGGTATCTTCAGCCGCAATTAATGCAACCGACTCCAGTATACGGAGCGCGCGCGGCGTCATATCTTCTAAATTGCCAATCGGCGTTGCGACTACATACAAAACTGCTTCGGACATCGGTATTCGAGCCATTTATTAATTCAGGATGTGAAAGTATATGACGTTTCCAAGCCGCCTGTCTCTGGTACTGACCGCCAGCATGGTACTTTTTCTGCACGGCTGCGGTTCCCAACAGGGCAATATTACAACACAGATATCGGGCGACCCGATGCAGCAGGTTGCAGAACTGATCCAGCAAGCGGAAACAGCCGCTCCGGTAAAAAGTGCCCAGCTCAAGGCGGAGGCCGCCCGTATTCTTATCATGCAGGAGCGGCAGGAGGAGGCTTCTCGTCTGCTGGATGAGATCGACATGTCGATCCTGACACCCGCCCTGCAGTTCGAGATATCTGAACTGAAAGCCCGCACAGCACTGGCGCAGCAGGATGGCCAGAGCGCGCTGCGTTATTTGCAACAACTACCTCCCGAAACCACCAGAAACCTGCCTCCTGAACAGCAATATCAGATAGGCGAGATGCAGGCTGACGCTTACCATTATCAGCAAAACACCCTCAGCGAACTTCAGCAACTGATACAGCTGAGCAGCTACAGTCCCGCAGATAAAGCCCAGGCCCTGCATAACCGGATCTGGACCCTGCTTACCCAGATACCAACAGAGCAACTCAAACAACTGAGCCAGCGTCCAGACAACAGCTATTATCAACAGGGTTGGTATGAACTTGCCCTGAGCGCCATGAACGCGCAGGATCTGAGCCAGCAGAACAAACAGATGCAGCAATGGGAGATTCTGTGGCAATCACATCCGGCCCAGCAGACACCACCAGAAGCGCTTCAGGCGGTCACCGCGGCTGACACCCTCAGCGCCGAGCATATTGCCCTCTATCTGCCCATGAGTGGTAGCCTGGAAAAGCCGGCTGAAGCGATCTCCACAGGGTTTATGACCGCCTACTACAATGCGGTAAAAGCTGGCAGAACCCACGCCAGAATCACCCTGCTCGATTCCACCAGAATCACCTCCCCTGAACAACTTTACCTGGTAGCAGCAGAGAAAGGAGTCGACCTGATTATCGGCCCACTGGAAAAAGAGATGGTTGAAAGCCTGCTCAATTACGGCCCAGCCCCCATCCCGACACTGACACTGAACACCGTGCCAGGCAGCCAGCAAGCCAATGTATATCAGTTCGGCCTTGCCATTGAAGATGAAGCCATTCAGGCTGCCAACCAGGCCTGGCAGGACCAGAAAAAACAGGTACTGATCTACACCCCCGATACCGACTGGGGCGAACGCTCCGCCATCGCTTTCAAACAGCAGTTTATGGCTCTGGGCGGCACCATCCTTGATAGCTACACCTACGGCAACAATGCCAACTATTCAGAGCAGATTGCAACACTGCTGGGTACGGAAAAAAGCATCGAACGGGATAACCAGCTAACCCGAATCATCGGAGAACGCCCTGAGTTTGAGAGTCGCAGACGTCAGGATGTCGATGCCATATTCCTGTCAGCACTGCCGCAATCCGCGCGACAGATCAAACCCACCCTGGCATTTCATTACGCTGGCAACATACCCGTTTATGCCACCTCTCAGATCTACTCAGGAGCAGAGTCCCCCATTGAAGATCAGGATCTGAACGGCATCCGTTTTGTCGCAACCCCCTGGCTAAGCGCGCCTCCTTCCTCAGCCCACCTACAGCTGGCACAGCTGCGAGACAACACCAACAGCCGCTTTGGTCGCCTCTACGCCCTGGGCATTGACGCGTTTAACCTGTTCCCCTACCTGGCTCAACTGTCGGCATCACCATCCGCCATCATTGAGGGCGAAACCGGAACACTTTCCATAGGCGCAAACAATCAGATTGTACGCACCCTGAACTGGGTCACCTTTCAGCAGGGCATCGCGCAGCCGATAAACGAAAGCAACTAAACAGAGTTAGCAATGGACAGACAACAGATCGGCAGGGACGCCGAACAAAGAGCACTCGACTTTCTCAGGAAAAACGGCCTGAAGCTGATCAACAGAAACTACCAATGCCGCTTCGGCGAGATCGATCTCATTATGCGAGACCGTAAACAACTGGTATTTGTTGAGGTTCGCAGCCGGCGTCACAGCAACTGGGGCGGCGCCGGTCTCTCTGTTGATTATCACAAACAGAAGAAATTAATAAAAACAGCCAGTTACTATCTCAGCCAGCAGAAAAGCGGTAACCTGCCTGTATGCCGCTTTGATGTGATAGCATTTGAAGCGAATCGGGATAACGGGAGTGGAGATTCCTGCCCCATATGGTATAAAGACGCCTTCAGACCTGAAGCCACTTTCTGACAGGAGCACCGATGGTACTTCAAGACCGAGTTATTAGCCTGTTCCATCACAGCATGGAGGTTAATGCCCAAACCATCGAAGAATACACACCACTGATCTCTCATGCCGGAGAGCTGTTGCTCAGCTGTCTGATGTCTGAAAATAAGATCCTCTGCTGCGGCAATGGCGGCAGCGCTGCACTATCGCAACACTTCAGCAGCCTGCTGATGAACCAGTTTCGTCACGAGCGCCCGGGATTGCCAGCCATCTCCCTCAGTGCCGACGGTTCAGCGCTGACCGGCATCGCACACGATGGCCAGTTTAATGAGATCTTCTCAAAGCAGATCCGCGCGCTCGGCCAGCCTGGCGATCTGCTATTGATCCTGTCAAACGACGGTCGGGCAGCCAATCTGGTACAGGCCATTCAGGCGGCCCATGATCGTGATATGCTGGTCATTGCTCTGACCGGGGGAACTAATAACAGCATTCACTCTCTATTACTCCCGGACGAGGTCGAATTTTGCGTCCCTGCAGATGACCCGGCGCTTATATTCGGCGCCCAGACACTCATCCTGCATGCCCTGTGCGACCTGATAGATTATCAACTTTTTGGCGGAGAATAATTGATGAAACGGATAGCGATACTGATCCTGGCAGGCCTTCTAAGCAGCGGCTGCTCTACGGTTGTCAGCAGCTTAAAAGAGGAACCCATAAAAGAGGATCCCACCGACCGTACCACCGGCAGTTTTGTCGATGATGAACTGATTGAGATTAAATCCAACGTCAATATCAGCAAAGGCTCAGTAGAGCTCAGCAGCAGTCATGTCAACGTTACCAGTTTTAACGGCATCGTTCTGCTTACCGGACAGGTTGCTACCGAAGAAAGCCGTATGGAAGCCGAGCAGATAGTCAGCCAGGTGCGCAAAATCCGCCGCATCCACAATGAACTGACCGTCACCAGCCCCACTTCAACCCTGACCCGCGCCAGCGATGTCTGGATTACCGCCAAGATCAAAGCCAATATGATCGGCGACAAACAGGTTGATGCCACCCAGATCAAGGTTGTCACCGAAAACGGCGTCGTCTATCTGATGGGCCTGGTAACCCGCGCCCAGGCAGATAATGCAATCAGGATCGTGCGCGGCGTCAATGGCATTCAAAAGATCGTTAAGATCTTTGAGTATATCGATTAAGGGCTGATGCCCTCTTGTAAGAGCCCCGCTAGCATGCCCTCTGGGTACCCGGGGCGATGAAACTATCAGATGACACCAGTTTCAATAATCGCCGCGAGGGCGCGCCTCCCACAATAGCAATATGCAACAGCAACACACGTGGGAGCGACGCTAGCATGCCCTCTGGGTATCCGGGGCGATAAAATCTATCGCGGCTGGAAGCCACTCCTACAATACATTCCACCTCGTAGGAGCCCCATCCTGGGGCGATAAAAACATTGCTGCTGGTACCCGGCTGCTAAGAGCACAGGGTAAATTTATTTAAAAAGCTTCTCTGTGGATCTCTGTGTCCTCTGTGGTAAAAGCTCTTCTTTAAAATCTTATCGCCCCGGGACGGGGCTCCTACAACACATCACACTCCGCAGGAGCCCCGTTAGCATACCCTCTGGGTACCCGGGGCGATAAACAAGCGCAGCGTTCGGACATCAAACCTCGACTCTTACTTAACCACCTTCAACGAAGGCCGCTTATTCGGCGTAGGTGATTCCGGCGGTGTAGGATCATTATCAGGCTCATTGTTGTGCAGGGCCTCTACGCCTGGCTCGGCACCAAACCCCATCCCCTGTCCGTTTTCACGGGCATAGATCGCCATAACCGCGGCCATCGGGGCAAACACATTCATGGGTACTCCGCCAAAACGGGCATTGAAACTGACGGCATCGTTCTCAATCAACAACCCTTGCACAGCGCTGGGAGCGATATTGAGAACGATCTGACCATCACTGATAAACTGCTGAGGAACCATCACCCCCTGAATCTCAGCATCAACCACCAGATGCGGCGTCCAGCCACTATCCAGAATCCACTCATTCAACGCACGAAGAAGATATCCACGACTTGATTGCATTTCACACTCCCAAAAAAAAGGATGAGTAACAACTCATCCTTTAGTCATTATTTGCGACCGAAAATCAGTCGCGCATTTCGCGCTCTTCTTCGGACAGACTGATCTGGAATGCCTCGCGCTCGAACAGGCGATTCATATACTTAATCAGATCTTTACACTGCGCTTCCGGCAACTCAACACCGAGAACTTCCAGACGCCACAGCAATGGAGCGATACAGCAGTCTACCAGAGTAAACTCTTCGCTCATGAAGTAGTCTTTTTCACCAAAGATAGGCGACACAGCAACCAGGCTATCACGCAGCGCTTTACGGGCTTCATCCGCTTCATCTGCATCATCAGCGGTCAGAATGACATCCGCCAGCGAGCACCAGTCGCGCTGAATACGGTACATATACAGACGACTTTCAGCACGTGCAACAGGATAAACAGGCAGCAGCGGTGGATGAGGAAAACGCTCATCCAGATATTCCATCATCACATTTGGCTCATACAATACCAGCTCACGATCCAGAAGGGTCGGCAGGTTATTGTACGGATTCAGTGACGCCAGATCCTCAGGCAAATTGTTAGGATCACAATCATTTATCTCAACTGCAACACCTTTTTCTGCCAGAACGATACGTACCCGATGGCTGTAATGATCATTACCATCGGAGTAAAAAGTCATAGAAGAACGCTTGGCCACTACACCCATTAAATCACCCCGTTTCACATGTTGCATAAAAAAAATATACGCGGACCAACTTTATTGGACCGCGTATCGGTATTACTGACCAGCAGACGTTTAGTGCACGTCTTTCCAGTATTCTTTCTTCAGCGCGTAAGCAAAGAAGAAGAAGATAAACAGGAAGATCAGTACTTTATAACCAATTGCCTGTGACTCCAGCTTAACAGGGTTACCCATATAAGACATGAAGTTCACCAGATCATAGATCGTTTTGTCGAACTCTTCTTCAGAAAGGGAGCCCTTCTCAGCTACGCTCAGACAACCACCCATCTCCAGTCCGGTCAGAGGATCGATAGTCTTCTCGTGATGAGCCATCTCCTCTTTAGTGCAGTGATTTACCTGCAGCCCCTGAAGGCCCTCAAGAATGTTCGGCATACCTACATCCGGGAAGACAACGTTGTTGACACCCCAGGGACGCGCAGGATCCTTGTAGAAGCTACGCAGATAGGTATAAACCCAATCCTCACCACGCAGACGCGTTTCCAGCGTCAGATCTGGTGGCGGGTTACCAAACCAGGCAGCTGCATCAGCCTTTGGCATAGCGATAGTCATCTGCTCACCGACCTTAGAGTCACCAAAGATCAGGTTCTGCTGAACCAGCTCATTTGGAATACCCAGATCGGTTGCTGCACGCTCATAACGCTGATAGTTAGCAGAGTGACAACCCATGCAGTAGTTGACAAAGGTCTTCATACCACGCTGCAGTGACTCTTTATTGGTTGGGTCTGGAGACATCTTGTCCAGGTGAACCCCACCGGTATTCGCACTGGCAACTACAGGCACCAGTACCAACATGATTGCGATAAAAAACTTTTTCATTAGCCTGTCACCCTTTCCGGTACCGGTTTAGTGCTTTCCATTCTGGTGTAGAACGGCATCAGGAAGAAGTATGCGAAATACAGTGCAGTACAGATCTGCGCGACCAGAGTACGGCCCGGAGAAGAAGGAACAACCCCCAGATAACCCAGAATCACGAAGCTGATCGCAAAGATAACCAGCATCACCTTGCTAATCCAGCCTTTGTAACGCATGGATTTAACCGGACTACGATCCAGCCATGGCAGAACAAACAGGATAGCAATCGCACCACCCATCACCACAACGCCCGGGAACTGAGATGCCGCAATTGGCGGAATCGCACGCAACATGGCGTAAAACGGCGTGAAGTACCATACCGGCGCAATGTGCGGCGGAGTCTTCAGCGGGTTAGCAGGCTCAAAGTTAGGCTGTTCGATAAAGTAGCCGCCCATCTCCGGGAAGAAGAAGATGATCAGGCAGAATACGAACAGGAAGACCACAACACCGACAATATCTTTAACGGTGTAGTAAGGGTGGAATGGGATACCGTCCAGCGGCACGCCGTTCTCATCTTTCTTCTCTTTAATTTCGATACCATCCGGGTTATTAGAACCCACTTCGTGCAGCGCAATAATGTGCATGACAACCAGCCCCAACAGGACGATTGGCAGTGCCACAACGTGCAGCGAGAAGAAACGGTTCAGGGTAATACCAGAAATCAGGTAGTCACCACGAATCCACTCAGCCAGATCAGGGCCAATAACAGGTACTGCAGAGAACAGAGATACGATTACCTGAGCCCCCCAGTAAGACATCTGTCCCCATGGCAGCAGGTAGCCCATGAAGGCTTCAGCCATCAGCGCCAGATAGATCGTCATACCGAAGATCCATACCAGCTCGCGTGGCTTACGGTAAGAACCGTACAGCAGACCACGGAACATATGCAGGTAAACAACCGCAAAGAATGCAGATGCACCGGTAGAGTGCATATAGCGCAGCAACCAGCCGTAATCCACATCCCGCATAATATATTCAACAGAAGCAAAAGCGCCCTCTGCGGTTGGGTTATAGCTCATTGTCAGCCAGATACCGGTCAGCAGTTGGTTAACCAGAACCAACAGTGCCAGTGAACCGAAGAAATACCAGAAGTTAAAGTTCTTCGGAGCATAGTATTTTGCTAAGTGATCATCCCACATCGCCGTCAGCGGGAAACGATCATCGATCCAGCCCATGAAGCCTGGATTTCCTTTATTACGTGCGCCAGCCATTATGCAGTCTCCTGATCCACACCAACGATGATCACATTGTCGCTCTCATAATAATGAGGCGGAATCACCAGGTTCTTAGGTGCCGGAACACCCTTCATTACACGACCAGACAGGTCAAAACGGGAACCGTGACATGGGCAGTAGAAACCACCAACCCAGTCTTCACCCAGATCTTCCGGCGCAATTTCAGGACGGTAAGTCGGAGAACACCCCAGATGGGTACAGATACCAACCATGACAGCGATATCATCGCGCAAAGCACGAGCATCGGTGTGTGGTATATAGTCAGGCTGCTGTGGCACTTCTGACTTAGGATCAGCCAGTTTGTCATCCAGCTTAGCCAGGTTAGCCAGGGCTTCCGGACCACGACGGACAATCCATACTGGCTTGCCGCGCCACTTGACGATCATCTGCTGACCATCTTCCAGCTTGCTGATATCAGCTTTAACCGGAGCGCCAGCGGTTTTCGCCTTTGCACTCGGATTCCATGAAGCCACGAACGGAACTGCAGCTCCTACGGCACCCACTGCCCCAACAGCAGAGGTGGCACCGATCAGGAGACGTCGCCGCCCCTTATTCACGCCGTCATTACTCATTAAGATTATCTCCCCTCACTCAACCTTTGACCCCTGCGCTATTGCAGCGCAACAATTTTCCGGTTGCTCAGTAATGAATACCGAATTAACGGATTTTTAAAATGGCACAAATAGTAATGAAATTCACCCCTTCTTACAAGGCTAATTCCAGCCAAAACCGCCTTTTTACGCCTATAGTCGACTGACTCTTGACCTCATCCCGCAGCAGCACAAAGGAAAGCAAAAAAAACGCCCGGACCATTTCTGGCACGGGCGTTTCTCTGGGCGATACAGATATTGTATCGCAGCGAATTAACGCTTGGAGAACTGTGGCTTCTTACGTGCTTTACGCAGACCCACTTTCTTACGTTCAACTTCACGTGCATCGCGGGTAACAAAACCAGCGGCACGCAGTTCTGAACGCAGAGTTTCATCATATTCCATCAGCGCACGGGTAATACCGTGACGGATCGCACCAGCCTGACCGAAGCCACCACCGCCTTTAACGGTAATGTAAACATCAAACTTTTCAGTGTTACCTGTCAGCTCCAGAGGCTGACGAACGATCATGCGAGCAGTTTCGCGACCGAAGTAAACATCAAGTTCACGCTGGTTAACGGTAATTTTACCTGTACCTGGACGCAGGAATACGCGTGCAGTTGAGGACTTACGACGGCCTGTGCCGTAATACTGAGTTGAAGACATATTGACCTGCCCCTTAGACGTTCAGTTCTTGTGGCTGTTGAGCCGCATGCGGATGTTCTGCACCAGCGTACACTTTCATCTTAGTGTACATAGCACGACCCAGGGGACCTTTAGGTAGCATACCTTTAACGGCCAGTTCGATGGTGCGTGTTGGATGAGTTTCAACCATCTTCTCGAAAGAAGTTTCACGCAGACCACCTGGGTAACCAGTGTGGCGATAGTACATTTTGTCCTTACGCTTATTACCGGTTACGTTAACTTTTTCAGCATTGATAACGATGATGTAATCACCAGTATCAACGTGAGGAGTGTATTCTGCTTTATGCTTGCCACGCAGGCGACGAGCGATTTCAGTAGCCATACGACCCAGAGTTTTACCCTCAGCGTCGATAACATACCAGTCGCGTTTAACCTCTGCAGGCTTGGCGCTAAATGTAGTCATGATAAATTTACCTATACATCAGTCTGATCCCGCTATAACAATACGTTAACGATGATCGACGACCTTATAATTATTGGTTGCAAACCGCAGTTCACAACGTCAAAAATCCCCGGACCTATCCGAAGGAGCGCGGATTATACTGCAAGTTAAAAAAGATGCCAATAAAAAAACAGTTGTTAGTTGTTAGAACGCGACTACGTCGCTTGCTAGACGCAAAGCTCCGCTTTGCTTGCTAGATGTAGAAAAAGAAAAAACAAAACCTGAAATTTCACTTGGGAGCAACATCAGCACACTACAGGCCTTCCCGTCGCACTTAACTGAAAAGCCCAAACACAACTGCGGCCTTCAATGACACACAAAACAAGCCTTTACAGGTAATGTTCTTTTCTAGCAAGTCGCGCAGCAACGTCTAACCCCCAGCAAGCGGCGAAGCCGCGTCTGACAACTGCTCTTAAGCCCGATGCTCTTTCGCCAGATATTCGTGAGATTGCATCTCTAGCAGTCGACTCTGAGTACGCTGTATTTCAAACTCCAGCCGGCCTTCGCTGTAGATTTCATGGATCGATTTTTCCGCCGAGAGAATCAGCTTGACCCCACTGTCATAAAACTCATCCACCAGATTGACGAAACGGCGGGCGGCATCATCGTTTGTACGCCCCAGTTGAGGCACATTACTGATCAGCACCGCATGGAAGATCTTACCCAGCTCGATATAGTCATTCTGACTGCGCGGCCCTTCACACAACTCCTTAAAATCAAACCAGACCACATCCTCACAACAGCGACGCGCTTTGATACCGCGACCATTGATCTCCAGAGTGCAACCTTCCACTACCTCCTGAAGGTCCGGTGCCAGACTCTCAAAGCTTGAGTTCAGACTCAGATCGGCAGCCGCATCAAGCGGATAGTGGTAGAGTTCAGCCTGTTCCAGAGTACGCAGACGGTAATCAACACCACTATCAACATTCACCACCTCGGTATACTTATTCAGCATATCGATTGCTGGCAGAAAACGCGCTCGTTGCAGGCCGTTCTCGTACAGCCCGTCAGGCACGATATTCGAAGTGGCCACCAGCGACACTCCGTTTTTAAACAACTCTTCCAGCAGACCACCGAGAATCATTGCATCGGTAATATCAGTAACAAAGAACTCATCGAAACAGATAATCTGAAACTCACTGGCATACTTCTTACCGATGGCCACCAGCGGGTTGGATGTGCCATCCAGCAGCTTCAGCTCTTTATGCACCCGCTGCATAAAACGGTGAAAATGGGTCCGCTCTTTATTTTCAAACGGCAGACTGTCATAAAAGGTATCCATCAGATAGGTTTTACCCCGCCCGACGCCGCCCCAGAAATATAATCCCTTTACCGGCTCAACCTGCGTTTTTTTCAGCTTAGTGGATAGCCGCCCCATCAACCCCTTAGGTTTTGGCTGAACCTGCTTAGCCACCAGATCATCATAAAGACGCTGCAGATGCTTTACCGCCAGCTCCTGAGCCGCATCATAGGAGAAATCTTCACGTTCAAGATCTTTTTTATAACGATCAATAGGGGTCATACCGAAACCGTACCATTCAAACTAGTTCTGATTTAAAGAGGTAAAAGAAGGTTGGGCACTTTACTCCCAGCCCACGGGTTTTGCAACGCAACAAAGGGATAAGAGCCGGGGTCCGCGGTCCGAACGCTACGTTTCTCCGAGGTCAGGAAGAGCATAAAGCACTTTTCACCGCCGAGAACACTAAGGGAAGATATTTAATTTGTTATTGCTCACTGGTGCTCTCTGAATCACGGACAAGCAATCGAAGGCTGCGTTCAGACAAATGAAAAGATCGGACTAGCTGTGAAATTCAGAGAGGTTGTTCACAACTCGGTTGTATAGGAAGCTGTTGGTTGCGAAATCAATAGCCCTTTAAACAGAGGAGTGAACAACCATGCACAAGAATGCAAAATCTAGCCTCCATAGTCGAGTTTTAATTGTCAAAAAACATCTTGAAGAAGATGTGCCCGTCTCCGACCTGGCTGACTTTTTCGAGGTATCTAAAAGCCTGATCTATCGCTGGATCAGGCGCTATCATCAAGAAGGCCTCAATGGACTTCGAGATCGTAAAAGTCGACCTAAACGCATCTCATCGCGAACGCTTTATTGGCAAGAGCAAGCGATAAAAGCTCTGGCCCTGGGTGGCTGGTCACAAACGGATATTGCTGCCACACTCAAGATGCCGCTGTCGACTGTCTGTGTTGTTACCCATCGCATGTGTGGTCACCTGCTGAAAAAGACAGAACCCGTCCGTCGTTATGAATACGATGAGCCAGGCGGGCTAATTCACTTCGATATCAAGCGTGTCGCACGTTTCAGCCAGCCAGGCCACCGCAAGACAGGTGTTCGTAAAGTGATGACCAAAGGTGCTGGCTGGGAATACGTGCATATCTGTATCGATGATTATACTCGTTGGAGCCATGCAGAAGTTCACCCCAGGCAATCGGCTAAGGATGCTGTCAGGTTCTTTGAAAACACCCTCAAAATACTGAAAGCAATGGATGTGAAGGTAAAACGGGTGCTGACGGATAATGGTAAGTGCTACACCAGCAGAGCCTTTAGAAATGCCGTCAAAGCGATCGGTGCACGCCCCATGAATACGCGCCCCTATCGCCCTCAGACAAACGGTAAAGCGGAACGTTTTATACAGACGCTGATTCGGGAGTGGTCTTACGGCAAACTGTATAACAATTCCGCTCAGCGAAATGCGACACTATCCTGTTATCTGAAGTGGTATAACCTTGTCAGACCACATGGTAGTTTAAACAAACAACCACCTATAAGCCGGTTACTTGTGAACAACGTATCTGAAATCTACAACTAGCGAAGCGCCCGGACTTCTATCCCCAATATTCGGAGCGCTCGCGCCCTCTAACCTATCCCCAGCAACGACACCAGCAGGGGTAGCATAAACGCGGTAAAAGCGCCGGTCATCCCCATGGCCAGCCCGCCAAAAGCCCCCGCCATCAAACCGTATTCAAAAGCAAAGGCAGTGCCCATACCGTGCGCCGACACCCCCAGAGTAAACCCCTTAACCGCCTCATCAGTGATATTAAGAATGCGATAGATCGGCGGTGCCAGCATACATCCCAACGCACCAGTAATCAGCACCAGCCCCGACGCCAGTGATGGATACCCTCCCAGCTTTTCCGCCACGCCAATGGCAATGGCAGAGGTAACCGACTTAGGCGCAATGGACAGCAAAGTGCCGAGCGAGGCATCAAGCGCCTGAGCCACCAGCAGGGCTGAAGCCGCTGCGGTCACAGCGCCCGCCATGCACGCCAGCAACAGCGGAAGCAGCAGCTTTTTAACCCGTTCAAAATGATCAAACAGCGGCACTGCCAGCGCGACTGTCGCAGGTCCCAGCAAAAAGTGAATAAACTGCGCCCCCTCAAAGTAGGTCTCATATGAGGTCCCGGTCAGCAGCAAAAACACAATAATCAGAAACAGCGACACCAGCACCGGATGCAACAATGGCGTACCTCCCAGACGGCGGTTAAGCCAGGAGGTCGCGATAAAGGTGGTAATCGTTACGATAAGCCACATCAGCGGTTTTGCCGCAAAGAAGGTCCAGAACTCCATCAGCGATCATCCTCGCCAGGTTCACTCTGACTCAGCGCCTGCAATTTTCTGGCCGAAGGATTGAGAATCAACGCGGTGACAACGATTGTCAGCGCGGTACTGATAATCAGGGCGGTCAGAATTGCCAGCCAGTCCTGCTGCAGCAAGCCAAAATGCGTCATCAACCCCACCCCCGCTGGCACAAACAGCAGCGCAAGATGCTTCAACAGCGCCTCACTGGGAATCCGCAAATAGTCAGGCACATCACCTTTGACTATCAATCCTGCCAACAACAGCACCATCCCCACCACAGGACCGGGCACAGGCAAGCCGGAGACAACCACAATAAGCTCTCCGGCAAACTGAAACAGCAGCAAAATCAGAAAACCAATTAACATATCAAACCCCGAGCAGACAGATCTGCCCTATCCAGCTACCAACAATACAGCTTCCGCGCCAGCATACAGGGCAAAAACCAAAAACAGCCCCCCGGATGCCCGATGCAGCCAGGCGATAGAGACATAGCGCATCAGCGCTCTGCCCGCCAGAATACCCAGCGCAGAAGTCGATATCAGCGCCAGTGTCGCACCAATCCAGACCGGTAGCGCAGGTTCTGTACTCGCCAACCCCATCACCGCCAACTGCGTTTTATCACCCAGCTCGGCCAGAAACAGCATCAGCAGCACCGATAGAAAAACGCTCTTAACAGAGACCGCGACACTATCATCCTCGTCATCCTCGCCGTTTCTGAACGACTGAATACCAAACCAGAGAAACAACAGCGCAACCACCGTCAGAACAAGCGGACGAGGCAACCAGGTTGCAGCCACCGAACCAACCAGCACCGCCAGCAGATTCAAAACAGCAAAGGCAACAACAGCCCCCAGCAATACAGGTAAAGCGCGGTAACGGGTCGCCAGGGTCATGCAGACCAACTGACTTTTATCGCCAAACTCAGCCAGAAACACCAGCAAAAAAGCCCCAGCCATGCTCACTAACTGATCCATTCCACTCGACCCTTAAATTCTGAAAATGCCGGGGATTATACAGAATTCAGGCAAACAATCGCTCGATTATCGTTCCGACTTTAACGCCTCAAGCGATTTAAGCTCCTGAAAAGTATTGAGATTACACAGCTGATCAGCCAGATCGGAAATATCGATTAACTGCATCGGATGATTACGCATCCAGCGCTGCACCGCCCGCTGCCCACCGGTCAGCCAGCGTTCAAGATCATCTGCAAGCAGTCTGGGGATCACCGCATGCAACGGGTGCAGCTTATCGCCTTCGGACAAAACGGTAATTGACTCAGGAAAGGCTGCGGCAGCCGCCAATAAACGTTCTATCAACGCCGCCTCCAGCAACGGAGTATCACAGGGCAGTACCAGCACCTGATCCGAGTGGCTCACCCTGAGCCCCGCCAGAATTCCCGCTAAAGGCCCCTGAAAGCCCTCCAGCGAGTCTTCCACCACCTGATCAGCCAGTGCAGCGTATTCAGGCAGATGCCGGTTGCAGCTGATCACCACCCGGTCCGCAACCGGCCGCACCAACTGAACGGCAAACGCCACCATAGGTTGGGACTGAAAAGGCACCAGCCCCTTATCACGTCCTCCCATACGGCGACCTTCGCCGCCTGCCAGAATGACAACATCCAACAGCATCAACCGCCAGTTACAGGTGGAAAAAAGGCAACCTCATCACCATCAGACACAACCGTATCCAGCGGCACAATGTCCTGATTAACCGAGCACAGCAACTGACCATCCAGCGCCTTTCCCCACACAGCATCCCGCCCCTTCAACTGCTCAAGAAGCTCACCAGCAGTCACCATCCCGTCCAGCGGTTGATCCAGCTGAGCAACACCCAGCGTTTCACGCAGGGACGCAAAAAAAAGCACATTTACCATTCAGAACACCTGTTAACACTACAACCAACGCAACCAAAATACCGCCACTCGCGGCTAATTCATAACGTCACTAAAGGGAATAAACATCAGAAAATCACCCTCAGCTACAACGGTATTGGGTGGCACCACAAGATAGCCCGCAGCCGTTACAGAGGAGCTTAACACACCCGAGCTTTGACTAGAGCCCAGCACCGCCCTGCCATCGCTCAGCTGGACCCGCAGATACTCCTGACGACCAATTGGCCTTGGCCGGTTAAAACCTGCCGCAACGGGAAAGCTCATGGGTGTAACTGAACCAACCCCCATCATCCGTAACAAAAACGGCCTCGCGAGAATACTGAAGGTCACCAGAACGGCCGCGGGATTACCCGGCAACCCCAGTATAGGCTTGCCATTAACATAACCAAACGCCATCGGCTTCCCGGGTTTGATTGCCATTTTCCAGAGCCTGAGCTCGCCCTGCGACTCAACTGCAGCTTTAACGTGATCCTCTTCACCCACCGAAACGCCGCCACTACTGAGAATGCAATCCGCCTGTTCTGACGCCTGTTTCAGTGCCGCCTTTGTTCCCTCCAACGTATCTTTAACAATCCCCAGATCAACAATGTCGCACCCCAGCGCCTGCAACAATCCGTGAAGCGTGTAGAGGTTGGAGTTATAGATCTGCCCCGGTTGCAGCGGGTTACCGGGGGTTACCAGCTCATCACCCGTTGCCAGCACAGCCACTTTTAAGCGACGGTAAACCTTAACGGAGGCAATACCCACGGAGGCCAGCACACCGATATGGGCTGCCTGAAGCCGAGTTCCCGCAGGCATCACCACCTGACCGGTCTGAATATCCTGCCCCTGTGGCCGGATGTTATTTCCAGCAGCAGGGAGCTCATGAACCTCAACCCACGGCTGACCATCACTCTCCCCTGTGGTGGTATTTTCCTGCATTACCACAGCGTCCGCACCCTGCGGAATTTCAGCACCGGTAAAGATCCGGGCCGCTGTGCCAGACAGCAACGGTACTGGCGCAGTCCCCGCAGGTATCCGCTGCGAGACTATCAGCCGCTGACTCCCGGCAAGATCAGAACGTTTCAGTGCATAGCCATCCATCGCGCTGTTGTCTCTGGGGGGGACATCAACAACAGAGCGCTGATCTTCTGCCAGCACCCGACCCAGCGCATCCGCAATACCGACCGTCTCAACCGCCACATTCACCGCCGCTTCTGCCAGCAACTTTTGCAGCGCTTCAGCAACCGGCATCAGAGTTTGTGCAGGTGCGTAACATCCCTTACTCTCAGCACTCATCCGCGGGGCCCACACGCGGTATCTACCGGCCGGGCGGTCATCACCATCTCAACAAAATTACAGGGACGATGACGGGCATCCAACTGCTCACGAATAATACCGTTCCAGGCAGTTTTACAGGCGCCGGTTGAGCCTGGCATACAAAAAATCACCGTCCGGTTTGCAACACCGGCAAACGCCCGGGACTGAACGGTTGAAGTGCCAATCTCCTCATAGGAAAGCTGACGAAACAGCTCACCATAGCCTTCGATCGCTTTATCAAACAGCGGCGTCAGCGCTTCAGGAGTGGTATCCCGCAGGGTAAACCCCGTGCCACCGGTTACCAGAATCGCCTGAATCGCCTCATCGGCAATCCATTTTGAAACCACTGCCCGCAGCTGATACACATCATCTTTGCAGATCACCCGCTCCGCTAACTGATGCCCGGTTTCAGTCAAACCAGCAACCAGCGCATCCCCCGAGGTATCGGTTTCCGGGGTACGGGTATCAGAAACAGTCAGCACTGCGATCTGTAACGACTGGAAAGCCACATTTTTTTTTGCGTGAGCCATAGAATTTCCCAACTAAAACGTTTTAATCACTCGTTCTTTTTACACAACTCTGTAACGAAAAACCAAGCATAATAGATTCCGCACACTGAAACTGACGCAGAACCAACCCAATTCAACTGTATATGACCCATAAGCGTCAAACCCGGTTGCTGCGCACTTTTTTTCGCACTGCAGCAAAAAATTCGTAAAATGTCGCTATTTGGCTGCATTCACTGGTACCACTGAAAAAAAAGCCATGCTAATATTGATGCTCATAAAAGCTTCTGTTCATTTTAACTCTGTAGCACACAGATACTGAACAAAAATGGCAATGCATGGACTCACATAAGGATATCCGCCGATGAAAAACCGGATTTTAGCAAGCATAATTCCCCCCTCAGCGCTGATTCTTTCTACACCTGCATTCGCTGCTATTGAGCCTGCCGGCATAGACGCAGGTGCGGTCAGCATTGTCCCTATGGTGACGGTGCAAACAGGCTATGATGATAACTTTTTCAGTACATCAGCTAACGAACAGGATGAGACGATTACGGTTCTGTCGCCGTCAGTTCAGTTAATTGCTGAAGATGGCCTGAACGCATACCGGCTGGCCTACCAGATAAATCATGGTATTCACCAGAACAGTTCAGCTGACAACTATACCGATCATGCGCTATCAGCCGATGCCCACCTGGAATTCAGTCAGCGCAGCATCCTCGACCTCAAGGCGGCTTACAACAAAGGCCATGAAGCCCGGGGTACCGGCCTGAGCGCAACCGGCGGTATAGCCACCAGCATCGACGCACCACTGAAATACGATACCCAGATCCTCAGCTTTAACTATGTCTACGGTGCCCAGGATGCAACTGGACGGCTTCAGTTCTATGGCGAGCATCTGGATCGCGAATATCAGAACTTCCGCTCTATCACTGAGGGGCGGGACGATACCGAAGTCACGCTCGGGGCGGTATTCTATTATCAGGTAATGCCCAAGACTTCACTCCTGTTTGAAGCCCGCAACAAGGATATCGACTACGATGTCGATCCGGCTAACTCGCTGGATAGTAGCACCTGGAAATACCTGGTGGGCGCCACCTGGGAAGGCACAGCGAAAACCACCGGCACCATCAAGCTGGGTATCACAGAGAAAGACTTTGACTCCGCCAGTCGTAAAGACTTCACCGGCGGCAGTTGGGAAGCGGCCATACGCTGGGCTCCCCGCACCTACTCTGTGGTTGACATCAGCACCAGCCGGAACGCTGCTGAAGCCAACGGCAACGGCGACTTCATCGACACCAAGAGTTACAACATCAACTGGAACCACGCCTGGACCGATATTGTCAGTACAGATGCGGGCATAGGCATCATTAATGAAACCTATGAAGGCGCAGCAGATGGCCGGGAAGATGACACTACAACTCTGAACCTGGGGCTGAATTACGATATGCGTCGCTGGCTGACGTTTGCCCTGAACTATCAGTACAGTGACACTGATTCAAATCTGGCCAACACCGACTACAGCAAAAACATCGTTATGCTGACCGTCAACGCATCGCTATAAGCCAGATAATTCGAGAGAACGATATGATTTTCGGTTCACAATCAATCAGAGTAGCGCTGGCCGCTATTCTGATTTTCTTCTGTTCAGCGGTATCAGCAGAATCAACCACTCTGTCTGATTACCGGCTTGGTTCAGGCGACCTGCTTAGTATTCAGGTATTTGGCGAAGAGGATCTGAGCATGGAGATCCGCCTGAGTGACGCTGGCACCATCGCTTATCCATTCCTGGGAGAGCTCCGGGTGCTGGATATGACCATAGGTCACCTCAGCACAATGATCGAAGAGGGTCTGGCGGATGGCTACCTGCTCGACCCCCACGTCAGCATTACAGTGAAAGAGTACCGACAATTCTTTATCAACGGCGAGATCAAAGAGCCCGGTGGCTACCCTTATCAGCCGGGGCTGACCCTGCAAAAAGCGGTGGCACTGGCTGGCGGGTTCACAGAACGGGCATCCAGGAGCAAGTTATTCATCGCTCACGATGGCGAGACAAGCGATCCCCGCCTGGCTGACCTGAATACCCAGATCCGCCCCGGCGATATCATTACCATTGAACAGAGCTTCTTCTGAGCAACCGAAGCCCACGTCACCACCCACAGTAAGTAAACCCGCTCAGTATACACATTGACAGAGACAGACCGGAAAGTATGGATACGAATAAATCTCAGGAAACCACGTCCCGCCTGATAAGCGACGACGTTATCGACCTGCGCCAATACTGGAACACCATCAACCGGCATAAATGGGGCATTTTTGGCTTCGCCATCGTCATCACCATGCTGACGACTCTGGTGGTATTTTCAATGAAACCGGTGTATCGCGCTGAAGCGACACTGCTGATTGAGTCAAAAAATGCCAATGTGGTGTCGATTGAGGAGGTCTACGGCCTCGATGCGGGCAACAGTGAGTATTTTCTCACCCAGTTCGAAATTCTAAAGTCCAGACAGCTGGCGGAACGGGTTATCGAAAAGCTGAATCTGATCGATAATCCTGAGTTTAATCAGCCACCAGGTGTGATCGCCTCCACCCTCAGTTCGGTCAAAGCGCTGCTCCCGTTAGGAGTCCAGCCCGAGGTGAGCGAGGAGGAACAGGCGCGGATAAAGCTGCAAGAGGTCACCACTCAGCTGATTGAAAACCTGACAATCTCCCCGATCCGCAAGACCCAACTGGTTAAAATCAGTTACGACTCATTCGATCCGCTGCTCTCAGCCCAGATCGCCAACGCCATTGGCGATGCCTATATCGAAAACAACCTTGAAGCCCGGCTGCAGCTGACCTCCAAAGCGTCTGAATGGCTAATGGAACGTCTGAGTGGCCTGAGAGATAAACTCAAAACCTCAGAGCAGCGTTTACAGGAATACCGCGAACAGGAACAGATTGTTGGCAGTGACGGCGGTTTTGATATCGCCAACAGCGAACTGGATCTGGTCTCTTCAAAGCTGGTAGAAGCCCGCCGCGAACGGATGGCCCTGGAAAGCCTGAATAGTCAGATTAAACGACTGGATAAGAGCAATCCTGAAAACTTTGAACTAATCCCAGCAGTGTTGCAGCACCCGCTGGTGCAGAGTCTGAAGGGCTCAGTGCTTCAGGTTGAACTGAAAAAGTCGGAACTGGCTAAACGCTATGGCCCTAAGCATCCGAAGATGCAGGCAGCCCAGTCAGAACTTGAAAATGCGCGGCGCAGCCTGAATTCGCAGATCCTGTCTGTCGTCAACGGCATCGAAAACGAATATAAGCTGGCCCTGTCAGCAGAACGCTCGCTGCAGGCAGCGGTTAACAAGACCAAGCAAGACCTGCAATCGATCAACCGCAAAGACTACCGGTTGAAAGAGCTGGAAAAAGAGGTCGATGCCAACCGGCAGCTGTATGACACCTTCTTCACCCGTCTGAGCGAAACCAATGCTACCGGTGACCTGCAATCAGCCAACGCCCGGGTTTCCGACCCGGCACAGCCTCCACAGAAACCGGCCAAGCCTAAAAAAGGCCTGATTATGGCCCTCGCTTTTGTCGTCAGCATCATGTTTGGTGTGATGTTCTCATTCCTGCTGGAAGCCCTGAACAACACCCTGAAAAGTGCTCAGGATGTCGAGAATAAGCTTGATGCAACCATGCTGGGATTACTGCCAAAACTACCGAATAAAGGCAAAAATCACCACCAGAGCTATACCGCCTATCTGCAGGAGCAGCAGTCCGCCTTTGCTGAATCGGTCAGAACGATCCGCACCGGCATCGTTCTTTCCGCTCTGGACAACCCCCATAAGGTGCTCTGTTGCACCTCTTCGATTCCGGGTGAGGGAAAAACCTCGCTGGCACTCAACCTGGCCTTCTCTCTGGGCCAGATGGAGCGGGTATTGCTGATCGACGCCGATATGCGCCGCCCCTCTATCGCACGGGCATTCGGTCTCTCCGGAAAAGCCGCCGGGTTGTCCAATCTTGTTGCTGGTACAGCGAAGCTGGAAGACTCGATCCATCATGACGAGCAGTCCGGAATCGACGTACTGCCCTCTGGCATTATCCCGCCTAACCCACTGGAACTGCTGTCCTCTCGACGCTTTGCCAAGGTACTGGAGATTCTCGAAACCAAATATGACCGCATCGTTATCGATACCGCGCCAACACAGGCGGTAAGCGATGCCCTGGTACTGGCTCCCCATGTCGGCGCCATGATCTATGTGGTAAAAGCAGACTCAACCAACCACCAATTGGCAAGGAACGGCCTGAAACGGCTGAAAGAGGTTAAAGCCCCGCTGATTGGCGTGGTGCTGAACCAGGTCGATATAAAGAAAGCCGCCAAATATGGCGACGACTACAGCGGCTACTACGACACCTATGGCTATACTGCCGAGGAACAGACCGCCTGATGTATGATCTGCATAACCACATACTGCCCGGCATTGATGATGGTCCAGCGACTCTGGAAGAGTCGCTGGAGCTGGCGCAGATAGCGGTTGCAGATGGTATACGGCACATTGTCGTCACCCCCCATATCCATCCCGGCCGCTACGAAAACCAGATTGCCACCATCACGCCGGTACTCGAGACACTCCGGCAGGCGATCACGACAGCCGGCCTGCCCCTGACCCTGAGCATGGGCGCAGAGCTGCGTATCTCGGCAGAGATGATCAGTATGATACCCTCCGGCAAAATTCCTTTTTTAGGGCACTGGCAGGGTAAAAAAGTACTCCTCCTGGAACTGCCGCACAGCCATATACCTCCAGGTACCGACAAGCTTATCACCTGGCTGAAGGCACAAGATATTCAACCGATGATTGCCCACCCTGAACGCAACAAAGAGGTGGCTGGCAACGTCGACAAAATCAATCCGTTTGTCGAACAGGGCTGTCTGTTGCAAGTGACCGCAATGTCAGTAGCAGGCCGCTTTGGTGATGCCGCACGCAACACAGCCGAGATTCTGCTACAGCGGGACTGGGTCACCCTGCTGGCCACTGACGCACACAACAGCAAGCACCGTCCACCCGTCCTATCGGAAGGGATGCATGCAGCAGCAGAGATCATCGGCGAACAAGCCGCCAGAGCACTGGTCTCCTCCATTCCTGAATACATTATTTCTGGCAATGACCACACGTAACTGGCGCCGTACTCTCGCTGTCATACCGCTCCTGATCATACTATTGGCAGCCAGTATCGCCGCCATCAGAGCCGGAGTTGCAGACCTGTACGCCTACTTTCCCAGACAACATCTGGAACACTGGCAAAACACAGGAAAATCACCTTCTGAGACGCAGTTAACCCAGGCGCTTGGCAATATCGAAACAGCCCACAGCTGGCAACCCGATAACGCCGAATATAGTGATATGCAGGCACTACTGCTCTATTATCAGGCCGTGACAAAATATCAGCGCCAGGATCAGTCAGACTTTATCGCCACCACCCGGCAGGCTATCGATAGTTATCGCCAGGCAACCCTGAAACGCCCTAACTGGCCATACAGCTGGGCAAACTTTGCGTTGATGAAAGCGGCGATCCAACAGTTTGATAAGGAATATCTGCACGCGCTGCAAAGGGCAACCGAACTGGGCCCCTGGGAGAATGCAGTGAATACCAGCGTAGCTGAAGCAGGACTGCTCGGCTGGCCCCATCTGGACCAGACAACACAGGCGGCGGTGATTAAAAATATTGAGCGCGGCATTAAACGTAACAAGAAAGCCTTAAAACAGAGGCTCAGCGCGATCAACAAGCTCACAATCGCCTGCATCAATCTGCAAGCCAGCACCGACCGCAAACAATTTTGCGGTTTTTGAGCGATACATTAAAGCCATATTTTGGTTTAATTGGGACAACATCAGGACGATGAACCAGTCTGGAGAATTTATGACCACTGTACGTAAAGCTGTAATCCCGGTTGCGGGTCTCGGAACACGGGTACTTCCCGCCAGTAAAGCTATTCCTAAAGAGATGATGCCGGTAGTCGATAAGCCGGTTATCCAATACGTTGTTGAAGAAGCGGTGAAAGCAGGCATTAAAGAGATCATCCTGGTAACCCGCAGTGGCAAGTCAGCCATTGAAGACCATTTTGACAGCCATTACGAACTGGAACACCAGCTCGATATGAAAAATAAGACTGAAATTCTCAATTCGGTCAGCAAAATAATCCCCAGCGATGTCACTATTATTTCAGTCCGCCAGCCTGAAGCTAAAGGGCTGGGGCACGCAGTCTATTGCGCAGCAAGAGCGGTAAATAATGAACCCTTCGTGGTGATTCTGCCCGATGTGCTGGTAAACAACTATCAGCAGCAAGAGAATGATCTGCAGCGGATGGTGCGCGCATTCGATGACAATAATGCTGCACAGATCATGGTTGAATCCGTTCCTCAGGACAAAGTACACCTTTACGGCGTGACTGACTGCAAAGGGATTAAACCCGCTGCAGGAGAATCAACACCGATCTGCGCCATGGTCGAAAAACCCAAAGCCGAAGATGCCCCTTCCGACCTGGCCGTTGTAGGCCGCTATGTGCTGCCTGCACGGGTAATGGAACTTCTGGCGGATACCAAACCTGGTGCTGGCGGCGAGATTCAACTGACCGATGCCCTCGATGAACTGCTTAAAGAGCAAACCGTCGAAGCCTACCGAATGACAGGAAAAACATACGATTGTGGCAACAAGCTTGGCTTCCTGCAGGCCAATGTTGCCTACGGACTGCAACACCCGGAAACCGCTGAAGGATTTAAGCAGTTCCTCGCACAACAGGACTGAAATTATGACGGTTGACCAATCACCGGCCTGGCTGGCACTGAAGAGTCACGCGCAAAGCCTAAGCAACAAACACCTCAAAGAGATGTTTGCCGAAGATCCGCAGCGCTTTGCAAAACTCAGTTTCAGTGCGGCTCACTGTCTGGCAGATTTTTCCAAACAGCGTATTACCGATGACACATTACAACTGCTTATCGGGCTGGCAGAGCAGCAACAGCTACCGCAGAAAATTGAAGCGCTTTTCACCGGCGAACATGTCAACACCTCTGAAAACCGCCCTGCTCTGCATACCGCATTGCGTCAGCCCAAAGAGACACCGCTGGTATTACAGGGCGTAGACATCTCAAAGGAGATCCACTGCTCACTGGAGCGTATGGAAGCACTGGTCGAGCAGATCCATAACGGCCAGTGGCGCGGCTATGATGGCAGTCCAATAAAAACCGTGGTGAATATCGGCGTCGGCGGTTCTGACCTGGGGCCTTTGATGACCTGCCGGGCGTTAAACCTGTTTACCACCGATGATATCCGCGATATCGAGCTGCATTTTGTCTCCTCAATGGATGGCAGCCAACTGGCACGCCTGCTTAACCAGATCGATCCGGCATCAACCCTGTTTATCGTGTCATCGAAATCCTTTTCCACCATCGATACGCTGGCAAACTCCAATACCGCCCGGGAGTGGCTGGTCAACGCCAGTGGGCTCCCGGTAGAGCTGATCAGTCAGCACCACTTTATTGGCGTTACCGCCAGTCCGGCCAAAGCCACAGAGTGGGGGATTCCCGAAAAGAATCAGTTGCACTTCTGGGACTGGACCGGCGGCCGCTATTCGATGTGGTCTGCCATCGGTATGGCCATCGCGCTGCAAACCGGCAATCAGAACTTCCGCCGATTTCTGGCCGGAGCCAACCTGATGGACACCCATTTCCGTACAGCACCACTGACCAGCAACCTGCCGGTATTGCTGGCGATGGTGGGCATCTGGAACATTAACTTCCTCAATATTCATGCCCATGCAATCCTCCCCTATGACGGACGTCTGGAACACCTCCCCGCGTACCTTGAACAGCTGGAGATGGAAAGTAACGGTAAGTGTGTCACCCTGACAGGGGAAAAACTCAACTATGCCACCTGCCCGATTCTCTGGGGTGAAGTAGGCCCCAATGCGCAACATGCGTTCTATCAGCTACTGCATCAGGGAACCGAATCGGTGATGTGTGACTTTATCGCTCCGGCGCTGCGCTATCAGGGCCACGGCGACGAACTGAAAGCACAACATCAGTTAGCGCTGGCCAACTGTCTGGCGCAATCCCGGCTACTGGCATTGGGGGACAGCGTCCTTGAAGATGCCGCTAACGCACCATCGCATAAACGCTATCGGGGCAACCAGCCAAGCACCACCATTATGATCGACGAGCTCACGCCGGAAAGCTTTGGAGCCCTGATCGCCATGTACGAACATAAAGTCTATGTCCAGTCAGTTATCTGGGAGATCAACCCGTTTGACCAGTGGGGTGTAGAGCTGGGTAAACAGGTGGCAACCTCACTACTGGACCAGTTCAGCAACCCAACCACCACAACCGACAGCTCAACCGAGGGACTGATCCGTTTTGTCCAGCAGCAACGTCAGGAGGCCGGGTCATGAAAGTTAAAGTCTATGGTGCCGACCTGACCGCCTGGGTGGCGGCGGCGTCGCTGGCACGAGCGGGTAATGATGTATTAATAGAGGGCCCTGACACCCAACTGGCAAAACCGCTTCAGGAGATCTCAGCACTGCGTGATGAGCCCGGATTGCTGTATCAGATAGAACTGCAGATGCAGGAGGGCCGGCTGAAGCGCACCAGCTCTCAGGACTGTAAGACCAATATCCATTGGCTGGCACTGGAACATAACGAATTTCACTTAGCCCAGGCGATTATCTCAGAACTGGCGAACGAAGTGACTGAAAACCTGTTGATCGTCAACCAGTGTAATTTCGGCGTTGGCGCAACCGATATGTTGCAGAGTCTTCTCAATGAGGCCGCTAACCAGGTCGTGGTATATATCCCCAACAACCTCCAGGAAGGTAAGGCACTGCAGGGTTTCAGTCAGCCCAAAAGAATAACCATCGGCAGCGAGAATAGCTGGGCGATCACCATGACCCGCTCACTGATCAGGCCGTTTTTGCAAAATATCGAGCACCTGCTGTTGATGAGCAGCCGGGAAGCCGAATTCACCAAGCTGGCAATCACCGGCATGCTGGCGATTCGCATTGGCTATATCAATGAGCTGGCCAACCTGGCTGATCAGATGGATGTCGATATCGATACTATCCGCGAAGGCATGGGAGCTGATCCACGGATCGGCAACCACTATCTGTCGCCCGGCTGTGGTTTTGGTGGCCAAAACTTCAATCAGAACATCTCCCGCTTCTCCGAAATTTTTGAAAAGCGGGGACAGAACTCGCTGCTGAAAACTGTTATTTCCGAGAATGAGATACAGAAAGAACTGCTATTCAAAAAGTTGTGGCAGCACTACCAGTGCGATCTGACCCATAAAACCGTCTCCGTCTGGGGTGCATCATTTAAACCCGGCACTGCCAGTATCGATAATGCTCCCAGCCTGAAGGTTATCGATGCCCTGCTGGCACAAGGTGTACATGTCAGAGTCCATGACCCGGAAGCCCTGGGCAATCTGCAGCAGCATTACGATGATCACCACGACATAGCTTTTTGTAACGATCCCTATGATGCGATTACCGAGAGCGATGCTCTGCTGCTGGTGACGGAGTGGCCGGAATACTGGTCGCCGGATTATGAGCGACTGCTGCAACAGATGCGCATGCCGCTGATTATCGATGGCCGGAACATCTTTGACCGCGAAGCGCTGGAGATGTACGGCTTCACCTATATGGGTGTTGGACGCTGATGCTGAGAAATATCCTGCTCAGCCTCTGTGCCGCGGCGCTGCTCTACGGACTGTTTCGTCAGACACCGCCGCCGCAGCTATTTAATCAGTCGGACAAGTTCGGCCACCTGAGCGGATTTGCTGTGGTAACCTTTGCAGGCATCTGGGCGCTGTCCCGTAAACATATCCCGCTATTTATCGTCGGTCTGATCGCACTGGCCTGCAGTGCCGAGTTTATCCAGCAGTGGCTGCTGCCTCACCGGCACTTTTCACTGTACGACATGTACGCCAACCTGACAGGGATCGCCATCATCCTGATGCCCTGGCTCGGCTGGCGTGCCGTCCGACATTTTTTTTTAGCCCCATCAAATTTACAAACTTCAGAGAAGCACCAATGAGCAAACTCGCCTGTTTCAAAGCCTATGATATTCGCGGCCAGCTGGGCACTCAGCTGGATGAAGACCTTACCTATCGCATTGGCCGCGCCTATGCAGAGTTCCTGAAACCCGAGACCGTTGTGGTTGGCGGCGATATGCGCCTGTCCACCGAAGCGCTAAAACTCGCCCTGGCCAACGGTCTCAGAGACTCTGGTGTCAACGTTCTGGATATCGGCCTATGCGGCACTGAAGAGATCTATTTCGCCACCGCTCACCTGAAGACGGATGGCGGCATCGTTGTCACCGCCAGCCACAACCCCGAAGATTACAACGGTATGAAGCTGGTTAAACAGGGCTCCCGCCCGATCAGCGGCGATACCGGGCTGAATGATATCGAGCAACTGGCACGCGAAAATAACTTTGCGCCTGTCGATGAAGCCCAGCGCGGCAGCTACGAAAAAGTGGATACCCTGGCAGCCTATATCGAACACCTCGAAGGCTATATCGATCTGCAGGCCCTGAAACCGATGAAGCTGGTTGTTAACGCCGGCAATGGTGTTGCCGGACATGTGATTGACGCCCTGGAGACCCAGTTTAAAGCGGCATCCGTGCCGGTCGAGTTTATTAAAGTTCACCACCAGCCCGACGGCACCTTTCCAAATGGCATCCCTAACCCGATTCTTGAAGAGAATCGCGCCGACACCATCGCGGCCGTACTGGAACATAAAGCCGATATGGGGATCGCCTGGGATGGTGATTTCGACCGCTGCTTCCTGTTTGACGAAAACGGCCGCTTTATTGAAGGCTACTATATCGTTGGCCTGCTGGCTGAAGCATTTCTGGCAAAAAATGCAGGTGCGTCAATCATCCACGATCCTCGTCTGACCTGGAACACCCTGGATATCGTTGAAGCCAGCGGTGGAAAAGCGATTCAGAGCAAAACCGGACACGCCTTTATCAAGGAAAGAATGCGTGAAGAGGATGCAGTCTACGGCGGTGAGATGAGCGCCCATCACTACTTCCGCGATTTCTTCTACTGCGATAGCGGCATGGTACCCTGGCTGCTGGTTGCCGAGCTGATCAGCAACAAAGGCCTGTCCTTGTCACAATTGGTCGACGACCGGATTACCAAATTTCCCTCGCCAGGCGAAATCAACAGCAAACTGGAAGATCCGAAAGCGGCTATCGACCGGGTGCTTGAAAAGTACAAAGACGCGGCAGTATCCATCGACTACACCGACGGTATCAGCCTGGATATGGGCGAATGGCGCTTCAACCTGCGCTCATCCAACACCGAACCAGTGGTCCGGCTGAATGTCGAAACCCGCGGTAATGAAGCACTGATGAAAGCCAAAACAGATGAGCTGCTGACGCTATTGCGGGCATAAACACTAAGCCCTGTGGGAGCCCCGTTAGCATGCCCTCTGGGTACCCGGGGCGATAAAACCTCGCGGCGGGACGCCGCTCCTACAACACATCCCACATCGTAGGAGCCCCGTTAGCATGCCCTCTGGGTACCCGGGGCGATAAACCATCGCGACGGGACGCCGCTCCTACAACACATCCTACCCCGTAGAAGCCCCGTTAGCATGCCCTCTGGGTACCCGGGCGATAAACCATCGCGGCGAGACGCCGCTCCTACAATAGTGAGGGTTATCTATATCCCTCCGGATTCTGCGATTGCCACTTCCAGGTGTCCTGCATCATATCCGCTAACGAATAGCGGGTGCTCCAGCCCAGCTCTCGCTCAGCTTTACTGGCATCGGCCCAGAAGGCAGGCAGGTCGCCATCACGTCGTGGCGCAAACTGATAGGGAATATCCACCCCGGTTACCGTAATAAAACTATTCACCATTTCCAGTACAGACAGCCCGTTGCCGGTGCCCAGGTTATAGATATGGGCACCCGGCTTATCCAGACAGCTCAACGATTTAAGATGCCCTTCCGCCAGATCCATCACATGCAGATAATCACGCACACAGGTACCGTCAGCGGTATCATAGTCGTTACCAAAAATAGATAGCTGCTCTCGTTTACCGACCGCCACCTGACTGATAAACGGCATCAGATTATTGGGAATGCCCTGAGGATCTTCACCGATCAGGCCACTGGAATGGGCACCGATAGGGTTAAAATAGCGCAACAGAGCAACCGACCACTGCGGATCGGAGAGAACCAGATCGGTCAGGACCTGCTCCACCATCGCTTTGGAGGTACCATAGGGGTTAGAGGTTTTGCCCCTGGGCATGGTCTCAACATAGGGCACCGGAGCATCCTCGCCATAAACCGTCGCAGAGGAGCTGAACACCAACCGCTTGACCCCCGCCGCAGCCATCGCTTCACACAGCACAACAGAACCATGAACATTGTTCTGATAATACTCAAGCGGCTTGGCAACCGACTCCCCCACCGCCTTCAAGCCGGCAAAATGGATAACAGAATCAATCGTATAGTCAGCAAATAACGCATCCAGACAGGCCCGGTCCCGGATATCGCCCTCAACAAACGCAGGTCGCTTACCGGTAATGGTCTCAATTCGATTGAACACTTCAGGGTGGCTATTGCAGAGGTTATCCAGTGCCACCACTTCATAACCCGCCTCAAGCAACATCACTACGGTATGAGAACCGATATACCCGGCTCCGCCAGTGACCAGAATGGCCATAAAAAACTCCTTTCTCCTCGCGTGAGATCCCCCAAGGGCATACCAGCACGCCTAACACAAAAGCATATTGCTACCACTACACCTGTGGGAGCGACGCTAGCGAAGCAATCGGACCTCGGCCCTTAAGCCCACTTATCCGACTTATCGGCACAGACGATAAAGAATGGGTTCAACAGTGTCTCAGGCCGGGTGTTGTATAACAGCGGCGTCAGTTCTGGATATTGCAGCACCTGCCCCCCTGCAGCACTAACCACCGCATGCGCTGCAGCAGTGTCCCACTCGCTGGTTAAGCCCAGACGGGGATAAATATCAGCCGCTCCCTCAGCCACCAGGCAAAGTTTCAGTGAACTGCCCATCGACACCACTTCGGTTTCTGGCAACCCTTTAACAAACTCTTTAAACTCATCAGACTGATGGGAACGACTGCCAACGACACGCCATACAGCCCCTTCAGCGGGGATCTCAGATACATGGATCGGTGTCACCTGGCCATTACTCTCTTTGAATGCGCCTTCCGCATCACCCCAGTAGGTCACCCCCAGTGCCGGGGCATAAACCACGCCAAACACCGCTTTACCCTGATCGATCAGGGCGATATTAACCGTAAACTCGCCGTTTTTCTTGATAAACTCTTTGGTGCCATCCAGCGGATCGATCAGCCAGTATTTCTGCCATGCAATCCGGTCCTGATGTTCACTGCCACCGGACTCCTCTGACAACACCGGTATCTCCGGCGTCAGAGTTTTCAGCCCATCAACGATACAGTGATGAGATGCCAGATCCGCTTCGGTTAACGGACTTTCGTCACTCTTTTCAGAGATCGCAAAATCCCGCTGATAGATCTCCATAATGGCGGCACCAGCACTCTTTGCCAGCGCGATAATATCTTGGTTGTTAAACATGGCATCCTTCTCACTTTAAGATAATGAAGCGACAAAACAGTTACGCGTTAAATCGCCAGGCCTTCGAATAAAAATACATTAAATAAACCGGCCTTAAATAAACACTTCAAAACGGCCAGATCAGCGGAATCAAAATCAGCGATACGACCCCGGCGGTCATACTCAAAGGTATCCCCAGACGGGCGTAATCGGTAAAGCGATACCCCCCCGGACCGTACACCATCAGATTTGTCTGATAACCCAATGGGGTGATAAAGCTGGCAGAAGCGGCAAACATTATAGCAATAACAAAGGGCATATAGCTCACCCCCAACTGCTCTGCCAAAGACATCGCCACCGGAAACATCAGCACCGCTGCCGCATTGTTGGTAATCAGCTCGGTGACCAGAACCGTAATCAGATACATCAGAATCAGTGCCTGCCAGGGCGTTATAGCATCACTGAACAGCAACCCTTCAGCAATCAGCCGGGCATTGCCGGTTTTCACCATGGCGGCCCCCAGGGCAAACGATGAAGCGATCACAATCAGCACCGACAGATCAACGTTACGGCGTGCCCGGGAAACCGAGACACAACGACTGGCCAACATCATTCCCGCAGCCATAATCGATGCTTCAAGGATAGACACAAGGCCCGCAGCACTGGCCAGAACCATCAACAACAGCGTTCCGATTGCCACTGGAGCCTTATCAAAATCCGGCGGTGTAGACTCATTCAGCGCACTGACCAGCAGAAAATCCCGACGTGAACGGTATTGGCTGACAAAGTCATCGCTGGCTTCCATCAACAGGGTATCACCCATCTGCAAACGGATATCACCGATCTTACCATCCAGCCGGTGCCCCTGACGGCACACCGACAGAATCGCCGCCCGGAAGCGACTGCGAAACCGCGATTCACGAATAGTCTGGTCAAGGCCAAAAAACTCAGGGCCGACCACCGCTTCCACCAGACAACGCTCCTGCACAGCAATATCCAGCTTGCCAAGATCACCATGGGGCGGCACCAGCCCGCGAACACCCCGCAGCTCATGCGCACTTTCCGGGGCACCAATAAACACCAGCACATCATTGGCTTCCAGCTCGACATCGGGTGACACCGCCGTTAACAGCTGCCCCCTGCGCTTGATATCCACAAGATAGCCATAGGTAAGTTGCCGCAGACCGGCCTGAGCAACAGTCTTCCCGACAATCGGTCCGCCAGGGCTGACCAGCAGTTCAACGACATATTCCCGGGCAGATTCCAGTTGTTCAACCACCCCTTTGCGATCCGGCAGAACCAGAGGTGCCAGCAAGACGATCAGTCCGCCGGCAATCAGCAACACCGGCACGCCTACCCAGGCCAGATCAAACATCCCCAGCGCGACACCGGTTTTCGCCTGCAACAGGCCATCGACCACCAGGTTCGTACTGGTACCGATCAGCGTACAGGTGCCACCAAGAATCGCAGCATAACTTAAGGGTAACAGCAGCTTTGAAACCGGAATTCTGATCCGGCGTGCCCAGTCCTGCACCGCCGGAATAAACATCGCCACAACCGCAGTGTTGTTCATAAATGCACTTAACAGTGCTGAGGGCAGAATCACCCGGGAAAGCGCCCGCTTTTCACTTTCAGGCGAACCCAGCAACAGCTGACCAATCCAGCGAACCGCTCCGGTCTCTTTAAGGCCGGCGGCGATGACGTAGAACGCCGCGATAGTGATAACGCCGGGGTTTGAAAAACCCGCCAGGGCTTCAGTCGGCGTCAGCACTTTTGAGACAATCAGCACGCCCATGGCCGCCATCAGAATCATATCGGCAGCTATATGACTAAAAACCAGCAACAAAAGCACTGTTACAAGAAGAATGAGTGTTAACCCGGCTGAAAAATCCATATTCTGACTTTTAGTTCGTGCCATCTCATGCCGATTGCAACAATTGCCGCAAAAATATGATTAAGACACTTAATGTTTAACAAGAATGTTTGTCAGCATACCGCCAATTTTGTATGATCACAATTCTTACACGGGATATTCATAATGAATGGCAAGAAACTCTCTGCTACAGCGCTGAACAAACTGAGAAAAGAAGCAGTACAGTTGCGTCTCAGCGGAGCGACACTTGCCGCCATAAAGCAGAAGACAGGCCTGTCTCACCCAACCATAATTTCAGCCCATAAACGTTTTATAGCGGGCGGCTGGGAAGCGATCAATATCGGCAAACGGGGCAGACCCCGCAGTGGAACATCCGGCCCAGGCACAGCAGACGAATGTCTCAAATATATGCTGGCAGGTCTGCCGAAAGATAGCGGATTATGGACCACACAGGCCGTGCAGAAGTGGTTCGACAACCACCAGCACCCGTTATCGACGAAAACCATCGGCCGTTATCTTAAAGAGTGGGGCATAGCCCCGGCCTCTTCGGCTGACAGCACTGAATCTGCAAGTGAATGGCTGCTTCAGCACCACCCTGATTTTGTCGGTTCACCGGCAGAATCTGACGCCCAGATAAAAAAGCGGAAAATACTGAAAGGCGGTATCGCCCCTCTGAAAACCACTGATGCTGAAAACGTCTCAAGCGTTTCCGGTTATGCAATCTATGTGCAGGATTTCAGAGGCAAACTATACTGGCTGACGAACCCAGGCAAACCAGACAGCCAGTCAATCATCCACTTTCTGGAGCGCCTCAGTGCACAACTGAAGCAAGAGATGATCGTTTCGTTTCACAGTGCACCACTGACACGATACCAAGATATCCAGCAATGGCTGGCAAGCCAGACACAGATCACCCTGTTAACGTATGCAACATCACCGCGCAGCGCTATACCGGCCCCAACGCCAGCCGCTGATAAACACGAACACACTCAGTCATATGTGAGGAACACGATGGCATTAACACACCTAGAGAGACTGGAAGCAGAAAGCATTCAAATAATGCGCGAAGTGGTTTCCAAAGCCGATAACCCGGTCATGCTATATTCCATCGGTAAAGACAGCGCTGTGATGCTGCATCTGGCGATGAAAGCCTTCCACCCATCCAAGCCACCTTTTCCTCTGCTGCATGTAGACACTGGCTGGAAGTTCCGCGATATGTACACCTTCCGGGATGAGCTGGTGAAAAAGCTGGGAGTCGAGCTGATCACCTACATGAACCCGGAAGGGGTGGAAAAAGGTATCAACCCGTTTACCCACGGGTCAGCACTGCATACCGACATTATGAAAACCGAAGGTCTCAAGCAGGCCCTGAATAAATTCAAATTTGATGTGGCCTTTGGCGGTGCCCGCCGTGATGAAGAGAAGTCCCGCGCTAAAGAGCGTATCTTCTCTTTCCGCACCGCAGACCACCGCTGGGACCCGAAAAATCAGCGCCCAGAACTGTGGAAAAACTATAACGCCAATAAGCGTCCCGGCGAGTCGATCCGGGTGTTCCCACTGTCCAACTGGACCGAGCTGGATATCTGGCAATACATCTATCTGGAACAGATTCCAATTGTGCCGCTCTACCTGTCTGCCGAACGCCCGGTAGTAGAACGGGATGGCACGCTGATCATGGTGGATGATGAGCGCATGCCGCTACAACCCAATGAAGTCCCTATGATGAAGAAAGTCCGTTTCAGAACCCTCGGTTGCTACCCACTGACCGGTGCCGTTGAGTCTGAAGCAGATACCCTGCCAGCGATCATCCAGGAGATGCTGCTGACCAAAACATCTGAACGTCAGGGCCGCATGATCGACCACGATTCCGCCGCATCAATGGAGAAGAAAAAGCAGGAGGGCTACTTCTAATGGCACATTCATCAGACATGATATCCGAAGATATCGTCCAATACCTCAAAGATCACGAACAGAAAAGCCTGCTGCGTTTTATCACCTGCGGTAGTGTAGACGATGGCAAAAGTACCCTGATCGGTCGCCTGCTGTATGAATCAAAGCTGCTGTTTGAAGACCAGTTGGCAGCGGTTGAAGCTGAGTCCAAAAAGTTCGGCACCCAGGGCGATAACATCGACTTCGCCCTGCTGGTTGACGGTCTGGCAGCAGAACGGGAACAGGGCATCACCATCGATGTTGCCTACCGGTTCTTCTCCACCGATAAGCGCAAATTCATCGTTGCCGACACCCCCGGGCATGAACAGTACACCCGCAACATGGTGACCGGCGCATCCACTGCCGATGTGGCTATTCTGATGGTCGATGCCCGTCGCGGCATCCTCACCCAGACCCGTCGTCACACCTACCTGGCATCGCTGATCGGTATTCCTCACATTGTGGTTGCGATCAACAAAATGGATCTGGTGGATTACTCCGAAAAAACCTACAACCAGATCATGGAAGACTACACCGCATTTGCCAAACAGATCGGTATTGAAGAAACCACCTTCATCCCGATGTCAGCACTGGCCGGTGACAACATTACCGAACCCAGCAACAACATGCCCTGGTATCACGGTACAACCCTGATGGGGTATCTGGAAACCGTTCAGGTCGATGATGAGCTGATGCAGAAAGCTCCCTTCCGTATGGCTGTGCAGTGGGTTAACCGTCCCAACCTCGACTTCCGTGGTTTCTCAGGCCAGCTGGCCAGCGGTATCGTGAAGCCTGGCGACCGCATCCGCGCCCTGCCATCGGGTAAAGAGAGCACCATTGCCACTATCTCCACCTATGATGGCAATCTGGAACGGGCCGTGGCAGGCCAGTCCATCACTCTGACACTGAATGATGAGATCGACATCTCCCGTGGTGACATGATCACCTCAGCGGAAGAACCAGCCTCCATCGGTAAACAGTTTGAAACCACCGTAATCTGGATGCATGAAGAACCGTTGATGCCGGGCCGTACCTATCTGATGCAGATCGGCACCAAAACCGTCACCGCCTCCATCACCGATATCAAGCACCAGGTAAACGTCAATACCATGGAACACCTGGCGGCCAAAAAGCTGGAACTCAACGGTATCGGCGAGTGTAATATCAGTCTGGACCGGGATATCGCCTTTGATCCCTATAAAGCCAACCGCGACACCGGTAGCTTTATTCTGATCGACCGGATGACCAACAACACCGTTGGTGCAGGTCTGATCAACTTTGCCCTTCGCCGCAGCACCAACATCACCGTGCAGCATACCGAAGTGAACAAAGATGTCCGTGCCGCGCTGAAAACCCAGAAGCCTTGCGTTATCTGGCTGACAGGCTTGTCCGGTTCAGGTAAATCCACCATCGCCGATCTGGTCGAACAGAAACTGCTGGCTGCCGGTCACCACACCTATCTGCTGGATGGGGATAACGTCCGTCACGGTCTCAATAAAGACCTGGGCTTCACCGATCAGGACCGGGTGGAAAACATCCGCCGTATTGCTGAAGTCGCCAAACTGATGGTAGATGCGGGCCTGATCGTCCTGTCCTCGTTCATCTCACCTTTCCGTGCAGAAAGAAAGATGGCCAGAGATATGCTGGAAGAGGGCGAGTTTATCGAGATCTATGTCAACACGCCGCTGGAAGTTGCAGAAGACCGCGATGTTAAGGGCCTTTACAAGAAAGCCCGTCGGGGAGAACTGAAAAACTTCACCGGCATCGACTCGCCATACGAAGCGCCACAACAGCCAGAACTCGACCTGAAAACAGTCGAGATGACACCTGAAGAGGCTGCCGATAAAGTCATCGAATTGCTTAAACAGAAGCAGATGATTTAACACTTATCGCCGCGAGGTACCCAAGGGGCATACCAGCGCGCCTCCCACAACAGCAGCATGCTATAGCTACACCTGTGGGAGGGACGCTAGCATGCCCTCTGGGTACCTCGTCGCGATAAAACCATCAGATGGTACGAGCTTCGCCTCGCACAACAAAAGCTAAACCCAAACAGCATCCCATAGGGGATACTCCTTTACACTGCTCACCAACCCCGCCCTAACCGGGTTCATCACAAGATATCGGGCAATACTTGCCAGATCATCCCCATTTCTGACGGCATGATCATGAAAACCATCCTGCCAGACCGGCCCATTTGAAATTATCTGTGATTTAATCTTGCGGGAGGAAACAGACTTAACTGACTGCACCGTGCGGCTTAGCAGTTTAGATTTTAACTGCACCAGCCAATGAACATGATCAGGCATTACCACAAACGCCAGCGTTTCAGAATGCTCTGACTCACGCCTGAGGACATCAACAAAAAGCCTGCCCAGTTCAAAGTCTTTGAAAACAGGCTTTCGCTGAAGTGTTACAAAAGTAACCAGATAGATTTGACCGGCTTCCGAAAACCGGCCTTTACGCAAAGCAGATGAATTCCCTTTCATCACATTCTCCTTTTTGGATTAATCGCCGCGAGGTACCCAGAGGGCATACCAGCGCGCCTCCTACAAAAGCATATTGCTACCACAACACCTGTGGGAGCGACGCCCCCGTCGCGATAAAACTATCAGATGGCACCAGCTCAACAATCGCCATGAGGCACTCAAAGGGCATACCAGCGCACCTCCCACAAAAGCATATTGCTACCACTACACCTGTGGGAGCGACGCCCCCGTCGCGATAAAACTATCAGATGGCACCAGCTCAACAATCGCCGCGCGGTACCCAAAGGGCATACCAGCGCACCTCCTACAAGAGCTTATTACTACCACAACACCTGTGGGAGCGACGCCCCCGTCGCGATAAAAGCATCAGATGGCACCAGTTTCAACAATCGCCGCGAGGTACCCAGAGGGCATACCAGCGCGCCTCCTACAAAAGCATATTGCTACCACAACACCTGTGGGAGCGACGCCCCCGTCGCGATAAAACTATCAGATGGCACTAGTTTCAATAATCAACTAAGCCCTCCCATACTGATCTTCCAGGCGCACGATATCATCCTCTCCCAGATAGGAACCGGACTGAATCTCGATCAGCTCAAGCTCGACTTTGCCCGGGTTTTCCAGGCAGTGGATCTCACCTAACGGGATGTAGGTGGACTGGTTTTCAGTCACCAGGAAGGTTTCCTCCCCTTTGGTGACCCTCGCAGTTCCACTCACCACAATCCAGTGTTCGGCGCGGTGATGATGTTTCTGCACAGATAAACGCGCACCGGGCTTAACCGTAATGCGCTTCACCTGATAGCGGTCACCCAGATCGATCGAATCATACTTGCCCCAGGGGCGGTACACTTCGCGGTGCTGGAAGGTTTCATTACGACCCGCCCCCTTAATCTCAGCAACGATCTTCTTCACATCCTGAATCTTGTTTTTATCCGCCACCAGCAGCGCATCGGGGGTATCAACAACGATCAGGTTATCCACACCCAGGATGGTCACCAGCCGGTTTGAAGACATAACAAAAGAGTCGCTGGTGTCGTGGGCGATCACATCCCCATCCAGCACATTACCCCGGCCATCTTTAGCCTTGATCTCCCACAGTGCCGCCCAGCTACCGACATCGCTCCAGCCAGCGTCCAGCGGTAGTACTACAGCGCGGTCGGTCTTCTCCATCACCGCATAATCCACCGACTCATCCGGACAGGCTTCAAAGGCCGCACTGTTTACCCGGACAAAATCCATATCCGCAGATGTATCAGCCATCGCCTTTTGACAGGCTTCAAGAATATCAGGGCGGAATTTACCCAGCTCTTCCAGATAACGGTCAGCCCGGAACATAAACATACCGCTATTCCAGTAATAGCCATCTTCAGCCAGATAAGATTCCGCAGTCTCCAGATCAGGCTTCTCAACAAACGCTGATACAGGGAAAGCCTCAGATAATGCATCCTGCCCTTCCCCGCCCGCTGGCATCGGCTGATTAACCTCGGCTTTGATATACCCATAACCGGTTTCAGGATGGGTTGGCACAATCCCAAAAGTCACCAGACACCCTTCCTGAGCCAGAGGCTGCGCTTTAGCTATAGCATCACGAAAAGCTGCTTCGTCTTCAATAACATGATCGGCTGCCAACACTAGTAATATAGGGCTTTGTTGCTCGTCGTCCTTTCGGACATCGGACAAGCGCAGCGATCGGACCTCAGACTCGGCTTGTAAAGCAGCCAGAGCAATCGCCGGAGCGGTATTGCGTCCAACCGGTTCGAGAAAAACGGAACAGGGCTGGTTCATCACCCGCATCTGCTCTGCGGCCAGAAAACGATGCTCCTCATTGCAGATCAGGCTCACCTGATCAACCGCGCCCAGACGCTTAACCGTCTCCTGCAACATTGAAAGATTGCTGTTCAGCTGTAAAAACTGCTTAGGATACTGAGTACGGGAAAGAGGCCACAGGCGGGTACCGGAACCACCGGCCATAATTACAGGGATCATACGGAATATCCTTTTTCGTTCATGAAATACCACTTTGAATGAATATGTACATCATCAGCACCTAATAGTTCGGTTTCGCTTAACCATTGATAATCACTGTGCTGTTCAACAGGCAGCGCTGACACAGACTCGCTCAATTCTATTACAAATGCGTTAACAACGTAATGTGTCGACACCGCATCACTCAAAGCGCTGTCATCATAGAAATGTTCATACAGCCCCAGATATCGGGCGCTCTGAATCGGCACTTTAATACCAAGCTCTGCCTCAGTCAGGCGTAGAAACGCATCCGCCAGGGTTTCATTCTTCAACACCCGGCCACCCGGCACAAACCAATAATCTTTAGCGGGTTTATTCAGCCTTTTACCCAGCAAAACACTGCCATCAGGATCTTTTACAACCAGATCAATCGAGATCAACGGCGTGGAATCGACGACTAAACGAAAATTATCAGATGTTAAGTAGCTATTACTCATATACGAACATCGCCTTATTCGGATTGTAAAATGAAGATCGCTTCGCTAGCCCGAACATTGCATTTGTCCGAACGCAGCCTTCGCCTGCTTGTCCGCTTTTTCGGACGACGGACAAGCGAAGCGCTCGGACATCTGACCTCGGCTCTTACCCCCGAAAATCATCCTGATGCTGTAAAAACCACTCATAGGTCATCGTCAGGCCCTCTTTCAGGCTGATTGAATGCTTCCAGCCCAGGGCATTGAGTTTACTGACATCCATCAGCTTACGGGGGGTGCCATCCGGCTTGGTTGAATCAAACACAACCTCCCCCTCAAAACCCACAACCTCAGCCATGGTCAGTGCCATCTCAGCGATGGTGCAATCTTCGCCGGTACCGACGTTAAGGTGTGACAGCATGGTTTCGGTGTTGGCCTGATAAGTCTCAACATCGGCATTCATCACGAATACAGACGCCGCGGCCATATCATCCACATGCAAGAACTCACGCATCGGTTTACCAGTACCCCATACAACCACTTCAGCATCACCCGCCAGTTTTGCTTCGTGGAAACGGCGCATCAGTGCAGGGATGACATGAGAGTTTTCCGGGTGGAAGTTATCGTTTTCACCGTAGAGGTTAGTGGGCATTACACTGCGGTAATCCACACCATACTGACGATTATAAGATTCACACATCTTAATACCGGCAATCTTGGCAATGGCATAAGGCTCATTGGTGGGTTCGAGCACACCGGTCAGCAGAGCGCTTTCCTGCATCGGCTGTTCAGCCAGCTTCGGGTAGATGCAGGACGACCCCAAAAACAACAGTTTCTTAACACCGGACTGATACGCGGAGTGGATCACGTTATTCTGAATCGTCAGATTCTGGTAGATAAACTCAGCCGGGTATTCATTGTTCGCCCAGATACCGCCCACTTTAGCCGCAGCCAGATACACCTGATCGAATTTATGTTCATCAAAGAAGCGGGCAACATCGCTCTGAGACAGCAGATCCAGCGCCTGCCGACTGGCGGTTATCACCTCAACCGAATCATCAGCCGCCAACTGGCGACAGATAGCAGACCCCACCATACCGTTATGGCCCGCTACAAAAACTTTAGTCATATTTTTAAATCCTTAAAAATAGAAGTCCGAACGCTTCGCTTGTCCGCATTTTCAGACCTCGGACTTCTGCCCTTCCGGACCTCGGACACGCGAAGCGATCGGACCTCGGACTTCGGCTCTCAACCTTCCAGAGCAACGCTGACGTCATAACCGTGCTTTTTCAGCAGGGCGTGTTGCTTGGCATTGGTCAGGTCGTTCTGCACCATCTCTGCACACATCTCTTCAACGGTAATTTCCGGTGTCCAGCCCAGTTTCTCTTTTGCTTTGGACGGATCACCCAGTAGGGTTTCCACTTCAGCAGGACGGAAGTACTTAGGATCAACCCGCACAATCACATCACCCACCTTGACTGCAGGCGCGTTGTCACCTTCAACGGCAACCACTTCAGCATACTCATCAACGCCTTCCCCTTTAAACTCAAGGGTAACGCCCACTTCAGCAGCTGACATGCGCACAAACTCACGTACGGAGATCTGCTTGCCGGTAGCGATCACAAAGTCTTCCGCCTGATCCTGTTGCAGCATCATCCACTGCATCCGCACGTAGTCTTTAGCGTGGCCCCAGTCACGCAGTGCATCCATGTTGCCCAGATAGAGACATTTCTCAACACCCTGCGCGATATTGGCAACAGCACGGGTAATCTTCCGGGTAACAAAGGTTTCACCCCGGCGAGGGGACTCATGGTTAAACAGAATACCGTTACAGGCATACATCCCATAGGATTCACGGTAGTTTACGGTGATCCAGTAGGCATACATCTTGGCACAGGCATAAGGGGAGCGGGGGTAGAATGGCGTGGTCTCCTTCTGCGGAATCTCCTGCACCTCACCAAACAGCTCAGAGGTGGATGCCTGATAGAAACGGGTCTTTTTCTCCAGCCCCAGAAAGCGGATCGCTTCCAGCAGGCGCAGAGTACCAATCGCATCCACATCAGCGGTATATTCCGGTGATTCAAACGACACCGCCACATGGGATTGAGCGCCCAGGTTATACACCTCATCCGGCTGAATCTGCTGGATGATACGGGTCAGGTTTGAGGTATCGGTGAGATCGCCATAGTGCAGATGAAAGTTAACATTCGCCTCATGAGGGTCCTGATAGAGATGATCGACACGCTGGGTATTAAATGAAGAAGCCCGGCGCTTAATTCCGTGTACTTCATAGCCTTTTTCCAGCAGGAACTCGGCAAGGTAAGAGCCATCCTGGCCGGTAACGCCGGTGATCAATGCAACTTTCTTTGACATCAACTTTTCCTTTCTAATCAGTTAAATTTTTTACCGAGCAACCACTGCTGCAGAAAATAATAGATAAATCGGGGGTTTTGCTTAAGGTATCGCTTCCAGAGGCGTTTCGGTTCGCTGACTAATCTAAACAGCCATTCTAACCCAAATTTCTGCATCCATCTTGGAGCATGCTTCTTACTTCCAGCAATAAAATCATAGGCAGCGCCAACACCAAGCATTACGCAGCGAAGTCTATCTTTATGCTCCGCCATCCAATACTCCTGTTTAGGGCAGCCAATACCCACAAAAAGCACATCAACACCGGCGTTATTGATCTCAGTTACAACGGCAGCATCCTCATCAGGGCTAAGCGCGCGGAAAGGCGGAGAATAAGAATAGACAAGTTTTATACCTGGATAAGTCCTGTTCAATTGATCTTTGACTTGTTCAAGCACCATATCTGACGAACCACCATACAAACCAATCTTCAGTTCAGACTCAGCACTTTTCTGGCAAAGAGCCATCATAATATCCTGTCCGCGCACCTGCTGAGCATCTTTGGCACCTAAAAGCTTCTGAGCCCAAAAAATAGGTCTGCCATCAGGTATCACCAGATCAGCTGAATTTACTACCTTACGGAACTCTGTCGAGTCAAATACTTCCATACACATATGGACATTCGATACGCAAACATATGTACTATAGCCATTTAGATCAGGGTCTATAATCTTATCGATGGCATTTTCGATACCCAGAACATGAGTATCCATTTTAAGTATTCTAGAAACGTTATTCATAAAAGAGCTACCAATTATAGTCCGTTTCATAGCCTAATTTTATCAACAAATCACCTGCAACTGACTTAAATAGCTCTTTATGTTTTGGAGTAAACGCTTCACTCCACCCCCCTAAACCTCCCTTTCTTCCTTTTCTATAAGTATGAGATTTGGAAGGATCAAGATTATTACTTGAAAATTTTTCAATATAATCATCTGGCAAATCTAAATTTAAATTCCTAAATATATCCGCTATAATGTCAAGCCTTTTATTTTCGTCACCATCACCTCGCTCCCCAACAATATCCTCGAAACGAATAGAATAAACATTGCTTTTTTCCAACCATGGAAGCCATCTAGAAAAGTCAACACCTAAACTTGGGTTAGAAATATTCATTCCAAAAGAATCGCCAATACTGACACCTTGAATAGAAGCCTCCAAACATTTATCAAAGGTACACAGAGACTCTTTATAATATTTATGTAAAAATATTCTAGGCTCATTGATAACCCAATTTGCATGACTAACTACAATATCTCTGGGGTCTCTATAGATAAAAAACTGTGCCGAACAGACACTATCTAAAAAACTAGACAACTCCAAATCATAGCTAAGATGAGATTTAACTAAGCACCCTTTAGGAAAGGATAAAACTTTACTCTTAATATGCGATCTAGTATTCATTACACCAGATAAGGACTGAACTGATACAATGTCATCCCAGTACTCCACATTTGCGCATTCAGTCAATATTTGAGACAACAAATGTGTCCCACTTTTAGGAAAAGAATTACAGAGAACATAATCTCCGGATCCGCCAAAAGCACTACGTCCTTTAAAATACAGATCACGCAAATTCAACCTAACTCGTTCTATTGCTTGGTAATCCATTAAACCCTCCAAAATTCTCTTTATTTACGCCTATCAAGGCTAATACAAAAATTAAAATTGGTAGTTGATACTGATTTTCGAACCATGCATCAAATGAAATTCCAACCAAGCTCACAAAGAACATACATTGGACCAGTTTATAATCAACATATCTTTTAGAGTAATAAAAAAATCTAAAGAACAATAAAAGCCATATAAAACCCATTTTCACCATCATATCAACAACTGAGTTATGATTACTAATCTTCATAACATTTTCATACTTCAAAAGAAATTCATGATGCCCAATATAATCAAAATCAATCGATCTATAAGGTTCATCAAAACCAACACCCCAAAAAAAATCATCTCCCAAATAATCAAACGCACCACGTATAAAATCACCTCTTATTCCACTATTTTGATCAATAATATATAATTTTTCTAAATATGAAAAATCCATATAGTTAATAAAAAAAGGAAAACAAATAACAAAAAAAATCACACATAGCATTTGAAATCTTGTAAAAGTTATATATGTGGTTAAAATCATAAGAAATACAATCAATAAAAAGCTAGCTCGATCTGAAAGAGAAAAAGCAATTAAAAACCAAACAACTGAAATACAAACCCTCAACCTGAAAGAAGCTTTATTAGAAAAAAAGAAAAAAGATGTAAATAGAAGAAATGTATTAAAATTCATATACGGGGAAAATTCACCATCCCCACCCCGACCGAAAGCAATATTAACTAAAACAGAAGATACACACAAAAGCAAAAAAACAGGAGAGGAAAAAACCTGATAATAATCAACTCTTTTCAGCAAAGAATAAAAAGCAACATAAAAGAAAAACAACTGAAAATAGTTATTCGATTGAGACATAATATATTCATCATAATCGCCCATAAAATACGACCATAACAAAACAAAAGAAAACCAAAAAAACATCAAAAGAAAAAGCTTATATTCGAAATCAACAAGCTTATAATTCAAGAGAATAGAAATCACCGCAACGATGACAAGGAATGACAAAGAGTACCATAAGGAAAGCGCGTCATATGGAAATATAGCAAGAGCAAAAACCAAACATATACTCAATGAACTTTTCCGACACAGAAACTCTGTGACCATTATAAAATTCCATCCAAATCAACTTTAGAATATTCTACTGAAAGAAGCTTTCTTTTCGCTTCCCATGTAAAATTTTCACGTAATCTTCTATTACCCTCCATACCAATAGACATCCTTAATTTATCATCACCATATAGTTTCACTAAGCTAAACGAGAAACCCTTAACTACAGAATCATAAGAGCCAATATCTACAAGCTCTGCGCACGTTCTATCTAAAATCAAAGCTGCACCTTGATGGTTCATTGCAACTACTGGCAATGATGCTTCCATCGCTTCTAATAAAACATTTCCTGACGTATCCTGGACACTTGTAAAAACAAATACTCCTGCTCGATCAAATACCTCCTTCATATCGAGAAAAGGAACTCTCCCCATAAAAACAACTGTCCCATTCTCTATCATATGTGAGGAATACTCTTTCATTTCATTCTCTAACGGACCATCTCCTACAATTGTGAGTCTGATCGGGATAGCACTTCCAATATCTTTAACAATATCAAGCATTATCAGTAGGGCTTTTCTTTCCTCAATACGCCCCACCCATAATATTTCAAATTTCTCTTTTATGGAGTAATCTCTCCTACTCATTTCTCGTGGATTTATTGCTGTTTCCAAACACATACATGATGCATGCTGAATACTAGACAATAGAGACTTTGTTTCATAATTAGCATACATAACCAAGCTAGATTTTTTTAACGCGAAAAAGACTACTGGATTATATTCTGCAAAAAACTTCATCCATTTTCTAGCAACCTGCTTAACCCATTTTTTTGAGTAAACAACTTTTAACTCAGAAGGAGGAACCTGCCCGCCACCTACAGGCCCCCAAATAAACTTAACCTTAGGGAGAAGCCACAAAAAACCGGGAACATCAATATTATTATAGGTCACATGATGAGCAACAATGTATTTATATTTAGCATGTAAAAAAAACGCAAAAAACAAAACAAAAAACTGCCACACAACATAATAAGGCTTAATAACCTTCCAATAATGCCCCTTATTTTCGCAGCCATATAAATCAAAATAATGAAATTTCACATTATCAGGATAGTTTGCAGACTCAATCATATCCTTATTATATCGCCTAGTAATTACATGTATATCATTCCCGCTTAAAGAATACATCTTAAGCCAATTCCACCCAACATATGCTTCCGAACCATTAATAGGATCGCAAGCAAAAGCAGACAGCAATATTTTCATAAAAAAAACACCTGAAATATAAAGAAATTAAAAAAATAACTCTTACTTAAAATATCTACAACATCCGACTCGAAGAACAAAAACATAAACCATACAACACCCAAGAAGAAACAAGTAATTATAAATAGCAATATCTACTGGAGAAACGCCTTCAGAGCCAGGTAATAAAAAAAACAAATCAACGAGATACGACATTAAAGACCCAAATGACATAACTAAACAGAAGTTATAAAAACCACCGACAGCCTTCACACTATATAGAACAAACTGCAAACTAAAAGCAAATATAGCAACTCCTGCAAGCTTTAATAAATAATAAAAATCCACATCATTATCATAAAAAACATTGAACAACTTAAAGCAATCTAAAGCAAGCCAAACAAGAACCATATATACTATATTAATAACAAAGCCATAAGAATAAAATTCGAGAATACAACCTCTTATATTGTCAACAGTAGTACTAACTTTCTTCATAAGCATTAGCAATATTAAAATATTCAGCGTCATTAATGGCAAAATAAAGTTTAAATATATCTTAAATCTTCCGAGGTCTTCTACACTCCCATAAGAACTCCAATAAACAAATATAGAATTTAATGGATACCAACCTACTATTGACAACAGTAAAAAAACAAAGCCATCACGTTTAAATCTCACAAAAAAGCTATCACTATTTTCAATCGTACTGTTTTCATTTTTTACCATAAACACACAGACTAATATTGAAAATATGGCAATTACACAGAAATAAACTGGAACAATAAAACTCTGAATATCAAAGGAATATACTGCAAGAACAAGCGCCCCAATTACAATCAAATAAAGAGCAGAAACCAACAGAGCGTACTTTCCTAAACCTTTCGACATAAAATATCGTCGAGCAAGCCAAATACCTGAAATACCCCACCCAAAAACAACAAAAAAAATATCACTAAGAATCTCACTATCCCAATCTATAACAAACACAAAAAAAACGTTAGCAAGCATCCACAGAAATATAATCTCCTTATAGGCATCAAATAAATTCAAACAGGATCTATTGACAAAAAGATGTTCTATAACAAGTGAATTTATTATGGTTTGAAACAGCGCAATGAGAGATAAAAGTATCGAGAATTCCCCATAACTCTTTATATCCATAGCTAAAGATAAAACAAATAACAAAACAAAGTTTGTTCCAGAAAAGACCCCTTGATCAACAACAGAAAAGAGCTTATTTTTCATTCGAAAAAATCCATAAAAGGCACCACAGGAACTAGTAAATATCCTTAGAAATCAGACTCAACGGCGTCTTAATCAAGATCTTAATATCCAGACTCAACGACCAGTTATTGATATATGCCAGATCAAACTCCACCCGCTTTTCCATCTTATCCAGGGTTTCGGTTTCCCCGCGATAACCACTGATCTGAGCCAGGCCGGTAATGCCCGGTTTAATCCGGTGGCGCGCCAGATAGGCATTCACTTTATCGGAGTAATAATCGTTATGGGCCACAGCATGGGGCCGGGGGCCGACCAGGGACATGGTGCCCTGGAGTACGTTGATAAATTGCGGTAGTTCGTCAATAGAGGTGCGGCGGATAAAGGCGCCGATTTTCGTAACCCGGGAATCGCCTTTGGTGGCCTGCTTCACCTCTTTATCATCATGCAGGCGCATACTGCGGAATTTCCATACCTTGATTATTTCACCATCGAAGCCGTGACGGTCCTGTTTAAAGAATACAGGTCCTTCGGACTCCCGTTTGATCAGGATGGCGACAATTAACATCAGCGGACTGAATGCCACCAGTGCGATGGCGGCCAGCACTTTATCCATAGCGCTTTTCAGCATGATGTGGCTGCGGCGGGAGGTCATCGGGCTTTCATTAAGGGAGATCAAAGGCATACCCGCGACTTCGCGGATGGAGTGGTTGAGCAGACTAAGACCGAAGATATCCGGCACCCAGATAACATCAACATTCATATCCAGCAAATCGATATGCAGTGCTTCAATAATATCGGATTCGGCCACCGGCAGTGCCACATAGACCCGCCGTATTTTGAACTCTTTAATCAGCAACCTTAGATTTTCTGCCCCCCCTAACAGCGGCAGGGGCAGATCGATCACCTCATCGTCCTGCAGTGGATCATCATCGGATTGGATAAAGCCCATCACCCGGTCAGGCAGCCAGCGATTGCTGTTGAGATTATTCACCAGATTAACTGCCATATCCCCGGTGCCGATAACCAGTGCCGGCAGTTCGCGGGAGAACATGATTTTATAGCGTTTATAGAGAGCGCTCAGCAGATTCATACTGATCAGTTGCAGGATATAGCCGGATACGGCCCACTCTATCAGCACTTCGCGGGAGAAACTTTCACCGCTTTTTGTGACAAAACCCACCAGCGCCAACAGCAGTAACACGTGAAACCAGGCGGTCAGCAGCCGCAGTGCGCTTTTATAAAAGCCCAGTGACTGACGATAGACGCCACGCCGTCGGTAGATGATCCAGACACACAGCAACGCCACCACTGCTAACAAACGATAGTTAGCCGGCACATCGCCTACTTTGAGAAAGGTAAAAAAGAACAGCGTACCACAGACAATCACCAGGTCAGCAAAGTGCTGCACCCAGAATGCCAGTGACTCATGATTGTTTAATAGCCGTCGCTTACGCGCGACAGTGCCATATTGCGTGACGCTGATATTCATCTGCCTGCAACCCCTGACCGATTCCGTATAGCGCGACTCATATCTCCGTGAATCCATAATCGCGCCGTAACTTTTTACACCCGCTACGTTACTGATATATTAACCACCAGAAGATTGTGCAGCGCAACAAAAAAGTCGTAATAATTTTACTCTTTTTCATTGTGCAACCGCAAATTTTGTTTACATCTGGCGACAGTGGTTGTTAGAATCTATTTATTCTTATCACTAAAAGTTTCGGTCGTTATGGCCATAACAAGGAGCAAGCTACTATGCGCCGTTTAATTATTGGTGTTGTAGCAGGGATGTTGTTGCCGTTGTACCCTGCCTTCGCTGACTCTAATGACACGATCATTAGTCAAATCCAGGAGGCTACTCAGGACGCTTCCACACCTGAGCAGATTTCTGCAGCTATCGAAGATATGCTGGCTAACGCTGAGTCTCCTGAACAGCAACAGGCCATTCTGACCGCTGCGATGAGCGTGTATTCTGCCGATGCGGATGCACTGGCTGCCATCGGTTCAGCTGCGAATAATACGGGTATTTCACCTGATGTCGTTACCCAGTCTGCACTGGCGGCCAATGTGAGCCCCACCGACGTACTGGCAGCGACCGCTGCGGGTAACGGCAACGGACAGGGCCCAGGAAATGGTAACGGTCAGGGTAATGGCCAGGGCCTTGGTATTGCGCCCGGACAAACCGGCAACCCGGTTACACCACCGCCATTCGGTAATAATGGTGGCGGCGCTGGCGGCGGCACTGGTAGCCCCAGCTGATCGCTGATATCAAACCGTTAAAAAAGCGCTTTTCAGCGCTTTTTTTTTGGTTCATAGCCCAAAATAACAAAAGCCCTTCTCTGCGGATCATTGTGCCCTTTGGGTACTAAAACCAACCACTCTTAAAAGATATCTCACCACCGAGAACACAGAGTACACCGAGGCAAAGATAGCTATAACAAAAGCCCTTCTCGTGACCTTGGCATGCCCTTTGGGTTCTGTGGTGACGTGCTCTTCTTTAGAATCTTATCGCCCCTGGAAGGGGCTCCTACAATACATCTCACTCGTAGGAACTTGGTTGGCATACCCTCTGGGTACCGTGATAAAACCGCCCCAAAAGAATACTCACCACCGAGAACACAGAGAGCACCGAGGATAAGATAGCTATAACAAAAGCTCTTCTCTGTGTTCCTCTGTGTCCTCTGTGGTTAACAGCTCTTGCTCTGAAAAAAAGCTCTTACCAAAATCCCTTCTCTGTGCCCTTAGCATGCCCTTTGGGTACGGTGGTGACGATCGCCCCGGGACGGGGCTCCTACAACACATCCTCCTCCGTAGGAGCCCCATCCTGGGGCGATAAAAACATTGCTGCTGGTACCCGGCTGCTAAGCGCAACGGGTAGGTTCATTTAAAAAGCTCTCCTCTGTGTATCTCTGTGCCCTTAGCATGCCCTTTGGGTGCTGTAGTGACTTGCTCTTTTTTTTTGAAATCTTATCGCCCCTGGTACCCAGAGGGCATGCCAAAGGGGCTCCTACAATACATCTCACTCGTGGGAACTTGGTTGGCATACCCTCTGGGTACCGTGATAAAACCGCCCCAAAAGATTACTCACCACAGAGAACACAGAGAGCACCGAGGATAAGATAGCTATAACAAAAGCTCTTCTCTGCGGATCATTGTGCCCTTTGGGTACTAAAACCAACCACTCTTAAAAGATATCTCACCACCGAGAACACAGAGTACACCGAGGCAAAGATAGCTATAACAAAAGCTCTTCTCTGTGTTCCTCTGTGTCCTCTGTGGTTAACAGCTCTTGCTCTGAAAAAAAGCTCTTACAAAAATCCCTTCTCTGTGCCCTTAGCATGCCCTTTGGGTTCTGTGGTGACGTGCTCTTCTTTAGAATCTTATCGCCCCTGGTACCCAGAGGGCATGCCAAAGAGGCTTCTACAATACATCCTCCTCCGTAGGAACCACGCCCCGGAGCGATAAAACTTCGCGGAGAAAACTCAGAGGCACCTTTTTTCTATCTGTTTTTTCTGTTTCTATAGCCTGACGCTGTATTTACGGTAGAATCACCGGCTTACAGATCAGCTAATGCACTCAGGATTATCGGCTGCAAGGACTCAGGCGTTGAACAGCTCTACCGCTTCACACAGATCTTCCGTTTCAGACACCCCAGACACCTCGCTGTTTTATAGTTTTCTGGTCCTGCTGGTGTGGATTCCTCTGCCACTGGGCAGCAATAAACCCTGGGCTGTCAGCCTGCTCTGCTTTGCCGTATTTACCCTCGCGATTATCTGGCTGCTGTTATTTATCCGTCAGCGCATCAACCTGACACCCACTTTTCTCAGCAGCCTGCCAGTTGCTGCGCTACTGCTATGTGCCCCTTTATGGGCTTTGCTGCAGGTGCTGCTTAATATCACCATTGATGCCGCAACCACCCTGCAGGATGCCCTGCTGGGTTGCGCCTTAGTGGGCCTGTTCTGCCTCACCACCCTGCTGGTGCGCAGCAAGCGACGCATCAGATTGCTCTGCTATGCACTGGTCGGCAGCGGGCTGTTTCAGGCGGTTTATGGCAGCATGATGACCCTGACAGGCGTTGAATATCTGTTTTTTGTGGAAAAAGAACATTACCGGGGCCTGGCAACCGGCACCTTTGTTAACCGCAACCACCTGGCGGGCTATCTGGAACTGACGCTGTCGGTGGGCATAGGGATGATGATATCGACGCTGGATGGCGTGCGCTCGGTAAACTGGCGTGATTTCTTTCGCCGGACACTGACCACACTACTGGGTAATAAAGCCCGGCTGCGGATTATTCTGGTGATGATGGTGGCCGGGCTGGTGATGACCCACTCCCGCATGGGCAACAGCGCGTTCTTTTCCAGTCTGGCGATTGCCGGTGTTCTGGCCCTGATACTCAGCCGCCGTTCAACCAAAGCGACCATTATTCTGATCAGCAGCCTGATTATTATCGATATCTTTGTGGTCGGCACATTTTTTGGGGTAGATAAAGTTGTCGAGCGTTTAGAGAACACCTCCGAAAATTCGGAAACCCGAGACGAAGTAAACACTTACACTCTGCAAGCGATACAGGACAACCTGTTTACCGGCAGCGGTGCCGGAACCTATTACACCAACTTCCCCGCCTATCGGAAATATGATGTCGGCAGCATCTTTTATGACCATGCCCATAACGACTATTTTGAGTTTGCCAGTGATTACGGTGTGGTTGTCACCGGTTGTTTACTGCTGGCTGTTCTACTGGTGTTTATCTCTGCTATCAGGGCGCAGATAAAACGCCGCAATCCCCTGATGCGGGGCCTCGCTTTCAGCGCCACCATGGCGATTATCGCCCTGGCGATTCATTCAACAGTCGACTTTAATCTGCAGATACCAGCCAATGCCGCCACGTTTGTGGTGATTTTAGCCTTAGGGCAGATCTCACTTCATCTTAAGAGCCGGGGACATAGAAGCCGAGGTCCGTAGTCCGAGCGCTGCGCTTGTCCGAGATCAGGAAGAACATGAATTCTTGCCTGTAGGGGCCCCTTTAGCATGCCCTCTGGGTACCAGGGGCGATAAAATCTATCGCGGCGGGACGCCGCTCCTACAACACATCACACTCCGTAGGAGCCCCGTCCCGGGGCGATAAAACCTATCGCGGCGGGACGGGGCTCCTACAGGGTGCCAACATCTGGTTTTCCCCTTCGGGCGATAAAACCATCGCTATTAAGGAATAATGATTTCGGTTTCTGGTGTGATCTTTTTTAACTCCCCTTTCAACACCTGCTTCGCTTCTTTATCCCCATGGACTATACGGATCTCCTTGGGCTTGAAACGCATCCTTTTAACAAAATTAATCAGGTCTTTTTGATCGGCATGGGCTGAATAACCACTGATGGTATACACCCCTGCCCGGATATCGATCTTCTCGTTATCAAGATGGACATAGCCACCAGTTGGGCCATATTTCTGAATATCATGCCCGGGGGTACCTTTGGCCTGATAGCCGACAAATAGCACCTCCGTCCGCGGGTCTGGCAGAAGTGCTTTAAGATAGTTAACGATCCGTCCACCCGCGCACATGCCGCTGGCAGCGATGACAATGGCTGGTCGGCCACTGCTTTTGAGGTAGTTCACCAGCTTCAGGTGCTGGCTATGTGAATCTATTGTGATCAGTTGCTCAAAAGCCAGTGGATGCCGCCCATGCTGCTTGCGTGTTTTTGCCTCAGCATCCCAGAGAGTGCTCAGTTCTCGATAATGCTGAGTGAATTTAGCGGCCAGAGGCGAATCGACGATCACATCGATATTTTCCCAGGCAGAGCCTTTCTGCCGGTGGATAATATCTTCCAGCTCGTAGAGCAGTTCCTGCGTTCTGCCGATGCTGAAGGCCGGAATCAGCACCGTGCCCGCATCTTTCAGACAATGGGTGATAATATTCTCAAGCTGTTTGCGCCGGTTACGCCGGTTTTCATGAAGCTTGTCGCCATAGGTGCTTTCTATTATCAGCCGGTCGGCGCGCCAGGGTGCTTGCGGAGCAGGAAGTAACGGGGCATAGGGAGCGCCAAGATCCCCTGAGAACAGGATAATCTCTTTTTTATCATCGACGCTGCACTCAAACTCGATATAAGCGGACCCCAGAATGTGACCAGCGGGCTTAAAGCGAAATCTCAGCCCCTCTACCGATTCAACCGGATACCACTGTTTATACTCTACGGGCTGGATCTGTTGTGACAACAGATTAAGAAACTGACGGATTAAGGTTGTATTGCGTGTAACACCGATCTTCAGTGCATCTTCCAGCACTAACGGTAATAACCGGGCCGTCGCTTTGGATACGTAGACAGGCCCGTTAAAACCTGCAGCCATCAGCGAAGGGATTCGTCCGACATGATCGATATGACAATGGGTGATAAACAGTGCTTTAACGCTGGTTACAGGGAAGTCGAGCTTGAGATTATCCGATTCAGCACCTGAAGCCTCTGCGCCCTGAAACATGCCGCAATCGATCAGCACGCTGGTGTTGTTATCTAACACAAGCTCATGGCAAGAGCCGGTTACGCCTGTAGTTGCGCCGTGGTGTTTTATATTAATCATATGAACATTCCTTGTTCTTAAAATGCGTAGATTGTAGGAGGCGCGCTGGTATGCCCTTTGGGTACCTCGCGGCGATTATTTTTAAATTGTGCCACCTGATAGATTTATCGCGACGAGGGCGTCCCTCCCACAAGTCCTTGTCACACAGTAGGAGCCCCGTCCCGGGGCGATAAAACCTCGCACGGATACCCAAAAGGCGTGCTAAGCGCACCGGGTAAATTCATTTAAAAAGCTCTTCTCTGTGGACCTCTGTGTCCTTAGCATGCCCTTTGGGTACTGTGGTAAAACGCTCTTCTTTAAAATCTTATCGCCCCGAGACGGGGCTCCTACAACACATTCTCCTCCGTAGGAGCGATAAAACCTCGCGGCGTTTTATCGCCGCGGGGGCGCGCCTCCCACAAGTCCTTGCCACACAGGAGCGAGTCTGAGGTCCGCTGACAAGCATAGCGTTCGGCTTTAACCGTAAAACCCTTTATACCATTCCACAAACTTTTGCATGCCGTCTTCGATGGTGGTGCTGGGTTTGAATCCTACGGCGTTTTGCAAACTGTCGATATCAGCATAGGTGGCGGGTACATCACCTGGCTGCATCGGCAGGTACTCTTTTTTCGCTGTTTTTCCGGCAGCGCTTTCAATCGCTTCGATAAAGCGGCTGAGTTCGATCGGTTCATTATTGCCGATATTGAATACCCGGTAGGGGGCACTGCTGCTGTCGGGGCTGGTTCTTGGATTGTTTTCATCCGCCTGAGGGATAACATCCTGAATGCGGATTACCCCTTCAACGATATCATCCACATAGGTGAAGTCGCGCAGCATCTTACCGTGGTTGAACACTTTGATGGGACGGTCTTCGAGGATCGCGCTGGTGAACAGGAACGGTGCCATATCCGGGCGTCCCCAGGGGCCGTAAACCGTAAAGAAACGCAGGCCGGTGGTGGGGATACCGTAGAGATGCGAATAACTGTGCGCCATCAGTTCATTGGACTTTTTCGTGGCGGCATACAGTGACACAGGATGATCAACACCGTCAGCGGTGGAGAACGGCATTTTGGTATTCATGCCATACACCGAAGAGGAGGAAGCATACACCAGATGCTTTACATTGTTCTGACGGCAACCTTCCAGAATGGTCATCATGCCGGTCAGGTTGGAATCAACATACGCAAATGGATTTTCCAGTGAATAACGCACCCCGGCCTGAGCCGCCAGATGGATAACCCGGTCAAAACCACTCTCTGCAAACAGCTTCGCCATCCCTTCGCGGTCGGCCAGATCCAGTTTTACAAAGCTGAATTCTGGGTACTGCTCCAGACGCTGCAGACGGGCTTCTTTCAATGCAGGATCGTAGTAATCGTTCAGGTTATCCAGCCCGATCACTTTATGCCCTGCCTGACAGAGGCGCTCTGATACAAAGTTGCCGATAAAGCCGGCGGCGCCGGTGACGAGATAGGTGAGTTGCATATTGATGTTAACCCGGAAGGATAAGAATTTAAGATGGGCTAATTATCGCCGCTGGAAGCGGCTCCTACAAGTCAGGATTTTTCGCGACGGGGGCGTCGCTCCCACACAGGCAAGTGAAACTCTGTAGGAGGTACGCCCTCGTGCCGATTTTAGCCTTGTTTAATAGACAACCCCCGGCCTATCGCATAGTAGCTGAAGCCCCGGTCTGCTAAACGCACCGGATCATAGAGGTTACGGCCATCGAAGATAACCGGTTCAGACAGCTGCGCTTTGATCAGATCGAAATCCGGTGCCCGGAAGCTTTGCCATTCGGTACAGATCACCAGCATATCCGCGCCATTCAGGGCAGCTTCTTTGGTGCCCATCAGATTCAGATCGGCGCGGGAACCGAAGATACGCTGGGTTTCTTCCATCGCTTCCGGGTCATAGGCCTGCACTTTCGCACCCGCTTCCCAGAGCAGCTGCATCAGCACCCGGCTGGACGCTTCGCGCATATCATCGGTTTTCGGTTTGAACGAGAGCCCCCAGAGAGCAACGGTTTTGCCAGCGATATCACCGTTAAAGTGACGGTTTATCAGCTCAAACAGCTTGGTTTTCTGTTTCGCATTTACCGCTTCAACCGCTTTCAGAATTTTAGAATCGTAACCGATCTGTTCAGAGGTTTTCACCAGCGCCTGAACATCTTTCGGGAAGCAGGAACCACCATAACCACAGCCCGGATAGATAAAGTGGTAACCGATCCGTTCATCAGAGCCGATACCGTTGCGGACATTCTCAATATCTGCCCCTACCATCTCCGCAATATTGGCCATCTCGTTCATAAAGCTGATTTTGGTTGCCAGCATGCAGTTGGCCGCATATTTAGTCAGCTCGGCACTGCGAACATCCATAAAGATGATGCGGTCGTGGTTGCGGTTAAAGGGCGCATAAAGCTCGGTCATCACATCTTTAACGTGGTCGCTGTCGGTCCCGATAACAATCCGGTCCGGACGCATGCAGTCACTGACCGCGGCCCCCTCTTTGAGGAACTCAGGGTTGGAGACCACATGATATTCCAGCTCAGCACCACGGGCCGCCAGGGTTTCGGCGATGGTTGCTTTGACCTTATCACCGGTCCCCACAGGCACGGTGGACTTATCGATGACGATGCGCGGCCCAGACATATAAGTGGCGATGGTTTTTGCCACGGCCTGAACATACTGAAGATCGGCAGAACCATCCTCATCCGGGGGGGTACCCACGGCGATAAACTGAAGCTCACCAAACTCAACGGCTTCTTTGGCATCGGTGGTGAACAGCAGACGACCAGCTTCGTAGTTTGACTGCACCAGAGGTGTCAGGCCGGGTTCATAGATCGGGATGATGCCATTTTTGAGGTTTTCTACCTTCTGCGCATCCACGTCAACACAGCAAACCTCATGACCGACTTCAGCCAGGACCGCCGCCTGAACCAAACCTACATAACCTATACCAAAAACAGTAACTTTCATGTGCTGAGTACCCTTTTACAGCAATTTATCTGGTCAGAATGATACCAGCCTTAATGCCGCATTTGCGAAATTTATCCCGACCAAACCGAGCGGTATATTATGGCGGAGATATTACCATAGGATGACCTGAGAGCCGAAGTCTGAGAGCGGAGGTATGAAGATGTAATTCTGGTGGGAGGCGCGCTGATATGCCCTTTGGGTACCTCGCGGCGATAGCTTTTGAATTGTACCTGCTGATGGTTTTATCGCCGCGGGGGCGCGCCTCCCACAAATCTTTCCCTCAAATCTCCCACTAAAAGCACCTGTTACTAAGGTGCCAATATCTGATTTCCCATTGTAGGAGCTCCTTTAGCATGCCCTCTGGGTACCTGGGGCGATAAAAACATTGCTGCTGGTACCCGGCATGCTAAGCGCAACGGGCAGGTTCATTTTGAACGCCTTTCTCTGTGGACCTCTGTGTCCTTAGCATGCCCTTTGGGTACGGTGGTAAAACACTCTTCTTTAGAATCTCATCGCCCCTGGAAGGGGCTCCTACAACACATTCCCACCCCGTAGGAGCCCCTTTGGCATGCCCTCTGGGTACCAGGGGCGATATCGCAATCGCGAGTCAAAAAAAAGCCCCTGCTCAATGATGAGTAGGGGCCCGAGTCATGGGTACAAGAATAACCATGGAAACTATAAAAAATAAGGTTGATACGACAGCCTGCACACTGCCGTATCTGGCCCGGTGTTTTACCACCGAACCTCCGGTGACCTGCCGCCCGAAGGCGTTGGGTAACCGGAATTCAGGTAATCACGGAAAAATCCGGATTACATAACCATGCGACGGACATCGCTCAGCAGCTGGTTGAGGTAGGTCAGGAAGCGACCCGCATCACTGCCGTTAATCGCACGGTGATCGTAAGACAGGCACAATGGCAACATCTTACGTGGTTCAAACTCCTTACCGTTCCAGCGCGGTTCGATATCCGCTTTGGAAACACCCAGAATGGCCACTTCAGGGGCATTAACGATTGGCGTAAAGCCAGTACCGCCAATACCGCCCAGGCTTGAGATGGTGAAGCATGCGCCCTGCATCTCAGTTGGCTTGAGCTTACGATCTTTGGCTTTACCCGCCAGTTCAACCGCTTCCAGCGACAGCTCGTAGATGCTCTTCTTGTCTGCGTCCTTAATAACAGGAACCATCAGGCCGTTCGGAGTATCAACTGCCATACCGATGTTGACATACTTCTTGTAAACAATGTGCTCACCGTCGGCATGCAGCGAAGCGTTAAACTTCGGATGCGCTTTCAGGGCGATCGCAATCGCTTTCAGCATGAATGGCAGCGGCGTCAGCTTCACTCCGTTACGGGCCGCTTCGTCTTTCATCTCGGCACGGAACGCTTCCAGATCGGTAATATCCGCTTTATCAAACTGAGTCACATGGGGGATGTTCAGCCAGCAGCGGGACATGTTGGCCGCCGTCAGCTTGTGGATCTTGGACATCTTCTCCATTTCGATCTCACCAAACTGGCTGAAATCGACTTCAGGAATTGCAGGAATACCCGAACCGCCAGTCACCGCAGCAGCCGGTTTCTCGGCCAGCTGTTTCAGGGCACCTTTAACGTAGGCCTGAACATCCTCTTTGAGGATACGCCCACGTGGACCTGTACCGGAGACCAGAGAGAGATCAACACCGAACTCACGGGCCGTGGCACGAACCGCCGGACCTGCGTGAACGTTCTTGTTTTTCTTCTCCAGGGCTTCACGATCAACACTGCCCCTTGCAGCAGGCGCAGGGGCTGCCGCTTTCGCCGGAGCAGGTGCAGGTGCAGCCGGTGCAGATGCTGCCGCAGGTGCTGGAGCCGCAGCGGCGGCCGGTGCAGGCGCTGCTCCGCCTGCCACTTCCAGTTGCATCAGCAGCTGACCTTCGTTGACCTGATCACCCTCGTTAATTTTCATGGACTTAACCACACCAGCTTTCGGGGCGGGCACTTCCATCGACGCTTTGTCGGTTTCCAGCACGATCAGGGAATCGCCTTCGGCAACGGTGTCGCCATCCTTAACCAGCACTTCAACCACATCAACGTCGGTGGCTCCGCTCAGGTCTGGAATCAGCACATCTTCAACGCCACCCGCCGTTGGGGCAGGCGCAGCCGCAACAGGAGCAGGCGCTTCAGTCGCAGCGGGTTCGGCAGCAGGTGCCGGCGCGGCGGCCGCAGGCGCAGCACCTTCGATCTGCAGATCACACAGGTGATCGCCTTCGTTGGTGGTGTCGCCCTCTTTGATCTTCATCGATACCACGACACCGGCTTTCGGTGCAGGTACTTCCATTGAGGCTTTGTCGGTTTCCAGCACGATCAGGGAATCACCTTCCGCAACGGTGTCACCATCCTTCACCAGGACTTCAACCACATCAACGTCGGTGGCACCACTCAGATCGGGCACCAGTACTTTCTCAACCGCACTCGCGGCTGCAGGCGCTGCGGCTGGTGCCGGTGTTTCTGCCGCAGGTGCAGGCTCAGCCGCAGGAGCTTCAGCAACCGGAGCAACCTCTTCAACCACCAGACCGGTATCCAGTACCACGATGGCCTGGCCTTCGTTACAGGTACCGTCCGCTTCAACCAGAATCTCTTTCACCGTACCCGCGTGGGTAGATGGCACCTCCATCGATGCCTTGTCGGTTTCCAGAACGATCAGGGAATCGCCCTCAACCACAGTGTCACCAACCGCTACACAGATCTCAACAATATCTACGTCTGTGTAACCACCAATATCAGGAACCGTAATGTTTACAGTACTCACGTTATTATCCTCTCTTAAAAGTTCAGCTTCGGGTTACACAGTCCAGGGGGCTGGTTTTTCCGGGTTTATGCCAAACTTCTGCATCGCTTTGGCTACAACAGTACGCTCAATCTTGCCCTCTTCAGCCAGAGCTGTAAGCGCAGCAACAGTGACGTAGTAACGGTTCACTTCGAAGAACTCACGCAGTTTCGCGCGGGTATCGGAGCGACCAAATCCATCGGTACCCAGTACTTTGTATGTGCGCGGGATATATTCACGCAACTGGTCCGCATAGATTCGCATGTAGTCAGTGGAGGCAATAACCGGACCTTCGTGGCCATTCAGACACTCGGCCAGGTATGAGGTACGTGCTTCCTCTTCAGGGTGCAGCATATTCCAGCGGGCAACACTCTGAGCATCGCGACGCAGTTCGTTAATCGAGGTGGTGCTCCAGATATCGGATTCAACACCGAACTCATCCCGCAGGATATCTGCCGCTGCAATCACTTCACGCAGAATCGTACCGCAACCCATCAGCTGTACTTTCTTATCGGAGTCTTTACCTTCCTGCAGAACATACATCCCTTTGACGATGCCTTCCTCAGCGCCAACCGGCATGGCTGGGTGAGCGTAGTTCTCGTTCATGGTGGTGATGTAGTAGAACTTGTTCTCTTTGTCCTGGAACATCCGCTTCAGGCCGTCCTGTACGATCACGGTCAGCTCGTAACCAAAGGTCGGATCGTAAGAGACACAGTTTGGAATCATCTGCGCCATCAGGTGAGAGTGACCATCCTGGTGTTGCAAACCTTCACCATTCAGTGTGGTACGACCTGAGGTAGCACCGATCAGGAAGCCACGGGCCTGCATATCACCTGCCGCCCAGGCCAGATCCATGATCCGCTGGAAGCCGAACATAGAGTAGTAGATGTAGAACGGCACCATGGTGCAGTTGTTGTTGCTGTATGAGGTCGCACACGCCATCCATGCAGACATAGCACCGGCTTCGTTGATACCCTCTTCGAGAATCTGACCGGTCTTGGACTCTTTGTAGAACATGATCTGGTCAGAATCGTGCGGTACGTAGCGCTGCCCCGCTGAGGTATAGATACCCAGTTGACGGAACATACCTTCCATACCAAAGGTACGGGCTTCATCCGGCACGATCGGTACAACCCGCTCGCCCATATTCTTATCTTTCACCAGTGTGCTCATCACCCGGTTGAGCACCATCTGGGTGGACATTTCGCGCTTACCGCTGTCTTTCAGCTGTGCTGCGAAGGTATCCAGTGGTGGAATTTCCAGGGCATCAAAGTCGCTGCGACGGGTAGGATAAACACCGCCCAGTTTATTACGACGCTCCATCATGTACTTCATCTCTGCAGAATCAGGAGATGGACGGTAGTATGGAACCTCTTTCAGCTGATCATCGGTCAGCGGAATGTTGTGGTGGTCACGGAAGTCTTTCAGATCATCCATCGCCACTTTCTTCATGGAGTGGGTGTCGTTCTTCGCCTGACCCGACTTGCCGGTACCGTAACCTTTAACGGTTTGCGCCAGAATAACGGTTGGCTGACCCTTATGGTTCATCGCTGCATGGTAAGCTGCGTAGACCTTATAGGGATCGTGGCCACCGCGGTTGAGGTTCATGATGTCATCGTCTGACAGATCCTTAACCATCTCCAGCAGTTCAGGGTATTTACCGAAGAAGTGCTCACGGGTGTAGGCACCACCGTTGGCTTTGTAGTTCTGCAGCTCACCGTCACAGACCTCATCCATGCGCTTTTGCAGCAGACCTTTTTCATCATTTTCAAACAGTGGATCCCAGTGACGGCCCCACAGACACTTGATGACATTCCAGCCAGCACCGCGGAATACACCTTCCAGTTCCTGAACGATCTTACCGTTACCACGAACAGGGCCATCCAGACGCTGCAGGTTACAGTTAACCACAAATACCAGGTTTTCCAGCTGCTCGCGGCCTGCCAGGGAGATCGCACCCAGAGATTCAGGCTCGTCACACTCACCGTCACCCAGGAATGCCCAGACTTTACGCTCGCCACGATTGATCAGGGAACGGGCTGACAGATAGCGCATTACGTGCGCCTGATAGATCGCCTGAATAGGGCCAAGACCCATCGATACAGTTGGGAACTGCCAGAAGTCAGGCATCAGCCATGGGTGTGGATAGGATGACAGGCCCACACCATCGACTTCGCGACGGAAGTTATCCATCTGCTCTTCGGTCAAACGGCCTTCCAGATAGGCCCGGGAATAGATCCCAGGAGAGATATGCCCCTGGAAGAACACCAGATCACCTTCGCGATCGCCTTCAGAGCCGTGGAAGAAATAGTTAAAACCGATATCGTACAGTGTTGCAGAGGAGGAGAAGCTGGAGATATGACCGCCAAGGCCGTCAGAGTTGTCATTGGCGCGCATCACCATCGCCATCGCGTTCCAGCGGATAAAGGAACGGATACGGCGTTCCATAAACAGATCGCCCGGCATGCGGACTTCATCTTTCGATGAAATAGTGTTGCGGTATGGGGTGGTCAGTGTTGAACCTGCGCTAACGCCCATATCAGCAGCTTTTTCACCCAGCTTTTTCAGCAAGTAATGGGCACGCTCTTCGCCTTCATGTTTGGCTACCGATTCAAGCGCTTCAATCCACTCACTGGTTTCAATAGGATCAATATCGTCGATATATTCTTGCACTTTGCCTTTCTCCACTATTCTTGTCTTGTCTTGCACTCAAAACCAGGTATCCCAATCATCCCGGCGTCAGGTAAACTCTGTTAAGAATAGAAGTTATCAGTAAAAAAGCAGGTAAAAAAACAACGATTTCAGTAGAAGCCGATGATTTTACAGATTTTTATCACTTTGCCCTGCCCACTGACACTGCTATAAATGTCTTAATGAGTTCAACAACAGGCTTCATGCTGCACTGCAGCAGGCCTGCCTTTTTTTGTTATCATTTTTATTTTGTAGTAATACTACAAAAAAACAGATTTAATGTCTACATAGATGGTATGAATAGCCATTAATGTAGTTTTTATACATAAGACAGATTACAGCGTTGTTACATCAGCCCGACGCAACGCTCTTTTAAGGCGGGTATTCTCTTTCCCCTGCTCCAGCAGGGCATCTTCCACATAAGCCAGATGATCATGGGCCGCTTTGCGGGCCTTTTCCGGCTCACCTGCCAGGATCGCTTCCATCAGCACAGAATGCTGGAGGTGAATTTTTCCGCGAATATCGCTTTTCGGATAGATATCCTGCAGGTTTTCCCAGATATGCTGACGCAGCAAACTGAACAATGCTCTCATCATGTGCAGCAATACCATATTATGGGTTGCTTCGGCGATTGCCAGATGAAAATCCACATCTGCATACACCTCTTTATCGAACTCCTTACGGTCATGAAACCCCTGCAGGGCATCATAGCGGGCCCGGATATGCTCTTTATCGGCGGGAGTGCTGCGCAGAGCCGCATAATATGCCGACACGCCCTCCAGCGCATGACGAAACTCCAGCAGATCATACTGGGCCTCAGGATGGGTTTTGAACAGCTCCAGCAGCGGGTCAGAGAATGCTTTGCCCAGATCTTCCGAGATATAGGTCCCGCCCCCCTGTCGGCTCACCAGCACCCCTTTCGCCGCCAATTTCTGTATCGCTTCTCTTAATGAGGGACGGGACACTTCAAACTGCTTAGCCAGTTCCCGCTCCGGAGGCAACTTCTGTCCGGGTTTAAGGGTGCCTTCCAGAACCATCTCTTCCAGCTGCCCCATGATGACATCCGAAATTTTGGGTTGCTTCACTCGCTGATACGCCATCTGACCATCTCCGCCAGCCATTAATTTCTCAATTCTGACTCTTTAATTATTAATTTTAAGGACGCTTATGAACGCGACCAAAACCAACAGATAAAGCACCGCCACCCCCGGCAGGCACTTTAAAAGTTGCCAGCACCACCATTTGCAAACTGGTCTGACCATACTGTTTGTTATTGATTTGTATAAAAAATAGCGCTTTTTACAAAAAAGAAGCTAAGTTTATTACTTACAAAAGCATTGACAAGACACCGCGCAAAATTCTAAGGTAGCGACTAATTGCATGGTAAATTGGTATTACCAATTATTCAAGAACAATTTTAAAGGCACCCGAATGGCCTGTTCTGAATCCGGCAAAGAAAGACAAAAACAACAAACATCATGAGGGAAGATCATGAATACATTCGCAAAGGCCCTGGTCTCTGCAGCTGTAATCACAACAGCTATGACGGCAACAACCACAGCAGTACAAGCGGCAGATAAGTTACTTCTGAAAACACCAATCGCTTTCGGATCACACCTGCCCGCACTGGGAACTCCCATTAAGTGGGTCTCTGAACAGTTACCGATTATGAGTGATGGCTCGATTAAGATGAAAATCTACGAGCCGGGCAAACTGGTAGGCGCGAAGGAGATTCTGGGTGCTGTTTCATCCGGTAAAGTAAACTCTGGCTATGCCACCGCAGGTTACTGGCAGGGTAAGATTCCGGCTGCTGCGCTGTTCTCCGCCGTACCATTCGGACCGGAAGCTGGCGAATATATGGCCTGGCTCTATTACGGTAATGGCATGAAACTGTATCAGGAGATGTATGACTCCAACGGTTATAACGTTCACGTTATGCCTTGTGCGATTATCTCCCCGGAAACCTCCGGCTGGTTCAAGAAAGAGATCAATACACCAGAAGATCTGAAAGGTCTGAATATGCGTTTCTTCGGTCTCGGCGCATCGGTGATGGAAAAACTCGGCGTATCCACCTCTCAGCTACCCGGTGGTGAGATCTTCGGCGCACTGGAGAAAGGTGCAATTGATGCCACTGAATTCTCTCAGCCAGCGATTGACCAGCGTCTGGGTCTGTACAAAATCGCCAAATACAACTACTTCCCAGGCTGGCACCAGCAGGCAACTGTCTTTGAACTGCTAGTGAACAAAGATACCTGGAACAGTATGAGTAAGGGCCAGCAGGCTATTCTCGACAACACCTGTAAAGCATCCGTGACTAACGCGATTGCTGAAGGTGAAGCGATGCAGTTTGATGTCATGGCTAAAGCGAAGGAAAACGGCGTGCACATCCGTTACTGGAACGACACCATGCTGAAAACCTTCGAAGATAAATGGAACGAAGTGGTCGCTGAGAAAACCGCTGAGGACCCATTCTTTAAGAAAGTCTGGGATGACCTGAGCACCTTCCGTAAAGGTTATGACCTTTGGGAATCCAACGCATTTCTGCCTCGCGCTAAAAATAACTGAGCATGAAGCAGATATGACTTAGCAACACAGGGGCTGATTAGCCCCTGTGTTTAGTCTGTCGGTTTTAAATCTGTTCTGAAACCTGAGAGCACTCTGCAAAGAGGCGGCCAACGCCGCTGTTTTACAGAGTTTTTTCAAAACTTATTCATATACTGACGTTACAAACGTTAACTCCTAATACAATAAAAAACTGGTAAAGGTGCATTATCGTGAACGAGCCTAACAGCCTGCCTTCGGTCCCTCTGGCGGACAGCATTGACAGGGCCATCCAGAAAATCGGCCATATGATCGCCTGGGTCTATGTCATTCTGGTACTGGTCATTATTACTCAGGTGATTCTGCGAAAAGGGTTTTCTAATGGCCTGATCGTTTTAGAAGAGCTGGAATGGCACTTATATGCACTCGGCGTGATGTTTGGTTTGTCTTATGCGCAGACCACTAACTCACATATCCGGGTCGATCTGTTTTATTCATCTTTCAGATCAAAAACCAAATATATTATTGAAATATTGGGCATCCTGCTGTTAGTGCTGCCTTTTATCTCGGTTATCTTTATCCACAGTCTTGATTTCGTTGCGGATTCCTATCGTATCGATGAACACTCAGAGTCCCCTTCGGGCTTGCCCTATCGCTGGCTGGTCAAAAGTGCTATTCCCGCCAGTATGTTGCTCTTGGGTATCGCGGTAGTGTCACGTCTGTACCGTGACACGGTTTTACTGTTTAAAGGGGACAATGCGTAATGGAAATTAATGAAATTCTTGTTATTGCGATGTTCCTGTCGTTCATCGTGTTACTGTTTACCGGTATTCCGGTGGCCTGGGTTCTCGGCGGCGTAGGCGTTGCCTTTGCCCTGATCGGTTATCTGGCCGACACCTATTTTGATACTATTACCGGGCTGGATTTTCTGACGCTGGGTCTGGTGGTTAACCGCCTGTGGAAGATAATGGACAACTGGATACTGGTTGCCCTGCCGATGTTTATCTTTATGGGGATAATGCTCGACAAATCCGGCGTGGCAGAGCGTCTGATGAACTCTATGCAGGAGTTGTTCGGCCGGGTACGCGGTGGTCTTGCCATCACGGTTACCGCTATCGGTATTATTCTGGCCGCCTCTACCGGCATTATCGGGGCTTCGGTGGTACTGCTGGCCGTCATGTCGCTACCCTCTATGACCAAACAGGGCTATTCCATGCCTTTAGCATTGGGCACCATTGCCAGTGCAGGTACTCTCGGTATTCTGATTCCACCCAGTATTATGCTGGTAATCATGGCCGACCAGTTGGGTCTCTCCGTTGGTGATCTGTTTATGGGCGCAGTATTCCCCGGTCTGATGCTGGGTGCGATGTATATCATCTATATTCTGGTTGTTGGTAAGCTCAAGCCTGAAGCCGCACCGATTCCACCAGATACAAAACCGGTGACCTTTCAGACCGTTGTCTCTGTTCTGAAGGCGGTATTGCCTACCCTGCTGCTGATCTTCGTCGTTCTGGGCTCCATTTTTGGTGGTTTTGCCACGCCAACGGAAGCTTCGGGCGTAGGTGCATTTGGTGCGACCCTGCTGGCAGTGTATAACCGCAAATTCAACTTCCGGGTACTGAAAGAGGTGATGCAGGGAACCTACAACACCACGGCTTATATTTTCGCTATCTTTATCGGTGCCACCTGTTTCGCCCTGGTTTTAAGGGAACTGGGCGGCGATGAGCTGATTGAGTCTTTCCTGACCGGTCTGCCATTTGGTCCTTACGGTATTATCTTCTTTATCCTGGGGGTGATCTTCCTGCTTGGTTTCTTCCTCGACTGGATTGAGATCACACTGATTATTCTGCCATTGCTGGCACCGGTTATCTCCGCACTGGGACTGGATATAGACGGTTATGGTGTAGTCGATAATCCTGAGCTGGTGTGGTTTGTGATGCTGGTTGCGATGGCGCTACAGACCTCGTTCCTGACACCGCCGGTGGGCTTTGCCCTGTTCTATCTCAAAGGTGTTTGCCCGCCGAGTGTTAAGCTGAGCGATATCTATAAAGGCGTTATTCCGTTTATCCTGTTGCAGCTTATCGGTCTCCTGGTGCTGGTTTTCGTCCCGCAACTGGTACTCTGGCTGCCCGCTGCAGCTTACGGCTAAACACTCCCGGTAGCCGCATATATAACATGTTTAGTACAGAAGGAGCCCGTCTCCTTCTGCTGTTCTATTTCATCCGACCTGCGGGTCACACGTTAATCGGGCAGATCCTGAATCACCATTTGAATCAGCAGCTGCCAAGGCGAGGCATTTAAATGAAGCAGGAATATCAACAATTCAAGCAACTATTGCAGGAATTTCTGCCCGCTGAACAGATCATCTCTGATCCGCTTCGCACCCTGGCATATGGAACCGATGCCAGTTTCTACCGGCTGATTCCGCAACTGGTGCTGCGCCCTGAGTCGGAGCAGGCGGTAGCTCGTATTGTAAAGCTGGCTTTCAACCACAGAGTTCCGGTCACCTTCCGCGCCGCAGGGACCAGCCTTTCCGGGCAGGCCATTACTGATTCGGTACTGATCCAGCTGAAAGATGGCTGGAAAGGTTATCAGATAGCCGATGATGCCAGCCGCATAACACTTCAGCCAGGTGTCATCGGTGGCCATGCGAACGGCTATCTGGCTCCGTTTAACAAGAAGATCGGGCCTGACCCGGCTTCCATCAACACCGCAATGATCGGCGGTATCGCAGCGAATAACGCCAGCGGCATGTGTTGTGGCACTGCGCAAAACAGCTATCGCACCCTGCACAGCATGAAGCTGATTCTGGCGGATGGAACCTCTGTCGATACCGGAGACAGCCACTCGGTCACCGCCTTCAGAAAAAGTCACGGTAGTCTGCTGACCGCTCTGGAAGTCCTGGCCCTGCAAACCAGGGACAACGCCGCCCTGCGGCAACGGATCGAGCATAAATACCGGCTGAAAAATACCACCGGATATGCACTGAATGCACTGATCGATTACCGGGATCCGATAGAGATCATGCAACACCTGATGATCGGTTCAGAAGGTACGCTGGGCTTTATCAGCAGCATCACCTACAACACTGTGGATGAGCATCCGGATAAAGCGTCGGCACTGATCTTTTTCCCCACCGTTCGCATCACCTGTGAAGCGGTGGCAATATTGAAAAAGACCCCGGTATCCGCCGTCGAGATGATGGATCGTGCGGGACTGCGCTCAATTGAAAATAAACCCGGCATGCCTGACTTTATCAAACAGCTACCGGATGATGCAGCAGCACTGTTGGTTGAAACACGGGCGGGCTGCAAAGACCACCTGGCTGAGCAGGTTGAACAGATTAAGGCCTCTATCGCCTCGCTTGAAACTGTTCGTGATATCGAGTTCACAACGGATCCGCAGGAGTATTCAAAGTACTGGGCGATCCGTAAAGGTCTGTTCCCCGCGGTAGGCGCGGTGCGACAAACCGGCACTACGGTAATTATCGAAGATGTCGCGTTTCCGGTAGACCAGCTCGCTGATGCGGTGCACGACCTGCACCAGATCTTTGTGAAATGGGACTATAATGAAGCGCTCATTTTTGGCCATGCGCTGGAGGGTAATCTGCACTTTGTGTTTACCCAGTCATTTGATGATCAGACTGAGATAGACCGCTATGAAGGCCTGATGGATGATGTCGCCACGCTGGTTGTGGATAAATATGATGGCTCACTCAAGGCTGAGCATGGCACCGGACGCAATATGGCCCCCTACGTTGAGAAGGAGTGGGGCGCGCAGGCCTATGCCCTGATGTGGGAGATCAAGGAGCTGTTCGACCCGCACAACATTCTCAACCCCGGGGTGTTGTTAAACCGTAATGCCCATGTGCATCTGGAAAACCTCAAGCCTCTTCCTGCTGCCGATCCACTGGTCGACAAATGTATCGAGTGCGGTTTTTGCGAACCCACCTGCCCTTCTCGGGATCTCACCCTGACACCGCGCCAGAGAATAGTTATCTGGCGCGAGATCGCCCGGCTTGAGGCCAGCCATGAAGACCCTGAGCGGCTGGCAGAGCTGCGCAAAGAGTACCTTTATCAGGGCATAGATACCTGCGCAGCCTGCGGGTTATGCTCCACCACCTGTCCGGTTGAGATTAACACCGGTGATCTGACCCGCGTGTTACGCAGCCGGAACAATGAACGCCATACAAAACTGGCGCAATGGCTGGCAGAACACTACGGCGGGGTCATGACGGCCAGCAAGGTGGCCTTCAAAGGCGCTGACCTGACCCATGGCCTGATCGGCACCAAAGCGATGACGGCGATCTGTGACACCACCCGTAAGCTTTCCGGGGGACGGGTACAGCAATGGACTCCGGCGATGCCGACGGCGGCACCTAAGATCAATATCCACCGCCCGGTGACCGACCCGGATGCACCGAAGGTTGTCTATCTGCCCAGCTGTGCCAGCCGGGCGATGGGGCCGGCACGGGGCGATGATGAACAGACCTCTCTGGCCGAGAAGACTGAGCAACTGTTGCGCAAAGCGGGTTATCAGGTGATCTATCCGGAGAATCTGGACCAGTTATGCTGCGGTATGCCCTTCCAGTCAAAAGGGATGTTCGAGGCCGCCGATTATAAGGCGGCAGAAACGGAAGCGATGTTACTTAAAGCTACCAATAATGGTGAGTATCCTGTATTTTCAGATACCAGCCCCTGCAGCCTTAGACTAAAGGATAATACAGATCAACGTATTAAACTTTTTGATACGGTAGAATTTATCCATGAGTTTCTGCTCGACCGGCTGGTGATAACACCGGTCGATGAAACGGTTGCGCTGCATATCACCTGCAGCACAACCCGGATGGGGGTCGGCGATAAGCTGAAGCGAATTGTTGCGGCCTGTGTAACCAATCTGGTTATTCCGGAGCAGATAACCTGTTGCGGATTTGCCGGAGATAAGGGATTCTCAACTCCCGAGTTGAATGAGTCAGCGCTACGCTCACTCAGAGATGATGTTGTTGAGTGTACCAGCGGATACTCGACCAGCCGCACTTGTGAGATCGGGCTGTCGCACCATAGCGGTTTAGATTACAAATCGATCATTTATCTTCTGGATCGTGTTAGTCAGCCAAAACTCAATGCTGACAACAGGGTTCCAGAAAACAAACTGATTCAGCACACCAACACTGAACAGTAATTTATGAGGATACTGAGCATGCCACTTCCTGAGATTAAGACCATTTTGTACACAACCTCTTTGGGCAAACACACCCGCCCGGTTTTCAGACAGGCGGTGAACCTTGCTCAAACCATGAAAGCACATATTATTATGCTGCATGTTATTGAGCCGATCGGTGAATTGGGACATGCCCTGATTCAAAACTACCTGCCAGAAGATATCGTCAAGAAGATGCATGATGAGGGTATCGATCAGGTTATGCAGCAGATGAAAACCCGGGTCGAAAAGTTTTGCGAAGAGGAACTGGGCTCTCTCGATAAGATCGTTGATCTGGACATCGAACATATGATCGTAGAGGGAAACTATACCGATTCTATCCTGAAAGTAGCCGCTAAGCGCAACGTGGATATGATTGTGATGGGCTCTGAAAACACCTTCGGCCACCACAGCCAGACCACCCGTCAGGTCATTAAAGGTGCGAAGGTGCCTGTTGTCTCTGTACCGACCGGCAAAAAATACGTGTAAGCTCTCAGTATGATCAAGCCTGTCAACTGACAGGCTTTTTTTTGTCTGGCGTAAAACGGCTGTACCAGATACAGGTGGATGTCTGACATTGCCATAAGCCGTTTTTCATCCTTATTTCAGTTTTCCCGGTCATAATAACGGATCAGTATTTTACACAGCAGCCAGGACAGCTCATGGACATATCCCTTATCATCGCGGTTACTGCGGTCGCGATCATTTCAGTCTTTCTCAGCCCCAAAGCAAACAGCAGCAAGGCTTTCTTTAGTGGACACTCCCCTGAAGGCAAGCCCCCAGGTCTGTTAATGCTGACCTTTTCACAGGTGACAACCTGGATCTTTGCCCGCTCTCTGCTGAACGCTGCAATTCTTGGCTTTTATTATGGTCTCTGGGGTACCCTGGCGTATGCCGCATATTATCTCTCGTTTCTGACCGGTGCAAAAATTATCGACTCAGTCAGATTTGACCAGGGTTTTAGCAGCATTCAGGCGTTTCTGGCCCACCGGTTTGGCCACTGGGGCACCCGCTGCTATAACTTCGTAATCGGTATTCGCCTGATCAGCGAGGTGTTTGCTAACATCCTGGTGATCGGCATCCTCTTCGGTGTCACCGGCAGCACCTCCTACACCGCAGCCGTGGCACTGTTTGCCGTTATCACACTGATCTATTCGATGCTGGGCGGTTTACATGCTTCTCTGCGTACCGATCTTTTTCAGATGATACTGTTTCTGGTTCTTCTGGGTGGCCTGACCGTTCTGGTGCTGACAACAGGACAGCTCACCAGCACGGCTCTGATGTTTAAAAGCTTTGATATAACGGATCCCGGACCAGTATTGATTCTGGTAGCGCTGCTACAGATCTGGAGCTATCCGATGCATGACCCGGTGATGATGGACAGGGGGTTTCTGGCAGACCGTGAGACCACCCGCAAAAGCTTCTACCATGCCACCTGGATCAGCTTTATCTGCATCACTCTGTTTGGCAGCTTTGGTATCATCGCCGGCGCTAACGCCATCAGCGGTGAAGCGATGAATGACACGCTGATGCGACTTCTCGGTGAAGTGCCAATGCTGTTGTTCAATATCACACTGGTTATCTCGGCAATGTCCACGCTGGACAGTACCCTGTCGAGCGCGTCCAAGCTGGTTGCGGTGGATATGCAATGGATTGAGCCATCGCTGATTAATGGCCGAATCACCATGGCGGTTTTTGTGTTGCTGGGATTACTGCTGGTATTCGCGGGTAATAAGGATCTGTTCAGCGCAGTTGCAGTGAGCGGTACCGCGTCGATGTATCTTGCACCGGTGATTTTCTTCTCCTTGTGGGGTAAGCGTACCGATATTCCTTTATGGAGTTACCTCAGCTGTTTCGCAATCGCTCTGGCAGGTGCGGCCCTGTATTTCACTGAATCATCCGGGCATACTCACCTGCTAGGCGATAGCCATAAATACACTAAGCTATTATGGATATCTCTCAGCGTTCTGGCTGGCGGCTGCCTGCTGTTCTGGGCAGGGATGATCAGCAAGCAGCAACCCACAACTCTGCCAGAAACAGTTGTATGACACCTATCAAACCCAACGACTCAAGCCCGCTTTTAATCTTTGGCGGGCCTTATAGTAATCTTCAGGCCACCCGGGCAGTCAGACAGGTGGCTGATAAGCTCGGGATAGCGGCGCACAATATCCTCTGTACCGGTGATCTGGTGGCCTATTGCGCTGAACCGGACCAGACGGTTGATCTGATCCGGGAATGGGGCGTAGCCGTGGTTGCCGGTAATTGTGAAGAGTCGGTCGGAAATGGTGCTGAAGATTGTGGCTGCGGTTTCACTGAAGGCAGCTCATGCGATCTGCTGTCTGCCCAGTGGTATAACTACACCCTGCCCCGGGTTAGCGAAGCCAATAAAGCCTGGATGCGACAACTGCCCAACCGGATCTGTTTTAACTACTGCCAGCTTGCATTCACCGTTATTCATGGGGGTGTTGATAGCAATAATCAGTTTATCTTTGCCTCAGCCCCTATTGACGAGATGCAGCAACAACTACAGCAATCCGGCAGTGAGATTATTATCGCCGGTCACTGCGGTATCCCCTTTGGTCAGGAAACCGATAGCGGCTACTGGTTGAATGCCGGTGTGATCGGTATGCCTGCGAATGATGGCACGTCTGACACCTGGTATATGATCATTACGCCAACAGAAACACAGCTGACTTGCAGTTGGCATCGGCTTCAATACGACCATACTGAAGCCGCCCTAAGGATGGAACAAGCCGGACTGAACAACGGCTATATGAGAGCACTTTCCTCCGGTGTATGGCCCAGCCTCGATGTATTGCCCGAACCAGAAAAAGATCTGACCGACAGAAAGCTGTCTGTTGCTACGATCAACATCCCGAAAAAACCAAACGCTATTTAAGGTTTATCAAATCGCTTATACTGCGCTGATGCGATTACTCTGGATCATAACCTTTACCGCGGCGCTGCTCTGGTCGGCCATCAACCCCAAGGATCAGTTCACCTGGTTTCTTGAAGTTGTACCGGCGTTGATCGGCGCGGTTGTGTTAGCGCTCACCTGGAAAAAACATCCATTGACACCTTTGCTCTATGTGCTGATTCTGATTCACTGCATCATACTGATGGTCGGCGGACACTACACCTATGCTGAAGTGCCACTATTCGACCAGATCTCTGAACTGTTCGGCTGGCAACGTAACAACTATGACAAGGTGGGTCACCTGGCACAGGGGTTTATTCCCGCTATTATCGCCAGAGAGATTATGATTCGCGCGAATGCGGTGAATGGACGTAAATGGCTGAACCTGTTTGTTATCAGTTTCTGCCTCGCTTTCAGTGCACTCTATGAACTGATTGAATGGTGGGTTGCCGAGTTAACCGGCGAATCTGCTGAAGCATTTCTGGGCACTCAGGGTTATATCTGGGACACCCAGTCAGATATGTTTCTGGCCCTGATTGGCGCCTGTTGTGCCCTGCTCCTGCTCAGCCGCTGGCATGACCGCCAGTTGCAGCATATCTGCAGATAAATTAAATCGTCTCAGGTTGATAACATGAGACCGCTAATACAAGACAACTAACACCTAACATAAGACACTAACATAAGAGACCTTATGCGCGAAGATACCGATAACTACCGCGAACTCTTTCTTAACGATACCCCCATGGTCGATCTTCGGGCACCGGTTGAATTTAATCAGGGAGCATTCCCCAGCGCAATCAGTCTGCCGCTGATGAGTGATGATGAAAGAGCACAGGTCGGTACCTGCTATAAACAGCATGGCCAGCAAGCCGCGATAAAACTGGGACATCAGTTAGTCAGCGGGGAGATTAAAGAGAGGCGAATGGCACGCTGGATCGAGTTTTGCCGCAATAACCCTCAGGGCTACATCTACTGTTTTCGCGGTGGCCTGCGTTCGCAAACGACTCAGCAATGGCTTAAAGATGCGGGCATCGATTACCCACTGGTACGGGGCGGTTATAAAGCGCTGAGAAACGCTCTGCTCGATGTTATCAACGAACTTTCTGAGACTCTGCCTTTCCATATCGTCGGCGGTAAAACCGGTTCGGCCAAAACCCTGATGGTCAACACCCTGGCTAATGCGGTAGATCTCGAAGGGGCGGCTCATCACCGGGGCTCCAGCTTTGGCGCCTATGTTAAGCCTCAGAACACTCAGATCAACTTTGAGAATATCACCGCTATCCAGATGCTGAAAAAGCAGCATGCGGGCTACCAGCAGCTGGTATTTGAAGATGAAGGGCGGCATATCGGCAGTGTTGATCTCCCTGTTCCCCTCTACCAGAAAATGCTTAGCGCCCCTGTTGCCGTCATCGAAGACCCCCTGGATATTCGGCTGCAGAGGTTGCTGAAAGAGTATGTCATCGATATGGTCGCTGACTACATCCACGTCCACGGAGAGGAGCAGGGACAGGTACTTTGCGAAGAGTATCTACTCAGCGGACTGGATAAAATCCGCAGAAGGCTGGGCAATGAGCGCTGGCAGATCCTGCGGGAAGAGATGCTGAAAGCGATCAGGCTACACCAGGCTGGCGCGGGATATGACGCCCATCTGAACTGGCTGTTCCCCCTGCTTAACTGGTATTACGACCCGATGTATGAATACCAGTTGAGCCTGAAATCTGACCGGATTGTTTACCGGGGTAACTGGCAGGAGTGCCATGATTACCTGAAAGAAAAATCAGCTGGCTAGGCGCTGGTGTTCGATCGCTTCGCTTATCCGTCTAGTCAAAGATCAGGTTACACCACAGAGGACACAGAGAGCACAGAGGAAAATAAAAGTTCTTCTCAGTGAGCTCTGTGCCCTTAGTATGTCCTTTGGGTTCTGCGGTAAAATTTACCCTCTACTCATCCCAGCCTCAGATAAACACAGACTTCCATGCACGGTTTTTTAACAAAAAAAGGCCGGTTCGAAAACCGGCCTGAAAAATGGTCATTCAAAGCTCGAAGGGGTGAACTAAGAATGAACTTTGTTTTTCACAAAAGTTCTGATTAGAACTTAACGCGCATGCCTGTCAGATAGCCCATCTTCACGCCATCTTTATCAGTATCAGCGATCTCTGCAAAGACAGAAACGTTCTTCTGAGTTGGGAATTTGTAAACAACGTTAGCGTACCATTCTGACACATCATTCGAGCCATCTTCTTCAATCTTAGTCCAACCCAGGCCCAGGTCAGTTGTCTTAGCAACAGGCACAATCGTCATCAGGTTGTACTGATCAGTCTCAACAGCACCATCATCAGCTTTACTGTAATCTACGCCGAACTCAGCAAAGCCTGCATCGTACTTAGCGCTTACACCCCAGACATCAACATCACCGGAAACTGAAGGATCTTCATCAAAATTTTGGTAAGCAGCACCCAGCTCAACACCCGCTACAGATGTAGACATGAAAATATCAACCCCTTTTCCGTCAGCACTCTTCTCGCTTCCAGCTTCAAGTTCAGTGGTTAAAATCAGTGTAAAGTTATCCATGTTGACATCTACACGAACAACATCATTTCCTGAAGTTTTTGTAGCATCAAACTGATCTTCTTTAAGAGTATCTTCAAGCTGTTCGTCAACACCGAAACTATCTACGGCAAAGTTTTGCTGACCAATAGATACAGATACGTTACCGTACTGCATACCAACATAGGCTTCTTCGAGGTGGCTGCTATCAGTTTTGCCTTCCGCAGCATTCTTATACCCGAAGTCCAGTTGACCGAACGCTTTCATGTCGTTGCCCAGATCGTATATAACAGAGTTTTTCAACTCAAGATCATCGAATTCAACATCCAGCTTCTGATCTGTACCCACGTCTTTACGCAGTTGAATCTGAAAATCACCCTTCAGTTTATAAGTAAGTCCCTTACCTTCATAAATAGTCGCAGCGCTTGCAGAACCAGCAGTAGTCGCGGCGATAGCAGCGGCCAGGATAAGCTTTTTCATTTCTTTCTCCAGTTAAGAAAAGATAAAATTGAGTTAAGTAAAATTATTAAAAAGGCAATCCCTGCCACCTCATCGACATAAGGTAAAGATCCAAAACAAAATTATTTATTACTGATCCAGGATTTAAATCTTTCCCGGGTATCAGCGTCAGCTTTCAAATACCAATACTGAAGCAGCTCCTCAGGAAGATTTACAGGCCCAGAGTTATCAACAGATTTATTTGATAATGTATTTATGCGGACACCCGAAGCTGTATTATTTATTGGTGACCTGATGGAAGATCGGTTAATCGATGCGAAGCTATTGATCGAAAGCGCATCACCTGACTGGTTAAAACGCTGAAGCTCAGATGCATAATCACGGCTAAGTTGAAACCCCTCCTTAATAAGAGGTTTAGACTGATAACTGATAACATGACCAGAGCTATCAGCCAGTTTCCACTGTTGGCCTTTGTCAAACTCATCGAAGTCTGACAACCGGGTAATCTCTGGAGCGGAAAGTTGAACGTGCGTATCTTTAGCATTAAAAACAATAACATGAGGATTAGTTGTTTCTATTTCCAGATCGCCTGATGACTCTATTTCTGCCGAGTAGTTAACCAGAATCTGGCTAATACCGTTGGCTAGTGTGGCGGATACATTATTTCCAATGAGAGAATCACTTTCTACTTCAACCCCATTCACAGCAATGATAGAGATACCACTGCCTGCTGATAGTTCAACGTTTGCCATAACGGACGTAGAAGCAAAAAGTAAAACTGAAAAAAATATATTTGAACTAAATCGCATTGCCACTGCCTTATATCTCTAAGCAAAAATTCATTGGCTGCGATAATAGTGAGCAACTATTACAGAAAAGTTACTCGCCTATTAAAATAAAATATTATTAAGTTAATAATTAAGAATCTTTTTAATTAAGTAACTATTATTAAAAGCTGGTTATATTTATGTTAATAATAACCTTGTAAATATAGCGACAAATCAGATTCCAGATAAAAAAAAGGGGGCGATCAATGATCGCCCCCTTCTATATATTCTGAGTTAATTGATTATTCACATCTTACCCAGACTGAAAAACAGAGTTTCACCAGAGCTATCATCCACGCCATCGTTGTCGGTCACAGCAAAGCCCTTACCTGCAGCATCAATCGTAAACCCTTCGATCTTATCCTGAACATAGCCATTCAGAGACTTAAGATCAGGCAGAAAATCATGAACCAGCGTCTTATTAACGACCGGCAGCTCACTGCCAATGGCTGCAGGTTTTAGCTGATCGAGAGAAACGCTGTACAGACGCTTCACTGCCGCAGACTCTCCCAACTGATTATCCCGCTCGATAATGTAAACCTTATCGCCATAGCTAACGATTTCAGACAAACCAACCCAACCGCTGGACACATGTTCGAGCGGATAACGCACAGCCCCCCAGCTATTTGTCTTGAGGTTATAAGCTAACAGCTTAACCTGATCCGCAGGATCATCTTTCCATGGCCGCTGTATTGCAATCCACAGGGTATCGCCGATCATGGTGATCCCTTCAGCACCAAACTTAACCTCATGCTTTAACAGCTCCGCAGGGAAATCGATTGTACGATCAATCTCACCCTGGCTATTTGCATGATGAATAGCATGGGGAACACCTTTCGATGTTTTACCTTCCGATGCCAGCCAGAAGCCGCCATCACCGTCCACAGCAATGCCTTCCAGATCAAGCTTCTTAGCTGTTTTACCATCCCGGAGTACCGGCATAGCAGCAGTGATTTTTGCGGGCGTCTGGTTGGCATCGATGCTGAAGATTGAAGGCTGGTTGGCGTAGAAACTATCGTTCACCGCATACAATATACCCGGCTTTGTAGAATCCGCTGTGAGGCCAGACAATGCACCCCAGCCAATAGGCAAACCGTTGCTGGTACGGGTAGATATGATTTGAGGATATGCTACAGGCTCATCTGCAAAGCGATACAACATCACATGTGCACGGGGACCTTTATCCTCAATCAGATCTTTCTCATTCGCACTCACCAACAAGTTACGCTGCGGAATAACGACAGCAGACTCAGGCGCGATACCGGATGGCAGTAACTGAACAAACTCCGGAGCAGCACCGGTATCACGGTAAACACCGATCACAGAAGCGCGCTCAGACAGGATAAAGATATAGGTTTCATCGCCGAATTTACCGATAGCCACTCCTTCCGGTTCACTGCCTTTTTTACCGGAGCGTTTTTCAGGATAATGTCCGGCTAATACAACCTGCTGTTCAAATGATGAGCCTGATTCAAACAACACTCGTCCATCTTTATGGAAGATAGTGAACCCACGTGCACCACCATTCATATCCCCCTCATTGGCAATAACGAAGCGGTTATCATCCAGCCACTTAACAGAGTCAGGTTCACGCAGACGGGTCTGAGTACCGCTGAAATCAAGCTTCTTGTCTTTCTCAATATCGATGCCCTGCAATTCAACACTGCCGGCGGTGAAGTGATTCAGAATTTTACCGCTGGCTGCGTCAATAACTACCAGGTGGTTATTTTCCTGCAGAGTAACAACAATCTCGTTGTGGCTGTTAAAGTCCAGAAACTCAGGTTCCGGATCGATAGCACCTATCTCTGCCAAACCGGTCATATCAACCTTAGTCAGCTTATCGCATTCAGGCAGCCCTTTTTTGACCGGTATTATTGATACCCAACCAGCAGGAAATTGTGGCAGGGCACCATCATTCAGATCTTCATCACGCTCATTCTCAATCGCCACCGCAACATAACGACCATCTTTGGATACGGCAACCGAGTCTGGCTGACCTCCCAGATCACAGCGGGCCTGCTCCTCACGGGCTTGTAAGCCCAGTGCCAGCAGATATCCTGAAGGCTTGGTATAACTTTCAGATGTATTCACAGCAGCAAACACGGTCTGGCCGGAAATAGCGACCGAGGTTGGCTCCCCATCCAGTTTGAAACTGCCGCCTGCAACAGGCTTTGCAGCATCGGTGATATCAACAAACCCCAGTGTCCCAAAAGGGCTATCAGAATAGACCAGCGTATTACCATCTTCGCTCGCCGCAATAATCTCCGGAGACGTTTCCTGACTCTGAGGAGTACCTTCTGGCAGGTTATGGATAGCGCCAAAGCTGGAAATTCGGTTGAATGAGTTAGCCTGAGAAGTTGTTGCAATAGCAGCGATCGAGATCGCTAATAGCGTTTTAGTAAAACAGCGAGCGGGCATATTCAGTCTCCAGAGTTAATTAAATGACCCGAAGAGCCTATAGACCCAAAATGACCGCACGGTTACAAGAGCACTAACCCGATGTTAAACAGTCGCTAGACGTGGCTGTGCCACTCGCTAGATCGGATTCCTGCTAGAAAAAGCTATCGCGACGGGACGTCGCTCGCTACAGGCCTTAGCTTCTTCAGAGAGCATAGGAGGACGCTGGCATGCCCTAACCTGCTTACAAAAATCCTTTCTGTGAAGATTGCCTATGCTCCCAGCTAAGAAGGCTTTTGCTCTTGATCTTACGCTTATTCTAACCACTAGCAGGCGCGCAGCGCCGTACTAACAAGCGACGCAGGTTTTCATCGCGACGGGTACCCAGAGGGCATGCTAGCGTCGCTCGCTACAGGGCCTTAGCTTCTTCAGGGAACGGAATATCCTTTCTGTGAAGATTGCCTATGCTCCCTGATAAGAAGGCTTTTGCTTTTGCTCTTGCTCTTGCTCTTACGCTTATTCTAACCACTAGCAGGCGCGCAGCGCCGTTCTAGCGAGCCGCGTAGCGGCGTCTAAACGAAAAAAGCCCCGATCATTTTCATGATCGGGGCTGTTTCGTAATTAGGTGCTTGGCGATGACCTACTCTCGCATGGAGAAGCTCCACACTACCATCGGCGCTAAGACGTTTCACTTCCGAGTTCGGGAAGGGATCGGGTGGTTCCATCTCGCTATTGTCGCCAAGCAAAACTGGTTGCTCTAACGATTTGAACATCAGTGTTAACCTATGCTCAAAGCGTCATTCGAATCCTGTAACTCTTTAGTCGAGAAGAGTATGCACAAACTCTAATCCGTGGCTGTTTTATTCAGCCGCAATGTATCTTTTTCTATCAGCTGACCCAAACGCTTTTGGCGTTATATGGTCAAGCCTCACGAGCAATTAGTACTGGTTAGCTCAACGCCTCACAACGCTTACACACCCAGCCTATCAACGTCCTGGTCTTGAACGGCTCTTCAGGGGGCTCAAGGCCCCAGTGAGATCTCATCTTGAAGGGGGCTTCCCGCTTAGATGCTTTCAGCGGTTATCCTGTCCGAACATAGCTACCGGGCAATGCCATTGGCATGACAACCCGAACACCAGAGGTTCGTTCACTCCGGTCCTCTCGTACTAGGAGCAACTCTTCTCAAATCTCAAACGTCCACGGCAGATAGGGACCGAACTGTCTCACGACGTTCTAAACCCAGCTCGCGTACCACTTTAAATGGCGAACAGCCATACCCTTGGGACCGGCTTCAGCCCCAGGATGTGATGAGCCGACATCGAGGTGCCAAACACCGCCGTCGATGTGAACTCTTGGGCGGTATCAGCCTGTTATCCCCGGAGTACCTTTTATCCGTTGAGCGATGGCCCTTCCATACAGAACCACCGGATCACTAAGACCTACTTTCGTACCTGCTCGACGTGTCTGTCTCGCAGTCAAGCGCGCTTATGCCTTTATACTCGTTGCATGATTTCCGACCATGCTGAGCGCACCTTCGTACTCCTCCGTTACTCTTTGGGAGGAGACCGCCCCAGTCAAACTACCCACCACACAATGTCCTCGATCCCGATCAGGGACCTGAGTTAGAACCTCAATAGTACCAGGCTGGTATTTCAAGATTGGCTCCACATGAACTGGCGTCCACGTTTCAAAGCCTCCCAGCTATCCTACACAAGTAATATCAAAGTCCACTGCGAAGCTATAGTAAAGGTTCACGGGGTCTTTCCGTCTAGCCGCGGATATACGGCATCTTAACCGCAATTTCAATTTCACTGAGTCTCGGGTGGAGACAGTGTGGCCATCGTTACGCCATTCGTGCAGGTCGGAACTTACCCGACAAGGAATTTCGCTACCTTAGGACCGTTATAGTTACGGCCGCCGTTTACTTGGGCTTCGATCAAGAGCTTCGCCGAAGCTAACCCCATCAATTAACCTTCAAGCACCGGGCAGGCGTCACACCCTATACGTCCACTTTCGTGTTTGCAGAGTGCTGTGTTTTTAATAAACAGTCGCAGCCACCTAGTATCTTCGACCAGCGCCAGCTTAGGGAGCAAGTCCCATCACCAGCACCGGCGTACCTTCTCCCGAAGTTACGGTACCATTTTGCCTAGTTCCTTCACCCGAGTTCTCTCAAGCGCCTTGGTATTCTCTACCTGACCACCTGTGTCGGTTTGGGGTACGATTTCTTGTTATCTGAAGCTTAGAAGTTTTTCCTGGAAGCATGGCATCAACCACTTCGTCCAAAAGAGGACTCGTCATCAATTCTCGGCCTTAGGAACCCGGATTTGCCTAAGTTCCCAGCCTACAACCTTAAACACGGACAACCAACGCCGTGCTGGCCTAGCCTTCTCCGTCACTCCATCGCAATAACAAGAAGTACAGGAATATTAACCTGTTTCCCATCGACTACGCTCTTCAGCCTCGCCTTAGGGGTCGACTCACCCTACCCTGATTAACATTGGATAGGAACCCTTGGTCTTCCGGCGGGGAAGTTTTTCACTCCCCTTATCGTTACTCATGTCAGCATTCGCACTTCTGATACCTCCAGGATGCCTTACAGCTTTCCCTTCAACGGCTTACAGAACGCTCCTCTACCACGCTGTAAACAGCGTCCGTAGCTTCGGTGTATGGTTTGAGCCCCGTTATATCTTCCGCGCAGGCCGACTCGACTAGTGAGCTATTACGCTTTCTTTAAAGGGTGGCTGCTTCTAAGCCAACCTCCTAGCTGTCTAAGCCTTCCCACATCGTTTCCCACTTAACCATAACTTTGGGACCTTAGCTGACGGTCTGGGTTGTTTCCCTTTTCACGACGGACGTTAGCACCCGCCGTGTGTCTCCCGTGATTGCACTCATTGGTATTCGGAGTTTGCATCGGGTTGGTAAGTCGGGATGACCCCCTAGCCGAAACAGTGCTCTACCCCCAATGGTGAGACACGAGGCGCTACCTAAATAGCTTTCGAGGAGAACCAGCTATCTCCGGGCTTGATTAGCCTTTCACTCCGATCCACAGGTCATCCGCTAACTTTTCAACGGTAGTCGGTTCGGTCCTCCAGTTGATGTTACTCAACCTTCAACCTGCCCATGGATAGATCGCCCGGTTTCGGGTCTAATCCTAGCAACTGCACGCCCTATTAAGACTCGGTTTCCCTACGGCTCCCCTAGACGGTTAACCTTGCTACTAAAATTAAGTCGCTGACCCATTATACAAAAGGTACGCAGTCACGGTCTCAAGGACCGCTCCCACTGCTTGTACGTACACGGTTTCAGGTTCTATTTCACTCCCCTCACAGGGGTTCTTTTCGCCTTTCCCTCACGGTACTGGTTCACTATCGGTCAGTCAGGAGTATTTAGCCTTGGAGGATGGTCCCCCCATATTCAGACAGGATAACACGTGTCCCGTCCTACTCGATTTCACTACTAAAACGCTTTCGCATACGGGGCTTTCACCCACTATGGCCACACTTTCCAGAGTGTTCTGCTAACGTTAAAGTAGCTTAAGGGCTGGTCCCCGTTCGCTCGCCGCTACTAGGGGAATCTCGGTTGATTTCTTTTCCTCCGGGTACTTAGATGTTTCAGTTCCCCGGGTTCGCCTCTCAAAGTCTATGTATTCAACTAAGAGATACCCAGCTTATGCTGGGTGGGTTTCCCCATTCGGAAATGTCCGGGTCAAAGTCTGTTTACCGACTCACCGAACCTTATCGCAGGTTACCACGTCCTTCATCGCCTCTGACTGCCAAGGCATCCACCGTGCACGCTTAGTCACTTGACCATATAACCCAAAAGGGTCTGTCAAAGTCACTGATAAAACTTCATTGCCATCAAAGATGACGCTGAAGTAACGATACATTTACGCCGGATTAGCGCTTGTACATATTTCTCGTTTTGTTACAGGATTCAATTGTTAAAGAGCGGATAAAGCTAAAAGCTTTAAAAGATAAACATCAAGGTGATGTGTATGTTTTAAGACTTTCAGACGAGCAATCAGATAATTCAGTAGCCGAGTTATAGCCCCGGATAAGACTATTTCTTACAAGGCCAGGCGCGTTCTGAGTGAACTTGAACTACCGACCTCACCCCCTTCTTTTAAACCAAGAGTGGGGTGCGCTCTAACCAGCTGAGCCATAAGCCCGGATAAGAATATTTCTTACAAGGCAAGGCAAGTTCTGAGGACGTTTATGGTACATAAACGACGATGAACTTAACGCAGCATTGTGAGAAATTGGTAGGCCTGAGTGGACTTGAACCACCGACCTCACCCCCTTCTTTTAAACCAAGAGTGGGGTGCGCTCTAACCAGCTGAGCTACTATCTTCAGTTCTAACTAACCACCTACTCAAGCTATTGCCAGGGAAAGTGGTAGGCCTGAGTGGACTTGAACCACCGACCTCACCCTTATCAGGGGTGCGCTCTAACCAGCTGAGCTACAAGCCTTCAATCGGTCAGAACCAATGTGCTCTCTCTATCAGTGATCAGATAATTCGTGTGAACGCTTGCTAAGAATCCGCTATCGTTTAAGGAGGTGATCCAGCCCCAGGTTCCCCTAGGGCTACCTTGTTACGACTTCACCCCAGTCATGAACCACACCGTGGTAACCGCCCTCCCGAAGGTTAAGCTAGCTACTTCTGGTGCAATCCACTCCCATGGTGTGACGGGCGGTGTGTACAAGGCCCGGGAACGTATTCACCGCGACATTCTGATTCGCGATTACTAGCGATTCCGACTTCATGGAGTCGAGTTGCAGACTCCAATCCGGACTACGACCGGTTTTCTGAGATTTGCTCCCCCTCGCAGGTTTGCGGCCCTCTGTACCGGCCATTGTAGCACGTGTGTAGCCCTACTCGTAAGGGCCATGATGACTTGACGTCGTCCCCACCTTCCTCCGGTTTGTCACCGGCAGTCTCCTTAGAGTTCCCACCATTACGTGCTGGCAAATAAGGACAAGGGTTGCGCTCGTTACGGGACTTAACCCAACATTTCACAACACGAGCTGACGACAGCCATGCAGCACCTGTCACAGAGTTCCCGAAGGCACTAAGCTATCTCTAGCGAATTCTCTGGATTTCAAGAGTAGGTAAGGTTCTTCGCGTTGCGTCGAATTAAACCACATGCTCCACCGCTTGTGCGGGCCCCCGTCAATTCATTTGAGTTTTAACCTTGCGGCCGTACTCCCCAGGCGGTCTACTTAGTGCGTTAGCTGCGCCACTAAGACATCAAGTGTCCCAACGGCTAGTAGACATCGTTTACGGCGTGGACTACCAGGGTATCTAATCCTGTTTGCTCCCCACGCTTTCGCACCTCAGCGTCAGTATCAGACCAGGTGGTCGCCTTCGCCACTGATGTTCCTTCCTATATCTACGCATTTCACCGCTACACAGGAAATTCCACCACCCTCTTCTGTACTCTAGTTTGCCAGTATCAGGTGCAGTTCCCAGGTTGAGCCCGGGGCTTTCACATCTGACTTAACAAACCGCCTACGCGCGCTTTACGCCCAGTAATTCCGATTAACGCTCGGACCCTCCGTATTACCGCGGCTGCTGGCACGGAGTTAGCCGGTCCTTCTTCTGCAGTTAACGTCACAGCTATAGCGTATTAAGCTACAACCTTTCCTCACTGCTGAAAGTGCTTTACAACCCTAAGGCCTTCTTCACACACGCGGCATGGCTGCATCAGGCTTTCGCCCATTGTGCAATATTCCCCACTGCTGCCTCCCGTAGGAGTCTGGGCCGTGTCTCAGTCCCAGTGTGGCTGATCATCCTCTCAGACCAGCTACGGATCGTCGCCTTGGTGAGCCATTACCTCACCAACAAGCTAATCCGACGCAGACTCATCTGATAGCGCAAGGCCCGAAGGTCCCCTGCTTTCCCCCGTAGGGCGTATGCGGTATTAATCCAAATTTCTCTGGGCTATCCCCCACTACCAGGCAGATTTCTACGCGTTACTCACCCGTCCGCCGCTCGTCAGCAAAGTAGCAAGCTACTCTCTGTTACCGCTCGACTTGCATGTGTTAAGCCTGCCGCCAGCGTTCAATCTGAGCCATGATCAAACTCTTCAGTTTAAATCAAGAATGTCGGAAAAAGACATTCGGTAAATCTAGCTCAAAGTATTAAACAACTTGCAAATACACTTAAATGAATTTACTTGGTGTCGCTTACTTTGATAAAGCTTTTGTGCTTCATCTCAACAAGCGCCCACACGAATTATCTGATCTATCTGTTAAAGAGCGTTGCTATCAACTCTCAACCGTTGCCAGTGAGTCGTCTCAAGCGAGGTGCGTATTCTACTCAACACCCTGATGAAGTCAACCATTTTGTTTGAGAATTTTAACTAAATTTTCAAACCGCCTGATCCACTTCCTGTTTTGTTTATCGCCACCTGAAAAACCGTGTAAACACTGATTTATCAAGGCGTTAAACTCAACAGCCTCACCTGTTTCAGAGACCGTTTCCGGTGGCTGTCTCAAGCGAGGAAGCGCATTCTACATTCTGGGGCAGAGGAGTCAACAGGGGGAGCAGGAAAAAGTTAAGAAATGATTAAAAACATCATCTTTTGAAGCAAGACGTGGCTAGAACGCGGCTGCGCCGCTGCTAGACGCTTCGCTTGCTAGTAGCTAGGAGAGCGGATGCAGGAGCTGCTTCCAGCGGTGAATCAATTCGCCAACACTATCAGATACCCCATCGCCCCTGGAAGGGGCTCCTACAAAACATAAAACCGCCTCGCGGCGGTTTTTATGTTTTGTCTTTGCTTTTTCCAGCAGGAAACGCAGTTTCCGTCCTCGCCACTAGCAAGCGACGAAGTCGCGTCTAACAGCTAATCAAGCGAAGCGTCTAGCTAGCCGCGAAGCGGCGGTCTGATGATCTATTTGATCATGCCTGTTTCTTGCAAATATTTTATCGTGCCTTGATGAAAAGGTATGTCGCCTGTCGTCTGAAGCATCTTCTCTTTTTTCAAGTTCGCAAAAGCGGGATGGAGTTTACGGAAAATATCAAAATTTTCGAACACCTCTTTCACCACCTGATGCACCACCTCTTCTGAGGTATCGACTGACGAGACCAGGATACTCTCAACGCCAAAACTCTTCGTTTCCTGATCATTACCACGGTAGAGTCCGCCAGGTATTGTCGCATGCTGATAATAACTGTTATCAGCAACCAGCTTATCAACAGCGGGCCCCGTTACATCAACCAACACACTATCACAGGAGGTTGTCGCTTCTTTAATCGCGCCACTGGGATGACCAATCATATAGATCATGACATCAATATCGCCTGCGCAGAGTGCACTGGCCTGCTCTGATGCATTCAGTTCAGCGGCGAGGGCAAAATCCGCTTTTGTCCAGCCCAGGGCTTTCATCAGCGCTTCCAGCGTACCGCGCTGCCCGGTACCAGGCACCCCCATGTTAACTTTTTTGCCCTTTATATCAGCAATCGTTTTGATACCACTGTCGGCACGGGCGACCACGGTAAAGGGTTCAGAGTGGAGAGAAAATACAACTCTCAGGTCCTTATCTGGTCCAGCTTTAGCAAATTTATCACTGCCAGTATAAGCCTGATAGAGTGAGTCTGACTGGGCTATACCAAAGTTAATATCGCGGTTGGCTAACAGCTCCAGGTTGGCACCGGAACCCGCTGTGCTTTCCGTTGAACAGCGAATACCATGCTCTGAACGGCTTTTGTTCACCAGACGGCAAATAGCCCCGCCTGTCGGGTAATACACCCCGGTAACACCACCTGTACCAATGGTAATGACCTCTTTCACCGGAACAGGATCGCCTGCGAACGCTCCTACAGATGCCACGCACGCCCCCAGAGCGATAATCAGGGAGGTTATTGTGTTGCGAAAAGCCATATTCCACTCCTTTGAACTTAGATAAGAAACCGCACAAGCTGCCGATTATAACAATATTTGCACGACATCATATTACAGCGCGTACAGAGACTACAACCATGCTGGAACAACAACTTATATAAGCGTTTTCCTGTCAAAGCGGCACAACTTTCTGTATGGAAACAGATCAATGATCGCCCCCCCTCTTACCTGAGTCTGCATATTCACCCACCATTGAGGATCTAACAAATCTCCATGAAGTTGGTCAAACAACCTCCGCACCCGGTGATCACACGCCGTTAATAAGGAAAACTCCTCGGGGAAAACATCATTTGCCGCAACCGAATACCAGGGTTCGGCTGCCAGCTCCTGTTCCGGATAAAGCGGTTCGGGAATGGCGCGAAAATTACACTCGGTCAGATAACTGATCTCATCATAATCATAAAATACCACTCGCCCATGACGGGTAACGCCGAAGTTTTTAAACAACATATCACCGGCAAAAATATTCGCCGCGGCCAGCTCTTTAACACACTTACCAAACTCATTAATTGCCAGAAACACGGCTTGTTCATTATCCTGTCGCAACATCTCATCAAGATAAATATTCAGCGGGATCATCCTGCGTTCGGTCCACAGATGTTTGATCACCACTTCATCAGCATCGATATCAACCGATGCCGCGGCAACCTGTTTCAACTCTGCTAACAGGGTATCTGAAAACCGCTTTCTGGGGAGTGTCAGATTCACAAACTCCTGTGTATCCGCCATTCTACCGGCCCTGTCATGCCTTTTTACCAATTGATACTTAGCGATGACCCCCTCTCGGGTAATCTGTTTTGCCGATGCAAAGCGATCTTTGATTATTTTGAACACCACAGGATACGATGGCAGGGTAAATACCGTCATCACCATCCCTTTAGTACCCGGCGCAACTTCAAACTGATCAGAGGTCTGCTCCATATGAGTCATAAAATCACGATAAAACTCAGCTTTACCCTGCTTATAAAAACCAATTGAGTTATAAAGCTCTGCAATAGACTTCATCGGTATCAGTGAATGCAAAAAGCAGATAAATTCTGCCGGCACATCGACATCCACAAGAAAGTATGTGCGGGTAAAGCTGAATACAATTGATACATCATTCTCATCTGTCAGAGCTGTATCAATATAGACCGCGCCATGCTCATTATTCAGAATGGGCAAAATAAATGGCAGCGAATGATGGTTAAACTGAACCCGGCCGACAATGTAAGCACCTTTGTTGCGGTAAAAAATGGCCTGAATCACTTCTATTACGGTGTTTTCATCCGCAACGATATCAGCAGCAACGTGAGCCCGGATATAACGCAGAAGGTTTCGTATATCCCTGCGTTTATTTTCCCAGGGGATGGCAAACTGATAATCATCCATTAACTGGTTAATGACGTTTATAAGGCCTTTTTTCAGAGTATATCGACGATAGATCTGACCAGTATTGAGGGTTCTGTGCTGCGAGGGTCTCTGAGCTGTTGAGCTGATAAACATCAGCTGATCCGTTATTTGCCGGTGACCAAACAGCGCACAATAGACCGAGTTATAAAATGTTTCACTCAGATCAGCATCATCGCGGGCGACTATCAGACTCAGATAACTGGCTTTAACGGCAACCCAAAGCGCACTCTCAGCGCTATCCCTGATGGCGGCTCTGATCTGCCTGCTGACCCGCTCAACCATAGCACCATAGAGGTCGATTCGTTCCACAGACAGACATTGGATGGCAGGCCAGTCCGCAGCTTCGAAACAGGGCCTGGCCTGAAGGGTGATCGCTTTGAACTGTTTGCGATAGTCAGTAAAGCCATCCAGTATCAACAGGGCTATCAACTCGGCGTCACGTTGTTTCATATTTCTCTGCTTGCGCTGTCATCTCTATATTATTTAGCAGCGATTGCCGCGGGTTACCATTCTCCAGGTGAAAAGGTTTGGAAAAACAGTTGTCTAATTCCGTTATCTGCTTAATATTGAAAGGTATTATTATTTTCGGAATCACGCCATGTATCGTCTTCCCGACCTGAAGAAAAACACCCGTATCAACGCGATTGCCGTCATGACCAGCGGGGGCGATTCACCCGGCATGAATCCGGCCATTCGTAGTGTTACCCGGGCAGCACTGAACCAGGGTATCAGGGTATTTGGTATAAACCGGGGTTACAGCGGCCTGATAATCGGCGATTTCACTGAACTTAAGAGTGGTGATGTTTCCAACATTGTTCAGCGCGGCGGTACCATTCTTAAAAGTGATCGATGTGAAGCGTTTAAAGATCCGGCGGTTCGCCACCAGGCAGGGGAGATTCTCAAAGAACACCATATCGGCGGTCTGATCGTCATCGGTGGAGATGGCTCATTAACCGGAGCCCACCTGCTGACCCATGAAACCGGTATCCCGGTGATCGGATTACCCGGCACCATTGATAATGATATCTACGGCACCGAGGATACCATCGGCTTTGATACCGCCCTGAATACGGCACTGGAAGCGATTGATAAAATTCGTGATACCGCCATTTCCCATGAACGGATCTTTCTCGTTGAGGTGATGGGCCGCAATTCTGGCCATATAGCCTCTCAGGTTGGCGTGGCCTGCGGGGCAGAGATGATTATTGTGCCTGAGATCGATTTTAAGCTTGAGGCGCTATGTTTCTCTCTTGCCAGCCAACGGGCAGAAGGCCACGGCAGCAGCGGTATTATCGTAGTTGCAGAGGGGCCAAGACCCGGCCTGACCTATCGGCTTGCCAATCAACTGGAAGCCCAGGGTGAAAAACCCGGGGTCTGTATTCTGGGGCATATACAACGGGGCGGCAGACCAACAGGTCACGACCGGGTGTTGGCGTCCTGCCTTGGAGCAGCGTCAGTCACTTACCTGCTGGCGGGATTCACTGACGTTATGATCGGCATGATCGACAGTAAAATCACAGCAACCCCCTTACTGGATATTATGGAGAAGCGGAAACCGCTCAATCCACAACTGGTAGAGCTGGCTCAGCTACTGCATAAATAAGTGCGAGTCAAAACAACGGTCACCGGGTTGCCTGACAAAAGTCATCAGGAATCCGGTCTGTAAACGCCTGAATCAGATCCGGCAACAACTCTTCAGCACTGATGCCGGATAAACTCTGGGCGTCACTGTTGAGCGCCTCAAGCGCGCCGCCCTGCTCCGGCTTATCCACAACAATTGAACTGAGCTGCTGCCAGTCACAGGGGCTCAGATGTAACCCGCTGACCAGCGCCACGCCTTTACGTTTACGTATTTGCGCCAGCCCAACCAGTTTGCGACCATCTTCACTGACGACCTCACCATGGGACAGCGAGGCATAGCAAGCCCATTTCAGATCCTGTTCCTGACTAATGGTTTTGGACCGGTCGATCATCGCCTGATCAACCCCCTTACAGGGAACATTGCAGGCTCTCAGCGCAGCGATCCAGATCTGCTCCAGCCAGGAAAAAATTTCAATAATGTTTTGCTTTGCCACGGGGTGATCCGGCGGAATAAACACTGTGACACTTAGCATCCAGGGACCAGCCAACACAGCCCCACCCCCTGAACGCCGACGAATCATGGCGAAACCTGCCGCTTCGGAACGGCGCATCTGATCCTCATCGGGCCGTTGAGAACAGCCCATAATGACCGCCGCCCGGTCATACTGCCAAAACAGCACCTGCGGCTTTTCCACCCCAGCTTCAAGAATTTCACTGATGCATTGTTGCTCATCTGGCATTGAACCGCTTACCAGAGACTGTAGACTGCTTACCATTATTTCCCCCGAAGATCAGAGGCAGGAAGATTAACCTATCTATCCCCCTGGGAAAACCATTATCATGCGACGACCAGTAAGGAACGACGCCGATGCAGACAGAGTTTATCGATATATATCAACAGGCACTTGCCAGTCATGGTTATCAGCATGACCCAGCTCAGCTGCGATTGGTTGAAGCGCTTAATCCTGTTTACACATCACTGGTATCAGGCCGCCACCGAGCCGGTGATTCAGCAGGCATCTATATCTGGGGCCCTGTCGGTCGTGGCAAAACCTTTCTGATGGATCTGATGTTTGCGCATCTGCCCGATAAGATCTGCCTGCGCCTGCACTTTCACCGTTTTATGGCACAGACCCACCAGCAACTGACTGTGCTACAGGGTAAACCAGACCCTCTGGAACTGATCGCCCAAAAACTGGCCCGCCAATACCAACTCATCTGTTTTGATGAGTTTTTCCTTAACGATATTGCCGATGCGATGATTCTGGGCAAGCTGTTCAGGTCGTTACTCAAGCGTGGCGTTCGCCTGATCACCACCTCCAATCGCCCACCAGAAAAACTCTGCAAAGATCCACTATTTGAGGACCGGGTCAGACCGATTATTGCGATGATCAACCAGCAGATGCAGGTGTTTAACCTGGCTGGAGAAACGGATCATCGTTTACGCTCCCTGACTCCCTCCCCCTGTATATTTCATTCAAGTAATACCGATACTGACGCTGAGCAGCAACTGACAAAACTCTACACCTCCATCAGTCGCAATCCGCCCCGCGCGGATGAGGTGATTGTGATGCAACGGCCCATACCCGCTAAGGCAGTGAGCCCGGAATGTGTCTGGTTTGACTTTGAACATATCTGCATGGGTGCCCGCAGCCAGATGGACTACATCGAACTGGCGAACCGCTTCAGCCATATCTTTGTCAGCCAGGTCCCCCTGCTGGGAAGCCGCAGCACAGAACAGATAAAAGCCCGGGGTACAGAAGATGGCAGCGAAGCGGTAAAAGCGGGAGAACGGCAGGTATTACTGGGCAGTATGGATGATCCGGCACGACGCTTTATCAGCCTGGTCGATGAACTCTATGACCGGGGAGTGAACCTGTTTCTGAGTGTGGAGGTCCCCCTGGAAAAACTCTATATGGAGGGTAGTCTGGTATTTGAGTTTGCCAGAACATACAGCCGTCTGACCGAGATGCAGTCGTGGGAGTATCAACAACGCCAACCCACAGACCGATAACTCCGTTACGCGATGAATGACTTCGTCTGCCAATCGCTTAATGAAGGTCGGCGTCTATGACTAGTTTGCCCAGTTCAAAACATTGACGAATCGCTTCATCTTCAGAGGCGGCAATGACCTGATTTTCCGGCACCGCTTCAAGCTCTCCGGCGTTATGAAAAATCGTATCTTTAAGATCCCTGTGATAAATTTTAGGTTCAAGCGTCCAGCGGTTGTGCCCCATATGTCTGACCAGAGCGGTAATACGGTAATCACCATAGTCAATCTGATTCATCAAACACCTCCGACATCACATGATGCATGAGGGTAATTATAGCCGAGCAGTCTGAAGTAACAGACGTTCAACAGGAATAATTTTCATGAAAACTGCGTTGCGTTTTTTCTTTCAGGGATTATTGATACTGCTGCCTTTTGTGCTGACTATCTACCTGGTGTTTCTCATTTTTACCGCATTGGATGAAACACTTTTTTCAGCGGTCGGTTCTTTGATCGGCTATTTTATTCCAGGATTACAACCCGGCCTGACCGAAACCCTGCTGGGTATCGTGCTGACAGTCATCATCATTATTCTCACCGGGATTGCAGGGTCGCTCTACCTCACCCGTTTTCTGATGAATATTATCGGTTCACTGATGGACCGCATCCCAGTAGTAAAGCTGTTATATAACTCTCTGAAAGATCTGTTCCAGGCACTGTTAGGTGACCAGAAAAGTTTTGACAAGCCGGTGATGGTCTTCCTGAACAGGGAGAAAACCATCAAAGTAATGGGTTTCCTGACCTGCGAAGATCTCAACAGTTTCGGACTCAGTGAGGATGTTGCCGTCTATCTGCCCGACTCTTACAACTTCTCCGGCAACCTGATTATCGTCCCCAGAGAGCAGGTTATCCCGCTCGACGTCAGTGCAGGAAAAGTCACCACCTTTATCGTCAGTGGCGGTGTGTCCACCACTGAAAAATCAACTTAACCCCTGGAATCACTGACAAAAGGGTTGGTCTTGCGTTCATGGCCAAAGGTCGACATCGGTCCATGTCCGGGGATAAACGCGACACTATCCCCCAGCGGAAACAGCTTTTCGCGAATAGAGCTGATCAGTGTGGCATGATCACCTTTTGGAAAGTCAGTACGGCCGATTGAGCCCTGAAACAGGACATCACCCACCTGCGCAAGCTGACTCTCCGGACTGTAAAACACGACATGACCCGGGGTGTGCCCTGGACAGTGAAGCACCTCTAGCGTTTCATTGCCCACGGTGACCCTGTCACCCTCTTCCAACCAGCGGTCCGGGGTGAAGATCTCCACCTGAGGAAAGCCAAACATCTGGCTCTGTTGAGGCAAACCATCAATCCAGAACTGATCCCCGATGTGTGGCCCCTCAATAGGTACACCGGTCTGCTTTACCAGCTCCGCGGTACCACCTGCATGATCAATATGCGCATGAGTCAGCAGGATTTTTTCCAGCTCCAGCCCCAGTTCAGCGATTCTGGCCAGCACCACCGCGATATCACCGCCGGGGTCCACCACGGCCGCCTTTTTACTCTCTTCACACCACAACAGTGTGCAGTTTTGCTGAAAAGGGGTAACGGGAATAATACTGTATTTCATAATGGTGCCGCAGTCATTGAAAAGAGATCCCGCAGTATACCTATTTCTGAACTATCCTTCGATATGCCATAGCGGGTTAAATAATCCGTAAGCACCAGACTTCAGGACAGGCAGTTAACACTGTCAGGAGGTTATATAGATGTCTGTATCTCCCACTTTACAAAAGTTCCTTAATCGGGGGGATATCCCCTATCGGCTGATCCGGCACCCCTATGCGGAAACCTCTCTCAGCTCCGCCATTGCCGCCCATGTCCCTGCCCGGCGAATGGCTAAAGGTGTCGTACTCAGGGATGATGAAGGTTTTATGATGGCAGTTGTACCTTCAGACCGACGGGTCGATCTGCATGCCATTAACCGCCAGATGGGACGGATTTTTTCGCCCGCGGCTCAACGAGATGTCAAAATTCTCTTCCGGGATTGCAACCGGGGCGCTGTCCCTGCGCTGGGCCAGGCTTATAACATACCGGTCATCTGGGATGATCATCTGGCCGATGAACCCGACTGCTATATGGAAGCAGGCGATCATCAGGACCTGCTCTGCTTCTCTCAATCCACCTTCAAACAGGTGATGTCAGAGAAACCCCACGGCATGATAAGCCACTGATTCAAAGTGCTTAGCATTATCGGGATGGTCACACCATCCCGATAAAACCCTCCCCTATATATTTACCCCGCTCAGGAAGCTATGCCATAGTAGCAACCAATTCCCGATTAGTTCTGTTGGAGAGAGCGATGAAAAAGCTGAAGCATGAAGCTGAACTGGTTAAAGAGGCGATCCGTATCGGTGGTGTCTATATGGAAAAGCGAGGGGCCGGACAGTTTGAGGCAACAGACAGTGCCAGCAATAAGATTACCGCTATCTATCGCCTTCTGGTGCTGGATAAGCTGATTCAACCCCTGGCCAAAGGTGAAGAGAGCGAACCCAACATGAAGCACAAGCTGGCTCTTTGGATTAGCCGTCAGTTGCCGAAAGGCCACCCCCTGCTGGAAGAATAACCGTGCAGCAATCGATCTATCTGGCGGGCCCCGATGTCTTCTGGCCCAACGCAGTGGCGTTGGGAGAAGCGAAAAAGGCGCTTTGCCAGCAATATGGCTTTACCGGCCACTTTCCTCTGGATAATGAATTAGACCTTTCAGCGCTAGCGCCCTATGAAGCAGGAATAGCTATCTATCAGGCCAATATTGGTCTGATGAACCAGTGTCATATCATTATTGCCAATATGACACCGTTCAGAGGCCCCAGTATGGATGTGGGTACCGCCTTTGAGATGGGCTATATGACCGCCCAGAATAAAGCGGTCTGGGGCTACACCCTGGATGGCCGGCTCTACAGTGACCGTATTGAAGGGGAACAAACTGATCGGGATGGCTTTAGCATTGAAGCGTTTCAGATGGCCGATAACCTGATGATGGTTGGTGCCACCGGGCAACTGGGCGGCTTGCTAACTGAGGCACTGAGCGAAGATATGGATAACCACCTGAGACTGTTTGAGAGGGTTTTACAACAGATACAAAAAAGCCGCTGACGTCAGCGGCTTTTTAATGATATGACCCCCGCGGGTTGCACCCTGCGATGCTTATATCTTATGGAGCTTATATCTTATGGCGCTTATATCTTATGGAGCTTATTCCTTATAGCGCTTACACCTTATGGTAGATCTCAGCACCGGTCTCTTTAAACTCCTGAGATTTCTCCTGCATCCCTTTATCGGCAGCTGCCTGCATCGATGCGATCTGTGACTCGTCCAGATCACGTACCTCCTGTGAGATCTTCATTGAGCAGAACTTCGGACCACACATAGAACAGAAGTGAGCCACTTTAGCAGACTCCTTCGGCAGGGTTTCATCGTGGAATGCCCGGGCGGTGTCCGGGTCCAGGCCGATATTAAACTGATCTTCCCAGCGGAACTCGAAACGAGCCTTAGACATCGCGTTATCACGAATCTGTGCACCCGGATGGCCTTTGGCCAGATCAGCCGCGTGGGCAGCGATCTTATAGGTGATAATACCGGTCTTAACATCATCTTTGTTGGGCAACCCAAGATGCTCTTTCGGGGTTACATAGCAGAGCATGGCACAGCCATACCAGCCGATCATCGCCGCACCGATACCGGAGGTAATATGGTCATAACCCGGTGCAATATCGGTGGTCAGTGGTCCCAGAGTATAGAACGGCGCCTCATGACACTCGGTCAGTTGCTTATCCATGTTCTCTTTAATCATATGCATCGGCACATGCCCCGGACCTTCGATCATCACCTGAACATCGTGTTTCCAGGCAATCTTAGTCAGTTCACCCAGGGTTTCCAGCTCAGAGAACTGCGCTTCATCATTGGCATCGTAAACCGATCCGGGACGCAGGCCATCCCCCAGAGAGAAAGACACATCGTACGCCTTGCAGATCTCGCAAATATCTTCAAAGTGAGTGTAAAGGAAGTTTTCCTCATGGTGTGCCAGACACCATTTTGCCATGATAGAACCACCGCGGGAGACAATACCGGTCATCCGCTTAGCGGTCATCGGCACATAGCGCAGCAGCACGCCAGCATGAATGGTAAAGTAGTCCACCCCCTGCTCGGCCTGTTCAATCAGCGTATCCCGGAACACTTCCCAGCTCAGGTCTTCAGCGACACCATTCACCTTTTCCAGGGCCTGATAGATCGGTACGGTGCCGATAGGCACGGGCGAATTACGCAGAATCCATTCACGGGTTTCATGAATATTCTTGCCGGTGGACAGATCCATAATCGTATCGGAACCCCAGCGGATACCCCAGGTCATCTTCTCCACTTCCTCTTCAATGGAAGAGGTCAGCGCAGAGTTGCCAATATTACCGTTGATTTTCACCAGGAAGTTGCGGCCAATGATCATCGGCTCGACTTCAGGATGGTTAATATTGGCAGGGATAATCGCCCGTCCCTCTGCCACTTCCTGACGGACAAACTCAGGAGTGATCTCATCGGGAAGTTTAGCGCCAAAGCTATGACCGGGATGCTGCTGGGCAACGATATTACCTTGCGCCCGCGCTTTAGCCAGTTTCATGTTTTCACGAATGGCGATAAATTCCATCTCCGGGGTAACAATTCCCTGGCGCGCATAGTGAAGCTGAGTAACGTTACTCCCCGGCTTTGCTTTAAGTGGCTTGCGGGTCAGTTCAAAACGCAGGTGATCCAGACGCAGATCCTGTTCACGGGCACGACCATATTCTGAACTCAGCCCATCAAGTTGCACCGTGTCACCACGCTCTTCAATCCAGCCAGCCCGCAAAGGCTCTAGCCCTTTACGTACATCAATACAGGCATCCGGGTCGGTGTAAGGGCCAGATGTATCATACACATAGAGGGGATCATTCTTCTCGCCGCCCATATCAGTAGGGGTATCCGCCAGAAAGATTTCACGCATCGGCACCCGGATGTCGGCACGGGAACCCTCGACATAGACCTTGCGGGAGTTAGGAAACGGTTGAACAGAGGCTTCATCAACCTGTGCACTGCGACTTAGAACTGTTTGACTATCGGTCATATTATTACCTGCGTCTTGAGTTTTTCTTATAAGGTTCCGGCTGAGGCCGGCTACCAATATCGATAAAAGTGATGCACTGGCCCCTGGCCATGCCCCACTTGCAACCGGTCTGCGGCAGATATAGCCGCAGAGATATAATCTTTTGCCTGTTGTACCGCCTCTGGCAAACTTAACCCGCACGCCAGCCCGGCGGTAATAGCGGATGCCAGAGTACACCCTGTGCCATGGGTATTGCGGGTTGCTATGCGCGGAGAACTAAAACGATACAGCTGATCACCATCAAACAGCAGATCCACGGCATCATCCGTTCCCTCAAGGTGCCCACCTTTGAGCAATACCGCGCCAGCGCCAAGGGCGAACAGCTGCTGAACCATCGTTTCCATCTCTGCCGGCGTGCCTGGTTGTGGGCAGCCCAGCAAAGTTGCAGCTTCAGGAAGATTCGGGGTAATCAGGGATGCCAGAGGGAACAGCCGTTTTTTCAGTGATTCGACTGCGCTATCCAGTAATAACGCATCACCGCTTTTCGCCACCATCACCGGATCAACAACCAGATAAGCGGGGCGATATTGCTCCAGTCTGTCTGCAACGCAGGCGACAGTCTCAGCATCGCCGAGCATCCCGGTTTTAACCGCAGTGACATTAAGATCATCAAAGACTGCGCAGATCTGCTCGGAGAGGACTGGCAACGGCACCGGATGGATCGCCCTCACCTCACGGGTGTTCTGTGCGGTGATCGCGGTAATCGCAGAGGCACCGTACACCCCCAGGGCGGAAAAGGCTTTCAGATCTGCCTGGATACCGGCACCACCACCGCTGTCAGAACCAGCGATAGTCAAAGCAATTGGAATGTTTCTTTCAGACATCGGTACCAGTCCAGCATTAATGAGCTAAACCGGGTACGACAAAGGCAGTAATTCGGTTTATCTCGATTTCCTACGCCGGTATTAACCGGATCAGGTTCGCGGGTTGTTGGTTTAGTCTCACTCCAACTCTCAGCCCGATGGGCACCCCGACAAGATCTGTATAGTTTATGTCCAAGCGTTCAACATGTCCATCTTCGTCAGGAAAATTGACATGGGACAAGCCTTGCCCGGCACAAATAAAAAAATAGGACTTTTTCCTATATCCACTCAACTGTAATTCACCCATGATGTGCTTCAGGAAGATTAAATGTTCGGGACTGAACAGGGGATGGCCCAGACAAGCGGATCAGGAAGCATGGAGTGCTGGCAGGATGCCATGGATTAACTGCAGGGAATAGGGATGCCAGTATGAAGAGAGTACTTAAGGGGAACTGAGTACTCTCTTTTTTTTGCCCGCTTTTAATACCACAGACTTCCCCATTATCGCCCCCTGCTATCGCAGCGCAAAATAGGATTTTTTCCTATAGCTCCTTAACCGCTGAAATAGGATACTGATTCTGACGGATCGATAGCCTTCACGGATGAGGGACACGGCAAGCGGCTGAAATATCAGGCGTAGATGATAGATAGGTGAAAAGGAAACAGGGATGTCAGCAGGAAGCTGATTAGATTTCACCAGGGCAACGGATCAGGAACAGATCATCTGGCCAGTAAAATAAAAGAGAGTGCTCAAGGGGAACTGAGCACTCTCTTTTTTTGTATAACGTTTAGCTCTGAACCCTAAGACCTTAGACCAGAATACCAGTAGACCAGAAGAGCAGCTCAGCAACCCCGCCAACGCTTCCCCGCTACGATTATCGAGACTCTATCTCAAACAACAGCCGGTTCGGCCGCCAGATCCTGCCACAGCTCACTGGCCAGCATCCCGGCGCTCTGATGACAACCGTTGAGTATCCACCTGGCCAGAGCCGCCGCTACATCGGGATAGTCGACCGGGTCAGGTGATAACCGCCCCGCCCAGCGATAGAACTGCTCCTCTTCCAACTCTGAAAAAACCTCTGCCAGCCCCAGATGTTCCAGCACAGCGGCGTTAGACAGTTGCTCAGGCTGGCCGGCAAGCGGCTTGGTCAGCAACTTTTTCCCCGCCTGTATTACCTCGCTGGCCAGACCAAAGCCACAGTTCGCAATCACACCATCGCAGCAAGCCTGAGCCTGACGAAATGCCTCTCGTGACAGAGGTCGCCAAAAAATATGCTCCTCATTTTCCGGGCTTTCTATATCGCAATAAACATGAAACTCATAATCACTGAATGGTGATAACCACTGCCTGATCTGCTCGCGGTTTTCAAATGGCAGATAGACCAGAATCATTCCCGGTTGCACGGTGATCGGATAGGGTTGGGCCTCAATCAAAGGGGGCAGTATCGGTCCATCAAAGTGATGCCAGTGTAAACCGATCCCCTGCTGGACGGGTGCGAAAAAACGGATCATCGGCATCATTACCCGACCGATACCCGGCCCCGGCAACGGATAACTGAAAGCGTACTGATGAGCGATACCGATGCTGGGCTTTTTCTGCAGCTTAGCGGCCCAGGCCGTCACCGGCTCAAAATCACTGATGACCAGATCATACTCTTGAAGGTCCAGTGCCCGGATATCCTTAACCAGTTGAATAAGACTGTTTTGAGTCAGACTGCGCCAGCGATCAATTTTACCGTCGGTAACACTGAAGGTAAGACCACGGCGAACCTGATACTCACCAAAAGGCTCCATATTAAACAGCTTATCAGGAGACCTTCCACTAAACAGAAAATCGACCTCGATCCCCTCCTTCGCCAGCGCCGGAGCCATCACTCTGGCCCGGGTGATATGCCCGTTACCCGTTGCCTGAACGCCATACAGAATTTTCATTGCAGATCCCGACTATATTGAAACGATTTAAAAAGAGATATCAGAGCAGATCAATCAGGTTTAACCCGATAACCGAGGAGGTCAGGCCTAATGCAGCGCCAGCCAGAATATCAGTGGGGTAATGCACCCCCAGGAACACCCTGGCCAGTGCGATCAGAGATGCCAGGGTGTAAGCAGGCAACATTAACGCGGGATAGTAGTAACTCAACAGCGAGGCAAAAACGAACGCGGCGGCGGCATGCCCGGACGGCAAACTAAACTTATCAGAAGGGGTAATCTGAGGTATGACATCGGCAAAGCGATCACAGGGTCGGTCGCGCCTGATTGCCTGTTTAAGAAACATATACACAGGCAACTCAATGGCAAACACAAACAGTCCGGCTAACAGGAAATCGATGCCGTTTTCAATATCTAACCAGGCCACCAGCAGGCCGGATACAAGGTAGAACCCCCCATCACCCAGTTTTGAGATAAGACGGCTGATTGTCGGCATCACCGGCAGTCTGCAGGTACCAAAACAGAGATAGTACAGTGCCACATCAAATGCGACTATGCGTTGCTGTAGTGCGTTCATAGTTTCGGACCAAATGTTTGCTGTTTGGCAACATTCTCCTCCAAAAACTATTACAGAGCGGTTAACGGCTATTTAAGCTTCGGTGACAGCCGTAACGACTGCAGGGAAAGGTAGGGACAAGTGAGGGAAGGAACTGACAGGCACCCACAATAATGCTGTCAGGGTGTTTTTTCAGCCAGCGAAGCGCTTGATAGCAAAGCTTTTTATCATAGTTAACCCATAGCGATCGCAGGCCAAAGGCGATATTCAGGCCTTTGGTTTACAAAGACTTTCATTTATGAAGCTTTTATTTATAAAGCATTGATTTTTAATGCTTATATTATTAAGAGTTAAGCCAGCCAGCAATAATATTTGCCAGTTTAAGCGGTGCTGTCAGCGGCATCATGTGCCCCTCTCCCGGCACCGTAATCAGTTCTATCGGTTGTACAGCTTCATAGACTACCCGACGACTATAGCCTACAGACAGCACCTCATCCTGTTCCCCCTGGACCAGAGCCAGTTGGAACGGATATTTACGTTTCATAATCCCCGCTCTGTGACTGAACAGGCTGGCCAGTGTTTTGAATGGGTAGTCCAGCACCAGCATCGGGTCATGATTTATCAACATCCCTGCCGGATGCCCTGCCAGCAGATGATCATAATCCACCATCCAGGCCAGCGGTAACCGCATCCCCGGAAACAGCATCGCACTCCCCCAGGTCCACTGCCAACCCAGCAGGTGAAACAGGTCAGGGGGTACTTCCGTTGTCAGCAGCGTGCCACAAACCACCTTACTGATCCGCTCATCATTCTCAGCCGCAGCTACCGCCAACAGCGCACCGATTGAGTAACCATAGATAAAATAGGGGCCATCATAGCGCTGCTCCAGAGCATCAATCACCAGAGAGACAGATTCCTGCACCGACTCAACGGTATAGACTCCGCGCTCACCACCGGAGTATCCATGGCCTGGTGGATCAATCGCCACAACATTAAAACCCCGCTGAGAAAGTGACCAGAGCATCTCAGCATAGAGCTCACCATAGGTGCCAATACCGGGCAGAAACATCAGTACCGGAGAATCAATTCCGTGTTCATAGATCTCACAATGGATAGGCAGCTCGCTGACATGGAATGTTTCACGCTTAGCCAGATAGGCGCCACTGCCCAGAGCACGTTGCAAATCCTCCCGGCTGGGGCAGATCTCCCCTCCTGTCGGGGTTGGTTTCAAGAGCGGTTCAAGAATTCCCATTAACGTTGACACTCCGGACAATAGACAGTGGATCGCTGACCCAGACGGATCTCTTTCAGTGTTGATTTACAGTGATGACAAGGTTCACCGCCACGACCGTACACATTCAGTTGCTGCTTAAAGTAGCCGGGTTTACCATCACCACCGACAAAGTCTTTCAGCGTGGTCCCCCCCTGCTCGATAGCCCGGGCCAGCACTATCCTGATCTCTTCTACCAGGCGTTTCAGTCGCTCAGCAGAGATATTACCTGCGGCCCGTTTGGGGTGGATACCCGCACTGAACAACGCCTCGTTTGCGTAAATATTACCCACCCCCACCACAACCTGGCTATTCATAATAAACTGCTTGATCGCCTGCTTGCGACCGCTGCAGCGCTGTTGCAGGTATTCTGCAGTGAAATCGCTGCTCAGCGGTTCAGGCCCCAGCGCTTCGAGTAACAGATGCTGCTGCCCTGCGGGCTGCCACAATACCGAACCGAACCGGCGCGGATCAGTCAGCCGCAACGCCATACCGCTATCCAGAACCAGGTCGACATGGTCATGATAACCCGCTGGCTGATCTGAAGACACCATATAGAGACTACCAGACATCCCCAGATGGATCATTACCGAACCACCCGGCAGGTTGATTAGCAGGTATTTACCCCGGCGGGTGACCGAATGGATGCGCCCCCCTGTTACCCATTCAGACAACTGCTCAGGAACCGGCCAGCGCAATTTCGGCTGACGCACGGTGAGCGCAGTGATCGTACGCCCTTCAATGTGTGGTTCGATACCCCGGCGGGTGGTTTCAACTTCGGGTAATTCTGGCATATTCAACAGGCTTCAGAGTGAATCGGTTCAGGTGTCTCCAGACACAAAAAAACCCGGACCAGCCGGGTTTTTTATGCTTAGCTCAGATTATTACTTAATCTTAGCTTCTTTGTACATAACGTGCTGACGAACAACTGGATCGAATTTCTTCATTTCCAGCTTATCAGGCGTAGTACGTTTGTTCTTAGTAGTGGTGTAGAAGTGACCAGTACCTGCAGATGAAACCATCTTAATTTTATCGCGCATAATCGTGCTCCTTAAACTTTAATGCCGTTCTTACGAACTTCAGCCAGCACAACATCGATACCTTTCTTATCGATGATACGCATACCCTTGGAAGAAACACGCAGACGGACAAACTTCTGCTCGCTCTCTACCCAGAAACGGTGCCAGTGCAGGTTCGGCAAAAAGCGACGACGTGTGCGGTTCAGTGCGTGGGAAACATTGTTTCCTGTTACAGGACGCTTGCCTGTAACCATGCAAACTCGAGACATGGAAAATACCTTTTAACGTTGTTTATGTAGCCTCTATCAGATACTTATTGGATCTGAAACCATAGATCCCCGCTAAAATGGGGTGGCTTCAATATCCTCAGGCGGTGCGTCCAAACCAAAGACAATAACCCGTACCGGTGGATAGAAGAGCGCGCATTGTACAGAAAACAAACGCTAATGGCTACATAAGCTTACAATTTTATTCTGCATCAGATCAGCCCTCTTTCTGCCAGAGAGACGGTGACTCCGCTGCCCACGACCATATGATCCAACAGGCGGATATCCACCAGACTCAGCGCCTCTTTAATCCGTTGAGTAATATGCTGGTCGGCCATACTGGGTTCAGCAATTCCAGAGGGGTGATTGTGGGCCAGAATCATCGCGGCGGCATTATGACTCAGTGCCAGCTTTACAACCTCACGGGGGTGTACGGTGGCGCTGTCAATGGTGCCCTTAAATAACTCCTCAAAGCAGATAACCCGGTGTTGGCTATCCAGCAGCAGACAGGCAAACACCTCACGACTGCGATCACTCAACTGCAGCTGCAGATAATCCCGCACCAGGTCGGGTGATGTCAGCGCAGAATCCCGCTGTAACTGCTCAGCCTGACAGCGGCGACTGATCTCCATAACCGCCTGCAGCTGAACATACTTAGCCGGCCCAAGCCCGAGCTGCTGACAAAACGTCTGCTGATCCGACTTTATTAACGCTCGTAAACCACCAAACCGTGTCAGCAACTGGCGAGCCAGATCTACAGCACTGCAGCCTTTGACACCCGTGCGTAGAAAAATTGCCAGTAGTTCGCCATCTGACAGGCTCACAGCTCCCTGCCGTAACAGTTTTTCCCGGGGGCGTTCAGCCTCCGGCCAGTCAGTAATCGCCATTATCACATCCCTGTGTCATCACTGATAAATGAATTTTACCCAACCATTGTAGACCAGCCCCCTGCAATGCGCTGCAGGAATGTAACTCGCTACCGGATAGTGGTATCGTATGGCTCCCACATTACCGCAGATGAATAGTTACCCGGTATGCAGAGACTCACTAACAGACAGATTGTATTAGGTATTACCGGCGGCATCGCTGCCTATAAGAGTGCCGAACTCACCCGATTACTCAAAGGTGCCGGCGCTGACGTTCAGGTGGTGATGACCCCGGCAGCCACCGAATTCATTACCCCTCTGACCATGCAGGCGCTCTCCGGAAACCCTGTGCATCAGCATCTGCTCGATCCCGAAGCGGAAGCAGGCATGGGCCATATTGAACTGGCTAAATGGGCCGATATGGTTCTGATCGCACCCGCCAGCGCCGATTTCATGGCGCGTTTAGACGGGGGCCTGGGAAATGACCTGCTCAGCACAATCTGCCTGGCAACTGAAGCCCCTATCGTACTGGCTCCGGCGATGAATCAGGCCATGTGGCGTGATCAGCAAACTCAGCGCAATGCCGCCAGTTTAGAAGGGAAAGGGGTGCGTCTGCTGGGACCCGGGATCGGTGATCAGGCCTGTGGCGACACGGGCCCCGGGCGAATGCTCGAACCCGCCCAGATCGCCCAGCAAACGGCAGCACTGTTCGACCGGGGATCACTCAGCGGTAAGCGGGTCTTTATTACCGCAGGCCCCACCCGGGAAGCGCTGGACCCGGTACGCTATATCAGCAATCACAGCTCCGGCAAGATGGGCTACGCCCTGGCTGAAGCAGCTGTAGATGCGGGAGCAAAAGTCACGCTGATCAGCGGACCAGTTAACCTGACAGCCCCCCAACGCTGTGAACGAATCATGGTTGAAAGCGCTGAACAGATGCTGGCCGCAGCGCTTGAACATATCGATGAGTGCGATATCTTTATCGCCTCTGCCGCAGTTGCGGATTTTCGCCCCGTTGCGGTCGCTGAGCATAAGCTGAAAAAAGGCACCGAAGAGATTATGGAGCTGCGACTGGTGAAAAACCCAGATATCGTTGCCAGTGTCGCTGCCCGGCAGAATAAACCTTTTACGGTGGGTTTTGCAGCCGAAACCCGTGATGTTGTCCATTATGCGCAGGATAAGCTGAGCCGTAAAAACCTCGATCTGATCATTGCCAATGATGTCTCCCGTAGCGATATCGGCTTTAACAGTGATGATAACGCAGTGACCGTGGTCAGCCACGATGATGTCCAGCAACTGCCGCTGAGCAGCAAACGCCAGTTAGCGGCTAAACTGATTGAGATCATCGCGGCGCATCAGGAGAGCTGAAGCGGCGCCAAAAACGCTGAAGCATCCCGGCACATCCCCAGCGCAATAGTTTCCAGGAAATGTAGCTTCCAGGAAAAATAGCTTTTAGGAAATTGAACCGTTGAACCGGCAAGACCTCAATCCAGCGATCTTTCGCGCCTACGATATCCGCGGAATCTATCCGCATAGCCTGAACCCGGACAGCGCCTGCCAGATCGGGCGGGCCATTGGCAGCGACGCGCGTGAACGGCAGCAACAGCGTCTCTGTGTTGGCCATGACGGTCGCCTTTCCAGCCCGGAACTGAGCCAGGCACTGATCAGCGGATTGCGGCTAAGTGGTATCGATGTAGTTGATCTGGGGATGGTGCCAACCCCGGTTTTATATTACGGCACCCACGCACTGAACACCGGCTCAGGCGTGATGGTCACCGGCAGCCATAATCCGGCTGACTATAACGGCTTTAAGATTATGCTGGCGGGGCATACCCTGTCCGGCGACGAGATCACCGACCTCCATCAGCGCATCCAGTCCTCCCGGTTTACCCATGGCTCGGGCGCCCTGCTCTCTCAGGATATCAGCGAGGCCTACCTTAAGCGGGTATTACTGGAACGGCGGTTGCGCCGCCCCCTGAAGGTGGTGGTCGATTGCGGCAACGGCGTCCCCGGTCCCTGGATCGTCAGGCTTTTGCAGCGTCTGGGCTGTGAAGTGACCGCGCTGTACTGCGATGTGGATGGGACTTTTCCCAATCACCACCCGGACCCGGAAAAAGCTGAAAATCTGGCAGACCTGATCACTGAAGTCATTGAAACAAAGGCAGATATCGGGCTGGCACTGGACGGTGATGGCGACCGCCTGGCAGTAATCAGTGACAACGGAGTTAGCATTACCCCGGATCAGTTGATCTGCCTGTTCGCGCAGGACCTGTTACAACAACACCCCGGCGCTGAGATCGTCTACGACGTTAAATGCTCGCTAAACCTTCCCCTGCTGATTGAACAACAGGGGGGTAAAGGCGATATGTGGCGTTGCGGCCACTCCATGATCAAAAACCGGATGCGGCAAACCAACGCCCTGTTCGGCGGCGAGTTCAGCGGCCATCTGTTTTTTGCTGATCAGTGGTATGGCTTTGACGATGGCCTCTATGCCGCAGTCAGACTACTACAGTTGCTAAGTGACTCGGACAAATCCGCCGCTGAGCTGTTCAGCCAGTTCGCCACGCTGCCCTCCACCCCGATGATCAATATCGCGGTCAGCGACGAGGACAAGTTCCGCATCATTGAACAGTTAACACAGCAGGACTTTTCCCCGGCCCGGGTCTGTAATACAGACGGTTTGCGGGTAGAATACAGCGATGGCTGGTTTGGCATCAGACCATCCAATACAACCCCGATGCTGACGCTCAGAATTGAAGCACTCACCGTAGTTGCGCTGCAGCGGATCAGTCAGTTGCTGGAGCAGAAACTGAAACAGGTAATTCCTGACTTGCAAATCCCTGAGTTAGCGGTTACAAACTACACAAACCCTACAGATAGAGACGATACTCATGCCACTGTCACGTAAAGATGCGATGAATACCGCCAACGTGCTAAGCGAAGCACTCCCCTATATCCAGCAGTTTGCAGGTAAAACCGTTGTCATCAAGTACGGCGGTAACGCGATGATCGATGACAGACTGAAGGACAGCTTTGCCCGCGATATCGTGATGATGAAACTGATCGGTATTAACCCGATCGTTGTTCATGGGGGTGGCCCGCAAATTGGTGAGCTGCTGGATCAGCTGGCCATTGAATCTCACTTTGTTAACGGCATGCGGGTAACCGACTCAAAAACTATGGACGTGGTTGAGATGGTGCTGGGCGGCATGGTTAACAAAGATATTGTCGGCCTGATCAATCGCAATGGCGGCAAAGCGATCGGCCTGACCGGCAAAGACGGCATGCTGCTGGGCGCCCGAAAACTGAAGGTAAAACATCAGTCTCCGGAGATGTCAGCACCAGAAATTATCGACATTGGTCATGTTGGAGAGGTCGATCACGTCAATATCAAAGTCCTTGATATGCTGAGCAATTCAGACTTCATTCCGGTCATCGCTCCTATCGGCGTTGGCAGCGATGGCGAATCCTACAATATCAATGCCGACCTGGTTGCCGGTAAAGTGGCTGAAGTGATGCAGGCGGAAAAACTGATCCTGCTGACCAACATCAGCGGCCTGCTGGATAAAGAGGGCAACGTTCTGACCGGCCTGACCACCACACAGGTTGATGCACTGATAGAGGATGGCACCATCTACGGTGGCATGCTGCCCAAGATCGACTGCGCCCTGAGCGCCGTTAAATGCGGCGTGAACAGCGCCCATATTATCGATGGCCGGGTTGAACACTCCTGCATACTGGAACTCTTCACCGATGAAGGTGTGGGTACCCTGATCACCAACCAGCACCGGAAGGTTCAAGAGTAATGGATGCCGAACTAACCGAAAAGCCGTCACGGCGTGAACAGATTCTTCAATCTCTGGCGATGATGCTGGAAAGCGATCCCGGCGCACGCATCACTACCGCCGCTCTTGCCCGGCATGTAGGTGTTTCAGAAGCTGCGCTTTACCGCCACTTTCCCAGCAAAGCCCGGATGTTTGAAGGGCTTATCGCGTTCATTGAAGACACCATGTTCAGCCGCATTAACATCATCACCGGTTCTGATGCCAACGGGATGAAACAGTGCGAGCAGATTCTTACTCTGCTGCTGGCATTTGTGGAGAAGAACCCGGGGATGGCACGGATTCTTACCGGCGACGCCCTGTCCGGTGAAACCGACCGGCTGAGACAGCGTATCAATCAGTTCTTTGAGCGTATGGAAACCCAGTTGAAGCAGATTCTGCGCACCGCCGAACAGACCGAGGGGCTGCGTACCCAGCTGCCCAGCGGGGCGACTGCCAACCTGATGCTGGCCTGCGCAGAGGGGCGCATCCGTCAGTTTGTCCGTAGTGAATTCAAAGCCCGGCCAACGATCAACTGGACCGATCAGTGGAGTATTCTGGCGGTTGCCGCCAGCCGCTAACATCCGGAATTCGATTCAGCCTGAGGCACTCTGACAACGTGATCATCGAACAACTCAGTCTGGTGGTGATTTCGCTGCTGGCCAACGCCCTTTCGGCGATGGCTGGCGGCGGTGCCGGTCTGCTTCAACTGCCAGTACTGCTATTTCTCGGGCTCAGTTTCAGCACCGCACTGGCAACCCATAAGATCGCCAGTGTAGCACTGGGAATTGGCGCAACCCTGCGCCATCTGCGGGAAAAATCCCTCAACCGACGCTTCTGCCTGTTTATACTTGCATCTGGCCTGCCGGGCGTGATCACCGGCGGTATACTGGTGTTGCAACTGCCGGAATCGCTGACCATTCTCAGTCTTGGACTACTCACCACCGGACTGGGGCTCTATTCAATCTTCAAAACTCAGCTGGGCATGACCCACCAGCCCTGTAACCGTCACTTTTCAGGTATGTTACTGGGTGGACTGGTGCTCTGTCTGATCGGAATTCTCAACGGATCGCTGACCTCAGGAACAGGGCTGTTTGTCACCCTGTGGCTGGTTCGCTGGTTCGGGCTGGACTATAAAACCGCTGTAGCGTACGTCTTAATCCTGGTCGGTCTCTTCTGGAACGGTTCAGGCGCAATAACGGTTGCCCTGCAACAACCGCCCCATTGGGAATGGCTGCCAGCCCTGATTATCGGCGCAATCATTGGCGCTTATACCGGCACTCATATCGCACTGGTCAGGGGGAACGGCTTGGTAAAGCGGGTCTTTGAAGCGCTGACAATCATCGTTGGGGTTAAGCTGATTTATGATGCGACACTACTGTTTTAGGGCGTGACGACTACCCTGCTGAGCCAGACTATCGCGGCAATGTCCCTCATGCCGGTCACATTCATGATCCAGCTGGCGCTCAGCTAACCGCGCTTCCACCAGCCGACGCGCCTCTGCCTGCTGAAACAGAAACCCACTGGGTGCCACCAGTTGAATACCCTGCTCACCAATTTCAGGTAATGCCTGCTGAAGATAGCGGATAGTGACCGGATAAGGGTGACAGATCAGTACAGCAAACCCTTGCTCCTGCGCCAACTTCAGACCATAGCGGAACTGCTTATCAATAAAAGCAGTATTCTGCTCATGATCGAGAAAAACATCGCGCACCAGCCAGGGGATACCTTTTGAATAAGCTGACTTCCAGGCCGTTGTCTGACTGGTCGTGCGGCTATCCAGAAAGAACAACCCCTGCTCAGCCAACACCCCCATCACCCAGTCCATTTTCGAGCGCTGCTGGGTTAACAGACTGCCCATATGGTTATTCACACCCGAAACATGGGGAACTGAAGCGATATCATCCCGCAGAATACGTTCCAGCTGTAACTGGTTCTGGTTCTCGGTTAATGCACCCGGCCCTAACCTGAGATGTGCCGTATTTGCCATCGGCGCATGCAACATGACCTCTTTCCCCAGGCTATATGCTTTCTCAGCCAGTGCAACGCTGTGGGGAGTGTGGGGCAGAACAGAATAAGCAACCGGTCCTGGCAGATCAATCGCGGCCAGCCCTTTTTCCAGACTATTGCCCAGATCATCAACGATAATAATCAGCCGCGCCGGACCTGTTTCAGCCCTGACGGGCTGAAACAACAGCAAAAGCAACATCAGCCCAAGGCAATAAACGGTATGCCTTTTAGGCTCAAAAGCGCGGCTCACTGAGCCTGAGTACCGTCTTGTGACTGACGTGAAGCCGCCGATTTGACGATAGCGAGCCCCTTAAGCAGATTCAGTGCCTCATACAGCTGGAAATCATTTTCAACGATGGACACCAGTGGCTCGCTCGAATCGGGCTCTTTTGCCCGGGTGTTTTCCAGATGACCACTGAGGTCGCGCTCTTTAATGAAATTCCCTGACTCTTTAAGATTAACATCCGCCTCAGCCACATAAACATCAGGTACAATCCCCTGAGCCTGAATCGAGCGTCCAAGCGGAGTATAGTAACGGGCGGTGGTCAGTTTAAGTGCCCGCTGCCGGGTCAGCGGCAAAATGGTCTGCACCGATCCCTTACCAAAACTATCAACTCCCATAATCACGGCACGACCCTGATCCTGAAGTGCACCCGCAACGATCTCAGACGCGGAGGCCGAGCCCTGATTGATCAGCACAACAATCGGTACGCTGTTATCGATCAGAGTCTTCTGCGTGGCGTTATAGCGCAGCTCGGAATTGGCAACCCGCCCCTGGGTATAGACAATCAGCCCCTGATCCAGAAACGCATCGCACACATCTACCGCTGCCCGCAGTACGCCACCGGGGTTGTTACGCAGATCCAGGACTACACCGCTCAGCTCATTTTCCGCTTTAAGCTTTGTGATGGCCGACTGCAGATCCTGACCGGTATTCACCTGGAACTGGGTAATACGCAAATAGCCGATACCGCCATCCAGCATCCGTTGTTTGACACTGGCAACGCGAATAATGTCGCGAACCACAACAATCTCCAGCGGCTTATCTTCGCCTTCACGCACCACCGTCAGCACCAGTTCTGAGCCGGGTTTACCACGCATCAGTTTGACTGCATCGGCAAGCCCCATACCCTGTACCGGCTGGTCTCCCAGCTTAATAATCAGATCGCCAGCTTTCACGCCAGCCCGTTGTGCCGGGGTATCATCGATCGGTGCAATGACCCGGATAAAGCCATCTTCCAGGCCAATCTCAATCCCCAACCCGCCAAATTCACCGCTGGTGTGGCTTTGCAGATCGGAGAACGCTTCAGGCTCAAGATACGCAGAGTGTGGGTCCAGACCAGCCAGCATCCCCCGCACTGCATCTTCCAGCAGTTTGGCGTCATCAACCGGTTCAACATAGGCATTCTTAATACGTTCAAACACTTCGGTAAACAGACGGATCTCTTCCAGCGGGATGGTTTTAGCCGCCTCATCTTCCGGTGTTGCAGTCGCAGCAAACAGAGGGGTTGCCAGCCCACTCAGCAGACAGCCCAACAACAGAGGTTTAGTCAGGCAGGATAGCTGTTGCTTCAGCGTCATGGTTAATCCTTTTATACATCTGTTAAATATTAAGACAGCATAACCGCTACGGCTACCTTCTCGCCAGCCATTTCAACGGATCTGTAGAATTTCCTTTATAGCGGACAGCAAAATAAAGGCCCGAATGGTTACTACCGCCACTATTGCCCACCGTGGCCAGTTGATCCCCTGCGGAAACCCACTCGCCAACCTCCCGTAATAGTGATTCATTGTGACCGTAGAGACTCATATACCCCCCACCATGATCCACAATTGTCAGCAATCCATAACCCCTTAACCAGTCGGAAAACACCACCCGACCATGATGGATCGCTCTGACCGGCTGACCCGCCTTTTGTTCAACCAGTATCCCTTCATAGCGGATACCATCCCGTTGACTACCAAAGCGGCGACTCACTCGCCCCTGTGCCGGCCAGGGCAACTTCCCTTTCAGCTCTTTGAATGAACGCTCATCACCACCAATCGAGATCTTTTCAATCGACTCACGAATCTGAGCCAGCAGTTTTTCCAGACGCCGCTGGTCAGCCTGCATCGATTTAAGTTGTTGACCACCATCGTTAAGTCTGGACTCGAGCTTGCTCAACACCACACGACGCTCCTGCCGCACCGATTCCAGATCATCAGAGCGGGCTTTAAGCAGATCGCGACGATCAAAAATATCCTGTTGCGCTGAACGGATCTCCTGCTCAGCCCTGTCCAGTTGCTCCAGCCCCTGACGAAATGATTCAAGACGTTCACTCAGGGTTTTATTGATCCGGTCATAATAGTGCAGCATGCGGGACACCTGTTCCGGATCACGCTGATTCAGTAACAACTGCAAGCGGGGCTGATGACCCGCCTTATACTGCTGTCGCAGCTGCTGCTCAAGACCGGCAGCCTGCTTTTGCAGCCCCGCCAGCAGAGGTTTTTTCTGCTGTTCCAACTTGGCTAACCGCTGCTCCGCCCCCTTAAGCTGGGTATTCAAACGCAGAATCTCCCGCGCCAGTTCCCCAATATTCTTATCGGTCCGGCGCAACGCCTGTTGCACAGAGGAGCGCTCTCCCTCTAATGCTCCCAGTGTCTGCGTCAGTTTGGCGATCGATTTTCTCAGACTGACGATCTCTTTTTCGGTAGCTTTTTCCTGCACAGCATAAAGCGCCTGCCCTGGCAAAAGCAGCAGTGTCGAAACCAGCGAAACAATAACAGCGGTACGTAATTTTATCGGCATATACAGAAAGGCCGTTCAATGAACGGCCCCGATCCCTACCCCAGCTCAGCCAGTGACTGACCGGTCATCTCTTCCGGTTGTTCCAGCCCCATCAGCGCCAACAGCGTCGGTGCCAGATCACAGAGAGCACCATCATTTAAGTGCAGTTGTGAACGGCGCGGACCATCATATACCAGCGCCACCGGCCATATCGTATGCGCCGTATGCGCCTGTCCTGTTTTCGGATTAACCATCAGCTCAACATTACCATGGTCAGCGGTAATCAGGGTTTCACCCGCAACCTTCTGCATCGCCTCCAGCACCCGACCGATGCACTGATCGATCACCTCAACCGCTTTCACCGCCGCAGCAAAATTACCGGTATGACCCACCATATCCGGATTAGCAAAGTTACACACAATCAGGTCGAAGCGACCACTTCCGATCGCTTCAACCAGCTTATCGGTGACCTCAGGGGCACTCATCTCTGGCTTGAGGTCGTAGGTCGCAACATCAGGTGATGGCACCAGAATCCGCTCTTCCCCCTCGTAGGGTTGCTCCTCACCGCCATTAAAAAAGAAGGTGACATGGGCATATTTCTCAGTTTCTGCAATACGCAACTGAGTGCGCCCCTGTTTCGCCAGAAAATCCCCCAGGCTGTTGAACAGTTTAACCGGCGGATAAGCACAGCTGGCCTGAATATCGGACGCATACTCCGTCATCATCACATAGTCAGCCAACTTTGGCGTTACACTGCGGACAAAGCCGTCAAAGTCGGTATCGACGAAGGCACGGGTAATCTCCCGGGAGCGATCCGGCCGGAAATTAGCACAGATTACGGTATCGTTATCCCGTACCAGACCCTTCGGCTGACCATCGTCCCCGATAATCGTTGTTGCCTGTACAAACTCATCATTCTCATCCCGCTCATAAGCATTGTGCAGGGCATCCAGCGCTGACGTTTCATAGCAGGGGGCCACACCGGCGGTCATCGCATCATAAGCCAGTTTAACCCGGTCCCAGCGGTTATCCCGGTCCATCGCAAAATAGCGGCCAACGATTGTGGCGATAGCACCGACACCTAACTCATCAAACTTTGCCTGCGCCGCTTTGATAGAGGCCTCGGCACTGCGCGGTGGCATATCACGTCCATCCAGAATGCCATGCAGGAAGACCTGTTTAGCCCCGCGCTTAACCGCCATCTCCAGCAACGCGAACAGATGCTCTTCATGACTATGGACGCCACCCGGCGAAAGCAAGCCGGTAACATGCACCGCGCCCCCTGCTGCAACCGCCTTATCGATTGCCGCCACCAGCACCTCATTGGTAAACAGCGTCCCCTCTGCAATCGCTTTGCTGATGCGGGTAAAATTCTGGTACACCACCCGGCCAGCACCGATATTCATATGCCCGACCTCGGAGTTCCCCATCTGCCCTTCCGGTAAGCCAACGGCTAAACCTGAGGTAGCAATACGACTGTGAGGCGCACTGGCCATCAAACGATCCCAGTTTGGCGTATTAGCCGCGGCAATGGCACTGGATTCGGTTTGTTCCACACCGAAGCCATCGAGAATAATTAATGCTTTTGGGGAGCGCTGTTCAGTCATAGAGGTCTTTTCACTCAGAGTTATTTTAATGCGAAGCTGTCAGTTGAAGCTGCTTTTTAACACGGGTTCAATGGCGTGCTATTTTACTGACAAAACGCACTAATGGCTAATTATCCCGGGATTACCGCCGCTGAGATCCCAAGAAAATAGCTGTCAGATCGGATATCCCCGACATTGATCATTTTTCCTCAGCTTTTCCCCCTCCCGACTGTTACCAGTTTCGCTTTGGCAAGGTATACTTACCGCCTTTAAAAACGATCACCGTTAATCACTATCACCGCGATTCGCGATTAATTCCGCAATTTCGCAACTGGCCGGATACAGAGAATGGAACAACTGCTCGAATTCATCACTAACAATATTATGCTGGTAGCGGCCTGGGGTCTGACCCTGGCGATGTTACTGTGGACAGAACAGAATAAAGCAGGCAAGTCCGTCGGCACTCATGAAGCCACCCGGCTGATCAATAAAGATAATGCCGTCATTCTGGATATCCGGCCAAAGAAAGAGTTTATCACCGGCCACATTACCGATGCCGTACATATTCCCGTATCTGAACTGGATAAACGTATCACCGAACTGGATAAACATAAGCAGAAGCCGATCATCGTTGTCTGCAACATCGGCCAGACTGCCGGAGCGGCCAGCAAAAAGCTCAAAAATGCGGGCTTTGAAAATGTTGTGCGCCTGTCCGGTGGCATGACTGAGTGGAAAGCCCAGAGCCTGCCGGTTATTAAATAGTTATGCCAACGATCACAGTTTACAGTAATAGCTGGTGCCCCTATTGCCGCAGAGCCAAAATGCTGCTGCAACACAAAGGTGTCAGTTTCGACGAGATAGATGTTGAGGCTGTCGCGGGCGCTCGCCAGGAGATGATTAAGCTCAGCGGCCGCACATCGGTCCCTCAGATTTTCATCAACACACTTCATGTCGGCGGATGTGACGATCTGTTTGCCCTGGAACAGCAGGGAAAACTTGATCCGTTACTGGCCGGTTAACTCATTTTTAAAGGAACATAAGACCATGGCAGAAAATGACAACAACACCCAGGAACAGCAGGCTCCTCAGTTCGCAATTCAGCGTGTTTATCTGAAAGATTCCTCTTTTGAAGCGCCGAATTCCCCCAAGGTGTTCACCAAGCAGTGGCAGCCAGAGATCAATCTGGATATGAATACAGCCACAACCACGCTGGATAACGGTGTTTTTGAAGTAGTTCTGACCCTGACGGTTACCGCTAAGAATGACAGCGATACCGCTTTTCTGGTTGAGGTTCAGCAAGCGGGAATCTTTACCGTGACCGGGCTGGGTGAAGCGGAACTGCATCACACACTGGGTGCATTCTGCCCGAGCATTCTGTTCCCATACGCTCGGGAAGCGATTGATAATATGGTCAACAAAGGCAGCTTCCCTGCACTTATGCTATCGCCAGTTAACTTTGATGCTCTGTACGCACAGCAGATGCAACAGAAAGCTCAGGCTGAAACTGAAGAAGCGCCACAGCACTGATAAATCAATGCACAGCCAATAATCCGATTGCAGCGATGCAATCGGATTTTTTCGTTTTAACGCAGCAGGATCGCATTCGATCAACCAGACACAGCGTCTGGAAAAGCTGAGCCCCCCCTTTAGCTATTGCCGCCAAAGTCCAGCTGGCGCCAGGCTTCATAGACCATGACTGCTACGGTATTCGACAGATTCAGACTGCGGCTATCAGCGTTCATCGGCAACCTGAGACGCTGTTCAGCGGGCAGGCTCTCAAGCACCTCCGCTGGCAATCCGCGGGTTTCCGGCCCGAACAGCAACACATCCCCGGCAGAAAAACTCACCTTCGCATAGTTCTGACTACCCTTTGTCGTCAGGGCCCAGACCTTACCCGGTTCCAGTTCCAACAGACAACTCTCCAGATCGGTATACCGTTTCACCCGGGTAAACTCATGGTAATCGAGACCGGCACGACGCAATTTTTTATCGTCGAAGTCAAAGCCCAACGGCTCAATCAGATGCAGATGAAACCCGGTATTGGCGCACAGACGAATGATATTTCCGGTATTCGGCGGTATTTCGGGCTGATAAAGCACAACATGAAGCATAAAAAATCCCTGACTCACTACAAGGCAGGGATTATAGCTGAATCTCCGGAAGGATTAATCCTCTACGGATTCGGGCACATCATCCATTCCCAGCTCTTTTATCTTGCGGGTGAGAGTGTTTCGCCCCCAACCGAGTAACAGCGAAGCATCCCGGCGTCGCCCCGCCGTCTGTTTCAGCGCCGCCTCAATCATAATCTTTTCAAACGCCGGTACGGCAGAATCCAGAATAGCGGTCGCCCCCTGCTGCAACTGCTTCTCGGCCCAGTTACGCAGCGCCTTCTCCCAGTTGGAGGTCACTACCTGCTCATCGCTGGTCTGATCCAGCAACTCCGGCGGCAGATCACTCACCAGCACCTCACGCCCGGACGCCATAACCGTCAGCCAGCGACAGGTGTTTTCCAACTGACGCACATTACCCGGCCAGGGCAGTGTACTGAGAAACGTCTCGGTATCCGGGTGCAGCAGCTTCGATTCAACATTCAGTTCTTCCGCCGAGCTTTGCAGGAAGTGGCGTGTCAGGCGGGGAATATCTTCCCGCCGTTCTGCCAGTTTCGGAATGTGGATGCGGATAACATTCAGACGGTGGAACAGATCCTCCCGGAAACGCCCCTCCTGAACCAGTTTTTCAAGATCCTGATGGGTTGCCGCGATAATCCGCACATCCACCTTCACTGAGGTGTGTCCCCCTACCCGGTAAAACTCTCCTTCAGCCAGTACCCGCAGCAAACGGGTCTGGGTATCGGCCGGCATATCGCCGATCTCGTCAAGAAACAGCGTGCCGCCATCCGCCTGCTCAAAACGCCCTGGGCGGGCTGAGGCCGCACCGGTAAAAGCACCTTTCTCATGGCCAAACAGCTCCGACTCGATCAGATCCTTGGGAATAGCCGCCATATTGAGTGGGATAAATGGCTTTGATGAACGGGGACTGTGCTGATGCAACGCATTGGCTACCAGCTCTTTACCGGTGCCGGATTCACCGTTGATCAACACCGTAATATTGGACTGAGACAGGCGACCGATCGCGCGAAATACCTCCTGCATTGCCGGGGCTTCACCGATAATCTCGGTCTGAGCCTCGGGCTCTTCACCCCGCTGCTGTTGCTGCTCCCGGGCATGTTCCACTGCCCGCATCACCAGCGCCGCTGCCTCATCTATATCAAAAGGCTTAGGCAGATATTCAAATGCACCGCCCTTGTATGAGGCAACCGCACTATCCAGATCTGAATGCGCTGTCATGATAATAATCGGCAGTTCCGGATGCTCGGCATTCACTCGCTCAAGCAGATCGAGCCCGTTGATACCCGGCATCCGGATATCACTGACAACAACATCCGGAGTCTCCCGCTGAAGTTGCGTTAACATCGTCTCGCCACTTTCAAACAGCGTGACTCTGACCCCTTCGCTGGAGAGGGCTTTATCCATCACCCAGCGAATCGAACGGTCATCATCTACAATCCATACAGATGCAGCCTTAGTCATCATTGTTGCTCCAGAGGTATTAATAGTTGAAAACAGGTCTCACCAGGAACACTACGGCATTCGATCAGCCCCCGGTGTTGCGCCAGTACAGATTGAGCAATTGACAATCCCAGGCCCGTTCCGATAGCTCTGCCACTCACCATCGGATAGAAAATTTTCTGTAACAGCTCTTCCGGAATTCCCGGACCGTTATCGGTGATCTCGACACAGCACACCAGCCGGTGCATCTCAGCACCCAGGGTCAGGTTACGCACTACCCGGGTACGCAACAGAATACGCGGCTCTTCAACGTCTGACTCCTGTAGCGCCTGCATACTGTTACGCACAATATTCAGCACCGCCTGGATCAACTGCTCCCGATCCCCCATAAATTCGGGCAGACTGGGGTCATAGTCGCGCTGAATATGGATCTGACCGCCGACCTCTGCAATCACCAGACTGCTGACATGTTCGAGGATGGAGTGAATATTAACCTCCTCCATGCGCGGCATCTTATGCGGCCCCAGCATCCGGTCAACCAGATTTCGCAGTCGGTCCGCCTCTTCAATAATCACCCGGGTATAATCATGCAGTGCCTCATCAGGAAGCTCACGCTCAAGCAACTGCGCCGCCCCCCGCAATCCGCCCAGCGGATTTTTGATCTCATGGGCTAACCCCCTGACCAGAGAGATCACGGTTTCATGATTGCTCAGCAACTCCTCTTCACGGGAGATCCGGATCAACCGGTCCCGCGGGGTCAACTCAATCAACACCAGACGACCATATCTCTCAGGCATTGGATTAACACTGTAATCAATCGTGATCTCCCGGCCGGTCAGGGTTGTCAGTTTAGCTTCCCGTTTGGTAAATGGATGGCCACTATCCAGAGCACCTTTCAGAGCCTCACTCTCATCGTCCACCAGAAACCAGCTGTGAAAAGGCAGTTGACGCAGACGCCGGGCACTCGCTTCCAGTAACATTTCAGCCGATGGGTTCATATACACCAGCTGTAATTGCCCATCGACCAGCAGTGCCGCCGTCGACAGGTTATCTAATATGTGTTTATGCAGATCCGGTGTTTTCATCTTTGATGTTCTGCCTCAGAAACTGACCATGACTGCGTTCGACTCAACACAGGCGGTTGTTATAAAGATGGTAGCAAAAAGCAAACCAACTCAGTGCACAGTTAAAAATGAGCACCAAATCAAGGATCTACAGGCTCTGCAACCCGTTTTTACCTACCAGCGACAATTATAGAATAGCACCCATTGCACTATTTTAGTGCAACATAATTTGAAGACTAAATCATCGCAAAAAAAAAGCCTCCATAAAGGAGGCTTTTCCGGTTAATCCTGTGGATTAAACAGAGTAGTACAGATCGAACTCAACCGGGTGAGTAGTCTGGCTCACTTTCAGACACTCTTCCTTCTTCAGACCGATATAAGCATCGATCATGTCGTCGGTGAATACACCACCGGCAGTCAGGAAGGCACGATCGTTATCCAGCGCATCCAGTGCCTCTTCCAGAGAAGCAGCAACGGTTGGAATCGCCAGCGCTTCTTCTGCAGGCAGATCATAGAGATCCTTATCAGCTGGATCACCAGGGTGAATCTTGTTCTGAATACCGTCCAGACCCGCCATCATCAGTGCAGCAAAGCACAGGTATGGGTTAGCAGATGGATCCGGGAAACGGGTTTCGATACGGTAAGCTTTAGGATTAGTCACGTATGGAATACGGATAGAAGCAGAACGGTTACGGGCAGAGTATGCCAGCATAACAGGCGCTTCAAAGCCAGGTACCAGACGCTTGTATGCGTTGGTAGAGGCGTTAGTCAGTGCGTTCAGCGCTTTCGCGTGCTTGATAATACCACCGATGTAGAACAGAGCAGTTTCACTCAGACCCGCATAGGCATCGCCGTGGAAGATATTCACGCCATCTTTAGACAGAGACTGGTGAACATGCATACCAGAACCGTTATCACCGACCAGTGGCTTAGGCATGAAGGTCGCAGTCTTACCATATGCGTGAGCAACGTTGTGTACACAGTACTTCAGGACCTGAACTTCGTCAGCCTTAGCCGTCAGGGTGTTTGGACCCACACCGATCTCACACTGACCCGCAGTCGCCACTTCGTGGTGATGTACTTCAATGGTCAGACCCATCGCAGACATTGCATCGCACATCGCCGCACGCAGGTCATGCAGGGAATCAACCGGAGGAACCGGGAAGTAACCCCCTTTAACCCGTGGACGGTGACCGGTATTACCACCTTCAAAGGTGCTGTTAGTAGACCATGAAGCCTCTTCAGAACCGATAGTGTAGCCACAACCACTGATATCCGCGTGCCATTTAACTTCATCAAACACGAAAAACTCTGGCTCAGGACCAAAGATAGCGGTGTCAGCAATACCGGTAGATTTCAGGTAAGCTTCAGCGCGACGGGCAACCGAACGAGGATCACGCTCATAACCCTGACCGGTAGAAGGCTCAACGATATTACAACGAACGATGATGGTTGAATCTTCTGCAAATGGGTCCATAACAGACGCAGAATCGTCTGGCTGCAGGATCATGTCAGACTCATTAATTCCCTTCCAGCCAGCGATGGAAGACCCATCAAACATCTTGCCTTCTTCAAAGAAGTCTTCGCTAATTTCGGTTACTGGGATAGTAACGTGCTGCTCTTTACCGTGGGTATCGGTGAAACGCATATCAACCCACTTAACATCATGCTCTTTGATCAGATTCAGAGTCTCTGACATTTGACTTTCTCCACTAGATTATATTGTCAGACCCCCAACCGATTAGACACAACTGCATAGCAGCCTAACCAGTCAGGTTTGTTTCGCCTTTAAGCAGCAAGTGGTATGCCAGTTTGCGCCAGCACCGAAAACACGCGACATAGAGCGGTTCTGATCAGATTTGAAACAATTTAAACTCTGCAAAATGAACCAAAATAGAGCAAAGAGACAAATATTGAACCAAAATAGTGCATATCCCGTTTTCCCGGTTTACCTGCTCCCTCGCTGCCTCAAAAAGGTGCCATCATATTACTCCAACATATAGTACTTATCCTCTAAAACAGATCAACAAACCGGAAAAAAAACTATTTTTGCCATTGAGTACATAAGAAAGACGCAGCTGCGGAATATCTCATGTATAATGTGCGCTTCTAAAATTTGTCTGCACAGGTCCCCAGACGTGATCGAAAACTTAAGAAACATCGCCATCATTGCCCACGTTGACCATGGTAAAACCACCCTGGTTGATAAACTTCTCTCACAGTCCGGTACACTGGGCCGTCGGGACGAAGGCACCGAACGGATCATGGATTCGAACGACCAGGAAAAAGAACGGGGTATCACCATTCTGGCAAAAAATACCGCCATCGAATGGAACGACTACCATATCAACATTGTTGATACTCCGGGACACGCCGACTTTGGTGGTGAAGTTGAACGGGTACTGTCAATGGTCGACTGCGTTTGCCTGCTGGTAGATGCGGTTGATGGCCCGATGCCGCAAACCCGCTTTGTGACACAGAAAGCCTTTGAACAGGGGCTGCGTCCTATCGTCGTGGTCAATAAAGTAGACCGCCCAGGATCACGTCCGGATTATGTTATCGATCAGGTTTTCGATCTGTTTGACAGCCTCGGCGCAACCGATGAGCAACTGGACTTTCCAATCATCTACGCATCTGCACTGAACGGTGTAGCCGGTAACGAGCCAGATCAACTGGCCGATGACATGACACCGCTGTTTGAAGCGATTGTTAAACATGTAAACCCACCCCAGGTCGATACTGTTGGACCGTTCCAGATGCAGATCTCTGCACTGGACTATAACAGCTATGTCGGCGTTATTGGTGTGGGACGGGTATCCCGCGGTACCGTGAAACTGAACCACGTCGTCAAAGTCATTGATCGTGATGGCAAGGTTCGAAACGGTAAAGTTCAGAAGATCATGGGATATCTGGGCCTGGATCGTATCGACGTCGAGTCTGCACAGGCTGGCGATATTATCTGCGTTACCGGTATCGATGCCCTGAATATCTCCGATACTCTGTGTGACCCGGCAGCCGTCGAAGCGCTACCACCGCTGTCTGTGGATGAGCCGACAGTATCGATGACCTTCCAGGTTAACGACTCTCCTTTTGCCGGTCAGGATGGTAAATTTGTTACCAGCCGCAACATCAAAGACCGCCTGGATCGCGAACTGATTCACAACGTTGCTTTACGCGTTGAGCAGGGTGACTCTCCAGAGAAGTTTAAAGTGTCCGGTCGTGGTGAACTGCACCTGTCGGTGCTGATTGAGTCCATGCGCCGCGAAGGCTTTGAGCTGGGGGTTTCCCGTCCTGAGGTTATTCAGAAAGAGGTTGACGGTAAAACTCACGAGCCTTTTGAGATCGTCATGATCGATGTTGAAGAACAGCATCAGGGCAGCATCATTGAAGAGCTGGGTAAACGCAGAGCGGATATGACCAATATGGAAGTGGATGGCAAGGGGCGTATACGTCTGACTTTCCTGATCCCTTCCCGCGGTCTGATCGGCTTCCGTTCACAGTTCCTGACCATGACTTCCGGTACCGGCATCATGACCTCAGTGTTTGACCACTACGGTGAAGTCAAAGAGGGTGAAGTGCTGAGCCGTAATAACGGGGTACTGGTTTCAATGGTGACCGGTAAAGCACTGGGTTACTCCCTGTGGAACCTGCAGGAACGTGGCCGTCTGTGCATTGAACCCAACATCGAAGTCTATGAAGGGATGATTCTGGGTATTCACAGCCGCAGTAATGACCTTGCGGTCAATCCGATCAAAGGCAAGCAGCTGACTAACGTTCGTGCCTCCGGTACCGACGAAAACATTCAGTTGACACCGCCGGTGCGCTTTACCCTGGAACAGGCTCTGGACTTCATCGAAGATGATGAACTGGTGGAAGTCACACCGCTGAACATCCGCATCCGTAAAAAGATGCTCACTGAGAACGAGCGTAAGCGTCACTCCCGCTCAGGCAAGTAAATGCTTTAACTTTTTCAAAAAGCGTTTATATCTGCACGTAAATAGCCCGGACAGCGACCGCTGTTCCGGGCTATACTCCCGGTGTCTGCCAGACTGACAAGGACACTCATATGAACACCCTCTTTCCCGATATTCACCCGTATAAACAGCACTATCTTGCTGTTGATGATCTGCATACCCTCTATATAGAAGAGAGCGGCAACGCCCAGGGAATCCCGGTTCTGTTTATTCACGGCGGCCCCGGTGGCGGCACCAGCAGCTACCACCGCAGTTTCTTTGACCCGGAAAAATACCGCATTATTCTGTTCGACCAACGCGGCTGTGGCCAGTCTACGCCCCATGCAGAGCTGCAGGATAACACCACTGCGCACCTGATCAGTGATATCGAAAAGATCCGCCTGCACCTCAATGTAGATGAGTGGCTACTATTTGGTGGCTCATGGGGGTCTACCCTCAGCCTGCTGTACGCCGAAAGCTTTCCTGAACGGGTTTCAGGTATGATCCTGCGCGGTATATTCCTCTGTCGGAAACGGGATATCCACTGGTTCTATCAGGAGGGTGCCAGCGCTATCTTCCCGGACTATTGGAAAGAGTACCGAAAAGTGATCCCGGAAGGAGAACGCACAGATATGCTGCAGGCATATTATCAGCGCCTGATATCCGATAATGAAATCGCCCGGATGTCCGCCGCCAAGGCATGGTCTGTCTGGGAGGGACGTTGCTCGACCCTGGACCCTAACGGCGACATCGTTGATCACTTTGGCGATCCCCATATCGCTCTGGCCATGGCGCGGATAGAAGCACACTACTTTATTAACGAAGCCTTTATCGAGCCAGACCAGATTATTCGTGATGCCCACAGAATTCAGCAGATACCCACGGTGATTGTACATGGCCGCTATGATATGGTCTGCCCAATTGAGCAGGCGTTTGCTCTCTATGACGCACTACCCCAGGCTGAACTACACATTGTCAGAGATGCGGGCCACAGTGCGCTGGAAGCGGGTATCACGGACAACCTGATAAAAGCCACCAATCAGTTCGCACAATCTAAAGCCTGATTAAGTCATCCAGGAGTCAAGTTGAAAGCACTTATTCAGCGGGTACAATCCGCCTCTGTTGATATCGCCGGAGAGCGCCATGGTGAGATTGGTGCGGGCATACTCCTGCTGCTGGGGGTTGAAAAAACCGATACCCAGAGCAGCGCAGATAAACTGTTACAGAAGATTCTTAATTACCGGATTTTTGCGGATGCAGAGGGCAGAATGAACCTCAATCTGCAACAACGGCAAGGCGGGTTACTGATCGTATCTCAGTTTACCCTGGTAGCCGATACCGCCAAAGGCCTGCGCCCGGGTTTTTCCAAAGGCGCAACACCGCAACAGGGTGAAGCCCTGTATCAATACTTTGTTGATCAGGCCCGCGCGCAGCACCCTGACGTAGCAACCGGCCGTTTCGGCGCAGATATGCAGGTCAGTCTTATCAACGATGGTCCTGTGACCTTTTTACTGGAAGTCTGACCCCGATGGAAACGACCACCCTGGCACTTGCTGAACGGATATTCCTGACCGTTTTCCCCCTCTTTGCTATTGTTCTCTGTGGTTATCTGTATGGCCGCTATAAAAAACCCGATATGGCTCTGGCCAACCAGTTAAATATGGATATCTTCGTGCCAGCACTGATCTTCTTTGTGCTGTCAGACAAATCCTTTGATCTGGTCAAATACCAGGCACTGGCATTAGCTGCCGCGATCGTCATACTGGGCTCTGGCCTGCTGATCTGGCCGTTGTGCAAGCTGCTGAAAGTACAACCAAAAACCTTTCTCCCACCAATGATGTTCAGCAACAGTGGTAATCTGGGGCTGCCCCTGATTATCCTGGCCTTTGGCGAACAGGCTCTGCCCGCGGCGATCATGCTGTTTATTGTTGAGATGACCCTGCATTTTACCGTCGGTATCTATATGATGGATCATCGCACCCACCCCTGGCGACTGTTGCGCATGCCCATCATTATCGCCACCATCGCCGGGCTAGGCTGGAGCAGCCTCAATCTCACAGTACCCGCCTCCATCGCCACCGCATTGGATATGCTGGGACAGATCTCGATCCCTCTGTTACTGTTCACCCTTGGGGTTAGACTGATCACGGTCGACTTCAGCGCCTGGAGAATCGGTATCACAGGTGCCATCATCAGTCCGGCTATCGGCGTTGTCATCGCTTTTTTAATCCAGCAACTGTTACATCTTGAAGCGCAACAGTTTGCCTATCTGATTATCTTTGGCGCGCTGCCTCCCGCAGTGCTTAACTACATTGTTGCCGAGCAATATAACCAGGAACCGAAACAGGTCGCATCGATTGTTTTACTCGGTAATATGGGCGCACTGATCTTCATCCCCCTCACACTGGTGTTTGTGCTATAAAAAAGGCTGCCATAAGGCAGCCTCTACAACATTTTTCACAACAATAAGTGCTTAAACCTTACTGCGGCTCATCCACCATAATGCTTTGCAGGTTTTTAGCCACAGTCGAACTGCCTATGCCCTTCACGTTCGCCAGCTCGTCAACCGTTTTGAACGGGCCATTTGCTTCACGGTAATCAATGATCGCTTTCGCCTTTGCTGGCCCCACCCCCTGCAGCACTTCAGCAAGCTGATCGGCAGTGGCGGTGTTGATGTTCAGCATTGGCTCGGCAGAGACTCCCAGAGGCAGACTCAGGCACAGACACAGTACTATCGATTTAAGACACGAATTCCATTTCATAGCTATTTCCTTCTGGTTAATAAAAAAGCCGGTAAACACCGGCTTTACTATTAATAGCATATGACAAAAATGTGACAACTAACGTGCCGCAAGAATCTCCTGTTCGATCCGTCCCAACGCGTCAACCGGCACCTGAGCCTGGGTAATCGGTCGCCCGATAACCAAATGTGTACTGCCGGCAACAATGGCCTCACCCGGAGTCATAATACGCTTCTGATCCCCCACTTCGGCATCCGCAGGACGAATACCCGGCGTCACCAGTTGGAAGTCCGCAGAAACGAGCTGTCGAAGAGGCCGGACCTCCTGCGCTGAACAGACCACACCATCCAGCCCGCTGTTCTGCGTCAGTAGTGCAAGACGTTTAACCTGTTCGAGAGGATTAATATCCAGACCGATATCTGCCAGATCCTGCTGTTCCATACTGGTCAGGACGGTCACTGCGATCAGCAGTGTTTGCGCCCCATTAACCTGATCTAACTCGTTGCGCGCTGCTTCCATCATCCGTCGGCCGCCGGAGGCATGCACATTAACCATCCATACCCCCATCTCAGCAGCAGCTCTCACCGCTTTGGCCGTGGTGTTAGGAATGTCATGAAATTTGAGATCCAGAAAAACCTCAAACCCTTTGTTGTGCAACGCTTCAACCACTGCGGGCCCCGCCCGGGTAAATAACTCTTTGCCGACTTTAACACGACATCTTTCAGGGTCCAGTTGATCCGCCATCTTCAGGGCTGAAATCTGGTCCGGGTAATCCAGCGCAACAATAACCCGCTTTAAATCATTCATTCGGCTACTTCTCATACAGATTCTGATCCGGTCTACTCACCCTCAAGACCCTGGATCGGTTTAGTCGTTCCCCAACTCTGACAGGAGGGGCATTGCCAGTGCAGGGATTTACCTGAAAAACCACATCGCTGGCAATTATACACAGGCTTGCTCAGTTCGAGCTGCCCCGTCAGCCCCCGCAACACCATCAGGCTTTCATTGGTCCCTTTTGAGGCGTGGGCAATATACAGATCTATCAGCTGATTAAAACCTTTCACAGAGGGCCTGTGCTTCAGTTGATCGGTAATAAAGGCTCCGGCTGGGTACGCCCCCTGCCGCTCAAGTATCATATCAGCCTGCGCCAGCATAATACTGGTAGATGGATATTTGCTTAACCACTGCTTCATCAGCTTTTCATAATCGGCCATCTGATTCAGCTCAGAATAACACTGCTTCAGTCGCTTTACCGTTTCGGAGAGAAACAGCGGGTCCTGCACCGCTATCCGCTTCAACTCGCGAATAGCGCCTTTCCAGTCTTCCTGCCTGATGGCCATATCAGCAGATAACAAGCTGGCGCGGACACACCCCTTATCGAAGCTCAACGCCGTATTTAATTTACCCACCGCATGACGATAGCGCTGCTGCCCAATGTAGCCCTCTGCCAGCTCACAACAGTAGTGACTCAGCTCCACCTCAAGTCCTTCGAGCTCATCAGCACTGAGTTGCCGGGCAACCTCGATCGCACGCTGCCACTCTTTCTCTTTTTCATAGAGCTTAATCAGCAGGGATATCGCTTTCTGTTGAGTCTGCGGGCCGGGTCGCTGGGACTGAATCTCCAATAGCAGGTTCTCGGCACGATCAAAAAGCCCCACAGCGAAGTAATCCCGGGCCAGCGCCATCTGAATACGCAGAAAATCCTCGCGACTCAGGTCTGACCGGGCTAACAGATTCTGATGGATCTGAATGGCACGTTCGACATCCCCTTTCTTTCGAAACAGCTTAGCCAGGGCCAGGTGGGCAGGTATGGTGTCTGAGTTAACTTCCAGTGCACGGATAAAGCTCTCAATCGCTTCGTCAGTTTTTTCACTGAGAAGAAAATCGAGCCCACGAAAATACTCCTGTTGCAGGGTATTTTGCGCTGGCAAGCTATTATCCCGTTGGCGACGCCCCAACAGCCAGCCGAGCGCCACCGCAATAAACAGCGGGATAATAAACAGATAATCATTCATTTCATGAAGAGCGTTTCAGTGACGCCGTGCGCAACTGATCTAGCTCCTTGTCACTAGAACTGATCTTACGTTTTGCCGCTTTCAGTTTTAGTTTCAGTACCATGACAAACAGACTACTCACCAGCACTCCGGCGATTCCGCCAACGACAAAGCTTGCCATCAACCAGATCGACAGACTGGCTTCAGGCAGCGTAAAGAAGAACATATTAATACTCACCAGCTCGGTATTGAGCGTGGCGAAGGTCCAGCCACAGAACAGAAATACGATACAGAGAGCCAGCACCAGCAGCGTTTTTAACCAACGCATTTATCTACCCCTAAAGTTATTTAATCCCTTAAGACCGCCCGTTTTTCAGACTGTCATTGACCTGCTCACGCAGTTCCTTACCTGGTTTAAAATGCGGTACATATTTGGCGTCCAGCGACACTGAATCACCGGTTTTTGGGTTGCGACCAACACGAGGCGCCCGAAAATGAAGGCTGAAACTACCAAACCCCCGGATCTCAATACGATCCCCCTGAGCAAGAGACTCAGTCATATGGTCCAGCATAGTTTTAACTGCCAGCTCTACATCTTTTATTGAAAGCTGTTCATTCTGGTCAATCAAACGCTCGATCAGTTCAGACTTAGTCATGCTCACCCCCTGACAGTGGTTGGCCTGGTAACGACCAGACCTCTCATCAGAAATTATGTGTATCCGTTACTATTTCTTTTCCAGCTGAGCTCTGATGAGATCACCGATAGTCGTCGGGCCTTCAGATTCAACCTGCTGGTGCTTAATGGCATCCAGAGCCTGTTTTTCCTGCCGTTTTTCAACCTGTTTCACCGACAGAGCGATTGATCGGGTGCGCCGGTCAATATTCACCAGCATCACCTCGATATCCGCTCCAACGCTGAACATATGCGTCAGATCATCGACCCGTTCAAACGAGGCTTCCTGTACCTTAACGGTACCCTCGACCCCTTCAGCCAGTGTTACCACCAGTTGCTTCGGCTCAACCTGAGCAATTTTACCCTGAACCACCGCACCTTTTGCATTGCTGGCGGTATATTCAGAAAAAGGATCACTACCTAACTGCTTAATCCCCAGTGAGATACGCTCTCGCTCAGAATCAACCGCCAGCACCACCGCACTCACAGTATCCCCCTTCTTGTAGGCTTTTACCGCTTCATTACCGTCCTGATCCCAGGAAAGGTCGGACAGGTGGACCAGGCCATCGATACCGCCATCAAGCCCGATAAAGACGCCAAAATCGGTGATCGACTTGATCACACCAGTGATCTCAGTACCTTTTGTATATCGCTCTGCGAAGGCATCCCAGGGGTTAGCCTGACACTGCTTCATCCCCAGAGAGATACGACGGCGCTGTTCATCAATATCGAGAATCATCACCTCGATCTGATCGCCTAGCTGAACCACTTTGGAGGGATGAACATTCTTATTGGTCCAGTCCATCTCAGACACATGGACCAAACCTTCAATCCCTTCCTGAATTTCAGCAAAACAGCCATAGTCAGCAATATTGGTCACTTTGGCTGTCACTTTAGTACCAACCGGGTGGGCCGCCTTGAACTCATCCCAGGGATCAGGAGTCAGCTGCTTCATGCCCAGGGATACGCGGCTCTTATCACGATCATAGCGCAGTACTTTCACATCGATCTCATCACCGATGCTAAGCAGTTCACTGGGATGCTTAACACGTTTCCAGGCGATATCGGTTATATGCAGTAAACCATCCACCCCTCCCAGATCGATAAAGGCACCATAATCGGTAAGGTTTTTCACCACACCTTTTACCGTCATCCCCTCATTGAGGGTTGCCAGCAGTTTCTCCCGCTCCTCATTGTAGGCGGTTTCAAGCACTGCGCGCCGGGATACAACAATATTATTACGCTTGGCATCCAGCTTAACCAGCTTAAACTCAAGCTCTTTGTTTTCTATATGAGAGGTGTCCCGCAGCGGGCGAATATCGACCAGAGACCCCGGCAGAAAGGCGCTGATAGAGTTCACGTCAACCGTGAAGCCGCCACGCACTTTGCCGGTGATGCGCCCGGTAATAATCTCGTCATTCTCAATCGCTTTTTCCAGCACTTCCCAGGCTTCTGCCCGTTTGGCTTTTTCACGAGAGAGCTGAGTTTCACCCGAACCGTCTTCAAGAGCGACCAGCGCAACTTTAACCTGATCACCGACTTCGATGTTCAGCTTACCCTCATCATCCAGAAACTGCCCCCGGGGGATGATCCCTTCCGACTTCAGTCCCGCATTAACGACGACAAAATCGCCATCAACCGCGACAACGGTACCAGTCACAATAGAGCCCGGTTGCATATCCAGCTCTTTCAGACTCTCTTCAAACAGCTCAGCAAAACTCTCATTCATACCGGCTAAACCTCATTTTTTGCCGTTAACGCAGACCCTTATGTCTCGCCTGATCCAGCACAGAAGCCAATACCTCTTCGATACTCTGGTCAGTCGTATCAAGGCAGATAGCATCTTCTGCAGGCTTAAGAGGCGCTACAGCACGGTTCATATCACGCGCGTCTCTTGCCTGAATATCCTCCAATATTGCCTGAAGACTAGCACCCAGACCCTTATTTATCAACTGGTTATAACGGCGGTTTGCACGCTCTTCTGCGCTGGCCGTCAAATAAACTTTCAGTGGAGCATCAGGAAAAACGACGGTGCCCATATCCCGGCCGTCGGCAATCAGCCCCGGTTCTGACACAAAAGCCCGCTGCCGCTCAAGCAGGGCGGCCCTTACCGAACCAATGGCAGCGATAATCGAGGCATCCGCACCGCACTCTTCGGTACGGATCGCGTTAGTTACCTCTTCCCCTTCCAATATAATGGAAACTTCCTGTTGATTCGCCGAGGTGCCGAACTGCACGTCCAGATGCGCAGCCAGTACCACCAGCGCATCCTCATCGTCCAGCGCAACCCCATGATGACGGGCAGCCAGACCTACCAGCCGGTACAACGCGCCGCTATCAAGCAGATTCCAGCCCAGCTCACGGGCCAGTAAACTACAGATTGTTCCCTTACCTGACCCACTGGGACCATCGACTGCTATAACCGGGAAATCGCCCATATTACTTCTCCTCCTTGCGTACCCGGATACCCACGTGCTGAGCCAGCTCAATGAAATTAGGGAATGATGTCGCCACGTTTGCACATTCGCGAATCTCAATGTTTCCTGTAGCACGCAGAGACGCTATGGTAAATGACATCGCAATGCGGTGATCGTCATGACTCTCTATCACACCGCCGCCCATTTTGCTGCCACGAATAATCGCGCCATCCGGCGTGCCTTCGATATCAGCTCCCAGTGTTTTCAATCCATCCACCATCGCCTGAATACGGTCACTCTCTTTGACCCGCAACTCTTCGGCACCGGTAAGCACTGTTTCGCCTTCCGCACACACCGCTGCGATAAACAGCGCAGGAAATTCATCGATCGCCAGTGGCACCTGATCTTCGGGTATTTTAATCCCTTTAAGCGGCGCATAGCGGATGCGAATGTCGGCGACCGGCTCACCACCTACCTCCCGCTCGTTGAGAAGTTCAAGATTACTCCCCATCGCCCGCAAAATATTGATCACACCGATCCGGGTGGGATTGATGCCGACATGCTCCAGAGTAATATCCGAGCCGGGGCAGATGGCCGCAGCCACCATAAAGAACGTTGAAGAGGAGATATCTGCCGGCACATCAATTTTCGTTGCTTTCAGACTGCCGCCACCGGCCAGAGAAACCTTATTACCGTCCACATCCACCGGGTAACCGAAGCCTCGCAGCATACGCTCTGTGTGGTCCCGGGTGGGCGCAGGCTCGATAACAGTGGTCTCACCTTCGGCATAAAGACCCGCCAGCATTACACAGGATTTAACCTGAGCACTGGCCATCGGCATCTCATAACTGATCGCTTTCAGCGCCTGACCGCCCTTAATTTTTACTGGCGGGCAGCCGTTTTCTCCCGTTTCTACCTGCGCCCCCATCAGACGCAGCGGCTTAGCCACGCGTTCCATCGGACGCTTACTCAGCGACGCATCGCCACTGAGTTCGGAATCAAAGGACTGACCGGCCAGCAGACCTGACATCAGTCGAATAGTGGTGCCGGAGTTACCAACATAGATAGGCCCCGGTGGCTGACGTAAGCCGTTAATACCGACACCATAAATTTTTACTGCGCCCTGATGCGGGCCTTCAATCACAACTCCCATATCACGAAACGCCTGCAACGTCGCCAGGCTATCCTCCCCTTCCAGGAAGCCGGTAATCTCTGTCACTCCGTCGGCCAGCGATCCCAGCATAATGGAACGGTGAGAGATCGATTTGTCACCCGGAGCCCGAATAGTACCCTGCACCTGACCACCCGGTTGTGCATAGAATGTAGTATCTTTAGTCATCATATTATTTTGCGTGTACGCTGAGCCCGATAAAATTTTTGAAAAGTGTTCGCGTGCGGCTTTAGCCCGGGTAAAGATCCCCAGCATCGCCACACTGTCTTCAGTCTCGATCGCCTTGCGCAGCCGACCAACACCCGCTGTAAATTCATCAATCTTTTGCAGGATTGCCTGCTTATTCGCCAAGCCAATATCGTGCCACATGGTAGGATCGCTGGCAGCAACACGGGTAAAATCCCTGAAGCCTCCCGCTGCATAGCGAAAGATGTCATTACAATCCTGCTCCTGCGCCAGCGTATCCACCAGGGAAAACGCCAGCAGGTGTGGCAGATGACTGGTGGCTGCCAGTACTTCATCATGCCGTTCAACATCCATCTGCAACACCTGCGCTCCGACAGCCTGCCACATCCGGGCAATCAGTGTCACAGCGTCTGAATCGCTCTGCGGCAGCGGTGTAATAATCACCTTATGATGTTCAAATAGTGTTGCATCGGCTGCAGCCACACCACTTTTCTCAGACCCCGCAATGGGGTGTCCGGGAATAAACCGGTTTGGTACACAACCAAACAGTCTTGTCGCTGAGCGCACCACGTTGCCTTTAACACTGCCGACATCTGTGAGAATAGTGTCCGTCCGCAAAACTGGCAATATTTCAGCAAGCACCGTTTCTATCGCTTTCACCGGTACCGCCAGAACTATCACGTCAGCCTGGGCTGCTGCAGCCAGCAGGTCTGCGGCAGCCTCGTCAACAATACCCAGACGAAGCCCGGTCTCCAGTTCATCTTTGTCCCGGTCATATCCAATCACTGTACGGCAGATACCGCGTGTCCGCAGAGCACTCGCCAGGGAGCCGCCAATCAGACCTAAACCGATAACCAGAACCCTTTCAGTCAAACATCTCACGTTGTGTTTGTCCTTCATAAGCGCTGCAATACGCTGGCAAATGCCGTTAAAAAGCGACTATTCTCTTCAGGCAGACCGATCGTCACCCGTAAATGCTGAGGCATCTGATAATTAGCGACAGGCCTGACAATTACGCCCTCCTGCAACAATTCGGCATAGACGGGCGCGGCATCACGGCCACAATCGACACTGATAAAATTGCCCACCGAGGGAATCCAGTTAACACCCAACTGAGTCAGCCCCTGCTCCAGCTGCACCATACCGGTGCGATTCAGTTCAACACTACGCTGAAGATAGTTTGTATCGCCAAGTACTGCGGTCGCTGCTTCCAGTGCGGGAATATTGACATTAAAGGGCTGACGCACCCGGTTCAGCAGATCGGTAATCGCCGGATTCGCCACGGCATAACCTATTCGCAGGGCTGCCAGTCCGAAAGCTTTCGAGAAAGTCCGGGTCACCACCAGATTGGGAAATCCTGCCTGCAACTGAACGCCCGAAAGATAATCGGCCTCGGTCACATACTCCAGATAAGCCTCGTCCAGAACAACCACAACATCATCGGGCACTTTCGCCATAAACGCCTGCAGTGCCTGACCACTAAACCAGGTGCCGGTGGGATTATTGGGATTTGCCAGGAAGATGATGCGGGTTTTATCCGTGATTGCAGCCGCCATGGCATCAAGATCGTGGCCCCATTCCCGTGCAGGCACAACGACAGAGGTAGCGCCGGTTGACTGAGCCACCAGCATATACACAACAAAAGCGTGCTGGGAGTAGATAACTTCATCACCGGGAACAATAAACGCCCGCCCGATAAGCTCCAGAACATCATTCGAACCATTGCCCAGGGTGATGGTGTCCGGACTGATACCATAGCGCTCTGACAGGGCCTGTTTCAGTTTATAACCACTGGCATCGGGGTAACGACAGCTTTCACCCAGAGCCGCCTGCACTGCGGCCATTGCAACCGGGCTTGGCCCCATAGGGTTTTCATTGCTGGCCAGTTTAATACTGTTGCTGATACCCAGCTCGCGCTCCAGCTCCTCAACCGGTTTACCGGGTTGATATGGATGAAGCCCCTGAACGCCCGGGGTTGCCAATTGATAGAAATCACATGCCATTTATTTAGCTCCGGATCAGAGTACAGCAACCGGGTATGACCCCAGCAATTTAAGTTCTACAGTATCAGACTGCAGCTCTTGCAGTACGTTCTGTATATGCTGATTGGCTGCATGCCCTTCAAAATCGATATAAAACACTGAATGTGGACTTTCGGGACTGGCAGGCCGGGTCTCAATACCCGTCAGACTGATCTTATGTTGATGAAAATGCTGCAATAACTCATAGAGCGCACCCGCTTTATCGGGCACCGTTACCAGTATTGAGGTCTTATCATGGCCACTTTCACCAACCTCCTGATCGCCAATAATCAGATAACGGGTGCTGTTATCCGACTGATCATCAATATTCCTGGCAACGATATTCAACTGATACAGATCAGCCACCAGATCGCTGGCAATCGCTACCGCTTCAGCCCCATGCTGAATGGCCATACGCGCCGCTTCTGCATTACTGCTGACAAGAATCCGCTCAGCGGACAGAAAATGGGTATCCAGCCAGCTACGACACTGCGACAACGTCTGTTGTGGCAGATAGATCCGGGTAATATTATCCAGTCCCTCTTCTGCCGCACGCAGCACATGATGGTGAATGCGCAGCTCAACTTCGCCACAAATTTTAAGATTAAACCGCTTAAACAGGTCCAGCGTATGAGTGACCACTCCTTCAGAAGAGCTCTCAATTGGCACAACACCGTAGTGGGCTCCACCAGACTCAACTTCACGAAAAACTTCATCATTAGTGCTGAAAGGGATGCAGTGGGCTGAATGCCCGAAGTGCTTACTGGCCGCCTGTTGGGTAAAAGTTCCCTCTGGCCCCAGAAACGCCACATGCATCGGTTTTTCCAGCGCCAGACACACCGACATAATTTCACGAAACAGCCGGGCTACTTCATGATCGGCCAGCGGTCCGTCATTGCGCTGCATAACCCGGCGCAACACCTGAGCCTCCCGTTCCGGGCGATAAAAAACCGCCTCCCGGTCACCCTGATATCGCTCTTTCACCTCAGCAACGCTCTGCGCGCATCGCGCACGGTCATTCAGCAGCGCATGGATCTGCTGGTCGATCGAATCGATCTGATCCCGCAGAAGCTTCAGTTCAGTTTCCTGATCACTCATCCTACCGTCCTCTGCTATCGGGCTTAGCCGTGACGCTGCGAAAAGTCCTGCATAAAGGCGATCAGCGCATCTACCGCCTCTTCGGGGACCGCGTTATAGATACTTGCCCGCATCCCCCCTACTGAACGATGCCCCGGAAGGTTCAGCAAGCCCTGCTCCTGAGCTTCTTGCAGAAAACGCTTATCCAGGTCAGCATTGGCCAGAATAAAGGGAACATTCATCCATGAGCGCACAGGTGTCGCCACCGGGTTTGAGTAGAAAGGATTACTATCAATAGCAGTATAGAGCTTTTCCGCCTTACGTCGGTTAATCTCAGCGATCCCTTCAACGCCACCCTGCGCTTTCAGCCATTTAAAGACCAGGCCAGCCAGATACCAGCCAAAGGTTGGCGGGGTATTGAGCATGGAGTCAGCATCGGCATTCACTTTATAATCATAGAGCGCAGGCGTTGCTGGCAAAACATTGCCCAACAGATCTTCACGCACAATAACCACTGTCAGCCCTGCCGGACCGATATTTTTCTGTGCACCCGCGTAGATCATACCAAAGCGACTGACATCGACAGGGCGGGACAATATATTGGATGACATATCGGCCACCAGCGGAACATCTCCGGTGTCCGGGATGTAATCAAATTCAACGCCACGGATGGTTTCATTTGGCGTGTAATGCACATAAGCAGCATCAGGATTAAGCTTCAACTCATGCTGTGCCGGTGCGCTGGTAAAATTATTGTCCGCAGTGGTTGCGGCAACATTGACCTCGCAATAGCGAGACGCTTCCTGTATCGCTTTCTTCGACCAGTCACCTGTATTGATATAGTCGGCGCTGTTTTTTCCCCGCAGCAGGTTCATCGGGATCATACTGAACTGACTGCTGGCGCCACCCTGCATAAACAGCACCTTATAATTATCCGGAATCTGCATCAGATCCCGCAGATCCTGTTCTGCCTCCGCTGCGACACCGACAAACTCATTGCTGCGGTGACTCATCTCCATGATGGAAAGGCCCAGGCCATGCCAGTCTAAAAGTTCTTGTTGAGCCTGCTTGAGGACATCTTCAGGCAGTGCAGAGGGACCCGCACTGAAATTATAATTACGTGTCATTATGATAGATCTGCTACAAAGTTCGTATTAACGATCAGAAAAAGTTTCACTCAGAGAGATGAAACAGATTCTATTAAAAATCAGCAACACAGGTCCGATACAAAAATGTGCGGCCTGAGCCGCACATTAGTTTAACCACCCGGGTTACTCTTCGGTATCGCTGGCGGGCGTTTCAGGTGAGTCGGCTGGGTTATCTTCACCGTCAACAACCGGCCCCGCCTCTCCTTCGATGATGCCTGCCTCTATCAGCTCTTCCTCCGACACCTCAGGCTCCTCAATCCGCGCCACACCTACCAGATTTTCATCCTCGGCCACCCGGATAACACGCACCCCCTGAGTATTACGACCCAATACAGAGATCTCATCACTACGGGTGCGCACCAGCGTACCCTGATCACTGATCAGCATCACATCATCGCCTTCAAACATCTGCACCGCGCCGATCAGCGCGCCATTACGATCAGTACACTGCATCGCAATCACGCCCTGGCCGCCACGACCGTAGGTGGGGAAATCCTCAACGGCAGTCTGCTTACCGAAACCATTGATACTGGTAGTCAGAATGCGGCCGTTCTCCTGCGGAATAATCAGCGAGATAACCCGGGCATCATTCTTCAGCTTGATACCGCGAACACCCCGTGCGGTACGACCCATTGGGCGCACATCATCTTCAGGGAAACGGATCGATTTACCCTCGCTGGAGACCAGCATCACCTCAGCGGTGCCATCGGTGATAGCGGCACCGATCAGGGTATCGCCCTCATCCAGCGCCAGCGCAATCAGACCGGTCGAACGGGGTCGGGAGAAGTTAACCAGTGGCGTCTTCTTCACCGTTCCGTCAGCGGTTGCCATAAACACATAGTGCTCATCCGCATACTCATTCACCGGCAGAATGGTGGTAATACGCTCACCCTCCTGCAACGGCAGAATATTTACGATAGGCCGGCCTCTGGCCGCCCGGCTCGCCTGAGGAATCTCATACACTTTCAGCCAGTACACTTTACCCAGATTGGTAAAGCAGAGAATCGTGTCATGGGTGCTGGCGATCAGCAGTTTCTCGATGAAATCTTCATCTTTAACGGCCGTCGCTGAGCGCCCCTTACCACCACGGCGCTGGGCCTGATACATTGTCAGCGGCTGGGTCTTGGCATAACCACCGTGCGAGATGGTAACCACCATATCCTCTTCAGCGATCAGATCGGCAACCGTAAAGTCCTGCTGCGAAGCGATCACATCGGTGCGACGCTCATCGCCATACTCTTCAACAATCAGCTCCAGCTCTTCACGAATCACTTCCATCAACCGTTCGGGGCTGTTGAGAATGGCCAGCAGCTCTGCGATGCGATCCAGCAGTTCACGATACTCCGCAATCAGCTTGTCATGCTCCAGACCGGTCAGACGGTGCAGACGCAACTCAAGGATGGCCTGAGCCTGCGCCGGAGACAGATGATAAACCCCATCATGCATACCATACTGAGCTTCCAGATCTTCCGGACGACAGGCATTCTCTCCCGCCCGTTCCAGCATCACCGTCACCTCACCTGGCTGCCACGAGGTTTCGATCAGACGCTCTTTGGCTTCCGCCGGAGTAGGTGAGCTCTTGATCATCTCGATAACGGCATCGATATTGGCCAGCGCAATCGCCAGACCTTCCAGGATATGCCCCCGCTCACGCGCTTTGCGCAGCAGGTAAACGGTACGACGGGTCACCACTTCGCGGCGGTGACGAATAAAGCATTCCAGAATTGACTTCAGGTCCAGCGTGCGCGGCTGTCCATCGACCAGCGCCACCATGTTGATACCGAAAACGTTCTGCAGCTGAGTCTGAATAAAGAGGTTGTTCACCACAACTTCAGACACTTCACCTTTGCGCAGCTCAACAACGATGCGCATGCCATCCTTATCGGACTCATCACGCAGTTCGGTAATCCCTTCGAGCTTCTTCTCTTTAACCAGCTCAGCGATCTTCTCGATCAGCCGCGCCTTGTTAACCTGATAGGGGATCTCAGTAAAGATAATCGACTCTTTACCGTTTTTATCATTGGTCTCGATATGGTGCTTAGCCCGCAGATAGATCCGTCCACGACCGGTCTGATAGGCCTGCAGGATACCCGCGCGGCCATTGATAATGGCGCCGGTCGGAAAGTCCGGTGCCGGGATATATTCCATAAGGCCATCGATACCGAGATCCGGATTATCGATCAGTGCAATACAACCACGTACGATTTCGCCCAGATTATGGGGCGGAATATTGGTTGCCATACCCACGGCGATACCTGCAGAACCATTGACCAGCAGTGTTGGCACCTTGGTAGGCAACACTTCCGGAATCTGTTCCGTGCCATCATAGTTGGGTACAAAATCAACGGTTTCTTTATCGAGATCCGCCAGCAACTCGTGCGAGATCTTGGCCATACGGATCTCGGTATAACGCATCGCAGCAGCGGAATCACCATCCACTGAACCGAAGTTACCCTGACCGTCGACCAGCATATAGCGCATCGAAAACGGCTGAGCCATCCGCACGATGGTGTCATACACTGCACTATCACCATGAGGGTGATATTTACCGATTACGTCACCCACCACACGGGCAGATTTCTTGTACGCCTTATTCCAGTCGTTGCCCAGTTCGCTCATAGCGAACAGCACCCGACGGTGTACTGGCTTAAGTCCATCCCGTACGTCTGGTAACGCACGCCCCACGATTACGCTCATGGCGTAATCCAGATATGACTGCTTCAGTTCATCTTCGATGTTTACTGGCAGAATCTCTCTGGCTAAATCACCCATAATAGCTCTGGCTATCCTTGAATCTGACTGCTGAGAATTAAGTGGTTAATCCCACCCTGAAAGCGGTAAACCATAAGCCCGCGAGTATACCATAAAGAAATGGCAATATTCTCGCAAAATTAAGGTCTTGGACACCTGAATCAGGGTTATCAGCAGGAACCCGCCAGACAATCTGTATTCGACCATCCAGCGGTGCTAGAATGGCGCAGAATTTTCTCCAGACACTAGCCTTTGGCGGCACATTATGACTGATACACAAAGCAACAACGGCGCAAATATCGATCCTCAGGAGATAGCGAAATTTGAAGAACTGGCCAGCCGCTGGTGGGACCGTGAAAGCGAGTTCAAACCCCTGCATGACATCAACCCACTGCGGGTGGACTTTATCGACCGTATCGCCTCGCTGAATGGCAAAACCGTACTGGATGTCGGCTGTGGTGGCGGCATCCTCTCCGAAGCGATGGCTCACCGGGGCGCCGCAGTGACCGGCATCGATATGGGAGAAGCGCCCCTCAAAGTTGCCAAACTGCACGGTCTTGAAAGCGGCGTCAACGTCTCCTACCGTCAGGTCACGGTAGAACAGCTGGCCACCGAGCAGCCACAGAGTTTTGATATCGTCACCTGCATGGAGATGATGGAGCATGTGCCTGACCCATCATCCATTGTTGATGCCTGCAGCCAACTGGTAAAGCCTGGCGGTTACGTGTTTTTCTCCACCCTCAACCGCAACCCTAAAAGCTATATGATGGCGATTGTCGGGGCGGAACACCTGCTTAAGCTTGTGCCCAAAGGCACCCACGATTTCAAGAAATTTATCCGCCCTTCCGAGCTGGCAAGCTGGATACGCCAAAGCGGCCTGCAGAGCGAAAAAATAACCGGCCTGACATACAACCCACTGAGCAAAGTTTACAAACTTAACGACCGGGATGTGGATGTCAATTATATGGTCGCTACCCGCAAGCCGGACTGAACCATGAACAAAGCCCTGCCAGAAGCCGTACTGTTCGATCTTGACGGCACACTGCTTGATACCGCACCGGATTTTCACCACGTGATCAATCAGCTTCTGGCCGAGCAGCAGCAACCGCCGGTCAGCTATGATTTCCTCAGAGGTTACGTTTCCAATGGCGCCCGGGCGATGGTCTGCGCAGCATTCCAGACCGACGAACACACAACCGACTTTGACGCACTGCATCAACGGATGCTGGAGCTCTACCTGCAACACCTGGACGTAGACACCAAACCGTTTCCCGGCATACAGAACCTGCTGAACTGGCTGGGGGAAAACAGCATCCCCTGGGGGATCGTCACCAACAAACCCGAATGCTATACCACGCCGCTGATGCAGGGACTGAACCTGCAACCGGCTGCGGGCACCGTGATCTGTCCGGATCATGTGCGTGAGAAAAAACCCCACCCGGAAGCCCTGTTCCTGGCCTGTGATGAGCTGGGAACAACACCGGAGCGCAGTGTTTATATCGGCGACCACCGCAGGGATATTGAAGCAGGACTCAATGCCGGCATGCAGACGATTGCGGTCAGTTACGGCTATATTGATAGCGGCGAAAATATCGCCAGTTGGAACAGCCATTACCGGGTAGATCACGCTGACGAGATCCGCCCGATTTTAGAAACCCTTTATTACAACCGCTAAGTAAAATATAAGGCCAGACCGAACCATCAGTGCACAACAAACGACAGAGCACACCGGCCAGCCACTCAACCTTAGCCTTCAGACACAGGAGCTGTCATGTACGATTATCAGGCACCGGAAAACTTACTGCAGGACAAAATCATTCTGGTTACCGGAGCCGGTAGCGGTATCGGGCGGGCAGCGGCCCTTAGCTACGCCGCTCACGGCGCCACCGTTATTCTGCTGGGGCGGACCGAAGAAAAACTGAATGCCGTATACGATGAGATTGAAGACGCTGGCTACCCTCAGGCAGCTATTATTACGCTCAACCTGGAAACCGCCGGCGAAACTGACTTTGATAATCTCGCAGCCACACTGGAACAGGAGTTTGGCAGAATTGACGGGATCTTACACAACGCCGGAACCCTCGGCATCCGCACGCCGATTGAAAGCTACGACCCGGTTGTCTGGCAACAGGTGATGCAGGTTAATGTCAACAGCACCTTTATGCTGACTCAGGCACTGCTGTCGCTGACAAACACTTCAGAAGACGCCTCTATTATCTTCACCTCTTCCGGGGTAGGCCGCAAAGGCAAAGCATTCTGGGGCGCTTATGCTGTGTCTAAATTCGCCACCGAAGGCCTGATGCAGGTGCTCGCGGATGAACTGGAGCACAACACCAATATCCGCGTCAACGCCATCAACCCTGGCGCGACCCGAACCGATATGAGAGCCAATGCTTATCCGGCTGAAAACCCAGAAGGCAATCCAACCCCACAAGAGATCATGCCCCTCTATCTCTACCTGATGGGTCGCGACAGCCGCTCGGTCAACGGCCAGTCACTCAACGCCCAATAACGTTCAGGCCTTTCATAGATAAAAAACGCAGCTTTCATTTCAAAAGCTGCGTTTTTGTTTTACCTTTCAGAGCGCTTCGGGCCGACGGAACGGCGTGTCTTCTGTCGTTTTGCCCGCCGCTCAGCGGCGTCTTTCTCTTTCACCGATAGCGGCTTATTATGCTTCTGTTTCATGTCCATCATACTGGACAGCATATTGATCTCTTTCTGTGACAACTCCTTCCAGTGCCCCGCCTTAACCTCACTGGGCAGGAAGAAGGGTCCGTAACGCACACGTTTGAGGCGACTCACCTGAACTTCCTGAGACTCCCACAAACGCCGTACTTCGCGATTACGTCCCTCCATAATACAGACGTGATACCACTTATTAGCGCCTTCACCATTAAAAAACTGCACATCGGTAAAACGGGCCATGCCATCGTCCAGCAGCACCCCCTTTTTCAGCCGTGCAATCATCGCCTCATCGACATCACCCAGAATGCGTACCGCATACTCACGATCAATATTTGCAGAGGGGTGCATCAGGTTATTAGCCAGCTCACCATCAGTGGTGAACAACAACAGACCTGAGGTATTAATATCCAGACGCCCGACAGCGATCCAGCGCCCCTGTTTCAACGGCGGCAGATGATCAAACACCGTAGGACGGCCTTCCGGGTCATGGCGGGTCGCCACCTCTCCCAATGGCTTATTATAGATAAGCACCCGGCGTTCACTATCACGATCAAACACCATTTTTTGTGCCTGCCCGTCAACTTCTACTTCATCCCGAACCGAGACTCTGTCGCCGAGCGTTGCAACCTGACCGTTCACAACAATACGGCCAGCTTCTATCCAACGTTCCATCTCACGACGTGAACCCAATCCGGAACGCGCCAAAACTTTCTGCAGTTTTTCGTCTGTCACCGACGCATCCTCACATATAAGAAACCTGAAAAAGGTTTCTGAAAAAATAAACAAAAAAGCTCCTCGACGCTGCGCCGAAGAGCTTTTCAATAATAACGGAAAGGACTGATTAAATTAAGAAGTCTTCTTTCGTTTTACCTTTGGCAAAAGCAGCCTGAAATACTGCAGGAGTCCGGCCACGACCCGACCACTGATGTACTTCACCACTTTCATCCGTAATCTGATACTTAGGCGCGACCTTTTTCTTAACCGGCGCATCAACCAGAACCATCAGATCATCCAGACCAATACCTGCCTCCTGCATACTCTGCTTAATTGCTTCAATTTTTTCTGCGCGCTCACGCTCAACTGCCAGCAATTCCTCTTCCTGTGCCTGCTTTTCTTCCAGAATTTCAGTCAGATCAGCAATCGCTTTTTCAATATCAGCACTGGAAAGTGTCTGACACTGTTTACGCAGTGAGTTTTTACGGGTAAGAAGTTTTACAAAGTCGGTCATTATAAATCACCAATATAAAATTAGTTTGGGAACAGGCCTGAATTATTGATTATGTATTACTTTTTTTCAATAAAAACTTATTAAGTTTATTTATTCAAAATCAGAAACATCACCGGCACCGCGCCGAATAATGACAGGCACATCATCTACCAGATTAATCACAGAGGTTGCTTCCATTCCGCAATAGCCACCATCAATAACCAGATCAACCTCATGCTGTAACAGATCCCGGATTTCATAAGGATCAATCAACGGCAGCTCCTCCCCAGGCATAATAAGGGAGGTACTCATTATCGGCTCGCCTAATGCATCCATGAGCTGCAAAGCGATATTATTCTGTGGAATTCTAAGGCCTATTGTGCGTCGCTTAGGATGTAATAAACGGCGCGGCACTTCCGTTGTCGCATTTAAAATAAAAGTATATGCACCCGGTGTCATAGCTTTTAGCAAGCGGTATACCGAGTTATTTACTTTAGCATACGTGCCAATTTCAGACAGGTCACGACAGACCAGTGTAAAGTTATGCTTATCATCCAGTTTGCGGATACGCTTAATTTTATCAACGGCTGACTTATCTCCCAGATGGCAGCCTAAGGCATAAGCACAATCAGTAGGATAAACAACAACCCCACCTTTTTTTATGATATCAACAGCCTGATTAATCAGACGCGACTGGGGATTGTCAGGATGAATCTGAAACAGCTGGCTCACGGGAAATCCTTCCACAAATGTAATTGAATCTATTTTACTTAATATTCAGTTAATCCTGAAGCAATTTAGAAAGCACATGGGGATTATTGCTACTATAGCGTGGATATTTTCCAATACCTGTCCAGTGAAATTGCCTTTTATGGAAATCACTGCCCGCTGATACCATCAGTTTATGTTTTGAGGCGAGCTTATCCAGCTGCAACAGGTGCCCTGACTCAATACCCGGGTAACTTATTTCAATTGCATCACCGCCCTGCTCAGAAAAGGCACCCGTTAATAACCTCACCTTGGTAAAGGTCATATTATATTTTGTCGGGTGAGCAAGAACCGCGATTCCTCCAGCCTGATGAATAATATCAATTGCCTGCTCCATTGTTGGCCAGTCAACTTTAACATCTCCTATTTTCCCGGCACCTAAATAACGGTTGAAGGCTTGCGTTTCATTATTAACAACGCCAGCTTCTACCATCGCAAAAGCAAAATGGGGGCGACCAATCTGACCACTCCCAGCCAACTCCAACGCCCGGGGAAGCAGATCGGGAATATTACGCTTACACAGCCTTTGTGAAATAAGACCGGCGCGAACCAGACGCAGTTCATCCAGTTTTTTCAGATAGCCTGTCAACGCCGGATCGGTTTCATCAAAACCCAGGCCGATGATATGCACCATATTCCGGCCCCACTGGCAGGTCAGTTCAACACCTGAAACAACCTTCACTTTATCGGCCTCAGAAGCATCCGCAGCAGCTGTCCGCAACGCTCCGACACCGGCTACCGTATCGTGGTCGGTAATCGCGAACACGACAACCCCGGCTTGCGAAGCCCCATCAAGCAACTGCGCAGGGCTCAACTCACCATCGGAGAAGCAGGAATGACAGTGAAGATCACTGAAAGGCAATTCCCCATAGGATTCGGGTTTATAACTTAACTGGCTCACTCTATAATCGACCCACTTCTAATCAAAAAAATGTTGTTATGAAACTACTTCTGGATTTTCTGCCGGTCATTATCTTCTTTATCGTCTATAAAAGCACCGACGATATCATTCTGGCCACCGCGGTTTTGATTCCCGCCACTCTGTTACAGATGCTCTACACCTGGATAAAAACGCATAAGATCGAGATGATTCAACTGGTCACGCTTGGATTGGTCGTCATTCTGGGGGGGGCTACTGTACTGTTTCAGGATAAAACCTTTATTCAGTGGAAACCCACCGTCGTCACCTGGCTGTTCGCCCTGGCGTTTCTGGGAAGTCAGTTTATCGGCACGAAAACCATCATTCAGCGACTCATGGACGGCACCATTGAGATGCCTTCCCGAGCCTGGACACAACTGAATATTGCCTGGATCATATTCTACCTTATTCTGGGTGGAGTAAACCTGTATGTCGCCTATACTATGAGCGAAGAAACCTGGGTTAACTTCAAGCTGTTCGGCATGCTGGGACTCACTCTGATCTTTATTTTGCTACAGGGTTTTTACATATCAAAGCACATCAAACCCGACAGCAACGAAAACCACAGCGAAAACTAAGGATGTCATAATGCTTTACGCCATTATCAGCGAAGATCACCCCGGTACTCTTGAACAGCGCATGTCGGCCAGACCTGATCACCTGGCTCGCCTCGAAGCTCTGCGCGATGCGGGGAGACTTCTGGTTGCCGGGCCACATCCGGCAATTGACAGCGAGGATCCAGGCCCTGCGGGTTTCACTGGTAGCCTTGTCATCGCTGAATTTGAATCGTTACCACAGGCACAGTCCTGGGCAGACCAGGACCCATATATAAAAGCAGGTGTTTATCGAAAGGTGATGGTAAAACCATACAAAAAAGTTTTACCATAGTGTCGCTTTTTAGGCTTAAATACCCTTATCAGAGCACTCTGTTTAACTTAGGTTCAGGTTGAACTGGTATAAATAGCCAACACTCGATGAAAATTACAACATAAGGATGTATACGATGAAGAAACTTGCACTCACCACCGCTCTGGCGCTGTCAATGGGATTATCTGCAGTTGCTAACGCTCACCCAATCAATGCCGGTTATGCTACCAACTCTACTGACACCGTCTGGAAAACCGGTTACGGCGAATGCTGGCAGCACGGCTACTGGACTGAAGAGGACAAAACTGTTGAGTGCGGCGCAGAACCTGCAATGGCCGCTCCGGCACCTGCGCCAGCACCTGCTCCAGCACCTAAAATGATGATGAAGATGGTAGATGCTCAGGAGAGCCACATCATCTACTTCGACTTCGACAGCAGTAAAGTAAATGACGTCAGCCCTATCGTAAACTATGTAGGTTCTCTGGCTAAACTGAACTCTATCGAGCTGAAAGGCTACACTGACTCGATCGGCACCAACGCTTATAACGATGCACTTTCCAAGCGTCGCGTTGAAGCGGTAGACGCCGCTCTGGTTGAAGCTGGTATCGAAACGGACAAAGTCGTGTCCTACTCTTTCGGTGAAGCGAATCCAGTTAAGGTATGTACCGATACAGGTGCGTCACGCAAAGCTTGTCTGAGAGAAAACCGTCGCGTAGAAGTAACTATCAGCGGTCAGAAAAAGGTCATGGTTCAGCAGTAATACGAACTAACCTCCAGACTCTACTTCCAATACCAGAGTAAAGTCTGATATAAACCGGTTATTGCACAATTTAATATTGTGCTAACCGGTTTTTTTATTTGTAACGATGATGCTTATGAAAACCCTGTTTCGGATAGATAACTACAAAACCGTAATTCAGCAATGACTGGTAAATTACCCCTCTCCGGCTGGCTTAGCTGGCTACCTTTTGGCGCTGTTCCCTACATCACCCCGGAAAGCGCTGCCAAAGATCTGCAGCAGTTTCTGATTATTGATGTTCGTACTGCTCAGGAATTCAAAAAAAGTCATATCCCTGGCTCTATATCGATTCCACTACACACACTAAACAAAACACAATTACAACAACTGCAGAATAACAAACCGGTTCTCTGTATCTGCCGGTCCGCCCACCGCAGCAAACCCGCGACCCGAAAGTTTCTCAACAGCGGATTTGATGCCTATGAGCTTCAAGGTGGCATGCTGGCGTGGTGGAAACTAAAACTACCGTTAGAGGAGCAGGCCTGACAGCGTTCCATCCAGTCGCCGTTCTGTTTATGCTTTTCTAATAAACTCTTCCGCTTATCCGCTTTCTCCTGGAGAGCGCTTTGATCTGACCGCCTTTACACTCAAAAGCATTACTAAACCGGCCCGCTCAAGCGACAAATTGACGCATGTGCGTTTCTGTCACACCTCCCGCTAACCTTCAGGCTTTACCATAGCAGCGTCAAAATCACTGATGGAATGTAAGGTTATGAAGTACGTGAAAGCATATGTGTTGTTGGGAGTCTACGGCGTATCGGCACCGTTAGCAGCGGCTACAAATTCTGTTGATAGCACCATCGTTGTTACCGCAACTTAGGTTGAGCAGTCGATTCAGGATGTAGACGCCTCTATTGAGGTTGTCACCCGGGAGGAGATCGAATCATTTTCCAGCCGCAGCCTTGCCGAGATTTTGAAACAGAGTACGGGACTGGAGGTCACCGACGGTGGCTCCAGCTCATCTGTTTCTATTCGTGGTTTCAACGGTACACACACGCTTATTCTGGTTGATGGCATGCGCCGGACTGAGAAATACGCAGGCAGTAACGTAAACAATATCTCGCTACAAAACGTGGAGCGTATCGAAATAGTACGGGGACCGATGTCAGCACTCTATGGTTCCGATGCCCTCGGGGGTGTCATCAACATCATTACTCAGAAGCCGGACAAAGATCTGTCCCGAATCCGCCTGACCCTTGGCGGAGCAGAATCTCCCGCCGGACGAGAAACCGTCATTGTGCATGCCAGCCGTGATTTTGTAACCGATAGCAGTAACCATAGCATCGGGATTGAATATAAGCAGCGCAACCCTTATGAAAACGATAACGGCACCCTGAATGAGGAACAACGCACCTTTCTCAACTATCGTGGCCGGTATGATCTGCGGGATGATATTCAGCTATTGATAGGTGCAGAATATCTTGATCAGAACGATGAAAACCCTGACACCAGCAGCGGAAAATTTGAATCAGAGAAGCGCTATCAACTCAATGGCCGTTATACACAGCAGTTCGACACGGATCAGTTTGATCTGGATCTCTCTCAGGGTTACAGCGATGCACTGGTCAACCGTGGCTCAGGAGAGGAGAGCACCGACTTCAGGCAAACTCAGCTAGAGGGGCGCTATGCAGGCCTTCTCAATGACATCCACCTCTATAATCTCGGTGCAGGCTACCGCCAGGATGATGTCGATATCAGCATCAATACCCAAACCGTTGATCGCGATAACTACTACCTGTTTCTGCAGGATCAGTGGAGCCTGACAAACAGTGTTAACCTGACCCTTGGTATACGTCACGACAACTACAATGACTTCGGTAGCACAACCAACCCCCGCTTATCACTCTCCTGGAGCGAGGGGCCATGGAAAATAAGAGGAAGCTACGGCACGGCCTTCAGCGCGCCCTCGCTGGTGCAGATGTACTCCACCTTTACCCGCAACGGTTATGGTACCAGCATCATCAATGGCAACCCGGATCTGCAACCGGAAGAGTCGGTCAGTTATGAGCTTAGCCTTGGATATCAACTGGAACAGGGTGCTCTGGAACTCACTCTCTACCGCTCCGATGTAGACCAGCTAATTGCCGCAGAGCTGAATAGCACTTCAGGTACCTGCCCCAGCTTTACCTGCACCAAAACCTATCTGTATAGCAACATCGATAAAGCGACACTGGAGGGTGCTGAAGCAACACTTTCCTATGCATTAACCGGGCAGCAGAAGCTTAGCGCTTCCCTTGAATACCTTGATGCCAGGGATGCAACCACCGATGAGCGGCTGACTGAGCGTGCCCGCTGGCAAAGCAGGCTATCCCTTGATTCAGAGTGGAGCTCCGCATGGTCAAGTAGTGTCAGATTTCGCTATACGGGCTACTACTACGCTACCCCCACCCGTCTAATGTCACCCTATGATTCACACTTTACCACCGTGGATACCCATCTGAGCTACCAGCTCAATAACTCTGTGCAACTGACAGCAGGTATCGATAATCTGTTTAACCGGGAACTACCGGAAAATATGGAGCTGCGTGGCACACCGCAAGACCCGGGTTCGCGCTATTACTCGGCGGGCATCAACCTGAGCTTTTAACAGCCAGAGTGCTGCCATAAAAAACGCGCCTATACGGCGCGTTTTCACTTTCTGTGGCTCCCGAAAGAACGCTTTCAGGCTGGCAACGAAATAACTATCCGATTAACCGACCCATACCCGGGCATTGCGGAACATCCGCATCCAGGCACCATCTTCTTCCCAATGCCCCGGAGCCCAGCTATTGGTGACCGCACGGAACACCCGCTCTGGGTGTGGCATCATGATGGTCACCCGGCCATCAGTGGTGGTCACACCCGTAATACCCTCTGGTGAGCCATTCGGATTAGCTGGATAAGACTCAGTCACCCGGCCATGGTTATCCACATAGCGCAGCGCGACTGCGCCAGAACTCTGCAGGCTAGCCAGATGGGTCTGATCGGCGAACTCCGCCCGTCCCTCACCATGAGCCACAGCGATTGGCATACGCGAACCAGCCATTCCCTGCAGGAAGACAGACTGACTCTCCTGCACCTCAACCATCGCTACACGGGCTTCAAACTGTTCAGACATATTGCGCACAAAATGCGGCCAGAGGTCGGCCCCCGGAATCAGCTCATGCAGGTTAGACAGCATCTGACAGCCATTACAGATACCCAGCGCAAAGGTATCTTCACGATTGAAGAACGCTTCAAACTGATCCCGTGCACGGGTGTTGAACAGAATCGATTTAGCCCAGCCTTCACCGGCACCCAGCACATCACCGTAAGAGAAGCCGCCACAGGCCACCAGGCCTTTAAAGCGCTCCAGCTCAACCCGCCCTTCCAGAATATCGCTCATATGAACATCGACGGCAGCAAAACCAGCCCGGTCAAAGGCCGCGCCCATCTCTATCTGGCCATTAACACCCTGCTCACGAATGATCGCCATCTCAGGGCGCACACCGGTCTGAATAAAGGGTGCCGCAACATTGTCGTTCTGATCAAAGGTCAGTTCAGCATGCAGGCCTGGATTATGCTTATCTAACAGGGTATCAAACTCCTGCTGCGCACAGTCAGAGTTATCCCTCAGCGCCTGCATGCGGTAGGACGTTTCTGCCCAGGCCCGCTGCAAGGTTGTGCGGGACTCGGAATAGATCTCCTCATCATCAAAATGAACCCGTAGCTCATCATCCAGATTAACCGAACCGATCACCTTGGTGATCTCTGCCAGGCCAGCCGCATTCAATTCAGTCAGCACACTTTGCAGATCAGCACGCTTAACCTGAATCACCGCACCCAGTTCTTCAGCAAACAGGGCGGCTGCAAATTCAGAGCTATCGGTTGCCAACATATCCAGATTGATATCGACACCGGTGTGTCCGGCAAACGCCATCTCGGCAATGGTGGTAAACAGTCCGCCATCGGCACGATCATGGTATGCCAGAAGCAAACCCTGTTCGTTAAGTTCCTGGATCGCAGCAAAGAACGCCACCAGCTGTTCAGGGTCATCGACATCGGGCACATCCTGGCCCACCTCGTTATACACCTGCGCCAGAGCAGACAGACCCAGCCGGTTTTTACCGTTACCCAGATCCAGCAGGATCAGGTCCGTCTCTTCAATATCGGTCCGCAATTGCGGCGTCAGTGTCTTGCGCACATCCAGCACCGGCGCAAAACCGGTGATAATCAGCGAAGTCGGCGCAGTGACCGATTTATCTTCACCCTCATCATTCCAGACGGTACGCATCGACATAGAGTCTTTGCCCACCGGAATGGTAATTCCCAGTTGTGGACACAGCTCCATCCCCACCGCTTTAACGGTGTCGTACAACTTCTCATCTTCACCCGGGTGGCCGGCAGCACACATCCAGTTAGCAGAGAGTTTAATATCAATAATATCGCCAATCCGGGCGGAGGCCAGGTTGGTCACCGTTTCACCCACCGCCATCCGGCCAGACGCTGGTGAGTCAACCAGTGCCAGCGGCGTCCGCTCACCCATTGCCATCGCTTCACCGGCGTAGGTATCAAACGCAGCGGTGGTCACTGCACAGTTAGCCACTGGCACCTGCCATGGCCCGACCATCTGATCACGGGCGACCTGACCGGTAATGGAGCGATCGCCGATGGTAATCAGGAACGATTTTGAAGCAACAGCTGGTAACTTCAAAACCCGGTCAGCAGCGTCTTTCAGGTCGATACTGCTGGCATCAAAGGCCGGCACTTCGTAGCTGATGCGATTAACTGAGCGGTGCATTTTGGGCGGCTTACCAAACAGCACACTCATCGGCAGATCAACCGGCTTATTACCAAAATGAGCATCGCTCAGCGTCAGATGTTTCTCTTCAGTTGCAGTGCCCACAACAGCGTATGGGCAACGCTCACGGGCACAGATCGCTTCAAATCTCGGCATATCTTCTGGCATAACGGCAAGCACATAGCGCTCCTGCGCTTCGTTACACCAGATAGCCAACGGGGACATCCCCGGCTCATCATTATTAACATTGCGCAGCTCAAAATCACCGCCACGACCACCATCTTTAACCAGCTCCGGGAAGGCGTTGGACAGACCACCAGCCCCCACATCGTGGATAAAGGCGATCGGGTTAGCATCACCCTGCTGCCAGCACTGATCGATCACTTCCTGACAGCGGCGCTCTAACTCAGGGTTATCCCGCTGAACAGAGGCAAAATCAAGATCCGCAGAGGAAGTGCCAGAAGACATAGAAGAGGCTGCTCCGCCGCCCAGACCGATCTGCATAGCAGGCCCGCCCAGACAGATCAGTTTCGCGCCCACATCGATCTCACCTTTATCAACATGATCGGTACGAATGTTTCCGTAACCACCAGCAATCATGATCGGCTTGTGATAACCACGCACCTCTTCACCGGCCGCACCGTTAACCCGCTGTTCGAAGGTACGGAAATAACCGTTCAGGGCAGGACGACCAAATTCGTTATTGAACGCAGCTCCGCCGATAGGACCTTCAAGCATAATATCCAGCGCCGATACGATACGCTCGGGCTTGCCATAATCCGATTCCCACGGCTGTACAAACCCGGGAATTTTCAGATCAGAAACCGTAAAGCCGGTCAGACCCGCTTTCGGTTTAGAGCCTTTACCGGTCGCACCTTCGTCACGGATCTCACCACCGGAACCAGTCGCAGCACCAGAGTGCGGCGCAATCGCAGTCGGATGGTTATGGGTCTCAACCTTCATCAGGATCTCAATACTTTCCTGATTGTAGCCATACTCTTTAGTTTGAGGATTAGGGAAGAAACGCCCGGCCTCAGAGCCCACCATGACCGCAGCATTATCAGAGTAAGCAGAAAGAATATTCTCGCCACCCAGCTCATTGGTGTTACGGATCATCGCAAACAGCGATTTTTCCTGAGCTTCACCATCGATATCCCAGGATGCGTTGAAGATCTTATGACGACAGTGCTCTGAGTTTGCCTGAGCAAACATCATCAGCTCAACATCGGCAGGGTTCCGCCCCAGTTCAGTGAAACTGGCCACCAGATAATCGATCTCATCATCGGCCAGCGCCAGACCCAGGTCAGTATTCGCTTTAACCAGCGCATCACGACCACCGGCAAGAATATCTACCAGAGTCAGTGGTGCAGGCTGATCAGTACGAAACAGCTGACTTGCCTCATCAACACTACTGAGCGTCGCCTCAACCATACGATCATGCAACTCGGTACGCACCTGCTCCAACTCCACATCACTCAGAGGCTGCTCAGAATGCACAAAATAGGCAGTTCCGCGCTCCAGCCGTTTAATGCTCTGCAGGCCGCAGTTTCTGGCTATATCGGTGGCTTTGGATGACCAGGGCGAGATCGTACCTGGACGGGGTATGACTAAAATCAATTGACCTGATGGCTCTTCCACTTTAGCTTTAGGGCCGTAGCAAAGGATACGCTCCAGCGTGTTTTGCTCCTGATCGGACAGGTTAGTTTCCAGATCAGCGAAATGCATATACTCACCGTAAACGCCGGTGATATGGGCAATTCGGGATTTCAGGGCAGACAGCAGCTTATCGTGACGAAAAGCAGAAAGAGCAGGCGCTCCACGCAGTACCAGCATGTTAGTTTCAAGCCTCTTGAGTGTGCCTAACAGATAGGTTGTATGTAGGAGAAAATTAAGGCCGAATTTTACTGAAATAGCGGATTAGTTACCAGAAAAAGCCCATTTTCTTATGCGAATAAATTTATTTCACGCCAAAGAGCTTCTTTTCCTGCTGATTTCAGTATCACTGTTTGCGGCATTGCTGCTCTATAACCTGGGCCATCACACTCAACTTGATTCAATTCAGAAAAACGGAACACTCAGGGTTGCCACCCGCAATACATCGACAACCTATTATCAGGATAACAACGGCAACCCCACCGGATTTGAATATGAACTACTGAAAGCTTTCGCCGATTATCTGGGAGTAGAGCTGGAGCTGATTATTCCCGACACGTTTGGTGAGGTGTTCACACTGGTTCAGAACCGTAGCGCCCATATTGCCGCCGCCGGCCTGACCATGACTGAGGAGCGCAAAAAAAGTTTCCGCTTCTCTCCCGCCTATGCCTACTCTACTCCCACCCTCATCTATCGTGTTACCCAGGGAAAACCGGAACCCAAAACCATCGCTGATCTTGAAAATAAAAGCATTAAGGTGATTGCCAATAGCAGCCATGCAGAACTGCTGCGCACACTGAAGCAGACCTACGGCTTTCTCAAATGGCAGGAAACAACCACCAGCAGTGTCACGGAACTGCTTGAAGATGTGTATGAACAGGAGATCGACTACACCATCAGTGACGACTTTGTGTTCGATGCGCAGAAATCCTATTTTCCCGGTCTGAAAAAATCCCTGGCACTCAGCAAACCAGAACCGGTAGCCTGGCTGTTAATCAAACAGAACGATCAGAGCCTGCTGCGCGCCACCAACCGTTTTTTTGAAGCGCCCTCTACTCAGGATTTACTGGTCAGGCTTAAAAAGAAGTATCTGACCCGCCAGACCCGCCTCGGTTATGTTGATATAGAGACCTTCAGGTCAGATCTGGAATCGCGCTTCTGTAAACTTGAGCAATACTTCATGATCGCAGAGCAGGAAACCGATATCGACTGGCGTCTGCTGGCATCAATCGCCTATCAGGAATCACACTGGAATCCTAAAGCGGTCTCACCCACCGGTGTAAAAGGCGTGATGATGCTGACCCGGGCGGCGGCCAGAGAAGTGGGTGTTAAAGACAGGACCCACCCGGAAGAGAGCATTCTGGGAGGGGCTTACTATCTCAAGAAAGTGATGGCCAAGATCCCCGACAGAATTCAGGGCAAAGAGCGCATCTGGTTCTCACTGGCATCCTATAATATAGGTTACGGACATCTCGAAGATGCCCGGGTTCTGACCGCACGGGCTGGCAGAGACCCGGACAAGTGGAGTGATGTTAAAGAGTTTCTGCCACTCCTGACCCAGAAAAAGTATTACCAAACCGTGCGCCACGGGTATGCCCGTGGCTATGAACCGGTGCTCTATGTGAAAAATATCCGCAACTACTACGATCTGCTGGACTGGGAGCTGCGTAAGGCCAGGATTGAAGCGGCAAAACCGCCACTGAGTCCAGCCGAAAACGAGGGGGAAATAGTCATGCCGGGAAATCCCCTGAATAATGGTGAGGAAGCGGTTCAGGAGATGATCGATACCATTCCTTCAACACTATAAAGCAACACCCGCCCCGCCCCCTGACTAAACATAGTTTTTGAAACAATCGTATTAGCAGATCTCCACATCCATCAAAAAGCCGATTACAATGCGGGTCTAAACCATTCAACCGAGTAAGCCTGCCCCCATGTTTCTTCGACTTATAACGATAATTGTCGCCGGACTTACTCTCAGCATAGCTTCATACAGTGTTGCCGAACCGGAAGATCCTCTCTCCCTGTACATTAACACCCAGCCCCGGCAAGCAGATCACACTGTTAATAACCCGACAGACAGCAAAGTGCTGCCAGAAACAAAAGACAGCGGCGCCGCCACAACCGCAGACTCCGATACAACCGATGTTCGCGATAAAGTCTCGACCGCGGCAAGCAAAACTCCAGCGACGAACAGCCCAGAAACTCATAACTCAGTATCCAAAAGCTCAGAAAGCAAAAGCGCAGAAAGCAAAAACTCACAAACTGAGATCGCTGATACGCATAGTGCCGACGCCAACCGTTCACAATCCCGCAGCGAAGCCAAGGGCAGCTTGTCCGGTAAAGTCACGAAACCTGCCCCCCAGACTGGGCCCTATGAGGATGTTATCAGCATCTGTCAGCAGATTGGTGCAAAACTCGGCAGCGTCTCAACCGCTGATTGCCTCGCCGCAAAGTTTGATCCGCCGCGATTTTATTCAAACCGTCACCTGCCGTTGCTGGAAAAACATTTTCCAGCCGATCCCGACACGGAAAAAGCGCCCAGAATTCTGTTTTTGGGTGGCATACACGGCGATGAATACTCCAGCGTCAGTATTTCATTTAAATGGCTGAAAATTTTACAGGAAAACCACAGTGGTATTTTTGACTGGCATTATATGCCGCTGACCAATCCCGATGGACTGCTGCAGAAAAAATCGACCCGGGTAAACGCCAACAATGTCGACCTCAATCGCAACTTCATCCCGGCAGAAACTGCCATTGATCCCCTCAAACACTGGCAAACCTACGCCAAAAAACGAGCTCGTTACTACCCTGGCACAACCCCCCTGAGCGAACCTGAAACCCAGGCGATTCATCAACTGATCGACGAGTTGCAACCGGATATCATCGTTTCGGTTCACGCCCCCCATGGCATACTGGATTACGATGGCACCATAACCCCGCCAAGACGTTTAGGGCCTCTGCATCTGAGACAGCTGGGGACCTATCCCGGCTCTCTGGGCAACTATGGCTGGTTTGTCAAACATATTCCGGTCATGACGATCGAACTCAAGCACGCCGGGATTATGCCCAGTCAGCACGACATCGACAGAATGTGGAGCGATCTGATCCAATGGATAAAACAACGTACCGAAGGTGATGGCACTCTGCTGGCCCGCAAGGAGGCCCCCCAAAGCGGGTCGGATAACGGGTTGCAAGTTCGACAGTAACTCTCTGGTTGTCATCTGCAGGCGGAGATAATCCTCAAACGCCTGAGCGTCAACGGGTTGACTAAACAGACAACATACCTCAAGAGTTGATGCGCGAAATAGAGAAAGGTATGACCCCCTTCCTGCAGATACTTGAATCAACGTTTGGCGGGAAGCGCCCTGCTCTGCCACTCGACATCGGCTTCACTGAACAGTTTTCCGCCACAACCAGCAGCGGATTTTTCAGTTGCCCATCGGAATCTCATTTCGTGGTCCAGACTGATACATCAGGATACCCATACACAAGCACCACTTTCTCAGCAGCCTGACTGTTCAACGCTACAATACCGACAAGCAATCCCAACAAGAGTCCAACTAATAATTTACCCCCCCCCTAAAAACGCGTCCCTTACCCTGTAAAAACTGGAACCACCGAGTATAGGAAAACTCTTCAGGCTTGTATTCGAGTCAGGTCTTAGCCATCTACTTTTACAATCCGGTTTGAGTAATCGGGCCAATAATCCGATAAATTTCATAAACATCATCGAATGTCAGGCCCGGGGCAAAGATCGTATCGTACTTAACAGAGCCTGATGATTGATCTGAAACAGTTTTATCAGCATCCATTGAACAGGATAAGAAAATCATATTTCGTTAAATATTCGTAAAACTCCAAACAGAAAAACCATCAACCTGAGGTATTTGATTCCGGGCCTGTAATAATTTTTGCACCTGACGTCAGCCCCTGACCAGCGTTTTTCTCAGCTTTCTTTTCTGAACGGCGACGGCGAAAAAAAGCACTGATAGCGTCACTACAACGCTCGGCCAAGACCCCCCCCTGATATTCAGGCCAGTGGTTTATCCAGGGTTGATCAAACAGAAGAGCATTACTAATAACCGCTCCAGCCTTGGGTTCGGTGGCACCAAACACCACCCGCTCCACCCGGGCATGAATAATGGCACCAGCGCACATAGTACAGGGCTCAATGGTGACGTAGAGTGTTGCTCCCACCAAACGATAATTACCAATGCGAGTTGCGGCATCACGTAACGCCATAATCTCAGCATGAGCGGTAGGATCGTGCCCTGATATAGGCAGATTCCATCCCTCTCCAATTACCTTGCCATCCTGGACCACAACCGCTCCTACAGGCACTTCACCGGCATCCGAAGCCCGCTTAGCCAGTTGCAGTGCATGCTCCATCCAGCGAATATCATTTATCTCATTCATAGATGCAATATACCAAAACCATTACAGCGGGGGCACAGAATCTTCTAGAGAAAAGTCTGTTAAATAAGCCATCTCAGTCAGAAGTCTGATCATCTTACGGTCCAGGGTATTCGTCACTCCCATACTCAAACTGTAGATAATGACGAAGCCTGCTCTGCAGAGTCATCCAGTCTCACCTGTTTCTCAAGCGCACTGAGTATTATCAGTTTCGCTCTGGTATTGGATATGCAACGATATAGTTATGAAAGTGAGCTTGTTACCAGACAAAGCTCAGAAAAAGGAGATATTTATGCTTATAACCTTTTCCTGTCCCGCCTACGCGAACATTACCCTGTTTGGCGAAGTCGCCATCAGGCTACTTAAAATGATGGGCCATAGCGAGACTGTGCCTGGGGCACTGCTTGCTGATGATGTTCCAGCAGCATTAGCCCGCCTGGAAAAAGCGATTGCCGACGGGGAGCAAACGCCCACAGAGAGCGGGTATGACGATGAACCTGACGTCAACCTCGCCCATCGTGCCCTGCCGGTGATAGAGCTGCTCAGGGCGGCAGCCAAAGATCACTGCAACGTGATGTGGGACAGCGGGACTTAATCTAATTCAGCGGATAGCAGTATCATTCGAAAGCATCCATTATGGGCGGCAGCGAGCGGTTTAACAGCATTTCACATCTGATTGGCGCGGCACTGGCGCTGGTGGGCGCAGTTGCGCTGGTTCTGGTAGGTTTACGGAGCGGTGATCAGTACCACATCGTAGCGTTCAGTCTATATGGCACCACGCTTTTTCTGCTTTATTCAATATCAAGCATTTATCACGGTCTGCCCCCGGGACGTGCGAAACGGATATTTCGCGTACTGGATCATCAGGCTATTTATCTGCTGATCGCCGGCAGCTACACCCCATTCATGCTGATTACTCTTAAAGATACTGTGGGGTGGTGGATGTTCGGTGCAGTCTGGAGCCTGGCCATACTGGGAGTGGTACTCGTTGCACGTCCCAAGCGCGGCAGGCGGGTGCTGCCAATGACTCTCTATTTTGTAATGGGCTGGTTAATTCTGCTGGCAATAAAACCATTGCTCGCCGTGCTGCCTGCCGCAGGTTTTCTCTGGCTGTTAACCGGAGGCATTCTCTACTCATCGGGCATTCTGTTTTACGCTCTGGACCATCGTTACCCCTGGATGCATGGGGTATGGCATCTGTTCGTGCTGGGGGGCAGCATCAGCCACTATATTGCAATTCTGGTTTATATCTGAGACCGATAAGCCCCCTCACTAAGGCGCATAAGCCTCTGATAACAACAGTTTCACCTCGGCTATGGTGACATGCAGCGTCGCTCCGTTAAGTCAATAGTTTTCAGTTTTAGCTGCCGCTGCACGTAGCGCCATTATTTCCGCATAAGCGGTCGGGTCATGCCTGCATGATCGGCAGGTACCAGTTCTCGCCAATTACCATCCAGCACAACGACGGCTCCCACTGGCAATTCATCAACCTCAGCAGCCTTGCGGGCCAGTTACAAAGCATGCGCCACCCAGTGTAAATCTTCGTTTGAATTCATAAATATCAATATACACAAAAATTATTCTGATGCCTTAAGAGCTCTACTCATGCTACAGGAAGTATGGCAAACCGGATTGATCTGAGACATACCGCAAAGCCTTAATGTGGAAGATACTTAGATAGTCAGTTTGGTGAGTTTAAATAGCCAGGTTTATTTAACTCAACAATCAATCACTGTACGGTTGATTGCAATGGATTGATCTGCGCCGACCAGGCTACGCTTTGAAGGACAGACATTAACTGTATTGTTAACAATAAATATTGCACTCAGTCAGGGCGGACTAAGCAGATAATAGAACAAAGCGATTGAGAAGGCCGATGAAAGCCACAGTCACGATAACAAAAATTATACAATTGACGGTTATCATACTACTCGGCAGTACCATTACTGCTCTTTATGCCCAGCCCAGCCCCCTTTCACCGACGATTCAGCCTGCGAACCCTCTTAAAAGCCTGCCCGCTACACCAGTCTTTCACCACATGACCATTGATGATGGCCTGTCTCACAATTCGGTATTCCACGTGCTGCAGGATCGTCAGGGTTTTATCTGGATGACCACGGTCGAAGGCATTAACCGCTACGACGGCATAACGATGACCACTTTCATGCCCCAGGCCAGGGGCAGCAAAAGCACGCCGCAGTTCTACCAGACGATGCTCGAAGGTCGTGATGGTACGCTGTGGTTCTGCAACTATGGTGCCGGACTGGTTCGATATGATCCGGAAAACGATAGCTGGAAATACTATCAACACGATGAAAACAACCCCAACAGCCTGGCCAACGATACCCTGTGGCTATTGTATGAGGACCGTGATGGTATCCTGTGGGTTTCCACCTTCAATGGTCTGAGCCGCTTTGACCCGGCTACCGAGCAATTCACTAACTACCTTCATAATCCGGATGATCCTAACAGTCTGGGTGGCACGGTTGCGGGTCAGGTCATTCAAAATGACGATGGCAGCTTCTGGGTGGGTACCTTCGGTGGCGGACTCGACAAGTTCGATCCGGCGAGCGGCGTCTTTACCCACTACCGGCACGACCCGGATGATCCAGATAGCCTGAGCGACGACGGTGTCGATACGATCTGGAAAGATCCCGACGGCACACTCTGGGTGGGAACGGCTAACGGCCTCAATCATTTCGATCCTGCCAGCGGCCGCTCCATTCGCTATATGCACGATGAAACCGACAGCCATAGTCTGAGCCACAACTATGTCGTTGATATGAAGCGTGATAGCCGTGGTGATCTGTGGATCACCACCTGGGGTGGCGGACTCAACCGCTTTGATGAGCAAAAGCAGCAGTTCATACGCTTCCAGAGTAACCCGCATGACCCAGACAGTTTTAGCAATGACCTCGGTCTGTACTTCTCCGAAGACCGCAACGGGGCACTGTGGTTTGGCAGCATGGGGGGTGCCAACCGATATGATCCCGATGGGCAGCGATTCGCCCGCTACCAGCATCAACCGGACAACCCGAATTCGTTGCCAGCAGGCCGGGTGCGTGAAATCACCCAGGACAAGGACGGCATCTTCTGGATCGCTATGTGGGATCAGGGCGTGGTTCGCTTTGACCGGGAGCACAATGCTTATACGCGTTACCAGGCTGAACCAAACAACCGCAACAGCCTGAGTAACGATAATGTTTTCGACATCCTCTATGATCCGCGTGGCTGGTTGTGGGTCGCCACCACTGCAGGATTGAACAAGTTTGACATCAGTAGCAAAACCTGGACCCAGTACCATGCCGACGAGGCTAATCCCAATGCGATGGCCAGCGACTGGGTCTCCGGCGTGGAACTCGATGCTAAGGGTAACCTGTGGCTGGCTGTGTATGGCGCAGGCCTACATCGCTTCGACCCAGTCAGCGGTATCTTTACACGCTTTACCTATGATCCGAGCGATCCGCACAGCATGCCGGACAATGTGAATCTGAACTATGTGAAGGCTGAGGCGGATGGCAAGCTGTGGATAGGCGGTGATGCGTCGGTTAGCCTGTTCGATCCGCTAACCGAGAAAGCGCTGAATTTCACCCCCGACCAGCACGGCATTAGCGGCCTTACCAGCCATCAAACCTATCAGGATCGGCAAGGCAGAATATGGGTAGCAACCACCAGCGGGGTGAACCAATATGATCCTGCAAGTAAGCATTTCACCACCTATCCAGAGATTAGCGCTGTGTTGGCCGATGATGCTGACGGTAATCTATGGGTGATTGCCGGTAAAAGCCTGGCGCGCTTTAACCCTGACAGCCGCAGCCTGCGCCGCTATGACGAGAATGATGGACTATTGAGCAATTCACTGGAAAACACGGCGGGGTATACGAGCCCCAGTGGCGAAATATTCGTCGGCGGGGCCAAAGGTTTCAACAGTTTCTTTCCCGATCAGTTGCCTGATAACCCGACTCCTCCGCCAGTGGTTTTAACGAAGTTTGAACTGCGTAACAAGCCGGTTGCAATCGGTGATAACTCGCCATTACAGCAGAGTATCGGCTTTACCCGGCATATCACCCTGCCTTACAACTACATCTCACTCAGCCTGGAATTTGCCGCCTTAGATTATCGTGCGCCAGCAAAAAACCAGTACGCCTATATGCTGGAGGGCTTTAACCAGAGCTGGATATCCACCGACACTGCGAATCGACGCGCCACCTATACCAATCTTGATCCTGGGGATTACACCTTCCGAGTCAAGGCTGCCAACAATGACGGCGTATGGAATGAACAAGGGGCATCGCTGATAATTACGGTTACACCGCCATGGTGGGCAACCTGGTGGTTCAGGACTCTGGCCGGGCTGTTTATCGTCGCCCTTATTATGGCCGGGTATCGCTATCGTGTGCGAAAATTTCACCAGAGGACCGAAGAACTTGAGCGAGAAGTGACACTACGTACACGTGAATTAACCGAGTCAAACCAGCAGTTACAGGATGCAGAGAAAGCTGCTGATGAAGCCCGGCGACTAGCAGAAGCGGCAAACAAAGCCAAGAGCGTGTTCCTGGCCAATATGAGCCATGAGTTGCGTACCCCACTCAATGCCATCCTGGGCTATACCGATATTCTCTATCGCAACCGCGACGTTGGCAGCTCTGCTTACGCGGGCCTGGATATCATCCAGCACAGCGGTGAACACCTGCTGACCCTGATCAACGACATCCTTGACCTGGCCAGAATAGAGGCGGGTAAGCTGGAAATCCACTCTGCGCCAGTTAACCTGCCCTACTTTTTACAGCAGATTATCGCCATTATCCGTGCTCGAGCCGAGGATAAAAACCTGTCACTAACCTATGAACCCCTTTCCCCTTTACCCGGGGTCGTGGTGACGGATGAGACACGTCTGCGCCAGGTCTTGCTCAATCTGTTGGGTAATGCGGTTAAATTCAACGATGAGGGGAATGTGTCGCTGATCGTCTCGGTGCTGCAACAGCTACGGGATGACGATGTGGAAGTTGTCACCTTGCGTTTCCGGGTAGAGGATTCTGGCGTAGGCATCGCGCAGGATAAACTGGAACGGATCTTCCAGCCCTTTGAGCAGGCGGGTGAAACCCTTAAGCGTGAGGAAGGCACCGGGCTCGGTCTGGCGATCAGCCGTCAGATTGTGCAACAGATGGGGGGGCAGTTGCTGGTTAAGAGTGAGCTGGGGCACGGCAGTACCTTCTGGTTCGACCTGACGTTCCCGGTATCAGCCAGTATGCAGGAGGAACCATCATGGACGCGTCCTGTTACCGGTTACGAAGCGGACGCACAATACAAAATACTGGTGGTTGACGACAGGCTGTTTAACCGGCAGTTACTGGTAGATTTACTACAACCACTGGGTTTTGAGGTGAAAGCAGCCGAAAATGGACAGCAGGCGGTAGAGATGGCCCTGCAGTGGCGGCCAGACGTTATCGTGATGGACCTGGTGATGCCAGTCAAATCCGGGATAGTTGCAGCAAGAGAGATGCGCCAAAGGCCGGAATTAAACGATGTGATAATGGTTGCGGCCTCGGCCAGTGTGTCAAAATCAGATCGGGGCGAAAGCCTTGCAGCCGGCTTTGATGAGTTTCTCCCCAAACCGATCGAAGTGCAGTATCTGCTTGATATACTGGCCGCACGACTGGGATTAACCTGGGCATACGCTGAGGAAGAAGATAGCTCAAGCGAAGTCCCCCTGCTCGTACCGCCCAGCGAATATCTGTTAGAGTTACTTCAACTAACCGAACAAGGGCAGATCTTTGAAATACAGACGTTAGCCGCACATCTGGAAACAGAGGATGAAGCCTATGGCTCATTTGCTCGGCACCTGCAGAAACTGGCCAAAGGGTTTGATATGCAGCAGATTGTCGAGTTTCTCAACAGGTTCAAGTGATGACTGAGTATCTGAATAAAATCGCTGAAACCCTCGTATGCCGTGTCATGCAGCATACGGCAGCACAGTTTGCCTACCTGTCTGTCGAACCTGACCTCGAATTATTTGCGTTGGCGGCTAAGGATGAAGAGATTGAATTCCAATATGCTCCGACATCTGGATTTCGCACTATTGCCGAGTCCATTGTCGGTTATGTGAAAAAGACCGGCCGTGTCGTATTGCTTGCTGATGTGGACACAGATAGCGGTGAATTTGCCGATGACAAACATCTGTTGCAGGCAAAGCCAAAGTCACTGCTTTGTTCGCCGATCATCATCCAGCAGCAAACACGCGGAGTCATCTATCTCGAAAACAACAAACCAGGGGAAAGTTTTACGCAACAGCAGGTATCGGTGATTGAAATGCTGGTTTCCCTGGCTGCTGTTTCATTTGAAACTGCCGATGACTTCGATGCGTTAACTGAAAACGAGGCGAACTACCACCTGATCTTTGACAACTCCCCAGTACCAACCTGGGAGGACGATTTTTCTGCGATAAAGTGTTTTTTCGACGATCTGCGCAATAGCGGAGTGAACGATATAGAAGCTTACTTTGATCAGCATCCAGAAAGCGTTCACAGATGTGCGGAGCAGGCCAAAATCGTAGAGGTAAACAGAGCAGCATTGAAGTTACACGGGGCGACTAACAAAGCAGAATTGCTGGCAGGCCTGATTAATACCTTTACCCGAGAAACGCTCGATACATTTCGCGATGAGCTGATCCAACTGTGGCATGGTAATACCAGAATAAAAAGCGATGCGGTGGTTAAAACCCTTAGCGGTGAGCGACGAAATGTGATGCTCAATCTGACTGTCTGCCCAGGCTATGAAGAGAGCCTGTCCAAGGTTTTCGTATCGCTGATCGACATCACACAACGTAAAGAAACCGAGTTGCAACTTAAACAGGCGCTGACATTTAGTGAGGGAGTGATTAACGCCATACCGGATATCCTGATTAAGGTAAATACAGAAGGAAGGTATCTCAACGTCTGGACACGGCGGCCAGAATTACTGGCAGCCCCCAGAGAGGAACTGATTGGCAGGACGGCCTATGAGATTCTCCCGCCTGAAGCAGCCGATGTCTGTATGAACGCCATCCGCCAGGCGGATGCGGAAGGTGTATCAATAGGGAATATCCTGCGCCTGGATCTGCCCGATGGTACCCGCTGGTTTGAGCTATCACTCTCTAAAATACCCGCTGAAGACTCCGACGCTGATGTCGACTTTCTTGTTCTCTCACGCGATGTGACCGAACGCATGCATATGCAGGAGAAACTGCGTGCCAGTGAACAGAGAGTGCAGGCAATCCTTGATCAGACCTTCCAGTTTATTGGTCTGTTATCCACGGATGGCACAATCCTGAAAGCCAATCGCGCCGCATTAAACCTTGTCGGTATCGAGGAAAGTGAGGTCGTCGGCAAGCCCTTCTGGGAGACGCCCTGGTGGGCCCATTCCATTGAACTGCAACATCAGTTGCAGGATGCAATTCGCCGTGCTGCGGGTGGAGAGTTTATACGCTTCGAGGTAACCCATCCTGACAAGGATGGTAATTTACACAATGTCGATTTCTCGCTTTCACCTATTACCGACGCCACTGGCCTGGTTCTTCAGTTGATTCCTGAAGGACGGGATATTACCGAGCAGAAGCGGAAAGAAGAGGAGCTGAGGCATTATCGTCTTCATCTTGAAGAAGAGGTCCTGCAGCGCACCAAAGAACTGCAGATAGCCAAGGAAAAAGCCGAGGTTGCGAATCAGGCCAAAAGCACCTTTCTAACAAATATGAGCCATGAGCTGCGAACTCCCCTTAACGCGATCCTCGGCTATGCTGATCTCCTCCAGCGAACGCGCAAGGACAATAATCCTGAGGCCGATGGTCTGAATATCATTAAGCATAGCGGCGAGCACCTGCTTACGCTGATCAATGACATACTCGATCTGGCGAAAATTGAAGCAGGCTCACTGCCCCTTACGCCAGCCCCCTTCCATCTTGACAGCTTTATACGAAAAATTTTAGGTATCATCCAGCCCCGGGCCGAGAAGAAAAAACTATCATTCACCTACGAGAGCCTGTCCCCATTACCTCACCTGGTAGTGACTGATGAGACGCGCCTGCGTCAGGTATTACTGAATTTGCTGGGCAATGCAGTTAAATTCAACGATAAAGGCAGCGTGACCCTGACGGTACAGGCACTCGATACCATTAAAGAGAACGAAACAACGACCTTACGCTTCAAAGTTGAAGATACTGGTATCGGTATCGCCCCAAGTGAACTTGAGCGGATATTCCACCCCTTTAACCAAGCCGGCGAAGTCAGCATGCGAGTGCAAGGCACGGGGCTTGGTTTGTCCGTCAGCCGTCGAATTGTCCAGGAAATGGGAGGAAAACTACTGGTTGAAAGTGAATTGGGCCGGGGCAGTTCTTTCTGGTTTGACATATCCCTGCCTGTGGCAGAGGGCGCCCCCCCTCAAAAATCTGAACTGCTTCGCCGCATCACCGGTTATGTGGGCAAGCAACGTAAAATTCTGGTGGTTGATGACAAGCAATACAACCGCCTGCTGCTAAAGGATCTACTGGAACCCCTGGGCTTTGCGATTGACACAGCAGAAGATGGACAAGCAGCGATAAATAAAGCTTTAAGCTGGCAACCAGACATCATCGTGATGGATCTGGTGATGCCGGTAAAATCGGGACTCGAGGCGGCACAGGAGATTCACCTGTTGCCTGAATTGAAGAACATTTTTATTCTTGCCGTTTCCGCCAGCGTGTCAGAAGCTGATCGTCAAAATAGCCTGCAAGCAGGCTGTGATGGCTTTCTGCCTAAGCCCATTCAGTTGGATCGCCTGCTGGACATTCTTGAAACACAGCTTGAATTGACATGGGTTTATACTGATACGCCAGCAGAGCCGGAATTATCACTGATTGCTCCACCTATTAAGACATTGACTCTGTTGCATGATTTAGCAGAAGAGGGAAGAATATTCGATATTCAGAAACAGGCTATGCATTTGGAAAACGAGAACGAAAGGTATGTCCCTTTTGCACGTCACCTGCAGAAACTGGCGAAACAATTCGATATTGCACAGTTACAAGTTTTTATCACGCAGTCCAGGGGTAACAGTGAATGAATGAGCCTGACCAATATTCTGATGACCTCTTTGACCCTGTAGATCATGCGATATTAATTATTGATGATATTCCGGCTAACCTCAGTCTGGTAGCTGAAAACCTGTCCGCAACCGGTTTTCAGATCAAGGTGGCGATCAATGGCGAGTCTGGACTGAAAATCGCGATGGATCACCCCCCTACACTGATTTTGCTGGACGTACATCTGCCCGATCTGGATGGTTTTGAAATCTGTCGCCGCCTGAAGGCGGACGATAGGACCCGGGAGATTCCCGTTATCTTTATGACAGCGGCAGACCAGACGGAAAGTAAAATTCTCGGCTTTGACGTTGGCGGCGTTGATTACATTACCAAGCCGGTTAACCATCAGGAAGTGTTGGCACGGGTCTCCATGCAGATTCGTTTTAAGGAATTGACCCGCAGACTAAAGGATGCGAAACAAAACCTTGAGTGTCGCATACAGGAGCGCACGTCGGAGCTGGCTCAGGCAAACGAATACCTTAAAAAAGAGATTAGCGAGCGTGAGAAAATTCAGGTAGCTCTTATCAGGAGTGAGCAGGAGTATCGCAATCTGTCCGATAACTCACCTGACAGCATTGCCCGTTATGATCATCAATGTCACGCCATCTATTGCAACCCCGCTCTATCCAAGGCGTTGGGGTTATCTGAAGAAGAAATACTCGGCAAATCACCCGCCGAAATAACAAATTACAGTAAAAGTCGAAAGATTCTTGAGTTTGAATCGAAACTCCGCCAAGTGCTGCAAAACGGCCAACCCGCAGAGATGGAGCTGACTATACGGCATACCGATGGAGAGCCCCGAAACCAGTTCGTGCGCTTTGCTGCAGAACATGACCCCTTCGGCAACATTGTTTCAGTGCTGGCCATCGGCCGCGATATCACGCAAAGAAAAAAGGATGAAGCGGCATTAAAACACCTGAACCGTGAATTACGCGCGATCAGTGATTGTAATCAGGTACTGGTACGCGCTGAAAACGAACAACAGTTGCTCGATGACATATGCCATATTATTTGCAATGAGGCCGGTTACTTCCTCGCCTGGGTGGGGCTACAGGCAGACAGTTCAACCCACACCATCAGACCCGTGGCCTCAGCAGGACCAGGCACCCAACAAGGCTATATTGAACGACTGCAAGAATCCTGGACAAATCACGATCATGGTCTCAGCGGTGCTACCCTGCGTAGCGGAGAGATTACCTGCGTTAATGACTTTGTGACGGATAGTAAAGGACACCCCTGGCTCAATATCGCCGCTGAGTTCGGTTATGAATCATCCATTGCCTTGCCCCTGAAAGATGAGAATCAACACACCTTTGGGGTTCTGAACATCTATTCAACCGAAAAAAATGCCTTCATAGAAGAGGAACAACGTTTACTATCTGAGCTCGCAGAGGATCTGGCCTTCGGGATCGTGACGCTACGCAGACGTATCGAGCATAACCGGGCCGAAGAGCAGATCAGAATTGCAGCCACGGCCTTCGAGGCCCAGGAAGGCATCATCATCACCGATGCACAAAAACGGATTCTGCGCGTCAACGCAGCCTTCACCGAGATAAGCGGCTTTACTTCCGAAGAAGCAGTGGGTTCAACACCAAACATACTCAAATCGGACTACCATGATTGCGCTTACTTTCAATCGATGTGGGACAGTATTATACGGGAAGGAGCTTGGCAGGATGAGATCTGGAACCGTCGTAAAAACGGTGAAGTATTCCCCGGATGGCTGAATATTACAGCCGTGAAAAACCTCTGTGGTGACATTACCCATTATGTCGGGACGCTGACGGACATAACCGAACGAAAGCAGGCCGCAGCAGAAATCGAACATCTTGCCTACCATGACCCCCTGACCCTGCTACCAAACCGCCGTTTACTGTTAGACCGGCTGGATCAGGCATTATCCGCCGGAAATCGCAGCCAACACAAAGGGGCCCTGCTGCTCATCGATCTGGACAACTTCAAAACCCTGAATGATACCCGTGGCCACGACGCCGGTGATCAGTTACTGATCGATGTTGCCCGACGACTGATGACCTGTGTGCGTAAAGGCGATACCGTCGCTCGTTTTGGTGGTGATGAATTTATGATCTTGCTCAAGAACCTGAGTTCTGACCTTCAGGAAGCCGCCGAACAGAGCCGCCGAATAGGGGAAAAAATACTGCATGAACTCCATCTGCCCTATACCATCGAAGGGCAAAAACAGCACATGACCACAAGCCTGGGGATTACTCTGTTCAGCGACGCTGAAAATAGCGCACACGACCTGATAAAACAAACCGATATTGCAATGTATCAGGCCAAGGCCGATGGTCGAAATACGCTGTGTTTCTTCGATCCTGAAATGCAGGCAACCGTTATTGAACGCGCAACCCTTGAGGCTGCGTTGCGCTACGCAATAGAGGACCAACAATTTATTGTTCATTATCAGCCCCAGATCGATAAGCGGAGCAATATTATCGGCGCCGAACTGTTGCTTCGATGGAAGCATCCCGAGCGCGGGATGGTACGTCCCGATGAGTTTATCCCGCTGGCAGAGGAAACCGGACTGATCCTGAAGGTTGGCAGGTGGGTTCTGGAAACCGCCTGCAAGCAGCTGAAAGTCTGGGCAGATCAACCCTATTTTCAGAACCTGAATCTGGCGGTCAATGTCAGTCAGTGCCAGTTTCGCGAGGACGACTTTACGGATCAGGTACGTCAGATACTGGAGGAAACCGGTGCACCACCTAAGCGTTTAAAACTTGAACTTACCGAAAGCTTATTAATCGATGATATCGAGTGTTCAATAAATAAAATGCATAGCCTCAGAGCCCTGGGCGTGGAGTTTTCACTGGATGATTTTGGGACAGGTTACTCATCGCTATCCTATCTGACTCAACTACCGCTGGAACAACTTAAGATTGACAGATCCTTCATCAGTACTTTACCGGACAGTCACAATGATGCGGTGGTGGTACAAACGATTATCACTATGGCACAAAGCCTGAAGCTGTCAGTTATCGCTGAAGGCGTGGAAAACGAAGCCCAAAAGCAGTTTCTGGAGCAGCATGGCTGCACAAACTATCAGGGCTATCTCTTCAGTAAACCGATAACGGTGACAGAATTTGATGCGTTTGTGGCGACACACATTCCCCTTCACCCGCATCAAAATTGATCGCAGCTTTGTCGCACAACTCACCCCCTGAAAGCCAGGCGCTGATCCGGGCTATTATCGCCATCGGCGAAGCACTGCGACTCGATATCTCTGCAGAAGGTGTCGATAATGAGCAAACAGGCCCGCATCCATACCGCACCCGGCTCTGGACAGGTTCAAGGCTACTATCTGGGGATCCCCATGCCAGCCGAAGCAACACAGACCCTGATCGAACAGCAGGCGGCAGCTTCTTCCGAGTCATGAATATGAAAACCGCAAGCTGATAAAAGAGGCGATGCTCACCCTCAACTCTCTATACCCTGCTAATCATCGGTTTGATACCAGATAGCAACCGTGGGTCGCCTAACCAGAGACGCTGAACTAAGGTACTGTTCTCTATAGAAACCAAGCGGGCTATTTCCATAACTACACACTATGAGTGTCATAGGATATCCCGTCCCCTGGCCATTTAAATTCCATGGTTGGTTGAGGTTTTTTTATGACTTTGAAACTGATGTAACTTCATAATAAAAATCATTGATACAGAGGCCAAGCGGTTAAAACTGGTTCGAAGCCTGCCAGCTCTGGTCACGCTTATTCTGCTGATCATCAACCTTGTCATCTGGCATCAAACAACCACCAACACAGAAAAAGCCTGTCAGGACTATTTCGACTTCCAGGTTCATGATGCGATCATCAATATTGAGAACCGCCTGTCCAAATACCAGCAGGTGCTGTTTGGTGCCCGGGGACTGTACGATGCATCCAGAAGCGTCAGCCGTGCGGTTTACCACCGTTTCGTCTATGCACAACATCTCGAAGAGAACTGCTGACAGGTTAGGTGATATGGTCCCATTACACTGTGCGCTGGGCCAAGTATTACTGGTCCTGGTCCGCCATCCACTTGTGTAGTGGTGCCGGACTTTAAAGATTTGCAGCGATGTAGAGATTGTAGGCCTAATTTCCCGTAGCGAATTGCAGGAGGCACTTTTCAGGCAATACACCTCCAGAATCGCTTAAAGCCTGGTTTACTGTCAGTGCTCTTAGCCAGGTCGGAAACTCCCTCCGTTGGCCTGACATTTTTGTTTCAGGTCATCAGAACCCGAGGTGTAATCATAAGTGGTTTGCTGCCCAGTAGAACTGCTTTGAGTGCAACTTGGTGCATTGCTGTCGCATGACGAAACAATACGACTACCAGCTTGCTGACACTGTTGTTTAAATTGTTCAAAGCGTTGCTTACTGTGCAGGGTGTAGTTAGTGCAGATAAATACGCCCTGAGTGTAACAGGAAAACGAAAAATTGCCGATTGCATCAGCGGATGAAGTACCAGTGCCAGTCCCGCTGCCAGAGCGCGGCAGATTGGTAATTGAAGAAGTCAGGGTATTACCCATGGCAGAGCCCCAGCTTTCTCCACTCTCCACACTATTGGCGATCTGCACCGCATTCTGCGATGCCTGCTCGACGCTGATATTACCATTGGCCACCGCCCCGGCTTGTAACAGTATAGAAGCCATACCAGCGAGGTAGCCAGTACTGGAGCGGTCACTTGCTTCCTGTTGCTGTTGAGCGATTTGCTCGCGGCGTTGACGTTTCCAATCGTTGATAGCGTCTGTAATCTCTTCATCATTAGTGTTTATCTGCTTTTCCAGGCTGGCCAGCATTTTTAATTGCTGGTCAGCGGCCTGACTGGATGCCGGCTGGATTGAGCGTTGCTCCTGCCATTGCATGCAGGCTTGGTAACGTTGCTGCTCCTGTTTGTTGGCGCGATCCAGCAGGGATTCATCCGGTAACTGATAACAGCCTGTGTTGTTTAATGAACACTTGCAGCGGTTTTTCATACGCTCGTTGTAGCCACGAATACTTTTCATCGAATCATCAAGAGCCAACTGCTCTCGAGCGGCATATATATTGTCGAGACTGGTATCAGGCCCCTTTGTATATGCTTGTGATGGCTGTGGTGTCGTTGTAGCCGCTGGTTGATCTTCAGCCAGCATGCTGTCTAGTGATAAGTTGCTGGGATTGACTGGTGCCTGCTGCGCCTTTTCGGAAAGCGGGGACTCAGTTGCCATCATAGCGTCCAACGACATACCGGTATCAGCCTGCTGAGTCTTAAGGGGTGGCAGGGGCCTCGGCCAGCTTTTGAACCAGTGCTCAATACAGTTGTATTCCCCTGGGCCCTTACAATGCTGCTCGACTTTATTGTAATCCGCCAAACTGATGGGGTGACCTTTGTGATAAACCTGTTTGCGAATGTGTTCACACATCCAGTCGTTACAGTCGTTGAAACGATCACGATCTGCGTTATAGCCTCCTACAGTAATTTTATATTCCGGATCATTACGGTAATCGACGCTGGGGTTCTCCCGTTTAAGCTCGGCATAGGCCGACTGATCATCTGGCAGTGTCCGCACTGTCTGGCAAAACGGACTGCTGGCATTGAGCCAACTGCGCACCCCGGAAAGGAAGTTCGGTAACGCATCGACCATATAACCGTGACAGGCACTGCGGATAGTGAAATCCAGCTGTTTTTCAAACGCTTCATTGCTGGGTTCTGCCCTACTGGACAAGCTAACCAGTAACAAAGAGAGGGTTAGTATTGTAGTTTTAAATAAGTTCACCATCCGCTCCTTGCCAGTCAGAGTTTAGACTCGGCCTGATTGATCATTTCTAACGCTTGGGCATAGTGGGTTGAACCGGTACCTTGCTCGTTGATGTATTGATACAGTTTCTGCATCGCTTTGGCAGGCTGGTTAGTTTTCAACAACGCCTCGCCGTAGAAATACTTCAACGACGGGTCAGTGGCTATCGGCAGGCCTTCCAGCTTGGGAAAAACGTCTAATGCGGCTTTATAATTTTGCTGTTTCAAAAACTGGGACAATTGCACCATATATTTATCGCGACGCACGTTGGCGGGCAGCTTAGCTTCCAGGGCATCCAGTTTTTGCTGTTGCTCTGCTTGCTCCTGTATTTGGGAGACTTTTTCAGCGACAGCGGCCGGTATCAGGTTTGCTGATAGTTCAGATTGCAGCTTAAGGCACTTATCCGGTTGATTGCCATTGATGCAGGCGTCCCGGTCTTCCTGAATAGAGGATATCCCCGCAAATGCGATGGTTGCCTCAGTCGCCAGTGGTTTAACCAAGGTGTAGTTTTTTAGGGTCTGCGCCCCTTGCTGTCCGTCAATTGGTGCGATTTTAGGATGAACCGGCTTCCAATAAGAATAGTGGCTGTCAATAACCCAGTAAGAGACCTTCCCCGGTTTCGTTGTTTTCACAACTGTCTGAATGTCGCGTGACGGGCCGTAAAGCACATCTTTAATGGTCAGTTTATAGGCGGCGTTATTGGGGAATAACTTCAGATGTACCGCCTGCCCTTTATCCAGGCGAGCTATTTTGGTGGTACCAAAATATAAGTCATAGCTTTCGTTGTTGGGTGAGGGGGACATGATATAAACATGGGTAAGGTTCTTTTCAGCCGTGACTTCTGAGGAGATCAGCTCATTGCTGGCAACGTTAGTGCTTTTCAATGCAGGTTGTACGCAGCCAGTCAGTGCCATGACGAAAAAGATAAGTAAAAACCGCTTACGAATCATGTTGCTCTCCTACAACGCTGATATTCTGTCAGGTTAAAGTTTTGATTCTGCATCGTTAATCATTTCCAATGCTTGCGCATAATGGGTAGCGCTAGTGCCTTGCTCATTAATATATTGATACAGTTTCTGCATAGCTTTGGCATGCTGATTGGTTTTTAACAGTGCCTCGCCGTAGAAATACTTCAGCGACGGATCAGTAGCAATCGGTAGTGCTTCCAGTTTGGGAAATACATCCAGGGCTGCTTTATAGTTTTGTTTTTTTAGAAAACTGGAAAGCTGGACCATATATTTATCGCGACGAACGCTGGTGGGTAACGCCTCTTCCATGGCGATTAACTGCTGTTTGCGGGCTTGTTCGGTCTCAATTAATTTTATGTGTTCAACAATACTATTGGGCGCGAAGCCTTTGGGCAGACGTTGCACCAGTTGCTGGCAGGGAGGTAGTTCGTTCTGTTTCAGGCAGCTATCCAACTGTTGATTGAAACCGTTAGCTGCCAAAGCAATCTCAGGCATGGGGACTTTAGCCTGGACCATAGCATAGCTGTTAAGGCGATCCAGTGTTTCATTCACCGTCAGTCGTTTTACTTCTGCAACGTTGGCATGTTCCATTTCGGTATACACATCAAAGGCTTTGAAGGTCCCAGGTGCCAGCGTTTTTAAAACTACCTTCCTTAACATATGCTCGTTTTGCTGTTCCCAATCTTCCCCGTACACAAAGTTATATTGCTGGTTGGGGAGCAGTTCAAGTTTCAGCCCTCTTTGTACCGGCAAAATAGCTATAGTTTTGCCGTTGAGGTTGACTCTAAGATTAGCTGTTCTGCCATTCATAGAGTTGGCATAGTCCGTTGCCCGTAATAGTTTAGGAACAAAGATATAAACAGTGGTTAGTTTAGGGTTCTGACTGAGCAAGCGTTGCGCCTGTTCCTGACTGCTTGGCACAGATGCGCTGCTTGCAAGCTCGGAGGTCTGTGTTGTGACCTGATTAGTCTGACAGCCCGCTAGCATAAGTGCTGCCAGGAATATCAGCCACACCCCCTTACAATTGGTATTCATAATTGTGACTCAGCTTCATTAATCATTTCCAACGCCCGGGCGTAGTGAGCCGCACCGGTGCCCTGTTCATTGATGTATTGATACAATTTCTGCATCGCTTTGGCAGGCTGATTGGTTTTTAACAGTGCCTCGCCGTAGAAATACTTCAGCGACGGATCAGTAGCAATCGGTAGTGATTCCAGTTTAGGAAATACATCCAGGGCAGCTTTGTAGTTTTGTTTTTTCAGATAACTGGAAAGCTGAACCATGTATTTATCGCGACGTACAGAAGGCGGCATTTTCGCTTCAATCGCTTCAATGCGGCGTTTATTTTCCTCGGCAATCACCGTGATTTGGTGTTCCCGGGCTGCCATGTCGCCTTGCCAGTTGGGTTCGTAGGTTGGTGACTGAACGAATTGATACCAGAAACGATGTGTCGATTTTGAGTCTGCATTCGCCAATTCTGCGAACTGGGATGTTTTGCCTTTGGTACAGACATCGCAGATAAACCAGTCAGTGACGATCTTGCCGTCGCTATTTTGGGTCAGATCGTCTGGCAGTTTAGCATATAGCTTAATAGCCTTTGGGTCTTCGCCGGTACTGGTGAAATTCAACATGGCCTGAAGCCAGGGATTCCAACTGGCCTTCAATTCTTTGCTCAGATGCAGAGGCGTAATCAAAAACCGGTAATAGTTACCATTGGCGGTTTTTTTTAGTTCCAGATCGATATCCAGCACATAAGTGTTGCCAATGAAATCCCCATTGTTATACAAGCGGTTAGGGGTGTCTTCGTCTGAGATCACACGAGTGGTATAGTAGCCTTGCTGGGGAATACCATCGGCCTTTATTAGTTGATCGGGGTCGCCATAGCTATCGTTCATATTATCGACGTCAAGCGTTACGGCACAGCCGCTTAACAATCCCACTAAAACCAGCAAGGTAAAATATTTGTAGTGTTCTATGACGCTTTTCATGACGACTCCTTCGTTCTGTCACTATGCGGTTAGGTTAAAGTTCAGATTCTGTGTCGTTAATCATTTCCAACGCTCGGGCGCAGTGGGCTGCGCCAGTGCCTTGCTCGTTAATATTGATAAAGCTTCTGCATCGCCTTGGCCAGCTGGTTGGTTTTTAACAACGCTTTATTGTAAAAATACTTTAGCAACGGATAGGTATCAACCGGTTAGGATGCCAGTTCGGGAAATATATCCAATGCCGCTTTGAAGTTTTGCTGTTTTAGATAGCTGAACAGCTACAGCCTATATTTATCACGACGCATGTCGGTGGCAATTGACCGTCCAATTTTGCTTACCGTTCATCTCTCCTCTTAAACTATTTCAGCTTGGGAGCTTCATCTTATGCGGTTTGGTGAAGGGGCTTTCTGGATAGGCATCAATAAAGCTTTAACAGGCCGGGCCAGTGTTACTTTTCAGACACTTTGTAGTGGAGTGAGATTATACCGCTTGCGAATCTGGGTCTAGGTGCCATAGGCTAACAGCGGCCTGGAGGCATCACCACGACCATAGCAGAGAACGATTGTAGAGGGTGGCCCAGCACCATACTCCGGATGGTCAGGATCAGTGGCCCCAGGTAACGACCAGCATCCTTGTCGCTGGAGGCCCTCCTGCTCGCCGCATAAGCATGACCGTGCCTTCATCCTGATCTGAATCTGCGCAGACAACAAAAAGCCCGCATCAGCGGGCTTTTCATTTTCAGACTATATCACTCCCACTCAATGGTCGCTGGCGGCTTAGAGCTAACATCGTAGGTCACCCGTGACACATGGGCAATCTCATTGATGATACGGCTGGATACCGTTTCCAGCAGCTCATAGGGCAGATGCGCCCAGCGAGCGGTCATAAAGTCGATGGTTTCAACCGCGCGAAGTGCAATAACGTATTCGTAGCGGCGACCATCGCCAACCACACCGACAGACTTCACCGGCAGGAATACTGCAAATGACTGACTGGTCTTGTGATACCAGTCCGCTTTGTGCAGCTCTTCCAGGAAAATCGCATCCGCTTCACGAAGAATATCGGCATACTCTTTCTTCACTTCGCCAAGGATACGCACTCCCAGACCCGGACCGGGGAACGGATGGCGGTAAACCATATCGTAAGGCAGTCCCAGTTCCAGACCGATCTTGCGGACCTCATCCTTAAACAGCTCACGCAGTGGTTCGACCAGATCCATCTTCATATCGTCCGGCAGGCCACCGACGTTATGGTGAGATTTGATCACATGCGCTTTACCGGTTTTTGCCGCGGCAGACTCAATCACGTCAGGGTAGATCGTACCCTGCGCCAGGAAGTTCACCTCAGTCAGCTTCGTGGCTTCCTCATCAAACACCTCAATAAAGGTATTACCGATGATTTTACGCTTGGCTTCGGGATCATTTTCACCCTTGAGGCGCCCCAGGAACAGGTCTTCCGCATCAACACGGATAACCTTGACCCCCATGTTCTTAGCGAACATGTCCATCACCTGATCGCCTTCATTCTTGCGCAGCAGACCGTTATCAACAAACACACAGGTCAGTTGCTCACCAATCGCTTTGTGCAACAGTGCCGCAACCACCGATGAGTCCACACCACCGGAAAGACCCAGCAGCACTTTCTGATCCCCAACCTGCTCACGCACCTTGTCGATCAGGTCAGCAATAATATTGGCCGGATTCCAGAGCGCGTCACAGTCACAGATATCACGAACGAAACGTTCCAGAATTCGCCCACCCTGTTTAGTGTGAGTCACTTCCGGATGGAACTGTACGCCGTAGAAGTTTTTACCCGGATGACACATCGCTGCAACCGGAGCACTCTCGGTGCTGGCAATCACATTAAAGCCTTCCGGCAGATTACCCACCTTATCGCCATGGCTCATCCATACATCCAGCAACAGGGAGCCATTATTAGCAATATGGTCCTCTATACCTTCCAGCAACCGGCTCGGACTGTCTTCGAGACGTACTTTGGCATAACCGAATTCACGCTGATCAGAGGATACAACGCTGCCACCCAGTTGCTCAGCCATCGTCTGCATACCGTAGCAGATCCCCAGCAATGGAATACCCAGTTCAAAAACTGACTGAGGAGCGCGGGGAGAGTTGCCCTCGGTAACGGATTCCGGTCCGCCCGCCAGGATAATCCCTTTAGCGTTATATTCACGGATTTCAGCCTCATCCATATCCCATGGATGAATCTCACAGTAAACGCCGATCTCACGTACCCGCCGGGCGATCAGCTGTGTATATTGCGAACCGAAATCCAGAATCAGAATTCGTTGAGCATGAATATCTTGTGACATTTCGATGACTCCGAAATCATCGCCAATACCTATGCAGGTGTATGCTGGCGATTGGCTGTTTTAGCAGCGTGTTAAAAAAGAAAAAGTGGGAGGGCCGAAGCCATCCCACCTGTTTTAATCATTCTGAAGCGATTATCCGACGCGATAATTAGGTGCTTCTTTAGTAATACTGACATCATGAACATGGCTTTCAGCCATGCCTGCACTGGTGATGCGAACAAACTGTGGCACCGTACGCATCGTCTGAATATCCGGGCTACCGGTGTAGCCCATTGAGGAGCGCAGCCCTCCGACCAACTGATGCACAACACCACCCATCGGACCTTTACAGGCCACCCGGCCTTCAATGCCTTCCGGTACCAGTTTCTCAGCACCTTCCGCTGCATCCTGGAAGTAACGGTCAGAAGAACCGGTGGTCTGGGCCATTGCCCCCAGAGACCCCATGCCACGGTATGACTTATAGGCACGTCCCTGGAACAGCTCAACCTCTCCCGGCGCCTCATCAGTACCCGCCAGCATAGAGCCGATCATCACAGCAGATGCACCTGCTACAATCGCTTTGGACAGATCGCCAGAGAAACGCACACCGCCATCAGCAATACAGGGTACGCCGTAAGGTTCAAGCGCTGCGGCCACATTGGCCACGGCACTGATCTGTGGAACACCAACACCGGCAACAATGCGTGTCGTACAGATAGAGCCAGGGCCGATACCCACCTTAACACCATCGGCACCCGCTTCGGCCAGCGCCACCGCTGCCTCAGCTGTGGCAATGTTACCACCGATCACCTGAACATTCGGATAAGTTTGTTTTACCCAGGACACACGCTCAATAACCCCTTTGGAGTGACCATGGGCGGTATCAACAATAATCACGTCCACACCCGCTTTAACCAGTGCATCAACACGATCTGCCGTTTCTGCCCCGGTACCAACAGCAGCACCCACCAGCAACTGACCTTTACCATCTTTAGCCGCAATCGGGTGGGTGGACGCCTTATTCATATCCTTAACGGTCATCATACCGCGCAGTGCGAACTGATCATCAACCACCAGAATTTTTTCGATCCGGTGTTTGCGCAGCAAGTTGCGAACATCATCAGGGTCGGCCCCTTCAATCACCGTTACCAGGCGCTCTTTAGGGGTCATAATGGATGCAACAGAGGCTTCCAGTTTCTTTTCGAAACGGGCATCACGTCCAGTCACAATACCCACCAGCTCACCGTTATCAACAACAGGAAAACCGGAGAAGCCGAGACGGGCAGACAGGGCGTTCAATTCACCAACGCTCATATCCGAACTGCAGGTGACAGGATCACTGACAACGCCGGCTTCATACTTCTTGACCTTGCGGACCTGTTCAGCCTGCTGCTCAATAGTCAGGTTTTTATGGATAATACCGATACCACCTTCCTGCGCCATAGCAATAGCAAGGCCGGATTCAGTAACCGTATCCATAGCGGCGGAGACAAGAGGAATGTTCAGGGCGATGCCTTTGGTCAGGCGTGTCTTTAACGAAACGTCTTTAGGCAGAACCTCGGAGTAACCGGGAACCAGTAGAACATCATCAAAAGTGAGGGCTTCTTCAGCGATTCGCAACATGGGTGAGATTGCCTGTAGTGTCTAAAAAAATAAGACGCGGGATTATAGCCTTTTGTCGAACGTCCGACAATCAAAATGCAACGAATCCCAGCCATTTTTATTCAATTCAGCCATTCTGCCAAACAGCCGTTACAAAGCGATGATCGGTTGGTTTAATATGCGCACTATGCAACCTTATACACACGCCCAGAATCAGACCGCCAACAGAACCGACAACCGGGCTCTGAGTGTCAGCGAACTCAACCGCCAGGTAAAATCCCTGCTGGAAAGTTCTTTTCTCACCATCCACGTGGAGGGCGAGCTTTCCAATGTGGTTAAAGCCAGTTCGGGACACTGGTACTTCACCCTCAAAGACCGGGACGCTCAGGTGCGTTGCGCGATGTTCCGCAACCGCAATCAATACCTGAAATACCAGGCTAAAAACGGCGACAAGGTCGTCGTCAGGGCGAAAGTCAGCTTATACCCGGGTCGGGGTGACTACCAACTGATCTGCGATTATATGGAAGAGAGCGGTGTCGGCTCACTGCAGCAAGCCTATGAAGCGCTCAAATTCAAACTGCAGCAACAAGGCCTGTTTGATCCGGCATTTAAAAAACCGGTCCCGACTCACCCGAAACACCTGGGCGTGATCACCTCACCCACCGGAGCGGCGGTTCACGATATTCTGACCGTGCTCAAACGCCGCTTTCCCTCACTCCCCGTGACACTGTTTCCAACCGCCGTACAGGGGAGTGAAGCCGCCGCTCAGATAGCCAATGCGATCCGACTGGCAAATGAGGATGGTCGCTGTGATGTATTGATTGTCGGTCGTGGTGGTGGCTCTCTGGAGGACCTGTGGCCGTTTAACGAAGAGATCGTAGCGCACAGCATATTTCATAGCGAGATCCCCATCATCAGCGCTGTCGGTCATGAAACAGATGTGTCTATCGCTGACTTTGTTGCGGATATGCGCGCCGCCACCCCCTCGGCCGCAGCAGAACTTATCAGCCCGGATCAGCAACAGATTCTGCTGCGCCTGCAACAACTACAGCAGCGACTGCTGCGCGCCTGGCAGCGCAACCATCAGCAACGCCAACAGCAGTTGCAATGGACCCGCAGCCGGTTACGCCACCCCGGTGACAAACTCAGGGAGCAGGCACAGAAACTGGATGACCTTGAACTGCGGATGCAACGTGCGGTCAGACACCACATTGAACGACAAAAACAGACGTTCAAACAGCTGCAACAACGTTATCAGCGCTGCTCTCCGATGCCCCGTATCGCCGCCGGGCAGCAGCGTAAAGATGAGCTGGAGCACAGATTATTCACCCTGATCCAGACCCATCTGAAACAGAGCAACCTTAAACTCAGCGGCCTGGCGGCCACACTCAACAGCGTCAGCCCTCTGGCAACGCTGGACCGCGGTTACGCTATCGTTCAGGATGAACAGGGTAAGGTAATTCAGGATATCAGCCAGATAACACCAGAAAGCACCGTCGAAACACGACTCAGTAAGGGCCGCTTTGTCAGCAGAGTCACTCAGGTTATACAGGAGTAAAAAATCACTATGCGTCTTTTCAGTTTTATATTCACTCTGTTACTCAGCTACTCCGCTGCAGCGGTTGATCTGCCCCAGGAATCAAGGGTTCCCGGCGGTATCGCTCTGATACCTCTCACCGGTCTGAACAGCGCAACGGCCCCATCTGCCTGGTATAAGGGTAACCGGGTGATGGTTTTACCCACCACAGAAACGCCCTTTTCACAACAGGCGTCCTGGGTCGCGGTGATCGGTATTCCGCTCTCGGCTAAGGCTACAAAAGATCAGCTGATGAAAGCCGATGGCAAGAGCTTTCCATTCCAGATTCAGGATAAAGAGTATGAGGAGCAGCGGCTTACCGTTACCAACAAGCGTCACGTCAATCCAAACAAGCAGGACCTGGCCCGCTATAAGCGCGAAAAAACGGAGATGGTTGCAGCATTCAAAAGCTGGAGCACACCTCAGATCAGCAGTGTGAACTTTGAACTACCCGCCACCGGCCGTTTCAGTAGCCCGTTTGGCCTTAAACGGTTTTTCAACGACCAGCCACGCAATCCTCACAGCGGCCTGGATATTGCCGGTGGTCAGGGGGGGGCTATCAGCGCCCCGGCACCGGGTAAGGTCGTTGCCGTTGGCGAATACTTTTTTAATGGCAACACAGTGATAATTGATCACGGTTATGGCCTCACCACCATGTACTGCCACATGAGCAGAATTGATGTAAAGATCGGCGATCAGCTTAATACCGGCGACAGTATCGGCGCTATCGGTAAAACCGGTCGTGTTACCGGGCCTCACCTGCACTGGAGCGTTAGCCTGAATAACACCAGGGTTGACCCCCTGCTGTTTGTTAAACAGTAACACTGCAGACGAGATATAGGCGTCTAAATATGATAGGCTTTTGCGCTCTTTAAACCGAACCGACAGAGTACTCATGTCTGATATTAAATTTGAAACAACTGAACAGATCGCCAGCTACGGTATCGGCCGTCAGATGGGCGACCACCTGGCCAACCAGAGCTTTGAGGGCGTTGAACTGAATGCCGTCATTGCGGGTATCCAGGAAGCGTTTGCCGGTGAAGCACTGAGCATCGAAGGCGAAAAAATCCAGGCTGCATTTAACGAGATTCAGGCTCGCATGCAGGAAAAAGCTGAAAAGCTGGCGAAAGAGGCTGCCGCAGAAGGCGAGCTTTACCTGGAGAAGAACGCTCAGCGCGAAGAGGTATTTGTTACCGATTCAGGCCTGCAGTACGAAATTATCACTGCCGGTGAAGAGGGTGGCGTAAGCCCAACCCGTGAATCGACCGTACGTACTCACTACCATGGTACATTCACCGACGGCAAAGTGTTCGACAGCTCTTATGATCGCGGCCAGCCAGCAGAATTTCCTGTCGGCGGTGTGATTGCAGGCTGGACTGAAGCGTTGCAACTGATGACCAAAGGCGCTAAATGGCGTCTGACGGTTCCTTATCAGTTGGCATATGGTGCCCAGGGTTCACCCGGCGGTATCCCACCCTATTCAACGCTGGTATTTGATGTAGAGCTGCTGGATATTCTGTAATCAGTTATCCACAACTGTTGTAATACTAAAGACCGGCCGCTTCTGCCCCGGTCTTTTTTATGGAGCACACTTATGCAACTGCACCTTCAGGTCTCCGGTAGCGGAGCCCCCCTGATCATTATGCACGGGCTGTTTGGCACCCTGCTGAACTGGAGTGGACAGATCAAAGCCCTGTCAGAGCACTTCACGGTTTATGCCGTGGATCTGCGCAACCATGGGCGCTCCCCCCACACCGACACCACCAGCTACCCGCTGATGGCTGATGATATTATCGAACTGATGGATCAGCAGGGGCTGAAAAGCGCCCATATTCTGGGCCACTCCATGGGTGGAAAAGTGGCTATGCAACTGGCGATGAATCACCCTCAACGGGTCGACAAGCTGATTATTGTCGATATCGCCCCGGTACAGTACCCCAACCACCACAGCGATGTATTCCGCGGTCTGAATGCAGTACAACTCGGTAGCCTGAAGTCCCGTGGAGAAGCAGATCAGCAGTTGGCGCACTATATCGATGAACTCAGTGTACGTCAGTTTCTGCTCACCAACCTCTATCGAACCGAAGCGAAACAGTTTGCCTGGCGGATGAACCTGCCGGTGCTGGAAGCCTGTTATGCTGAGATTAGCAAGCCGCCCTCTGGTCCTGCTTTCGAAAAGCCCGTACTGTTTATTAAAGGCGAACTCTCAGATTATATCACTGCAGACTACCGCGATCAGATACTCAGGCTGTTCCCAAAAGCCGACTACCGGATGGTACAGGGCACCGGACACTGGCCGCATGCGGAGAAAGCCTCAGTGTTTACCCGACTGGTATTAAACTATCTGTTGAAATGATGACAGTGCAGATATCAGCCCTTGTATGAGCAGTTGATACACGCTTGATGATCAGAGAAGATCAGATGGAATGTGCTGAATTGATCTGAAACAGATCAGTTGAAGACTTTACAAGTAATTCTGTTAACCTGCCGGGTACTAACAACCATGACTAAAGATCCCGACTACCCCGGAGAGAGTGCTGACATGCACCCTCAGCAAATCAAACCAACTACCACTGAGTGGCATTGGTGAGTTTCAGTTTTCAGAACTTATACGACACTCCCATACCCAGACGCCCGTTAACACTACCCAGCCACACACCGGGATCTTTTCGGTCTTCAGAGTTAAGACTGTAAAGTGCATACACACCGGATGACACCCGCACCAACACAAACTGACCGGTGTCAACATTCAGACCAGACCGGTTGCTTCGCGCCATCTGATAGAACTTGCCTGAGAGATCAATCTCCTGCTCAGTCTGCTGTTCAGACTGGCCGGCTTGCTCCTTATCGTTCTGTTGCAATTCTGCACGCCCGATTGCACCTGCTATCATGTCCATCAAGCCGTCCAGTCCGGCACAGTTTCCACTGCAGGGCAGCAGCAGAAGGAGGGACATTACTGGAATCAGATATCTGTTCATAGCCTTACACCTATTAAAAGCTAATGAAGTTTCAATCAATTCACGTGTTGTTAGCCCCCCCAGGCCTCAAACCTCTATACAAACGCTCGTTTGATCACGTTACGAACAGAAGATAACACAGCCCAACAGTATAAAAAGTGATCTCAATCAGTTTTTGCCAGTTAAATTACCCAACTTGGGTAATGGATAACAACCTGTTCCACAATGACGACAGGGTTCTTAACGCAGGTGTATTTGATTAGAATCAGTTGGCATTTCATCTCTGGTTTTGCTCTTTATTACAAGCCTTTTTTATAAGCCCGTGAGTAAACACCATCCTTTAACCTGCATAAACCGGTTTCGCGATAAAACAGCTGACAAGTGCCACGACCATAAACACTCAACCCGGGCTTTAAAGGATTTTGTTACAGACACAAAAAAGGCATGTCATTACGACACACCTTTAATTATTACGTTGGTAGCGGGGCCAGATCTAAACCGACGACCCTCCTGCCCTTATTAAGAGCTGAGCCCGACGCCTGATCTCAAATTTCAGACAAAAAAGACCAACCTTTCGGCTAGTCTTGTTTTCCGTTGTAGTAGCGGGGCCAGATCTAAACCGACGACCTTCCCGAGCGTTTATTAAGAGCCGAGCCCGACGCCTGATCTCAGATTTCAGACAAAAAAAAGACCAACCTTTCGGCTAGTCTTGTTTTCCGTTGTGGTAGCGGGGGCCAGATCTAAACCGACGACCTTCCAGCCCTTATTAAGAGCCGAGCCCGACGCTTTCTATGCCAGCTTCAAACCACCGAATTTCAGGCAAAAAAAGCCAATCTTTCGATTAGCTTATCTTTCCGTTGTGGGAGCGGGGCCAAATATAAACCGACGACCTTCCAGCCCTTATTAAGAGCCGAGCCCGACGCCTGATCTCAGATTTCAGACAAAAAACGACCAACCTTCCGGCTAGTCTTGTTTTCCGTTGTGGTAGCGGGGGCCAGATCTAAACCGACGACCCTCCTGCCCTTATTAAGAGCTGAGCCCGACGCCTGATCTCAAATTTCAGACAAAAAAAGACCAACCTTCCGGCTAGTCTTGTTTTCCGTTGTAGTAGCGGGGCCAGATCTAAACCGACGACCTTCCTGCCCTTATTAAGAGCCGAGCCCGACGCCTGATCTCAGATTTCAGACAAAAAAAAGGCCAACCTTTCGGCTAGTCTTGTTTTCCGTTGTGGTAGCGGGGGCCAGATCTAAACCGACGACCTTCCCGAGCGCTTATTAAGAGCCGAGCCCGACCCTTTCTATGCTAGCTTAAAACCACCGAATTTCAGACGAAAAAAAAGCCAATCTTTCGATTAGCTTATCTTTCCGTTGTGGTAGCGGGGCCAGACCTGAACCGACGACCTTCCCGAGCGCTTATAAAGAGCCGAGCCGACGCCTAATCTCAAATTTCAGACGAAAAAAAAGCCAATCTTTCGATTAGCTTATCTTTCCGTTGTGGTAGCGGGGGCCAGATTTGAACTGACGACCTTCGGGTTATGAGCCCGACGAGCTACCAGGCTGCTCCACCCCGCATCAACGTGGCAGGCATATTACTGTTACAATTCAACAAAAGCAATGAAAATAAATAATCTTTTCAATTAATTACTCAATCTGATCTGATATAACTAAACTACCAGAAGGCGTTCTGAACGGAGTTGTGTATGTCACTGATTTACGTAATGGATCCCATGTGCAGCTGGTGTTATGCCTTTCAGCCGCACCTCAGGGATATGATTAGCCGGTTGCGCCCTGGGATCCGGATATTTTGCTATATGGGGGGACTCGCACCGGATAACGATAAACCGATGGCAGACGAGATGCAGCAGGCAATTGCACAAACCTGGCATGAGATAGAACAACGCACCGGAACCCCTTTTAACCATGAGTTCTGGAAACAGTGTCAGCCACGCAGGTCGACTTACCCAGCCTGCCGTGCGGTAATCAGTGCGGATCTGATCAGCAGCGGCAGCGGTATGCTGATGGCCGAAGCCATTCAGACCGCCTATTATCAGGAAGCCCGCAACCCTTCCGACCTTTCTGTGCTGACCGATCTGGCCGAAGAGATCGGTTTAAACCGTAAACGTTTCTCCAGCCAGATGTATAGCGAAAAAACCGCACAGACCCTGTTTGAAGACCTGGACTTTTGTCTGCAACACGGCATTCAGGGATTTCCGTTTCTAGGGCTGGAAACTAAGAAAGGCATTCAGGTGATCTGCGCTGGTTACTGCAGCCGGGACCAGCTATTGCAGCGTTGCGCCAGCCTGGAACTGATCTAAGCAGTTCATTTTCCGGGCATAAAAAACGGGAGACAAGGCTCCCGTTTTTCAATCAGGGACCAACTAGGAACGGGCCACAGACACATCTTCTGCCTGTAATCCTTTATCACTCTCTTTCACAGTGAAGCGAACACTTTGCCCCTCGGTTAGTGAACGATGCCCCCGGCCACGGATATTGCGAAAATGAACAAACACATCGTCGCCATTTTCACGGGTAATAAAGCCAAACCCCTTTGACACATTAAACCACTTTACCGTACCTAACTCACGGTCATCATTCTCATCGGTTTCCTCTTCGCTGGCAGATCCCAAGCCGGCAATAACACAGCTAACCAATACAACCACAAACACAACACCAATATCAAAAAACGGCAACCCGCCCTCGCCCGGCAATGCACCCTGCAAAAACAGAATGACTGCGGTAGCCAGTGCGCTGACAACTACACTACGTATAAGTTGATTAACACTCATATAGATCTCTTATAATTAATTAAAGTTATTGAATAAAAAACAGGGCTCATAGAAAAAAGAACCCAGACCACTCTATATACCGACTTTTATGCTTTTTTTCAATCGCTTAGCCGTTCAAACACTGATACAGCTCCGTAATAGGGTATAATTGCGACCAATTAACAACTTAAATGCTAAAACACAGTGAAGGGTACAAAAGGGTCTATGAAGCAACAACCGCTACTCGAGGATCTGGAATCACGGATCGCATTTCAGGAAGACGCGCTGGATAAAATGAGCGCAGAGATGGCAAAGCAGGGTGCCGAAATTGCCCGACTGACTCAGATCATTAAGATTCTTCATCAGCAGGTTAAGCAGATAGCACCTGACCAGATCAGCACCGCAGAAGATGATGTTCCACCACCGCACTACTGATCGTCCAGCACCAGAGGGCCTGCTTATAGCAGGCTTTTCAGCGTGTAGATATCGTAACGACTGGATTTACCATTGAGCTGATAGCTGGGCGCATGCCCTTCGATGGCCGGTGCTTTGCGGGGCCGCTTGACCACCACACGGTATTCAGCCAGCTGCAGGGCGGCCTCAAGCAAAGCCGCAGAGTCCTGATCATCCCCTACCACATCACGAAACACGCGCATCTCTTTTTTCACCAGCGCTGACTTATCGGTATGCGGAAACATTGGATCAACATAGATCACCTGGGGCCTCTGATCAGAGGTTTGCTGCTCTGCCAGCCAGTTGATACTGTCAGCATTAACCAGCGTCATCCGGGCGGCAATATCGGCCACTTCCGGATCCGCCTGAGCCTGTTGCAATCCACTTTCCAGCAACGCATGAATAATTGGAGAGCGTTCCACCATCTGCACATCACAGCCTAACGTCGCCAGAACGAAGCTATCCCGTCCCAGACCGGCGGTAACATCGGCTATCTGCGGCCGCACCGAACCTTTAATACCGACCGCTTTAGCGATCATCTGCCCTTTGCCTCCACCAAACTTACGCCGGTGAGCCACAGCACCCGAGACGAAATCCGCCAGCACCGGCCCCGGCGCTTTACGGCCAGTCTGCTGCAAACGCCGACTGCCGGATTCACAGATCAGCAACTGAGCGTACTGTTCGTCTCGCAGGTCATACTGTTCCAGTAAGGGCAGACCTAAACGAACGGACAGCTGCAGCGCATCCTGCCTACCCGCCTCATCGGCAAAACAGACAGCAATCTCAGTGGCAAGGGTGGTTTGCTGTATCAAGATAGTTCCTTCGCGGCTGCGCTAATCTAGTCAGACAATTCTAGTCAGATAATAAAATACACGCCGAGCAGAACAAATCCCAACAGCATGCGGTAGATAACAAACGGCAACATACCGACTTTGTCCAGCCATTTCAGAAACAGGTGGATACAGGCATACGCGCTGATTGCGGCCAGTACCGTACCGCTTAAAACCATAGTCCACTCGTCCGCCGTACCGGTCTTCATCAGTTCCAGGCCTTTGAGCAAGCCAGCGCCGAGGATCACCGGAATCGACAACAGAAAGGAGAAGCGGGCTGCTGACTGACGATTAAGTCCCAGCATCAAACCTGCCGTAATGGTAATACCTGAACGGGAGGTACCAGGAATCAGGGCAACCGCCTGCGCCAGACCGATGATAATGACATCTTTCAGGGTGATTTTTTCCAGTGGCCGTACTTCGGTACGACTGAAGTCAGCCCACCACAGCAACGCACCAAACACCAGCGTGGCCCCGGCGATCACCAGAATACTGCGGCCATAGTGATCAACAGCAGACTCAAAGATAAACCCCGCGACAACCGCCGGCAACGTCGCCCAGATAACATACCAGGCCAGCCGGGAATCCGTACTGCTGCCGCGGCCAACCAGACTGCTGGTCCAGGCAACAATCATTCGCCAGATATCCTGACGGAAATAGATCATCACCGCCGTCAGCGAACCGATATGCACACCAACATCAAAAGCCAGCCCCTGATCAACCCAGCCAAACAGCTGCGAAGGCAGTATCAGGTGCGCCGAACTTGAAATAGGTAAAAACTCAGTAAGGCCCTGCAATAACGCTAAAAAAACTACCTGGAACCAATCCATGCTGAACTTATCCTCAATTTAATACTTCACATATACAAACTGACATTAGGCGCCACACCTGATGCGATGTTACTGGCTTTCTATGACCAACAGATGTTCAGGCCGGACTCACAGAGATCCGTATCACTGCCCTTTCTTTTTCTGGTCAGCGACCTTTTTCCAGGACACTTCATCGCGCAGATAAACCGGCTGAGCCTGCTCAGCAGAGACACCCTCGCCCTGGACATAAGCAGCAACGGCTAACTCACACATCATCCCTGCCGCAGGATAGATATCCAGCTCCGGAGTACAGACTGCCTGCTGCACTGCGGCTGACATGCTATCGAGATAGATCCAGCCACGCCCGGCGGCAAACCAGTTATCCCCCTCGGGCAGAACAATATTCTCCGGCGAACTGACGATCTCTTTATCCAGCGCCTGGGGCAGGCCATCGCGCATCTCATAAGCGCAGCAATACAACTCATTCATTCGCGCATCCAGAGTGCTGACAATACGTTCGGCGTTATGTTCCCTTGATGCTTTAAGGGCGATCGCCGCCAATGTGGACACCGGCAACAACGGCAGGTCAGCCGCGAAGGCAAGCCCCTGGGCAGTGCCGGTAGCAATACGGATACCGGCGAAAGAGCCGGGCCCCCGTCCAAACGCAATCGCATCCAGCTGCTTAACCTGCAGCCCGGCGGAGGACAACATCTGGTCCACCATCGGTAATAACTGACGGGTATGCTGACGGGGAATCACACGAAAATCTTCCTGAATAACACCATCAATCGACAGAGCCACTGAACAGGCATCCGTTGATGTATCCAGGGCAAGAATTTTGGTCATCTGTAGTATCCGCTATCTATAAAAAAGCAGGTTCAGCTGTGAACCTTGGAAAAGCGCTGCATTTTAAGCGCTATGATCAGCAAAGGCTATCCTCACCCCAGCGCGGCAACAGGTTTTGTTCGATCTGTAACTGATTCAGAATCCGTGCCACCACAAAGTCGATCATATCCTCAATGGTTTGGGGACGATTATAAAACCCGGGACTGGCGGGGATCACCACGCATCCCATCCGTGTGAGCTTCAGCATATGCTCCAGATGGATCTCAGAATAAGGGGCTTCGCGGGGCACCAGAATCAACTGACGCCGCTCTTTCAGGGCGACATCCGCAGCCCTCTCAATCAGGTTATTACTGGCGCCCGTGGCGATGGCAGACAATGCGCCGGTTGAACAGGGACACACCACCATCTTTCCCGGCGCACCGGAACCGGAGGCCACCGGGGCCATCCACTGCTCCCGGCCGAACACCCGAATCTGCCCAACCGTCGCGGAAAAGCGCTGAGTCAGCCAGACCTCCTGCTCTTTTGCAGAACCCGGCAGTGCTTCATCGGTTTCCGTAGCGATCACCACCTGCGCGGCTTTGGAGATCATTACCAGCACCTGACAGCGGGCAGCCACCAGACATTCCAGCAGACGCAAACCATACTGCGCACCCGAGGCTCCGGTGATCGCCAGTGTAATTCTCTCTTTATAGGAATCTGTCACCTTCAACCCCACTTCTGTTGCAACGCCTTAACCAGGCGGGTGTGAATACCATCAAAACCACCATTACTCATAATCACAATATGGCTTCCAGGTTGAGCACTGGCAACCAGCTCGTCGATAATGTCGTCCGTTTTCCGTGCCAGCACGGCCGGATTAACACAACTATCCACCACATCCTGCAGTGACCAGTCGAGCCCGGCAGGCTGATACCAGAACACTCTATCCGCCAGCCCTGCTGATTGTGCCAGTTGTTGTCGATGTATCCCCATCCGCATGGTATTGGAACGCGGTTCAATCACGGCAATGACGGGGGCATCCCCCACCTGCGCACGCACTCCCTGCAGAGTGGTCTCGATCGCGGTGGGGTGATGGGCAAAATCATCATAAACCCGGATCCCGGCTACTTCGCCGATCAGCTCCATACGCCGTTTTACACCGCCAAAGTTACACAACCCCTCAATGGCATGCGCGACCTGCACACCCACATGACGCGCCGCCACCAGCGCCATCAAACCATTATTAACCGAGTGCAGGCCGGTCATATTCCAGCGTACAATTCCCACCTCTTCACCCCGATGCAGTACTGCAAATTCGGAACCATCAGCTTTAATCAGCCGCGCCTGCCACTCAGCGTCACTATTCAACAGCGCTTCATCGCTGACCGATGTTTTTACCACCGGTGTCCAACACCCCTGTGCGATCACCTGCTCCAGTGATTCAACGCCCGCAGGCATAATCACCTGACCGTTAGCCGGCACAATTCTGACCACATGATGGAACTGCCGCTGAATCGCAGCCAGATCATCGAATATATCGCCGTGGTCGAACTCCAGATTATTCAGAATCAGGGTGCGGGGGTGGTAATGGACAAACTTAGAGCGCTTATCGAAGAAGGCGGTATCATACTCATCCGCTTCGATAACGAAAAAGGGGCTCTCCCCCACCCGGGCAGAACGGTCGAAATTTTTCGGCACCCCGCCAATAAGAAACCCAGGCGCCATGCCGGCATGTTGCAGCAGCCAGGCCAGCATCGTTGCCGTGGTAGTTTTTCCGTGGGTACCGGCCACCGCCAATACCCATTTATCCCGCAACAGATTATCCGACAACCACTGCGGTCCCGAGGTGTAGGGCAGCCCACGCTCCAGCATAAATTCAACACAGGGGTTTCCCCGGGTCATAGCATTGCCAACGATAATCATATCCGGGGCCGGGTCAAGCTGCGCCGGATCGTACCCCTCGATCAGACTGATCCCCTGCTGTTCCAGCTGAGTACTCATCGGCGGATAAACATTGGCATCTGAGCCGCTGACCTGGTGTCCCAGCTCTTTCGCCAAGACCGCAAGGCTGCCCATAAAAGTGCCACAGATTCCCAGTATATGAACGTGCACGGATAAGTTCTCCAGATCAGCTTCTATCGCAAAAATATCGCCCTATGATAACAGTTAAGCCGACTCCGTTTAGCCCTTTTTCAGCCATTAACATCATCACAAAAAAGCTGAACATATAAACGAAACCCAACGCTTGCTGCCAGAGGATTAAAATCAATCGACGCTATTGCCGTTTTTTTGAGTTAATTATCGATGTTACGGTGTAATTACCCCGTTAATCAGCGTAAAATTATGACAATTTTTTAACTCCTGAACCCATAGGTTTTTTGGCCACATGCGACTGCTAAACCAGTACCTCAAGCACCACGACACTCCCGATGATCTTATTGACCTGATTGACAGTCTGATGCTGTCCTGCAAAGAGATCGCAATTAAACTGCGCGAAGGTGCTCTGGCGGGTGTATTAGGCACCTCTGAAGGCATTAATGTTCAGGGGGAAACCCAAAAGAAACTCGATATCATCTCCAACGATATTCTGAAAGCGGTACTGCTGGATAACCCCACGGTTGCGGGTCTGGCCTCAGAAGAGGAGGACCACCCGGTCGCCGGCAACCCCGAAGGTAAATATCTGGTCACCTTCGATCCACTGGATGGCTCATCCAATATCGATGTTAACGTCTCTGTCGGCACTATCTTTTCCATTCTGGAAAAGCCTGAAGGGCTGGATGGCGGCACTGATGCAGCCTTTATGCAGTGTGGCCGTAAGCAGATAGCATCCGGTTATGTTCTGTACGGCCCCTGTGCGGTTCTGGTGCTGACTACCGGTAACGGCGTACATATGTTTACCCTGAGTCATGGTGGCGACTTCATTCTTACCGAAGAGAATGTGAAAATTCCTGAATATACTCAGGAGTTTGGTATCAATATGTCCAACCAGCGCTTCTGGGAACCCGAGATGCAATCCTATGTAGCAGATCTGTTACAGGGCGAAGAGGGACCGCTGGGTAAGCGCTACAATATGCGCTGGGTTGCCTCCATGGTGGCCGAAGTACACCGCATTCTCACCCGTGGTGGTATTTTCATGTACCCATGGGATAGCCGGGATCCGGCCAAGCCCGGCAAACTGCGGCTGATGTATGAAGGCAATCCGATGAGTTTTCTGGTTGAACAGGCAGGCGGTCTGAGCACCACCTGTTACGGCCACATCATGGACGTGGAACCCGAAAAGATCCACCAGCGGGTCTCTGTCGGTCTGGGTTCTAAAGCAGAAGTAGAAACCATGATGAAATATCACGCTAAGGACTAACTGAATCTTCAGTTTATGATCTTTAAGTCGTATTCAAATTTTAACCAAGGGCTGTATATAATGCGGCCTTTGGATTTCAAACAGATTTCACACTTAAACAGGAAGGCGATACATGAGCTTTGAAAAAGTCCCTGCTGGCAATGATCTGCCAAATGACATCAATGTAATCATCGAGATTCCAGCGGACAGCGATCCGGTTAAATATGAGATCGACAAAGATTCCGGAGCAATCTTCGTTGACCGTTTCATGGCCGCGCCTATGTTCTACCCTGCGAACTACGGTTATATCAACAACACTCTGGCCGACGACGGCGATGCTCTGGACGTACTGGTTGTGACTCCATACCCGGTTGTACCGGGTTCTGTTATCCGCTGCCGTCCGGTTGGCGTACTCAACATGACCGACGAAGCCGGTGAAGATGCCAAGCTGGTTGCTGTTCCCCACGACAAGCTGAGCAAAGCCTATAAAAACGTTAATGACGTGACTGATCTGCCAGAACTACTGCTGGCCCGCATCAAGCACTTCTTCGAGAACTACAAAGGTCTGGAAGAGGGCAAGTGGGTTAAAGTGGAAGGCTGGGAAGGCGCTGAAGCCGCTAAAGCCGCTATCGTTGAAGCTCAGAAAGCTTACGAAGCCGCTAAGTAATCCGCTGAGAGGCGACATTAAAAAAGGCCGGAGCGTAATACTCCGGCCTTTTTTTGTGGCCATTTAAAACGACCCACAGGGTTTAGCGAAACAACTTCTTCCCCGTTGTCACGATTGCCAGCACCACCGCCCCGGCAATCAGCCCCACCACGGCATCCAGCAACACCGGCACCAGCCAGTGCAACACCGCATTCATATCGACGATCAGACTTTCCACAAAGTGATGCAGAAACGGTAAACCATGCACCAGGATACCGCCGCCCACCAGAAACATGGCGATAGTGCCGACAACCGACAAAATCTTCATCAACCTGGGGGCCGCCAGAACGATTCCCCGCCCCACTCTTCTGGTCAGATGACCAGCTTCTGGCTTACGCACCATATAGAGGCCCAGATCGTCCAGCTTGACGATTCCCGCCACCAGTCCATAAACCCCGACCGTTACCAATAGCGCGATCCCCAGCATCACCCCCAGCTGTACCGGCAGCGTCTCTGCCGCGACCGTCCCCAGCGTCAGCACGATAATCTCAGCCGACAGGATGAAGTCAGTACGAATCGCCCCTTTAATCTTCTGCTTTTCAAATTCAACGATGTTAATGTCGCCACTGGCCACCGCAGAGGTCAGCTCAGCATGATGCTTACCTTCATCATCAGCGGAATGGAAAAACTGGTGGGCGACCTTTTCAAACCCTTCAAAACAGAGATAGAGCCCACCCAGCATCAACAGCGGGATAATCAGCCAGGGGATAAAATAACTGATCGCCATCGCCCCCGGCACCAGTATCATCTTGTTCACCAGTGAGCCTTTAGCCACCGCCCACACCACCGGAAGTTCCCGGTCAGCCCGCACCCCCGATACCTGCTCGGCATTCAGTGCCAGATCATCCCCCAGTACTCCGGCGGTTTTGCCCGCTGCCACTTTGGTCATACTGGCAACATCATCCAGCAGTGTCGCGATATCATCAATTAATGCAAGAAGGCTTGAGCCTGCCATGTTCCGGTCCTTTTAAACGACTATTTCCTGAGGTGTTCTCTCTTTTGCAGAGGATACTCAATTATGGCGATGATTGTCTGTCACAGAGCAAAAATTTCTTATTTCAGGCCAACCGACCGGTTATCCATGTGATAATAAAACCACTATCCGGGTAGAGACTGCTTAGCAAAGTAGCTCTGGGAGAGAGCCTCAGCAACGGGAGTGTTAACAGAGATCATGGCAAAGAGAGCAAAAGTATCCAACGAAGTGGTGGCAGAAGCGATGCAGGTTGCCAAAGCCACTCAGCGACCAGGACAGACCAAAGAGCAGACCAAACTGATCGCTCAGGGCATCCAGAAAGGGATTGAGGAGTATAAAAAGCGCCATAAGGAAAAATCCCGGGAGCTGGACAAACAGAAGCGAAAACTGCAGCAAGCGCAAAAACAGGATGCCCAGCAAACAACAACTGAAGCTGTAACAGAGACTGTCTATGTACAGAGTCGCTTGAGCTGGGGGTTATTGCTGCTAAGCTGGGCAGGTTTCGCTGTCTACGCGGCGTTTTATAATCCTCTTTAAGCGGCTTTATAGTAAGTGGCTTTATAATAAGTGGCTTTATAACTCAGAACTAAGCGCTGAAATTAAAAAAGGAAACGACATCAGTAGCTGTTTTCCAATAGCACCTCCTCTAAAGGCAACTGCCCGGCCCTTGGATTAGCGGGTCTGTCCGCCTTGCCCAGGGTGATGATCATACTGATCAGATGGCCCGCAGGCAGATTAATAATCCTGGCAACCTGCTCACTGTCGAAGCCAATCATAGGGCAGGTATCATACCCCAGTGCTTTAGCGGCCAGCATCAGCGTCTGCGCCGCCATACCACTGGAGCGCAACGCTTCATCCCGTTGCAGTTGGCCTTTACCCTCATAGAAGGCTTGCAGCATCGGCAGCATCACTGACTGAACCTCGGCATTGGTATTGGCCCAGTAACGCTGTGGGTCATCACTCCAGGCCTGGGTATCTGCACAAAGAATTATCAGTTCTGCCGCTTCGGTTATCTGGGTCTGTCCCCAGGCCGCCTCCTGAATTCTGCTACGCTGCTGCGGGTCGGTCACCCTGACAAATCGCCAGTGTTGAATATTGTAGGAGGTGGGTGACAGCAGCACCGCTTGCATAATGCGCTCGAAATCAGCCTCGCTGACCGTTTCGTTGCTGGAGTAATGCTTAATCGCGCGGCGCGCTTCAATGGCTGTAAAAAGGTCCATAATAAATCCTTAACTGTTCATCGGTTTAATGGGACTGAACAGATCACCAAAGGCTCTGTCAGACCATGACCAACAGGTTAAATTGTTTATTATTGACCGATAATCCCCTTTTTTATCAAAATAATGTTGAGCAAAAACGAACAGTGAACAGCACTATATTTCGATCCCCTGCTCCCAATAGGGGGTTTCACTGCCAAAATATTCAATAGCAAAATCCAGAAAGGCGCGAACCTTGGCTGGCATATACTGACGTTCTATCAGCACCGCATTTATATCCAGCTCCGGCATCTTATACTCGGGAAACAGTACCACCAGCTTCCCCGCGCGGATATCAGGCCCCGCAACAAAAGTGGGTAAGCGCGCGATTCCAAGCCCCTGGCGCACCGCTTCCAGCAACGCTTCACTGTTATTCACCTGATAGCTGCCTGACACCACCACTGAGTGGCGCTGATTACCCTGAGTGAAACTCCACTCTTTCACATCATTTGAGTAGCTGAATGAGAGACAGTTATGCTGCAACAGGTCATCCAGCTGTTGCGGATAACCATGACGATCAAGATAGTCTGGAGAGGCACAGAGCACGCTGTTCAGAGTCGCCAGCCTACGGGCCACCAGCGTCGAATCCGGCAGCGCTCCGCCACGGATCGCAATATCAAAGCCACCACTGACCAGATCGAGTCGTTTATCGTCCATCACCAAGTCGATACGGATCCTGGGATATTTTTTCAGAAATTCGGGGATCATCGGGGCCATATGCAAACGACCAAAGGACATCGGGGTGTTGATACGCAGCCGTCCCTGAGGTTCACCCTGCAACTGAGCCACCGCATCCTCGGCATCCCGGGCTGCCAGGTTGGCCTTCAAAGCATGCTCGAAATAGTGCTCCCCCGCTTCAGTCAGACTCAGCTTGCGGGTCGTCCGGTGCAACAACTTAACGCCGAGCTGCTGCTCTAACTGCGATATCCGCTTACTCACCGCGGATTTAGAGATGCCCAGAAAGCGGGCCGCCGGCGAAAAACCACCATACTGCACCACGGCAACAAACACCGGAATTGCACCCATCGTATCCATACAACCCTCACTGTTTACTTTAACTCAACAGTCATTCTCCAAAAACAGGGATTATCAGTCAATTGAAAACGGGTTAATCTGCACTCCATCGCTCCAAAGCACTAATAAAAAGCACTAATAAAAAGCATTAAGAGAACACTATGAACAACCAGCCCCCACAATATTCACGCGCACTGATTCATCTGCTGATGCTACTGATGGTGGCGCTTGTCGCCAGCTCCTTTCCTGTTGGCGCGCTGATCACCGAAGGGCTGCCACCTGAAGTGATGATGCTGATTCGTTTTGTGTTAGCCGCGCTACTGTTTGCCCCCTATGTGTTTATTAAAAATGGCTGGCACCTGCCATCAGCCCGACGATTGCTGGTCTATGCCATTTTAAGTATTCCGTTAGTCGTTTTTTTCTGGTGTATGTTTGAGGCACTGCGCTATACCAGCGCTCTGAATACCGGCGCAATCTACACCACCGTGCCTGCCATTACGGCGTTCTATGTGTTTTTTATCAACCGGGAAACAACGGGAAAGCGCCGGGCCAGCGGACTGCTGCTGGGCACCCTGGGCGCCCTGTGGATTGTATTCCGTGGCGACCTTAACAGCCTGTTACAGCTGGATATTAATCGCGGTGATCTGCTGTTTATGATCGGCTGTCTGTTTATGGGCACCTACAATCCGCTGATCAGAAAATTCTATGCCGGTGAGCCGATGGAGATGATGACATTCTGGGTGATCAGCTTCGGTGCCGTCTGGCTGTTGCTGCTGTCTATGCCAAACCTGGGACAGATTGCATGGACTGAAGTCGACATCAACGTCTATCTGGGCGTGCTCTATCTCGCCGTCTTCACCACCCTGGTCAGCTTCTTTTTGCTGCAGTTAGGCACCATCACACTGGGGGCAACGCAGGTGGCCGCTTATGGTTTCCTGACGCCAATCTTTGTCGTGCTTCTCAACCTGTTACTCGGTTCGGCGGTGTTCCAGTGGCAGCTGTTACCCGGCATTGTGTTGGTGCTGATCGCCATGCTACTGGTGCAGCGTGATGGCCGTTATCCACAACAAGCCAGAGTGGCAGATAGATAGTCAGATTGTCCTAATTAGTTAAGCGGCGCACATATCCCGATACCACTTTTCTGCTAATATGATCATCTTTGGTAACAGTTTCCACAGAGGTTAACTCAGATGAAGTTTGAAGGTACCGAGCGCTATGTTGCGACTGATGATCTGCGGATGGCGGTCAACGCTGCCGCAACACTGCAACGCCCCCTGCTGATCAAAGGTGAACCGGGTACCGGCAAAACCATGCTCGCCGATGAGGTGGCGCTGGCGTTTGGTAAAAAGCTGCTGCGCTGGCATATCAAATCAACCACTAAAGCTCAGCAGGGCCTGTATGAATACGATGCGGTTTCCCGGCTGCGGGATTCCCAGCTGGGTGATGACCGGGTACACGATATTAACAACTACATCCGCAAAGGGATGCTGTGGGAAGCGTTCGATGCCGATGAGCAGGTAGTGCTGCTGATTGATGAGATCGATAAAGCGGATATCGAGTTTCCCAATGACCTGCTGGTCGAGCTGGATAAGATGGAGTTCAGCGTTTACGAGACCGGTGAAACGGTGGTCGCTAAACATCGTCCGATTATTATTATCACCAGCAACAACGAAAAAGAGCTGCCCGATGCCTTTCTGCGCCGCTGCTTTTTCCACTATATCAACTTCCCCAATGCGGAAACCATGAAGCAGATCGTCGATGTTCACTTCCCGAACATTCAGAAAGATCTGGTTAATGAAGCGCTGGAGATCTTCTTCCAGGTGCGTGAGATCAACGGCCTGAAAAAGAAGCCATCAACCTCAGAGCTGATCGACTGGCTAAAGCTGCTGCTGGCGGACAACATCCCCGTTGATCTGCTGCAAAACCGTAATCCCGGCGAAGCGATTCCGCCGCTGTATGGCGCCCTACTGAAGAATGAGCAGGATGTGCATATGCTGCAACGACTGGCATTTATGGCCCGCCGCGAAAGCCGCTAAACCGGAGTCACTGATGCTAGTTGATTTCTTCTACACCCTGCGCAAGGCACAGGTGCCGGTCTCAATCAAAGAGCTGCTGACCCTGCTGGAAGCACTGGAAAATCATCTCGCCTTTGCCAGCTGGGATGATTTCTATCTGCTGGCCCGCACCTGTCTGGTGAAAGATGAGAAATATTTCGACCGTTTTGATCTGGCTTTCGGCTACTACTTTAAAGGGCTGGCCGAACTGCCTGACCCGTTCGACAACGTTGTTCCGGAACAGTGGCTGGAATCTGACTTTATCAAAAACCTGACTGACGAAGAGAAAGCTGAGATCGAAAAACTCGGCGGTCTGGATAAACTGATGGAGACCCTGGCCAAACGCTTTGAAGAGCAGAAAAAGCGCCACGCAGGGGGCAGCAAATGGATCGGCACCGGCGGCACCTCACCGTTCGGTCATAGCGGTTACAACCCGGAAGGGGTGCGTATCGGCGGTGAAAGCAAACATAAACGCGCGGTGAAAGTGTGGGAGAAACGCCAGTTCCGCGATCTCGATGACAGTGTCGAGCTGGGCACCCGTAATCTTAAAGTTGCCCTGCGCAAACTGCGTAAATTCGCCCGCACCGGTGCCGCCGACGAACTGGATCTGGATGACACCATCCGCTCCACCGCCAATAATGCCGGACTGCTGGATCTGAAGATGGTGCCAGAACGGCATAACGCCGCCAAAGTCCTGCTGTTCTTCGATGTCGGCGGCTCAATGGACCCATATATCCGCCAGTGTGAGCAGCTGTTCTCCGCTGCCCGCACCGAGTTCAAACATCTGGAATACTTCTACTTCCATAACTGTGTTTACGAACGGGTGTGGAAAGATAATAAGCGCCGCTGGAATGAACATATCGACACCTTCGACCTGCTGCACACCTATGGCCGGGACTACCGGGTTATCTTTGTCGGCGATGCGGCGATGGCCCCCTACGAAGTCTCCGAGCGCTATGGCAGTGTTGAACACCGCAACCCAGAACCGGGCAGTGTCTGGATGCAACGCATTCTGGACACCTGGGACAAAGCGATCTGGCTCAACCCCAGCCACCCGCGCTACTGGGACTACACCGCCAGCACCCAGATGATAAAAAATATTATGGATAACAAGATGTACCCCCTGACCCTTGAGGGGCTGGAGGATGGCATTCGCTATCTGTCAAAGTAACCGGCCTGACCCGGTGTTATGCAACACTGAGCAGAGCCGCTTTGCTATAGATGAACCCCGAAGGAGCCACCCATTGAAAAACACCACCACAACTTTTCTGCTATCCATCGGCTTCGCCACCATGCTCTCCCTGCCACTACAGGCCAGTGCTCAGGATTTATCAACCGGCTCTGCCGTCAAAGCCTTTCGCGACCTGAGCACCTGTTTTATCGATTCCCTCACCGGTAAAGAGCGCAAAGAGTTGGTTAAGTGGATCTACTTTTCAATGTCCGCGCATCCGGAACTGGAATCCTACGCCAATATATCCCGAGGCGATCGGCAGAACTCCGATAAGACCGTTGGCAATCTGATCACCCGACTGTTTTCTGAGGACTGCCCCAACGAAGCAAAAGCCGCCCTTAAGACAGACCCACAGGCCCTGAAAAATGCCTTCGAGATGATCGGCAAAGTCGCCATACAGGATATCCTGTCAGACAAAAAAGTCAGAGCAAGCGTGAATAACTATGGACGATTTGTTGATCAGGAGAAGATTAAAGGGGTGTTTGTGGAGTAGGCCGTGTGAGGCTGTTGAGTGAAAGAGCTTATGCACCACAGAGAACACAGAGGGCACCGAGGTAAAAGAAAGAGTAGAAGGTTTATTGGGGAAGGGAAATATATTTGCTTACTTCTTACTTATTGTTCTGCTAAATCAGTTGCTCTGGTCCTATTGATTAGTAGTCCCACATAAGTTGCTTGTCAGGCGATTGTTCAACCACACTGTAAATATGGTGTATAAATTGCTTTAGATTGAAGGCATAAACTTTTATGGATGAAGATAAATGGCCTCTATTAACATCAACGATGCAATTGCAATCCCCTTAAATCCCAAGAATCGACTATCAAAAAATGACCTCCCTACAGAAATTCAGGAACAACTAAGTATTAAGCTTCCAACTCTTCCTACGCCAGAAGAAAGGCAAGCTCAGATAGACTATCAAAATTCAATACCTCAAACGACTGTTATAGAGAGCAATGGTGAGATTCTGGCTGCTTTTGGTGATAATGGCTGGAAGACAGTGTTCAGTAATGACGATGTGTTTGGGCAGAACCTATCTGAAACTGAGATTCTGAATATCTTTAAAAATAAATATGGAGGATCCCTTAGTATAAGAAAATATTCTTCGGAAAATGCGCCTACAATGGGGGAGGTTCATGAGATGAAATACGGGCGTCCTTTAACACCTAAAATCGATTATTTGGTTTAAATATATTGCGGCAATAAGTTGCCTGATTACGGAAAATTATTGCCTGCTTTGACTATCGCCGTCGTGGTTGAGCGCCCCGTTACCGAAGCAACCCCACACAGATCCGGACGGTCTGAAGAAATATATCTGCTTCCTTATTGTTTTGCTAAATCAACTAGTCTGATCCTAGCGATTCCATTAGCTTTAAGAGCGTATGCACCACAGAGAACACTGAGGGCACCGAGATAAAAGCCAGAGTAGAAGGCTTAAATCCCCTCCATTACCTTAAATAGATAACCAAAATGAACATTATCACCATTAAAACAAACAGACCAAGGAGCTGTTTTCTAGACGCATCTTTATAGTTAGCTCTATCTTCTTCTGTATGTTGAGACAGCTGTATTTTTACCGTATCCCTGATATACGCACCCAGAAACAGAAGAACAGTCACCAGAACGAGCCATGGAAGATACTGGAATAAAAGCACCACCAGCGCCAGATAGGGTATCCCCATTGCGACAAAAATCCCTGCCCCCAACAACCCAGGCGTAGGATGTTTCCGAACCACCGACTTACCGCATAATCTACAGCTGGCAGGGATAATCTCAGAACAGGCCAGATTACTTAAGAATCCCAATTTGTGAGCGCATCTATTCATTGAAAGATATATCACCATTATTACCGGCAGGGATGATGTATTGGTAGGCACCCGTTGAGCACGGGGTAAGAGAGTCTCAATATGTGTTTGTTGCAAACTCGTTTTGGCAACGACAATGACAGACGAAGAAAACTGGCTGACTGATTCATTAAAAAACTGACCGCTTCGCGGCCAGATAAGAGCGTTATTTTCTATTGACTCCGAGACGGCTCATATGTGTTATGACTGACCCCATAGCTAGTGGCCATACCCAACCATTAGCAATGCTAACCAGCCAGTAAAAAATAGAACAATAACGGCCACTGCGGAATACGCGAAGAACGTTATAACTGTAGCGATCAACGAGTCCCCACAACATTTCTGTGCAGAAATATTACCCAAAATGAAGGCCGTGACGACAACAAGTAAATTGGTTGATTCGACAGTACTGACACTAGGTTTCGTAATGAAGTCCTTATAGATGCTAAACAGATAGCCCTCCATTAAAGGCAACCAAACGGGACAACTTAGCCCAGTTAAAATCAGGCCCCATCTTGCGACTAATTTTGGCTCAATAGTCATAACAGTTAAATATACGACAGTGGATTTGGATAAATACGACAAAATGGTCATTGTTAAGAATTATTTGCATTTACAATCCCTAATGCAGCGGTTATTCAGTCCTGAATTCGTTGATCATCACATAGAATTGCCCGACTGAAAAGAGTCATTAGGGCAACAGTTCAGAGGGATGAACTGAATCCTGTTTTCTGAAAACCCCTTTGATAGCTGAAAGGCTTTTGTTGGCTATCGCTTTTCGCTTTTTCTAACAAGTCGCGAAGCGACGTTCTAGCGGCTAGCGAGCGGCGAAGCCGCGGTCTGGGTTATTCAGGGCCGTTCGCCCTGAATAACCTTTTGTTCAAACAACCATATCGATCTGCTGCAATGTGCCGACCTCGCCGTTTTCACTGAAATAGACACCACTGTTTCTGACGGTGCCGTTGTGCTGATTGTCCTCCCCTTTGATATCAAAAGGGGTCGCGCTGGCCCCCAGATAGATTGCACCGATATCCCGCTCTTTCAGCGTTTCCAGAGAGTCCGTATCCGCTGTTTTATTCCAGATCAGTAGCTGATCAAAGATTGAGTCGGCTTCGTCGATATAGCCATTACCATCCTCATCGTAGTCGGCCAGTTCGGCAAAGCCATCACCGGTGCGGGCGCCAAACAGCTCTAATCCATCATTGATGATGCCATCACTGTTGCGATCCAGCGCCAGCATGCCGCTGTTTCCGGTGAGATAACTGATCAGCTCTTTATCGCCATCGGCATCCAGATCGAACTCAAATTTGTCATTGCTGAGATCCGCATAGTTACCTTCAAAATTGAGGATTAGCGGGTCTGTGAATACTAACTCCTGAGTCTCTTTATATTCCCGGGTAGCACTATAACTACGCTCCATCTCCAGACTGAGATTAAAGTCAATTGACTGGCCATCAGCGGTGTTTACGGTGCCGCAGCTGTTGAAGCGGGTGCACTCATACTCTTCAACCGTTTCGCTGACATTGAGCTGCAACCTTAACATCCGGGGCTTTAGCTCGACAGAGGGGCTATCCCCGGATAGCTCTGCAAACCTGAACGCTGCGGAATCCATCTGTGATAAAGGCTGCGGCAAAAGCTGAGGCAGAGGCTGTGACGGAAAGTCAGGCTGAATCGCCTTTAGCAGACTTTGCCAGAGCCGTGCCTGAGTAATATTCTCCTGGTTCTGATAATCATCACCCTCCACTGTCTGAAAAAAACCACGAAAGGGGTTTATCGGTGATGCTGATCCGAACGACAACCGGTTCGCTGAGTCCGTGTCCGTTGCTGCTCCGTCTCCTACCATCTGCGACCGGGCTATCAGCGCTTCCAGTTGTGCAACAAACTGGCTGCCCTGCCCTCTGTCATCCAGACTGCGGGTAATCCCCCGGAACTCTGATTTCTCATGTTCAACACTCATGTTTATATAACTACTGTTTATAATCATGCTCTTACTCCTTTTTCAGGCAATAAAACCCCGGGCCGCCTATTTTAAACAGGCAGTTATCCATTTCTTCAGGGCGCAAAAAACCCGCTCAGGCATTCAGCCAAGCTGTCAATCACGGGCATCATTGAATGAGGAACAGAGTTGCCGCTATAGCTCTGATTTTTTGGCCACAGCCAACCCTACCGGACAGATAATCCAGTAAACGGTTTCTCCTCAGACAAACGCTGTTGGTTAAGAATTCACAATTGTTTTATTTCGCCGATAGTTCCCCCCCACCTATAACTATCTGAAACTCAAGCTGTTATTAGCCAATAGCCCAGCCGCAGCAGACACTCGCTGGCCGTCAGACTGTTCATTTCAGCCATAACAAAACAGCGTTTCAGTCGTTACCTGTTAATTCAGTAACCTTAGCAACAGCAAGAAACGGGCCCGATCAATACCAAGAGACACAGGGAGAAAACAAAATGGGGATAACTCAGGAAAAGAGGTCGGTAACATTCAGATAACGATGCCTGTGAAAGGATCTGTTATGAAGGATATGAGGTTAAATGAAAAAGCGCCCTGAGCGGACGCTTTTATCAAGCCAGCAACCTTTAGCGTTCAGCTGTCATACTGATAAAAACCGCGTCCACTCTTGCGGCCCAGATAGCCGGCATCGACCATCTGTACCAGCAGCGGACAGGGGCGGTATTTAGAATCTTTGAAGTTATCGTAGAGCACTTCCATAATGCTCAGACAGGTATCCAGACCGATCAGATCTGCCAGCGCCAGCGGCCCCATCGGGTGGCTCATACCGAGCTTCATCACGGTATCGATCTCTTCCGCTGACGCCAGGTTTTCATAGCGACAGAACACCGCTTCGTTGATCATCGGCATCAGAATGCGGTTGGAGACAAACCCCGGCGCATCATTCACATCCACCGGAACTTTAGCCATATCCAGCGACAGCTGTTTAACCGCATCAAACACGGCATCATCGGTTTGCAGGGCGCGGATAATCTCCACCAGCTGCATCATCGGTACCGGGTTCATAAAGTGCATGCCGATCACTTTACCGGGACGGGAGGTGACCGCCGCTAACCGGGTGATGGAGATCGATGAGGTATTGGTGGCCAGAATTGCATCGGGTTTGCAGACTTCATCGAGTTTGCGGAAGATGTTTTTCTTAATCTCTTCATCTTCACTGGCCGCTTCGACTACGATATCCGCCGCAGCCATCGCGGCCATATCGGTGGTTTGCCGGATGCGCGCCAGCGCCTGATCTGCGTCGCTCTGCGTCAGTTTTTCTTTCTTTACCATCCGCGCCAGACTGGCACTGATAGCCCCAACACCCCGCGTCAGCGCTGCATCATTGAGATCATAAAGTATCACATCAAAACCGGAGACTGCCGCCACCTGAGCGATACCACCGCCCATCTGACCTGCACCCACCACTCCAAAGCTATTAATCGTCATTTCAGCTAATCCTCTTCAAATCAGACGACAGTGTTCCATTATTGACCGATAAATTCAACAAAAAATACGGGTATACCCTTACATCACTTTCGCCTGCTCCAGACACAATAAAACCGGCCTGAGCCGGTTTTAGTCAATATCGTTAAAGTCCAGATCGGTTATTTGGCGTGATCGACCAGATCATCCACCACTGCCTGCTCTTCATGCAGATCATAAGCGGGTTTAACCCCCGGCAGTAACAGGTTCAGTACTATCGCAACCACGCCACACAGACTGACACCCTGCATTTTGAATTCACCACTGCCAATCATCATGCCACCGATACCAAATACCAGGGTGGTAGCAACGATCACTAAGTTGCGCTGTTCCGCCAGATCTACTTTCGCTTTGATCAGGGTATTCAGACCCACTGCAGCAATTGAACCGAACAGCAGAATAAGAATCCCTCCCATCACCGGTGCAGGAATGGTTTGCAACAGAATGCCAAACTTGGCCACAAACGCCAGCAGAATCGCAAACACCGCCGCCCATACCATGATCATCGGATTAAAGGAGCGGGTCAGCATCACCGCACCGGTAACCTCAGAATAGGTTGTATTCGGTGGGCCGCCAAATAGCGCAGCAGCAGAGGTCGCCAGACCATCACCGAACAGGGTGCGGTGCAGGCCGGGCTTTTTAATGTAGTCTTTGCCAGTGACATGACCAATCGCCAACACATCACCCACATGTTCGACCGCAGGGGCGATGGCCACCGGCACCATGAACAAAATTGCCTGCCAGTTGAGCTCGGGGAAAACAAAAGAGGGAACAGCAATAAACGCAGTATCGGCGATAATCTGATAGTTCACCATGCCGTAAAAGTTGGCGATGATATAACCCACCACGACCCCAGCCATAATCGGCAACAGACGAAAGATCCCTTTGCCGAACGTTGCGACCATCAATGTTGTCAGCAGCGCCGACATCGATACAACCATCGAATCGAGGTAAGGGAACAGCTCAACACTGCCATCCCCGGCTTTACCCATCGCCATATTTACGGCAACGGGTGCCAGACCGAGACCGATCACCATAATCACCGGACCGACCACCACCGGAGGCAGCAACCGGTGGAGGAAACCCACACCGCGCAGTTTCACCCCCAGTGCCAGCAGCATATACACCAGTCCGGCACAGAACAGCGCTCCCAGGGTCGCCGGCATGCCCCAGGTTTGGGTGCTGTAAATAATCGGCGCGATAAAAGCAAAGGAGGACGCCAGAAACACCGGCACCTGCCGTCGGGTGACAAACTGGAACAACAGGGTGCCAACACCTGCAGTAAACAGGGCGACGCTTGGGTCCATGCCGGTGAGCAGCGGCATCAGTACCAGCGCACCAAAGGCAACAAACAGCATCTGAGAACCCGCCAGAACGGTTCGCCATACCGGTTCGGTGCCGTCCAGAACCTCATTCATATCTGACATCATCTACCCCTTATTTAGTGCCAAAGATCTTATCGCCGGCATCACCCAGCCCCGGAATGATATAGCCATTCTCATTGAGATGGCTATCGACCGCTGCAGCATACAACTCAACATCGGGATGCGCCTCATTGACCGCTTTGATCCCTTCAGGGGCAGCCACCAGCACCAGCGCCTTAATATCATTACAGCCGGATTTTTTTAACATATCGATGGTAGCATTCATTGACCCCCCGGTGGCCAGCATCGGATCGATCACCAGCGCCAGACGCTCTTCCATATCACTGGTCAGCCGTTCAAAATAGGTCACTGGCTCCAGTGTCTCTTCATCACGATACAGCCCCACCACACTGATCTTGGCGCTGGGAATCAGATCAAGCACGCCGTCCAGCATGCCGATGCCGGCACGCAAAATCGGCACCACCGTCACCTTTTTGCCCTTGATCTGCTCACCGGTCATCTCACCGCACCAGCCCTCAAACTGATAGACTTCAGTTTTCAGATCCTTAGTTGCTTCATAGGTCAGCAGCGCGCCAACCTCTGCCGCCAGTTGCCGGAATGCCCGGGTGCTGATATCAGCAGCCCGCATCAGGCTGATTTTGTGTTTTACTAAAGGGTGGTTGATCTCATGAATCTGCATCAGGGAATCTCTCTTAAAGCACCGGTGAACTGAAGCCTCAACCGTTGGCAGCTCACTAATACCTTGTTGCTGATAGCTGCCAGCGGACTAAGCCCTAAAATTTAAAACATGATACCCCGAGCTAGGCAGAAAGTCTTAGACCAGAGTCAGAAAAATCGATCCGCTGATACGGTCTTGCATCTCCCGCTACAAACCAAAAAAAACGCACTTCAAAAGTGCGTTTCAGATGTAATAGCCGAATCACACTGTCGGTAAACTGCCAGTGAGATTCGAATACTCAGATGCCTGACCCGGTTAGCCATGCAATTCGTCATACAGCGCCAGATATTCCAGTGTCAGCTTATGCTTTGGCGCAAAGTAGATCAGCGGCATACACTCATTATGCGACTCTTTCATCTTCACAGACGATGAAATCTTAGCGTCCAAAACCGGCAAATCATCCGCTTTCAGGGTCTCGACGATGGTTTTCGAAGCGTTGGCACGGGGCTGGTACTGATTCACCACGATCCCTTCGATAGCCAGTTTGTCATTATGGTCCTGCTGGGTTTCCTGCACGTTATACATCAGGCTGTAGAGCGCCTGGCGTGAAAACTCATCACAGTCGAATGGAATCAGGCAGCTATCCGCGGTACAGAGTGCTGAGAGGGTGTAAAAGTTAAATGCCGGAGGGGTATCAATATAGATCGCATCATATTGATCCAGATTGAGCAACGCATCGCGCAACTTGTAGATCTTGTGCTTCGCTTCCAGCTTGGCGTGCAGATCACCCAGCTCAGGGCTGGAAGGCAACAGGTCGAGGTTTTCATACACGGTGGGGTGGATGAAATCGGTAATCTCTTTGGGACGCACCTGAAAGCTCAGAGTCTGTTCAAAAAAATCTTTAATATCACCCACGGTATCGTTAACAAGGTCGCCCAGCAGATAGTGGCTGGTATTACATTGCGGATCGAGATCAACCACCAGCGTCCGATTACCCCTGCTGGCGCTGATCGCCGCCAGGTTGGTACTGATACTGGACTTACCTACACCACCTTTCTGATTAAAGACAACTCGGATCATACAATTTCCTTTGAGGTATGCACTTACAGCAAGCTGTTAAGATAAAAATATCGGAATAGCATCAACCCTGTTCTAACAGAGTACGCAGATCGATAATGGCAGCGTTTGCCCGGGATATATAGGAAGCCATCACCAGCGAGTGATTTGCCAGCAAACCAAACTCATTGCCGTTCATAATCATGGGACTCCAGACGGTTCCCTGAGTCGCTTCCAGCTCGCGGATAATCTGCCGCAGACTGATCAGGGCATTTTTCTTCTCCAGAGCATCGGCGAAGTCAACTTCAACCGCCTGCAGCAGATGGATCAGCGCCCAGGCGGTTCCGCGGGCTTCATAAAATACATCATCGATCTCCAGCCAGCCGGTTTTTACTTCCAGCTCGGCGGCGTTATCGGTGGACTGTCGCGCAGTCGATTCACCAGCCAGATCAGTATTCACCCGCTTCTGGCCAACACTGGCACTGAGTCGCTGAGACAGACTGCCCAGCCGGGTCGACACATCCGCCAACCAGCCTCGCAGATTATCGGCCCGGGCATAAAACTGAGCGTTCTGCTGGGTCGGATCGGACAAACGGGCTTCATAGGCGCGCAGGTATTTCAGCGCCTTCTTGTACTCGCCTTCACTAGAGGGCAGCAACCAGCTGTTATTGTCAAAGTGCAGCAGCGGCTCTGCCTCTTTCAGATCGACGTCTTCGGTCGACTGCGATTGCGAACGGCTGAAGTCTTTGCGCATCGCCCGGGACATATCCCGCGCCTGCACCAGCACACCGAACTCCCAATTAGGAATATTGTCCAGCCAGACCCCGGGAGGGGTGCGATCATTGGAGAGATAACCTCCGGGCTTTTGCAGCAGGGTTTCAGTAATTCTGATCAGCGTTGACACCGTTGCTGAACCGACAATCTCCTGTTCCGCCCCCTGAGCGGTCTGCACCATCACCGGCTTAACTTCAAAAGGATCGGGTTCCTGACTCCACCAGATTCCCAGTCCCAGACTGACCAACAGATAGAGCCCCAGCAAAATTAAAACAGGCCGCAGAAGCTTCACCCGTCCTGTTGCTGCTGTCAGTTTGTCCCAGAATGTGAACCACAACCGCTGTAACATTTCCATGGTATATCCTTTAACGAAAAAGCGCTTATTGCACCGCAATATGTCCGATTTGTAACGGCGGGTCAATGCTGACCGCTGTGTAAATAGTTGATCATTATAGTATCACTGATAAGACTCAATTTATGCAGGACGCAGAATAAAGCCAGAAGACACTGAAAAGATCGTCCTAATCGCCCCAGCAACACCTCTGAACAACAGAGAGTGAAAGCCAACTATGATCAGAAAGCATACAGAACGTCGGGAAAACTGATGATAAAACACAATAAGTAGCAAAGCTGTTTACACTGTTTCGCTTTTCCGGCAAACTACCCTACTTTTATACCCATCGGACGCGATCCTGCGTCATATAGGCAAAATTTTCATGGCTAAGTTACTGCTTCTTAACGGTCCAAACCTGAATCTGCTCGGCACGCGCGAGCCGGACGTCTACGGTGCCGATACTCTGCAGGACATTAACCAGCGCCTAACTACCCTGGCTCTGCAGGCGGGTCACCAGCTTGAGTGCCTGCAAAGCAATGCCGAACATGTGCTCGTTGAACGAATTCATCAGGCCCGTGTCGAACAGGTGGATTTTATACTGATCAATCCAGCCGCCTTTACTCACACCAGCGTTGCTCTGCGTGATGCGCTTCTGGGCGTAGCGATCCCTTTTATAGAGATCCACATCTCCAATGTGCACGCCCGTGAAACGTTTCGTCACCACTCCTATCTGTCGGATGTGGCGGTGGGTGTTATCTGCGGCCTGGGCGTCCAGGGTTATGAATTTGCATTACAGTCCGCTATTAGCCGGATTGAAAAACCTTAACATCTGAATTTATAGAGAATTTCATTCGTATGGATATTCGCAAAGTAAAAAAACTGATTGAGCTGCTGGAAGAATCAAACATCAACGAGATTGAGATTCATGAAGGTGAAGAATCCGTTCGCATCAGCCGCGGCTCAACCGTTGTTGCTGCACCTGCACCTGTTGCAGCTGCTCCAGCACCGGTTGCAGCTCCAGTCGCTGCGCCCGCGCCTGCCGCTGCACCAGCTGAAGCGGCACCAGCACACAACGGTCACGCGGTTTTGTCTCCGATGGTCGGTACCTTCTACCGCGCTCCATCGCCAAGCTCAGCCTCTTTTGTAGAAGTAGGCCAGAGCGTTAAAGAGGGCGACCCAATCTGCATCGTAGAGGCGATGAAGATGATGAATCAGATCGAAGCAGACAAATCCGGTGTGGTCGAAGCGATATTGGTAGAAGACGGCCAGCCAGTTGAGTTTGATCAGCCACTGGTAATCATCGTTTAAGCTATCAACCAGACAGGTTTACAACATGCTAGAAAAAGTTGTTATTGCCAACCGGGGCGAAATCGCACTGCGAATTCTCCGGGCGTGTAAGGAACTGGGCATCAAAACGGTTGCGATTCACTCCACTGCGGACCGCGATCTGATGCATGTTCGCCTTGCTGACGAAGCCGTATGTATCGGACCACCTCCCTCTGCGCAAAGCTATCTGAACATCCCTGCTATCATCGCCGCTGCAGAAGTCACCGACGCTATGGGTATCCACCCTGGCTATGGATTCCTCGCTGAGAATGCTGATTTTGCAGAACGGGTGGAGAAGAGCGGCTTTGCCTTTATCGGCCCGAAAGCGGAAACCATCCGCATCATGGGTGATAAAGTAGCTGCTATCGAAGCGATGCAGAAAGCGGGCGTGCCAACCGTGCCCGGGTCTGATGGTGAACTGCCGGAAGATGGCGACACCATTTTAGAGATCGCCCGCAGAATCGGTTATCCGGTCATTATTAAAGCAGCGGCCGGCGGCGGTGGTCGCGGTATGCGTGTTGTCCACAGCGAAGCCAGCCTGCTGAACGCAGTGTATGTCACCAAATCAGAAGCCAAAGCGGCGTTTGGTGATGAAACCGTCTACATGGAGAAGTTTCTTGAAAACCCACGCCATGTTGAGGTTCAGGTTTTGTCTGATGGCCAGGGCAATGCGATCCATCTGTACGACCGTGACTGTTCAATGCAGCGTCGCCACCAGAAGGTTGTTGAGGAGGCGCCTGCGCCACACATCGACCCTGATGCACGGGCTAAGGTGCTGAAAAGCTGCGTGGATGCCTGTATTGCGATTAACTATCGCGGTGCCGGAACCTTCGAGTTCCTCTACGAAGATGGTCATTTCTACTTTATCGAGATGAACACCCGGGTTCAGGTTGAACACCCGGTGTCGGAGATGGTTACCGGTATAGATATTGTCAAAGAGCAGCTGCGTATCGCTTCGGGTATGCCTCTGTCCTTTAAACAGGAAGATGTAAAACTGCTGGGCCACTCCATTGAGTGCCGGATCAACGCTGAAGATCCGAAAACCTTTATGCCATGCCCCGGTACTGTTAACCACTTCCATGCACCAGGCGGCATCGGTGTACGGGTTGATTCTCACCTGTACAACGGTTACTCGGTTCCTCCACACTATGACTCGCTGATCGCTAAGCTGATCACCTATGGCGAGGATCGGGCCACCGCGCTGCGCAGAATGGAGATCGCTCTGGATGAGATGGTGATCGAGGGGATCCGCTGCAACATCCCACTGCATCAGACTATCGTCCGCGATTCCAACTTTGCCAAAGGTGGCGTTAACATCCACTATCTGGAAAAGAAGCTGGGTCTGGACTGATCAGCCTGCTGCCTCAGAAAAAAGCCTCCCTTGGGAGGCTTTTTTTCGCTTGCTCCTCTTGCTATAAAGACTATATACACCAAAGGTTATAAGGAAAACGTCATGCCCTGGTTACAGATCAAACTGGATGTCCTGCCTGATAATGCTGAGCAGTATGAAGATCTGCTACTCGCTGCGGGCTGCGCCGCAGTAACTCTGCAGGACCGGGAAGATACGCCAATCTTTGAACCCGATCTGGGAACCACACCACTGTGGAGTAACACCATTCTGACCGGGCTGTTTTCTGCCGACCATGATCTGGATGCCACCCAGGCATTTCTGCATGAATCCCATGCACAGCTCTTCCCCAATACCCCTTTCCCTAAGATGAAAACTGAGATTCTGGAAGATAAGGACTGGGAACGTGAGTGGATGGATAACTACCATCCAATGAAATTCGGCAGCCGCTTGTGGGTCTGCCCCAGCTGGAAAGCGGTGCCCGATCCGGATGCGGTCAACCTGATGCTGGACCCCGGTCTGGCCTTTGGTACCGGCACCCACCCAACCACGGCCCTGTGCCTGGAGTTTTTAGACTCCCTTGATCTCGACGGCAAACAGGTCATCGATTATGGCTGCGGCTCAGGCATTCTGGGGATAGCAGCTCTGTTGTTAGGCGCCACTCATGTGACTGCGGTGGATATCGATCCGCAGGCGCTGGATGCCAGCCTTGATAATCTGCAACGCAATCAGTTGCCCAAAGAGCGGCTGCAGGTTTATCTCCCGGAGAGAGCACCGCAGGAACAGGCCGACCTGGTGGTTGCCAATATCCTTGCCGGCCCCCTGGTACAGCTGGCCCCGACACTGTCAGCGCTATGCAAAACCGGCGGACAGTTGGTTCTGTCCGGTTTACTGGCAGATCAGGAAGCGGAACTACGGCAAGCTTATAGCCCCCAGTTTGAGCTGGATACGGTGACAGAACAAGAGGGCTGGATTCGCATCACCGGCATAAAACGATAACCGGTTATTGATATGGGCCGCAACATCATCACCGAATGCCCTGCCTGTCACACACGCTTTCAGGTAACCCAGGGGCAGCTGAATATTGCCAGCGGTAAGGTGCGTTGCGGTGCATGTCTTGAAGTGTTCAATGCTGAAGTCTATCGCTGTGATGACCTTGATGATCCGCTGGAGTCGATGATTCGGCCACCAGAGGCACCAGCTATCTCAGATCAGAGCCATAAAGACCCGCTGTTTGATTCGATCGAGATCCCCCCATTCAGCCCACCAGCCTCCCCCCACGAAGGTATCGATAAACGTTACGCCCCTGCGGACCACCTGCCGGAAAGTGTTATTGAACCGCCTGCGGACGCCCCCCAGGTTCAACAACTACCGGAACAACTGCCCGGTTTAGCCACCCGTCAACAGAGCGAACGGCTTCAGAGTGAAGCTGATACAGGGCTACCCCTCACTGAAGAGGATCTTCTCTATCAGGCTGACCCTCTGTTAGCAGAACCCCAAACAACTGAGGAAATCAGCGAGACTGACACAGCACCGCCAGCTGAAGCGCCTCAGGAACAACCCCCTTTACCGGCTGCAGAGCCAGCCGATCTGGACCAACCAGTGAGCGAACTGCTACACCCTGTCGGACAAGCTCAAAACCCGCAGCAGTTCGATCTGATTGACACTGACAGGTTGCAGTCTTCAGAGACTGGCTCGGGGAATAATGAAAGCCCAGCGGCGGCCCCCGAAGCCACACCGGAGATAGCTCCTGACATAGCTCCTGAAACAGAGCCTGACATAGCTCCTGAAACAGAACCTGCAACTGTGCTGGAAGCCAAGCCCGGCTATACTCTTTCCCCGGACAGCGAAGACACCCCCAGGACTGATAGCCCTCAAAGCGACAATAACCCGGCCCCCGAACCTCCCGCCACGGAGCAAGAGACATCATCCCCGGCTAAGGAACCACAACAGCCAGCGGTTACCAGCTTTCGCGCCGAACCGGTGATGATCAGAACCACAATAGAAGAACCCAGCTCGCGCCCACTGGGCTGGGCCATACTGTCACTACTAGCTATCATGCTACTGGCAGGCCAGTATCTCTGGTTTAATCGCCAGCAGCTGAACAGCGATCCCCGTTTACACCCAGTCTACGCCCTGGCATGCGAATATATCCCCTGCCAGCTGAACGCCCCCATCATGCTTGATCAGATCAGCACCAGAAAACTGATCATCGTGGAACATCCCGACTATCAGGGTGTGTTAAGCGTGAATCTGCTGCTGGAAAACCATGCCGGGTTCGCCCAGCCCTACCCGGCCATTCTGTTAGCGTTCTCCGACAGACTGGGCAAGCTGATCAGTGAACGACTGTTTCAGCCAAGCGATTACCTGCAGCCGGATAACCTGGATGAGATGCCCGCTCAACAGACTGTCGAGATACATTTCGACATTCTCGACCCCGGCCGTCGGGCGCTCAGCTATGAAGCCTCTCTAAAGGCTCCCACGCCACCAGAAAAGCAGAAATAACAGGCCTCAGGGCTCCATCACTCTGCCCCTGCAGGAACTTTGCAGCCGATGAAGTGCAAAGATTCTGATCATTTTGTAACAGATTTTGCAACAACAATATGATCAAAAAAGCATCAAAAAGTCCTTGGCCCTCATCGTCTGAAAGAGTATTATTGTCCGCCTTCCAAGCAGCAGTACAGCGGCTGTCATTTTGATAGCCACGGACAGCTATTACTCTAAATTCGGGGTTGGCCATGTTTCAAATCGGACAGCACACCATTGACAGCCAGGTTATTCTGGCACCGATGGCCGGTGTAACCGACCTGCCATTTCGCCGGTTGTGCAAACGACTGGGAGCAGGGATGGTGGTGTCTGAGATGGTCACCGCAGATACCCGACTGTGGCACACCCGAAAATCCAGCTATCGATTAAAGAAAGACCAGAATGACAGTCTCAATGTTGTCCAGATCGCCGGCGGTGATCCTGAGATGATGGCCGAGGCTGCACGGGTCAATGCCATGAATGGCGCCCATATTATTGATATTAATATGGGTTGTCCGGCAAAAAAGGTCTGTAATAAGGCGGCTGGGTCTGCACTGCTGAAAGATGAGCAACTGGTCAGGGATATTCTTCAGGCGACGGTGGCAGCCGTTGAGCTTCCAGTGACCCTGAAGATCCGGACCGGCTGGGATAGCCAAAACCGCAATGGTGAAACCATTGCGCGCATTGCAGAAGATGCGGGAATTCAAGCCCTTGCTGTCCATGGCCGTACCCGGGCCTGCGGCTACAAAGGTGATGCCGAGTACGATACCATCGCCCGGATTCGCCAGGCGATCAATATCCCCCTGTTCGCCAACGGCGATATCAACTCTGCCGGGAAAGCCCGTCAGGTGCTCGATTATACCGGTGCTGATGCTGTTATGCTGGGACGGCCTGCTCAGGGAAATCCATGGATTTTTCGTGAGATAAGTCATTACCTTACGACCGGCAAAGTGCTACCCTGCCCGACCGCTGAAGAGGTTCGGGACACCCTTTTGGAACATCTGCAAGCGCTGTATCTTTTTTATGGGAACTATGCCGGGATACGAATTGCCCGCAAACATGTCGGCTGGTACCTGAAAAACAGACAGGGTTCAGAACGATTCAAAAACTCAGACATGTTCAGAAATGAGTTTAATCAAATAGAAGAAACCGAACTTCAGCTTAGTGCAATCCGGACATTTTTCACCGCGCCGGACAGGGCAGAGGCTGCTGCCTGAATATCGGTTCATTTTTAGGTTAATGCAAGTGGATAACAAAACAGTGAATACACAAGTAACACAATTAGAAAACATCGATGTGCAGGAACGCACTCTGCGTGACAGTGTACAACTCTCTATGAATAACTACTTTCGTCAGCTTGACGGACAGCCGGTAACCGACGTCTACCAGATGGTTTTGGCAGAGATTGAAGCACCACTGTTTGAAGCTGTTATGGCTTACACCCGGGACAATCAGACCAAAGCCTCTGAGCTTCTGGGTCTCAACCGGGGCACCCTGCGCAAAAAGCTGAAACAATACGGCTTGCTATAACCGATTATTTTTTTAACTTAAATTCAGAAGACTAAACCATGGCAGAGCAGAAAATCACTCCGGTCCGTCGCGCCCTGATCAGCGTGTCTGATAAAACCGGTATCGTTGAATTCGCCCAGGCACTGAGCCAGCGCGGTGTTGAAATCCTTTCCACCGGTGGCACATACAAGCTGCTGAAAGAAAACGATATTCCGGCTATTGAAGTATCTGACTACACCGGTTTTCCGGAAATGATGGATGGTCGTGTTAAGACCCTGCACCCGAAAGTACATGGGGGTATTCTCGGCCGTCGTGGTATTGATGATGCCATCATGAACGAGCACGGTATCACCCCGATCGATATGGTAGTGGTTAACCTCTATCCGTTCGAACAGACCATCGCCCGTCCGGACTGCGACCTGCCTATGGCCATTGAGAACATCGACATCGGTGGCCCGACCATGGTTCGCTCAGCGGCGAAAAACCATAAAGATGTCGCCATCGTTGTGGCTGCTGACAACTATGACCGGATCATCGCTGAACTGGATGAGAGTCTTGGGCTGACCCATGCTACCCGCTTTGATCTGGCGGTTCAGGCGTTCGAACACACCGCCGCGTATGACGGTATGATCGCTAACTACCTTGGCGCCATCACCGATGGCAGTGAGGATGAACCTGCAGACTTCCCCCGCACCTTTAACACTCAGTTTGTTAAGGCGCAGGAGATGCGTTACGGCGAGAACCCACACCAGAAGGCCGCCTTCTACATTGAGGCCAACCCTTCTGAAGCCAGTGTTTCCACTGCCCGTCAGCTGCAGGGCAAAGCCCTGTCATTCAATAATGTCGCTGATACGGATGCCGCTCTGGAGTGCGTCAAGCCATTCCATGAGCCCGCCTGTGTTATCGTTAAGCACGCTAACCCATGTGGCGTGGCAATCGGCCAGAACATTCTGGAAGCCTACAACAAAGCGTTCCAGACCGACCCGACATCTGCCTTTGGCGGTATCATCGCCTTCAACCGTGAGCTGGATGCCGACACCGCACAGGCGATTGTTGAACGACAGTTTGTCGAAGTCATTATCGCACCAACAGTCACTCAGGAAGCCTCTGATATTGTTGCTGCCAAGCCCAATGTACGCCTGCTGGCATGCGGCGAATGGTCTGCTGAACGTTCAAAGCGTTTCGACTACAAACGTGTCAACGGCGGTTTGCTGGTTCAGGACCAGGATCTCGGTATGGTAGATGTCAGCGAACTCAAAGTAGTGACCGAACTGCAACCTTCTGAGCAGGAGATCCGCGATCTGTTGTTCTGCTGGGAAGTGGCCAAGTTTGTTAAGTCCAACGCCATTGTCTATGCCAGAGATGGTCAGACCATCGGTATTGGCGCCGGTCAGATGAGCCGTGTATACAGCGCCCGTATCGCCGGCATCAAAGCCGCCGACGAAGGACTGGAAGTGAAAGGCTCAGTCATGGCATCAGATGCTTTCTTCCCCTTCCGTGATGGTATAGATGCCGCCGCCGCTGCAGGTATCAAAGCGATCATTCAGCCGGGTGGCTCAATGCGCGATCAGGAAGTGATCGATGCCGCCAACGAGCACGGCATGGCGATGGTCTTCACCGGCATGCGCCACTTCCGCCACTAAGAGTATCAACAGTACAAGAGCCAGTCTGACTGGCTCTTCTGTTATTACAAGATTCAGAATTAAGGTAAAGATATGAACGTATTAGTGATTGGCTCTGGTGGCCGCGAACACGCACTGGCGTGGCAGGCAGCCAAAGACAGCAGGGTAAACAAAGTCTTTGTTGCACCGGGTAACGCCGGTACCGCTATCGAGCCTAAGCTGGAAAACGTTGCCATCGATGTGATGGATCAGGATGCCCTGGTTGCATTCGCCAAAGCAAACAACATCGCCCTGACGATCATCGGACCTGAAGCGCCATTGGTTGAAGGGATTGTTGACCGTTTCACCCGCGAAGGTCTGCGCTGCTTTGGTCCATCAAAAGGCGCCGCTCAACTGGAAGGGTCCAAAGCGTTCACTAAAGATTTTCTTGAGCGTCAGCAAATCCCTACCGCTGAGTACCAGAACTTTACCGAGATTGAACCGGCACTGGCTTATCTGCGTGAAAAAGGCGCCCCTATCGTTGTCAAAGCTGACGGCCTGGCGGCGGGCAAAGGTGTTATCGTCGCAATGACCCTGCAGGAAGCTGAAGATGCCGTGCAGGATATGCTGGCGGGTAATGCCTTTGGTGAAGCGGGCCACAGAGTGGTCATCGAGGAGTTTCTCGATGGCGAAGAAGCCAGTTTTATCGTTATGGTTGACGGCACCAACGTACTGCCAATGGCAACCAGCCAGGATCATAAACGGGCAGGCAACGGCGATACCGGACTGAACACCGGCGGAATGGGCGCTTACTCTCCCGCTCCGGTTGTCACACCTGAGATCGATCAGCGCATTATGGATGAGGTGATTCTGCCCACCGTTAAGGGGATGGCAGAGGAAGGCAATACCTATGTTGGTTTCCTCTACGCCGGTCTGATGATTATGTCTGACGGCACGCCGAAAGTGATCGAATACAACTGCCGTTTCGGTGATCCGGAAACCCAGCCGATCATGTTGCGACTGAAATCCAGCATTGTTGAACTGTGCGATGCCGCACTGGATGGCAAACTGGATCAGACTACTGCAGAGTGGGACCCACGCTGTGCAGTCGGCGTTGTTCTGGCGGCAGGTGGCTATCCCGGTGATTACGCCAAAGGCGACGTGATCACCCTGCCACAACAGGTCGCCGAAGGCACTAAGGTGTTCCACGCAGGTACTGCAACAAAAGATAATCAGATAGTCACCAGCGGTGGCCGGGTGCTCTGTGCTACCGCTATGGGCAACAGTGTCACTGAAGCACAGCAGCGAGCCTACGAACTGGTTAAACAGATCGACTGGAACGGTGTCTACTACCGTGATGATATTGCTTTCCGGGCAATCGCACGGGAACAGCAGTAAATACTCAGGTCAGGATAAAAGCAGTCGCCCACAGTGACTGCTTTTATCTGAGAGCTGTGACCTGCACAGGCTTTTTGGTAACCTTTTTCCAGTTATAATCATCAGCCACGCGCCATAACCGTGCCTGATTAATCCAAACGGAAACGCCCGATGACAAAGAACGGTATCACTCCAATACGTTCAGTTAAAAACCACAAACTGACCCTGATTCTGGCCATAGGGCTAATCACCGGTTCGGTTACAGCTGCCGCCGCCGGACAGTCGGACAGTTATTGTCAGAGCGCTGGAGAACAGAACGGCTATGACTGTGCCAAAGCCCAGAGCTTTCAGGCCAAACAGTCCGATATTGATGCCAAACTGAAAGAACTGAATCGCTGGATGACGGATGAACAACAGGCCCAGGGCAAGACACTGGTGACCCCCGATCAGCCGGAATCAGACAAGCTTCGTGAAAAAATACGCTTCAATGCCCAGCTGTTGGCCGGTGAACTGAAACAGGCGAAAAAGCTTCAGAGCAAAGGAGATCTGGAAGGTGCTTTTGACCGGGTAAATGACTATCTGGTGACAAACCCTAAAGATCCTAACGGCTGGCTGCTCTATGGTATCTCGCTGATCAATCAAAATAAGCTGAATGAGGCGGCGGATATTTTCAGCAAACTGATCCGCCTCTATCCTGACTCGCCTGAGCCCTATAACAACCTGGCGGTAGTCTATGCCCGCAAAGGTGACAATGAAAAGGCGGTCGATGTGCTGCTGCAGGCATTTGAAACCCATCCAAGCTATGCTCAGGTGCAGAGCAACCTGAAAGCGGTATACGCAGCTCTCGCCACCCAGGCCTACAACCGGGCACTGGATCTGGACACCAGCCACAAGGCGCCACGGGCCAACCTGGGGGTTCTGGATCAGGTTTACCAGCCAGCCTCTTCGACACTGCTGGCGTCAGCACCGGCACAGCAAAGCGTTGCAGCTGCATCAGAAGCAACGGCTAAACCGGCTGCATCTGTGTCACAGCCAGCCGCTCAGGTAGTCGCTAGTGCACAACCCAAAACAGGGCTGGTTATTGAGGAGCGGGATAAATCGGAAGGGATCGTTCCAGCCCAGCAAGCCGCAGAGCCCGACACAGCTGGCGACAAGAACGGGCAAACTGGCCAGGAAAAACAAACCGCTACCGGACTGGCTAGCACCGTGGATACTGCTGAACAGGGGACTGTCGCAGATAACACCAGCATTCCGGCAAAACTCAGCACACCGCTGAAGGCTGAAATTCAGCAGATGATCAGCAACTGGGCGGCCTCCTGGGCGGCACAGGATGTCCAGGCGTATCTGGATTTCTACACCGCTGAGTATACTCCTGAGGCGGGTATCAGCCACAAGCAGTGGGTATGGGGACGCAAACAGCGCCTCACTGCCCCCTCGTTCATTAAAGTCGATATCTCCGATATCTCAGTGGCAGAAGCCGGTAACGGCACAATACGTTCTGTATTCCGCCAGAAGTACCAGTCCGATACCTATCAGGATGAGGTTTATAAGACTCTGACCCTGACCCAGGAAAACGGTCACTGGAAGATCGCCACAGAATCGACCCTGTAGCGCTGATAATAAAATAGCTCTGATAAAGAGTTCTGAATCAGAGTTCTGATAAAAAAACCGCCGGATGGCGGTTTTTTTATATCAATTCATAACGTCTGTCAGCCTATGGCTTACCCTTTTGCGGCTCACCCTCGTAGGCGATATGCCAACGCCCCTCTTCATTAATCCAGTATTGACGTTTAACACTACGGTTACTGTAGTTATCACTCTTGTAGTTCTGGGTGAAGGTGGCAATAAACATATCCGGATTATCAGGATGCTGATAGATACTCAGGTTTTCGATGTCCACATTAATAAATGACTTACTGCTATTAACCCGCCGTTTGTGTTCAGCAAACCCCTTAAAACCAACGTCGCCATTATTAAACTGCTTAGAATAATGACTCAGATAGATGTCGGTATTACGGCTTTCCCAGTCTTTACGCCAGCCATCAACCACCTGAGCAAAAGCCTTCTGCTTCTGCTTCCAGCTAGCCTGATCAAGCCACTCAAAGCTGGTGCCGATCAGCACCGGGGTTTCAGCCAGGTCAACGATACTGTCGAGCTCGGTAAAGTGGTTATTACTCAGAGAAAGACAACCTTCGCTGGCCTGTGGTGGACGGCTAAACGTATCCTTAGGGGAACCATGCACCCAGATACCACTACCCGTATGACCAAGGCGCTGATCCCAGGCGTTCGGATAGTTGATCGGTAAGGCACCGGAACCATAGCGGGGAGGCAACTGCTCATCGGTCAGGCGTCCGGTTGTAAAATAGACACCTAAGGGCGTTTTCAGATCACCCCGGGCACGTTTATCAACCCCGCCACGACCATAGGAAACATAGTAATCCCTGATCAGCTGTGGCACTCCATCATGGTTTTCAAACAGGTATAACCGGGACAGCCCGGTGTCCACTACAATGACATGCTTCTGGTCGGGAGACATCTGTAACAGACTGCCGGGAATAGTGCCCGGCTGCGGTTTATAACGGTCCACGCTCATCCGCGCCCGGGCCTCGGATATCAGCCCTTGTAACGCCTTCGGGTCGGTCTGACCATTATTGCCGATGGCACTGATAGTGCCTACCTGAGCCGCCATCAGATCGGCATAGATTAACTGCGCCAGTTTGAAATCGGGTTGTTCTTTTATCAGTGCCCGCAGCTTAGTCATGGCACCATTCATCTGATTCTGCTGCAGATCGCCCAGACTGGCGAGCAGCAGTGATTCCTGATCCAGATTTAAATCACTCTCCTGTGCCTGAAGATTAAACGGCAGCAATACGCACAAAGAGATCAATAGCGCTCTCTTACACGGCTTTACTACAGTCAGATCGGGGAGGCTTTTCATAACTCTGGCAACTAACCTTAAACTACGACAGATTCAGAACGTTAGCCGAATTATACCGATAAAGCTGGTTTTTGCAGCTGTATTCTTGCAGCGGCGGCCTATTTCGGGTGGTTTATCGCTGATTCATGTCAGAGTTTCTGCTCTTTTGTTGAATATAGCCCTGTTTTTTACCATTATTCCTCGACGTTAGTCGCAATTCATCACACGTATTCACCTGAGTAGCAACATTTCGGGCTAATTCAAGAACAAAAAAAATTTAAAAATATTTTTGCCGCCTTCATTTTTCTCTCCGGCATGGACCGAGCACCGCAGACCCCTTGCTGTTATTGCAGTTAATGCACTGCAGCAAACACTTCAACCTCGTCCGCCGTTACCTGAAAATAGTTTTGCCGCAACCTTGCGAGCTGAACTTTCCGCCAAGCTGTGCTATCCAAAAGACAGAGCTGAATAAGGCTTAACCGAATTGCGGTACGATCCAAAAGGTCGGCAGCAATCCAGAGCGGAAGTGCAACAACAAGCCTTCCCATACAGATTTTCAGGCAGTTCCAGGTTTGAAACGCGTACGGAGGATCCCGTCATGTTTAGACAGATGGAAAGCGCCGGTTTACAGGATCTCCACTTCTGGCAGGATCCAGATACCGGTTTGCAGGCGATTATCGCCATCCACGATACTTTCCGCGGCCCGGCTATTGGCGGTTGCCGCTTCATTAACTATCCGGACAGTGCAGCCGCGATCACCGATGCCATCAGGCTGGCCAGGGGGATGAGCTATAAAGCAGCGCTGGCAGGTCTGCCCCATGGCGGCGGCAAATCAGTCATCATTAAGCCCGCTGGGCTCTATGACCGCAACCAGTTGATGCAGAGCTTTGGTCATTTTGTCGATAGCTTAGGCGGCCGCTATATCACGGCAATGGATAGCGGCACCCAGATCAGTGATATGGACAACATCGCCCTCAACACCCGCTTTGTTACCTGTACCCGGGATATGGGAGATCCCTCCCCTTCTACCGCGCAAGGGGTTTTTGCCGGCATCCGGGCCAGTGTTCAGTTTCGTTTTGGCACCCATGACCTGCACAATGTTCATATCGCTATTCAGGGGCTTGGCCATGTCGGTTATGCCCTGGCAAAACTGCTGCACCACGCCGGAGCCCGGTTAACCGTTACCGATATCGATGCGCAGAAAGTTGCCAGAGCTACGGCTGAGTTTAATGCCACGGCGGTCGAAGCGGATGCGATCTACGATACTGCCGCCGATATTTTCTGCCCCTGTGGCCTGGGGGCCATTATCAACGCCGATACAGTCAAGCGTCTTAATTGTGCCATTGTCGCCGGTTCGGCGAATAATCAGCTGGCTGATGATGGTCAGGGAGACAGCCTTGCCCGGCGGGGCATTCTTTATGCTCCGGACTACCTGATCAATGCCGGCGGACTGATCTTCGTTGCCCTGCAGCACGCCCGCCACCATGAACAGGCGATCCGGCTGAAAGTTGAGTCCATCTATGATGCCCTGCTGGAGCTTTATAAACACGCTGAAGCAGACCACCGCCCCACCAACTATATTGCCGACCTCAGAGCCGAAGCGATTATCCGTCAGGCCAGCATGGCAACTCATCAGGCTGCATAAGGAGACTCCTATGGAAACCGTATTTCAGGCGCAGATCAGCTATAACCAGTTTCTTTCTGACGCAGGCGCACCACTGCAAGCGCTGCCCGAATGGGCAGGAAAGCCCGATATCCTGGTGCGTTACTATCGGAATATGGTGCAGTTGCGTCAGTTGGACAACAAAATTATCGCCCTGCAACGTACAGGTCAGATGGGCACCTATGCATCGCTACTGGGCGCAGAAGCGATTGAAGTGGTGCTCGGCGAGCTGATGCTGAGCGATGATGTGCTGGTGCCCTATTATCGCAACCACGGTTTGCAGATGCTCAGAGGCTTACCACTGGAAGATATGCTCAGCTATTGGGGCGGCGATGAGCGGGGCAGTGCCTCTGCAACAATGGCGGAAGATTTTCCCAATGCCGTGCCAATCGCCACTCAGGCATTACATGCTGCCGGAGTCGCAACGGCGATCAGGATTCGGGGAGAAAAACGGGCAGTGGTCACGGTGTGTGGTGATGGAGCCACGTCCAAAGGTGACTTTCTGGAAGCACTGAACGTGGCCGGAGCCTGGCAGTTGCCAGTGGTATTTGTGGTGAACAACAACCAGTGGGCAATCTCTGTCCCCCGTTCGCTTCAGTCCGCAGCCGCCACCCTGGCGCAGAAAGCGATCGGTGCCGGTATCCGCGGTGAGCAGGTGGATGGCAACGATGTCATCGCCCTGCATGAGTCGGTCACCGAAGCGCTGAAACACGCCCGTGAAGGCAAAGGACCGACACTGATCGAAGCGATCAGTTATCGCCTTTCAGACCATACAACGGCTGATGATGCCACCCGTTATCGTAGCAACGAAGAGCTGAAAGCGGCCTGGGAGCGGGAACCGATCAAGCGGCTGCAAACCTTCCTGCATGCGCAGGGATGGTGGGATGAAGTACAGGAGACCGCCTGGCAGAAAGAGGTGGCACAGATCATTCAACAGGGACTGGACAGTTTTCTGCAACGCCCTCCTCAGCCAGTCGAAGATCTGATCGATTATCTCTATGCCGAGCTACCCGATGCATTGAAGGAGCAGCGGGAACGGCTGATCCGCAATGCCCAGCCAGGAGGAAACCATCATGAGTGATGCAATAACTATGGTCGAAGCGGTTAACCTTGCACTGCGCTCTGAGATGCAACGGGACGACTCAGTGATTGTTCTGGGCGAGGATGTCGGCGTCAATGGAGGTGTGTTTCGTGCCACCGTCGGATTACGGGAAACCTTTGGTATCAAACGGGTGCTCGACACCCCACTGGCAGAAACGATGATTGCCGGACTATCGGTCGGTATGGCCGCGCAAGGGCTTAAACCGGTGGCTGAGATTCAGTTTATGGGATTTATATTTCCCACCATGGAACAGATTATCTGTCACGCTGCCCGCTTGCGCCACCGTACCCGGGGCCGTCTGCACTGCCCGATGGTGCTTCGGGTGCCGTTTGGTGGCGGAATCCATGCGCCGGAACACCATTCTGAAAGTACTGAAGCGCTGTTTGCCCATATACCGGGGCTGAGAGTCGTCATTCCCTCTTCGCCGAAACGCGCCTATGGATTACTGTTAGCCGCGATCCGCAACCCTGATCCGGTGATCTTCATGGAACCCAAACGGATCTACCGGCTTAATGCTCAGACTGTTGAAGACAATGGTGAAGCCCTGCCGCTCGACAGCTGTTACACCCTGCGAGAGGGTGCCGATATTACCCTGGTCAGTTGGGGGGCAATGATCAAAGAAACGCTCGAAGCCGCTGACCTGCTGGCGCAACAGGGCGTCAGCTGTGAGGTGATCGATGTGGTCACACTGAACCCGATCGATCATGAAACTATTCTGGCATCGGTAGCTAAAACCGGACGCTGCGTGATCATTCACGAAGCCCCTAAGAGTTGTGCCGTGGGTGCAGAGATTTCAGCCACCCTCGGCGAGCGCGGGCTGCTCAGTCTGCAAGCCCCAGTCGCACGGGTGACCGGATATGACACCATCATGCCTTATTACCGTATGGAAAATCACTACCTGCCTAATACCGCGGATATTGTCGAAGCGGTGACGGCGACACTGGAGTTCTCATGAAATATTTCAAGCTACCCGATCTTGGGGAAGGATTACCCGAAGCTGAAATTGTTGAATGGAAAATCAACGAAGGTGACCAGGTAAAAGCTGATCAGATTCTGGCCACCGTGGAAACCGCAAAAGCGATTATCGAGATCCCTTCGCCCCAGGATGGTGTGATTGCCCATCTGTTTGGTCAGGCCGGCGATACTATCCACACAGGTGAGCCGTTGCTTGAGTTTGCCGGTGAGGAGGATGACAGCGGCACCGTGGTCGGTGAGCTGAAACGGGAAACCAGCAGCGCTGCTGATGATGACTTCTTTATTGGCGCAGCCCCGAGTACCCGGGCACACAGTCAGCAAATGACACCCGCAGTACGCTCACTGGCAAACCGCCTCAATGTCGATACCGAAAACCTTAAGGGCAGTGGTCGTAACGGTCAACTGACCAGCGATGATATTGAGCGCATGGCGAAAACAGATCGTACTCATGGTAAAGCTGCACCATTAAGGGGAGTCCGTAAACAGATGGCCCGAAATATGGCCCTGGCTCATGCCGAGGTGGTTCCGGTAACCCTGCATGAAGATGCCGATATCAACGGCTGGGCAGCAGGGGAAGATATCACCATGCGTCTGATACACGCGATTGCGGCGGGCTGTAAAGCAGAACCAGCACTCAACACCTGGTTTGACGGACAGCAACTGGCACGAAGAGTGCTTTCTCAGATAAACCTGGGTGTTGCCGTGGATACAGAGAAGGGGCTATTTGTTCCAGTGCTACGCGATATAGGCAATCGCAGCCTGGACAATATCCGTGAAGGGCTCAACAGGCTGAGACAGGATGTTATTGAGCGGACCATTCCGCCGTCAGAACTTCAGGGGGGCAGCATTACCCTGAGCAACTTCGGCACCATTGCCGGACGCTATGCCAGCCCGATTGTGGTGCCACCCACGGTAGCCATTCTGGGGGCCGGGGTGATCCGCGATCAGGTAATGCCCGTAGCAGGAGAGATCGCCATACGACGGGTGATGCCGCTCTCTCTGACCTTTGACCATCGCGCAGCAACCGGTGGCGAAGCGGCGCGATTTATGCGAGCAGTCATTAACGATTTAGCCAAGGAATCAATCAGTTAATAAATTTTTTATTCCTCAGAACGAGGATAAAAAATTTATCAGATTTGCTACACGCTGGTTATCCATGAACTAAACTGAATCTAAGAAATAAAGTGAGATGATGTTATGAGCCCTGAGTGAGTTTCGGGCTATTTGCGAAGGTAGCCCAACCGGGTCAGTTATAGCAGGAAGGTGGCATATGAGTATTTTCGAAAAATATAAGGCACGTTACGACTCCAAACAGGAAGAGGAATACTCCCTGCAGGAGTACCTCGAAATTTGTAAAAACGATCCGATGGCCTATGCCAGTGCTGCCGAGCGGCTGCTTGCGGCAATCGGTGAGCCGGAACTGATCGATACCTCTCGGAACCCTCAGCTAAGCAGAATCTTCTCCAACAAGATGATCCGTCGCTACCCGGCTTTCTTCGAGTTCTACGGCATGGAAAATGCGATCGAACAGATCGTAGACTACTTTAAACACGCGGCTCAGGGCCTCGAAGAACGTAAACAGATTCTCTATCTGCTGGGTCCGGTGGGGGGTGGTAAGTCCTCCCTGGCTGAACGTCTGAAAGCACTGATGGAACATATCCCTTTCTACGCCATTAAAGGGTCTCCGATCCATGAGTCACCACTGGGGCTGTTCAACCCCCTCGAGGACGGTGCCATTCTCGAAGAGGAGTACAATATTCCGTTGCGCTACCTTAAAGGTCTGATGTCCCCCTGGGCGGTCAAGCGGCTGCATGAATTCGGAGGGGATATCACTCAGTTCCGGGTGGTGAAACTCTATCCCTCAATTCTCAATCAGATCGCGGTGGCCAAAACGGAACCCGGCGACGAAAACAATCAGGATATCTCCAGCCTGGTCGGTAAAGTTGATATCCGCATGCTGGAAGAGTTTCCACAGCATGACCCGGATGCTTACAGTTTCTCCGGCGCACTCTGCCATGCCAACCAGGGCATGATGGAGTTTGTCGAGATGTTTAAGGCGCCGATTAAGGTGCTGCACCCATTGCTGACCGCCACTCAGGAGGGTAACTACAACAGCACCGAAGGGATGGCAGCCATTCCCTTTGACGGCATCATCATGGCCCACTCAAATGAATCGGAGTGGCAGACATTCAAGAACAACAAAACCAACGAAGCCTTTATCGACCGGGTCTATATCGTCAAGGTTCCGTACTGCATGCGGGTTTCTGAAGAGGTTAAAATCTACGAAAAACTGTTGGAAAACAGCTCCCTTGCCCAGTCACCCTGCGCACCTGATACGCTCAATATGCTGGCGCAGTTTACGGTGCTGTCGCGACTCAAAGAACCGGAAAACTCCAACATCTACTCTAAGATGCGTATCTACAACGGTGAAAACCTGAAAGATACCGACCCGAAAGCCAAGTCGATGCAGGAGTATAAGGACAACGCCGGGGTCGATGAAGGGATGGTCGGAATCTCAACCCGGTTCGCCTTTAAGATTCTGTCCAAAGTGTTCAACTTCGACTCCACGGAGGTTGCCGCCAACCCTGTGCATCTGATGTATGTGCTGGAACAGCAGATCGAACAGCAGCAGTTCCCACAGGAAACCCATGACCGACTGATCGGTTTCCTGAAGGAGTATATCGCTCCGAAATATATCGAGTATCTGGGTAAAGAGATTCAGACCGCCTATCTGGAATCCTATTCTGAGTATGGCCAGAACATCTTTGACCGCTATGTCACCTATGCCGATTTCTGGATTCAGGATCAGGAGTACCGTGACCCTGACACCGGCGATATTCTCAACCGCCAGGCGATCAGCGAAGAGCTGGAAAAAATCGAAAAACCAGCGGGTATCAGCAACCCGAAAGATTTCCGCCACGAAATCGTCAACTTTGTGTTGCGTGCCCGGGCAGAAAATGACGGTAAAAACCCCGCCTGGAACAGCTATGAGAAGATGCGCACTGTGATCGAGAAAAAGATGTTCTCCAACACAGAAGATCTTCTGCCCGTTATCTCCTTCAACCCTAAAGCATCGACTGAGGACCAGAAAAAACACAGTGAGTTTGTGAAACGGATGACCGAGCGCGGTTATACCGAGAAGCAGGTTCGATTACTGTCTGAATGGTACATCAGGGTGCGCAAATCCCAGTAAGGGGGTTTGCCTATGCCGGGTCAGAGCAGGAGAGCGCTGTATGAGCTATATCATCGACCGCCGCCTAAACGCGAAAAAAAAGAGCACCGTTAACCGGCAGCGTTTTCTTCGCCGCTATAAGAAGCATATTAAGCGGGCTGTTGAGGAAGCGGTAAACTCCCGTAGCATCCGTGATATTGATCAGGGAGGCGAGGTCAGTATCCCGAACAAGGATATTTCCGAACCGGTGTTTCATCACGGTGATGGCGGCATCCGTCAGCGGGTTTTTCCAGGTAACAAAGAGTTCGTCGTCGGCGACGAAATTAAACGTCCCGAAGGCGGAGGCGGCGGTGGCTCCGGCCAGGGGCAGGCCAGCAATCAGGGGGAAGGTGAAGATGATTTCACCTTTCAGATTAATCAGGAAGAGTTCCTCGACTTTATGTTCGAAGACCTTGAACTGCCCAACATGATTAAGAAACAGCTGCGCGACGCCACCAGCTTTGAGGTGCGTCGTGCTGGCTTTACCAGTGTAGGCTCACCGGACAAACTCAATGTGGTGCGATCATTACGAGCCGCCAACGCCCGGCGTATCGCCCTTTCGGGTAAAGAGCGCCGCAAAATCCGAGAACTGAAAGCGGAGATCAAAACCCTGGAGGGGTTGCTGCCCAACCAGGAAGCGGTGCTGCAGATAGCGGCCCTGAATGAAGAGATCAAAGCGCTCAACAGACGCATCAAACGGATGCCATTTATCGATGAGTTTGATCTGAAATACAACAACCTGATCCGTACCCCGGTGCCCAGTTCTAAAGCAGTGATGTTTTGCGTGATGGATGTCTCGGGATCGATGACCCAGTCGATCAAGGATATCGCCAAACGCTTCTTTATTCTGCTCTACCTGTTTCTCACCCGCAGCTACAAAAAAATTGAGGTGGTGTTTGTCCGTCATCACACCCATGCCAAGGAGGTGGATGAGGAGGAGTTTTTCTATTCCCGTGAAACCGGTGGCACAATCGTCTCCAGTGCGCTCAACCTGAGCGCAGATATTATTCATGAACGCTACCCTCCCGGTGACTGGAATATCTATGTTGCCCAGGCGTCTGATGGTGATAACTGGGATGGTGATTCCCATGTCTGCCGGGAAATTCTGGAGCAACGCATTCTGCCTCTGGTGCAGTATTTTGCCTATGTTGAGATCACCACCGGGCCACATCAGAATCTCTGGCTGGAGTACGAGCAGATTCGGGAAAAGTTTGGCGAAACCTTTGCTATGCAGACCATCGTTGAACCCTCCGATATCTATCCGGTGTTCAGAAAGCTGTTTGAGAAAAAGGAGTGACCCAATGAAAAAGCATCAACCGATCTCTACCGGGTCAGAATGGACTTTCGAACTGATTCAGCGATATGACCAGGAGATCGCCCGGGTGGCGGAACATTACGGGCTGGATACCTACCCTAATCAGATAGAGATCATCACCTCTGAACAGATGATGGATGCCTACTCCTCTGTCGGCATGCCGCTGAATTACAATCACTGGTCGTTTGGTAAACAGTTTGTCTCCACGGAACAGCAATACAAACGGGGCCAGATGGGGCTGGCCTACGAGATAGTTATCAACTCAAATCCCTGCATCTCTTATCTGATGGAAGAGAATACCATGACCATGCAGGCTCTGGTCATCGCCCACGCCTGTTACGGACATAACTCGTTTTTCAAAGGCAACTACCTGTTCCGCACCTGGACCGATGCCTCCGCTATTATCGATTATCTGCTGTTTGCCAAAAATTATATTGCCAAGTGTGAAGAGCGCCACGGCGTGGATGCTGTAGAACAGATGCTGGACGCCTGCCACGCACTGATGAACTATGGCGTTAACCGTTACCTGCGCCCTCAGCCGATTACCCCTGAAGAGGAGAAAAACCGGTTACTGGACCGCGAAGAGTATATCCAGCGTCACCTTAACCAGCTGTGGAATACTATCCCGAAAAAAGATGAGATAAAGGAGAAGAAAACACCGCGCTTCCCGAAAGACCCGGAAGAGAACCTGCTCTACTTTATTGAGAAGAATGCGCCGCTGCTGGAGCCCTGGCAACGGGAGATTGTCCGCATCGTCAGAAAGATCGCTCAATACTATTACCCCCAGCGTCAGACTCAGGTGATGAATGAGGGGTGGGCCTGCTTCTGGCATTACACCCTGCTACACCATCTGCACGATGAAGGTCTGGTCACCGATGGGTTTATTATGGAGTTTCTCCATTCACACACCAGTGTCATCTACCAGCCACCGTTTGACTCCCCCTACTTCAGCGGCATCAACCCCTACTCACTGGGCTACGGCATGATGCGGGATATCAGACGAATCTGTGAAAACCCTACCGACGAAGACCGCAAATGGTTTCCCGACATCGCCGGCAGCGACTGGAACGAGACACTGCAGCATGCGATGCGCAACTACAAGGATGAAAGCTTTATATTGCAATACCTTTCACCCCATATGATCCGTGAGCTGAAGCTGTTTACTATTACTGACAACTCGGCCCTGAGCACCCTGCAGATCAGCGCTATCCATGATGATGAGGGGTATCAGAAAGTACGGGAGAACCTGGCTGCCAGCTATAACATCGGCAATAGGGAACCCAATATTCAGATCTATAACGTTAATATCAGAGGCGACCGCTCACTGACCCTGCGTCACTATATGCATAATGAACAGCCTCTGGGGGATGACACCGATGAAGTGTTGAAACATCTCCATCAACTATGGGGATTTGACGTTCACCTGGAGTCAGTCTCACCTGATGGACAGATTGTCAACGAACGCCACTGTCCACCAAAGCCCCATGCTGAGGAAGTGGCCTGACACGTCCCCCAGATAGATAAAACCGCTCATTAAGAGCGGTTTTTTTTATAACGTCATACCGGCGTTTTGAGCTTTTCCTGATAGGGAGGCCAGCCCATCGGTTTACCCCCCAGCAAGTGCAGGTGGATATGGTAAACCGTCTGACCGCCGTGGCTGTTACAGTTAAACACGGTACGATAGCCGTCCGTATCAAACCCTTGCTGTTGCGCAATCTTCCCGGCCACCATCACCATATGCCCCACCAGGTCACAGTCTTCTGTGTTGATATCATTCAGCGTAGCGATATGTTTACGGGGAATAATCAGGGCGTGGGTCGGTGCCTGGGGGTTGATATCATTAAAAGCGATAACCCGATCATCCTCATAGATAATATCCGCTGGAATCTCGTTATTCAGAATTTTACAAAACAGACAGTCCATCATCCCACCTTCATCTTATCAACGTTTCAGGAATTACACCGCAGCGCTTCCCGGATAGCAAGTATCCGGGAACAGAACGTCGCTGAGCGACTCACTAGACGACACTTCGTGTCTTGCTAGTGGTTAGACGTAAAACTTCGTTTTACTTGCTAGAAAAAGCAAAGATAAGCACATAAAGCCTAACTCGTCCTTTTTCCAAAAAGCCTCTAAAGCGGTGGCCAGTTTTACTTGACCACTACAGTTATTGGCATACCAACCAACGAGCGCACATAGAAATGAAGGGAATCACCGTAATGGAAGGATTGCTTGAACTCCAGATCGAAAGATTCTCTTCTTACTGGATGTCCCTTTTTGTTGACCTCAATCTTGAATCTATCCATGCCCGCTGTGTACCTTGTAAGGCTAACAACTTTATTCGTAAGCCCTGCAAGGTTCTAAAGCTTGCAAGCTCTGCAACCTTACAAGGTACGTTATAATCCAGAGACGGGTAAAATATGTATCGTAGAAGTCGTCAATACCAGGAGTATGTGACTAAGTATGCAAAGACAAGGGCTGCCAGAGAGGGAAAAAGGATCAATGGTACTCATCCTTGATATCCACCTGAACTGTCTTGAGTGCCTGGCCGAACTACACAGCCAATCAAAATCACAGACTACGATTCGGGTACTCCCACCCATCGAGCTTCACTTTATCCTAATAGCCCAATAATGACTACAGTTGCTGTTTTTCTGTGATTTTTCTAGCAAGGAAACGAAGTTTCCGTCTAACCACTAGCAGTCGCGCAGCGACGTTCTAGCCCCTATTAAATTTCGCAAGTACGATATATCAGTTAATCATCGATTTACACAAAAACTACTCATTTTAACTAACCTGCATGTTGCACTGCGTCATAAGAAGTTCATACTCTTATCATAGAGTAAATGCTAAGGCCGATAGCGCCTGTTATATAGGTTAGAGCGCGGTGCCCCGGGTTTCCAACCGCCGAATAGCTGGAGCAGTATAATGATTCTTTCAGAAAAGCCCCCCATCCATAACCAACTGGAATTCTTTATTGATGAAGCGGTTAAGGCTCGTCCGGTCATCACTGCCGTAGTACACCCAGTTGAACATAACGGCCTGATGGGCGCCATCGAGGCCGCTGAACGCGGTCTGATCGTACCTATTCTGGTGGGACCTGCGGCTAAAATACAGGCGGCTGCTGATAAGTATGAACTGAATATTGACGACTATGAACTGATCGATGTTGAGCACAGCCACGCTGCAGCAGAGCAGGCCGTTGGACTGATACGCGAAGCCCGGGCGGAAACCCTGATGAAGGGAGACCTGAGTACATCAGAGCTGCTCAGTGCAGTGATACACAAAACTCTGGGGATACGCACTGAACGGCGGCAAAGCCATATCTTTGTACTGGACGTTCCCAACTATCATAAACCCTTGATGATTACCGATGCGGCTATCAATGTTGCCCCGGACCTGCTGACCAAACGGGATATCGTGCAGAACGCAATCGACTTCTGCCACGCACTGGGTATGAAGGAGCCTAAAGTGGCCATTCTTGCAGCAGTCGAGAAAGTGAAGCCGACAATGCAGAGCACCATCGATGCTGCCGCACTGTGCAAAATGGCCGACCGGGGACAGATCACCGGCGCTATTCTTGATGGTCCGCTGGCCTTTGATAATGCGATATCCCTGCAGGCCGCTATTGATAAGCATATCTCATCGCCGGTATCCGGCGACGCTGATATTCTTCTGGCACCCGACCTGGAATCAGCCAATATGATCGCTAAGCAGCTTATTTACCTTGCGGATGCCAAATCTGCGGGTATCGCCCTGGGTGCCCGTGCACCGATCATACTTAACAGTCGTTCTGACGGGACTCTGGCCCGCCTGGCATCCTGTGCCCTGGCATCCCACATGGTTCTGCATCCTCAAGGAGTGAAATAAGATGGGTCTGGTTCTGACAGTTAATGGCGGTTCTTCCAGCCTGAAATGCGCGCTGTTTGCCCGCCACGAAAAGAAAGTGGAACCCCTGTATCAGTTCAAGCTGGGGAATATCCTTAACACGCCGGTCATGAAAGTATTCTCCAGTGAGGGAAAAACACTGGAAAAGGTCGAACCCGACATGACCTCCATCGAGATTGATGATCGCCATCAGGCGTGCCTCGATCTGGTGATACAGTGGGTGCGTAAACAGTTACCCGATAGCCAGATCAGCGCTTTTGGCCACCGGGTGGTCCATGGCGCAGAGGCGTTCAGCGATCCGGTCATGATTACGCCAGACATCATGAAGTCACTGGAAGAACTGATTCCGCTGGCTCCACTGCATCAGCCCTATAACCTGAAACTGATCCGTGCCTGTCAGCAACTGGAGCCGGAGCTGCCACAGATCGCCTGCTTCGACACCATGTTCCATATCGGCCAGCCACAGGTGGAACGCCACTACGCCATTCCCCGCAAATACACTGAAGCCGGGATCCATCGATATGGTTTTCATGGTCTGTCCTACGAATATATTCAGCGCACCCTGGAGAAAATCGGCAAAGGGGCGGAAAGTGACAACACCATTATCTGCCATCTCGGCGCGGGTGCCAGCATGTGCGCTGTCAAACAGGGCAGATCGATCGCCTCCTCTATGGGCTTTACTGCGGTAGACGGCCTGCCGATGGGCAGCCGTACCGGCAATATCGATCCCGGTGTACTGCTCTATCTGCAACGCCACTATGGAATGGATGCCGACCAGTTGGAAAACTTCCTCTACAAAGAGAGCGGCTGGCTGGGAGTCTCTGGTATCAGCTCCGATATGATAGCGCTGGAACAATCCGGCAAACCGGAAGCGGAAGAGGCGATCGCCATGTTCGCCTATCGTGCTGCCCTGGAGATCGGTCGACTGAGCGCTGCTCTACAGGGTTTAGATCAGTTGGTTTTCACTGGCGGTGTGGGTGAAAATGACAGCAAACTGCGCAAGCGTATCTGTGATCAGTTGGAGTGGCTGGGAGTCAAACTCAACAAAAGCGCCAATAAAGAGGGCGAAGCGATTATCAGCAAGGCCAGCGCTAAAGTTATTGTTCGGGTTATTCCCACCAATGAAGAGGCGATGATCGCCCTGCATGCACAGGAGGTGTTGGGTTAGATAGTAGCTAGACGTTGCTTCGCAACTTGCTAGTGGTTAGTGGCTAGAAAAAACGTAAAAAAGAGAGCCTTTGGTTCTCTTTTTTTATCGCGAAAATACATTTCGCCAGTCTCACCAAAATGCTCACACCCAAAGCGACAAAACGTCTCTGATATTGTAGATTTAAATCTGGGAAGCCTGTGTAAATTTGATCTCTTCTTTCATCGTTGGTTTTCCCTGCACTCCTGTTTTTCCCTGATAAATCATTAAGGATAGGACGTTGAATAATAGCCGCTTAAGACAACCGATTACATTCAGCGTCGTTGGCTATTTTCTTGCAACCATTGCGGTGTTTATTCTGGCCTGCGGCTTTATTGGTTATCTGTGGATCAGCAATCAATATCAATACCTTGAGCGGGATGGCGAACATTTTGCGCAAGAGTATCTCGCTTTGCAGAAACAGGAGATTGAAGCCCGGGTTCACTCGATAAAACACTACCTGCAGAGTGAGAACAAGCTGGCGAATAATAAACTCAAAACAGAACTGCAACAGAGAGTTGACCAGGCCTATCAAATAGCTGAATCGATCTACCTCAGCCAGCAGGGCAAAAACTCTGACGCTGATATTAAGAATATGATTTACGCGGCGCTACGCGATCTCAGATTTAATCAGGACAGAGGCTACTACTTTATCTATACACTTGACGGCGTGGTTAATCTCTATCCACCCGATCCCTCCTTAGAAACAAAACATTACACCGACGCATTCCCCCAGGAGGGCCAGGATTCAATTCGACAGATAATCACGCTTTTACACAACCAACAAGAGGGGTTTGTCAGTTACCAATGGCTATTACCCGATGGCAAGAAGTCGCTGAACAAATACAGTTATCTCAGACTATTCAAACCTTATAACCTCGTGATCGGAACCGGTGATTACCTGGAACTGTACGAAAAACAACTTAAAGATGAAGTTTATCAACGCATTGCCAATATCTCTTTCGGGCCGGATAAAGAGGGTTACTATTTTATAAACTCCTACGATGGCGACCTTTATGTCACCAATGGTGAATATCATGCTGGCCAGAAAAACATCTGGGATACCGTCGATGCCAGGGGAACCAAAGTTGTTCAGGAGAACTCCCGATTAGCCCAGCAGCACCCGGAAGGCACTTTCAGTACCTATGTGTGGGAGAAAAACAGCGGCGAAGAGTCAGAGAAAGTATCTTTCATTCTGGGAGTGGATGAGTGGAAAATATTCATCGGCACCGGTTTTTACACCGACACAGTCAAAAACAAGATTGCCCTGCATGTTGATGCCCGTAAAAAAGAGTTTGAACAGGGAGTCTTCGATACGCTGAAAATTATCCTGGTCACCATGGCCATTATTGGCTTCCTGCTCTATTTCATGATGCGCAAGCTATCACAGAACCTAAAGGTATTCCGTTCCAACCTTGAAAGATCCGTCGACACCCTGACCCACCTGAACCCTGAAGAGATCCACTTTAATGAGTTCAGGCTGGTCAGTGACAGTGTCAACAAAATGATCTCCGGACTAAACCAGCGATCGGCAGAACTGCGCCACAGCACCCTGCATGACCACCTCACCGCTCTGCCGAATCGGCGCTATGTCTGGCAGCAGTTAAAAGAGATGCTCGACCGATCTCAGGGGCAGCCTCTGAATGCAGCACTGATGTTTATCGACCTTGATCATTTTAAAGAGATTAACGATACCCTGGGACATAGCGCAGGCGATGAGTTATTACGCCAGGTCTCTGAACGGTTCACTCAGGTGCTACGAAGCGATGATCTGGTTGCGCGACTGGGGGGCGACGAGTTTACCGTGATTACCGGCCTGTTACGCGATGATGAAGCTGAAACAATCGCCCGTAAACTACTCGGTGAGCTACAGCGTCCCTTTGAGATTCAGACACATGCGTTTCGTATTACCGCCAGTATAGGTATCTGCCTGTTCCCTAAAGATGCCAGCACTCCTGACATGATTCTGCGCAATGGCGATTCAGCCATGTATCAGGCAAAACGCAACGGCAGAAATGGCTTCTGCTTCTACGACTCATCGATGACCGAAGCCGCCTCCAAGCGATTTAATCTCCTGGAGCAGCTGAATCAGGCACTCAAAAACGATCAGTTTGAACTCTATTATCAACCACAGGTAAACACTGAAACAGGCAGGATTGTCGCGGCTGAAGCCCTGATTCGCTGGAATCACCCAGAAAGGGGGCTACTAGCACCCGATCAGTTCATCCCCTACGCCGAAGAAAGTGGCCTCATCGCCCCTATCGGCCGATGGGTAATCGAACAGGCCCTCCGGGATATAAGCCGCTGGCACGCAATGGGCTACACCCTGCCAAAGGTCGCGGTTAACTTTTCAACGCAGCAGATCAGCGATCTGATCGTGGCTGAAGTGGCTGAAATACTCCAGTGTTCCGACGCCGATGCCTCCAGTATCGAGTTTGAAATTACAGAAAGCGCGCTGATGGAAAACCCGGAGCTATCACGTAAAGTGTTGCAGGCACTCCATCAGATGGGCATCAGCCTGTCAATTGACGACTTCGGACAGGGGTACTCCTCTCTGAGTTATCTGAAACAGTTCCCCATCAGCAAACTGAAAATTGACCGCGCATTCATTCGTGATCTTGAGGTCGACGAAAACGACAGAGCGATCACCCGCGCGATCATAGCCCTGGGCAAAAGCCTGAAAATGACCGTGATTGCCGAAGGTGTTGAAACTGAAAACCAACTGCAATTTCTCAAAGAGGAACAGTGCGAGGAACTGCAGGGGTATCTGTTTTCCAGGCCGGTGCCGGAGGAAGAGTTTCGGCGGTTGATGGAAAAGAGCAGTGGCTAGACCGCCGCTTCGCGGCTAGCGAGTGGCTAGACGGAAAACTTCGTTTTCCTTGCTAGAAAAGACAAGAGCAAGAAAGCATTTGGTCACTGCTTGAGAGGGGTATTTATTAACACACTTGTTACTTTTCCTCGAACTTACCAACAACAGCAACACCTTCAGAAATGGTGCTGATAGAAAATTTAGAAACACAACACTCTCCGATGGCTGAAAAATGTTCTTTAATAATTTCGAGGATCTCTTCTTTGTTAAAGCTTCCGCCGGTAGCCCTGGGTTTGATGCAATCCGCCTCCCTTTTATCCAGGGCATATATCACCCCTTCAGAGTCGATCAGAGCATCACCCTCTTCATAAGAGAAGAAGTGAAGATCTGCATCACATTCCCATTCTGATAAACCAGAGACGAACGTAAGCTCACTGTCGCCTTCGTATTTAATGATCGCAGGCCATCGAACCATTTTGTGTCCTTATGATAAATAACGCCCGTATCTACGGACGACGTGAGCAGAAAGGAGTTCCGAAAGCCTACGCTTGTTATAGCTTAGTTCCAGCGCTGATAATTGCGACAAAGAACAAAGCCCCAAGAATATACTGCGTATATCTTCTGTAAGACGCGTATTTATTAAGCTCACTATCACTTAACTCTTCCCATTGCTTCTTTGCCATAAACTCAGAGTACTTCGTAGCTAAGTTATTTGGGCTAAGATCACGGATAATTAATTTGGTAGATATAGGATACTTCGTGAACACTCCAGGTTTCCCGAGATCGCTATATAGTTGAGTGTGATTATTTTTCAGGCGCGCTAAAAATTTACAATGAAAGTGAAAACCAATGACTACGAATAATATGCCAACTGCCCAGAAAGTTAAAAAGACCATGTTCCCTCAAGATCCAAAACAACTTCATTGATACGACCTTACAACGCTCTGTAGCTTGCAAGCCTGATCGTTTTACAAGTTCTGCTGTGATAAAAACGGCAGCTACTGCATTCTCGTCTCTGATTATGAGTAGGCTCATTGATCAGCGTGTTTATCTAGCCTTGGCTAAACGTTCTATAAACTGAGTGTGCAACAAAGTGCTGTGCAAGGCAATTGCTGAGCCGGTTTAGGAAATAAGAGCAATCGCCGTGAGGTTCCCAGAGGGCATGCCAACGCTGCTCGTACAAAAGCACCCGCTTTTTCTAGCGAGTCACGAAGTGACGTTCTGGCAAGTGGCGTAGCCACGTCTAGCGAGTATCGCGAAGCGATACGGTCTGGCAGCTGCGAAGCAGCGTTCTTAGCGCTATCGCCGTTAATGCCGCGCTTCAACCAGCCGTCGGTAGAGGGCATCCTTGAGCTCAGATCGTTCCTGCTTCAGCTGATGCATTGACAGATCATCGATAGGGGAGTTATTCATCTCCAGCACCCGGATCTGCTTATCGAGGGATTGGTAATAACGGTTCTCTTTAGCAAAACGTTCGTCAGACTCTTTCAGTTGATCGATAACATCCTCATAATCAGGGAAATCATGTGCTAAAGAGTGCTCTTCACCTAACATTTGAAGTACCTCCTGTCGGTTTCTCAGTTCATTGTCGTTCTTACCACTATGGCTATTAACTTTTTAGTCAAAAAACCGCGATTCTTCCACTAATTCGCTGAAATAGCGGTGGGCAAGCTAGCAATGGGGCGTTCTTTTAGGTGACGCTACTACCTACCACTGTATTCCCAATAAGCTTGATGCGTTGAAGGACACAACACCTGCAGATGTTATGGTAAGGTTTATGGGCACACACTTGTCGAGTGTTGAACACTCCACTCTGTACTCTTTACTATCGACAAACTACGGAAATATTATTTTTCCTTTTTTCAAAGCCTTACTTATTCATAATGGATAATCTCGTTGCCAGAATACAAAAAAAGATCACGTATTATCAAAAAGGTTCTGATCAGTGAATAAGCCGGACTTTCCAGAGTGGGTCATTAAGCTTATTATCATGGTTGCCCTGCCTGCAGCGACCTGCTTTGGACTCTACTCAGTTGCTTATCTGGATAGTGACAGAGATATCTTCACACTGCCGGTTATACTCTCCTACCCTGTTGCCCTACTCGGCATAGCGGGCACTTATAAAACACTGATCTCACCTGCCAAGCATCACCTTAAGCTAGCATTCTGGATTGCCTGCATTGTCGTTCCGGTAATGATACAGATAGCAGTGAGATCAACCTGAGAACAGTCTGTGGCGCAGTTGACAGAATAAGTCGCTTATCGCCGCGGGGGATCCAGTGGGCATGCCAACACGTCTCCCACAAATCTGCGCCCGCTTTTTCTAGCGAGTCACGCAGTGACGTTCTAGCTAGTGTCGCGAAGCGATAGGGTCTTACGCTCTGCGCGCCGCTTTTCCTAGCGAGTCACGAAGTGACGTTCTGGCAAGCGACGCAGACGCGTCTTTTTTCCTAGCAAGGGAAGCGATTAATGGTCTTGCAAGCTGCTCAGTAGCCCTCTTAAGGTTCGGTTAAGTTGATATCTTTGAGTACATTCTTCCGATGTAACCGCATCTGGAAAATCATGCATCGAATAGCCTTCTCACTCGATCTATAAACACAAAGAATTTCAAGAATATTTTTCTTTCATCGCTTTCAGCACATTATATAAATCTAAAGTCTTTATCTGAGTTGAACCTGAGGCAATTTCACAATTATCACGCCCCGATATGATCAATACAATAGGTTCCTTTGCTGAACTAAATCTCCCATTAAGGCTAAAATAAATCTGCTCTATCTCAGACCATCTAATCGGCTCATTTGAATATTTATAAACAATAATCCCATCTTTACTAACTTTAGCGATGTCATTAAAAATAGACTTTAATTTATATGCATATTTATAAGTCTTTAAGAGACCAAGAAATATCAGTGGGGAAAATGTTACAGCCAAGATAAGGCCAAACTTATTAAATAAAAAAATGTATCCCAAGCCACACACCAAAAAAACCATAGCCATTAAATATAAAAAATCAATCCGACTAGCCTTAACCAAAAATACATCACCATTTATATCATCCAAATATCCACTAATAAAAATCTTATTCTTAAAATCAATATAGACATGATAAACACCAACAAAAAACATTAAGAGAAAAAGTGTTAATAAAAAATAATCATAGTTGATACCCTCTCGATAGTTAAGCATTAACTCCGACGGCTTCAATATTTCTATATAGCTTCCATCTGTTAACGTCTCTATTTTGCAGATCTGATCTCTATAATTAATACCAACTCGGATCTCTTCTCCCAAGTGCCGATATTTCAATCTCCATATAGTATTATGCGGTAACCAATGATCATACTCAGTTCGATAAACAGTATTACCATCACTATTAACCAACTTTAGTTTAACTAAATTTACAGCTCTATGGCGACGTTCCTCCTGAATATCGATTAACGTATAGTTTTTATAGTCCAGGTCGCTTTCATCATAATCTGCCGGTATTTTCATCCATAGCGTATATATCCATGGACCGCAGAGAGCAACAATCACAAGAAACTGAAAAACAGACTTTAAAAAAAGAGAGATCAACTTTTGACATCCTGTCACTAAAATTCACTGATTCGATAACGTACCAGAGGGAGCGATATTCTTGCAAGTGACAACTCGTATCGCCAAGCGATGCGGGTCTTGCGCTCTGCGCGGTTTATCGCCGTGAGGTACCCAGAGGGCATGCCATCGCGCCTCCTACAAAACCTCCCCGCTTTTTCTAGCGAGTCACGCAGTGACGTTCTGGCAAGTGGCGAAGCCACGTCTAACAACTAGCAAGCGCAGCGTTCTGGACAAAGAAAAGCTACGCTTTTCTTTGTCTTACCGCTTCAAACAGACACACCCCTGTCGCCACCGATACGTTCAGCGAGGAGACCTCCCCTGCCATATCGATTTTTACCAGGAAATCGCAGTGTTCACGGGTGAGGCGGCGCATCCCCTGGCCTTCGGCGCCCATCACCAGGGCCATTGGGCCTTTCAGGTCGGCATCGTAGATCAGGGTGTCCGCTTCGCCAGCGGTGCCGGTAATCCAGACTCCCCGCTGTTGAAGATCTTTCAGGGTGCGGGCCAGGTTGGTCACCAGCACATAGGGGATGACTTCAGCGGCACCGCAGGCCACTTTGCTGGCGGTGGCATTCAACGGGGCTGATTTGTCTTTCGGCGCGATCACCGCGTGGACACCAGCGGCATCCGCGGTACGCAAGCAGGCGCCCAGATTGTGGGGGTCCGTGACGCCATCCAGCACCAGCAGAAACGCGGGCTCTTCCAGCTTATCGAGCATCGCCTCAAGAAACTGTTCGTTCTTCGCCTGAATCGGTTCGCAGGCGACCACAACCCCCTGATGTACTCCGTCCTGCGCCATATTGTCCAGCTCTTTACGGCTGACCCACTCGACAGTGATCTTTTTCTCTGCCGCCAGATCCAGTAGTTTCTGCATCCGGGCATCGACACGCCCTTTCAGAACCCACATCCCTTTAACCCGCTTGCTGTCTCGTTGCAGGGTGGTGGTAGCCGCGTGGATACCGAAGATATATTCAGGACGCATTCTCTGTCTCATTCTGTTCGTTACTGTTACAGGTCTGACAAACCCAGCCGCAACTATTCTGTTTTACCAGTGCCACCAGCAGGCGGATCATCCCGGGGTCGGCGTTCAGTGCCGGGATATACTGATACTGCTCACCTCCAGCCTGCATGAACACATCCCTGTTTTCCACGGCGATCTCTTCCAGGGTTTCCAGACAATCAGCAGAGAAGGCGGGACAGATGATCTCAACCTGTTTTGTACCGCTATTAGCAAGTTTCTCAAGGGTTTTATCGGTGTAGGGCTGCAGCCAGGCTTTAGGACCAAAACGGGACTGAAAGGTGGTCTGCCACTGTCCGTCACTCAGGCCCAGCTCTGTTGCCAGCAGTTCAGAGGTGCGATAACAGTGTTCCGGATAGGGATCACCCTTATCGGCATACTCCTGAGGAATGCCATGATAGGAGAGCACCAGTTTACCACTCTCAGGATGCTCTGCGCGGAAGGCCTTAACCGAATCTGCCAGAGCGCGGATATAGAGCGGATGATCATGATAATCATGAACCACCCGGATATCGGGAAAATTGCGGGTCTTCAGCTGAAAACGGGCGATCTGGTCATAGATCGGTGCGGTAGTGGTTGCCGAGTACTGGGGATAGAGTGGCAGCACCAGAATCTTGCTGTAACCCGACTCCGTCAGCTCTTCCAGGCGCGCCGTCAGCCCCGGATTGCCATAGGTCATGGCGGAAAAAACCTGCATATCCTGATCCGGTATCGTTTGTTGCAGCGCCAGTTGCAGCGCGGCCACCTGCTGATTGAGTATCAGCCGCAGGGGGGAATCCTGATCCCAGATCGATGCATACAATTTTGCCACCTTACGGGGACGGAAGGTCAGGATAATAGCGTTGAGCACCGTTAACCAGATCAGCCGCATCACCCCATCGCCCTCTACCACCCGGCGATCTGAGAGAAATTCTTTAAGATAGCGACGCACCGCGGCAGGAGTGGGTTGATCCGGTGAACCTAAATTAACCAGCAGTATTGCGGTTTTGGGGAGAGACATCTATCTATTTCCGATTACAGGCAAAGCGCTATTATCGCGGAATAACCGGCAATAAAAAACCGCTGTTTTGATTCAGGGATCAAAGCAACGGTTTTTTTATATTCACACCAACGGCTTATTTTTCCAGAGACGCAAATACCGCATCACGGATATCTTCAACGCTGCCGACACCGGGAATATAGCTGTATTTAGGTGCATCAGCAGGCGACTCTTCAGCCCAACCTTTGTAATAGGTGATCAGCGGTGCGGTCTGTTCATGGTACACATCCAGACGCTGACGAACCGTCTCCTCTTTATCATCTTCACGCTGCACCAGGTCTTCACCGGTGACATCATCTTTACCTTCGACAGCAGGCGGGTTGAAGATAACGTGATAGGTGCGGCCGGAACCCGGATGAACACGACGGCCAGCCATCCGCTTGATGATTTCATCGTCAGCAACATCGATCTCAACAACCGCATCGATAGCCACACCGGCATCCTTCATCGCATCAGCCTGAGGGATGGTGCGTGGAAATCCGTCAAACAGAGCGCCGTTAGCGCAATCAGCTTCAGTGATACGCTCTTTTACCAGACCAATAATAATCTCATCAGACACCAGACCACCGGCATCCATGACTTTTTTAGCTTCGATACCCAGAGGGGTACCCGCTTTTACCGCAGCACGCAGCATATCGCCGGTGGAGATCTGGGGAATACCGTACTTTTCGCAGATGTACTGAGCCTGGGTACCTTTACCGGCACCCGGTGCACCCAAAAGAATAATTCGCATGTAAGGATTGCTCCGTTTCTAATTTTATAATGTAAAATCTTGAAGCCGGCCGTTCATTAGATAACCACCGGCTGAAATTTTTCTGAGTGGCAATATGTCACAATATCGTTCTATGCCTGCTACTCACAATTGGACATTCGGCCTACTACCAATTTCTAATTCTACCAATTGCAGGAGACAATTTTTCTGCATTGTAATATTTACTACACAATGTCGTGAAAAACGAACGCTCGAGGTTAGTCAAAACCGGCTAAGGTAGCAACCCCCTAAAAGGATAACATCTGCTTTTGTTGACCGAAGTTATCAAAACCTCATGCCAGCGATACCCCGGCTTACGGGGCATCGCCGCCATTCGTCCCCCCACCTGAGCAAAGCGTCCCTGTCCTTGCCTGAGCAGGCCCACTCAGCGTTTATCCGGTATTGCGCATACCCGCCGAGATACCAGCCATGGTAATCATCAGCGCCTGTTCAAGCCGGGCATCCGGGTGATTGCGGTCGCGATAGAGCAGTTCTGCCTGCAGAAAGTGCAATGGATCGATATAGGGGTTGCGCACCTCAATCGACTGACGGATCACCGGACTATGCTCCAGCAGCGTCTCCTGTTGCTTAATCTTTTTCACCAGTTCAATGGTCTTCGCCAGGCGACAGCGCAGATCGGCCCCCAGCACCGCCAGTTCTTCAGACACCAGCCGTTTTTCATAGTAAGCGGCTATGTTGGCATCTGCCTTGGCCATCACCATCTCCAGCATATCCATATAGGAGCGGAAGAACGGCCAGTCCCTGCGCATCGTCTGCACCAGTTCAAACTGACCTTTATCCAGTGTCTGCTGCAGGGCGACATCACTGCCCAGCCAGGCTGGCAACATCAGGCGGATCTGTGTCCAGGCAAAGATCCAGGGGATCGCCCGCAGGCTTTCAACACCCCCATCCGCCTTACGTTTCGCCGGACGACTGCCCAGAGGTAGTTTTGCCAGCTCCTGCTCCGGGGTTGCCGAGCGGAAATAGGGGACAAACTGAGGATCAAAGCGTACCACATCGCGATAGGCGGTCAGGCCTGCCAGCGACATCTCATCCATCAACTGGCGCCACTCGGGTCTCGGCCCGGGAGCCGGCGCCAGAGTTGCCTCCAGGGTCGCCGAGGTATACAGCTCGAGATTTCGTACCGCAATCTCCGGCACACCAAACTTGAACCGGATCATCTCACCCTGCTCAGTCACCCGCAGACTGCCGGCCACAGACCCAGGGGGCTGTGCCAGAATCGCCGTATGGCTGGGGCCGCCACCACGACCAACCGTGCCGCCACGGCCGTGAAACAGCGTCAGGTGAACACCGTATTCCTGACATACACTGGTCAGCGCTTCCTGAGCCCGATACTGCCCCCAGGCCGCCGCCAACTGCCCTGCATCCTTCGATGAGTCGGAATAACCGATCATGACTTCCTGGTGCCCCCCGGTGTAATCTCTGTACCAGGGGATAGCCAGCAACTGACGGATACAGTTTTCAGCGTTATCCAGGTCGTCCAACGTTTCAAACAGCGGCGCTACCCGCATATTATGATGGATACCGCTCTCTTTCAGCAGCAGGATAACCGCCAATACATCCGATGGCTGACTGGCCATGGAGATAACATAGGATCCCAGAGAGTTCGGTTCTTCCCGGGCGACCACGCTAAAGGTATCCAGTACCTCCTGAACATTCTCCGAGGGAGACCACTCGCGGGGCAACAGAGGACGCTTCTCCTGTAACTCCTTCAGCAGAAACATCTGCTTATTGGTTTCACTCCACTCGCTGTAACAACCGATACCGTAAAAGCCCGTCAGCTCGTCCATCACCTCTGCATGACGATCAGAATTCTGGCGAATATCCAGATTCACCAGAGTCATACCAAAGCACGCCACCCGCCGTATCGTATCACTCAGCAAACCATCAGCAATCACACTCATATGACAGCTGCGCAACGAGGCATCGATCAGTAACAGGGGTTCCAGCAGTTGCCGGGGATAGATATACACCCCCTCTTTTTCCACCGGTCGCCCCTCAAGACGCTCAGTGGTCCAGCGCTTGGTTTGCGTCAGATGGGTGCATACCGTACGCAACAGTTCACGGTAGGGCTCAGGATGATCACCCACCCGCTCGCGCAACTCCGCACTACACTCATTCATCGATAGCTCACTGCGCAAGCGGTCAATATCTTTGATATACAGATCAGCCGCCATCCAGCGGGACAGCAATAAGACTTTCTCGGTGGTCACGGAGGTAACATTAGGGTTGCCATCACGGTCGCCCCCCATCCAGGAGGCAAACCGCACCGGCGAGCTGCTCAGTGGCAGATGTTCACCGGTCGCATCAAACAGTTGCTTATCGATATGCCGCAGGAATACCGGCACCGCCTCCCAAAGGGAGTTTTCAATCACCGCAAATCCCCACTTCGCTTCATCCACTGGCGTCGGTCTCTGCTTGCGGATGGCGTCTGTGTGCCAGGCCTGGCTGATCAGTTCATGCAGCCGGTGATACAGGTCTTCTCCCCGATCGATCCTTTGCAGGCATTCGGTAATGGCATCAAACTTCTGGATCAGCGTGCGCCGGTTAACCTCGGTTGGATGGGCTGTCAGAACCAGCTCAACATCCATATCCCGCACCGCTGCTGCGATCTGCTCTTTTGATAAACCCTGCTGTTGCAACCGGCCGAGCAGGCCACAGAATGAGTCACTGGTACAGACATCCATAATACCTGAACGACGACGCACCCGATGATGTTCCTCAGCGATATTGGACAGGTTGAGAAATTGAGTAAAGGCTCTGGCTACCGGCAGAAGATCATCATCCCCCAGCTCACTGAGGGTTTTAAGCAGTTCATCATCGACAGGCTTGCCCGATGATCTGGCCGCCTTGGAAAGCGCCCGGATCTTTTCAATTTTATCAAGAAACAGCTGGCCTTTATGCTCAACAATGGTCTGTCCCAGACAGTCACCGAGCATCCGGACATCGTCCCTCAGGTCTTCATGAAGCGTTGTCATTCAGTGTCCCCTGTCATCTCTGCGAAGTTCTATTGATACTACATAGTTTGTGCAAAGCACAAATACTATCTTAGTCTCAGTTCGTCAGCGCCAACGTCTTAAAGACCGGTTAACTGCTGCAGTTTCTTCAGGGCTATTTCAACAGTATGCTCATTGGAGTAGCGAATCTCGACCTCCGGCACAGGTGCACCCTCAAGTAACAGGGCGATGCGAAAGTCGGTTTCAACTTCTGCGCCGGAACGGAAACGGATCTCTGCGTCTTTTAGCTGATCGAAGCTGAGACGCAGATATCCACTCGGCACCAGGACCGCCACCTGACGCTGGGAGGTACTGACCAGCAGACCGGGATTGCCTTTAAGATCATCAGAGATCTGGAATCCGGCGCTGACCAGCTGTTTGCGCTGCCCATCGATGCGCTGGTAGTTCCAGTACCCCAGCCCAGCCATGACAATCAGCGCGACAATAAACCATTGAAATGATCCCATCGATTATCTCCCGCGGGCTACGACTAAAGCCCTTTCCGTTTAGCTTCGTCCCACCAGTGGTCCAGCTCATCAAGGGTGAACGCCTGCCAATCTCCAGAGGAGCGCTCGACCTGGTCTTCAATATAGTTAAAGCGATTGGTAAACTTCTGATTGGTGTAGCGTAGCGCCGTCTCCGGATTAACCCCCATGTGACGGGCCAGATTCACCTGAGCAAACAGCAGATCGCCAAGTTCATGCTCCATCTCCAGCTGATCACCGGCAGCGATCGCCTCGCGCAACTCCGCGATCTCCTCCTCGATCTTATCCAGCACTGGCAGCACATCCCCCCAGTCAAAACCGACCCGGGCAGCCCTTTTCTGCAATTTTTCAGCCCGGTTGAGTGCCGGTAGAGCCATTGGGATATCATCCAGCACCCGGGGTTCCTGATGTGGTTTTTCACCCCGCTCCTCTGCTTTGATCGCTTCCCAGGTCTCCTTGATCTGCTGCTCATCCAACGCCGTGGAACTGCGCCGACTGGTCAGGGTTCCCCCGGGAAAGACATGAGGGTGACGACGAATCAGTTTCTTTACCAGGGTATCGACGATATCGTCAAAATTATAACCCTGCTGCTCTTCCGCCAGACGGGCATAAAAGATCACCTGAAACAACAGGTCTCCCAGTTCACCCTGCAGGTGCTGCCAATCCTGTCGTTCGATGGTATCGGCCACCTCATACGCCTCTTCAAGGGTATGGGGAACAATGCTGGCAAAATCCTGTTTCAGATCCCAGGGGCAACCATCCTCAGGGTCCCGCAGCCGGGCCATCAGCGTTTGCAGATCTTCAAGGGTATAACGCATCAGCGGGTACCACTCCGCTGTCGGTGCACCTCGGTAACGTTTGGAATCTGGTTGATCTTGTCCATAATTTTACCCAGCAGCTCGAGACGGCTGATCTCAATCGTCAGTGTCAGATAGGCAATATTGCTCTTCTTATCCGACTGAGTATTCGCGGCGATCAGGTTAACATTCTCGTTTGCCATCACCATCATCAGGTCGCGCAACAGACCTGCCCGGTCAAAGGCTTCCACATAGATATCCACCGGATAGGTTGACTCGCCCTCTTCTCCCCAACTAACTTCAACCATCCGCTCCCGTTCCTGCTGACGCAGCTGAAAAGCGTTGGTACAGTCATCCCGGTGAATAGAGACTCCCCGGCTTTTGGTGATATAACCGATAATCGGATCGCCCGGTACCGGCTTACAACACGGAGCAATAGTCGTCAGCAGATTACCCACCCCGCGTATTTTTATCCCTTCATAAACGGACTGAGAACGAACACTGCTGCCGGGCAATGCCAGATCCAGCTGTTCATCGTGATGATCCGTCTCAACCTGCTGTTGCGCGGCGTTGATCACTTGCGAAAGACGGATATCCCCGGCGCCCAGCGCAGCATACATATCATCGGCAGAACGATGATTAACCGCCTTCGCCATCAGATCAAAATTAAGATCAGCATTTTCCAGCGCCAGACGACGGAACTCCCGGTCGATAATTTTCTTACCGGCGGCGGCGTTTTTGTCTTTATCCTGAAGTTTAAACCAGTGTTGAATCTTGGCCCGTGAACGGGCACTGGTGATATACCCCAGGTTTGGGTTGAGCCAGTCACGCCGCGGATGCTCTTCACTTGCGGTCAGGATCTCCACCTGATCGCCGGTCTGAAGCTGACGGGTCAGAGGGACGATCCGGCCATTCAGTTTTGCCCCGCGACAGCGGTGTCCCACTTCGGTATGCACCCGGTAAGCAAAATCGACTGGTGTCGAGCCCACCGGCATATCCACAACATGACCATCTGGGGTAAAGACATAAACCCGGTCATGGGCCACATCGCCACCGATTACCTCAGAAAACTCTTCAGTGCCTCCGAGATCCTCAGTCCACTCAAGCACCTGACGCAGCCAGGCGATCTTGTCTTCATAACTGGAACTTTGCGAGTGGGTATCGGTGCCCTTATAGAGCCAGTGCGCACAAACCCCTAACTCAGCCTCTTCATGCATCGAAAACGTCCGGATCTGAATCTCCAGCACTTTGCCTGATGGGCCAAATACCGCGGTATGCAGGGAACGATAACCGTTGGGTTTAGGCGATGCGATGTAGTCATCAAACTCGTGGGGGATATTACGCCACAAGCCGTGAACAATACCCAGCACGGTATAACAGTCACGAATCTCCGGCACCAGGATGCGTACCGCACGGATGTCATAAACCTGGTTAAAGGCGATGTTCTTACGCTGCATTTTGCGCCAGATACTGTAGATGTGTTTGGCCCGCCCCATCACATCGCCATCAATATTGACCTTTTTCAACTCAGCATTAAGAATACTCACCGAATCTTCGATGAACTGCTGACGATCCAGGCGCTTCTCATCCAGCAATGACGCAATCTGCTTGTAGTCGTTGGGTTTGAGATAGCGAAATGAGAGATCTTCCAGTTCCCACTTGATATGACCGATGCCCAGCCGGTGAGCCAGCGGCGCATACACATCAAACACCTCCCGCGCCACCAGATAACGCTTCTTACGAGAGTCACTCTTAACACGACGAATAGCACAGGTGCGCTCGGCAATCTTAATCAGCACTACCCGCACATCATCAATCATCGACACCAGCATTTTGCGGACGTTGTCCAGCGGGTTTCCGCTCTGGCCCAGCACATTCTCACGCCGGGGGTTCTGTCGACTGCCGATAGCCGCCATCTGCAACACGCCATCGATCAGCGTAGCAATTGTCTGACTGAAGCGACGGCGAATATCTTCCAGAGTGGTACGTTTTTCACGAACACTGCGATACAGGATGGCAGCAACCAGCGCATCCTGATCCTGATTCAGTTCAATAAGAATCTGGGCCATCTCCAGCCCGGTGAGATAACTGTCACTGTCTTTCCATGAATCTTCCGAAGGTTCAGCTTCCTCTTTCAGCTGTTTGGCATAAAGACAGGCCTGACGAACTGTATCTATATCCTTAACTTCAACCTGCTCCTGCAGCCTTTCCAGCCACAGATCCAGATCGACACTACCGTCAGCATGTATTGGATGATCTTCGCGTACTTTTACCACAGCGCTAGCCGCTCCCTTCTATACCTTCGTGATGCCACTCATATTGCGCTATCTGCACCCTGCTGATGACCACGTTATAACAGTAGCAGGGGCCAAAATATTATGAATCCATAGCACTTACAGCGGCCCATTTTAGTATTTCAGCCATGCAATAGCGAGTATGTTCCGTGGAAATCGGGGGATGCTGCCAGCAATCAGGATTGGGAAAACCAGCTTTATAAGTAAAAAAGAAAAACCGTGCTCAGATACCACAACACCTCTATGCCGACTCAGGGCCTGATCTCAGGAAGGTTTAACGGCGATTCCCGTCACCAGTTGTTTTACCAGCCGCGGAAAGGCGTGATGCTGATAGCGTTGTAGCTGCGGCACCTCAAAACCAGCGCGGGAGATAAGCTCTGCGGTCTCCCGGTTCAGTTGGCAGCCCCCGGCACACCGTCGCCAGAAGGGATTAAGACGGTGTTGCCAGCGCTGTACTGTAACGTCATCAGACAACACATGCTCAAAGAATAGCAGTTGCCCACCCGGCCTGAGCACGCGATAAATTTCCTGCAACACCTTTTGTGGATGAGGCACGGAACAGAGCACAAGAAAGCAAACTACTGTATCAAACTGGTTATCTGCCAACGGGATATCCATCGCATCAGCAACCAATAACTGAATTTTATTACGCTGAGCTTCCGGTAAAGCTGCCAGAACTGCGCAGGCTTTCTGCATCACCCCGGTATCAGGCTCAAGTGCATATAGTTCAGAGACCTGCCCCGGATAACAATCAAAGCTGGTGCCAGTACCTGCGCCAATCTCCAGCACGGCCCCTGTGGCATAGCTTAGTAGCTGCTCCCTTTCAGGCGCGACCACCTTCGATACCCGGTCCAGCAACCAGGGAAACAGCCAGCGATAATATGGATTGAATCGGCGTAGACTCATCTCTTGGCATCCACTATTCTTGTACTGAAATTACGTACTTTTGTTTTACATTTCAGGAGCTTTACCTATGGCACGTATCAAAATTGATATGCCCGAAAACTACAGTTTCACCACCGAAATACCGGTACGTATCAGTGATATCAATTATGCTGGCCACCTCAGCAACGATTCTGTGTTATCCATCGTACATGAAGCGCGACTTCGTTATCTGAACTCCCACAACTATACAGAGCAGGATATCGAGGGTTCAGGCATTATTATGACCGATTCGGTTATCGTCTATAAGGCCGAGAGTTTTTACGGTGACCTGATACAGATTGATATTACTGTGGGCGACTTCAATAAGTATGGCTGCGATATCTACTACCTTCTCAGCAATAAGAAGACAGCGGTCGAGATCGCCCATGTCAAAACCGGTATCGTCTTTTTTGATTACACCGAAGGAAAGGTGGTGACCGTACCCGAAGGGTTTAAAGACAGAATCATCAAAGTGGTTTAAACATTCGAGTCTGACTGTTTAATAATTACTCAAAAAAATCAATTTAACTGGTTGAAAAAAATACAGAAACGACAACCTGAACGAATTTTAACCCACCGCCGTAAAGCCCCATAATATGGGGCTTTCACAGAGTTATCCTAGAGTTATTAACAGCCTTGTGACACTATTTCTGTTTATAAAAGGGGGATAACGTCCCATTGCCGGGGACGCAGTCCAACACTCACTGATCGCCGTCCGACTCTTCACTAAAGACTTCATCGCGCCACTCGGGCCCCAGCTTCTCTTCAATATAATCACGAATCAGCTTACGCACCATTTGCGAAGGAGTGACATCATCTGCATTGCACAGCTTTTCAAAGGTCGCTTTCTTGTTCGGGTCAATCAGCAGTGTCAGCCGTGCCGTTCTCTTCTCCATAACAACTCCTCAAAACTATTTATGTTAATCATATTAACATTGATTTATACCCTGATGAACATGTAATGTAATCTATATTCTAACAACCACTCAATCGAATCCGGGGCCATATTGCCGGCCGCAGCGTCTCAAGTTCGCTGTAACCGCTTAGCGAGAGCAATTATTCATGTCGCATCGTTTACATCTGCACAGTATTAAGCCTTTCAGCGCACTGCGTGAGTGCCTTAAAGAGGGCTATACCCTGGCTACCCTATACCAGGATCTGATGGCGGGCATCACGGTTGGCATCATCGCCATTCCATTATCGATGGCGCTGGCGATAGCCAGCGGTGTACCACCCCAGTACGGCCTCTATACCGCCATCATCGCCGGTATTCTGATCCCGCTGACCGGCGGTTCCCGTTATAGCATATCCGGCCCGACTGCGGCCTTTGTCGTGATTTTGTATCCCGTGGCTCAGCAGTTCGGACTCAGTGGACTGCTGATCGCCTCGCTGATGGCTGGCGTTATGATGGTGATGATGGCGCTGAGTCGACTGGGTCGTCTGATTGAGTACATTCCGGAACCGGTCACCCTGGGCTTCACTTCAGGCATTGCAGTAGTGATCGCCACCCTGCAGATGAAGGACTTTCTGGGGCTCGAGCTACAGGAGATGCCGGAAAAATATATCGACAAAGTACTCGCCCTGTTTAATGCATTACCCACTCTGGAACCCGCCGAGTTTATTGTCGGGGCCACAACCCTGGCGGTATTAATCGTCTGGCCCCGGTTACGCCTCCCGATTCCGGGTCACCTGCCAGCCGTTGCCATCGGAGTAGCACTGTCTTTACTGCTGGCCAATGCCGGCTTTGATCTCCAGACCATCGGTTCCCGTTTCAACTATCAACTGGCCGATGGCACCATCGGTCAGGGCATTCCTCCGGTCCTGCCCGAATTCAACTGGCCCTGGCTGCAACCAGGCCCGGATGGGCAACCGATCGACTGGGATTTCCATAAACTGACAGCACTGATTCCGATCGCCTTTTCAATTGCGATGCTGGGGGCCATTGAATCACTACTCTGTGCAGTGGTGCTGGACGGTATGAGTGGCAAGCGCCATCACTCCAATGTCGAACTGCTGGGTCAGGGCGTTGGCAATCTGGTAACTCCCTGGTTTGGCGGTATTACCGCAACAGCAGCCATCGCCCGCTCTGCTGCCAACTACCGCGCCGGTGCTCAGTCCCCCCTGGCGGCCGTTATTCATGGTCTGATAGTACTCGTCAGCCTGCTGATACTGGCGCCCTGGCTGGCGTATATACCGATGGCCTCAATGGCGGCGATGCTGTTGATGGTCGCCTGGAATATGAGTGAAGCGCCGAAAGTGATGGAGCTTCTTAAAAAAGCGCCCTCCGGGGATATTCTGGTGCTGCTGACCTGTTTCTCTCTGACCGTGATGATCGATATGGTGGTGGCGATCTCCTTCGGTATCGTCCTCGCTTCCCTGCTGTTCATGCGGGATATCGCCCAGATGACCCGGGTGATCGAGATCAGCGATAACCGCAAACATGTCCCCGACACGCTGCCTGATGACTGGGGCGTATATAAAATCAGCGGGCCGCTGTTTTTTGCCGCCGCCGACAGAATATTCTCGGAAATGTTATTGCTCACCGAGCATAAGCAGCGTGTCATCCTCTATATGGATGCCGTGCCAATACTGGATGCCGGCGGATTGTCTGCGCTGAATCATTTTCTGGAGGCAAAGTTCAGGACGGGTAGCTTTGTTATTATCGCCGACCTGCAATTTCAACCCCTGAAAAACATCGCTAAAGCGGGACTGAAACCAATCGATCAGACGCTGGTTTTCACACCGACGCTGGCTGAAGCGATTGAGGTTGCTGGTGCCAAAGTCACACAGGCAAATGCCCTGCCTCAATAACAAGACGCGGGCAAAACAGGGCTTATTGACATCCCCTGTTTTCAGATGGGCAGCGCTCAGAAAGCAAAAAAACCGCCAGAGATGGCGGTTTTTTTCACAGGGCCAACGCCTCTGATGACTTTCTATTCGTAGTCCTGATAGGCCATCGGAGCCAGGTTCTCAAACTTGGTAAACTGACCAATAAACGCCAGACGATTACTACCGATAGGACCATTACGCTGCTTACCAATGATGATCTCGGCTATGCCCTTATCCGGAGAGTCCTCGTTGTAGACCTCATCCCGGTAGATAAACATGATCACGTCGGCATCCTGCTCGATCGCACCGGATTCCCGCAGGTCTGAGTTAACAGGACGTTTATTGGGTCGCTGCTCCAGCGCACGGTTGAGCTGCGACAGCGCAACAACCGGGCATTCCAGCTCTTTAGCCAGCGCCTTGAGAGAGCGGGAGATCTCGGAAATCTCCGCTGTACGGCCCTCACTACTGCCCCCTTTCAGCTGCATCAACTGAAGGTAATCCACCATGATCAGAGCGATATCACCATGTTCCCGAACAATACGCCGGGCACGGTTGCGCATCTCTGTCGGGCTGATACCGGCAGTGTCATCAATAAACAGCGGCTTATCCCGCAACATATTCACAGCCGTGGTCAGACGGGGCCAGTCATCCTCTTCCAGTTTACCGGAACGCACCCGGGTCTGGTTGATCCGCCCAAGGGAGGAGAGCATCCGCGTGACCAACTGGTCGGCAGGCATCTCGAGGCTGAATACCAGTACCGGTTTATCCTGCGCCATCAGGGCATTTTCGACCAGGTTCATGGCAAAGGTGGTTTTACCCATGGAGGGACGGGCTGCCACGATGATCAGGTCGGAAGGTTGCAAACCTCCGGTGGATTTATCCAACTCTTCAAACCCGGTGGTAACTCCGGTCATCGAGCCTTCGGAGTTAAACAGTTCATCAATCTTATCCACCGCTTTTTTCAGCAGCGGATTGACGCCGACAGGACCACCCTCGTTGGGCCGATCCTCGGCGATCTGAAAGATCTTCTGTTCCGCTTCACTGAGGATATCCGTACCTGGACGCCCTTCCGGCATAAAGGCGCTTTCGGCAATCTCGTGGGCAACGGTAATCATCTTGCGCAACAGCGCCCGGTCACGAACGATCTCGGCATAGGCACGGATATTAGACGCGCTGGGGGTATTTCGGGCCAGTTCAACCAGGTAGTCCAGCCCTCCCGCCGCATCCAGATTTCCGGTGCGGTCCAGCTCTTCAGAGATGGTGACCACATCGATCGGCTGCATATTATTAACCAGCTTCTCAATCGTACGAAAGATCAGCCGGTGATCGTGACGGTAAAACTGATCTTCCAGCACGATCTCTGAAACCGCATCCCAGGCGTTATTATCCAGCATCAGCCCGCCGAGTACGGACTGTTCAGCTTCCTGCGAGTGAGGAGGAACTTTTACCCCCTCCATATCGGCTGAATCAGGATCCAGATAATCCATAAAACTTTATACCTCAACACACAGAATACCCGCTTCAGATCCCCTTGGCCTGAAACGAAAAAAGCACTGCGCAGTATAATACTACGCAGTGCTTCTTAACTCACCCGCTGATCTGAAAGATTCAGATCAAAAGCAGTGCTTACTCGCCAACAACAACGATGCCGACAGTAGCAGTCACTTCTGGGTGCAGCTGGATAGCAACTTCGAACTCACCAGTGGTACGCAGCGCACCTTCTGGCAGACGAACTTCACTCTTAGCAACTTCGATACCTGAAGCGGAGATCGCATCAGCGATATCTGCAGTACCGATAGAACCGAACAGCTTGCCCTCTTCGCCCGCTTTAGCAACGATAGACAGTTCAATTTCGTTCAGTTGTTCAGCACGCGCCTGAGCAGAGTTCAGCTTCTCAGATGCAGCAGATTCCAGTTCAGCACGACGTGCTTCAAAAGCTTCCAGATTAGCCGCTGTAGCAGGAACCGCTTTTCCAAAAGGAAGCAGGTAGTTACGACCGTAACCACGCTTAACGGTTACCTTGTCACCCAGGCTACCCAGTTTGCCAATTTTCTCGAGCAGGATAACTTCCATCTCGCAAACCTCTATTTTTACTCTCGCCTGTCAGCGTCTGACACTCACAGGCTGAAACTTGTTTAATCACCTGCACACATATTTCACATACCTGAATATGTGCCGCAGGTTAACCGTTATTACTGGTGGCTGTCAGTGTATGGCAGCAGTGCAACGTAACGTGCACGCTTAATAGCTGTTGCCAGCTGACGCTGATAACGAGCCTTAGTACCAGTGATACGGCTAGGTACGATTTTACCGGTTTCAGTAATGTAACCTTTCAGGGTGTCCAGATCTTTGTAATCGATCTCAGTAACGCCTTCAGCGGTAAAACGGCAGAATTTTCTACGACGGAAAAAACGAGCCATGGTATATCTCCTCTAAATATGGGTTAAACCGATTACTCGGCAGCAGCTTCTTCAGCAGCTGGCGCATCAGCAGCCGGAGCTTCTGCAGCAGGTGCTTCAGTCGCTTCAGCAGGCTTTTCAGAACGCTCTTCGCGACGTGGACGACGCTCTTCACGGCCTTCAGCAGCTTTAATTGGAGATACTTCAGTAACCGCATCTTTACGACGAACAACCATGTTACGGATAACCGCATCGTTGTAACGGAAGATGTTGGTTAGCTCGTCCAGAGTTTCCTGAGCACACTCAACGTTCATCAGAACGTAGTGAGCTTTATGGATCTTGTTAATTGGGTATGCCAGGTGGCGACGACCCCAATCTTCCAGACGGTGGATTTTACCTTCAGATTCTTCAATCAGCTTGGTATAACGCTCAACCATAGCTGGAACCTGCTCACTCTGATTCGGGTGAACCAGAAAAACGATTTCGTAATGACGCATTAATTGCTCCTTACGGTTTATACAGCCTTCAGCCGCATCGAAAAACGGTAGAAAGCAAGGAGTTAGAGTTAGTTTCCTCAATGGCATAGCCAACGGGAGGCGAAATTATACGCGAAGATCGATAAAACACAAACAAATCTACGCTATTTCTGTCCTCAGGTATTGCAAACCGATATTAACGGGCAGGAGAGATCGACTGACTCATTTTTGCGCAGAACAGCTTTTTGGTATGTTTATCAGGATCTTTGCGAATGGCAGCCCAACAACTGTTGGTGTCTTCAAACTGAGTAAACTGCAGACCATCACGCAGATCGATCAGATAGACCTTGTCGTAGAAATCATGGTCATTCCATTCACTGACCTTCATACGGGTTTGAATACAGGTATAACGGGGGACGATGTTCACGCCGGTTTTCTGCGCCCGGATATAGTGACGGTAGTAGTTTTTACCCCGTTCGGTGCCGCGTATCTGATAGTGAACAAAATCGCGACACTGTTCCAGATCGGTAACCCGCTTATCTTCCAGCAGCACCGCTTTACTGATGGGCGTACCTTTATAAGTAAACTCACCAAGCAGATAGATCTCTGGCTGCTGGGCAAGGGCCATCGGTGAAGCCAGCAGCGTTGCCAGCAGCACTCCTTTATAAAGCATCGCAATCCTCCTGATTATAGCGAAACAGTGTTGTAGGGATGAGTTTTCACAATATCGCAGGCTAACGCATCTCAGCCTTTTATTCGACCTCTGGGCCAAAAAACGATGACAACTGACCGAATATTCATGATGGTGGTCATGTTTGTGCACTAAAGCGGCGCCGAAACTCTCGTGGCGTCAGCCCGGTGATCTTAATAAACACTTTTCTGAAGGCACTGACATCGTCGTATCCGCTACTCAGCGCGATCAACTCAATACTATCAGCTGAGCTTTCAAGCGCGTCGCAGGCTTTGCTGATGCGCAACTGCTGGATATACTCTTTTGGCTTATACCCGGTCGCCCGGACAAAACGGCGCAGAAAAGTCCGTTCCGTCAGATGACACTCCTCAGCCAGTTGCTTCACCGTCACACTGGCCTGACTATGACTTTGCAAATAGTGCTGACTCTTCAGAACGGCCCGGTCACCATGATCAAATGGTGGCATAAAACAGCGGTAGTAACGTTGCTGACGGGGGGCGGTGTCAACCACGAGGTGCTTGCCTAACTGGCGCATCAGCGCCGGACTGCCAAACTGTGCCACCAGTTCCAACCCCAGATCCAGCCAGGCCATCAAGCCTCCCGCAGTGATCAGGTCACCATCATTAATCAGTATTTTGCTGTCATCCACCCTGATGTCGGGGAACCGTTGAGCTAGCCGATCAGCCAGCATCCAGTGGGTGGTCGCCGCGCGCTGATTCAGCAATCCCGTCTGTGCCAGAATAAAAGCCCCGGCACAGACAGAACAGAGCAATACGCCTGCAGCGTGCATCGACTTCAGCCATTCACTCAGAACCGGTTGTTCGTCGGTATAAAAACCACCCTCAATGCAGGGAGGCAAAATAATCACTTGCGGAGTATCGGTGACAACCGCTGACAGATCGGTTAACTCAGCACCCGGCAACACTCGTATCTCAAAATGCACTCCCTCTGGTCGCTCCTCACTCAAACGACTGGCCATGCCAAACAGCTCAGATAACCCTTCGATGGCGGATTTCATCCCTCCGGGATAGTCGATAACCGCAATGTTGATTGTTTTCATAAATACCGACGCTATATGTTACTTGTATGTCACTTATTGCTCTTAATATGTCAAAAACGACTCCAGTATAGAGAGCAAAGTCAACAGATAATAGCCATATCAACCAATATTATTGATAGAGGTATCGCTATGACACAGGTTCAGCCGAACACAGCACTGCTGTTAATCGACTTTCAGAATGACTATTTTCCCGGCGGCAAATGGGAACTGACTAACACTCAGCGCGCTACGGATAACGGCGCAAAACTACTGGCCGCTTTTCGTCAGAAGCAGATGCCGGTTATCCATGTACGCCATGAGTTTGAAACCGATGAAGCCCCCTTCTTTACACCGGGATCGCAGGGCGCTCAGATTCACAGCAGCGTTGCCGCTGTAAACGATGAACCGGTTATTTTGAAACACTCAGCAAACAGTTTTAAAGAAACAGATCTGCAAGAGATCCTCAAAAGCCGGAATATAGAAAATCTGATTGTGGCCGGCGCGATGAGCCATATGTGTATCGATGCCGGGGTGCGTGCCGCAGCGGATCTGGGGTATAACGTCACCGTCGCTCAGGACGCCTGTGCAACAATGGATCAGGAATTTAATGGCATCACCATCCCCGCTGAGCAGGTGCACGCCTCATTTATGGCGGCACTGGGATTTGCCTATGCAAGGGTGGAAGATACGGAGATTTTGCTGGAAGAAATGAAGTAATTGGGGCTAGGGTTGACTGCTGTACTGCCCCCAATTAATACAGCCATTTTAATTGTAGGAGCGGCTTCCAGCCGCGAGAAATATGTGAGAATTTCAATTCACGGCTGGAAGCCGCTCCTACAAATACAAAGAAGGCTTTTATCGAGCAACGAGCAACGGCTCTTATTCCACCTCAACAATCTCAAAGCTATGGGTAATCTCTACGCCACCCTTTTCCAGCATCAGGGATGCTGAGCAGTACTGCTCAGCCGACAGTTTTACCGCACGCTCAACCTTTTTCTCGTTCAGGCCGCGACCGGAAACAATGAATTTCACATGGATTTTGGTAAACACAGCAGGTACCGCATCGGCACGTTCAGCATCGATCTCCGCCACGCAGTCCACCACATCCTGACGGGTCTTTTTCAGAATACCGATCACATCATATGAGGTGCAGCCACCCAGACCCAGCAACATCAGCTCCATCGGGCGTGGGCCCTGCTTCAGCTCGCCATCAATGGTGATATCAAATCCGGAACCGGTGGTTCCCTTGAAACGGACATCGCCATCCCATTTTACTTTTGCTTGCATAGTCTCAGTATCTTCTTTCAATCATTATTATTTGGCGAACAATTCGGCCAGCTTCTGACCTGGATCTGCAGCCCGCATAAAGGCTTCCCCCACGAGGAAGCTGTCAACCCTGTGCTCACGCATGGCGATGACATCGTCACGGCAGAGAATGCCGCTTTCGGTAACGACAATACGATCCTCAGGCACTCTATCCAGCAGTTCAAAAGTGTGATCAAGTGACACTTCAAAGGTGTGCAGATTACGGTTATTGATCCCCACCAGCGTATTACCAAGCGGCAGAGAGCGTTCCAGTTCAGCCAGGTTATGCACCTCAATCAGCACATCCATACCCAGCTCCAGTGCCAGGGCATTCAGGTCAGCCATCTGCGCATCTTCCAGTGCTGCCACAATCAGCAAAATGCAGTCAGCACCGATCGCCCGGGCTTCATAAATCTGATAAGGATCAACAATAAAATCCTTACGAATAACCGGCAGGGAACAGGCGGCACGCGCTTCCATCAGGAAAGCTTCGCTGCCCTGAAAGAAATCCGCATCGGTGAGTACAGACAGACAGCTGGCACCACCCGCCTCGTAGGAACGGGCAATATCCGCTGGCACAAAAGGATCACGAATCACGCCTTTGGAGGGGCTGGCTTTTTTCGCTTCCGCAATAATAGCAGAACGCCCTTCAGCCAGTGTTTTCGCCATATTCGCGACAAAACCACGGGGATCCGTGGCGCTGCCCTGCTGATCAGCAATCTGCGCTTTCAAATCAGCAATACTCTTTACCGGCTGACGTTCAGCAATCTCTTCATATTTCCGTGCAATTATTTTTTTCAGCACGGTGGGTGTATCGGTCATCGTTGTTCAGTCCTTCAGCGACTGGCTGAAATCCGCCAGCTGTTGCATTTTCTTCAGTGCTGCGCCCGAGTTGATCGCTTCCAGGGCTTTTGCCACACCCTCTTTATGGCTGGCAGCCAGACCGCTCAGATAAACCGCAGCTCCCGCATTCAGTGCCACCATAGACGCCGCCTTCTTAACTGCAACATCTTCAGCACCGGAGAATGCCTTTTTAATCAGCTCCAGCGACTGAGCCGGGCTATCGATTACCAGACCGATCAGACTCTGGCTTTCAATCCCGAGGTCTTCTGGTGACAAACGGTATTCGGTTATTTCACCGTCTTTCAGCTCAGCCACATAGGTATGGGTTGCCAGGCTGATCTCATCCAGGCCGTCATCCGCATGTACTACCATGATGTGTTCGCCACCCAGTTGCTGCATCACTTCAGCCATTGGTCGACACAGTTTTTTGGTAAATACACCGATCACCAGGCGCTGCGCTCCGGCCGGATTAGTCATCGGGCCGAGAATATTAAACATGGTTCGGGTGCCCAGGGCTCGGCGCGCGCCGATGGCATGTTTCATCGCGCCATGAAAACCCGGTGCAAACATAAAGCCGACACCAACGTCATCGATACAGCGGGCTACAGCATCCGCGCCCAGATCGAGGTTAATGCCGGCTTGCTCCAGCAGATCAGCACTGCCACTGCTGGAGGAAACCCCACGGTTACCATGCTTGGCCACATGAACGCCACAGGCTGCAGCAACAAAAGCACTGGCAGACGAAACGTTAAACAGGTTTGCACCATCGCCACCGGTACCGACAATATCGACCAACGGTGCAGCGGTGGCGTTTACCGGCGTTGCCAGTTCCCGCATCACCTGGGCGGCACCGGTGATCTCGTCAATCGATTCACTCTTCATCCGCAGCGCCACCAGAAAACCGGCGATCTGTGATTCAGAGCATTCACCCGTCATCACCTGACGCATCACTTCAACCATTTCGTCACGGCTCAGATCAATATGATCAACTACCCGCGCCAGCGCTTCTTTGATATCCATTGTGTCGTCCTTATGCTCGATTCAAAAAGTTTTGCAGCAGATCATGGCCCTGCTGAGTGAGGATAGATTCTGGGTGGAACTGCACCCCCTCAATATCCAGCTCTTTATGCCGCACACCCATGATCTCATCGACAGAGCCATCATCATTCTGAGTCCAGGCGGTGATCTCCAGACAGTCTGGCAAAGTATTTTTATCGATCACCAGCGAGTGATAGCGGGTCACCGATACCGGATTTTCCAGTCCTTCAAAGACCCCTGTATTGTTATGATATACCGGTGAAACCTTGCCATGCATCACCTGACGGGCACGCACCACATCACCGCCAAAGGCCTGCCCCATACTCTGATGTCCCAGACAGATACCAAAGATCGGCAGTTTACCGGCAAAATGTTTGATCGCCGCCACCGAGATACCCGCCTCGTTCGGCGTACAGGGACCGGGAGAGATCACCAGTTGAGAGGGATTCAGGGCTTCGATCTGCTCAATGGTAATTTCATCATTACGATACACCTGAACATCAGCGCCCAGCTCACCCAGATATTGCACGACGTTATAGGTAAACGAGTCGTAGTTATCGATCATTAGCAACATATCAATATTTAACCTATTGATTTATATAATTAATAACATCGAGCCTTATTCAGGTTACCCGGTTTATAAACCTAAGAAATCGAAACTGAGCAGCAGATGGCCTCGAAGAACAGCCGATTATAGTACAGTAAGCTAATTCTGGATAACACTGATGAGCGATGAAAAGCGTTAGCGAAAGGGGTCAAAGAAGAAAAGATGACTTACAGCCTGAGGGGAAATACCCGGATATCGATCACTATGATATCCAGGCATTGTAAGTGACAGTCGATGAGAGAATATGAAAGGTGCTGTTTAAAGCGGACTAACTGGCGGAAAATTTCTCATAATGGATGGTGCTATTGGCCATATCCCGTTGATCCAGCCAGCCCTTTACGGCGTCCACCATCGGCGGTGGCCCACACAGGTAGAGATCAACCTCGCCGTTGTTGAAATGACTATCCTCAAACAGATCGGTGACCACCCCAACAGTCCCCGGCCAGTCCTCGTTTTCTTTCATGACGATGCTATGGCAAGTGAAATCGGGTAACTTTTCGGCATACTGCTGAAGTCGTTCGATCTCACACAGATCGGCCATCTGAGTAACACCATAAAACAGCGTGATTGGCTGATCGCAACGTTCAGGATTCTCAACCAGCTGATCAAGCATTCCGAGAAACGCGGCCAGCCCGGTTCCACCGGCGACAAAGATCAGCGGGCGTTTTATCTGATGCAGATAGAACGCTCCCAGTGGCGCCTTAAGTTTCATCCGGTCACCGGGGTTGGCACGTTCACGCAGATAATCACTCATCACCCCCTGGGGCAAAAGACGGATCAGAAACTGCAGCTGATTAGTCTTATTAGGCGCGCAGGCAAAAGAGTAGGAACGCCACTCGTCAGTGCCAGGAACATTCACATGAGCATACTGCCCCGGCAGAAAATCCAGTTGATCACCCAGTGCCTGAGCATCGATGTAGACGACTGCGGCCGATTCAGACACCAGATCAACGTTGGTAATCACCGCTGTCAGCTCTTCCGGGCCACTGCTGGTGCAGAGCGTTGACTCAAAATCAAACGCTATCGCGCAATCGGATGCCACCCGCATCTGGCAGGTGAGAACACCGCCCTGCTTAAGCTCCGCAGCACTCAGGGCATCCTCATCAACATATTCAAGCTGATAGTTGCCCGAGCTACAGAGCCCTTTACAGGTAGCACAGACTCCCTCACGGCAATCCACCGGAATTGTAATGCCCTGGCGCAGCGCTGCATCAAGCACAGTTTCTCCACTATTAACACCGATAAACCGGGTGCGGCCATCACTGAAATTCAAAGCCACTTTATTCATATAACACCTCACAAACTCTTCACCTGTTCAAAGGCCGGAGTTGACACACGACAGACCGTTGCAGAGCCCCCCGAAGGGGATAAAAGAGGGCTCTGCATTATGATCTGACGATCTTATAACCGGACTGACTCGCGATCAGACGTGATAGAAATCAAGCACATGACGAATCTTATCGTTCAGTAAAATTGCTTGTTTACGTAGCACTTTCCAACTGTCGCTGTCTGGCCGAAGGGTATACTCTGCCCGGCCGAAGAAGGCTTCAGACTCGCCGAAACGGTAAAAATGCGTCACCCAGTTAACCTTCACTTTCCAGTTGCCATCGGCTTGCTCCTCGCCCTGGACATTGCTCAGCAGATGCAACGTTCTTGGCATCGGCGTGCAGGCCGCCGACTTACCGGTGCGGATGCGGAACACCCGGTCTTCAAGACCGGCCCGGGTGGCATAGTAGATCAGTGACATCTCCCGCTTAGGATCCGTGGTATGCACATGCTCGGAGTCCCATTGAGGGATGTGAAATTCGGCGTTTTCATCGAATGTTGCCAGATATTCATCCCACTGCTGGAGATCACAATATTCAGACTGCTGGTACAGAAACTGCTCAATACTCTGCAGAGCCGCGTGTTGCATTGCATTAGTCATCACTTTGCCTCCTGTTGCTGCAGCTTAAGATCCAACCCCTGCAGCAGGTAACGCTGCCAGGTAGAGTGCTGATTAACGTAGAGCCCTTCATGGGTAAACTCAGTGCCGGTGATAGCCGGATTAATCCCCAGCGCTTTGGTGTTCGCAGTGGCCTCGCGGGTCCACTTATCACAGCCACGGGAGATGTCATTCCAGCGTTCCAGACGCGCTTCAAAGCCTTTCTGAGCTTCGCGAAACTCCACCAGATCGTCCGGTGTTCCCATACCGGAGACATTAAAGAAATCCTCAAACTGACGAATGCGGTTTTCCCGGTCGGCATCGGACTCACCTTTCACGCCGAGGCAGAAGCTATGCACTTCAGTTTTATTCCAGGCAACCGGTCGGACAACCCGCAACTGCGAACTGATCTGGTCCATAAAGAACAGACTCGGGTAGATGTTGAGGTTGCGTAGACGGTGCATCATCCACTGCGCCCGACTCTCGCCATACTCTTCGATCAGACGGGGCATAACCGCGGCATAGCCAGGGCGAACCTCTGGATTGGGCATATCACTGAAAAGAATGGTGTGACCGTTGTTAAAGGCAAACCAACCATCATCGGTCTCCTTATCCCCCGCCCCCAGTTTGCTATAGTCGAGCACTTTTTTGCCGGCACCGTGCTTTTCTGTTTCCAGCTGCTGCCGGTATTGCACCGTCGCAACATAGTTATAGTGCACAGTACTGACGTGATAACCATCAAGACCATTTTCGTTCTGCAGCTTCCAGTTACCATCAAAGGTATAGGAGGAAGAGCCTGGCAGCACTTCCAGCTCACCGTTCTCTGACTGAGCCACCATCATGTCAAAACCGATGCGGGCATCACCGAGGAAGTCCTCCAGAGACTCGGTGCAGGCTGTATTCAGATTGATAAACACAAACCCTTTGTAAGAGCTGATCAGCGCTTTTCGCAGCCCCCGGGTGGATTTATCAAAGTCATCAGGATATTCACCGGGTGCCTTAACCTTCACCAGCCGGCCGTCGGTCTTATAACACCAGGCATGAAACGGACAGGTGAAAGTGGACTGATTACCACGACATACCCGGGTCAGGGTTGCACCGCGATGCTGACAGGCATTAATCAGTGCACTCAGTTCACCGTTAGCATCACGGGTGATGATCATCGCCTGACGACCCGCCTGCATGGTAAAAAAATCATGGGGGTTGGCAATCTGACTCTCATGGCAGGCATAGATCCAGGTGTTCTCAAAAATCAGATCCATTTCGATATCGAACAGGTCACGATCGGTGAACATCTCGCGGGCCACCCGGTATACATTTTCTTCGGGACGGAAATCGGTCCAGCTTTCAACCTTATCGCGCCACTCAAGCAGTGTTTGTTTCGAATGAGTATTCATTGTTTCTGTCTCCTGGCTCTGCTTATTGATTAAAACTTCACAACCGTTTTTATCCAGAACGCATCACCCTGAGGCCGGTTTTCAACCGCCATCTCTTTTTGATACTTAACGGATAAAAAGAAGCCTTTGCCGTTGTCATATTTAATCGCTGGACCGATGGCGAAGGCCTGTCCCTTATTGCCGATATCGGTGCCATTAACTTCATCACCGGTTATCTGTTTGTAGGCATACCCACCGACCCCCACCACCCAGTTGGGTGATACGCCGTAACCCAGGGAGTAATCAGCGTGCAGCTCCTGACCCGACCGATAGTTGGTATCATCGTTTTCAAAGTTGTAGTCATACATCACCTTCACCCCCCAGTTGAATCCGGCAGGATCAATGTGAGAAGCGGCGTAGATACCCTGAACAGTCCAGTAGTTACGGCCAATATTGGCCAGGCGGGATGAGTCATATTCACCGGTGGGAGCGATAACATCGACACCGATAGCGGTATGAAACTGAGGACTGTGATGGAAGGCCAGCGCGGCGGTCAGATCGAGATCGCCAATACCAGATTCGCTATCGTTCATCCCCATGACGGAGACATCCAGATCAACCAGCGGCAGCAAACCGGCAAACACCAGCTGACCACCGAACAAAGTTTTATCGGTGACATAAAGCAGCCGTGGCGCCAGCACATCGGCTTTCAGATTGAAGTTGATCGGCAAGCTTTTGCCATCATTGCCTTTAAAGTCATCCGCCTCATAATGCTCAGCGTAAATCAGCGGATACAGACCCGGTGGAGGCAGTGCACCCACCAACAGATCTTCAGCCCCCATTGGGTAGTTCGAGCCACCGCCCTCGGTCGCCTGAACCGGTGTTGTGATTAAAGATGCCCCGATCAGGCATCCGATAGCATAGTTAACTGTACATTTCATGAGTTGTTATTCCTGATTATTAGTATTATCAAAGCCCGACCTCAGCCGGGCTCAGTGGCATCTGTTTCAGTCACAAAGCTGCTTAAAACCACCGCGATAGAACACCAGCGGCTCACCCGTATCGACCCGGTCAAAATCCAGCACCCGGCCGACGATCAGCAGGTGATCACCGGCAACACGGGTAAACTCCACCTGACACTGCAGGGTTGCCAATGCATCATTCAGCAGCGGCACCCCGGTAGGGCTCAGGCGATACTCTACGCCAGCAAACTTATCTTCAGAGCGGGTCGCCAGCTGCATTGCCAGCCCCTCCTGGCTCTGACTGAGAATATTCACATTGAAATATTTACCCTCATCAAACGCCGCCACGCTGGGTGAAGTCAGCACCAGACTCCACAGAATCAGTGCCGGATCTAACGACAGGGATGAAAACGAGTTAGCGGTAATCCCCACCAACTGATCGTCCTCGCCAACGGCGGTAATCGCCGTGACACCCGTAGCGAACATGCCAAACGTATTGCGCAGCTCCCGGGTATCAATCAGTGGGACTTCAATGGCAGGTGCAGCATTTATGGATTGTGTATTCGACGCAGTCATCTCAGGCCTCCTTCTTGAAGAACTCAGCAACCACCTGATTACAGGCGTCTGCATTAGTCCACCAGGGCATCAGATTGACTGGATTGTTGAAACCGTTCGCAATGGTCTTAGCCAGATCAGGAGACTGTTGAGCCGCGCCCAGCAGATTGAGGGTATGCTCCTCAGGGGGCAGCAGGATACTGTTGGTCCAGCTAACCACCTGCTCGGCGTAAGCCCAGTATTTTTCAAAGGTATCCTTCATCCAGTTTTCGTCAAACGCCTGGTCTGCGCGGTCGATGATAGAATCCAGATAGATCTTGCTGCATTTAGCGCCGTTGTTTGATCCCTGCCCCGTAATGGGATCGTTGACCACCAGCGCATCCGCCATACCCAGCACTTTACGCCCGGAAGGCAGCGTCAATACCGGCTTGCGCACTGTTGGCGGGAAGCGACCGGCCAGTACACCATTGTCATCGGTGAGCTGAATATTTTTGCAACGCTCCGCTTCCCATGGGCAGTAGGTATTGAGGATCTCCAGGCTGCGGGCCAGGTGTTGTTGCGGGGTTTCGACATCGCCCCAGCAATCCATCGGACCTCCCGGAATCCCCTCAAACACCATGATTTCGCAGGGACCGCTCAGGGTCAGAGCCGGAAAACAGAAGTATTCACCGACACCGGGAATCAGATTAAACGCTACCCGGGAAAACGTTTTTTTAGGCTCCATGCCATGTACATAGGTGAGTGCCAGAGCCCGTTGTGGTTTATCAAACACAGAACGCTCAGCATCCCGTTCAAACTGACGGACGATCTCGCCTTTACCCGCCGCCAGCAACACCAGATCGTGTGAAGCGGCCAGCGCTTCCAATTCGTCAATGCCAGCATCCTGGAACACCAGTTCGCCACCCAGACGAACAAACTCATCCATCCATACCGGCATCTTCAGACGCTGATCCACCGACTGCGCTTTGTGGTCAATAGGCGCCGCCCAGTCGATCAGCTTTTCACCCGGACGTTCGGGGTTGGGCACCGTCAGGCCGATACCCTCGACCGGCGGGCAATCGTTTTCCCAGAAGTTAAGCCCCAGCTCTCTTTCGGTATTCAGTGCCATATCGAACATACACTGACTTGAGGTGACCCGGCCGGAACGAATATCGTCCTGGGTCCGGTTGGATAACATGGTGACCTGGTAACCCTTTTTCAGAAGGCCAATACCCGTCTGCAGACCGGACTGACCGGCACCGATAATTGCGATTTTGCGTGACATAACATTTACTCCAGATTTTATTTTTATGGCTGGCTTATTCAGCGAGTTTAGGGATTGCAGGGCTGCGCTGTTCCGGACCAATCGCGGCATAGCCACCATCAACCGCATAATCAGCGGCAGTTACAAAACTGGCCTGTGGAGAACAGAGAAACAGCACCACTTCGGCCACTTCACGGGGGTCACCCAGACGCCCCAGCATATGGAAATCAGAGGCAACCTGATCCGCCTTAGCCCGGTTGCCGCCACTGACTTCATTGATCACCCGGGACCAGGTCCAGCCCGGAGAAACCGAGTTCACCCGGATGCCATCGTCGGCAAAGTCCATCGCCATGCTGCGGGTCAGATGGCGGATCGCCGCTTTGCTGACGGGATAGAGCCAGCGACCAGTCTGGGCGATCTGTGACGAGATGCTGCTGAAATTAACGATGGCTCCGCCACCCCGTTTAACCATCAGCGGACGGGCGATATTAGCCGCCATCACGGCGCTGACCACATTGATATCCAGAGCGGTTAGCCAGTCTGCCCGGGAAGAGTCCTGCCCTTCATCCAGATAGCTGCAGGCCAGATTGATCAGATAATCAACACCACCAAAGCGGCTTTCAGCACTGTGTATTGCCGCGGTTAACTGAGCATCGTCGGTGATATCAGCTGCAACAAACTGTGCTTTGGCACCAAGACGATCGGCCAGTGCCACACCCGCCTCGGTATCGATGTCGATCACGGTGACACTCGCACCCGCTTCGATAAACACCTCAGCAACGGCGGCTCCGATCAGGGTTGCGCCACCGGTTACGATGACACTACGGTCGTTAAACTGGCTCATTTTGCACCTCCCTGATCCAGCCCCTCACTATCGGGCCAGTTCGGCATCAGCGTATTGGAAGGCAGTGTTTCATCCAGCAGCTTGGCCGCCGACTCCCGTCCGGCAACTGGCAGGCCTTGAGGATCAAGCTTGCCAATCTGAACCAGTACAGAGGCCTGGTCCCAGTAGATATGCTCGTGATACAGCTTATCGCCACGGAACTTGACCACCGCCACCAGCGGTACTTCAACGTATTTTCCGGTCGGTTCAATGCCTGGCAGCATCCAGTCGATGACCCGGTCATGGGTAAAGGTGAAGAGCAGTTCATCAACAATCTGAGTTGCGCCGATGGTGCGGGAGATAGGGATAAGCGCCGTATCCGCAGGGTTCACATCAACAAAATGATTTTTGTAGAAGCGATAGAGATTTTTATAACCCACTCCACCGGTCATATTAGGGATATGGTTGACGTAGGGTTCAGCCACCATGGTTGCCATGGTGTCATCCACATTGCGGGTATCAAACTCATACTCACAATGCTTATCCCAAAGGTAGGAAAGATCGTAATGCGGGCCAATCGCCTGACGGAATGCGGTGACCGAACGCTGATGCGCCATCAGAGCGGAAGGTTTGTCATAATGCTCTGAACCCGCCCGGGCAAACGCGTGATCAACGCCGGGATAGGTATACAGTTCCACCTGCTCCTGATCACCCAGAGCCGCATAGATAGCGTTGCGCGAGGCTTCCGGACAGTACTCATCATTACCGGCAAAGTGCAGCACCAGGCGGCCACTGATATTCGCCGCCTCATGCAGATGGTTTTCAATGCCCATACCGTAATAACCGACGGCCGCATCGACATCACAACGACAGGCGGTCAGATAGGACAAACGGGCACCCAGACAGAACCCCAGTGCACCAACGCTGCCGCTGCACTCAGACCGTCCTTTGAGAACACTGATCGCTGCGTCGATATCCTCCACGCCCAGATCCTGATCGAAGCCCTGATAAAAACCGAACGCCTTCTCCCACTCTGCCGGGCTGTATTCCAGCTCAACGCCGGGTTCCTGACGCCAGAACAGATCAGGCGCCAGTACTACATACCCCTCCTCTGCATAATAATCGGCGACCTTACGCATGGTATCGTTGATACCAAATATCTCCTGCAGCAGGACAATACCGGGCCCCTCGCCCGCAGCGGGTACCGCCAGATAACCTTTGAAACTGCCACTGCCGTCTTTTGCCTGGATATCTATCATTGTGCCCATAGCACGCCTCCTGAATGTTGTTTTTCTTGGATCGTTATTCATCCTCGAATATCAGGCAGGCAAATACGCTCCGAAAAATGCGGCGACTATCCACAAGGTGCAAAAAAATGATTTAGCTCAATGATTCATGAAAACGGCCTAAGGCCCGTAATCGCTGGCCATCCGGTCTGTGCAGCGACTATCCAGTTAGCGCAGATTATTGATGAGTGTGTGAAATTTGGACAAAACCCCGGGGAAACCCCACTATATTTATATTCATCAATATGCAATATATAAGAGACCATCTATTGACTTAGATTAATAAAAATAGGGTAGTAAATGATGTCTTCCGACTTAACGTTGTCTCCCTGGCTGAGAGATGCACTTAAAGGTGACCCCGAGCGATTAGTCTTCAGTTCGGGTACGCTGGAACAGGTCAGGGAAGAGGTCTCAGCGATGTATAAACCGCATCTGCTGGACATCCATGGACGGGGATCCAAACTTGATGCCCGATTACACTCCGTCGCACTGGGAAATGTCCGCTTCAACCGGCTTAAATATGGTGCCGAAGTGGTTATCGACCCAGGCAATCTGGAACAGTTTTATCTGATTCAGATGCCGGTCAGTGGTCAGGCAGACATCTACAGCGGTAGCAATGTCGTTTCTACCGATAAAGACACCGCCTCCATTCTTAACCCGTCAGATCCACTGACAATGATCTGGAGCGAGGATTGCGACCAGCTGATGTTCAGGATTGACAGGCACTCTGTGGAACTGGCCTGCAGTCAGATTCTGGGACGATCAGTACGAGGGCCCCTCCGATTTAAGCCCGATATGAACTGGCACCGAAACCCGGTCTGGCGCAACATGATGATGTATCTGGCACATCTGCTACAGGATCAGCCCTCGATTACAACTCAACCCACCATCGCCCTGCAGCTTGAACAACTGATCATCAACACCCTCATCTCTATCCAACCCCACAACTACACCGACGCCATGAACACACCCGACCGGAGCCTGGCTCCACGACATGTTAAAAAGGTTGAGGAGTATATCGAGAGTCACGCTGATGAAGCACTAACGCCGGGAATACTGGCCGATATGGCGGGCGTCAGTGTACGCACACTGTATGCGGGTTTTAAAGATTTTCGTCAAACCAGTCCAATGGAATACCTGCGCACTGTCCGCTTGCAGAGAGCACGGGAAGAGTTACTGAAACAGGATCCTGAGTCATCGGTAACGGAGATCGCCATCCGCTGGGGATTCACCCATATGGGACGCTTTAGTCAGGACTATTCGCGTATGTTTGGCGAACGCCCCAGTGAAACCAAACGCAGATAATCGGCCAGCCGCTTAATCGCAGTATTTCTCCAGTGTCAGTGACACGGAATCCGCAAACCGCAGGGCATGGGGTTTATCAATAGTGACGCTGGCAAAGGTGACCCAGGGGTGGCCAGTGGCGATCTCCAACACATCTCCCACCAGCTTTTCCAGCAGCAGAAAGTGCCCCTCCTCTACATGTTGAATAATATCCTTACAGACCACTTTATAGTTCAGGGCTTTTTCTACATCATCAGTGATCGCCGCTTTTTCGGCCGGATAATGGATCTCAATATTGATCACTACATCCTGCAGTTTCTCACGCTCTTCCGGGTTAAAACCGATGTAGGTTCGCAAACGCAGGTTTTTAATTCGGATTATGGCATTACTGACTGATGGCATTGCTGAGTCCTTGTCGATTTTTTCTTATCTCTATTGTCTGGCAGTCTAACAGAACGGCATGAAGTCTCCAGACGTGTTGCTTCACTTACCGGTTGCAAAGGTTGAATACGTTCAATCCCCCTGGCTAGTTCATCTCGATTATAATAAATACCAACTATGCACAACGATTGAAGCGGTGCCTGGCTATATTGTCTAAGCCGTCACAGGTATGATGACGCACTCTGAAACCTTAAACTTTTCGACCGACTAGCGGACATTATTATGAACGATAAGATCAACTACAAAAATAATCCGTTACACGGCCTGGGTTTAAAAGAACTGATCACCCAGATAGTTGATCACTACGGTTTTGAGATTCTCTATGCCTATCTGAATATCAACTGTTTCAAAACCAACCCGAGTATTGAGTCGAGTGTTAAATTTCTCAAGAAGACCGACTGGGCGCGGGAGAAGGTCGAACTGTTCTACCTGTACAAGTTTAAAAATCTGCCAAGAGTGTCATCTGAACAGTTTGCTCTGTCACCCAGAGACCGGATTATTCCTGAAGGACAGACACCCCGGGAACCGGCAGAACTGAGTCTGGAAGATGCTGAGCGGATGCGGGAAAAGCAGGCGAAAAAAGCCGCCGAGCATGGCAAAACCAAGAGCTATAAAGCAAACAGAAAGCCCGGCGGCTATTCCAGCAAACAGGAAAACGCCCGGGATAAGCAGGAGCGCTGGAAACCCGAAAGAAAATCATCTGATGCTCCGAACCACTCATCTGACTACGATGATGATCCATGGGCAAAGTGGCGGAAATAATGACCTGTCTATAACAACAAAAACCGCCTACAAAGGCGGTTTTTATCAGCTAAACGGACTTAGCCAGACATTATTTGACTCATGCGCCAGGAACCGCAGCGTATGCAACAATTTCACAAAGCATCTCTTCCCGGGCTAACCCTGCGACAACCATTGCAGCACGATTCGGATAGGGGGCGTTAAAGTACTCCGCATAAACCTGATTAAACACCGGTAGATACTCGCGATCGGTAACATAGATCAGTACCTGAGTGACATCATCCATAGTCAGCTCTGCCGCACCAAGGGTGTGTTTAAAGTTTTCCATGGTCTGGCGCGCCTGAGCTTCAATTCCGCCCTCTACAACCTGACCTTCAGCATTGATCGGGATCTGTGCCGTTGATAACTGGCCATTGGCAATAACCGCCCACTCAAGCGGGGCTTTGGAGGCAAACAGGTCAGTTTTTACAGCTTGTTTCATAGCAATTCACTTATATAAAAAATAGCAATTTGAAGTCCGAACACTGTACTTATCTGAGCGTTGCCCGTGCAGCTTGTCCGATAAGAACAAGAATAAAGTCAGGCACTGTGTCTGTCCGCTTTCTCGGAACTCGGACAAACACAGTGTTCGGACTAGGATTTCGTATTAATTAAAGCCCCTGCTCGTCCGCCATTTTGCGGGCTATCTGAGGGGCGGTCCAAAGCGAAGGCAGCAACACCAGCGAGACGGGCACCGCAGTCACCACAATAAATGACTGCAGCGCAGAGATACCGCCAGAACCTATGGAGATCAGCAGAGCTGCAACAACCCCCATCATGATACCCCAGAAAACTCTGACCGAACTTTGTGGATGATCGGTACCGGTCATCACCATAGAAACGGCATAGGTCATTGAGTCACCGGTAGTCGCCACAAAGATCGTTGTCAGAATCAAAAACAGCACGGAGATCATAAAGCCCATCGGCAACTGCTCAGTAATCGCCAGTAACGCAGCAGGAAGATTGAATCCGGTAAAGGGCTCAGAGATCACTCCGGGATTCGCCAACTCATAAGCCAGCCCACTGCCGCCAACAATCGTAAACCAGAAACAGGTGATTACCGGAGCCACGACAGAGATCAGCAGGATCATCTCGCGGATGGTACGACCTTTGGAGATACGTGCAACAAACATCGCCATCAAAGGCCCATAGCCCAGAAACCAGCCCCAGAAGAACACAGTCCACCAGTCCAGCCAGCCGGTATCAGCCCGGAACGTTGCCATCGGAATAAACTGATCCAGATAGACCCCAAAGGATTGCAGGAAACCATCAATAATAAATGCTGTCGGGCCAAAGACCAGGATAAACGCCATCAAAATAACCGCCAGAATAACGTTAGCCCGGCTAAGAATCTGAATACCTTTGGTGACGCCACTCACCGCAGAAAGGGTATAGATACCGATCAGACCTGCGAGGATCATCAACTGAGTTGAATAGGTATTGGGAATGCCAAACAGTTTCTCCAGACCAAAGCTGACCTGTAACCCAAGAAAACCGATTGGACCAACAGTGCCTGCAACCACTGCCAGCACGCAGCTGGAGTCGACAATAGCGCCCAGAGGACCGCTCATCACTTTGTCACCAAAAACCGGGTACAGCAGCGTGCGGGGTTTAAGAGGCAACCCTTTTTCATAATGCAGGTACATAAACACAATACCGGTCAGGCTTCCCAGTATTGCCCAGGCCAGAAATCCCCAGTGCATAAAACTCTGCGCCAGGGCGTTATAAGCAGCCTGAGCAGTACCCGCTTCAGTAGCCGCAAAAAGCGGCGGCGCCGAGGTAAAATGCGCCATCGGCTCAGCAGCAGCCCAGAATACTCCGCCACCCGCCAGCAAAGTACACATAATCACAGAAACCCACTGAAACAGCGGCATCTCGGGGACTTTCACGCCGCCCAACACCACTGATCCGGTGCGTCCCAGCGTCAGAAACAGGCCGATCACAAAGGTTAGTAGCAGCAAAATCTGCCAGTAAGCACCGAAATATTTAGTGGAGGTAGCAAAGGCGGCGTTAACCCAGCCAGACATCATCTCAATATCATAAAGAGCCAGTACGGCAAACAGTACCAGCACACCACCACTGATCAGAAATACTGGAAGATCAACACCTGCCAGTAATTTTTTTCCGGCCATCTCAGCCTCGTTATTGCATATCTGTTGCCCGGCAACAGCCGTTTGCGTTGTATGATTCATTGTAGTCTCCTGACGGATCATTATATTTATTCGTTATCAGGTAAACCTATGGCTCAGGCAGAACTCTCAAGGTCTGAGCCATAGACACTTTAAAAAGTTGAATGCGGTTTAAGCCCGGCGTCCAGAAAGTTCAGCCAGTTCAAACCCATGATTTTGGCCACATCCTCACGGCTAAACCCCCGCTCCAGTAGTCCATTCGTCAGATTCGGGAAGTCTCTGCTATCCCGAAACCAGGACAGCGGTCGCGGCCAGTCGGCATTACTTTTTGAACCTTCGCCATAATCCATAGACTTTGACCAGCGTCCATTTCGCATCCATTCCAGGACAGAAAGAGGTTGCTCCTGACACAGATCGGTGCCGATACCGATCTGATCAATGCCCATCATATCGGCGGTGCTGGCGACCATGTCACAGAAGTCACCGAGGGTGCAGTCCGGGCCATTTTTCAGATGAAATGGATACAGACTGAAGCCTAATAACCCTCCGGACTCTCCCAGAGCCCGGAGCACCCGATCTGATTTATTCCGCTTTGCTTCATGAAAACTGAGCGGATTTGCATGGGAGATGACAATGGGACGATCAGAGATTTTGATCGCATCCAGTGTGCTGCGCTCACCGCTGTGGCTCATATCGACAATCATGCCCACCCGGTTCATCTCTTTAATCGCCTGACGCCCAAAGCGGGTAACACCACTGTCTTCTGCCTCATAACAACCACAGGCAAGCAGGCTCTGATTGTTATAGGTCAGCTGCATGATCATCAGATTCAGCTCACGCATCACCTCAATCATGCCGATATCATCCTCAATGGGAGAGCAGTTTTGCGCGCCGAACATGATGCCAACCTTACCCAACTGCTTTGCCAGGCGGATATCCGCGGCACTGCGCACCGGCATGATCAGATCACTGTTCAGTTCGAACAGACGATTCCACTCGGCAATGCGGGTCAGCGTTTCCCTGATCTGTTCGTGATAAACAATGGTGGCATGCACCATCGTTACGCCACCTTCACGCAGCTGTTCGAAGATCTTCCGGTCCCAGTTGGAGTACTGCAGGCCGTCGATAACGATCAACTCTGAATGCAGTGCCTGAGCGTGTTGTTCTTGTATTGATTGCATTAGTCGCCTCCGTTAACCACGGATATAGGTAGTCTTAACGACGGTATAAAACTCTTTAGCATAACTACCCTGTTCCCGCGGCCCGAAGCTTGAATCTTTACGGCCACCAAACGGCACATGGTAATCAGTTCCCGCCGTTGGGAGGTTTACCATCACACAACCAGTTTTGGCGTTACGTTTGAAATCTGTCGCGTATTTCAAAGACTCTGTGCAGATACCGCCGGTCAGACCGAAGTTGGTATCATTCAGGGTTGCCAACGCTTCGTTATAATCTTTAACCCGGATAATACTGGCGATCGGGGCAAACGCTTCTTCACGGTTAATGGTCATTTGATTTGTGGTTTCAGTGAACAGTGCCGGCTGCATGTAGTAACCTTCCGTCTCCTCAGTCAGCACTTCGCCACCGAATATGAGGTTGCCGCCCTCTTTCTTAGCGATCTCAAGATAGTGAAGGTTTTGCTCCATCTGTCGGGCATCAGCCACGGCCCCGATATGGACCCCGGGTTTCAGTGGATGACCGACAACCAGTTTCTTCATACGCTCTATCATCGCCTCAACGAAACGGTCATGAATCCCTTCAGTGACGATCAGGCGGGAAGACGCGGTACACTTCTGCCCCGTACCACCAAAAGCGCCACCCACCGCACATTCGACTGCGTTATCCAGATCCGCATCATCGAGCACAACCAGTGCATTTTTACTGCCCATTTCCAACTGACACTTGACCAGATTGATCGCAGTAGCAGCAGCCACTTTACGACCCGTTTCAAGAGAACCGGTAAAGGTCAGCGCGTTAATGCCGCGGGAATTGATCAGCACATCACCCACTTCTGAACCCGGCCCCATCACCAGATTAAACGTTCCGGCAGGCAGTCCCTGTCGTGAGATGATTTCAGTCAGCGCCCAGGCTGATGCGGGTACCTGATTAGCGGGTTTCCAGACAACAGCGTTACCAAAAGCCAGCGCCGGAGCGATCTTCCAGGCACCGGTAGCGGTAGGAAAATTCCAGGGCGTGATAATACCGACTACACCCACCGGTTCCCGACGGGTTTCAATCTCAATACCGGGACGCACAGAGTCAGCAGTCTCGCCCATCTGGCGAAGTACTTCTGCCGCGTAATAGTGGAAAAACTGACCTGAACGATAGGTTTCACCCACTCCTTCCGCCAGTGTCTTGCCCTCTTCCCGGGCCAGCAGCTCACCCAACTCATCTTTACGGGCGATCAGCTCATCGCCAATCGCCATTAATACTGAGTAACGTTGCTCCAGACCACTCTTTGCCCACTCAGCCTGACCGACAGCTGCCGCCGCAATCGCCGCCTCAGTCTGCACCTTATCGGCCTGAGCATAGTTGCCAATCACATCGCTGATATCGGCCGGGCTGATATTTATCACCTGACCCTTATTACCCTCAACCCACTCACCTGCAATGTAATTGCGAAAAACTGAATCAGACATATCGACCTCCTGAATGTAGATGGATCAATCATAGGCCCTGTGCTTTAATAAGAATAATTAATAAATAATATCTACTGATAAGGCCTCCTTATCAAACTTTATCAACGACTCCCGATGCATCTGAGGGATATGCCATGCTGCCTGAATTTAAAATTACTCAATTACGTCACTTTGTCTGGGTCGCTGAACTGAAAGGCTTTCATGCTGCAGCGGAAAAAGCTCACCGCACTCAACCGGCGATTTCCCTGTCTATTCGTGATCTTGAAAATAAACTCAGCGAATCGCTGTTTGAAAAGCGTAACGCCAAAACAGCCAAGACAGAGCTGACACCCTTTGGCGAGTATTTTCTGCCTAAAGCGAAAGAGCTGATCGAACATCACGACCGGATTTCGGAAGATATGACACTGCTGGCCGAACATAAGACAGGCCATCTGCGTCTGGCATCAGTGCCTTCCATTGCAAGCCAGGTATTACCCGAGCTGTTATTGGAGTTTGTTAACAATACGCCCGATCTGCATATCAGTTTCTTTGACGATAACTCTTCCGCGGTATACCGGATGGTAGAAAATCAACAGGTAGATTTCGGTATCGCTCACCTGTTTCATGAACAGGAACACAGCGATAAAACCTTTATTCCGATCTGGGAAGATCAGATTGGAGTGGTATGTCCAAAGGATCATCCGCTGGCAGAATTCAAAGAGTTACACTGGAAAGAGTTACGCAACCATCGATTGATTGGTAACGGTACCTCCCGCCTGCTGGAAGACAGTGAAGCACGACCTCTGATCGGGCACTCGCAATTCTACATCTCCAACATGATATCGCTGATCGCCATGTTAGAGGCCGGTTTTGGCGTAACGACACTACCCCGGTATGCGGTCCCCAAAGAGAGTGAAACCCTGTGCTTTATTCCGTTGAGTACGCCGGTGGTTGTGCGGCGAATCGGTATCGTCACACTGACAAACAGATCGCTGACGCCACCCGCTCAGGCATTGGTGGACTTTATTCTGGCCAGAAGTCGCCCGGCGTAAGCAGGTTCAGAATAAATTTTCAGATCTTTGCCATCTGAAACATCGTTCAGATGTATAGAAAAAATAATAGCTTGAGCTATTTTGATAAGTTTTGCTTATTAATCGATATAACCTTCTGATTTGTATGTGATCCCTTTTATAGCCCATGATAAATCGCATACAGGCAGGGCATGACAGACAATGGCCGTTATCTCCTCCCTGTAGTGCGCCCTGCATACAATAATTACAAACGAAACCTGTAGCGCGCAGACAGGAGCCTGGACTCCTGAAGGTTTCGGACACATCTATGCTGTTAACTATAAAAAGATGTGCTGCTATTTATGAGGATAACAATAATGACCACGTCTGCTGCAATACAGGCTTCCCTGAGAGGCGATAATGCACTGCCACTGCGCCCGGTTGATCAGGTTATGGATCTGGAACGTCTGGGCGCTATTCATCAGAGCCGACTCAGTTTTATGCGCACCCTGGTACGCCGGATCATGCGTGAGCGCTGGCAAATCGAACCGGTTCGCTTTGAACTCGACCCGCAGGGCTATGGCACTGTCGTCTACGAAATCACAACACCCAATAAGTGCTATAGCTTTGTTCTGTTTTCCGATTACCTCTCCCCGGACGAGCGCAACGACCGGGTGATCGCCACAAAGTGGGATCTGACCATGGCGCTGGTAGATGGCCAGGTTGATGATCTCTACCTGGAAAAACTGCGCCAGAATGTCCCTAAACAGGAAGCTGGCCGCGTCGATGCACGGGTATTCGTACTCTCCCGTGCCAATCGTAGTGCCCGGAATTTCGACTATGTTGTTGATCAGTTAGCCTGTGGTAAACAACCCGATGTCGCCCAGATAGCCCGTGTAGGCTATCTGTATCGAACCACTGCGGTTTACGGTAGCGGTAAGCTGGGTATGGCCGACTGGGAAAAGGTGTCTACCCGCCACCCCGATTTCAACCGCCCTTTCGCTGCAGAGATGTTTGTCTGTCTGATGCTACGGAACTTCAGTCTGCTTCAGGCGGAGCATATTGCACAGCACCGTACACCAGAAACCTACCATCCGATGTTACCTGAGATTAAACGTTTCTTCGGTATCGGCAATTCAACCGGTCTGGGTATGGCTCCCTACCTGATCAACCACCCGTTACTGATTAACCAATGGGTAGAGATGCGGGAACTGGCGCTGGCAAGGGTGCGGGTGCTGGGTAACATCAACAAGCGTATCACCCAGCAATTCCCTGAATTACTGGAACGCTGTGCTATTCATACGGAACAAACCGTCACCGAAGATGCCTGGCAAACGGCCAATAATCTGCAGGTACTTAAAGATCTGGAAGCGATTCGAGAGCATACGGCTAACGGCATCGGCAGCTGGGATGCTCTGCTCAGATGGAGTGAAGAAAACTGTTCACTGCAGGGACAGGAGATGCTGGTGTCAGTGATGCTGGAACTCTACCCAGAACTGGTTGATGAGCTGGAAGATTATCACACCGCCGAGGAGTTTCTGGATCTGGACCCGGTGATGCCCCTGCAGCAGCTGAAGCAGGTCATCGAGCAACGTTACCAGTGGGCGCTGGTGCTGGACTTTTCTGCGGACGGCGCAAAAGACACTTTCTGGTACCGATCTGAAGAAAAAATGGAACCTCGCCTGGGTGATGCCCGGGAGGAGGATGGAAAAGAGAAACAGATGGCACTGGGGGTGGGTTATGCCGTACGCAAATGCTATGACCAGCTGTGTCAGTACATCAGTGAACATCCGCAACACTCCACTGCCCGGTTTATGGTTGCACAGCCGAAACTGCGCGGTATTGTCCGGCGGATTCAGAGTATGAACCGCTGCATCTATGGCGATATACAGGCTAATCTGCTGGACCGGGATATACTCCCCATGCATCTGTTAAGAGCTAAACTGGCCTTTTTTGGTGTCGGTAAGTTTGATCCCCGATCAAAACTATGGGTGCGCAATACCATGTTCCAGGGGGCTCCGCTATTGGAAGATATTGGTCACACATTCAATGATGACTGGTTCATGCCTCTGGCGCCAGCGCAGCAAGGAGAACTCTGATGCATGTATCTATGATTGAGCTGAAAGCCGCCCTGCGTCGTTGCTTTGAAGCCACCGGTTACTATGTTGGCAACTATGAGGATGCTGCCAATATGATTCTCTGGCTGGAAAAACATGGCCTTAAGGGACTGGATGAGTTGCAGCGCGCCCTGCCCTATATTGGCGATGACAGCAGCAAGTCCCTGAGTACTGTGATCTACGAAGACAGCACCTCAGCGATTATCGACAGTAACGGCCGCAGCGCACTGAACTGTATCGCCGCATCTGTCGATCTCGCCCATGCTAAAGCGTTGGAAAACGGCATCGCAACGGTGACAGTGCATAACTGCCACAACCGGATGTTTATCCTTAAAGCGCTGACCGATTGCGGTCGCCGTGGCATCAGTGTGGCCGCCTACTGGAAAAATGGCAATCAGACGGTAACCGAACATACGGCAGCCATTAATGCAGGCGAACGCTACCCAAGTTACAGTGAAGCGATCACCAGCCTGCCAGCCAACGCGGAAGATAAACAGACGATGACGATTGTTTGCAGTTCACGGGTTGATCTGACCTCATCACTGCAGCAATCGAAAGGCAACCGGAATGCCCGTTATATAAGCGCTGAGCAGATCCGGCTCAATAAAGAGCACAGTGTCGATTTCGGTATCGATATCGATGAAACTCTGTGGGCCGAAATCAATAGAATCGGCGAAGGTGTTCTGGTGGAAAATAGCGAGCGTTCCCGGCAGGGAGCGGGTGGTCGCTAACTCTTTGATGTCTGTGAGAGTATGGCCAGTCTGATGTTAATCGGGCTGGCCCTGCCGATGACCCGGTTACAGGTTGCACCGCCAGCCACCGGGTCATCTTTTCATTATTAACGTATACCGCTCCATCTCATCCGCTGGCATACTGGCTACTCACTTATCTCGATACAGCACCAAAACCATGCTATATACCCTGCCGGAACTGCTGGCCGTCCTGATCGTAACCTGCGGTATCGCCCTGCAAACCGTCGTGGGGATCGGCTATGGTTTGGTGGCAGCGCCTCTGCTCTATCTGATCGATCCGGTCTATGTGCCCGGCCCTATTCTGTTAGTGGGTTTCGGACTGGCGCTGATGATGGTGATCCGCGAGCGCCGGGAGTTACGCTGGAAGAGGGTAATGCCCGCTATCATTGCCAGAGTTCCGGGGGCCTGGTGCGGGGCCGCCCTGCTGGTCGCAATACCACAGTATGCCCTGAGTCTGTTTTTCGGCTTTTCGGTACTCAGTGCCGTGCTGCTCAGTCTGTGGCGTTTGAGCATTCCCACCACACCGATCAACCTGACCATTGCCGGTTTTCTGTCCGGCGTTACCGGTACCGCCACCTCCGTGGGGGGGCCTCCGATCGCGCTGGTGTATCAACAGCAGGACCGGATTACCGCCCGCAGTGAGATCGCCGCCTTTCTGCTGATCGGTACACCGGTATCTATCATTATGCTGATCCATCAGGGCAGCCTCGACTGGCATACAGCTCACCTCAGCCTGAAAATGCTGCCGGGGTTATTTTTAGGCTTTTTCCTGGCACGCCTGATCGACGGAAAGCTAACGACCACCTCGGCTAAACCACTGCTACTGGCGGTCTCCGGCGCATCGGCATTGATGGTGACCATTAAGGGAATGATCGGCTGGCTGGGGCTCTGATCTCCAGGCCGCGTCATTTTAAGATTAGAGCTGATGGCGATCTTGAAATATAATGCCTCCTTTTCCAACAGGACTCCCCCATGGCAACTATCGGTACTCCCTTCTCCTCGTCGGCCACTAAAATTCTACTCTGCGGTTCTGGCGAACTGGGTAAAGAGGTGGTGATTGAACTGCAACGATACGGTTGTGAAGTGATCGCCTGTGACCGGTATGAGAACGCGCCTGCGATGCAGGTAGCGGATCGTTCCTATACCTTTTCAATGCTGGATGGCGCTGAACTGCGCCGGGTGATTGAGCTTGAAAAACCCGATTACATCGTCCCCGAGATTGAAGCGATCTCAACCGATACCCTGGTTGAACTGGAGCAGGAAGGTTTTCATGTGGTACCTACCGCTAATGCCGCGCGCCTGACCATGAACCGCGAAGGTATCCGCCGTCTGGCTGCTGAGGAGTTGGGCATTCCTACCTCCCACTATCAGTTTGTCGATAACTTCACTGACTTTGAAAACGCCGTTGCCGAGATTGGTATGCCCTGTGTGGTGAAACCGATTATGAGCTCATCCGGCAAAGGACAGAGCACCATTAAAAGCGCTGCGGATATTGAAACCAGCTGGACCTACGCTCAGGAAGGCGGTCGCGCCGGTGCTGGCCGGGTGATTGTCGAAGGCTTTGTCGATTTCGATTATGAGATCACCCTGCTGACCATCCGCCATATTCAGGGCACCAGCTTCTGCCAGCCAATCGGGCACCGGCAGGAAGATGGTGATTATCGTGAGTCCTGGCAGCCACAGGCGATGAGCGGGATAGCGCTGAGCCGGGCGAAAGAGATCGCCGAAAAAGTCACCGGCGCACTCGGCGGCCGGGGGATCTTCGGTGTTGAGCTGTTTATCAAAGGTGATGAGGTGTACTTCAGCGAAGTATCACCCCGGCCACATGATACCGGCATGGTCACTATGATCTCTCAGGACCTGTCCCAGTTCGCCCTGCATGCCCGTGCTATCTTAGGCCTGCCGATCCCCAACATTGTGCAGCATGGCCCATCCGCCTCTGCCGTAATACTGGTCGAAGGTGAATCACAAAACCTGAGCTTTTCTAATCTGGAAGCTGCCCTCTCCGTCCCCGACACTCAGTTACGGCTGTTTGGTAAACCTGAAGTGAACGGCACACGCCGGATGGGCGTCGCACTGGCGCGTGGGGCGGATATCGATGATGCTAAGGAAAAGGCTTTAGCCGCCGCGGCGGCTGTTAAAACAAGTTACTAGACGTCGCTTCGCCTAAGAGCAGCCGCCAGACGCCGCTTCGCGACTTGCTAGTGGTTAGACGGAAACTTCGTTTCCTTGCTAGATGTGAAATTCAGAGAGGTTGTTCACAACTCGGTTGTATAGGAAGCTGTTGGTTGCGAAATCAATAGCCCTTTAAACAGAGGAGTGAACAACCATGCACAAGAATGCAAAATCTAGCCTCCATAGTCGAGTTTTAATTGTCAAAAAACATCTTGAAGAAGATGTGCCCGTCTCCGACCTGGCTGACTTTTTCGAGGTATCTAAAAGCCTGATCTATCGCTGGATCAGGCGCTATCATCAAGAAGGCCTCAATGGACTTCGAGATCGTAAAAGTCGACCTAAACGCATCTCATCGCGAACGCTTTATTGGCAAGAGCAAGCGATAAAAGCTCTGGCCCTGGGTGGCTGGTCACAAACGGATATTGCTGCCACACTCAAGATGCCGCTGTCGACTGTCTGTGTTGTTACCCATCGCATGTGTGGTCACCTGCTGAAAAAGACAGAACCCGTCCGTCGTTATGAATACGATGAGCCAGGCGGGCTAATTCACTTCGATATCAAGCGTGTCGCACGTTTCAGCCAGCCAGGCCACCGCAAGACAGGTGTTCGTAAAGTGATGACCAAAGGTGCTGGCTGGGAATACGTGCATATCTGTATCGATGATTATACTCGTTGGAGCCATGCAGAAGTTCACCCCAGGCAATCGGCTAAGGATGCTGTCAGGTTCTTTGAAAACACCCTCAAAATACTGAAAGCAATGGATGTGAAGGTAAAACGGGTGCTGACGGATAATGGTAAGTGCTACACCAGCAGAGCCTTTAGAAATGCCGTCAAAGCGATCGGTGCACGCCCCATGAATACGCGCCCCTATCGCCCTCAGACAAACGGTAAAGCGGAACGTTTTATACAGACGCTGATTCGGGAGTGGTCTTACGGCAAACTGTATAACAATTCCGCTCAGCGAAATGCGACACTATCCTGTTATCTGAAGTGGTATAACCTTGTCAGACCACATGGTAGTTTAAACAAACAACCACCTATAAGCCGGTTACTTGTGAACAACGTATCTGAAATCTACAGCTAGAAAAAGCATTTATAAAACCGCCAGACTGGCGGTTTTTTTGTTGGCACAAGAGGCCTCAGAGCAACAGTAATGTTTGTCTGACGCGTAATGTTTTGGCACTATCGAAGCGGGAAGGATATTGCAATAAAGTTGTTAACGGTCTTAAGGGAAATCAAAGATGAAGGAAAAAGGAGGCGCCGTTTACCAACTATTTCTACTGGCATTGAGCATATACGTTCTCATTGTCGTCTTCTTTGAAACATTCTTGATAACTGACCCTGAAGTTTCGCTTATCCTTCAAAGAATTGATCTGTGCATCTGCTTTGTTTTTCTAGGCGACTTTTTTGTCAATTTGTATCACGCTAATAATAAGATTTCATACTTAAAGTGGGGATGGATAGATTTGTTATCCTCTATTCCTCTGGTTGACCCGTTTCGCTGGGGACGACTTGCAAGAATAGTAAGAATATTAAGATTTATTCGTACTATAAAATCGTTGAAGTTACTTGTTTCATCAATTCAGGCCAGCAAATTTCAAAGCCTGACGTTTGTTGTTATTTTGATCACCTTCGTTGCATATACAGTCTGTGCAAGTCTGATATTGGAACTTGAAAGCAGTTATGAAGGTGGAATAAACACTGCTAATGAAGCGCTATGGTGGGCCTTCCTTAATATAATGAACGCCAAAGTGTCAATCACTCAAGCACAGTCAACCGGGGGCATGGTTGCCACAGTGGTTCTGAATAAAATTGGTTTGCTGTTATTCGCTTATTTCAACGCAATGATTATTGCCTGGTTAATACAAAAAAGAGTATCTATAAATCAAAATTTAGATGCCAACAATACTTGAAAAGCGGCTTAAAAAGCATCTTAAAAACCGCCAATCGGCGGTTTTTAAGATGCTTTTTCTAGCAAGCGGCGCAGCCGCGTCTAGCCACCAGCAGGAGCCGGAGGCTCCGTTCTAGCGACTTCTTGGCTCTTCATTCCCCAATACTTCAGCCAGGGTACTTCTGGAGAGCTGTCCGGTCATCTCTCCTTCGTCATCCACTACGGGGAGTGAGTACTCAGAGTTCAGGGTATCCGGGATAACGGTTTCCAGCACTGCATCCTGTGAAATTGCATCCAGCGCTTCGCAATGTTCTGCGGTTAATGCTGCCTGACGATCTTTGTCATAGGCAGCCTGCAGTTTCTTCTCGGTCACTACCCCCTGATAGCCCTCGTCGTTAACGTAATAGCCGTAGTCTTCTTTAAAACCTCGCATCTGTTTCAGAGCATCTTCGATGGTACTCGCGGTTATCCGGCAAATGGGGTCTTTCATCACGGTTTCCACCGTCAGTGCCCGGGCACGGTTTACATCCCGAACGAAGGCTTCCACATAATCATCGGCAGGATGCAAAAGAATATCTTCCGGTTCGCCCTGCTGCACCATCTCGCCGTCTTTCAGAATAGCGATCCGGTCGCCGATACGCAGGGCCTCATCGAGGTCATGGGTGATAAAGATAATGGTCTTGTGCAGTTGTTCCTGCAGTTCAATCAACTGGTCCTGCATTTCAGAACGGATCAGTGGATCCAGTGCGGAAAAAGCCTCATCCATCAGCAAAATTTCGGCGTCGGTACACAGCGCCCGGGCCAGACCAACCCGTTGCTGCTGCCCACCGGAGAGCTGGGCTGGATATTGATCTTCATAACCGGCCAAACCAACAGCTTTCAACCACTCTTTTGCTTTAGCGCCACTTTCACTTTTGCTAACGCCCTGGATCGCAAGGCCATAGGCAACATTATCGATAACCGATTTATGTGGCAACAGACCGAATCGCTGAAACACCATCGACATTTTATGGCGACGAAACTGCTCCAGCTCTTTTTGTGGCAGTTTCATCACATCAGTACCTTCGACTTCGATCACCCCTTCTGTCGGATCTATCAGTCGATTGAAGTGACGAATCAGGGTTGATTTACCGGAGCCCGACAGCCCCATAATGACAAAGATCTCCCCCTTATTAATGGTCAGATTAATATCTTTTAAGCCCAGGGTATGCCCGGTTTCAGCAAGGATCTCATCTTTGCTTTTACCCGCATGAACCAGCGGCATAAACTTTTTCGGATTATTGCCGAACAGTTTATATAAACCTTCAATTTTTATCAGAGCGGTCTGTTCTGTATTCATCTTAGCCTCAGCCATTATCCATACCCTCCAGGTATCGCTGACTCCGTTTGGCATATGCCTGAGAGACCCGGTCAAAGATAATCGCCAGCGCCACAATCGCCAGACCATTCAATAAACCCAGGGTAAAATACTGATTGGTAATAGACTTCAATACCGGTTGTCCCAAACCTTTCACCCCGATCATCGAGGCGATAACCACCATGGAAAGGGCCATCATAATAGTCTGGTTGATACCTGCCATGATGGTAGGCATCGCCAGAGGTAACTGGACCCCCATCAACCGCTGGACTGAACTGGCACCGTAGGCAGTCGCCGCCTCAAGCACATCCTTATCCACCAACCGGATACCCAGGTTGGTCAGACGAATTACCGGAGGTATGGCATAGATCACTACCGCCAGTACGCCGGGAATTTTACCGATACCCAGCAGCATAACCACCGGAATCAGATAAACAAAGGCAGGCATCGTCTGCATAATATCCAGCAACGGCGTAACCACTGACTGAACCCGGTCCGAACGGGCCATCGCAATGCCGATAGGGACCCCCAACGCAATCGCCATCAGGGTACAGACCAGAATAATACTCATGGTTCGCATGGTATCGTCCCACATACCGAAATAACCGATCAGAAAGAACGAGATGACTACGCCCAGGCTGAGTTTCCATGAACGGCTGGACAGATAGGCCAGACCCGCCACTATTGCGATGATCAGCCACCATGGCGTTGCTAACAACAACTTTTCAAACCACACCAGAAAGGATAGCAGAGGATCAAAAAAGCCCTCTATCATCTCACCGTATTCCCGCGAAAACTCCCGGTAACCGGTGTCCAGAAATTTACGGATATCCCGCAACTCCCCCCTGCTAAGCTGGGGAATCTCACTTAACCAGCCTGAATCAGCCATATTTTACCTCTTTCAGAAACAACACTGCCCGATTACCAAGGCAACCGGGCAGTGACGTATTACAACAATCCACCAGGCGTTTATTGCAAGGCGTGCTTAACTTTGTCAGCAACCTCTGCAGAAACCCACGGAGTCCAAAGATCTTCATGTTCTGTCAGGAAATACTCTGCAGCCACCTCCCCATCGGCCTGATTCTCCTCCATCCAGGCCAGCAAACCATTCAGCTGGTTATTGGTCAGAGAACGGTGAGACACATAGCTATAGGCTGCGGGTGATGTTTCTGCAAAACTCTCGGTGGTGACGGTCTGCACCAGTGAAGGCGGATACATAGTAGGATGCGGATCAACACACTCGTTAGCAGAGATACAGTCGATATAATGCTGTTTATCGATGCCGGAACCGAAATCAACTTTCACCATTTTGTATTTACCCAGTACTGCGGTGGGTGCCCAGTAATAGCCAAACCACGGCTCTTCACGGGTAAACGCCTTTGCGATAGAACCGGCCAGACCCGCACCCGAACCGGGATCGATAAGGTCAAAACCAGAGTCCGCCAGTTTCAGAGCTCTGAACAGATTGCTGGCACTGATCTGACAGTTCCAGCCAGCCGGACAACCATAGAAAGCTGATTTACTGTCATCCTCCGGGTGGGTAAACAACTTAGCGTGCTTTTTTACCCCCTCAATCGTTGCCAGTTCCGGATATTTTTTCACCATATACTCCGGCACCCAGAACCCCTCTTCGCCACCATCAGAAAGTGAGTTACCGGCGTAACGCAGACGTTTCTCAGCAACACCTTTATCCAGGGCATCGCGCATGGAATTACTCCACATCTCCGGCGCAATATCCGGTTCGCCTTTTTCAATCATCGAAGTACCCGTCGGCATGGTATCGCCCGGTACCAGTTCTGCATCACAACCGTAGCCGTGTTCAAGAATAAACTTATCAACATTGGCGATCAGAGTCGCTGAACTCCAGTTCATATCTGCAATCGTAACTTTGCCACACTCATCTGCAGCCATTGCCTGCCCAAAGGCTAATACCATTACTGGTATCGCTAACAGGTTCCTCATGATGCCTCCATGATCTTTCGAACTGATTAATTTGATCTATATATATTAGTCTTCTAATATTTAGAACTCAAACTATTATTACTCTGATTATTTGTACTGCACAGACTCTGGGCTATACTCGCACCACTTTTTTTAAAGCTGCCGTTTCTGAAACATTCCCTATCAAGGGGCTAATATGAGTGAACAGATGAAGATGACCGACCCCGCTCCCTCCTGGCAGGATGTTCTGATTGAACTGAGAAAGATCATCCGGGCGACCGACCTTCAGTCAAAGCGCGTGGTGAAGTCCTGTGGACTGACCATTCCACAGGTGATGGTTTTACGTGCAATTAAACAACTGGGGGATGTTACGGTAAAACGGATCTCTGACGCTGTCTCTCTTAGCCAGGCAACTGTTACCACCATTATGAACCGCCTGGAGGAGCGTCAGTTGGTCGAGCGTATCCGCAGCAATACAGACCGCAGAATCGTTAACGCGCGGCTAACAGTAAGCGGAGACCAGGTTCTTGAAACCGTTCCGCCTCTGCTACATGAAGCGTTTATTCACCGTTTTGAAAGCCTGGAAAGCCTGCAGCAACAGCATATTTTTTCCTCGCTGCAACAGGTTGCCGGAATGATGGATGCAGAATCCCTTGATGCTGCGCCGCTGCTGGATATCGCAGCGCCAACCCGCGAGCGAACAGATAAATAATCAGTACCGGACAGCCATAGCAAGCAGCTGTCGCTCGAGAGCTGCCGCGTCGACAGGTTGCTGGCCAATTATCTCTATCCTGCTATCCATCACCTCATCCAGAGCCTGAACTTTCAACACCGAATCCGCCATATTGAAAGCAAAGATACCCTCATTGGTAATAAACACGGCTTTAAGACGCTCTGCCTCAATCCCCATCAGAAACGGCTCAAGCTTTGAGTAATCAAACTCAAATTCCGGACTAAAAATCCAGCCACTGCTGAAGTAGCCTTCGCTCTGGTTATCTTTACGCAGATAACCACATTCAGGTATCTCTTCGTCAGCCTGAAAATGATCATGTTGATCATGTGAATGTTGCTGTGATTCCACATCATTGATTGAACTATGTTGTGAACCCGTATCCAGCCATGTGAGACTTAGCTGACCCTCAGTGCAACTGACAACTGGGGGATCGCACGCCAGCGTTTGCAGATAGTTCACTAGCTGCTCAATCTCATTACCGCTGTACAGGTCTGCTTTATGGGCCACCACCCGATCGGCAACCTGCAGCTGCTGGTTAAAGGTGTCATTATCGGTATAGCGGAGATCTGATAGTTTTCGGGCGTCCACCAGTGTAATGGTGCTGCGCAGATCGAGAACATCCTGATAGTGTGGCTGCTGCAGTACCCGGATCACTTCCAGTGGATGTCCCAGGCCTGTCGGCTCAATCAGAATACGATCAGGTTTAGCCTGGCGAATCAACTGACTCAGGGCCACCTGCATCGGGATCCCCGCAGCACAACACATACAACCGCCGGGCACCTCCCGCATAAACACCCCGGTTGCCTGCTGCTCATTGGACAGCAGGCCGGCGTCGATACCCACTTCGCCAAATTCATTCACCAGCACCGCCCAGCGTTCATCAGCCGGTTTATGGGTTAACAGATATTGAATAGCGGTGGTTTTCCCCACGCCGAGAAAGCCGGTAATAATATTGGTAGGAATCTGACGGAACATCGGTAAGATCTTAAATGGATTAATTTGTTATAATATAACAAATTAATCCCGGGGCGTCACAATTATCGGTGAACACAGGCAGGATGATAGTGAGCTTAATCAGAACTCTCAGCTAGTCCCGTAGCGCCTGCTCCAGCTGGGTAAGCTTTGCAATCATCTCTTCATTCTGATCTGCCTGAGCCAGTGCATGAGAGATGTGCACGCTATCTAAAAACTGATGATAACGATTATCGGATCTCAGCAAACTCCTTTCGGCTTCAGAGCTTTGCAGTAAAAGTGAGTAGTACGCCTCAATATCGGTAATCGACCACTTATCCTGCTCCAACAAAGCATACATTTGAGCCACGACAGGTGTTGAGGTAACACTGTTCGCCGTTGAGCCAATATCAATCTCCCCGCCTGCCTGCAGAGGCTGACTCGTCTGCCGGCTCAACACCCAATAGAGACCGCCCGCAACCAGGAGCAGACACGCCGTAATCGCCAGCCACTTGCCCGCACTCTTGTTGGGAGGTGTTGCTGACGAAACAGGCAGAACATTCCGGTGCATAGCTGGCGCCGCGATATTAGCTTGCTGCTGGAGATCTCTTACCTGAGAGTGCTGAATCTCTTCCATACGTTGCTGTGGCTGTGTCAAATCCCCCCCGTCAGGTTCACTGACAGGCTGGGTCTGATCACCACGATTCACTAAATGATTGATAAAGTGGCGACGCAGACGCCGGTACTCATGCGTCTCTAACTCGCCATTTGAGTAGCGACAACACAGTTCATACAGACTCCGGCTCATAGCTATGTCCTCTAGAGTTCTCTTGCCAAACGGAATCCGGTGGTCGCATCAATGGTCCCGGATACTGGAACGGCCATTGAGACAGAACAATCAGACATTTTGACCTGATAACTGCCCCCCATCGCTTCCAACCCTGCGCCACTGCGCACCAGTTCCTGTGCGTTACCCAGATAGTTAACCAGCCCCCAGGCATTGGGTTTACCCTGCTGCACGCTCACCAGATCCCGGCCTTTCAGGATCTGATCACCCCGGGTCAGACGACAGTTATAATTTTGCGGCTGACTACTGCCGCTCGCTGTGGCCGCACTCACCCATTCAGCTTTGGCCGGCAAACGGTAAACATATCCTGTGGCATTGCTCAGCCATGCGGCATAACCATTGATCTGATTCAGGCTAAGACCGGTCGCGGGCTGTTTTTCGGCTCCGCCCAGGCCTTTACACTCACCCGAGAGTTTGCAATACAGATTAAAATCGCGCCGGGATATCTCAAACTTGCTGATTGCCAGGCTCCCCCCACCGGAGGGAACAACAATCATAAACGGCCCCTTATTTTCAGCACCCTCCGCCAGCATATCCCAACAGACGGCCGCAGAACGTATCCCTTTCCCTGACAGCGAAGCAGAACAGACCCGATCGGAAACCGGTCTTGATACAGCGGCGCTTGAGGGGCGTTGCTGCTGACTATTATCGCCCTGAGATGATGCCTGACTGGTTGCCTGTGCCTGTTGAGATGGGGTTGAAGCAAGCTCCGGAGACTGGCGATCAGCCTGGGACGATTGACGTTCCAGATTGATCTGTTGCAGCGGAATATTTTCAGGAAATAGTTGTTTCGCTTTGTTTAACAGCTGTTGCGCCCGTGCAGGAGACCGGCGATTAAGGCTGGCGATCCGATCGATAACAGCCCGCTGCAGCGATTCGTTCAGTTGCTGATATTTTTCTGCTGGCAGCCCCGGCTGCAACTCAGTCAGATAAGCGTGGGCCTGTTCCAGTTTTTTCAGCCCCGGATTTTTAATCGCCTGGCCGATATGATAAAGCCGCACGCCATCCTGATAGGTGGCGACACGCTGATCGATGACGCTGGAATCGGCAAAAAGATCCCGGGCACTAAGCAGTAGTTTTTCCGCCTGAGTGAAACGCTGACGCGCCGCCAACTGATCGGCTAAGCGCAGATAAACGGTTTGAAAAGTTTGCGGCGCCTGCTGTGTAATAAAGGGGTCATCCGCGTCCAATAGCGCTTGCAACTGGTCAAAGGTTTGCCGTGCGGCGGTCAGATCATTCGCCTGAATCTGAGTATCAAAGGTCTGTTTAAGACCACTGATTCGCGCTTCGCTCTTCCGCTCAGCCTGTTGCTGCCGGTACAGCTCTTCCGCATTTGCGATCGCCCCGCTCTGAACAGAAAGGTCCAGTGAAGCATCATACTGAGCCGCCCGTTTCAGGCTGTCCCGGGCGGCATTAAACTCATTCTTTGCCGCCAGACGTTCTGATTGTTGCGCGTATATCACCGCAATACGACTATTCACGCCCTGCAGATACTGCGGGTCGTCCTGTTCAACCTTCAGCCGGGCTAACAGTTCTGCCAGCTGTTGTTCCCATTCAGGCGACAACCGGGTATCTGCTAACAGCGTATTGAGCTGCTGTTTAAGGGCCTGTTGTTGCTGTGCTTTTTCCTGCTGCGAGGCGTTCTCATAGCGCAACTTCAGCTGAGCCAGCAGATCAGTAATCTCCGCTTGTCCCGGCAGTAGCCGTTTGCCGTCTTCAAGAATCCGCATCGCCTGTACCAGATCGGTATCAGCCACAACAACAGCCTTTTCGGTGTATCGCTTAATCAAACGTTGTCGGCCCTGGTTCACAATAGACGGGTCAGCCTGCTGCGCCTCAATGCGATCGATAATACTCTGTGCCTGACGGGTACTGCTGTCAGACAGTTGTGAGTCATCCAGAATCGTTTTCAGTTCAGACTGCAGCGATACAAGCTCCGCTTGGCGGTTTTTTTCCTGCTCAGCTAATGCAGAAGCTTCCAACTGCTGAGCATTCATCGTCTGCTGTTGTTTCAGTTGTTGCCGCTCATAAACAACACTCTGCTGTAGTTCCGGGCTCACCGATAAGGTTGCAACTCTGTCCAGGGCATCGGTAGCACTCTGCCAGCGCTGTTCATCCCGGGCAGCACGGGACTGCTTTATCAACGCCGATGCCAGGCGGTCATAGACGGCGGTAATGATTCTTGGGTCGGTCACCATCGGCTGTAACTGTCCAATGCGTGTCTCTGCTGCATCAATTCGCTGTGCGGAGATATCGGCATCAATATCGGCCACCTGCTGGTCGATCTGTTGCTGATATTCGGCTTTCGCCTGCTTCAGTGCCTGGTCGAAACGGGCTATCCCCTCCGGGCTGAGAACAGACTCAAATGTCACCCTCAATTTGCTGGCCTGATCCCACATATATTGATCCGTGAGTTGCTGCTGTTCAGCCAGTAACAGCTCCGTCAGTGACACCTGCAACGCACTCACCCGCTGACTCCCTGGATCCAGTTGCTTAAGTTCCTCAATATCCTGACGTGCCGCAGCAAAACTACGTAAACTCTCTGGCGACAACTGATCCAAACGCTGATTCAGTTCTGCGATACGCTGAGTCCGGGTATAACGAAGTTCTTCCTGCTCCAGATTACGACGTGCATTTTCCAGCTCGGGATGTCCCGGAAACAGCTTAATAGCATGGTCTGCCGCCCCCCGGGCGATACTGAACTGCTGTTGCTGCAGTAACTCGTCGATGGTTTCAATAAATTTAACCGGTAGTCGGGCATCGCGCAGCATGGCATTTTGCGGATCAACCTGTTGAATGCTGTGCAACAACTCAGACAGCGGTTGTAACGCAGCGGCAAACTGTTCGGCGGGTAGTTCAAGCAGACGATTCAACTCATTATTCAGATTATTCAGCCGGGCAGCCTTCTGCTTGATCAGTTGCTCCTGCTTATCTGACAGACGTCTTGAGTCTTCATAAATTTGCAGAGCCCTTTCGGCCAGACTCTGCGCCCGCTCATAGGCGTCAGCGTCTGCGCTACGACTCACCTGTTGTAAGAAATAGCGGGTCAGTTCCCGCTTAACCTGAGCATCATTGAAAAACTCGCTTTGCTGTTCCGCATCCATGGCCTGAATCCGTTCCAGCCATTCATTGACGGCGGCTTCATCCTGATTATTCAGATCATCGATAAAATCGCCGATCTGCTGCTGCTGCCAGAAATTGCGCAATGGAAAATAGGAGATACCGCAGACAAACGTCAACATCATCAGCCATACATACCAACGGCTCAGCAGACTATGCCGCTGATACTGCGGCATAAACTGTTGCATGAAGGTTTCCACGCTGTCACATCGCTGTCGCTCATCAAATGCTAACAGCTGCTTTAAGGCTTTATTCTGCTTGCGGCTAAGCTGCTTCAGCTCGGCCACCTTCATACCCAGTTTCCAGGCTTCATCGGCCGGCACTTTCTTATTGTCCCGGATAAACGGATGCTTGCCCGTCAGCAGCTCATGGATGATACAACCCAGCGCATAAAGGTCATCACGGGGATCGGCCTCCGCGGCCCCTGCCAGCATGGCTGGCGAAGCATAACTGGGGGTCAGTGCACCCAGCTCACCGGCATCGAAGCTATCTTCCTGAGCAGACCCGGTCTTAGCCGCCCGGGCGATACCAAAATCAAAAACCTTTATCTGCCCGCCATCAAGAAAAACATTACTCGGTTTAAGATCTGAGTGAACAACCCCCTGCTGATGGGCATATCCCAACGCACCGGCCATTCCGGCAACGTACTCCAGTACCGTAGACAGGGGAAAACCCGAGGGATTACGCTTAATCACCGTGCTCAGTGGCGCACCGCGCATCAGCTCCATGGTCATGAATACATGTTCCCGATCTCTGTCGAAATCGAATACATTGACAATATTAGGGTGAGCAAGATTTTGCGTTTTACGCGCTTCACGCTGCAACGATCTCAGCGATTCCGGGTGCTCTCTGAACGTTTTATTCAGTACCTTAATGGCAACCAGGCTATCAATATCCTGTGCATCAATGCGACGCTGATCTTCAGCTTTATAGACATCTCCCATTCCACCACAGCCAATAAACTCAACCAACCGGAAACGTTCTTTTATGACCGTGCCCACGCTCACCACTGATGTTTCCGACCCGGCCGCTTCCGTAAAGGGCTTATCCCAACGCGAAGTTCCCGTACTGGTCGCAACACTCATGGATGAAGAGGTTGGGGTTGGTATAGATACAGCATCACCCCTGTCTGCAAACTGGGGCTTACCGGGTGGTGTGATACGAGTGTGATCAGCCCCGGGATGAGGGGGGACTGAATTTACCAGGGTATGATCATCAACTGATACTTCAGCTCTGTCCCTGGCTATAACAGTGTTATCACTCTCTGCCGCCCCAGAAGGGGGATCGATAATAACCGCCATCAATGCGCTCAGATCATCCTGGCTCAGCAGATCCCGGGCAGTCATCTGCTGCAAGCCTGCCACAACATTCTCTTTAAGCTGCGGCTGTGAAACCAATAGTTCTGAAACGGTTTCAAGCAACGAGTCCAGGGAGGCCTGACCGTGAAGGTATTGCTTTAGCTGATCTTTAAAACCCTTCATAAGCTGTCTGGTATCCCTTATCTTCAGGCAACTGACGGATTTTCAATCAGTATCAGGGTGATGTTGTCCCGCCCGCCACGTGCCAGACAGCATTCCATCATCTCTTGCGTTAGCTGTTCCAGAGGGGTTTGCCGCTGCGCCATAAACGCGGCTATATCGGCGTCAGACAGCTCTTTATCCAGGCCATCACTACAGATCAGAAAACGGTCTCCCGGGTGCAGATTTCTGATATCCATATCGACATACAGTCTATCGGCAGCCCCCACTGCCCGGGTGATAACATTTCGCTCGGGATGAATCAGCGCGTCTTCAGGTGTTAACCGGCCCTGTGCCACCAACTCCTGCGTATAGGTATGATCAACACTTTCCTGGGCCAGCACACCGTTACGATAAAGATAGATCCGGCTATCACCACACCAGTAAAGCAGGTAGAAATCGGGTAACAACACCAGTCCGGCAACCGTTGACCCGATAATCTTCTGCCCGCCGCCAGCCAGATCGAGCAGATCCTGATTGGTTTGCTGAAGTATCTCTTCCAACAGATCAACGCTATCCGACAGCTGTGGTTGTTGCTCAAAACGCTGTAACGCGGTAACAATTGACTGGCTGGCAACATCGCCTGCAGAATGCCCCCCCATACCATCGGCAACCGCCCAATGGGCCTGTTCAGGCTGACTTAAAAAAGCATCCTCATTATGTTTACGGACATTACCGACTGAGGTCAGCGCACTGCTGATATAGCCACCGGAAGCACGTTGGGTTTCAACCGACATAAACCGCTCCATGGTTCTGAATCATCTATTTTCCCGTTAAAAAGAAGCGAAACTGGGACGCATCCGGCAAACCATCGCTCAACCAAAGCTGGGGCTGAATCGTTTCCGATCCTTCACTCCACCAGACCGCCGGACGACTATATTCAGACTTCAGATCTAAGTGACGAAGATCATCCCGGTGCTGCTGTAGGTTCTGCATAACCGCCACCGGTTTGACGGCCCGATAAAGATCGACTGACGGGTATGAGGGTAGCAGCTTCAGATTGATGACCTGATGGCAAAACAGAGGAAAATCAAAGTGATCCTCCAGTGAATCAAACAGCAGCGCTTCAATCTGCAGCAGTAATTCTTCCTGATCTTCCAGCTGTTTCAGACACACCAATGGTGATAACACCGGCACCGCCACCAGCGAGGGGAATTTTCGCCCGACACTATCGATACTCGGGATAAACACCCCCAGCCAGCCATGCGGGTCCAGTACCCCCGGCGAGACATAAAACTGCCAGACCGGAGCGATCATATAATGTCCGGTCCAGCTATCTCCCAGATAGGCTTTGCTGCTGGTCATCCCCTGCTGCAGCCATCGGTCGAGATTGCCAATACATTCGCGACTCAGCCCACGGCTGACAAAATCCCCTTTGCAGGGGACCTTACCGTAAAAACCGCTCTGAACCGTGGCCATATCAGAGTGTTTCCTGACAACGGAAACCTGCTAACAGGTCTTCCGCAAAGGGATTAATGACACTTCTGGCCCGTAGTTCAAATGAGGCACTGAGCCCCTCTTCGGCGAAGTTCACCTCGTAGACTGCCCGGTTATCTGTTTGCTGCAGCTGGGATTTATTCAGCAGACGGAACCATGCCCAGGGCCCCTCTTCAGTACTGGACTTAACCGACCCATTCAGCCCTTCAAAGCGTAGCCGCACGGTATCACTATCAAGAGAGGGCCAGGTGACAGCACTCGAACGACGCGGACCGTGACGATAGATCACCTCCTGAGAACCAATACTGAGGAAGAATTTCGACGCATCAGTATCCAGTCTGACCGGCCGCATAACAAACGGCACTGACAATTCACCATTACGGAAAAATGTCTCTTTAATGTCATTGGCTTTCTGCAACTGCAGCAGCGTCGCTTTGCTCAACCCGATCTTCTGTCCGTCAACTTCACGTTCTACCCAGATCCGGCCTTTGGTATCAATAAAGTCCCGCAGATAGGTGTTAACGAAGCTGTCCAGGGTTCCATCGGGGCCAAAGAAACGACTGAAGTCTTCCAGTGTTATCTCAGAGCTGGCGCCGGGTTTGACCGGATAGCGTCCCTCAAGAAAGTTCTTACACTCATAGGTCACCTGCGATTGCCACAGCTGGTTCAGTTCGGTTTTAGTATTGTCCAGCACTACCGACCAGTTCTGCGCGCCCAGTGCTCCCAGCCATCCCTGCATCATCTGCGGCATATCTGCCTGATAGCTGTTCACTTTCGCCAGTGGATCGGTTTTGTTCCGGGAGATACGTCCCTGTACTGCATCAATTGCCCCGGTACTTGAGAAAGATGAGTTGGCGGCATCATCCATATAACTGCTCAGCTCTGCCAGATCCTGACTCAGCCGGTCCAGCAGTGAAAAGCTGCCTCGCTTTTCAAGCAATTTATAATACGGGGTATAGTAACGCTCAACCTGCTGTCCCAGATCGCCCCCCAGATTGTCGAGTAATCCCGCCTTTTTGGCGTCCCGCATCAGACGACTGACCTTCTGCTGTTTGACCGCAACCCCCTGATTGACGCTGGAGAGAGTCCGGGCCAGTTGATCAGTCCCCTCGCCCTGCTCTGCGGAGAAAGGCTTGGTCAGCGTTGTTTCTTCATTCAGCGTTTCGACCAGATGGCGTAGAGGACTATCCAATCCCGCCGCAATGGAGATCTGACGGATACTCTCTTCCGCATTTGCTGGCGGTTGCATCCCCATGTCATCGATCATGCCATCCCAGTGCTGAATGAAGTCATCATAATACAATCCCAGTACTTTACGCTGCAGGGTATCACTGTCCATATAGTGGCGTGACTGATAGCGATCTCCCATCACCCAGTTGTTGTCGATATACTCCTTTGAAAGCGTCGTGCTGTTTGGCAAAAAGAGGGTATAAAATCCTTGTTTGGTGAACATACCCGGCATTACAAAAGTGGTCAGATCAGTGCCACGCTTGCTCTTAAACAGATCAAACGCGTAGGGGCCAAACACCTGATCCAGCGCCAGATCATATTTATGTTCCTGATTCAGCTCCCTGCGGATCGCCTGATAGACCTGTTTCTCCAAAGGATCGGTCGATAAAATCCGCCGGGCATGGGAAACGATCTCTTCATTCAGGGTGACCGGCAAAAAGCCGTTCTTCATCAGCACCTGCATATGCCCACTCAGATCATTGATCGCCTGCTCGTCCAGAGCATAGGTTTCCTGCCAGTCAACCACGGCCCATGAGGTTAACAGCTCAGGGTCATAGGGCTTGACGCCCCCGTACATCAGGTAGGTTTTCAATAGTTCATAAAGACTTGAGGTTTGCTTTGGATCGCTGGCGATGATCAGCTCCTCTATGCGAGCAGCCAGCACGGGCAACAGAGCCCCCTGCAATTGATTCAGGTATGCCGAACGTGCCCCCTCTGTAAGGGTGTCTCCCTGATACAATCCGAAGGTATGATCAACACCGGCATCATCATACAGTCCGGTCGCCTCACGAAGGGTATTCAGCTCAGGCAATACGGCAAGGAAATCCGCCTCAAACAGAGGCACCTGTATAGCCTGTTCAGCAAAGTTGCTATTCAGTTGCGTCAGTTGTTGAATTTTTTGTTCATTATTAACAAATGACCAGCCCAGTAAGCCACTTCCGACCAGAAATACGCCCAGCGCACCGGTTACCACCAGCCGCTGCATCCAGCGACGTCGCCTGATCAGTTGCTGGTCAACCCCGGCGATCCCCGCTTCAACAAAGATCACCCGCTGCAGCAGATTCTTAAGAAAGAAGCTCTTGCCCCGTCCACTGGCACCAACCAGGGTTGAATTACTGAAGCCGAAACTCTGTGCCAGCGTCCCCAGCAACCGGTCGATGGGGGTGCCCGCCTGAGTACCACTGGTGAAGTAAACACCGCGCAACAACGCGCCCTCACTGTAGCGATTTGTACTGAAAATATCTCCCAGAAAGATAGAAATGATATCCCTCAGCCCGGCAAACTGACGGGGGAAGCCCATAATCAGAGTCCGCTTATCCGGGTCCTGCTCCTGGTACATTCGTTCAATCAGTTGCTGTTCGAGTCGCAGAGTCAGCGTGTCAAACTTGTCAGCATAATCATCAATATTAAACTGGGGACGTCCGGACTCAGGCAAGGCAAAGGTTTCACCCCAGACCTGTGCCCGGGCATCACGATCATAATGGCCAAAGAACTCACTGAAACCGGAGATCAGATCACACTTAGTAAAGGTAAAATAGACCGGCGCTGAGATCCCAAGATGCTCATTCAACTCTTCGATACGACGCCGTATTGTCTGTGCATATAACGCCCTTTCATCCTCAGACTGTTGCATCAGATCAGCAACACTCATCGTCACCAGCACACCATTCACCGGCTGCTGCGGACGATTCTTTTTCAACAGATCCATAAACTGCTGCCAGGCGGCTTTGTCGACAGATTCATGGCTGTCCTGGGTGGTAAAGCGGCCAGCCGTATCGATCATCACGGCCTCGTCAGTGAACCACCAGTCACAGTGACGGGTTCCGCCAATCCCCTGAATCGCTTCACTGCCCATGCGGTCCGCCAGGGGAAAATTGAGCCCTGAGTTGATCAGTGCTGTGGTCTTACCCGACCCCGGTGGGCCAATAATAATATACCAGGGCAGCTCATACAGATTGGCGGCTTTACCCGCCCCCTTACTGTTGCGCAGGATCTGCAGGGCTTCATCAAACCGGTCACTGATAATCGCCTGCTCATCCTCCCGGGCACTTTCAGCCATTGAAGCCTGATCCAGCTGCTCACTGCCAAGATCATCCAGCAGCTGTTCATTTTTTTTCATTTGGCGCCAGAACAGCAGTACCGATATGGCAACCCAGCACAAAACAACAATCACTATCGCCAGCAGCCGGGAAAACTCACTGGCGAGGAAATAATGCTCTGCAATGGCAAATAATGGCCCGATGAACCAGATCAGCAGTGCGAGACAGATAATCCCGAGACTCTGAATAAACCATCGATTGGTGATAATCCTGATTAACTTTTTCACGTGTCTTCCCGTCAATCCCTGTACAAAACATGCCCGTCATTAAGGCAACACTATTTACGCAGCAGAATCTCTACCCTGCGGTTCAGTGCCCGATTCAGATTTGAGTTATTTTCAACCAGCGGAGCACTGGATGCTTTACCCTCAACCCGCATCACAATCCCCTCTTCCAGCTGACTCAGCAACACTTCAGCAACGGATTTGGCCCGGGCCTGTGACAGTGCCCAGTTAGAGGGATAGCGGGTCGAGAAAATCGGTACATTATCTGAGTGCCCTTCGACGATGATGGGCTTACCCACACCTTTAAGCTGGGTGCCAATTCTCTCAACCAGAGGAACAAACTCGTGAGACAGATCAGCCTGCCCCGAGGGGAACAGTCTTGCATGGCGCAACCGGAGTCTGACCTGATTATCTTCATCGATCAGTTCCACCGTTCCGGCGGCGATCTCTTCCACCAGCTCAGGTTCAAGCAGTGCAAAATAATCAAGCTGTTCAGGCACCAGATCGGGCTCTGCAACTGAATACAGCGGCGCGACAAGTCGATCAATATTCACCGGGGTCACTTCAATGGCTGCCGTATTACTGATGCCTGCAAACTGCTGCATGACCTGATCAGATTCCTGGGTTATCTTCCAGATAAAGCCCAGAAAGGCAGCCATAAGCAGAAACAGACTAAATGCCCAGATCACCCAGAATGGTAAATATCGGGCGATACCGATACGCCGATCCGAGACCCCCTCCCAGTGGGGTGAGAGGCCTTCTGGTTCATAATTCCGGTGCCGGCTGATCAGGATATAAAGCTCGCTGCGCAGGCGATCCAGTTCCCGCCGCCCATTCGCCATGCGCCGGTATTTACCTTCAAACCCCAGCGACAGACAGGCGAAATAGAACTCCAGCAGTTCAAGATTACTCGCCGGACGTTTCATCAGTTCATTGAGGAAATTAAAGAAGCGCTCGCCTCCCCAGGCTTCCTGATGGCGGGTAATCAGCAAACTCTCACTCCCCCAGCGACTGTTACTGCCCCAGGGGGTATTCAGTACAATCTCATCGATCAGGGCACACAGGGGATAACTGATATATTCACTGTTCTCACGGCCACCGGGAACACCCCAGCCCTGGGATTCATACAATTGAATCTGATCCAGTGCATAACGGTGAAACTCCTCCAGATCAGGGCATTCAACGGTATTCTGAATCTTCCCCAGAAAAGAGAGCAAGGGCGTGACCAGTTGCAGCAGCGGATTCTCTCCCTGAGAGGTCGCTCCCTGAGCAACTGCCCCAGCCCCCGAATGCGCATAATCCGGTTCTGGCACTGGAGACTGACGCCAGGGCTGGCCGTGTTGCACATTATCAGTCCGGGGAAGCTGTTCCGCAGGTCGCCGCTCTGGGGTTGCTGTGTTACGGGGTTTCCGGCCTCCCGGCATCGGGCGTATTACTGTCTGATCGTCCATGATAACAACTATTTATCTACGTTTAATGGCCCAGAACTGACATTCAAGTCCTGGGAACTCGCCTCCGATATGGAAAGCTATACCGCCGGATTTATCCAGCTCTTTCCAGATCTCATGGCTGGTATCAAGTTGAAAATAGGTAAACCCTGCATGGTAGGGTATTTCCCGGGGCGCGACGGGCAACGGCGCGATCGGAATCCCCGGCAGAGCGCTGGTAATCAACTCTCTGATGCGCTCAACCGGACCTATCTTGATCTGCTGTGGAAACTGAGTACGAAGTTTTTCCTGGGCAACCTGAGCGCTGACTGCAAAGATAAAATCAGCGCTTTTCAGCAGTACACGATCCCGTATTCTGGCAGCCCGTATTCCGTATTGTTCAGGCGAGAGCGGGATAGCTTCAGCAATCTGTTCAAGCACCGTACCAAAGCAACCTTTCAGCTCTTCCAGCAACGGCAGAAACGTTGTTATCAGATTATCCTGCTGATATTCCGCAAATTCGGGTGGCCGTTTTTCCGGTTTCATAAAGGTTGCCAGTTCGCCGGCCAGCAGCAGCAACCGTTCGTACAGTTCCAGTGGTGACATCTCCGGAACCTGACGATACAAGGACAATACCGGGTCAAAACGATTCAGCAACTGAAGCAGCATAAAGTCAGTGACTTCAGCGACACCACCTTTGCCACCCGAACTGCTTACCCGTGCTGCCAGTTCGCGGGCCCGGGTCGTTAACATCGATTGCAGCTCGGTCAGAAAGTTCTGTAACAGATCCGAAGCACCGATATCCAGCAGCGGCGGAATAAATTGCTGCCGTAAACGTATCTGCCCCCCTTTCACCTCTTCAATATGCGCGACCGCTAATCGGGTATAACCATCAGGAACCCGGTTCTCTGAGTTCTGCCGGGCATCTTCAACAAATAACCGTAAACGCAGCTCACCCACCTGAATACTGGTTCGCTCATTTTCAGCTGAAGCAAGATCGGATACTTCGACAGATTTAGGCAGATAACGCACCAGGCTATTGCGGTTATCGTTGCTACCCACCTCTGTCACACCAGGTTGCTGCAGTGGAATAGCCAGATAGATAATCGCATCAGACACCGACTCATTAACCAGTATCGGCAAGGGGGGCGCATCAGCAGTGTGCAGATCAAAGCTGGTGCCATCGGCAAAACAGCCGGCGCAGTCATCCAGAGAGACCTCACCAGTTTTCAGATTGGCAGCGTTTACTTTGAGGCGGGAAAACCCCCAGTTAAAACAGGAAACCGTGCGGATACGGTTATTGATCTCTTTCAACAAATACTGGTCATGTTGTTGAAAGTGCTGTGGCCGAAGAAACATGCCTTCATGCCAGATTACTTTATTGGTCACTCCGTGACTCCACTTCAAAATCCAAAATCAGCTATTATATTGTCACGACAAAACGCATGCTTCAGTCCAGCAGATCAAGTGTCAATTGATTATCCTTAAGCCTGACCTGAACCGACTGATCCTTTTCTGCATTCACGGCAACCACCTTTTTCATAACACCATTATCAGTATTCTGAAAAGCGGCCAGCACGCCCACAAACTCGGTATCTTCATCCAACAGGGTTTTCTTGATTGCTGAACCGCCCGGGTTAACGATCAGCTCATCACGCAACAGCAGATCTCCGGATAACATGGTGCTGTCACTATCATAGAGGGCAAAGAAATCACTCTCTTTAAACAGAGCATCATCTTCTAACTGATAGATGCGAACGACTGTAGGAGAGGGACGTCCATCGAGATCCTGATTAACACCGGAATCCGCAATAACAGAAACAACAAGCTCTGGGGGCGGGGGTGGCGGTTCATCTTCAGAAAGCATATCTGAGACGGTTGAGCAGCCACTTATAATTGAGCTTGCGATAAACAGCATTATAAATTGCCGCCAATATCGCTCCACGAATCCCTGGAACATAATAAACTCCCTTTCAAAGAGGCTAAATTAAACCTCAAAGGCACGGTTTATTGCAATGGTTGCAGATCAATTGATATAAAAAAACCGGCCTGATGGCCGGTTATCTGTTAAAACCGATTGTTTAAAATCAGGCTTTAGGTACACGCCAGTCATCAGAACCTGAGGTTCCGGCAACTTCATGTGTCCAGCTAATTTTACGATACGTGAAGGAAACATCTTCCATGTGGGTGAAGTGTTCCATCGCAGGATCCTGACAGTTTGGCATATGCGCCTTAATATCTACGATCATGGCATCTTCCAGAACATGAGTGAAGTAATGTTCCTGCTGACCGGTCATAGAAGTACGGAACCATTTCAGCTCAATACGTGGCAAACGCTCGCCACTGGTCAGTGCTTCAAACAGTTTTGGAGAAGACTTGTCATAGATTTTGGAAATAACCAGCGCATCATGTACACGCTGACCACTTGGCTGACCACTCTGTGGATCACGAGGAATCATGATCTGATGGGAAAAGCCCTGAACGGTAATTTCGTTCTCATGACCTTCCTGGTAACGATTCCCCATAGACTCCATGCTGTTAGCGCCTTCGGTGATATTACCCTGAGTTTCGCCCTGAATGGACATATAACCTGGTGTTGGCATTTTTCTCTCCTTAGATAGTGATGTTAGCCTCCCTGTTTCATAGCACGCATCAGGCCAATCCTAAAAAATAATTAAAAATCAATATGTTATAAAAATACCGTTCAAAATCCCAGGATATCTAATGAATCAGGATGGGCAATAAAATGCGCAATCAACAACGACTGCGCAGACTCGCTCAAGCCTGACCATTCAACAGAGACTGCAATTTAACCTGCAGCGGATTTTCAATGGCGTCGATCTGATCAACATCGATAATCTCTTCAAAGCCTGTACTTCCAGAGAACTGTGACACCATTCGCACCAGTTCATTCTGAGGCCGGAATGCAGCCACCCGGGATGTCAGCACAACAAAAGGAAGCGTACCCGCAATTTCAGGCTGCCTCTCAATTGACACGGTATAACCTAAGCCTTCCAGTAAGCGCACCAGTCCGGGACTGTTTTCCAGCAACAGCCAGATCACCAGCGCGTTCAGCACAAACGGGGTAATAGAATCGTAATGGGGCTGTTCACCTTTAAGTTTTTCTGCGATCAGCCTGGGCAGGTCATAACTGCAGTCATAGCTGAGCACCCAGCGAACCGGCGAACTAAAACTCAGAACAGTACCATCCAGGTCATCACTATAAACCCAGGGCTCAGCAACCAGCTCATTCTGAATAGCAGACACCGGAGAGGAAAGCTTGGCGTTATAGCCAAAGGCATCCCGTAAAACCGCTTTGTAATTTTCTAAAATAATGGAATAGTTCTTCTCTGCACCGACAACCTTGTCGCGGGAAGCACTCTGCATATACTCCCCTAACACCTTACGGGGGGAGAACAACGGAGTGATGGTTTTCAGATAGGACTGAAGTTCTTTATTAAGAATAACGGAAACCGTCTTCGACCGTTCCCGCAGCTGAGTCATCTGCTCAAGCTGAATCTCTTTGATAGGCGTCATAGCTCCCTGCATCTCTCTTACTCCCTAAACGTGACCATCCTTTTGATTGACGGAGTTTACTGCAGCCAGCGCGTAAAACAAAGGGCTGCGCTACAACCTTAAAAAGTGAGAAAAAATATGCGCAACAAATCATCAATAACCTGGATTTGCCCGCCATTGAGCCTGAGAACAGGCAACTAAAGCATGGCTTGATTTTTGCTTTATCAGCAATGGCCACAGAGAAAAATAAGGATTTCTGCCATGGACAAGGTTTACCCGATAGCGACACTTATCGCCGCCATGACAATTACGGTTACAGGCAGCGCCTCGGAGCGTGTGCCCCGTTTACCGTCGTCCACCTACAATGTGGAGATACGACCCGATAACTACTACTATCATGAGCAGCAGCTCGGTGCCTGGTTTATCCAGTGTTATCAGCGCAAACAACCTGCCGAACGTTACTGGCACTGCAACGCATCTGACAGCGAAACCATCCGACGATTCAGAACCACGCTGAAAGATCCGGCGCTGGCATTTACTGCACCAGAGCCCGCTGTTCACGCGGACACTTCGCCGCCAAAACAACCTGCAGAGTCACTTCAGCGACCGGTTCCCACCCGGGTAGCCACTTTGCCGCCGGATCCCCCGAAGCAGACTCCACAGAAAAAAACGGTTCAGGCCCAACAGCATTACCTCGCTGCGGAACACTTAAAAAAGAAGAGGTCGGCTAACCCGCAAAAACAGACAAAACCGGTAGAGGCGATACGTCATCACACACCAACAATACAGACCACTTTTAACAATCCGGCGCTGGAGCCCGAAACTTATTACCTGCTACAACTGGCAGCCTTTCAGAATAAAAAAGACGCCAACCGATGGCAGCAAGGCTATCCGGATATCGCAACCCGGATTATCAGAACCCAGGGGAAATTCACTCAGTGGTTTAACGTCGTCACAGCGCAACCGGTTGAGTACTTCGATGCCATCGCACTGTCAGAAGCAATTAAAGATCAGACCGGCGAGACTCCCTGGATACGCGAGAAGAAAGAGCTTTTGTAAACAATCGTGTAAGTGGCTTGTTTAACCGTTCAGGATATCAAGCCACCCGACACTCAATCAGCCGATTGAGACACTGCCAGAACCCGCCGCCACAGAACCACCACAGCTAATCGAATCACCCACCCGGGCAGCAGGCCTGCCATTGATCATCACGGAGGAAGAGCCTGCCGCAATCGCCCGCCCATGGGGTGGACACTTGCTGCAGCCGTGAGGTGCAAGAGGGTCGCCTACCCGGGCCGCCGGGATGCCATCAATAATCACATCACCACTACCTGAAACTATGGGCGTTGGCGGAAAACACCCATGGCCCGACCCAATATCACCTAAACGTGCCGCTTTTGGCATTTCAAACTCTCCTTGTTAATCGATGTAACCCAATACTGAATCATATTAAATGATTTTGAAACTAACATCCCAGCCTGATTCATTAAACAGCTTGATCAAAGCGTTATGCAACGTTCCATTCCCCAGCTTAACCACATTACCACCATCATCCAACACTAAAGTGCTGCAGGTAACAAAACCGGACTGTCCCCGAATCTGGAAGTAATACTCGCCCGCCCCTCGCCTCTCTGTACGCGTGGTCACAACATCTTTCAAGCTGACATGATGCTGCTTCTCATCCAGCCAGATCTTAACAAAAAAAGTCTGTTCAACCGTCGCATGTTGCATCCCCAACGTTAACTCGGTTGTCAGCAGAGGCGGCGCGATAATAATCAGATCATCCTTCTCAAGCAGCTCAAAAGAGCTTCCCTGCACCTTTAATGCTCGTAACCGTTCAATCAGTTCATAAGGAGTGACAGGCTCCACTGAGGGATCCGCTTTAGACGCCATCACTTTACGGCCAATCAACATCATCACCGGCACCATTCCGACGATACCCGCTAACAGAAAGCTCACCAGAGCGCCTTTACTTCCTCCCCCTTCAACAATCGCTATACCCACAGCGCCTAACAGCACCATGTATAAAAGAAACAAACCAAAGGCTAAAAAAAACTTACCAATCATTATCGACCCCTGAACAAACTGATCACTAAAATACGCAACGCATCACCTGATGCGCATAAAATGGCTCAACATCACTCACTGAAACTTTAAGAATCACCCCTGTTTATAACTAGCATCGCACAACCAGGGTCTTCGCAAGCAGGTCATGCAGGCAACGACGATCACGGCGAAAGATGAACAGAACATCAATCAGCGAAAAAATGGGGCCCACAAAAGGTAATATGTAGACAAGAAAAAACGGTAGGTAGCGGGCTATATAGATGCTTTCAAATGATGGAACTGCCTGCGACTCCACTGTTACAACTCTGATACCTACAATCTTTTTGCCTACCGTCTGACCAGACTTCAGCAACAGATAGATATTGAGCAGCAAAAAACCAAAAAAACTGAAGATCAGGACAAGATATACGGACTGCACATCAAAAATCAGGTTTGCTATCAGAGCTATTATACTTCCAATCCAATTGTCGGCATCCGATGCGGCTTCGCTGAATAACATCTCACCAAAATAGAATAGCCAGATTGCCATCAAGACAATCACTGATAAGAACAGATAATCGAGTAATTTAGCCAGCAACCTTAAACCCCGGCTACAAACATCACTGTCTGATATATTTTCCCTTTCGGCAACCGCTTCGGTATATGTGTCTGTCATACAACCATCCTTGTTGTTAAAGTCTTCAGTAGATAAGCACTAAACCATCCCTGTGCGCGGATATACATGAAATAACTATGCCAATATCTCGTCTCTGAATATACAAAAAATAATTGGGCAGGTAGCATACCCGATCATCAACTAAGGAAAACCTGTCTCCAGATCATCAGTTGATATAACGTATAGTAGCTATCTATTTAAGAGATTCATGGATGAATAATCTGCTTGTTAAATCCCTCTTTCTTGCCTCAATGGCGACCTCTCTATTGCTAACAATGGCCTGCTCGCAGAGTGAAGCACTGGAGATTCAGTCTGAGGTTGTCAGCCCCGATAAAATCAACCAGATTATTGCCAATGTTGAGCGCCTGCACCCTGATATCAGTGATGAGCTGAAACAGCAGGTCGCCGAGATCGCAGTCAAATCGATCGAGAACCAGATCTTTGTTGAGGGCGGCAGCTTCGATATGGGGGACTTCGGCATGCCCTGTAACGCTTACCGTGACAGGCCGGTGTATGACCCAAATGATATCTGTAACTCAACGATCAACCCCTACGACCGGCCAGTACATAAAGTCGCACTGGACAGTTTCTCGATGTCGAAATATGAAACGTCGGTTTATGAGTTCGAGCATTTTAAGTTAGCCCATCATCAACCACTCCCCGAGCCCGAGTTCAGGAAAGATGAACCTGACCACTGGATGTTTAAGCCTGATAGTCCAACCGGCACCCAGAAATGGCAGGAGGCTAAAGATTACTGTCTCTGGATTGGTCAGCTAACCGAAAAGAAGTTTGATCTGCCAACAGAAGCACAATGGGAATACGCGGCAAGAGATCGTGGGAAATATATCTATTACGCCACTAATGATGGCACCCTGAAAGATAATCAAAACTTCCCAAGAACTGCCTTTCAAAAAGTAGAGTTATTACCTGTTGATAGTTTTCCACCCAGCCCGCTAGGCTTTTATCATCTTCAGAGTAATGCTGTTGAGTGGGTCAATGACTGGTTTGATCCCGACTACTATAAACACAGCCCGGAACACAATCCACAAGGGCCTGAAAAACCTATAACAGTTTCAATCAAACATAGATCACCGAATCAATATAAAGTACTACGAGGCGGATCGACTAGCTGGAGTCCAAATGTGGTCATGCGTCGAGCAACTGAAAAGCCTGATCTGCAAGTACATGCTCCTAAATACGGTTTTCGCTGTGCTGTACAAGAGACTAACACGATTAACTGAAAGGGGTCATACGACCCTTTTTAGTTAATAACTATGCGTACATCCCTCCCCCTGGAGGACTCAGGTCATCACCATTCCAGCACATCAACTGGCCAGAACTAGCAATATTGTTACGCTTTTCAATTGCAACTTTAAGCCCGCCAGTCACCGGATCAAAGGGTTTATCCTGCCCATTAAACTGTTTTCCATCACCAGGTTGCCGATGCTGCAGTTTATTAATCCACTCATTAAACTGATCCTGCTGTCCCCAGTCGAGAATACTATTCAGCTTTTCCAGGCTGGTAAAACTGTCGACTTATACACCATCTTCACTCATATGCTCCAGTAGCTCGATAAACTGTCGCCATGAACTGATCGGTTTAAATCTGTAATTTCTGTTTATACATCCCCCTTTTTGAGGTTATAAAACCAAGTAAAATCAGATAGTATGCAACTATCATATTAGTTATCTATTTAAGAGATTCATGGATGAATAACCGGCTTACCAAATCCCTCTTTTTTGCATCAATGGCGACCTCTCTATTGCTAACAACGGCCTGCTCGCAGAGTGAAGCGCTGGAGATTCAGTCTGAGGTTGTCAGCCCCGATAAAATCAAACAGATTATTGCCAATGTTGAGCGCCTGCACCCTGATATCAGTGATGAGCTGAAACAGCAGGTCGCCGAGATAGCAGTCAAATCGATCGAGAATCAGATCTTTGTTGAAGGCGGTAGCTTCGATATGGGGGACTTTGGCATGCCCTGTAACTCATACCTCGACAGACCGGTGTATAACCCGAATGATATCTGTAACTCAACCATCAACCCCTACGACCGGCCAGTACATAAAGTCACACTGGACAGTTTCTCGATGTCGAAATATGAAACATCGGTTTATGAGTTCGAGCATTTTAAGTTAGCCCATCATCAACCACTCCCCGAGCCCGAGTTCAGGAAAGAACAACCACATCATTGGTGGTTTACACCAACAAATCCAACAGGAACGCAAAAATGGCAGGAAGCCAAAGACTACTGCCTCTGGATCGGTCAGCTAACCGAAAAGAAGTTTGATCTGCCAACAGAAGCGCAATGGGAATACGCGGCAAGAGATCGTGGGAAATATATCTATTACGCTACCAATGATGGCACTCTCAAAGGCGATATTAACCTGCCAAAAGATGACCTGCATCCCATAGATAGTTTTCCACCCAGCCCGCTAGGCTTTTATCATCTTCAGAGTAATGCTGTTGAGTGGGTCAATGACTGGTTTGATCCTGATTATTATAAACATAGCCCGGAGCACAACCCGCAAGGTCCCGCAGGACCAGTCAAAGCCTCTATACATAATGATCCTCCTCAAATTTTAAAGGTTTTAAGAGGAGGATCTACCAGTTGGGATGAAGATGTAGTGATGCGAAGAGCTACTCAAAAACCGATAATGAAGCACCATTATGTTACTTATGGTTTTCGTTGTGCTATACAAGATGTAAAACCGATTAACTAATAAGGGTCATATGACCCTTTTTAGTTAATAACTATGCGTACATCCCTCCCCCTGGAGGACTAAGATCGTCACCATTCCAGCACATCAACTGGCCAGAACTAGCAATCTTGTTACGCTTTTCAATTGCAACTTTAAGCCCGCCAGTCACCGGATCAAAGGGTTTATCCTGCCCATTAAACTGTTTTCCATCACCAGGTTGCCGATGCTGCAGTTTATTAATCCACTCATTAAACTGATCCTGCTGTCCCCAGTCGAGAATACTGTTTAACTTCTCCAGACTGGCAAAGCTATCGACTTTTTCACCATCTTTGCTCATATGCTCCAGTATCTCGATAAACTGTCGCCATGAACTGATCGGCTTTAAAACCTTGACGATAGCGGACTCCTGAGGCTCGATCATTGGATTTGGAATTACTGACCAGTTTTTGGCCAATGTATATAGAATCGGGCCCGAGGTCTGCGGCGGCAGTCTGGCCAGATCAAACACTTTCAAACCAAAATTGATTTGGCGGGCCAGTGACAAGGCTTCTTTTTCATCAGCTTTACGCTTAACCATCCAACGTTTAAATTCGTCCACCCCGTCCTTAAATTCCTCAAAAACTTCAAGCCCAGCGCCCAGGGTCATTCGGAACAACCCCATCGCCATATATTTAAATGCATCCTCAGAAATAATATTGATATATCGGTAATCCACTTCGGCCAGCACTTCCAGAACCACCTCAAATAGCTCTGCCAGATTCATAACATCAACTGTTGTGCCGAAGCCCCCACCCGCACCGGGGCCAAAAACCAGCTGTCCCTGAACATGTAATTCAAACTTTCCTCTAGCTAATCGAATATGAAAACTACCCGACGCTCCTATACCAAACGAGACTGCACCCTCCGTCTTAACCTCAACCAGTTGCTTCCATTTTTTCCGCTCCCGTGGGGATTCCCATTCAAGCTCTCCGGTGACACTACCTCCCGCATCAACCCCGGCAAACGCCTCCCCTTTCAGAGTAACGCCCTGCTGCGGGGTGCTCTCAACATGGACGGACGGCGACATCAGGGCACTGGCGCCAGAACTCACCTCTTTCTTTTTCAGGCCTGAGGCATCCAGCTTAACTTCACCGTTAGCACTGACTCTTGCACCAGCAAAGCACGAGAGGGTTACAGCCCCCTTCAGCCGGAAAGCCCCGAACTCATGCAGCACCTCTTCACCGCTGGCGTTGTTATAACTGATAATACAGTTATAACCCCCATCATTTGGCAGATAGATATTTGCCCCTACTGAGCCCTCAACCAATGAAACAGCCGTCTCAAATTTGGCGCCCATATTCATCTGGAGCTTTTTAGGATTAAAGCCTGAAACGGAGGCACTTGCCGCGGCAGCAAAACGCAGTGCATGGGCCTCTGCTGTCACCGCCATCACGGTATCACCGGGATTTTTACCCGCAGAAGAGTCATAATTTAATAACTCCGTATGCCAGGAGTTGAACAGGCAATCATCCGGCGCTTTCCATTCCCAGAATTTAGCTTCAAGTGTTTCCAGCGCAGACTTATCCCAGTCGTCTTTAATCCCTGTTTTAATATCGTCAAGCAGGGCTTTGGCTTTCTTCTCAGCTGGAATTTTGGAATCGGAAGCCAGTTGTTTTTTTACATTAACCGAAAGCTTTAATCGTCCGGCAGCCCAACGTTTTTCGACTACATCAGCAGCAAAAGCACTTCGTACATAGTAAAACTTATCCGGTTTACTCAGCAGAGTAACTTCCTGAATCAGAAAACCAGTTTTAGTAGTTTGAATAGAAGCTTTATGCTGATACTTACCTTTTGATTCGGCCAGATCATATTTTTTAGACATAAACTGGGCATTGGTTTTGGTATCACCAGCTGTTTTGGCTGCAGCGGGATCTGTACCATTCAGTAATGCCAGTTCCTGATCAATGATCTTAAGCCGTGCAGCCCGAAGCTTTGCACAGTTATCCTCCCAGTTATTGCTGTCCAACAATCCAGGGCTAAATCTCTCAACAGCCTCCCGTTCTTTTTTTAGTTGCGCTATTAAGCCGGCTTTATCTTCTGCACTGGTCTTAGCAATGTCCTCAGGTGACACCGTATTTAACGCCTCTGATGTACACATCAGACCGTTATCCCGGGCTTTTTCCAACCAGGCTTTCTTTGCTTCAGCTACCTGGTCATGCCCCTGAAGCGTCTGACTCGCGGTGTCTGCACTGTCTGAAACAATGCTTCGATAGTCCGCCATCAGATTCTCAACAAAATCGATCTCCGTATTCAATTCAGTCAACGCCTCTGGCGAAAGTGCGTAGAAAGTATCACCCTCTCCTGTAAGATGTACCAGATCTGAAACTTTCTCCTGACACGAACCTTTTTTGGTCGTCTGATCGTTTGTTTTATCTCCCTGGCATTGAGCTGGCGGCAGCTCCTCTGCTGCTTTTTCACTGCTGCTCATATTTTTATCATCAACTGCCACTGCAGTCTGACTCTGTTGTGACAGCCTGATGCTTTGCCCCGGATAGATAAGATCAGGGTTGTGCCGATATTCCGGATTGAGGTCGAGTAGCTGACTCAGGCTTACTTTATTACGGGCCGCTATCTGGCTTAAGGTATCGCCTGAACGGATTATATAATCAGACATAACATTCCCTGTTGTAACGGGTTATCACTGTTATAGGTTACGAATCAATCTATTCAAGCTGCGTGTCAGGTAACAGAACCGGGTAAACCCGACAATAGCTGCTGTACATGCTGCCAACGCTGGCTGGGGATATACTCGGTATGAGCCAGTACTTCGGCAATATCAGGCCGCCGCATAAAATGTTCCCCTTCCGTTATGGCGGTGCGCAGCCAGGCTTCCTGCAGTTCGCGGGTTGCCATCTCATGCTCCCTGGCAACCTCCAGAACACCTGCGACCCAGGGCTCGGGATCAACCCCTTCGGGCAGGTGACTCTGATAATAAGCGGTCATTTTGCTGACAAAGCGGCCCGCCCGGTGCTGATCAATCTCATCGAACTGTTGTTGAAGAATCACAAATGGTTTCTCGGGCGGCTCAACACAAACCGGCAGAGCTTCAGGTCGTTTAAGTTGATGCCACTCTTCATCAAACCAACTCACCTCTTGTGCTATCTGCCAATAGTGCCACCAGCGTTCATCGCCCAATACTTCCCATGTCGCCAGCATCGCCCGGGGTTCATAAAAGCGGTTTAGAGCGGGACCAAAATCTGTTTCTATCTGCAACATCCAGCGGCATCGTGCGATCACCTCATCGATGGACAGATGACTGCTAAACCGACAGCCAATAGGAGAGGTCTCCATCAGCTTTTCCATCACCTGACAGACCGGGTGGTCCTGATCAATAGCAAACAGTTGTGGGCCAACATCTTCCAGTTGCGCGTATTTCGTGCCACTAAACAGCATGAAATGAACACCTTCATTAAAAGTATCATGCTGATACCAGTGCACACCGATATCCGGTTGCTGAGCCTTATCAATAATAAAATAGCTGAGCTGACTGCTGTCCATAAGTTGTCTCATGCCCCTTTATTTCCATGGATAGGGCAACTGTCACCGCTTTCACTGCAACACTCATGCACAACAGTTTCGCCGCTTTTAGCCATATCCTGATATTTAAACGCCGGTAAAGGTGACCATTCAGGTTCCGGTTGTTTTGCTTCTGAAACAAATCCGGCGACATCCGATTGCGCTTCAACCGGCGGCGTTGGCGGGGTCGGTGATGCTTTTGCCGCACTTCCGCCGCCGCCACCGGAGTTCAGTTTAATGCTGGCACCGGTAATGGTGACCCCGGAAGGATCCAGCTTGACCATACCGCTGCCTGCTTTCAGGACAATCTCAGTGCCTGCGGTAATATAGATTTTCTGTCCGGCTTTCTGGTGGATCTGCTGCCCGGCATAGAGATGGCTTTTTTGCCCTACAGAGAGCTGCAGGTTCTGATCTATAGTGATGTGCTGGTTTTGATTGACCTGCTGAAACTGATCGCCCTGTGTCAGGTGGTGCTCATCGCTGCGATATTCGCTATAAACTTTGCCTTCGACAATTTTATGCCGGTCATTACCCAGCCAGCTGCGGTGATCGTTTTTGGTTCGCTGATCAACATCTTTTTCAGCGTGATAGAAGACCTGCTCTTCACCCTTTTTATCTTCAAAGCGGATCTCATTAAAACCATCGCCGCCTTTGCTGGAGTTGGTCTTAATGGTGCTGCGGGTTTTATGTTCCGGCAGTTTGTACGGCGGACGGTTAAGGCCGTGATACACCCGACCAATCACCAGCGGTTTATCCGGGTCGCCTTCGAGGAAATCAACAATCACCTCTTCGCCGATACGGGGAATAAACATGCCACCAAAGCTACCACCGGCATGGGACTGACTCACCCGGATCCAGCAGGAGCTGGTCTCATTACCCTGGCCTTCGCGATCCCAGTGGAACTGAACCTTAATGCGGCCATGCTCATCGGTGTAGATCTCTTCGCCCTCGGGACCAGTGACCGTCGCGGTCTGGGTGCCTTCCACATGGGGAGACTTTACTTCCGTCGTTGGACGGAATGGCACCTCGAAGGGAACACAGAGATAGCTATTACTATACTGGCTGCCCTCGGTCGAGGCTCCCACTTCCAGCACCTGAGGCTGAGAACATTCATGCTCAACCCGCGCAATCAAATACTCACTATTGAGTGCATCCCGATCGTGCCCGGTGAGTTCAAAACTGTAACCCGGGGTCATCCGGTTAACATCGCTGCTGCCCTTAGCCATTTGACGGTAACGGTTGAGAGATTCCAACCGGATCAGGGCGTTATTATTGCCCCGGCCTGAATCGATAAAACGGCCCGGGTGGTCATAGATCTCCAGCGGCACATCCAGCTCGCCCGATTTCGCGGATTCCAGTTTGAGGTTGGGCTTTTTAAAATCAAAATCCCGCAGGGTCACTTTTCCCGGAACAATCGATTCGCTGTAACTGAAGCTGAAGATATGCTGTTCACGCACCGCCCCCTGACTGTCGTGAAAACAGTCCAGTAGCGGATCACCGCTGATGGCGGGGTTAGAGCCGGAGGTATCGCTGAACACCAGCACATGGCCTTCGTCGCTATGTTCGAAGTAATAATGTATCCCCTCTTCAGCCAGCAGTCGCTGAATAAAGTCCAGCTCAGTTTCCCGGTACTGCACGCAGTAGTCATAATCGGGATAGCTTTTGAGCAGATCAAAACGGAACTCATCGGTGTTCAGCCCGGCATCCGTCAGAATGATCTGGATGATGGTTTGCACATTCTGGAACTGGAAGATCCGGCTGTTCTGCCGGTGCTGCAGTGCCCAGATTTTAGGCACCAGGCGGATATGGTAGGTGCTCTGGTTAACCCCCTGATCACCGAGGCTCACTTCAGAGACCATGCCGTGAATATAGCGGGTGAGCTCTTCACTACCATCGGTCTGATCCAACAGGGTAACGAATGCTGGCTGGCCAATCAGGGTAGCGAAATCGATATCGCCATCATCTGAGACCACTTCGATGGCAAACTCAAACAGCGCCGAGATCTCCTCTGCGCCGTTAAGCCGCACCAGACTGAACTGTTCTGAATCGTCTGTATCCTGTAGCTGAAAGAAAAAGCGCTCTTCGTTCGCCTTTAAAAACACCATAACTCAATCCTTTGCTGTGTTCTCTTTTATTGAGCCTGCCGAACGCCAGACCTTTGTGACAACCACCCGACTTTACAGCAAGTGCTGTGCCACCTAGTGATAGTTAACCGTTAAATGTCTGCTTCAGACCGCGTAACAGAGATATGTCCCCCGCGGTTTACAAAGCTATCCCGCATATCTTCTGGCAGCTGTAGCTGTTCAAACAACTCATTACGTTCAGCTTCAGACATCGCTTGCGTATCAAACTCTTCGGTTGTTGTCATACCGCTATTTTCGTCGAAATACCGTTGCATTTTTGCGCTTTGCCATTTAAAGAACCCCAGGGCTAAAACCGGAATCCAGATGAAAATCAGGAGCAGCAACAGCAACGCAGGAAGTGACCACATATAGCTTGCGGCGAGTGACTCTGCCGGCTGGTCCGGAAGATAGTAAACCTTAATAAACTCCCCGGCTTGTTCCTGCAGACCTGACAAAAAACTGTGCGAAGGGACATAGTAAACCTCACCATTCGGCGGCCGGTATTCAACTCTGGGGCTATAGGTATTAGTTTGTTGGTCAACCACATTCACAACCTGTCCCTGGATAGCTTCAGCCTGCAGAACAAAATCTATCTTTTCACCAACATAAACAAAATATACAAGCTGCAGAATTGTGACTACGCCAAAAAAGACTTTAAACATGTTCAGCCTCCTTGCTGCCAGGCATTATCCTGAGAAAACGGGCAAAAAAATCGTCTGTATTATCGCCTGCGTAAGCGATACTTAACGTCTTTTTATCCGTTCGGATAATGATATTTCCATTATCAATATAGGCCTCTTCAATCTCAGCAACAGGGACCTTGTTGGCTCTTAAAAAATAACTGCTGCGATAACGGAGCTGCTTACCAGAGATCGTTATTTCCGGTTGGAAGAGACGCACTGATATCGCATCCAGCAGGAACAAAATAATAAACAGTGAAACGATTGCATCGACAACGGCGAAACTTTCAGACCAGGTTGCAACAAACAGAAGACCTAACAGGAGATTGACAAAAATTAACTGCCCCAAATAGATATATACCGTCCCCCACCCCTGATGAAGCGGTAGCTTTAAGACACGCTTCTCTCTGGCTCTGACATCAAGAAGATCTCTGCTGCGAACGTAACCCCGATAGGTTTTCTCACGGTACGCCTGTGTATTCATTTTATCGGGGGCCGATTCAGCAAAAATTTTCTTATCCACCGAGTCGGGTGTTCTGAGTTGCTCCGTCCCATCCAGTGAATCATAGATGCTGACATCAAAGAATTTCGCAGCGGTCTCTGCCAGTCGGCGAATCACCACCGGGTCAGCACTCTCATAAAGACTATAGTGCTGATCGTCATCCGATATAAACGCCACTATACAAACGGTATAAGCCCGTCTGTCGTTTGGTTTTTTTCTCTGCTCACAATAGGTTCTGATTTTTGCAACATTGGGAAATGGATCACTGCGTTTGAAAAGTGACAGCCCAAATACCCTGAAACGCCGGTTAACCAGCCGCTCCGACCGGTTAATAAGGATCTCACTTTTGCCAACACACAGTCCTAAGCCAACCAGTGTAATTAAATTTAAAGGGAACCCCGCAGGTGCGCTAAAAATCACCAATACAACACCGATGATAATCCGCATGACCCCTTTTTCAATCTGAAGTGTCAATATATCCTGCTGCATTTTCTCTCCCTGAGACAGACAGTGGTGATGCTATGACCGGGATGGTTCCCGCAGATCATAACGTCCCAGTTTTTCCACCAGTGAGCGACGGGATACCCCTAGCGCATCGGCTGTGCGGGTCTGGTTGCCATTATGACGTTGCAGATGGCGGGCGATCACCCGAGCTTCCAGACGGCCCATAATATCTTTCAGACTGGCACCGTTTTCCAGTTCCTGTTCCAGCGGGGTCACCGGCAGACTACTGGTTTCATACCCAGGCATGTGCTGCGGTTCAATCACTCCGTCCTGATCGGCCAGTAACACAGCCCGTTCAATGATATTTCTCAACTCTCGGATATTGCCTGGCAGGGGCAGACTCTGAATCAGATCAAGCACTTGTGGCTTAATACCGCTGATCGCTTTGCCATACTGACCGCTGAACTGACCGATAAAGTGATGCACCAGTGCGGGAATATCTTCACGTCTTTCCCGCAGTGCCGGCAACGCTATGGGAAAAACGTTCAATCGGTAGAACAGGTCTTCACGAAAACTTCCCTGAGCGATCAGTTTAGGCAGATCCTGATGGGTGGCCGCCAGAATGCGGACATTCACCGGAATACTCTCCAGAGCCCCCAGTGGCCGCACCTCTCTTTCCTGCAGAACCCGCAGCAGTTTTGCCTGGAGTTTAAGCGGCATATCGCCAATTTCATCGAGAAACAGCGTGCCCCCTTCTGCCGCTTCAATCAGCCCTTTTTTGTTCTGGGTTGCACCACTAAATGCGCCTTTACGATAACCAAACAGCTCACTTTCCAGCAGCTCTTCTGGTAGCGCAGCACAGTTTTGCGCAATGAACGGCCCATCACGATGGGGGCCGTTGCGGTGGATGCAGGCGGCGATCAGCTCTTTTCCGGTGCCGGTTTCCCCCTGAATCAGGGCGGTAGCGGTGGAGTCAGCAATTTTCTCAATCAGACTGAATACCTGCTGCATCGCCACTGACTGACCGACGATCTCATCGACTTTCAGCTTACCGCTCATTCGGTTGCGCAGCTCTTCGTTCTCAATCTGGAGCACCTGGTTGGTTTCATCCAGCTGCACGATCAGATTTCGGTTCTCTGCCAGTAAGCGGGTGTTTTCAGCGACCACTACAGCCTGTACAGCAAAGGCCCGGACAAAGGCTTCCAGTTTTGCCGGAAACGCTTCCACATCCCCTTTCTCACTGACCCGGCGATTGAACAGTTGCATCACCCCCAGACTAACCCCTTCATAGTCGGTCAGGGGGATCACCATCAGCGAGCGGGTGCGGATACCACTCAGACGATCACGGTGATACAGATCATCAAAGTTAAAGCCGCTGTAGGCGTAGGCATCGCTGATATTGACGATCTGCCCCGACAGCGCCGTATAAGCAGCAATCTCTTCCATATTGGGTCGACGATCCGGTCGCAGATCGACTTTTTGCAGTGGCACAGCACTGCTTTGCAGATAATCGCCCTGAACCACTTCCGGATGCAGATAACGTTTTGTCCGGTCAAGAATATAGATGCAGCCGGCTTCAGCCGCGGTCAGTTTGCGAGCCGCCGTGAGAATTTTGTCCAGCAACAGATGCAGATCCTTCTCCCGGGTGATACTGAGATTGATCTGCACCAGCTCTTCCAGAGCCAGCAGGGAATCTTCAATACTCTGTTCAATCATTTACAGGCACTTCTGTTTCTGCACTCTCTTCCGCCAGTAGTAGGTCAGAATCATCATCTGCAACCGGTGGGTTATATTCATTACCAAAGCTAAGCGTGAACCCGCCGTCAGCATCGATATCGAGCAGAAGGTGCGTATAACGGGTCTCCTCCGTCATCCTTTCCAGCACTTCAGTGGCAATCTGAGGCAGCAGTGTACCGTTAAGAATATGATCAATATTCCGGGCTCCGGTCTCAACCTCTGTGCAGCGTTGAGCGATGGTCTCCACCACCTGATCTGTGTAATTCAATACCAGCTTCTGACTACTGGCTAAACGTTGCACCAGCTTATCCAGCTTGATGCGCACGATATCACCCATCACCTCAGAGGCAATGGGGTAGAATGGAACAATCTGCATCCGCGCCAGTAACGCGGGCTTAAAGTGGGCACTGAGGACAGGACGAATTGCGTCGATTAATTCCTCTTTTGAAGGACGATGCCCATCGGCGCACAGATCCGTGATGATATCGGTGGCCAGATTGGAGGTGAGGAACACAATGGTATTGCGAAAATTCACCAGTTGACCTTCACCATCGGAGAGCATCCCTTTATCGAATACCTGATAGAAGAGGTTCATCACTTCGAGGTCTGCTTTTTCTACCTCATCCAGCAAGACAACTGAGTAAGGCTTTTGCCGAACCGCTTCAGTCAGTAAACCACCTTCACCATAACCAACATAACCAGGCGGTGAACCGATCAGACGAGAGACTGAATGCTTCTCCTGAAACTCTGACATGTTAATTGAGGTCAGGAAGCGATCTCCACCAAATAGCTGATCGGCAACCCCGATAGCCGCCTCTGTTTTCCCGACCCCGCTGGGGCCAACAAACAGAAATACCCCCATCGGGGTTTCCGGATTATTCACCCCGGCTTTAGCTGCACGAACCCCCTGATCAATGGCATCAATGGCGTGGTTCTGTCCTTTGATCCGTTGCTGGAGCTGCTGATTAAAGCTCAACACACTCTGGGCCTCATCACGCACCATCTTACCCAGTGGGATACCGGTCCAGTCAGCAATAACCCGGCCGACAACATCCGGCGAGACCTCATAATGAATCAATGGATTATCCTGTTGCAGCTCGCTCAGTGCGGCGACTTTTTCACTGATTTCCTGGCGTAACGATTGTTCGGCTTGCGGATCCGCGTCAACACTCTGCTCCCGATGCTGAGCCAGTGTCTGACGAAGCTGTACTATCGTGTTCACCAGCTCCTGCTCGGATTGCCATTGCAGCAGTAAAGTCTCCAGTTCGGTCTGATGCGCATCGATCTGCAGTGCTAAGGCATCGATTTGTCCCTCATCTGCCAGCACATCACTGGAGATATCACGGGACAGTGCGTGTAACTCGCGTTCCAGGGTCTGAATCACACGTTCCAGATCATCAATTGCATCCGGCTTGGCGGTGATGCTGATCTTTACCCGCGCCGCCGCGGTATCGAGAACGTCCACTGCTTTGTCCGGTAGCTGGCGACCCGAGATATACCGGGATGACAGTTTTGCCGCCGCTTCTACCGCATCATCCCTGACATAGACACCGTGGGCCGCCTCATAGGTCTGACGCAGCCCGCGGATAATCACCACCGCCTGCTCGACTGTGGGTTCATCCAGCTTAACCAGCTGAAAGCGGCGCGCCAGTGCGGGGTCTTTTTCGAAATATTTTTTATATTCTGACCAGGTTGTTGCGGCCACTGTGCGCAACTCTCCACGGGCCAGCGCAGGTTTAAGCAGATTGGCGGCATCACCACTGCCAGCCGAGCCTCCGGCACCGATAAGCGTATGCGCTTCATCAATAAACAGAACGATCGGTTTAGGCGATGATTTAATCGCGTTAATCACCCCTTTCAGACGATTTTCAAACTCCCCTTTAACGCTGGCACCCGCCTGTAATAAGCCAAGATCAAGGCCGTAGAGCTCTACGCCAGCCAGCACATCAGGCACCTCACCCTGCGCAATTTTCAGGGCCAGGCCCTCGACCACGGCACTTTTGCCTACCCCGGCATCACCGACACAGATCGGATTATTCTTTCTACGGCGGCCCAGAATATCGATCATCTGTCGGATTTCAACATCGCGACAAAATACCGGATCAATTTCGCCATCCCGGGCTTTGGCCGTCAGATTGGTGCAGTATTTGTCCAACACACTCAGATCAGCTTCGGCCACAGCAGATGCGACCGACCCTTTGTTTGTGCTCAGGTTAATCTCGCAGGACCCTTCGGTCACTGTATGATAGTGTGTTTTGAGGTCATCATACGGCACACTGCTAAGATCATCGACGTAGCTTGCCATACCATGACGGCGCTGATTAGCGAGAATGGCCATCACCAAATGCCCACTACGAACCTCAGCGGCGCCCAGCTCCAGCGATGCAATCAACCAGGCATCCTCCAGCAAGCCCACCAGAGCCGACGAAAATACCGGTTTACCCTGATGACCTTTTTTATCCAGTTCGATGCTGTGCTGAATGCGCTTTACAAAATGAACAACATTAATTTCGTAGTGCACCAGAATCCGGGCAAGGTCATTTTCCTCTTCGAGCAGCTTCATCAGGTAGTGGTCCACACTGACTTCATAGCCTTCCTGAGAAACACAGAGCCCTGCGGCAGCCTCAAGGGCTCGGGTGCAGTTGCTGTTGAGTCGCTCAACCAATGATTTAAGCTGAATTTTTTCCATCATTACGTCCCTGTTGCAGTTCAGTACTCTCGTGTCTGAACCGGTTAACCAATACCATGTAGTATGACATTACGATCATGAGAACCAGGATTACCCAGCCAGCCAGACCAGCCCAGATAGCAGCCTGCTTCACCTCCCAGAGTAGATTCGGGTACCTGATCGCCCTGTAACACCAGTTTAATATCAAAGCAGAGCTGTTCTGGCATCAACATCAGAATCATCTCTTTCAGGGCTGCATAGTGAGCCCCATTCGGCAGAAAATCAGCAAATTGTGAATACACAAGCGGCCCCATCTGCACGATAAACTTACTGTTAAAATCTTTTACCCGGCTGCCGAGGGTTATATCTTCGCCCAACAGACTAGGCCCCAGCCCTAAGCGGTTCTTTTGTTCGTCAGGTACTGAAGCCCAGCGCTCCACATGTTCAGTAATCTGTACCGGCACATTATTAAAATAACCACTAACGACCTGACGCATAACACTGGCAGAGTTACCCTGCATCGCCATCAAGCCGGAAAATCCAAGCAGCCGGGGCCAGTTGATAGCAGATTCCTCTCTATACGCTTTTTCGGGTGCGCCCATAAGAGCAAACAGCCACTCTGAAAAATCATTCCGGGCCTCTGGCTGGTACTGCAAGGCCGGCCGGTATTTATGCCAGATACGGTATAAAAATGCTGTCAGCCGGTGATTGAACAGATCCAGAAAATCCCGTTGACGGGATGTCGGCAGTTCAAAAACCTGAATCACTAACTGCCCGTTCCTGAAACTCGTCAGTTCTACCGGACTCAGCAGCTCCTGTAGACTTTCACCATGGACCAGTTGTTCCAGCTCATCATTGTTGAGCGCTCTGGCACTGAGAACGCCCGCTCGAATCTGCTGTTTATATTCAGCCGCCCGAAGCACCAGACTGGATATATCCAGCCGATGATCGCGCAACGCTCTGATCTGCTGTTCCGAGGTGAGGAAATACTCTGTCAGTTCCTGATTCTCAATCTGCACCTGTTCTGCAATGATCGATTCCGTCACATGTGCCGGCAGCGGTGATGCCGGCCCATACAAACCTATAAAATTATTCTGCAGCTCCAGCTGTCCCTGGCGGCTGATACCCGCATGCTGAATATCGCAGGCTGGAAAAGCCAGGCTTGGATGTCCCCTGAAGCGGATCGCTTCGCTAGCGACCGGCCCCTGATGTCCTACCCGGGCACCAGTGTGAAACGATTCCAGCAGATTGACCGCTTTGAAAAATTCAAAGCTATGGGCAGCCCGCTGCAATTCATTACTCAGAGTAAGAAATGCTGACCGCTCTGAATCTGCCATCGGTAGATCTCTCCGTTGTCCAACCCTTCAACTTCCAGTTCATGATGGGCGTTGATATTTGCATACTGACTGAAAAATCCGTTCAGTACCGAGGCAAACAAAAACATCGTGCTCTCACCCTGAATACCTTTAGCACCAAACTTACTCTCTCTGAGCTGCAGTTTTGTCTGCAGTGTTCTCACGGGGACCCCTTTGATAATCCGGTCCCGGGTAGTGGTGGATATACTCTGAATACCTTCCAGCATCTGTTGGCTGGCACGCTCGGCCTGGCGATCAAAAAAGGCCCGAAAATCGTAACAGGCCAGCAGAGTGCGCAGTGAATCCAGCCGTGATAATGAACGGTAATGAAGCGCCATCTGCGAAATCAGCTGCCAATGCAAGCCATCGCGAAGCGGTGGCTGAAGGGCATTTGTCACCCGGGTGATATTGCGAAATGAGGCGAACTCAATCGAGTCCGCCGTCGGATAGATAATATCCCCCGCCCGTAAAACCTCGGGAAGTTTCCGGTTTGTACAGGTCAGTTCCATCGATACCGTTTCGGTTGGCGGCACAGTATCCCGGCTATCCACATGAACAAAGCTGATAAAGCTATCAAGACCACTCTGCAATGTAGACAGGCGCCGTTTGAGTGAAAAAAACACCTGTTTGTCATCTCTGTCGCTGCGGATCTCATGATCAAAGCTCTCAAACGCTGGATAATGATACCGCTTGCTCTGACCCCGCAGGCTCCCGCTGACATGATCGATTGAAAAAAGCTCGATATGCTCCTGCTTCTCATAGGCGGGGCGAATCATATACTCCTGCCGTCGGTGATCAACCCGAATAGGGTCTGCATCTGCGCTAAACAGATTGATGATCGGCGTGCAGTGAAGCCTGACATGGCCTTTCTGAAGCCGCAGCTGTGAATCAAACTTACGATTAAACTTAAATGTCAGGCTGAATGATTCGATCATTGGAGCCTGCAGATGCTCACTCAGATTATTAATATCAACGAAGAGAAACTTTTCAGGAAGGCTAAAATATTCCTGTAGCAAACGGTATCCATTAAATGAGCGATTGGTGTAGGGCAATAGCGCTTCATCATCAGCAAACCCTACCGGAGTAACCGATTTAGCCCCCAGCTGAACACGGGTCTGTTCCCCTGAACGAAAATGCACACCAAGTTCCAGCTTATCCAGATAACGAAACAACCAGAGATAAAGCCCCTGACTGATATGCATCTCGCGATCACCGTGGAGGAAAAGCCGCAGTTTATCCAGACCAAGATTTTCTGACGCGGCGCCTGGCTCTATCTGAAAATTCAGTGTGAGCGTCGCCCCATCGCTCTGGTTAGTTGAGGTCAGTTGATCCAGTTCGATCGGATAAATATCCACATCATAGCAACTGCGAAACCGGCAACTGGTATTTTCCACCTCAACAGATTGCACCTCTTCACCACGGGCGATCCGTTTCCCTTCAATCAGCGCGTTCTCAACCGGTTTAAATTCAAGCACACTCATCGAGGGTAGTGGCCGCAGGTAGTGCGGCCATAGCAATCCAAGTAACGCATGGGTCACTTCGGGCAATTCATCATCTAGCTTCTGTCGCAAGCGGCCGGTCAGAAAGGAAACGCCCTCGAACAGCCGCTCCACATCCGGATCATTTCCCTCTTCTGACAGAAACTTTGATAAGCCCGGATTTTGTCGTGAGAACTCTGCCCCCATATCCCGCAGATATGAAAGTTCATCCTGATAATACTTATTAAACGCCATCTTATCCGACTACCTTACACAGACCGTCGTTCGCCATCATTGTTTGAAAACGAACCCTGACCGGACTTTCAGGAATCGCCATATGGGCATTGATCTCAAACCTAAGATCGAGTGGGTTATCATCATTTTGCAGATAACGGACCCGGACCCGGTCAAGGCGGGGCTCATATTTTTCAAGCGCCAGCTTGATCGCTTTACGCATCTCAGTCACAGCTTTCATATAGCCGCTACTCATATCCAGATCGTTAAAATCCGGTAAGCCATAATCATCCAATGCGGTCACACTGCCCTGACGTACGTTGAACATATTCTGCAAATGCATCTGAACCGATTCACGCAGCTTATCTTCATTCACATCGAGCGAAAGCTTAGCCCCTTCATCGCCTAGTGCTACGCGTTGTAGAAGCGTGTAGTGCAACATAGCTGTATCCTTACCGCCCTCTGACGAGAGCGGTTCTGTCAAGCATCATTAATCGATCAGGACTTATCCAGCTTGCCCACCAGGGACAGCGTGAAATCAGCACCCATATACTTGAAGTGAGGACGGACATGGAGAGAGACTTTGTAGAATCCTGGCTCGCCTTCTACATCAGACACCTGGATTGAAGCTTCACGCAAAGGTCGTTTGCTGCGAACGTCAGCACTGGCGCCATCCTGATTGGCAACGAACTGGCGGATCCAGACATTCAGTTCCTCTTCCAGATCATTACGCTCTTTCCAACTGCCAATGTTTTCCCGCTGCAATACCTTTATGTAGTGGGCCAGACGATTAACGATAAACATATAGGGCAGCTGAGTGCTGAGCTTATAGTTCATCTCAGCCTGCTTACCCTCTTTGCTGACACCAAAGAATTTAGGTTTCTGTACCGAGTTGGCGGAGAAGAATGCCGCATTATCACTGCCTTTACGGAACGTCAGAGGGATAAAACCCGCTTCGGCCAGCTCGAATTCACGGCGGTCAGAGACCAGTACTTCGGTCGGAATCTTGGTTTCAATCTGTCCCATTGCCTCGTAGTGATGCAGTGGCAGATCATCCACAGCACCACCGCTTTGAGGCCCGATGATATTGGGGCACCAGCGATATTTTGCAAAACTCTCTGTCAGCCGTGTGGCGAACGAGAATGAGGTATTACCCCAGAGATAGTTCTTATGATCGCCAGAGATACTTTCATTGTATTTAAATGCTTTTACCGGATTGTCACTCTCGTCATAGGGCAGACGTAACAGGAAACGGGGCATCGTCAGGCCAACACTACGGGCATCCTCACTTTCACGGAATGAGCGCCATTTAGCGTATTGCGGACCTTCAAAAATTGACGCGATATCGTTCAGGTTAGGCAGTTTCTGGATATCATCCACACCAAAAAACTGAGGAGCGGCAGCAGCAATAAACGGCGCATGAGACATCGTAGCGACACTGGCAACGCTCTGCAGTAAGCTGATATCCGGGGCACTGTGATCAAACTCGTAGTTTGCAATCATGGCACTGACCGGTTGACCGCCGTGCTGCCCAAACTCCGCAGTATAAACCTTCTTGTACAAACCGGTTTCAGTAATATCTGACGCATCTTCAAAGTCCATCGCCAGATCATCTTTGGATACATTCAGTAACTGTATGCGGTTATTTTCCCGAAAGTCTGTGCGGTCAACAACAAATTTAAGCCCACGCCAGGCTGACTCCAGCTTCTGAAACGAGTCATTGTGGAGAATCTCATCCACTTGCAAACTCAGCTTCTCATCGATGGAAGCAATCATCTCATCAACCAGCTGTTTGCGGATGCGATCGCTCTTCTCTCCGGATTTCAAGATCTCAGCTATAAACGCCTGCACCCCTTTAGAGGCAACATCATAAGCTTCGTCTCCGGTTTTCATATTGGTCTGCTGCATGATCTGATCAAGCAGAGACCCTTCGCTGGTTAACTCGACTGCAGCCTGGCCGGCTATCTGTTCCTGTTCTGACATAATTCAATCCCTTACTTCATGGGTCACCGTGTTGTTTCAGTGACGCAATTACTCTTCATCGATGCCCAGTTCAGCCATCAGTTTCTTGCGGGAGTCATCATCTCCCAACAGCTCTTCGATCTGTTTGCGAAACGCAGGTACATTGCCCAACGGCCCTTTAAGAAAGGATAATGCTTCACGCAGCTCAAGAAGCTTTGCCAGTTCCGGCACCTGTTTAACCACTGACTCGGGTTCGAAATCCCGCAGATTATTGAAAGACAGATCAGCTGAGATCTCTGCATCTTCCTCACCTGATAACTTATTTGGCACCGTCATCTGCACACTCAGACGCTGACTGGCCATAACATCAGAGAAGTTATCCTTACTGATATCGATGAGTTCCCGATCCTGCAGATCTTCTTCCTCTTCACGCAGCGTATAATCGCCCAGCATGACAATCTTATTGGGCAGTTCAATCTCTTCCTTGCCATCGCCCGTTGCCGCTTTGTAGACGATATTGATCCGCTCCTTCGGTGCCACTGATCCATCTTTAGCCATGAGTACTCATCCCTCTTATATAAGTTATAGTGCCAGCGCGCTCAGTGGATCCATCAGGCATAACGCCATTCTCAACTGATCCACTTCGTCCTGCTGTTCCTTGGTGTATTTCTGCTTTGCTTGTGTCTGACTGTGGCCACTCAGCAGTAGTTTAATTACATTCAGATAAAGCTCCGGTTCCCATCTTTCCAGGCCGTTCCCCTGCAGCATCTGATGCAACATCTTCAGCTGCGACATAGCCACCTCAAGGTGCCCGGCATCAAAGCAGAGGCGGGCCTGTTGCAGTTGCCAGAAGCAGCGCTGACGTTCACCACGAGCCTGGGCTGCTCCGTCACTTAACCGCTTTAACCCCACATCAAACTGCCCCTTTAAGGCATCCTTCTTGGCATCGTCATAAGCACTAACCCATTCGGGCTCCGCACCTTTGGATGTGTCTGACACCTCGTTATTGCCAGAGGAGTTCAACTCAGTTTCTATCCACGACTGGGTCAACGGATCAATAAACCCTTCGCCGTTAGCAAACTTGTTCATGCTGAACTCAGGAAACCGGGCAAGCAGATGGCTGACATTATGCGCCACCGCAGCGGCGGCGTCTGGCGCGCCCAGTTCCTGCAAAGCCCGATAGACCATACGATGCAGGCCCAGCCAGAAAATCGCACCACCAGCAAAGCTTTTCTCGCACTCCTGAATCAGGACTTGCCAGTTACCCACCTGTTCAAGCGCTTGCAACTCCTGAATTCGGCTGTCAGACGGAATCTTTGGCAGAACACCGGTAGCGGGAAGCTTTTCCAGAATCATCCAGGTACTGGTGCGAAGCAGGTGATAAGGGTAAGGATCGGTAATCCGCTGCTCTCGCAACAGCTGACATATTTTATCGACCGTCCGGTTATTGGTTGTCAGTGCTTTTTCAATATCTGCTGTCGAGGCAACAGACTGTGGCTGGGCTTTAATCGGCTCCGCTGGCGGCGATTTGCTCTGAGATACTGGTTCTGCTGAAGGGGACTCTTTAACTTCCTGAGGGTGCTCCGCAACCGGCTCAGGTTCTGCGGCAATCGGATCATTTGAACCGGCAAGCTGTTTTTTTTCCTGTTCAGCCAGAATGTACTCCGCGTCCTGGCTAAACCGGTTCAGCTGATTTTTAAATTCAAACAGAAATGGCGAGTCATCGGCTAAACGCTGATTAATAGCCAGCTCAAGACGTTTAAACTGCTCGACACAAAGCACCACATCACTGGCACTCTCTGCGTCTATCTGCAGCTCACTGAATGGGCGTTCAAGTTTTTTCACCAACCATTCAAACGCAGCAGCCCGAAGCTTATTAGGTTTTTTTCGCCGGGTTGGAAAAATATTATCCCAGTAGTCTGCTTCAAGCATTGAGGCCAGTAATGCCAGGCCATTCACCAGTCCGGCAAACCCGTTTCTGAAATAAAGTGCAACACTGAGTCGACTGGCAACCCGAAGGTCTTTTGAATGCTCCCGCAGAATAGTCTCTGCAAGCACCTGTACGCGGGTCCAGTCGATAGGTTGAATATCGATCCCCTCGCCTTTCTTTATCTCATCGTCCAGCTCCGAATAGATATCCTCATGCTGGATATCCTGTCCGGTAGGCTGCGACGCACTGATTGGCGTAGCGGCGAGCTTTTCTGCCCAGTCTTGCTCCATAATTCCCATAACCGACCCTGACTCAGCGATCTGACAGGCTTAAGTTAAACAGATTAGAGAAACAGGACAGCGACGCAAGATGCAGATAGATGAGTTCCAGTGCACCTGTTTTATTCAGTTCCTGCAATGCAGAAGGATCCAGCTGCTTCAACCGTTCCCGATTGACTACAAAGAAGCCGTCCAGCTTACGTCCCTTCTCTTCACCCTGTGCGGTAAACGTCGCTTCGGTTGACTCCAGGAGGTCCAACTCGACCAGTTTCTCAGTGAAAATCCGGTTACGCCTGAAGTCCAGTTCAAACTGTTGCAGAAACTGGCTGATCGTCTGTAAATAGCCCGACTGACTTTTATCTTCATTGAACAGAGCGTTCCCACGCCCTTCACGATTACATCCCGGATAGGTTTCATCGATACAGATTGTCAGGTTCTGGCTCTGCTCTGATACTGAGGCAACCGTGAAGGGGTAACGGCGGACATAGGCGGGCAGATAGGGTGCCAACCATTCACCTTCATCATTCACAAATTGATTGTGCCCGGCTTCGGTGCCAACCACAGCAACAGGTGTATACCCTGAGTCTGCTTTTATAAATACGATGGGGTAATGGGATAGCAGTTGACCAAACTCAGAAATCCCAACGGGAATAATATTAGCCGACCCGGCAAACCGGTAATCGGTGATCTCTATGTTCAGGTCGGTATGTGCTGCGGTGCTAACTGCGGTTAGCTGATTATAAAACATCGGAAGCATGTCAAAATCCTTTTAAGTAGTTGCCAGTCCCTGGGCCGATCATTAACCGGCAGCGATCATATCACGCTGTGGCACGGTTAATGTAAATACAGTATCGTATTTTTGCCAGAGATCAAAGAGTTGTTTAAATTTTTCTCTCTGACGAATATATCCAACCGAACGATCACCCTCTTTTATATAGGCAAAAATGTCATCTTTCTGATCTTCGGGCAGCATGATACCGTCACTTTTTACATCAAAGATAATGACAAATTCGTTAAACAGGGCTTCATCTGCACCAAACAGATAGTTAAGAAAATCAATCATGCTGGAGGATAAAACGGTGTCAGTCAGGGCCGAGCGAAACAGTACCGAGGAGCCACTGGTATTCAGTCGCACCGATAACAGGCTCGCCTGAGTGCTAATAAATGCATTGTCACCCAGTAAGCTCAGTGTTGAAGTTGAATAATCACCATTGATGCCACTGAAAGTAAAATCGATCGGATTGTTGGCACTGCCAATATTCTCTCCCGCTCTCACTTCAAGGTGAAGATTATGCTCAACGTCAAGGGTTAAGCCGGTATCAGTAGTGATGCTGCCCAGTTCAGATATAAGAGTCAGATCATCTGCCTGTCCCTTCGAGACATGCATACTATCCTCTTCAATGACGATCACTTTCCGGGCTCTGTTCTGATCCAGCCCAGACACAGCCAGCTTCCCAAAACGGGTTTCTTCACTTAATCCCCAGCTACCCAGATCAATCGTATCATTAGCCTGGAAAGCCCCCAGACCATCGACACTGATGTGACCATTATCTGAGATATTATCGACAGCTGTAACGGTAAGGTTTCCGCTGGTATTCACTCCATTTAGCACAATACTGTTACTGTCCCGGAGGGATGCATTTCTGGCAGTGACCTCTACCGTATTGAAGTCATTAAGCGGGTTTTCAAAGTTCACATCACCCGTGGTATCAGCCAGCAGATTGCCCGCAATGGTTAAAGTCTCGTTAGCCGATATATCGCCGTTTGATTGCAGAGACAGATCACCGTCGACAGTCACTCTCTGCAGAGCAAAGCCGGCATCAGAAACGATATTTAATTCATTCAGCGCCGTATTTAAACCGATATCTCCGGTAGAAAAACCACTTCCATGAACCGTCAATGCATACCCTCCATCGACGGTTCCGATGGCGATATCTTTGCCTGACAGCGTTATATTATTATTCAGACCAACCGCCCCACTGAACAGCTGGTTTTCTGACGTAACGACATCATCGTACAGCTCAGCATTGCCATAAACCGATAAACTTTTCGTATTAATCTCCGATGTCAGTTCAACGTCACTCTGAATTGTCAGACTATGATTACCACTTATACGCCCAAAGGTTATTGCTGAGCCGGTCAGGTTAACGCTATCAATGAGGCTGACTGCACCGCTATAGGACTGTTCGGCAACCGTCGTTATATCGCCTCCCAGAGAGGTTTCACCATTGACGGTCAGACTCTGTGCACTCACTGCATCATAAAAAGCCCCGTTACCGCCAATACGAAGAACCTCAGCATCCACAGTTGCAGTAAAATCAGCATCTCCGCTGACGAGCAGGTCATTCACAGACACCGCACCTGCCAACTCGGCATTACCATCAATTGCCAGATCCTGGGCACCGCTAACACCATTAATGGATACGCTGGAGCCTGACAGCGTCACATCATTCATCAGTTTTACCGGCCCGGCATAAAACTGCGTGCCAGTCGTTGTAACATCGCTGGCCAGATCACTGGCTCCTGCTACAGAAAGATTCTCTGCGATGATTCTGTCTGCAATGGAAGCACTCCCCAGAATACTGATCACTGCAGCATCTACTGAAGATGCTAAAGCTGCATCTCCGCTGACAGACAGGTTATTAACGTCAACAGTGCCATTCAGATTAGCATCACCGCTAATCGACAAGTCCCGCCCTCCAGTCACGCTGTTTGCATTCACCATAGAGGCGCTCAGGTTGATATCGTCCTTCAGGGTAACGGTGCCGGTATAACGCTGCAAACCAGCCGTAGCGATGTCCGCAGCAATATCACTGGTTCCAGAGATTTCCAGACTATCTGCGGTGACCTCATCATTTATGACCGCGTTTCCAGCAATCGCAATAGCACCGGCATCAACCGTAGAAGCCAGATCGGCATCACCACTAATCGTCAGATCATTTACGCTCACTGCACCGTTCAGCAGGGCTGTGCCGTCAATGGCCAGATCATTTGCCCCCTGAACAGACTGGGTGCCGACATCACCGGTCAGCCGAACGTCACCGCTCAGAGTCAGATCGCTCATATAGGTTTGTACGCCTGCATAGATATCCACAGCCAGATCGGTCGCCCGGTTGAAAACAACCTCACTTAAGGCCTCTCCTGCCCCCATATCACCTGCCAGACTGACCTCGGCATCCAGCACCAGACGGTGATTACCGTCCACAGTGCCATCGAAGCTCACTGTTGTTGCAGACAGTGTCGCATCATCGGTCAGCCTGACATTTCCGGTATAGTGCTGCGCATTCACTGTGGTGACATCTGCTCCCAGATCAGTGTTACCTGAGATGGACAGACTATCGGCTTTAACGACATCCCCGATAACACTGTTGCCGCCAATCACAATATCACCGGCGTTCACAGTAGATGCAAAGGCGGTATCCCCTGTTACCGACAAGTCTTTAACAGAAACCGCATCTTGTACATCCACATCACCGACAACATTGAAATGATGAGCCCCGGAGATTGCCTGAGTGGTGACCGCAGACCCTGTCAGCGTCACCGCCTGATTCAGGGTGATTGCGCCCTGGTAATCTTGCGTTGCCGTTGTACTGATATCGGCCCCCAGATCCGTGGTACCGACAACCTCCAGACGGGTTGCGTTAATCCGGTCTTCAATAATGGTGTTACCGCCCAGATAGATATCCTGGGCATTAACCGCAGCGCCGATGGTCGCATCGCCGTCAACGGTCAGATCATTGACTGACACCACACCCTGAAGATCAGCGTCAGCGGCGACGGTCAGATTATATGGACCTGAGACCTGATTCGCGCTGACTTTAGTACCCGACAGTCGGACAGCCTTGCTCAGGGTGACTTCACCGGTATAGCTCTGGCTGCCAACAGTGGCGATATCGGCTCCCAGATCGGTGGTTCCGCTAATGGCCAGAGTCTCTGCGGTGACCAGATCGTGAATCGTTGTGTTGCCGGCAATTCGGACGTCCCGGGCCTGCACTGTCGATGCAAAATTTGCAGCGCCGCCAACCGACAGATCACTGACGGATACTGCGCCGTTCAGATCGGCATCACCGCTCACTATCAGATGATGAGGCCCGGTCACGGATTGTGCACTGACATCACCGGCCAGGGTGACATTGCGGCTCAAACTCAAACCGCTCATATAAGTTTGCACACCTGCATAGATATCCACAGCCAGATCGGTCGCCCGGTTGAAAACAACCTCACTTAAGGCCTCATCTGCCCCCATATCACCCGACAGATTAACGACGGCATCCAGCACCAGACGGTGATTACCGTCCACAGTGCCATCGAAGCTCACTGTTGTTGCAGACAGTGTCGCATCATCGGTCAGCCTGACATTTCCGGTATAGTGCTGCGCATTCACTGTGGTGACATCTGCTCCCAGATCAGTGTTACCTGAGATGGACAGACTATCGGCTTTAACGACATCCCCGATAACACTGTTGCCGCCAATCACAATATCACCGGCGTTCACAGTAGATGCAAAGGCGGTATCCCCTGTTACCGACAAGTCTTTAACAGAAACCGCATCTTGTACATCCACATCACCGACAACATTGAAATGATGAGCCCCGGAGATTGCCTGAGTGGTGACCGCAGACCCTGTCAGCGTCACCGCCTGATTCAGGGTGATTGCGCCCTGGTAATCTTGCGTTGCCGTTGTACTGATATCGGCCCCCAGATCCGTGGTACCGACAACCTCCAGACGGGTTGCGTTAATCCGGTCTTCAATAATGGTGTTACCGCCCAGATAGATATCCTGGGCATTAACCGCAGCGCCGATGGTCGCATCGCCGTCAACGGTCAGATCATTGACTGACACCACACCCTGAAGATCAGCGTCAGCGGCGACGGTCAGATTATATGGACCTGAGACCTGATTCGCGCTGATCTTAGTACCTGACAGCCGGACAGCCTTGCTCAGGGTGACTTCACCGGTATAGCTCTGGCTGCCAACAGTGGCGATATCGGCTCCCAGATCGGTGGTTCCGCTAATGGCCAGAGTCTCTGCGGTGACCAGATCGTGAATCGTTGTGTTGCCGGCAATTCGGACGTCCCGGGCCTGCACTGTCGATGCAAAATTTGCAGCGCCGCCAACCGACAGATCACTGACAGATACTGCGCCGTTCAGATCAGCATCACCGCTCACCACCAGATGATGAGGCCCGGTCACGGATTGTGCACTGACATCACCGGTCAGGGTGACATTGCGGCTCAAACTCAAACCGCTCATATAAGTTTGTACGCCTGCATAGATATCCACAGCCAGATCGGTCGCCCGGTTGAAAACAACCTCACTTAAGGCCTCATCTGCCCCCATATCACCCGACAGATTAACGACGGCATCCAGCACCAGACGGTGATTGCCATCAACCGTACTATTAAAATCAATGGTTGTAGCTGATAGGTTAGAATCATTGCTCAGAGTAACCGCACCTCCGAACACTTGTCCGGCCACCGTGGTGATATCTCCCCCCAGATCGGTGGTTCCCTGAATAACCAGACTCTCAGCGGAAACTGTATCGCCTATAACACTGTTGCCGCCGATATTGATATCCCTGGCATTGACAGTGGATAGAAACGCCGTATTACCCGTGACACTCAGATCATTAACAGATACAGCACCTTTCAGATTTGCATCACCGGTAATAGTCAGATCTTGTGCGCCACTGATATCAGAAGCCGTGATCGTGGTGCCCTTGAGAATAACAGTATCACTCAGTGCTATAGCACCGTTGTATACCTGAGTGCCAGTGGTGGTAATAGCGGCGGCAAGATCACTGGTTCCGGACACGATCAGAGTTTCAGCGCTTACCGCATCTGAAATGGAAGTATTACCGTCAATATTGATAGCCCCGGCATCTACCGTAGCCCCAAAATCAGCATCGCCACTCACCAGAAGATCATGAACAAACACGGCGCCCTGCATAGCTGCATCACCATCAATGGTAAGATCCCGTGTACCCGTCATGCCTCCTGCGGTAATTGTTGTGCCTGAAAGGGTGAGATCGTTATCCAGAGTCACAACCCCGGCATAACTCTGCGAACCGGTAGTGGTGATATCCGCAGCGAGTATTGCATCGCCACCCACCACAAGACTGCCTGCGGTAACGGTATCCGACGCAGCAGTATTACCGGTAATACTGATAATATCGGCAATCAGAGTTGATCCAAAAGCGGCGCTGCCATTAACTGACAGATTATTAACATCCACCGCGCCTTGAAGATTCGTATCACCGTTCAAGGTCAGATTATGGCTGCCTGCCACACCATTAGCTGTGATGCTGGAGCCAGTAAGAGTGATCTCATCGCCCAGTGTCACAGCCCCCCCATAGCGCTGTGCACCTGTTGTCTGAATATCGGCACCCAGATTACTACTGCCGCCAACCGTCAGACTATCAGCGGTTAGCGCGCCTTCAATCAGAGCATTTCCACCAATACTCATAACGCTGGCATCAACGCTCGCGGCAAATGCGCCGTCCCCACTGACGGTCAGGTCATTCACTGACACCACACCCTGCAGATCGGCATCACCATTAACCATCAGATTATGGGGCCCAATCACCGATTGAGCCGTAATATCACCATTAAGAACAGCATCATGATTGAGGGTCAGATCACTCATGTAGGTCTGCACCCCGGCGTAGAGATTACCAGCCAGTTCGGTTGCCCGGGTAAAGACAACTTCGCTCAGTTGTTGCCCCCCCCCTACATCTGCAGACATATTCACAACAGCATCCAGTACCAGCCGGTGATTACCATCCACTGTGCTGTCAAAATTGATGGTTGTTGCTGACAATACCGCATCCTGTGTCAGCGTAACTGCACCGCCATATGTCTGCGAGGCAACCGTACTGACATCTGCGCCAAGCTGCGTTTCTCCGGAAATCGTCAGACTCTCGGCAGTCACTGTATCGGTAATGGCAGTATTACCACCAATCGTAATAACTCCGGCATCTACGGTAGAGGCGAAATCCGCATTGCCACTGATGGTCAGATCTTTGACGGATACAGCTCCATGCTGGGCAGTGTTGCCCGAAATAGCCAGATTATGAGCGCCCGTCATACCGTTGACATCGATGCCACTCCCGGTGAGAGTAATTGCCTTACTGAACCGCAAGACACCATTATATGCCTGAGCACCGGTGGTGGTGATATCGGCAGCCAGATCACTGGCTCCGTCCACTACCAGACTATCGGCCATAACACTGTCCACGAAGATGGCATCACCACCAATAGTGATCCCTCCCGCATCCACTAATGATCCCAAACGGGAATGACCGCTCACTGAGAGATCAGCCACAGCGACATCCCCATCCAGGTCGGCATTGCCATGAATAACTAAGTTATGTAAACCGCTAACAGACTGGGTTGTAACCTCTCCTGTCAGCAGGACATCCTGACTAAGGCTCATATGATTCAGATAGGTCTGTACATCTGCCGAAATATCTGCACTCAGATCAACCGCTTTATTAAAGACTATTTCATTAAGTTGTTGATTACCGCCAATACGCCCTCCCTGACTAACTTGTGCGTCCAGGAACAAGCGATGATTACCATCAACCGTACTGGCAAAGTCGACAGTGGACCCGGTCAGTCTTACATCGCCGGACAAAGAAACAGGCCCACCGTAAACCTGGCCGGCGACTGTCGAGATATCATCACCAAGATCGGTTGAGCCTGTGATGGATAAGCTATCTGTCGAAACAACATCATTCAGATCAGCATTACCGTCAACCGTCAGGCTAAACGGGCCATTTATCATCTGCGCAGTGACATTGCCGCCCAGCGTAACATTGTCTGTCAGTACCAGGCTGTCCATAAAGGTCTGAGTGTCCGCATTGATATCAACCCCCAGCGTTGTCCCCTGATCAAAGACAATCTTACTCAGCGACTGGGTTGTACCGATATCTCCGGTCAGATTAACGGCAAGTGCATCCAGCTCCAGCCGGTGAGCGCCATCAACGGTGTTATCGAAATTAACCGTACTCCCCCTCAGTACCGCATCGCCGTTGAGGGTCACTGCACCCATATAGGTCTGATCGGTGATGGTAGTGACATCCGCCCCCAGATTGACGGGGCCCGAAACATAGAAGCTCCGGGTATCAATAGCACCATCGATGAGGGCTGCACCATCGACTGTAAAGTTATATGCTCCGCTAACACCATGAGAGGTGACCGAAGCGCCCTTCAACACAACATCATTACCCAGCAACAGCGTGCCGCCGTAGCTCTGGGTACCACTGGTATTAACATCAGCAAACAGCTTACTATTACCCTGGATATCCAGGCTGCTGATATCAACCAGGTTGTTTAAATCAGCATCTCCTGACACAGTCAGAGCAAACGCACCGTTTACTGTCTGCGCAGTAACATCACCCGTCAGGGAGACTTTGTCACTCAGCGTCAGACTGTCCATAAAGGTCTGAGTGCCAGCAATAATATCGACCCCCAGCGTTGTCGCCTGATCAAAGACAATCTCACTCAGCGACTGGGTTGTACCAATATCTCCGGTCAGATTAACGGCAAGTGCATCCAGCTCCAGACGGTGAGCGCCATCAACGGTGTTATCGAAATTAACAGTATTCCCCTTCAGTAGCGCATCGCCGGTGAGGGTCACTGCACCCATATAGGTCTGATCGGTGATGGTAGTGACATCCGCCCCCAGATTGACGGGGCCCGAAACATAGAGGCTCCGGGTATCAATAGCACCATCGATGAGGGAGGCACCATCGACTGTAAAGTTATATGCTCCGCTAACTCCATGAGTGGTGACAGAAGCGCCCCTCAACACAACATCATTACCCAGCAACAGCGTGCCGCCGTAGCTCTGGGTAGCACTGGTATTAACATCAGCAAACAGCTTGCTATTACCCTGGATATCCAGGCTGCTGATATCAACCAGGTTGTTTAAATCAGCATCCCCTGACACAGCCAGAGCAAACGGACCATTTATTGTCTGCGCAGTGACATTACCCTTTAACGATACATTATCGCTCAGCGTCAGACTGTCCATAAAGGTTTGAGTACCCGCATTGATATCAATCCCCAGCGTTGCCCCCTGATCAAAGACAATCTCATTCAGCGACTGGATGGAGCCGATATCCCCGGTCAGATTTACAACAGGTGCATCCAGTTCCAGTCGGTGAGCACCATCAATAGTATCGCTGAAGATAAGACCAGCACCCGTCAGTAATGTATCTCCGGTGAGAGTCACTGCGCCCATGTAGACCTGGTCTGCAATAGTAGTGACATCTGCCCCCAGACTAGCTGGCCCCGTAACATCAAGACTCCGGGTATCAATAGCACCATCGATGACGGCGGCACCATCCAGAGTAAGGTTATACGCTCCGCTGACTCCATGAGTGGTGACCGAAGTGCCCCTCAGCACAGCATCATTACCCAGCAACAGCGTACCGCCGTAGTTCTGGCTGCCACTGGTATAAACACCGGCAAACAGTTTGCTATTACCCTGGATATCCAGGCTGCTGATATCAACCAGATTGTTTAAATCGGCATCCCCTGACACCGTCAGAGCAAACGGACCCTGTACTGTCTGCGCAGTGACATCCCCCGTCAGGGTAACGTTGTCACTCAGTGTCAGACTGTCCATGAACGTCTGGATACCGGCGGTGATATCCACGCCCAGTGTCGCTGCTTTATCAAAGACTATCTCGGTCAGCCCGGTGGCCCCGCCAACAGGCCCCGACAGCGTGACGCTATCGGCATCCAGTTCCAAACGCTGGGCACCGTCGACGGTGTCATTGAGCGTGATCGCAGCACCCACTCCGGTCGCGCTCAGCACGGCATCACCGCTCAGGCTTACCGCACCGGTATAGGTCTGATCCGTTGCGGTGGTGACATTCGCCGCCAACGCCGTAGTACCAGTGATCGCCAGGCTATCCGCATTCACGGTATCGCCGATCACTGCATTCCCCCCAATCACCACCGTGCCTGCCGTCAGAGCCGCATCAAAGCCGGCATCAGAGGTGACACTCAGGTCATTGATAGCGACGATTCCATGGCTATTCAGCGGGCCCGTCACTGACAGATTTTTATTGCCGCTGATCGCTTGTGTGGTGACATCCCCTCTCAGGGTAACGTTGTCACTCAGTGTCAGACTGTCCATGAACGTCTGGATACCGGCGGTGATATCCACGCCCAGTGTCGCGGCTTTATCAAAGACTATCTCGGTCAGCCCGGTGGTCCCGCCAACAGGCCCCGACAGCGTGACGCTATCGGCATCCAGTTCCAAACGCTGGGCACCGTCGACGGTGTCATTGAGCGTGATCGCAGCACCCACTCCGGTCGCGCTCAGCACGGCATCACCGCTCAGGCTTACCGCACCGGTATAGGTCTGATCCGCTGCGGTGGTGACATTCGCCGCCAACGCCGTAGTACCCGTGATCGCCAGGCTATCCGCATTCACGGTATCGCCGATCACTGCATTCCCCCCAATCACCACCGTGCCTGCCGTCAGAGCCGCATCAAAGCCGGCATCAGAGGTGACACTCAGGTCATTGATAGCGACGATTCCATGGCTATTCAGCGGGCCCGTCACTGACAGATTTTTATTGCCGCTGATCGCTTGTGTGGTGACATCCCCTCTCAGGGTAACGTTGTCACTCAGTGTCAGACTGTCCATGAACGTCTGGATACCGGCGGTGATATCCACGCCCAGTGTCGCGGCTTTATCAAAGACTATCTCGGTCAGCCCGGTGGCCCCGCCAACAGGCCCCGACAGCGTGACGCTATCGGCATCCAGTTCCAAACGCTGGGCACCGTCGACGGTGTCATTGAGCGTGATCGCAGCACCCACTCCGGTCGCGCTCAGCACGGCATCACCGCTCAGGCTTACCGCACCGGTATAGGTCTGATCCGTTGCGGTGGTGACATTCGCCGCCAACGCCGTAGTACCAGTGATCGCCAGGCTATCCGCATTCACGGTATCGCCGATCACTGCATTCCCCCCAATCACCACCGTGCCTGCCGTCAGAGCCGCATCAAAGCCGGCATCAGAGGTGACACTCAGGTCATTGATAGCGACGATTCCATGGCTATTCAGCGGGCCCGTCACTGACAGATTTTTATTGCCGCTGATCGCTTGTGTGGTGACATCCCCTCTCAGGGTAACGTTGTCACTCAGTGTCAGACTGTCCATGAACGTCTGGATACCGGCGGTGATATCCACGCCCAGTGTCGCTGCTTTATCAAAGACTATCTCGGTCAGCCCGGTGGTCCCGCCAACAGGCCCCGACAGCGTGACGCTATCGGCATCCAGTTCCAAACGCTGGGCACCGTCGACGGTGTCATTGAGCGTGATCGCAGCACCCACTCCGGTCGCGCTCAGCACGGCATCACCGCTCAGGCTTACCGCACCGGTATAGGTCTGATCCGCTGCGGTGGTGACATTCGCCGCCAACGCCGTAGTACCCGTGATCGCCAGGCTATCCGCATTCACGGTATCGCCGATCACTGCATTCCCCCCAATCACCACCGTGCCTGCCGTCAGAGCCGCATCAAAGCCGGCATCAGAGGTGACACTCAGGTCATTGATAGCGACGATTCCATGGCTATTCAGCGGGCCCGTCACTGACAGATTTTTATTGCCGCTGATCGCTTGTGTGGTGACATCCCCTCTCAGGGTAACGTTGTCACTCAGTGTCAGACTGTCCATGAACGTCTGGATACCGGCGGTGATATCCACGCCCAGTGTCGCGGCTTTATCAAAGACTATCTCGGTCAGCCCGGTGGTCCCGCCAACAGGCCCCGACAGCGTGACGCTATCGGCATCCAGTTCCAAACGCTGGGCACCGTCGACGGTGTCATTGAGCGTGATCGCAGCACCCACTCCGGTCGCGCTCAGCACGGCATCACCGCTCAGGCTTACCGCACCGGTATAGGTCTGATCCGCTGCGGTGGTGACATTCGCCGCCAACGCCGTAGTACCCGTGATCGCCAGGCTATCCGCATTCACGGTATCGCCGATCACTGCATTCCCCCCAATCACCACCGTGCCTGCCGTCAGAGCCGCATCAAAGCCGGCATCAGAGGTGACACTCAGGTCATTGATAGCGACGATTCCATGGCTATTCAGCGGGCCCGTCACTGACAGATTTTTATTGCCGCTGATCGCTTGTGTGGTGACATCCCCTCTCAGGGTAACGTTGTCACTCAGTGTCAGACTGTCCATGAACGTCTGGATACCGGCGGTGATATCCACGCCCAGTGTCGCTGCTTTATCAAAGACTATCTCGGTCAGCCCGGTGGTCCCGCCAACAGGCCCCGACAGCGTGACGCTATCGGCATCCAGTTCCAAACGCTGGGCACCGTCGACGGTGTCATTGAGCGTGATCGCAGCACCCACTCCGGTCGCGCTCAGCACGGCATCACCGCTCAGGCTTACCGCACCGGTATAGGTCTGATCCGCTGCGGTGGTGACATTCGCCGCCAACGCCGTAGTACCCGTGATCGCCAGGCTATCCGCATTCACGGTATCGCCGATCACTGCATTCCCCCCAATCACCACCGTGCCTGCCGTCAGAGCCGCATCAAAGCCGGCATCAGAGGTGACACTCAGGTCATTGATAGCGACGATTCCATGGCTATTCAGCGGGCCCGTCACTGACAGATTTTTATTGCCGCTGATCGCTTGTGTGGTGACATCCCCTCTCAGGGTAACGTTGTCACTCAGTGTCAGACTGTCCATGAACGTCTGGATACCGGCGGTGATATCCACGCCCAGTGTCGCGGCTTTATCAAAGACTATCTCGGTCAGCCCGGTGGCCCCGCCAACAGGCCCCGACAGCGTGACGCTATCGGCATCCAGTTCCAAACGCTGGGCACCGTCGACGGTGTCATTGAGCGTGATCGCAGCACCCACTCCGGTCGCGCTCAGCACGGCATCACCGCTCAGGCTTACCGCACCGGTATAGGTCTGATCCGTTGCGGTGGTGACATTCGCCGCCAACGCCGTAGTACCAGTGATCGCCAGGCTATCCGCATTCACGGTATCGCCGATCACTGCATTCCCCCCAATCACCACCGTGCCTGCCGTCAGAGCCGCATCAAAGCCGGCATCAGAGGTGACACTCAGGTCATTGATAGCGACGATTCCATGGCTATTCAGCGGGCCCGTCACTGACAGATTTTTATTGCCGCTGATCGCTTGTGTGGTGACATCCCCTCTCAGGGTAACGTTGTCACTCAGTGTCAGACTGTCCATGAACGTCTGGATACCGGCGGTGATATCCACGCCCAGTGTCGCGGCTTTATCAAAGACTATCTCGGTCAGCCCGGTGGTCCCGCCAACAGGCCCCGACAGCGTGACGCTATCGGCATCCAGTTCCAAACGCTGGGCACCGTCGACGGTGTCATTGAGCGTGATCGCAGCACCCACTCCGGTCGCGCTCAGCACGGCATCACCGCTCAGGCTTACCGCACCGGTATAGGTCTGATCCGCTGCGGTGGTGACATTCGCCGCCAACGCCGTAGTACCCGTGATCGCCAGGCTATCCGCATTCACGGTATCGCCGATCACTGCATTCCCCCCAATCACCACCGTGCCTGCCGTCAGAGCCGCATCAAAGCCGGCATCAGAGGTGACACTCAGGTCATTGATAGCGACGATTCCATGGCTATTCAGCGGGCCCGTCACTGACAGATTTTTATTGCCGCTGATCGCTTGTGTGGTGACATCCCCTCTCAGGGTAACGTTGTCACTCAGTGTCAGACTGTCCATGAAGGTCTGGATACCGGCGGTGATATCCACGCCCAGTGTCGCGGCTTTATCAAAGACTATCTCGGTCAGCCCGGTGGTCCCGCCAACAGGCCCCGACAGCGTGACGCTATCGGCATCCAGTTCCAAACGCTGGGCACCGTCGACGGTGTCATTGAGCGTGATCGCAGCACCCACTCCGGTCGCGCTCAGCACGGCATCACCGCTCAGGCTTACCGCACCGGTATAGGTCTGATCCGCTGCGGTGGTGACATTCGCCGCCAACGCCGTAGTACCCGTGATCGCCAGGCTATCCGCATTCACGGTATCGCCGATCACTGCATTCCCCCCAATCACCACCGTGCCTGCCGTCAGAGCCGCATCAAAGCCGGCATCAGAGGTGACACTCAGGTCATTGATAGCGACGATTCCATGGCTATTCAGCGGGCCCGTCACTGACAGATTTTTATTGCCGCTGATCGCTTGTGTGGTGACATCCCCTCTCAGGGTAACGTTGTCACTCAGTGTCAGACTGTCCATGAAGGTCTGGATACCGGCGGTGATATCCACGCCCAGTGTCGCTGCTTTATCAAAGACTATCTCGGTCAGCCCGGTGGTCCCGCCAACAGGCCCCGACAGCGTGACGCTATCGGCATCCAGTTCCAAACGCTGGGCACCGTCGACGGTGTCATTGAGCGTGATCGCAGCACCCACTCCGGTCGCGCTCAGCACGGCATCACCGCTCAGGCTTACCGCACCGGTATAGGTCTGATCCGCTGCGGTGGTGACATTCGCCGCCAACGCCGTAGTACCAGTGATCGCCAGGCTATCCGCATTCACGGTATCGCCGATCACTGCATTCCCCCCAATCACCACCGTGCCTGCCGTCAGAGCCGCATCAAAGCCGGCATCAGAGGTGACACTCAGGTCATTGATAGCGACGATTCCATGGCTATTCAGCGGGCCCGTCACTGACAGATTTTTATTGCCGCTGATCGCTTGTGTGGTGACATCCCCCGTCAGGGTAACGTTGTCACTCAGTGTCAGGCTGTCCATGAAGGTCTGGATACCGGCGGTGATATCCACGCCCAGTGTCGCTGTTTTATCAAAGACTATTTCGGTCAGCCCGGTGGTCCCGCCGACAGGCCCCGACAGCGTGACGCTATCGGCATCCAGTTCCAGTCGCTGGGCACCGTCGACGGTGTCATTGAGCGTGATCGCAGCACCCACTCCGGTCGCGCTCAGCACGGCATCACCGCTCAGGCTTACCGCACCGGTATAGGTCTGCGATCCATAAGTGGATACACCTGCCCCCAATACGATCTGGGCTGGAACATCTGGATTAACTGGAGTTGCGTTTGCGGATCCTGCAATAAAGCTCATGTCACCACTACCGATATTGCTGATACTGGCATTAATGTTAATATCATCACCAGCCTCAAGGGTGAGGCTATTAGATGTATTAAGGTCTACAACTGATTCTACAGAGATATCATCATGAGCCTGCAGGGTGAGATCACTATTGGATAACAGCTTAATAATTGTATCGTTATCAATGACATTTTCAGCGCCACCAAATTCAAAATCCTCTTTAACAATTCCCGGTGCATCTGGATCTATGCCATCATCTGTAACAATAGTGATATTTTCAGGATCCAAAAGCAGTTGCCCATGATGACCTGTTGCAGCGCTTAAGTCAGCATCACCGTTGAAACGCAAGGAGTCCTTACCTGATACCTCCGCAAAGCCACCATGACCTGACTCACCCTTTCCACGGGCGCTGATTTTCCCCTGATAGGAGGTATTTTTATCAGCCCAGACAATCACCCGGCCGCCATCGCCATCAGTGGTTGCATCGGCCTTAATGTCGACATCCTTACCAACAAAAGTATCGGAGGCATTGGAGATATCCGGATTCTTACCCTGAAAATCACCACCGATACGAATCGTACCGCCGCCGGTCTCTCCGGAAGCATCAACAACAGCATTACCCGTCAGGGCGACCCGGTCACCCAGCACATCGATGTCGCCGCCCCTGCCATCGACAGAGGTAGCCACCAGAGTCCCGCTGTTCACGGTATCCCCGCCTTCACCGACCAGACGGATAACACCTCCTTCATTGCTGACCCTGCCAGCACGGATCACACCGGTGTTATTGACAACATGGGTAAAGACATCCCGGGCGGCTTTAGCAGTCAATAGGACTTCACCGCCCTGCGCTTGAATCACGCCACTATTAACGACCGCATCACCGGACCCGGCAGTCGTCTCTTCATCAATGCGTAACTGGAGTAAACCGTCGCCATCAAAATCGATCGTGACTGCACGACCTGAGGCAAGCTCAACATGCCCTTTTTCGGCAATAATGACTCCCTGATTGTCAACCTGACCGGCAACCAGAGCAACCGATCCACCGGTGGCCGCCTGAATCAGCCCCTTGTTAACGATCACTCCCGTGCTGTTGCTGCCATCCAAAATCAGCTTTCCGGACTGGAAGGCGGCATCATCTACATCAAGCGTTGTGGCAACAAAGGAGTTAACATCCACCTGAGAGTTGGGACCAAACACCATCCCGTTTTGGTTTTGCAAAACCATCAGTTTCAGGTTTGCATTCCCCTCGATGCGCCCCTGAATATCGGACGCTTTGACATCCTGGATTTTGTACAGAACAGAGGAACCGGAAAGCTGGGCATTGTGCTGCAACAACTCATTTCCGGCCAGATCCAGTCGAGAAACAGTCGCAACCATCACTTTACTGTTCTGGGTGACGACCGTCGTTTTAGCGTCAGGCCTTGCAATGCTGCCCGAACCGGAAGAAACATTAAAATTATCAACCGCTGCATGCGCCCCGCTGAAAAACATGAAGGAGCCAGCGCTTGTCGCGCCAATCGCTTTAATTACCTGAACAAGCGGTTTCAGTTTCCATTCCATGGAGCATATCCCTTTTAACGTTTCAACCAGATTGGCAACATTGCCAAGTTTAGTAATTTATTGCAGAGCTTTTTCGTATTCAGTCAGAATCAGAACAGATAGTTCAGTTCACCATAAACCTGAGGGTCACGATTATTCGTAGCTTTCCTGCTCCCCAGAGGGGTAGCAACGGACAAGGTCGCTGTAAATGATGTCGCAGGCATCAGGCGCAAACCGACGCCCAGCCCACTCAGGTCTATCTGAGACTCTTCACCCAGCAGTGCATTATTCTTATAACCATGGGCATAATCAGCAAACAGCATTAGCTGTAAAACCTCTCCCCAGGTACGATTATTAAATGCGGGCTGGCTGGCAAACCCTGGGGCGTTACTGATCAACTCTAACCCTGTATAAAAGCCGGAGTCAGCCAGGTACTCACCGCTTGGGTAGGCCCTGACACTGTCAAACCCACCCATGCTAAACTGTTTAACCGAGAATAATGAATCCGGCGAATACTGCGCATTGAACTTAACAATAAGCGCATTATTTTCAGACAACCGCTGATAGCGGGATAGGTTTAATTCGATCAGGTTATAGTCGGCAGGAGCTGGGCCTTCAGATGTGATACGGCTGGCATTTTCATCATCATTATCCATCGCCCCCAGAATGCCGGCTAAACCGTGCTCGAATGACACCTCCCCCCGGGTAAAACCACCACCAAAAATGTTATCTGAGAAATCAAAACCATAGGAAGCAACCAGAGCGGTAAGCTTATCCGCACTGTTCTGTACCGACGCCTGAGTATTTTTTACCCGATCATGAACCAGTTCACCCTTAACATAATTGTTTCGGGTTCGACTACGGCCCAGCTGTTTTTTCAACCCGGCTTTCCACTGCTTTGATTTACCCGCAAACGCAAATGCAGCCAGGTCACGCCCTATTTCGTAGTCACTCTGATGGTAATGCAGTGAAGCGATATAGTCAGAGTCCACCGGACTAAACTCATATGTTGCCCCACTATACTTCGCATTATCCACTGAAAAGTCACCGTCAACTTCAGGCTTATTCTGTATGATAAAATTCAGCGTCAGCTTATCAGCCAACCCCAGAGGGTTATTCACGGAAAGGTCCAGACCCAGACGCTCTTCACCTGAATATTGTGAACCTTTATTATCCAGATAGAGGGCACCGGACAGCCGATCCTCACTGTTAACATTGATCAGCATTTTGGTAGAGCCTACCTGATCACCAGGCTCAAGAATCCCCGAAATATCAAGACCCGGGTAATCGAGCACAGTCAATAATGAAGACTCTATATCCGACTTATTCAGCGGCTTACCTATCTGATCAGAAAAAACGCGGCTTATCATTTCCGCGTCATAAGAGGAATCACCCGAAACCTCTATATCTGTGAGTTCCCCCATCAGCAGATGCAGCTCTACCGTATTATTCACCACATCCTGGGCGGGAACATAGGCCGTTGCCAGCACCAACCCTTTGGCGCGGTAATAGTTCGTGATTTTATCCGCCAGCTGCTGCAATCGTCCCAGTGTAAAACGGGCATTGTTCTCCACCATTGCAGCCATCAGCATCTCAACGACTACATCATCACTCACCAGCCTCTTAATATTCTTTGATGGAATAAGCTGGTATAGATTCAGCACATTGACATCAAACTGAGGCCCGGCATCCAGGTCAACAGGGCGTTCTTTGCGGGGAGGAATAGTCAGATCGAGCGCTTTTGGCGCGGGTTTCAGCTGATCATAAAGCCGGGGAGCCGCACCGCCCGTTGACAATGCATCGGTCAGATCTGCGGCGGATGCAGAAAAAACCAGCAGGCTACTGAGCCCTCCTGCCACGAGCATCTGTTTTGGAGTATTCAACCAACCGGTTTTATTCATTATTTCTACTCATCCCTGTAAACTTTAATGTTCCGTCTTCTTGTGTGGGTGATAACATCATCACAGCCAGAGCATCACCTACAAAACCTTATTAATCTGTCGCACCTGCTCTTCATACACCCGGGAGAACTCTTCACCAAAAAGACCATGAAAATTATCCTGAGCTTCTAACTGCAACTGCTGATATGCCGTTGTGTACATATCCCAGTAGCGACTCTTTTTTGACAGGGTAAAGCGCACATTTAGCTGCGACTCTAATGCTGTCGGCTCAAAGCGTTTCAACAGGGCAGTCAACGCCGCCTGCATGCCAGACATAACCGCAACCTGGTGTGCTTTTACATCTACGACCCCTTCCGAAACCGACTCCTGTGGACCAAGATAACCTTCTGAGTGGGTTAACATAATCAACATCGCTTCTTCGACACGCTGACAAAATTTTAACGGGTTATTGCGGACTGCACCGATGCGGGTTACATCCATACCAAACTCCCGTTTGATCTCATTGCGGGTTTGCAGAATCTCCATGGTTCCCTTGGTCAGAATGTTCAGCATCTCCCCTGCTGAATGCATAATCTCAACTTTATTCCTGCCAATCAGATCTTCAGGCTTTAAACCAAGCCCATCCAGAAAAGCGCGCATAGCACGACTATCGATATGTAACTCAGCAGTTTGATCCTGTTCAACTGTCGCAACACTCTCTTCCCTCCCGGTTAACAAGGCGTTCTGCGGCTGTTTTGTCAGGCTATCGGAACCGGAGTCGCAACCGGGTGATTGCAACGTTTCAGACGCTTCAGAAACGTCATTGGCTACCGCTAACAGTTCACTGACAGGAGGTGTTACTTCAGAGGAATCAGTACCATGTGGGGAAAGGTCTGAGAAATCAAAAGGATGCTGATCGACTGCATCAGCCTCATATTGATGTTTTTGCGCGCGGTAATAATCTGCGGTATTTCCCAAGGGGATATTGGGCAGGGGGGCTACCCTCGAAGCAGCACTTGATTCAACGAAATCGGTTTCAGTTTCAGCAAAAAAATCATCGATAGAAAAAGAGTCAATACTCACCTGCTGCGGGTGTTCAGGCTCATCCTCTTCAACTGTCACCAGTAACTGATTCTCACCAATTATCAGGCGATCGCCATCCTGAAATTTATGCCGCTGACCACGGGTAATAAACTGGCCTGAATTAAGCTGGGTGCCTGGAGAACTGGTATCTTCGAGATAATAGCTACCGGATATCTGGTAGCAACGGGCATGATAACGCGAGCAGTATCGATCAGGGTCTTCCAGGACGATCTCATTATCATCCGCCCTGCCAATGGTGAAGTCCTCGCCAGAAAAAATCTTCTCGACTTTTCTTGCGGGAGCAATTCCCCTGAATGCAATCAGAGTCACTTTAATCTTCACCGCAAACCATCCATAGTTAATATACCCTAATTGAAAACGTTCCCTGTTCCCGCGAGAGTGCACATTTGGCCACAATCCGGGGTGAAGGTCAACCGCTCCAGATCAGTGAACAGCGTCAAAAAAACATATTCTGCTATAAAGAAAAGGGATAAAAAAACCTCCACTGAGGAGGCTTTTTCAGAGCACCCGGCACTGCTCAGAGATTATCCAGTCCCTGCTCAACCATCGCCACAGCGCGAAAAATTGCGCGTCCTTTATTCATAGTTTCATCCCACTCTGAGCTGGGCACCGAATCCGCCACAATGCCTGCACCCGCCTGGATATGAAGCTGGCCATCTTTAATGACAGCGGTACGGATCGCGATCGCGGTATCCATATTGCCATTCCAGGACAGATAGCCCACCGCACCGCCATAAACACCCCGTTTCACCGGCTCGAGTTCGTCAATAATCTCCATCGCCCGTACTTTAGGGGCACCGCTGAGGGTTCCTGCTGGCAGTGTCGCACGCAGGACATCCATCACCGACACCTCTGGTTTCAGCTGACCGATGACATTTGAAACGATATGCATTACATGGGAATAGCGTTCAACCACCATCTGCGCCGTCAGCTCTACCTTGCCAACCTCTGCAACCCGACCCACATCGTTGCGGCCCAGATCGATCAGCATCAGGTGTTCTGCAAGCTCTTTTGGATCGGCCAGCAGATCTTTCTCCAGCGCCCGGTCCTCAGCCTCGGTTTCACCCCGGGGACGGGTTCCGGCAATGGGGCGAACCGTGACAACGTTATCTTCCACCCGCGCCAGAATCTCCGGAGATGAGCCAACAACATGATGATCCCCCAGATGTAAAACATACATGTAGGGTGAAGGATTGAGACAGCGCAACGCCCGGTACAGATCCAGAGGACTGCTGGTAAAGGGGATGGTCATTCTCTGAGAGATCACCGTCTGCATCACATCACCGGAGAGGATATATTCCTTAATACGATCGACAGAATCCTTATACTGTTGTTCCCCAAAACTGGATTTAAACTCTGACTCGCAGACCTCCCGACGCTCAGTTACCTGAGTGTCCTGATGCGGCACAGAAAAGCGCAACCGGGTCACCAGCTCATCCAAACGCAGCTGCGCCTGAGCTAACGCATCCTCTTCATCTGGATCCGCATGGCTGATCAGTATCAACTTCCCACTGAGATTATCAAAGACGACCACTTCATCTGAAACCATCAGCAAAATGTCCGGCGTACCGATGACGTCTTCCGGAGTACTATCCGCCAGTCGTTTTTCCACATAACGAACACAGTCATAACCAAAATAACCGACCAGACCACCATTAAACCGCGGCAGCCCCGGCAATTCAGCCGCCCGGTAGCGGTCCTGAAACTGCTCGACAAACTCAAGGGGATCAGCAACCTCTGCCTGTTCGACAATCTCACCGTCGGTCTCGATCTGAACACTATGTCCGGATACTTTCAGCACCGTCCGGCAAGGCAGACCAATAATTGAATATCGTCCCCACTTTTCCCCCCCTTCAACCGACTCTAACAGGTAGCTGTAAGGCTGATTTGCCAGCTTCATATAGGTGGACAAAGGGGTATCAAGGTCCGCTAAGACTTCGCGAACCACCGGGATGCGATTGAAGTTCTGAGCGGCTAGCTCAGCAAATTGTTCTGGTGTCATGGTCTGCTCTCATAACTACTCTGCGTTATCTGTTTACAGAGTTTTGAAATCTATTTCGGGTAGCCTGTATAAAGTGTTAACCAGGCCCGGACGCTATAACTGAAAAGCGGGGCTCAGTTACGCCATCGCCAGCGCTCACCAACATAGAGAGGGCATAGGGTTATTTCAATTGGGGATACCAAATCTGACACAGTGATTCCAGACAATCGTTAATTCAGAGATCCAACCTTATAGCAGCCCACACTCTGAATCAACCGGATCAATAAAGCTTCCATCGTTTTTTTAAACGGATGGTCTGTTTTCGTCGCTGCTCTCATCACTGCGGCCAACCTCTTTAACATTGCGTAGTGCAAACCTGAGTATGAGATACCCCACTACCGCAGAGGTTGCAGAACCGGCAAGAATCGCCAGACGATCAGCAGCGCCGTAGAGGTCCTCTACCCCTTCATAGGCCAGCGAGTCGATAAACAGACTCATGGTAAACCCTATTCCGGTCAATACAGATACACCATAGAGCATCAGCCAATCAGCATCCTTTGGTTTTTCAGCCATGCCCAGCTTAATCCAGCACCAGGAGAACAGAAACACACCCAACTGCTTACCAATAAACAGGCCAAGCAATATTCCCAGCGGTACGGAACTAAAGAGTTGTGAAAAGGATATTCCGGACAGATCAACCCCGGCATTTACAAACGCGAACAGAGGAATAATTGCGAATGAGACCCAGGGATGCAGGGCATGTTCCAGCTTCTTCAGAGGCGACTCGTCCTCTTCTGTATCCCGATTAGGAATCGCCAGTGCCAGCACGACACCCGCCAGTGTCGCATGAACACCGGATTTCAGCACGCTGACCCAGAGCACGACACCCACAATTATGTAAGCAGCCACCCGAACGACACCGAGGCGATTCATCAACACCAGTACACTGATCGCTGCGGCTGAGACCAATAGAGAATTAGTTGCCAGATTCTCGGTATAAAACAGCGCAATGACAATGATAGCGCCAAGATCATCCATGATCGCCAGCGCCATCAGAAAGAGCTTGAGCGATGCCGGCACTCTCGGCCCCAGCAGGGAAAGAATACCGAGAGCGAAAGCGATGTCGGTTGCGGTAGGGATTGCCCACCCCTGCATATCAATGGCACTGCCCTGCATATTCACCAGATAGAAAACCAGAGCAGGAACTGCCATACCGCCAACAGCCGCAATCCCCGGTAAGCTGACCTGAGATAAACTTGACAGCTGCCCTCCCTGAATTTCCCGTTTCAGCTCGAGCCCAACCAGCATAAAAAACATCGCCATCAGTCCATCGTTAACCCAATGGAGCAAGGACTTTTCCAGCCCCAGCGAACCAATCCGCACCTCGCCTTTAATACGCCAGAATTCATAATATTCAGCAGACCAGGGGGAGTTGGCAAGGATCATCGCCAGAACCATCGCTATAATCAGCAGGATGCCGGTCGCCGCTTCAAACTGAAAGAATTCTTTGATTAGTTTCTTCATCATCAGCACCACACAAAAAAAACCCGGCCTTGGGCGCCGGGTGAATGTTTGGATGAGAGTCCATTTGCTTAAGACTGGAGGAGAGTCTTACAACTTACTTACATAACAACCTATCAACAACTCGGTTGTCATCATCCTGTAGGGGAGAACCTGAAGGATCATGACAAATCCGATAAGTCACAGTATAGTCAGCAAAATGACAAATAAAATTCGAATTTACTAACAAAATAGTAAGATTTATTCGAACCATAATAACAAATGGCTGACATTTCTATGAATTTCAAACACCTGCGTTATTTCCTGGTAGTTGCTCAGGAAGGCAGTATCAACAAAGCCAGTGAGAAGCTCCACCTGACGCCACAAACCATCAGTGGTCAACTGAAACTGCTTGAACATGAACTGGGGGCTCGCCTCTTCAGAAAACAGGGCAGAAACCTCAAACTCACCAAAGCAGGACAACATGCACTTAACTATGCTGAAGATATCTTTTTGCTGGGCGATGAACTGAAACAGAGTATTCACAACCCCGTCAGCCTCAAACAGCAACGCTTCAATATCGGTATCGCCGATGTACTGCCGAAACTGATCACCTATCATCTGCTGGAACCCGCACTCAACCTGAATGATGCCAGCCGACTGATCTGCGAAGAGGGACCACTGCCCAGCCTGCTGGCCGATCTGGCAACCCAGAAACTCGATCTGGTGCTGGCTGACCGGCCACTGGATGCCAGTTTCCATATCCGTGGATACAATCACCTTCTGGGCGAATGCGGCCTGAGCTTTTTTGCCACCCGCAATGTCGCAGCAACGTACCGGGCCAACTTTCCAGCTTCTCTTGAAGGCGCACCGATGCTGATGCCATCGGCCGATACCGAGCGGGGAATGGGGCTGAAGCGCTGGTTCGAACGTTATAAAATACGACCGGATATTCGGGTTGAGTGCGCTGATACCGCACTGATCGAAGCGTTTGGACTGTCCGGCGCCGGCATCTTTTGCGCCCCCACCGTCATTGAACAACAGATGACCCGACAGTATGGGGTCGAGGTTATTGGGCGGATGGATGATATCCGTGAACGCTTTTACGCCATTTCACTGGAACGCCGGGTGAGTCACCCTGGTGTGCTGGCGGTTTGCAATGCCGCCAGGATGGCGCTATTTGACGAGCTAGAGCCCCCAGAGTAAACGTGCGAGTCATACATATCTGATTAGTTTAGCTGGTGAGCTGCTTAACTGAAGAGTTCTGCCAAATCATCAATAATAATATCGGGCTGGTAAGCAGAAACCGGCACACCATGATTATAGCCATAGGTCACTGCGGCAACTTTACAACCAGCCTGCTGCGCCGCTTTGATATCACTGCGGGAATCCCCCACCATCAAAGTTTGAACCGGCGCAACCCCTAACCTGTCCATAGCACAGAGCAGCGGCATGGGATGAGGCTTTTTCTCCGCCAGACTGTCGCCCCCCAGAACAATGGAAAAAAAACGACGCAGGTCATACTCGTCCAGCAAGCGCTCCGTAAAGCCTATCGGTTTATTCGTCACCAGCCCCATTGAAACCTGGTTATCCCTGAGAAAGGTTAGCAACGCTTCAACCCCCGGATAGAGTTTGCTTTGCTCCGCACAACAGAGGCCATAATGATGCAGAAAAAGTGTAAAAGCCTGGTCAAACAGATCGGACTCCTCAACCCCAGTAGCGTGGGCCAGCGCGCGCTTAACCAGCATCTGAGCACCATTACCCACCCAGTGACGCACCCGAGACTGGCCCGCCATCGGCAAATCAAGAGCAGCCAGCATACGATCAATTGCCAGCGCCAGATCGGGCACACTGTCAAGCAGAGTGCCATCCAGATCGAAGAGCACCAGTTGGGGTAACCCGGGGTTATACAGCTCGCTTAATAGCATCAGAAACTCAATCCCTGTTTACTTTCCAACTGATTAGTTCACGGAAGCCAGTTCAGCACGCATCTTATCGATAGTGGCTTTATAGTCATCGGTATTGAAAATGGCTGAACCGGCAACGAAGGTATCCGCCCCGGCTGCTGCAATCCCGGCAATATTACCAATACCCACGCCGCCATCCACTTCAAGACGGATATCATAGCCGCTCTGGTCAATCATCTTCCGTGCCTGTTTCAGCTTATCCAGCGTCGCGGGTATAAATTTCTGGCCACCAAAACCCGGGTTTACCGACATAAGGAGAATCATATCCACCTTGTCCATCACATAATCGAGATAGCTAAGAGGGGTCGCCGGGTTAAATACCAACCCCGATCGACACCCCCCATCCCGTATCATCTGCAATGAACGGTCAATATGTTCAGAACCCTCAGGATGAAAAGTAATAATACTGGCGCCGGCGTCAATAAAATCACCGATCAGGCGATCCACCGGTTTGACCATCAGATGCACATCGATCGGGGCCTGAATGCCGTGGTTACGCAACGCTTTGCAAACCATCGGACCGATGGTCAGGTTAGGGACATAATGGTTATCCATAACATCGAAATGGACATAATCAGCCCCCGCGGCAAGTACATTTTCAACTTCTTCGCCCAGGCGGGCGAAGTCTGCAGAAAGAATTGATGGAGCAATCTTATAATCAGCCATTAGCGTAACTCGGAAAGTAGTAGGAAGAGGAATCCGGCTATTGTACTTTGCACACATTGAAACTCAACCGACTTTCGCCCTTGCTAATCCTGTCATGCTCTTTAATAATCCCACCATGAAACCAAACAAAGCACTGATTTTTGCACTCTTTTTATCTTCATCGGCGACACTGCATGGGGCGCAGGGCAATGATGCCAATAAAAGCTCCAGCCAAAATAGTGCGGCCGAAAATACAGAGACAGCAGCAGCTAACAATCAGACTGACGCGACGGTCCGGATCATGCCGGATCTGTGGCAACAACAGCAGCAGGATCTTGCTCAGGCACAAAGCCCGGAAACCGAAGTAATCTGGCTGGAAGCCGGGGAACGGAAACAACTGGCTTTACTGCTGCGCGCGGCCAGCTCATCACCCGCCGGCAGTGTTCTGATCTTCCCTGACAGAGCCACCAGTGCTGACTGGCCAGCCATTGTGCATCCCCTTCGCACTCAGCTCACCGAATATGGCTGGAACACACTGAGCATCACCCTGCCCGACCTGCCAGAGGAACAGATTCCTCCACGAACCCTGCCAACATTGCAGGACATACGTAAGGTTCAAACACCCACAGATGAGACAGTCAGTAACACTACTCCCCAACCAGCGGATCCGACAGCCGTAAACAGCCAGCAAGCCAGCGATGCAACGACATCGGTTCCTGATAACGCCAGTGCTGAGAAAAGCCTGTTGGCATACCAAAAAACGGTAACAGAACTTGGCCAGCAAGCGTCCAGCCAACTGGCTGAAGTAGAAGGCGACGTTAGAATCATTCTCGGTGTAGGCGAAGGGGCTGACTGGGCGATGTACTATTTCTTGCAGGATGAAACTCAGGCCAACCGTTTTCTGGTACTGCTTGACCCGGCTCAGGTGGACGATAAAAACGCACCCAACCTGCTACAGATGATCTCAGACGCCAAAGCTCCGATACTGGACCTGTGGTTTGACCGCAACAGTGTCCAGCAACAGCAGGCTAGTCTGCGAAAACGCGCCGCACGCCGGAGTGGCAACAAGGGGTACCGACAAATCCGCCTGAATCAGCGTAGTGCCGACCCTCGCAGAGAGCCGCTGTGGCTAACGCAACAGCTCAGAGGCATTCTGAAGACCCATATTCTCGATACCCGAAAACCTGAGCCACCGAAAGCTGAAGCAATGGAACTCACCCCCGGCTCAGGCCAGCTAAACTAACCGGACGACAGCCTTCTCAGCTGTTTTTTCTCGCCTCGCGAATCCGGTCATATGCGGCCTGAATCTCCTGAGTCTTCTCTTTTGCCAGCTGCATCATATCTTCGGGCAGCCCTTTGGCCACCAGCTTATCCGGGTGGTGCTGACTGATTAAGCGACGGTAGGCTTTTTTGAGTTCCGCATCAGAGACTGACTCGGCAACCCCCAAAACCCCATAGGACTCTTTCAACAACTCCTGCTCAGAAACATAACCACCCTGGTGTGACTGATAACTATGCTGCTGATAGGAAAACTGAGATTGCATCCGCGCCATCAATGCAGCCATCTCCGCCTGGGACATCTGTAGCAACTGACAAACCTCACGAATGATGATGGTTTCCGCTTCACTGACCTGACCGTCTGCCATCGCTGCCTGCAACTGAATCTCGACAAACATCAGCTTCAGCGGGATACGAAAACGGATCAACGCACTGAGTGGTCGCATCACCTCGGCGATATCAAAATCGCTTGCTTTACCCTGGGAAAAAAGCTCCATCGCTTCACGCCGGCGCTCATCACTCAGCCCCATGCGGTTCATCACTTCACGGGCATACTGAATCTCCTCTTCACTGACCCGGCCATCGGCTTTGGCCAGTTTCCCCATAACCGTAAAGGTTGCCCGAAAAAAGGCATCCTGAGGGTTAAGCGCATTACCCAGCGCGTTTTTCAGCAGCGATGACAGTGCTACCGCAATACCCGCACCAAACACTAAACCAAACAGCCCACCACTCATCAGGCCGATCAGGCCTCCAATAATCAAAGCTGTGCGGTTATTCCTGATCACTCTGCCGAGACTGAAACCTGCGTTTTCGCTGCTAAATGCCATCTACCCAACCTTTTCTAATATCTTCACTGACCTCCTGAAGCCTTTCAGGAGTGCCTATATCCCGCCAATAACCATTATAGTTTTCACCGCTCACCCGCCCGGATCTCATAGCATCACGAAGCAATGGTGCCAGCGGGAATTTACCCTCACGACAGCCATCAAACAACCGGGGGGAAAGCACACTGAGACCACTGAAGGTTAACCTGTTGCTGCCCGTTTCAGACACCAGCCCCTGTTGCAGGGCAAAATCCCCCTCCGGATTATGTTCCGGGTTTGACACCATCACCAGGTGCCCCAGACACTCTTCAGACAGACGTTGCTCCAGCAGACGTGCAAACGGGTAGTTGGTAAACAGATCACCATTCACCAGCAGGAAAGCCTCACCATCTTCACTTAAGCGGGGCAGCGCCCGAAAAATTCCGCCGCCCGTTTCCAGAGGCTTGGTTTCAGCGGACCAGTGCACCTGTGCACCATAACGCCCGCCATCGCCAATATACGCTTCCAACTGTTCCCCCAACCAGGCGTGGTTGATCACTATATCAGTGACTCCGGCAGCCACCAGTCGCTCAATATGGTATTCAATCAATGGCTTACCCGCCACCGGCAACAATGGTTTTGGGGTTGTCAGGGTCAGTGGTCGCATCCGGGTGCCAAGTCCCGCCGCCAGTATCATCGCCCGCATCAGCCGAACCACCTATCCAGATGGGCGTTATCAAAATGTTCACTCTCATACATTGCGGGCACCACAACTTCCTGCAGCCAGGCGGCAAAAGTCAGCAGACTATCATAGCGACCGGCAACACGGATAATATAGTTAAGGGTCCGGGGGATATCGGCAAGATAGCCCGGCTTACCATCCCGCAGCCAGAGCCGGGCAAAGATCCCCGCCGCCTTGAGGTGTCGCTGCGCCCCCATCAGGTCAAACCAGCGATAGAAGGTTTCACGGTCATACTGATCCAGTAAGCCGTCCACCACCAACTGCTCACCAAACTGATCAACCCAGCCATACACGCGCATATCAGGCCACTCGATATAGCAGTCACGCAGCAGCGAGACCAGATCATAGGTAACAGGTCCGATCACAGCATCCTGAAAGTCGATCACCCCCGGTGTGTTGTCACCATCCACCAGCAGATTGCGCGAATGATAGTCGCGGTGGACACAGACCCGGGGCTGCTCCAGGGCAGCACGGATGAGACACTCGGATACCTCAGATAACAGTTGCGTCACCCCCGGCCCGACCTTGATCGCCAACAGATCAGCCACCAGCCAGTCACGAAACAGATCCATCTCCCGCTGCAATAACGGCCGATCATAAAGAGGCAGCGGATGGCCAGCAATATCCTGACACTGCTGTAACCGGGTCAGGGCAGAGAGAGCCCTGCTGTATAACTCATCGGCACTGTTATCATTCAGCTGCCCCAGATAGAGATCATCACCGAGATCAGACAGTAGCATGTAGCCCAGCTCCAGATCTGCCGCATGCACTATCGGCGCATGAATATCCAGCGGCTCCCACGCCTTTGCGATACAGACAAAGGGGTGACTGTCCTCTTTTTCCGGGGGTGCATCCATCAAAATCCAGCTCATACCATGACTTTTAAGACGAAAATAACGTCTGAAACTGGCATCACCGGACACTGGAATACACTGCCAGTCCTCAGCCAGATCTATATTCAGTTCGGTAAAAATCTGCTCTACCCACTGTTTCAGTCCGGCCAGCCTTTGTCCCATATCTATCAATCCCCTAGCGTTGTTATAGCTGAATGTTTTATCATGCCATGCTCTATAGGGTATGTTACTCGAATCAAGGTTTAGCGATAAGGGAAATAGACGCTTTTTCTGCGCTTCCTAATGGACAATCTGAATGCCGTTTTCAAGACGTTCTTCCTACACACTTACATTGGCGATCATTGCTGCAATGCCCGCAGTCCTGTTGGCCGCCGAAACCGATTCCGGCATCCGCGATGCGCTTTGGACCTGTACCATGGAGAATGGGCAGAACTGGCAGTGCGACCAGCCAGATCGGACCAATCCTCTTGCTGACCAGGACAAAGGACAACTCCAGGAGGCTCCGGCAGAGGCGCTGCCAGTAACCGACAACGCAGCAGATACAGCCACACCTGATCCCGCTTATCAACAGCAAATCAGCGGTGCATGGCTGTGCGAAGCAAATGCCTCTGGCGGCTGGTCCTGCCTGGATAATCAGCCCACGACCGGTGGTGCTGCAGAACAGAGCTCCCGAACCAGCGTAGCAGCTCCCGGCAATGCAGACAGTCTGAGCAGTGATGATCCGGCTGCTAAAACTAAGACCCAAAATGCTGATCTGAGTGATATCCGCTATGCCGAACAGGACTGGTACCCCATAACTGGTGCGTCAAAGGCGTGTTATGGGGTCTATATTGAACCGGATTCGCAGCTACCCGCAGAAGATGATGACAGCCTCACAGTGGATGCCGATAGCTCTGAAACCCAGCTTGGAGGTCTGACCCGGCTTGAGGGTAATGTAGAGTTACGCCAGCGGGGACACTTTTTGCGCAGCGATTCCGCAGAGGTCGATCAGATATCCAATCAGATCACCATGAACGGCAATATTCAGTATCGTGAACCCGGGCTGTTGCTGCGAGGCTCTAAGGCACAGACCAATGCCATCAGTGGGGAAACCGTGGTCAGCGATGCAGACTATGTGGTTCATGAGCGCTCCCTGCGCGGCGAAGCCAAACGCATTATTCGCCTGAAGGACAACCGGATAAGGATGGAGCACAGTAGTTACACCACCTGTCCGCCGAACGATGAAAGTTGGAAAATCGCGTCAAGCTCGCTGGTGCTTGATCCGAACAGAGGTTTTGGTACGGCGCGCAACGCCACCCTCAAAGTGGCTGATACCCCGGTGTTTTATTTTCCCTATATCGAGTTCCCCATTGATGATCTGCGTCATTCAGGGTTTCTGTTCCCCTCTCTGGGTTATTCCAATGAGGATGGGCTTGAGTTAGCTGCACCCTACTATTTCAATCTGGCACCCAACTACGATGATACTCTGACACCGAAAGTCTTCACTGAGCGGGGGCTGTTGCTGGAGAATGAGTTCCGTCACCTGAACCACTATGGTAAGCAAACCCTCAGCACCGGTTTATTAATTGATGATACCCAGGCGGACCGTGATCGATGGCTGGTGGGTATCGACCATACCGGAAGCCTGGGAGCCTGGAGCAGCCTGGTGGATTACACCGCCGTCAGCGACAAAAAATATTTTGATGACCTCGGCTCCAGTCTGGCAGTGGATCGTTCCACTCATCTTGATCAACGGGCAGAAACAACCTACACCCGTGAACACTGGTCGGCCACGTTACGTGCCCACAGCTATCAGACCATCAATGACAGTAAATCTCCTTACCAGCGTATGCCTCAGCTACAGGTTAGCGGCAACTACGGTTATCAACTGGGACAGGAAGTAGTATTCAGTTATCTGACAGATATGACCCGTTTTGAGCGGAAGATCGATGATCTGAGCGGCATAGACCGGGTGACTGGCAGCCGGTTGCATATTCAGCCCGCGATCAGTCTGCCAATGCTCTGGTCCTGGGGTTACCTGACACCTAAGATGAGCTACTGGTTAAGCCATTACGATCTGCAGGATCAGGTCGCCGGACAGGACGATAGCATTGACCGGGCCACTGGTGTATTCAGTATTGATTCCGGGCTGGTATTCGAACGTCAGTTGGACAACTACACACAGACTGTTGAACCCCGCCTGTTCACCCTCTATAGCCAGCGGCAAGACCAGCAGGGGATCCCGGATTTTGATACCGCCGAAACAGATTTCAGCTACCAGGGCCTGTTCCGGGAAAACCGCTTTACCGGCTTCGATAAAGTCAGTGATAATCAGCAGATCTCTGTCGGTCTCAGCTCTGGCTTTTTCACCAGCGATGGCAGCGAAATAGCCCGCGTCGGACTGGCCCAGGCATACTATTTTGCTGACCGCACCGTGCAACTTAATGGCGATACCAGTGTCGATACAGAAGATCAGTCCAACTACGCGGCAGAAGCCTATTGGAACCCTTACTCTGAACTGCGACTATCGGTCGATACCGAACTGGATCGAAGTGGCTTTAATCCATTAGAGAGCAACTTCAAAGTGCGCTACACTCCGTCCCTCAATAAAGTTATCGGATTCAGTTATCGCTACCGGGAAAACGTTCGCAGCCAGGCGGAGCTTTCATTTATCTGGCCACTGGCACCGGAGTGGACCCTGATGGGGCGCTGGCAGGAGGATATGGAACACTCCCAGACTCCTGAAGCACTGCTAGGCCTTGAGTACGCCAGTTGCTGCTGGAAAGTTCGGGTTGCTGCCCGTAAGTGGATAGAGGATGATAGCGGTGGAAGGGAAGACAGTGCGCTGTTTCTGCAATTTATCCTGAAAGGCCTCGGCACCGTTGGCGGTGGCACCTCTGTGCTGCAAGATATTATTGGCTTTAAAGAACGTGAAGAGAATGATGACTACTAATCTCATAGAAAAACTAAAGCCAGGTATGGCTGCCCTTCTGTTGGGCCTCAGCATCTCGGCCAGCGCCGCAGATACCCCACTGGACCGCATCGTTGCAATCGTAAATGATGATGTTGTACTGCAAAGCGAACTGAACGACCGTGAAGCGATGATAAAGTCCCGCCTCAGCGCTCAGGGGCGTGCACTGCCGGATGAACAAACCCTGCAAAGCCAGGTCCTTGATCGACTGATTCTGGATAATATCCAGCTACAGATCGGTGCAGAGCGAGGTATCCGCATCAGTGACAGCGAGCTCAATGCCTCGATGGAAAGGATCGCCGCCAGCTCTAATCTCACTCTGGAACAGTTTCGCGAAGCGCTGATCGCGGAAGGTCAGGATTATGCTCAGGCGCGCCAGCAGATTCGCAACGAGATGCTTATCCAGCGCATTCAGCAGCGCATTGTTAACAGTCGCATCAATGTCTCCCAGCAGGAGATTGATAACTACCTCAACTCTCAGCAGGGTGAACAGCTGAGTGCCACGACCTACAATCTTTCGCAGATACTCATTGCCGTGCCGCTACAGGCGACTGCGCAGATGATTCAGGCCGCTCAGCAACAGGCAAATGAGATCTCCACAGCACTGAAAGACGGCGCCAATTTTTCAGAAACAGCGGTTGCTCAATCCAAAGGGCCCAACGCCCTGAAAGGGGGGCAAATTGGCTGGCGTAAACTCAATGAGATGCCGGAAGAGTTTGCTGCGGTGGTAAAAAAACTTAGTCCTGGCGAATTCAGTGCCCCACTGCGCAGCCCCAGCGGTTTTCATATCCTGAAAGTTAATGATAAAAAGGGCGGCTCAGTACAACTGGTTGATCAGGTTAAGGTAAAACATATCCTGCTGACACCGAATGAGATCCGCTCTCCGGCACAGACCCGCCGGGAAATAGAGTCGATCTACCGGAAACTGCAACAAGGTGAACCGTTCGAAGAGTTGGCGAAACAGTATAGCGACGATCCGGGAAGCGGCTCACTGGGCGGAGACCTGGGCTGGACACAGGCAGGGCAGATGGTGCCTGAGTTTGAAGAGGTGATGTTTGACACCGCACAGGGCAAGATAAGCGCGCCGTTTGAATCCCGTTTTGGCTGGCATATTCTCAAAGTTGAAGATCGACGCCAGCAGGATATGGGCGAAGAGATGAAGACCAATCAGGCCAGGGCAACCATCCGTCAGCGTAAGTTTAACGAAGAGCTGCAAAACTGGCTGCGGGAAATCCGCTCTCAGGCCTATATCGAGATTAAATAATTCAGATGTCCATCTACAGACTGGCCCTGACCCCGGGCGAACCGGCCGGGATCGGGCCGGACCTATGTATTCAGATCGCCCAGCAGGGGCACGACCACCAACTGGTGGTGATTGCCGACCCGCTGCTGATGCAGGCCCGGGCCCGCTTACTAAATCTGCCAATCACGCTGATCCCCTATAATGCGGAGGAGCCGATTAGCCCTACCGTACCCGGCACCTTATGGATTGAACCGGTCTGCCTGGTTAAGACCGTAACACCAGGACAGCTGAACCCGGCCAATGCCCGCTACATTCTCGACACCCTGACCCGCGCAACCCAGGGCTGTCAGAGTGGCGAGTTCGCTGCGTTGGTAACGGCTCCGGTCCATAAAGGGGTGATCAACGATGCTGGCATCCCGTTTAGCGGCCATACCGAGTTTCTCGAACAACTGACCCACAGCAGCAAGGTCGTGATGATGCTGGCAACCGAGGGTTTACGGGTTGCACTGGCCACCACCCACCTGCCACTGGCTGCCGTTCCTGCAGCGATTACCCAACCGTTGTTAGAGGAGGTTCTGACCGTATTGCATCAGGAACTGCAGCACAGCTTTGGTGTGCACAACCCAAGAATCCTGATTGCCGGACTGAACCCCCACGCCGGAGAAAGTGGCCACATGGGACGGGAAGAGATTGATGTGATTCAACCGGTGATCGACCGGCTCCGGACTCAGGGTTACAATCTGAGTGATCCACTACCAGCAGATACACTGTTTACCGATAAACTGCTGGATACCGCAGACGCCGTGCTGGCAATGTATCATGACCAGGGACTGCCGGTCCTGAAATATAAAGGTTTTGGCCGGGCGGTTAATATTACGCTGGGGATGCCGATTATCCGCACCTCAGTGGATCACGGCACCGCCCTCGATCTGGCCGGAAGCGGCAGCGCCGATTGTGGCAGCCTGCTAACCGCTATTAATTACGCTGCCGATATGTCAGCCAACCGTCACACCATCGGAACACTGAATGAGCAATAAACCCGCAGGCCATAAAGCACGCAAACGTTTTGGGCAGAATTTTCTTCAGGATCAGGGCGTTATCCGCCGGATCATCAGAGCCATCGCCCCGGGTGAAACACAGCATCTGGTCGAAATAGGCCCGGGTCTCGGAGCCATTACTGAAGAGTTACTGGATCTGTGCCAGCGCCTGGATGTGGTTGAGCTGGATCGCGATCTGGTGCCTATTCTGCGGACAAAGTTCTTCCGTTATGCGGAAAAATTCGCCATTCATGAGGGCGATGCCTTGAAGTTTGACTTTGCTACCCTGCAACAACAGGGTGAACAGTTGCGTGTCGTCGGCAATCTGCCTTATAACATCTCTACACCACTGATCTTTCACCTGCTCAGCTATGCGGATCAGATTGATGATATGCATTTTATGCTACAGAAAGAGGTGGTCGACCGACTGGCAGCACAACCGGGTGACAGTGCCTATGGTCGCCTGGGCATCATGGCGCAGTATTACTGCCAGGTAGAACCACTGTTTCTTGTGCCCCCCCATGCTTTTGATCCTGCACCCAAGGTTGATTCAGCTATTGTCCGCCTGATACCTTATAAAGAACTACCCCATACGGCAAAAGACATCAGCAAACTGGAGACTGTCGTCCGCACCGCGTTTGGCCAGCGCAGGAAGACCCTGCGAAATAACCTTAAGCCACTGCTTGATGCCGACGAGATCGAATCGCTGGGAATTGACCCGGGCCTGCGTCCGGAACGTCTCGCCCTGACTGACTTCATCCGGATAAGTGATTATCTGAGCAGTAAATAACAACTTATAACGAAACAATATGATCCTCTCAGAGATATCTAACAACATCGCTATTCAAGTGGAAACAGCCTATCTGCCGGAGCAGTCTGACCCGGACAAAAAGCGCTATGTTTTTTCCTATCATATAACTATTACCAATCATGACTCTCAGCCGGTTCAGCTACTACGCCGCCGCTGGCTGATTGTCGATGGTGACGAGCAGGTTCAGGAGGTTGAGGGCGAAGGCGTTATTGGCGAGCAACCGGTGATAGAACCTCAGCAAAGCTACAGTTACACAAGCGGTACTGTACTGGCAACGCGGGTGGGCAGTATGCAGGGCCACTATCAGATGAAAACCAACGACGGCCAGACGTTCAATGCAGATATTGAACCTTTTACCCTGGCGCTCCCCAACGCCCTGCACTGAGGATAGCGCTGTGGCTACCTATGCAATCGGAGATATTCAAGGCTGCTATGATGAACTGCAGGCACTCCTTGAAGCCGTCGGTTTTGGCGAAACCGACCGACTCTGGCTGGCGGGTGATCTGGTAAACCGGGGGCCAAAATCCCTGCAAACCCTGCGTTTCCTCTATAGCATCCGGGACCGGGTGACGGTAACACTGGGCAACCACGATCTGCATTTGCTGGCGGTTTATCACAAGGCGATCAGACCCAAACGATCTGACACCTTTCATGATATCCTCAACGCCCCCGATGCCAAACAGCTGATGAAGTGGCTACGCCACCAGCCTCTGTTAATTACCAATGCTCAGCTTGGGTATACCATGGTTCATGCTGGCATCCCCCCTCAGTGGTCTCTGGATAAAGCCAGCAAACGGGCCAGAGAGGTTGAAACCATTCTGCAAAGCACTCTGGCCGAGGAATTTTTCAGGCATATGTATGGCAACCAGCCAGCTTGCTGGTCAGGAAAACTAAAAGGCTGGGATCGCCTCAGAACCATAACCAACTACTTTACCCGCATGCGCTTTTGCGACAGCTTGGGCAGAATGGAATTTTCCGCTAAAGGCACCTTATCCAGCCAGCCAACCGGCTTTCGCCCCTGGTTCAGCCACGAGGGAAAAGCCCTGCAAGACACAAAACTGATCTTCGGCCACTGGGCAGCCCTGGAGGGGAAGGCGGACATAGAAAATGTCTATGCTCTCGATACCGGCTGCGTTTGGGGAGGTAAGCTCACCGCTCTGCGACTTGAGGATCAGACACTCTTTTCTGTAAATAGCAACATGAGGTATGGCAACTGATGGACAACTTTGAATGTATCGACATCGCCAGAGCTGAACAACTGATCGCTGAAGGCGCGGTAGTAGCCGATATCCGTGACCCACAAAGCTATCAGCAAAACCATATCAAGGATGCTGTTCACCTGAGCAATGACACACTGCATGATTTTATCCAGTCTGCGGATATGGATACCCCGCTGATTGTTTGTTGTTATCACGGCTTCAGCAGCCAGTCAGCCGCCGGCTTTCTGATCCAGCAAGGCTTTGATCAGGTTTATAGTCTGGATGGTGGTTTTGAACTTTGGCAGGCAAGCCGTCCTGAGCAGTGTTCTAACAGCTGAATATGCAAACCTATCTGGTAGGCGGTGCAGTCAGGGATAAACTGTTGGACTACCCGGTCTACGACAGGGATTGGGTGGTGGTTGGCGCAACACCCGAGCAGATGCTAAAACAAGGCTTTCGCCCGGTCGGTAAAGACTTTCCGGTGTTTATCCATCCCGACAGCGGTGAAGAGTACGCCCTGGCGCGCACCGAGCGGAAATCTGGCAAAGGCTACACCGGCTTTCTCTACCATGCCAGCCCCGATGTTACTCTCGAAGAAGACCTGATTCGCCGGGATCTGACCATCAACGCCATGGCAATGACTGATGATGGCACGATTATAGACCCCTATCATGGCCAGCAGGATCTGCAGTTAAAACTACTTCGGCATGTTTCTCCCGCCTTTTCTGAAGACCCGCTCAGGGTACTCAGGGTTGCCCGTTTTCTGGCCCGCTATGCCTCACTCGGTTTCCGTATCGCCCCCGAAACCCTGACGCTGATGCAACAACTGTCGCACAGCGATGAGCTCGGGCATCTGAGCACAGAAAGGGTCTGGCAGGAATTTCAGCGGGCACTGGGTGAAGCATCTCCACAACAGTTCCTGATCACCCTGATGCAGACCGACGCACTGGTAAAACTGTTTCCTGAGCTAATACCCGCAATGAGTGACCCGCAAACCCTGGTGGCGATAAGCCAGCCGATCGATTCCCGGGTACGGTTTGCCATACTATTGCGCGGAGCACTGCTGAACACACCACTGGAACAACGTGGCCAAACCATAAAAACATTCTGTGACCAGCACCGCGCGCCTAACGCCTACCGGGATCTGGCATTACAGTTTTGTCTTCAGTCCGATCAACTCTGCCATTACTCCCAGCTTGATGCCGGGGAGAGGCTGGCGCTGATCCGAAACCTGGATCTGCTGCGACGCGATGAACATCTGAGCCTGTTACTACAGGGGTGTGCTGTGATCTGTAACAACACTGATGCCGTAGAGCAGCAACTGCCCCTGCTGCTTGAAGCGCTGCGACAGATCGATCCGAAAGCACTGATGAGTCAGGGATTCAAAGGCAAAGCCCTCGGTGAGGCGATCTACCGCGCCCAACTGGCTGTCTGTCAGCAACAGATTGATGGAGTATTATCGTGCAACAACCCGTCGCATTGATTACCGGAGCGGCCCGACGTATCGGTGCCGCAATCACCCAACAGCTGTGGCTACAGGGCTATCGGGTGATCATCCATTGCAACAACTCGACTGAGGCTGCAACAAAAACAGCAGAAGAGCTAAACCAACAGCGCCCAGACAGCGCCAGAGTACTGCAGGCCGATCTGAACAGCAGCCCGCAGGTTGCCGGTCTGGCCCATAACGCGCTGAGCTGCTGGGGACAGATCGACCTGCTGGTCAACAACGCTTCATCCTTCTACCCGACTCCGCTTGAACAGAGCAGCGATCAACAGTGGGATGATCTGATTAACAGCAACCTCAAAGCTGCTTACTTTCTTTCAGCCAAACTGGCTGACTCGCTGAAGCAACAGCAGGGCTGCATTATCAACCTGGTGGATATCCACGCCCAGAGAGCGCTGCCCGGCTATCCAATCTACTCGATAGCAAAAGCGGGTCTGCAGATGATGACCCTCAGCCTGGCCAAAGAACTGGCGCCAGCCGTCCGGGTAAATGGGGTCGCTCCGGGGCCAATCCTCTGGCCAGAGGAGGATGCGGCGATCAGCCCTGAGGCGCAACAGGCTATCCTGGAGAAAACCCTGCTGAAGCGAACCGGAACTGCCGACGATATCGCCGAAACCGTGCTGTTTCTGGCCGGTCAGAACTTTATTACCGGTCAGATTATCGCGGTGGATGGTGGAAAATCGCTCTACAGCCACTAGTCCGGCTTTTTGCCAGCCAGCCTCTTTGTCAACCGTGAATCAGCCGGGCCAGCGCTGAAGGCTGAATCAGAGAAATACATCCCCGCCCCGTGGTAATCAAACCCTCAGACACCATCTCACCAAGCAGACGGGCGATAACCTCGCGGGAGCTGCCTAACCGACTAGCAATCTCCTGCTGTGTCATCAGGACCCGATTATCGTCACTCGCCTGATGCAATAACAGATTTGAAAGCCGCTGTGACAAATTCCAGCCCTGCAGATGCTCGACCTCCGTCATCAGTTTGAAAACGGCCGAGGAGAGGGCATCGATCGTGAGATTTTGAATCGCGGACTCTGTTTGAAATAACTGTTTGTAGAGTGCCCCGCTGATGACGCAGATCTCTGTTTCCTCTTCAGCCACCACCCAGGCCGGATAGAGTAGCTGATTAAAAAGACAGTTGATTGCAAACACACAGGTTTCCCCGGGACGGATCAGATAGAAAGTCGACTCGTGCCCATTGGGTGTGTAAGAAAAAACTCTCAGGCAGCCTTTTACGACGACATAAGCGCCGGATACTTTGTCGCCTTTATGCACCGGTATCCGGTTTTTCGCCACCTGAATGGTCTGCACAGACCGTAGTAACTGCTGTGCCTCGCGGGAAAGATCCAGAAAGGCGCTCAAAGGCGTCATCCTCTGCTCTGATACATCACCACTTTTTTGCTTAGCCATCAGTGCTATTCCATTGCTAAAACGACTCTAAAACTTCACTTTGTTGCACTGGCCGCATTCTGAAAACCGCTAGCGGACAGATCACTATCTTTCAGAGCCCCCTGACCGCGTCGTCAGATGTTGACGCTCAGCAGAGGTCAGCCGGCGGCTACTCAGTGCCTTCAGAAACGCCACAATATCCTCAACCTGCTGATCGGTCAGATCCGGATTTTCGATAATACCCAATTTTTTAGCCGACCACTGAAAACTTCGCTTCTGGCTTCTTGCCAGCTGAGTTCTGGCCATAATCCGCACAACGTCATGCAGATCATCTACCGCACCATTATGAAACCAGGGACCGGTCAGCGCCACATTACGTAGCGAAGGTACCCGCCAGACTGTCGGGCCGTCACTCTCTGTATTCAACCCATACTGCTGTGTAATCGGATCTGGATTAGCCGGAAACACTCTAAAGGGCAAGCCACTGTTATAAATGCTGGCCGCACTAAAGTTAGGTCCGAAATGGCAGTGAACACACCCGGTTTTTTCAAACAGCACCATGCCACTGAGCTGCTGCTCTGTCAGGGCCGCGCTATCCCCCCTGACGTAATCATCGTAGGGCGAATCATTAGTGATCAGCGATCTTTCATAGCTGGCAATCGCCCGGACAATGTTAGCAATGGTAATATCCGGCTCATCCGCAAACGCAGCGGCGAAGTCTGGTTGATAGGCCGCTTGCTCCTTCACCCGTTCAACAATTTGGACGGGGGAAAGCATCCCCATCTCAATCGGATTGAGAAACGGCTTAATAGCCTGCTGCTCCAGAGACGCCACCCGGCCATCCCAGAACAGCCGTTTCTGAAACGCGGCATTCCAGACGGTGGGAGCATTGCGGTTACCTTTCTGACCGTTTATTCCGGTAGATACCGGCGCCCCATCGGTACCGGCATAGCTGTACAGTTCATGACAGGAAGCGCACGCCAGGGTGCGGTCAAGAGATAGGTTTTTATCAAAAAAAAGCTTTTCACCTAAAGCAATTTTTGCCGCTGTGGTGGGGTTTTCAAGCGGTGCCGGGGCATCCGCTGGCAACGTCTGCCAGAGATATCCCGGAACCGGCTCAAGCGCCTGCATGACAACTGAGTCGGGAATAGCAGGCCGCAGATCCGGCGCCTGACGCGCAAAGAAATCGTCGGGGACACTCTTTAAAAAGCTATAGACAGCCAGTTTAATCCCCAGGATGACCAGCATCACTGAAACGGCAACCAGCATCAACCAGTGCCCCACCCTGCGATTTCTGACTCCGGCCTGAGTCGCTGTAGATTCCCGAACATCAGTCATCATCCGCTACCTCTCATGCAACCGCAGAAAAGAACAGATCACCCGGAGTCACACTCTATACCTCGGTGATCGTGTTAAACGGTAATCCAACCCGCTGATGTGCCCGGGCCACGGCATCACTCTCCTCAGCAAGTGTCAGACAGAACGCTTTGCCCGCCTCAACACCGGTAAAGATTTTTAATGGCACCACCCCTTCCGCTTCACAGGCTTGCTTATACTGTTCATAAAACTCGGCAAACTGAGGCTTAGTAATGCCCGCCGGAAAGGTTCCACTCTCAACATCATGAGTGTCCAGAAAGAGTTTCATTTTCTTCATTGTTGCGATCTCCTGTTAGTTTAGCGCTTTAATCTAAACCACAGGTCCCGCATCGTTCTGTAACCTATGCTACAAAGAGGAATTTTTTTACGGAGTAACAGCACGCATTCAACGCGTCAGGCAAAAGTTCAGAAGTGTAATGAATAGTGACCGGCTTTAACCACAAACAGCCGGCCATGGGGTTGAACTATTTCTCATCGAGGCCAATCAGAGGGCTTTCCATTACAGCGGCAATTGCGGTGATCAGCTCCCGCTCTACCGCCACTATCTGACCATCATGGCGTACCACCTGCACCATCCCCTTCAGCATCCGCTGCCGGATAAACGGCGTGGCCGCTGCCAGCTCGGAGACCGACGCAGCAAAGCGTTCACGGGTACACTCCGTTCGCGGCACAGGTTTCAGGTTATACAGGCCAGCCACACCGGCACCCCGGTTAAATGCTTTCAGGGTCATCTCATCCGACATCTCACCATGATAAGCCAGCATCGAAATAACCATCGCATAATGTTCGGCAAGCCCCCCCATATCATCGTAACGGTTTTGCCGCTGACGTGGCGCACCAAAGTGGGCATCACAGAAGCGGCTCACCAGTTGATACAGCACCCACTCAAACAGATCGATCTGCTGATCGGCCCGAACCACCTGAAGCAACAGTCGCTTAAACGCTTTGTACTGACTGGCGGATTGAGACTTAAGCGCGGGCAGTGTCAGCTCAATCAGCTGCAGATATTCAGCACGGGGCAGCTGCTGAAAGTGGCCCAGACGGTTGTAGAGACGATCCGCCAGCGCGGCATCCTCCGCCGCGATCAGTTTTAACTGCTTATCCCTGACCTGACTATCACCATCCATCAGCAAGCCAAGCAACACAATCCGGGCATCGTAAGGGTCCCGCGCCAGATGATAGAGATCATTATCTGCCGATTGCGCCCCGGGTGACTGACCTTCCGCCTGATAATCAAGCAGCTCAGCACCTGCCAGAGAACCGATAAGCGTCTCGATGATCGCCGTTCCCGCAAGGTTTGTTTTGATCGCTTTATCCGTACCGGCCTCAGCGACACGCAACGCCGGCTGAGGCTCAAGATATTTACCATCCCAGTGCGGATCAACTTTGCGGATCCTGACATCAATGGGGGGATGGGTTGACCAGATCCAGCCCGGCATCACTGCAGAAAAGAACAGGTGTCCTGCTTCCTGACACTCCGGATGGTTCAGATGCCCCTGGAAACGACTGCCACCAATCACTTTCAGCGCCCCACCAATACCTTCCGGGTTGCGGGTGAACTGCACCGCCGATGCATCTGCCAGAAACTCCCGCTGTCGGCTGATGGCAGCCTTGAGCATATTGCCAACCATGACCCCGCACCAGCCGACCACCATCAAGCCGAGGCCCAGCAGCACCAGATACCCCCGACTGGAGCTTCGGGACTTAGTCGAGTCTGCCCACCAGCTGGTTCGACTACTGGCAAATACCCGTCCGAGTTCAGCAAAAAACACCATCCCGTGCAGCATCACCAGCAAGCGCATATTAATGCGCATATCACCGTTCAGAATATGACTGAATTCGTGAGCGATGACCCCCTGTAGCTGATCCCGGTTCAGACTATCCAGCGTGCCCCGGGTGACGCAGATTGCAGCATCGGTCAAACCTAACCCCGCAGCAAAAGCGTTGATACCCGCCTCATGCTGCATCACATACACCGGAGGAACAGGCACTCCGGCAGCCAGCGCCATCTCCTCAACCACGTTGATTAAACGTCGTTCAGCGGTGTCACGGGTCAAAGGCTGTACCTGCTGACCACCAAACATCTCGGCAACCGCCCCGCCCCCTTTTTTCACATCCAGCCATTTTAACCAGGCCGCAAACAGCAACAGCAACGCGATAGCGATCGCGACGACGAAGATGCGCTGCCAGCTCAGGTAATCAAGGAACACCCGGTCGGGGAGAGCCATAGGGTCATCATTGACCCAGAGATACCAGGAAAACAGCAGATTGATCAGTATGACCAGACCGATATTAAGCAGAATAAAGAGCAGCAGCAGAATGCGACTGCTCTTGCGGGCCTGATCCTGAGCCGCATAGAAGTTCATCGATAGTCCCTATCTCAGATACGGTGAACTGACAACATCAAAAGCTGACTTTGGGCGCAACCTGCAGTTGCTCCCGATCAGCAAACTCCAGCAGAGACGCATCCCGGACATGGCCAAAGGTGCCTGCCAGCAACACCGGAGGGAAGCTCTGTTTGTAGCTGTTGTAGTCTGTGACCGCATCGTTAAATGCCTGACGGGAGAAGGCTACTCGGTTCTCAGTCGAGGTTAACTCTTCACTCAGCTGGCGCATATTGGTGTCTGCTTTCAGATCAGGATAAGCCTCTACCACGATGCTGAGCTTACCCAGCGCACCCTGCAGGCCACCTTCAGCCTTCGCCAGCTGCGACAGCGCCTGCGCACTACCCGGATCAGCGGCGGCCGCTTTAAGCCCTGCCATCGCTTCATTACGCGCAGCGATCACCGCTTCCAGCGTCCCCCGCTCATGCTCAAGATAGGCTTTCGCCGTTTCCACCAGATTGGGAATCAGGTCGTAACGGCGTTTCAGCTGCACATCAATCTGTGAAAAACTGTTCTGATAGCGGTTCTTCAGTGTTACCAACCGGTTGTAGATCGCCACCACATAGAACACCAGCGCAACGATGATAACCAGAAAAACCAGTGATCCCATTCCCATTGTATAACTCCTTTAGCCATTAAAATTCCGCCTGTTATTCAGGCAGAAAGGTCCTTCTCGTGCCAGATAAACGACACCGGATGCAGTGATTGTTTCTCTTTATCATAATCCAGCCACAGTTGTTGATAGGTCTCAGCCAGAACAGGATGGCGGGCCTTAGGGGCCAGTTCAGCTAATGGCCAGAGTACAAATGCATTCTCGGTAATCTCTTCCCGCGGCAGGGTAACGCCGTCAATCTTACCTATCAAGGCATCATAGGTAAGAATATCGATGTCCAGCGTCCGGCCACTGAATTTCGGGGATGTGCGGCAACGGCCGTTATCATCTTCGATCATCTTTAGTTTTTTGCTCAACTCGCCGACGGACAAATCGGTTTTAAAAGACGCCACCAGATTGTAGAAGTTGTCTCCGTCAAAGCCGACCGGAACACTTTCATAAACCGGCGACAGGGCCAGCTTTTCAAAGTTCGCATCCAGCGCATCAAGACAACGTCCAATATAGACTTCACGATCAGTATTGCTACCGATACTTACATACACCTGAGCCATTAGAAACGCTCTCCCCGTTCAATTATTACACCGACATCCTCAGCCGTGGGTACTGCACCAGGCTTCCCCAGTTTCAGCTTCAGCCAACGCACCCCAAACTCATTCAGAATAATCTGAGCAATCTCTTCAGCCATCGTCTCTACCAAAAGAAACTCGCTGGTTTCAATAAAGCTGATTAAGCGATCTGAAACGCTTTTATAATTAAGGGTGCTGTCTATATCTTCAGAGGCTGCCGCCTGCTGAATATCTGTTGCCATCTTAAGATCCAGACACACCGTCTGACGAATCTCACGCTCCCAGTCATAGATTCCGATGACGGTCTCTACCTTTAGCCCCTTAATGTACACAATATCCAAGACAAAACCCTTACACTCTTGCAATCAACATCAGACTGCCCTAAAAAGCACCTGCTTAAAAGGGCTCCGTTAGCGATCTTTTAGAACGCGTCCAACCTGTTTTAATTATCATACGCCCGGAAACCTGCACCAGCATATAACGGCCATTACGCTGCCAGATATAACGCCGGGTAGAACAATACTTACGCTTCAGCTGAATAATATGATTACAGGTCTCCTTACTGGTCAGACGCTGCTGCTCTTTGCCCCAATGGGCATAAAGACTTTCGATATTATCACCCGCATGGATCAGACTGCCATCCTCCATTCGCAGTCCTGCGAAACAAACGTTTGCCTGCAATATCAGTACTAACACTATCCATCTCTTCATCCCTGAACCTCCCTGTCGCACCGGTTTCAGCTTTCATCCAACGCTGAAGTGCGCTATAAAAAATAGTTTACTTTCTATAGCAACAGCGGAAACGGAATATGATCGAAGCAGATGCCGTCACAACGCTGACCATTATGCTGGTCGGCTATCTGCTGGGCTCAATTCCCTTTGCCGTGCTGATTTGCCACTTTATGGGGATCGGAGACCCTCGTCAACTGGGCTCGGGAAATCCCGGCGCAACCAATGTGTTGCGCACCGGAAACCGCCCGGCCGCCCTCCTGACACTGACCGGAGACCTGAGTAAAGGCATGCTGGCGGTGTCCATCGCACTATGGGCAGGCCTCAGTCAGTTCGACCAGGCGTTGGTGGGAATTTCAGCCCTGATCGGCCATGTATGGTCGGTTTTCTTACGATTCAGGGGCGGAAAAGGGGTTGCCACTATGATCGGCAGTTGCCTGTTTCTCGACTATCGTCTGGCCCTTGCCCAGTGCTCTGTATGGCTTACAGTGATAGCAATTCGGCGCATCTCATCGCTGGCAGCAGTCAGCATGTCGCTGTTAAGCCCGCTGTTTAGCTGGTTTCTGGCGCCACAATTACTGCTGCCCATCATTATTATGAGCAGCCTGATTCTGGCAACTCACCATCAGAATATACGTAACCTGCTCAACCGCCGGGAAAGCCGGCTCTGACCGGGATCTCAGTAATTCACTTAACATCAGCACCGCGGCGCTGTATCGGCTCCAGCGTATCCAGCGGCCAGCGGGGAACGCACTGAATTGAGAGATCGCTCTGCTGTCCTGCCAGCAGACGCTGACAACCGGCATAGGCGATCATTGCACCATTATCAGTACAAAACTGTGGCCGGGCATAAAACAGCTGAGCCCACTCTTTTTTCACCATCAGCTCAAGGCGGTCGCGCAGACGCTGATTGGCGCTGACCCCTCCGGCAATCACCAACTGTTTAAAACCGGTTTGCTGGAGTGCCCGGCGACACTTAATCGCCAGGGTTTCAACCACCGCCTCTTCAAAGGCTGCAGCAATATCACGGCGATCTTTATCACCCAGCTCACCATCAACCCGGAGATCGTTGGATGTATTCAGGGTAAAGGTTTTCAAACCGCTGAAACTAAAGTCAAGTCCCGGGCGGTCGGTCATCGGTCGCGGAAAACGAAACCGTTTACGATCCCCCATTTCAGCCAAACGCGCCACCTGTGGTCCGCCGGGGTAATCCAGCCCCAGCATCTTGGCCGCTTTATCAAATGCTTCACCGGCAGCATCATCCAGTGATTCACCCAGCAGGGTATACTCACCAATTGCATCAACCTGAACCAGTTGTGTATGGCCGCCAGACACCAGCAGCGCAACAAACGGGAACGCCGGAGGCTGTGGCTCCAGCATCGGCGCCAACAGATGTCCTTCCATATGGTGCACACCGATAGCAGGAATCCCCCAGCCCAGCGCCATCGCCCGACCGGTAGATGCTCCAACCATTAATGCCCCAATCAACCCAGGCCCAGCCGTATAAGCAACCGCATCGAGCTGTTCCGGCCGGGTATCAGCCTGAGCCAGAACCTCTTTCACCAGTGGCAACAACTTGCGAACATGATCGCGGGAGGCCAGCTCTGGCACAACACCGCCATATTCTGCATGCATTGCAACCTGGCTATAGAGCGCATCGCCCAGCAGGCCTGCCTCACTATCATAGATAGCCACACCGGTTTCATCGCAGGAGGTTTCGATTCCAAGCACACGCATTGTTAAAGGTTCTCACTCATCATCATAAATAAATTGCTGCACGCAAAGCCGCAGGACGACTCACAGGGCGCCATTATCATCCATTTTAACAATCATTTCATCGTATTTAGGCTTTACACTGCCGGATCATAAGAATAAAATACCGGCCCTTATTGGCCAGCTGTGTCTTAAACTCAGCGGAACAGACATTAAATTTCTACAGGAAAGGTAAGGTATTTATATGCCAGCAGTTAAAGTTAAAGAAAACGAGCCATTTGACGTAGCTCTGCGTCGTTTCAAACGTTCTTGCGAAAAAGCCGGTGTACTGGCTGAAGTGCGTCGTCGTGAATTCTACGAAAAGCCAACTTCAATCCGTAAGCGTAAGGCTGCTGCTGCTGTTAAGCGTCACCTGAAGAAAGTTCAGCGCGAAAACCAGCGTCGCGTTCGTCTGTACTAAGATCTTCACCCCGCATTAAACAGCCAATACAGCCAGGAGAGCGGTATGTCCGAACTGAAGCAACGCATCAGTGACGAGATGAAAGCAGCCATGCGCGCTAAAGCAAAAGAGCGCCTGGGTACTATCCGCATGATTCTGTCTGAGCTCAAACGCATCGAAGTCGATGAGCGGATTGAGCTGGATGATGCGCGTGTACTCGCGATACTGGATAAGATGCAAAAACAGCGTCGCGATTCGATCGAGCAGTTTAACACTGCTGGTCGGGATGATCTGGCCAATATTGAGCAACAGGAACTTCTTGTGATTAAGGAGTTCCTGCCTCAGCCCCTGAGTGAAGCAGAACTTGCAGAGATTGTTGCGCAGGCGGTAACCGATTCCGGTGCACAGAATATGCAGGATATGGGCAAGGTCATGGCCCTGGTTAAACCACAGGTTCAGGGTCGCGCAGACATGGGCGCCATCAGCCAACTCGTCAAAAACGCTCTGAATAGTTAAAATAACTGCTGACCATCCTCCCCTCAATCAGCAGGTAGTCTGACACTATGGCCGGACGCATACCGCAAAGTTTTATTGATGACCTTCTGGCGCGAGTCAACGTACTCGATATCGTCGAAGCCAGGGTCAAGCTTAAGCGCACCGGAAAAAATTATTCCGGACTCTGTCCGTTTCATAAAGAGAAGTCTCCCTCATTCACCGTTAACAATGAAAAACAGTTCTATTACTGTTTCGGCTGCGGTGCAGGCGGCAACTCACTCAGCTTTCTCATGGAACATGACCGCTTAAGCTTTCCGGAAGCGGTCGAAGAGCTGGCCAAACTGGCCGGTGTTGAGATGCCCAAAGCAGAGGGCCCTGTTGACCATCAGCGCGAGCAGCGCATCAAAGATATCTATGCACTGCTGCAGGAAGCCTCTGAATATTACCAACAGCAGCTACGCGAACACCCCAACAAAGAGATCGCGGTAGATTACCTGAAGAACCGGGGTCTGACCGGACAGTTTGCCGCCCGCTTTGGTATCGGTTACGCCCCGCCTGGCTGGGACAACCTGTTAAAAAAACTCGCCCGGGACGAAGAGACCAAGCTCCGACTCGAGCAAGCAGGCATGCTGATCAATAAAGAGGATTCTGATCGTTATTACGACCGCTTTCGTGAGCGCATCATGTTCCCCATCCGGGATATGCGCGGCCGGGTAATCGCCTTTGGCGGCCGGGTTCTGGGGGATGAGAAACCCAAATACCTGAACTCTCCGGAAACAGATACCTTCCACAAAAGCCGTGAACTTTACGGCCTGTATGAAGCCCGCAAGTACAATCAGAGCCTCGAACGTCTGATCATTGTTGAGGGCTATATGGATGTTGTCGGCTTAGCTCAATACGGCATAGGTTACGCCGTTGCCACCCTGGGTACCGCAACCACAGCACAACACCTTGAGCGCATCCTGAAGATGGTACCTGAAGTTATATTCTGTTTTGATGGTGATGCCGCGGGCCGTAAAGCAGCCAAACGGGCACTGGACACCACGATGCCCGTTATCACCGATGGTAAGCAGGCGCGCTTTCTCTTCCTGCCCGAGGGAGAAGACCCCGACAGCCTGGTAAGACAGGAGGGCTGCGACGCCTTTGAACAGCGACTCAACGAGTCACTGCCTCTCTCTGATTTCTTCTTTAAAACACTGGAAGAGGGTGCGGATATGAGCTCCCTGGACGGACGCGCCCGCTTCAGTAATCAGGCCCTGCCTCTGATTGACCAGATGCAACCGGGCATTCTTAAACAGATGATGCAGGAGAAAATTTCCGAGCTGACCGGACTCAGTCTTGAACAGCTGATTAGCGTCAACAACCTGCAGGAAACCACCCACGCTCACGCCACGCCGGAGCCAGATTATTATCAGGGCGAGCCAGACTACCCCGATGACGGATACTTTGACTACCAGCCGGAGCAGAGCGATTACAGGTCCGATAAAAAACCGGGAAAAGAGTTCACCAAAGGCGGCAAAAAGTTTCGCCCCGCCCCGCCGGGCGGCTCTGCGGTTCACTTCAATCCCGCCAGCACGGCCGTATCCATTCTGCTGCACCTGCCCACCCTGGCAGATCATTGCGGCGACCTTGAGATACTGAGCGCCAGTCAGGAGGAAGCAGAGAAACTTCTCTATCAACTCAACCGTTATCTGCAGGAGAACCCCGGTGTCACTCCTGGCATTCTGGCGGTTGACTGGCAAGAACATGAGCACCTGAAGCCCCTGATTCGACAGCTGAATGAGATCGCCCATCAGACGCCCATCATTGACGCCAGCAATGCTCAGCAAGTTTTAAGTGACTGCCTCAATCGCCTGCAGGAACGCCATCTCGACAGAGAGATTCTGCAACTCAAATCCCAGCCACACCTGAGCAGCGAAGATAAACAGCGTCTCAACACCCTGATCATGAAGCAGGCGGGAAGCCGGTTAAGAAAAGCGCCTGAAAAATAACCAGACTGCATTGAAATTCCGTAAACCACCCCCATTTACAGAGCTACAGAGCAAACTAAGGCCCGGTTTTCATTTTTCTGCACAGCGCATTGAAAAATAGTCTATTTTAATAGATGAAATATCCCTATAACCCTACTCGGTCTGTAGAATTTATACCCCGCAATCGCTATAATGTCGGGCTAATTTTTTTCACTTTTGTCATCACTGAAGGGCAATTATGTCAGATACCTCCAAGCAGCAGTCACGCCTCAAGGAATTGATCGCACGGGGTAAGGAGCAGGGCTACCTTACTTATGCTGAAGTCAATGATCATCTGCCAGAAGATATTGCTGATCCGGACCAGGTCGAAGATATAATCCGTATGATCAACGATATGGGCATATCGGTCACCGAAGAAGCTCCGGATGCCGAAACCCTGCTCATGACAGAAGGTGACTCAGCTGAAGAAGCGGATGAGGAAGCCGTTGCAGCACTGGCCGCTGTCGAATCAGACGCCGGACGCACAACCGACCCTGTACGTATGTATATGCGCGAAATGGGCACGGTGGAACTGCTGACCCGCCAGGGTGAGATTGAGATCGCCAAGCGGATTGAAGAAGGTCTGCGTGAGGTGATGTCAGGCCTGGCAGCGTTCCCTGGTTCGGTTGACGCGATACTCGCCGCCTATGACACCAGTCAGGAAGAGGAAGGACGCCTGAGCGACATTTTCAGCGGCTATATCGATCCCGATGATGGCGCTGAAATCCCCTCCGCTGCTCAACAAGCTGAAGCAGCCGAAGAGGAATCTGACGATGATGACGACGAAGAGAAAGAACGTGGTCCAGACCCGGAGGAAGCCAAACGCCGTTTTGATCTGCTACGCAGCACCTACGAAACCTACCAGAAAGCGGTAGCAAAAGAGGGTCGCAGCAGCAAAACAGCCGCTAAAGCTTTCGAAGAGCTCGCTGATGCGTTCTCCCCGATCAAGCTATCCCCCCGCTTTTACGATATGCTGGTTGATAACGTGCGCAACTCGATTGACCGTATCCGTAAGCAGGAACGGACCATCATGCAGATCTGCACCCAGCGTGCAAAAATGCCGCGCCGCCAGTTTATCAAAGAGTTTCCAGGCAACGAGACCAACAGCGAATGGCTGGACAAGCTGCTTAACTCTGACGCGGACTATGCCCGCGCTCTGAAACGGCACGAGATTGAGCTGCGCAGAGCACAGAAAAAACTGGTTCAGGCTGAGCAAGAGATTCAGCTGACGCTAAACGAGATTAAAGAGGTGAACCGTCGCATGTCGATCGGTGAAGCCCGTGCCCGACGCGCCAAGAAAGAGATGGTTGAAGCCAACCTGCGTCTGGTTATCTCGATCGCTAAAAAATATACCAACCGCGGCCTGCAATTCCTCGACCTGATTCAGGAAGGCAACATCGGCCTGATGAAAGCGGTCGATAAGTTTGAATACCGTCGTGGTTACAAATTCTCCACCTATGCGACCTGGTGGATTCGTCAGGCGATTACCCGGTCCATTGCCGATCAGGCGCGTACGATTCGTATTCCGGTACACATGATCGAAACGATCAATAAACTAAACCGTATCTCCCGTCAGATGCTACAGGAGATGGGACGCGAGCCGTCCCCGGAAGAGCTGGCCGAGCGTATGGATATGCCGGAAGATAAGATCCGTAAAGTACTCAAGATCGCTAAAGAACCTATCTCCATGGAAACCCCCATCGGTGACGATGAGGACTCCAGCCTGGGCGACTTTATCGAGGATATCACCATCGATTCCCCGGTAGACTCCGCCACCGGTGAAGGCCTGCGTGAAGCAACCAAGGAAGTTCTGGCGGGCCTGACAGCCCGTGAAGCGAAAGTTTTGCGCATGCGTTTCGGTATTAACATGAACACTGACCACACCCTTGAAGAGGTGGGTAAGCAGTTTGATGTGACCCGTGAACGTATCCGTCAGATCGAAGCAAAGGCGCTGCGCAAGCTACGCCACCCAAGCCGCTCAGACCATCTGCGCAGCTTCCTTGACGAACATTAAAATCTTTTAAATCAGACCGTTGCGCCCATAATATCCTGTGGTATTATGGGCGTCCTCTCCCAGAGAGCTACTTTTATTCCCGCTTCAACCAGGGAATTAAGTTTTCACATGGGGGCCTTTAGCTCAGTTGGTTAGAGCGCTCGACTCATAATCGATCGGTCGCAGGTTCAAGTCCTGCAAGGCCCACCACCCTTATCCAGTACATCCCAGAAAAAGCTCGACTCAACTCTCCAATAGAGACGGATCGGTCGCAGGTTCAAGTCCTGCAAGGCCCACCACCCTTCTCCAGTACATCACAGAAAAAGCTCGACTCAACTCTCCAATAGAGACGGATCGGTCGCAGGTTCAAGTCCTGCAAGGCCCACCACCCTTCTCTAGTACATCACAGAAAAAGCTCGACTCAACTCTCCAATAGAGACGGATCGGTCGCAGGTTCAAGTCCTGCAAGGCCCACCACCCTTCTCCAGTACATCACAGAAAAAGCTCGACTCAACTCTCCAATAGAGACGGATCGGTCGCAGGTTCAAGTCCTGCAAGGCCCACCACCCTTCTCTAGTACATCACAGAAAAAGCTCGACTCAACTCTCCAATAGAGACGGATCGGTCGCAGGTTCAAGTCCTGCAAGGCCCACCACCCTTCTCCAGTACATCCCAGAAAAAGCTCGACTCAACTCTCCAATAGAGACGGATCGGTCGCAGGTTCAAGTCCTGCAAGGCCCACCACCCTTCTCCAGTACATCACAGAAAAAGCTCGACTCAACTCTCCAATAGAGACGGATCGGTCGCAGGTTCAAGTCCTGCAAGGCCCACCACCCTTCTCTAGTACATCACAGAAAAAGCTCGACTCAACTCTCCAATAGAGACGGATCGGTCGCAGGTTCAAGTCCTGCAAGGCCCACCACCCTTCTCCAGTACATCCCAGAAAAAGCTCGACTCAACTCTCCAATAGAGACGGATCGGTCGCAGGTTCAAGTCCTGCAAGGCCCACCACCCTTCTCTAGTACATCACAGAAAAAGCTCGACTCAACTCTCCAATAGAGACGGATCGGCCGCAGGTTCAAGTCCTGCAAGGCCCACCACCCTTCTCCAGCACATCCCAGAAAAAGCTCGACTCAACTCTCCAATAGAGACGGATCGGTCGCAGGTTCAAGTCCTGCAAGGCCCACCACCCTTCTCCAGTACATCCCAGAAAAAGCTCGACTCAACTCTTCAATAGAGACGGATCGGTCGCAGGTTCAAGTTCTGAAAGGCCCACTACCCTTCTCCAGTACATCCCAGAAAAAGCTCGACTCAACTCTCCAATAGAAACGGATCGGTCTCAGGTTCAAGTCCTGTAAGGCCCACCACCCTTCTCCAGTACATCCCGGAAAAAGCACGACTCAACTCTCCAATAGAGACGGACCGGTCGCAGGTTCAAGTCCTGCAAGGCCCGCCACCCTTCTCTTGTCTATCAGAAAAAGCTCGACTCAACTCTCCAATAGAGACGGATCGGTCCCAGGTTCAGGAAGCCTCTCACAAGCCAAAAAACTAAAAATCGTCCGCTGCCAGATAACTGTATTTTATATTACAGGACCTGAGCAGATCCTTTACTGTACATTGGGTCTTTTATCCCGTGCAGAGGGTGATACCCATTGACCGATTCCAGCAGCAGTGAACGAATTGCCTCATAGTCGAAGCTGTCTAAAGCAAGCTGCATCTGAGCTATAACCGGCACTAAATCACCCCATTCAATCATCAGCTCTTCCGCCTGCATAATCATAGGATGAGCAGTCTGTTTGACATTATCCCCAATCAGAAGCTCCTCATAAAGCTTCTCACCATCACGTAAACCTGTGTAAATTATCTCAATATCACCATCAGGATGATTTTCATCTTTAACGGACAATCCTGTCAGATTTATCATCTGCTTAGCCAGGCTTTTTATCTTTACCGCTTTTCCCATATCGAGCACAAAAACATCACCAGAGGCCCCCATTGATCCTGCCTGAATGACCAGTGAGGACGCCTCAGGTATGGTCATAAAATACCGTGTTATATCAGGATGCGTAACCGTAACCGGCCCTCCATGACTTATCTGTTGCCTGAACAACGGAATAACAGACCCCGATGAACCGAGCACGTTTCCAAAGCGAACCATAGCAAAGCGAACTCCACTCCCTTGCTCTCGCTTACTCAACGCCTGCAGTACCAGCTCAGCAAAACGCTTACTGGCCCCCATAACATTAGTCGGACGCACCGCCTTATCCGTGGAAATCAGTACAAAGTTTTTGACACCATTATCAATGGCGACCTCAGCTGTATTCAGGGTGCCAAAAAGATTATTTCGCACACCTGCAACAACGTTAGACTCGACCAGTGGCACATGTTTATACGCTGCAGCATGATAGATAGTATCAACATGATATTGACGGATGACTCTTTGCAGAAGAACTCTGTCAAGGACAGAACCCAGAACCGGAACCACATCGACCAGACCATCAGTAAGCTTGCTCAACTCTTGCTCGATCGTATAAAGCGCGTACTCTGACTGCTCGTACAATATAACGGAGGAAGGCCGCTGATTGACTATCTGACGACATAGCTCAGAGCCTATAGAGCCCCCGGCACCGGTAACCATTACACTCTGATTAAGAATACAAGCGGCAAGCAAATCCTGATTGGGTAAAACCTCCTCACGACCAAGCAGATCAGCGATATCGACTTCACGCACATCGTTTATTGTAACTTTGCCACCGGCTATATCGGAAAGCGCAGGCAGGGTGAGAACTCTTAACTGAAAATCACTGAGAGAATCGACAATAGTTTTACGCCGATACCTAGAGACTGAGGGAATAGCCAGCAATACAGCATTGATATCATAACGCTCTACAAGACCTCCAATATCCGATGGGCTATAAACCCTGATACCATTGATATCCATACCCCTTAACGAGCTGTCATCATCTATATAGGCAACTGCAACGAACTCACTTGAATGATGCAAGGCAGTCGCCAGTTGCCGCCCTGCCGTTCCTGCCCCATAAATAAGAACTCTTTCTGAATCTTTTTGTGCACTATGATCACCGCCGGGAAACTGGTACAGAATAACCCATCGGGCCATCATCCGGCTGCCACCAATCACCAGCACTGCCACCAACCAGAATATGAAAATAACAGAACGGGGGGTATTCAGTTCAAGCGCCATCAGATAAACCGCGACCCACCAGACAAGCACGGCAAGCGATACCGCTTTGATCACTGTCCACTGAGCGCGGTAGCCAATATAACGGATGATTGCCCTGTACAGCCCGAGCTTGATGAATATAGGTATGGCGATGACTGGCGCGATCAGATAGGCGGGCCAGTGAACAAAACCCATTGCTGTCCAGTCCCCATATCGGAGAGCATAACTCAGCCAACAACATAGCGGCAGGACTAACAGATCAAAAACAACAAAGATTACTTTCTTCGACTGCCGGGATGAATTAAGAATGAAGTGAAGCAAGCAGTAGTCCTTCTAAAATTGCATTGGCTCTTCAGTGAATCCGGTCACCGGCGCCCTTTCCCAAGGCTGTAGCTACTATATAGTGAAAATAGGATTTTAACGACATTGTCTTGATCATTTTCTCATCCGTCTCTGCAAGCAGTTCCGGAGTCGACATATCTATCTCACTGATCTGGGCAAGCCCGGTAATACCTGGACGCACATTAAAAACATTTCGTTTAGAACGCGCATCTGTTAACTCAGTCTGATTGAAAAGACCTGGTCGTGGCCCTACCAGACTCATCTCACCCTTTAGTACATTCCATAACTGCGGAAGCTCATCAAGTTTTGTTTTGCGAAGAAAATGCCCGAACCGTGTGATCGAACTGGCACTTGCCAGATGAGTAGCAACAGAAGCGGTATCTAAGGACATTGTTCTGAATTTAAGAAGAGTAAAAGGCTTTTGATACCGCCCAACCCTCGTCTGACAAAAAATAGGGGAACCTGTGTCAAAAAGGCCTATTATAGTTAGCAAAAGCAGCACAGGGAAACCCAGTACCAAACCCGCGAACGCAAAACATAAATCTAAAAAACGAATCAACGGTTATTCTCCGCTTCAAAACAACGCTTCAATCCCTCTTCAACCGAAAGAGGAGGCTCCCACCCAAGAAGATCGCGGGCTTTAGAGATATCAACCTGAAGAGAATCCAACAAGCGATCAGCCAACGCCTTTTTTCCTATGAGCGTAGCACTCAGACGTAAAAAGCTTTCAGGAAAAGGGATTAGTCGGCTGGGTTTCCCCATCGCCCTGGCAATCCCTCTCAATAAATCAGAAGTGGACAGATCCTCTCCATCCCCTGCAAGAAAAACCTGATTGGCAGCAGCGGGATGATCTATGCATGTTACGACCAAATCAATCAGATTATCTATACTTATAAGGGTGCGTTTATTAAAAACAGCCCCCAAGGGCAATGGCACACCTTTTTTAACCAAATTAATCATGCTGGCAAAGTTACCTTTAACACCAGGTCCATAAACAAGTGGAGGCCGTATAATTATAACCTCCATGCCCGATGATACAGCTAAGTCCTGCAGCCCAAGCTCAGATTCCAATTTAGAGATCGCATAAGAATCTTCAGGTCGAGGAATATCATCAGCAGTAAAAGGGTGCCCTAAGAAGGTCTGCTCACCATTGACTTTTATCGTACTAATAAAGATGAAACGCTTTACTCCAGAATCTGCTGCTTGGCGAGCAAGATTAAGCGTTCCACTAACATTGACTGCACGAAACTCATTCAAAGACTCTGAAGGCTTATGAACCATACTATGAACTAGGGCAGCTGTATGAATTAACACATCACACTTTTCAAATACATTGCCATAATCAACGGTATCTTCCAGTTGAAAATTATAATGTTTATTGCCACTTTTTATTTTTGATCTCCCTATAGATATAACTTCATAGCCTGTAAACCCTTTCATCAAAGCAGCACCAATAAAACCTGTACCACCTGTTACCGCTATCTTCAAAGGAAACGCCCCATTGATACATCTTCTAATATTTTACCTACGGCAGTAGAAACGGCAAAAACATCAATCATCAACTGTCTAGACTTAATACCCATTTCCTCTCGCTTCTCCGAATCAGAAAGAATGGCTATAGCGTTTGAATAAAAACAATCATCATCTCCGTTAATACTAACTAATCCAGCACCAGAATCATTTATTAAATCAATAACGTCATTTCCCGGGTTTACGCTACCAATAATAGGTAACCCTTCAACCATATAACCTAGTAGCTTTCCTGGAAAGTTATGAGCCCGATGATTACAAGAAAGTGAAAACAAGCCCACATCTACTTGCGTTAAGATCGATATATATTGTTCTTGGGAAACCGAAGGGAGTAAAGTAACATTATCCAGCGTCCACGCTTGACAGCGATCTTGAACCAACTGATACTCATCACCCTGACCTACCAATAAAAAATGCGCTCTAGGAAAACTCCGCATTCTACGAGCTAAACGCATAATATTCTCCATATCCTGAGCATGACCTATATTTCCCCCGTAGAAAAAAATTATTTTCCCATCTAGGAGGAAGCTTTCTATCACCTGTTTTCCATATCCAAAATCTGTGACTCTCTCTGGATCAGTCCAATTATAAAGAACTGTCAGCTTTCTAGTTTCAATATTACAAATAGAAGAAAAAACCACCTCATTTGCTGGAGACTGAAGAGCAATTCGATCGGACACTAAATAATTTTTTCTCTCAAAAAACCGGAAGAACATAGCTGCCAATGACTTCTCTTTAATAATTCCCTCATCAATTATCCACTGAGGAAAAAAATCTCTTAATACTAAATATACAAAAGCTCCCTTAGACTTAAAATAACGAGCAAGTCCACAAAAAAATATTGTCGGGGAATAATTAATGCACAAATCAAAGCCCGTGTCTTTCCCGCCATTTCTAATTGCTCTTATCGCCCGAAACGATATTAACGTTTCATTAATTGCTCTTTTTAAGTAACCACAACCTCTTATTTTTCCAGCTCTAAAAAACCAAACTTCCACTCCTTCAATATGCTCAACGCATAGTAAGCAGGATTGATCAGGCATTCCCGGGGTCACAACGACAACCTGATGCCCCAGCTTATAGAATTCAACACCAAGTTCATGCAACATTTTTGCATGAACTCTTGTACTTTCAGGCAAATAATCGTCAGAAAGGATTACAATCCTCATATTTAAACTTTCTTCCAAACCAGACGATTCACATAATCAGTATAGCTTTGAATAACCCGGAGAACTTTATCGGAGACATTAGGTGAAGAATAATCAGAGACTAAACTTATAGATCGGCTATCTCCCCGTGTTTGATCTTCAAGAATTCTTATTGCCTGCAATATTCTATCCGTATTCATTCCAGTGAACATTACGGCTCCTTCTTCCATACCCTCCGGACGTTCATGGGCATCACGAAGATTTATTGCTGGGAAATTCATGATAGATGACTCTTCTGTAATTGTACCGCTATCGCTGAGCACAATTTTCGCACTCATTTGTAACTGAATATAATCACTAAACCCAAGAGGCTTTTGTAACTGTATAAGAGGATGAAAAATCAAATGCTCCTGTTCAATTTTTTTACGCATTCGAGGATGCGTAGATACTATAATTGGGAGCGCATAAGTCTCCGCCAACGTATCAAGCGTTTTTACGAATTTATTAATATTGCATTCTGAATCAATATTTTCTTCACGATGAACACTCACAACAAAATATTTCTCAGCCTCGAGATCCATTCTAAGCAACACATCAGAACTCATTATTTTATCGATATAATAATTGAGGACCTCCTCCATAGGACTTCCTGTTTTCACTATCATATCTGGAGGAACACCTTCTTTAAGAAGATATTCCCGTGCGATATTACTGTAAGGCATATTAATATCAGAAATGTGATCGACTATCTTTCTATTAATCTCTTCAGGTACACGAAGATCAAAGCAACGGTTACCTGCTTCCATATGAAAGATCGGAATTTTTCTTCGCTTAGCCGGGATTGCAGCCATGGAGCTATTTGTATCCCCCAAAATCAATACGGCTTCAGGTTTATAATAATCGTATACTGAATCAACCTTAGAAATCACTTCCGCAATTGTATTTGCAGCATTCTTTCCAGCACATTCCAGAAACATATCAGGTGCACGAATCCCCAAGTCTTCAAAAAATATCTGATTTAGTTCATAGTCATAATTTTGACCCGTATGAACCAAAATATGCTCACAATAACGGTCTAACTTCGAGACAACTCTCGATAGTCGAATTATTTCTGGCCGAGTTCCAACAATTGTCATTACCCGCAGCCGAGTCTCATCACTCAAAGTTTTCGATGTATTCATCATGCATCTTCTTAATTAAATATTCCCAGGAAGGAGAAATAAATCCTGTTTTAGATTTCAAGTTATCAGAATTGAGGCTTCGATCAATTTTAAAGTCCGCATATTCTTCGATTTTATTTATAACTGAATAACGATCTTTTATTAGAGATAAAAGAGTAAACTTATCTATCGGATCTGAACTGAGATGATATAGACCATATAATTGTTTATCAATGACGTGCTTTTCAATGAACTCTGCGATACAGACTGTAGGTAACCCAGAAAATATCGCATTTGCGTAACCTCTGACTGGTTTTTTTTGACTCAAAAACCAATCAACAAGACTTATATTACTCGCTATTTCATGTCCAATTATAGACGTTCTGAGAGTCAAATGTCCTCCATAATCGACTTCCCCCAATAACTTCGAGCGCCCATACAGATCGCACGCATCGGGCAAATCACCTTCCTTATAGTTACCCTTTTTACCGGAGAATACACAGTCAGTTGAAAAGTGTATAAGATGTCCCCTCACTTCATCACATATAGCTGCTAGTTTATGAGGAAGCAAACTATTAATTTCAATTGATGGGACTGGCGCTTTTGACTGGTCAAGTTGTTTAATCACCCCAATACAATTCAGCAAGTAGTTTGGTCTATAATCCAAAATTACTTCTCTAATCTTATTGAAGTTTGAAACATCTAACCCAGTAAGAACATTGGTGAACCCTTGCTCTTCTAGTTGATCTGAAGCTCTTTTGTCTCTGACACTACCTAAAACGTCGTAGTCTTTACATTTACTAAAATACCGCAACATGCTACCGCCCAGCATCCCATTAGCACCGAGCACTAAGATTTTATTAGTCATCAAGAGCTACCTTGTCCCCTGTCACAATACATCGGATATAATCAAGTTTTAGAAGTAACTCCTTCATTTCCTCAACATTTAACCGATATGTGTTATGAGAATTGTAATCGGCCACTGATGATAACTCTCTGGACCCCTCATCAAAGTACTTCTCATAATTCAGATCACGATTATCCGCGGGGATCCTGTAATAAGCCTCATGATCATCAGCTATGAGCATCTCCTCTTGACTACAAAGCGCCTCATATAATTTTTCACCATGCCGGGTGCCTATTATATTTATTGGATGACTCGACCTACCTATTAACTCTAGAAGAGCTAGGGTTAGAGTCTCAATAGTCGCCGCAGGTGCCTTCTGAACAAAAATATCGCCATTCTGGCCATTTTCAAATGCATAAAGAACCAAATCAACAGCATCATCCAAGGTCATCATAAACCGGGTCATATTGGGATCTGTTATGGATATCGCTTTACCATTGAGCACCTGGTCAATAAACAGAGGTATGACAGAACCTCGAGAGGCCATGACATTACCATATCTGGTGGCACAAATAGTTGTCCCTTTAGGTACATTTCGGGACTTAGCAACAATAACTTTCTCCATCATTGCCTTAGATATTCCCATAGCATTAATTGGATAAACTGCTTTATCAGTACTTAGACAAACAACTCTTTCAATACTACAATTAATAGCCGATTCTAAAACGTTTTCTGTACCAAGCACATTGGTTTTTACCGCTTCAAGGGGATAAAATTCACAGGATGGCACCTGTTTCAGAGCCGCTGCATGGAAAACATAATCAACGCCTCGCATTGCTGAAAGAATACTTTGATAGTCCCGAACATCACCGATATAAAATTTTAATTTGCTTGAATGGTAGCGTTTGCGCATATCATCTTGTTTTTTCTCGTCCCGAGAAAAAATTCTGATCTCACCAATATCAGTTTCAAGGAACCTGCGTAGGACTGCATTCCCGAATGACCCTGTACCGCCGGTTATCAACAACACCTTATTTTTAAACATTGCAGATCCCAATCCTCTCTAAATCTACATTTATCTCATTTAATGCAATGCCATCAAACCGTCTCTCCATAAATAAAGACAATACACTACATGAATTTTCTAAAGTCATTACCTAATTCCTTTTTTAGAATAGCCCGATATTCTAATTCTACATTTTTTTTCATAGCATAAAAATATTCTTTAGATGCACTAGGATCTGCACGCAAGACAGGCGTTTTACCATCGAAAGTTTCAAGACTTCCATATTCTAAATGCACACAAATATCAGCACTACACATCTCATCAACAAGTTCATTTTTAAACCATACAATCGGTTTAAATTCCAAGCCACTTAACTCGACAAGCGCATAACTGAAAGACTCAAACTGAGATGTAATAAAAGGCAAACGGTTAGGTAATGTTTTCAGGATCTTCGAAATCTGAGAATGATCTAAAGATTCATATAAATACACTTTTGGCCCACTAACCTGTTGCAAAAGATTGGCTAACTGTTTCACACGTTCCAGTTCTTTATGACATTCAGGAACAAAAAACAAATGAATAGACTTCACATTATCAAACCAAGATCGTCCATTTTTTTTTTGGAGCTGCTCAAATAAAGCATCAAGAAAATCACCCACTCCTTTATTTGGAACCATCCTCGCCACATTAATTATGTTCACACCCTCCCCAGGCACGTAAGCCGAATTATCTGCCAGCATCATATTAGGCCCAATAATATCATCAACTCTATAACCAACAATTTCTCCTAGAACTTTCTTTGCAAAAAAAAGTTCTTCTTCATTACTAGCCAACACAGATATTCTTTTCAACTTCGAATTTAAAAAACTGCATTTACTAATAATTTTTATAATTACTTTCTTCTTCCTTTCAGATATCTTTAACGCACCTTCTTTCAATTCACCATGAGGTAATAATACTAGATTAATACGGACAGGCAATAACATCAGCATTACCACATATGGAGAAAAAAATGAATGCACGATAAAGCATCGATATCGATAAAATATCACATCACGAATAGCGAAAACAAACTGTTTATTCCTCCCAATAGAGGACAAATCTAAAAAGTCACTATCACAGGAATTAATTATTCCAGAAGCCTTAAAAAGGCTAACCCCCCGAGCAACCCCTCCTCCTTGAACGGCATTATCACCAACGGCAGAAACCCATCGAACACGATCACAACTCATGCAAGTCTGCTCCTTGAGCTACTAAGCGCAAAATAAACTCATCATCATGAGAAATAACAACCACTACTTTTTCTTTAGCCAACTCTACGATCCGGTTCAGCATTCGTTGTTTTAGAAATGGATCCAATCCTACACTCGGCTCATCAAAAACAAAGTAACTTGATTTTTTATCACACACAGCAGTAAATTGTAAAAATTTAACCTGCCCTCCTGAAAGTTCTGACAAATTATTAGCAGGAATTCCTGCATCGATAACACTATCAATTACACTCTCTATTTCTGTAACACCCACGAGATTAAGATAATCATGTAAAGATGCACTCTCAACAAATCCTGACTGATCCAAATACGCTACTGACGAATTCTCTGAAATTTCCGGCAACCACTTTTTAACAGCACTTGTTTTTCCCACTCCTGAAGGGCCTTTAACTATATAAATCCCGGGAAGTTCGATGGCTTCCAAAATATTTAAAACCACTTCACTCTCAAATGATTTTCTCCTTGACACTTTCATTTCAAAAAGCTTTTCTGAAACATCACGCACACCCACACTATTTATACGAATTGTTTCTAAATATGCAGAAATACGTGAAATAGAGGGAATCACACGAAGCACCATTCCAGCAAGCACAGCAATTTCACTATCCTTTATATCAAAATCGATACTTATTACACTGATTGCAGCTACTAGTAATAAAATTCCATCCACAAGCGCTTTAGTATAAAAAGGCAGTACTACCTGCGTACCTAACGCAGATGAAAAACCTTTAGAAACCTCAGAGAAACGATTACAAAACCAAGCCCCCCCACTATTAATCGTTACTGAAAACCCACTATTTATAAGTAGTTCTACATATTCGAGACGTTTTTTCTCATTACAACTTCGCTCGCCCCCTACTGCCAACCCCTTTTTCCTTAAAGCCAACATTACAATAAACAACGAAACCAGCAAGAAGAAAGCTATAACAAGAGTAAAAAATCCAAATAAGTAGAATGCATAACAAAATACAATAAAAACCAACACACCCTCAGCTAGAGAAAATGATAGCGGAATCACAAGCCCAAAGAATAAATTATTCATCTCTGAATTTAATACTTTCCTAATCCTTGTCAAGTCAATAGCTCTATTCTCATGCTGTGATTTAAGCACCACCCTCACGAAATCATCACCTAGGCTAGTATATATTTCCGACAAAGAACGCGAGAATAAACACTGTGAAAAGCTAACTACCAGCATACGAAACACAACAATTAACGCCAATAAAAAAACAACAATAACTTTTTTATCCAACCCGATATCATATTGAAGAAAACTTAAACCTGGCATTTCTTTTTCTTCACCAAAAAAATATAAAAATATAAAAGAAACCGAAACATAGAAAAAAAGATCCACGAGCACAAGAAAAAAAGGAACAATAAAATACACCCCCTTAGATATTTTAACTATTTGCTTATACATCCACCCCTCCAAAAAGCATCATCCAATCACATTCACAAAACAGATAAAAAAACAAACAACTAAAAAAAACTCACTACATTCAAATAAAATAGATTGTAAATCATATTCAACACATACGATAAACAATAAATTCAGGAGAACATAACCATAAGAATCTTACCAGCTTACAAATAATATTATTCTTACTATTAAAACAACAAAGACTTTAAAATTCTAATCAAATCAAGAGTATTCCGTGGATCAAAAAAATCAGAAATACTAAGGTAATTTTTCAACAGCACTTTATACTCTCTTTTAGAAATAGCTGGTTGAGTTCTAGTATCTTGATTTCCATGTTGGCGCGATAGAACTGTCGGTACTGGAATAGCAACAAAGTCCTGTCTTTGAAGCAAACGAAGCCACAGATCATAGTCCTGGGTGTGCAGAAGCTCTTTCTCGAAGCCTCCATAATATTTTAATGAAGCGATTGGGGCCGATAGGCAATTACCATTCAGGAAACGACGACTGAGTAAACGAAATCTCTGTCGACTTGTAAGGTTCACTATTGAGTTGATGTAAGATAGAAAGCCGGTATCGTTATTCAACAGATAAAAATCTGACACAGTGACCACATCCGGAGAGTGTGCTCGCAAGGCTCTATCCGCTTCAAGACGATTTGGGAGGTATATATCATCATGACTTAGCCAGGTAAAAATTTCACGGGTTGCATTCTCTATTCCAAGATTAAGTGCAGTAGCGACCCCACCATTCTCTTTCGAAAGATACTTGATATCTATCTCACTCTTATGACGCTTAACAATATCCTCTACACCTCCATCAGTTGACCCATCTTCTACTACTATTATTTCATCGTACTGACCAGCAGCCCCGATAGCCGATAGCAAAGCTTCTTCAAAGTAATCTCTGCCGTTATAAACCGGCATAATAATGGAATAATGCATAAAACCTCTCTGCCTCATATAATACTCACAAAATTTATTAGGCTAATGTTACATTATCTAACAGGCAAAAAAAAATTAAAATCAAGCAAAGAAAAATAATAACTAATGTTTATTGCACATGCGACTACAATTTTACTATCTTAACATAATATTTTCCTTACTCTTATTCCCAGCAGTCTAACTACAGCCTCGGAAAATAGCTGTCTAATAAAGTGAAAAATCTGCGGTAAATAAATTTTTTTATATTTATTCTCTTACTTGATTATGCATAATGCTCAGCCAGCGTCAGGTGTTGGTATGGCAACTGTACGACCAAGCTGGGGCAGTATCACAGGAAGGTCAGAGTGATGATTAAAACGAAAACGGTACTCAGCCAGATGCCTCAGCAAGTGTCTTGTTCCTATTGAATGGTAACCAACTCGAAGTTAATTTTTAACGTTACCAGTCTTCGTGTTATCCCAGTTGAACGCTTTGTAATCCCGTAACTCCACAAAAAAGCCCAGATGTTCACCTTCAGCTTCTTTTACCGGCTTGAAACAAGCCGGTCCATCTGACAGGATTATGCGGTCATTTTTCAGATGTTGTTTCGCCCAGTCACCGAATGAGCGTGTTTTAAATACATCCAAAACACCCATCCTCATCCGAATGGGTAGCCCTTATTCGTTTAGAGCTAGGGCGGCAACGAAAAGAATCTTTCCGGCGTCCCCTCCCTCGCTTACCGCCATAACGGCGACCATCCTAATACACATCATCAAGTTGGATGAATCGGGTGCCGGTCATCGTCCCCTTTCATCGCTTGCAGTAACTTATGCTTCATCATCCAGGCTGTGACATAGTTAACATCCAGCTGACGTTTCAATGCCATTGCCGTGAGGCACGCTTTAGTCTGATTTTCAACATACAGGTTTTCAAGCCTATTCAGTCATCATCAGCCGTAATAAATAACATTCGCAAACATTAATATCAGTAAACTTTCTAGAGTTTAACCGATAAAACCAGCGCCCCCTGTAACCAATATCTTCATTCACTCATTCCTTTCATATTCATACAAAAGTCTCTGATTGAGCAGACTATTCATAAACTTAAGCGAGGGTTAGACAGATTCTATACAATTGTCCGCTTAGCGCGGTACTACTGTCTAATGTTATGACTTAAATACTTATGAAAAAACCATACACAACTGCCAATCTGGACTGGTCTTCTGAAGCACCTTTATCCACAAGGTTTGATGACATCTACTTCTCCACTGAAAACGGTCTCGCTGAAACCAACCACGTTTTCCTCGAGAACAACCAACTTCCCGAACGCTTCAGAGAGGCAGACTCATTCACCATCGCCGAAACGGGCTTTGGTACCGGGCTCAACTTTCTGGCGGCATGGCGGCTGTTCAATAAGACTGCTCCGCCATCCGCACGCTTGCATTTTGTCACTGTGGAAAAGTATCCACTGACGCTGGATGATCTGACCCAGGCCCTCGCGTTATGGCCTGAGCTTAACACACTCTCAGATAAACTCATTGCACAATACCCATCACTAGTCCCCGGTTTTCATCGTCTCTGTTTTGACAACGGCCGGGTCACTCTGACGCTGATGCTGGGCGAAGCCATCGAATGTTACCGCCAGTTAGAGGCAAACGTTGATGCCTGGTTCCTGGATGGTTTCGCGCCTGCCAAGAATCCCGATATGTGGTGTCCGGCGCTGTTTCAACAGGTCGCCCGACTCAGCTCTGCGGGTTCAACATTTTCGACGTTTACCTGTGCAGGTATTGTAAAGCGAGGTCTGAGAGATGTTGGGTTCCAGATCAGGAAAGTACCCGGTTTTGGCAGGAAAAGAGAGATGCTCACCGGGACTTTTACAGATGCAGATCAGCAAACACCGCCTTCTTTGAACCATTCTGGTGTCTCTCCCACCTGGTTCGGGTTACCAGATAAACACAGTGGCGATAAAACAGCACTCATTATCGGCGCCGGTGTAGCAGGCTGTTCGACTGCCTGGTCTCTGGCGCAGCGCGGCTGGAAAGTGACACTGGTGGACAGAAACAGTGCGATCGCGACGGAAGGCTCGGGTAATCGTCAGGGGGCGCTCTATGCCAAGTTACCGGTTGATCCGATACCCGCCAGCCGTTTTCACCTTTCCGGCTTTCTCTACAGCGGTCATCTGCTCCGACAACATCTCACTGATCGCTCAGATATCTGGTCACCCTGCGGTCTGTTGCAACTGGCAGCCAATGATAAAGAACTGACTAAACAGCATAAGCTGGCGGAGTCCGGTAACTATCCCGATGATGTGGTTCGCTTTGTCGGTCAGGCTGAGGCGTCAGCGATTGCTGGCACGACGGTGAATAATAGCGGCTTGTTTTTCCCTGCGGCTGGATGGGTTACGCCCCCACGACTCTGTCAGTGGTTAACTGAACACCCCGCTATCACAGTCATCACTGATACAAAGATTACCCGGCTGGAACGTGAAGCCAGCCAGTGGCGCGCCCATACAGACGATAATCAGACACTTACCGCTGATGTGGTGGTCGTCGCCTCCGCAGCCGATAGCATGCAGTTTGAACAGCTGAACCACCTGCCACTGCAGAAGATCAGGGGGCAGGTCTCGCTTACCGACGCAAACATTAATGCGCCGCAACTGAAAACCGTTCTCTGTAGCGAGGGCTATATCTCCCCAGCCAAGCAGGGTGCTTTCTGCTTTGGTGCCACCTTTGATCTTAAGGATGATGCCACCGAGATCCGTGAGTCTGGCCACCAGCATAACCTTGATAAGGTGTGCGACATGGCACCTGAACTTGGCAAGCGCCTGTCTCAGTACCATACTGAAAACGGACTACAAGGCCGTGTTGGATTCCGTTGTGCATCGCCCGATAAGCTGCCTGTCATTGGTCCGGTGGCGGTGTATCAGTCTTTTCTCAATGATTATGCCCGACTGCGTCATGATGCCACTACGGTCATTGATACTCAGCCGCAGCACTATCCCGGCTTATTCGCAAACCTGGCGCATGGATCTAAAGGGCTGATCAGTGGTCCAATAAGTGGAGAGATTATCGCGTCTATGCTTGAAAACGAGCCCCTACCACTGGAAAAGGAGTTAATAGATAAGCTGAGCCCTGCTCGATTTATCATCAAGAATCTGATCAGGCGGGCGATATAATCTCTATCGTTCATTCAGAGTAGCGCGCAACAGTTATGGCATTGGTAATTTACGATCAGGGTTATCGTATCCAGACACCGGTTAAATCAATATTTACCCCCCGCGGGGTAGAGCAACTGGCCGCGTCTCCCCATACCGCAGAGGCGGGGGTCGAAAAAGATCATGAGAAGGATCATGTGGACCAGATTCAGCACCATGAATATGGGCCACCAGCCAAAGGCAACGCTCGTAAAGCCGCCACGCTTTATACTCAGACCGGCGGCAGCGCTCAGGAACAGCCCCGTTCCTATATTCCCGCATCGCTGATTATGTCGCACCCGGTTCAGGCAGTGTTACAGGGCAGCAAGATTCAGTCAGCCCTGTATAAGATGAAACAGTTTGATATCAGCCATCTGTTGGTTCTCTCAGGGGCCGGCAGACTCATGGGAACCGTGACAGAAAAGCTACTGCTGCAGTACCTGAGTTATCAGGGAGCCCAGTCACATACCATTGAAGACACCATTGAGCAGTGCTACACCCGACAGGTTATTACAGCAACGCCCGATACCAATATCCGCCAACTGGCGGTCAGCTGCGTGGAACACCAGCTAAGTTGCATACCCATCGTTCAGGAGAATGGTAATCTGGTGGGAATCATCACTCGCACGGATCTGCTGCAATCACTGATTAATAATGAATGGCTGGACAGCCGCTAAGCCAGCCTTAGTTTTTATATCTGCCATTCTGATGGGGCAGAGCGTTGCTGTTATCCTCCGGGAAGCGGATATCATCCTCCCGGGAACCAAACAGCCCGGCCAGAAAGGCAAATAGCTTTTTAACACCCCGCCAGATTTTTGGCAGCAACCAGACCACCAGTGCGATAAACAGCACCAGACCGATCAGAAATGCCACCGGATAGTTGAGTGCTGTCCACAACCCGCCAAATACTGCCAGATCTTCAGTGATCGATGCGGTCCAGTTCGTCACCGGTTCCGGTGATGTATTAATCATCACCCGCCCCCCAGCTTTCAGGGCGTGACTGGTGGCCGAGAGTGAACCACCGACAAGTGCGGCAGCCAGTATAACCGCTTCATTCATATCACCCACGGCGCCAGCCGCCAGTGCCGCACCCGCGGGGATTCGGATAAAGGTATGCAGAGTATCCCAACCGGTATCGACGCCGGGGACTTTATCGGCAAAAAACTCTACGCAATACATAAACCCGGCAGCCATCAACACCATGGGATCAGCAACAATCTCCAGCCCTGCAGGCAGTTGCAGATTGCCGGTATTGGCCATCAGCCCCAGCATCAGAATGGTCGCATAGAGATTAATACCGCTGGCCCAGCCAACCCCCATGGTCAGCGCAATCAGCGCTGTAATCTGTTCCAACTGATCCATAATGACACCCCGGCCTACTACAAACTATTACGGGCAACTATATTGCACTGTCCTGTACTCTGGCTGAACAGTACAACCGCTTCCCCCTGTCTCAGTTTAGCTCTAACCTGCTCTATGCGCGTCTCGGTGGTTGTTTCCTTAAAGCCATAGTCCGTACCGTCACGGGTGACAAACTCCTTTATAAGGTTTGTCAGTGTGTCTGGCTGAAGCTGTTCCCAGGGGATAATCATCGGTCACCAGGGCCAGCGAAAGAAGCTGTCTGCTCTTTCCCGGATGCGGGGACAACTTTTCAGGTCTTGCCGGTATTGTTCCGACCGCCGATCAACCGCTTCTGCCTGAGCCTGCAACACCGGATCGGGATGATATTCGATCCGGTATAACCCGCCATGGCCTATTCTCGACGCGATGTACAGTTTGCCGGCCTGATTCATATTCAGATCGTTACGCCGGCTGGCCATCTGAGCGTGCCAGCCAAGGAAATCCAGCGCAGTGGTGATATCAGCAACCGTACCAGACCAGTTTTCACTGGCCAGACGATACTCTTCCCAATCGGAAGAGACCGGCGCAATATACTCACTGGCCTCCGTGCCAACCGGCATATTCAGCTCCGCCAATGCGATATGCAGCGGTAAACCCCAGCGACTTTCAGTCGATACCGCTGCATCAAGCCAGTCATTATTCTCATACAACCCGAGACAAAATGGATTTTCCGGTTTTACAAAGCGTTCCGGTACCACCTGAGCCATCTGACTACAGCCCTGCAGCACAAAAGCGCTCAGCAAGTACAGCGGTATTGATCTGTAAAACGTCGAACTGTGCATCTGTCAGATATCCTTAGCCGTTATATTTCGCCAGCAAAGCCAATAGCTCTGATTCATCCATTACGGGAATATTCAACTCTTCCGCTTTCTGTAGTTTAGACCCTGCCCCCGGCCCTGCCACCACACAATCGGTATTCTTAGATACGCTGCCTGCCACTTTCGCGCCCAGTGCCAGCAACTGTTTTTTCGCCTCTGAACGGGGCATCTGTTCCAGCGTTCCGGTCAACACCCAGGTCTGCCCCGCTAAAGGCTGAGCTTTCTGGTCCACCTCGACATCCAGCCAGTGAACACCGGCATCACGAAGAGCCTGAATCACTTCACGGTTATGCACCTGATGGAAAAAGCTGACGATATATTGTGCCACCACAGGGCCAATATCCGGAGTGGCCTGCAACATCTCTTCGGTGGCCGCCATCACCGCCTCCAGAGAACCAAAGTGAATCGCCAGTGTTCTTGCCGTGGCTTCACCCACCTCGCGGATCCCCAGGGCGTAGATAAAGTTAGCCAGCTCGGTTGCCTTGCTTTTCTCAATACTTTGCAACAGCTTGGTGGCTGACTTATCGCCCATCCGCTCCATACTGGCCAGCTGCAGATGGTGGAGCCGATACAGATCCGCCGGACTATGCACCAGCTCTTTCTCTACCAGAGCGTCGATCAGCTTCTCACCCAGGCCATCGATATCCATCGCTTTACGGGATACATAGTGCTTCAGCGCCTCTTTACGCTGGGCAGCACAGCTCAGGCCACCGGAACAGCGTGCAACCGCTTCCGTTTCAACCCGGACAATCTCTGCATTGCACACCGGACAGCACTCTGGCAAGCTGACAGGCTGAGTCTGTTCTGGACGACGCTCCGTGACGACGGATACCACCTGGGGAATAACATCACCGGCACGGCGGATAATCACACTGTCCCCTGCCCGGACATCGAGCCGCTTCACCTCATCCATATTGTGCAGCGTGGCATTACTTACCGTTACGCCACCGACAAACACTGGCTCAAGTCGCGCTACCGGTGTTATCGCTCCGGTTCGCCCCACCTGAAACTCCACTGCTTTGACCCGGGTAATCTCTTCCTGCGCCGGAAACTTATGTGCAATGGCCCAGCGCGGCGCCCGGGACACAAAACCCAACTGTTGTTGCAACGCTATATCATTGACCTTAAAGACAATGCCGTCGATCTCATAGGCCAGTTGATTACGTTTCGCTGACAGCTTGTCAAAATACTCAAGGCACCCCTCTGCCCCTTCAACAACGGCCATCTCTGCATTAATTTTCAGTCCCCAGGTAGCCAGTTTGCGCAAAATTGCTGCATGGCTATCAGGCAGCTCTCCCCCGCTGACAACCCCCACAGAGTAGCAGCACATCTCCAGAGACCGCTGGGCGGTAATTTTAGGATCGAGCTGTCGCAGACTACCAGCCGCCGCATTACGGGGATTAACAAAAGGTTTATCACCCCGTTTAAGGGCCTGCTCGTTAACCTTTTCGAAGCCTTTACGGGGCATATAGATCTCACCGCGGACTTCCAGCCGCTGCGGATAATCATCCCTCATCAGCCGTAGCGGGATCGAATTGATGGTGCGCACATTCAGGGTGATATCCTCTCCGGTAGTGCCATCGCCCCGGGTGGCGCCTCTGACCAGAACGCCATTCTCATATAGCAGGCTAACCGCGATACCATCCAGTTTAGGCTCACAGGCAAACTCGATTTCAACCGCCTCACCCAGCCTGAGCCGGTCTCGCACCCGCTTTTCAAAACTGCGCATATCATCAGCAGAAAATGCATTATCCAGCGATAGCATCGGCATCTCATGGCGTACCTGGGTAAAGGCGGCCAGGGGTTCAGCACCGACGCGCTGGGTCGGAGATTCCGGGGTTACCAGCTCGGGATATTCCTGTTCCAGTTTTTTCAGCTGCTGAAACAAACGATCATATTCAGCATCCGGTACCTGAGGATCATCAAGCACATAGTACTGGTAGTTATAGTGACGCAGTTGATCGCGCAACTGCTCAAGCAGTTGCGTAATGGAGATATCAGGTTTCATTGGCAAGTATCTGGAAGGTTCAGGCGGATGTTGTTTTTTTCAATTTACGCATTTCAAACTTACGGATGCGCTCACGATAGTGCTCTTTGGTCTGATCCCGCATGGTGGAGCGATTCTCATCCAGCAAGACCCCATGCAGGTTTTTTGCCACGGCAATCGCGGTTGCCAGCATACACTCGTAAGCATTCATGACATCACGGGGTTCTTCCATCGACATAAAGAAGGTTACTCCCCGGGTTTCCATGCTATCCATGGTATCGATATCAAAATAGCCCGGTTCAAGCGCGTTGGTCATACTGAACTGGATGGCGCCCTTATCAAGGCCATCTTCATAACGGTGAAAGATCTTCATATCGCCATAGCGCATACCGCACGCAAGCAGAATTTGCAGTAGACTCCGACCGGAAAAACCATCCTGCCCCTCAGCAGCAACCACCGAGATCACCAACACTTTATCGGCTTCCGGAATCTTCTGCAGAGACTGACCCTTAATACCAATACTGCTGTCCGGATTATCTGCTGTATTTGCCGGTTTTGCTGCCGTTTTATCTGCTGCCATGGCTGATGGCTGATCGTCGGAGAAACCATCAGCGATCTCCTCAGGTTCATCATCAATAGCGGAGAAACGTTCAGGCTGGGGAGCTGGTTTTGGTTTCAGCGCAGCCTTGACCCTTGCCAGTCCAGACTTTTCAAACGGTGGCTCAGATTCAACCGCCGGCTCATCAATCAGAGAAAATATTGATTCCTGACGCTCCGGCAGATCCATTGCAGTCTGTTGCAGCTGACTATTTTCTTCACGCACCGGACGCATCAGCTCACTCACCGGGCGGGTATAATCAAACTCGTTTTCATCGTCATCATCATCGTTCTCAGCCACAGGGCCTGTTCGAAAGCCTTCAGGCAGGGAGTCGATCAGATCATCATCCTCAGCCGAATATGAGGCGCGGCGCTGAGAGGTCGCAGGGACGGCTTCCCTGTCTGACTCATCAGCGGGAAACAGTTCGACGTTTTCAGGTTGGGCAATTTCAGGTTCTGAGCTCTCTAATTCTGAACTTTCAAACTCCGGGCTTTCAAACTCTGAGCTTTCTATTTCAGCACGTTCTGACTCCCGATTTTCTGAGTCAATGCTGCCTTTTTCAAAGCGGGTTGCGTCAGGACTATCATCTTCAAAGTATTCGGATTCCTGATATGCAAGTTCCTCGGTCTCAGATTCATGGTTATCAGGTACTAAGTGTTCAGGTCTGAACGACTCTGGCTCTGCAGGGGAATAGGCTGTGGCCTCCCCGGACGCTGATCCTGTTTTCGCGTCAGCGTCTCGTTCTTGCTGAGTTACAATATGTTTAACAACCGGTATATCCTCATCCACAGCATCATCTTGTGGCGAAGTATAAGGGGGTTTATCTGCAGGGTGTTCGTTATCCTTCTCAGAAGGCTTCGGAGTGCGAACTACACGTACGGCGGAGATCCCTTCATCCATATCATCAAAGGAGGGACCATCGTGGTGTGGCGGAAAACTGTCGGAAGACGCGAACAAAGGATCATGCTCGTCCTCAGAGAAGGTTGGGCTGATATGCTCTGACCGCTCTTGCGCAGATTTTTTCATCCAGCCGGGTTTGGCGAAGCGCCCCGGAGTAGCCGACGGCTCGGTAGCAGGACTGGAACTAACCGGATTCTGTACAGGTTTATTATGAGAAAGCGGCTTGCGAGCCTCTGTTTTTTCTTGTTCCGCAGCCGAGCGGGCAGCTCTGGGAATCGACAACTCCAGCTCTTCATTTCCCAGCCCTTCATTTCCCAACTCTGCATTACCAAAGACGGGCTCACGGCGTGTATCGGCAGCGCTGTCGGACGCCCGACCAACCACCCTTGCACCACCGCCAGGCAGTTCAGGATTAAATGTCTCTTCAGGCACATCAGGGATATCATTGAACGACTTGTCGATCTTCATCTTCAGCCGGTTACCGCCGCCCCGCATGCGGCGCCAGCCATCCAACACAATCAGGAGAACAACTATCGCGCCACCGATAATCAGCCATTCGCGTAATCCTAATTCCATTGCCAGATATTACCCTTGTTTTAATTTAAATGCGGTCTGCCGATTCTCTATTGTCCTGAATTTGGTCAATCATTCAACTATATGATCAATAGACAGCTCTAATATATCAACTTGGTCATGAACAGCAACAGGAGAAATGGTTCCACTCAAGTCTCCAGGCTGCGGAGTCGGCTGTCCTGAAGCGGATACCCGCGCAGTCACTTCAACCGTTTCAGCGCCAGAAAGCTTAGCCTGTGGGCTCATCGCCATACTGTCATCCAGGACAATGTTGAGTGGCAGGTCAGCAACGGTCACCCGTTTTGCCGCCAGCGGCATTCTGCCTCCCACCGGACGGGCAAAGATAAACACTGTCATATCCGGCGTTACCCGGCTTTTCAGCTCAGGACTCAGACTAACCGCCAGCTGGATTTTCACCTCGGCGAGCTCCGGCAGATCGGGCACAGTCTCTCCTGCAGCAATCAGTTTATCCCGGGCAGAGATAATTCCTGATTTCAGCGAATCTGCCTGTTCAGTGCTGGCGTTAGTCAATGCTTTACGCCAGAACTCCATCGCAGCACGATAGTCTTCAGATTCGTAAGATTCGATTCCCAGCAACCCCAGCGCGGTCACATCAAACGGGTCCAGCGACAGGGTTTTATCAACCTCACTACGGATCTGCTGATTCATTTTGCCACTGTTTGCGAAGAACAGCGCCTGTGCATACTGGCCATTCACTCCAGCATACTGTGGGGCATCTTCCGGCAGGTATTTAAGCGCCTTGCCATAGCCATCAGCGGCGGCAGAAAAGTTCTGCATACTCATAAAAGTATTCGCCAACAGGTACCAGCCCTCTGGGTTTTCAGGTTCCTCTTTAAGGCGCTCCTGCAACGCAGTGATCGCTTCTTCAACGGTTGGCTTGCGGCCATTAAATGGATCTGCAGGCCGGTTCATTGCCACAGCGAGATCGCCGGAACGGCCATACTGGCTGTAAATCGCCAGCCCCATTGCTGGTATCAGTGCAGCCAGCAGAAAGGCGGTAATGATCGACTGACGGGTAATGCGTACTGGCTTACTGGAAGAGGCAACCGTATCGTCAACATCCTGTAGCAGGTTACGCTCCAGCTCCAGCTTCAGAAAATCATAGTTTTCCTGATCGAGACTACCTGCAGACCGTTCAGCATCCAGCTCTGCAAGACGTTCCTGATAAATATTGATATTCAGCTCACGACGATCAACATCGGGCTGGACAGCATCCTCAACCTGACGTCCCCGATAAACCGGCACTAAAACAAATGCCACTGCCAGAAGTGATAGCAGTGCGATTCCTAACCATAACGCCGTCATTTATTCTGTTCCTGTTTGAGTATCTGATCGAGTCGCTGTTTCTCGGCATCGCTTAAATTGCCGTCTGGTTTGCCCGGTTCAGTTTTCTTACGCTTGCCACTGATCAGTAAAACCACGATAACACCGATCAACAATAATGCTGCGGGTCCATACCAAAGCAGATAGGTTTGCTCTGACATCCGGGGACGGTAGAGCACAAACTCACCGTAACGGGTCACCATAAAATCGATTACCTGTTCATCATCCGCGCCGTTTTCCAGCATCCGGTAGAGTTCATCCCGCAGATCCTTGGCGATAGGTGAATTAGAATCGGCAATATTCTGGTTCTGGCATTTAGGACAACGTAGTTCAGTGGATAATGACTGAAACCGTTCCCGGGTCGCATCATCTTTAAACTGGTAGGTATCAATCGCGGCACTCGCCAAACTGCTGAAGCTGAGTAAAACCACTAACAAAACCTGACGAACCATCAGTTCACCTCCAGCTGCTTCATTTTCTGCCGCAGCTCACCCCAAACACGCTGATCAATCGCCCCAACATGTTTGTAACGAATGATCCCCTGGGCATCCAGCAGGAAGGTTTCCGGCGCGCCATAAACCCCCAGATTGAGTCCCAGATGACCGTCAGGGTCATAGATATTCAGGGCATAGGGGTTCATATACTTATCCAGCCAGATCTTAGCCTTAGCCCGGTCGTCCTTGTAATTAACCCCATAGATGGTGACTCCCTCATCCCGTGCCATGCGGTTTAGCTGGGCATGTTCCTGCTTACAGGTCGGGCACCAGGTGGCCCATACATTGAGTAACGCCGGACGCCCCTTCAGGTCAGCTGCCGTGATAGTTTTCTGCTCGTCCAGCAGTGCCGACAGACTGAACTCTGGCACCGGCTTACCGATCAGCGGTGAAGGGAGGGTTTTGGTGTCTTTTCCGATGCCATTCCAGAGAAACAACCCCAGAGCGACAAACAAAACCAGCGGCAAAATAACAATTAATCGACGCATCATTATACCTATCGAAACACTTAATCAGGCGGCTGCCCGGGCGGCATCCCGCCGGGCCTGTTTACGGTAACGGGGGTCTGTGGCAGCCAGCAGGCCACCGGCAGTCATCAGCAGACCACCCAGCCAGAGCCACCGGACAAAGGGTTTATGCTGTACCCGCACGGCCCATGCGCCGTTTTCCAGCGGCTCCCCCAGTGCAACATAAAGATCGCGGAACAGTCCGGGATCAATATCGGCCTCCGTCATCACATTACCCCGGGCCGGGTAGAAACGTTTTTCCGGTCGCAGCTCACCATACAGTTTGCCGTTAAAACTCACCCGGATAACGCCCATATCTGAGCTGTAGTTTGGCCCCTGCTTCTTCTGAGCACCTAAAAACTCAAACTGATAGTTACTGAAGCTCAGCACATCACCGGGCGCCATCCGCAGATCACGCTCCTCATTGTAGATGCTCACCATCAGCGCCCCTACGACCGCAACCGCAATACCGGTGTGCGCCAGAATCATACCAAAGTAACTTCGGGACATACCGGAAACCGCAGCTTTAACGCTGCTTCGACCGGCCACTTTTTTCCAGAAGTCCCTGATGCTGCTGAAGACTACCCAGAACACCAGCGCCATCACACCCGCAACGGTCAGGTTAAATTCCTTAGCGTAAAGATACTGCACCAGCAAACCGGCAATGACACTGATAACCGCAGGCAGCCACAGCTGTTTCAACAGAAACGCCACTGACGTTTCCCGCCAGCGCGCAGCGACACCCAGGCCCAGAGCCCCCAGAATCAGCAGCATCAGCGGAATAAACAGGGAGTTAAAGTAGGGAGGACCAACCGAGATCTTACCCCAGCCCATCGCATCTACGATAAGAGGGTATATTGTTCCCAGCAGTACCATCATCGCTGAAACCACCAGCAGAATATTGTTCAGCAGCAGCAATGATTCCCGCGATAGCAGCGCAAAACTGGATTCGCTTTTCACGTTCCCTGCTTTGACCGCATAGAGGATCAGAGAGCCGCCAATGGTGATCGCCAGCAGTGCCAGAATAAAGTAGCCGCGATCCGGATCAGAGGCGAACGCATGTACCGATGTCAGCACCCCGGAACGAACCAGGAAGGTCCCCAGCAGACTCAGGGAGAAGGCAAAAATCGCCAGTAACACGGTCCAGCTTTTAAACACGCCACGTTTTTCGGTGACAGCCAGTGAGTGAACCAGTGCAGTCCCCACCAGCCAGGGCATAAAGGAAGCGTTTTCAACCGGATCCCAGAACCACCAGCCACCCCAGCCAAGTTCATAGTATGCCCACCAACTACCTAACGAGATACCCAGCGTCAGAAACGCCCAGGCAATATTGGTCCATGGCCGCGACCAGCGCGCCCAGGCGGAATCCAGACGTCCGGTCAGCAGCGCAGCGATCGCAAAGGCAAAAGCAACCGAAAACCCTACGTAGCCCATATACAGCATTGGTGGGTGAATAATCAGGCCGATATCCTGCAGTAGTGGGTTAAGGTCGCCACCTTCGGAGGGAAACTGCGGCAGGTGACGATCAAACGGACTGGAGGTCAGCAGAGTAAACAGGATAAATCCCACAGCCACAATCCCCATCACCGCTAACACCCGGGAGACAATCTCCACTGGCAGGTTCTGGCTTTTAAAGGCAACCGCCACGGTCCAGCCACTGAGGATAACAACCCAGAGCAACAAGGACCCCTCATGACCACCCCAGATCGCACTTATCTTATAATACCAGGGCAATAGGGTGTTTGAGTTGGTGGCAACATAAGCCACCGAAAAGTCATCCACAACGAAGGAGTACCCCAGACAGGTAATACTGATCGCCAGAAAGAAAAACATCCCTATCGACAACGGCCGGGCATAGTTCATCAACAGGGTATTGCCGACAGATGCCCCTACCATCGGTACAACTGCCAGCAGTAAAGAGATACACAACGCCATAATCAGCGCATATTGACCCAACTCTGGAATCATAATTATTCAGCTCCTGCAGCGCGCATCTGTTCAGGCATTTTACCGGCCTTTTTAAGCGCCTCGGCAACTTCCGGAGGCATGTAGTTCTCGTCGTGCTTGGCCAGCACTTCAACCGCTTCAAACACCCCTTGGTTGTTCATCGCGCCCTGCGCAACAATTCCTTGCCCTTCGCGGAAAAGGTCAGGCAGGATACCGGTGAAGGTGACGGTTACCTTATTAGCAAAGTCGGTCATATCAAAGGTGACCTGCAGGCTCTCGGGGTCTCGTTTCACACTCCCCTCAACCACCATTCCTCCGGCCCGGATACGGGTGCCTTCCGGCGCTTTATGCTCAACAATATCGGTTGGCGAGTAAAACAGGTTAATATTCTGCTTCAGGGCATACATCACCAGTCCCACCGCAATCGCGGCACCAAAGACGATGAAAAGTACGATAATAAGTCGCTGTTTACGTTTCGGATTCATTAGCTCTGTTTCTCCCTGCGCAGGCGACGGGCCTGTTCTGTAAAGATGTGACGCTTGTACATCAGCGGGTTGACAATATTTATCACAATCACAACCAGAGCGATCGCATAACTGAGCCAGACATAGAGGCCGTGCCCCCCCATATCGATAAATTCGGCAAATGATTCAAAACTCAAAATAATACCCTCAACCAGCTATCAGGTCGCGCACCCAACTGCTGCGACGCTCACGCTGAATAATTTCGTTACGCAGCCGCAGCATCATCGCTACAGCAAAGAAACAGTAAAAACCGATCACCATCACCAGCAACGGCACCCACATCTCTGCAGGCATCGCCGGGCGTTCGGTCAGTTTAAAGGTGGCAGGCTGGTGGAGCGTATTCCACCAGTCCACGGAGTATTTGATAATCGGGATATTCACCAGTCCTACCAGCGCCAGTACCGCAGTTGACTGAGCCGCCGTGCGCTCACTCTCGATGGCGGAATTCAGGGCAATAATACCCAGATAGAGGAAGAACAGAATCAACATTGAGGTCAGCCGGGCATCCCAGACCCACCAGGAGCCCCAGGTAGGCTTACCCCAGATGGCACCAGTTGCCAGAGATAACACCGCAATCGATGCGCCAATCGGGGCACAACACTTAGCGACCATGTCTGCAACTTTCATTTTCCATATCAGACCGATCGCACCAGCAACCGCCATCAGCATATAGCATGACTGCGCCAGAATAGAGGACGGTACATGAATATAGATTATCCGGAAGCTATTGCCCTGCTGGTAGTCGGCTGGCGCAAACGCCAGTGCCCAGACAGTCCCCGTCACTAACAGCAGTATTGCTGCAATGACAAACAACGGTAGCAGTTTGCCGGTAATTTCGTAACACCAGCGGGGAGAAGCCAGTTGATAAAACCAACGTGGCATCCACTTCTTATCAGCCATATTTCAACCTTATCGGGGTATTACCCACTTACACTAATTCTTAATGCGGCACCAATTGCCAGCGGCGCCATCACCAACCCAAGCGAGAGCATCGCTCCCAGAATGGCCAAATACCCCCCCAAGGGTAACCCCGTCACTGCGCCCTGCACCGCAGCACTGCCGAAAATCAGCACCGGAATATAGAGCGGTAACACCAGCAGGGAGATTAATACACCTCCCTTGCGCAACCCAACGGTCAGAGCAGCACCGATGGCGCCAACCAGACTCAGGGTTGGTGTACCCAGCAGCAGACTCAGAACCAGCCCCCACATACCGTCTCCAGGTAAAAAAAGCATAACTCCCAATACCGGCGCCAGTAATGTTAACGGTAAACCAGTGAGCATCCAGTGCGCCAGTACTTTCGCCAGCACCACCAGATAGAGTGGCTGTGGACTGAGTAAAATCTGTTCCAGCGTTCCATCCTCAAAATCAGAACGGAACATACTGTCCATCGACAAAAGCGTCGCCAGTAATGCAGCAACCCACACCACACCAGGTGCCACATCAGCAAGGAAGGTTGGATCCGGGCTTACCCCCAGTGGAAACAGCGTTGCGACCATCAGGAAGAAAATCAGCGGATTGACCAGATCACTTTTACGTCGATAAGAAAGTAACAGATCTCTCTTCAACGCCCCCCAGAAAGGGCCATCAACCTTGTATACATGGACCATCGACTCTTCTGTCGATTGGTTAGGCACACTATCGTTCATAAAGTTCCCGCTAATTGATCAAGATTAAGCCTGCGGATCTTATCCCCCATTGCCAGCTCATGATGGGTCGTCAGAATAACGGTCCCTCCCTCCTGAGCATGGGTAGTAATCAGCGCTTCTTTCTCCGCAACCCCGCGTTTGTCAATCGCAGTAAAGGGCTCATCCAAAATCCATAACCGCGCCCGGCTAAGATAGAGCCGTGCCAGGCTGACACGGCGATTCTGACCGGCTGAAAGCGTATGACAAGGTACATCTTCATAACCCTTCAAGCCTACTTTAACGAGTGCATAATCCAGTTTAGTCAGATCCATCTCCGGGTGCAGAGACGCATACCACTGCAGATTTTCTCGCGGCGTGAGCACCGCTTTGACACCCGGCTGATGTCCAAAATAGAGCAACGACTCGCGATACGCCTGAGCGCAGTTATCCAGATGTTCGCCCTGCCAGTAGATGTCGCCTTCAAAATGACGCGACAAACCGCTGAGAATGCGTAACAGCGTGGTTTTACCACTGCCGTTCTGCCCCTCAATCTGGATCACCTCACCAGCGTTGACCTCGAAGCAGAGACCTTCAAACAGCACACGCTCATCCCGTTCGCAGAACAGATTGTCGATTTTCAGTCTTGGTGTAGACAACTGGACACCCTCAATAAAGCAAAACAGGCAAAGTCGCCTTTATAATTAGCAATACCCGCCGAAAGCAAGGCATTATATACAAAATAAACAGCCGAAGTGCATTACTCGGCCAAAAGAACTATATCCACTCTGAAACTGTGCAGGAAAACCGACAGTGCTGAATCCACTGAGCATACAAAATCTGCAGAACAGCGCCGGAAAACCGCTTTCGGCAGCAGAGCTTGTGCGCACCCTGCCCCTGAATACGCCAACTCCAATAACGATCCGTCAGGTCAGTGCGGATCCGACCCAGCCAAACCAGTTCAAATTACAGGTGCAACTTGGCACTCAGCTATACCAGCTAAGGGGAAATCAACCACTGCCCCCAGGCAGTTCGGCGACATTAACCCGCACCGCAGCGGGACAACTACTGCTGAGCAGTATTGCCAGCCAGCCCACGACTCAGACTCAGACACTTAATCAACCAGCCACCACTCAGTCCCAGCCGATACAACAGAGTGGTGCCACAACCCCGCCTGGTAACAACCAGACCATCGCCCCTGATCAGCCCCCGGTGGTGCAGATTAAAGGCCGCACGCAGCAGGGTCCACAGGAACCGCGTAGCCAACAACCGCAGCCTCCGGGGACGTCAACAGCTCAGTCACCACAACCGCCGACAGCGACTGTCCCTGCCCGTTCAATACCGGGACTGAACCGATTACTGCCACTAAATCAGCCGGTGCTGGCCAATATTTCTGTAGCGATCAGAACCGGAAGCGGCGAGGGGAATCTGATTGCCAGTATGAATGGCCGGACACTGCCCCTCACCCTGCAACAACCGCCCCCTTTTGATGGCAAGGTACTCCTGATCAGAACCGCCACTGATCAGGTGCAGATACATCCGTTAACATCGCCGCTACAAAATCAGAATCTGAACCGCAGTATCACCGATGCATTACGCTATGTCTTACCGGCGCAACAGCCTGTGGCTGATAGTCTGATAAAGCTGCAGCAGCTAAACAATAGCGCCGGCGGTGAGAAAAGCCCGATAAACAGTATTATCAGTTCATTGATCAACCTGTTTGGGGTCAAGACGGAATCTGCCGCTGCGGGGCAGTCCGGCATCCAGCAAAACCTGCTAAATGGAGGTCTGTTCACTGAGCGTAACCTCGCCGATCCCCGCAGTCAGATCCCTGCCGGAGAGATGAAGCATCAACTGAATCAGCTTTTACGCCAGGCAGACAGGTTACCGGAACAGGCGCGGCAGCAGTTGCATGAACTGGTGAAAGGACTGTTGAACCGGGTGACCGGTAACCAACTGGAAAGTATTCAGAATACCCGCATCAACAGCGATGGTGGTCTGGAACGTTATTTTGCCCTTGATCTGCCAGTCAGAAATGGGGAGCGACTGGATAATGTTGAACTGAAAATATCGGAACACCGCAAACAACTTTCTGAAGATGAATGGCAACGACTCTGGCGGGTCAGGCTCCACTTCGATCTTGAGGAGCAGGGCAGCGTTGATGCGGAACTGGTACTGGAACAGGAACATCAGATTACGGCGCATTTCTGGTGCAGCCTCGCAGCAACCGCCGAACAACTGAACGATAAATTACCGGACTTCAATCGCCAGTTACACCTGCAGGGGTATAGTATCAACTCAATCCATTGCAGCGAGGGCACCGCCCCCAAACCGGTCAATCAGGTGGAACAGCTCATCGATGTGGTCACTTGAAACGGAGTAGATGTGAACAAAAAAACAGATGAGTATCAGAAGGCGATCGCCCTGAATTATGATCATCAGGGTGCACCAAAGGTAACCGCCAAAGGACAGGGGGTTATCGCTGAACAGATTATCCGGCTGGCCCGGGAACATGACGTGCATATCCACGAAAGCCCGGAACTGGTGGAGGTTTTATTGCGTCTGGAGCTGGGTGATGAGATACCGGAAAGTCTCTATCGCGCCATTGCAGAGATCATCGCCTTCACATACAAGCTTAAAAACAGCTAGCCTTAAGAGAGATACCGCTGATCAGTTGCGACGATCCGGTGCAGCAATCTCTTTATGCAACAGAGCCATCAGCTCTGCTTCAGGGCGCCCGATACCACAATTCTTAACCAGGTCATCGACATCGGCCCCCATCTCCATTAACCGGGCGGCCTGATTGTAAGCCAGCACGCCCGGATCACGGTTAGCCAGTTCCTCTTGTTTTTCAGCGGTGATATTGAGCTTATTTTCCACATCCATCAGGCGGTGACCCATACCGATAGAGCTACTGGTGAGCGCCTGAATCTCATTGCGCAGCACATTGATCAGCGCTTCATACTGTCGCTGATGCTGTTGTAACTGACGACGGGCGTGGACTGAGTAGCCAATCGATACACATGAAACGATGGCAACCACCGCCAGAGCTAACCAGATCATCATATCTCCTTACGAGTCCAGGGCTGTATTCAGTCCATGCAGCAACGCCGGAATATTGACGACAGCACACTGATACTTCATACAGGTACCCAGCAGCCAGGGTCGGCTTTGAGGATTTTTATTCCAGGTGATGAGATCCGGGGCGATCTCCTGAGCACCAATCATGGTATCAATTGTCACCGCCCAGCAAACATCCCTGAACTTAACCAGCTCGGTATAGGCCGCTTTATCCGGTTCATACCGTTCGGGGATAATCCACATGCCGGTATCCACAACCCGAACCAACTTACCCGATTCTTCATAGTTACCCAGAATCCAGTCAGCGTCAGCACTCAACTCAAGATTCATAGCACTGAGATCATGCGCCCTCTGCAGATATTTAACCGGCAGAGCCAGTTTCACACCGTACATCTTAACCAATAAGCACTGCAGAGGCTCAGAATCCACTTCAACCACGGGTTCTGGCGCAGGCTCTGGTTCTGACGCAGGTTCTGGTTCTGACGCAAGTTCTGGTTCTGGCGCAGGTTCTGGTTCTGACGCAAGTTCTGGTTCTGACGCAAGTTCTGGTTCTGACGCAGGTTCTGGTTCTGGCGCAGGTTCTGGTTCTGACGCAAGTTCTGGTTCTGACGCAAGTTCTGGTTCTGACGCAGGCTCCGGTTCTGGCGCAGATTCTGGTTCTGGCGCAGGCTCCGGTTCTGGAGCAAGTTCTGGTTCTGGCGCAGGTTCTGGTTCTGGCGCAGGCTCCGGTTCTGACGCAGGTTCTGGTTCTGACGCAGGTTCTGGTTCTGGTGCAGGCTCCGGTTCTGGCGCAGGTTCTGGCGCAGAAGGCTCTTCAATCGCTGCATATTCAGGCAGCACAGACTGATCCGACTCAACAACATCCTGAACAGTCTCTATCAGACTGTCTGCCACAGGATTAATTGCTGCCTCAGACAGGAGATCATCTGAATGCTCTGGGGCCTGTTTTACATTGGAGGTAGGATAGACAAGCTCGGGGGCCAGTTCCGCTGCAGTCTCTGTAGCAGGTTCAGTCTGTTGTTCAGTTGTCATTCCGGTATCAGTATCAGGTACCGAGGGATAAACAGCTCCGGGGGCCAATTCAATCGCAGTTTGCGATGCTGACTCTGAGTCAGGCTCCGACTTTTCAGCGGCGATATGATCCGACTGAATATCCAGCGATATTTCCAGATCATCCAGATCAACCTCTTCCAGCTCCGGGCCCGCTTTTGGCAGCTCTGATGCAACCAACGGCGTTTCAATCAGGTCGTCGGATTGTTCTTCCGACAGCGCCAGCTCGGCTTCAATACTGAATGGAGACTGGTCATCCTTCAATAACGCATCAAGGTACTCTTTTACCAACTGCTGTTGCCGGTTCAATTGCTCTTCACTCATCCTCTGCTCCGCTCCGCCAGACCGCGTAAAATGCGGATATATGCCTGCACACCCGGCATCGTCAGATCCATCTCTGATGGGGTTATGCCTTTAGCACTGGCAGTAATAAACTTACTGTCCACAGGCACCACCGATGCTGCAATATTTTCAGCAAAGCGCTGATGCAACTCCCGCAAACAGCTGACTGAGGCTGGAACTGTGCGATCATAGAACGTTGGAATCAGGGTATAGGTCAACTGACGTTTTCTTGCCCGGTTGATCATCGTAATGGTGCGCAACATTCGTTCCAGCCCTTTCAACGCCAGAAACTCTGTCTGTACCGGCACCAAAAGATGACCGCAAGCGGCCAGTGCGTTGATCATCAGCACCCCCAGCACCGGCGGACTATCGATCACCACATAGTCATAGCGATCTTTTACCAGCCGTAAAGCCTTTGCAACCTGCAGCCCCATCCCTTCCTGTCCTACCGACTTACGCTCCAGCGTGGCCAGTGCAGTGGTGGCCGGAATCAGATCGATACCTCTGTTTGAAGTCGGCATCAGTAACGGTTCCAGCAGTTTCATGTCCACTTCACTGCCGGGCTGAAACAGATCATAGACGCTGTTTTCCAGCTCATCCGGATCATACTTAAAATAGCTGGTCATCGAACCGTGGGGATCGAGATCCACCAGTAACACGCGCTGCCCCGCATCAGCCAACAAACCGGCCAGTGAGACTGCGGTTGTGGTTTTGCCCACTCCACCTTTCTGATTGGCTACCGCCCATACCTGCATTACTGCGGTGACTCCTGTGTCTGCGGAGAGAAGCTCTCCGGTGACGTTAATGTTTCTGTATCCAGAGGCTGAGTCGCCTCTTTACGGCGAAAGGTTACCCGCCCCTGTTCATCTTTAACCGGCTCAATCGCCGACTCGGGCAAACCACTTTCCGTCAGAATACCTCTGATGGCATCTTCACTGACCTGTTCACTACCAAACGCTGACACGACCCTTTGTGTCTTACGATCCCGGGTAACCACAATCACAATTCGGCGGTTAACCCGCCGACCACTCTCCGTGTCGTTATCGGCAAGCGGCTGATACTCGCCAAAACCAACGGCCGCCATACGCTGGGGTTTCACGCCATTCATCTCCAGAATACGTACAACACCCGCAGCCCGCGCCGCAGATAGTTCCCAGTTTGAGGGATACTGATCTGAAGAGATAAACTGATTATCGGTATATCCCTCTACATGGATCGGATTGTCGTACTGTTTGAGTATTTTAGCCACCCGCTCAAAGACCGGATCTGTTGTGATTGCCGGTAGTGCGCCGCCTTCAGGGTATACAAGGTTAGCCCCCAGTTCCAGTGCGACCCAGAGGTTATTACTCTGCACGGCGACATTGCCACTACTGATCAGTTTTTTAAACTGCATCTGCATCTGCTCGCCAATCGCTTTCAATGCCGCACTGTTTTCCGGTTTTGGCGGGATAATTTTTACTGTCGGGTTTTCCTTGCTGGACTCCCCACCCTGAAAAATACCGATTCCTGCAGGATCGCTGTCAGACTTACCACCAATCGGAGGATGTAAAGCCCCATCCTGACCGGAGAATATCCCGGCAAATGATTCGGTGACCTGCCGGTATTTCTCCTCATTGACCGAAGAGATCGCATACAGGACAACAAAAAAAGCGAATAACAGGGTAATGAAGTCGGCATAGGAGATGACCCAGCGCTGCGAATGCAGATCCTGTTCTTCTACTCTGCGTCTTGACACTCTACGCCCCCTGTTCCAGATATCCCTGCAACCGAAGCTGGATAATCCGGGGGTTCTGGCCTTCAGCGATTGACAGCAACCCCTCCAGCATCATCTCCTGAAAATAAAACCGCCTCAGTACCATCGAGCGAATCTTATTTGCCAGCGGCAGGAACAGCAGGTTGGCGATTGCCACGCCATAGATGGTCGCTACAAACGCCGTAGCGATGCCCGCCCCCAGGTTTGCCGGATCCGCCAGGTTTGACATCACATGAATCAGCCCTAGTACGGCGCCGATAATCCCCATTGTGGGCGCGTAGCCCCCCATACTCTCAAGCACCTTTGCCGCCTGAAGATCCCGGTTTTCACGGCTAACCAGTTCTGTTTCCAGAGTAGAACGGATGACATCCGGGGTGCGTCCATCAACCAGCATCTGTAAGCCGTTACGTACAAAGCTGTCTTGCTGCTTGCTTATCTCATCCTCGAGTGCCAGCAGACCTTTGCGACGGGCAATGACACACCAGCTTACAATACGGTTTATACCCTCACGATAATTCTGATCATGATGGCCAAACACCAACCCCGACAGGGTGATCGCGCGCGACAGCTCGGTTGGCGAGGACTGAACAAAGACAGCCGCAAACGTGCCCCCCACAACAATCAGCAGAGCGGGAATATTGAGCAGCTCATCGAAGGCGCCTCCGGCGAGATAATTCCCCCCAACGATTGCTATGATTGCCAGTAGTATCCCACTAATACTTACCAGATTCATCAATGTCCCCAATGCTTAAACAGCTGCCGGATACTTTCAAGATTCAATACTGCATCTGCCAGTTCCGCCTCAATCACGGCTTTTGGCATACCAAAGATAGTACAACTGTCTTTGTCCTGCGCCCAGACAGTTGCCCCTGCTTTTTTCAATAACCGGGCACCATCACAGCCATCCGCGCCCATTCCGGTGAGCACCAGAGCCACCGCTCTGCGACCATAACCTTTTGCTACCGATGCAAACGTCAGATCGACACTCGGTTTGTAGGTCATCCGCTCGTCACTTTCGCGAATAATAAGCTTGCCTGAATTGGACGGGTCAAGAATCATCTGCTGCCCACCCGGCGCAAGATAGACATGCCCGGCAAATAACTTGTCACCATTCTCAGCTTCCTTCACACTGACCGCGCACAGATCATCAAGTCGTTTAGCAAAAACTGAGGTGAATGCCTTAGGCATATGCTGAGTGATCAGTATCGGCACCGGAAAATCAGCAGGAATCTGAGTCAGGATAAATTGTAGCGCAGCGGGTCCGCCTGTCGATGAGCCAATAGTCACAATTCCACAGTCCGGGATTCTGACATTCACATCTGATCTGCCCGACCGCCCCCCTGCAGTATCAGTTGCAGGTGCAGCGGGTTTTGGTCGCGCAGCGGCAGAAGCCGGTGAGCGCAGGGCAGAACCCGATTGCGCAACCGCTTCAGAGCGGCTGTTCAGGCCTGGACGGGGTTTACGCCCACCCAGCGCCAGAATTTTTTCTGCCAGCACCTTTTCCACATCATCGCCACCGCTGCCCGCGAGCCATTGCCGGGCATCTTTTTCCATATAGTCAGCAGCCCCTAACGCTAAGGCTTCAAGGGTGACCGCAGCACTGCGGCGGGTTAATGAAGACAGCATGACCACCTGACAGGGAGATTCAGCCATAATCTGTTTCAGCGCAGTGATACCGTCCATCTCCGGCATCTCCACATCCATCGTCACCACATCGGGGTGCAGTCGTTTTACCTTAGCGACCGCTTCTGTACCATTTTTGGCGGTATCAACAACCTCAATATCAGGGTGATGGGTCAGTATCTGCTTAATCCGATTGCGAAAAAAAACCGAATCATCAACGACTAAAACTCGAACTGCCATACAGTTATCCAGTATAGGCCTGCTGTACAAACATTATGCTCAATTAGCATATGCCTTCAACAGACTAGGAATATCGACAATCAGAGCAATCCGACCATCCCCCGTAATAGTCGCTCCGGACAGTCCCGGCGTACCGTGCAAAATAGAACCCAGCGGTTTAATAACAACCTCCTCCTGTCCAACCAGTTGATCGACGACAAATGCAACCTGCATCGTACCAACATTGGTGATCACCACATGACCATTCTGTGGCAGAGGATCTTTCTCAAAGCCTTTCATCAGCCAGCGTTTCAGATGAAACAGCGGCATCGCTTTATCACGAACAATAATAACCTGCTGACCATCAACCATATTAATCTGCGTCAGATCGAGATTGAAAATCTCATTTACATTCACCAGCGGCAGCGCGAATGCCTGACCTTCCAGAAGCACCATCAGAGTCGGCATAATCGCCAGTGTCAGCGGTACCTGGATTTCGATTCGGGACCCCATACCCAGGGTTGAATCAACATCGAGCTTACCATTGAGCTGGGAAATTTTGGTTTTTACCACATCCATTCCCACGCCACGACCCGAGACATCAGAGATCTGTTCTTTGGTGGAGAACCCGGCAGCAAAAATCAGGTTATAACACTCATGATCACTCAGACGGGCGGCGGCCTCCTGATCAAGCATCCCTCTTTTAACAGCGAGGGCCCTGAGTTTATCCGGGTCCATACCGGCGCCGTCATCTTCAATAATCAGAAGGATGTGATCGCCTTCCTGTTCGGCAGAGAGCAGCACGTGCCCCTCCCGGGGTTTGTCATTTCGCTCACGAACCTCGGGCTCTTCTATACCATGATCAATCGCATTTCTGACCAGGTGAATCAGCGGATCAGCCAGCGCCTCAACGAGGTTCTTATCCAGATCGGTATCTTCCCCCCGCAGCTCAAGATTAACCTCTTTATGCAACTGACGGGAGAGATCCCGGACAAGACGCGGGAAACGGCCAAAAACCTTCTTAACCGGCTGCATGCGGGTTTTCATCACTGACATCTGCAGGTCGGCTGTCACCATATCGAGCGAACCCAGAGCTTTTGCCATATCCCCATCATCCAGTTCTGCTCCCAGACGAACCAGACGGTTACGCACCAGCACCAGCTCACCCACCATATTCATGATCTGATCCAGCAGACGGGTATCAACCCGGACATTACTTTCGGCAACGGGCTTATTTGCCTGAGGCTTAGCCGCCCCGGAAAGGTCGGGCTGGGGAGTCTCGGGGGGGTGAATAGCCGCGGGAGGCTGGGGAACCCCGGGGGGTGGAGTCGCCGCAAACGCGCCTTCACCTTTGGACTGCAGATCATCCAGAAGATTCTCAAACTCATCATCAGTGATCAGGTCAGCGGCAGGCGCGGCAGTGGGTGCCGAGTTTGTTGTCTCAGTAATGGCAGGGGAGCCCCCCCCCAGCAACTGATCAAACTCTTCATCGGCGCTGTTATCTGCAGAACCTGGCGAACTGAGGCCCGGTGCACCATTGGGGCCATGCAGCGAATCCAGCAAACTATCAAACTCATCCTCTGTAATCAGATCAGACACTGGTGCTGCTGGAGCGACACCCGGAGCACCGTGGGGGCCATGCAGCTGATCCAGCAGGTCGTCGAACTCATCCTCAGTAATCAGATCAGAGTCACCCGCTGTTTTCGCTCCAGCGGTCTCATCGAGGCCGGAAATCAGTGATTCAAATTCAGCGCTGACCTCTGCATCAGTGTGGAGCGGAGCATCTGCCTTCGGAACCACAGGAGGAGGTGTCGGCGCTGCGGTGGTCTGACCCGCCGCCATCGCATTCAAACCTGCCAACAGTTGCGGATCCGCTGGCTGAGGAAACTCTCCCTGCTGAACACACTGAAACATTGAGTTAATTGAATCCAATGCCTGCAGCACCAGGTCCATCAATTCTGAAGAAACTTTAAGCGCATCATTACGCAACTGATCAAACAGATTTTCAGCGCTATGACAGCAATCAACCATCGGGTCGAGCTGAAGAAAGCCAGCACCACCCTTAACTGTATGAAAGCCCCGGAAGATTGCATTCAACAGCTCCCGGTCTTCGGGGTGCTGTTCAAGGTCAACCAGCTGTTCGGACAGCAGTTCCAGAATTTCCCCGGCCTCAACTAAAAAATCTTCCAGTATTTCCTGATCAACATTCAAAGACATCTGTTATACCCTTCAAAAGCCGAGGCTGGACAGGAGATCATCAACATCATCCTGACTGGATGCGACCTCCCCTTGATTGCGGCCCTTCATTTGCGGCCCTTCCGCTGTAACCTCTGACGCACCCTTCGTCTGCTCAGTTTCAGTCTCCGAAGGGTCATGCTGTGCGGCCGGGAGCGCGCCAAGGTTATTCACCCGCGCAGCCACTTCCATCAATCCAACCAGTTTATCTTCGATATCGGCAACCAATTGGATAACACGTTTGATCAGTTGCCCGGTAATATCCTGATATTCCTGCGCCAGCAAAATACCTGTCAGGCGCTCTTTCAGCGAGGCCAGTGATGCAGAGTGATCATCAGCATAGCGGCAGGCTTTGTCATACAGTGCCTCTAGCGCTGGATGATCATCTTTTAACGCCGCCAGTTCTTCGATCAGCTCCTGACGACGCAGGAACCCTTTTTCGATAAGACTGACCTGCTGCAACGCTTCATCAACCTCATCAATAGTCTTATGTGCGTTACTCTCGGTCAGCTCAATAACATAGGATAAGCGGTCACTGGCATCCGTGATAGAGGCGATATGTTGTTTAGAATCCTGCAACAGCTCAGTGGAGCTAACATCTTCAGTAAAACCGACAATCGCATTATGAACCGCCCGGGTAAGCGTGCCCACCTCATGGTATAAAGCCTGATGGCGCATCTCATTCAGCTGCTGAACCAGTTCCATCGCCTGAGGCAGTTCCCCCCGACTCAGCAGCTCAACCAACTGTTCGGCGCGGGCCTGCAATTCGGCTTCAAAACAGTGCTGATCCCGGTATATATCAAAGTCAGACATAAACGCCTCCTAGCCCTGAAGGCGTTCAAATATCTTATCGATTTTCTCTTTCAGAACGGCTGCTGTGAAAGGTTTGATAATGTAACCGTTCACCCCCGCTTGCGCCGCAGCAATAATCTGCTCCCGCTTAGCTTCAGCAGTCACCATCAGAATGGGGATATGGCGCAGTTCAGGGTCGGCACGAACCGTTTTCAAAAGATCGATACCCGACATCTTTGGCATATTCCAGTCAGTCACCAGAAAATCAATACCGCCCGCTTTAAGCACAGGCAGCGCTGTCGCACCATCATCAGCCTCAACAATATTGCTAAACCCCAGATCCCGCAGCAGATTCTTAATAATCCGGCGCATTGTTGAGAAATCATCTACTACCAGAATTTTCATGTCTTTATTCAAGACAATCCCTCCTAACACTCACTTTAACGGCGACAATGGCTTCAGCTATTCTCTGCTGCATTCACCGCCACTCTTTTAAACGACTACGCAACCGTAATGCCGCCTGACTATGTATCTGACTCACCCGAGACTCACTGACACCAAGCACTTTACCAATCTCTTTGAGATTCAGCTCTTCATCGTAATACAGTGACAACACAAGCTTTTCACGTTCGGGAAGCCCCTGTATCTCACGGGCGATCGCCTTTATAAAATCTTTTTGCTCGTACTCTTCCGAGGGATCTGGTTCATTGCTGGCGATCCCCTCTCCCGGCCCTTCATCCTGAGGGCCGGTAAGCTTATCAAAGCTGAACAGGCGACTCTCAGCCGAGTCTTTCAATAATGCATGATATTCGGTCACACTGATATTAAGTTCCGCAGCAACCTCCCCATCTTGGGCATCTCTGCCGGTACGCGCCTCAATCGCCTGTATCGCTTCGGATACCCGACGGCCATTACGGTGCACCGAGCGGGGCGTCCAGTCCCCCCGCCGAACCTCATCAATAATCGAACCACGAATGCGGATACCCGCATAGGTTTCGAAACTGGCGCCCTTGCTGGCATCATACTTTTTTGCTGCCTCAAGCAAGCCCACCATTCCAGCCTGAATCAGATCCTCCAGCACGACATTACTTGGCAACCGCGCCAACAGGTGATGAGCGATACGCTTAACCAGCGTACTGTGCTGCTCAATAATCTCCTGACTCGACTGAAACTGACGCTGGTTATACATAGAGACTCTTCACTTCTCTGCTAATTCATTCATGCACCGGTAACCAGGCGCTCAACAAAAAACTCAAGATGTCCCCGGGGGCTGGAGGACACCGGCCAGCTATCAACTTTAGTCGCCAGCTGCTTATACGCCAGGGCAGCCTTACTCTGCGGAAACGCTTTTAAAACAGCACGTTGCTGCTTCACCCCTTTTCGAACTGCTTCATCATAAGGGATTGACCCCAGGTATTGAAGGGTTACATCAAGAAAGCGGTCGGTCACTGTCAGCAACTTGTTATACATATTGCGCCCCTCCTGCTCAGACCTGACCATATTTGCCAGTACCCGAAAGCGGGTCATTTTGTAATCCCGGTTCAATAACTTCATTAAAGCATAAGCATCCGTAATTGAGGTGGGCTCATCGCATACCACCACCACAACATCCTGAGCCGCTTTAACAAAACTGACCACCGCCTCAGAGATGCCTGCAGCAGTATCGATAACCAGAACATCAAGGTCATCAGCAATCTCACTGAATGCATGAATCAGCTCTGAGTGTTCGTGGACACTGAGCGAGGTCATCGCCTGCGTACCTGAAGCCGCCGGGACTATACGCACATTGGTATCCACTTCGATCAGCAGATCTTTCAGACCACACTCACCGGACAGCACATCAGTGATATTGCGCTTCGCCTTTACGCCCAGCAAGACATCAACATTCGCCAGCCCCAGATCCGCATCCATCAACACCACCCGATGCCCCATCTCCCCCAGAGCCAGACTCATATTGACCGAGACATTGGTTTTGCCTACGCCACCCTTGCCTCCGGTAACAGCGATCACTTTAACCGGCCGAGTGCTACCCATTGTGGCTTCCTGTATCTGCTAACAACTCAGCTCTCCCAATGTTCATCTTTGGCCAGCCGCTCCTGCTGGTGTTGGTGGAATACCCGACGACTACGGGTCGCCTTTTGCGCAGTGATCACCGCACGACTGACAAGATCCTTCTTATGGGCCACATCAATATCATCCGGCACCCTCTGTCCATCTGTTACATAACTGACTGACAACCCATTCTCCATCACCAGATCGAGCGCTTCCCCCAGATTGCCAGATTCATCCAGCTTACTCAGGACACAGCCACTCAGTCCCAGCGGTGCATAAGTCTCATAAGCACTTTCAATAACATGCCGCTGACTAGAACAGGAGAGCACCAACAGCTTTTTTAACCGCACAGAAACATCTTCCAGCATATTCAGCTGCGCCTGAGTGTGCGGCTCATGGGCATTCATACCTGCAGTGTCGATCAGCACCAGGCGTTTACTGCGAAGTGACAGCAGCACCTCGTCCAGACTATTATTCTCATCAACCACCCGCACCGGTACATCCAATATACGACCAAATGTCAGCAACTGCTCATGGGCCGCAATCCGGTATGAATCGGTGGTCACCAGAGCAACACTGGAGCTGCCATGTTTCAGCACATAACGCGCGGCCAGTTTGCCAATTGTCGTGGTTTTACCCACCCCGGTCGGGCCGACAAAAGCGATCATCCCGCCTCGTTCAACAAAATCTTCATCCATTACCGGGATATTATTGCTAAAACGGGTCAGCGCTGAGCGCCAGGCATCATCCAGTTCATCATCGTCGGCCACCGTAGCTGATAACTGGCGGCAAATCTGCGGCCCCAAACCGATCCGTTCCAGACGGCGCTCTACCTTGATCACCGCCGAGTCGGCATACTCATGCCGGGGGCGCTGTGCGCGCGGGGCAGCAGGTTCAGACAGATCAGACTCCGGCGGCACAGAGAAGGCCTGTAAATCATCCTCCTGCGGTTCGCGCTCACGGGGTTGGCTGAGGATACTTTTTAACGACTCGATCTCCTGTCGCAGAGAATCGATGGTCTCACGGGTCTCCCCCTCCCGCTGTGACGAATCCGCTGGTGATTGAAACGTCCGCTCCTGACGAGTAGGGTCCAGCCGGGGTTGAGCCATTTTTTCCGGAATACTGTGTGTTACCGGGGATCTATGTGTTTCCGGGGCACTGTTGACCCTGGGGGGCGGTTGAACCCGCCCACGCTGACGACGCTTGAGAGTATCCAGAATCTCACTCAACTCGTCATCATCACCATCCAGCTGACGATTTTTCTGTCGTGGTTCCGGCGCACCTTCCTGAGCGGTAGCGATCCGCGCCTGCACCTTGCGTAGCTCTTCTGCCAGATTGCTCTGCACACGCTGCTGCATCTGCGGGTTTTCACTGCGGGAGTTTTCCACCGCCCGTTTGCGCTTAAACGCTTGCTGTGCGGCTTCATACTCATGTTCGTGGGCGGCAACAACTTCAACGCCGCCTGCCACACGGTGATTCGAGACAATAACAGCATCAGGGCCGATCTCGTCCCTGACTCTCTGCATAGCCTGCCTCATATCCGGAGCAAAAAAGCGTTTAACTTTCATAACCGTCTCTATTCATTACCTGATCAGGCACCGGACTGGTTCTGACCGCCCACCGTTGCAATAATCGTAACCCGTTTATTTTCAGGAATCTCCTGATAGGAAAGCACACTGATCTGATGCTCACCATAACGCACAAATTTCGCCAGCAATGGCCTGATAGGCGCCGCCACCAGCAGTATTGACGCCCTGCCTGCAATCTCCTGCTGCTGGGCCACTTCAGCCAGTGAGCTCTGCAACCGCTCCGCCATCATCGGCTCAATCACCAGCCCATCGCCACCCTCGCCCCGCTGTACCGACCCCAGCAGCAACTGTTCCAGCTGCGGATCCAGCGTAATCACCGGCAGTTCAGCTTCATTACCAACAATATTCTGTACGATCATCCGTGACAACGAAATTCGTACAGCGGCAGTCAAACCCTGCGGGTCCTGTGTTCGGGCAACCGCCTCGGCCAGCGCCTCGGTTATGGTTCTGAAATCTTTGACCGGAACCTGCTCCATCAGCAAGTTTTGCAATACTTTCAACAGTGTACTCACAGAAAGCTTGCCAGGTACCAACTCTTCTACCAGTTTTGGGGACGTTTTTGCCAGAAGATCCAGCAACTTCTGTACCTCATCATGCCCCATCAATTCATGAGAGTGCGCCTGAAGAATCTGATTCAGGTGGGTTGCCACCACGGTGCCGGCATCCACCACGGTATATCCCAGAGTTTGCGCCTGCTCTTTCTGACTCGACTCAATCCATACCGCATCCAGGCCGAATGCGGGATCTTTTACATCGATCCCCTTCAGTGTACCAAACACCTGACCCGGATTGATCGCCAGCTCCCGGTCAGGGTAGACCTCTGACTCTCCCACCGAAACCCCCATCAGAGTGATTCTGTATGCGCCAGGCATCAGATCCAGGTTATCCCGGATATGGACCGAAGGCACCAGAAATCCGAGATCCTGCGAGAGCTTCTTGCGTACCCCTTTAATGCGGCTGAGAAGCTGACCGCCCTGCAGCTTATCCACCATCGGGATCAGACGATAACCCACCTCCAGACCGATCATATCCACCGGCATAACATCATCCCAATCCAGATCTTTAATATCCTGATCCGGCTCCGGTTGTTTCTCCTGTGTGGCACTCTCTTGCGCTATACTCGCCTCAGCGGCCAGGTTTCGCTGCTGAATAAAATACGCTCCCACACCCGCAGCAATCGCCAGAGACAGAAATGCCACATGCGGCATCCCCGGAATAGCCCCCATAATAAACAGGATTGCTGCCGCGACGGCCAGCGCTTTGGGCGAGCCAAACAGCTGACCAATAACCTGCTTACCCATATCCTGAGCGGAGTTAACCCGGGTCACCATAATTGCCGCCGCTGTCGACAGCAACAGCGATGGGATCTGCGCTACCAGACCATCACCTATCGTCAGCAACGAGTAGTAGCGGGCCGCCAGTTCGAATGACAACCCATGTTGCAGCATACCGATCCCAAGTCCACCGAGAATATTGATCACCAGAATCAGAATACCGGCAACGGCATCACCGCGAACAAACTTACTGGCACCATCCATCGAACCATAAAAGTCAGCTTCCTGCGTGACTTCCTGACGACGTTTTTTGGCATCCTCCTGACTGATCAGCCCGGCGTTCAGATCGGCATCGATCGCCATCTGTTTACCCGGCATCGCATCCAGCGTGAAGCGGGCACTCACTTCGGATATCCGCCCTGCCCCTTTCGTCACCACAACAAAGTTGATGATCACCAGAATCAGAAACACCACCAGACCAACAACATAGTTGCCGCCGATCACCACCTCACCAAAAGCTTCAATAACCTTACCCGCAGCATCCCCGCCTTCGTGACCGTAGAGCAGAACCACCCGGGTCGAGGCAACATTGAGCGCCAGACGCATCAGTGTGGTGATAAGCAGAATCGTGGGGAAAACAGCAAAATCCAGAGGCCGCATCGAATAGACACAGACCAGCAACACAACGATAGAGAGGGCAATATTAAAGGTAAAAAGCGTATCCAGCAGAAAAGGCGGCATCGGCAGGGTAACCATGCCAAGCACCAGCAACAGCAGAAATGGGATACCCAGGTTACCCTTTCCCACTCCACGAACATTATTGTAGATCGCTGCTCTGTCCACTTACGCCCCAAATGAGATCTCGCCGCCCGACAAAGCGTCAAAAAAACATCACATTAAAAATAATTATTTTCAGATTGAAAAATAACATTAAACAGAGGCTAAAAACACCAATTTTTTGACGCTTTACTCACCATAGAGTAAGAAGTGCAAGAATCCCGCCAGATTAAGAAGTCCTCTCTCGCACCCTCTCACTCATCGCGGCGAAGCTCCTCCGGTATATCCAGATCTTTGGAAACATCCTTAGGTGCAGGACCCTGCTGTTTTTTGTAGCGCTGTAACTGGAACACATAGGCCAGCACTTCTGCGACAGCCTTAAACAGGCCTGAGGGAATCTCTTCATCAATCTCAGTGGAGTGGTAGATCGCTCGCGCCAGCGGTGGCGCAGAGAGTATGGGGATATCGTGTTTTTCGGCGATTTCGCGAATTTTCAGCGCAACAAAATCGCCTCCCTTGGCTACCAGGTAGGGGGCCCCACCGCCTGACTGATCATATTTCAGCGCCACGGCATAGTGGGTCGGGTTGGTTATAACCACATCCGCTTCAGGTACCGCCGACATCATTTTCCGCTGCGAGATCTCCCGCTGCAACTGTCTGATCCGCCCTTTGACTTCAGGCTTACCCTCCGTGTTTTTCATCTCATCCTTGACCTCTTGCAGGGTCATTTTGAGCTTCTCAGTGTAATCATATATCTGAAATGGCACATCGATCAGCGAGATAATGATCATCGTTGAACTCATCACCAGAAACGCCCAAATGACCAGTTCAGTGGCATGGGACATCGCCGGAAACACATCCTGAGTTCCCAGGGAAAACAGCGCTTGCCGGGAGGAGTACAACACCAGAAAGGAGAGCGAACCGACCACCAGAAATTTTGCCAGTGCCTTAAACAGTTCAAGCAACGCTTTCAGCGAGAACATCCGCTTAATGCCCGCCAGAGGATCGATGCGGCTAAGCTTGGGAGCCATCGCCTTCATACTCAGGTTCCACCCACCCAGAGCGATAGGCCCGACAACGGCTGCAACGAGCAGAACCAGAAAGAACCCAATAAGTGCCTGCAGCGCTTCGGACAATGAGTAACCAAGATGGATAAACATCAAAGCGGGATCCATCACCGCTTCCCGATCGAGGGCGAAGTTAAACTTCATCATCCCGGCCATTTTATCGGCCACCAGTCCGCCAAACATCATCGCGGCAGCCGCAGCAGTGAGCAAAAGAATAGTGGTCGCCAGCTCTTTCGAGCGGGCAATATCACCTTTCTCTTTGGCATCCCGCAGCCGTTTTGATGTGGGCTGTTCGGTTTTTTCCTGACCGCTGTCCTCAGCCATCGCTACAGCACCCCCACACCGATAACCTGATCAAGATAGTTAAATGCAACAGAGACAAATCGCTGATATTGCCCCAAAAACCCTTCCAGACTGACCCAGGTGATCACCAGCCCAACCATCATCGTAAATGGAAAGCCAATGGCGAATATATTCAGCTGCGGAGCCGCTTTCGCCATGACCCCAAACGCAAAGTTGATCACCAGCAGCGCAGTCACCGCCGGCAAAGCCATCAACAGCGCACTCGCCAGCATCCAGCTGCCCGATTTCACCAGCGCCATATACCCGGATACGGGCATCGCCCCTTGCGATACCGGCAAAACAAAAAAGCTGCGCGCCAGCGCCTCAAACAGCACCAGATGACCATTAAAAGCCAGAAACAGCAACATCACCATCATCAGATACAACTGTGATAATACCACCACTGACACACCATTAGCCGGATCACTGACCGACGCAAAACCAAGACCCATCTGCGAGGAGATCAACTGCCCACCCAGGGCAAACACCTGAAATAATATCTGAATAACAAAGGCCATGGCGGTACCGATGATGATCTGCTCTGCAATCAGAATATAGGTTTGCAAAGTCATCCCGCTTAACAGCGGCATCTCAGGCAGGGTAGGCAGCAACACCACCGTCATCGCCAGCGCCAGACCAAGACGGATGCGCGCCGGAACCAGCTGAGTACCGATCATCGGCACCACCATAAAAAACGATGCAATACGAAAAAAGGGGAGCAAAAACTGAGCGACCCACTGTTCCAGCTGAAGCGAGGTTAGCTGCAGCACACCCTACCCCAGAAACAGCGGAATATTGGCAAAGATGTTATTGAAGTGGTCCATCAGTTGCCCAAGTATCCAGGGACCGGCCCACATAATCGTCAACAGGGTAACCAGCAGACGCGGTAAGAAGCTCAGCGTTTGCTCGTTAATCTGGGTGGCCGCCTGAAAGGTAGACACGAGCAACCCTACCATTAGTGAAGGCACGACAATAACAGCCACCAGCAAAACCACCAGATACAGCGCTTCACCAAACAGGTCCAGAACCATTTCCGGCGTCATAACAACTCCTCCAGACTCATCAAGTCAGCCTTAAGATTATCTGTCATACGACAAAACTGCCAGCCAGTGTACCAATCACCATAGCCCAGCCATCCACCAGCACAAACAACATGATCTTAAACGGCAGCGAAATAATGACCGGCGACAACATCATCATACCCATAGCCATCAACACGCTGGCGACTACCAGATCGATCACCAGAAATGGGATAAACAACATAAAACCGATCTGAAATGCGGTCTTCAGCTCGCTGGTCACAAATGAGGGTACCAGCACGGTAAAAGGGATATCTTCCGGCTTATCAACGGCAGGGGTTCTGGAGATCTCCATAAAAAGATTGAGATCGGTTTCCCGGGTCTGCGCCAGCATAAAGCCACGAAAAGGAACACTGGCGGCCTGCAACGCTTGAATTGAGGTAATCTCTTCATTCAGATAGGGCTGCACCGCCTGCTCATTCACCTTATCCAGCACAGGAGACATAATAAACAGAGTCAGAAACAGCGACAGCCCCACCAGTATTTGGTTGGACGGAGTCTGCTGTAATCCCAGCGCCTGCCGCAAAATGGCAAAAACGATAATAATCCTGGCGAATGAGGTCATCATCATCAGGATCGCTGGCAGGAAAGTCAGCAGCGTCATCAACCCCAGAATCTGGAGCGTCACACTGTAATCTGCACTACCGTCGGGATTAGGAGTCATGGTAACGGCGGGAATGCCGGAATCTGCCGCCAGGACCATCCCTGGCAGCAGCAGAAGGGGCAGCAATAGCACTAAGCCTCGTTTCACTCCGCCCCCTTACGACTCATTGCCTGCTGCAGGCGGGAGGCAAAATCAACCATTGCCGCACCCGGTTCAATCAGCGGCTGATCGTAACTCTTCAGCAGGCTCACCTGACCCGGCGTAACTCCCAGCAGTAACTGCTGCTCTCCAGCCTGAACCAGAACCAGTCGTTCGCGGGTTGATAATGGCAGTGTAGCCACCACACGCAGAGCCCGGTTTTGACCCGGAAGCCCCGAATACCGCTTCACCAGCCACCCCAGCAGCAGGATCAGAGCCACCACAAGAATCAGCCCCGCCAGCAACTGCATCACAGAGCCTGCATTAATCGGATCTGCGACTACCGGTCGGGACGGCATCACTGCAGCTCCGGTCGACACTGCAGCAGACGCCAGACCACTGAAACCCGTCGTCAGCAATATGACAGAGGCACGGTAATAATAAGAGGGAACGCGCAATCGGGTTACCTCAGTTTATCTATGCGTTCCTGCGGACTGATAACATCAGTCAGCCGGATACCGTAGCGATCATTCACCACCACTACTTCACCATGAGCCACCAGGGTACCGTTGACCAGGACATCGAGAGGCTCGCCCGCCACCCGGTCCAGTTCTACCACCGAGCCCTGATTAAGCTGCAACAGATTGCGGATCGAAATATCAGACCGGCCTACCTCCATCGATAACTTAACCGGAATATCGAGAATCACATCCAGACTGGGGTTACTCAGCGCAGCCCCTTCATCTTTCAGCTCATCAAGATCGATTGACTGCCCCTGGGAAGCCTCCGCCTGAGCCTGTTCAGCCATCGCAGCGCCCCAGTCATCCAGACCTTCATCCTGATCCTGGTTTTCAATATCATCATTACTCATGGGTAATATGCTCTGTTTAACGGTTTAATCATTTTTAATCCGGCTGACAATCTTGACCGCCAGATTCCCACGGGATGTCCCCAGTTTACAATTAAAAACCGGCACTCTGGCAGCCTTCAACTGAAGCGTATCAGAAATATCAATCGGGATAATATCCCCGGCCTCCAGTTGCATCACATCCCTCAGCTTCATCTTCCGCTCGGCAACTATCAGGTCCATATTTATCGGCGCTCCCAGCATGTCATGCTTGAGCGCAGTCAGCCACTGCTCATCCAGCTCCTCCTCAACCGGCTTGTAACCTGAGACAAGAATATCCCGGATCGGCTCAAGCATTGAGTAGGGCATGGTCACGTGGAACTCCCCGGTCCCCCCTTCCATATCAACCTGAAAGCTGCTGACAACGACCACTTCTGACGGATTAATGACATTCGCCATCGCCGGATTCACTTCATGGCCAAGCACTTCAAACTTGAGCCGCATAACCGGTTCCCAGGAGCCCTCCAGATCGATAAAAAACTGACTAATCACTTTATTGATCAGACGGATCTCTGTGGGTGTGAATTCACGACCTTCGATTTTGGCATGCCGGCCATCACCGCCAAAAAAACCATCTACCAGCCTGAACACCAGTTTAGCGTCCATCACCAGCAGCGCAGTCCCCCGCAAAGGAGTAACACGCAGTAGATTGATACTGGTGGGCACATACAGGGTATGAATATAATCGGAATACTTCATAATCTGTACGCCACCAACGGAGACATCCGCGTTATTGCGTAACAGATTAAACAGGGAGATCCGGGTATGACGGGCAAAGCGCTCGTTAATCATCTCAAGCGTTGGCATCCGGCCACGAACAATCCGTTCATGGCTGGCCAGATCATAGGCCTTTACAGCGCCATCTTCCTCGACAACGCCCTCTTCAGTCTCAATATCGCCATCATCCACGCCATGCAGCAGCGCGTCGATTTCATCCTGAGAGAGCAGGTCTTTGACTGTCATATATGCGTTTCCATCACTGCATTATAAATCCGGTAAACAGTATTTTTTCGACCCCGGGCTTGCCGATTTTCTCCTGCATAACCCCCTGAATTCCAGCCAGGGCCGCTTGCTGAAGCATCACTTTACCCTCAGGAGTTCGCAGTTTGTCAAAAGACTGCTGAGAAAATAGCTGATTAAGTACAGATACGATCTTCGGCATATGTTTGGTCAGCGCCGTGGCGACCTCATCATCGCGACTCTTCGCTTCAACATAGAGTTGCATATAGTGAGTGCGCCCATCGGCACTGGGAACAACAACGGTAAAGTAAGGGCTTCCCTCAAGCGTTCGAATCTTGGTATAGATCGCCTGCGCTGGTTTTGCAGGCTTAGCCTCCTCTGCAACAGGCTCAGTATCAGAGCCGCTCATCAAAAACATCGTGGCTCCGCCACCGATCAGAGCTGCCAGAATCACTCCGGCAACAATAATGAGAATCAGCTTAAGCTTCCCAGGCTTCTTCGTTACGCCTTCTTCATCAACCGCTTCAGTCGTTTCTTCAGCCATTACCTGCCCCACTATCAACCAGCCGGAATACCGGCCGGTGCATTAAATCACAACCCAGAGCGTAATATAACATACTGATTCAGCGGCGGAAGCAGACGCCCGCACATTCCTGCCAAGATTACCAGTCAGGCGTAATAATCGACCAGAGAAAGACTCTCACTGACAACCGATTCAACCCGGCCATCATCGACAAAATCATTCTGATAACCCGTGAAAGATGAGCCTGAACCGGAGCCAGAATCATCCCGCTGACCGCCATTGCTATGATCTTCCACTGAAGATTCTGACAGATTTAATCCCTGATCGGCGAACATCTCTCTCAGCCTTGGCATATTTTGTTCCAGAGCCTCCCGAACACTACCGTGGGGCGTATTAAACACCACAGTAACCTGTTCATTTTTAACATGCAGCCGCACATGCAACGACCCAAGCTCCGGCGGATCAAGCTGAATATCCGCAAACTGACCATTTTTTGACGCCATAACCATCACCCGATCATTCACCGCCTGGCTCCATGCAGCTTCACCGGGGCGCACTCCATGAGGCATCACCAGCTGAACGGATTCCTGAGAAGGACGAACACCTCTGGATGCTGCTGCCAGAGAGTCGGCAAAACTGGTAAGCTGACTCTCCTGACGCCCCTCCACACGGCTGGCAGACTCAATACCGCCTGACGATCTATCGGCATCAGCTGCGATCGCTTTTAATTGTTCCCTGACACTATCTGCACTCAACTGCCCACCAGACAGAGAGGCCGCAGTCGCCTGCATTTGAGACTGAGCCTGAGAAGGAGATGAATCATGACGCGCAGCGGTCTGATTGCTTTGATCCTGACTCTGAGCCAGATTCTGCGACTGCAAAACCAAACCTTCCGCTGTACGACTCCCCCCCTTATCGGTTTGATTTCGCGTAACGGCTTCACGGTTCCGGTCTACGCTACTGACTGGCGCCTGAGCGATTGCAGCAGACTCCACTGCAGGCTGACCGGCCATTGCTACCGCCCCCTGCGGACTCTTCTGTTCTGTGCTACCTGTTAATAGTGAACCGGCAGAGTCACCTGCCTGCTTATCTGCTGGTGACATTCCAACTGCCTCACGCTCTGGCAAGACCTGCGATGAAATGGAGGCCGGTGTTATTGGTCGAGCCTGCCTATCTTCTGGTGGCGTTCCAACTGCCTCACGCTCTGGCAAGACCTGCGATGAAATGGAGGCCAGTGTCGCTGGTCGAGCCGGCGTATCTACCGGCTCAGACGCCATACCCTGCTCAGTTGACTGCCTGGCAACCGGAGTATTAGCTGTTTGCTCAACAATCGGAGCCACCGATGCAGGAGCGGTAACCGACTGCTCGATAGCTGGCGCTATCCCCGCAGCAGGACGCTGTTCGGTCTGTATGTCAGCCGCCACTGCCTGACCGGCCACAACAGTCTCTCCGGACCTTACAACTTCGGGCGTCACTGTTAATAACGTCGCATCATTTCTGCCAGCCTCACCAGATTGTTTGTCGCCCGTTTCTGCAGCAGCTCCCGCTGCCCGGCCGGCTATAACTTCACTAATGACGGTCGCTACAGGACTATCCTGGTAAGCACTCTGATACTGATTGGCTGACACATAGTCAGCCCGCGACATGACAGGGGACACCGGGTCAGACGCAGAACTATCAGCTTTAGCAACCGGATTCTGCGCTGTCATGTCGACCTGAAGTTGCTGATTTGGCAACGAGCCCTGACCATTGGTAACTGGCGCTACCTGAACACTTTCAGCCACCGAATTCTCTTCAGCCAAAGGCCGTGTCTGCGAGATGCCTGATACACCACCAGCCGCCTGAGCAGGAATTGCATCCATCTGCTGAGACATCCCAGGTTGCTCGACTACACCTCGCTCAGTACGACTATCCGCTGTAGCCAGCTGCTTCAATGCAGAGTCCACCGCCACAGCCAGATCCGCACGCCGATACTGATCAATCTGCTGCAGCGCATACTCACCTGCTTGCGGAACTACCTGAAGAGCGTCGCTGCTGTCTGCCGACTCAGAACGCTTCTGTGAAACTTGCTTAAAGCGCTGATCTAACTGCTGCTCTAACTGTTTTTCCAGCTGCTGGCGCTGCTCCCGCTGCCCAACTGCCCCAGTAGTTTCTACAGCCGCCTCAGTGACGGTACTACTATCATCCTGCCCCAAACTCGCGACCACATCAGCTGTAGCGGCGCTCCCTGCAGGCAACAACTGGCCACTCTCCGGCAACTTTTGTCCGCCGCTACCTTGTTGACCACCCAATTGCCCATCACCACCTGGGATCCGTTGCGCCTGTCGCAACGATTCTCCAAAGGACGGTAAATTGCTTGTCGCTGCGCCATCACCCGGCGCAATACCGGTTAATACGCCACTGCCTGGTACTGAACCGACATTCAATAGTGATCCGACCCCATTAGGAGCGGAAAGTGTTTGATCCATACTGCGTTCTCCGGCAGAGTTCTATCCACTGAGTTATTAGCATAATCAGTGCCAGATACTCCGGGAGAAGCAGAAACATCAGATAAAAGGCGGGCGGATTAACTGCGAACGTTCATCCAGTTCTTTTTGAAGTTGCTTTTCAGCTTGTAGAGATTCTTCGCGCCTGAGCTTATCAACCAGCATCTCAACCGCTTTAAAATGCTGATAAGCACTCTGCCAATACTCCTTTACCTTCTCTAGCTGAGCACGATCCGTCTGCAGGGCTTTTTCCTGCTGCTGTACAGCACCACTTAACTTTTGCATGAAGGCCTGATGAGTCTCAATCTGCCCGGGTGAAATACCCGAAGCCCCCACCTGATAGAAACTATTGGCATAGTCAGCGTGATAGCTTCGAAGCTGCTCCAGCGTCGCCTCCCCCTGTTGAACTCGGGACTGGGACTGACTTAACCACTGATCCGCCTGTTTACGCTTACGCTCGGCAAGATCGAGCACTACCTGCAACCGCTTTGACCGTTTTTTCACTGCGTCTGATTACCCATAGCAATATTCTGCCGCCCCTGCTGATCAGTGGTATTCGTATTGCCGGGATTAGGCGTCAACACCATCGCCAGGTCGGTAAGACTCTTTTGAAACGCATAGGCTTCATCCAGCCCCTGCTGCAGAAAAGCATTCATCAGCGGCATCCGCTCAACTGCAAAATCAGTCTCGGCATCGCTGCCCCTGACATAAGCACCGATAGAGATCAGATCGCTGTTTTGCTGAAATTTAGAGTAGAGCTGCTTAAACCCCATGGCTGCTTTAAGGTGGTCTGAACTGACGATCTGCGGCATCGCACGACTGATTGATTGTTCAATATCAATAGCGGGATAGTGCCCCCGTTCCGCCAGTGTCCGGGACAACACTATATGACCATCCAGAATAGCCCGGGCGGAGTCAGCGATGGGATCCTGCTGATCATCCCCCTCGGTCAGTACGGTATAGAATGCGGTGATTGAGCCACCACCCTTATCACCATTACCCGCGCGTTCCACCAGCTTAGGCAGTTTGGCAAACACCGAAGGCGGATACCCTTTGGTTGCCGGAGGCTCGCCGACAGCCAGGGCGATCTCCCGCTGCGCCTGAGCATAACGGGTCAGCGAATCCATCAGCAGAAGAACATTTTTCCCATGTTCCCGGTAATATTCTGCCAACCGGGTGGCCAACTGAGCAGCCCTGAGACGCATCAGCGGCGACTCGTCCGCAGGAGACGCCACCACGACAGCACGACGCATCCCCTCCTCACCAAGGCTGTGATCGATAAACTCCTTTACCTCCCGACCACGCTCCCCGATCAGCCCCACAACGACAATATCCGCCTCAGTAAAACGGGTCATCATCCCCAGCAGCACACTTTTACCCACACCACTGCCCGCAAACAGCCCCAGCCGCTGCCCCCGGCCAACACTCAACAACGAGTTAATTGCGCGAATACCCACATCCAGCGTCTGTCTGATAGGCTGTCGACTAAGAGGATTAATATTGCGCCCCTGAAGCGGCACTGTGGTCTTACACCCCAACGGACCGAGACTATCCAGCGGTTTGCCAACCCCATTTATGACCCGACCAAGCAGTTCAAAGCCGACCTCAACATCGCCCCCGCCCTGCATTGGACTGACCCGCGCTCCCGGCGCCAACCCCTCCAGCAGATCAACAGGCATCAGATAGATCCGGTCACCGGAAAAACCGACAACCTCTGCCTCTACCGGTTCTCCATGCGGAGGATAGATAAGGCAGTACTCCCCCATAGAAGCCTTGATTCCCACCGCTTCAAGAGTTAAACCGATCAAACGTGTTATCTGCCCGTGAGCCACAGGCGCAGGTATCTGATAGTCCAGTCCCCGCAAGCGGGACAGACGTTTCAGCAGTTGATCATTCATGAGATTCCGGTGACTGAACGGAAGGGTCGGCCGCTTCATCCAACTGACTCAGCGCGCTACGTAAACGGGATGCTGCAGCACCAAAGCGTCGCTCAACTGTATTATCGAGCAAGCCATAACCATTGACGACTTTGCAGCCTCCCCGGGTGACCGAGGGTTCTTCTACCAGCGTCCAGTTTTCATTCAGCGCGAGCAAAGGCTCCAGCACCGGCACATCACCCGGGTTAAGAATGATTTTGATCTCAGCTCCGGTCTGGGGTAACTGCGCGATCGCATCCTCAACCGCCTTAATCACCGCTTCACCGTCCTGCTCTATCTGCGCCCCGATCACCGCTTCGCTTAACTCAGTAATCAGCTCGACCACCAGTTGCTCCATCTGAGCATTCACCTGCTGTAACGGCTTATCCAACTGCTGCTGCAATGCTCTTAGCAGTTGTAGCTGAGTGTCGATCTCAGCCTGCGATGCTGCCAGCCCTTCCTGGTGACCTGCTGCACGCCCCTCTTCAAGCCCCTGCTGTACGCCCTCTTCACGCCCCTGTTGCAGGCCTTCCTGATAAGCATCCTCACGAATCTTTTCAAGCTCAGAGAGCTTCAGGCGGCCATCGACCACCTCTTCAACCGCTTCCTCTTCAACCGGCTCAGGTTTGCGTTGCAGCCCCACCACGTGATGGCTCTGCACCACCGGCAGCGTCCACAATGCCGCCGCCCGGGCATCCTCTGCACGAATTCTGATAACCGATTTATCGATCGCCTTCATTCGCATTACATCATCTCTTCGCCGCCACTACCCAGCACGATTTCACCCTCATCAGCCAGTCGGCGAGCAACATTAAGAATCTCTTTCTGAGCATCTTCCACTTCACTGACACGCACCGGACCTTTTGCTTCAAGATCATCTCGCAGCAGCTCGGCAGCACGTTTCGACATATTTTTGAAAATTTTGTCCTGCAACCCGGTTTCCGCACCTTTCAGTGCAACCACCAGAGTATCGGTGTTGATCTCGCGCAGGATCACCTGAATACCGCGATCCTCAACATCGATCAGATTATCGAAGACAAACATCATCTCAGAGATCTGATCACCCAGCGCTTCATCCACTTCACGGATTTTCTCCATCAGTTCCTGCTCAATATTACTATCGAAGTAGTTCATAATATTGGCAGTGGTTTTCAGACCACCCAGACTGGCACTCTGACTGCTGGCGCCGGAGAACTGCGATTCGAGTATGTCATTCAGCTCCTGCAATGCCGATGGCTGAATCTGATCAAGCGAGGTAATCCTCATCATAATTTCCAGACGCACATTCTCATCAAACCGCTGCAATACATGCGCTGCCTGGTCGGGGTCCAGATAGGCGATAACCACCGCCTGAATCTGCGGATGTTCATAACGGATAATCTCGGCAACCTGCCGCGAGTCCATCCACTTCAGACTTTCAAGACCTGAAGTATTGGTGGTCATCAGAATACGATCAACCAGCGTCTGAGCCCGATCACTCCCCAGCGCCTGGCTCAGCATCTCTTTGATATAGTGGTCATTATTAATACCGATACTGGTCTGATCGCTGATCGCTTCCATAAAGTCAGCCATCACCGCTTCGACCGTGGACTGAGGGATATTATCCAGATTACTCATGGTGAGCCCCAGCTGCTGCACCTCTTTCTGCCCCAGATAGCGCAGCACCTCTGCCGCATCAGCCTCCCCCAGCGAAATAAGCAACACCGCCGCTTTCTGAACGTTCGTCAGCTCAACACCGGATTCAGTTACCTGATCATTCATTCTCAATCACCCACTGACGTATTGCCTGTGCCACTTTGGCTGGATCTTCTGCAATCATACTGCGTATTGCATTCATCTGATATTCATAGGTTTCATTCGGAGTCGGTGCTAGCGCGTTATCAATACCACTGAACGTCACCTGATCAGCCGATATGCCACTCATATCCAGAGATTCAAGCTCTGACGCCATATCAGCTTCAGTCTTAACCGCTGCTCCCTCCGCTGCCGCTTTATGGGCCGCACTGACCGCCAGATTTTTCATTATCGGGCGCAACACACCAAACACCAACAGCAGGACAAACAGACCACCCAGTATCTGCTTAGCAAGATCGAGCACCCACTCCTGCTTCCAGATAGGGATCTCCTCTTCCTGATACACCTCAGGCACGGCGAAAGGCGAGTTGATTACGCTCACACTGTCCCCCCGGACAGCGGAATAACCAACGGCATCCTTAACCAGTATAGTCAATCGATCCAGTTCATTCTGATCCCAGGCACTTCGGGTTGTCTCACCGCCATCAGGACTGGTCGTAGGAATATCATCAACCACCACCGCCACGGACAGCCGGTTAATCTGACCCATCTGGTGCTTGGTGTAGCTGATGGACCGATCAAGCTCATAGTTGCGGGTCGCCTGTGAGCGGGCATTTTTCGGTCCACTCGGCCGCGCAACAACGCCTTCATTCTGAATAGGCAGACCGTTAGCCCCTACCTCCGGCACTGAACTCGCTCCGGGAGGCTGATTTGACAATGCCCCGGGTACGCCACCTGCAGCGGCCTGTCCGGTTGTGCTTTCATCCAGCACCTGCTCACTGCGCAGCGCAGGAAGATCCGGGTTATAGATCTCATCGGTCTGCTCAACGGCGGTAAAGTCAATATCAGCAGAGACCTCGGCCCGGTAACGCCCCAACCCCACTACCGGCTGTAAAATACTGTTCACCCGATTAACCAGGGTTTCCTCTATTCTACGGGTATATTCCAGCTGTTTAGCCGCCAGAACCACATCGGTATCCATATCCCGGGTATTCAGCAGGCGCCCTTTCTGATCAACAACGGTTACATCTTCACTGGAAAGCTCTGGAATACTGGAGGCAACCAGATTGGTAATCGCTTCCACCTGGATTGGCTCCAGCCGCTTACCAGCGACCAGGTCGAGAAACACCGATGCCGTAGGCTTACGCTGATCGCGCACAAACACTGACTGCTTCGGCAGCGCCAAATGTACCCGGGCGCTTCGCACCGCCAGCATACTGGTCACCGTACGAGCCAGCTCACCCTCGAGTCCACGCCGGTAACGGGCATTTTCCATAAACTGACTGGTGCCCAACCCCTGCTCTTTATCCAGCAGCTCAAAGCCCACCGTGTTATCGTTGGTAAACCCTTCAGCAGCGAGGCGTAATCGCGCTTTGTGCAGATACTCATCCGCTACCAGAATGTTGTGTCCGGTTGAATCAAACTTATAGGGAATACCATTCAACTGCAGCTGTTCAACGATCTGATTGGCATCTGCATAGGAGACATTATTGTAGAGCACCCGATAATCCGGCTCCTGAGACCAGAGCACAACTGCAAAGCCGATCGCAATAGTGGCCGCAAGCCCCACCATCAGACCTAACTGACGCACCAGTCCCAAGCGGTTAAAGCCAAAGGCTACCGACCCACCTGTTCCTGCCTGCACTGTTGCGCTCTCCATCTAACCCGACACCCTGATGCTACTGCTGCATATTGTTGTGTTTATCAAACTAATCAGATCGGCATTTTCATAACGTCTTCATAGGCGCTGACCATCTTATTACGCACCTGAGTCAGTGCCTGAAAAGAGACCGATGCTTTTTCCATACTGATCATCACCTGATGCAGGTCGACACCCGCAACACCCTGTTCATAAGCGGTCGCCAGTTTTTTGGCGTGTGCCTGAGAGTTGTTTACCCCGTCTATCGCTCCCTTGAACAGATCAGCAAAACTCTCTCCGCTCTGCTCTCCGGCAACAGGACGAATGGAATTTGGCTGCGGAATATTAGACGAAACACCCTGCTGAACCTGCATCTTCACTTCTCGCATCTGCTGCAAAACGGCGTTGATGTCTGCACGCTCAACCATAGACCCCTCCAGAATGGCAATATATTGACATTATAAGATTGAATAGCTACTTAGCAAGCAACAAAACAACCTATTCGCCAAAAATATGACACAAATCTGTGTCAATTTTTAATCTCATCTGAGTATAAAGCAAAAAACGAGCCATAGGCCCGTTTGTTTTTTGACGTATTCCTGTTTTTTTATCCTGCCGCTGGCGGCTCACCATATTTTAACCGCACATACATCAACGCCACAGTAATCGCATCCCCCAGCGCCGTATGCCGCTCCAGCATCGGAATATCGAGACGCTTGGAAATGGTATCAAAGCGCAGATCGATATCGCCGCCAACATAGCGCCACTTGATAATATCGTGGTAGACATGGGATAACTCAATCGCTTTTCCCGGCAGTCCAAAGCCATAACGGGGACGCAGGTATTTCTCCAGCATACGCACATCATAGTTAACGTAATACCCCAGAATCGGACGATTGCCGACAAACTCCAGCAGCCGCTCCAGTGCTTCATCCATATAGACACCGTCGGCCAGATCGGCAGCACGGATTTTATGAATCTTAATGGAGTCTCCGGTAAGACTCTTTGGCGGTTTAAGTTTTATATCCAGCCGGTCGCTGGTGATCACTTTCCGGCCCTTGATCTTTACCGCGCCAATCGACAGTATCTCACCCTCTTTCACATTCAGACTGGTGGTTTCACAATCCAGTGAAACCACCTCATCCCCGTCATAGGGCTGAAACAGGTGCGCATATGGACCATTTTTATGATCCATCCGGTCTTTCATTTTTCTTATAGTTCTGGGAATAATCATATTCCGTTTAGCCTCCCAGGTGATACCTGAGTGTCAGATGCTTTTTGAAACCCTTAACGATATGCATACCGTCCCGTAGCAGATCTCGTTCCATTTTATCCAATGAAGACAACTCAAGGATATTAGGCGTTTGGTCTACACCATCCTCAGATATATCGATACGCTTTACCTGCTGCTTCAGACGTGTCTGAATAAACAGTGCCAGCGCCTCAGCCAACTCGCGACCATGCTCCTCCTTCATCTGCCCCATCTCCACCAATGCTTCTATACGCTTAAAGGTATTGGTTTCCAGTATGCGAAACTGCAGCGCCATGGTACGAATACCATGCACGATCGGGAAAATGCCTGCCTTCTTAACATCCAGCTCCCCTTTATCTTTGAGATTACCAAAGAAGGTCAGCGGCGTATCAAACTCAATCGCTGCCCTGGCGAAATGTGAAAAAAACAGATCGTTGTTTTTCAGATGACGCAGGAACCAGTTACGGGAGGTTTTAAACAGCGCCGAATTACCCGCAACCGGATGGGCATCAACAGCTATCGCCAGATTCATCTGCGCCTCACCTTCACACAGATAGGACCAGTCACTCAACTGCTGTGTCCACTCACCAATCGACTTAACCCAGGCAGGATTCGATACCATAATATTACCTGGGCATTTGGGAAAACCGAATGAGATAAGGGTTTCACTAAAGCGCTGCATGGTCTCCTGCATCTCAGGCCAGATAAGCCCATCGCGATAGATCAGGGCATTATCCTGATCCGTCTTCATGATCTGCTCACCCCGTCCCTCGCTGCCCATCACTACCAGACAAACATGGGGCTGCATATCCCGGGGAATCATCAGACCAAACAACTTGGCAATAACCCTTTCATTCATTGCCGCAATCAGTTCCATCGCAAAACGCGCTTTAACCCCCTGTGAAACCAGCGCCTTTATCAGATCATTCAGACCATGGGCTGCTTCATAGAGATCCTCGACTGTCTGGGCGCGCTCAATACGCAGACCGATAACATGGGAGTGACTGGAGAAATAACTCAGCACATCGGTCAGCTCGACAACCCCGGTCAGACTGCCATCATCCACCACCACTACCCGCTCGATGCGCTGCTGCGTCATGGTGATCAGTGCATTAAAGAGATAATCGTCGGAAGTGGTGGAGATCAGTCTATAACTGGCTATATCAGCAACATCTGAATCAAGACCGAGCTTATTAATCACCACCGCATCAAGAATATCGGTTCCAGTGACCATACCGTAGCGATTGCCACGCTTTACCAGTACACAGTCAGCATGCTTCTCACGCATCATCACCGTAGCTTCAGTGATGGTTGTCCCCTCAAGGACCACCAGAGGCTCACGTATCAGGCCATCTTTAATCTGAGCCAGCATAAACTCCGCCATATCCTGATCACCACCCTCCTGGGCCTGAATCTCAGTTTTGGCAGACAGACTTTGCTGAAAATAGTCGGCAAACCGACTATTACCAGCACACAGATCAAGCAGCACCCGGGTGGGCAAAATATGGCAGATAGTTTCCTCAACCGCGATAAAGTTGTGAATCGCTTTACCCCTGATCGCCGACCAGCCGCCAAAATAGTCCTCATTGGTATAGTGAACATAGAGATGCTGCTGAGCACCACTCTCCTCGGGCACATCGCTTTCAGCCACGCGCCCCTTGAGAATGACATACACCCCCTCAGGCACACTGCCAGCGGCGATAATCGTCTCACCCGCCTGGTAATAGCCAATATCCAGACTGGAACACAGAACATCCTGCTCTTTTTCGCTGAGCAGACTGAACGGCATATTCTCGATTTTAAATGATGACGGCATAGACTAATCTCCCAACCCAAAACAACCTCAAAGTGCCTGATTAAAGAGTCACATAACCCTTTAGGCCGAAACTTTGACAGCACTTAAACAGAACCGATAAAAAAAGGCGCGCCAACCCTCGCTGGCGCGCCTTGCGTTTAGTTAGATCTGTTCAGATCTTAGTGCGCGTGAGCAACACCAGCACCACGAGGTACACGGATGTTCTCAACAATCTCCTGAATTTCAGCAGGAGGCGGCGGAGTCATCATAGATACAACGTAGGCGACGATAAAGTTCAGAATCATACCAACGAAGCCGAAGCCACCGGTGGAGATACCCAGGAACAGATCGTCTTTTGAACCACCCATGAAGGTGAAGTAGATCATGTAAGCCATGGTTGAACCCAGACCAACGATCATACCCGCAATCGCACCCTCTTTGTTCATACGGCTGTTGAAGATACCCATCACGATAACCGGGAATACAGAGGAGGAAGCCAGACCAAAGGCCAGTGCCACCACCTGCGCCACAAATCCCGGCGGATTGATACCAAAGTAACCTGCAATACAGATCGCCACAATAGCCGCAATACGTGCGTACATCAGCTCCTGCTTCTCTGTTATATCAGGATTAATACAGGTTTTCATCAGGTCGTGGGCAATCGCAGTAGAGATTACCAGCAGCAGACCCGCTGCAGTAGACAGCGCTGCGGCTACCGCACCTGCGGCTACCAGGGCAATTACCCAGTTAGGCAGCTGAGCGATCTCAGGGTTAGCCAACACCATGATGTCACGGTCAACATACACTTCGTTCGCGAATGGCGCACCAGGAGCCGGAGCAGGATTCACCTTAGCATTGGTTACAGCACGCTCACCGTACGCACCACGGGCATCGCCATCAAACGCAGGCTTACCACCTTCAAACGCCGCACCAGCAGAGTACTGAACCTTGCCGTCGCCGTTATAATCATGCCAACCCAGGAGACCAGCATTCTCCCAGTTCTTGAACCAGCCAGGCATCTTCGCATATTCAGTACCGACATTAGCCTCATCAGTACCGTTAATGGTCTGAATCAGGTTTACCCGACCGAAACCAGCAACACCCGGAACCGTAGTATAGAGAATAGCGATGAAGATCAGCGCCCAGCCAGCAGAAGTACGGGCATCTTTTACACGTGGTACGGTGAAGAAACGTACGATTACGTGAGGCAGACCCGCAGTACCCGCCATCAGCGCAGCGGTCAGACAGAAGATATCAATAGTTGATTTCTTACCGGCCGTGTATTCAGCGAAGCCGAGATCTACCGACAGTTTATCCAGCGTCGCCAGTACAGACATACCAGAATCCAGCGTCGCACCCAGACCCAGTTGAGGCAGGAAGTGACCGGTAATCTGCATAGACATAAAGATTGCAGGTACCATGAATGCCAGGATCAGTACGCAGTACTGAGCAACCTGAGTATAGGTTATACCCTTCATACCACCCAGAACGGCGTAGAAGAATACGATCGCCATACCGACGATAACACCAGTATTGATGTCAACGTGCAGGTAACGGGAGAATACGATACCTACACCACGCATCTGACCTGCCACATAGGTGAAGGAGATAACGATAGTACAGACAACCGCAACAACACGGGCGAAAGTAGAGTAGTAACGGTCACCGACGAAATCAGGCACGGTGAACTTACCAAACTTACGCAGATATGGAGCCAGCAGCATAGCCAGCAATACATAGCCGCCGGTCCAGCCCATCAGGTAAGCCGCACCATCACGACCGATGAAAGATACCAGACCTGCCAGAGAGATAAACGATGCTGCAGACATCCAGTCAGCCGCAGTCGCCATACCGTTTGCAATCGGAGGTACACCACCGCCTGCAACGTAGAATTCCTTTGTAGACCCGGCACGGGCCCAGATAGCGATACCGATATAGAGTGCGAAAGAGCCCCCTATAAAGAGATAAGTAAGTAGATCAAGACTCATAGTAGTCATCCTCAGCGCAACTGTTATTGTTCTTATTCGTGAACGTCGTATTTTTCATCCAGCTTATTCATGCTGTATGCGTACATCCAGATGAGAGCTACATATACGAAGATTGAACCCTGCTGATCGATCCAGAATCCCAACGGGAAGCCAAAGAAGGGAATAGCGTTCAACTGATCAACAAACAGAATCCCACCTACGAATGACACTACAAACCAGATTGACAGGTAAGTCATGATAATGCGCAGGTTTTCGGCCCAGTAGGCCGAAGCATTGTCTTGTGAAGAAGTAGACATTTGCACCATCCTTATTTTTGTTATTAAAGGTTAAGTAAAAGTTGTGGACTGATAGAATTTAACAAAGTGTTCTGGCAAACAAATCCCCTACTTTGGTCTGATCAAACGGATCAAAACCCTGGCAAACAGGCCGCAACCCAAGCACGGCGCGACCTGGAGGGGGTTTAAAAAAACCTTTATAACTCAACACATTAGACAAAGGTATAAGAGCAATAGGGTTATTCGCCAGAGTTCGGTTACACTACCCACTCCAACACAGTAACTACGGACAGACCTGACTATGCTATCCGGCGGCTCAATTATTCTGATCTCACTGGCCTATGTAGGTCTGCTCTTCGCTATCGCTTACTTTGGCGACCGCAGTGCTCAGGGACGCTCCTACGCCAGCAATCCGGTTATCTATTCCCTGTCTCTGGCGATCTACTGTTCCTCATGGACCTTTTACGGCGCAGTCGGGCGCGCTTCTGTCAGTGGCTGGCAGTTTCTTGCCACCTACCTGGGGCCGGCGATCGTATTTATTTTTGGCTGGCGAATTATTGAGAAGATCATCCTGGTCAGCAAGCAGCAGAACACCACATCCATCGCCGACTTCCTCTCGTCCCGCTACGGTAAAAGCCAGGCACTGGCAGTACTGGTTACCATTATCGCAGTGTGCGGCACCATCCCCTATATTGCGATGCAGCTTAAAGCGGTGGCCATCAGCTATGATGCAATCGCCCCCGGCGTGACCGAAGCCCTGAGTAAAGGCAACGATACCGCGCTGTTTGTGGCTCTGGTGATGGCGGTCTTCACCATTCTGTTTGGTACCCGGCATATCGACGCCACCGAGCATCATGAAGGGATGGTGCTGGCCGTGGCATTCGAATCAATCGTCAAACTGACCGCTTTTATCGCCGTCGGCCTGATGGTGACCTTTCAGATCTTTGATGGCGTGCCTGATCTGATTGCCAACATCCGTGACCAGCTGTATCACAACGATAATTTCAGCAGCCCGCTGGAGGGTAGTTTTCTCGGTAATAGCTTCCTCACCGAGATCCTGCTCGCCTGTGCCGCAATCCTCTGCCTGCCACGCCAGTTCCACGTCACCATTGTAGAAAACACCCGCCTCGACAACCTTAAAACCGCCCGCTGGCTGTTCCCGCTCTATATGGTGCTACTGGCGTTGTTTGTGCTGCCAATCGCCACCGCCGGAATGACTCTGTTTGAAGGGCTGGATATCAACGCAGATACCTTCGTGCTGATGCTCCCCCTGCATGAAGGCTATAAGGATCTGGCCACATTCGCCTTTATCGGTGGTCTGTCTGCATCTACCAGTATGGTTATCGTCGCGTCAATCACCCTGTCTACCATGGTGTGTAACGATATCGTCATGCCGTTACTGCTGAGGGTCTCATGGCTAAAGCTGTCAAAAAATAAAGACCTTGGCGCAATGCTCCTCAGAGTCAGGCGGATCACCATTATCTGCCTGATGATCATGGCTTATTTTTATTATCGCATCCTCGGCGATCAGGGCACACTGGCCTCGTTCGGCCTGCTGGCATTTGTCGCCGCCGCTCAGTTTCTGCCGGGACTGATTGGTGGCGTCTATTGGAAAACCGGTTCCCGACACGGCATTCTGACCGGCCTTTGCGCCGGCTTTCTGATCTGGCTCTACACACTGGTATTTCCCACCATGGCTAACGCCGGACTGATGCCAACTTCTTTTCTGCAGGAGGGCCTGTTTGGTTCTGACCTGCTCAGGCCCACCCAACTGTTTGGCCTGAGTGGCATGGACCCCCTTACCCATGGGGCTTTCTGGAGTATCTCAATCAATGCGTTGCTCTACGCAGTGATCTCCCATTACAGTCCGCAACGACTGGTTGACCGGATCCAGGCAAGCGCCTTTGTCGACGTTTACAGCAAAGACCTGTCTGAACCTTCCCGGGTGTTCAGTCACGCCACCGTCGGCGACCTGCAGATTCTGACCGAGCGTTTTCTCGGCATCAGCCGCACCCAGCATGCATTTACCGGTTTTGCCCTTAAAGCGGGTATCGAACCCCCCTTATCCGGGGACAAAGCCAGTCCGGAACTGATTCAGTTTACCGAACGACTGCTGGCGGGTGTTATTGGTGCCTCCTCAGCCCGCATCGTGCTGGCTTCAACACTGCGCGGCAAAGATATGCAGATTGGCGATGTGGTCACCATTGTCGATGAAGCCTCCCAGGCCTTACGCTTTAACCGTTCACTGCTACAGTCCACTATCGAAAATATCACCATGGGCATCAGCGTGGTTGATCAACAGATGCGCCTGGTCGCCTGGAATCGTCGCTATATTGAGATGTTTGACTACCCGGATGGGCTGATCTGCGTTGGCCGCCCGATTGAAGAGATATTCCGCTATAACGCTTCTAAAGGTGAATACGGAGCAGGAGAGATAGAGGAGCAGGTAAAAAGCCGCCTGAACATATTAAAAGAGGGCAAGGCACACTCCTATGAACGTCATAGGATGGATGGTTCAGTACTGGAAGTGCGCGGTAACCGGATGCCTAATGGCGGCTTTGTTAATACCTATATGGATATCACCGAACACAAACGGGTACAGGAGGCCCTGCGCGAAAGTGAGCAGAATGTCCGCACCTATACCGATAATGTGCCGGTACTGATCGCCTTTCTGGATACCGACCGCAACTTTCGCTTTGTCAATAAAGCCTATGCCCGCACTTTTGGCCTCGACCGGCATAATATTGCGGGAGTTAACAGCTCCTCAACACTCTCAAAGGAGGAACTTGAAGTACGTCTTCCTTATGTGAATAAAGTCCTGCAGGGGGAGCGGCAGCGTTTTGAGACAGAGCTGCCATCGACTGACGGCAAGTTCCGCTTCGCTGAGGTCACCTATATCCCACACACCAACGAAGCCGGTGATCTGCTCGGCTATTTCACCCTCTATCAGGATATCACTGAGCGCCGTAAGGCCGAACAGTTACTGCAGGAAACCAACGAGAATCTGGAACAGCGTGTCCGGGAAAGAACCCATACCCTGTCAGTGGTCAATAAAGAGCTGCGTAAAGAGAATACTGTGCGCGCCCTGATCGAGGATGAGCTTCGGCAGGCAAAGTTTGATGCCGATGCCGCCAATCTGGGCAAAACCCGTTTCCTTGCCGCTGCCAGCCATGACCTGCTTCAGCCGCTGAACGCTGCCCGGCTGTTTATCTCTGCCCTGGCACAGCAAAAACATACCGAGGAGACGCATCAACTGGTTGAGAATCTGGATGGTTCACTGAAAGCCGCTGAGAGCTTGATAACCACCATTCTGGATATATCAAAGCTGGATGCCGGCGCACTGGAACCCAACTTCAGCCACTTTTCCATCAACGGGATGTTTGACCATCTGAGTGCCGAATTTACCGTACTGGCCGAAGAGAAACAGCTGCAGTTTGATTTTGTTAAATGCTGTCAGGTGGTCCACTCCGACCAGCAACTGCTGCGCCGGATTCTGCAAAACTTCCTCTCCAATGCGATCCGCTACACCCAGCAGGGAAAAATTATGCTGGGTTGTCGCCGTCAGGGGAAAACTCTGCGTATCGAGGTCTGGGATACCGGAGTCGGCATCCCTGAAGATAAACTGAGCGAGGTATTTGAGGAGTTCCGCAGAATAGACAATCCAAAACACTCGCAGGTCAATGGTCTGGGACTGGGGCTGGCCATCACAGAACGTATCGCCCGTATGCTCAATCATCCTATACAGGTACGCTCATGGCCGGGGAAAGGTACAGTATTCAGTGTCAGGGTACCATTGGGAGACAAGGACAAGGCAGTGAAACCCCGACCAGAAAAACGGGGCTGGATTCGCAGCAAAGGGCTTGAGGGGATTAAAGTGCTGGTGATTGATAATGAGCCAAAAATCCTTGAAGGGATGAGCGCCCTGCTGCAGGGATGGTCCTGCTCAGTATTGACCGCCATCTCAGCGGCGGAGGCTAAATCGAAGGTTGTTGAGCAACAGTTTGTGCCTGACATTATCCTGGCAGATTACCATCTTGATGAAACCCGTACGGGTGTTATGGCGCTTCAGGAACTGGGGGAGCTCTGGCACCACCAGGTGCCAGCTGTTGTGATTACCGCCGACCGAACCGATGCTGTCAAAGAAGAGATCGATGAGACCCAGGCAGAGATACTTCATAAACCGATCAAACCTGCAGCACTCAGAGCGATCATCAGCAAGCTGATCACCTCCGCCAGGTCATAACAACCAGTTGACTGCGGCCTGAGTGCCGCAGGACATTACAATGATCAGACAAAAAAACGCGCCCGGAGTGAGCACGTTTTTTCCTCTGCTGTCGGCGGCTGACTCGCCACCGGACAGCTCAATTCATCTCAGTTTTAGGCGGATCAACACAGAGTCGCTGTGCCGCGATGACGGCCTGAGTACGGCTGTGCACACCCAGCTTGCGCAGAATCGCGGTCACATGGGCTTTAATCGTCGCCTCTGATACATTCAGATCATAAGCGATCTGCTTGTTCAGCAAACCTTCGGTCAGCATCGTCAACACACGGAACTGCTGAGGCGTGAGAGACGCAAGGTTATTGGCGAACTTCTGATCCTCTTCAGTCACATCGACAACCCCTTCAGCCACCTCTTCAGGCAACCACTCCTCGCCTTCAAGAACCGTAGTAATCGCCTCTGCGATCACCTCAAGAGGCGATGACTTGGGGATAAAACCGGAAGCGCCATAGTCCAGCGCCCGTTTCATCACTGAGGATTCTTCACTACCGGAAACAACCACAACAGGTATACCGGGATTTTTCCCTCGCAGAAAAACCAGTCCGGTAAAACCATTGGTACCCGGCATATGCAGGTCAAGCAGCACCAGATCCGCATCTGCATGCTCTTCTACGGCGGCCTGAACGGCCTCCAGGGAATCGGCTTCGACGATTTCAACGCCAGGAACAGCCTGAGTCACGGCTTGTTTCAGTGCCGCCCGGAACAGCGGATGGTCATCCGCAATGATTATCTTCTGCGCCAATTGCATTCAGCTAATCTCCCTCCTTACCCGCTTTCAGCCAGTGAAAACGTGTAAATATATCCGCTTATAGAGTGCATAACCCATTGGCCGCACCTGACTATATTAACATCACTTTTATAGCAAAACTCCCCCCCGACCTAAAAAACCGGGAGGGAGTAAGGGAATTGTAGACCGAAATTAGTTCGGCAGCACAATTACTTACGGTTCATGCGATGCTCGATCAGATCATCAACCACTGACGGGTCCGCCAGAGTGGAGGTATCACCCAGAGCACCAAAATCATCCTCAGCGATCTTGCGCAGAATTCGACGCATGATTTTACCTGAACGGGTCTTAGGCATCCCCGGAGCAAACTGAATCAGGTCTGGAGAAGCAATCGGACCGATCTCAGAGCGCACATGCATGCGCAACTCTTTGAGCAGCTCATCAGACTGTTCAAAGCCAGCCTGAAGGGTAACGTAAACATAGATACCCTGCCCCTTCACTTCGTGCGGATAGCCCACAACAGCTGCTTCAGCAACCGCCGGATGTGCTACCAGTGCAGATTCAACCTCAGCGGTACCCATACGGTGACCGGAGACATTGATAACATCGTCCACACGACCGGTAATCCAGTAATAATCATCTTCATCACGACGGGCACCGTCACCGGTGGTGTAGTAACCCTTATAAGTGGTGAAATAAGTCTGAATAAAGCGTTCATGATCACCCCAGATAGAGCGACTCTGACCCGGCCAGGAATCTTTGATAACCAGGTTGCCATCGGTGGCACCTTCCAGCTCATTGCCATCCGCATCCAGCAACGCAGGCTGAACGCCGAAGAACGGACGGGAAGCAGCACCCGGCTTCGCTGCAGTAGCGCCCGGCAGTGGCAGAATCATCATGCCACCGGTTTCAGTCTGCCACCAGGTATCGACGATAGGGCAACGGTTCTGACCGATAATACGGTAGTACCACTCCCATGCTTCAGGGTTGATCGGCTCACCAACAGAACCGAGGATACGCAGGCTGGACAGATCAGAATCGCCCAGAACATCTTCACCCTGCTGCATCAGCGCACGGATAGCGGTCGGCGCAGTGTAGAACTGGTTAACCTTATGTTTTTCAATAACACGACCGAAACGGCTGTTATCGGGATAGCTTGGCACACCCTCAAACATCAGCGAGGTAGCACCATTCGCCAGCGGACCATAGACAATGTAGCTGTGGCCGGTTACCCAGCCGACATCTGCTGTACACCAGTAGATATCGCCATCTTTATAGTCAAAGGCATACTCGTGAGTCATCGCGGCATACACCATATAGCCACCGGTGGTGTGCTTCAGGCCTTTCGGCGCACCGGTAGAACCTGAGGTGTACAGAATAAACATCGGCGCTTCCGCTTCCATCTCCTCTGCAGGACAGTCAGCAGAAGCATTTGCCACCAGATCCTCATACCAGACATCAACGCTGTCATTCCAGGCAACATCCTGCTCGACACGTTTAACAACAATCACGCTATCGACACAGGCTTTCGCGGCTTCATGCTCCAGCGCTTTATCAACGTTCAGCTTCAGTGGTACTGATTTACCGGCACGCAGCGAGTAGTTTGAGGTCACAACAACTTTAGAATTAGCCCCTTCAATACGGGCCGCCAGTGCCTCAGGGGAGAAACCGCCAAATACAATTGAGTGCACCGCACCGATACGGGTACAGGCCAGCATCGCTACCGCCGCTTCCGGTATCATCGGCATATAAAGGGTAACCACATCACCCTTCTCAACACCGCGCGATTTCAGCGCATTGGCAAATTTACATACACGCTCATGCAGATCACGGTAGGTGATATTCTCAGACTCACTCGGGTCATCCCCCTCCCAGATAATCGCAACCTGGTCACCCCGGGTTGCCAGATGACGATCCAGACAGTTATAGGAAGCGTTCAGCGTGCCATCCTCAAACCAGCGGATATCAACATTATGGGGATCAAAAGAGGTATTTTTGACTTTGGTGTATGGTTTAAACCAGTCCAGGCGCTTACCCTCTTCACCCCAGAAAGTATCTGGATCATTGATGGACTGTTCATACATCGCCAGATATTTTTCATTATTGATATGCGCAGTCGCAGCCAGCTCGTCGCTAACCGGATATATCTTTGAATCGCTCATGTGAGATGCCCTTAGCTTGTTATTTATTCTGTGCAGTAACAGTAGTTATCAATCACAAGTCATCAACTTCCGATAACTACGTCTCCCTATCCCTGCTCTACCCATATTTTTGTTATTGACGGTGAGATTTTCAGGTCATTAGTTTCCAAAGTATAAACAGAGACTCTGAAACTATTATTTTTGTGGTTAATGTTATACCGAAGTGACCGATTCTTCCTGAATTAGACATTGGTCTATCCGGGGCTGGCCATTAGTCGTAGGAAGCCCTTTTTCTACGACCTTAGACGTACAATTTAATCCAAATGGAACGATTCAGCTTTTCAGTTCAGCATCAAGATCAATACCAGCCTCACGCATCCGGGCCAGCTTATAGCGTAATGTGCGGGGGCTGATACCCAGCTTTTCTGCCGCCTCTTTACGACTCCCGCCTGTTTCCCGAAGCGTCTCAATAATCAGCTGAAACTCATGCTGTTTCATATCATTTCCCAACTGACTGCTGTCGTCAGGACTGACACTGCCAGAGCTAAAGCGACCCGCCATCTCAGAGGTCTGCATACTGCCCGGCTGAATATGCAGATCGGCAGGACCGATCAGTGCTCCCTGCTGCAGAATAAGCGCCCGCTGCACGATATTATCCAGCTCGCGTACATTCCCAGGCCAGTGATAGGCCTGTAGCGTACGCTGCGCCTCCTCGCTGAGAGAGACCGCGGTGCGATTCATTTTGCGGGAGTATTTTGCCAGCAAGCGCTGCGCCAGCGGCACGATATCACCGACCCGCTCTCGCAGCGGCAACCATTGAAGCGGAAAGACATTGAGCCGGTAATACAGGTCTTCGCGGAACTTATGCTCCGCAACATACTCTTCCAGCCTGCGGTTCGTGGTTGCCAGAATTCTGACATCCAGATTGATCACTTTGCGGCCACCCACTCTCTCTACCTGCTGTTCCTGCAACACCCGCAGCAGCTTGGCCTGCAACCCGAGATCCATTTCTGAGATCTCATCCAGCAAAATGGTGCCACCATTAGCCTGCTCGAACTTACCGGGGTTGCTGGTGTAAGCGCCGGTAAACGCGCCTTTCTCGTGTCCAAAAAGCGTTGCTTCCAGCATATTCTCAGGAATCGCTGCACAGTTAATCGCGACGAAGGGCTTGTCGGCCCGGGGGGAATGCATATGGATGTACTGCGCCAGCACCTCTTTACCGGTACCACTCTCCCCGGTAATCAGTACGGTTGAGTCGGTCTCGGCAACACGCCGGGCCACCTGTAGCAACTGCTTACTGCTGGTCTCCTCTGCGATCGGCTGAATACTATCCTGCTCACTTAACTGCGTGCCGGTATAGCGTTTCACGACCTCGATCAACGCCTCTGGAGCAAAAGGCTTCATCAGATAGTCCACCGCTCCGCTGCGGATCGCATCCACCGCTTTATTGACCTGACCATAGGCAGTAATCAGCATCACCGGCAGACAGGGCTGGCTCTGCTGAATTTTTTCCAGCAGCTGATGACCATCCATGCCCCCCATATTGACATCACTGACCACCATATCTACGGGATTTTCTGCAATCACCTCCAGCGCCTGCTCTCCCGAATCAGCTTCCAGATAATCAAAGCCTGCCAGTTCCAGCGTGTCGACCAGCGCTTCACGCAGATCCGCATCGTCTTCAACCACTAATACCTGAATGCTCATAAACTATCCGATCCCGCTTTCATTATTTTCACTGCTGTTATTACCCGCCAGGTGATTGGCCTGATTATCGGTCTGACCGCCCGTTTGATAAGGAATAAGAAAAGCCGCCTGAGTGCCAACCCCCAGCTGTGAGCGTAGCAGAAACTCGCCATGGTGCGCTTTGGCCACTACCTGTGCCACCGCCAACCCTAAACCGGTGCCATGGGATTTAGTTGAATAAAACGGCTCCAGCACCTTTTTACAAAGCTCCGCATCCATTCCCGGACCATTATCACGCACCTCGATACCCAGCTTATCTCCGACCAGTTGCGCTTCAATGACCAGTTCGGTGCCTTTACCGCCTGCCTGCAAGGCGTTGTTGACCAGGTTCATAATCGCCCCCAGCAACGAATCTTTATTGCACTGCAGCTGCAACTCCGGTACCCGGTTAAGACAGTCGCAGTCAGCGTCCCAGCTATGCAGAGGCATATCCAGCGCATCTTCCAGTTCACGGAACAACTCTGCAACACTGATGCGATCCTCCAGTCGGGTTTCACCCCGGGCAAAAATCAGCATATCGCGCACTTGCAGCTCTAGATTTTCCAGACGGGATTTTACTTTTCCGGCGAATTTAATCCGTTGCTCCGGCCGCAACTCCGGCTTCATCAGATGCCCGGCATAGAGTAGAGCCGCAGACAGCGGGGTACGCACCTGATGCGCCAGCGAGGCCATCATCCGCCCCATCTCAGACAATCGCTGATAATGGGCCAGACGCCCCTGTAATAACCGGGTGTCGGTCTGATCGGTCAACATCAGCAACTGGCCCGACTCATTTGCCAGAGTACTGGTTGACAGACTGACCCGGCGGCCGCTTTTTAATGAAACCTCATGACCATCATCGCTGCGGGGGGCGAAACTGCGCTGAATGACGGCAATCCAGGGTTCATTCTTCAACGGCTGCCCCAGCAACTGCTCAGCCGCACTGTTACACTCGGCGACCCGACCCCGGTTATCGATTACCACCACACCTGCCGGCAACAGATCCAGCAGATCCTCCAGCCGGCCTGACAAGCGTTCATGCTCAACCTGTTTTTCTACACTGGTCTGGCGGATCTGATCCAGCTGCGCCCGCAGTTGGCTATTTTCCGCTTCCAGTTGAGCGATTCTGTTAGTTGCGTCAGTCATCATCTATTTTCGCTGAATTCCATATTTACGCATCTTCTCCACCAGCGTGGTCCGGCGAATCTGCAACAGGTCCGCTGCTCTGGCAACCACACCTGAGGTTTGATCCAGCGCCTGAGTAATCAATGCCTGCTCAATATTTTCTATATGAAGTTTGAGATCCAGCCCCTGTTCCGGCAGTTCAGTCAGGCGGTTGGGCTGCACGCCTACATTGAGTGTTTCCTGCGTATCATCCCCGCGATAAAGATCGGGATCCGGTTCCTCAATATGCCGAAACTTTGGCGGCAGTTCACTCACGCCCACCACCGCATCGGGGTACAGGATCGCCAGCCGTTCAACCAGGTTCGCCAGCTCGCGGATATTGCCCGCCCAATCGTGCTGCTGCAGTGAACGAATCGCCGCAGGATGGAAGCGTATACGGCCAAACCCCTCTTTTGCCAGACGCCGGGAAAACTCATCCACCAGCGGAGGAATATCCTCAATCCGACCACGCAGAGGCGGCATATCGATAGGAAAAACATTGAGACGATAGTAAAGATCTTCGCGGAAACTCCCCTCAACAATCATCTGCTCCAGGTTTTTATGGGTGGCGGCAATAATTCGCACATCGCAGTCGATAGTGACACTACCGCCCACCCGTTCAAAACAACGCTCCTGCAAGACCCTAAGCAACTTCACCTGCATAGGCAGGGGCATATCGCCGATCTCATCAAGAAACAACGTGCCACCATTAGCCAGTTCAAACCGCCCTGCCCGGGAGTTAATCGCGCCGGTAAATGCCCCCTTCTCATGACCAAACAGCTCGCTTTCCAGCAGATCAGCCGGGATAGCGCCGCAGTTAACCGGCACAAATGGCCCGCTCGACCGTTTTGATGCCCGGTGCAGATTATTGGCAACAATCTCTTTACCGGTGCCACTTTCACCGGTGATCAGCACATTGACATCCCGCCCCGCCACCTGGCTGATCATCTTGCGCACCAGTGCCATCGCCTCACTCTGTCCCACCATCCCCTCAAACTGACTGGCGACCGATTTAGGGGAGAACAGGTCAGGCTGACCGGCATACTGCAGCTGCAACTGCCGATAAATCAGCGCCCGGTGCAGCATCACCGTCAGTTCATCCAGGGTGGCATCCGGATTCAACCGGCCAATTATCTTTTCCTGAAGTTGTTCCGGCAGCTGTTCAAGTTCGGGCCAGGGGGAGACGGCAATGACCGGCAGCTTGTCATCCAACTGGTCAAACTGCTGCATCAGTTTTTCCAGCGAGATTGGCAATGAACACTGCCCCAGCCAGACCACCGAACGATCACCCGGTTCAGCAGTATCTCCCTGCAGCCAGGACACATAATCGGTGGTGGTGTGACTGATTTCGGCGAAGCCCAGCCGTTCTGACAGATGGGTCCGACTCTCCACATCATCATCAATATATATAATTTGTAGCGGGCTACTCATAGGGTTCCCAGCACATCTCTCATCAGAGCTCTTTCCGGTGTGTTATCAGGGTTAGTATCACTACGTCAAATTTATGACATGGCAATTCAAAAGACAACCTATTGCATGATGTTTTTTTGACACTACATAAAAAATAGCAGTGATCGCGTCGATACGAATTTTTTATTACACACGTACTTCAGCATGACGGATCCCCTTTAATAAAAAATTACACAAAATGGGTAATGCTCCGTTTACCCTCCAGCCCCCGTAATACAAGGCCTTTAGTAAAAATGTCCATTTATTGCGACTTTTTCACACACTGCCCCCTAAAGTTTCAAAACAGTGCGCCGTTAACCCTTTCACGAAATGAATTTATACGTGAGGCAGCACCGCTGTCTCGAAAGCTCAAAGAACCAGCCGGGGGGACTCCATAACCGGTTCGGTTAAGGAGATGAGAAAATGGCAGTTATCAATACAAACATCGCTTCTATCAATGCTCAGAACAACCTGAGCAAATCCCAGAACAATCTGCAGACATCCCTGCAGCGTCTGTCTTCTGGTCTGCGTATCAACAGTGCAAAAGATGATGCGGCAGGTCTGGCGATCTCCGACCGCATGACCTCCCAGATTCGTGGTCTGAACCAGGCTGTACGTAACGCTAACGATGGTATCTCTCTGGCTCAAACCGCTGAAGGCGCAATGTCAGAGTCTACAAACATTCTACAGCGTATGCGTGAGCTGGCCATCCAGTCTGCCAACGATACTAACAGTGCATCTGACCGTGCCAATCTCCAAAAAGAGGTTGTTCAGCTACAATCCGAGTTGAACCGTATTGCCGACACAACATCTTTTAACGGCAAGAATATTCTCGATGGTACATTTACCTCAGGTAAATTCCATGTTGGTGCCGAGGCTGATCAGGTTATCAACGTATCCATTGGCAGCACTCGCGCTACCAGCATGGGTAACTACTCATTAACAACAGGCGGTACTGGGTCAACTGCAGTAGCAGCTGCGGCGACAGCAGGAGCAAGCACTACCGTAGCGGGTGAAGACCTGACAATCAGCGGTCCATTAGGCTCAACCACCACTGCGGTTGACGTTGCTGCGGGCGACAGTGCTAAAACTGTAGCTGCAAAAGTCAATGCCGTACAAAGCGATACTGGTGTAACCGCAAAAGCAGTCAGCCAGGCAAAAATCACTTCTGTGTCTGCAGGTAACGTAGCCTTTACTCTGACTGGAGATACTACTGGGGGAGCACAGGCCATCACTGCTAACGGTGTTACATCTACCGATGTATCAGCACTGTCAGAAGCAATCAATGCGAAAACCGGTACAACCGGTATTACCGCAGAGCTGTCCAGCGATAAAACCTCTATTACGCTGATTAGCGCTAATGGTGATGACATCATTATTGAAGGTGCGACAAACGGTGCCGACGGTACTAACGTTATGACCGTACAAGGCCTGAATGCTGATTCAACAAACTCAGGTGCAGCAGCGACTCTGGTGGATGCATCAACCACAGCGACCAATACTGACAGTACTCGTGTTGCGGGTGATGTAACTTTCTCCGCCAGCGGAACATTTACCGTTACTTCAGGTGCGGCAGGTGGATTATTTGCAGCGACTACCGCAAATACTTCAACTCTTTCTTCAGTTGCAGCAATTGATATCAGCTCACAAACCGGCTCAAACAATGCTTTGGATGTCATCGATCAGGCGCTGGCGTTTATGGCTGGACAACGTGCTGACCTGGGTGCGGTCCAGAACCGTCTTGAAAGTACTATTTCAAACCTGAGCAGTATCAGTGAGAACGTAACTGCTGCCCGTTCACGGATCCAGGATGCAGACTTTGCTGCAGAAACTGCCAACCTGACTAAGAACCAGATTCTTCAGCAGGCAGGTACTGCGATGCTGGCTCAGGCAAATACTTTGCCACAGGGCGTACTGTCTCTGCTACAGTAAGCATAGAGCATTAACGGAAAGGGCGGGCTTTGCCCGCCTTTTTTAGCTAACCACTTCAGATCTGAGCCAGGAGGTACGTCATGTCCAGTGAAATGCAGGTCTCTTCCACTCAGGCCACTGCAAAGCCCACTGTTGATCCGTCGGCTAACGCCACGCAAACACAGCAAGCCCAGCAACCACAGCAATCCACTGTTCAGAAGCCGGCAGGGCCTAGCCCGGCAGATTTTTCTCAACAGAGCGTTGAAGCCCTTCACGAAACCGTTGCTGCCATCAATGACTTTATGTCTCAGTTCCAGCGGACACTGAACTTTTCAGTTGACCAGGAAGGCGGACAAACGATAATAAAAGTTATTGATAAATCAAATGATGAGTTGATCCGACAGATCCCCTCTGAGGATTTTATCGAAATCAGCAAACATATTGAGCAGATGAACAATCTGCTGTTCAGCGAGAAGGCCTGAAACGCCTTCTCTGCTTCTCTTTCAGAGAATAGCGAAGCGAGGTAGTTATGGCCATTTCATCACCAGGTATTGGCTCTGGCATCGATATAAAATCTCTGGTTCCCGACCTTGTAGATGCCAGTCGGGCCCCTACACTTAATCGACTTGCCAGGAAAGAAGCCACACTTCAGGCCGAACTCTCTGCAGTCGGCCTGCTGAAAAGTGCTCTGTCCGAATTTCAGACCAAACTAGACGGCCTGAAAGATGCCACAACTTTCAGCAATAGAACCGCTGCCTCATCTGACAAAGCAATTGCCGCTTTCAGTGCCGACAATAATGCGGCAGCAGGAAGTTATTCTCTTGAAATAACCAGTCTGGCATCAGCACAAAAACTGGTAACCCAGCAGGATTATGTCATCAGTGAAGGAACACTTGAGTTTGCCGATGCCGGAGGCAGTTTCACCGTCACGTTGGATGGAACCAATAACGCGACTATTGAATCTGTCCGCGATGCGATCAATAGCGCTGAAGATAATATTGGCGTCACTGCCACAATACTCGTAGTTAATGGCAGCAAGCGTCTGGTATTTAACGCAGATGAAACCGGAGCTGAAAACCAACTCACAATTACCGGCACAACCACAACGGGTGATCTTGATATCTATGATTACAATTCGGGCACCGCTACTCCTGATGTCAATGGTGATGTTGCCACCTTCTACGACCAGGTAGTTGCAGCAGCCGATGCCGTATTCAGTGTTGATGGTCAACCGATGACCAGCGCCACTAATACCATCACCGATGTTATTCCAGACGCAACCATCACCTTAGCTGACACCAATGTTGGCGAGCCCATCACACTGTCAATCAGCGAAAATAGCAGTGCAATTAAAAATCAGATCTCGACACTGGTTGATGGTTATAACGAGTTAATCGCGCTGATTAATGAACAAACCAGTTACAATCCTGATTCTGACACAGCCGGCCCGCTATTTGGTGACTCCCTGATCGGTTCAATTGAGCGACAGATACGAAACACTCTGACCAGCCGGATCGATAACAACGACAGCAGCTACACTTCACTGGCATCAATCGGTATTACAACCACCAGTGATGGTTCACTTGAACTGGATTCGGGCAAACTGGATACCGCGCTGAAAGATGATTATACAGGCGTCACCACACTCTTTTCAGATGACACACAGGGAGTCGCTTTCAAAATTGACGCTATGCTGGAGAACTACCTTCAGATCAGCGGCACCATTGATGGTCGCACGGATTCGATTAACGCCAAGCTAGAAGGTATAAGCGACGAGAGAACCAAGCTCGATTATCGTAGTGCACAACTTGAAGCGCGACTTTATAAACAGTTCAATGCGATGGATCTGTTAGTTGCACAACTCAACTCGACCGGAGCATGGTTGAGCTCCGCACTGGACAATCTACCCGGTGTTGTTCGTCAGACTAACAAGTAATTTTTAGCCGTCCCAGTTGATGAGCTGGCGGCAAACCGTTTTTTTAAGGATCTATTATGAATCGTAACCTTGCTTCTCAACAGTATCAAAAAATAGGCCTGAACTCGGCCCTGGCGCATGCAACCCCCCACCAGCAGGTTTTGATGCTAATGAATGGTGCCCTGGGCAGTATCGCTACCGCAAAAGGCGCTATAGAGCGTAAAAATACTGAATTAAAAGGCACAAGCCTGAGCAAAGCGATCTCGATTATCGGCGGCTTGCAGGCCTCACTGGCGGATACAGAAAGCAATGAGATCGCCCAGAATCTGGATAACCTATACACCTATATGTCCAGTACGCTGATGAAAGCCAATATCGAGTCATCTGTTGAGAAGCTGGATGAAGTGACTCAACTACTGCTGGAGATCAAGTCTGCCTGGGAAAAGATCCCTGCAGAACACCACAAGACCCAGAGCCCGGTAGAAAAATAGTCATGCCTCAGCTTAGCCCTGCAGCCCGGAAGTGGCTGCAGGGGTTCACAGAGATAGAGCGCCTGCAGCAAGAGATCTTTACTGCGCTCGGTCACATGACCAATAAAGCAGATGAAGATGAGACAACACTCACTAATCTGGTGAAGCAGCAAGACCTCGCGATTCGTCAGTTACCCTTTGCCCAACTCAATGCTGAAGACGTAGCTCAGCTAAACGATAAAATAGCCTTGCTACAACAGAATCATCAGTCGCTGATTAACGCAATCAGCCATCAAAGGCAGGCTCTGCTTGACCAGTCCAGTCAACACAAGAAAGCCGGCCGCAGCATTAAAGCTTATCAGCGTGCGCAGGATCTGTAATCTTACCTTTTATCCAGCCCCCATTAAAAAGCCCGGATCACCGGGCTTTTTAATGAGAAACATACTACCGACAGGGTAACTGAATCAGTTTATATAATTAAACAGACTCAGATTCTGTATCTTGGCAAAACTGGCATATGCAGCATTCAGTGTTGTTTGCTGCAGCGTAAACCGACTGATCGCGTCATTATAATCCAGGTCCTGAAGTGATGACTGAGCTTCATTGGTATACAGCTTATACTCCTCATTGACCGACTCCTGAGCATCCAGCGTATTCATTCGCGCACCGATACTTCCACGAACCTGAATGTTTTTGCTCTCGATACTGTCAATCTGCAATAAAGCCCGGTTGACTGCTTCATTTAAACGCTCAGTTCCCTGCGGATCACCAACCGTATTAATACTGGTCAGTGCGGCATTCAGCTGGTGTACCATATTCAGAACGTTGGTGCGTTGTGTTTCGGTCTCGATCACCACAGCACCATCCGCCGGACTATCGATCACCAGGCTCAGGCCTTCAAACTCAATGGTATCTCCCTGCTGATAACTGATATCTGTAAGCTCGGCAGCTGGATTACCACCAAAAACAGGGTCACCCTGGGCATCGGTAACACTATAGGTTCCAGCCACGGTGTCGAAGGTAACGGTTGCCGGCCCTCTGCTATCAGTAAATTCACCGAAAGTGCCAAAGTCGGTAATGATTCGTCCGGAAAACTCGTTACCCGTTGCAGGCACCAGCGCTAACTGGCTCGGTACATTCTCGAATATATTAAAACCGGAATCGGTAGAGACAATATTGGCATTAGGACCCACCTGAATAGACCGACTCCCCTCATCACCATTAAAGACATAGCTATCGGTAGCGCCATCATAACGGTAGGCTGCATCAAACCCCTTATAGCCTGAAAACAGATATTCGCCCTGAGTATCCTGAGTATTAAGCAGACCAAACAGTTGCGACTCCAACTCTTTCAGCTCACTGGCAATCAGGGTACGGTCATTATCATTAACGGCCCCACTGTTCGCCTGAATCGCCAGCTCCTTTATTCTCTGGGTAGCATTATTGACTGCATCCAGCGTTGTCTCTTCGAGATTGAGACGCCGGCGGGAAACCACAATATTATCCTGAAACTTATCGGTCTTTGAGATCTCTTTATCCAGCTTAATAAGCTGAGCGGTAGCAACCGGATCATCCGACGGTTGCAAGATACGCTTACCGGTAGATAGCTGCTGCTGAGTTTTAAACAAGCTGCTATTAGCATTATTGATATTATCGGTATTGCGACTAAATATCTGAGCAGTTGAAATACGCATAATTTACCCTCTCCTGCTACTTAAAGGCTTTGAAGCAGACTATCAAAAATGGTTTGTGATACCCGGATCAGTTGAGCAGAGGCCTGATACGCCTGTTGAAACTGCACCAGCTTAGCGGCTTCTTCATCAAGGTTGACACCGGAAACACTGTCCTTAGCACTGGTGGTCGTATCCAGTACAGCCTTACCAGCCTGTTCAGAGATAACGGCGGTTGCCGTCCGGGTTCCAACCTTTTCTACCAGACTGCCATAGAGTTCCTGATAGGAGCCATGATCAAACAGGGCGGTTTGCTGCAGATTACTCAAAGCGAAAGCATTACGGTTATCCGATACACCATCAAGGTTATAATCAAAACCAAAACGATCGCCCGGTTGCGGCTGGTTAGCGATTGTCACCGTGTACCCATCCAGCTGAATCTCATCACCGGAAGTAAACGGCTGATCAGAAAGCGGGCCGACAGCGGGATCTAACTCCAGTACCACAGGGTTGTTCGGGTCACTCATATCATAGATGGTATAGGTCATCTCTCCGGAGGGGGATGAAGCCGGATCATTAAACACGATCTCTATCGGTGGCGACAGCTCACCCGCAGTGGCAAAGGCATCAGCCTTGGCATCTGTCATTGTCACCGTTGCCAGTCCGGTGCCCTGATTATCAATATTACTGCTTACTTTTATCGGCGATGCTAACGCCAGAAGCCGGCCATCATGCAGCGATAAAGTCAGATCTTCCGCGCCACTGGTTACCGGCTGAATAAGAAACCGGTCACCCTTAATCAGTTTGGTACTGGTATCGATGGTTACCTTCATACCATCTACAGCAAATGATAAAACCTGCCCTGCGGGGTCACGATAAAACTCTCCCTGGCCGACGGCATCAACCCCCTGACCAGTGGTCAGCGGCGATAGCGGATCATCGACACTGGTCAACTGATCGATACGCACCTGCTTGCCGTCACTGCTGCGATACAGCGTTAGTCTGTTACCATCACCCACAACCAGCTCATACTCACTTGCCTGCAACAGATCTGTTTGTTGAATTTCGACCCGGGCAATGTTCACTTCGGACTGGTTATTACTGTTGGTAGTGATCCGTTTCTGCTGCAAAAAATCATCGTTCATGTTGGTAAACAGGTCTGCACCAAACTCATTATTCAGGTTCAGACCCAGATGGTGTTGTTCATTCATGCTTTCAGCAAAACCAACAGCAATCAGCCCCAACTGACTACGTGCATCATTCAACGCCTCAGACCGGTATTTGATCAGGCCACCAACTTTGCCACCAACAATTTCGTCATTGATGTTAACCGTCTCGTTCTTATTGATCAGCGCCAGCTCTTTTTGCTCACTATCAGGCCCCAATACTGACACGACTTTCTCCGCAGTCGCACCAATTACCAGTGGCTGGCCGTTGCCAATAAAAATACTGTACTGATCGGAGCTCTGATCAACCACAGTAACCCCGACAATTTCAGCAAGCTGATTGGTCAGCAGGTCCCGCTGATCGCGCATATCATTAGTGGAGCGATTGGTCGCAGCCGCAGTGCTTATTTTAGCATTCAGATCGGCAATACTGGTTGCCAGGCTGGTGATCTGGCTGGCATAGCCATCCATCTGCGCATTGATCGTTTCGGCCTGACTCTTAAGGTTTGCATCCAGATTATTAAAACGCTTTACCAGAGCATCCGCCTGAGCAACAAAGAGTTCCCTGTTAGCCGTAGAGGTAGGGTCATCAACAACGCTTTGCAACGCACCAAAGTAGTCATCCAGTGCCGTTGACACACTATGGGTATCCGCAGCCAGCAGATCATCCAGCCGGCTGGACATCGCCGCATAAGCGGATGCCTGATTGTATGAAGAGGTATCGGTCCACACCTGCTGAGTCAGGAATTTGTCGGTAATCCGCTCAATATCCTTAACAAACACCCCCGACAACTCGGGCCGGGTCACCAGGTTAACCCGCTGACGGGTATAGCCTTCAGTGTTCACATTACTGATATTCTGACCAATGGTACTCAACGCCGTCTGATTGGCCTGAGTCGCCTGAATACCTATATTTAATAAACTGGAACTGGACATACAATAACTCCCGGGAACACTCTATCGGCAAAGCAGGGAGCAGACAGGTTTCACCTAGATACTGCTCTCTGTAGCGGCCAGATACTAACTTTCTTTAGTGCCTGAACCGTCTCTCAGATCTGAACTGAGTCCGGCCAGAACATCCCCATCAAAAATTCTGCCGATCTTTTCAGCATACTCTGGATCGGTGGCATAGCCCGCCTGCTGCAAGCCTCTCAGATACTGATAAGGATCGCCTGCCTGCTCCAGCGCCTGCTGGTAACGGGAACTGTTTTTCAGAAACGTTGCGTAATCGCGAAAGCTCTCTTCGTAAGAATCGTAAACCCTGAATGCCGAGCGCTCTTTCTGCGCAACGCCATCACGAAACTCAACCGTACCGACAAGGGCTTTTTCACCCGACCAGCGGCTGTCAGCCTTGATATTAAACAGGTTATGACTACTGCCCCCCTCCGGGCGCTGAATCAGATAGCGACCCCAGCCGGTCTCCAGAGCGGACTGAGCCAACAACACTTTAGGGTCGACCCCCAGCTCAGCCGCGACACTCTCTGCCAGCGGCAGCAGGGTTGCGACAAACTGTTCCGGTGTTTCAAAACGTTGCGGTTGAGTCTTTTCAGCAGCAGGTCCGGCGGTTTCGACAGCAGATTCCGAGGCTGCAACCACCCCAGTTTCAGACACGCCCCCAGGAGCCTGTTGAGCCTCTTGCCGGGCTTTTTCCAGAACCCGGCTACTGGCTTGCGCCTGCCCAAGAATAGCCGATGCAGCCATACTGGCCGCACTATCCACCGTCCGGTTTAGGATCCGCTCAGACTCCGACAGCGGTTTTATCCGATTCTCCTCTTTGTCTTTATCTTCCCCCAACCGCGGATCGATATTGCCACCCAACTGCCGCACCAATATCTCAGCCAGACCAAAACCTTTGTTTTCGGCAATCTCCTTGGTCAGCTGGGTATCGCCCATCTGCTGATAAAATTCAACCTGCGAGCTGTTGAAATAGCTATCTTCGGAAAAGCTGGCGTTTGCTTCACGCATGCTTTTTACCAGCATATTCAGAAACAGTTGTTCAAACTGTTCGGCAACGGCTTTTAATGCAGCAGGGTCTTTATCTTTAGCTTGCTGACGAAGCTTATCCATCTCCCCCAGTTCGGTGTACAGCTGCGCATGTTGAGTCGGGTCAGTTATCATCATCCACCTCAGATCACGATCAGTTCGGCTTTTAGAGCACCGGCTTGTCGCAGGGCTTCCAGAATTGCCATCAGATCACCCGGCGCAGCCCCCACCTGGTTCACCGCTTCCACAATATCCTGCAACGAGGCACCGGGGGAGAACTCAAACATATGACCGCTGCCCGCATCCACTTCGATACCGGTCCGCGGGGTCACAACGGTGTCCCCCCCCGCCAGTGCATTGGGCTGATCAACATTCAGATTTTCAGTGATCGCCACGGTCATCCCCCCGTGGGTTATCGCCACCGGAGAAACCCTGACGTTCTGACCAATAATGATAGTACCGGTACGGGAATTGATAATCACTTTCGCCACTTCCTGAGCAGGCTGAACCTCAAGGTTTTCCAGCACAGAGAGGAAGGACACTCGCTGATCAGCGTCGCGGGGAGCAGATACCCGAATCGATGTTGCATCCATCGCCTTCGCCATACCCGGCCCCAGCAGACTATTGATCTGTTCGGCGACCCGCCGGGCGGTGGTAAAATCCGCATAGTTCAGATTCAACACCAGGCTATCACCCTGGGCAAAAGCATTAGGCACGGTACGCTCCACTGATGCACCGCCTGGAATACGACCAACACTGGGAACATTCAGCGATAACCGGGAACCATCCGATCCTTGCACACCAAAACCGGAAACCACCAGGTTGCCCTGTGCGATGGCATACACCTGCCCGTCGGCACCTTTCAGCGGGGCCATAATCAGGCTGCCGCCCCGCAAACTTTTAGCATCGCCAATCGTGGAAACGGTTACGTCAATCGTCTGGCCGGGTTTGGCAAAGGGCGGCAGATCGGCATGTACTGCCACCGCAGCAATATTTTTCGACTTTGGATCGATATTTGGCGGAATCGCCACACCAAAGTTATTCAGCATATTGCGGAATGTCGCAGAGGTGAATGAGGTTTTATCGCCAGTGCCATCCAGGCCCACCACCAGACCATAGCCCACCAGTTGGTTGCTACGCACCCCGGCAACCGAGGTCAGATCTTTGATCCTTTCGGCAAACACTGCGTTACTGAACAGCACTGCTGATAAAGCTAGTAACCAGAAACGTTTCATCATTTTTCTCCGCTTCATCTGCTCAGAATGGCCACAACGGACCAATAAAGAACTTCGACAACCACCCCATAGAGTTAGAGTCATTCAGGGCACCAGAACCACTGTAGGTGATCCGGGCATCGGCGAGCTGAGTTGAGTAAACCGTATTGCTGGTAGAGATATCCTGAGGCCGAATCATACCGCTAACACGGATATACTCGTCGCCCTGATTCAGAGTCAGCCACTTCTCACCTTTAACCACCATCAACCCATTGGGCATCACTTCATGTACAGTCACCGTGATATTGCCGTCCAGGCTGTTACTCATATCGGATTTACCCTCGCCATCGAACGCTGTGGTGGTATCACCGCTACTCACACTCAGAGGCTTACCGAACACCGTCGGTTGTATTCCCAAAACCGTCGGAGATCCCAGCGTCTGTGAATTCGATTTATCCACCGTGGTTTTATTGCTTTTCGACGAAGAGGTACTCTCCTGCAATACGATGGTAATAATATCGCCAACCCGATGCGCCCGGCCATCGCTATAAAGGCTGTTACTCGTTGCTGCATTGAAGATTGAACCGGTCACCTCTCTCGGGGCCTGCATTGCGGGGGGACGGACCGGTGCAAAATGCGGACTGTCCGGCTTTGGTGGAGCGCTGACACACCCTCCCAACATCAGAGTTGCGGCACATATCAATAGCAGCTGTTTCATTAGTTACCTCCTCAACTCAGATCTACAGGTTCTGTGTCACATAGGACAACATCTGGTCTGCGGTTGAGATCACTTTCGAATTCATCTCATAAGCACGCTGAGTGGTAATCATATTCACCAGCTCTTCCACGGCGTTAACATTAGAGCCTTCCAACATCCCCTGTCGCAGCTGTCCGGTGCCCCCCTCTCCGGGGTTAGACAACACTGCGTTGCCACTGGCGGCGGTCTCCAGATAAAGGTTCTGGCCATAGGCTTGCAGCCCCTGAGGGTTAGCAAAATCGGCCAACTGAAGCTGGCCAATCTGCTGTGGGTTAACATTACCCTGAACAACTACACTAACAATGCCATCGACGCTCACCGTCATCGATTGCACCCCAGAGGGTAGCGTTAAACCCGGATCAAGCAGATAGCCTTCTGAATTGACAATCTCATTGTCAGCATTCAACTGAAACTGCCCGTGACGGGTATAACCTGTATCACCATTCGGCAGGGTAACCTGCCAGAAGCCCCGTCCCTCTATGGAGATATCAAACGACTCGCCAGTGGTCTGCAGCTCTCCCTCCTGAAACAGTTTCTGCGTTCCGGCAACCCTTACCCCAGAGCCCAGTTGCAAGCCCGAAGGCAGTTGCGATGCTTCCGCGGTCTGCGCCCCTGGCTGACGCTGAATCTGATACATCAGATCTTCAAAAACAGCCCGATCCTTTTTAAATCCAACCGTACTGACGTTTGCCAGATTGTTGGAAATAACCTTCAGGGAGGTGTCCTGCGCACTCAGACCCGTTTTAGCAACAAATAGGGCGCCATGCATACTTATTCTCCACCTGTGTTATTTATCAAAATTCTATTATTGCAGTGACAAGATACGAGCCGCTGCAGAGGAGTTCTCTTCTGCGGTCTTCATCATTTTGACATGCATCTCAAACTGACGGGCCAGATCGATCACTGATGTCAGCTCAGAGATAGAGTTCACATTACTCGATTCAAGAAATCCGGCACGCACTTTGACATCATTGGCCGGCAACAGCGGCTGATTATTGCCGCTGTGCATCATGCCATCGACCCCCTTAAACAGCTGCCCCGGCTCCGCTTTAACCAGTTTAATACGATCCAGAATAGCCAACTCGGTCGCCGCTTCTCCAGCGGGCTTTATGGTAATGGTGCCATCGCCACCAATATCGAGCTTCTCAAACGGCGGCAGGGTGATGGGAATTCCACCATTACCCATTACCCGGTCACCTGAGCGGGTCACCAGTTGATTAAACTGATTGACCTGCAGCTCGCCCTGCCGGGTATACGCTTCATTACCATTGGCATCGATAACCGCCATCCAGCCTTCACCATCAATGGCCACATCCATCGAGCGGCCCGTCTGCATCATGGTGCCACTGGACATATCGGTTCCGGGGCGTTCGGCCATGGCATACACCCGCGAGGCAAAACCATCCCCCTCAACCTGCATCGCCCGGGCCTGGGCAAAGTCAGCTTTAAAACCGGTTGTAGTCGCATTCGCAAGGTTGTTCGCATGGGCCTGCTGTGAACGCATATTCTCCCGCGCCCCACTCATGGCCAGATACAACACTTTATCCATTGGATTCCCCGTTTGCCGTTTGCACCCTAAACCGGTCAGACATTGCCGCTTTAGGGTTAAAAATTCACTACCCTGTAAAATGCAACGGCTGTGCCAATCTTTATAAAAGACATAAAAAAGGCGACCGAAGTCGCCTTTTGAAAATAATGCATCAAACCATAATCAGATCTGCAGAATAGCCTGAGTCACCGTATTCAGGGTTTCCAGTGTTTTCGAGTTAGCCTGGAAGTTACGTTGAGCCTCAATCAGTCGTACCAGCTCAGTGGACAGGTCAACGTTTGATTGTTCCAGCGCGGCAGAACGCAGGCTACCGTTCAAACCAGTTCCCGGAGGGTTAAGCACCGCATTACCTGAAGTCAGTGTTGCACCCCATTCGGTATCACCCGCTGGCTGCAGGCCTGACTGGTTTTCAAAGGTTGCGAACGCTACTACACCGAGGTTCTGCTTCTGACCATTGGAGAAGGCAGCAACCATCTCACCCGTTTCAGCAAAGCTCACCCCGATCAGGTCCCCCTTGGTGTAACCATCCTGAGAAGACGCTTTAACAATTGATGCGGACGCAAACTGTGTACTATTGGACAGATCCAGATTGATCAGAGTCTCCGTATTCGCCGGATCAGCACCCTTAATGGTTAACTGAGGCGCGGTGGCGCCGCGGGAAAAGGTCGTTCCGTTGACACTGTTCAGGAAACCCGTCGTGGGATCGAAGCCCAGCATCACAGAACCCACTTCACTCAGGGTATCCTGCGGTTTAATTGCAAAACCTGACTCACCCGGATCCACACTTTTACCGATATCCAGCAGTTCAGTACCGTTAAGGTAGGCGAACATCTGATACTGCCCACGATAACTGTTATCGCCTTCATAGGTACGCTCTGGAATCGCTGTCAAAACAGTTCCACCGGTCTCTGAGACACTGAATTCTGAGCCGATGTTGCCGTAGTCCGCTTTAAAACGGATATCCAGCCTGAACGATCCCGCTTCATCCACAACCGTCACTGACTCAACATTGGGGTTTCGGTCTTTAATATCGGTCTCTCTTGCACGGATCTGATCAGCTATATCATTTAGTGTTGGCACCGTCGGACTGGTAGCAATTTCAATCGGAACACCGCCAATCGTCAGGGTTGTATCAGCCGCAGGCACCGCTAAGGTATAGGAGTAGTTCTCGTTTGCGTCACGCTCAGTCGGCTCAGGTGTAATATCAGCACCGCCGGCGTCATTGATCAGCATATCACCATAGCTGCTGTATTTAGCATAGGTCTCAAAACTGATAGTTCCCTCTGCAGCATTATAAGCAAGGGTCGTTGTATCAATACGCTTATCAGTGCTTTTCAGGGTATCCAGAGCAACCGGATCAGGAGTACCGGCAGCATCAAAACTAACGTTGACACCACTGATCGTTAAGTTAGTAGGCACAGCTGCAGAAACCGTATAAACATCACGAACCGGACGCTGCTCAACGATATTGTATTTAACCGTGTTTTCATTACCCAGGCTGTCAAAGGTTCGCACTGTCGTACTGTAAGTGAACGAAGAAGGTACATCCTTATCATAAGGCGTACTCAACAGCGTTGGGTCCGCTGCATCATTGATGTTAAACGACAAACCAATATTGTTAGTTGCCTGGGGAGGACTTTCCTTCTGGTCAACTGCCAGATTTCCGATAGGCAGACGGTTACCCTGTGAATCCAGACCGTAGCCCTGCAGATATTTACCCGACTTAGAGACCACAAAACCATCTTTATTCAGCTCAAATGCGCCAGCACGGGTGTAGGTCACTCCGCCCTGCCCATCATCCAGCTGGAAGAAACCGGAGCCATTAATCGCCAGATCCAGGTTATTATTGGTAAATTCAGTAGTACCCGCCTGAAAATTCTGTGCAATATCCGTTACGGTCACACCGGAACCGGCGACATTACTGGAACCGGCGCCAACAACCGCGGTTGCATAAATATCACCAAACTCTGTACGCGAGGCCTTAAAACCAATGGTACTGGAGTTCGCGATGTTATTACCGGTTACATCCAGATTAGTTGTTGCCGCCTTAAGCCCTGTTATCGCAGTATTAAAACCCGCCATGATTCTTCTCCGATTTACCCAATTCGTTTGACATCACTGAAGTCGACCGAGCCAGCATCGGTATTTACCTTCATACCGATACCATTTTGCCCCAGCGTGACGCTATTGACGTTATAAGCAATAAAGCTGCTAGCCGTTTTATAATTACCATCAACCTGCGCTTCAGCGACAACCCGATACTCCCCTGGAGGACGATCACCGGCATTCCACACAAAATAGTGGTCTCCACTACTCTGACTACCCATCTCAACCTCATCAATAAGATTGTTGGCGCTGTCATAGATAGAAACCCGCAGGTTCTCGGTGCTCACAGGCAGTTCAACTACCCCTCTGATTTCACCTGATTCACCTACCTGAGCCACATCAGTCTTGGCATAAACATCCTGACCAATCATGGACGACGCCTGCAACGCAGCCTGACTGGACAGTAGTGAAGCCGACATGTTTTCCATCGTCGTATTCAGTTTGGCGATATTTTCCACCGTACTCATACTGGCGATCTGCTGCATAAACTCGCTGGTTTCTGCTGGACTCGTGGGATCCTGATTCTGCAACTGTGCAATCATCAGTTTCATAAACATCTCACTGTCAGCGTTGCCACTGCCCTGTGTCGATGTGGAATTACTCTGATTCTGCGCATTGATCTTGTCGTAGATCGATTGCGTTCCCGAAACGTCGTTAACACTCATAACATATACCTCACATCAGGCTTTCATCGCATCACTAAGGCTTACTGGCCCAGCGTCAGAGCCTTCTGCATCATCTGTTTTGCCGTATTCATGATCTCAGCATTTATCTGAAAAGAGCGTGACGCCGAGATCATATCCGCCATCTCTTCTACAACATTCACATTCGGGTAGTAGACATAACCATTCTCATCCGCCATCGGGTGATCCGGGTTATACTCCTGACGCAGCGGGGCATCACTTTCAACGATCCCTGAGATTGAAACCCCCTGACCCGCCTGCGTCCCCATGGGTATTCCGCCAGGCTGCAGATTATCGGTTTGTTTCAGCTCAAACACTGGCTTACGGGCGCGATAGGTTTCACCGGCACTGCTGCTGACACTCTCAGCATTGGCCATATTACTGGCAGTGGTATTGAGCCGCACCGTCTGTGCACTCATCGCTGAGCCTGCAATATCAAAAACATTACCCAGAGACATGGTTATTCACCCCTAATCGCATTACTAAGACCTTTGAACTTTTTATTCAGAAACTGAAATGAAGCCTGATAATCAACAGCATTTTTGCTATAACGAGCCATCTCTTCCTGAACATCCACCGTATTACCATCGATACTCGGCTGACTGGGAATCCGGTACATCAACTCCGCAGCAAAGTCAGAGTCGATTAATCCCTGGTTGTGTCCGGCATGGGTGCGGGCCATTTGCAATGGCTGTTGCCCCTCCTGAACACCCTGCAGAATACTTTTAAAATCGATATCCCGGGCTTTGTAATTTGGCGTATCAGCGTTAGCGATATTATTTGCCAGAATTTCAGCACGCTGAATTCGCAGGCCCACCGCCTGTTCATGAATTCCCAGTGCTTTGTCAAAGCTGATTGCCATCGATTTGCCTCAAAGTGTCCGGTTTCAGATCTTCTTACTCCAACAATGCAAGAGCGATACCAATACAAATAATTACTTTTAAAACAAAGGCTTAATATTTTTCCTATGGCGATGCGGCAACACTTATCCGGGAGATAGCGGCAAAGCGGCAATGCAAAACGGAGAGCGGCAATAGAGGGGGCGAGGCCAAAAATGAAATTTTCCGTCCAGGCCTGATAGACACAGATATGACAGCGTGCTTACAAAGTGCTGTCTGTTTTAATGATCTATCGAACAGTTGCAAAGAAGGTTTTTGCGAGCGATGAGTAAGGCACACGCTTTGTGACGTTCTAACGACGAGAGCCACATAACTAAAAAACGCACTCAGGGCGCGTTATTTAGCTTTATAGATGATGCCCGGGCGGCAATGAACCATTTCAAACAGATTATTCAGCTCACCAATAGACTCGGATGCACCAAGAAGCAGATAACCACCTGGTTTGAGTGTTTTATGGATTTTCGTCAGAATTTCACGCTTACGCTCAGACGAAAAATAGATCAGTACATTACGGCAAAAAACAATATCGCAGGGACCAATACCTGTATAGGCGCCAAGCAAGTTCATCTCTCTGAAGGTCACCCGTTTTTTAATCTTCGGCAACAGGGACCAGCCATCATGTTTCCCCGGTACGAAGAACTTCTTCAGTCGATCCTGCGACAGCCCTCTCCCCAGCGCCAGCATCTCATACTCAGCCAGGCGTGCCTGCTCCAATACCCGGGTGCTGATATCAGTAGCAATAATCTCCTCACCCAGTCTGAACGCTGCAGGGTTCTGCTCCTTAAACTCATCAATAATCATACTGATAGAGTAGGGTTCCTGTCCGGTAGAACAGGCGGCTGACCAGACCTTAAGCCGCTGAGTGCCCGCCTGCTTTTCGGCCAGCTCAGGTAGCAGCTTATCTTTTAATATTTCATAGGGATGTATATCGCGAAACCAGAGAGTCTCATTGGTCGTCATCGCATTGATGACCTCCTCTTTCAGAAGACTGTTGCCTGGACGTTCCAGAGTTACCACAAGCTGACCCAATGAATCAAACTGCCCATCAATAAGAATTTTACTTAAGCGACTCTCCACCAGGTATTGCTTGTGTTTTGCCAGTAGTATGCCGCATGCCTGTTCAAGAAACTGGCAAAACTGATCAAACTCCTGTTGAGTAATCCTTATTTTCTGGCCGTTCAGAACACCATCCTCTTGCGTATTGTATTAATCACCCCTCTACTGACTCTATTCGCTGAATCACCGCTTCAGCCAACTCGTCCGGATTAAACTTGCCAATAAAGGCATCAGCACCAACACGCTTCACCATCGCCAGATTGAAGCGACCACTCAGTGAACTGTGTAACATCACGTATAAAGGCTTGAGACGAATATCCTCACGAATCTTCTTCACCAGAGTATAGCCATCCATCTGCGGCATTTCGATATCGGAAATCACCATCAGAAACGTATCGGTCATCCGCTGATCTTTGTCAGCCATCTCTGTCAGCATATCAAGGGCCGCCTTACCATCGTTCGCCGTGGTCACCTTTATATTCAGGTTTTCCAGTGCTTTCTTTACCTGTGTCCGGGCCACACTGGAATCATCGACAACCAGAATATGGTATTGCGCAGCATTCTTCTTGAAGCTCTCAGTAACTTTGGTTGTCTTTACATCAGTACTCACAGGAATAAGATCAGCCAGCACCTGCTCAACATCAAGAATCTCAATCAGGCCTCCTTCATGCTGAACAACGGCGGTCAGATAGTTCTTCTCATTGGTTTCAATAGGTGGAGGACTGACCTGATCCCATTTGGCAGGCAGAATACGATCAACATTGCGCACCAAAAACGCCAGAACCCGGCGGTTATACTCTGATACGATCAGAAAACAGTTCAACCGATCCTCTGCGGGGATGGGCTCTGCGCCAATTGCCTGAGAAAGATCAATCACCGGAATCGTTTCCCCACGGATATGGGCCAGGCCTTTAAGAGCAGTGGTCTGCTTTGGAATACCTGTCAATTCAGGACAGGTCAGAACTTCCCGGACTTTGAAGACATTGATACCATATTCCTGGTCATCATTAAGCCCAAACAAAAGCAGTTCCAGGCGGTTCTGTCCCGCCATATTGGTACGTTGGTTTACAGTACTGTTTATACCTGACATGATGCTCTCTGTACTATGCGTTACCTGAACATTGCCAACATTATTGATGAGTAGCAATGCGAACTTCCGGATCAAGCGTGAAAAAAAACATATTCTCCACAATAATCACACTTATAGCTATGTTAGTCGTGCCAGTAAAGAGCACTCTGGCCGCTGAAACAGACTCGATTAGCCAAAAAGCACAGCGATTCCTGGAGCAACAGTACCAGAAAACAGCCCCCATGGCGCGCACTGTCGTCAGAGTATCCCCCCTGGCACCCACCCTGGATAAACGCCGCTGCAATGGCCCGATATCCTTTATTCATGCACCCGGCAGGGCAACCCGAATAACGGCCAAAGCGATCTGTAATCAACCTGTATGGACTATTTTTATCACTGCTACCATTGAGCAGTGGCAACCTGTTGTGGTCTCCAGCCGGGCACTGAGTAAAGGCACCATTTTGGGTGATTCTGATATCTATCTGAAAGAGTATGACACCAAAAGTCTGTCTTCAGCCTACTTTACCAACCCCGGAGAGCTGATCGGCAGAGAGGTCAAGCGGTCGCTTGCCTCTAACCAGATCATCTCTCCGACGCTGGTTGAAAAAAGATTACTGATCCGAAAAGGAGACCTTGTCTATATCGAAGCCAGAAAAGGGACTATGACCGTCCGCATGACCGGTACCGCCGAACAGGACGGTTCTCTGGGAGAGCAGATCAGTGTAATCAACAGCCGTTCAGGCAAACAGGTTCACGGATATGTAAAGAGCCAGGGGGTGGTTTCAGTCAATGGTCAATAGCAGCCCTCGCAGGCCGATATTTGAGCTGCTATACTGGGCTCATTAATTTACAAATAGCATTAAAGTTTTCCACCAGCGCGCCGATAGCTGTATTCAGAACAGCATGAGGACCAGAAAATGGTTATTGATATCACGGGTTTAACGTCTTCTTCACAGGCGGCTAACTCTCGTGCCAAGGTAAATGATCAGCCTGCAGCCGGGAGTAAATCTCAGCAGACTACTGCGCCAGAGACACCCGTCTCAGCGGGAGTCAGCCTGAGCGATGCTGCACAGGCAGTACAGAAAAGTGTCGGACAGGTCGTTGAAGAGGGCATCTCTGTCAATGAGCAGAAAGTTGCCGAGCTGAAAGCTGCAATAGATGACGGCAGTTATCAGATCAACTATGAAAGTACCGCTCGCGGTCTGTTCCAGATCGAAAGCATGCTGGATTGATACCGTTGAGCGCACAGCCACCACTCGATCAAATTAATGCCCTGACCACTCAGGGCATTACTTTTCTTACAGCACTGAGTGAATTGCTTGATGCAGAGTACCAGGCGCTTCAGCAGCGCAACATCGAGCATCTACAGGAACTGGTAGAAAAGAAAACCGATATTCTTCAACAACTGGAAGAAAACAACCAGACCCGCAATCAACTCTTTATCGCTGCCGGTATAACCCCCGACAAAGAGGGTCTGCAAAGCTATCAGGTACAGCTAAACAATACTGAATCAACGTCATTCCGCTCATGCTGGATAGAACTGGAGCAGGCACTGCATCAGGTCAATGATAAGAATAAGCGCAATGAGATTATCATCAGCCGCAACAGCCGCAACCTGGAACAACTGATGAGCATCATCAGAGGCCAGAACCAGAAAAATACCCTTTACAATCAAAGCGGCGGAAAAGGTAACTACGCTGCCCAGAACAGCCTGGGAAAAGCCTGATTTTTTTCGATTTACCCGTGACCTCAGGCGCCAGAACAAGTAGAATCCCTGCCACTGCCTCCCCGTAGTTCAACCGGATAGAATAGGGCCCTCCTAAGGCTTAGATAGGGGTTCGAGTCCCTTCGGGGAGGCCATTCCTGATTCTGTCGTTTCAGCTATCAACTAATAAAACGATCCCAGAAAGAGTACTTCCTGCTAATAACAGGTCCGATTACGGCCACCGCCTTTGGCCCGATAGAGTGCCTTATCCGCTCTGGCAACCAGAGACTCTTTGTTATCACTCGCTTGCGCCTGTACCAGCCCGGCGCTCAGGCTGACATTAATAACCTGCCCTGAGCCGGTTCTGAAATCCACTTCTGATAGTTCTAATCGAAGCCGTTCCACCGCGGTGAATGCATCATTGATCTCCACTTGCGGCATGATGATAACGAACTCCTCACCACCATAGCGATAAGCGCTATCGACACAACGCAGATGTGACTTTATTAAAAAACCTAATTTTCGCAGTACCTGATCGCCAAACGGGTGCCCAAAGCGATCATTAACATCCTTAAAAAAATCCAGATCAAGCATGCACAGCGTCAGGGGTTGCTTATAGCGGCGAGATCTTTCAAGCTCATGTTCCAGCTCGTTATAGAAATGTCTGGCGTTGTACAGCTGAGTTAAGTCATCAACCTGGCTCAGTTCTCGATAGCGTTGCTCGCGTTCGGTTAACTCAAACTCAGCTTTCTTACGATCAGAGATAACCACCAGTGTTTCGATAGCGCCTATAATCTCACTGTTTTCATCTTTGATAGGCGAGGCTGTAAAGGATAACCACTCCCCTCCTATACCGATATCAGGAAAAAAATCCTCTGCCATAAAGGCGCCCGGAAGAACGTCTGATGGATGATACTTAGCTGCATAGAACTGATCCAGCTCGGGTATATTCACCCCGGCGACAATCAGGTCTGCCATGGTCGGCCTTTTATTCTTGTAAAAGGGTCGCCACTGATCCTGAGTACCAACCACATCACGACTACTCAGTCCTGAAGCAATTTCCAGTGAGACATTCCAGTGGGTAATCACATGTTGAGTATTGATAATGAAGGCAGGAATCGGAATGTTATCCAGCAGATTTCCAATACCGATTCCATCTAGCTTCTTTTTTGACACAGATAGATCGCTCTCATTCAAATTACCACGTTGAATACAGCATCGAGCATTCAAGAACAGGGGTTGTTAGCCCGCCTTTGATTTAATATCCAATTGTAACCAAGGAATGAAAAACGGCCTATAGCACCTTAGATTAAGCTCTTATTGAGCTTTTAAATAAGGCAGGAGGATCTTAAAAAAAATGCCCCGCTGATAGACAGCAGAGTATAAAGTGGGAGTGAGTTGAGAGAATCCCCCGAACAGGGGACCTGAAGGTCGATACGCTAAACTGAATAATAACCGGCTGACGTTGATAACCACATGCCGCCATCGCAAACGATGAGCCGTTGCTACTCATTACTCATCAGTAACTCATGCCCTACTACTTCATCGATGACTGCATAGGGGATGCGGTACTCCTTCTCCTCATATTTAACCAGGGCGTAGTCATAACACATTTTCAGAATAATACAGTTGGCCACCTGACCATCCTTCACCACACGAATAATATTGCGATTATGAAGCAGCATCTCTAAACCCTTTAACATCTTAATAAGTAGAATCATTCTACCACTATAGATATTGCAGACATATCCGCTACAGACGAAAGAGTGGCGTAGCCGCTATTGGCAGATGCACTGAAGAAGAATCGGCAGACCCGGTTAGAAAAAGACCATCCCTGGCCAAAAGAGTGCTAAACCACAACAGCATGGAGGGGTCATGCTGATGATAGGCGGGATATCTCCGATACCCCGCTGATGCGACACGACGTTGTCGTGACGATTACCTACCGGAGGCCCGCAGATTTTGTACCGTCATCTTACTCTCCGGTGTCAGTTCAGGATCGATAATTCCTTTGAACTGACCCGTAGTACAGTGCTGCGCCTGCATGTCGATCATGGTAAAGGAGTCATCAATTGAAACACCACTGCCCTTGTTCTGCGGCAGGTGATGATCAGGATGCGCCTGACCAATACTGAAGCTCTTCCAGATTGCACCATTTCTGTCGTACGTTACTGTACGGGGAATAGTGAATGTCTGTGCATCAATGAAATGCTGACGTTTACTGATCGGATGGTTTGGATCAAGCGGCTCACCTTCAAGTTGATACACCTTACGCAGCTGATAGGTAACGTTCGGGAAACAGTTACCCTTGCCACCGTATGAGATCATCTGATAACCGTCTTCATCCTTAGGAATCTCGGTATCCAATGGCATATCATTGTGGTTATACATCGGCAGCAACATGTTGCGGGTGCCTTTGTAGGTCCATTTCATATCGGAAATACGTCCGTTATACCCTTCAAAGTCTTCGATCATAATATCCGAGCCCAGAAATGCATCGGTAACCTGACCAGAAGACAAACGACGTACGCGACGCTGGAAACCCAGATACAGATAGGCGTTGTCCCGCTTAAGATCATCCTCAAACCGCTGAATCAGCAACTGAGTGTTCTTCACATCAAAGGGTTCCAGTACCTCCAGATAGGTGGCGCGGAACAGATTTGAAGGGTTTGGCGTAATGGCCGGAACCGGGGCCTGCTGAGTACGATGAGTAAAGTTCAGAAAGTTAAAATTGAACTTCAGTGTTCGCTCAGCCTTGCCGCTGTTCATATCTTTGAAGGTCCAGTAAAACGGCCAGATCGCAGCAGAATCACCCCAGTTGTAACCATATTTGAAGTTCCACGCCAGCTTTTCACCCGCACGCGGATCATCCATGGAGGGTTCCTGAGGGAAGGGACGGCCCGCTACCGAGCCGCTGATCTCACCGACCTTATCGCCCAGTTTGACATCGTTCATATACTTACGGGTCGCGTCAACATAGCTCTTATTGAGATCGAAAGAGGTGGTTTCACCCACTTTTATCTCGGTATCACCGGCTTTAATAAAATCATACATCGCCGGATCGATAATCTCTTTAAACTGATCAACATTTGCCTGGTTGATGGTCATCCCGGCACTTAAGCCCTGATAGGTTGGGACACCATTTTTATACGGATAAAATGCATTCTGTACATCCTGCTCAGTGGCAGCCATTGCTGACGCAGATACAATCGTCGTCAACGCCAGAGAGATAAAGGTTTTCTTAAACATAATGGTTTACCTTCTTATCGTTATATTTATTTAGAAGCTGTAACGCACGGACAGCTGGAATTCGTCTTCCTGATTGGCTACACCGATCGGGCCGTTCAGGAATCGCGCCAAAGGCTCGGTCTGACCGCCTGCAGGTGCACCGCCGGCCACAGACCATGGGAAGGTTTTCTTGCCGCCCTCTTTAATATTGAAAGCCGCATTAACCTTCCAGTGGTCATTGATCAGATAGTCAATGCTGGGAGCGACTGCGGTGGCTTCTGCTGCAAAATCATGGGCAATAATAATTTGCGGGCTGAGACGGTTATTCATATAAAAGCCTTTGAATAACAGTGTTGCGATCCAGTTATCCTTCTTGTTGGGCATATCTCTTTCGTGATCAAGAATATGTTCACCAAACAGCTGAGTGGATAACAGGAAGGCACTATTGGTGCCAAGCTCAGGAATAATGATGTTTTTGTCAAAGCCGATTACATAACGAAGCATATCGGTCTTCTTATAACCATCGGTATCACGGGCTAACTCTTCACCCTCGGTATAGGCCGTCTCCAGACGCCAGACAGCATCCTGATCCATCGAGTAGTAATCGATTGAGCCGCCCAGAAGATTGACCTCTGGGAAATGGATATCGAACAACCCGAAATTACTACCCGGTCCGCCCAACGCATGGATAGAAGGCAGCTGTTGACGATAGTGCAGTGCATTCAGTGAGAAGGTGGTATCACCATAAACGCCTTCCCACTTGGCACCAAACTGGGTATTTCTCAGTGACCACTCATAATCAACCACATCATTAATGACGTAGGGGCCACCACCGTTAATGCGTGACGCAAAGAAACAGCCGCCATCAAGAATTGCATAGGGCTGACCACAGGTACCCAGATTACTGGGACGGAACTTATCAATATTCCACACCAGGGAGAAGTTGGAATCATCAAATACCTTATTTGGACCCATGCGCCACTCTGCGGTGAGCATCCACTGAGGTATACGAATATCTTCCAGCTCGTCGTAGATATTATGCCGGGAGTAATCCACCGGGTTGATCACATCCAGCACGCGGAACAGGTCGGTTTTACCCCAGACGACCTGTTGCTTACCAAAACTGAGATTCAGAACAGTACCGCTGTCCAGCTGTTTATCGGCGCTGATATAGAGTTCGCGGATAAAGTCCAGCTGATCATTAAAATCGGGATAACGGACATCATTTTCAGACTGATCCATATAACCATCAAGGTTGTTACACAGCTGAGGATCATTCTCACATGGCAGTGGTGTTCCGGGTGCCAGAATCGCTGTCGAGATGTCCTGACCATGCCAGTTTTCACCCAGATAGTTTGCCTGTGCATCTTTGCCGTACTCGTCACTGTTAAGATCGTAAACACCATCATAGGTGGCCCGCAACGTACCGTTAATTGAGACGTTATCCCAACCATCGGTTTCCAGCTGTTTGGAAAACTCTGCCTGGGCTGTATTACGGAACTTAGATAAACCAACACCATCACGCACGTAGGTGGCATTTTCGACGAAACCTGCCCACTCAGTATCGGCCGCAACCGCAGCGGTGCTTAGTCCCAGTGACATGGCAGTGACTCCCATAGCCACACCGGCAGCCACCTTATTCATCGTCATTATTATTGTTTTCGACATGTTTAACCCCTTTCAGGTTTTTGGTTTTTAACAAACGGGTGTCGTAGCGCTTTTGGGTGAACGATCATCACCCAGCGCATCCGCGTGGATCACACCATCCTCATCTTCATAGGCGGCACAAATAAATTTAGGTTTGAACACCAGCACCCAGGCAGGTACCAGCAACATTGCCGCAGCACCGTTGAGAATAACCATCACGCTCAGCAGTAGTGCAGCATCGGACTGGAAGCGCAGATCAGATAGCACCACCCACATGACAATGCCAGCGATCAGAGTGATAGCGGTGAAACTCACCGCCAGGCCCGTAGTCCGGATCGCGGTACGTACCGCAGCACTCAGGTTATGCTGCAACACCATCTCAGAGCGGATGCGGTCCATCATGTAGATGGAATAGTCAATCCCAACCCCGACGCCGACCGCGATGATCGGCACGGTGTTGATATTGATCCCCATCCCGGTGATGCCCATATAGGCGTAGGTCAGCGTGGTGGCGAACATCATCGCCATGAACATCATCATGCCAGCCTGCAGCGAGGTGTAGAAAAACATCACCATGGCGAAGATCAGCAGGAACACCAGCGGCAGCACCCAGAGATTGGTCTCATAGGCGGCTTCATTCATCGCCGCAGTGACCCCAATAGTGCCCCCCGCCAGACGGATCTTCAGTCCCTCGACCTTGCCTTCATTGGCATCGATCCACTGCTTGGCGGTGTAGATTGCCCGGCGAATAGTCTCGCCCTGATGGTCTTTGTAATAGAACACCAGATTGGCGACCCGCTCATCGGTATCGACAAACTCATTCAGTGCCCCGGGGATCGGGCTGGACATCATGTAGGTAAACATCAGCCCCCCCACATACTGAGCATCATCGGGGATCTGCATCCAGCGCGGATCATCGTTGTGCAGTAGACGATTCACCTGTTTAACAAGATCGGGAATCCCTTTGGCACCACCGACGCCGGGGTCCATCAGCATATGACGTTCAAGGTCTGCCAGCGCTTTCAATACTTCCGGCCGTTTGATGCCGCCTTTCTCACTGGTTTCAGCGACGATATAGAGCTCTTCCGAGCCTGGGAAACTGTCATTAATAGCACCGGAAGAGACGTTATAGTCGTGATCCTGATAGAGAATCGGTGAGCCTGGCTCCGATTCACCAATCACCACTTTCGATGAGGCATACCAGCCTCCCACCAATAGCAGCGCACCGATCAGCAATGCATTCTTAGCCGCCTTACGGGTACTGATCAGGTCCGCGCAGACATAACCCACATTACGAAATACATTGTGTTTTACGGCATAGTTTTTTGGTTTCGGCAACACCGACAGCAACATCGGCACCGCCAGCAATACGGTAATGATGATCGACAGAGCCCACAGCGAGGCATAATGCGCCAGCTTTGTGTTCAGCGGGATGGAACCGATGGCGATCAACAACAAACCGATCGCATCAGACACCACCCCAAGACTGCCAGGACGGAACAGACTTTCGAAGGTCTGCTTAGCGGCTTTGTGATGGTCCGCATGGTCATTCAGTTCCAGATAGTAACGTTCAACAATCTGGATACCGTGAGACATCGCCCGGGCAGAAATAAGGAAAGGGATCACCAGCCCCAATGGATCGAGGTTGTAGCCAAACAGGGAGATAATCCCCAGCCCCCAGATAGTTGATACCACCACTGCGGCCAGCGGGATCAACACGCCATAGGCTTTACGGAAATAGAACACCAGCAGCGCAATCATAATCAGCGCGGTAAACATAAAGATCTGGATAATCTGTCCCAGATACTGATAGGCCCAGCCCACCAGCATTGGCTGCCCGGTCACATGAATGCTGAAACCCTCTGCGCCCTCATCGGCACGCATCTGCTGAATCGCATCAAAGGTTTTAACGTAATCCAGCTGACCCTCGTTAAGCTGCGCTTTCACCAGCGCCATCTTCATATCCGGACTGACCAGAGGGCCATAGACACGGGGGTTGGCGACAATGTCCTGACGCAACGTTTCCAGCTCAGCCGCACTCAATTCGCCACCCTGCGGATCATAATAGGATTCAGAATTCACGTTGCCCTCAGGCGTCATCCATACTTTGCGGGAGTTGCGATGGGTGATACTGGCCACCAGGTTGTGGTTAACCCCCGGCAGGTTATCCACCGCCTGAGTGATACGGTGAATCCGCGCCAGCGCTTCATTACTGAAGATATCGCCGTTTTCAACCTCAACCCCGACGATCACCACATTGGCACCGCCAAAGGACTCCTTAATCTCGTTATGCAACACGATATAGGGGTGTTCCTGAGGCAACAGATCGGCAAAATCAGAATACATTTTTACGCCGGGAATCTGGCTGGCAAAGAACAGAGTAACTACCAGAATCAGCCCCAGCACAATTTTAGGGCTATTGAAAATCCGCTCATCCAGATTGTGTAGCAGATGAGTAATCTTATGGGATTGTGCAGATGCTTTATCAGACATATCCGTAGTTCCAGAAATTATTATTATTTAAATCCGCCTGCAGAAAGGCTCAGATATCGACCGTAAAGAGGGCTCCCCAGCCGCCGGATACCAGCAGGCGTTTGTCATCCAGTAACTTGCCGTCCCGCAGGTAGACCGGAATATTGGGGCTATCCAGTTTGCGCCAGCGGTCGTCCTGCCGTTCCAATACCGTGCCGTGGTCTCCAAAGGCGAACAACCGGCCATCCCGGGCGTAAAAGTTATAGATCGGTGAATCAGTCGGGGTATCCTCAGTCTGCCAGCTCTGGCCAGCATCATCGGTGTATAGAATGGTGCCTCCCAGCCCTGCGACCCAGCCGGTTGAGGGATCACTGAAATAGCTGGTCATGGGGAAAAACTCGTTGGGGATCGGATCGAGCATCGTCCAGTTTTCACCACCATCCTCAGAGCGGGCCAGCAGTCCAAACTCCCCGGTGGCAATCAGATTCTGACTATCAAAAAACTGCACCGTAGAGATGGCGGCATCTTCGTTGAGGCTCTGTTCAGTCCAGCTGGCACCTTTATCATGACTACTGACCAGGGTGCTGAAACTACCGGCAGCCCAGTAACTGTTATCAGGCCCACAGGCCACTGAGGTCAGGCTTTCCTGAGTGGGGATGTCACTGCTGTGCCAATGCTGTCCCTGGTCTTCACTGATCCACAGCTGATGCTCCATACTCAGGGCGATAAGTGACTGATCGGGACAGAGTTTTATATCGACAAAGTTGGGATTGTTACTCAATTGCTGCCGCTGCCAGTTAAGCTCGCTAGCAGGACTGGTCAGCACCACGCCATCGGAACCGACAACAACCACCTGATTCTGGCTGACTGCCACACCCAGCAACTGATCGGTGCGATGCACCGCTTTACTCATCTCTGTTTCAACCCCCTCAAGATTCAGGGGAGCCTCGCATCCTGCGAGAAAAGTTGTCAGAGCAAAAACTAACGTTGATCTGAGCTGCCTGTTATTTGTTATTTTTATAAACATGACTTACGCCTGCACTGTTTACTAATGTTGGGAGAATTCTCACTCCTGACAGACAAAATAACGCAGGCAACTCATTACCATCCAATACTATTGATATTCCATCTTAATACTTTTAAGGTATCAATGAATTCAAACCGAAACAGGTGAACGAATAATGGATCTGCGTAAACTCAGATATTTCAAGGTGGTGGCGGATGAGAAACATATCGGCAGAGCGGCCAAAGTACTGCATATTTCACAGCCGCCGCTGACCCGACAGATTCAGCAACTCGAGGAAGAATTAGGCGTCACTCTTTTCAGTCGCAACCCTAAAGGGATGGAGCTGACCGATGCAGGGGCACTACTGAGGGAGGAGGTGAGAAATATTTTCAGCCTCATAGAGCAGGCGACTGAGCGCACCCAGAAAGCGGGACAGGGACGCCTTGGCCGTATGGATATCGCTATATTTGGTTCCGGTATCATGGGGGATATCCCCAAGATGCTGCTGTTCTTCAAAGAGCGTTACCCGGAAGTCAATATCGTCCTTCATACCATGGGTAAGGGTGAGCAAATTAAGGCACTGAGACAGAAGCGTATCAGCGTAGGTTTTAACCGCTTACTGGCCCCCCTGGCGGATATCAGCTCAGAGCTGGTATCAATGGAAAAGCTCAGACTGGCGATCAGCACCAAACACCCGATGGCGTCACTGGAACATATACCCTTTGAAAAAATCAGAGAGTTTCCTCTGGTGATGTACCCAACAGCGGGGCGCCCTAACTTTATCGACAAGACTATCAGGCTCTGCCAACTGGCCGGATTCACCCCCGATATATCCCAGGAGGTCGGTGATGCGGTTACCGGAGTCGCCCTGGTTGCCAGTGGCTTTGGCGCCTGTTTGGTGCCCGAATCAGCCACCGTGCTAAGCATTCCCGGCGTAGTCTATAAGCCGCTGTCTGATACACCGGATGAAGCAGAGGTCGATCTGAGCTGCATCTACAGAAACGATGATGAGTCACCGTTGCTAAAGGCGTTTCTCGAAACCCTGAAGGAGTTTCGTACCATCAAGGATAACCGCAGCCTGGATGAACTGTGCTAAGCGTAGCAGAACAGTGCCCCGAAGCACTCTCCAGAGCTCTGATAGAAAAAAATAAAGAGGGCTAGCGCAATGCTATTCGGATGGTTCCCGTTTGGCGAGAATATTTTTTGACATTTTACCGATCACCGCAATCTCAAGATCACTTTCAGGAAAGGTGCGACAGGCAAGCACACAGCCCGCTTCCAGTTCAGCTTCACTCACATGACAGCGACTCATCACCTGACGGCTATACTCGCCGGACAGCACCCTGACTTTACATACCCCACAACCACCACCCCGGCAGCCCAGAGGAATCCCTTTTTTGCCCAGCCGCGCCATGCCATGGAGAACTGATTCATTTTCCCGGCAATCATAGGCTTCATCCTGTTCTGCCAGGGTTACCCGAAAACTAGCCATTGCCCTGCCCCTGTTTGCGGGCATCCACTTCCGCTTTTCTCACAGCACTGGCGGGGTTTCCGGCAATATACCAGTCCTCCGGCCTGACTAAGCTGCAATAGCCTCTGATCAGTGAGCGATCAATGTTGAGGGTATGACATAGCAGTTGAGTAAACTGTTCGCCGATTGCCGTTCGCTGCTCCAGAGAACGTCCCTCCAGCACAATGAACTCAAAGAACGCCATTATCTTTTCAGAATCGCTACAAACCTCACCGCCAACCGCGACATAATCCGGGTTATAGCTGCTTATAAACACCCGCGTCCGTTCAATCGGGCTGTCCAGCACCTCAGCATAGATGGCACTGGCCTGTTGTAATATCTGCCGGGCGGATTCCTGGGTAATCAGTGCTTCGGACAGATGGAATTTTGCGACTGGCATCGTTTAGCATCCTGTTATTGTTATCACTGCTTATGCGCCTGTTGTTTTAATAATAGAAGAACTCCGTGAATCCAGAGTTCTTCGCTATATTTTCTATGGCAATCCCCGACGACGCCCAGAGTCCAGCATCAGTGTTGATCCGGTCATAGCGGTCGCTTCCGGATCGATCAGCATATCCACTGCCCAGGCCACCTGCTCTGGCGTGGTGAAGGCACTGATAGAGGACTCCGCTTTCATCTCATCCAGCACATCATCAACCGTACAGCCGCGCATCTCTGCCCGGGCCACAGCAACATTTCTCAACCGTTCGGTATCAGCAGGGCCTGGCGCTATGACATGCGCTGTGATACCCCGGTCACCGTAAGCCAGACTCAGCTGCCGCGAAACGTTGAACAACGCAGCATTAGCAACACCAGCAGAGGCGGCGTAGGCGGTGGGTTCAAGACCGTAGTGGCCACCAATAGAGATCAGTCGGCTGCCCTCAGTCAGAAAACTGTCGGCAGCCCGACTCAGGCGCAACAAGCCACCGACTTTGATATTCACAGCATCAACCATTGTCGCCGTTGGCGCTTCGAGAATTCCGCCAGCCACGCCAACACCCGGGCCGTGCACCACCGCCCTGACAGCGCTATTCAAAACAGCGCCATCCAGCACTGTACGAATCGCCTCAATGGCGCTGTCATCACTGATATCAGCCACACAGGGAGTGACACCCGCATGGGTTTCTGACAAGGCCTGCAAACTGGTTGCTGAACGCGCTACAGCAACCACCTTCAGCCCTCGATTCAATAATCGCCCGACAATCGCCTGACCAAAAGCGCCGGTTGCTCCGACCACAATCGCCGTTTCACCCTTAAAATCTGTTTTCATCTCAACCGCCTTTCAGTCGACCCGTTAAAAATTCTGTTTCAATAAACCACGCTGTTTCGCCATGGTCATCGCGGTGTCCTGAATCATATCCTCCTGACCACCGATCATCTTTTTGCGTCCCAGTTCCACCAGGATATCCCGGGCCGGAACACCAAACCTTTCTGCAGCACGTTTGGCATGCAAAAGGAAAGTCGAATAAACCCCGGCATAGCCGAGGGTCAGAGAGTCCTTATCCACCCGGACAATGTGATCCATCATCGGGAAGATAATCTCATCGGCAATATCCATAGTTTTAAACAGATCGACACCGGTTTCGATGCCCATCCGTTCGCAGACCGCGATAAAGACTTCCAGTGGCGTATTACCCGCCCCAGCTCCCAGACCGGCCACTGAGCCATCAATACGTGATGCACCCGCCGCAATAGCCGCGATGGAGTTGGAGATTCCCAGCCCCATATTGTGGTGGCCATGGAAACCGATCTCCGTTTCCGGTTTCAGGACATCCCGAAGAGCAGTGACACGTTGAGTAACATCTTCCGGCAACATGAAGCCAGCAGAATCAGTGATATAGACAGTATTGGCACCGTAGGACTCCATTTTTTTCGCTTCCTGAGCCAGCGAACTGGCATCAGACAGGTGAGACATCATCAGAAAACCGGTGGTATCCATCCCCAACTCACGGGCACAGGCAATATGCTGCGGCGAGGTGTCCGCTTCGGTACAGTGGGTTGCCACATGTACGCTGCGGGCGCCTGAATCATAGGCGGACTTCAGCTCTTTCATGGTGCCCAGCCCCGGCAGCAGCAGGACAGATACCACCGCCTGCTTCATCCGCGACGCAACCGCTTCAATATATTCTTCATTACTGGCCAGGGCGAAACCATGCTGCAGCGAGTTGCCGCCCAGACCCGCCCCGTGGGTCACCTGAATATAGGGCATCCCGGCATCATCGAGAGCGGTCGCAACTTTGACCATCTGCTCGACCGAGATCTGTTCCCGCTTGGCATGCATACCATCGCGCAGACACATATCATGCAGAATGACTTTACGTCCGTTCAGATCGCTCATGACGCCACCTCCACAGGGTTTAGTTGAATTGTTCCGGCGAGTATCTCCTCGGCAAACATCTCCGCTGTACGGGTTGCCGCAGCCGTCATAATATCGAGGTTACCGGCATACTTAGGCAGATAATCCCCCAGCCCCTCAACCTCCATAAACACAGCGACCTTATTGCCCTCAAAGCTCGGGCCATTCACCAGTTTGTAACCCGGTACATACTTCTGCACCTCTTTGATCATCGCCAGCACCGACGCGGTGATTTTTTCCTCGTCCGGCTCGCCTTCGGTGAGACAGTAGATGGTGTTACGCATAATCATCGGTGGTTCTGCCGGGTTGATAATCGCCAGCGCCTTACCCTTTTTCGCACCGCCTACCACTTCAATCGCGTTGGAAGTGGTATAGGTAAATTCGTCAAGATTAGCCCGGGTGCCGGGACCGATCGATTTAGAGGAGAGGCTGGCGATAATTTCAGCGTATTCGACGCCCTGTATCTGCGACACAGCACTGACAATCGGAATCGTCGCCTGACCCGCACAGGAGATCATATTGACGTTCATCTCCACTTTTTCAGCATGCTGCTTCAGGTTTACCGGCGGTACACACAAAGGGCCTATCGCTGCGGGCGTCAGATCGATCATCATCACCCCAAGTTCATTCAGCTTGCGGCTGTTCTCGGCATGCACATAAGCACTGGTGGCATCAAACGCGATCTGAATCTCATCTTCCAACACATGAGGGAGTAAGCCGTCAATGCCTTCATAGGTGGTTTTCAATCCCATCGCAGCGGCCCGTGTCAGACCTTCTGATTCAGGATCGATACCGACCATCCACACCGGCTCCAGCAGTTCGCTGCGCTGTATTTTATAGATCAGATCGGTGCCAATGTTGCCTGATCCGATCAATGCACATCTGATCTTTTTCATGACTTATCCTCTTCCATAAGGGAGGCTAACCTGGCCTGATCGGATGCCCGCCCTGCTCGTCCTCCCACATAGAACTCATCTTTTTTATGTTCGGTTACCAGAATACGTACGGTATCGATGCTGACACCAAAACCTTCTGCCGCAGCCTTAGAGATGGCTGCCGCTGCGCGGGCCTTAATCTCTGAGCTACGTCCTTCCAAAATATGAACTTCAATAATCGGCATAATTATCCCTCACTCCCCAAACCGGACAGAGATCGAACCCAGCTCCTGGAACCGGGCAATAACGTGGTCTCCAGGCGACACGGCAACTGCAGCAGTGATCCCTCCACTCATGACAAAACTACCTGCAGGCAGCTCCTCTCCCATATCGGCGAGGATATTCACCAGCATGGCAACCGCGGCCGCCGGATGGTCCATCACCGCCGCAGCGGCACCCATCTCAACAATCTCACCATTTTTTTCCAGTACTGCACCGATGGTGGGCAGATCCAGCTCGTCCACATAACGGGGACGACCACCGCCGACAAAACGCGCTGACGAGCCGTTGTCTGCGACCACGCTTTCCAGATCAAATTTAAAACCGGAAAAGCGTGAATCGATCACCTCAATCGCGGGCAGTACATAATCGGTTGCCTGCAGCACATCCTCTGCGGTGCAGCCCGGCCCCACCAGTTTTTCCCGGGTGACAAATGCGATTTCACACTCGACCCGTGGATGCACCAGATCAGCGGTTGATATCACCGAGTTTTCCGGGCGGGCCATCTTGTCGGTCAAAAAGCCAATTGAGGGCTGATCGACCCCCATCTGCTTCATCTTCGCCCGGGAAGTCAGTCCCGCTTTCCAGCCAATCAGCTTATGGCCCTGTTCTATAAAGCGCTTGCGTAACTCAGTCTGAATCGCATAGCCATCGGCCATGGTCATCGACGGGTATTCATCAGTCAGTTTAGGGATTGCATAGGCCCGGGTTTGTGCGCCTTCAACACGTTCACATAAGCGGACTACCGCCTCTCGGCTCAGGGTCGTTTTCATACCGCGCTTCTCCCGGAAAATTTAACCTTACAGCGGCCAAGACCACCGACATTGCACTCGAGTTCGTCACCGTGCTGCACCGCCACCAGCTCCGACTGGGAGCCTGACAGAATCACCTCACCGGCCTTAAAGGGGATACCCAGCTCACCCAGAGTGTTTGCCAGCCAGGCAACCGCATTCGCCGGCGATCCCTGCACCGCAGCCCCCACACTGGTTGAGTAGAGTTCACCATTTTTATGCAGCACCATCCCCGCCAGGGTCAGATCCAGTTTGCGCGGATCGCCTTGCACATCACCCAGCACGTAAACACCACAGGAAGCGTTGTCGGCAACGGTGTCCTGAATTTTGATTTTCCAGTCGGTTATGCGGGAATCGACAATTTCGAAACAGGGCACCACATAGTCGGTCGCCCGGATCACATCCATCGCGGTAATACCGGGGCCGTTGAGATCCTCTTTAAGAACGAACGCCAGCTCTGCCTCAGCTTTCGGCTGAATCAAGCCGTCCAGATCGATAACATTGTCTCCAGCGATCAGCATATCCGAGGTAAGAATGCCAAAATCAGGCTGATACACCCCCAGAAACTGCTGTACCGGTTTACTGGTGACACCGATCTTTTTGCCGACCACGGTCTCCCCCGCTTCCAGTCGACGGGCGATAAAACGTTGTTGTATCTGGTAGGCCTGTTCCAGCGTGATATCCAGATCCCGCTCGGTAAAAGGGGTAATCGTGCTGCGTGTCAGAAATGCGCTATACAGCTCATCACCCAACGAGTTAATTAAATCCTTATCCATAACCACCTCACAGTTTGACGCAGACATTGCGCATCTCGGTATAAAACTCGAGAGAGTGCACACCGCCTTCACGACCGATTCCGGACTGTTTCGCCCCCCCGAATGCGGTTCTCAGATCCCTCAGGAACCAGCTGTTAATCCAGGTAATGCCAACATCAATCGCTGCCGCCATGCGGTGAGCACGGGCCAGATCATTGGTCCAGATAGTAGTGGAAAGTCCATACTCATTGGCATTGGCGTTGCCAACAACCTCCTGCTCATTATCAAAGGGACAGATATGGCAGCAGGGGCCAAAGATCTCTTCGCGGACAACGCTGGCCGTTTCCGGCAGGCCAGTCCAGATCGTAGGTTGAACCCAGTTACCTTCAGCCAGTTCAGCGGGCATCTCAGGGATTCCCCCGCCAGTAACCACCGTGGCCCCCTCTTCCACCGCTTTGCGATAGTAAGAGAGCACTTTATCCTGATGTTCCCGACTGATCAGCGGACCATAGTTGGACCCGTGGTTTTCAGGACGGCCATACTTCACCCCTTCCGCTTTCTGCTTTAATGCATTGACGAATCGTTCAAAGAGAGGCCGTTCGACATAAACCTTCTCTGTGCCCAGACAGACCTGACCGGTATTCAGAAAAGCTGAACGAAAAATGCCATCCACGGCGGCATCAAAATCGGCATCAGCGAACACAATGCCGGCGTTTTTCCCACCCATCTCAAAAGACACATCGCGACACCCTTCGGCGGCCGCTTTCATAATGGCAGTGCCGGTTCGGGTTTCACCGGTAAAGGTAATGGCATCCACCGACCGGTTCTGCGTCAGAAACTCACCGGCCGAATCGGGGCCAAAACCGTGTACCACATTAAACACACCCTTAGGAAGGCCAACGCTGTTCATCACTTCACCCAGCAGGGTGGTGGTCAGCGGCGTTTCTTCGGAGGGTTTGACCACCACGGTGTTGCCGCACGCCAGTGCCGGCCCCACTTTCCAGGTCATCAGCAGGAAGGGAGCGTTCCAGGGGGAGATAACGCCAATAACACCTTTCGGCACCCGTAGCCCATAGTTGAGGGCACCACGACCATCGGGAGTGGCCATCTGATAGCTTTCGGTGGGTACATTCTTAATAATGTCGGCAAACACTTTGAAGTTAGCTGCCCCCCGGGGGATAAAAGCATGGGTCATCACATGGTGCGGCTGACCGGTATCCGCCATCTCTGCGTCGACAAAATCATCAAAGCGACGGGTAATCTCATCGGCAACGCCGTACAGAAGATCAACCCGCTGATCGACAGTTAACTGACCCCACTCTCCGGTCAAAGCCGCTTTTGCTGCTGCCACGGCACGATCAACATCGACACGGCCGGCTTCAGCGACAGTGGCAATGACGCGGTTATCCACAGGTGAGCGCTTGTCAAACCGGCGCCCCGATTCAGCCCCAACAAACTCACCATTTATAAAGTTATTAACTTGATGCATTGCTGCTCACCTTTGTTTGATTACTGCTGGCATCTTTCTATTCCATCCAGTTTATGCAGCCATTCAGATACCGTCTAATACTGTTTATAGACACAACTAATACTTATTAGGTATCAAAACTAAGCTTAGAATCCTTCAGGAAGGTGCAATCAGTAACCTGTACAAATTTAAAAAGGTTAAGAAGGTTAAAAACTGCATAGCGATCATTCGCTATGCAGTTGAGTTAATTATCAAGTGACGATTGTCAGGAATGACTCATGCAGTTTGCGTTGCGGATAATCCAACCCCTGAGGGAAATGATCCCAGTCCCAGGTGATGGTTTCGTAATCAGGATAGGGCTGATAACCACCCATGAAGGTTTCAAAGCGGTTACCGGAAGGGTCCCAGGCATAGATAGTACAGCCGCGGGTAATGCCGTGACGGGTCGGGCCAATATCCACGGAAACCTCATTCATCGACATAATATCACCGGCACGCAGCACCTTCTCCCAGCTCTCCATCAGGAACGAACAGTGGTGCAACTTGCCAGGCTCCGGGTGTTCAACAAAAGCGATATCGTGGACTTTGTGGGAACAGGACAGCCACAGCGCGGCTTCAAACTCACCATCCTCAGCCAATACCCGCTCTACCAGGAAGAAACCCAGAATCTCTTCGAAGATCTTTTTGTTAGCGGCCACATTCGGTCCGTACAACAACATGTGGTCCAGTCGAACCGGCGCAATACCATGTTCACTGGCCTCATTCCAGGGCCCCGGATTGGCATTGGTCAGGCCATTACCGACGGCGCTCTTCTCAGCATACAGCTCCATCACATGACCGGTTGGCAAAGTAAAGCGAACCCGCTCACCGGTTTCCAGCATATCCCCGGCAGGCATACGGGTGGTTGCAATACCATATTCATTCAGATCCGCTTCCAGCTTATCCAGCGTTGCGGCATTGAGCACTTTAAAACCGAAGAAATCTATTCCTGCTTCTTCAGCCTGACGGATGATGTAACTGTTATGATCCCGTTCATCCCAACACTTGAAATACACCCGACCCTGATCATCACGACCGGTTTCAACCAGCCCCATAACATCACGATAGAAGCGCGCACTCTCTTCCAGATCAAACACCCGGATCTGGACATGTCCAGGTCTCAATACACCGGTCATTGCCATAACAAAAGCTCCTGTATTTTTATTTTATTTTTATAACCATGACACACAATGCATCACTGTTGTTAAATACTATCGGGCAGTGTTTTCCCGTACTTTCAGTGTAAGCGGGTCATTAAATACCGTCTAATACCGTTTAATGCCCTATAGAATACCTTTTAGGTATTACAAGCTACACAGCAGACCCATATCTGCTCCAACATAAAAACCATAACCATTTCAATCAGATACATTTAATCAGATCCGTTTAAATAGCGCCGAGCGGCTCTGCTCTTCAGCTCCATCGGCTGCGGTGACAAAGCGCTCCATATGGATATCCCGCTCAAACAACCGTCCCTGCATCAGGGTGGTTATCGCCGCATCGATCATCGGTGGCGGACCGCAGAGATACGCTTTATTGCCATCGAACCGACCATTGAACTGCGCCTGGGCCGCTTCATGGACAAAACCGGTAAAGCCCTGCCAGTCATCCTCCGGCTCCGGCGCATTCAGCGCGGGCACATAGGTGAAGTTGTCAAATTCTCTGTCGAGGTTTTCAAACAGCGGCCGGTTATACAACTCAGAGAGATTGCGCGCGCCCTGCAACAGGGTGATCGGGCGGCTGTCGCCCTCTTCCAGCAGATCCAGAATCATCGATTGCGGGCTGGATAGCCCCGAACCACCGGCGATAAAGATCGCGCCCTGCTGATCCGATTTACGCACAAAAAACTGACCATAGGGACCACTCACATCCAGGGTATCCCCCACCTCCAGCTGCTGATGCAGGTAGGTGGTGCCCGCCCCGCCCGGCACCAGACGGACATGCAGTTCCAGTGTGGTGGCATCGGAGGGTTTGTTGGCGATAGAGAACGCCCGGCTACCCTCAACGCCCGGCAGCTTCAGATTAATATACTGACCGGCCTGAAACTCCATCGGCTTGTCCAGCTCAAACAATATCCCCTTAATCGTCGGTGACAGATCTCTGATCTCGGTGACCGTGCCGATAAAATCCTCCACCGGATAACCGGCAAAGTCATCATCCACATCGATATCCGCCTCGATCACCATATCCGATTCCGGGGTGCAGCAGCAGGCCAGCACTTTGCCCTCCTCCCGTTCCATATCCATCAGTGCAAAGGGGGAGGCGTTACCCAGATCACCTTCACCTTCCAGCACCTGCACCTTACAGGTGGCGCAGGTGCCGTGCCCACAGGCAAACGGCAACCAGACCCCCTGACGCAGGGCAGCATCCAGAATGGTCTGCCCCTCTTCAACCTCGATCACATCGCCGGTTGGTTCGACTGTTACTTCATAACTCATAACTTTTCACCCATAGCGTCAGTTTGCTGCAGGCCAGCCCTTTGAGACTAACCTGCCATTATCACTGGCGTTATCAGACGCCAGCACCCTGATACCCCGTTAACTCAGGGGTCTTAAAGCGGATCAGCGACTTATGCCCCACCCCCTGATCTTCAAGAGCAACCTCCAACTGAGGCTTGAACGGTTCACCGTCCAGCAGCCATTCCGCGGTGTCCCAGTTGATCTGACTAAACTCCGGATGCTGACCAAAGGCTTCCGGCATAATGTTGTCAATCAGCGCCGCAAAGGGCATGGAAGGTGGCAGCGGGAACGCTTTGGCGGCGCAGAACATGCGGTGCTCATCCCAACCGAGATAAACAATCTGATTACCGTGGAAGTTCTCCACCCTATCCATCCGCTCGCCCTGGTAACCCGGATTTAGTGCATATACAGGCATTTTTATATCCTCTTATTATTCTTGTATGGGTGCCGCTGTCGCCACACCCTTGCTCGTGTAACCCAGACTCAGGCGACGCCTTTCCACTTATTCCAGCGCGCTTCATCGGGGGAGCCTTTCATATCCATATTGTCGTGACCGACATTCATCTTGTAGTAATCCTTGAGAATATCGCCAACATCGGGACCGCCGCAGTTACCCTGGAAGATCTGATGTACCGGCAGCCAGGCCTGGACATACTTTTCCGGTTCCTCTTTGAAGATGTCGCAGCAACCATCGGAGCAGAAGTGATAACGTTCACCCTGATACAGGTAATCACGCATCGAATTTTGGTTGGGGTTATCCATCTCGGTAAACAGCATCGGGATCTGACAGGTCTGACACAGCTGCGGCAAACCGGAGTTGTAGAACCGCTCTCCTTTCGCTTCCATCTCTTTGGCCAGCTCCCACAGCGGACGATAGTATTTATCGAAGGTATCCGGGTATTGCGCCGACAGCCAGTCCAGCTCCTCATCAGAAGGTATCCAGGTGTGGAACCCGGCAACATGCCCGTGGGTATAGAAGGTCCACCAGGCCTGATGGGAGATATGCTCTTTCTCTTTCTCGCTGGTCTCGGCGTATTTCGGCATACGGATGCCGTAACGGGCCAGATCCTTAAATAGCGCGCCACCGGCCTCTTCGAAGTAGACCTCCCAGGCCTCTTTCCAGGACATCACTTTATTCGGCAGCATGTAGTCCATCATCATCGCCACAATGGTCAGCAGACGGGTGCCACGCCAGAACCACTTGTCGATCCACTTCTGCACAATCGGCACATTGTCCTCATGCTGCTCCAACAGGAACTTGATTACTTCCAGACCGAGGGTCATATGACGGGCTTCATCGGACTGGGCGGAGAAACCAAAGGTCACCGTGGCCATATCGCCGTTATAGGCAGCACCGGACATAAAGGGTACAAACAGCAGATTGGTCAGCACATATTCAAAGGAGAAGCCGATGGCGATCATGAATTCGAATGGGCCAGCACTTCGCGCATCGCAGAAGAATGAGCGGGGTACCGAGAGGTACCACACCCGGTCATGCATATGGCTGAACTCCTGGAAGCCATCGAAGAACTTGTTGTAGTGGCTCATCGCATGGATCTGCGTCTGTACATGACGCAGCTCATCCAGCGACTGCATCTGACAGGCCACCCGGGCACCGACACCGCCGAACTGACGACCGACATGGGCAAACCCCTGATACGCCTGATATTCCAGTGGCGAAACCCCCGTCAGAAAGATCTTCACCGCATTCACATAGCGGGGGTCGACCACGTTCAGATGACCATTGTTCTGCGAGAAGGCATCGAAGATGGCATAGAGTTTTTTCTCTTTCTCTGCCTGGTATTTCCAGTAGGAATCCATGGTCAGACGGAACGGGTCTTCCCACTTATTCCAGTCGGTGATTTTAATCCCCTCAAATTCCTCGTAGGGAAATGCCTGTTGCCGGTCTTCATAGGAGAACTCCCAGTCCAGGTCACGGGTGAGCAGGCGATACTTATCTTTGATATTGAGTTTTTTAGCAGCCATGATGTTACCCCTTACTGTTTCCACTCGAGGACGAACTGGTCGTCATCTTCATCTACGTTACCGCCGAGGGTGATCAGGTTGACGTGCAGTTCCTGCACATCCCACTCCCGGCCCATCTTCTCTTCCACGACCGCCCGCTCGATCACCAGACGGTGTTCCCGCTCGATGCGAATCATGGCGGGTTGATGGATAACCGTGGCATCCGGGTTACTCTCTTCGATGGCTTCGACGATATAGCGGGACTCATCATTGTCCTGCAGTGCGATATAAACTTTTGACATGGTTAGAAACCTTATTGTTTTTATTCGTGGTGTTATTACAGTCCGGCTTTTGCCAGACGTTTACCCCAGGCATCTTCGGCGATCGCCAGCGCTTCCGGACCGATCATCTCAGCCGCCAGCGGCGCCAGCGCCTCAAGGGCTTTCCCCTTCCAGTGCTCAAGCCACTGACTCAGCTGCTGCTGATTGGTATCGGATTCCGCAGCCGCGATCTTCATCACCGCATCCACCCAGCGATTGGTGTCTTTGTTCCAGTTCTGAATAAACTCGGTGAGCATACTGATATCCTGACCGCCGTTATCTGCCAGCCACTGATCGAACTGCAGATAAACCAGTTCATAGATCAGGCCATCCAGCACCACGTCCTGAGCAACAACAGACTCAAACCAGTCTTCAACACAGATATTGGCCTCGCAGTAAGCACGTACGCCCTGCCACACCGCATCGTCCATCCAGTAGCGTTTCGCCTCGGCCAGGGCATCACCGGAGTTGCCATCGAGAATCAGACCGATACGGGACAGATACTGAGCGTTGCCCAGACGATCCATACCGTTAAACAGCAGGGCCTGGGTGATAGCGGTGCCATAGCCCAGCGAACTGCCATACATATTATTCAGGTTGGCAGCCTGCTCGACATGGCGTAGCGGCAGCAGCAGACGGATCACTTTCTGTTGAATCTCATCCGGAATCAGTCGGGCCAGATCGCGTTTTTCGAAGAAGCTGTAGTTACTCTCAGCCACCTCCTGCTGTTTGGCGCGCATCTGCACATAGGTGCCGTAATAAAACTGACGGGGGTCTTTGAAGGCGTACCAGTCTTGCATCACGATAGCGGTACGGCCTTTATCGTTGAGTTCAAACTCAGGTTGCCACAGCGGCTTGTAGTGAAAGTTAATCTCGGAAGCCACATCATAGGTGGCTTCCTGGTAACGGGTCGCCGGTTTATCACCAAAACGGCGTTCAATGTGCGCAAAGGTGTTGCGCACCGGTTCCAGCATGGCTGTTTTTATTTCTATAGTCATCTGCGTTATCCCATCTTGGGTTCATTGTTTTTATTGAATAAGTGCAGTGTTGCCGCAAGGCTCAGCTATGGTTGTTCGCCATCAGCGTGTCCTCTCCGTAGCGCCATTTTTCCATCTCGGCATCGACATTTTCCTGCTGTTCCCGGGTCATAAAGACCACATCGTTGGTGGTACAGAAATGTTTAAAGGCACCTTGAGGCATAATCAGTTCGACAAACAGAGAGGGGTCTCCAATAGCAAAATCAAACTCGACAAAACGAGCATTTTTATCACTGCGTACGCGGATATATTTGATATAACGATCCAGTCCGACCGCATCTGCGTCGGCTGTGAACATGTTTTTTCCGGTCATGGAATAGCTCCACTACAAGGCCGCAGAGATGCCTCAAAGACACTCTGCAGTCTCTGAATAGTTAAATCAGGTGACGATGGTCAGAAAAGACTCATGCAGTTTGCGTTGGGGATAATCCAGCCCCTGAGGGAAGTGGTCCCAGTCCCAGGTGATGGTTTCGTAATCAGGATAGGGCTGATAACCACCCATAAAGGTTTCAAAGCGGTTACCGGAAGGGTCCCAGGCATAGATAGTGCAGCCGCGGGTAATGCCATGACGAGTTGGGCCAATATCCACGGACACCTCATTCATCGACATAATATCACCGGCACGCAGCACTTTCTCCCAGCTCTCCATCAGAAACGAACAGTGGTGCAACTTGCCAGGCTCCGGGTGTTCAACAAAAGCGATATCGTGGACTTTGTGGGAACAGGACAGCCACAGCGCGGCTTCAAACTCACCATCCTCAGCCAATACCCGCTCTACCAGGAAGAAACCCAGAATCTCTTCGAAGATCTTTTTGTTAGCGGCCACATTCGGTCCGTACAACAACATGTGGTCCAGTCGAACCGGCGCAATACCATGTTCACTGGCCTCATTCCAGGGCCCCGGATTGGCATTGGTCAGGCCATTACCGACGGCGCTCTTCTCAGCATACAGCTCCATCACATGACCGGTTGGCAAAGTAAAGCGAACCCGCTCACCGGTTTCCAGCATATCCCCGGCAGGCATACGGGTGGTTGCAATACCATATTCATTCAGATCCGCTTCCAGCTTATCCAGCGTTGCGGCATTGAGCACTTTAAAACCGAAGAAATCTATTCCTGCTTCTTCAGCCTGACGGATGATGTAACTGTTATGATCCCGTTCATCCCAACACTTGAAATACACCCGACCCTGATCATCACGACCGGTTTCAACCAGCCCCATTACATCACGATAGAAGCGCGCACTCTCTTCCAGATCAAACACCCGGATCTGGACATGTCCAGGTCTCAATACACCGGTCATTGCCATAACAAAACTCCTGTTTTTAAATTTATTATTTTGATGTTCCGTAAGGTGTATACAGCACACTTCAGACCACTCTAATTTTTTCACTTAAAAAACAATAGGTTATTTCAGGCAAGATAATTTTAAGCAATAACATACTGTTCATAAATGTACATAATGACCTACGAGCAACGTTCATTTATGAACATAAAATATAAATCGTACATTTTTGAACGGACAAAAAAGTCGCAACTGGAAAAGCGGCTTTAACCAAAAAACCACTAGACGAACTCCGTTCATGATGGTTAACCTGTTAGATAAAGCATCCCAAACGACAAAAAAATAACAACAAAATGCAAAATCAAGAGCTGTTAGAACACTTTAAAATCCATGAAAAGCTGCGGTTTGAAAGCGATGATGGCCAGATATGGCTGGATAAGAATCGTATGCTACTATTTCATAGTCAGGTGCTTGAGGAGATCCGTAAAAGCCTGTTCGATAGCCTCGATCCCAAACAGGCACAGAGCATTCTGGTTCGCATGGGATTCACTGCAGGGCAACAGGACGCTGAATTGGCGCTAAAGCTGTATGGTACCGATGACAACTACGATGTGTTCGATATCGGCCCTGCGCTGCACGGCCTGGAAGGGTTTGTTAAATCGACTATCACCGAATCGGAGGTAGACTGGGAAAAAGGTAGCTTCTACGGCAAAGTGCACTGTCTGAACTCTATCGAAGCAGCCATACAGCTGGAGACCTCGGGTCGAACCCATGATCCCGTTTGCTGGATTCTGGTCGGCTATGCCTCCGGCTACTCTTCAATGTTCTTCAAACGCTATATCGTTTTTAAAGAGGTAGAGTGTGTCGCCAAAGGCGATAGCAAATGCGTACTCGTTGGCAAACCGGTCGAAGCCTGGGGAGACGACGATTATATCGATTACTTTAAGCAGGACCCGGTGAAACAGCAGTTTCGCTCAATCGAGTCAGAACTGAACTCACTAAGGGGGGCTCCATCAGCCAAACAACCCGAACAGGGTGAGCTAATTGGCCAGTCACCTGAGTTTGTCAAAGCGTTTACTCTGCTAAATCAAGCCGCCAACAGTCCGATCAACGTCCTTCTACTGGGTGAAACCGGAGTGGGTAAAGAGCTGTTTGCCCGCTGGCTGCATCAGAACAGTGGGCGATCAGACAAAGCGTTTATCGCTATCAACTGCGGTGCAATCCCAAATGACCTGATCGAAGCCGAACTTTTTGGGGTAAAAAGTGGCGCCTATACCGGCGCCAATGCTTCCCGGCCCGGTCGCTTCGAATCAGCAAATGGCGGCACACTGTTTCTTGATGAGCTGGGCGAACTCTCTCTGTCTGCTCAGGTTAAACTGTTAAGGGTGCTGCAGTCTGGTGAACTGGAACGTCTGGGTGATAACAAAACCATTAAAGTGGATGTCAGGCTGATTGCTGCGACTAATATGAACCTGCACGAAGCGATTGATCAGGGACGCTTCCGTTCAGATCTCTATTATCGGATTGCCACCTACCCGGTAGAGATTCCACCGCTCAGATCGAGAAAGTCAGACATTCCGCTATTAGCCCGTTCCATGGTTGGAAAATATGCCCCGTTGTATAGCAAATCAATTGAAGCGATCAGCGAGTCTGCCTTGCAGGCACTAATGGACTATGACTGGCCGGGCAATATCCGCGAACTACAGAATATTATTGAAAGAGCGGTTCTGCTGGCACCTGATCACGGGACAATTGAACGTCAGCACGTGGTTACCGGATCGAATTCGCAACGGACTGAAGCACTGCCAACCGAATATCAAGTATCCCCGGCGGGGGATATCTATGAACATTTACTCGAAGAAAACCTGCCGTTGAAGGAGTTTGAAGGGCGACTGATTAAAGCAGCCATGGAAAAAACCAAAGGTAATATGACTCAGGCAGCCAGACTGCTGGGGATCTCCCGACGCCAGATTACCTATAAAATAAAGTGTCTTGAGGAACAATCCTCTACTCAAAAAAATAGCGACTCAGAACGACTGAAGTGAAATTGTTATCTGACTGATCCAGCCCGATACCGGGTGCGTACAGCGTCTAAAAAAGGAGCCTCTTATGCAGATCTCTCAGATGCAAACGTACGCCCAATCGAAACTAATTACCGCTGTTAAATTTATTGAATCAGGCTGCAGTCCCATTGTTATCGAACTGTCTTACATCAAAGATAAAGCTGTGCACAGAGAACTTCTGCGCCGGGGTGGAGACGTTGTCACCTGTAAGTGCCTGGAGCAGGCCTACAACATCTGTAGAGATGCCGGCATCCATCAGGCTGAGCTGGTTCAGACAATGACTCACGATGAAGCGGGAGCAGACTATACCCGTGCAGGAGAACAACCAGCAATGTCTCTGCGTTTCTGAAGGATGCAGCCACCGTAACGCCCTTTACTTCAATAAAGGCCCCAGTGAGGATGGCGGCAACTCATCCAGCGGCATTGAGCGATATCGTTTCAATAGCAGCTTTTTATTATTTAATTCCGGCTTCAGTGATGCCCGCTCGACCAGATTCAGATAGCGATCAACCATTTTTAAGCGACCTTCACGACGCTCTTTGTCATCGCGGGCGGTTTCGAGAAACAGCTGGGCGAGATTAAGCACTGCAGACTGGTTATTAAAATCAAAATCGACGGCGGCACCGAAAGACTTAATCGCCAGACCGAATTTGCCCGAGAGATAGTGTTTGATTCCCAACCGGTTAGCCTTATCACTCATATCCGGATTAAGCTGCTTAGCCTTAGTCTCTCTTTCTTTATTTGCAGACACCTGCTGAGATTTTTCCAGCACAGGCAAGGCTTCACCGGACATCACCAGCAGCTCACGATCGATATCAAGCGGGCTCTCCAACTCCCGGTTGACCAGCTTAGCATCTCTGAGAAAACGTTCCTTATCACTGTTTTCACCCAGATCTTCAGCTAATTGGCTGCGGATAAGAAAAGCACGGACTTCAGCTGCGCGGTCTGATGAAAACTGTTTCCGGGCACTGACCAGCAAACCATCTATCTCGCGCTCTATCTGCTCCCGGGTCACATTGTCACTGGCTTTAACCTCCATCCGCCGCAGATTTGCCAGTTTAAGATAGGGCTCTGCCGAGTGATAACAGCTGTGCTTACCGAGGGCGATTGAGCGTCGGTATGCTCCTTTTGCCAGATCCATCTCCTGTGTCTGCACCGCGACACGTCCCAGCTCCATCTGCCGCGGTATACCCAGAGGTGCCCGGGTAGTTGCCTCCTTCAGGGTTTCCCGGGCCTGGATAAGATCCCCCATCTGTTCATGCACTTTTGCCAACAGATCATACGCAGCGATCAGCAGTGGATTATCAGAAATCAGCTCCTGCAGCAGCTGCTCTGCTGCCGCCAGATCGTCCAGACCGACATATGCCCGGCAAAGGTAGAGGCCCGCCTCCTTATCCCGGGTTTCCCAATAGATTCCATCCAGCAGCTCACGGGCTTTATCATACTCACCCAGGTCCAGCAGCAACGTTCCTCTGACTTTTTGCAGATGAGTATATTCCGGATGCTGACGATCGATCAGAGCCTCACAGATTTGTAACGCCTGATAATACGCACCAGACTCTATCGCCAGATCTACCGGACGCAGTGCCAGCTTGCGCCGGATGATATGGTCGAGACGATATTTCAGCTCTTCAATAGAAAAGGGCTTTGATATCAGATCATCCGGCTGACTATCAATGGCATGCAGAATCACTTCTTGCGAGGAATCACTGGTCATACAGATCCAGGCAGCACTGGGTTTGATATAGCCTCGGAAGCGGGCCTCCTCAAGAATCTGAATCCCGGTAACGCTGTCACTGGCATTATGTCCTAACAGGATGACATCAAAATCGTTTTGTGCGATTAACGGGATAACCTTGTCATTGATTGTGACGGCTTTAACATTGCTGATGCCTAGCTCCCGCAGCATGTAATAGATAGTAGCGCGCATATTCCCACTGCTGTCGATTAACAGAACATGCTTGTCTGAATAATCGATCTGTATATCAACGGGATTGTTGCGCACAACGGTCACAGGCCAGCCTTATTCTCAATAACTCAGTTCAATCAAGTATAAGAGCCACACCTCCGGGGAGAAAGAAAAAACATCTCAAAAAGGGGATCAGTTTTTTTCAGGCAAAAAAAAGCACCGGATGTAGGGTGAAACGCCCGGTGCTAAATACAGTTCTATGCTGTGAGAACCATAGTATAGTCATCTGACAAAATAGATAATGATCCATGTCAACAGTCTCACTATTAAGCTGTTTTGCTAAACGGTTAATCCCTACAACTTTTGACTAAGCGCTGCCGCAATGATATTCCAGTAGACTTAATTACAAATAAAAGAATCAGATCTGCTATGACTACCGCATTTATTACTCATCACGACTGCACCCTGCACAATATGGGGCCGGAACATCCCGAAAGCCCGATCCGACTTCTGGCAATTCAGAAAGTGCTGCAAAAAACAGGACTGATTGAGCATCTTAAACAGATGGAGTCGGTGCACGTCACCCCTGAGCAGGTCCAGCTGGCTCACGCTAATCTGCATCAAAAGCGACTGGAAATGAAGCTTCCGGAAGAAGGAGTTTTCTATGCCGATGAGGATACTGCTCTCTGTCCTGATTCACTCCATGCCGCCAGCCTTGCTGCAGGCTCTGCTATTCTGGCGACCAATCAGGTGTTAGCAGAGAAAGTCAGTAACGCGTTTTGCGCTGTGCGCCCCCCAGGCCACCATGCTGAACATAATGCTGCAATGGGGTTCTGTTTTTTTAATAACGTCGCCATTGGTGCTATGCATGCGTTGCAACAACCTGCAGTTGACCGGGTAGCCATTGTTGATTTTGACGTACATCACTGTAATGGCACAGTCGATATCTTTAAAGACAAGCCCGAGGTATTGGTGTGTTCAACCTTTCAACACCCCTATTACCCGGAACGCTACAGTGATATTCAGCGGGATAATATTGTCAACTGCCCGATTGAAGCCCACACCCGCGCGTCTGTCTTCCGGGAGCAATTAGAAAAACGCTGGTTACCTGCCATCCAGAATCATAAACCCGATATTATCTTTATCTCGGCGGGTTTTGACGCGCACCACGAAGACCCTATGGCCGACCTGAATCTCACAGAAGAAGATTACCGCTGGGCAACCCAGCTACTGATGGACGCGGCTCGCACCACCTGCGGCGGTCGCATCGTTTCTGTACTGGAAGGCGGTTATAATCCAGTGTCTTTAGCATTCAGTGTACAGGCTCACCTGGAAGTGATGGCGGGGTATTAATAAAAGCAGAACGTCGCAGCGCGACTTGCTAGTGGCGAGACGTCCCTTCGTGACTTGCCAGAAAAAGCGAAAACAAAAAAACCGCCCGAAGGCGGTTTTTTTTAACATCGTAGATTTAACCAACGAACTTGATCATCACACCGGCAGCAACCGCGGAGCCGATTACACCGGCTACGTTGGGCCCCATGGCATGCATCAGCAGGAAGTTCTGGGAGTTTGACTCCAGACCCAGCTTATTGGATACCCGGGCTGCCATTGGTACAGCGGACACACCGGCTGAACCGATCAGCGGGTTGATTGCATTACCACCCGCCATCTTATTCATAACCTTAGCCATCAGTACACCACAGGCAGTACCGATACCAAATGCGATTACGCCCAGCACCAGAATTCCCAGCGTCTGAATATCCAGGAACTTATCTGCCGACAATTTAGATCCAACAGACAGGCCAAGGAAGATGGTAACGATGTTGATCAGCGCATTCTGAGCAGTATCACTCAGGCGGTCAACAACACCACACTCACGCATCAGGTTACCGAAACAGAACATACCCAGCAGTGGTGCGGCATCAGGTAGCAGCAAGGCCACCAGAATCAGCAACACGATCGGGAACATGATCTTTTCGGTCTTCGGTACATGACGCAACTGAACCATAGAGATCTTACGTTCAGCTTCGGTCGTCAGCGCCCGCATAATCGGCGGCTGAATCAGAGGTACCAGTGCCATATAGGAGTATGCAGCCACCGCAATCGCACCTAAGAGGTCCGGAGCCAGCAGTGAGGCGACATAGATCGCCGTGGGGCCATCAGCACCACCAATGATACCAATAGCTGCGGCATCCTGAATAGTAAAGTCCATCAGTCCCAGAGTCGTCAGACCCACTGCGCCCATAATGGTAGCAAAGATACCAAACTGAGCTGCAGCCCCCAGGAACAGGGTTTTAGGGTTTGCCAGCAGCGGACCGAAATCAGTCATCGCGCCAACCCCCATGAAGATGATCAACGGCGCAGCACCGGAGGCAATCGCAACGAGATAGAAGTTATACAACATACCGTTGTTAAAGCCATGATCATTGGCAGCATAAACAGCAGCCGTATGGGACGCGCTGTCAGCCAGATGATAGGCATGCTTCAGTGCCTCAGGCTCAGTGCTGCTGATATGCAGCGCTGCAGCCAGATTGCTGAGCATCTCAGGGCCGCCCAGATGGATGGCGTTTTCAACGGCTGACATCGCCAGGCCTGCTTCAGGGATGTTGGCGAGAATGCCACCAAAACCGATCGGCACCAGCAGCAGGGGCTCAAAGTTCTTACGAATAGCAAGAAACAGAAGCAGGAGGCCAATCAGGATCATAAAGGCCTGCCCACCCGTGATATTGTATACCCCTGACGCGTGCCAGAGGTCCATTAGCTTATCCATTTAGATCTGCCCTTACGCCAGAGTCAGCAGGCTGTCACCAACCTGAACTGTATCACCTTCTTTAACATCGATGCTGGAAACAGTACCGGCACGAGCCGCACGGATCTCTGTTTCCATCTTCATCGCTTCCAGAATAACCAGAACGTCACCTTCCTGAACAGTCTGGCCTGCCGATACAACAACTTTCCAGATGTTACCTGCCAGCGGAGCTGGAACAGACTCAGCAGGACCGGATGCAGCAGGTGCAGCCGCTGGCGCTGCTGCGGGAGCAGCCGCAGTGATTTCACCACCCTCTGAAACCTGAACAACGTAGTTATGACCGTTAACATTGATAGTGTAAGTCTGTGGACCAGTATTCTTAGGTGCAGCCATTGCTTGGGCGTCCTCTAATGTAGGTGCGGGTTCAAATGCGTCAGGGTTACCGCGATTTTCAAGGAATTTCAGACCGATCTGAGGGAACAGCGCGTAGGTCAGAACATCATCAATCTCGTTCTCACCAGCCGCCAGGCTGATGCCTTTTTCTGCAGCCAGAGCTTTCAGTTCGCCAATCAGCTTTTCCATCTCTGGTTGAAGCAGATCAGCAGGGCGACAGGTAATTGCTTCACCGCCATCCAGCACCCGTGCCTGGAGGTCAGCGTTATAAGGTGCAGGAGCTGCGCCATACTCACCTTTCAGAACACCCTGAACCTCTTTAGAGATTGTCTTGTAGCGTTCGCCCATCAGGACGTTGATAACAGCCTGCGTACCAACAATCTGTGAGGTTGGAGTCACCAGCGGTATCAGACCCAGGTCTTCACGTACCCGTGGAATCTCAGCCAGCACTTCATCAAACTTATCGGCAGCACCCTGCTCACGCAGCTGGCTTTCCATGTTGGTCAGCATACCGCCCGGAACCTGGGCTACCAGAATACGGGAATCAGTACCACGTAGTGAGCCTTCAAAACGGGCATACTTCTTCCGCACTTCACGGAAGTAAGCTGCAATCTCCTCCAGTTGCAACAGATCCAGACCGGTATCACGGTCAGTGCCCGCCAGAGCAGCAACGACAGATTCTGTCGCCGTGTGACCGTAAGTCATGGACATAGAGGAGATAGCGGTATCAACACGGTCAATGCCCGCTTCAACCGCTTTCAGGATGGTCATATCAGACAGCCCTGACGTTGCGTGAGCGTGCAGTTGCACCTCCAGATCAGTCTGAGCTTTCAGACGGGAAACCAGATCAAAGGCATCGTAAGGCGTCAGGATACCGGACATATCCTTAATCGCGATCGATTCTGCCCCCATATCTTCCAGTGTCTTGGCGTACTCAACCCACATATCGTTGGTGTGTACCACACTCTTGGTAAACGAGATGGTGCCCTGTGCATGCTTACCGGTCGCTTTAACCGCTTTGATCGCAGTTTCCAGGTTACGGGGATCATTCATCGCATCAAAAATACGGAAAACATCAACACCGTTGGTCGCGGCTCGCTCAACAAACTTGCTAACCACATCATCAGCATAGTGACGGTAGCCCAGCAGGTTCTGGCCTCGCAGCAACATCTGCTGCTTGGTGTTAGGCATCGCTTTTTTCAGTTCACGGATACGGTCCCATGGATCTTCGCCAATATAGCGGATACATGAGTCAAACGTCGCTCCGCCCCAGCTTTCCAGGGACCAGAAACCGACTTTATCCAGTTTCTCAGCGATTGGCAGCATATCGTCGATGCGCATACGGGTAGCAAACAGCGACTGATGCGCGTCCCGTAATACGACATCGGTAATGCCAAGAGGTTTTTTATCAGACATGGGTATAGGCCTTTTGTCGATTAATGCTCTTTAATGTTTATTCTTGAATTCAGCTACCGGGTCAGTCCTTTCGGAACTGATGTACTGCGGCAGTCATCACTGCAACCAGTTCATCATCGCCAGCAGGCGCTGCAACAGCAACGACTGGCGCTGACTTGGCTGGCACCGGTGCCTCGGGGGCCACCTTCGCAATCAGCTTCGACATAATGCCGGTAGCAAAAACCAACAGGGTCAGGAATACGAAAACGAATCCCATACCAAAGACCATTAAACTGAGGCCTTCTGACATTAGATTATCCATCTAACGGGTGCTCCTTCTTTGTACGAAACCCATAAGTCTGTTGCCGGCTTGTGGCCGCAGTTTCTCCCCCGAAAGGTCGATTCCGGCTGCAACAGAACAGATGAACAGTTAATAAATGGTGAACAATTAAACCTGAAATAAACCTTTCAGGCAACTGGTTACAATATAATTAATGCATAAAAAGTGCCGCAAACTTCTGTAAATAAACTACAAAAAACAGCGAAAATACGTCAACTTACGATCTTAACTAACAACGTTTTTACCGCCCGGTTTACACCTCAGGACGATACACTTTTACGTTACCAAACCCCTTATCCTGCAGGTTCTGAGCATGCATCTGACTCATAACCCCTTTATCACAATACAACAGGTATTCCTTGGCCTGATCCAGTTCCTGAAATTTTGTTTCAAGATCAAAAAACGGGATCGCCAACACTTCAGCCTTAGGCATATTAAGGGGTTTACGCTCCTGTTCCCGACTGTGGCGGATATCAATAATCATCTGATTCTCGCCCACCCGGGTCAATGCCTCAATAGTTGTATGGATATTAATATCCTCAACAATCTTATCGATGAAGATCACCTGAGTATTCTCCAGTGCCTGTGCCAGAACATCAAAATCGAAGTTAGCTTCCTCCTCCTCGATTCGCTCCAGTTTTGCATTAGTTGTCGGACGATCAGAGATCACACCGCAATACTCGGGAATATTCTTGGCAAAATCATAAGCCCCGATCTCTTTAGTGATATCGATAATATCCTGCTTATCCATAGTCACCAGCGGACGCACGATTAACTTAGAAGTGACAGAATCGATCACCTGCAGATTGATCAGTGTCTGGCTTGACACCTGAGCAATGCTTTCGCCGGTCACAAACGCCGGCAGCTTCATACGGTCGGCAACTTTCTCCGCTGCCCTCATCATCATCCGTTTCAGAATCACCCCCATATGGGTGTGATGCACATTCTGCAAAATCTCTCCCACCACCTCATCGAAAGGCACTGAAATAAACTTAACCCGGGCCGCACTGCCATATCGCTGCCACAGATAAAGTGCAATCTGCTTCACGCCGATCTCATGCGCCCGCCCACCGAGATTAAAAAACAGAAAATGGGTTTTACTCCCCCGGCGCATCGTCATATAGCTGGCCACAACCGAATCAAAACCTCCGGAGATAAGCGATATAACATCCTCCTGCGTGCCCAGCGGGTAGCCTCCCAGCCCTTTGTGCTGATGTGATATCAGAAACAGCTGCTGATCACGGATCTCAAGTTTAACAGTCACCTCAGGGTTATGCAGATCGACCCCCCGGGTTTCGCAATGCTCTAATAAGCCGCCACCGATATATCGTTCAAGATCGGTGGATTTAAACTCATGCCTGCCACCCCGTTTGATACGCACGACAAAGGTTTTCCCTTTGACCTGCTCTGCGTACACCTCTCTGGTGATCTGAAAAACCTCTTCAAACGTGCCCAGCGGATACTGATCCACCTCGAGGATATGCTGAATGCCCGGCGTACAGCACATCAACTCCACCGCCCGAGCCCTCAGCTCACGGTCTGCGGAGGGAAGTTCCACCTCAACCCGGTCCCACAAGCCCCGCACCTTAATATCATTATCAATGCGCTTGAGCGTCACCTGCAGGTTAGATTGCAGGCGCTGGATAAAGCGCTTACGCACGGGCTTACTCTTGATAGTGATTTCAGGGAACAGCTTGACGATAAATTTCATGTTTGACTTCTGCACAGGGTTAAAAGGCCGGCTATTATACATTGCCGCGAAGAGGGGACAAAATTCATACAATTATCAGGAGGCCGCTTGTCAGGTATGCAGATTTAAGCCATCAGCGTCTCTGCCATATGATATGGCAACTCCGGAATATTACTTCAAAGAAGAGCCCTGTCAGGAGGGAGTAGAAAAAGTGGCGCGCCCGGCACGATTCGAACGTGCGACCGCCTGGTTCGTAGCCAGGTACTCTATCCAGCTGAGCTACGGGCGCGTACAGGAAAAAAATAAAGCAGGAAAAACAGAACGGGATATTTGATGGGGTGGCGCGCCCGGCACGATTCGAACGTGCGACCGCCTGGTTCGTAGCCAGGTACTCTATCCAGCTGAGCTACGGGCGCTTAACCCAAAAAATGTTGTCTCCGCCATTATTTAAACACTTTTGAGCGATTATTAAATAATCCCTTGAAAGTGGCGCGCCCGGCACGATTCGAACGTGCGACCGCCTGGTTCGTAGCCAGGTACTCTATCCAGCTGAGCTACGGGCGCTAAATGGCGGTGAGCGAGGGATTCGAACCCTCGATAGAGTTTCCCCTATACGCCCTTAGCAGGGGCGCGCCTTCAGCCACTCGGCCAGCTCACCTAAACAACGGCGCGTATAGTACAATACTGATTTTCAAAAGAAAAGCATAAAAACCAGAAAAGAAAAATTATTCGCTATCCTGCTCTTTTTCTTTCTGAATACGCTGATAGATCTCTTCACGATGGACAGATACATCTTTAGGCGCGTTAACACCAATACGTACCTGGTTTCCTTTGACGCCCAATACCGTAACGGTAACGTCATCTCCAACCATCAAGGTTTCACCAACTCGGCGAGTAAGAATAAGCATAGAAAAATCTCCTTATTTAACAGACAAGTACTACAGACCTGACCTCTCCTGTTTGCATTATAGCGTAACAACGGGCTGCCGCAGGGTGACCTTGCGTTAAACATTATAATTGTCCATCAATGGTCTAACTATAGACCACTGATGATAAGTTTATTCGCTAACTGTATCAGCCGCGTCCAGATCGAAAGCTGAGTGCAAACCGCGCACAGCCAACTCAAGGTACTTCTCTGCAATCACAACAGAAACCTTAATTTCAGATGTCGATATCATCTGAATATTAATGTTGTCGCCCGCCAATGTATCAAACATCTTGCTAGCAACACCAGCATGAGATCGCATACCCACACCAACAATGGATACCTTGGCAATTTTATTATTACCTACGATCTCCCGAGCCCCCAGTTCTTCTTTGATCTTTTGCAGAATTTCCTGCGCAGCAGCAAAGTCATTCCGGTGCACGGTAAACGTGAAGTCAGTAGAGTTATCAGCAGCGATGTTCTGAAGAATCATATCAACTTCAATATTAGCGCGACTGATCGGCCCCAAAATACGAGAAGCGACACCGGGAATATCTGGCACGCCCAGAACTGTCAGTTTTGCTTCATCGCGGTTAAATGCAATACCTGAGATGACCGGTTTTTCCACTGTATCGTCTTCCTCTGTTGTAATAAGTGTACCAGGACCGTCCTGAAAACTATGCAGAACCCTCAGCGGCACATTATATTTACCCGCAAACTCGACCGAGCGAATCTGCAGTACTTTTGAACCGAGACTGGCCATTTCCAGCATCTCCTCAAAAGTAATCTTATCCATACGTTGTGCGCCTTCCACAACCCGTGGGTCTGTGGTGTATACGCCATCGACATCCGTATAGATCTGACACTCGTCAGCCTTCAGAGCAGCAGCAAGCGCAACACCGGTGGTGTCAGAGCCTCCACGACCCAGTGTGGTGATATTGCCATCAGGATCCACACCCTGAAAACCCGCCACAACCACAACCCGCCCCTGTTTAAGGTCGGCACGCATGCGCTCAACTTCAATATCCTGAATCCGTGCTTTCATATGCACATCATCAGTCAGAATTTTCACCTGGCCACCGGTATAAGAACGCGCACTGACGCCACGCGCCTCAAGCGCCATACACAGCAGCGCAATGGTAACCTGCTCCCCCGTTGAGACCAGTACATCCATCTCACGGGGACTTGGCTGATCCTGCATCTCTTTCGCCAGAGCAATCAGACGGTTTGTTTCACCGCTCATGGCGGACACAACCACCACGATATCATGCCCAGCGTCACGGAACCCCTTAACCTTATCAGCTACACCCTGAATTCGATCAACGCTACCGACAGAGGTTCCACCATATTTCTGTACATATAGGGCCATACTTATCTGTTCCCTTCATCAGCCTTTCAGCTTCAGTTATTACATGCGTTTATTACAAGCCGTCATTAAAGCTTTGTTCAATCAGTTGTCGTACTTCAGCCAGTGCCGCTGGCAGAGCGCTAACATCGGTACCTCCGCCCTGAGCGAAATCAGGACGACCGCCCCCTTTACCCCCCAGACGGGCGGTCAGCGTACGCACCAGATCACCTGCTTTAACCTGACCAGTCAGATCCTTAGTAACACCAGCAGCCAGACTTACCTTACCATCGGCTACTGCTGCCAGAACCACAACACCACTACCAAGCTTATTCTTCAGCTGATCAATGGTGTCACGCAGTGCTTTTGGATCAACACCGTCCAACTGCTCAGCCAATACCTTCACACCATTAACATCGATGGCGTTACTCAGCAGATCTGCGCCTTTGGCAGCAGCCAGACTGGTTTTCATCTGCTCAAGCTCTTTTTCCAGCTGCCGGCTCTTGCTGATCTGCTCCTGCAGCTTCGCTTCCAGCTGCACCGCCGACTGATCGATATACTCCAGCGCTTTCGCCCCTGTCACTGCTTCGATACGGCGTACACCCGCCGCAATGCCGCCCTCGGAAACAATTTTAAGCAGCGCGATATCTCCCGTACGCTGAGCGTGTGTTCCACCGCACAGTTCGACTGAAAAGCCTTCGCCCATGGTCAGAACCCGGACAGTATCTTCATACTTTTCACCGAACAACGCAGCAGCACCGGTCTGTCTGGCAGCCTCAAGGTCCATAATCTGCGTCTGCACTTCGGAGTTGAGACGAATCTGCTCATTACAGATCTGTTCAATCTGCTGAATCTCTTCCGGTTTAACAGCCTCAAAATGCGAAAAGTCGAAACGCAACCGGTCAGCATCACAGAGCGAACCTTTCTGTTGCACATGCTCACCAAGAACCCGGCGCAGAGCTTCATGCAGAATATGCGTTGCCGAATGGTTAACGGCCGTGGCACGGCGCTTAGCGCTATCAACCTGAGGCTCAATCACATCACCTACGTTAAGGCTGCCACTGACGAGCACACCATGATGCAGGTGATTCTTTGATTCTTTAGTGCAGTCATCAACCCGGAACTCAGTGCCATTCGCGGTTAGCACACCCCGATCACCCACCTGTCCACCGGATTCACCATAGAAAGGCGTCTGATCTAACACCACCATGCCTTTATCACCGGCAGCCAGTTGGTCAACAGAATCACCATCACGGAACAGCGCCACAACTTTAGCGGAGCCATTCAGCTGGGTATAACCAACAAATTCAGTCTGACCATCAAGCCGGAGCGAATCATTGTAATCAACGTTAAACTTACCCGCCGCACGAGCACGATTACGCTGATCTTCCATCGCCTGATCAAAACCATCCATATCGACGGTTAATTTATGCTCACGGGCGACATCCGCGGTCAGGTCGACAGGAAAGCCGTATGTATCGTATAACTTAAACACCGTTTCACCGGGAATCTCTGCGCCGCTCAGATCTTCGATAACCTCTTCCAGCAGGCGCAGGCCATGATCCAGCGTCTTGGCAAACTGCTCTTCCTCTTTCAGCAACACCCGTTCAATCTGAGCCTGTTTCGCTTTCAGCTCAGGATAGGCATCACCCATCTCCGTTACCAGCGCAGCCACCAGCGAGTTAAAGAACGGCCCGGTAGCGCCCAGCTTGTTACCATGACGCACCGCCCGACGGATAATCCGACGCAACACATAGCCAGCCCCCTCATTGGACGGAATGACTCCATCGCAAATCAGGAAAGCACAGGAGCGGATATGGTCTGCGATAACCCGCAACGACTGGGTATCGGTCTCTTTACAGCCAACAGCAGCAGACGCCGCTTTCAACAGATTCTGAAACAGATCGATCTCATAGTTAGAGTGAACGCCCTGCAACACTGCAGCAATACGCTCCAGCCCCATCCCCGTATCGATAGAGGGATTGGGCAGTGGTTCCATAGACCCGTCAGCAGACCGGTTGAACTGCATAAATACCAGATTCCAGATCTCGATATAGCGGTCACCATCCTCTTCAGGACTTCCGGGAGGACCACCCCAGACATCGGCACCATGATCATAAAAGATCTCACTTGAAGGACCGCAGGGACCGGTATCGCCCATCGACCAGAAATTGTCTTCATCCAGCTTGGAAAACCGCTCTGGATCGATCCCCATCTCATCCTTCCAGATCTTTTCAGCCTCATCATCGGAAATATGCACGGTTACCCAGAGCTTTTCCTTTGGCAGTTCCAGAATTTCAGTCAGGAAATACCAGGCAAAACGGATTGCGTCGCGTTTAAAATAATCGCCAAAGCTGAAATTACCCAGCATCTCGAAAAAGGTATGATGGCGGGCTGTATAGCCGACGTTATCCAGATCATTATGTTTACCACCAGCACGCACACAGCGCTGGCTGGTCGTCGCACGACTATATGAGCGTTTCTCGCTACCGAGGAAGACATCCTTAAACTGCACCATCCCCGCATTGGTAAACATCAGGGTGGGGTCATTCCCGGGAATCAGTGAACTGCTCTCTACAATTTCATGCCCCTGGGACTGAAAATATCCCAGGAAGGCCTGACGCAGCTCAGCACTTGTCATATTTTTCATAGCTTTAGTCGCTCTAATACCTAACCGTCACCAGACCTGTTTCTGATACAAAACAGAAACTTAGAAACAGGCATGGAATTCATTATAAAAATGGCGAAGTAGTATATAACGAGACGATTAAATCTACGAATTTTTTTATTTCGGAGGGGCGTTTCTCAATGCGAAACGTTAATGATCAACCTAATGGCAGGCCCGGGTATTCACTCCCACTCCGATGCTGACTCAATAGCATAGCTTATCTGTTCCGATGTAAAGCCCCGCTGTGCCATAAAGCGCATTCGTTTTGCCCGCTCCTTATAGTCAGACCGGTCCAGCCCGGTTCGGTATTTACGCTGGTACATCTCCTGCGCCAGAGCAAACCAGTCGATCTCTGCCGCCTCAGACACAGCAGCAACCAGCTCATTGTCGATGCCTTTGCGTTGCAGCTCAAAACGGATCTTTACCCAGCCCTGCCCCTGCCCTGCCCGCATGCGGATAAAGCTTTCGGTAAAACGCTGATCAGACTGATAGCCATTGCGTGCCAGATCATCAAGAACAGCCTCAAGATCGACCTCCTCACAACGACCCGCAAGCTTATCCCGCAGTTCTTTGCGCGAGTGTTCACGCCGCGCCAGCAAGCCGATAGCCGCATTTTTTGCTTCAGACTGGGTCTGGTACATAAACACTCCTGCCTACACTGTTGCATATAAAAAGAACCTCTTAACTACCTTGGCGTGCGGTTAACCGCCACAGCAGCTTGGCGAGGACAAAAAAGGAGCCATTCGGCTCCTTTATTTAAAACTGATACAACCTTTACAGATCCAGCTGCGGCTCAGCTTCAGCTTCTTCCTCTTTCGCCTTTGGCTTCACAACGGCCAGTAGTTTTTCGCGGATTGCCGCCTCCACCTCGGTAGCCACTTCGGGATGCTCTTCAAGATATTTAGCTGCATTCGCCTTACCCTGACCGATTTTGGTGCCCTGATAGGCATACCAGGCACCGGACTTATCGACAAACCCATGCTTAACACCCAGATCGATCACCTCACCCATATGGTAGATACCTGCGCCATACATAATCTGGAACTCCGCTTCGCGGAATGGCGGCGATACTTTGTTTTTAACCACCTTAACCCGGGTTTCGTTACCAACGATCTCATCACCCTGTTTCACCGCCCCTATGCGACGGATATCCAGTCGAACAGAAGCGTAGAACTTCAGGGCATTACCACCGGTTGTGGTTTCAGGGCTACCGAACATAACACCGATTTTCATACGGATCTGGTTAATGAAAATAACCAGAGTATTGGCATTCTTAACATTACCGGTGAGTTTACGCAGTGCCTGAGACATCAGCCGTGCCTGGAGGCCCATATGGGAGTCTCCCATCTCGCCCTCAATTTCAGCTTTAGGCGTCAGCGCAGCAACAGAGTCCACCACCAGCACATCCACCGCATTAGAGCGCACCAGCATATCGGTAATCTCCAGCGCCTGCTCACCGGTATCTGGCTGAGAAACCAGCATCTCATCGACATTCACACCCAGCTTTTCCGCATACCCCGGATCCAGTGCATGCTCAGCATCAACAAAGGCACAGGTCTTGCCCATCTTCTGAGCTTCAGCGATAACCTGAAGCGTCAGTGTTGTTTTACCAGAGGATTCAGGACCATAGATTTCAACAATCCGGCCAGTCGGCAGGCCGCCAATTCCAAGTGCAATATCAAGCCCTAATGAGCCGGTAGAAATTGCCGGAATCGCTTCCCGGGGATGATCCCCCATCTTCATTACGGCACCTTTACCAAACTGACGTTCAATCTGACTCAGGGCAGCATCAAGTGCTTTCTGTCTGTTCGCATCCATTGTAATGACCTATCTCTGCAGCGCAGTTAAAATACTGTATGTTTGACCAGCATTATTAACATAGCGCGTTCCGTTTGCAAGTAAAAAATATGTTTTTTTATACAGTGTTTTTAGTTAGTTGTTTTATAAGCCCTTTTAAAGCCTCTTTGACCGCCGATTGACGTACCGAGTGGCGATCACCCGAAAACCGGAAACAGCGACTTTGCACCTCACGCCCTTCGAAATACCAGGCCATCCATACCATGCCTACGGGCTTTTCCGGGGTTCCACCACCGGGGCCTGCCACACCGCTTATTGACACACTCAACGTTGCCCGGCTGTTATCCACAGCCCCCTGAGCCATCGCCTTCACCACGGCCTCACTGACCGCACCATCACTGATAAACAGCGCCTCAGGGACACCCAGCATCCGGGTTTTAGCCTCATTACTATAGGTAACGAAGCCACATTCAAACCAGTCAGAACTACCTGCCTGCGCGGTCAATTCCTGCGCCACCCAGCCCCCGGTACAGGACTCAGCGGTGGCGATAAGGAGCCGCTGATCCGTTGCCAGCTGCGCCAGAGTTTTAACCAGTTGCCTGTGATCCATTCAACTATTCCTGTCACCGAATTTCGCAAAAGCTATTTTACCCAACCGCTCTTCGGCGATACTCATATCTTTACTATTTCAGAACACTACCCTGGAAAAGGTTTGTCCAGATTTAACTGCGCTAACCAGTACCAATGACCTAAATCCTCCTTAACCCAGCGCTCCAATACATCATTCAACTGAGCAGCCACATCTTCTGTCGCGCGCAATCGGCTTGAAGTATCACCCACCACAATCGGCGCCTCAATAACCGCCTCATAATGAGCTCCGTTTTTTCGCTGAATATGAATAGGAATCAGTGGCACATCGTGTTTTACCGCCAGCTTAGCCGCCATTACCCGATTACCGGCAAATGGAAGCTGCCTGCCCAGTGCGGGAGACCAGACCAGTCCATCTTTTTCTTCATCAATATAGAGCAGTAAACCACGCCCGGATTTCAGCCAGCTGAGCAGTTCTCGTGCAGCGGTCGGAGATGCTGGTATGTGACGATTACCGGTATCTTCAGGGCAGAAATACCTGCGAATTTTCAATGCCTGCTGCAAGCGCGCCTTATCGGGAATAGGGTCATACAAGACGGCTCCCATAATGTCATGACGGCGCATTACCTCAGCCATTAGCTCCCAATGCCCGGTATGCGCGCTGACACAGATAATCGGGCCATTGATATTACTCAGATGTTCACTTCCCCGAACGGTTAAACGCTCCGCTGCGATCTTATGCAAAACCGGATACTCGGCATAGACCCGGCCAATATGCTCAATATGCTCAATTATCCTCCCCTCCCGAGCCTGTGGATCGTGGATCCCCTCTAAACGTTCAAAATTCTGATGTAAGCGTGCCACCCATTTACGCTTCAACCGAATCGCTTTACGGGCACTCCGGCGTCCCAGCCAGGCACCAATGTCTGAAGCGACATCGATAGGCATAAACCGCAGCAACCTGGCCAGAAACAGCTCCGCCTTTTGCTGTAAAGAAAACCCTTTCTCAGCCATATCACCGCCTTTTGCTCAGAATCATTGGCAAGCCTCCCTTAGGGCGTAACGTTAAGCGACACTCAATATCCACTTTATGCTTATCGGGCAGACTGAGACGATAACGTTGTGCCAGGGTAGCCAGGCACAAAATTCCCTCCGTAAGGCCGAAACGTAACCCCAGACAGACCCGGTGCCCTACGCTGAAGGGGATATAGGTAAATTTGTCGGGCTTAGGGTTACCCGGCATAAAACGCTCAGGGTAGAATGCATTAGGGTTATCCCACTCTTTCTCATGCCGATGCAGCAACCAGGGCAGCGCCAGCATAATAGTTCCGGCCTTGACTTTACTTCCTCGAATCTCGTCTTCACTACGCGCCTGACGACTCAACAGAGGCACTGGCGGATAAAGACGAAGAGATTCTTCAAACACTGCGCGGGTAAAAGGCAGATTTGCCACATCTTCAAAGGTAGGGGTTCGCCCCTGTAATACCTGATCAATTTCAGCATACATTTTGCTGCGCGATCGTTCGCAGCCATCCAGCAGATACCAGGTCCATGCCAGCGCATTAGCAGTGGTTTCGTGGCCCGCCATAAACATTACTATCGCTTCATTCCTGGCGGCTTCTGCACTCATAGGGCAGCCCCCCTGACCACTGGAAGCAGTATCACCCTCCAATAATGCTGATAGCAGAGTCAACCGCTCTGGTTTCCTGCCGCGCTTAAAGCGATCAATAATCTGGTCAATGACCTGATGCACTTCCGCGGTTGCCCTGGCAGCTTTTTTTCGCCGCAAAGGATTTCCTAACCGGCGTAAAAATGGCAATCCAAAGGTGTCTGCATAATCGATCTGGTTGATCGTTTGCTGATACTCGGTAAAACCACTCACCACTTTAGCGGCATCCTGGTCCGGGACATCATCACCAAACACGGTACGTCCAATAATCTGCGCTGTCAGACGCGCCATCTCATTGAGGACATCGACGGTAGAACCATCCGGTAATGCTGCCCACCGGTCTGCCATCTCAACTGCTGAACCTGACATAATTTTGGCAAACCCGGGCAGATAAACGCTTTCAAATGGTGGCGAGCACGCTTTACGTCGCTCCTGCCACAACGCCCCATCACTCACAAACAACCCATCTCCGAGCAACGGTTCCAGCGCATGCCGCATCTGAGGGCTTTTCTTATCATAAATATCATGTCGATCCAGAAAAACTCGCCTGACCGTATCCGGCGAGTTGCACAGGATGTAGTCCTGATTCAACAGCCGGAATGACATTTTTCTCGCCTGGTACGCTTTATCTGACCAGATCGATAGCATGTTTCTGCGAAAGGCCGGCAGATTCCACAGCGATAAACTGAAGGAGTTAGGTCTCGGCGCCATAACCGGGACAAACAGAGCCTGGTTCTCAGGTGTATTCATAGCTGTTTTTCTACTCACAATATGGTGACTGGAGATAACTACCCCACTGAAGCAGTGAAGTAAATATTTAAACATCCGCCAATCGGAAGAGTCGCAGACTACAGACGTATTCCCCGAAAGAACTGTAACAGAATTCTATACGCTCTCGTTAGCCATTGCAGAAAAGACAGTCACATAACTCATTATCTCTTATATCAGGGGTACATTTACTTTAGAATAGGTAGCCCATCGATATGCTCTACTGGACGTTATTATTAAGCATGGATAAACGTGTTGCTCTTATTGGTTATTCATTCCGCCTGCCGCAAACCACCACAGATACCTTCTGGCAGGATCTGGTTGATAAAAAAGACTTTATTACTGAAGTAGAGGCTGAACGATGGGCTTTTGACACTCTTCTTCATCCTGACAAGAACCATCCCGGCAGCAGTTACACGTTCAAAGCGGGGTCATTAGGCAATATTGCCGGTTTCGATGCAGATTTTTTTGGCATTTCGCCCCGTGAGGCGGCCGTCATGGACCCGCAACAGCGGTTTCTAATGGAGATGACCAGCGAAGCGATTGAGCATGCGGGAATCAAAGCATCTGAACTGAGAAAGTCAGACACTGGCGTTTTCTTTGGCATCTCCAGTCTTGACTATTCATATCGCATGAGTGATGACCTGAGTGTTATCAACTCATCAACCGCAACGGGCAATACCTCCAGCATCGCCTCCAACCGGATCTCCTACAGCTTTGACCTGAAAGGGCCAAGCATTTCGATGGATACGGCATGTTCATCAACTCTGGTAGCCTTCCATCAGGCATGTCAGTCGATCCTCAGTGGCGAAGTCACATCCGCCCTGACGGGGGGAATAAGCCTCCACCTTCACCCGTTTGGATTTATCATTTTTTCTAAAGCGACCATGCTGTCGCCAGATGGCCGCTGTAAAGTTTTCGATGAGTCAGCCAACGGCTATGTTCGTTCTGAAGGCGGTGGGGTATTTCTGCTAAAAGATTATGACCAGGCGAAAGCAGATGGCGATACTATCTACGCGGTCGTTGCAGCCTCATCGGTTAATACCGACGGTAGCAAATCAGGCATAACCATCCCCTCTTGCCACTCTCAGACTGCTCTGATGGAACACACTTATCAGAAGGCGGGCATCACTGCTGACCAGGTAGACTATCTGGAAGCACACGGGACAGGCACACCGGTTGGCGATCCGATTGAAACCCGTGCTATCGGTAATGCCATCGGTAAAAAACGCCAACGGCCCCTGCCAATCGGTTCGGTAAAAAGTAATCTGGGGCACCTCGAAACAGCCTCAGCGGTTGCCAGTCTGGTTAAAGCTTTACTGATTCTGAAACACCGGGCGGTACCCGCAACGATCAGTATGAAAATGCCCAACCCTGAAATAAAGTTCGATGAATGGAATATTCAGGTTGTTGATCAGCTATTACCTCTCAAACATGATGGCATGATCACTGTCGGCATTAACTCATTTGGTTTCGGGGGCGCGAACGCCCACGTCATTCTGCAAAGCGATGAAGTTGTAGCAATTAGTGACCGGACGAAAACAACTGAGACTGAATCTCTACCGTTAATCGTCAGTGGTAAAACAGACCAGGCACTGCAAGACAATGCAAAACGTCTGGCAACCTATATTGAAAGCAACGAATCTATATCGCTATACGATATAGCCTGGAACTACAATCTGCGGAAAGAGCGTTACGATGAAGCGCTTCTGCTATACGCCCGTGATTCAAAAGACGCAGCAAGCAAGCTGCACCGTTTTGCAGAGCAACCCGAAACCCTGAATAGCGAAGGCATATACACAGGTAAGGGGCTTATCTCTTCACCTGGTGCAGTGTTTGTCTACTCTGGTAACGGGTGCCAGTGGCAAACCATGGGTAAATCTTTACTGGCATCCTCCCGGGTATTTGCCGAAACCATTGCCGAAATTGATCAACTATTTTCACACTATGCTGATTTCTCTCTGGCTGATGAGATTAATGGTCTGAACGGTGAGAATCGTTTCCAATATACTGAGATTGCCCAGCCAGCCCTGTTTGCAATCCAGGCAGGTATCACCAGACACCTGTACGATCAGGGGATTACACCGGTGGCTGTCACCGGCCATAGCGTCGGTGAAGTGGCGGCAGCCTGGGCCTGTGGCGCACTCACCCTGGCAGACGCCGTAAAAGTAATCTACTTCCGCAGCCTGTGTCAGGGAACAACCAAGGGACAGGGAGCGATGACTGCCGCGGCTCTGAGTGCAGAGGAAACGTTATCGCTCCTGCAACAAGCAGAATACTCAGACATTCACCTCGCAGGCATTAACAGCAGCAAAGGTGTTACCCTGGCAGGAGACCCTGATCAACTTGCACGTCTGGAACAACAACTAAGCGGTGATAATACATTCAACGTCCGGCTACCCCTGGATTATGCCTTCCACAGTCCATCTATGGACCCGATTGAACAGCAACTGCTGCATTCACTGTCAGACATAAAACCAGAAAAAAACCGGATCCCATATTTTTCCACTGTCACCGGTTCACTTCTCGATGGTCTTCAGCTTAATGCTGAATACTGGTGGCAGAATATCCGTCAGCCGGTGCTGTTTCAGCAGGCAATTGATTCTCTTATTGACCAGGGAAACAACTGTTTTGTTGAGGTTGGCGCCCACCCTGTGCTGCGCAGCTATCAGCAGGACCAGATTCGTCAGCACAACATCACCGCCAGAGTTATTCCGACAATCACCCGGAACAATGGCTCGCTGCAAGAGCTGCAACAATGCATTGCAGACGTTTTTATGGCCGGAGCTATCAGTCTGACCCGCTGGTTTCCCCATTGCGGCCAACGGCTGGAACTGCCTTTGTACGCCTGGCAGCATGAAGATTACTGGTATACCAATACCGTCGAATCATTACAGTTACTGAACCGTTACTCAGTCCACCCACTGCTGGGTGCAGCTGTCCCACACGCCCCTCTGTGTTGGGAAAGCCAGCTTGATACAGCTCTCCACCCCTGGCTGGCAGATCATAAAGTCGGAGATAGTGTTGTCTATCCCGGTGCGGGTTTTATTGAACTGGCTCTGAATGCAGCAAGCCACTTCCGCCAGCACGACCATATTGAGATAGAAGAGTTTGAAATTCTCGGGCCATTGATTTTAGAAGAGGGTCAAAGCAAGGTCGTTCAGACCGGGGTCAACCCGGAATCAGGCGATATCAGCATTAACAGTCGCAGCTACACCGTTACCGATCAATGGACTCTTAACTGTAAAGCCCGTGCAGTGCATCAGACCACCGGGGCGGCACTTCTGACTGAATCACCTGAGCGACCTCAACGGGAACCTGATTTTGATGCCAACGAGCACCAGCGCTTAGCGCTAAAGGCCGGGCTTCAGTACGGTCCGGCTTTCAGCGCCGTAACGCAGGGCTGGATAAATGACTCGGAAGTGATAGCAGAGTTATCGCTACCTGAATCAATCAGCGCAGCTGCCAGTCAGTACCTGCTCCATCCAGGGGTCCTGGATAGTGCGATTCAGCTAATCATTCACTTCCTGACCGAAGAGCTGGCAACAAATAGCGGCACCGCCTTTATTCCATCCCGGGCGGATCGAATTCTGATTAGCAGACATTCAGGCGCCTCTCCAACCCTGGCCCATTTAAAACTGTTACGTAAAGCACCTCACTCCCTGTTAACCAGAATCGAACTGTTCGACTCCCAGGGGCGCACAGTTGCACTGCTGGATGGGGTTCGCTTTAAAGCGGTCCGGCTCTATAAATCCGGTGCCAGGGAGATTGCATATCTCAATTACCATCTGACCGCTGTTGCCAACAGATCAGCAGAGCCAAAGTCACTGCTATCGCCACTGAACACGGCACTTGGCAAGGCCTACCAGCTCCAGCAGCATCAGATTCGCCGTTATAATGATGAAGTTGCCCCACTCCTGGAAAGTATGATTGCCCATGCCATGGCAGAGGCTGTCCATTCGGTGATGGAGGATATCTCTGAGTTGCATACTGATGCAGTAGAAGCGCTCAATTTGCAAACTCCGGAGCTGAGTAATATTCGCCGTCAACTCCTGACATCCGCGTGCGAATATGGGGTGCTGGAGTATAACGACAATGAGTATTCGCTGACGGCAGAGTTTATCGAGCCGGACATCAGCAGCAACCTGATCTGGAATACCTTACTTCGTGAATACCCCGATTTCTTTTCTGCTATCCAGTTAGCAGGAAGAACATCGCTCTTATTGCGGGATATTTTCAGGCCTCCTGGTGACCAGAGCCAGGCCAGCACCAGTGACGAAACAGATGAAAGACCCAATAGAGAGAGTTATCAGCGCCTGCTGAAAGACCTGTTAAGCCAAACCGTCTACCCGGTCGTCGCATCAGCATTAAAAGAGGTGATTACAGAGCGGCAGGGCAACCTGAAGCCAGGCGAGCGCTTACGAGTATTGGAGGCGGCCTCATCACAATGCCACTTTGGTTATAGCATCTGTTCCGAGCTGAACTTTAATATTTCAGATTACACTTTTGCCAGTGACAACGAGACAGCATTGGAAAGTGCTGATCATCTGCGTGAACGCTACCCGCTCGCCAATACATCTACACTGGATCAGGCAGACGCTGTTGCGCCATACCAGTTGGCAGTGCTCACTTTTGATGATTATCTGCCCTCAAACTGCTTACAGCTGCTAAAACAGCTACAACCGCTACTGGAGAAAGGAGCGACCGTACTGGTGTGTGGTATACAGCCATCTTTCTGGTTTGATTTTGCCTTTGGTTATAATCAGGACTGGTGGTTAAACCAACACTCTGTTCAGGCATCCGATGAGCAGTGGTTAACAACCCTGGAACAGCAAGGCATTGGTGAGCTCCAACCACTGTCTGATACCGCGGGAGACAGCAGTTTCTTCCTGATTAGCGGGAGTCTTACTAACGCTGGCTCAACACAAAACGGGGCTGAAAACATACCAGGCCAGTGGCTGATTATTGGCGGCGACAACGAGAAAGAGCAACAGCTGACTGCCGCTATCAACAGTGTGCATCCAACAACGATAATGCATCATAGCTCTCAGTCCGCCCTGAAAGAGCAGCTGTTGGAAGCCGGGCAGATGAACACGCCCATCACCAGAATCATTCTTCTGGAACAGTTTGGAGACAACGCCGACCCTCTGACCAGTCAGACGTTACGCTGCGTCCAGGCAACCGAAGTGTTGCAAGTGCTGGAGGAACTACAAAGCGAGGCTGAAATCTGGCTTATCACTCAGGGGACCGGGGCAATCTATCCCTGTGATCAGGAGTACCTGACTGAGCCTCAACTCGCTCCACCTGCAGATGCCGCTCTGTGGGGCTTTGGCCGCACGCTGATGAATGAATCGTTAGCTAACCCGGTGCGCCTGATCGACCTGCCTGCGGTTATTAGCACCGCTGCCAGCGACGCACTTTTGGCAGAGCTACAGACACCTTCAGCGGAACATGAACTCTTCATTAGTGAACAAGGGAGCTACTTTGCTCCTCGTTTGCGCCGGGAACAGCAACCCACTGAGGCAACTCATGACCATGATACTGACCTGATCTCATTAGGCTTTGAGCTTCCAGGTCAGTTGCGTAATCTGCAGTGGCAGGCTCGCCTAGCCAGGGAACTGACTGATGATGAGGTCGAGATTGAGGTCATGGCGACCGGGCTGAACTTCAGGGATATCATGTACGCGCTCGGCCTCTTATCCGATGAGGCGATTGAAAATGGTTTTGCCGGAGCAACACTGGGACTGGAGTTTTCCGGCCGTGTTATCCGCACCGGTAGCAACGTAGATAATTTCAGCGCAGGCGACAAAGTTGTTGGCTTTGGTTCCTCGTGTTTCAGCAACCGTATCATTGCCACCTGCTACTCAATCGCGCCGATTCCGGCAGGGCTAAGCTATGAAAGCGCAGCCACCATTCCGACAACGTTCCTCACTGTTTATTATGCGCTTCACCACCTGGCCCGCTTGCAACCCGGTGAAAAAGTGCTGATTCACGGAGCAGCAGGAGGGGTTGGCATAGCGTCGATTCAGGTGGCCCAATGGCTTGGCGCTGAGATCTACGTGACGGCTGGTTCACAAGAAAAACAGGATTTCCTCCAATTGCTGGGTATCCCGTCTGAACGAATTTACAACTCCCGATCACTGACTTTTGCAGAAGAAATTCTGCGGGATAGCGAAGATGGTAAAGGCGTCGATGTGGTACTTAATTCGCTGGCAGGCGAAGCGATCAAACAAAATTTCAGAGTGCTGAAGCCCTTTGGCCGTTTTCTGGAACTGGGGAAGCGTGATTTCTACGAAAACACCAAAATTGGCCTGCGACCGTTCAGGAATAATATCAGCTACTTCGGGATTGATGCCGATCAGCTACAACGGGAGCTACCTGAACTGACCAGTCGTTTATTTACAGAGATGCTGGAGCTGTTCAATCAGGAGACACTGTTTCCCCTGCCCTACACAAAATTCAATGCCCATCAGGTGGTTGATGCCTTCCGCTATATGCAACAGGCCAAGCAGATAGGCAAAATTATTGTCTCCTATGAGGAGGGCCTCAACGCCGATACTCTGATACCGGTAGACGGACAGCACAACAGCTCATTAACGTTAGATGCTCAGGGAACCTATCTGGTGACCGGTGGCCTGGGTGGCTTTGGTCTGAAAACGGCTCAGTGGTTAGTCGCCAAAGGGGCAAAACACCTGCTACTGCTCAGCCGGCGGGGGGCTACATCACAAGAGGCTGCTGAGTTTATTGCTCAGTGTCAGGACGCTGATATTAATGTCCGGGCCGAGGCCTGTGATGTCACTGATAAACAGGCATTACAACAGGCTATCGGGTTATGTGGAGAGCAGATGCCACCGCTCAAAGGCGTGGTACATGCAGCAACGGTGATTAATGACAACCTTATCCGCAGCCTTGATGCAGAGCATATAAGAACCAGCATGGCGGCTAAGCTTCGGGGCGCACAATACCTCGATGAACTAACACGGGAACAGGACCTGGAGCTATTCATACTCTACTCCTCTGCCACGACGTTGCTGGGTAACCCAGGGCAGGCAGCATATGTTGGAGCCAATCACTGGCTTGAAGCCCTGGCGGCAACGCGTCGGTCATTACAGCTGCCAGCCACCTGTGTCCGCTGGGGTGCGATCGATGATGTAGGCTTCCTGGCCAGAAACGAAACCGTAAAAGATGCATTACAAAACCGGCTTGGTGGCAACGCTCTCAACTCCGACACCGGGCTGGCAATACTGGAACAGATCATTCTGACCGATGCGCAGTCCCTGGGTGTTATGGAACTGGACTGGCATGCTCTCAGCCGCTTTCTGCCTACTGCACAACAGAATAAGTTCCGTGAGCTGGCCCTCACGGCCAGTGAAGCAGAACAGAATGATGACGATACGCTTGATCTGGAAGCGATGATGCTGGAGATGAGTGAAACCGAGTTCCATGCAGCCGTGGTTGAAATCCTGGTGCATGAGCTCAGTGAGATACTGATGATCCCTGAAAGCAAAATCAGTCCTGATAAATCGATCTATGATATGGGCATGGACTCTCTGATGGGTGTAGAACTGATGTCCGCACTGGAGTCCCGCATCGGTATTCAGGTACCGGTTATGGCACTAACGGAAACCCCCAAGCTTTCTCAGCTGGCAGACAAAATTATCGGTCTGGTAAAGGGTAAAGATCCATCGACTGAAAACACCGCCCAGGCCGAGGTGGAAAAAATAGCCGCTCAGCATGGTGCAACCGATAGCCAGATGACGGATAAAATTGTCTCCTCTATCGAACAAAGCAACAGTAACCGGACGAAGCACTGAATATGGTCGCCAAAAAACTATCCCGTGACCTGAAACAGAAACTGATTCAGCAATCGCTGCAACGAAAACTGAAGCAGGCTGAAACGGATGCAGCTAAACCCGCTGTATCACTAAAAGAAACAACGATTCCCGATAAGTTTTGCCGCTTTGATCAGCACCCGGGATATATCCAGATGCAGATAATCAACCGGGGAGCAGAACAACTCGGTGTGGAGAGCCCCTTCTTCAGAGTCCATGAAGGTCTGGCCGGGGCAACCACAATTATTGCTGGCCATGAGCTGATCAACTTTGCCAGCTATAACTATCTCAACCTTTCTGGCCACCCTGAAGTCAATCAGGCAGCAACACAGGCCATGCAGCGATATGGCACTTCGGTATCCGCCAGTCGGATCGTCTCAGGTGAACGCCCTATTCATCGTGAGCTGGAACATGCCCTGGCCAGAACTTACGGTGTGGATGATGCGGTGGTATTTGTCAGCGGCCACGCAACCAATGTATCCACTCTGGGCTATCTGTTCGGTGCAAAGGACCTGATCATTCACGATGAGTATATCCATAACAGTTCAATTGTTGGCGCTCAGCTTTCCGGCGCCAGGCGGCTGTCCTTTCCCCACAATGATCTGGATGCCCTGGAACACTTACTAAAGGAGAGACGGCACCAGTTTGAACGGGTGGTGATTATTGTCGAAGGCCTCTATAGCATGGATGGCGATTTCCCGGATCTGAAACGCTTAGTCCAACTGAAGCAACAGCACCGGGTCTTCCTAATGGTGGATGAAGCCCACTCTTTTGGTGTCCTCGGTAACTCCGGCAAGGGGCTGCGGGAGCTGGCGGATGTAGATGCGACCGATGTTGATATCTGGATGGGCACCCTGAGCAAGACACTCTCTGGCTGTGGTGGATTTATAGCGGGGGAATCTGCGCTGGTGGAAAACCTGCGCCACCTGTCACCTGGCTTTCTCTATAGTGTCGGCATTCCGGCTCCAATTGCAGCGGCTGCGATAAAGTCCCTCGAAATAATGGCCCGGGAACCTGATCGCGTACGTCGGTTACGCTCAATTTCAGAATACTTTATTACCCAGGCCAAAGCGCTGAAGCTCAATACCGGGGATAGCAGAGGCATTGCGATTATCCCCGTCATTCTTGGAAGCTCGGTTAACGCTGCCAGAATATCCTCAGCATTATTTGATCGGGGAATCAATGTACAACCGATTCTATACCCTGCAGTGCCAGAAAAAAGTGCCCGACTTCGCTTTTTTCTCTCCTGTGAACACACTCAGGAGCAGATCGATACAACCCTGAATACTTTAGCCTCGTTACTGTAATTAGCCGGTATTGATGTAGATGGATAATCGCAATTTTATCTTTCTTCAGGGTCCCACCAGCCCCTTCTTTTCCCGACTGGGGGACAGATTACTGGCCAGGGGAGCCAGGGTCTACCGTGTCAACTTTAACATGGGGGATTACGTTTACTGGCGCGCCAAGCCATCGCTGCAGTTCCGTAAAGATGTTTCTCAACTCCCCGCCTGGCTTGAAGACAAACTGATTGAACTCCAGATCACCGATATCATTATGGTGGGCGATACCCGGCCCGTAAACGCCCCCGCTGTCGCGCTGGCCAAGAAACACGATATCAGACTGCACGTATTTGAGGAGGGCTACCTGCGGCCAAACTTTCTGACGCTGGAGGAGGATGGCATCAACGGTTTTTCCCCGTTACCAAAGGATTCAGACTGGTACAGATTGGTAGCGGCAGAACTGCCCCCTTTGGAGGAGACGAAGCCGGTCAGAACACCCGTGGCTCTGCTGGCCCTGCATGAGATCGGTTATCATCTGCCAGGCCTGCTGAATTGCCTCTTCTATCCTGGTTATAAAACTCACCGCCCCTATATTTCCGGGATTGAACTATTGGGGTGGGCGGTCCGGCTCGGAATTATGCCCTGGTATGAAAAGCGCGATGAAAAAACGATTCAGACACTGATCGATCAGCAATCGGCATTTTTCTTACTGCCATTACAGCTTGACAGTGACAGTCAGATTCAGACACATTCCCCGTTTGACTCCATGGCGGAAGTCATTAGATACACGCTGACATCTTTCGCCCATCACGCCCCGGAAAACAGCTTACTGGTGATTAAGAACCACCCACTGGATACCGGTTTTTCCAACCACAGAAAGCTGATCAGGCGATTAGAGAAAGAGCTGAACATTTGTAATAGAACGGTGTATCTTGAAAGTGGCCACTTACCAACTCTGCTGGATCATTGTCAGGGCACAATCGTCGTCAACAGCACAGTGGGCACATCTTCCCTCATCCACAAGTGCAGAACAATTGCCCTTGCAGACCCTGTATATAATATCCCCGGTCTGACATCCCGTTGCAGCCTTGATCAGTTCTGGTGCGATACAGAGCGACCTGATATGCACCTGTTCCACTCTTTCCGCAAAGTGGTTCGCCATACAACGCAGATAAATGGTGGGTTTTATTCCCGCGAAGGCGTGGAGATCGGTGTGGACTCATCTATCGAGCGCTTACTGATGAACAGATCGCCGTTGCAAACACTCTTTGGAAGCTATCCACTGGAATCACAGCAGGTACTGATCCCGGCACAAGAGCCTCAGGAAGGTGCAGACTGCAACTAATTACCGCTTATCAATGTCAGGAGATCGCGGTTTTTACAGCGCGGCATAAAACTGTACGCTCAAAAAGCTCAACCGACAACTGATCGACGCCTATATCCTGCTTGCCGCCCTGCTGTTCTGCAATCTGGTTACACCAGATAAAATAGGGGGTTTCAGCAACCGGCTCCCCCATCTGTTTATAAACCTCAGCCATCACCGGCACATGATCACCATACCAGCACAGATAACTCTTCCGGGCTCTGGACGACAGGTATTGCGTTAACTGATCAATCATCTGATCGGCATTTTTGAGATGCCTCAGGTAAACCGTCAGGTCGCTGGACTTAGCAGATGGTGCCTCCCGATAGAACGCAGTAGTATCGATACCCTCATCCGATTCCAGATGCAGAGGCCCGTGGTTTTCCATTGTAATAGTGAATACAAAACAGGGGCCTCTCTCCTCACCAAGCACCTGTTTCACCTTTTCAGACACCGCCCTGTCACTAATATACTGCCCATCTTTTGCTCCGGCACTGAACCCGCCAATATCGATAAACTGATCAAAACCGAGCTTAGGAAACACCAGATCCCGGCGATAAAACTCAACCGGATAGGGATGAATACAGATAGTTTTGTATCCCAGCGATTTCAGCCTGGAAACCAGGTTGGGTAAGTGGTTTCGTGACAGATACCAGTACGGATTAAACTGATGAATCCCCATCTGCTCTGGCTGCAGACCGGTTAAAAATGAACTCTCAGTACGTACCGTATTTGCCCCCCATGCAGGCACCTTCAACTGCCCAAAAGAGAGTGACTGTTTCACCACCCGGTCATAGTGCTGCAGAACACTGCTCTGTACAGAGGGATAGCTCACCCGTGGGTCAAAAAAAGATTCACTTTGAACCACCACCAGATCGGGCAGGTCATTAGTGGTTTCAACACCGACTGCTGCATCATAAACGGCATGTGGCGAGAGCTTTGGCGTCCGCCTGAATGCCAGAAAATACCCCCAGAAACTGGCATACAAACCGTATATACGCAGGTCATCTTCGGGTCTCAGTGTGGGCAACGGCAACCTCTCAGCGGCCATATAGAGGGCCCAGAGTGACAGCGCCAAAAACACACTAATTACGCCTAGAAAGGTGTTCAGGGCCACCACGTTCAGAAGCGACGTCTCCAACATTAATGCGCCATATACAAGGGCAATAAACATTGCGGCCCCCAGAATCGCATTCCAGATACCAAAGAAAGGCAGATAGAGACGTGGGTGTCTGATCATATCGTAAAAATACTCAAAGTCCTGCAGAATAAAGGGCTCTCTGAGTGAGCGATATTTAACAAAGTTAACCGCCAGCAAGAGTAACTGAAATGAAGTCGTCAATAAAACGGCAAACCATGGACGCTGAAACAGCAACAGACACACAAAGAAAAAACTCAACCAACTTGCACTGTGGACAAAATAGCCCGTAAAACCTCTTTTAAAACAGACTGAACTTCGAGGCACCAGCAGAAGGAACTCAAACAGCAAAGATGCACTTAGCCCCACAGCGATGGCAGAGGTCAGTTGTCCACTAAAGGACATTAGGGTAAACAGATTCGACACCGTTATTTTCCGTGGTAATCAAGCAGCGCCAGGATCCGCCCCGACACGGCATATGGCAGCACTGAAAGAAACCAGCAACCGATATTCAATGGAAAGGGGAATGTTATCCGGGCTTTATTACGGATTAACCCTCTGGCGATTATTTCAGCCGCTTGTTCAGGCTGCAAAAGAAATGGCTTGGGCCCCGGCATCTCATAACACATTTCAGACGCAACATAACCAGGCATGATAACCGTTACCCCAACCCCCAGGGGGGCTAGTCCGCCACGCAAGGCCTCACCATAGGCTTTAACTGCCGCTTTACTTGCGCAATAGCTGGGAGTCACAGGTAGCCCATGGTAAGCCGCAAGAGAGCTCATCAAGGCGATTTTCCCTGTTCCACGCTGACGCATCAACGTGGCAACCTGACCCGCCATCAGCAGAGTCACTTTTACATTGAGATCGAGTAACGCTTCCATTTCGGCGGGCTTCTCTCCCGACAGGTCGTCACCTATATTGATATTCATACCCGCACAGGCAATAAAAAGATCCAGCGGGCTTTTGTTATCAAGTTGTTCCAGCCATGGCTGTAAAGAACGAGTATCAGAAAGGTCATTGCGATAAGTCATCACTTCTGCACCCGCCGCCCTGCACTCTTGCGCTACGCGCTCCAGTCCTGCCGGATTACGTCCATGAAGATGCAATATAACACCCGGTTCTGCATAATAGTTTGCCAGTGCCCCTCCGATTGCGCCAGTGGCACCGGTAATGAGGATAACTTGCGGCGTTTTAACAGTGTTACGCACGGGCGTCATACTCCTCAGGTGTTATATTCATGATAAATGGGTCTTTTGTTATTTAACTGATGACACATAGCAGTCTGCATTAAAAACAGACTAACTCTGCTGCTTTTCGCGATCCCTGAGCATATCTGAGATCTGATTTTTTAACGAATGTACCAATAGTACGATATCCTCGGGATTCCCCCCTTTTACATCCCGTATTAAGTATTCTGGCCTGATCATTCCGATGAGCCTTTCAACAAGAGGGTATTCCGGATATGAAAAATCAGCCCTTAATTGGACTCTGTATTACCTGTTGTTCAGGTAATCCAGGATCGGAGAGGTGCTGGTTTTTGGCATCCCTATATGTACATAACACGTTTTCACCCACGCCTCCAATTAACACAATGCACGGCTATCACAAACTAGCACTTCAGAAAGGTATTTCTGAACACCCGATAAAGTCTGGTTTTTATATCTGCATCTGAACAGCTGTTCCTGCTCTGGTTAAGTATCTGGATAACAGTCTCGATATTCACCTGATCACCCGAGACAGGATCGATGTACACCGGATAAACGATTAGTGTTATCGCCACCAGCTCGTCCAGGGTGAGATGACGTTGTCGCCGTTCTGAAGCCTCGGCGTCCTCGGTCAGTCCCCAGCCCGCATAAAAAGGCAAGCCGTATGTAAACACTTTCACATCTCGTAACAAGGCTTCAAACCCGGCCAGCGAGGTTATTGTGTGAACTTCATCAACACTGTCCAGCAAGTCTGCTATAGATGCATTTTTAAGCTCCAGATCATACAGGGATGCAGCCGCACTGGCCTTTAATTCGCCATAGCGACCACCGCTAATCACATCAGGGTGGGGCTTATAGATAATATATGCATCAGGATTGCGGTTACGCACCCTCTGCAGAAGCTCAAGATTGGTTTTGACAGAGGAAGAGCCCCGCAGGATTGAGGCATCAGTTTCAACCTGACCCGGCACCAAAATAATCTTCCGGGCTTCTGGAAGAGACAGCGTTAACGTATCGCCCACATTATATTTTGACAGTTTTAACTTAACGACCGCCTGACGTACCCGTTGTGCACGCTCTGTTAACGAACGGCTGACATCCATACTATTCAGCATATTCTCAAGATCACTGGGGGCAGATGAATCATAATAGATGCCCACCGAATCTAAAACGAGCGACAGGGGCTTCACTCTGTCGACCCCAAGCCCTGTTGACCTTACAAAGCCATCCTCCATCCGCCATAACTCTATACCCGCAGAAGTACAGATTCCTGACAACTCGGTGCTCAATGAGCTGGCCCATGCAAGCACCCGCGTAGATGGCGTTAAATGTTGCTTGACCGAACGCGCCCTGCGAATAAAAGCCGTGCGGGCAAATGTCCCGAGAAAGCGACCGACAAACCCTTTCTTCCACTGAGAAAATCCAACAGCAAGCCATTGGCCCCGATAGCGATCCCGCTGACGCTTCTGATCACTGAGTAAATAGATCGTATCTTCCAATTCACATCTTTGACCAGTATAGGGGTTTATATAACGTGGATAGAGCAGATAAGCCGCTGCAAAAACCTGTTCCAGACTCCGGCTCACGCCGCGCCGTTCGCAATGGAGAAAATCGTTGGTCAGCCCCCAGCCAGAATAAAAGGGCAAACCAAAACAACTCACCTGTTTGCCCGCTAACAGAGCCTCAAACCCCATCTGACTGGTAACAACATAAACATGCTCCACTGTATCTAACAACGCCCAGGGAGAGATATCCTCAGATAGAACCACACAATTTCGTGTCAGGGCGGCACTCAGCAGGTAACCCTTTTTTTTGCCCGCAATCACATCAGGGTGAACCTTTACACAGATCTCGGCTTCCGGGTGTTCTGCAATCGCAGTATCCAGCATGCGAATAAAGGTATCTGGATCGGCGCCCCCATAAACTACAGATGCATCGCCAACAGTCTGGTCAACCACTAAGACTCTTGTGTGTTGACCAGTGCGCTCGGGGAGAATATCCGGGGCATGATTATACTTTGATAACCGGTGATAACTGAGGAGATCGATACACCGTGCCGCACGCTGCAACAGACTCTCATCAAACTCGGTTGAGAGAATCAGTGTCTCCAGATCACTGGGGCGGCTGGAGTCATAATATATTCCACTATAATCAACGATTACGCTGTGAGCAGGGACGCGATCCACTCCCAGTTCAAGCGAACGGATAAAACCATCTTCCAGGCTGATATAGGGTAGTTTCTCCCTGCGGGCATGCCTGCGGGCCTGGGCAGAGGTGGGTTTCAGTCCCCATCCGGCAATATAATCACAGGCAGGTTTATTAAATGCTCCCACACGGACAACGTCAGCATCCAATATCTCAGACAGATAGGGAATTTTTAATATCTGGCCGGAAAAAACGCCCACACAGCTCATGTCTGCCCTAACCTGAAACAGTGAGATTTGGCCTCTGAATGTAGCGCTATGCGCTTAGCTTTGTTATCGATCAGATCCACTATTGCGCAGACCCACTCGGACTTATCCATTGCGATGGTCATTCCATTCGATTCGTGTTCGATATATGAGGTATATACCGGGTCATCTGCAAACACACCTGCGGCCCCAGCAGCGGTGATATCAAAATATTTTGTATGGGATCTCGCCCGATTAAACGGGGAGTCCAGCAGTGGAGCCAGGCCGATATCCCGCCCGCCCCGTAGGATTAACGCCTGATAGGAAGACCAGTTCATTGGCTGCAACACATTTACCCGGCTTAATCCCTTCAGCCATTTACGCACCTCAGTGTTGCCAATCACCTCAAAAACGGTATTTTCACGGAGCCTTAATACCTCCTCGATGACCGGCACTAACCAACGAATCTCTGCATTATGGGAGGATGAACCATGATAAAAGATCGTCAACGGCCCGGGCTTCTCAGGAAGAGGAACCGGTGCAACAAGAACAGGTTCAAACGCGCTATAAACCGATTGCAGGTAAGGTGTACTCACCCAGAAACAAGCATTGTGATTTTGCAACCAGTTTCGGGCCAGAAAAGCATAGCGGACCAGCTTAAACCGGTAGCGTAAAGGCAACCCTGACAGCGCGGCCGGATTCAGAAGATCATCGTCCATAAAGTAGATGATCTGATCAAAATGCTCTCGATGACGATCAATGAATAACTTCCAGCACCGGGGCACATAGCGAACAAAGACGACAATACTTTTGCCTGCGTCCCCTGCTGCGGGACAGCTGTCGAAGCCAAATCGTCTGATCTCATACCCCCGTCTTTTCAGCTCAGGTATCACAAAAAAATCTGATGAGGGATTTATCGACTCTTCAACTACAAAAGCGACTTTCTGATCGGGCTTCATCGCAACGAAAAGTCCTCATGAACCAGGGTCAGATTTGGATTGTAAGCTGGATCCTGATATAACTGTTCTCCCCACTGCTTTCGCATATATTCCGCTTCACGCTTTGCTCTTTTGCGTTTTTTTGCAGAGTCATCAGCACCGCGGGATACAGATTCATGATGGTAGAGTTCTGCATAAGGGGTCCAGATGTTTTTATAGCCAGCGGCTCTCACTTTCAGGCACAGATCAACATCATTAAAAGCAACAGCCAGATTAGCCTCGTTTAAGCCACCCACTTCTTCATAAACAGACCGGCGTATCAATAAACAAGCGCCAGTAACTGCTGATAATTCCTGCACCAGTCTCAATCTGGAAAAATACCCATGCTCATGACGTTCATAGTATTTATGGGAGTGACCAGCAACGCCGCCAATACCCAGAATGACGCCTGCATGCTGGATAGTTTCATTAGGGTAATACAGTTTTGCGCCAACACAGCCGACATCGGACCGGCAAACAAGGCTAACCATCTCGGTTAACCAGCCTGGATTGATCGGTTCAATATCATTATTCAGAAGCCCGATAACAGACCCGCGTGCTTTGGTTACGCCAAAATTGTTGATGGATGAATAGTTAAATGGATAGTCCCAGTTAACCACTGTAACCCGGGGATCCGTCGTGATCCGTTCTAAATATTCAAGCGTCTCTTCACAGCTACTCTGATTATTAAGAATGATTATTTCGAAGCTTTTATAATCCGTCAGCTGCAGAATAGCGTCTACACAGCAGCGCAATACCTCAACATTATCCCGGGTCGGTATCAATAAACTGACAAGAGGAGCGGGCTCAGGAACTGGCCAGCAAACCTTATAGGTATTGGGTACGATGCCCGGTTCAGCAGAGGCCCCCGGGTGATATTGTCTGCAATACTCAGAAACCGCTTTCAAACCTGCCTCACTGGTATAGTCTTTTTCATTAGCAGCAGAGGCAGTCGACCCCTCAATAGACCTCCAGTGATATAAAATGTGGGGGATATGGACGATTTCGTCCGGAGAGAGGTGCGCAATACACCGCAGCAGCAGATCATGATCCTGACTACCTTCAACCCCAGTCTTAAACCCACCGACACCTCTGACCAGGTCAGTATCCAACACAGACAGGTGGGCAATATAATTCTGCGCCAGCAGGAGATCGTAGTTCCATTCGGGTTTGAAATGGGGATCAAACCTGAAGCCATCTGCATCGATTTTATCTTCGTCACTATACAATAATCGCGCTGCAGAATTTTTATTGAGAGCATCGACGACCCGGCTCAGCGCAAATTCTGATAAACAGTCATCATGATCCAACAACGCAATATAACGGCCAGTTACCAACTCGAGCGCGCTATTGCTTGCAGCAGATATATGGCCATTTTCCTCTCTATAACATACCGTTATGCGATTATCCTTAGCCGCATAGCTATCAAGAACCTGCCGGACATGGCTCTTGTCGGAGCCATCATCCGCAATACATAGCTGCCAGTTCTGGTATCGCTGTGTAATAACAGAATCAAGGCACTCCCTTAAGAAAATTTCAGGCGTGTTATAAACCGGAAGCAGAATAGAGATCAGCGGTCCAGATTGCGACTGTTGGCTGAGCAGAGCAAACTGCTGATGATGGTTCTGCTCTTCACACTCTATCCAATCCTGGTAACCCCGACGAGTGGGTCGCTTTATAAATGTTTGATTATATAATTGCAGAGCATGATCCCGTACCGGACATCCTTTCTCTTTAGCGCTGGCTTTTATCTCCCGGCGTACGCACTTCAGATCCTGCTCACGAAATCGGTAGTGCATGTTAATAAGACGGTGCAACAAACGCTCTTCGGCAAAGGCAGAAGTGAGCCAGATAAGTCTGGCGTGTCGAATATTAAACTCGCCTTCAGATTCAAGAGGATCTAAACGTATTTTTTTTACACCGAAAGGCAAAAAAACTAACCTTTTTGAGACCCTTCCATTCTTAATCGGAAGCGAATATACATGCTCTTCAGAGAAACCTTTACCACAATCAAGATAGAGTTTCGTTACCACACTGGGCTGATTATGCTGTAGGGCAACCTCGAGCATAAACCATCCCCGCATCGGGAAGCGCAATTTAACAGAAAACTGGGGATCAGTATCTGTTGATTCCCATTCATATTCGCCGCTATCTGAGTTTAAATGTTTAATAGCCGACGCTGGACTAAGTCGCAAATCAAAACGAAATATACTTAAACTTTTAATGATACCCACCCAACCTATTCACACCTTACTTGCAGTCACGGAGACAGAACAATAAAAAATACCGCAAGACAAATATCAAAAGCGCAACATTACCTGACAACAAAAATCGATAAATATTAACTAATACTGCAAATATAAAAAAAATTCTAAATACTTATTGTGACTTTATTACCTGTTTTAAGCGTTCAACCTAACCCGACAAATGGACAACAAACTGAAGGAACGCTCTGTTAATACCCTGCCGTAACACATTACTATCTTTAAATCGCAGCTGACTCATATCGAAAGGGGGCTGATTTTCCATTTCAAAGAAAAAGTTATCAACACCGATCTGATTAAAATAGAAGGACAAGCTTCTGCCAATGAAGCCGGTAGATCCTAACAAGCATACTCTATTCATCTATACGCCTACGACCTTCAGTCACAACTCAAAATAGCGGGCATCCTTAAACAAGTCGCCAGCTGAATCTTTTTCAGAAAGAACAGGCCCGCTACCGGTCACGGGCCAGTCGATGCCCAAAGCAGGATCATTCCATAAGAGCGAGTACTCATCGCCAGGTGCATAGTAGTCAGTACACTTATATTGAAACTCTGCCTCCTCACTGGTGACATAAAAACCGTGAGCAAACCCAGGGGGGATCCATAACAACTGCTTATTTGTTTCACTCAGTGTCGCCGAAACCCACTTGCCGAATGTGGCTGACCCCTTGCGCATATCAACGGCAACATCATAAACCTCACCACGGGTAACGCGGACTAATTTTCCCTGGGGATTTCGCAACTGATAGTGAAGCCCCCTCAAGATCCCGTTCAACGACTTGCTATGGTTGTCCTGAACGAATGTATACTCGCCACAATTAGCCTCGAACTCACTCTGCCGGTAGGTTTCAAGAAAAAAACCTCTTTCATCACCAAAGACCTGTGGGGTTAGTAATACGACATCCGGAATCGCCAATTTTTCGTATTTCATACTCAGTTTCATTCCTTAAAAGATCGCAAGACCAGTGACTTTCAGATGAAGATCTACAAAGCTAAAGTCCAGCCCATTGCCAGGCGCAGGCTGTGAGAGTTCACACACAGCCTGCCCTGCAAAACACAGCAACCAATACTAACATTGTTGGTACGCATTTGGCAGACGACAAGCTGCCTTACCAACAAGCATCAATCACACAGACAGTATCGCTGAAAACCAAGGAAATAAAACCGCACTACATAAAAGAGCATATTACTGTTTATTCTCTAAAATCTTCTCCAATCGATCTTTTATTTTAAAGATTCCGACACCATCCTTTCTGACATCTGCCGCCCGGCATATAACCTGATAAGCATCGTTATATTTAGCGTCACGTTCTAGAGAAACAGCAATTTCCCTTAATAAATCAGCCTCTTTAGATTTATCAGACAGAAGCACTTTCATTTGGCCTTCATTAAAAAAATGCCCTCGATAGTTTCCTTCATTAAACTCAACATCTAAAAGATCAGCGAGTTTAAGAATGGCATAATTTGCTGGGCCTTCAGCAAGCCTTTTGCCAACTCTATCTCTAACTTTCACTACTAACTCAGAGCAATCATTGAATGCTGTCTGTACGACATCACTAAGGCAACTATTTTTTATATACAGTTCTTCCCCGATATCATACTGATCGTTATAAGATAGAAAATCGCCAGCCACTCCCCCAAAAAAATTATCAATTAGATATTTATTAGATAACTTAAACTTTTCAATCAATGCAAAAAAAACATCCTCACCCAAGAGAAGTATAGGCTTTTCCGCTCCTTTATTATTTAGATCCGAATATTTTTGCAAACAGTTATCCACTCTTCTAAAAAAATCCGACTCATCTTTATCAAACAAACAATTAACTAGCCGTTTATACTCCAAAGCACCACTAGTATAGCTAACATTGATTCGTTTACTATGATACTTGAAAGACTTTCTTTGAAGTTTTGATACACCTAACAAATCAAGAAATGAAAATTCAATTTTACCTTCTGGAAAAAAACCTTCACCATAAGGTAATAAACAAACATTATCTTTACCAAAGCACTCTGCCCACAGGCTGAATATAAGCCCGGAATAACCATCACTTTCATTTACAAGGACATTCTTAGCAAAGCCTTTAAGGTCAATAGTAGCAAAATGCCTTTTTACTGCCTGATTATAATTAGAAATCAATAACTCTATAGGATCGCGGAAGTAGGCTACTATTCCAACTCGATAATTTTCCAATATCGACTTCAACATCCGAGGCTTTGAATAAAGAGATTCAGCAGAAATCAATAGCGTTTTATTTCTCTCTTTAGCCTGAACAACCCACTCATCGACAAAACGGGATGCAGAAATAAAATCTTTCTTAATCAGATTGACACCGACTACAGAGTGGCCCCCAGACACATTATTGTCGTCAACACCATGCTCAGGATAGTAATAACCGCAGGAAAGCAAAGCATCTCTATTATTAAGAAAAAATGCCTGTAGTGCTGAAGAGCCTGTCTTTGGGGCACCGATATGGATAACTATATCGTAATCAGAATAGCATAAGTTACTCCCCCTAAGTCGGGGCTTGGAAAAGGTCCTCCCTTCCTTATACTTATCAAATATTTTTCGAATCATAAAAATCTCTACCAAAAACAGAAAACAACACCACGAAAAACCATTACTTGACGTATAAAAGCTTACTTTTAAACACACCAGCACTCTAAGATTAGCTACACCTATTCATAGCCTGAAACCTAAATACAAAAAACATCAGAACTCTCCTTCCTTACAAAGTTTAAGCATATCGGTTACAACCTCAAAAAACGAAATCCTTAACAACACGAGCACTTGAAATACTATTTTTTGCATATGAATCACACAATCATTATTTCCTTAAAAGATCGCATGATCAGTGACTTTCAGATCATGATCTACAAAGCTAAAGACCAGCCCATTGCCAGTCGCAGGCTAAGAGAGTTCACACACAGCCTCCCCTGCAAAACACAGCAACCAATACTAACATTGTTGGTTGCTGTTTGGCAGGAAATTGCTACCCGTCATAAGGTAATTATGAGGCTAATTCAGCTTTACCAGCAAGTTGATACGATCACCGTTAACAGGCCGTAACACGCTAATTCAAAACTGATTCAGAGTCTTTTTCAAAGCAATAAATCCTATAGCGTTATGTTTCGTAGCACAGAAATGCTAAATAACCGGTACCGATTCAAAGACTGCCTCACTTAACCGACCAGCAATTACCACTGACACATTCAATGAAGCCGTGGCATGATGGACAAAAGACTGGGTAGGCGATCCTGTTCTGCCCTGATGCGGCCATTTCGTCAACAGGATCAGCTTGTCCATCCAGACCTGGAACTGCTCCTTTTTAGTTCGACGTCGCCTATGACTGAAATCTCTGCGCGTACAGGAAAGATGCCAATCCAGCTGTACGTCCTCAACCATCCATTGCGCAGATTAACTAATGCAACAGACTTGATCACACTTACCCCAACGTCACACAGAACACGTAAAGCTTTGGCATAAGACCGCTTTAATCAGTATCATATTGCAACATCCAAACTATTTATTTGTACATTTTAGTTAAAACAACCAATACCAAACATAAAGTATGATTTATCAAACATCATGAATATTATCATTATTGGCACATCAAACTCTGTAATGACTGAGTCTTACGTTTCAGCTTTAAAAATCTATCATCAAGTTTCAAACATATCCTGCGGGCGCGTTCCATTCTTTTACCACATAAAAACTATCAAGCAAAACATAGAACTAATTGAGAAATCAGATCTTCTTATCATTGACCACTACATCAACGACATAAATTATTACCATCCTCGACTAGGAGATTTCTACTTAGAAGAGTGCAAAGACTTTTACAGACTGCTTAGCTCATTAAACACCAACATTTTAAATATACTATTTCCCATAAGAAAAAAACTAAACTCTCAGGAGTCAGACTATTACAATTTCGTAAAAAACCTTTCAAAAACAAACAAAATACCTTTACTTGACCTGAATAAATTCGCATTTAAAACTGAAAATTACGGGGATGACATTCACTTGAATAGAAAAACTTCATTTACAGTAGGGGTATCACTTGCTAATAACTTGAGAACACTTACCGAAAAACCCGTACACGGGGGGTCTATAAAAAAAGATCCATATATTATATTTGACAGCCATGACATTGCAGAAACTAACAACTACCAAAAATATGATTTCAAAAACTCACTTATAGATATTACTTTTTCCAGGTGTACAGACCAGATACATCTAAACAACAGAGTGCCGTGCAAACTATTATCAATAGGATATTTCTTAGCCCCTTCAAGAAAAGAAGAGCAAGGTATAAGCGTCCTGAATAAACGCTTTTCATTCTCAGGAAACTTGTACTTACACGAAGCTATTGACTCTTTCCCATCATTTCCGGGTGATATTAGAATCACCGTTCTGAATGGAAACTATTCAAATACTCCTTCCTTTATGGGAAGAGAGATAGTTGACGGACCTTTTAAAGACGCTGATATCGTTGAGCTTTTAGCTAAATCAGAGATTGACCTAGAAGTAAATCCAGCAAACAGAAGTTACTATGACTTTGAACTACCAGACCTAAACGAGCTTCTATTAAAGTTTGAAGAAAGTTTAACTGAAAATAAATCCATCGCTATATCCTCAGAACTGGTAGATATTTTGCGAGACCTGGCTATTGGCATAGAGCGCTTAAACCTAGACAAAGCATACGAGTTGATGAAACTGGTAAAACACTTCCGCCCAGATGGGGTTACCATAAACAGTAAAATCAAAAACTACGAAAGCAAATTAAAAAACCATTAAACTGCAACCAATAAGTAAAGCTTGACTCTTCGAGCATATTTATTAAAATACAGAATTTACTTTTTAATAATACAAAAAACACTACATTAAAAGACGTAATACAACTATCGCCCCTGTAGGAAGCGTAAAGGATAGAAAATGATTAGAGTAGGATTCATAGGTTCTCCACGGGGGGTTGTACCTGAAAGTTTTTGTAACAGCTCTGAATATTTAATGCAGCATTCGGGTCAGAATTTGGGGAATTTAGCTTTTTGGTTGGGGTTCACCCGTTTAGTTGGAGGAAATGTTTTACAAGTCAGATGGAATGACAACCCCGAAGCGTTAAAAAATAGAATTGATGTGCTCGTCATTGCTGCTGCAAACTTTCTTATGGAGTCAAATGATCTCAGCATATTAAGGGATCTAGTAGAAACACTTAATAAACCCGTATTAATATCTGGCCTGGGCGCACAATCAGAGGATGAATCAAAAATACCAGATTTGCAGGAAGGTACGATAGGCTTCTTGAAAGCCGTCGCTTCCAGATGTGAAAACATTGGTGTAAGAGGAGACTTTTCAAAGAAAGTTTGTGAACATTATGATGTAAAAAACATCACCAATCTTGGCTGTCCATCCATATTAATCAACAACAATCAAAACCTTGGAAAAGAAATCAGCCTAAGATGGAATGCAGATCTGACACATCTATCATCAGCTTCAGCATCTATAAAAGAAAACCTAAGAAGAACGGAGTCAAAATTATTTAAATTAATAGACAAAACAAATGGAAAATATATAATACAAAGACCCGCAGCCCTTCTAAAAGTTATTCGCCATGAAAGTCTAAATAAAACAGACTTGGAATACATAGAAAAGTTTCGTAAATTTATTGACCCAGAGATGACAACAAGTTATTTCTACAACTTCCTACGAAAAAATTCCATTTACTTTACTACAGCCCACTCATGGTTAGAATATTTAAAATGTACAAGCCATGCCGTCGGCACAAGGATACACGGTTCAATTTTACCTACTTCTGCGGGCATTCCTTCTATATGTATAACACATGATACGAGAACAAGAGAGTTGAGTAAGAGCGTTTTTATTCCTTCAATAACATCCACTGAGTTTTCACAGTTTGATGGCACTATCAATGATTTGTTCAGCACTATAACATTTGATGAGATAGGATTTTATGAGAGAAGACGTGAACTAGCTACTAATTATGAAAAAATGTTCAAAAGTGTTGGCATCAATATATCAGCACATCTAAAGTCATTTTTATAGATTTAGCGAAAACTTATAAGACATTACCCCTCCAAAATAAGCATTATTAAGTGACTGAGATTATGAATTTTCACATATTCGTTACTCTTCTGAGTAGCGCCTGCAAGAATTTAGGATTATCCAATCTACATTACCTGGATTTATAAAGCGTTATTCAATGATATTAAAATCATTGGATTTAGAGGCTTCCCCCTCATCCACCCTACTAATCTACTTATTAGTAGTTACTTAAGTTGTGTTAATCTACTCCTATTGAGAAGTATCTTACAACTAACATTTTGCCTAAAATAAAGCTATAATTTGCTCATCCCTTGTACAGAGCGCCTAGTCAGTCATTCACAAACTCTATATTTCAACAAAGTCGTGTTAACATTCTTAGGTATGTAATCACTCGATACACGCTAGAAAACGAAAAAATAGTATTAACATGAAAAAACGTAGAATATACCTCCATATTGGTACAGAGAAAACTGGTACAACGTCTATTCAAGAATTTCTATACGAGAATAGAGAGGCGCTAATTCATAAGGGATACTATTTCATCCAGTCTGCAGGAGTTAGAAATAACCGAGCACTGCCCTCATATGCCATGAGAGATGACATAACAGATGATTTTTTTCAGGACCGAAATATAAATACTCCTGAAGAGAGAAAAAAATTTAGAGAATACACTAAGCAAAGCCTTGATCAAGAAATATCATCCCTACCAGACTCAATCCACTCTATAATAATATCAAGCGAACACTTCCACTCACGAAATACAACTTCATCGCAAATAAACATCATCAAAAACTTATTATCACCATATTACAGTGATATAAAGATAATTTGTTATATAAGAGAGCAGACTGAAACACTTTCATCTCTTTATTCTACATTGATAAAATCTGGAACAATATATGATTTCTCTTATCATTTGAAATTTTGCACACCCAGAAATTCATATTACAACTTCGAGACAATGCTAAAAAACTGGGTAGATAACTTTGGAGAAGATAAGCTATGCGTAAGAAGATTTGACAGAAAAACCTTTATAAACTGTGATTTGATAGACGACTTCCTTTCTTGTTTAGAGATAGAACCATCTGAAGATTTTTCACGCGTCAAAAAACCTCAGAACGAATCGTTAAATCCACTGGGACAAGTTATTGGGCTAACCATTAACCAAGCTTTTCCAAATCAGTTATCAGACAAAGCAATAATTAGCAAAAAGCGAAAGTTACTTTCTATAATTGACAAAAATTTCGCAGGAAAAGGTGTGTCTGTAACGCCAGAGCAATATTCTGAAATATTCGAAGCATTCAGAGAAACAAACAGAGAGGTAAATAGAAAGTATCTAAAATCAGACGGAGACTTATTCCCGTACAAAGAACCAATAAACAATCAGGTTAATATAGACCAAAACTCGATATTAAAATTAATTTTACAACTAATTAACTTCACTCCCCTACCTGGTAGCTTTGCAGATTTGTTCAGAGACGCTGCTTTACTATACGAATCTCAGGATTTGGAGAAAGCTTTTATTTTTATGGAGCTAGCTCAGAAAATACGCCCTGACGGAGTTGTTATAAACAAAAAACTTAACGAATACCGGGAGAAACTGAAATAAAGAAATATAATGTCTTTTAACAATACTAAGCTTATTTTCTCCATCAAGATCTGTAGTCGGCGCAGCCCCTTTCACTATTGATTATCCGCATCGGCGTGGATACCAACTGAGCGGATGATGCGTAGTAAGAGGCTGCCCAAAGACGACTAATCTCTTAGCACCTGTCAAAATATCTCAAATGTTCGATGCTACATTCCATGTAGTTTAAGGGCTTACTTATTCCCTCCCGGAGCTCATCCCAGACTTCACTGTTACCGGAAAGGTTCAGCAACTTGATCCCCAGGTCAACCGGGTTTCCAGCACTGAAGTGGACACCATCCACACCATCTCGGACCTTCTCTGCCATCCCGCCTATATCAGAAACAATCAGCGGGCGGCCGGCAACAAACGCTTCCTGTATCACCATGGGGGAGTTTTCCCACCAGATGGAAGGGACAATCACCCAGTCAATACTCTGCATCCGCTTCATCTGCTCATCAGGACGGTAGGGCCCTACCCAGCGAAGACAGCCTTCCTCGATAAGCTTAGAGGCCATCTCCTTCACTTTCTCCTGAAACTCACCGGTTTGCTGTTCCAGATTGGCACCATGTACTTCAACTACCAGTTTTTTCCGTTGCTTTTTCTTCAGACTTAACAGTGCCTGCAATAATACATCGATCCCCTTATAGGGGTTCACCTGGCCGAAATACGCAAACCGGTTACGTGTTTCTCCATCCGCGAGCTCTCTGGGAGGGAGCGTCTCAATATCCTGCTGACCATTTTCGATTACAATGATCTTACTTTCATCTATCCCCCACTGGATATACCGCTGCCGCAGAAATTCAGACGGCGAAATAAAGCCTTCAATCAGGTCAAAATGGCTTTTTATAAAGTGCTTTCTTAACCAAAAATCTTCAGCCGTATGTTGCGGGTAGCACTGATGACATTCATCATAGGACTCGCTACTACACAGTTTATGGCCTTCCCCTGTTTTCACCATCTGACCATTATGTTTACAGATCGCCATATATTCATGGATGGTGAAGAAGATACGGATCTCAGGGTCAATCTGTTTAATAACCCTGATGAACTCAACCCCCATATGAGCATAGTGATGCATATGCACAATGGTGGGTTTTAGTGCCTGAATCAGATCGGTAAACCATGTAGTCAGCGACTGTTGCTGTTCTGCTTTTAGCAGATGCCAATCACCGATGCCCTGCTCCCACAGATATTCATTTTCTCGACGCTTCCGAATTTGCCCCGTTGCGCCGCGTCCACGGTCCGCACGTGCCAGAAACCAACTATCTTCGACATCCGGGTGCTGTTGATAGGCGTTAAACAGGTTATAGGCCGCGATCTCGGCACCACCTAAACTGAAATCGGGATGCCCATGGGAGATTACAAGAATTCTATTTTTCATAATTTAATAGCCGCCTCAGATTTCGCCGCTAACTTTTCAATCAAATCAGACCAACGGGTCATATGCCGGGAAGCGTTAAGAATCACAACCTTGGTTCGAAAATCCGGAGTGCCTGTTAAGCCAAATGACTGTCGTTCCAGATGCGTCAGCTCAACTGTGGGAAGGTATCCACAGCCCTTTCCTTTTTCCAGCAGTTTCAAGCAGAGGTCAGAATCCTCAAAATCACCTATCAGATAGCCTGTATCCCATCCTTCAACGGCGTCAAAGTCTTCTCTGGAGATCAGCATACAGGCGCCTGTAACCGCAGGCATTTCTGTCAACGTCTGATGAGGATCCAGAATCGGATCAAGCCCCATATGGGGGTGGTGATTGATCCAGATACCGATATCCGACCGATACTGAAACTCCATTCCTGCATGTTGAATTGAGCCATCTGCGAATAACAGCCTCGGCGCAATAACCCCAAGCTCAGGATTCGTTTTTAAAGCCTCTAACATCGGCCCCAGCCACCCTGGAGATTTAGGAAAGACATCACTGTTCATGAACAGAAGGTAGGTACCGCTGGCGTGTTCTGCACCAAGGTTGTTGGCTCCGGAAAAACCTCTGTTGACCCCACCAAACACAACCTTGAAAGAGACTTTATAAAGATCATAGATCTCCTTCGCCAGTGTTCTTAACTTCTCAACCAGTGTTGGGTCATCAACGACGTAGATAATCTCTGTCTGACTTTTAATAAACTCATCTAAAACAAAAGAGACCATCTGCCCTTCAATAAAATCGATACGGCCGTAAAGCGGAATAATGATACTGATCAAAGGGTCCCGGACCTCGCCATACTGTTCAACAGAGACGGGCATTCTGGCGATCACGCGGTTGTTCCGGGTTAGCTGTTCGCTGAGCATAGGCCAGAAAATATGCCTGAAAATATCCACCTGATCGGAAGGTTTCGATTCGATAGTGAACAACCACTTAGCCATCTCCGCCGGTTGAGAATCGAGGTAACCGACCTCAGCAGAGGATAATCTATGCACTCCTTTAGATGACAAAGCATATATTGAGAGCGTCTCTTTAGGACTGATATTTTTTACTGGCACTAAACAGCCACTATTGATCTCCGCTTTATCAAAGCTTGTCAGGAAAGCCTTATACACATCCTCCCTGAAAATTCGATGGGCCTGAGTTAAAAATGTTGGCGAGCCCTCTTCATCTTCAATCCAGACGATTGAGTCGGGACTACTGACGACCCACCCAACTAACAGTCCGGACGAACCCCGTTCAGAGACAACGGCTGATTCTATATAGGCTTTTACATTTGGATGTGGTGTGGATTCCTGCTTAACTTTTTTTATCCACTTTTTCCATCGTTCGGGAGTAAAGCTCTCGTTATCCAGTAAGTTTCTGGCCTCTTTATAATACAGGCTATGATAAAAAGTATCGGCATCATCGTCGACTGTATGGCTAGCGGGATCCACCAGAGGGTTATCGGACAGCGTCGTTTTATTCCTCTTACTGGGTTTGATATTCCGCTCCTCTTTTCTTCCATAATAGAGATAGTGAAAGAAAGGGTTGACTCCGGTTTCACTGACATCAGGGAAGTCGATGAGGTAGTCATCTATGGAAAACCACCCACAAGGATCGAACCCCTCATTTGAGCCAACCTTGATGAAATGCTCCAGCGGGTCCTGACCATTGAGAACCAGCTCATACTCCTGACGATAAAAGTCTGCATCAAAATCTTTAGCAATAATGCTTCTGATCTTTTCTTCAGTTAGTTTGTTACTTTTCTCAAAAATCTTTAACACTGGCAGCTCCCTGTTCAGCCTTCGCTATCACTTTAAACATCAAGGTTAGTCAGCAAACATATCTCGATAAAAAATCTATTCAATACCGGACTTCATGCAGATAAATATCTGTCCAGTATTCAATAAATAACAATGGGCGCTTTATTTCTCATCCAACAAACTGATTATGTATCGACCATAATTCGTTTTTGAGAGGTTTTCCCCATACATACACAGCTCTTCACGGCTCAGCCAGCCATTGCGCCAGGCGATCTCCTCAAGGCAGGCAATTTTCAGCCCCTGCCGATGCTCTACGGTCTGCACATAGTGTCCGGCTTCAAGCAAGCTGTCATGGGTACCGGTGTCCAGCCATGCAAAGCCGCGCCCCAGCTTTTCGACCTTAAGATCACCCCGCTCAAGGTATGCATTGTTGACACTGGTAATTTCCAGCTCGCCCCTAGAGGAGGGTTTAACCTGTTTTGCGATCTCAATCACATCGTTGTCATAGAAATATAGCCCCGTCACGGCATAATCAGACTTGGGCTTCAGAGGTTTCTCTTCAATAGAGATCGCCTTTCCATCTGCGTCAAACTCAACAACACCAAACCTTTCCGGATCACTGACCAGATAACCAAAAATGGTGGCTCCCTGCTGTTGCCTGCCAGCCCGCTGCAACTGATCAGAAAAGTGCTGCCCATGAAAAATATTATCGCCCAGCACAAGGCACACCGGGTCTTGCCCAATAAACTCCTCACCGATAATAAATGCCTGCGCCAGACCATCTGGAGAGGGCTGTTCTTTATATTGAAAATGAACACCAAACTGTTTCCCGCAACCCAGCAGCTTCTTATACTGAGGCAGGTCTTCAGGGGTTGAGATAATCAGTATCTCGCGGATACCTGATAACATAAGCACAGAGATCGGATAATAGATCATCGGCTTATCGTAAATCGGCAGCAGTTGTTTCGATACACCCAGGGTAATCGGGTGCAGACGGGTGCCTGAGCCCCCTGCCAGGATAATTCCTTTACGCGCCATAACTTATTCCTCTCTATTTTTCAGGCTCAGATATTCTTCTAATGTCATCTGCAGCTGGCTATACCAGTCCGGCATGATGATTCCGAGCTCTCGTTCAATTTGTTCCAGTGACAAACGTGAGTTCAATGGCCTGCTGGCAGGCGTTGGATAATCTGACGTTGGTATCCCTGTCACTTGCGCCACTTTGAGTTTAAAGCCCTCCTCCCGTGCTAATGCAAAGATAGATTCAGCGAACCTGCACCAATTGGTTTCGCCGGATGGAGCCAGATGATAAATACCTGAACCTTGTGAAGCCATCTGCTGTGAACGACTAACAGCCAGCGCAGTGATCTCCGCTATCAGTCGCGCAGGCGTAGGCACGCCCCACTGGTCATTGACGATACTCAGTTGCTCCCGCTCTGCGCCAAGCCTGAGCATCGTTTTCATAAAGTTGTTGCCCCGGGCACTGTAAACCCAGCTGGTTCTGAAAATCATATAATGACAGCCAGATGCGGCGATATTGTCATCACCCAGCAGTTTGGTTTTACCATAGACAGATAGCGGGGCGGTCTGATCAGTTTCACTCCAGGGTGTCGTTCCGTTGCCGGGATAAACATAGTCTGATGAGTAGTGAATCAACCAGATATTGTTCCTGGCGGCATAGCCCGCCAGCACAGCGGGCAGGTCCGCATTAACAATGCGGGCGCTATCCTGCTCCGTTTCCGCTTTATCGACCGCGGTCCAGGCTGCAGCATTGACGATAAGCCCAGGCTTTGTCGCTTCAAGATATGCAGCCACCTGATCCAGGTCTTCAAGGTTAAGGTGTTGCCGGTCCGGTGCATCAACACGACCAAAGATCGCCAGGCTACGCTGCAGTTCAAAGCCTACCTGACCGCTCCCCCCCGTAACCAGTATGTTCATAGTGACCCCAGACGTTCGCCCTGATAGCTGCCATCCAGCACCGATTGCCACCAATCCTGGTTGCTAAGATACCACTCCACCGTTTTCCTCATCCCTGTTTCAAAGGTTTCCTGAGGTACCCAGCCTAAATCCTGTTCGATTTTACTGGCATCAATGGCATAACGTAGATCGTGCCCCGGGCGGTCTGATACAAAGGTGATCAGTTCCCGATAGCTGTTAACTGTAACCTCTGTATTGCTCTGTGACGGCCTTAGTTCATCGAGCAGATCACACAAAGTATATACAACATCGATATTCTGCTTCTCGTTATGACCACCGATATTGTAGGTCTCACCGATGAGCCCCTGCTGAGCAACCTGAATCAGGGCCCGGGCGTGGTCCTCAACATACAACCAGTCACGCACCTGCTTACCATCACCATACACCGGTAACGCTTTTCCAGCCAGGGCATTCAGAATCATCAGAGGAATCAGCTTTTCAGGAAAGTGATAAGGTCCGTAGTTATTGGAACAATTGGTTACCAGAGTCGGCAATCCATAAGTCCGCTGCCACGCTCTGACCAGATGGTCTGAACTGGCCTTACTGGCAGAATAGGGTGAGCTTGGCGCATAGGGCGTCGTTTCCGTGAACAGATCATCTGCACCGTGCAGATCACCATAGACCTCATCCGTTGATATATGGTGAAAACGAAACCCCGACGCTTTTTCGGCACTCTGCGCTTTCAGTTGCTGAAAATACTTGCGAGCAGCTTCCAGCAGTGTGTAAGTGCCTACCACATTGGTCTGTATGAATTCACCAGGGCCATCAATTGAGCGATCTACATGGCTTTCTGCAGCCAGATGCATCACTATATCAGGCTGAAAATCGTCAAATACCTTTTCCATCGCATCACGGTTACAGATATCCTGATGCACAAAAAAATAACGTTCGCTGTCCGATACCGTTGCAAGTGACTGAGTATTCCCTGCGTAAGTCAGTTTATCGATATTCACAACCCTGTGTTCTGTGTTGAGAATTAACTCCCTGACTACAGCTGAGCCAATAAATCCGGCCCCTCCGGTCACTAAAAACGTTTTACTCATAGCTATACCTTTAATTCTCACATACCGCTTCGTAGTATTTATCTTAACGAAGATTATATAAACAGCAGGTTAATCCCGATGATCTTTTATAATCAGCAACAACATCTGCATAATTAACCCCATAAACAGAGCGACAATCGCATACATCGCAATATTGTGCAGCCTTTGCGGTTCAAGCGGGTATTCCGGGTATGTCGGGCTTTGCAGCACAGACACCTGCTTGAGCTTGCGAGCAGCTTCGATACGGGTGCTTTGCAATGCAGCCAACGCCCCGGAATAACTATCCAGTGCAAACTTCACCTTCAGTTCAAGCGTCTGGTATTCAGCCGTGACTGTATTCAGTGCGTTGCCCGACTGCTGTGCCATTCTGTTTTTTTCCTGCTCAATTTGGTGCCGCACCGCTTTTATCTCATTGTCTATTTTAACCATCGCAGGAGAACTGCTGCTCTGATAACTTTTCAACATGGTTTTTTCCGCCTGCAAGTTAGAAAGCTTCCCCTCCAGGGTTGCCACTACAGCGCTAATACTTTCAACCGTACCGGTTGGTGAGATCAGTCCATTTTTATTCTGATAATTCAGAAGTTCATTGCGGGCAACATTAAAATTGTCATTGAGCATCGCCACCTGGTCTTCCAAAAAACGCACCTGCTCCTCAGCAAGACGCTTGCCCAACAGGTTCATATGCTTTTCGCCTTCTTCAAGTAACAAGCTGGCAATTTTATTGGCCATCTCAGGGCTGAAAGCTTCTACTTTAATGCGCAATACATTGGCATAATCATCCAGTTCAACAGAAACCCGTTTAAGGTAGTATTCATGCAGATCTTCAATAGGAACATCAGCGCTGCTAAGCGCTGAAATAAAATCGATACCCGCGGCGGAATAGTGTTCACGAAACCCCACTAAACGATCAATATCAAGCAACATATCGACGGACAACAGGTAATCCCTGAGCAGCAGCATGTCACCACTCTCTCCCGTGGGGCCGCCCAACAATGAAGACACATCCATTGTGGGAATGGTAATCTGCGGACTCTCAAGAACCACATTGGCTTCAGAAACATAACGGTCACTGGCCAGCATCCCCCAATAAAAAGCAGACAGTGCAATGAAAACCCCACACACCACCCATACCGGGTTTTTCATTAAATGTTGTTTCATTAACCATTCATCCCTAACATACATGTTGCGTTTGCTATAAAAATAAAACTATTTGCCCTTGTCGGGAGAAGCCTTCGGCTGACTATTTTTGGTGTGGTACTCTTCCAGAGCGTCATTAATATCATCAAACCAGGTTACGTTCCCTTTATCGATCAGTATGCCCGCCTGACACAGCTGCTTCAGCATCCCTTCACCGTGAGACACGATTATCAGACTGGCTTTACCCATTTTGTCTTTAAACGCCTTAGTTGCCTTTTGGCGGAAAACCTGATCACCCACAGAAGTGGCTTCATCAGAAAGGTAAACGTCGAAGTCAAACGCCAATGACAGCCCGAATGCCAAACGCGCTCTCATCCCTGATGAATAGGTTTTAACCGGCTCGTCAAACGCCTTGCCGATCTCCGCAAAGCTTTCGACTTTATGTAGAATTTCGGCTAAATGTGTTTCACCGCCATGAATACGGGCGACAAACTTGACATTTTGCCGGCCGGTCATCGAACCCTGAAAGCCTCCGGTTAAACCGATGGGCCAGGAAACGCTGCAATCGCGAATAATTTCACCTTTATCCGCGCTATCCATCCCACCAATTAACCGGAGCAGTGTAGATTTACCCGCACCATTCCTCCCGATCAACCCAACACTCACCCCCTCGGGGATATCCAGATTCACATCTTTAAGAACCCAGTCACCACCATGATGTTTATGGTACCGTTTATAGAGCCCTCTGATGCTGATCATTGTGCTTTCAGTCTCGGTTCAAAACGCATATGGAGCATCAGCCCAAAGGTAATCAACCCTAGATTCCAGAGCCACAGATACCCCATATCGATCCCCGCAACAGGGCGATAATTTTCGAAAAAAGCCATACGTAGCAGCTCTAACCCGTGAACAATTGGGTTGAACAGAAGATACTCCTGAATCCAGAACGGCAGAAAGTTAAGGGGGAAGATCACTCCAGAGATAATCATTAGTGGCATCGAGGTAATTCGCACAATTTTACCAACTTCTGGAACCAGTTCCGAAACAGCAGAAAATGTTAATGCAGCCCCTACCCCTAAAAACCACAACGAAAACCAGCAAAACAGAGCAAACAGTGGGTCATCCGCAATAAGATCAATATCCAACAAAATCCCAGCAAAAATGAACAGAACGAGGATGAATGTTTTCAGCATCCCTTCAAGAAAACATCGCACGAAAACAGGATCAATGGATTTAACCTGACGATATGCAAATAGTCCCTTATAGCCCTGCATAGCTCCTAACGAGCGCTGCAGGTTCTCACGAAACAGATAAAAGCCCAGCAGTCCAACCAGCATCCAGGGGATAAACTCAGCTCCTGATATATAACGCCCCCCCATAATAATGCCTCTCATAGAAACCAACACAACAATCATTGCAACAGGTTCTGCTAGCATCCAAAACCACGCAAAACGATCCCCCGTGGTGCGAGACAGAGCTTCCCGCATAAACAAAGCGTACCAAACAGCTTTGGTAACCTGCCAGGATGTTCGAGAGCTAAGCATTCAAAAAACCTTGTTCCATGGATTCAATACTCTCACCTCAGGTTGACAGTTAAGAAAAAGTTCATCTTACAACCCCGTCACAACTTTGGTGGCCACTGCAATCTGATAAACGATTTGAGATATACTGGTTGCCAGCTGCAGATTTTTGGTTGGCACTTCAGGCAACACCAGAATCTCATCGCCCGCTTTCAGTGCAACATCCTCAGCATCGCGCACTTCGCCATTCTGGCGTACGATCAGAATCTTTGACTTATCGGCATGAGAGCTAAAACCACCCGCACCATCGATATAATCAGAGACACTTTTTCCAGACTCATAAACCACTGACTGAGGTACCAGAACTTCACCACTGATCAGCAGAGAATCTGACTTTTCGGGAATTGTAATTACATCGCCATCCTGTAAACGGATATTGGCTATGTGATCATTAGAGGCCACAACCAGTCGACCGCTGGGCTCTGCTTTTGAAGCCCGGGCGATAAACTTGCTGATAAGTTCGGCTTCCTGCACACGGATACTGGCTTCCTGAGAGGTGGCGGAAGATGCACCAAGGTAGGTTGCTTCTAAACGTCTCAGGCTTTCATCTAAAGACTCTTTTTGGCGTAGGGCAACGCTTTCCCGGCGCATAGAGATGCTGGTCGTGTCAGTAATACCCTTTGGTACAGCAATCGAATCAAGAAAGTCCTGCAACATTATATCCCGGGGCAGGGAGTAACGGGACGGGCCATAAAAACTACCCTCAATCTCAACAACAATGGTGTCATAACGCTTATCGATACTTAAAATAACTTCATCGCCATTTTGCAATGACTGCTGTCTGAAGTCTGCCAGAGACAGGTAACCGGTTAACGGCCCGCTGCTGCGATCCCCCCGTAACAGTACATGGGAAACCCCCGCCTTCATATGCGTGAGTTTAGTGAGTGCAGCCCCCGTCATCTCGTTCTTTGTCAGTTCATATCGATATGACCGCTCTACGTCACCGGAAACCACCACCGAAGCCTGGCGCTCACCCACCACCAGAGTGTCACCATCGCGAAACTGAGGTCGTACCATCTGACCGTTTAATAAGAAATCGTACAGATCAATCGTTTCAATTGTTTTACCGTTACGAATAACCTTAATCGCACGGTATGTCCCCATCAGATCATCGATGCCACCCGCCTGGTTTAGAAAGTAGATAGCCGAATCATTGGGGGTGCCTGCATAACGGCCTGGACGGGAGACAAAACCGGTGACAAATACACCCACCGGCTGGACACCCTGAACCTGGGTATAAACATTAACATTCTCCGGATAGATCGCCCGGACAGCCCCTCGAATGCGGGTATCAAGATCTTTATGACTCAGACCCTGAACCCTGACGGGACCAATAGTCGGTATAAAAACATTCCCCCGGGCATCCACTGGCAGCACCCGCTCCATCTCAATTGCCCCCCAGATACGCAGAACAACCTGATCACCCGGCGTGACTTTGTAGTCTGAATTAAGACCATCAGACCTTAAGCCGCTGAAGCCACCATCAAACAACTGACTGCCAAAGGGTCGAATAGTCTCCGTATCAGCAGGGCCTTTTGAGCCCAGCTGGCCATAAGTACCCGATTTCCAGTCGATACTTTGTTGCACCTGTTGAGCATCAATGCCCCCTCCGCCACTCATCAACTGCTGCATCGCAGGATCAAGATCACCTGCACTTTCAATGGCGGCCTGTGCAAAACTGCAGAACAACAGAGTCAGGCCTGCCACAAAGCCTTTACACATAACATTACGTCTTTTGGTGCTATACAAATTCATAGATGAATTCCATTTAACATTGTCACGATGGATTACCTGAGCGGTGATACAACCTGCTATCAGAGTGTTACCGGAATCAGTTCCCATTGGGTGTCATTAACAGTACAGGCAAGGTAGTGCCGCTGAGACAGATTATCACTGATGACCACTCTTCGGCAGGAACGTCCACTGGCAGCAAAGTAGGTAGCATTAGCCATAAGATTTCCCCCCTGGAACATCCCCGCTGGAATAGTCAGGGAAAAATCCTGAGAATTATCCGAGAGTATCTGACTCACGTCCCGTGGTAGAACATTATTGTCGACAGATGTCTGAAAAGAATCCCCCGGACCGGCCTTGTGCATTGCCTGAGGGGTACATGCGGATAAAAAAGTCACTAAAAACAAGACTACTACAGAGTTAACTATTCGGGCGGTACTCAGCTTCATCAATCTGCTATCCATAACAAAATTTACAGGCCAAGATCATACAATATTATCGAGCCAACTTACATGTCTCAGAGCAACTACGCTCTATTAATTAAAACTATCTGTATTCACAGACAATGACAGATCAGAGAGGGGCGAAGAGGTTTCCCTAGGCCCGACGAAGAGACTGTAGATAAAACTGTGAATTGCATATCATAAGGTCAGCAATGGCTAAGAGTGGAATTGAGAAAGGCTGAGGTTACGTGTTTAATAAAGACAGAGCAGCTAGGGCTTCAAGCGTGTCACACGTTCCTTCTCACTAGGCTATCGTAAGGCAGGCGTTCGACAAGTAATATATAGGGGCTGGCTGGGAATACGTGCATATCTACACTGATGACTATACCCGCTGTAGCTATGCTGAAGCCTATCCCAGACAGTCAGCTAAGAACGCAGTCAGTTTTTTTTAAATACTATCAAAATATTGACCTGCACCCTTTAGGAATGCTGTAGAAGCGATAGGTTCACGACCTATGGATACGCACCCTTATCGTCGCTCACAAATGGCAAAGCGGAACGTTTTATACAAACACTGATCCCGGAGATATCTTGCGGTAAACTGTATAACAACTCCACTAAGCGAGATGCAAAACAATCCTGTTACCTTAAGAGGTATAACTTTATCAGACCACTTGGAAGTTTAAACAAGCAACGACCCATAAGCCGGTTACTTGCAAACACAGTATCTGAAATCCACACACAGAATTACAGGGTCAGTTAATCTAATCAAGGGCAAACTATCCCTCAGTGCGATTTTGCAAGACGCAGTTAACTGACCACATACTACTAGTCAATTATATTAAAGTTTTTTGCTATTGAATCGTAAGCATCCGAAATAAGCATAGGTTTTTTAGTTACATAATGAGGAAACAAATCCATTGCACTTCTATAAACAAAGTCATCAATCCAAGTATGGTGCAGTAATGCTTCCTCCAATTCCCCCCTACTTCCACCTATATTAATTTCAACCTGCTTACTGATATTTAATCGATGCACTTTAAATGCAGGAGTAATATTATCTTCAGAAAGAACAGAAGCCGCTCTAGACAAATCAGAATCAAATATATAATCGAATCGCCTCAAAGCATCTAATATAGAATTAGTAAAATTCAAGTCCAATAACAAATCAGGATTATACCTACTACAATAAAACCCAAGCTGATTTTTCTTTAAAACATCTCCAACTAAGTTTCTAAAAATACCGTTAGGCTTAACAATTTTAAGAAAATCAATAAAACTCATATCCCTATATCGTTTCAGTGTTGGATCGTTCTTCAACGAAATAGGATTGCTAGCCCTATTAAGGTTATACGTATAAGCAGAAATAACACGCGCAACAGGGTCTCTTAAGACAGTAAAAACAACATCTCTTTTTAAAAGGACCATTTCCTTATAAGATATATGACCATGAAGGTAAATTGAGTTGCTAGCAAATTTATAAGCAATGGAGGAGCGTTTCAAAGACCAAAGTTTTGTAGTCTCCTTATCAACTATAACTGATATATGAGTTTTACTTAAATTTAAGGCACTTTCTATGCCATCACTAAACGCGCTTCCTCCGCACTTTGGAATATGAACATATCCAATTCTCTTCAAAACAACCTCCTATTTCATTTAGCAGTCTCTTTTGCTGGTATTCCTACAACAGTTTTACCATCTTTAATATTATTTATCACTACAGCTCCAGCACCAACTATTACTGATTCTCCAATTACTATCTTATCAATAATGGTTGCTCCAATACCAATCCATGTTTTATCACCTACTATCACATGCCCTGCAAGAGCAGCTTTAGGCGATATGTGAACGCCATCTCCGATATTACAGTCATGTTCTACAAGGGCACATGTATTTATTATGCAACTCATACCAATTCTTGAACCTGAGTTGACTACGGCTAACGCTCCAATAAAAGTACCGAGCCCCAGATTAACTCTATTAGACAAAACAGCATCGGGATGAATAACTACTGCTAGCACACCACCATGAAGACAAATCTGATTTGAAAGATAATACCTTACAGAAGAATCTCCTATAGCCACAATAAATTCAACATTATCAGATATATGTTCTACAAAGCTATCTGAATGACCGATAACCTTTTCATCTTTACATTGAGGATAATGTGAGTCCAAGAATAATACACTTTCATATTTTTCAGAGGCATATGCAGCCTCAGCTACTACTTTACCATGCCCTCCTGACCCAACAACTATCAACTTTTTCAAATCCACAACTCCAATCAAAACCGGACATAACTGTTAGCTATGATCCAAAGCATTTAAATTAACAATATCTGAAAGAGCCTTACCCCTTCCTCTTAAATCGCCAAGCTCAGACAACCTTTCCTTTATAGCAAAAAAATAATCACTTACATCTTGACCTGAGTTAATTTCAGCAATTTTTTTAAAAATCATTTCCATATTCGCAAACCTCAAAGACTCAGGAACCAAGTTATTTAAATCAGACTGCATATCATCTATTGTTAAAACAAGCATCCCATGCTTTAACGAAGAAATACCTACACCACCTGCGCCAGGAATACCGGGCAATGCCAAAATCACGTTATCAGACCGATATACAGTGTCTAGAGAAGACACACCCATTATAAGAATCCGTTCTCTAACAAAGCTAGGTACACTATCAGGGATTGCTTCATATGCCACAGTAACATCCGCAGCCCCAATAAGTGTCCAACTCAAATATGGGTATTTAGTAAATAGCTTTTCAAGCCCACACCAGTCATTATCAGTTAAATTAGAAAGTCCATGAGAAATTCTATTTGATGAATAGACAGAGATAAGTTTTTTTATACCACCAAATGACGTCATATTAAAAACCCGATCACTATCAGGTTTAATTCTAATAGGGGGATGAAATGAGATTTGCCTTTCTAAAGGATTTTCATGCCTAACTAGAACTCTATCCGTATACTTAACATCTGCAACAGCTGAGCTAAACAATACAGTAGTAACATTACATTTATTTAGAATATCTTTTGCATATACGTTAGAACACCTAAATCTAGCAACTCCCTCAAATCGAATTACATTCTCACACAGCAATGAAGCTAGAATATTTGGACGAGGAGATACAAAAATACGTAATTCACTACAGACCAGCTCTTTATTTAAATAGTCAAGAGCTGATTTATCTAGATATTCAACCAGAGCCCTTGTGAACTTTTCTCGAAAAGCTTCGCCTGCTTGTTTTCGCCATGATGGCCATTCCATCTCAGCCATTAAAACAATACTTACCTTTTCACCAGCTAATACAAGAGGAACTGCATGATTTAATATAACTCCCATATGTTCACTATCTGGGCGAACAATACTACTAAGAACTGTGACTCCTTTCCCTCTATGGCTTATATCAAGCTTTAAGTTATTTTGGTATATCGCAATTTCATTGATAAGAAGGTTAAATTGATTACTCTGCCTTAATTTCAATTTCACAAGAGACGACAGTGCAATTGTGTCCTGCAAACCAATATGCATAGACAGCAATTTACTTACCAAACCAATCAAAACTTCCTCATTCACCAACTCAGTACAAAATGCCTCATCGAATATCGGCACACCAAAACGATCCTGAATAAATTTGACATATATATTTAATGGCGGCGTGGGTATATCAAAAATATCATCAAGAGAGTCAATAATCTTGAGACCTATTGTGCTATGTTTGGCCTCAATTGCAGCTGTAATAGAAAAAATATCCTCTACATCTAATTCAACAGTTGAGTTAGAAACACTAACATCCTTAAAACCATCTGATAACTGTATTCCCCAATTATTTTTAAACAACAAATTTTGAGCAGTATAAGTTTCTGTTGCAACATCATAGATACACTGAGTAATCTTTTTGTCTAAAGAATAATCAGCATTCAATCCTGACAACTCAGAAAGCACTCTATATAATAATTTTGTATCTAAGCCAATACTTCCAATAGACCTATTTAATGCTTTTTTATATTCAAGTAGCTTATTCCCAATACTCGGATTCTGATCTTTACTATCAAACCTGAATCGCTCCAGCTCATTCAAAGATAGTACATCTAAAAAATCAACCCTAATATCTTCACCCGTCAAAAGCTTTTTATCAAAAGATCTAACTATAAGCGAGGCGTCAGGAAATGCCTCCTCCCAAGATTTTATAAAATCATTATAGTTCAAATTATTAAACAAGCGTTTACTATACTGCTCAATTGATTCAGTTAAGGCTTGATTCTGTATTGCCTGCGAATAAGATGAAAGAAGATAACTTAATTGATCACGAAAATAGCAAACGATATATATATCAAAATCCCCCTTCAAAACACGAGCCAAGCTTTGCGGTTTAACATTCTGAAAGGCTTCACTACTCAGAATAACATTACACTGAGAATTCTCAATAGATAATAACAACTCATCCACTTCATACTTATCACTCTCATCCAAATCACATGTTCCAGACAAAGCTTTAGCCAGAAGGTGATGAGCGATTGGTCTACGACCTAACAGAGGATATTCATATCCAAACTCTAATAATAGTTCGTAATTTTGACATAAAAATTTTTGTAATGAGGATGTACCACTCTTATGCCGCCCAATATGAATAAAAAGCTTACGCATACTACTTCCTCAACAACACTAAATTAATAACTCTATTAATATCATATTGAGAAAGACCTCCATAAAAAGGCAAACATAATACATTTTTCGTAATTCGATTGGCCTGAGGCAAGTATTTTCTACTGGCGGATGCCAAAGAACTATAACAGGGATATTCACTAACCAAAGGAGAAAAATACTTTCTAGCCATAATATTACTAGCTTTCAAACGATCATAGATATCATCGCGACTTTCCCCAAACTCTACCTCGTCAATACAAATACAAAAATATTGCTCACTACTGGTAGTATTTTCTGGCACTTTAATAATAGTAATTCCTTTTACTTCACCTAATGCGTCCGTATAAATTTTTCTTATTTCAGACCTTAATCCTTGCTCTTCTTTAACCAAAGGCAACACACTCAATCCCATAGCAGCTTGCAACTCGCCCATTTTCCCATTTATACCAGGCAAAAGCACTTCTTCTTCATTTTTTATCCCGAAGTTCTTCAAATACTCAATACGTTGTTTGAGATTAGAATCATTAAAAACTAAAGCTCCCCCTTCTCCAGTATGAAAAAGCTTTGTAGGGTGAAAACTAAACATAGTAATATCACCATAGTCAGCTATCGGTCGACCATTGTGAACTGTTGTAAAAGAGTGAGCTCCATCATAAATAACCCTCAACCCGTGACGATCAGCAATATCTTGAATTTCATCTACATGACAAGGAACGCCATACACATGAACCCCAAGAATAGCTGTAGTTTTTGCCGTGATGAGTCTTTCAATTTTTTCTGGATCGATGGTTAAACGTATAGGATCTATATCACAGAAAACAGGGGTAATATTATTCCATGCTAGAACGTGTGTCGTGGCAGGGAAAGTAAAAGGAGTCGTTATAACTTCACCTTGCAACCTTAAGCTTTGTACCGCAGTCATTAATGCGGTTGTACCATTATTGAATAGTGAGATATTTGGAGCATCTATATACTCCTTGAGACGAGCCTCTAACTCCCGGTGTTTAGCCCCGCCATTAGAAAGCCACTTCGATACCCATATATCCTCTAAATAACGATTATAGTTTTCTAGCTTAGGCATCAACGGTCGTGTAACTAATATCGGCTCATCAGATTCAGTCATTTTTAGTTTCTTTCGCATTTAAATTATTGAAAAAATCAATATCATTACTATTTGCATCCACTAATTTACTATATAGCTCTTCACCTATTTGTACTTCTATCTCAGATAGCTTTTTATCTAAACTGCTTTTCACACTTCTGGATACATTTTTTTCAACAGGATTCAGATTGATATCAGCGAAGCCCTCTTCCTTCAATAACAACTCGAGCTTCTCTAAAGATTCAGAATAGCGTTCTACAACACCAACAAATGGAAGCTTCTCTATTGCCAACTTAGCCCTGTAGCCTTCATCACCCACTTTCTCCCCAAACATTGTCGCTAAGCGGTGTGCGTGAAAGTTTCTGCACTGACGATCATTCACAAGCGAAAGTCGTGTTTCGATATAACCTTTTAATGTGGTGTTACGTGCTAACGCTGGGCCGAAACCATCGCCCACCTGCTTTTTCTCAAAAGAGTACGCTGATGCTATTCTGTCGATCGGGTGACGCATAAAGATTACAGGAATTATCCTTATGCCCTCGATCTCAGGTACCGGGAAAATAGCGGTATGGGAAGAAAAACACTTTGCCTGTGGGTTATCTATAATCCATTGCTTTACCTTTCCTCGATTTAAAGCAGGCTGAGCAGGAAATTCTTTTGTTACCCATTCACCATCTTCTTCATTGAAATTTTCTTTAAAGGCAGCATCCAGTGATGTGCCTGCATTTTTAAAAAGATGATAATGCAAAATAACAGTTCTCATCCAATCCTCCTACAGCCGGACAGTTTCGATCAATACAAATTCATTTAATAGAATAAATTCCAACACTAGAGAAGATATTCCTGAACACTTTTTTACCGCGCTCAAACGAATACTTTTCGGTTACAAGTGTTTGACTATTTTCTGCGAACTTATTCCATAAGACCTCATCGTCATATAGCCTGATGATTGCATCAACCCACTCTTGCGGCTCTTGGGCGATCAGTGTACTGATCCCATGAGTCAGCCCCGTTCCCTCGGCAGCCACTTCAGTTAATACTGAAGGCAGACCATATGCCATGGATTCCAGCACTTTGCCCTTAATGCCAGCACCGGAAAGCAGTGGCGCAATAAACACCCGATGATCGTGGAAAACACCATCTAAAGACTCAGCAAACCCAAGCATTTTGATATTTTCAGTTTCCATCTCTTTATAGGCCTCGGGCATATTACTGCCATAGACATAGAGCGTTATATCAGGACGCTGCTTTCCTAACAGAGGCATAATTTCATCCACAAGATAATCTACAGCTTCTCCATTAGGGGTATGATTAAAACCTCCCAAAAAGGCGATACCATTACGATCATTAAACTCGGGACCTTTTGGCTTCTCTTCAAGAACCCAGGGTGTAATGTGAAGCTTGTCAGCTTCTAATATATGACTGGTAATTACTGCATGTTCTGTCGAGTTATAGCATAGAATTGCATCCACTTGTCGACATACAGACAACTCCTGTTCACGCGTGTTCAGCACTTTTTCTAACAGCAACTGATCTTTCTCACCTTTTAATGCCGCCCGCATCTCCCGTAAAAAATGTAAATCAGCGTTATTGAAAATAATTTTTGCCCGGGAATTTTCGCGGATATAGGAGATATAGTCTTTCGCGATATGATAGCGGGTGATATAGACCGCATCCATCTCCTGCAGACGTGTTTCAAGTACATGATTGACGCTGGCATAAAATGGAGCATAAAGTACTTCAACCCCCATTTTCTGCAGCTCAAGGGTATATTTACCAAAATGAGCCAAGTTGGCCGGAACAAAAGTAACTTTAAAGCCAAGCGACTGAATCAGTTTCATCTCCTGAATAGCAGCATAACTACCCGCATCTTTATTTGGCATTGGGGACGCATAATCAATCACAAGAATACGCTGATCGACATTCCTGTCCTTTTCAATTTTTAAATTTTCTAAACCGGGTGTCCCATTGTTTCGAAATGCCTTAAACCACTTCTGGCGGAACGTTTTTTCATTGATCACCTGATAGCGTTTCAGCCCCTTTGTGACATCAGTACCATGACTTTGCCCTTCAAAGTGAACCACAACGGAATGGGGGGTGTAGACCGTTTTATACCCCTCTTCTCTCACTTTAAAAGCAAGATCGGTATCTTCGTAGTAACAGGGCACGAGCTCTTCGCTGAACAAGCCTACTTTGTGCCATACACTGCTGCGAATACACATTGCGGCACCGGTCAGGTAATCGACCTCCCTGGCGTAGTTGAACTCAGGTGTCATAGGGTTTTCGTTACGCCCAACATTCCATGGCTGCCCATTTTCCCAGATAATCCCCCCGGCCTCTTGTAATGTGCCATCCAGGTTCAATAATTTCGAACCTGTCATACCGATGGTCGTATCCTGTTCCATTTTACTGACCAGTTCATCGATCCAGAAAGAGGTAACCTCGGTATCATTGTTCAGGAAAATAATGTACTTGCCACGTGCTTTTGCACTGGCACGGTTACAACTTTTAAGGAAGCGTAAATTTTCTGGATTCCGGGAAACAATCAGGTTTTTGATGATCGCCTCTGCTTCGGATGTTTTATCCGTTGAGCAATCATCGGCCAGAATGACTTCATAAGTGGTTTTATTGTACGCTAGAGCTATCGAAGCGATGCAGTGATAGGTAAGCTCAAATTTATTGTAGGCAGGAACGATAATAGATACGGAGGGGGTATCACATTCAGGCAGGCTGAATGCGGGATACTGGTCTCTTTTTTCATAGCCTTCAACCACCACTTTATGAGTAGTTAGCAGGTTCTCTACCGTATTTTGAATTGAGCTTTCACTCATTGCCTCAAGTTGAAAGTGCAACGATTCATATCGGCTATCTGCCTGCTGGGGCATCGACAAAAAACCGGGCTTATTAAAACTTTCTTTGAGGTATTGCCAGGGTGTCTGAATTGGATGACTGGTGACCACCTCGGTTCCCAAAAGATAGGGAACACCGGTCATGCCAACTTTATAAAGTTTAGGTCGCCCATCCTGCAAGCTCAAAGGAATTGGCAGGCGCACCTCTAAAACACTCTGATTTGTTTCAATTAACCTATGGTTAATTAATTTATCTTCATTAAAGAGGGTAACCTCTTTCTTTCCTATAGGGTTGCGGGACTGTAACTGAATAACAATATGTCCATGCTCTTCACCCAGAATTTTTGCGAAAATCCGCTCTCCATTCAGAGAAAAAACTTTCGCATCTTTAGTCACCGGCTGACCGCTTTCTGCATCAACAATTAACAGGCCTACCTCTTTTTCATCAATAGCCCACTCATCTGCCACATCTATCTGAAAACCATGCTTACCTGATCCGTATCCGGCTTTTTCAAGGTCTGCACGATAGATATTCGCAATACCTGATCCAATGATCCGATCACCACAAACAATATGAACAGATAAAGGACTTGAAGTATTTTCAGTATTAATACTCCAACCGCTTACAACACCATTTTCAAACAGATCAATATGCCCTAACAAATGATCTATTTTTTTTTCTTGAACACTATTTTCTTCAATCGAACTCTCATCCATGCTTTTCATAAAACATATAACTCTAAAAAATTTATATTAAGACATTATTTATTAGATAATTTTCCAAAAACAATTTACAAAAAATCAAACTATTCATTAAAAGCACATTAAATAATTATTATACCCATCTAGCAACCCTTAGCTTCATAGACCATTTCCCGGCTAGTCTACAACCAACAGGAGTTGTCTTTACACTTCACTCTGCTCAACGCAGGCATTTTCATTTCTCGCCGATCATACAATATATTGACAGCCGGTTCACTTATCCTGCTCGTTGTCGACATTTTTCAAGAGACTTACTCTATTCCTTTAGCCACAGTTCTTAAAAAAAACCATTCACTGCCATCATACAGCAACAGACATCGCAGCCGCGTTACTCTACCGACCAAAAATCAGGCAGTTCTGATCACTGATAAATTACTTCCAAGTCTAACAGCATTTACTGGTATTTTTGATACACTATGTCACTAACTTAGGGGCTTAAATTTTCCATGATGACAGACTAACTCAACACTCCGATACAGCAAGCCAGCAGCATGACCTCAGGTATGTTTCAGTAAGATATGGAGCTCCCCTTTAAAAAACGCTTAAACCACCCAAAAAAACAGACGTCCAATGCAAAAAAAAATCGATACAGCTTCCTCTTCGCAACACACCCCCATGATGCAGCAATACCTCAAGATCAAGGCTGAACATCCGGATCAGTTGGTGTTCTATCGGATGGGAGATTTCTATGAGCTGTTTTTTGAGGATGCAAAGAAAGCGTCTCAGCTATTAGATATTTCCTTAACGGCCAGGGGGAAGTCTGCCGGGGAGCCTATTCCCATGGCGGGGATCCCTTATCATTCCGCGGATGGTTATATTGCAAAAATTGTCCGGGCGGGGGAGTCCGTTGCGATCTGTGAGCAGGTGGGTGATCCGGCCACCAGCAAAGGTCCGGTCGAACGTAAGGTGATGCGCATCGTTACACCGGGCACCCTGAGTGATGAAGCGCTGCTGGATGAGCGGCGCGATAGCCTGCTGATTGCGGTCAATACCGATCTGCAGCGCTACGGTATTGCGATTGTCGATATCAGCACCGGGCGTTTCAGTTTGCTTGAGGTGGCCGGTGAAGAAGCACTGCATGGTGAGCTTGAACGCATCAAGCCCGCTGAGATTCTGTTCAATGATGGTCACAACCTGGCTCAGCCACTGCAATCTTACAAGGGATTGCGCCCTCAGGCCCCCTGGAACTTTGAACTGGAAACAGCCGAACGACTCTTGTGCCAGCAGTTTCAGACCAAGGACCTGACCGGCTTTGGCTGCGATCATCTGCCGGTGGCTCTGGGCGCTGCAGGCTGCCTGCTGCAATACGCAAAAGAGACACAGCGCACTGCACTACCTCATATTCGCCGTTTGCTGCTGGAACAGCGGGACGAAAGCGTGATTCTCGATGCCGCAACCCGTAAAAACCTGGAGATCGATATCAATCTGGCAGGTGGACGGGAAAACACCCTGGCCGCAGTGATCGATAAAACCGCCACCCCGATGGGCAGCCGGATGCTCAGACGCTGGCTGAACCGACCTCTGCGTTGCCGTAATACTCTGCAATCCCGCCAGGCAGCACTGCAATGGCTGATCAGTGACTATCGCTTCGAGCAACTATCCCCTGCGCTAAAACAGATTGGTGATATCGAACGGGTGTTAGCCCGGGTTGCCCTGCGTTCTGCCCGCCCCCGGGACCTCGAGCGCTTGAAGAGCGCGTTTCAGGTGCTGCCGGAACTGCAGGACTATCTGGCCGCAACACAACCCGCACTGCTCAAAACCCTGGCGCAAACTGCCGGCACTTTTCCGGATCTTTGTGACCTGCTGAATCGGGCAGTCATTGAGAACCCTCCCGTGGTTATCCGTGATGGCGGAGTGATCGCCACAGGTTACGATGCGGAACTGGACGAGTTACGCGGTCTCAGTGAAAACGCTGGCGATTATCTGGTGCAACTGGAAACCCGCGAGCGGGAGCGCACCGGCATTCCAACCCTTAAAGTCGGTTATAACCGGGTGCACGGCTACTTTATCGAGATAGGCAAAGCACAGAAAGCCGAAGTGCCTGCTGACTATATCCGTCGTCAGACCCTGAAAAATGCAGAGCGTTATATTACCCCGGAACTGAAAGAGTTTGAGGACAAGGCTCTGAGTGCGAAAAGCCGGGCACTGACCCGCGAAAAAGCCCTCTATGAATCCTTGGTTGAGACGCTTGCGGAGCAACTGGCCCAGCTGCAGGACAGCGCTGCGGCGCTGGCAGAGCTGGATGTTCTGTGCAACCTTGCCGAACGTGCCGACAGTCTGGACTATGTCGCACCAACCCTGGCCGATGAACCGCAGATTCAGATCGCTGGCGGGCGCCACCCGGTAGTAGAAGATGTATTGGATGATCCGTTCGTTGCCAACGATCTGAAGCTGTCCCCCGAACGGCAGATGCTGATTATCACCGGCCCTAACATGGGCGGTAAATCCACCTATATGCGTCAGGCCGCCCTGATTACACTGCTGGCTCATATCGGTAGTTATGTGCCCGCCCAGAGTGCCACCATCGGCCTGGTTGACCGGATATTTACCCGTATGGGGTCGTCCGATGATCTGGCCGGCGGTCGCTCGACTTTTATGGTTGAGATGACTGAAACAGCCAATATTCTACATAACGCCACCGAACAAAGCCTGGTGCTGATGGATGAGGTCGGTCGCGGAACCAGCACCTTTGATGGCTTATCCCTGGCCTGGTCAGCGGCGGAATACCTGGCCAATGAAGTGAAGGCGATGACCCTGTTTGCCACCCACTATTTTGAATTAACAGTACTGCCAGAACTCTGTCAGGGCGTTTTCAATGTGCATCTTACCGCTATGGAACATCAGGACCATATCGTCTTTATGCATGAGGTTCAGGAGGGGCCGGCGAGTCAGAGCTATGGTTTACAGGTTGCCCAACTGGCAGGTGTGCCGGCTAATGTCATCAGCCGGGCACGGCAGAAACTGATCCAGCTGGAAGAGGATACAGGTCAGACGGAGCAGCGGCGTCAACCACCGCCGGTACAGGATGATCTGTTTGTCGCGCCACGGCCCCACCCTGCGCTGGTGCAGTTGCAAACACTGGAACCGGACAACCTGACCCCCCGTGAGGCACTGGATCTGATCTACAGTCTGAAAAAGGCGGCGGAGCGCAGCTAAACCGCCAACCAGAGGTAACACAGACAAAAAAAAACGGGCTCATCGCCCGTTTTTTCTTTACGCTGACGTTCAGCCTTTCAGCAGATCTTCTCCGCTCAGACCGTTTCGCTCAACGATTTCACGCAGCTTACGCAGCGCTTCAACCTGTATCTGGCGTACCCGCTCGCGAGTCAGGCCGATCTCTTTACCCACCTCTTCCAGCGTGCTCATCTCATAGCCCCGCAGCCCGAAGCGCCGTGACAGCACCTCAGCATGTTTCTCCGGCAGCATGCTGAGCCAGCCTTCCAGATTACCACTGATGTTTGATTTTTGCAGCAGTGTTTCCGGGTCAGATGACTCCTCGTCGGCAATCGTATCCAGCAACATCTTATCGGAGTCTTTACCCACCGGTACGTCGATAGAGCTGACGCGTTCATTCAGACCAAACATCTTTTCGACATTTTCAACCGGCTTATCAACGGCGGCGGCTATCTCATCGACGGTTGGCTCATGATCAAGCTTCTGCGCCAGTTCACGGGCAGCGCGCAGATAAACATTCAGCTCTTTCACCACATGGATAGGCAAACGGATGGTGCGGGTCTGATTCATAATCGCCCGTTCTATGGTTTGTCTGATCCACCAGGTGGCATAGGTTGAGAAACGAAATCCTCTTTCCGGGTCAAACTTTTCAACCGCCCTGATCAGACCGAGGTTCCCCTCTTCGATCAGATCCAGCAGTGTCAGACCACGATTGATATAGCGGCGGGCAATTTTCACCACCAGCCGGAGATTACTCTCAATCATCCGCTTGCGCGAGGCTTCATCACCCTTCAGCGCCCGACGGGAGAAGTACACTTCCTCTTCCGCGGTCAGTAGCGGTGAGAAACCTATCTCATTCAGATATAACTGTGTTGCATCCAGTGTTTTAGCATTCAGCAGGTCATTATGGGCCATACTTCCCTTGCCCCGTCCACTGTTGAGAAACTCTGGCTCGTCGTCGGCAACATCATCAAGATCGGTCTCCGCATCGTCTATATCGACAGACACCGTATCCAGATCCTGATCATTATTTTCAACATTTCCCATTTTTCATTCCCGAGTAACCTGTTGTTTTATAATCTTTTATCAGTTACTGCATAGTGATAATTGTTATATATTCATCTTTTACGCGGCAGATACATCATTGGATCCACAGGCTGTCCATCCCTGCGGATCTCAAAATGCAGCATTGTTCGGGCGGCTCCACTATTACCAATTTCAGCAATTTTGTCACCTATTTTTACCTTATCATTTTCTTTCACCAGAATGCGACTGTTATGCGCATATGCACTCAGAAATTTCTGATTATGATGAATAATGACAAGATTGCCATAGCCTAATAAGCCACTACCGGCATACACCACTTTGCCCGATTCAGCAGCGAACACCGGTTCCCCTTTACTGCCAGCAAAGTTGATCCCTTTATTGATCGTGCCTTTATTACTGAATCGGTCAATAATCTTGCCTGATGCCGGCCAGCGCCACTTCAATGCCCGGTCTGCGACCGGTTCAACCATTTTTTTCACAACCACAGGGGCGGCTTTAGGTCTGGTTTTCTGTGCCACTGGCGCGGGTGGCGAAACCTTTTTTTGCGCTACGACCGCTTTAACCGGCCGGGCAGATTTTACAGGGGTCGCAGAGGATGCAGGTTGAGCAACAGCGACCACCTGGCGCGGTCCCTTTTTATCTGGAGGGGTCTCTTTCAGTTCGAGGAGCTGACCCGGGAAGATCTCATAGCGATCACTGATACCGTTAGTGCGGGCCAGCTGTCTGAAATCAAGACCATAGCGGAACGCGATGGAATAGAGCGTATCTCCCCGGCGCACCCGATATTGACCGGGACGCGTCTGGCTGCTGACCACCTTAACCGGATGACGGCCACTGATTGAACGTTCATCCACCGGGGTGTAGAGGCTGGTTGAGCTGCAGGCAGACAGCATCAGCACCACAGCAAACAGTGCTGGAGCTGAGAGAATATCTGCAACTGCTCTCACCATAGTCTATTCCTTAGCGGCCTGATAACGCTCCATAGCCACGACAATAACAATACCCATCAGGGTTAACCCAAGCGCCCAGAACATAAAAGCGGACTGCCCGGTGATGCTTTCAAAGTTCCAGGGAAGCACATTATCCTGCAACAATGGAACCTGCTCCCCATGACGATTGATTGAATATGACAGGGTGTATTTCCAGGGCCAGACTTTATTCAGCGAGCCGAACATAAAGCCCGCCAGCAACGCCAGGGTCACCTGTCTGTGGTGGCTGAACATCCAGCTGAGCAATCGGGAAAAGCTCATGATGCCAACCACACAACCGGCCACAAACAGGCCGATCAGTTGAAAATCAGCGCCTTTCACGGCCGCCAGAATATGGGCATACATCCCCAGCAACAAGAGGATAAAGCTACCAGAGATACCGGGCAGGATCATTGCACAGATAGCAACAGCGCCGGATAGAAACACCATCAGGGCCGTAGGCTCAACACTGACAGGGGCGATGCTGGTTATGATATAGGCCACAATCGAACCGATGATAAAGCTGGAGATCAGATTCATATCCCACCGCTCAATATGACTCATCACCAACCATACCGAGGCCAGAATCAGGCCAAAAAAGAATGCCCATAGCAGAATCGGATAGTGGGCCAGCAGGAACAGCACCGCTCCGGCAATCGTAACAATACTGGTAATAATACCCGCCAGCAGGACCAACAGAAAGCTGCCATTTACCTGCTTCCAGAACGCCACAGGACCACGCTGAAACAGCACCCGGACCGCTCCCAGATTAAAACTCTTGATAGTGTTGATCAGTTCTTCATAGATACCGGTTATAAAAGCGATGGTACCACCAGACACGCCAGGGACCACATCCGCAGCCCCCATCATGACACCCTTAAAAAACAGCCCAAGATACTCCCGGGTTGTACGCGTTGTATTCATTTAATATTCCGTTACATCCATCAGTTCAGCGTATCGTTCCGCTTAACAGGGGCACAAACTTAACCCCTTCAAGTACCGTTGTTTCATACTCAGTGTCTGTGACCCGGATAACCAGCTTTAGTTGCTGATTTTGCGTGCCACCCACCGGAATCACTAAGCGGCCTCCCACGGATAGCTGTGCCAGCAGCTCTGGCGGCACCTCCTCCGGCGCCGCAGTCACCATAATGCCATCAAATGGGCCGCGATCAGCCCAACCCATGCCGCCATCACTGTGCCTCAGGGAGACATTACGGATTTTGAGCAGAGCAAAACGCTGTCGAGCCCTTTCCTGTAACGGTTTAATCCGTTCGACACTGAACACCTTATCAACCAGTTGTGCCAGCACGGTAGTCTGATACCCAGACCCGGTACCCACCTCGAGCACTTTTTCCAGAGGGCCTTCGGCCATCAGAATTTCTGTCATGCGGGCCACAATATAGGGCTGCGAGATCGTCTGGTTAAAACCGATAGGCAGTGCGGTATCTTCATAGGCACGATGGGAGAGTGCCTCATCGATAAAAATATGCCGGGGGGTGTTGCCCATAATATCGAGCACCTGCTGATCATTGATCCCCTGCTCTTTCAGCCGCTGCACCAGCCTGCTGCGGGTCCGCTGGGAGGTCATCCCAATCCCCTGCAACTGCAACTTATTCACTCTAAATCCTCAAGCCAGTTACTTAGATTATCCATTCCTGAATACTGCGTCATATCGACATTCAACGGGGTAATTGAAACATAGCCGGACTTCACCGCATAAAAATCGGTGCCCGGACCACAGTCTGCCGCCACCCCCGCACCTGCGATCCAGAAGCGCTTCGTACCACGGGGATCGATCGATTCGACCGGCGCATCGGCCACCACCCGATGCCCCAGACGGGTGACATGAACCCCTTTGAGCTGATCCAGTGGCAGATCCGGCACATTAACATTCAACACAGTTCGGGGGGCCAGCACCAGTCCCTGAATGTCCCGGACCAGTTGACGCACCACTTCGGCAGCCGTGTCATAGTTCACCGGATTACTGCCCGCCAGGGAAACCGCAATCGGCGGCAGATGCAGATGACGCCCCTCCATGGCTGCTGCGACCGTGCCCGAATAAAGCACATCATCACCCAGATTCGAGCCGCAGTTAATGCCCGAGATCACCATATCGGGGGGTTCATGATAGATACCGCCAATGCCCAGATGCACACAATCGGTCGGAGTACCATTGATACCGATAAAACCGTTCTGATGGTGGTGTGCTTCGAGGGGACGATCCAGCGTCAATGAGTTGCTGGCTCCGCTGCGATTACGATCCGGTGCGACCACCGCCAATTCTGAGTCCTGAGCAAGAATACGTGCCAGTGCTTCCAGGCCCGGGGCATACACCCCATCGTCATTGGAGAGTAATAATCTCATCACTCAGACTCCGGTTCCGGTTGCCCTGATGCAGATGACACCTGTGCCAGCTCCCGCAGCACACTGGTGGCAAAGCTGCCGGCGGGCAGATTAAAGGCCAGGACAAACTGATCATCAGCCTCCTGTTCAATGGTCAGATTCGCCGGCATCAGCCGGGTTGAACGGCGTTCCTGGTTCAGCCCCAGCCGCTCCAGTCCCTCCAGTTGTTCCTGCCAGGGCGTTAACTGCGCGATCTCCCAGGCAGCCGCTTCTGCGGTACAGATTGAGCGACCACGGCCCCACATCGCTGCTGTCAGGTGCAAGTCAGCAGATTGCAGACGGCTCAGGATAGTGTCATCCTGTGGATCAAAGGGAAAACAACTCTGACTGCCATTGATCATCAGCACATCACCGGGCATCGGTTGCGAAAAGAGCGACTGAGCGATGCGCTGAGACACCAACTGATTAAACATATAGGAACGCACCGCCGAGATATACAGCCCTTTTTTGTGTCGCTGACGCTCTTTCAGCTTCCCGGCTATCAGCAGCGCCCCCTTGTGCAGGTTTCCCTGATGGTGTCCGAATCGCTGTTCACCAAAATAGTTGGGCACACCCGCCCGGATCTGTTCCGCCCGACGGAGCAGTTCCGCCGGTTCACTGACCTGACGCAGACGGATCTCAAACCGGTTACCGTTAAGACTCCCCAGCCGCAACTTACGGGTATGCTTAACCGCTTTAAGCACCTTAATCGTCTCGGTTTCAAACAGCGACCAGGTCAGCGGAGCACGCCCCGGCAGATGAACACTAAACCATTGTTCGGTCACCGCATGGCGATCTTTTTTACCGGCGTAGCCAACCTCTTTAGGACTTACCTGGCAAAAGTGCGCCAGTTGCCGGGCTACCCAGTCAGTATTTTCACCGGTTTTGCGGATATAGAGAAACACATGATCGCCGCTGCCTTCAGGCTCAAAAGAGAGATCTTCTGTCACCCTGAAATCATCGGCTTCAGTTCGGATAACCGCACGATTGGCAGGCTCACCGTAGAGATAGTTTAACTCGTTTGGAAAGTTCATTAACGCTAGGATTTCCGTTACTGACCGCTATCGGCCGGTGGCTTACCTGGCAACGCCGGAACCAACTGAAAGAAGGATTCGTCTTCTTTCACCATGCCCAGCTGATTTCGGGCCCGCTCTTCCAGTGCCTCCAGTCCCTGCTTGAGATCCTGGACCTCAGCATCTAACTGATGGTTACGACTCACCAGAAGATCATTTTCCGCCCGTTGCCGCTCGATCTCCTGCTGTAACGCCTGCACTTCCCCCAGGTTCGCTTCGCCAAACCACAGCCGGTACTGCAGCCCGATCAGGCAGATCAGCAGCAACAACATAATCGAACGAAATAAACTCAGGCGAAACACAGTCCGACAGCACTCTTACTCTTTATATAGTCAAAAAAGGGGGCGTTAAGCCCCCTTAGTATTTCACAGATCAGTTAAAAATTAACCCTGACCTTTAATTTCAGACAAACCGTTGTAAACCGCGTTTTCACCCAGTTCCTCTTCGATGCGCAGCAGACGGTTATATTTAGCTACACGATCGGAACGACACAGGGAACCGGTCTTAATCTGACCTGCAGCAGTACCAACAGCCAGATCAGCAATCGTAGTATCTTCAGTTTCACCTGAACGATGAGAGATCACTGCTGTGAAGCCAGCATCCTTGGCCATCTTGATCGCATCCAGGGTCTCAGACAGAGATCCGATCTGGTTAAACTTGATCAGGATAGAGTTACCGATGCTCTGCTCGATACCGCGGCTGAGAATCCTGGTATTGGTAACGAAAAGATCGTCCCCCACCAACTGAACCTTATCACCGATCTTCTTAGTCAGGTATGCCCAGCCATCCCAGTCGGACTCATCCAGGCCATCCTCAATGGAAACGATCGGGTAGTTCTCTGTCAGTGCTGCCAGATAGTCACTGAAGCCTTCGGCATCGAATACTTTGCCTTCACCGGACAGGTCATACTTGCCATCTTTATAGAATTCAGACGCCGCACAGTCGAGCGCCAGGGTAACATCTTTACCCAGCTCGTATCCCGCATTGGAGATCGCTTCTTTGATCACCACCAGCGCTTCTTCATTAGACGCCAGGTTCGGTGCAAAACCACCTTCATCACCCACCGCTGTACTCAGACCGCGGCCTTTCAGAACCGCTTTCAGTGAGTGAAAGATCTCAGCGCCACAACGCAGACCATCGGAGAACTTAGTAAAGTTAACGGGCTGAACCATGAACTCCTGGATATCAACGTTGTTATCCGCATGCTCACCGCCATTGAGGATATTCATCATCGGTACCGGCAGTGAGTACTGACCCGCTGTACCGTTAATGTCAGCAATATGAGCGTACAGTGGAACGCCTTTAACAACGGCTGCGGCCTTGGCTGCTGCCAGAGACACCGCCAGGATAGCATTAGCACCCAACTTTTCTTTGTTCTCGGTGCCGTCCAGTTCCAGCATCCGGTTATCCAGAGCACGCTGATCGGTGACATCCATACCGGTCAGTGCTTCACGGATAACACCGTTCACAGCAGCAACTGCCTTCAGCACACCTTTCCCCAGATAGCGGCTCTTATCACCATCACGCAACTCAAGGGCTTCACGGGACCCGGTAGAGGCACCGGACGGTGCGCAGGCAGAACCGATTACACCAGAGTCCAGAATAACATCGGCTTCAACGGTTGGGTTACCACGGGAATCGAGAACTTCACGGGCTTTAATGTCAGCAATCTGTGCCATTGGCTAAACTCCAATAATTATTTCTATTCTTTATTTCTCAAGGTCCTGATAGGCCAGGGAGGCTTCAATAAAGCCTGTAAACAATCCATGGCCATCCCTTGGGGTAGAGGTAAACTCAGGGTGGAACTGACAGGCCACAAACCACGGATGATCCGGTGCCTCCACAACCTCAACCAGCTCTCCATCAACAGAGCGGCCTGAGATAATCAGCCCCGCTTCTTCAAGCTGAGGAACATAGTTGTTGTTAACTTCATAACGATGACGATGGCGCTCTTTGATCTCGGTTGCCCCATAGGCCTGATAAGCCCGGGTGCCCTCTTTGAGGGTACAGACCTGCGCCCCAAGGCGCATAGTACCGCCCAGATCATCGGTATAACCACGAATCTCTCTGGCACCCTCTTCGGTCATCCATTCGGTGATCAGACCCACCAGCGGAGAGGCCGCATTGGCATCAAACTCAGTACTGCTGGCATCGGTGATACCGGCAACGTGGCGGGCATATTCGATAACCGCCACCTGCATGCCCAGACAGATCCCCAGATAGGGCACCTTGTTTTCCCGGGCGAATTTAACGGCGGCAATTTTGCCCTCAACACCACGCTCGCCAAAACCGCCAGGCACCAGAATGGCGGAGACATCTTCCAGCAGGCCAATACCATCGCGCTCGATCTGCTCTGAGTCGATATACTTGATATTGACTTTGGTACGCAGTGCAATACCGGCATGGGAGATCGCTTCGATCAGCGATTTATAGGCGTCCAGCAACTCCATATACTTACCCACCATCGCAATGGTCACTTCACGATGAGGGTTCAGTTTAGCATCGGACACCCGGTCCCACTCGGTCAGATCGGCAGGCGGGCAATCCAGGTTAAACTGCTCGATGACGATCTGATCCAGTTTCTGCTCGCTAAGCATTCTTGGAATCTTGTAGATACAGTCAGCATCCGGCAACGAGATAACTGCCCGTTCTTCAACGTTGGTAAACAGGGAAAGTTTACGACGCGAGGACACTGGCAGCGCAAAGTCAGAGCGGCACACCAGAATATCAGGCTGAATACCGATAGAGCGCAGCTCTTTTACCGAGTGCTGGGAAGGTTTAGTCTTAATCTCACCGGCAGTGGCGATATAAGGCACCAGTGTCAGATGCATAAACATCGCCCGGCGGGCACCCAGCTCAACTTTCAGCTGTCGCACCGCTTCCATAAATGGCAGCGATTCAATATCGCCCACGGTGCCACCGATCTCAACCAGTGCGATATCGGCATCACCGGCACCTTCGAGTACCCGGCGCTTGATCTCATCGGTAATATGCGGAATCACCTGAACGGTACCGCCGAGATAGTCACCGCGACGCTCTTTACGCAGCACATGCTGATAGACACGCCCGGCAGTAAAGTTGTTACGCTTGGACATGGTGGTGCGGATAAAGCGCTCGTAGTGCCCCAGGTCCAGGTCGGTTTCTGCACCATCTTCGGTAACAAATACCTCACCATGCTGGATTGGGCTCATTGTCCCCGGATCAACGTTAATGTACGGATCCAGTTTAAGCATGGTGACTTTCAGCCCCCGGGCCTCAAGGATAGCTGCGAGTGATGCGGATGCGATGCCTTTCCCTAATGAGGAAACAACACCACCTGTGACGAAAATATATCGCGTCATGAGGAACCTGTATCTGGTCGTGAAAAGTGAGTCGAGCTGTTCCGAAAACAGCTACTAAAGATGGGGCTACAGGGTATCAGAATCACCCCGTGCAGACAATGCAGTTGGCAGCCATTTGAGTGCAAAACCGCTGCCTTTTTTTTCACTTTGCCAGCCCTCACAGATGCAGATTCCCGGCAACGCGACAATCTCATCGTCAACCACACATACCGGCCATGAGCTTCGCTGCCAGGCAGGAATATGATGCTCCTGAAATAATTTTTTCAAACTGCATGAACCACCCCGCCCGACGGGCCTGCAACGATCCCCATCAGAACGGTTGCGCAGGGTCACACCGGTCAGACTTTTTAACCCGCCCGGGGCGACACTGCGAACCACTTGCAGCGTTCCCTGAGCGGTCTGCACGCCCTCTTCACTGAGTGGCCAGTTGCCCCATTCGATGTCGACCTGCTCCGGTTGCAGAACAATAACGCCCTGATAGCGCCGCACCTGAAACGCCCCCAGTTGAACAACCGGCTGGCGGTCATCCGCCGCTGCAATCAGCTGCAGAACACTCTTTACCTGCCGCTCGCCGATGGAGACACCAGCCCTGAGACACCAGAAACGCAGCAGATTTGCTCTTCGCGGTCTGCTCAGATCCAGCAGCGCCTGACACTCCAGGCCGTCACCAGAACCGACACTATGCAGATCAATCTCTGCCAGATCCCTGTGCAGCTGCTCAGCATCTCGGAGATACCCCGCAGTATCCGCCCAGCGACGGGAAAAACCGGGCCAGCGGGCCTGCAACAAAGGCAACACCTTATGCCTGAGGTAGTTGCGGTCGTAGCGAAGATCGTTATTGCTGGGGTCATCAACCCACTGCAGCTGTTGCGCCTGGGCCCAGCTGTGTAACTGCTGCCGGGTGATGCTCAATAGCGGTCGGTAAAGCTCAGCCTGCCCCAGCCTGCGGCTATCGGGGATACCGGCCAGCCCTCGCACCCCGGCACCCCGAAGTAACCGGAACAGCATGGTTTCCGTCTGGTCATCCAGATGGTGGGCCAGCAACAGACAATCACCGGGTTGCAGCAACTGCCCGAATAGCTGATAACGGGCATTACGGGCAGCCTGTTCCAGACTGGAGCCCTCATCAACAACCACTTTATGACTGACAAAAGAAAGCTTCAGCGAGCCGGCCAGACGCCCACAAAAGTCACTCCATTGCGCTGACTGAGACTGCAACTGGTGATCAATATTAACCACCAGCAGTTGCTCAGCGGGCAACGACCTGGCCGCCAGATGGAGCAGCACCACCGAGTCCAGCCCACCACTCAGGCCAACCACCCAGCGGGTTACCCTGCTGCGCCGGTCTTTAAGCTGCTGATCAAAGTAGGACTGAAGATCTTTCATATCGGTTTTCTATCATTGCCCTGGCTCATGGCTGACAGGCAAAAAAAACCGCCGGTGTCGCCGGCGGTTGCTGTGTTACTGGCTAATGCCGTAGGACATAAGTCGCTGGTAGCGTCGTTCCAGCAAATCGTCCTGCTCAATATCTGACAACCGCTCCAGTGTCTCCAACAGATGCTTCTTGAGGTTAGCCGCCATCAGCGCGTGATCCCGGTGAGCACCACCCAGAGGCTCATCAACAATCTGATCCACCAGACCCAGCGCGTGCAGACGATCCGAGGTCAGACCCATCGCCCGGGCAGCATCGGGCGCCTTATCAGCGCTTTTCCACAGAATAGATGCACAGCCTTCCGGAGAGATAACAGAGTAGGTGGAGTATTGCAGCATCATCAACTCATCGCAGACGCCGATCGCCAGGGCTCCACCGGAACCGCCTTCGCCTACCACAGTAGCAACAATCGGCGTATTCAGTCGGGACATTGCCGCCAGGTTGAATGCGATCGCTTCAGACTGACCCCGCTCCTCAGCATCGATACCGGGATAAGCTCCAGGGGTATCAATAAAGGTAAGGATCGGCATCTTAAAACGTTCGGCCATCTCCATCAGACGCAGCGCTTTACGATAGCCCTCAGGACGCGGCATGCCGAAGTTGCGACGCACCTTTTCCTTCACTTCACGGCCTTTCTGATGGCCAATCACCATCACCGGACGCCCTTCCAGACGCGCAATACCACCCACCAGAGCCCGGTCATCTGCAAAATGACGGTCACCATGGATCTCTTCAAATTCGTCGAAAATCAGCTTAACGTAATCCAGAGTGTAAGGACGCTGAGGGTGACGAGCGATCTGGGAGATCTGCCATTCACTCAGGTCGCTGAACAAAGATTTAGTCAGCGTGCGGCTTTTTGCCTGCAACTTTGAGATCTCTTCCTCAATGTTCAGTTCATTGTCATCGCCAACCAGACGCAGCTCTTCAATCTTGGCTTCCAGGTCTGCAATTGGCTGTTCGAAATCCAGATAGTTGGGATTCATGTATTGATATTCCGTAAGTTTGCTTCGTTCCGGCCGGGACGCAGTGGCAACTAAAGATCAGCCGACGATAAAAATTGGCCTAATTCTACCCTGTGTAGAGACTAAGAACCACCCTGATCAGTAGCGAATTCTGACCGCATCTCCGCCAAACTGGTCTTTAAGCTTGAGCAACAACTCGTCACTGGGTTTCACCTGCCACGCCTCACCAAGACAGAGCGTTGCAGAGGCATTATCGCTGCTGTAACGCAACGCCACCGGCATATTCACATCACCTTTATGGGCCTGAAGCAGCTCACCAAAGGATTTTAAAGGCCGCTCTTTCAACTGCGAGCTATCGCAGTCGATCTCAATCTGACGACCATACCGGGCGCGGCACTGGGTTATATCAACAACCTTATTACCCCGCACCTTGAGCTTATCGGTGCCGGAATAACTATCGATGGTGATCTCACCTTCGATCAGCAGTATCGCATCCTTGTTAAGCATGGTGCGGTATTCGTCATACGCCTCACCAAACAGCGAGACCTCTATTCTTGAGGTGCGGTCATCCAGCGTGACAAAACAGAGTGAGTCCCCTTTTTTGGTTTTCTTAACCCGCACGTCCACCACCAGGCCCAGCATTTTTTGTTGCTGACCCCGCTGGGGCACCAGCTCCACGATCCGCCGGGAGATGAAGTTAGGTAACTCAGACTCATACTCATCGATCGGATGCCCGGTTACATAGAGCCCCAGGGTATCTTTTTCACCCTGCAGACGCTCCTTATCGGTCCAGTTCCGAAGCTTCATATATTCTGCATAGGGATCCCGGGGCTGCTCGGCCTCAACCTCACCGAACAGGTCAAACATCCCCGCGCTCTGATTACGCTCGGACTGATCCGCCGCTTTCAGCGCTTCACCGATGGAGGCCCACAGCTGGGCACGATCCGGCCCCAGATGATCCAGTGCACCCGAGCGGACTAACGCTTCCAGCACCCTCTTATTGAGCTTTTTACTACCAACACGCTTACAAAAATCAAAGATATCCTTGAAATGTCCACCCTGATTACGCGCCTCGACAATTGCTTCAATCGGGCCTTCACCGACCCCTTTAATCGCCCCCAGACCGTATACAATCTCACCCTTATCATTCACGGTGAACATGTACTCGCCCCAGTTAACATCCGGCAACACCAACGGCAGCTTCATGGTGCGACACTCTTCGATGAAGATCACCACCTTATCGGTGTTCTGCATATCAGAGGAGAGAACCGCGGCCATGAATGGCGCAGGGTAGTGTGCTTTCAGCCAGGCGGTCTGATAGGAAACCAGTGCATAGGCGGCGGAGTGAGATTTGTTGAAACCGTAGCCAGCGAACTTCTCTACCAGGTCAAAGATGTTGCCTGCCAGGTCCCGGTCGATACCATTGGTTTCACAACCATCGAGGAATACCGCCCGCTGCTTGGCCATCTCTTCGGGCTTTTTCTTACCCATCGCCCGACGCAGCATATCCGCGCCACCGAGGGTATAACCTGCCATCACCTGTGCGATCTGCATGACCTGTTCCTGATACAGGATGATACCGTAGGTCGGTTCCAGTACCGGTTGCAGAATATCCAGCTGATAATCGGCGTGAGGATAGGCCAGCTCAGCCTGTCCATGCTTACGCAAGATAAAGTCGTCCACCATGCCCGACTGCAGCGGGCCAGGTCGGAACAGCGCCACCAGCGCGACAATATCTTCAAAGCGGTCCGGTTTCAGACGCCGCACCAGATCCTTCATACCACTGGATTCCAGCTGGAATACTGCGGTGGTTTCTGCGGATTGCAGCAGATTAAAGGTGGCTCGGTCCTCCAGATCGATCAACGCAATATCGAGAGGCTCTTCACCATTCCTGGCGCGGATCCGGTCGATGGTTTTCACCGCCCAGTCGACGATTGTCAGAGTTCGCAGGCCGAGGAAGTCGAACTTAACCAGACCGGCTTCCTCCACATCGCTCTTATCAAACTGAGTCACCAGGCCGTGACCAAACTCATCACAGTAGGTGGCCGAGAAATCGGTCAGTTTAGTCGGGGCAATCACCACACCACCGGCGTGTTTACCCACGTTACGGGTCAGGCCCTCCAGCTTGAGGGCCATCTCCATGATCTCCTGAGCCTCTTCACTGGAGTCGACAAACTCCTTCATCAGAGGCTCTTCCACCATCGCCCGGCTCAGGGTAATACCCACCTCAAAGGGGATCAGCTTGGACAGGCGGTCGGCCAGGCCAAAGGCTTTACCCTGCACCCGGGCAACATCCCGTACCACCGCCTTAGCCGCCATGGTACCGAAAGTGACGATCTGGGATACCGCATCCCGACCATAAGTTTCAGCCACATAGTCGATAACCCGGTCACGGTTATCCATACAGAAGTCGATATCGAAGTCGGGCATCGATACCCGTTCCGGGTTGAGGAAACGTTCGAACAGCAGGTCGTATTCCAATGGATCAAGGTCGGTAATCTTCTGCGCATAGGCGACCAGAGAGCCGGCACCCGAACCCCGGCCAGGCCCCACCGGCACGCCGTTATCCTTACCCCACTGGATAAAGTCCATAACGATCAGGAAGTAACCGGGGAAACCCATCTGGGTGATAATATCCAGCTCAAATCTCAGCCGTTCTTCGTATGGTCTGCGCTTCTCAGCATAATCCGGATCATTTTTATCCAACAAAATATCCAGACGCTCTTCCAGCCCCTTCCAGGAGACATCGGCAAAAAACTGATCCATGGTCATCCCATCCGGGATGGGATATTTCGGCAGATAGTAGGTGCCCAGATCCAGTTCTACATTACAGCGTTTGGCGATCTCTACGGTGTTGGTAATCGCAGAGGGGATATCACTGAACAACTCAGTCATCTCTTCGGGGGTGCGCAGATACTGCTGTTCGCTGTAGTATTTTGGCCGGTGAGGGTCTTCCAGAGTTCGCCCCTGGTTGATACACACCCGTACTTCATGTGCTTCAAAATCCTCCGGCTTGAGGAACATCACCTCATTGGTGGCAACCAGTGGGCAACCCGTCTCATGGGCCAGCTGGACCGAAGCATGGACACAGTTTTCATCACCCGGTCGTCCGGTACGCTGAATTTCCAGGTAGAAACGATCTGGAAATATGGATTGCCACTGTTCCACTACAGCCCGGGCAGAATCGTTGTCCGCCAGCGCCCGTCCCACCTCACCATCTTTTGCACCCGACAGTGCGATCAGTCCCTCGGCGCGCTCAACGATCCAGCTCTTTTTCAGTAACGCCCGCTCAGGCTGAATATTCTGACCTTTCTCATAGGCCAGGGAGATCAGCTCCATCAGATTGCGGTAGCCTTTCTCATTCATGGCTAGCAGCGTCATCCGGTGGGGAGTCGCCTCCGGATCGGTCTCATTTTCGATCCAGATATCTGCGCCAAAAATCGGCTTTATTCCCGCCCCGGTGGTCGCTTTAAAGAATTTAACCAGCGCAAACAGGTTTACCTGATCGGTGATGGCGATAGCGGGGATCTGCTGATCTTTCGCAACACTCACCAGCTCTTTAATGCGCACCAGCCCATCAACCAGTGAATACTCAGTGTGCAGTCGAAGATGTACAAATGCCGGGTCTGTCATTTCAGCTCATTTATTCAGTGATAATTGTGGGTTAAAGCAACTCTGCTACGGGCCTGAAGCTGCGCCGGTGTTCCGGCAATGGGCCCAGCAGACGCAACCGTTCCATATGCAGCGCGGTCGGATAGCCCTTATGGCGGGCAAAACCATAATCGGGGTAACGCTGATCCAGCTCTGCCATCTCCCGGTCACGGTAAACCTTAGCCAGAATCGATGCGGCGCTGATGGCTGGCTCTTTGAGATCACCTTTGATAATCGCTTCCGACGCACAGGGTAAACCCGGTGGACAACGATTACCATCGATCAGGGCAAACTCAGGCACAACGCTCAGTTGAGTGACCGCCCTTTGCATCGCCAGCATCGTGGCATGAAGGATGTTCAGCTCATCGATCTCGGCTGGGGTCGCCCAGGCAATCGACCAGGCCAGCGCCCGCTCCTGAATCAGCGGAAACAGCTGCTCTCGCTTCTTTTCGCTTAACTTTTTGGAATCTGTCAGGCCATCGACAGGCCTGGCTGGGTCAAGGATAACCGCTGCGGCAACCACATTTCCAATCAGTGGTCCCCGCCCTACCTCATCGACGCCCGCGACCAGTCGTCCGGTAGAGAAATCAAACCCCAGGTTTTCCACTCAGCCTCCCCCTGGATTGCAGCAAACGGACAATCGCATCGGCCGCCTTTTTACTGGCATCCTGACGCAGTTGCAGGTGAATCTCATAAAAATGCTGTTTCAGCGCACTCTGTTCTTCGCTATCGAGCAACGCCTGTTCAATGGCAGGCCCCAGTATTTCGGGGCGCACATCATTCTGTAGAATCTCAGGAACCAGAGGCGCATCTGCCAGCAGATTAGGCAGAGAGATATACTGGCTGCTGAGCAAACGGGAGATAATCATATAGGTGACCGGGGCCATCCGGTAAGCCACCACCATCGGCTTTTTCAGCAGTAACGCTTCAAGGGTCGCGGTGCCCGATGCGATCAGCACCGCATCCGCGGCAGTCAGCACCTCACGGGAACGTTTCAGCACCAGCTTGACCGGCAGATCACTATAACGGCGGTCGAGTAGCGCCCTGAGGTGGTCGTAACGCTGCTGATTAGCTGCCGGCATCACAAAAACAAGATCAGAGTTGCGCTTCAGTAACCAGCGAGCCGTATCCAGAAAGGGGTCAGCCAGATATTTCAGCTCACCACCACGACTGCCAGGCATCAGCGCGACAATCTGCTGTTCAAACGGCAGACCCAGGTCTGCTCTGGCCTTTGCCTGATCCGGTTCAAGGGGGATCATATTTGCCAGAGGATGACCGACAAACTCTACGGGCATCGCATGTTGCTGATAAAACTTCGCTTCAAACGGAAACAGCGTCAGCATCAGGTCGGTGGTTTTGAGAATTTTAAATACCCGTTTACTGCGCCAGGCCCAAACCGACGGGCTGACATAATGGACCGTTGGAATACCGGCAAGACGCAACTTGCCTTCAAGATTGAGGGTAAAATCCGGGGCATCAATTCCGATAAAAATATCCGGACGCTGCTGAGAAAAATGCGCCACCAGTGATCTGCGGATCCTTAGCAGCTCCCGCAACCGACCCAGCACCTCAACCAGTCCCATCACCGACAACTTTTCCATAGGATAAAGGCTGTGACACCCCTCAGCCTGCATCAGCTCACCACCGATGCCCTCAATCTCAATCTCAGGAAAACGTTGTTTCAGTTCTGCCAGCAGCCCGGCACCCAGAATATCTCCCGATGCCTCACCTGCTACGATACCGATGCGCAGGGTAGCCATACCCTAGCGAATGATGCCCCGACTGGAGGCTTTGAGTGAGTCCGACAACAGCTGAAGCTCTGGTGTTTCAGCCACCAGAGGATCGAGCTGAGCAATCGCCTCCTCCAGCTTCAGCCCCTGACGATAGATAATCTTATAAGCACGCTTGATATTCTGAATAGCCTCGGCAGAGAAACCACGTCGCCTCAGGCCTTCGGCATTAATACCGTGCGGCTGAGCGCTATTGCCATTAGACATAACAAAAGCAGGAATATCTTTCAGCACCACACTGCCGGCACCGCACATACTGTGAGAACCGATCAGACAAAACTGATGCACCGCGGTGAAACCACCCAGAATAATGTAATCACCCAAATGGACATGCCCGGCCAGGGCACAGTTATTCGCCAGAATATTCTGGTCACCGACAACGCAGTCGTGAGCCACGTGAACATTCGCCATAAACAGATTATGGCTACCAATCACGGTAATGCTATTGTCCTGGATGGTACCCCGGTGAACAGTACAGCCTTCACGGAAGACGTTATGATCCCCGATCAGCAGCTCTGTTGGCTCACCGTTATACTTTTTATCCTGGCAGTCTTCACCAATACTGGCGAACTGATAGATATGGTTATGCGAACCGATTTTCGTCGGTCCCTTGATAACCACGTGAGAATGGATTTTAGTCCCGGGACCGACCTCTACATCGGGGCCGATAATGGTCCAGGGGCCCACCTCAACATCATCGGCCAGCCGGGCCGACGGATCTATAATGGCGCTGGAGTGGATCAACTTTAAACCTTTCTATCTGCACAAAGAATAGTTGCTGAGCTTGCCAGCTCTCCATCAACTGTAGCACGAACATCAAATTTCCAGATACCCCGTTTTTCAGAAACGATGGTAGCTTCCAGCTGCAGTCTGTCTCCAGGCACTACCGGCCGCTTAAAACGGACCTTATCAGAACCAACAAAATAGTATATCGAGCCATCCTGCGGGGTTTTATCCATGGTTTTAAAGCCGAGAATTCCGGCAGCCTGCGCCATCGCTTCAACGATAAGCACCCCCGGCATGACCGGGTGGTCCGGGAAGTGACCATTAAAGAAGTCTTCATTCACGGTAACGTTCTTATAAGCGACGATCGATTCACCAGGTACCAACTCCACCACCCGGTCTACCAGGAGGAAAGGGTAACGGTGAGGTAAATATTTGCGGATCTCTTTTACATCCATCATCATTCAGGCTGACCTTCAGTATGCTGCTTTACAATATTTTCTAAACACTTAACCCGACGAGACAGTTCATCCAACTGACGAAATCTCACCACATTACGTTTCCATTGCTGATGGGGTTCCATCACCGTCCCGGAAGAGAATACACCCGGTTGCAATATAGATTTACTGACCAGTGTCATCGCCGTGATATGTGTACCATCAGCGATCGTCAGATGCCCGGCAATGCCAACACCACCAGCGATAGTACAATTTTTCCCTATCCGGGCGCTACCTGCGATCGCGGTGCAGGCGGCAATTGCCGTATTATCACCGATATTGACGTTGTGACCGACCTGTATCTGGTTATCCAGTATCACGCCATCTCCAATCACCGTATCATCCAGCGCGCCCCGGTCGACTGTTGTGCCGGCACCAATCTCGACCCGGTCACCCACCCGGACACTGCCCAACTGATGAATCTTAATCCATTCACCATTATTGTTAGCAAAACCAAATCCATCGGCTCCGATCACTGCACCACTGTGGATCACACACGACGCACCTAGCCTGACCTCATGATAGAGGGTTACATTGGCTGCAATACGGGTATTTTCTCCGATCACGCAGTTGCTACCGATCACACTATTTGCACCAATCGTCACTCCAGAGCCGATCTGTGCACCGTCGGCGATAACCACATTTGCGCCGATGGTCAGGTGATCACCCAGCAACGCAGTAGGACTGATCTGCGCCGCAGGACTAATTCCGCTGCCGGTCTCTGACAGGCCACAAAAAAGCGCGGTGGCTCTGGCATAGGCTATATATGGGTCGGCAACTACCAGCGCAATACCGGTCACATCGTCACGGTGTTCAGCCCGCACCAGCACAGCACCAGCCCTGCAAGAAGATAGCTGATGCTGATAACGACCACTATGTAAAAATGACAGCTGATGCTCTGTTGCCGATTGCAGCGTCCCTATGCCTTCTATCAGATGGTCAGAATCGACAGGCTCAGCCTCTAACAGGCTGGCCAGTTGCGATACGGTAAAAGGAGAATGAGCCATCGACCGCTTACTGCTTATCCAGCAGCTCTACAACCTTTGCGGTAATATCCAGCTCTGGCTTGACATAGAAAGTAGCCTCTTTGCTGACGATCATATCATAGTCACCAGACTCTATCAGGCTGCGAATCACAACATCCAGTTTCGGTCGCATCTGTTTCAGGAACTCTTCTTCACGCTGGCGCTGCTTCTGCTGCAGCGCCTGCCCCAGGCGCTGGTATTCGCCATAGGCTTTCTGGAACTGTACCCGCTGTTGATCCTGCACCTCTTTCGACTGAGTATCCTGGCCCTTTTTTATCTCATCCTGAATCTTTTTTACCTGGGCTTTCAGGTCTGACAACTGTTTCTGTTCACTGCTAAACTCTGAACTCAGTTTATCACGATAGGCTTCAGCCGCTTTGCTGTTCATAAGAGCCTGCTGCACACTGAGGGCTGCCACTTTTTCAGCCATGGCATTGAAGCTGAACACCAGTCCTACGATAAGTATCAGTGATCGAAACATAGTCATTCTCCTTAGAAAGTTCGTCCAAGAGCAAATTCAAAGAATCGCTCGTCATCTGTATCTTTAGCATTCAACGCCTTAGACAGGGCAATAGAGATCGGTCCGATTGGCGTCAGCCAGCTGAAGCCAAAACCAGCAGTGTAACGCAGCTCATCCAGCTTGATGCCATTATCACAACCTGAACTTCCAACAGGACACTCCGTGAGGAAGACATTACCGGCATCGGCAAACAGCAGGGTCCGCATCGAACTGGAGTCTTTTATAAAGGGTACCGGGAAGATCAGCTCGGCGCTCATATCAATAGCGACATTACCACCGAATGGATCATCTTTAGAATCACGAGGCCCCAGGGAGTTGGAGTCAAACCCACGAACAGAACTGAGACCACCGCTGTAATAGTTTTTAAAGAATGGGTATTCGTTGTCGCCCAGTTTTCCGGCGAAGGCGAGGCGTCCACGCAAGGATCCGATCAACCCCTCGCTGTCTTCGCTCAGCGGGTAGTAGATACGCCCCTTATACTGCTCTTTATGGTAGGAAAGATCACTGCCGGGAACGCCTATCTCTATCGAAGCACTCTGCGAATACCCCTCGGTAGGGAAAATCTTCCGGTTCAGATGGTTATCACTCCAGCTAAGCTGGACGTTGAAAATATTAAAGCTGTCGCCTTCCAAATCTATATAGTCTGTTACTTCCTGTGAAACATCGTTCGAAGGCTTAACCTTGATCCCTTCGAAGTTAAAACCAAAGTTCAGCCGCTGATAGTCATCCATCGGGTAGCCGAAATTGACCCCGGCCCCCAGGGTATCGGTGGAATAGTTACTCACATTCTCTTCATCGTAATGTGTTTCACGGGAATAGATGTTATAGCCCCGGCTGACGCCATCAACGGTATAATAAGGCTCGACATAGCTAAACTTGTATTCGGTAATCGTATCACTCTGAGTGATACCAAAGCCGACACTGTTACCCGACCCCAGAAAGTTATCCTGTTCAACACTCAGATTGAGAATCGCACCGCTGGTCTGTGAGAAGCCGACACTGGCAGAGAAGTTACCGGTATTGTCTTCAACAACACTGTATTCCAGATCCACCTGATCATCGGTACCGGGTACCGGTGCGGTTTCCACATTTACATCTTTAAAATAACCGGTCTGGGCAATACGCTGTTTGGAGCGCTCGATCGCTGCTGAAGAAACCAAACCACCTTCCATCTGTGATATTGAGCGGCGAGCCACCACATCCGCAGTTTTTGTATTACCTTTTATAGCGATGCGACGCACATAAGTCTGTTTGCCCGGGGCGATAAAAAACTGCAGATTAACGGTATTATCATCATTAATCTTAGGCACCGGGCTGACATTGGCAAACAGATAGCCTTTGTCGCCCAGCTTACGGACCAGCGCATCCTGAGACTCGGTCATTTCACGGCGGGAGAAGGTTGCCCCCTTAGCGACAGTGATCGCATCCAACAACTCCTGTTCATCCACCACCAGATCACCGGCAACGGTCACATCGCCAACGGAAAATTTCTCACCCTCGGTCACACTGACCGTGATGAAAACGTGTTTCTTATCCGGTGACAACGAAACCTGAGACGAATCAATTGTAAAGTTGATATAGCCGCGGTCCAGATAATAGGAACGCAGACGCTCCAGATCGCCGGCCAGCTTTTCCCGGGCATACTTATCGGAGTCACTGAAAAAGTCCCAGAACCCGGGTAGTTTGAGGGAAAACTCATCTTTCAGCTCCTCATCGCTGAACACCGTATTGCCAACGATATTGACATGTTGGATGGTCGCTACCTTGCCTTCCTTGATATCAATATTCAGTGCCACACGGTTTTCAGACAGTGGCTCCACCTCTGCTTCTATCGCCGCACCATAGCGCCCCTGTCCTGCATACATGCGCAGCAGATCCTGACGAATTTTTTCCAGGGTTGCCCGCTTAAAGACATCCCCCTCGCGCAGGCCGTTCTGCTTCAGCCCCTCCAGCAACGCGTCATCTTCCAGCACCTTATTCCCTTCAAGGCGTATCAGACTGACGGCGGGACGCTCCTGAACCCTGACGATCAGCACATTGCCATCACGGGCGATGCGGATATCATCAAAATAACCGGTGCGAAACACCCGACGGGTCGCCTCAGCAATCTCGCTCTGATCGACACTCTGCCCCGAGTCGATATCAAGATTTCGCAACACCAGGCCGGGTTCCACCCGTTGCAGCCCTTCCAGGCGCACATCTTCTACTGTGAATGATTGCGCACTAACAACCGCTGAAAACAGTGCCAGGGAAAAGAGAAGTCCGATTCTGATCTTCATGAACTGGTTCTTATATTGGATAGAAAATTTAAAGTCGCATTAGATCATTAAAAATAGCGACGCCCATAAGCGAAAACAAAACTGCCATTCCGATTCTTAAGCCAATCATCTGCACCTTCTCAGAGACTGGCCTCCCCCGTAGCAGTTCTACTGAATAATACAGCAGATGCCCACCATCCAGCATGGGGATTGGTAACAGGTTAAGAATACCGAGACTGATACTCAGGTATGCCAGAAATCCGGCAAATGCCTCTACACCCGAAGCCGCAGAAGCGCCTGCCACTTTAGCAATGGTTATCGGTCCACTCAAGTTTTTTACCGACAGAACCCCTTCCAGCATTTTCCAGATTGAATCAAGGGTTAGACTGATCATCTGCCAGGTTTGTGAAAACGCTCTGCCAATCGATTCGAAAACACCGTAACGCACCTGCCGTAACATCTCGGGCGGCCATTTAACCGGCACAACACCCGCGCCAACATAGCCAACCACGCCCTCTGCTTCAGACTTTTCATCCGGAGTAACCGTTATACTGAGTCGCTGCCCCTCACGCTGCAACTCCAGCTCAAGCGCCCGACCGGGATTCTCACGAATAATATCGACCAGTTGTCCCCACTCAGTCACCGGCTGATTATCGATTGCGACAACCCGGTCACCCGCAAGCAGACCCGCTCTTGCTGCCGCCCCTGTTTCCACCACCTGCCCAATAACAGCGGGGTGAACCGGCCGATAGGGCTGAATACCCAGTGCCGACAGAGGACTTTGCGTTTCCGGATTAAAATGCCAGTCAGTCAGACTCAACTGATAGCCCTGCGGCTGACCGCTCTGCCCCTTTCGGGCCGTCAACGGTACAGATATCGATTCACCGATATAGGTCGCCATCGCCAGATTAATCTCATCCCAGGAATGGGTTTTCCGCCCGGCAACGGTGAGAATCTCATCGCCATGTTGCAACCCGGCCCGCTCCGCCACACTGCCTGCGGCAATACTGCCAATTACCGGTGCCACTTTTTCAACACCCGAAACCAGCATCGCCCAGTATACGACCACCGCAAACAGAAGATTGACCACAGGACCAGCCGCCACAATGGCGATGCGCTGCAGGACAGGTTTGCGATTAAACGCCTGATCCTGCAGCTCAGGCTCAACTTCGGCTTCACGCTCATCCAGCATCGACACATAACCGCCGAGTGGAATCATGGCAATCACATATTCTGTATCGCGCCGGTCACGCCAGCAGACCAGCGGCTTACCGAAGCCGACAGAGAAACGTAAAACCTTGACACCACAACGCCTGGCCACCCAGAAGTGGCCATATTCATGGATGGTTACCAGAATCCCCAGGGTAACAATCAGTGCCAGTACCGTATTTATAATGTCCATCATTCCTCAGAATCAGCCAACCGCTATCAGTTGCAGCCCCACGACAAACACTGGCGCAGCCGCGGTAATACTGTCGATACGATCCAGTATCCCCCCATGACCAGGCAGCAAGCGACTACTATCTTTAATACCCCGATGCCGTTTGAGCATACTTTCAAACAGATCACCCAGCACCGAAGCCAGCCCGGCAATCATCGCCATCAGCAACAGATAGACTCCGGTTAGCAGATCAAGTTCAAGATAGAAAACAAAACAGAGCGATATCAGAGCACAGGAGGCCAGCCCACCCCACAGTCCGGCACGGGTTTTACCCGGACTAACGTTGGGTGCCAGCTTAGCGTGCCCCCAGGTTTTACCAGCGAAATATGCACCGATATCAGCCCCCCAGACCAATAACAACAACATCAGCAACAACACCCCGCCTCTGGGCAGGTGATGCAGACTGACCAGCGCCATCCAGCTGGAGGTCAACACCAGAACACCAATAAGAGCCCGCTGCCAGGTAGCTTGCCACCCCTTGGCCGAGGGGTAGCGCACAACCCAGTAGGCAGCCAGCCCCCAAAAGATAACAGCGACAGGAAGAACCCGGCCAAAAAGTGCATCCGGCGAATAATAATTAAGGGCAGCCATCAGGGCTGCTATAAGAGAGGTATATGCAAAGCGCACGGCAGGAGCACTCAGAGCAGACAGATTAGCCCACTCCCAGGCAGCCAAAAGAATAATCGCCGCCACAAACAGTTTAAACACGTCAAAGCTGGAGAGGAAAAGCCCCGCCAAAACCAACGGTGCCAACAGGACAGCGGTCCAGACCCTCTCTTTAAGCATTATCAGCCTCTATCTGTTCACTGGTTTTACCAAAACGACGCTCCCGGGTTGCATAGCTTTGAATCGCGGCACCCAGAGCGTTTTTGTCGAAATCAGGCCACAGCAGATCACTGAAAAAATACTCACTGTAAGCCATCTGCCAGATCAGGAAGTTACTGATGCGCTGTTCTCCAGCGGTGCGGATACACAGATCCGGGGGAGGCAGATCACTCAGGCACACCATCGAGCCAAGCAGTTCGGCATCCAGCTGTTCCGGGGTAAACTGTCCGTCAATACAACCCTGTGCAAAGCGTTTCGCCGCCTGAACAATATCCCACCGCCCCCCGTAGTTGGCAGCCACATTGACTATCAGCCCCGTATTAGCCGCCGTCAGCAGCTCGGCTTTATCAATCTTCTTCTGCAACGAACTGCTGAAGCGACTCTTATCACCGATAACCCGCAAACGGATATTGTGCTTATGAAGTTTCTTCACCTCGCGATCAAGCGCCAGAGCAAATAACTCCATTAACCCTTTTACTTCGAGCGGGGGCCGTTGCCAGTTCTCGCTACTGAAAGCAAACAGCGTCAGCACTTCCACGCCCAGTTCAGCGCACCCCTGTACCACACTGCGGACGCTTTCTACACCGGCCCGGTGACCCGCCAGACTACCTTTTCCATGCTTTTTCGCCCACCGGTTATTGCCATCCATAATGATCGCAATATGTCGCGGGACAGACTTTCCCACAGGCAGGCTGAGCTGTAATTTTTCCGACATATCAGACGCCGGCACACCCTAACAGAGGTTACCGGCTATTCCCTATTAAATTTCCATCAGGTCCGCTTCTTTATCCTGAAGCAGTTGGTCAACCTCAGCGATAAATTTATCGGTCAGCTTCTGAATCTGATCTTCACCACGACGGGCATCGTCTTCAGTGATCTCTTTTTCTTTCAGCAGATCTTTAATATCGCCATTGGCATCGCGGCGGATATTACGAATCGATACACGACCATTTTCAGCTTCCTGACGAGCCTGACGGATATACCCTTTACGGGTTTCTTCGGTCAGCGCAGGCATAGGCACACGAATCACTGCGCCTGCTGTAGAGGGGTTCAGGCCCAGATCAGATTTCATAATCGCCTTTTCAATATCGGGAACAAGATTGGATTCCCATGGGGAGATCGACAGCGTCCGACCATCCTCAACACTGATATTGGCTACCTGACTCAGCGGCACAGCTGAACCGTAATAATTCACATGTACGGTTTCCAGAATACTCGGATGCGCCCGACCTGTTCGAATCTTCTTCAGGTTTGTGGCCAGAGCTTCCAGACTTTTACCCATTCGATCCTGGGCATCCTGAGCGATCTCATTCAGCATATATATCTCCTACCGTCTCATTATTATCGATGACGGTTCCCTCGTCGCTACCAACAATCAGGTTGGCTAACGCACCTGGTTTGTTCATATTGAAAACCCGGACCGGCATATCATGGTCACGAGCCAGACAGATTGCAGTCAGATCCATGACGCCCAGCTGCTTATCCAGCGCTTCATCAAATGTCAGATGCAGATAGCGCTTGGCAGAAGGGTCCTTCATTGGATCTGCGGTATACACACCATCAACCTTGGTGGCTTTTATTACCACATCAGCATCGATTTCGATGCCCCGCAGACATGCGGCAGAGTCTGTAGTAAAAAACGGGTTACCGGTACCCGCAGAAAAAATCACAACATCACCCTGATTCAGGTAACGGACCGCATTACGGCGATCATAATCATCCACCACACCGCGCATCGGTATGGCAGACATTACACGGGTAGCAATATTACAACGTTCCAGCGCATCACGCATCGCTAATGCATTCATCACTGTTGCCAGCATCCCCATGTGGTCTCCGGTCACCCGGTCAAGGCCCGCTGCACTGAGTGCCGCACCACGGAACAGGTTACCACCACCAATAACCATACCGACCTGAACACCTATACCGACCAGTTGACCTATCTCCAGCGCCATCCGGTTCAGCACCTTAGGATCGATGCCGAAATTTGCTTCACCCATCAGGGCTTCGCCACTTAATTTGAGCAGTATACGTTTATATTTGGAATGTTTATTTGAGGCAGGCATCGGTATCGTCTCCACCCGGACTGAGTTCGCACCAGTGTAACAAGAAAGAAATAGATTGCGCACCCAGAACAGGCGCGCAATCTGCGCAGGATCAGTGTTTAACCTTTCAACTGCTCAGCAACTTCAGCAGCGAAGTCTTTATGCTCGACCTCGACACCTTCACCTACTGCAATACGGATGAAAGATGCAACAGAAGCGCCCGCATCTTTAACCAACTGACCCACTTTAACATCGGGGTTTTTAACGAATGGCTGTTCAACCAGGCTGTTTTCTGCCAGGAATTTGTTGATACGTCCAACAACCATCTTTTCTGCGATCTCTGCAGGCTTGCTAGCCATATCAGGCTGAGCCAGAATGATCTCTTTCTCTTTCGCAACAACATCAGCAGGCATATCTTCTTTGCTAACCACTTGCGGATTAACAGCAGTAACATGCATTGCGACATCTTTAGCCAGCTCAGCATCGCCACCGTTCAGGGCAACAATGGCCGCCAGAGTACCAGTACCGTGAACGTAAGCAGCGACCGTTTCGCCTTCAACAATGAAAACACGACGTACGCCGATATTCTCACCGATCTTCTGTACCAGCGCATCACGAACATCAGTCAGTTCACCAGCCATCAGTGCGGCAACGTCTGTCTGCTTGTCAGCAAAAGCTTTTTCCAGAACCGTTTGAGTAAAGGCCAGGAAGTTGTCATCACGAGCAGCAAAGTCAGTTTCAGAGTTAACTTCAACTGCAACGGCATAGCTGCTGTCATCAGCAACTTTAACCGCAACAACACCCTCAGCTGCAGTACGACCAGCCTTTTTAGCCGCTTTCATACCTGATGCTTTACGCAGCTCTTCGATCGCCTTATCCACATCGCCATCAGCAGCAGCCAGCGCTTTCTTACACTCCATCATACCCAGACCGGTACGATCGCGCAGTTCTTTTACCTGCTTAGCGGAGAAGTTTGCCATTTGGTTTTACCCCATTAACAATCTATTGATTCAAATTCAAAAAAAGGGGAGCAACTCAGCTCCCCCTCCCGCGTGTCTGAATAGTCTATCCAAACCGCTTGACAGTCTGATTACTCAGCAGCAGCGTCGTCTTCAACTTCAACGAATTCGCTCTTGTCACCAGCATTAACTTCCGCGCCTTCAGAGCATGCATCAGCAACCGCTTTAACGTAGATCTGAATTGCACGCAGGGCATCGTCGTTACCCGGAATAACGTAGTCAACACCATCAGGGTTGCTGTTAGTATCAACGATACCAATGACAGGGATACCCAGCTTGTTAGCTTCATTGATAGCGATACGCTCGTGATCAACGTCAACCACAAACAGCGCGTCTGGCAGACCACCCATATCCTTAATACCACCGATAGACAGCTCCAGCTTTTCCATCTCACGCTGACGCATCAGCGCTTCTTTCTTGGTCAGCTGAGCGAAAGTACCATCCTGGCTCTGTGCTTCAAGATCACGGAAACGACGGATAGACTGACGGATAGTCTTGTAGTTAGTCAGCATACCACCCAACCAGCGGTGGTTAACGTACGGCATATTCGCACGAATTGCTTCTTCTTTGATGGTCTTGCTGGCAGCACGCTTAGTACCAACGAACAGAATTTTGTTCTTGTTGCCAGCCATGCCTTTAACAACATCCAGCGCACCATTCAGTGCTGGCAGGGTGTGTTCCAGGTTGATGATATGAATCTTGTTACGGGCACCAAAAATGTATTTACCCATTTTCGGGTTCCAGTAACGGGTCTGGTGACCGAAGTGAACACCTGCTTTCAGCAGGTCACGCATTGTAACTTTTGCCATTATATTTTCCTAAGTATTAGGGTTAGACGTCCATGCACCCCACCCCCCAACCGCAAGCGGCACCCAAGGAGATGTGTCGGTAACATGTGTGGATTTATGAAACCTGCGTTTGCAAACCCTGCGGATTCAGAAACTCAAATTTCGAGCGCGATTTTATACCATAAACGCCCCCTGTTTTGAAGTATGAATTACAATCTATTTATTCGCAGTGTTTTGTTCTTGGTCGGTAAATTCGCTACAATCCACTGATATCTTCTTACGCCCCAAAGGCTTACAAATTTAAGGGTTTATATGAGCATCACGATTAAAACGCCGGAAGAGATCGAAAAAATGCGCGTCGCAGGACGTCTGGCTGCAGAAGTCCTGGAAATGATCGCCCCCTTTGTCAAGCCAGGCGTCACCACAGAAGAACTGAATACCATCTGCCATAACTATATGGTCAACGAGCAGCAGGTAATCCCGGCGCCACTCAACTATCACGGGTTTCCCAAGTCGATCTGCACCTCGGTCAACCACGTTGTCTGTCACGGTATTCCAAATGACAAGCCACTCAAAAACGGGGACATTATCAATATCGATATTACCGTGATTAAAGATGGCTACCACGGCGACACCAGCCAGATGTTCTATGTCGGCAATGTCCCTCCCCATGCGCAACGGCTGTGCGAAATCACTCAGGAATGCCTGTATAAAGGGATGGCCCTGGTCAAACCTGGCGCCCGCCTGGGCGATATAGGCCATGTGATCCAGCAATACGCTGAAGCCAATCACTATTCAGTGGTACGGGAATACTGTGGCCACGGCATCGGCATCGGTTTCCACGAAGACCCACAAGTAGTGCATTATGGTAAGCCGGGGACCGGCGTCGAACTGCAAGAGGGGATGTGCTTTACCATTGAGCCGATGATCAATGCTGGCAAACGCCACGTTAAATTGCTAAAACGGGACGGCTGGACAGTCGAAACCGTCGACAAGCGCCTTTCGGCGCAATGGGAACATACAATCCTGGTCACCGCTGATGGTTATGAAACGCTAACCAGACGCAAGGATGAAACCATCTAATCTACCGCTGCCGAGGGCAATCCATGTCGCACAACGCTTTTGCTGCTGATGAAACGCTCTTTTCTGCCAGCGAGTTTAGCGCTGCCCTGGCGCAATCAAGCTCCCCCATACCGGTATTTAAAGATGCATTGAAAGCAGCCCAGGAGAAGATGGACGCCCGCTTCCGGGAAGGCGAGGATATTCGCAAGCTGATCTATGGTCGCGCCTGGCTGATCGATCAGTTGCTACTGCAGGCCTGGCAACTGTTTGACTGGCCAGACGATAAACATATTTGCCTGATGGCCGTCGGAGGTTATGGCCGGGGCGAGCTGCACCCCCGCTCCGATGTCGATATTCTGATTTTGCTGGATAACATCAGTGACAGCGAAGTACAGGAGAGTATCAGCCGCTTTCTCACACTGCTATGGGATATCAATCTCGACATTGGTTCCAGCGTCCGCACCCTTGACGAATGCTACAACGAAGCCCAAAGCGATATCACTATCGCAACCAATCTGATCGAATCGCGTCCACTGGTCGGCAATGCCGATCTGCATATTCAGATGTACCTGCGGGTAACTTCAGAAGGCGCATGGACCGATAAAGAGTTCTTCCTCGCCAAGGTGAATGAACAAAACAGCCGGCACGACAAAACCAACGATACCGAATACAACCTGGAACCCAACCTGAAAAACTCTCCCGGAGGATTACGGGATCTGCAGACTATTGGCTGGGTGGCGAAACGTCATTTTGGTGCGACCTATATCCGCGACCTGGTGGATCACGGTTTTCTCACCGAGCTGGAGCTGGACACTCTGAACAAGGGTGAGCTCTACCTCTGGACGGTACGCTACGCCCTGCATATGCTCTGCCAGCGCCGCGAAGACCGACTACTGTTCGATCATCAGCGCAGCCTCGCAGACCTGTTCGGCTATACCGATCAGAGCGGCGCACTGGCCGTTGAGCAGTTCATGAGCAAGTACTACCGGGTTGCCAAGGCGATGTCTGAGTTCAACGGCATGCTGCTGCAGTATTTTGATGAGGTTATTCTGCGCCGTGAAGAGGAGCAGGTTATCGAACCACTGAATAACCGCTTCAACCTGCACAACGGTTTTATCCGGGTCGCCTATGAGTCAGTTTTTGAACACCACCCGTTCGCGATGCTGGAAATGTTTGTACTGCTGGCGCAAAACCCTGAGATCAAAGGGGTGAGGGCATCCACCATCCGTCTGATCCGCAACAACCGGCACCGTATCGACGATGAGTTCCGTAACGATATTCGCAACACCTCCCTGTTTATGGAGCTGTTAAAGCAGGATAAAGGGGTCTCTACCGAACTTAAGCGGATGAACCGGTTTGGTATTCTCGGTCTCTACCTGCCTGAATTTGGTGATATCGTCGGACAGATGCAACACGACCTGTTTCATATCTACACGGTCGATGCCCACACCCTGAAAGTGATACAGAAGATACGCAAGTTCCGTCACAAGGATCAGCGGGAGAAATTCCCGATCGCCTACCGCATCATCAATCAGTTGCCCAAGCTGGAGCTAATCTACATTGCCGGGCTTTACCACGACATTGCCAAAGGGCGTGGTGGCGACCACTCAGAGCTGGGCGCGGAAGACGCGATAGCTTTCTGTCTGCGGCACCATCTGGGTAAATGGGATACCCATATGGTGCAATGGCTGGTGCGCAACCACCTGCTGATGTCGATGACTGCGCAGCGCAAAGATATCTCTGACCCGGATGTGATTCTGCACTTTGCCAAACAGGTACGGGATATCGCCCACCTGGATTATCTCTACATCCTGACGGTGGCCGATATCAACGCCACCAACCACAGCCTCTGGAACAGCTGGCGGGCAACCCTGATGCGTCAGCTGTATACCGAAACCAAACGCGCACTCCGTCGGGGACTGGAAAACCCGGTTAATAAAGATGACCGGGTCGAACAGATTCAGAATGAAGCCCTGGCGATTATGCAGCGCAAAGGCTTCAACGAGCAGGAGGTCATCGAGTTCTGGAACCTCCTCGGCGACGATTACTTCCTGCGCGAACAGCCGCAGCATATTGCCTGGCAAACCCAGGGAATACTGGAGCACGGAGACTCTGATCTGCCACTGGTTATGATCCGCAAAACATCCTACCGGGCTTTTGAAGGGGCCACTGAGATCTTTGTCTACATGCCTGACCTGCCAAGCCTGTTTGCCGCTGCCGCTTCAGCCCTGGACCAGCTCAACCTGAACATTCAGGATGCGCGCATTATGGTGGCCGACAACAATCAGGCACTCAACACCTATACGGTGCTGGCTGAAGATAACCTGCCATTGCCGGATGACGAAGCGTTTCTGGAACAGATTCGCAATCACCTGGTGGAAGAGCTGGATGACCCCGACGACTTCCCGGCCATCATTCAGCGCCGCATTCCACGTCAGATGAAACTGTTTGCCTATCCAACCCAGGTCAACATGAGCACCGACCCGGCCACTCAACTGACCACCCTGGAGATTATCACACCAGACCGGCCCGGACTGCTGGCCCGACTGGGGGGAATCTTTGTTGATTTTGGCATCTCGGTGCGCAAAGCCAAGATCGCCAGTATAGGCGAACGGGTAGAAGACTTTTTCTTTATCTCCGACGAGCAGGGACAGGCCATCAGTGACCCGGATCTCTGCATCAGGCTGCAAGAGGCGATCTGTCAGCAGCTGGATGAGTATAGTAAGTCAGCCTGACGCTGACGCATTAATCTGACAGGTGAATATTCATGGACAAACAGACACAAACCGAATTAGAAGCGGCAGCTTTTCGCCGCCTGGTACAACATCTGGATCAACGCAAAGATGTACAGAATATCGATCTGATGATTCTGGCAGGCTTCTGCCGCAACTGCCTGTCCAAGTGGTACAAAGCCGCCGCCGACGAACGGGGGGTAGAACTGAGTTACGAAGCAGCCTGCGAGCAGGTCTACGGCATGCCATACTCCGAGTGGAAAGAGAAACATCAGAAGAAGGCAACCCCTGAACAACTGGCGGCCTACGAAGCGACTCAGAAGCCGGGATAACACCTCATATGCCAGGTTTTACCAGAGCAACGCTCATAAAAAAGCCGGTCTGATTTGACCGGCTTTTTTTTATACCCAAACGACCCTCACACCCCGCAACTATTGACTGGCCTGCCAGGCACGCTGCACCTGATTCAGATCGATCTCCAGAATCGTGGCGTAAACATCGGTCTGCACCGGATAACTTTTCACCACCCGTGCGCCGCGGACAATGCCGGCTACCGCCCCCTGAAACTGGTTGTTCTGTAAGACCATATCCTTCACCGATGTAGTCCCGGCCAGATACTGCCCATGCACCAGCGCCGTCAGCTCACGATAGGCATCCAGCTTTGAGGCTTTCATCGCCATCAGCACCTTATGCTGCTGGGTTTGCCCCTCCTGCAGACTGATGGGAGCATAACCCGTCACCTGAACCCAGTTGGGTTCTATCGGCGTATCATCCACCCTGGGCGGCAGATCCGGCAGCGCCGAAACAATATCTTTTGTGGACTCAACAAAGGTTTCGCAGCCCGCCAGAGAGATCACCAGCAACATTGCCAGCATCGCCTGTATCAGGCTTTTCAGCCCCTTTCTGAAGCGCCAGAAGCCCGCATTCATTGTTTACTCTCCGAAGCCGGTTGACGTGTACCATTCTCAATAATCATACCATCATCCATCGCTTTGATCGGGTCATAGCCCGGCAGGGCACCTTCCAGGCGTACAGAGGGAATATTAGTCTGGGCCGACGCCATAATCTGACGACTGGTGGTGTCCAGCACCCGGGCATTGATAATGATGCCATCCGGGTGCTGACTGTAGGTACCGGTCAGCACAAAATGGATTCTGAAACGGTTACGAATACCCGACAGGTTCTCTGTAGAGAGTGGATCTTTTACAGTCGTATTCAGGCTAACTGCTCGAAAATCGACCAGATTATAGCCATGCTGCTGTAACTGAAAAATAAAGTTCTCACTCAGACGTTCACCGGTCGGCGTTCCTGAGGCTTTGTTACCCAGTTGCACAAAGGGAAGAATTGCAATCGGCAGCCGCTTAATACGATTCTCAGCCAGACCAACATTCAACTGCACCGCCATCTGCGCCACCGCTTCGCTTAGCGGATCAGCGCCCGAAGGCTGATCTCCCACCACCTGAACTTCATGTTTGGCTAACTCACGCTGCGCTTCAAGATTCGCCGCTTCCGCTGCGCGCATCTGCTCCAGCGCCTGCGGATCTACACTCTGCACCGCCACAGGGACCGGCTCATTCAGCGCACAGCCGGCCAGCAAAACAGACCAAAGCAGTAAAGAATATCTCATCGACACCCGACACCCAGAATTGAATATCCGTTTAAACTAACATAAATCAGGCACTTAAACAGTCCCTGCCGTATTGCAACAGATCAATAATTTGCATACCTTAGTGTATTATCGGTCAGCCAGAAAGTATGTTTAGCCCTATGATTCGTATCGCCGCAGCACTCTTGTTCAGCCTTCTCAGCCTGTCACTGCATGCCGTTACGATGGAAGCAGAGGGACGCGCACTGATATTCGACAAGGATATTGATTCTGCCCGCCAGGCCGCCATCAAGAATGCCACCCAGCAAGCCTCTCTGCAGGCCAGCGCCATTGTCAGCAGCACCCAGAGCATCGATCAGGGAGTATTGAGCATCGACAATATGCAGGTCAGCACGCTGGGGATGGTCAGCAATATCGAAATTATTGATGAGAAAATCCAGGGGCGGATGCTCTGGGTCAAAGTCCGCGCCGATATCGATTTCGAAGAGGGTTGCGCCGCAGGCGTCTCCGGACACGGCTACCAGAAATCGGTGGCGGTAACCGCCTTTCCCCTGCTCTATCCACAACAGGCCAGTCTTGGTGCGCTCAGCAATATGCCGACAGAACTCAGCAGTCTGCTCAGCAATCAGATCAACCAGACCAGCAACCTGAGGGCACTCAACGCCGGTATGCTCAACGTACTTGAAGCACCAGCCACCGCCCCCACCCGCCAGCTCAGCGCCGGTGCCCTGACCACCGTACTGGACTACACCCGCCAACTGGACGTCCAATATATCGTCTCCGGCGTCATTCGTGATATCAGCCTCTACGATTCCTCTGTCATTGATCCACAGCGCAATATTCTGGTAGACCTCTATAACCGACTCGATTACCGCAGCAAACGCCACCTGCGCACTCTGGTACTGGACCTGTATATCCACGATGGTTTTTCCGGCGCCCTGCTCTTCAGCAAACAATACGCCACCGCCGGACGCTGGAATCTCGAACCCGAAGCCCGCCCAGGTTTTGCCAGCGCTGAGTTCTGGCGTCAGGATTATGGCAAGCAAACCCGTGAACTGCTGAATCAGGTCGCTGCCGACCTCAATGATGAACTGCGCTGCATGCCTTTCTCTGCACGCATCACCAAAAGCGAAGATAACCTACTCTGGTTCAATGCCGGAGCCCTGGCGGGTATAAAGGTGGGCGATAAACTCACGGTGTACCGCAAATCAAACTTCTATACTGACGATATGCGCAGCCATATACAGCTTATCAACACCCGCAAAACCATGACCGTCACCGAAGTACAACCGATGTTCGCCATCGGCCGACTGGCGGAAGATGGTGCAATCTACAATATACAGCCGGATGATGTCGTGATTTCCTGGTAAGCGCGAAGCGCTTAACAGGCAGACCGCCGCGAAGCGGCTAGCTAGACGCGACTGCGTCGCTTGCTAGGAGCTAGACGAAAAACTTCGTTTTTCTTGCTAGAAAAAGCAAAGAAGAGATAACTTTATTGCTCGCTCTGTTAGAACTGCTTTGAGCTATAAAGTCAGTGGATCATTGCAATAACTTGAATCAGAAACTGAACTGAGTCAAATTGCCCGCTACAATAATGTCAAATCCTTCTCAAAGGATTGTCCAGAGAGCTGCTTAGGAAAATTTATGACATGGAATTTGTTTTTTTATTTGCTTACCTGTCGTTGTACTGGGCTATTAGAATTAATCAGGCATTAACCCCAGAAGATTTAATGTTACATGATGAACGACTTGGCCATTTAGTTATTATGCTTCTAATTGCCATGCCTGTTGTGATTCTCAGAGTGATAGTAGGAAACAGGTACTACAGGAAGAAATTTCATGGCCTTTACCCTTCTATAAACGTCAAGAATCTTATGCAGCATGACATCTCATACTCTGCTCTCTGTACGATAGTTGTCGGTATCATTTATGTCTCTGAACGGGATTATTTTGATGCTGGTTTTCGTGAGTTTGGAGTGTCAATGTTTATATATTGGTTTGCATCTATGCTGCTTGGCTTTCTTCGATGGCTTCCTGCCACCAAGAATGGCTTTAGGTAACAAATGGCAGTTGTATAAAGTTATCAAAAGCATCTTCTTAATGTCGTTAGTTAACCCTATGAATCCTCATTGAAAACTTGACACAAAAAAACCGCCAAATGACGGTTCTTTTTTATGCTTTTTCTAGCAAGGAAACGAAGTTTCCGTCTAGCGAGTGACGAAGTCACGTTCTAGCGAGCCGCGAAGCGGCGGTCTTGAAATAATTGCTCCGCAATTATTTCTGCGTCCCGCGAATATTCACTTCCACCCGGCGGTTCATCGCCCGGCCACCAGCAGTATCGTTGCTGGCCACCGGATAGCGCTCACCATAGCCCCGGGATTGCAGGCGCAGCGGTGCAACACCTTTACTGGACAGATACTGGGCTACGCTGGCAGCGCGTCGCTCAGACAGGGTCTGATTGGTTTCAAACGAACCGGTACTGTCGGTAAAACCATCGACATTGACGACGGTCTTATCAAATTTAATCAGCACCTTGGCGACAGAGCTCAGGGTTGGGTAGAAGCCCTGGTCAATATTGTAAGATCCGGTTGGGAAGGTCACATTGCCAGGCATAATCAGTCGGATTGAGTCGCCGATACGTTCCACCCGAACGCCTGTGCCTTCCAACTCCTGACGCAGCAACATCTCCTGCTGGTCCATATAGTAACCGATACCGCCACCCACGGCGCCGCCCAGCAGTGCACCGGCAATCGCGCCTTCCGTTCTTTTACCTTTGCCTGCCACTGCATTCCCAAGAACCGCACCGGCAACCGCACCGATCCCGGCACCTGTTGTGGCGTTGCTGGTTTTTGCTTCCTGAGTGTATGGATCCATTGTCTGGCATCCCGCCAGTGCGATTGCACCAGCCAAAACAATAATTTTTTTCATTATCACTCCTTTGAGGATCTGTGAAAAAGTTCAGCCTGATTCAGACGATACTGTGAACTGACAAAACCTGTGATGATCTCGTTTATCTCAACCGGGGTTAGTTTCTATTCTGCCAACTAAGTTCCCCCTTAGCCAATCTGATTAGCAAATTATCGCTTTTTAAGCTGAATATCACCTTAGCGAGGCATTTTTCCCGATATAGATCTGGCCTCAGGTTACAACAACTTATAGAATCTCTTCTTAACACATTAGTACGACCTTTGTATTGCGATCGAATCATTCTGTCCGAGGATTATCACTTGTCTCAGCTACCAGTCATCGTGGGGTTCGGCGGCATCAGCCCAGCCGGACGTAGTTCCTTTCACCATGGCTATCGTCGCCTGATCCTCGATAAGCTCAGCAGTGATAAGCGCAACGAGACCCTGCTTGACCTGGCGACCCTGACAGGGCTGGCTGGCTACAGAGACAACAGTTACGTCGATCAGAAAGGAAACCCGACGCCTGTCAGCGAACTGCTGGAGGCAATTACTCCGCAGGTGTGCAATAACACCCTGATTCGCCGGATTGAAAAAGAGTGTTTCGATGTTCATAACGTCACATTCAATAAACCCGCTACGATCAATGCTGCCGAGCCTATCACTTTTACCCTGCGCAAACGCCAACTGCCACAGAACATCCCTGCCAACTGGTCAGTAAAGCCTCTGTCTGCCACTCAGATTGAAGTGACACTGACAGGTGATCTGGAAGTTATTTTTCCGGATTTTAAGGAAGCACTGGTCCAGTCAGCCGGACAGCTACCCAGTGGTTTCCAACCCGGCAAGTTGTATCAGTCGCGCAACCATCCCCGCAATATCCAGATGACCGTATTTGGGGCTTCCGATGCTCTCAACTCTGCCGGAATACCCTGGGATAAAATTGCCGCCGCCGTCAGCCCCGATCAGATCGGTGTTTACGCCAGCAACTCCATCGGTCAGCTTGATGATCTGGGGTTTGGCGGTCTGACTAAATATCCATCTATCGGTAAACGCACTACCTCAAAACAGATGCCACTGGGCTACGCGCAGATGCCAGCGGATTTTGTCAACGCGTACATCCTGGGCAGCGTGGGCGTAACTGGCGGCTCACTGGGTGCCTGTGCGACCTTTCTTTACAACCTGCGCAACGCGGTAAACGATATCCGTTCAGGGCGCCGCAAGGTGGTCTTAGTGGGTGGCAGTGATGCTCCGGTGACCCAGGAAGTTATTGAAGGCTTTCGCTCAATGGGGGCACTGGCAGAGGATAAAGACCTTCTGGCACTGGATAACCTTGCCGAACTGAGTGGCGATGATTACCGTAAAGCCTGTCGTCCCTTTGGCAATAACTGTGGTTTTACGATCGCCGAGTCTTCCCAGTTCACCCTTCTGATGAGCGATGATCTGGCTATTGAACTGGGTGCAGATATCTATGGTGCAGTTCCTGAAGTGTTCGTCAACGCCGATGGCCACAAGAAATCGATCTCGGCCCCCGGTATCGGCAACTATATCACCCTGGGCAAAGCAGCATCGCTGGTACAAAGCATGCTGGGACAGACCTCCCTGCATCAGCGCAGCTTCGTACAGGCCCACGGCACCAGCACACCGCAGAACAGAGTAACTGAATCCCATGTCATCAATGAGACCGCGAAAGCCTTTGGCATTCAGAACTGGACAGTGGCTGCACTGAAATGCTTTATCGGCCACTCTCAGGGAACCGCCGGTGGCGACCAGATGAACCTGTCTCTGGGGGTATGGCAGTATGGCTATATCCCTGGCATCACCACCACTCCTGAGTTTGCCAGCGATATCCACAACAGCAACCTTAATCTGAGCAACCAGCATATTGAAGTTGGCCCACAAGGCATGGACTCGATAATCCTGAACTCCAAAGGGTTTGGTGGTAATAATGCCAGCGCGGTTGTCCTGGCTCCCCATATTACTGAGCAGATGCTACTGAAACGTCATGGCCAGGAAGCGATCAATCGCTACCAGGATAAACGTGCTATCACTCGAGAGATGGCTAACAGCTACGACCAGGACAGCATTAAAGGGCTGACCCGACCGATCTATCTCTATGACCACAACGTGCTGGCGGGTGAAGACCTTGAGATCAGTAACCGGGCAATCAGGCTTCCTGGCTATAACCAGCCCGTCAGCCTTGATATTGAGAACCCATTTGACGATATGAACTGAACGGGTACTCAGACTTCAGCCTTATAACAACAGACTATCAGGAAATCACATGTTCAGAGTTATCACCGCACTACTTATAACCCTGGCCCTGACCGGATGCATGGACAGCATCAGTAAACTGTCTGAACCGGCGGATACCAGTTACTACACCGTTGACCTGAAGGATTATGAATACTGCAGGGGGAATACAACACAATGCCTTAGCATGACACTCATTGGCACAGGACTACCCTACTTCAAACCGATCGAAGAGGCATACAGTCAGAAATTATCTGGAAAAAACTCTCTAAAATCCCTGATTCGCATGCTACTTACTTCTGATAATGCTAAATACCCGATAGTAAAAGAAAGCGAAGACGGTCGTTACTATCGGCTTGGGGCCAACAAACAGACCGATACTGTATGGAAAACCCTCCAACATATTGAAGAATCTCTCTACAACCCTAAAAGGTTAATCGACTGAGCACTGGTCACCCCAATCACGTCAGCCAGCGGTTCCTGCCTGAGTTTAGCAACTACCGCGGCAACCTTTGCCACCCGCTCGGGGTAGTTCAGCTGCCCCTGATACCCCAGTAACGGCATATCGGGGCTATCAGTCTCGAGGACAAAACTTTCCAGCGGCAGCTCTGCCACCAGTTTTCTCAGTTTTGTCGCGCGATCATAGGTGACCGCGCCACCGATTCCCAGCTTATACCCCAGTTTCAGGTACTCTCGGGCCTGTTGCTCACTACCCGAAAAGGCATGCACCAGCCCTGCCCGCTGCAACTTTATCTGACGTAACTGCTTTAGCACCTGATCATGGGCTTTACGAACATGTAACAGCACCGGCTTATCAAACTGATCTGCCAGCCTGAGTTGAGGGACGAAAAAAGCGAGTTGATGTTGCAGATCAGCCTGGGGGATAAACAGATCCAGCCCGATCTCGCCAACCGCAACCAACTCGGGATGATCCTGAAGCTCCTGTTCCAGCCGCAGCAGATCACTCTCTACAGCGGGATGATCGAAGCAGGGATGCAAACCCAGCGCGGGGTATAACGCGGAATATCGGGCGCACAGCGTTAATAAACGGTTCCAGTGAGGTTCGGATACACCAGGCACCACAAACCCCGTCACACCCTTGTCCCGGGCACGTTTAAGAACACTGTCTATGTCGTCTGCCAGTTCCGGAAAATCCAGATGGCAGTGGGTATCAATAAGCGGCATAGAATAAATCGCTGTGTGACGCGGATTAGTGGCTAGTGGCTAGTGGCTAGTGGCTAGTGGCTAGTGGCTAGTGGCTAGTGGCTAGTGGCTAGTGGCTAGTGGCTAGTGAAAGTTTAAGAGCCTTCCTCAGGAGTATCAAGTTTATAAGTCGGTACATCTATTTGTAGAACGCCCTTTCTGGCCACCCATAAAAATATTCTTGCATGTTATGGGGAAGGATACAGAAAGTATTGATACCTTCCCGGTTGGTTGGAGCCCTCTCCAGATATTTAAAATCGCGGCAAAGCGACCTTTGTAGGCGGTAAAAGCAAGAACTCCTGACGTTGCAGGATGCCGCTCCACAACCGGCAGGCGGAGGTATGGATATGTGACGCTGAAAAGCATAAGGGGAATGTTTTACCAGAGTACCCAAAGAGCATGCTAAGTACACAGAGAACGCCGAGAAACGCTATTTATAAGCTTTCCTCTGTGGCCCTCTGTGTCCTCTGTGGTGAATCTCTTTTAAGCTGTTGTATCGATCCACAGAAGATCAAATATGCAGGCATCCTTTCCCGATAAAGCGCGATGAACCTAAAAAACGCGCCAGTGGCGCGTTTTCGTGTTTAATGCTCCCGGGTCGCCCGGAAACGCATATCCGGCCAGCGCTCCTCGGTGAGACTCAGGTTTACCCGCGTCGGTGCCAGGTAGGTCAGCAAGCCACCACCATCCAGGGCCAGGTTATCTCCCCCTTTACGGCGGAACTCTTCCAGCTTGCGGGCATCATCGCATTCAACCCAGCGGGCGGTTGCGATGGTCACCGGCTCATACATACACTCAACCTTGTACTCATCTTTAAGACGATACACCACCACCTCAAACTGTAGCTGGCCCACCGCCCCGAGAATCAGGTCGTTCTTGTTGATCGGCTGGAACAGCTGTACCGCACCCTCTTCTGATAGCTGCTGCAAACCTTTCTGCAACTGCTTCATCTTCAGGGGGTCTTTAGCCCGCACCCGACGGAACATCTCCGGTGCAAAGTGGGGAATACCGGTAAACTTCAGGTCTTCGCCTTCGGTAAAGGTATCGCCTATCTGGATCGTACCGTGGTTGTGCAAGCCGATAATATCACCAGACCAGGCTTCCTCTACGTTGGAACGATCGCCGGCAAGAAAGGTTACCGCGTCGGCGATCTTCACATCTTTGTTGATCCGCACATGACGCATCTTCATCCCCCGGGTATAACTCCCCGAGCAAACCCGCATAAAAGCGATCCGGTCACGGTGTTTAGGGTCCATATTAGCCTGAATCTTAAACACAAAACCTGAAAACTTATCCTCATCGGCAGAGACAGTCCGGCTGATCGTTTCCCGTGCTATCGGTGACGGTGCAAACTCGACAAAACCATCCAGCATTTCACGCACGCCAAAGTTAGACAGCGCAGTACCAAAATACACAGGTGTCTGACGGCCTGCCAGATACTCATCCTGATCATATTCATGGCTGGCCCCCCTTACCAGGTCGATCTCATCGACAAAATCATCATAGAGATTACCCAGTAGTTCCCGGGCGGCATCGCTTGCCAATCCCTGTACCTGGATATCATCGGGAATCACACTCCCCTGCCCCGGCGTAAACACATGAATCGTATCGGTATAAAGGTTATAAACCCCGCGAAAATCCTTACCCATACTGATCGGCCAGGTAATCGGTGCAGCCGCAATCTTCAGGACCTCTTCAATCTCATCCAGCAACTCAATCGGGTCGCGGATATCCCGGTCCATTTTGTTAACAAAGGAGAGAATCGGCGTATCACGAAGACGGCAAACCTCCATCAGCTTGATCGTCCGGTCCTCGACACCCTTAGCACCGTCCACCACCATCAGAGCTGAATCCACAGCCGTCAGTGTGCGGTAAGTATCTTCAGAGAAATCTTCGTGTCCCGGCGTGTCCAGCAGGTTAACGATGCGCCCGTTATGGGGAAACTGCATCACCGATGATGTCACCGAGATACCCCGTTCCTGTTCCATCGTCATCCAGTCAGACGTCGCATGCCGATCAGATTTTTTACCCTTAACGGTACCCGCTTTCTGAATCAGGTTTCCGAACAGCAGCAGTTTTTCGGTAATCGTGGTTTTACCCGCATCCGGGTGAGAGATAATCGCGAAAGTCCGACGAATCGACACTTCCTTAGAGATACTAGACATAGAGATCCGGTTACGTTGGAAACAGCCCTGCACACTACATGGCAGAAGCCAGAAAATATAATTGGGCGCTATTTTCCCTGATATGCCTCAAATCCACAACTGAAAGCTATTGACTGACCCATCTATTCTGACAGACTACCCTTTGCTGCTATGGAAAGCAGGGAGTAAATGATGATATGGACTATCACTCCGGCAACCGCTCACTCTCTCCTCCTTTTGCTCAACATCCCTGTTCTCGCCCTTGAGTAGCAAATAACAATACTCCGTCGATTTAAGCTTTCATCAAAGCCTGATCATGGAAGACTAAGCCGACTTTAATAAACCAAGGACTCCACAGATGAACCAGCCTGTCATAATCGCGGAAGAGACCCCTCCTATCAGCCGTAGTGCAGAGCAGCACACCCTCCTTAGCCACGATAACAGCGAACTGTTTTACCGCTATTGGCCCGCTATACAATCAACCAATTCGCAGCGTGCTATTGTGATGTTTCATCGGGGCCACGAACATGGCGGGCGAATGAGCCATCTTGTAGATGAACTGCAACTGCCTGATACCGCCTTCTTTGCCTGGGATGCCCGGGGGCTGGGTCAGTCTTCCGGCGCACGGGGCCATGCCAAAAGCTTTGCCACCCTGGTGAAGGATATCGACTGTTTTATTCGCCATATCACCGAGGCCCACGGTTTTAAAACCGATCAGATCATCGTGTTAGGCCAGAGTGTCGGCGCGGTTATGCTGACAACCTGGGTACATGACTATGCCCCGGAGATTCGCGGGATGGTACTCGCGGCACCCGCATTTGATATTAAACTCTATATCCCCTTCGCCCGACAGATGATCTCAATGCGGCAAAAACTCGGGGGAATTTTCACAGTTAACTCCTATGTCAAAGCGAGTCAGCTCACCCACGATCCTGACAGAATTCGCAGCTACAACGCAGACCCTCTGATTACCCGTCCCATCGCCTCCAACCTGTTGCTGGACCTTTATGCCGCAGGTGAACGCTCTGTTAAAGACGCCCACGCGATCAACACACCAACCCTGACACTGGTATCTGGCAGTGACTGGGTGGTCAGAAAACAGCCTCAGTATGAATTTGCGGCACGTCTGGGTAGCAGCAACAAACGGCTGATAGAGCTACCCGGCTTTTTCCATGACACGCTGGGCGAACTCAACCGGGAGCAGGCTCTGACAGAGATACGCCAATTTACCAGCGAACTTTTTGACACGCCCCGACATCAGCCCGACCTGAGACAATCAGATCAGCAGGGTCAGGGTTATCAGCACTATAAAAGTCTCGCCACAGCAGAAACGGGGCTGAAACAAACCTATTGGCAGCTACTACAGAAAATGGTCGGTCTGGGCGCACAGTTATCAGAGGGGTACCGGTTAGGTAAAGAGACCGGCTTTGATTCCGGCAGCACCCTCGATTATGTCTATCGCAACCAGCCACAGGGGAAAAACTGGCTGGGCAGGCAGATCGACCGGGTATATCTCAATAGCATTGGCTGGCGTGGCATCCGGCTACGCAAACTTCACCTGGAACAGTTGATTAATCAGGCCATCGATCAGTTACAGGCAAACCAGCAACCCGTCCGTATCGTTGATATTGCTGCGGGCCATGGCCGTTATATTCTGGATGCTATCGCTCCCCGTAAAGATGATATCGATAGTATCCTGCTGCGGGACTTCAGCGATATCAATGTGACCGCAGGCAGCCAGGCGCTGATACAGCGCGGCATGGATAGATTCGGCTCGTTCCAGCAAGGGGATGCTTTTGATCAGGCGTCGGTAGCCGCAGTACAGCCAGAACCGTCCCTTGCCATCGTTTCCGGACTGTATGAACTGTTCAGCGATAACAGCCTGCTGCAGTCATCCCTTGCCGGGCTGGCCGACGCGGTGAAACCCGGCGGTTATCTGATCTACACCAACCAGCCCTGGCATCCGCAGCAGGAGCTGATCGCACGGGTGCTGAGCAGCCACCAGAGCAATCAACCCTGGGTGATGCGTTGTCGTTCACAGGGGGAGATGGACCAGTTGGTTGCCGAGGCTGGTTTTGAAAAATGTACTCAGCTGATCGACCAGTGGGGCATCTTCAGCGTCTCAATTGCTCAACGACGCTAAGCGGAAGCAGCGATGAATACTGAATCCGTCATGCTCGGTGATCAACCGCCACGCCCCTGGCTCAGAGCGTTACTCTGGCTGGCCTTTCTCGGGCCAGCATTTTTTATCAGCTACGGCTTTGCCAATGCGTTTACGGCGGGCCGCAGCGATGTTGGGCAGTATGTCTTTGCCTGGGAGACACAGATCCCCTTCTGGGACTGGACCATCATTCCCTATATGTCCATCGACCTGTTGTATGGCATCTCATTGTTTCTCTGCACCAGCAAGGCCGAACTTGATCGCCATGCTCTGCGCTTGCTAACCGCTACCGCTGTTTCTGTTAGCTGTTTTCTGCTGTTTCCGCTGGAATTCACCTTTGTCCGCCCACCCACCGATGGACTCTATGGCGAATTATTTAATCTGCTAACCGGCTTCGATAAGCCCTACAATCAGGCGCCCTCTCTGCATATCAGCTTACTGGTGCTAATCTGGTACACCTTCAGCCAACACCTCAGGGGCTTACTGCCGCGCTTGTTAATGCATAGCTGGATGCTATTAATCGGCATCTCAGTACTGACCACCTGGCAACACCACGTCATCGATGTGATTGGGGGACTTATCGTTGCGCTAGTGGTGATGTACATGATTCCCCCGGTTGCTCATCGCTGGCACTGGGCAGGGCAGCGGAATAGCAAACTGGCCGGATATTATTGTTTCGCCACCCTGATTCTGAGCCTCAGCGCGATTTTTATCGGCAGTTGGGGCTGGTTATTGTTGTGGCCAGCCACGGCGACAGCCCTGATGGCGCTGGCCTATTGGGGTTTAGGCATCTCGGTTTTTCAATATGATAATCAAAAGATGTCGCTGCCGGCATTGATACTATTGACCCCCTACCTGCTCGGCGCCCACCTCAGCGCCCGGTTGCTCAGCAGACACAGACAGGGGTGTGTAAAAGTCACCGACGGGGTCTGGCTGAGTAAAGTCCCAGGCAGGGAGGAGTTACAAACCAGCGGCGCCAGCCTGCACCTGAATCTGACCGCCGAGATGCGGCCTCTGAGCTATCGTTGCAACCATACATATCGCATACCGATGCTCGACCTGGCGATCCCCGATGAAGCAACGCTGTGGGCAGCGATTCAGACACTCAATTGCCTTGCTGAGAACAAAAAAACGGTACTGGTGCATTGTGCACTGGGATTATCACGCAGTGCACTGGTGGTTGCTGGCTGGCTGCTATACAGCCATAAAGCCCGTTCAGTCGGGCAGGCTGTGGACATGATCACCCAGATAAGACCCGACTGCATCCTCCACGAAGGTCATCGGGCACTACTCCATAAGATCAGCAGGCCGACAATGGAGATCGATAATGATCACTAACCAATCCCCAACCGAAACGGTGCTGGCCGAAAAACCTGAGGAGGTCAAAGCAGAGGTGCTGCTGGCGGCCCTGTCATCCACTCATGCGCTTAGTTTTATCTCTGCGGTGCTGGCAGGCTTATGTGGCCTGTTGATTATTTTCGGCGGCTCGCTTCTGGTCAGGTTGATCGCTTTCGCCGGTATACTCATTGCGCTGCTGCAAAGTTATTACTTCTGGCGAGTATCTCTTGATAGAAAATTACTGCCAGTCTTACTCAAACATGGTGCGAAATCCTTTGATCAGGGACTCCGGTTCCTGTTTCCGGCGAAAGCCGATTCACTGATAACCCTGACGATGAGTGACCGTCTACAGGGCATCAGAAAACTATTCTTTCGGCAGTGCTGGCTGGCTATAGTACAATCGCTGCTGACCCTACTCAGTCTGGTTCTGTGCTTAATCAGCGCCGCTTGTTAAAAGGATTTATTCATGCCCAGTGTTTATCAGCTTAAAAGTGCGTTCTCCGATATTCTCCGCCCGATCACGCAACGCCTGGCAGCCGCTGGCGTCACAGCGAATCAGGTCACTATTGCGGCACTGGCCGGTTCTGTTGCGCTGGCAGCCGCACTCTATTTTGGTTCGCTGCTACTGAATCTATCGCCACTCACCTGGCTATCGGTGCCCATCTGGATGTTTATCCGCATGGCGCTGAATAATATCGACGGCATGCTCGCCCGCGAACATGATATGTCGACCCCGAAAGGGGCCATTCTCAATGAGATGGGCGATGTCGTGTCCGATAGTGCCCTGTTTCTGGCCTTTGCCGCACTGCCGGGTATCAATATTCCACTGCTGGTTATCCTGACACTACTCGCGGTAATGAGCGAGATGATCGGCGTTGTTGCTGTGCAGATCGGTGCCAGCCGCCGCTATGACGGCCCCTCCGGTAAGAGTGACCGGGCACTGTTTTTTGGTCTGCTGGGGTTTCTCTATGCCCTGGGCGTTAACCCGGGAATGTGGAGTAGCGCAGTATTACTGCTGATTATCGTTTTGCTGGCGGTCACCATTATTAACCGCGCTAAATCAGCCCTGCGCGAGGTTAACAGCAACACCCCATCTGAAGCTGATTAAACCGCCACATCATCGGCTTCAGCAGCAGGCAGGGTCAGGCAATAGGCGGATAACTGTTTAAACGATTCGGTCGCCGAGTTCATAAATCCGGCGGCACTTTCGCGATCCGTCAGATTTTCACCGATCACCACGTCGCAGTTAAAAGGTACCAGCAGCGCTTCACCTTTAGGCAGCGCCCGGCCAAGACCATGCAGCATGGCTGGCACCACCGGGATATCCCCGCGCTCTTTGATCAGATAGTACACCCCTTTTTTTAGTCGACTCAGCTGCTCCGGCTTACCCCGGCTGCCCTCAGGGAATAGCACCAGAATCTCTCCGGTATTCAATGCCTGAGTACAGCCACTGAACAATGTTTCCCTATCGGCACCACCACTGCGATCCAGAGGAATAATACCGATGCATTTCAACGCTACCCAGGCGAGCAAACCGCCATTGCCGAGAAAATAATCGGCCGCGGCCACCGGACGTACTTTATGGATCATCGACAATGGAAACAGGCTGAGTAACACCAGCGTATCCAGATGGCTGTTATGGTTGGCGATAACGATGGCCGGGCCGCTATCCGGCAGGTTATTCCTGCCCCGGACATTCAGTCCCAATAACAACAGCACTATCGGTTTGACCAGCAATGCAAAAAATAGCACTTTAATCGCTCTGTCCATTGTCTCCCCTCCAATCAGTAATAACTGTAATAGAGAAAATGAAAAAACAGTGGAGCGGTAAACATCAGACTATCCATTCGGTCCAGAATCCCACCATGCCCAGGGATCAGATTGCCAGTATCCTTAATCTGCAGATCCCGTTTAACCGAAGAGATCACCACATCACCAAAGAAACCGCTAACACTGATCAGCAGTCCGGCAATCAACCCCTGCCACCAGTTTAACGGCGTCAGCAACGGCGCAGTCAGCCCTCCTAGTAAGGTAATCGTAGCAACACCACCGAGAAACCCTTCCCAGGTTTTATTCGGACTGACCTTCGGAATAATCTTATGCCGGCCGAATCGCTTACCCCAGATATACTGACAGACATCGTTAAACTGGGTCATAAACAGCAGAAACAATACCGGACCGATATAACCAGCCATCTCATTCTTTACCGGCAACACCAGCAGATAAGCGATATGGCTGATAGCAAAGACTGTCAGCATGGTTGCCCAATGGAGAATCCCCACCGAACGAATAAACCCTTTTGTTTCACCCAGTAGCACCATCCGTACCGGCAGCAACAGAAAGATGTATACCGGGATGAAGATGATAAACATGCCGTACCAGCCAATAGACACCCAGTAGTACTGCACGGGAATTGACAGATAGGCCCAGAAGATCACCCGCCGGTCAGTTTGCCGGGTAGGTACAATCGAAAGAAACTCTTTTAACGCCAGAAAACTGAGAAAGCCAAAAAAGACAATGGCCAGGGTCTGATTAAACAGCAGTGCTGCAAACAGAATACCGATCATCATCCACCAGGACTGCACCCGCTGTCGGAGTTCGGTGTAATCTTTATCAGGATGCTTCTGTTGCATACGATAGCTAATCAGGCTACCGCTCATCAGCAGAATAACCACCAGCAGGATCAGATAAAACGAGTGAATCGGTACACCAAACATATGATTTCAAAATCCTTTTAAATAAATGCGCAAAGTACCTAATATTGAAAGGCTAAATTCTACCTGCGTTACAGTATACTGTAATCAAAACATAACATAATACTGTGGCGATCACGCCTGATCTCCTTAGCAAGAATTTAAAACAATCCCTGTGGTTAAACTGTAGTTACAACCGCCTTATTCGGAAAACTTCCAGGGCTTGTCTTCAGGCACATATACGCTTTCCTTCTTAACGCAACGCTGGCTGATGTCAGTCGCTTCGGAAAACAGAATGTCCCGCCCCTGGGCTATTTTTCGCGTATAGAGCGGGATTGTCCAACCGTAAAAAACAGCTTCGCATCGCTGCGTCGTCAGCACCCCGGCCATATCTTCTTCACTCCAGTTGCACTGATAATCTGCGATTGTCCGTACAGGACCTTTATCAGATAACAGTTTATAAGGGGTAAGGTTCTTTTCAGTCACCGGGTGCATCCGGACTCTGGCAATATTACCTACAGAGAGATAGGTGTACTCCGCATCAGAGGTTTCCCAGCGCTGTTTACGATAGGGGGTGTAGGTTATTTCACCCCGCTGCCGGGCCTGCATTGTGAGCATCCCGCCGGTTTCTTCAAAATAACTGGCGTCGGCTGTTGCAATTACCACCTGACGGCCCTTCCTGTCGGGTTGTTCATCGATCAGACGGGTAACAAAATGCTCATAGGTGATAACCACTGCAGGCACTTCATCAGAACTGCAGGTCAACGCCCCCTGATTCTGTGCATGGACGAAAGGTATACTGAATAGAAAGACTAAACAGAGCAATCGTTTAATAACTGGATTCATTTGCATAAAAAGCTCAGCCATTGACTCCCAAAATTTATCTGCAGACATTGTGATTGCCTGATCAACAGAGAGCAATAGTTGGAGGCAATGTGACTTAACAGTTTTGCGACAAAGATAAACAATCAACGTGCGACAATCTGCCACATTCATGACTTAAGGCGCTTGGTTATAATTCTGCTTTCTGCCAAGCTAGCGCTATGAACTACACCAGCAACACCCGTCATCAGCTATTGCAGCTCAGTTATATCCGTACGGTCACTATTTTCGGCCAGAGCGGGTTGTTGCTGTACCTGTTTTTTGGCCTGCATGTCACGCTTAATTTCTGGCTGATCGCGTTTGCGCTGCTGGCGATGGCGTTGCTTAACCTGTTGTCACTCTTGCGGCTGCGCTCCCCTATGCCCCTGACCCAGCTGGAGTTTTTCTTTCAACTGGTTGCAGATATCGCTTTTTATGTCTGCTTGTTATATCAGATGGGTGGCGTGGGCAACCCCTTCTCCGCACTGCTTCTAATCCCCCTGATTATCAGTGCAACCTCACTGCCGCGACAATACACCTGGCTGACTGCACTGATGGTGACCATCAGCTACTCTCTGCTGATGCGCTTTTTTATCCCCATCAACCTGCCGGATACGGGGCATCAGCATCAGGCCGATGCACTGTTAAATCTGCACCTTGCCGGGATGTGGGTTAACTTTATTCTCACAGCAATTCTGATCACCTGGTTTGTTGTGAATATCCGCGAGAATCTGCAGCGTCAGGAACTGAGCCTGAATCGTGCACGAGAATCCAACCTGCGCAATCAGCAGTTGCTCTCTCTGGCCACCATGGCAGCCGGTACAGCCCATGAGATGGGAACACCGCTGGCGACTATGCGGGTCCTGCTGCATGAGATTAAACTTGATCACAGTGAAGATCAGGAACTTGTGGAGGATATTGAGATCCTTCAGGCTCAGGTGGAAAACTGTTCCGATCGTCTGAAACACCTGGCGGAATCAGTCAGGCAGGAGCAGCAGGAATCCCGCGCACTGCCTGCCGCACAATTTTTCGATGAAATTCTGGACCGCTGGTTGCTGATGCGCCCCACTGCACGCTTCAATCCCCCGGTGATCAACGTCAGTGGTAATCCGGTCATACTCAGCTCTATCCCTCTGCAACAGGCGTTTATTAATCTGTTGAATAATGCCGCTGATGCATCGGATAAACCGCTGCAGATCGAGGTATCGTCTGATGCACAACAGATACTCTTTACTATTCTGGATCAGGGGCCGGGGATACCTCTGGAGCAAGCGGAACAACTGGGTAGCCCGTTTATCACCACCAAAGGTAAAGGCCTGGGCATAGGACTGTTTCTGACTGCCAGCGCACTGGACAGCTATGGCGGAGAGGTCCGGCTGTTCAATCACCCAGAAGGGGGAACACTGACCGAAGTTAAACTACCGGTCATTAAAGAGGGGCATAACAATGGATACTGATTCGTTAGCTTTGCGTTTTCTGATTGTTGATGATGACGAGACGTTCTCCCGGGTATTAAGCCGGGCAATTAAACGACGGGGTTATGAGACGGCAGTGGCCGGTTCAGCGGAACAGGCTCTGGAGATGTTACAAACCTTTACCCCGGATCTTGCCACTCTGGACCTGAAGATGGATGGCGCCTCAGGCATCACTCTGATTCCCCGTCTGAAAGCGCTTAACCCCGATATCAGAATTCTGATTCTGACCGGCTATGCCAGTATCTCTACGGCAGTTGAAGCGATCAAGCTGGGGGCTACCGATTATCTCGCCAAGCCTGCCGATACCGACCAGATTCTCGCAAAATTGAACGCTACAGAGCCGGACCCGGATATTGAAATAGCCGATAAACCTATGTCTGTAGGACGACTGGAATGGGAACATATTCAGAAAGTGCTGACAGAGCATGATGGCAACATCTCGGCTACCGCCCGCGCCCTGGGCATGCACCGGCGCACCCTGCAGCGTAAACTACAAAAACGGCCGGTCAGGGAAGAGCATTAACGTTGCTCGTTGTAGGAGCGGCTTCCAGCCGCGAGAATAGGTGAAAATGTTCAATCGCGGCTGGAAGCCGCTCCTACAAATACAAAGAAGGGTTTTATCGAGCAACGGCTTTTGAAGCTCTTTGTGACGTCGAGCTACGAGCAACGGCTCTTAAAAAATCACTTTTCCTGTGACAATCGAGCTATATCCCTTTACTGATCATCAATATATTTTTTAGCATCGAAGGTGCGGATCCAGTCAGGATAGAACACCATCATCCCGGTCATGATGATGCCGTTGAGCAGTCCCTCAGGAAAAACAATAAGAGGCAGTATCTGTATATACTCGCTATAGATCTTATCACTGCTGTAAACGTCACTGATCCACAACAGAAACCCCATGCTCAGCCCGCCGACAAGGGTCGCCGCCCCCGCTCCCAAAAAAGCACAGAGAAACAGATAAACAAAGAAGTTAGGTGGCAGCCGTGCTTCAACCTGACGCAGAATATAATAGCTAACCAGCGAAGGAATGACGACGGTGCAGAGCCCGTTCACGGCGAAGCCGTCCCAGCCCTCCCGCCCAATCAGGGTAGTCCCCAACAGTGCCAGACTGGCGGATAGAATCGCAAGATCCCAGCCAAACATCAGGGTAAGCACCGTCACCCCGAGAAAATGGATACCCAGTCCGGGCGAGATGCCGGCCCGCATCTGCCATAAAATCATCAGCCCGACGGTTGTTCCCAGAAACAGATGTTGCAGCTGCCGGTTGCTGACGAGCGTCGACCAGGGCGCAGACCATATCGCCAGCCCCAGCAACAGAAAATAACCGGCCTGGGCAAACCAGAACCAGAAGCCGGTAATCAGGTCTGTGGTTAAATTCATGACGTTGCCGAATCCCTTGAGTAAACTCTCTAATCAGTGAGTTCTGTCGAGTTTAGCGCGCTGACGGTAAAATAAGATTGTTACAGCTCATTAAAATAGCATCTTCACTGCCATTTCCGCTTGGATAATAGCCTTTACGAATACCATCTTCTGTATAACCCAGCCGCAGATAGAGTTTGCGGGCAGCCTCGTTAGAGCTGCGCACCTCGAGCATATTCCGCCGAATATCGTCTTTGTGAAGCTGCTCATGAACATAACCCATCAGCTCAGTCGCCAGCCCCTGGCCACGGCACACAGGGCTCACCCCTATCTGCAGTAGCTCGGCCTCATCCAGAACCGTTGACAGCAGAGCAAACCCGGTCAAATGCGCCTCCTGCCACATACCATAACAACGATATCGCTGACCAGACAGATACGTGTGTAACTGAGTTTCAGACCAGGGGGAAGCGAAACACAGGGTCTGCAGCTCAGACAGCTGCAACAGATCGTCGACCTTAAGCGGTCGCAGGTGATTATCGCTCATCGCCAGCCAGTTGTTTTTCCAGGTGATCGAGCAGTGGTTGCAGATCCTGCCACACCTCCCGCTTGCAGCCCGGCACCATCATCATCTCGGTAAGGCTGGCAGAGGCCAGGGTTTTAACGCTGGAACGCAGACTGAACAGCATACCGCGCAACTGATCCAGCGGCTCAGTTCGTTCCAGCACCATCTGGGCGGCCGACTCGCCCAGCAGTAATACCGTATTTACCGGACTCTTTTGCAAACTTTTCTTCAGTTTATGCTGCACGGTGAGGCGGGCCTGTTCAGCCCCCTGATCCAGCGATTTGCTGGCAAACATCGGCCAGGGAAGGGTGTAAAACTCAGCCGCACTGCCGCCGCTAAGACCGATAGAGCGCAGAATTTTATCGAGTAGAATCTGGTGGTGCGCATCGGCCTGCCCGCTGTTCAGTTGCGCCCGCGCTGACACGGACACCGGTGGCAGAGAATCGATGACCAGGCAGTCCTGATATACCATAAAGGCCAGCTTAAACGGTTTTTGTTCCGTCTGTGTGGCGGGATCGGGAAGATCGATATCCACCGATTGAGAGAGGCTTATATCCGCCGCAGCTGCTGGAACCGCTTCAGAAGGCGCTGTAGGGGGCACCTGCACCTCAGGCCGGGCTGGCGCAGCGGCTGCAGACGCACTACCGGCCGATACTGCTTTCTGCTCTTCCCCAAAACTGGCACTCAGCTCAGCCCGGGCCTGTTTAGCAGCATGAGCGCGATCAGCCGGTTTAAGGATTGGAGCAGATCCCGTTGCAGCAACATCAGTTGCCGATGCAGGTTGCGGCCAGCAGTACTCCCACACCCAATCCGGGGTGGGACGGGCACCGGGGAGCTGTCGACGGGGCAACCAACTGACAATGCCCAGCGTTTCCAGATACTGATTTCGTAGCGACTGCTCCATTCTGCTGTTCCCTTTACCCTGAACTGATAACTGAAATTTACGCGTCAGTTAAACCTGCGGATGAGCTTTCTCTTCAGTGGATTCAAGCATATTCAACGCATGGATATAGGCTTTAGCCGAAGCGATAATAATATCGGTATCCGCCCCCAGCCCATTAACGATACGCCCCCCCTTCTCCAGCCGCACGGTCACCTCGCCCTGAGAATCGGTGCCGCTGGTGATCGCATTGACGGAATACAGTTCCAGACTGGCATCAGATCCAACCAGTGAGGCAATCGCTTTAAATGCCGCATCCACCGGACCACTGCCCTCAGCTTCGGCGGTGTGTTCAGCGTCGCTAACCACGACCGTCACTTTAGCAACTGGCACTTCACCGGTCTGGGAGGTCACCGAGAGACTGCTGAGCTTAAACTTCTCGTAATGGGATGCACGGGTATCACTCACCAGCGCCTGCAGATCCTCATCGAAAATCTCATGCTTTTTATCCGCCAGATCTTTAAACCGGGCAAACGCAGTATTCAGTTCAGCATCCGATTCGAAAGTGGTGCCCAGTTCTTCCAGTCGAGCCCGGAAAGCACTGCGACCGGAGTGCTTGCCCATCACCATCTTATTGGCGTTCCAGCCAACATCCTGGGCGGTCATAATCTCGTAAGTTTCGCGGTGCTTCAGCACACCATCCTGATGGATACCGGATTCATGAGCGAACGCATTAGCCCCCACAATCGCCTTATTCGGCTGTACCGGAAAACCGGTCACACTGGAGACCAGCCGAGAGGCGGGCACGATCTGCGTGGTATTGATACCGGTATGCAATCCCAGCACATCCTGGCGGGTGCGCAGCGCCATAACCACCTCTTCCAGAGAAGCATTACCTGCCCGTTCACCCAGGCCGTTAATAGTACATTCCACCTGCCGGGCTCCGGCACTGACCGCTGCCAGCGAGTTGGCGACCGCCAGACCCAGGTCGTTGTGGCAGTGAACCGAAAACACCGCTTTATCGGCGTTGGGAATCCGTTGCAACAGCTGCTGAATCGTATGGCCAAACTCTTCCGGTACGGCATACCCCACCGTATCCGGAATATTAATCGTGCGGGCACCAGCATCGATCACCTTCTCGATAATGCGGCACATGAAATCCAGCTCAGAACGGCTGGCATCCTCCAGCGAGAACTCCACATCACTGATCAGGTTTCGCGCCCGCTTAACGGCATAGACCGCCTGCTCCACCACTTTGTCCGGGTCCATCTGCAGCTTATACTTCATATGGATCGGCGAGGTGGCAATAAAGGTATGGATACGTCCGGAATTGGCATTCACCAGCGCTTCACCCGCGCGATCAATATCGGCATCCAGTGCTCGTGACAAAGAACACACCGTGCTGTCTTTTATGGTATCTGCAATCGCTTTAACTGAGGCAAAATCCCCCGGCGAGGCGATCGCAAAGCCCGCTTCAATCACATCCACCTGCATTTTTTCCAGCTGTTTAGCTATACGCAGCTTCTCTTCGCGGGTCATCGAAGCGCCGGGGCTCTGCTCGCCATCACGCAGAGTGGTATCAAAAATAATTACACGGTTATTATCGGTCATGAGCGGACTCCGGGAACTGATTGGCTGCGACTCTCTATGGTGCGGCAAACAAGCTGTATTGATTAGTTGGAAAAGGGATCGGCAGCGGGCGGGACTGTAACGCTACAGTCAAAAAATTGCCGGAAAATTAAGGCCATATCCACTATATTATCTGATACTGAGTAATATAACTTCCTGATGGCTATTTGCAACTTAATGACATACAAATAAGCCCCTGTCAGCCTCTCAACTAAAGGGATTCAGCCGATGAGCTATGATCATTTCGATCAACCTGTAGACCGCCATACAACTTCCAGCCAGAAGTGGGAGAAATACCGCGACACCGATATCCTGCCAATGTGGGTCGCCGATACCGACTTTATGGCTCCCCCCGCAGTGATAGAGGCACTGCAGGCGCGGGTCGACCATGGCATCTTCGGCTATACCAACACCCCCTCAGAACTCAGCCAACTGATTATCGAGCGGATGCAAACACTCTATAACTGGAGCATTCAGGAGGAGTGGCTGGTCTGGCTACCGGGGCTGGTGTGTGGTCTCAATCTGGCCTGTCGCAGCGTCGGGGCCAGTCAGGACGAGGTCGTCACTGCCAAACCGATCTACCCCCCCTTTATGTCCGCTCCCCGCTTATCTGACCGGCGTCTGATCACTGTGCCCATGATTGAACAACAGCAGCGCTGGCTGATCGATTTCGACGCACTGGAACAATCGATTACCGATAACACCACACTATTATTGTTCTGTAATCCGCATAACCCGGGAGGCACCGTCTACCGTAAAGAGGAACTGCTGCAACTGGCTGATCTCTGCCTTAAACACGGGCTGACCATCTGTTCTGATGAGATCCACTGTGATCTGATTATGGAGCCGGGATTAAAACATATCCCCCTGGCCTCGCTGAACCACGAGATAGCAAACCACAGCATCACCCTGATGGCCCCCAGCAAAACCTTTAACATTGCTGGCTTAGGCTGCTCGTTTGCCATCATTCCCGATACCCGGTTGCGCAAACAGTTTCAACAGGTACGCAAAGGGATCGTACCCGACGTTAACCTGCTCGGTTATACCGCGACAATGGCCGCCTACAAAGAGGGAGCACAGTGGCATCAGCAGCAACTGGATTACCTCAAAGGCAACCGCGACTACCTGATGCATGAGATCAATCAGATTCCAGGGCTCAGACTTAACCCGGTGGAAGCCACCTACCTGGCCTGGATAGATGTCTCAGCCGCCAAGCTGGAAAACCCCGCCCACTTCTTTGAACAGGCTGGCGTAGGGATGTCACCGGGACGGGACTTTGGCGATGACCGCTTTATGAGACTCAACTTTGGCTGCACCCGCAGCCTGCTGATAGAAGCGGTCGACCGCATCCGCCGGGCGATGCTTAGCCAGTTGCCAGGGGGCTAACTCGCTTCGCGAGAGTCGCTAGACGTAAAACTTCGTTTTACTTGCTAGAAAAAGAATAGGTACCAGATGTCCGCTTTCGACAAAGCGGACAGAAAAGTGCCGTGGCTAGATGTGAAATTCAGAGAGGTTGTTCACAACTCGGTTGTATAGGAAGCTGTTGGTTGCGAAATCAATAGCCCTTTAAACAGAGGAGTGAACAACCATGCACAAGAATGCAAAATCTAGCCTCCATAGTCGAGTTTTAATTGTCAAAAAACATCTTGAAGAAGATGTGCCCGTCTCCGACCTGGCTGACTTTTTCGAGGTATCTAAAAGCCTGATCTATCGCTGGATCAGGCGCTATCATCAAGAAGGCCTCAATGGACTTCGAGATCGTAAAAGTCGACCTAAACGCATCTCATCGCGAACGCTTTATTGGCAAGAGCAAGCGATAAAAGCTCTGGCCCTGGGTGGCTGGTCACAAACGGATATTGCTGCCACACTCAAGATGCCGCTGTCGACTGTCTGTGTTGTTACCCATCGCATGTGTGGTCACCTGCTGAAAAAGACAGAACCCGTCCGTCGTTATGAATACGATGAGCCAGGCGGGCTAATTCACTTCGATATCAAGCGTGTCGCACGTTTCAGCCAGCCAGGCCACCGCAAGACAGGTGTTCGTAAAGTGATGACCAAAGGTGCTGGCTGGGAATACGTGCATATCTGTATCGATGATTATACTCGTTGGAGCCATGCAGAAGTTCACCCCAGGCAATCGGCTAAGGATGCTGTCAGGTTCTTTGAAAACACCCTCAAAATACTGAAAGCAATGGATGTGAAGGTAAAACGGGTGCTGACGGATAATGGTAAGTGCTACACCAGCAGAGCCTTTAGAAATGCCGTCAAAGCGATCGGTGCACGCCCCATGAATACGCGCCCCTATCGCCCTCAGACAAACGGTAAAGCGGAACGTTTTATACAGACGCTGATTCGGGAGTGGTCTTACGGCAAACTGTATAACAATTCCGCTCAGCGAAATGCGACACTATCCTGTTATCTGAAGTGGTATAACCTTGTCAGACCACATGGTAGTTTAAACAAACAACCACCTATAAGCCGGTTACTTGTGAACAACGTATCTGAAATCTACAGCTAGATCGCGGCTGCGCCGCTGGCTAGTGGTTAGAACGTCGCTGCGCGACTCGCTAGAAAAAGCGCAGATAACGTGGGATCTGCGTATAACCATAACTGTTACACTTTTTCAAAATGCGTAGCGGACATTAACATCAAAAACTAAAGGCGTTGACCCCTTTAAGTCCCGCGAGGCTCAAGACGCAGGTAGCTAGCGCATTCCGCAGGGTTTTATGCATATTGGGACTGACAAGCGTGAGGATTTTGTTCAATATAGTGGTCGTATTCATAGCTCTGGCGGTAATTTTTTGGCGAAATAATTGATCGCCAAGGGCTATGAACGCTCCCTCCTTAAGCTAGCTATTTGTTATTTATTGAAAATTCGTGGGAATACCACAGACTCTGACCCCATTAATCTAAAAATTTACTAATTGCACTCAGGCCTCTACCTCTAGCAAAGTCCTCAGCAGAATAACCGCTCTCATTTTTTGCTTTTGGATTTGCTCCCTGAAAGACTAATCTCTTTACAAGATCTAAATCATTGTTCACAACAGCCTCAATTAATTTTTTATTGATGTCCGATAAAGGCTCCACTGAACTTTTCTTACTATTTCTAGCTCCCTTATGAGATTTAAATACAAGATAGACGTAACAGAGACTAAGAATAGAAGGAATGACTAATAAAGGGGGTATCATAAGGCCGCTGACGCCACCAGAACCTAAACTACTAAGGAAATCATAGATTCCAAAAAGAGACCCCACAGACAAAAGCCAACTTCCAGTGGCGGCATTACGGTAACCACAATGTTTCTTTGCTTTAAAATGGCTATACGGTACTTCTATTAGGCCAACAACGATAATTATTGCCGCTGGAATACATAGAACGTACCCAATTATAAACAGAGAGCTAAATATTATATTTTCCATCGTTCCCTGACTCCTCCGATGAAACAAGTAAGCGAACTTTGATAGAACATCCTATGCTATCACTATCGCGTAGACAAAAAGGGGGGATGTCCGCATTTGGCACATAGCAGACCATCTCTAATGACTCCCTTATAAAAAAACCGCCTTACGAAGCCCGCATTTATCAATCAGCGCGAATAGTCCATAAAAAAGGTTTTTCGAGCCACGGGCAAGTCACGTTTTTTGTGACGTCGAGCTACAAGCAACGGCTCTTCTGGAAGGCTGTTTTCTGTGCTTTTTCTAGCAAGGAAACGAAGTTTCCGTCTAACAACTAGCAGCCGCGCAGCGGCGATCTAGCCTCGGTGCTTTTACATCCGCTTTTGGCACAAAGCAGAATCGCCCGCTAGCTTCTGACGCCCAGAAACCAACCATAGATAATCTCCCTGTAGATCGCACTTTGCGCTTTTTCTAGCAGTCGCGAAGCGACGTTCTAACAACTAGCCAGCCGCGCAGCGGCGATCTAGCGACTGCCCCTCTCAGGCCCGATCAAACGGCAGAGCGATCACATCACTAATCTGCTCAGTCCCCAGCGCTAACATCACCAACCGGTCCAGCCCCATTGCAACGCCGGCACACTCAGGCATACCTGACTCAAGCGCGTCCACCAGCAGGCTGTCGGTAGGTCTGATGGGTAACCCTTCAGACTGTCGCTGAGCGATATCCAGCTGAAAGCGACGCGCTTGCTCTCCCCCATCGGTGAGTTCATAGTAACCATTAGCCAGTTCAACACCCGCGACAAAGAGTTCGAATCGACAGGCAACCGGTTGACCCGTTTCATCTTCAGCTATACGGGCCAGTGCCGCCTGACTGGCCGGATAATCGTACACAAACACTGCCCCCTGACTATCCAGCTGAGGCTCGATCACATGAGACATCAGCAGGTTCAACCAGTTATCCCGGTTGTCATCTTCCATCTTAATGTCGATATGCTGGCGGGTGATGGCTGCCAGCTCCTGCACGGTAGCTGTTTGCAGATCCAGCTGAAGGTATTGCCGAAACAACGCGCTATAGCTAATCCGTTGAAACCTGTCGATGCCAATAAGCGGGGCGACCAGCGCTTCAACCTCATCCATCAGTTGATGGTGATCAAAGCCGGGGCGATACCATTCCAGCATGGTAAATTCCGGGTTATGGCGACGGCCGCACTCACCATTACGAAACGCTTTACAGATCTGGTAGATCGCACCGCTGCCGGACGCCAGCAGCCGTTTCATCGCATATTCAGGAGAGCTTTGCAGATAGCGGGATTGTTCCTGTTGCCCCGGTAGCGGATGGTAGCGACACTCAATGGTATCGATATAGGGATCACTGACTGCCGCAGAAGTCATCAGGGGGGTTTCCACCTCCAGCACATCACGCGTGGCAAAAAACTCCCGGATCTGCGCAAAGATCTGCGCCCGCTTGCGCAGATTATTCAGCGGAGCTGTCGCTCTCCACAATTGACTCATGGGTGATTACTCTTCAATAAAAAAAAGGCCTTCAGAAACAGTTCCCTGTAGATCGCCGCTCTTGCGCATCCCTGCGCCCGCGGCATACCGTACATCCTGTCATCGCCGCTCTTGCGCATCCTTGCGCCCGCGGCATACCGTACATCCTGTCATCGCCGCTCTTGCGCATCCTTGCGCCCGCGGCATACCGTACATCCTGTACATAAAAATGGCAGCCGTGGCTGCCATTGGAATCGTATAAATTGAATTGAACGTGTTAAGAGCCAGTTATCACCAGCTCAATAGCGTTCAAACCATTTTTAAGCGCGGGACACGTACTCGCCACTGCGGGTATCGATCTTCAGGATATCGCCCTGTTCAATAAACAGAGGCACCCGCACAACCGCGCCAGACTGAAGTTTGGCTGGCTTAGAACCACCCTGCGCTGTATCCCCCTTAAGGCCGGGATCGGTTTCAGTCACTTCCAGCTCAACAAAGTTGGGTGGTGTAATCGAGATCGGATTGTTATTCCACAGGGTCACCAGACACTTGTCCTGCTCTTTCAGCCACTGATGAGCATCACCAACCGCGGTTTTATCCGCAGCAACCTGCTCATAGCTTTGTGGATCCATGAAGTGCCACATCTCACCATCACAGTAGAGATATTCCATATCGGTATCCATAACATCAGCACTTTCAGCGGTTTCATTCGATTTGAAGGTGCGTTCCCAGGTACGCCCGGTAATCAGGTTTTTCAGTTTAACGCGGGTAAACGCCTGCCCCTTACCTGGTTTAACGAACTCAACATCTACCATTGAACAAGGATCACCCTCGATCATCACTTTCAGGCCATTTTTAAACTGGTTGGATGGGTAATTTGCCATATCGATCTCGAATTAGATTAGACTCAGGTGAACTGCTGCCACCGCAAAATTGACACACATTCTACTTGAAAGGAGAATGCGAGCAAATTTTCCAGCGAAATTATTCTACTATGCACTCACCTATTCAGTTGCCGGATACCTGGCAAACCCTACTCAGTCAGACGCTGGAAAGTCCGGAAGCGTTGTTACGCTACCTCCAGTTGCCAGATTCGCTATTGGCAGGAGCCAACCGCGCCAGCCTGGAATTCGCCATGCGGATCCCCCGCCCCTGGCTGGACCGCATTGAGAAGGGCAACCCGGATGACCCGCTGCTGCGCCAGGTTCTGCCGCTGGCTGAGGAGCTGGAAGAAGTACCTGGATTTACCCTCGACCCACTGGAGGAGAGCCACAGCAACCCGGTGGACGGGCTGATTCATAAATACAAAGGGCGGGTGCTGGTGATACTTACCGGCGCCTGTGCGATCAACTGCCGTTACTGTTTCCGGCGTCACTTTCCTTACGCCGAAAACCGTCTGGGACCGCAGCAATGGCAAAATATTCTTGACTATATTACCGCTGACCCCAGCATCACCGAGGTGATCTTCTCCGGTGGCGATCCTCTGGTTTCCAGCGATTCACGGTTAAATCAGCTGATTACTGATCTTGAGCAGATCCCTCATCTGGCCCGGCTGCGTATTCACAGTCGACTGCCAGTAGTGCTGCCACAGCGGATTACCGATTCTTTCGTCAATGTACTGAAGCAGACCCGCCTTAAGGTAGTGACCGTTATCCACAGCAACCACCCCCAGGAACTGGATAGTCATGTTGCCGCAGCGGTGCAACGGCTGACCGGGGCGGGGATTACTGTGTTGAACCAGGCCGTGCTCCTGCGGGGTATTAACGACAGCGTCACGACGCTGAAAACACTCAGTGAGCAGCTGTTCGATATCGGTGTACTACCTTACTATCTGTTTACCTTTGATCCGGTTAAAGGTGCGGCACACTTTGATCTGCCGGATGATGACGCCCGGCAACTGATGCAACAACTTCAGGACCAACTGCCGGGCTATCTGGTTCCCAGACTGGCACGCGAGATTCCGGGCAGAGGCTCTAAAACCCTGCTGTTTACGGATCAGGAGTAACCCCGCGATGAGTACAACACCACAGTCACAGATACAAACGGTATTACTGTTTATCGCCGCACTGATGTTTGGTTTTGGCGCACTGGTACAGATCGCTGATCAACGCGATCAGTCCGCGACCCCGGTAACTTACAAAGCTCTTAAAACACCTGCCGATATAGTCCATCTGACCAATCCCGTTGAAGCCGTTGCCTATACCTCCGTCGTATCGCTGGCACCACTGCCGGTCGCGGAAAAGAAACAACGCTTTATCGCTTTGCTGTTGCCGGCTATTCTGATCAGTAAGCAGCACCTGCAACAGCAAAGAACCCGGCTGGAACAGCTACTCTCCCTATCTGCTCTCAATAGCGAGGAGCAGACCTGGCTGGAGCAGCTTAAATCAACCTACAATACCGACTCTCCGGCAGAGCTGCGTCAACGTATGGTCGACCTGCCAAACAGCCTGATTCTGGCACAAGCCGCCATTGAAACTGGCTGGGGCAGTTCTCGGTTTTTCGTGCAGGCAAATAATGTGTTTGGTGTCTGGTCGTTTGACCCGAATGAAAAGCGCATCATGGCGAGACAGACGAGAGATGGTCGGGCGGTCTTTGTTAAGCGTTACGACTCTTTACTCGGCGCGATTGAGGACTATTTTCTCACCCTGGCGCGGGGCAACGCGTATATCGAGCTGCGCCAGGCAGCCCGACACACGCAGAACAGTCTCGAACTGATAAAACACCTGCACCGCTATAGTGAGCTGGGGGATGACTATGTTAAGCGACTGGAGACGATGATCGTGCAAAATCGTTTACGGCGCTACGACAGCTACCAGTTGTCAACCCGAAGCAATTCTGTAAGCCAGTGAAACTACCGATCATCATCCCCGCTTACCTGCTGTAACAGCGCATCCAGCGGCTCAGGCATCCCCAGTCCGTAACCCTGACCATAATCAACGCCGATCTCTCGCAGCATCTGACATATCTCATCATTTTCGACAAACTCCGCAATAGTGGTTTTGCCCATGACATGACCGATATCGTTGATCGACTTAACCATCGCCTGGTCCAGTTCATCATTGAGAATCCCTTTCACAAACAGACCATCAATCTTGAGATTATCCACCGGCAGGTTTTTCAGGTATGCAAAAGAGGAAAGCCCACTGCCAAAATCATCCAGCGAAAACTGACACCCATAAGCCTTCAAGGCGTTAATAAAACGCTGCGCTTCGACCAGGTTAGCGATTGCCGAGGTTTCGGTAATTTCGAATTTAACCTTGTATGGCAGCAGGGAGGAACGTTCCAGATGTTTGATAATCGCCTCTTTGATGCGCGGGTCTCCCAAACTCCCACCAGACAGGTTAATCGCACAGCAGCCAAAATACTGACTGAACTGGGTGAAGTTCCGATCCAGCCACTGAAAGGCGTTACCCACCACCCATTCATCGATACGACCGGCCAGTTGATAGCGCTCAGCTGCCGGCAAAAAAGCGCCTGGAGGCACAATATTACCCTCCCGGTCCTTCATCCTCAGCAACAGCTCTACATCCGGCTTCAGCTGAGAGTTTTGTAATGGCACAATCACCTGGCCATAGAGCATAAAGCGGTTCTCATCGAGAGCAGCATTAATCTCAGTAACCCAGTGCATCTCCCCTTCACGCCGGGCCAGCATCTCATTCTCCGGTGTATAGAGATGCACCCGGTTTCGCCCGGCATCTTTGGCGGTATAGCAGGCAGAGTCTGCCTGCTTCAGAACTTCCGTTAAACTGGCCGAGTGTTCATTAATCGCTACCACACCGATACTGACGCCGATATTGAATGCCTGCTGTTCCCAGCAAAACTTAAAGTCAGCAATAGCATCCCGGACCGTTTCCGCGACAACCTGCGCCTTTTCCAGAGGACAATTCTGCAACAGAATACCAAACTCATCCCCGCCAAGACGGGCCAGGGTGTCATTGGACCTTACCCGGCTTTGCAGCAGTAGAGAAACCTGCCGCAATAGCTCATCCCCCGCAACATGACCGCAGGTATCATTAACCACTTTAAACTGATCCAGATCGAGGAAGCAGAAAGCATGCTGACAACCCGGCTGGCGTTGAGTATTGAACAGAGCCTGCATACGTATCTCAAACTCACGCCGGTTGATCAGGCCGGTCAACTGGTCATGACTGGCATGGTAGCTGATCTGTTCAGAGATCAGTCGATTTTCGGTAATATCCTGCAGAGTGACCACATAGTTTGTCAGCACCCCATGAAAATCATAGATGGGGGCGATGTTAACCTGCGCCCAGTAGTAACCATTCGATTTTTTACGGTTAACAATCTCTCCACGCCAGTTAGGTCTGTCAACCAGCTGCGGCCAGAGATCCGCATAGGAGGTCTCTCCTGGCTGGGGAAAATGGAGCATATTTATCGGCTTTCCGATCACATCTCCGGGCACAAAGCCGGTCTCTTCGGTAAATTTAGGGCTGGAATATTCAATCTCACCATCCGGCAGGGTAATTAATACCATGTTGGGGCTGAACTCTACCGCTTTAGATACTTTAACCAGCGCCTGTTCGGCCTTGCTGCGCTCCTCCACCTCATGTTGCAACGAGGCGGTTTTTTCTCTTACCACCTGGCCGATACGCAGGGTGCGGCCAGTAAGCGACAGCAACCAGCCGCCGAGCAGGGCCGCGAATAACATCCCTCCCAGTAATACAATCCAGCTGCTCCATTGCGAAAAATGCACGAAGAAATCGGGTTTGGCGCTGTAAGTAAACTGATAAACCCGTCCCCCGACTGAATACTCTTTGCTCAGTCTCAACGGCTCATAAGGGTTATCCATGATCTCATCACCGGTGTATATCGCTTGCCGGTTATCGGTCACATCCATGACGATCACACCAACCTGTGCAGCCAGATCCTGTCGTTCCCTCAGCACGGAGTTGATAAAATCCCCTACCCGGTACACCGCCGCAACCACACCTTCGTCAGACAATCCCCGATCGACTCCGTTATGATTGACCTGCAGATAGGCCACAATGCCCTTCTGCTCTCCCGACTCCTGAATCAACCGGATCGGAGCGGTAAATGCAACACCGCTGTGTTCACGCGCCCGTTGCAGCGCCTCCTTCGCCAGCGGATTACTGATCACATTAAAACCAAAAGCCCGCTCATTTTCGACAAACGGCTCAACGTAGGTGACCGGATAATAGACCTCTCTTTGCGGGGCGCTGACCAGCTTCCCGCTATCACCCAGCTCTACGATAGGCAGGGGGATAACGGCGGAAGTTTCATACTCAGCACGGAGCCCGCCGGGTATGCGGGGAATCCACTCCAATGCCTGTATTTCAGGATAGCGTTGCAGCATATGCAGGGTAAAATTGTGAAAATCAGCCGCGCCTATGCTCGTACTGCTCTGAAACAGACTACGTAATGAGAACAGTACCTCTATACCACCATCCAGGCGCACCTTCATATTGGAGTGTAGCTGTTCCACCTCCTGTTTAAACTTCAGAGCCCGTTCCTGCTCCTCATAGTTTCTGGTGATCAGAAAAAGGATCACAATCACCATCAGCAAGCCGCTCATCGGCAACACGATGGCCCATTTACGGGTAAATAAAGTACTCCGCGGACCTGCAAAAAGTGCCAGCAACATCGGTGCAACCACAATCGCGCCGATAGTGTCGCCAATCCACCAGGTTAACCAACTGATGAAAAAGCTCTCCCAGCCAATAACACCAAATACCAGCAGGGTGATAATAGCCATCAGACTTGCCGCAAGTGACGCCAGGGGCCCGATAATCAGCAGAAACAGGGTGATCTGTTTATCATCAATCAGATCCGGCATCCGGCCAAAAAAGCGATATATCAGCCAGACCGCTCCCGCCGCTTCAAGAATAGCCGCCATACTCAGCAACAGCATCAGGCCCAGAGAGCGAAACAGCCCAGCCGTACTACCCGCATCAAGCCAACTGCCAGCATAGAACACCATAAGGGCGATAAATAAGCCGAAACAGGCACGATACCCACGCAGCAGAATAGCCGTGATCGAGACCCCCGCCGCGGGCCAGACTGCAGACGCATCGCTGGGTGGGATCGATAGCAGCCCCACCGAAACCTGCGCCAGAAAAAGATAAGCCAGACCGGGCAGTACATGCGTACAGAACAGGTCAGAAATACTACGTTGCGGCGATTTAACTCGTGGTAAATTTGACGACATACAGCGACTGCGTTCTCTATATTAATGCTAGCGTGTTTTAAACTCTGTAAACAATGTACCCTAAATCGCTCTTCATAATGAGTTTTAACTACCCAATCTGCCAAATCCGCTATACAGATTGTCTCACTCAGTCACTCATTCCGGGCCGGATGAGATATACAAACAGAACCGTGACTTTCATCAACTCAGATGACTTGATATTTAACTCTATTGCATTAATGTATGGCCGGCTATAAGACGATGTGCATATTTTCGCACCGCATCAGTTATAGCCACTATAGCCAACCGTGGCTGGCTAAGCGTTTTATCAACCGGACCACCGGATCAAAAAAAGGATTTTAAAATGAATACTGATATTTACGCCTCCCCTCAGGCGGCTTTAGACCACCCCTCCGATAGCATTACCCCACTCACGCTGAAGCAGATTCTGTTCTCATTTGAGGGACGGATTGGCCGGAAAACATTCTGGCTGGCGTCACTGGCCTCTGCGCTGGTCACATGGGCTATTACGGCAGGCCTGGTGGCTATGCTGGTCGCCGCCATAAACACTTCAAGCGATCCTGCCTCGGGCATTATCACCTATATAGCCCTTACCTTTTTACTCTGTATACCAACAGGCTGGATCGGACTGGCCCTGCAGGCAAAACGCTGGCATGACCGCAACAAGTCCGCCTGGTGGATTCTGATTATGTTTGTACCGCTTATTGGCCCGTTCTGGGTGCTGATCGAAGCGGGCTTTCTACCCGGCAGCCCAGAAGCTAATGACTATGGGGCCCCCAGCGCCTGACTAAAACAAAAAATGCGCAACGCCTGAGCAGCGTTGCGCATTTTTCAATGCCGGCGATAGTCGTAACCGACTGGTCTGCGATCAGTTTCTCGGCGGCATCACCGGAAACTGTGTCACGGTACCTTTCACTTCGGTAATTTTTGCCGGACCTTCATGTTTGACTTCATCGATGCGAATAATCGCCTGCATCGGAATATAACTGCGTTCCACATCTTCAAACTGTTTTTTAAGCTTCTCTTCAGAGGGATCAACCACCATCGAGCTCTGACTACCAAAAACGATGTTTTCTATTTCCAGAAAACCCCATAAATCACTTTGGTAGACATTATGTGCATAGATCTCATAGATCTCGTTCTGATTAAGAAATTTTATCCGGTAGATTGGATCACTGGCCATGTTTCACTGCACTCAAAAAGGGTTTACTGGCGTTATTATGGGGACGCTTTAGCTGATTACAAGTGATTTCCTGAGCGGTTAAAAACTATGCAGCCGGATTGCCATAAAGTATAATTCCCGCCCTTTTAATTTCTCCACGATGCAGAACAGGTGTGCAATGGCCAAAAAGCTATTCATTAAAACCCACGGTTGCCAGATGAACGAGTACGATTCAGCCCGTATGGCGGATCTGCTGGGCGAAAGCCATGAACTTGAGTTAACCGACAATCAGGCCGAGGCGGATGTACTGCTCCTGAACACCTGTTCCATTCGTGAAAAAGCGCAGGAAAAGGTGTTTCATCAACTGGGTCGCTGGCGCAAGCTGAAAGCGAAGAATCCGGAGCTGAAGATCGGTGTCGGCGGCTGCGTCGCCTCCCAGGAGGGAGACGCTATTCTGAAACGCGCCCCCTATGTCGATATGATCTTCGGGCCGCAAACCCTGCACCGCCTTCCAGAGATGATTGATCTCACCAACACCGGCACGCAGAAGAAAGGGATTGTCGATATCAGTTTTCCTGAAATCGAGAAATTTGATCACCTGCCCGCGCCCCGGGTTGAAGGTGCTGAAGCCTTTGTCTCGGTAATGGAAGGTTGCAGCAAATACTGCACGTTCTGCGTGGTGCCCTACACCCGTGGAGAGGAGGTCAGCCGGCCGCTGGATGATATCATTACTGAAGCGGTGGAACTGTCCGAGCAGGGGGTACGGGAGATCCATCTGCTGGGTCAGAATGTTAATGCTTATCGGGGAGCCACCCACGATGGCGACAGTGCAGATCTGGCTGAACTGATTCGCTGCGTGGCTGCCATCGATGGTATCGATCGTATCCGCTTTACCACCTCCCACCCGGTTGAATTCAGCGACAGCCTGGTAGAGGTTTATCGCGAAGTACCTGAACTGGTGAGTTTCCTGCATCTGCCGGTACAAAGTGGTTCTGACCGGATTCTGATGGCGATGAAACGAGGCCATATGGCGTTGGAATACAAGTCCCTGATTCGTAAAATCAGGGCCGCCCGGCCCGACATCACCCTGTCATCCGACTTTATCGTGGGTTTCCCCGGTGAAACCGATGCCGATTTCGAAGCCACCATGAACCTGATCGCCGAGATCGGCTTTGATAACTCCTATAGTTTTATCTATAGCCGCCGCCCGGGGACCCCGGCCGCTGATCTCCCCGATGATGTCTCCGACGACACCAAGAAAGAGCGCCTCAATATTCTGCAGGCGCGTATCACCCAGCAGGCGATGCAGATCAGCCGCCGGATGGTCGATTCGGTACAACGGATTCTGGTCACCGATTACTCCCGTAAAGACCCGGGTATGCTACAGGGACGCACCGAAAATAACCGGGTGGTTAACTTTCGCTGCGATAATCCCGATCTGATCGGCCACTTCGCCGATGTCCGTATCGTCGAAGCATACAGCAACTCACTGCTGGGGGAGTTAGTCGCCTCAGAACTGGATCAGGGCTGGCAATGATTCAACATGCCGGTCGGCATAACCCGGCATCCTGCTAAACTTAACAGTATCTCTCTATTAAAGGACTCGTTTTTGAACACAGCGCAAACCATTCAGCTCACTCTGGAACCGGATAATCCGCAACACCTGTCCAACCTGTGCGGCCAGCTCGATGAGCATCTGCGTCTGATTGAACAACGACTCGGCATAGAGATCAGCAACCGGGGCAACAGCTTCAAACTGGCGGGCAGATCCAATGTCGTCCGTGCGGGAGCCAAGATGCTGGAGCAACTGTATGAAGATGCCCAGCAGGGCGAGCAGATCACTCCGGATCAGATCCACCTGCTATTACAACAGTCTGGCGTTGAGCAACTGACCGGTGGCACACCAGCAGCACCGGTCTACCAGGCAGATATTACCATCCAGACCCGCAAAACTCTGATCCGCCCCCGTGGCCCCAATCAGCAGGGCTACGTACGCTCTATCCTGACCCATGATATCAATTTCGGTATTGGCCCCGCCGGCACCGGCAAGACCTATCTGGCGGTGGCCTGCGCCTGCGAAGCGTTGGAACGCGAGGAAGTCAGCCGTATCCTGCTGGTCCGCCCGGCGGTTGAAGCGGGTGAAAAGCTGGGCTTCCTCCCCGGCGATCTGAGCCAGAAAGTTGACCCTTACCTGCGCCCACTGTATGACGCCCTTTATGAGATGTTGGGGATTGAGCGGGTCAGCAAACTGATTGAACGCAATGTGATCGAAGTCGCCCCACTGGCCTATATGCGTGGCCGGACCCTTAATGGCTCTTTCGTTATTCTCGATGAAAGCCAGAACACCACCCGGGAACAGATGAAGATGTTTCTCACCCGGATCGGCTTTGGCTCTACCGCAGTGATTACCGGCGATACCACGCAGATCGACCTGCCCAAAGGGGTCCGGTCCGGTTTAATCCATGCCAGTGAAGTACTTCAGGATGTGAAAGGGATCGGCTTTACCCGGTTTACCGCCAAAGATGTGGTGCGTCACCCACTGGTGGGTCACATTGTTGAAGCCTATGACGAGTACGATAAACGCCAGGAACAACGCGCCGATCAGCCACAGGACAAACGATGAGCTATTTTGTTGACCGCCAGTGCCAGATAGAGGATCACAACCTGCCCTCGGAAGAGCAACTGACACAGTGGGTTGCTGCGGCATTGCATGGGCGGCTGGACGAAGCGGAACTCTCGGTGCGTATCGTCTCTCCCGAGGAAAGTCGTGAACTCAATCACCAGTACCGGGGCAAGGACAGTTCCACCAACGTGCTATCCTTTCCCTTCGAGGTACCCGAAGGTATAGAGCTGTCACTGCTGGGCGATCTGGTAGTGTGTGCCGAGGTCGTCGCCAGGGAAGCCGACGAGCAAAACAAGCCATTATTTAACCATTGGTGCCATATGGTAGTACACGGAGTCTTGCATCTGCTTGGATTCGACCATATAAATAGCGATGAAGCGGAAGAGATGGAACAGCTGGAGCGGGAGATTCTCGCCAGTCTGAATATTCCCGACCCCTATCTGTTAACTGAGTAAGCGAGATAGTGAAACTACGGAGCACCACATGAGCGATGAGCGATCGGGAAATGGTCAGCAAAAGTCCTGGCTGGGGAAACTCACCCAGATATTTTCTGATGAACCTAAAACCCGTGAAGACCTGCTGGCAGACCTGAAAGACGCCACCGACGAAAATGTTCTCGACCAGGAAGCATTCAGTATAATCGAAGGGGCGATGCAGGTAGCCGACCAGCAGGTGCGGGACGTGATGATTCCCCGCTCACAGATGGTGGTGGTTGAAGCCGACCAGACCCCTAAAGAGTTTCTGCCGATTATTATCTCCTCAGCACACTCCCGTTTTCCGGTTATCGGTGAAAACCCGGATGATATTCTCGGCGTGCTGCTCGCCAAAGACCTGCTGTCACTGATTCTTGACGACAACAACCTGGAAAACTTTGATATCAGGCAGCACGTCCGCAAGGCTACCTTTATCCCCGAAAGTAAGCGTCTTAACGTGCTGCTCAAAGAGTTCCGTGCCACCCGTAACCATATGGCAATCGTTGTCGATGAATATGCCGGTGTCTCCGGCGTTATCACCATCGAAGATGTACTGGAACAGATCGTCGGCCAGATCGAGGATGAGCACGATGTTGAAGATGATGAGGGCAATATCAAACCCTTTGATGATAACGGTTATATTGTCAAAGCCCTGACGCCGATTGAAGATTTCAACGAGTTTTTCGATATCGGCATGCCAGATGATGAATTTGACACGATCGGCGGACTGGTGACACAGAAATTTGGCCATCTGCCTCGCAAGGACGAAACAGTGGAAATTGATACATTTACCTTTAAAGTTCTCAGCGCAGACAACCGGCGAATCCGTCTGCTTCAGGTTATCCGGACAACCCCGGCAGATTACTGATGGCTAACCGCACAGCGTTTCTTTTCTGGCGGATCATACTCTGTATGATCACCGGCGCCCTCGCCCCCCTGTCGCTGGCCCCCTTTGACTACTGGTATCTGGGCGGCGTTTCTGTTGCCATACTGTTTATTCTGTTACACAACTGCACACCCCGGGCAGGCGCCTGGCTGGGCTGGTGTTATGGACTCGGTTTCTTTGGCGCCGGCGTGTCATGGGTGTTTGTCAGTATCCATGAGCACAGCAATGCCTCGGGGTTGCTGGCCGGTTCAATGACGGCACTGTTTGTCGCCGCCCTGGCGCTTCTGTTTGCCCTGCAGGGTTGGCTCTACAGCCGTTTTTTTCGCAATGTAGCTGGGTTCTGCGCGCTCTGGATAGCCTTCGAGTGGCTGCGCAGCTGGCTGTTCACCGGTTTCCCATGGCTCTATCTGGGCTACGGTCTGATCGATACGCCGCTGGCCATCTTTGCGCCACTGGGGGGAGTCTGGCTGCTCAGCCTCTATGTAGTCCTGAGCAGCACCCTGTTGGTCACCTTTTTTAAGCGCCTGAAACATCCCCTTCAGGCAGCAACCATTCTGATGACTGTAGGGCTGCCCCTGATTGCCGTACAGCAGCATCAGATTCCCCAGAGCTGGACGCTCCCGGTGGGTGAGCCGGTCAGCGTCATGGCGGTTCAGGCCAATATCCCGCAACAACAGAAGTGGCAGCGGGGCGAACTTGAACATATCCTGCAAACCTATGTCGACCTGAGCCTGGACAGCGATAAAGTGGACCTGCTGATCTGGCCTGAAACAGCCATCCCGACCTTCTATCCGAAAGCCAGAGTAATGCTCAGCCCGTTCACGGAGAGGCTGGAGGAGAGCCATACCGCGATGATCAGCGGTATTCCAACGGTCTATATCGATTCGGAACAACCAAAGGGAAAACGCTACACCAATAGCCTCACTCTGTTTGCTGGCGGCAGCGGCAACTACGATAAACAGCGACTGGTCCCTTTCGGCGAATATGTGCCACTGGAACGACAGTTACGCGGCATTATCGACTTCTTTGACCTGCCGATGTCGGAGTTCAGTCTCGGATCACCGGATCAGCCGCTACTGGAAGCAGCAGGCAGCCAGATTGCGCCATTTATCTGCTACGAGATCGCCTATCCGGAGTTAGTGCGACAGCAAAGTCTGAGCAGCGATCTGCTGCTGACTGTCAGCAACGATACCTGGTTTGGCCATTCAAGCGCACCGGCGCAACATCTGCAGATAGCGCGGATGCGGGCGCTGGAGACCGGCCGCTGGCTGATTCGTTCAACCAATAACGGTATCAGTGCACTGATCAGCCCTGACGGAAATATCAGCACCACTGTACCGCAATATCAACAAGCGGTGATGATCGGTGAGGTGCAGCGGATGCAGGGGCTGACGCCTTATCAGGAATGGGGGATCAAACCCCTGCAGGTAGTAACAGGCCTGATGTTGCTATTCGGTCTGTTCACCGCTCCACGGCGCCGACAGTCGCGTAAAGGTTTCTGAACCACACTTGGGGCAGGCGCTCAGGGGCGCGGTATGGGTGTTAGAGATCTGCTCACCACAGTCGACACAGACAAAAGTGCCTGCCGCCGCCGTGTCACCGGCGGCGTAGTAGTCCTCTCCCTCCGCCAGGCGCTGTTCCAGCTCGGTGATGCCGATACGGGTGCGATCAGCCAGATCCATTAACTGTTGTGCCACCGTCTGCTCCAGCGCATTGAGATCAAAATTAAGCCATGCAGCAACCCCTTCACCGGTCTCATGGGCATAATAACCGAGCTGTTTAAGATCTTTTTTCAGATAGGCACTGAGCAGATCCATCTCATCCCGGGTCATCTCTTCGGCAGTCAGTTCCAGCTCGACAGCCTCTTCAATTTTCTCCTGCAGATACTCCCAGGAACGATGCTCAGCGGATTCCAGTTCACGACGTAACCGGCTCAGCACCCGATCATACTGAGCACTACGATCTTTTCCACTGCTATTGTTGCTCATATCCATCTCCAAAGCCGACTAAAAACTATATGTAGCATGGCATATATTGTATCCTATGCGCCACAGACAAAATATTCCATTGACCGGCGTCCAACATCCGCCGGTTTTTATCATCAGAGTCAAAATGAACGAACAATACAAACCGCAGCATATAGAACCTGAAGTCCAGAAACACTGGGTCGACAACCAAAGCTTCAAAGCCACGGAAGACCAGTCCAAAGAAAAGTTCTACTGCCTGTCGATGTTTCCCTACCCAAGCGGTCGGCTACACATGGGGCATGTACGCAACTACACCATTGGCGATGTGGTTTCACGCTACCAGCGGATGCAGGGCAAGAACGTCCTGCAACCGATGGGGTGGGATGCGTTCGGTCTGCCTGCGGAAAACGCGGCTCTGAAAAATAATGTTCCGCCCGCCAACTGGACCTATGAAAACATCGATTACATGCGTAATCAGCTGGACCAGATGGGCTTTGGTTATGACTGGAGCCGCGAGGTAGCCACCTGCCACCCATCATATTATCGCTGGGAGCAATGGTTCTTTACCCGCCTGATGGAAAAAGGTCTGGTATACAAAAAAGACTCTGAGGTGAACTGGGACCCGGTCGATCAGACCGTTCTGGCAAACGAACAGGTAATCGATGGCCGCGGCTGGCGCTCAGGTGCGCTGGTTGAGCGTAAAAAGATTCCTCAGTGGTTTCTGAAAATCACCGATTATGCCGATGAGTTGCTCGATGATCTGGACAAGCTCGAAGAGTGGCCGGAACAGGTCCGCACCATGCAGCGCAACTGGATCGGCCGTTCTGAAGGTGTTGAACTGAGCTTCCACGTGGATGGTTTTGGCGAGCTTGAAGTGTTCACCACACGCCCTGACACCCTGCTGGGTGTAACCTATGTTGCCGTCGCCCCCGGCCACCCTCTGGTGCAACAGGCAGCAACCAATAATGCCGAGCTGGCCGCCTTCGTCAGTGAAAGCAAAAATATGAAAGTGGCTGAAGCGGATATGGCCACCATGGAGAAAAAGGGCTTTGCCCTGGGCATTGAGGCAACCCACCCACTGACCGGACAGAAGGTTCCGGTGTGGACAGCTAACTTCGTGTTGATGGAATACGGTTCTGGTGCCGTCATGTCTGTTCCGGCCCACGACCAGCGCGATTACGAATTTGCCAAAAAGTATGGTCTGCCGATCAAGCAGGTTATCCGTCCTGCCGACAGCAACACCCCGATCAATCTCGATGAGGAAGCGTTCACTGAGAAAGGCGTACTGGTAAACTCTGGCAGCTTTGATGAACTGGATTTCGATGTTGCCTTCAAAGCGATAGCCTCCGAGCTTCATAGCAAGGGTAAAGGCAAAATCACCATCAACTACCGCCTGCGTGACTGGGGTGTCTCCCGGCAGCGTTACTGGGGCACGCCGATTCCTGTTATCAACTGCGACAGCTGTGGTGCTGTGCCAGTGCCTGAAGATCAGTTGCCGGTGGTTTTGCCAGTTGATGTTACCTTTGATGGCGTTGGTTCACCGATCAAAAAAATGGACAGTTTTAAGCAAACCACCTGCCCCAAATGTGGCGGTGCAGCTGAGCGGGAAACCGACACCTTTGATACCTTTATGGAATCTTCCTGGTATTACGCCCGTTACGCCTGCCGTAATGCAGAGTCCATGCTGGAACCTGAAGCCGCTAATTACTGGCTGCCCGTGAACCAGTATATCGGTGGTATCGAACACGCGATTCTGCACCTGCTCTACTCCCGCTTCTTCCACAAGCTGATGCGCGATGAAGGTCTGGTGAACTCTGATGAGCCATTTGAACGCCTGCTGTGTCAGGGAATGGTGCTGGCTGACACCTACTACCGCGAAGATGACAATGGCGGCAAAATCTGGATCTCCCCCACAGAGGTCAAAGTTGAGCGGGATGAAAAAGGCCGGGTAATCAAAGCGGTCCATATTGCCGATGGTGAAGCGGTTGAATCGGCAGGCATGGGCAAGATGTCTAAGTCGAAGAACAACGGTATCGATCCACAGGTGATGATCGACAAATACGGTGCTGACACCGTGCGCCTGTTTATGATGTTTGCCGCTCCGCCCGAGCAATCACTGGAGTGGTCTGACTCCGGCGTGGAAGGCGCTCATCGCTTCCTGCGTCGCCTCTGGAAACTGGTTTATGACCATCTCCAGTATCCCGGTGAGATCGTTGCGCTTGATCCGGACAGCCTTGATGACCGTCAGAAAGAGCTGCGTCGTAAAACACACGAGACCATCAAAAAAGTATCCGATGACATCGAGCGCCGCCAGACCTTCAACACCGCTATCGCGGCGGTGATGGAACTGAGCAACGCAATCAGCCGCTTTGTTGATGCCAGCGATCAGGGGCGCGCCGTCGTTCGCGAAGCACTGAGCGCCGCCGTACAACTGCTGGCGCCGATCGTACCGCACATCACCCATCAGCTGTGGGCCGATCTGGGTAACAGCAGTAACCTGCTGGATGCCCCGTGGCCTGTAGTCGATGAATCTGCGATGACACTCGCTAACGTACAGATGGTGGTGCAGGTGAATGGCAAGGTAAGAGGCAAAATCACCGTACCTGCAGACTCGGATGAGAGCATTGTGCTGCATACAGCCCTGGCTGATGAAGGGGTTCAGCGCCACCTCGATGGCAAGACCATCCGCAAACAGATTGTCGTGCCAAATAAACTCGTCAACATCGTTGTTGGTTAAGGGGTCAGGGATGAAACGCTGTCGGAACCGTTTTTCAGCTGTTATTTTGCTGACGGCTTGTTGCCTGCTACTGTCCGCATGCGGTTTTCACCTGCGCGGTAGTGCAGATATCGCTGAACCGTTACGGCAGCTCACGCTAATCACCCCTGAACGTTCCCGCAGTCAGCTCGAGCCTGTGCTTCGCCGACTGCTGGAAGCCAACGGCATAGCGGTTAACGCAGGCGCCGGTTATCTGCTACAAATCATCTCTGAGAAGCGCAGCCGCCGTGAAGCGACCCTGGGTGCCAATGCGGATATTGATGAGTATGAACTCAGCACCAAAGTCAATTTCATAGTGAAAGATCCGCAGGGCAACCCCGTTCTCCAGCGCACCCTGCTGGCGGAACGCACATATGACTATGATTCTGATAAAGAGACCGCCAGCAGCGCTCAGGAAGCACAGCTTTATATAGAGATGGATCAGCAACTGGCCAACCAGATTCTGCGCCTCTACGCCAACCTGAAACCTGCGACTCCCTAGATCACGATGAAGATAAAACCGGAGCAGCTTGCCAACAAACTCGGCCCGCAACCGGCTCCGGTTTATCTGCTCACCGGCGACGAAACCCTGCTGATTGAGGAGAGTGGCGACCTGCTGCGTCAGCACCTCCACTCGATCGGTTTCAGTGAACGGGAAACCCTGCATGTAGAGGGAGGCTTCAAGTGGGAATACCTGCTCGAATGTGCCAATGCCCTCTCCCTGTTTGCCGAACAGAAGATTATTGAACTCCGACTGGGCAGTCACAAACTCAACAAGCAGGCCAGCGACATACTTCAGGAATACCTGAAACGGCCCGCTGAAGACAATGTATTACTGATCATTGCGAATAAACTCGACGGTACAGCGAAACGAAGTGCCTGGTTTAAAGCGATTGATCAGCAGGGCATAATTGTTGAAGTCTGGCCGGTAGAACTGCAACAGCTTCCCGGCTGGATCAATAATCGCGCTCAGCAGATCGGCCTGACGCTGGAGTCTGATGCAGTTCAACTGCTCTGTGAACGGATCGAAGGTAACCTACTGGCAGCCAAGCAGGAACTGGATAAACTCAATCTGCTGTACGCCGGACAGACCGTTACCGCAGACATGGTAATGGACAGTGTCTCTGACAGTTCCCGTTACGACATCTACGGGCTGACTGAAGCCGCCATCCTGCAACAGATTCCCCGTTGTAATAAGATTATCGAGGTCCTTCGCCAGGAAGGTACCGAAGCCTCAGTTGCGCTGTGGGCGATCGCCCGGGAAGTCCGCTCGCTGATCGCTATCCAGAATGGCCTGCAGAAAGGCACCCCGCTGGATACCATCTGCCAGCGTGAACGGATCTGGGGCAATCGTAAAAACCAGATGCGCAACGCGGCCAGCCGTTTTTCACCTGACACGCTCAACAGCATGCTCAGCCACTGCGCAGAGGCCGATGCACAGATTAAGGGCGCCCTCGGTGATCCCTGGCTGACACTAAGCGGAATCACCCTCCAACTGGCCGGAATCGAATTGAATTTAGAGCGCTAAGAGAATAGCACCGCTACGTGGCTGAAACCCGCAAACGAAAAATTGCCGTTCTATCTGCCAGAATGAGTGCTTTGATATGTACGTAAAACGATGAAATTGACCTCTGCTGAGCAGATAAGCGATACTCATAACAGGTTCTCAGAAGGAAACTGGCTGTGATAGCAACAAGACCCATCATTTTATCCATTATATGCATCCTGTTTCTAAACGGCTGCTCTGATAGCACTCCTCAAACCGACTCAACCGATGGCGAAAAGCTTTATGGTCTCTACTGCGAGACCTGCCATAAAAGCGATGGCAGCGGTAAATTTCTGAAAGGCATCCCTGCGAACAGATATACCTCCCTGCAAAAAGACCAGGTAATCATGCTAATCCGCCAGGGAGACCCCTCACGCCCCGACATGCCAGCCTTCACCAACCTCACAGAAGAGCAGGCCTCCGCAATAGTCGAATACCTTTTCAGTCTGAGGATTTATTAAATTCAAAGCAGACCGCTGAACAAGTTCAGCGGTCTGGCTACCAGCAAGCGGCGCAGCCGCGTCTGACTTCTAAACTAAAGAGTGGGTAACTTTCGTTTCCAGCGCTATATTGTCATCCAGAGGACAACGGTGACAGACCGCTTCAAAGAATGCCTGTTTCTCTTCTTCACTCAGGTCGGCGTCGATCTTTGCACTGACGGTGATGGTCTGGAAGCCAACCCGGTCCTCTGTGGGTTTACCCAACAGGCCGGCAGGATTCATAGTGCCATCGACATCGATGTCGATAGAACGCATCTCAATTTTCTGCTGAGTGGCGGCAATACGGGCAATACTGGCGATGCAGCCTCCCAGTGAAAAGAGAAAGAACTCCAGAGGGGTTGGACCTTCATCGGTGCCGCCCGCCTGCTTGGGCTGATCGATGGTAACTTTGTGGCCACGAATATCGGCATGTACCTGACAGCCCTCTTTCATGGTGGTTGAGACAGAGATAACTTTGTTGGCAGACATAATAAACACCCTAAATTAACAATATATAAGAAAGATCTAATATATGTATTATTGCACAATTGCAGCGGTGATTTAAAGATAAATACAAGCGGGAAAGGTAGTTTACTATCGATAAGAATCAGCGAGGTCTGGAATGCCGTGCTGGCAGAAAGTATTCACAAACAAAGACCAGTAGCGCAGCAAAAGCGATCACTTTGGCAAACAGCTGTGCCTGCGGATAACCACCGTTGTGTCCCGACATAATCATCAGTGCCGCCACCAGCAGCAAGAACAGAATAAACAGGTGCATCGGTCTGCTAAAACCAATATTGGATAACCTGGCAGTCTTGATCGCCGCCACAGTCATCAGTATTCCCAGTGCGCCACCGACCAGCACATCAACTGGCCAGTGCGCTGCAACCATCACCCGACTCAAACCGATCAGCCCACCTGACAGCAGCAGACCAAGACGCAGGTGTCGATGGTTAAAGAAGTAATAAGCCACTGCGACAAACGCAAACGCCGTAAAAGAGTGACCTGAGGGAAAACTGCCATTTCTCAGCGCCTTGCCCACCAGATTATACTCCCCGCTTAATAACGCCACGGGAGGACGCTCAGCGCCGAACAGCGTTTTCAATCCGTGGGTCGCCAGGGTGCCATAGATCGCTGCAATAAACAGCACCCAGAGCAGCTCGGGCTTGCGTCGGGCAACCAGCAGCGCCAGGGTCAGCACAAAGGTGGTATCCCCCATAAAGGTAACGATCTGCCAGAAGGTTGCAGGAAAACAGGGGGTAAACTGATTAAACAGATGAAATGCGCCGTGATATCCGGCTACCAGCCAGAGCAGCAAAGCCCCGCCCAGCATTGCCAGAGCGATCTGTGTTAAGCGTTTTAACGCCAGCGAGTCATCCCGCTCGCTAAAAAGCTCTTTGGAACGGTGCAACTGCGCAGGCAGCTCAGCGACGATAAAGCAGGTTTTAATTTGCGACAGCAGGTTTTGCATCACGCCACTCCACCAGTCTGATACCACCCTTACTGAACAGCAGCTCCAATACTGCATCCGGATTTTTCTGTTGCAGCTTCAACAGGTTATCTGCATCCGTGAAGATCACATCTCCCGCTTCAGGGGAACGGTCCTGCGGCGTTATCGCATCACGGTAGACACTGAAGCTGGGCCGGTGAACGCCATAGGCGATCACATGTTTGTCGCTCAGCTGACGGGCAATCGCCGCCGCTTCCTGAACCGGTTGCTGCTGTAATCCAGCCATCACCTGAATAAAAAAGGTAAATACAAACAGCGTCTGAATAAAACCGATCGCAACAAACTTCGCGGGACGCTCCAGTTTAGCGGTAAAGATGACTGCTAACGTTAACAGCAAAGCAACAATACTGGCGGTAATATAAGCGGTGCCGGCCACATCCCAGACCCGCGCCAACATCTCACGCTCGTACAGTTTTCTACTGCTGCCTGCAGCAGCTTCTAGAATCCATGGCAATGCCAGCATCAGCACGAAGAACAGTAGCGGAAATACCAGCCCCCAACTGCGGAACAGACGTTCGCGATTATGGGCAAACAACATCAGCAAACCGCTGATACCGTACACCACATAATGCGGTAGCTGAGTGCCCGAGAATGAAACCAGTACAAAAACCACGCCCAGCCATATCATGAGATAAAGCGTTAGTGAGTCCTTACACAGCTCACGCAAATTACGCAGCAGGGTAAACAATGCCGCGCTGAACGGTAACAGCACCAGCGGCAGAGCAAACAGGTAATACCAGAGCTTACCGCCATGTCCCTCCCGGGTATCACTGAAACGTTTCAGGTTGTGGTCCAGCAGAAAGCCCTGAAAGAATCCCAGCCCCTGGTCCTGATATACCAGCCATAACCATGGCGTCAGGATAGCCAATAGCAACACCCAGCCCGGCAGATAGAAGATAGCGGCCAGCCAGCGACGCCATGCTCCCTGAATCAGATAGAAGATACCACTGACCAGCAGTGGCACCAGCACCGCTACCGGGCCTTTGGCCAGCAGACCCAGCGCCATCCACAGATAGACCCGCAACAGCAGCGACCGTGTCGGGTTCTCCCAGTGTCGCCACATATCCAGCAGGGTCAGGGTGAGAAACAGGTTGAGCCAGGCATCAGCGATGGCGGCTTTACCAATAATGCCGATCCACAGGGTATTCGCCATAATCAGCACGGTATACAGCGCGGTAGTGCGGTTCCATTGCTGACGAGCGAAGCGATAACAGGCCAGCAACCAGCAACTGGCTGCAATGGCGGAGGGCAGCCGCAGTGAAAACTCGCTCAGATCAAACAGCGTAACGCTGAGTGCCTGAAACCAGTAACTCAGTATGGGCTTATCGTAACGGGGTTCACCATCCAGATAGGTCGCGGCAAAGTTGCTGTTGGCCAGCATCTCCCGGGTGGCTTCAGAAAAGGCTCCCTCATCAAGATCGAAGAGAGAGAAGCCCCAGATATTCCAGAAGAAAGCTATAAACAGTGCGGCAAACAGCAGCCCGTAATGCAACAGATTACTTTGGCGCAGGGTCGGCGTCATGCGCAGTGGTCCCATCCGTTACGTCGGGTTGCGGGGCATACCAGCGCCCTTCATCGTCATTATTCAGTTTTTCCCGCAAGGTATAACCGCGGGTATTAGACGTTTCAAAGAAGATCCGCGACATCATCTCTGCCAATACACCGGTGGTGATGAACTGAAGAGAAACCACCAGCAGGAAGATACCGATCATAAACAGCGGACGGCCACCAATATCTTCTCCAAGGAACAGTTTAACCCCTGTCAGCCAGGTCATAATCAACGAACCCAACACCCCCATGCCCAGACCGAGGTAACCAAAGAAGTGGCCGGGACGGGCTTTAAACTTCAGGAAGAAGAATACCACCAGCAGATCAAGGATGACCCGGAAGGTACGGGACAGACCGTACTTAGACTCGCCAAATTGACGGGCATGGTGATCAACCACGGTCTCACCAATACGTGACGGTTTGGTCACCGAAGCAACCCATACCGGAATAAAGCGGTGCATCTCACCAAACAGGCGCACCTGCTTGATGACACTGGCACGATAAACTTTCAGGCTGCAGCCATAGTCATGCAACCGTACACTGGTCACTTTAGCGATCAGACGGTTGGCCTGACGGGAGAAGAATTTACGGGTCGACTCATCTTCCCGCTGTTTGCGCCAGCCCTGCAACATATCCAGGTCACGCTCTTCCATCTCAACGATCATGCGCTGTATATCGGCAGGATCATTTTGCAGATCGCCATCCATGGTGACAATAATTTCACCCCGGGCGGCATCAATGCCCGCCTGCATCGCAGCGGTCTGACCAAAGTTACGCTGCAGCTCCACTACCCGCAGATGATCTCCCCACTGAGTCTGAGCTTCATAAAGCCGGGAAACCGTGTTATCCGGACTACCATCATCGACACAGATAAGTTCCCACTTACCGGCATAATCGCTGAGGCACTCGTGCACCCGCTCAACCAGCGGAAAAACACAATCCTCTTCTTTATACATCGGTACGACGATCGATAATGATTTCATAAATTATCCGGATTCAGATCATTAAAAAGTGTAAGCGGACTCTATCACAAAGCCCTTTTGATATGAAGGTAAAGCCCGTCATATCAAGCACTGCAGCTCATTCAGCTTCGGCTGGCAGCACCCCTTCACGATAAAAAACTTTCGCCACCAGCCAGCCTAAGCCAAAAGCCACAAAGGACATCAGCAGCAGAAACAGATGCAGCTGTACTGCAACTTTAAGCAGCGCCGTGGTATCGATTGCATAGAACTTTCCAGCCAGCACAAAGGCTGCCTCAAAGGTGCCAGAACCCGCGACGCCGTGGATCGGCAGAATCGAGGAGAGATCCGCCACCGCAACACTGGAAACCGCCTGCACCAGAGTCAGCTGAGACAGCTGTAACACCACCCCCAGAAACGCCAGCAACTTGGTTAACCACACCGCATAGGTAACAATAACAATCGCGCTAAAGTGTCCACCCCGGGTTGGTAATACCGCAAATGTCTGCGCCAGTTGCTGCAGTTTCTGATTACTGAACCGTCCCAGCAGCCAGATAACCACACGCTTACCCCGATCAAACAGCAGCAGGGCGGCGACCGTAACCAACGCCAGACCAACAGCGGCCATAGCGTTCAGCTGCCACAGTGCCAGAACCCCGGCAACCGACAGCAACGCCACCAGATCCAACAGACGATAGAGCAAGAGGTGGGAAGAGGAACTCATCAGCCCAATACCAAAATAGCGTTTGATCAGTACCGGAAACGCCACCTCACCGGTGCGCATCGGTAACAGATTGTTGAGCAGGTTATGGTTGGTGCTGAGGTAAAACATTCGGGGATAACGGGAGGCAGGTAACTCAAAGCTGATTTTTATCCGCCATGCCCGTAGCGCATTACTGCTGAGCGACAGGATCGCCAACATCGCCAGCGTTTCAGCTGAGAATCCCTGCCAGGATGTCAGCAGGCTGTACCAGCCGATTTTATATTCCACCACCGCCAGGGTGATTAGCAGAATCACCACTGACAGCAGCAGTTTAAGCAGTTGAGCGCGCCGCATCAGCTGATTGTTTCACCTTTAGCCTGCAGATCGGCATGATAGGATGAACGCACCAGAGGCCCACTGGCAACCTGTGAGAAGCCCAGTTCTTTTGCTACCTGCGCATATTCATCAAACTCTTCCGGAGTGACATAACGATCCACCGGCAGATGATCGCGGCTGGGCTGCAGATACTGACCAATAGTAAGCATATCCACATCATGAGCCCGCAGATCTTTCAGCACGGCGATAATCTCCTCCTTGGTCTCACCCACGCCAACCATCAGGCCAGATTTAGTCCGCACATCAGGACAACGCTGTTTATATCTCTGCAGCAACTCTAATGACCACTGATAATCAGCCCCCGGACGCACCTTACGGTAGAGTCGCGGTACGGTTTCCATATTATGGTTAAACACATCCGGCGGCGTTTGTTGCAACACATCCAGTGCGATATCCATGCGACCACGGAAATCAGGCACCAGGGTTTCCACCTGAATCGACGGAACCGCTTTGCGGGTTTCGGTGATACAACGGGCAAAATGCTCTGCCCCACCATCGCGCAGATCATCCCGATCCACCGAGGTAATCACGACATAGCGCAGCCCCATATCCGCAATCGCTTCAGCCAGTTCAGCAGGTTCATTTTCTGGCAACGGTTTGGGACGGCCATGGGCAACATCACAGAATGGACAGCGACGGGTACAGATATCCCCCATAATCATAAAAGTGGCGGTACCATGGCTGAAACATTCACCCAGATTCGGACAGCTGGCTTCCTCACACACCGAAGCCAGTTTATGCTTACGCAGCTTGTTTTTGATCCCCTGCACTTTGGGCGAGGTGCCCAGGGATACCCGCAGCCACTCAGGCTTACGCAGAATCTGATCCCGCTCGGTGGGAATCACCTTAACCGGGATACGGGAGACTTTTTCGGCCCCGCGCAGTTTGACACCCGCTTCAGCACGCTGCGGCTTATCAGCTGCAGCAACTGCACTTTGCACATTTTCACTATTCTCAGACATCAGTACCTTCCAACGAGTTAGCATTGGTGCGCTCGTTATAGTCGAGTCTTTTCACCAGTATTTCTGTAAGTAAATCCTTAACGGACTCCCTGTCGAGCGTGTCGACCAGGTTTTTCAATCGGGTAACTGCCATACCGGCATAACCACAAGGGTTGATCCGGTTAAAAGGTTCGAGATCCATATCCAGATTAAAGGCCAGTCCGTGAAACGAACAGCCTTTACGCACCCGCAATCCCAGCGAGCAGATTTTTGCATCATTGACGTAAACACCGGGCGCATCCGCCCGGGCATAGGCGTCGACACCATAGTGCGCCAATAGCTCAACAATACTGGCTTCCATACGCGCAACCAGCTCTTTAACGCCAAACTTTTTCCGCCGCAGGTTGAGCAACAGGTAGACCACCAACTGACCCGGCCCGTGGTACGTAACCTGGCCACCACGATCAACCTGAACCACCGGAATATCGCCGGTGCTGAGGAGATGTCCGGCATCACCGGCATGTCCCTGAGTAAACACCGGGTGATGTTCCAGCAGCCAGATCTCATCAACGGTATTATCATCCCTTGCGGCAGTAAAGTGTTGCATCGCCTGCCAGGCAGGCAGATATTCCACCAGCCCCAGATCACGTACCACTATCTGTTCAGACAGTGCCATCACATCACCATCTGCACACGCCCGGTGCCCAGCAGATCCTCATGCAACGCTTTAAGCTGGTCATGCCCGGTGGCGGTAATCTTCATACGCAGCGAGACAAAAGTTCCCTTACGGCTACCCTGAATCTCAATTTTAGTGATATCCAGATCGGGCACATGGATACGTACCACCTCGATCACAACCTCCTGAAAATCGGGGCCATCCCGGCCAATCACCTTGATCGGGTAATCGGGACAGGGGAACTCAATTTTCGGTGCGTCTTGTTCAGTTTGTTGCGCCATCGCTATCTCTCGCATACTCAGCCGTTCATCAGATCATTCTGATAACGGGTAAACAGTTCAAACATTCTTGCCCACAGAGGGCCTTTATTTCCGTCAGCCACCGGCTGACCATCAATTTCAAGCACCGGCACGACCGCCCGGGTTGAACTACTGATCCAGACCTCATCAGCGGCCATCAGACGGTCATAATCGATATCCACTTCCTGAGTAGGAATCCCGTCTTCCGCTGCCAGCTCCAGAATCAGCTCGCGGGTAGTACCTCCGAGAATTTCAGAGCCCCGTTTAGGGGTGTAGATCACCCCCTTATCCACCAGCATCAGGTTACAGGAAGCGCCTTCGGTCAGCAGACCATCCCGGATCATCAGGGCCTCATCCACCCCTGCCTGCCGTGCCTGCTGCATCACCAGTATATTGGGGAGCAGGCCGGTACTCTTAATATCACAACGTCCCCAGCGCAGATCGGCGGTTACAATCGCCCGCACACCAGCGATAGAATCAGCCCCGGCAGCATATATATTCTTGATCGGGCTGCAGCAGGCAAACACCGTGGGCACCATATCAGCCGCATAAATATGACTGCGGTTACCGGAACAGCCCCGGCTGATCTGAAGGTACACTGACAGATTGCCGCCACCATTCATATCTACCAGTCGGGTTAAGATCGTTTTCCAGTCGTAATCTGCATTGATCTGAATCGCTCGGAGGCTATGCTCGAGTCGCTGCAGATGCTCATCCAGCCGGAACCCCCGGCCCCGGTAAAAGGGGATCACTTCATATACGCTATCGCCAAACAGAAAGCCCCGGTCAAATACCGAGACGGTCGCCTGCTGTTGCGCAATGAACTCGCCATTCAGAAATACTGTATCCATCTTTATTTAACGACAGATGCCCGGACTCAGATTGGATCCTGAGCCCGGGCATCTGTGTCCAGCCCCTCGGGGTCAGTTAATCAGGTTATAAAAGAATAGCGCTATAGCATCCCAGATGCGTTGTAAAAGTCCCGCTTCGGCAATACTTTCCAGTGCGATAACCGGTGCTTCAGCAACCACTTTATCCTCAAGCATCACTTTCAGACTGCCAAAGCTCTGACCTTTCTCGATCGGTGCCTTAATCACTTTATCGAGATCCAGAACCGCTTGTAGTTGCTCACCCTCACCCCGGGGAATGGTGATTGCCATCGCATTTTCCAGTCCAACTTTCAACTGATTCTGCTGTCCGGCCCACACTTTAGCGGTTTCCAGCACCTGACCCGCATCATAGAGTTTATGGGTTCTAAAATAGCGGAACGCGTACGCCAGCAGTTTCTGACTCTCCTGGGCCCGCGCCTCTTCACTGCTGGTGCCCATCACCACGGTGATTAAACGCATACCGTCCCGTTTTGCAGACGCCACCAGGCAGTAACCTGCCGCATCGGTGTGGCCGGTTTTCAGACCATCAACGGAATCATCCCGCCACAACAGTTTATTGCGGTTAGGCTGACGGATCTTGTTGTAGGTAAAATACTTTTCAGAGTAAACCCCATACTGTTCCGGGTATTTCTGAATAATAGCCTGGGCCAGCAGCGCCAGGTCGTACGCTGAAGAGTAGTGATCTTCTGCGGGCAAACCGGTGGCGTTCATAAAGTGAGAGTTTTTCATACCCAACAGGGCGGCATGCTGGTTCATCATATCCGCAAAAGCCGCTTCGCTACCGGCAATATACTCCGCCACCGCCACGCTGGCATCATTACCCGACTGGATGATGATACCCTTCAGCAGATCACTCAGAAGTACCTGCGTTCCCTCCTGAATAAACATCCGTGACCCCGGAGCACGCCAGGCCTTGACCGAAACCGGCACCATATCGTTCTTACTGATATTACCTTTGGTCAGCTCACCTTCAAGAATATAGCTGGTCATCATCTTGGTCAGACTGGCGGGAGGAAAGCGCTCATCCTCCCGGCTGGCCATAATCACTTTACCGGTATCGGCATCCATAACAATATACGCCCGGGCAGCTACCTGAGGCGGAGCCGGGGTAATCTTCGCCGCCTGCACCGGCAGTGACGAGAGACAGATTGAGAGGAGAAACAGGCGAAACATCAGCGAGCGAAAAGCAAATTTTCTAATCATAGTGTTTTATAAATACTTTTATTTCGGTTACAGAGGGTCCAGATACAGCTGAGACCTGAAAACAGCCCAAAGGTTCGACCGCACATCTGCGGTTTACTTCAGCAAATCCAATTAACGCCGCCTAGTCTACCAAATGTGGACGCAGATAGCCTGCCGCTTCTATTTTTGATACCAGTGCCGCCAGATTAGCATTCAGCTGCACCGGCCCGACCTGCACCCGGTATAAGGTTCGATCAGGCAGGTTCAAAGGTACGATGCGGACCTGATAGCCCGGCAGCATCTGCAGCAGTTGCTGCTTCGCCTCCAGCGCAGTCGTTTGCAGCCCAAACGCACCGACCTGCAGATAACGTTTGCCGACAGTCGTGGGACTGGGCTGCGGCGGAGCCGTGGTTTTGACGCTGTCAGCGACTATCGCGGCTGATGAAGTACTCCAGCTAGCGGGATCAATCGCTTCAACCTCAACATGGGCGGTTCCCCCTCCAAGCATATCCAGCTTAGATGCTGCAGCGTAGGACAGATCGATGATGCGACCGCCATGGAATGGCCCGCGGTCATTAACCCGGACAATCACCCGCTTGCCATTACTGAGATTGGTCACCTGAACATAACTGGGCAGCGGCAGCGACTTATGGGCGGCACTCATACCGTACATATTGTAGGTTTCGCCATTCGAAGTCTTGTGACCATGAAATTTTTTGCCATACCATGAGGCCACGCCGCGCTCTTTATAACCGCGGCTTGAAGTCATCACATAATAGGTTTTACCCAGCACTGAATAGGGGCTTTTATTGCCACCACTGCTTTTTGGCTCGACCCGGGGCACCGCATCCGGCACATGGGACACATCCACCCGGTTTGACGGGCCGTAATCCTTCTCGACAGCGTACCGGCCACTGGGGGCAGAGGAACATCCGCCCAGCACCACGAGCAACAATAACGCTGTCAGATAGGGAATTACTCGTTTCATGAATTAACCTGCCACTCCATTCTGTTGTCTGGCCTGCACCTGGTGGCGCTTCTCCGTTATCGCCTGACTCAGTTCATATACTGCCATGGCGTACAAGCGGCTGTGATTGTAACGGGTGATAACATAGAAGTTGTGTAACCCAAACCAGTGCTGGAACTCACCATCAGTTTCCAGACGGATCAGAGTCGCTTTGCTGTCAGCATCCAGTCCTTTACGGGTACGGATACCCCGTTCCGACCACTGTGCCAGGGTCAGCTCAGGCTTCAGATCGCCATTAATCCAGGCTTCATCCGCCAGTTTTTCCATCACTACATTACTGCGCACCGGTTCACCCGCTTTCCAGCCATGAGCCTGGAAATAGTGGGCAACGCTGCCAATAGCATCGACCGGATTATTCCAGATATCTTTCTTGCCATCGCCATCAAAATCAACAGCAAAGCTTCTGAAGCTGCTGGGAATAAACTGTCCGAATCCCATGGCGCCAGCATAGGAGCCTTTTAAACTGAACGGATCAACCCCCTCTTCCCGCAGCAGGTAGAAATACTCTTTTAGCTGCCCCTGGAAGAATTTGCCCCGCGGTGGGTAATCAAAGCCAAGCGTCGACAACGAATCGACCACCCGATAGCTGCCCATATTACGGCCATAGCGGGTCTCCACACCAATAATAGCGACAATAATCTGTGCAGGAACACCGTAAGTCTGTTCCGCCCGTTGTAGCGCTTCAGCATACTGATCCCAGAACTCAAGGCCCTGATCTATGCGGGCATCGCGCAGAAAGATATTACGATACTCGCCCCAGTTAAGGCGTTTTTCTGCCGGCCGGGAGATCGCTTTAAGAATACTTTCCTGACGTTCAGCTGAATCCAGAACCGTCCGGATCTCCTTTTCATCGAACCCTTCTTGCGCCATTTCGGCGATAAACGGCTGGGCTGCAGGGTGATCGCCATATCCATGAGCCGCTGCCTGAGCCCCCCATAGCAGACCCGTACCGAGAACAGCGCTACTGAGCCACTGTGAAAATTTTGTTCTGAACATATCACCCTACCTATATTTGCCAAAACCACCTGGCATTCCCTGAACCATTGAAGCGTTTAACACGGCTCTCAGCTGAATCCTGACTTTATCACAGTGACACCAGAACAAAACCGCTGAGTTATTATGTTTATTGAATCTGTCCTCTTAATGGCTGATCATCTGCCGGTGCGCCTGAACCGACATCAGCAAGCCAAACCCTGCCATCAGAGTCACAATCGAGGTACCCCCGTAGCTGACCAGCGGCAGCGGCACCCCCACAACCGGCAAGATGCCACTCACCATACCGATATTGACAAAGACATAGACAAAAAAGGTCAGCGTAACACTGCCCGCGACCAGACGGCCAAAGCTGTCCTGGGCCTTAGACGCAATAACCAGCCCCCGGGCAATAATCATCAGATAGATACCCAGCAGCATCAGAATACCGATCATCCCCAGCTCTTCACCCATGACCGCAATAATGAAGTCCGTATGACTTTCCGGCAGGAAGTCCAGCTGAGACTGGGTGCCCAGCATCCAGCCTTTACCCTCGATACCGCCGGAACCGATGGCGGCCTTCGACTGAATAATGTTCCAGCCCGCGCCCAGAGGATCACTTTCAGGGTCCAGAAAGGTCAACACCCGCTGCTTCTGATAATCTTTCATCACCATCCACAATCCGGGCAAGCCCGCCGCTGCAACCGCCAACGCGCCAAAGATATAACGCCAGTAGATACCGGAAAGCAGCAATACAAACACCCCGGAGGCGGCGATCAGCAGTGATGTCCCCAAATCCGGCTGTTTCATAATCAACACCACCGGCACGAAGATCAGCACCAGTGAGATCACAATATGACGAAAGCTGGGCGGTAATGGCCGGTTAGCCAGATAACAGGCTACCATCAGCGGCAATACCAGTTTCACAATCTCCGCCGGCTGGAAACGAAACCCGGGCAGGGCGATCCAGCGTTGCGCGCCTTTCGCCCCTACCCCCACGAGCAGCACGGCCAGCAGCAATCCCAACGAGATGACATACATTGCCGGTGCCCAGCGGGCAAACAACTGAGGCCGCAACTGGGCAAACACCGTCATCACCACCAGTCCCGCGCCCATCCGTACCGCCTGACGCACCACATAGCCCATATCACCACCGGAGGCACTGTATAGCACTAACAGCCCATAACCACACAGCACCAGAATAAACAGCAGCAACCAGGCATCCAGGCGGGTGTAGGACCAGAGCCCCCGGCGTCGCGCCAGGTGCGGCTGAGCATCGGGCATCGTACGCTGAAAATCAGCCATCCTTTGCGACTCCTGCCAACTCATCCACTTCCGAATCCTGGCGTTTAAGTTGCATAAAAGCGTCGATCACATCCCGCGCTATCGGTGCCGCTGTACTTGATCCCCCGCCGCCATTTTCAACGATCACCGAAACCGCAATCTCCGGATTGTCGGCTGGCGCAAAAGCGATAAACAGGGCGTGATCGCGATGACGCTCTGCCATGCTGTCAGCATCGTAGACCTCATCCTGCTTAATGCCGACCACCTGAGCCGTACCGGTTTTACCGGCAATCTGAAAGTCCAGCCCATGGCCTATTTTACGGGCAGTCCCCCGGGGGCCGTGAACAACGGCGATCATGGCATCGATGATCCGCTTCCAGTACTGGTTATTTTTCAATTTAATATCCGGTAATACCGCTTTGGTGCCTTCCAGTCCACTGATATCAACCACACTACCTTCGGTCAATTTGTCAGCCTTGTGCTTGTTATGCTTCATCACGCCTTTCAGCATACGCGGCTGTTTCCACTCGCCACGATTGGCCATCACCTCGGCGGCGGTTGCCAGCTGCAGAGGGGTTGCCAGCATCCACCCCTGCCCGATACTCAGGTTAAGGGTATCTCCGGCAAACCAGGAACCCCGGCCGGTTTTTTTCTTCCATGCCTTTGAAGGCAGAATACCTGGCAGGGCCTCCGGCAGATCAAGACTGGTGACCTGGCCAAAACCAAACCGCCCAAGATAATCGGAGATAATATCCACCCCGGCACGGTTGGCAACATCGTAGAACCAGACATCGCAGGACTGATAGATCGCCATATCCAGACCCACTGTGCCATGTCCCCCATGCTTCCAGTCACGGTAACGGCGCCCGCCACTCGTCAGGGTATAAAACCCTGGGTCGAAGATGGTATGCGTGGGGCTGACCACACCGCTATCGATCACGCCCATCGCCACCATCGGTTTAATCGTAGACCCCGGTGGGTACTGTCCCCGCAACGCGCGGTTAAAGAGCGGCAGATCGGGCGATTCCCGCAGTGCTTTATAGTCTTTGGTACTGATGCCGGTGACAAACAGATTGGGGTCATAGCCCGGATTACTCACCAGCGCAAGGATACCGCCGGTTTTAGGATCGATCGCCACAATCGCAGCCCGACGCCCCTCCACCAGCTTTTCAGCTGCCTGCTGCAAACGGATATCCAGATAGAGGACGATATCTTTACCCGGCACCGGATCCGTTTGTTCAAGCACCCTCATCACCCGTCCCCGGGCATTGGTTTCCACTTTGTGATAGCCAACCTCACCGTGCAGCAGCGGCTCGTAAAACCGTTCAATCCCCAGTTTCCCGATATAATGGGTGGCACTGTAGTTTTTCGGATCAACCCGCTTCAGTTCTTTTTCGTTGATACGGCCAACATAGCCCAGCGCATGTACCAGACTCGCCCCGAACGGATAGTAACGAATCAGATCTGCCTCGACCTGCACCCCGGGTAAACGCTGATAGTTAACCGCGATACGGGCAATCTCATCGTCGGTCAGACGAAACCGCAAAGGCACCGTTTCATAGGGGCGACGACGCTGTTTGAGACGTCTATGAAATGATTCCAGCTCCCGCTCACTGATGGGAATCAGCTTTTGCAACTCTGTCAGGGTAGCTTCGAGGTCCCCGACCTTCTCTTTCAGCAGGGTGACACTGTAGCTGGGGCGGTTATCCGCCAACAGGGTTCCGTTGCGGTCATAGATCAGACCACGGGTGGGGGCAACCGGTTGTAACTGGATACGGTTATCATCAGACACGGCAGCAAGCTGATCATGCTGAATCACCTGCAGGTAGTAGAGACGGCCGATCAGAACCCCCATCAGCAGCACCACAATCACAAAAGCGATCAGCGCACGTGACAGAAATACCCGTCCCTCTTTTGTGTGATCCTTCAGGCTATCAAACGCGGACATCTAAGCAATTCTTCACAGATATGTGTATCAGATTATTTATGATAGGGATGGCCCTGCATGATACTCCAGGCCCGATATAACTGTTCAGCCAGCAAAATGCGCACCAGCGGATGCGGCAGGGTAAGACCCGAGAGTGACCATTTCTGATCAGCGATAGCAACACACTCCGGTGCCAGTCCATCAGGCCCTCCAACCAGCAGGCAGAGGTTCTGCCCGGACATCTGCCACTGTTCTGCCTGCTCCGCCAACTGTTCAGTACTCCAGTTTTTACCGCCCACTTCAAGTGCAATCACCCGATCCCCCCTGGGAATCGCCGCCAGCATCTGTTCTCCTTCCTGACGTTTGGCCCGGGCCAGATCCGCCCCTTTTCCCCGATGACCGAGAGGGATCTCCACCAACTCCAGAGAGAACTCATTGGGCAACCGTTTGAGGTATTCATTAAAACCTTCAGTTACCCAACCAGGCATTTTAGTGCCTACGGCGATAAGGCGTATTTTCATGTTAAAGCGGATCCCTTTTGTCGCCGCTCCCCCAAAACAGAGGTGAGCGCACGACAGACAACGATGACTTAGTCGCAGAAGCGTTTAATGTGCTGTGTCCTGCCCCACTTCCTCATCAAAACCCCAGAGTTTTTCAAGATCATAGAAGCTTCGGGCATCCGGCATCATCACATGCACCACCAGATCACCCAGATCTACCAACACCCACTCGCCGGTATCCTGTCCCTCGATCCCCAATGGCATCAGGCCTTTATGCTTCATCTCTTCCTGCACATGCTGTCCTATGGACATCACATGTCGCTTAGAGGTTCCGCTGGCAATCACCATCCGGTCAGTCACTGTTGATTTATTGGTGACATCAATCTCGACGATATCCCGTGCTTTCATATCATCAAGGGCTTCACGTACAGCGCTGATCATCTGATCCATTTCCATTAGTAATTATTTACCTTCATTATGTTGCTCAACATTATAGAGCCGGTTTTGTTTTATATAGTTCCACACCGCATCCGGTATCAGATAACGGGGAGAGCGCCCCCCACTGATCAGTTCCCGGATCTGGGTGGCAGAGATTCCCAATGGCGTCAATTCACGAAAAATCACATGACCCGCAGGTTTTTGCAGCATGGCGTCGACATCATCGATCTCATGCTCGAGGCTAATCTGCTGCATCTGAGCGCAGGGTTCATAGATCCAGCCGGGCCGTTTAACCACCACAATATGGCAGAGATTCAGCAGTTCAAACCAACGGTCCCATTGCGGCAGTGACAGATAAGCATCCATTCCAAGAATCATGCAGACCGGCACTTGCCGCCCCAGTTCCCGGCGAAAAGATTCCAGTGTCAGTACAGTATAGGAAGCATTGGCTGAGATAACCTCCCGCTCATCAGCCACCAATGCTGGTTCATCGGCAACCGCCAGACGAACCATATCCAGACGCTGCTGACCACTGCGTTCCGGCTGTTGCCGATGCACCGGAGCTTTGGAGGGCATAAGGGTTACCTGCCTGACGCCCAGCCATTGTTGAATTTCCAGCGCGGTGCGCAGGTGGCCATTATGAATAGGATCAAAAGTCCCACCCATAAAGACTTTGACGGATTCGCTCATCAGGCGTTACTGACGTATATGGCCATCACCCAGCACCACATACTTTTGTGAGGTCAGCCCCTCAAGACCTACCGGCCCGCGGGCATGAATCTTATCCGTTGAGATACCAATCTCAGCCCCCAGCCCATACTCGAAACCATCAGCAAAACGGGTCGATGCGTTAACCATTACCGAACTGGAGTCCACTTCACGCAAAAAACTGCGGGAGCGGGTGTAATTTTCCGTGATAATGGCATCGGTATGATGAGAACCGTACTGGTTGATATGTTCAATCGCCTCAGCCATATCATGGACTACCCGGATCGACAGGATCGGTGCCAGATACTCGGTTTGCCAGTCCTCTTCGGTTGCCGCGATAATATTCGGCAACACTTCACGGGTTTTGTCGCAACCGCGCAGCTCAACCCCAATCGCCTGATAACACTCAGCTAACTCAGGCAGAATCTCTGCCGCACGGGATTCGTGCACCAGCAGTGTTTCCATAGTATTACAGGTGCCGTAGCGATGGGTTTTGGCATTAATCGCCACATTGACCGCCTTGGTTTTATCGGCATCTTCATCAATGTAGACGTGACAGATACCATCCAGATGCTTGATGACCGCTACTTTGGCATCACGACTCACCCGTTCAATCAGGCTTTTCCCCCCCCGCGGCACAATCACATCGACATATTCAGGCATCGTAATCAGTTCACCCACTGCTTCACGATCCGTAGTTTTAACCACCTGCACCGTGTGCTCTGGCAGCCCCGCGACCCTGAGCCCTGTCTGAATACACTCAGCAACCGCCGCATTACTGTGAATCGCTTCCGACCCGCCCCGCAAAATAGTTGCATTGCCGGACTTCAGACAGAGACTGGCCGCTTCCACCGTCACATTGGGACGGGACTCATAAATAATGCCGACCACCCCGAGAGGCACACGCATCTTACCCACCTGGATACCGCTCGGCAGGTAGTTCATATCGGTGATCGCGCCGATCGGATCCGGCAGAGCAGCAACCTGGCGTAAACCTTCAATCATGGTATCGATCTGAGACTGCTTCAGTTCCAGACGATCCAGCATTGCATCATCCAGGCCATTGGCACGGCACTGCTGCAGGTCTTCAGCATTTGCCGCAACCAGCTTTTCACGGGACGCATCAATCGCATCCGCCATCGCCAGTAACGCGCGGTTCTTTATTCCGGTATCAGCTTTCGCAATGTCGCGGGAGGCAACGCGTGCCTGCTGACCCAGTTCTGCCATGTACTCTTTAACGTTCATAACCTTCCTTCTCCGTCGAGACCGGCCATTATAACCTGCCCGGCAGCGGGGGTCATCGACAGAGAAAGCAAAACAGCAAAAAAGCCGTTTTTGCGAAGTGACTTAACTGCTATTATCTGCAGGCTTTACTGCCCCGGAATATGTAGCCGTCGGAATATGGATAAACCGCTTCGTTTTACAACCATGATCAATCAGCGTACCCGGCTGATGATGACGCTTGGCTGCATCTTGCTCACCGGCCTGCTGCTATCCGGCATCTACCTCACCGTTGTAGCAGGGAAAATTGCCCAGCTGCAGACTCGCCAGCAGGGAGAGCTGCTGGGGCAACAAACAGTTACCATGATCAAACCCGCGCTGCTGGCGGGAGACTCTGTCAGCCTCAACTACGTTCTCAATCAACTGGTGAAGCAGCCTGACATCGACGCCATTATCCTCACCGATCCGAGAGAACGGCTACTCGGCCGGGCAGGAGATATCCGCCAGGACAATCTTATCCAGCAGGATGTGCTGATCCGGCAGCAGGATGAGACCCTGGCCATCCTTGAGCTATACCTGAATCCGCAAGCGAGCAGATCAAACTTTAACGCGCTGCTGGTACAGGCTGCCATTCTGGCCCTGATAACCGTTATTGCAGCCCTCACCGGTTGCTGGTTCAGCCTGAGCCGCAACACGCCCTCCCCGGCAGCTAACACTGAGCCTGCGTTAAACACAGACGATGCCGTCGTCCCACCAGTAGCAGAGGATGACGAACACTCACCAGAGTTGCTCTCTGACAGATCCGCGCAGCACAACGAAAGCCATCCGGATGAGCTGGTGGAGCTGTTAAGACCGGATGAAGCGGCACCACATATGCCTGGCTTTGCCCCCTTCTGCGATCACAAAGAGCGGGCTGAAACCAAAGCCCCAACCGAAACAATGACCGATGAGGTCAGCGTAGAAGAGATCAGTCTGGAGGCACAACCCCGCCAGCGGACGCCCAATCCGCTGTTTGGCAACAGTCAGCATGAAATTCAGTTGGATCTGTACGCGTTTGAACAGGAACTGGAACTGATCGTCGCCGCAGAAGAAGCGGGCTATCTGCTCTATCTTGATCTGTCATCAGGGCACTCAGACAACCTGGCCAGCGAAGAGCAACTGGAACTGCAGGAATACTATTACCGCATGCTCGACATGGTGATCGCCATCTATCAGGGTGAAGCCACCCGAATCGGTAACGGCGATCTGCAACTGGCATTTCTGAAGCCCCACAAGGATGACTCCCACGGCATCAATGCGATCTGCGCCAGCCAGCTGTTTAATCGCCTCTACAAACTCTTCAACCAGCAACGTATCCGCAGCTTCAAACCCGTCCTGAATCTGCATATGGCGCTGGTGCGCGGCCATTATAAGAAACTCCCGCGAATGCAGGAGGAAGCCCGTTATCTTACCCATAGCACCGACAGCAACGAACTGGTGACCCATACCGCCCTCAGCGAAGCACCTGATCTCAAAGTCAGTCTGCTGGCCGGTGCTGATATCCTGCGCGCCGAAGAAGATAAAGTACTGATCAGATCCGTTAATGATAACTATCAGAAGTTACTGGATAAGCAGGCCCGCCATCTGCTCAGCAAACTTTTTCCCTGAGCCTGCACAGGGTAAAGGCGATACAGATCCGCTATAGATTGCACAACACCTGTATCTGTAATGCCGGGCGGTATTCACCTATGCTCAGCTCACTGATGACAACCCGGGTATTCCCATGCTAACTGAACTGCTGATCCTGTTTACTGCCGGCTTCTTTGGCGGAGTGCTCAACTCCATTGCCGGAGGTGGCAGCTTTATCACCTTTCCAGCACTGCTGCTGGCAGGGGTTCCCCCTATCAGTGCCAACGCCACCAATACATTCGCATCCTGTTCAGGTTATATGAGTGGCACCTGGGCTTTCAGAAAAGACCTTATGGAGATAAAGGACCAGTTGCCTCGCTTTATCCTGATCAGTCTGATTGGCGGTATCTGCGGTGCATGGCTGCTACTGCAGACCCCGGAAGCCTCTTTTGAGACTGCGGTCCCCTGGCTACTGCTATTTGCCACCCTGCTGTTTATCTTCGGAGGACAACTAAACCGGACTCTCAGGCAACTGGGGACAAGGCATCGTCATGCCTCAACGGCGGCAGCAACACTGCTCACCCTCCTGCTGTTTGGCGTGTGCCTCTATGGCGGGTTCTTTAATGCCGGACTCGGCATTATATCCCTTAGCTATCTGGCGCTGGCCGGATATACCGATATCAACCGGATGAACGGTCTGAAACTACTGATATCAACCTTTGTATCGCTGATTGCGATTGCGATGTTTATCTATGATGGCGTGATCGCCTGGTATGAAGGCTCAGTCGTACTGACAGGCACAGTGGTTGGGGGCTATGTCGCCGCCCATCTATCACGAAAACTGCCTCAACAACAGGTGCGCAACTTTGTAAGTGTTGCCAGCATTGGCATCACCCTGTATTTTTTCTATGACGTATATCTGTAACCAGCAGATATCATCGCAACAAGCGGACACTGATTGCCCACAATAACCGGTCAGACTCATGGATATAATGACACTGCTGCTGTTTATACCAGCATGTTTCGCACTGAACATGTCCCCAGGCCCCAACAATCTGATGGCGATGAACAATGCCACGCGTTATGGCTTTCATAGCGCCCTATTTGCCGGTGCAGGACGACTGATCGCCTTCGCGGGGATGATCTTCCTCGCAGCAGCCGGACTTGCCGTTGTCCTGCACACATCCGAAGTTATCTTCACGGTGATAAAAGTTGTCGGTGCCGGCTATCTGTTCTGGCTGGCATTCAAGCTCTGGACAGCCGATACCAGCCGCGGGGAGACAGCGCAGACACAGGAGAATAAGAAACAGCTTGAACTGATGCAGCAGGAGTTCTTTCTCGCTGCAGGTAACCCTAAAGCGATCCTGATATTCACCGCCTTTTTACCGCAGTTTGTCACAACTGAGGCACCAGCAGGCCTGCAGTTTTTTACACTGGGGGTCACCTTCCTGCTGCTTGAGTGGCTGGCGGTTGCGATTTACGCACTGTTTGGCCTCTATCTGCGCCAGTGGTTTGCTGAACCGCTTAAACGGCAGCTATTTAATCGCAGCTGCGGCACCCTGCTGGCAAGTGCTGGCATCGGGCTGCTGTTTACCCACCGCAACTGAATGACACCGCACCGCTGGCTGACACGTCATCCGGATGCACGGCTATTCTACCCAATCCGAGCATTAGCCTTCGTTAAAGTTGATGAAGATCAACTCCCGCCGTAACACTACGCTATAACTTTATTATAAGGCAGAGAGCTAATCTCCCTGATACAACATTTCTCTCAGACTAATTGTTATCAGAAATGACCCAAAGCCTGTGCTACAACGTATAGCCACGGTTGGGATTATCCTCAGCATACATCTCTGTATATGGAAGGAGTATATACATGAATCAACTACTTCGGAGCGTCAGCGTCCGGTCAAAGCTCTTGCTATTGGTTGCAATCGCCATTATCAGCCTGATCATGATTGTTACGCTCTCCCTGTTAAAACTTCAAGGGGACCTTCTCGATCAGAGAAAAATGGAGATGGAAAACCTTACCGGCGCCGCCTACTCATTAATTGACCATCAACAGAAAATGGTTGAGTCGGGGAAAAAGTCTGAGGAAGCGGCCAAACAAAGCGCTCTGGAGTCAATCCGAAGCCTGCGTTATGGCGAAGATGAGTATTTCTTTGTTCTCAATACTCAGTCCAAAATGCTAATGCACCCAACTAATAAGAAGCTTGAAGGTAGCAGCGTCGCGGATATGAAAGATAACAACGGCACGCTGTTTATGCAGGAGTTAGTTAAAGCCGCAACACAGAACAGCACAGGGGGCTTTGTCGAATATCTGTGGCCTCACCCTGGCCTCTCGGAACCACAAAGGAAAATTTCCTTTGCTCGCCTTCACCCTCAATGGAACTGGATAATATGCACCGGCGTATTTACCCACGATATTGATGAAGAGTTCTGGCATGTGTTCTGGCAGGAAGTAGAGATCCTGGCGATAGTTCTGATCATTATGGGAGTCGTATCAGCACTGATTGCCAAATCAATCATTGACCCGGTTAAAGCACTAACCACTGTCATCTCCAGAGCCGCTGAGACTAAAGATCTGACACTTCGCTCAGAGATCCGGAATAAAGATGAATTTGGCGCCATGGGACTGGCATTTAATGAGATGATGACCAGCTTTCACGACCTTATTATGGAACTCACCGCTGCAACATCACAGGTTGCCAGCTCAGCCACAGAGCTATCCGCCACCACGGCTCAAACAAGTCGCGGAATGGAGCAACAGCAGGATGAAACCTCACTGGTTGCATCCGCCATGACCGAGATGACCGCGACGGTTCACGAAGTTGCCAAGAACACTCAGGACGCCGCTTCGGCATCCACGCTGGCAGCTGAAGCCGCAGAGTCCGGAAAACAGATCGTTGATGCAACCATTACTGCAGTACAAACCCTCTCAGAACGATTAGCCAAGTCTGCTGAACTGACTCATACTCTGGAGGCTGAAAGCACGAACATCGCCAACATACTGGAAGTGATCAACAACATTGCTGAACAGACCAATCTGCTGGCTCTTAATGCTGCAATCGAAGCGGCGCGCGCAGGCGAGCAGGGACGGGGATTTGCAGTGGTTGCCGATGAGGTCAGATCGCTGTCCAGCCGAACAGCTGAATCAACACAGCAGATCGCCCAGGTGATCGAGCGCTTACAGTCAGGAACCAAAGCCGCCGTTAATGCGATGCAGGCCAGCAGCACCGAAGCTGACACAGTGGTTCAGCAAACCCTGACAGCCGGAAAGTCTTTAAATGAGATCACTGTAGCGGTTGAACAAATCAACGCGATGACCATTCAGATTGCCAGTGCCTCGGAAGAGCAGAGCCTGGTTTCTGAAGAGATCAACCAGAGTGTGGTTAAGATAAACGGTGTATCAACTGACAGCGCAGAAGGCTCCAACCAGATCGCTCAGACCTGCGAAGAGCTGGCACGGCTGGCTGAACATCTGAAAGAGATTTCGGAACGTTTCACCGTCTGACAAGCCAACGGCAGGGTAAAAAAAAGGAGCGCATCAGCGCTCCTTTTTTTATCGCTTAAAGAAGTATTACTTCTTCGCTTCCATCTGTGCCTTGATCAGGTCACCGATAGTGGTAGGACCAGCAGTCTCAACCGGAGCATCAGCCACAGCTTTGATAGCCGCTTTCTCATCTGCCTGGTCTTTAGCCTTGATAGACAGAGTGATAGAACGGTTACGACGATCCAGGTTAACGATCTTCGCTTCAACTTCGTCGCCTACTTTCAGGACAGTCGAAGCATCTTCGATGCGATCGATGCTGATATCAGACACTTTCAGGTAACCTTCAATGCCTTCAGCCAGCTCAATGTTCGCGCCTTTAGCGTCTACAGACTTAACGATACCTTTAACGATAGCGTTTTTGTCGTTTGCAGCAGCATACTCAGAGAACGGATCGCTTTCCAGCTGCTTGATACCCAGAGAGATACGCTCTTTCTCAGCATCGATAGACAGGATAACGGCTTCAACCTCTTCGCCCTTCTTGTATTCACGCAGCGCAGTTTCGCTATCCGCATCCCAGGAGATGTCAGACATGTGAACCAGACCGTCCAGATCGTTATCCAGACCCACGAAGATACCGAAGTCAGTGATAGTCTTGATAGTACCAGTCACTTTGTCGCCCGCAGCAAACTGCTCAGCGAAAGTAGACCATGGATTAGCGATGCACTGTTTCATACCCAGAGAGATACGACGACGCTTCTCATCAACATCAAGAACCATAACCTCAACTTCGTCGTTCACCTGAACAACTTTAGATGGGTGGATGTTCTTGTTAGTCCAGGACATTTCAGACACGTGGATCAGACCTTCAACGCCATCTTCGATAGACGCGAAGCAGCCGTAGTCAGTCAGGTTAGTTACACGAGCAGGAACCTTAGTGCCAGCAGGGAAACGCGCCAGGATAGAAGACCATGGATCTTCGTTCAGCTGCTTCAGACCCAGAGACAGACGGTTAGTCTCTTTATCGAACTTGATGATCTGTACAGTGATCTCATCACCCGGTGTCAGCATATCGCTAGGATGAGAGATACGCTTCCAGGCCATATCAGTGATATGCAGCAGGCCGTCAACACCGCCCAGATCTACGAATGCACCGTAGTTGGTCAGGTTCTTAACGTAACCTTTAACCTGCTGACCCTCTTCCAGGGTACTCAGCAGCTCATCACGCTGCGCACTGTTAGCTTCTTGCAGAACAGCACGACGAGAAACAACGATATTGTCGCGCTTCTGGTCCAGCTTGATCAGTTTGAATTCCAGTTCCTGACCCATCAGGTGGTCAACGTTCTTAACCGGACGTACATCTACCAGTGAACCTGGCAGGAAGCCATTGATCTTGTTAACGGTAACGGTGAAGCCACCCTTAACAGTACCGCTGATGTAACCTTTAACAGTTTCTTCAGCTTCGAATGCAGTTTCCAGAACACCCCAGGATTCAGCGCGCTTCGCTTTCTCACGGGACAGGCGTGTTTCACCGGAACCATCTTCAACGCTTTCCAGAGTAACCTTAACCATGTCACCCACCTGAACTTCAAGTTCCTGGGCATCATTAAGGAACTGGCTGCGGGCAATAACTGCCTCAGACTTCAGTCCAGCGTTTACGGTAACCCAGTCACTATCGATGTCGATAACTTCACCCATAACCAGGGTACCAGGTACCATTGCAACGAGTTCAAGGGATTCTTCAAATAAGTCAGCAAAGCTTTCGGTCATGCTTTTTCCTATACAGCGAACACGATTCAGGCGCATGTTCGCGGGGGGTAATACCTGTATTGTCAGTTGATACAGGGCAGTTTAATTATCCTGAGCGGTTGCAAATACTGACTAAAAAACAACCATTCGGGAGAGTGTCAGGCGCGGTATTTTACAGATAACTTGATCAAGAAGGAAGCAATTGCGTACTCTGAGTGGCTATTTTTCAGCCACCCGGGACTAAAATAGTCACCTGACGCCCGATGCAGAGCGTAAAATATAAAAAAAAGAGTGACCGAAGATCACTCTTTTATCCATATCAGTGGCGCTATTCAGCGTCGGAGACAGGCTCTTCAGCCGAGGCTTTAACAATCACATCGAGGGAATCGACCCGCTGATAGCCGCGGGGCAGTTTGTTACCCCGACGCCCCCGTTCACCGCGATAGTGTTCCAGATCGGAAGGCTTCATCTTCAGATGCTGACGACCGGAGTTGACCTGCAGTGTATCCTCGGCAGACAGCGTCACCATCGCCACCAGCAGCTCATCTCTTGAAGCCGCCCGGGCGGAGGGGATATTAATAATTTTATTACCTTTACCCCGGCCCAGCTCCGGCAGATCTTTAACCGGAAATACCAGCATCCGCCCCTCGTTAGTCACGGCCACCAGGAGATCTGTTGCCTTATTTTTCAAACGCATCGGCGGCATTATTTTAGCGCCTTTTGGCAGCGTCAGGGCTGCTTTACCGGTGCGGGTCTTACTGGTCATATCGGCAATTTTTGTCACGAAGCCATAACCGGCATCCGACGCCAGCAACACCGCATCGTCATCCTTACCCGCGATAGCACCATCGATGGTGGCGCCTTTTGGCAGTGTCAGCTTGCCGGTAACCGGCTCACCCTGCCCCCGCGCTGATGGCAGAGTATGCGCTTCAAGTGAGTAGGCCCGTCCGGTTGTGTCCATCAGAATGACCGGTTGATTCATACGTCCCAGACACGCCAGTTTAAAGCCGTCACCGGATTTATAGCTAAGCCCCTCCGGATCAATATCATGACCTTTGGCAGAACGGATCCAGCCCTGCTTGGAGATCACCGCAGTAATCGGTTCAGCGGTCAGCAACGCTTTCTCATCCATCACTTTTGCCTCTTCCCGGGCAACGATGGGTGAACGGCGATCATCGCCATACTCTTTGGCATCGGCTTTCAGCTCATCACGGATCAGTTTGCGCATCAGCTTTTCAGAGCCCAGAATCTCTTCAAGATAGTTCCGCTCTTCGGTCAGCTCATCGATCTCGCCACGGATCTTAATCTCTTCCAGTTTGGCCAGTTGACGCAACCTGATCTCAAGAATCGCTTCCGCCTGAATCTCAGTGATACCAAAACGCTCAACCATCACCAGCTTCGGCTTCTCTTCAGTACGGATGATCTCAATCACTTCATCAATATTGAGATAGGCGACCATCAGACCTTCAAGAATATGCAGCCGGGCCAGCACCTTATCCAGGCGGAATTGCAGCCGGCGACGCACCGTTTCAGTACGATAAACCAGCCACTCGGTGAGGATCTCTCTAAGGTTTTTCACCTTAGGGCGGCCATCAATACCGATCATATTCATGTTAACGCGGTAGGTGCGCTCCAGATCGGTACTGGCAAACAGGTGCGCCATCAGCTGCTCAACATCGATGCGGTTGGAGCGCGGCACAATCACCAGACGGGTCGGATTTTCATGGTCAGACTCGTCCCGCAGATCCGACACCATCGGTAGTTTTTTCTGCTGCATCTGCTGCGCAATCTGTTCCAGCACTTTCGCCCCGGACACCTGATAGGGCAGAGCAGTAATCACAATATCGCCCTGTTCGCGACTGTAAACGGCACGGGCACGCAGGCTGCCCTTACCGGTTTCATACATTTTCTGCAGTTCGTGGCGCGGGGTGATCAGCTCAGCATCGGTGGGCATATCCGGCCCCGGCACTATCTCGCACAGCTCTTCGATGCTCATCCCTGGTCTGGACAGCAGTTTGATACAGGCCTCGGTGACCTCCCGCAGGTTATGGGGCGGGATATCGGTCGCCATACCCACCGCAATCCCGGTGGTGCCGTTCAACAGAATATTGGGCAGCCGGGCAGGCAGGGTCATCGGTTCCTCAAGGGTACCATCAAAGTTTGGCCCCCACTCGACCGTCCCCTGTCCCACCTCTTTGAGTAGCACCTCGGCGTATCTTGCCAGTTTGGACTCGGTGTAACGCATCGCGGCAAAAGACTTAGGGTCATCGGGTGAACCCCAGTTACCCTGACCGTCGATCAGTGGGTAGCGATAGGAGAATGGCTGCGCCATCAGTACCATCGCTTCATAGCAGGCACTATCGCCGTGAGGATGGAATTTACCCAGCACGTCACCCACAGTACGGGCCGATTTCTTATACTTCGCCGTCGATTTCAGCCCCAGTTCCGACATCGCATACACGATACGACGCTGAACCGGCTTCAGGCCATCGCCGATATTCGGCAGCGCCCGGTCAAGAATGACGTACATGGAGTAATCCAGATACGCCTTCTCGGTATATTCTTTCAGTGACAGGCGTTCAATGCCTTCATCGATATGTACTGTTCCGCTCATTTTTTGTCCCGGAGCTTATAAACTCATTGTTCGCGCGATCTTTAACCTGACAGGAAAAGGCTTAAATATCCGCCAGATTACCCTTGCTTTCCAGCCACTCTTTCCGGTCCGGCGAACGCTTCTTCGCCAACAACATATCCATCACATCGTTGGTGCCATCGCCCGGCTCAATGGTTAGCTGAACCAGCCGGCGGGTATCCCGTGACATGGTGGTTTCACGCAGCTGCAGTGGGTTCATCTCACCCAGACCCTTGAAGCGCTGTACGCCGATCTTGGCGTTCTTACGCTCCGCCCTGATGCGCTCAACAATACTGTCTTTCTCATTATCATCCAGGGCATAAAAAACATCTTTAGCGACATCAATACGATACAGTGGCGGCATCGCCACATAGACGTGCCCGGCGGACACCAGCGGTTTGAAGTGGCGTACAAACAACGCACACAGCAGGGTGGCGATATGCAGACCATCCGAGTCCGCATCCGCGAGGATACAGATCTTGCCATAACGCAAACCATCAAAGTTATCCGATCCCGGTTCGACGCCTATCGCAATGGAAATATGATGCACCTCCTGAGAGGCCAGCACATCGCCGGGTTCCACTTCCCAGGTATTCAGGATTTTACCACGCAGCGGCATCACCGCCTGATACTCCCGGTCTCGCGCCTGCTTGGCTGAACCACCCGCCGAGTCACCCTCGACCAGAAACAGTTCGCCCTGCATCGCGTCATTACCGGTACAGTCCGCCAGCTTACCCGGCAGCGCAGGTCCCGAGGTCACCTTCTTACGGATCACCTTTTTATTCGACCGCAGTCGCTTCTGAGCATTGCTGATCACCAGTTCTGCCAGCTTCTCGCCATCTTCTACATGACGGTTAAGCCAGAGACTGAAAGCATCTTTGGTTGCCCCGGACACAAAGCCCGCAATCTGGCGGGACGACAACCGTTCTTTGGTCTGTCCCGAGAACTGTGGGTCCTGCATCTTCGCAGAGAGCACATAGCAGCAACGCTCCCAGATATCTTCGGCGGAGATTTTAACCCCCCGGGGTAGCAGATTACGAAACTCGCAGAACTCCCGCATCGCTTCCAGCAGACCGGTTCGCAGACCATTAACATGGGTGCCACCCTGAGCGGTAGGAATCAGGTTAACGTAGCTTTCACAGGTCAGATCGCCACCTTCAGGCAACCACTGCAACGCCACATCCATCGCGTCGATCTCTCCCTGAAAGGAGACCGTAAAAGGCTCTTCCGGCAGGGTTTCATAGACCTGAGTGGTGCCTTTGAGGTAGTCCACCAGACCATCCTCGTAGTACCACTCATCTTTCTCTTTCGTGGCACCGGTCGCATCCGTAAAGGTGACCCGCAAACCGGAACAGAGCACCGCCTTGGCGCGCAACATATGGCGCAGTTTGGTCAGATGATATTTGGGGGTATCAAAATACTGCGGATCGGCTAAAAAGCGCACCTCAGTACCGGTGTTGCGCTGACCACAGCTGTCCACGATCTCCAGATCGGACACCTTCTCGCCATCCGCATAGGTCATCCGGTAAACATTCCCCCCGCGACGGATGGTCACTTCCAGCAACTTAGAGAGTGCATTTACCACCGACACACCAACACCGTGCAGACCACCGGAGTAGTTGTAGTTCTCGTTGGAAAACTTACCTCCGGCATGCAGCCGGGTGAGGATCAGCTCGACGCCACTGACCCCTTCTTCCGGGTGGATATCCACCGGCATCCCCCGGCCGTTATCCCTGACGCTGATCGCGCCATCTTTATGCAGGGTGACATCCAGTTGCGTCGCATGGCCCGCCAACGCTTCATCGACACTGTTATCGATCACTTCCTGAGCCAGGTGGTTTGGCCGGTCGGTCTCGGTGTACATACCGGGACGGCGCCGCACCGGGTCCAGCCCGCTCAGTACCTCAATTGCATCAGAGTTATAGGTGTTACTCATCGGAAGTTTCAGTCCTTATCCGCCCGATTGTCAGGTCAGTGACAGCAGGCAACTCAACCCGGCCTTCGGCAAATGCCAGTATCGCCGGTATAACAGATTCAAATTGGTCAAAACCGTGGGAACCACCCCGCTGTACCAGCATCGGTGAGTCCCTGAACTTTTCTACCGCCTCCCGGTAATCCAGGGTTTCATCCCCGGTCTGGGTCAGCAACAGATAACGTGAAGGCTCTTTTACACTGTGACAGTTAATCTGTAACAACTGCTGCAGATGCTCAGGGGTCAGTTCATATCGTTCATCGCTGTAGTAGTTTCCCTGCTCCCCCAGCATCGCTTCCAGCAGTTCAAACGGCCGCACAGCGGGATTGATCAGTACCGCACGCAAATCATACTTCTCACCCAGCCAGGTGCTGTAATAACCGCCCAGGGAACTGCCGATCAGCGTGATGGAGCGATCCCGGTGGGTTTCGATCAGTTGCTCAAGCAGACGGATAGCCTGAGCAGGCCAGTGGGGCAGCGCAGGGACAATCACCTGGTCGGCCTTCCCCTTAGCAGTCATCCAGTCAACAAAAAACCGCGCCTTAAACGACTCGGGAGAGCTGTTGAAACCGTGAATATAGAGAAACAGAGGCTGTGCCATCAATAACCTTTTTAACTACTGCTATTTTATCTGTATATATATACATGTTTTCGGTAAAGTACCGGAGAGCGCCGGGCGATGCAACCTTAACCCTCGACTCTTTTGATCGAGGTCTCTATCTGGCCATCCCGGTGAAGCGTCAGCAAGCGGTATGCAGGTTGCCGCAGCACCGGATCATCCTCCAGAACCATCTGCTGACAGCCCGCTTTAAACTGCACCGAAGTTGCAGGGGTCATGATTACCCGAACCTCACCACGTAGTTGATCAGATGCCTGATGGACATGACCATTAATCACTGCTCTGACACTATGATGTTGCCCCAGAACGGCCCAGAACTGATCAGCATTGGCCAGCATAATCTGGTCCTGCCAGTTACTCCCGACCGGCAGCGGATTATGGTGCAGGACCACCAGGCAGTGATGGGTAGAATACTGTTGCAACTGCTGTTCAAGAAAAGCCAGCTCAGTCGATGACAAACTGCCACCGCCCTGACCATCGGGGCTTGCGGTGCTGTCCAGCAGGATGATCGCCCACCCCTGCGCGACAACGGAGCGCTGGTTCAGCTGTCCACCCTGCTGATCACCAGACTTAAGCATTAGCTGAGCATCATCGTGATTACCCGGAATCCAGTAACTCGGCACCGGCAGTCTGGCGAGTCGCCGACTCAGGCGCTGATAGCCTTCGGGCCCGCCATGGTGCACCAGATCACCGCTGCAGATAATCATATCCACCGCGGGCGTCTGTAACAGCAGATCGTCAACCACCCGGTCCAGATGCTGTTCAACATTGAAACCACGATAATCCTGATCAGGATTATTCTGCAGGTGAAAATCGGTAATCTGCGCAACAACCAGCGGGATCATGAGAAACTATAAACCGGTTCGGCGGCCTGACCGTGGGTCAGACAGTGGCTGAGCCACTCTCCCAGATATTGATTCAGCTGTGCCTTTTCATCTTTCTGATGCATCCGCTCATTCGGGTAGTTGTAAACCCCGCGAAAATGACGCCGGCTTTTCAGACAGATCACCTCAGCAGCCCGGGCATCATGATAGATCCGCACCACCAGACTGGGGGCCTCCAGCCAGCTGCTATCAAAACTTTGTGACACCAGAACGGTGGTGGTGTAGGTAAAACGCTCCTCAACCCGCAGACGAACGACGCTCTGCTGCTGATGCCAGTGAACCTCAAACTCGCGCTCATCGCACTGTTCAAGATCCGGCATCAGCCGCATCAGTCGCAGATAGTTGGCCTCACAATCGGCCATCTGCTTTACCAGGTCAGGGATATAACGTTTTTTCATCTTCTCCAACACTCAGATCGCATACTCAGAGGCCGCCTTACACACAACCCCAGCGCTGTAACAATCGCTGCCGATTCAGCTGTAACCATTGTACCGCAATTATGGTGGCAGCATTATCAATAGTACCGTTTGCAACCAATTCACATACCTCAGCAAAGGGTAGCACATGAACCAGAATATCCTCACCCTCATCAGCCAGACCGTGAACACCACCCACGTCGGCGCTATCGACCCGGGCACACAGCAAGTCAACGTATTCATCACTACCACCGGCACTGGGCAGATAACGGGTAATCGGGACAATATCGTAAATTGCCGCACCCGCTTCCTCCTGAGCTTCCCTCATGGCGACATCGTCAGGTGTCTCGCCCGGCTCAACAATCCCCGCCACCAACTCCAGCAACCAGGGACTATCAGCTTTACCCAGAGCACCGACACGAAACTGCTCCACCAGCACTACGCTCTCTTTATCCGGATCAAAAAGCAGTACACACACCGCATCACCGCGTTGAAACTGCTCACGCACAATCTCAATCGCCCCCCCTTCAAACAGTGAGTGGCGGATCGTTAAGCGATTAATTTTAAAAAAACCATCGCAGGTGCGCTGCTGCTGAATAATCGCCGCATCCGCCGCGGTAAATCTTGGTTGCCAGTGGGCCATATCAGAACTCCGGATTCAGACTCTCGATGTGAGTAACAGATGCAGATCTGTTGACAGGGCGACAATATAGCATGTCTGAAGCGTATTTCAGGAAGGTTCAGGAGCTGGGCCAACTCAGAACTCAGGAGACGACTCTGGGGACGCAGGGTGAATAAAGCGCAAGCGGTATCTGAAGCCAACAGTCAGGCGGTCTCCCAATCAGAGGAAACCGGCGAGAGGGTCGGATCAGCTGAGGCGTAATTTACGACGGCGGGAGACAAACAGATAACTGCCCTCCCGCTTTTTCGCCTCTTTTTTGGCCTGGGCGGCGAGTTCCGCGACCTCATGATAACTGACACAACGATAGGGGTCGGGGTAGACAACACCACAAGAGAGGCTGAGAACTGGATAGAACACCGAATCTCCGGTACGGCTGGACGCCCAGATTCCTCCCTGTTCAAGATCTTTTGGACTATAAAATTCCCTTATAGCCTGGTCAAACTGCAGCAGAATCCTTTCGCAGCGCTCCTTCCAGTCATCGGTACGAAACACCACAACAAAATCATCCCCCCCAATATGGCCGGTAAAGTTTTCACCATTGGCATTATTGGTGAGTAGCTCACCCAGCAACTGTATCAACCGGTCGCCTTTAACATAGCCGTAGCTATCGTTAAAGGGCTTAAAATAGTTGATATCAAAATAAGCCACCCGAAAGCTCTCGGTCTGTTTCAGCAACCCATCGATCTCCCGATTGATCGGTACATTGCCCGGCAGCAGTGTCAGTGGGTTGGCATACCGGGCATTGCGTATTTTCAGCTCGGTGATCCTTTTCAACAGATCCCGAACGTTACCGATGCCCTGATAATGGCCATCCTTGGTAATCACCAGCCCCTGATGCAGATAGACCGCATCCTGCTCGGTTATCAGACGGGATACCTGTTCCAGACTGGTGTCCGATTCAATAATGATCGCCCTGGTATCAAGAATACGGGTGACCGGACGCGTTTCATACAAAGCCCTGCCATATTGGGTCGAGAACAGCTCCAGCAGATCAGACCGGTGTACAGTACCGATCGGCCGGCCCTCCTCAAGCACCGCCAGAATATCGTACAGCGGGTTTTCCCGGAACAGTTTAGCGGTATACCCCATCTGATCATCGAAACTCAGTGCAGGCGCCGGATGAATCAGCACAGCGGCCGTTTCCGCCATATCCTTTTCACTGCCAGCCCGCCGTTTACGGGGCAACCACTCTTCACTATTACAGAGCATTCTCGGTGTCTGGGTTGGCCGCCCCAGATAAAACCCCTGGCCAATATTCGCCCCCAGCTCCTTCAGAGTGACCAGCTCTGAACGGGTTTCCACCCCTTCAACAATCACCTTGGAACCGACACCATTAGCAATACTGCAGATCGACTTTACAAACTGACGTTTAACCGGCTCCCGGTCGACATTATGAATAAAATGACGGTCAATCTTCACGTAATCCGGCTGTAACTCTGACCAGAGTTTGAGGCCTGAATAGCCGGTTCCCAGATCATCAACAGCCACCTTAAACCCCATGCGTTTGTAATAATTGATCGCTTCAAGGGTAAGTCCATAATTATCAAACGGGTGCTGCTCTGAAATCTCGATAACAATGGAATCCAGAGGAATTTCAAGGGACTCCAACCATTGCGCAGTCAACCCTTGCTTATGTTCCGGGGTGCCCAGCAGGGACGCGCTGATATTGAGAAACAGTTTTCCTTCCAGTGATAACCGGGCAAAAGCCTCCAGCGACAGTCGGCGACACAACAGCTCCAGCCGATGTTCCTGTCCCGCTTCGATGGCAGTGTTAAAAAGCATCTCTGGCGTATGCAACTCACTGCCTTCCGGCCCGCGAATCAGCGCCTCATGACCCAATACTTCACCCCGCCGAAGATCGACAATCGGCTGAAAATGGGGATACAGCTGTTCAGTTTCAATCAGTTCATTAAGCTGGGCATAACGATCAGGTATAATCTGCGAAACGGTCATCTTGGGTCTGTAGGCGATTAAGGTTAATACCCACAGCTTATTAAGTTGGCATGACAGCAAGATGACAGCGCCGAGGGTTTTATAACCTTTCCGGTTACGATACAGTCAGCTTTCACAAGAAAAGGATTTCACCATGACTCGCTTCACTACTCCCGCACTTTATACCGTTCTGCTGCTCGCACTCAGCGCGATAAGCCATGCAGAAACCCGACTGCGTCCCGACGTCTGGGCCACCCCGGTTATCGGCTCAGAACTGGACAATTTCTACCGTGTTGATAATTACCTTTACCGCTCCGAACAACCCGGCGACGAAGCCTTCCCCCAAATAGCGGCGTTCGGCATCAAAGAGGTGCTCAACCTGAGAGAGTTTCATAACGATGACGATGAAGCCGGCGAAACCTCGCTAACACTCCATCAGCTGAAACTACGCACCGGCAAAGTCACCGAAGATCAGTTAATTGAAGCCCTGAGAATTATCAGAAACAGCAAGGGACCATTGCTGGTGCACTGCTGGCACGGTTCTGACCGCACCGGCACCGTGGTAGCAACCTACCGGATTGTCGAACAGGGCTGGAGCAAACAGCAGGCACTGGATGAAATGATCAACGGCGGCTACGGCTATCACGCCGCCATCTTTCCCAATCTGGTGGAGCTGATTAAGGGGCTGGATGTCGAGCGGATAAAGACAGCATTAAGCGATGATAAAAGTCTGTGACGCTGGCAATTGTCATAAACTCCGAGCTCTCACGATAATATCGAAGCAACAGCCGGGCAAGCCCTCCCAGGCTTACCGGCTATCCGTTTCATCAGAGCCAGACTGGTCATTCAGCGCCGACCGATTGGCTCGTTGCTTAAGATGAAGGACTACGGCCATCAGTAACACACCCCAAGAGCCCCAGAAAACATAGACCGACAGCACCAGCATGTCTTCGGTACTCTGGCTGGCACCTGATCCGGAAACACCGGCAGCGATGCCGCCGAGAGAAACCATTATCATCATGACTGAGCCCACCAACAACGCGAGCCCCAGCCAATAAAACTTTCGGTAATGTTCAGGCATAATCCAGACTCCTGTTACACACGACAGTTCGGGATAACCCGGTTATCTGAAACATTTTTGTAAGATCCCGGTTTATCAACTTTCTGCTATTCCGTTTCCGAATCCAGATCCAGCTCAAACTCTTCGGGTTTATCTGTCACGGATTTATCAACGCTATATTGAATATGCGAAACAATGGCTATGGCAAAAGTAGCCATCGACAACCAGAATAATCCGACAACAAAGCTCCACAGGGTTTCCGCACCAGCACTATTCCCCGACCCCGACACGGCAGCAGCTATGCCCGCCAGGAAAACTAACAGTGCAAAGCCCGAGGCAACCAACAGAAAAAAGGCAATAACATAAAGAGAGACATACTTTTTTTTCATAGCATTAACATCCTTGTCGTTTAATTTTCAGAGTATCTTTTATTTCTCCGGCATCTCGTTCTGGTCGGTTTCGGGGTTATACAGACCTTGTTCCGGATGCGGAGGAAGAGGACAAAGCTCGTTCAGGTTTGGAAATTTAAGATCAGGATTTTTTCGCAAACGGTAGTACTTCTTATCATAACATTCAGCGAGAACTTCATTTATCTCATAACCAAAATCACCATTTCGAAACACACCTTCGAGAGTTTGCATACTTTGTCTTCGACCTAACGCCGCCGCCACCTGATAATAATAGAGAGCTTTAGGATAGTTTTTTTCGACAATTTTCGCGAATGCAGCCAGCGCATTGGCTGACTCACGGTAATTTTGTTTCGCCGCACACTGATGATAGGCCACACCTTCAGCATCCTCATGACGCTGATACAGATAAATCTCACCCAAGCGATATTGCGCCTGAGGACTTCCCAACTGCGCTGCTCGATGATAGTACTGCCATGCACCTTCTTTATCTTCCTTGAGTGCCAGACCTTTCTCCGCCATAGCCGCCAGGTTGTAATACCCCAGAGGGATATCCCGGTCAGCCATCCACTGAAACCACTCCAGTGCTTTAAAATAACTTTGCTCTACACCGCGTCCATGAAGGTAACGCATGGCTAACTGACTAGCCGCTTTCCAGTGGCCCTGATCCGCTAATAGCTGATACTGGTTGGTGATATTGACTTCATCTTTATTGGGGATCTGTTTTTTCTCATAAGCCCGGATCTCCTGATATTGTTTTTCCAACTCTGGATCAATATCAGGTAGGTGGTCTTTTTCAAAAGCGCAAGCAAAGGGTTCTCTGTTGGCGGTACTCTTGTCTGTCATCGAGCTTTTCCCTTGTGATTCACTGTTGCAGGCACACAGGGTCATCGTTAAAACAGCCAAGTAAAACCATTTAGCTAACATTTGAATCTGACACTCCTTGTCATCATTAAGCCGGTTACGGCATCTCGTTCTGGTCGGTTTCGGGGTTATAACGGCCCAGCGTTGGGTGGTAAGGCAGCGGGTAGCGCTCGGCTATATTAGGGAGTTTATAGAGGGGGTCTTTATCTAACTTTTTCGTAAAACCTTTCAACCTTAAGCCATAGGCTTCATCTTTTTCATAGCCTAGTTCACCATAAAGAAAGACTCCTCGTATAAATATGGCGGCACGATAGTCCCCCCCCCAGCAGCCAGCAGATAATAGTAGGCGGCTTTAGGGTAGTTTTCATCCACTACATGCAGCCCCAATGTACTGTTCTGTTGTGCTGCACAGGCATAATAGGCTGCAGCCTTATCATCTTCCTGATCTTCTCTTGGCAGATCATATCCGTAATGCTTTCCAAGTCGTACCAGAGCATTGGGCTCGCCCATTGACGCTGCCTTATGCAGATATTGCCAGGCAGCTTTCCTGTCTTGGTATACACCCCGTCCCCTTTCTAACAGCACCGCCATATTGTAATAACCGATAGGGACATTCATCTCGATCAGCTTTTCAGTCAGATCCAATGCCTTGCCGCTGTCGGTTGGCACTCCTATCCCATCCAGATAACGACGGCTAAGATTATGCATCGCCTTCCAGTGGCCTTTATCTGCGGCCAGTTGATAGAGGCCACTGATATTCTCCTCATCTGTGTTACCTGGTGTCACCTCTGCTCAACGGGCCTGCATAAACAGTTCATCGGCATCTTTATCCAGTTCTGGCAGATAATCCACCTGACGGACGCATTCAAACTCAAAGGCCATGGCGGGAGCTCCGGTTAGTAGTAAAATAACCAACCAACCGGCTTTCAGCATCCTTGCTGTTAATCTTACATCCATCGTTTATTCAGGCATCTCGTTCTGGTCGGTTTCGGGGTTATAGCGGCCCTGCGTTGGGTGGTAAGGCAGCGGGTAGCGCTCAGCTATATTAGGGAGTTTATAGAGGGGGTCTTTATCTAACTTTTTCGTAAAACCTTTTAACCTTAAGCCATAGGCTTCATCTTTTTCATAGCCTAGTTCACCATAAAGAAAGACTCCTCGTATAAATATGGCGGCACGATAGTCCCCCCCCCCAGCAGCCAGCAGATAATAGTAGGCGGCTTTGGGGTAATTCTTATCAACTATTTCAAGCCAATCTGCATACTCATGTTGACCCAACGCGCTATTTTGCTGTGCCGCACAAGCATAGTATGCAGCGGCCTTTTCATTCTCCTGATCCTCTTTTGGCAGATCAAAACCATAATGCTGCCCAATTCGCACCAAGGCATTGGGCTCGCCCATTGACGCCGCCTTATGCAGATATTGCCAGGCGGCTTTCCGGTCTTGGTATACACCCCGCCCTCGTTCAAGCAGCACCGCCATATTGTAATACCCGATGGGGACATTCATCTTGATCAGTTTTTCGGTGAGATCCAATGCCTTACCGCTATCGGTTGGCACTCCTATCCCATCCAGATAACGACGGCTGAGATTGTGCATCGCTTTCCAGTGACCTTTATCAGCCGCCAGTTGATAGAGGCCACTGATATTCTCCTCATCTGTGTTACCTGGTGTCACTTCTGCACGACGAGCCTGCATAAACAGCTCATCGGCGTCTTTATCCAGTGGTGGTAGATAATCCGCCTGACGGGCACATTCAAACTCAAAAGCCATGGCGGGAGCTCCGGTTAAAAGTAGTATCAGAAAAAGCGGTAATAGTAACCATCGGTTTAGTCCAGCGCCTTGCTGTAGGGTGTCTGGGTATCCCAGAATCGGGTTAAAGAACATGTAAGCGGCTCCTTTTGCATACGACGTTTCCAGTTTTTTGTTGCAGTTTCTTCCCAATGAGAAAAATCATCTTTTGAGGTGCCTTCCCTCCGCCCTGCATGCAGATTCCAAAGATGATCGGTAAACTGTTTTGCAATATCAGGCCTGGGGGCATGAACCCCCAACTCACTATCAGTTTCTAAGCTACGCTTATTAATGTTGGCTGAACTGAGCAGGAAGTAGTGGTCATCCACAACCTGAAGTTTGCTGTGAATATAGATATCTTTGTATTTACATTTCCCTTCTGGAAGCTTTTTAAAGCTAACCAGGGTCGCAACAACCACATTTAGCCCCGGCTGTGTAATCAGGTGAGGTTCGATCAGTTTGTAGCCATGTTTTTTCCGAAGATCTTCCAATTCCTTCTGCTCGGCAACGGTCATGCCTTGCCCCTCTTCATCCATCTCCTCTAGTTTTTCCATCCGGTTGATCTCTGCTTCGCTCTGCTCCAACCGTTGCTGTTCATCTGCATCCAACCGGATCTCCTGCTCCAGATCCTGAATCTCTTTTCTCAACCCTGTGTCCTGGTACCGCTGCCTCGGATTAGCCATTAAGCTCTTCAATCTGAGACGTTTCTCTTTTAACAAAAAAACCCGGTCACGCTGAACCTGTGGCATCAGCTGTTCCTGACCTACCTCATGCATCATCTCGTAGGTGCTACTGGAATAAAAACTATTCTTAACAGTATTCGTCACTACGAACCAATAAAGCTCACGCTTAGCCCCTTGTTTCTTCAGTAGTATGGCCTGTTCCTTCATCCACTTTGCAAGCTGAGGATAACGGAAGTACTGATTTTCGGTATAGACAAAGTCAGTCGCGTTACTGATCGCGTTTTTGTAGCTTTCCAGTATTGAGGTTTCCTGTCCTTTACCAGAGCGACCATCATACGGATGTGTACGAATAATCTGAGCCATTCCACTATAATTTACATCATAAAAATCTTTATAGGTGATCTTCGAACGAACGTCAGCCAGCGTAGTCCCCCACCAACGGGTCCAGAAATGAGATTCCCTATCCCAGGCGGTACAAAAGTTTTCGTTCAGATCACACAGAATAGGACCCTTAACCTCGGTGGATATATCCTGCCAGGGACCAAACCCCCAGTCCCGCCGGGGTTCATCGAAGTTATGGGCATCTGTGTCCCAATAATTGCGGTGGAGGTTATGCCCCATCACAAAGCCCCGGGCGATTTCTGGCTGCATATAATCGGTCAGCACCATTTTCTGATGATGGCTGGGGAAGAATCCAAGCGCGCCAACCATTTTCCATGTTAACGAGACATCCCTACCCGACAGTTTATCCGACAGTAAGCGCAGCATCAGCTTTTCCCGATGGCCGAAAAACATGCCTAAATATGGGTGCCTCGCCTGGTGAAATTCAAGCTCTTCGAGTTTCTTATCGAAGTCACGGGTTTTAAATTCGACGCCAGGAAAGCCTCCGCTATGAACCTGCTTGAACCAATCGCGGGTATAAATTTCAGCATCCGCATCCATGAATGTGCCACCACTGCCGCGTACTGTGCCACCATAGTCATGATCTTTATTCAACTGCTCTTCAATGTGCGCTAAACTAAATTCAATCCGTTCCAGATTTTTCTGGCTATTAGTACCACCACGTTGATGTTTATACCGATCACGCAGCACAATCAGCTCTAACCGTTCATCCAGTAAATTCTGATACGCATCGTGTGGGGAAGAGGTCGACATGATACCTGAGCCGGCCATGGTGCCTCCTCTACTGAATAGCCCATCACCCACCACTGTATTTTCCAAAAAATTAGCCAGCGCGTTCTTCCAAATCAGTACCCGAACCTCAACCCCCTGTTTAGCTTTCTCCGCTAACAGTGTGCCAATCTCCTTACCTTTTAACCCTTTACTTTCAGGCCTGCTAAGCCGCATGGCGGGATCAAACCCCCAGCTAATAATATCGATGCTGCTTTTAGCATGTATTATTGCGTCTTCAACCGCGCCAAAGGCTCTTTCACCATTTATTAACGGCTTAATATCACTGTGCGGCCGGGGATCGTATTTATTCTCTTTTTGTGCCCACCAGTTTAGTGTTGCTGTTCCGCGCAGAGTCCGTTCTTCAATTGCCGCCTGTTGAATATCCATATTAGTCATCGGCATCTCCTGTCGCTATTTTTCCTTTTGCATCCTGATATTGCTGGCGCAGGTACTTATCCGGATCATTCAGGCCGTCTGGATGCTCCGCCCCATCAAATCGCCTGAAACCTCTGTTGGAGGCCTTCTGTAATTCGCCTTCAGCACCCTCACTGAATTTTTCCAGCACATCAAACTGAATTCGGGCACCGTTATACAGCTCAACCTCATATTGAGAAGCCCCTTCCTGATGGTGTGCAGAGACCATCCCGCCAGGCCCGGTTAAACCTTCACTAATTAACGCTCCATCCCGATAAAGTTTATAAGGTACGCCGTCATACCCCTTCGCGCCCGGTACCGGGGCGATTTTAAAACGCACTTCATCTTTTTTCTCAAGGAAGTCGAGGGGCAGAGGGGCCTGGATGATTTCAGCTTGCTTTGGATCGGAGACAAAGCCCGCTACGCTGTTATCCGCTTCCAGCGGGCGGTTGGGCTGTATGGGACCGGCTTTGGCGGCGCTGCCACCACTGCCGCCTTCATTGAGTTTGAGGCCTGCACCCACAATGGTGACACCGCCGGGATCAAGTTTAATCAGGCCACTACCCGCTTTCAGAGTGAGCTCGGTACCTACCTCGATAATGATCTGGTTGCCTGCCTTATAGTGCATCTCGCTGCCAGCATACTGCATCAGTTTTTCAGCGATAGCGCTGAACTGAGACTCACCAATGGTGATGTGCTGGTTTTTGTTGACCTGCTGAAACTGATCGCCCTGGGTCAGGTGGTGCTCATCGCTGCGATATTCACTGTAAACTTTGCCTTCGACAATTTTATGCCGGTCATTACCCAGCCAGCTGCGGTGATCGTTTTTGGTTCGCTGATCAACATCTTTTTCAGCGTGATAGAAGACCTGCTCTTCACCCTTTCTATCTTCAAACCGGATCTCATTAAAACCATCGCCGCCTTTGCTGGAGTTGGTCTTAATGGTGCTGCGGGTTTTATGTTCCGGCAGTTTGTACGGCGGACGGTTAAGGCCGTGATACACCCGACCAATCACTAGCGGTTTGTCCGGGTCGCCTTCGAGGAAATCAACAATCACCTCTTCGCCGATACGGGGAATAAACATGCCACCAAAGCTACCACCGGCATGTGACTGACTGACCCGAATCCAGCAGGAGCTGGTCTCATTACCCTGGCCTTCGCGATCCCAGTGGAACTGAACCTTAATGCGGCCATGCTCATCGGTGTAGATCTCTTCGCCCTCGGGACCAGTGACCGTCGCGGTCTGGGTGCCTTCCACATGGGGGGACTTTACTTCCGTCGTCGGACGGAACGGCACCTCAAAGGGAACACAGAGATAACTGTTGCTGTATTGACTGCCTTCGGTGGATGCCCCCTCTTCCAGCACCTGAGGCTGAGCACATTCATGCTCAACCCGCGCAATCAGATACTCACTATTGAGCGCATCCCGGTCATGCCCGGTGAGTTCGAAACTATAGCCCGGTGTCATCCGGTTAACATCGCTGCTGCCCCTGGCCATTTGACGGTAACGGTTGAGGGATTCCAACCGGATCAGGGCGTTATTATTGCCCCGGCCTGAATCGATAAAACGGCCCGGGTGGTCATAGATCTCCAGCGGCACATCCAGCTCGCCCGATTTCGCGGATTCCAGTTTGAGGTTGGGCTTTTTAAAATCAAAATCCCGCAGAGTCACTTTTCCCGGGACAATTGATTCGCTGTAGCTGAAGCTGAAGATATGCTGTTCACGCACCGCCCCCTGACTGTCGTGAAAACAGTCCAGTAGCGGATCACCACTGATGGCGGGGTTGGAGCCGGAGGTATCGCTGAACACCAGCACATGGCCTTCGTCGCTGTGTTCGAAGTAGTAGTGAATCCCCTCTTCAGCCAGCAGCCGCTGAATGAAGTCCAGCTCGGTTTCCCGGTACTGCACGCAGTAGTCATAATCGGGATAGCTTTTGAGCAGATCAAAACGGAACTCATCGGTACTCAGCCCGGCATCGGTGAGAATGGTCTGAATGATGGTCTGGACATTCTGAAACTGGAAGATCCGGCTGTTCTGCCGATGCTGCAGTGCCCAGATTTTAGGCACCAGGCGGATATGATAGGTGCTCTGGTTAACCCCCTGATCACCGAGACTCACTTCAGAGACCATGCCGTGGATATAGCGGGTGAGATCCTCACTGCCATCGGTCTGATCCAACAGGGTGACGAATGCGGGCTGGCCGATCAGCGTAGCGAAATCGATATCGCCATCGTCTGAAACCACTTCGATGGCAAACTCAAACAGCGCCGAAATCTCCTCGGCACCGTTAAGCCGCACCAGACTGAACAGGTCCGAATCGTCTGTATTCTGTAGCTGAAAGAAAAAGCGTTCTTCGTTGGCGTTAAGAAACATCGTTAAATCCTTTTAACGGAGAGGGGCTTCCAGGCCCCTGTCGGTAAACTATATAGGTGTTATTTTATACAGCAAGTTGCATGCCGTACAGGCTATTTACCAATTCAGATCAGTAAATCCTCGCAACATCTGGATCTCTTCTGCCCAGATCGTCTCATCGATAGTTTCCAGCACCAGCGGAATACCGCGAAAACGGTCGTCGGACATGATAAAGCGGAACACTTCCAGACCGATCTCGCCCATCCCCAGACTATGGTGGCGGTCTTTACGGCTGTCGAACGCCGTTTTGGAGTCATTCAGGTGCATCCCTTTGAGATAGTCAAAACCGACAATCCGTTCAAACTCAGCGAAGGTCTGCTCGCAGTCAGCCCGGTCACGCAGGTCGTAACCCGAAGCAAAAGTGTGGCAGGTATCGAGGCAAACAGCGACCCGGCTTTTGTCTTCCACCCCAGCGATAATATGGGCCAGATGTTCGAAGCGACAGCCCAGATTACTGCCCTGACCGGCGGTATTCTCGATCACGGCGGTCACGCCAGTGGTTTTATCCAGGGCGATATTGATCGATTCAGCGATGGTGTTAAGGCAGGTCTCCTCATCCACCTTGCGCAGATGACTGCCGGGGTGAAAGTTGAGGTAGCACAAACCCAGCTGTTCACAGCGCTGCAGTTCGTCAATAAACGCGGCCCGGGATTTTTCTAACGCCTCAGGTTCCGGATGCCCCAGATTGATCAGATAGCTGTCATGGGGGAGGATCTGTTCAGGCGCAAAGCCTAAGCGTTCACAGCTATCACGAAACTTAGTGATATTGCCTTTGGTAAGAGGCTTTGCCTCCCAGCGACGCTGGTTTTTAGTAAACAGGGCAAATGCATTGGCACCGAGTTTAGCAGCGTTGAGCGGGGCATTTTCAACCCCGCCGCTAGCGCTGACATGGGCACCGACAAAATAATTCAAAAAAGCGCGACTCACAGCTTGCAGGCACCGCCAAGACAATCATCAAAGTCCATACTTTCCAGTTCAGCACGCTCTGCCTGTGCGGTTTTAATACGACTGAACATCAGCGCTTCAGCACTGCCATCATCGCTAACACCGGCCTTCTCAAATACAGCAACCAGGGTGTTCAGTTCGTCCAGGGTAAAATCATTCATGGTGTAATTCTCTTAAAAAAATAGCTCTTCATCAAAAATAGCTGCCAGATCAGAGAGGCAGCAGGTGGTCAATCATCAGTTGCAGGCTGCGTTGCCCGCGAAACTCATTTACGTCGAGTCGATAAACAGCGCGAACCCGCTGAATGGAATCATTGGGCCAGAGTGTAGTATCCGCATTAAAGTGGATCGCATCAATGGCGATACCGCTGGCGGGTTCCATCAGCACCAATTTCAGGTGCCGCTGGCCGACGATCCGTTGCTGCAACAGGGAGAACTCGCCATCAAACAAAGGTTCTGGAAACTGATGTCCCCAGGGACCAGACTCACGCAGTAGTTCAGCCATCTCCATCGACAACTCAGCACCGGATAAACAACCATCGGTCAGCACCGCATGCTGCAACTGTTCAGCGCTCAGCTGACGCCGCACCTCGGCATCAAACGCCTGTTGAAACAACCCCAGATTGTCGGCTGCGATGGTCATACCGGCAGCCATCGCATGGCCGCCAAACTTCTTCAACAGCTCTGGATGTTTCGCCGCCACCGCATCCAGTCCATCACGGATATGAAATCCGGGGACCGAGCGTGCAGAACCTTTCAGTTCACCCGCATCACCCATGGCAAAGGCTACCACCGGGCGGTTAAGCTTCTCTTTAATTCTCGATGCCAGGATACCGATAACGCCCTGGTGCCAGTCCGGATCGTAGAGACAAAGCCCAAAAGGCAATGCCCCCTCGGCGTCCAGCTGCAACTCATCCAGCAATGCCACCGCCTGCTGCTGCATCTCCTGCTCGATCCCCCGGCGCTCCTGATTCAGGGTGTCCAGCTGCAGCGCCAGTTTCTGAGCCCGATCGGAATCATTGGTCAGCAAACATTCGATACCGATCGACATATCGTCCAGACGGCCCGCAGCATTCAAACGCGGCGCCAGGGCAAAGCCAAGATCCGTTGCGCTGAGGCGGCTGCGCTGACGACCGCTAATATCAATCAGCGCCATAATGCCCGGCCGGGCTTTGCCCGAGCGGATGCGTTGTAATCCCTGATAGACCAGGGTGCGGTTATTCTGTTCCAGCGGCACAACATCGGCGACCGTCCCCAGCGCCACCAGATCCAGCAGCGATGCCAGATTGGGTTTAGCAAGGCCTCGCTGTTCAAACCAGTTCAGCTCTTCCAACGCCCGGCGCAATGCCGTCATCACATAGAAGATGACTCCCACGCCACAGGTGGATTTCTCGCTGAAGTCACAACCCGGCTGATTCGGGTTTACAATGGCACAGGCATCCGGTAACTGATCCCCGGGCAGATGGTGGTCGGTAATCAATACATCGATGCCCAACGCATTCGCTTCAGCGACACCGCTGACACTGGAGATGCCGTTATCCACGGTGATAATCAGGTCCGGCTGTTGCTGTGCCGCCACCCTGACGATCTCCGGACTAAGGCCATAACCAAACTCAAACCGGTTGGGCACCAGATAGCTGACCCGGTTGGCCCCCATCATGCCCAGCCCCAGTACAGCCAGCGCAGTACTGGTAGCACCATCGCAATCAAAGTCGCCAATAATCAGGATATGCTGATCCTGCTGCAACGCCAGAAGCAGTCGTTTGACCGCCTGAGCCAGGCCGAGCATATCCCGGCCGGTTTGCAGCTGTTGCAGGCTGCGTCCCAGAGCCTCAGCATCATCCAGGCCGCGACTGGCGTAAATACGTGCCAGCAATGGGTGCACCTGACTGAAGACTTTACTGTTCGGGTCGGCCTCGCGGCGACGGATGATGAGTTCACTCATTCAGACTGATATCCAGATTCGCGGAAGGGAACAGCTCATCGGTTTTATCGGTCACATAGTAAGCGCCCAGACCGATCCATTCTCGCACCCCGATAGACAGCTCATACAGATTACGGCCAAGGTCAGCCCGCCAGCTGTTCAGCCCGGCAGGTTTTGAGTAATAATCAACAGGATAGGGGATTACATTCCAACCCTGGCCACGAAAGATGCCCACTGAACGCGGCATATGAAACGCAGAGGTCACCAGCAACCAGCCCCGCGGATCAGCATAATCGGCACCCGGCGGCAAAACGCCCTGACTATAGATGGCATTTTCGAAGGTGTTGCGGGAATCCCGTTCAAAGATAACCTGTTTATCTAACTGCTGTTGCTGCAACCAGGTTTGCTGCACATCGGCACCGCGAAACTCAGGCTTACGTACCGAGCCTGAACCACCGGTAAGAATAACCGGAACATCGGTATAACGCTGCATCAGCGGCAACATCAGCATATCCCGTTCCGCCGCCATATTAAACTGGGGCTGGTTCCAGATTGAACTTAACTCTGCTTCCTCTGCGCCCCCCAAGACGATAATGCCGGCAATTTCATCCGGCAACACCTGCGGTGGAGCGAAGCGCTTTTCCAGCGGCTGCAGCAGCAGATCGCCGACCGGATAGAAGGTAATCAGCAACAGACAGAATGCCACCGCCGAAGAGAGTGCCCGCCAGCCCTTAAACAACGCAATCACCAGTATCAGAATCAGCAGATTGCCTGGATTGGCTAACACCCAGAAACCTTTCGACAACAGAAAAAACAGGTCCATGCTTATTATCCCCCAATAAAAAGCCCGTTAAAGCCTGAGACTCTAACGGGCTATTATCAAAGCAGCAAGTAATTACTTTTCGTGGACGTTATCTGCAACAAACTGCTGCACTGTTGCCAGTTGATTGGGCAACACGGTAAACCGCTCTTCACGCTCAAACAGATCCGCCATATGGGTCGGCAGCTGAGGTGATTCGAGGCCTGCTTTCAGCACGGCTTCTGGGAATTTAACCGGATGCGCAGTGGACAGCACAATCATCGGCACACTGGCATCGCGATTACATTCACGACCGGCAGCAACGCCGATGGCGGTATGCGGATCCAGCAGGTAACCGGTCTCAGCGGCCACTTTAGCGATCACTTCACAGGTCGCCTCGTCATCGCAGGCATAGCTATCGAACAGTTCACGCACCGCTTCCCAGCGCGCTTGATCCAACTGCACAGGCTGCGTTTTAAACTTAGCCATCAGTTCACTGATCGCTGCACCATCACGGCCGTAAACATCGAACAGCAGACGCTCAAAGTTAGACGACACCATGATATCCATTGACGGAGACAGGGTATGCACCAGCTCACCCTTACTCATATCGTTGCCAGAGATAACCCGGTGCAGGATATCGTTCTTATTCGTAGCCACCACCAGTTGACTGATCGGCAGACCCATCTGCTTTGCCAGATAGCCAGCAAAAATATCGCCAAAATTACCGGTCGGCACAGAGAATGCCACTTCACGGTGTGGTCCACCGACCGCCAGGGAGGCGGAGAAGTAGTAAACGATCTGGGACATAATACGCGCCCAGTTGATCGAGTTCACTGCACCCAGCTTACGCCCGCCGAGAAAATCCTGGTTGGCAAAACTGTCTTTAACCATCTCCTGACAATCATCGAAGTTACCTTCCAGAGCGATATTGAAGACATTATCTTCAAGAATCGTGGTCATCTGCTTACGCTGGACTTCAGACACCCGGTTGTAAGGGTGCAGAATAAAGATATCCAGATGGTCACTGTGGCGACAGCCCTCAATCGCGGCAGAACCGGTATCTCCGGAGGTCGCTCCCATAATCACCAGACGTTCCTGACGCTTGCTCAGGGCATAATCCATCAGCCGCCCAAGAAGTTGCAGGGCAAAGTCTTTAAATGCCAGCGTCGGGCCGTGAAACAGTTCCAGCACCCACTCATTGGTACCCAGCTCTTTCAACGGCGCTACGGCGATGTGGTTAAAGCCAGCATAGGTATCATCGATCATCTGTTTCAGATCGTTGTCTTCCACACAGTCAGCAACAAACGGCTTGATAATGTTGTATGCCAACTCGTTGTAAGGCAGACCCGCCCAGGAGGCGATCTCCTCTTGACTGAATGTTGGCAGAACTTCCGGCACATAGAGGCCACCATCGCTGGCCAGACCGGCCAGCAGTACTTCTTCAAAATTCAGTGCGGGGGCCTGACCCCGGGTAGAGATATATTTCACTGTCTAAATTCCTGCTCTTGCGGTTGCCTTACAGATGTTCAACACGGATACGGGTAACCGGTTCATTCACGTCAGCCAGCGCTTCAATCTGAGCAATCGCCGCATTCATCCGCTTCTCTTCAACATCCTGAGTCAGAATGATGATCGGTACCTGCTGCTGATGGGTTTCTTTCTGCACGATTGCATCAATGCTGATCTCAGCCTCGCTCAGAATTGACGCGACCTTAGCCAGAACACCGGGCTTCTCATTAACGGTCAGACGCAGATAATAGCCACTGACAATCGCATCAACCGGCAAAATCGGCAGGGCAGACAGGCTGCCAGGCTGGAACGCCAGATGCGGCACACGGTTATCCCGGTCTGCGGTCAGGGTGCGAACCACATCAACAATATCCGCCACCACCGCTGAGGCGGTAGGCTCTGCGCCAGCACCGGCACCGTAATACATGGTCTGACCGACAGCATCGCCATCCACCAGCACCGCGTTCATGACGCCATGCACATTCGCCAGCAGTGCTTTCTCCGGAATCATGGTGGGGTGAACCCGCAGTTCAATACCCGCCTCAGTGCGACGACTGATACCCAGATGTTTAATACGGTAACCCAGCTCCTCGGCATACTGCACATCTTCGGCGGTGATATTGCTGATCCCTTCGGTATAAGCTTTATCGAACTGCAGCGGAATACCAAAGGCGATAGACGCCAGTATAGTCAGTTTATGGGCCGCATCGATCCCCTCAACGTCGAAGGTTGGGTCGGCTTCGGCATAACCAAGCGCCTGCGCTTCAGCCAGAACATCGGCGAAGTCACGGCCTTTGTCGCGCATCTCAGTGAGGATGAAGTTACCAGTGCCGTTGATGATCCCCGCCAGCCAGTTGATTTTATTACCGGAAAGGCCTTCACGAATCGCCTTGATCACCGGAATACCACCGGCAACGGAGGCTTCAAACGCCACCATCACATTCTTTTTCTGCGCCGCTTCGAAGATCTCATTACCATGCACAGCGATCAGTGCTTTGTTGGCAGTGACAACGTGCTTACCGTTTTCGATAGCAGTCATCACAAGCTTCAGCGCGGTGTCATAGCCACCGATCAGCTCAACAACGATGTCGATTTCGGGGTTGGTGGCAATCTCAAAAATATCCCCTGTAATATGGGTACCCCAGGTGTCGCAATCGGGATTTACACGACGGGCGCCAATCGATTCTACAACGATGTTACGACCCGCACGACGGGAGATCTCTTCCGCGTTGCGTTTCAGTACATTGAACGTACCGCCACCAACGGTGCCAAGACCACAGATACCAACTTTTACAGGTTTCAAACCATTACCTCGCGCTTTTACTTTGCCATTCGAGTGGCAGACTTTTCTGCGGTTAAAAAACAGGCAGGCATTATAACGAAAACAGGGCACAAGCTCTATGCAGCGCCCGGCAGAGATTAAAAAAAACTGCGAAAAGTTTTGCCACAAAAAAGGGAGCCTGAGGCTCCCTGTTTACCAATAAAACCCAGCTGTATCAGTTCGTCACACCCAGCATTTTTGCCAGCTGAGCGGCAGGCATATATCCAGGCACCAGAGTACCATCCTGCAGCACCAGTGCGGGCGTTCCGGTGACCCCCATCTTCTGGCCCAGTTCATACTGACTCATCACCGGGCTGTTATCACAGCTCAGCGCGGGAATTGTCCGGCCGGACTTTGCCTGGGTAAACAGCTCAGCCTGATCCGCTTTATCGGCACACCAGATTGAATCCATCACCTTTTGCGTTTTAGAACCTGCACCGGCACGGGGGAACGCCAGATAACGCACCTCGATACCCTGAGCATTAATCTGTGCCATCTCTTTATGCAGCTTACGGCAATAGAAGCAGTCGGTATCGGTGAAAACCGTCATGTGAGCCTTGGTTTCCCCCTTGGCCGGAAAGATGATCATATCCTCTGGAGCAATACTTGCCAGCTGCTCTATACGACCCGCTTTTTTACCCTCTTCGGTCAGATTAACCAGACGACCATCCGCCTGAACCTTATACACCTCACCCACAATAAAGTGACTGCCGCTCTCGTTGACATACAACTTTTCGCCACTGGCCAGGGTCACTTCATAGAGGCCGGGGAACTGAGCATCGGCTACAGCTACAATGGGAACCTGGCTGTTCAGCGAACTCAGTGCGGCACGGATAGCCGCCTCCTTACTTTCATCTGCTGAGGCATTGAAACTCAGCAGTGTCATCGCTACCAGGGTAAAAAATATTTTTCGCATAATGTCCTCAACTATCCGGGCGTTGTCTGTTTGCACCCCGTTTCGGCCGCTTTAGTTTGCTAAAGCATACCTTAAAATCTGAACCCAAAAACCTTTACTGAAAAAGCGTCTGCTCTTAAGACGCCAAAAAGGCCGCTTAGTTTCCAGACTAACCGCGAAAACTGAAAATAACCTGAATGCGATCTTTAAAGTCATCCCCGGGGGTGATGCTGTTGATGCAGAGATTGTAACCGATGACGGGCAATATGCGTATAGATCTGCGTGGTTGACAGATCACTGTGTCCCAACAGCAGCTGCACCACCCGCAGGTCAGCGCCATGATTTAACAGATGAGTGGCAAAAGCATGACGCAACACATGGGGCGATGGCAGCTGTGCCACTCCTGCCGTCAGGCCGTGACGCTTAATCCTGTGCCAGAAGGTCTGACGGGTCATCTGCTGCCCCCTGCGACTGGGGAAAACCACCTCATTGCCTGAATCGCTGATCAGCGCCGGACGGGCCTCTTTAAGGTAACGCAGCAGCCAGTCGGCAGCTTCATCGCCTAACGGCACCAGACGCTCTTTATCCCCTTTACCAACAACCCGGATCACTCCCTGACGCAGATTTATCTGGGATAATTGCAACCCCACCAGTTCACTGACCCGTAAACCGGAAGAGTAGAGCATCTCCAGCATCGCCCGGTCGCGAAAGCCCAGCGCATCGCCCAGATCCGGCGCCTGCAACAGCGCTTCAACCTCGGCCTCAGTCAGACTTTTAGGCAGCGGCCTGCCCCGTTTGGGACTTTCAACCTGCAGAGTAGGGTCAACGCTTAGCACTCCCTCACGCAGCTGATAACGAAAAAAACCCCGCAAACACGACAGTAGGCGGGATGTGGAACTGGCTTTCATCCGCTGGCGAACACGCCAGTTAAGGTAACTCTGAAGATCGGTTCGGGAAGATTCCAACAGAAACAGCTGGCGACTATTAAGCCAGCAGGCATAGATAGACAGATCACGACGGTAGGAGCTGAGGGTATTCTTACTCAGCCCCTTTTCAAGCCATAAGGCATCAAGATAGTGTTCAATCAATTCTGCGTCGCGCGGAGAGGGATGCTCTGCCGTCATACGGGCATCTGTTACGGGGTTATCGCCAACAAGATCAGCATCAGACAATTGGGTAGTCACACAGGAGAGATCCTTTATCGGGCACGCGTTATCGCAACACTTTCAACCCGGAAAGCTTGGTTTTATCAATTGGATAACTTGCGCTACCCTGCCCCAGATGTTCATCAATATATAGTGTATTGCCATTGACGCTTCTGAGCGTACCTTCAACCTTACGGCCGAAATAGGTTTCCAGTTTTACCCAGCTACCCACATAGCGATCAATCTCTTCATGACTGACCGACTGATAACTCTTCTCCATCTTTTCCTGCGGCAGACCATCCCCACGAACAGCCCGACGAATAGCCTCACGCGTTGCTTCACGGCGTGATGCTTCATTGTTAACCGCTGTATCGGCCTTTGCCGCTGTTGTGGCTGCCTCCCCGCTGTCGTCACCCGCATAGGCTGCGATAACCGACAACAGTACAACTGAGCCCAGCCCGATCGATAGTCTCTTCACTGCACGAACCTAAGCGATGGTAAGTTTTGAAACTCTGCAGCCCGTGAAAAACCAGAAGCAGAAATTACATCCTGCCTGTATATTAATGCGAGTTCAACAATGTCGCCAACGCCAGACATCAAAAAAGGCAGCCGAAGCTGCCCTTTTATACTCAAACTGGTAAGCGATTACTTAGCCAGTTTCTCTTTAATACGTGCAGACTTACCGCTACGCTCACGCAGGTAGTACAGCTTAGCCTGACGCACGTCACCGCGACGTTTGACCTCAATGCTGTCTACAGTAGAGGAGAACGTCTGAAAAGTACGCTCAACACCCACACCGTGAGAGATTTTACGTACAGTGAACGCAGAGTTAACGCCACGGTTACGCTTACCAATCACAACGCCTTCAAACGCCTGCAGACGCTGACGGGTACCTTCAACTACTTTAACCTGAACAACAACGGTGTCACCCGGTGCGAATTCTGGTACTTGCTTGTTCATCTGTTCAGCTTCGATCTGCTGAATGATAGAGTTTTTGCTGCTCATAGCACGCTCCTAAATACTAACCCTGAGACGCTTTTGTCTCACGGATAAATTCGGTTAACAATGTCAGCTGCTCTTTGGTCAGTTCAAGGTCTTCCAGCAGTTCGGGACGCCGTTTCCAGGTTCGTCCAAGCTGCTGTTTCAGACGCCAGCGTCTGATCGCCTCGTGGTTACCGCTAAGCAACACATCCGGTACGGACATATCGTCGAGTTTTTCCGGTCGGGTGTAGTGCGGGCAGTCCAGCAACCCATCACTAAAGGAATCTTCTGCCGCTGAATCCTGGTGGCCAAGCACACCGGGAACCAGTCGGGATACCGCATCGATCAGCACCATTGCTGGTAACTCGCCGCCACTCAGGACAAAATCCCCTAATGACCACTCTTCATCGATCTCGGTCTCCACCAGGCGCTCATCAATACCTTCATAGCGCCCGGCTACCAGAATCAACCGCTCTGCAGCGGCCAGCTCCTTCACCCCGGCATGATCGAGTCGGCGCCCCTGCGGCGACAGGTAGATCACTCTGACCTGTTCGCCGGCAGACTGTTTCGCTGCCTGGATCGCGTCCCGCAACGGCTGCACCTTCATCAACATTCCGGGACCTCCGCCATAAGGGCGGTCGTCCACGGTTCGGTGTTTATCCCTGGTGAACTCACGAGGGTTCCAGCACTGCACATCCAGCAAGCCGTTGCGCACTGCTTTTCCGGTGACGCCGTGGCGGGTTATCGCCTCAAACATCTCCGGAAAAAGGGTTACAACACCGATCCACACCGGTTAAAACTCCGGGTCCCAATCGACCCGAATCGTACCTTCTTCAAGGTTTATCTCTTTAATCACCTGATCTGGCAGGTAGGGGATCAATCGCTCGCGGCGATCAATACTCTCAGCGTTGCCTTTGACCACCAGCACATCATTTGAACCGGTAGCGATCAGATGACTCACCTTACCCAGCTTGTCGCCGGACTCGGTTAATACTTCAAGCTTTTCCAGCTGGCTCCAGTAGAATTCACCCTCTTCCAGTTCAGGAAGCTGATCTTTCTCAATCGCAATATCAACGCCACAATACTGTCGCGCAAGATCCCGATCATCGACTCCAGCCAGCTTTGCGACCAGCCCTTTACCGTGTCGTTTACCGTCCGCAATTTTGAACGGTTTCCACTGACCATTAATGTTCAGTAGCCACGGTGAATATTCGAGGATGCTCTCCATCGGTTCGGTATGGGAATAAACTTTAACCCAGCCCTTAACACCATAAAGTGTGGTGATTCGCCCGATGGTTGTTAGATCTTCAGACGTATAGCCACTCATCACTCAAACCCGACTGATTGCTTAAATATGTTTACTTAGCTTCTTTAACCAGCTTAGCAACACGGTCAGACATTTGCGCGCCTTTAGCTACCCAGTACTCAATGCGTTCCAGGTTAATGCGCAGCTTCTCTTCCTGACCTTTAGCCAGTGGATTGAAGAAGCCAACACGCTCAATAAAACGACCATCACGCGGATTACGAGAATCAGCCACAGTCAGGTGATAAAATGGACGCTTTTTGGCGCCGCTACGAGCTAGACGAATAGTTACCATGCGTTAGGTCCCTTTATTAAGTGAGTTTTGAAATCGCTCACAGTTTACAGATAACAGCCCCATTCCGGGTTCATCAGAAACACCGACGCAGACTGCACCCATTTAAAAAACAGGGCGGCATATTACGTGAATTTGCCGCCCCTGTGAAGCTTTTTGATTATTTAATAATCACACTGCAGAAAGTTACATCCGCGGGAAGCCACCCGGGCCACCCATACCACCCGGCATCATCCCCTTCATACCGCGCATCATTTTTGCCATACCGGCTTTTGATGAAAACTTCTTCATCATTTTAGCCATCTGCTTATGCTGCTTGAGCAAACGGTTAACATCCTGAATCTGGGTACCAGAACCCATCGCGATACGTTTTTTACGGGAACCGCTGATGACATCAGGCCGTTTACGCTCATGGGGTGTCATCGAATTGATAATCGATTCAAACTGTTTAAAGCCTTTCTCCGCACTGGACAGGTTCGCCCCCTGCATGGCAGCTCCCATCTGTCCCATACCCGGCAGCTTGTCCATCAAAGACGCCATGCCACCCATATTGTTCATCTGCTGCAGCTGGTCACGGAAATCTTCCAGATCGAAGCCTTTACCTTTCTGAACCTTCTTCGCAAGGCGTTCCGCTTTCTCTTTATCTACCTTCTGTTCTACCTCTTCAATCAGAGAGAGAACATCCCCCATTCCCAGAATACGGGAGGCGATACGATCGGGATGGAAGGGTTCAAGGGCATCAACTTTCTCGCCAACACCGAGGAACTTGATCGGTTTACCGGTGATATGACGAACCGATAGTGCCGCACCACCGCGGGCATCACCATCAGTTTTTGTCAGCACCACACCGGTCAGCGGCAATACATCATTAAACGCTTTGGCGGTATTCGCGGCATCCTGACCGGTCATCGCATCGACCACGAATAACGTCTCTACCGGTTTAATCGCAGCATGCAGTGCCTTGATCTCATCCATCATATCGCTGTCGACATGCAGACGGCCGGCGGTATCGACGATCAGAACATCAAAATGCTTAATCCGGGCATGATGAATCGCGGCATTAACAATATCGATCGGTTTCTGATCGACAGAGGAGGGGAAGAACTCCACCGACACTTCCGCGGCCAGGGTTTCCAGCTGTTTAATCGCGGCCGGACGATAGACGTCAGCAGACACGACCAGAACTTTCTTTTTCTCCCGCTCACGCAGAAAACGGGAAAGCTTGGCGACCGATGTGGTCTTACCAGCACCCTGAAGACCCGCCATCATGACTACAGCAGGAGGCTGAGCGGCGAGGTTAAGGCCTTCATTGGCCTCACCCATCACTTTTTCCAGTTCCTGCTGAACGATCTTAACGAATACCTGGCCCGGACTCAGACTCTTACTGACTTCGGTGCCTACTGCCCGCTCTTTGACGTTGTTGATAAACTCTTTAACAACGGGCAGCGCTACATCCGCTTCCAGTAGCGCCATGCGCACTTCACGCAGTGTGCCTTGAATATTGTCTTCGGTCAGCTTTGCCTGACCCGTGACCGCTTTAAGCGTTTTGGCCAGACGATCCGTCAGATTCTCAAACATAGTTACGCCTTGAGGTGTTAAATCCGCTACTGCTTTTGTCAGAACCCATCGGTACTTCAGTTCTGTTACAGCAAAATAAAGTCCTGCATTATACAGCAGCAGCGCGCTTTAGGAACCATGATAATCATGGCACTCTGAGTATTCACCAGCCTCAGTCTGGCCAATCTGGCCTAATTGAGCTGGTATCAATATTTCATCACACTGATATTTATGACACACTTAGCGCCTGCACACTCTATGGAACTGATGAGTTAACCGCTAATGCACATTCTGCCCGCTATTTTCGCCATCGTATGTTATCTGATCGCTGCTGCATTACAGTGGCAGGTTGTCAGCGGGCGTAGCGTAAACAGCACGATTATCCGCCTGACCGGTTTGCTTGCGGTTATCAGCCACGGCTATTCCGCCTATCTTGATCTTCATCGTCCAACCGGTATTCATCTGGAATTTTTCAGCGCCGGCTCGCTGATCGGATGGCTGGTTGCCGCGCTGGTGCTGTTAAGTTCGTTGCGGCAAAAAATTGATAACCTCTATATCGGTATCTTTCCGCTGGCGGCTTTCGCCCTGTTTTTTACGCTGTTTGGGCTCGACTCTCCACAGGGAAAACATTACGACACCGGCCTGGTTATCCATATCCTGATCTCAATTCTGGCCTACAGCATCTTCACCCTGGCTGCGTTTCAGGCGGTGTTGCTGGCAAAACAGGAGTATCAGCTCAAACATCATATAACCAGAGGTTTGCTGCGCTCCCTGCCCCCCCTGCAAACCATGGAAACCCTGCTGTTTGAGATGATCTGGACCGGTCTGATTCTGCTGACCCTGTCACTGATCAGCGGCGCTATTGTGTTTGATGATCTGTTTGCTCAGCACCTGGTGCATAAAACCGTTCTTTCCATCCTTGCCTGGCTGCTCTATGCAACCCTGCTGATTGGCCGTCACCTGCTGGGCTGGCGCAGCCACCGGGCGATCCGCTGGACCGTGGGTGGTTTTATTGTGCTCATGCTTTCGTTCTTCGGCAGTAAGTTTGTTGTCGAGTGGCTGTTATAACCGGGCCCTGCGCGTGAAACGGTTTCACTGAAACCTTAGTATGCTTGACACTATCGGGGGTTAAACCCGACAATGACTCTCCAACTAGCAACCATAGGTTTACCGTCTTGGAAGGCGCATCGATCGAGTCCCTGTTGGGACTGCTTCTATTTCTGATTCTCTGCTCAGCTTTTTTCTCAAGTTCTGAGACCGGCATGATGTCTCTGAACCGCTATCGGCTGAGGCACCTGGTGAAAAATCGTCACCGGGGTGCGGTTAAGGCGAACAAATTGCTGAAGCGCCCGGATCGACTGATTGGCGTCATTCTCATCGGCAACAACTTCGTCAATATCCTGGCGTCGTCGATCGCTACCATCATTGCGGTTAAGCTTTGGGGAGAGGGAGGCATATTCATCGCCACCGCCGCCCTGACCATGGTTATTCTTATCTTCGCTGAAGTCACACCCAAGACCGTTGCGGCACTCCATCCGGAAAAGATCGCCTTCCCGGCCGCTTTTGTGCTTCAGCCACTGCTGAAACTGCTCTACCCTCTCGTCTGGATCGTCAATCTGATCACCAACAACCTGCTCAAACTGCTCGGCATCAAGGTCACTGCGGGCGAGCATCACCATCTCAGCACTGAAGAGCTGCGAACACTGGTAAATGAGTCCGGTGCGGTACTGCAGCAGCGCAATCAGTCAATGCTGCTGGGGGTACTGGAACTGGATGAAGTCACCGTTAACGATATTATGATCCCCCGCAACGAGGTGATCGGTATCGATATGGACAACGATCTGGAAGTTATTATTGATCAGTTAAGCAATACCGCCCACACCCGGTTGCCGGTCTACCGCGGAGAGCTGAATAAAGTGGTCGGTATCCTGCATATGCGCAATCTGGCGCAGGTATTCAGGCAGGAGTCGGTCACTAAAGCCGCGATTCTTCAGGTGATACACGAACCCTACTTTGTGCCGGAAAGCACTCCGCTGCAAACTCAGCTGCTGAACTTCCAGCAGGAAAGCCGCCGTATTGCACTGGTGGTGGATGAGTATGGTGATATTCAGGGGGTGGTTACCCTGGAAGATATTCTCGAAGAGATCGTTGGCGAAATGTCACTCAACGGCAAAGACGACAATCAGGATATTTATCCTCAGGCTGATGGCAGCTACTTTATCGATGGCACCGCCAATATCCGCGATGTTAACAAATCGCTCAACTGGAACCTGCCCACCGATGGTCCCAAAACCATTAACGGGCTGGTGATGGAGATACTGGAAGCGATTCCGGATGCCAATATCTGTATGCTGATCGGCAACTACCGGATTGAAACCCTGCAGGTCAGCGACAACCAGATCAAAACCATCCGGGCGATCGAGCAATACCGGGATTTTGAAGAGGAGGAGGAAGACTGATCAGGTCTTCTTCAGCTGTGCTTTAACGCTGTTGATCTTATCATCCATGGTTTGATCCCGATCAGTGCGGGTGCCGATACGCATACTACTGCTGATCCGCACCGCCCCCATCTCATGCACCACTTCATGACAGCGTTTCACGGCGGCAAACACCTCATCCCATTCGCCCTCAATATCAGTGCCATAAGCATGCATCTGATGTGTCAGTCCCGCATCCTGCAAAACCCGCTGGCAGGCGGTGACGTAGGCAGAAACGGAGGTGCCTACCCCCACGGGCACGACACAAAGATCGATCATCACTTTCATACTATTCTCCGGCTCAGCCCTTCCGGTCTTCCGCTTCCCGCTGTCGGATCAGCGCCCACACAGCTTTTTTCTGCTCTTCGGTTAAGACGCCCCATTCGGCAATCTCCATACCGCTTCGACGGCAGGCGACACACAGATCCTTCTCATCAAGGGCACATACGCCAATACAGGGAGAGCGGATCGGACGGGCTGGTGCAAACTCATTATTCATAGTTCAATTCTGTCGGGTTAAAAACGGGATCTATCTGATAACGCTTACCGGAGACTGTGCTCAGGCCTGATTTTCATCGGAATCCGGGCATCAAACCCGACGTTGAGCAACTCCACCAGCATATAAGCGGTCAGCCCCCAGATTATATCACCCTCATACTCATACGCGGGTACATAGTGAGTCATCCCCCGGAACCTGATTTTATCGGTGTGATGCCGATGATCATCGAGAAAAAAACTCAGCGGCACCCGGTGAATCCGGTCCAGCTCATCCAGATTCGGTATCAACTCAATATCGCTGGGTATTACGCCAACATAGGGCCTCACCTGCAGCATATGCTTCGACAACAGATCGCCCAATGAGCCAATAATTTCCACCCTGTCCGGATCAAGCCCCACCTCTTCCTGCGCTTCACGCAACGCGGTAAAAAGCAGATCAGGATCGGTATCGTCACGCTTGCCACCGGGAAAGGCGATCTCGCCGCTGTGGGTGCTCAGGTGATCACAGCGACGGGTCAGAATCACTTCCGGACCCGCTGGATTGTCGGTCAGCGCAATCAGCACACTGGCTTGCGGGCCACCATTATCAAGCGTCCTCGGGGCATATCCGACTAATCGTTGTTTCAGCTGACTTATCATGGGTATTACTGTGAACTACTTATAATCTGAAGTGGATGGTATCAGAACATCATACCGCTGGTTTAAACGAAAGTTTAGTTCTGATACATCGATTAACCGCGATTCATCTCGTTAGATGATGAGTGCGGCAGTTTGCCACGCGACAACATGTCACATTGTCACTATCGGTGTAATTGCTTATTTTCCGCGCAGACTAAATTTCTGAACGGACTCCTCTATGAATAACTATCTACCGGACTTTTCCCGCTATCATCTGACAATCATGGTGACCGCCGCACTTACCGGCACCTGCGTGCAGGCGGAAGAGAGTGATACCGAGAAAAGTGCTGCAGACGTTATCACGGTCACCGCCACCCGTACTGAGAGAACCTCAGCTGAAGTACCGGAAAGCATCTCTATTATTGATCAGAAACGGCTGGAACAGGAGAAGATGTTCAATATCGCCGATGCCCTGAAAGGCACGCCCGGCGTCCTGATTCAGTCCACCAGCGGCGGCAGCAGTTCACGACTGATTGTCCGTGGTGCCGGGCTGAAAGCACAATACGGTATCCGCGAAATCATGGTGCTGCGGGACGGAGTGCCGGTCACCGATCCTGATAGCTTTACCCGCATGGACTTTATCGATACCCAGGACATCGAGCAGATCGAGGTCAGCAAAGGTCCGGCGAATATTTATGCAACAGGATCTACCGGTGGCGCCATTCATATCATCTCCAAATCGGTGTTTGATGATCGCCGGGATCAGCTCAGACTGGGGCTTGGCGACGAGGGCACCCGTAATCTGCATCTGCGCAAATCCTGGATGACAGAGGAGGGCAACGCTCTGGCCATTACCGCCTCACACCGGGCGCAGGATAACGACTGGCGGCGCAACAACGAATATGAATCCAATCAGCTAAGTATTAAAGGAGGGATTCTGCCCAGCGATAACTCTGAACTGGAGATGGAACTGAGCATGACCCACTCCGATCTCAACCTGCCGGGCAGTATGGATGAGGCCCAGTTCGCTGAGTTTAAAAAAACCGGCAAACAGACTGACAATGATTCCGCCTTTAAAAACACCGCCCGAAACTCAGAGATCGTCTTTTTTAATAGTCGCCTGAGCGTCGATCTGGGCGACCTGACCTTCAGACCCCGGGTGTATTACAACCAGTGGAGTCACTTTCACCCGGTCACCGGCGTGATCAACGACACTGACGGCGTGGCGATATTCGGCACCGACCTTGAACTGGACTATCGTCATAACCTGATGGGGGAAGATAATCTGGTCAGTGGCGTGACCTTCCGTCAGGACCGTACCGATAACGCACGCAAATATGCCTATGCCGATATCGTCACCGCAGGCCCACGAATTATCAGAACGCTTTCAGACCGCAAAGGAGCACTGCTGGAGATAGAGGATTCAGTCAACACCGTGTACGGTGTATTTTTGCAGGAAAACCTGCGCCCGACAGACCGTCTGTTAATCGATGCGGGTTTCCGCCTGGATCAGATCAAAATAGACCAGGACACCTGGAACAGCGATACCTCTTACAACTATGGCATGGGCGGTTATCTGACCATTCCCGGCAGCGGCGGCGATAGCTCACTCACCCGTACCTTTACCCTGTTTGCCCCCCGTATCGGCAGCAGCTATAAACTGAATGATACCTTCACTCTGTTTGGCAATATCTCTCAGGGGGAACAGGTCCCCTACTCCAGCGAACTGGGCAGCAATGAAGATCTGCGCAGCGCAACCAATACCAGTGTCGAATTTGGCCTGAAAGGACGTACCCATGACTGGCAGTTTGATCTGAGCGCCTATGCCAGCACAGTGGATGACGAAATTATTCAGGTGCGTACCGATGGTGAGACGATCTACCAGAACGCGGGCCGTACTGATAAAAAAGGGATCGAATTCAGCAGCAGTGTCAATGTACTGCAGGATAGCGTGCCCGGCGAACTGCAACTGGGCTTCAACTACGCTTACAGTGATTACAAATATGATGATTTTTCGGAAGTTGTATACGTCATGGGCGTACCGACAAACTTCGACCGCTCCGGCAATCAGCTGCCCTTTATTCCCGAGCACTATTACAGTTTCAGCCTGGACTATAAACATCCGAGCGGGGTTAAACTAAGGCTGCAGGCCGACAGCTGGGGGGAGTATTACCTGGATAACGCTAACACTGAAACCTATGGTGGTTATGATTTTGTCACCAATGCCAATCTTGGCTATGAGACCGGGCCTCACACGCTCAGTCTGAATGTGCAGAACCTGTTTGATAAACGCTATGCTGTGGAGGTTAAAAAAGATACCAGTGGGGACAAATCATACTCGCCGGGTGCACCCCGCAGTGTGATGTTAAGTTATAGCTATCAGTTCTGAGATCTCTGCAGCTACCTATAGAAAAACGTGGTTTAAAATGCAAAAAACACCACCTGCAAAAAACGCAGGTGGTGGGCACGAAAACAATACCTGTTTTCCAATTGCCTACGAAAGTATGGGCTAATTCACTTTCGCTAAGGCATCCTACATTCTGACCACAGGTTTGATGGTGACACCGGACTCTGAATCCGCAATCGCCTCGTTAATCTGCTCAAATGGGTAGAACCTGACCATCTTATCGAAGGGAAATTTACCCTGCTGATAGAGATCGATCAGCTGCGGAATAAAACTGTCTGGATTCGATTCACCTTCAACGATACCGATCAGACGACGACCGCCACTCATAAAGTGCACTTCATCGAGCACAATCTCACTACCCGGAGCTGACGCCCCCAGCACACCACAACAACCCCGTGGAGCCAGGCTCAATACCGCGCCCCTGATCACCGGAGTCAGTCCGGTGGTATCCAGTGCATAGTCGACACCGTAACCGGTGATCTCCATGATTGCAGCGGTCACATCACCGTTAGAGGGATTCAGACTGTGTGTCGCCCCCACCTCTTCGGCAAAGGCCAGTCGCTCATCATTCATATCAACGGCAATAATAGTCGTGGCACCCATCGCATGGGCAGCCATCACCGCTGACAGCCCTACCGAGCCGGTACCAAAGATCGCAATCGACCTACCCGCCTTCACTTGCAACGCATTGATAACCGCACCTGCACCGGTTTGCACGCCACAGGCCAGCGGTCCGAGCAGATCCAGCGATACCGCATCGGTGACTTTGACGATGTTGCGCTCATGGCACAGCGCATGGGTGGCAAACGAGGACTGACCGAAGAAGTTACTCTGGATCACCTCGCCCTCTTTTGACAGCGCCGTCGTGCCATCCTCCCGGGTAGCAAAAAAATTGCGGGGGAAAAACTCATGGCAGTAACTGGGGGCATGTTCCTCACAGCTGGGGCAGCCGCCACAGGAGTTATAGGTCATCACCACATGGTCACCCGGAGCCACTTTGGTCACACTGGCTCCCACCTTTTCAACCACACCGGCCCCCTCATGTCCCAATACCACAGGCATCGGCGTTGGCAGCATGCCATCGCGCACCACGATATCGGTATGACAGACACCGGTCGCCACCACGCGCACCAGAATTTCATCCGCCCGTGGTTCCTCAAGTTCCAGACCTTCCAGAGTCAGTGGCCCATGTACAGTTCGGGCTACAGCCGCTTGAATCTTCATAAATTTCTCCTGTTATTATTATCTCGGTTTACGCAACAGAACTAAAAACCTGCCGCCAGACGGTCGCCACTTCATCAACCGCACGCCCCGCTGCAGCCACCGCACCGGACATGCTGATATAACCGTGCACCAGCTGCGGATACTCAGTCAGGTTGACGGAGTTACCCGCTTGTTTCAGTGCCTCAGCGTACGCCATACCTTCATCCCGCAGCGGATCAAACCCCGCCACCTGAATCAGAGTCGGGGGCAAATCTGATAGTTTTTCAGCTTCCAGCGGTGCAAGCCGAAAATCCACCGGCTCAACACTGCCTGCCAGATAATGCTCCATAAAATAGACCATACTGCGGTTGGTCAGCGTATAGCCCTCACCATATTTTTCATAAGAGTCATACCCGGTATCGGGGCCCGATGCAGTGGGGTAAATAAGGGTTTGCTGGCGGACTGAGGGACCTGCATGATCCCGTGCCAGCAACGCACAGACCGCGGCCAGATTTGCACCAGCGCTATCACCGGCCAACGCAATCTGTCCGGGTGCAACCCCCAGCTCCGACGCTGCATCTGCCAGCCAGCAGAGTGCTGCGTAACTATCTTCGACGGCCGCCGGGTAGGGGTGCTCCGGTGCCAGACGGTAATCCACCTGCACAATCAGACAGCCGGACAACCGGCTTAGCTGACTGACAACACCGTCATAATCCCGGGGGCAGCCCACCACAAAACCGCCACCGTGCAGATAGAGCACCGCGCCAGCCAGTTGATCCTGTCCCTCCGGACGGTAACACCGCAACGCCAGTTCACCGCCGGGGCCGGGTATGCTCAGATCAGAAATATTCACCCCGTCAGCGACGGCAACATCGGTGGCCGCCAGTATCTGGCTGTAAACCTCACGGCCAACCGCGGGGGGCAGATCAGCAAAGTCCGGCGCACCGGCAGCTATCGCCTGTTCCAAAATGCCTTTTATCTGCGGATCAAGCATGGCTGTTTTCCTCAGTTAAAGGCTGGCTTTTGAGACCATCCGGATCATGACTATTGTGCTTCTGCCCTGGCGCACTGCTGCTAACAGGCGGAGCAAGCACCGTAGAACCAAACAGGAAATGCGCCAGCGCCGGCAACAGAATCAACGCTCCCAGCATGTTAAACAGGAACATAAAGGCTAGCAGGATCCCCATATCCGCCTGAAAAAGGATCGGGGAAAACACCCAGGTAGCCACCCCCACCGCCAGGGTTGCCCCGGTCAGCATCACGATCCGACCGGTCTGACGCAACGCCAGCTGATAAGCCTGGGTGACCGTCATGCCGAAGCGCAGTCCCATCAGTAACACAGACAGAACATACAGCGCGTAATCCACACCGATCCCCACCCCCAGCGCAATCACCGGCAGAATCGCCACCTTAACGCCGATTCCCAGTTTGACCATCAGCGCCTGACACATCACCGAGGTCAGCATCAGTGGCAACACCGCCGCCACGACACCACGCCAGGTGCGGAAGGTGATCCAGCAGAGAATAATCACCGCACCGTAGACCATGTACATCATCTGATTCATCGCTTTTTTCACCACGATATTGGTAGCCGCTTCAATACCGGAGTTGCCCGCTGCCAGCATGAAGCGAGCCTCATCATCGCTGTTATCAGCGGCAAATGTCTGCGCGACTTCAACCACACTGTTAAGCGTCGCGGCCTTATGATCCTTGAGATAGACATATACTGATAACAAACTGCAATCCGCATTAAACAGCTCCCGTGGTGCCCGAGCCTGCACCGCTCCCAGCGCTGCATTGTTGGGAATCAACTCCAGCCATTTAAAGTTGCCCTCGTTGTAGCCCACCATCGCATAGCGGGAGAGCCGCGCCATTGAGTTGGTCGATTCAACACCGGGCAGCCGTTCCAGCTGCCCGGTCAGCTCACGGACCTTCGACAAGACTGAGTAATGGGTACAGCTATCCACGGCGGTTTTCACCATCACCACGAAGATATCGGAACTGGCGGCATAGTTATCGGCCATAAAGGCGGTATCCAGGTTATAACGGGAATCTGCCCGCAACTCAGGCGCCCCCGGTTCCAGATCACCGATCTGTAAGCGGCTGCCGACCACCGAACCAAACACCGCCAGTCCGGCCGCCACCGTCAACGCTGTCAACGCCCATTTACGCTCAGTAAACAGGGCAAAGAATTTCCACAACCGTCCGGGCAGTACCTGATGAATTTCACGATCACTGCCGTCATCACCAGCACCAACGCAGTCATGCTCAACCGAGCGCGCAGCTGCCTTAGGTGTGACACCGATATAGGAGAGCAGTACCGGCAACAGCACCAGATTACTGATAATCAGCACCGCCACCCCCAGACTGGCCGCAATCGCCAGCTCGCGGATCACACCGATATCGATCACCAGCAAAACGGCAAAGCCAAAGGCATCGGTAATCAGCGCCGCGATACCGGTGCGGAACAGACGACGGAAGGTATTGCGGGTGGCCACATAGGGCGCCATACCACTACCAATATCGCGCATCACGCCGTTCATCTTCTGCGCACCATGGCTGATACCGATGGCAAAGACCAGAAACGGTACAAGGATCGAATAGGGGTTCAGATCGAAGCCAAACAGCTGCAGCATTCCCAGTTGCCATAGCACCCCGATCAGGGAGCACCCCATCACCAGCAGCGAGCTACGCAGGCAGCGGGTATAGGCAAACAGTACCGCTGTGGCAATCGCCACCGCCAGTACGAAAAACACCAGAACCTGCTGCATCCCTTCGATCAGATCACCGACAATCTTGGCAAAACCGGTGATATGAATCTCAATATTATCGCTCTGGTACCTGGTTCTGATCTGCTCCAGTTGACGGGACAGTTGACCGTAATCCAGGGGTTCGCCGGTGCGAGGATCTTTATCCAGCAACGGCACATAGACAATACTGGAGCGGAAATTAGCTGACACCAGCTGGCCGATCTCACCGGAGCGCTGCACATTCAGGCGAACCTGTTCCAGACTCGCGGCAGAACCATCAAAATTACCAGGAATCACCGTACCGCCATCCATGCCCTCTTCGGTGACGGCGATCCAGCGGGTACTGGGGGTCCACAGCGACTTCAGATAGGGACGATCAACCCCTGGCAACAGGTAGAGTTCATCATTGATCTGCTGCAGTGTTTGCAGATACTGCTGATCGTAGATAGTCCCCTGTTTAACACCGACAGCAACCCGCAGAGAGTTCCCCAGCCCGGCCAGACTGGAACGGTTGGCAAGAAAATTGGTAATAAACGGATGTCCGGTGGGGATCATCTTTTCAAAGCTGGCATTCAGTCCCAACTGAGATGCCTGCCAGCCCAGCCCGATACTGATGATCAGGCAAAATACCAACACCAGCCGGCGCTGATTAAACACCAGTCGCTCAATAAACGATCCGGAATGGGGATCGAACGCTTCCGGCTGCGAGCTCGCTGCAGCGGTTTTTATATTATTCGCACTATTCACAACGCTATTCCTTCACACTGCCGGACGTACTATCCCTGGCAATACGCCCGGGCAGATCAAATCGATGAACACCGGCCAGACTGGCAACAATGGCCGCCCCGTCAGCCGACTGAACAACATCCGCTAACGGCAACGCTGGCAGATCCGCTACCGGCGCAAAACCGCTGTCATTCCGGTTAACCAGCAGCGAGCCACTCTGACTCACCACCAGCAGCCGCCCATCCGCCAGCATCGACGCCGCACTGAGTGCAACCTCTTCCCGGGTATCAAGCTGAGTCCAGCTGTCACCATTGTCGACTGAACGGAACAGGTGCCCCCGCAGGCCATAGACGACAAACGCCCCATCCGGCTCAGCGATAATACCGAAAAAGCTGCCATCATAAGGCGAGTCGAGCGCTTCAAAATGTTCTCCGGCATCACGGGAACGCAGCAGAGTCCCCTGCTCTCCGGCCATCATCAGCACCCCATCCGCCTCGGCCATACCATACAGATGCAGCCCCATCGGGTTATCAACCCGACTCAGCCACGGCTGCCAGCTCTGACCACCATCATGGGTACGATAGATGAGGTTGTAGGCACCGAAAACAAAGCCGTTGAGGGCATCAGTGAAATGCAGATTGAGAAAGGGTTTATCAGGGCCATCATCGATTAAGCGGCGCGCTTCACGCAGCTCACGCTCATCGCCACCGCGCAGCTGAACATCCGCTAACAATAACTGTGCCGCCTGAATCCCATCCAGTTGTTTTTGCCAGGTTTCACCGCCATCCGTGGTCGCCAGCACCACGCCATAGTGGCCGACAATCCAGCCATGACGGGAGTCGACAAACTGCACCTCAGTTAGCGCGGCAGACACCGGCGACACGATCTGATTCCAGTGCTGACCGTTATCGTCCGATAACAGAATAATGCCCTCTTCACCCACAGCCACCAGCCGCTGACCCGCCCGTGCAACCGACAATATGGTTTTATGCACTGACTGAGCAGTGATCTGTGCCGGCTTGTCCAGCGCAGTAAATCCGGTTTCAGCGGCAGCCACAGCGGTCCAGCTTTGCCCGGCCATCAGCAACAGCAGGCAACCTCCCGCCAGCCGGTTTCTTAATGTTGAATTGGAAAATACGACCATCAGAAAACTCCTGATCATCGCCTGAGATCAGCTGCTGTGGTTTACAGCAGCCGTCAGGCAACGATCAAATACGGATTGCGAGATATTAGCGAGCCCCCTGGTTGGCCAGTTCTACCGGACTCCAGGTGCCTTCAGATATCGGTTCACGCACCCGGTAATGTGGGGTACCACCATTCATGGCAGCGTTCAGATAGTACGCGCCGGTTTGCAGGTCATACCCCCCCCACATCACATTAGTCACCAATGCTGGCAGTTCGGGCACCAGATAGGTCAGTGAGTAGTTCATGCGCCACAGATCACCTTTAGCATCCCAGCCATCAAACAGGACAATTTTCCAGCTGTCTTCGTCGACATAATAGGTACGCTTCGGTACGGTGTGACGCATGCCGTCTTTCAGTTCAGCATCTACCACCCAGACCCGATGCAGTTCCCAGCGGACATTCTCCGGATTGAGAAAATGCTCACCCATCAGCTCATCAATACTCACCTGCGCGGCACGGTTATTGTTGTAAGGGATAAAGAGCTCTTTTTTGCCCAGCAACTTATAGTGATGGCGATCAATAGGGCCAAACATCATAAAGGCCTCATCAAACAAGCCGACCCCCGAGGTGACGAAATCGGGAGTATCATAGGCAACAGATGGCGCTTTACGCACCCGGCGCTGCCCCACCAGATACTGCCAGATAGCGCGTTTTTTCCCGGCGATTGACGGGTCATGAACCAGGATTGCTTCGCCGGCCTTAGACGCCGGACCGGTCACAATAAAACGCCCTAACTGGTTTACACCGCTATAGTCGGCAGCGTCCCCCTCCTTGTAATAGTAAGGAAACTGCATCAACTCATCACCTTCACTGGCCAGCGAGCGATGCCCATCGGCAGTCACAATATAGGTTTTCATCGCATACTCGACCGATTCTCCCGACCAGCCTAAGCGATGATTCCACATCACCTCGGCACCGGTTTTTGGAATCGGGAACGGGATGCCACCATAAGCACCACTGACGGAGGTTTCATCCGCTGCCAGTTCCGCGCGGGTGGCATTCTTTTCGGTATTGCTATAAACCCATTCAGGTGCCGCTGCCGAACGATGGGTGGGATAGATATTCATGCGAAAATCAGGATTTTTGGCAAACAGGGCTTTGACGCCATCACTCAACTGATCACTGTATTGCGCCAGATTTGCAGCTGTAATGGTAAACAGCGGTTTATCACTGGCAAATGGATCAGGACGTACCTCACCACTTTTATAACCGGCCGCCACGGTGGTATAGCCACCTTTCCACTCGGGAATGGTGCCCGCAGCATTGCCTGATTTTTCCGCCCCCAGTGGCGTCAGCGTAGTGTTAAGTTGTGCTGCCGTCTGGGCATCAACAGCGGCCAGCGAGAGTTGTGAGGTCAGTGCCAGAGCAACCCCTGTCACCAGTGCTTTAAGTGTATTTTTCATTATTTTTATCTCCACTGAATTCGGTTAGAAACTGCGCTGAATATACAGCGACACAAAATCCCGGTCGGCACGGGTCTGTTTAAATGAAAGCGCCGGAGCCGGGTTGTTCTGCGGCGTTACGAAGCTGAACTCGTCGCCGAGAAAACGCACATAACTGGCTCCCAGTTTCCAGGTGTTCTGGTAGGTTCCGTTAACCCCCAGAGAGAAATCACCGCCGTAAGAGGCACCACCATTCATATTGGCAACCGCGCCGGAACGCCCGGCAAAGTTGTATCCAAGGCCGACAGGCACTTCGACATCCAGACCTGGCAATACCTGAAAGTAGGCTGGCGAAAAGATCATCCGCATCGCCCAGGCGTCGCGGGTACTGTTAGGATCCAGCGCATTCGGATTCTTATCGACCGACACCACCCGGTTCCACGCCAGCTCACCCAGCAATGCACCGCCATCCCATAGGGAACTTGGCTGCAATACATAGATACCGGAAAGGTTGGCATGGGCGGTCTTACCCACCGCATAAAGAATGTTGTTATCGTTATCGGCGGTCTGGCCGACGGAGATCTGCGGATCACTGTTGAGCGGGGCGTTAGTGCGCATCGATGCTTCCGCCGCGATATTCAGCTGACCAATGGAGGTAGTCGCACTGGCGCCAAAGGTGTCAATATCCTGACCATAGACGGTGCGGATAGTCCCCCCGACCGGGTCAAAATAGAAGCCCGACGGCGTCTTGGCGTGATAGCGGGCATAGTAAAGACCATACTCAAAATCACTCTCTTCCGGGGCGATACGCAGTTTCAGACCACCCTGACCGGAATCATCCGGTTCGACATCTGAGATATGATTCCAGACAACCCCGGGACCGGCGATCAGTGATTCAGTACCGGGACCGGCCCAGTCAATATTGGACAGATAGCTGCCGACACCCGGCAGACGGGTCTCTTCCCAGCCGAACTGGTAGTAACCGCCCAAAGACAGTTCCGGACTGATCTGCAAGGTGCCAGACAACTGGTTAACCGGCCGCAACACCTCTTTAAACTGTGTGCTCGGTACGCTTAACAGTTTGATCAGATCGATGGGGCCCTGAGCATCAGCGATACCGTTGGCACCAAAGAAAAGCGTTTCACCGTATACCAGTGAGTGGCGTCCCAGACGCAGGTTGCTGCGCATATCACCGAGGTCAAAGTTACCGTAGACAAACGCATCCAGCAGCTCGGCCTTACGTCCATGCACATCGCGGGTTTCGTCGGTGAACTTGTTGTTTTTGACGCTGGTGGCATTATTGGTAAACGGCGAGTCGTTATCGTTGCTCTGGTTATACACCGAGTCATACCAGGCAGCGCCACTCACCCTTACTCCATAATCTTTATAACGGGCATCCAGTTCGGTCAGCCAGTCGAGTCTGTTGGATATTAGCCCTTTATCGAAGTTGCGGTCACCATCATCATAGTTAACATCGGCCAGCAGAGAGTCTGACTTGTCTTCCACCCTGAATGCCGCACTGTATTTAAAGGTGTTATCCCAGCGCAGTCTGATATCAGGATTACCGGTATCAATTTTATACGCCAGTGCCTCTGGAACGCATAGAACCGTTGCCAGTGAAATGGCAACCGTCAGGGGCTTTAATGACGTTCTTGTCAGGGGCAAGGATTTTAAGCGGGAGTTGTTATTCATATTTTATTCCTTCGCTTTGAATTAAACGTTGTTATGCGGCTGAGAGACTGATCGTCGGCAGCGCTGCAAAAAATATTGGTTAATCGATCAGAACACCTCAGAATGGATAGGCCGGCGGGGTATCTTTCACGGTAACCCACTGCCACTGGCAGAACTCATCCCAGTCAGCCGGTCCGCCGATGCTGCCACCATTGCCGGAAGCGCCGCGACCACCAAAGGGATTGATGCACTCATCATTCACGGTCTGATCATTGATATGCACCATGCCGGCGTGCAGACGCTCGCCGATCGCTGTCGCCCGACCGACTGAGCGACAGATCACCGCTGCGGCCAGACCATACTCAGTATCATTGGCGATACGGATCGCTTCCTCGTCGTCGCGATAGGTAATGATGCTGGCAACCGGACCAAAGAACTCCTCGCTATAGGCGCGCATCCCCGGTTTGACGCCCGACAGAACTGTCGGCTGATAATAGGGTCCTTCGCACTCGCCACCCGCTTCCAGGATTGCTCCGGCAGCCACACTCTCTTTGACGATGGCGTCAACCCGCTCCAACTGAGCACGGTTGATAATCGGTCCCATGGCCACGTTACCATCGGTTGGATTGCCAAAAGGCAGGTGAGCAGCTTTAGCCACCAGCCGTTCTGTCAATTGCGCTGCAATCGATTCATGAACAATGATCCGTCCCGATGCCATGCAGATCTGCCCCTGATGGAACCAGGCGCCCCAGGCTGCATTGCTGGCGGCCAGATCAAGATCGACATCCTCGGTGATGATCAGCGGGCTTTTCCCCCCCAGCTCCAGCATCACTTTTTTCAGATGGCGTCCGGCCAGCTCACCGATTCTGCGGCCAACCGGAGTGGATCCGGTAAAGGCGATCATGCGCACATGGGGATCAGTACACAGCGCTTCACCGGCATCCGCCCCCCCAGGAATCACGTGCAGAAGGCCTTTTGGCAGCCCTGCCTGTTCCAGCGCCCGGGCGATGATAAAACCACCGCTGACCGGCGTACGAGGATCAGGCTTGAGCACCACAGCATTCCCCGCCGCCAACGCAGGGGCGACAGCACGAATAGACAGTATCAGCGGAAAATTAAACGGTGAGATGACACCGATAACCCCTAAGGGTTGGCGCTTGGCATAAGATAGAGTGCCCGACGCCGAAGGCAGCACCAGGCCATGATCCGGATCAAGCAGCATCGCCGCCGAACGCCGCAGAATCACCACAGCCTCGCGCACCTCATGCTCGCCCTTGGCAAAGATGCCGCCGGTTTCCCGGGCGATCCAGTCTTTTGCGGCATTGAAATCCTGTTGCAGAGCCTCAGCCGCACGAAAAAAGATATCGGCCCGTTCACGACAGGACATTTTCACCCACTCAGCCTGAGCCTCAGCAGCACTTCGCGCCGCTATGGCGATATCTGAGGCATCGCCCATACCGGTACGGGTCAGTGCTTCCCCGGTGGCCGGTTCAGTGACGACGACACTACCTCCCTGCGCAACCTTCCAGCTACCATCGAATATCCGACCCTCCCAGAGGGATGGATCCAACAGACCTGAATCACCTTCTACAATTGACACAATAGAACCTCCAGCGTGTTGTCCGCCCCAATACAGATGGGATGAACTTTTTTTATTGTTAATCTGATAGAGCAACCGCTGTGCCAGATGTCACAACAACACTGTTTATTGCAACGCAACATCGACTGAACAGTTAAAAAGAGAAGGTTTTCACAGAACAATTTTTCTTTAGCTAATTGCAGCGCACAAAAATTATTTGTCCACTCAACAATTGATAAGATTGTTAAACACAGCAAAACGACTTAATATTTTTGTTAAAAATTACAATAAACATGAGTAAAGCCGATGCCCATCCCTGATCCGAACGGTTTGTCACAAACTCACGAGCTGCCCGCAGGTGACAGCGACAATCTCACTGAAGATTCAGGCCTGAATTTTGGCCAGCTGTCTGAATATCTGCACTTCTCCCCCAAAGACGGACGTATCTGGCTGGATGGCCAGCGGATGGTGCTGATGCACAACTCGTCCCTGGGCAGCCTGCGCCGTGAACTGATTGAACGACTGGGGATTGAGCGGGCACGGGGACTGCTGACCCGGTCGGGCTACAGCTCCGGCGTCCGGGATGCACAGCTGGTGCGCGAACGCTGGCCCGATGCTGATCCGGAAGCGATCTTCTTTGCTGGCACGCAACTGCACTCTCTGGAGGGCGTGGTGCAGGTGGAAACCATCCATTTTGAGTTCGACCCCCATCAGGGAACCTATGATGGCGAGTTTCTCTGGCACCACTCCAGTGAAGATGATGAACATATCGCCGCCTATGGTATCGGTACCGAACCGGCGTGCTGGATGCAGCTGGGTTATGCCATGGGTTACGTGACCACACTGCTGGGACGACTGACCGTATTCCGCGAGGTCGAGTGCCGCTCAATGGGCCATGCCACCTGCCGGGTGATCGGCAGAACTATAGAACTATGGGGCGATGTCGAAGAGGATCTGCGTTATCTGAATGCTGAAGATTTTGTCAGTCAGAATAATGCCGGTTTAAGCTCAGGCAATCTTCCGGCGGCGGCACCGCTGCCGGTGCCAGGTACGGACCTGCCGGTTCTGGGAGATCGACAGTTAATCGGTATCTCTTCCGCCTTTATCGCCGCCTGTCATATGCTCAAACGGGTCGCCAGCACCCGGGCCACGGTATTATTTACCGGTGAATCGGGGGTGGGTAAAGAGCTGTTTGCCCGTATGCTGCATGAGATCGGCAGCCGTAAAGATGAACCTTTTATCGCGATAAACTGCGCGGCTATTCCCGACACCCTGATCGAGTCAGAACTATTCGGTGTTGACCGGGGGGCTTTTACCGGAGCCACAACATCCCGCCCAGGGCGCTTCGAGCGCGCCCACGGTGGCACCCTGTTTCTTGATGAGATCGGTACACTCAGCCCCAGCTCCCAGGGCAAACTGCTTCGGGTACTGCAGGAGGGGGTGTTGGAACGGGTCGGTGGGACCAGTCTGATCAGCGTCGATGTCCGGGTGGTCGCCGCCACCAACGTCGAACTGAGGGATGCGGTCACCAAAGGAGAGTTCCGCGAGGATCTGTTTTTCCGCCTGAATGTATTCCCGATACTGTTACCGCCATTGCGGGAGCGGCGAGATGATATTCCGCTGTTGCTGTCCCACTTTCTTGAACACTACAACCTGCAACATGGGCGAAGCATACGTGGCTTTACCCTGAAAGCGATGCGGGCACTGCTGAACTACCGTTTTCCCGGCAATATTCGTGAGCTGCAGAATCTTGTCGAGCGGGGGGTGATCGCCGCCGAGGATCATTCACTCATCGACCTGTCTCACCTGTTCCGGGATGAAGAAACCACCCGGGCGTTGCTCTTCACCATCAGTAGCGAGGGCGAATTAAGTCCGGAAAGCGAAGAGTCGGCGCTGGAACAGTTTCGCCGTTTCGCCCCGGCTAACGCTGCCGGCCCGTCACTCGATAAACTGGAAGCCAGGCTGGTCAGCGAAGCGGTCGCTCAGGCAGACGGCAATTTGTCAGCAGCCGCACGACTCCTGGGGCTAACCCGTTCCCGACTGGCTTACCGTATGAAAAAGATCAATGAGAGCAACCAGGAGTCCGGGTAACCTGTCCCGTTCTATTGGCTATCCTCAATTACAGCAGCTTATATTCCAGTGCCAATCGATAACTGAATGCCCCCTGCCCCTCCGGCAGGGGCAGCGGCAGTGATCGTTTAATCGCATCCAGTGTTGCCTTATAAAACAGCCGGTTACCCTCCAGCCACTCAAAGCTCTCCAGTGCGCCATGGCGATCCAGTGATAGTTTGAAGCTCACCCGCCCCTCAATACCCCGGGACTGTGCCCGCCTGGGGTAGCGCTTATGCTGGTCGATACGCTGTACCAGCAAGGCCAGAAAACGCTGATATTGCTGCTCAGCACTGATCACCGGAGCGACCGGTTGCGTGCTGCTAACCGGGTTGTTTATGGGCACCGCGGGCTGCTCTTTGTGTGGCTCAGGCCCGGGGACAGGTTCTGGCTTCGGTTCTGGCTTCGGTTCTGGCTTCGGTTTGGGCTTCGGTTTGGGCTTCGGTTTGGGCTTCGGTTTGGGCTTGGGCTTGGGCTTTGGCTTTGGCTTAGGTTCTGGCCTGGGCTCTACAGGTGGGACTGTTTCCTGAGGCTGAGGTTCAGAGACTGTTGGCTGGGGCACCGCAGCGGCTAACGTTACCGGCTGATAACTGATAGGCAGGGCCGCAGCAACACTCAACTCCGGCTGTTGTAATTGCTGCCAGATAACAGCATGCACCCCACCGGACAGTATCAAACCCGCTAACAGAAAACCGCCAGCACGGCGAGGTGGCTCAGGCTTCAGACTCATTCTTCCCGGGTGGCGATTTCAAGGTTATTAATGTGTAGCAAGCGGGCGGCATCCAGCAGCTTCACCACCCGGTTAAAAGAGACCTGACTATCCGCTTTAACACGCAGCAGTCGTTCCGGGTGATCGCTGAACAGACTCTGTAAACGTGATTCCAGCAGTTGCCCATGAACCACTTCTGAATTGATATAGAATGTGCCCGCTGCATCGATCATCACCACCACCGGCTCCGCTTCTTTAACCTCCTCGGCACTGGACGCTTCCGGGAGCGTCAGTTCAATCTGTTTTTCATCCACAAAATGAGCGGTCAGCATAAAGAACACCAGCAGCAAAAATACAATATCGATCAGTGGTGTCAGGTTGAGCGTAATCAGACTATGGGCAGGGGACTTATAGGACATCCGCAACACTCTCCCACTCTTCCAGCTCCTCATCGTCTGCAATATCAACGCTCTCAGAGCGATTCAGCACCAGCGCCGCAGCCTGATGCAGATGCCAGTGATAACGGCCTAAAGCAGACTCCAGAAAGTGCAGCAAAATCAACAGCGGTATCGCCACAGACAACCCCACACCAGTGGTGAGCATCGCTTCCCAGATCCCCCCGGCCAGCGCCATCGCATCCACTTTACCACCGGCATCCTCAATCACCTGAAACGCCTTGATCATCCCGGTTATCGTCCCCAACAGCCCCAGCAGAGGAGCCGTATTGGCCAAGACCGCGACGGTTTTCAGCCCCGACTCAAAGGGCTTCATCTCGGCCTGAATCAGATGGGCCGCGGTGGCACGCAGTTCAGGGCTATGACCCTGTACCCGCAACACAGAACGTAGCTGATCAACAATTCTTTTCTCTGCACCGGCATGCCATCTTTGCGGCGAAATAGTCAGGTCACTTCGACGGGTAAACAGAAGTTGCAGATAGCGGCTGGCAATAATCGTCAGACCCAGCACAGAATACGCGACCAGAATCCAGATAACCGGACCACCCTTTTCAATCCACAACATAGTTAAACGCCCCTTAAAGCGGTGTTCACCGCGACTAATATCAACATAACAGCGCCGGTGCGGGTCAGGGCCTGCTGCCACATTGCCAGTTGCCGCTGCAACTCCTGCCCCAGCAGAGCAAAGCCGTAGCGCACCAGCAGAGTGGGAATAACGATAGCCCCCAGACCAAAACTCAGCGCTACCGAAGCCCCCCATAATGGGTCTGCACTCTGTGCTGCAGCAGCCAGCAACCCCAGCAGCGGCACACAGGGGTTCAATGCCAGAGAGAACCCCAGTAAGGCCAGCTGCAAACGATTCTTTTCCGTCGCCACAGCATCCGTGGCGATCAGTTTGACAGCGGAGGAGCGCTGATCACTCGTTTGTCGCCCGTCACTCTGCGCCATAGCAACCGAACAGACCGGCTTACGACTTTGAAACAACATCCGCAACGCCAGCCAGAAAGTCACCCCGGCGATGGCCCAGGGCAGTAACGGATGTTTCAGATAGTGTTGCAGCACACTGCCACTCGCCGCTGCGAGAGTTCCCAACAGCAGATACCCGGCGAGCCTGCCGCTCATAAACGGCAACAGAACTGCATGAAACGGTTGTTGCGCCGCCGGCCCCAGCAGTACCGGCCCCAGATAGGGCAGACAACTGATATTACAAGGGCCGCTACCAAAACTAAGACCGATCAGAAAGGCGGTCAATACCGCTGCAGTCAGTTCCAACCCCAGTAGTTCAACACTCATACTTTCTCTTTTTCCGCTTTGCTAAAGCCGATCAGCTTAACGCTGTCCCACTGTGTCTGAGCTTTCTTGCGCCGTTTAAAATACGCCGGGCTGGAACTGAACACTGGCACGTTAAGATAGCGTAACTGTAATACATCCTTATCGGGACAAAACTCAACGCAGCGGCCACACAGGGTACAATCAGCCAGAGTAATATCCTTTGGCCTGGCAACCGCATTAAATTCACTCTGCAGTTCACGGATATCCATCGGGCACGCCTCAGCGCACAGACCACATTTTTCGCAACGGGAGCTGCCCTGCTTCACCAGACGAGCTAACCCCACTTTTCTGAAGACGGCGTGCAGCGCCAGCATTGGACAGATACGGCAGAACGGTTGTCGCATCGTCAACGCCAGCGCCACCATCAAACCAAAGAGAAAATCGCCGGTGATGGAAAGGGCCATATAGCTGGGACTGGAGGTATCGACAAACAACTGTTCATTGGAGCCGGTCAGCAGGGTGGTCATAATCCGGCTGGGGCAGATCTGACAAAACGGATCGCCCCACTCATCACTGAGAAATCCCAGACTGGTCAGTGCCGGCAGAACCAACACCAAGCCCCCCAGCATCAGCCACTTCACCGGCCGGATCTTATCCACGGCTCCATGAGTCAGGCTATCTACCCGGCGCAACCCAAGCTTCTGGCCGATCAGTTGCATCACTTCCTGAAAAAAGCCCAGCGGACAAACCCAGCCACAAAAGGCTTTATTGAGGAAAACAAACAGCAGCAGGAAAGTGCCTACGGTAGTCAGGAAAGGCATCAGAAACATAAACCAGTTCCCGGCATCTGCCGCGGCTCCAAGACGGTGGTGCAGTTGATGCTGTAACGGGATCAGCGCACAGTAGTCGGCATTCATCGAATCGTAAGCACAACTCAGGGCGGGCAGCGCCCCGGAAATTTTATCGGCGGCATAGAAACCGATCACCACCGAACCATATACCAGAAACACAAACATCAGTAACTGAACAGAGCGGCGCACCAGGGTCAGATTTGCACACATCTTTTCTTCCTCCGGCTATGAGCAGGCAGACGACGGTTCAACCATAGTCCAAACAGCAGCCCGCCAAGGGCTGCCATCGCTCCCAGGCTGGCACTTTTCCAATGGGAAGGGTTAACGTAATAACTCATACTCAGAGAGCTCTGATAGTTGATCCCTTCGCGGTCAACCTCACTGAATATTCGCAGCTCGCCTGGCGGGTTTTTCCGGGCACCCGGAACAACCGTGGCAAAATCATCAGGGATAACAAGCTTCAGCACGCCATCACTGTCGCTGTGCAGAATCTCGGTACTGCCCGTTTCCGTCATCACCAGTACCGGCTGCTCAGGCAGTGGCTTACCGTTAAACTGCACCCTAAAGCGGTAGGGTTTATCACTGGTATATCGCCAGTGTTCCCGGGGCAGAGGATCTGGAACAATCTCCAGCTCCCCCAGGGATTCGGCCAGCAGATCAGAGGGGGAGCTGTCCACAGGCTTTCCATTGAAGTAAAGATAACGCACCGCCAGATGCCGATAATCGCTTCCCTCCTCCCGGGCCACCAGTGCATGGTAGTTGTTTTTACCGCTACCCTTTACCCGATAAAGGCCCTTATCAACCTCCAGTGGGTTGCGTTGCAGGTCGGAGTGCAGCAGCGCTACCGTGCGCTTTGCATCCGGGATCTGCTCAGCCAGTTTAAACATCTTTGCTGCGCCGCCATGAGCGCCGCCCCTGCCTGGCACGGGCTGCCAATAGAGATCCGCCTGAACCATAAAGGCTGGCATCCATAACACAAAAACGATGAGTGCTCGCATCCTGCTTTTCCCGGTGAAATAAACCCGCTGATATTAACCAGAGTTTGGCCACCGGGGATGTGACCTAATGACGCATGAGACAATTCGACGCATAGACAAATTCAACAGATGACGATACTCACCGTCAGACAATTGCAGAAAATAGTTAACCGATAATGAATTGAATATTTGAGCCAACGGCAACTATTAGATTAAAGTAAGTGCTAACCAGTTAAGCCCACTCCACTTAATCGATTTACGGACCAGGAAGACTACCGAAGGACACGCTATGAACTACTGCAATCTGTGCGGATCGACCGTTCGATTCGAAATACCCGCAGGCGATAACCGTCCCCGGCACATCTGCAATGAGTGTGGCGAAATTCACTATCTGAACCCCAAAATCATCGCCGGGTGTCTGCCGGTGTATGAGGATAAGGTGCTGTTGTGTAAACGTGCCATAGACCCCCGGGTCGGTTACTGGACACTGCCCGCCGGTTTTATGGAGAACGGTGAATCAACCCGCCAGGCTGCCGCCAGAGAAACCCTTGAAGAAGCCAACGCCCGGGTCAGCGATTTACAACTCTACACCCTGACCTCTATCGTCCCCGTCAGCCAGGTACAACTGATCTATCTGGCACAACTGGACGACCTGAATTTCTCTGCTGGAGATGAGACGACCGATGTAAAGCTGTTTACTGAAGACAGCGTGCCCTGGGATGAGCTGGCATTTCAGACCATCAGAAACGCTTTGCGATTTTACTTTGAAGACCGAAAAACGGGGGCGTTTCCCCTGCATCACGTCGATCTGGAAACACCGCCCGGACAGTATGTCGATAAATCTTAATCATTAAGACAAAGGAACTTAGGATGGATAACAAACTGATTCTTATTATTCTTGCTATATTACTGCCCCCAATCGCAGTATTTATGAAAACCGGAGCAGGCCTGCAACTGGTTATCAATATTGTGCTCTGTCTGTTTTTTTACCTTCCAGGTATTCTGCATGCCCTCTGGCTGGTGTTAAAATAACCACTTCCCTGTCCTGCCGTGTTTTCACCCCACGGCAACAGCTATGAATAACGGCCCACAAGGCCGTTTTTTATTTAACTGCGCTTATCCTGCGCGGATCATGAGAACCACCTATGACTTTATTAATCACCACCTGGATTAAATTTTTCGTCCTTTTCGCACCCTTCTTTGTGGTGTCTATGTTCCTCTCTCTGACCCGCAGTGACACCCCGGCAGAGCGACGCAGCACTGCTAATAAAGCGGTCCTGGCCGCGGCCCTGGCGTCACTGATTCTGTTTTTCTTCGGTTCACCACTGTTTGAGCTGTTGGGCATAACGATCGACTCTTTCCGCATTGGTGCCGGGATACTGCTGTTTCTGTCTGCCATCAGCCTGGTTAAGGATGGCATACGCACCAACGCTCAGGTACCTGGAGGTCCCAGAGAGGATGCCTCGGTTGTGCCGCTGGCGATCCCCACCATTATCGGTCCCGCCACCATCGGTGCGATTCTGGTATATGGTTCAGAGCTGCACGGCATAGAGGTTATCCTGGGACTCAGTGGCATGTTTATGGCGCTGATCTGTCTGCTGATATTATTGCATGCCGCAACCCGGGTGGAGCGCCTGCTGGGCAAAACAGGGCTGAATATTCTCAGCAAGATTACCGGCCTGATTCTCGCCGCCATGGCATCAGAGATTGTTCTGACGGGCATTACCGGCTTTATGAACCGCATCAGTCACTGAGCGTTATTACACCAATAGCGCAGATCCCCGCAGCCACGGGGTCTGCGTCGCTTACCCCAGTGATACCCATACTTAATCCACAATGATATCCACAGTTTTTGTGACTTATTTTCCCTGTTCGCTGCTGCTCAGTTAATAACCTGCTCAGAATTAACACAAAACAATTTATCTATTAAATAACAATACGTTACTTATAAAGTTAAGCGGTTACCCATACTTAATCAACACCCTTATCAACAGATTATGTTTATAACACTCAGAGTTATAAACATGATTATAAATCACTCAGCTGCCAGACATCGTAAGCGACTTCCTCATAGGGATGGGCCTGCTTCAGAGCACTCACTACGGCCTGGATAAGCTGATCTTCACACACCAGCTCAACCTTCCACTCCTCCACCTGCTGCAGCAAATTCTGACGGCCGATATGCGGGTTACTTCCCGGCAGCGGGCGGAACTGACCGAGCCCCTTTACCTGCCAACAGCAACAGTCATAGTCGCCGATCCTGCCTGCCCCCACCGCAAACAGAGCCTGCTTAACCTCTTCCAGGTTGTCTTGCGGTACAAAGAACGCCAGTTTATACATCTCTCCATCACTCCCGCTGATAAAAAAAACGGCCAGTGATTGCTCACCAGCCGTCTATCGTTATATCGAACGCTGTTTACAGCTCTTCAATCTGCCGACGCAGATCTTCCACTTTTCGGGTCACCACCTTCTCCAGGTGTTCCAGCTCTTCCAGCAGGTGCTGCTTCTTATCTTTTACCGACTTCTCTTCCACCACCAACTGCTCAAGCTCAGCAACCGCTTTCAGGTAATAGGGCGAAGGCTCGGTGCTGGCACGATAGGGCACCAGCCCCCCCTCGACCGAGACGTTGGTATGGCGCCGCTTAAACTTGAATTTCTTGCTCTTGGTCATCCATTCGCCATGATGACGATGCAGATAGACCTTCAGTACATCGATATCATTCTCTGTACGGGTGGTATATTTCTCAATTTCATGGGGATCTTCAAATCCCATCTCTTTCAGGGTCGCAAATTTTTTGGCAGACATCTGGTCACTCCATAAGCCGTTCGCTGTCATCCCATCAAATATAGATTAAAAATACTACTCTGTGGGGCAGGGTTCGCCCCATTATGGGATATTTAGTTAATCATTCATTAAAAATAAAAAAACCGTCATCCGAACCCGCTGTCACAGCTGATTCATCTGACGGTCTTTTCTCACCGCAGGTTGGTATCAGTCACGCAGACTGAGCACATCCTGCATATCGTATAAACCGTTCGCCTTACCCGCCAGCCAGCCAGCAGCCCTCACAGCGCCTTTGGCAAAGGTCATCCGGGAACTCGCCTTGTGGGTAATCTCAATCCGCTCACCTTCGGTCGCAAACAGCACGGTGTGATCGCCAACCACATCGCCGGCACGAATAGTGACAAAGCCGATCTCATCCCGGGTGCGGGCACCCACCTGACCTTCACGGCCATACACCGCACACTGACGCAGATCCCGGCCTAATGCATCGGCAACCACCTCTCCCATACTCAGCGCAGTGCCTGATGGGGAGTCGACCTTATGATGATGATGCGCTTCAATAATCTCAACATCATAATCGTCTCCCAGCGCTTTCGCGGCTTCAGCCAGGAGTTTAAAGCAGAGGTTGACACCCACACTCATATTGGAAGCGAACACCAGAGGCATCACCTCCCCAAAGCTCTTCAGCTCAGCACGTTCCGCTTCACTCAATCCTGTGGTGCCGATCACCATCGCTTTGCCCTTTACTGCACACAGCGCAAGGTTGGCCAGGGTCGCCTGAGGGGCGGTAAAATCAATCAGCACATCGAAGTCATCAATGACCTCATCAAGTGCGCCGACAAGCTTCACTCCCAGTTTGCCAACGCCGGCAACCTCACCGGCATCAGCACCGATAAGACTGCTGGTTGGTTCGACAATGGCGGCACCGAGACTAACGCCCTCAGCTGCCTGAATCGCTTCAATATTTGTTTTACCCATACGCCCGGCGGCGCCGGTTACTGCAACTCTTATCATTCTGAATACCTGGTCAGACGACTGGCTGATCTACGTCAGCCGGTCATTTAATTCATTACTCTTTCTGCTGACTAACGCTCTGATCCATATCAAACGCGGGCTTTTCGCACTCAGGACGACCCACAATCTTTGCCGGAACCCCGACCACGGTCGTATGGGGCGGAACATCTTCCAGCACCACAGAGCCTCCGCCGACTTTCGCCCCGGCTCCCACTTCGATATTTCCAAAGATCTTAGCGCCGGCAGCAATCATCACCCCTTCACGAATCTTGGGATGGCGATCACCGGTCTGCTTTCCTGTGCCACCGAGCGTCACGGACTGAAGAATAGAGACGTCATTTTCAATCACGCAGGTTTCGCCAACCACAATACCGGTGGCGTGATCAAACATCACACCGCAACCGATCTGCGCCGCAGGATGGATATCCACCTGAAACACTTCACTGACACGGCTCTGCAGGTACAGCGCCATCGAATGACGCCCCTGCTGCCACATCCAGTGTGCAATACGATATGCCTGCAGGGCATGAAAGCCCTTCAGGTAGAGAAGGACGGTGGTGAAGCTGGCAACCGCCGGATCGCGCGTGCGTACTGCGCTGATGTCCTGACAGATACACTCCAGGATGGCAGGGTCTCCCCCGAGCGCCTCTTCGATCAGCTCGCGCATCGTGATAGCGGCCATCACCTCATCTGAGAGTTTATTGGCCAACAGATAACTCACCGCTTCACACAGGCTGTGGTGACGAATAATGGTGCTGTGAAAGAAACTTGCCAGAAACGGCTCTCTGGCCATCTCCTCCCGGGCTTCCTGTTGAATCAGTTGCCACAGCTCTTTCGGTTGAGTGGGAAAATCACTCATGTAAGACTCCAAAAAGTCGCAGGGGCTGCCATGCAGCCCCCTGAGAATATCAGGTCATATCCTCAAAAAATTTCTTCACGCTGTCAAAGAAACCATGTTTCTTCGGCCCGTGATGTTTTTGCCGGTCATCCATCGCAGCTTCAAATTCACGCAACAGCTCTTTCTGCTTACCGCTCAGATTCACCGGTGTTTCAACGATCACCCGTACCAGAAGATCGCCCACGGCACCGCCACGGACCGGTTTAATCCCCTTGCCTCGCAGACGGAACAATTTTCCGGTCTGGGTTTCAGCAGGAATCTTCAGTTTAACACGGGATTCCAGTGTCGGGACCTCAAGCTCGCCCCCCAGTGCCGCGTCGATAAAGCTGATCGGAACTTCACAATAGAGATGTTTTCCATCCCGTTCAAAGATCGCATGATCCCGGACATTAACCTGAACAAACAGATCACCGGATGGACCACCATGGCTGCCTGCTTCACCTTCACCCGACAGACGGATACGGTCACCAGTATCAACACCCGCAGGGATTTTGACTGACAGTTTTTTGGTTTGCTGCTTACGCCCCTGGCCATGACAGCTGGAACAAGGGTCGGAGACAACCTGTCCCTCACCATGACAGGATGGGCAGGTCTGCTGTACCGAGAAGAATCCTTGTTGCATCCGCACCTGACCAATACCACCACAGGTACCACAGGTTTTAGCACTGGTGCCAGGTTTAGCACCACTGCCATCACATACTTCACAGGGAACCAGTGTCGGTACAGAGATGGTTTTTTCGCACCCTCTTACCGCCTCTTCCAGACTAAGATCCATGGTGTAACGCAGATCAGCACCACGTTGAACATGGCTGCGACGACCGCCTCCGTGCCCCTGCTGGCCAAAAATATCGCCAAACACGTCACCAAAGATATCACCAAAGCCTCCAGCGCCGCCGCCAAATCCGCCATGGCCACCCATGCCGTTCTGGTCGATGCCCGCATGCCCATACTGGTCATACGCCGCTTTCTTTTGACTATCCGACAAAACTTCGTAAGCCTCATTCACCTCTTTAAAGGCGTCTTCGGCCGCTTTATCGTCTGGATTACGGTCCGGGTGGTATTTCATCGCCATCCGACGAAACGCCTTTTTAATATCCCGGTCAGAAGCGTCTCTGGAAACGCCTAACACATCGTAAAAATCTTTCTTCGACATAATCTGTATCGCAATCCGGTTAACTAATACTTAAATCAGCTGAGAATAAAAACAGGACAACGCGGGACCGGCCCGCGCTGTCATATCAAGCCTGATTCACTAAAGAGACTTACTTTTTCTCGTCGTCTTTAACTTCTTCAAACTCAGCATCAACAGCATCGTCAGCCGGTTCAGCCTGGGCCTGCTCTCCGCCCTGACCTTCAGCCTGCTGAGCTGCTTCAGCATACATCTTCTGAGCCACAGCAGAGACTGCTTCGGTCAACGCAGCTGTCTTGGCTTCGATCACTTCTTTGTCATCACCTTTCAGCACGCCTTCCAGCTCTTCGATAGCGCTGTTGATCGCTGTTTTTTCCTCTTCAGTCGCCTTGTCACCCGCGTCTTCCAGAGTTTTCTTAGCGGAGTGAATCATCGCATCACCCTGGTTACGGGCCTGACTCATCTCTTCAAACTTCTTATCCGCTTCAGCATTGGCTTCCGCGTCCTGAATCATCTGTTCAACTTCTTCATCACTCAGACCAGAAGAGGCTTTGATGATAATAGACTGCTCTTTGCCAGTCGCCTTATCTTTTGCAGATACGTTCAGGATACCGTTGGCATCGATATCGAAGGTGACTTCGATCTGTGGCATACCGCGGGGTGCTGGCGGGATATCGGCCAGGTCAAAGCGACCCAGTGATTTGTTGCCAGACGCTTGTTTACGCTCACCCTGAACCACGTGAATGGTTACCGCAGTCTGGTTGTCATCGGCCGTTGAGAACACCTGAGACTTCTTAGTCGGGATTGTGGTGTTCTTCTCAATAACCGGAGTGGCAACCCCACCCATTGTCTCGATACCCAGGCTCAGTGGGGTAACATCCAGCAGCAGAACGTCTTTCACATCACCGGACAGCACCGCAGCCTGGATGGAAGCACCGATCGCAACCGCTTCATCCGGGTTAACGTCTTTACGTGCTTCTTTGCCAAAGAATTCGGTTACTTTACGCTGCACCAGTGGCATACGGGTCTGACCACCTACCAGAATGACTTCGTCGATATCAGAAGCGGACAGATCAGCATCTTTCAGTGCGATGCGGCAAGGATCCATGGAACGATCAACCAGCGCTTCAACCAGCGACTCCATCTTGGCACGGCTGATTTTTACATTCAGGTGCTTAGGACCGGTAGCGTCAGCAGTGATGTAAGGCAGGTTAACATCGGTAGACTGAGCAGAAGACAGCTCAACTTTTGCCTTCTCAGCCCCCTCTTTCAGACGCTGCAACGCCAGTGGATCATTGTGCAGATCAATACCGGACTCTTTCTTGAACTCAGCGGCCAGATACTCAATCAGACGGGAGTCAAAATCCTCACCACCCAGGAAGGTATCACCGTTAGTCGCCAGTACTTCAAACTGATGTTCGCCATCAACTTCTGCAATTTCAATGATAGAGATATCGAAAGTACCACCACCCAGGTCGTATACAGCGATGGTTTTATCGCCCTTGGACTTATCCATACCATAAGCCAGTGCCGCAGCCGTTGGCTCGTTGATGATACGCTTAACGTTCAGACCCGCAATTTTACCGGCATCTTTAGTTGCCTGACGCTGGGAGTCATTGAAGTAAGCAGGCACGGTAATGACCGCATCAGTGACCGCTTCACCCAGATAGTCCTCGGCAGTTTTCTTCATCTTCTTCAGAATTTCTGCAGAGACCTGTGGGGCCGCCATCTTCTTATCGTTAACCTGAACCCAGGCATCGCCGTTATCAGCTTCGATAATTTTGTAAGGCACCATCTTGATATCTTTCTGAACCACCTCGTCTTTAAAACGACGGCCGATCAGACGCTTAATCGCAAACAGGGTATTGTTCGGGTTGGTGACGGCCTGACGCTTCGCCGGCTGACCTACCAGAATCTCACCATCTTCTGCGTAAGCAATGATGGAGGGGGTGGTACGATCACCCTCAGCGTTTTCAATAACCCGGGGCTTGTCGCCATCAAGAATAGCAACACATGAGTTAGTTGTGCCCAGGTCTATACCAATAATTCTACCCATTTTTATCACTCCAGTAATTCTGTGCCCGTTCTGACGGGCGAAATTCTTTTAACTTGCTAGCTATATTGGTGCGGATTTATCAGTTTCAAGTCCTGACTTATTCTGCGCCTTTAGAAACAATGACCATCGCCGGACGAATCAGACGTCCATTGAGGCTATAACCCTTCTGCATGACTGCCATAACGTGGTTCGCAGCAACATCCGGATTAGGTACCATCGACATCGCCTGGTGCAGCTCTGGATTGAACGGCTCTCCCTCAGGGTTATGCTGCTCAACCTTAAACTTACCCAGGCCTGTAACGAACATATTCAGGGTCATCTCAACCCCTTCACGCAGTGCAACCACCGCTTCATCATCGCTGCTGGACGCTTCAATCGCGCGCTCCAGGCTATCGACGACCGGTAGCAGCTCATTGGCAAACTTCTCCAGCGCAAATTTATGAGCTTTCTCTACATCCATCTCCGCCCGACGGCGAATATTCTGCATCTCTGCACGGGTTCGCAATTCCTGATCTTTCAGGGCCGCAACCTGATCTCTGGCCTGAGCCAGATCCTGTTGCAACGCGTCCACATCGACATCGTCAGCGGCAACGTTTTCAGCGACCTGGTCAACGGTTGCATCAGCACCCACAGTCTCTTCAACCGCTTCAGTTACTGCTTCCGGCTGCTGCTCTTCAACCTGAGACTTATCTTCGCCTGCCATCACTTTCTCCAACCATCTGATATGTGAGTTTTCTGTTGAGCTTTTATATGGGGCTATGACAACAGGATTCAAGTGGGTATTTTTAGATTTTTTTAACCAGACTGAGTAGTTATTGATTGCACAGAAGCCATTATTGGCTTATACATTAACCACTGTATAAATACACAGACTAATGGTTATGCTGACTCAACTGAACATCCGCAACTACGCTATTGTCGAAGAACTGGACCTGGAGCTGGAAAACGGCATGACCGTTGTCAGTGGCGAAACCGGGGCTGGTAAATCAATTATGCTCGACGCTCTGGGACTCACACTGGGTGATCGTGCCGATATGGGCTCTGTTCGCAAGGGCGCCGAACGGGCAGAAATTATTGCCAGCTTCGATATCTCCAATATCCCCACCGCACAGAAATGGCTGAGACACCAGGATCTGGATGACGATGAGTGCATTCTGCGCCGGGTGATCACCACCGAAGGGCGCTCAAGAAGCTATATCAACGGCAGTCCCTGCCCGATCAACAAAGTCCGCGAACTGGGTGAATACCTGATCGAGATTCATGGTCAGCATGAACACCAGCGGTTGTTGAAAAAAGATCATCACCGCTACCTGCTGGATGCCTATTCCGGCAAGGGTGAACTGGCAGGCAAAACCCGTCAGCTGTTCCGCAACTGGCAAAGCCTGAACAACCGTTTGCGGCAGCTGTCAGCTCAGAGTGAAGAACAGACCGCCCGCCTGCAGCTACTCAGCTATCAGGCGGAAGAGCTGGAACAACTGGGAATCAGTGAAGGGGAATATGAAAAACTGGTCGAGGAGCAAAGCACCCTGGCCAATGCCGGTGAGATCCTGCAGTCCGGACAGCAGATCTTACAGCTCACCAGCGAGGCTGAAGAGGTTAACTGTTTAAGCCTGCTCAACCAGTGCCAACACCTGCTGGGCAAGATCAAGGGTACCTCACCCTCGGTCAGCCAGACCATCGAGATGCTGAACAGCGCTCAGATTCAGATCGAAGAGGCTTGTCAGGAGATGAGCCACTATATGGACCGGGTTGAACTGAACCCGAAACGCCAGGCTGACGTTGAAGAGAGACTCAGCAGCATATTTGATATGGCGCGTAAACACCGCATACCCGCCGAACAACTGCCACAGTTCTATCTCGACATCCAGCAGGAGCTGGAGGGTCTGAACATGTCAGATCAGGCACTGGAACAGCTGCATCAGGAAACAGAGAACGCCCGCCAGGCATTTATCGACAGCGCAGAGAATCTCAGCAAAGCGCGCAAAAAAGCCGCCCTGTCACTCAGAAACGAGGTCAACAAACAACTTCACAGTCTGGGGATGACCGCCGCTGAACTCAGTGTTTCCATCACCCCCTATAACAAAGACCAGCTGAATGCCCATGGCCTGGAAGAGGTTGAGTTTCTGATCACTACCAACGCCGGCCAGCCGCCCCGTCCACTGAACAAAGTCGCCTCTGGCGGCGAACTTTCGCGGATCTCTCTGGCGATTCAGGTGATTACCGCGCAGACCTCCAGCACCCCGACTCTGATCTTCGATGAGGTCGATGTCGGTATCGGTGGTGCTATCGCTGAGGTTGTCGGTCGGTTGCTGCGCCAGCTCGGTGAAAACAACCAGATTCTGGTGGTCACCCACCAGCCTCAGGTGGCATCCCAGGGACATCAGCATCTGTTTGTCAGCAAGCAAACCGTAAAGGATAAGACCCTCACCCGCATCGATCGCCTGAATATGAACCAGCGTGTTGGCGAAGTGGCACGTATGCTGGGCGGTATCGATGTCACCGAAACCTCCCTGGATCATGCCCGGGAGATGCTGGGACTGGATGCCATTAAAAGCTGACACCCGAACACAGCAGAGGTTAGAAACGTAAAAAACCGGCATAGCCGGTTTTTTAAAACTCTGAAAATATCTCTGAGATAACTATTTCGTGTTCGCGCAACCATCGGCACACTCACCGTAGAGATAGAGCGTCCGGTCAGTGATTTTAAACCCCAGCTCCTTAGCGATCTGATCCTGACGTTTTTTCAACGCAGGATCACTGAACTCACGCACTTTGCCGCACTTCACACAGACAATATGATCGTGCTGTTCATCCTGGGTCAGTTCAAAAACCGAATGGCCACCTTCAAAATGATGCCGTGAAACCAGTCCCGCGGCCTCAAACTGAGTCAGTACACGATAAACGGTTGCCAGGCCAACATCTTCATTGTGCTCCAGCAGAAGCTTGTAGATATCTTCTGCACTGAAATGATCACCTTCGCCCGCTTTCTCAAGAATCTGATAAATTTTCACCCGAGGCAGGGTAACCTTCAGGCCAGCTTTACGTAATTCTTGATTTTCAAGTGCCATAATCTTTCTCTATGATGTTTATCTCAACGAATGTTAGACTTGCGATCTCAATTATCTGATTTTATACGCGAAAGTGGAAGTCATTTACTAATGCAAAAAATTCTTATTAGCGTTATCGCCGCTATTTTACTGGCCGGATGCTCCGAATTCCCCGGCGTTTACAAGATCGATATACCACAGGGCAATGTGGTCACCCAGGAGATGGTCGATACCCTCCGCCCGGGAATGACACAGAATCAGGTCCGATATGTTCTGGGCACGCCCCTGATCACCGACAGTTTTAACAATAACCGCTGGGATTATATCTACCGTAACCAGTCCGGTGAAACCGGCACAATCACGCAACAACGCCTCACGGTTCTGTTCGATGCCAATGGCAATCTCTCAGGATTCGCGGGTGACTTCCGTCCCGGTGGCAATCAGCAATAACCACCGACCAGATCGGGTACAGTGAAACACCGGATACTCTCCGGTGTTTCATACTCCCTGAGCGGTTAAACCTCCACCACTCAGGCTGAATCTCTGATCGTCAGCTCTGCGCTTCCCGCTCCGCTTTTGCCTTAGCCGCCCGGCGGGCACGAATCTCTTTGGGATCGGCAATCAGCGGACGGTAGATCTCCACACGCTGCCCCGGCTTAAGGATATGCTGTTTAGGGTCAGCGATCGCTTTACCAAAAATCCCCATAGGGTCATGCTCAATATCGATCTGCGGAAAAAAATCTGCAATACGGGACTGAACCACCGCCTCATACGCAGAACAATCCTCTGCCACCTGCAGCGGGATAATCTTCTGTTCATTCGCAAGGGCATACGCCACTTCAACTTTCATCGTGCCCATTATTTTTAAACCTTAAACCGTTAACCATAAACCTGATCAGCGCGATTCACAAAAGCGTCAACCATCGTTGCTGCCATCTGATTAAACACCTTGCTCATTGCCAGGCTGGTAAGTTTGCCTGAAAAATCAAACTGCAGACTCAGACTCACCTTACAGGCCTCTTCACTCAGAGGCTTAAAGGTCCAGAGTCCGGACAGACTGGAGAACGGCCCCTCAACCAGCTCTATCCTGATCATTCCGGGTCGTTCCAGCGTATTGCGGGTCGTAAAGCTATATTTCAGTCCCGCTTTCGCAACATTCAGACTGGCCTGCATCGTCTCTTCAGTCGACTCGATCAGCGTCGTTCCAGAGCACCAGGGCAGAAACTGCGGGTAACTCTCCACATCATTGACCAGATCAAACATCTGCTCTGCTGTATGAAGTACTAACGCGCTCCGGTCTACCTGTGTCATGCCATCAGCCCAGTTTTTCGATCAGATTGAAAATAAAGATCGCAGCAACCGCGATCGGTGCAATATAACGGATCGTAACCGACCAGGCCAGATAGTAGGCCGGAGTCACAATCGCCAGTTCATCCCGGGTTATCCGCTGATGCAGAATCCAGCCGGTAAAGACTGCCACAAACAGCCCTCCCAGCGGCAGAAAGATATTCGCGGTAACGAAATCGAGAAAATCAAAGATATTCATACCAAACAACGCGATATCACTACCAAAGTTAAACGAACTCAACGCAGCGATTCCCAGCAACCACACCAGCAGCCCCAGCATGATACAGACCGGCCCCCGTTTCAGACCAAACTTCTCCACCATCCAGGCCACACCCGGCTCCATCAGCGAAATCGCCGAGGTCCAGGCGGCCAGCGCCACCAATACAAAGAACAAAAAGCCGAAAATCTGTCCGCCCGGCATATGACCAAATGCCACCGGCAGGGTAATAAACATCAGACCCGGACCCGCCCCTGGATCCAGCGAGTTGGCAAAGACGATCGGAAAGATAGCCATACCCGCCACCAGCGCGACAATGGTATCCAACGCGGCAATCGTCAGCACGGTACCACCGATAGAAGCACTCTTGGGCATATAGGAACCATACGCCATAATCGATCCCATCCCCAGGGACAATGTAAAGAATGAGTGCCCCAACGCCACCAGCACGGCATCCCAGGACAGCTCGGAAGGGTCAAAATGAAACAGGAACTCAACGCCTTCGCCAAACGAACCCGAGGTCATCGAATACCCCAGTAACAACAGCAACAAGACAAACAGCGCCGGCATCATAATCTTAGTGGCCCGTTCCAGGCCTTTATTAACGCCTCCCATCAACACCACCATCACCAGCACCACAAATACCGAGTGCCAGATCAACAGTGCCTGGGGATCTGCCAGCAACCGACTGAAAGCCTTGCCCGCCTGCTCACTGCCGATATCGAGAAACTCACCATTTCCCATCGCGGCAACATAGGCCAGCACCCAACCGGCAACGACCGAATAAAAGGAGAAAATCAGAAAACCAGCCAGCGCGCCAACCCAGCCAACCATCGACCAGTTAGGCGAATGATCAGCCTCGAGCGCCACCTCGCGCATTGAGTTAATCGGACTCTGGCGTCCGCGCCGTCCCACCAGCACCTCCGCCATCATAATCGGTACACCCACCGCCAGAATAAACAACAGATAAACCAGAACAAAAGCACCGCCGCCATTCTGACCAGCGATATAGGGGAACTTCCAGATATTACCCAGGCCAACAGCTGACCCCGTCGCGGCCATAATAAAGACCCAGCGACTGGCCCATGATCCATGGATATTTTGGCGATCTTTCATGTAAATCTCTTAAAGTAGACTGATATTTCAAATAATAAAATAGCCCGGCATTGTCCATATTTTGGCCACTCAATTCAATGACACCGGCCATGCTCCGGGCAAAAAAACCGTTTTTGTCTAAAGTTGACTGTTGAGAGGCATCAAGCCATCCTCGCCGCTCAATTCTCTTTCATTGAACTGTAACGCTCTATATAATCCCGCCCCATGGCAAAGAAGAAAGCAAAACCCAGTGGCAATACCATCTGCCAGAACAAGAAAGCCCGACATGAGTATTCGATTGATACTAAGTTCGAGGCCGGACTGTCTCTCACCGGATGGGAAGTAAAAAGCCTCCGCGAAGGTCGCGGCCAGCTTGTGGACTCCTATGTAGTTCTGCATAACGGCGAAGCGTGGCTTGTTGGCGCCCATTTTACACCACTGAAAACCGCATCCACCCACGTAATTGCGGACCCGACCCGACAGCGCAAGCTGCTGCTGCACCGGCGCGAAATCGATCGGCTGATCGGTGCTGTTCAGGCCAAAGGTTTCACCTGTGTTGCCCTCGCCCTTTATTGGAAGAACGACCGGGTAAAATGTGAAATCGCGCTGGCTAAGGGTAAGAAACAGCATGACAAACGGGATGCGGAGAAAGAGCGCGACTGGAACCGTCAGAAACAACGTGTACTGGCGGCAAAGTAGAACTGTTCTCAAGATAAAGCTATATTCTTGCTGTAAACCGGCTATAATGCCGGCCCGTCTTACATAACACGCTGACAGTTTGGTTAAACGAACTATCCGGGTGTTGTGTAGTCGGAAATACTATGGGGGTGACTTGGCTTCGACGCTGATTGCGAACCCTTTGGTGCATGTCGTGAGTGTAGTGAATCACGTAAATCAATTACTACACAGTTATAGTTGCAAACGACGATAACTACGCTCTAGCAGCATAAGTCTGCTTGCGCTGCTCCTATAGGTGTCTATAACTAAAGGATTTTGCAGTGTCATTCGAGATAGAATCGCCCGGAAGCTTTGTCTCAAGCTGAACGGTTAAAACCTAAAGAGGCTCGCCCTAAACGCCCTGACCTTCGGGCCGTGCTGGGTTAATTGAATAGAAGTGTCTAAACATGTAGATCTAGAGGCAGAGGATTGGCGGACGCGGGTTCGAAACCCGCCACCTCCACCAAATACCACAAAAAAGGCCACCCTCCGGGGTGGCCTTTTTTGTGGTATCGGTTTCGGTGTGGTGGGTATTGAGAAGCCGCGGAGCGGGTTCGAACCGAGCGCGCTCTTGGCGCGACACATCATCGTCGCTCTTCACGATGACCCGCAGGGCAAGGCCGGAACGGACACAGTAAACCCGCCACACATTATCCCAGCACCTGCCCAAACGCCGAGGAGCCCTTTTCTTTGCTCTGATGAAAGTAAAGCGGGTATTGAGAAGCCTCGTAGCAGGTTCGAACTGAGCGCGATCTTTGCGCAACACATCATCGTCGCTCTTCACAATGACCCGCAGGTCAAGGCCGGAACGGCCGCAGTAAACCAGCCCCCCACCAACCACCCAAAAAAAGGCCACCCAGAAGGGTGGCCTTTAACTACCATCGGTGCGTAAATGGTAGTACATCCATTAAATGGAATCTTAATGCATCATCCACACCGGCAATCTTGCGTGACCGACCATATTCTGGGTAACACCACCGAATATCTGCTCATGCACGCGGCGATGAGTAAACCCTCCCATGATCAGCAAGTCTGAATTGATCGAGTCCGCCATCGAAAGAATCGCTTCTCCGGTTGATCGGCGTCCAGTATCGAAGTGCTTTGATTCCGCTTTGATACCGTGACGTCCCAGATACCTGATCAGCTCTTCCGTGCCAGGTTTACATGGAGCTGAGCTTTCGCTGGTGGCAATAATGATCTCTTTTGCCTGCTGCATAATAGGTATCGCCTGAGTGATTGCCCGGCTCCCTTCTGTGCTCCCGTTCCAGGCGATTAATAGGCGTTCGGCACTAAACGTCGTCATTGTTCTGGGAACTAATAAGATGGGTTTACCACTGCGCATTAAGGCGGCTTCGAAAGTGGCTGTGGGTTTGCCGCTTCTTGGCTGAGGCAAAATAATGAGGTCACTCACCTTACCCCACTCGCCTACAAGTTCGCTACGCAAGCCGTAGATATCACGCCAGTAGGCGCTTGGTTTATCTGTGACTGAGTCATCGCTGTGAATAATATCGCGTTGTTCACAAAGCTGAATGAACATCGCTTTAAGTTCGCTCGACTCAGTATTGGAATATTTGTCGGCTATCGCTTCTAACTCATTCAAGAGTTTCTGGGGCATTGACCGGGCCACCGCATCGACGGGAATAAATTGTCGCGGGCTGACTTGCGCATGCAATACTTCCAGGTGAGCACCGAAGAATGCTGTGACTGATAATGCACCCAGCAGTCTTTCCTGCACCTCTCCACTGCTGGAAAGCGGCATCAGTATAGATTTTACTGATCGCATAATTCTTCTCCTTATATACCTGATTGATCAGTTCAGAGGCCAGGGCATATGTACAGTTTCCTGCAACAGACCACTTGGAAGATCAAGGACCATCACATGTGCCAGTGTTGCCATAAATACAACAGCTGAGCTGCAGAGTACGAACGTGCGGAGCATCGATGCGCGCGCTTTAACTAACAGGAATGCAACAAAGAAAACGGCAATGGATATCAGGAAGCCAACAAAATAGCAGCCAACAACAAGTCCAGCTATCCAGTAGACATAGTGTAAAAGACTGGCGATGCTCTGATCCCCCTGATAACCGGCAGCAACTTCGTTATCGAAGTTGACAGTATCTTCAACCTGGTTGGTTACAAGCTTGAACAGTACGATACCGCTCAGAATAAGCATTACGCCACAGACTCCGCCGGTAAAGACACCGCCCAGCATCGATTGCTGGAAGGCATCATAGAGGCCATAAGCAAATGTCAGGAAGATAGCGCCGGCAAATAGCTTTTGCGGTCCTAAGTTAGTTGGACGCAGCGGTTTTGCCTGAGTACCGGAGTCAGTGCTGGTTTCAGTACTGGAATCATCTTTACCACTGTTTGTTGCATGACGTGCAGCAAAGTAGATAGAGATAGCGGTAATGGCACCAATGATTAATACACCTGGTTTCAGCAGGAATCCGAGGCCATCAAACTGAATCGCCTGATATAAGTATGTTTCCATTCCGCTGGCCAGCACAAATCCGATCAGAAAAGCAGGGCGTGGCCAGTCAAAGCGCTTCATTAACACACCTAAAACACCAATTCCCAATAGCGCCACAAGATCGCTCAGATCACGGGTAGCCTGGAAAGCAGCGAAACAGATCACAGTGATCATGAATGGCGCCATCAACGCATAGGGAATCGTCGTTAATTTTGCGACCCATTTTGATAAAAACAAACAGGCACCAGCGCCCACAACATTAGCGATCGCTAATGACCAGACGATGGTATAGGTTACGTCCAGGTTAGATGTAACCATCGATGGTCCGGGCTCGATACCAATTAATACCATACCGCCCAGAAATACCGCCATGCTGCCTGACCCCGGAATGCCAAACAGAAGTGTCGGAATGAGCGCGCCACCCTCTTTAGCATTATTGGAGGATTCAGGTGCGATGACACCACGTACATCGCCGTTGCCAAAACCATCTTTATCTTTTGTGGTTTGTACTGCATGGCCATAGGCGATCCAGTCCACCACACTCCCACCGAGACCTGGCAGGGCGCCAACTATACAACCAATAATGGCACATCGCAGGGCCAGCCAACGGTTTTTAATCAGATCTCTGATACCGTTTACCCATCCACGGCCCAGCTCTGCGGCTTCTGAAATAGCGCTGTTCTGGCGAAGCAGATCGATAATTTCCGGGAGTGCAAAGATACCCAGGCCGACAACAACCAGCGGAATACCATCCATAAGATAGAAGTTTCCGAAGGTCATTCGGTATTCACCCGTAGCAGGTGCACCACCAACGCTACCCAGCAGCAGGCCCACACCACAAGCACTCAGGCCTTTTACCAGACTATTACCGCCTAATACACCGACCATGCTCAACCCGAGCAGAGTCAGCATAAAGAGTTCTGCCGACCCGAAAGCCAGAATGACTGGACGGGCGATCAGGACGAAGCCGGTCAGTACAACAGCACCAAACAGGCCGCCAAATAAAGAGGAGGCAAACGCAGCTGAGAGTGCGCGAGCGGCCTCCCCTCGTTTAGCCATGGGGAATCCGTCCAACACGGTGGCTTGTGAGCCACTGGATCCTGGAATACCCATCAACACCGATGTAAAGGTATCGGAGGTTGGGATAACAGCAACTAAACCAATCAGCATCGCCAGTGCGGTGGTTGGTTCCATGCCGTATAGAAAAGGAAGTAATAAAGAAAGCCCGGCGATACCGCCAAGACCCGGAAAAATGCCGATAGCAAGTCCCAGCAATACACCACCCGCTAAATAGAGCAGATGGGTACCAGTCATGACAGTCTGTAGGGCGGTTAGGAATGCGTCTAACATGGTTCCTTACCTCATAAAAAGTGAACGACGGGCTCGGATGAGCCCGTGTCAGGGATAGTCAACAGGAATAGTGTTTACCCGATGGGTTGACGTGATAAAGGAAACAACGAGCTTATAATTGCACGTTGTATCGGCTGGTCAGCCAGTTACGAACCCACTCTCGGTCAGCATCTGAGATATCAAGCGCTGCTTTAAATGCTTTAACTGCTTTACCTTTTACGGCCTGAGGATAGTCACCAAGAACCAGCTCAGAGCGACTCTTGAAGTCATCTGCCTTAACGGTTTTTTCTACTGCATCTCCCCAGGCATCGATGACGTCCTGTGGGGTTCCTTTAGGCAGGAAAATACCTTTTTGTGCGGCAAAGCCTGCCGCGAAGAACGCTTTCCACACTTTAAATGCAGTTCCTTCTGGTTTTTTGCCATGGATCATCTCATAGACTTCAGCAAAGTGAGGCAGATCCGGGAAGTTTGGATCACGTTGCAGGTTGCCATCCTCATCCAAAACGCCCCAGGACATGATAGGCACAACTTTGCCTTCATCTACCAGCGGTACAACTTTTTTCAGGTAGGCTGACGATGTTTGGTAATCAACGTTAACTTCGCCACGCTCGAAAGCCAGACGACCCGCGCCACGGCCTTTCATGCCGAAAATAGCCTGTACATCAATATCCAGAATATCCATCGCTAACAGAGGCACTAAGTCGAGGGAGGTTGCACCCTGACTGGCGTATTTAAGCTCTTTACCGCGTAGTGATGCCAGTTCTGCTGCCGATTTGATGCCGAGTTCAGGGCTGACATAAAAAACCCCACCCGTAGGTGATGCCAGTACTGGCGTCCAGTTTTTGTAATCATAGTTGACGCGTGTATCGCCTAACAGATACGGAAACTGAGTGGAGCCGGAAGTACCTATAATATTTAAACCATTATCTTTGGCTTTTCGCTGAAACTGATTAGCGCCTTTGGTTGAACCGCCTCCAGGAATATTTTTCACCACGATAGCCGGTTTTCCAGGTAGATTTTCAGAGATCAGTGGGGCAAAAAAACGAGCCCAGGTATCTGAACCGCCGCCTTCTTTAAATGGAATAATCCACTCCACGCGTTCGCCATCAAAGTCGACCGCATGTACGGGATTAGCGACTGTCAGACTCGCGATGCAGGCTGCGCTGGCAGCCAGGGCTTTGATTAATTTACCTGCACTTCGCTTATTATTTCTCATAGTATTCATTCAGGACTCCAGTCATACTTTTTATAATTAGAATAGAGATGACCATTAGAATATTTTTTTTGGTCTTCCCATTGTTTCTACTTCAAGTTACCGTTCAAAACTGTCAGCAACCTGTCATGCAATATTTATTTTGATGTTAAGTGTTTTCTTCAGGATGCTTTTGCTTGCGCGTAAGACCAGATGCGGCTGGGTATATACAGTTCCCCCCGGAAAAGTTTCCGGGCAGTGCGGATAAGCCCGGCCCGATTGACCTGCAAACCCTGATCAGTTTCTGCCAGGTCAAGCACAATATCGATTTTCCCACTGGGGTGCTCTACACCGATCAGAATAGGTTCACCTACTGGACGATCAGCTAAATCGTAAGCAATGGTTCCGGGCAGCATCGCTGCCGTGCTAACGCAGATAGCGCCTGTGACTGCATGAGCAGCGTGACAATCTGTGGGGACAAAGTAGCGAGAACTGATAGTGCCGCCATGCTGAGGCGGAGCCATTAGTGACACTTTAGGCAGGACTTTACCTGTGGCATCACCCAGCCCCATCTTTAAAGAAGCTTGTCGCCGGATAGATTCGATACGGGCCAGAAGTTCGCGATCACTATCTAACTCTGCCTTGCTTTCCCAGCCACTTTTGCCGAGCGAGCTGGCAGGAATAAGCACCATGGGCATTGCAGCATCAACGCAGCTAACCTCAACGCCATCAAAAACGTCGCGTAAATTACCGGTTGGGAGCAGATGTCCCGTTTTTGTCCCAGCAACATCAAGAAAGTTAAGCACCACAGGCGCCGCTGTACCTTCTACACCGTTTATGCTGGTATCCCCGTCATACTCAACCTTGCCATTTGGCGTTTGTACGACGACTTCGATAAATGAATCAGTATTGATATTGTGGACACGGACCAGGGTTTCACCCTCTTCTGCTGTGACCAGCCCTGACTCAATAGCGAAAGGAGCAACACCCGCCAGCATGTTGCCACAGGAAGGCGAGCAATCTACGATTCGTTCAGTGACGGATACCTGCGCAAACAGGTAGTCAACATCCGCATCGGGGTGCCTGGATACCGAGACGATAGCCACTTTACTGGAGAGGGTGGTTCCGCCACCGATACCGTCAATTTGCTGGGCGTTACCTGATCCCATCGCGGCAAGGAGTACTTCGTCACGTAATACAGGGTCACGCGGGAGGTCATTGGCTAAGAAGTATGGACCCCGTGATGTTCCACCTCGCATCATCGTACAGGGAATGGCTGTTTGTGCTGCCATGATTAGACTCCTCTTATGATCGCAGGCCTGCTGCGGAATTTGTTATTAGTTTTTGAGAGATAGAAATTAGTTATTGCTAAGCACTGCAACGGTCTCAATATCATCCTCACAACCAGCGGCCTCGCCTGCGTCAGACTGCTTGCCAGCACCTGCGGGTATTGAGTTATCGATCACTAATTTCAAAATTGGATGAATAGATCTTTTTATTATTCTTTGTGTCAGCATCGGTCTTCTCTTAATCTGAACAGGCATCTCTTAAGACTTGATAGATCAGCTATCAGGCGCGCTTCAGACGTGAAAATTTGGTATTCAGATGGCAACTCTAACGAGTCAAGCTGTCAGCAACCTGTCATCGATTGCGTGGTGGCTAAAATAGTGCGGTGATTAAAATAGTGTGATGGCAACAATAATTACCGCCAGAACTCAGTCAGAGCTGATGCTTGAGAAGTGGGAAAGACAGGTATTAAAAAGCAGTCGCGGGTGCGACTGCTTTTTCAGCTATCAATTAAAAATTGAAGGCGTGTGTATTAAAGATTAAAGGCGTAGGTATAATCCAGATACAGACGAACATCGGTTTCATCGGCTTTAACACCATCCACCCGACCGACTTCGTTTGAGTTGTAGTCGTGAATAACGCCAGTGAATTTCAATCCTTTTATTGCAGGAACTTTATAGCTGACTGCAAGTTCTTTCCAGTATTCATCAGCTGAACCTAACGAAGGATTGGCGGAGTTTTCTGCATCCCAGCCTTTTGCTGCAGCAATACTGGTCACCAGGCCTGGAGCGTAATCTTTCCAGTCGTACTGCACTGCCAGTTTCAAAACAGTTTCATTCGCATTGGTCATATCAGGCCCAACACGAGACCGTGTCGGAAAGGGGTTAGTGCCGTGATCGCCAGCAAAGTTGTCTTCTATCCAGATGTCATCGGTTTTCGATACGGCTGCAGTCAGTTGCGTATTGCCTTTGCTCCATTTCGCTTCAAGGAAGGCCCCCAGACCATCGTTACTGCTTTTAGTGACACCGGCAATGCTGCCTGCAACATCTTCATCGTCCAGATCCCCGCTTTCTGAACCAGTGACGAACAGATCACCGTTGTCAGATGAGCTGAACACCCCGGCGGTGAACTTCAGGCTGGAATCTTCAAACCGGGTCACATAACTTCCCCGCAAGCCAAGCTTACTGATGTAATCCTTAGCATTGAGGTATTCAGCGTCGACGGTGATATCATCTTTCTTATATTGAATGCCCATCAAGGACACATACTTGAGATCACCTTCGGCTGATTTGTCAGTTTTAAATCCGATGAAATGATTATCGGCACGCGGTGACCACTTATTGTACACAGCGCCATACAGGTTCAGCCCTTTTACGGGGATATACATGGCGCTGATGCCCTGAAAACTGTTAGGAACTGCGCGGCTACCAGAGCTACTCAGGAACATAGACTTATGAGTCTGGCGGCCAATTTTAGCGCTGAAGCCTTCAATCGGGGTCAGATTTATAAATACCTGCCCCAGCAAAGCGTAACCCTGAGCCTCACCATCTTTAACGGTCAGTACGTCTGTGGTGATTTTTCCGTCTGAATCAATATCCTGAACAAAATAGGGAGAGATGCCGACACCCAACAACCCTCCATATTGAGGCGTGCTCCAGTCTGCAGTAATGGCAAGCGCTGACTGGGTTCGATCATTCGCTGGGTCTTCATACTCCCGGTCAAAATAAACCAACCGGGTTTTGGTTTTCAGTTTATAGCTGCTGTCGCTTTTATCGGCTGCGATCGCATGTCCGCTGAGTATCGCGGATGCGACGGCGACAGTGAGTACTTTTGTTGTTGTTATTTTTTTCATGAATCTACTTCCCTTCAAGGCGAGTGGTCTTAACCGTTGATAGATAAGCCTGCCGGGTAAACACTCGTAATGAGCGGTTATCCCGGTTAGCTCATGCACCATAACGGACTAACCTGTCATAAACCTGTCACAACCTTCTGCGGTTGCCGGGACGGGGAGTTGAGAGCAGGGATCAGGCGTTGCCCTCAGGCTGGCGGTTGATTGGATAACTCACCGGTAAGGATTCGGATTCTGGCCTGCTGGGCCTGACGAATATGGTCGCGGGCGGCTTGTTCTGCGGCAACAGAATCGCCCTTTTCTATCGCTTCAAGAATTCGCTGATGTTCGGCCAGGGCCGTTTCACTACGCGAAGGTAGTGTATACGTCGTGGAGCCAAGAAGCGCCATCGCATCACGCAGACTACTCAGGGACTTCAGTAGATAGCGGTTATGCGCAGCATGATAGATCGCGTTATGAAAAGCACGGTTGATTTCCGCTTGTATCGCGACATTGCCGCTCTGTTGTTTCTCCTGATTAAAAATCTCCCGGAGACTGAAAATCTCTGGCTCAGAGGCGTGTTTCGCGGCGAGGCTGGCTGCAGCAGCTTCCAGCACTTCCCGCATCTGATAGAGTTCTATTACCGCCTGGTAGTCCAGCTCGGCGACGGCCATCCCTTTATGGCCAACAAGACAGATGAGCCCCTCAGACTCCAGTCGCCGAACCGCCTCACGTACCGGCGTACGACTAATTTTCAGCCATTCGGCCAGTTCTACTTCGCGTATCCGGCTGCCAGGCTTTAACTCACCACTGACAATTGCATTCAGAAGTTGCTGATAGGCGTGTTCAGCTCTGGAGGATTGCGATTTTTTTGAGGACTGTGTAGCCATGGAGGACCTCAGAATCAAATTGAAAAGAGAGCGTTAAATGCCACAGGGGTTTATCAGAAAACCCCTGTGGATCAATGGTCAGCTGGATCGCGACTTTTACTGCAATTGCTGTTCGCGTAACAGTGCCGCTAACCGATAGAAACCATGTACCATTTTAGAGAACGGCATTAACACAAAGAACGCTAATACTGAGCCAAGATGAAACGCTAACAGTTCGGGTAGCCAGGGGCTGGCAGCCAAAACATAAAGCGCTAATCCTGAAGTGCTGACCAAAAATAGCAAAATAATAAAGCCCATTTCACCACCCCAGACACGACGATCAGCTAAGTCCCGATCGGCTTGTAACTTTAAGACCCCGAGTCCCAGCGTTCCGATGCTGAGCAGTACCCCACCCGAAACGCCTAGCATTTTGGGAAGAGAGAAGAGGGGATACGGTGCCTGCATATCAAACAGGTAGTGCATCAGTGTGCCTACTGAGGTTGCAGCAAAGCAGAGCAAAAAGCCAATCATTGTCGCCTGATGATACCAGCGACGCGCATTGGAGAAGCGGTCTTCATCTTCGAAATTACACCCCTCCCCGCTACCCCCTGCAAGGTTACGCATCTTCGCAACACTCGCTAACGCTGCTTTGATATGACTCAGCTGCAACTGAGTGCCACCAACGCTGCGCCAGTAGCGCCGCACGCTGATAGCAATAGCTAACACCGGGAGTAAAAAAGCAGGGATAAAAATAGCAATCATAGCGTTATGAGAAAGCTGGCTATAAAAGCCTTCACCGAAGTTTGCGTTGATACTTTGAGGCAGCTGATTGATCAGCCATAGCAGCAGCGCAAACCCTATCACAACGGCAACAGCGAGAGCTGCACCACTACGATGGAATGCTCTGGCCATAAACGCAGGCATAGCATTGTCTTGCCAGCTGTTCTGACGAACTTCGGCCAGCACTTTAGGTATGTTAATACCGAACTCATGCGGTGCCGTGTACTGGCATGCGTAGTGGCAACCCCGGCAGTTGTGGCAAAGATTAGCCAGCTGAGTAATCGTCGACTCCGAGAAGGTCCGCTCGCGATTTACAGCAGGAAAGACCGAGCAGAAGCTCTCACAGTAACGACAGGCGTTACAGACTTCCAGTTGTCGCCGGGCTTCAGTCATAGAACCATCTATGGTTTGTACAGCTTCATTTGGGTCGATATTGACGACATTAATGCTTTGCATAGTTTGCTGCCTCCTTTCCGGCAATACGACCAAAAACGGTACCGATAGTCATTCCAAAGCCCGCCAGATAACCCTGACCCAGTATTGAGCCAGCCATAGTCTCTCCTGCAGCCCAAAGGTTTTCGATGGGGCCTTCGGCGCTCTGCACCTGGGCGGTTTCATCCACCTTTAAACCTAAATAAGTGAAAGTTACGCCTGTACGCAGGCTGTAACCGTAATACGGTGGGGTATCAATCGGTCTGGCCCAGTTAGTTTTAGCCGGTGAGATGCCATCAGTGGCAAGACCATCAAGTTCCGTTGGGTGAAACTGACCAGGGCGACAAGCGGCATTGAACTCCTCAATGGTGTTCTGTAATGCCTCTGGGGGTAAGGTGAGCTTTTCTGCCAGTTCTTCAATACTGTCAGCCTTGATCGGCGGGAATACCGATGGCATGAACAGTTCCAGCGACTTTGCATCGATGATGACATAGCCAACCTGTTCAGGCTGGGCTGCGACTAAGCGGCCCCAGATGGCATAACGCTTTGGCCATACATCCTCGCCTTCATCATAAAAGCGCTGAGCCGCATTATTAACGACCACCGAAAAGGGAACACAGTCCAGACGGGTAACGATGCCGCCATCAAACTTTGGCGCACGGCCATCGATGGCAACGGCATGGCACTGGGTTGGATCACCAACGGATTCAGCGCCCTGATCCAACAAATCACGTAACACCGCACCTTTATTGTATGGCGTTCCGCGAATCAGAAAGTTTTTCGCCGCCGGACCCCATGCACTGGCTAACCAGTCGAGGTCGGCCTGAAAACCGCCGGATGCAACGATAATCGCCTTAGGCGTTAATCGATGTGACCGCCCCTGGTGGGTGAACTCCACGGCCTCGATACGGTTGCCACAACGCTCAAGATGAGTCACCTGAGCTTCGTACATAACCTCAACACCCAGCTTAGAAGCGGTGCGATAATAGGCGTTGACCAGGGCTTTACCACCGCCCATGAAAAACGCATTGGTGCGGGAAAGGGACAAGGTGCCAGAGAGTGAGGGCTGGAAGCGTACGCCGTGCGCCTCCATCCAGGCGTAACTCTCTTCAGTGCCACGGATAGCGACTCTGGCCAGCTTTTCATCTGTCTTACCTTTGGTCACTTTAAGAAGATCTTCAAAGTACTCCTCTTCTGTATAGCGGTCCGTCAATACAGCTAACGGTTCCTGATGCATACAACGAAAATTACGCGTATGACGAGAGTTTCCGCCACGGTAAGGTTTGGGGGCTCCCTCTAATATTAAGACCGTACTGCCATGTTCCGCAGCAGTAATGGCAGCGCATAATGCGGCGTTTCCACCGCCGATGACTACCAGATCATAGGTTTTGGCTTGCTGGATCATTATTTTGCCTGCTCTTAATTGCATACAAATGAATACATTTGGGTACATCTTAGAGCGTCAAGCTGTCACCAACCTGTCACGGTGACTTAAGAAAGTGATATGGATCGTGAGAGCTACAGAATGAAAAATTATTCCTTCATTTTTCGTGGGCTAGACTGATAGGATGAAACGAAAATACTAATAAAAAGATCACAAACTGATGTTTGTGACGTTTTTCTTTGGCAAAAATATGCGAATTCTAATAGTTGAAGACGATGAGATTCTTGGTGAAGCCATTAGTCAGCGGGCGACGAAGCAGGGCCATGGTGCTGACCTGGTTACGACAGGTACAAAAGCCAATGAAATTCTTAAACATCAGTCTTATGACCTGGTTATTCTGGATCTCAACCTGCCTGGACTGAACGGTGACCAGGTACTGGAAAAGTTACGTAGTCGCCATTCAAAAACCCCCGTGCTCATCCTGACCGCTCGAGATCAGATCGAAGATCGAATTCAGTTACTGGATCTCGGTGCAGATGATTATCTGGCGAAACCTTTTGACTTTGGTGAGCTTGAAGCTCGTTGCAGAGCGATACTTCGACGCCATCAGGGACAGTCCCTGGACACCATTAACTATGGCAATCTTGAGCTGGATCGCCGTGCCTGCACCGTAAAAATTGACGCTGAGCTGGTCGAGATGAAGCAGCGGGAATTTCGTTTGCTGGAGATTTTCCTCAGTCACACCGGGCGTGTATTAAGCAAAGAAGAGTTACTTGATCACCTCTATGGTTTCGACGAATCTCCCAGCCCCAATGCGATTGAAACCTATGTAGCGCGCCTGCGCAAAAAGCTACAGAGTAGCTCCGTCGATATTCGGACGCTGCGCGGTCTGGGATATCTGCTGGATCGGGAAAATGGTTAGTTATCCCTCCCAGTCTATTCGCAGTCAGCTAACCCTGATGACCGTCTGTTTACTGCTTGTATTGGCAGCACTGAGTTACTGGTCGGCTCATATGTATGGCAACAGGGCAGCAAGACTCTCTTATGACCGGTTGATGGCCGGAGCGGCTCTGCAGGTGGCAGAAAGTATTGGTATTCAGGATGGAGAGGTGATTTCTGATTTGCCACAGGCGGCCTTCGAAACCCTGTCTCTGGCACCTGATGACCGGGTCTTTTACGCGATCACTACCGCTGATGGCAACCATATTACTGGCTATGAAGGATTACCCCAACTCAACCCAAGCTCTGGAAAAGTCAGGCGGTTGGATGGACGGAGCGAGCTATCCCCTCAGTTCTTTGATGCTTATTACAGTAATGAACCAGTACGCTTTGTTGTTGTGAAGCGGGTTCTGAATGATGTGGGTATTACGCTGGAAGTACAGATACAGATTGGTCAGACGCAGAGAGCGAGCAATGCACTATCGGCAGATATCAGTTGGCGCGTATTGCAGTTTGTCGCGTTCTTTTCCGTGCTCGCACTGGTGCTGATTTTGTTTGGTATCTGGATGCTGTTAAGGCCACTGAATCAGTTAAACATCGCACTCAGTAAACGTTCCCATGTGGATCTTAGTCCTTTGGATCTTCAGGTACCGCAAGAAGTGGAGCCGTTATTAAAGACGATTAATCACTTCATGGAGCAATTAGCCACAACGCTGGACCGTTTGAAGCGCTTTACCGGTGAAGCGGCCCACCAGATCAGAACACCGCTCGCAGGCCTGAAGTCACAGGCACAAAATGCCCTGGAGGAACATGATGCACAACTACGCGAGCTGCAATTAAAACGTGTCGTCGAATGCAGTGATCTGCTCTCAGGAACGGTCAGGCAGATGTTGAATCAGGCAAAGCTGACCTACCGGTTTCAGAGCGAACTGTTCAATTCAGTACGTCTGGATAGCCTGATTAAAGAGGTTTGTCGTGATGTGGCGGTGGCAGCTTTGCGCAGCGATGTCGAGGTTGTTTACCTCAGTGCGGTGGAGATTTGTGTCGATGGTGATGAGTTTGCATTAAAGCAGATGATACAAAATATCTTAGAAAACGCGATTAAATATAGTCCAAGCGGGGGTGTAGTCGAGGTGGATCTGGTTGCCACGGCCGCACCTAAAGGAAAGGTCAGCGCTGTGCTCCAGGTGAGCGATAGTGGGCCGGGCATCCCGGAAGATGAGCGGTCACATGTTTTCAAACAGTTTTATCGTAGCCCGAATAATAAGCGCCCGGGTAGCGGTTTGGGGCTGTCTATTGCCCGGGAAGTCGCTGAACATCATCACGCAATATTAGAGCTGAAAGACAACCAGCCGCATGGTCTGACGGTAGAGATCTGCTTTGAAGGGAGACTGGTGAAATGATACGGCAAGCGATGCTGGCATTAGTGCTAATGATCTGCAATGTTCCGCTTCAGGCTGAAACACTCTATGATCTTCCAGCGTCTGAGCAGCCCGAATCCCAACTCAGAATCTACGGCGCTGCGGATTATCCCGCCATTGCAGCGGTGTTGCAGCAGTTTCAAAAAAAATATCCCCGCATCTCTGTTCACTATACCGAGTTTAATACCCGGGTATTGTATCAGCGTTTTCTTGAGGAGCAGCCGCACAGTGTCGATCTGGTGCTGAGCTCCGCGATGGATCTACAAATTAAATTAGTTAACGACGGCTATGCTCAGCCTCATCTGTCTTTGGAAACAGAACGGCTTCCTCGTTGGGCAAACTGGCGTAATGAGATTTTTGGTTTTACCTATGAACCGGCGGTGATTGCCATCAATAGTGACGTTATAAAAGGTGAGGATCTGCCCCGTAGCCGTTCAGAATTGCTGAGTTTAATCCGGCGCAAGAGCGATCTGGTCAAAGGCAGGATCGGCACATTTGATATCGAGCGGGTTGGCGTTGGCTACCTGACCTGGGCTAATGATCGCAAACAATCAGGCAGCTACGGGCGGATGCTAGAGTCCTTTGGCACCCACCAGGCAAGGCGTTTTCCGAGTAGTTCGTCGATGCTCAAGGCGCTTGCCAGCGGTGAAATTGTCATCGCTTACAATCTTATGGGCTCTTATGCGCTCGCCGCAGCCAAGAAAAATCCCGTGATTAAGGTCATCATGCCCGAAGATTACACGGCGCTGGTAATGCGCAGTGCGTTTATTCCCAGGAAGGCCCAAAACTTACATAACGCGCGTCTGTTTCTCAACTATCTGCTCTCGCTTGAAGGGCAGCAACTGCTGTCAGATAGCGCCAGCTTATTTCCCATTCGTGATGATGTCACTGGCATGCAAACCGCCCATACCCTGCTCAGTTCATCTCAAGGTCGGTTTCAGCCGATTCCACTGGGACTCGCACTATTGGTGCATACCGATCAGGCGAAGCGTCGCCTGATTCTGGATGAGTGGGACGCGGCTATGAAGTCAATCGATTAAGGTCACTTATCGCTCTTTGCTAGCAATCATCTCATCCCAGAAATGGCTGGCCAGTTCACTCAGGGGATGTTGCTGCAACCGGATCAGGTAGATAGGTACTTCGCTACACGAGGCGAAATTCTCTACCTGTAGCGGAATAAGTGCCCCACTTGCCAGTTCTGCTTCAATCATATGCAAAGGGATACGTGCCCACCCCATATCAGCCAGCAGTAGTGCTTTCTTAACCTGATAATCTTTGACATACCAACGCCGTCCACCGGAGATGATATTGATATTATCGATCGGTGACTGAGAGCCGGTGTCTGCCACTAATATATGCGGAACATGGCGAAGCACCTGCTGCGCAATGACCCCTGAGGTGTTGCGCCTATTGGCTTTCAGCAGACAAGCGTTAATACAAGCGGGGGTGGCGACAGTAATCATCGATACCTTTCCGATATCCACAAATTCAAAACGGTCATCCAACCCGGTATGAGGGCCAATAGCCACATCCGCCTTATCCAGATGCAGTTGTTCGAGAATACCCGAGAGATGCTCAGTGCTGATACTCAGTTGTAAATCCGGATGCCTGTCGCAGAATTGTTTGATCGTGTTAAGGCCCGGGGGTATGGCACACATGGCACTCAGAGAGATCGACAGACGGGGTGCAGCGCCTTTGGACAATTGATGCCCAAGGGATTCCAGTTCCGCCACATGATTCAGTAGTCGTTTCGCTTCCTTATAGAAGGATTTTCCTTCAGCGGTCAGGGTAGGTCTGTAGGCATCCCGGCTTAATAAACTGATCCCAAATTGTTCTTCCAGTGCCTTCACCGCCGCACTGATGGTGGGCTGGGTTTTGAACAGGTGAGAGGCCGCCGCGCGAAAGCTGCCCTGCTCGACCACGCTGACAAAGGCTCGCAGTTGATCACTCTTCATGAACGAAAAAACCTATCATTATGATAACAATATGTAGTTATCATGTTTTCGTCTTTAGCGCTACTCTAGTCGCTAATTTACGATTTAATACCCCTCTATTGTTTGAACGCGTAAGGAGCTAATTGTTGGACAGTGCCACTCTCGTCTTATTGGGCGCAGGATTAATTACCGGTTTTTCTAAGTTTTCAGTTGGCGGTATGGGTATGCTGATCCTGCCGCTACTGATGATTACTCACTCCGGCCCCGAAGCATTGGGAATCATGGTGCCAATGTACATTGTGACGGATCTGGTCGTCATCTCACTATATAGCAAGCAGGTGAACTGGGGTGTGCTGTTCCGATTGCTCCCCCTGCAGCTGCTGGGCATGATCATGGGGAGCTGGTTGTTAGCCGGTATGAGTGCCTCGGTGTTTTCCTGGCTTATTGGCAGCATCATTATCGGCATGGTGTCCTTAAGCTGGTGGCTGGAACATCATGATGCTGCATTTATGCGCAAACCCGCGATGGCTTCCTGCGTGGGTCTGGTGACCGGCGTTATCAGTATGACTGCCAGTGCGGCGGGACCTTTAATGAGTCTTTATATGTTGGAGCAGAAACTCACAAGAACGGCCTACATCAGTACCCGTGCATTTTTCTTTTTGATTATTGATCTGGCAAAAATCCCCATGTTGCTGAGCTTAGGGTACCTGAACATGGAAACCACCCTGACGGGTATCAAGGCTTTACCGGCGGTTGCGATCGGTGCTTTTATCGGGTTCTGGCTGTTACGTTCGTTAAAGTTAACGCAGTTTAAATGGATCATCAGGGGAATGGCTGCAGTCGCAGCAATCAAGCTGTTTATGTTCAGTTAACGATCCTCTGCAGTGGATAATCGCGGTATGATCATGCAGATCAAAGCGAGACACAGCAAGCATTGCTATAACGAAAGAGCATGACAATATTCAGCGCTGGTGTGACCGTGGGTGTGCATCTGTTTCATCATCGTTCCCCCATCGCTTACTCGAACAATAAGGCTGTGCTATGTGCTATGTGCTATGTGCTATGCACGATGCCTGATTCTACGGTTTCGTCAGATAAAAAGGAGAGCTTCATGAAGATTGCCGTTTTAGATGATTATCAGGATGTTGTTAAAACCCTGGATTGTTTCAAAATCCTCAATGGACATGAGGTTCACGTATTTAATGAAACCTGGACGGATGCTGAAGCGCTAGCTCAGAAACTATTTGATTTTGAAGTCCTGGTGTTAATTCGGGAGCGCACTCAAATAACCGAAGAGCTGTTGTCAAAACTGCCAAACCTCAGGCTTATCAGTCAAACCGGTAAAGTCAGTAATCACCTGGATCCAGCCTTGTGCCACCAATATGGCGTCTCTGTCGTTGAAGGGGTTGGTTCTCCTGTCGCGCCATCTGAACTTTGCTGGGCGCTGATCATGGCAGCTTCCCGCAATATCCCTGAATATGTTGAAAATCTATCACGTTCTCAGTGGCAGGATTCAGGAGTACTCGGGTTAGGCCGGACATTAAATGGCTTAACGATAGGCATTTGGGGGTATGGGAAAATTGGTAAACGCATCGCCCAATACGCAAAAGTATTTGGTATGTCTGTGCTTGTCTGGGGCAGTGAGGCATCCAGAAAACTGGCTGAAGAAGATGGGTTTGCGGCGGCCTCAACCAAACTGGATTTTTTTTGTTGTGCTGACATCGTATCTCTTCATTTGAGGTTAAATGAGGCGACAAAACACTGTGTAACCAAAGCTGATCTGGCTTGCATGAAGTCAGACTCTCTATTTGTAAACACCAGCCGGGCAGAGTTAGTTGAGCCCGGTGCGCTGTATAGCGAAATGAAAGAGAAACAAACAAAACGGGCTGCATTAGATGTGTTTTTGGTGGAGCCCGCCAATCAAACCAGTGAAGCACTGTTGTCATTACCAAATGTACTGTGCTCTCCCCATCTTGGTTATGTAGAAAAGGGCAGTTATGAGCTCTATTTTAAAATCGCATTTGAAAACATTCTGGATTTTATAGAAGGAAACAATACAGGTCTGATACCACAAGGGAGCTGAATGAGAGGTCCTAATAGAAGCTCTGCATGGGAGACCTGAATACAAGCCCCGAAACGCTTCCAAATTCGCTGGCTGCAAAATGAGCGATTGGATCATGATGAAAGGAAAGGGTGATGCACGGTGCGTAACACCACCCTTTTTGAACAGACGCGCTATAAACTTAAGGCTTTAAACTGGGCCCGCTTATGCGCAACACAATGAAACACGATATAAATAGTCCCGGCAGAAATTGCGGCTATCCACAGCAGTGATCCTGTCGAAAAAATCATCGCTGTCGCACCGGATATTAGCATTATGGTGCGTTCGAAAACGTTCATCGGTTTGTTCAGATACCCGGTCAGGCCGATCGCCCAGATGATAGTCGAGAAGATTAAGCCCACACCGGCAATCATAATCTCCATTACCGTCCCCTGAAACAGTAGCGCCTGATCACTGACAAACGCAAAGGGGATCAGAAACGCCACGGCACACATCTTAAACGCCACGAAACTTGTTTTCATCGCATCGGTCTTAGCTACACCGGCGGCGGCAAATGATGCCAGAGACACCGGCGGAGTCACCATTGATAAAACGCAGAAGTACATCACAAAGAAATGCGCCTGAATAGGCTCCAGACCCAGTGTTTTCAATGCCGGAACATAAAGAATTGCGCCAATAATATAGGCGGCAACCGTCGGCAGTCCCATACCCATAATAATGCAGCCAATCACGACCAGGATCAGTGAGATCGCATAGGAACCATCACCTACCGATATAAGTCCGGATGCGAATTTCAACGCCAGATTTGACTGAATCGCAACGGAAATCACTATACCGATAGCGGCAATTGGAACTGCAATGACGGCTGCCTGATATCCTGAATCCGTAACCATTTTAGGCAGATCAGACAGTTTATAGCGTGTTTGCTTTGTCAGAAATGGGGCAAATAAACAGGTCAGCGTAGCCCAAAGAACAGCCACCTGGGCAGACAGGCCGAGGACCAATCCGATTATCAGGACTATCGGCGGTAGCAGCATATGTATACGCGGCAGGATGGGCGTTACCTCTTTCAGATCCTGATCAGTCAGTGTTCCGGCACTGGTTTTCTTTGCGTACAGGTGGGCAAAGATAAACAGCGAGAAATAGAACGCAAGGGCGGGAAAAATACCGGCTAACGCGACGTCACCATAGGGAATAACCAACAGTTCTGCCATGACAAACGCTGCAATCCCCATGATTGGAGGCATTAACTGGCCTCCGGTCGAGGCGATTGCTTCAAATGCGGCAGCCATTTCTGGTTTGATGCCCGTTTTTCTCATCAACGGAATAGTAAATACGCCGGTTGACGTCACATTGGCGACCGCGCTTCCGGATATTGTGCCCATCAGGCTGGAACCGATGATTGCGACCTTAGCCCCCCCACCGACAGACTTTCCAACCAGCTTCATGGCAAGATCAATAAATAGCTGACCACCACCAACCGCACTATATATGACACCAAAAACAATAAAGTAGAAAATGAAGTTAACTGATGTTGCGGTCGTCACCCCCAGAATACCACTGGTTGTCATGATCAGGATTTCAGACCACTCCTCTAATGATATTTCACCAAAGCTGATTCCGCCTGGCAGAAGATGCCCGAACAATCCATACATACCGAATAGTACAATCACAGCAACCAGAATGTTGCCGACAGTGCGTCTGACACCTTCGATGAGTATGACGGTTAAAATGATAGCCATCGCAATGTCGTACCATTCAATGGATGAAACATTCTCTATTCGGTTGTTGAGTCTGGAAAGCTCCACAAAGTAATATGTGGCAACAAGTCCGGCGCAGGCGATGAATATAAAATTCACAATGCGGTTTAGCGCTGATGATTTACTGAAGGGTATAAATAGAAAAACCAACAGTATTGATACAGTCAGGTGAAATGAACGTTCAGCCAGGGGAGACTCTGGATAAAATAGCACCCAATACTGAAAGATAATAAATACACTACAGATCGCTAGCTTCAGATAGCTTGTGATAGTTGTGACTATGCTATTCATAGAGATATCCTGAATTGTTTCTGTAAAGGAAGTCCGGCCCTTAATTGCAGGCCGGATTATCGACCAGGCTACAGAAGCCCAATCTCTTTATAGTAACGAATGGCACCGGGATGAAGTGGAATGCCATTATTTTCAGGTTTAGCTGCGTCTTCTGGCTTGAAGAACTTCCAGGCAGGAAAGTCTTCAGCAAGTGTATCCATATTTTCGATAACCAGTTTAGTAATCTGGTAAGCGGTCTCATCAGGCAGATCACTGTTAGCGATAAGATGAGTACCATAATTTCCGCCGACTACTGGCTCAGTCTGAATATCAAACCATTTAGGAATAGAGCCTTTTTGAATGCCGACTTTAGCTAAAGCAGCGAGCCCTTCTTCAGAAATATCAATAAAACGAACGCCCCCGGTGAGCGTAATTTCCTGAATAGTTGGGTGACCTCTTAAAATAGTATCAAAGTAGATATCCGCCCGACGATCCCTGATCATTGATGCCATCTGCGCGGGAGCTACCTGAATGATGCGACCACCATTCTGCTCGATTTTCTCCCGGCTGGTGCCGTGAGCTTTAAGAATAATATCGACTGCAGGAGGGATGTTAGAGCCTGGCGGTTTCATCAATATATTGACAGGTTTGCCGGACTCAAGAATATCTTTCAGCGTGGAGAAATGGTTATCCTCCATAAACTGATTTCTGACGATTGCGCCAATATAGACGGGGTTTAGCCCACCCACCAGTGAGCGGATATGAGTGGCTTTTTTACCGTTGTATAACAGTTCGCCATTCATTGCCCATTGAGAGGTTGCAACATTCGAGATCGCAATCTGGGCTTTGCCCTGTTCGACCACCATCGGGTTAGCGACACCGCCCCCTCTGGCAAGAATATCGATATCGATACCGCTATCGGTTTTTTCCATCATTTTTTTGATGGCGGCGGCCCCAACATACCATCCTGAGCCAACCTTCATTGCACCAATTCGAACAGAGTCTGCACTTGCGTTCATGGAGATAACAGTACTGAGTAGCAGCACGGTCGAGGTTCGGATAAACGTATTTATTATTTTCATGTTATACACCGATTTATGAGCCTGGCAGAGGAGAACATCTCAGCCAGGCTGGTATTAAATACTTATTTTGTCACTCTATCATTAAATGATTCCGGCTGAACGCAAAGCGTCCGCAATTTCAACTTCAGCACCTTCTGCTAACGGGAGTAATGGAGAGCGAACATTGGCGTTATCCAGAATACCTCTGGCCACCAGCGCATGTTTCAGGGCAACAGTGCCTTCCATGTGTGAGCCGCGATGGTAAACGCTCTTTGTAACAGGCAGCAGTTTATCGTGAATGGCACGGGCCGCAGGATAATCTTTGGCTTTGCCGGCTTTAATAAGTTCAACCAGCAATTCAGGTGCAACGTTACCGTAACCCACCAGCAGACCATCAACATCAAACATCGTGTGAAGTAGGTATTCATCATGGCAACTCAGAATCTGCAACTCTGGGTTTTCCTGGCGAATAACAGGGATTTCAGTATCCCAGCGACGCATGTTACGAACGCCATTCTTCATGGCAAAAACGCCAGGCTGAGCAGCAATTTCCAGCTGGGTTTCCAGATCATAAGTACACTTAGTGACATCAGGGTATTGGAACAGAATCAGCGGCAGACCACTTTCCTCATAGACGTTACGGTACTTATCCTGAGGCGCTCCTTTTTGATAGCCAAACCGCAACCAGCCGTGTGACGGGTAAAGAAGACCGGCTGTTGCTCCTGCTTCAACCGCACGCTTTGCTTCTTCTGCTGCAACTTCAGTACCTTCCAGAGTAATACCGGCAATAATAGGGATTGAACCATTGACCGCTTCTGCAAAGCTTTCGATGACCTTCATCTGTTCACTTTGAGACAGGAAAGTACCTTCACCCGCATGTCCAAGTACCGTCAGACTTTTAACGCCATCGATACCTGCAAGCCACGCACCCAGTTTTTTACAAGCAGCATAGTCCACCTCTCCAGTAGCAGTGAAAGGAGTAACCGGGGCTGGATTCAAACCTCTAAGATCAATATTTGTCATGTTATTACCTAATTGTGTCTGAAATATCTTTTATTGTTAGAGCAGTTAGTTGTGTGAAGTAATGGAGCAGGCTCTGTATCAGTTGCCTTTTGGAATGCCTGATTACTTACATAACGTAGATTCAGTCTAATACTGCTCAACCTATACATGAATACCTATTATTGAATTTCAGATATGCATATTACGTATATCAAAGAGTACAATCCGTCATCTGACAAATCACTTAGCCAACTTTGGTTACGTCATCTCTTAATGTGTTTAAACAGACCGGGGAGAGGCTGAATATCAGGTGGAGAAGGAGTTACAAAATGCAGACAGCATAGGATAGGAAAGAAAAAGAAAGACCTGACCACTACCACACTCTCTAATTAAGTATTTCGACATTATACTTATCACCAAGATTTGATGTTAACGATGTCAGATCTTTTACCAGCTCCATGACGGTTTTACATGCCAGTGTCAGCGAACCGTGGGGAGACATCGCCAGCGCTATATACCGGCTAATTTCCGGCTCAATAATCTTAACCGCTTTGACATTATGACTGTTCTCAGCAGCATAGCTTGCGTATGGCCCCAGGAGCGCATAACAGTTACCTTTTTCAACCGCTTCAGCCTGAAGCCCCAGAGAATCGGCTTCTAAAATGACATTGAGATTGATCTTATATTCAAGTGCAAGCTCATCCAGGCGATCCCTCCAGGTACTGGGTCTGCAGAACGTGGTCAGCGGTATGCCATCGATAGCAGCAAATGTTAACTCGTTTTTGCATGTTAAAGGATCATCTTTATGACCGACTAAATAGGTGGATGTATTTAGCAGATAGATATCTCCATTTTTCGGAGATGGGCTTTGCCGATAGAGAATCGCTAAATCAACTTTACCCTGTTCAAGCCAGGTTTCCAGTTGCGCCCCCTGCCCCTCTCTCACCATTAGCTGAATCAATGGATACTTTTGTTTGAGAATGAAAAACAAATTGCTGATCCAGGGGTGTGATGTCGATGGCAGAATGCCGATACTCACTTTTCCGATGGGCTGGCCAGATGTTTCCCGTATATCATTCTCAAGCTGTTCTGTTGAGAGAATCCAGCCACGAACTTTGGGAGCCAGTCTTTTACCTAAATCAGTTAACTCAACCCCCCGCCCATTTCGTTGAAATAATCGCCCACCGCACTGCTTTTCTAAATCCTGGATATGTCTGGAAACCTGTGGCTGACTAATATTCCAGAATAACGCTACCTTGCTGAAGCTACCTAACTCAGCGGCATCGATAAAAACTTTCCAGCTGGTGTAATTCATCACGATACCCTTATCAAGCTATTCATTTAATGCATATCTGAAATTCTAAATCAGCCATTCTTGTATGTTAAGGATAATACTATAGTGAGCAAACGTATTGTAATTAATTACTAACAAATAATTACAACATGATAATAAACCATAAAATTCAAATAGTTAATATCTTTTGAGTGATGTTCAAGCACTCAGGTTAGAGCAATAAATACAACAAAAAAATAACTTGGAGTTTTCGATGAAACAAGCTGATAAAACCTTACTCGTATTAGCCATCGCCAGTATCTGCAGCGCAAGTGTCTCTGCTGATACCCTCAGGGATTCACTGAAGAATGGTACTTTTTCTGCGGAAATCAGAAACGTTGTCGTACAAAGCTCATACACAGATGCTATCGGTGAAGCCGGAGTTACCAATAACAACAACTCGGGCGGCACTGCCATCTCAATTAAATATGAAACAGCCCCCTATAGCGGACTGAAATTTGGTATCGCTTTCCAGCATGGCCAGGACTGGAAGTTGCAGGATGAGTCTACAGGCCTCTCTATCAAAGGAGGAGAGGATGAGCACAGGGTTAGTATTACGTCTACCAGTCTTGAACAGGCGTATATTGATTATGCTTTCAATCAAGAGACGTCGAATACCAGCATCCGCCTGGGACGACAAAAAATTGTGAGTCCTCTGATCATGAATAGTGGTGTATTTCCGATGAAAGACACCTTTGATGCGGTCGTTATTACCAACAAAGATCTGCCCGATACTACGCTGAAACTGATGTACATCGATAGCTGGATTATGCGCTATGGTGATGCTGCCAGTGCCTCACCGACGCAGAACGATATACACTATGAGAATCCGCTTTACTCACTCTATCTTAATAATAACAGCCTCGCTGGCCTTAATGTCGAAGGGCAGTGGCTGATCAACGATAATAACTCAAAAGCGGGAGACCCTCCAACGGCGGCGGTAACGGCCGATGGCTACCAGGCAGGTTTTCTTGGCCTGACCTATAAGATTCCTCAAACGTCATGGGTTCTCGGCGCCAAAGTGCTAACGGCGGATTATGATACGTTATCTGATACCGGTTACTGGGGTGTAAAAGCGCAAACCAAACTGGGTGATTACACGGTTAAACTGGCCTATACCGATGTCGATGATGCTCGCAACTTCCCCGGGACACTGGGCCATGTACCTATGTTCAGAGCGTATCACTCAACCGTCACAAGTGAGATTTTTGCTGGCTTGAAAACAACATCCCTGAGTGTCAGTTCAGGCTTTGGTATTCCTGGATTCAGCTCAGGAATTACCTATGCAATGTGGGATCAAAGTGCTACTGGTATGGCTAATAGTGGTAAAAACTTTGATGGCGGCTCTGAGCTGGCGCTGGATCTGAAATATAAATTTCAGACGTTCGAAGGCCTGTCATCACGTATTCAACTATCCCAGATGGATTATGACCAGGCCGGTGATGATGATCAGACCTACCTGAGGGCTACACTGAACTACGCCTTCTGATAGTTTGCTATTACCCCTTCGATGGTAATCAGTCTGGTCGCTATACAAGCCGATAGTTTTTAACTGGATAAAACCAGACTTTTGAGAGGGCATGCCCTCTCTTTTTTATTGTGTAGAGAAAGTCGTCAGATCATTCCTCAACTATTACAAACTGACATCGCGAATGCGCCTGCATGTTTCAGCCCCTCCCCCCCCCCTGCGATGCTGTTTAAATAGATGAGCAACCATCTCACTATATCTGTCACTATGGTAACTGTGCCTGGTCAAAAAGATTTACATATTATTGCAGATGGCAGAGACTTACAGAGTCAGGCGGATGCTGTAATGTGCGGGGCTGCAAAGAGTGGTAAGTGGGGATAAGTCCCCAAACTGTATAGAAACCAGCCAGTCTGTTGATTCAAAAGCCCGCCCAAATGATCTGCTCTGATAACAATACTATGCGCAAACGCTTAAGCCGCGTTTGATGAAAGGATATACCTCAACTGCTGGAGTCGACTGTCGTGCTATTTGGACTATTTGGTAGAAAAAAGAAAAACGCTGACAAGCGGCCTAAACCAACGAGTCGGTCCAGCGAATCAGCAAGCAAACCCTCCAGGCCTTTCGGGCAGCTTTTGGATGAGCCTGCCGATGAGGCCACATCGGAATTATCGCAGGAGATGTACAGGTCGCTGACCGAATTCAATCTGTTTGTCGCATCATATATCGATGAGCAACAAGCGGCCCGGGCACAACAACTGTGTGAAAAACTGCCAGATCCAAATCCCGTACAAGCAAAGTTAGCCGGTGGCCTGGATACACCACAGGAGCTGGTTGCCACCCTTGCCGCCGATCCCGGACTGACAGCAGAGGTGCTGCGTACAGTGAACTCCGCAGCATTTTCATTGACCTCACCTATTTCAAGCGTTCAGCACGCGGTTAATTATCTGGGGGTCAGTTTTGTTAAGGGTCTGGTATCCCAGGCCGCGACAGCGGATCAAACCAAAGGCTGCTCTGAAGCACAGAGAACCGCATTGCAGCGGGCCTGGTTATCTACCGCTGTTGCAAGCGCGTTTGCCAATTTATTGGGACAAAATGCGGGTCATCCCCGCCCCTCGGTGTTGGCAACCAAAGCCCTGTTTTTCAACCTCGGTGACCTGGGGTTTATCCTCGGTGAGGAAAGCGCACACACCTGGTATGCTGAAGGCATGACAGTGCTTGACAGAATTAAAGCGCAGCAACAGGGTAGCGGATTGAACGCCGCTATCGTTGGCTCAACATTAGCCCGGAGCTGGGGATTACCGGAAGATATTGAACGGGCCATTGCCAATTCCATGCTGCCGCTGGTCAAGACACCCGCGCAGTTGCCTCGGGTTTTGCAAGAGGATGAACTGAAAGATACCGTGCTACTTTATCTTGCCGCACGTATCGGTGACCGTGTAGCGTATCGCGGCCTGCGTGACTTGTCCGAATTCAATCTCGAAGCAGAAGATGAACCCGGGATATTCTTCCTGAAAAACCACCTGGATACGTCTGACCAGAAACTGGTTATCAAGTTGCTGTCAGATACAGGCTTTCGCAATAAGTTTAATCGCCTTCTGTCGACATTAGCTATTTGAACAAAATTCTAAGGGAAATGCCCTCCCATCTGGGTGCCTTTCTGATTACATTATCCTCACTTTTACCCTATTTATTAATATAAGGATTATCCCTCATGGAAGCACGACAGAAGCACAACCGCCGTCTACGCAAAAAACTGTACCTGGGTGAGTTTGCAGTTAATCTCTTTGAGATAAATGTGACGCTATCCACCAGCGCAGAGACGGATCTGGATGCGTTCATTGATAGTTTTGTTGATCAACTTGAAAAGCTGGGACTAACCTACTTTGGTTACTCCGATGCTGACGGAATTCAGGGACATGTACTATCTCAGAAGCGCTACGAGTCTCCCTCTGAGAGCCAGAAACAGGAACTGTCCGAGTGGTGTGGCACATACCCTGGTATTAAAAGTTACGACCTGGGCGAGCTTGTGGATATTAATCAGGCTTAGCGTTTTAACTCAGATAAGCCTCCTTCTATCCACCTCCCGTGCAGCAGAATCTAAAACAGCATACCGATAAGCTAGAATAGTGTCTTTCTGGGACGCATGAAATCACTGATTTCCTGGCGTAGGCTGGAATCGGTGATCGCAACTGATAACCTGAGACGGGCAATGGCGCAGTCAATCCGTCACACAATCTCCCCGCACCTACCCAGCCTCGGGGCAACCTTTTTCGTTGTTTTGTCGAAAGAAAGGCACCTGTTGATAACACGCTCTTTGCCTCTCAAGCTTTGGCGAGTTTTATGCTGCCCCTATTTATCTCTGATGTTGAATATCGGTGGGGGAGGTTTACAGCGAAGCAGGTTTCGCATCTAAACCAAGCAATCGATCAATTGACAGAATTCCCGGGCCACGGGCAACAATAACCAGCAGGGAAACGGCCCACCAGGATGCTGGATTAATCCAGTGATCCCATGTTGGGAATACCGCCAGTTGAATAAACATTGTCATGCCTATCAGACCTAACGCGGCAAAACGAGACAACAAACCAATAATGAGTAAGACTGGCAACACAACTTCCGCTATACCCGCAAACACGGCCAGTAACTCAATCATTTTCACGACAAATGAGCCTTCAACATATTCAAGTGTTTCAGGGTTACATAGCTGTAATGCTCCGGGTCTTACCGGATCGGGGCAGAAGAATTCATACTTGAACAGGTCATACTTCTCGACATTAAACTTTAAAAAACCGTCCCACTTACTCAGCCCGGAATCCAGGAAGACTTTGGCCACCATAAAACGGAGAAAGAACAGTGCCAGGGGTTCTAATAATCGAGACAACTGCACGCCCAGTTGTACGTAACGTTCACGGAGTTTGCCTACCATACCCATATGTATTCCCTAGTGCTTATCATTGTATTTGGCCATATCAATTTCTAATATTTCATTTTGCAGGCAGGCAGAGAAAACATCACTGACATCAAAATCGGGGTCTACAGCTAACGCGGCATCAAAAGCCCTTTCAAGTATGCCTCCCTCTCCCTGTAACGTTGCCATAAGCGCTATTTCAGGCGCGGAAAGCGAGCGCGCCTGCACGGCCCCCTGTACACGCCAAAACATCACAGTATCAACAGCTACAGCACTATCCGCCCGCGTTAACTCGCTGATGCTATGGAGTTCTTCCTCAACAGCACTGTTCTCTACAGGCTCCGCGATACCTGAGTCAGTTTTTAGTCCAATCCATTGATTCAAAGTACCGGGATTGACTCTCAGAAGCACAACACTGGTGTTTAATGTCACCACGGCTTGAGTAAAATCGTGTCCCCCTTCCACCAGCCATGAGATCTTTTCTGCTGTCAGTGTCTGCGTCGCGTCCGCACTCATCAGGCTCGTTAGCCATGCGTAATCCAAACGCGCTAAGTCGACCAGAGCCGGGGATAGCGTTACCGTCTCAGGCGGTGCTTCTATCGCCGCAATAAAGTCACTGAGAAAGCCAGGGAAGCGCTGCCCATAGCCGACCAGCGTCCCTTGTCCAGGCGGAAAATGGTCGACATAAACACAGGCGATACGCTTAAACGTTTCGCGCCCAATAAGCTTTTCACACACAGGAAAGTTTGCGGCTAGCGCATCAACACAACCTTTATAAAAACCATTGCGATACACAGACAATCGCTTCATATGCTCAGCATTAACGCAAAAATCGTTCATACCACGGGCATCACCGGTACGCAGGTAATCTGCAAATGCATCAATGTAAGGACTCAGCGCCATCAGCGTGCCTCCTTTTGAAAGCCATTAGCCACCGCTGTATGACCGCTGCATTGATCTAAATAGCCCTGTGCCGTTTGGCGCTCCCTCATCAACTCAGCAAACGGCGGTATATTGGCATCCCGTTCGATTAATACCGGCCGATGTCCAAACAGAGACAACGCATGCTCCAACAAAGCCCAGACCGGGCCATCAATATCTGCTGCATGACTGTCGATTAATAGTGCCTGGCCTAATTCCGGGTCAGGGTCATACCCGGCCATATGAATCTCACCAACCAGCTCAGCAGGAATCTGCGACAGATACTCCGTTGCATCGATACCGGTGTTTTTACTACTGAGATACAAGTTGTTGATATCAATTAATAAACCACAGCCACTGCGCTGCGCAGCTTCAACTAAAAACTGAGGCTCATCCATCTCGCTGATGAAATCCAGATAGTTAGTCGGATTCTCAATTAAAATACGCCGGCCTATGCCTGACTGATAACGGTCAATCCCTTCCACTAACGACTGGAGTGCGTCCCGGGTTCTGGGCAGGGGCATAAGGTCAGCAAAATATGCACCGCCAGAGCGAGACCAGACCGCATGTTCGGATATCAGCGTTGGCTGAAACTCATTGATTAACGCTTTGACCTGTTGAATATGCTCAGGCATAGACTGATGATCATAGCCTAGTGACCCCCCGACGCCATGGAAGCTCAGATCATAGTTCTCACGGATTGAGCGGAGATAGTTTAGCCGGGGCCCGCCTGCAACAAAGTAATTCTCTGTATGCACTTCAAACCACAGACTATTTCCCGTGCAAATGGCTTCTTCCACAGGTAACGCCAAAATATCATCCAGGTGTTCAGCCTTTAACCCCAGGCCGGCCCCTAAATGCGCTCCGGCAATCAAAGACTGCCGGGGCGGGTTGCATTCATGAACCTTCAAGAGAACCCATTCCATTTGGTGTCACGATTGATTCACAGGTACCTTTAGGCGCATAGGCCCAGGCATTCGTCTGAAAATCTGTAGTCGAGGTACCTTCGCAGCTGGTACCGGCACCTGCTGCACAGTTATTCTCACCGGCGAGTGCAATACCAAAGCACTTATCTTTACGGCCGCTAATTTCTTCACCCGCTAACCAACTGTTAACTTTAGCCTGAACTTCGGCAGAGGCCGTTTCAGAAACCTTCAATTGACTACTAGGACCGGCCACGGAGCCCGTGCTCAGAAGCGCAGTTGACGCGCCAAGAAGTAGTGCTGTCGCTAAGTTTGCTTTGTTCATTTTTATTGCTCCAGATTAAGTCGATATTTTTATGTTGAGAGACGGCTGCAACAAGTTTTCGTCACTTGATGTTAGCTACTGTAAAGACTCAAACTGAAATAAAGCTGAAACGAAACAAAAAGAAAGAAAAATGAAAACAATCAATATTCAGGGTGTGTTTCAGAGCGTTGATGACCGTATAAAAACGATCAGCAATGCGTAGGAGATGATGAGGCGGGTATTAATAACCCATAAAAAAAACAGGCATCGGATCGCACCGATGCCTGTTTAACACTCTGCTATTTCAGCTTTATATTATCGGGCTATTGGCTGGTAGATTGCTGCAAAAAAGTCAGCCAGTGCCTTATAACTATCCAGCGGCAGAACCTGGGCAATATACTGATCAGGGCGAACCACAATCATACAGCCCTGTTCACGGTTGATACCCCGCATATCATAGATATCCCCCAGCCCTTTGTGATCAACACAAAACACCTTCTCATGGTCCTGAAGACCAAGTTTACCTTTGGTTGGGCAAAGCAGCGCGGGCATATCTTCATACGCCAACTGATCAAAGGTTTGCTGGAAGACAGCGCGAAGATCGATCAGACCATCGATATCCTCCTCTTTACCCGTGAACTTCACCACAGGAGAGTTCAGATCATTCTGAAGCCAGTCAGCCAGTTTGTGGACCGCTGATCCCGGTGCCGAGCTGTCATTCTTGCCTGCAAACGCATAGATGCGCCAGCGGGTATCTGCCTCAGCCACATGACCCAGCTGCATCTGCTTCGCATCCGCCAGGCGCACAACAGGAGCAGAGTGGAACCGGCGACCAATCTCTTCGCCCTTCGCCAGCGCCTGATGTGTTGCCGGGCCAACCAGAGCAGACTCACCATATTTAACCGCCAGTCCACCGGTAAATTCCAGATTAGCTTTAAACTGACGCATAAAGCGAGGCTCGTCACCATTATCCAGTACCGACTCCCCGGCAGGCGCGGACATAATGCGCGCCCACTCATGGTCGGTATCCACCAGACGTTTAGCCTCGGCCCAGCGTTCCGCAGAGTAACTGTGCAACAGAGCGGGATTAGCCCGTCCCTGGAGCACATGCGCCAGCTTCCAGCCCAGGTTAAAGGTGTCCTGCATGGACACGTTCATCCCCTGACCCGCTTTAGGGCTGTGAGTATGGCAGGCATCACCCGCGGTGAACACACGGGGGTTACGGCTGGCGGTTTCACCTTCTGGCACATCGTCAAACCGGTCGGTCATCCGGTGACCAATCTCATAGATAGACCACCAGGCAACCTCTTTAACATCGATCGAATAGGGCTGCATGATGCGATTCGCACCGGCAATCAGGTCATCGACTTTAAAGTTACGGTTAGCTACCCGCTCATCAGGATTCAGCTTATCCAGCTCAACATACATCCGGAAAAGATAGCCACCTTCCCGTGGCAGGATCAGTACGTTGCCTTCATGGGCAGAGGTGATCAGACATTTCTGACGTACATCCGGGAAATCGGTATTCGCCAGAATATCCATAACACCCCAGGCCTGATGTGCCGCATCCCCATGCAGTTCACCGCCAATCGCTTTGCGTACGTTAGAACGGGCGCCGTCACAACCAACGACATAGTTAGCGCGCACAGTTTTTCTTTCGCCCGCATTAATGCCACTGTTTTCAAGGGTAACGGTGACAGGGTATTCGTCAGTAGTCGTATCGACCTCAAGATCGACAATTGACCAGCTATAGTCGGGTTCCAGTCGTGTCTGTGAGTTTTTCATCACCTCGAGGAACAGCTCATGGATGCGCGCCTGGTTGATCAGGATATGGGGCATCTCAGAGGAATCATCGGCAACATCCTGCACTCTGCCGATACGTTTGATATTGGCTGGTTTTTCCGGATCAGGCATCCAGAAGTTGGTCTGATTGACCCAGTAACTTTCTCGCTTGATCTTATCTGCGAAACCAAACGCCTGGAACATCTCCATGGTCCGGGTATTGATACCGTCAGCTTTACCCTTTTCAATCGGACCCGGTGTAGGATCAACGATCATGGTGTCAATTTCAGGGAACTGAGACAGCTGTGCCGCCAGGCAGAGACCTGTGGGCCCACAACCGGCGATCAATACATCTACTTTTTCCGGCAGCGGAGCAAACTCACTACGGTCGCGACGCTTTGCTGTCGCATTTTTTATATCGGGATCACCCCCACGAAAACCATCCACATAATACTGCATCGCTTACACCTTCCGATCTTCTTGTTGTATAGAGGCAACCACTGTAAACGATCACATATATAGATAATAATTGATATTTATAGCCAGATATAAAGATTATGCATATATAAATGCTAACCCAATGATTTCGCGTCAACTAGCTTTCAGCAGTGACACCCTTAGCCCGAATTTTCATCACCGTCCGCTCCGCATCACGCCTGCTATATACCCTACGACCAATGTTTACAAATATAACATTGACTCTGGCTATATTTTGATCTTATATTAGATAAATCTAATAAATATAATACTAAAATAGAGAGTGATCTCTGGAGGAAATGTATGGCGCATATCATCATCCTCGGTGCCGGACTTGGCGGCGTTCCGATGGCCTATGAAATGAAGGATCTGGCCGGGCCAGACGATACGGTTACTATCGTTAGTGATAAGGATTACTATCACTTCGTCCCCTCCAACCCCTGGGTTGCTGTTGATTGGCGCAAGCGTGCAGATATTACCGTTCCTCTGGCCGCGCCAATGGCAAAAAAAGGAGTTGAACTGGTTGTCAATGCAGCTAAACGGGTTCACCCCGAAAGCAACGAACTGGAACTGTCTGACGGCACCCGACTGCGCTACGACCACCTGATTATCGCCACCGGTCCGAAACTGGCATTCGATGAGATCGAAGGCTTCGGCCCGGAAGGCTTCACAAACTCTGTCTGCCATATCGATCATGCAGAAACGGCCTGTGATCAATGGAACGCGCTGGCGGAAAACCCCGCTCCGATTGTTGTCGGCGCGGTGCAGGGCGCCAGCTGTTTCGGCCCTGCCTATGAAACCGCCTTCATCATGGATTCTGATCTGCGCAAGCGCAAAATCCGTGATCAGATCCCCATGACCTTTGTTACCTCAGAACCCTATATCGGCCACCTCGGCCTTGATGGCGTTGGCGACAGCAAAACCATGCTGGAAAGTGAACTGCGTAAGCACCATATCGACTGGATCTGTAACGCCAAAGTTGACCGCATAGAAGATGGCCTGATGCACGTTATCGAGTGTGATGAGCAGGGCGAAGAGAAAAAGCGTCACGAACTGCCCTTCGGCTATACCATGATGCTACCCGCCTTTACCGGCATCGACGCCGTGCGGGATATCGAAGGGCTGGTGAATCCACGCGGCTTTATTATTATCGATAAACATCAGCGTAACCCCACCTACCCCAATATCTGGGGTATTGGTGTCGCCGTCGCCATTGCACCAAAAAAACCAACCCCCGTGCCTACCGGCGTGCCTAAAACCGGCTTTATGATTGAGAGCATGGTCACCGCCACCGCCCATAACATCCGCTCGGTGCTGGACAGCAAAGAACCGGAAAGCGAAGCCACCTGGAACGCGGTCTGCCTGGCTGATATGGGCGACAGCGGTATCGCCTTTGTCGCCATGCCGCAGATTCCGCCACGCAACGTTAACTGGATGAAATCCGGCAAGTGGGTGCATCTGGCCAAAGTCGGCTTTGAAAAATACTTTATGCACAAGATCCGCAGCGGCGTCAGCGAACCGATCTTCGAGAAATTCCTGATGAAGATGCTGAATATTGATAAGTTGAAGAAGTAACAGGGGAAGAGGGCCGCCCGGTGAAAGCCGGGCACGCTTTCTAAAATCGTTAGCCCGTTGCTATGTGTCTAACTCACCCGAGCCATATATTCTGATGGCTTTAAATCACAGAGTTCTTCCAAATTACCCTGTAGCGCAAATACCCTTGGATCTGCACGAAATTTAAATACCCGGTAAAGGTGGTAACGTTTTGCGTTTTCTTGAGAAAAGCGTAACTCATTGGGCGTTACATAGAATGGCGTACTTTTCCCATACTTAGTTGTCTTAGCTTCGATAAAACGATCGGTGCCATCCTCCTCGAAAGAACGGATGTCAAAGCCTGCCGCAGGGCCTTCGGTCACAGACACCTGTTCTATTCGGTCCGCAAGAGACTCTTTTCCGGCTCTAATTAATCTCGCTTGTTCAAAATTGATAACAAACTGCTCGCCCGCATCGCCCAGCTTTTGGTTTTGCGCTTCCCGCTCCAAATAGTTTACTACGTTAGGAATATAGACAGCCTTAGGCTCTGAAATAGCACTTGCAGTTCGTTCTTCAGGCTTAGGAGGCTTATCAAATGCAGCTAAGAAGTCGGTAACAGTTGGCACCTTGGGAACAACCTCAGAATCAGCTTGAAAAAGAGCCAACACTTCAGGATTTTTAACTAAATAATCAGTTACGGCGTAAGGCAAAACTTTACGTTGATAGTTATAGCGAGGCTTATAGCCATCAATAAAAGGGATCCCAAATTCAATTAGTACAGCACTAATATTTTGATGTTTGAGCTCAACCGAACCATCGGAACGCCCACTGAGCCGCTCCTTTAACGCTCGCCGGTGCGCAGTTTTGTTGTATTTCTCGCCCAGCAATTCAAGACGAAGCATATCGAAGTAGTCTTGAACGGCCGCCTCAACTTCAGATTCTGACCAGTAATTAGCCATTTACATCCTTGAAATCTAAAACTAGTAATACCAACACTCTGCCTCTATTTATTCAAACTTTCAAACAGTTAAAGTGCCTTTCCTCAATATTAAAGATCGCAGAGGCCTGCCAGATCAATGATCAGGCAGTAAATAGCTGTTCCAAAAGCTTACTCAGCTGCTTAATATGCGCTTTGGTCATATTTTTGAAGCTTTTGTGAGAAAATCACCGGTAAAGTCCCGGCCGATGTTTAACCCTGTTTCTTAATCGCCACCGCTGTTCTTAGCCGGCCACTGCCAAAGGCAGACATCTTATCGAAATCCTGTCGGGTAATCGGCAGATACTGGTTATCGATCGCCAGTTGGCTGATATCCTCCGCATCAGGGTCATGGACGTATAAGCAGCGCTCATCAATGCCGGTAACCGCCACCCAGTGGGGCGCTTTTTTGCCATCCAGCCGGAAGGTGCTGATAAGAATAATCACCGCATAGCCCGCCTGCAGCCAGTCTGATATCCGCTGCTGATCTATCTCCGCATAGATCACATCGATATGTTCATCACGATCGGCCTTCTCCACAAACTGCTGATGCACAACCGCCAGCACCTCTTTTTTATGTGGAGATCGCACGCCATCAATAAACAGGGGGCCTTCGGTGTTGATCAGTGCCTGCACAGCAAAGCCCCGCTGACTGGCGGCCAGGGCCAGCCCCAGCGGATGGCAGCCACCGTGGCCGGTGGTCATAAAGATGGTGGTGGCTTGCCGCCAGATATCCAGCTCCTCTTTCTGGTCCACCACCTGTGACTGATCCAGGCTGGCCATCGCCATCATCAGCGCTGCCGGGCCGCAGGTAAAAGGGGTGGTTTGCTGATACCAGGGGGTCAGACGCTGGGTTTTATCGATGCTCAGATACTGAATCGTCTTCTGCATCCGCAGTGCATCGGAATGATCTTCATAATAGTCGTGATATTCACCAAACACCCGATAGCCACAGCGACGATATAGCGCGGCGGCCGCCTGATTGGTTTTAGCGACCTCCAGACGCATAAACAGATAGCCCCGTGCTGCGGTGGCGGACTCAAGTTCGCGTATCAGTCTGACAGCGGTGCCGGAACCGCGCATCTCTGGCAACAGTGCCAATGAATACAACCGCGCCAGCCGGGTGCCTTTATGGCACCAGACCAGACCATATCCGACCACCCGGCTTTGACTGACAGCAACAATAAACTCACCATGAGGGGCTTTTATCCAGTTGCGCAAACTGCGCCGATGCAGCCGATCCCCTGCAAAGCAGTTGTTCTCTATCTGCTCCAGTGTATTAAGATCATCCAGAGTTGCCCGGCGTAAGGTCACACTCTGAAGATCAGGTTTGGTTTTCATCAATGGTTATCCCTGATCATGGCCTAGCGTCCACGCAGCTCAAAGCGACGCAGGAACTCATGCATAATCTGCATATACAACTCTTCACCCAGGTAGAGATCCTCGACACCGCTATCAATGCTTGGGTTATCGTTCACCTCTATCACATAGGCGCACTTATCCACCTCTTTAATATCGATACCGTAGAGACCATCTCCCACCACGGCGGCCGCTTTCAGTGCCGCATCCAGCACCACCCGCGGCACTTCAAATGTCGCCAGGGTGTCAAATCCGCCAGAGAAGTTGCGCTTTGATCCATGGTTATAGATCTGCCAGTGGTTGCGCGCCATATGGTAGCGGCAGGCATAGATTGCCCGGCCGTTGAGCACGCCTATGCGCCAGTCATACTGGGTGAACATATACTCCTGTGCCAGCAGTAAGGCAGATTCCTGAAACAACTGATCCAGCAGGGTCTTCAGTTCGCCGCGGGACTCAGCCTTGAACACGCCTTTAGAAAACGACCCTTCAGGCAATTTCAGTACGACCGGATAGCCAAACGCCATTTCAATGCTGTCCAGCGTCTCCTCACTGGCATCGGTAATAACCTGAGTTTTCAGGCTGGGCACCTTCTTGTAGTTAAACGCATCGTGCAGATAGACCTTATTGCAACAGCGCAGTATCGAGCTGGGGTCATCCAGCACCACCAGACCATTCTCTTCCGCCTCGCACGCCAGACGGTAGGTATGATGGTCTATGGCGGTGGTTTCACGAATAAACAGACCGTCGAACTGATTCAGATGATTTAACTCATCCGCCGTTACCGTTTGGGCGCGGATACCATACTTTTCGGCCGCTTTAACAAACCGGGAGATCGCCCGCTTATCACTGGGGGGAACCTTCTCTTGCGGGTCCACCAGAATCGCCAGATCCCAACGGTATTTTTTGCCTGCCCCCTTCTTGTGCCAGCTGATACGGGCGTAATCATCCATCACCCCAAGGGCAAAGCTGAGCTGTTCAGCGGTCAGAGATGACAGAGAACAACGGCTCAGACGGATATCATAGCCCGATTCAGTCACACTCAGTGACATCTCCAGCAATGGTGCCGGAAACTGCTGAAACGCTTTGCCCGCGATTTTTTTAAAGCGGACATCTTCAACCGCCCCCATACAGATAATGTGAGAGCCCGCAACGAGCTGCTGTTCAGCCAGGCCGGCCAGCAACGAACTGCTGAGCCAAAGACCGGAACTGCGGCGGCTGCGCAGGGCATTGATCACTTTAACACTGGGCAGCACCTGGTGTTGCCGGGCTTCCGCCAGCAGGGAGCAGTAATAGCCCTTACTGAGATAGCGCTCGGTATCACACAGGTTAATAATGCGGATTTTCGGTTCACCCAGTTTAGGATAATCCCGCAGATAGGTTTCAAAGGTCAGGGTATTAGCAGGCAGCCCCGACAAAGAAACATCATCATCGACCACGAAAAGCGTTTTATACATATGTCAGTCCAAAGGTTTGGGGCGATGCTTGAGCACATCAGACACTGACGGTTTGGGCACCCCACATTTACAGGGTTGTTTAACAGTTTTTTGCTTCCGGACGATCCCGGAACCAGGTTTGATTTCACAAAAGGCGCACCATCACAGCAATAGTTATTTGGCGACCAGCGTTCTTAATACACCGGCCAGTAGTGCAATGCCTTCATCCACCTCTTTTTCAGTCAGCGTCAGTGCAGGCATAAACCGCAGGGAGTCCTCTCTGGGCGCATTCAGCAATAGCCCTGCGTCTCTGGCCAGTTCAACAATCTTCGGACCGGAAAAGGGACCGGTATTGATCGCCAGTAACAGGCCTTTACCCCGAATCGCTCCCAGACCAAATTCTTCAGCCAGCTCAGACAACCGCTGACAAAAATACTCGCTGACCCGGTTCACCTGTGGTAGAAAGTCTGCAGCCAACACCTCTTTCAGCACTGCGCCGGAGACGGCACACATCAGCGGATTACCGTTGTATGTGCCTCCCTGATCACCAGGATCAAAACAGCTGACCGTTTTATCGATGACCATCGCCGCAATCGGCACACCACCCCCCAGGCCTTTACCCAGCGTCATAATATGCGGCTCAGCCTGATACTGCTGATAGGCGAACAGACTGCCCGTACGGCCGATACCGGTTTGCACTTCATCCACGACCAGTAACAGATTATGCTGTTTACACAGCGCATCCAGTCCGGCAACAAACTCAGCATCCGCCGGGATCACTCCCGCTTCACCCTGAATCAGCTCCAGCATTACCGCAACAGTCTGATCATCAATGGCGGCTTCAGTAGCCGCCAGATCATTATAGGGCACCTTGGTAAAGCCGCTCACTTTCGGCTCAAACAGTGGCGCAAACGCCTCTTTACCGGTAGCCGACATCGTAGCCAGTGTCCGGCCATGGAAGCTCTGCTGGAAGGTAATGATTTTAAACGCACCACTTTTGTTCTTCTGACCCCACTTCCGCGCCAGCTTAATCGCCCCCTCATTAGCTTCCGCACCACTGTTAGTGAAGAACACCTGATCAAACCGGGAGTTCTCGCATAGCATCTCTGCCAGGTTCAGCATCGGCTGATTATAAAAAGCCGGGCTGGGGTTGATCAGTTGCGATGACTGTCTGATCAGAGCCTGCTGCATCAGCTTCGGACTGTGGCCCAGGGTGTTAACCGCCCAACCCTGAATCCAGTCAAGATAAGCGTTGTCATTCTGATCAAACAGATAGTGGCCCTCTCCACGGATAAAACAGAGCTCAGGCCGTTTAGTAATCGGGATCAGATAGTTTTGCTTCGCTACAACGTCGGTGACAGAATGAGATTCCATCTGTTTATTCCTTAAAAAATAATTAATTCGGGCTTCGCCGCTCTTGCACATCAATTCGCCCGCGGCATAGCGTAAATTCTGGACAAAAAAAACCGCAGGGGTTACCTGCGGCTCTTTGAGTATTTTGCTGGCTCAGACGGTTATCGTCGTCGGCCCACCACACCCAAACAGACACAGGTATACGATACATGGCGTCGCAATGTATTCAGGTATTCAGTCACTGATATTGGTGTGTTTTGAGATGGTTTCATAATGGCGCGAGTATCGGACTAATTTGCGTCACGGTCAATACAGAATATTCACTATTTTGATGAAATAGCACGCGGAACAACAAGCCATATATTTTTTCGTTCCGGATTATAAACAAATCGAAAAATACGACTAAAGGATAATAAAAAACAACTTCACAAAAATAATATTGAAATAGTCGATAATCTATTGAGCTGTATACCGAAAAAAGCGTGTCAAACGCTTGATTCAAACAGACATACTTCATAAGATTCTTGCGAAACAGGCGGCACTGGCTTTTGAATTTTAAAAAATCAGACAGGGCAGTTCAGCCACAAATATTATGACACCGGAACGTCGGGTAGTTGCTTAACTATCTGCTGAATGACACAGCGACAATATCTGATTTCTAAAAGAAAGCAGATCGGTCAGATGGAATTTAACCGGTATTTGCAAAGGAATGACAGATGAATAATTCTCTGAAAGCAACGCTTCTCTGCTGCAGCGTCTCACTGCTGGTTACCGGGTGTGGCGGTGGAGGCGGCGGTAGCAGTGCAGTTGTTAAACGCTCATTCACCAGCTTCAGCGCTATTCCGCCAAACACAATAGTTGATATTGAAGGGCAGTCAGTGGAATCCAGTTATGTTGCCAACTCTACATCTGTAACAAGTATTACTGACTTAGGCACAGACTCAACGGCTAAAGCAACCCTGACTTACGACTCCAACGGCAATATCTCAAAGTTATCAATAGCCACAGATAACGGCACAGTTAGTTGGGACTCATCGTCAGATTCTTTTTCCTATTCAGCACCAACTCTGGAAGTTCTTTCAGCCAACGAGAGCAACTATGGCGTAGCAATAGTTGCTGAAGATATGGGCTGGGATTACCAGACCCTCGGATCATGGGTCACCGGTATGGGAGATATCAACAGCGCCGGTCGAATTGGCTCAATATCTGTAGGGTCCCGCACCGATGGTAGTGCAGTTCCCACGACAGGAAGCGCCACCTTCGTTGGTATTACTTCTGGGGTTTATATTGATTCGGCGGGAACGGCTTTCTTTGTTGCTGGTAATACATCAATCAATGCAGACTTTTCAGCCCGAAGCCTGAACTTCACCACCTTTAACAATAACACGGTTAATGGGAATACCGGGGCGACAGGGGTTAATTCAGACCTCAATCTTTCCGGCACCCTGACCTACGCTGCAGGGTCTAATAATTTTTCCGGTTCAGTGAACGGTACCGGCCTGACAGGCTCAGCTAGCGGCTACTTCTATGGCCCCTCTGCTGAAGAGGCTGGCGGAACCTTTGCTCTCACCGGTAGCGGTGTTGAAAACTACACCGGCGCCTTTGGTTCCAAGCAGTAAGTTGCCCATCAAAATAAATCAGACTATCGGTTTACTGCTCTCTTCACTGGTATGGCTTAACAGCTATGCCGGTGAAGAAAAACCTGCAAGCCCTCCCCCCGTCAAAACCGAGAAGCTGGCGACCGAACAAAAGCTGCAGTCGCTGTTTGTGATGGGAGGGATAGCGCTGCAACAGGGAGATTACCCCCTGGCCGCAATTATCTTCCGTGAGATTCTGAAGCAGGAATACAGTCCCCGTGTAGAGCTTGAACTGGCCAGAGCACTATTTCTGGCGGGCGAGTTTTCAGCATCAAGAGAGATATTCAACTCAGCGCTGGACTCTGGCGGCCTGCCCTGGCCGGTAAAGCAGAAGGTCTATCTGTATCTGCAAGAGATTGATAACGCAGTGGGGTTTGTGGATTTCTCTGTCGCCCTGGTCAGCGATGATAACCCAACCAGCTTTACCTCAAAAAAAGAGATTACCATTCTTAACAACACCTATACCGTTCCAGAAACTCAGGAAGCACTGGGGTTAAACTATAAACTGCTGGGTGGAATTCCACTCTCTGACAACCTGCTTACTCAGGCCTATGCCACTCTTTCCGTACGTGATTTTGAACAGAGTTCATTAGACAGCTACACTCTGGATACCGGCATACGCTATACCCCCGCTGAAAAGCGCAACGTCTTGTTATCCGCTGGGGTAGAGAACCACTGGAACTCCCAATCCGGAAATTACCGTTACCCCTATGTCAGTGTTAAATACAGTCCCAGAATTACTGATCAGTTCAGCCAGGTGATTGAATACTCCATTGGCCGTCTCGACTTTGAAAAGGCTGATCATCTCGATACCACGCTACAAACGGTAGCTGGCAAGCTGATTGTCCCCATTGGTGAGAAATCCCGTTTTCTCGGGGGCTTAACCCTGACAAACTCCCACGCCAGAGAAAAGCCCTATTCCTATCGCTCTACAGCGCTGTCTGCTGCCGTTGAAATTCCCGTTGATTCCTGGAACGTAGAAGTGGGTGGTCGGTATACAAAAGCAGACTATGGTGATACAGATCCGTTTTTCAACCAAACAAGAAACGATAAAAAAACCGTCTGGCATATTAATCTGCTAAACCGGGATATCGACTGGAAAGGACTCACCCCCATGTTAGGAATCTCTTTTGAACAGGGAGAATCATCCATTGATTACTTCACTTATGACAGAGTGATGTTCACCGCTGAGCTAAGATCCTACCGATAAAGAGCTCAGCGCTTCACTTTTAACTGCTGATCCAGCACATCGCGCATCAAAGATTCAAACGCCTGCTCCTCGAAATACCCCAGCACCTGCGCGGCGGTTGAAAGCGAGCTGTTGTTCAGGTGCGCTTCGTGAACAATCGCAGACGCCGTATCATAGCCAATCTGCGGAGCCAACAGGGTGATGATTGACAGATTATGCGCCATATTCGATCTGATCTGCTGTTGGTTCAGTGCCAGTCCCGCCACACAATGCACGGCAAACGAGTTCATCGCATCGGCTAACAATCCGGTGCTTTCCATCAGATTATGGATAATCACCGGGCGATAGGTATTCAGTTGCAGCTGGCCCTGCGAGGCCGCCATCGACACCGTCAGATCGTTACCAAACACCTGCAGGCACACCATGCTTAGGGCTTCGCACTGGGTTGGATTCACTTTACCCGGCATGATCGAGCTGCCGGGCTCATTGGCGGGCAGTTGCCACTCATTCAGGCCGCAGCGGGGGCCACTACCCAGCAGACGAAAATCATTGGCCAGTTTCAGCAGCACCGCGGCCAGCTGCTTCAGGGCAGCACTGAAACGCAGTGAGGCATCCTCACCGGAGACCGCCGCATAAAGATTTTCATGGCGGCTGAAGGGCAGGCTGTATCGTTGTGCCAGACCCGCGGCAACCTCATCGCCAAAGCCCTCCGGGGCATTACTGCCCGACCCCACTGCTGTGCCGCCTATTGCCAGTTTACAGACCGCCTTCAGACTTTCCTGTATCGCCTCTGCGGCCTCTTTCAGCTGTGTGATGTGTGCCGACAACGCTGCACCCACTGTCACCGGCAGCGCGTCCATCAGGTGGGTGCGGCCCACGGTATAGATAGCGGCAAACTCTGTCTGTTTATCATTCAGTGCGGTCATCAGCTGATTGAGCGCAGGCAGCAGTATGTCATCGCTTTGCTGCGCCACGGCCAGACGCATCGCCGTTGGAAATACATCATTGGAGGACTGGGACATATTGACATGATCGTTGGGGTGAACCTTCGCACCGTCCTCAGATGCATCTTCGCCCGGGTTCAGTGCCCGGTTAGCCAGAGTGGTGATCACCTCATTGACGTTCATATTGGTCTGGGTACCCGAACCGGTTTGCCACACCCGCAGGGGAAACTGGTCCCGATGGTTACCGCCCAGCAGATCGTCGCAGGCCTGGGTTATGGCGTCATACAGATCGTCCGGGAGTCGTCCCTGACGATGATTGACCTCAGCGCACACCCGCTTTATATGCACCAGGGCATCGATAAAATCCGCTTCAAAGCGCTGTTGGCCGATATTGAAATTGATCAGTGATCGCTGTGTCTGCACTCCCCACAGCGCCCCTTCATCGACGCTGACCGGGGCAAAATACCCCTTAGCCTGTGAGGCGTCATTATGCTGGGCTGCGGTTTTGTCGCCAGACCCGTTGGCTGAATCGCTGTTAGGTGTTGCAGTGTCGCTTTTCTTCATCTCTCCTGTGCCTCCGGTTGTCAGCAGAGGCGAAGTCACAGCCCATGTCAGGGACGCTATCAGTGCAGCCGGTCCTGACATACTCATAAACCTTTAACTCCGGGCGCTGAAACAGCAGCCTCCACTGCTTAAACCATAGACTAAACCCGGTCAGTTCTCTATTTAATCGCATGCGTGATAAATTTCTGAATCGCATCATTCTCTTGTGGATGGGCAATAGCAGGACTGATCAGCTCAGGTTTGAACAGATACCCTTTATCGATCAATCCGGTAATAACCGACAGATGTTCAATTGAAACCTTACCCGACAACAGATTGTTAAAATCGGGGCGGGTTTCATAGGCATTCAGCATCTGATGCAGGCCCTGCAGATAAAGATAATCCTTGGTAAAACCGCCCCCACGATACACCCGGGCAGTAATGGTGAACGCCTGCTCATCGGCAACGTTATGCTGCTCTTTGAGGAACAGAAAGGTTTTCTTGAAATCGTTTTCCTCAACCATCGATTCAACCGCCAGCACCCTTAAAGCAAGGACTTTCAGCCGGGGAAGAGTCATACATCCGGCCAGATACTCACTGAGTATCGCCAGCCCTTCCTGCGTCATGGTATTAACCGGACAACCCATCGACAGGATTTTTAACGGCTGGCGGCGGGCGTTCAGGGTGGTAACCAGATGCACCCCCAGTTCATGATGCGCCAGGGCATCAACTTCCGTTTCAGATACACTGGCTGAGCGGTTAACTTTAACCGTCGTCCCGGACACCAGCGCATTAGCAATCATGCTGTCTTCCAGGCGGATCTGATACTCATAGCCTTCCGTCTGAGCAAACCGTTCAAGCCGGCTCACTATCTCATCCGCGCATAGCATCTCATCACGGCCCGGATCGGGGTCGGGCAGGTGCAGAATAAAGTTAGCATTGCGGATATCTTTTTCGCTGGGTTCGCCATAATAGCGAAACGACTCGTAGAGAAAATCGGCAGTGCCGATCGACTTATACTGATCAATCTTATCCACATAAGACTCGATCACATCGCTGTATAACTGGCTCAGTTCCGGGTCGGCAAGTTTATCAACCGGAAGGTTAAAAAGACTGCGTTTAAGACAGAATGAGTCGACCTTCTGAGTTGCATACACAAACGCCGGGCTGCGGGAAAAACTGGATTCAAAAAACGCAGCTTTTTCCTGCCGGTAGTTCACCGGGCTAACACTGTCCAGAATATTGAAGCCCTTAACCAGATCGTACAACTCATTATCCAGCTTCCTCAACGGTGCTGTTATCAGCTCAGTTGTACTCATAGTTTTGTCCTTCCAGAACGCCCGAGGGTCTGGTCTATTTTTTGATGTACACCGCGGGTCAGCACACGCAGACGGTTTTCAATAAACTCAACACCGCATAAAATCAACACCACCAGCAGCGACAGTTTGATAGCAGGCAGCAGATGGCCCATGCTGATAAGCACGCCTAACGCGGCCAGTATCCAGATCGCTGCGGCCGAGGTTACACCGATGACAGCTCCATGTTTTGACAGCATAACCCCCGCCCCCAGAAAGCCGATGCCAGTGACCACCTGCCCCAACACCCGGGTAGGATCAGAGGTCTCACCCTGCAGCAGCAGTGCGCTGGCGAGAAACAGGTAGGTTCCAACGGTGATCAGCGCGGAGGTCCGGATGCCAACAGGCTTGCCCCTGATCTGTCGCTCACAGCCAATCACTGCACCACAAAAAAGCGCGGTGCCGATTGCACTCCAGTGGTAGGGGGCGATATTAATCCATGCCGCCAGGTCCGTTGATAACGCCATTGTACTCAAAGTCGATTGCCTCTATCTTGGCGTGGTCTCGTTAAATAATAGCTGTTTTGACGCGAGAAACTGCTGTCCCAGCTGGCGGATGGCGGTGGCATTATCCTGCTGCAACGCTTCAGCAAGCAGTTCGCCTGCCTGCTCTCTGGAGATGTTCCGCAAGATCCATTTAATCAGCGGAATCTTCGCGGCACTCATACTCAGCTGTTGAATCCCCATACCTACCAACAGAATGACCGCAACCGGGTCAGATGCTATCTCCCCACAAACGCTCACCGGCAGATCTATCTGCTTAGCCATTGTGCTGATGCGCAGCAACTCATGTATCACAGCGGGATGAAGCGAGTCGTACCATTTCCCGACCAGCGGGCTGTTACGATCCAGCGCCAGCAGATACTGACTCAGATCGTTGGTGCCGATAGAGATAAAGTCGAGCTTATCGCGCCAGAACGGCAGCAAAGAGATACAGCTGGGCACCTCTACCATAATGCCAACTTTGGGGCGGCAGACCTGTACCCCTTCCTCTATCAGTTGATGATGCACTTCATTGAGTATGGCAAGGCACTGGTCCAGCTGCTCGGTTGAAGCAATCATCGGCAACATCAGATGAACATGCTCACTACCAGCTGCCGCCTTCATAAAAGCGCGTAACTGAGTAATTAACAGTGGCTGGTTATCCAGAATATAGCGAATCCCCCGCCATCCCAGCGCCGGGTTTTCCTCTTTCACCAATGGCAGATATGACAACGGTTTATCGGCACCGATATCCAGAGTACGAAAATAGACAGGTTTATCTTTATAGTGACTGATAAGTCTGCGATAGATCTTTTCCTGATCATCTTCAGAAGGCAGACTGGAACGAACCATAAAGGGGACTTCGGTACGGAACAGGCCAATCCCCTCGGCGCCAAATCTCAGCCCGGGCAAAACATCAGCCTGCAATCCGGAGTTCGCCAGCAATGTCACTCTGACATTGTCTTTAGTCACCGCGGGCAACTGACTGTCAGCCTGTAAACGATTTGCCAGTGTCTGTCGTTCAGAGATAATACGTTTGTATTCTCTGAGGGCCGATCTTGTGGGAGAGCAGATCACCTGACCGGCATCACCATCAACCACAACCTGCTCACTGTTCTGGACTGAGACCTCCCCCAGCCCCATCACCGCAGGGATGCCCAGGGCATTGGCAAATACCGCTATATGGGATAGCGAGCCCCCGCCAAAACAGACGATACCCGCCAGCCGGTCAGTAGCCAGATTAACAATATCAGACACGCTGATCTGGTCACCCACCAGAACCAGCGGTTCATTTCCTGCCGGCGCTTGTGGCTCTGAGGTACGCTGCCAGATCTGATAAAGCTTAGCGCCCAGCTGTTCAATATCCTCATGACGGGCCCGAAGGTAGGGGTCATCCATCTCTTTAAATTTATCGGAGAAAAAACTGACCGCTTGCCGGATCGCCCAGGGCAGTTGATAGCCTTGCGCCACCTCATCCAGAATTCGCTGCTCAAATGTCGCATCTTTTAACAGCATCTGATAGGCATCCAGTACTGAGGCAAGCCCCTCCCCCAACGTACTGCAGACGGTGTCGCGCTCTTCCCGCAATTCGCTCATTGCTTCCGCTTTCAGGCTTACCCAGCGCGTCTGCTCGGTTCCTACATCATCGGCTTTCAGCTTCTGAATTTCGGCAAGTCCGGACTCTTTACGAATGAATGCTCTACCCAGCGCTACTCCCTGTGCACCGCTGATCCCCTGATATAACTTTGCTTCAGATGGCGAAACAAACAGGTCCTTTGAATAGGTAGCTATCAGCATCGCCAGGTGGGTTGCCAGGGTAGAGAACAGCGCAACATGATCGGACGGCAACACTTCAGCACGACGGCTCTGCACGACCAGAACACCATTCACCTGAGCACGGTAAACCAGTGGTACGCCACAGAAACTATGGAACTGCTCCTCCTCAGAGTTTGCAACGTAGAAATAACCAGGGTGCTGATCCGGGTCTTTGATATTGATGGTGTTCTGCTGCTGCATCACCTGCCCCACCAACCCCTGCTTAGAGGGAATAACAACCGGATGGTTACGAATCAGTCCACGACTGGCCACCAGCCTCAGACTATCATCCGGCTGCCGCAGATAGAGACTGCATACGTCGACCAGCAGGGTTTCACTGATCGCCTCAACAATGTGCTGCACCTGCGCTTCAATGGTATTTGCTTTCGCGGCTGACTGAATAATCTGTGTGAGTTTAGTAAAGGCACTTTCACTGGAATTCTGACTCATAACACACGCCTTGTTTTGACAACCCTGAGCAACGTTAACCCCTGTCCTGCTCACCGGATAAAGCAAGCGAGACAGACAACATCCCCCTTTACATTAAGTTTATATCGCTCCCGACGCATCAAGACAATCAATTATAATCACTGTGGCTCACTTAATTGCCCCAGTCCGACCGGGTGCCTGACCGACCGCGATATTTATCAGTTTGCCGGGGTATTGCAGAGCGAAGCCGAACTGAGTAGTACAAAACCGAGGCGAAACTCGCCGCGGTCAGAATACTGATAGGGGGCGCTGATATAGCGCTGCTCAGCATCGCTGACAACAATCCCCAGGGCATCAAGATAGTGTGCCAGGCCGGCCGGCATAGCGTCCTGGCGAGTGGCTTTCCAGGCGATCAGACATTGCCCTCCGACGCCGTGCTGGTCCGCGATGAAAAACTCAGTTCTCGGACTCAACAGCCGCGCGCCCTCAAAATAGAGGCCAATATTAGCAGCCGTCAGATTACTATCACCAATAACCGTACCGCCGCTAAAGCCTTCCTGCTCTAGCTGCCCGGCAAGGGCCGCTGAAGGGTACTGCATCCGGTTAGCATTGCTTTTCACATAAGGAGCCAGCCAGAACTGGCTGAATCTCAGAACCATCACGATGAGCGCAAAAAATATAATCACCCAACGCAGCAGTCTCTCACGCCGGAAAGACAATCCTGCCGCTTCCGCCCTGCTAAGCAGATATAGAGGAAAGATAATCAACAGGGGCTGAAACCAGCGGCTCTGAAACTGGGTAATGCCAAACAACAGAATCAGCACCAGACACACCGATAGCGCCACCATCAGAAAGCGGCCCGCGAGCTGCCGGTGAATATTCAGATCACTGCCCGGTAGCGGACGATATAGTGAAGGACACAACAACGTCAGTACCAGCCATACCAGAATCAGGAACTCAGTGATATTCTTCGCCAGGCTGGAGACACCGCTGATAACCCCGGAGAGATAGCCTCCCCCATTGCCCTCACCCACCTGATTGCTGATGAACCCCCTGATCTCATCCAGATGATCCATCGCCCACAACAGATGGGGCAAAAACAGTAGCAGAGCAATAACCGCAGCAACCAAGATACGCCAGTCCATAATCAGACGGCGATACTCCCGTATCGACAACGCCGCCAGCAGCAGACTCAGGGCAAACAGTCCAAAACTGTACTTAGCCAGCATCCCGCTGGCCAGCAATACACCCAGTAATACATAGGCTAAGAGGGAACGCTTCTGATAGATATGGATAGCGGTATAGAAGGTAGCCGCCGCTATCGCCGTCGCCAGCACGGTATGGGTCAGGTCTCTGACCGATTCCCAGGCGATACTGGGAATCAGGAACAACGAGAAAGCCGCCAGCAACGCGATACGCTGATTCCCGATAAGCTTGCCCGCCGTCAGCCAGCTAAACAGATAGATACAAAAAAGTAGCAGCGATTTCAGCAGCGCCAGCGCCAGCACCCCAGTGCCAAACAACTGGAAGAAAAACCACTGTAACCAGCTATAAAGAGGGGGCTGCGTGTTATAGCCCAGCTCTAACTGCTGACCGAGAATCAGTTGCTCAGCCTCATCCAGCTCCAGCGTTCCCCCCATCGCCAGACGAATCAGCAGATGCACCAGGATATAACCGCTCAGCAGATATATAAAAAGGCGGGGGGATGAGGTCGCATTATCAGAGAGGGGCACCGGTAGTCCTTATTCCGAAATGATAGGGGAGACTATGTTATCACTGAGACCGGATAATCCGAATACCGCTGTCGCTGGTATTCACGCTCATAGCCCCACAAGCCCTATGACAGATCGCCCGGAGCGATACACCCGATGTGTTTTCCATGTTGATGTCTCGACAATAGCTTCCCGCATCGCCTCCTGAGCTTCCACTCAGCCAAAGCCGCGGAGGGCATCACAGTTCAGGGTCGACCCGGTTGCGGTCAGATGTGTTGATGCGATACCAGCCAGCAATACTATAACGGTCAGCTCTGGCCGGTAACACCTCATGGGGGAACTCCTCACTCAGGAATACAACCAACGTGCCAAACTCTGGCTGCACAGTAAGCAGAGGGACGCCGCTTTTTTCCGGATAAATAAGTAACTCACCACCATCATTATCTGTCCAGTCCGGATTGAGATAAGTCACCACCGTCAGCACCCGGTTCTGCTGCCCCCTGAAGGCATCGAGGTGGACTTTATAAAAATCACCCTCGCGGTAATGAGCGTAATGGCTCTCAAAGGAAAACAACCCCAGGAACAAGCGCCGGTTCAGCGCCTGCTTCAGACCATCTGTCCATAGCAGCCATTCCTGCCCGGCAGGCGTCGAGTTATCGATCCAGCAGATCTCATCACGCCGGATCGCTTCTACATTCTGATAATCGGCCTGACGACCAATCCCGGCCCGGCTGAAACGATCATCAGGCAGAGTCCTGACCTCCCGAGCCAGCGCCATACCCAGTTTTTCAGGCAACGCCTGGCGGATAACACAATAACCCTGCTGGTAAATCTCATGAGCGATGCGGTCAAATAACTCGCTGGATGACATTGGCGTGCTTCCCATTCGTCACACTACTTAGAAAAGCGCATTTGACAGAAAAACAACGTCACCGGCAATCTATTTCTGCATTCGCTATGAACTAAATAACAAAAACAGAAAGGGGCCGCTATTGCGACCCCTGTTTATGCGGATGATTCAGTGTCAGCTGCGACGATCAGCAGGGCTTCCGCGGCGCTCGCTACGTCCAAATGTGGGTGCAACATCGGTACTACGGACATAACCCACAACACAGCGTTCAGGGTCGATCACTTCACTCAACACCTCGCGCCACTTATCAGAGTTTAAGACCACATGTGAAGAGTCACTAAACTCTAACCAGCCATTTTCAACCATCGCTTTAACCTTGCGGCGAACGGTCTCGTAAGGGATTCCGGTAGCGATACTGATTGAATGATTGTTGCAGGAGAAACCTGCCACATCCTGACGGTCCTGCGCATCTTCGCGCTGACGCAGCGCCCAGAGCGATATTACATTAAAAATGATGGCCGACTTGATATCACCATCAAATACCCGGTAACAGCGAATCAGAAAATCGGTTGAAAAAGAAACAAAGCCCAGCTTCTGAGCCAGTTCATCGGCATCATAACTGGCACGCAGGCTAGTTGGCATACCCCCTCCAAAAATAGATTTTTTAGCGTCTTCAGAGCCAGCCCTGTGAGCAGTATCCTTATCCATTGTCCCCCCCTTGTTATAATTTTATGTAAAGTCCGTTTTACTTGTGCATTTCACCCATTCAGCGGCTTAATCAAACAGATCTCTCATTTTGAGTATAAAACAGAACATATACTATTCCGCCCCTGTCCGACAACAAAAACCCTGTAATAAATAGGAAATTTAACCTTTGAAACTGTTTTGTCATACTTTTCTAAGAAACTATATCGGCTAAATAAAAGAAAGGTTTAAAACAATGAAGACAAACTCAATTGAGCATCAGATCGGACAACTGATGCGGGATGGCCACAGCGCCGAACAGATCATCCATCTTATCGACCTCCCTGCCGAACAGGCGATGTCGCTCTACGCAGACTATATTGAACAGCGTAAACAGCAACAGCTGAGAGCCTCAAACCAGCACAACCAGGCAACCTACGCCATGAGCCTGCGTGCCTGAGAGCCGTTTTTGCTCTGCATCATTTTTTCACGATTCAGCTTCGATTAAGACCTTTTGAGGTATTTACAGTAAGTAGCCATATGCATACACTGCGATGACTAAAAATTCCGGGGCCGGTGATACGGCAGCGATAAACGGATACTAAAAAGGTGAGATGAGATGAAAAAAACGATGATTCTGGCAGTCACTGCCATGCTGATGACCCCTGTAGCTGCCATGGCTGAACGCGATGGTGCCACTCTGTATAACACTAAGTGTATGGCCTGCCATATGACTGGCGCAGCAGGAGCACCAATATTTGGTAATGCTGAACAGTGGGGCCCTCGCGCTGCAAAAGGTATCGATGCTCTGCTGGTCAGTGCAACTAATGGCCTGAATGCAATGCCACCCAAAGGCACCTGCATGGATTGCACCGAAAGCGAACTGAAAGGTGCTATCCAGTACATGCTGGATAACTCTAAATAATAGAGCTCAGATTAAAAAACCCGGATTTTCCGGGTTTTTTATTGTCTGAAGAACTTCAGATCTACAACCGCTTCAGAACACTTCCTGAGGTTCTAACGGGCCGAACTCTTTATCATTCGCCCCCTGCGCTTTAAGTTTTTTCAGTGCTTCAGGGTCATCCCCTTTCTGAATAATAATCTCTACCCGACGGTTCATACTACGGTTTTCTGCGGTATTGTTTGGTGCCAGAGGCTTAGTATCGGCATAGCCGATAATGGTAAAGCGGGACTGATCGATACGCGGATCGGCAAACAGCTCATGGCCAACCGCCAGAGCCCGGGCGGTAGACAGCCCCCAGTTAGACTCATACTGCCCGCCAGACACGGGAATATTATCGGTATGCCCCTCGATAGCCACTTTACCTCCGACATTCAGCAAAACATCACGGATCTTGGCTATGACAGGTATATAAGCGAACTTTAATTCAGCAGAACCGGAATCAAACGAGCCTTTCTCCTTAACACGAATGACAATCTTGCGGCCATCGGTATCGACCTCAACACTTCCCTGACCTATCTCCTGCCGCAAAGCCGCTGCAAACTCAACCGCCTCTTTCTTCGCTGCAGCCTCAGCCTGAGCCTCCATCTGCTGCAGCATCTGTTGCAACTTGTCCGCCGTTTCCCCTTCCAGCTTATCACTGATATCAGATTCCCCCTCCTGGGTTCTGACGTCCAGGGTCTGCAGGTCATTATTGAGAGTCATCTGCCTGACTTCATTCAGGGGTGTAGGCTCCGGCCGGCCGGGGCTGAACTCCTGTGCAATAATACTGGTTCCCTTGGGAATATCCTGAACCTTAATCTGATTTTGCACCCCAAACGCCTCGCGCATCGACCCCGCCAGCTGCTTAAACTTCAGTACATCCATCTCCGAAAATGACAGCAGCAGTACGAAAAAGCACATCAGCAGCGACATCAGGTCGGCGAAGGTTGCCAGCCATCCGGGAAGACCTGCGGGACAGGGGGGACACTCGAGTTCTTCATCACTCATCTTAGTATGTCCCTTTAAGCCTCTTCTGCAGCGACTGCACGTTTCGATTCAGGCAGATAGTTGCGTAACATCTGTTCAATCACCCGGGGGTTCTGACCCGCCTGAATGGCTAACAAACCATCGATAATAAGCGCCTGATTGAGGCTTTCCTCCTCTTTGCGGATAGAGAGTTTATCGGCAATTGGCAGGGCGATCATGGTTGCCACCATTGCACCATACAGAGTGGTCAGCAGCGCGACAGCCATCGCTGGCCCAATCGATTTTGGATCAGACATATTTGACAGCATCTGCACCAGACCCACCAGTGTTCCGATCATCCCCATCGCCGGAGCCACATCCCCCATTGCCTGGAAAATGGTGATACTGGTCTGGTGGCGATCCGTTGTCAGCTTCATCTCTTTATTCAGCAGCGTTTTGACAACCTCTGGATCATGACCATCCACCAACAACTGGATGCCCCGCTGCATAAAATCACTGCTGACCTCTTTATCTTCAAGTGAGAGCAGCCCCCCTTTTCGGGCAGCATCAGCCAGCTCCACCGTTTCAGTGATAATCTCTTCCGGACTGACCGATTTGAACAGAAATGCTTTGGCGGCGACTTTACCAACGCTGAGAAACTGTCCCAGCGTAAATTTCATCAACACCACCAGCAGCATACCGCCAATAACGATCAGCATTGACGGTACGTTGACAAACACACCGGGATCACCACCGAGCACCATTGCGGCGATAACGATGCCTAATGAACCAATCAATCCAACAAGTGTTGCTAAATCCACACAAATCCCCTTCGTGTCTCTGACTGCTTCAGCTCTCTGAACGGTCTGAACAGTCATACGTTATCGCCCGCATAGCGGTGAAACTTTAACGTGATGATACCAAAATTTTGACCGGGTTCCCCCTATATCCCTCTGTTTAGAGTACAATTTATGGGTCTGATTGACCCTGACCGGCCTGTCCGGTAATTTGTCGCCTTTTAAACGGTTCCAACACCGACGGTATGCTCTATGTGCGCAAAGAAAAAAACACCTGATTTTGAAACCTCTCTGTCACAACTGGAAACCATGGTTAACCAGCTGGAGCAGGGCGAACTGTCTCTGGAACAGTCACTGCAGACCTTCGAACAAGGGGTCCGCTTAACCCGTGAATGCCAGTCTATTCTCGCCGATGCCGAACAAAAAGTGCAGATGCTGATTGAGCAAAATGGGGAGTTAAAAGAGGTTCCCTTTGACCTCCCAGAGGAGTGATCTGATGGACGCTAAACCGCTGTTGCAGCAATATCAGCACCGGGTCGAACAACAGCTCAAGACAGTTCTCAGCCATACCTGTGATGCCGACCGGGTTCGCCAGGCGATGCATTACTCCCTCCTCAACGGCGGCAAACGGGTTCGCCCTGTGCTTGTCTATATGGCCAACCAGTTGCTGGGGGGGCAGCTCGGGCAAGCGGATGCCGCGGCCTGCGCGATTGAATGTATTCACAGTTATTCGCTGGTGCATGATGATCTTCCGGCAATGGATGACGATGAGCTGCGCCGGGGCAAACCTACCTGCCACATCGCCTTTGACGAGGCCACTGCAATTCTCGCGGGCGATGGTCTGCAAGCGCTGGCCTTTGAGCTACTGGCGGCAGACACAACCCTGCCGACAGAGATCAGTCTGAAGATGGTCGGCATACTGGCTCGTAACAGTGGTTATCGGGGCATGGTGGGGGGGCAATCTATCGACCTCTGCAATGAAGGCCAGCAAATCACGGTGGAACAGCTTGAACTGATGCATCAGCATAAAACCGGCGCCCTGATCAGTGCCAGTGTTGAGCTGGGTGCCCTGTCGAGCAACCGTGCGAGCGCCACCGATCTGCAGGCGCTGAACGCTTACTCCCGTGCTATCGGTCTGGCCTTTCAGGTAAAAGACGATATTCTGGATATTGAGAGTAATACTGAAACCCTGGGTAAACCGCAGGGCTCCGACCTGTTACTGGAGAAATCCACCTATCCGGCGCTGCTGGGAATGGCAGGCGCAAAGCAAAAGTTGGTTCAGCTGAATCAACAGGCCCATGCCAGTATCGACTATTTTAAAGATGCAGCTGCGCCGCTTCACTGGCTGGCTGACTACATTGTTGAGCGCCAGTATTGATGACTATGTTTTATGCTATCCCGGAATCCCGGCCGCACACACCGCTGCTGGATCAGATCAGTATTCCGGCGGATCTGCGACAGCTAACGGTAGAGCAGTTGCCTCAGCTGGCTGAACAGTTGCGCGCATTTCTGCTCTACACGGTTGGCCAGACCGGTGGACATTTTGGTGCCGGTCTTGGTGTGATTGAACTGACCATCGCCCTGCACTATCTGCTCCGGACACCGGATGACCATCTGATCTGGGATGTAGGCCATCAGAGTTATCCCCATAAAATTCTCACCGGTCGCCGCCAGGAACTGCTGAGTATCCGGCAAAAAGATGGCCTGGCTCCCTTTCCCCGCATCAGCGAAAGTCCATATGATGATTTCGGTACCGGACATTCGAGCACCTCGATCAGTGCCGCCCTAGGCATGGCGCTGGCGGACCGTTTGCAGGGACTGAAACATAAAACCGTAGCGGTTATCGGTGATGGTGCGATGACAGCAGGGATGGCATTTGAAGCGCTGAATCATGCCGCCCATACCCATGCCAACCTGCTGGTGATTCTGAACGATAACGATATGTCGATCTCCCGCAACGAGGGCGGACTGGCCACCTATCTGGCGAGAAACCTCAAAGATAAGATGGGGGCCACCACAGCGGCACTGTTTGAAGCCCTGGACTTTCATTATAACGGCCCGGTTGATGGCCACGACTTCAATCAGTTATTGCCTGCCCTGCAGCGGTCGCTGAACAGCAAAGGGCCACAGTTTCTGCATATTACCACCCTCAAAGGCAAGGGCTTTGCTCCGGCAGAGAAAGATCCGGTGGGTTATCACGCGATCACGAAAATTGAACCTATCAACCCACCTACCCCGCCAAAACCAAGACAATCCAGCTATGCCAACATATTTGGCCGCTGGATCTGCGACCTGGCGGAGCACGATTCCCGTACAGTGGCTATCACCCCCGCAATGTGTGAAGGCTCTGATCTGGTGCAGTTTTCGCAGCGTTTCAGCGAACGTTTCTTTGATGTCGCTATTGCAGAGCAGCATGCAGTCACCCTGGCGGCCGGTATGGCCTGCCGCCAGATGAAACCGGTGGTTGCTATCTATTCCACCTTTTTACAACGTGGTTATGACCAGCTGATTCACGATGTCGCTATCCAGAATCTGGATATTCTGTTCGCGCTCGACCGGGCCGGTCTGGTGGGTGAGGATGGCGCGACCCACTCGGGCTGCTTTGATATCAGCTATCTGCGCTGCCTTCCCGGACTGATGATCATGGCCCCTGCTGACGAGCAGGAACTGTGCAACCTGTTACAAACCGGTTATGAATATCAGGGCCCTGCAGCCGTACGCTACCCCCGCGGAACAGGTCCCGGCGTTGCGACCACAACGCCACAGATCATCCCTCCCGGCCAGGCCAGAGTGATACGACAGGGCGAGCGTGCTGCACTGTTAAACTTCGGCCCGCTTCTCAATGAAGCCAGGGTGGCCGCTGAACAGCTGAATCTGACTCTGGTGGATATGCGATTTGTTAAACCCCTCGATCACTCGCTGATCGATCAGTTGGTCACAAATCATCCGTTGCTGGTGACCCTTGAGGACCATGCTGTCAAAGGTGGCGCTGGGGCTGAGGTTAGTGAGCACCTGCATACACAGCAATACCATAACGATTTACTCTGTCTGGGGATTCCTGATCGCTGGATTGAACATGCAACCCGGGCAGAACAACTGGCGGAGTGCGGGCTGGACAGCCAGGGGATTATCCAGTCAATCCAGGGCTGCCTGTAACATCCAGGTATAAAAAAACCGGCCTGGTAAGCCGGTTTTTTTAAAGTTCATTCCTCTTCATCATCCTGAAAATGATGTTCACTCATCAGGTGACCGAGCTTGCCCATCTTGGTCGCAAGATACTGCTCATTGTGGCGGTTTTTGCCCACCTGCAGAGGCACCCGGGCGGCAACATTGAGGCCATACTGTTCCAGCGCCTTAACCTTACGCGGATTATTCGTCATCAGGTTGACGCTGGTCACACCGAGATGCTCAAGCATCACCTGACACATACTGTAATCCCGCATATCTGCAGCAAAGCCCAGTTTCTCGTTGGCCTCAACAGTGTCAGCCCCACCATCCTGAAGGTGGTAGGCCCGGATCTTGTTCAGCAGGCCGATACCCCGCCCTTCCTGGCGCAGATACAGCAGTACTCCGCAGCCCTCTTCACTGATCCGTTTCAGTGCTTCCTGCAGCTGGAAACCACAGTCGCAACGTAGCGAAAACAGAGCGTCACCGGTGAGACATTCAGAGTGGATACGCGCCAGTACCGGTGTATCCGTATTCAGATCCCCATAGGTCAGCGCCACATGCTCTTTTCCGGATGCCAGGTCTTCAAACCCAACCATGGTAAAGACCCCCCATGGGGTCGGCAACTTGGATGATGCGGCGTACTTTACGGACACTAAGGGATTCCTTCGAAAAATAAGGCGGTTATTCTAGCAGTGATAGCGCCTTTCACATACCCCTGTAATGGGGTCATTATCAGAATATTAAAGGTTAGGCTGCATTAATTTTGCGCTGCCAGCTCGAGATCAGCACGGCGGGGCAACATAACCATCACCTTCAGCCCACCCAACTGTGCGGATGATTCGAGTATTATCCGCCCCTGATACTGACGCACTATCTCATTGATAATGCTCATCCCCAGGCCATGACCACTGGTTGACTCATCAAGCCGCTCACCGCGGTTCATCAAGCGTTCCCGGGCCTCTTCAGGAACCCCCGGGCCATCATCCTCAATGGTCAGTTCAAGACAGTGCTCATCCATATGCGCTGTGATACAGATCTGACTCTGCGCCCATTTACTGGCGTTATCCAGCAGATTGCCCAGCAACTCCACCAGATCATCCCGCTCACCGGGAAAATAACTTTTAGCGCTGATATCCAGGTTGAACACCAACGCCTTCTCCCGGTAGATCGCTTTGAGGGTGCGAATCAGCTTTTCCAGCTCTTCGCCCACATAGATCCGCTGTCCCGGCAGGGCGGCTCCGGCAATCCGGGCCCGGGTCAGTTCCCGGTCGATCATCTGCCGCAGCCGCTGGGACTGTTCCTTAATCCCCTGTCCCTGAGTTACCCCCTGCTCAAGCAGGGTATCAATATGACGATCAATCACCGTGAGTGGTGTTTTTGCGGCATGGGCCAGATTACCGACCGCATTGCGGGAACGCTGCAAACGCAGCTCCATATTCTGCACCAGATAGTTAATCTCAGTTACCAGTGGTTCAATTTCACGGGTATTGGTAGGCGACAGCTGGCGGATATCCCCCGCTTTCAACCGGGATATATCCTGTTTAACCTCGGTTAGTGAACTGAGCCCCCGGCGGATAATAAAGATCTGCAGTGCCAGCAGAATGATCAGACCAATCACCCCCAGCCCAGCCAGCAACCAGCCCAGCTGAGTCAGTGATTTATCAATGCGACTGATATCCTCAGCCAGAACGACCTGGATCTCACGCCCCTGTTTCATGAAGGTTTTTGAGTACACCAGCGTCGGCTTATCATCCTGCTGAATCAGGCGGATATTCTCCTGACCAATATCCTGTCCCGCTGCAGCAGGTATCTGTCCATCCCACAGTGAGCGGGAGAAAAACCACTTACCATCCACCGCGACCTGGTAATAGTGACCTGACATCGGCTGCTGATACACTGAAGAGGTGTTATCGACATTGATACGCCAGCCGGAACCGATATCCATCTCAACCGCCCGCAGAACAGAGTAGGCATCGCTGGTAAGGCGGGCGGCGACAAAGTCATATGCCATCTGTCGCAGAAACCAGCTTTGCCCCACCCAGAACAGGCTGAACAGAATCAGCGTGACGACAATAAAATTAACATTGAGTCTGGATTGAATCGACCTCAACGGCTGGCTCCGAATACATACCCCTGACCCCGCTTGGTGGAGATCATCTCGTGGCCAATCTTTTTCCGCAGCATCTTGATATACGCTTCCACCACATTACTGTCGTTCTCAGCACAATCATCGTACATATGCTCCACCAGCTGCAGCTTCGACAAGACCCGTCCGGGGTTGTGCATCATATACCGCAGCAGGCGGTATTCGGTTCCGGTCAGGGCAACTTCTGTGCCCTCACGGATAACCGACTGGGTATTCTCGTCCAGAGTCAGCCCTGAGGTTTGCAGTTGTGAAGTAATCTGTTGGTTCGCCCGCCGCAACAGTGCAGTCATCCGCGCCAGCAGCTCCTCGGTATGAAACGGTTTAGGCAGATAGTCATCCGCCCCCGCATCAAAACCATCGACCCGCTCCTGCCAGGCACTACGGGCGGTCAGCACCAGAACCGGGATATTATTCTTCTGTGCCCGCCAGTGGCGTAGCACATCCAGCCCCGACCGGTCGGGCAGCCCCAGATCCAGCACCACCAGGTCATAGATATCCTCCCTGCCGAGCGTTTCGCCATCAATACCATTAACCGCCAGATCCACCGCATAGCCATGCTTCGCCAGCGAAGCCTTCAGCTCAGGCCCCAGGGCAGCATCATCTTCCACTAACAGAATACGCATCTGTCCCGATCTCCTACTCTTTACGCTGTAGCGCTACCGGATCAACCACATCGCCGTTGCGGGCATCGACATAGAGCATAGACACCATGCCATCGGGAGCGGCTATCTCCATCTCATAAATATAGAGCTGTTCTTTCTGCAACAGGTGGGTATCAATAATTTTGCCTTCCGACAGCGTACTGACCAACCGCATCAGATCGCTCATTGAGAGAATCTCACCCGCCTGCACCAACACCCGGCAGGCTTCAGCATCCAGGGTTTTCACCCCAACCCACTCACTGTGCGCTACCGGTGACGCCAGAAGGAGTAAAAATGCTATCTTTATCATCATTGCTTTCATTATTACTCCTCTGCTCTGTGCAACAGCCTCTGTTTGTCAGCGGTAGCCGACATCTCAAAACAGTCCCACTAGTATAAATATACCCGTAACACGCTGGAATAGTTATCCCAGACTGTCAGACAAGAATATCAGCGATCTGTGAAATCAAGCTGAAAGCACGGAGATAGAGCAGAAGAGTGGTGAATCTGATGGTGGTGCAGAATAAAGGCTACAACAACCGGGTTAACAGTTGCAGACAGATCAGCGCCATCAACCCCGCCAGCACATCATCAAGCATGATACCCAGTCCGCCGGCGACCTTCTTATCTGCCCAGCTGATCGGCCAGGGTTTAATAATATCGAACAGTCTGAACAGAACAAACCCGATAACAATCCAGAGCCACCCGGGGGGGGCTGCCAGCATCGTTATCCAGTAGCCTACAAATTCATCCCAGACTATCCCCCCATGATCATGCACCCCCATATCTTTTGAAGTTTGACCACAGAGGTAGATCCCCACCAGAAAGGTGACCAGCAAAAACACCCCATACCAGACCAGAGAGAGCGGCTGAATCAGCAAAAACAGAGGGATAGCGGCCAGTGTTCCCGCCGTACCCGGCGCCCAGGGAGAAGCGCCACTGCCAAGCCCGAACGCCAGAAAGTGGATCGGATTTCGCCACACGGATGCAGGAGCCTGATTCATCGTAAATTACCTGTTCCAGAAAAATGATTATAACCCTGAGGCGTCACAGGCAGGACCTGACCATCCTCCGCCAGAACGATCCCACGCGTCTCAGAGATCTGTCCAATACAGGTTACAGCAACGTTGTGATCACGCAGCGCCCAGGCCAGCTTTGGCTCCACCAAAGCCGGCGCAGTAAAACAGAGTTCAAAATCTTCTCCACCACTCAGCGCCCACTGCCGTGACTGCGCTTCTCCCACCCAGTGATGCAGCTCATGAGAGATTGGCAGTTCACCCGGGTTGAGCATTGCCCCCACCTGGCTGGCTTCAAGAATATGATTCAGGTCTGCCAGAAGACCATCCGAAATATCGATTGCCGCCGTGGCAAAGGGAGCAATCAGCAACGCCGTATCCAGTCGGGGCTCGGGGCAGAAAAAACGGTGCTGCAGGTAGGGCACCTGTTCACCATGGATGTTGTTCAGCAGAGTCTCCAGCCCACCACGGGAGTCTCCCAGTGTGCCGGTGACAAAGATCCGGTCACCGGGACGGGCACCACTGCGCAGCAATGCTTTGCCAGCCGGCGTCCATCCGTGTACCTGCACACTCAGGGTAAGCGGTCCGCGGGTGGTATCTCCCCCTACCAGTTGCACACCATATTGGCGCGCCAGCTCGGCCAGACGGGTACTGAAGGCCTTCAGCCAGACCGGATCGGTATCAGGCAACGTCAGTGCCAGGGTGAAAAAAGCCGGGCTGGCCGCCATTGCTGCCAGATCACTGAGTGCAGCGCCCAGCAGCCGCGAAGCGACTCTGTCTCCGGAAGTGCCAAACGGAAAGTGAACCCCCTCGACCATGGTGTCGATAGAGACCACCAGATCCTGGTGAGCGGGCGGCGTGATGACCGCACAGTCATCCCCCACTGAGAGCTGCACAGACCCGGAAAGATCGCCACCAATATCGGCAAAATAGTCCCGGATCAGCTCAAACTCGCCGGTCATCACAGCGACTTATTTACCACGATTAGCGTTTATCTCGGTCATACGCACCCGGGCAGCCAGCTTGTCGAGTATGCCATTCACATACTTATGACTCTCGGTCGCACCGAAGATTTTTGCCAGATCAACGCTTTCATTAATCACCACTTTATAGGGCACGACAATGCGATTGATCAGCTCAAAACTACCGATCCGCAGCACCGCCCGCTCTATCGGATCGAGATCATCCAGCGCACGGTCCAGGAAGGGCTCATAAGCGCGATCCAGTTCCGCGACATTGGCAGGTACGCCATGCAACAGCTCATTGAAGAGGCTCAGATCAGTACCTGACATATCGTTATCCATACGGAACTGCAGTTCAATATCAGCCACCGCATTCCCGGACATCTCCCACTGATAGAGCGCCTGCAGGGCAAAACTGCGGGCCGCCCGACGCATCTCTGTGAGAGAGGGTTTTTTCTGCTTTTTAGGTGCAGGAGTGTCGCTCATCTTAAACCTCAAGCTGACGCAGCAGACTAACCATTTCCAGCGCAGACAGTGCAGCTTCTGCACCTTTATTACCTGCTTTAGTGCCGGAACGCTCAATCGCCTGCTCAATGGAATTAACTGTCAGAATACCATTAGCCACTGGGATACCGTACTCCAGAGAGACCTGAGCCACACCTTTAGAGCTCTCACCAGAGACGTATTCGAAGTGCGGCGTACCGCCACGAATCACCGCGCCCAGCGCAATAATGGCATCATCTTTTTTCTGTGCGGCGATCTTCTGCACCGCTAACGGAATCTCAAACGCACCGGGCACCCGCACCACACGGATCTTCTCTGCGGCGATACCATGGCGTTTCAGGGTATCAATCGCGCCTTCCAGCAGGCTTTCGACAACAAAACTGTTAAAACGCCCCACAACGATTGCGTACTGACCATTTCCGCTGAGGAAATCACCTTCAATATACTGAACTGACATATTCTTTACTCTTCGCATGCAATGTAATCGACAATCTCCAGATCAAAACCGGAGATTGCATTAAATTTCATAGGTGAACTCAGCACCCGCATCTTACCTACACCCAGATCCCGCAGGATCTGAGAGCCGGTGCCTACCGTCAGATAGGAACCTGAAGCACTGATATTGTGCTGACGGATCTTCTTCTCAGTGTTGAGCATCTGATTCAGAGCGTCGCCCAGATCAACCCGGACACCGGTATCCAGCAGCAATACCACACCTTTACCTTCATCAGAGATTTTTTTCAGAGCCCGGCGCATCGTCCACTTCAGCTCTTCTCCCTGGGCCGCACCAACAACATCCCGCAGCACCTCAGTACGCAGATGAACCCGTACCGGGGTTGGCTCTTCAGGAGTGATCTCCCCCAGCGTCAGTGCCATATGGGTACACCCCTGAATCTCATCCAGATAGGTGACGAAGTTGAAATCACCAAACTCGGTTGGCAACACCCCTTCACTTTCACGCATCACCGTATGTTCGTTGGTGGTGCGGTAATGGATCAGATCGGCGATGGTACCGATCTTGAGGTTATGCTTCTGGGCAAACTCTTCCAGATCAGGACGGCGCGCCATGGTGCCATCATCATTCATAATTTCGACAATCGCCGCTGCTGGCGTCATCCCCGCCAGGCGGGCCAGATCACAACCCGCTTCCGTATGACCGGCACGACTCAGCACACCACCAGGCTGCGCCATCAGCGGGAAGATATGGCCCGGCTGGACAATATCCTCTGGCTTGGCGTCTGCGCGGACTGCCGTCCGCACCGTATGGGCACGGTCTGCAGCAGAGATACCGGTAGTCACACCTTCAGCGGCTTCGATCGACAGGGTAAAGTTAGTAGAAAACTGCGCGCCATTACTCTGCACCATCAACGGCAGCTTCAACTGCTGGCAGCGGTCACGGGTCAGCGTCAGACAGATCAGTCCACGGGCATGGGTGGCCATAAAATTGATATCATCAGCACGCACCATCTCCGCAGCGATCACCAGATCGCCTTCATTTTCCCGGTCTTCGTCATCCATCAGGATAACCATTTTGCCCTGACGGATATCATCGATCAGTTCCTGGGGGGTATTCAGTTCCATTAACCTAAAGCCTCTGTGGCCGCGCTAGCGGCGGTTCAGGAAACCCGCCTGAGCGAGGGTAGCCATACTCACCCCACCGGCGGTTTCCGTTAAATTAGTATCGCTGTCATCGGTATAGTTGATCAGCCGCTCCATATAGCGGGCAATAATATCAACTTCCAGATGCACCTTCCGACCAGACTGATAGCTGGCTATTATAGTTTCCTGCGCCGTATGAGGCACAATATTCAGATCAAAAATATGCCCCTCTACCGCGTTCGCCGTAAGACTGACGCCATCTACGGTAATCGAACCTTTAGCGGCTATATAGCGGGCAATCGCTTTCGGCGCGCTGATCTTATAACGGATCGAGCGGGCATCAGCTTCTATCGATACCACTTCGCCCAGCCCATCCACATGACCAGTGACAATATGACCGCCAAAACGGGTGGTCGGTTGCATCGCTTTTTCCAGATTTACCCGTTCACCCGGAGAAAGATCAGGAAACCGGGTATGCACCAGCGTTTCTCTGGAAACATCCGCCCAGAAGCCATCTCCCGGCAGCGCCACGGCGGTCAGACAGACCCCGTTTACGGCAATACTGTCTCCCAGCTTTACATCCGACAGATCCAGATCACCGGTGCGGATATACAGACGCAGATCGCCCTGCACCTCTTCGGCCGCGGCGATCACCCCCACCGCTTCAATTATTCCGGTAAACATCGTTATTTCTCCAGCCCGGGGACCAGCGTCAGACGCAGATCATCCCCAAGCATCCGGCTGTCGACAAGAGTCAGCGTTTTCTGCTGACTCATTTTATCCAGCGGCAGCTGAAACATTGGCAGGGCACTGCTGCCCAGCAGTTTCATCGCCTGATAAAGTACCAGCTCATCCACCAGCCCCGCCTCAATAAAGGCCCCCGCAAGGGTAGCGCCGGCTTCCACCAGTACTTCGTTGCACTCTCTGCGCGCCAGCTCCTGCAGCAACTGATGCAGATCGATACGGCCTTGCTCTCCCGGCAGTATGAGCCACTCGGCCGAGTCGATATCGGCGATAAAAGCGGGGGCATCAACGCAACTGACAATCAGGGTGTGCCCTGGCAGACCGAACATCTTAGCCCGTTCAGGTATCCGGCCGGTACTATCCAGTATCACCCGCAACGGTTGGCGGGCACAGACCTCTTCAGCATTATCCAGCCCCAGCTCGGCGGCACGAATATTGAGCGACGCATCATCACTGATGACTGAACTAACACCACTGATCACCGCTGAACTGCGCGCCCGCAAGCGTTGTACATCCTGCCGGGCCAGTGGGCCGGTGATCCATTGGCTCTCGCCGGATGCCATCGCCGTACGACCATCCAGACTGGCAGCCATTTTAAGCCGGACAAATGGCATTTTCGTTGCCATCCGTTGAATAAACCCCGGATTCAGTGCCCGACACTGGCTCTCCATCAGACCCACACGAACCGATATGCCAGCTTGTTGCAGTTTAGCGATGCCATTACCAGAAACCCGCGGGTTAGGATCAACCATACCCACAACCACTTCTGTCACACCTGCCGCGATCAACGCATCGGCACAGGGCGGAGTTTTACCAAAATGACTGCAGGGTTCCAGCGTAACATAGGCGGTACAACCCTTTGCCTGTTCACCCGCACTACGCAGGGCATTAACCTCTGCATGCCCCTCGCCCGCTTTACGATGATAGCCTTCAGCGATCATCTGGCTATCTTTAGCCAGCACACAGCCTACCCGCGGGTTGGGTTCGGTAGTATAGAGTCCCTGCCAGGCGATCTGTATCGCCCGGGACATAAAGGTGTGATCTGCAATACTCCAGTCTGTCATCGCGGTTACTCGGCCTTGAGCACATCCTCTTTCTGTTCGGACAACCGGTCAATCTCCTCTTTAAACTCGTTGATATCCTGGAAGCTGCGATACACCGAAGCAAACCGCACATAGGCAACCTGATCAAGCTTGCGCAGCTGACTCATCACCTCTTCGCCAACACTCCGGGAGGGTAGCTCACGCTCGCCCGTGGCCCGCAGGTGTTGTTTGATCCGGCTGATACAGGCTTCGATATCTTCAACGCTGACCGGGCGTTTTTCCACAGCACGCTGGATACCGGCACGGAGTTTATCTTCATCGAAAGGTTGACGGGTGCCATCCGCTTTAATCAGGCGGGGCATCAGAAGCTCAGCAGCTTCGTAGGTGGTAAACCGCTCATGACAGGAGATACATTCGCGCCGGCGACGCACCTGCTGCCCCTCTGCCACCAGGCGTGAATCAACCACCTTGGTTTCATGGGCATTACAGAACGGACAGTACATATATCATCCTCAAAAGAGCGTAGCTGCATTGGCAGCCTGAAAAGAGCGTTTAATCGTTTATATAAGCACGCATTCATCACAGATTTCAAAGCGCTTATATAAACAACCGGGGCGCCCAAGGCGCCCCGATAGAGAAACAGGTTTTAAACCGTTTCTATTGTAACGGTTTACTTATAAACCGGGAAGCGTGCACAGATATCCAGAACCTTCTGTTTCACTGTGTTGATAACGTCTTCATTATCGATGTTATCCAGTACATCACAGATCCAGTTAGTCAGTTGCTCCGCTTCGGCTTCACCAAAACCACGACGGGTAATGGCTGGCGTACCGATACGAAGACCGGAAGTCACGAACGGTGAACGGGGATCATTCGGTACAGAGTTTTTGTTGACGGTAATGTTGGCGCGCCCCAGAGCGGCATCTGCATCTTTACCGGTGTACTCTTTACCGATCAGGTCAACCAGGAACAGGTGATCATCGGTACCATCAGAAACAATCTTGATACCACGCGATTTGAATACACTGGCCATCGCCTGAGCATTTTTAACAACCTGAGCCTGATAGGCTTTCCAGTCATCCTGCATCGCTTCTTTAAAGCAAACGGCTTTGGCAGCAATGATATGCATCAGCGGGCCGCCCTGAGACTCAGGGAACACGGCAAAATTGAGTTTCTTCTGCAGCTCTTCATCGGCATTTGCCGACAGGATCAGACCACCACGTGGACCACCCAGGGTCTTGTGAGTGGTGGTTGTCACAACATCAGCAAAAGGCAGTGGCGTCGGGTAAACACCCGCTGCAACCAGACCGGCAACATGTGCCATATCAACAAACAGGTATGCCCCAACTTTATCCGCAATATCACGGAAACGCTGCCAGTCAACCACACGAGAGTAGGCTGAGAAGCCCGCTACGATCATTTTTGGTTTATGTTCCAGTGCCAGACGCTCAACTTCGTCATAATCGATTTCGCCAGTCTCAGCATTCAAACCGTACTGAACCGCATTGTAGATGCGGCCGGAGAAGCTGACAGCAGCACCGTGAGTCAGGTGACCACCGTGGGCCAGACTCATCCCCAGAACCGTATCACCTGGCTGACACAGCGCCATATAAACCGCTGCGTTTGCCTGAGAACCGGAATGCGGCTGAACGTTTGCGTAGGTCGCATCGAACAGCTCTTTAGCACGATCAATCGCCAGTTGTTCAACCACATCAACATGCTCACAACCACCGTAGTAGCGCTTACCAGGGTAACCTTCCGCGTATTTATTGGTCAGCTCAGAGCCCTGAGCTTCCATTACCCGTGGGCTGGTATAGTTTTCAGAAGCGATCAGTTCGATATGCTCTTCCTGACGCCTGGCCTCAGCCTGCATCGCTGCATACAGATCCGGATCAAAACCAGCGATAGTCATCTCTTTGCTAAACATTAGCGGTCCCCAAGGTTGAGATTTACACAGGCCCCGCCATCGTGCTTGAAATAGCAACGATATTCCGGGCCTTGGAAAAGCCGCATATTATAGTCGAATTTAGATACAAAGCGCACTTGAAAGTGAGTCAGTTAACAGAGAATTTCGCTCATAAAGAGAATAAACCCGGCAGCTTTTCGCCGCCGGGTGCTGAGATATACCGAATAACGTTTATTCAATAGCGATAGAAACAGAGGCGGGTTGTTGTTCCTGAACCTTAGGCAGCGTCAGACTCAACACTCCATTCTCGAAACTGGCTTTAATCCCCGCCGGATCGACATCAGCTCCGACGCTGAGGGAGCGGACAAACCTGCCATAGCGGCGCTCCTGACGAATCAGCTTGCCATCTTTTTCCTCTGTGTTCTCGCGGGTGCTTTCAGCACTGACGGAGAGCACCCCGTTTTCCAGACTGACGTTGATATCCTCTTTTTTGATGCCCGGCAGATCAACCCTGACCAGATACTGTCCTTCGCCATCATGGACATCTATTGCCGGCACTTTATCACCACCATCCTCACGGCGAACCGGACGAAAGAAGTCATTGAAGAATGTGTCGTCAAACAGACTATTAAAACGTGTCAGATTACTCATATTGCTCACCTCCCGAGAAATTACTGGTCGTGATCGCACGCCTTAATGCTGCGGTTTAGCAACCCCGGAATCAGCACCATAAAACCGCTGATAAACACGCAGTTACTAACGGCACTCTAAGTTTAGAAATGAGATTGAGTATTCTCCAGGGCTTTTTTTGACGCATATCAAATAGCAATAAACGTTCTGTACCGCTAAGATATGCGCAGTTCAGAGATAACAGTTAACAGGTTGTGTAATGGCTCAGTACGTTTACAGCATGAATCGGGTTGGCAAAGTTGTGCCCCCCAAACGTGAAATTTTAAAAGATATCTCCCTGTCCTTCTTCCCCGGCGCCAAAATCGGCGTGCTGGGTCTGAACGGTTCGGGTAAATCATCCCTGCTGAGAATCATGGCAGGCGTGGACCAGGAGTATATTGGCGAAGCTCGCCCCATGCCCGGCATTAATGTGGGCTATCTGCCTCAGGAACCGGAGCTGGATGACAGCAAAACGGTCCGCGAAGTGGTTGAAGAAGCGGTGGCGGATGTCAAAGAGGCACTGGACGGTCTGGAGGCAGTTTATGCCGCCTACGCTGAACCGGATGCCGATTTTGATGAGCTGGCCAAACAACAGGCCCGCTATGAAGATCTGATCGCCGCCAAAGATGGCCATAACCTGGATATCATGCTGGAGCGTGCCGCCGATGCGATGCGTCTGCCGCCCTGGGACGCAGAGGTTAAAAATCTGTCCGGCGGTGAGCGTCGCCGGGTTGCTCTCTGCCGCCTGCTGCTGGATAAGCCGGACATGCTGTTGCTGGACGAGCCAACCAACCATCTGGATGCTGAATCGATCGCCTGGATTGAGCGCTTCCTGCAGGAATATCCTGGCACCGTTGTGGCGATCACCCACGACCGTTATTTCCTCGATAATGCCGCTGGCTGGATTCTCGAGCTCGACCGGGGCCGCGGTATCCCCTACGAAGGCAACTACTCCAGCTGGCTGGAACAGAAAGAGAAGCGTCTGGAGATGGAGTCCAAGCAGGAAGCCGCTCACCATAAAGCGGTAAATGCCGAGCTGGAGTGGGTACGTCAGGGTCAGAAAGGCCGTCAGGCGAAATCCAAAGCCCGTCTGCGCCAGTTTGAAGAGATGAACTCCCGGGAATTTCAGACCCGCAATGAAACCTCTGAGATCTATATTCCACCGGGACCTCGCCTCGGGGAAAAGGTGATCGTTTTGAACAACGTTACCAAGTCCTTCGGCGACAAAGTGCTGTTTGAAGATCTGTCACTGAGCATTCCTCAGGGAGCCATTGTCGGCATTATCGGTGGTAACGGTGCTGGTAAATCAACCCTGTTCAAAATGATCACCGGTGCAGAGCAGCCTGATTCCGGTACGATTGAGATCGGCGAAACGGTAAAACTGGCCTACGTCGACCAGAGCCGCGATCTGGCGGGCGAAAAAACCGTCTGGGAAGAGATCTCCGATGGCCAGGACAACATTGTTGTGGGCAACTACACCACCTCCTCACGGGCATACTGCGGACGTTTCAACTTCAAGGGCGCTGATCAGCAGAAGTTTGTTAAAGACCTGTCCGGTGGTGAACGTAACCGCCTGCATATGGCCAAGCTGCTGAAAGAGGGTGGCAATGTACTGTTACTCGATGAGCCGACCAACGATCTTGACGTAGAAACCCTGCGGGCACTGGAGGAAGCGCTGCTGGCCTTCCCAGGCTGCGCGGTAGTGATCTCCCACGACCGCTGGTTCCTCGACCGCGTATGTACCCATATGCTGGCCTATGAAGGCGATTCGAAGGTGGAGTTCTTTGAAGGCAACTACACCGAATACGCTGAAGATTACAAGCGACGCTACGGCAAGGATCATCAGCCAGAACGAATCAAATACAAGCGGATGGCTAAGTAACGCTATCTCCTGCCCATCAACAAAAAACCGGCTTCGCGCCGGTTTTTTTTATATTCCTCAGTCTGAGCATTGGCAAAAGATACTCCTGGGAAAAATTACACTAGAATAAACATTAGTCTGACAGACAGAACCGGAGAATCGAATGACAGAAGAGCGGCGCCGTTTCCAGCGAATCACCTTTGATGCGAATTGCGAGGTCCATACCGATGAATGCAGCTGGCCGGTGGAGCTGATCGACATCTCTTTCCAGGGTGCGCTGACCTCAGTCATCCTGACACCATTGCTGAATATCGGCGACGCAGCCGAACTGATTATCCGCCTCACCAATGACATTACTATCCGCATGCCGGTAATCCTGCGGCATCAGTTAGGGGAGTATCTGGGCTTTGAAGCGCAGAGCATGGATATTGACAGCATCTCCCACCTGCGCCGACTGGTTGAGCTGAACCTGGGCAGTGAAGCACTGCTCGAAAGAGAGCTGCTGCAACTGACCAATAGCTGATCCAGCGGGACGATGATTACAATGCATCCAGCGCTTCAGATAGCTGACTGACGCTGATTACAGTCATCCCCTGGGGAGCTTGCTTCGGGGCATTGGCCTTCGGCACAATCGCCCGGCGAAAGCCGTGCTTGGCAGCTTCTCTGATCCGTTCCTGGCCGTTCGGTACCGGACGAATCTCTCCCGACAGCCCCACCTCACCAAACACAATCAGATCCTGCGGCAGCGCCCGGTCACGAAAACTGGACACTACCGAGAGCAACAGAGCCAGGTCAGCACTGGTTTCCAGCACCTTCACCCCGCCCACCACGTTGACAAACACATCCTGATCACCAGTCTGCAAGCCCCCATGGCGGTGTAAAACGGCCAGCAACATCGCCAGACGGTTATGATCAAGCCCCACCGCTACCCGGCGCGGATTGTTCATATGACTCTGATCCACCAGCGCCTGAATCTCCACCAGCAGCGGCCGGGTGCCCTCCCAGACAACCATGACCAGACTGCCCGGACTGGCCTTTTCTCCCCGATTAAGGAAGATGGAACTGGGGTTCTTCACCTCCTTCAACCCCTGCTCCAGCATGGCAAACACCCCCAGTTCATTTACCGCACCGAAACGATTTTTGTGACTGCGCAGAGTGCGGAAACGACCATCACTGTCCCCTTCCAGCTGCAGCGAGCAATCGATCATATGCTCCAGCACTTTAGGACCCGCCAGCGAGCCATCCTTGGTTACATGGCCTACCAGAAACAGCACCGTGCCGGTCTGTTTGGCAAAGCGGGTCAGATACGCCGCCGCTTCCCGCACCTGAGAGACGCTGCCGGGCGCCGACTGAACATCATCCACATGCATCACCTGAATCGAGTCCACCACCAGCACTATAGGTTTCAGCTGCTCTGCAATAGTACAGATCTGCTCCACGCTGGTTTCCGACAACATCTTCAGATTGGTGGTGGTCAGCCCAAGTCGCTGAGCCCGCAAGGCAACCTGCTGCAGTGACTCCTCACCGGTGACATACAGTGCCGGCATCTGCTGCGCCAGATGACACATAGTCTGCAGTAACAGCGTACTTTTACCGGCCCCCGGATGCCCGCCGATCAGGATCGCGGACCCGGGAACCAGCCCGCCCCCCAGCACCCGGTCCAGCTCACCTGAACCGGAGGCAAAGCGCGGCATATCTGCGAGATTCACCTCCGACAGATCCTGCACTCTTGCCATGTTACCGGCACCGGCATAACCTTCAAACCGCGCGCCCCGCTGAGGACTCGACTTGGCACTGCTAAGCCGCACTTCGGTGAGGGTATTCCAGGCATGGCAGGCACCGCACTGTCCCTGCCATTTGCTGTAATCTGCACCGCAATCATTACAGACATACGCACTCTTTGCCTTGGCCATCAATCTCTCCTGCGAATAGATCTGAGCATTCTATCGGAACCCTCTGTCACCTTGAACCAAAGAGGCCTTTATTTATTCAGCCGAAGGGCTACAATCATCCGCTACGTAACGAATAAAAACGAACACAGACGTATTACATTGCTTATGAGGAGCTTCAGATGAAACTGGAAACAATTGCCATACACGGTGGTTACAGCCCGGAAGAAACGACCAAAGCGGTCGCTGTACCCATTTATCAAACCACCTCCTACGCGTTTGATAACGCGCAACATGGCGCTGATCTGTTTGATCTGAAAGTCCCTGGCAATATCTATACCCGCATTATGAACCCAACCACCGATGTACTGGAGCAGCGCGTCGCGGCGATGGAGGGCGGTGTAGCAGCGCTGGCGGTAGCTTCCGGTATGGCGGCGATTACCTACGCAATTCAGACCATCGCTGAGGTTGGCGACAATATCATCGCCACCAGCGAACTGTATGGCGGCACCTACAACCTGTTTGCCCACACCTTTCCACGTCAGGGCATTGAGGTACGTTTTGCCAATAAAGATGACTTTGCCGCGATGGAAGCACAGATCGATGACCGCACCCGGGCAATTTACTGTGAATCAATTGGCAACCCTTCCGGCGGCATTGCCGACATTGAAACCATGGCTGAGCTGGCCCATAAACACGGCCTGCCTCTGATCGTTGACAGCACTGTTGCCAGCCCGGCTCTGTGGCGCCCGATTGAGCATGGTGCCGATATCGTTGTTCAGGCGGCCACCAAGTATATAGGCGGTCACGGTAACTCTATCGGCGGCGTTATCATCGATTCCGGTAAGTTCCCCTGGGCAGATCACGCTGACCGCTTCCCACTGCTGAATACCCCTGACGTGTCATACCACGGCGTGGTTTACACCGACGCCTTTGGCCCGGCAGCCTTTATCGGCCGCTGCCGTGTCGTACCGCTGAGAAACACCGGTGCAGCACTGTCACCAATGAATGCCTTCCTGCTACTACAAGGTATCGAAACGCTGTCTCTGCGTATGGAGCGGGTGTGTGAAAATACTCAGAAGGTTGCCGAGTATCTGGAAGGCCACGATCAGGTTAACTGGGTTAATTATGCAGGCCTGGAAAACCACAAAGATTACCCTCTGGCACAGAAGTATATGAAAGGCCAGGCTTCCGGCATCCTCAGCTTCGGCATCAAAGGTGGACGCGAAGGCACCCGTAAATTCTATGATGCACTGAACATCTTCACCCGCTTAGTGAATATCGGCGACTGTAAGTCTCTGGCGTCGATTCCAGCAGAAACCACCCACCGTCAGTTGAATGATGAAGAGCTGAAGTCTGCCGGTGTAACCGACGATATGGTGCGTCTGTCAGTCGGCATTGAGCATATCGATGATCTGCTGGCCGATCTGGAGCAGGCGCTACAGGCAGCAAAATAAGCTGAGCGACCGGACCAACCATAAAAAAAGCCTCGCAGTTGCGAGGCTTTTTAGTTTCAGCGGCTGCTCAGCAGCAGATCCACAAACTTATTTGAAAACCTTACGCACCCGATCCCACAGCGTGCGGGCGTTATGCCCTTTCTCTGAAGCTTTCGCCAACTGCCGCAGAGTTTCGATCTTACTGATCGCCAGACCATATTGTTCTTCCACTTCATCGGCACCTGAAGCGTTAAACTCAAGATCATTCACCAGACCGTCGTTCAGACCATAGATCCAGCCATGCACGGTCAGGTCCTGCCCCCGGCTCCAGGCGTCCTGCACGATAGTGGTTTCACAGACATTAAAGGCCTGTTCGATGACATTCAGCTCGCACAGACGGTCGAGCTGCTGATGGGAGTGATCCCAGGCTGACAGCAATTCGCGATGCTTCTGGTTCACTTTACGGATCTGTCGTAACCAGTTATCGATCAGCCCATGCGGGGTGCTCTCCAGCGCAGCTTTAACACCACCACAGCCGTAATGCCCCACCACCATAATGTGCTTAACCTCCAGCACCTGAACCGCATACTGGATCACCGACAGACAGTTCATGTCGGTATGGATTACCAGGTTTGATACATTGCGGTGAACAAACAGCTCACCTGGCAACATGCCAACAATCTCGTTGGCAGGCACCCGGCTGTCGGAACAGCCAATCCAGAGGTATTCCGGAGCCTGTTGATGCGCCAGCGTTTCAAAAAACAGCGGATCATCCCGGCTGATCTGATCGGCCCATTGGCGATTACTTTCTAATAGTTGCGTCAGTCGTTTCATTTTTTCTGTTACATAGCAAAAGAGGGCGTCATGCCCTCTTTATAAACTGTTGATTAAACGTGGTACTGGGCGCTGAGCTCATGTACCGCATCAACAAAGAATTTCGGCTGCGCCGGGTCGACGAACTGGTGAATACCATGCCCCAGATTGAATACATGTCCCGGACCGCTGCCATAGCGGGCCAGAATATCAGCTACCTCAGCACGGATACGTTCCGGTGTCCCATAGAGCACAGAAGGGTCCATATTACCCTGCAGGGCAACTTTATCGCCAACCCGGGCACGGGCATCGTCAATATTGGTGGTCCAGTCCAGCCCCAGCGCATCAGCCCCGGACTCAGCCATCGCTTCCAGCCACTGACCGCCGTTCTTGGTAAACATAATCAGCGGCACTTTACGCCCTTCATTCTCACGAATCAGGCCGTTAGCAATCTGCTGCATATATTTCAGCGAAAACTCCTGATACATCGGGCCGCTTAGTGCGCCACCCCAGGTATCGAAGATCTGCACCGCCTGGGCACCACTACGGATCTGTTGATTCAGATAATCGGTCACCGACTGCGCCAGCTTGTCCAGTAGCTGATGCAACACCTCAGGGGTGGCATACATCATCTGCTTGATATGGCGGAAATCTTTACTGGAACCACCCTCAACCATATAGGTTGCCAGCGTCCAGGGGCTGCCGGAGAAACCAATCAGTGGCACCCGGCCATTCAGTTCTGCACGGATAGTTTTTACCGCATCCATCACATAATCAAGATCACTGGCAGACTCAGGCACCGACAGGGCATCAACATCAGCTTCAGTACGGATAATCTTTTTGAACTTAGGCCCCTCACCCGCTTCAAAATACAACCCCAACCCCATCGCATCAGGAATGGTCAGAATATCGGAAAACAGAATCGCGGCATCCAGATCGTAGCGCTCCAATGGCTGAATAGTCACCTCACAAGCCAGCTCTTTATTCTTACACAGGCTCATGAAATCGCCTGCCTGGGCTCGGGTAGCGCGGTATTCAGGCAGATAACGGCCCGCCTGACGCATCATCCATACCGGTGTTACATCGACAGGCTCACGCATCAGCGCACGCAGAAAACGATCATTCTTCAGTTCAGCCATTACATATTCTCGACTCAGATTCAAAACTGGGGGCATTTTACAGGTTTTTAGCGGCGGGAGCGAACAACTGCTGCATCTTCGCTGATCTGAATGACATAAACAAAAAAGGCCGCCTGAGGCGACCTTTTCAAGAGATGCTGATGTTTACACTTTGAGGTAATCCAGAATGCCTTCGGCGGCCTTACGGCCCTCATCAATGGCAGTCACCACCAGATCAGACCCTCTTACCATATCACCACCGGCAAACACTTTCTCGTTGCTGGTCTGGAAGGCAAAGGCTTTATCGCCCGAGGTTTTTATCCGGCCATCCTGTTCCAGCTCGATACCAAACTCAGTAAACCAGGGTGATGGGCTTGGACGGAAACCAAACGCCACCAACACTGCATCCGCAGGCAACACCTCTTCGCTGCCGGCAACCACTTCAGGACGGCGACGACCATTCTCGTCAGGTTCACCCATCCGTGTAGTCACCACTTTAACTCCGGTCACCTTACCGGCATCACCAACAACCTCAACTGGCTGACGGTTGAACATGAACTGCACGCCCTCTTCACGGGCATTCTCAACTTCACGTTTTGATCCCGGCATATTGGCCTCATCCCGGCGATATGCGCAGGTTACGCTGTTTGCTCCCTGACGGATTGAGGTACGGTTGCAGTCCATCGCAGTGTCACCACCACCCAGCACTACAACGTTTTTGCCCTCAACACCGATATAGTCGGCAACATCTTTTTCAAAGCCCAGACAACGATTGACGTTGGAAATCAGGAACGGCAGCGCATCGTAGACGCCATCCAGCTCTTCACCGGGGAAACCGCCTTTCATATAGGTATAGGTTCCCATCCCCAGGAAAACAGCATCATACTGATCCAGCAGTTCCTGCATCTGAATATCTTTACCGACATTGGTATTCAGACGGAACTCAACACCCATCTCCGTGAATATTTCACGACGACGGACCATTACGTCTTTATCCAGCTTGAACTCAGGAATACCGAAGGTCAGCAAGCCACCAATCTCCGGGTGACGGTCAAAGACTACCGGCTTAACACCGTTACGCACCAGAATATCTGCTGCTGCCAGGCCCGCAGGACCGGCACCGATCACCGCTACTTTTTTGTCCGTCACCGGCACTTTGCTCATATCCGGCCGCCAGCCCATGGCAAAAGCGGTATCGGTAATATGTTTCTCAACAGAACCGATGGTGACAGCCCCAAATTCGTCATTCAGTGTACAGGCGCCTTCACACAGACGATCCTGAGGACAGACACGGCCACAGACTTCAGGCAACGAGTTAGTCTGATGGCTCAGCTCTGCCGCTTCAATAATGTTGCCTTCAGACACCAGCTTAAGCCAGTTAGGAATATAGTTGTGTACCGGACACTTCCATTCACAGTATGGATTACCACATTCAAGACAACGGTGCGCCTGTTCGGACGCATCTTCCGACTTAAACGGCTCATAGATCTCAGCAAACTCCTTCTTACGGATATCTGCTGCTATCTTATTTGGTCCCTGACGCTCTACTTCCAGAAACTGAAAATCATTCTTCAGACGTTCAGACATTCTCCACCCCGCCTAATGGTGCCTGCCCGCAGGCAGACACAGCTATAACTAAACACCTGTTCGATGAACCCATTACTCCGGACGGGAGCGCATATCGGTCAGCAGCGCCCCCAGACTGGCAGCTTTCGGCTTAACCAGCCAGAAACGACCAATATAGTCATCGAAGTTTTCAACAATCTGCTGACCCCAGTCACTACCGGTCTCTTTCACAAAACCGATAATTACAGAGCGCAGGTGATTTTTGTACTCTTCCATATGCTGCGGAGCCACCCGATGGATATCCACCAGCTCATGGTTGTACTTATCAACAAAGGTGTTATCCATATCCAGCACGTAAGCGAAGCCGCCGGTCATACCTGCACCGAAGTTGTAGCCCGTCTGACCCAATACGGTAATCAGACCACCGGTCATATATTCACAACAGTGATCACCGGCACCTTCGATAACGGCATGGCAGCCTGAGTTTCGCACCGCAAAACGCTCACCAGCACAACCGGCAGCATACAGCTTGCCTCCGGTAGCCCCATAGAGACAGGTATTACCGATAATAGCGGTTTCATTGCTGGCATAGGTGACCACATCCGGCTGGCTGATAACGATCTTACCGCCGGCCATACCCTTACCAACGTAATCGTTGGCATCACCTTTCAGGTAAAGCTCCTGACCACCAGCGTTCCAGACACCAAAGCTCTGTCCGGCATGGCCGCTAAAGTTAAAGCGAAGCGGGGCATCCGACATCCCCAGATTGCCATGGACCCTGGCGATAGCCCCGGAAGTACGGGCACCCACCGAACGGTCACAATTGGTGATTGGCAGATCAAACACACCACCCGCTTTCTCGGCAATCGCCTGTTTAGCCAGTTCCAGCATCCGGCTATTCAACGCACCGGTATCATAAGGGTCGTTATGTGCGACCTGACAGGTCTGTGGATACTCTGCCGGAATACCCGCATCAGACACCAGCGGCGACAGATCCAGCTTGCCATGCTTGGCAGTACTACCGTCCAGCAGCTCCAACAGGTCAACCCGACCCACCAACTCTTCCAGCGAACGCACGCCGACAGTGGCCATCCACTGACGGGTCTCTTCTGCAACAAAGCGGAAGTAATTTTTAACCATCTCAACGGTGCCGCGGTAATACTTATCCCGCAGTTCATCGTTCTGAGTCGCCACACCGGTGGCACAGTTATTCAGATGGCAGATTCGCAGGTATTTACAGCCTACCGCTACCATCGGCATAGTACCGAAGCCAAAGCTTTCTGCGCCCAGAATGGCTGCTTTAACCACATCCAGACCGGTTTTCAGACCACCATCAGTCTGCAGACGAATCTTGCCCCGCAGATGGTTGCCCCGCAGTGACTGATGCGCATCAGCCAGACCCAGCTCCCAGGGGGAGCCGGCATAATGCACCGACGTCAGCGGACTTGCAGCGGTACCGCCATCGTAACCGGAGATGGTAATCAGGTCGGCATAGGCCTTGGCCACACCACAGGCGATCGTGCCAACCCCCGGCCGGGATACCAGTTTCACCGACACCAGACCTTCAGGGTTAACCTGCTTAAGATCGAAAATCAGCTGTGCCAGATCCTCAATCGAATAGATATCATGGTGCGGCGGAGGTGAGATCAGGGTTACACCGGGTACGGAGTAACGCAAACGGGCGATCAGGCTGTTCACCTTACCCCCGGGCAACTGACCACCCTCGCCCGGCTTAGCACCCTGAGCGACCTTGATCTGCATAACATCGGCATTAATCAGGTATTCAGGGGTTACCCCGAAACGACCTGAAGCCACCTGCTTGATCTTGGAACGCTTGTTAGTGCCGTGGCGGGCCGGGTCTTCACCGCCCTCACCGGAGTTTGAGCGACCGCCGAGTTCATTCATCGCCATCGCCAGACATTCGTGCGCTTCAGGAGACAGAGCTCCCAGCGACATGGCAGCGGAGTCAAAACGGGGGAACAGATTCTCTGCCGGCTCGACTTCGCTCAGCGGGATCGCTTTAATATCTTTTCTCAGCCCCATCAGGTCACGCAGCGTTGCCACGCCGCGCTTATTCACCAGATCAGCATACGCCTGATAGTCAGCCTGATCACCACTACGAACAGCAGCGTGAATTGTGCGTATTACATCAGGGTTGTAGGCATGGTATTCACCACCATGGATATACTTTAACAAGCCACCCTGCTGAATCTTCTTACGGGCCACCCAGGCTTCTTCAGACAGGGACTCCTGATCTTTCTGGAAATCACTGAAGTCAGCGCCTTCAATGCGGCTGGCCACACCGGGGAAACAGAGGTCAACCACATCAGAGCTGATACCCACTGCTTCAAACAGTTGTGCACCACGATAGGAGGCGATCGTAGAGATACCCATCTTCGACAGGATCTTCATCAGACCTTTCTTAATACCCTTACGATAGTTCTCGTGACTGTCGAGCCAGTTCATCTGCATTTCGCCGGTGGCACACAGATCGGTCAGCACCCGGTAGGCCAGGTATGGATAGACTGCGGTAGCACCAAAACCAAACAGCACGGCAAACTGGTGAGGATCGCGCACCGTACCGGATTCGACAATGATATTGGCATCGGCACGCAGGCGGGTATTGATCAGGCGGTGGTGCACTGCACCGGTCGCCATCGCCGCATGAATCGGCAGCCGCCCTGGTGCAATCGAGAAATCAGACAGAATAATCAGAACTTTGCCGGAACGAACCAGCTGTTCGGCCTGATCAGCAACCGATTCAATCGCTGCTTTCAGATCCATAACCGCAGGATCATAGTTCAGATCGATCTGGGCAACCCCAAAACCTTCAACGGTATTGTTTTTCAGCCGCAGAAATTTACTGGCCGATAGCACCGGTGAGGTAAGAATAACCCGGCGGGCATGCTCAGGGGTCTCTTCAAAGACGTTACGTTCGGCACCAATACAGGTTTCCAGCGACATCACAATCGCTTCACGTAACGGGTCGATTGGCGGATTGGTGACCTGAGCGAACTGCTGACGGAAATAATCAAAAACCGAACGCACTTTTGATGACAACACCGCCATCGGCTTATCGTCACCCATGGAGCCAACGGCTTCCATGGCAGTTTCACCCAGCGGACGCAATACCTGATCACGCTCTTCATAGGTGACCTGGAACATCTTCATATGCGTTTTGACCTCTTCCGGGGTCATCTCGCAGAAAGACTGAGACTCCTCAGTGAGGTTCATTGTCTGCTCGAGGGGCAGGGCATTCTCACGCATCCACTTTTTATAGGGTTGCGCTTTTTTCAGACGGTCATCAACATCGGCGGTGTGCAGTACTTCACCGGTCTGGGTATCGATTGACAGAATCTGCCCCGGACCGACACGGCCCTGAGATACGACATCCTCGGGCTTGTAATCGAATACACCGATCTCAGATGCGGTACAGATCAGACCATCTTTGGTCATCACCCAGCGGGATGGACGCAGACCGTTCCGATCCAGCATACAGACGGCGAAACGGCCATCGGTCATCACCATCCCGGCGGGGCCATCCCAGGGCTCCATATGCATCGAGTTATAGTCATAGAAGGCCCGCAGTTCAGCATCCATGGTATCGACATTCTGCCAGGCAGGAGGCACGATCATCCGTGCCGCACGATATAGGTTCATCCCCCCGACCAGCAGGAATTCAAGCATATTATCCATGCTGGACGAGTCCGAACCAGTGGTATTCACAATCGGCTGAAGCTCATCGACATTCGGCAGCAGTTCGGTGGCAAACTTGCTGGAACGGGCGCGGGACCAGTTACGGTTGCCCTCAATAGTATTGATCTCACCATTGTGCGCCAGCAGCCGGAACGGCTGAGCCAGCGGCCAGCGTGGCGCTGTATTGGTAGAAAACCGTTGATGATAGGTACAGATAGCGGTTTCCAGACGTTCATCGCTCAGATCCTGATAGAACACCGGCAGATCCACCGGCATTGTCAGCCCCTTATAGGAGATAACTTTGTCCGACAGACTGCAGATATAAAAATCCTCATCTGCACTCAGGGCAATCTCGGCCTTGCGACGGGCTGTATAGAGACTAACCGCAAATTCACGATCCGCTTTATCGGTTGTCACAAACACCTGCTCAATCTGCGGCAGAGTATCCTTTGCTATCGGTCCAAGACAACCCGGATCTGTCGGCACAACCCGCCAACCTGCGACATTCAGTCCTTGCGCCACCAGTTCATTATTCAACACCTCACGCGCAGTCGCTGCCAGGGCCGGCTCTTTTGACAGAAACACCATACCCACGGCATAACGGTCACCCAGCTCGACACCCAGATCGCTTTTTGCCGCCGCACGCAGAAATGCATCCGGCTTCTGCATCAGTAATCCGCAGCCGTCACCGGTTTTGCCATCAGCTGCGATCCCACCACGGTGGGTCATACATGCAAGTGCTTCAATCGCCTTCAACAATACATTGTGGCTTGGTTCACCTTGCATATGGGCCATCAGGCCAAAACCACAGTTGTCTTTGAACTCACCAGGGCGATACAGACCTATGCTCATAAACGAATCCCACCAAAAAGTTCTTAATTATCAATATATTACATCCACCAAATTCCAGCCACAGTTGTGTATGCAGAGAAAAAGGGACAGGTATTTTACACAGCGAGGGTATGAAGGACAAATTATAAGCAATACAGAAAATTTTTTTGTTTGCGCAGACGATACAAAAAAATACTATTTTCTGGCTGCCAGATCCGCCTGAATCCCCTGAATTGTCCTCGCCCAGGGCTTCAGCCTGGCAAGCGCTGAAGGTAGTGATGCACTGGCAGCATGGGCGGCATCCCGATCTTTATATTGCCCATAGACTACCACAAACCAGGGGTTACCCTTATAGCGGGTCTGAAACATATAAAATTTCTGAGGCTCTGCCTGTTCACGGATAAATGCTTCAGCGCTTTTGCGCATACCAGCGCCCAGCATTTGCAACGTATAACCACTGGCAGGCCAGCCCATCAGGGTTTGCTCCGCTTCAGTCAACTGATTGTTGCCAGCCACTGCTGCCTTAACCGGCGCTTTCTTAACCACAGGTTCAGGCTCTATTACTTTAACCTTTTTTGCTGCAGGTGCAATAGGGGCGACCACCGGCTTGTCCGCGACAGCGACAACCGGCTTATCGGCAGGCTTAGCTTCAGAGACACGGGTATCAGGCGTTTTAGCCAGGGGCTGCCCGGTATTAACGCTCTCTGACATCCGGTCAGCAGCAACAGGCTCCCCGGACGGCGCACTGGTTTCTGCTGTTTCGACGGTATCCCGATCAGCGGTTTGCAGGACGGATGATATCTCCTCCCGTGAGTTACTTTGCGCTAAAAGGGGTAATGAATCCGACGCAGATGACTGGTTATTATCAGTATCAGTCTGATTGACCTTAACCTCAGCGACCGGACTTTCATTTGCAGCGATCACCGGCCCCGCCTCTATCGGCACCTGAATCTGTACCTGCGTACGGGTTGTTCCGGCGTCACTTTCTGGCCAGTACTGCCACAACCCACCCAGAAGTACGAGCAGTAAAACGGCTGCAACACTAACAAGATGCACGCGGGAGAACCCTGCTGATTTGGCAGTCTTCTTCACTGAACCTGAACGAAACAGAAGCTCCGCCTGCTGATTGAGCGAGCCCGGGTAGCCACCGGAAGCCTCGTAAACAGCCTCAAGCTGTTTTTCAGTCAGGGATGCCGCTGCACTATACCGTTGCAGCAGATAACTTTTGGCTTCTGTTGCAGTAAACGGCTCCAGTATCAGCTGATGCACCTGAGACTCGAGTAGTTCATACTCATCAAACCCCTGCAGGCGTCCATGAAAACTATCCCCGGCGGCCATTAACAGATGCGGTTTAACCGGTAACCCCTGCGCCTCACTGAGCATCTGAAGCAACAGCTGAACAACCTGATTTTCCAGCTGATCAGCATTATCTATAATAATAACCCATTGAATATGCTCAACCGCCATCACCTGAGCAAAGCGGTAAATGGCATTCAGCATCTGCTGGTTATCAGCCTGGGTATCCAGCTCAGGGCTCAGCTGTTCGCTCAGGGCGACCAGCACGCCATTCAACCCTGGGGTTTTGCTGCCATCCAGGGAACAAAGCCGTAGCGTTCGATCACTCTCCGCCCCCTGCAGTTGTCGAATCAGGGTTGTTTTTCCGGCGCCCTCCGGTCCGGTGACCAGCAGCAGAAAATCACTGAAGCGACTCAGGTGCTCAAGCTTTTCCAACAGCTGTAATCGGGAAGATGGCTCAAAAAAGAAACTCTTACGCTGCTCTGCACTGGCAAATGCATCTGCCAGCGCGTCAACACCATTCCCTTTAAGATCAGCCATCGGTAAGCCCCTTTATGCTGCGAAGCGGGTTAAGGTTTGCTGCAATGCTGCCGGATCAAACTGATCAGTCACCACTGCCTTCCCCAGCGCTTTTAACAAAATCAAACGCAGTTGCCCGTCGACAACCTTTTTATCAACAGACATCAACGTCATAAACTCTTCAGGCGTCATTCCCCGCGGTGCGGTCACCGGAAGATTTGCCGCCTGCATGATCTGTACAACCCGCTGATAATCATCGCTACTGATCCATCCCAGTCGCTGAGACAGGTCTGCAGCCATCACCGTTCCAACTGCCACCGCTTCACCATGAAGCCAGTTACCATAACCCTGACATGACTCAATTGCATGCCCAAAGGTATGTCCAAGATTGAGTAACGCCCGGACACCGGACTCTTTCTCATCCTGAGCGACAACCTCCGCCTTCAACTCACAGGAGCGATAGATTGCATAACTCAGCAGCGATGCATCTCGCCCGATCAGGCCTGACATATTGGTTTCAAGCCAGCCAAGAAAACCCTCATCATAAACCAGGCCATACTTGATCACTTCGGCCAGTCCGGCCGACAGCTCACGATCGGGAAGCGTTTGCAGTACATCAACGCTGGCCAGAACCACCTGCGGCTGATGAAACGCGCCAATCATATTTTTTCCTAAGGGGTGGTTCACTCCGGTTTTCCCTCCCACTGAAGAGTCAACCTGGGAAAGCAGAGTAGTGGGAATCTGGATGAAGTTAACCCCCCGCTGGTAACATGCTGCGGCAAAACCGGTCATATCCCCAATAACCCCGCCGCCTAAGGCGATCAGCGTAGTGGTACGGTTATGGCGACATTCCAGCAGACGATCAAACACCGCATTCAGCTGCGCCAGCGTTTTAAACTTCTCCCCATCCGGCAGAATCACATCATCGATCTGCACCGCGGGCAAAACAGCTTTCAATGGTTCCAGATAAAGAGGAGCGACCGTTTCATTACTAACGATTAACACCTGATTTCCCTTGATATATGGGGTCAGGTTGTCCGGGTGAAACAGGTCGGTTCCGATAAAGATAGGATAGGAACGATCACCAAGATCGACATTCAGGGTTTGCATGGCGGGCTTATCTCTATTTAACTATTTGCTGTGCGCGAAGCTCCGTCATTATATCAGTAACCACCGCTTTAGGGTTACGGCGTTCGGTATCAATAACAATGTCGGCCACTTGCAGATAGAGAGGGTGACGCTGCTCCATCAGCGTATTCAGCACCGCCTCAGGATCGGGGGTTTGCAGCAAAGGCCGGTTTTTATCCCGCGCGGTACGCTCCAGCTGCTGTGCCACCGATGCCTGCAGGTAGACAACAGTTCCCCGTCCCTGCAAGTTTGAACGATTCTCGGCCCTCAGCACGGCACCACCACCCGTTGCCAGCACCTGATTATCCTCCTCACTCAGTTGATCGATAATATGCGCTTCCCGGTCGCGGAACCCCGTTTCACCTTCGACATCAAAAATCCAGGGAATATCGGCTCCGGCCCGCTCTTCAATAACTTTATCTGAATCAACAAACCTCAGTTTCAGCTCATGAGAAAGAAGACGCCCTATGGTGCTCTTTCCAGCACCCATAGGGCCAATTAAAAATATGTTCAATACAACAACCTTACTGCTTTGACAGAGACTCGCGTACCAGCTTAGGCGTGATAAAGATCAGCAGTTCAGACTTGATATTAGACTCCGATTTATTCCGGAACAATGCACCAAGCACTGGCAGATCACCCAGCAGCGGGGTTTTATTAACGGTATTCTGTGTTTCATTTTCAAACACACCACCGAGCACAATTGTCTGCCCATCAGGCACCACAACCGAGGTTTCTAACAGGTTTTTGATAATACTGATATCTCCGTTCGACAGGGTCTCACCCACGGAGTCTTTCTTAATGACCAGATCCATAGCGATCCGGTCGCCCGGGTTGATCCGCGGCGTTACCTCCAGTGAGAGCACCACATCCTTAAACTCAACCTGGACATCGCCGTCCTGAACAGTCTGGTAAGGAATCTCTCTACCAGATTCAATGAGTGCAGCTTTACCATTGGTGGTGACAACCTTGGGCTGGGAGATCACCTCAATCCGACCATCAGATTCCAGGGCGGATAACTCCAGCTGTAACAGTGCACTGTTAGAAGCAAGCCCGATAGCAACGGAAGCGGGCGAGGTAACATTGGCACCAAGATCCACCATCAGACCACTGGGCACCGCACCGGGAGAGGAGACACCTGATATTGAACTACCGATAGAGATCGCATTGCCTGACGAATCAGCATCACCATACCCCAGCCCCCACTTAATACCGAGATCTTTCGACACAGTGGTGTTAGCGGTTACCAGACGCGCTTCAATCAACACCTGTGCAACCTCGGTATCAAAACGGCGCAGGGTTGAGCGGATCTCTTCAATCCGTTTTTCTGTTTCACGCACCATCAGCACATTGGTTTCATCATCCGCGAGCAGGAAACCCCGCTCAGAGATCAGCTTCGCCTCATTCAGACGGGACACCATATCGGAGGCCTTCCTGAAATCCACCTGGATAAACTCGGTGCGCAGCGGGGCCAGTTCCTCGACCTGCTTACTGCTCTCCAGCTCCACCCGTTCACGCTCGGCGATCTCTTCTGCTGTACCGATCAGCAGCACATTACCCATCTCACGCTTATCCAGCTTGTTGGTATTAAGAATCAGATCCAGCGCCTGATCCCAGGGAACATTTTTCAAGCGTAGCGTGATATTACCACCCACGTTATCACTGACAACCAGGTTCATCTCCGCGACTTCGGCAAGAATCTGCAGTACGGAGCGCACCTCGACATTCTGGAAGTCCAGATCGATCCGCTCTCCCTGGTAAGGAAAGCGTTCCTCCTCTTTTTTATTCAGCTCAGCCTGAGTGATAGGCTTCAGATCCACAACCAACTGGTTATTAGTCTGATAAACCATATAGTCATAAGGTTCGGGAGACGGCTTAATCAGAATCGACACATTCTCACCACTGGCCATCGAGTCGATAAACATCACCGGCGTGGCAAAATCCTGAACATCGATACGGTTCTGCATACTGGCAGAAAGGTCAACCCCCAACAGATTGACAACAATGTTATTGCCCTCTTCGATAACATCCACTCCAGCCCGATCATCTGACAGAGAAACAACCACCCGTCCGGCTCCTTCCGGAGTCCGCTCAAAATCGACACCTTTAACCCGGGTCTTATCTGATACAACAGGCTTAGCGGTAGAATCTGCAGTGACACTCTTACTGACTTTGGCCACCTCCTGTTTTGCCATTCCGCGGTCACCTACCGTCAGGAACAGGCTATTACCATCGGCGCGGGTTTCAAAGGCAGATGCTTCAAACAGATCGAGAACAACCCTCAGCCGGCCGTCAACCTGAGCGAAGTTGATCTTATCCACATTGCCAGCCTCAACGGTCAGCAACCGGGTATCCTGTGTATTTTCAACGCCCCACATATCGAGGACCAGACGCGCCGGGCTGTTAGTCATATAGGATTTAGGCAGCGAGGGGGGCACATCAAAATCGAAGCGAACCTCAAGCTTATTATCGGGAAGCGCAACAAAGGAGGACGCCATAAGCTTTGCATCTGCAGCGATCGCATTGAAAGCCAGCATCCACAGCCCGATGACTATTCCCGCCATCTTAGCGAGTGCGGAGTACGTCAGTTTACCCGCCTGAATATTCTTATTCACAGTATTCACCATCATCGTCATCAATCCATCACCACGCTACGGGGCCGTCGCATCCAACCACCCCGGCCGTTTGTAACAATCTCAATAAGCTCAACATTATCACTGTTAACAGCAACCACTTTGCCGTAATCCAGCCCCATATAATCACCGACAGAAACCCGGTGCACTTCGCCCTTCTTATCCTTAATCAGCGCCCAGCGTGAGCCATCTGCACTCATATTAATGGTGCCAACCATGGAAAGATTATCCAGCGAAAAGGTTTCGAGATAGCTTTTTTCCCGATCCACATCAGGTTTTATGCCATTATCGCCTGGCGTCGCAACCTCATCCCCGGTATCCAATGCAGCGATAGACACCAGCGGTTTGAAAGGGCTGCGCATGCTGGCCCCCTCATAGACAAAGCTATGATAGGGCTTAAATTCCGGCAGCGGCTCCACCTTTATAATCTTTTTCTGCTTCTCCTGCGCAACAAAACTGCGCAGATCACTGACATCCTCAATCCAGACACAACCGCCGAGAAAAAAGGGAGTAAGAATCAGGAAACGCAAAAGTTTACTTGGTATCATCATAGCGATAAGTCTTTGCACTAATTGTCATATCCAGCTGACCTCCAGCAGGAGTTATACTGTAGTCATGCAGGGTCACAATCCGGGGGATTGCGGCAACGCCGCTGACAAACTGGCCCATCTGGTGATAGGTACCACTCACCTTTATATTGATCGGAAGCTCAATAAATATCTCATTTCTTATCTCCCCGCCCAGTGTGATCGACTGAATATTCAGACCGCTTGAACGACCAATTTCGGTGATATCCTCCAGCAGACCGGGCACCTCTTTCTCGGTCGGCAGCTGTTTCAGCAGTTCGGAAAAACGCCCCTGAACATCTTTCATCTGTTCGCGGAGCTGATCCAGACTGGCCACCTGAGTTGTCTTAACCGAGATCTGCTGCTTAAGACCGCTCTCCTGACTAACCTCACGGGCCAGATTTTTCTCTTTATCAGTAATGTATAAATAGACACCAGCGCCAACGACCAGCGAAAAAACCAGCAGGTAGGTGATCACTTTCACCCCTATTGGCCAGTTACCCGCCATATTGAAGTCAAGGTTATCGGCGTCAAACCCTTTAAAACTGTTTTTCAATGCATCCATTGCCATATCAGTTCACCTCTTCCAGCGAGGGTTTCAATACCGGAACAGTCAGGTTGAATTTCTTCATATTGCCATCATTCGCCACGGTAGACAGGTTCGGCTCACCAAACCAGATACTGGCATAAATATGCCGCATCAGACTCGAAACATCGTCACTTTTCTCAGCCCGCCCAGCCAGATTAATGGTATCGCCTTTACGGCTCAGGGACTGATAATAGACACCATCAGGCAGCACCCGAACCATCTCATCAAAACTTCTGACGATCAGGGGACGGGTCCCCTGAAGCTCCTGAATCGCATTCAGACGGGCAATGAGACGGGCACGTTGCTGCTTTAACTCTTTAATGTCAGCCAGCTGCTTGTCCAGCTGTGCAATCTCGCTGCGCAAAAAGTTGTTCCGCGTTTTTTGCCGGTCTGTTTGCATATCGATATAAAAACCGATCAGAAATACCACCACGGCAGCAAGAAATGCAGCGGCCACCAGATTCACAATGAACTGTTTTTGCCTCTCAGCAGACTGTTCTTCGCGCCAGGCCCTTAAATTTATCTTTGCCATAGTCGCTACCCTTCAAAGCTTCGTAACGCCAGACCACAGGCTTTTACCAGGGTTGGAGCATCCTGACTCAGCCGGCCTGCATTGATTTTCGAGTCCAGATCCATACCCACGAATGGATTAGCAACCTCAACAGCCACACCCACCTCGGCCTGCATCTGTTCAGCCAAGCCATCAATCGCGGCGGTCCCCCCAAGAATATAGAGTTTACTCAGCTCATTGTGCGGACCAGAGGAGTAGAAAAACTGCAGCGAACGTGAAACCTGCTGCGAAACAGTGCTTCGGAAGGGCAGCACCACACTCTGTTTCAGTTCATCAGACAGTTCGCCGCTACGCAGGAGATGTTCGACCTCTCCCGCTTCCAGTCCCGACTGTTGATGAATAATATTGCTCAGATCGTTACCACCAAACGCCTGTTCACGGTCATAAACGATCTTGCCGTTTCTGAATACATTGAGCGTAAGAGTAGATGCACCGATATCGACCAGCCCGATAAGCTGATCGGTTGTTTCCGCTGCATTATCCAGCAACCCCACAACCCGCTCAGTGGCAAAACGGTCGACATCAACAACTTCACACTTCAACCCGCTGCTGTTAATCGCGTCTTCACGCATTTCCACATCATCTCGACGACAGGCAACCAGCAGAATATCATTGAGTTCCGGACTGCTTTCCGATGGACCAAGCACCTCAAAATCGAGGGCGATCTCATTCAGGGGATAGGGAATAAAGCGATCCGCTTCAAGCTTAACCTGTTCTTCAAGCTCAAACTCGGTGAATGCGTTACTCAGTTGGATGGTTTTAGCGATTACAGCAGAGGAGGGCACTGCAGCAACACAGGTAGTCAGCCCGCCGCCACATATTTTCAACCCCTTCTCAACAGCTTCAGATACCTGACCGATATCCTGAATACTGCTCTCTATAACGGCAGATGAAGGCAAAGGCACAATCGCGTATGAGTCAAGACGAAGTCCCTTCCCGCGCTTTGAAAGTGCCACCATTTTAATTGAAGAGGAGCCGATATCTATGCCGACCCATCCTTTTTCCTGTTTGCTAAGAAAGCTAAGCACAGTAAATTATCCTTAAAAAATCCCGCATAAACCGAGCGTTATTGACTCTAGCGCGGTTTCATCAAAAATTAAACCACTGTTTCACTAGTGGCTGACACTTTCTTACAGATATAATAACTCGGCAACAAAAAACTTAACTTTAAATAACTTAACATGAAAATATTGACATCGTTACTCAAGATCGGCCTAAAACTCACCATACTGGGCTGCTTTGTTGGCTGCCTGGCATTGGCCGCGGCGTATTTTTACTATGCGCCCAAACTTCCCGATGTCGAAACCCTGCGAGACGTTCAGCTGCAAACCCCCCTCAGAATCTACTCTGAGGACGATAAACTGATCTCTGAATTTGGCGAAAAGCGCCGTACACCGATCAGTTTTAACCAGATCCCCCAGAACTACATCAACGCCCTGCTGGCTGCCGAAGACCGGAATTTTTTCGAACACATCGGTATCGACATCAAAGGCCTGTTCCGCGCTGTCTTTCAGCTGGCAAGTACCGGCCATATCCAGAGCGGTGGCAGCACCATCACCATGCAGGTCGCCAAAAACTACTTCCTCACCCGGGAACGCTCTTTTGTTCGTAAATTCAATGAGATACTGCTCTCACTCCGGATCGAACAGGAGCTGACCAAAGAGGAGATTTTTGAGTTATACATCAACAAAATCTACCTGGGACACCGCTCCTACGGCATCCAGGCTGCCGCCAACATCTACTACGGCAAAGATATCGATCAACTCAGTCTGGCTCAGGTCGCCATGATTGCGGGTCTCCCCAAAGCACCGTCTGCATACAACCCGATCACCAATCCCAGCCGTGCACTGGAACGCCGCAACTGGATCCTGAAACGGATGCACAGCCTCAGTTTTATTAACGACGAGGACTATGAAACCGCCAGAAATGAACCCATCAGTGCAGAATATCATGGCACCCAGATTGAACTATACGCTCCCTATGTTGCTGAAATGGTTCGCAATGAGCTATATCAATACTTTGACGAGAGTTTATATACCAACGGCTTCAGAGTTTACACAACGCTAAACAGCACCATGCAGGCGGCAGCAAACCGGTCCGTAGAGGATGGTCTGATCGCATACACTGAGCGACACGGATATTTTGGCCCGGAAAAACCGGCAGCAGTAACCCCGCTCGCTGAAGAAAATATCACCGCGTATCTGGAACAGCAGCGTACCTACGGTTCTCTGCAACCGGCAATTGTTCTCAGCACAGATAAGCAAGAGGCACAACTCTTCATCAAAGATCATGGTCCAGCCACGCTAAGCTGGGACAACATGGAGTGGGCGCAGCCCTATAAAGGCCCCAACAGTCGGGGACGAAAACCTGAACAGGCAGCGGATATATTCTCCCCTGGAGACATGATCAGAGTACGTTTGGTCAGCGAAAACAACTGGCGTCTGACCCAGATCCCACGGGTAGAGGGCGCGCTGACCGCCCTGTCACCCCAGAATGGCGCCATCAGAGCACTGGTTGGCGGCTTTAACTTCAACCACAACAAATTCAACCGGGCTATCCAGGCAAGACGCCAGCCTGGCTCAAACTTCAAGCCTTTCATTTATGCCTCAGCGCTGGAGCAGGGCTACACACCTGCGACTCTTATCAATGATGCTCCCGTGGTGTTCCATGACAGCAACCTGGAATCAAACTGGAGACCAGAAAACTACAGCAAAAAGTTCTACGGCCCGACCCGTTTGCGCGAAGCTCTCTACAAATCCAGAAACCTGGTATCTATTCGCATCCTGCGTTCAATCGGCATCGATACCGCGACTGAATTTCTCAGCCGCTTTGGCTTTGATAAAGACCGGCTGCCGAACAATCTTTCCCTATCACTGGGAAGTGCAGACATAACCCCACTCGAACTGGTGACAGGCTATGCCGGTCTGGCCAACCAGGGCTTTAAAGTCAGTCCCTACTTTATCGACAGAGTTGAAGATTCAGAAGGTAATATTCTCTATCAGGCACAGCCAGCAACCGTCTGCCCGGAATGCACCTACATCGCCAACCCTTCCGCTCCGCCAGCGGTATTAAAACGTATAGAGCAGCAAGCAGCCACCACAGGCAACGCCATCATCACCCCGACATCAACCCCAGACAGCACCCCTCCGATCAACCAGGAAGAGCTTCCCACCAGCCAGCCAACCGGACAACAGGTTACCAGCCTTCCGCTGGCAAACCGGATCATGCAGCCGCAGACCGCTTACATGATCTACAGCATTATGCAGGATGTTATCGCCCGGGGTACCGGACGCCGCGCCCGGGTACTGCAACGCTCAGACCTGGCGGGTAAAACCGGAACCACCAACGATCAGAAAGATGCATGGTTTTCAGGCTTTAACAAAGATGTGGTGGCGACCGCCTGGGTCGGCTTTGACCAGCCATCAACCCTCGGACGCAGCGAGTTCGGCGGAACCGCAGCATTGCCAGTCTGGATCGAGTTCATGGAAACTGCCCTGGCCAACAGCCCGGATCAGCCCATCGCTCAGCCTGAGGGGCTGGTCAGCATCAGAATCGACCCCAAAACAGGCCTGTTGGCATACCCCGGCCAGGAAGATGCCATTTTCGAAATATTCCCCGAGGCCAGCGTACCGAAAGAGATTGCCCACAATCCAGCACTCACAAATGCCACGGGAACAACCCGAACAGAAGAAATATTCTAAATCAAGAGAGCCGCAGCCGCCCTGCTCAGCCAGGGCAACAGCTCTTCCTTTATCCGAACCAAAAACCAGTCTTCAGGCACAAAAAAACCCGGCATGCCGGGTTTTTTTAATTACCGTATCAACTTACCGGTTCAGCAAAGCCGCAACGGTTGTCAGCGGGTAATGAGCAGGCAGAGGCAAACGGGCCACACCTGAATCGATAGCCGCCTGAGCGACCGCCTGAGACACAACACCCAGCAGGCGAGAGTCAGTTGGCTTAGGAATAATATACTGAGGACCGAACTCCAGAGAACCCAGCTCGTATGCATCCAGAACGTCCTGAGGAACGGGTTCTTTAGCCAGATCCGCCAGAGCTCTTACAGCGGCAGCTTTCATCTCTTCATTGATAGCAGAAGCGCGGACATCCAGTGCGCCACGGAAGATGAAAGGGAAACCCAGTACGTTATTGACCTGGTTAGGGTAATCTGAACGACCGGTCGCCATGATGACATCATCACGAACAGAGTGAGCCAGCTCAGGCTTGATTTCCGGATCAGGGTTAGCACAGGCAAAGACAACCGGTGTTGGCGCCATCTTCGCCAATTGCTCAGCACTCAGCAGGTTGGGACCAGACAGACCAACAAACACATCAGCGCCATCGATTGCATCATCCAGCGTGCGCTTATCGGTCTCTGAAGCGAATGCCGCTTTCTCCGGGGTCAGGTTTTCACGACCAGAGTGGATAACACCGGTACGGTCAATCATAAAGATATTCTCGACCTTGGCACCCATATTCACCAACAGCTTCATGCAAGCATGCGCCGCAGCACCTGCACCAAGACAAACAATCTGTGCATCTTCAAGTGTCTTACCGGCGATCTCCAGAGCGTTGATCATACCCGCAGCCGTTACGATCGCGGTGCCGTGCTGATCATCATGGAATACCGGGATATTGCAACGTTCAATCAGAGCGCGCTCTACTTCGAAACACTCCGGCGCCTTGATATCTTCCAGGTTGATACCACCAAAGGTATCTGCGATACGGGCAATGGTGTCGATCAGAGCCTGAGGGCTTTCAGAGTCAACTTCGATATCAACAGAATCGATTCCGGCGAACCGCTTAAACAGCAGCGACTTACCTTCCATAACAGGCTTGGACGCCAAAGGCCCCAGATCACCAAGACCCAGAATCGCAGTACCGTTAGTGATAACAGCTACCAGATTACCTTTGGCAGTATAGCGATAAGCGTTATCAGGATTTTCTGCAATAGCACGTACAGGCTCAGCAACACCCGGGCTGTAAGCCAGCGCCAGATCGCGGGCAGACTCAGCAGAAGTAGTCAGCTCAACACTGATCTTACCCGGGCGAGGAAACTCGTGATAATCGAGTGCAGCTTGTTTCATATCTTCAGACATGGTCGCGGTTCCAATTAGTTATAAAAATTCGGAGCTGGAATCATATAGAAAAGATCCTTCGCGCTCAACCGCAAAAACAGCCCATATCTCTGAAATTTTCACGATATTTAGTGTATTTTCTACTACTTTTGAGGGAGTAAGCAGAATTTACAAAAGAATTGTTCTGCAAAATCAGAGGATCTAACCAGTTATGCTAAAGTTTTATATAAATCAGTCTGAATTGACCAGAAACAAAAAAGGCACCCCAAAGGGTGCCTTTTTTCACAATACGGAATCGTTTACTTCTTAAGACCACGTCCGCCGAAACGCTTGTTGAAGCGATCAACACGACCACCGGTAGTCGCATCTTTCTGCTTGCCGGTATAGAACGGGTGGCACTGGCTGCAAACATCGATGTGGATGTCTTTACAAACAGTTGAACGTGTCTTAACAACGTTGCCACAAGAACAGCTTGCGCTGATCTCGGAGTATTCTGGATGGATATCTTTTTTCATCTGAAACCTCAGTTGTTTTGTATGCCGCCACCCGATCTCTTGCCGGGCACCGCATGCAGGCAGTTAAGCCTATAGGATTAAGGCCGGGCATTATACGCACAGTTTTCACCCCCAGCAAGCATTTCCAGGACTAAAACAACCACAGGTTAACAGCGAAAACAAAAAGACATACACTGTCGCATCTGTTCCTGATGTGGATCGTCCCTTTAATGTCTTATCTGCAGTTAGCCATCCCTTCCCCTCTGCGCCGACTATTTGATTATCGGCCACCAAGAGAATGCTCACCTGAGCAGCTCAGCCCCGGTGTGCGGGTCAAAGTGCCGTTCGGACGGCGGGAAGTCACCGGGATTCTGATCAATGTGACGCAACACAGCGAAGTTCCCCCGGATAAGCTCAAGCCCGCGATTGCCGTGCTCGATACAACCCCGCCGATGCCAGAATCGATACTGAAACTGGCACGCTGGGCGGCTAACTACTATCAACACCCGCTGGGCGATGCCCTGAGCCAGGCTCTGCCGGTGCTGCTACGCAAAGGAGACCCCTGTGAATATGCCCACCAGCATCTGTGGCGATCAACACCAGACGCAGATATCGCCCAACTGGGTAAAACTGCGGCACGACAACGGGAGCTGTTACTCCTGCTACTGGAGCATCCCAACGGCATCAGCGAAGATGCCATACGGGCTGAAGGCGGGCAAACCCCACTACTGAAAAAACTGGCCGACAAAGGCCTGGCCGAGTCTTTTATTCACAACACAGACCATCATCAGCATAACGATCAGCCACTTCATGAAGCACCACTAACACTAAACACAGAACAACAGCTGGCGGTTAACGCCATCACCGCGACCCCAGGCTTTAAATCCTTTCTGTTACAGGGGGTGACAGGTTCAGGCAAAACAGAAGTTTACCTGCAGGCGATAGAACATTTTATCCGCCAGGGCAAACAGGCGCTAATTCTGGTACCCGAGATAGGCCTGACACCGCAGACCGTAGCCCGCTTCAAAGCTCGCTTTAATCTGCCGGTGGTGGTATTGCACTCAAACCTGACTGATCGACAGCGACTCGATACCTGGCTTCAGGCCCGCGAAGGCACGGCCCGCATTATTATTGGCACCCGCTCGGCCATCTTCACCCCCCTTAAAAATCCCGGGGTGATCTTTATCGACGAAGAGCACGACACCTCGTTCAAACAACAGGACGGGTTTCGCTATAACGCCCGGGATCTGGCTGTTATGCGCGCTAATTTTGAACAGATTCCGGTTGTACTGGGTACAGCGACTCCCGCGATAGAGAGCCTTTATAACGCGCAACAGGGGCGCTATCACTGGCTAAAGCTGAATCAGCGCGCCGGTAACGCACGCGCACCTGAGTTTGAACTGCTGGATATCCGTCAGCAGCCGCTGCAGGATGGGTTATCGGCACCGCTGGTTGCGCAGATCAAACACCACCTGCAGCAGGGCACTCAGGTGCTGATCTTCCTTAACCGTCGCGGTTTCGCGCCCACCCTGATGTGCCACGACTGCGGCTGGCTGGCGGACTGCAAGCGCTGTGATGCGCATATGACCCTGCACAGAAAACCGTTCCATCTGCACTGCCACCACTGCGATAGCCAGCGTCCCGTGCCGATCAAATGCGACAGCTGTGGCAGCACCGAACTGAAACCCGTCGGCGCTGGCACTGAGCGCACCGAGGAAGCACTGCAAAAACTCTTCCCCAGTATCCCTGTGATCCGGGTTGACCGTGACACGACACAACGCAAAAACGCCATGCAGCAGATTATGGACCGGGTACATCAGGGCCTGCCCTGCATTCTGATCGGCACCCAGATGCTGGCAAAGGGGCATCACTTTCCTAAAGTAACCCTGGTGGCCATTCTGAATGCCGATAGCGGCCTGTTCAGCGCCGATTTCAGGGGGATGGAGCGCACCGCTCAGCTGATACTACAGGTTGCGGGGAGAGCAGGCAGAGCCGATCATCCGGGGAAAGTAGTGATGCAGACCCACCATGCAGACCATCCGACCATTACCAGCCTGGTCACCGAAGGCTACCAGGCGTTTGCCGAACAGGAGCTCGGGCAGCGTATCGCAGCCCACCTGCCACCCTCAATACATTGCGCCATGCTCCGGGCTGAAGCCAGCCATCCGGGAGCGGCTGAACGCTTCCTCGGCACACTCAGAAATCGACTGGAATCGGACATTCTCCAACCCCAGGGGGTTCAGTGGCTGGGCCCTTTGCCTTCGCCAATGGAAAAGCGCGCCGGACTGTTTCGCGCCCAGTTGGTGTTACAGTGCCGCGATCGCAAAAACCTGCACCAACAGCTACACAACATAATCAGAGAAGCAGAAGGTGACCCGGATGCCCGCAAAGTCCGCTGGTCCGTGGATGTCGATCCGGTGGATATGTTTTAGCCACAAATAACCCCATCAGGGGTTAACAAAGGGCGGTCGAAAAGGGATAATACGCGGTCTTTTTTACAGACAACGCGCAACCGCCTTAGTTTTGATACTCTCCTTACTCTTCATAAGGCGAAAAACCTGCGTCGCTGAATCTGGCCCCTGAATTCAACCCGGTATCTTTTGAGCATGAAACAACACATTGCGGATCTGATTAATACTGCCCTGACCACGCTGATTGAAAATGGCACCTTGCCTGCAGACACTCAGCCCAACATCATGGTAGAGAACACCCGCGACAAGTCTCATGGAGACTTTGCTTCCAACATCGCTCTGACCCTTGCCAAGGCGGCCAAATGCAACCCCAGGGAGCTGTCTCAAAAGATCTGCGCAGCTCTGCCCGGTTCTGATAATGTCGAAAAAACCGAGATCGCCGGCCCCGGTTTTATCAACTTCTTTGTCAGCGATGCCTCAACCGGCAACCTGATCAAAACCATCCTGCAGCAGAAAAGTGATTACGGCCGCAACAATGATGGCGCCGGCAAAAAGGTGCAGATTGAGTTTGTCTCCGCCAATCCAACGGGTCCTCTGCATATCGGTCATGGCCGTGGCGCGGCAGTTGGCGATTGCCTCAGCCGCCTGATGGAAGCAACCGGCTGGGAAGTCACCCGCGAATTTTATTACAACGATGCCGGTGCCCAGATCAACAATCTGGCGCTCTCTGTTCAGGCACGCTGCAAAGGACTAACCCCTGAAGACCCAGGCTGGCCCGAGGATGGCTACCGCGGTGCTTATATTACTGAGCTGGCGGAAAGCTTTATGCGCGGTGATACGGTCAGCTCTGAAGATCAGAGTTTTACCGGCACTCAGAATGCCGATGATCTGGAAGCGATTCGCCATTTTGCAGTAGCCTATCTGCGCCATGAACAGGACCTGGACCTGAAAGCGTTCGGCGTCGACTTCGATGTCTATTTCCTTGAGTCCTCTCTCTATAGCGAAGGTAAGGTTGAGGAAACTGTACAAACCCTGATTAACAATGGCTACACCTACGAGGATGGTGGCGCGCTGTGGCTGCGCACCACCGACTTTGGTGATGATAAAGATCGGGTGATGCGCAAAACCGATGGCGGTTATACCTACTTTGTACCTGATGTTGCCTACCATATGAATAAGTGGCAGCGTGGCTTTGACACAGTCATTAACGAACAGGGCGCTGATCACCACAGCACCATCACCCGTGTTCGCGCGGGTCTGCAGGCACTCAATGCAGGGATCCCTAAGGGCTGGCCAGATTATGTACTGCACCAGATGGCCACCGTGATGCGCGGTGGTGAAGAGGTCAAAATTTCCAAGCGCGCGGGCAGTTATCTGACCCTGCGAGACCTGATCGACGAGGTAGGCCGTGATGCCACCCGCTACTTCCTGGCAGCCCGTAAATCAGACAGTCATCTGAATTTTGATATCGATCTGGCGCGCTCAGAGTCTGCAGATAATCCGGTCTACTACATTCAGTATGCCCATGCACGGGTCTGCTCAATCTTCCGCAAACTGGCTGAAAACAACCAGCAGTGGGATGAGCAAACCGGTCAGAACGCCCTTGACCGGCTAACCCTTGAATCGGAGAAACACCTGACGATTAAGCTGGGACGTTACCCGGAAGTGGTGAAACGCGCCGCTGATGTCCGCGAGCCTCATCTGATCGCCACCTACCTCTATGAGCTGGCCAGCGATTTCCACACCTATTACAACTCAGAAAAAACCCTGGTCGACGATACTGACCTGCGCAACGCCCGGTTAACCCTGGCGGTTGCCGTCAGACAGGTGCTGGCAAACGGCCTGGACCTGCTGGGTGTCAACGCTCCGGACCTTATGTAAGAAGGCGAAACTGATGGCGCGCAAAGATTACGCAAAGAAACGCAACAGTGGAACGGCCGCCAGCCGGGCAACGCGAAGTCATGCAAAAACCAAAAGCGCGCCGGTCAAAAAGCCCTTTCCACTGGTACGCTCTGTTATCAGTCTGGTTGTGCTGGCCGGCTTTGGCTTCGCGCTCTGGCAACTGACAACCGTGAAGCCCGATAACAGCGCTACCGGCAACACCTCACAGCCAGCCACGACAAAGCCAGTAGCCAAAGCGGCTGACAAGGTTAGCAAACCGGTGGCTAAAGCCGCACCAAAAGCAAAACCCGCAGACCCCAAAACAACACAACCGGAAAGCAAAGCCGCCGCCAAACCGGCGATACCGGTTGAGGAGCAATCTGAACGGTTTGACTTCTATCAGATTCTGCCAGAAAGCGAAGTCGATACCGCCAATGTTGAGCCCTACAAATCGACTCCGAAAGACGCAAAATCGGCACACACCTATGTGATTCAGGCTGGCTCTTTCAAAAATCAGAGTGATGCAGAACAACTGCGGGCACGTCTTATTCTTGAAGGGCTGCCCAATGTCAAAACGCACCGGGTAACCAATAGCAACGGCAGCATCTGGTATCAGGTACTGTCCGGCCCGTTCGAAAACCGCTCGCTGCTGAATAAAGCAGAAGACCGCCTGGTCAGGATGAGTATTCAGCCATTAGTCCGACAAATCGACTAATCGATCGGTCATCGGATATTCATAACCTTGAAATAACGTCCTGCGCTCCCATATCTATACTCATTGAAAACTGAGTATATCTATTCGGGAAAACGCACCCATGACCACAATTGTTTCAGTACGCCGCAACGACCAGGTCGTTGTCGGCGGTGACGGCCAGGTTTCGCTTGGCAACACCGTAATGAAAGGTACCGCCCGCAAAGTCCGTCGCCTGCCAAAGCACGATGTTATCACCGGCTTCGCTGGCAGCACTGCAGACGCCATCACCCTGCTGGACCTGTTTGAGCAGCAACTGGAGAAACATCAGGGCAATATTTTTAATGCCGTGGTCAGCCTGGCTCGGGAGTGGCGTGGTGACCGGGTGCTGCGAAAACTGGAAGCTCTGATGCTGGTTGCCAATAAAGATAAAACCTACCTTATCTCCGGCAGCGGCGACATTATTGAGCCGGAAGACGGCGTGATCGCCATCGGCTCCGGTGGCAACTACGCCCTGGCTGCAGCCCGCGCACTGGTCGCTAACAGTGACCTGTCCGCCCGGGATATTGTTGAAAAGAGTCTGCAGATCGCTGCCGATATCTGTGTCTTTACCAACGCAAACCTCACCATAGAACAGCTGCAGTCCACCGCAGCCTGAGCCTGAAGAACAGCCAGAGAGAATTACTGATGTCCAATATGACACCCCGCGAAATAGTTTCTGAACTTGACCGACACATCGTCGGTCAGGCCGACGCCAAACGCTCAGTCGCCATCGCGCTGCGGAACCGCTGGCGCCGGATGCAGCTGGAGCCTGAACTGCGCGCCGAAGTTTCACCGAAAAATATTCTGATGATCGGCCCCACCGGGGTCGGTAAAACCGAAATCGCCCGCCGCCTGGCGAAACTGGCTAACGCCCCCTTTATCAAGGTTGAAGCCACCAAATTTACCGAAGTAGGCTATGTCGGCCGCGATGTCGAAACCATTATTCGCGATCTGATGGATATGGCGATCAAAATGTTGCGCGAACAGGCGATGGATAAAGTTAAATTCCGCGCCGAAGATTCCGCTGAAGATCGCATTCTTGATGCTCTGTTGCCGCCTGCCCGCCCCACCAGCTTTGATGAGCAACCGGCAGAACCGAAACAGGACAGCGCGACCCGACAACTGCTGCGCAAGCAACTGCGTGAAGGCAAGCTGGATGATAAAGAGATCGATATCGATCTGAGCCAGACGCCGGTCGGGGTTGAGATCATGGCGCCTCCGGGAATGGAGGAGATGACCAGCCAGTTGCAGAGCATGTTCTCCAACCTGGGCAACAACAAAACCAAAAGTAAGCGGATGAAGGTTAAAGATGCGCTGAAACAGGTGATCGACGAAGAAGCGGCCAAAATGGTCAATGATGATGAGCTGAAACAGCTGGCCATCGACGCAGTGGAGCAGAACGGCATCGTTTTCCTCGACGAGATCGACAAAGTATGCAAACGCGAAGGCACCGGGGCTGATGTGTCCCGCGAAGGGGTTCAGCGCGATCTGCTGCCACTGATCGAAGGCAGTACCGTGAGCACCAAATACGGCATGATCAAAACGGACCACATTCTGTTTATCGCCTCCGGCGCGTTTCATCTGTCCAAACCATCCGATCTGATTCCCGAACTGCAGGGGCGTCTGCCGATCCGGGTTGAGCTGAAGGCTCTGACACCGGATGATTTCCGTCGCATTCTGACCGAACCGAATGCCTCACTGACGGAACAATACCGCGCCCTGCTGGCGACGGAGGGCGTCACCGTTGAGTATACTCAGGATGGTATCGACCGGATCGCTGAGCTGGCGTATCAGGTCAACGAGAAAACCGAAAACATCGGTGCCCGTCGCCTGCATACAATGATGGAACGGCTGTTGGAAGAGGTCTCCTTTACCGCCGCCGACAACTCAGGCCAGACCATCAATGTCGATCGTGCATATGTGGATAAGTATCTGGCAGAGCTGAGCCAGGATGAAGACCTGAGCCACTATATTCTGTAGGCCTGACACAATAGGGCCAACCCGTTAACCCCTGTCAGGCGGAGCTATAAAGCTCCGCCACCGGAGTCTGTCATGGCAGCACCACTACCGAAAGATATCAAACTGCATGCAAAATCCAGAACCCTTGAACTGGAATACAGCGACCAGCAGCACTTTGAACTGACCGCCGAATACCTGCGGGTTCACTCGCCTTCAGCCGAGGTACGCGGTCACGGTATCGGCAACGGCGTGCTGCAGACGGGTAAACAACTGGTGGGAATCAAAGGGCTGGAACCCGCCGGCAACTATGCACTCAAGATTATCTTTGATGATGGCCACGACAGCGGCCTGTACACCTGGGAATACCTCTACGACCTGTGTCAGCATCATGATACCTACTGGAACCGCTATCTCGAAGCTCTGCAAGAGGCCGGAGCCACACGCCACGGCAACATGATCGCCCGGGGCTAGGCAGCACGGCCTCCCGATGACTGAACCCGGTTTTTATTTATCCAGATCAGTTGATGATGGAAGAGTAAAGACAATTGCCTGTGGCAAAGGTAGAATGCTGCAACGCGAACTATGCAGATTACAGGTTTTCTATGACTGACCAGAAACAATCTCAGGACAAGACCCATTTCGGCTTCGAACAGGTCAAAGTCGATGAAAAACAGGCGAAAGTAGCTGACGTTTTTCACTCGGTTGCCAGCAAATATGACATCATGAACGACCTGATGTCCGGCGGTATCCATCGCATCTGGAAACGGCTGACCATCGAACAGAGCGGTGTCCGTCGTGGCCATAAAGTGCTGGATATTGCCGGCGGCACCGGCGACCTGACGATGCGTTTCTCCCGTCTGGTGGGCTCTGAAGGCAAAGTGGTTCTCGCGGATATCAACGATTCCATGCTTAAAGTTGGCCGCGACAGGCTGATGGACCGGGGTATTACCGGCAATGTCGAGTTTGTTCAGGCCAATGCCGAAGCGCTGCCCTTCCCAGACAACACCTTTGACTGCATCACCATCGCATTTGGCCTGCGCAACGTGACCTTTAAAGAGAAAGCCCTCGCCTCGATGGCACGGGTGCTGAAACCCGGCGGCAAAGTGATGGTGCTGGAGTTTTCCAAAACCGAAAACCCTCTGCTGACCAAGGCCTATGATCTGTACTCTTTCAATTTGCTGCCGAAAATCGGCAAGCTGATTGCGGGTGATGAGGACAGCTACCGCTATCTGGCAGAATCGATCCGTATGCACCCTGATCAGGAAACCCTGAAAGGGATGATGGAGGAAGCGGGTCTGACCCAGTGCAAATATCAGAATATGACTGGTGGCGTCGTCGCCCTGCATACCGGCATCAAGCCCTGACCATGACTATCGAATCGATCAGCGCAACCCTGCTAACCCTCGCGGAAGGCACGATTAACCGGTTACTGCTGAGCAGTCCGGCAACCGTTGATCGACTCAGCCTGTTGGATGGCAAAGTTATCGCCATTCAGCTCAGTGCCCCCAGGCTCTCCCTGTCACTGCAGCCCAGCGCCGCCGGCCTGCAGATAGACCAGATTGAACGCGATGATGCCGATGTCACACTGAGCGGCTCAGCGGCAGACTTTTTCCAGCTACTGAGCGCCGCAGACAACAGCGAAGTGATGTTTGGCAAAACCATTCAGGTTTCCGGTGATAGCGCCCTGGCCACCCGGTTCAGTCAGGTGATGATTGATGCAGCGCTTGACTGGGAGGGGATTCTGGCACAGATCATAGGTGATCTGCCCGCCCACGAACTGGCCCGGTTAGTGAAGTGGAAATCGCAGTTTTATCGGCAGGCGGGTCACAGCCTGATGCTAAATATGCAAGAGTATATTAAAGAGGAGTTGCAGTTGCTGCCGAGCCAGCCCCAGTTGAAACGTTTCTACTCTGAAGTGGACAGTCTGCGTCAGGAAACCGAACGGGCTGCGGCCCGTCTTGAACGGCTACGCGGCAAAATCGAACGCGCTTAACCTTTCTTGTTAATAACCTGCCTGTTAATAGCCTGGCCTGTTAAAAAGGCTTCACCACCACAAAGATCAGAATCGGTATAAAGATCAGCAGCGGCAACTCATTGAACAGACGGAAATATCGTCCACTGTTATCCAGCGTTCCGGCCCGCAGTTTTTTCAGATAGCTGAAACACCAGAAGTGATAACCAAGCAACAGCGCCACAAACAGCAGCTTGGCGTGCAACCAGCCCCCGGAAATCCCGAAGCCCAACCAGAGCCATAAGCCAAACCCCAGGGTAAACAGCGCCATAATCGACATAAAGACAAACAGCTTACCAGCCATAATCTCCAGCCGTGCAACATCCTGTCCCGCTGCACGCCCCTCGACATAGTGCACAAAAATACGCGGCAGATAGAAAATACCCGCCATCCAGCTGGTCATTGCCAGTATATGAAACACCTTTACCCATAGCATCGTGTCGCGTCCCCTGTGCTCAGATAGCCTGAGTTTCTACCCGCAGCTGACTGCCTAATTCCAGCAACAACTTATCACCGGGATTAACCGCACCAACCCCAGCCGGAGTACCGGTCAGCACCACATCGCCTGGCAACAGGGTGAAGTAGTGGCTCATGTACGCGATCAGTGGATGCACTTTATTCAACATATGGCTGCTATTGCCGTTCTGACGCACCTGGCCATTGACCGTCAGGCGGATCTGCTGATCCTGCAGATCCGCCACCGGCTCAAGAAATGCAGATAACGGACAGGAACCATCAAAGCCTTTGGCTTTTTCCCAGGGATGTCCCTGCTGTTTTAACTTGCCCTGCAGATCCCGCAGGGTCAGATCAAGCGCTATCCCCACGCCGACAATCGCCTCGTCAACCTCGGCATGAGTCGCATTTTTCAGCGGCTGGCCAATCAGAATAGCCATCTCCGTTTCAAAATGGACCGAGCCAAAATCCACCGGCACCTCAAACGGACTGGACAGCGGCACAATAGCGGTTGAAGGTTTTATAAACAGCATCGGCGTTGTCGGAACCGGGTTATTCAGCTCCGCCGCATGGTCGGCATAATTTCTCCCCACACAGACCACCTTCCCCACAGGAAGGTTAGCGTCAGTTCCGTCTACATACTGATGTTTATACTGCATAATCATGCTCCCTACCGATTGAGCGCCCGCAACTATCATTTAAAGCTGGAATCGTTGTTTGCTTAATGGGCTCTGATCATACCCCTGGCGCTCAGCGAGCTCAATGACAGTGTCAGACTGAGGGTGATCAGCAGTACGATGACCGACCCCAGTACAACCCCTTCCCAACCCAGCCAGTGCCAGAATGGATCAAGATAAAAACCACCACTACTCGCCCCCAGATAATAAAACACCAGATAGAGCGAGGAGGCGCTGGCGCGAGCATGGGTTGCCTGATGGCTTACCCAGCTGCTGGCGCTGGAGTGGGCGAAAAAGAAACCGAAACTATTGATAAAGAAACCAGTAACAATCAGCGGTAAAGCGCTGCTCAGGGTCAGCAGGCTGCCACTGATCAGAATCAGAATGCCCGCTTTCATACAGTTAAGCTGTCCATACTGCTGCGCTAAACGCCCCGATAGCGTTGAACCAACGGTCCCGGTCAGATAGGTCAGGAACAGCAGGCCTATCCATACCGGACTCAGATAGTAGGGCGCGTCCGACAACACGAAGGTGATATAGCTGTACTGGTTGATAAAGATAAAGAAATTCAGTCCACCCACCAGATAGACCAGCAACAGTAGCGGATTACTCAGGTGATCCCATAAACGGGACAGCATCGCAGACAGGTTAAGGGGCTGCGGTGAAAACTGCCGGGATGCCGGTAATAACCACCAGAACAATAACAAACCAAAACAGCTACCCACACCCATGACCAGAAACAGGTCAGCCCAACCCAGCCATTCACCGACAAAACCACCAATTAAGCGACCGGAAATACCACCGAGCGAGTTACCACTGATATAAAGGCCTACCGCCAGCATCAGAGCTTTACGGGAATACTCATCGCCCATATAGGCGATCGCAATGGCCGGTAAACCGCCAAGAAACAAGCCCTGCAATCCACGTAACAGAACCAGGGTTGAAAAACTGTCCGCTTGTGACAGTAGCAATGTACAAAGACATACACCCGCCATACTGATCAGCATCAGAGGGCGGCGACCTACCGCATCCGACAAAGGCCCATAAAACAGCAAGGACAGACCCAGCATCAGGGTGGTCACGGTAAACGACCAGCTAACTTCCAGAGTAGTAAGTGCAAACTCCCGCTGCAACTCCGGCAGAATAGGCTGCGTGACATAGACGTTGGCAAAAATCATAAACGAACCGATACACAGGGCGATGGTTGCCCGCCAGAACGGCTTACTACCCGATTCAATCATTACAGCACACTCCAGTTAGATGCTGTAAGCCTAACAGCCAACATAAAATCACAGAAATATATATAAATGATCATATTAATAAATATCTGTGATGATATAGTAAGTGTCACACCGCTCACTGAGCATCAAGGGAATTTCCGCAGATCAATATTCAGGTAAACCGATGGATATCCGTTCGCTACGTTGCTTCCAGATGGTTGCCCGGGAAGCCAACTTCACCCGCGCAGCAGAAAAGCTCCACCTGGCACAACCCGCTGTCAGCATGTCCATCAAACGGCTGGAGAGTGAGTTGGGGCTGACCCTGTTCCATCGTAATGAACGCCGCATCAGCCTCACCGATGAAGGTGAACGACTGCTGCTGCATGCGGACAAGATAGTTCAGGCGGTTGCCGATGCTGAGTTGGAGATGCAGGAACTGACCGGCCTCACCCGGGGTCAGGTGAGAGTGGGTATTCCCAGCATGCTGGGCTCCTACTATCTGCCCGAACTGCTAATGGGCTTTCGCCACAGCTTTCCCGCACTGCAGCTATCGGTCGTCGAAGGTGGGACCACCCATATCCGCCGCCAGATAGAACAGGGCTCCCTGGATATAGGTATTGTTGTCGATTACGGCGAAACCGATGAGTTGGAGAGGGTACATCTGATGCAGGTGGAAACCCTCGTGTGCGTCAGTCCTGACCATCCTTTCGCCAGCCAGACCAGTGTCAGCTACCCAGCGTTTCTGGACGAAGAGCTGGTGCTGTTTAAGGAGGGTTTTTTCCACCGACAGGTCACCGAGCAACTGGCAAAAAGTTATCATGTTACGCCGAAAATATCCTTTGAAACCAACCTGATCCCATTGATTCAGTCCGTGGTACGACACGGTTTTGGCATCTCAGCCCTGCTCAAACCCGCCATCGATGATGCCCGCGACCTGATCGGCATCCCCTTTGATGAACCACTACTGTTCAACCTGAGCATCGCCTGGCGACAACAGAGCTACCTTTCCCAGGCAAACAAAGCCTTTGTCGATTACCTGTTGGAGCACTCCCCCGCCACCGCTGCCCACACCTCAAACAGGTGACAAAACAGGCAAAGATATCTACTATAGCGCTCCCATTTATAGGAGTAATAACATGCTGACCGTAAACGAATACTTTGATGGTGCGGTAAAATCTATCGGCTTTGAAAATGCGGAAGGCAAAGTGACTTCCGGCGTTATGGCTGCGGGAGACTATGAGTTTGGCACCTCTGAAAACGAACTGATGAAAGTGGTCAGTGGTGAACTGGTTGTCAAACTGCCCGGCAGTGATGAATGGCAGGCATTCCCAACAGGCACCGAGTTCCGGGTTGCAGCCAATCAGACCTTCCAGCTACAGGTTGCCCAACCAACAGCTTACCTCTGTTTCTATAGCTGAATAGCGCTGTTAACCGCCTAAAACATGAATCCAAATCACTTATTATTTTTATTAATTGATCTGGATTCATCTTTAAGTGAATAAAAATCCACCAAATCCCCCCATCGGGGCCACCCCTTTTCCCCTTACACTGTGTTAACATAGCGCCCTTTCTTTTACCGGCTAATCCGGGGATGCCTGCCACACACAGGTACATCGCCACATTAAAAAGAGATCCATACCATGAGCCAAAATACCTCTCTGGAAAAAAGCAAGATCAAGATTCTGCTGCTGGAGGGCGTGCACCAGTCTGCACTGGATACCCTGAATGCGCACGGCTATACCAATATCGAGTACCTGACCGGCTCTCTGCCTGAAGATGAGCTGCTTGAGCGTGTCAAGGATGTGCACTTTATCGGCATTCGCTCCCGTACCCAACTGACCGAAGAAGTCTTTGAAGCGGCGGAAAAACTGGTCGCCGTCGGTTGTTTCTGTATCGGCACCAATCAGGTGGATCTGCGCGCAGCAACCATGCGTGGTGTTGCCGTTTTCAACGCACCTTACTCCAACACCCGTTCAGTAGCTGAACTGGTGATCGCAGAAGCCATTCTGCTGCTACGGGGCGTGGCAGAAAAAAATGCCAAGGCGCATCGCGGCGAATGGCAGAAATCAGCCAAGAGCTCCTATGAAATTCGCGGCAAGAAACTGGGTATCGTGGGTTACGGCAGCATCGGTTCACAGCTGAGTGTTATTGCCGAATCCCTGGGGATGCATGTCTTCTTCTACGATATCGTCACCAAGCTGCCTCTGGGGAACGCGACCCAGCTGGGGTCACTGAAAGAGCTGCTGAACACCTGCGATATCGTCACACTGCATGTTCCTGAGACTGCCTCAACTAAAGATATGATGGGGGCGGCACAGTTTGCAGAGATGAAACAGGACTCGATCTTTATCAACGCCGCCCGTGGTACTGTCGTCGTCATCGATGATCTGTGCAAAGCACTGGCTGAAAAACGTCTGCTGGGAGCGGCCATTGATGTGTTCCCGGTTGAACCACGCAGCAATGATGATGAGTTTATCTCGCCACTGCGCGAGTTCGACAATGTTATCCTGACCCCGCATGTTGGCGGATCAACGCTGGAAGCACAGGAAAATATTGGTTATGAAGTATCAGAGAAGCTGATCAAGTACAGCGATAATGGCTCCTCTATCAGCTCCGTCAACTTCCCTGAAGTGGCCCTGCCAGAGCATCCGGATGTTCACCGCCTGCTGCATGTTCATGAGAACATCCCTGGGGTGATGAGCTCAATCAACAGCATATTCTCTGAAAACAACATCAACATCGCCGGCCAGTACCTGCAGACCAATGAGAAAGTGGGTTATGTGGTTATCGATGTGAATGCTGATACCTCAGAAGTTGCCCTGGAAAAACTGAAACAGATTAAGGGTACTATCCGCTGCCGCCGACTGTTCTGAGTCAGCCTGGTATCCGCAAAGGCAGTCTGCTTAGCAGGCTGCCTTTTTTATTGGCTTCTTCAACTGTGTGAATTAAGTTTCTGCTCTATCAGATTAAACACCTGCAACCTGATAGCAGCCTCTTCATTCACCAGATGATGCCTGGCTTTCTGTAACAGCTTAATTTCCAGCCCCGGATAGAGACGTCCGATCACACCAAGGTTATGCCGCCACTCCACCGTTTCATCTTCCACCCCCTGAATACACAGGGGCTGAGTCTCCAGACTGCCGGACTGTTCCACCTCTTCAATCCAGCGCAGCATAGCGCCGATCCAGCGCACAGGAATGCGGTGATGCTGGAGCGGATCCTGATAACGAACAAAATCCAGAAACCGCTGATCCCCGGAGCTCGGACCATAACTTCTGGGCACTGAGCGCAACAGAAACCTCAACCAGCGATACTTACTGGCGATCTGTTCCCAGCCAAAGGGGCGCACCAGGGGCGCCAGAAACACCTGATGCTGAACTGGCCAGTCGCGATAACCAAACTGCAGTTGCTGCTCTATCAGTATTGCCGCGCCGGTACTCTGCCCCAGCACAGTCCAGGGAGGTGCGAGTCTATCCTGACGACTGTTCAACAGCTCGGTCAGCTGTCTGGCGTAGGTGGTGAAGCAGTCAATCGACAGTGGCGTCCCCTGGGAAAGCCCATGCCCCGGCAGATCATAGATGAGGACATCCCAGCCGATCTCCAGCAGATAGGAGATCAGATGACCATACAACCCACTGTGATCAAAATAGCCATGCAACACCACCACCGTTCCCCGGCTCTGCTCGCGGCAACAGTAATGCTGCACAAACAGGGTACACCCCAGCACCGTTTGCCGGGTGGCAAACAGCTTATGCCCGGCATGCAGAATCGGATGTAACTGATAACAGCTGAGATACTCCTCCAGCATCTCGCTGCTGCTGATACCATCCTCATGGTTATATACCGGAAGATTGTTGCGTAAGCATTTGGCATCTAACATCTGCATAATCAACTATTCCTTAAGTTCACCGTCAACAGGGGCGATCAAAAAAACCGGGGCTACCTTATAATTTAGGCCAGATTTGCAACTTATTCCTTGTGCACAGGTCATTGGCGTATATAGTAAACTGCATCACCTTAAGGCACGATCTATGCGACTGTTATCTATTTTTCTGCTGCTGTTCAGTCTTAACGGGCTGGCCGAATCGCCCGACCTCAATGCTGACCTGACACGCCTTCAGGGTCAGCTACAGCAGTTTGAAAAAGACCCTGAAAACCCTCTCAATACGATCTATCAGCAAACAGCGCAACATATTCAGGATATCATCAGCCAGCGACAACAGGCGAAAGATCTGCGGGTTGAGATTGAGGCGCAGCCTCAACAGCTGCAGCAAGCACGCAACCGCCCCCCTCAGCGCGGTACAGAGCTGCCTGAAACCCTGCCGCCAGCCACCGAGCTGCAACCTCTGCTGATCAAAACCAAAGCGGGCCTGATTGATCTGGAAAAGTATCAGGATGAACTGCAACAGACTATCCGCGATAGTGACAAGTTACTGCTGAGCAAACGGGAAAAACAATCCTCCCTGCAACAACAACTTAACAGCCCTCTTAGCTCAGCTCCAGCGATTCCACCGACAACCGAGCTGCAGAAAGCCAGAGAGCTGCTGCGTAGCTATCAGCAAATGGCCACCGAGTCGGCTCTGGAGGTTACCGAGCTTGAGATTCTCGCCCTGCCCGGCCGAACAGAGCTGGCATCACTGAATCTGAAAAGTCTGCAAAACCAGATTCAGGACTACAATGCCTGGATCAACAAAGCCGAAGAGCGCCTGCAGCAGCAAAGCCGGGCCTCGGCAGAAAAAACTCTGAGCCAGTTTGAATCGGCCGACACCGATAACAACCCGGTGTTGCAACAGGCACTTACCCGCAATAATGAAACAGCCGATATTATCCGTCAGGGACTCGCAGAAACCGAGCAGACAGCACAACGGCGTAAACAACTGGAACAGCAACTGCAGATTATTCGCCAGACCTACCAAGCGATCCAGTTGCAGCTGGAGTTGGGAATCGGCTATACCGGTTCAGAGATTCGCAAACATATTCAACAACTGCCAAAGCCCCTGAAATCGGACATCACCCGAACCCGGCTTAAAGAGCTGCGCCTCAACCAGTTGACCCTGAGTCAGCCCCCGGTGGAGACACAGACCACGGGGCTGACCGAAGCTCAAAAAACAAAGCTTTCTCAGCTGCATCAGAGCCTCAGCGAGCTGATCTCCGAACAGCGTTCACTGCAACAGAAACTGATCAGTGAACTGTCACAACTGTTGTTGATTCAGGAACAGTTTAACGCCCAGATAACCGCCAGCCGGGCGCTGTTTAATAAGCACCTGCTATGGCTGCCCAGCACTGAACCGGTCTCGACCGGATGGCCCACGCAGATTATTAACGGATTTATCGATCTGAGTGCTGAATTACCCGCCCTGCTGAAACCCTACCGGGCGCTGCTGATGGATAAAGTAACGCTGCCATCGGGGTTGTTTCTGATTGTGCTGCCCTTCGCGCTGTTCTGCCGGCGTTATCTGAACAAACGTCAGCCGCAATGGTGCAAACAGATCGGCAATGTCAGTCAGGACCATATCAGCCATACCCTGCGCCCTCTGCTGTATGGCCCATTAGCTACACTGCCCATCCCGCTGTTTCTCTATGTGTTAGGCAGAAAAATCGGCGGGGATGAGGCCGCGGTCAGAAACCTGCTCTATATGCTCGCCTCGATCAGTTGGCTATACCTGACCGTGATGCTTTGGTTACAGCAGCCTCACGGCTTACTGCAGGGGCAGTTCAGCCTGCCGGAGCACACCACCGCGACACTGCGAAAACGACTGAGCTGGCTCTTCTGGATCAACACACCACTGATCGCCTTCCTGATGATGCTGGACCTGAGTACCAATGAGACCGTTATTGCAGGCCCGACCCGCTTAATCCTGTTATTGATTACCATCGGTTTTACCCTGTTCTGGGTCAGCCTGTGGCGCGCGACCCCGCATGCACAGCACACAGCGGATGGTAAACTGTGGCACAATATCAGCGTCTGGATCGGTGCGGTCATCGCCTTTAATGTCGCGATGGCAGGGATGATTCTCTGGGGCTATATACTCTCGGCGGGCATTCTGATCGGCCTGATGTTCCTGCTGGTATGTATCGCTATTCTGGCCTACCTGATCTTTCATCTGGGACGACGCTGGTTACTGATCGAAGAGCGCAAGCTGCTGTTCGCCCAAACCCTGGCCCGTCGGGCGGAAATACTGTCTGCCCGGGAGGAGCAGAAAGAGACACCGCCACCACTGAAGGAGAATTTCGTAGATCTGCAAACCATATCTGAGCAGGGTAATATGCTGCTCAAAACCGTCACTGCACTGATCTTTCTCACCCTGGCATGGTTTACTCTCGGCTGGACCCTGCCAGCCCTGGAAGCGCTGGACTCGGTGACACTCTGGAGCACCGGCAGCAGCGACAGCGGCGTGCTGAGTTTTATCACTCTGAAGCAGATTATTTTTGCCCTGGCCGCCCTGACAGTGACCTTTATCGCTGCGCGCAACCTGCCCGGTCTGTTTGAGTTGCTGGTTCTGAACTATCTGCCACTGGCACCTGGCACCAGCTTTGCCATCTCGACACTGCTGAAATACTGTCTCTACATTACCGGTCTGATCAGTTTTCTCAACTTTCTCGGCCTCGAATGGGGCAAACTGCAGTGGCTGGTTGCCGCGCTGGGTGTGGGGCTGGGGTTTGGCCTGCAGGAGATCGTCGCCAATTTCGTTTCAGGCCTGATTATCCTGTTTGAGAAGCCCGTCCGTATCGGCGACACCGTCACCATTGGCGGTGTGACAGGCAATGTTACCCGTATACAGATCCGCGCCACTACCATTACTGACTGGGATCGCAAAGAGGTGATTATTCCCAATAAAACCTTTATCACCGATCAGTTGATAAACTGGTCCCTGACCGACGCCATCACCCGGATCGTGATCCCCGTCGGGGTCGCCTATGGTTCAGATACCCCGTTGGTAACCAAGCTATTGCTACAGGCTGCCGCGGAAAATAAACATGTTCTTACTGAACCGGCGCCGCTGGCCTTTTTCCTGGCATTCGGCAACAGTACACTGGACTTTGAACTGCGCGCCCATATCAGCTCTATGGATATCCGCAACCAGACGGTGCATGAGCTACACAGCACCATTGACCGGCTATTCCGGGAGCACAATATCGAGATTGCGTTTCCGCAGATGGACCTGCATCTGCGCAGCAATGATACCGGGCAGCCCCCGGGTGAAGATGATGACGACTGAACACCTATATACAGGAATACCGGAAGAGGAGATGGATCATGAGTGAACCGCCAAAGCGGAAATTATTGCACCAGTGCCAGTTGGCGGTGCGCTGGGGCGATATGGACGCCTACGGTCACGTCAATAATGCGCTCTACATGCGCTATCTGGAAGAGGCCCGGGTGCAGTTTCTCGCCAGTATCGGCGCAACGATGAACGGTAACGGCACCGACCCGGTGATTATCAATGTTGGCTGCACCTTCCTCAGACCGGTGAGCTATCCGGCCACCATCATCGTAAAAAGTTTTGTTGGCGAGATTGGCCGCAGCAGCTTTATGGTCTGGTATGAACTGAGCACCACCGACAACCCCGATCAGCTCTGCAGCGAAGGCTACTCCAAGGTGGTGTGGATGGATCATAACACTGGGCGCTCCGTAGCTCTGCCCGATATCATCCGTGAAAATATTTCTTAAATCGTAAAAAATATATCTTAAATCGTAAAAAGGAGCTTAACGCGTATGAATGAAGTTGCAGAAACGCAAAAGGATAATGGCAGCAACGCTAAAATTGTGTATATCCTCTACCTGATCAGTATTGTGATCGGTGTCACCGGAATCGTGGGACTGGTGATGGCCTATGTCTATAAAGCGGATGCCCCGGACTGGCTGAAGACTCACTATCAGTGGCAGATCCGCACCTTCTGGATAGGATTCCTGTATGCCTTTATCGGTGCGATTACCACGTTTATTCTGATCGGCTATCTGATTCTGTTATTCACTGTCCTCTGGTTTATCATCCGTTGTATCAAAGGGCTGAGCGCCGTTGAAAAAAGGCAGCCCCTGCCAGAACCGGGCAACTGGTTGTTCTGACCAAACAGTCAGGGTAACGCCGCATTAAAGCTGCCATCTGGCAGCTTTTTGCCAGATGAAAACCGCCCCCTGACCGCCCATCGCCACCTTTCCACAATGTGAAATGAATACCTGCCTCAAAGGGGGTATATGCTTCATACTTTAGCAGTGCTCAGGGGCGACAGGGTTTGCAAATTGCGATATTGTTGCAACGCACAAGCCACAATAGCGGTAGCGCTGATAGGAGCCACTGCGATTGCGGCATACAAAATAGACCTGGTCCGGTTGCCTCGCACCGGATTCGGGACGATTACAATGAGGCAGTAAATTATGAGTCAACGGATACAAACGGGCGGCCTGCAGGTTGCTGAAGCGCTGTACAACTTTGTCAACCAACAGGTCATTCCAGGCACCGGTGTAACTGAAGAGCAGTTCTGGTCAAGTCTGGACGCGATTGTTCACGATCTTGCACCGAAAAACCGCACTCTGCTGGCAAAGCGTGATGCCATTCAGGAGCAGATCGACAGCTGGCATCGCGACAACCGGGCTAACGGTTTTGATTTTAGCGCCTATAAGTCATTCCTTCAGAAGATCGGCTACCTGTTGCCAGAAGGCGAAGACTTCTCTGCCACCACCAGCAATGTTGACCCGGAAATGGCCACCATGGCTGGCCCGCAGCTGGTGGTACCGGTGATGAACGCCCGTTTCGCCCTGAACGCTGCCAATGCCCGCTGGGGTAGCCTCTACGATGCCCTCTATGGCACCGATGCGATCTCAGAAGCGGATGGCGCAGAGATCTCTGGCAGTTATAACCCGGTTCGAGGGGCTAAAGTCATTGAATTTGCCCGTAACGTACTGAACGAAGCGGCACCGCTGGCAACTGGCTGCCATAAAGATTCTGTTCGCTACAGTATCCGTGATGGCAAGCTGGTGGTCACCCTGACCAACGGTGCTGAAACCGGTCTGCAGGATGAAGCGCAACTGATCGGTTACAACGGCGATGCCGAGGCACCCACCGCAATCCTGTTGAAACACAACGGCCTGCATCTGGACGTTAAAGTCGACCGCGACAGTCAGATCGGTTCCACCGATGCCGCCGGTATCAGCGATATCATCGTAGAAGCCGCACTAACTGCAATTATGGACTGCGAAGACTCCGTTGCCGCCGTCGATGCTGACGATAAAGTGGTTGCCTATAAAAACTGGCTGGGCCTGATGAAAGGCGACCTCACCGAAGAGGTGACCAAAAGCGGTAAAACTTTCACCCGTCGTATGAACCCTGACCGTACATATACCGGTGTGGATGGTTCTGCAGTCAGCCTCAAAGGCCGCAGTCTGATGTTTGTGCGTAACGTTGGCCACCTGATGACCAACAACGCTATTCTGGACAAAGATGGCAACGAGATTCCTGAGGGCATCCTCGATGGCATGGTCACCAGCCTGATCTCAATCCACGATGTTAAGGGTAACGGTCAGTTCAGCAACACCACCACCGGCTCCATGTATATCGTTAAGCCGAAGATGCACGGCCCTGAAGAGGTGGCTTTCGCCAATGAGCTGTTTGGTCGTATCGAAGATGCCCTGGGTCTGGACCGCTTTACCCTGAAAATGGGTATTATGGATGAAGAGCGCCGCACCACCGTTAACCTGAAAGAGTGTATCCGTGCAGCAAAAGACCGTGTGGTCTTTATCAACACAGGCTTCCTGGACCGTACCGGTGACGAGATCCACACCTCCATGGAAGCGGGCCCGATGATCCGCAAAGGCGAGATGAAAGCCGCCGCCTGGATCGGTGCCTATGAAGACTGGAACGTGGATAACGGTCTCGCTTGCGGCCTGCAGGGCCGTGCACAGATCGGTAAAGGTATGTGGGCGATTCCGGATCAGATGGCTAACATGCTGGATGCCAAGATCGGCCACCCACTGTCGGGCGCTAACACCGCCTGGGTGCCATCGCCAACGGCTGCCGCCCTGCACGCACTGCACTATCACAAAGTTGATGTATTCGCCCGTCAGGATGAACTGAAGAGCCGTCCACGGGCCAGTCTGGACGACATTCTCACCGTACCGGTGGCGAGCAATCCAGACTGGTCTGCTGAAGAGATTCAGAACGAGCTGGATAACAACGCACAGGGTATTCTGGGCTACGTGGTACGCTGGATCGATCAGGGTGTCGGCTGCTCTAAAGTGCCTGACATCAACGATGTCGGTCTGATGGAAGACCGCGCCACACTGCGGATCTCCAGCCAGCATATCGCTAACTGGTTGCACCACGGTATCTGCTCTGAAGCTCAGGTGATGGAAACCATGCAGCGGATGGCCGCCGTGGTTGACCAGCAGAATGCTGGCGATCCCCTGTACCGTCCGATGGCACCCAACTTCGACGACAGTGTCGCCTTCCAGGCCGCACTGGAACTGGTTATTCAGGGCCGTATCCAGCCAAACGGCTATACTGAGCCGGTGCTGCACCGCCGCCGTCTGGAAGCGAAGGCTAAGTTCGGGGTATAAGCTCGGGGTATAAGTTCAGAACATAAGCTTTAATCATTAAAAAACCGCGCCCAGCGCGGTTTTTTTGTCTCTCCGGATCAGTTTTATAAATAGGGCGAGATATTCGCCAGCATCCGCCTGACATACTCCGCTTTCTCCCCCACCGGGGCAACATAGTGAATCGCCTCTTCAGCAACTTTAATACCCTCCAGTCGTGCCAACACCCAGCAGGCAAGATACTGTGAAGCCAGACACCCCCCCGCACTGGCGACATTTCCCCGGGCAAAGAACGCCTGATTCAGCACCTCAGCACCGCTGTCCTGCACCCAGGGTTTAGTGGTCAGATCGGTGCACACCGGCAGATCCGTCAGCAGCCCCAACTCAGCCAGCATCAACGCCCCCGAGCACTGCGCGCCAATCAGCTGTCGTTCAGGGTCCAGGCTGAGCTGCGACATAATCGACCTGTCCGCCACGACGTCGCGGGTTTTCATGCCACTGCCCACCAACACCACATCCGCATGGTTAGCCTCACTAAGCGTAAGCTGCCGTTGCAGCACCACACCGTTCATCGACTCGACCCGCTCAGTCGGGCTGGCAATTGAGACCCGCCAGTCCGGGCGTTTCACCCGGTTGAGAATCCCCAGGGCGATCAGTGAATCCAGTTCGTTAAAGCCGTCAAATGTCAGAATCGCAATATGCATAGCAGCTCTCCTCATTAGCTCTCTTCATTAGCTCTTACAATTAGCACTTAAAAGTAGTCAGTTGCGTTGCCGCATTGTATGACCTAAATTCATGACAATAAAAAAATTGTCATGGATACAACTGAAGATGCCCCGCGCACGCTATAAACAACTGGTCGACCGGTTTGCCGACGAGATCCGTTCGGGCAGGCTGCCGCCTGGCACCCAGCTACCCACCCACCGGCAGCTGGCGGCCCGGGAAGGTCTGGCACTGGTGACCGCCTCCCGGGTCTATGCTGAACTGGAGCGAATAGGGCTGGTTAGCGGCGAAACCGGCCGCGGAACCTTTGTCAGAGAAACCGCCCTGCCGCTGGGCCATGGCATCGACCAGCCCCCGACAACAGAGGGGATGATCGATCTTAACTTCAACTCACCATCCATCCCCGGTCAGACCGGCATGCTGCGTCAGGCACTGCGACAACTATCGATCTCCGGCGACCTGGAATCCCTGCTACACTATCAGCCCCATGCCGGTCGTCTGCATGAAAGAGCGATCGTCGCACAACACCTCAAACACCGTGGATTATCGATACCCCCTGAGCAGCTGCTGATTGTCAGCGGTGCCCAGCACGGGCTGGCAACCACCGTGATGTCACTTCTCAATCCCGGCGATGTGGTTGCCGTCGATGCGCTCACCTACTCAGGCTTTAAAATACTCGCGGAGGTACATCGACTCGAGCTGGTCGCAATACCGGTCACCGCCACAGGCCCCGACCTGACAGCCCTGGAAGCACTCTGCAAACATCGGCCGATCCGCGCGGTGTATAGCATGCCCACACTTCACAACCCCCTGGGCTGGGTGATGAATAGCGAGCAGCGACAGCAACTGATCACCATTGCCCGCCAGCATAACCTGCTGATTATCGAAGATGCCGCCTACGCATTTCTTGCCGATAACCCACCGCCGCCGCTGGCCGCCCTCGCACCGGAGTTGACCGTTTACGTCTCAGGGCTATCAAAGAGTGTGGCCACCGGTTTTCGTATCGGCTTTATTGCCGCCCCTGAACGATGGATTCCAACGCTAGAGCGAACTATCCGCGCCACCACCTGGAATACCCCCAGTCTGATGACGGCTATCAGTTGTGGCTGGATAGAGGATGGCACTGTTGCCCGACTTGAAGCGGAGAAGCGCGGGGATGCACAGGCCCGTCAGACAATCGCCAGAGAGGTATTAAAAGGCTTCTCTGTTATCAGCCACCCCTCATCTTATTTTGTCTGGTTAACCCTGCCAGAGGAGGTGCGGGCTGATCAGGTAGCGATGACACTCATGACATCAAACATCTCCGTTTCGACCGCAGAACCGTTCGCCGTGACTGACCATCTTCCCCATGCGATCCGGCTGGCACTGGGATCGGTGGCGATCGACTCGCTTAAAGAGGCGCTCACGCAGGTGAGACAGGCGATTGAAAGGTTCGCCTATTAAGATCACAGTGAACCAACTGAGCGCTTCAATACGTATCTTTTAGTACTTATTCCGTTGGCCTGAGAGACCTCACCGATTACACTGAACCTATGGCCCATTCGACAGCAAGCGCCCTCAGCGACTTTATCCAGCAGCATCCCCGGTTATTTATTCTCACCGGCGCAGGCTGCAGCACCCAGTCCGGGATACCCGATTACCGGGACCATAACGGTCAGTGGAAACGCCAGCCCCCGGTGCAACACCGCGACTTCATGACCAGCCATGCCACCCGGCAACGATTCTGGGCGCGCAGCCTGATCGGCTGGCCACTGATGGCCAATGCCCGTCCCAATGCCGTGCATCAGAGTCTGCAACGGCTAGAAGAGAAGGGCTATTGCCGCCAACTGGTCACTCAGAATGTCGACCGGCTGCATCAGTTGGCCGGTCAGCAACGGGTGATCGACCTGCACGGCCGCTCTGACCAGGTGATCTGTATGGACTGTCACACACTGCATCAACGTAACCACGTGCATCAGTTGATGGCCGAAGCAAACCCAGCGTTCAGAGAGTATACCGCGACCGCTGCACCGGACGGCGATGCCGATCTGGATGGCATCGACTTCAGCCGCTTCAGGGTGACCGACTGCCCCGATTGTGGCGGCATGTTAAAGCCCAATGTGGTCTTCTTCGGCGATAATGTACCGAAAGAGCGGGTTTTCTCAGCCCTCGACAGTTTACAGCGGTCTGATGCCCTGCTCGTGATCGGTTCATCACTGATGGTGTATTCCGGATTTCGCTTTTGTAAGCAGGCGGTTCAGCAGAACATTCCGATTGCGGCGATCACCCACGGCAAAACCCGCGCCGATGACCTACTCAGCCTGAAACTGGATGGCGATATCAGCGGTTTCCTGCAGCCTGGCATCCACGCACTGCCCAGCTTAACCGCTGACTGAATCGTCCTGCGGCCTCACTTCAGGGCAGCGATTAAGCACTATTTCAGGTATACTGGCGGCCAATTTAACTCTTATCCCGAGTACACCGTGTCTGATACCGCTTTCGCCTCCCTGAACCTTCCTCCCGCTATGCTCAGCAACCTGGCTGACCTTGGCTACCACGAGATGACGCCGATCCAGGCGGGCAGTCTGCCCCATGCACTGGCCGGTAAAGATCTGATCGCCAAAGCCAAAACCGGTAGCGGTAAAACCGCCGCCTTTGCCATCGGCTTACTGTTACAGATCAATCAGCGGGATTTCGGTACTCAGGCACTGGTACTCTGCCCCACCCGGGAGCTCAGCACCCAGGTAGCCCAGGAGATCCGCCGTCTGGCGCGGTTTAAAGACAACATCAAACTGGTCATCCTCTGCGGTGGACAGTCCGTCGGGCCGCAGATCGGTTCACTGGAGCATGGCGCACACATCGTGGTAGGCACCCCCGGCCGGATTCAGGATCTGATTCGCAAAGGCAAGCTGGACCTGTCCCGCTGCAACACCGTGGTGCTGGATGAAGCCGACCGCATGCTGGATATGGGCTTCTACGAGCAGATCGAAGGGGTGATCAGAAACACACCGAAAAAGCGCCAGACCCTGCTGTTTTCCGCCACCTATCCCGAAGGGATTAAAAAACTCAGCGCCGATCTGCAGGTTGACCCGGTCGAGGTCACCGTGGAAGCGGTGCACAGCACCAGTCAGATAGAACAATCGTTCTATGCCCTGGAACAGACCAAAAAGCCGGAAGCGCTGGCGCGGATACTCAGCCACTTCAGCCCGGAATCCACCGTAATTTTTTGCAACACCAAAGATCAGTGTCGTGAAGTGTCCGATCACCTGCGCAATCTGGGCTACTTTGCCGCCGCCCTGCACGGTGATCTGGAACAGCGCGACCGGGATCAGGTGCTGGTGCAGTTCGCCAACCGCAGCAACACTATCCTGATCGCCACCGATGTTGCCGCCCGCGGCCTGGATATCAGCGACCTGACCATGGTGATCAACTACGACCTACCCCGTGATCCGGAGATCTACGTTCACCGTATCGGACGTACCGGCCGTGCAGGCAAAGATGGCACCGCCATCAGTCTCTACCGCGACTCCGAAACCTATAAGCTGGAAACCATCAGCGAATACCTGTCGCAGACCCTGGAGACCAAATCCCTCAGCAGCCTGAAAAAAGCCCGCAACGAGGAGCCGGTTAAACCGGTGATGCGAACTCTCTGCATCGCCGGCGGTCGAAAAGATAAGATACGCCCAGGCGACATCCTTGGTGCCCTCACCGGCGAAGCGGGTATCGACGGCAGCGCGGTCGGCAAGATCGATATCTATGACTATGCTGCCTATGTAGCCGTGAAGCGGGAAGAAGCCCGCAAAGCCCACAGCCGCTTAGTCGACGGCAAGATCAAAGGGCGCCGCTTTAAAGTCAGAATGTTATAAAAAAGTTTTACTGTGTGAGCAAAGGTATTTTAATATGGCTGTAGCATCGGCCCGGCATATTCTGGTAAAGACCAAAGCGGAGGCCGAAAAGCTGAAGCAACAACTGGAGAAAGGGGAGGACTTTGCCCGTCTGGCAAAAAGACACTCTCTGTGTAACTCTGCCAAACGGGGTGGTGATCTGGGTGAGTTCCGGCCCGGCACCATGGTGAAAGCGTTCGACGATGTGGTTTTCCGTAAGAAAGTATTGGAGATCCACGGACCGGTGAAAACGAAGTTTGGTTTTCATCTTATTCAGACCCTCTATCGCACCTAGGCTAACGCCGCGATACACGTCGCCAACTTACGGAGGTAGTTCCTATGAAACCGGCCAAAAAACAGAAACAACACCCCAAGTTTATCGAAGCGATGCAGAAACTCTCTGCCATGAATGAAGATGAACGCCTCTCCGACGAGAACAAAGACCTGTTTGACCAGGCGATCGCCTACGCGCCGCTGGAAGCGCAGCCTGCGTTGATGGCGATACAGCGGAAGTATGAGGAGCTTCACTAAAGGCTAAGAAGAGGCTAGACGTCGCTTCGCGACTTGCTAGTGGTTAGTCGCTAGAAAAAGCTTAAAGATCAAAAGATTAAAGAGAGCTGGGAAGCTCTCTTTTTTTGTTTGTGAATATGGGATCGGTTAAAATGGCTTCACGACTCAGGGCAACTGTCGGTGAATTGTACTTATAATAAGTGAGCTGAAGGAAAGGCTATCCAAGGGCAGCTGAGTGAAATTAATTTCTAACTAAAACTACTTCATCATACTCAGAACGGAGAGTTTCGTAATGCGCTCTTTGCAACAAACGATCCCCATCCAACTCAATAATATGGGAATCTTGCTTGTATGTGTATAGAGCCTCGTTATCCATGGCACATAGAATGACTTGATATCCGCCTGGGACGTTATCCCTTATTACATCAAGTACACTTTTATATCTGTGCTCTGCTTGTTCCTGCTGATTAGGAGTATCAATAACAAACGGGGCTAGTTCACAATGCGCTGCATGCTCAATTTGACGTAGTATTGCCAATTGGTATGCTAAAGTTCCACGAGTTCCTTCAGCTGCGCCACCACCAAGAATCTTTTTATAATCAACAGGAGACTTAACTCCGTTGAGATTTACACCTTTGGCCGATAAAGTTTCGATATTTTCTGTAAGATTACCCATGAACATCTCATTAAGTTCATCTTTATCTTTCTTTTTAAGAAGCTTTCTTTGATCTGCTTTGAGTTTCTTTTGTTGATCTTGGGCTTCTTTAGATTGCAATTGATAGCCTTCTTTAGTTTGAGCTACGCTGTAGTTCACTTTATTTTGAGATACAACGTGAAGTGCCTGCTCAAAAGCAGCCTGCTCATCAGTCGCTACGTCATCGTATTGAGATAGATACTTATCGTTTATTCTATCAATTTCAGATGATACGAGGCTAAGCTCATCTATAAGTTCCCCTTGTTGTTCGTATTTCTCATTCAGCATTGCTCTAATATTGCTTGCCTGCTGCTCAAGTGCTTCTCTATCAGCAAGAAGCCCAGCTCTACTAAGGAGTGAGTTATCATGTTCAACACCACATAAAGGACACTCTAATGAATTAGATGGGACGTTTTCTACAGCAAATCTATAGTCCTCATCTAGCTCTTTTGCCGAAGCTATCGCAATATGGCACTGCTGTTCTAAGTCATGGATTTCATTAGCTAATATAGATTGTTGCTCATACAGTTTAAACTGTTGATGTGAGAACACTTGAAGTTCTTGCTTAATCTCTGATTGAATTGATTCAAGCTCCTCCAGAGTGATCGCAATAGTTTGTGCTGGCGCAATCTCTTCAAGAACTTCAATTGCAGCAGTAATACGGTTAACTTGATGATTGGCAGCATTCTGCTTAGCTTTTTGTTCGAAAATCTCTTCTTCGATTTCAAAGTGATTAGGGGATAGGTAACCGCAAAAGTATTTAATAAGGTTTCTTCGAAAATTACTGTATTGAGCAAGGTTTTCAAAACCATTCCAAGGCTCATCCCAGCTTCTCTTCTGATCAATATAGAAAGGTAAAAAGTAAAAAGCTGGAGGAGGACAATCTAGACCATTTTGTCTGTTCGCCAAAAGTAGGTCGAAGCCCGTAACTTTTGCAAAGGCTTGTGCAAACTCCCCTGTAACCCTTGAATACTTATCCAAAAGTGAGTCTGACTTACCAAAATAAATGATGTCTTGATAGCGACTAACGATGTAGTCGACCTCATTAATCTTAAAGTAGAGAATCGCCTTCACATCATTTGATTTCCATTCTTGGTCAAATTGGGGATCGCAACCAATAGCCCAAAATAAGCTTTTAACAAGTGTAGATTTACCAATACTATTGTCTTTTCCGGTAACGAGATTGAATCTCTTCGGAAACGAGAACTGATTCCCCAGTTTTTTCGAATCGGACAAGAGAACTAGACGTTGAAAATGCAAGCCTTTCATTTTTGTGCTTCCTAAGATTCCTAATCAAGAGTTTGTAATTATTTTTCATTACTCAACCTTCAATAAGCAGTAGATAACTTCCATCAAAAGTGCATTTTGATCTTTAACTTTTCTTAGTAGCCCTTCCCTAATAGCCTGTTGCTCTAAGGCATCCACATAAGCGTTATCATTGGAAAAATCGTCTTCATTGATTTTGTCATGAGATGCCCTAAATGAATTAGTGATATCAATATCTAAGGCACTCATGAAACCTGCTCTTCGAAGGGCTAGTAATGATAGCTCTCGTTTAAAAGAACGTTTCCTCTTAGATTTCCAACACAGATCATTTGCCAAATCATCAAAGTCATTTTTGATGTCATCAACGCATGGGTGTCTTGAATGCTGCGTAATAACTTGATGTAAACTTGTCGAAGTCAAAGATTTTTTCTCGATGAGCCTAGCCCAGTCTTTGTAGTCATACTCCAAACGACCAATTCGGCCCATTTCATCAATAACCGCGCGGTAGATTGCAACTGCATTGCAAAGAGCTCCTGGGAAGAGCTTGTCTACAAGCCTTGCAAAATTTGATAGAACATAGTCTTCTTGATTTCGAAGTTGTATTTCAGGAACGATGAACTGCAAATGCCCTGGCAATATATCGATACCTAACTCTTTATGAATGCTTTGTGTCATAGTCGCTAGATCTTCTTCAGCAATATCACCCATTTTAATTACATCCAGCTTTAACCCCTTATCTAAAGCTAAGCTAAAGCCGCTAGATGAAACTAAACCAATCGTTGTAATGCGTTCCTCATATTGGTTGTGAATGCAAGAACTAAGTAATTTACCTAGAACTGAGCTTTTCAGTGCCTTTACAGTACCTTTTTTTCGCTTAATTAATGAATCTGCAGTAAATTTGGCTGCCTGATTTTTCACCTGATAGAACTCAAATTTCGCTTTATCAGCCTCCAAAGCATCTGCGATCACAACATTCTCATGGTGCTCAATGAGAATAGCGTACTCTTTCTGCTGCTCATGTTTTTTAATTATCTCGCACAAAGCCCAATGGAATTGAAAATTATACTTTCCAAAGGTGCTAGCCCCAGCGGACTCACGCTGAGCTACTGCAAGTGGGTTATCTAACATGTCACCGACTTCCAACTAAAAGATCAAAGAGTCAAAGCCCTTTTTGATCACTACAAAATAAATGCAATCAAAGTAAATATCATTCTGACGTCATTCACTTCGTATCTTTGATAACAAGAGAAAAGCCTAAAAACAGCTACTACATTCTCGTCCACTGAAAATGAGCGGGCTCATTGGTCAGTTTGTATAGTGGAACTACACATATCCATTCACTGAGTGTGCCTGAAAGAGAAAGTGGGGGCAATTGCTTAATGATAGGTGCTAAAGAGAGCCAATAGCCCTCATCTTTTTGCTTTTACGCTTTTTCTAACGACTAGCGAGTCGCGAAGCAACGGTCTAGCAAGGGCGAAGCCCGTCTAGCGAGCAACGCGCTCTTCGTTGCGTTCTAAAGAGGCAACGGGGTCAGGTCTTGTATTTTGCAGGTAAATAGACCAAACCCAGAATCTGGCACTGACCTATTCCCTTTCTATGCAGCCGGGCATTACTGACTGTGAATAGACTACTGCGGTAATGAAACAGGTCTCAAAAATATCAAAGCCTAATCGGCGCAAGATGCACCTCCTACAACAAAGAAAGAGCGCCAACGGCCCCCTTCTTTTTGTTTTTACGCTTTTTCTAACGACTAGCGAGTCGCGAAGCGACGGTCTAGCAAGGGCGAAGCCCGTCTAGCGAGCAACGCGCTCTTCGTTGCGTTCTAACAACTGCCTTTAAACATTAGGCCCAATTTCGAGCTGGCTGCCATCCGAGAACCGGGAAAACCGAAAGCGCGACAAATCATGCTGACTCTCTTGTTTATTGACGATCTGAGAGACGATTCTGCCGAAGGCGGGGCCTATGCCAAACCCATGCCCGCTCATGCCGGTTGCGACGATAAGGCCTTCCAGATCGGGGACTCTGTCGACAATGGGGACGATATCGGGCATCGCATCGATCATGCCCGCCCAGGCATCCAGTATGGGAGGGATGCCGATCTGTGGGAACCGCTCTGCGAAACGCTGTTGCATCACTTTCACCTTACCTTTGGCGGGGGCGGGATCGAGAACGCGGGTGAGTTCGAAGGGGGTGATCTCATCAGCGCTCCAGTGGCGTTGTACCCGCCAGGCATCCGGGGAGTTAGCGATTTCGTTTATCCAGGGTCGGATCTCATGATAGTTTTGCAGTCCCGTTCTGAGCCACTTAGGTAATAAACGAAACGAATCCGGGCCAATAAAATGATCATGGGAATCGGTGAGCGCGAGGGTGTAACCGCCATCATTGCGGCGGCGCACTGCCAGTTTTTTATCCGCAAAACTGGCGGTGGTGATACTTTGCAGCGGGGCGGTTCGGGCAACGGAGGCGCGTACCGATAGCTGAGGGATATTGATACCGTGACGGCGCAGAAACAGGGATGACCAGGCACCTCCGGCGACGACTACCTGCGATGTTCTGATGCGGCCTGCCTCAGTGATCACCCCGACAATCTGGCCCGCTTCGATATCCAGTGTACGCACGGCGCAATTTTCCCGGATAAGAACCCCTTCGCTGTGGGCCAGTTCTGCCACGGCAGGCACCGCTTGCCATGGCTCGGCGCAGGCATCACTGGCGGTATAGGTCGCGCCGACCCAGGTATTTTTTGCCCGAGGGTCCTGTTGAATATGTTGTTTTAGCTGGGTGCTGGACAGTGCCACGGTATCGACGCCATGGGCTGCGGCAATACTCAGCCACGCTTCCCGTTGCGCCTGCGCCGCTTCGGTTTGTGACAGATACATCACCCCGACCCGCTTAAACCCGGTACGACCTTTAACCTCTTTATCAAAAGCCTCCCATAGCAGGGAAGCTTCCATCATAATCGGCAGCTCTGCGGCATCACGACCATGTTGTCTGATCCAGCCCCAGTTGCGTGACGACTGCTCTCCGGCAATACGGCCTTTTTCGATCACCATCACACTCAGCCCCGAACGCACAATATTCAGGGCAGAGAAAATACCGATAACGCCGCCACCAATCACCACCACATCAACCTCATCAGGGAGCGGGTCATTAAACGCAACAGGCGTGTTCAGGGTGATCATCATAAGAGCCTTAAGATTAGCCTAGCGTTATAAGTGAGCTTCAAACCTTCGAACCCACAGTGGGGCGAGACGTTGAAATGAGCCAGTCGCCAAGAGACGTTTAAAATCAATGAGATCTGAGCAGTTGGCTCAGATCTCCATTAACCTGAGTGTGCCTGAAACATAAACCCGGTTCAATTACTCAAAAAGAGAGAGGTTCCGCTGGCAATCTATAGTCATGTTCGCGTCTCCCACAAAAAAGAGAGCCACCCGCTCTCTTTCTTTTTGTTCTTATGCTTTTTCTAACAACTAGCTAGTCGCGAAGCGACGGTCTAGCAAGGGCGAAGCCCGTCTAGCGAGCAACGCGCTCTTCGTTGCGTTCTCAACCCAAGCGAGAAAAGAACTAATTTATCCCAGCAACCGCTCAGATCCATTTATCGTGCAAAGTTAGTCGCCGCGCTTTCCGTTGCGGTCTGATCTTAGCTGCTTCAGCACTTCATCAGCATCCGCGCTCAGGGGCAGCTTCGCAATCGCCTGTATGTCCTGGCGGGTATACCCCATATCGTCCAGCATATGATCATCATAACGAAGCAGGTCCAGTAATACCTGACGGCGACGATAAGCATCATACCAACCCTTCAATGCCTGGATGAGCCGGTGCTGCTGACGCCATGAACGCGCCTTTTCCTGTCTGGACGGAGTCACAGTGGTCGACGATGTTTGAATCAAAAGATCACAACTGGACATAGCGGAATCTCCTCACCGTTCACTTCACGGTGTTAGTGGTTAACAAAAGATGATCAGGGTGCGACCTGTTACTGAATGATGATTTTTGTACATTGTTTAATCAAACTAAAAATACTAAACTCAAGATTCAGAAAATCTTAACGGTGTAGTTATGTCTCTGTTTGCAAATACCCCTCCCTTACTGGAATTCGACCTGCTTCGCTCGTTTGTGGCCATTGCCGAAAGTGGAAGTTTTACCCGCGCGGCCGAGCAGGTATTTCGCTCTCCGGCTGCCGTCAGCATGCAGATCAAGCGCCTTGAGGAAACCCTGGGGAAGAGTTTATTTCTTCGCGAGGCAAGACAGGTTCGCTTAACCTCTGAAGGCGAGGTATTACTCAGCTATAGTCGTCGGTTACTCAGGCTGAATGAGGAGGCGGTCAGCCAGTTTATGGCCCCCAGCATCGAAGGAACCATCTGCTTTGGCTCTCCGGAAGATCTGGCAACCGGGGTATTACCGAAGGTGATGGCACAGTTCGCACGCTCTCACCCCGCCGTCGCCGTCAACGTCATCGCCGGTAGCAGTACAGAGCTGTTGTCACTGTTGGACGCAGGCGAGCTGGATATGGCGCTGTTAACCGCAGGCAATGTCGGTCAGGACCCGACTCGCGGAGAGGTGGTGTTTACTGAACCGCTCGTCTGGGCTAACCGTAGCGGCGGTCTGGCGGTAGAAAGTCATCCTCTGCCACTGGCGGTTGCCAGTCGGGGCTGCTGCTGGCGCACCATGGCTCTCGAGGCATTAGACAAGCAGGGAATTGAGTACCGTATCGCCTATACCTGCGATCAGAGCTCAGGCATGCAAGCCGCGATGGAGGCCGATCTGGCGATCGCACCAATACCGCAAAGTCATATGAGAGCCCCTTTTGTGAAGGTCGATGATAGATGGGGCCTGCCTGAACTGGGTGAGTATCAGTTACTCTTCGAACACCGCAAGGAATTAGGCCCTGCGGGAAATGCCTTAGCCCGCTATATCGTCGATGCCTGGAAAACACCACGCTAAGCTGGATAGCGATTTTTCCAGCCACTAGCAAGCGGCGAAGCCGCGTCTAGCCAGTCGCGCAGCGACGATCTGGCAAGCAACACGCTCTTCGTTGCGGTCTTACACTTTTTTCCCCTTCCGCGCATCCCGCACCAGAAAAGAGCGTCCCTGACCCCGTTTCAGCTCGAACAGGTCGACCGCTTTAAACAGGCTGCTGAGATTTTTATAACCATAGTTGCGGCAATCGAATGATGTGCGGTTGGAGATATTGGCCCCCACCGGGCCTAATGCGGCCCAGCCATCCTCATCTTCCGTAGCTTCAATCGCCTGACGCAACAGGTTGATCAGTTTGGTATCGGATTTGATATTTTTAGGTTTAGCACTGCTGGCGTTTTCGACCGCTTCCGGCTGGTCAAGAAAGAGGAATTTTGAACAGGCATTAACAAAGGGCGATGGCGTCTTCCGCTCACCAAACCCCAACACCATTTTGCCTTCCGCCAGCGCCCGGGTAACCATCGGGGTAAAATCACAGTCGGAAGAGATAAAGCACATCACATCGATATCTTTGGTATACATAACATCCATCGCATCGATGACCAGCGCGATATCAGAGGCATTTTTACCCTTGGTTAAATCATACTGCTGCACCGGTTGAATAGCGTACTCATGCAGCAACTCCTCCCAGGATTTAAGGGTGGGCGACTTCCAGTTGCCGTAAGCTTTACGGATAGTCACCACACCATACTTTGCCACTTCACTCAGAACATCGACAAACTTGCTGGCGGGTGCGTTATCCGCATCGATAAACAGGGCAATCTTTTGCTTTATTTCGCTCATGTTAAAACCGCATCTCTGAATTGACTTAACAACGTATCCCCGCAACACAATCGCTAGCGTGTCCCTAAAAAAAAGAGCGTATCCGCTCTCTTTTCTTTATGCCTTTTCTAGCGAGGGCGAAGCCCGTCTAGCCAGTCGCGAAGCGACGTCTAGCAACGGCTTTGAACGCGATGCGACGATCTGGCAAGCAACGCGCTCTTCGTTGCGCTCTGCTTTATGCTCTATTTCCTCGGCGCATAAGCAAAGACGTCAGAATGGATCTGATCTTCCTGAAGCCCCTTAGCCTCGCAAGCGTCAACCAGCGCATAGACCATCGCCGGTGAGCCGCTGGTGAAGATCTCTGCATTATCGAAGTTGTCGAAGTCAGCCACCACCGCAGCCGGTAACAGGGCGGTACGACCACCCCAGCCGGGGCTGTTTCCGGGTTCACTGACCACCAGATGGACATGTACATTGGTGTGTTCGTGGGCCCATTGCAGCGGTAGTTTTTCCAGATAGAAATCCGCTTCGACCCGGGCACCCCAGTAGATATGGATCGGATTTTTTACCTGATTGGCCAGCAGGTGTTCAGCAATCGCTTTGATCTGGGCAAAGCCGGTGCTGGCTGCTGCCAGGATGATCGTGGTATCGGGTTTTAGCGATGCCGCTTCCAGATAGCACTCGCCCTTGGGCAATTCAATCTCGACACTGGGGTTATTTTGCAGGTGCTCCATAATGGCAACCGACAGCTCACCCTCCGGCATCCGCCGGATATGCAGTTCGATATCGCTGCTGAAGTCCGGCGCACTGCCGATTGAGAAGGCAGCGCGGCGCTGATCCGGTAAAATTATTTCCAGATACTGACCCGCATGGAACTCAACCGCATGCCGACCGGTGACCGGCAGATGCAGTCGCACCCGGTAGACATCATGGCTTAACGGTTCAACGGCGGCGATATCACAAACCAGTTTTTTCACGCGTAACTCTCCAGGGCGTAGCAGCCCATCAATGTTCACCCTGATATCGCTGCGCGGTACAGCGGTACAGGCAAATATCTGTGCGGGTTTATCACCCTCACTTAATTGTAGTTCCAGCTCAGGATAACGCTGCCGGATACTACCCACTATCAGGGTTGCTTTACAAATTTCACACACGCCGTTGCGACAGCTGAAACGCATGCTGTAACCTGCGTTTCGCAGACTGTCAAAGATCGACACTCCGGCTTCAGCCTCAACAACATATTGATCATTAACGGTTATCTGGTAAGACTTAGTCACTCTTGATGCCTAACTGATCCCAGATATCATCGACCCGTTGTTTTACCTCGGGCGACATCACAATTGGTTCACCCCACTCCCGGGTGGTTTCACCGGGCCACTTATTAGTGGCATCCATACCCATCTTTGACCCCAGCCCAGAGACCGGTGAGGCGAAGTCCAGATAGTCGATCGGGGTATTGTCGATCAGCGTGGTATCCCGGATCGGATCCATCCGGGTGGTGATCGCCCAGATCACATCGTTCCAGTCCCGGGCGTTGATATCATCATCACAGACAATGACAAACTTGGTGTACATAAACTGCCGCAGGAAGGACCAGACCCCCAGCATCACCCGCTTGGCATGACCGGGATACTGCTTCTTCATGGTGACCACCGCCATACGGTAGGAGCAGCCTTCCGGTGGCAGGTAGAAATCGGTAATTTCCGGAAACTGTTTCTGCAGAATCGGCACAAACACTTCGTTCAGCGCGACCCCCAGCACCGCGGGCTCATCCGGTGGACGGCCGGTATAGGTGCTGTGATAAATAGGATCGGGCCGGTGGGTAATACGTTCAACGGTAAACACCGGAAAACTATCGACCTCGTTGTAATAACCGGTATGGTCGCCAAACGGACCTTCATCGGCCATCTCTTCGGGATCGATATAACCTTCAAGAATAAACTCGGCACTCGCGGGCACCTGCAGGTCACTGCCTATGCACTGAGTCACTTCGGTTTTACCACCGCGTAATAAGCCAGCAAAGGCATATTCCGACAGCGTATCGGGCACCGGTGTGACAGCCCCCAGAATAGTGGCAGGATCGGCCCCCAGCGCCACCGCAACGGGGAACTTTTCACCCGGATGCAGCTCTTTCCACTCACGGAAGTCCAGCGCTCCACCGCGGTGTGCCAGCCAGCGCATAATCAGTTTGTTTTTGCCGATCACCTGTTGCCGGTAGATGCCCAGATTCTGACGCGACTTATTCGGCCCGCGGGTGATCACCAGCGGCCAGGTCACCAGCGGCCCGGCATCACCGGGCCAGCAGCGCTGTACCGGTATTTTACCCAGGTCAACATCATCGCCCTCGATCACATAGGTCTGGCAGGCGGCGTTGCGAACCTTTTTCGGCCCCATATTCAGCACCTGCTTAAAGATCGGCAGCTTCTCCCAGGCGTCTTTCATCCCTTTGGGTGGCTCAGGTTCTTTCAGCATCGCCAACAGTTTGCCCACTTCACGCAGACTGGCGACATCCTCCTGCCCCATCCCCAGAGCAACCCGCCGTGGAGTACCAAACAGGTTTGCCAGTACCGGATAATCATAGCCCCTGGGGTTTTCAAACAGCAGTGCCGGACCACCCGCCCGAAGGGTGCGGTCACAGATCTCGGTCATCTCCAGATTGGGATCGACTTCGACACTGATTCGCACCAGTTCTCCTTGTTTTTCAAGGCTGTGGATAAAGTCTCGCAGGTCTTTGTATTTCAGGTTTGACATAGTATTCAGCAATAAAAAAGGGCAAGCGCTAAGCTTACCCTTTCAGAACAGAGATATGAATCAGGAACGACGCATCGAGAGGAAGAATTCGTCGTTGGTCTTGAAGTCTTTCAGCTTATCCAGCACAAACTCGATCGCCGCAGAGTCTTCCATCGGGTCCAGCAGCTTGCGCAGAATCCACATCCGCTGCAGCTCTTCCTCGGTGGTCAGCAGGTCTTCCCGACGGGTGCCTGAACGGCGGATGTTGAAGGCAGGGTAAACCCGCTTCTCAGCCACTTTACGGTCCAGATGCACCTCAGAGTTACCGGTACCTTTAAACTCTTCAAAGATAACCTCATCCATCTTCGAACCGGTATCAACCAGCGCGGTCGCGATGATGGTCAGGCTGCCGCCCTCTTCGATATTACGCGCCGCACCAAAGAAACGCTTAGGACGTTCCAGTGCGTGGGCATCCACACCACCGGTCAGTACTTTACCGGATGATGGGATCACAGTGTTGTAGGCACGGGCCAGACGGGTGATAGAGTCGAGCAGGATAACCACATCCTGTTTGTGCTCGGTCAGACGCTTGGCCTTCTCCAGCACCATCTCGGCAACCTGCACGTGACGTGACGGCGGCTCATCGAATGTCGAGGCAACCACTTCACCGCGCACGGTGCGCTGCATCTCGGTCACTTCCTCAGGACGCTCATCGATCAGCAGTACAATCAGGTGCACTTCAGGGTTGTTGCGTTTAATGGAGTTGGCAATATTCTGCAGCATCAGGGTCTTACCCGCCTTCGGCGGCGATACCAGCAAGGCCCGCTGGCCTTTACCCATCGGGCAAACCAGGTCGATTACCCGGGCAGTCAGATCTTCTGTACTGCCGTTACCCAGCTCCATCTTCAACCGTTCCTGCGCAAACAGCGGCGTCAGGTTTTCAAACAGAATTTTGTTCTTGGCATTTTCCGGCTTATCAAAGTTGATCTGATCAACTTTCAGCAGCGCAAAATAACGCTCGCTGTCTTTGGGCGGACGAATTTTGCCGGAGATCGTATCGCCGGTGCGCAGATTAAAGCGCCGGATCTGGCTCGGTGATACATAGATATCATCAGGGCCTGCAAGGTATGATCCTTCCGCCGATCGCAGAAAGCCGAAGCCATCCTGCAAAATTTCCAACACGCCGTCGCCATAGATATCTTCACCACCCTTAGCATGACGCTTAAGAATTGCAAAAATAACATCTTGTTTACGGGAACGGCCCAGATTATCCAGTCCCATCTCTTTTGCTATATCTAGCAGTTCAGGAACGCTTTTCTTTTTAAGTTCGGTTAGATTCATAGGTTTTTGTGTAGTGTTGGAAGACAGGAATGTGCCTTGAGCGGAATAGCATAACTATTCAGGTCAGATTGAATTGATAAAGTGAAATCAGAGTTCTAAACCAGAGTAATAATCCAGAGTTCTGGAAGCAATAGAGTTCTGGAAGAGAATCCGGTGTTTGGAGATCACACTATAATGCGTTGGTTAAAAAGAGTCCAGTAAATCAGGGAGCAAACCATGATCCCGGTCACTCCCTGCGTTTTTTACAGGCCAGAGGCCCACATTCAGCGTCTAAATGCTCTCTTCAATGAAGGTTGCCAGCTGCGACTTGGACAGCGCACCCACTTTAGTCGCTTCAACGTTGCCATCTTTAAACAGCATCAGTGTCGGAATACCACGAATACCAAATTTTGGCGGCGTTTCGTTATTCTCGTCGATATTCAGCTTACAAACTTTCAGCTTGCCAGCGTAATCTTTGGCGATCTCTTCCAGTACGGGTGCAATCATTTTGCATGGACCACACCACTCGGCCCAGTAATCAACCAGTACCGGACCGTCAGCTTTTAAAACATCATCTTCAAAGGAAGCATCGGTCACGTTAACAATATTTTCACTCATAAAAAGCCTCTGCAGTGAGATTCACTAAATATTAATAGTTACCGATCATACCATTGTCATTAAACGGTTGTGAATAAGCAGGGAACGCCACAGACATCAATATCCAGTGTATTCTCTCTAATCAGTAACATATATCTGTTAAGATAGCCCTATTCTCTATTTTGAAGCATACGCACATGAATCAGGAAACTACCACCAGCCCTGGCGAGCATTCGCTGCTGGCTGCCATCGACCTGGGCTCAAACAGCTTTCATATCGTAGTCGCCAAACTCGTTCAGGGCGAATTACAGCCTATCGATCTGTTATCAGAAAAAGTTCAGCTCGCTGCCGGACTCGATGAAAACCGTATGCTAACGACGGAAGCAATTCAGCGGGGGCTGGAGTGTATGGAGCGCTTTGCTCAGCGGGTCAGGGATATACCCGATCAGCAGATCAGAATCGTCGGCACCAATGCCCTGAGAGAAGCAAGCAACAGTGACGACTTTATTCTCGAAGCCGAAAAGATTATGGGCTGCTCTATCGAAGTCATCGCCGGTATTGAAGAAGCGCGGCTGATCTATCTGGGGGTATCCCATACCCTGGCGGGTGATAACGGCCGCCGGCTGGTAATCGATATCGGCGGCGGCAGCACCGAGTTTATTATTGGTGAACGCTTTGAACCGCTTGAACTTGAAAGCCTTGAGATGGGCTGCGTCAGCTTCAGTAACCGTTACTTTCCCAATGGAATAATCACCGAAAAGAACTTCCAGCTGGCTGTATTTGGCGCCTTGCGGGAGCTGCTGACCATCAAGCGCACCTATCGGCAACTGGGCTGGGATGATTGTGTCGGCGCATCCGGCACCATTAAGGCGGTGCGCAACGCCTGCATCACACTAGGGTATGCAACCGATAAAGTCAGCGCATCGGCACTGCAACAACTGAAAGAGAAAATACTCAGTTACAACCATGTCGATGAGATCGATATTGAGGGCTTAAAAGAGGATCGCCGCTCAGTCTTCCCCGCCGGTATCGCTATCCTTTCCGCAGCCTTTGAATCGTTGGGCATCAAAGAGATCCGCTTTTCCGAAGGCGCACTGCGGGAGGGACTGCTGTACGATATGGCCGGCCGCCTGCGCCACGAGGATGTTCGTGAACGCAGTATCAATGCGATGATGCAGCGTTACCGGGTAGACCAGGAACAGGCGATGCGGATTGAACAGACCGCCCTGATCGCCCTGACCCAGGTGCGGGAGAGCTGGAAGCTGGATACCACTGAATATCACAATATGCTCAGCTGGGCAGCACGCTGCTGTGAAACCGGACTGACCATCGCCCATAGCCAATACCATAAACACAGCGCCTACCTGGTACTGAACTCAGACCTGCCGGGATTTACCAAGCGACAGCAGATTCAGCTGGCTGCCGTGATACAGGGGCACCGGCGCAAGTTCCCGACGGCCACCTTTGATCAGCTACTGCCTCGCGAGGCGAAGCACTATAGCCGCCTGACCATACTGCTCAGACTGGCGTTTGTACTCAACCGCAGCCGCAGCCGTGAACGCCTGCCCGCCTTCCACCTCACCGCAGAGGACAACGAACTGACCCTGGCCTTCCCGGACAACTGGCTCAGCCATCAGCCCCTCACTCAGGCGGACCTGGAGCAGGAAGCGGGATATCTGGCGAATGCGGGGTACACACTGGCGTTTAAGTAACTAGACGCGGCTTCGCCGCTTGCTAGAACGGCGCTACGCGCCTGCTAGTGGCTAGGAAGAGCGGATACGGAGTGGTTCAGGGCTTTTGTTTTTTTGAATTTGCGCCTTTGCAAAAATCACTTACAAAGAGCAAAACCAAACTACGCTGCGCAAGCTATTAAGAACGTTTTTTCTAGCGACTAGCAAGCGGCGCAGCCGCGTCTAACCACTAGCTAGGAAGAGCGGATACGGAGTGGTTCGGGGCTTTTGCTTTCTGCACTTACGTTTTTGAAACAATCGCTTACGAAGAGCAAAACCAATCTACGCGGTGCAAGCATTAAGAACGTTTTTTCTCGCGACTAGCGAGCGGCGCAGCCGCGTCTAACCACTAGCTAGGAAGAGCGGATACGGAGTGGTTCGGGGCTTTTGCTTTCTGCACTTACGTTTTTGAAACAATCGCTTACGAAGAGCAAAACCAATCTACGCTGTGCAAGCTATTAAGATCGTTTTTTCTCGCGACTAGCGAGCGGCGCAGCCGCGTCTAACCACTAGCCAGGAAGAGCGGATACGGAGTGGTTCGGGGCTTTTGTTTTCTGCACTTACGTTTTTGAAACCATCGCTTACGAAGAGCAAAACCAATCTACGCTGTGCAAGCTATTAAGATCGTTTTTTCTCGCGACTAGCGAGCGGCGCAGCCGCGTCTAACCACTAGCAACTGCTCTACAACAAAAAAGGCTCCCGAAGGAGCCTTTTTTCATTCAATCTGCGTTCAGGCTTGTGGGCCTGCGGCGATGATTGCTTCAGCCACACCTTCAAACTTGGTGAAGTTGCTGGTGAACTGACCGATCAGGTCTTTTGCCGTAGCATCGTATGCACCCTTGTCAGCCCAGGTATCACGTGGATTCAGCAGTGAAGAATCAACACCCGGTACAGAGGTAGGTACTGTCAGGTTGATACCGTCCAGATGCTGGGTCTGAACATCGACCAGCGCGCCACTCTGAATCGCAGCAATAATACCGCGGGTGGTCGGGATATTGAAACGTGATCCGGTGCCGAAAGAGCCGCCTGTCCAGCCGGTATTTACCAGATAAACCTGACTGCCAAACTCTTCGATACGCTTGATCAGCAGGTCAGCATATTCGCTGGCTGGACGCGGGAAGAATGGCGCACCGAAACAGGTAGAAAAGGTCGACTTGATGCCGCCGCCTGACCCCATCTCAGTTGAGCCGACCAGTGCGGTATAACCAGACAGGAAGTGGTAAGCCGCTGCTTCTTTAGACAGGATAGACACAGGTGGCAGAACACCGGTCAGGTCACAGGTCAGGAAGACAATCGCCTTCGGCTCACCGCCCTTATTCTCCTCTGTACGTTTTTCAACGTGCTCCAGAGGGTAGGCACAACGACCATTCTCAGTCAGTGAAGTATCGCTGTAATCTGCGGTACGCTTTTCATTCAGGGTTACGTTCTCGACGATCGCGCCAAAACGGATAGCATCCCAGATAATCGGTTCATTTTTCTGGCTCAGGTCGATAGTTTTTGCGTAGCAACCACCTTCCAGATTGAAGACAACACCTTTACCCCAGCCATGCTCGTCATCACCGATCAGGTAACGCTCAGGGTCAGCAGACAGGGTGGTCTTACCGGTACCGGACAGACCAAAGAACAGAGTGGTATCGCCATCTTCGCCGACGTTTGCAGAACAGTGCATCGGCAGCACATCTTTTTCAGGCAGCAGGAAGTTCTGTACAGAGAACATCGCTTTCTTCATCTCGCCCGCATAACGCATACCGGCCAGTAACACTTTACGCTTGGCAAAGTTGATAATCACACAGCCGTCGCTGTTGGTGCCATCACGCTCAGGGTCACATTCGAAGCTGGCTGCATTAATAACCTGCCACTCTTCTTTAGACTTCGGATTAAATTCTGCTGGACGGATAAACAGATTCTGGCCAAACAGATTCTGCCATGCAGTCTCAGTGGTCATCAAAACCGGCAGGTAATGATTAGTGTCGGAACCCACATGAACATTGGATACGAAATGCTCCCGAGCCGCCAGATATTCCTCAACACGAGCCCACAATGCATCAAACTTGTCTGCATCAAACGGACGGTTGATAGGACCCCAATGAATCTCATCAGATGTACTGGCTTCTTCAACGATAAAACGATCCATCGGAGAACGACCTGTACGCTTGCCAGTTTTGACAACCAGCGCACCTGTGTCAGCGAGAACGCCTTCGCCACGCTGGATGGCTTTTTCAACTAGCTGAGCCGGGCTCAAATTTTCGTGTACAGTGTTCACGGTTTCTTTGCTCATTGCTTGATTCCCTTGGCTTCTAGCCAAAAAAAGTAATTTACCTGATAAAGCTGCCTGATAGCCCCTGTTCCTGAAATTTCCTGCCGGAAAGTCAACGGGGCCGTTATTATAAGGAGGCGTATTATGTCAAAAAAGCCAGCAAAACACCATCGGCCAGGAGATTTCTTGGCGGCAAAAAAAAACCTCGCTGATCCGAACAAAAACAGACTTTAAAACAGTAACTTATAAAAATAGTCGGATTAGTGGAGCTGATCAGACCCTTCAATATTGGCGCTGTCCGAGAACATCATCGCGATATCAGCCAGGTCAAAACGGTACAATTCGTTACAGAACTGGCAGCTGACTTCGATACTGCCCTCCTCCCGAACGATCTGTTCCAGCTCCTCCCGGGTCATATAACGCAACGCATCGCCGGTACGCTTGCGGGAGCAATCGCACTTAAACTGCAGAGATTCCGGATCAAACAAACGACAATCTTCCTCATGAAACAGGCGGCGAATAATGGTGTCATTATCCAGTTGCAGCAGCTCGTCATCGGAGAGCGTGGCGCCGAGACAGCTGAAATGCTGCCAATCGGCCATGGAGTCACCCTTGGCAGGCATCACCTGTAGCAGAAAGCCCGCCGCCCGCTGTTCATCCGCCGCCAGATGGATCTGTGTCGGCAGCTGTTCGGAACGGCTGAAATAAGCTTCCAGACAATCACTCAGTCGCGCGCCTTCCAGCGGTACCACACCCTGATAACGTTTGCCCTGATCCGGCTCTATCGTGATGACCAGTTGACCACCCTGCAGCAGTTCGCAAAACTCAGCCTGCTGCGGCAGTTCACCATCAAAACGGGCGATGGCACGCAGATCTCGCTGATGATTGCATTCAGCCATCAGCACCTTAACCTGGTTATTACTCTGGGCCTGCAAGAGAAGCCGTCCATCAAATTTTAGCGTAGCGCTGAGCAGGCTCACCGCTGCCATCATCTCGCCCAGCAGACGATTAATCAGCGCAGGGTAGTTATGCTTTGCAATTGCCTGTTGATAACTCTGCTCGAGGCCCGCCAATACACTGCGGATATCCGCCTCTTCAAAAATAACCCGCTGAAGCTGATCAGAACTGCTCATTATGTTCTCTGAAACCCATTTTTTAATCTAAATATGGCTACCATTACCAGTAAAAATCACGCTGGCAAAAAACCGATATTAGCATATGCAGCTTAATGCTAGCGATCCTTAAACTGGATAATCTTGCGCCGTTCTTTTTTATTGGGGCGGTGATCCGGTGCGCCACTACCGCGCATGATTTTACGCACTGCAGCGTGCTCTTCGCGGCTTTTGATACTCTCTTCGGTCTCCTGATACAGCAGCTGCGCTTCAGGCGCTCCGCGGCGCTGGCCGGAAATTGCCATCACAATAATTGTCTTTTCATCAAACCCCTGGCGAATGACCAGTTTTGCACCGATCTCGACAGTGCGGCTACATTTAGCCCGCTGCCCCTGATAATGCACCTTCCCCCCCTCGACGGCCTCTTTCGCTGCGCTGCGGGTTTTAAAGAAACGGGCCGCCCAGAGCCATTTATCCAACCGGACCTGTGAGTCTGTATCACTCTGCTTACCCAAGCCCTGTTTAGCGGGGCTCTGTTTACTATGACTGTGTTTACTCATCTATCTCTTCATCAACTCATTAAAATGGCCAATTGCATTAAAATCGGTTATCTCACGTTCGGGCTGTTGACTATCCGGCTGGAGGATACTCAACAGCCAGGCGATGCCGTATTCGCGGGCAGAGGCCAATACCGGCAGGCTGTCGTCCACCAGCAGGGTGCGGGCCGGATCAAAGGGTTCATCCTCCTGCAAGCGGTGCCAGAACGCCTGCTGTTCCTTTGGAATCTGATAATCGTGCGAGCAGATAATCCGATCAACTAATTTATCCAGACCGGTCTGTTCCAGCTTCAGTGCCAGGCTGTCCTGATGTGCATTGGTGACAATTACCCGACGAATCCCCAGCGCGTCAAGATGCATGAGAAAATCATGCACATGGGGACGAAACGCAATCCGTTCGCTGATCTCCCGTTTCAGCGCTTTAATATCAACCTTCAGCTCCTTCGACCAGTAATCAAGACAGTACCAGTTGAGCGTGCCCTGTTCCTGCATAATGCGCGCATGTAACCACTGTTGCGCCTCATTCTGATCCATTCTATGCAGCTGGGCATAGCGCACCGGCAGATGCTCAAGCCAGAAATAGGTATCAAAATGCAGATCAAGCAGAGTGCCATCCATATCCAGAAGCACGGTATCAATATTCGTCCAATCCATATAAAAAGTCAGGGTTGCGGGTTAGTATTACGTCAGATTTGTCACTGATTGACGAGGAACAATCCAGTATGCCTGTAAAACCGGATATTTTGAAGGTAACTGCCACCGCTAAGAGCCGACTGTTTCAGGTGGAAGAGATCGAGTTACGTTTTTCTAATGGCGTCGAGCGAACCTACGAGCGATTGGCCACCCGTGGCCGCGGGGCAGTGATGATTGTGGCGATTGATGCCGACCAGAATGTGCTGCTGATAAAAGAGTACGCTGTGGGACTGGAAGATTATCTGCTAACCCTGCCCAAAGGACTGATCGACCCCGGAGAAGACGCCCTGCAAGCGGCTAACCGCGAACTCAAAGAGGAAGCGGGTTTTGGTGCCGAAAAGTTAAACCTGATCAAGCAGATGACCTCGGCCCCCAACTATATGGGGCACAAAATTACCGTGGTATTGGCTGAAGGATTATTCCCCTGCCGCCTGCCGGGTGATGAGCCCGAGGTGATGGAGGTTATTCGCTGGCCGCTGGCCCGACTGGATGAGCTGGTCAGCCGCGATGACTTCTCCGAAGGCCGCGCCATCGCCGCACTCTATATGGTACGACAGCGACTGGCGGACTAGGACTATTATTCCTTCCACAACCGCCGGGATATCCGTTACGGCCTTCCGGCGGCTATTCAAACAGCCAGCGCAGAGATTGGCAGGAGCGGTTTAAGGATTCTTGCACTCTCTGGAGCCAACCCGGACAATGCCCTCAACTTTCTGCTGCATCGCCGGATCGGTAATTATCCCCTTCATAATCTGCTCCACCTCATTATCACTGAAGTGCTTATGCACATAATTCGACAGACAACTACACTGCTCCTCTGTTGCAGTCCCACCTGCCATACAGCCCTGCTTAAAAGGCTCCCAGGTCTTTGATGTCAGATACTGAGTTTTCACGGTAAATACCACCAGCAGCACCGCTGCAATCCAGAGAAACACTTTACCCATAACCCGTTATCGCCTGTGTTGTTCTATTATTTGTGATCCGTTTAAGGAGATCGATTCTAACAGTTCCGAAACATCTGTCAGCTAACTTTAGTCTGAGAAGGGGGGCTGGCACTTAATTTCCCTTGTTTCCACAAGGATTTACAAGCGATGAAAAGGTGAAATAAGGGTGTTATGATTCCCCTCCAACGGGTCAACAACGCTTGAAATATTACAATAAAGACCCTATATAAATATTCTGGTTTATATAACAGTTTCACAATCTATGCTGAACCTGACACTAAAAGGTAATTAATCATGAGCTTTGAACTACCAGCACTGCCATTCGCCAAAGACGCACTGGAACCTCACATCTCCGCGGAAACCCTGGACTTCCACCACGGCAAACACCACAACACCTATGTTGTGAAGCTGAACGGTCTGGTACCAGGCACCGAATACGAAGGAAAATCTCTGGAAGAGATCATCATGTCAGCACCTGCTGGCGGCGTATTCAATAACGCGGCTCAGATCTGGAACCACACTTTCTACTGGAACTGCCTGTCTCCAAACGGCGGCGGTGAACCAACCGGTGCGGTTGCAGACGCGATCAACGCTAAATGGGGCTCTTTTGCGGCATTCCAGGAAGAACTGAACGATAAAGCGGTTAACAACTTCGGTTCAAGCTGGACCTGGCTGGTGAAAAACGCTGACGGCTCCCTGGAGATCGTTAACACCAGCAACGCTGGCACGCCGATGACCAATGGTCAGACTGCACTGCTGACAGTTGACCTGTGGGAACACGCCTATTACATCGATTACCGCAACGTACGTCCGGATTACCTGAAAGGTTTCTGGGCGCTGGTCAACTGGGACTTCGTTAACCAGAACTTCGCGGCATAACTGAAAATCCGGCGCTGCGTTACCCCGAAGCAACTTCCGCCGAGGGGAAACGAAAACCGATCATAAAACTCCGGCCAGTCAGCCGGAGTTTTTTTGCGTATAAGCCCTTAAAAAACGGACGCCAACCTCAGTTAGCAGTTAAGCTGGCTATTCCAGATGCGGATGACGGCCTCCCGACAATCCTCCAGCTCATCCGGACTCACCGGCCCTGAGCGATTTTGCAGCACCTGACGGTGTCCCACAGAGCGATATTTTTTATACGCCTCCCGAAGCGTCTCGGCATCATCCGCAGGGATCACTCCCACCTGTTCCATAGCATCCAGAATCCTGATATTATCAGTATATTCAATCAGTTGCGGATATCGGTGTGAGTAGGCCAGCGCACTGTACTGCACAATAAACTCGATATCGACAATACCTCCCCGATCCTGCTTCAGGTTAAACAACGCCTGCGCATCTTTTTCTGCGGTGCCCAGATGCTCGCGCATTTTTTCCCGCATCTTCACCACCTCACCCGTCAGCTCGCCCTGTTCCCGCGGTTGCGACAGAATCTCAGCCCTGACCTGCTCAAACCGCTCTCTGAGCGACTCCGAACCCGCGATAACCCGGGCCCGCACCAGCGCCTGATGTTCCCATGTCCAGGCCTCTTTTTGCTGATATTCAGAAAACGCTTTGAGCGAACTGACCAGCAAACCCGAGTTACCGGATGGTCGTAAGCGCATATCCACTTCGTAAAGATGACCGCCGGTAGTAAAGGTATTGAGGATGTGAATAATTTTCTGCCCCAGGCGGGTGAAAAAGACGGAGTTCGCGATCGGCTTATGGCCCGGCGTGAATAAACTGGCATCAGCATCGTGGACAAACACCAGGTCCAGGTCCGAACCATAGGAAAGCTCGATTCCTCCCAGTTTGCCGTATCCGACAATAATAAAGTCAGGATCACAGGGCACACCCGATGCTTTCAGCGGTACACCATGCTTTTCTGTCAGTTGCCGCCAGGCGATCTCCAGCACCTCCTCGAGAATCACTTCCGCCAGCCAGGTCAGATAGTCACTGACCTTCATCAGAGGCAATACACCGGTAATATCGGATGCGGCAACGATCAGCACATGGGCACTCTTGAAATAGCGCAGTGTATCCATCAACTGCTCTTCATCCTCTTGCGGTATACGCAGCAACTGCTGACGCAGGTCCGACTGCAACGCTTCCTTAGAGGGGGGCGAATAGAGGCTTCGCTGATCGATCAGTTCGTCCAGCAGCACCGGCTGCCGGGCCAGGGTTTCACTGAACCAGGCACTGGCAGAACACAAACGAACCAGTTGGCGCATGGCACCGGGGTTTTCTGCCAGCAACACCAGATAAGAGGAGCGCCGGATAACGGCCTGAATCAGTAACAACACCCATTCGAGGGTTTCCGCGGAGTTATCAACAGCCACCACCTCATCCATCAGCTTTGGCAGCACTGCCTGTAAGCGCTGATAACCTACGGCCTGCATCACCTGTACTGAGCGACTGGTCTTCAGGTTATTGAACGCTTTCCAGGCTTGTTGCGGATCATCCAGCCCGTGCCGGGCAAAAAACGACTCACCTTCTTCCTCATCAAACTCACTATTCCAGAGCTGTAGCCAGTCACTGGCCTGAGCTGCGTTGTGGGGAGCCGCCTCCGTCGGGGCAATAACATCGGCAAAATGCCGGGTGACCCGGTCACGCTGACGCTCCAGCTCCACCAGAAAACTATCCCAGCGATCGAACCCCATGCTGTATGCAATGCGGGCCTGCCCCACCTGATCAATGGGCAGCTCCTGGGTTTGCCGGTCGGCGACAGCCTGAATCGCATGTTCCGTATTACGCAGGAAGGTATAAGCCTCGATCAGTTCATTGGCCGCCGTTTCAGGGATACCAACGGTTTCTGGCAGCAACGGCAGAATGTTGAGTAACTCGCGCTGCTGCAGCCGGGGATCACGCCCCCCGCGGATCAGTTGAAACGCCTGGGCAACAAACTCCACTTCCCGGATGCCGCCAGCTCCCAGTTTTACATTGCCGTGCAACCCTTTGCGGCGCACCTCTTTATTGATCATCTCCTTCATCGAGCGCAACGAATCAAACGCACTGAAGTCGATATATTTGCGATAAACAAAGGGCCGCAGCATCTGCAGCAGTTCTGCACCCGCGCACTGATCGCCACCGACCACCCGGGCTTTGATCATCGCATAGCGCTCCCAGTCCCGCCCCTGATTCTGGTAATACTCCTCCATCGCGGGAAAGCTGCAGACCAGCGGGCCGCTGGCACCATAGGGACGCAAGCGCATATCGGTACGAAAGACAAAACCATCAGCAGTGATACTGTCCAGCGCCTGGATCAGTTTCTGCCCTAGTCGGCTAAAAAAGTCCTGATTAGCGAGCACCCGCCGACCTCCCTCAGTCATCCCTTTTTCCGGGTAGGCAAAGATCAGATCGATATCCGAGGACAGGTTCAGTTCGTAGGCACCCAGCTTACCCATCCCCAGTACCACCAGTTTTTGCGGCTGGGCAGGGCTGCCTTCCGAGGGGGTCGAGTGCGGTGTTCCCCATTTGCTGCAGCAATCATTGTAAAGCCATGTCAGCGCCTGATCGATACAGGCATCCGCCAGTGCAGACAGGTCTGCTGTGGTACCGCGCATATCCGTAGTGCGGGTCAGATCGCGCCAGATAATCCTGACCATCTCACGCTGACGAAACTGGCGCAGCACGCTGTGCAGTTGCTCTTCACTGTCCACCCCGGCCAGCCGGCGTTCCAGCCGCTGCTGATAAGCATTAGCGGGATAAGCGCTAAACAGGTCACCGCTGTCTGACAGATCATTCAGCAGTCGGGGATGGCGGCTCAACTGATCCGCGACATAATCACTGCCCGCCAGAACCCGGATCAACGCCTGCTGCAGACCGGTTTCAGAATCGCTAAGGGGTTCCAGTGAGCCGGAACATTTCTCAACATTCAGTGCGGCACAGGGCTGAATCAGAGGCGGTAATTTTTTTATTAACTGGCTGAGCATATCTGGGTACTCTGTCGGTGACCGATCTTTCCTGTCAGCTTACCAAAAAGCTTTTTTTCGCACGACCGCTATCTCGACAAAGCAACTGTAATAAAAGCTTAACAATTATTAAAACACCCTGAATAAAAACCAAAAATCAGCATGTTACAAAGCCAGAATGGCAAGATATTAAGCAAAAACAACACCATTGGCGTCAGTTTGGTTACACTTATGTTTCATTTTGACTACAAATACGTGAGCTGCCAACGTATACTCGCGCAAAATTTGCACGAATACCGGTGATTCTATGGTGACTAACAACCCGATTATGCAGATGTTTGCACGATCCCCTTTTCAGCCAATGCAGGAACATATTGCAAAGGCTCACTCCTGCGCTATCCAGTTGATCCCCTTTTTTGATGCGGTGATGGCAGAAGACTGGGAAAAGGCCAGTGAAATTCAACACAGCATTGCCGTGCTGGAAGGTGAAGCAGACACCATGAAAAAGGAGATCCGTATGAATCTCCCCAATAGTCTGTTTCTACCGGTTCCCCGCACCGATCTCCTTGAACTGCTGCGCATGCAGGACAAGATTGCCAACCGGGCGAAAGATATTGCCGGTCTGATACTGGGTCGCAAAATGCTGATTCCAGTACAGATTCAACCGGCTGTCTCAGAGTATGTCCGGTCCTCCCTGAAGACCTCGGGTCAGGCGCTGATGGCGCTGAATGAGCTCGATGAACTGATCACCGCGGGCTTCCGTGGCCATGAAGTCGATGTTGTTGAACAGATGATCCACGACCTCGATGATCTGGAGCACGATGCCGACGAGATGGAGCGCGAAGTGCGTTCATCCCTGTTTGATGTGGAGAAAGAACTGCATCCGATCGATGCGATGTTCCTCTATCAGATTATCAGTTGGATCGGTGACCTCGCTGACAAGGCGCAACAGGTGGGCAGCCGCCTGCAATTGTTGTTAGCCAAGTAAAGCTTGCGAATAAATTTTCTCTGAATCTTAAAAATTAGGTAGTTATCATGAGCATCATTGCGGACTATGGCTCCATCCTGGTCATCATGGCATGTGTGTTTGGATTTTTTATGGCCTGGGGTGTGGGCGCAAACGATGTCGCAAATGCGATGGGAACCTCAGTGGGTTCCAAGGCTTTAACCCTGAAACAGGCGATTCTGATCGCAATCATCTTTGAATTTGCCGGCGCCTACCTTGCCGGGGGCGCGGTTACCGCAACAATCCGCAAAGGGATTATCGACCCGGCCATTCTCTCCGGATCACCGGAACTGCTGGTTTACGGCATGTTATCAGCACTGCTGGCGGCGGGGATCTGGCTGCTGATCGCCACAGCGATGGGCTGGCCGGTCTCCACCACCCACTCAATCGTCGGCGCAATCGTCGGTTTTGCCGCCGTCGGCATCTCGGTAGATGCGGTGCACTGGAGCAAGGTGGGTAAAATTGTTGCCAGTTGGGTGGTCTCGCCGCTGACCGCCGGCTTTATCGCTTTCTTCCTCTACCGCACCGTCCAGATACTGATTCTCGATACCGAACACCCCTTCAAAAACGCCAAAAAATATGTTCCCGCCTACATTTTTGTCGTCGGCTTTATGATCTCCATGGTGACCTTTACCAAGGGACTGAAACATATCGGTCTGAATCCCGGGTTTGGCAACAGCGCCATGATCTCCATCGGCATCGCCTTTGTTACCATGATCATCGGTATGCTGATGCTGCGTAAAATACACGCCCGGGCTGAAGATAATGTTGACTACCACTTCGCCAGTGTTGAAAAGGTATTTGGTGTCCTGATGATGTTCACCGCCTGTGCGATGGCTTTTGCCCATGGTTCGAATGACGTTGCCAATGCAGTCGGTCCGCTGGCAGCAGTGGTAGGGGTCGTGAACTCCGCTGGTGAAGTGGCCCAGAAGTCAGCGATGCCGGTCTGGATTCTGCTTCTGGGTGGTAGTGGTATCGTGGCGGGGCTGGTGATGTATGGCCATAAGGTTATCGCGACGGTGGGCAACAATATTACCGAACTGACCCCCAGCCGGGGCTTTGCTGCAACGCTGGCGGCAGCGTCAACGGTGGTATTTGCCTCAGGCACCGGGTTGCCTATCTCGACCACCCACACCCTGGTGGGTGCGGTTCTGGGTGTGGGTATGGCAAGGGGCCTCTCTGCCCTGAACCTGCAGGTGGTTGGAACCATCTTCGTTTCCTGGCTGGTCACCCTGCCAGCGGGCGCACTCCTGTCGATTGTGATCTTCTTTACCCTCAAAGGTATTTTTAGTTGAACAGGCTCTTCAGTTAAAAGAGCTTCCGCAGCGAATAAATTAAAGGCGACCCGGTAAGGGTCGCCTTTTTTATTTCTGCTGAAAGCTGCACAATATGGTGATAACTCAATAAGAATCGGATACAGCTATGCAACCCTCCACACCTGACCTGCTGACAATGCTTACAGAACTGATCGCCACCCCCTCTGTCAGCTGCACCGCTGCGCATTGGGACCAGAGCAATCTGGGTGTGATTGAGAAACTGGACACCTGGCTATCCGATCTCGGATTCAGCACCGAGGTGATGCCGGTGCCGGGATACCCGGGAAAAGCTAATCTGATCGCCACCCTGGGCAGTGGTCCCGGCGGGCTGGTGCTGTCGGGTCACACCGACACCGTGCCATTTAATGCTGAACGGTGGAACAGTGATCCGTTCAAGCTGACCGAAAAAGATGGCCGTTTCTACGGCCTGGGCAGCTGCGATATGAAAGGTTTCTTTGCTGTCGCAATTGAAGCGGCCCGCCAGTTCGTCGATAAGCCACTGCAACAACCGCTGATCATTCTGGCGACGGCCGATGAAGAGAGCTCCATGAGTGGAGCCCGGGCACTGGCAGAAGCTGGCCGGCCAAAAGCCCGCTATGCGGTCATTGGCGAACCTACCAGCCTGCGGCCCATCTACATGCATAAAGGGATCATGATGGAGCAGGTGCGCATCAAGGGGCGTGCAGGCCACTCTTCAGATCCCAACCTGGGTGCCAGCGCGCTGGATGCGATGCATTCCGTGCTGGGCGAGCTGATCAGCTTTCGCCGGGAGTTACAGAGAGATTATCACAACAGTGATTTTGCAGTGTCGGTCCCAACTCTCAATCTGGGTTGCATCCATGGTGGCGACAACCCTAACCGTATCTGTGGCGCCTGTGAGCTGGAGTATGACCTGCGGCCACTGCCAGGGATGTCTCCAGAGAACCTGCGCGAAGCAGTAAGCAAGCGCTTACACCCCCTGGAGCAACAATTTGGTGTAGAGATCATCACCGAACCACTGTTTCCCGGACTGCCCCCATTTCATAACGACAAGCACTCTGAACTGGTGAGTACCGCGGAAAAACTGACCGGCTATCAGGCCGAAGCGGTTGCCTTTGGTACTGAAGCCCCGTTTTTACAGGAATTAGGGATGGATACCATCGTCATGGGGCCGGGTTCAATCGATCAGGCCCACCAGCCCGATGAATATTTGGCTTTTGATCAGATTAAGCCTACAGTAGCGGTACTGGAACAACTGATTGCAAGGTACTGTTTTTAATCGTGATTAATGATAACCCATACGTAAACTGGTTTCGTCACAGTTCTCCCTATATCAACGCCCACCGGGGGAAGACCTTCGTCCTGATGTTGGGAGGGGAGGCGCTTGCCGATCCCAACTTTGCCAATATCATTCACGATATCGCCCTGCTGAACAGTCTTGGTGTCAAACTGGTGTTGGTGCACGGCTCACGGCCGCAGATCGAAGCAAAACTTGAACAGCAGAATATTGAAGACTGGGTTCACCACCACCTGCGGGTCACCGATACAGAGACGCTGCGTTGCGTTATCGAATCCGCCGCCAGCCTGCGAATCGAAATTGAGGCAAAACTGTCAATGGGGCTGGCCAACTCGCCCATGCATGGTGCCAAAATCCGGGTCTGTAGCGGCAATTTTGTCACCGCCAGACCTTTTGGAGTCTACAACGGGGTGGACCTTTGCCATACCGGCGAGGTGCGCCGGGTCGATCAGGATGCGATACGGCAACAACTGAATATCAACAATATTGTGCTGCTGTCCCATCTGGGTTACTCCCCCACCGGCGAAGTGTTTAATCTCTCCGTTGAGGATGTCGCCACTCAGGTCGCCATCAGTCTGGATGCCGACAAACTGATTCTCTTTGGTGAGGATGGCGGCGTACGGGACAGTACCGAGGCACTGCGCTCTGAGTTACTGGCCGACACCGCCGAACGCCTGGTCAACCAGTATATGGCAAAGCACAGCTCGCCCGATCAGGTGCCATCGGAGCTTTGTCGCCATCTGCAAGCGGCCGTAACAGCCTCCCGGCATGGGGTGGCCCGCAGCCACCTGATCAGCTACCGGGAAGACGGGGCACTGCTGTCCGAACTATTTAGCCGTAATGGTATCGGCACCATGGTGATTGAGCACTCTTACGAACAGGTAAGGGCCGCTACGATTGAGGATGTAGGTGGTATTCTGGAGCTTATCAGGCCGATGGAAGAAGCCGGTATTCTGGTACGTCGTTCCAGAGAACTGCTGGAAGCCGAGATCAATCAGTTTACGGTGGTTGCGCTGGATGGTGCTATCGTGGGCTGTGCTGCGCTTTACCCCTTCCCGGAGGAACAGATCGGCGAACTGGCCTGTGTGGCGATATCTCAGGAATATCGCGGCGGTGACCGGGGAGAGAAACTGCTGCGGGCGATTGAGGAATCGGCCCGCGAACAGCACCTTACCCGGCTGTTTGTCCTGACCACCCGCACCGCCCACTGGTTTATTGAGCGGGGTTTTGAACCTGCTACAATCAGCAGCCTGCCGAACAAAAAGCAGGAGATGTATAACTATCAACGAAACTCCAAGGCCTTTGTTAAGCCGCTGGAGTGACGTTAGCGGGAAAGAGCCCGGTCTGATTAACCGGGCACCCGCGCGACGGAGTTAATTGAGCGGCATCCTGATCGTAAACAGGGCCCCACCCAGCGTCGACTCGCCAATCTCCAGCTCGCCGTCGTAACTACTGAGAATATCCACGGCAACCGACAAACCGATCCCCTGTCCCGGAGCGGAAGTGTCGGCCCGCTCGCCACGTTTGAGAATCGTCTGACGCAACCCGGGAGAGATGCCGTCTCCATCGTCCGCGATATCGATCTGCAACATCCCTGCGCCATTACTGAAACAGACCGCTACCTGACTGTGGCCATATTTATAGGCATTTTCGAGGATATTACCCAGCAACTCCATCAGGTCCCGCTCATCAGCAGGCAGTTGATATTCACCGTCCAGAGTCAGTTCCACCCCGATGTTTTTATCCCGGTAGACCTTATTCAAAGCGGTGACCATCCGCTCAATAATCGGTGCCACCGGGGTTTTCTTTGCCAGGGTCCGCCCCTGACTTTTAACGGCACGGGACAGCTGATACTGTACAATCTGATCCATCCGCCCCGCCTGGTCCGTTACCAGGGTCTGATACTCATCAAAACTAAGACGCTCCTGCCGGGCTCCCCGGATCACCGCCAGCGGGGTTTTCAGGCTATGGGCCAGATCTCCCAGAGTGTTGCGATAGCGCTCCCGCTGCAGACGTTCATTACTGATCAGCAGGTTGAAGTTATCGGTAACCGCCTGAACCTCAGTGGGATATTCGCCGGTGAGTCTATCGCTCTGCCCCAGCTCAATGCGCTTGAGGTCTCCTGCCAGCCGGGTCAGTGGCTTCAGCCCCCAGCGGATCAGCGCCGTTTCCACCAGCAGAAAGAGAAAAATCGCCGCGCCCAGCCAGCCCCATAGCTGGGCATTAAAGGCTTTCTGTTCAGTTTTTACCTGGCTATCGGACTCCAGAACCGTGAACACATAGTTATGTTCACGCCCGGCAATCTCCCACAACAGGGCAAACTGATAGACAAATACACCGTGCTCCGGCAGCCGATAAAAGCGTGAATCACCGGTATTGAGTCCATCCACCTTTAGCTGTTCGACCAGTGCATCGGAGATCAGCTTGGCAGACTCTGAATACCATACCAGCATATCTTTGCTGTCATGGAGGAAACCGTAAAGACCCGACTCAACCTGCGCGTAGCGGGGCTCCTGCAGGCTATCAGGGATCATAATACGATCACCCTGAAGCTCTGCAGCCCCCAGAATAAGATAGACCTGTAGCTTCAGCCGCTCTTCCTCGGCCGCCTCCAGGCTGTGGTGAAACGCCTGCTGCAGGGCAAACCCTGTCAGGCCGAAGAATACCGGCAACAACAAAAGTGAAGCGAGTAGCAGGCGAGCACGAAGAGCACGGGGCATCATGCGTTATTTGACGCTCCGGCAGGCAGATCAAAGCGATACCCCAGTCCACGCACGGTGGCAATGGGCTGGAGTGACTGGTCCGGATCCAGCTTTTGACGCAGCCGTCGGACAAACACCTCTAACACGTTACTGTCACGGTCAAAATCCTGATGGTACAGATGTTCAGTCAGTTCACTCTTGGAGATCACCTTACCGGCATTCAGCATCAGATATTCCAGTGTTCTGTACTCATAGCTGGTCAGCTTAACTGAGCTGTCATTGAGATAAACATTACGCCCACTGCTGTCCAGCTTCAGCGGCCCAAACTCCAGCATCGGTTTGGCATGACCCGCCGCTCTTCGCAGCAGGGCGTTCAGCCGGGCCATCAGCTCTTCAATATGAAATGGTTTAACCAGATAGTCATCGGCACCCGCTTCCAACCCTTCGACTTTATCCTGCCAGTCCCCCCGGGCGGTCAGAATAATAACCGGGAAGTTAATATCCTGCTTACGCCAGCGACGAATCACCTCAACCCCCGACAGTTTTGGCAGGCCGATATCGACAACCGCCAGATCATACGGAAACTCACTGCCCAGGTAGAGCCCCTCTTCACCATCTTCCGCTTCTTCAACGGTATAGCCGCTATCATTCAGGGCCGTCACCAGTTGACGACGCAGATCCATATCATCTTCTATTACCAACAGTTTCATTCTGTTACTCCATTCCTGTGGATGGCGGTTACCACCTTAAGGCGATAGCTCCTGACCGGTCTCGGCATCGATCATAATGGTTTTTACCCGGCCATTATTGATCAGCCGGATAAAATGCACGATTCGCCCACCGCGATTCCGGGTTTCCGCCTTTACAACTTTGCCCCCATGATTCTGCCTGGCAGTGGCCGCTGCCTGTTGCAGGGACACCCGGTTTGCGGCAAAAACCATGGATTCTACTCTGAATTCAGCGCGGGTCTCATCCACCCCCGCCGCCGCAACAGTCGCCGCAGTCGTTACCATCAGCAGGGCAAGGAGTGTATATGAGAACGTTCTGAACATTATTATCACCCATTCATTTACAGCTTAAATCAGGAAACAGGACTAACGCTGACGCGTACCCGGATCCGATCACCCGGATCATGATCCATACGGGTCTGATAGGTTTGACCATTATAACGGTAGGTCACCTTATAACCGGTTACCCGCTCATAATACTCAATATCGTGCTGAACGTTACAGCGTGTTTCAGTACGATATTCAACGTTGTTACCACGATGGTGACTGTTACGGCTGATATCGTTACCGATGGATGCCCCCAGCACGGCCCCGACAACGGCACCCACCTTCTTGTTATCCTGGCCTGCGCCCAGCTCGTTACCGATCGCTCCGCCTATGATACCGCCAAGTATAGGCCCTGTGTAAGATTTACGGTGATGAGCCGGGGTTTCGTAACGCACATCTTCTTCCCAGCATTCACGGCGGGGGATGCGACGCTCGGTCTGCACCACAATCGGTTCAACATGGGTCACCCGGGCGAATTCCTGATGATGCCTTTTCTCTTTAAAGCGGGGGTCCGCCTGAGCCATTCCGGACGTAAGTCCCAATAGTATAAGACTGCCTGCAATGATCTTTTTCATGACTACTCTCCCATCTCTGTTCTTTGGAGTATGTAGCCTATTGTCGTGCCACAGGACTGAACCGATCCTGAACTGTCCGCGGTCCTGCTCCGCTTTACCTATCTTTACACTGCTGCATTCAGGCATAAAAAAACCGGCCAGTGTGGCCGGTTGGTTTAATACATCATAGTCGAGCTGCTGATTGCTTACTCAGCTGAGCACTTTTTACAGGTACTGACACCCAGCACCCGGTATAGCGGGCACCAGCCAAACAGAGCGATCGCAATCACTGGTACACCGATCCATCCCCAAACGGTTTGAGGCCCCACAAACACAAGAGCAATCAGCACCAGACCGACCAGAATACGTACCGCTTTATCAACAGATCCGATATTCTTTTCCATTTTTCCATCCTCAGGTTTATTCAGCTTTGGGGGTATTATCAATTTAATAGAGAACCCTGTCTGTGACAAAGTCACACTGAAGGCACTAGTCACTCTGTTTTTTTACTTAGCTCTCTTTTGCCGCGCGTTTAACCGCGCTCTTATTCAGAAACAGCACCTGATTACGGCTCAGGGCCACCCACTCTTTCTGCTCAAACTGTTTCAACTGCCGGCTAACCACTTCTCGGGCGGTGCCCAGCTCGTCGGCGATCTCCTGATGGGAGCGTAACAACACAAAGCCAGGACCAACATGTTCAATCAGATAGCGGGCCAGTCGCTTTTCGATACGTTCAAAAGCGATCTCCTGCACCAGACCAATCAGCTTTGCCAGTCGCTCACCGTAGGAATCAAATATAAATCGCCGCAACCCTTCCGATTCGGCAATCGCCCGCTGAAACTCAGAAAGAGGGATCAGAAATGCAGTCACCTCGGTCTCGGTAATCCCCTCCGCAGGATAATCCTCAGCCCCCAGCAAGCAGGAGGTAGTCAGTACACAGGACCCCTGATTTTCGATCCGGTACAGTATCAGCTCCCGGCCATTGGCGTTTCTTCCCAGCACCTTCACCACACCGGAAACGACAATAATAAAGTGAGTGCAGGCACTGCCCTGATGAAACACCACCTGATCTGCCGGCAGCTGGACTCGCTGCGCCCGGCTGAGGATTGCCAGTCCGACCTCATCCAGCTGTTGCAGCAGTGGAAACTGATCGGTCAGCAGGGTCAGGTCATTCATGATTGGAGCTGCTGTCTGCCGCCTGACGCCGGGCGCGCAACGCCAGCATCACGTATCGAATGTTGTAAATAAACCCGATCAGCAGCGCGATCGGCATGGTCACCAGAAAAACACTTCCCAGCGCCGGGGATGCCATTAACTGCCCCAGCCAGAGACAGAGAATACTCACAATAGCCACCGGTACACCGGTACGCATCATCATTTTCAGCCAGCGATCAGAACGGATCTGTTTTTTATCTATAACCATTAACGCCTCCCGGAATCAGACTCCCTCTAAGAATACGTTTTTACTGCGCTAAACAATAGCCCGTTATGGCCGTCCAGATGCGGGTAATCCGCAATTCATACCCCAACTTGCCCTGATAAAATGGATTGTTAGATATTCCCGCGGAGAGTTTTGCTATAATCCGCGGTCTTATACAAAAATCCACTACAGCCGCAGAGGATCTGTGCATGCCACAATATCGCTCCAAGACCTCAACCGCAGGTCGAAATATGGCCGGTGCCCGCGCACTTTGGCGCGCCACGGGGATGAAGGATGACGATTTCCAGAAGCCGATCATCGCTATCGCCAACTCCTTCACTCAGTTTGTTCCAGGCCATGTCCACCTGAAGGATATGGGCCAACTGGTCGCCCGTGAAATTGAAAAGGCTGGCGGCGTAGCCAAAGAGTTCAATACCATCGCTATCGATGACGGTATCGCTATGGGTCACGATGGCATGCTCTATTCACTGCCATCACGGGATATTATCGCGGATTCCGTTGAGTATATGGTGAATGCTCACTGCGCCGACGCACTGGTGTGTATCTCCAACTGTGACAAGATCACTCCGGGGATGCTGATGGCGGCGATGCGCCTCAACATTCCGGTTATTTTTGTTTCCGGCGGTCCGATGGAAGCGGGTAAAACCAAGCTTTCAGAGCACAAACTGGATCTGGTTGATGCGATGGTGATGGCGGTTGATCCGTCCGCCTCAGATGAGATGGTTGATGCCGTTGAGCGTTCTGCCTGCCCAACCTGTGGCTCATGTTCCGGGATGTTCACCGCTAACTCAATGAACTGTCTAGCGGAAGCACTGGGACTGGCACTGCCCGGCAATGGTACCGTTGTTGCTACCCACGCAGATCGCAAAGAGCTGTTTCTGGAAGCCGGTCGCAGCATTGTCTCGATGGCAAAGCGTTATTATGAGCAGGACGATGCTTCACTGCTTCCGCGATCCGTTGGCTTTAAAGCCTTCGAGAACGCAATGACACTGGATATCGCCATGGGCGGGTCAACCAATACCATTCTGCACCTGCTGGCGATCGCTCAGGAAGCTGAGATCGATTTCACCATGACCGATATTGATCGTCTGTCACGCAACGTGCCTCAGCTGTGTAAAGTGGCTCCTAACACGCCTAAATACCATATCGAAGATGTTCACCGTGCCGGTGGCATCATGGCGATTCTGGGTGAACTGGACCGCGCCGGAAAACTGCATACCGATGCCCCAACCGTACACGCTCCCACGATGAAAGACGCGCTGGATAAGTGGGACATCATGCGTAATCCATCGGCAGAAGTGATGGAGTTTTACAAAGCGGGCCCTGCCGGCATTCCCACCCAGACCGCCTTCAGTCAGGCCACCCGCTGGCCCACCCTGGACGGTGATCGTGCCAACGGCTGTATCCGTTCGCTGGAACACGCCTTCTCTCTGGAAGGCGGCCTCGCAGTTCTGCGGGGGAATATCGCGCTGGATGGTTGTGTGGTGAAAACCGCCGGTGTCGATGACTCTATCCTGGTGTTTGAAGGTCCGGCCCACATCACGGAATCTCAGGATGAGGCGGTCGCCAATATCCTTGATGACAAGGTTAAAGCGGGCGATGTGGTTATCGTACGTTACGAAGGCCCTAAAGGTGGCCCGGGCATGCAGGAGATGCTCTACCCAACCTCCTATATTAAGTCGAAAGGGCTGGGCAAAGAGTGCGCGCTGCTAACCGACGGCCGCTTCTCCGGCGGCACATCGGGCCTGTCGATCGGTCACGTGTCTCCGGAAGCCGCAGCAGGCGGTGCCATCGGTCTGGTGCGCAACGGTGACCGTATCCGCATCGATATACCTAACCGGACGATCGACGTGTTGCTGTCCGATGAAGAGCTGGCTCAGCGTCGGGCCGAGCAGGATGCACTGGGCTGGAAACCTGCTGAACAGCGGCCCCGTAAGGTATCTGCTGCACTGAAGGCGTATGCACTGCTGGCAACCTCTGCAGACAAGGGTGCAGTACGGGACCTGTCCAAACTGGAAGATTAATCCGCCCGGGCGGATCTTCATCCACAAAAAAGCAGCCCATGCGGCTGCTTTTTTATACCTGCCTATTCATCAGCTGCTAAACACCTGCGTTACAAGACGCAAAGCCAGTACGGTCACCAGCAGTCTGAAAATCAGCTGAAACCGTTCGGCAGGTAGTCGTTTTAATATATGCAGTCCGATCCAGGTGCCGGCAAAGCCGCCAGCAACCATCGCTAAAATCAGCGGTAACCAATCGCTAAAGGCAAAGCCCAGCAGACCAAATACCACCATTTTCAACAGGTGTTGCGCCGTCATGCAGGCGGCAAAGGTTGCGACTGTACGGTATTTTTCATAGCCCAGCCGGTGAACAAAAGCGGCCACCAGCGGGCCGGTGGCGCCCACAAACATGGTCATCAGAGTGGTTCCTACCCCCGCCAGCACCAGACCGGCAGGCGGCATCTCCTGTTTACCCAGTTTCGGTCCCCAGACCAGAAACAGAATAAACCCGGCGACGCTGAGTTGGATAACCTCGACCGGCAGCTGCACCACGACAAAATAACCAATCACCGCTCCGACCGCAGCACCGGCAAAAAACAACCACAACAGAGACCAGTCGATATGGTCGCGGGTTAATAGCGCCCGGTTACCATTTGAACCCAGCTGTACCAGACCATGCACAGGAATCAGTGCCGCAGGCGGTACCACCGTTGCCATCACTGCCAGCAGTAACACGCCGCCACCAATGCCCATGGCCGCCGTCAGCATCGAGGTCAGGGTACTGGTGATGATCAGTAACAGCGCCATATCAGCGCCTACCAGATCCGGTAACCAGGCCACGATCACTCCTGGAGTGAAGCCAGTACCTGATCAGCCCAGTTTAAACTATGACGATATGCCACCTCGTAATATGGACGCTCTAACAGGTTGCGCATATCACCCCATTCGCCGCGCTCATAGTGCTGCACCTCGGTTAGAATCTCACCCATCTGATTCACCCGGGTGAGAATGGCATTTTTGATCGAGTCATCGAGGGGGATCTGATCCAGCAGCACCTGCATCTCGGTATCCATCATCGCATCAAGCTGCGACAGCAGGCCTACCATAAAAAAATTGATCGGCTGTGGATAACTGAGCATCTCAGCCAACAGCTCACACATCCGTCCACGAATCAGCATCACCCGTGTCAGCTCAACCGGCTTACCCGACTGGCCACTGAGAAGAAACAGTGTGGCCCATTTCTTGACCTGATCCATACCGATCAGTGAGATTGCATGGGAGATCGACTCAATCTGTTTTGGCGTGCTGAAGGCAGCGGAATTGACCAGGCGCAGAATCTTATAGGTCATAGCCGGGTCATTGATCACAATCTGTTCAACTGATTCGGCGGTTGCCGCCGGGTTGTTCAGTTCTGCCAGCAGCTCCAGAATCAGGGCTTTAGCGCTGCCAAAGCTCTTGCCTTTGATCGATACCGGACGACAGAGAAAATAGCCCTGAAACAGATTAAAACCGAAATCGAGTGCCCTGCGAAAATCATCCTGGCTCTCAACTTTATCCGCCAGCAGATGGACCCGGTAGGGCTTACAGAAGTTAACCAGCTGTTTAAGCTCAGCATCATCATGGCGCTGAATATCAATTTTAACCACGTACATCAGATCCAGCAGCGGAGTCTGCCCCTTATCTCCGGTATAGTGAGTTAAGGCAAACCGGTACCCCTGGGATTTACGCTCCCGCAGCACCGACAGCAGCTCTTTCGAAATACCATCTTCGCGCAGCAGCTCGAAAATAACACCTTCACGGGGAAGGTCTGGCAACATATCTGACAGCAGCATGCTCTGAGTCAGTTTTACAAATAGCGGCAGGTGCTTGGTTTTACCATCACTTGAGGCCACTGCATAGTTATTCAGAATAACCGAAGCCGTCGCCTGCTCATCAGAAAACTCCGCCGGCAGCATGCCGCTATCGGAGCGATACAACAGACTGTAAGCCTGCACATCCTGACTTTTGTTAAATACCGGTTGCCTGGCCAACAGAACAGAGCCATCTGTCAGCATATTTTCATCTAACGCAATACTCACTATTTATCCCCTGATCAGATATAGACCCAGTATAACTCATCATCTCCCGCCATAAGAGACTGGATATAAAAAACTATTGTCAATATATACCATCTCAACGCTCCGTAAAGTGCTGTTCATCACCCAGTTTAGGTAGTCGCATATTGACCCTACCGTTAATGAGCAATACTCTGACTCCACTGTTTCTCCGGCTATCGTGTTTTTATCGTGAGAACCTGACTGAAGTATGGATAGCCAACAATGCGAATTACTGATCTGAAGACTCTATGACTGTACTGCGCCGCCTCATTATCTGTACGATCCTGATGATTTCGTCCCTGCCGCAAACCCTGTCTGCAACTGAACGGCTCGAGGTCATGGTGCGCTCAACCATCCTCAATATCAGAGAATCAAGATCCACGCATAGCCCGGTGGTCGGGGTGCTGAGTGAAGGCGACCGGCTGACGGTTACTACCACTGATATGCGCGACTGGATCCGTCTGGACGACGGCCGGGGTTTTATCTCCATTCACTATGTCAGGGTGCTGTCCCGGACGCCGGTGCTGCTGGCGCCTCCCGAAGAGCGCTCTGCACAGTCGCTGGCCCCTTCGGCTGAGCCACTACGCACGGCATTCACATCGTCGCCGGAAACCGCCGCCGTCGATTCCCTGGATCACAGTCAGCCTGAAGATGAACTGATTGCGCCCACCACAGGAGCAACCGCCCAAGAATCGCCTATCCAGGCATCACCGGGCGACTCAACGGCTCATAACCTGAAGGTGGACACAGCAAACCAGCTGCTGAAGGCCAGTGTTACGGTTGAATCGGTGAGTAAGACCTGTCGTAAAAACCTGCATACATCAGGTTATGAATTCTGCCAGTTACTGTTCAAACTGAAACTCTCTGCTGAGCAGAACTCAGCCCAGCAGATAAAAATAACCTGTGCAGCAGAGGCGCTGGCAAGCAATGATCAGAACAATCAGATTCTTTATGAGTTAACCAACACCCGTTCCGTTAGCAGTTCACTGTCAAACACGTCCATCATTGTCGACTGGTCCCCCGCCAACGAACAGAGTGCAATCCGGCACGTGGCCCTGAAAGAGGGTGTTTGCACAGCAACAGCCACATCTGATTGACGCCATCTGAACCTATATTTAGCGTTCCGGGGATACCAATTTCTGCGCCATACCCTTATAGTTGTCAAACAACTGTTTGAAAACATGGAGAGCCTCTGTTGATGGAACAACAAAGACTGTGCAGCGACTGCTTTTTGCTGGTGAATCAAAAACAAGCCAATGCTCACGAGAATCTGGTGGAGCGGAATCATATCCATAATGATACGGTCTATATCTGCAATAACTGCCATAACCTTATCCGTTTAACCAATGTCCCCCACAAGTGGAGTATCCTGAACTATCATGATGCTGATAATCAGGACTGCGAATCCGCCTGAATCATTCAATCGTAATCGTAAAAACAGCGGAAGCCTCACCATGAACACACCTCATAGAATCCTGTTTGTATGCCGACACAACTCGACCCGCTCGCAGATTGCCGAAGCATTAGCCAATAAAATGGCTTATGGCAGGGTGGTTGCAAAAAGCGCCGGGCCAGAGCCTCTCCCGGTACCGGAGGAGGTCTCCAGATGGGTAAGCCAGTTGCTGGGAGGTGAGATAAAGCCAGAGAGCAAAAGCCTTGATGACGTAGCACAGGAGTCGTTTGATACCATCATCACCCTCTGCGATAAAAGCCACGATGCCCTGCCCGAGCTGCCAACCGATCAACACCATATCCGCTGGGACTTCCACCATGCAGACAATGCTGAAGGCCTCAAGCACCTGGAGATCGAAATATCTGAACGCCTTCGCCTGATGCTGCAGGCGAAGGGGCTGATCTAACTGACCAGAGCAGCAGGAACGACAAGCGGACATTTCTTTGCCTGAGGGCCTCTGTTAAACTTAGCGCCCCTGAAGAAACACCGGCCAATCGCCGGACACACAACCTGCCAGTCCGGAACTATAGAATGTCTGCTGCGTCCTCCGACACAACCACAGTATTTACCGCACACCCTTTCCGCTGGTTTCTGGCGCTGCTCGCCCTGCTATTCTTCTATCGTGAATGGGTTGTTATCAGCACCCCAATCACCCTATTTTACGATGAGGCCTATTATCTTGGCTGGGCTCAGACGCTGGACTGGGGATATTACTCTAAACCGCCCGTCGTGGGCTGGCTGATCGCGCTGACCACCGCGGTTTTTGGTAACGCCGAATGGGCAGTCAAACTGGCATCACCGCTGCTGTACAGCGCCGCCGCCATTATTATCTATCGTACCGCTGAACGCTTTTCAGACGATAAGGTGATCGCAGCGAAAGCGGCGCTGTTCAGCGGCTCGGTCTTTCTGCTGATGCCGCTGGTCGGTTTTAACAGCCTGTTTATCACCACCGATGCCCCCCTGATCTTTTTCTGGTGTCTCTGCTTCTACGCCTTTCTGCGTGCAAAAGAGAGCAATAACGCCGGTTGGTGGCTGCTCGCCGGGGTTGCTGGCGGGCTGGGGCTGCTGTCCAAATATACGTTTATTATTTTACCCACCACCTTTCTGCTATACGCCGTCCTCAGCACAGCAGGAAGACAACTGCTGCTTAATCCCAGGTTCTGGCTGACCTGTTTGCTGGCGCTCAGCTTTCTGCTACCCAATCTCTATTGGAACTACCAGCACGACTTTATCAGCTTCCAGCATACGGCACAGATCTCCCACCAGAGCAGCAGCTCCATCAGCTTTAGCCGTCTGATCGAATTCTGGAGTGGCCAGCTGTTTGTCTTTGGCCCGGTGTTGCTGATCTACATTGTGATCCGGGGCCTCAGGCGCCAGCCCCGCAGTGATATTGAAAAACTGCTCTGGAGTCTGTTCTGGCCAACCTTTGCCGTGCTCTCAGTCCAGGCGTTTATGGCCCGTGCCAACATCAACTGGGCAGGCCCCGCCTATGTTGGTGCCTCCCTGCTGGCGGGTTATTATCTGAGTCAGCTAAAAGGCTATCGTATATTGCTGATCGGCCTGCTCTCTAACCTGCTGTTGTCGATGGCTTTCTACCATTATGGCAGCATCACAAACGTGCTGGGCATAGAGCGTAAGTGGGGTAACGATCCCTACAAACGGATTCTCGGCTGGCCGGAGTTTGTACATCAGTTTCAGCCCTGGTTTGACCAGTATCCGGATTACAAGCTGGCCAGTGACTCCCGTAAACTGCTGGCTTACTTTGGCTATTACATCACGCCGCAGGATTTTAAAGGGGTCGCGCTGAGTGACGATAACTATATCGAGGATCACTATGAGCTTCAGTACCCACTGGCCAGAAGTCAGGAGAAACGGTTTTTATTTATCAGTGAACATGATGTAGAAGCCAAGCTGAAGCGTTATTTTACTGAGGTGACGCTGCTGACTGAACAGTCCCTGCCACTGTACAGCAACTTCACCCGCTCAGCCCGACTGTATAAGGTCAGCGGCTTTAAAGGGATGACTCAGAAGGACAAACAGTAATCCGATGGCCTACCTCATGTCGTTAACTCAACTCAAATACTGCCGGGATGTCGTACTGTTTCTGATCTGTGTTGCGGTTTTCATCGGGTTCCCTCAGATCGACCTGTCTATCGCCGGACTGTTCTACGACCCGCAGACGCAGCAGTTCATCTATAACAACAACCCGATTATCCAGTTTATCTACCGACTGTTTGCCTTCATTCATATCCCGATTCTGCTGGGCCTGATCATCGCCGGTTTGTTGATCCGGTTTACTAAACTGACGCTGAAAAACTATAAAAAATGGAGTATCACCTTTCTCTTAACCGCCCTTATTTTAGGCCCCGGCCTGCTGGTAAACACGGTTCTGAAGGATAACTCCATTGGTCGTGCACGGCCGGTGCAGGTGGAAAATTTTGGCGGCGATAAGCAGTTCACCCCGGCATTCGTATACTCCGGCGCCTGCAGTAGAAACTGCTCGTTCGTCAGCGGCCATGCCGCCATGGGTTTCTACTTTATGATTCTGGGATGGCTCTTTGCATCCCGCAAAGCCTTTTGGGGCGGTTGTATGGTGGGGGTTGTGCTCGGACTGACCCGTATTGTGCAGGGGGGGCACTTTTTCAGCGATGTGCTGTTTGCCTTCTGGGCGGTCTATTTTGTTATTGCGCTGCTGGGTGCCCTGTTTGGCTTCCGACACCCACTTTATTCATCCACCCGATAAACGAACACCGGCAGCTTTTCTCTGAGGCAGAGATCAGTCGGTCTCACTGTCACACAGCTGCACGGTGACATGCTGCTCGATGGGGAAAACCGCCGGGCCATACTGGTTGAAAATAGCCACGTCGGCGGCATCCCGGCCATACCCCAGGGCCACATACCCCCCTTTGCGCGAGGTCTCAGAAAGAGCGTACTGGGTGGCATCGAAGGTATACCAGCGCCCCCCCACATAGGCTTCAAACCAGGCGTGCAGATCCATCGGATAGAGGTCATGCAGATATCCCACCACCATTCTCGCCGGAATACAGAGACTACGGCACAGCGCGATACCGAGATGCGCCAGATCACGGCAGACCGCAGACGGCTGATGGTTGACCTCCTGAGCGGATAACAGCAGATCGCTGACGCCCGGCTCATAGCGAAAAGTGTTGCGCAACCAGGTTTCGATCGCTGCGACCTGATCATAGCCCGGCAGACAACCAGCAGTAATCTGGCTGGCCATCTGGCCAAACCGGTCTGCCTCACAATACCGGCTGGGCAGCAGATAGCTTAGTACCGCGTCGGGCAAGTTCTGCACTTCAACAAAAGCAGCTCCTGGCGCGCGATCGAGGCTATCCGCGGTCATCACCCGGGATGAGGTAGATATGGAGAAGTTGCCAGCCGGTGCCACCAGCCGCTGACACAGGTTGCCATAGTTATCGGTAAACTCCATCACCGGCAGGCTCGGCACAATCTTATATTCCTCCCGGGCAATCCACTGCAGGGCACCGCTGCGGGGGCGTAACATCAGCACAAAAGGGGTCGGTATAGCGATTTCAAATAAAAGATCACAGCTCGTTTGTAACCACATCAGGATATCCTTGCGGTTGAATGGGCGAATAGTTCGCAGATTAAGCTCGCCAGCATTGTGTTAACCTTCCAATGACTGGCGGGTGAACTGATCAACTTAGTTTTGCACCCTGCTGACATCAACAGAGACGGTGAGTTTCTGGCTTTTACCACCATCAAAAAACACACCTTTCAACGGCGAAACATCGCCATAATCACGCCCCCAGGCGGTTGTGATATGGTGCTCAGCGGGCATATTGTTATTCGTAGGGTCAAACTCAAACCAGCCCTCTCCGGGTGAAAAAACAGCAAACCAGGCATGGGAGGCATCGCTGCCAACCAGTTTTTCCTGTCCCGGCGGCGGCAGTGTTTCCAGATAACCGCTGACATAGCGGGCGGGAAACCCAAGAGAGCGCAGACAGCCAATCGCCAGATGCGCGAAATCCTGACAGACACCACGTTTATTGCGTAACACCTCATCCAGCGGCGTGGCGATGCTGGTGGATTCCGGGTCGTAAGTAAAGTCGGTATAGATCCGCTGCGTCAGCTCCCGCACTGCCGAGAGCAGGGGACGGTTGCTGGCGAAGGAGGATCGGGCATACTCACGCAGCGAGGCAGCGGTTTTGATCATCGGCGAATTCAGCACAAACTCCCGCGCTTCCAGCACCGGTAACTCGCGGCTTTCCTGCAGCGCCACCAACGCCTGACCACAGGTATTGCCAAAGTCGAGATCAAGCTCACACTCCCGGGCATATTTACTCTCATGCACCCGAATCTCGGTGGTTACATCAATTTTGAGTTCCCGGTGAGGTTGTTCCAGGGAAAAAAAGTACGCTTTATTGCCGAAATAATCACTGCGCTGCTGCCCCAGTGTATACGCCGGGAAGATCTGAATCCGGCTATCACTACAGCTCTGATACTCAGTATCACGTGGCAACAGGTACGCCCGGTTGTAGCACAACGTCACCGGCTTCTCATATTCGTAGTGGGTGATATGACGAATGCGATAGATCATAATTCCTCATCCCAGGCGGTGCGCACAAGTTGCTGGTGTACCTTGATCTGATCAAAGTATTTGGTGCTGATCTGATTTGAAGTTTCCTGCAGCAGATACTGCAACCTTGCCAACAACTGATCAAGCCCGGCACGGGTTTTGGTTTTTTCGTCTTCTGCCACCAGCGCATCAAGACTGCTCAGCTGAATAGCAGAGGAGGCTTCCAGCATATAGCGATCTTCCTCTGCCAGACCCGAGCCATGCACGGCTGAAGGAAGCTCCCCAAGGTGTCGGCGAAGCTGTTCAACCTGATAAAACACCGAACGCGGATTGCTGTTATCGTGCAGCAGCAACTCAAGCCCCTGGGCCATATCGCTGCCGGAATGGTCTCGCCGGCGGAAGGTGATCAGCACTTCGGAGCTGAGCAGAATCGATTCCAGCACCTGCAGCTGCTGATACTCTGGCAATACAGCCACCAGCGAGGAACGGATCAGAGACAATCCCTGAAGTGCTTTCTCAACCCGCAGCCCCATATCGATAAAGCGCCAGCCCAGTCCCCGTACCATGCTCTCCTGCCACAAACCGGAGAGTGCCAGCAGGGTTGTAACCAGAGGATCCAGCGCTTCTTCCGGGGCCGCTGTCAGCCCCTGTTTAAGCGAATCGGCCAGTCCACTCAGCTCATCCCGAAGGTCATTAATCACCCTCTGGGTATCCGCCGACAACATCTCCCTCACCTGATCAGAACACTCCAGCAGCGAGTTCAGATTGGCAGTAACACTACCGGTGCGTTTGCCATCCAGCACCACCGACAGCAACTCCGCTTCAGGTTGCAGGGACGCCGACTCAGCCGACAAGACAAAACCGGGGTAGGTGGTGGTCAGTTGGGTAACCGTCTGCAACAACACCTGGCGGGTTTCAGCCGGCATATGATAGGTGCTGTTCAGCTGCACGAATACGGTTCTGAGCAATCTCAGTGCCGATTCGGCCCGCACCGCGTAACGTCCCATCCAGTATAGGTTCTCGACCACCCGGCAGGGGAAAGAGGTGCGCGGCTGCATCTGGCTTTTAGCCGGAGCAGGCTGTGGTCGTTGCTCCATCAGGGAGACCTGTTTTTCAGGTTCCGATGCAAGGATCCAGGTATCCTTGCTGATCGCCCCCCTGAGATTACTCAGGTTAAGGCTATCGGCCTGATCGCCTACCCGGGTCAGCCCCCCCGGCATCACATTGTAAGAGGAGCTGGTTGCAACCGAGTAACCCCGCAGAATCGAAGGCCGGGGCAGCAGCTGGCTATCTTTCCAGGACGGAGTCGTGGAGGGACGAATATATTCCTGAGCAACAAACTTCAACGGGTCCAGGCGGATCTTCCCGATCAGCTCCTGACACTGGTTGTCATCTAACGAAGCACCAAAAACGCTCTGTTCGGAGGGTTTGCGAAAGCAGGATTTAATCACCAGCCGACGGATATTTTCAATCACATAGGTCAGGTCCTGAGGGTCTCCACACCAGTAGGTTTTAACCGAGGCGAGCTGTGGTTCCCGCCCGAGAAAGTGACTGGCGATCTGTGGCATATAACGCAACAACGCCGGGTTTTCCAGAAACCCTGAGCCCATCGGGTTGGCGACGATCACCCGCCCGGCCCGCACCACCTCAAGCAACCCGGGCACTCCCAGGCGGGAATCACTTTTGAGTTCTACCGGATCACAATAAAAATCATCGACCCGCCGCAACACCACATCAACCCGTTCCAGCCCGCCCAGCGACTTCATCCACAGATACCCTTTACTCACCCGCAGGTCACTCCCCTGCACCAGAGGGAAACCAAGATAGTTGGCCAGATAGGTATGCTCGAAATAGGTTTCGTTATAGGAGCCCGGGGTCAGAATGACAATCCGCGGTTGCTCATTGGTGATCGAGCTGGCAAGGCTGTTCAGTTTGAGACGTAACGATTGAAAGAAGAGTGATAACCGATGCACATGGCTGTCACGAAACAGCGATGGCAGCACCCGGGACATTACGGTGCGGTTTTCCAGTGCATAACCAGCGCCACTGGGCGCCTGTGTGCGGTCACCGATCACCTGAATCGCGCCGGTATGGTCCCGTACCATATCAGAGGCGTGCATCACCAACTGATGCTCACCAGGCAGAGCCAGCCCGTCACAGGCGCGCAGAAAGCCTCCATGACTGTAGAGCAACTCAGGCGGCAAAATACCCAGACGAATCAGGTCACGTTTGCCATAGACATCTTTAAGTACCAGGTCCAGCAGCTCAGCCCGTTCCTGCAGGCCGGCCTCAATAGCGGCCCACTCTTCACTGGAGATCAGTGCAGGCACCGGATCAAGTTGCCAGGTGGTCGCTGACAACGAGCCACTGTTATAGGTCGCGCCATCGTCCCGCAGAATACGTTCAGCTTTTAGCTGGCGCTCACGAATCCCCTGAACCCCCAGGGTTTTAAGGCCATCGAGCAGATATTGCCAATGCCCCTGGATCTGCGACTGATCGCCATAGACCTCGTCATATCCAGAGCCTTCGGCTGAATACTGCAACCCATCAGGGCTTTCTGCGGCTCGTGTTTCCATCAGGTTTCGGCACCAAAATTATATCAGGCTGCATAGTATGCCATGACTTGACTACGTTTCCATCTGTCTGCGCAGATCCAGGGTATGCGGGTACTCATTTGCAGGCATCTCCGCTGGCGGAGCCATCGGCCGCGGTGGCGCATTATTGGCGAAAAACTCCCGGATACCGGCGAACTCCGGCATATGAGTGGTCGCCGGCGGGGTTGGCGTATGTTCCGTATCACCAAAGCGGTTGATACGCCGGGACTCAGCCTCAAACGCATTGACCGGGAAGGTTTCATAACTGCGACCACCCGGATGCACCACATGGTAGCTGCAGCCACCAATGGTTTGTCCGTTCCAGGTATCGATCAGATCAAAAATCAGTGGCGAATGAACCCCGATGGTCGGATGCAGTGCCGACTGCGGAGCCCAGGCTTTGTAGCGCACAGCAGCAACAAACTCACCATGACGCCCGGTAGACCGAAGCGGTATGCGGCGGCCATTACACGCCAGCACATAACGATCCGGCGTCAGCCCTTCCACCCTGACCTGCAAGCGCTCAACGGAGGAGTCAACAAAGCGCGCAGTGCCGAAACTACCCACCTCTTCACCCAGCACATGCCAGGGCTCGATCGCCCAGCGCAGTTCGATCCGTACATCATCAATATCGACGCTGCCGTAGTGGGGAAAACGGAACTCTTCAAAAGGCGCCAGCCATTCCTGCTGGAATGGAATACCATGCTGCTGCAGATCCTTAACCACTTCACGAATATCAGCCCAGACATAGTGAGGCATCATAAAGCGGTCATGCAGCTCGGTTCCCCAGCGCACCAGCGGTTTTTTATAGGGATCTTGCCAGAAACGCGCCATCAGACAGCGGATCAGCAACGCCTGCACCAGCGCCATCTGCGGATGCGGTGGCATCTCAAAACCACGAAACTCCAGCAGTCCCTGACGCCCCGAAGATAGCCCCGGCGAGTAGAGCTTATCGATGCAGAACTCTGAACGATGGGTATTACCGGTTATATCCACCAACAGGTTGCGCATCAGCCGGTCTATCAACCAGGGCTGATCAACAATCCCGTCGGGCATCAGATCAAAGGCGGTCTCCAGCTCATAGAGCATCTCCTCCCGTCCTTCATCAACCCGGGGCGCCTGACTGGTAGGACCGATAAACATACCGGAGAACAGATAGGACAACCCAGGATGGTGCTGCCAGTAGGTCACAAAGCTACGCAGCAGGTCTGGCCGACGCAGAAATGGGCTATCAGCCGGAGTGGCCGCCCCCAGCGTGATATGGTTCCCCCCGCCGGTGCCGGTATGACGACCATCCAGCATAAACTTCTCAGCGCCAAGCCGCGACAAGCGGGCCTCTTCATAGAGGATCTGGGTATTGTCAGACAGCTCACGCCAGTTATCAGACGGATGAATATTCACTTCAATGACGCCGGGATCAGGGGTCACCTTAAAGCAGCGAATACGCTCATCTTTAGGCGCTTCATAGCCCTCAATCACCACCGGCACTTCAAGTTCTGCCGCGGTGTCTTCGATCAGCTCCACCAGGGCTACATAATGTTCAAGATGATCCAGTGGCGGCAAAAACAGATAGAGGCAACCGTTGCGCGGTTCAACACACAGAGTGGTACGTACCACCTCAACCGGAGTGGTCACGCTGCCGATCGATTCAGACGGCGCGGCGCAGGCCTGAGCAGAACTCAGTCCGGCATCGGGGAGGGTCTGGACGGCGGAGAAAGGGTCCCGGGGATGCTCCCGGTGCAGTTCCTCATCGGTCATCAGCGGCAGTGAGTTCAGCGGCAGGCGCAGCCCGATAGGCGAATCACCCGGAATCAGCGTCAGGGTATCACGGCGCAGTGGCCAGGGGCTTGAACGCCAGTGCTGAGTGGTGTAGTTCCAGCCCAGTGGCAGGCAGTAGCCTACCGGTTTCCCCAGGTCCTGCGACAGCAGTTGTGCCAGTTTCTTACGCTCCAGGTCATCCTTCAGATCCGCTTTAAGCGGATCAACATTGTCCGGCAGCGTTTGCTCTTTCCACAGATAATAGAGCGAATCTTCATAGGCAGGAATCACCCGTTTGGCGGGCAGCCCCGCCTTTTCAGCCAGCAGCTGGGCAAACTTCCTGGCGGTCTTGCGGGTCACACCATAATCTTTATCCACCCGTGCCAGCAGCTTAGCGTCGCGCCACAAAGGCTGGCCATCGGTGCGCCAGAAACAACCCAGCGCCCAGCGGGGCACCTCCTCACCGGGATACCATTTACCCTGGCCGTAGTGCAGCAAACCACCGGGGGCAAATTTTTCCCGCAAGCGCAGTAACAGGTCTTTGGCCAGCCGTAGTTTATCCTCTCCCAGGGCTTCGGTATTCCACTGAGCGCCATCCATATCATCGATCGACACAAAGGTAGGCTCTCCCCCCATGGTCAGACGAACATCCAGATCCGTCAGTTGCTGATCAACAGCGCCCCCCAGGGCTTCAATACACTGCCACTGTTGCTCCGTATAGGGTTTGGTCACCCGCGGGTCTTCATGGATACGGGTAACCTCATTGCTGAATGAAAACTCCACTTCGCAGGGATCGATCCCACCGGCAATCGGTGCCGCTGAACGGGGGGAAGGAGTACAGGCCAGAGGAATATGACCTTCCCCGGCAAACAGACCCGATGTCGGATCCAGGCCAATCCAGCCGGCCCCAGGAATGTACACCTCGCACCAGGCGTGCAGATCAGTGAAGTCTTTATCGGTTCCCGATGGACCATCCAGCGCTTTTACGTCCGCCACCAGCTGTACCAGATAACCCGATGCAAAGCGGGCAGCCAAACCCAGATGCCGCAGTATCTGCACCAGCAACCAGGCAGTATCCCGGCATGAACCCCGCTTCAGCTCCAGTGTCTCTTCACTGGTCTGAACCCCCGGCTCCATGCGGATATTGTAATCAATTTCACTTTCCAGACGCTGATTCAGATAAACCAGAAAGTCGTTGGTGGGCATCGGTTCCCGGGGCACGGAGCGGACCCACTCCTGAATTAACGGGCCGTTATCTACAATCTCCAGATAGGGTTTGAGTTCTGACAGCAGCTCTTTCTCATAGGTAAACGGAATCTTCTCGGCATACTCTTCAAGAAAGAAATCAAACGGGTTAATCACCGTCATATCGGCGATCACCTCCACCTCTACCCGCAGGTGATCACTCTTCTCCGGAAACACCAAACGGGCCAGGAAGTTACCAAAAGGGTCCTGCTGCCAGTTAATAAAGTGGTTTTCCGGACTTATTTTCAGGGAATAGGCCTTAATCGGAGTCCGGCTATGGGCCGCTGGCCGCAGTCTGATCGTGTGCGGGGACATTTTTACCGCTTTGTCGAAGCGATATTCAGTAATATGATGGATTGCGGTTCGTATGGCCATTCGGTACCCCGTAAATCGATAAAAAACCATTCTGGATAAAGCATAAAAGCTCAAACAGGCTCAACGGATTCCGGTCAGGATGACCCGAATCGCTGTTCGTCAGAAAAATAATCTCTGCGCCCCATCATCGCTGTTCAATATGACAAACTATGATCGTTTTCATCATAGTGCACTCTTTCAGGATTAACAGACAGGGTCTATACCTCAGACAGCCGTCCTTTCACTCTCCCGGTGCACCGCTGATCTTTGCACCACAACAATGCAGCGATATCAAAGCCGATGCAGTCAACGCTCCTGCACGCTGAGCCCCTGCACTCAAACAGCGCACAAATTGCACAGTTCGGGCTATATACAAGGTAGAGCAATAAACAGGCCAGCGACAGCAGATTGATCGATAAGGGTATACCTTTGATGCCGTAATAACAGCTTTTCAGGTTTCCCTGTTTTACAGGCTACGATAACCTTCCGCAGACAATGTATCCGCGCAATTCTCGTCTGAAGAGTTGTCTCAATAATGTTTGAAGAATATTCGGTGACGCTGCGGACAGTCTCAGGTGTTCGCGGTATGATCACGGATTAACCCGGCCCCAGCCCTTTTCTGCGCCCCACTGTACGGATTTATTATGGATCAAAAAACCATCTCCACTCTGCCACTATCAACCAGGGTGACAGGCTGGACACTGCTGCTGATGCTGCTGCTTTCACTGATCACAGCACTGACCCACGCCGTGCCTGACTATGTTGCCGGCGCGCCGGTATGGCTGGCAGCGGCGCTGCTGATTCGCCGCCAACGGCCTAACCAGCTGATCCAGAGCGCAGTACTGTTGATTGCCGGTGCCACAGGCCTTGCTATCGGTGTTTATCAGGGGGTCGACCACCGCTATCTGCTGAAAGCACTGGCCGCTAACCAACTGGTCATCGCCATGCTGATCGGCGTCAGCTTTCTGCGGATTGTCGCAATCCGGGGAATTGAAAATGATGATCGCCTGCCCGCCGGACGCAAACCGTTGCTTCGTACCCTGTTCGGCACCCACCTGATCGCCGCGGTGATCAACATCTCATCGGTCATGATTGTCGGCGACCGGCTGACTGCCCGGCGCCCGCTGAGCCCTTTGCAGGGGCTAACCCTGTTACGCGCATTCAGTATCTGCGCCTGCTGGTCCCCCTTCTTTGCTGCCATGGGGGTGGTGCTTATCAGCGCACCCGGGGCGCAGCTGAGTACACTGATCATCTATGGATTACCCACCGCACTAACGGCGTTGCTGTTCAGTGCCTGGCAGATAGCCCGCCACCCGGATGCAGTAGAGACTCAGGGATACCCGATGCATTTTGCCGCCCTGTGGATGCCGCTATTACTGGCAATTCTGGTGCTGATTGCGCACCTCTACCTGCCGCAACTGTCGGTAATAACACTGGTCACCCTGATCTCAATACTGTTTACCCTCATCTACCTGCTGCTGCGACAACCTAAAGACTGTGCCAGACTGCTGACAACCCATATCCAGGAAGGTCTGCCAAAGATGGGCAGTGAAGTGACTCTGTTTCTTGCTGCAGCGGTACTTGCATCGGGTGTCGCAGCACTGCTGGAGTCACTGCAGATCAGACTGGCGCCCGAGCATTTTAGCGCTCCGGAAGCCTCCCTGACACTGATCGCGCTGGTCGGTTTAGCACTGATCGGCATGCACCCGGTCACCTCTGCGGTATTAGCTGGCAGCATACTGATGCCCGCCGTCAGTGACCCCAACCTGCTGGGCATCACACTGCTGTTGAGCTGGTCGATCGGGGTCGGACTGTCACCGTTTTCCGGTGTTCAACTCAGTCTGCAATCACGTTATGGCATCTCTGCGATAGCATTGATGAAGCTTAACCGTATCTATGGTCCGGTCATGCTGGCAACAGGGTTTGCGGTGCTATGGACCTATTCAGCAATCAGTGGATAAAGTGGCGCTATTTTAGGGAGGAGGTAAGGAGAAATGGTGCCGGCACCAAGAGTCGAACTCGGGACCTACTGATTACAAGTCAGTTGCTCTACCAACTGAGCTATACCGGCACTGTGATAAGCGGGATTACCTGGCTTCGCCTTGCCCTTCGGGCCGTCGCTACGCTCCGTTGTCTCGCTTCGCTCGGCTCGAACCCCCGACCAACAGGATCGGAAACCGGGCATAGAAGACCCTCAAAAGCCGTCAGAACAACGATCTTCAAACCTCAATTGTTCGACGATTACACCAAAAACGGGAGGATTCGCGGCCACAGCGCTTTATGCAACGGCACTGTGACCGAAGTGTGCCTATATTTTTAATTCAAAAAACGCTTAACTACTTTTTTTAGGTTCTGATAGCTTTCGTCTGAACTTGGAGTAAGCGAAAGGGTAATTACTTCTCCTGATGGCGACCGAAGCATCCCATGTTTTTTCCTTCTAGAGTACGACCATCCGTTACCAACTAAACTTTTAACTAATTTACTCACATCCTTATTGCTTGAGTAATACATAATAAACTCCTCCCTAAGTTATGTGTTCAATTCTTTTCCCCACTCTACGACTCTTGAATTTTCAATGTCGGATCCTCTATCTGACTTAACCCCATCTGTAAGCTCATTCACAAATCGATTTTTCGAACTCTTTCTCCATATTGAATGGACATCAGAATCATCAGAAATAATTTGACGGATCACATGAACCCTGATCGGCCCAACTACCCCTTCAAAAGTAGGTAGTCTTGGTCTTACTTTGGGCCAGGCCTCAACACATAATCCTGCATGATTTTTTCCAGCCGAGAAATCTACATACCTAGTAGTATCGTTCAGTTCCTTTGGCGAAAATTTCTGCAAAAGAGCTGCTAACTTGTTCTGCACTTCAGAAAGTGTTTTGAAAGTACGAAAAGCTTCCTCACGTACTTGCTGATTAGTAACATCCCATGAATAAACTGTTACTTGATAGACTCCTTTATCTGTAAAGCGCCGGGCTCCATTTACGAAGACATCATCAGCTTCTTCTCTAGCCATTCCAAAAAGCTCTTCCTCCATCAGCTCACTTTCGAACTCACTTTCCGGAGTCCAACACAACCCCATGTCTTGATTGAACCAAACACGACGAAATTCAAATTCCCAATCAAACCCTGCATCCTCACAGGACGAAGTAAGGCGGTAGTGACCTTTGCTAATTTGAATGTTGATAATCACTTTCTCTTCTGAATAAAAGTACCTTCTGTAATCAGCCCAAGAGTTTTTAAGCTTTTCGAGCAAATTATGAGCATATGAGAAAATCAAATGCTCACCAGTAACAGGGTCTTTAGCCCAATACTCCGCTTTGCAGTGAATGTTTCCTTCCATTAATTCATTCACAGACAACCCAAAGTATTGGGCTAGTTTCGTAGCTGTCTCAGAGCTTGTATTGCCTGAAGCCTCAATTTTTTGAACACCTCTATCTGAGATCCCAATGGCTGTAGCCAAAGCCACTTGAGACACTTTTTCCTTTTTCCGCAGATGCTTTATGACTCTTGGATTAATCTTCAGCGAATCCGGCATGCCTATCTCCTTACCTATATTGATGTGAGGATCATTATATGCTTCCTCTAGTTCGTGTAAATGCGAACAACACGAACTATGATATCCATATCTAAACTAGCAAATCACTAACCACAGGCTTCAACTTACCTTTAATCAAAGACATATCGAATACCAATTCCACATCAATCGGGAATCGCAAATTTTCCAGTTTTGACAATAATTGTTCATCCATTTTCATTGGCACCGATGTAAGTTCATAACCACCCATACCCTGAATTTGATAATTTGGACTGGAACGTCCTTCCTGTTTCACCAGTATGTAGAGAGCGGCAAACTCGAAATTACTTTGGTTCTTCTGTGAATAACCATTTACAGCTTTGTACCCACAAACCAGATTCTTATTGCTCATATCACTCTCCCGATCCATCTTTAAATTTTTGTACAGTTCTTCTGCCCAAGCTCGTGGCGCATCATCAAGCACAGCTTGTCTTATTTTTTCCTTTGTTAAGTTGCCCGATTTCAATAAGCCCGACAGGTCTACCTCAATCAGCTTTGCTTTGTTGGAAATAACCTTCTTCAGTTTCTCCTCATCAACGGCGTGAGTAACTTTTATCTCAATATCAATGTCCTCACCTACATCAAACAATACAGCCCCAATATCAGCTACATACCCAAATCTCCGGCGCTCAACTTCTACAGCAGTAACCAACCTTCTTTCTTCTTCATCCGGTAGGCGTATACATTGCTCTTCTAAGAGCACCTGCTTACCCAGCAGATGCAAAGCGCTTTCGACCCCTTTGCCACAATTCTCTATTTGATAGTGTGCAAAGTGGTGCTGATTAACGTCTCCTTTTCTAGCAATCAACTTTCCTCCACAGTGCGGACAATAACAGCCGCAATCCAACCCTCTATCAACTTCATCAATGAAGACTAACTCGCCACCTTTAAGACCATAACTAAGATCAAATTCATCGCTTTTACACATTTTTAATTCCTTCGCTTGGATTAAGTTTGCGAGTTCATTAAAAACAATAGCGTGATAGACTTTCAGTCCTTAAACAGGGACAGAACAGTTATTGGGTTGTTTTTTATGGATACAAATCAATCAGATAAAGAGATAGCTCTAGGACTAGAATTTCTTGATAATTATTCTGGAAAGGGCAGTGGAACTAACGCATACAGAGTCCTAAAGCAGATATTTGAGTTTGCCAGCTCTGAAAGTGCACCCAAAGATGATAGTGGATCAGTCATTTTCTCTTGGCGAGACTTACAAACCGAAGAGGATGTAAGTGATGATGGCAAACGCCTCAAGAAATATCTTAAGGATGCGATTGAAAAGTGGCCGTTACATTACGAAAGGCTAAATCAGGATGCTGTTGATAGAAGCTTGAAGTATTTCCCAATCATTGAGCGAGGTGAAATGGGAGGAGGTGCCGGTAATGTCACGAAGTATCTAATAAAACCTCATCCGGTGACTGAGAGCACCGCTGTAGATAAAACTACCCTGCCCAGAGGATTTATAAGCTATACCTCCGAAACGAGTGAGACGACTAATCCATTCATTCGATTTGTCGATGGCATGATAGCTAAAGGCTTTAAGCTATACATGATTCTAGGAACAGTAATGTTAGCAATTATCTTGGCCATATTAACACTTATGGTTGGGCTATATTTGATACGTGTTCAAACAACAACTTTCGGCATATTGAGCTCAGCTATCGATATTGCAATCATAGTAGGAGCACTATATTCACTTTTTTCACCTATGTACTTCGCAGTCATGAATCGAATTATTATTGCACCGGTTTACCTATCCCCAAGCAGGAATTACTCAACACAGCTGGAGTACATTCGCACCAGAGAAAAGCATAAAAATGGCAAGCCTGTCAGACAGTTCCGAATAGTCTCTTATGTAGGCGAATGCCTAATCTGTAAAAGCAAAGTTGATGTTGAAAAAGGTAGAGGTAGTTTGTCTGGTAGGCTCATAGGTAGATGTGCAGATAGCCCTACAGAACATATTTATACTTTTGATCATCAGACCAAGCTAGGCAAGCTAATTCACAGCGAATATTTAGACTTAATCGATCAGAAAAAAATCACAAAGCCCCTCTCTTAATAGAAGGGTGCATTTTGCGAAAACACACATGACGACCCTGTAAATGATTCTATGTAACTGCCTGAGTTTAAATGTAATCCTTTAAGCGGTCTTCAAATTCAATCATAAAACGGTTAGTGGACCCTGTAAATGATTCTGTGTAACTGCCTGGGTTTAAATGTAATCCTTTAAGCGGTCTTCAAATTCAATCATAAAACGGTTTAGTGCTGCCTTCCAGTTTCTAATGGGCATTGTCCATTTTTGGGAGGCATCCTGAATCGCCAGATAGATCACCTTTCGTGCTGAGTCATCCGTTGGAAACAGTTTCCTCTTCTTGATCGCCTTACGAATAACGCTGTTGAGAGACTCGATCGCGTTGGTCGTATAGATTGCCTTACGTATGTCCTGAGGGTAATTGAACAATGTATTCAGATTCTCCCAATGAGAGTGCCATGAACGGCTGATCTGCGGGTATTTATCGTCCCAGCGATCAGAGAACTGCTCCAGCGCTTTCAGGGCTTCCTCTTCCGTGACTGACTGATAGATTTGCTTGAGATCAGCCGTGACGGCTTTGTAGTCCTTCCACGGGACGTACTTGACCGAATTGCGAACCATATGGACGATACAGAGCTGGATCTGTGTGTTGGGGAAAGCTGTATTAATCGCATCGGGAAAGCCTTTCAGACCATCGACACAGGCGATCAGGATGTCTTTGATCCCACGGTTTTGAAGCTCCGTGAGCACGTTCAGCCAGAACTTAGCACCCTCATTCTCAGAAAGCCAAAGGCCCAGTAATTCTTTGTGGCCCTCCAGATTAACCCCCAGAGCAAGATAAACCGCCTTGTTGATGACCTGCTTGTCCTGACGAATTTTGATGACGATGCAGTCCAGGTAGACAATGGGATACACCTCATCCAGAGGCCGCGACTGCCATTCAATCACCTGTTCCAGCACAGCGTCCGTGACCTTGGATATGAGGCTGGCAGAGACATCCGCATCGTACATTTCCTTGAAGGTGGCGACGATCTCGCGGGTAGTCATGCCCTTGGCGTACAGGCTTAGAATTTTGTCGTCCATCGACGTGAAGCGAGTCTGTTGCTTTCTGACTAGCTTCGGTTGAAAGCTGCCATCCCGATCCCGCGGAGCATCAATCTCGAACTGTCCGTCTTCGGTACGTAAGGTCTTGCTGGAGTATCCATTACAGCTGTTGTCTGAGGGGCTTTTACCATGCCTGTCATAACCCAGATGTTCATCCAGTTCGGCATTGAGGGCCGTTTCAACGGTGACTTTGGTTAGCATCCGCCGAAAATCATTGAGATCACTTTCGGTTTTAATGCTTTTGGCCGCTTCGCGAGCGAAGGCTTCGAGTTGTTTCTTATCCATGTTGCCTATCCTTAGCCATTACTGGCTCTATGATAGGCAGTTACACAATTCTATGTACAGGGTCACGATGAGGAGAAATCAGAGCATTAAAGACAAGTAAGCAGCGACTGCAGCCTGAGTAATTCCGATACCAACCCAGAGTAAGCCAGTAAGAGTCATGCCGGAACCATGAAGATTAATTTTTTCAGATCTGCGATGAAGCTCCCCTACTTTAGAAAGAACATCTTTTTGTATCTTTTTATCAATCCTTTTGTGGGTCTCCATTAAGTAACGCATTGTAAAGCGGTCATTATTAATGCTATCAACTATTTTTTCTATGTTCCTTTCCAGTCTTTCAACTCGATCTTCACACTCTTCTAGCTTTATAGGACTTAAATCTAATACCGTCTGTTCAACTGTAAACAATTTGCCAGATCCCGACTTCATAGCTGGCATCTTAAAACTGAAAAATCTTACGATGAGTTCATATGGACTATTTACTTCATATGCCTTCCATATACTCAACAACCCCCCGATAGTTGTCATTAGACCTGAAATCTGAAGAATATAACCACTGACATTCAATACTAATACAGTGTCTTTAAGGAACGCAGCAGGCACGAAGTAAGCCGCCATTACCCACATTACAAATAAGATGAACATCTTATTTCTTCGATACCACCACCTTAGAACTCTCACAGTAATCTCCTGACCAATTAAACATCAACATCCTGTTAGGTAACTTATTCAAGCTTAATAGGCAGCGTAAAACAATAGGTTTGAAGAGAGACTCGAACGAAAACACAACACTCTATGAGGCAATCCTCCGGAGACGGTATAAAGCAATTTTGGATGTTGTAAGAAGGGAAGAAATGGTGCCGGCACCAAGAGTCGAACTCGGGACCTACTGATTACAAGTCAGTTGCTCTACCAACTGAGCTATACCGGCACTGTGATAAGCGGGATTACCTGGCTTCGCCTTGCCCTCCAGGCAAATGCCCGAAACGGAGTCTTGTGCGAATTTATAGCAAGTAGAACTCGCAATATAGTGGCGCGCCTGGAGGGATTCGAACCCCCGACCAACAGGATCGGAACCTGCTACTCTATCCAGCTGAGCTACAGGCGCGCAGTTCATCAGTGATGATGAGGGCGGTATATTACCGATCTAACAGAGTACTGTCTATTGCTAAAGTGAATTTTTCAGCGATTCCGTTATGGCAGCATTTCCGTAGAGGAGTAACCTGATTATAGTCACTATTCATTTGCTAAACTGATGTTTCTTGAAAGGGATTATCTGCGCTTCCCGCAGTTGCTCTTTGCCTGCCGATGGTATCAGGCTACCCATACGTTTTGCTTTCATTGCCCGACTGAAATAATACCCCTGAAACAACTGACAGCCCCAATGCTCGAGGAAATCCAGCTCCTCCTGCTTTTCAACCCCTTCAGCCACCACATCGATGCCCAGGGTGCGGGCCATCGCTATAATCGTTGACACTATCGCAGCATCATTGCTGTCGGTGGTGATGTCCTGGACAAAGGACTGATCAATTTTCAGGGTGTTCAGGGGCAGTTGCTTCAGATACTGTAATGAAGAATACCCGGTACCAAAATCATCCAGCGCAAAACGGATCCCCAGCTTGGCAAGCCGTTGCATTTTTACGCGCACGGCTTCAATATTGTTTAACAGCACCCCCTCGGTCAGCTCAAACACCAGATATTCAGCCCTGACACCACTGTTAAGAATAATTTCCTGAACTTTCTCAACAAAATCATTCTGTTCAAACTCACGTGGACTGATATTGACCGATACCACCAGTTTCTTACCCTGCTTTTCCCAGGTGGCCATCTGCTGACAGACCTCAGTCAGGACCCATTGGCCTAAGCAACAGATCAGATCGGTCATTTCGGCGATAGGAATAAATGAAGCGGGATTAACCAGCCCCTTTTCGCCATCAGACCAGCGCACTAATGCTTCTGCCCCGACAATCTTGCCATTCCCCCGGACCAGAGGCTGATAACAGATATACAGCAGGTCATTTTCGATCGCTTGCCGCAGACTTTCCTCTATCTGCTGCCGGTGATCGGCGTTGTGCTGCATCTGTTCGAGGAAAAACTGAACCCGGTTGCGCCCCTCTTCCTTGGCCCGGTACATCGCCAGATCTGCCTGCATAATCAGGTTTTCAAACTCATCATTCTGGCCATCGAACAGAGCGATACCGATACTCGGTGTCACATGCAGTGCGCGACCATCAATCTGATGCACCGAAGAGATAGCCTGACGCACTTTTTCAGCCACACTCAGCGCGTTGTGGCTGGCGGTAGACTCACTGGTTCCCAGTTCTGGCAGTAAAACAACAAACTCATCGCCGCCTAGCCGGGCAGGGGTATCAGCCTCTCTGACCGCTTTACGTATACGGGATGAAACACTGTTGAGCACTGCGTCGCCCACACTATGTCCCAGCGAGTCATTGATGGTTTTAAAGTGATCCAGATCCATGTATAGCAGCGCGCCGATCTGCTCGGAACGCTTCGCCCGTAGCACTTCCTGCTCCATGCTCTGCATCAGCAACCGCCGGTTTGCCAGCCCCGTGAGCGGGTCAAAGTAGACATGCTGTTCAATCGCAGCCTGATGAGATTTCAGCTCTTTGGCATTGCGGTTAATCTGCCCCAGCATACGGTTAAAGCCACTGATCAGGGCATGAAGCTCCCCTGGCTTATCATCTTCGGGGATCTTCAGGGCGAAGTTCTGATGCACGGTCACCTGCTCCATTGCATCAATTATTTTATCCACAGGTTCAGAAATCCCCCGCTGGATTCGCTTCGACAACAGATACACGCCGAGCAGAGAGAAGCAGTACAGAGCCGTACCAAACAACAGATAGATCAGTAACTGCCGCTTAACAGCATCCAGGCTATATTGCAGATATAGCTGCCCCACCAGTTTGTCTTTCACTCTCAACGGAACGCTGTAATCAAGCAGTTCGAAGCCGATTTTATAGGACGCCTCGAGCTGAGCCCGAAGTTCATGCGAGGGGGTAGGCAGAGACTGGGCCAGTCCCGGCTTGGTCAGTTTAACCAGCTCTGAACCATCATTGCGATACACATAGATACCCAGCAGATTGGGTTCTGAGAAATAACTTTCCAATAGCAGGGTCGCCAGCATCGGCGATTCGGTCAGCACCACCTGGGCAAGCTGAGGGGAGGTCAGCCCGGAAAAAACGTGGGCTCTGTCGATCAACTGGGCGCGATGGTTATAAAACTCAACGCTCATTACCACCAGCCCGGTAATCAGCAACACCACCGCGACTGAAGTGACAAATAAACGGTGCAGCCTGCCGGTAACGGACAATATCGGACGTGGGGTCATCATAATAACCCAGCAAACCGGCAGCTTCGATAGCGATCAAAGCATAATAAAGAGGCACCAGTTACCATAATAAGTCCTTTTACGGTATCGTAAGTCATGCGACAACTGACTGGCTTGCAGTCCTGCGAAGTTAAAGTTGGAATTTATTGTGCAACAACATAGCGCCAACGTCGCCATGAGGCAACAACAAAAGCACTTTCACTACCCAAAATGATAGCCAAACCGGGCATCTTTGACCCTTTTCAGCGGTTCGTTACTAATTAATTAGTCCCGATCATGACCTCAACCATTTTCGTTGTGTCTATTTACCGCTATAATCCCGGCCGAATTATTATTTCTAAACGCTGTAACAGGCCCATTGAGGGCACCCGACAGCTACCTTTTTTAAAATTAGCGATGATGAGGTCGTGACTGTGAGTAAATTTGCTGCCAAAGCTATTTCTGCCCTGTTTGCTGTAGCACTGGGTTTTCTGGCCACCTCGGCTATAGCCAACACTGATAACGATGCGATAGCAGAACGTATTGCCAAAGTGGGTTCTGTCTGTGTAGAAGGTGATGACTGTGGTGGTGCCGCTGCACCTGCAGCTGCCGCCGGTGCCCGCTCCGGATCTGAAGTGTACACTGCCAGCTGTTCTGCATGCCACGCGTCTGGCGTACTGAATGCGCCTAAGTTTGGTACCAGCGACTGGGCTGACCGTGGTGCTAAAGGCATGGAAACACTGCTGCACAGTGCTCTGAATGGTTTCAACGCTATGCCCCCACGCGGCACCTGCGGCACCTGTTCTGACGAAGAGATCAAAGCGGCTGTTCAGTATATGGTAGACAGTGCCAAATAAACTGAACACCCCATGTTTAATCTGAAAAAGGCCGCTGATGCGGCCTTTTTTATTACTTAAAGATCATCCAATAATCCCCGCAACCCACTCAGGGTCGCATTGCCCCGCGCTTTATTGGTGACTTCGCACACCTCGCCCCGGCCTTCATAAACCAGATCATCCTCGGGCAGCTCATCAAGAAAACGACTGGGCTGACAATCGATCAGTTCACCAAACTGTTTTCGCTTTCGCGCCAGCGTCATTGTCAGCGTCTGCTTTGCCCGGGTGATACCCACATACGCCAGTCGCCGTTCCTCTTCGATATCGCCATTTTCGATGCTGTTGCGGTGAGGGAGAATCTCTTCCTCCATCCCCATCAGATAAACATGGTTAAACTCCAGCCCCTTGGAGGCGTGCAGCGTCATCAGCTGCACCCGGTCAGAATCATCTTCCTCTTCCTGACGCTCCATAATATCCATCAGCACCAGTCGGGCGATCGCCTCCCGAATACCCGCCTCAGGATCATCCTCCTGCAAACGCTCCAGGGTATTGCGGAGCGAATCAACCAGAATCCAGACGTTTTGCATGCGCCGTTCAGCAACCGCTTCACTGGAACTGTTCTGAGCGATCCAGCCCGCAAAATCGATATCCTCTATCATCTTGCGAATCGCATCGATAGGATCCCCCCGTTCACACTGCTGATAGATCCCTTCGAGCCAGTTCTTAAAGCGCTGCAACCGCTCCACCTGGGCGGGTTTTAATACCTGCTCCAGACCCAGCTCACTGCAGGCATTGAACAGACTGCAGTGTCGTTCAGAGGCGTATTCACCCAAGCCCTGCAATGTGGTATGACCGATCTCCCGGCGGGGTAGATTGATAATTCTCAGAAATGCGTTATCGTCATCCGGGTTCACCAACACCTTCATGTAAGACATGATATCCTTAATCTCTGCGCGGGCGAAGAATGAGGTGCCACCACTGAGTTTATAGGGTACCTGATAGCTCTGTAGTTTCAGCTCCAGCAAACGGGCCTGATGATTACCGCGATAGAGAATCGCGAAATCCTTGAACTGATAGCGCTTACGCAGATGCAGATCCAGAATCTCTGTGGCGATCCGTTCACATTCAGCATCTTCATTGCGGGTAAAGACCACCCGGATCGGATCGCCAAACCCCATATCACTCCACAGGGTTTTGTCGAACACGTGGGGGTTATTCGAGATCACCGTGTTTGCTGCTTTAAGAATACGTCCGGTGGAACGGTAATTCTGCTCAAGCTTGACCACTTTCAGTGAAGGAAAATCGTGCTGTAACTGCACCAGGTTTTCTGGCCGGGCGCCACGCCACGAGTAGATAGACTGATCATCATCACCCACCACCGTCAGCATCCCCCGTGTACCCACCAGCATCTTAACCAGCAGATACTGGGTAATGTTGGTATCCTGATACTCATCCACTAACAGATAACGAATCTTCTGCTGCCAGCGCTCCAGAATCGCTCCGTGATTCATGAACAACTGCACCGGTAGCAGAATCAGATCATCAAAGTCCACCGCATTATAGGCTTTCAGGCTCTTCTGATAGGCCTCATACGCCCTCGCCGCCAGCACATCTGCAGGGCCTTCAGCTTTAGCCAGAGCCTGCTCCGGCCCCAGCATATCGTTCTTCCAGTTTGAGATAGTGCTCTGAATAAAGTCCAGTTGATCGGTTTCTTCGTTGTGATGTAACAGCAGGCTTTTCAGTAATGCCTTGCTGTCCTGATCATCAAACAGTGAGAAGCCGGCCTTAAATCCCAGGGTTTTATGCTCTTTGCGTATAATATTCAGCCCCAGGTTGTGAAAGGTTGAAACGGTCAGTCCCCGGGTGGCATTTCCTTTAACCAGAGCATTAACCCGCTCTTTCATCTCCCGCGAGGCCTTATTGGTGAAGGTCACGGCAGCGATGTTATGCGCTTTGATACCGCAGCTTTCGATCAGGTAAGCAATTTTACGGGTGATAACACTGGTCTTACCCGAGCCGGCCCCGGCAAGCACCAGCATTGGCCCACTGATATAATCCACCGCTTCTCGCTGTTTGGGATTAAGTCTCGACATTATAAATAGTTACTCTGACTGCTAAAGTTTTGTTCATATACGGCCGATAGAGTAATGTTAACTTGCCGCAAAAACCCACAAAATCCGCTGTAATTCATTGTTTTAAAACACAAAGTACTCAAACAACTGTTTAATTAGAGAAATTGACGTGCTACTCTTAATGCGCTTACAGGGGGACAATTATCGCATGGAATGAATTGTCTTATCAGTAGTAAACAGCGGGAATAAACATGGTCGTTTACTCTCTAGTAGTAGATTCGATATGTTATCTGTAGCCAGCCGTAATCCAGCGCGTACGGAGTGTCTGATTGTTGATAGTTGCGGCGTTGATACCTCAGCGATCGTGAACCGTCTGCAACAGCAGCAATGCCAGGTACAGCAATGCAGCTTTGATCAGGCCACCGAACGGCTGGAACAGACAGATACCCATCTGATTTTCCTGCACACCTGTTTTACCGATACCAACGCGCTCTCTGAGCTGCACTACCTGCGTCAGCAGTACCCCCATATTCCAGTCATCCTGTTTGATCAGAACCTGACTCCTGAACGTATCGATGAATCGATGCTCTGGCGGGCCAGCGACTATATCTCCACCAATACCCTGACCGATGAAGTATTACAGCGATTGCTGCGCTATAACCTTAAAATCTGCCAGTACTATTCAGAGATTGAGCGCCTGACACAACTGGACCCGCTGACCGGCATGATGAACCGGCAGCAATTTTATCAGGAGTTTTCGGAACGGCTGAGAGCCCTGCGAAAAGGCGGATCGGGAAAACATTTTGCGCTGATCAATGTTGACCTGGATGGCTTCCGACGCTTTAACACAATCAATGGCTATTCCGCCGGTGACGTTGTCGTTAAAGAGATGAGTCAGCGCCTTTCGGAACTGGCGCCGGGGCTGATCTCGCGCCAGGGAAATGACGAGTTTATCCTGCTGCTGGAGACGCCTGACGATGTCAGCCTGGCCCAGCATGTCACACAGCTGTGCATCCAGCTGTTGCACCGTCTGACTGAGCCATACAACTATCATGAGCTGGAAATTATTTTGCCCTGCAGCATCGGCGTTGCACTGGCCCCGGAACACAGTTGCGAAGCGGATACACTGATCCATCAGGCTACGCAGGCGAGGATCAAGGCTAAAGAAACGAGCAGTTGCAGCTATATTATTTTCGACCCGCAAAGCAGTTTCGAACAGGACCCCCATCACAATATAGAACCCGAGCTGATCAACGCTATCCGACGAAACGAGTTCGAACTGTTCTATCAGCCCCGGGTTGATATTCTGTCCGGTAAGATCATCGGTGCTGAAGGCCTGATCCGCTGGCAACACCCGCAACGGGGACTGATCTTTCCGGATATGTTTATCCCTACCGCCGAACGTACCGGGCTGATCGTGCCGATCGGTTACTGGGTGATCCAGCAGGCAGGGGAGGATATGCAACGACTCCTGGCGAGCGGACTGACGATAAAAAGCCTGAGTATCAACCTGTCTTTCAGGCAGTTTCAGGACAGTTATCTCTGCCGGACGATTCAGCGACTGATTGAAAAATACGCTATCGATACCTCGGTACTGGAATTTGAGCTTACCGAATCGGCCCTGTTTAATAACGAGTTGCATGTTCGCGAAGGTATTGAGGAGTTACATAAGCTGGGTATCAACTTTTCACTGGATGACTTTGGTACCGGCTATTCCTCCTTTTCTCTGTTACAAAAACTGCCTATCGGCAGCCTGAAAATTGACCGTTCGTTTGTTTCGGGTGTCAATAACAACCCGGATGACCGGGAGATTGTCAAAGCCCTTATCCGTCTGGCCTACAGTCTCAATAAAGAGATCATTGCTGAGGGGGTTGAGACCCTCCAGCAACTGAACTTCCTTGCCAGCTTTGGTTGCCATCAGGCACAGGGATACCTTTACAGCAAACCGGTACCGTTCGCTGAATTTAAAGATCTGCTGCAAAACGGTTATCAACTCACAGCGGAGAACGCCGCAAACCAATAGCTTCCAGAAGCGCTGCGTTACTGATCTGCGCCTCCCCCTGCAGATCCGCAATGGTTCTTGATACCTTCAATACCCGATGCGTTGCCCGGGCTGACAACCCCATCTTATCCATTGCCTGCATCAGCAAACGTTGCTGCTCTGTGCCCAGTTGGCAATACTGCTCCAGCTCCTTAACGCTGAGCTGATCATTAATACACCCCTGTCGCTGCTGCTGAACAGCCCGGGCACTAACGACCCGCGCTCTGATAGCGCTGCTGCACTCACTGGTTTCAGCCGGCCCCATCAGTTGCTCGGGAGTCAGTCCCGGCACCCAACTCTGCAGGTCGATCCGGTCTAATAACGGTCCCGATATTTTTGCCTGATAGCGCTGCACCTGATCCGGGCTACAGCGACACCGGCCACTCTGATCTCCCCGATAACCACAGGGACAGGGATTCATCGCGGCAACCAGCTGAAACCGGGCAGGAAAGCGGGTTTGCAGGGCGGCACGGGAGATGTTGATCTCCCCCGACTCCAGCGGCTCGCGCATCACCTCCAACACCTGACGGCTGTATTCAGGCAGCTCATCCAGAAACAACACCCCCTGATGGGCCAGGGAGATCTCTCCTGGCCGGGGATTACTACCACCGCCCACCAGCGCCACAGCGGACGCGGTGTGATGCGGGGTGCGAAATGGGCGGACCCCAGCAAACAGGCTTTTCTCCTGTATCCCGGCAATCGAGTAGATCGCCGCAATCTCCAGGCGTTCGTCCTGCTCCAAAGGGGGCAGAATACCGGGTAAGCGGCTGGCCAGCATGCTTTTACCACTGCCCGGCGGCCCGCACAACAACAGGTTATGCCCACCTCCGGCGGCAATTTCCAATGCTCTTTTTGCCTGATACTGGCCGCGCACATCAGACATATCCGCCCCCTGAACCGCTTCAGCCTGCCACCCTGAAGCCAGCGCCGGTGTGATCAGAGAGGCCGCTGCCAGATGGTTGCTGACCTCCAGCAGAGACCCTGCACTAAAAAGATGCAAGCCACTCACCAACCCGGCTTCCTCAACATTTTCCGATGCCAGCCACAAACTCCGGCCAGCATTGCGACAACTCATCGCCACCGGCAAGACGCCCGAAACCGGCCGCAGCTCACCCGATAGCGCCAGCTCCGCCAGAAACTCAAAACCATCTGCACTGTTTTGCGGCAACTGTCCGCTGGCAATCAGAATGCCTATGGCTATCGCCAGGTCGTAACGCCCACCCTCTTTCGGCAGGTCTGCGGGTGCCAGATTGACAGTGATACGCCGGGCCGGGAACTCAAAGCCGCAGTTAAGCAGCGAGCTGCGAACCCGCTCGCGACTCTCCTTTACCCCGGTTTCGGGCATCCCCACAATGGAAAAGCTGGGCAGACCGCCCGACAGATGAACTTCCACCGCTACCGGTGGTGATTGAATACCGAGCTGCGCCCGGGTGTGAACTATTGCCAATGCCATACGAATCCATCCCTGGATATTGGTTTAACAGGCTTGTTATTGCCAAGCCCTGCTTCAGTGTTCCAGATCTAACCGTTCGACCAACTGCTCCAGGGTCAGATCACGTCCAACATATTTACCACTCATGCGCACACAACCCTGCTGTGTTAACCGGGTCATCTGTCCGGTGGTGCGAACCCCCTCCGCCATCACCTCCAGATCATTCTGCCGCGCCATAGAGATCAGTGTCTCGACATCACGGATATAGCGATCATCACGCATCTGCTGCTCCACCAGTCCTGCGTTGAGCAGCAACATATCGGGAAACAGCTGCGGCGATAAACGTCCGAGTGAGTGCTGCTGTGGATCCAGCAGTATCAGTACCCCGTGGGCTTTCAGCTCCTCGATCTCATCGGGAAACAGTTGCAGCTGGACAAAATTTAAAATGATCATCAGCCGCTGGGGCGGTATGCCCACCTTAACCATCTGCCGGATCAGATGCTCGATCACTGCTACAGAAAAAAGCTCCTCATCCTGCAACCTGATACAGAGATTATGAAACTGTTCAAAGCCGCTCCAGAGTTTGATCATTGGCAGCAACTGACGCTCCAGTTGCTGATGATAATCCTGCAGTAAACCATAACGGGATAGCTGAGGGATAAACTGCTCCGGCGACAAGATTCCCTGTTGTGGGTGGTTCAGTGCCAGCGACACCTCAGCCGCGGCGAGATGATGTTCCTGCAAAGAGTAAACCGGATTAAAGCGTAGCTGCAACCAGCCCTCTGACACCGCCTGACTCAGAGTATCCCGACTCAGCACAGTGCCACTCCCCAGTGACTTATCATACAGCCGAAAGCCCTGCTGCTTCTCCAGGGTACGCAGCACCAGCCGGGCCCGGTCCAGCATCAGTTCAGCACTGATACCGCCATTCTCGACCAGCACTCCGCCCATCGTGTGATGAACCACAAAAGGTTGCCCATCAATATCAACGGGTTCCTGCAGCAGCGCGCCAATCCGATCGGCAAACTGCTCCAGAGTCATCTCATCAGGACAATCTTCAAGCACGAAAACAAAGTTATGTTCCTGATCCATTGCCAACAGATCGGTTTCCCGCACCTGGGCGCTGAGCCGGGCAGCCAGTGCGGCGATAAGCGCCCCGCTCCCCTCCCCGGTGCTGTTCAGCTGTAATAATAGCAACCCTCGCCCCCGGTGACCGAGACTGTCTCTCAGCAACTGCTGATTCAGCTGATCGAGCAGCATAAACTCATCCGGCAATCCGGTCAGGGCATCGTAGCTGGCATGACTATAGCGGTTCTGATCGCCATAGGAGCTGCTGATATCGGAAAACTGAGCCACAAAGCCATCGATCTCACCACTGTCATCCCGGCGCGCCATCAGCGAATACCAGGCCGGATAGCTATGGCCATCTTTGTGCTGGTTCCACAACTCCCCCTCCCAGAACCCTCTGAGCATCAGTTGCTGCCACAGATGATCGAACAGTTCGGCAGAGATCTCCCGGTTGGTGACGATTCCCGGCCCCTGCCCTACAACATCTTCAAAAGAGAAACCGGTCACCTCTGAAAAACTGGGGTTTACCCGGTAGATGCGGTTATCCCCATCCAGTAACATAACCGCCTGCGGGGTGTAGTCGAACAACCCCTGTTGCGGGTCCTGGAACAGCATGCGTCCCGCGGCCTGACCGGTTCGCATCGCATTAACCGTATAGAGCAGGGCAACCGGGTTCCAGAAAATTTCCAGCCGTAGCCAGAGATTGTGATCCTCTACAAACGGTTGCCAGGAGAGTGTTGCGGTCCCCTTCGAACGGGCCAGCATCATCCCATGACGCAACTCAAACAGCGCTTCCTCAGAGTGCACCTGAGACAGTGGCACGCCGCTCACATCCCCCTGCCAGCCAATCATGCCCAGATATTCCTGAGTCGCAAACTGATAACTCAGATCAGGCAGAATGCAGGCATACATAGGCAGATGCATAGGGTTTCCTTGGTCTGTGACTAGGGTTTATTGACGGTCTGACCGACCTTTTTCTCAAGCTGTTCAAGCTCTGACTGTAACTGCTCCAGTTTAGCGCGGCTACGGGCCAAAACAGCACTCTGAGCATCAAACTCCTCCCGGGTGACCAGATCCATCCGCCTGAACGCGCTCAGCAATAGGGCATTAATCTGTTGCCGAATCTCAGATTCTGCCGAACCGGGCCGGGTCTGATCAAATAACTGGCCGATCTGCTCGCTGATCCCTTCCAGTATTTTGTGATTAATCATATCTCATATTTCCAAATAATATCGGTTGTTCAACTCTGTTAAGACTATACCAATAACCGGCCAATATCCCGACCCGGATGTTGCGGCATACCGATGCATACCTATCGGCGCACCAAAAAAGTGCCTGCACAACAATTGTGCACCAGCGACTCATCAAGAAAGCGCGCAAAAACCTCCAAAGTCTATAGCAAAACACCCCTAAATCCTTATAAGCCACTGTTTTTAAATGATAAATAACTTTATGGCATGTGCAATGCTTAGTATGGATCAACCGTTTATCGCTACGCTGATAACCAGCGTAGCTCTTTAAAACAGTTTTACTAGTGGAGATCAGATCCCATGAAACTTATCTCAGCAATTATTAAACCATTCAAACTGGATGATGTGCGCGAAGCACTTTCCGAAATCGGTGTACAGGGTATCACTGTCACCGAGGTGAAAGGCTTTGGTCGTCAAAAGGGCCACACCGAACTCTACCGCGGCGCAGAATATGTTGTCGATTTTCTGCCCAAGGTAAAGGTTGACGCTGCTGTGGAGGACAGCATCGTCGATCAGGTAGTTGAGGCGATCAGCAAAACGGCTCAGACCGGCAAGATCGGCGACGGTAAAATTTTCGTGATGCCTCTTGAAGAGGTTATCCGGATCCGTACCGGCGAAACCGGCAATACCGCACTGTAAAAACTGACTTACAACCTAAAAAACAACTCTAAGCGTTTGCTTCAGGGGGAAGTGATGGAAAATCAAATTTTTGAATTACAATATGCGATGGACACCTTTTATTTTCTGGTGTGCGGTGCATTAGTTATGTGGATGGCGGCGGGTTTCGCCATGCTGGAAGCAGGTCTGGTACGTTCTAAGAACACCACCGAGATCCTGACTAAAAACGTTGCCCTGTTCTCGATTGCCTGCGTCATGTATATGGTGTGCGGTTATCACATTATGTATGACGGCGACCTGTTCCTGAGCACTATCGGTGTGATTGATGTTGATCAGGTGCTGGCGGACTCTGCTGAAGCGGGCTTCGATGGCGACTCGGTTTACTCCGGCGCATCTGACTTCTTCTTCCAGGTCGTATTTGTTGCTACCGCCATGTCTATCGTTTCCGGTGCGGTTGCCGAGCGGATGAAGCTGTGGGCTTTCCTGGCCTTCGCGGTGGTGATGACTGGTGTTATCTACCCAATGGAAGGTGCATGGACCTGGAACGGTGCTGACGTATTCGGCATGTACAACCTGGGCGACCTGGGTTTCTCTGACTTTGCCGGTTCTGGTATCGTGCACATGGCGGGTGCTGCTGCAGCACTGGCAGGTGTTCTGCTGCTGGGTGCCCGTAAAGGCAAATACACTGCTAACGGTGTTAACGCTATCCCGGGTGCTAACCTGCCCCTGGCCACGCTGGGTACCTTTATCCTGTGGATGGGCTGGTTCGGTTTCAACGGTGGTTCCGTGCTGAAGCTGGGCGATATCGCCAACGCACACTCTGTTGCGATGGTATTCCTCAACACTAACACTGCGGCAGCCGGTGGTTCTATCGCGGCGCTGATCACTGCCCGCATGCTGTTTGGCAAAGCCGACCTGACCATGCTGCTGAACGGTGCACTGGCCGGTCTGGTAGCAATCACAGCTGAACCATCTACACCAACTGCACTGCAGGCAACCCTGTTCGGTGCCATCGGTGGTGTACTGGTAGTCTTCGCCATCATCACTCTGGACAAGCTGCGTATCGATGATCCTGTCGGTGCGATCTCTGTTCACGGTGTCTGTGGTCTGCTGGGTCTGCTGCTGGTACCAGTTACCAACGGCGATGTAAGCTTCAGTGGCCAGTTGATCGGTGCAGTAACCATCTTTGCATGGGTCTTCGTCACCAGCCTGGTCGTCTGGGCCATCCTCAAAGCTGTTATCGGTATCCGTGTCAGCGAAGAGGAAGAGTACGAAGGTGTGGATCTTGCTGAATGCGGTATGGAAGCTTACCCTGAGTTCACTTCAGGTAAGTAATTTTACCCGCAGGATATAACATATCCATAAAAGGGGAGCCTTGGCTCCCCTTCTGACGTTTTATTAACTTATTGATTCTGGTTATACTAGGCCTAATATTGATCTACCACCGTCTGAGGCCTGCAGGCATCTCCTGTCAGAAAAACAGATCCAAGCGAGGATAGTAATGATGAAACTGGTAAGTGCGGTCATAAAACCGTTCAAACTGGATGACGTACGTGAAGCTCTGTCAGAAATTGGCATTCAGGGCGTTACCGTTACCGAAGTTAAAGGTTTTGGCCGTCAGAAAGGTCATACCGAGCTTTACCGCGGCGCAGAATACGTTGTAGATTTTCTGCCTAAAGTGAAAATTGAAGCGGCTATCTCTGATGATTTAGTGGATCAGGTAATCGAGGCGATCGCCTCAACAGCAAATACTGGCAAGATTGGCGACGGCAAGATATTTGTCACGCCACTTGAGCAGGCGATCCGCATCCGTACCGGTGAAACAGGCACTGACGCGCTATAAGCCACTGAATAATTTATCGATTAAAGGCACCCGATGGGTGCTTTTTTTTTGCCCAAACGGTTGAAATAGTACTGCTCTATCTGTTTCAGCGTCTAAACTTAGGGGAAACGTTTCTTCAGTAAAAAGGATTCTCCAGAGTATGATCAACCGTACGATGTTTGATGAAGTGATGGTTCCCAACTATGCTCCGAGCCAGATAATCCCGGTTCGGGGAGCGGGTTCACGGGTGTGGGATCAGTCAGGTAAAGAGTATATCGACTTCGCCGGCGGTATTGCCGTGAATGCGTTGGGACACTGTCACCCCGAGTTGGTAAAAACCCTTCAGGAACAGGGACAGACATTATGGCACCTGAGTAATGTCTGGACCAACGAACCGGCACTGAAGCTGGCCAAACAGCTGTGCGATGCAACCTTTGCCCAACGGGTACTGTTCGCCAATTCAGGCGCAGAAGCAAACGAAGCAGCGCTGAAACTCGCCCGTCTCTACGCCAAAAAACATTACAGCAGCGAAAAAACCGAAATCATCGCTTTTAAAAACAGCTTTCACGGGCGCACCCTGTTTACCGTCACGGCCGGAGGACAACCTAAATACACCGAAGGGTTTGAACCGCTACCCGGTGATATTACCCATCTGCCCTTTAATGATCTGGCGGCAGTGGAGTATCAGATCTCCAACAAAACCTGCGCCGTTATTGTCGAACCCATTCAGGGAGAAGGAGGCATTATTGCCGCTGAACCGGTGTTCCTGGAAGGTTTACGAGCCCTCTGCACGCAACATAATGCCCTGCTGATTTTTGATGAGGTCCAGACCGGTATGGGGCGTACCGGAAAACTGTTTGCTTATCAGGGTTATCAGGTAACCCCGGATATTCTTACCACAGCAAAAGCGCTGGGGTGCGGGTTTCCTATCGGCGCCATGCTAACCTCTCACGATATCGCCGCAAGTTTCTCTGTGGGCACCCATGGAAGCACCTATGGAGGCAATCCACTGGCCTGTGCAGTGGCCTCCAGAGCCCTGGAGCTGATCAACGATCCGACGCTGCTTGCCGGGGTTACGCAACGCCAGCAGATGTTTATCAGCGGACTCAAGCAACTCAACCAGAAGATCGGTCTGTTTCGCGATATCCGCGTCGAGGGGTTACTGATCGGCTGTGAACTGAAGGAGGCCTGGCAGGGAAAAGCACGTGACCTGCTGACTCAGGCGCAGGAACAGGGAGTGCTGGTGCTGACCGCCGGTCCCGATGTACTGCGGCTTGCCCCCTCGCTGGTCATCCCCTATCCGGAGATGAAAAAAGGGCTGCAACAACTCGCTCAGGCGATGCTGGCCATCAAGATGGGCTTTTAGGCGAAGATCATGGATGCCCTGCTGAGTTCAATCACCGAACGCCAGACCCCCTTAACCGAAACCCTGGTTAAACTGGCGCAGATTAATTCCGGCACCCTCAACAGGGCCGGCGTGAATCAGGTTGGTGAACTGCTGAGCAAGATGTTTTGTGCACGGCTCAACTGCCATCATCAGCAGCACGCCGTAGCAGCCTCTACTCAGCTTCGCGCCGATGGCTCTGCCGAAGAACACCGACTGGGAGATCTGCATATCCTGAGCAAACGCCCGGACGCTCCGTTACAAGTGTTGCTCACAGGACATCTGGATACAGTATTCCCGGCTGATTCAGAGTTTCAGCGGTGTCAGTGGCTGGATGACCAAACGCTGCAGGGGCCCGGTGTCAGTGATATGAAAGGCGGGCTGCTGGTTATGCTGGAAGCCCTGAGCGCCTTTGAACAGTCGCCCCTGACACAACAGCTGGGCTGGACCGTTATACTGAATCCTGACGAGGAGATCGGCTCCCCCGGTTCCGCCGCTATCCTGGCACAACAGGCGCAACAGCATGACCTGGGCTTGATCTATGAACCGGCACTGCCCAACGGGCAACTGGCGGGTGAGCGCAAAGGCAGCGGCAATTTTACCGCTCTTTTCACCGGCGTAGCGGCTCATGCCGGCCGGGAACACCATCTCGGCCGCAATGCGATCTGTGCCATGGCCGAATTTATTACTGCGGTCGATCAGCTGAATGGCCAGCGTGACGGTGTCACTCTCAATATCGGCGTGGCAGATGGCGGTGAGACCACCAATCAGGTGCCCGATCAGGCCCGTTGTCGCTTCAACATTCGCACCCGCATCAGCGCAGATGAACAATGGTGCCAACAACAGTTGCAGATTATCCAACAACAGATCAACAGCAAGGAGGGGATATCACTGACTCTACACGGCAGTTTTGGTCGCCCGCCAAAACAGCTGGACCAGGCCCACCTGGCACTGTTCCAACTGGTGACAGAGTGCTCCGGGCTACTGGGTGTACCCCTCGCATGGGAGTCAACCGGCGGTTGCTGTGACGGTAACAATCTATCCGCAGCCGGGCTGCCCAATGTTGATACCCTGGGGGTACAGGGCGGCCATATTCACAGCCATAGTGAGTTTATCCGGCTGCCCAGCCTGGTTGAACGGGCGCAGCTCAGTGCAATGATCCTGTTGCGGCTGGCAGAACAACCCGACACCTGGCGCAGAAACAGAATGTAACCGGTGTCAGCGGTTTGACGGCTTGCTCCAGTTTTCAGGTAAACCGAGGAGATTAGGGATGAACGATATCAACATAATTCGCCCAATCAGATCATCCGATCTGGATCGACTCTGTGAACTGGCCCGGGACAGCGGTCCGGGCTTTACCTCCCTTCCCTGTAACCGGGAACTGCTTGAAGCAAAGATCGCCGCTTCTGAAGTCGCCTTTAGTCAGGTCAAAGCAGATCCACTGGGTGCCAGTTACCTGTTTGTTCTGGAAGCGTCACCGGACAACAAAGTGGTTGGCGTCTGTGGCATCGAGTCCGCCGTTGGTCTGCGGGAACCGTTCTACCACTACCGTCTGGGAACGGTTGTGCATGCCTCCAGGGAACTGGGAGTCCACAATAGCTTTCAGACCCTCTATCTCTGCAACGACTATACTGGCTGCACTGAGGTTTGCACGCTCTATCTGACCCCGGAATACCGACAGGGTCATAACGGGGGCTTACTATCCCGCTGCCGCTTTCTGTTTCTGGCGCAATTCAAAGAGCGTTTTCCCGGCAAAATCATTGCAGAGATGCGCGGTGTCAGCGATACCGAGGGACTCTCTCCCTTCTGGAACGGGCTGGGACGGCACTTCTTCAGTATGGAGTTTTCTGAAGCGGACTATCTCACCGGTCTGGGCAATAAGGTGTTTATCGCCGAGCTGATGCCTAAGCACTCGATCTATATTCACCTGCTGCCAGAAACGGCCAGACAGGTGATCGGTGAGGTCCATGAACAAACCGTACCTGCACGGAAACTACTGGAAAGCGAAGGTTTCCGCTATGAGGAATATATCGATATTTTTGATGCCGGCCCCACCCTTGCCTGCGAACTTAAAGATATCCGGGCGGTCAGAAAAAGCCGCTATGTGGAAGTGCATATAGGCCCCTGTCAGCAGCATACACAGCCCTTTCTGATCAGTAATACCTCATTGCAAAACTTCCGTTGCACCGTGGTTGAGATCGCCCCGTCCGAAGGCAGAATAACCCTCACTGCAGAGCTGGCGCACCTGCTGCAGGTGAGCGAGGGTGACAAAGTACGGGTAGTGCCCTTAAAGAGCAGGAGCTAAAGCCATGAAAGCACACGCATCTCTGTTTATAAACGGTCACTGGCTGCAGGGTAAAGGCGCAAGCTTTAATTCACTGAACCCGGGATCAGCCGAGCGAATTTGGGAGGGGCATAGCGCCACACCAGAGCAGGTCAATCAGGCCGTTGAAGTGGCCCGTAACGCCACCACACGCTGGAGTGACATGACTCTGGAGCAACGCCAAAGCTATATCATCCGCTTTACCGAGTTGCTGAAAGAGTATGCTGAGCTGCTGGCGGATACCATCGGTCAGGAAACCGGCAAGCCCCTGTGGGAAAGCCGCACCGAGATCACCGCGATGATCGGTAAAGCCGACATCTCTATCCGGGCCCATAAAGAGCGCTGCCCGACCCGAATCGAGCACACCCCTCAGGGAGATCTGGTGCTGCGGCATAAACCCCACGGTGTAGTCGCAATATTCGGCCCCTACAACTTCCCTATGCATCTGCCCAATGGCCATATTGTGCCAGCGCTGCTGGCGGGTAACACCGTGGTCTTCAAACCCAGCGAGTTAACCCCCCGCTGCGCCGAACTGATGTTACATCTGTGGCAAAAAGCAGAGCTACCGGACGGCGTGCTGAACCTGGTTCAGGGCGATAGTGACACCGGTAAAGCACTCGCCTCAAACCCGGGTATCGATGGGCTATTTTTTACCGGTAGTGCGGTGACCGGTCAGTTGCTTCACCGCCAGTTTGGCGGGCAACCCGAAAAAATTCTGGCACTGGAGATGGGCGGTAATAACCCCCTGCTGATCACCCCGGTACAGCACCTCAAGGCCGCCCTGCATGACACCATCATATCGGCCTTTATCAGTGCCGGACAGCGCTGCACCTGTGCCCGTCGGCTGCTATTACCAGCCTCCAGCTGGGGTGACCACTATCTGGACCAGTTGGTTGATCTGTGCAGTAAATTTCGCACCGGCGCTTACAACGAGAAACCACAGCCGTTTATGGGCACCCTGATCAACAAGCAGGCCGCAGACTCTATCCTTGCAGCGCAACAGATGTTGAGTGAGGCGGGCGCCACGGTCCATCTTGAAGCACAGCGACAAAACAGCGCCGGAACCCTGTTATCGCCGGCTATCATCGATATCACCGCTGCAGAGGAACTGCCCGACCAGGAGTATTTCGGGCCGCTGTTGCAGGTTATCCGCTATCGCAACTTTGAATCCGCGATCGCCATCGCTAACCAGACACAATACGGCCTTTCTGCCGGGCTGTTCAGCGATGACCGCGAACAATATGAGCAGTTTCAACGCCAGATCCGCGCGGGTATCGTCAACTGGAACCGTCCGCTGACCGGCGCCAGCAGCGCGATGCCTTTTGGCGGTTGTGGTATCAGTGGCAACCATCGCCCGTCAGCCTATTACGCTGCCGATTATTGCGCCTATCCGGTCGCATCCATCGAAAGCAATTCACCCTGTCTGCCGGAAAAACTCAGCCCCGGGCTGAAACTGTAGCAGAGGAACGGAGGGTCTATGCACTATCAGGAAGTTAACTTCGATGGACTGATCGGCCCAAGTCATAACTATGCCGGCCTGTCTCCCGGCAATATCGCCTCTGATCAGCATCGTGGCAGGGTCGCCTCGCCACGACAGGCAGCGCTGCAGGGACTGGAAAAGATGTGGCGTCTGGTACAACTGGGGCAGGTGCAGGGGGTTTTACCGCCGGCACCCCGCCCCGCTGTTGAGACATTGCAGCGTCTGGGATTCAGCGGCTCCACCCCGGAGATCATCGGACAGGCCTATAAGAAAGCTCCCCACCTGCTAGCCGCGTGTTACTCCGCATCCACCATGTGGGCCGCTAATGCAGCAACCGTGTCGGCCAGCAGAGATTGCCCCGACGGCAGAGTCCATTTCACCCCGGCCAATCTGATCACCACTCTCCACCGGACCATAGAAACCGACTATAGCGCCGCCATGCTAAAGCGGATATTCAATAACCCGGACCATTTCTGCCACCATCCGCCCCTGCCATGCCAGGCGGATTATGCCGATGAGGGAGCGGCTAACCATACACGGCTCTGTCCCTCCCATGACCAGCCGGGACTCAGTCTGCTGGTCTATGGTCGTGGCAATGACCATCAGTTGCCGAAGATCTACCCTGCCCGACAAACCCACGCAGCCTGCGAAGCACTGGTGCGACAACATCAACTATCCTCCGATCATGTTGTCATTGCGCAACAAAACCCAGACGCCATTGATCAGGGAGTCTTTCATCATGACGTTATCGGTGTCGGTCACCGCAATTTTCTGATGTTGCATGCAGAGGCTTTTGTTAACCAGCGGCAGGTATTACAACAACTGCAGCAACAGTGGCAGCAGTCCACCCATTCCCGGGATGAGCCACTGATTATTACCGAAATCAGTCCGCAGCTGCTCAGTGTCAAAGAAGCGGTCTCAAGCTATCTGTTTAACAGCCAGCTGATCAGCTTATCAACACAGGCCCGGCCCGATCAGCTCTCTGAATATTCTATCCGGGCACCCCATAACACTGACGAACAGTCGATGTTGTTACTGGCTCCCAGCAACTGCCTCGCCTCCAGCGAAGCACAGCACGCCATCGATTGGTTAATGGCAGGGGATAACCCGGTATCAGCGGTGGAGTATATCGATCTGACCCAGAGCATGAATAATGGTGGCGGCCCCGCCTGTCTGCGTCTCAGGGTACCGCTGAGTCGGGCCGAGCAAAATGCGGTGCATCCGGGCATCATACTTGATTACACCCTCTACAATCGGCTGAAAAACTGGATCAACAAACACTACCGGGAGCAGTTAAACGCTGAAGACCTGGCCGACCCATGCCTGCCGGTTGAGATTCAGGCAGCCCTGGATGAGCTCACCGAGATATTAGTACTTCCGGGGTTATACCCGTTTCAGGTATAAGAACCTGAATGACTATTGCAAAAGCACCTATAATCCACCCATGACATTTAAAATCAGTAAAAGGGTATACATTGCAATCCTGGCCTATCTTGTCGGGGTGCTGATGTATGTTGGCTGGGATTACAACAGCGAACGGTCACAACTGTACAGACAGATTGATCAGAAACTGATCACCAGCGCCCTGGCAGCGCCGCTGTTTCTACCGGAAAACTTCCATCATCGCGACATGAAGCCCGGCGATATCAGCGCTGAAGCAGACCTGCACAATACCGTTAAGTTATCTGACTACACCCGCCACAGCGATATCATCTATATCTATACCCTGATCCTGAGGGACAAGAAAGTCTATTTTACCAGCGCCAGCGTCACCGATGAGGAGATGAAGGCAGGTGAAGAACTGTATTACTATTTTCTCCCCTATACCGATGCCGATCCCCGGCTGCAGCAACTGAGCCATAGCCAGGAGAAACTATTCCTTGAGATCAAGGATCACTGGGGACACTTTCGCAGCGTGTTTATCCCCCAAACCGCCCCCGATGGCACCCCCTATATCGCCGCTGCGGATATTGAAATCAGCCATATACAGACGCTACTGCAGCAACAGTTTCTGAAAAAAAGCGCCTTTGCGTCCCTGTTTCTTCTGTTACTCTTTCCACTGATGCTGGTCTTCTCTGCAGACCAGCGTCGTTGGGCTAAAAACCTTGAAATCAGCGTTCGTGAGCGCACCCGACAACTACATGCCAGTGAAAAGCGTCTGACCTCCATTATTGAGCACTCACCCGTGGGGATTTTTCACTATGACCAGAATGCCGTTATCACCATGATCAACCACCGCTTTGCCGATATCGTCGGCTCGTCAGATGCAGTGCTGGTTGGCTTCAACATGCTGGAAAAGCTAACCGATGAGAAGCTGCTAGCCGCCCTGCGCGATGCACTACAGGGAGATATCGGACGTTTCGAAGGCCCCTATATCTCGGTTTCAGGTCAGCGGAAGATGTATCTGATTGCCGAGTTTGTGCCCCTGCGGGACGCCCAGGGCCAGATCAATGGCGGGGTGGGTGTATTCAACGATGCCACAGAGCAACAAACCACCACCAACACGCTGAAAAAGCTATCAATGGCGGTGGAACAGAGCCCTAACGTCGTTGTAATCACCGATGTCAGTGGCCAGATAGAGTATGTTAACCCCCGTTTCACCGATATTACCGGATATTATCCGGAAGAGGTGATCGGCAAAAACCCCCGGCTGCTGAACTCAGGAGAAACGGCCGCAGAGATCTACAGCGACCTGTGGAAAACCCTGATGTCCGGACAGGAATGGCGCGGCGTGTTTCACAACAAAAAGAAAAACGGAGAGTACTACTGGGCTGAGGAGGTCATCTCACCGATCACCAACGATCTTGGCGAGATCACCCATTTTATCGCGCTACAGGAAGATATCACCGAGGTTCGCAGAATATCAGATGAGATTAATTTCCAGACTACCCACGACCCGCTCACCGGACTGTTAAACCGTCGCCAGTTCGAAAACGAACTGACCCGCATCGTAGAGCACGCCGATAAACATCACTCCCACCATGTGCTCTGCTTTATCGATATTGACCAGTTCAAGATCATCAATGACAGTTGCGGTCATCTGGCCGGGGATGACCTGTTGCGACAGGTCAGCAACCTGATCCGCGATAAGCTTCGCAGCCGCGACACCCTGGCACGTCCCGGCAGCGATGAGTTTCTGCTGTTGCTGGAAAATGCCAGCCTGGCACAGGGCGAGCGGGTATTACAGATGATAATGAACGATCTGAAACAGTTCCGCTTCCAGTGGGAAGATCACACATTCTCTGTTGAGATCAGTGCCGGTCTAACGGTGATCGATCAGCATACCTCCAGTGCAGTCAGTGCGCTGCAGGATGTCGATACGGCCTGTTCCACAGCCAAGGATGCGGGCCGCAACCGGATCCATATCTACAATGAGAACGATGAGCAGCAGCTGATTCGCAAAGGGTATATACAGTGGGCCAGTGAGATCCACCGCGCGCTGGACAACAATAGTTTCCGGCTCTACGTTCAGCCCGTCGTACCTCTGCAGAAACAGCACAAAACAGCCTATGAAGTGCTGATCCGGTTGCAGTCTGAGTCCGGCGATCTGGTTGCCCCCGGGGCGTTCCTGCCAGCGGCCGAACGCTACAACATTGCGCCTCAGATCGACCGCTGGGTGATTCACAACACTCTGCAGTGGATAGCAAAAAATGTTGAGCAACTGGATCATATCGATAGTCTGGCGATCAACCTGTCGGGCCAGTCATTGGGAGATGACGCCCTGCTGGGATACATTATCCGCAGTATAGAGCAGAGCGCGGTGCCGGCACGGATGATCAAGTTTGAGATCACAGAAACTGCGGCAATCGCCAACCTCAAAGATGCCCAGATATTTATCCGTTCGCTGAAAAGCCTCGGTTGTCGCTTTGCCCTGGATGATTTCGGCAGTGGACTTTCGTCATTTGCTTATCTGAAAAACCTGCCGGTAGATCTGCTCAAGATCGATGGAATGTTCGTGCGGGACATCATCTCCGATCCGATAGACGAAGCGATGGTGCGCTCAATCAATGAGGTCGGCCATATCATGGGGATGGAAACCATCGCTGAGTTCGTAGAAACCGACGAGATTATGGAGCGTCTCAGACAACTTGGCGTCGATTATGCGCAGGGTTACGCAATAAGCCGCCCGGTGCCTATCGATACCATTTTGAGCACTACTCCTGAAACTGCCCTGCTATAAACCCGGCTCAGATGCGGGGAAACACCAGTAAAAGCTCAAGTCCTTCTCCTGGCTGGCTTTGAGCTGAAAGCGTTCCTCCCAGCAGTTGCACCGCCCGCTGAGCAATACTTAAACCCAGCCCATAACCGTTCTGCTGACCGGTAAAGCGAACAAAAGGTTTAAACATTTTATCCAGCTGCTCCGGAGTAAGACCGGGCCCCCGGTCTTTAACCCGGATCAGAACGTTGCCCGCCGTCTGTTCCGCCGAAATAACAATCCCGGTGTCTGCCGGGGTGTGTTTCACCGCATTCCCCAGAATATTACTCAGTGCCCGTTCCAGCAGCGCAGGGTTGCCCCGGATACGGTAATTGACCGGAGCCCATTCAAGCGGGTGATCCGGGGCGCTGAAGCGAAAATCCTCGACCAGAGTATCGATCACCCGGGTCAGCTCAAAGCTCTGATCGGAAACCTCCATCTGCTCCAGTCGGGACAAACTGAGAATTTCATCAATCAGCCGGTTGATCCGCTCGCACTCCTGATTAATCCGCTCGATAAAATGCTGATCGGCCTCAGACATCTTTTGCCCGGCCAGCCCGGCGGCCATCTGTAACCGCGCCAGAGGGGCACGCAATTCATGGGATACATCCTGCAGCAGATGGGTATTGGATTGCAGTGTCTGTTCGACATACTCTGCCATGCGGTTAAATTCGCGACTCAGCTCGCCGATCTCATCTCCCCGCCGACTCAGATCATCATCGGTCCGGGCACTCAGATCACCATTATAGAGATCGCGGGTGTACTGGCGTAAACGGTTCACCGGACGTACTACCATCAAACTGATCAGCAGGGCCGCAATGCCGGCAACGACCATTAACAACACCACCTGAACCGAGAGAAAGAAGCCGAACAGCTTGGCCGCCAGATCTGGACGTATGCGGGTCTCGGCCACCACCTGGTACTCCCGCCCGGTATCTGACAGAACATTGAACACTAATGGGTTACGATATTCTCTGATATTGTCATGACCAAAGATAACCAGACCAGTTTTAACTTCTGTAATCTGCACCCGGGTAGGGAAAAAACGCGGTTCTTTATGATCATCATCGTGATAACGGCGCCACTCTTTCGGGGATGGCAAACGCCCATCGCGTTCATAACGGTCAATCAGCAACTCCGCCTGCCCCAGCACCCGGGCGCTGAATACATCACGGTCACGTCGCTGTTCTGAAAGGTGACCAATCACAAATGCAGTCAGCGCGATCACCAGAAAACTGGTCAGCCAGACGGTGACAAATATTTTCAGAAAAAGCCGTTTATACCAGCGAATCGCCATCAGTTCTGTCGCCCTCGTCGCGTGTCGCGATGCCGTTACTCATTGACCAGCATATAGCCAGCCCCACGAACCGTTTTAATCAGTTCTCTGTCCGGCAGCACCGCCGCCAGTTTTTGCCGCACCCGGCTGACATGGACATCGATCGCCCGGTCATAAGCGGTCAGTTTACGATGCAGAACCTTCTCGGTGAGCTCATCTTTGCTGACAATCGTTCCCGCGGCCCGCATCAGTTCTGCCAGTACATTAAATTCGGCACTGGTGAGTTCCAGTTCGCTTCCAGACACCTGCATCTGGCGCTTGCCGCAATCCAGCTCTATGCCATGTATCGCCAGCTTATCGGTACTCTCCTCTGCGGCCGGTTGCTGTCCACTGCGGCGCAACACTGCGCGGATACGGGCAACCAGCTCACGGGGATTACAGGGTTTACCCAGATAATCATCCGCGCCCATCTCCAGGCCAATGATCCTGTCGATATCCTCTCCCCGTCCGGTCAGCATAATCACCGGGGTTTTGATGCGGGGACGGACCTGCTGTAACAGTTCAAGGCCACTCTGCCCCGGCATCATAATGTCAAATATCAGCAGATCATAGCTGCCGTCCTCCAGCAGTAATGGCAGCGCCTGCTCAACACTATGAGCAAAGCTGACATCAAACCCTTCAGACTGAAGGTATTCCCCTATCAGCTCACAGAGTTCCTGGTCGTCATCAACCAGCAGCAGTTTAACGTTGTCGCTCATACATCGTTCCTTATTCAGATAGTGCCAGAGTAATCAAGCCCGGGGGGAATTTCATCTGCCTGTCATCCCCTTTACCAAACTTTACACCGCCTTTACCCAACTTAGCAGGGGGCAGAGTCATACTGCAGCCATCAAAACAAGCAATGCTTCAGGAGAACAACCATGCGTAAACAACTTGTTATCGGCATTACCGCCGCAGTTATTGGTGCCGGCGCGCTGAGCGCAGGCCTGGCATCCGCTAAAGACGGCTGGGACCGCTGCGGTGATCGCCAGGAAGGGCACCATGGCAAATATGAGCAGATGGAGGGCAAACATGCCGCCAGGCGAATGGATATGATGGCGGACAAGCTCTCCCTGAGCGATGAACAAAAAACGCAGATGCAGGAACTTTTTCAAAACCAGCAGGGTCAGATGAAAGACCAGCGGGGCGCAATGCGAGAGATGCACTCGGCACTGAGAGATCTGGATGTCAATGCATCTGACTATGACCAGCAGGTTGCTGCACTGGTGAGCAAGGCTCAGGAGCAAACCGCTCAGATGATACAGATGCGTGCACAGCAAAAAAAAGCGCTGTTTGCCATTCTGACCCCGGAACAGCAACAGAAATTTATGGAGATGCGACCAGCAAAAAATCGTTCGTAATCATGTAAGTGCAACCGGTCCCGCTGAATCAGGCTCCAGCGGGGCCATTGTTAATGGTTTAACCCTCATATATGACTCTCATCATATATTCACCGTCGCCTTTAAACGGGCCACTCGCCCTGCGTTAAGCAGGGCTTTTTTTTTGGCTGTAAAACACTCAATCTAACGGCTAAAGAGCTTACAACTGCTTTCGCAGATCAGCTTCCAGATCCTGCAGATAGCGGGTCTCCATCCGCACCGCTTGCTGCTGTTGTTTAATCTGTAGATTACGTAAACGGATCTCATGTTCCAGTTCATCAATCTCAGATAGCAGAAACGCCCGTGTATCAGAAGAGATACCCTCCATAATCAGCTGTTCACGCTTATCATCACGCTCACGCAGATCGGCACGCTGTTCTGAGATCAGAATACTCAGCTCATGCCTTGCACTTTCTAACCGGGCGACCTGCTGATGCGCTTTCGTTCCAAGCTCAAACCCCCGGGCAAATTCCTGTTGTTGCTCAGCATGACAAACCGTACCGGGTGCTTTGCCGGCGCGGGCTTGCCGGTAACCATTGGCGGCGGTGCAATAACGCCGGACACCCCGGTCATAGCCCTGCAGATACTGATCCATCCGGGGCACGACACCATACTCACTACAGGCATCCCGATGCTGTTCCAGGCGGCTGGCCTCGCGACCCGCTACACCATCATTAAAGCCGATCAGTTGCCAGTCTGCTGACAGACAGCTTTCCCGGTCCAGTGTGGCACAGCCGGTCATGGCCAGCACTAAAGCCAGCCCCGGCATCAACCTGTGATATCGCATACTCATATCTGTGTGTCCTGGGTTGCGCACGGATCTGTGCGCCTGTAAATGTGTCAGCCTGCAGTTTGACAGCGTTAACCTGAACTACAGCAAAACAGAATAACCACTCTGTATATCAGCTCTGCAGATCATCGGTTTTGGCCGCACAGATAAAATCGTTGATCGACAATCCGCCGATCGCATGGGTGCTGAAACGCACCACACAGCGATTATATCCCACCTCCAGGTCAGGATGATGATCTTCCTGATGGGCAATCCAGGCCAGCGCATTCACAAACGCCATGGTGTGGTAAAAATCTTTAAAGAGGAACTTTTTGCAAATTTCCGTGCCTACTTCATTGCACGACCAGCCGGACGCCAGGCGCTTCAGCTGCTGCTCAGCGGCCTGAGGTGTCAGCGCAGGGGTCGTGCTGTCACAGGGTACACAACGACGCTGTTTTAGTAAGTCATCAGCCATCACGGTCTCCGAAAATGATATCTGAGCCACAGTATAGTCTGCTATTGGCCCAGTATTGCCCGACCGGCAGATTGATTAACCAGAACGCTGAATCCATGCTAAAGTGCCTCCCCCGAACAGGACTCGCCTGCAGAGTTTAGGAGATCACTATGCCAACCTATGATTATCGTTGTGAAACCACCGGTGAGGTGTTTGAAGTACGCCATCCAATGGCCATTGATATATCCACCTGGCAAGACCTCTGTGACATCGGCGGCTTTGAGGCGGGCACAACCCCCGCTGACGCGCCGGTCACCAAACTGCTGACCACTGGTGGCGTGATCAGCAATAAAACCCTAAAAAACCCGGAGGCCCCTCCCTGTATGAGTGGTGGAGGTTGTCCCGGACGTTGTGGAATCTGATATGTTTTTTAAAAGTTTAGGCAAACTCTCACTGATACCTTTTTTTATGGCACTGTTTCTGGGCCTGTCACTTTCCACCAGCGCGTCGGCGGGGCCCCTGAAGCCCACCATGAAAGAGATGCGACTGCACTATAAGCAGGCGATCGACACCCGGGACCCCGCAGTTTTCAACGACAAGATCACACAGTTTCTGACCGAACTGCAAACCGCCCGTGACTTCAAGTTTTCCCCGGAGCGCAAACAGCTTTCCCTGGAAGGTCTGGACAAGGTTAATACGCTGGTCCGCGGGCTGCCAACAGCTACCGATGCCAACCTTACTCAACTGCAATCGCAACTTAAAGAGGTCGATCAGTTACGGGTGGAATATCACAAGAAAGTTAAGCCAGGGGTTTTTGAGTTATTGCTCGATACTGTGAAACAGTATCTGGGGCTCTGATAACGCAACAATTTGTTTATATCCCCCGGAAATCGCTGTCCGTCATGAATCAAGCTGTGGTATAGATACAGTTATTCATAGTTTCATTGAGACGGCGATTTCTGCTCATGTTCTGCAAACCTTATATCCTTTTATTCGGCGCGATCCTGATACTGGCGGGTTGCGATCAGCCGCCATCCGCTAAAGCCCGCATACCAAAACCCCATCTGGTGGAGGTGCTGTCAGTCCAGCCAGTGGATATCGAGCTTGAGCGGGTGCGTACCGGCACCCTTGAAGCGTTCCAGACCATCAATATCTATAATCAGGAAGAGGGGATCGTTAAACAGATCCTGCCCCGTGAAGGCGATACGGTAAAGCGTGACGATCTGCTGATCACCCTTGATGATCAACTGCTCAGTGCCCAACTACAGCGGGCCCGGGCAGTACGTCAGCAGGCAGAAAAGGAGCTGCAGAGAATCAGCGGGCTGATCAAGCGCAATCTTACCGCACGTTCAGAGCTGACCCAGAAAGAGACTGATCTGGCAGTCGCCAAAGCCGACGAACAGGTGATCGCCACCCGTCTCGGATATACCCGCATAAAATCACCGATTGATGGTGTGGTAACCGCCCGTCATACCGAACCGGGAAACCTGGCAGAAAAATCCTCGCTGCTGCTCACCTTAGCGGATCTGAGCAGTTTGCGGCTTAAAGTAGATGTGTCTGAGCTGTTGCTGAATCAGCTGATCCCCGATATGCCGGTGGATATTGAGATCGATGCGTTGCGCAGCGCCAACCGGAGCAACAGCTTCGAGGTCTCCGGAAAAGTCAGCCGCATCTACCCCACCATCGACCCAACAACCCGCAGCGGCACCCTTGAAATCAGTCTCAATCCAGCGCCACAGGGTGCCCGGCCGGGGCAATTTGCCCGGGTAAAATTCCAGATCGCCCGGCAGCAGGTGTTGCTGCTGCCGTTTGCCAGTCTTCGCCAGTCTGACAGCGGCAGCTATGTGTATATCATCGATAGCGATAACAACGTTCAGATCCGGCCGCTGCAAACCGGCCTGAAAGCGGGTGAACAGATTGAGGTACTGGCCGGACTTCAACCCGGAGAGCGGGTGATCACCCGCGGGTTCACCAACCTTAAAGCGGGGATGCAGGTGATCGTGGTTGACCGGGGGACTGATAACCAGAACGGGACCTCAGCACCGTGAAACAAAGATCCATGCGCCACTCCAGAGGGCTTGCGAACTGGTCTATTCATCACCCGGTCGGGGTGGTGATGATCGCACTGGCGGTGATTGTGCTGGGAGCTTTCGCGCTTAACCGACTGGCGGTTGATCTGCTGCCCCATATTATCTACCCGGAGATCCGCGTCAGAGTGGTCGACATGGGGGTGCCGCCTTCAGTGATGGAGGATCGTGTCACCCGCAAACTGGAAGAGCAGCTGGCCATCACTGAAGATGCAATCCACGTACAGTCCACCACCACTCAGGGCAGAACCAGTGTCGACCTGGCGTTTGAGTATGGCAAAGATATCGATGTCGCCCTGCGGGACGCCAGCACTCGCCTGGACCGGGCCCGGCGCACACTGCCGGATTCAATCGATTCACCGGTCATCTACAAGCTAGACCCGGCGCAGATCCCAGTGATGGAGTTTGTTATCAGTTCACCGATTCGCGACAGCGCTACACTGCGACAGTGGTCGGATGATGTTATCGCAAAATGGCTGATTAACCTGCCCGGCGTCGCCGCCGCAGAGGTCGGCGGCGGTGTGGTTCGTGAGGTCCATGTGATCCCCGATCAGCAACGGATGGCCGCTTATGATATCAGTTACAAAACCCTGATCGCGGCGGTCAAAGAGGGCAACGGTGATCAGGCGGCGGGGCGGATCACCATGCCCGGTAATGAAATTAACAGCCGCATCAGTGGCCGACTGATAACCTTAGACCAGTTACGCCAGTTACCCGTCGCCCGAAGAGGCGATGCCACACTGACCCTGGCGGATCTCGCTGAGGTCAGACTCAGCACCGAAGATGAACGAATACTGATCCGCGCCGATGGTGTCCAGGGCATCAAACTATCGATTCAGAAACAGCCCACCGCCAACACCACCTATGTCGCCGATCAGGTCAAACAGCGGCTGGAATGGTTAGCACAACAAAAAATCATTCCCGACGATATTAGCGTGACGCAGGTGGCGGATCAGTCTATCTACGTTAAGCAGGCCCTTAATAACGCCGCCACGGCTGCCATCAGTGGTGCTCTGCTGGCGATGGCGGTGGTATACCTGTTCCTCGGTAATCTGCGCCATACCCTGATTATCGGCAGTGCCATCCCGATTGCGATCATGTTTACCTGTGTCTTGATGGGACTCGGCGGTCTGACCCTCAATATTATGACACTGGGAGGGCTGGCGTTGGGGATCGGTATGCTGGTGGATAACACCATTGTGATGCTGGAAAACATCAACCGCCATCAGCAAAATCATGAGCATCCGCTGGCGGCCGCAAATAACGCGGCCACCGAGGTCAACAGTGCCATTATCGCCTCCACCTCCACCAACCTCTGCGCGGTGCTGCCCTTCCTGTTTATCGGCGGTCTCACGGGGCTGCTGTTTCAGGAGCTGATTATCACCATCTCGGCGGCGATCTTTGCGTCTATGGTGATCGCGCTAACGCTGGTGCCAGCCCTTGCCGCGGCCACCAAAAGAGTCACCAACGGGGGTGGAGTACGTCACCTGACCGACCGTTTTTTACAGTTATTACGGCGCAGTTATACCGCGGTTCTCAGCAAACTGCTGCATTATCGCCTGCTCACCCTGCTCTGTTTTATCGCCGCTCTGGTAGTCAGCGCACCGGTATTTGTCAGTGGCAAACAGATCTTCCTGCCGCCACTGGATGATGGCCGGATAACCGTCAGAGTTACGGCAGACACCGGCATCTCCCTGACCGAGATGAACAGCCGGGTTGAACAGTTGGAAGCACTGTTCGCCAGTCAGCCGGAAACAGACACCGTCTTTACCCTGGTGGGCGGGTCCGTATTCGGACGTTCGCAACGGGAGCAATCCAACCGTTCTACCGTCATCGTGCAACTGAAATCGGTCGCCGAGCGGGATCTGTCCAGCAATCAGTGGATCGAACGGCTGCAAAAACAGATCGCCAAACTACAGTTGGCAGGGTTCACGGTACGCATGACTCAGCGTGGCATCCGGGGCATCCGCACCAACAGCGGCAGCGACGATATCAGCCTGCGATTACAGGGGCCGGATAATAAAACCCTGACCCTTCTGGCCGAACAGCTGACAACAGAGCTGAAGACACTGCCACAACTGCGCAACCTGAGCCATTCGGCAGAAGATCAGCTCAATGAACTGTCGATCACCCTGGACCGGGTGCGCGCCAGTCAGTTGGGCATCGAGCTGGCAGACCTGATAGAGGCAACCCAGATCGCCCTGCAGGGTAAAGTGATCAGCGAATATATTACCGATGACCACGCTTACGATATCCGCCTGAGGCTGGCGGAGCAGCACTTCAACACCCCGGAATCGATGGAGACACTGCTGCTGTTTCCCGGCACCGGGGCCTCACCCCCGGTACATCTTTCCGACGTTGCCAGCCTGGAGCTGATAGAAACTCCTGCCAGTATCCAGCGCGATAATCAGATGCGTATCGTCGAGATATCCGCCTCACTGGCACCGGATATCACCCTGGGAGAAGCCCTGAGCGCCATCAATCAGGTACGGGATAACTTTATTATGCCTTCGGGCTATACCGCGTATGACGGGGGATCTGAAAAGATTCTGCAAGAACAGAGCAAGCTCACCAGCCTGTTACTCGGCCTGGCGCTGTTTCTGGTATTTGTGGTGATGGCGATTCAGTATGAATCCCTGCGCAACCCGCTGATCATCATGTTTGGCGTACCCTTTGCCGCCATCGGCGTTGCCGCAGGGATCTGGCTGCTGGCCCTGCCACTGTCGATGCCGGTGTGGCTGGGGATGATCATGCTCACCGGGATTGTAGTCAACAACGCCATCCTGCTGATCGAATATGTCGAGCTGGCCAGGGATCAGGGCAATAACATCACCGACGCGATTCTGGAAGCAGCCAGACTGCGTCTGCGACCCATCATCATGACCACCCTCAGCACCGTCGCCGGCATGCTGCCACTGGCCCTGGGCTGGGGCGACGGCGCTGAGATGCTGCAACCCCTGGCGATCACGGTGATCTGGGGGCTGAGTTTCTCCATGCTGGTCAGCCTGGTGCTGATCCCGGTGATCTACCATCTGGTGAATGAGCGGGGTTCAGTGCGGCGTTGAGACACCAGACAGCACAAATGCACCTGCCACCGATATTGAAAAGGCTCAAAATAGATCAGAAAGAATGGCTCAGCAACGCGACGCAATTTGAAATGCTCTATCCCAAAAGAATCGCCCGCAAGCGGTTATCTGCTCAAGCCGCCGGAGCATTTTAAACGCTTGGCCCAGGGGCTATCTGTCATCAGTTTATAACAGCTGAGGCGGAGAACTGGCTGAAAAACACGGTCGTCAGGGTCGTGTAGCCATCCGAACAGGTTTCTGGCTATCCCATCTCAGAAATAAAATTAAAACCCATATTCAACATGAATGGAAAGCGTGTTTTTTAAAGGTGCCTGTCCATAGCGCACGTAGTAACGGCCCAGAGCCTGCATCAAGCAGCTAACCCTGTTTTCGTTTTCAGGTTGAGTACATGATTGGTCATAGAGATACTCCTTTGACGACATTGTCGCTAATTAAAAGTATCCGTTAAACTGGGGGAGCTTCACTCTGACCCCTTGATCGCAAAATGGGTCTAGCGAAAATCAACAACTCTGACCCCTTGATCGGTCAGGGTCGTGTAGCCATCCGAACAGGTTTCTGGCTATCCCATCTCAGAAATAAAATTAAAACCCATATTCAACATGAATGGAAAGCGTGTTTTTTAAAGGTGCCTGTCCATAGCGCACGTAGTAACGGCCCAGAGCCTGCATCAAGCAGCTAACCCTGTTTTCGTTTTCAGGTTGAGTACATGATTGGTCATAGAGATACTCCTTTGACGACATTGTCGCTAATTAAAAGTATCCGTTAAACTGGGGGAGCTTCACTCTGACCCCTTGATCGCAAAATGGGTCTAGCGAAAATCAACAACTCTGACCCCTTGATCGATCGGGGATACCACAGGCTCTGACCCTATTTATCCCCTATTTCTCTGAACCTATTCGTTCATCTATAAATCCCAGCCCCTTGAGCTCTGCTATAACTCTATTGTAACCAATCTTATTAGAATCAAGGTTTTCACCTCGCTTAATCCAATCAGAAACATCACCAACATCTTGATTAAATAATTTATTTTCTACGGCATAGGCTATAAGATAAGCAGATATATAGTCCCCTTCTTTATAAGAGTTATTTAAGTAATACAAAGCCCACTCAGGTGCCGAACTATAAAGCCTGCTACCATCGTCCAAGAAGTAAAGTCCAAGATATCTGGATGCTTTCAGCTTATTTTCTCTCAATGACATTTTTAAAAGCAATGGCCCAGCCGAGTGCCTTTTTTTTGAAAGAAAGGTCCAATGTACCCCCAAATAAAGCGCAGCCTGGGTATCACCTAGCATTATTGCTTTCTGCCACATCTCTACAGCTTGCTCTGGATCTCTTTGTCCGAACGCACCTTTATATAAGCAATCCCCATAGATATAATAACTTCTTGCTTCTTCATGCTTTATTGATTTCTTAGACAACTCGCATATATCAATACTGTTACTTTCATCACTCAATACAACAGAAGAAAACAAAATACTGACAAAAAATATTATACGTTTCATAGTTTCTATTTCACTATATCTGGGTCGGACCATTGTGGATTCATACCTCTACACTGATTATTCATCATACATGCAGTCGGGTCGATCAAGGGGTCGGTCTGAGCTTCCCCCAAAATAACGGACTGATTTATTGAGAGACATGTTTCCTCTCATATTCTACCGGACTGATATAGCCCAGTCACCTAAAGCAGAGCTTCCTGAAGCAATTGCCCCCGACCAGAATCCAGCACTGAAACTCCCCCCTTGCGCCACGCTGGATAAACCACCAACCACGCCATGTACTACTATGCTGGCTCTTATGTTGATAATATGCTGCAAGAATTAGTTGAACCATTTAAACAATAGGTATGAATTTGAAATTCTGGGTGGTTTTTTGTGTAATTTCTTTAGTATTGGATGTTAGTCTCTTTATGATTAAGCCACTAGATAGCTTATATGAGAATATCATTATATCTAATTTTGGGGCATGGTTGATCTTATCATATGTTTCTAAAAGGGAAATGGTGTTAGTTTTCAAAGTGATTAAATATGACTCAAACAATGACGGAGAAAGGTTTATTGGTTTGGTTATTGGTGTGATTTTATTATTTGGCGGATTACTAATTCCCGGATAAAGGGGTCAGATTTATTGTGCGCCGAGCTATGCTAAGCTCAGGTGCAGGGGAAGTTAGACGATAAGGATATTGGTTAATGGAAACTGCGCAATAAATACAGGGACAGGCTCCTTTAAAAAGACATAAAAAAACACGCTTTCCATTCATATTGAATATAGGTTTTAATTTTATTTCGATCAAGGGGTCAGAGTCGTTGATCTTGATAGGCCTTAGACCTCCTATCACCACCATGCAAGCCCACTTGAACTCGCCGTCCTAACTGCTGTTCAATTTCTACCTTAAAGCGCTCACCGCCCAATATGCACGCTTTATTTGTAGCATTACGTATACTTTCTAACGTATGTACAGGGATAAAGCCCGAGAACAATGCGGTATAAGCTGTTTGACGTTCTGCAGGAGTACTTCCCAGCGCCAGGTAAATATCGTGCGGTGTAAACAAAGCTATTTCTTTGCCTAGTGCAGTCGCGTGGTAACTGGACCAGAGATAATCGGCGGGAAAATCAACCATCCCCGCTCGTACTGGATTCAACTCGATATAGCGACTGACGATTAAAAAATAGTTTTCACTATCGACCAGAGATGATTTAAAACGCCCCTCCCATAAAGTGCCTGAACGCCGATAACTCTGGTTGATATAGCGCACGTAGTAACGGCCCAAAGCCTGCATCAAGCAGCTAACCCCTTCTTTAGTTTTCGGGGTGAGTAACAGATGTACATGATTGGTCATTAGAACATAGGCATGCACAAGAACTTGATACTGTTCTGCATAATGCTTTAAACGATCCAGATAAACCGCATAATCCTCTTCTGCAAAGAAGCATGCCTGTCGATTATTTCCACGTTGAGTCACATGCTGAGGAATTCCGGGCAACGCCGCCCTGGGTAATCGGGCCATCCCTGACCTCCAGAAAATAAGAATTGAGGTATATCAGTCTAGTACAGAAAGGGGTGAGCGAAAACCAACAACTTTGACCCCTTGATCGCAGACCCCTTGATCGGAGAGCTTCTTTGGTACATTGAAAACAGAATGGGTTGATCACGAAGATTACCGGACCAAAGCAGTCGCCAAGCAAAGTATTTTTGAGTACATTGAAGTCTTTTACAATCGACAGCGCAGGCATTCGTATCTGGGCTATATCAGTCCGGTAGAATATGAGAGGAAACATGTCTCTCAATAAATCAGTCCGTTATTTTGGGGGAAGCTCACATTACTATTGGGCCAGTAACAAATCATTTCATCCCGAAAATTAGAACTACAGGAAATTATATGAAAGCAGAGGATGCTATTGATAGGTTCCAGGAGGGGCTATTAGGATGGTAGTTATAAGATTATTTGTATTATTTTTTATAATGCAGTCAGCTATTGCTCATTCAGACGAAGATTTGTTCGGCATTATCGGCGTTGGTTATAAATCATGCGACGATTATATATATGCCTTGGAAAATAACAGGAATCAAAGCTTAATATATCGTTCTTGGGTCGCTGGATATATTACTGGATTTGGTCATTTAATAACAAAAAATAATTCATTTATTGAGTATTTTGATAAGGAAATATTTTTTAAAAACATGGAAGCTGCCTGTAGGACGGACGTTAATAAGACTATATACGAGGTAGTTCCTGAGCTAATGATCCCTATTTTTAAGACTTGGAAGAGAGATCAAAATGGATAGATAAATGAGGGCAGGGACTGCGGTATCCCCACGAATTTTCAATAAGTAGTTCAAAAGACAGGGGCAAGCACCTCTAAAAAGACACTTCCCATTCATTTTGAATTTGAGTTTTAGTTTTATTTCTGAGATGGGATAGCCAGAAACCTGTTCGGATGGCTACACGACCCTGACGACCGTGTTTTTCAGCCAGTTCTCCGCCTCAGCTGTTATAAACTGATGACCGATACCCCCTGAGCCGAGCGTTTAAAATGCTCCGGCGGCTTGAACTGCTCGCCGCTTGTGGCGAATTTTTTGGGATAGAGTATTTCAAATTGCGTCACGTTGCTGAGCCATTCTTTCTGATCTATTTTGAGCCTTTTCAATATCGGTGGCAGGTGCATAACAATTGCTTTTAAGAATGCCTGTCCCTGTTTATTCTATAAAGTCCAGGTCGAGAAGTGCTGTGAGATTGTGTTTGTCAGAAAGCGTTTTAACCGGCCGATCAGACCGGTTAAAACGTTGTTGGAGAGTGCGGTTCTAAGTCGTCTATCCGCTTATGCGACAGAGGTTGTCTGCTCATTCTGCGCTGCGTAGGCCCGGTCAAGCTGCTCGCCTTCTGCCAGCAGGAACTCAAACGCTGACAATGATGCTTTAGCGCCCTCGCCCATTGAGACGATGATCTGCTTGTAAGGCACCGTTGTGACATCGCCACAGGCATAGATTCCCGCTTCTGAGGTGTGGCACTTTTCATCAATGATGATTTCACCTGCTCTGCTCAACTCAAGCAGCCCGTCGAGGAACTGACTGTTGGGTACCAGGCCGATCTGCACGAAAACACCATCAAGTGCTAAGCGCTGCTCGGCCTCGCTCACCCGATCCACATAGCTGATCGCTGAGACTTTACCGTTGGTGGCCTCAATCTCTTTGGTGGCAACGTTTTTCAGTATCTCGATGTTGGCTTTAGCGTAGGCTTTTTCCAACAGTACCTTATCGGCTCTCAGCTCTGGCATAAACTCGAATACGGTGACGCTGTTGACGATACCCGACAGGTCGAGAGCTGCTTCGATACCGGAGTTTCCGCCACCGATAACCGCCACATCCTTACCCTTGAAGAAGGGGCCATCGCAGTGAGGGCAGTAAGCCACACCATTACCGATATTCTCTTTTTCACCGGGGACGCCCAGCTCACGCCATTTAGCACCGGTGGCCACGATGATTACTTTGGTCTGTATCTGCTCGCCCGAACTCAGCGAGACGGTTTTAATATCACCCTGCTTAATATCGGTGACCTTCAGGTACTCTTTGATGTTGATATCATACTCATCCATATGTGCTTGCAAGGCGTTTGAGAGCTGAGGACCAGTGGTTTTGGTCACGGAGATCAGGTTTTCAATATCCATGGTGTCTTTCACCTGACCACCAATACGATCCGCAATCAATGTTACTTTCAAACCTTTACGGGCACTGTAGATCGCCGCACTGACCCCGGCAGGTCCACCACCGATTACGGTGACATCCTGCAGTGGCAGCGTTTGCACCTGCGTTGCCGGTTGCCCCTGAGAAGCTCCCCGCTGTAACAGTTTCTCTATCAGTTGCGCCGCATCCACTTTACCATTGGCGAACAGCTCGCCATTCAGGTAAACACTGGGAACGCCCTGAATGTCCCGCTCGGCAATAATCTCCGGATAGAGCCCACCGTCGATCATCTCCGCAGAGATATTTGGATTCAGCAGGGCAAACTGATTCAGGGCCTGAACCACATCCGGACAGTTGTGGCAGCTAAGGCTGATGAACACCTCAAACTGGAGGGTTTCCTGAATGCTGCTGATGGTCTGTCTGATACTGTCATCCAGCTTCAGATCGGTTCCCGAAGCGTGCAGAATCGCCAGAATCAGTGAGTTAAACTCATGGCCCGCCGGAATGCCTGAGAAGCGGATACCGGTGTCCTCGCCATCCGCCTTTAACAGAAAACTGACCGGACTTCTTAAAGTCTCCGGCAGGTCTGCCTCTTCCAGGCTGAGATTATCGCTCACACCCGCCAGATCGGAGAGAAAACTCACCAGTTCCGGACGTTTGCTGTGAGCACCGGTCTGCAGAACAAAAGTCACCGGCTTTTTCATTAACGCGGTATAACCTTTAACTGTTTGTAAAATTTCTGTGGTTAACACGATGGTCACTCCTGTTTCCTATTAATCTCTGCGCTGCACCGGCTCAGGTTCGACCGAGCCGGTGCGTTGCGGATAACCGGTCTGACCGGTTGTTATATTTTGCCAACCAGATCAAGTGACGGCGCTAATGTAGCCTCACCCTCTTTCCAGGCTGCCGGGCACACTTCACCCGGGTGGGAAGCAACATACTGAGCCGCTTTAATCTTGCGCAGTACGTCAGTGGCATCGCGGCCAATCCCTTCTGCAGTGATCTCCATCGCCTGAATGATCCCCTCTGGGTCGACGATAAAGGTACCCCGGTCGGCCAGGCCCTGACCTTCACGCATCACCTCAAAATTACGGGTGAGGGTACCGGTTGGGTCGCCAATCATGGTGTATTGAATCTTGCCGATAGTATCGGACGATTCGTGCCACGCTTTGTGAGTGAAGTGTGTATCGGTAGAGACTGAGTAGATCTCTACACCCCGGGCTTCAAACTCCGCGTAATGATCCGCCAGGTCACCCAGTTCGGTAGGGCAGACAAAGGTGAAGTCAGCTGGGTAGAAGAAGAACACTGACCATTTACCCTGCAGGTCCTGTTCTGAAACATCGATAAATTCACCCTTTTTGAATGCACTGGCGGTGAATGGTTTAATCTGTGTGTTGATAAGTGCCATGGTGGCCTCCGGTATCTGTTTAAGTGTTTGTGGTTGTTGAAAAGATGAACCCAGTATATGAGCCAGCCACTGATAGATAAAATTGAATAAATATATCTTTATGATCTATTATTTAGAACTACAAACCGTTTAATGAAGATAAAGCAACCATGATCTCAACCAAACAACTGCTCTATGCCCTGGCGGTAGAGAAAACACTGCACTTCAAGAAAGCCGCAGAAAATTGTCATATCAGTCAGTCAGCGCTGAGCACTGCGCTGAATGAGCTGGAAAAACAGTTAGGTGTGCAGATATTTGAGCGGGACAACAAGAAAGTATTAGTGACCCCGCAGGGCGCGGATGTGTTGCAGCGGGCACGCAGCATCATGGTTCAGGTGAATGAGCTGCAAACCATTGCAGAGAATCAACAGCAGCCACTGAGCTACCCGATCACGGTCGGGGTGATACCAACTATTGCGCCGTTCTTACTACCGGAGGTCTTTCCGCTACTGAGCACACAATACCCTCACGCCCAGCTGAATATTGTCGAGGAACAGTCCCATGTGCTGGTTGATATGGTCAGACGGGGCGAGATCGATACCGCTATTTTAGCCATGCCGTTCCCGTGCGATGGTTTGTTAACCCTGGAGTTCTGGCAGGAGGATTTCTACTGGGTTGCGCTGAAAGGCGATAAATATACCGATCAGCAGGAGATTAGCAGTAATGAACTGGCGCAGAGCCATCTGATGCTGCTAAAGGAGGGGCACTGTCTTAAAGATCACGCTCTCACCGCGTGTAAACTGCCGACACAAACCGCCAACCATGGTTTTGGTGCTACCAGCCTGAACACTCTGATACAGATGGTGAAAGGCAGAATCGGCACAACCCTGATTCCACAGATGGCGCTTAAGCAACTGACACAACAGAATCAGTCCCTCAGCGCCATCCATCTGCAGGAACCGGGGCCACACCGCCGGATCGTTTTTGTCATACGGCCAAACTACACCCGTATGAACAGCATCGACGCGCTTATGGCGTTATGCAAAAAGGCGCTGGAGGATAGTTGAGACTTGCCCTGTTCCGCTACTCTATAGTGCTGTCAGCGGCCTTAGATCCGCTCAAACATCAGGTCCCAGACACCATGACCGAGACGTTCGCCCCGCTTCTGGAACTTGGTTACCGGGCGCCACTCTGGCTGAGGTGAATACTGGCTTTCACCGGCAACGTTGCGATAGCCCGGTGCCGCACTCATCACCTCCATCATATGCTCGGCGTAGTTTTCCCAGTCGGTGGCCATATGAAATACACCGCCGACTTTGAGCTTCTTACGGATGGTCTCAGCAAATTCGGGCTGAACAATGCGTCGCTTATGGTGCTTTTTCTTATGCCAGGGATCGGGGAAGAACAGTTGCAGTGTGCTCAGACTGCCATCGGGGATACAGTTGGCCAGCACCTCGATTGCGTCGTGACAGAACACCCGGATATTGGTCAGGCCCTCTTTTTCAGCGTTACTCAGCAGGCGGCCAACACCCGGGCGATGTACCTCGATACCGATATAGTTGTTCTCCGGCTGAGCTTTAGCCATCTCGATCAGCGAATCACCCATGCCAAAACCGATCTCCAGCACCACCGGGGCTTCCCGGCCGAACACCTGTGCCAGATCCAGCATGCCGCTATCCGGCTCCAGCCCCATCAGCGGCCACTGAGTCTCCATCGCCTTTTGCTGACCTTCGGTCATCCGTCCGGCGCGCAGCACAAAGCTTTTCACGGTGCGCATATACTTTTCTCCGGTCGACTGCTCCGGGGTCTGCTGTTCAGTTTTGTTCTCTTCTGACATCGGTCTGGCTTCTCACTTAAAACAAAGCAGCCTGATCAACGGATCAGGCTGCTGAAATCTTTCATCTGATGAGACCGCCTTGCGGCGATCTCATCGTTAAATCAATTATTTACCGACAATAGTGCCTTCCATCGGCGAGGAGGCGCTGGCATATTTCTTCCGTGGCATCCGGCCGGCCAGAAACGCTTCTCGACCCGCTTCAACCGCCTTGCGCATCGCCGAAGCCATCAGAATCGGGTTGCGGGCACCGGCAATAGCGGAGTTCATCAGCACGGCTTCACAGCCCATCTCCATCGCTACTGCCGCTTCTGAAGCGGTACCAACACCGGCATCCACCAGCACCGGCACTTTGCAGTCTTCCATAATCACATTGATGTTGTGTGGATTCAGAATACCCAGGCCGGAACCGATCATAGAGCCCAGCGGCATGATAGAAACACAGCCGATAGCTTCCAGTTCTTTGGCAACAATCGGATCATCACTGGTATAAACCATCACTTTGAAACCATCCCGCACCAGCACATCGGCGGCTTTGATGGTTTGCACTACGTTCGGATAGAGGGTTTTCTGATCGCCCAGCACTTCCAGCTTCACCAGATCATGCCCGTCCATCAGTTCACGGGCCAGCATACAGGTGCGCACCGCATCTTCGGCATTAAAGCAGCCCGCGGTATTCGGCAAAATAGTGTATTTATCCGGGGAGATCACATCCAGCAGGTTGGGCTCATCCGGATTCTGACCGATATTGGTGCGACGTACCGCCACGGTGACAATCTCGGCACCACTGGCTTCAATCGCCAGCCGGGTCTCTTCCAGGTCACGGTATTTTCCGGTACCAATCAGCAGACGGGACTGAAAGCTGCGGCCGGCAATAATCAAAGGATCGTTCAGTTGTTCAGACATTATTCTCTACCCAGTTAAATTCTGTAATATTCGCTCAGATACACATCACGGTCGGACCCGGTCAGCCGCCACCAATCGCATGCACCACTTCTACCCGGTCGCCTTCCTGCAGCAGGGTTTCAGCATGCCGGCTGCGGGGCACGATCTCCAGGTTCAGTTCGACTGCAACACGACGCTCACCCAGTTGCATCGTGTCGATCAGACCCGCCACAGAGGTGTTTTCCTGAACCTCCAGAGTGTCACCATTTACCTGTATCAGCATTGAGATTGATCCATTTTTATTCACTTAACTGCCGGATAGCGACCCGGCCAAGATTTAACCAGCCCGCCAGAAACAGCACACCGCCCACCGGGGTTATCGCCCCCAGCCAGTGCTGACCCGAGAGCGCCAGTACATAAAGGCTGCCGCTGAAAAACACGATGCCTGCCATAAACAGTACGGCGGTCTGACGCAGGCCCCGTTCGGACTGACGCAGCATCAGCACACCAACACCAAACAGTGCCATGGTATGAAACATCTGATACTGAATACCGGTTTGCAACACTTCATATAACCGCTCGCTCAGCTGTGTTCTGAGCATATGCGAGGCAAAGGCTCCCAGGGCAACGGTGATAAAACCGCTCAGCGCGGTGCATAGAATGACAAAACGGGCAGACATAACAGCTTCCGGAACATTGAGGTGGCTATTCTAACAAAGCTTAACGGTGGCGATAAGCAATAAAAAAGCCGCGCTCAGCAGAGGGCGGCTTGATAACCGGCAACACCAGAATCCTGAGTGATCAGGCTTCCAGCATCGCTGTTTTAATTTTTTTCATGGCATTTTTTTCCAACTGACGAATCCGCTCGGCAGACACTTCATAGCGGGCGGCCAGTTCGTGCAGGGTAGCTTTCTCTTCACCCAGCCAGCGCTGTACCAGAATATCGCGGCTACGCTCATCCAGCTGCTCCATCGCTTCGCTCAGACGCTGATTGGAATCAGCTTCCCAGTTAGAATCTTCCAACTGGCTGGCAGGATCCTGACTGTGGTCTTCGAGGAAGTAAGCAGGAGACTGATAAGCACGCTCATCATCGTCACCCACCGGCGCATCAAAAGCCATATCGGTGCTGCTCATGCGGCCTTCCATCTCCCGCACTACCTGCTCATCAACCCCCAGATCGCCGGCCATCGCGGTTACTTCATCGTTGGTCAGCCAACCCAGGTTTTTCTTCTTGCTGCGCAGGTTAAAGAACAGCTTACGCTGCGCTTTGGTGGTCGCCACCTTTACAATGCGCCAGTTACGCAGAATAAACTCATGCATCTCCGCCTTGATCCAGTGCACCGCAAAGGAGACCAGACGAACCCCCATGGTGGGGTCAAACCGCTTAACGGCTTTCATCAGTCCAACATTGCCTTCCTGAATCAGGTCAGCCTGGGACAGGCCATAACCGGAGTAGGATTTAGCCACATGGACCACAAATCGCATATGAGAGAGTACCAACTGACGCGCCGCTTCAAGATCGTTCTCGAAATACAGACGTTCAGCCAGTCCGCGCTCCTCTTCTACCGTGAGAACAGGAATCGCAGTCACCTGACGTATATACGCCTCCAGATTCTGACCCGGAGATAATACTTCAATGACCCGTAGGCTTTTGCCCATTTCTCAACCTCATTACTTATTCATTTCAAGGGTGTCGATATAAGTTACAGCTATGACACTCTTCTGCCAGATTAGTTCCGGCTATATAAAGCCCGCACCGGGTAACAATTAACGCTATTACCCTTCGATAACCAGTTTAGCGGACCGACTAAGATAACGGCAACATTAGCAGATGGCAAGTCTGACTGTTTAGCCTCTTTACCTATATTTACAATTCGAAGCTTACAGCTAACGACCCGTTGGGTCTTATACCGTAGCATTCACCGCAACCGGTATACGCATAATTACTGTGGCTGGATCTGTCGCAAATGTCGCCCGACTGCCAGCCAGGCACCACACAACCCCAACAGTATACTGATCAGAAGTAACAGGATTGTTTCAATAAATCCCAGCCCCGCCAGTTCGAACTGACTATCGTAGAGTGACACTAACTGCCCGACCGGGCCATTCAGCAGCAGCAGGCTGAGCTGAATCAGAAACCAGGCAAACACGCCGCCGGCAACACCAAACCAGACACCATCATAGAGGAAGGGACGACGGACATAAGCATCGGTGGCTCCCACCAGCTTGGCGATCACAATCTCTTCCCGCCGGCTCTCGATGGAAAGCCGGATCGTATTGCCCACCACCAGCAATACCGCCATCACAAACAGCGCCGCCAGCACCCAGACCGCCCGTTCAGCCAACACCACAAAGGCCGCCAGCCGCTGTACCCACGCCATATCCACCACCGCTTCATCCACCTGCGGTAATGCCTGTAGCTTAGTCTGAAGCAGCGGCACTGACGCCACCGACAGATCCCGGGGCATCACCATCACCACCGCTGGCAGCGGGTTAGTATCAAGAAAGTTAAACACATCACCGAAACCGGACATCGACTTAAACTCCAGCATCCCCTGGGTAGCGGTAATCAGCTCCGTGGCAGCGACATCATCACGCAGCAGCAACTCGCGACTGAGAGTCTCCGCTTCGGCCTCCGTCACACTCTGTTTCAGATACAGAGCGACCCGGGGATCACCATCCCAGCCACTTCCCAGTTGCTGAATGTTTTTCAGCCCGGTATACAGAGCACCGGGCAATGCCAGGGCGATCGCCAGCACCGCCAGCGTCATAAAGGTTGTCAGCGGCTGCGCCAGCAGCGAAAAATAGGATTGCCGCGCCACCTCTGCATGGTGACGCAGATAGCTACGACTGCGATCGGCCACATTCAGACGATGGTGCTCGGCGCCCCGGTGAACCCTGGCATCCCGTTTAGTATTGGGTTCGACGCGGACAGCCCCTTTGCGGCGCAGATTATTTTCCATCGCTGACCAACCTGCCCTGATTAAGGGTTATCACCCGATGGGGCATCCGTGCGATCAGCCCCAGATCGTGGCTGGCAATCAGCACCGTGGTACCTACCTGGTTAAACTGCTGAAACAACCGCATCACCTCTTCTGAAAGCTTAGGGTCAAGATTTCCGGTCGGCTCATCCGCCAGCAGAAACTGGGGCTTGTGTACAATCGCCCGGGCGATACCGACCCGTTGTTGTTCACCACCGGAGAGCACCACCGGATTGAGCTTCTCTTTACTCAGCAAACCCACCTTATCCAGCGCGGCACGCGCCCGGCGGGCAGCATCTGCAGGGTCAAAGCCACAGATTCGCAGCGGCAGAACGATGTTATCAAACACTGAGCGGTCAAACAGCAGCTGGTGATTCTGGAACACCACGCCAACCCGGCGACGATGATAGGGGATCTGGCTATTAGCCAGACTGGCCAGATCCTGATCACCCACCAGTACACGACCATTCGAGGGACGCTCCATCAGCATCAACAGCTTCAGCAAGGTACTTTTGCCGGCCCCTGAGTGGCCGGTCAGAAACGCCATCTCACCCTTATCAAGACTGAAACTCACCTGACTGAGGGCATCATAGCCATTGGGATAGCGCTTGGTTACATTGTCGAAACTGATCACAGGCTGATTACCTTAGAGAGAGCTCGAAATCTTATGCTTAGCGGTTTTTCAACCGACCTTCAGGAGATCCGTCAACCTCAGTCAAACAGAGCGGTTACAAACTCTTTTGCTTTAAAGGGTCGCAGATCATCCACCTTTTCACCGACGCCAATATAACGGATCGGCAGGTCCAGTTGCTTAGCGATGGCAAAGATAATACCGCCTTTTGCCGTGCCGTCCAGCTTGGTCAGACTGATACCGCTGACACCCACCGCTTCTTTAAACAGTTTGGCCTGACTCATCGCATTCTGTCCGGTGCCGGCATCCAGCACCAGCATCACCTCATGGGGCGCTTCGGGATCGAGTTTCTTCATCACCCGAACCACCTTTTCAAGCTCCTGCATCAGGTTATCTTTGTTCTGCAAGCGACCCGCGGTATCGGCAATCAGCACATCGATATTTTTCGCCTGTGCCGACTGCAATGCGTCATACAGGACCGAGGCAGAATCAGCACCGGTATGCTGCGCCACCACCGGTACGTTATTGCGTTCACCCCACACCTGCAGCTGTTCAACTGCGGCGGCCCTGAAGGTATCCCCCGCAGCCAGCATCACCGACTTGCCATCCGCCTGATATTTTTTTGCCAGTTTACCGATCGTGGTGGTTTTACCCACTCCGTTTACCCCCACCATCAGTAGCACAAACGGGCCTTTACTCTGGCTGAAATCGATCGGTTTTTCGACGCTTTCCAGCAGAGATGCCAGCTCATCTTTCAGTGCGGTATAGAGGGCGTCGGCATCCGCCAGTTGTTTCCGTTTCACCCGCTCGGTCAGTTTACCGATGATCTCCGTAGTCGCCTCAACCCCCACATCGGCCAGCAGCAACTGGGTTTCAATCTCTTCCAGCAGCTCATCATCGATCTGCTTGGCCCCCAGAAACAGATCACCCAACCCTTCGGTCAGGTTTGCTTTGGTACGGCTCAGGCCCGCTTTAATGCGGCCAAAGAAACCGGTTTTCTGTTCTGGTTCAGGCTTCACCTCAGACTCAGCAACCGCTTCAGACTCAACAACCGCTGGCAACTCATCCACGGCCCCGGACACAATATCAGGCTCTGATTCAGCGTCACTGACAGACTCCGCTTCAGCCGTTGTCGGCTCAGCGGCCGTTTCCTGCTGAACGGGTGTATCAGGTTGTTCGTCTGCAGGCTCCGGCGCTACCACAACCGCATCTGCGGCCTGCTCCTGAACGGTCTCTTCAACCGCCTCATCAGTGAGATCAGAAGAGTCAGCCAGCGGCTGCTCAGTGACCGCAGTCTGTACACCGTCTTCCTCAGGAAGGGCTTTCTGAGTATCATCTTTCTCAGAACTGAAAATTGATTTAAGCTTCTTAAACATGCTTGATTACTGTCCGATGTCAGGCGCTGAAGATGCAAAAAAACAGGGTAGTCCCTGTTCCAACTGCGAGTCGTCCTGTATGTTTCATTTAGGCCGCCTATCTTACCATAGTAAAGACCGGCTGGGGCACTGAAAACAGGCCAGAAAATGACCAGGAACAACCGATGCCGGAAGCAAAATCCCCACTATTCAACCGAACCTACCTGAAGGTCATTGTCTGGATCGTTGCAATTGCGATCGTACTGCTGACGGCGGGCCAGAACCGATCCAGGGATTTCATCAGTATACAGAAGCTGGCTGAGAGTCCGGTCTACTACGTTAGTCAGGATAAAGCCCCCTACCTCCAGCTGAGATTTCTCCTGCGCACCGGCGCCGCGATCAATGGCGATCAGCAACTTCTGCAACAACTGTTACTGCAACAGCTGCAGCAGCAACTGGCAGGGTTAGCCACACAGCCGCCGTTTAGCCAACTCGGGGCAAAATTAGCCTCTGAAGCATCAGATGATCGCATAACCATCGCCGTAACCCTGCCAGCAGACCGCAGCGGGGAGCACGCAGCAATAGCAGAGATGACCACTACGCTGTTACAGCAACTCAGCAATTATCAGCCCGGCGACGATCTTGAAAAACGCTGGGAGCGACTGGAAGCGGAACAGTATCTCAACCTGAAAGATCCTGAAAGCCGCCTGCTCAATCGCTTCAGAAACCTGCTTAACGGTCCGCTGTCCGTGCACCCGCTGCAACGCTTTGCCGACTTTTACCGCAGCAGCACCTCGGCGGGAGCGATGACCCTGACCCTGCAAGGGCCTGATGTCGCGGCATTAGCCGAAACCCTGGCGCCGTTATTAAAGGAAAGCAATATTACTCCCAGTCTTACACCGACACCCCTTACGCCAACGCCGGTTCAGCTGGAGCCGGTCAGTAATCAAACCTACAAACTGTGGGGAATCGCCCTGCCCGGACGACAGCAGCAGGATTTCCTCTCTGAACTGCTGGCGGTGAGAACCCTGCAACAGTTGTTGCAGCAACACCAGGCAACTTCACGACTAATCTGGAAATCACTGGACAAGCAGGGCTATCTCGCTATGATTCTGCAGGGGCCGGGGATCAAAGCCGATACCGATCTGACAGCGCTGCTGGAGTCATTGCAGGCGCAACTCAGCGATGAACTGATCGATAAGGCCCGCACCACGCTGCAAACAAACTTCGATACGCTGATGGAACAGACAGACAGTCAGTTGGGGATGCTGGATACCATCGCCTTCTATCAATTACCCACTGACTACCTGAACAGCTTCGACACCCGACTCAGGCAAACCAGCAACAGCCAGGTTCGGCAAACAATCAGCAGTTTTCTCAACAACCCGGGCCGCTATCAGATAACCCTGCCGGCATACTGACCAATACCGGGTTCGACAGTACAGTAAGGAATAAACATGGCCAGACGCCGCCCAGAGCGAAGCTCGCAGAAAATCAGTTCAGGAAACCAACAGCTACGCATTATTGGCGGTGAGTGGCGTGGCCGAAAGCTGAACTTCCCTGAAATTGAAGGCCTCAGACCCACCCCCGACCGGGTCAGGGAAACCCTGTTCAACTGGCTGGCCCTGTATATCCCCGGCGGACGCTGTCTTGACCTGTTCAGCGGCAGCGGTGCACTGGGCTTCGAAGCCCTCTCCCGCGGCGCCACCCATGTCACCATGATCGACAACTCGTCAACGGTAATCCGGCAGCTGCGACAAAACATACAGGACCTGAAAACCCAGTATGCCGAACTGATCACCGGTTCTGCGCTCGACTGGCTGGAAAAACGTAGCAGCGATCTCGAAGTTCAGTTCGATGTAGTGTTTATCGACCCGCCCTTCCGCAAAGACCTGGCCGAACAGTGCTGCCTGTTGCTGGAACAGAAAAGCATGCTGACAGACAACGCCATGATCTACCTGGAAACCGAAAAAGAACTCACTGACCCTAGGGTGCCGGATAACTGGCAACTGTATCGGGAAAAAACCGCCGGACAGGTTACCTATCGACTTTACAAAAGGAGCTAGATCGCCGCTACGCGGCTGCTAGTAGCTAGACGGAAACTTCGTTTCCTTGCTAGAAAAAGCACAGAAAAACAGCTTTCCAAAAGAGCCGTTGCTCGTGGCTCGACGGAAACTGCGTTTCCTTGCTCGGAAAAAGCGCTTGTAGCAATCGTCAGGACTACTGAGATATAGTTAAATCTGGTGGGTAACTGAAGTACCCGTATCGTAGTCTGTAATTTTGATTGGTCTGTGAAGCCCGGCCAGGCGTTCAAGACAGTCCAGACGGATATTCAGGATGAATACCATTGATCCTTTTTTCCTCTCTGGCAGCCCTTGCCTTGGAATATTTAACCAAACATTCCTGATATTACAGCTGCTGCGATACACCTTTTACCCGCCCCTAGAAAGAAATGTACCTTCCGAGGTAGCAAAACTTGAAGCTTGTAGGGGCTGAATAAAAAATTGTTAGCTTCGCGGAGTAGAAATCGAAATTATGGATGACGATTACCAAAACCCCTTGCCGGGCAAGACCTATATAAGTCCATCACTCCAAGCCTTTGGTGACAAGGAGCGAAGAGTTCGTATCGCATCTAAAATTCTACCCTCTGAAGACGGCTATGAATATGTAAAGGAGCGCGACGAGGTAGTTTTAAGAAAGAAGCTAGACGCAAAAACTTATATAACAGCGAAGTTCTTAGAAGACACCAGGCAAACCTTCGTCTTATCTGTCCAAAAGTTTGTATCAGAAACAGGACATCCTTATGGGTCTGGATTTTCATTTGTAGGTGAAGAAATAGGTCGGTTCTGTGAATTTCTAGCAAATATTCAGTCTGTAGATTTCAAGAACAGAGCCAAAGTAAACATTACTGATGAGGAACTTCGGAAAATAGCTTTAACCACTCATCAGGCAAAAGCTTTTCTTACTGAAAATCAGGCGCTGTTTGCTGAAGCACTAAAATCCGAAGTAACAACAGAAGACCTTGTTGCGGTAGGCTTCCGAAAGAAGCAGTTAAGTGTCTATTGCAATCTTCTGAATGACGAAAGCTACTTCGACGGTTTAAAGAATAGAAAGAAATGTTCAAATGAAGCTTTATGGCAAAAGTACTTTGAAAAGAACCCTTGGGTATTTGGTTATGGGCTAGGTTACATATTCTTGTCCAGCCTCGATGATAGAAAGTTAGAACAAGTAGTCCAAGGGCATAGTGTAGATTCGCATGGTAAGCGTGTTGATGCGCTTATGAAAACAAAAGGTATTATTTCCAATCTATGCTTTGTTGAAATTAAGACTCACACGACTGCTCTACTAGAGGCTAAGCCTTATCGATCTGGCTGCTGGGCGCCGTCAAAAGAATTGGCTGGTGCCATCGCGCAAGTCCAAGGTACTGTAGCCTCCGCAGTAGAAAATCTATCTAGCAGAATTAACCCCAGTGATAGTGAAGGTAATCCAACTGGCGAAGAAATTTATAATTACCAACCTAAATCCTATTTGGTAATTGGTAGTATGGGTGAATTTGTATCGGAGCAAGGCGTGAACAAAGACAAACTGAGGTCATTTGAGCTGCTTCGTAAAAATACATCTAACCCTGAAATTATTACATTCGATGAACTTTATGAACGTGCAAAATTCATTGTCCAGCACAACCAAAGCTAATATTGCGCTGCTGTCCGACAATTTTTACACTGCGCTCCTGTTTCCGCAGAGAGCGATATTAGTGATCATATAGCGTGAAGTCTGAATCAAACCACAAGACATAAAAAACGTCTCGTTGCCTATATCCAACCATTGGCTTTAAGCCGTGATATCTAAAGACTAGGTAAGTTTCCATATCGTCAGTTATGAACTTTGGAATAGGGGCTTTAATTGCATTCTTAGCAATTTTTTCAGTACCCAACCCATGCCTGTCGGCACGTTTAATATCATTCCAAGTTAAGTTCTTTCTGCGAAAAATAGCATCGGCAAACATCGCCTTATTTTCTTGATCAAGCTCAGAGAGACAATATTTTCCTGGCTGAAGCTTCTCTAGAGAGAAGATCGGCGGCTTCTGATCGTAATTAGAGGGTTCCACAGATTTAACCAAGCTTCCTTGCTTGGTTTTTTGCTTTTTTATTCTGCCCATTAATTGATGCGTGTTTTGAAGTACTCGGTTATGACTTTTTTAGGTATAACACCTGCGTCAGCTTCATGATCAAGCCACGGAGACTCTTCATGAGTCATGTTTCGTAACTTCCATGCCGAGTATTGGCCAAAAACTTCAAAAACTTCTTCAATAAGCTCAAGCTCATCCTTTTCCAAAGAGCTTGCGTCAAAGTCATTTACTGGGGGTATATGATTGCTACCGCACTGCTTGTACTGATGGTATAAATCGGGAACCACCGGACCATGAGTCCAAGCTGAAATATCTTCATTAAACAGAGGCTTATCAAATATTGCGCTATAAAAGCCTTGGGCATAATAGACCAGCTTTTGCAGTTTCAAATTTGAGATTCCATCCCCTTCATTGGTGCCATCCAAGTAAAGGAAGTACTGAGCAACATCTTGTAAATTTGCCATAAAGTCCTCCTATATACTGTTATAGCTTAACAACGGTGAAGCAATCTAGCACCAAAACTAGTATAAATCCACATAATACTGTATATGCAGACAGCCAAATCACAAGCAAACTCCTATTGCTCGTACCTACAGAGTAGGCTTGGACCTTCCATACACTTCATTCAAATGAAACATTAAACCACAGCCTCCGCGCTAACGGAGGCTCTGACTAGCCACTAGCAGTCGCGAAGCGACGTTCTAACCACTAGCCACTTAAAAAAGCTTTACCTCGCCGGCATTGCGTCATCGACATAATACCGGGCTTTCATCGCTTCTATCTGCTTCAGCGTAAGGCCGTCGTTGGTTTTGAAGGTCAGGGTGAAACGCTGGCCCGGGCGGACGATGCCGGGCTGATGGGCAACATAGCGGTGGATTTTGCCCGTGCTGTCCTGAGCGAGAAAGCCCATGATGACCCCTTTCAGCGGCAGGTTGCCGGAATAGCGCCAGCGGGTGGTCCAGCTTTTATCCGTCGCACGGCGCTGCTGTTCCAGTTTCATATAGCTTTCCACCGCTTTGACAAACTGGGCATACTGAGACTGCCTCACAGCCTCCCGCTTCGCCTGTTGATGATCCACATACGCGCCCAGGGCGGTGGACAGAATCGCGGTAACACCGCCGCCTTCGCCAGCCAGTTCCTGATCGCGATTCTGGTGTTTCTGCCACAGGCTGTTGTTGTCGCGCAGTTGTGCCGCGTTGGGGTTTATTCTGCCGGGCTGGTAGTACTGTTTCACCCGGTCGGCCAGGGCCCGGGTTTCGGCAGCGCGCTCAGCATTCACCGGGTGGTCATGGGCAAACAGGCTGCGGGCGTTTCCCTGCTGCTGATACTGTCGTTGCCAGATGCCGGTGGCAGCATAGGGGTCAAAACCGGCCAGTGCCGCATAAAGCACACCGATACGGTCCGCTTCCCGTTCCAGCTCGTGCGTATAGGCAGCCTGATATCCCTGCTTTCGGGCGGCGCTGGATGCCAGGGTGCTGATCTGCTGCGTCGTTTGCCGTTCACCGGCGTGGTTGGCGACGGTATGCGCGATCTCATGGCCAACAACCGCTGCCACTTCATCATCATTAAGCTGCTGCATCAGTCCACGGTGAACCACAATATAGGTTCCCCCGGTGGTGAAAGCATTAAATGAATCCCGATCGATCAGTATCGGCTGCCAGCGCTCCTGACTCAGATGACTCACCTGATGGATGCGGTCAAAAATACGCACCAGTCGCTGATACTGCCGGCTGTCCAGCGCCGCGTTTATCCTGCGCCCCGCCTTTTTTTCATCGGCCAGCAACTGTTCAACCGCTGCATTCCCCTGACGTATCTGTGCACTGCGGTCCGCCGTACTGAGGGTTCGCTGTCCGGTAACCCGGTCGGTTTCCGTGATCGATTCAGCGACATCGTAGAGGCCTTTATCGATATTTTGCAGGGTCTGACAACCACTCAGCAGAGCCACACAGACTGCAATCAGCAGTTGGGCCAGGTGTTGATTTATTTTCATCCGCTCACCTTTGTTTCATCCATTCTCAATAGCGATATTCTATAACATTATTAAAAAAATTCTTCTTATAACCACCAAAGATCAATACATTCCATTATTGTATTTGTGATAGCCTTGCAATTCAGCTAATATCGCGCACTTGCGGATTTGCTAATATTCATTCAAGCAGAGTAACGTGAACTCATAATGAACATTGCAGTATACCCGGGTACTTTTGACCCTATAACGAATGGCCACGCTGATCTGGTTGAACGCGCTTCAAAGCTGTTCGATAAGGTCGTTGTTGCCATAGCATCCAGCCCCAATAAAGAACCCTTGCTGCGGCTGGAAGAACGGGTCAGACTGGTAGAAACGGTAACATCGCATCTGGATAATATCGAAGTTGTTGGCTTTGATTGTTTGCTGGCGGAGCTGGTTAAACGGCATCAGGCTAATATTATCCTGCGTGGCTTGCGTGCTGTGTCTGACTTTGAGTATGAGTTTCAGCTCGCCAACATGAACCGCAAGCTGGCACCGAAGACTGAGAGCATCTTTCTGACGCCAGCAGAACATCTGTCCTTTATTTCATCGACTCTGATACGTGAAATTGCGAGTCTGGGCGGTGATGTAGAACAATTTGTGCATCCTTCAGTCAATCAGGTACTGAAAGATCATTTCAGACGCTAATTTTTAGTAATTGTAATTACGAGTCAGTGAGGTAGCCACAATGGCATTAATTATCACAGATGAATGCATTAACTGTGACGTATGTGAGCCGGAATGCCCTAACGAGGCGATTGCTCCCGGTGATGAGATCTATGAGATCAACCCTTCAAAATGCACAGAGTGTGTTGGTCATTATGACACGCCTCAGTGTGTTGAAGTGTGTCCGGTAGACTGTATCCCTAAGGATCCGGACCATGTTGAGAGTGAAGAGCAGCTGATGGAGAAATACCAGAAGCTGACCGGTAAGTAAGCGCTTACATAGTTCAGAAAAGCAGGCCCTGGCCTGCTTTTTTATTGCCTGAATCTACTGCGTCAGTTGCAGTTTATCCAGACCATAGCGGTTATCCAGTAACCGGCCTATTGCCGTGCCCCCCGCGGCCAGATGGAAGGCATACTGCATATGCAGACAGCGCACTTTCTCCCAGTGGCGAATTCCGCCGATGCCGTAATGGTCGAACAGATCGCTGAATCCCAGTGTGGCTATACGTTGCCGGTCCTCCTCTGCCATCAGCTGCCAGCGCAGATCCACATAGCGCTGCTGATCGGCCAGATGCGCACAGCGCAGCTCATCATCGGTTTCGATCTGCTGTTCGATCCGCTTCACCTCGCCACCGGTTTCAATCTCAGCAATCGCCTGATAGAGATCTTTCGAGCTCAACCAGTACAGTGTGGGAAAAGGCTGATCATCCACCAGAGAGCGCATCTGTAATACTGCGGGGATTCCCTGTTGGTTTTGCCAGGCGATCGCCACCAGCCCACGGGGTTTACGCCCCAACTGCCGTTCGATCAGCTCAAGTTGTTGTTCAGATACGGCCATTGATGCTCCTGGTCCAGGTTCTGCTCAGAATGTTATAAGCGTTCAGCAAGGGTAACCACCTCTTCACCGGCCACCGGCACCCTGGCGGGCATGATCAGGGTGCAGTTATCGAATGGCGCGGCAATCAGTTCCTGATCATCGGTCGCGATCAGTTCGCCTTTACTGTATTGCTCGAAACCTTTAACAGGCTCAGCAAAGCGAAACTGGTCACTGTTTGCTTGCAACACCCGGTCAATACGGTAATGCCCTGCGCTGCTATCGGGCTGATATCCCCAGTCCGGCAACTGAACGGATCCGTCCAGCATGCCATGCAGGGCGATGAAACGCAGGGTTATCGCCAGTGCCTGCTGACTGGTTGATCTGGCAAAGTGCTGACCACACTCCGCCACCAGCGATACGCCACCCGAGCTATGACGCTCATGTTCTGAGATCAGAATCCCGGCATGATAGCTGCCCAGATCATAGAGCAGATGCGGAAAAGGAAAATCAAGCCGGTCGGCAAAGCTGCGGTTGCAGCCTTTTTGTGGATAGATCAGCATCGGCGCGACAGCAAAGGTGGTGGAGTGCAGATCCAGCAGGCTGTCGGCATTTTCCACAAAAGGTAGTAGCGCAACCGCACGACGGGCTTCATGACTATCGGGACAGGTCAGCCGGGCAGGCAGCCAGACCCGGTTCATATCCTCATCGAGACAGCGGCTGGCAAACGGACGCTGAGGATCGAATGTTTTGTAAGCGTCAACATTGGCAAAAATCAGCGTCAGCGCCCCTCTGAGGGGCCGGATACCGTTTTCCAGCAGCCACAGCAGGGCATTGGCACCACAGATCTCATTACCATGGGTGAGCGCCTGAATCACCAGTTCCGGCCCTGGCTGCCCGGAATCCAGTCGGTGTACGTAATCAACGCCGCAGTTACCCTGTTGCCAGGGACTCAGATCCCGGGGTAACAACTCAACAGGCGCATCTGATGCCGCGATCGAGAACCGGCAAGGTGGAACAGACATATAGAACTCTTTCAATAAAGTGTTAACGGGGTTTGTCAGTCAATATCGGGGGAACCGGGGTTATACTGCCGCGTATTGCTCATCACGCCCCAGCCAGCGCTGAATAATGGCATCGCTGAGTTGCGGGTCAGCGGCAAGCTGACCGGCAACCTGTTTCACCCGGGTCAGCAGATCCGCATCCCGCTGCAGGTCGGCAACCTTAAACGACATCATACCGGTCTGACGGGTGCCCAGCACCTCGCCCGGGCCTCTCAGCTCGAGGTCTTTTTCGGCAATCCGGAAACCATCGGTGGTTTCGCGCATCACCGCCAGCCGTTCACGCCCCTGTTGCGACAAAGGAGCATGATACATCAGCAGACAAAAACTCTCGACCGATCCCCGCCCCACACGTCCCCGCAACTGATGCAACTGCGCCAGCCCCAGCCGTTCCGGGTTTTCAATAATCATCACCGAGGCGTTGGGCACATCCACCCCCACCTCAATTACCGTTGTCGCCACCAGCAGATCCAGCTCAGCCGCTTTATAACTGGCCATAATTCCGGCTTTTTCAGCAGGTTTCATGCGCCCGTGAATCAGACCTATACGCAGCTCCGGCAACGCCTCGCGCAGCTCCTCTGCGGTCACCTCAGCCGCCTGACACTGCAACGCTTCAGACTCTTCAATCAGGGTGCAGACCCAGTAAACCTGCCGCCCCTGACCACAGGCATCGCTAACCCTTTGCACCACTTCGGGACGGCGCTGATCAGAGATCACTACCGTGCTGACCGGCGTGCGTCCCGGCGGCAGTTCGTCGATGACAGAGCAGTCCAGATCAGCATACGCACTCATAGTCAGGGTACGGGGGATCGGCGTAGCGGTCATAATCAACTGATGGGGAGCACGATGATCGGTGCGCCCCTTCTCCCGCAATGCCAGTCGCTGATGCACTCCGAAGCGATGCTGCTCGTCAACCACCACCAGACCGAGGTTGGCAAACCTGACCTCATCCTGAAACAGCGCATGGGTACCCACCACCACCTGTGCCGAACCATCCTCGATGACCTCCAGCTGAGCCTGACGTTTTTTACCTTTCAGTTTACCCGCCAGCCAGGCAACGTTAAGCCCTAGCGGCTCCAGCCAGCTGCTGAAGCTGATAAAGTGCTGCTCCGCCAGAATCTCGGTGGGCGCCATCACCGCCGCCTGATAACCCCCTTCCACCGCCTGCAGTGCGGCCAGGGCTGCGACTACGGTTTTACCGGAACCGACGTCGCCCTGCACCAGCCGCAGCATCGGGTAGGGCTGTGACAGATCGGCGGCGATCTCTTCACTGACCCGTTGCTGAGCGCCGGTCAGCGGGAACGGTAACTGTTGCACAAAGCGCTGGCGGTAGCGGCCATCCGCCACCAGTGTCGGCGCCCCTGACTGGCGTGCACGCTGACGCAGTTTCAGCAGCGACAGGTGGTGCGCCAGCAGTTCCTCAAAGGCCAGCCGACGCTGCGCCGGGTGATAACCGTCAAGCAGCTGCGCCTGATCCGCATCCACCGGCGGACGGTGCAGGTAATTAACCGCATCATTCAGCGGCGGCAGACGCCACTGCTGGCGCAGGTGTTCCGGAATCAGTTCCGTCAGCGAGCCGTTCGCCAGATATTCCAGTGCGCCATCGGTCAGCGTTCTCAGGCGGGCCTGATTGAGCCCTTCGGTAGTGGGATAGATCGGTGTCAGCGACGCTTCAACCGGTGTGATCACGGTGTCATCTACCCGCCGATATTCAGGGTGATAGATCTCCAGACCGCTGGCACCGGTGCGTACCTCGCCGAAGCAGCGGATCCGGGTGCCGGTTTTGAGATTATTTTTCTGTGCCGCCGAAAAATGAAAAAAGCGCAGGGTGATCGTGCCACTGCCATCCTGCAAACGGCACACCAGACTGCGGCGCCGCCCCATCGCGATATCAGCCGCTTTCACCTCACCTTCAATCACTCCCTCGTCACCGGGACGCAGACCTCCGATCGGCATAATCCGGGTACGATCCTGATAACGCAGGGGCAGATGGAACAGCAGATCCTGGAGGGTGTAAATATCCAGTTTTTCCAGCTTCTGCTGCAATGCAGCCCCGACCCCTTTCAGCTCAGTGACCGGGAGTTGCGCGAGGGAACGCTCGTTCATATCAGCTGTGATGATCCGCAACCGGACAGCTGTTAAGCGACTCAATCAGCAGATCGATCGCCTGGGGGCGGGGGAAACTGGCACGCCAGGCAAGCCCCACGGTGCGCACCGGAGGAGGAGCTTTAAACGGCTTGGTAACCACCATGTCTGACTGATAATAACCACCCGTAGCCGATCTGGGGACCACACTGGCGCCCAGGCCTGAGGCGACCATCATGCGGATCGTCTCAAGTGAGCTGCCCTCAGTAATGGTATGCTTATCAGAGGCGTGACTGGAGAGGGTCGGGCAGGCTTCCAGCACCTGATCGCGGAAGCAGTGGCCCTCGCCCAGCAGTAGCAGGTCCTGCTCATGCAGGGTCTGACTATCGATCTGCTCTTTTCCTGCCAGCGGATGGTCCCTGGGCAGCAGCATCATAAAGGGTTCATCGTAGAGCGGCCGGGTAAGGATATCCGGCTCATCGAACGGCAGCGCCACAATGATCGCGTCCAGCTCGCCATTGCGAATCTTGGGGCGCAGATTTTCGGTGAAATTCTCTTCGATGTAGAGCGGCATTTTCGGTGCCCGCTTCTGCAGCTCGGGTACCAACTGGGGAAACAGGTAGGGGCCAATGGTATAGATCGCGCCAACCCGCAGCGGGCTGGCCAGCTGATCTTTACCCTCCTGAGCCAGATCCTTGATCGACTCAGCCTGTTCCAGCACGGTCTGCGCCTGACGCACAACTTTCTGCCCCACCGGGGTGACCCGGACCGCATGTTTACTGCGTTCAAACAGTGCAGTACCCAGCTCATCCTCGAGCTTTTTAACCGCGATACTCAGGGTTGGCTGGCTGACAAAACAGCGCTCGGCAGCGCGGCCGAAATGTTGTTCCTGCGCCAGGGTAACAATGTAACGTAACTCAGTAAGAGTCATGCGGGGCTTTCCTTTGTTATGATACCGACTCAACCTGAAACAGGATAAGCACTTTGAAGCATAAGTTAAACAGGCATCAGGTCCTGATTGCCGGCTGCGGTGATGTGGGCAGCCAGTTGGGGCTGAACCTGATAACCGCAGGGTGTCAGGTATTTGGCCTGCGACGTAATATAAACCAGCTGCCCCCGGGTATCCAAGGAATTGCGGCTGACCTGGGTCAGCCTGACACGCTTATTAACCTGCCGCAACAGCTGGACACGGTTTTCTATGTGGTGGCCGCCGGAGCGCGGGATGAATCGGTCTACCGCCAGGCATACAGCACCGGTCTGCGCAACCTGCTTGAGGCGTTACAGCAGCAGGGCATCCATCCCCGCCAGCTGTTTTTTATCTCCAGTACTGCGGTCTACCATCAGCAGAATGATGAATGGGTGGATGAGAACAGCGCCACCGAACCGGATAATTTCTCCGGCAGAATTATGCTGGAAGCAGAACAGGTCGCCCTGAACAGCGGCATTCCCGCATCGGTTGTTCGTTTCAGCGGCATCTATGGTCCCGGCCGCAACTACATGCTGAGTCAGGTCAGCCGTGGTATCGGTTACCCCGCAGAGCCCCCGCGCTACAGCAACCGGATCCACCGGGACGATTGCGTCGGGGTGCTGCAACACCTCTGGCAGCTATCCCGGCAACAACCGCTCAGGCCGGTCTATCTGGCCAGCGATAACCGGCCGGCACCACTACATGAGGTCAGTGACTGGCTGGCGCAACAACTGGGGGTTACTATCACCGAGAGGTCAGCACGCCGTACTATTGGCAGTAAACGCTGCCGCAATACCCTGTTGCAACAGAGTGGCTACCGCTTCAGATACCCCGACTACCGGGCCGGTTATCCACAACTGATCGCGGATTTTCTGAACTGACCCGCTGCACCGGCCTTCAGGTTACTTCAGATCGATATGGGGGTCCCGCAGCTGCGGGTCGAGGTCGGCAGGCGTATCGCTGTGGTGATAGTACTGGTAGCGGTTAAAGCGATACTCCATAAAGCGGAACAGCGCAATAATCAGCGCACTGATCGCCAGATAGACCACCCCGGCAGCGAGAAACATCTCCAGCGGAGTATAGGTGCGGGCGATAATCGTGCGTGCCATGCCGGTCAGATCAAGCAGGGTGATGGTGCTGGCCAGGGCACTGCCCTTGAGCATCAGAATCACCTCATTGCCATAGGCTGGCAGCGCGATACCAAAGGCCCTGGGCAGGATGATCCGTCGGATCTGGATCGTTTTACTCATCCCCATCGCTTCTGCGGCTTCTATCTCGCCGGTAGGGATCGCCTGAATAGCGCTGCGAAACAGCTCGGCACTGTAGGCAGCCGTGTTCAGGCTGAAGGCGATAATGGCACACCAGTAGGGTTGCCTGAGCATCGGCCAGAAAACCGACTCACGCACCGCTTCAAACTGCGAGGCACCGTAATACACCAGAAAGATCTGCACCAGCAGTGGTGTACCACGGAAAAAATAGATATAGGCAAACGGCAGCGCCTTAACCCAGGGACGCGTTGATGCCCGCATTAATGACAGCGGTATCGCCAAAGCAATACCGATCAGGCCGGAGATCAGCACCAGCTCCATCGTCAGCCAGGCACCCTCCAGCAAGCGGGGAAAATATTTCCAGATAACATCCCATTCCCAGGTCATCCGCGGTTCCCCCTGGCTGCCGGATTAGCAAGCCGCTCCATAAACATGGTAAATCCGGTGGTGGCGGCCGTCAGTAACAGATAGATAAACGCGGCGACCATAAAGAAGGTAAACGGTTCCTTGGTGGAGCTGATAGCTACCTGAGACTGGCGCATGATATCGTTCAGACCCACCACTGACACCAGCGCGGTATCCTTGAGCAGCACCTGAAACAGATTGCCCAGTCCGGGGATCGCCAGACGCCAGACCTGCGGCAGGATAATCCGGAAAAAGGTCCGAGGGGTACTCATGCCACAGGCTAAACCCGATTCCCACTGGCCTTTGGGAATCTCCATCATCGCCATCCGGAACACCTCGGTGGCATAGGCACCAAAGGCGATCGACAGCGCTGCAACCCCGGCCACAAATGGCCCTATCTCGATATATTCGGTATAACCAAAGCCACCCGCGATCCACATCAACAGCTGGGAGCCACCAAAATAGATCGTTAATACCAGCAATAGCTCCGGCAGTCCCCGCACCAGCGTGGTATAACCGGTGGCCAGCCAACGGGCAATACGGTTTTTAGACAGCTTAGCCGCCGCCCCCGTCAAACCCAGCACCAGCCCTACCAGTAAGCTGGACAGCGCCAGCTGGATGGTGATCCAGGTACCGGAGAGCAGCAGATGGCCAAAGCCTTGCAAGTCCATGAAGTTCGCCTAAAAAACGGGCCGGTCAGCGCCGGCCCCGGTTACAGAAACAGTTGCCTGACAGGCCATTAATAGATCGAAAACGGGAAGTACTTCTCGTTGATCTTGGCGTAGGTACCGTCGGCAACAATCGCCTTAATCGCGGCGCTGAACTTGTCTTTCAGTGGGTCACCCTTGCGCACGGCGATACCGATCTCATCATTGATATCGATATCATCCCCGTTGAAGGCAAAACCTTTACCATCATCGGAACGCAACCAGTCATAGGCGGGGAACTTATCTGACAGCAGGGCATCCAGACGTCCGGTGGACAGGTCCAGATAGGCGTTGTCCTGGGTGTCATAGAGCTTCACATTAACCACATCACCGAGATTATCTTCCAGATACTGGCCGGCAATGGTGGCCCGCTGAGCCCCTACCGTTTTACCTTTAAGGCCCTCTTTAGTGACCTCGAGATCACTCCCCTGCGGAGTCACAAACGCCAGAACATTGGAGTAGTACTTCTCAGAAAAATCGACCACCCGCATACGTTCCTCGGTAATCGACATCGATGCAATAATCGCATCATATTTACGTGCCCGCAGACCCGGAATAATGCCGTCCCAGTCCTGCGCAACAATCTCGCAGTCAGCCTGCATCTGTGCACAGAGCGCTTTGGCAATGTCGACATCAAAGCCGATCAGCTCACCATTGGAATCCACCATATTAAACGGTGAGTATGCCCCCTCTGTGGCGATACGGATCTTATCACCGGCAGTTGCCAGCTGAGCGGTCAGCAGGCTGGCGGCAATCAGAGCGGCTGTGGCAAACGCTTTAGGTATATTCATTATCTATTTCCCTTCACTCATTGCATTAATTCAGCAAAAACTTACGTTGTTTACACCAGTCTTCGAGCAAAAGCTTAGCTGTGACTGGCTATAAATTCCTGTACCCGCTTTGATTTCGGGTGGTTAAACACCTGATCCGGCGGGCCCATCTCTTCGATCTGTCCCTGGTGCAGAAAGATCACCTGACTGGATACATCTTTGGCAAAACGCATCTCATGGGTCACGATCAGCATGGTACGCCCCTCTTCTGCCAGCTCTTTCATCACCGCTAACACCTCGTTTACCAGCTCCGGGTCCAGCGCAGAAGTTGGCTCATCGAACAGCAGAACCTGTGGGTCCATCGCCAGCGTCCGGGCAATCGCCACCCGCTGCTTCTGACCGCCGGAGAGATTGTCCGGGTAGGCATTACGCTTATCCGCCAGACCAACCTTCTCAAGCAACTGCTCTGCCCGGGTGATCGCCTCGGCCTTAGGTTGTTTCAGCACCTGAACCGGCGCTTCGATGATATTTTCCAGAATGGTTTTATGGGGCCAGAGATTAAAGTTCTGAAACACAAATCCGATGCGCGAACGCAGTCGTTCCAGCTGTTTGCGGTTTGCAGCAACCAGGTTGCCATCTTTTGCGGGTTTCAGTGCGAGGCTTTCATCGCCCACGGTAATCTCACCCTGACTGGGGTTTTCCAGCAGATTAATACAGCGAAGCAGGGTACTTTTTCCCGAGCCACTGGAGCCCAGTATTGAGATAACATCACCATCATAAGCGGTCAGGGAGACCCCCTTCAGCACCGCAAGGTCGCCGTAGGATTTATGGATATCTTTCAGCACCAGGGCTGTTGGGGCATTCGCCATGATCAGGCTTCCGTCTGGTTCTTATTGTTCCGTGGGTAACGGTTAATAACGTGAAGGATAGCACTCAACGGGTCAATGGATTGACTGGAGTGTCAGCAGGATCCACTGCCGCTATCACGCATGTTTCCTATCAGAAACTTAATTGAATCAGTCAATTGTCCACAAAAAAGACACGGAAGCAAACAAAAATAGAACGAGAAACAACAGAGCCCCGTTACCGGAGGCTCTGCAGGTAAGCAAAGATGAGAGACTGAGAGGTAAAAAAACAGTAAAGAAATAGCGCCGCTGAAGAGTGCCTGTCAGCTGCCAAACTGACCCAGCAGGGTTTCCTGAGCGCTGACCAGTTCTTCCCCCTCCTCGGGCTTATTGAGCGTATAGCTACCATCGGAGTGCAACATCCAGCTGCGGCTGTTGTCCGCCAGATAGAGATCCAGGTCCGACTTAACCCGCTCCGCCAGTTTTCCGGTCAGCGGAAAGCCAGTTTCAACCCGGTTAAGCATATTGCGCTCCATCCAGTCGGCACTGGAGCAGAGCACATCAGGCTTACCTTTATTGCCAAAGTAGTAAACCCGGGTATGTTCCAGGAAGCGACCGATGATAGAGCGTACGGAGATATTCTCGGAGATCCCCTCAATTCCGGGACGCAGCCGGCACATACCGCGCACAATCAGCTCAATCTTCACCCCTTTCTGCGAGGCCTGATAAAGCGCCCGGATCAACTGGGGTTCGGTGAGGCCATTGATTTTGACGATGATATGCCCATGCTTACCATGTTTGGCTTCCCGCTCAATCATCTCAATCATGCGTGAGTGCAGGGTGAACGGCGCATTGTGCAGCTTTTTCAGCCGCAGAATCTTGCCCATACCGGTAAGCTGCTGGAAGATCTTGTGCACATCCTCGCCAACATCCGCATCACTGGTCATATAGCTGTAATCGGTATAAAGACGCGCCGTCCCGGAGTGGTAGTTGCCGGTGCCCAGATGCGCGTACCGTACCAGCTTGCCCTCTTCGCGACGCACCACCAGCATCATCTTGGCGTGGGTTTTGAAGTCCACCACACCATAGACCACCAGTGCCCCGGCTTCCTGCAGACGGCTGGCCAGCTGCAGGTTGGACTCTTCATCGAAACGGGCCCGCAGTTCGATAACCACCGTCACCTCTTTACCACTGCGGGCGGCATCGACCAGTGCATCGACAATATCGGAGTTCACACCGGTGCGATAAAGTGTCTGCTTAATTGCCAGCACCTTGGGATCTTTAGCCGCCTGACGCAGCAGATCAACCACCGGAGAGAATGACTCGAACGGATGATGCAGCAACTGATCTTTCTGCCGCAGCACATCAAAGATATTCTTCTGCTTATATCTGCCAGACATTCCAGGGGTAAAGGGCTTCCAGCACAGATGCTTGCAATCAACCAGATCGCGTAGCGCCATCATCCGGGTCAGGTTAACCGGGCCATCAACCCGGTAGGTGTGCGCTTCATCCAGACTGAACTCCCGCAACAGAAAACGGATCAGGTTTTCAGGGGTCCGCTTATCCACCTCCAGACGCACGGCAGCACCATATTTACGGGAGTGTAGTTCGCCCCGTAACGTGCGGGCCAGATCCTCCACCTCCTCAGAATCAAAGGTGAGGTCGGCATTACGGGTAATACGGAACTGATAACAGCCCTCCACTTTCATCCCCGGGAACATCTCATCGGCAAACTCATGGATGATCGAGGAGAGGAAGATGAGGTTATCACCGCCATCACAGAGGTTATCCGGCAGACGGATCAGACGCGGCAGAGAGCGCGGCGCAGGGATAATCGCCAGGCCGCTCTCCCGGCCAAATGCATCCTTACCATCCAGCTCAACAATAAAGTTGAGGCTCTTGTTAACCAGACGGGGGAAAGGGTGAGACGGGTCGAGACCGATAGGGCTGACCACCGGCTGAACTTTCTCTTCAAAAAACACCCGGATCCACTCTTTCTGCTCATTGGTCCAGTCACGACGGCGCTGAAAGTGAATATTTTCATTTTCCAGCTGCGGAAAGATCGTCTCATTGAGTATCTTGTACTGTCGCTCCACCTGCGCATTACAGATCTCACCGATCCGGTTCATCACCACCTGTGGGTGCAACGCATCGGGGCCGACCGATTCCCGCCCATACTTTAACTGCGCCATCAGTTCGGCGACCCGAATCTCGAAGAACTCGTCCAGGTTACTGGAAAAGATCAGCAGGAACATCAGTCGTTCCATCAACGGATGGCTTTCGTCCAGCGCCTGCTCCAGCACCCGGATATTAAACTGCAGATGACTCAGTTCACGGTTGATATACAGTTCGGGGGCTTTCAGGTCCAGCGGCAGCTCTTCAACCGGCTCGGTCACCGCAATCGCTTCACGGCTCTCAACCAGGGCGATTGAGGCTTCACTGGAGAGATCTCGCTGCTCCGTCGCCTGTTCAGCAGCCCCCTCTATGACTTCCAATACGGCCTGATCAGTGGCTGCGTCATCTGCCTGCTTGTTTATCTGCTCTGTCATTCCTGCCCCCATCAACCACTATTAATACTTATCCCTGCAGCTGCCTGATATCACTCATTCAGTAACTGCGCTGCCCGCTTGGCAAAATAGGTCAGAATGCCATCACAGCCGGCCCGTTTAATACAGGTCAGCGATTCCATCATGACACTGCGTTCATCCAGCCAGCCGTTCTGGAATGCAGCCATGTGCATGGCATATTCACCACTCACCTGATAAACGAAGGTGGGCACTTTCAATTCATGCTTCACCCGACGGACAATATCCAGATAAGGCATACCCGGTTTGACCATCACCATATCGGCGCCCTCAGCCAGATCCAGCGCCACCTCGTGCAGCGCCTCATCACTGTTAGCAGGGTCCATCTGGTAGTTAAATTTATTCCCTTTACCCAGATTACCCGCCGAACCGACCGCATCCCGGAATGGCCCATAGTAAGCACTTGCATACTTGGCAGAATAGGCCATTATGCGAGTATTTACATAAGAGTTCATTTCCAGCTCTTCACGGATAGAGCCGATACGGCCGTCCATCATATCGCTGGGTGCCACAATATCTGCACCCGCCTGCGCATGGGACAACGCCTGACGTACCAGCGTATCCACCGTACGGTCATTTAAAACATAGCCACTGGCATCAATAATGCCATCCTGTCCATGAGTGGTGAACGGATCCAGCGCCACATCGGTGATCACACCCAGCTCGGGACAGGCATCTTTGAGTGCCTTAACGGCGCGTTGTGCCAGACCATCGGGATTATAAGCTTCTTCCGCCAGCTCGGTTTTTACATCCAGTGGCGTCACCGGAAACAGGGCGACGGCGGGCACACCCAGCGACACCAGCTCCCGGGCCTCTTTAACCAGCAGATCAATACTCATCCGCTCGACACCCGGCATTGAGGGCACCGCTTCGCGCTGGTTCTCTCCTTCAATAACAAACACCGGGTAGATCAGATCATCAGGCGTCAGCACGTTTTCACGCATCAGACGACGGGAAAAATCATCGGCCCGCATACGACGCATGCGGGTTTCAGGGAAAAAACGCTGACTATTTGTAAATGACACAGAAATCTTCCTCCAGAAGCGGCTATTTGACCGGAAAACAGTTACGTTATTATGACAGAAGCAACTTGGTGACGACTACAGATAAAGCACTATACTTGGCCACTGAGGTTTTTAATGCGGGCGACAAAGGTCAGTCGCTTTAAATACTCTTATCTGCAGTCATTGACACGTTTCTGTTGTCACAACCCTGTCACCATACTAAGGGAGTACCGATCATGAAAAAAGTTGCAGTCATTCTATCAGGATGCGGCGTTTACGATGGTTCCGAAATTTATGAGTCCGTATTGACACTGCTGGCACTGGAGCAGGGTGGTGCCCGCTATCAGTGTATGGCCCCCAACATTGATCAGATGCATGTCATCGATCACCGCAGCGGTGAGGTGATGGCGGGGCAGCAGCGTAATGTGCTCACCGAAGCGGCACGACTGGCGCGGGGAGAGATTATCGACCTGGCGGATGCCAACCCTGCTGACTACGACGCACTGATTATTCCCGGCGGTTTTGGCGCGGCAAAAAATCTCAGTAATTTCGCGGTAGCCGGGGCTACAGCCGTAGTCACCCCCGGGGTGATCAGCTTTACTCAGGCGATTCATGCAGCGGGTAAACCGGTTGGCCTGATCTGCATCGCGCCAACGATGACGCCTCTGCTATTTGGCAAGGGGGCGATCTGCACCATAGGCAATGACAAAGAGGTCGCGGCAGCAATTGAGGAGATGGGCGGTCAGCATCAGGAATGCGATTGCAGCCACATAATAGTTGATGACACCCGCAAGATTGTAACAACTCCGGCTTATATGTTAGCTGGCAGTATCAGTGAAGCGGCCAGCGGCATTAATAAACTTGTTGATAAGGTGCTGCAACTTTGCTGATCGCTGTTATTATTAGGCTCAATAATTAAAACAACATGATAGTGAGTAGTACTATGCCATCAGTGAAGTTTGCCTGTTATTTCAGTCCGCCTGAGGCGCAAAGGTTTAACTGATGGCCCGCTCACTACCACTGCGAATCAGCCTGATTATTACAGCGATCTCTGCAGCCCTGACGCTGATTATATTACTGGTCAGTTCTTTCCTGATCGGCGAACTCAATCTGAACCAACTCAATCATCTGCCACTTAATCGCCTGGCGATGCTGGCCGTTGCCTTTTTAGTGCTGCTACCGCCGGTGTTCATCCTGTCCCGCATACTGGCAGGCAGACTGCTGCGCCCCTTGCAGACACTGACAGAAAAAACCCGCAGCTACAGCACCGACGGTTCACCGGTCAGTTTTTTACTGGACTCTGATGATGAGTTTGCCGAACTCGGGCAAGCCCTGCAGGAGATGCAGGAGAATCTCAGCGACAGCCATGCCAAACTGGAGCTGATGGCGTTCCGTGACCCTCTGACCGGGCTGTCTAACCGTCGCGGACTGCATCAGGAACTGAGCAAGCTGATCCTGTGGGCACGCCAGCAGGAGAGTCGGATTGCACTACTATACATCGATCTGGACCACTTTAAGCAGATCAATGATTCCTCCAGCCATGCCTATGGCGACCAGATACTGAGGGAGATCGCCCAACGACTGCTGCAGGTGGTAAAACAACAAACCCGGCACAGCCAGTTACCCTTTCCGGAAGAACTCTTACTGTCACGTCCCGGCGGCGATCAGTTTATCATCATGCTTCCCGACATCGGGCAGGTAGAGCAGGCGGGTCAACTCAGCCACCACATTATCGAGGCGATACAGCAGCCCTTCCAGGTCAGCGACAGGTATTTTAAACTCTCCTGCAGTATCGGTATTACGCTCTATCCCGATGATGCCAACAGCGCCGAACGGATGTTAAAGCACGCCGACATTGCCATGTATGAGGCCAAACGCTCAGGACGCAACCGGTCCCGTTACTTTCTTCCCGCCATGCACCGTCAGGTAGAAGAGAGAGTCATGATCCAGCAGGGCATCAGCACTGCAATCGCTGAAAACCAGCTCTATATTGAGTATCAGCCGATCGTCCATATGAAGAAAAAACGGGTGGTCGGGGCGGAGGCACTACTGCGCTGGCATCACCCCAAACGGGGCCGCCTGGGACCGGAAACCTTTATCCCAATTATTGAAGAGTCGGATCAGATTGGCGCACTGACCGTCTGGATTATTGAAACGGTTGCCGCGGAACTCAGACAACTTCCCAGCCAGAAGGAGCCCTCCAAACTATCGATCAATATCTCCTCTGCCATTCTGAATAAACCGGAACTGGCACAACAGGTCAACGATGCCCTGCTCAGGGTAGACGCCCCCGACCACCGGATCTGCCTGGAGATCACTGAAACCAGCCTGATGAAAGATATCGATAACACCCTGCCGCTGCTGCTCCGGTGGAAAGACGCAGGCTACAGCATCTGGATCGATGACTTTGGTACCGGCTACTCCTCCCTCAGCTATCTCGCCCGGCTGCCCATCGATGGCGTTAAAATTGACCGTAGCTTCATCCGTGATTTTGACAACTCTAAACCGGTCATCGAGGCAATAATTGCCCTCGCAGACACCATGAATCTGCTCACCGTATCAGAAGGTGTCGAGCAGGCAGAGCAACAGCAGTCGCTGCTGCGCCTGGGATGTGACTTCGCGCAGGGGTATCTCTATTCAGAACCCTTATCGATCAGTCTGCTAACAGATAAACTGGAACAACAGCTACTCAGGGAGTCCCGTCAGACGCTTAAATTCAAGCCCCGCAGCAAAACCAAACTGCCTTTTTAGAAGCGCATCACAACGCTCGGAATGTGACGATTGCTACCCGTTTTGTGGATCGTTTGATGGCAGAATTGACCTGTATCACTTTAGTGACACTTACCTGAAAACAGACGTAGTTTCCTGCGTGACAAGCCTATATTGTGCAGTCTGATCTCTGATCAACCTCGGAAGTAGAAGGATGAAATACTTAACCGCTATGTATATCTCTCTCAGTGAATCGTTGGGTATCTATACACTAGACCAACTCTACGAGCTGTTCACTCATAAGCATCACAGCATGCCAATATCCCGACACCGGGCCACTATCATACAGAGCCGGGTATTTTTCTTCTGCGCGATTTTCGCAGTGCTGGTGCCAACCTGGTCGCTGATCGACCTGCTGTTCCTGCCAGGAAAGCTATGGGGCGAACTGCTGCTGATTCGCTTGCTCTCCAGCGCAGCGTTTATCCTGCTCGCCTGGCAGGCGCGCAAAGAGGCAAGCCTGCTTCGCGCGCGGTTACTGCTAGCCGGCATGCTATCGGTAACACCGCTGTTCTATCTGGTCTCCGATCACTGGCTGCAATCCTATGAACTGAGTGGCACAGAACAGGTCGTTGCCGAGCTCTATGCGCTGCTGCCCTTTGTGATGATTGCCGGTCTGACCCTGTTCCCATTAACCCTGCGAGAGCTGCTGGCTTATGCCACCCCGATGCTGACCGTCGTGGTAATAGCGGTGATTCCACAGGCCAAAGCTGATATTCCGCAGGCCGTTTCCACAATCTGGTTGTTCTCACTGATTCTGGGGGTTGCGATGTTTGCCTCCCTTAACCAGCTGCGCTACATGCTCTCCCAGGTTAACCGTGCCAGTTATGATGTGCTTACCGGACTGCTGACCCGCAGAGCCGGAATAGAGATGCTTGATCTGCAGTTTCGTCTGACAACCATGAGTGAAAGCCATCTGTCGATTCTCTATCTCGATCTGGATCACTTCAAAACAGTGAACGACGTCTACGGCCATGATGCGGGTGATGTGGTGCTGAAAACAGCCGCACAGCAACTCTGCGCAACGGTGCGTAAAGGAGACAGCGTCATCCGCTGGGGGGGTGAGGAGTTTATCGTTATTCTGCCGACCGCCACACCGGACGAAGCCAACGATGTCATTAACAGAATTATGGTAGCAGGACTGGGACTGCGCCCGGACAACACACCGGTCACTGCCAGCATCGGCGTGGCCGAAATTCAGGCCGATGCAGCGAAAGACTGGAAAGCGCTGATTGAGCTGGCGGACCATCGCATGTACACCGCCAAAACCGGTGGCCGGGCAAGGAGTATGGGTATCAATGACACGCAACTGTTGTGGCCAGAAAACAGTAGTACAGAGACTGCTCAGAGCACTGAGATACTCCACCAGCAGTCGGTCGTTAACATCGACTAATTAATCCACGGGAAAAGGAATCAGTTCCCTGACCACCTGGCTGCACAGATTCCGCAGCCAGAGACTACCCGGGTCCTGATCGACCGCTTTGGGCCACACCAGATAGTAATCGATGTCATTCGATTCGAAGGGTAGCGGCTTAATTGTCAGTCCAAAGCGCTCGGCATACTGAGAGGCCAGCAACCCGCTGGAGCTGAACAGCAGCTGGGTCCGCCCCACCGCTTCCAGCGCAGCCATAAAATAGGGGGTGCGCAGCGCAAACTTTTTTTCCTGTGCCAGCTTCCCCAGGGAATCATTCCCGAGTAACTTCGTCCCCCCTCCCAGGCTAACCAGTACATGGGAATATGACAGATACTCGGCAATGCTGACCCGTTCCTGCATCGCCAGCGGGTGATCCTGCGCCATAATCAACACATACTTTTCCCGTCCCAGCAACTGACGCTTAAAATGATGCGGCACCTGAATAAAATTACTGCACAAAATCACATCACACTGCTGCCCCGGAGCTTCCAGTAAACTGGATTCGGAAACAGTGGTGGTGTCCAGAGAGGCGTTAGGCGCTTGCTGATAAAAACGCTCAGCAATACTGGGGCCATACGCCTGGGCCTGATAATGGGTGGTTTGCAGACGGAAGGTACGCTCACTCAGGTGTGGCACGAACTGCGGTTCTGCTATCAGGCTGGACATCTGCTCCAGCATCTGTCGCACCGGCAGTTCCAGCGCCAGCGCTTTAGAGGTGGGAATCATGCCCCGGGCGGTACGCACAAACAGCGGATCATCAAACCCTTCACGCAGCCGGGTCAATACCCGGCTCATCGCCGACTGACTGATAAACAGACGGTCTGCCGCGCGGCCGACATTGCGCTCTTCTAGCAGATAGATCAGGCCAGTCAGACTCTTAATATCCAGTTGCTGAAACTGACCCGACAACTTAATACTGCTCATCTGATCCTCACTCTCTTGTCATCCCTATCAAGTATTACCCGATTTATGCATAAAGCTATGAACTATTATGCATTGGAAACAGGACAGAATAAACGCCATGCTTCAGACTCTGTTTTTTTATTGTCGAGAGCTGCAATGACACTGGATCGTCGCCGATTTTTATATGGCCTGTTTTTCTGCTGCGTCACCCTGATGTTCTGGGGGATGCTCCCCATTGCCCTGAAACTTTCGACCGGATTTATCGATCCGGTCACCTTTACCTGGCTGCGATTTACCTTTGCCGGTGTGGTGATGGTCATCTGGCAGGCCAAACGGAGCAAATTGTCAGAGTTCCGCAACCTGTCGGCAACCAACTTTATCCGGCTCATGGTGGCCGGGACGATGCTGATCGTAAACTACACCTTTATGGTGTGGGGACTGAGCTATCTTCACCCCGGTGCGGCACAACTCAGCTTTCAGTTAGCGCCGCTGTTTCTCACCCTGGGAGGCTGGTGGTTTCTGAAGGAGCGGGTGTTCTGGCAGCACTGGGCCTGTTTTGCCCTGATGGCAACGGGGATGCTGCTGTTTTTTCATCCGGCGATTGAGAGCAGCACCGGGCTGACCGGTATCGGCTTTCTGATTATTCAGGTGTCAGCACTGGGCTGGACCGCTTATGCGCTGCTGCAAAAGTCGTTGTTCAGGGTGCTGTCGCCCTCCAATATTCTGCTTAGCATCTACCTCTATGCACTGGTGGTCATGCTGCCCTTTAGCCATCCGGCGTCTTTGCTGGAGCTGGATACTCAGGACCGCTGGGTCACGTTGTTCTGCTGCGTGAACACACTGGTCGCTTACGGATCATTTGCCCAGGCGATGCGTTACTGGCAAACCGTGCAGGTGAGTGCCTGCATCGCCATGGCCCCGGTTGTCACCTTTATTCTGACTGAGCTCTGTGTCAGCTTAACGCTGTTCAACGGGGTCATCTTTTCCGCTGATGCCGATCGGTTAAGTCTGCTGGGGATGGCTCTGGTGATCATTGCGGCTATCACCGTGCAACTGATCAGCCCGGTACTGGAAAAACGCCGGATAAAGGCGCTGCACACGCTATCGGTTGTGACAGATCGCTAACGACAAAGACTCTGTACCGCGACTGAGACTGATGATCGCCCGGTGCCGGATCAGCTGAAAGCCCGGAAATACTCAGCGAAGATTCTCAGTACAGGCAGCGATTACAGATCGATAGGAATCGCGGTTTCATTTTTAATCTCGCGCAAGGCAAAATTGGATTTCACCTGACTTACCCCCGGCAGGCTGAAGATTTTTTCATTCAAAAAACGGTCATAGGCAGCCATGTTCTGAATGATTACCCGCAGAACATAATCGGTATCTCCGGTTACGGCATAACACTGCAAGACTTCCGGGTAGCCCTGTACAGCCTTATGAAACTCAACAGCATGATCCTCCTGATGACGGATCAGAGTGACCATTATCAACACGCAGAGGTCATAGCCCAGGGCCTCAGGGTCAACCAGCGCCGTATACTTTTTCAGTACTCCTCTCTCATCCAGAGCCTTCACCCGACGCCAGCAGGCGGCAGAGGAGAGACCAACTTTGTCCGCCAGTTGCTGATTAGAGATACGGCCATCTTCCTGCAGGGTGGCCATAATATGACGATCATAACGATCGAGGGTTTCAGCCATACTCTCACCTATCCACCAAAAAACGAAATATTATCCATATAAAGCACAATAAATATAAAGATTCTTTCTTATTACACGTGAATAACCAATCAGTTTGCAAGCACCTTTCGTAAAAAAAACCATACACTTTGCTGCATCAGGTGGGGCCATTTATTCAGATCAGTAGATACGCCTCACCGCATAACAATAACAACGATGACTAAGGTGTCTGGTATGAACCATTACGATCGGAGTCCGGATCAGGGCAATACTGATCCGACCACTATCGGGGCGGCCCTTGCCGATGATGCGGCGACGCAGGATTTAGACAGTTATACCCTCGATGACCGCTATCTGCGCAAGACCGGGCGCGTTTTCCTGACCGGAACCCAGGCACTGGTTCGTCTGCCAATGATGCAACGGGAGCTGGACCGCAAGAATAATCTCAATACCGCAGGCTTTATCAGTGGCTACCGTGGTTCACCCTTAGGCGGCTATGACCAGGCCTTGTGGCAGGCCAAAAAACTGCTGCAGGCGCAGAACATAGACTTTATCCCGGCGGTGAATGAAGAGCTGGGCGCCACACTGGTGCTGGGAACCCAGCAGGTTGAAACCGCTGCAGATAAGAATGTCGATGGCGTGTTTGCCATCTGGTACGGCAAAGGCCCCGGGGTTGACCGCGCCGCAGATGCGTTAAAGCATGGCAACGCCTTTGGCAGCTCGCCTCGTGGTGGTGTGCTGGTCGTCGCAGGGGATGATCACGGCTGCGTTTCCTCCAGCATGCCGCACCAGTCTGATGTAGCATTCATGTCGTTCTTTATGCCGATCATTAATCCGGCCAGCATTGCAGAGTATTTCGAATTCGGCCTCTGGGGCATTGCGCTATCCCGCTTCAGCGGCACCTGGGTCGGATTCAAGGCAATTTCAGAAACCGTCGAGAGTGCCGCCTCGGTCGACATTGCTGAGTTGCCGCAATTTACCATTCCACAGGATTACACTGCGCCAGAAGATGGTCTGCACTATCGCTGGCCGGATCTGCCCGGCCCACAGATGGAAACCCGGATTGAGAAGAAGCTTGAAGCGGTGGCGGCATTTGCCCGTGCTAACCCGCTGGACCGCTGCCTGTATAACCTCAGGCAGGCCCGCATGGGTATCGTCACCACCGGTAAAGCGCACCTTGATCTGATGGCTGCACTGGAGATGCTGGGGCTTAGTGAAACGAAGCTGCGCGCTCTGGGTATTGATATCTATAAAGTCGGCCTGGTCTGGCCACTGGAAAAGCATGGCGCTATGGACTTCATCCGCGGTAAGGAAGAGGTTCTGGTGATTGAAGAGAAGCGCGGCATTATCGAAAGCCAGATCAAGGAACACCTGTCAGCCCCCGATGAGACCATTAAAGTCCGGATCATCGGCAAACATGACGAACAGGGCAGACCTCTGGTGCCTTATGTCGGCGAACTTGGTCCGAACATGCTGGCTAAAGTGGTGGCTGACCGAATCACCCTGCTGCTGGGTGAGAATTTCCGCGAACAACTGGCAGAGATCGGCCTCCGTGGCAGTAGTGTATGTGATCCACAGGGGGTACGCCGCTTACCCTACTTCTGCTCCGGCTGCCCGCACAACACCTCCACTAAAGTGCCGCAAGGCAGCAAGGCTCAGGCCGGCATCGGCTGTCATGTGATGGCGACCTGGATGGGACGGCAGACCGAATCACTGACGCAGATGGGCGGTGAAGGGGTAAACTGGGTGTCGAAGTCGCGCTACCTGGACAACACACATATCTTCCAGAATCTGGGCGAGGGGACTTACTTCCATTCCGGCACACTGGCGATCCGTCAGTCGGTCGCTGCCCACACCCATATTACTTACAAAATTCTGTTTAATGATGCGGTCGCCATGACCGGCGGTCAGCCGGTTGATGGAGTCATTAGCGTACCGGCCATTGCCAGGCAGGTGCATGCCGAGGGTGTGCAACGTATTGCCATTGTCAGCGATGAACCGGAAAAATACAGCGACAAGAGTATCTTCCCGTCGGTGGCAACCTTCCACGATCGTCTGGAGCTGGATGTTGTACAGCGTGAACTGCGGGAAATAGCGGGAGTAACGGTACTGATCTACGATCAGACCTGCGCCGCCGAAAAACGTCGCCGACGTAAACGGGGCCAGTTCCCTGACCCGCAGAAGCGCATCTTTATCAACCACAATGTCTGCGAGGGCTGTGGTGATTGTTCAGCGCAGTCTAACTGTCTTTCCGTGGTTCCCCGTGAAACGGAACAGGGACGTAAACGCCGTATCGATCAGTCCTCCTGTAACAAAGATTTCTCCTGTGTCGAGGGATTCTGCCCGAGCTTTGTCACCATTGAGGGTGGCACACTGCGCAAAGGCGCTGGCGTCACCACCGGTGAAGCCTTCCAGCAAAAGATTGCCAGTCTGCCACTGCCGCAACAGGCACCGCTGACAGGCTGCTACAACCTGCTGGTTGGCGGTGTCGGGGGGACCGGTATCGTCACCATCGGAGCACTTATCACCATGGCCGCCCATCTGGAATCCAAAGGTGCAACAGTACTTGATTTTATGGGGTTTGCGCAGAAAGGCGGCACCGTACTGAGTTATGTCCGTCTGGCTCCAGAACCGGATGCCATCCACCAGGTGCGGATTGAAACCGGTCAGGCCGATGCGATGATCGCCTGCGATATGGTGGTGGCGACGACCGATAAAGCACTCACCGTCTTGCGTAAGGATCATAGCCGTGCAGTCCTCAATCTGGCCGAGATTGCCACCGCGGACAACGTGCTCTACCGGGATGCGGATATGGAATCCACCCGCCGGACACGTATCCTCAACGAAGCGCTGGGCGATGATCGTCTCGCGTCTCTGGATGCCAACCGCCTCGCGGAAGCGCTGCTGGGCGATACTGTTTTCTCCAATGTGATGATGCTGGGCTTCGCCTGGCAGCAGGGCCTGGTGCCGGTTTCACTGACGGCGCTGCAAACAGCCATAGAGATGAACGGCGTAGCGATTGAAAAAAACCAGAGCGCATTTAACTGGGGTCGCCTGGCGGCGGTGGATCCGGCATTTGTCAGCCAGAGTGCCGGCGGACACACACCGGCACCCGAGCGGACACTGCAGCAAAAAATTGAACGCAATGCAGAGTTTCTCAGTCGCTACCAGGATAGCGCTTATGCCGGGCGCTACCGGTCACTGGTGAAGCAGATTGCGGAAGCGGAACAATCCCTGGCCGTTAACAGCACCGAACTCACCGGACAAGTAGCCACACAGCTGTTCCGCCTGATGGCGTACAAAGATGAATACGAAGTCGCACGTCTTTATACCGGGACAGACTTCCTACAAGAGGTCGCCCAGACGTTTACTGGCGATTACCGTATTAAATTTAATATGGCGCCGCCACTACTGGCGCGTAAGCGTGATAGCCAGGGACGCCCGAAGAAGATGCAGTTTGGCCCCTGGGTTCTGAAAGGTCTGCGTATGCTGGCTAAGATGCGTCGTCTGCGGGGTACCCCTCTGGATCTGTTCGGTTACAACCCAGAACGCAAGCTGGAACGGCAGTTACGCGACGACTATATCACCCTGATCAACGATCTCAGCAGCTCGCTCACCCGGGATAACCTCGCGACGGCCATTGAACTGGCGGCCGTGCCTGCAGAGGTCCGCGGCTTCGGACCGGTCAAGGAAAAGGCGGTCAGAGAAGCACAGGCGCGGTCTCAGTCCCTGCAGCAACAACTCAACCAGAACCGGGTTTAACCCGGTCGGGAACAGGTCAGGAGATCACTATGTTTGAACAGCTAAAACCCGTGCCACAGGACCCGATTCTGTCGCTGCTGGCGGACTACAGAGCCGATACACACCCCCATAAGCTCGATCTCGGCATCGGCGTTTATAAGGATGAGCAGGGAAATACACCAATCATGCGGGCGGTTAAAGAAGCGGAACACCGTTTACTAACGACCGAGAAAAGTAAAAGCTACACCACTCCGGCCGGTACCGATGAATACAACCAACTGGCGAGAGCACTGGTGTTTGGCGCAGACCATGCTGCGCTCAGAGATCAGCGTGTCGTCTCAGCGCAAACCCCGGGAGGCTGCGGAGCACTGCGAATGGGGGCCGAATTTCTCCACGGTTGCAACCAGAAGAGCCGCGTCTGGGTGAGTCTGCCAACCTGGGCTAACCACGCCCCACTACTGGCGGGAGCGGGCCTGGAGATCGTCGAATATCCCTATTATGACTACGCCACCCATGGCATTCAGTTTGAAGCGATGCTAGAGGCGCTGGAACAGGCCAGCGCCGGGGACTTTGTCCTCCTGCATGGCTGCTGCCATAACCCCAGCGGGGCTGACCTGAACCGGGAACAGTGGCACGCGGTGGCCGATCTGATGGCGCGTAAAGGGCTGATCCCTTTTGTCGATATGGCATATCAGGGGCTGGGTAATGGTCTCGATCAGGATGCCTTCGGTGTGCGCATGTTGGCGGAACGTTTTCCGGAGATGCTGGTAGCGACCTCCTGCTCGAAAAACGTCGGTCTCTACCGTGAACGAACCGGCACCCTGTTTATTGTCGCCGCCAACCGTGCTGAAGCGCAAACCGCAGGCAGCCAGCTGTTCAGTAAAATCCGCAGCCACTACTCGATGCCGCCGGCCCATGGCGCTGCCATTGTGGAAACCATCCTGGCTGATGCAGGCCTGACGGCATCCTGGGAGTACGAACTGGCAGCGATGCGGGAGCGGATTCAGGGGCTGCGTCAGCAGTTGGTTGCCGCGATTGCAGCGTCCGGTATCGATGGCGACTTCGCCTTTATCCAACAGCAGTTTGGCATGTTTTCCTTTCTCGGAATCACTCCACTACAGGTAGAACAGCTACGTCAGGACTACAGCATCTACATGATCAACTCCAGTCGTATGAATATTGCCGGGCTGAATCAGGGCAGCATGGATTACTTTGTCTCGGCCCTGACTGAGGTGTTAAGCGCCCGCTAGAAGCGACCGGTCAGGCCAACAGTTGTTGCCAACCACTGATCAACAAAAAAGCCCGGTAACAGATTCTGCTACCGGGCTTTTTGTTGTTTCAGCTAGCGGCTGGGCTGATATCAGAGGCGCACCTCAATACCCCGCTCCCGCATATACTGCTTGGCTTCAGGGATGCTGTATTCATTGAAGTGGAAAATCGATGCTGCCAGCACCGCGTCCGCCTTTCCTTCAATACAGCCAGCTACCAGATGATCCAGGTTGCCAACACCGCCAGAAGCGATAACCGGCACATTAACCGCTTCACTGATCGCCCGGGTGACGCCAAGATCGTAGCCGTTTTTCACGCCATCCTGATCCATAGAGGTCAGCAGAATCTCGCCAGCCCCCAGCTTCACCATCTTCTTCGCCCACTCAACCGCATCGATACCGGTTGGCTTGCGACCACCGTGAGTAAAGATCTCCCAGCGGTCCGTTTCGCCTGGCTGAGACACCTTCTTAGCGTCAATCGCCACGACAATACACTGCGAACCAAACCGCTCCGCCGCTTCACGCACAAAGTCAGGGTTAAATACCGCAGCACTGTTGATCGATACTTTATCGGCACCGGCATTGAGCATGGTACGGATATCCTCACAGGTGCGAATTCCCCCACCCACGGTCAGCGGTATAAACACCTGCGATGCCATCCGCTCCACGGTATGCACCATGGTATCGCGGCCTTCATGGGTCGCGGTGATATCGAGAAAGGTGATCTCATCCGCACCCTGTTCGTCGTAACGCTTGGCCACCTCGACTGGATCACCAGCATCGCGGATATCGACAAACTGCACCCCTTTCACAACGCGGCCGTTTTCAACATCCAGACAGGGGATAATACGTTTTGCCAGTGCCATGGTTTTTACCTATAAGAACTCATATAAAACATTAGACCGGAACCCCTGACAGGGATTCCGGCGTTGCTCTGCGGGTCAGGGCTTACCATTCCAGTTGAGGAAGTTTTTCAGCAACTGCAGCCCCACCGTATGGCTTTTTTCCGGGTGAAACTGTGTCGCAAATACATTATCCCGGGCGATCGCCACATCGAAATCAACCCCATAGTGGCAGTTACCCGCCACCCGCTGTTTCTCTACTGCATCAACATAATAGCTATGGACAAAGTAGAAGCGACTACCATCGTCAATGCCCTGCCACAGGGGGTGATCAAAGCGCTGATGGACTTCGTTCCAACCCATATGCGGCACCTTGAGGCGCTCACCATCGGTCTCTTTCAGATCATCGCCGAAGAAGCGCACAGTTCCCTCAAAATGGCCCAGACAGTCAACACCACCATTCTCTTCAGAACGTTGCATCAATGCCTGATACCCCACGCAGATCCCCAGAAACGGCTTGCCGGAGGCGATCGCCTCAGCCACCTCTTTATCCACACCCAGACGGCGAATCTCCGCCATACAGTCGCGAATTGCGCCAACACCCGGCAGCAATACCCGGTCAGCACTACGTACTTTTTCAGGATCAGCGGTCACCATCACCTCGACGCCGGGCATCACATGCTCCAGCGCTTTAGCCACCGAGTGCAGATTCCCCATGCCATAATCGATAACGGCCACACTGCTCATTTACAGCGTTCCCTTAGTCGAAGGCATCTGATCAGCCGCGCGCTGATCAATGGTCAGCGCACCGCGCAGCGCCCGGCCAAACGCTTTAAAGATCGTCTCCGCCTGGTGGTGGGCATTAAAGCCTTTGAGGTTATCGATATGCAGCGTCACCCCGGCGTGATTAACAAAGCCCTGGAAAAACTCCCAGAACAGCTGAGTATCAAAACGCCCGATACTGGCGCGGGTAAACTCGACATTCATATCCAGCCCTGGACGGCCGGAAAAGTCGATCACCACGCGGGACAACGCCTCATCCAGCGGACAATAGGCATGACCAAAACGCAGAATACCCTTTCTGTCACCCACGGCCTGTGCGAACGCCTGGCCCAGGGTAATACCAATATCTTCCACCGTGTGGTGATCATCGATATGGTTATCCCCTTTCGCCACGATATCCATGTCGATCAGGCCATGACGGGCAATCTGATCCAGCATGTGTTCAAGAAAAGGCACGCCGGTATCAGCATTCAGCTTACCGCTGCCATCCAGATTCACAGAAGCAGTGATCTGGGTTTCCAGGGTGTTACGGGTGACGGAGGCTTTCCGTTCAGCCATGATCTTCTCCGCGATGGGTTAACAACAGTTGGTACAAACATTCAAAAAAATAAGCCGCCATTATACAACCAATAGAGCGTCAATGCGTAGCACCAGGCAGGATTAAGCTCACTAAAAGCCGAATGCAACTGACTGATTTCATGTGCGGTTAATCTAGGGTCTGTAAAATCGTTCTGCTACTATGCTGTTATAACTCTTGTTTACCGAGAGATCTGTTTTGCCGAGAGATGGTTCAAGGAGAAATCATGAAAACGTTTTTAAAGGTTTTTGGTGGCCTGGTTGCCCTGCTGCTGATCGTCATCGTTGCAGGCGGAGTCCTGCTGGGGATGTTCTTCGATCCGAATGAATATAAACCAGAAATCAAAAAACTGGCGCTTGAGAAGGGCGGCGTACAGCTGGAGATCGATGGCGATCTGGGCTGGTCTGTATTCCCCTGGCTGGGTATCGAAATCAACCAGATCAAGGTCAGCTACCCCGGCAAGCCGCAGCTGGCCGAGCTGAATCAGGCCCAGGTATCCGTTGAACTGCCGGCACTGCTGTCCGGTAACGTCAAAATGAGCAGCATCCTGCTGGATGGTCTGACGCTGAATCTTGAAAAGAACAAAGATGGCAGCACCAACTGGGCCGTCTCCGGTGCCGGTCAGCAAGCATCGGGAACCGTTGAAACCCCAACACCCAACGCTGCAGAAGCCTCAGGTGGCGCCGCGATCGCCCTGGATATAGAAAGCATCGCCATCACCAACGGTAATATCAGCTATGTCGATGCGGCCGCTGGCAGCAAGGTGTTGCTGAAAAACTTCACTATGACCTCCGGTAAAGTCACCACCGGTGCATTCTTCCCGGCAGAGCTGAGCTTCCAGGCGGAACAGTACCAGGCCGATCAGAAACAGATGACGGTCGATGCCGCACTCAAAGCGCAATTTTTCCTCGACCTGGCAAATCAGCAATACCAGATCAAAGGGCTGGAAAGCACTCTGGGCCTGACCGGCGCGCCATTTAACGGTAAAACCGTCAACGTCAAACTCGATGCCGACATTTCAAGTGATCTGAATAAAGAAACGGCCACCCTGTCAGATTTGAGCCTCAGTGCTGCAAACCTTATCGCCAGTGGCGATGTAACCGTCACCAGTTTCAGCAAACCGGTTATCACAGGCAACCTGAAAGTCGCTCAATTCAGCCTGCAGGAGCTACTGTCATCGTTGGGTCAGCCGGCTATCGAAACCACCGATCCGGATGTTCTCAAAGCGATCAGCTTTAATGCAGAACTGGGTGGTGCACCAAACACCCTGGGACTAAACAAGATGAGCCTGAAACTGGATGACACCAGCTTCAACGGCAACCTTGCAATGAACCTGGCCACCGGCTCTATCGCATTCAACCTGAAAGGCGATGAGCTCGATGCCGACCGCTATCTGCCACCGGCAAAAGAGCAACCTGCACAGGCCTCTGCGGCGGGCTCTGACAAGTCTGCTGGCTATTCAAAAGAACCCGTGGTTCCGGTTGAGCTCCTGAAAGGGCTGGATCTGGATGTTGATCTGGGACTGAAGAAGCTGCTGATCAACGGCCTCACCCTGAGCAATCTGGAGCTGGACACCAGCGCCCATGGCGGTCTGGTCAATATGAGCAAGATCAACGCCGATATGTACAGCGGCACCCTGCGCAACTCAGTGGTGATCGATGTACGCAAATCACCGACCCGTTTCCACGTTAAGAAAAACATCAAAGGGATCCAGATCGGCGATCTGCTGAAAGATATGGCAGATACCGACCGCCTCACCGGGACGTTCAACACCCAGACCGATATAACCGCACAGGGCGAATCGGTATACGCCATTGTTAACAGCCTCAACGGTAATTCCAATGTCACCATGCCCGATGGCACCGTCAAAGGGATCGATATCGCCCAGACCATCTGTCAGGGCTTTAACAACGTTGCCGCACTGGGCGTTAATGCTGAACAGGTGGACCGTTCCACCCCGTTTGCCGATCTCAGCAGTAACTTCAAATTCACCAACGGTGTGGTCAGCAACAACGACCTGATTACCAAGCTGGATGCGATTACCCTGCGCGGTAAAGGCAAGGTCAGTCTGCCCGCGCAGAACCTGGATTATCGTCTCGGTCTGACCATCGAAGAAAATCTGTTCAAGAAAACCTGTGCCGTGAACAACAACCTGGAAGGGGTTGAGTGGCCGGTTAACTGTAAAGGCAGTTTTGATACTGAGCCGGCTAAACTCTGTCGCCCGGATGCCAGCGTGCTGAAAGAGCTGCTGAAACAGAAAGCGAAAAAACAGCTGGAAGGCAAGCTGATGGATAAACTCGGTGGCGGCGAAGGCAGCAAAACCGAAGATGCGAAGAAACTGTTGAAAGGACTGTTCGGTAACTAATTTGATGACACCTGAACAATTCGCTAACGCCGTGCTGGTCTGGTTTGACCAGCATGGCCGTCACGACCTGCCCTGGCAGGCGCAGAAAACCGCCTACTTTACCTGGCTCTCTGAAATTATGTTGCAGCAGACCCAGGTAACCACGGTGATCCCCTATTTTGAACGCTTTCGCCAGCAATTCCCCACTGTCGATGATCTGGCAGCCGCTGATCAGGATGAGGTGCTGCATCTGTGGACTGGGCTGGGCTATTACGCCCGCGCCCGCAATCTGCATAAAACCGCCAAAATCGTCAGTCAGGATTTCGGCGGCCAGTTTCCCGAAACCGTTGCCGAGCTGGAGCAGCTGCCCGGTATCGGCCGTTCCACAGCGGGTGCAATTCTGTCGATCTCCACCGGCAAGCGGGCGGCGATTCTCGATGGCAATGTGAAACGGGTGCTGGCCCGTTACTATGCCATCGATGGCTGGCCCGGCACCACCGAGAACATCAAACAACTGTGGCACTACGCCGAGCAAAACACTCCCAGCGAACGGGTCGCCGATTACACTCAGGCGATGATGGATATGGGCGCCACCCTCTGCACCCGCAGCAAACCTGCGTGTCTGCTCTGTCCGCTGCAACAGGGGTGTGAAGCTTATCGGCAGGGCCGTGCCAACGAACTGCCTGAGTCCAAACCGAAAAAAGTTATCCCGGTAAAACAGACCCTGATGCTATTGATTGAAGATAACGAAGGTCAGATACTGCTGCGTCAGCGTCCCCCAACCGGTATCTGGGGCGGTCTGTGGAGCCTGCCGGAAACCTCCGACCTGCGTGATGCCGAACAGGAAACCGGCCTGCCAGTCGATGCTGACAGCGCCACACCGCTGGAACCGCTGCGACACACCTTCAGCCATTTCCATCTGGACATCACCCCGGTAAAAATCGCCCTGCGTGAAGCCAGTCTGGAGAGCGAACCCCGCAAAGCCCTTACAAACCGTGTCATGGAACAGCCCGCCACTCTCTGGTATAACTTACGCCAGCCACAGAAGATCGGTCTGGCCGCCCCGGTGAAAAAGCTGCTGGGCAAACTGAAGTAGTCGCCAAAAACCGGTCTGAGCGTAACCGAGCAGAATAACGTTGGAGAATAAGATGACCCGCACCGTCATGTGCCGCAAGTACAAAGAGGAACTCGAAGGTCTGGATAAGCCCCCCTATCCGGGCGCTAAAGGCCAGGAGATCTTTGATACCATTTCGAAAAAAGCCTGGACCGAGTGGACCGCCCACCAAACCATGCTGATCAACGAAAAACACCTGAGCCTGATGGACCCCTCTACCCGCGAATTCCTGCAGCAGGAGATGCAGAAATTTATGGATGGCGAAGACTACGAAAAAGCCGAAGGCTACGTACCCCCGCCAAAATAAGAGATTTAACTTGTAGGAGCGGCGTCCCGCCGCGATAGGGCAACGAATAATAATCATCGCCGCGAGGTACCCAGAGGGCATGCCAGCACGTCTCCCACACTCTCAGCAGCAGATTTTTCCATTCTGATGAGATGACCAAAAGGCTGAAGCTGGAAGAATATTAAAAAAAGCGGGCAGCTGTATTGACAGCGCAGCCTGAAATCAGTTTAATACGCACCTCCTGTTTGCCCGGATAGCTCAGTCGGTAGAGCAGAGGATTGAAAATCCTCGTGTCGGTGGTTCGATTCCGCCTCCGGGCACCACTCAGGACTGAATCAGCCTCACTTTGTAGTGGGGCTTTTTTGTGTCTGGAAGAATGTTAGGGCGTCCTCGAACCTGGTTCGATTATGTAACCGCGCGAACTTTTTGGCAACGATTTGCGTTCTTTTTGGCCTATCTTCACCATAAAAAATAAGATAGAACATGCTTAAGTAGCGATGCTACTTATAGCTACCCACCCTAGGTAAAAAACACCTATAGCAAACGATAAAAGCCCTGCTGTTCCCAAAGCCCATGCGAAAACGTCAATCCACACAGGAATTACTGTTTCGGTCGACTCACCATCTAGTTCTTTTCTCCATCCCTCACCAAGTATATAGCCCCCTAATATCATGAATAAAACCACTAAAATCATGAATACAATGCTTATAAAGAGCAATGACCATGACCACTGAAGCATAGCAACAGCGGATTCACTCAGATCTGGCGCATCTTTTTTGGCAAAAAGCCCCATTGAAATAGTTAATGCTAAACCATCAACGGCTAATATATATCGAACAAGGAGATCCACTCGCTTTCGTGTATCCGCTTGATTCTCATTGAACTGTTTTAGCTTTTCCAGATGAATCTTTTGCTGCTCATGGTTATTTCCTTGGGTCTGTTTTTCCATTTACATGACGTCCTTTATCAAAAAAGACCTTGCTGGCCTCTTGCCTTTGGTTTTTCTTTCCAGTTGCCGAATATCAGTTCAATACAGTCTGAGGCTTTATCAGAACCACCAACGGTGTACTGGTAATCTACTTCGACCACCGGCAAGTTTGCAAATACCTTTCGAATGTCGGGGTGGTCGTTGATACTGATGATCATGTGGCCCTGTATCGATTCGGCCAGTCTGGCCATCTCTTCATACTCTTCAAAGCCGAACGGGACTCCGTAGCCTTCTGTCTGCCAGTAGGGTGGATCACAGTAAAACAGAGTGCCGGGGCGATCGTATTTCTTGATGATGCGCTTCCAGTCGAGATGTTCAATGGTTGTATTGGACAACCGGTAGTGAGCATCGGCGAGATCTTGCTCCAGTGTGAATATATTGAAGCGGGGTCTGCCAGTGGTGCTGGTCCCGAAGCTCTGGCCTTCAACCTTGCCACCGAAGGCCAGTTTCTGCAGGTATAGGAAACGAGCTGCCCGCTGTATGTCGGTCAGAGTTTCCGGTGGTGTCTGCTGCATCCATTGCCAGTTCTGGCGACTGGTTAGTATCCATTTAAACTGCTTATACAGCTCCTCGAGATGATGCTTAACAACCCGGTAAAGATTCACCAGGTCGCCATTAACGTCATTCAATATTTCAGTTTGGCTGGGTTCTTTTAAGAAGAACAGAGCTGCTGCTCCACTGAACGGCTCAACGTAACATGAGTGCTCAGGGAACAGCGGCAGAATGTGATCGGCTAGTTTTCGTTTCCCGCCGATCCAGGGTATGAGGGGCTTTGCCATGATATGTACCTTTCATATCTCTGGAGCTCGCGGCCCTCTGGTTTATTGCCCCGCAGCGGGAGCATTTTATTTCTAAAACTTGAAAAATTGCTTTAGCCAGCAGCTTATTACAGCGCTGACAACGTATGTCTTGCATGTGAACCTACCTAAAATCTGATAGGCTTGCTTTGCCTCGCGAGGCAGGGAAGCCCTGGGTTGGTTCACGTACCTGGTTTACGTGTTCTGACGGCTCAATAACGTTGCCGCGTTATTGGGTCGCTTCCTTCTGTTTCTTACTTTGCTAATAGTTCTTAATACAGAATCATGTTGTGTTGTGGCAGCGTTGGGGCTGATTGTTTTATCTCTCCTCCTTTGATGTATACATTCCCACCGGGGGTGCCGGTGCCTATTACCTTTAGTCTGTCGCCACTAAGAAGTTCAACGGTTGATTCTGTGCCGTCAGTGCTGATTATGGTGGCTATCTGGGTTGAGTCTTTCTCCAGCAGGCTCTCAAATTGTGTCCATACGTTAGGCATTGATCCTCCTATCCGCTGACAGTTGCTGACGAACGGTCAGCCCCTGGTCGTTGCTTTGAGCATTGATGGTGGTGCCGGATATCTGCACGGGGTATGTTTCGTTGAGATCCTGAATTTCTACCAGATGACCCGGTAACAGCAGCCCGGGAGCCAGACCGTAATCGGTTAGCCAGGTCGTGAAGCTCATCTCTTCCCAGGTGCCGCCCTTGGCAATCTCGATGCGGGCGCGTTCATAGCCTGCGCTTTGGTGTGTGACCAGATCGTCTGTTACTAACGGTGCAAGCTCATCACCTGCGGTGCCATCACGGGTTAGCGTGACAATAACACCGCCAGTTTTACCTCCTGCAACGATGGCCCGGTTATACGTCGGTAGTGTTTTGAATTGACTGCCCGCCTGATGGATAAGCGAAGCAGGGAGAATGGCATCTAACGCTGTACCTGGATCATTCCACTTGTGCGGGCTGACGGGGTAGCGGGGCTTAACGATCAGCTGTTTATCAGCTGCATGACTTTGCACGATGGCACCAGCAGTGTTTGCCAGGCGTTTTATCACTGCGATCGGGTCTAACTCGTGATAGCTGAAAGCACCGCCCGGGATCAACCAGTCAGTGGCTTGCCAGTCGAGCGTCCAGCCAGTATTCGCCAGCTCTTGCTCTGCCAACTGCTGAGCGGTGTAAGGCGCGCTGATAGCCTTACTTCTCTTTGGTGCATAAGGATCTGAGAGTATCCCGCTACGGCTTTTTCCTTTGATTGTTAAACCTGTTTGCCCGAACTGGCGAGTTCGACCATAACTTTCAACTATCGCGGTGAATAGATGGCCATTAATCTCGCAGGCGATCTCACGCGGGCCATTGCTATCAGGCTTGAGCAGGGCTATATCCGATTCATGCTTAATTGTGGCGCTGAAACGCCAGCCCCACGAGTCAGCATCGGTGCTCCAGTTAACGTTAGTCGCTGCAATTTCAGCCCCGTCAGGGGTGCGATACAGGGTTAATACAGGCATGAAGATATAAACTCCTCTGATATCTGGCTGAGGTGGGCGGGCGGCTTCCTCCTCTGGCTCGGCTGTCCAGCCCGGGCTGTAAGCGTAATCTGGCGTTGGCCGGGTCCAGCTGCCATCACCCCAGACAGCCTCGCGGCTTTCATCTACCGACGGCGGCGTGTTGTGGGCGATCACTTTGCCAGGATCAATTGGCCGGATAGGCTGATTTTCATACGGTGATGCAGCGCCCCAGCTGAAGCTAACTACATCAGCCGCAGGTGGCGTATAAGCCTCAGTAAAGCTGAAATTAACCTCATATCGCCAGGGTGGCGTGTAGTCTCGCGTGTCCCATATCAGGCGGTCACCGAAGTCATCGACACGCTGGAACTGATAGAGGCTGTCAACATCTACCGGTGGCGGCCAGTTCCAGGGGTCTAAATGATCTTTATCCAGCACCAACACAAAGTCAGCCCAGAGCTGATACTTGATCAGGTCGGTGGGTAGTGGGTAATTGCTCGGAAGATCGGTACTGCTGTTCAGTAAGCTGATAAAGCTATCCCAGCCGCTGCTGCGCTCGGTGTCAAACTGCGGGAGCATGCTGTGAGGCATTTCCGGTTCGGTATTGCGCCCGGTGCCGTTCTGCCATCGCCCAGCGCTGCTGGATTGTTTGTTGGGTGAGTCGTTGTGCGGCAGGTCTGATTCAATGTCTGCTATTGCCGCGACACCCCAGCGATAGCCTGAATTATCGTTTGATGACCCGCCTGTCAGGGTGACAACGGGTATGCTTTCACCCCATTGCAGATCAACACCACATATCATTCCTGGAAGTTCAGTCGTTAGGGTCAGCGCAGCGCCTCGCGCCAGATGCAGGTCGGACTGAATCTGCGGCAGTGTTGCCGCTATAGTCAGATCACGGACGTTATCAAGTATCAGCTCTATGGATGGCTGCAGTGGCTGCAACTGCAACGCGATCTGCAGGTCTATTGGTTGCGCGTGTTCCGCTTCGATCGCTGCCGATAGCACCGACAGTGTGGGCGATATTGCTAGCTCGAACGCCGCCGAATCAACAAACGAAAAATCAACAGCATTCCCGGCAGGGGGTGTATATGCACCGGTAAAGTTGAAGTTTACTGCATTACCTGCCGGGGGCGTGTAGGCCATTTACGCACCAGGTTCGATCAACTGCGGTATGGTTCCCGCTTTAATCCGGACAGGGCCGCCCGATACGATATTGGTTGTGTTGATGATGAAGGCTGCGCCCGATCCTGTCACGCCGACACTACCATCCAGTACGTTGTTGCCGTCACCGTCTTTAAATCGCCCCCAGCTTGCAATATTACTGGCATCGGCGCTGCTGTCTTCGGCCCAGGCATTAAACGTCAGCACTCCGTCTGCCACGGTGCCGCTGGGCTGGCTTAGGGTGAGCGTGGCAAGTAGAACGGGAATCTCGCCCATATCCTGCCAGGTGATATCGTTATCGGTGACGGTGCCGCCATCAGTTATCCAAGCGGGCGCTGCACCTGCGCTGGTGCCGGTGTTTTCTGCACGGTAGTAATGCCCGACTGCTGTAGCGTAATCACCCGCCGTGTAGACGGTGCTTATGGCATGGGCTGTCATCGATGTAATAGAGGCGTCAGGGTCTGGCTGCCCGCCGCTGTATTGCTCAAATACTGCCGGGGTTGCTGCCGCGTCCAGTGCGGTGATGATGCAGGTAGCGCGGGCGTTTCTGAGTGCGGTTGTCATTCGGATTGTCACTTTTTAAGTCCTTAAAGTTGGATTGATAGGACCGTGAATTAAAGGGCGGTATCCGGCAGGCGGAACAGCAACAGCATACACTTGTGTGCCATTTGTGAGCGATATTGCATAGTTCCCGCCAGCATCGCAGGTTGAGGTTTTTAATAGCTCACCTGTGCCAGCGTTATAAATCCTGACCTCGGTAATGCCTGGAGATAAATCAACGGTTACTGACCCCCTTACCTCGTATGGTTCTGGCGAGTCATCGGTTAAATAAACGTCCTCGATCTCGGTGTCGCTAAGGGCGAGATTATAGATCAGGATGCTGTCAATTAGCCCTTCAAAGTAAGCTTCGGCTCCAGGGTAACCCCTTCTGCCAATGTAAAGGCTATCAGTTGCCCGGGAGGTATTTCGAGTAACGGTTTTTGATGCCACGCCAGCGCCATCGAGGAATAACGTTGCAACTGTGCCGGACATTCTCAGTCCTGCATGACTCCACCCCTCGCCTACAGCCGGTCCTTTTACTTGTACGTTACCGCCACCTTCTCCCAGTTGGCTATTTAGATAGCCGCTATCATCACGGCCGATGAGTTCAAAAAAAGCAGGGATAGCAGAGTATTTGGATATCAAAACATTGTCGGTTCCTACCGGCTTATAACGCACCAATATCACAAAATCACCCGTCAAACCGTCAAGCGCGCCAGGGGCAAATGATATATGGTCGCCATTTCCGTTGAACGACAGAGCGTTTCCATGAAAGCCGGGGACAGAAATAGCCCCGTGGATAGTTCCGTTAAGGTTTCCCATTTCATCGATCAGCGTAGTGCCATCGATGTTATCCATTGTCCAGTGAGCATAAAGCCCAGTTAACTGGATAGCCATCAGTCTGCATCTCCTCTGATCTGCAATTTAAACGAATCGTCGGCTTTCGTCGGTGTGCCGCTGATTGTCGTTCTAGCAATCCAGATCGGCGCGTGAGCGGCGTCTGTATTGAAGCGCAGCACGTTGTTCGTGGCCCAGCCTGACCCCCATCCGTCAGCCAATATTGTGAAATAAGGCTCTCCGGTTATAGGATTTATTGGTGCGCAGTTTATTGAAGTGCTGCCAGTGGCTATCTGACCAGACACCTCACCAACCACGTTAAACGTGGTTGAACTGGTGAAGATAATCGCCCAGCGATCCCGAATAGCGTTTTTATTATCGGCCTGCAGGGGGTACAGCAGGTCGTTATATTGTGCTGTGGTATTGCTGCCGATACGGGCATCTGACCAGGTACTGGTCCAACTTGCCTGGCTGAACAAGTGGTGCACCCGGCTGCCGATATCGCCAAAGATCAAGGCGCTGGAGATAAAGGTATCTGCGGGGTCGTATGCTCTGGAGATAGCCCCCACCAGAGCCAGCTGACCGTTGATTTGCGCTTCATTTACCAGCGCCATATCTTCGATACGGTGGACAGCCTTCAGCGGCTCAGTGTAAGCGCTCAGGTCTGCCGGGTTGGCCATCGTAACAACACCCGTCTCCCGGTTTACCGTATAGAGCGAAGAATCGACCCTTGCGCCAGTCTGATCGATCAGATAGCAGGACGCCAACTGATCACGGCTTAGGTTCTCCACATCTCCAGCTGATAGCGGGCTGCTCAGCGTTTCGTTTTTGGTGCTGTGGATGACAATAACATCGCCACTTCTGATGATCGGCACCCGGCCGTCAATTGGCAGGCGTACCGGGTCCAGCCCCAAAATTGAGGCATCGAGCGGCATTGTTGAGTAAACCACGGCGTTAAACTTCATAGTGCCGGGGTCGACCGGATCGGGTACCCAGATTGTGCCATCTTCCAGAATATCGGCTGCGCTATACCATAGCTCTGTGCGGTTGTACGCGGTCAGAGTGCTTTCCAGCACATAACGACCAAATTGGACACTAACAATACCGGTTTCATAATCAACAGCGCCCTGTGCGTCATTTGTATCGATCACGCCTTGTCCGTTAGGGGTTAAACCGATCAGAGTGCCGTCTGGCTTGTTGACGCGAAGGTACAGCGAGGAAGGCCGTAGCGGTGCGCCGGGTGTTCTGAAATACAGGTCATGCGCTGTCCAGTCACCGTATTTAGTCAGCATTGTTTTGATTGTCAGGCTGTTGTTTCCGCCACCCTGGTAGCTATCAAACGAGATCTGCCCGGATGCGTAATCAATACTACCCGCCGCAGTGGCCGCGCCGGTGTTACGATCCCAGTCGGTGTAGATAGTGCCTTCCCGGTCGATATGGGTTTTGCCATTCCAGATGAACTCCAGACTGCCGGGAACAATCTTCCTGATAGTTGTCGGCGTCAGATCCAAGGTGACATTTGGTAGGGCTGCACTCTCAGACACAGCGGTTGGTGTCACACTGTCCTGCTGATAATGCACAGCGATATTGCCCGAGATAGTGCCGCTACGGGTCTCGGATCGATAAGTCCCTATAAAATAGCTATTTCCCTGGCTATCGCTGTAATTAACCGGCATTGATACAGCGCCCGTGGCATAGTTAATCGTACCGCCGTTGTTAAGGGTGCCATCACCCTTGTCATACACTGTGACTGTCTTTGTGCCGCTCTCAGTTGATGTGGTGAACCCCTGATTATCATAGGACCAGTTTTGGCTGAATGACGCAGAGAAAGTCCCGGGCTCAACTGGCGCGGCCGCGACTGTGAATGTAGCGTTATTCCCGCTCATGGAGTAGCCGCTGACATCTTCCGCCTGGATCGCGCCCTTGTCATAATCAATGGTCAGCACCGCGCCGCTGTCTGGCATCGCGGTAGGTTTCAAGCCTACTTGCCCGAGGCCATAAATCACTCGCCCGGTACCGTCACCGATCAGATTGCCGCTTCCATCATCGGTGGCCGTTTTTACAACGCCACCAGCATCCCAGCTTAGCGTTAGGCTGCCCGGCAGTATCTCGCCTGCTGATACGGTGAATGTCAGATAAGCAGGTTCAACATCAGGGTCGGTGGTGCGAATCTCATAGTGTACCGGGGTTGCCCAGGTGTAGATAATCTCGCTCTCTGTGTCGGGTAGCGCTCCCAGCGTGGCCACGACTGATCCGGTTGTGTAATCAATGGTTCCAGCACCGCCTGCTTCATCTACCAGAACACCGGTGCCGTCATCCTTCATCTGGTACCACTCGCCCTGTGCCATGTAATCAATGAATAGGGTTCCCGGCTGAGGGATTGGGCGCAGGGTCTTCACGTAGTTATAACCACGATTCGCCAGCGTTATCGTTTCGTGAGCAGTGTGGGCGGTGTCGTAGATAGCGGCCGCTGGTGCGGCTGTGAAGGTATAACCATACGTGCTGTATGATTTTGCACCTGTCACTGCACCACTATCGTATTCGATAGTGCCGTACTGTGTGCCAACAATGCCATATGTAGTACTGATGCTTGATGTGCAGATCAGGTTGCCATTGCTGTCATCTTCAAATGTCGCGTTATTACCGAGGTTTAACGTGACCGACCCAGGCACCACTGCCCGGCCAAATGAAAATCCAGCCGCAATCAGGGTGTAGCTAACCGATATGGAATACGGGTCACCGGCGGCAACGAGGTTTTGTCGGTCTACACCGGCTTGCACGTCAACCACCGGACTTTCAACCGTGGCACTTGGTACCAGCTGGCCGAACATAGAAGTCGCTTTGATGCTCATATCGCCCGGGCTGATCGCCGTGTCCAGCGGTACAATGCCGTAGTAATTGCTAGCGTCAGCCACCTGAGTTGAACGAAACACTGAGGGCGTAGAAACAGAGGAGAAGCGGCTGGCGGTTTGAGGGCCCGGGAATGTAGCCCGCAGGGCTGACCCTATATCCAGCACATAAACACGCCGTTCAAAAACGCCTCGGTCGTCTTCAAATTCTTGTATTTCATGGCTGACCGAATCGATGCGGATATATTGCTCTGCGCCAGTCAGTTCACCGCTGGAATCCTCTTCACGAATCAGGTACACCTGCCCGACCTCCGGCAGCTTTGCATCCACCCGGGAATACAGTTTAACCATCCGCTGGCCTTCCAGCTGGTCGCCCAACAGGGTGTAATCCGATACCGGGCCTTTCACTACATAGCTCTCTATCCGGTCACGGGCGTCAGTACGCTCATCGGTATAGCTATCGGTGCTGAACATCACCACTGAAACGCGAGGGTCTGCCGGGGCGTCGGTAATGATCGCATGGCTGCCGTAGTACATATCTTTGTTGGCAGTCTGAACGGCCGCATAAGCTTTGCGCAGGTTGACCCGACCATACGTGCGATCAAGCCGTGATATATCAGGAAACAGGTTATTAACCACACCATCCTCAACGACCACCGCGCTCATCATGCCGCCGCCGTCAGCGCTATCAGATAGACGCTCTGACGCCATGAGTTTGATGTCTGTGTCTAAAATTGTCATGCGTTATACCACCATCAGTCGGAGGGTAATTATGTAGAGATCGTCCGGTGCAGGGTCAGTAACCGGCTGCACTGGGTTTGCAGTGAGTGGGCCATCGGCCTGACGAAACATCACCGAATAGGTTGTGCCCTGCAGCGACAACGAATGCACCTGGCCGGGTTGCTGCACTAATGCATACAGAAGCTCAACCGTGGCTCGGGTTGCCCAGCCATCGACCAACGTGATCGGTCTGCCAGCCTGCTGCGCGGCTTCCTCGACAATCAGGGCACCGGTTAACGTCACATCAGCGCTCTGGCGTACAGCAGACCAGGCGAATTCATCAGACCAGATCAGGTCATCGGGGAGTGTGATCGCGTTCAAGGTAATCATCGTGAAATACTCGCAGCGTCACTCAGTTGACGAACCAGCACCTCGGCATCGGACTCAAAGAACTGTCCACTGATTGATTGGCCATTATCTGACTTGAAGTGCACCGTCATGGTTTTGCCTTCTGCTACAGCAGCCGGTGCTTGAGAAGCAGGCGCAGTGGGTTCCTGGTTGTATTGAGGCTGAGCCTGGGTCTGAGCTTTCTCCTGCTCGATGTTTTTTAGACGCAGTTGATGCGCTTCTTTTAACAGTTGTATGGCCTGGTTTGCCTCTTTCATCGCATCTGCATTGCCTGAGTCTCGGGCTGCTTTTTGTGCCGCACGCAGCTCACTCAACTGACGTTCAAACTGATTCACTTCAATAGATGCGTTATCACCTTTGAGGGCTGCCAGCTCATCTCTTAGGCTGGCCACGGTGTTGCTGAGATTGTCGGTTAACTGTTGGCTTTCACGGTTTATGGCATCCATCGCGGTGCGCAAACTATCAAGACGGGTTTTATCCAGCAGGGTAAAAGCACTGAGAGACTTTTCGCCATTTCTGGCCAGCGCAGCGGCCTGCTGGCCTCCTTGTTCCAGCACTTTGGCCATACGCTCTGCAGCGGCGGCCTGCTGGTGATAAGACTCCATGACTTTTTTGCCTTCGTGTAACTGATACCCGATTGCTTGCTTCAGGGTTTGTAGATAGAGCAATGTCCCAAAGTGGAACTTATCCATGACTTTGTCATAACCCTCACCAATCCGGCGCCACTGCTCACTCATAACAGAGCCGAGTTCATCCCACTGAGCCTTCGTTTTATCTCCAAGCTTCAGCGCGTATGAATACCCCGCCAGCAGGGAGGTGTTGTGCTTCTCTTTGCCTTTGGCATTTTCAGTGGCTGCCTTGGCATTTTCTGTCGTGGCCTTAGTGTTTTCTTTAACCGCTGTCGTTTCAGTGCCCAAACCGTCAGCCATCGTTTTAACGGTTTTTTTGGCCTGTTCTGCTTTATTCTTTAGGGCGTCTAACGCATCAGCGGCAATAAATAACCCCTGCACCAGATGGTCAGTCGATACGCGGCCATCTTGTCCAAGCTGTTCAAATTTCTTCTTGAGCTGCTCAACATCTTCTTGAGTTTTTGCTGTATTAATACTGTCAACAAACGCATCCCGCAGTTCTTCACTGGTCGCTTTGGCTTTGTTGGTGATCGCATCAAACTGGCTGACAATCTCTGACTTTGCCGTTGAAACAGCTTTTTTAAGGGGTTTCAGGCCGTCACTTGCCAGCGTATTCCAGGCATCAGAGATATCCGCTGCATCCTGCTGCAGCGCTTCTTTAAACGCCTTGCTGACACCCTGCATACCCGCCGCCTCAATACGATAACGGGCAGCGGCTTCTTTCATGCCCACAGCACCCAGCCCTTTCGACAGCGCATCCAACATGGCCGCAATGGCTGAAGAGACGGTCCAGGCAACGGTTTTAATACCGGCTGTAAAGCCGTTGAAAACAATAGAGAAGGCGGCAAAAATTTTATTAGTGCCTGTAAGCGTCTCATTTAACGAGTCAAGAATACTGCTGGCACCCGCCAGCAGCTCCTCAAAACTGCCCACCGAATCCGTCAGAAATTTCTTGGTCTTAGTCGTAGCGCTGACTAAAAAGTCTGATATCTGTTGGGCATATTCTTTCAACCGCCCGTCTGCAGCCATCTGGCCAAACAGCGCCAGCATCTCTTCGAGCTGCGATTTGGCAAAATCAAACACCCCGGCATCGGCAATTAAGCCAACAAAATTGGTCCAGTAATCTTTCAGGTTGCTGAACAGACCGTTCCAGGTCTTCATCTGGGCAGCCGCCGCACCCTTAGATGCACGCCCCATCTCATCAACCAGCAGCGCTATCTCTTTGCGGCCGAGTTTGCCCGCCGCACTGAGCTTTTGCAGTTCAACCGTATTTTTTCCGGTGGCTTTCGCCAGCAGATCCCATACCGGCACACCGCGCTCAATCAGCTGCAGCGCCTCTTCGCCCTGGAGCTTTTGTTTTGTCCAGGCTTGCCCCACCGCGAGAATAACGCCTTCCATTTTCTCCTGGGAAAAGCCAAGCTTGGCGGTCTGATCAATAATCGCCTGGTATGAACCATTCATCGGGTCGATACCGAAGGCTTTAAGTTTGATAAACCCCTCGGCAACACCGGTCAGCTCTGCCGGGGTTGTCGCTGTGAACTCCTTGATCCATTGAACGGCTTCTTTGCCTGCTTCAATAGATCCCATCAACGTGGTTATCTGGGTTTCTAGCAGTTCAAACTGTGCGCCGGTGCCAATAATGCCGCTAAACGCATTTTTCAGCGCATTGATGCCCAGGTATGTCCCGGCCAGGGCGATAACTTTAGTGGTGAGTGTTGAGATGCCACCGCTGGCAGCATTTGCCGCTTCCTTGTTCTTTTTCAGGGTTTTATTGGTTTTTTCCAGTCCCTTAACAAACCGCCCATTGGCTTCGCGCATCCGATCGCTTTTGTCGATAAATCGACCGGATGCTTTATCAGCCTCGGTCAACTTGTTGCCATACTTGTCGACCGACTTAGCCGCACCCTGAGTGCTGGAATCGGCACCCTCTACCGCACCACGAAATTTAGCCAGCGGTACGCTGGCTAAATCACGGGCCTTAATCAGAATACTGAGGGCGGTTTCCTTCAGAGCCATCGGTTATCAGCCTTCCTGATCGAGATAGAAAGGCGCGGTTTCGCCGTCTCGCAGGATCACTTTGCCGCCCAGCGTGGTGCTCACATACTCACTGGCGAGCAGATCAACGGCGGCAGATGGCGCAAGCGAGGCTTTCGGGATCTCGCATTTAACCGGTTTGCCGGTTGCCAGGTTGGTGCCGTCCAGGAAGATACGCGCATTGATGGTGGGGCGAACGCCGCCTTTAATGCGCGAACCGCTCACAGCTGCGTAGTCATAACTCAGCTTAATATCACCACCCGCTGCCAGAGTGCCGCTGGCGGTGGCCCGAATCATCCCAGCGGCATAGTTCACTTCATATGCGGTGGCAGCTATCGCGCTATCATCAGAGGCCAGCAGGGCGCTAAGCCCCTCGGTTGCCAGGTTGCTGTTGGGCAGCTTTGTCCACAATCCCGCTTTCAGCAACGTGACCGGTCCATCGGTGACGGTACCGGCCCCCTGATTGATAGTGGCGATTTCGCCCATCAGCGCCATGGCCAACATCTCTGCAGGCTGGTCATCAAACGCGATCGCAATTTCGCTGGGTTTCGCAATGGTGACGCTATTCAACGCCTGGCCATACGACGTTTTCTTTTTGGATGTTCGGTCTTTGGTGTCAGAGGGGGTGTTGATCTGCAACTGGGTTGCGTTCAACGGGCCGACCAGACCGGTAGGGTTGCCGGTTTCATCAAAGCGATCGAAGTAAACGTCGCCTGCTAACAGTAGTCCGCTCATGGGCGTGCTCCTTTGGTTTTGAATTTAATTTGATACGCTAATGGGTAGTAGCCAAAGCCGTTAGAAAAGCCCGGTCGAGAGGGCGCGTTCTTGCGCACAAAGTTGCCTAACTCGCAGTGCAGCCCCGCCATGGCGTGAATCACTGAGGCCAGCAACGGGCCGCTTTTGTTGGCGTCCCGTAGGCTGACGGCAATGACGATCATCCATGTTTGGGTGACATTACCCTGCAGTCCGCCTTGCGACGTTTCTGGCACAGCATCACCTGCATAGATAACATGCGCAGCGGGGGTTACTTGGCCGCGCTCTTTCATCTCAGCTAAGTCGCAGCTGCGATATACCTTGCGCAGGCCGGAGACCGCTTCTAGCGCTTGCACTAGATGGTCTTCTGCAACCAGGTAGTTATCTGTTAGCTGAAACATCAGATAAATCCCTTACTGTTTTTACGACCAAACACCAGGCCATCACTGCACATCTGTGCAGTGTTGTTACTGGGACTGGCATCACCTTCATCTGGCATGCCCAGGGAGATTTTTCCGGTGCCCAGTTTGCTGAGAAAGTCGATCGCATTGTCATAGCGCTTTTCGATACGCTCTGGCGCGTGTTCGTCATGCAGCAGATAGCGGGCGACATCACAGCAGATGCGTACTAAAACGTCGGGCACGCTGGGCAGGGGCAGGGTGTAGCGCCCGCCGAGATAACCATCGACCTCGGCACTGGCATCGGCTAATGCCTGGGTCAGCACTGTGTCATCGATGACACCGGTGGAGCCGTCCCGATCGGTGAGGAGGATTAGCTCCTCTTCACCGAAGCGTTTGGTCATATCGTTGCGGGCTGCGTACATGGCTTACGCCTTATCCAGTTCGTCAGTGAACGCTTCCCAGGCGGCATCACGCTCTTCGGCGGTAGTGCCTTTTGGGTAGGCGTTGGCCTTGGGGCTGCCGTCCTCTTTCCAGAGTGCGGCATCCTTTTTGTCCAGCTGGCCGATGTGAGCTACAAGCTCTGCCAGGCGCTTTGCGTCCACGGCCCCTTGCGCTTCGCTATCCTTAACTGCTTCGCCTTCCAGCAGCTCTGTGCGGCGATCGCTACGCAGCTGCTCCAGCTGTGCTTCGTTAAAATGATCGGCGGGGAACTCATTACGGCCCTGCTGAAAAACTTCACCCGCCCGGCGATAGCCAGTACCTGCTGCACAAATGACAATAATCGTTGCTTTAGACATTGCATGGTTTCCTCTCGGAATAGATTTATAGGTGAGCGTCCTTGCTCTAAAACGGTGTTAGCCCGCGCCGCTGATCAGATCAGCCAAGGCACAACTACCACTTCAACCGCTTTATAGTTGGTGTTGCTTTCGCCCTGGGCTTTGTACTCAGCTTCAACAACCGCTTTCGCTGCGGCGCGCTTGCTTGGCCCGACAATCAGCATGTTTGGCATGATGCCCAGTGGGCGGCCTTTGTCTGATTTATGCGCCCCCATGGCAGCAATCGCTGCATCAAAGTTGGCGGTATTGAGCGTGGCTTTTGAACCAAACGCCTGCTGCCAAAAACCGAAGCCCACGTTGCCCCGGCCATCAACGCCATAGAGATACTCATCTGCTATAAACACATGGTCTGAATTACCGGCATCTGTTTTAGCCAGCAGACGATAATCACGGCGGCGCTGATAGATCAGCGGCTTAAGTGGCCGGGTGGTGTCCAGCAGGAACCAAGGGCTTTCTGCACCGGCCTGCATATTGCTGACAGATTGCTCGTTACCGTCTTCACCCACGGGATGGTCAGTATCAAAGAAATACTGGCCGTCATAGCAGGTTGTCGTGAAACCGGCAGCGAGCAGGGCAAAGATCAACTCATCGGGGTGGGTGGATGATGCGTATCCCATATCCTGAAACTTAGGGCTGAGAATGCCGTAATTGTCATCTTCGATACGCTCGGCGGGGATACCTTCGGTCGCTTCGAACTTTTTATTTTTCAGCGAATAGTCATAGACTTTCATGCGGTTGATCTGACGATCGCCGATCCACTCGCGCAGACGACTAAACTCGCCGAGCCAGCTGTAATCTTCTTGGGCTGTCGTTGAGGGCACCAAGGTGGCGACTTTTGGCCAGAGAGGTGTGTAAGAGCTTCGGCCGATTTGAAACGCGGCGTTAACAGCTGCATACAGCGCTTTAAGTGCGCTTGGCGTAATATTCATCGTTTTATCCTGTCCTTAAAATTAAGCGTTAAACCGGGCTTACTGGCCCAGCGCTACCCAAACACCATCACCATCCACCTGGATGATCTTGCCTGCGGCATTGAGGGTGTTGGTGGCGTGATCGATTGAGAGCGTGGAGTCATTCACGAAGTAAGCGGTCGCGCCGACATCGGTCACCGCGATATCGCCGCTGTTGGTAAACTTATGTTCACCCGAAACCACTTCGGCTATGATGCTGCCGTTAGATCCGGCGCTGTTATCCACTTCAAAGGTGGTTACACCGGCACTCAGTGCGGCACCTGAACCATCAGTGACGGCGGTCAGATAGCCCGCATCCAATACGGTCGGGGTGTTAGCGTTTAGGGTGACTCCGGCTTTTACTCCGTAGGCGCGCTTACGGCCTACGCGCTCTGCTTTAGCGCTCATTGGCTCAACTCCTGTTTTGATTTAAGGAAGGCCGCTTTATCCAGCCCGGTGGTACTCAGCACCGCCAGGTCTTCAGCGGTTAGATCGTCTGCCTTTTCTCCTTCTGGCTTTTTGCCTTGGGTTTGCTGGGCTTTCAGCGCAACCAGGGAGGGGCGGCTATCGAGCATGGCCTTCAGTGCAGCAACACCCTGTTGCTCGCCAAACTTGGTGAGGTAGTCCTCTTCGGCGGCCAGCACTTTGCCCTCTGCTTTGGCATCCTTCAGCAGCTGTTCCAGGCTTGCCTCATCAGAACCGGCTTTCAGCACCGCCATCTGTGTGACCAGGGCGTTGTAAGTTGCGGCAGGCACATACATCGACAGATCGATGTCTCCATCTTTGGCTTTGAGGGCCGCGACTTCGGTTGTCAGCTCTTCTGATTTAGCGGCTTTTTTGGCCAATGCGCCCAGCGCGCTCAATGCCGCTGTGCTCTGCTCATCGGTCAGCTGATCACCTTCATTCAGCTCAATGCCGAGTTGGGCCAGCAGCTTACGCATCGCTTTGTTCATAACAGGATTCTCCTGGGGTTGGTTATCGTGGGTAGGGTGAGGAACGATCTGTGCGCAAAGAGCTTCGAGATCTTGCATGCCATCGATACCGGCACGGTTGGTCAGCGCTGCGCTGTGGATAAAAAGGGGTTCGCCGGTGCGTTTGTCGTACGGAAACACGGAAGAGAGAAAGCGGTATTCCTTGCCTTTGATATATTCGAGGGCGCGGGAGGTCCACGTCGGCTTAATCCATAGGCCAGAACCTTCCCGCCATTCCATATGCTCTCTAAACCAGCCGCTAGCGGGGGCGGGCTGACCATTTTTGTCTGCATTCAGGGTTTGATGTTCGTAATCGATCACTAGGTCATTTACAGCCGCCTTGGCAATTGAGATAAGACGGTGAGCGATGTCTGCGGTTAGATTCCACTTGCCGCCAGGCACATCGAAGGGACGGCCATCAACAGCGCTGAATTCACCAGCGGGGAGTAGCTGGCACCAACCAGCATCGGTGTCATTTAGTTCAAACGACAGCGCAACAACGCCGAGATTGGCGTTGCTGGTGGCTGACAGTACAGCGATTGAGTGGGGTGATTGATTCGTCTTCATGCCGCCAGATTAGCGGCATGGGTGGTGGCGTGGGTTTAACCTTGGTCAGATGTTTTTAACTACAATTCCTCACTAGTACTATCTGATGAGGACTCATCAGCTTCAGATTCATTGAAGCGCCCGAGATAGTTTTCTTTTTCTTGTTCAGTAAATGATTCTACATCAACGATAAGTGCCTGGGAGATTGAGCCTGCGAGATCCTTAGCATTAATTTTTAACTTAACAGGTACCTTACCCCATTCAGCATCAATCAATGCGGCTTTATTTGGCTCAGTTAAAGACGTATCCTGAACTTTAGCCCAAAAAACGGCACCCGAATCAACATTTCTCACCTTAACTTTAAAGCCGTTTATAAAAGAAGAATTAACTTCCATTAAACGATAGGATCCATCTAGTCGTACTTCGGCCGATTTTCTTTTAGCATTCCTTGTCAACAGCTGCGCCTCTTCCCCTGTGATTTCAGCGCCTCCTACACCTATTTTTTCAGCCATTCCTGCACGTTTAAAAACCTCTGTGGCAGTATCGTGAGCATGACGCTGAACATTATCGATAGCGGGGTAACTCTTAGCTATATCACGTATCAACTTCATTCTTTCCGTCTCTTGTGCGGACATAAATTGAAACGTTTCAATGTGTGCTTTTTTCTCTTCAATTATTATTTCTTTCTGCCTAGCGTCTTTGCGATCTTGCAGATAGTCCTTATATGCTGTGTTACCGGCATATAGAGACCCAAGCACTATAATTAATAAAACCAGTTCCTTACTAGACATTTTTGACACCGCCGATCCAAAAGCTTTATCCAGAATTTCTTGTAAATCAATATTAAAAATCGAAGATCCATCTTCCACTCCGATGGCTAACTCAAGCTTTTTTTTGTCTTCAACAGTCAGCTTATTTACATTATAAGTCCCATATTCAGCATACGCATAGGCGCGATGAATACCCCGTTGAAGCTCAATGAAGGCTTTCATTATGGATGGAGTTATTGAGTTGTGGTATTTTGGGCCTACCAAGTGAATCTGAGCTAAAGGCCACCCATCAAACTTTAATTTAATGTCATCAGCATCAATCGAGCCATCGTTGATTGATCTAAGTAAATTAAAAGCATCTATTTCTGTTTTAAGAACGACTTCCCTTGGCATCTATGGCTCCCTTTGAGTAATGGCGTATTAACAATGATACAACTAATACCATTCAACGCGTTAGACCCGCGTTAGAAACCATATACTCACTTTGCGCACTCCATCATAACCACTAAGCAACACAACCCCTTACAGCGCCGCTCAGGCCTCCTTTTGCTAGCCCTCTGCCTGAATAAATTCATCCAGGATATCGATAACTTCTACTTCATCCTCATCACTTAACCCAAAGAATGACCGCGCCTCTATATTGCGGCTCTCATCACCTAGTTGCTGGGTGGCGGCATAAGCGTCTGTACCGGGGCCAGTGCTCAGACCCGCTTCATCGGCAGACCAAAAAGGGAAGATGGTATCGCGCAGGTGGAGTGTTTCACCGTGGAGGATCTTATCAACCGGGACGCCTTTGCGCTGTTTGCGCTTTATCGTGGCCGCTTTAAGGGGAGCCCAGGGGTTGCCGTCCGGGTCTTCTTCGTTATCGAAGTGATCGCGGGTGCGCTCTTCCAGGAAGTGGGCTATCTCCATCATGGCGGGCTGGGTGTTGCTGACTTTTTCAATAAACCGGTCCAGCACCTCATATACCGGGTCGCTGTCATATGCCAGGCTGATTGCTGTTTGTGTTCCCGCCATTGGCTTTTTTATCCTATAATGAAGGTTCTCCAGACAGACAAGGACTTCGAGTTCCGTCCACTGATCTGTCGGTGGGGTGCAACGGCGAAGCGCGGCACCCGCCCTTATTCCTCTTTTGCTGATTCTTTTCTGACGTACAGGTTCACACCTTCACGCTGTCGCTCTAAGTAGGCATCATTATCTGGCACCTTTTGGCCACGTTGCTTTCTATGAGGCGTAAAGGATGTATTACCCGTCCAGATGCCTTGTCCATATTCAAAAGCACTGAACCCATGCACTGACTGGCCAGACTCTTCCATCACCCAGCGTTTGATGTAACGGCGCTTAAGCTTGTATTTACCCGGGCGTGCACGGTCGGTTTCGAGTATTGCCCAGATCTCGTCGGGGTTTTGTATTGCCCTGGCAAGTAAGCGCATATAGCGGTGGCGTAGTTTGTCTTTCGATACTTTGTATTGGCCGTCGGCCCCACGAAACAGATAGTCGTTAATCGCAATGGGCTCACCCAGAACATCTTTAAATATCAAGTCACCTTCGCCAAACTCACCCAGGAACGCCTGCACGTATTGCTCGTCTGGCAGACCGTCAACCATCAGACTCTTTGACGAAACAGAGGTCGCAGCAGGTAGAGGCGGTTTAGCGACCGGGCCGACGGGCACAGATTTTATTGTGCTGGGCCATTGTTCCTGGACGTGGGGAGTACTTTGCCTCAGCCAACTCTGCCCTGGCGTATGTTCAAAACCGGGATCGATGCCCAGGGGGATCTTACGGATCTCGCCGGTGCGTTTGTCCGGGTACTCTTTAAATTCATCTGCAGGGGCGATATCCGGCCCGGTTTTGCCCAGGCGGCGCATGGCCCGTTCTGACTTGGGAAACTTCTTACACTTGCAGCCGTAGCCGTTAGAGGGGCTATGTGCCCCCCAGAACGGATCATCAGACGCTAATACCAACCTGTCCCATTTCTTGTGCTGCGGCCTGAAGTTCTCGGCCCCTGAGTGGCGATACTCCATGTAGGGGAACAGTTTTTTAAAGCCCGGCTCGGCCATCTGCGCTTCACGCCCGGCATTGTATGCCTGGCGAATATTGGTCTCGTAGATCAGCCGAGAGCGCCAGCCACGCGATCCGTGATAGCTCCAGCCATGCTTTTCAACAATGGTGTCGAAACGCTTTTGAAAGTTTTGCAGGGTTTCACCGTCTTTAATCGCGGCCTGTATGCCCGTCAGAAAGTCTTCAACAATGGCGGTCTTTTTGGCACCGGCGATCATAAAACCGTGATCATGCTGCTGACCATAGACGTCGGCCCAGCCGTTAGTCGGCAGGGGCACCTTCTGTTGCAGATAGTCGATAGCCTCTTTAAAAGGCTTGCTGCCGTAGGCTGGCATTATTCGGCATCCTGCAGCAGCTCATAACGGCCCGCTATGGCTGCAACGGTGAGTGCCTGACTCATGGTGTCGGTTAGCGCGGCGCCGTCCAGCGGCAGCGCCATCAATTGTTCTGTTAACTGCTCCAGACTGTCGGCGTTGTCGACCAGCTGGCGCAACGTGTCTAACAGATCATTGGTGTTTTGGTCAGCCTTTGCCTGAACGTTATCAACCAGCGCATCGATCTCATCTGTATCCAACTGTTGTGCTTTCAGCGCTGCGAGGGCGACCTCTTTTGAACTTTTTGCTGGTGAGGCTGGCGTTTGCGGGTAACTTTGAGATAGTTGCAGAATCTCTTCGCCTTCATTGGGCTGTGGGATTTTGGTTTTCTCATTTACCCAGCTCATTGGGATTCTCATACCGAGAGAAACAAGGCCGTTTAATGGTTCAACGAACTGTTGCAGATCTTCCGGCTCATTCAGATCGAACTCTAGCCGGGGAATTCGACGGGGGCTACTGAACGACTTACCGTTCAGCACATACATGGGGTAGACCACATCGCGGGTCAGTGTGGCCGCCAGAGACTTCAGATCGGCGTCGCGGATCTCTTGCCGCACTTCGTTGTGTACGTTGCCCAGTGCATTGGTTGAGCTTTTACCGTCGGCCTGGCTGGTGAGGGTGCCGCCCAGAATGGCTTTAGACTGACTCTTTTCACACCAAGCTATCATCGCCATGAATGGGTCACTGGCACCCTCGGCGGCTTTCTCGAATTCGATCTCCATCCCTTTGGGAATGATGCCACCTGCGTTGTGACCGATACTCATCACTGCCCGCAGCAGCGTTAGCTTTTCACGTTCGCTGGCCCCTTCGGGGTATTTACCCAGGCGCAACGGCAGGCCGTAGATCTCAAGAAATTCGGCGAGATCTCGCACGCTATAGTTCTTAAACAGGAATGGCCAGGCCAACACGCGCACGAGACCACGGCGTGACAGATAGCCAGACTTAGCTTTCGCCTGGTGGCTTATCCAGCCAAACGGGCGCAACGGTTCACCTTCGTGACTGCCATCACGTAGGCGCAGCTCGTCCCGTTTATCCGGGTGGGTTTTAAACCAGCTGGAGTCGCGCCATTCGGCGTCGTTGATAAAGTGGGTTTTATCCTCAAACGTCCAGGATATTTCCAGGTTAGCGAAGCTTTTCAGAATAGCGTCACCGCAATCGAAAATAGCCTCATCCAGCCAGGTTGCTGAGCGTAGCTGCTCTTCGATCATTTCAGCATCGCGCTTTTCGGCAGCGCTGGCGTTCGATGGTGGGACAATGTTCCAGTCTGGCCCCTGCATGGCTAAGCGGCGTTTACCCAGCTCACTCTGTACGTGAGGGTCTTTCTCTTCGATATCTTCGGCCAGTTCACACTGACGCATCAGATCACCTTGCTCAGCCTCTTTCATAATGGTCGCCAGCTTTGCAGGCGTCAGACCGCTGGACGGATGGTCGCTGTAGTGACGGTGAAGCTGCGCCAGTTTAGCATCGGCCTCGGTTTGCGGCTCGGCCAGATCCGGCAGGTCGAACGGCTGGCCATTGATATCAACCAGTGTAGATTTAGCCATTACCAGGCTCCCTGTTTTGAATAGTTGGGTATATCGTAATCGTCGTCATTGTCGGCACCGCCCCACGGATCGGACTTACCAGGCACGGCCATAAAATCAATACTGCCGCCTTCCATCCAGCTCGCGCGGATCGCCATGGCCAACGCAACCGCAAAGTCACCGTGCCGCTGCTGGCCATCACTGCCGGTACCGCTGCCTTTTTCGATTTGCGGCACGCCTTGCTTGACCTGAATCTTGCTCATATCGGACTGAATGTCTTCGTGCCGGGGAATCTCCAGGTTGCCGTCTTCAAACTCGGCTTTAAGTTTTGGCATCCACTCGCGATACCAGGGCAGGTTAAGCATGACGGCATCAACAATCTCGGTACCCCACTTCAGCCGGGCCGCTTCGGCCAGATAGCCGCCGTTGCCGGTGGCGTCGAACGCAGCAGCGGTAAATCGAGGCAGACGGGTGAGAATGTAGAAAAGCACGACGCGCTGGGTTTCGTAAGGTGCGTTCGCCAGCTCTACCAGAAAGGGCACACGTTTTGTCAGATCCGGGTAAATGGTTAGCGGGCAGAACACTGACAGATCGCCTTTGCGGGCAAAATCTTCCCCGAAGACATGACGATGGTTGTCGTTGAGCTTATCCAGCAAAGGCTGCAGGACGTTCTCGCACCATTCTGCAATGATGCGGGTGCGCTCGCCTTCGGGCTTTAACTCAAAGTCTTTAGGGGCCGTCCAGCGCACAATGGGGATAGAGCGATCGGAAACCATTGCCCGTTCGACCAGTGTGCGCTTGATATAGATACCGCTGCCCGATTTAGGCACACAGTAATATTCTTCCAGGGCGTCTTCTTCGGTTGCCGTGTCTTTCAGCAGCCCGGCTTTCCACTCGTCCTCAGCTTCTTGCGTCCATTCTTTGCGGGTGATTTGGCATATCCGCTTATACAGCCCTTCTGCACAGGCATCGTCTAACGTGATGGTGTGCACGCTATAACGCTTTTTACCGGCACGGCTATCAATAATCAGTTGATTAAAAAGGTTTTCAATGCCGTTATGGGTGCTGATGATGCGGACTTTGCTGCCCCACATGGTGAGTGCCAGGGCCGCTTTAAGCAGCTCGGCCAGGCGGTCATGGAATGCCGCCTCATCAATAGTGACGTTGCCCTGCATACCCCGCAGGTTTGATGGGTTGCTTGAAAGAGCTTGTATCTTAAAACCGCTGGCGAAGTAGATAGTGAAGGTGAGGATCTCTTTGCCTTCTTTACCCTCATCGATAAACAGCTCTTCCTGGATATCCCCGGCCGCTTTATCAAACATTCGCGACCACATTGCCGCCGCTTCGATAAACTCCCGCGCCATCTCTTTGTTTGAACCAACGTAGAAATGGTTGCAACCGCCTTCTGACTTTGCCGCCCCCGCACATAACGAACCGTCTGCAGCTTCGGCCCACGTGAGCCCGGTGCGTCGAGATTTCTCAGCAATCTTGAGTACAGATTCATCAGCTATCCAGCGCTTCTGATAACCCAGCAGCACTTCTGATGCATCAAATTGCTGAAGCTGCGCAACCCCCTCAGCAACAGCTTGAGATAAGGCATTAACTGAAAGATCCATAATTACGCAATCCCCAGGATCTGCTGCTTAATCGCTTTTACACCTTCACGGGTTAGCCCCTGCTGCTTCGCGACAGTATCGATGGCTTCGGCGGCATCTTCAGTGGCGCGCTTGCGGATCTCTTGCTCGCGTTTCTCATTAACTGTGGTTGCCTGCTCCAGATGCTTAATAGATAGCGCCAACTCTTTCAGCATCTTTGGGTGGGCCGGTTCCTCGCTAGTCATCATCTCGGTGGATGTTTCAAAAATCATCGTCTGGACAAACTCATTCAAGAGTTTTCCAACCTGACCCTGCGGCGCATTACCCAGCTTACCGATCCACATTTCTGCGACTTCGCGAGACTCACGCACTTTTGCGCCTAGAGCCTCCATCCGCATGCTATAACGGTTGACTGCTGACTTACTGACGCGTTGCTCAATCCCTTCTTCAGCCAGCAATTCATTCACCCGCTGGGCGGTTTCTACCTGGCCGACAGCGGGATCTCTTAGCAAGGCATGCAACGCATCGCGGATCTCAGCGGGCAGCAGATCGATTGAGGATTTACGCGCCATCTTCTTTCATTCCTCTGAGCAAGTTTGACCGCTCTTCCATGACCGCTTTCTGAAAAGCTCTCTCCGCCTGAGCGGCTTCGGGATCATCTTTCAGAAACTGTTTTTTAAACCCTTCCAGGCCTTTGATATTTGCAGAGACTTCCGCAGCCACAACAACTCTGGCGAATGATGCCAAAACGGTTTTCTGAGCTTTGGTTAAAGGCTTAACGGCCATAACGGTTCTCCTTCAGGCTCCCGGCCCCGGACGTTTTACACCGGGCACAATCGCTTTGCCCTGGGCGACATCTAGGCCGCGCTGGGTGAGGGCCACAACCTGTACGCTGTTCAGTGACCAGATCCTGCTCGGTTAACCAGGCGATCTCTGAGTGCAGTTTGTCGCGGCTGACGCTGTGGCCGTACAGCTCCAACCCCCGCTGCAGAATGCTGCTGTTGATCTTGTAGTCAGCGTCTTCGGCCAGCAGTCGCAGCAATACCAGCCGTCGGTCTTCTTGCTCAAATTGAGAAAATGGCATGGTTTACCCCTTGTTGTTCATCAGGTAGTCGTGAATGCGATCTACCGTGTTGGTTACCCGGTCCAGCTTGCTGTCCAGTGCTGAAGACTGTGATTGCAGCTTGGCGATATCTTCATGCGTGGGGGCATGCTTCAGGTTTTCTTCAGCCGATATCACACGTCGTTCCAGCGCATCCTGACGATCATCCAGCGCTTGAATATCAGTGCGGTTCTGGTTGCGCCCGGTGCGAATCCAGACAGCAACACCGATACCGATGGTGAATATCCATTGCATTACATCCAGCCAGAACTTAGCTGCGTCCCAGTTAACGTCCATGTTTTTGTTCCTCAATCTGTTGGCAGTGAATGCAGCGGGCTGCGTTGGGTTTTGCCTTTAATCGGGCGGGTTGAATATCTACGCCACAACTGATGCAGATAACCACCCCGTCTCTGATATCCTGTTCGGGTTCTGAGCGTTTCAGCGCGTTATCCAGGGCGTCCTGGCGCTGGCGCATTTCCAGCTCTTTGGCGTGATCGAGAATGTCGGGCATTACTTCACCATCCCTTTAATCAGATCTATTGCTGGGGATGGGGTTTGCTTCCATTTACTGAACGCATCAACGGTACGCATACCCATGTAGGTGAACAACGGGCCATAGAGTACGCCTGCCACTATTGGGCTGGCTCCCGCTATGGTATACGCCACCAACACAGTGTCTTCAACATGATTGAACAGGGGCGCTATACGGCTGACCAGCTCGGCACCCAGCACATAAGCTGTGCCGGAATAGCCTGATAAACGAGCCATTTTCGGGCGGGTTTCTTTAACGTAGTCTGTGCCGTTAATGGCTTCGGTGCGGATGGTTTCCTGGGTTTCGTGGTGCATGCCCAACTGATGATTGAGCTGGTTCTTTTCGCGCTCAGCGGCGATGTCTTCCAGCTTCACTTTCAGCTGCATCACCACGACAACGTCTTCGGCAGGCATACCAGAAACGATCTGCTCAATATGTGCCTTAGCCCCGTCTGTGGACATCCCCCCGGCAACTTCAACCGCTGAGGCCAGCTTTTCAGATACTGAGGCCGCTTTATCGCCGCCGAACATCTGGCCTGCCATACGAATCAGCGACGGGCCTGCGGTGAGAAGGGCTGTTGCTATCAGAGACATGGGTATGCCTTCCAGCACAGTTCGAAGTGAGGGCCGTCTGAGTAAACCTTTTCACCCTGACGTTTTTTTCGCTCGATATATGCCTGACGGGCGGCTTCTGGTGTGTCGTAGGTATCGAGCAACGCCCAACCACCACCCCAGCGAATAGCGACGTTAAATTCTGCGGCGGCTTGCTTTATAGCGGCCGCTATCTGGTAGTAATACGGCCAGTCATAGCTAACTGTCCCGTCCACCCATGCCGCTAAATCAACTGCATGAGATACTTCGCCCAGCTCTGGGTTATTCGCGGGCACTCGGAGCAAATGGCGGCTATTGAGGGTTGCTGAATCGCCTGTTTTCACAAGCCAACGCTGCCGCTTAATCTCGCGCACTCCCTCGGTCACTGCAAAGTCAACAGCCGACAAGGCAAGTCCGCGCTCTACAACGGCGACCAGATCAGGATGTACTTGCTGCAGATTCTTTTTGGAACGTCGCCCCAAAGCGAATGGCTCTGGTGTATGGTTTTCAGGCATAAAAAATCCCCGTTAATCTGAAGTCCATTGATTTCGTTAGGACTCTAACGGGGATCTGGTGGGGGTGGGTTTAACCTAGGTTAGATGTTTTATGGGTATTTAATTCATTCCTGTCAGTTCGTCATCCTCGAAATACAGGTACTGACGATCATATTTTCCTGTGCAATACACCCACTGCTCATGAACCCCTGAGGCATAAACTGAACGATTGATATCGCAGGGTTTTCCCCAGGAGCGCTCGGCTTGTTTTTTGGTCATTCCAATGGCAACTTCATGATGCCAGATCATCTTCTTAAAACGCTCTTGCCGCAGGCGTTCTTCCCTTATAGCCTTAGATTTTTCGTTTAGGCGCTTTTGCTCTTCTGCCCAGCGCTGTCGACGCTCTTCTTTATAGTCATCATCGGGGATGTCCCCAGGCTCGAAAGAGTTATCGGGCACCGACGGTATATAGATATCAACCTCGTCAGAAGCACCTTGCGTACAAGGGGTTGATTGATACATCACACGGTCATTGGTCTTACATTTATAGATTTCTGCGTTAACAGGCAGCACCATGCTCATTAACGCTAACATAAATACGATTTTGATCATCGCTGAGACTCCTTTCCTCAAAACAGTTCTGGCTGTATCCGCTTGCGATAGTATGCCTGCTGTTCTTTGATAATTCGATAGACATGTGTCGCGGATATCTTGTACTTGTCTGCCAGTTCGTCTGGCTGAACGCCTCGCTCACTCCAATCCCTATGCAGCTCGACATCACGGATCGCCTTCTTTAACGCATCCAGCTTAGGCAGATAGAAATAGCGGCCACCGCAATATACTGACTGTTCGGCGAGGAGAGTATGGCTGATTTTCTGAGCCTCTGAACCACTATAGCCCAGGCGCTTTAACGATGCGCTGTAGATATCGACAAGTGCAGACAGATCGCGCGGCCACTTCTTTTGCACCTCTTCAGGGATAGCATCCAGATGATCTAATAAATCTTTAGAGAATGAGTCGTCACCCAGGAGGTCTTTCTGCTCTTCACTCATCGCCTGATTCTCTCTGTTTTGCGGCCTGACGCCTGACGTTGATCTCCAGCGCTGCAACCAGCTTGTGCAACTGGTCGGGCGCTAACCATTCAACCTTTTCAACCTTAAACATATGGCGGGCCATGCTGTGGGCGTAGTTCCAGTGCAGGCCGTTATCCGCCAGCAGCGCCTCGACTTTGCTCATCAGTGGGCGACGGCCCGCACCTGGGTTGGGCCGCTGCCCGAATGTTTGCGTTTTATTCTGAAAACCGCATTTTTTCAGATGGCTGATAACACGCCTCAACTCACTGATGGTCATCTTTGCGCAGCTGTTTTTACCAGTCAGGGAAAACAACATCTGCCGATAGGTATCGTCATCCAGACCCAGCTGCTTTTTAGCGATGTGGATCTGGGCCATTGCTGCTTTTCGTGGGTCTTTTGACATGTTCACCAGTCTGTATCCTTTATATCCATGATTGCGCTGCTAACCACCGCCCTGGCACTCCGGCGATTTGTTGTTGCAAGCCCAGCAGGCAGCGCCGGTATATCCGCGCCCTGGCCACTTTCCAGCACCCGTCTCAGGTAGTTGTGATTTGATAACGGCTTAAAATGGCCCAGCTGCTGTTTGGCCCGCATTGATTCCACCGTATGCACCAGCGCGGCCGTCAGGACGTTAGGCTCAGCCAGCTCTAACGCTTCATTTGCCAGGCGCAGGGCACGATCATTGGCGAGATCCCGGCTGGGGGAACGAAACAGCCCGATGTAAGTGACCAGGGCGGTGCCTGTGTTTTTCTCAAGCCGTGCCAGCAAAGCCAGCAGATCGCGCCCCGCTTCATCCTGAACCAGCGATTCAAGACTGAGGCGGCTATGGCAGATGGGGCAGCGGGTTAGTTGCATGTTGCTGACTCGCTCTGAAAACCAACACTCTCTAAACTGAGCCCTTCAACTTTCTTGTACTGTCGAACGAGTGTTGCAGCTGTCGAAAATACAGGCTCATACCATTCCATATGCTCTTCAAGCTTTGGAAACAACCTTTTAGCGTTGCGTTTACCGAGGCTTTTGATTATTTCCGCTCTTTTCTTTGGGCTATACAGTGACTTGGTTCGCTTGTGCCAAAGTACCTCTGTGAGAGGGTCATAGTGGTCACTCGTTTTCCAGCCCCAACCGATGCTTAACGTGCGATCAAAGTAAACGATCAACTCAAATCGACCTTCTTTAACCAGCTCTCGACGCACCAGAATCTTCTTGCCCTGGTAAGAAAAAACCACCTGGCTAAATTAGTTTTTCAGCTCGGTTTGTATGGCCTGCCATTGTTCTTTTGTGATGCTCATATCAATCTCGCTTGCTTATTCACAATCAGAAACAGCCCACGGGCCGCTTTTGATTATGGCCGCCGTAGCGGCCAGTACTTCAGATCGCCTGCCCAGCGTTGCCGCTGACGATATGCTGCTGAAGCGTCAGAATGGCAGACAATGTTGCTGGCAGTTCTTCGACAGATGGTTCCAGCGTAAAGCCGCTCCAACTAACATTCAGACCATCACGACTGAGGCCGATGCGAACACCCTCCGGTAGCTCTTTCATCATCTCTGCAACCGGATCTGCGGTGCGTTCTTGCGTCATCTCTAACGCTTTTGACTGTGGGGCGAGGACGGGGATATCGCTTTCATGAAAAGACATTCTGGCCACAGGTATTTTGGCGGGTTTGCTTTCAACTTCTGAACCATGCACGGGTGCAGCAGGTGTCTGGGGCGTTGATAGCCAGTTATGCTCTCTGGCTTCTTTCAGCCAGGCTTTAATCACTGCATACTGACTGTTAGATTGCAGTTTTACCGCACCTTTAATCTCTAACTGTTCCAGAACATTTTTCAGCTGTGTTTTTGAATCCAGCGCCGGGCAACGTGGCAGCATCGGGGTCAAACCGCAGGGGCCAATCGCATCGAGCGCTAAAACAACCTGCCGTTGTACTGTTGTTAGTTCCATAATGATCTCCGTTAATTTAGGATTTTTTCCTATTCCGCTTTTCTGGTTGCAGCGTTAGGCTGCAGTGGATAGATAAAATAAAGCCGTACCGGCGGTGGCTGACTATGGATGGTCAACACCAATGCCAAGCCCCCTTTGCGATGCAGAGGGGGCTTTTTATTTAGTTCAGGGCATCTTTCAACGACTTCAGCGCTTTAAACTTCGCAACTTTTGCAGCAGGTATTTCGATTGCTGCACCCGTTTGCGGGTTGCGACCGGTGCGCGCTGCGCGCTCACCTGTTGTCAGCTTTCCCAGGGCTGGCAGGGTGACTTCACCACCCGCCTTCAGCTGTTGAGTGGTAATGTCTCCCAGAGCGTTCAGCATTTTTTCAGCCTGTGCTTTAGTGCTATCGGATGCGTTTGCAATGGCGTTGATCAGTTCTGCTTTGTTCATTGAGTTTCCCCTTAGTTGTTAGCTGCTCATCAGTACCCAGCCGCTACGCTGAGTAGACGCCCGAAAGGGCGATAACAGGGACGTCTGCTGCTTTCGTGTTTTTGACGTCTTCGATTAGCTCTGGATATCGACACTCTTTTTGCATCTGCTTAAGCAAGCTGGCTTTCTCCTCCTTAAACGATGTTGAACACACCTCCCAACCAAAACGGGCTTTTAATGAATCAGCGCCAAAGTGTTTCACCTCCCAGGCTTCAACATTGGCGGCTTCAATTTCGCCACGCTGGGGAGCATTACTGTCATAACCGAAAACCTTAGCCATTGATTGCCTCCCGCATTTTCTTAGCCTGACGAAACCTAACCCCCTTTGTGCCATCGTCTTTCAGTGCAACTTCAAACAGCCCAAACCCGTCAATAGCGACTGTATGGCCCTGCGCCAGGTGCTGCAGAATGACGCTGCCCACGGCTTCTATCGCACTTTTCGCCTGCACCGGTGAAAGCCGCGCGCAAAATGCCACGTGGCTGGCCATTTGCTCTGCTGTAACAATGCTCATAACCACCTCCTAGTATTCAGACCCCATCTCATCTTCGATTTCCGTCGCGACACGTTCACCTTCTTCTTCAAAGAAAAGACGGATGTCATCAGGCGACTTGCCTTCGTCCTTTAGTATCTGGCCAATCTCATCAAGCACTATTTGTGTAGAAAGCAGATCCATCACATCCTCCTATAACGCCGCGATATCGAGTGATATCGGTTGATATTGCTCTGACTCTCCGACCCGCTCATACAGTCGCACATAGGTTTTTGAACCCGCGATCTGAATGCTGTCTGCGATCGCGGCCATCGCCTTGCTCCACTCGCTGTCATCGATCTTGATACGGCGAAGCCCTAACACTCGGCCGGTGCTGATGTTGCCCTCTTTGTCGACCTGGAACGCGTGATCGACCAGCACTTTGATCTTGTTATCAGAGCCTTCGGCCCAACGGTGAATGCAGCCATCTATCAATTCTTTAGCTACTTGCAGACGCTCATCGAAGACGATGTATTCACTGATCGCCCGTTGAATCTTGTACTTGCCGTCATAGCTGAGCAGGCTGATGTTGCCTTTTTTACCGCCCATTTTTACGCTGTAACGTTCGGCACTGAGGTCAACGAACGCGCTGATATCGCCCAGAGTGTTTAGCTTGAAGGTAGCCATTGCCTGCTGCAGCTCACGCGCTTTGATGACAATCTCCTGGACCAGGTCGTTGCGGGTGAGATCGATCTCGTCGATCAACTCGATTGGCACCAGACGACCGGCCTGATCTTGCAGATAGCCTTCGGGGATATGTTGTTGCACTGCGTGGTTCATGCGACCTCTCCTTTTTTCATAAAATTGGGGTTTTCCCAGTTCAGCAGCTCACGCCAGTCGCCCTGGTGGAGCTCAACAGCCTCTTTCAGAATGACACTGGTGGTTGTGCCGTTGTCATAACGTTCAGGGTTGATGTTGATGTACTCCTCTTCGATCACCAGCGCGTCTTTATGGTCGGTGGTGTCAGACTTGCCCGGCTTACCCCAAAACGTTAATTGCTGCCGCTCATATGTGGCTGGCAGATTGATAATCAGATAGTTCATGCATATTCCTCCCAGCGGATCTGGCAGTCGGCTACAAACGCAACGCGTTCGGTGCGGCGACGGCCCCCATCGCTGTAATAACGTGTAATGGCGCTTTCGAGCTGTTCGCAAGCACGGCCGGTGCGCACTTTTATTTGCGGTGACGTGGCTTCGATATTGATAGAGCAGACTGTCAGCCCCAGCGCTGCCAGCGTATTGACCGCCAAGTTCACCTTGGCCAGCCGTTCTTTGATAAAAGCGTTTTGCAAATCAACCTGAACATTAGTCATGGCTGTTCTCCCGACTCTCTGGATTACGTGAGCAGCTACGGCAGGCACGATAGAGTGCAATACGCTGCGGGTTGCTACTGATAAACGGCATTTCGCGTTGTTTTTGGCATTCTGCGCTTTCGATCATGCCCAGCACTGGGCATTCGACGGTGGCGCAGTAGGCCATGATTTTCTGCTCCATCCGGGCAATATTGGCCGGATATTTGTTTGCTAGCAGCGTGCTGACAGAAGCCCGATCGATGCCGATGCGGGACGCTGCGGCTTTCTTGCTGCCGGTTTCTTTCACCAGCATGACCAGCACCTGGATAAACTCCGGTGGCTGTTGGCCCCAGCCAGACAGATCTATATTCATTGCAACTCCTCCGGATCTTCCGCGAACATCACCTTATTGAGATTCGGGTCGTACAGGGTTTTAACCCGCTGAACCTGTGGCGCTCGTGGGCCGGTGTTCATGCTTGGCTTAAGACGAATTAGCTCTAGCCGATGCGGCGTACTGGCCCGCACCACCTGCAGATAACCGGCTTTTTTCAGCAGCGACAGGTAGGTTTTCACGTAAGCCAACTTCACATCTAAGCCGCTGGCTGCTACATGGTTTTCAATCTGTCTGGCATCCAGCACATCGAGAATGCGCAGCGTTCGCCACATGGCCTCTGATACCAGGCCCTGTTTTACCGGCTCGCCTTTGCGGGTAAGCCGTGGGGCTTCCAGGCCATCATCCTTTGTCAGCCGATACACCGCTTTTTTCAGATGGCCACGCGTCACTACCTCGACATAACCTCCGGCCTGCAAACACTGAAGATAGGTTTTAACGGTTTCGATCTCGGCATTGGCATGCTGTGCAACCGGCAGAATCTGAAACGCTTCACGCCGAATGCGCAGTTGTTCCCAGATGCGTTGGCGGGCACATTTACCGCCGATCATTTCTAGCTGAGCGGGTTTGCGATGGCCCTGACGTTCAATTTTTGCGCTTGCTGTCATGATGTTCTCCTTAACTTACAAGCGACGCTTTGGGGCTTCACCGGTGTAAAGCGCAGCTTTGCCCCAGACATCACGGGTGACTGACTCCCAGCCGCTGGTCAGCGCGGTGTCTTGTATCATTTCGAGATTGACAACAACCCGGCGAACGCTGCCCCCGGACAACTCGACCAGGTGCGTGAGCATGTCGTCTGCTATGTCCACTTCACCGGCGTATAACGGTACAAGCTTGCGAGCATCGGCGAGGGTGACAGGCTGCGCAGGCACCCAGCTCAAAACTCGGCCGTGAAAGCGTTCCCACTTTTTCAGTTTGTTGGGCAACTCCTCTTCGCCGATCATCAGGATGGGCGACTGGCTGGCCTCGTATAGATCACGAATCAGCTCTACTGCATTCTTTTCAACCAGGTGATCCATCTCATCCACAATCAGCGGTCGGCCGCTCATAGCCAGTTCCTGCGCGGCCTGGTCGAGCATCTGCGGGATCGTTGAGGCTGGACGCATTCCCATCTCTGCCAGAATGGCGGTGAGGGTGTGCCTTTTAGTCCAGACGCTTTTCGCTTGCACGTAGTAAGCCCGGCGGCGGTTTGCCACATAGGTTGCTGCCACTGACTTACCAAAGCCGGATGGCCCGTAGAGGCACACCATGCCCGGCAGGCTACTGGTTCGTTCCATGGCTTTTTCCAGCGCAACATCGCACAGTCCGATGTTGGCAATATCGGCGATTCCGCCGTTGACGTATGCATTCATGCTTGTCATGCTTTTGTTGCTCCTTTTGCTAGTTCGAATGGGCACCGGGATCAGAGGGTGCGAGCCTCTGGTCCCATCTCTTCTTCACGCCGTGCCCAGGCGGTAAACTCTTTGCTGCTGCTATATTTCTTAAACCAGAACTGATGTGCATCCGGTACCGGGCGACCATTTTTGTATGTTTGATACAGTGCAATGCGTTCGTGTGTTGTCATCTCTGCCGGTGAGCGATCCGCTGCTGATACGGTGACGGGTTCCCGCTCTTCGAGTACAGGCTGCATCCGATTGCTGAGCAGATCCGGGGTGATAGCGCCGATGCCGGGTATATACATCGGTTCGTCTTGCTCCAGTGCCGGGCGTCCGCGCAGCTCTGCTTCAACTTCATTAAGCTTCACTTCTAAGCGGCGTTTACGGCCCATGGCTCGCTGCTCCCGGGCGTTATCGATAACACTTTTCGGCATGTAATCGACTTTGTTGGCGTTCCACTCGGCTTTGCAGATGAGCGTCCCGGTTTCGGGTTCATACACCCAAATTGCATCAGGATCATTAATGTCGTAAGCGATATGCACTTGTTCGCCGTGCCACTCAGTCAGTGAGTGGCTGAAGTAGATATTGTTGATAAACTTAATCTCGCAGCGGTTAACGGTGCGCGTTGTACGGGGGCGGAAGATCTGAGCCGCTTCATCACCGGTCAGAAGCATGGGTGACCAGCCGTTATCCTGGTGTTGCTGCCAAAGCTCATCCGGGGTTATGTGGCGACGCTTGCCGCTTGCATCCGTAATCTTTGGCAGACTGCTGTGAGGGCGGGCGTTGTACCAGTTGATGCGCTCATTAACGAGTTCCATAAATGCGCTCCAGCCCATCAGGTGCATTGCTCCGCCGTGTTTTACAGCGGCACGGCTTAGCTTAAATTGGCCCTGCTTGGCTTCCTGATCCATATCTTTACCGATGAATCCCTGTTCCCCTTTGGCAGCATCAACCCATAAGGTTTGGTGAACACGTTCAATCACCCCACGAGCCTGGGAGCTATACGGCAACGAGTGGGTCATTGTGCTGCCGAGCCTGGCCATTACGCCGGTGGCTTTGTCTTTCATCAGGGCGTTGGCATAGCCGCCCCCGTTGTCGACGTAAATCAGTGCCGGTACCGCCTGGGTGCAGGAACTAATCAGGGCATCTAACACAGCGATACTGCTTTCTGCCAGGTCAACTGAAACACCCACCACCCGGCGAGTGGCTATGTCGATAAAGGTGGTGATCTCCGGACGGAAAGGGCGACCATGCCATGGATGCTGCACTTCTCCGTCATGGGTGTGGCCATCGGCGCTGTAGATATCAGCCGGTAGCAGCTGGCTAAAATCACGCCTAACAAAGGGCAGGATGTTTTTCAGCTCACGGGCACCCATCCGGCCTTTCTGCTTCGATACGTTGCCCATTTTCTTAATAAAACGGCGAACTGCATGGATGCTGGGGGGCGTGCCTTCATAATTAGCTGAAAACTGACGATAAGCATGCTCTACGCTGGGTTTTTCAGGGCGCGACCAGCACATCAGGAAGGCGTTGGCCCAGACCGGTGCTTTTAATTCCCGCTTAGATTTTGGGGCAAGGTTTTTAACATCGGTAGCAAACCAGCGCTTAATACTCCGAGGGCTGGGGTATTGCTCAACAGAGCGGCCGCGAGGATCTTTCGCCAGACGCAAAGCCGCATCTAACACAGGATTTATACTCTCTAACTGCCCGGTGCTGGCTTGTGTCAATAAAGTCGTGATAGCGGCTTCTTTGGTGACACCACTCTCACACATGGCGCTAATGGCGTTGATGACTGTGCCCCGTGCATCAGCAGTGCTGCGCTGACGGTGCGTCAGACTGGTTTCTGTCTGCAGGGTCGAGGCCGGTTTAGTAATGACCGTTTTAGATTCATGCAGACGCGGCATCATGACTGCAATCTGCTGCGCTTCTAACGCGTTACGGGCTTCATGAGGCAGGTTGCTGATGTGGTATTCATAGCCGCCACCTTTTCCCATGCGCTGCTGCGCTTCCCAACCTTCACGCTCGGCACGGCGAACGATAGTCGAATGAACAACGTTTAACGCTGATGCTATCTCCTTAGCTGTAAACCATTGCTTCATAATCTTTCCCTATAGCAGCTCAGGCTGCTGATATTTCTCAACATTGCCACGCTGATGCGCCAGGTCTTCGATAAGCACCGCGATAGCATCTATAACGTCTTGCTGCTCGCTCCGGTCTTCGTAGAAATCAAGCAACATAGCTATAACCTTGTTGCTATATGACCCAAGCTCATTCAGTTGACGATGTTCTGCCTTACGGCCTGTTGGCATCTCAACAACGAGCTTATTGGCGCTGCAGGCGAGATACTGAGAAACAAAATCAATTCCACAGGCCATTTCAAACGCTCTGATTTTAATAGCGGGCATCCGACCGGTTCCAAGCCATTTATAGAGCGTGTTGTAACTTGATTCGCACATCAGCTCGGCGATCTGGTCAACGCTTCTGTTATGCTTTTCACGCGCATGATCGACACACAATTCCAGAGCATGTGTAATGCTTCGCGCTCTTAACCGTTTCCAATCTTTACGGGCCATTTGTACTCCCTCGACTAACTCGCCATCCAAACAAAAATACTTTCTGTGTATATCCCTGGCGCTTTTCTGTAACTAAGATGAAAGCGAATCAGGAAAAGCGGATAGGCTTCGCTATATCAGGCTACTTGTTGCTGCGTTGACACCGTGGTGGTGCTAAACTTTGAAACGCCCTTATTCACATAACGCGAAGGCCAGATTGCTTCAGGCTTAGTTCCAAGAAACTCAGCAATGATCTTCTCGACTTTCGGGTAAGGGGCTTTGAAAACGTTGTATAACGTAGTTGGATTTTCATAGCCGTGATGACGGCCAAGCTCTGCCAGGCTTACGCCTTTTTTGCGGATCTCGGCCAGAACATCCTGGCGATGCCAATCCTGATTTGAGTGGGCTTTTTGCTTGCTCATTTTTTTACGCCTTTATTAACCAGTTTTATTTAGCTGTGTGGCTCACTGCTATAAGTAAAACATAACACGCATAAACGTGCATTAGCAATACGTTTTTACGTGCAAAAGTATGTTATTCCGTTCTTTCTGATTGGTTTTTGTGTAACTAATTGATTTTTAAGTGCTATTCAATGTAACGTTTTAACGTCCCATTGTTTGGCTTAATGCAAAAGTTAGCTAGATATAAGGTTTGCAATGAGTACAGGTGAACGATTACAGGTCGCTCGGAACTATTTAAGCTTGTCTCAGGAGGCGATGGCAGAAGCTATAGGCTCGAAAAAACGTGGCTACCAGGATAACGAACGTGATCGCTCAGTTCCTGGAGGAAAGGTTATAGAAGGCTTTGTTAAGCTGGGCATCAATGCCAATTGGCTTTTGACCGGAGAGGGCCCAATGCTTACAGCCGACCTTTCTCCGGAAGAAAAGCCGAGAGAGTGCGCGGTTAGATCATTTGCTGGTGATTACGGTGTAGATGCTGAAAGAGATGTGTACGCGAAGCAAGGCATGCAAAGCATTGAAGATGCCATGCCTATTGTTGATGGCGCATTATCTGAAGCGGGGTTAGGTGTTGATAAACACTGGAGACGGATGATCGCAAGCTGGGTGGCGCAGTACGGTTTTGAAGGGCAGCATATCAAGGACTTGGCGTCACTCATCAGCTCACAGGCAGAACTGGCCAATGAGTTCGCGTTAATCCCTGGCTATAACGTAGAAGTTTCCGCCGGTAGTGGTGCGTTCCCTAACAGCGAACAGCCATCACGCCGTCTGGCGTTTCGCCATAAATGGCTGCGATATAAGGGGTTAAGCGAAAAAGACCTGGTACTGGTTTTCTCGCGTGGTGATAGCATGGAGCCAACCATCAGCGATAACAACACGCTGATGATAGATACCAGCCAACGAGAGCTAAGCGATGGTGCCATCTATGTTATTCGTGTGAACTCGCACCTGGTCGTTAAACGCGTTCAGACACTGCTGAACCGAGATATCATGCTGATAAGCGATAACACCGCCTATCACCCGGAAACGCTGAAGCCCGAGCAACTGAATGACCTGGAAGTGATAGGTAAGGTTGTCTGGATAGGAAAGGACGTTTAATAGCGAAGGATCGCTATTAGCGCCTGTTTTGTCCGCAGTGACAAAAACCTCGCTCAAAAGTGGATTGCTCGAATTCAAAAACCGCAAAACGCAAAATTTCTAACACACTCAATTCTCCCGCGAAGTTTCCCTCAATCCCACGAACCACGGGCATCCCATTAATTCCCATCCATTCCCGCTATATCCCGCTTATATATGCCAATAAGATCACTAGATCACAGATTATTCGTCGCTTCGCTCCTCCCCTTCGGGCCATCGTCAAAGAGCGACGATGTTGTAATGGCCTTCGGCCATCGCTCCGCCTCCGGGCACCACTTCAGGTGTCATTAAAGCCTCGCTACGTAGTGAGGCTTTTTTGTATCTGCAACACCGCAGGGCGGAACACGAACCGGTTCGATTATTCGTCGCTTCGCTCCTCCCCCTTCGGGCCATCGTCAAAGAGCGACGATGTTGAATGCGCAAGCGCATTGATCCGCCTCCGGGCACCACTTATTTTTGATAGAGCCTCGCTCATCTTGCAGGAAGAGAGTTGGGGCTTTTTTATGTCTGGAAGAATGTTCGGGCGTCCTCGAACCTGGTTCGATTATTTGCGTTTTCTGCTTACACCGAGGGCCATCGTCAAAGAACAGCGATGTTGTCATGGCCTTCGGCCATCGCTCCGCCTCCAGGCACCACTTATTTTTGATAGAGCCTCGCTCATCTTGTAGGAAGAAAGTTGGGGCTTTTCGCTTTCTGGAGTGGGGTAAATTTTCATTCCAAGTCATTCATAACTAAATCGGCCCCTTCTTTTTCAAGCAAGTAAAACGAAGTTTACGCCTGACAACGAGCTAGCCGCAAAGCGGCGGTCTGGCCACTGTCCTTACCTCGGTGTTCTCTGTGGTGAGTATTCTCTTGATGCTTTGATTTACCACAGAGGACACAGAGAACACAGAGAACACAGAGATGGTTTATCCCGCTTCTTGTTGATGTTGCTGGCGGTAGTGGCTGGGGGAGAGCCCCAATTCCTTATTAAATAACCGGCGTAATGAACTTTGGCTACTATAACCGACCCTCTCCACGATCTGTTCGATGCTGAGGCTGGTTGTTTCCAATAGCAACTTAGTCTGTTCCAATCTAATGCGCTGATGATAGTCAGACAGGTTCATACCGTTGGCTTTTTTAAACCGGCGTGACAGGGTTCTCAAACTGACCGAATGCATCTTTGCCAACGCTTCCATATTCAGTTTCTGAGAAATGTCTCTTTGTAATTGACTCTCAACCGCCAGAACCAGACTATCCTGATGGTCTGTTTGCTCCTGTATAAACAGATAGGGTGATGCATAGCTTTGAGATGCGTCGATTAACATAGTCTTCGCGGCACTCTGGGCTAGCTGCCTTCCCACTTGCTGCTCGACAATCGTTAGCATAACGCTCAGGTTTGCGGTCATTGAGCCGGTGCAGTATGTACCTTCATTTTTCACAAGTAGCTGATCAGCTCGATGTTTAACTCCGGAATAACGACTACGAAAAAGTCCGCCAAGCCACCAGGCGGTCGTTGCTTCTTTGCCTTCCAACCCCCCGGTTTCAGCCAATAGAAAAACCCCACTGCAATTGGCGGCGATCACTGTTTGCTGCTGCACTCTGCGTTGCAACCAGTGTCTCTCTTTGTCGAGCGATTTGAGGTTTTTAAGTAGCGATTTTGCATCCAAGTGATGAATACCTGGCACCACAATTAAGTCCGCCGGAGGCGCGTTTTCCAGGGAAGAATCCACCATCAAACGCATGCCATTTGAACAGGTCACAGGCTCTCCGGTAAGCGACACCAGCCGACAATTGTACAGATCGCTGTCTTCACCGCGCTGTTGCTTCCATATCGTATTGGTAACATTAAACACATCAAAGGGAGAACACAGACCGGAGGCCTGGCATCCATCAAATGCTAATCCAAGTATTTGGTACATATTGTCCTGATTCGCGCGCTAATTGACAGTTTTATGTCTCATTCTTGTCGATAGTGCCGGGTAGACTAACCTACCAGTTATTTGAAATAAAGCCTGAAGGTGATCAAAAATGAGCCAATTCCCAATAAGCCGCTATCCTGTCCCCGATCTGGACGCTTTACCCGCAGATATTCTTTCTCGTATCTTAGCAGTGCAGGAGAAGGCACGTTTTATTCCCAATGTATTTTTAACCCTCGCCCATCGCCCAGAAGAATTCAGAGCGTTCTTTGCCTATCACGATGCCATTATGGAGCGTGAAGGAAGCACTCTTAGCCCGACTGAAAAAGAGATGATAGTCGTTGCCACCAGCGCTGCGAATGGCTGTCAATACTGCGTTGTGGCACATGGGGCTCTGCTCCGCGTTTTTTCTAAAAAACCCCAGCTAGCCGATCAGATAGCGGTAAACTATCTCCATGCCCCTATCAGCGAAAAGCAAAAAGCTATGCTGGCATTTGCTCTTAAGCTGTCACGGACTCCGGAATTAGTCGCACAATCTGATTATGACCAGCTCAAGAGCCACGGCTATGATGATGAGGATATTCTGGACATGGCAGGCATTACAGCGTTCTTCGGGTTATCAAACAGGATGGCTATCGTTACTAACATGCAGGCCAACAGTGAATTCTACACGATGGCACGAGAGTCAAAATCCTGATCTGCCTTATTAAAAACAAGCACATGGATGTGTTAAAAGAATCTTCCGGGGCAGGCCAACCTTACGCTTACAGCTGTTTGATATAAGCCTCCTGTGAAGCCCGATTAACTGGTCTGCCTAACTCTGTATCTGCATTTTTACGTTTGTTTCTGCTGAATAAAGAAGGAAAAAGGGCACTGGTTTATTTTCTATCGCTTAAGAATATTCATAACTAAATCGGCCCCTTCTCTTTCGAGCAAGTAAAACGAAGTTTTACATCTGGCAACGAGCTAGCCGAGAAGCGGTGGTCTGGCCACTTTCCCTATCTCTGTGCCCTCGGTGTTCTTAGTATGCCCCCTGGGTACTGTGATGAGTTTTCTCTTGAAGCTTTGATCTACCACAGAGATCACGGATAAGGGTTGTCAGCACGTTACCAGTACTTATTCTCAGCTCTGGTTTCTCTCATCTAAGCCCTATAAAACGCCGGAAAAATCGCATTATCGTCTGGATGGTTACCGGGGCTAACCCGCACCTCATCAGGGTTTACGCTGGGGTCGGTGCCGGGTCTGGGGTCCCAGATGGCGTCGTCGCCCAGCCAGCGGGTTGAGAACGCCATCCGGTCCTGGGTGGTTGACTGGTTGCCGGGGGAACCATGCAGCGTCCAGGCGGAGAACAGCAGGGCATCACCGGGTTGCAGATCGAAACCGATGATATCGAAGTTTTTGCGGTCGGCTTCAATATCGGGGCAGGGGATGCCCTCACCGGTGCCGGTCCAGCTATTGGCTTTTTCGCCTGAGGCACCAAAGGCTTCTGGCAGGTAGAAAACATCATCACGATGAGAGCCCCGGACAAACTCCAGGCCACTGCCCGCCACTGTTACCGGGGTCAGTGCCAGCCATATGGAGGCGATCTGTTTACCCCTGAATGGCCAGTAGGGCACGTCCTGATGCCAGGGGGTTGGCGTGGTGGTTTCCGCTTTCTTGATTAGCAGATGGTCAAAATAGAAACGCACGGTCTGGCTCTGCATCGCCTGGGCGGCCAGGCGGGCACAGCCGGACTCTTTTGCGTACTGATACACCAGATCATTGGAACGCCACAGGTAGCGGTCGGTGAACATACGACCTTTCTCTGTGCCAGGATTTCCGTCGTTGCAGAGCTTGCCCGGGTGATCAAGCTGGTACTGGCCAAACGCTGTCAGTTTTTCAACCCACTCAGGGTCAACCGCGTTGCGCAGACAAACAACGCCGTCCTGCTGATACTGGCGGATCTCATCTGCTGTCAAATCTCTCTGGGCCATGCCGGTTTCCTCTTATATTTATTGTTGACCCGACTATAGCGCCATCAATATTATTGATTAAGTCGATAATTTTGATAACTGTTATGGAAAAATTTGATTACAGTACGCTGAGTTTCAAAAGCCTCAGGACACTCAAGCTAATCTATGAGCAGGGTTCCCTGACGGCAGCAGCGATTGAACTGGGACAGAATCAACCTGCCGTCAGTTATACCCTGGAGCAGATGCGTGAAGCACTGCACGACCCTCTGTTTGTGCGTTCAGGCCGGGGCGTTTCACCAACCCGTCGCTGCCACCAGATCATGCCGGAGATTGAGAACCTGCTTCGGGGGATGTCAGAACTACTCCAGCCAGAGGAGTTTGAGCCCGCCAATGCCGATCTGGATGTCACGCTCTCCTGCAACCAGTATGAACTGCAGGTGATCGTTCCGGAACTGGTACAAAGAATAAGCAGGCTAGCGCCCAATATCCGCATGATATTTATCCAGTCACACCTCAGTGGCCATCAACAGCTGCAGCGCGGTCAGTGTGATCTGCTGCTGTCACCCGTGCTGCAGGATTATGAAGCACTCTATCAACGCGCGCTGTTTCAGGATCGCTATGTGTGCCTGATGTCTGCAGAACATCCGTTAGCCCGACGGCAGATCAGCCTCGAAGAGTATATCCAGGCCCGACATTTAGAGGTTCGTTACGAAGGTGGCTGGAAGCCTCTCTACCTGAATACCCCGGAACTTCAGGGGGTGAATCTGAATGTCGGACTGCGTCTGCCCAGTGTCTCCAGCTTTATTCCGACCATTGCCAATACCGGTCTGATCATGACGTTGCCTGAACGTTTAGCACGACTGATTGGTGGGCCGATGCAGATTAAAGATCCCCCTTTCAGTTGCCGCTTCGAGCTGAACCTTTACTGGAACAAGATCACCCACCACTCGAAGGCTCATCAGTGGATACGAGAGCAGATTATCAATACCTGTACCAGGCTGGATACCACAGAATAAGCAGAAAGGGATAGGGATAGACGACAGGGCTGTTTGTTCAACGACTGGAACAGATGCCTGACCGCTCTAAGAGCGGGCTATTTTATAACGGGGTCCGGGTTACTCATCAGACTAAGCATCTCCGGCCACGGCAGCGGCCGGGATAGAAAATACCCCTGTACCCAGTCACAGCCTATCTGTTGCAGATAATCCAGTTGCTCTTGTGTTTCCACCCCTTCAGCAACCACCCGCAACTCATATAGCTCGGCCAGTTCCTCAATAATCCTGACCATTTTATGCCGCGCAACATTAGCTGAAAACAGATCATTCACAAATGACCGGTCAATTTTAAGACAGTCCGCAGGGTAGTTTATTAACTGCCTGAAAGCGGTAAAGCCGGTACCAAAATCATCCAGTGCCAGTGAGATACCCAGCGCTCTGAGCTCATTGAGTATCGTCCGGCTCTTATTGTCGTCTACAACAAAGGCGGTTTCAGTAATTTCAAACTCAACAGAAGAGGGAGTCACGCCATAGGTATTGAAGAGCGCTTTCACCTGCGCCGGGAACAGTTCATTATGCAGCTCTACGCCGGAGATATTGATGCAGAGTTTGCCACTGAAACCAGTTGCGGACTGAAGCTCTACCAGCCGTTCCAGGGCATTACTGATCACCCATAGATCGATCTCTTTGATCAGACTGGTTTTCTCCGCAATCTGGATAAAACGATCCGGGCCAATACCATCGGATTGCAGGTTTTCTGCCCGCAACAACACTTCAAGCCCGACGATCTCAAGCGTCTGGCAATCATACATCGGCATAAAGACCAGGGAGAAGAAGTTGTGCTTCAACGCGACTCTCAAAGCACTCTCAATCCGGTCCTGATCGCGCAACTCCCCGGCCAGTGCATCAGAATAATATTCAAAGCGGTTCCGGCCGTTGCCTTTGGCCTGATACATCGCCAGATCTGCACGATGGATCAGTTCTGAGGCGGTTTCGGCATGTTGCGGATAGAGGGCGATGCCGATACTGGCATACACCGAATGACTAATCCCCTGCACGGGCAGTCCCTCTTCAAATAGCTGCAGAATACGCTCAGCCACCTCCCGGGTTCGGTTGATGAGGTGCGGGCCATTTACCACGACCACAAACTCATCTCCCGCCATCCGTCCCAGTTCAAGCTGAAAAGATGGATTCAGTTCCTCCGCCAGTTGTCTGAGCCGGGCACTAAAGGTGCCTAAGAGTTGATCACCCATATCATGGCCATAGTTATCATTGACCTTTTTAAAATTATCCAGGTCGATATAAAGCAGGCCGACATGCCGATCGGGCGCTTTGCTGCTATGTAGTAATGATTCAAGCCGATCCTTTATATTCCAGCGGTTTGGCAGGCCCGTCAGGGTGTCAAAAAAGGCCATTTTGTGCATATCCGCATCATGCATCGCAATCAGCATCGCTTGTGCACGCTCCTCTGAATGCAACGTTGCCAGACAGATCAGATAGAGCGCGGCCAGGGTAAACTCAATACGTATCGCTTCGGTCGACGAATAACTTGCCAGTAAAAGTCCCGAAAAGGGGGTTAGCAGAAGCACACCGCAGATAATCAGAAAACAGCCGTACAGCAACACCGCCGTTCTGAAGCGGTTGATGAAGATGTTGATCGCCAGCAGCGGATAGACCCAGAAGATTCCGGTATTTTCCCGTCCACCGGTTATCAGCAAGGTCAGCGACAACACCACGCAAAGACTGTTGATTGCGATAATTCCAAAGCGGATATTGTCATGCCGATGCAGCTGATACAGGGCAACATAACCCAGGCTCATACACCCCAGCAGGATAGTCCCCAGCAGATACATATGATCAATAATCGTCAACGAACCAAACACCAGCAGGAAAGAGGTGCCTATCACCAGCAGTAGTTTGCATAACAGAATATATCGACTATTCCGGACAGACCGGAGTTCATCGCTGCTTTTGGTGCTATGTATCATCAGGCTCCGTATCTCTTCTATTGATTCTGAATGAGTGCGTTGACTCCGTTTTTGGTAAGCTCATCCCAGACAATGACGACTCTCTGCTGACGCAATACAGAAAGCGGGCAACTATATCGGAAGCTTATACAAAAAACAGTCATCGTTTACACCAGACTCACCCATTATGGGGAACCATAAAGAACCCGGGCGAAGCACAACAGGGCATTACCCGGCAGGAGATCAAAACCAGTTTTAGCGGCCGGCTCCGATATCAAGACAGCGTCACCCAACCGGATAAAACACCGGAATCAGGAAGCTCAGCGATAACCACATGATGATGGTGAGCGGGATACCGACCTTCAAAAAGTCATTAAAGCTGTATCCCCCAACGGTCATCACCAGCAGATTAGTCTTATAAGCCATCGGTGTGGCATAGCTCATATTAGCCCCAAACAACACAGCCAGCACAAAAGGCTCGACCGGCATGCCAAGCTGATTGGCTATGCCTATCGCTATCGGTGTGCCGATCACGGCGGCAGCATTGTTTGAGACGATATTGGTCATTATCGCCATCAACAACATCAGGCCGCTTAACTGCATGGTCACCGACAGATCCGCCGTCAGATAGACAAAGCCTGCGGCCATCGCATCGGCGGCCCCGGTTTCAAGCATCGCAAAACCCAGCGCTAATGATGCGGCAACAATCAGGATAATCTGGGCATTAACGGCTTCAGCCATATCTTTCCAGCCGAGGCAGTTTGTCAGTGCCAGTAGCAATACGCCGCAGACGGCACTGATGGCGATAGGGAGAAGTCCCAGCGCTGAAATAGCCACCACAGCGATCATAATCATCAACGCCAGGGGGGCTTTTTCAGAGTGGGGAATATGAGATGTAGCGTCGAGTACTAATATCTTGCCTTGCTGTTTAAGCTCTGCGATGGTTTCGCTGGCGCCTTGCACCAGCAGTACGTCCCCCAGCTGTAGCTGTGTATTGTCTATATCCGCAACGGCCTGACGGCTCTGTGGACCGACACGATGCAACGCCAGAACAACCAGTTGATATCTGTCAGCAAAACGCGTTTTTGAAACCGACGTGTTGAGTAGCGGTGACCCCTGGGCAATGATAATTTCAGCTAACTGTTGCCCCTCTGCCTGCAAAGGGTGATCCTCGTCTATTTTTGTCTCACTGCCATACAGGTCGGCATCTAACAGCTGTTCATAGGCTTTCAGGTTTTCAGGCGTGTCACTGACTAACAACTGATCCCCCGGTTTCAAAGTCAGTTGCCGGGAAGCAACGGTCAGCGCATCGCTGCCCGCCCTTCTGACATATTTAATGCTAACCCGCTTATCGGTCTGTTCAATCACCTCTTCGACCGTTTTACCATCGGAAAAGCCATCCTCATTGATATGCAGTGCAGCAGAAAAAATTCGTGGCGACGCATCCCCCAGCTCGGACGCCCTCTCAGGTAAAATTCTGGGTGCCACCAGCCATAAATAGATAATTGCCAACAGGCTGCTGAGCGCCACCGGCCCGATAAACTCAAACATGGAGAAGGGGGCCATCCCCATACTGACGGCCACCGACACCACCAGCAGATTAGTCGATGTGCCGATGGTGGTTCCCATGCCGCCGATCAGGGTGGCGAAGCCCATCGGCATCAGAATACCTGAAGCCGATGTTTTGGTCTGCAACGAGACACTGATAAGGATGGGCAACAGTAAGATAACAATGGGGACATTATTCACAAAGGCACTCAGTGCCGCACCCACAATCAGCGTCAGCAAAAAGGACAGCTTCGGCGACACCTGCCATAAACGGGTAAGCGCCCTGCCAACTGGCTCAAGTGCGCCAGTCCGGGCCAGTGCGTGGCCAATGATCATCAGCGCAGTCACCGCAATCAGTGCTTCATGGCCAAACCCGGAAAAAAAGTCGACCGCATGAATGGTTTTACCATCAGCGGTATAGGGAAAGAGCTGAAAACCGGTTGCCAGCGCGGCCAGGACAAATAAACTGGAGGATTCCAGCGGTAACCAGTCCCGCGTGAACAGAAACAGAGCCAGAGCTGTGAGCAATAAAACAGCAATGGCATGCGTATTCAATACTATTTCGGCGGGCATCATTATCTGCACTACTCAGTCGGTGAAGGCGTCTGAACCAGTTTAGCAAAGCTAGCCTGATAAAAGACTACGCATGACAATAAAGATTGCGGATCAAAGGGTTATCAGGAGCATATCAGCATTAAGAGCCCCCAACACGGTTAACTCAACCTTCCCATCATATCGGCTTTGCGTGCCACCATTTTCTCAGCCAGTTTATGGCTACCACCACTGTTGATAATCACCTGACGTATCTGTTCGTTGGGGATCAGGGCGACGACCCTGATCGCCTGTTTTACCTCGTCCTCTGTCATATCGGCGAAGAGTTTAAGGGCATGGGGATTGCCTCTGTCCCGTCGTAATACAGTGAGTTCTTCCACCTGAAGACCAAAGGCTTTGCCTTTAGGGTCTCCATGGGCGCGAAAGGCCAGTGCGCCGCCAACGTCCAGAGTGAGAACTTTGCCATTTTTCACCCCCTGATTATCACCATCGAAACCCGCAGCATCCCAGTTTGCGGTCCAGGCATGTACCCCGAACCATTGCTGAGCCTGTTTACGTTCGCTCTCGCTAAAGTGGGCGATATGCTTTTTATCAAGGGCTAACCATTCGGTGACGATCTGACAGGGATCGACACTGTTGTGATAGGTCAGGGTTGGCGCTCCGGCCAGTTGATAGAGTCTTGCGGCGATCAATTCATTGCGGGCATGCATCGGGGATTCAAGCGATTTCACATAGTAGCGCTGGCCGTTGTGATCCTGAAAGATTCCGGCAGGGTTGCTGCCGATCTGACCGGCGACCCGCTGCATTTTCTGAGTATCAATCACACTGCACCCGGCATGCATCACAGCTCATCGGAAATAGCCTGAGTTTGCCGCACAAGAGTCAGTTGCGAGGGTGTTTCTATGGCACCTTTTCGCGCCCGGCGCACCGTTTTAATCGCCACTTTAGGGTTCATACCCAACTCAACCAGCAACCGGGCAGCGATCATCCCTGCCCTGCCAAGCCCGCCCTTACAGTGCACCAGAATATCTTCGCCATGACGCAGCCTGTTGCGGATATCCCGCCCCTGAGTGACCCACTGCTGCTCAAACATCTCATTGGGAACCGAGTAATCCTCTATCGGCAGATGTAGCCAGCCGATCCCTCTGCGCTGGGTGGCGACCCCAAGATCAGGGACTTTCAGTTGTCTGAGCTCAAAGGCTTCCACCAGAGAGATAACCAGCTTTGCCCCCCAGTCAGCGATCACGTCAAGATCGGTATCCAGATCCCTGGCCCAGGCACCAGTAATCGCAAAAGGGTCATGTTTACCCGGACAGAAGGTGATGCCGATGCGGCCAAAAGAGTCAGCCGCACGAACCTCGGCTATCTGCAGGGGATGGGACTCACTGGTTCTTGTTACCATTGTCTCTCCAGTAGTTTACTCGGCACCTGATAGAGCACCGGTTCAGACTTGTGCGACAAATTGTCAGAAAAGTAACGTTGTTTACCTTCCAGTATCGTTATGTTTTCCACCGCACATCTGCCTTTAATACACAACTCAGATCTCTTCCAGACACCGTCACATATAGGCTCAGGAGCATTCAGGGCCAGCCTGTTGAAGCAGCAGCCCTGTTAATGACGGGAAGGATAGGAGAGGATCTGCAAGAAGTGTGCAAGCTTTGTTCTTTGGGAGGCAGAGTTAATGAGCAGCACAAATGGACATCAACGATGGGGCAGGCGCTTTACATTTGCAGGCACCAGAGGGCAAATAACGGCGTCTCCACAGACCTCATCGAATGAACAATATCCGCGGGATTATAGACAAGGCCGCCATGGCCCGGCGACCACCAGGGGTTATCATTTTGTCGCCAGAGACCTTCGCTCAGAACAATATAGAGCTCTTCAGGTGGATGCTGGTGATCCGGATAGGTTATCCCGGGTCGCATCAGGGTAACGCCAACCACCAGATCATCCCGCCGTTCCAGCCCCCGGGGGCCGATAATCTCAGCGTTTGCATGACCGATCATAAAGTCAGGCATATCGGGGGCCGGCCTTTTGTACCATGCCAGATAGTCTGCGATATTGAAGAAAGACCCGACCAGCGGATGCACTTCTGCGGGCAGAGATTGATAGCTGCTTTTCACCTGCAACAGGATGTCACTCAAAGGGTTGGCCTGCACCATTCGCGGGGATAGCTCGCCTTGCCGTTCAAGGCGCTGACTCATCGCTGTTACCATGCTGCGGGCCTCTGACGATAATCCATCAGCGTCGTTTAGTGTTCTGAGCAACTGCACCCGGAAATCATCATATCGAATATCCATAAAGTACCTTTAAAACTTACTTATCGCCTGATGCTTGCAGCTTTTTGATATAGGCCTCCATAGACGCCAGATTAAGCTGATCAACCTGGCTCTGAATCTGAAACTTAACGTTCGCCTTTGCCTCTGCGGAATAGAGGCGATAGAGGACAACGTTAACCCCCAGAGATAACACAAACAGCAGAGCAATAACGATCATCGCATCCAGATGTAACTCAAACTTTTTCAACGCTCAATTCCTCTGTGGAGAATGCTTAAACCCAATGGTTAAACAGTAACACAGGGCTTATTACCGATATATTTGTTCAGCAATTTTTTACTCCGTTTGCTACATCGGCAGGCGCTATCTCTGCTTTCGATACTGCGCCGGACTGACGCCAAACTGCTCCCGAAACATATAGATAAAGGGCGAAGGTGAGCTATAACCAAGCTCCAGGGCGATTGCAGTGATACTCTGACCGGTATTAAGCAATTCTATCGCCTGCATCAGGCGTAGCTGCAAGCGCCACTGTTTCAGGGACATGCCGGTTTCCCGGCGAAAACGGCGATCCAGTGTTCGTAATGAAACCGCCAGCCCGGCGGCCAGTTGTTCCGATGTTTCACTACTGTCAGACTGCTCATAGAGCCGGTTACACAGGCTAATCAGATCTTCGCTGACCGGCCAGGGCAGATATCGGTCATTCCGTTCAAGACGCTCCAGGGTCCGCAACAGCAGCTGAACCAGATTATTTTCATAGCCTTGTATCGGATATTCCACCTCAAACCCTGCTGCGGTAAGTATCAGTTCACGGAACAGCGGTGTCACCTGCAACACAACAGCCGTTTCTGACGTCAGGCCCTGATAACCCGCGTCAAGATAGAGACTTTTCAACTCAGCGCCATACTCGGTGTAAACACGGTGCTGGCAGCCACGGGGGAGCCAGATCGCCTGCTCCGGGGGAATAAAATAGCGCTCGCCAATCAGGTCCACCACCAGCACCCCGGATACCGCATAGAGCAGTTGGTGCCAGTCATGCCTGTGCGGCGGAAAAAAGTGTCCGGCAGGCATCGTCTCCTGACGCACGTACAGCTCCCGGGGCAGGGATTGCATGGTTAAAAGACTCAGTTCGTGTGAAACATCCAACATTATCTTCCAGCTGTCCTATTTTATACATATTTTGTCATTTTATAGAAAGATAACAGAAACGGTATTCGCTAACCTGTTTTCTACTCACTTTACGACCTGACCACCTGAGAACTACCGATGTCCGATATCAGTAAATTTCGCATGTTACTCACCTGTGTTTTAGGTGTAGTTGCCACTATAGGCATCGCCCGTTTTGCCTATACCCCGATGATTCCGGAGATGGCCCGGGGGGTCGGTCTGAGCGAATCGGTGGCGGGCTATCTGGCGGCGGCCAACTATGCCGGTTATCTCAGCGGGGCTCTGCTGATCTCATTTATCCACAGCCTGGCACTGAAAGCCCGGCTGTATAAAATCGGCCTGCTCAGCGCAGTGCTGACCAGCATGGCGATGGCCCTGACAACGTCCGAACCGGTCTGGTATCTGCTGCGCTATCTGTCAGGTCTTAGCAGCTCAGCCGGGATGTTGCTGGGAGGCGGCTTACTGATGCACTGGTTGATGAAGCGCAATCACAAAGCAGAACTGGGTATCTTCTTTTCCGGGCTGGGTATCGGCATCGTGATCACGGCTATTCTCGCGGTTATCATTAAAGATATATTCACCTGGGAGCAACAGTGGCTGATCTATGGCGCCGTCACCCTGTTACTGATTCTGCCTGTCTGGCTGTGGTTACCGGACTTCAGTGCTGAGCAATCACTGCCTAAACACCATACCCGGCAGATCCCGATGCCCTCCTCTTTTATGCCGGTTCTGCAACTGGCCTATTTCTGTGCCGGTGCCGGTTATGTGATCTCAGCCACGTTTCTCATCACCATTGCTGAAAGTATTGATGCCCTGGCAGGACAGGGCTGGATGATCTGGCTGGTTGCCGGGTTAAGTTGCGCCCCGGCCAGCGCATTATGGGATAAAGTGATCAATATTACTGGCCAGTGGCAGGCCCTGTTTGCCGCTTACCTGCTCAATGCCCTGAGCATTCTCATTCTGTTACTCAGCCATCAACTGATTGCAGTGATCATCAGCGCCCTGATCTATGGCGCCAGTTTTATCGGCATCGTCGGTATGATGCTATCGATGGTCGGACGTCTGTTCCCGGATAATCCATCCAGGCCGATGAGCCGACTCACCTTCAGTTACGGTATTGCCCAGGTCATCGCCCCGGCGATTGTCGGTTTGATGGCCGAGTATTATGGCAATTTCAATAACGGCCTGATACTGACACTGATCATCATGCTCATCGGCTGCACCGCCCTGTTACTCGCGCAGCGAATAGAGCAGCGGGCGGAGCAATCAGCAGCGTTGCGTAACACTGTTTAGTTAAACCAACGTCGTTAGTTGTACTCGATGACTCATTTAAGTGACCGAATAATTTGACGCCAGCCGGTTTTATTCCCATGTTTAATCAAGTGGATGATAATCAAGGAGTCTGTTATGGCCACCGATGTCGAGATCGCGCTGCAGTTCACCCCCCGCCCCATCAGCGAGATCGCTGAGAAACTGGGGATTGAAGATCATTATCTGAACCATTATGGCCGGGATATCGCCAAGGTCGACCTGCGGGCACTCAGCCACAACGACCGCCAGCCCGGCAAACTGATTCTGGTGTCTGCCACCACCCCAACGCCCTCTGGAGAGGGTAAAACCACCACGACCATAGGCCTTGGACAAGCATTCTCACAGCTGAATGAATCGGTATGTCTGGCCCTGCGGGAACCCTCTCTGGGGCCTTGTCTGGGGATGAAAGGCGGTGCCACCGGTGGCGGTTATAGCCAGATCATGCCCGCCGACCGGATCAATCTGCACTTTACCGGTGATTTTCACGCCATCACCAGTGCCAACAACCTGGTTTCAGCCGCCATCGATAACCATATCTATCATGGCAATAAACTGAGTATCGATCCCCGGCAGATTGTCTGGCGGCGGGTGATGGATATGAACGACCGTAGCCTGCGTAAAATCGTTCTCGGTCTCGGGGGTAAGCTGCAGGGCATTCCCCGCGAAGGCGGCTTTGATATAACCGCTGCTTCCGAGGTGATGGCGATGCTCTGTCTGGCCGAAGATGCCGAAGACCTGCAACAGCGCCTGGATCGCACCCTGATCGGCTTTACCTACGATGGCGAACCGGTGTATGCCAGACAACTTGAGATCACCGGGGCGATGATGGCATTGCTGCGGGATGCTCTGCAACCGAATCTGGTACAAAGTTTTGAAGGCACCCCGGCCTTTGTGCACGGCGGCCCCTTTGCCAACATTGCCCACGGCTGCAACAGTGTTATCGCCACCCGGATGGCGATGCAATATGCCGACTGGGCGATTACAGAGGCGGGATTTGGTTTCGATCTGGGGGCGGAAAAGTTCTTCGACATTAAGTGCAGAATCGCCAATTTAGATCCGGATGCTGTGGTACTGGTGACAACGGTACGGGCGCTGAAGATGCATGGCGGTAAACAGAAAAACGCGCTGGAAAGCGAAGATCTCAGCGCCGTGAAGCTGGGCCTCGGTAATCTGGATAAGCATATTGAAAGTGTCGTGCTGTTTAACAAGCAACCGGTGGTGGCGCTCAACCGTTTTGCCACCGACACCGATGCCGAAGTCGCGATTATTCGTGATCGTTGTAACGAACTCGGGGTGGCATTCGCTGAAACCACCCATCATACCGATGGCGGCAAGGGCGCACTTGAGCTGGCCCAGGCGGTTATGGGGTCCGTGACACAGAACCAGCCGTTTAAACCCCTCTACGATCTGGATCTGACCGTGCTGGAGAAGGTGCGGGCGGTGTGTAAGCAGATGTATGGTGCCGATGATGTCGCCTTTACTAAAGAGGCAGCAAAAGATCTGCAACTGGTGGAACAGCTGCGCCTGACACACCTCCCCGTGTGTATCGCCAAAGCGCCCAGCTCGCTGTCAGATGACCCGCTGTTACATGGCCGGCCCAGAGACTTTGAAGTCACCGTGCGGGCGATTCAGATTAACTCCGGTGCCGGGTTTCTGGTGATTCTGACCGGTGACATTCTGCGCATGCCGGGGCTACCGAAACAACCGGCCGCCAATAAGATGCGCTTACTTAAAAGTGGCGTGATTGAGGGACTGGAATAACGCAGCACACCGGACTAATCATTTCAGCAACACACGCTGAAATACAGTAATATGCCTGCTTTACTATAACCAGGTAACAACAGAGCCTGTTTCCGTCTCGCCTATTCCGGATTCTTCAGATGATACGTGTTTCTAATATTAAACTGCCGCTTGATCATAACGAGCAGGCGCTCACCGATGCCATTTTAACGACACTTGGCATCACCGCTGAGCAGTTAACAGCGGTTGAGATACGCCGGCGCGGCTATGATGCCCGCAAAAAGAACACTATCTTCCTGATCTACACCCTCGATGTCGACACCACCGATAACGATGCGCTACTGGAAAAACATGCGGGTAATCAGTCGATTCGTCCGACCCCGGATATGGCGTACAAGTTTGTTGCTCAGGCTCCGGCCGATCTGCAGGAACGCCCGCTGGTAATCGGCTTTGGCCCCTGCGGTATCCTCGCCGGTCTGGTACTGGCGCAGATGGGGTATAAGCCGCTGATCATCGAACGGGGTAAAGAGGTGCGTCAGCGCACTAAAGATACCTTTGGCTTCTGGCGGCAGAAAAAGCTCAACACCGAATCCAATGTTCAGTTTGGTGAGGGCGGCGCCGGGACCTTCTCCGACGGTAAGCTCTCCACGCAGATCAAAGACCCTAACCATTACGGCCGTAAAGTGCTGACCGAGTTTGTCGAAGCCGGTGCGCCGGAAGAGATCATGTATGTCAGCAAGCCCCATATCGGCACCTTCCGACTGGTGTCGATGGTGGAAAAGATGCGCGCTAAGATTATCGAACTGGGTGGCGAGATCCGTTTCAGCGCCCGGGTTGACGACCTGCTGATCGAAGCCGGCCAGGTCACCGGTATTACTCTGGCCAGCGGCGAAACGATCCGCTCAAAACATATCGCCCTGGCGATCGGTCACAGCGCCCGGGATACCTTCCAGATGCTCTATGACAAAGGGGTTTATATGGAAGCTAAACCGTTCTCGGTGGGCTTTCGGATTGAACACGAACAATCCCTGATCGATAACGCCCGTTTTGGTAAAAATGCCGGTCATCCGATTCTCGGCGCCGCTGATTATAAGCTGGTGCACCACTGTAAAAGTGGCCGCTCCGTATATAGTTTCTGTATGTGTCCGGGAGGTACCGTGGTGGCCGCCTCTTCCGAAGAGGGCCGGGTAGTGACCAACGGCATGAGCCAGTACTCCCGTCAGGAGCGCAACGCCAACAGCGCCATCGTCGTCGGTATTGATCCCTCAGACTATCCCGGCCACCCGTTAGCCGGGGTGGATTTTCAGCGCCAGCTGGAGAGCAACGCCTACCTGATGGGGGGTGAAAACTACGATGCGCCGGCACAGAAAGTCGGCGATTTCCTGAAAGGCTCAGCCTCAGAGGAACTTGGCAGTGTGCACCCTTCATTCAAGCCGGGTATTAAGTTAACCGACCTGTCCAAAGCCCTGCCGGACTTCTGTATCGAAGCGATTCGTGAAGCGATCCCCGAGTTTAATAAGAAGATCAAAGGCTTTGCTAAGGATGATGCGCTACTGACCGGTGTCGAAACCCGCACCTCCTCGCCGGTTTCAATCAAGCGCGGCTATGATATGCAGAGCATCAACACCCGCGGACTCTATCCTGCAGGGGAAGGCGCCGGTTACGCTGGCGGGATTATGTCCGCGGCGATCGATGGTATCAAAATAGCGGAAGCGATCGCCATGAGCATCAATGAGCAACACAGCTAAGTCATAGGCCAACAATGAATCAGAGCCGGGGCTTAACCCGGCCGCCGTCCCTCAGCTCTGCTGGCGGATAGAGCACCACCTGATCGCCCGCTGCCAGCCCCCCAGACAGTTCAGCACTGATGCCATTGTTATGCCCAACCTCAATGGTCTGCAGCAGCGCTTTACCGGATTCAACCCGATACACCGCCCATTGACTGCCACTGCGAATCAACGCACTGGAAGGCACGATCAGTGCATCCGCATCTTCCCAGACGACGATCCGCGCCTCCACTCTGAAACCATGCCCGAGACTGGCCCGCTGGGATTTGTCACTGATAAAACGGATGGTGGTTTTCACCCGCTGCTCTTCGACTCCCAGGGCGGAGTATTTGGTAAAGCCCCAGGGTTCCACTTTCTCGACGCGTCCCTCGAGTGCCTGTGGTCCGCCCCAGTTTTCGATCATTACCCGGTAGCCGGGTTTGACCCTGACGGCATCGCTGGAGAGCAGTTCAACCTCCACCTCCAGCTCCTCATTGATATCGCCGATTTCGAGAATCGCCTGACCTGCTGGCAGCGTGGTTTCGCTCTCCTGCAAGACCCGCAAAATACTACCGGAATGGGGTGCGACGATATTGATTACCCCGGACTGCGCATCGCGGTTATCTCTCTGTCCCGGCACAAAGGTGATCAGTTGTGCGCGGGCACTGGCCAGATCCGCCTGACGCATTGAGATGGAAGCCTTCGCCATATCCAGCTGAGCACTGGCCGAACGCCACATCTGTTTAGCATTATCCAGCGCAGCGTTACTGACCGCGCCCCGCTGCTGCAACTCGGTGATCCGCTTCAGTTCAGTATCGGCCAGCTCAGTATCGGCCAGCGCTTTATTCAGTTCAGCCTGCGCCAGTCGCACAGCGGCTTCGGCAGAGACCACCGCAGCACGGGCCTGCTCCCGACTGCGACTATCCAGCGCCACCGGGTTAGCGGGCAGCATACGGGCAATAACGGTTTTATCCTGGATGACCCGGTCGCCCGGCTCCACCTCGATACGCAGCAACCGACCGGTCACAGGCGTCGAAACCACATAGGCATCACGCACCCGGGTTTTGCCTTCATCGTCAATGGTTTCCAGCATGGCCCCGCGCTGTACTGTGCCGATATCCACCAGCAACGGCCGGGGCATAAACGCCCACACCAATAGCAACAGCACCACCACAACGCTTCCCAGCAACACCCAGTGACCCGACCGCTTTGCCCCCATAAACCCGTTACTCCCTTACTTTTAATGCCGAAACCAGATCGATCCGGTCGATATCCCGCTTCACCAGCCAGCCAGACAGCAGGGCCGCAATGATCACCGCCAGCGCCGCGATGCCATAGCTCTGGGGCACAAAGACCGCAGAAACCCGGTAGAGATCGGTACTGAAGCCCTCGGATATGGCAAACACCAGAAAATAGCCCAGCAGCCCACCAAGCGGCAGCGCCAGCAGGGTAATAATACCCAGCTCCGCCAGCAGAACAAACGCTGCTTCCCTCCGGGTAAAGCCGATCACCCGGAGACTGGCCAGATCCCGTGCCCGTTCGGCAAAGGCGATGCGGGCACTGTTATAGACTATCCCAAAAGTGATCACAGCGGCTATCGCCGCCATCAGATAGCGCACCGCGCCAGCACTACTATCGATCAGCCGCTGAAACGCCTCGCGGGCATCCTGTTTCAGGCTGACCCCGGCAATCCCCGGCAACGCCTTAATGCGACGGTAGATGGCATCCTGCCTGGCGCTGTCGATACGCAGATAAGCACCGGAGACCCGGCGGGGCTCAGCCAGCACCCGGTTGAGGCTATCCAGCGCCATATAGGCGGGTGAACCGATCAGCGTATCCGCCACTCCGGTCACCGGTATCTGCAACTGAGGCTGACGCCCCTCCCGTACATCAATATCGAGAACATCGCCCGTTTTTACTCTGAGGATATCCGCCAGGGCGCTGCCCAGCACCACGCCCCGGGTTCGCATCGGAATCGCCTGCTGGCGGTTATCCAGGGCGCGATTAAGTCGGGCGTTAACCGGCAGCCCGGTGATCGCACCACGATAGCTGTGCTGGCCATTGCTAAACTTCACCGCCACGGTGCGCTGCGCCTCGACTTCGATAACCCCGTCAATACTCTGCAACTCAAACACGACGTTGTCAGATAACGGTTCAATAAAGCTCACCGACAGATCACTGCGGTCGATCAGATTAAAGCTAAGCGCCAGGGTCTGATCAAACGCGCTCATCACATTCAGCATCGCCACCGCCAGAGACATCCCTGCAGCGATACCGATAACGCCGCCTGCGGCCCTCCCGGGTTGACGCAGCAGCCGCCGGGCAACCATCCGGCCGGGCTGATCCAGCCAGCGTTTCATAAAGGCGGCCAGCGCCAGCGAACGGCTGTAATCAGCCGGTGTGGGTGGTTGCATCGCCACCGCAGGGCTGAGCCGAAACACCGACCTGAGCACCAGCATCCCTCCGGCGGCTGCCGCCAGAATACTCACCAGAATACCGATCACAAAGGTCATTGGATCGACCTGAAACAGCAGAAATGGAAATTTGTAATAGTGCTGATACACCTGTGCCAGACTACGCCCCGACATCACCCCCAGAAAACAGCCCAGCAGTGCGCCGCTGACGGCGATCACAATAACAAACTTAAGGTAGTGCAGGGAGATCTCAATATCCCGGTAGCCGAAGGCTTTCAGCAGACCGATCTGGCTGCGCTCTGCGCGGATCATCCGGGAGATAACGATATTGAGAAGAAAGGCCGCCACCGCCAGAAATATCGGTGGCACGGTACGACTGGACACCCTCAGACCGCTGATCTCCTCCTCGATAAAACGGTTAGAGACATGATCCGCCAGGCCATACGCCCCCCGCCCGCCGTAAGGCTGCAGTAGCACATCGACCCGATCGAGAATCGCTGGCAGAGAGCTGTTTTTCGTGGTTCCCAGCAGCAACTGATTAAAGGCCCCCTGCATATCGTAAACCGCTGCCAGGGCTGACTGACTCATCCAGATCACCGCAAAGCGGGCATCATCCGGGACAAATTCACCGGGCGCAGCGGAATAGAGAAACTCAGGGGCCTGTGCCAGACCGACAATACGGAAGGTGCGGCGGGCTCCGTGCATGGTGGCCGACAGCGGGTCTCCGGGGCTCAGGCTATGGGCTTTAGCGAAATCCTGTAGCAGGATAATTTCATCTTTATGGCTGGGGTCCGGACGCCGTCCGGCGGTGAGATAGATATCATTCAGCCGCGCGTCGCCCTGATCCGGCAGCGATACCGCCTGAGCACTCAGCGGTAACCGCTGACCGGGCAGGTTGATCAGTGCACTACCGGTTACCCGGCCCACCGCCACCGAAACGCCCTCAATCTCAGCAACCCGGGATAACAATGATTGCGGCGCCCTCTGTAGCGGCGCAAACACCTGCGCCAGGCGGTGCCGTTCATAATAGGCGGTGCGGGTATCCTCCAGTGAGCGGACCAGGCCGTTCATCATCACCAGCATCAATACCCCCAGCGCAATCACCAGGGCTATCGCGACAGCCTGACCTTTCATCCGCCATAAATCCCGCAGCAGTTTACGATCAAGCGGCGACAGGTCTGCCAATCCAGCCATCAGGCAACCCTCACCAGACCAGGTCCTGCGCCAGCGACTTTTCACTGTTCATCACCACCTCTCTGATCTGGCCATCAGCAAAGTGAATCACCCGGTCCGCCATACCTGCAATCGTCGCCGCATGGGTGATAATCACCACCGTCGCGCCCAGACGCTGGTTTATCTGCTGCAGCACCTCCATCACCTGTCGGCCACTGGTACTGTCCAGCGCACCGGTGGGCTCATCACAGAACAATACCCGGGGTTGTTTCGCCACCGCCCGGGCGATGGCGACCCGCTGCTGTTCGCCGCCGGACAACTGGGCCGGAAAATGATCGGCCCGCTCACTCAGCCCAACCAGCGCCAGCGCCTGTTCCGCGGTCAGCGGGTTATCGGCGATCTCGGTCACCAGCTCAACATTTTCCCGCGCTGTCAGACTGGGCATCAGATTATAAAACTGAAATACAAAGCCGATATGATCCCGGCGATAGAGAGTCAGAGCGCCATCATCCATCTGCCTGAGGTTCTGCCCGAAGAAGTACACCTCGCCGTCGGTCGGCTGATCCAGTCCCCCCAGAATATTCAGGAGTGTTGATTTACCGCTGCCGGAAGCGCCAAGCAACACCACCAGTTCCCCCTGGGGAATCTGCAGATCAACTCCCCTTAAGGCATGCACGGCAACTGAGCCTTCACCGTACACCCTGGTCAGGCCGGTAGTGGCAAATGCGATTTCGCTGTTGTTTCTATCCATCGTTGCAACATCTGCGTTAATAACCATTAACTATAAGAGTACAAAGGGAATAGCGGTTATGCACTGAAAAGCGATGATCTCAGACATTTTTCTGACGGATACAAAAAAGCCGGACCGCTGCGAGCAGGTCCGGCGTTGAAATCCGGTGTGCGCGTCAGACTAACCGGTCTGACGCAGGGGTTTCAGGCTGAGCCTGATCAAAGAAGCCTTCGGTGTGGATATTATCACCCTGCGCTCCGCAGGCGGTTACCGCTGCGATGCAGTTATCCACAAACTCGGGACTGCCGGCGATATAGATCGCATGTTTCGACAGATCGGGATAGAGATCAGCGATGATATCCGGGATACGACCACTCTGAACGCCCTCTTTCACCTCCCGCGTGAGGGTGGGGATGAACTTAAAGCGGCGATGACGGGCATTCCACAACGACATCAGGCCACGGCAGTAGATCTCCGCTTCGGTTCGCGCCGAAAACATCAGATGTACCGGTTGCTTAAAACCACGACGCAGGGCGGCATCGGCCAGACTCAGAATCGGCGCCAGGCCGGTTCCTGCAGCCAGACAGAGCACCGGACCATCGGTTCCCGGATCACCGATAAAGGTGCCGTAAGGCCCTGAAATATTTACCATTGAGCCCGGATGAATATCATCATGAACCCAGTTACTGGTTTTACCCTCAGGCACGCGGGTAATCTGTAAAACGATTTCACCATCCGGTCTGGGGGCATTGGCAATCGAATAGGAGCGCGGCGTCACACTTCGGGCGGTATCGGTCAGGCTGACATACTGACCCGGCCAGAAGCGCAGTGGATCGCCTACCGGACGCAGCCGGATCTCGGCGATCCGATCGGTCCTTTCGATGCGGTCCACCACCACGCAACGCACATTCTCCCGCGGTGGAAAAAGTTTTGGCATCGCATCATCGGTACCCCAGTCAATCTCCAGAGTATCACTGAGCGGTTTACACATGCACATCAGACCGTAGCCCTCGGCTCGTTCCGCCTGTGACAGCGCCATATCCATCACCATTCCCTGATCGAACTCTCCTTCGAGCACCTTAACCTTACACTCGCCACAGGCGCCTGCACGGCAGTTATTCGGCAGGGCGTAGCCGGCATTTTCGAGGGATTCCAATACCGTTTCACCGGGCTTCGCCTCTACCTCTTTACCCGATGGGGATAAACGAATCGACGTCATACTCACCTCCGGATCGGGGATATCCCAATCCTGTAACAGCAACATTAAATGGTCAGTCATGCAGATAACCGCCGCTCAACAGAGCGGCGGTTGGTGAAGACTATAAGCGGAAGAGGAATCAGAAGATCGGAATAATATCCGCAGAATCCAGGTCCGCCTGAGTCACCTCTTCACCGGTAATATCCACTTCAGGAATTGCCGGGAACGGCGTGTCATACTTATCCAGAACCGTTTTCAGGTTAAGCATGGCGGTACGCCAGTTATCCTTCTTCGCCTCGTAAGAGGGCACACCAAAGCCCGCTTCACGGGCGATCGCTTCCGCTTCCCGCTGATTGGCGATAAAGTCCTCCGGCAGATCCCAGAACTCAGCAGGCGGTTCAAACAACACCGCAGACAGGAACAGGTAGCCCGCACGAATCTGTTTGGTGATAACGCTCTTCTCTTCTGCAGACAGTTTTGGATAGTCACGTTCCATCAGTGACAAACAGATCGCCATATGGCGTCCTTCATCACGGCCAATGTTTTTAAACGCTTCCTGGAACACCATCTCTTCACAGCTTTCAGACATCTGTTTAAAGATAGTGGCTGCCGCAATCTCCCCCATCAGGAAGGAGCTGAACAGAACCGCCAGACTGTATTTAGGCACCGCTTTTTTATATCCGCCCCAGTAACGGCCGCCGTTATAGTACAACCAGGCAGCATTGCGCTTCAGACGGCGACCCAGATCGGTTTTTGGTTCATATTCCAGCGGGCTGTTAGCTTCCAGCAACTTCGTAATCGCCATACCACACATCTGCTCGTGATTCTGTTCATCACGGGTAACCGAGAAAAAGCAGCGACGAATGGCATCTTCTTCATGATCTTCATAGGTTTTGATAAACGCTTCAGCAAAAACAGGGGGTGCCGAGGCATCAAATACCGATAGCAGCGTCCACCAATAGGCGATCGCTTCACGCTCCTCCCAGGAGTAGCTGGAGACATCGAAAGTATCCCAGGGCAGATCCTTTGGATTCCACGCTTCGCGCAGCGATGCATCCCAGATCTCCTCAGCCTTTGAGGTCTTGGTTTCCCAGCTCAGTGGATAGATATTTGGCTGGGGAGTTTCGGGTGGAAATTCCATGGTATTGGCAATTTTATCGTGCATAGCAAAAACCTCAGAGATGGTTGTTTTTGTTTTAAGAACGACGCAACAATACCACTTATGATACATAAATAAATACATGATATTTTATTATGTATCTCTTTTTAAAATACACCCAGCCCAACAAAATCATTTAAATAGTTGAAATATATAGATATACAACCACTTAAACCAATAAAAACCCTTCCTAAATAGTGATACTTGAATTATACATTTATTTAATTTTATTGACTCATATCAATACTTTTTAATCCTCCTATCCCCCTCCCGTACAATAGCAAAGCGATCAGATACGCCTAATTAGCCATTGAAATATGGTTTCAAAAATAATATTGGTATGGGGATTAGTAGCGATACGCTTCCCCACTGAACGGTTTTCTGTATCATGGTGAGCGCGTATCACGGCCAGAGAAAGGGAGCTCCACTAAAGCCCGCTACGCTAAAATAATAATATTGCCACCGATCGAAAGCTGGCTCCCTGTTCCGGAAAAGTGCATGTCGAAAAACAGTGTTATCCCACTGCTTATTTATTCAGTCTTCTTTACCTCCGCATACGCGCGTGCTGACCAACAGGGCTTCAGTGACCTGTCCCTGAAAGAGCTGGTGGCGATGGACGTGTTTACCGCAGCGTCGCTTGTGCCTACACAGGTGAATAAAGCCCCAGGCACGGTCTACACCTTCAACCGCGATGATTTTAAGCGCTATGGCGTGAGACGACTGGAGGATCTGTTACAGTTTGTGCCAGGCCTGCAGCTTAATCAGTACCGCAAACGGCATCGCGCCATATGGGCCCGGGGCGTTCTGGACCGCTATAACGACAAAATGATACTGATGGTTGACGGGGTACGGGTGCGCCAGCTCTATTACAACCACTTCAGCCTCGGAGATAACCTGCCGCTGGAATATCTTGAAACTGTTGAAGTCATTCTCGGCCCGGCATCCAGTCTCTACGGCGCCAACGCCTTTGCGGGCATCATATCGGTGACCACCCGCAACTTCAGCGACACCGAACAACTGGAGATGGGCCTTGAAGCGGGCAGCAACCAGCGAGCCAAAGGCACCGCCCTCTACAACAGCGGCAAGCTTCAGTTGTTTGCCAGCCACCTTGATCAGGACGCCCCCTTCCGTTCTGAGCGGAAGAGTTTTATCGGCGGAGAGTCATTACAGCCGCGGGATGAGGACTACAGCAATATCCATATTAAAGCGCAGCCGCTGCCACGACTGACACTGCAACTGGATTACAATCGCAGTGAAACCCCTTTTCTCTTCATCCCTTCCACTCAGGATGCCTATATCGACAGCGATTTTCTCAATCTGTCGGCGCACTATGAGACAGGCTCTATCGAAGAGGGACAGCTGGAAACCACGTTCTATTATCAGAAAGATAATACCCGGGAATATGAGCTGGAGCAGACCACTCAGTCGCCAGGCTATGAGGAATACCAGAACGGCATTATGGCAGGCGCCTCGTTAACCCTGCTAAAACAGTTTCAGCTGCACACTCTGGCAGGCGGTATCAGCTGGAACTATGAGCAAGCGCAACGGAGTGACTATCGCCGTAGTTACCACTTTTCCAGCGGTTTTCTGAGCCCGCCTGAAACCGGAAACCTGCTCTCCGAACCCGGTATAACCAACAATGACTATGTGGCATTTGCTCAGGACATCTGGCAGATTCACCCGGATCTGAGCCTTACCATTGGTGGACGGTTTGACTACTTTGAACAGTTTGGCGGTTACTTTAATCATCGCGAAGCACTGGTATACACACCCGACACTCAGCAAACCTGGAAACTGCAACATGGCACCGCCATTCGCACCCCGGGATTCAGGGAGTATCTGAAAGTGCTTGAGGGCACCAGTTTTCAGCCTCCTCAGGTTGATGCCGAGCGGATAACGATGTCTGAGCTGGGGTATCTTTACCAGTGGGATGAGGCCAGCATGAATATCAATCTGTTCAACAGTCAGATTGATGATTTTATTCAGGAAACGCCTACCCCCGATGATGCTGATGAGTATTTCACCAATAGCAACACGGTCTATCGAATGCGCGGTGCTGAGCTGTTATTAACCCTGCGGCCAATGCGAAAACTGAACACCCGGGTGGGGATCAGTTATCTTGAAACCGAATCCGATGGCGAATCACTGCCCTACCTGGCAGCCTGGACCGGTAGCCTGCAAACCGATTACCAGATCAGTAATGACCATCTGCTGGGAGCCAGCCTGATCTATAGCAGTCGCCGAACCGATACCAACAGCTTTGATGATGGCGCTGATTCATTTGCCACCGTCAACCTGTTTGGCTCAGGAAAACTGACTCAGGCGCTGAATTATTCATTTGGTATCGATAACCTGTTTGATAAGCGGGTGATGGACCCTGCCGCAGACTTCGGCAAGCAGTACAACAATGAGCGCAGTGAGAGGGAGCTCTGGTTGCGGCTAGAATGGAATCATGATCTGTTATGATTAACGCCGTAATCCTGACATTATCCAGCGTCTCTCAGCGTCTGCCGGTGTTACTGTTGCTGCTCGCCTGCCTCTCGCCACTCCACCTCCAGGCGGAGCCCCATGACAGCAAGCTGCGGCAGGTTAAAACCGCTATTCTGTTCAATATCGCCAAATTTGTCCGCTGGCCAGACAATGCTATCGCGAATAACCCGGATCACATGACCATCTGCTATTACCGTGAAAACTCGCTGAGACCAGCCGTGCAAACCATCACAGGGAAAACCGTACAACAGAGAACAGTCAATGATAAACTGATAGACTCATTATCCGAAGCTGACCACTGTGCCATGCTATTTATCCCATTCAGCCAGATCAGGCGCTTCGCTGAAGATCAGGCTCACCATGGCCCCTTGCCGGTTCTGACCGTGGCGGATCTGACAGAAAGCGACTCCAGCGTGACATCAGACTCCCGGGCAGCTATCAACCTGATCCGGCAGGGCACGCGCATAGGGCTGGATATCTACCTTCCCGAAGTTAACCGCAGCGGACTGACCATCAGTTCTGAACTGCTCAAACTGGCCCGGATCAGGAGGTGAAACAGATGTCCATCTTTAAACGCCTCCCGCTACAGCGCAAGCTGATGTCGATGTTACTCCTGATCAGCAGCACCGTACTGACACTGGCCACCGCAGGCTTCGCCCTGCATGACTGGTATGACTCCAGACTTCAGGCGACCGAGAACCTGCGCTCCCAAGCGGATATCATCAGTACCAACTCCATTGCCGCACTTACCTTTGGTGATGCGGAATCAGCCAGAGTCACCCTTGAATCACTGGATAATGTTCAGGATATTGTCCTGGCTGTGCTCTATGACGCAGACAAGAAGCTGTTTGCAAAATACGCCCCCGGAAACTTTCCAGTCCCCACCCTGCCAACGAGCAGCGAAGGGGAGATTGATGGCGCCCTCTATGTTTTACGTCCGGTAATGATGGATCATGACGCCATAGGCTACACCCTGTTGCTCTCCGATCTCGGCAGTCTGACCACCCGTCAGGCAGATCAGATAGGGATCGCCTTTATCGTCTTTCTGCTGTCACTGATCGTGGCACTGTTACTCTCAAGCGTTGCTCAGCTAATCATCACCCGGCCGATCACCGAGCTGGCCATGACGGTCCGCAAAATCACCCGCACCCGCAACTATCAGTTGCGGGTGCGCAATCGCTCTGAAGATGAGATAGGCAGTCTGGCAACCGACTTTAACCTGATGATCGAACAGATCCAGGCGCGCGACAATCAACTGGAACAGGCGCGACAACTACTGGAAGAAAAAGTTAAAGACCGCACCGCTGAGTTACTGTTACTGACCCAACAGCTGGAGCATCAGGCGTTTCACGATAGCCTGACCGGTCTGCCCAACCGGGCAACCTTCGATAACAATCTGAACACCGCCATCCATTATGCACAACGGAGCAACGAACAGCTGGCGGTCATGTTCCTCGACCTCGACCGGTTTAAGGATATCAATGACACCCTGGGACATGAGATGGGTGACCGGCTGTTGGTGGAACTGTCAGCGCGCCTGCAACACTGTCTGAGAAGCAGTGATACGCTGGCACGGCTTGGCGGCGACGAGTTTGCGGTACTGACCAACAACACCTCACAGAACCGAGCGGCTGACATCGCCACCAAACTGATCAGAACTATCCAGACACCGGTTGATATTGATGGCTTCAATCTGCAGGTAACCACCAGTCTCGGGATCAGCATCTACCCTGCCGACGGAGATGATGCAACAACCATTGTCAAACACGCTGATACGGCGATGTATTACTCTAAAGCGGCCGGCAGAAACCAGTTCAGCTTTTTTGCCAAAGAGATGAATATCCGCTCCGAACGCCGCATTCATCTGGCACAGAAACTCAGACAGGCAATCGAAGAGCAACGCTTCGAAGTCTATTATCAGCCTAAATGGTGCATCCGGCGTAACGTCATTGTTGGTCTGGAAGCGCTGATTCGCTGGTTTGATGCCGATGAAGGAGCCATCCCTCCCGATGAATTTATCCCCCTCGCCGAGGATCAGGGGCTGATTGGCCTGGTTGATCAGTGGGTTATTAAAAAAGCCTGTGCGGATATTCTCCAGGTACGTCAGCAGTTTGGTGAACATATCCAGCTCTCAGTCAACTTCTCTCCGGCGCACTTTATTCGCCGGGATCTGTATAAGCGGATCGCTGAAATTCTCACCGAAACCGGTTTTCCAGGGGAGTCCCTGGAGCTGGAGATCACCGAAACTTTTATGGCCACGGAGAATGAACAACTACTTGAACAACTCAATCAGATCCGCAGTCTGGGGGTAGAGATCTCCATTGATGATTTTGGCATCGCCTATTCCTCTCTCAGCCGGCTAAAACGGTTGCCACTGAATACCCTGAAAATAGACCGCTCATTTATCCGTGATATCGGCAGTGATCGCGATGATGAGGTGATCGTGAAAACCATTATCGATATGGCCCACAACCTCAACCTGAAAGTTGTTGCCGAGGGGGTTGAAACCAGGGAGCAGCTGGCTTTTGTGCGACACCATAACTGCGATCAGGTACAGGGGTTCCTGTTTAGCCCGCCAGTACCACTGGAGCAACTGATCTGTTTAATGGAGCAGCAGGAATCTCTCGTTCAGGCCTGATCTCTACGGCACTAAACTATCACAGATACGCCCCCCTCTTTTCAGTCTCCGACCACAAATGTCACGAACCTTGACATAAGCGCAGCGGCGTAGAAAGATCAAGTCGTTCGGGCTATCACGGCTATCAGCCGCTTCCCAAAAGGCGCCTTTGCAAGCGATGCCGGCGACCGCTGAATGCCATTATTGTCCAGAACCATGGCGCGACACTATGTCACATCACAATCTGACAAAGTTTGCGTCATAATTGACAAATTCCTATAAGAACGCCTCTTTATATAATCCGTTATATAAACATAAGATATTGAAAATAAAAGAGTAATAAAGTTTTAACAGATCTGGTACAGCATATGCCTAAAGAAATGCATTACTCATTTGGATCATCCTGACTCTGTGCCCTCCGCACTCTTTTTCGTTTCGGCCTGGCAGCCGGACCAACCTAAGGTATTGTAACTATGGTTTCTGAAACTGTTGTCGAACTATCGCGGTGGCAATTTGCCCTGACCGCGATGTACCACTTCCTGTTTGTGCCATTAACACTCGGGCTTACATTTATGCTGGCTATTATGGAGTCAGTTTACGTGATGACCGGTAAACAGGTATATAAAGATATGACCCGCTTCTGGGGCAAGTTGTTCGGTATCAACTTTGCACTGGGAGTCACCACCGGACTCACCATGGAGTTTCAGTTCGGTACTAACTGGGCGTACTACTCTCACTATGTCGGCGATATTTTCGGCGCTCCACTGGCGATTGAAGGGCTGATGGCGTTCTTCCTCGAATCTACCTTTATCGGCCTGTTTTTCTTCGGCTGGGACCGGCTCTCCAAAGTTCAACATCTGGCCGTCACCTGGCTGGTCGCTGTCGGATCGAACTTCTCCGCCCTGTGGATACTGATCGCTAATGGCTGGATGCAGAACCCGGTGGGTGCTTACTTTAACTTTGAAACGATGCGCATGGAGATGGACAGCTTTGCCGATGTCATCTTCAACCCTGTGGCTCAGGTTAAGTTTGTCCACACCGTTTCCGCTGGCTATGTCACCGGCGCCATGTTTGTGCTCTCCATCAGCGCTTTCTATCTGCTGCGCAACCGGGATGTCGGCTTTGCCCGTCGTTCTTTTGCCATCGCATCCGCTTTTGGCCTGGCATCGATCCTTTCGGTTATTTTACTGGGTGATGAAAGTGGTTATGAAATTGGCGAGGTACAGAAGGTCAAGCTGGCAGCCATAGAAGCGGAATGGGATACCCATCCGGCTCCGGCCCCCTTCACCCTGGTAGGCCTGCCCGATCAGCAACAACAGACCACCGATTATGCCGTGCGCATTCCCTGGTTGCTGGGGCTGATCGCCACCCGTTCGGTGGATGAGGAGATCACCGGCATTAAGGATCACGTCACTGCCAACGAGACGCGCATCCGCACCGGTATGCAGGCCTATAGTCTGCTGGAAAAATTGCGCAACGGCGAGGATACGCCCGCCAACCGCGAAGCATTCGGTGCTGTCAGCAAAGATCTGGGCTATGGATTACTGCTGAAACGCTTTACCCCGAATGTCACCGATGCCACTGAAGCACAGATCAAAGCGGCCGCTCTGGATACCATCCCCAGAGTTGCCCCGATGTTCTGGACCTTCCGGATTATGGTGGCAACCGGCGTGATCATGTTATTCACCTTTGCTGCTGCGTTCTATTACACTGCCCGCCGGCGTGAATACACGACCCGCTGGTTGCTGAAACTGGCTGTACTCTGCCTGCCCCTGCCGTGGATTGCAGTGGAAACCGGCTGGTTTATTGCAGAGTTCGGCCGTCAACCCTGGGCGATTGGTGAGATTTTGCCCACCTATGTTGCCACCTCAACCCTGAGCGCAACCGATCTGTGGATGAGTATTGCCGGTTTTGCCGCGCTATACACTACCTTCCTCTGTATCGAAATATTCCTGATGGTCAAATATGTACGTAAGGGCCCCAGTGCCCTGGAGACCGGTCGCTATCACTATGAATCACTAGGAGAAACTCAGCATGTTTGATTATGAAACTCTGCGCCTGATCTGGTGGTTATTGATAGGCGTACTACTGATCGGATTTGCCATCACCGATGGCTTTGATCTGGGCGTCGCAATGCTCCTTCCCCTGCTGGGAAAAACCGATACTGAACGTCGGGTGATGATTAATACTATCGGTCCACACTGGGATGGTAATCAGGTCTGGCTGATCACCGCAGGAGGCGCTATTTTCGCCGCCTGGCCGCTGGTCTATGCCACCGCGTTCTCAGGCTTCTACTGGGCGATGCTGCTGGTTCTTTTTGCGCTGTTTTTCCGCCCCCTTGGCTTTGAATACCGCAGTAAAATGCCGGGGAGCCGCTGGCGAAATAACTGGGATATCGGCCTGAGTCTGGGCTCATTTGTCCCCGCGCTGGTGTTTGGTGTGGCATTCGGCAACCTGTTCCTCGGCGTGCCGTTCAGCTTTGATGAACTGACCCGCTCAACCTATACCGGGTCGTTCTGGGCACTGCTGAACCCCTTCGCTATTGTTTGCGGCCTGGTGAGTGTGCTGATGCTGGTACTGCATGGTGCGGTCTGGTTACAGATGCGGGCGGGCGGTGCAATTCAGCAGCGCAGTCGCAGCACCGCCGGAGTGGCCGGTCTGCTGCTCAGCGTACTTCTGGTGGTCGCTGGTCTGTGGCTTTATACCAGCATTCCCGGCTATAGCATCAGCAGCGCCGTTATTGCCGATGCCAGCTCTAACCCACTGAGCAAAACCGTGGTTCAGAGTGCGGACTGGTTTGGTAATTTCGCCCACTATCCTCTGCTCTGGTTGCTGCCATTAGCCGCTGTCCTGCTGCCCCTGCTAACCAGCCTGCTCGCCTGGAGCGGCCGTTATGCACTGGCGTTCTTAACCAGCAGCCTGGGGATCAGCTGCATCATCCTGCTGGCAGGGGTGACACTGTTCCCGTTTGTGATGCCATCGTCCACCGACATGGCCAGCAGCCTGACGCTCTGGGATGCCACCTCCAGCAAACTGACACTGGAAATTATGCTCTGGGTTGCGGTGTTTTTCGTGCCGATTATCCTGCTGTACACCATCTGGTGTTACGTCAAAATGTGGCGCCGCATCGAGCCGGCCTTTATCGAGCAGAACAGTGTGTCTAACTATTAATCGCTTAAGTCTCTAGACCTTAAGCAAGGAGAGTAATATGTGGTATTTCGCCTGGATACTCGGCGTTCTTCTGGCCTGCAGCTTCGGCATTATCAATGCCATGTGGCTGGAGAACCAGATGGAAGACACGGAATAAAACGGTAATATGACGACAAGCTGGTGTCCTGAATCAAGGCTCCAGCTTGCGGTACAGGGTGCGCAGACTGCAGCCGGCAATCTCCGCAACCTGGCCTTTATCGACACAGCGTTGTAGCAGCACCTCAAGGTAACGCTGCTCAACCTGATCCAGACTCAGCCTCTGCTCCGCCATCTGCACCAGACCATCCGTCTTTTGGCCGGACAGTTCAGCCACCGGGATCAGATTCAGACTTCGCTTAATAACATCCGTGCCGATCAGATCATCATGACGCAACACAACTGCCCGCTCAAGTATATTTTTCAACTCCCGGATATTGCCTTTAAAGGGCTGTTGAGCCAGCAATTGCAGTGCTTCATCGGTCAGTTTCAGCGGAGCTTTATCCTCAATGCGCAGCAGAATACTCTCCACCAGCAGGGGCAGATCCTGACGCCGCTCCGCCAGCGATGGCAGACGGATCGGGAAGGTACTGATACGGTGATAAAGATCATCCCTGAACTCGCCCCGCTCAACCATCGCCGGGAGATCCTTATGGGTCGCGCAGACCAGCCGGAAATCCGCCGCAATCGACTTACTGTCACCCACCGGACGAAAGGTCTTGGTTTCTATCAAGCGCAGCAGTTTTACCTGCAGATGCAACGGCACATCTCCTACTTCATCGAGAAACAGAGTGCCGCCATGGGCCGACTGAACCAGCCCGGTACGGGAGCTGATCGCACCGGTAAACGCGCCTTTGATATGACCAAACAGCTCGCTTTCGAACAGACTATCGGTAAGACCAGAACACTCTACCGTCACGAAGGGCTTACTGGCCCGGGGACTGGTGGAGTGAAGCGCCTGAGCCGCCAGCTCTTTACCCGCCCCGGAAGGCCCCATCAGCAATACATTGGTATCCGTTTTACCAACCCTCTGAATCAGATCCACCAGCTCATTAAACGCCCGGCTGCGGCCAATCATCTTGTTGGCAATCGGCACGGCACTGACTTCACGAATCGGTTTCATCACCTCGATAAAGTAGGCCCGCTCCTCATCATCAGTAATCGGAATGGTATCGATACCCACATGCTCTTTGCCCTGTGGCGTATTATGAATATGCAGCACACTAGCCCGGTGACCGCTGTCACGGGCTTCCTGCATGGGGCAGGTTTCCCCTTCCTGGTCGCAGGGTTGCTGATAACCATGGGAGAGAAAAAAGCATTTCGCCGAGCTGCGCCCGTTCAGCCCACCAAAACGGAAATCGTAACTATTATTGGTGGCAACAACGTTATACTCAGCATCTATCAACACTGCAGGGTTATTATAGCTATCGAGAACATTGCGCATGGTTCTCAACCAGCTTATTTTAGTCATCAGTCAGACTCTGTTTCGTCAGTTATGGCTCAATTGTGCCAATAATGGCAAGCGGCATGACACATTACCAGCTCCTTACCAACAGAGGCCGTCATTGATGAGCCAGATCAATATTTCCACACTGCAACACTGTGCCAACGGCCAGCAACTGCTGCGTCAGGCGGGACAAATAAGTCGTCGTGAGAATCTCTGGCTCACCCTGACAGGGGCGCTACAGACCGCTACCACCATCGCGATTACCGGTCTGATCGCCCTGCTGATCAACAGTGCCGTTTATACCGGGGCATTAACCACGCCGCTTCTCTGGCAACACAGCGGGAGCTGGTTGCTGCTGGCGGCCCTGCTGACAGTGCGGGCCCTGCTGCCGCTATGGCAGACCCGCCTGGCGGACCGAGCCAGCATCCGGGTACGAAACCGCCTGCGGGCCATCGTGCTGGAGCATTGCGCCACCCTGCAGCTCAGTCTGGAGAAGCCATTCAGCCACGCTGAGCTGAGCAATCTGCTGAGCGGCGAGATCGATAGCACCCGCGACTACTTTGCGGAGTTTCTGCCGCAGCAGCGACTGGCCATGCTGGCCCCCCTGATGATCATCATCGCCTGCCTCTGGAGCGGCTGGCTGGTGCCCCTGATACTGGCACTGACAGCCCCGCTGGTGCCACTGTTTATGATCATCGTCGGACACAAGGCAGCCGCCGCCAGTCAACGCAACCTGACCGAACTGACACGGCTGGGCAATCTGCTGTCAGACCGGATTAAAGGGATCTCTGCGCTGCAACTGGCGGATAGCTGCGACGCCGAACAACAGCATCTGTTCCGCCAGTCAGAGCAGTTCCGTCACTCCACCATGCAGGTTCTACGACTGGCGTTCCTGTCCGGCACGCTGCTGGAGTTTTTCAGTGCGATCAGTATCGCCATGGTAGCGGTATATCTGGGTTTGCTCTATCTGGACAAGTATCAGATCGGTATGTGGCAGGAACAGCTCAGCCTGTCTCACGGTGTCTTCCTGCTCATGCTGGCACCAGAGTTCTACCTGCCGCTACGCCGCCTGGGCGCGCTCTATCACGCCCGGGCCGATGCCGGCAGTGTTGCCACCCATCTGCTCAAACTGATACAGCTACCGCCGCCCTGCGCTGCCACCAATGACGAGCAGTCTCAGCCAGACAGCGCGCCGGTCAGGCAGATTTCACTACAACAGCTGCAGACCGGCTATGGCAGTACAACGATCGCCCCTCCCCATAACTTTACCCTGTTGCCGGGTCAGAGGGTTTTGCTACAAGGCCCTTCGGGAGCCGGCAAAAGCACCCTGCTGGACACTCTTGCCGGGCTACAGCCCGCCCTCAGCGGAGCGCTGCTCCTCAATGGAGTCAGTATCGCTGTTTATAATAATCGCCACTGGCAGCAACGCATCGGCTATATGACTCAGCAACCAGAGCTGCTGTTTGACACGGTGCGCAACAACCTCTGTCTGGGCCGCGAATTCACCGATACAGAGCTTTTCACTGCACTGAAACAGGCCAGCGCCGACACTCTGGTAGAGGAGTTACCCGGACAGTTGGATTATCGCATCAGCGACTCCGGCGGGTTTCTTTCCGGTGGCCAGGCCCAGCGGATCGCTCTGGCACGGGTGTTTCTGCATCAGCCCGCCCTGCTGCTGCTTGACGAACCCACCGCCAACCTCGATCAACAGACCGCCCAGCAGTTTATGGCCAGTCTTAAACGGTTCTGTGCTACGGGCGGTATCGTCCTGCTCAGCAGCCATCGGGATAGCGCCGATCAGTTTGATCAGGTTATCACTCTGCAACCCCTTAAGTCAGCGGAGACCTCCCATGCCTGAACTGCTAAAACGCTATTTTCAACTACTCTGGCAGCAGCGGGGAATGGCGACTCTGGGACTGCTTCTGGCCACGATCACCGCGCTGGCCGGTATCGCACTGCTGGCGGTGTCGGGCTGGTTTATCAGCGCGACCGCACTGGCCGGTCTGTCACTGGCGGCGGCCCACGGGTTTAACTATTTTGCCCCCGGCGCGGTTGTCAGAGGACTGTCCATCGCCCGCACCTTCGGACGCTACGGCGAACGGCTGGCAACCCATGAAGCCACCTTCCGGGTCATCTCACACCTGCGCAGCGAGATGTTCGCAACCCTGGCAAAACATAACTGGCAGGAGCAACCGCTGAACAGCCATGAGGCCAGCAGCCGGCTGCTGGATGATATCCGCCATGCCGAGTCACTGTACCTCTCAGCGCTGGTGCCAGGGCTGGTGATGCTGCTCAGCGCCCTGCTTTATCTGGTCACGGTCATGCTGTTCCTGCCTGAGCTGGGCTTGTGGTTATTGCTACCATTACTGATCTCGGTAGCCGTGTTACCGACGCTCTATCTGCGCCAGGTATTACAACCCCAGAACACCCTGCATCAGCAGCGCAGCCAGCAATGGAGTGATGCCCATTCACTGTTCAGCAATCTGCGCACCCTGATCCTGTTTGACCGGTTAACACCGCAAAGCGACAAGCTGTGCCAGAGTGCCGCCATTGCAGATCAGACCGAACAGCAGGCCAGTAATGCCCGTCAACGGGTCCAGGCGCTGAATCAACTGGTGCAGGCGTCGATGATACTGCTGGTGTTATGGCAGGGAATTGAGGGGTTCGCCAGCGGGCGACTGGAAGGCACCCTGCTGTTGATGCTGCTACTGCTGACACTGGGGCTGCAGGAGGTATTAACCACCGGCAGCAGCGCTCTGGCGGGCTTTGCGCTGGGGTATAGGGCACTTGAGCGAATCGGTCAGTTGAGTCCGGCACACCCACAACCCGATCAGCGGCAATTCATCGAGCCCGGGAATCCGGCGATCCGCATCGACATTGATCATCTCAGCTACCGTTATCCCAACCGTCAGCAAGCGACCATCGATCATTTCAACGCCCGGCTTCAGGGGCCCCACTGGTACTGGCTAACCAACCCCAGCGGTCGGGGTAAAACCACTCTGATGCAACTGTTAGCGGGTCAGTTGCAGCCGCAACAGGGACTGATCACCTGCTCCGGCGTGGGGATCAAACAGATCGGCATGATGCCGCAACAGATCAGTTTGTTGCAGGGCAGTCTGCGTTTTAATCTCTGTCTGCATCAGCAATATAGCGATACAGAGCTATGGCAGGTGCTGAAAACCGTAGAGCTGGATCAGTGGGCCAGTCAACTACCCGGGCAACTGGACAGCTGGTTGGGTAAAGGCTCGCATCTGCCGTCAGGCGGCGAGATGAAACGACTGGGACTGGCGCGGCTGCTGCTGCAAGACCGCAAAGTGCTGCTGCTGGATGAACCCACTGCGGGCATAGATCCGGACAGAAGCACCCGGATTCTGCAACGACTGCGACAACAATGGCATAACCGTATTGTCATCATCAGTAGTCATGAGGTCAACCTGATCGGAACTAACGATACCGAACTCAGGCTTTAACGATATTTTTTCATGCGGTATTCAAACTGCCCGCGCTTAAGATTGAGCAAGCGCGCGGCAGCAGAGACATTACCCTCGCTGCGCTGTAACGCCTGCTCCAGCATCATATTCTCCACATCCTCAAACGACACCGCGTGATTCAGAATAGACTCAACCGCGCTATAGGTATCGCCCGGCACTGCATCACTGGTTTCATCCTGCCTGTCTGCCATCTCCTGTTGTGCCTCAAGGATCTCTTCACTGGTAAACAGATGCTCCAGATCCAGACTGCCGCCGTCATCCGCCAGAATCACGGCACGCTCACAGATATTTACCAGTTCGCGGATATTGCCCGGCCAGCTGTAACGCATCAGAGCATCCACCGCGGTTTTGGTAATACCGTTGATGGTTTTACCATTAGCAGCGGAAAACTTGTGAATAAACAGATTAAGTAGCAGGGGAATGTCATCCCGGCGCTTACGCAGTGGCGGAATCTCAATGGGAAAAACATTCAGCCGATAAAACAGATCTTCCCTGAAACGCCCCTGCTTCACTTCCTCTTTCAGGTTCACATTGGCGGCAGCCACTAAACGAATATCGATCGACCGGACATCAACACCCCCCACCCGCTCAATCTCCCGTTCCTGTAGCACCCGCAGTAGCTTGCCCTGAGCATGAAACGGCAGACTGCTGACCTCATCGAGAAACAGAGTGCCACCATCGGCCCGCTCAAACTTGCCCGGGCGGGAGGCCGTTGCCCCGGTAAAGGCGCCCTTCTCTACACCAAACAGTTCTGCTTCCACCAGTTCGGAGGGGATTGCCGCACAGTTGATAGAGATAAAGGGTTTATCCGCCCGCTGACTGATGGAGTGCAGCGCCTGGGAAAAACGCTCCTTACCGACGCCGCTCTCGCCGGTAAACAACACCGTTGAATCGGTTGCGGCGACTTTTTTCAGCAGGGTTGCCGCCCGGTTAAAGGCGGGGGATGTGCCTACCAGATCGGGCAGATCGACTGGCGACCCTTTCACCCCATCGCTGCCCAGTTGGTCGAGATCGATACGCCCGGACTTGGGGGTGGAGATAAACTCCTCGATCTTCATAAAGCTGAGATGCTGGTAGAGGTCGTCACCCTCCTCTAAGGGCATCGCCACGACCCGGCAGTGCTCATGCCCCATCGCCCGGCACTCAACCTCGCGCCATAACACCGGACGTCCCATTACCGCGGTGGTAAAGCCGCAGGCGTAACCGGTCATCATCCAGCAGGCCGGCGAACCACTGACGCCACACTGATCCAGATGGGCTTCTGCTTCCCAGGAGTTCTCCCACAGGTAGTCGCCCCAGAACTCTCCGGTCTTGTCATCATACTGCATCCGCTCAATCGCCAGGTTATACACAAACCCCTCTTTTTCACGCAGCAGCGGGGCGATGGAGAGCAGATCGTCGATGCAGTCGATACCTGTTTCTTTCAGGTGACGACAGTCTTCAACCCCCTGTTGATAACCCAGGCGGGAAAACATTTCACGGGCCTTATCGCTGCCCATCTTATCGATGATCTCACGCCGCAATACCGCCAGAGAGAAACCATGCAATAGCAGCATGCGCTGATCAAGCAGCCTGATTTCACCATTTTCAACGTCACTCTGAATAGCGCTATGGAGGATGGAATAATCCGGCTTTTGAGTAATCTCTTTCATATTTATTATTCTTGTTATTGGCTGTGTTTTTTCATCCGGATGCAGTTCTTTTCGTCACCAGCTAATCCATTGATGTCCGGAATATCATTATAGAATACAGCCTCACGCAAGTTCTTCAAATAAAGAAATGCAGACATCCCATTTCAACATATAAAGAAACCAACAGGATTACTCCACTCTTCATCGGCCTGGGGCAGGTTAACATTATGAAAAAATACTCTTTAAAATCAAAAGACTAGTTAAACCAATACTGACTGGCACAGAAGCTGCTAAATCCTGAAGGTAAAGTACGATTTATCGTTTTGCTAATAAGGATAATAAAATGAACAATTTACAGTCTGCTGATAAGCATACATTTCTGCGCAACGCCTGGTATGTTGCGGCCCTTTCATCCGAAGTCGAAGAGCAAGCCTATTTCACCCGTAAAATCCTCGACGAGTCGATTCTGATCTATCGCAGCAAAAGCGGCAAACCGATTGCGCTGCACGATCGCTGCCCACACCGTTTTGCCCCCCTCAGCCTGGGCTCGCGCAATGGCGATAACGTCACCTGCCTGTACCACGGGCTGCAGTTTGACAGCGAGGGCGAGTGCGTTAAAAACCCCCATGGCAACGGCAAAATTCCAAAAGCCTGCAAAGTACAGCGCTACATCACCGAGGAGCGCGATGGCTTTATCTGGATCTGGATGGGTGATGCGGAAAAAGCCGACAAAGATCTGATTCTCGACTGTTCCAAGCTGTCTGAGAACCCAGCAAGCTCGGTGGGCCACATGTATATGTATAATCAGTGCAATTATGAGCTGCTGACCGACAATATTATGGATCTCAGCCATATCGATCATCTGCACGGGCCGTTCATCAATACCGGTGGCAAACTGAGCCCGCTGATTCCGGAAATCACTGAAAACCGCGAGGGTAAACCCCTGCATGTGCGCTGGGACTGGGAGGCCGACCCGGTGATCCCGCTGATCGCACCCCATATGCAGCGCCCGGACGATAAAGCCGATATGTTTCTGGCCGTCAGCTGGACCGAACCTTCCAATCTGACCCTGACCCTGGGTACCGTGCAGGACAGTGATGATTACCTCAACGATGGCATTATGCTATTCGACTTCCATATCATGACGCCGGAAACCGCAACCACTACCCACTACTTCTTCGCGTCCACCCGCAACTACAAGATGGATGATGCTGAATACAACGAGGCGAAAATGGCCGGTATGCGCGAAGCATTCACCACCGAGGACAAACCGGTTATCGAAGCCCAGCAGCAGGAGATGGGCACCCATGATCTCTGGTCGCTGAACCCGGTATTACTGTCTTGCGATGCTGGCGCAGTCCGCGCAAGGCGCCGGCTCAGCCAGCTGATCGAAGCGGAAAACATCTGATCTCAGCTCCGCGTAAACAGGCGTGCAGCCGCGCTGCTGTTACGTCTGTTTACAGCACGCCTGAAGACTCAAAATAATAACAAGCGCCACGCCGGTATGGCGTGACGCTCTATCACTATGAGGCGATTATGAATAACGATCTGATCAGTGTTCGTATCACCGAAAAACGCTATGTTGCTCATAATATTGTACATATCGTGCTGCAGCCTGCTGACAATCAGACACTGCCCCGGTTTACACCCGGTTCGCATATTGATCTGCACATTAACGCTGGCACTGGTAAGCCGTTGATCCGCCAGTATTCTCTGTTGAACGCCCCTGACAGCCATCAGTGCTATGAGATTGCCGTCCTGCTTGAAGCACATGGCCGGGGCGGTTCAAAAGCGGTTCACCAGCAGCTTAACGAAGGCGATCTGATACAGATCAGCCCTCCCAGAAACCTGTTCCCGCTGCTCCCTGATGAAGATGAAACACTGCTGTTTGCCGGTGGCATCGGTATCACCCCGATTTTGTCGATGGCCCACGCACTGCAACAGCGTCAGGCTAAATTTTCACTGCACTATTTTGCGAAAAGCATTGAGCATGCGGCATTTGCCCACAGTCTTATGGAGGGGCCATTCAGCCATAACGTAAACCTCTGTTTCGATGATGGTTCGGCCGACAGTTTTGATCCGCAATCGGTCCTGAAAGAGGCAGCCAAAGGCAGGCATCTCTATATTTGCGGCCCCCAGGGCTTTATCAACTTTATCACCGACAGCGCCAGAGCCTACGGCTGGGATAACGACAATATCCACTTTGAGCTGTTTTCTCAGGATCTGAGTGCGGCGAATGATGACAATGCGGGTTTTCAGATCAGGATTGCCAGCAGTGGTCAGCTGATCGACATCGGTGCTGATCAGACAGTGCTGGAAGCGTTGGAAGAACAGGGCTTCGAGATACCCTGTTCCTGCGAACAGGGTGTCTGTGGCACCTGCCTGCTCCCGGTCATAGAGGGCACTCCGGATCACCGGGATATGTATCTGAGCGACGCGGAAAAGCAGTTGAACAATCAGTTCACCCCCTGCTGCTCCCGGGCACTGTCTGATTGTCTGGTACTGGATCTGTAACTGCCAATATTCGCTTTTGCCCTGCAGCCAGACACAAAAAAGCCCGCGAATGCGGGCTTTTTTAATCAGCGGTAAAGCAACAATTACTTGTTAGCTTTACGCTCTTTCTCTTCAGCGATAACTTTCTCAGATACGTTAGCCGGACATGGCGCGTAGTGAGCGAACTCCATAGAGAACTGACCACGACCAGAGGTCATAGTACGCAGATGTCCGATATAACCGAACATCTCAGACAGAGGCACGTCAGCTTTAACACGAACGCCTGAACCCGCAGCTTCCTGACCAGAGATCATGCCACGACGACGGTTAAGGTCACCGATAACATCACCTACGTGATCTTCAGGAGTGAACACGTCAACCTTCATGATAGGCTCCAGCAGCTGTGGACCCGCTTTAGGCATGGACTGACGGAACGCACCTTTAGCAGCAATCTCAAAGGCAATCGCAGAGGAGTCAACCGCGTGGTAACCACCGTCAAACAGCTCAATCTCAACGTCCAGCACAGGGAAGCCAGCCAGAGGACCAGTCTCCATCATGCTCTTGAAGCCCTTCTCGATAGCCGGGAAGAATTCCTTAGGTACGTTACCACCCACAACCGTAGAGGAGAAGGTGAACCCACTGTTCTGCTCGCCCGGCTTGATGCGGTAGTCGATCTTACCGTACTGACCTGAACCACCAGACTGTTTCTTGTGGGTGTAGCTGTCTTCGATTGGCTGAGTGATTGTCTCGCGGTAAGCAACCTGAGGCTGACCAACAACCAGTTCAACACCGTAAGTACGCTTGAGGATGTCAACTTTGATATCCAGGTGCAGCTCGCCCATACCTTTCAGGATGGTTTCGCCAGAGTCTTCATCGGTTTCAACGATGAAGGTTGGATCTTCTGCAACCATCTTACCGATAGCGATACCCATCTTCTCAGCACCACCTTTATCTTTAGGTGTTACTGCAATGGAGATTACCGGCTCAGGGAATACCATCGCTTCAAGGGTACATTCGTGCTTAGGATCACACAGGGTGTGACCAGTCTGTACGTTCTTCATACCCACGATAGCGATGATGTCGCCCGCCTGCGCAGAATCAAGTTCTTTACGCTGGTCAGCTTCCATCTCACACATACGACCGATACGTTCAGTTTTGCCGGTGAACGAGTTCAGGATGGTGTCGCCTTTCTTCAGCTTACCGGAGTAGATCCGAATAAAGGTCAGGGCGCCGAAACGGTCATCCATGATTTTGAATGCCAGGGCGCGGAAAGGCTCATCAACGGAAACAGTTGCCACTTCACCGGTTGGCTCACCCAGCTCATCGGTCAGATCCTGAGGGATAACATCGGTTGGGCTTGGCAGGTAATCAACAACCGCATCCAGCACCAGCTGAATACCTTTGTTTTTGAATGCTGAACCACAGTAAGTTGGGAAGAATGCCAGTTCGCGGGTACCGGTACGGATACAACGCTTGATATCTTCCATAGCAGGCTCTTCGCCGTCCATGTAAGCCATCATCAGATCGTCATCCATCTCAACAGCGGTTTCGATCAGTTGCTCACGGTACATCTCAACATCTTCTACCATGTCGGCAGGGATATCCTGGATGCTGTAGTTCTCAGGCAGACCTGAGTCATCCCACACGTAAGCCTGGCGAGTCAGCAGATCAACAACACCAACGAAGTCTTCTTCGCGGCCAATTGGAAGAACCATAACCAATGGCTTAGCAGCCAGTACATTTTCAACCTGGTTAACTACACGGTTAAAGTCAGCACCCATACGGTCAAGCTTGTTTACGAAGATGATACGGGAAACGCCCGACTCATCGGCATAACGCCAGTTAGTTTCTGATTGTGGCTCAACACCACCAGACCCACAGAATACGCCGATGCCGCCATCCAGAACTTTCAGAGAACGATATACTTCAACGGTGAAGTCAACGTGTCCGGGAGTATCGATGATGTTGAAACGGTGATCTTTCCAGAAAGTGGTGATCGCCGCTGACTGGATAGTAATACCCCGCTCAGCTTCCTGCTCCATGAAGTCGGTAGTGGACTCACCATCGTGAACCTCACCTGTCTTATGGATTTTACCTGTCAGCTTCAGGATACGTTCGGTCGTGGTAGTTTTACCCGCGTCTACGTGGGCGAAAATACCGATATTACGGTAGTGTGATAAGTCAGACATTTCTTCACTCGAATGTTAGGGGCGTAAAATGCGCGGCATTATACCGCATTCATTGGCATTTGTAGATATTTTAAGCAAAGAAAAATCTTTGCTCTGATATCTCCGCACAGGGTTCATTTTATGGGAACAGGATACGCTGATATCGCATCAGTGTGTCAGATTCCGTATTCCTCAAAAATCTGTTTCAGACCCGGCTTATTGGCCAGCATCTCTTCCCGGTCCAACCCCTTGAGTTCGTGGGGGAAAACCAGCCAGTTATCCGACTTATGCAGGAAATAATCCGGCTCAAGATCGGTTCTGTTGTTCACGGGTTTGAACCAGGGTGTAGCAATCCGGATATCATGCGGCGTATTCAGCCGCGCTTTATCTTTCAGTGTATCGATCACCGCTTTGATACTCAGCCCGGTGTCGAACACATCATCGACAATCAGCAGGGAATCGGAGTGGTTGACGTTACGGACCAGATAATCCAGCCCATGCACCCGCACCTCTTTATCCCGGGTACCGATACCGGTATAGGACGAAGTACGGATAGCGATATGGTCGGTCTGAACACCAAGGTTATCCAGCAGTTCCTGCACCGCGATGCCCACCGGTGTGCCTCCCCGCCAGACACCGACGATAAAGTCTGGGCGAAAACCACTATTAAACACTTCCAGAGCCAGCCTGAATGAATCTTCAAGCAGTTCCTGCGCGTTCAGATATACTTTTTCCGTCATCGATCCTCTCCACCCACCGGTCGCTATTCATGCCGGCTTTTCGGCAAGGTTCGCTACTGTACGTATTCTGATCAGGTCACGCAACTATCGTCGCCGCTTTTATGCTAAATGCCCTGAAGATTGAGAAAAACGCTCTATGAAGGTAGCCCAGATCTGTTTTTTTGCCATATATCCAGACGACTCTTCACCGCTTCAGCGAAAATAAAAAAGCGCCTTCCGGGAAAGGCGCTTTAGCTGATGGCTTTACGGCAATTACTTCAGACCACCCCGGTCCAGCCAGGCCTGATAGATCGGTGCCGGCCAGCGGTTCTGGAAATAACTGATCACCGCCTCGGTCTCCGCATCCGATAGCGTATCAGCAAACCCCGGCATCGAACCACCCAGGGGAACACCCCCCTGTTGCACCGAGCGCTTCAATCCGGTTAGCGGATGATGCCAGGCATGAGCGGTACCATTCAGAGGCGGCGGCGGATATTTACCATCAGCCCCGGTTTTATTCCAGTTGGGGGTGCCCTGTGCCGCCACGCCGTGGCACTTGGCGCAGTTATCAATAAATAACTGCTTACCGTTATCCACCTGAGTCTGGGTATACCAGCGCCCGGCTACTTTGGGCTCCGACTCACAGCCACTCAGTAAAACGGCGCCCAGCAACACTATCAACACCGCAGGCAATTCAATAATCCGCATAATGACTGAAACTACCCACCCGGTTCTGACTATCCATCGAATAGACCGTAAAGACGTCTTTGCGGGCTCCCACACCGTCCATTCCCGGACCGCCAGAGGGCATTCCAGGGACCGCCAGCAACTTAATATCATTGTTGGTTGCCAGCAGGCGCTTGATATCCTGAGCAGGAACATGCCCCTCTATCACTTTGCCATTCACTTCTGCGGTGTGACAGGAAGCGGCTTTGGCAGGTACACCCAGTCGCTGTTTATGGGGGGTGACATCATTCACCACCACATCTTTAACACTGAAGTGGTGATCTTTCAGATGGCTTATCCAGCCTTTGCAACAACCACAGGACGCACTGCGGTACACAGTGATCTCATATTGCTGATCGGTTTTGCCTTCCAGCCACACCGAATCGCCGGCATAGCCATTCAGTGACAGCCCAAACAGGCCTGCCAGTAGCAGTATCATTTTTTTCATTGGGTATTACTCCGGACTCTCGTTATCGACAGTCACGCCATTTAACTGATCAAGGATCGGGCATTCAGCGCCATCGTCACCACGGCATTCACGGGCGGCACTTTCCAGTATTGCCCTCATCTGCTGCAACGACTCAATCTGCTGATCGATCCGCTGTATCTGCAATTCTGCTTTCTGTTTGACACTGGCACTGGTACGGGAGGGGTCCTGAGATAACTGCAGTAACTCCCGGCTCTCATCGAGCGAGAATCCCAGATCCCGGGCCCGTTTAATAAAACGCAGGCTTTCCAGTTGCTGTTCACTGTAGATCCGGTAACCATTCGCAGAGCGTGCAGCCGGGGGAATAACACCTTGCTGCTCATAAAAGCGAATCGTTTTACTGGTCAGTCCAGTGGCGGCTGCGGCCTGAGAAATATTCATAATCAACTCCGGCAATCTTTAACAAACAGCGATTATTCCATGAGCGTATCAAACAGACTGGCGCATTGGCCGGGGAGGGTGGTAGAGCGGAGGAGGGATAGCGGAAAGGTAACCGCTGAGTGACCAGCCAGGCTGGATTTGGGAGGATGAAATAGATTGAAACCCGGTCGGCATCATAAACAGTGCTGCCAGCTGCAAACAGCAGTCGGGCAACTCTGCATCGCAACAGTCGGCACTGTTCAGCACAGCGCCGGTCATCTCAACGCTGTGCATATCACAGTTATCACCATGACAGCCCATCTGAGAATGTGACGCAACAACGGGCACTCCAGCGGAGATCGCTGGATTAACAGCCATCACACTCAGCAGCAGGATTAACAGGGCGCGATACCACATCAGAACAACCAGACTCTCAACTCAATTCAACGTTACTCGCTACAGATTCGCCTGTTGGCAAAAAAAAAGCAACTTTCTTGTCCACCAGCAGTTGACCTTACAGCGACTGGAAGCTCTAACCTGTAAATAGAAAGAACCGTTATGCGAGATGAGTCATGACTACCACACTGTTATTAGAAAACGTGACCTGCGCCGGTTGCGTGAAAAAGATTGAAAAGGGGATTAACGCCCTGCCGGATGTCGATCAGGCGGCGGTAGATTTCCCCCAGCGACGACTCAATGTCGAAGGCCCCATCAGCAGCGACAACCTGATCGCTGCCCTGTCAGAGATCGGTTACCGTGGCCGCCTGGCCAGCAATGAAGCGGAAGACCGGGCACGCCAGAAAGCTCAGCAGGCCGCCCAGTACAAACAACATATTCGCAACACCCTGCTGGCACTGGGTGTCGGTATTCCACTGATGGTTGCCGGGATACTGATGGATGAGATGAGCGTTCGAACCCCACAGGATCAGGTTATCTGGGGCATCACAGGCCTGCTGACTCTGGGCATTCTGCTGTTCCCGGGGCGGCACTTTTTCAGCGGTGCCTGGAGCGCACTGAAAAATGGCTCAGCGACCATGGACAGTCTGATCGCCCTGGGCACCGGGGCCGCATGGCTTTATTCCACCGCGGTAGTACTGTTTCCGCAGATGTTACCGGAAGGCTCCCGCCACCTCTATTATGAAGCCAGTGCCATGATTATCGGTCTGGTGAACTTCGGCCTGGCGATGGAGATCCGGGCCCGGGGTAAAACCTCCGAAGCGGTCGAGCGACTGCTCAACCTGCAACCTAAAACAGCGCGGGTGATTCGCAATGAGAAGGAGGTGGAACTGCCGCTGGAACTGGTGCAAAGCGGTGATCTTCTGCGCATTCGCCCCGGCGAACAGATACCCGTTGATGCCATTGTCGAGGAGGGCAGCAGTCTGATCGATGAGTCGATGCTCAGCGGCGAGCCACTACCGGTGAGCAAAGCGGTCGGCGACAGTGTCAGCGCAGGCACCCTGAACAAATCCGGTACGCTGAAGGTGACAGCCGAAAAAGTTGGCAGCGAAACCGCCCTCAGCCGGATCATCGAGATGGTGAAGCAGGCCCAGGCCAGCAAACCGGAAATCTCCCGGTTGGCCGATACGGTCGCGGGTATTTTTGTACCGGTAGTTATCCTCTGCAGCCTAGTGACCGCGCTGATCTGGTATCTGCTGGGCCCTGAGCCTCAGCTGGCGTATATGCTGGTCACCGCCATGACGGTGCTGATTATCGCCTGTCCCTGCGCGCTGGGCCTGGCAACACCGATGTCCGTGATGGTGGGGGTGGGTAAAGCAGCAGAATACGGTATTCTGATCCGCAACGGCCAGGCGCTGCAGAGCGCCTCGCAGCTGGATACTCTGGTACTGGATAAAACCGGCACCATTACCGAAGGCTCACCCCAGGTAACCGACCTGTCCGGCTCCCATCCGCAACTGCTGCAGCTAGCGGCATCACTGGAAGCGGTTTCAGAACACCCGCTGGCAGAAGCCATTGTCCATCATGCTCAGGAGCAAAACATCAGCCTCAGCCCGGTGGCAAACTTTCAGGCTCATAGCGGACGGGGGGCCTCAGGACAGGTTGAGGGCATCGCCGTCACGCTGGGGAACAGCGCCTGGATGACGGAGCAGAATATCGATTTTTCCGCCTTCAAAAACCAGGCGCAGACGCTGGCAGAGCAGGCGAAAACCCCGGTGTATATTGCCATTGATGGCGAGGTAGCCGGATTAATCGCCATTGCTGACCCGATCCGCAAGGACTCTATCGCGGCCATCAGCCGCCTGAAACAGATGGGCATAAGCGTCGTGATGATCACCGGAGATAACCCACATACCGCCGCGGCAGTGGCCCGGCAGGTGGCTGTGGATAACTTTATTGCCGGGGTGATGCCCGAAGATAAAGCAAAACAGATTGAGAAACTGCAACAGGAGGGAGGTCACGTTGCGATGTGCGGTGATGGTATCAACGATGCACCGGCGCTGGCCCGGGCCGATGTGGGTTTCGCTATTGGCAACGGCACCGATGTGGCGATTGAAAGCGCCGATATGGTCCTGATCCGCAACAGCCTGCACTCGGTCGCCGATGCGATTGAACTATCACGGGCGACCCTGAGCAATATCCGTCAAAACCTGTTTGGTGCCTTTATCTACAACACGCTGGGGATTCCGGTCGCCGCGGGTATTCTGTTCCCCTTTACCGGCCTGTTACTCAGCCCGGTGATTGCCGGTGCTGCGATGGCGTTCTCGTCGGTCACCGTGGTCAGTAATGCTAACCGGCTGCGCCTGTTTAAGCCCTCATCGGCTAAAGACTCGGGATGATCTGATCGTTTTTCAGGCTTATTTCAGCTTGCTGCTCAATACTGGGGCTATCAACGTCGGAGGATAGCCCCATGTGCAGCTCACCCAAAGCCAGCCATACCAGCCATCGCAGTGGCACCAGACAGAGACCGACCCAGCTGAGTGGCCGGCAACAGGCCGATTTTGCCGCTAAAGCCAATGCCGCCTGGGAACTCAGGGAGCAGCGCCGTCTGCAGCGCAACGCACATACCACCGCCCCAGCTCAGCCGCCAATAACCGCCGCGACAGGACAACTGTCCGGTCTGCAGCGCTTGTGGCTGATGCTGTTCAGATCAGATAGCGCACCGCCAGCAGACCGGCCCCACTCAGCACAATAGTGTAGGGCAGCGCCATGATCACCATGCGCATATAAGACAAACGGATCAATGGGGCAATGGCTGAGGTCAGCAGAAACAGAAACGCCGCCTGACCATTAGGGGTAGCGACACTGGGCAGGTTGGTACCGGTATTGATAGCGATCGCCAGGGTATCAAAATGCTCCCGGCTGATGCGTCCGGCCTCAAAGGCGCTGGCCACCTCGTTGATATACACCGTGGCAACAAACACATTATCACTGATGGCCGATAACAGTCCGTTAGCGATAAAGAACATCACCGGCTGGCTGCGAAGATCCTGCGCCAGCACCGCCTCAATCACCGGCGTAAACAGGTGCTGATCATGAATCACCGAGACGATGGTAAAAAACACTACCAGCAGCGCGGTAAACGGCAATGCTTCTTCAAATGCCCGGCCAATGCGATGCTCCTCAGTGACACCGTTGAGACTGGTCAGCAGAATAATCACCGTGAGACCGATAACCCCGACCTCCGCCAGGTGAAAGGCCAGCGCCAGAATCAGAAACAGCGCGACCGCAAACTGAATATACAGCTCGGATTTTTCCTTAAATCCCCAACTGGCCTGCTCCCGCTCATCGAACTCCCTGAGTATTTCAAATACCGGCTCCGGAATCCGCGCGCCATATCCAAACCAGCCGGTTTTCTCCAGCACCACCGTAGTTAACAGGCCACAGACCAGAACCGGCATCGAGACCGGGGCAACATTGATGAAGAATTCAATAAAGTGCCAGCCCATCTTTTCACCGATCAGCAGGTTCTGTGGTTCGCCGACCAGGGTGCTCACCCCACCCAGCGCAGTTCCTACCGCGCCATGCATCAGCAGACTGCGCAGAAAAGCACGGAACTCATCCAGCTCCATGCGATGGTCCTCATGCAGGTTATCATCGTTCGAATGATCGTGATCCATATCCGGATGGCTACCAGACACCACCCGGTGATAGATCGCATAAAACCCGACCGCCGAGCTGATCAGCACCGCGGTCACCGTCAATGCATCCAGAAACGCCGACAGCACCGCCCCCATCAGCGTAAACAGCAGCGACAGTGCGGTCTTATTGCGTACATTCAGCAACAGCTTGGTGAAGACAAACAGCAGCATCCCTTTCATGAAGTAGATCCCGGCCACCATGAACATCAGCAGTAGAATCACCGGCAGATTAGCGGCAATCTCATCATACACATGGCTGGGCTCTGACAGATGGATAATCACCGCTTCCATCGCCAGCAGCCCGCCCGGTTGCAGCGGATAACACTTCAGCGCCATCGCCAGGGTAAAGATAAATTCAAAAATCAGCAGCCAGCCGCTGACGACCGGGCCTAACAACAGATCAATCAGAGGGTTAGCTATCAGAAAAGCCAGTATTAACTGCTTATACCAATTGGGGGAATGCCCCAGAAAGTTGCTGTAAACAGCCTGCATAAAAGGACGGAAGTTGCTCATTAACCTATTCCGGAAAGGTGGATATCACAGCTTGCGCTAAACAAGGCTCACTTTAATTTATGCACCGATCTTAAACCAGCATCCCGGTCAATCACTATGACCAGAAACAGTAGTATGCTCAGATGAGTGAAAAACAGGTGATAAACGCTTTAATTAGCGAATAGCTATCGATACATTAAAATTAATTAATTTTATTAACTTTATGTATTTTGACATTATCTCTCTATCGAATCACTACTACTTTTCAGGAATACACGGAATGCTTACTAACAGAGAAGGTCAGAAAGTCCCTCAGGTCACGTTTCACACTCAGCAAAATAATCAGTGGGTGGATGTCACCACCAACGAACTGTTCGCAGGTAAAAAAGTGGTTGTTTTTGCTCTGCCGGGAGCGTTTACACCCACCTGCTCAACGACCCATCTGCCCCGTTATAACGAGCTGGCACCGGTTTTTGCGAAGGAGGGCGTTGACAGCATCATCTGCATCTCGGTTAACGATACCTTTGTCATGAACGCCTGGCAGGGCGATCAGGCGGCTGAAAATATTACCTTTATCCCGGACGGCAACGGTGAATTCTCGGCGGGTATGGAGATGCTGGTCGATAAAGATGATATCGGCTTTGGCAAACGCAGCTGGCGCTACTCTATGCTGGTGGTGGATGGCGTCATCGAAAAGCAGTTTATCGAGCCGGACCTGCCGGGTGACCCGTTCCAGGTCTCCGATGCTGATACCATGCTGAACTACATCAACCCAACCGCTGAACAGCCCAAACGGGTCAGCATACTGACCAAACCCGGCTGCCCACACTGTATCCGGGCGAAGAAACTGTTGCAGGAGCGGGGCTTCAGCTACGAAGAAGTAGAGCTGGGCAGCCACGGGCTGAGCTACAGTTCTCTGGCGGCGATCAGTGGCCAGGGCACAACGCCGCAGGTGTTTATCGATGGTCAGCGCATCGGTGGCGCAGACGACCTGGAACGATACTTCGCTTAACACAGCAACGGGAGCCGGCCAGAACCGGCTCCCGCTTTAAGTGGCCAAGCACCAGCACAAACCTTATTGCGAATCATTCTTGTTTGTATTACCATCTCCTGAATTCTATTTTCAGGAGCCTCTCTATGCGCGTCAAATCAATTGTTTCTGCAGCCGTTCTGGCCGCCACCTTTAGTTGCTCCACAACGTTCGCCGCGGCGCCGACAACCTCAGAGGTCATTACCACCTATGCCGATATCGCCCTGGCGACCTATGAAGATGCCCTCACCGGAGCGAGAGATCTGCAGGCCAGTATCGATGCGCTGCTGCAACATCCCGATGCCAGCACTCTCGAGCAGGCCCGCGCTGCCTGGAAAGCCGCCCGGGTTCCCTACCAGCAATCCGAAGCCTACCGTTTTGGCAACCCAATTGTTGATGACTGGGAGGGGCGGGTTAATTCATGGCCACTGGATGAGGGCCTGATCGACTATGTTGACAGCACCCATTACGGCGACGCGTCAGACGAGAATACCCAGTACCGTGCCAATGTGATTGCCAACACAACCCTGCGGGTCGGTGGCACACAGATCGATGCCACTGACATCACTCCCGAGCTACTGGCAAACACACTGCATGAGATCGATGGCATAGAGGCCAATGTCGCCACCGGATACCATGCGATAGAGTTTCTTCTGTGGGGCCAGGATCTGAATGGTACCGCGCCGGGCGCAGGCAACCGTCCGGCATCCGATTACAGTCTGGAAAACTGCACCGGCGGACACTGTGATCGGCGCCGGGACTACCTGCAGGCGGCGACTCAGCTGTTGATTGCCGATCTGCAGGAGATGGTGGATAACTGGAAAGACCAGGGGGCTGCCCGGCAACAACTGCTGAAGAAGGATGATAACGCCGCTATTGCCACCATCCTCACCGGCATGGGCAGCCTGGCCTATGGCGAGCTGGCAGGCGAGCGGACCAAGCTGGGGCTGATGCTGCATGACCCGGAAGAGGAGCATGACTGCTTCTCCGATAACACCCACTGGTCCCATTATTACGATGCCAAAGGGATCCGTAATGTGTATCAGGGCAGCTATACCCGGATCGACGGTTCAACGGTTGAAGGCCCCGGTTTATCTGCCTATGTTGCCGCTCAGGCAGCCGCCGCCGATGAAAGTATGCAAGCTAAGCTACAGGCCACCGAAGCGGCCGCTCAGGCGATGGTGGATCGCGCCGTTCAGGGCGAGACCTTCGATGTATTGATCGGCGTGGGCAACACCACTGGAAACCAACTGGTACAAAATTTTGTTGATGCCCTCACCGAAGAGACCCGCGCCATTGAAGAGATCATCGGTCAGCTGAAGCTGGACCAGGTTCAGCTGGAAGGCTCCGATAGTCTGGATAACCCGGCACAGGTTCTGGAGTAACAGATGAACCGCAGAGACTTTTCACTGCCCGTCTTAGTGGCGGCAGTCCTCATGACGACAGCGGCATCCGCTGCACAGGACTATAGCCAGCCGCAGCCGGGAGAAGCGCTCCCCGGTGGCAGCACCACGCACCATAAGCAGCGCAATACCAATGCATTCTCCCAAAGCTCGGCCAATATGAGCTTCGAGAACGAACTGAACTTTAAGCTGGGTAACGGCATCTTCAAGAAGATATGGGTGCCAGCCCCCTCTTCGACCACTGCCAGCGATGGTCTCGGACCACTGTATAATGCCCGGGCCTGTCAGCGCTGCCACCTGAAAGATGGCCGGGGCCACCCTCCGGAAGCCAACTGGCCTGAGGATAACGCCGTATCGATGTTCCTGCGCCTGAGTATTCCACCCCAGAACGATGCTCAGCGGCAACTGCTTGAGAGCGGCCAGGTGGGCGTCATTCCTGAACCCACTTACGGTGGTCAGCTGCAGGATCTGGCGATTAACGGACTGGCCGGAGAAGGGCGGATGGTGATCAATTATCGCGAAACCACCGTCACCCTGGCCGATGGTTTCCAGGTACAGCTGCGCAAGCCAGACTACAGTATTACCGAACTCAGCTACGGTCCACTGCACCCCCAGACGCTACTCTCTCCCCGTATCGCCCCGCCGATGATCGGGCTGGGCCTGCTGGAAGCCTTACCCGCAACCGCTATCGAAGCACTGTCGGACCCGGAGGACCGTAACAATGATGGCATCTCCGGGCGCCCTAACCGGGTCTGGAACAGCTTTACCCAACAGCAGGAGCTGGGCCGGTTTGGCTGGAAAGCAGGTAATCCGACCCTGATCCAGCAGGCAGTGGGCGCGTTCAATGGCGACATGGGGATCTCAACCCCCTTTGCACCCTCAGCGTCCGGCGATTGTACCGCACAGCAGCTGGACTGCCTGAAACAGCCCAATGGTAATACCCCACAACAGGATAATGCTGAAGCCTCTGAAGAGATGGTGAAACTGGTCGAGTTTTACAGTCGCAATCTGGCGCCTCCCGCCCGACCCGATACTGCCAGACCGCAGGTATTAAAAGGCAAAGCGGTATTTCACCAGAGTGGCTGTGCCGCCTGTCACCAGCCCAGTTTCACGACTGCTAACCGCGCCGATATGCCGGAACAATCAGCGCAGTTGATCTGGCCCTACAGCGATCTGCTGCTGCACGATATGGGCGAGGGGCTGGCGGATAACCGGCCCGAGTTCCTGGCCAGCGGCAGTGAGTGGCGAACTCCGCCACTGTGGGGAATAGGACTGACCCAGACCGTCAACGGACACACCTACTTCCTCCACGACGGCAGGGCACGGAACCTGCTCGAAGCGATTGTGTGGCATGGCGGCGAAGCACAGGCTTCCCGGGACCACGTCATCAATCTGCCAACCGCTGAGCGGGCCGCCTTACTCACATTTCTGGAGTCACTATGAAGTCAGCACCTACCCCTCTGTGGCCGCTGCTGCTGGGTATATCCCTGCTGTTCACGGCGGTCGGCATCGCCCATGCAGCGCCGTCGCAGCAGCAATGGAAAACCCTTAATCAGAGCCTGGTAGAGGAGCACATACTCCCCCGCTACCAGGCATTACAGGACAGCAGTACGCAGCTGTCAGCCAGCACTGCAGCCCTGTGCCAGCAGCCAGATCAGGACGGGCTTGCCCAGGTACAAGAGGATTTCCAGCAGACCATGGATGCCTGGCAGGCGATACAGCATATCCAGTTTGGCCCGATTGAAACTCTGATGCGCAACTTCAGCATGCAGTTCTGGCCTGACCGGAAAAACCTCATCGGTAAACAGCTCAGCCTGTTGTTGCAACAACAGGATCCGCAAACCCTGTCGATCGATTATCTCTACAAAGCCAGTATCGGGGTCAAAGGATTGCCGGCACTGGAGCGTCTGTTGTTCAGCAGCACCCTGGCGGACTTTGAAGACCATAGCTACCGGTGCCAGCTAACGCAGACTATCGCGGCTTATATTGCCGAAAACAGCCGCGCCACGCTGACCGAATGGCGCGATGACTATCGTCATTCAATAGCCACAGCGGGTAGTGAAGAGAGCTATTATGAAAGCCACCAGGAGGCCGCAGTGGATATGATGAAGTCACTGATTGAGCCCCTTGAAGTGATCCGTGACCAGAAAATTCTCCGCCCATTGAACGGCGCTGAACAGGTTCGGCCCCATCGCCTGGAATCCTGGCGCAGCCAGCGTTCCCTGCGCAATATACAGCTCAATATAGCCAGTCTCAGTGAGCTCTATTCCGGCACCAGCCACAGTGTCGACACGCTGTTAAGAGAGCAGGGCAGAGCGGCTCAGGCAGATAATATCAGCACGCGGTTCACCACGCTTGAGCAGCAACTCAGGGCGGTGCAGGCCCCTCTCGTCACCAGCCTGAATCAACCCGATACGGTCAACCAGCTGCTACAACTCGGCGACACACTGCAACAGCTTGACCGTGAGCTCAGTGCTGAAATGATAACACTGGATATCCAACTGGGGTTTAACAGCCGTGATGGAGATTAACCGCCGCCGCTTCTGTCAGTTACTGGCTAGCGCAGTATTACTGCCGCGACTGGCTCGGGCTGAAGCGGCCACGGCAAACGCAACACCAATGTTTGCAGCCGCAGCCAAAGGCAGAGACGGACACTACCACCTGTACCTGATCGGTCAGCAGGGAGAGCTGATGCTGGATCATATACTACCGGCGCGGGCACACCATACCGAGGTACACCCGCAGTTGCCGCTACTGGCCTGCATCGCTCGACGTCCCGGCACTTTTATCGATATTGTCGATTACCAGCAGCAACGACTGGTTAAGCGCATTATGGCGGGTCGTGGACGACACTTTTTTGGTCATGGCATCTTCTCGGATGACGGACGCTGGCTGATCACCACCGAAAATGAGATCAACAGTGGGCAGGGCAGAGTGGTTATCCGGGCCATGGCGCAAGATTACGCTGTCATTGCGGACTACCCCAGCTATGGGATCGGGCCCCATGAACTGGTTCAGCAACCCGGCAGCGCAGTGCTCACCGTGGCCAATGGCGGTATCCTTACCCACCCGGACCACGGCAGGGAGAAGCTTAATCTGGATAGCATGCAGCCCTCCCTGGTACGTCTGGATCTGCACAGCGGTAACCACCTGGAACAGCAGCAACTGCCTGCTGCACAGCACCAGTTAAGCATCCGCCATATCGATACCAACCACCAGGGCACCACCGTTATCGCGTTGCAGTATCAGGGCGCTCCCGGACACAATCTGCCACTGGTGGGGATTCACCGGCCCGGCGAAGCGATTCAACTGCTGCGCGCTCCGGCTCCGGTTAATCTGGCGATGAAAGACTACTGCGGTAGTGCCCGCTGCGATCACAGCGGCCGCTTCGCTGCGGTATCCGCTCCCCGCGGTGATCTGATCACATTCTGGGACCTGCAGGAAAACCAGTTTATCTCGTCTATCAAAAGTCGCGACGGTTGCGGCCTGGCAGCAACAGACAGCCCTGCCGAGTTTATTATCAGCGCTGGCACTGGCCGCTGTGTTCGCTACAATCTCGAGCACGGCACCACAGAGAGACTACCGCTGGGATTTAAAGCCGCCTGGGATAACCATCTGACAGCGCTGCTTTAACGGCAGCGCCGACGGTGCACCCAGGCCGTTTTCAGATCAGCCAGACACCGGCTCTTCCTGCTCAGGCAGCCCCATCACCTGCAACAACCACTCACGAAAAATTCGCATGCCATAGGTCAGTTGACGATCTTTCGGATAAACCAGATAAAACGCCTTCCCCGTCAGCAACTCCGCTTCCACCGGAACCACCAGTTGCCCATACTGCAACTCCCGACTGATCAGTGACTTGTCCGACAGGGCGATACCCAATCCTTCCAGCGCAGCCCCCAGGGCCAGCTGAGTACTGGAAAATGACAGTCCCTTTTCCTCACCGGTCATTGAGATTCCGGCCTTTTGCAGTAAACGCTGCCACTCATTACGCCGGCTGGTGACATGAATCAGCGTCTGCTTTCTCAGGTCCGCCAGTGTTTCTATATGATGCTCTTCCAGCTTACGCGGACTACACACCGGCACCACCACCGAACGGTGCACCAGCCGTACCTCGATATCATCATCGTCCGGCGGGTCGCCAAAATAGACCGCCATATCCAGATCGGAGTGATCGAAGTCGATGCGGTTCACCGACCCGGTACTCAGTCGCAGCTCCACATCGGGATACAGTGCCTGAAAATCTTTGATCCTTGGCATTAACCAGCGGCTCAGGAAGGCGGGCGGGGCCTCAAAGGTTAACGAGCTGGTATTGGGCGCAGAGATCAGACGACGGGTGGCCGCATCCAGTTCATCCAGGGCGTGCCCCACCGCAACCAGATATTTTTCCCCGGCCACGGTGATCTGCACCTGTCTTTTTTCACGATGAAAAAGTTTAAGCCCCAGATACTCTTCAAGGGATTTAATCTGATGACTCACCGCAGACGGCGTGACATACAGTTCCTCTGCCGCTTTGTTAAAGCTGCCCAGTCGGGCAGCCGATTCAAAACTGCGCAGAGCGTTCAAAGGGGGTAAGCGTCTGATACACACCTCAATAAGTGAATTTATTTCACACTTAAGCTGAAAATCTGTCGTTTGTTTTATAATCAGTGCGACCTTAGTATAACCATCAACGAAACAATGATCCAACCGCAACACACTGTAGATAATAGCTTAATCTGAAAAGCCCCGGAAAAGCTCCTTAAATCCAGTCCGGTTGATTCATTTAACGATATAACAGTTTAATGAATTATTTTGGTGCATAGCATGAACACAGATGAGAATGGTATTAAGGTTGACGAGTTTGGTATGGTTGATACCGCTTACTATGTAAGACAGGGTCAACTGGCACGTAACGAATATATCGCCCAGCAACTGAGCGCGCTGGGCCACTGGCTGAAGAACCTGACCAAGAAACGCCAGCCAAAAAGTTTTAACAGCACTCGTTCATTCGGGACCGTATAGGTCTAAACGAGACTCCTTGGGCCACTTTTTAGTGGCCTTTTTTTTGCCCAGATTTTTCTCTTGCGGGCGACCCCAGCTCTGCAGCACCCGCCTGTCACGCTTCAATGCCATTTAGTGTGATATAGAGTCGATACAGAAAACACCAGCAAGCGATACAGCAAAACAGTATGAGAAACGTAAGCAGAGGCTGTTTTCTGGTTGTCAGAGAATGAGAAATTCAGAAAAGAGAAAAGAGACATAAAACCGGAGAGAATAAAGTTGGTGCAGATGGGGAGACTCGAACTCCCACGCCCGTGAAGGCACTAGCACCTGAAGCTAGCGTGTCTACCAATTCCACCACATCTGCGTATCAACTTTTTACGTTTAGGAGCGTCCCCCTGCTATGAAAATAGCGTTCTCTTTCGAAGCTCAACCGCCGTTAGCGATTGGTGCAGATGGGGAGACTCGAACTCCCACGCCCGTGAAGGCACTAGCACCTGAAGCTAGCGTGTCTACCAATTCCACCACATCTGCTCCGAAAGAGGAGCGCATTATAAAGACGACCTTTTCATTTGTGAAGTGTCCGCCACTACTTTTTTTTGTTTTTATTCACCAGAGAGACAATTAGTGAAACTATCTGCCAGTGATTGCAGATAATTGCTGTACCCGTCAGGGCCCGCATCGATAGCAACCGCAAGGGGATCAAGCCGTCCAACCCGGATATCCAGGCCACGAATCAGACTAGCCACAACCGGCGCTTTGAACTGTGGCTCAACAAATACACAGCGAGCCTGGTTAGTTTCCAGCGCTGTGCGTATTTCGCTCAGTCGCCGGGCACCGGGTTTCCGGCCAGGATCAACGGTGAAATAGCCCAGCTGATTCAACTGATAATGCGTAACGAAGCTGCCAAAAGCATCGTGAAACACATAGAAGCCGGTATCACCCACCGCTTTCAACTGTTGCTGCAACTGTTGATCGGTCACTGCAAGCCGGGCAGCGAAGTCGTTATAGGCCTGTTCATAAAGCGCAGCATTCTCCGGATAGCGCTCCACCAGCCGATCTTTAATCAGATCAGCAGCCGCCAGCGCCCGCTCAGGCGCCATCCAGAAATGGGGATCGCTGCCGCCATGGTCATGTTCATGGTGAGCGTCCGCTTCAGTGTCAGCGGTTTGCGCTTCTTCATGATGGTGCGCCTCTCCCCCTTCGAGCAGCGCCAGGGCTGGGTGCTCCAGCTGACTCACCGTCTTCGTCAGAAACAGCTCAAGCCCCGGCCCGCCCCAGATAAACAGATCCGCATCGTGAATCTGCGCAATCGAAGAGGGTTTAAGGGAGTAATGATGGGGCGAACTGCCCGGCGGCAGCAGCACACCAATCTGCGCCAGATCACCAAGCATATCCTGTGCAATCAGTTGAATCGGCTTGATACTGGCCAGTACCCGGACCTGCCCGGCGTAAACGGTTTGCAGGCTCATGGCGCAGAAACTGAGTAAAAAAAGAACAAATGTTGCGGGTATTCTGGAAAACATCGAAGGAAGCCACTGTTAATTGAATTGCCGTAAAGTTATAATATAACAATTAATATATCAACCGGTTTTATTATGGCTCCTGAATCCGTCAGCAATATCGCCCATCAGCCCGATCATGACCACAGCCGCTGCATTAAAACGGCCTTGCAGCAAGCACAAACCCTGTGCCAGGCCAACGGCCAGCGGCTCACCAAAATCCGCGAGCTGGTGCTTAAACTTATCTGGCAAAGTCATAAACCGCTGGGTGCGTATGATCTGCTGCCCGCCATTGCCAAAGCAGGATTTAACTCGGCGCCGCCAACGGTTTACCGCGCTCTGGACTTCCTGCAGGAGCAGGGGTTGGTACACCGGCTGGCCACCCTGAATGCCTTTATCGGTTGCAGCCACCCGGATCATAACCACTCGGGCTATTTCCTCATCTGTCAGAGTTGTGGCACTACCGCTGAACTGGAGTCCAGCGAGCTGCACAACAGCATACAAAACGTCGCCAGCGATGCCGGATTCTCGGTGGATCAGGAAAGTATCGAAATTCTGGGGCGCTGCCCCAACTGTCAGGAGCAGCTATGAACCCGGCAAACCTGGTCGAGATATCCGGTCTGAGCATCAGCTTCGGTAACAACACCGTTATCGACAATATATCCATGGCCCTGAAGCAGGGTGAAATCACCACCCTGATCGGTCCCAACGGGGCTGGCAAAACCACCCTGGTGAAAGCGGTTCTGGGGCTTCTGACACCCAATGAAGGGGTTATTAAACGCTCAGCCACACTGCGTATCGGTTATATGCCGCAAAAGCTGCACATCGATACCACCTTTCCCCTGACAGTGGAACGGTTTCTGAAAACTGCAGCCTTTGCCAGTACAGCAGACCGGCACCAGGCGCTCCAGTCGGTGCGCGCCGAAAACCTGCTGAAGCAATCGGTCCACAGCTTATCAGGCGGGGAGATGCAGCGGGTTCTGCTGGCACGCGCCCTGCTGCGAAAACCTGAACTGCTGGTACTGGATGAACCGGCTCAGGGGGTAGATATCAATGGTCAGACCGAGCTGTATAAACTGATCGCCAGTATCCGGGATAAATACAACTGCGCGGTACTGATGATCTCTCACGATCTGCATCTGGTGATGGCCGCCACCGATCAGGTGATCTGTCTGAATCATCATATCTGTTGCTCCGGCCATCCCGAGCAGGTCAGTACAGACCCATCCTATATTGAACTGTTTGGCATACCCGGCGCAGAAAATCTGGCGCTGTATAGCCATCACCACAACCACCGCCATGATAATCATGGCGATATCCTGCCACTGCCTGACACACAGGAAAGCGACCACACCGCTTGCGGAGGACACCACTGATGCCTGAATTTCTGCTACTGGCCCTGCTGGGTGGTATTGGCGTAGCACTGGTGGCCGGTCCACTGGGCTCCTTTGTCGTCTGGCGGAGGATGGCATATTTTGGTGACACCCTGGCCCATTCAGCATTGCTGGGGATAGCCGTCGGCGTGCTTTTCGATATCAATTTCAACCTGGCGGTGGTGAGCTGCTGCGTCATCCTCGCGCTGATCCTGGTCAGCCTGCAGCGACAGCGTCTGGTGGCCACCGATACCCTGCTCGGTATTATGGCCCACAGCAGCCTGTCGCTGGGGCTGGTAGCCGTTGCCCTGCTGGATGACGTCAGGGTCGACCTGATGGAGTACCTGTTTGGCGACCTGCTGGCGATCACGCCCATCGATCTGTTATGGATCTATGGCGGCGGTATCGTCATGCTGCTGATCTGGCGGCTGTGGAATCCACTGCTGGCGGTTACCATCAATGAGGAACTGGCGCAGGTAGAGGGCGTACCCGTAGCCCGGATACGACTGGCACTGATGCTGCTGATTGGCGTGGTTATCGCTATCGCCATGAAAGTGGTCGGTATTCTGCTGATCACTTCGTTGCTGATCATCCCCGCCGCCAGCGCCCGCCGGCTGGCAAACTCACCCGAGCAAATGGCAGTAAGCGCCAGTCTGCTGGGAGTGGTCGCAGTGCTTCTCGGACTGTTTGCATCGATGCAGTTTGATACCCCCGCAGGTCCCTCGGTGGTGGTTGCGGCGCTGCTTCAGTTCCTGCTGTTGTACAGTCTGCCGTTACGCAGGGTCGCCTGATTCAACGTTTCCAGAGCACATTCACCAGTGCACCGGAGACAATCAGTCCACCACCGATGAGGGTCCAGAGGGAGGGCAGTTCGCTGAAGACAAACCAGCCCAGCAGTATCGAAAAAACCACCTGGATATAGGAAAAAGCGGTCGCTTTACTGGCCGCCTCATGCTGCATCGCCTTGGTTAACCCCACCTGACCGACTTGCGTAAAGACCCCCACCAGAATCAGCAACATCAGGGCATAACCATCCGGAGCCACCAGTTCACCACCCGATAACAGAATAGCGGCGGGCAGCGCGATCAGCGGGAAATAGAGAATGATCACCGAACTGTCTTCGGTCTGACTCAGCCGTCTGACAATCACATAGGCAACTGCACTGCCAAACGCCCCCAACAACGCCATCATAATGCTAAACAGCGGCAAATCGATTTCGGCAGCAAAGAAAATATCCGGTTTCACCATCACCACCAGACCGGTAATACTCAGCACGATACAGACCATGGTGGAAAACTGAACCCGCTCACCCAGCAACAAAAAGGCCAGCAGTGCGGTAAAGACCGGATGCATATACTGCAGAATGGTCGCCTCAGCCAGCGGCAGAGTGGTGACGGAGTAGTAGACACAGACCAGCGCAGCCGCGCCAACAATACCCCGGGCACTGAGCAGCAATTTATTGTGTCCCCAGACCGGAATCCGTTTACGCCTGACATCAGCATAACTGATGATCAGGGACACCAGCGCCCGGGCGATGACAATCTCCATCAATGGAATACCATACTGACTGACCGTTTTAACGGTGGCCCCCATCAGCGCAAAGCCCATCGATGAGAGCAGCATATAGCGTAATCCCAGCGGGATGTTCTGTATCCGTTGCAGCATAATATTTATCGTAATCAGCGTATTCGTTGTAATAGGCGACTTGTCGTAATGAAAGACATCTTCGTAATAAAGAGATTAGGTCGCCAGAGATAGTGTCAGGCAGGTGCAGACCAGCAGATCATCAGCTATGTTTGACAGAGTTTAACCGATTCCGGTTACGCTGGCATGAATATCAACACAATACCGACCGAAGCCTGTTATGAAACGGATAAGCCTGATACTCGCAGCACTACTGAGCCTGCCACACATCTCCCTGGCGGAGCCCTCTCTGGCATCGCTGAGACTCCCGAAGGGCTACCACATAACCATCGCCGCTGAAGCAACGAACGCACGGCAGATGGCGTTGGGAGAGCCGGGCACCCTGTTTGTCGGCAGCCGCCGGGAGGGCAGGGTATACCGCCTCAAGGATGAAAACCGCGATGGCATCTATGAACAACGGGATCTGCTGTTACAAGGGCTGAATATGCCCAGTGGCATCGCCTGGCGTGACGGCGATCTCTATATCGCGGCAGTGGACCGTATTCTCAAAGTTGCCAGCGCCGATAGTGTCAGAACGCAAGCTGTCCAGGTTCAGCTGATCACTGACCAGTTGCCCAATATCTCTCACCACGGCTGGAAATACCTTAAATTCGGTCCCGACGGCGATCTCTACTTTAATCTCGGTGCCCCCTGCAATATCTGCCTGAGTATAGATCCCCGCTTTGCCTCAATCATGAAACTCAATCTGCAAACGGGTCAGCAATCAGTGATCGCACAGGGTGTACGCAACTCGGTTGGTTTCAGCTGGCATCCGCTGACCGGTGAACTCTGGTTTACCGATAATGGCCGGGATAATCTGGGGGATGATCGTCCCGATGATGAACTTAACCGGCTGACACAGCCCGGCCAACACTTTGGCTATCCCTTTGTACATGCCGGGAATGTTGCCGACCCGGAACTTTATCAGGGTCAGCCATTCAGCGACTTCCAGCCACCCATGCTCAAGCTGGGAGCGCATGTTGCCCCGCTGGGACTGACGTTCTATACCGGACAACAGTTTCCAGACAGCAATAACAGCTCCCTGTTTATCGCCGAGCACGGCTCCTGGAATCGCTCCAGCAAAGTGGGCTATCGGGTGATACGGGTGGACACCTCAACGACGCCCGTCACTTATAAGGTCTTCATTGAGGGATGGCTTCAGGGGGAGAGCGCCTGGGGCAGGCCGGTAGATATTGTCACCGACCGGGACGGCAGCCTGCTGATCTCCGATGACCGGGCAGGGCTGATCTATCGGGTCACTTATCGGGCTGGTTAACAGAGTAGCAACCGGGATTAAAGCGCGAAGAACTCGCCCAGCTCGCGGCAGGGCTGATAACGGATGCAGTCCACTTCATGATCATTCACCATGCCGGTGGCCTGCATAAAGGCATAACAGATAGTCGGGCCAACAAAGGTCATTCCCGCTTTTTTCAGCGCTTTACTCATCGCCTGTGACTCAACCGTTTCAGCCGGAACCTCACGGAGACTTTGCCAGCAATTCTGTATCGGCTTACCCTCAACAAACTGCCAGATATAGTTGGCAAAACTGCCATGCTGCGCCGCCAGATCAAGGAAGATATTGGCAGCTTTGACGGAGGCATTCACTTTCAGGCGGTTACGGACAATGCCGGGATCCTGCAGCATCTGCTCAATTTTTTCAGGGGTAAAAGCGGCGACCGTCGCCGGATCAAAGCCCTCATACAGTCGGCTGTAGCCGTCACGCTTTTGCAGTATCGTGCGCCAGCTCAGGCCCGCCTGGGCACCTTCCAGAATCAGATATTCAAACAGTTGCTGATCATTGGTCTGGGGCACACCCCAGACCTCATCATGATACTGTTGTTCCAGCTCAGTAGCCGCTGCCCAGGCACAGCGATGACACATAGAGATTCCTCAGGTGAGGCCGGGTTAATGTTTTGTCGAGCCGGGATTAGCCACAAAGTTCAGTGGTTGCGCCGGTTCAAGTTCCACTTTGCCACCCCGGTTAACCCGGGTATCCAGCTCGCCTTCCGGCTGATCAGAGCCGTCCAGCGCCATCGAATCACTGAAATCGCAGCGCACACATTCGCGGTACTCCCGACTCTCATCCCGGTACATTTTCAGGGTATCCATCTCGCCACAGCGGGGGCACACTGCACCAGCGATAAACCGTTTAACAATTGTCATAACTTTTTCAACCGTTGACGTTAAAAACAGGCAAAGAGACCAGAGCCTCGGTGCCTGCAGAATTATACCCCAGAAATGCGCCTGTTGGCCTAGGCAGTAATACCGGAATGACGCAGCAACGCTTCGACGCTGGGCTCACGCCCCCGGAAGGCAACAAACAACTCCATCGGCTCTTTGGAACCGCCCATCTCGAGAATATTCTCGCGGAAGGAGCGGCCGGTGTCGGTATTGAATACACCCTCCTCTTCAAAGCGTGAGAAGGCATCGGCAGAGAGCACCTCGGCCCACTTATAGCTGTAATACCCAGCCGCATAGCCGCCGGCAAAGATATGACTGAAGCTGTGCTGAAAGCGATTAAACGCCGGCGGCGTAATCACCGCAACCTCACTGCGAATCCGGTCCAGCACCGCCTGAACATGGGTCACGCCGGGTTTATATTCCCGGTGCAGCTGAAAATCGAACAACGACAGTTCCAGTTGGCGCACCATCATCATGCCGGACTGGAAGTTTTTCGCCGCCTGCATCTTTTCCAGCAGTTCCAGAGGCAGGGTTTCACCCGTTTCATAGTGACCCGAGATCAGCGCCAGCGCTTCCGCTTCATAACACCAGTTTTCCAGGAACTGGCTGGGCAGTTCCACGGCATCCCAGGCAACCCCATTAATACCGCTGACATCCGCATACTCGATCCGGGTCAGCATATGGTGCAATCCGTGACCAAACTCGTGGAACAGTGTCGTCACTTCGTTATGGGTCAGCAGCGCCGGTTTATCACCCACCGGGGGGTTAAAGTTACACACCAGGTAAGCCACTGGCAGCTGCAACACGCCGTTATCGATACGCCGCACCCGACAGTCATCCATCCAGGCGCCACCGCGTTTTTTCGCCCGGGCATAGGGGTCGAGGAAGAAGCGGGCGATCAGTTCACCATCACGACTGACATTGAACAGCCGGGCATCTTTATGCCAGCGGTCAAACTCAGTCACCTCTTCAATCTCGATGGCAAACAGCTTGCCGGTGATTCTGAACATCCCATCAAGCACCTTCGCCATCGGGAAATAGGGGCGCAGTTCCTCCTGAGAGATCGCATAACGGGCCTGTTTCAGCTTCTCGCTGTAGTAAGCGATATCCCATGACTCAAGCTGCGGCTCACTGAACTCTTCCAGTGCGAAGTCCTGTAGCTCCTGATACTCCTTTTCCGCCTGCGGACGGCTCATGCCAGCCAGATCGTTGAGGAAGCTCACCACCTGTTCCGGGGTTTCTGCCATCTTGGTCGCCAGACTGTAGGCGGCATAGTTCTCAAAGCCCAGCAACTGTGCCAGTTCAGCCCGCAACGTCAGGATCTCAGTCATGATCGCGCTGTTGTCCCACTGACCGGCGTGCGGTCCCTGATCGGAGGCCCGGGTAGCAAAGGCTTCATACAGCTCACGACGCAACTCACGGTTGTCCGCATAGGTGATCACCGCAAAATAGGAGGGGAAGTCCAGCGTCACCAGCCAGCCCTCTTCACCTTTCGCTTGCGCCAGCTGCTTAGCCGCCGCCAGCGCGCTCTGAGGCAATCCGGCCAGCTCCGCTTCATCGGTGATCAGCTTGCTCCAGCCATCGGTGGCATCCATCACATTTTCAGAAAACTTCGTGGTCAGCTCTGACAGCTTCTGCTGCAGTTCGCCATAGCGTTTCTTATCTGCATCAGCCAGGGCGATACCCGACAGGCGGAAATCCCGCAGGGTATTATCGATCACCTTGCGTTGCGCCTCGTCCAGATCGTTGTAGGCCTCGCTGCTGGCAAGTTTCTCATAGGCCTCAAACAACCCCTGATGCTGCCCCATCTCGGTCCAGAACTGCGACAGTTTCGGCAGACAGGCATTGTAGGCGTCACGCATCTCATCGCTGTTGACCACCGAGTTCATATGGGACACCGGCGACCAGGCCTTCGCCAGACGGTCGTGGCTCTGCTCCAGTGGCACCACCAGATTGTTCCAGTCAGGCGTCTCGTTGCCATTCAGCACCCGCTCAACCACAGCGCGACACTCCGCCAGCAACTGGTCGATGGCGGGCTCGACCTGTTCAGGTTTAATTTCAGAAAAGGGGGGCAGCAGATGGTCTTGCAGCAATGGATTAGACATGAAAACTCCTGAACCGGGATATAAATAACAATACTATTTACTAAATGGGGTAACCCCGTACTGTTTTCAATCGCATGGCAGAGTTTATTATAGACTCTTCAACAAAGTATCAGACCAGGAAACGATATGACCATCCGCAGCTATCAGGGCATCACACCAAAACTGGGCAACGCAACCTTTATCGACCCCACCGCCGTGGTCATCGGCGATGTGGAACTGGGCGATGATGTCTCAGTGTGGCCATTAACCGTGATCCGCGGCGATATGCACCATATCCGCATCGGCAACCGCACCAGCGTTCAGGATGGCTCGGTATTGCATATCACCCATGCAGGCCCCTTCAACCCCGACGGCTTCCCGCTGACCATCGGCGATGACGTCACTATCGGCCACCAGGCGATGCTGCATGGCTGCACCCTCGGCAGCCGTATACTCGTCGGTATGGGTGCCATGGTGATGGATGGCGCGGTGGTAGAAGACGATGTGATCATCGGCGCCGGCAGCCTGGTGCCCCCGGGAAAAGTTTTGAAAAGCGGCCACCTCTACGTCGGCCGCCCGGTCAAAGAGGTGAGGGCGCTAACGGAGAAAGAGATGGATTTCTTTACCTATACGGCGGGGAATTATGTGAAGCTCAAGGATAAGCATATGGCCGAAGGGTACGGCGAATAGCTAGATCGCCGCTTCGCAAAGGGAAGTGGCTAGATCGCCGCTTCGCGGCTAGCTAGTGGCTAGACGGAAACTTCGTTTCCTTGTTAGAAAAAGGAAAAGCCGTGGCTCGTTGCTCGACGTAAAACTTCGTTTTACTTGCTCGAAAAAGCAAGAGCGAGGTGGCGGCTTTAGTGCTGCTGAGATTCATGGCATAAGAGCCACCATCACTTCCAGAAATCGGATTGAGCACTCAGGGTCGAGTAATTACTTTATTTTCGGGCCACTTCAGTGAGATAAAAACTATCTACTGTGTACACGACCTCTGTGGAATCTTTAATACCATATTTTGGTTTAGTCTCTTTTATTAACTTATCTATAGCGGACTCAATCGTCTTCTTTAAATCACTGAGACCTGCTGGCTCTATTGACGGAATATCAAGAATATTCTGAATAACTATGCCTTGCCACTCCACACTTAGCCTTGAAATCAATGAGTGGTATTCATCGGACTCATAGGGCGCTTTTTCGTATGGCTCTCTGATAAATTGGACTGATACCGCTAAGTTAAAAAGGCCTTGCTCGTTGAGCATGATCGGGGCAACTACTCCACCGTTACTACTGAAGCTTTCGTAGCTACTAAACCCAGCAAAGCTATAGCTTGAAGTAAATAAAATAGTAGCTAGTAGTATTACCCTATAATTCATAACAATATACCTCAATGTGAAGTCATCACGCCTGTAGCACTTAGCTGAAAAAACCATAGATTGTTTTAAGTCAAGCGTTTACTTTTTCAGGCAAAGAAAAACCAGAGATATCTGTTTCCTTTCCCACCACCCCATTATTTAACATCTAATTATTTCTTTATTATTTCAACCTTTTCAACAGTGAGTTTTTTATACCACTTATCATCCTTTGCATACATCATGGCATTAACGTCATCGAATTGATTGAATAACAGAAAATTTTCCTTAATCAACTCCTCTGTATAAAAATCACCCCTAGAAAGATCTCTTTTCAATATTGGCGAATATAAGTCGTTAATTCTATTTGATAGAATTAACTGGTTACAAATTCCATACCTGTCATACCCGGCACAAAGTTTACTTATATTAACATCAGGAACAAAGCTATATTCAACAATTATATGAGCATCAGATGTTATTATATGGGCTTTACTCGTTGATTTCCCTGTAAAGAAGTAGCTGAATCTCTGAAAGTATGGAATTTTAAAAGCCAAAGGACCTTCGCTTACGAACTGAAGCTGACTATCACCTGTACTGCCAGAAATAACCACATAGTCATCTTTTACATATGTAATTGAATCCATTAAAAATGGTATTGTTAATAAAGATATCAAAAACAACTTTCTTCTTTCAGATATATATTTACCAAGCTTAGACTTATTTTGGCAAAGCAGAGATACGTCTATTTTATCACCCTTGTTATGGAACACTGATAACACCAGGTCAGACAGAGAAACGAGGACGATTAGCTTTTCAACAGGCAAATATTTATAAATACCAATATACACATATGAAAACGGAATAAACTCAATTGAAAAAATAAGCAATATGGCCGCCGTTAGAACAACAACAATCCATCCAATAAAATCAAGATAACGTACCATATAATAGTATAGATAAAAATCTCTATATCTAAAAACGTTAGCGGCTCTGGCAACTAGAACAACCCCAAGTAAGGCAATGAAAACCAGCTTAAATAGATGAAAAAAATCAAGAACCCCATCAATAGAAGTGCCCTTTATCGCATAATAAAAACTACCTAGTATATAAAGTGATAGTGATACTAAAAGCGAAAGATATAGACCCCACGCACTCGCTATATGAAAATATCGTTCTTTTCTCACAAACTCCTCCTTGAGTAAAATTTTATTGGTAAATCATTCCAGTAATCGAATAAAACACTCTGACCCTATTGATTTAATAAAAGTAGCTAGATCACCGCTCGATAGCGAAGGGGATAAAAAACCAGCCCTTTAATTACTTTTACTTATATCAAAGCGTTAAATCAACTTACCCGCAGCTCTTTCTTTGCTTTTCCGAGCCACGAGCTACGTCTTTTCTAGCCCCTAGCTAGCAAGCGCGCAGCGCGTTCCAGCTAGCCGCGTAGCGGCGGTCTAAAGCTAAGGCTAACCGCTTCGCGGTTAAGCCTTAGCTTTGGCGATCTCCCGCAGCCGCTTCACCACCGCCGCATTCACCGACCTTTGGGTAAAGGTGCCATCTTCCTTCAGCTGGCCCGCTTTGCGGCCCATCAGCAGTTCCAGACACTGGTCGACGGTGGCGACGGCGTAGATACTGAACTGTCCCTCAGCCACGGCATCCACTACTTCACGTTTCAGCATCAGGTTACGGATATTGGCTTTGGGGATGATCACCCCCTGGGTGCCGGTGAGGCCGCGGGTTTGACAGAGGTTGAAGAAGCCTTCGATCTTTTCGTTGACCCCGCCAATCGCCTGCACTTCGCCATACTGGTTGATGGAACCGGTGATGGCGTACTGCTGTTTAATCGGGATATCGGTCAGTGCCGAGATCAGGGTGCACACTTCCGCCATTGAGGCGCTGTCGCCGTCGACATAGCCGTAGGATTGCTCCAGCGCAATGCTGGCGGACAGGGTGAGAGGGAAGTCTTTGGCGTATTTATGCCCCAGATAACCGGACAGGATCAGCACCCCTTTGGAGTGAATCGGCTGCCCCAGGGTGACTTCGCGCTCAATATCGACAATACCCCGGTTGCCGGGATGTACGGTGACGGTAATGCGCGCCGGGAAACCAAAAGAGACATCACCTACACCCAGCACGGTCAGGCCATTGGTGCGGCCGGAGGCTTCGCCGTCGGTATCGATCAGGACGGTTTCATTGAGAATACTGTCGAGGATCTTGGAGGAGATGCGGCTGGTGCGACGCTCTTTGGCCTGTAACGCCATCTCCACATGCTGATCGTTGATGATCTCGTCACGGTTGCGAATCCGTTTGTAGTCCGCTTCGCAGAGCAGGTCGACCAGCTCGCCGACATGGGCCGATAGCAGTTCCTGATCCTCAGTCAGGCGTGAGCTGTGCTCCACCAGCCGGGCTACGGCCTGACGGTTCAGCGGCGCCAGGCCCTCTTCATCGGCCAGGGTTTTCATCAGCCGGGCATAGCTACGGATGGTGGCAGGTTCCCGTTTTACATCCTCATCAAAATCCACCACTACCCGGAACATCTTCTCAAAATCGTGATCCAGTTCCTGTAGCAGATAGTAGGTTTCACGGGTACCGATCAGCACCACTTTGACATTCAGCGGGATCGATTGTGGCGCCAGGGTGATGGTGCCCATGCCGGTCATCTCTGACATCGGGTTTTCGATGCGGATCTCATGGGATTTCAGCGCGCGTTTCAGGGCACCGTAGACAAAGGGTTGCTCCAGCAGTTTCTCTGATTCCAGCACCAGATAACCACCATTCGCCCGGTGTAGCGCACCGGAGCGGATCAGTTGAAAGTTGGTGCTCAGGGCCCCCATCTCCGAGTTGTATTCGATGCGGCCAAACAGGTTGTCATAGGTGGGGTGGGTTTCAAACACCACCGGAGCGCCCTTGGTTTTCTGGTTATCCACCAGCATATTGACGCCAAAGGTGTTCTCCATATATTGCCGGCGGGCCAGATCGGTGCGCGCTTCGTTGGGCTTATCGTCTTCAATAATATCGAGGGCGTTTTTAACCAGGTTGGACTCCAGCTGACCGAGATAATCGGGCACGCCGGAAAAGTTATGGTATTTCTCCCGCAGTGGCTGAATCAGGGGAGCCACCGCATTGCGGGCGGTTTCCCGGTCCAGCACTTTCATCTTATCGCCTGCTTCCCGGCGCCACTTGGGCATGCTGGCCAGCTCTTCATTGAGGTATTCTTCCAGCTTGGCAATATTACGGGTGAACTCGTCGCGAATCTCTTCTGGCAGCTGGGAAAAAGCCGCCTCATCCATCCCCTGGCCTTCCGCCACCGGGGTAAAGCCGATGCTGCCTGCATCGCGGTAGACGGCGATGCTGTGCTCCCGCGCCAGACTATCCACTTTCTCAATCGCCTGATCGTAAAGGCGGTTAAAATCCCGTTCCACCTTACTCTTCTTGCGCTGATAGGCCGGGCTTTCAAACGCGGCCGGCAGTTCCGTGAGAATCCCCTCTATCAGATGTTTGATATCCCGCTTGAACACCCAGCCTTTGCCCGACGGCAACTGAATCACAATAGGGCTGCGGGTCTCTTCCAGATTGTTCAGATAACACCAGTCGCTGGTCTTCTTCAGCTCTTTTTTGGCTTTTGAACGGATGCTCTCGATGGCGAACGAGAAACGTCCGGTGTGGGGGTTGCCCATAACGAACATGTTGTAGCCAGGGCGCTTCATACCGATACCGAACTCCATCGCTTCGACGGCGCGTTCCTGGCCAAAGAAACCGGCATAGGGCTCTAGTGTTTCGGTGGTTTTGAAAGGCAGCAACTCGGTGTTGCAGTGACGGTAAAGCTGATCGGGGGAGAGCTGGGTCTCTTTTTCCATAACGGATCATTCCTGCGACTGGAGTTGACCCCTCCTGTTATAACCCGAGTCGAAACTCCACGCAAGGAACGATTTTAGTGCTGCTTACTGAGCCAGTAACTGATGCCTAAGCTCTTGAATTAGTTCGGATGTATCGGGGCGGATTCCGCGCCAGATAGCAAATGACTCAGCGGCCTGTTCAACCAGCATGCCCAGGCCATCAAGGGTTTTCTCTGCACCATGGGCGGCAGCCCAGCGGTTGAACGGAGTCACTTCTGCCGCATACATCATATCGTAGCACCAGGCCCCAGGGCGCAGCAGATCGTCGGGGAGGGGAGGGACTTCACCCTGCAGACTGGCGGCGGTGCCATTGATCACCAGATCAAATTGCTGACCGTTTAACTGGTCGTAACTACAGGCTTCGATAGCCCCATGATCAGCAAACAACTGTGCCAGCTGTTCGGCTTTAGCAACGGTGCGGTTAGCGATGACCAGCCGGGCAGGGTGCAACGCCAGAATCGGTTCCAGCACGCCGCGCACGGCACCACCGGCGCCGAGAATCAGCAGATCTTTGCCAGCGATCTCACCGTCATTGTTGCGGGTGATATCGGCGACCAGCCCAAGACCATCGGTATTATCGCCACACAACTGACCGGTCTGATTACGGTAGAGGGTGTTAACCGCCCCGGCCATCCTGGCCCGGTCGGAGTGACACTCCGCTTTCTGCCATGCCTCAACCTTGAACGGCACGGTGATGTTCAGGCCTTTACCCTCTCCCTCAACGGCGAGAAAGTTATCCACAGCCTCATTAAAACCATCCTCCGGCACCAGTACTGAGGTGTACTCAAGGTCCTGCCGCGTCTGCTGGGCAAACGCGGTATGGATCAGCGGTGATTTGGAGTGCTTGATCGGGTTACCAAACACGGCGTAACGATCGGTCATCTCAGCCCTCCAGCCAGTTCTGAGGTTTCAGGAAGTGCTCATACAGCTCCGCCTCTTCTGAACCGGCTTCCGGTTTCCAGTCATAGCCCCAGCGAACTTCCGGTGGCAGCGACATCAGAATCGACTCGGTACGCCCTCCAGACTGCAGACCAAACAACGTGCCCCGGTCAAACACCAGGTTGAACTCGACATACCGCCCCCGGCGGTGCAGCTGGAAATCACGCTGACGCTCACCATAGGGGGTATTTTTACGTTTCTCGACGATGGGGCAATACGCAGGGGCATAGGCGTCGCCAATCGAGCGCATCAGTGCAAAGCAGGTATCAAAGTCCGGCTCATTGAGATCGTCGAAAAACAAACCACCAATACCCCGGGGTTCATCCCGGTGTTTAAGGTAGAAATAGTCATCGCACCAGGCTTTGTAGCGGGAATAAACATCGGCACCAAACGGATCACAAGCCTCTTTCGCCGCCTGATGCCAGGCGCGGCAGTCCTCTTTATCGCCGTAATAGGGGGTCAGATCGAAACCACCGCCAAACCACCAGACCGGCTCTTCACCCTCTTTTTCTGCGATAAAGAAACGAACGTTGGCATGGGAGGTCGGCACATAGGGGTTGTGCGGGTGGATAACCAGCGACACCCCCATCGCCTGAAAGGTGCGACCCGCCAGTTCCGGACGATGTGCCGTGGCCGAGCCCGGCAGCTTATCGCCGAACACATGGGAAAAGTTGACCCCGCCTTTTTCGATCACTGCGCCTTCCGCCAGCACCCGGGTACGACCTCCGCCACCGGCCTCCCGCTGCCAGCTATCCTCGACAAAAGTTGCCAGCCCATCGACCTGCTCCAGTTGAGCACAGACACTGTCCTGCAGGCCCAGCAGATATTCTTTTACCGCATTAATGTCCGGTGCTGACATTCTCTTACCTCTGTGGTTGAAGCGCTGTTAGTTTCTACCAACCGCGGCTCTGTTTAACTTCGTACCGGCGTATCACTGTCCAGTCGATAAATTGTCGTTGGCCGGCTCAGAGCACCAAGCTCACCGGGCACGATAGCATCCACTTTATCCTTGAAGTGAATATTCACTTTCAATTTATCCCTTGCAGCATCTTTATCTGAGTAATTTGCCGAGGTAGATACAATCATCGACCCAAACTCATCACAAAGATTCTTCACCTGATAGTGATCACTTACTCTCACGGCGACTGAAGCGTGATTTCCTTTAATCCAGTAGGGTATAAGATTATCAGGATCAGGTAAAATCCATGTGACGGGACCTGGCCATGAAGCCTCGACGCGCTGCCGGTCTTTTAGCGCAAGATTGTCCAGTAGTGGTTTCACCTGTTGCACTGAAGATGCCACCAGAATCAACCCTTTATGAACCGGACGACGCTTGATGGCCAACAGACGGTATACCGCTGTTTCATTGAAGGGGTCGCAGCCGAGCCCCCAAACAGCTTCGGTAGGGTAGGCGATAACACCACCATGGTGCATCGCCCTGGCTGCCTGACGAATATGCCACCAGCCCATAGCGATCAGATTTCGCCGTTGGCCAGTCGTTCCTGCAGCGCTTTATCTTTCGCAACAACCGCATCGGTATTCGCCTGACGCTCAGCCTTGATCCGCTCCGCCAGCTCTGCATCCTGCACAGCAACGATCTGGCACGCCAGGTAAGCAGCATTTTTAGCGCCCGCTTTACCGATGGCAACGGTCGCTACCGGAATGCCACCTGGCATCTGTACGGTAGAGAGCAGGGCGTCCAGGCCGTCCAGAGAGGACTCAATCGGTACACCAATCACCGGCTTAGTGGTGTTGGCTGCAACCGCACCCGCCAGGTGAGCCGCCATACCCGCTGCACAGATGAATGCTACTGCGCCACGCTGATCAGCATCTTTAACATACTCATGTGTCTGTACCGGTGTACGGTGCGCAGAACTTACTTTCATCTCAAACGGAACTTCGAGAGAACGAAGAACGTCAACGGCAGCCTTCATAATCGGCAGGTCAGAGTCGGAACCCATCAGAATAGCAACAAATGGTTTAGTCATGATTTCCTTCAAAAGTCGTGAAGTTATTCGGGAAAACGTGGCAAATTACTCTAAAACTGTACAACATTCAACCACGCAAAATAGCGGGTTTTTTACGTCCCGGAACACTAAACAGATCAATCTTTTTTCAGATCAGTCGCTGATAACCATCCGGGGTGTTTTCAATATAGCCCGACAGCTCCATCGCCACCAGCTGCGGCAACAATTCTGCGGCATCCAGCCCTGTTATGCCGATCAGTTGCTCCAGCGTCACCAGCTCATAACCGATCTGTTCCAGCAGCCGGGCTTCGACGTCCGTCAGCTTAATGGACTCCGGCATGGTGCGCTTTTCATCGTGGCAATAACTGCCCAGCAGACTGGCTAAGGGCTCGATTATCTGCGCACTGGTTTCGATCAGCATCGCCCCTTCACGAATCAGATCGTGACATCCATGGCTCTGAGGGTTGTTCAGTGCTCCGGGCAGGGCGAACACCTCCCGCCCCTGCTCCAGCGCCAGACGCGCAGTAATTAACGAACCACTGCGCCGGGCCGCTTCAACCACCAGCACCCCGGCACTCAGGCCACTGATAATCCGGTTACGGCGGGGAAAGTTATGGGGTAGCGGCGCCATTCTTAGCGGGTATTCTGACACCAGCGCGCCGCCCTGCAAGACAATATCATCAGCCAGACGCTGATGCTGACGGGGATAGATATTCAACAACCCGGACCCCAGCACTGCCACAGTGGGCTTTGACAGCGCAACAGCAGCCATATGCGCCGCGCCATCAACACCCCTGGCAAGCCCACTGGTAATGGTAATTCCGGCCCGTGTCAGGTCGCTGGCGAAGGACCGGCTCAGCGACACACCAGTGCGGCTGGCTGAACGGCTACCGACAATAGCCAGCTGAGGCAGATGCAACAGCTCGGGATCGCCACTGATATACAACAACAGGGGAGGGTCTGATATCTGCTTTAATAAAGATGGATATAGATCCGAGGTGAATGATATCAGGTGATTCGAAGGCGATTGCAGCCAGTGCTGAACCGTTTCAAGATAGTCGCTGTCAGGCCACTGGCCTGCCTGAAAAGCATGGATATGACGAATTGTCTGAGCAGGCAGACTGAGCGCCTCACGCTGTGAAGCATTCAGTTCCAGCAGGGCAACAGGCTCAAAGCCTTTCTGCGCTGCCAGCCTGAGCAGAACACCCGGCCCCATTCCGGGCAGTTCTGACAGTGCTATCCATTCCCTGAAATAGTTTTCCATGGACACTCCTTGTCCATCTTCATGTTTAACAGCCGGTGTTACTCGGGCGTATGAACCTCATCACCGATAGCAACAACATCGGTAGCTTTCAGGATCAGCGCATAACTGACCTTTTCATACGCCTTGAAGATCATCATCAGGCCCGACTTTTCAGACGGCAGAGTGATCAGCTCTTTAGTCACCGGATCTTTGAGCATTTCACCGGCGCGGTAAATTGTCAGCACATGGCCCGGTTTTAACCCTTCACGTGCACCCTGATTGATGGAAACAACATCATACTGTCCAGCCTGACGCACGCCGCGCAGTACTGAGAGAATTCGACCGTTGATCACGCTGTCTGGGGCACTGGGATAGAAGACAGACTGAATAGCTTCTTTAGGGCTGGGGTATACACGGTCCAGGGCAGACACCTCTTCCCGGGTTTTACGCAGGTCCAGAGTGATAATATCCCCTTTCTTGCTATCCACTACCGCATCGCCAATTTTAAACAGCTCGTAGCCCAGATGTTCCTGGGTGACCGGATCGATATACTCTTTGGCAGGACGATAGATATTCTGCCGCGAATAATCTCCCACCAGCGTGCCCCGCGCATAAACCCGGTCACCGGCACCGGCAACAATCCGGTTTGCGGTGCCGCCCACGATATAGGGGGAGGCGGTCAGTTCATCACTGTCCATAACAATGTTGTCCGCCAGGAAGCTGATAATATCTTTCAGAGGAATCGCCGGGATCGCATCCTTCAGCGAGGTCACTTTCGCTTTCGGGCTCAGACGCAGAATACCGTCATTCAGCACCAGACGTGGCTGACCATCAACCCACTTCAGAGTCAGTACATCACCCGGGTAGATCAGATGGGGGTTATCAATCTGCTGGTTGTATCCCCACAACTGAGGCCACTTCCATGGCGATTGCAGGAACATCCCGGAGATATCCCACAGCGTATCACCTTTAACCACTACATACGTTTTCGGATGGTTTTCTTTCAACGCCAGGGTATCTTTGCGAACATCGGCCTGCGCCGGCATTACTAATGCAATACATACCGCCAAAGCGCCCAGAAAACCTGTTACCAGTTGTTTCATCTTCTAATCCTTGTCTCAGACCGCCATGTTTTTGAGAGTCTATAACAGTATCGGCAATACATTGTGTATCTATATCAGTATAATGGGAAGATTATTGATTCTAGCGCTCATTTTTTTCAACCTTTTCTTTCTCAAGCAGCCATGTCATTACTTCCAATACTTGAATTTCCAGATCCACGCCTGCGCACAATTGCTGAGCCGGTTACCGAATTTAACGATGAGCTGCGCCAGCTGGTCAAAGACATGTTTGAAACCATGTATGACGCTCCCGGCATCGGCCTGGCCGCAACGCAGATCAATGTGCACCAGCGTATCATCACTATCGATACCTCTGAAGAGAAAAATAGCCCTCTGGTGGTTATTAATCCCCAGATTGAGGTTCTTGCTGATGAAACAGAGCGGATGCAGGAGGGCTGCCTCTCCGTTCCAGGGTTCTATGAAGACGTTGAGCGGCCCAACAAAATCCGCCTCACCGCTCAGAATGAGTTCGGCGAAGAGTACACTCTGGAAGCAGATGATCTGCTGGCCGTCTGTATTCAACACGAAATCGATCACCTGGAAGGCAAGCTGTTTGTCGATTACCTGTCACCACTGAAACGTAATCGCATCCGCAGCAAACTGGACAAACTGCACAAACAAAAGGCCTGAAGCATGTCAGACACCGCCAGACAACTGCGCATACTGTTTGCCGGAACGCCGGACTTTGCCGCCGCCAGCCTTGCCGCACTACTGGACGCTGGCCATCAGGTGATCGGTGTTTATACCCAGCCTGACAGGCCTGCAGGCCGCGGCCGTAAACTGACACCAAGCCCGGTAAAAACAGTCGCTCTGGAACACGACCTGCCGGTCTATCAGCCACTGAACTTCAGGCAGCAAGAGGATCGCCAGCAACTGGCCGCGCTGGATGCTGATCTGATGGTGGTGGTGGCCTATGGCTTACTGCTGCCCCAGGCGGTGCTTGATGCGCCCCGGCTGGGCTGCATCAACGTCCATGCCTCACTGCTGCCGCGCTGGCGCGGTGCTGCACCAATCCATCGCGCACTGCTGGCAGGTGACAGCGAAACCGGTGTCACCATTATGCAGATGGATGCCGGGCTGGACACCGGTGATATGCTGCTGAAGAAGCGCTGCCCGATCACTCCCACGGATACCAGCGGTGAGCTGCATGACCGCCTGGCCGCCATCGGTGCAGCAGCACTGTTGGAAAGTCTGCCCGCCATTGCCGACCAGTCAATCCCACGGGAAGTTCAGGATGATAACCTGGCCTGCTATGCCCACAAGCTGGAAAAGGCGGAAGGGGAGATCGACTGGAGCAAACCCGCCACTGAGATCGCCCGACAGATCCGCGGACTGTCGCCCTGGCCGGTTGCCTTTACCCTGCTCAACGGCGAAACCCTCAGGGTCTGGTACGCCGAACCCAGCGATCAGCAGCACGCTACAAAACCCGGCACCGTGATCGGCACCGATAAAAAAGCGATTATTGTCGCCTGTGGCAGCGGTGCGGTCAGACTGCTTAAAATACAACTTCCCGGCAGCAAAGCGATGGACAGCAGCGCAGTGCTGAACTCCAAACGGGAACTGTTTAGTGACGGTACGGAGCTGGGCCACCCCAAATGAATATCCGCGCCATTGCAGCACGCGCTCTGGGCCCGGTTATCGGGCGCAAAGAGTCACTCAACACGGCACTTCCCCGGGCCCTGCAGCAGTGCCAGGAAAGCGACCAGGCGCTGTTACAGCAGATCTGTTATGGCACCATGCGCTTTCTGCCGCGGCTATCCTGCCTCGCAAATCAGCTTCTGAAAAAACCGTTCAAACCCCAGGATCAGGATCTTTACGCCCTGGTGTTGCTGGGATTTTACCAACTGCTGGAGATGCGCGTTCCCGCCCATGCCGCGATCAGCGAAACCGTTGAAGCCGCCAGCCAGCTGAATAAAGAGTGGGCCAAAGGGCTGCTCAACGCCCTGTTGCGCAATCTGCAAAGAGAGCAGGGATCACTGTTTGAACAACTGAGCGAACAGCCCGAGTTTCACTACAACCACCCACAGTGGATGATCGCCAAACTGCAACACAACTGGCCGGACCACTGGCAGGCGGTACTCGAACAGAATAGCCAGCAGCCGCCGATGACGCTGCGGGTCAACCAGCAGAAAACCTCACGGGATAACTACCTTCAGCAGCTCCGGGATGCCGGTATCGCCGCCTCAGCGACCCCCTATTCAACAACAGCGATCCAGCTGGACTCACCGGTGGACGTCAACCTGCTCCCTGGGTTTGCCTACGGTTTTGCCAGCGTTCAGGACGAAGCAGCACAGCTAAGCGCCGGACTAATGGATCTGCAACCCGGCCAGCGGGTACTGGACGCCTGTGCTGCGCCGGGCGGCAAGCTATGCCATATTCTGGAACACCAACCCGATCTCAGCCATGTCACCGCCATAGAGCTGGAGCCAAACCGGGCAGATCGAATTGAGGAAAACCTCAGCCGCCTGAACCTCTCAGCGGAAGTAATCATTGCCGATGCCGCTACCCGTACCTGGTGGGATGGCGCAGAGTATGACCGCATTCTGGTAGACGCCCCCTGTTCTGCAGCGGGCGTGATACGGCGCAACCCGGACATCAAACATCTGCGGCAAAATGAAGATATTAAGCCACTTGCCGAGCTGCAGCTGGCTATATTAGATAACTGCTGGCAGATGCTGAAACCCGGCGGCCGGCTGGTCTATGCTACCTGCTCCGTGTTCCCTCAGGAGAATGAGCGGGTCATTGAACGGTTTCTCAAGACACAAACAGATGCATGCCACCTCCCAATCGAGGCGAACTGGGGCATTGAGCGACCCTATGGCCGCCAGCTATTTCCTCAGCCGCAGGGACACGATGGCTTTTATTATGCGGTATTGCTAAAGGATCAGAACTGAAGCAGACTGTTCTGCCAGCTGACCGGAGAGTTATTAGATATGAAAATCATTATTCTTGGCGCGGGGCAGGTGGGCGGCACGCTGGCAGAAAACCTGGCCAGTGAAGCCAACGATATCACCATTGTCGATACCAATATTGGCCGCCTGAGAGAGTTACAGGATCGCCTCGATATCCGCACAGTGGAAGGTAAGGCATCCCATCCATCGATTCTTGAACAGGCCGGCGCCCGTGATGCGGACATGCTGATCGCCGTCACCAACAGTGACGAAGTCAATATGATCGCCTGTCAGATCGCTCAGAGCCTGTATAACACGCCAACCAAGATCGCCCGGGTGCGCGAGCACGACTATCTGCTGAAAGACAAAGCGATCTTTACCGATAAATCGATCCCTATCGACGTACTGATCAGCCCGGAAGAGCTGGTAACCAAGCATATCCGCCGCCTGATCGAGCACCCCGGAGCGCTGCAGGTGCTTGATTTTGCCGACGGCATTGCCCAGCTGGTTGCCGTTAAAGCCTACTACGGCGGCCCCCTGGTAGGCCGGGAGATATCTTACCTGCGCTCACACATGCCCGCTGTTGATACCCGGGTAGCGGCCATTTTCCGTAAAGACCGGCCAATCATCCCCAAAGGGGATACCGTCATTGAAGCGGACGATGAGGTTTTCTTCATTGCCGCAAAGAAAGATATCCGCGCCGTTATGAGCGAGCTGCGCCGACTGGACCGTCCCTATAAGCGGGTTATCATCGCCGGCGGCGGCAATATCGGCGCCCGACTGGCACAGAATATCGAGAGCAAGTATCAGGTTAAAATCATTGAGCGGGATATCCGCCGCTGCAACAACCTGGCAAAAAATCTGGATAACACCATCGTCCTGCAGGGCAGTGCATCGGATAAAGAACTACTGCTCGAAGAGAACATTGAAGACACCGATGTTTTCTGCGCCCTCACCAATGATGATGAAGCCAACATTATGGCTTCGATGCTGGCTAAGCGGCTGGGAGCCCGCACCGTGATGACACTGATCAACAACCCCGCGTATGTTGATCTGGTGCAGGGCGGGGTGATCGACATCGCCATTTCACCACAGCAAACCACCATCGGCAGCCTGCTGACCCACGTTCGCCGCGGCGACGTAGCTGCGGTTCACTCCCTGCGTCGCGGCGCAGCCGAGGCTATTGAAGCGGTCGCTCATGGTGATAAGCGCACCTCCAAAGTGGTCGGCAAAACAATCGAAGAGATCGATCTGCCTGCCGGCACAACCATTGGCGCCATTGTCCGCAAGGATGAGGTGCTGATTGCGCACGACGATATCGTTGTGGAAAATGACGACCATGTCATCCTGTTCCTGGTCGATAAACGGAAAATCAGTGAAGTGGAGCGTCTGTTCCAGGTAGGCCTGGGCTTCTTCTGATCGGAGAGTATTAATGCATTACAAGGTAATACTCCGGATTCTCGGCCTGCTGCTGATGATTTTCAGCATCACCATGCTGCCGCCACTGGCAATCTCATATGGCTACCATGACGGCACCCATATGGCCTTTATTTCGGGTTTCACCATCACACTGCTGACCGGATTTATTATCTGGTCGCCGGTTTACCGGGTCAGAGAAGATCTCAGAACCCGGGATGGCTTTCTGATCACCGTGCTATTCTGGGTCGTGCTGGGGCTGTTCGGGGCGATCCCCTTTATGCTATCCAAAGACCCGGGACTATCCTTCGTTGATGCGGTTTTTGAATCCCTGTCGGGGCTGACGACTACCGGCGCCACGGTTATGACCGGTATCGACGTTCTGCCAGAGTCGATTCTGTTCTACCGCCAGCAGCTGCAGTGGCTTGGTGGTATGGGAATCATCGTACTGGCGGTGGCGATTCTGCCAATGCTCGGTATCGGCGGCATGCAGCTTTACCGCGCAGAAACCCCCGGACCGGTAAAAGACAGCAAACTCACCCCCCGTATAACTGAGACCGCTAAGGCGTTGTGGTATATCTATCTGTCTCTTACGATTGCCTGTGCTCTGGGTTACTGGATTGCGGGTATGACGCCGTTCGATGCCATCGGCCACAGCTTCTCCACGGTCGCTATCGGCGGTTTTTCCACCCACGATGCCAGCATCGGTTACTTTGACAGCCCGCTGATCGAAGGGGTCTGCACCTTTTTTATGGTAATCTCCGCCATCAATTTCGGTCTGCACTTTTTTGCCTGGCGTCAGCGAACATTCAGTCACTATTTCCAGGACCCTGAGTTCAAATTTTATCTGATAATTCTCTTCAGTATCATCAGCCTGTCAGCAGTAGTACTGACGCTGACAGAAACCTATGCGCCTGTCGAATCAATCCGCAAGGCTATTTTTGAAGTTGTCTCAATCGCCACGACCACCGGCTTCGCCACAGCAGACTTTGCCCAATGGCCGGTAATGCTGCCATTCCTGCTCTTTGTGGCGGCGTTTGCCGGCGGCTGCGCGGGGTCAACCGGTGGCGGCATGAAGGTGATTCGTGTCCTGCTGATCCTGAAACAGGGCCATCGTGAGATAAAACGCCTGATCCACCCCAATGCAGTCATCCCGGTTAAGCTGGGCAGAGAACCGATCTCAGACCGGATTCTGGAAGCGGTCTGGGGCTTTTTCTCTGTCTATCTGATCGTCTTTATTCTGATGCTGATCATTCTGCTGGGCACCGGTCTTGATCAGGTAACAGCCTGGTCAGCAGTGGGCGCGACACTCAACAACCTGGGTCCGGGTCTTGGCGAGGTAGAAACCCATTATGGCGACCTGAACAGTACCGCCAAATGGGTACTGACCTTTGCCATGTTGCTGGGTCGCCTTGAAGTATTCACCTTGCTGGTGCTCTTTACGCCCTCGTTCTGGAAACGCTAAAAAAGAAAAAAGGGCGCAAGCCCTTTTTCTTTCTACAGGCGCCAGATGCATCAGCGCGACCCGCCTGATCAATACATCCGCCCGCCATCCGGCCGATGCTGAAAGCGCTTATACTCCCACTGATACTGCTCCGGCATCTGCCGCACACAATATTCAACTTCGGCATTCATCGCCGTGGCCGAGCACTGCAGATCCTTCTCATTGATCTGCTCAGGCGCTTTATGAAAAAAGATCTCAAAGCCTTGCGCATCCGGCAACCGCCGGGCATAAGCCGAGACCACCACTGCGCCCGTTTGCGCTGCCAGCTGCGGCAACAGCTTCATGGTATAAGCTGGCTGACCAAAGAAGGGGACAAAGATACCACTGCCGCTATCGGCCTCCTGATCTGGCAGAATCCCCAACACTTCACCAGCCCTCAGCGCCTTCATCGCCATGCGCACACCTTTAACATTTGCCGGGGCAAGCTGAGCACCGAGCCGGGCTCGTTTCTTACGAATAAGGCGGTCCATCAACTCAATCTTAGGTGGACGGTACATCGATGTCAGCTTATACCGGGTGCTCAGATAGAGCCCCAACACCTCCCAGTTGCCAAGATGGGGGCCGATCACAATCACACCCCGCCCCTGACTCAGGGCATCCGCCATGATCTCCTCGCCATGAACGTTGCGCACCTTAGCCATCACCCGTTCCGACCGCCACAGCCAGCTCATACCCAGCTCACCGGCCATCTTGCCAGTTTCGATCAGGCTTGCTTTTGCCAGTCCATTCTTCTGATCAGCAGTCAGCTCAGGAAAGCAGAGATCGATATTCATCTGGGTGACATTGTAGCTTTTACCTTTTTTCTTATATGCCCGCGCACCCAACCCTGCGCCGAACCTCTGTGCCAGCCTGAGGGGCAACAACGCAAGCAACCATAAAACCGACACGGACAACCAGCCTTTCAAATGTTTCACGTGGAACCTTTCATATAGCAAAATTAGAATAACAGCCAAAGGCAGTGTAACGATTATATAATGCAGCCTCCTGATATAACCAACATAACGAAGAGGCCGAGATGAAATACACCGTATACCTGTCGGGTGAGATCCATTCAGACTGGCGGGAAAAGATCAAAAACGCCACTCAAGAACACAACCTGCCCATCGAGATCCTGACACCCAACACCGACCATGATAGCAGCGACGAGTGTGGAGCAGGCATCCTGGGAGCAGAGGAGAAGCCGTTCTGGAAAGACCATAAAGCTGCCAAGCTGAATAGCATAAGACATATGACGGCACTCAACAGAGCAGATATCGTTATCGTCCGCTTTGGCGAAAAATACAAACAGTGGAACGCTGCCTTTGATGCAGGCATCGCGACAGCACTGGGAAAGTCGCTGATAGTAGAGCACGCAAAAGAACTCACCCATCCCCTGAAAGAGGTCGACGCTGCCGCAATGGCGGTAGCAGAAAACACTGAACAGGTGATCGAGATCCTCAGGTACCTGTGCCAGGACTACTAAATAGCGCTAAAAGGAACTGAAAAACCAGCCATATCCTTCAACCAGGCACTCTAACTGCCTGGAATTCGTGTATAATTTCGCTCTATTTTTGTACAAACAGATTCGAAATGGTGATCTCAGTGACAGATAAAGCGAGACCGGATGCCAGCACTTTTCAAGGGCTGATCCTGGCACTGCAAGAGTATTGGTCAGAGCAGGGCTGTGTAATAGTGCAACCACTGGATATGGAAGTGGGCGCAGGCACCTTCCATCCAGCAACATTCCTGCGTTCAATCGGTCCCGAAAACTGGAACTCCGCATACGTGCAACCCAGCCGCCGGCCAACCGATGGCCGCTATGGCGAGAACCCCAACCGCCTGCAACACTACTACCAGTTCCAGGTTGTGATGAAACCCTCTCCCGATAACTTCCAGGAGCTCTATCTGGGCTCACTTGAACGCATGGGACTGGATCTCAATGTCCACGATGTACGTTTTGTAGAGGACAACTGGGAATCACCCACCCTGGGCGCATGGGGTCTTGGCTGGGAGGTATGGCTGAATGGCATGGAGGTCACCCAGTTCACTTACTTCCAACAGGCGGGGGGCATTGAGTGCTATCCAGTCACCGGAGAGATCACTTACGGCCTCGAACGTATCGCCATGTACCTGCAGGACGTTGAGAGCGTTTACGACCTGATCTGGACCTACAACCCAGACGGCAGCCCGGTAACCTACGGCGACGTGTTCCACCAGAATGAAGTGGAGCAGTCCACCTACAACTTTGAGCACGCCGACGTCCCTCAGCTGTTCCGCAACTTCGACCATCACGAAGCGGAATGCAATAAGCTTCTGGCGCTGGAGACACCTCTGCCACTGCCCGCCTATGAGCAGGTATTGAAAGCATCCCACACCTTCAACCTGCTGGATGCCCGCCACGCGATCTCTGTTACTGAGCGTCAGAGATTCATTCTGCGCGTCCGCACCCTGGCCCGGGAGGTCGCACATGCTTATTTCAACACCCGTAAGGGGCTCGGTTTCCCACTGGCCGAAGAGAGCATCCGCAACGAAGTTTTAGCCGCCTGCGAAGAGGAGAGCAAGTGATGACTGATACCGTGAACCGTCAGGATTTTCTCTTCGAACTCGGCACAGAAGAGCTGCCACCTAAAGCCCTGAGCACTCTGTCCAAGGCACTCGAAAGCGAAGTCATGGCCGGCATCAATGAGCTGTTTGGTAAACAAGCCGCAACACTGCTTGCCGATACCACCGTTAACGCCTATGCCGCACCTCGCCGCCTTGCTCTGCTGATCAACAACCTGGCTGATGAAGTCCCCAGCAGCACATTCATGATGCAGGGACCACCGGCGCGGATCGCATTTGACGAGCAGGGCAACCCCTCCAAAGCGCTGGAAGGGTTCGCTCGTAAGTGCGGCACCACCACAGACCAGCTGCAAGAAATTGACGGCAAGATGAGCTTCAGCCAGTCAGTGCCCGCCAAAGCGATCACTGGCGAGCTGCCAGCTATTATTGAAAACGCACTCAGCAAACTGCCGATTCCTAAGCGGATGCGCTGGGGAGCATCACGCACTGAGTTTGTTCGCCCGGTTAAATGGGTGGTTATGCTGATGGGAGACGAAGTGATTGAGTGCGAAATTCTCGGACTCAAAGCTGGCCGCGACACCCGCGGACATCGCTTCCACTACAACCACGCCATCACCCTGAATCAGGCCAACGAGTACCTGGAAAACCTGGAAAGTGTCGGCTACGTAATTGCCGACTTTGATGAGCGGCGGGAAAAAATTCGCGCCCAGGTTGAAGCGGAAGGGGCGGCCATCAATGGTATCGCTCAGATCGATGATGACCTGCTGGATGAAGTCACCGCACTCAACGAATGGCCCGTTGCCCTGACCGGACGCTTCGACGACCGTTTCCTGGAAGTCCCATCCCAGGCACTGATCTCATCGATGAAAGAGCATCAGAAATATTTCCATGTCACCGACAGTAATGGCCAGCTGGTGCCATTCTTTATCACCATCGCCAATATCGAATCCACCGATCCGGCGCAGGTGATTGCCGGTAACGAAAAGGTTATCCGTCCACGCCTGGCGGATGCCGCGTTCTTCTTTGAAACCGATAAGAAACGCACCCTCGAGTCACGCATCGAAGACCTGAAATCTATCGTCTTCCAGCAAGAGCTGGGAACCCTGCATGATAAAGCCGTGCGCGTCGCCGCACTGGCTAAGCATATCGCTGCCCAACTGGGACAGGATCAGGATAAGGCAGAGCGTGCAGCAATGCTCGCCAAGACCGACCTGATGACCGATATGGTTTACGAGTTTACCGACCTGCAGGGACTGATGGGATATCACTACGCCATCCATGACGGCGAGGACGAAGGGGTCGCCCAGGCGCAGAACGAACAATATATGCCCCGTTTCGCCGGCGATGAACTGCCACAAAGCGAACCCGGTATCGCCGTTGCGCTGGCAGACCGACTGGACACACTGACCGGTCTGTTTGGTATCAATCAGCCACCAACCGGCTCAAAAGACCCATTTGCACTGCGCCGCGCATCGCTGGGTGTACTAAGAATAATCATTGAGCGAGAACTTGATTTAGACCTTATATCACTAATTGCATTTGCTACAGAGCAGCACAGTAACTTGAGAGCTGAAGGGTTTAAAGTTAATCATGAAGTGCATGAATTCATAATGTCCCGCTTGCGCGCTTTGTATCAAGATCAAGGCATTGCAATTGAAGCTTACCTTGCTGTCGAAACCAAACCAGGAGAGATGGAAACCAAACCCTTGGTCTTTGATCGCAAAGTAAAAGCTGTTAGTCATTTCATGACTCTGAACGAAGCCAAATCACTAGCTGCGGCAAACAAACGGGTACTTAATATTCTCACAAAGAATAATTATGACGGACTATCAAAAGCATCAGAAGCACTGCTACAAGAGGATGCGGAAAAAGCACTGGCAACTGCCGTCGCTGAAAAAGAGAACCAGCTGAAACCGCTGATCGCTCAGGGTGACTTCAAAGCCGTGCTTGAACAACTGGCCGAACTGCGCCCGGTAGTCGATAAGTTCTTTGACGAAGTAATGGTAATGGCTGACGATGAGGCCATCCGGAACAACCGGCTGGCACTGCTCAATCAGCTGCGCAACCTGTTCCTGGGCGTGGCAGATATCTCTGCGCTCAGCTAAGATTGCAGCATAACAGGGTTTAAAAAATGCCGGTTATTCACCGGCATTTTTATTGCTGCAGCATCATTAATCGCACATATCTATACAGCGGTAGGCACCATGATGAAACTAGTCATCCTTGATCGGGACGGCGTAATCAACTACGACTCCGACGATTACATCAAAACAGTCGATGAGTGGCAGCCACTCCCTGGCAGCCTTGAAGCGATCGCCCGCCTGACAAAAGCAGGTTTCGACGTCTGCGTTGCCACCAATCAGTCGGGGCTGGCCCGGGGCTATTTCGATATTTCTGAACTCCATGCGATGCACCACAAAATGGTTCAACTCGTTGAAGAGCAGGGCGGGCGGATCGAGAAGATCGAGTTCTGCCCCCACTTACCCGAGGACAATTGTTATTGCCGCAAACCCCAACCCGGCCTCTATCAGCATATTTTAAGCTGCTACCCCGACATCGATCCTGGCAAAGTATTTTCCGTCGGTGACTCTCTTCGCGATCTTGAAGCAGCCGTTGCCGCTGGCTGCCCACCTATACTTGTTAAAACAGGGAAGGGGGAGCGGACATTAGCCAAAGGAGGATTACCCGAGGACACCGTTATTGTCGATGACCTTGATGCGGCTGCCGCGCATATTATCTACCACCAACACCGGGACGACTAAGCAAAGGTTCCACGTGAAACACTCAAAGCATGACCACTAAACCGAACACTCAAACAGCGATGCGTAACCTTATTGCAGATATCAGAGACGCTATTCCATTCGACACACCGATAGAAAAACTGTGCAACGGTCCCTGCACAGGGTGTTCGAAAAAGCTGCTGGATTATCTTGATATGCAATTGGAGGAGAAGGAGGCCGAGATAGGCGCAGGGCATATCCCCAGCTTTGGGGAGCTTAATCGGCTGAAGAAAAGCGCACTGAAAATTCACGCCACGCTGGTTAAGAAAGGGCTGATAGAGCCTGAGTAACAACGCCTGAACTATCCTGATAAGCAGCGCCTGGCTTATCCAGCGTTTGCAGGTTCACAAACAGAGCGACTGCCCAACGGTCAGATATACAGTGCCCGAAAGTGCCAGTCATCACTCCCCATCTCGTTACGGATCATCGCCTTGATCGACGGCTCTATCTCATCAGAATCCTGCGCATATAATCCGCAGAGGGACAACGCTCGCTGCTTATCAACTGACCCTCCCAGATACTCATATACAACCCGGGCACAGCAGGGCATCCGCTCACCACTCCCCGATACGCCAAGTTTAAGTCCACTCAATCGGGAGACCCGGTTCTTAAAGGAAGGAAACAAAATGGTCTGGGTCAGACCATTACCCGTGAGTGATTCATAATCCACCATAAAAATACGGTCGGTCAGAAAACTGGCGATACCGAGATAAACCCCATGAAAGACCTTGTCACCAGGACGCTCACGCAGGCGCTCGGTGCGTTGATAGCAGACCCGATCGTCGCGCCGCTCAATACAGATCAGCGTTCTCAGAATCCGGCCGGGATAGGCCATCGACTGATAGTATTCAAAGTAGTACCCCAGGTATTTGTCCAGGCTGGCCGCTCCACGTTGCAGCCGATCCAGATGTTCTGACTCAGGCGGTTCAGACGCCTCAGCAACCTGAGGGCGGGGACGTACTTTGATCAGACGCTCAAACTGCTCATGAGGCATGAGAATCTCGTGCTCTTCAACACCAAAGAAATCACAAAAGCGCAGCAGCGTATGAGCAGAGGGTTTGTATCGGCCACTGAGGTAACGGTTAAACTGAGGTCGGTTAATATCGAGCCGCCGGCACACTTCCGCTATCGATTTGTAATAGCTGCAGAGCAGCCTGAGATTACTGGCAAAGTCCTGATGCATGCAGATCCTGCTCCACTTAACAACGCCCGGGAGCTTCATTCTAAAGGGGAAGCTGTGCCGGATGCAAAGCAATTGATGGCGCACATTAGCGCACTTAGTGCGCTATCCGGCACCAATGTGCACTAAAGCATCAAATGTTCTGCGCTCCCTGAAGCTGATTAAATATTCGTTTCCACCACAACAATAATAGCGACCCGTTACCGCAAATGGAGACTGTCTTATGTTGGAGTTTCTCAACGACCTGCTCTGGGGAAAAGTCCTGATTGGTGTACTTATCACTCTGGGTCTCTGGTTCACGATTGCATCGCGGTTTGTACAGTTCCGCTTCTTTGGCCAGATGTTCAAAATTCTTAGCGGCAAACAGCTGTTCAGGCACGAACAGCAGGGCCACCTGAGTTCGTTTCAGGCGCTGTTACTTTCCGTTGCCGGACGAGTAGGGGGCGGTAATATAGCCGGTGTTGCCGTTGCTATTACACTGGGAGGACCGGGAGCCATCTTCTGGATGTGGGTCATCGGCCTGATGGGTATGGCGACCAGTTATTTCGAATGTACGCTGGCACAAACCTTCAAAAATGCAGAACCGGATGGCACTTATCGTGGCGGCCCCGCCTACTACATCCGTCGCGGTCTGGGAAAAAAGTGGCAATGGCTGGCGGCGCTCTATTCAGTATTACTGCTGGTCACATTCGGCTTTGGCTTTACCGCGATGCAGTCTTACTCGGTGGCGACCTCCTTTGAGGATGCCTTTGGTATTCCAACCTACTACACCGGCATTGCACTGGCACTGATTGTCGGCCTGATCATCTTTGGCGGTGTAAAGCGTATCGCCAAAGTGTCTGAAGTACTGGTTCCGGTCATGGCGCTGGGCTACCTCGGCATTACGCTGGTCGTACTGGGACTGAACATCGAGCGCATCCCTGACGTTATCGTACTGATTGTCAAAAGCGCGTTTGGCCTGAACCCGGCGATTGGTGGCGGTATCGGCGCGGCCATTCTGATGGGTGTCAAACGGGGCCTGTTCTCCAACGAAGCGGGGCTCGGCAGCGCGCCTAACGTTGCTGCGGTTGCCTATGTCCCACACCCGGCGAATCAGGGCATCGTGCAAGCCTTCTCAGTATTTATCGACACCCTGATTCTGTGCTCCTGCACCGCATTCATCATCCTGCTGAGCGGCATCTATGATCCTGCCACCATTGCCAGCCAGGGCGGCGTTGCACTGACTCAATCCGCACTGGCCGATCACGTCGGCGAATGGGGCCGGATGTTCGTCAGTATTGCGCTGTTGCTGTTCGGTTTCAGCACCATTTTGTACAACTATTACCTGGGCGAAAACAGCCTCAACTTCTTCAGTGAAGAGAACCAGAATCTGTTCAATGCCTTCCGGGTCATGATCATCTGCCTGTGCTGCTGGGGTGCCATTATGGACCTGGGTACAGTCTTTGCTTTTGCCGATATCACCATGGGCTTCCTGGCACTGGCAAACCTGCTGGCACTGGCACTACTGTTTAAGACCGGTCTGCGGGTGATGCGTGACTACGAACAACAACGCAAAGAGGGTATCGAAACGCCGGTATTCGATGCCAGTAAATTCAGCGATCTGAATATTGATCCGGCCGTCTGGGATCAGCAACCTGCGCAACAGGACGCTACCGATCTGTCGGCGGCCAATAACACGGTCAAGGCGACCTCCTGATACACAACAACCGTCGCTAACGGCTGTTAGCGACGGACACTCATAAGCAAATGGTAACGGGCGAGATGCCCAATCACTGATGGAAATCTAACACATGAACACACGTCTCGAGCATGATCTGCTGGGCGATATGGAAATTCCTGCGGATGCCTGGTATGGCATTCAGACACAACGCGCCATTGATAACTTCGCGATTACCGGCGTACCCATCAGCCATTTTCCGCAGCTGGTTGAAGCACTGGCAATGGTAAAAATGGCAGCGGCAAAAGCCAATACGGATCTGGGCAGTCTTGATTCGCTTAAGTCCGAGGCGATTATTGCCGCCTGTGAAGAGATCCGCGATGGTCATCTGCATGATCAGTTTGTGGTCGATCTGATCCAGGGCGGAGCAGGTACCTCAACCAACATGAATGCCAACGAGGTCATTGCCAATCTGGCACTGGAAAAACTGGGGCACCCGAAAGGGCAGTACCAATACCTGCACCCCAACGATGATGTGAACCGCTCTCAGTCGACCAATGACGCCTATCCCTCTGCGGCCTGTCTGGCGATTCAGCTGGCGGCGGATCCACTGATCGAGACCATCAGAAGTCTAATCGTTGCCCTCAGAGCAAAAGGGCAGGAGTTCTCCGATGTGGTCAAGATGGGCCGTACCCAGATGCAGGATGCGGTTCCGATGACACTGGGGCAGGAGTTTGAAGCCTTTGCGGTCACCCTGAGCGAAGATATTGATCGTCTCGGTGACGCCAGTAAGCTGCTGTGCGAGATTAACCTTGGTGGCACCGCTATCGGTACCGGCATCAACACCCATCCCCGCTATGCGGCACTGGCCGTCAGCTATCTGGCTGAGATCTCCGGCAAGCCGATGGTGCCTGCAACCAATCTGGTCGAAGCAACCTCAGATATGGGCGCCTTTGTGCTGTTCTCAGGGGTTTTGCGCCGCTTTGCTATCAAACTGAGCAAGATAGCCAACGACCTTCGACTGCTGTCCAGCGGCCCCCGCACCGGTTTCGGCGAGATCAGACTTCCGCCGATGCAACCCGGATCATCAATCATGCCAGGCAAAGTAAACCCGGTCATTCCAGAGGCCGTTAATCAGACCGCTTATCAGGTTATCGCCAGCGACCTGGCCGTGACCATGGCTGCAGAAGCGGGGCAGTTGCAGCTTAATGCGATGGAACCGCTGATAATCTATAACCTGCTTAACTCGATGAAGATGCTGGGCTCCGCCTGTTCAATGTTTGAAACACGATGCATAAAAGGCATTGAAGCTGACCGTGAGCGTTGTGCTGAACTGGTAGATCGCAGTATCGGCTGTATCACTGCGCTGGTACCTCATATCGGTTATAGCAACGCCTCACGGATCGCTCAGATCGCATTAAACTCCGGGAGCACGGTTCGGGAACTGGTACTGTCAGAAAAGCTGTTAAGCGAAACAGAGCTGGAACAACTGCTCAGCCCAAAATCGATGCTGGCACCGCAATCATATGAACGGGAGACACGTAGCTGATGAAACGACAAATCCTGATTCTATACACCGGCGGCACTATCGGCATGACGTCGTCAGCGCAGGGCTATGTTCCGGATGACGGATTTGAAGCACTGCTGAAGGCTCAACTGGACACACGACCGGCTGATCAGCTTCCTGACTATCAGTTACTAGGGTTTGAGCAACTGATCGATAGCGCCAATCTGACAACCGATGACTGGAGCAAAATCGGCCAGACGCTACTCGATAACTGGAATGAATATGACGGTTTCATCGTTCTGCATGGTACCGATACGATGGCATACACTGCATCGGCATTATCATTCATTCTGCAGGGAATGGATAAGCCCGTTATTGTCACAGGCTCGCAGGTACCGCTGTCTGAATTGCGCAATGATGCCCTGGATAATCTGGTGACCAGTATGATGCTGGCAGGGAACTACAAAATCCCAGAGGTCTGTGTCTACTTTAATGGTCGTCTGTTGCGGGGCAACCGCAGTAAGAAAACCAAAAGTACTGGGTTCGATGCTTTTGATTCACCCAACTTCCCCTGGCTGGGGGAGGTTGGCATTAACATCGGGCTAAGGCAGGAGCTCATACTTCCACCTGAAAAGCCTGAGTTTGAGCTACCGGTATACCAGCCTGATGCGGTTGTCATGGTGCAAACCTATCCAGGTATTCCAGCCAGAATCATTGACAGTCTGATAGATACTGAAGAGGTCAGAGCACTGATTCTGCAGTCCTATGGCGTAGGTAATCCTCCGGACAAAAACCAGGCCCTGATCGCGTCGCTGGAAAAGGCAGCAGGCAGAGGGATAGTGGTCGTGAATCTGTCCCAGTGCTATCAGGGCAGTGTTTATCAGGGCGCCTATGCAACCGGTGCAACTCTGAACCGGCTGGGTGTGGTTCCGGGGGCGGATCTGACACTGGAAGCCAGCTTCGCCAAACTTCACCACCTGATCGGTCTTGGATATGATGCGGAACGTATCAGGCAACTGATCACCACACCGCTGGCGGGAGAGTGCAGCGTCGCTGATCAATACTCGTTTGCCTGCGCTTAAGCCGGCACAGGTTAATACTGATCGCGCGATTCTCTCGCATATGTCACTTTCTCAATGCTATTCTTGAGTCGGCCACAGTGGCCAAATCGATAGTGAACCTGAGAGTCTGATCATATGGGATGTTCTGGATTAATCTATGGCTATGAGCTGGATGGCCAGGGTGGTGGAAAAGCACTAAGCGGCAGTGATATTGAAACAGGATGTCCGGATGCGGAACTGGTCTGGCTTCATTTTGATTACACCGATAGTGAAGCTCGTGACTGGATTACCCATAAGAGTGGTCTGAGCGGCGTCGTTATTGATGCACTCCTGACAGGGGAGAGCCGTCCCCGTGCGACCCAGGTTAATGAAGGCCTTTTGATAGCCCTGCGGGGAGTGAATCTAAGTCCTGATTCTGATCCCGAAGATATGGTCGGTATCCGTATCTGGATCGATGGAAAGCGCATAATCACTACCCGCAGACGTAAAATGTTGTCGGCTAAGGATCTGGTCGACGCAATAGAAGCCGGCACCGGCCCCGACAGTGCCGGGGATTTTCTGGTCATGCTATCGTCAGCACTGATGATCAGAATGTACGACACCGTTAACGCGACAGAAGATATCGTCGATGGTATTGAAGAGGAACTGATCGCGACCAGCCGCTATGAGCTGCGAAATCAGATCTCAGAAGTTCGTCGGACAGTGATATCTCTGCGACGTTATCTTTCTCCTCAGCGGGATGCAATGCTGCAGCTTAACCAGATGCGGGTTTCATGGTTTACTGAAGGACACCGGCAAGAACTGCGGGAGGTAACCGATACGCTGATCCGTTATATTGAAGATCTGGATACCACCCGAGACCGGGCAACCGTTGCTCAGGAGGAGTTGGCTAACAGACTCGCTGAGCAGATGAACAACCGGATGTACCTGCTATCAATTGTCGCCGCGGTCTTCCTTCCTCTGGGCTTTTTTACCGGACTTCTCGGTATCAATGTTGGCGGCGTGCCGGGAACGGATAATCCCTGGGCATTCTGGATAGTCAGCGCATTGATGACAGCAACGGTCGCCGCACAGTTGTGGCTGTTTAAACGAAAACACTGGTTTTAAGCACTGCTGGTTTTAAGAGCATAGAGACCATCATTATTCGCCGCGCATCAGGAGACAGGCGCTGTCATATCAGATAACAGCTTACTGATTTTTTCGCGGAAGGTGTCACGGTCGGCAGGCTTAACAATAAAGTCCCGGGCGCCGGCTTTGAGACAGCGAGTCAGAATCTCCTTATCCCTGTGTGCGGTCAGCAGTATCACCGGGATATCCGTCAGTTGATTGAACTTCTGCATATACGCCAGCACTTTCAGGACATCCAGCCCAGACGTCTCATAATCAAGCAACACCAGATCGGGTCTCTGACAGATCATGGCTGGCAGCGCCTCTTTAGCGCTCTCAAACAGCATCGGATTAAAACCCGTGTCAGTGAGAATCTGTTTAACAGATGCCGAGTACTCAGCATCACCGTTGATCAGGGCAATATTTTTCTGGTTTCCGGATACAGTGGGAATCTGCAACCGGCTCAGCTCGTTATACTCCTCTTTAACTGTTTTGGCCCAGGCTGAAATCTGCTCAAGTTTACGGTCACTCAACTCCCGGGTCTGTTCCGCTATCTTTTGATGATCAAGAATCAGATTCCGGCCTGAGTGCCCGGCAATCAGGTTAGCCAGCTCATTCAGAGCGGCAGAAAAAGCGTCGACAGTATCGGTCTGGCACTCAACCCCTTTATCGACATTATCGATAATAAAACTGTCGAGCGCTTTTTTATGTTCCAGCAGCTCTTCACCAATATAGGTCAATGCCAACTGCTGTTCTGAATGCGCAACGGCGTCAAATGCCTGTTTTACCAGCAATGCTAAACGGTGCATATCGTAAAGCGGCTTAACAATAAAATAGTTATCAACGGTCTGGTTTATACACAGCTCACATGCTTTACCAACATCCTTGCTGATACTCAGCACAATTGAATAATGCGGGTTGCGGTCGAGGCCAAAGTCGGCCACCAGTTGGCTATAACGCTCGATGCCCTCAAGCAGGTTCTGATAGGCAATCAGAATAATTTTGCAGCCTTCCCGGGCTAATGAATCGCCAAAATGGTCGGGCTCCACCACAACCTCATGGCCCTTTGCCTGCAAAAAGTGCGCAACATCATCATGCAAATGTGTTTCATCACTCAGTATGATTACCACAGCTTTTGTCTTCTTCACTGAAGAGCTCTCTATAATAGATAAATAAAAACAATCTCTGCTACGTCTGAAAATACCCCTGACGCATCCCTTCGTTTCACAAGACTGTGCCTTAAAGTTAGCAGCCGAAACCGGGCAATGCCAGATTCAACAGAGCAGGGCAGTACTCCAGCCAGCATTAAGCAATAAGCTCCTCTAATCTTCAAATCATTATCTGCAAAACGATCAATCTGGAAACGGATCAATCTGGAAGCTATGAACCTGAAAAGATGAACTTGAAAAATATGAACTTGAAAAAGAGTACCGCACAGTCACCTTGCATTACTGCCATACTATAGTCAGACGCATTTACAACGAAGTATGGGTAAAGTATGCAGCATCCATATAAGCCACTGGATTTTGATCATCTGAGCGAGCTGGCACAGATCAAACCCCAGGTACTGGAGCGTTATTTACGCTGGCAGATAAACAAACTGATCAGCCGGGCAAAACCTGAAGAGAGAGTCCGCTTACGGCAACTGCAGTTCCGGATCGATGCCATCAGGTACCGCTCTAAAACACCGCTTGCAGCCTGTATCAAAATCTCGCAAATGATGCACGATGAACTTTGGCGCCTGAGGCAGACGTTAAACTACACCACAGAGGTGCCCAACAGCCTTGTGGTAACAGAAGCATCACCGGATCCAACAGCGCGGTCTCGCGGCAAGGTGGTCGTGCTTCCCCCGCGAACAGATGCTGAGTCGCGCGGTGTTGAGAAAAACAATCATAAAGGATTTTAACCCCTCAGGCAGATTGCGTTTCAGAATCACTGAGGGCTTGTTTCAGCTGCTTCGCCGCCAGTGCATAGCCCCCATCAGTTCCATCGACAAAGTGCAGATGGCCACCATCACTCATGCTCTCCACATAGCAGGTCATCTGCGCGGCATCCGACACATGGATACCAAAACATATCCGCCCCAACCGCTGTTCTGATTGCAGATATTCCTCTATAGCCCGATAGCCGGAAGGGGAGCAGTCCAGCACCATGCGCAGAGTGTCATCATATTTTTTAAAGTCACAGTGCAGGGGCACCCGATCAACATAGCTCTGCATCCCCGGTATCCATCTGAAGCCTTTAAGATTGAACAGCGGCACGGTCATCATCAGCTCATAGAGGGTGCGAAAAAATACCCGGTTACAGCGGATATCGGAAGCCTGCAACTGACGCTTAAGGTTATGCAGAAACGAGTGATAGCGAGCGTTATCCATACGTATCGGATTCGCGCTGGCAAAAGAGCCGCCCAGCAGATGCTCTATCCTGGCAATCACCCGGGGGAGCACTGTTGCATCATTCTCATCCCGGGGCTGAATCAATATCGAAAGCGTCACGCCGTTGCCAGAAGGCACGGGCTGCCAGCGACAGGTGAGTCCGCTGAAGATCTCTGTTTTGCTGAACACCGGACGAGGTTCACAGCGAAACTCTGCACTGTTTTTTACCAGTGTCTCAGCCAGAGTCATACCACCGCCTTTAAACATCGCCTGGTTAACAAACTCACCGGAAAGATATTTGGCAATCTGCAGCTCTTTGCCCATCGCCCGCAAAGTTGAAACCGGCACCAGCCCCGCATGAAGCTCCAGAGCAAAGCTCTCTCTGGCGTGATAACTCAGCGACTGCAGCACATTCAGGGTGTTATTACGCATCGCTTCAGTAACCAGAACCGTGGCGCCGTCACCGCCAAAAATAAACGGCAGCCCCGGGTTCACCAGATTCAGCTGGGCAGTAATTGCCGCCGCGCCGATAAAGTTAACATTCCGGTAGTTACCCCGTTCAATCGCTTCGGTGGAGCCACGCACATCGACAACCGATACATACCAGTCATCCGGTACCGGCCGATAAAAACGCCCATCCGCAATCTGTGCTATGTCTGTGAAACCTGTTAACTGCCGATAGAACGCTTCCATCTGCTCTGCCTGTCCAAATCACCGAAAACCGTTTGTTTTATCTTCAATCACTCAGCCACGGCTGACAAGCATCACATATACCACTTTGTTGATGGAGGAGAGCGGTACAGCAGACCCGCTCAAACCATAAAACGGAACAGATCCTGCCGATCATTAAGATATTCAAAGCGGATCTGCTTCTCCCTCATTCGGGCCAGCAGCGGCTGCAGATCCTCTTTGCAGGACAACTCAATACCGATCAGCGCGGGCCCGCGGTCGCAGTTATTCTTTTTCGAATACTCGAAGCGGGAGATATCATCACGAGGGCCCAGTACCTCGGCAAGAAACTCACGCAGGGCTCCGGCGCGCTGAGGAAAGTTAACGATAAAATAGTGCTTCAGCCCCTCAAACAGCATCGCCCGCTCTTTGATCTCTTCAGTCCGTAAAATATCGTTGTTGCCACCACTGACTACGCAGACCACGGTTTTACCGCGAATCTCGTCCTGAACACTGTTCAGTGCCGCAATCGATAATGCTCCGGCGGGCTCAACCACAATCGCCTCCTGATTGTATAACTGCATCATGGTGGAGCAGACCTGTCCCTCAGGCACAGTAATCACCCGTTCAAGATTCTGCCGGCAGATCTCAAAGGTTCGTTCACCCACCCGTTTAACCGCCGCACCATCAACAAAGTTATCGATCTGAGTCAGCGTTTCATTACTGCCCGCCGCTAATGAACCACTCATCGATGCGGCTCCCTCGGGTTCAACACCGATCAGGCGGGTCTGGGGGGAGCTCTCGCGGAAGTAGGATGACACCCCTGAAGCCAGTCCGCCTCCACCGACCGGCATCAGCAACATATCAACCTGAGCATCGACTGCAGCCAGTTGATTGAGAATCTCAACCCCGACAGATGCCTGGCCCTCGATCACTTTAGGGTCATCAAAGGGATGCACAAACGTGGCCTGTTCCGCATGACAGAACAACATCGCCTGTTGAAAGGCATCATCAAAGGTGTCACCGACTAAACGGACATCCACCAGCGCTTTACCATATTTGCGCACCTGCTCAACTTTCTGTCCCGGCGTGGGTGCCGGCATGAAGATCGTCGCCTTTAACCCCAACAGGGCGCAGGCGTAGGCCACCCCCTGAGCATGATTTCCGGCACTGGCACAAACGATTCCCTGTGCCTGCTGTGCCGGCGTCAGGCTAACAATTTTGTTATAGGCCCCGCGAATCTTATAGGAGCGGACCAGCTGTTGATCTTCCCGTTTTAGATAGATCTCGGCACCGTAGCGTTCGCTCAGATTTTCGCTCCGCACCAGCGGGGTACGGGTGACCACCGACTTAAGGCGTTGCGCCGCGGTCAGGATCTCATCAAGGGCAGGGTAGTAATCACAGCTCTCTGTGGTGTTGTCTGTAAAAACAGCGTTGTTCATCAGGGATCTCCAGATCTCAATCATGATTGAATAATCGGTTACCCAGACCCCGGCGGCGGATTTCAGAAATAAAAAAACCCGCCGGTAGGGCGGGTTTTTTTATGTTTTGCTAAGACATGCGCTAACCCACCAGTTCCTCGGAAATGATGGTAATAATGCTGCGGCTGTCAGTTGCGAATCGGTTCATGGCTGCGATGATGCGCTATTTGATCGTTTGCGTCAACAGATAGAACGCTGTTGAATCAACAGTATCGGCAGCTAACAGAATTATGGAGTGAGTACTTACATTCAACAAAGCTACCTTAATTGCTGGGCTAAATCAGCGATAACTTTTCATAAACCCGTCCGTTTGCGGATAGCAGGAGGGGCAGTTCCCGATTTTCAACCGAGGACGATAGGCCCCTGATAAGAGGGTTACTCAACAATGGCTGCCGATTTAATCTGCGCCCAGACGCTGTCCCCCACATTCAGCCCGAGGCTATGCAGTGATCGCTGGGTTAAGCGGCTGAGAATATAGTTTCTGCCAATTTTCAGGCGCACCATGGCGATACCGGGATGGTCACCATCACTGATCTGATCCACCACCGCTGGCAGCACGTTAGCGATACTACTGCTGTGATCCGCCGTCAGTGCCAGGCTGACATCCCGGGCCATCACCTGAAAGCGCACCTTCTGGCCGACATTAAAACTAAGATCGCGAATCCAGAGCTCGCCCCCCTCAAAACTGGCCAGCGCCAGATGCCACTGTGGCTGGAGTTCGGTAATTTGCGCTTCGATAATCGCGCTGCCCGCATCACTGGCCTGTTGTGGTAGCTCCACATGGGAGAAGGTTTCATTAAGTGGGCCAGCAGACTGCAGCTGTCCCTGATTCAGCACCACCAGGTGGTCCGCCAGTCGGGCCACCTCGTTGGGGGCATGGGTCACATAGATCACCGGCATCTCCAGCGCTTCATGCAGCTTTTCCAGAAACGGCAGTATCTCCCGTTTACGGGCCAGATCCAGCGCGGCCAGTGGCTCATCCATCAGCAACAGGCGGGGATTTACCGCCAGCGCCCGGGCGATAGCAACCCGCTGCTTCTCCCCTCCGGAAAGCCGCTCAGGCTTTCGATCCAGCAGATGCGCGATCCCCAGCAGATCAACGATCTCATCCAGCGAGAAACCATCATGCCGGTGCGGCTGACGTTTGAAACCATAATTGAGATTGGCTTGAACACTCAGGTGAGGAAACAGATTGGCTTCCTGAAACACATAGCCGATAGGACGCTGATGGGTTGGCAGAAAATGTTTTTCATCCTGCCACACTTCGCCTTTCACCGTCAGCGAGCCTGCCGCTCTTTCGAGACCCGCAATACAGCGCAGCAGAGTAGATTTACCCGACCCCGAGGGGCCAAACAGCGCGGTCACCCCCTGCGATGGGAGATTCAGATCCACATCCAGCGCAAAGCCGGCATAGTTAAGTTTAAATCGGGCATGAATATCGGCGCACACAGACATCAGCGTGTTCTTCTGTTGGGGTTAAAGGTATAGAGCAACAGCAGGGTGACAAAGGAAAACAGCAGCATCGTAATCGCAAGAGAGTGGGCCTGACCATACTCAAGTGCTTCCACATAATCATAGATCTGTACCGACACCACCCGCGAGACACCGGGAATGTTACCACCCACCATCAACACCACACCAAACTCGCCCACCGTATGGGCAAACCCCAGTACGCTACCGGTGAGAAAGCCCGGCAGGGCCAGCGGCATAGCGACGCTGAAGAAACGGTCTAACGGACTGGCGCGCAGGGTGGCGGCCGCTTCCAGATAGTTTTCCCCGATATTTTCAAACGCCAGCTGAATCGGCTGCACCACAAAGGGCAGGGAGTAAAACACCGAGGCCACCACCAGCCCGGCAAAGGTAAAGGGCAGGGTGCCGATCCCCAGCGCCTGGGTAATCTGACCCACAAAGCCCTGCGGCCCCATCAGCAACAGCAGATAAAAACCTAACACCGAAGGCGGCAGCACAATCGGCAGAGCTACCAGCGCTTCAAAGAAAGATTTCAGGCGACTACGGGTGTGCGCCAGCCACCAGGCGATCGGCGTGCTGATAATCAGCAGCAGCAGAGTCACGATGCTGGCCAGCTTAACTGTCAGTAAGATTGCCGCCCAATTTCCGTCACTGAACATCGCCGGGGCTCCCGAACAGGTTAAAGTTTATAGCCATATGCGCGGATAATCGCCGCAGCAGGCGCTGATTTAAGAAAGTCCAGCAGTGCAATTGCAGCGATATTATCCTTGCCCCGGTTTAGCAGCACCGCATCCTGACGAATCGGAGCATACAGATCAGCAGGCACGACCCAGCCCGACCCGGCACTCAGCTTACCCTCTTTCATCACCTGCGACAGCGCCACAAAACCTATCTGCGCATTACCGGAAAACACATACTGATAGGCCTGAGCGATGTTTTCACCCTGCACCAGCTTGCCAGCCAGACGCTCAAAAAGCCCCAGTTTCTGCAGCGTTTCCACTGCCGCGGCACCATAGGGTGCCAGTTTCGGGTTAGCCAGCGACAAGTGCTTAACGCTGTCTGACCTGAGAATATCCGGGCTGTCGTCTGCCACAAAGCCGGCCTGTGAAGACCACAATATCAGCGATCCCTGAGCATAGGTGAAGCGGCTGCCCGGGACACTCCAGCCCTGTTCCTCAAGCTTTTGGGGCTTGCTGGCATCGGCCGAGAGAAACAGATCAAAAGGAGCACCGTTCTGAATCTGAGCGAAAAACTTACCCGATGACGCAAAGGTGAGCACCACCCTGTGGCCGGTCTGCTGCTCAAACTCTGCGGCGATCTCCTTCATAGGAGCGGTAAAGTTGGCCGCCGTGGCGACCTGAACTGTTTCCGCCCGGGCAACCGCTAAACCAAACAGCAAAGCACAGCCAGTAATCAAACGTAATATCTGTTTCATCATTTAAATCCTTTTACTCAGTCGGTTAGCAGGCTACGGCCAGGATGACGTTGGACGATTTAATCAGCGCGGTCACCTCGCTACCGACTTTCAACCCCATATCGGTCACGCTTTCATTGGTAATAATCGAGGTAAGGGTTTTCCCCCCCGGCAGCTCAACAATCACCTCAGCATTAACCGCCCCCTCATGGCAGCGAACCACCTTGCCGGTAAGTTTATTGCGGGAGCTGGTTTTTAGGTTGTTATTACTGGTCAGAATCACCCAGGATGACTTGATCATGGCGTAAGCTTCATCGCCCACTTTCAGCTCCAGATGTTCGACACTGTCGCAGGTGATGTTAGCAACTATCTCATCACCGCCCCCGATATCCAGCACCACCTCAGCATTAACCCCGCCCTGTTTAATCGCTTTGACTCTGCCTGAAAACTGATTCCGTGCGCTGGTTTTCAAATCGTACTTCCTGATAATTTTGTAGTAGGCCTCAAAGTCTTCCATCACCTGATTAAGCTGATTCAAAACCTGCTGCCGTTCTTTATCGAGACGACGGTACGCCGACACCAGCCGGCGGCCATTGACGGTCAGCACCGCACCACCACCATTGCGTCCACCCACCCGCCGTTCAACCAGCGGGGCCTCAGCCAGGTTGTTAATCGCTTCAACCGCATCCCAGGCGGTTTTGTAACTCATCCCCATCAGACTGGCTGCGGCAGTAATCGAGCCACTGGCATCGATCTGCTCCAACAACTCCAGATGGTCATATTTACGGCCACGATCCATCAATGGCCCCTTGTCCTGCTTCTGCCCTGTCGGCGTCTTCATCCTGATCTCCTCAACCACCACCGTCTGAAAGCCGGTGGGCCTGGCATGATATCGCCCAAAAGCGCTATTAGGTATAACTATATAGCGCTTCTCGCGATAAACACAAACCAAGCCTTATTCCCCCTGTCCTAACGGTGGTCTGTCGCTGCCCCATCTGGCCCGCTAATCGCCAGAGCAACGGTACCGGACAAATCCGGCAGCGGCAGATAACAACCGTTATTAGGTATCACTACATAGCGTACTGCATAAGAAATGCCATTCTTTAACTAACTGAAAATAAAGGATTATCTTATTTTTATTTTGTTAGCTTGCTGACAATTCTGCGAAATATAACAGAAAAAATGTCGTTCACTGTCCTGTTTACAACACGCCCGGATAACCTGTCAGGCTGCTGATACAGCGCTCTGTTTCAGGTTAGCCCGCGCCAAACATGACAGATATCAATGGAATGCAGAATGCTAGCCATAGGTATCATTGCTCTGCCGGGGATAGTCCATAAGATGGTCGCACAATAACCATACAAAATTAATGGATAAAGGAGAGAGAACTGATGGAACAACAGAAGCAGGGAAACCCAGCTGTCGTCGGGCTGGGGGGCTTTGGACTGACAACAATGGTGCTGCAGTTTCACAATGTTGGCTGGATGGGGATCGGTCCGGTGATCTGGCTGGGGCTGATCTTTGGCGGCCTGGCGCAGATGATCGCCGGCTTTCAGGAAAAATCGACCGGCAACAACTTTGGCTATTGCGCCTTTACCGCCTATGGCGCGTTCTGGATCTCACTGGCGCTACTGCTGATCGGTAACCAGTTCAACATCTACGTCTCCAGTAAAACCGATATTGGCTGGTTTCTGGTAGCCTGGACGCTGTTCACCGCCATTCTGTGGATTGGTGCCTTGCGTATTCACGGCGCGATGGCCACCACTTTCACACTGCTGCTGATCGGTTTTATCCTGCTGGATCTGGCTCACTTCGGCTATCCACAACTCACCGTCGTAGCGGGCTATGAACTGATGGCTACGGCACTGGCTGCCTGGTATATGATGGCGCATGTTATTTTTGCTGACGTCTATGGTCGCAGCATTCTGCCGGTCGGCAACCCCTGGATCAAAGCCTGAGAGGAGATCATCATGTATTCTATTCGCAAACAGACCCGACAGGCGCTGCTGGCGCTCACCGTTACCATCACGACCGTTCTCTGCACTGCCGCCGCTGCCGATGAAGGTGCCGCCACCCCTGATGAAGTGGTCACCAAAGTGTGGAGTGCAGCCAAGGTGCTGCAAACCAAGGGGGCCTCGGCCATTCCATCACTGAACAATGCCGATGGACCCTGGGTATGGAAAGACAGCTATGTGTTTGCCTTTGACTGCCGGCTTGACCGGATGGTCGCCCACCCAATGCGCCCGGATCTGGTGGGACGGCCGATCATGCAGGTCACCGACAACAACGGCAAGTTTATCTTTAAGGAGCTGTGCGACGCCGCAAAACATAAAAACGGCGGCTGGGTTGAATATCAGTGGACCCGGCCAGGGGCGGGGCAGACATCGCGTAAATTAAGTTACGCTGTGACCGCTGATCTGGCGTTCTCCACCGGCATTCAGGTGGCGGCCGGAGTCTATGATGAAACATTGTCCGTGGAGCAACTCAACAAGATGACCGAACAGCTGGCCGACCCGGGCAGTTTTGACCATTAAGCCTGTTCCGGCCAGCAAAAAGCCCGCGGAAGCGGGCTTCAGCATCCTACAATGGCTGTATCTGTAGAAGCCCTTTTCAAGGGCAATAAAACAATCGCCGCGAGGGCGCGCCTCCCACACCAGCATCCTACAATGGCTGTATCTGTCGAAGCTCTTTTCAAGAGCGATAAAACAATCGCCGCGAGGGCGCACCTCCCACAACAGCATCCTACAATAACTGCATCTGTAGGAGCCCTTTTTAAGAGCGATAAAACACTCGCCGCGAGGGCGCACCTCCCACCCAACATCCTAGAATGGCTACATCTGTAGGAGCCCTTTTCAAGGGCGATAAAACACTCGCCGCGAGGGCGCACCTCCCACCCAACATCCTAGAATGGCTACATCTGTAGGAGCCCTTTTCAAGGGCGATAAAACACTGACCGCGAGGGCGCGCCTCCCACACCAGCATCCGACAATGGCTGTATCTGTAGGAGCCCTTTTTAAGGGCGATAAAACACTCGCCGCGGGGGCGCGTCTCCTACAACAGCAGGAAGCAGTGTAACCGCCTGAAGTTAAACCATTTCAATCATAAGATCGGTTTTTTCGATCTATTTTTATATTTAATTCGAATATTACTTGCTGTTTTCTGGCCCTAAGATAAAACCTCAATGCACTATATCCCTACCAGAATGCAGGAGAGCAAGATGAAAATTAATCTGAAGGTTCGCCATGTTTCTATAAAAAAAGGGCTGGAAGAGTATGTCCGCCGGCGGATGACGTTTGCACTGGCATCACGATATGACCAGACAAATCAAATTAATGTCACTCTTTCCGATATTAATGGCCCGCGAGGGGGCGAAGATAAGCGCTGCCAGGTACGCATCCTGATCGCAGGGCAGCGCGATATCGTCATAGACGATGTGCGGCAAAACTGGCAGGAGGCGATTGATAGCGCCGCCTCACGGGCCAGCAGAACTCTTACACGACGCCTGGCTCGCACACGCAGCAAGGGCATCCGTCCCAAAAACAGGTTGCTCAACGAATCGCAGCTGGGGACAGAAACAGAATACGACGAATATTTGTCTGTAGCAGGAGAACACTAATGGACAAGCCTATCAGCTCAAGCCCGGCATATGCTGCGGGCTCCGACTCAACCCGCATCCAGAACCGGGTGCTTAAAAACACCTATATGCTGTTGTCGATGACACTGCTGTTCAGTGGCGCGACCGCAGGCCTCTCCATGGCCCTGAATCTTCCACATCCAGGTATCATTATTACCCTGGTTGGCTACTTCGGTTTGCTGTTCGCCACCTCGAAGTTTCGTAACAGCGGTTTAGGCATCGTCTGCGTATTTGCACTGACCGGATTTATGGGGCTAACCCTGGGACCGATACTGAGTGCCTATATGAGCTTGCCAAACGGCGGACAGATCATCATGAATGCCATGGCGGCAACCGGGGTTATCTTCCTCGGCCTGTCAGCCTATGTTGTCACCACCAATAAAGACTTCAGCTTTATGGGCGGTTTTTTAACGGTCGGCATTCTGGTGGCGTTCCTGGCCGGTATCGGCGCGTTTTTCTTTGAAATAGCCGCGCTGTCTCTGGTGGTTTCCGCCATGTTTGTGCTGTTAATGTCGGGTCTCATCCTCTACGAAACCAGCAACATCATCCACGGTGGTGAAACCAACTACATCATGGCGACAACCACACTGTTTGTGTCGATCTTTAATCTATTCACCAGTCTGCTTCATCTGATGGGGTTTATGAGTGATGAGTAAAGCGGCATAAAACAGGGGGGTCACCCCACTAAATTCACCTCAGAGGACACCGGAAGCACAGAGATAAAACGCTAACGGGGGAGGAAAAGCCAACAAAAAGCCCGCAACTGCGGGCTTTTATCATTGAGATTAACCTATTAGCTGGTAATGCATTCAGGGCAGGGCGCGGAAGGCGCACACTGATACATCGCCGCTTCATTCAACGGCGCAGCAGCGTTACTGCGCGAGCCCAGGTAAAGCAGTTTTTCTTTGTCAGGCAGGGAAGCACAGGTCTCGTTATGCACCACAAACTCACCCGCCGCATTTGCACCCGTTTCCACATAGAACTTAGCCATATCAATTTCTCCTGTAATTATTAGTCTGTGGCAGCTACAACAGGGCTTCCACCACATCTTTGACCACGATGGCCCGACTGAATAGTCAGATAAAAACCGGGGAAATAGCCTGGAAAGGCTGTAAGTTATTCAACGAATCTACGCTGATTTTGTGCCTTACAGAACAAAACCGGACCATTTGTCACCCACAAACGCGGTCAACAGAGGAAAGAGCAAAAACTATTCCGGGTTATGGCAAACATAGAGAAGCTCAGCTACGCCAGGAATAATGAACCGACTTAATCTTCCAGGTTTCGCACAAAACGGTATTGCTCAGCATCTGCGGCAAGCCGGTATAAAATAGCCGGTCTCCCGGCGTCTTTTCGGAACTTACCGGTATCCTCCAAAAGGTTTGCCTGTTCAATACGGCGACGAAACGAGCGTTTTTGCAACGGTTTGCCAATGAGCAGCTCATGCAGGTGCTGCAACTCAGGAAAAGTAAACTCCTCCGCCAGGGCATAAGCGGGCACGATAGAGTAGAGCGCTTTTTGCTTTAGCCTTTCACGACCAGCCTCAATGATCGTCATATGATCAAACGCCAGTGTCATCTCCGGCAGTTGTTCAACATCAACCCATTGCGCATCAGCCACCGTTGCTATTCTGACCTCGCAGGCCTGATAAGCCATCAGCGCGGTATAACTGACCGTAACCGACCAGCCCCGTTTATCACGCTGGTTGTTGCCATAGCTGGCCAGTTGCTCAAGGTAGGGCGCAGTTATTCCGGTTTTATCCTCAATGACACCATTAATAGCCTGTGTCAGATCAGCCACCCGATGGACATCGATAAATCCCCCCGGTAACCCCCATTTGCCCAGCTCTGGATGACTCGCCCGTTCCACCAGCAACACCTTTAACACGCCATCATGATAGGTAAACAGTGCAGCATCGACGGTTACCAAAGGGCTATCGAACTGCTTTGGGTCATATTGCTGCAGGTAAGTTGCTTCATCCATTACTGATTGTTCTGACATATTCAGGCTGCTTTAGGGTTTAGAAGGGGATAACGCCATTCTAATTAATTTGTGTCTTTTTGTCACTTAGTGCTTGACACAATAAGTGACCATAAGCCACTATTTATATTAGTGACATAAAGACACTATATTGAAGGAGAGATAATCATGTTTGGAATTAAATTCTTTAAAGCCGACGCAGCAACGTACGCCATTAAAACAGCCAACGGTAAAGTCCGCCGAAAAGGCCAGGGCATCAGTTTCTGGTATAACCCGGCGACAGCCTCCATTGCCTGTGTGCCGACCAGCGTGCAGGAAGCCTCATTTATCTTCAACCTACAGACAGAAGACTTCCAGGAGGTGCGGGTTCAGGGGCAGCTGAGTTATCGCATTGTTAACCCCGACCAGTTGGCGGAGGTGATGAACTACACCGTGAGCCCCAGAGAAAACCGTTATACAACAGAAGACCCTTTGCGCTTAGATGATCGCATGATCCGCTTCGTACAAAACCGCTTTCAGGCAGATATACAGGCCGTCAAACTAAGAGAAGCCCTGAAACTGACGAAACAACTCATGACGAACACTCAGCAGGGGCTGGCAGTTGAACCAGCACTGCAGACCCTGGGCATCGAGGTGGTGGATCTGAGTATCACCGGCATTACTCCCGCGCCGGAAACCGTCCGGGCACTGGAAGCGGAAGCCCGGGAGTCGATTCTCAAAGAAGCGGATGACGCCATCTATCTGCGCCGGAAAGCCGCGGTGGAACAGGAAAGAACCATCCGGGAAGCCGAGTTACAAACCGATCTGGAAGTGCAGAAAAAAGAGCAGGAAATTAAACAGGAGCAGGTTACCAACGAGCGCAACCTGATGAGGGCCAGAAAAGAGATCGAACAAGAGAGACTTCAGGCCGATATCGAAGCAGAAAGTCAGCGAATCCAGCTGGTACAACTGAATGCTAAAAACGGCAAGATTGAAGCGGAAACACAGGCCTACGCGATTGAAGCGCAACTGAAAGCCTATCAAAGCATCCCCGTGGAAAGCCTCAAAGCCATGGCGATGAGCAACATGCAGGCCGATCAGCTGTTCGCCTTTGCTTTCGATTCTTTAGCACAAAACGCCGCGAAAATTGGTGAGTTAAATATCTCTCCAGATCTGTTCTCTCAACTGATGAAAAAGGCCGGATAATGACTACGACAAATCAAACCCGCTATGTCCTGGTATGGCGCAAAACAAGGCTTGAAGAGCTGGTAGGGCGGTTTAATACCTGGCCTCAGGCGCAATTCTACCTCGAACACAATCAGGCTGATCCCAGTGACTATCTGGCCGAGCATGATCTTTACCGACAGCGCGTACAGGAGATCGAGCAGGTATTAAAAGCCCGTGGGCGGTTTCAGTCCCTCAGCCGTCAATACCTGCCCAGCTTCCAGTTCGGGCCAGATGATGTGGTCGTGGTGATTGGTCAGGACGGTCTGGTGGCAAACACCCTGAAGTACCTCGACGGACAGCCGGTCATCGCCATCAACCCCGATCCTCAGCGCTGGGATGGCATCCTGCTGCCTTTCGAAACGAAAGACCTGGACAGTGTCATCAGCACCGTCAGCAAAGGACAATCTACCGTTAATGAGATCACCTTTGCGCAGGCGCGAACCAATGATGGCCAAACCCTGTTAGCCATCAATGATCTGTTTATCGGGCCAAAAAGTCACACCTCAGCCCGTTATTCCCTGACCTGGGACGGGCAGACGGAACAGCAATCCTCGTCGGGAATCATCGTCTCCACAGGGTTTGGCTCTACCGGCTGGTTTGCGTCCGTCTTGGCCGGTGCTGTTGGTGTCATGAAAGAAACCGGCACTCAGAACCACCCTCTACAGGGTGGGTTTGACTGGAGCGCACAGAAACTGCAATTTGCCGTGCGGGAACCTTTCCCCAGCCGAACCTCATCCACCTCATTAGTGTTTGGCGAGGTAAGCCTGAACAAACCACTGAGTTTAGAATCCATGATGCCGGAGAATGGGGTTATCTTCTCCGATGGTGTGGAAAATGACTACTTACTGTTTAACTCTGGCTGCAGGGTAACTATTGGGCTGGCAGAAAAGCGGGGGAGGCTGGTAATGGGATAACCGGTAGGCAGGCGAGTATCGTTACACTAAACTCACCACAGAGGACACCGAGGGCACAGAGATAAAGCTCTAACGGAGAAGGGCCACGCTCAGTATGATTAAAGCTACTCATTTGATTGAGGTTTTTCAGCACAAATAGCTCTATATCTGAGCGCCAGCAAATCTTTCATCTTCTCCTTGAGATGTTCCGGAACATAGGATCTATCAATCAGTTGATTAGCCAGCCCTAGTTTCTTCCCGAATGATTTTATTGCCTTCTCAGCAGCAACAGATCTCAGGCCTATCTTTTCAGCTAACATCATGAAGTCCTGCTTGGTGTAGTAACCAAAATAGTCATGAGCCTCAGAAAAAACTCCTTCCTTTTCACTTTCTAATAAAGGCATCGCCAACTGGCCAATGCCATCCGTCGGATAAAACGCTGTGCACAAGATATCGTAATTCGGAGTTAACCTATCGTAGGTAAGGCCTTTGTTATCGGGCTGCCGAATAACGCTGAAGTTCTTTAAGTGCTGATCGTCATTACCAACCAGATAAGAAAGCAGAACCCTCTTAAAATATTCGTTCTGCACGGCCATTTTATTTCCAGTCACTGTCCTCAGCAGTACCCCGGCAGCTTCATACGAGCTGTCATACTTATCATCTTTTAAACGGTCTGAAAGGGAGCAGAGATCTTCCTGATGCAACTTCCCTGTTGAGGTCCGATCATATCGCTTGGTGATATATGCTTTTTCTCCATCTGAAAACTCAACCAAACCAGACTCAGCGGTCTCTATTCCCATCGCACGGCTAATGCCCATACAAAGGTGCTCCATTTCAGCACAGGCCTCTAAACCATCGGGGGACGGCTTTAATATATACTCGCCATCACTTGTTGTTGGTACTAAGGCTGACGTATCAGAATCTACTTTCAATGAAAGTTTCTGCTGAACCCCGGAAATGGACATGCCTTTAGTGAACTGGCGACCTTTTTGAAAAAACGCCTATCGAGAAACACCTAAAGCCGCCGAAACTTTGTCGGAACCATAAAAGGCCTTAGCCGCAACATCTTTCATCAGCGGATTTTTATTGCTACTCGCCAGCGCTTCTAACGAGATATAACAGTGTGTCATGGCTGAGCTTCCTTCAACGTTACGGCTCCGGCTAAATCATCTCCGTTTTGCAACAACAGTCCAAACGTGTCTCTTTCATCAATTTTCTGGTTGACTGACTGAACCTCTTTCATCCAACCCTCAGCTGCCAAATTTTCAAAAAAAGGAAACAATACATCAGACTTAAACGGCTCTTGCTGCAGAGGTAGCCTGTATGAGAGAGGAGCCCCGTCAGCAAAATAGTCAGGCTTGTATTGAAACTCAAAACCACCACCGTCTATTTCTCTCAGCTCACCAGCCACTTGAGCGTTAAAAAATACAATTGCTATCCTACCCATAGCTTTTTACCCAGCGCAGCCAATACTGCGATCATAAGCTCAGCCTTCACATTAGTCTGACCCTTTTCAATTTTTGAAATGGTCATATGAGATACGCCACTATAGGTAGCAAGATCCTCTATCGTCACGCCCTGATCCTTCCTGGCTTGTTTAACGACTTCAGCTAAAGACTCAATTGGTTTGAAGTCTTGCTGCTGACGAAGCAATGAGAGTTCAGCAGCCTGCTTCTCATAAAGCACCCCCAAGTCGGTCAGGAAAGACTGGACTTCAGCGTTAGAGAGTTTCGTATCGCTCATCAGAACATAACCCCTTGCTTATTTTTAGACTAATCTAAAGACAATTTATAAGTAATAATAGATAAGTCAAAGCAATATGTAAATTATTGCTTATTTTTAGACTATAAATAGCAAAAAAATAATAGATAGCTTATTTTTAGTGTTGTAACAAACACAGTAACTCATGAACGAGTGAGTTCAGCGTATCTGAGCCGATTGATCAGCTTATTGATCTTGACCCTTTCATTAGGTGGTAACACCGCACTAAACTCACCACAGAGGACACCGAGGGCACAGAGATAAAGCAATAACGGAGGAGAGAAATTAAAAGGGGTCAAAGCCCTTTTACCTAAGAGTACCTCAAAGAGAAATCGACTCAATTAGCCGAATCAACTATCTCGCACGTTGATGATCCCCTCTATGAAACCGAGGATTGAAGTTTTCCCATGCTTTTGGAAAAGAAAACGCGCAGGGAAGTTGGCGAGGCCGACCAGGCAGTGGGCGGTTTTTAGATTATTATTCGATATTAAGTTTGCACAAACACAAGTAATTTTCAGACATAAAAAAGCAGCCATTTCGGCTGCTTCTTCGTTTATGTCACCCTAAATGACAACACCCATCAAATATCCAGATTGGACACATTCAACGCATTGGTCTCGATAAAGTCACGGCGCGGCTCTACTTCATCGCCCATCAGGGTGGTGAACAGCATATCTGCAGCGATGGCGTCGTCGATGGTGACGCGCAGCATACGGCGCTGTTCCGGGTCCATGGTGGTTTCCCATAGCTGTTCCGGGTTCATCTCGCCCAGTCCCTTATAGCGCTGGATGTAGTAGCCGCGTTTGGACTGTTCCATCAGCCAGTTAAGACCGGTGGTAAAGTTGGAGGTGGGCAGGGTGCGTTCGCCACGTTTAAAGTAGGCGGTCTCTTCCAGCAGTCCGTCTAGGGTGTCACCCAGACTGGTCAGCGCGTTGTAATCGCGGGACTCGAAGAATGCCTGGTCAAAGGTGTAGTGATGGCTAACGCCGTGCTGAATCACTTTTACGCTGGGCAGGAAGATGCCCTGGTGCTCCATATCCTCAGCAGCGGAGGAGGTGTAGACATCACCACCATCCAGATGGTCACCCAGTCCATCGCAGACCTGATCGATCCATTCGGCAACCTTCTGTTCATCTTTCAGATCATCCTGTGTCAGGCGAGTGGTATAGACCATCTGCCGCAGAATCGGCTCAGGATAGAGGCGGGAGAGACGGATAAGCATCTTATCAACGGCGCGATAACGGTTAACAATCTCTTCCAGACCGGTGCCGCTGATTGGTGGAGCATCGGCATTCACATGCATCGATGCGCCTTCCAGCGCGCCCTGCAGCAGGTAGTTTTCCAGCGCATCATCATCTTTCAGATACTGCTCCTGCTTACCTTTTTTGATCTTATACAGAGGCGGCTGGGCGATAAATACATGGCCGCGCTCGATAATCTCTGGCATCTGCCGGAAGAAGAAGGTGAGCAGCAGGGTGCGGATGTGTGATCCATCCACGTCGGCATCGGTCATGATAATGATGGAGTGGTAACGCAGTTTGTCGGCGTTAAACTCTTCCCGGCCGATACCGGTGCCCAGTGCGGTAATCAGAGTGCCGACTTCGGCTGAGGCCAGCATCTTGTCAAAACGGGCTTTCTCGACGTTGAGGATCTTACCCTTCAGCGGCAGAATCGCCTGCGATTTACGGTTGCGGCCCTGTTTGGCTGAACCACCCGCAGAATCACCCTCCACGAGGTAGATTTCAGAAAGGGCCGGATCTTTCTCCTGACAGTCGGCCAGCTTGCCGGGCAATCCGGCGATATCCAGGGCACCTTTACGGCGGGTCATCTCACGGGCTTTACGCGCCGCTTCCCGGGCACGGGCAGCATCGATCATCTTCGATACAACCGCTTTGGCGTCCTGAGGGTTTTCCTGCAGGTAATCGTTAAGCTGCTCATACATCGCCTGCTCAACCGCAGTTTTCACCTCAGAGGAGACCAGTTTGTCCTTGGTCTGGGAGGAGAACTTAGGGTCGGGCACTTTAACCGATACGATGGCGGTGAGACCTTCCCGGCAATCATCACCGGTGGTGGCGCCTTTAGCATTCTTATTGAGCTTTTCCGCTTCGATATAGTTGTTCAGGGCACGGGTGAGGGCGGTCCGGAAACCGGACAGGTGAGTACCACCATCACGCTGAGGGATGTTGTTGGTAAAGGAGTGGATATTTTCCTGATAGCTGTCGTTCCACTGCATCGCCACTTCAACGCCAACACCATTCTCATGCATAACATTGATATGGAACATCTTGTTAACGGGGGTTTTGTTGGTGTTGAGGAAATCAACAAAGGAGCTCAGCCCCCCTTCATAGGCAAACAGCTCCTCTTCACCGCTGCGCTCATCCTTAAGCCGGATAGCCACACCGGAGTTGAGGAAGGAAAGCTCCCGCAGGCGTTTCGCCAGGATATCGAATTTAAACTCGAGCTGGTTGTGGAAGGTATCTTCAGAGGGCCAGAAGCGCACTGAGGTGCCGGAGGTTTCTGTCTGACCAACCACTTTCAGCGGCTCATCGGGAACACCGTGGCGGTAGGTCTGCTCATAGACATCGCCTCTGCGGCGGATAGTCAGTCTCAGCTCGGCAGAGAGGGCGTTAACTACTGAGACACCCACACCGTGGAGACCACCGGAGACTTTATAGGAGTTATCATCGAACTTACCGCCGGCATGCAGTACCGTCATGATAACTTCGGCCGCCGATACCCCTTCCTCTTCATGCAGTTCAGTCGGAATACCCCGGCCGTTGTCTGACACCGTGACGCTGTTATCGCCATGGATCGTCACTTTTATCTCACTACAGTGACCGGCCAGCGCCTCATCGATCGAGTTATCAACAATCTCGAAAACCATATGATGCAGACCAGTACCATCGTCCGTATCGCCAATATACATTCCCGGGCGCTTACGAACCGCATCCAGTCCCTTTAGGACTTTAATACTGGAAGAATCGTATTCCTGATTTTCGACGCTCATTCAGTTCTCCTGGCTTGCTTTCCGGGCGCTACAGGCACCCGTCTTGTATGTTGAAAAAACGTAACCCGGCTGGCTCTGACCAGTACTCCGTCAAAGCATCCTTATCAACACAGGTGATAAAGCACTGACTGGCTGTTTTTTCTAAATAGTTACAGAACAGTCGGCTATGGTGCTGATCCAGCTCTGACGGTAAATCATCGATCAGATAGATACAGGCCCGACTGTTCAATTTGTAAAATAAAACTCCCTGCGCCAGTTTAAGGGCGCTCACCACCACCTTTTTCTGCCCCCTTGAGAGACGTTCTGACGCGGTGTGGCCATCTACCTTAAGCCGCAGGTCGGCCCGTTGCGGACCGGCACTGGTGTAACCCTGACGCAGATCGCGTTCAAAGTTTTCATCCAACACCTGATCCAGGCCACGTTTTTTGTCCCAACCGGGACTAAAACTCAGATCGATGCTGATGCCCTCAAGCAGGTCAGCAAGGATCAGATCAAATTCGGGTTTTAATGCTTCAATATACAGTTCGCGAAGCGTATTCAGCTGCTCCGCGTAGCTAATAAATTCCTGGTCCCAGACCACCCGAATCCGTTGCTCGATTTTACCATATTTCAGCAGAGAATTTCTCTGTTTTAATACCCGTCTGAAACCACGCCAAAGCCTTATAAATTCAGGATTTGAGTGAAATGAGCCCCAGTCGAGAAATTGCCGCCTGATGGCCGGACTACCTTCGAGAATCATGAAGGTTTCTGAGTTGATCACCTGGATCGGTAACAGCTCGGCGAGGGTGGTGATATCGATGTTATTGCCGGCATAGCGGATGCGGCAATCGCTCTCCAGATTGCGCTCCACTCCCAGGGGCTGACTGACGCCACTACCCATCGCATCCAGCTGAGCAAACACGGTGCAGCGCTGTGAACCGGTCTGGATCAGATGGTTGAGCTTATTGGTGCGAAACGAACGGCACAGACCCAGCAGGTGGATCGCTTCAAGCACACTGCTTTTACCGCTGCCATTGGCACCGTGAATAATATTGATACTGGGTGAAGGCGCGAGACTGAGGTCGCTGAGATTGCGAACCGCACGAATATTGAGTTGGGTTATCGGCATATCGGCTATATAAGGAGGGGAGGTATAGGAAGGGGGCCTGTGGCCCCCTAACAGAATTACATCCGCATCGGCATAACAACGTAGAGAGAGTTGGCATCGTCCAGCCCCTCAATCAGCGCACTGCTGTTAGAGTCAGCCAGGGTAAAGCGCACCACCTCAGAGCTGACAATCGACAGCACATCCAGCAGGTAGTTAACGTTGAAACCGATCTCCAGGGTATCGCCTTCATAATCCACAGCAACGGTTTCTTCCGCTTCTTCCTGCTCCGGGTTGTTGGCCATCACCTGAAGATAACCGCTGGTCAGCGACAGACGCACACCACGGTATTTTTCGTTCGACAGAATCGCAATCCGGCTGAATACCTGGCGCAGCTCCTGACGGGTGCCCAGCATAAACTTGTCGCCACCCTGTGGAATAACGCGCTGATAATCGGGGAACTTGCCATCAACCAGCTTAGAGGTGAAGGTGAAATCACCAGCGTGAGCGCGGATATGGTTGGCACCGACCACCAGTTTTACCTGATCATCGCCGCTTTGCAGCAGACGGGCCAGTTCGAGGATACCTTTACGGGGCACGATAAACTGATGGTTTGCCGGACCGTTGGTATCGACCTGTGCAACACTGGTCGCCAGACGGTGACCATCGGTAGACACCGCGCGCAGGCTGTTCTCGGTGATCTCCAGCAGCATCCCGTTAAGGTAGTAACGGACATCCTGTTGGGCCATAGAGAAACCGGTCTGATCGATCAGATGGCGCAGCTGACTTTGCAGAACATTCAGCTCAAACGATTCAGGACTGTCTTCAACATTGGGGAACTCAGCCGCCGGCAGGGTAGAGAGAGTAAAACGGCTGCGTCCCGCTTTGATCACCATCTTCTGACCCGTGAGAGTCAGTTCGATCTGGGCTGAATCCGGCAGGGATTTACAGATATCCATCAGTTTACGTGCCGGCACGGTGATCGAACCCGCTTCAGCCGGTTCATCCAGCTGCACCCGGCCCACCAGTTCAACTTCCAGATCGGTTCCGGTCATCGACAGCTGATCACCCTCTGCAACCAGCAGAATGTTGGAAAGCACTGGCAGTGTCTGACGACGTTCCACAACACCTGCAACCAGTTGCAGTGGTTTAATTAGCGCTTCTCGCGAAATAACAAATTTCATCTTTTTGCTACCCTTAATTGATCAGCCTGCTACGCGGTCAGATGACGCAACAGATTCTGATAATCCTCTCTTATATCCGTATCGGTCTCACGCAGCGAAGCTACTTTACGGCAACCATGCAGTACTGTGGTGTGGTCCCGTCCACCAAAAGCATCGCCAATCTCAGGCAAGCTGTGATTGGTCAGCTCTTTAGACAGGCTCATAGCGACCTGTCTTGGCCGTGCCACAGAACGACTGCGTCGTTTCGAAAGCAGGTCCGATACTTTGATCTTATAGTAATCGGCTACAACCCGCTGAATGTTATCAATACTAACCTGTTTATCCTGCAATGCCAGCAGGTCTTTCAGTGATTCTTTAATAAAAGGTGTGGTGATCGCATTTCCGGTAAAATGGGCATTGGCAATCACCCGTTTCAACGCCCCTTCAAGTTCACGGACGTTGGAGCGGATCTTCTGCGCCAGGAAGAAAGCGGAGTCATCCGGCAGACGCACCTGGGCCTCTTCTGCCTTTTTCATCAGAATCGCCACCCGGGTTTCCAGCTCCGGCGGTTCAATCGCCACGGTCAGACCCCAGCCAAAGCGGGATTTCAGCCGCTCCTCAACACCGTTGATCTCTTTCGGATAGCGGTCACTGGTGAGGATCATCTGCTGGCCACCCTCGAGCAGCGCATTGAAGGTGTGGAAAAACTCCTCCTGGGAACGCTCCTTACCGGCAAAAAACTGAATATCATCGATCAGCAGAGCATCTACAGAGCGGTAATAACGCTTAAAATCGTTGATCGCATTCAGTTGCAACGCCTTTACCATGTCCGCCACAAACCGCTCAGAATGCAGGTAGACAATCTTCGCTTTCGGATTGCGTTGTAACATCTCCATCCCCACCGCATGCATCAGGTGGGTTTTACCCAGACCGACACCACCGTAGATAAACAGAGGGTTATACGAACCACCGGGGTTATCGGCCACCTGCTGAGCCGCCGCCAGCGCCAGTTGGTTGGACTTACCCTGAACAAAGGAGTTAAAGGTAAACGACTGGTTCAGATTGGACTGATGGCGCACGCTACCCTCAACATCGACACTGCGTGACGAGCCTGACTGGGCAGAAGGGGGCACAATAATTTCACGGTGGTTGATCGGCTGAAAGCTGCTGTCATCAATTGCCAGCTGCTGCGGAGCATTTTCTTCCACCGGTTGAGGTCGTGAAGCAGCCTGAGGCCGATTATCAAAGCTGTTCTGGGAATCAAAACTGCCTTGAGAGTCAAAGTTAGCCTGGGAATCAAAGTTGCCCTGATTATCATAGCCAGAGGAGAACGACCCGGAATCATCGAAGCGGTTGGCCGGACGACGAGCCGGTGCCGGCGGTGGTGCAGGGCGGGCAGGGCGCTGAGAGAAACCATTGGCGCGGCCTGCGATATCGATACTGACTTTGGCTGCGATATCACCACTGACCGTGTTGACGATCTCACGGATGCGGTTAAGGTATTTATCGCTCACCCAGTCCTTAACAAACCGGTTCGGTGCCAGCAAAACCAGCCCGGTATCAGACTCTGGTGACACCTTCAGAGGCCTGATCCAGGTATTGTATTGTTGGGAGGGGAACTCATCCTGAAGATTCTGAAGACACTGTTCCCACAACTCAGCCGACATAGCTAATCCTTAAACATCCTCTGTTTTCACTGCTGTTGAGTGACCGAGAACAAGACCGTAAACGTAAAAAATAATAGCAGATAATACCCTTTAAACGCCCGCTTATCCACAGTTAGACGCAATCTGTTGCTAATTCTTTTCTGCTGGTTTTTCAAACAATTAGCAAAGATTCCACAGTTTGCGCGGGAAACAGCGGGGCGATGCAAAAAACTATCCATACTTTAAAAACAGTTAATATTCAGACCTATCAACAGAGTATCTATCTGTTTTTATTACTTTAATATGAGTTAATAACAGATT